>NZ_KQ948930.1:0-218496 GCF_001514235.1 Streptomyces caeruleatus | reverse complement strand
CGGGTCCAGTTTGTGGACGGCGGGGCGCGGGAGTGTGGGGGCGGGTGATCATGGCGGTATGCCCGTAGTCGACATCCCCGGTTCCAAGTCCGTCACCGCCCGTGCCCTCTTCCTGGCGGCCGCGGCCGACGGAGTCACCACGCTCGTGCGGCCCCTGCGCTCGGACGACACGGAGGGGTTCGCCGAGGGGCTGGCCCGGCTCGGCTACCGGGTCGGCCGGACGCCGGACACCTGGCAGGTCGACGGCCGCCCGCAGGGCCCCGCGGTGCCGGAGGCGGACGTCTACTGCCGCGACGGCGCGACGACGGCACGTTTCCTGCCCACACTGGCGGCCGCAGGCCACGGCACATACCGCTTCGACGCCTCGCCCCAGATGCGCCGCCGCCCCCTGCTCCCGCTGACCCGCGCCCTGCGCGACCTGGGCGTGGACCTGCGGCACGAGGAGCAGGAGGGCCACCACCCGCTGACCGTGACGGCGGCCGGCGTGGCGGGCGGCGAGGTGACGCTGGACGCGGGCCAGTCCTCGCAGTACCTGACGGCCCTGCTGCTGCTCGGCCCGCTGACCCGCGAGGGCCTGCGCGTCACGGTCACCGACCTGGTCTCCGTGCCGTACGTCGAGATCACGATCGCGATGATGCGGGCGTTCGGGGTGGAGGTCGCGAGGGAGGGGAACTCCTTCGTGGTCCCGCCGGGCGGCTACCGGGCCACGACGTACGCCGTCGAGCCCGACGCGTCCACCGCGAGCTACTTCTTCGCCGCGGCGGCCGTCACGGGCGGCGAGGTCACCGTCCCGGGCCTGGGCGAGGGCGCGCTCCAGGGCGACCTGGGCTTCGTCGACGTACTGCGGCACATGGGCGCGGACGTGACGGTGGGCCGGGACGCGACGACGGTCCGGGGGACCGGCGAACTGCGGGGCGTCACCGTCAACATGCGCGACATCTCCGACACCATGCCGACCCTCGCCGCCATCGCGCCCTTCGCCTCCGGCCCGGTACGGATCGAGGACGTGGCGAACACGCGGGTCAAGGAGTGCGACCGGCTGGAGGCCTGCGCGGAGAACCTGCGGCGGCTGGGTGTGCGGGTGACGACGGGCCCGGACTGGATCGAGGTGCAGCCGGCAGCTGCTGACGGGCCGACAGGCACGGAGATCAAGTCGTACGGCGACCACCGCGTCGTCATGTCCTTCGCGGTGACCGGGTTGCGGGTGCCGGGTGTCTCGTTCGACGATCCAGGGTGCGTGCGGAAGACCTTCCCGGGTTTCCACGAGGAGTTCGGGGCGCTGCGCACACGGCTGTGACGCGGGCTCACGGGTGTCGGTGGGCGGGCCACTGGCAGCACTGGCTCGCCGGCCGTCTCACCGCGATCGGCCATCAGGTCGGCTACCCGCAGCTGCCCGACCCCGACGACCCCGAACTCGATGTCTGGCTCGCGGAGTTGGCCCGGCACCTCGACGCGCTCGACGCCGGTGCGGAACGGGTCGTGGTCGCGCACAGCCTGTCCGCCGTGCTGTGGCTGCACGCCGCCGCGCGCGGGCTGCCCGGGCTCGGCGCCGTGGACCGGGTGCTGCTGGTCGCCCCGCCGTCCGGTGCCGTACTCGCCCGGTACCCGGAGGTCGCCGGATTCGCCCCGCCGCCCCTGGAGTTCAGCCTCCCCGGCCGGACCCGCCTGGTCGCGGGCGACGACGACCCGTACTGCGAGGAGGGCGCAGACACCCTGTACGGCACCCCGCTCGCGCTCCCGACCGACATCCTGCCCGGCGCCGCCCACCTCGACCTGGACGCCGGGTACGGGCCGTGGTCGGCCGTGCTGGGGTGGTGCCTGGATCCCACGGTGCCGCTCACGCCTCGTCCGGCGTGACCCTCCCGTCCCGTAGCTCCGGCGTACCCGTGCCCACCCAGGTCACCGCCAGCACGCACAGCAGGCCGCCCGTGATCAGGGCGGTCGGGCCGGAGGTCCAGCCGGCGACCAGGCCGCCGCGGAGGTTGCCGAGGTGGGGGCCGGCCTGGCCGACGATCTGTTCGGCGGCCGTCACCCGGCCGAGCAGAGCGTCGGGGGTGCGGGTCTGGACGATCGTGCCGCGGGAGACGACCGAGAGGGCGTCGGCGGCGCCCGCCGCCATCAGCAGCGCGAATCCCAGCCACGGGCTGGTCGTCAGGCCGAACACGGCGAGCGCCGCGCCCCACGTGCCCGCCCCGCACAGCATCACCAGGCCCGGGCGGCCCAGGCGGGTGACCGAACCCGACAGGGCCGTCGCCGTCATGCCGCCCACCGCGACGGCCGACATGAACAGACCCAGCGTGCGGGGGTTGCCGTCGAAGCGTTCGGCGTTGATCAGGGGGAAGAGGCTGACCGGCATGGCGAGGACCGTCGCGGCGAGGTCGGTGACGAGCGCGCCGCGCACCACCCGGTGGCCGGCCAGGAAGCGCAGTCCGTCCAGGACGCCGTGCAGCCCGGCCCGCGACGGCTCGCCCTCCGGCGGCAGCGCGGGCAGGCCGAAGGCGCCGTAGAAGGCGAGGCCGAAGCTCAGCGCGTCCAGCAGATAGCACAGGCCGATGCCGAACCAGCCGAGGAACAGCCCGCCCAGCGCCGGGCCGAGCAGCATCATCACCTGGCCGCTGGCGTGGTTGAGGGCCAGCCCGGCCGCCACCTGCTCCTTCGGCAGCAGCCGCGGCACGAACACGCCCGCCGCCGGACCGCCGACCGCGCCGAAGCAGGAACCGGCCGCCACCAGCGCGAGGACCCCGGCCACCGGTACGCCCCCGGTGAAGCCCTGCACCGCGAGCAGCAGCGCGCAGACCGCCTGTCCGACGGTGGCCACCAGGAAGATCCGCCGACGGTCCCCGCGGTCCACCCACGACCCGGCGAACAGACCCACGCACACCAGGGGCAGCGCCTGCGCGAGCCCGACCGCACCGCTCCACACCGGGCTGTGCGTCATGTCCCACACCTGGTACATGACGGTCACCAGGGTCATGAAGCCGCCGAGCACGGAGACCGTCCGCCCGATCAGCAGCCGCCGGAAGACGGGGGAGGTACGCAGCGGCCGTACGTCGATGAACGTACGGGCCAGGCTCATGAGGGCATGGCGGGGCGGGGGGCGGGGTGGGGCTGGGGCACGAGGGGGGACGCTATACCGGGGGATCCGCCCGGGACCACCGAATTACAGGGGCCGGGCCCCGCCGCCTAGGCCGACTCGTTCAGCAGCCGCGACAGGTGCTCCCGGCCCGCGCCCAACAGGCCGTCCAGCGGCGCGGCCTCCTCGTACCAGCGCTTCTCGTACTCCCAGCACAGCCAGCCGTCCCAGCCGTGCCGGGAGAGGACCTCCACGCAGTCGGCGAGCGGCAGCACCCCGGCGCCGAGCGGCAGCGGGGTCGTGTCGTCGGCGGAGGCGATGTCCTTGACCTGGACGTAGCCGAGGAACGGGGCGAGCGCGGCGTAGCTCTCCGAGGGCTGTTCGCCGCCCAGCCAGGTGTGCATCACGTCCCACAGCGAGCCGACGTGGCGGTGGCCGACCAGACCGAGGACGCGGATCGCGTCGGCCGCGGTGCGGTGCGAGTCGTGGGTCTCCAGCAGGATCCGTACGCCCATGTCGGCGGCGTACTCCGCGGCCGTACCCAGCCGACGCGCGGCGATGGTGTCCGCGCGCTGCGGGGTCTGCTCGGGGTCGGCGCCGGGGAAGACGCGGACGTAGGGCGCGCCCAGGTCGTGGGCGAGGTCGACGAGGGTGCGGATCTCCTCGATCACGGGCCCGTCGTCACCGGGGGCGGCCACCCGGGCGTACCCGGCAAGGCCCAGCAGCTCGATGCCGGCGGACTTGAACTCGGCCGCCACGTCGGTTCGTTCGGCGGGGCCGAGGCCCGGGTGGACCGGCTCCTCCGGGTGCGTGCGCAACTCGACGCCGTGATAGCCGTGCGTGGACGCGAGCCGCAGCACGTCGGGGAGGGGGAGACCGGGGACGCCGAGGGTGGAGAACGCCAGTTTCATGCACCCCACCTTGCCAGGGAAACGCGGACACGCCCATCCGGCAGGCACCCGGGCGGGGGGCCTCACTCCTGTGTGCCGTGCAGATCCAGGCGCCAGTCCTGGCCGTTCAGGTCCCTGCCGAAGGAACGGTGGGGCTTCTCGGCGGCCAGGACGAAGCCGTGCCGCTGGTAGACGCGGCGGGCGGCGGCCAGGACGTCGTTGGTCCACAGCACGAGGTCGCGGTAGCCGACGCCGCGGGCGAAGTCGACGACGGCCCCGACGAGCCGGTCGCCGATGCCGAGGCCGCGCGCGTCGGGCTCGACCAGCAGCAGCCGCAGCCGGGCCGTGCCGGGTGCCTCGTCCCGTACGCACATCACACAGCCCACCGGCCGGCCGTCCAGCTCGGCGATCCACACCCGCTCCAGATGCGGGTCGTGGTCCTGCGCGAAGTCCGCGACGATCCTCGCCACCAGCCCCTCGTAGTCGGCGTTGAAACCGTACTCGGCGGCGTACAGCGCGGCGTTGCGCTGCACGATCCAGCCGAGGTCGCCGGGGCCGGGTTCGCGCAGCAGGACGTCCTCGCGGCGGGGAGGGCGGCCGTGGGACAGGATCGTACGGACCGTCGTCATCGCCTCGGCGAGGCGCGGCCGTTCGGCGGCCGGCACGGTCGACAGCAGTGAGCCGACGGATTCGGTGGCCCGCTCCTCCAGCAGCTTTCCGGTCTCCCGGCCGCGCGCGGTGAGCGTGACGCGCCGGCGCCGGGGGTCCTCCCGCGAGGCCGTGCGCTCGATGAGCCCGTCCTGCTCGAACTTGTTCAGGATCCGGCTCAAGTACCCGGCGTCCAGGGAGAGTTCGGCCCGCAGGTCGGCCGCGTCCGTGCGCGGGGAGTGCGCGAGCTCGTACAGGACGCGGGACTCGGTGAGGGTGTACGGGGCGTAGAGGTGGCGGCTGTAGTCGAGGGCGCCGATGACGTTCGTGTAGAAGCGGTTGAAGGCACGGATGTCGTGGACGGTCATGATCGTCGACCCCCGGATACTTGACTGAGATACTTGACTGAGTCAGAGATGTCGTCGGGTCGAGCCTAGGACGCCGGCGCCCCCGCCGCTACCCCGAAACGGAGGATTCGGCCGGGGTCGGGAGGTCTCGCCCGCGGTCCGCCCGGGGGCAGTCGGCCAGGGGAACGAAGGGGACGTCCGCGCCCTGGCGCACCGGGTCGAGGTCCCGGACGAACCTGTAGCACTGCCCGGCCGTGGCGTACGCCGCCTTCGCGTCGCGGACGAGGACGGTGACGGTGACGGTGGCGGTCCGCTCGTTCCGCACCACACCGGTGACGCCGTAGTAGTCGAGAGTGCCGGTGGGGTCGAGAGCCCGCCGCACCCCGTCGGGGGTCAGGTCCGTCGGGCTCATGGCCGCGAGGCGTCGCTGGGCGAAGCGCACATGACCGGCGATCCGCTCACTCGGTCCGCACGCCTCGTCGTCCCGCACCGTCACGTCGGAGGTCCAGGCCGTTCCCGAGTGCTCGGGAAGGGCGAAGGTGAAGCGGAAGCAGCGGGTGATCCGGACCGGGCCGCCGCCCAGAACCAGCGGGTCCTCGTCGTAGAAGACGGCTCTGCGCGCGGTGGCGGTGAAGGTGTGCCGCCCCGGGTCGTAGGTGATGAGGGGCGTTTCGCTGTACCGCCAGACCACACCGGTGAGGGCGTCGATGCCGGAGCCCGCGCCGGCGGACGGATCGCTCTCGGCAAGTGCCCGGCCGGTGTCAGAGGCTGCCTTCTGGGCTTCCCGCATGAGCGAGGCCACGGCGTTCTCACGACGCTCGCTGTTCGTGCGGCCGGTGTGCCAGACGGTGTACCAGAAGTAGGCGACCAGGACCGTCGGGATCACCAGCAGCACGAGACAGCAGTTGGCGGCACGCCGGCTCACGGGTCCGGCGGCTGTCGATGGTCCCCCGATGCTCATCCGGATCATCTACCAGCAAAGGGGCGGTGACGGAAGATCACACGAACACCTGGCGCCCGGGTGCGCGGACCACCTCCGTTCGGGTGCCCGCAAGGGGCGGGGGCCGCCGGGGCGCCGCAGCATGGTGGGTGTCAGGCGAAAACGGCACGACTGGGAGTGGTCATGGCGACAGGTTGGGATCCGCGGGCCGCCACCGACCCCGAGGGCGGGGAGTGGCTGCCCGTCCTGGACATCCCGCCTGCCGCGCGGCAGCGGCGCTGGACCGTCCTGCTGCGCTGGCTGCTGCTCCTGCCGCAGTTCGTAGTGGTCTGCCTGCTCTCGATCGCGGCGTTCTTCGTGACCGTCGTCGGATGGTTCGCCGCGCTGTTCACGGGACGGCTGCCGGAGGGGATCTTCTCCTTCCTCGGCTCCGTCCTCGTCTACCGGACGCGGGTCGGCGCGAGTTCGATGCTGCTGGTCGACCGGTATCCGCCGTTCGCGTTCTCCGCACCCGACCACCCCGTGCAGATCGAACTGCGCGCCACGCCGCTGAACCGGCTCGCGGTGTTCTTCCGCCTGATCCTGATGATCCCGGCGGGCATCATCAACAACCTCGCGCAGGCGGGCTGGTTCGCGATCGGCTGGGTCTTCTGGCTCATCGCCATCGTGCTGGGGCGGCTGCCCGCCCCGGTCTTCGCCGCCACGGCCGCCGTCGCCCGCTACCAGATGCGGTTCACCGCCTACGCCACGATGCTGACCCCCGCCTACCCCAAGCGGCTGTTCGGCGACGAGCCGGTTCCCCAGCAGGCGGTCCGCTCCGGCACCCGGCCCCTCCTCCTGGACACCACGGCCAAGGTCCTCGTCGTCCTCTTCCTGCTCCTCGGCGTGGGCGGCCACATCGCCGGCGGGGTCGTGGACTACGGCGACGACGAGAAGGACGACCGTACGGCGCCGGCCGCGGTGACCGCGGGCTGAGCGAGGTCTCATCCCCGCACTGAAATGAGCTCGCTCAATCGCTGCTGTGTCTCGCGGAGTTCGGCCTGCCTGGCGTTGAGGCGGCCGGCCAGGGAGTCCAGCTCAGCCCGTAGATCCGGGCACATCTCCAGCGAAACGCCGTGATCTCCGGTGCGAGCACAGTCGAGGTATCGCTGGATGGCCGCGGTTCCCAATCCCGCGGAGATCATCGCCCTGATCCGCGCTACGCGGGTGACGTCGGACTCGGAGTAGTCCCGGTACCCGCTGCTGTCGCGGGCCGGGACCAGGAGTCCCCGGTCCTCGTAGTGGCGCAGCGCTCGCGCGCTCACCCCGGTCAGCTCGGCGAGTTCGCTGATCAGCACCGTCGAATCCTCCTCATCGGCTTGACCTTCACGCTGACGTGAACCCATACCGTCCTGCGGCATGACACCTGGAACAACCCAGCGGCGCGCCTCGATCATCCACGGCTACGGCGCGACCCCCGAAGACCACTGGTTCGGCTGGCTGGCCGAGCAACTCCGAGCGGACGGCGTCCCGACCACGATCCCAGCCCTTCCGTCCCCACAAGCCCCGGACCCCGCACAGTGGGCGGCCGCCGTACGCGCCGACCTGGGAACGCCTGACAAGCACTCGATCGTCGTCGCACACAGCCTGGGCTGCCTCACCGTGCTGCGCCATCTGCGCTCCCTGCCGAGCCCCTGGCGCCTCGGCACCCTCGTGCTGGTCTCCGGCTTCGTCGACCGACTGCCCGCGCTCCCGGACCTGAACGCCTACATCGGACACGGCTGTGACGTGACGGGACTGGGCAACCGCATCGATCGACTCACGATCATCCGGTCGGACGCGGACCCGTACGTACCGCCTGCCCACACCGACCGCCTTGCCGGCCTGCTCGGAATCCCCGCGCAGGTAATCCCCGGCGCGGGGCACTTCCTCGCTTCCGACGGCGTCACTTCGCTGCGCGAAGTCCGTGAAGCCATCGCGTCGTGACGTCAAGAGAGCAAGTCGCGGCTGTCCGAGGTGGAGTTCCCCTGCCCCAGCCGCGCCCCTCTGCTCTCCGCCACACGTTTGACGTCTCTCAGGGAGTCGCTGAGGCAACCGGCGATGTAGCGCAGTTCTCCACCCGTCACGCGAGGCTCCGCGAGGAGCGTGGCGGCGTGGGCGAGCAGTTCGTCGGCCATGCCGAGCTGGAGGCCTTCGATCTCGTCCGCGAGGCGCGAGACCCGGCCGGTGCCGTCGCCCACGACATAGGCGGGATTGCCTTCCGGGCCGGTCCAGGGCAGCAGGCGTGGTTCGTTGCTCACATGCCCCACCTGAGGGGGAGACGGGGCAGTAGCGGTCGCAGGTTCATGCCGGGTTCCGCGATCAACAGCACCCGCCGCGATGCCGGTACGCGCCGGGTGAGGTTCCCCGTCTGGTGGGTGGTCGGGCTGAACCGTCGTCGGAACGGCTTGATGAGCCGGGCGATGAGGTCGTACATGGCGGCCTGCCTCTCGTGAATGCGCTCTGTTGCGAATCACTCACAGAGTGCGGTCGTGGCTGGTTACGCTGCTAGAGGTGAGGGCTTGACAGCGCCTTTGTCAGGAACGGGAGTTGGCCGCATGAGCGAGACTCGAAAGCCTCGGACGCAACGAGAGAAGTACGGGGAGGAGCTGAGGCTGCGGCGGATCGCAGCGGGGCTCACTCAGGAGGGGCTGGGCGAACTGATCGTGTGCTCGCCCACACTGATCAGCCACTTCGAGGCCGGGAGACGGCTACCGAAGCCTGATGACGCACGGCGGATCGATCAGGCGCTGGGTACGGACGGGTTCTTCGCGCGGTGGCTGGAGGATCTGGAGAGCAAGTACGACGTCCACTTCGCTGCTGCCGCAGAGCTGGAGCAACAAGCCACGCTTATCCAGCAGTTCGCGCTCTCCTTGGTCCCAGGGGTGCTTCAGACCCCCGCCTACGCGCGAGCGGTGTTCGCCGCATACCGCCCCAACCACACAGCCGAGGAACTTGACGACGAGGTTGTCATTCGAACAGAGCGTGCCAGGATTCTGGACGGGCCGTTGAAACCGGCCGTCTGGACGCTGCTCGACGAGTCAGTACTCCGGCGCTGTGTCGGTGGTCCGCAGGTCATGGCCGAACAACTGCACAAAATCGCGGACAAGGCCGAGGCGGGTCGACTGCGCCTGCACGTCCTTCCGTACAGCGTCGGCGCACATCCGTTGGTGCAGAGCCTGCTCACTCTCATGAGCTTCGACGACTCCGCTCCCGTGGCCTACGTCGAAGCCCTCCTCGTCGGGCAACTGCATGACGATCCGGCGCTGGTGAGCTCCTGCCAGACCTCTTACGCTCTTGCCCTGAGCGACGCGTTGTCGCGGCAGGAGTCCCTGGCGCTCGTCAGGGCGGCAGCAGAGGAATACGAGCATGGTCAGCAGTGAGCACACCGCCTCCGACTCGTCCGCCTTCACCGGGTGGTACAAGTCCAGCTACAGCGCGGGCAACCAGGGCGAATGCCTCGAAGTCGCCCGCGGCCACGCCACCATCCCCGTCCGGGACAGCAAGTCAGCCCCCGGCCCGGCCGTGCTCTTCTCGACCGACGGCTGGAGGTCGTTCATCGGCGCGGTGAAGCAGGGCCGCATCGGCGCCTGAGCCACCGGGTCGGCGTCCGCCCTCGCGACGGACGCCGACCCGCAAGCGGACCACTCCTACTCCCGAGGCCCCCCAGAAGACCCCCGGACCATCAGCTCCCCCCGAATCGTCGCGATCCCCCCGGGCGGCGGCTCCTCCCGGCCCATCGCGATCCGGCCGGCCCGCGCCCCCGCCTCCGACAACGGCAGCCTCACCGTCGTAAGAGCAGGCACCGCGTCGATGCTGAAGGGGAGGTCGTCGAACCCCGCCACCGACACGTCCTCCGGAATCCGCAAGCCGGAGTCCCGCAGGGCCGCGCACGCGCCCAGGGCGACGGAGTCGTTGGCGGCCACCACGGCGGTCAGGGACGGATCGCGGCGGAGCAGTTCCAGCGTCGCCTCGTAGCCGGACTGCCGGTCGTAGCGGCCGTACACCGTCCAGCGGGGGTCCTCCTCGATGCCGTGCGCCTCCAGGGCGGCGCGGTGGCCCTCCAGGCGGTGGCGGGTCGTCGTGCGCTCCTCCGGGCCCGCGATGTAGCCGAGCCGCCGGTGGCCGAGGCCGATGAGGTGCTCGGTCAACTCGCGGCCGCCGCCCCGGTTGTCGAAGGTCAGCGCGATGGCGCCGGTGTCGGACGCGGGCGGCCGGCCGCAGAGCACGACCCGGGTCCCGGCGTCGGCCAGCTTGCGCAGTTTGGACGCGACCGCCGCCGCGTGCGGCGCGTTCTCCATCGCCCCGCCGGTCAGTACGACGGCGGCGGCCCGCTGCCGCTGCAACAGGGTCAGGTACGTCAGCTCGCGCTCGGGCGAACCCCCCGTGTTGCAGACCACCGCCAGGCGCTCACCGCCCGCCCGGCCGCCCGGCCCGCCGATCTCCGACTGGATCGCGCTCGCCATGATCCCGAAGAAGGGGTCGGCGATGTCGTTCACCAGGATGCCGACCAGGTCGGAGGTGGCGGCCGCCAGGGCGCTCGCCGGCCCGTTCAGGACGTAGTCCAGCTCGTCCACCGCCCGCAGCACCCGCTCCCGGGTGGAGGCGGCGACGGGGTAGTTCCCGTTCAGCACGCGCGACACCGTCGCGGGGGAGACCTGGGCGCGGGCCGCCACGTCCGCCAGGGTCACCGTCATCTCGTCGTCCTCCGGTCGCGCATCTTCTCGTCCCACCTCGTACTTCTCACAGACAGGCCTGCCTCCTCGTAGACAGGCTGTCAGCGGCCACGGTTCCGTGTATGTCGAGCAGACCTTACGGCCAAGAACCCCCGTTGTTCGTCCCCTCGAACAACTCAACCCGGTCACGGTCTTGTCCGGACCCCTGGTCAGAGGCTAGCTTCTTATCGCATAGAAAGCGCTTGCTGTGACGCTCAACAGGGGTAGGGGCGTACGCGGCACGCAGAACCGCGTACGAAACGCGCACGAATGCTGCGTACGACGCCTACGAAGGGAATGACGTGACACGCAAGACGGTGCGTATCGCCATGAACGGTGTGACGGGGCGCATGGGCTACCGCCAGCACCTGGTCCGCTCCATCCTGGCCATCCGTGAGCAGGGCGGTCTCGACCTCGGCGACGGCACCGTGCTGTGGCCGGAGCCGATCCTGGTCGGCCGCCGCGAGCACGCCCTCAAGGCGCTCGCCGAGCAGCACGGCCTGGACCCGGAGAACATCTCCACCGACGTGGACGCCGTCCTCGCCGACCCGACCGTCGAGATCTACTTCGACGCCCAGGTCACCTCCGCCCGCGAGGAGGCGATCAGGAAGGCGGTCGCCGCCGGCAAGCACATCTACACCGAGAAGCCCACCGCGACGGGGCTGGAGGGTGCTCTGGAGCTGGCCCGTCTGGCGAACGAGGCCGGCATCAAGCACGGCGTCGTCCAGGACAAGCTCTTCCTGCCGGGCCTCCTCAAGCTCAAGCGCCTCATCGACGGCGGCTTCTTCGGCCGGATCCTCTCCATCCGCGGCGAGTTCGGCTACTGGGTCTTCGAGGGCGACTGGCAGACCGCCCAGCGCCCGTCCTGGAACTACCGTGCCGAGGACGGCGGTGGCATCGTCGTCGACATGTTCCCGCACTGGGAGTACGTGCTCCACGAGCTCTTCGGCCGGGTCAAGTCCGTGCAGGCCATCGCCACCACCCACATCCCGCAGCGCTGGGACGAGAACGACAAGCCCTACGACGCCACCGCCGACGACGCCGCCTACGGCATCTTCGAGCTCGACGGCGGCGCCATCGCCCAGATCAACTCCTCCTGGGCCGTGCGCGTCAACCGCGACGAACTGGTCGAGTTCCAGGTAGACGGCACCGAGGGCTCCGCGGTCGCGGGTCTGCGCAACTGCCGTGTCCAGCACCGCTCCCTCACCCCCAAGCCGGTCTGGAACCCGGACATCCCGGCCACCTACTCCTTCCGCGACCAGTGGCAGGAGATCCCGGACAACGCCGAGTTCGACAACGGCTTCAAGGCCCAGTGGGAGCTGTTCCTCAAGCACGTCTACGCCGACGCCCCCTACCACTGGGACCTCCTCGCCGGTGCCCGCGGCGTCCAGCTCGCCGAGCTGGGCCTGAAGTCCTCGGCCGAGGGCCGCCGTCTCGATGTTCCGGAGATCCAGCTGTGACGATCCGACTGCCCGACTTCAAGGGCGGGATGCGGGCCTACGAGCCGCGCACCGAGCCCCTCGCCCTCACCCCGGGCGCACCCTTCACCTCCCGTACGGTCTACTCGGCCGCGCATGTCGTCGCCGACCCGTACGCCGACGTGTCGCCCGACTCGGCCGCCGCCGTCGACTGGGACGCCACCCTCGCCTTCCGCCGCCATCTGTGGTCCCACGGGCTCGGCGTCGCCGAGGCCATGGACACCGCTCAGCGCGGCATGGGCCTGGACTGGGCGGGCGCGGCCGAGCTGATCCGCCGCAGCGCCGCCGAGGCGAAGGCGGTCGGCGGACTCATCGCCTGCGGCGTCGGCACCGACCAGCTCACCGGCCCGGCCTCGCCGGCCGAGGTCCGGGCGGCGTACGAGGAGCAGCTCGCGCTGGTCGAGGAGTCCGGCGCGCGGGCCATCCTGATGGCCTCCCGCGCCCTCGCGGCCGCCGCCTCCGGCCCCGAGGACTACCTGGAGGTCTACGGCCATCTGCTCCGCCAGGCCACCGAGCCGGTGGTCCTGCACTGGCTCGGCCCGATGTTCGACCCGGCGCTGGAGGGCTACTGGGGCTCGTCCGACCTGGACGCGGCCACCGACACCTTCCTGGACGTCATCGCCGCCCACCCCGACAAGGTCGACGGCATCAAGGTCTCCCTGCTGGACGCCCAGCGCGAGATCGACATCCGCCGCCGGCTCCCGCAGGGTGTGCGCTGCTACACCGGCGACGACTTCAACTACCCCGAGCTGATCGCGGGCGACGAGCAGGGCTTCAGCCACGCCCTGCTCGGCATCTTCGACCCGCTGGGCCCGCTGGCGGCGCAGGCCGTCCGGGTGCTGGACACGGGGAACGCCGCCGGCTTCCGTGAACTCCTCGACCCCACCGTCGAGTTGTCCCGCCACCTCTTCCAGACGCCCACCCGCTTCTACAAGACGGGCGTGGTCTTCCTGGCCTGGCTGGCCGGCCACCAGTCCCACTTCACCATGGTCGGCGGCCTCCAGTCGGCCCGCTCCCTCCCGCACTTCGCCCGGGCCTACGAACTCGCCGACGGCCTCGGCCTGTTCCCGGACCCGAAGCTGGCGGAGGAGCGGATGAAGAACCTGCTGTCCCTGTACGGAGTGGCCCAGTGAGCGGTATTCGAGTGGGCGGTGAGCAGGACCTGTCCCGCTTCTCCATCAACCAGATGACGGTGAAGCAGCTGAGCCTGCCCGAACTGGTCGAGGCCTGTGGGCAGTTGGGCGTGGCGAACGTCGGCCTGTGGCGCGAGCCCGTCCAGGCGTACGGCCTGGAGGCGACGGCCAAGCTGGTGCGCGACGCCGGCCTGACCGTCACCACCCTGTGCCGCGGCGGCTTCCTCACCGCGGTCGACCCGGCCGAGCGGGCCGGGGCCCTCGACGACAACCGGCGCGCGGTCGACGAGGCGGCGGCGCTGGGCACCGACACGCTGGTGCTGGTCTCCGGCGGCCTCCCGGCCGGCTCGAAGGACCTGCACGGCGCCCGGGAGCGGATCGCGGACGCGCTGGCGGTGCTCGGCCCGTACGCCGAGGACCACGGGGTGAAGCTGGCGATCGAGCCGCTGCACCCGATGTTCGCCTCGGACCGCTGCGTGGTCTCCACCCTCGCCCAGGCCCTCGACCTCGCCGAGCGCTTCCCCGCCCGGCAGGTCGGCGTCACGGTCGACACGTACCACATCTGGTGGGACGACAACGCGCCCGCGCAGATCGCCCGGGCGGGCGCGGGCGGCCGTATCCACACCTTCCAGCTCGCCGACTGGATCACCCCGTTGCCCGAGGGCGTCCTCAACGGCCGCGGGCAGATCGGCGACGGCTCGATCGACATGCGGGAGTGGAAGGGCTACGTCGAGGCCGCCGGGTACACCGGCGCGATCGAGGTGGAGCTGTTCAACGACCGGCTGTGGGCCCGCGACGGCCGTGAGCTGCTGGCGGAGACGGCGGCGCGGTTCGTGGAGCACGCGGGCTAGCGCGGACAGCGGGGCGGGGGCCACGGGACGCCGACGGCATGCGGGTCGTCGGCGTCCCGTTGGATGAGGGGTCGGTCCCGCGGCGCCTCACGGCGGGGGGAGCAGGGTGCCCAGGGGCCCCAGGTCGAGGTTGAGGTCCTCCAAGGTGAGGCCGTAGCGGTCGCACAGTTCGGTCATCCGGTCGTTGAGGAGCATCAGGGTCAGGCCGAGGCGTTCCTCCTGCTCCTCGGTCAGGCCGCCCTCGTCGACGCGGTGCAGGGCCTGGCGCTCCATCAGCTGGCGGAGCAGTTCGACGATGGTGAGGACCAGCCTGACCAGGTCACGTTCCACGGTGTCGGGGTCGGCGTGCAGCCGGCGCGCCGCCGTGCGGCCCGCGGTCGGCGGGGCCATGTCGTCCGGCTGGGCCGGCAGCAGGGAGAAGGCGCGGTGCGCGGCGTCCGCGACCTCCCGCAGCCGGTCGGGGGACGGGCGGTCAGCCGGGCTCGTCACCGTGGCCGCCATGGTCGTACGCCGTGGGTGTCCGGTCCGGCAGGACGGGTGCCCACTGATCCTCCAGCTGCTCCCGGATGGCGATCACCACCGCGCGCAGCGAGACCCGCACCAGGTCGATGTCCGCGATCGACAGGACGACATCCCCGGTGATCACGACCCCGCCGCTCAGCAGCCGGTCGAGCAGGTCGATCAGCGCGACCTGGGTTCCGGCGAGCGGGCGCTCGTCGTCGTACGCGTCGTGCCCGGTCACGGTTGCCGCACCCCTTCGAGGGGGGCGGTGAAGGAGTACGGCGCCCAGGGGCCGGTGACCTCCACGCGTACGCCGGGCAGGTCGTCGGCGGCGTGCAGCATCCGGTCGCGGAACTCCTCGGCCGCCAGGCGCGGGACGAGGTAGGCGTCGTTGGCGACGTTCTCGCCGGGGAGCCGGGCCAGGGTGCCCTGCTGCGGACGGTGCCGGGCGCGTTCCACCGCGAGACCGCGCGCCCGCTGCTCGGTGCGCCGTACGGCCTCCTCGGCGGCCCGCCAGGTCTCCTCGCGCGCCTGTCGGTGCTGCCTGCGGCGGCGCAGATACGCGCGTCCCGTGTCCGGTGGGTCCGAGGGGACCGGCTCGGCGGGGTCGGAGAGGGCGGGGATCTCGGCGTACACCTTCACGCCCCACTCCACGTGGTCGTCGAACCGGTCGAGCAGCGCGGTGAAGTCCTCCTGACGCTCGGCCAGCATCCGTTCGACCCGGCTGTCGTCGAGGTAGACCGTGGCCAGCCGCAGGGGGAGGACCGTCGTGCGGGCGGCGAGCGTCTCGATGACCAGGTGGTGGGCGCGGGCCGTCGCCTCCAGCCAGTCGAGATCCTCCAGCCGTGACTTCAGGGCCGCCTCCGAGAACTCCGCCCCGGGCACCGCGCTCACCGCCGCGGCCGCCGCGCCCGAGCGGACCAGGGCGACGGGCGCGTCCGCCACGCCCCGGAGGCCGGCGAGGGCCGACCGCGCCCGCTGTGCCGCGGGGTCGGACGACCTGACCACGGCGTAGGCGTAGCTGAGGCGCTGCCCGTTCACGGCTCTCGGTCTCGGTTCCGGTCTCGCTCCTTGGCCCGGTCCCGGTCGCGGTCCTCCGCGTCGTCCTTCTTGCGCCGGGGACGTCGCGGTTCGGCGCCGGGCTCCCGGTCCGTCTCACGGGGCCGGCGTCGGCCGGACGATCCCGAGCCGCTTTCGGGCAGTTCGCCCGCGGACTCGGCCCGCTCGGACCGCTCGACCTTGCGGCGCAGTTCCTCGACCTCGGCGCGCAGCCGTTCGTTCTGCTCCTTCAGATCGTGCCGTTGGTCGGCGCGGGAGGAGAGCGCGGGGTCGTGCTCCCACCAGTCGATGCCGATCTCCCTGGCCTTGTCGACCGAGGCCACCAGGAGGCGGAGCTTGATGGTGAGCAGCTCGATGTCCAGCAGGTTGATCTTGATGTCACCGACGATGACGATGCCCTTGTCGAGCACGCGTTCAAGGATGTCGGCGAGGTTCGCGCCGGATGACTCGCCGTACGGGGACATCGCCCTCGACGGCGTGGAGCGGGTGGGGACGGGCTCGGTCACGGGGTACTCGACCTCGTTTCCCGGTCGGTGTCGTCGGTGTCGTCGGTGTCGTCGGTGTCGTCGTCATCGTCGTAGCGGTCGTCGGGCTCTCGGTCCTCCTCGTCCAAGTCGTCGTCCTCGTCCTCGTCCTGGTCCTGGTCGCGGTCTTCGTCCTCCTCCCAGTCGTCCTCGGCGTCCTCGTCCTGTTCGTCGTACTCTTCGTCTTCGTCTTCGTCCTCGTCCTCGGCGGACGCGCGGTCGTCGTCCTTCCCGTCCTCCTCGTCGTCGTGCTCGTCCTGCTCGGCCCGGCCCTCCTCGTCCTCGCCGTCCTCCTCCCGCTCGGCTTCCTCGACCTCCTCCGGCTCCCGCACCACCTCGCCCTCGCGGATCTCCCCGCGCCAGCCTCCGGTGGCCTCCCCGCGCATCATCACGAAGGTGCGGAAGAGCTTCAGGTCGAGCCGGGCACGACGCCCCTGCGCCCGCATCCAGCTGCCGACCCGCTCGACCGGCCCCTTGGGGAAGTAGCGCAGGACCAGCAGCACCTTGGTGAGGTTGTCGGTGAGGGGGTGGAAGGTGACGACGCCCTGGGTCGTGCCCTTGTCCCCGGAGCTGGTCCAGGCGATGCGCTCGTCGGGCACCTGTTCCGTGATGGTGCTCCGGAAGCGCCGGTTGGACTTGGCGACCTTCACATGCCATCTGGTCGTGGTGTCGTCCTGTTGCTCGATGCCGACGACACCCTTGGCGAACCGGTCGAACTCCTGGAACTGCGTCCACTGGTTGTACGCCTCGCGCACCGGCACGCCCACATCGATGTCCTCGATGATGGTGATCCCCTTGCCCATGCTGTCCGGGTCGTTGCCGGGGTCCTTGTCGCCGCTCTGGCCGGGCAGCTGCCCGGCGGCGTCCTTGGCCTTGCCCACCACCGCGTCCTTGGCGTGCGAAGCCGTGTCCTTCGCGTGGGAGGCCGTCGAGGTCAGCGCCCCCATGCCCGACGGCAGGTGCTCGCCCAGCTTCTTGCCGCCCTTGGCCACCGCGCCTACCAGCCCGCGCGGGCCGACGTGGCCCTCGCTCAGCCTGCGCGCGCCCTCGCCGAGCCGGTGGCCCATGCCCTCCAGCGCGACCTGGAGCCGGGCCTGGACGTAGCTCTCCAGCTCGTCCTTCAGCCGGTCCGTCCCCGGCACCCGCTCGCCGGCCTTCGACAGGGTCCCCGTGCCGCCGCCCGAGCCGCGTTGCGTTCCTTTGCGCTCAGCCATCGTCCTGCCCCTGCCTGCTCGACCGCGCGGAGCCGCCGCCGCGTGAGCGGCTCTGGGAGGTGGAGGTCTTCTTCGTACGGCGGGACGCCGCCTTCCGGGTCTTCTGCCGAGGCTTCTCCTCGGGCTCCTCCTCAGGCTCCTCCTCAGGCTCCGTCTCGTCCTGATCCTGGTCCTCGGCCTCGTCCCTGTCCCTGTCCTCGGCGTCGTCCCTGTCCTCGGTGTCGTCCTCGGCCTCGTCGTCCGCTTCCTGCTCCTGGCCCCGCTCCCGCAGTCCGGCGGTGCGCTGGTGCAGGGCGTCGGCCAGGTTGTCGGCCTTGGCGCTGAGGACGGTGGTTGCCGCCGCCTTCCCCGCGTCGGTCAGTTCGGTGCGCACCTGGCCGGTGAGGGTGTGCAGGAAGGGGGAGTCCTGGAGGGCCTTGCCGACCTGCCCGGGCTTGATCCGGGAGCCGGCGAGCAGCGCGCCGAGACTGATGGCGAGCTTCGCCTTCTTGGTCCGCCCCAGCACATAGCCGCCCAGCAGGGCGGTGCCGATCTTGGCGTTGTTCATGACCTGTCTTCTTTCCTCACCCACCGCCGGCCGACCGCAGCTGGTAGGCCCTGATCTCCTCCAGGCGGTGCAGCAGCGCCTCCTCCTGCCGTGCGAACTCCTCCTCGTCGACACCGCCCTCGTCCCGCGCCCGCTCCAGGTTCACGAGCGCCTCCTGCACGGGAGCCGGGTCGTAGTACTCGTCCTCGGCGGTCTTGACCACCTTGTCGAGCACCCAGCCGATGCCCCGCACGGGTGCGAACGGCAGCGTCAGGATCCCGGTGACCAGTCCCACGGCTCCTCCAATCGCGACTCGCGGCTCAGACGAAGCTGTACGGCGGCAGAGGCCCCCGCATCCGCAGCTCCACGCCCTCGCCGTAGCGTTCGGCCAGCTCCTGTCCGGCCCGGCCGAACTCCTCGGCCCTGTCGTCCTCCACGAGGAAGGACGCGCTCACGAAGTACTGCTGCGACGGCGGCGCGACCTTCTCGGCCTCGGTGAGCGGCCGCAGCCCGGCGAGGACCTCCTCGGCGAGGGCGTCCTGGCGGCCCTGCACCTCCTGGGCCACCAACTGGCCGAGCGCCAGCCGGTCGTCGTACGTCCCGCCGCCCTCCAGGGTCCGCCGGTTCAGCTCGCGGGCCTGGGTGTTCTCCTCCAGGACGGCACGTACGACCGTGTCCTCGTCCAGGACGCCCTTGACGTTGAACTCCGACCGCCCGGCGAGCTCGTCGAGACGCTGGGCGTACAGCTGGGCCCGCTCCTCCAGGACACCGCGTACGGCCTCCTCGTCGGCGGCGACGAACCCGAAGCTGAGCGGCAGGGCGGTCCCCTCGGACCAGAGCCGCTCCTGGACGTCCTGGTGCGCCTGGAGGTCCCGGCGGGCCACCGAGAGATCGTCGGGGCAGTCGCTGACGACCGCGCACAGCGAGGCGCCGCGCACCGTGCGCAGCTCACCGGGCGGATCGCCCACGCCCTTGGCGTCGCCCAGGTCCAGCGGGTGCGAGTCCTTGGTGATCGCGTACACATACACGGACATGGGCTCGCTCACTCCTCCCGGTCCCGTGCGGAACGGCGTTCCGAGCGACGTTCGCCGCGCTCCTGCCGCTTCTCGCGCGCCGGCCTGCGCTCACGCTCGGCGGGCTCTTCCTCGGCCTCGTCGCCGCCGCCTTTGAAGGACTCGGTGATCGCCTCGACCGCGCCCGACAGCGCCCCTTTGCTCTTGCCGCGGGCGCCGCTCTCGACGGAGTCCCCGACGATGTCGGTCAGCTGCGAGGGCGCCTTGCGGCCCGACTCCAGATCCAGCCGGTTGGCCGCCTCGGCGAAGCGCAGATACGTGTCGACACTGGCGACGACCACACGGGCGTCGATCTTCACCAGCTCGATGCCCACCAGGGAGATCCGTACGAACGCGTCGATGACCAGGCCCCGGTCCAGGACGAGTTCCAGCACGTCGTACAGAGTTCCCGAACCGCCGCCGCCGCCTCCTGCTGGGGCGGGCACACCACCACTGTTGCCCTGTGGCACCACCGTCACGGTGATTTCCCTTCCGGCCCGAATTCCCGGCGAAAGGGCGAGCGACCTACGGGGCGTCTTCCCCTACCGGCCGTCCCTCCTGTCCACCTGAGCGCGCGTGTAACGACGTCCGCGCTCGTACGCCAGCAGTTTCCCCTCCGGGTCCAGAACCACCTGGTAACTGGCCATCACACTGGTCGTCTCGGGAATGCGTTCCAGTTCCACGACCTCTACATCGGCTTCCCAGCCCTGGTCCGTCGGCCTCAGCGAGGAAACCGACTCGGGAGCCCTCCCCAACAGCTCACTGAGTTGTTCGATCGCGGACCGCATCGCATCGGCGGCGGACACCCGCTCTCCGGCGGACTCCTGCCGTGCTGAGGAACGAGCCTTGCGCGGCTCACGATCACTCGTGATCAATCACCCTCTCGGTGTACCCCTCAATCTTCGGACTCACACGGAGCCCACGCCACTCGGCACATCCCGCGAACCAATGCCCCCGCGACCACCGCTTTCTTCCGCGCGCTACCTTCCGGCCGCCCGTTTCGTGAGCACCGCCAGCACCACCGGAACCACCGTCTCCACCACCCGGGACACGGCACCCGGCGCCAGTCCCGTCCTGCGGGCCACCGCGTCCGCGACCGGCCGGGCCTCCTCGGCCAGCAGCCCGGCCATCAGCCCGCCGGTCGCGAAGCCGCCCAGCGTGGCCACGCCGGTGAGCGGGGCGTCGTGCGGCGTCGCCACGGTCTCCGCCTCGCCGGACAGCGCCGCCACCGTCGTACCGACCATCTGTCGGGCCCCTGCCTCGTCCGTGTCCAGCAGTACGGCGATGTCCGCGATCCGCTCGTCGCCGAGCTCGTCGAGCACGTCGTCCTGGAGGGACGTCAGGGGGTTTTCGTCTAGCTCCTGCATGTCTGAAACGCTACGTCTGTCCGGATCGCGGGGCACGCCGAAAAAAACCCGCGGAGACCGTACAACCCTTCCCTTAGCTGGTGGGTCGTACTTGTAGTCAGGACTCTTGGAGGGGGATCTGGGGGGATCGCGGGGGTTCTGACGGGGAGGGGAAACCCCGAGGGGCTCGGTCGACGGACCGGGCCCCTCGAAACGTTCCGAGCGTTTTCCACGGTCGGCGGGTCAGAAGAAGACCCCGCAGCGCAGCAGCACATTCGCGTACGGCCGCGCCTCCCCGGTCCGCACCACCAGCCGCGCCCCGGCCGACAGCTCCTTGAGCCGCTCGTGCGTGACCAGGTCCAGCCCGGGAAACTCCCCGGCCAGCAGCGCGGCAGCCGAAGGGTTCGCCTCGTGGATCTCCCGGGCCGCAGTCGCGCCCTCCACCACCAGCTCGGCGAGCAGACCGTCCAGCACCTCGGCGAAGGACGGCACCCCGGCCCGGAAGGCCAGGTCCACGACCCGGGGTCCGTCGGGTATCGGCATGCCCGCGTCGCACACCAGCACCCCGTCGCCGTGGCCCAGCTCGGCGAGGGCGCCGGAGAGATGACGGTTCAGGATTCCGGCCTTCTTCACAGTGCCTCGACCTCCGCCGCCGTCGGGAAGGACACCTGGGCGCCCTGCCTGGTCACGGCCACCGCTCCGACCCGCGCCGCGTACGCCGCCGCCTCGGCCAGGGCCGAGCCCGTCCCGAGCTTCCAGGCCAGCGCGGCCGTGAACGCGTCGCCCGCGCCGGTCGTGTCCACCGCGTCCACCCGCACGGACGCGATGCGCGTCACGCCCTGGGCGGAGGCCACCAGCGCACCCTCCGCGCCCAGGGTCACCACCACCGAGCGGGGGCCCTTGGCGAGCAGGATCCGCGCCCAGTCCTCCGGCGTCTCGCCCACCGCGGAGTCGCCGAGGATCACCTTCGCCTCGTGCTCGTTCACGATCAACGGGTCGCAGGCCGCCAGCACCTCGGCCGGCAGCGGGCGCGGCGGAGAGGGGTTCAGCACGAAACGGCTGCCGTCCGCGAGACTGCGCACCACCTCCACGACCGTCTCCAGCGGGATCTCCAGCTGGACCGAGACCACCTTCGAGGCCTGGAACAGGCTCGCGGCGGCCCGTACGTCCTGCGCAGCGAGCCTGCCGTTCGCGCCCGGCGACACCACGATGCTGTTGTCCCCGGACGGATCCACCGTGATCAGCGCGACGCCGGTCGGCGCGCCGCCGACCAGGACACCGACCGTGTCGACGCCGGCCGCCCGCTGCGAGTCGAGCAGCAGCCGGCCGTGCGCGTCGTCGCCGACCCGGGCCAGCAAGGCCGTACGGGCGCCGAGCCGGGCGGCCGCGACCGCCTGGTTGGCGCCCTTGCCGCCCGGGTGGACGGCCAGATCGGAGCCGAGCACGGTCTCGCCGGCCGCGGGCCGACGCTCGACGCCGATCACCAGGTCGGCGTTGGCCGACCCTACGACCAGGAGGTCGTAGTCGTACATGTGGTTGCTCCCCTGATAGGTCCCCGTGACGAGCCGAGGCGGGCGGGCCCCGTACTTCTGCAACGGCCGCCCACCCGCTCGCCGTTCCCCTTTGTGTCAGCCGCCGAAGCCGGCGACGTTCTCCTTGGTGACGACCTTCACCGGCACCATCACCGACTTCGCGACCTTGTCGTCCGCGGCGGCCTTCACCGCGTTCTGCACGGCGATCCTGCCGAGCTCCGTCGGCTGCTGTGCCACCGACGCGTACAGCGTCCCCGCCTCGACGGCCTTGAGCCCGTCCGCCGTTCCGTCGAAGCCGATGACCTGGACGGACGTGCCGGCCTTGGAGCCGAGCGCCTTGAGCGCGCCGAGCGCCATCTCGTCGTTCTCCGCGAAGACGCCGTCGATGTCGGGGTGGGCCTGCATGAGGTTGGTCATGGCGTCCAGGCCCTTGGTGCGGTCCCAGTCGGCGGGCTGCTCGGCGACCACCTTGATGCCCGGGTAGGCCTTCAGCCCCTCGGCGAAGCCGGCGCCGCGCTCACGGCTGGCGGAGGTGCCGGCCTGGCCCTGGAGGATCACGATCCGGCCGGAGCCGCCCAGCTTCTCGGCGAGCGCCTTCGCGGCCAGCTTGCCGCCGGTGACGTTGTCGGAGGCGACGAACGACGCGCTGTCGGCGTTGTTCACGGAGCGGTCGACGGCGATCAGGGGAGTGCCGGTCTTGTTCACGGCCTTCGCCGCCGGAGTGACGGCGTCCGAGTCGACGGCGTTGACGATGATCACGTCAAGACCCGAACTGGTGAAGTTCTGCAGCTGGTTGGCCTGCTGCGACGCGTCGTTCTGGGCGTCGGTGACGGTGAGGTCCACGCCCAGCTTCTTCGCCTCGGCCTGGGCTCCGGCCCGCAGCGACACGTAGAAGGGGTTGTTCAGCGTGGAGATGGCGAGCCCCACCCGCGGGGTCGTCGAGGACGAGCCGCCGTTGTGCAGCAGCGAGGTCGCGCCGATCACGGCCACGGTCACCACGGCCGCGAGCCCGTACGTCGCCGCCTGCCTGCCCTTGCCACCGGCCCCGCCGAGCCCGAGACCCGAGGCCGCCGTCGTGGTCGCGCCCGCCTTGCGGCGCACCGTGTCCAGCAGCACCGCCAGCGCGATGACCACACCGATCACGACCTGCTGCCAGAAGGCGGACACGTTGAGCAGGTTCAGGCCGTTGCGCAGGACCGCCAGGATCAGCGCGCCGATCAGGGTGCCGGACGCCTTGCCGGTGCCGCCCGCGAGCGAGGCACCGCCGATGACGACCGCGGCGATGGCGTCCAGCTCGTAGCCGTTGGCCGCCTGCGGTTGCGCCGAGGAGAGCCGGGAGGCCAGCACGATGCCCGCGACGGCCGCGAACAGACCCGAGAAGGCGTAGATGGCGAGCTTCTGCCGCGACACCCGCAGCCCCGACAGGCGCGCTGCCTCCTCGTTGCCGCCGATCGCGTACATGGACCGGCCGATGTACGTCCGGCCGAGCACGAAGGCCGCCAGGAGCCCCATGACGATCATGACCAGCACGGGTACCGGCAGCCAGTTGCCGAGGGTGTCGCCGAGGTGGGAGACCGAGTCGGGGAAGGCGATCGGGTTGCCCTCGGAGATCACCAGGGACAGGCCGCGGCCCACCGACAGCATGGCGAGGGTCGCGATGAACGGCGGCAGCTTGCCGTAGGCGATCAGCACACCGTTGACCAGTCCGGCGGCTATGCCGACGACGACCGCCAGGACCACCGCGAGGGCGACCGGGACGCCCTGTTCGGTGGCGCTCCAGGCCAGCACGGTCGCGGAGAGCGCGGCCACCGAGCCGACCGACAGGTCGATGCCCGCGGAGACGATCACGAAGGTGACGCCGAAGGCGAGGATGGCCGTCACGGCCGCCTGGACGCCGATGTTGAGGAGGTTGTCCGTCGTCAGGAAGTTCCCGGACAGCGCCGACAGGGCGACGACGAGGACGATCAGAGCGGTCAGCGCGCCGTTGTCGAGCAGCAGCCGGCGCAGGCCGCCCGAGGCGCCACGCGCGCCCGTCGTGCTCTTGAGCGTGTCAGTGGCCACGGAGGGCCTCCTTCTCGGTCTGTGCGGTGTTCGTGCTGACGGCGAGGGACATCACCGCGTCCTGCGTGGCCTCGTCGGCCGAGAGTTCCCCCGCGATCCGGCCCTGGGCCATCACCAGCACCCGGTCGCTCATGCCGAGGACCTCGGGCAGATCGCTGGAGATCATCAGGACGGCGGCGCCCGCGGCCGTGAGTTCGTTGATGAGCTGGTAGATCTCGACCTTGGCGCCGACGTCGATGCCGCGCGTCGGCTCGTCGAGGATCAGCACCTTGGTGTCGGCGAGCAGCCACTTGCCGATGACGACCTTCTGCTGGTTGCCGCCGGAGAGGGTGCGTACGTGCTGCCCGAGGCCGGCCATCCGCACGCCCAGCTGCCCCGCGATACGTGCCGCCGCCTCACGCTGGCCCTTGAGGTCGACGAGCCCCGCGCGCGTGGCCGACCGCAGCGTCACCAGGCCGAGGTTCTCCTCGACGGACGCGTCCAGGACCAGGCCCTGGCCCTTGCGGTCCTCGGGGATCAGCCCGATGCCCGCGGTCATCGCCGCGTTGACGTCGTACTTGGGAAGGGCGGAACCGCCGACCTTCACGGCGCCCTTGTCGTACGGATCAGCCCCGAACACGGCCCGCACGACCTCGGTACGGCCGGCCCCGACCAGCCCCGCGATGCCGACCACCTCACCGGCGTGCACCTCGAAGCTGACGTCGTGGAAGACGCCGTCGCGGGTCAGCCCCTCGACGGACAGCAACGCGGCACCGCGGTCGGCCCGTTCGCGCGGGTACTGCTGCTCGATGGAGCGCCCCACCATGAGCCGTACGAGCTCGTCCTCGGGCGTGGCGGCGGGGACCTGTCCGACGCTCTTTCCGTCCCGGATGACCGTCACCCGGTCTCCCAGCGCGGCGATCTCCTCCAGGTGATGCGTGATGAACACGATCCCGACGCCGTCCTCGCGCAGCTTGCGCACGATGGAGAAGAGCTTGTCCACCTCTTCCGAGGTGAGCACGGCGGTCGGCTCGTCCATGATCAGCACGCGCGCGTTCAGGCTGAGCGCCTTCGCGATCTCGACCATCTGCAGGCGGGCGATGCCGAGTTCCCGCACACGCGCGCGTGGCGACACGTTCACGCCCACGCGCGCGAGGAGCACCTCGGCGTCGGCCTCCATCTTCTTCCGGTCGATCATCCCGAAGCGGCGGGGCTGGCGCCCCAGGAAGATGTTCTCGGCGACCGTCAGATCGGGAACGAGGTTGAACTCCTGGTAGATGGTGGCGATCCCGAGGCGCTCGGAGTCCTGCGCGCCGTGGATGCGCGTCTCCTCGCCGCCGACCAGGATCCGCCCGGCGTCGGGCGTGTAGGCGCCGGAGAGCATCTTGATGAGGGTGCTCTTGCCGGCGCCGTTCTCACCGAGGAGGACGTGCACCTCGCCGCGGCGCAGATCGAAGTCGACGCCGTCCAGGGCGACCACGCCCGGGAAGGTCTTCCGTATGCCCTCGATGCGCAGCAACTCGTCCGGGTTGCTCACGACTGGCTCCTGTTCGTTGCGGGGGACGGCTCAGCGGAAGCCGGTGGTTCGCCGCAGGAGCGGCGTACGACGAGACGGGCGGGGAGGGTGACGGACTCGCCGGGCCGTCCCTCGATGCGGTCGACCAGGGCCCGTACGGCGGCCCGGCCCAGCTCGCCCGTGGGCTGGGCGATGGCGGTGATCGGCGGGTCGGTGTGCACGAACCACCGGATGTCGTCGAACGCGGCCAGCGCGAGGTCGTCCGGCACGCGCAGCCCACGCGCGCGTACGGCGTCCAGCGCGCCGAGCGCCATCAGGTTGTCGGCCGCGAACACGACCTCGGGCGGCTCGGGCAGGTCGAGGAAGCCCTCGGTGACCCGGCGCCCGCTGTCGGCCTGGAAGTCGCCCTGGCCTATGTAGGCGTCGGGCAGTTCGAGCCCGTAGGCGCCGAGCGCCTCCCGGAACGCCTCGACACGCTCCCGCCCGGTGGTGGTCGCCGCTGGTCCCGCGATGATCGCGAGCCGGCGGTGCCCCAGCCCGTGCAGATGCGCCACGAGATCCCGTACCGCGCCCTGCCCGTCCGCGCGCACCACCGGCACGTCCACGCCCGGGATCCACCGGTCCACGAAGACCATCGGCGTCCCCGCGCGCACGGCGTCCAGCATCAGCGGCGAGCCGCCGTCGGTGGGGGAGACGAGGAGTCCGTCGATACGGCGGTCGAGCAGGTTCCGTACGTGGTGGTCCTGGAGGTCGGGCCGTTCGTCGGCGTTGCCGATGATGACGCTGTACCCGAGCGCACGGGCCTCCTCCTCGACGGAGCGGGCCAGCTCGGTGAAGTAGGGGTTCATCACGTCGCTGATGACCAGGCCGAGGGTGTGGGTCTGGGCGGTGCGCAGGGAGCGGGCGACGGCGTTCGGGCGGTAGCCCAGGGTCTCGACGGCGGCCAGCACGCGTGCGCGTGCCTCGGCGCTGACCGACGGATGGTCGTTCAGGACCCGCGAGACCGTGGCGACGGAGACGCCCGCCTCGGCAGCGACGTCCTTGATGCTCGCCATCGCCGCTCCACCTCCTTGTGGATCGTCATGGAATCGATTACACGACTGCGTGCACGAAGGATTGGAATCGATTACACGACTGCCTGGCAAGACCCCGAGACCGGATCGTGATGATGCTCCCGCCGGGGCGGGCCGACCGGCCGGGCGGTGGACCGGACGACGGCCCCGAGTAAAAAGAAGATCATTACATGGCGCTTACAAGGGCAAGGATGATCATTTGCTCCCGTCCTCGCCCTACCGTCGATCCCGGCCTCTTCAACGGGGGGAGGTCGGGAAGGAATCGAGAACAATGCGCAACGGGGTTGCCCGACGCACCGCTGGTGCCGTCGCGGCGAGTGTCGTCGTCACGTGTCTGTCGGCCGTACCGGCGGACGCCGCGACCAAGAAGGATCCGGCGTGTCCGAGGACGACTTACACGATCAACAGCAAGAAGCACTACTTCGTCAAGTCCTGGTGGAACGGCACCCACCTCAAGGACGGCCCGGGCGGCACCATCTCGCTGAGTGTCACCAAGTCGGGCACGCTCTCGGCCACCGCCTCCGCCAGCACCGACGTCAGTGTCAAGGCCATCGTCGCGAAGGCGAAGGTGACGGTCAGCGCGTCGGTCACCGCCAGCGTCACCGTGACCGTCGGCCACACGTTCACGCACGACATCACCAAGGGCAAGTACGGCAACGCCCAGTACGGCTCCTGGGGTTACAAGGTCGGCTTCACCAAGAAGAAGACCAGCTACAACGGCTACGGCTACTGCTCGGTCCACACCACCAAGGGCACGGCGATCCTGCCGACGTCCTCGACGGGCTGGAAGTACTGGGAGACCAAGAGCTGACCGGAGGACGTCAGGAACAGGCCCGGCCCTGACCGCCGGAGCAGGTTGTCCACAGGCCGCGGTGCTCGTCACCGCGGCCTGTCAGTGCCGGGCGGTACCGTCGGATCATGGCCAATCAGGCGGGGGACTCCACGGGCGAGCGGCGACTCGCGGTGCTCGAAGGCGTCCTGGAGCGGATCACGTACGCCAACGAGGAGAACGGCTACACGGTCGCCCGGGTCGACACCGGCAGAGGAGGAGGCGACCTCCTCACGGTCGTCGGCGCGCTGCTCGGTGCCCAGGTCGGTGAGTCGCTGAGGATGGAGGGCCGTTGGGGCTCCCACCCGCAGTACGGCAAGCAGTTCACGGTGGAGAACTACACGACCGTCCTGCCGGCCACCGTCCAGGGCATCCGCCGCTATCTCGGCTCCGGCCTGGTCAAGGGCATCGGCCCGGTCTTCGCCGACCGCATCACCCAGCACTTCGGCCTGGACACCCTGACGATCATCGAGGAGGAGCCCAAGCGGCTCATCGAGGTCCCCGGCCTCGGACCGAAGCGCACCAAGAAGATCGCCGACGCCTGGGAGGAGCAGAAGGCGATCAAGGAGGTCATGCTCTTCCTCCAGACCGTCGAGGTCTCCACCTCCATCGCCGTGCGCATCTACAAGAAGTACGGCGACGCCTCGATCTCGGTCGTGAAGAACCAGCCCTACCGGCTCGCGGCCGACGTCTGGGGCATCGGCTTCCTCACCGCCGACAAGATCGCCCAGTCCGTCGGCATCCCGCACGACAGCCCGGAGCGCGTGAAGGCAGGCCTCCAGTACGCGCTGTCGCAGGCCACCGACCAGGGCAACTGCTACCTCCCCGAGGAACAGCTGATCGCCGACGCGGTGAAACTGCTCCAGGTCGACACGGGCCTTGTCATCGAGTGCCTCGCGGAGCTGGCCCAGGTCCCCGAGGACGGCGGCGACCCCGGTGTCGTCCGGGAGAAGGTCCCCGGCCCCGACGGCGCCTCGGAACCGGTGACGGCCGTCTACCTCGTCCCCTTCCACCGGGCCGAACTCGCCCTCTCCGCCCAGCTGTTGCGCCTCCTGCGCACCGACGAGGACCGGATGCCGGGCTTCCGTGACGTGGCCTGGGACAAGGCGCTGGGCTGGCTCAAGGGCCGTACGGGCGTGGACCTGGCCGCCGAGCAGGAGGCCGCCGTCAAGCTGGCGCTGACGCAGAAGGTCGCCGTGCTGACCGGCGGCCCCGGCTGCGGCAAGTCCTTCACGGTCCGCTCGATCGTGGAGCTGGCCCGCGCCAGGAAGGCCAGGGTCGTGCTCGCCGCCCCCACCGGCCGCGCCGCCAAGCGCCTCGCCGAGCTGACCGGAGCCGAGGCCTCCACCGTCCACCGCCTGCTGGAGCTCAAGCCCGGCGGAGACGCGGCGTACGACAGGGACCGCCCGCTCCAGGCCGACCTGGTGGTGGTCGACGAGGCGTCCATGCTGGACCTGCTGCTCGCCAACAAGCTGGTCAAGGCCGTACCGCCGGGCGCCCATCTGCTCTTCGTGGGCGACGTGGACCAGCTGCCCAGCGTCGGCGCCGGAGAGGTCCTGCGGGACCTGCTGACCGACGGCAGCCCCATTCCCGCGGTCCGCCTCACCCGCGTGTTCCGCCAGGCCCAGCAGTCCGGCGTGGTGACCAACGCGCACCGCATCAACGCCGGGCAACACCCCGTCACCGACGGCATGAAGGACTTCTTCCTCTTCGTCGAGGACGACACGGAGGCGGCCGGCCGGCTCACCGTGGACGTAGCGGCCCGGCGCATCCCGGCCAAGTTCGGCCTCGACCCACGCCGGGACGTCCAGGTGCTGGCCCCGATGCACCGCGGCCCGGCCGGCGCGGGCACGTTGAACGGGCTGCTCCAGCAGGCCGTCACCCCCGGACGGCCCGACCTGGCGGAGAAGCGGTTCGGCGGCCGCGTGTTCCGCGTCGGCGACAAGGTCACCCAGGTCCGCAACAATTACGACAAGGGAAAGAACGGCGTCTTCAACGGCACCGTGGGCGTGGTCACCTCGCTCGACCCGGTCGACCAGCGCCTCACCGTGCTGACGGACGAGGACGAGGAGGTTCCGTATGAATTCGACGAACTGGACGAACTGGCGCACGCGTACGCCGTGACGATCCACCGTTCACAGGGAAGTGAATATCCCGCCGTGGTGATCCCCGTCACGACCGGGGCATGGATGATGCTGCAGCGCAACCTGCTGTACACCGCGGTGACCCGCGCCAAGCAGCTCGTCGTACTCGTGGGATCGCGCAAGGCCATCGGCCAGGCGGTGCGCACGGTCTCGGCGGGGCGGCGCTGCACGGCGCTCGACTACCGGCTCACGGGTTTCTGATCTTGTTCCAGGGCCGCCGGAGGTCACCCCCCTGACCTGGCGATTCGTGAGGCATCGAAAAAAATGATCGATCAAACGAGTCGTGAAGGTCACAGAGCACTTCCGGATGGGGAAAACAGGGGGCAGGATGACAAGTTGGCGGCACTCAGTGCCGCCAATAGGCCCAATGGTCGACCCCGAGTGCACTCTCCTGAGCCGAATGGGGGAGGGTAGAGACAGTCAGGGCAACCTCGAAGATGAGGCACAACGTCGGTGAGGGAAGACGTGAGCGACAACTCTGTAGTACTGCGGTACGGCGACGGCGAGTACACCTACCCGGTGATTGACAGCACCGTCGGCGACAAGGGCTTCGACATCGGCAAGCTCCGCGCCCAGACCGGTCTGGTGACGCTGGACAGCGGTTACGGCAACACCGCCGCCTATAAATCCGCCGTCACCTACCTCGACGGCGAGGCGGGCATCCTGCGCTACCGCGGCTACCCGATCGAGCAGCTGGCCGAGCGCTCCACCTTCCTGGAGGTGGCCTACCTGCTGATCAACGGTGAGCTGCCGACCGTCGACGAGCTCTCGACCTTCAAGAACGAAATCACGCAGCACACCCTGCTGCACGAGGACGTCAAGAACTTCTACAAGGGCTTCCCGCGCGACGCCCACCCGATGGCCATGCTGTCGTCGGTCGTCTCCGCGCTGTCCACGTTCTACCAGGACAGCCACAACCCGTTCGACGAGACGCAGCGCAACCTCTCGACGATCCGGCTGCTAGCCAAGCTTCCGACGATCGCGGCGTACGCGTACAAGAAGTCGATCGGCCACCCGTTCGTCTACCCGCGCAACGACCTCGGTTACGTCGAGAACTTCCTGCGGATGACCTTCTCGGTGCCGGCCCAGGAGTTCGAGCTCGACCCGGTCGTCGTCTCCGCGCTGGACAAGCTGCTGATCCTGCACGCCGACCACGAGCAGAACTGTTCGACGTCGACGGTCCGCCTCGTCGGCTCGTCGCAGGCCAACATGTTCGCGTCGATCTCGGCCGGCATCTCCGCCCTCTGGGGCCCGCTGCACGGCGGTGCCAACCAGTCCGTGCTGGAGATGCTGGAAGGCATCCAGGCGAACGGCGGCGACGTCGACTCCTTCATCAACAAGGTGAAGAACAAGGAGGACGGCGTCCGCCTGATGGGCTTCGGCCACCGGGTGTACAAGTCCTTCGACCCGCGCGCCAAGATCATCAAGGCTGCGGCGCACGACGTCCTCTCCGCCCTCGGCAAGTCCGACGAGCTGCTGGACATCGCCCTGAAGCTGGAAGAGCACGCGCTCTCCGACGAGTACTTCGTCTCGCGCAACCTCTACCCGAACGTCGACTTCTACACCGGCCTGATCTACCGGGCCATGGGCTTCCCGACCGAGATGTTCACGGTCCTCTTCGCCCTCGGCCGCCTCCCGGGCTGGATCGCCCAGTGGCACGAGATGATCAAGGAGCCGGGGTCCCGCATCGGTCGCCCGCGCCAGATCTACACGGGCGTCGTGGAGCGCGACTTCGTTCCCGTGGAGCAGCGGTAGCGCTCCGCTTGGGGCGCGGAGAGGGTTGTTGGTCGGCTGCGGGTTGGTTGTGGCTGGTCGCGCCCACGCGGCGGAGCCGCATATCGGCACCGCCCCGCGCCCCCAAAGGGGCCTGCGGCCCCTTTGGGGGCTGCGCATCCCTAGCCAAGAAGGCGCTGTGTCTCCGTAGGTGAAAAACAGAAGGCGCCCTGGCGGCGGTCCCCCCACGGGCCGACGTCCAGGGCGCCTTCCCATGTCCCGGTGCGGATTCCCCCCACGGGATCCGGCCGGGCGTCTGAGAGACCAGCGCCTGAATTCGCTGTCTTTCTGTGCTGCCATTGAGCAGAACGAGCAGAACTCGTCGTACTCATGGGTGGATGCGGTCTGCCGGGACAGCGCACGCTCGGGAGGGCCGCTCAAAGCTTCCCGAAGTACGTGCCCCGGCAACGCAACTCTGAGGAAGTCCCCCAAGACATCCTCAGATGTCAGGAAGCGCCCCCCAAGACGCTGCCTGACATCGTCAACTTAGACCTTCGAACCCCTTCGATGGTTACGTTCACATCACTGTGATCTGCGTCTCTTGCATATGTCCGTTAGATACGCAAGAGGCCCGATATGGCGATCGGGGCCCAAGCGTAAGGATGATGCGCGAGCCTTGTGAAGAGCTTATGTGAGCTGGGCGCCGGACTCCAGAGGGGCCCGGTGGGGTTCTTACTACGAATTCACCGGAACGTCCGCAGCCGCAGGCTGTTCGACACCACGAACACCGAGGAGAACGCCATCGCGGCCCCCGCGATCATCGGGTTCAACAACCCCGCCGCGGCCAGCGGCAACGCCGCGACGTTGTACCCGAAGGCCCACACGAGGTTGCCCTTGATCGTGCCCAGCGTCCGCCGCGACAGCCGGATGGCGTCCGCCGCCACCCGTAGATCACCGCGCACCAGCGTCAGATCGCTCGCCTCGATCGCCGCGTCCGTCCCCGTCCCCATGGCGAGACCCAGATCAGCGGTGGCAAGAGCGGCCGCGTCGTTGACGCCGTCGCCGACCATGGCCACACACCGCCCCTCGCGCCGCAGCCGCCGTACCGCCTCGACCTTCTCCTCGGGCAGGACCTCCGCGATCACCTGACCGGCGTCGATACCGACCGCGTGGGCGACCGACTCGGCGACCGCCCGGTTGTCCCCGGTCAGCAGCACCGGAGTCAGCCCCAGTGCCCGCAGCTCGCGCACCGCCTCGGCGCTGGTCTCCTTCACCGCGTCCGCGACGGCGAGCACGCCCCGCGCGGTTCCGTCCCAGCCGGCCACGACAGCCGTACGACCGTCCCTCTCGGCCTCTTCCTTGGCGCGGGCCAGCCCGGTGGGCAGCACGTCGAAGAGGCGCCCCACGGCCACGTCACGGCCCTCCACGCGTGCGCGTACGCCCCGCCCGGGCACGTTCTGGAAGCCCTCGACCTCCGGCAGCCGCCCGACCCGCTCCTGTGCGCCCGCGGCGACGGCCCGCGCGACGGGATGCTCGGAGGCGTGCTCCACGGCGCCCGCGAGCCGCAGCACCTCCTCCTCGTCGGCGCCCTCGGCGACGTACACCTTCTGCAGGGTCATCCGGCCCGTGGTGACCGTGCCGGTCTTGTCCAGGACGACGGTGTCGACCCGGCGCGTGGACTCCAGCACCTCGGGACCCTTGATGAGGATGCCGAGCTGCGCCCCGCGTCCCGTACCGACCATGAGGGCCGTCGGCGTGGCCAGGCCCAGCGCGCACGGGCAGGCGATGATCAGTACCGCGACGGCCGAGGTGAACGCGGCGACGGTGTCGTCGGTGACGGCGAGCCAGGCTCCGAAGGTGGCGACCGCGAGGAGGATGACCGTCGGTACGAAGACCGCGGAGATCCGGTCGGCCAGCCGCTGCACCTCGGCCTTGCCGTTCTGCGCGTCCTCCACCAGCTTCGCCATCCGCGCGAGCTGTGTGTCGGCGCCGACCCGGGTCGCCTCGACGACCAGCCGGCCCCCGGCGTTGACGGTCGCCCCGGTCACCGCGTCCCCGACCGACACGTCCACCGGCACGGACTCACCGGTCAGCAGCGCGGCGTCCACCGCCGAGGCGCCCTCGACGACGGTGCCGTCGGTGGCGATCTTCTCGCCGGGCCGTACGACGAACCGGTCGCCGACGGCCAGCCGGTCCACCGGCACGCGGACCTCGCTGCCGTCCCGCAGCACGGCCACGTCCTTCGCGCCCAGTTCCATCAGCGCCCGCAGCGCGGCCCCCGCGCGGCGCTTGGCGCGCGCCTCCAGCCAGCGGCCGAGGAGGAGGAAGGTGACGACCCCGGAGGCCACTTCGAGGTAGATCTGCGAGGCGCCGTCCACGCGCGCGACCGTGAACTCGAAGTCGTCGCGCATGCCGCTCATGCCCGCGTCGCCCAGGAACAGCGCCCACAGCGACCAGCCGTACGCCGCCAGCGTGCCCATCGAGATCAGCGTGTCCATGGTGGCCGCGCCGTGCCGGGCGTTCGTGAACGCGGCCCGGTGGAAGGGCAGCCCGCCCCAGACGACGACCGGCGAGGCGAGGGCGAGCGCGAGCCACTGCCAGTTGTCGAACTGCAGGGCCGGGATCATCGACAGCAGGATGACGGGTACGGCGAGCAGGGCGGAGACGGTGAAGCGGCGCCGGTAGGAGGCCGGTTCGGCGTCCTCAGGAGCCTGCTGGTCCTCCTGGGGCCCCTGCGGCTCGGGTCGCGGGGGAGGCGGTTCCCCGGCCGTGTAGCCGGTCTTCTCCACCGTGGCGATCAGGTCGGCGACCTGGACGCCCGCGGGAAAGCTGACCTCCGCCTTCTCCGTCGCGTAGTTCACCGTGGCGGTGACGCCGTCCATCCGGTTGAGCTTCTTCTCGACGCGGGCGGCGCAGGAGGCGCAGGTCATACCGCCGATGAGCAGCTCGACCTCGGCTGCCTGGGCTATCGCGGGTTCGTCGGTGGTGCGGGGCATCTCGGGCTCAGATCTTGGCGACCAGTTCGAAGCCGGCCTCGTCGACGGCCGCGCGCACGGCCTCCTCGTCCAGCGCCGCGGCGGAGACGACGGTGACCTCGCCGGTGGAGGCGACGGCCTTCACCGAGCTGACACCGGGGAGGTCGGAGAGCTCACCGGAGACGGCGCCCTCGCAGTGTCCGCAGCTCATGCCGCTCACCTTGTAGACGGTGGTGACGGAACCCGGGGTGTCGGTCTGCGCGGTCATGTCGTTCTCCTCGTCGAGGCATGTGGGGTTGACGGGACCCGCGGGGTCCCTCCATTACCACGGTATACCCCTACGGGGTATTTCTCCAAGGCAGGTCGGCGCCTGACGGCACGGCGTGGGCGTCGGATGTCACGTCGCCGCCCGGGTCGGGGCGGGGTGGCCCGGCCGGGCCCCCACCATTGGTTCGAGGTAGCGGGTCAGGACGTGCTTCAGCTCCTGGACGTAGGCGTCCCGCTCGGCGCCCTCGTGGGCGAGGACCAGCTCCAGGCCCGCCTTGTACAGGCCCAGGCATATGTGGGAGGTCCGGACGCGGGCGGCCGGGGCGGCGTCGGGCAGGAGCGAGGAGAGCAGGTCCTCGATCCGGGACAGCAGGGTCGCGTGCAGGGCGTCGTGCTCCTCGGCGATGCGGCCGGGGATGTCGGGGCCGTGCATCAGCGCGAAGAACACCGGGTGCTCGCAGTTGAAGGCGATGAACCGGTCGACGGCCGCGCCGACCGCCTCCTCCAGCGGGGTCGTCGGGTCGACCGGGGCGAGCGCCTCGCCGTACGCCTCGCGCATCTCGCGCATGAGCCGCTCGCCCAGCTCGATCGCGATGGCTTCCTTGTTCGGGAAGAACTGGTACAGCGTGCCCGGCGAGACGCCCGCCTCGCGGGCGATGGCGTTGGTGCTGGCGGCCGTGTAGCCGGTGGTGGTGAAGACGGCGGCCGCGGCCTCGAGCAACTGGACGATACGGCGCTCGCCGCGGGCCTGACGCCGGCGCGGCCGCTCCTTCTCCTGGTTGGCGGACACGAGTTATCCCCAGCTCTCCGAACGCGATTGACACACGCGAGTGGCCGCTCGCATTCTTGGAGAACACGAGCGATGTCTCGTGTTTGTCAGTCTATGGCAGTGGCGGCTCCATGCTGCCCGGTTGTGAACGGCACGGATCAGGGTGAGGGGACACCGCACGATGACCGAAGTCAACAGGCCACCCGGTGCCGCAGGGCCGCCCCGCCCCGGAGGCTGGACCCGCTTCGTGACGGCCCGGCCGCGGTTGTCGCTGCTCGTGGCCCTGGTGATCACCGCGCTCGCCGTGCTGGCCGGCAGCGGCGTCGCCGACCGGCTGGGCAGCGGCGGCTGGGAGGACCCGGACGCCGAGTCGACGTACGCGACCAAGGCGCTGGAGCGCGAGTTCCCCGCCTCCCAGCCCAACCTCCTGCTCCTCGTGGACGCGGGCGACGCCTCCGTGGACGACCCCGCGGTCGCCGCCGAGGCCCGGCGCATAGTGGCGCGCCTCGCCGAGGAGAAAGGCGTCACCGGGGTCGGCTCCTACTGGCAGGCGGACGCCTCGGCGGCTCCCGCCCTGCGCGCCGAGGACGGCCACGAGGCGCTGATCGCCGCCCGCATCACCGGCGAGGAGAAGCAGGCGGGGGAGACCCTGGACCGCATCGCCCCCGAGCTGCGGGGCGCGCACGGACCGGTGGAGGTCAGTGTCGGCGGCCCGATCGCGGTGCGGCACGAGATGCAGACGACCATCCAGGAGGACCTGGTCCGCGCCGAGGTGATCGCCCTGCCGGTCACCCTCGTGCTGCTGGTCATGGTCTTCGGCAGCGCGGTCGCCGCCCTGCTGCCGCTGGGCATCGGCATCGTCGCCATCCTCGGCACCAACGCGGTGCTGCGCGGCCTCACCGAGGTCACCGACGTGTCGGTCTTCGCGATGAACCTCACCACGGCCCTCGGCCTCGGCCTCGCCGTCGACTACGCCCTGTTCATCGTCCGCCGCTTCCGCGAGGAACTCGCCACCGGCGCCGAACCGCTCACAGCCGTCGGCACGACCCTGCGCACCGCCGGCCGCACCGTCCTCTTCTCGGCCCTCACGGTCGCGGTGTCCCTCGCGGCGATGCTGCTCTTCCCGCAGTACTTCCTGCGGTCCTTCGCCTACGCCGGGATCGCGGTGGTCCTGCTGGCCGCGGCGGCCGCCCTGATCCTGCTCCCGGCCGCACTGGTCCTGCTCGGCCACCGGGTCAACGCCCTGGACCTGCGCAAGCTGTTCCGCCGCGGACAACCGAAGGCGCCCGACTCGACGGCCGGTGCGCCGGAGGGCAGGGCCTGGACCCGCACCGCGAACCTCGTCATGCGCCGCGCCCCCTTCTTCGCCCTGGGCACCACCGCCGTCCTGGTCCTGCTCGGACTGCCCTTCCTGGGCGTGCGGTTCGGCACCGCCGACGACCGTCAGCTGCCGTCGAGCGCCGAGTCCCATGTGGTGCAGCAGCACATCCGCGACGGCTTCCCGGGCAGTCCCGGAGGCGGCCTCGAGGTGCTCGCCGAGGGACGGGCGACGCCCGCGCAGTACGCCGCGTACAAGGAGCGGATCGCCGCTCTCCCGGAGGTGCTGCGGGTCGACGGGCCGCTGGTGAAGGGCGAGTCCGCGTACTTCACGGTGCTGCCGAAGGGCGAGGCGGTCGACGACCCGGCCCAGCGTCTGGTCGACGACCTGCGTGCCACCCGGGCCCCGTTCGACACCAAGGTGACCGGCGCGGCGGCGGTCCTGGTCGACTCCAAGGACGCGATAGCCGACCGCCTGCCGCTCGCGGCCGCCTTCATCGCGATCGTCACCCTGCTGCTGGTGTTCCTGCTGACCGGCAGCGTGCTGATCCCGGTGCAGGCGGTGGTGCTCAACGCGCTCAGCCTGACGGCGATGTTCGGCGCGGTGGTCTGGGTCTTCCAGGACGGCCATCTGTCCGGCCTGCTCGGCTTCACCAGCACCGGCTCGATCGAGACGACCCTCCCGGTGCTGATGTTCTGCGTCGCCTTCGGACTGTCGATGGACTACGGCGTGTTCCTGCTGTCGCGCATCAAGGAGGAGTACGACGCGACGGGCGACCACGACGAGGCGGTCCGGCACGGCCTTCAGCGCACCGGCGGGCTGATCACCGCGGCCGCCGTGATCCTCGCGGTCGTGATGGTCGCGATAGGCACCTCCCGGGTCACCAACACCAAGATGCTCGGCCTCGGGATCGCCCTGGCGGTGCTGATGGATGCGATGATCGTCCGCAGCCTCCTGGTCCCGGCCGTCATGCGCCTCACGGGGCGGGCGACCTGGTGGGCGCCGGGTCCGCTGCGACGGTTCCACGAGCGGTTCGGACTGAGCGAGGGGGAGTCGACGCCGGCTCCGGAGACCGCGCCCGTGCCGGAGCGGGACAAGGTGAGCGCACTCGGCTGACCTGGGGCGCGGGGCCGCACCGACCGCACGGGCGCCTGCCCCCGAGGCCGGCGGATCGTCCGGCGTTCGCGATGATCTCCGTGTAGCGGTGCGGCGCGGCGGAAGGAGAGCGGCATGCGGGCAGTGGTGTTCGAGCGGTACGGGGAAGCGGCGGAGGTACGTGAGGTGCCCGACCCGCACCCCGCTCCCCACGGAGTGACCGTGCGGGTCGAGGCGACCGGGCTGTGCCGCAGCGACTGGCACGGCTGGCAGGGCCACGACCCGGACATCACGCTGCCGCACGTGCCGGGCCATGAACTCGCCGGTGTCGTCGAGGCGGTGGGCGACCGGGTGACCGGCTGGCGCCCCGGCGACCGGGTGACCGTGCCGTTCGTGTGCGCCTGCGGCAGCTGTGCCGCGTGTGCGGCGGGCGACCAGCAGGTCTGTGAGCGCCAGACCCAGCCCGGCTTCACCCACTGGGGCTCCTTCGCCCAGTACGTGGCGCTGGACCACGCCGACGTCAACCTCGTCGCCGTACCCGAGGAGATGTCCTTCGCGACGGCGGCCTCGCTGGGCTGCCGGTTCGCCACGGCGTTCCGGGCGGTCGTGCAGCAGGGCCGGGTGGCGGCGGGGGAGTGGGTCGCGGTGCACGGCTGCGGCGGGGTCGGTCTGTCCGCGGTGATGATCGCCGCGGCGTCGGGCGCGCGGGTCGTCGCGGTGGACGTCTCACCGCAGGCCCTGGAGCTGGCACGGAGGTTCGGGGCGACCGAGTGCGTGGACGCGTCGGGCGTGCCGGACACGGCGGCGGCGATCCGCGACCTCACCGCCGGCGGCGCCCACCTCTCCCTGGACGCCCTCGGCTCACCGGCCACCTGCGCCGCCTCCGTCAACGGCCTGCGCCGCCGGGGCCGGCACATCCAGGTGGGCCTGCTGCCGTCGGCGTCCGGCACGACACCGGTCCCCATGGCCCGTGCCATCGCCCTGGAGCTCGAACTGCTGGGCAGCCACGGCATGGCGGCGCACACCTACCCGCCCATGCTGGAGTTGGTCCGGGCGGGTGTGCTGCGGCCGGATCTGCTGGTGACGTCGACGATCGGGCTGGACGCGGTACCGGCCGCGCTGACGGCCATGGGGACCGCGCCCGGGGCGGGGGTGACGGTTATCGAGCCGTGGAGTTGAGGGCGGCCCACTCGTGGTCGAGGACGGCCATGAGCACCTCGTCCAGCCACTCACCGTTCCTCGTCTGCGCCTCCCGGCGGATCCCTTCCCTCACGAACCCGACCTTCTCGTACACCCGCAGGGCCCGGTGATTGTGACCGTAGGCCCCCAACTCGATCCGATGCAGCCCGAGTTGCTCGAAGCCGTAACCGACGATGAGCCGGGTGGCCTCGGTGCCGATGCCACGGTCGCGGCCGCGCGGGCCGATCAGGGTGCGGAAGGCGCAGCCGCGGGCATGCGGATCCCACTCGTACAGGACGACCTCGCCGACGAGTTCGCCCGTGGCGCGGTCGGTGACGGCGAGATCGAGACGGTCGGGCCGGTCGGACAGCGAGGCGTACCAGGAACGCACCCGCTCCAGGGTGAGTTCGTTGTTCGGCGAGAAGGTGAAGCGCTCGACCTCGGGGTCCTCGATGATCTCCCACATGGTGTCGGCGTCGGCCCCGGTGAACGGCCGGAGCACGGTCTTGTCGCCGGTGAGCGTGGGTTTGACGGAGAAGCTGCGCATGACGAGCACTGTGCCCCACTGGTCAGATGGGGCACAGCTTGTTTTTCACCACGCCGGGACGTCACTCCACCCTTCGGCCCCGGTTGCCCGGGCGGGACTCCACCCACGTCCGCACGGTGTCCGGATACCAGAAGGGCTTGCCGCCCTCCACATGGTCCGGCGGCGGCAACAACCCGTGCTTGCGGTACGACCGCACGGTGTCCGGCTGCACCTTGATGTGCGCCGCGATCTCCTTGTAGGACCAGAGCGTTCGGTCGGTCATCGGTTGCACCTCCCTGCGCGCGCCGCGGCGGCGACCTGGGCCGGTCGTCGGGGGTACCGTGCGCTGCGCTGGCGATCACAAAGCCTGCTGCCCCGTCAACGACCCCCGGTGGGAGGCGGACCGGGCCTGTGCGCCGGGTGTGACACAGGGTCCGCGTACATGCGACATACGTAACAGGAAAGCGGCCTTCGTGACACGGCTGACGCAAAGGCGCCTGCGGATACAAGGGCTCGGCGCGTTGACATGGTGCCCGGCCGCGCAGCCGTCGCGGCAGGTCCGTTGCCTCAGGCTTTGTCCGCGACAGGGCTATTGGTGTGGATCCGGGTAGCGTGTGGTGAGGAACCTTGCGGTCGGGGTGGGCGGGAGGCGCCAGGTGAAGGTGCTTGTGGCGGGAGTCGGGGACTTCCCAGAGCCCTATGAGACCGAGGATGAACAGGCTGACGGGATCGCGAGGTTCGCACCACTGCCGGCCCTGACCGAGCCGGTGCGGGAGATGGCTTCGGCGTTGGAGCGGGCAGGCGCTACGGCGAGCAGGGAACTGCTGCTGGAGAGCGATGCGACCGAGTTGTTACAGCGGTGGAAGGAGCTGCGCCGAACGGCCGGGCCCGGGGAGACCCTCGTCCTGCACTTCGCCGGTCACGGCGTCCAGGCGCGAAGCGGGGGCCTGTATCTGGCCGCCTCCGGCGGTCAGGCCTGTGATGAACTGCTGTCCGACACCTGCGTCAGCTTCGGGCAACTCCTGGAGACGGCCGAGAACAGCGGACGTCCCGTGTTGTTCCTCCTGGACGTCTGCGCGGCCGGTCAGGCCCTCGTCCAGCAGCACTTGATCGACCTCGCCGCCCGACGCCGCCAGGACGCGCCACGCAACGTCTGGATCATCGGCGCCTGCACCAGCGACGCGATCACCTACGGCGCCCGATTCACCGTCGCGGCTGCTCATGTCCTTCAGCAGCTCGCCGACGGCGACCTCGACATCACCCCAACCCTCAGATACGTCCCTGTCGAGACCCTCGCCACCGCCGTCGACCGGCACCTCGCCCGCACAGACCGAGCCGCGGGGCGCGCCCGGCAGACCATCGTCCGCACCGCCCACGTCCAGGCCGACGCCGAACCGCAGCCGTTCTTCCGAAACCCCGCGCACAGCCGTACGCCGCACCGAGACCTGCTGGCCGGTATGGATCCGAGGCTGCGGGAATTCGCGCTCGGCTGCTCACCTGATCTCGACCCGCTGCACTTCGCCACGCGCGCCGCCGGAACTCCCACCGCGAACGACATTCTCTTCTCCGGCCGACGCTCCCAGCTGGACCGTATTCACGAATGGGTCGGCAACGCCGGACAGGGCGGGCTACTGGTGGTCACCGGCGGTCCCGGCAGCGGCAAGTCCGCACTCCTCGGCGTCACAGCGTGCGTACTCCACCCCGAACTCGAAGCCCTCGGTGACCGCATCGCCCGTGTTGTCGAGTACTTCGACCCACGGCAGCCGGAGATCGTTCTCGCCGTTCACGCCCGTCAGCTCACGCTGCAGCAGATCACCGACTCCCTGCGACATCAGCTTCGGCAGCAACGCGGTTCCGGCCGGGCCCGTACCCGCCAGGAAACGCCCCCTTCAGACGTGCGGCCGCTCCTTGACGAGTTGCGCGCCGCCGGAGACGTTCTCGTGCTGTTGGACGCCCTCGACGAGGCGGCCGACCCCGCAGCCGTACTCGACGACCTGCTGCTGCCTCTCGAAGCCGCCGGGGGCGGCTGCCGCGTCATGGTCGGGACCAGGAAGTGGTGGGATTCGCTTCCCGCGCTGGAGCAGCATCTGGCCGAGCACCCGGACGCGGAGCTCGACCTCGACCCGGTCACCCCGCATGACCGAGGTGTCCTCGCAGACGATCTGGAGACCTATCTGTGCCGGCTCCTGCCGCGCCGCCGCTTTCCGCGTGACGAGGTCCGCCGCACAGCCGATCGGCTCGCCCAGTACAGCGACCACGGCGCCTTCCTCGTGGCCTCCCTCTACGCCAACCACCTCCTCACCACTCCCCACCCAGCCCATGCTGCCCCGCCGTGCAGTATCACGGAGGTCTTCGACCTGCACGTCAACACGTTGGCGGACAGGGAGCCGTGGATGCGCACAGTGCTGAACGTCCTCGGTCAGGCTCGCGGCCAAGGCATGCCACTCGACCTCATCCACGCCGCCGCCCTGGCCCAGCACCCGGCCGACGGCCCCCAGAGCGCACGCCCCCTCGCCGACACCCGTCGCGCCCTCGCCAAGGCGGCCTTCTATCTCCGCACCACTCCCGAGGACGATCAGTGCCTGCTCTATCGGTACTTCCACCAGGCCCTGACCGACCACACCAAGGGCCGCACCGACCTCACCGCGCTGCACCGTGCCCTCATCGCCGCGATCCCGACGGGTGACGACAACACCCCTGACTGGGACCGCGCTCACCCGTACCTGCTGCGGCACGCCGCCGAGCATGCGGCGGCGTGCGACGAACTGGCCGGGCTGCTGGACGATCCCTCCTTCCTGCTGCACGTTTCCCCAGACGACCTCAAGCGTCATCTGAACAAGGCCACAGACCCCCGCTCGGCACGTATCGCGACGATCTATCGCTCCCACACGACGCATCATCGCCACCGTCATGAACTGGGCGCACGGCGCAGCCTGTTGGCCTTGGACGCGGCGGCCTGGCGCGAGCCGTCGTTGGCGGAGGCTCTGGGCAACCTGCCCGTCGACCGCCGAGTCACCTCAGCCGTTGCTCGGTGGGCCACCAACAGCCAGGGCAGTTCCGCCCGATTGCACACGCTGGCGGGACACACGGATTCGGTCACGCACGTCGTGACAACGCATGTGTGGGCAGCGAACGGTGAGCAACTCGAAGTCGCGATCACCGCGGGAGCCGATGGAGCGGCGATCATCTGGAATCTGGACACCGGGGAAGAGATACACGCTCTCAGGCAGCATCCCGGGGAGATAACGGCTCTCGCCGTGGCACAGTACGGCCGCCGCTCGTTCGCCGTCACGGCGTCCAAGGACACAGCCACGGTGTGGGATCTGGGGACGGGGCAGCGGATGCACCGCCTGGTCGGACACAAAGGGGTGGTCACGGCCCTCGCCGTGGCCGAACTCGATGGCCGCCCCGCAGTGATCACGGGGAGTGAGGACAAGACAGCGAGGTCGTGGGATCTCCTGACCGGCTCGCATCTGCTCACCTTCCCCGATCCCCAGGCGCCCCCGGAAGGCAGCTCTCGGAAGGAGAGCACGGATACCGAAGGAAAGGCCGAAAAGGAAAAGCCCAAGATCCACAGCAAGAAGATCAACGCGATTGCCGTCGCCGGGAACGGAGGAGATCCCCATGTGGTCACCGTGGGCGCTGACGGTAACGCCATTGTGTGGAGCATGAGTTCGGGGAAGGCGTTACATCTGCTCAGGCACGGCTCCACTGCTGTGACGAGCGTGATCGTGGTGACGATGATGGGCAGGGAGCACGCCGTCACCGCGAGTGAAGGAAAGCACGTCGGCGCGTATGACGTGAAGACGGGCAAGGCTTCTGGTTCATGGAACTCGGTAGCCGGTCGCGCGGGAGTTCTGGCGGGGCTTGATCGCGGCGAAGAACTCTTCATAGCGACGGCGGATGACAGGGTCGTCAACGTCCTGCGTTCCGGAAGGCCGCCTCTCGCTCTCAAGGGGCACGTGGGCCCCGTCACGGATGTCGCTTTGGCCGAGGTGTCCGCGAGGCCTGTCGCCATCACGACGAGCGTCGATCAGACCGCCATCATGTGGGACTTGAACACCGGGAACTACATCCGGCAATTCGCCGGTCACACGAAACGCCTGACGACAGTGGCGGTCCCCGAATCAACCGGCAAACCGGTGGCCGTGACGGTGTGCCACGACGGAACGGGGGTCGTCTGGGATCTCGCCGTACAGGACCAGCAGGTTTTCACCGCGCACACCAAGCGGGTGAACGCGGTGGCCGCAGGTGACGTCGACGGTCGTGCCGTTGCCCTCACGACCAGTGACGACAAGACCGCGATCCTCTGGGATCTCGCCACGGCACGACGTCTGCACACCTTCACGACCCAATCCAGCAGCATCCACGGGGCCGCCCTGGCGAACACCCCGGAGCAATCGCTGGCCATCACCGCGGACGGTGATGGATCGATCGTCTTCTGGGACGCTGTGACGGGCGCGCAACTTCGCTCAGCCAGACGCCATACGGGGCTCGTGGTCGCCGTTTGCGCCGGCCGTCTCAGATCCCGGTCCATCGCCCTCACCGCCAGCAGGGACAAGAGCGCTGCGCTGTGGGACGTCGTCTCTGGGCGGTTTCTCCGCTCCCTCCATGGCCACACCAGACCGCTGACCTCGTGCGCCCTGACCTTCATGGAGGGCCGCCGTCCCCTCGCCATGACGGGCAGTGAGGACAAGACGGCAATAGTGTGGGATCCCCTCAGCGGTGAACGCATACGTACTTTGGCCGGGCACCGTGACTGGGTGACCGGCGTGGTGTTCGCGCATGCCCGCGACCGTACGCTGGCCCTCACCACCAGCGACGACACCACCGTCAGGGTGTGGGATCCGCTCACCGGCGAGTATCTGCAGGAACTGACCGCGCATGGACACTGGGTCAATGGGGCCACCGTCGTACAGGTCGGGGGGCGAAGTCGGGTGATCACGGTGAGCACGGACAACACCGCGGCGATCTGGGCGACCGAGGACCGGCTCATTCTCGAAGAGGTCCTGCACCTGCCGGACGAGGGGATCGCGGTGGCTGGGACAGGGGAGTTCGGCGTTCTCGTCTGTGGGCGCGAGGTCATCTGTTATGCCTGGAAGTCGCCCGGCCATCCCCGCGACCTGTGAGGCCTCGAAGCCGTCCGCGGTTCGAGTGTGTGTGACGACGAATCACCGTCGATGACAGGGGGACTTCGATGACATCGATCGTGCTGGTGCACGGCATCTTCAACTACGTCCGCAAAGCGACACCGGACGAAGCCGCAGCGCGGCGGGTCTCGGACTGTCGTCCGAGGTTGGCCGAGAGCTTGAGCAAATGGGCGGTGGACGTCCCCGACATGACGATGGCCTACTACGCCGACCTGCTGCGGCGGAATGCGCCCGGGGAGCCACAGTCGTTCCAGCAGCCGGAAGGCTTCGACGATCTCAGCGCCGCGGAACGATCGGAGGTGGCGGCGTGGCTGGCCGCTGCCGGCGCCGACATGCCGGCGGATCCGCAGAACGTGGGGCTGGCCCCGCTGCGGCAGATGCTGGGCTGGCTGGTGGACGAACGCGGCGGAGTCCTTACCGCGGCGGTGCGCGAGCAGACGATCGGCCGTCTGGAGCGCACCCTGGTGGCGAACCTGCGCGAGGTGGAGGCTTACACGACCTGGCCGGAGCGGCGCCGTCTGGTGCGCGAACGCGTGTCCGGGGTGATCCGGCGTGAGAAGCCCGCGGTGGTGATCGCGCATTCGCTGGGTGCGTACGTCACCTACGAAACGCTGCACGCCTACCCGGACCTGGAGGTGGACCTGCTGGTCACGGTCGGCTCGCCGCTCAGGGTTCCGGCTCTGGCACGCCGCTTGGAGCCCGCGTTGCGCGCGGGGCGAGGAGCGAAGCCCTCGGGGCTGGCGCGCTGGGTGAACATCGCCGGCGCCGGAGACCTGGTGGCGGTTCCGCCCAAGCTGGGCCGCGTGTTCCCCGTCGACGACGACGCCGTCTGCGACACCGGGCTGGGCGTTCACGGATTCGGCGGGTATCTGGCAAACGGCCTCCTGGCCGCGGCCATCACCCCCTACGTCACCTGAGCGACCGTCCGGCTGGGACGTGACCAGCCGGCGGTTCGTAGGCGCCTGGCCGTAAATCCGAGGGTCTTCGTTCGAATGTCCGGACAAAACATTGACAGGCCTCCCCCGGCAGGGCTACAAAACCCTGGAGGGCCGACCCCGCGATCGGCGCCGGAGCCGCGACAAGGGAGACCGAGGGACACCGATGGCGTACGACCTGATCACCATGGGCCGGATCGGCGTGGACCTCTACCCGCTGCAGACCGGCGTCCCGCTGCCGCAGGTCACGTCCTTCGGCAAGTTCCTCGGCGGCTCGGCGACGAACGTCGCGGTGGCCGCCGCCCGCCTGGGACGGCAGACCGCCGTGATCACCCGCACCGGCGACGACCCCTTCGGCGCCTACCTCCACGAGGCCCTGAAGGGCTTCGGTGTCGACGACCGCTGGGTCACCCCGGTCCGCGGTCTGCCCACCCCGGTCACCTTCTGCGAGGTCTTCCCGCCGGACGACTTCCCGCTGTACTTCTACCGGCAGCCCAAGGCCCCGGACCTGGAGATCGACGCCCACGAGCTCGACCTCGACGCCATCCGCGACGCCCGTATCTTCTGGATCACCGGCACCGGCCTGAGCGAGGAACCCAGCCGTACGGCGACGCTCGCGGCCCTCGCCCACCGCGCCAAGTCCGGCACGACGGTCTTCGACCTCGACTGGCGCCCCATGTTCTGGAGCGATGACATCAGCGGCTCCCGCCGCGGGCCGTCCGCGGCCCGCCCGTTCTACGCGGAAGCGCTCAAGCACACCACCGTCGCCGTCGGCAACCTCGACGAGGTGGAGGTCGCGACGGGCGTCCGTGAGCCGCACGCCGCCGCCCGCGCCCTGCTCGACGCCGGTGTCGAGGTCGCGGTCGTCAAGCAGGGCCCCAAGGGCGTCCTCGCCGTCAACAGCAAGGGCGAGCAGGCCGAGGTCCCGCCGCTGCCCGTGAACGTGCTCAACGGACTCGGCGCCGGTGACGCCTTCGGCGGCTCCCTCTGCCACGGGCTGCTCGAAGGCTGGGACCTGGAGAAGATCATGCGGCACGCCAACGCCGCCGGAGCCATCGTCGCCTCCCGTCTGGAGTGCTCCTCCGCGATGCCCACGCCGGACGAGATCGAGGCCGCCCTCGCCGCAGGGGCCGTCAAGTGACCGTCGACATCGCGGAACTCGTCCGCACCCGCACCCGGCACCCCGAGGCGATAGCGGAGGCCGCCGCCCGGCGCGTACGCAGGCCCCTTCTCGGGGACAGCGGCCGACTGATGATCGTCGCCGCCGACCACCCGGCCCGCGGCGCGCTCGGTGTCGGCGGCCGCGGCCTGGCCATGGCCAACCGTGCCGACCTGCTGGAACGCCTCTGCCTCGCACTGTCCCGCCCCGGCGTCGACGGCGTCCTCGCCACCGCCGACATCCTCGACGACCTGCTGCTGCTCGGCGCGCTCGACGGCAAGGTCGTCATGGGGTCGATGAACCGCGGCGGCCTCCAGGGCGCCAGCTTCGAGCTCGACGACCGCTTCACCGGCCACCGCGCCGAGGACATCGAGCGCCTCCGTTTCGACGCCGGCAAGCTGCTCCTGCGCGTCGCCTACGACGACCCGGGCTCGCTGACCACCCTGGAGTCCACCGCCCGCGCCGTCGACGCCATGGCCGCACGTCGACTCCCGGTCTTCGTCGAGCCGTTCCTAAGCCGCCGCACCCCCGAGGGCAAGGTCACCAACGACCTGTCCGCCGAGGCCGTCACCAAGTCCATCGCCATCGCCTCCGGCCTGGGCGGCACCTCCGCCTACACCTGGCTGAAACTGCCGGTCACCGACAACCCCGACGACATGGCCGAGGTCATGGCGACCTCCACGCTGCCCGCCGTGCTCCTCGGCGGCGAGGTCGGCGGCTCCGCAGAGGAGCAAGCCGGGGCATACGAGAAGTGGCGGGGCGCCCTCCAACTGCCCACCGTGCAGGGCCTGGTGGTGGGCCGTTCGCTGCTCTACCCGGCCGACGGGGACGTTGCCGCCGCGGTGGACACTGCCGTAGGACTGCTGTGAGGTCGCCATGACCACGAGCCGTACGTTCCACCCCCAGAACGCCTCCGGCGCGGGTAGCCGCTTTGCTTTGGCAGGAGCGAAGTGCGAGCGAAGACTCCCCGCCCGCTACGGCCCCGCGCCGGAGGTCCCCGACCCGGTACGTCGAGTCGCGCGCAGGCGGCCGGGCGGCTGAGCCGTACGGGGTGCCTGAGCCGTAAGGAAGTGGCGGATCTGCTTCCATCCGGACCACACGGAGGTAACCGATGACCTCAACGACGAGGCTCACGGTCGCACAGGCGCTCGTCCGCTTCCTGTCCGCCCAGTACACCGAGCGCGACGGAGTACGCCACCGGCTGATCGGCGCCACCTGGGGCATCTTCGGCCACGGCAACGTCGCCGGGATCGGCCAGGCACTCGTCGAGTACGGCGCTGTGTCCAGTGGGGGGACACCCCCCACACCCCCCGCCATGCCGTACCACCAGGGCCGCAACGAGCAGGCGATGGTGCACGCGGCCGTCGGTTACGCCCGCCAGTCGAACCGCCTCTCCACCCACGCCGTGACCACCTCCATCGGCCCTGGCGCGACCAACCTCGTCACCGGCGCCGCGCTCGCGACCGTCAACCACCTCCCGGTCCTGCTCCTCCCCGGCGACATCTTCGCCACCCGCCCCGCCGACCCGGTCCTCCAGCAGCTCGAAGTGCCGTACGCCGGCGATGTGTCGGTCAACGACTGCCTGCGGCCGGTGTCGAGGTACTTCGACCGGATCACCCGCCCGGAAGCACTGATTCCGTCAGCTCTCCAAGCCATGCGGGTCCTCACCGACCCCGTCGAGACCGGCGCGGTCACGCTCGCGCTGCCCCAGGACGTACAGGCCGAGGCGTACGACTGGCCCGACGACCTCTTCGCCGAGCGCACCTGGGCCGTCCGCCGCCCCGGCGCCGACCCGACCGAACTCGCCGAGGCCGTACGGGCGATCAGGTCCGCCCGCAGGCCCCTGGTCATCGCGGGCGGCGGTGTCCACCACAGCCGCGCCGAGGAGGTGCTCGCCGAGTTCGCGGAGGTCACCCGCATCCCCGTCGCCTCCACCCAGGCCGGCAAGGGCTCCCTGCGCTTCGACCACCCCCAGGACGTCGGGGGAGTGGGCCACACCGGCACGGCGACGGCCGACGAACTCGCCCGCACCGCCGACCTGGTGATAGGCGTCGGCACCCGCTACACCGACTTCACCACCGCCTCCGGCACCCTCTTCGCCGGTGACGGCGTCCGCTTCCTCAACCTCAACATCGCGCCCTACGAAGGCCACAAGCTCGCCGGGATGCCCCTGATCGCGGACGCGCGCAGCGGGCTGATGGAGCTGACCGCCGCGCTGGACATGCACGCCTACCGCGTCGCCGCCTCGTACGTCACCGAGTACACCGAGGACAAGGAGCGCTGGGAGCAGCGCGTCGACGCCTGCTACGAGGCCGACGAACCGGACGTACGGCCGACGCAGCCGCAGGTGCTGGGCGTCCTGGACGCTCTGGTGGACGAGTCGGACGTGATCATCAACGCGGCCGGCTCCCTCCCCGGCGACCTGCACAAACTGTGGCGGGCGCGCTCACGCGACCAGTACCACCTGGAGTACGGCTACTCCTGCATGGGCTACGAGATCCCGGCCGCGATCGGCGTGAAGCTGGCCGCGCCCGAGCGCGAGGTCTGGGCGCTGGTCGGCGACGGCACGTATCTGATGATGCCGACGGAGATCGTGACCGCCGTGCAGGAGGGAATCGCGATCAAGGTGTTGCTGGTGCAGAACCACGGGTACGCGTCCATCGGCGGACTGTCGCAGGAGACCGGCGCCGAGCGCTTCGGCACGGCGTATCGCCACCGCGCGGACGACGGCACCTTCACGGGCGCCCCGCTCCCCGTCGACCTGGCCGCCAACGCCGCCAGTCTGGGCATGCGGGTGCTGCGCGCGAAGACCGTGAGCGACCTGCGCGAGGCGCTCGCCGAGGCCCGTACGGCCGACACTCCCACTTGTGTCTACGTCGAGACCCAAACGGCAGACACAGTGTCGGGCGCGCCGCCCGCGCAGGCCTGGTGGGATGTTCCCGTGGCCGAGACCGCGACCCGAGCGTCCACGGTCAAGGCCCGTGAGCTGTACGAACGGCACGTCTCGACCCGACGCCGCCATCTGTGAAGGAGTTACTGGGCATGACGAAGATCGTCAACCACTGGATCGGCGGCAAGACCGCCGAAGGCGCGTCGGGCACGTTCGGGCCGGTCACCGACCCGGCCACCGGCGCGGTCACCACGAAGGTCGCGTTCGCCTCGGTCGACGAGGTGGACGCCGCGGTCGCCGCCGCCAAGGAGGCGTACCTGACCTGGGGCCAGTCCTCGCTGGCCCAGCGCACCTCGATCCTGTTCAGGTTCCGGGCGCTGCTGGACGCCAACCGGGACGCCATCGCCGAGCTGATCACCGCCGAGCACGGCAAGGTGCACTCCGACGCCCTCGGCGAGGTGGCGCGCGGCCTGGAGATCGTCGACCTGGCGTGCGGCATCAGCGTGCAGCTGAAGGGCGAGCTGTCGACGCAGGTCGCGAGCCGTGTCGACGTGTCGTCGATCCGGCAGCCGCTGGGTGTCGTCGCGGGCATCACGCCGTTCAACTTCCCGGCGATGGTCCCGATGTGGATGTTCCCGATGGCCATCGCGTGCGGCAACACGTTCGTGCTCAAGCCGAGCGAGAAGGACCCGTCGGCCTCGATCAAGATCGCCGAGCTGCTGTCGGAGGCCGGTCTGCCGGACGGCGTGTTCAACGTCGTGCACGGCGACAAGGTGGCCGTCGACCGCCTCCTGGAGCACCCGGACGTCAAGGCGGTCTCCTTCGTCGGCTCGACGCCGATCGCCCGCTACATCCACACCACCGCCGCCGCCAACCACAAGCGCGTCCAGGCGCTCGGCGGCGCCAAGAACCACATGCTGGTCCTGCCGGACGCCGACCTCGACGCGGCCGCCGACGCCGCCGTGAGCGCCGCCTACGGATCGGCGGGCGAGCGCTGCATGGCCATCTCCGCGGTCGTCGCGGTCGGTGCGATCGGCGACGAGCTGGTGGAGAAGATCCGCGAACGCGCCGAGAAGATCAAGATCGGTCCCGGCAACGACCCGACGAGTGAGATGGGCCCGCTGATCACGGCCGTCCACCGCGACAAGGTGGCGTCCTACGTGACGGGCGCGGCGGCCGAGGGCTGCGAGGTCGTCCTCGACGGTTCGGCGTATACCTATGAAGGTGCCGGCTTCGAGGACGGCCACTGGATCGGCATCTCGCTGCTCGACAAGGTGCCGACCACCGCGAAGGCGTACCAGGACGAGATCTTCGGCCCCGTCCTGTGCGTGCTGCGTGCCGAGACGTACGAGGACGGCGTGGCGCTGATCAACAGCTCGCCGTTCGGCAACGGCACCGCGATCTTCACCCGGGACGGCGGCGCCGCCCGCCGCTTCCAGCTGGAGATCGAGGCCGGCATGGTCGGCGTCAACGTCCCGATCCCGGTCCCCGTCGGCTACCACAGCTTCGGCGGCTGGAAGGACTCGCTCTTCGGCGACCACCACATCTACGGCAACGACGGCACGCACTTCTACACCCGCGGCAAGGTCGTCACCACCCGCTGGCCCGATCCGGCGGACGCCCCGTCCGGCGTCGACCTCGGCTTCCCGCGCAACCACTGACGCAAGCACCTGTACCGGACGGGCCACGAGGTAGGCGGGAGTCTCCGGCCCTTCCAGGCTGGAGAGCACTCCAACTCTCCGAGGAGCTGGAACCGAACCGAACCCAGTTCCCAGGCCCTTCGTACCGCGATCGTGGTACGCCACCGCAGTCCTGTACTTCCGTGGGAGGGGCCCGGGTTCAGCCCCCAGTCGATAACTTGCCGACAGCTTGGCCCCGTACCGTTGAACCATGGATCTTCGACTGCCCGCACTGCGAGGGCTACGGAGGCCGCGGCGGCTGCTTGCCGCCGCGGCCGCCGTCGTCGTGGTCGCCGGGGCCGGGACATGGACCGCCGTCGCCGCCGACGACCCACCCGCGGTGCGCCGCGCCGACCGCGTCATGGACATGGGCGACGGGGTACGCATCGACACCTCGTACTTCACGACCGCCGGAAGTGAACGCCGCCCCGCCGTCCTCCTGGCGCACGGCTTCGGCGGCAGCAAGAACGACGTACGCCAGCAGGCCCAGGACCTCGCCCGGGACGGCTACGCCGTGCTGACCTGGTCGGCCCGCGGCTTCGGGAAGTCGACCGGCAAGGTCGGGCTGAACGACCCCGCGGGCGAGGTCGCCGACGTCTCCAGGCTGCTCGACTGGCTGGCGAAGCAGCCCCAGGTCGAGCTCGACAAGGCCGGCGACCCGCGGGTGGGCATGGCGGGCGGCTCCTACGGCGGCGCGGTCTCGCTGCTGGCCGCCGGACACGACGACCGGGTGGACGCCATCGCCTCGGCGATCACGTACTGGAACCTCTCGGACGCGCTGTTCCCGGACGGCGTCTTCAAGAAGCTCTGGGCGGGCATCTTCGTCAACTCGGCCGGCGGCTGCGACAAGTTCGAGACGCGGATCTGCGAGATGTACGAGCGGGTCGCGGAGTCCGGCACCCCGGACGCGCCGGCCGAGCGGATGCTTCAGGAGCGCTCGCCGTCCGCCGTCGGCGACCGCATCAAGGTGCCCACCCTGCTGATGCAGGGCCAGACCGACTCCCTCTTCCCGCTGGACCAGGCCGACGCCGCCGCGAAGGCGATCCGTGCGGGCGGCGCCCCCGTGGACGTCGACTGGATCGCGGGCGGCCACGACGGCGGTGACATGGAGACGGGCCGGATCCAGGAGCGGGTGCGGACCTGGTTCGACCGCTACCTGAAGGACGACAAGGCCACCGATACGGGCCCCGCCTTCCGCGTCACCCGCACCCTCGGCACCGGCAGCGGGGACGGCGAGCCCCGGCTGAGCGGCGTGAGCGCCGACAAGTACCCCGGCCTGGAGGGCGACCGGCGCTCCATCGCCCTCACCGGACGGGAGCAGAGCTTCCAGAACCCGGCCGGCGCCAGCCCGCCCGCCGTGTCGGCCCTCCCCGGACTCGGCAGCGCCGGCGGCCTGTCCCAGCTGTCCTCGCTCGGCATCGGCGTGTCCCTCGACTTCCCCGGCCAGTTCGCCGCGTTCGAGTCGGCGCCCGTCCGCGAGGACCTCCAGATCACCGGGTCCCCGAAGGCCACCGTCCAGGTGAAGTCCACGAGCGAGGACGCCGTGCTCTTCGCCAAGCTGTACGACGTCGGCCCGGGCGGCCAGGCCAGTCAGGTGCTGCCCTCGCAGCTCGTCGAACCCGTCAGGGTCGAGGGCGCGAAGGCCGGCAAGGACGTCACCCTCACCCTCCCGGCGATCGACCACGAGATCGACGACGGCCACCGGCTGCGGCTGGTCCTCGCCTCCACCGACCTCGGCTACGCCTCCCCGACCGCCCCGGCGACGTACACCGTCTCCCTCAAGGGCGACCTGTCGGTGCCGACACCGCTCGGTGACACGAACACGCCGACGGGGCTGCCCGCCTGGGTGTGGTGGCTGCCGCTGGCGGGCGGGGTGATCGCGCTGGCCCTGCTGGCGACCGGACGGCGCCGCACCGCGGCCCCCGCCGCCCCCGACCCCGCACTGGCCGAAGTGCCGCTCCAGATCACCGACCTGAGCAAGCGCTACGCGAAGTCCGCCGACCGGTACGCGGTCAAGGACCTCTCCTTCCGGGTGGAGAAGGGCCAGGTGCTCGGCCTGCTCGGCCCGAACGGCGCGGGCAAGACGACGACCCTGCGCATGCTGATGGGCCTGATCAAGCCGGACGGCGGCGAGATCCGCGTCTTCGGCCACGCCATCGCCCCCGGCGCCCCCGTGCTCTCCCGCGTCGGCGCCTTCGTCGAGGGCGCGGGCTTCCTCCCGCACCTGTCCGGCCGCGCCAACCTGGAGCTGTACTGGCAGGCCACCGGCCGCCCACCGCAGGACGCCCACCTCGACGAGGCCCTGGAGATCGCCGGCCTCGGCGACGCGCTCGCCCGGGCCGTGCGCACCTACTCCCAGGGCATGCGCCAGCGCCTCGCCATCGCCCAGGCCATGCTCGGCCTGCCCGACCTGCTCATACTCGACGAGCCGACGAACGGACTCGACCCGCCCCAGATCCGTGAGATGCGCGAGGTCATGATCCGCTACGCGGCCGCCGGCCGCACGGTCATCGTCTCCAGCCACCTGCTGGCCGAGGTCGAGCAGACCTGCACCCACCTCGTGGTGATGGACCACGGCCAACTCGTCCAGGCGGGCCCGGTCGGGGAGATCGTCGGCTCGGGCGACACGCTCCTCGTGGGCACGACCGAACCCGTGGACGAGCCCGTCGTCGAGAAGATCGCCGCCCTGCCGGGCGTGGCCTCCGCGGTGCGCGCAGACGCCGGCCTGGTCGTACGGCTCGACGCGGACGGCAGCGCACGGCGGCTGGTCGCCGAACTCGTCCGGCTGGAAGTCCCGGTCGAGTCGGTGGGCCCGCACCGCCGCCTCGAAGACGCCTTCCTCACCCTGATCGGAGACTCCGCATGAGCAGCACGACGACCGAGCGCGCGGAGGTCGCCGACGGCTACCGCGCGGGCCGTACGCTGCCGATCCGGGTCGAGCTGGTCCGGCAGCTGAAGCGGCGCCGCACCCTGGTCATGGGCGGCATCCTGTTCGCCCTGCCGTTCGTCCTGCTGATCGCCTTCCAGGTGGGCGGCGGCCCGGGCTCGGGCAACAACAACGTGAACCTGATGGACACGGCCACGCTGTCCGGGGCGAACTTCGCCGCGGTCAACCTGTTCGCCTCCGCGGGCTTCCTGCTCGTCGTCCCCGTCGCCCTGTTCTGCGGGGACACCGTCGCCTCGGAGGCCAGCTGGTCCTCCCTGCGCTATCTGCTGGCCGCGCCGGTGCCCCGGGCCCGGCTGCTGTGGTCCAAGCTCGTCGTGGGCCTCGGTCTCAGCCTGGCCGCGATGATCCTGCTCCCGGTCGTGGCGCTCGCGGTGGGCACGGCGGCGTACGGCTGGGGCCCGCTCCAGCTCCCCACCGGTGACTCACTGGCCGCCGGAACCGCCGCCCAGCGCCTGCTGATCACGGTGGCGTACATCTTCATCTCCCAACTGGTCACCGCCGCCCTGGCGTTCTGGCTCTCCACGAGGACCGACGCACCGCTCGGCGCGGTCGGCGGCGCGGTCGGCCTCACCATCATCGGCAACGTGCTCGACGAGGTGACGGCCCTCGGCGACTGGCGCGACTTCCTGCCGGCCCACTGGCAGTACGCCTGGCTGGACGCCGTACGACCCCAGCTGGAGTGGTCGGACATGATCCAGGGCACGTCCCTGTCGGTAACGTACGCCCTCGTGCTGTTCGCCCTGGCCTTCCGCGGTTTCGCCCGCAAGGACGTGGTGTCGTAGGTCAACGGAAGATCACCCACCGGTCTCGACGGCCCGTCACCGTGCCCTCTTCGAGACTCATCCGCAACGCTCCGTAGCGCACGTTCCGGCCCCCTGGCCCGTCACAGTCACAGAAGTCGACGTCAACGGACCAAGGGGGCACGGACGATGGAGCGGTACCGCACACGACGGCTGCACAAGGCGCTGCTCGCACTCACCGCGGCGGGCGGCCTGCTGCTCACCGGATGCGGCGCGGGCGACAGCGGCAGCAGCACAGATTCCGCGCAGGACAGCAAGGGAGGCGGCAAGGGCTTCCCCGCCCCCGCCTACAGCCAGGGCGACCGGCGCGAGGGCGAGGGCGAGGGCGAGGACAAGGACTCCCGCGACTTCGCCCCCGAGCCCGACTACCTCTCCACCTTCGCCCTGGACGTCGACACCGCCTCCTACGGCTACGCCCGCCGCACCCTCGCCGAGGGCCGGCTGCCGGACCCGTCGACGGTCCGCCCCGAGGAGTTCGTCAACAGCTTCCGCCAGGACTACGACCGCCCCGACGGCGACGGCTTCACGGTCACCGTCGACGGCGCCCGCACCGACCGCGACGACTGGTCCCTGGTCCGCGTGGGCCTGGCCACCCGCCCCCACTCTCGAATTCGCTCGAGCGGGGGGACCCCCATCGCCGCCGACCCCGGCGAACGCCCGCCCGCCGCCCTCACCTTCGTCATCGACATCTCCGGCTCGATGGCCGAACCGGGCCGCCTGGACCTCGCCCAGGACTCCCTCGGACACATGACGGACCAGCTCCGCGACGACGACTCGGTCGCCCTGGTCACCTTCAGCGACGAGGCCGAGACGGTCCTGCCGATGACCCGCCTGGACGGCCACCGCGACGAGATCCACGACGCCATCGACAGCCTGGAGCCCACCGACTCCACGAACCTGGGCGCCGGCATGGAGACCGGCTACGAAACAGCGGTGGAGGGCCTGCGCAAGGGCGCCACCAACCGCGTCGTCCTCATCTCCGACGCCCTGGCCAACACGGGCGACACCGACGCCGACACCATCCTCGAACGCATCGCCTCCGAACGCCGCGAACACGGCATCACCCTCTTCGGCGTCGGCGTCGGCAGCGACTACGGCGACGCCCTCATGGAACGCCTCGCCGACAAGGGCGACGGGCACACGGTGTACGTCTCCGACGAGGACGACGCCCACGAGGTCTTCAGCCGCCAACTGCCCCGGAACATCGACCTGACCGCCCGCGACGCCAAGGCCCAGGTCGCCTTCGACCCCGAGACGGTCAAGGAGTTCCGGCTCGTCGGCTACGACAACCGCCAGGTCGCCGACGACGACTTCCGCGACGACAGCGTCGACGGCGGCGAGATCGGCCCCGGCCACACCGTCACCGCCCTCTACGCCGTCCGCACCAGGCCCGGCACCGAAGGCCACCTCGCCACGGCGAGCGTCCGCTGGCTCGACCCGAAGACCCGCGCCCCGCACGAGAAGTCGGGCCAGCTGGAGACCGGCTCCCTGCACGACTCCCTCGACGACACGTCCGCGAGGTTCCAGGTCACGGCCACCGCCGCCTACTTCGCCGACGCCCTCCGCGACGGCGACTCCCGCTGGAGCTCCCTGCCCGCCGTCCCGTCCCTGCGCGGCCTCGCGGACCACGCCGAGGACCTGGCGAAGGAGACGGAGGACGAGGAGGTGCGGCAGCTGGCGCAGGCCATCGGCCGGGCGGAGCGGCTGATGGACTGAGCGGCCGGCCGGTGCCCCGGGCCGCGCTGATCATGGCCTGATTATGATCAGTCCCCTGGCGCCCGGCGGGTGATCTGGCGTCCGCCGGCGAGAGAAAGCGAGTGCCCCCTGTGGAACTTCCGATACTGCGACGCGTGGCCTGGCTCGCGGCGGCTGCCGCGCTGCTGACGATCCCCGGCATCACCCCGGCCGGGGCGGCCGACGACTGGCAGAAGGTGGGCGACGACGCCCGCGGTGGGGTCAGCGGCATCGCGTTCGAAGGCCGCACCGCGGACGGAGCCGGGGTGCGGGCACTGGCCGTGCACGACAACAAGCAGACCGGGCAGCGGCGCCTGTCCCGGATCACCCACCGGGCGGGCTCCGACGACGTCTCCCCGATCACCTGGGACGGTGCGGAACCCGTTGACCTGGAGGCCGTCGAAGCCATCCCCGAGATGCCCGGAGAGTACCTGGCGCTCGCCTCCCGCGGCATCGTCTACCGGCTGAAGGTCACCGGCTCCACGGCGACGGTCGTCGACTACTCGCCGCTGCCGGCCATCGGCGAGGGCGCCGACTTCGAGAGCTTCGCTCTCGTGGCGCGCGGCGGGCACCTCGCCGCCCTGTGGGCGGACCGCGGAGCGGGCGCGGACCGCCCCGCCACGCTCTACGCGGCGCCCCTCACCTTCGCCTCGTGGGGCCAGCCGCAGTTCGGGAGTGTGACCCGCCGGACCTACCGGGCGACGTATCCGACCGACGACACCACGCGGCACATCTCCGACATCTCGGTGACCGCCTCCGGTCGGATCCTCTTCAGCTCGGCGGCGGACGCCGGCGACGACGGCCCGTTCGACTCGGCGGTCAGCGACGCCGGCCGGGTGACCTTGTCGGCAGCCGGCGGGGTTCGGGTCCGGCTCAACCGGACCCCTGTCGTGCTGGGCACGTTCCCCCAGCACAAGGTCGAGGCGGTGGAATGCCTGCCGGGATCGCCCCGCGCCCTCCTCGGCACCGACGACGAGAACCTCGGCGGATACGTGCGGACCGCGCGCTTCTGCGGGGCCTGACCCCGGCCGCCCCGCCCCTTTCCCTTTTCCCTTACGTAGCCGTCGAGCACACCGAGGGCACGGCCCGCTGAAGCCCCTTCAGGTGCAGGACGTCCAACTCGTGGCCGTACGCCGACCAGGCGGCGGCGACGTAGAGCAGCGGCCCGCACGACGGCGACGTCCGCAGCCGCTGCGTCTCCTTCAGGGTGTCCAGCAACTCGGTGGTGATGCGGTCGAGCACCGGGCGCACCTCCTTGACCAGGTCGGGGCGCTCGGCGGGCCGCTCGGCGGGATGCGCGTCCCAACGTGCGTAAAGCCCCCGCTGCACCAGCTTGTTGGCCTCGATCTGGTCCCGGAAGACGGCCTGCACGGCATCCGGGTCCAGGCCGAGTCCGGTCGCCCGCGCGGCAACGTCGTCCAGGATCTGCTGCTCGCGCACCGGGTCGTCGATGGGCTTGTCGGTGCCGTACTTGGCGGCGGCGACCTTGTCGGCGATCAGCAGCCGCTCGGCGAACAGGTCGGTCAGCGGGGTGAGTCCGGGGGAGACGGAGGCCGCCCGGGCGTGGGCCGGGGCGTGGGCCACCGGGGGAGTCGCGGGGTGTGCGGCGGCGGGTGCGGTGCCGGCGAGGGACAGGGCCGCGGCGGCGCAGACGGCGACCAGGGCGGACCGGAGGCATCGGGAGTGCACGGGGTTCCTTCCGTGAGGGGTGGTCGTACAGCAACGTACAGAGACGGCCGCGCCTTCCGGCGCGCCTTGCCCGCACTTTGCGTGGTTCGCCACCGGCGACCTCGGCTCCCTCGACGAGGACGGCTACCTCACCATCACCGGCCGCAAGAAGGACATCCTCGTCACCTCCGGCGGCAAGAACGTCTCCCCGTCCGTCCTGGAGGACCGCCTCCGCAGCCGCCCCCCCCGATAGGCCAGTGCCTCTTCGTCGGCGACAACCGCCCCTTCGTCGCCGCCCTGATCACCCTCGACCGGAGGCCGTGGCCCACTGGCTGGCCGTACGCAAGATGCCCGCCGACACCCCGCTCTCCAAGCTCCTCGATGACCCCCGCCTCCGGGCCGACGTCCAGAAGGCGGTCGACCACGCCAACGAGGCCGTCTCCCGCGCCGAGTCCATCCGCGCCTTCGCCCTGGTGGACGGCGAGTTCACCGAGGACAACGGGCTGCTGACGCCGTCGATGAAGGTGAAGCGGCAGGCGGTGACGGGGGTGTACGCGCGGGAGATCGAGGCGTTGTACGGCAGCTGAGGCAGGGGGTGGGGGCAGGGAAGCGAGCGGGGCCGGACCATTCGGGTGCGCTTCGTTGGTGAAATGTGGGCGTATATGACTATGTATCAGTGACGGAAGGAGCTTCGAAGCCGCAGCCGTACCAAGGAGGATGCATGGCCCCTGCCTGTCGTCGGTCCGTTCGCCGTGGGCTGGCGTTCCTCGTTTCCGGCCTGGTCGGGGCCGCCGCCCTGGGGCCGGGGCCGGCCCTTGCGGCGCCCTCCGACTCCCCGACGCCCCCGGGCGGCGCCCACTCCCCGTCGGGAGTCGTCGCGCACGGCCCGGCGTTCGGGGCGTACCTGCACTACGGGCCCGCCGGTGTGTGGCGTATGAAGGAGCTCGGTCGCTGGCTGGACGGTCAGGAGCCGCGGGTGGGGCACACCTATCTGCCGGGGGACGTGTGGCGCAACATCGAGGGGGCGCCCGGGTTCCTCGACAGCTGGGCCGGCTGGCGGCGGGCCAGGGCCGAGCGGATGCTCGTGCTCAACGTGCCGATGATGGAGCGCAACGAGGAGAACCTGCCCGACGCCGAGGTGCGCGAGCTGCTGCGGCGCGGCGCGGACGGCGCGTTCGACGAGCACTTCAGGGTGCTGGCCCAACGCCTGGTCGGCCTGGGCGTGCCGGACACGGTCATCGTGCTCGGTTGGGAGATGAACGGCGTCAGCTACACCCACCGCTGCGCCCCCGACCCGGACAGCTGGAAGCGGTACTGGCAGCGCATCGTCGGCGTCATGCGCTCGGTCGACGGCCAGCGGTTCAGGTTCGACTTCGCCCCGAACCGCGGCATGGACGCGATCCCCTGGCCCGAGTGCTACCCCGGAGACGACGTCGTCGACATCATCGGCATGGACGCCTACGACCAGCCGCGCGGGACGGGCTTCGACGAACAGGTCTTTGAGCCCTACGGCCTCCAGCACCACGTCGACTTCGCACGCGAGCACGGCAAGCCCATCTCGTACCCGGAATGGGGCCTGTTCCACAACGGCGACAACATCACGTACATGCTGCGCATGCTCGCCTGGATGGACGAGCACAAGCCGCTGTACAACACCATCACCGACTACTGCCCGCACGGCGTGTGGCTGTGCTCGGACAACCCCCGCGCCTCCGCCCTGTACCGCGCCCTGCTCTCCACCCCGCTCACCCCCCGGCCGAAACCGGGGCCGCCGGTCCCGGCCCCGAACCGGCCCATGACCCAGACCCAGCCACCGAGACCGGCATCTACGGCGACATCCACGCCGACGCCCATGCCCTCGCGGCTGCCGCGGTGCACCCCGCTGGAGCTCGCGAAATGGCTGAAGCACCAGGCCGGAGGGAAACTCCGTGCCTGTGTGAAGTGGCCTGAGTGAAGGGCCCGAGTGAAGTGGCCCGAGTGAAGGGGCCGACTGGGGGGCGACTGAGGGGGGACGGGAGTTACTGCTGATCCACCTGTTCCGCCTGTGGCGCTTGCTCCGCCTCCCGGCGCAGCACCCGCTTGGCCCGCTGCCGCGCCCCCGCCTCCGCGACGGCGGCCGCCAGCAGTGGTGCGGTGCGGCGCCGGGCCAGCAGCAGGCGCTGGTTGACGACCCTCTTGGGGTGCCAGCGGTACTTGTACGGCTCGTCACCGCGCAGCAGGCTCAGCACCCGGTGCCCGTCGACGGACGTGAGGTGCTCGGTGGACGCGTGCAGCAGCATCGCCGCCACGTCCACCTTCCGCTCCCGCAGCTGAGGGTGAAAGCCGTAGAGATAGGTGCCCGCCAGCCCTCCAGGACGTCCCGACAGCAGATTGAGATTGACCGCCACCACCGTCCCGTCGAGCAGGAACTCCATCACCGCGGCCTGCCCCGACCGGGTCATCGGCGCCGCCGAGCGGACCAGGTGTTCCAGGAACCGCGGCCGCGCGTGCTCCGACGACATCCGCCGGCCCTGCCACTGCAGCCGGTGCAGCGCGAGCAGCCGACGCAGCGCGGCGTCGGTCTCGTCGCCGCCCACGAGGCGCCACTCGATGCCGAGCCGCGCGAGCCGGTTCACCTTGTTGCGGACCCGCTGGGCGTGCCGCGACGACAGCCGCCCGACCAGCTCGTCCATGGGGACGGCGGGCAGCTCCAGGCACACCGAGTCGGGCAGCCGGTGCCGCGGCCCGCGCCAGCACAGGTAGACGCGTTCCATCGCGCCGCCCGGCCGCACCTCACGGAAGTCGACCAGGGCGGTGCGCGCCAGCTCGGCCAGCGCGCCCGCGAGCGCCCCGGCGGCCGGCGCGGCCACCTCGTCGTCGATGAGCACATCGCAGAGGTCGGTGATGGCGCCGCCCATCGGCACCAGTGCCGGCAGCGGCCGACGCACCCGCATCAGCGGCGCGGCCGCCACCAGCGCACCGCCCTTGCGCACCAGCACGAGCCGCAGCCGGCCCGGCCTGCCGTACGACTGCCACCACGAGTGCAGCCAGGCATGGCTCTGGAACGCCGTCGCGGACGGGCACGCGCCGTGCAGGCGTTCCCAGTCGCCGGCCAGCGCCGCGAAGGCGCGCTCGTCGGTGCACACCTCCACCGTCAGCGCGCGCCCGTACCCGCTCACCCAAGCGTCCCGCGGGCGTCGGCGGCGCCTGCCGGGCCGGGGACCGAGGCGTGGCCCTGGTCGTCGTCGTCCTCCGGGGTACGCCGTGGCCGCGCCAGCAGCGCGAGGCCGCCCAGCAGCCCGCCGGCGCTCGCGCCCACCAGCGAGGCCAGCGCCGGGGACGCGGACGACGGCTCGGTGGGCTTCAGGGCACGGGAGAGGCGTTCGAGCCGGATGCCAGTGCGCGAACGGCTGTGGTCCGCCTCGGTGATCAGCGCGCGGGACACGGCGTTGGCGATGTCGACGGCCTGCGAGGGCTTCGACGACGTCGCCGACACCGCCACCATCGGCGCGTCCGGCGAGGTCGCCACGTCCACGCTCTCGCGCAGCGTCGAGACCGGTACGCCCGCCCACACCTGGGCGTCGCCGAGCACCGCGAGCTGCGTGGCGACCCGGCCGTACGCCTGCGCGAAGCCGAGCGCGTCGGTGCAGTCGGCCTCGGTCGTGCCGTTCGGCACGGCGACGACGGAGCTGGTCGCCGTGTACTGCGGGGGTCTCAGCTGGCCGTAGGCGCCGCCTGCCGCGGCACCGACCAGCGCGGCGGCCGGCAGCCACCACCATGAGGCCAGCCGTAGCACGCGCGAGCGCGTACGGTCGGCCACCCGGGCACCCTCAGTGGGGTTGTCTGTCATGAGGAACTCACTTCCAGGTTCGAGCCGGACAGAGCGGCCGTGTACAGATCCATCAACTGCCGCGCGGTACGCGCGATGTCATAGCGGCGTACGACGTCGGGGACGGGCCGCTCGTCCCTTCCCACCGCCCGCAGCCGCAGCAGTTCCCGCGCGTACGCCTCGGCCCCGCCCCGGACGCGCCGGGCTCCGGGGGCCGCGTCCGGCGGCATGTCGTCGACGGCGGGGCAACTCGCGTACAGCACGGGGAGCCCGGCCGCCAGCGCCTCGACCACGGCCAGGCCGAAGGCCTCCTCGGGCGACGGCGAGGCGAGCACGTCCATCGCGGACAGCAGGGCGGCGAGGCCGGGCGCGCCGTCGCCGGGGAGGGGCAGATACGGGCGCTCGCCCGTCAGCACCATCCGCTCCGCGACCCCGAGCCGCTGCGCGGTGCGCCGCAGCGCCGCCTCCTCGGGGCCGGCGCCCACCAGCAGCAGCCGTACGTCGCCGGGCAGTTGGTGCAGTGCCCGCACGAGCACGTCGAACCGCTTGCCCGGGGTGAGTCGCCCCACGCCGCCGACGACGTAGGCGTCCGGCGGCAGCCCGTGGAACGCCCGGGCCTCCTCGCGGCGCGCCTCGTCGAAGCGGAACCGGGGCGCGTCGATGCCGTTCGGGATGACCCGGATGCGCGGCCCGGGCACGCCCCAGTGCCGCAGCCGCTGCGCCACCGTCGGCGACACGGCGACCGTGGCGCGGCCGAGGCGCTCGCCGGCCAGGTAGAGGGCGCGGACCCCCGACGTCAGCGGCCGGCCCTCCAGCCGGCTCTCGCCGATCGAGTGCTCGGTGGCGACGACGGCACCGACCCCCGCGAGCCGCGCCGCGACCCGGCCGTACAGACAGGCCCGGTACAGGTGGGTGTGGACGAGGTCGTAGCGGCCGGCGCGGATCAGCCGGGTGAGACGGGGCAGCGCGTCGACGTCACGGTTGCCGCTCATGCCGAGGTGGGCGACGCGGACGCCGTCGGCGGCCAGACCGGCCGCGACGGAACCGGGGTTGGTCAGCGTCACCACGTCGCACTGCGCGGGCAGGTGCCGGAGCAGCAGCCGCAGCTGCTGTTCCGCGCCGCCCACGCCGAGGCCGGTGATGACATGCAGGGCCTTCACACGGCCTCCAGGGCGCGGCCGTAGTACCGGGCCAGGCGGCGCTTGAGCTCCAGCCGCAGCGAGATGTCCGCCTGCCCGAGGTGGATACGGGGCAGCGCGAGGTCGCCGGAGTCGGCCGGGCCGGGGGAGATCGCGCAGGCGTAGCGGTACCCGGCCCGGCGCACGGCGGCGACGACGCGCTCGTCGAGACAGCCGTACGGGTAGCAGAAGCCGTCGACGTCGCCTCCGGTGAGGGCGGCGAGCCGCTGCCGGCTCTCCTCGACCTCGCGGTGCAGCACCTCGTCCGTGGTCCTGGTCAGGTTGAGGTGGGTCATGCCGTGCGAGGCGATCTCCATGCCCGCGGCCACGGCACGGTGGACGTCGGCCACGTCGAAGAGGGGTTTGCGCGGGCCGGTCGGCTCCCAGGAGTTCTCGCCGCCGAGCCGCCCGGGCAGCACGAACACGGTGGCCGAGAAGCCCCAGCGGTGCAGCACGGGCACCGCGTGGGTGAGGAAGTCGGTGTACCCGTCGTCGAAGGTGAGCCCGATCAGGCCGCGCTCGGCGCCCCGGGCGCGCGCCGCGAGCAGCTCCCGCACGCTCACCCCGCGCAGCCCGCGGGCCGCGAGCCAGCCGAGTTGCCGGTCCAGGCGGTCGGGCGTGACGGTGACGTTGTACGGGTCGTCCCGGCAGTCGGAGACGGAGTGGTACATGGCCACCCAGGCGGCGGGACCCTTTCTCGGGCGTCCCTCCGCGACCGGGTCGGGATCGGGTTCGACCGCGCGTGGGGCGGCGGAGATGTCAGCGACCATGGCGAAGCTTTCGGGTGAGGGAGCTACGGACGGAGTGCGTGACGGGAAGCAGCAGGGCCCGGACGCCCGCCACGTCGAGGATCCAGGCCAGCGACAGGAAGACGACGGTCGCGCAGGCGCAGCCGGCGGCGAGGGCCGCCGTGGGGGAGTCGAACAGACCTGCGCAGAACAGCCCGGCTCCGGCGGCGCACACGGCCGCACGCACCGGCCGTGACAACTCGGCGACGACCGGGCGGACCCGCACGGGCACGCTGCGCGGCCCCAGCCCCTTCAGCAGGAGCAGTGCCGTGAGGGTGATGCCGGCCGCGTTGGCCGCGGCGAGGCCGCGTGCGCCCCACGGGTCCACGGCCCAGGCGCTGATGACGGCGGTGACGAGCGCGCCGGCCCCCATGGCGAGCAGCGGGAACCAGGTGGTGCGGCCGGTCGAGAAGTACGACCGCACCAGCGCACCGACCAGCGTGTGCCCGAGCAGCCCCACGGCGTAGACCCGCATGACGGCGGCGGTCGCGGCGGTGTCCTCGGCGGTGAACGCACCGCGCTGGAAAAGGAGTTGGACGATCTGCGGGGCACCGGCCACGACCAGGGCGGCACCGAGCAGCACGAGGCAGCCCATCAGCGTCAGGTCCCGCTCGACCCGCTCCCGGGCCCGCCGCAGGTCGCCCTCGGCGATGGCCCGCGCCACCACCGGGAAGGTGACGACGCACACCATCATCGCCAGCGACATCGGGAACTGGGCGACCTTCTGGGCGTAGTTGAGGTGCGAGATGGCACCGGCGGGCAGCCCGGAGGCGAAGTAGCGCTCGATGAGGACCTGCGACTGCCGGCACAGCGTGAACAGCAGGACCGCGCAGACCAGGGCCGGCACGAGCGTCCGCCCGCTGTCCCCGTCGTACCCGGAGACCGGCGCGAGGTGACCGGGTTCCCGGCCCGCGGTGATTCGCCGCCACAGCGACGGTGCCTGTACGGCGGCCATGACGCACCCGCCGATCGCGACACCGAGAGCGGCGGCCCGTACGCCCCAGCGGTCGGCGAGTACGAACATCGTCGCGATGATCGCGAGGTTGTAGGCGATGTAGATGGCGCCCGGCGCGAGATAGTCGCGGTGCGCCCGCAGCGCCGCGCTGAAGTACCCGGCGAGCCCGAAGCTCAGGACGCAGGTCGCGGTCAGCCGGGTGCAGGACACGGCCAGCGCCGGGTCGGGCAGGCCGGGCGCGAGCACGGAGACCACCTGCGGCGCCGTGGCCGCGAGCACGGCGGCCGAGCCGGCGAGGACCAGGCACAGCCGCGGCAGCGAGGCGGTGACCAGGGCGCGCACGGGGTCGAGGGCGCCGACCCCACGTGCCCGCCGCGCCAGCGCCACGCTGAACGCGGGCACGAGCACGAACGCCATCCCGTCCTCGATCAGCAGCGTCGACGCCAGCTCGGGCAGCGTCCACGCGACGAGAAACGCGTCGCTGTCCTCCCCGGCCCCGAACAGATGGGCGAGCGTCTGGTCCCGCCCGAGCCCGAGGACCGCCCCGGCCATGGACAGCGCGGCGGAGAGCAGCGTCGCCCTGGCGAGGAAACGCCGCGAGGGCGCCCCGGTCCGCCGGACGGCCGACGGGGCGGGGCGGACGCCTTCGGCGGCACGGGGGGCCTTGCCGCCTCGCATCTGCTCGGGCGTGCGCGTGGTGTCCCCGTCCGGCACCTGCTCGGTGGCCTGCGCGGTCGTCGCCGGGCGGGGCCTCACCGCGGGCCCGATTCCACGGCCGGGGCCGTCGAGTCGTCAGGGGCCGGGGTGTGGTGCGAGCGTCCCGTCGTCCGCCCGGAGGCCGGGCCGTCCTGCGGCCGGTCCGTGCTCTCGGCATGCTGGGCGGGAGCCCCCGCACTGGCCGTATCCGTGCTTACGCCCGGTGCGGCGAGCCCGTGGTCCAGGCGTCGCCCGGTGGACGGGTCCTGCGCATCGCGCCCCAGGGCCCACCAGGCAGCCAGGCCGAGGCAGACCCCGGCGAGGATGGTGGAGGGCCCGCCGATGTCGGCGTACAGGAAGTTGACGAGCTGCCACAGCAGCAGCCCGCACGCCGGGAGCGCGCAGTCCCGTACGGCGCGTCCGCTGCGCCGCAGCCGGCGCAGCGCGATCACCAGCAGGGCGAGCCAGCTGCCCGCGAACGCGAGCAGGCCCAGCATGCCCTGCTCGCTGAGGAGCAGCAGGTACATGTTGTGCGGGGACAGCAGCGGCTGGCGGCGGAAGGCCTGGCCGGCGCCGGCCGTGTCGCTGCCCGACGACAGCGCGAGCGAGGCATGCCCGTCCCGGTGCGCGGGGAAGGCCTTCAGCCCGACGCCCGTCAGCGGATGCCCGCGCCACATCTCGCCCGCCGCGGCCCACATCGTGTACCGGTCGACGACCGACTGGTCCGGCGCGTCGGTGACCTGGGTGACGCTGGTCAACCGCTCCTGCAGGGTCGCCGCGCCCAGACCGAGCCCGCCCACCAGCACCACCGCGGCCGCGGCCGCCGCCGCGAACACCTTCACCGCCCGTCGCACACCGACCAGGAGCAGCTGCGCCCCGCAGGCGAACGCCGTGGCGATCCAGGCGCCCCGGCTGTAGGACAGCGCGAGCGGCACGAGCAGGGCCAGCGCGCACACGGCCGCCACGACACGCTCTCGCCGCGCCCGGGTGCCGAGGGCGAGACCGGTCGCGGCCACCACGCCGAACGCCACGACGGTCGCCATCCCCATCACGTCGGACGGCCCGAACGTGCCCACCGCCCGGATGTCGGCCCCCTGGTACAGGGCGCCGGTCCTGGTGAGGTTCTGGTGCACCCCGATGGCGCCCTGCCACAGCGCGAGGCCGACCAGGGACCACAGCACCAGCCGGGCGCCCCGCCGGTCGCGCACCAGCAGCAGCACCGCCACCGGGACGAGCACGAACACCTGGAGGTAGCGGGCCAGTCCGGTGAGCGCGTCACTGGTGGTCAGCGCCCCCGCCGCGGCGACCGCGACGCCCACCACGGGCAGCCCGAACAGGACCGCCGCCGTCCGGGTCAGCGGCCGCCGGGCCCCTCGCACGGCCTGGACGAGCGCCCCCAGCACGACCAGTCCCGAGGCGGCGTCGGCGGGCGTGGCCGAGCCGCCCGGCGTGACGGGCAGCCCCAGCAGCACCACGACCGCGATGACGGGCAGTACGGACAGCAGGGACGGGGCGGACAGCGCGGACCGGACGGGGAGGCCGGACAGGCGGAAGCCGGACCGGCCCAGCGGGGCCCGCGGCTTCGGCCGGGGCGGCGCGAGCGGGGGAGAGGCCGTGGGGGAAGTACTCACCGGTGCTCAGCTCCCTGTCGGCCGGACGAACTGGGCCACCGTGCGCAGCAGGATGCAGACGTCCTGCCACAGCGACCAGTTGTCGATGTAGGCGTTGTCGTAACGGCACCGGTCCTCGATCGAGGTGTCACCGCGCAGCCCGTGGATCTGCGCGAGCCCGGTGATCCCGGTCCGCATCCGGTGGCGGGCCGGATAGCCCGGATGGGCCTGGCTGAACTTCGCGACGAAGTACGGCCGTTCGGGCCGCGGCCCGACCAGGCTCATGTCGCCGCGGAAGACGTTCCACAGCTGGAGCAGCTCGTCCAGCGAGGTGCGCCGCAGGAAATGACAGAACGGGCTCATGTCCTGCTCGTTTGCCACGCTCCAGCGGGTCGCCGCCTCGTGCGCGCTGGCCGGCCGGTGGGTGCGCAGCTTCAGCATCGTGAACGGCCGGCCGTCCTTGCCGATCCGCTCCTGCCGGAACACCACACCCGGCCCGTCCATGACCCGCAGCACGGCCGCGCACACCAGCAGCACCGGCCCGGCCAGCACCAGCAGCACACCCGAGAGCACCACGTCCAGCACCCGCTTGCCCACGCTCCCGCGCCGCCGTCCGCCGCCGGGCCCCAACAACCTGCGCGAGAACCCGGCCAGCTGCCCCGCCCCCTGACGGCGCCCACCGGGGCCGTACGACGGCGGATCCGCGTCCAGCTCCCACAGCACGCAGCCGTACGCGGCCAGCCCCCGCAGCACGGCGGCCTTCTCCGTCCGGGTGGCGGCCCCCACGACGAGCACCGTCTCCACCCCGTTCTGGATCACCGCCCGCCGCGCGTCCTGCGCCGTGGTGAGCACTGGCAGCCCGGCCTCGTCGTCGGCGTCGCCGAGGACGTCCGGGTCGTCGGCGAGCAGTCCCACCGGCCGTACCCCACAGCCCGGTTGGCGCAGCAGCGCGGCCGAGACCAGCCGGGCCACCGCGACCGGGCCGACCACCAGGGCCGGACGGGGCCGCCGCCGCAGCGCCCGGCGCCGCCGCCCGTGCACCGCCTCACGGCCCGCACAGGCCGCGAGACAGTGCACGGTGACCGCGGTGGCCGGCACGGCCGGCGGGAGCGAGCCCAGCGGGGAGACCGCCACGACCGCCGCCCAGCCGACCGCGATCCGGCCGCAGACAGCGGGGAGTTCGTCGAGTACGCCGGGGACGAGGAAGGTGTCGTACAGCGTGGCCCGGCGGTTCATCGCGATCACACCGAGGACGAGCACCACGATGACCGGCGAGAACCGGTGCGGTGCGGGCAGGACCAGTACCGCGGCCGACAGCGCGGCCCCGCCGTCGACCAGCCACAGCGTCGCCCGGGAGCCGGGCCGCGGGCGACGCGCACCGCGCCCGAAGGCCGCCCGGCGTCCGGCGGCCCGGCCGCGCGGGTCGACAGCGGTGACGGCGTCCTGCGCCGTCCGCTGCTGCCCGGGCGAGGCGACGGTGCTCTCCGCGGTCATGTGGTGACGCACTCCCTGCCCCCGTTCGGTTCGACGCCCCGCGTGGTGGCGAGGCCGAGCAACTCGCGGTAGACGTCGGTCACCGCGTCCGTGGCGCGCCGCAGATCGTGGCGGGCGAGCACATGTGCCCGGGCCTGAGCGCCGAGCTCCGCGCGCAGCGGCTCGTCGAGCAGCAGCGCCGTCAGCGCCCGGGCCAGCGCCCCGGGGTCCTCCGGCGGCACCGGGCAGCCCGGCGGACGGCGGGGCGGAAGGCTCTCGCCCGCCCCGTCCACGTCCGTGACGACGACCGGCCGGCCGCACGCCATGGCCTCCAGCGGGGCGAGCGCCATGCCCTCCCAGCGGGACGGCAGCACCACGACGTCCGCGGCCCGGTACCAGCGCGCGGTGTCGGCCGTCGCGCCGGCGAACTCCACCGACCCGGGCGCACCCGAGCGCAGTCCGTCCGCGTCCGGACCGTCACCGACCAGCACCAGCCGCGCGCCCGGCACCTGCCGCACCACCTCGGGCCAGGCCGCCAGCAGTACGTCCTGACCCTTCTGCCGGCACAGCCGGCCCACGCACACCACGAGCGGGCCCGCCCCGCGGCGCGCGCGGTCTCCCTCCGGCCGGAACCGGAAGGTGTCGACCCCGTTGGCGACCACCCGCCACGAGGCGTCGATACCGGACCGCACTCCGGTGCGCCGCTCGGCCTCGCTCACACACAGCACGCGTGTCGCCCACCGGGCCCCGAACCGCTCCCAGCCCAGCGCCAGTCGCGCGACGACTCCGTCCGCGGCCTCGAACGACCAGGCGTGCGGCTGGAACACGGTCGGCACGGCGCCGCGCACCGCCAGCCGGGCCGCGAGCCCCGCCTTCGCGCTGTGCGCGTGCACCAGGTCCGGCCGCACCCCGCGCAACACGCGCGCCAACTGCCGTACCTCGCCCGGGAGTCGGTGCCCCGGCGCGCGGGTCGCGTCCCAGCGGACCACCGTGCAGTCCAGCGCCCTGAGGTCCTCGGCCAGCGTGCCGCCGGCCGGACAGGCCACGGACACCCGCAACCCCGCGGCGAGTTGAGCCGCCACCAGGTCCGTCACGACCCGCGCGACACCGCCCTCGACGGGCTGGGCGACATGCAGGATGTGCGGCGCAATGCGCATGACCGAGGCCGCCCTTTCGAATAAAGACACTTATCCATACTTATCTGAGAAGCGGTCAAGTGTGGGGGAACGGTGGTGTTTTCGGAGTTGTTTCATTCACCGGACCACCCATTTGGCGCCACGGGGGTTTCCCGAGGGATCCCCTCTCGTTAGCCCAAGAGAACCGAGACCGTGTAATTCCTGGAAAGGAACATCATGAAGAACCTCAAGGCTGCTGCCGTCGTCGTCGGCTCCCTCGCCATCGCCGGCGCCACCGTGCCCGGCGCCGCCGCGGTGGACATGCCGTCGTCGGGCCTCGTCGAGAACGGCAAGACGGTCGCCCGCAGCCTCCCCTCGGCCGCCAAGGTGCCGACGGGCTACGTGGGGAACAACGTGAAGCGCACCGCGGACAAGGTGAAGAAGGGCGTGCAGTCCCAGGGCATGGTGAAGACCCCCGTCCTCGGCGGCGCCCTGCCGAACCCCGTCGACGGCCGGCTGCTCGGCGGACTCCCGATCAAGTAGTCGCCCGCGGCGGACCCCTCGTTCCTTTCTGCCGCGCCGTTGGCCTTCGGCTCGATGACCAGGGTCGGCTCCGAATCACTCGGAGCCGGCCCTTCGGCATGTGGGGGCGGGGGCGGGCAGGGCGGCGGAGTGCGATTGCCCTTTGGTATTCCATTTGGGCCGAACGGAGGACTCGGGGTGACCACGGAGGGAAAAGCTTCGTTGAACCCCGTGAATGGGCGCTCTTTCCTCCTTGCCGGCGCTCCTTGACCGTGGGCCCTGTCTGACGCTGACGCAGACAGGGCCCACGGTCTTTTGTGCGCCGGAGCTCTCGTCGTAAGGCGCCCAAACACCGAGGGCGGTCCACCGGAAATCCGGCGGACCGCCCTCGGGTGAAGCGCTGGTCACATCAGCAGGCCAGCCGCCGACGGGGCGTTCTGCGCCTGGTCGATCTTGTCCGTGTTGCAGGAGGCGTAGCGCGAGCGCGGCGCGGCGACGCCGCCGAGGACGGCTCCGTTGGACCACGGGGCGAGGCAACGCGCGTCGAGGAGGGCGCCGTTGACCACGGCGATGCCCTGCTGGGGTTCGTTCACGACGACCGGGGCCGACGAGAAGCCGCTGCCGCCCTTGACCGTGGTGGTGTCACCGTCGGCCGTGGCGGTGCCGCCGGTCGCGATGACGATACCCGCGGCGATGGCGGAGATGGCCGTAACCTTCTTACGCATGAGTTGAGCCTTTCCGGACTGCGTTCGGGGTTTACCTGCTCCGAATTCCTCGGAGCAGGAGTCACATCAGCAGGCCAGCCGACGACGCGGCGTTCTGCGCCTGGTCGATCTTGGCCGTGTTGCAGGCGGCGTAGCGCGAGTGCGGTGCGACGGTGCCGGCGAGGACGGCTCCGTTGGACCACGGCACGGCGCAGCGGAGGTCGACGACCGTGCCGTTCACGATGGCGACGCCCTGCTGGGGTTCGTTGACGACGACCGGGGCCGACGAGAAGTCGCTGCCGCCCTTGACCGTGGTGGTGTCACTGTCGGCCGCGGCGGTGCCGCCGGTCGCGAGGGCGATGCCGGCCGCGAGCACGGAGATGGCCGTAACCTTCTTACGCATGAGTTGCGCCTTTCGGGGCTGCGTTGGGGTAATTCACGTACCGCTGCGAACAGTTCGCAGCGGAGGTCACATCAGCAGGCCACTCGCCGACACGGCGTTCTGCGCCTGGTCGATCTTGGCCGTGTTGCAGGAGGCGTACCGCGAGTTCGGTGCCACGGTGCCGGCGAGAACGGCTCCGTTGGACCACGGGGCGAGGCAGCGACCGTCGACGAGGGTGCCGTTGACGATGAGAACGCCCTGCTGGGGGGCGTTCACGACGACGGGGGCCGACGAGAAGCCGCTGCCGCCCTTGACGGTGGTGGTCTTGCCGTTGCCGTCGTACTCGCCGGCGGAGGCAAGGCCGGCGGTGCCGACGACGGTGCTGAGGGCGAGGGCCGTGATGACCGCGAACTTCTTGCTCAACTCGGTTCCTTCCTGAATTCACGGTTGCGCACGCTTACGAAAAGGAAACCCGTATATGCATGCATAAGTCACGGCGGGAACAATCAAACGCGGCCAGATTCCTTCGGATGGCGCAACGCGCGAAATCCGAGGTGCGACGGGGCCGAATAGAGCGGCCGGAACACCGCTGACATGCGTCCGGCCCACCGGCGGGTGAGGGCCGGTGGGCCGGACGGATGATGCACGGGGCCAGTGGGTGCGGGCCGCCGTTGTACGGAGACCTGATCGCCGGTCCGGATTTCTGCATCCGGGCCCGCGCGCGGTCTCCGGTTGTCGAGAACCGGATCAGAGTCTCAGAATTCCGGGGCCGGCATACGCCGGTACGGCCGACTCAAAGGGTTGCCGGGTCGTCACTTGTTGGGAAGCAGGGTGCCGAGGCCGCTGGCCGTCGGCGCGTGCAACGGGTGGATCTGGACCTCGCCGCTTCCGGCCGGGTTCTTCACCGGAATGGTGGGCCGCTTCGCGGCGTTCGGGTCCATGCCGTCCAGGTAGACACCGGACATGCCTCCCGACTTGGTCTTGTCGAACGCGCTGCCCTTGGTGACACCGCCGTCCCGGGCCAGTCGCGTCACCACGTCGGCCGCGGGCACGACCGCAGGCGTCACCTTGGTCGGGGACATGAGTCCGCCGATCGGACTGGTGGAAACACCCGAACCTCCGGCGGCGACCGCCGCGGCGGCGGAGCCACCCACAAGACCCGCACCGATGGCCAACGCCGCTGTGGTGAAAACTGCCTTCTTCATGATTCACCTCGCTTGAAAGTACCTCTGATCCGACGGTTGGAGAACATAGCAGTCCAACGGCCCTGTAAATGCGGCGCGTTACGCCATACGCATGAAAGTCAGCGGAGTGAAGAATGTAATGCGCAGAGGGATTCCGGGGGATAGGCATCTGGTCGGAAAGATGAATTTCGGAATTGTCTGCCCACACCTCCGTCGAGTCGGTCCGGCAGGAGACGTCCGGCGGCCTACCCTCGCCGCCATGACCACCTACAGCGACACGTCCACGTCGAGCGCACCCCCTGGCAGGTCGCTCGTCTGGGCGGAGGAGTTCGACGACCCGATCGCGTGGGGCACCACATGGGTCGGCGACAGATCGAGCGCCTACCGCTACTGCGACCACAACCCGGACGACAACAAGCTGGACTGGCTCGACCCCCGCTGTGTCACCGTCTCCGACGGGGTGGCCACCTTCACCGCCGTACCGGCCGGCCGCACCCTGGAGAACGGCCGGCCGGCCTGGCACACCGGCCTGCTCACCACCGAGTACTCCGTCGAGGGCTTCCAGGTGCGGACCGGGGACCACGTCGAGACCGGCGTCCGACTGCCCTCCGGGACCGGAGCCTGGCCGGCGCTGTGGACCTGGAAGGACGGCGGGAACGAGGTCGACTCCTTCGAGTACCACCCGGACAACCCGTATCTGCTGGAACTGTCCAACCACGTCCGGCACGCCTCGGCCTACCACACCGACGCCGACGCGATCGGCCCGGACCGCTGGCTGACCATCGGCACCAGCTACGGCGCGCACTGCGTCGACTGGTACGTCAACGGCGAGCACGTCTTCTCCGACGGCACCGGCGTCGGCCCCGGCTGGTCGGCGTATCTGATCCTCAACCTGTCCCTGAGCGCGGGCGAGCACCACCCGGCCCCCTGCGGCCCGGCACCCATCACCTTCGACGTCGACTTCGTCCGCGTCTACCGCTGACCGCACGACACCCGGCCACCCCTCCCGGTCCCGTCCCGGTCCCCCGTTCGGGCGGATGCCCGCCGTGATGTCGGCCGGACGGGGGAGCGTACGCCGGGAAGTCGCGTGGGCCGTCGATAAGGTCGCGCGGTGGCCCCTGACTCGAGCGACTCCGCACGGCCGATCCGCCCGACCGCCGGTGGCAGCCGGGCGTTCGCCCTGCTCCTGGTGGTCTGCGGGGCGGCGGGACTGCTGGCCTCCTGGGTCATCACCCTCGACAAGTTCAAGCTGCTGGAGGACCCGGACTTCACACCCGGGTGCAGCCTCAACCCCGTGGTGTCCTGCGGCAGCGTCATGGAGAGTGACCAGGCCGAGGCCTTCGGGTTCCCCAACCCCATGCTGGGTCTGGTGGCCTACGGCATCGTGATCTGCGTCGGCGTCAGCCTGCTGGCCGGGGCCACGTTTCCGCGCTGGTACTGGCTGACCTTCGCCGCCGGATGCGTCTTCGGCATCGGGTTCGTCTCCTGGCTCCAGTTCGAGTCCCTGTACCGGATCGACGCCCTGTGCCTGTGGTGCTGCCTGGCCTGGCTCGGGACCATCCCGCTCTTCTGGTACGTGACGTCCTTCGTCGTGCGCCACGGCTTCCTGCCCGCGCCGGACCCGGTGAAGACGTTCTTCTCGGAGTTCACCTGGGTGCTCCCCGTACTGCACATCGGGATCGTCGGCATGCTGATCCTGACCCGCTGGTGGGACTTCTGGACCAGCTGACCATTGCACCGTATGGGCGCTTCGGCGGTGACCGTGGAGCGCCCCGCACGGTTACTCGTACGAACAGCCGAACCGTACGAGGAGTGAGCGATGGCCGTCAGCGCAGACGGAGTGTCGGTGGGTGCGGTGCAGGGGGCGGGCGCCCCGGTGCGGAGCGAGCCGGAGAGGCGGACACGGCGGGAGGTGGCGCGGGTGCTGCTCGCCTCCGCCGCCGTCGCGCTCGCCCCGGTCGTCACCGCCTCCCGGCCCGCGCGGCCCGCGGACGTGCAGCCGGACACCGGCACCCCCTTCGACGAGACCTACCGCGGCCGCCGCATCCAGGGCGCCCCCCTTCCCCTCCAGGGCCTGTCCGCCCTCGGAGCCGAGTGGCAGGTCACCGTGGACGGACGGCCGCTGCATCTGATGCGGCGTGCCGACGGCACCTGGCTGAGCATGGTCGACCACTACAGCTGGTACGAGACCCCGCTGGAGGCGACCCGCGCCGCCGTCGACGAGCTCGGCCCGCTGCGGCGGCTGCGTGACCTGGCCCCCGGGCCCTTCGGCGGCGGGCACCCGCACGGGGAGGCACAGCATGGTGTACGTGCGTAAGAACGTGAGCAAGCTGACGCGCACCGAGCGGCGGCGGTTCGTCGAGGCACTGCTGGAGGTCAAACGGAGCGGCGAGTACGACGATTTCGTACGGCTGCACATCGAGCACTTCCGCGGGGACGGCGACCGTGGCCTGCGCGCCGCCCACATGACGCCCTCCTTCCTGCCCTGGCACCGCCGGTTCGTGCTGGACCTGGAGAACGCCCTGCGCCGCGTCGACGACTCGGTGACGGTGCCGTACTGGGACTGGACCCGGGACCGTTCGGCCACCTCGCTGCCATGGACCGACGATCTGCTCGGCGGCAACGGGCGACCCGTGGACCGGCAGGTGATGACCGGGCCGTTCGCCTACGCGACGGGCAACTGGACCCTCAGGGCGAGGATCACCAACGTCGAGTTCCTCACCCGGGACCTGGGCCGCTCGCGCCGGCCGATCGACCTGCCCACCCGGGACGACCTGAACTGGGCGCTGAAGGACCCCGCCTACGACGTCTCCCCGTGGGACTCCACGGTCTCCAAGGGCTTCCGCAACAAGATGGAGGGCTGGGGCAGCAGCAACAACCCCTGGCGCAACCACAACCGGGTCCATCGCTGGGTCGGCGGCGCCATGCTCGGCGGCGCGTCCGTCAACGACCCCGTGTTCTGGCTGGTCCACGCCTTCGTCGACATGCAGTGGCAGCGCTGGCAGCGGCGCCACCGCAAACACCGCTACGCGCCGGCGAAACCGCCGGGCCGGAGCAGCACCCAGTACCGCCGGATCGTGGCCCGCAACGAGAAGCTGCCGCCGTGGGACGTCACTCCGGACGAGCTGGAGGACATGTCCGGGATCTACCGGTACGGGTGAGACCGGGCCCGCCGAAAATCGCTGAGCCCCGCGGCCCCGGGTCCACTAGCCTCCGGGCATGGCAACCGACCCGACGGAACAACTGGTCCGACTGTTCGCCGAGGAAAGCCGGGTACGCGCCTTCGCCGCCGTGGCGCTGGGCGCGGGAAGCGCCGAGCAGGTCGCCAAGGCGGCGGGGCTGCCCGCGAAGGAGACGGCCGTGGCACTGCTGCGACTGCGGGAGCACGGCGTGGTGACGGCCGGGGACGACGGCGAACTGGGCGTGGCGTACAGCCTGTTCAAGGAGTACACGCGAACCGCTGCCCGGCGAGAGCAGCACGCCGCAGCCGCCGAAGGCCCGGCGTCCGGGGAGCAGCGGGCCGCCGACCTGGTCCTGCGGACCTTCGTCCGGGACGGCCGGCTGGTCCGGCTGCCCGCGCGGTGGACCCGCAAGAAGCTGGTGCTGCGGCACATCGCCGAGCAGACCTTCGAGCCAGGCGTCGAGTACCCGGAGCGAACCGTCAACGAGAAGCTGCGCGCCTGGTGCGAGGACAGCGACGACATCGACCATGTGACGCTCCGGCGCTATCTGGTGGACCTGCACCATCTGCGCCGGAGCGAGGGCATCTACCGAAGGCCGGCCGAGGGTGCGGGGGAAGCCGACATCGCCTGACGGCCGCCTTCAGCCTGTTTGGCGTTTTGAGGACGAGTCCCCGCCGGCCCAGGCATTTTCAGCCCGTCCGGCGTTTGAGGACGAGGCCCGCAGGGCCGATCAGGGGGGGTCTGGGGGCGCAGCCCCCAGGGATGGGATGGGATGGGACGGGTAGGGGCGGCGGGGGCGAATTCCGGTAGCCCGCCTCAGGGCAGCCGTCGTACCGGTGAACCCGCCAGGTACGCCTGGATGTCCTCGACCGCCTGGCCGTAGTACGTCGCGTAGTTGGCCTGCGAGACATAGCCCAGGTGGGGGGTGGCGAGCAGCCGGGGAGCCGTGCGCATCGGGTGGTCGGCGGGCAGGGGCTCGACGTCGAACACGTCCACGCCGGCGCCGGCGATCCGGCCCTGGCGCAGGACACCGAGCAGAGCGTCCTGGTCGACGATCGCCGCGCGCGAGGTGTTGATCAGATACGCCGTCGGCTTGAGCAGGGCGATCTCGGCGGGCCCGAGGAGGCCGCGGGTGCGGTCACTGAGGGCGAGGTGGATCGAGACGAAGTCGCTGTCGGCGAGCAACTCCTCCTTGGAGGCCGCCAGATGGACGCCCACCTCGTCGGCGTACTCCTTGGTCAGATTCTGGCTCCAGGCGGTGACGTGCATGCCGAAGGCGAGACCGACCCGGGCCACCCGGCTGCCGATCTTGCCGAGGCCGAGCAGCCCGAGCCGACGCCCGTGCAGGTCGGCGCCGACCGTCTGCTGCCAGGGGCCTCCGGAGCGCAGGGCGCTGCTCTCCTCGACGAGACCGCGGGCCAGGCCCAGCAGCAGCGCCCAGGTGAGCTCGACCGGCGGGGTCGAGGTGCTGGCCGTGCCGCAGACGGTGACGCCGTGCGCCTCGGCGGCGGCGTAGTCGATGACCGTGTTGCGCATGCCGGAGGCGATGAGCAGCTTCAGCCGGGGGAGCCGGGCGATCAGGGAGGCGTGGAAGGGGACGCGCTCGCGCAGGGTGACCACGATGTCGAAGTCGGCGAGGGCCTCGGCCAGGGTGTCCTCGTCGGGGAAGTGGGTCGTGAACGGGACGACCTCCACGTCGTCCGCGAGCGGCGACCAGTCGGCGACCCGCGTCGCCACGTCCTGGAAGTCGTCGAGCACAGCACAGCGCAGCCGCACGGGGGTTCCTCTCCATGGCCGGGGCACCGACTGGACCGACTTTACGGAACGGGTCCGACAGTCGGGGTGGTGGGTGCGGCGAGCCCTGGCGCGATTGACCCGCGGCGGGTGTGTCACCGACTGTTGATCACGGCGCGCGGACCGCCGGCCAGAGGGAGGCCCACCTTGTCACCACGCATCCTCGTCACCGGAGGCAGCGGCTTCGTCGGCGGCCATGTCGTCGCGGCCGTACGGGAGTCGGTACGGGAGTCGGTAAGGGAGTCGGTAAGGGAGTCGGCAGGGGAGTCGGCAGGGGAGTGGCAGGACGGCGACACGTCGCCCCCGGTCCGGCTCGTGTTACGCGATCCGGGGAGGCTGCCGGACGCCGACGCCGACGCCGACGCCGGCGTCGACTCCGACGCCGACGCCGACTCCGACGCCGACGCCGACGCCGACTCCGACGCCGACTCCGACGCCGACTCCGACGCCGACTCCGACGCCGAGGCGGTGGACGTCGTACGCGCCGACCTGACCGACCCGCCGTCGCTGGGCGGAGTCTGCGACGGCGTCGACGTCGTCCTGCACTGCGCCTCCCACATCGGCGCCGACGAACGGCTCACCGAGGCCGTCAACGACTACGGCACCCGCGCCCTCGTCGAGGAGGCGACGCGCGCCGGAGTGGCCCGCGTCGTTTACGTGAGCACGGCCGCCGTGTACGGCCGAGGACCCTTCACCGCCGCGCTCCCGGGCGGGCCACCCCTCGCACCGGCCTCACCGACCAGCCGTTCCCGTGCCGCCGCCGAGCGGCATGTCCTGGACGCGGGCGGGGTCGTACTGCGCCCCCACCTCGTGCTCGGGGCCGGCGACCGCTGGGTGGTGCCCGGCCTGGTCACCGTGTTGGAACTGCTGTCGGCGCGCATCGAGGGATGCGTCGCCCGGCAATCGGCCGTCGACGTACGGGCGTTGGGACGCGCGGTGCTCGCCGCCGGGCTGTCGAAGCGGGAACTGTCGGGCGTCCATCACGTCAACCACCCCGAACCGGTGGGCACTTCGGAACTGCTCGACACGGTCGCCGACCTGCTCGGCCTACACCTGCCGGGCGCTCCACTGGACGTCGACGAGGCCCGGACACGACTCGCCGGGCAGCCGCGCGCACTGCACCACCTCGACATGCTCGCCGTGGACCACTGGTTCGCGGACGACGGGTTCTGGGCCGGGGTGGGGGTGGATCCTGGGCCGGGGTTCGCGCAGGGGGTGGCCGAACACGCGGGGTGGTATGGGCGGTTCCTGGGCGGCTGACGGCTGACGGCTGACGGCTGACGGCTGATGGCTGATGGCTGACGGCTGATGGCTGACGGCTGATGGCTGACGGCTGACTCCTGACGGCTGATGGCTGAGGGCAGGCCCGCCGGCGCTTCCACGTACGCAACACTCCTCCTCATCCCTCTCCTTCTCATCCCTCTACGGACACAGGGTCTTCGTGAACATCGAACGCGCACTGACCGGCAAGATCGCACTGGTCACCGGGGCAGGCCGCGGCATCGGCCGAGCCATCGCCACCCGCCTCGCCCGTGACGGGGCGCTGGTCGGCGTCCACTACGGGCGCAGTGAGGCCGCCGCTCTGGAAGTCGTAGGGGAGATACGGCGCAACGGCGGGCGGGCCTTCGCGCTCGGCGCCGAGCTCGGGGTGCCCGGTGACGCCGCCGCGGTCTTCGAGGCCTTCGACGCAGGGGTGCGGGAGGAACTGGGCGGCGAGGGGACGGATGCCGGGGCAGTGGGTGCCGGAGCAGCGGGGGTCGAGGCAGCGGGGGTCGAGGCAGCGGGTGTGGGAACGCCGGGTGCCGAGGGCCCGTTGGACATCCTGGTGAACAACGCGGGGGCGAGCGGTTCGGGGCCGGTGGGGCAGGCGGTGCCCGAGGTCTTCGACCGCATGATCGCTGTCAACGCCAAGGCGCCGTTCTTCCTCGTGCAGAACGCGCTGCCGCGGATGCGCGACGGCGGCCGTATCGTCAACGTCTCCTCCCTCGCCACGCGGCGCGCCTTCCCCGAGTCGCTCGCGTACGCCATGTCCAAGGGCGCGCTGGACACGATGACCCTGGCTCTGGCGAAGGAACTCGGCCCTCGTGGCATCACCGTGAACACGGTCGGGCCGGGGTTCGTCGAGACGGACATGAACGCCCGGCGCAGGACGACTCCCGAGGCGCGGGCAGCCCTGGCCGCACGGTCGGTGTTCGACCGGATCGGCAGGCCCTCCGACGTGGCGGACGTGGTGGCGTTCCTCGCCTCCGACGACTCCCGGTGGATCACCGGTCAGTATCTGGACGTCAGCGGGGGCACCGACCTGTGACAGCGTGACAGATTGCATCCGCAACTGGCATGCTCACGGTCGCGATCATTGTCGACATCGGGGGAACGATGAGTACGGGGCCTGGAGGGTTCTCGGCAGGGGCCGAGTCCATCGACGGCAGTTCGCATCTTCTGAACGAACTGGCCGGACTGCTGTACGCCGGGCGCATGGACGGGGAGAACGCCACGCAGTGCCGCGTGCCGCGCTCGCACCCCCAAGTGGCCGAAGCGGTCGAGGACTTCGCGCGCTATGCGCAGGACCAGTACGGCGACCTGGTGACGTTGCTGTCGGCGCTGTCGACCAAATTGCGGTCGACGGGGAACGCGTACGTGCGGGCGGACGCGACCGCGCAGCGCGCGATGGACGACCTGCTCGACAAGGGCCGTTACGTCGCGCCCGAGGACCGGTGAGCGCCGTGGCCTACCGTGCGGACGTGGAGTTCCTCGACGCGTCGAACCCACAGCTGATCGAACGGACCGCGGCCGAGTACGGCCGCCTGCACTCCCTGCTCGCCTCGTGCGACGACGACTTCCGCAAGGCCGGCAAGGTCGAGTGGGAGAGCGAACACCGGGAGCGCTACACCAGGCGGCTGAAGGAGGCGCTCGATCTGGCGGAGCACCTCGCGGCCGCCTTCAGGCGCGTACGCAAGGCGCTGGACGACTACGCCACGGCCGTCGAGCGGGCCAAGGGGCACTTCGAGAACGGGCGGACCACCGAGGACCGGCTGGTCGAGGTGATGTCCCGGGAGGCACAGGCGATCACTCCCACCGCGCGCGCCGCCGAGCCGCTGCGCCAGTGGGAGGACCTGCGCGCCACGACCGGTTTCCTCGACTGGGTCGCCGAACTCACCGTCGACGTGGACGCGATCCGCGAGGAGGCCGAGCAGTACTACAACGCCACCAGGGACCACTACGGCGACGCCGAGCGCGTGGAGTCCGCGGCGCGGGAGGACTGCGTGCACGAGATACGCGCGGCCCTGCGGTCCCTGCCGGACTTCCGCGGTGGGGACAGCGGCTACCCCGCGCTGCTGGTCGGCGCCGTGGACGCGCTGCGCCGGGAGGTGGGCGAGGCCGGGCACGACCCGAACACCCAACTCCCCGGCACCGGCACGAAGGTCGACGCGATCCCCGGGGTGTCGGGCGACACACCGGTCTCGCCGTCACTCCAGCGCATCCGGGACCGGCTCGCGCGTCTGCCGGCCGCGCAGGACCACTACCTGTATCTGCCGTCCGACGACGACGCAGGGCGCCGCCAGTACATCGCGGGCAACAAGGCGCTGATCAACGACGCCGCGCAGAGCTCCGGGCTGCCTCCCGAGATGGTGGCGGGCATCGCCTGGATGGAGGTCGAGGGCGACCCCTCCTGGATCGACGAGGCCGCCTACGGCGTACGTCGTCACATACCCGGCACCGGGGAGGCCGACCAGACCTCCATGGGCCCGATCGCCATCCAGGTACGCCGGTCCGCCGAAGTCCTCGGCTACGACCCGCAGAACCTCACCGACGCCCAGCGCGAGGAGGTGGTCAACGCCTCCAAGGACCCGGGCCAGAACATCTACATCGCCTCGGAGTACCTCGCCCAGCTCAAGGCCGAGAGCGAGTTCGCCGACGTTCCGCCCGAGCGGATGACGAGAGAACAGATGCAGGAACTCGCGGCCCGCTACAACGGCGGCCCCTACTACCGCAGCGACGACGCCCAGCGCTACGGCCGCGGATTCGACGGCAGCGTCGACGACGCGAAGCGGGCACTGGAGTCGTGACCGTGCCGCCGGAGCCGCGGGCTCCACAGACGCCGCAGACGCCTAAAGCGTCGTCGTCACGGCCCTCGCGACTGAAAGGCGCCGCCTGCGCGACCCTGCTGCTCACGGGCCTCCTGATCTCGGGCGCCGCCACCACCGTCGCCTACCTGTCCCACCCACTCGGCCCCTGGGACCACCAGGCCTACGACCACATCCACCTGTTCGGAACGATCGGCCTCACCTGCGCTCTCATCACCGCACCGATAACCGCGCTGGCGGTGGCGCGCCGGTGGCTGCGGCCGTGGTGGCTCGTGCCGTGCGTGGTGCTGACGGCGGCGGCTTGGGGGCGCGTGACTTTGTTCCTGCCGGCCCGCTGACCTGATCCCGACCTGCACGAAACGGCCCTGACCAGCAAAAACGCCCTCCCGAAGGAGGGCGGAGCATGGGCGCCCCCGGCAGGACTCGAACCTGCGGCCAAGCGCTTAGAAGGCGCCTGCTCTATCCACTGAGCTACGGGGGCCGGCTGTGGTGGCCTCGGTCGTGGTGCCCTGGTGAGGCTGACCCGTGACGACGCCGGAGACAAGGATAGGGCTCCCGCATCCGTGTCCCTGCTGCTTCGCCTCCGTGGCTCGATGTGGAGGTTCGGTGAAGCGGTCCTGATAATCGCAGGCAGGTGCGAATCGCGCACCGCTTTTGGCCTCTTGCGCCCCGGGTGTTGTGCACTCGTTATGCCTGGACTGTCCCCGTGTCCCAGTCATCCCTTCCATCCCTTGTGTCCCGTCGGCGCGCAGACATGCTCATATGCTTCAGAAATCCCCTAAAATTGGGCATTCTTCGCATGTGGTGACCTTGGACGTACGGCCTCAGCTGCTCGACGCACTTTCCGCCCTGCGCGACCGTGTCGCCGCCGCACGCTTCCCGCTGCCCCTGGCGGGGGCGCCACGCGCGCGTGCCAACCGCGACGAACTGCTTGCGCAGCTCGACGACTATCTGGTGCCCCGCTTGAAGGAGCCCGAAGCGCCCTTGCTGGCCGTGGTGGGAGGATCCACCGGCGCCGGCAAGTCGACGCTCGTCAACTCCCTCGTGGGCCGGCGCGTGACCGAGGCAGGCGTGCTGCGGCCGACGACGCGTAACCCCGTGCTGGTCTGCCATCCCGAGGACCATCACTGGTTCAGCGGGATGCGGGTCCTGCCCGACCTCACACGCGTGTGGGTGACCGAACACGATCAGGCGGACGAGCTGATGCTGTCCGCCGAGGACTCCGCGCGCGTGCTGCGGGTCGAGACCGCCGACACGCTGCCGTGCGGCCTCGCCCTCCTCGACGCGCCCGACATCGACTCCCTGATCGCCGACAACCGTGTCCTCGCCGCGCAACTGATCTGCGCGGCCGACATCTGGGTGATGGTGACCACGGCCGCGCGCTACGCCGACGCCGTCCCCTGGCATCTGCTGCGCACCGCCAAGGAGTACGACGCCACCCTGGTGACTGTTCTCGACCGGGTGCCCCACCAGGTCGTGTCCGAGGTGTCCCGGCAGTACGGGGCGCTCCTCACCAAGGCCGGCCTCGGCGACGTACCGCGCTTCACCGTGCCCGAACTGCCCGAGTCTGCCTGGGGCGGCGGACTGTTGCCGGCCACGGCGGTGGCACCGCTGCGCACCTGGCTCAGTCAGCAGGCCCAGGACCCGGGGGCGCGGGAGCACGCCGTCGCCCGTACGGCCCACGGCCTCCTCGACTCCCTCAAGGTCCGCATGCCGGAGCTGGCCAACGCCGCCGCCGCCCAGTACGCGGCGGCACTGCGGCTCACCAACGCCGTGGACAGCGCGTACGACAGCGAGTACGCGCGCGTGCGGAGCCGCCTGCAAGCCGGTGCCGTGCTCGCCGGGGACGCGCTGAAACGCTGGCGCGCCTTCCCGCTCGACAGCACCGCCGGTGAGCTCCTCGACTCGCTGGTGGAGAGCCTCAGCACCCTCCTGCTGTGCGCCGTCACCGCCGCCGACGAGCGCGTCGACGACGCCTGGCGACGCGAACCCGCGGCCGCCGCCCCCGAACTGACGGGCCGTGACCCACGACCCGCGAGCGTCGAGCACCGCATCGGTGTGGCCGTACGGCGCTGGCGCAGGGAACTCGAGGAGTACGCGGAGGACGAGGTGAGCGTCCTGGACCGCAGCGTCGCCCCCGACTCCGAGGTCGTCACCGCACTCGTCGCCACCGCCCTGCTGGGCGGACGCCGGGCGCGGTCCGCGGGGGAGGGGCTCGCCGAGCGGATCGGGGCGCACGGGGCGCTGCGGCTGCGCGACCGGGCCGGGCGGCTGCTCAACGAACACCTGGACCGCGTCATGCACAACGAACGCGAGCGACGACTCGCCCCGCTCGACGCCCTGGAGGTCCACCCCGAGCCCCAGGCCGAACTCATCGCCGCGCTGTCCGTACTGCAGAAGGAGAGGTGACCGGTGACTGCTGTCACTGACCAGGACCACACCGAACACGCCGATCAGCAGGAGGACGGCGCCGCCAAGGACGACGAGCGCGAGCACCACGTACCGGTGAGCGCACCCCCTGTGGACGCCGCTGGTGAGAACGGCTTCCCCGCGGCGGGCGACCGCGCGGAGGGAGAGCCCGACGAGGGCGAGGATTCCGCAGGTGCCGAGGAGCCGGAGATGCGCAAGCTCTGGAGGAAGCTGGCGAAGCAGGAGTGCCGCGCGGGCGACGACCACGCGCGCGTGGAGCATCCGCGGCTGGAGCCCTCACGCGCGGAGCCTCCACGCGCGGAGCCCCCACGCCTGGAGGACGGGGAGCCCGACGACACGCCCGCGCGCGTGGACGTCCCCGACTCCGGCGGCCGCGAGGGCGGCGACGCACAGGTGCGTGCCGCGGTCCCTGAGCCCGGGGGGCGTAAGGGCGCAGACACCTCCCGGCGTACGGAATCCCCCGCCCGTAGGGAGTCCCCCGCCCGTACGGCACCCCCCACCCGTACGGACTCCGCCGCCGGCACCGAAGCGTCGACCGGTGCGGATGGCCCCACCGGTACCGAATCCGCGTCCCCCTGGGACGACGGGCTGATCGCACGGAGGGTGAATGAAACCGCTGCTCCGGAGCAACCCGCCATCGTGGAGCCGCGCGCTTCCGGGGCGCAGGTCGTGACGCCGCTCGCGTACGACGGCGCGCTGCGGTCCCGGCTGGACGCGCTGCGCGAACTGGTCGGACTCTCGCGCACCAGGCTCGACAACAGGACGCTCTCCGAGGCGGGCCGGGTCCTCGACGAGGCGGCCGCCCGCCGCAGGCTGTCCGGGCAGCACACGGTCGTCGCCATCGCGGGCGCCACGGGCAGCGGCAAGTCGCAGCTGTTCAACGCGCTCGCCGGAGTGACCATCTCGGAGACGGGCGTACGACGGCCGACGACCGCCTCACCGCTCGCGTGCAGCTGGAGCGACGGCGCGGTCGGCCTCATCGACCGGCTCGGCATCCCGCCGAGGCTGCGGCGGCGGCCCGCGCAGAACGCGGCCGCGGACGGGCAGCTGCGCGGGCTCGTCCTCGTCGACCTTCCCGACCACGACTCGGCGGCCGTGCAGCACCGCGAGCAGGTCGACCGCGTCCTGGCGCTCGTCGACGCGGTCATCTGGGTCGTCGACCCCGAGAAGTACGCCGACGCAGTGCTGCACGAGCGCTATCTGCGGCCCATGGCGGGGCACGCCGAGATCATGTTCGTCGTCCTCAACCAGATCGACCGGCTGCCCGGCGAGGCCACCGACCAGGTTCTCGACGATCTGCGGCGGCTCCTGGACGAGGACGGCATCGCGCTGGGCGAGCACGGCGAACCGGGCGCCGTCGTACTCGCGCTGTCCGCGCTCACCGGGGACGGCGTCGGCGACCTGCGGGAGGCGCTGGGCCAGTTCGTGGCGGAACGCGGGGCGGCCGCGCGCCGCATCTCGGCCGACGTCGACGCCGCCGGGTGGAAGCTGCGGCCTGTGTACGCGGCGCGACGGCGCACCGGGCTCAGCGAGGAGGCGCGCGACGAGTTCTCCGCGCGGCTCGCGGACGCGATCGGCGCCACCGCCGCGGGCGAGGCCGCCGAGCGGGCCTGGCTGCGCAACGCCAACCGCGCGTGCGGAACGCCCTGGCTACGGCTGTGGCGCTGGTACCAGGACCGGGGCGAACCCCCGACGGGACGGCTGTCCCTGCGGGCGCAGACGGACGAGGAGGCCACCGCGCGGCAGCGCGTCGAACAGGCCGTGCGAACGGTCGGTGACGAGGCGTCGGCCGGGCTACCCACACCGTGGGCGCAGGCGGTGCGCGAGGCGGCCGTACGGGGTGCCCAGGGGTTGCCGGAGGCGCTGGACGAGCTGGCCGCACGGGCCGGACTGCCACCCGGGCGGCCCCCGCGGCCGGGCTGGTGGCCGGCGGCCGTCCTGGTCCAGGCGTCCATGACGATCCTTCAGGTCATCGGCGGACTCTGGCTGGTGGGCCAGATCGTCGGGGTCATGGCGCCCAACCTCGGTGTGCCGGTGCTGCTGATGGTGGCCGGTATCGCCGGTGGTCCGCTGGTCGAGTGGGGCTGCCGGATGGCGGCCCGGGGGCCCGCCAGGCGGTACGGCCTGGACGCGGAACGCCGATTGCGGGAGGCGGCGGCCGGCTGCGGGCGGGCCCGGGTGCTGGATCCGGTGGCGGCGGAGCTGCTGCGGTACCGGGAGGTCCGGGAGCAGTACGGGCGGGTCATGGGGGTGGGGTCTTCGGCGCGGTGACCCGGGACCAGCGGGGTCATCAGAGCCAGAGCCTAGGGACGTGACCTGCGACCAGGAGGCCCCTTGCGACCAGGAGGCCCCCTGCGACCAGCGGTTGACCCGGTCGGCGGGGCGCGGGTCACCCGTTCGAGTGGCGGAGATGTCCACAGGCGAGCGGTGGTCCACAGGGCTCAGCGGGCTCGGCCCGACGGAGGCAGTCTGGCTTCGCGGTGATCGCGACGGAAGCGGTCGATCGCGGTGACGGCGGCGCACCAGGACGTACCTGGCCGCGTGGCCGTCATGTCGGACGCAGCCGTACGGGACGGGCCCGTACGCGTATCGGCCCGGCGGGAGCGGCCGGGTGAGGGAGGGGTTCGCGATGAACGAGACGATCATCTGCGCGGTGGGCAACGTGGCGACGCAGCCGGTGTACCGGGAGCTGGCGACGGGGCCGTCCGCGCGCTTCCGGCTGGCGGTGACCTCGCGCTATCTGGATCGCGGGAAGAACGAGTGGACCGACGGACACACCAACTTCTTCACGGTGTGGGCCAACCGGCAGCTCGCGACGAACGCCGCCGGGTCGCTGAACGTAGGTGACCCCGTCGTGGTGCAGGGCAGGCTGAAGGTGCGCTCGGACGTGCGCGAGGGGCAGAGCTGGACCTCGGCCGACATCGACGCGACGGCGATCGGCCACGACTTGGCGCGCGGCACCTCGGCCTTCCGCCGCATCCCCAGGCCGGAGACCGGAGCCACCACCGCGTCACCAGCGCAACCCGAGCCCGACTGGGAGACACCGCCCGCCGAGGTGGACGCGAACGCGGACGTGGGCGTCCAACAGGCCCCAGAGGCCGTCATGGTGACGTGACGTCAGTCACCCGAAGCGGCTGACCGAACTGCGGCTTATCGGCGAATGCGTTCCGAACGACCCCGGTGGATTTGTCGATAAGCCCTGCTCATAAGGGATCTTGGCGATAACGATTCCGAGTCGGATCGGCCCTCCGACGGGATCCCAGGGAAGCGTGGTGCGTCGCGTACCTAGGATGCCGGACGTAGCTCTCGGGGCTTCTGATTCTGCTGGTGGGACCGTTCCCCCCACGTCAACGGGTCCTGCTCGAAGGGGAATTCTGTGTTTGCTGCGTTCTCTGCGCTGTCGGTCCACAGGCGGCGAGGGGCGGCCCGTGTCGCCGCCGCGTCCTTGGTGTCCGGGCTCGTCGCCGCCTCGGTGTGGGCAGGCGCCGGCCCGGCCGCGGCCGACGAGGCGGCGTTGGGTCAGGGCGGGGCGACGGCCACCATCGGCGGCCTGAAGACGTACGGTGCCGCGATCGTCCACGCCGACTCCGGCGACCAGGAGATCTCGGCCGGCCTGTTCGAGATGTCCGTCGACGGCGGCGGCATGCTGCAGACGTACTGCGTCGACATCCACAACCCCACGCAGCGCGACGCCAAGTACCACGAGACGCCCTGGAGCGGCACCTCGCTGGGCGCCAACAAGGACGCGGGCAGGATCCGCTGGATCCTCCAGAACTCCTACCCCCAGGTGAACGACCTCGCCGCGCTCGCCGGCAAGGCGGGCGTCAAGGGCGGCCTCACCGAGCAGGACGCGGCGGCCGGCACCCAGGTGGCCATCTGGCGCTACTCGGACGGGGTGGACGTCGAGGCCGTCGACCCGCAGGCCGAGCAGCTCGCCGACTATCTGCAGAAGAACGCGCGCGGCGTGGCGGAGCCCCAGGCCTCGCTCACGCTGGACCCGCCCGCGGTCTCCGGCCACTCCGGGGAGCGGCTGGGACCGGTGACGGTGCACACCAACGCCGGCAGCGCGACGGTGACGCCGCCCGCGGACGCCGCCACCAGCGGGGTGCGGATCGTGGACAAGGACGGCGGGGCCGTCACGTCCGTCGCGAACGGCAGCCAGGTCTTCTTCCAGGTGCCCGAGAAGGCGGCGGACGGCCAGGCGGAGCTGACCGTGCAGGCGTCGACGACCGTGCCCGTGGGCCGTGCCTTCGCCGCCGAGAGCCGCAGCCAGACGCAGATCCTGGCCGGCTCCAGCGAGTCGACGGTCTCGGCGACGGCGACCGCGACCTGGGCCAGGACGGGTGCGATACCCGCGCTGTCGGCGGTGGAGAACTGCGCCAAGGGCGGCGTCGACATCACCGCGGCCAACGAGGGCACCGAGCCGTTCGACTTCGAGCTGCTCGGGGTGAAGTACAGCGTCCCCGCGGGCAAGTCGCAGACGGTGACGATCCCTCTGCAGGAGGACCAGGCCTACGACTTCACCATCGAGGGGCCGGGCGGTTTCGAGAAGCGGTTCACCGGCGTGCTGGACTGCAAGACGCAGGTGAGCGAGGCCGACGAGGCGGGCGACGCCACCCAGACCCTCAGTGAGCCGAGCCCCGCCACGGTGGGCACGGACTCCGACGACACCAACCTCGCCGCGACCGGTGGTTCCGCCATGACCCCCCTGATCGCGGGCATCGCCATCGGCCTGGTCGTGATCGGCGGCGCGGCGCTCGTCGTCGTGCGGAACAAGCAGCTGCCGACGCAGGACTGAGACCGACCCGAAGCCGACCAGGGGCCTGATCCGCTTCCGCGGACCAGGCCCCTGGCGTTGGACCGTGCGTCACGGTCCGTACTCCACCGGTGTTACGGCATGGGGCGCGGTGAGAGGCCGCGCTCCGAGCCCGACCTACCAGGCGCTGTTGTCGCAGCCCATCGTCGAGCCGAGGTGGGTGGCCTGCGCGCCCGGGTCGCCCTCGCCGTTGAGCGCGCTGCCCAGCGCACCGTTGAGGATGCCGACCTGGCCGAGGACGTCGAGGTTCAGGTCGTGCGACTTGCAGTTGGAGCTCTGCAGCACGCTGACCTTGTCCCCGCCCTTGCCACCGTGACCGTCGGCCGTGGCCGTGCCGGCGCCCAGGAGGCCGGCGGTGCCGATGGCCACGACCACGACGGCAGCCTTGCGAAGCTTGTGCATGTCATCTCCGAAGGAGTGAGGTGGGTGCGATCCGTGAGAGATCGACTTCGTACAGTTACGAGAGGCTAATGTGAAAAATTCCTATATGTCCTGATGGCGCGCCGGGAATCGTCGGCGTGTCCCACACGAGAACCCGGTTGGTGGGCCCCGCCCAGCCGGGAGGGGGGCGGGGCCCGAGTGCTACGGGGCGGGTTCGTAGGTGACGGTGGTGCCGGGGCACGCCTCCGCGTGCTGGGTGAGTGCTTCGAGTTCGGCGGCGTCGGCGGTCAGGCCCCACCGCAGCTTGGTCGCGATCCACTCCGAGGTGTAGCGGCACGTGACCTCGACGGCGGGCGGCAGCCACTGAGCCGGGTCCTGGTCGGCCTTGCTGCGGTTGGAGGCCGCGGAGACGGCGACGAGGGAGGGGTTGACGGCCAGGTCGTTGGCGTACGCCTCACGGCGTTCGGCGGTCCACTGCGACGCCCCGGAGTCCCAGGCCTCCGCGAGCGGCACCATGTGGTCGACGTCCAGGGCGGACGCCGAGGTGAGCCAGCGAGCGTCGTAGTACGACCACCAGCGCCCGCCTGAGAGCTTGCAGCCGGGGAGGATCTGGGGCCGCTCGACCGCCTCGGCGAGCAGCACCTCCGCTCGGGTGTTGCAGCCGTCGGTGGGGTTCTGGCCGGCGTTCCAGTGCTTGAAGCTCGTGCGTTGGTAGCCGTCCCTCATCTCCGCGGCGACGGGGAGGAGATGGACCGAGGCCGCCATGGGGAGCGTGTAGGTCTCCGCCGGGCGGTGCTGGGCATGGGCCGGAGTGGGTGCCGCGAGGGGCGCGAGAAGGAGCGCGGCCGCCAGTGCGACCCGCCTGAGGTTCTTGATCACGCGTCGCAGAATTGACGGCGTGCACCTCGTTCGAGGGGTTCGACTCGAACGGATGAGCCATGTGGAGGCGTCAGTTCACCGGACAGGTGTGCTGACGGGCACCCGGCAGGGGTATGTCCGTACATGCGAACGCGTGGGGCCGGCGACGACCAGTGACGCCTCGGCTACCGGCGCGGCGAGGTCGGTGAATGCCCAGGTCATGGGCCTCGACCCATACTGGTTTCCCCCGAGGGGTGGCGATCCGGCAAGATGGGGTGTATCTGCCCACTGCCTGATTTCAAGCTGCCGGACGGTTTCTCTTGGCTGAGTACATCTACACCATGCGCAAGACGCGCAAGGCAATCGGCGACAAGGTCATCCTTGACGACGTCTCGCTGAACTTCCTGCCCGGCGCGAAGATCGGTGTGGTCGGCCCGAACGGTGCCGGTAAGTCGACCATCCTGAAGATCATGGCCGGGCTGGAGCAGCCGTCGAACGGCGATGCCTTCCTGTCGCCGGGGTACACCGTCGGCATCCTGATGCAGGAGCCCAAGCTCAACGAGGACAAGACCGTCCTGGAGAACGTCCAGGAGGGCGTCGCCGAGGTCAAGGGCAAGCTCGACCGGTTCAACGAGATCGCCGAGCTGATGGCCACCGACTACTCCGACGCGCTGCTCGAAGAGATGGGCAAGCTCCAGGAGGACCTCGACCACTCCAACGCCTGGGATCTCGACGCCCAGCTCGAGCAGGCCATGGACGCGCTCGGGTGCCCGCCCGGCGACTGGCCCGTCGTCAACCTCTCCGGCGGTGAGAAGCGGCGTGTGGCGCTCTGCAAGCTGCTGCTCGAAGCCCCTGACCTGCTGCTTCTCGACGAGCCCACCAACCACCTCGACGCCGAGTCGGTGAACTGGCTGGAGCAGCACCTCGCCAAGTACGAGGGCACCATCGTGGCCGTGACCCACGACCGGTACTTCCTCGACAACGTCGCCGGCTGGATCTGCGAGGTCGACCGCGGCCGCCTGCACGGCTACGAGGGCAACTACTCCAAGTACCTGGAGACCAAGCAGACCCGTCTCAAGGTCGAGGGCCAGAAGGACGCCAAGCGCGCCAAGCGGCTCAAGGAAGAGCTGGAGTGGGTGCGGTCGAACGCCAAGGGGCGTCAGGCCAAGTCCAAGGCCCGTCTCGCCCGCTACGAGGAGATGGCCGCCGAGGCCGACAAGATGCGGAAGCTGGACTTCGAGGAGATCCAGATCCCGCCGGGCCCGCGCCTGGGCAACATCGTCGTCGAGGTCTCCAACCTCACCAAGGGATTCGGCGACAAGGTCCTGATCGATGACCTGAGCTTCACGCTGCCTCGCAACGGCATCGTCGGTGTCATCGGCCCGAACGGCGCCGGCAAGACCACCCTCTTCAAGATGATCCAGGGTCTGGAGACCCCGGACTCCGGCGCCATCAAGGTCGGCGAGACCGTCAAGATCTCGTACGTCGACCAGAGCCGCGCGAACATCGACCCGAAGAAGACCCTGTGGGCGGTCGTCTCCGACGAGCTCGACTACATCAATGTCGGACAGGTCGAGATGCCCTCCCGGGCCTATGTCTCCGCCTTCGGCTTCAAGGGCCCCGACCAGCAGAAGCCGGCCGGTGTCCTCTCCGGCGGTGAGCGCAACCGCCTCAACCTGGCGCTCACCCTCAAGCAGGGCGGCAACCTGCTGCTCCTCGACGAGCCGACCAACGACCTCGACGTCGAGACCCTCAGCAGCCTGGAGAACGCGCTGCTGGAGTTCCCCGGCGCGGCCGTGGTCGTCTCCCACGACCGGTGGTTCCTGGACCGAGTGGCCACGCACATCCTCGCCTACGAGGGCGAGTCCAAGTGGTTCTGGTTCGAGGGCAACTTCGAGTCCTACGAGAAGAACAAGATCGAGCGGCTCGGTCCGGACGCCGCCCGTCCGCACCGTGCCACCTACAAGAAGCTGACCCGGGGCTGATCGATCTTGCGCCACAACTACCGCTGCCCGCTGCGCTGGGCGGACATGGACGCGTACGGCCACGTCAACAACGTGGTCTTCCTCCGCTACCTGGAGGAAGCCCGTATCGACTTCCTGTTCCGTCCCGACAAGGACTTCAAGCAGGGGTCCGTGGTGGCGCGCCACGAGATCGACTACAAGCGGCAGCTCGTCCACCGGCACCACCCGGTGGACATCGAGCTGTGGGTCAGTGAGATAAGGGCCGCGTCCTTCACCATCACCTACGAGGTGAAGGACGACGACCTCGTCTATGTCCGGGCCTCGACGGTAGTCGTGCCGTTCGACTTCGAGGCGGGCCGGCCGCGCCGGATCACCGCGGAGGAGAAGGAGTTCCTCCGGGAGTACATGGACGACGCGGCCGACGGAGCCGACGAGGAGGAGGCCGTCGCCGCATGACGGTGCTCCACCTCGCCGACGAGGGGGAGGCAGCGGACCTCGCGGCCTTCCTCTCCCGGCTGCTCCACTACGACCGCGGTGCCGCGGTACGCCTCCAGGCGGCCGGCACCGCGCTCGCCGTCTTCGGACGCCCGCCGTCCTTCGAGGTGCTGGCGATCCGCGCCGTACGGCTCGCCAAGCCCTACGAGAACGGGCTCGACGTCACGCTCGACGTGACCGTCTCCGCCGGTGAACTCCTGGAATCCGTCGACGAGTCGGCGGCCACCGCCGCCGTACCGGAAGCCGTGACCGGGCCGCCATGGGCCGGGGTGCTCCCGCCGCGCGGCGGCTGGCGGCCGGTGCCGGGGCTGCCCGCGCCCGATGCGCTGCGGGCGATGATCGGGGCGGGGATCGCCGAATTCCGCTCCCGTACACAGGAGTTGCCGGAAGAGGGGCGCACCCGGAACGAACTCGACCGGATCGGGCGGGAGATCTGGTCCCGGACCGTCGGGGACACCCAGCTTCCGGTGCGGGCCGTGCACGCGGCCCAGTCGGTCGGATTCCTGCGCGCCACCGGGGAGTTGGCGCTGCTCTCGTCCGGCGCGTGGCTGCGGCTGCGCACGCCGTACGGGTCGATCGCGGTACGGCGTGCGGGGCTCGGGGCGCTCGACGTCAGCGTGCGCTGAGGGCAGGTCCTGCCGCGTTCAGCCCGCCGTGTTCACCATCGACGCCGCCGCGTACGTCAGGTAGTTCCACAGCGTCCGCTCGTGCTCCTCGGAGAGGCCGAGCTCGTCGACGGCGTCCCGCATGTGCTTCAGCCAGGCGTCGTGGGCCGCGCGGTCCACGGTGAACGGGGCGTGCCGCATCCGCAGCCGGGGGTGGCCGCGGTTCTCGCTGTACGTCGTCGGGCCGCCCCAGTACTGGATCAGGAACAGGGTGAGGCGCTCCTCGGCCGGGCCCAGGTCCTCCTCGGGGTACATGGGCTTGAGGATCGGGTCCTCGGCGACACCCTCGTAGAAACGGTGGACGAGGCGGCGGAAGGTCTCCTCCCCGCCGACCTGCTCGTAGAAGGTCTGCTCCTGAAGCGTGCCGCGCCGAATCTCATTCACTTGTCCATGGTCTCAGACGCGGCGACCGAGGACTCCAGGCCTAGGACCAGCGCTCCCCGGCCATGTGATCGTCCGACGGGACGCTCGCCCCGTACCGGCTCCCGCAGGACAGTGGACGTATGAGCGCACACGCCCTCGACCCCGGCCTGGAGGACCTCGCCGCCTCGGCGCGGGCCGCGCTGGTGCGCGAGATCGACCTGAGCGGGGCCTGGGCCGACGATCCCGTGTGGCGGGACGCCTTCGCCGCCGTGCCACGGCATCTGTTCGTGCCGTACTACTACGTGGGCGTCGTCGGAGGCTACGAGCGGCGCTGGGGCCAGAGCCCCGACCCGGTCGCACGGGAGCGCTGGGTGCGCGGCGCGTACGCGGACACCCCGCTGGCCACCCGGCTGCGCGACGGCGAGCTGCTCTCCTCCAGCAGCCAGCCGTCCCTGATGGCGATGATGCTGGTCGCGCTGGAGGTGGCGGACGGCGACAGGGTGCTGGAGATCGGCGCCGGCACCGGCTACAACGCCGCCCTGCTCGCGCACCGGCTCGGCGACGACGACCTCGTCACCACCGTCGACCTGGAGCCGGAGATCACCGAGTCCGCGCGGCGGCACCTGGAAGCGGCCGGGTACCACCCCGTCGTCGTCACCGGAGACGGCGCGCGCGGCGTCCCCGAGCGCGCCCCCTTCGACCGCGTCATCGCCACCTGCACGCTCCCGTCCATCCCCCGCGCCTGGCTCGCCCAGTGCCGCCCCGGCGCCCGCGTCCTGACCCCGCTCGCCACCGGCCTGATCGCCCTCGCAGTCCGGGACGCCGAGCACGCCGAAGGGCGCTTCCTGCACACGCCCGCCTACTTCGTGCCGCTGCGCGGCGGCACCCGGTCCGAGCCGGAGGCCGTGCAGCTGGGCGGGCTGCCGCGCCGGGCCAGGGAACACGAACTGTTCCGCTTCCTGCTGGCCCTGACCCGCGGCAGCCTCGATCCACAGGAGGCGTACGCGCTGTGGGAGCGCGAGGGGCAGCCGCAGCGGGAGCGCTACGGGATCACGGTGCGCGGCGAGCACGAGTGGGCCTGGCTGGACGACCCCGAGGGGCCGTACGCGTGGCCGCTGCCCGGTTGAAACGACGGGAGGGGGCGGTCGTACGGCACCTTCTCGCCGTACGACCGCCCCCTCCCGGCGTCGAGAGATCGGGAGATCGGGAGATCTAGCCGCGCCGGATCGTGATCGTCGTCCAGGCGCCCACGTGCACCCGGTCGCCGTCCTGGAGCGGTACCGGCACGAACGGCTGGATCGGGTCCTCGGAGCCGTTCACCGTGGTGCCGTTCGTCGAGTTCTGGTCGACGACCGCCCAGGTGCCGTCCGGTTGCTGGACCAGGACCGCGTGCTGGTGCGAGACGCCCGGGTCCTCCGGCGGCACCGACAGGTCGATGTCGGGGGTGTCGCCGGTGGAGTGGCGGCGACGGCCGATGGTGACCTGGTTGCCGGTGAGCGTGCGCTGCTGCTCGGGCGAGTACGCGGGCAGGTTCAGGCCCGCGGCCTCCGGACCGGAGCGCTGCATCATCGCCATGAAGTACTCGCGGTCGGGGCCGATGGTCGCCATCCAGGTCAGCGGCTGTTGCTGTTGCTGCTGCTGCGGGAAGGCGGGGCCGGGCGGCGGCGGGGCCTGGGTGGCGCCGGGCTGCGGGTAGCCGTACCCGCCCTGCGCGGGACCACCGGGGGCACCGGGACCGCCCGGGGTGCCGGGACCGGACGACGGCGGGGAGATCACCCAGTCGTCGTCACCGCCGCCGAAGGACGGGCCGCCCTGCGGCGGACGGTTCGTCTCCTGCGGGAAGGCGGGCGGGGCCGGCGGACCGGGCGGGGCGCCCTGCATGAACCCGTGCGGAAGACCGCCGGTGGCACCGGGGCCGCCGGGGGGCGTGGGGCCGGGCGGCGGCGGAGCCGGACGGGACGGGTCGCCACCGAAGCCGCCAGGGCCGTTTCCTCCCGGGCCACCAGGACCGCCATGTCCACCGGGGCCGCCGTGGCCTCCGGGGTTGGGGTTGCCCGGAGCGCCGGGGCCGGGGCCGAAGCCGCCGGGGGCACCGGGGCCGCCGGGGTTGCCCGGGCCGGGGCCGAAGCCGCCCGGTCCACCCGGTCCACCCGGTCCACCCGGACCACCGGGACCGCCATGCCCATGCCCACCGGGGCCTCCCGGGCCCTGCGGTTCGCCGCCGAACGGCGGGATCGGCTCGGCCGGGCGGTTCACCTGGGACGGGCGTGAGCCCTGGTAGTCGTACGAGTCACCGCCGCCGTACGACGGGCCGGGGCCCGGAGGCTGCTGGAACGGGCCGCCCGGGCCGAGGCCGGGGGCCGGCTGGCGCGGGGCGGCGGGGGTGTACGACGTCGCCGTGTTGGTCAGGAAGTTCCACCGGCACTCCTCGCAGAACGGCGCACCGCCCTCACGGGGCGTGCGGCACTGCGGGCAGAGCTCCGGCTCGGGAACGGCGGAGCCGGGCGGCGGGCCGCCCGGCTGACCGATGTTCGGGCCGCCGAACGGACCGGCGGGGCCGGGACCCGGACCGGGGCCGCCGGGCGGCGGGAAGCCGTAGCCGCCGCCGGGCGGGGGCGGCGGTGGAGGGGGCGGAGGAACGGCACCGGCCATGCGGTGACCGCAGACCTCGCACCAGTCGTCGGAACCCGACTGGTGTCCGTTCGGGCAGGTCGGCATGTCGGCGCTTCCCCCTCTCCTTTCCGGTCGCTTCGACCGGATTTCTCCAACCCCAAGGGGTCAGGCTCGCTGCTTTTCAGGGTCCTGCTAGGGCACTACTAAGGCATTACTCGGTCACTTCTTTACACGAACAGTCTTTGTCGACCGTGTCTCGAGAGTCATCTCGTCGGCCTCCGCGACCTTCGCCTTCAGTCGCACAGTACCCGTCGCGGCATCGACCACGTCCACCACCTTCGCAAGGAGTTTCGCCGTATCCGCGTTTCCGGAGGCGCTGGCGAGCTGAACCGCGCGGCCCAGTTTGGCCGTTGCTCCATCGATATCGCCTGACTTGCGAAGATCGAGGCCTTGTTGGATGGCTTGTGCCAGTTCGGCCTGGCCGGTGTAGTGGGCGACCTGAGGGTTGATCGAGGTCGAGGCGACCATGTCGTCGGTCCATACGGCCCGTACGAGACCCTGCGCGCCGAGGTTCCGGGCGGTGCCGTCGGGCTGCGGGACGACCAGGGAGACCCGGGCGGCGAGCATCTCCTGGCCCAGGTGCGCGGCCGGGACCTCGACGCAGACGTGGTAGTCACGGGACTCGTCCCCCCAGGAGCCGGTGGGGTAGTCCCCGGCGCGCGGGCCGGCCTCGGTGCGGCGGTCGGTCAGCTCCTCGACCGTGGGCGCGACCTGCTTGACGAACTTGATGGTGGTCCCTACCGGCGTCCACACCCGCAGGGCGACGTCCGCGACCTCCTTGCCCATCGCCGTCTCCATCATCTGCGTGAAGTCGGCGGCGAGACCGGCCGGGTCGGCGACGATGTCGGCGCTGCCGAGCAGGGCGGAGGCGATGGCTGTGACTTCTTTCACTTCCCAGTCGGTACCCACGCCGCGTGCGTCACAGGTGAACCGTCCGGCACAGGCGTCCAGCGCGGCCCTGAGGTCCTCCGGTGACTCGTGCTCGTTGCGGCCGTCGGTGAGCAGGATGCCGTGCCGGATCGCGACGTCGTCCGAGGACAGCAGGCGGTCGGCGAGCCGCAGCCAGGTGCCGATGGCCGTACCGCCGCCTGCGCTGAGCCGGCGCAGCGCCTGTTTGGCCTGGTCGCGGGTGGTGGCGTCGGCCACGGCCAGGCGGCCGCCGCCCGGGTAGACCTCCTTGGCCACGTGCGTCCCGCCGACCACCGCGAAGTGGACACCGTCGCGCAGGGTGTCGATCGCGGCGGCCGTGGCGTCGCGGGCGTTGCGCATCTTGGTCGGCGGGTAGTCCATCGAGCCCGAGCAGTCGACCATGATCGCCACGGCCGCGGACGGGCCCCCGCCAGGCGCGTACAGATGGGGTGCGGCGACCGCGCCGCCGATCGTGCCGCCGCCGGTCGAGGTCACCGTGACGATCGCGTTGACCTCGCGCCCGCCCTCCGGCAGGTACTCGTTCTGGTACACGTCCACCGAGAACTGCGGCACGCTTGGTTTCGAGAAATTGGCCATGCGTTCTCAAATCCCCCTAAAGCACCCCGTGGTGGGGCAATGGCTGTCGACGGACCGGTCCCCTCCGGTCCGCTGAGGCCGTCCCCGCGATGCGGCCTCAGGCCGATCCTGCCCCCATCGGCGGCGCCGGGAACGGCAGGACGGCCACTGTTACGTTGTCGTGGCCCCCGCCGTCGAGCGCGTGACCGACGAGGACCTGCGCGCTGTGCAGGGGGCGTGCGGCGGCGTCGAGCGGCACGACGTCGGCCATGTCCTCGGCCGCCTCCGCGTAGTTCCACAGCCCGTCCGTGCACACCACGACCACACCCGGGCGGTCCGGCTTGAAGGACGCGGTGTGCGGCTCCAGTTCGTAGGCGTCGGCGCCGAGCCAGCCCGTGATGGCGTGGGCGCGCTCGTCGGCGTACGCCTCGGCCTCGTTCATCAGGCCCGCGGCGACCATCTGCGCCGCCCAGGAGTCGTCCTCGGTGAGCCGGGCCGGGGGAGTGCTGCGGTCCACCGGCACCCAGTAGGCGCGGCTGTCGCCGACCCAGCCGACGACCAGCAGGCCCGCGGTGACGACGGCGCCGACGAACGTGCAGGCCGGGGCGTTCTGATGAGGGCCCTGCTCGCGGGCCGTGGCCGGTTCGGCCGCCAGCGCGTTGACCGCGTTCGAGGCGGCGATGATCGCGTCGTGCATGGCCTGCTGCGGGTGCGCGCCGCGCGGCAGGGCGGCCAGCAGCGACTCGCTCGCGGCCCGCGAGGCGGCCATCGAGGCGTCGTCGGGGCGGGTCGCCGAGGACACGCCGTCGCAGACGACCGCCAGGACCGCGGGACGGCCGTCGGGCAGCGTGGAGCAGCCGACGGCGAACGCGTCCTCGTTGCGGTGGTGGCGCAGGCCGCGGTCGCTGACGGCGGCGACCGGACCGGCGTCCTGCTCCATGTGGTCGCGCTCGCGCGGCTGCGCGTGCCCGCAGTTCTCGCAGTACCCGTCGTGGTCGACACGGCCCGCACGGCACGCCACGCACACCGTGGTGCCCTCCGGCGGGGTCGGCGGGGCGGCGGGGGCCACGCGCGGGTCGGGCGCCTGGAGGGTGAACTCGTCCGGCAGCGCGTACGCGTCGGACTGCGGCGGACGGTCGAAACGGACGCCGGAGGCCGGGGAGGCCGGGGAGGCTGGGGATACCGGGAAGCCGGTCGGGTCGGGGGACGTCCGGGGGCCGGGCGGTCCGTCCGGGCCGCCCGCCGCCGGAGGCACCGGTGCCGTGGGCGGCGGTGACTGCGGGGGCGGCGGGGTGCCCGGGGGCAGGTCGTGGCCGCCTGCGCCGTCCCGCGCGGGGGCGACGGGCCAGCCCATGGCGGGCACGCCGGGGGGCGCCGACGAGCCGTTCATGGCGATGGTCGGGTTGTCGTCCGGCCGTACGGGCACGGCGGACAGGTCGTATCCGCACGCACCGCAGAAACGGTCACCCGACTCGAGCGGCCATTCGCAGCTCGGGCAGGCGGACAACTGGGGCATCTGCGACATCAACTACACCCACGTCCGGGGGCGGTAACGGTTGGCACGTTCCACCAGGTCGATCCTCTCCTCGCCGCCCCGAGCCAGCCGGGCCAGCGTGCGGTACGAGCGCTCCAGACCGAAACGCAGTCCCCGCTCGTCCAGGCCGCTGCCGAGCAGCGTCCGTCCTCCGGCGGCTGGGGGAGGGGCGGAACCCTGGCCACCGGAGAGTATCCAGTCCAACGCGCAACCGAGGACTTCCGCCGACAACTGCTCCCGGCGCGCCGGGTCCAGACCGTACGCGTCCAGCGCCTCGACCTGACCCGCGGCGGCGGTCAGGTCGTCCAGGAACGGTACGTCAGCGGCGGCCGCCGTGCGTCCACGCAGCCGGGCGCGGACGGCCGCGACGCGGGCGGCCGTGTAGTGAATCGAGCTCTCCGGAACGGACTCCAGGGTCCGTACGGCGCCGCCTCGGTCGCCGGTCGCGAGCTGGACGCGGGCGAGCCCGAAGGCGGTGCTCACATAGCTGGGGTCGGTGGACCACACGAGACGGTAGTACTCGGCGGCGTTGTCCAACTGCCCCAGCACCTCCGCGCACAGGCCGAGGGCCAGCTTGGGGGCGGGCTCGCCCGGGAAGGCGTCGTAGATCGCGTCGAAGGCGAGCGCGGCGCCCTCGTGGTCGCCGGTGACGAGCGCGGCCACACCGCGGTACCAGACGACCCGCCAGTCGTCCGAGCGCTCGTCCTCCAGCTTCAGCAGCGCCTCGTGCGCGGTGCCCGTGTCGCCGTTCTCCAGCCAGCCCCGCACCTGCCGCAGCCGTGTCTCGGTCGACGGCGCCGGTGCCGCGGCGAGGGCGCCGAGCAGCTCGGCCGGTGCGGTGGTCATCAGACCCGCGAGGAAACCCGCGTTGGGGTCGGAGGGGTCGACCCGCGGAACCGGGAGGGCGAGGGCTGCGGCGGGGGCCTGGGCGAGCTTCACGAGGCCCGCGGCGGTGGCCGGGGCGGCGGCGGCCGGGGCGGCAGCGGGAGGCGGGCCGGCGGTGATGGCGGGCGAGGCAGGGGAGGCGGGCGAGGCGGAGGAGGGAGCGGCGGCCGAGGCGAGGGCGGCGGGCTTCCTCCCGGGCCGGACGACCCGCGCGCCGAGCCGGGACACCTCCCCGTCCAGCTTCGGGAACAACTCCGTGTCCGTGACCCGCACTTCGGGCCCGAACAACGTCGACAGCGACGGCCGCGCGCGCCCCGTCTGCAGGGACACGACCTCGCGCAGTACGCCCGTCAGCTGCTCCGTCATCTCCTGGGCGGAGGCGAAGCGGCGGGCCGGGTCCGGGTCGGTGGCGCGGACCAGGAGACGGTAGAACGACTCGTACTGGCGGAAGACCTCGATGTTGTCCGGATCGGGGAGCGAGTCGACGTAGACGTTCGTGTAGCCCTGGAAGTCGAAGGTCAGGACGGCGAGGGTGCGGGCGACGGTGTAGAGGTCGGACGCCACCGACGGGCCGACGTCGGCGACCTCCGGCGCCTGGTAGCCCACCGTGCCGTAGATGGCCGACTCCTCGTCGTCCATCCTGCGCACCGCGCCCATGTCGATCAGCTTGAGCTGGTCCTCGGTCTGGATGGCGTTGTCGACCTTGAAGTCGCAGTACAGCAGGTTGCGGCTGTGCAGATGGCCGAGGGCCTCCAGCGCCTCGATGCCGTACGCGCACGCCTGCTCCACCGGCAGCGGGTCGCGCTTCCCGGTGGGCGTACGGCGGCCGTTGGCGATTTCCTTGAGCGACTTGCCGCCGACGTACTCCATGACGATGTAGCCGTCGAGGGAGCCGGTGCGCTGGTCGAGGTGCTCGACGAAGTTGTAGATCCGCACGATGTTGGCGTGCTCGATCTCCGCGAGGAAGCGCCGCTCGGAGATCGCCGCCGCCATCGCGTCCTGGTCACCGGTGTCCAGCAGGCCCTTGAGCACCACCCAGCGGTCGGAGACCGCGCGGTCCACGGCGAGATAGACCCAGCCGAGCCCGCCGTGCGCCAGACAGCCCACGACCTCGTACTGGCCGTGCACGATGTCGCCCGTCTTTAGCTTCGGGACGAACGAATACGGGTGGCCGCACTTGGTGCAGAAGCCCTCCGTACGGCCCGGACGCTCGCCGCGCGCCCGGCCGACGGGCGCGCCGCAGTCCGAGCGGGAGCAGAACCGCTTGCGCTCGGGGACCTCCGGGTTCTCCAGCACCATCCCGCGCGGCTCGGGGCGCGGCACGTCCGGGACCTGGACCAGACCGACGCCGAGCCGGCCGCGGCCGCTGGAACCCGCCGTCGAGCCCGAGCTGCGCACCGACACCGAGCGGCCCGTGGAACGGCCCGACAGCGCGCGGGACAGCCGTCCCGACACCGAGCGCCGGGACTTCGACGACTGCGACGACGTACGCGAACTGCCGCGGCTGGTCGAGCGGGAGCTGCCGCTGCCCGCCGAGCCGCGTGAGCCCTTGCCGCCGCTCGTCACGCCGGTGGGCGGCGAGCCGACCATGCCGGTCGCCGAGACGACCGGGGCCAGACCGCAGGTGTCGCAGTACAGCTCGCCGCCGCCCACGTCCTCGTACGCCCCGCCGCAGTCCGGCCGCTGACAGCTCTGCTCTGCCTGACTCATGACGACGACTCCCCCCTGAGCCTCATGTCCCCCGCCCCCCACGGTCCTCGGGCTCGCGCGGCGCCGGGACGCGCGGGCCGCCGAGCAGTTCGGCGGCCGCCTGCTGGTAGCGCAGGACCGCCTGTTCGGCGACGCGCAGGTCGCAGGGCGCGCTCCACAGCATGCGCCGGGCCGCGTCGTACCGCTCGATGAGGAACGGGTCCTCCGCGAGGCCGTGCCGGGCCACCTTCGCCTTGTACGCGTCGAGGCGGCCGCGCAGCTCGGCGCGGACCGCCAGGGGCGCGGTGACCGCGGTCAACGACTCGCGGGCGCGCAGCAGTTCGTCCTCCGCCTTCTGCTCCAGGGACTCCAGGAGCGGGGACAGGCGGTGCCACTGGGCGTGTCTGCGGTACTCGGCGGCCGTCGCCAGCTGCTCCTGCAGCACGGTCGGCGGGCCGCTGACGACCGGCACCTCCGTGGCGGCGATCTTCGCCAGCACCTCGCCGCGCGCGGTGCGGGCCTCGGCGAGCGTACGGTCCGCGCGGGACAGCACGTCCCGCAGCTTGACCAGCCGCTGCTCGGCGTCCTGACGGACCGTCAACACCGCGTCGATCTCACGGCGCACGTCCTCCAGCGCGCGCGCCTCACGGTCGTACACCGTGGTGTCCGGCCGGCCGCCGCCCGGCGCCGAACTCCCCTGGGTGGGAACCCAGTACGCGAGCGGGTCGGACACCACCTCGGAGCGCAGGTTGGTGAGCGTGCGCGTGATGCGCTCCAGGTCGTCGCCCGCCGGGTGCTCGCCGGGGCGTACGCCGACGGAGTGCGCGAGGCGGCGGGTGCGCTGGAGTTCGGCGGCGAGTAGATCGATACGGGCCGGCAGCGCGGACCAGACCGCGTCGGCGGCGACGACCATGTCCAGCGACGTCGCGTACAGCTCGTTCATCCGGTCCACCAGCGTGACCAGCGTGAACTGTTCACTGAGCTTGCCCGAACCGCCGTGCAGCGTCGGCGCGTTCGCCGTCGCGGTCGCCGAGCCCGCGACGGTCACCGACTCGCCGCGCAGCAGCTCCGTCAGCTCCACCAGGTCTTCGCGGCTGGACCAGCGGCGGCGCGAGCGGATCTCGCGGGCCGAGCGCAACGCGTCCGTGTACGCGTCGAAGTACGCCCACAGCAGCGTGATCGACGCCTCCGCGGTCGTCCAGCGCTCCTTGGTGATGCCCGTGAGCTCGGCGCCTTCGAGGAGTCTGCGGCCCGCGTGGTCCTGCAGGGCGAGGAGCGAGGTCTCGATCGCCTCGTGCTCCTGGCCGAGCCGCGCCAGCGCACGGTCCACCTCGTCCCGGTCCATCACCGGCCCGGCGGGGTCCGTGACGCCCATCGATCACCTCTCGCTCAGTCGTGTTCTGCCAGTTGACGGTCGGTCACTTGTAGCGGGCCTCGGGAGGGGTGGCCGACGCCGACTCCTTGTCGCCCTGGTCCATCGTCGGGTGCAGCCACTTCTCGTACGACGCCTTCCAACCGCCGTCCTCGATGTAGTCCTCCAGGGTCCGGTTGACCTGGCGTACCAGATCGTCGGAGCCCCGCTTCATCGCCACGCCGTAGTACTCGTCCGTGAACAGACCGCCCTTCAGTTCCACCGCCGGGTCCTGCGCGGCCTGGCTGGCGGCCAGGGCGCCGTCCGTCACGACCGCGTCGACCTCACCGAGCTGCAACTTCACCAGGCAGTCGAGCTGGTTGGGGACGGTGGTCCTGATGTCGGTGGAGTCCGGGAGGTCGCCGTTCTTCCTGCCCTCTTCGAGGTTCTCGTACGCCGTGGAGCCCTGCGCCGAGCAGACCTTCTTGCCGGCGAGGGACTTGTCGTAGCCGGTGATCGCCGACATCTTCGGCGCCAGGATCTGCTGGCCGGTGACGAAGTACGGGGCGGAGAAGGCGACATCCTTGATACGGCTGCAGCTGATCGTCATGGTGCGGACCACCATGTCGACCTCACCCTGCTGGACCGCCTCGATACGGCGGCTGGTCGGGATCGCCTTGAACTGCACCGCGTCGCGGTCGCCGAGTATGTCCTCGGCGATGCGGTGGACCAGGTCGATGTCGAAACCCTCCAGCTCACCGGAGGGGTTGTTCGGGTCGAGGTAGCCCCAGCGGTAGCTGTTGGTGTCGACGCCGACGATCAGACGGCGGTCCTTGCGGGCCTTGATGGCGTCGACGGCCGGGGTGCCGCCGCTGCCGCCGGACGGGGCGAGGCTCTGGTCCTGGGGGTTCTCGCAGTCCGCCGCCTTCGCCTGGGCGACCCGGGTCATGCCCTGGCCCGCGGTGGCCGTGCCGGTGTCTTCGCTCCGCGGCTGGGTGAGGGGGAGGAGCAGGGCGACGGTGAGCGCCAGGGCGCACACGGTCGCCATCGCGCCGACTCCGCCCCAGCCGCGGAGGGTTGTGCGGAGGCGGTGCCAGGGGGCGGGCGCGGTGTGGGGGCGGGCGTGCGGGTCGGTGCCGGCACGGCTGCGGGCGTGGGCCGAGTGCGGGCTTGCGTCGAGTCGTCCGCGTGGGTTCCTGGTCTTGCGTGCGTTCATCGTCTCGCCCCCTCTCACCGGTACTCCGACAGCCTGCGGCCGATGCCCAGGACCGCGCCGGCCGCGCCCAGGACCGCGAGGACCGCGGCGCCGGTCGGGAGGCCGGTCAGCGAGCCACGGCCGTCGTTCGCCGCCTGCTCGAACTCGTTGCGCTCATGCGTCAGCGCGGTCGCCAGCGCCTTGTCGACGTTGTCGAAGCACACGCTCGTCGGCTCCTTCGCGGCGCCGATCACTCGGTCCCGGGCCGCCTGGTAGTTGCCGGAGTTGTTGTCGTCGCGGGCGATGCCGTGGCGGTCCTTCCAGACCTTCATGAAGCCGTTCGCGTCCTGTACGGGCTTCTTGCCCGCCGAGTCGTCCGCGAGGTCCTCGGCTTGGTTCAGTGCCTTGCCGAGCTGGTCGATCTGCTGGTCGTAGCCCAGTTCGTACGCGTCCACGACCCTGCCGTCGGCGAGCGACTTGGTGTCCGCGCCGCGACGGACCAGCGTCAGGTTCTCGTCGCTGCGGGCGGTGAGCGAGGCGATGCGGGCCTGGTGCAGTACGTCCAGGGAGCGGACGCCGTGGTCGTAGGAGTCGTTCAGGCTCGCGCGCGCGACGGTGTGGGAGACGGTGAGCCAGAGCAGGACCACTACGGAGGTCGCCGTGGCGGTGACCAGGCCGTGGTTCAGGACCCTGTTCGTACGCCGGTAGTTGCGGTGCTGGGCCCAGGCGAGGGCGGCCAGGGCGACGACGCCGAGGCCTGCGGCTGCCCAGGGGAAGGACTTCGCGTCCGCGTAGTCGTCGCGCAGGCGCTGGTTCTCCGTCTGGTAGAGCTTCTCGGCCTTGGGCAGCATGTTCTGCTGCATCATCTCGTTGGCCGCGCGGAGGTAGGCGCCGCCGACGGGGTAGCCCTGGCGGTTGTTGGCCCTGGCCGTCTCGACCAGGCCCTTGTACTCCGGGAGCAGTCTGCTCAGATCGGCGATCGTGTGGGCCGAGGTGGAGCCCGGTTCGGAGTTGGCGGCGGCCTTGACGAGCTTTTCGGCGGCGGTGCGGATGTCGTTCTCGTAGCCCTCGCGCATGGCGGGCTTTTCCTGGAGGCCGGCCAGGTAACCGCTGGCTGCCGCGGTGTTGGCGTCGGCGAGGGAGCGGTAGATGTCGGCCGCGTCGGAACTGAGGGGCTGGCTGCGGTTGACGACGTCGTTCGCGGCGGAGGACCTGTCGGTCATCTGCCATGCGGTCACGGCGCCGAACGCGACGACCAGGGCGGCGAGGAGGGCGCCGATGATGCGGAGGCGGCCGGGTTCGGTGGTGGCGGCCGCGCGGAGCTGGTCGAACCCCTCGGCGAAGGCGGTGCGGCGGGGGGCCGTGGGGGGAGGTGAGGGGCGGGTGTTGGCGGGAGGTGCGGGTGGTGGCGCCGGTGTGGGCTGGGGTGGTACGGATGGCATGGTGGGCACGCTGGTCTTCGGCGTCTGTGTCACTGCTGACCTCCCCCATGGTCATCCGTCGCCGCAAGTATCGCTCCCGGGACTGACATCCGCACCGGGCTTCGCCGGTTCTTGCTCGGATCGCAGAACGCGCTGTGCAGGAGCCCCCTGCCCATGAATACGCCGGGGGAATCTGTTCGGTTCCATGTTCGGGGACGGGATGCCTGCGGCGGCTCGGGTACCCCCAGCCCGTCCGGCGTTTGAGGACGAGGCCGTTCAGGCCGATGGGGGTCCAGGGGGCGCAGCCCCCTGGCGGGGTCGAAGGGGCGGCGCCCCTGGGGATGGGACGGGTAGGGGCGGCGGGGGCGAAGGAAGGCTGGTCAGGGGGTGAAGTGTTGGCGGAGGCGGGCGTGGGCTCGGGGCGGGGCCTCCACCGCGTCCAGGCCGAGGAGGGCCGCACCCAGCACAGGACTCGCCGTGACCACATCCGGTACGGCCTTGGGGGCGCGGGAGGTGAGCCGTTCGCGGATGCCGTCGATCAGTTGGGGGTGCCGGGCCGCCAGCACGCTTCCGCCCAGCAGAACAGGCGCCTCCTCCGTGAGGAGGTCCAGTCGGGTCAGGGCGACCGTCGCCATGGTGACCACTTCGTCGGCCAGCCGGTCGACGAGGCCACGGGCGACGGCGTCACCGGAGGCCGCCGTGGTGAAGAGGACCGGGGTCAGCTCGTGGCGACGGGCGGTCGGGATGTGTCCGAGGTGCAGGGCCTCGATCAGGGCGTACATGGTGGGGAGACCGAAGTGCGCGGGCAGGGAGTGCGCCAGGGCGGTCGGGACTCCGCGGCCGTCCTCCGCGCGGGCCGCGTGCCACAGGGCCTCCTCCGCCAGGCCCCAGCCACCACCCCAGTCGCCGGAGATACGGCCGAGCGCGGGGAAGCGGGCCGTACGGCCGTCGGGGCGCATGCCGACGCAGTTGATGCCGGCTCCGCAGACGACGGCGACCCCGCGGGGTTCGGTGACGCCCGCCCGGAGGATCGCGAAGGTGTCGTTGCGGACCTCTACGGTCGCGCCCCACGCGCGTGCGTGCAGTGCCGCCGCCAGCTGTTCCTCCTCCACGGGGAAGTCGGCGTTGGCCAGGCAGGCGGAGACGTGGTCGGCCGACGTCACGCCCGCTGCCGCGAAGGCCTCCCGCACCGTGTCGGCGAGGCCGTCGACCGCCCGTTCCACCCCTACCGTCGGTGGCCGGAACCCGCCGCCGCGGGCGGTGGCCAGGACGGTGCCGTCGGCCGCCACCACCGCCACATCGGTCTTGCTGTTGCCCGCGTCGACGGCGAGGACACATGCGGTCATGCCCACGCGAGGTGCTCCCGGTTGTGTGCGATCAGTCGGTCGGTGAGGGTCTCGGCGTACTCGTACTGGCCGATCAGCGGGTGGGACAGGAGGGCCTTGAAGACCCGGTCGCGACCGCCGTGCAGGGCCGCTCGCAGCGCCAGGTCCTCGTACGCCGTCACCTGGGCCATGAGGCCCGCGTAGAGGGGGTCCACGGGGGCGACGGGGAGGGGCTTCGGGCCCTTCTCGCCCACTGCCGCCTGTACTTCGATCACCGCGTCGTCGGGGAGGAAGGGGAGCGTGCCGTTGTTGTGGGTGTTCACCACCTGGTACGGGCTGCCCCCGCCGTTCAGCAGGGCCGCCGCAAGGTCCACGGCCGCCTCCGAGTAGTAGGCGCCGCCTCGTTTGGCCAGCAGGTCCGGCTTCTCGTCCAGGGCCGGGTCGGCGTAGAGGGCCAGCAACTGGCGTTCCATTTCGGCGACTTCCGCGGCCCGGGAGGGCTTCGTGCGGAGTTCCCGTACCACTTCGTCGTGTGCGTAGTAGTAGCGCAGGTAGTACGACGGGACCACCGCCAGGCGGTCCAGGAGGGTGGTGGGGAGGTGCAGGTCCGCTGCGATCTTTTCGCCGTGGTGGGAGAGGAGTTCGGGCAGGACGTTCTCGCCGTCGGGGCCGCCCAGGCGTACCCCGGTCTCCCAGGTGAGGTGGTTGAGACCCACGTGGTCCAGGTGGATCTGGGCGGGCGGCAGGTCGAGCAGTCCTGCGAACTTCCGCTGGAAGCCGATCGCCACGTTGCACAGGCCCACCGCCCTGTGGCCCTCCTGGAGCAGGGCGCGGGTGACGATGCCGACCGGGTTGGTGAAGTCGATGATCCAGGCGGTGGGGTTGGTGCGGCGGACGCGGTCCGCGATGTCGAGGACGACGGGGACGGTACGCAGGGCCTTCGCCAGGCCGCCCGCGCCCGTGGTCTCCTGGCCGACGCAGCCGCAGTCCAGGGGCCAGGTCTCGTCCTGTTCGCGGGCCGCCTGGCCGCCCACCCGGAGTTGGAGGAGGACCGCGTCGGCGCCCTCGACCGCCGCGTCCAGGTCTGTTGTGGTGGTGATCGTGCCGTTGTGGGCCTGGCGGGCGAAGATGCGGCGGGCCAGGGCGCCTACCAGTTCCAGACGGTCCGTCGCCGGGTCCATGAGGACCAGTTCCTCTATCGGCAGGGTGTCGCGCAGGCGGGCGAAGCCGTCGATGAGTTCGGGGGTGTAGGTCGAGCCTCCGCCGACCACGGTGAGTTTCATATGCGGTTCAACCCTTTACTCCGGTGAGCGTGACGCCCTCTACGAACGCCTTCTGGGCGAAGAAGAACACGAGGATCACGGGGGCCATCACGAGGACCGTCGCGGCCATGGTGAGGTTCCAGTCGGTGTGGTGTGCGCCCTTGAACGACTCCAGGCCGTAGGACAGCGTCCAGGCGCCCGGGTTCTCGGACGCGTAGATCTGGGGGCCGAAGTAGTCGTTCCACGCGTAGAAGAACTGGAAGAGGGCCACTGCGGCTATGCCCGGTTTCGCCATGGGGAGGACCACTCGGACGAGGGTGCGGAATTCGCCGCAGCCGTCCACCCTTGCCGCGTCCAGGTACTCGTTCGGGATCGTCGTCAGGAACTGGCGCAGGAGGAAGATCGAGAACGCGTCTCCGAACGCCATCGGGATGATCAGGGGCCAGAGGGTTCCCGAGAGGTCCAGTTGCTTCGCCCAGAACAGGTACATCGGGATGATGACGACCTGCGGCGGCAGCATCATCATCGAGATGACCAGCATCAGGGAGAGGTTCCGGCCGCGGAAGCGGAACTTGGCGAGGGCGTAGGCCACGGGGACGGAGGACGCCACGGTGAGGAGGGTGCCCAGTCCCGCGTAGATCAGGGTGTTCTTCCACCAGGTCAGGAAGCCGGGGGTGTCGAAGACCCTGGTGTAGTTGCTCCACTGCCAGGTGTCCGGGACCAGGTCGCGGGTGAGCGTTTGCTGGTCGCTCATCAGCGAGGTCAGGACGACGAACACGAACGGCAGGGTGAAGAAGAGGGCGGCCGCGACGCCGAGCGAGTGGATCGCTATCCATTCCAGGAGGGCCCTGCGACGGGCCGTGCGTTCGGCGACTGTTGGGTTTGCCAACTGAACTGGTTTGTCCAGCACTTGGGTCATGGTCAGTCACCTGCCTGGATGAGTCCGCCCCGGCGCCGCATCAGCAGCGCGGTGAACGCCATGGCGAGGGCGAAGAGTACGAGCGCGACCACACAGGCCGAGCCGTAGTCGAAGCGCTGGAAGCCGAGGTTGTAGACGAGTTGGGGGAGGGTCAGGGTCGACTTGTCGGGGTAGCCGGGCTCGAACTGCTGGCCGGAGCCGCCGATGATGCCGGAGGCGACCTTTCCGGCCACCAGGGGCTGTGTGTAGTACTGCATCGTCTGGATCACGCCCGTGACGACGGCGAACATCACGATGGGGGAGATGTTCGGGAGCGTCACGAAGCGGAACCGCTGCCAGGCCGACGTGCCGTCCAGCTCCGCCGCCTCGTACTGCTCCTTCGGTACGTCGAGCAGCGCGGCCATGAAGATGACCATGAGGTCGCCGACGCCCCACAGCGCGAGTGCGGTGAGGGCCGGCTTGGACCAGGTGGGGTCCGTGAACCAGCCGGGGGTCGGCAGGCCCAGGCCGTCGAGGACCGAGTTGACCGGGCCGGTGCCGGGGTTGAGGAGGAAGACGAAGGCCAGGGTGGCGGCCACCGGCGGGGCCAGGTACGGCAGGTAGAAGAGGGTGCGGAAGACACCCGTGCCCGTCTTGATCCTGGTGATCAGCAGGCCGATGCCGAGGCCGAAGACGACTCGGCAGGTCACCATCACCAGGACGAGCCAGAGCGTGTTGCGCAGGGCCGGCCAGAACAGCGGGTAGTCGTTGAAGACGTAGGACCAGTTGCCCAGGCCACGGAAGACCGGGGTGCCGAAGCCGTCGTACTTCATCAGGGAGAAGTACACGGTGGAGGCCAGGGGGTAGGCGAAGAAGACGCCGAAACCGATGAGCCACGGTGACAGGAAGGCCACCGTTCGAAGCGCCGACCTGCGGCGCTTCGCGCGGAGAGTGTGCGTGGACATCCGGGCGCTACTTCGCCTGCTCGATGTCGGTGTCGATCTGCGCGGCGGTCTTCTCCAGGCCCGCCTTCAGGTCCTTCACCTTGCCGGACTCGTACTGGTAGCCGAAGTCCTGGAGCGTCGTCTGGTACGTCGAGCCGTTGACGGAGGCCGGCGGCGTGTTCGAGTGCGGGTTCTGGGCGATGTCCAGGAACGTCTGGAAGCCCTCGTCCACCTTCAGGTCCGGCGACTTCAGGGCCGCGAAGGTGGAAGGAACGTTGTGGATGGCGTTGGCGAAGGAGACGACGGCCTCGGTGTCGGTGGTCAGGTACTTCACCAGTTCCCAGGCGGCGTTCTGCTTCTCGCTCCGCGGGGCGATGCCGATGATCGTGCCGGAGAGGAAGCCCTTGCCGTACTCGTCCACCTCGTCGTCGGCCACGGGCATCGGAGCGGTGCCGATCTCGAAGTCGACACCGGCCTGCCGGGCCATGCCCAGGCGCCACTCGCCGTCGAGCTGCATGGCCACCTGGCCGGTCTGGAACGGGTGCTTGGCGCCCCACTCGTCACCGAAGGTGTTGCGGTACTTCTCCACCTTCGTGAAGCCGCCGAGGTCGTCGATCAGCTTCTTCTGGTACGTGAACATCTCGGCGAAGGCCGGGTCCTTGGCGATGTTGGACTTGCCGGCCTGGTCGAAGTAGGCGTGGTCCCACTGGGACATGTAGTGGTCCACGACGGTCTCGTAGCCGTGGTACGTCGGCATGAAGCCGAGCTGCCGGTAACTGTCACCCTTGCTGACGGTCAGCTTCTTGGCGTCCTTCGCGAACTCCGACCAGGTCTTCGGCGGGGACTTGATGCCCGCCTCCTCGAAGGCGTCCTTGTTGTAGTAGAGGCCGTAGGCGTCGCCCAGCAGCGGCAGGGCGCAGCGGGTGCCCTCGAACTGGGTGTAGTCCAGCATCGGCTTCGGGACGATCTTGTCGAGGTCCAGCTCGGACTTCTCGATGAACGGCTTCAGGTCGAGGAAGGCGCCGGAGGAGCAGAACTTGCCGATGTTGGAGGTCGAGAACGACGACACCACGTCCGGCCCGTTCGAACCGCCCGCGCGCAGCGCCTGGTTGAGCTTGTCGTCGTTGATGTTGCCGACGACCTTCACCGTGATGTTCGGGTGGGCCTTCTCGAACGCGTCGACGTTCGCCTGGACCGCCTTCACCTCGGCGGGCGCGCTCCAGCCGTGCCAGAAGGTGATCGTCGTCTTCGCGTGGGGGTCGTCGGTGGCGGCGGACTCGGACTGGCCGGTACAGGCCGTGGCGAGGAGGGCCAGGGAGGCGCAGGCGGCGAGGGCGGCGGCCGCCTTGCGGGACCGTGAGGGTATGACGTTCCAGGACTTTCCGGGCATAGCGAGGTCTCCCAAGGGCGGGACGGGGTGGGTGAGGAAGGGAGCGGCGGAGAAGTGAGGGGTTGGCTGAGCAGTTGAGGCGGGGGACGGCGGGAGGTCGGGGGCCGGTCAGCGGCCGGTGTCGAAGACCTCGTCGCGCGTCGTCGCGAGCGCGCTCTCCAACGCGCCCCGCAGTACGGGGTGTTCACGGACGTCGCCCACGACGAGCCGGGGGCGGGCCGCCGCCAGCTCCTCCAGTTCGTCCTGGACGAGGGCGCGCAGTACCTCGCCGCCGGACGTGAGGGAGGCGCCGCTGAGGACGACCAGTTCCGGGTCGAGGACGGAGACCAGGGAGGCGAGACCGGTGGCCAGCCGGGTCGCGTAGGTCTGGAGGAGCAGCCGGTGCAGGACGGTGTCCTCGGTGGCGGCCCGTTCGACGAGGGTGGCGGCGGCCTCGGCGTACGGCGTCGACGGGATGCTCGACATGCCGAGTTCGCGTGCGAGCCGCGGGATCGCCTGGGAGCCGGCCAGCTCCTGGTAGCCGCCACTGTTGGCTTTGGTTACCTGCCGGACCAGCGGGGTGCCGGGAACCGGCAGGAAACCCACCTCGCCCGCGCCGCCGGTCCAGCCGCGGTGCAGCCGGCCGCCGAGGACCAGGGCGGCGCCGAGGCCCCCCTCGTTCCACAGCAGCACGAAGTCCTCGTGGCCGCGGGCCGCGCCGAGCCGCTGCTCGGCCACCGCCACGAGGTTGACGTCGTTCTCGTACTCGACCGGCATCGGCAGGGCCGCGGCGAGCTCGTCGAGCAGCGCGGGGGTGTGCCAGCCGGGGAGGTGGGAGGCGTAGCGCAGCCGGCCCGTGTTGGGGTCGAAGGCGCCCGGAGTGCCGATGACGAGCCGGTGGACGTCGTCGCGGGCGAGGCCCGCCGCCTTCACCGCGCCGTCGAGGGCGTCGGTGACCTGCCGGAGCACGGGCTGGGCGGGGCGTCTGCCGGGGGTGGGCAGTTCGTACGACCCGACCATGCGGCCCGTGACGTCGGCTACGGCGGCGAGGATGCGTTCAGGGGTGACATCGAGCCCCGCTGCGTACGCGGCGGTCGGATTGACCTCGTACAGCTGGGCGCCCGGGCCGGGGCGGCCCTCCGTGGTGCCGGTCGCCAGGACGAGGCCGGCGGCCTCCAGGCGGGCCAGCAGCTGGGAGGCGGTCGGCTTGGACAGGCCGGTGAGCTTGCCGATCCGCGTGCGGGACAGCGGCCCGTGCTCCAGGAGGAGGTCCAGGGCGGCACGGTCGTTCATGGCGCGCAGGACGCGCGGGGTGCCCGGCGTACCGGCGGTTCCTGCCATGGGATCGACACCTGCCTCTCGGCTGACCAGCTTCTCAGCGATCTACGACGGAAGTCCATCCAGGATCACTGTTAGGAAAGTTTCCTATCTCGATGCCGAGGAACGTAGACCCGAACGGAAGGTGGCGTCAAGAGTGGTCTACACCAGTAATGCGGTCGTTACCCGGCGGCGCTGTGCCGAGGTGCCCTCTCGTGGCGGGGGAGCAGCAGCGGGGTCGCCAGCAGCAGGACGCCGGCCAGGGCGATGGCGGTGCGCGGGCCGGTCAGTGCCGCCAGCAGGCCCCACAGTGCCGTCACGGCCGCGGTCGTCGTCCTGCTGGTGATCGACCAGGCCGACAGGGTGCGCGTGGTCCGGTCCGGCGGGGTCCGTTCGAGGCGGGTGGTGGCCAGCGCCGGGGTGAAGACGCCCATGCAGGTGATCAGGCCGAACTCGACGGCCATCACCAGGAGCAGGCCGGACGTGCCCGGACCGACGAAGGCCAGGCCGACGGGCCAGCAGGCGCGCAGGGTGCCCGTGGTGAGCAGGACACGGCGCCTGCCGTAACGGGCGACCAGGGGCCGGGACAGGCGTGAGCCCAGCAGGCCGCCCAGGCACGGCACGGCGAAGGCGAGACCGTACTGCCAGGGGGTGAAGCCGAGTTGGCCGAGCATGAGGACGGAGAGCAGCGGGGCCGGCGCCATGATCAGGGCGTTGACCGCGAGGGTGTTGAGGAACAGGGGGCGCAGGGTGGGGTGGGTGAGGATGTGCCGCCAGCCTGCCGGGAGGTCGCTCATCCGCAGGCCTGAGGGGGCGGTGGCCGGGGCGGGCTGCGTCCTTGCGGTCTGTTGCCTTTCCTTACCGTCGATCGCGCGGATCCCCAGCGCCGACAGCAGATAGCTGACCGCGTCCGCCAGTACCGTCGCCATCGGGCCGAACACGCCCACCGCGACTCCGCCGAGCGGTGGGCCGAGTGCCGTGGCCGTCCATGTCGTCGCCTCGAAACGGCCGTTCGCCACGAGCAGGTCCTCCGGCGGCACGAGGGACTTCAGATACGCCCCGCTCGCCGCGCCGAACGTGATGTCCGCCGCGGCGACCACCACCGACACCACCAGCAGTTGACCGAGGCCGAGCCCGTCCAGGGCGAACGCGACGGGGATGCTCAGCAGTGCCGCGCACCGGATCAGATCCGCCGCGACCAGCACCGGCCGTTTCTCGCGGAACTCCACCCACGCCCCGAGCGGCACCGCCACCACCGCCCCCACCGCGAGCCCCGAGGCCGCCAGCAGCGCCACCTCGGTCGCCCCGGCGTGCAGCACGAGGACCGCGATCAGCGGGAACGCGTCGAACGCCAGCCGCGTCCCGAACGTACTGACCGCGTACGCCGCCCACAGCCACCCGAACCGCCGCCCCAACGACCGCCCGCCACCCGCCACCTGCCCACCGCCCCGCCCGCCCCGTCCTGCACAACCACGCGTAGACCCAGGCCATCCAAGCCAGCGGGATACGTCCTGATCAAACAACCGAGGGGCAGAGCCCTACAACCGTTGGTTGTGTAAGTGGTGTTCGGCCGGGGTTCGCGGCCCTCGCCTACTTCGTCACGCTGGGCGGCGCCAGCGGTGTCGCCGCCTGGGCCTGGGGCGAGGAGGTGTTGGCGTAGGCCGAAGGGGCCGCCATGCCCGCTGTCGGGTCCGCCGCGGACTCCCCGTCCACCGTGAGGGGAGCGCGGCCGACGATCGGGATGTCAGCGGCGTCGAAGGCACGCTTGACGCGCCAGCGCAGTTCGCGTTCGACGGTCAAGGACTTGCCGGGCATCGTCTTCGCCGAGACCCGTACGACCATCGAGTCCAGCAGCACGCTGTCCAGGCCGAGGACCTCGATCGGGCCCCAGAGGAGCTCGTTCCAGGGCTCCTCCTTGCTCATCTTCTCGGCGACCTCGTCGATGGTGGCCCTGACCTTGTCCAGGTCCTCGGAGGAGCGGACGGTGACGTCGACGCCGGCCGTGGACCAGCCCTGGGAGAGGTTGCCGATGCGCTTGACCTCGCCGTTGCGGACGTACCAGATCTCGCCGTTGTCGCCGCGCAGCTTCGTCACGCGCAGGCCGACCTCGATGACCTCGCCGGAGGCGACGCCGGCGTCGATCGAGTCGCCGACGCCGTACTGGTCCTCCAGGATCATGAAGACGCCGGAGAGGAAGTCGGTGACCAGGTTGCGGGCGCCGAAACCGATGGCCACGCCCGCGACACCGGCGGAGGCGAGCAGCGGGGCCAGGTTGATGTCGAAGGCCGACAGGACCATCAGGGCGGCCGTGCCCATGATCACGAAGCTGGCCACCGAGCGCAGGACCGAGCCGATCGCTTGGGAGCGCTGACGGCGGCGCTCGACGTTGACCAGGAGGCCGCCTATCGCCGTGCCGTCCACCGCCTGCGCGGTGCGGTTCATCCGGTCTATGAGCTTGGTGATCGCCCGTCGGATCGCCACTCTCAGCACCGCCGCGATCACCAGGATCAGCAGGACCTTGAGACCGATCGCGAGCCAGGTCGACCAGTTCTGTTCGACCCAGCTCGCGGCCTGGGTCGCGCTCTCGTGGGCGTCCTGGAGCGAGGGCACCGGCGGGGTCGTCGTCTCCGAGGGGGTTGGCGACGGGGTCGAACCAGCGGCCAGCAGGTCGGCGGGCAAGGACACGGCAGGTACCTCCAGGTGCAGCGGTCCGCCCCACCGGCAGGCGGTCAAGGTCACGAAAAGGTCACCGGCAGGGCAGGCTCACCACACTATCGGGGCATCGTGTGTGGATCGGCGCCATGTTCGAGGGAGGAATCGTGCCCTCCTGGGGATGAACTGGTGGGATGAACAGTTCGTCGTCCTGGGGATGAATCAGATGTGGTCGAAAACACTCCCAGCCCGTTACCGGGACATGGTGGCGCTTTCACCAGGCAAGAGGGGAGACTGACTACAGATCGTCCCGGCGCGAGCCACGCGCCGCCGACGCCCAAGGAGGCATCCGTGCCGCATGTCCTGGTCCTCAACGCGTCGTACGAGCCACTCGGCGTCGTACCGCTCCGCCGCGCGCTCGTCCTCGTCCTGGAGAACAAGGCCGTCTCCTTGGAGGAATCCGGCGCCTTCATGCACAGCGCAACCGTCACAGTCCCCGCACCCAGCGTGGTCCGGCTCAAGCGATTCGTCCGGGTTCCCTATCGGGGGCCCGTTCCTCTTACCCGCAGGGCGCTCTTCGCGCGCGACGGGGGCCGGTGCATGTACTGCGGTGGCGTCGCAACCAGCGTCGACCATGTCATTCCGCGCAGCCGCGGGGGCAAGCACGTCTGGGACAACGTGGTGGCGTCGTGCCGCCGCTGCAACCACGTGAAGGCCGACCGACATCTCTTCGAGATCGGCTGGCGGCTGCGCCACAAACCCGCTCCACCCACCGGTCTCGCCTGGCGCATCATCGGGACCGGACACAGGGACCCGCGCTGGTTGCCGTACTTGGTGCCGTACGGCGCGGAGGACGCCATGGCCCGGATCGACGGCATTTCCGCCTGACGTCCGGGCCTTCGCATACCTGCGTCCTACCTCCGGCGGTCGAGCGGGGGTGCCTGCGGTTTCCTCGGGGCCGTGATCGGTCCGGAGGGTTGGGATCACGGCGTGACGCGGGGTCGACGGCACACATGCCGGCGCAGTCGGGAAGCTGCGCCGGCATCCGTCCTCACGGGGTTTCATGGGTGACCGCCCCGCCCGGACCGCCGCTCTTCCGGGCCTGAGGCCGCCGGTCGGCGCACCGTGCGGCCCGCGACCGTCCGGCCCCGAGGGTCCCCCGTGCCCCCGGGGCCGGACGGTCGCGTGACCGCACGGCCGTTCTCACGCGAGCCGCGGCACGGCTCTCACGCGTACCGCAGCTCCGCCGGGCGGACCGAGCGGTGCAGCAGCGGCAGTGAGGTGGCTGCCGCCAGCAGGCAGCAGGCGTATACCGCGAGGGGCGCCAGCAGGGAGACGTACGGCACGACGTGCACCACGTACTCCCGGGTGAGCGACGCGTACCAGGCGCCGATCGCCATTCCGCCGGCGCCCGCCACCGCGACCGCCGGGGCCAGCGGGAGCGCGGTCTCCAGGAACAGCGCCCTGGCCAGTACGCCGCGCGGCACCCCGGCCGCGTGCTGCGCCGCCAGACCCCGGCGCCGGGTGGCCAGGGACTCGGCGGTGCCGACCGCGAGGGCGGACAGGACGAGCCCGAGGGCGACGAGGATCGCGGCCGCCGTCAGATCGAGGCCCGTCGTATAGAACTCCATGTCCATGCCGAGGTGGTCCACGCGGCTCATGGCGTGCAGTTCGGCGAGCAGCACCTGCCGTACTCCCACGAAACCGGTGCCGATGACCGTCACCAGCAGGACCGCGGCGTGGGTGCGGGCCGCCGCCCACGGGTCGTCGCGCAGCCGTTCCGCCGCGATCAGCAGGGCCGGGCGCTGGGCCCGGGCGGCGAGGGTGCGGCCCAGCAGGCCCGAGGACCAGCCGGTCAGCAGCACCGCCGCGGCGCCGACCACCAGGGTCAGGGCCAGGACGGCCAACGGAACGGGGGAGAGGACGTGGGGCCTGTCGAACAACGGGGTCAGCAGGGCCAGCCCCGCCGACGCGGCGAGCAGCAGGGCCGCCGTCAGGAACGCCCACCCCGGACGCCGGGCGGCCCGCACCCGGCGCACCCAGCCGAGCGGTGACGCCACCACCCGGCGCAACGCCAGCGCGGCCGTCGCCGCGCCCAGCGCCGGTACCGCCAGTGCGACCAGGGCCATCCCCGCCCAGGCGAGCGCGGTCGGACTGGTCCACAGGGACAGCAGCACCGGCACCGCGACCGCGGTGGCGAGCGCCGAGCCCAGCAGACAGGCGAGCCCCGCCTCCAGCCCCGCGATCCGCCGCACCTGCCACGGAGTGGCCCCGGCCAGTCGCAGCGCCGCGAGCCGCCGGTCGCGGTGGACGGCGCCGATACGCGCGGTCTGGCCGAGGAACCCGAGCACCGGAATGAGCAGCAGCGCCAGGCTGAAGACCACCCCGGCGCGCTGGCGGGGATCGTCCAGCAAGCCGTCCGCGAACGGCATGGCGACATAGCCGTCGAGCGAGGCCAGCGCGACGCCCGCCAGCGCGAGCCCGGTCGCGAGCGCCGCCCCGACCGCGGTGAGCCCGACCCGCCACCACTCGCGCCGGTCCGATCCCCGGGTCAGCTGCCACGCCAGCCGCAGATCGGCCCTCACGCGGCCACCTCCAGCGGCGCCACGGTCCCGTCGGCCAGCCGCACCTCGCGGTCCGCGTACGCCGCCACCTGGGCGTCATGCGTGATCAGCAGCACGGCCGTGCCCGACTCGCGGGCCGTGTGCGTCAGGGCCGTCATCACCTGCTCGCTCGCCAGCGAGTCCAGCGCCCCGGTCGGCTCGTCGGCGAAGACCACCTTCGGGCCGGTGACCAGCGCCCGGGCCAGGGCCGCCCGCTGGGCCTGGCCGCCGCTCATCTCGCCGGGCCGCAGCTCACCCTGCCCGCGCACCCCGAACCGCTCCAGCCACTCGCCGGCCCGCTCGCGCGCCTCCTGCCGGCGGACACCCGCGAGCAGCAGCGGCAGGGCGGCGTTGTCCAGAGCGGTCAGCTCGGGTATCAGCTGCCCGAACTGGAAGACCACGCCGAACTCCGTACGCCGCAGCTCGCTCAGCCGCTTCTCCGGCAGCCGGTCCAGCCGCTCCCCGGCGTACGTCACCGAGCCGGTGTCGGGGCGGACGATGCCGGCGAGGCAGTGCAGCAGCGTGGACTTCCCGCTGCCGCTGGCGCCGGTGACCGCGAGGATCTCGCCCTCCCGCAGCTCGACGGAGGCGCCGTGCAGGGCCTCGGTCCTGCCGTGCGCCTTGACGAGGTCACGGGCCGCCAGCAGCGGCACCGTGCTTCCCTCTGTGTTGCTCATCCTGCGTCGACCTCCGCGGTCAGGGTGGTGAGCCGGGCCGCCGTGGTCGTCATCCAACGGAGGTCGGCGTCGAGGTGGTTGAGGGCGTAGTCCGCCGAGAGCACGGTCGCGAGATCGGTGCCCCGCGCGGTCTTGACCGCCGTGAGCTCCCGCATCCGCGCCATGTGGGCTGCGCGCTGGGCGCGCAGATAGGCCTCGGCGTCGCCGCCGGACAGGATCGACACGACGACCTTGGCGAAGATCTCGTTCGTCACGAACGGCGCGGGCGGCGCGATCTGCCCGGCCCACTCGGCCAGTTCGCGCGCCCCGTCCTCCGTCGAGCGGTACGTGGTCCGCTCCGGGCCGCCGTCCGAGTCGGTGCCGTCGACTTCGGCGAGTCCGTCGCGGACCAGCCGCTGCAAGGTCGTGTAGACCTGCCCGTAGGCCAGCGGCCGGGCCTGCGGGAAGCGTTCGTCGTGCCGTCGCTTGAGGTCGTAGCCATGGCTCGGCCCCGTGGCGAGCAGCCCCAACAGGATGTGGCGGGTGCTCATGCCGATCATTATTAACCGAGTACATGTACTGAGTGAATAGTGATCAGGAAAATGATCTGACAGGAGCGCCCCGGGCGACAGGATGTGCGGAACAGAATGTGAGGAGAGGCACGTTGTTCGTCTCTGTACGTCTGCCGTCGCGTCCACTGGGTAGGGCTGGCGGTAACCCCACGTCGTACTCGACAAGGAGGCCCACCGTGGCCACAGCATCGGCCCTGTCCAAACCTGAGGCGCCCATCGAGCCCGAGATGCACGCCTGCGTCTTCAGCGCCGAGGGCGCCTGCTTCGAGACCCCCCTCACCAGCGAACCTCCCCTCCCCGACGCCGAGCCCCTCACCAGCGAGCCGCCGCTCTCCGACGCCGCGCCGCTGACGAGCGAGGCCGCGAGCTGGGACATGGGCACGGACCTGGGTATGGACACCGGTATGGACTTGGACATGTACTCCACGAGGCCGTAGATGACAGGACAGCGGTCGGCCGAAGCCCCTGCCGAGGACCCGCCGGGTCCCGAAGGTCCCCCCTCCGACGCCCTGTCGCTCCTCGCCGAGCTGCACGGCGTCGCCACCTCCTACCAGCCGTCCGCCGACCGCACGGTCACGGCCTCCGCCGCCGCCCTCACCCTCGCCCTGACCGCCCTCGGCATCGACACCAGCACCCCCGATGCCGTCGGCGCCGCGCTCGCCGCCCGCGAGCGCGAACTGGGCGAGCGGCTGCTGCCGCCGACGCTGGTGTGCTGGAGCGGCGCCGGACCCGAGGCACTCGACGCCCTGCCCTCCGGCACCCGGCTGCGCATCGAGACCGAACAGGGCGAGACCCGCGACGACGCCCGCCAACTCCCGCCCGGCGTCCACCGCCTGACCGCCACCACCCCCGACGGCCGTACGGCGACCAGCCACCTGGTCGTCGCCCCGCCCCGCCTGCCCACCCCCACCGGACGCTCGTACGGCCTGCTCGTCCAGCTCTACTCCCTGCTGTCCCGCCGCTCCTGGGGCATGGGCGACCTCGGCGACCTCGCCGAACTGGCCGCCTGGGCCGGCCGCTCCCTCGGCGCCGGATTCGTGCAGGTCAACCCGCTGCACGCGGCTGTACCCGGAGCGCCCACCGACCCGTCCCCCTACCGCCCCTCCTCCCGCCGCTTCCCCGACCCGGTGCATCTGCGGGTCGAGGACGTCCCCGAGTTCGCGTACGTCGAGGACCGCGAGCGCGTGCGCGCCCTGCTGGAGCGGGCCGGGCGGCTGCGGGAAGCGGTGCTGGAGAAGGGGGAGTTGATCGACCGGGACGCCGTCTGGGAAGCCAAGCGAGAAGCGCTGGAACTGGTGCGCGAGGTGCCGCTCGGGCCGGGGCGACGGGCCGCCTACGTCGACTTCCTCGCACGGGAGGGCCGGGCGCTGGAGGACCACGCCACCTGGTGTGCGCTGGCCGAGGCGCACGGCTCGGACTGGCAGCGGTGGCCCGCTGGGCTACGGGACCCACGGTCGCCGGAAACCGCCCGCGCGCGGGGCGAGTTGATGGACCGCGTCGACTTCCACTGCCGGCTCGCCTGGCTCACCGACACCCAGCTGACCACCGCCCAGCGGGTCGCGCGGGAGGCGGGGATGCCGGTCGGGATCGTCCACGACCTGGCGGTCGGCGTGCACCCCGCAGGCGCGGACGCCTGGGCACAGCAGGAGTACTTCGCGGCCGGGATGTCGGTCGGGGCACCCCCGGACGCCTTCAACGCGCGCGGCCAGGACTGGGGCCTGCCGCCCTGGCGCCCGGACCGGCTCGCCGAGTCGGGCTACGAGCCGTATCGCCGCCTCCTCAGAGCGCTCTTCCGGTACGCGGGCGCGCTGCGCATCGACCATGTGATGGGGCTGTTCCGGCTGTGGTGGGTGCCGCAGGGGCATCCGCCCACGGAGGGCACGTACGTCCGCTACGACGCCGAGGCCATGCTCGCGATCCTGGTGCTGGAGGCCTCCCGGGCCGGCGCGCTGGTGATCGGGGAGGACCTCGGCACGGTGGAGCCGGGCGTGCGGGAGACGCTGCGCTCGCGCGGTGTGCTCGGCACCTCCGTGCTCTGGTTCGAACGGGACTGGGACGGCGACGGCCGCCCCCTGCCACCGGACGCCTGGCGGTCCGACTGCCTCGCCACCGCGACCACCCACGACCTGCCGTCCACCGCCGCCCGCCTCACCGGCGACCACGTCGAACTCCGCCACGGCCTCGGCCTGTTGACCCGCCCCCTGGAGCAGGAGCGCGCCGAAGCCGCGGCGGACACCGGTGAGTGGCTGGAGCTGCTGTCCCGGCTCGGGCTGCTGCGGGGCACCCACGGCGGACACTGCGTATCGGAGGAGGAGGCGAAGATCCAGGCCGTCCACCGCTTCCTGCTGAGCACCCCCGCCCGCATGGTCGGCGTCTGGCTCCCGGACGGCGTGGGCGACCGCCGCCCGCAGAACCTGCCGGGGACCTGGGACCAGTACCCGAACTGGCGGCTGCCCATCGCGGACGCGGAGGGCAAGGCGGTGACGCTGGAGGAACTGGCCGGGTCGGCACGGGTGCGGGCGCTGGCGGAGGTGCTGCGGGCCGGGCGCGCCGGACCCGCCTGACGGCGGCCCGTCCGACGGTGGCCGGCGTGCGCGCCGCGCGGACCACGTCGCATACGGCACCCCGGGCGCGCGGCCTCCCGTGGGGTTCGGTACTTTTGGCCCCGTGGACAAGAAGAACGCCCTGCGCGCCGGCGCCCTGGCTGCCGGTACGACGCTGATGATGCTGCTCATGTCGTCCCCCGCGCTCGCGCTCACGCGTGACGACGGCGACGACCCCGGCCAGGGCCTGAGCGTCATGGAGACGCTGGGCCAGTTCGTCTTGGCCCCGCTCGTGCTGTTCGCGGTCATCGCGGGCCTCGTGATGGTCCTGGACCGCTCCTCGGACCGCCAGCCGAAGGCAAAGGCCAAGGCGAAGGCCTGACCAGGGCTTCCGCCCGACCCGGCTGTCCCCGGCTGTACCCCGGTTTTCCCGAGGGCGCCGACCCCGTCCTACGTACGCGCATCCGCCGCACGTCGACGAGGTCCGCGCCCTCGACGTGTTTCTCCGCCGGGTGAGGCCTGCTCCCGGTGAGGCCCACTCCCGGTGAGGCCTACGCCGGGTAGGGCGCGGTCAGATACCGCTGCACCGTGGGCGCCAGCCACGCCACGATCTCCTCGGGGGCCAGCGCCACGGCGGGCGGAAAGCGCAGGACGTAGCGCGTCAGGGCCAGTCCGAGCAACTGCGACGAGGCCAGCGCGGCCCGCGCCGGAGCCTGCTCCGGGTCGGGGCACACCCGCCGGGCGACCGGCAGCAACTGGTCCGCGAAGATGCCTTGCATGCGCTCGGCCCCGGCCTGGTTGGTCGCACCGACCCTGAGCAGGGCCGTGAGCACCTCGTTCTTCTCCCACATGTCCACGAAGTGGGTCACGAGCGTCCGTCCGGCGTCGTCCCGGGACAGGGACGCCGGGTCCGGCAGCTTCAGGTCGATCGAGACGGCCGCCGCGAACAGGCCCTCCTTGTTGCCGTAGTACCGCATCACCATCGACGGGTCGATGTTCGCGTGCTTGGCGATGGCGCGGATGGTGGCGCGCTCGTAGCCGTCGGCCGCGAAGCGCTCGCGGGCCGCGTCGAGGATCGCCGTGCGGGTGACGTCGGAACGGCGGGGGGTGGAGGACAGGCTTGAGGTCATTTCAACAACCGTAGGCCAACAAGTGTGGGCCAACAAGCGTTGACAGGTATGAGGTGCGGCTCTAGGTTGACCAACAAGCGTTGACCAACAAACGTTGGCAAACATGCGTTGGCAAACATGCGTTGGCACTCAGGAGGCCACCATGAACGGCACTGGCACTGGCACCAACCACCCCATCCCCGCCCCCGCCCCTGCCCCCGTCCTGGTCGTCGGCTCCGGCCCCACCGGCCTCCTCCTGGCCGGTGACCTCGCCGCCGCCGGAGTCCCGGTCACCCTCGTCGAGAAGCGCCCTCGCGAGATCAGCAACCTCTCCCGCGCCTTCGGAGTGCACGCCCGCACGCTGGAGCAGCTCGACGCCCGCGGTCTCGCCGACCAGCTGCTCGCCACCGGCAGCACCATCACCGAACTGCGCCTCTTCCGCCGGCTCTCCCTCGACCTGGGCACGCTGCCGTCCCGTTTCCCGTTCCTGCTCATCACCCCGCAGTACGAGGTCGAGCGGCTGCTGGAGCGGCGGGCGCGCGAGCTCGGCGTCGAGTTCCGCTTCGAGAGCGAGGTCGTCGGGCTGCGCCAGGACGACAGCGGGGTCGATCTCGACGTCCGCGGCCCGGACGGGGCGGTCGTCACGCACCGCGCGGCCTACGTCGTCGGCGCGGACGGCCACCGCAGCGCCGTACGCCGTGCCGTCGGCCTGCCCTTCCCCGGCGTCTCCGTCATCAGGTCCCTGTTCCTGGCGGACGTACGGCTCGCCGAGCGGCCGGACAGCGTGCTCACCGTCAACGGCGCGGGCGACGCCTTCGCGATGATCGCGTCCTTCGGTGACGGCTGGTACCGCGTCATGGGCTGGAACCGCCGTCACGAGGCCCCCGACGACGCCCCGCTCGACCTCGACGAGGTCAGGGAGGTCACCCGGCGCGCCCTGGGCACCGACTACGGCATGCACGACGCCCGCTGGCTCTCCCGCTTCCACAGCGACGAGCGCCAGGCGCCCGAGTACCGGGTCGGGCGGGTCTTCCTCGCCGGCGACGCCGCGCACGTCCACTCACCGGCCGGCGGGCAGGGCATGAACACCGGACTCCAGGACGCGGCCAACCTCGGTTGGAAGCTCGCCGCCGTCAGCAAGGGGCGGGCGCCCGAGAGCCTCCTGGACAGCTATCAGGCCGAGCGCCATCCGGTCGGCCGGGCGGTGCTGCGCAGCAGTGGCGGAATGGTCCGGCTGGCGCGGGCGCGGAACCCGGTCCTGCGTGCCGTACGCGCCCTCGTGTCCACCTTCGTCAACGCGGCGCGGCCCGCCCAGGTGAAGGCCCTGGCCCAGATCTCGGGCATCGGCTACCGGTACGCCGCCCCGCGCGGCTCCCACCGCCTGGTCGGCACCCGGGTCCCGGACGTCGCGCTGGAGAGCGGCCGGCTGTACGAGGCCCTGCGGGGCGGGCGGTTCGTGCTGATCACCGCGAAGGGCGTGGCAGCGCCCGCGGACCAGGGCCCCCGCAAGGACCGGCTGACGGTGGAACGCTGGGCGAGCGACCGCCGTACGACCGTGCTGGTGCGGCCTGACGGGTACGTGGCGTGGGCGACGGAAGGGGCGGACGCGGCGGACGCGCGGTTCGTCGAGGCGGCGCTCGCCGAGCAGGTGGGCTGAGCGCGTCTCCGCTGCCGGGCTGCCGGGCTGCCCGGCGTCCGGGCCCCGGCGGCCGGACTACCGGGATTCGGGCGTCCCCGCGAGCAACTCCCGCAACAGGTCGGCCAGTCGGTCGGCCTGTTCGGTGTCGAGGGTGGACAGGGCCTCGGTCTGGGCGGCGAGTCCGGCGCCGACCGCCTCGTCGATGAGCTGCAACCCCTTCTCGGTGAGGGTGACCTGCAGACCGCGGCGGTCGTGCGGGTCGGGGGAGCGGCGCAGCAGGCCGGCCCGTTCCAGCTTGTCGAGGCGGCCGGTCATGCCTCCGGTGGTGAGCATCAGTGTCGCCGACAGCTGGCGGGGTGAGAGCGTGTGCGGCTCGCCGGCGCGGCGCAGGGTCGCCAGGACGTCGAACTCGCCGCGCGAGATGCCATAGGGCGCGTACGCCTTCTCCATGCGGTCGCCCATCGTGCGCGAGAGGCGGAAGATCCGCCCGAAGACCTCCATCGCCTTGGTGTCGAGGTCGGGTCGCACGGCCGCCCACTGGTCGATGATCGCGTCGACGGGGTCGCTGGGCTGCGGGCGTTCGCTCATGGTGCCGAGTATCGGTCGTCGGACGCTCGGCCGCAAGAAAGTGGATTGATGGAAAGTGGCTTGACTGAAAGTAGCTTGCGACTAAGCTACTTTCCATCGATCTACTTTGAAGGGTGTGTGCCGAGCCATGGGTGCACTGATACTCCTCACCGCGCTCGCCCCCGTCTCCTGGGGCACGACCTACGCGGTCGCCACCGAGTTCCTGCCGCCCGACCGCCCCCTGTTCACCGCCCTGGTGCGCGCCCTCCCCGCGGGCCTGCTGCTGCTCGCCCTCGCCCGGGTGCGCCCGCGCGGCGCCTGGTGGTGGAAGTCGGCGGTGCTCGGTGCGCTGAACATCGGCGCGTTCTTCCCGCTGCTGTTCCTGTCCGCGTACCGGCTGCCGGGCGGCATGGCGGCGGTCGTGGGCTCGGTCGGGCCGCTGTTCGTGGCGGGGCTCGCGGCGCTGCTGCTGGGGGAGCGGCCGACCGTACGGACGCTGCTCACCGCCGTCGTCGCCGCGTTCGGCGTCAGCCTGGTCGTGCTGAAGGCGGCCGGTGCCCTGGACGGGCTGGGCGTCCTCGCGGCGCTCGCCTCCACCGCCTCGATGTCCACGGGTACGGTCCTGACCAAGCGCTGGGGGCGCCCGGACGGTGTCGGCCCCCTCGCCCTCACCGGGTGGCAGCTCACGGCCGGCGGCCTGCTCATCGCGCCCTTCGCGGTGCTGGTCGAGGGCGCGCCGCCCGCGCTCGACGCCCCGGCGGTCGGCGGCTACCTCTACCTGGCACTGGCCAACACGGCCCTCGCGTACTGGCTCTGGTTCCGCGGCATCGGTCGCCTCACCGCCACGCAGGTCACGTTCCTCGGACCGCTGTCCCCGCTGACCGCCGCGGTCGTCGGCTGGGCGGCGCTAGGGCAGGCGCTGACGCCGGTTCAGATGGCGGGGATGGTGCTCGCGTTCGGGGCGACGGTGGTGGGACAGATCGGGGCCGGGCGCCGTGTGGCCCGGCGGGTCACTGCCGGGGAATCGTTCAGTTCTTCTGAAATGAAGCGTCGAAAAGATTCGATGGACGTGACAGGTGCGGCACTGCGACGGTAGATCGAGTCCGATCACCGCCGTCAGCGAAGGAATCTCCGTGACCGTCGTCCTCCCCAGGACACCAAGCCCGACCCTCCTCCCCGGAACGGCCGCACTCGGCATCGCGCTGGCCGCCCTCGCGACCGTCGTCTGGTCCGGCAGCTTCGTCACCTCCCGGGCGCTGCACGACAGCGTGCCGCCGGTGCAGCAGGCGTTCTGGAGATGGCTGGTGGCGCTGGTCGCGGTGGCGCCCTTCGGGGCCCGGCAGGCCTGGCGGCAGCGCGCGGCGATCCGCGCTCACCTCGGCTTCGTACTCCTCGCCTCGCTCCTCGGCGTCACCGCCTACAACACCCTGGTCAACCAGGCCGGGTTGACCACGCCGGCCGCCAACATGGGCATGATCATGGCCGCTTCGCCGGTGCTGATGGCCGTGTTCGAGCGGGCTTCGGGGGTACGGCTGGGCGTGCGCCGGGTCGTGGGACTGCTGGTGGCCTGCGCGGGCGTCGTGCTGCTGATCGGCAGTGGCGCGGGCGGGGCCGGCTTCGCGGCCGGGGACCTGTGGATGGTGGCGGCGGCCTGCTGCTTCGGTTCGTACAGCGGGCTGCTGCGGCGCAGACCTGCCGAACTGGGCGGCACCGCCTTCCTGTTCACCACGTTCCTGGTGGGTACGGTCCTGCTGCTGCCCGCGCAGGCGGTGAGCGTGGCGGTGCAGGGCGGCTTCGAGCCGACGCCCGGGACGGTCCTGCCGATCCTCTACGTCGGACTCGCCTCCTCCGCCGTCGCCTTCTTCGCCTGGAACCGGGCCGTCGCGCTGGTCGGCCCCAGCCGCGCCGGGGTCGTCTACTACCTGCAGCCGGTGTGCGTGTCGCTGCTGTCCTGGGCGCTCCTGGGGGAGACGACCGGCTGGACCCAGTTGCTGTGCATGACGCTGATCCTCGGCGGGGTCGTCCTCGGTGCGACGGCGCGGCGGTGACGTAGGTTGCCGCCATGGTCGAGTGGGACATCCGGAAGCTGCAGATCCTGCGGACGCTGCGGGAACGGGGGACCGTGACGGCGACGGCCGAGGCGCTACGGATGACACCGTCGGCGGTGTCGCAGCAGCTGACGAACCTCGCCAAGCAGGTTGGGGTGCCGCTGCTGGAGGCTCAGGGGCGGCGGGTGCGGCTGACGGACGCGGCGCGGCTGGTGCTGCGGCACGCCGAGGCCGTGTTCGAGCAACTGGAGCGGGCGGACGCCGAGTTGGCGGCGTACACGCGGGGCGAGGTCGGGGAGGTGCGCGTGGGCGCCTTCTCCACGGCGGTCCCGGCGCTGGTCGTACCGGCCGTACGGGCGCTGCGGGCCTCGCATCCCGGCGTGGTCGTACGCGTGCGGGAGGCGGAGGCCGCGGAGGCGTACGAACTCCTGGCCGCCGGGGAGGTCGACCTCGCCCTCTCCCTCGCGGCACAGGCACCGGCCGTGGGAGACCCGCGCTTCACCCGCGTACCCCTGCTGACCGATCCGCTGGACGTCGCCCTCCCCAAGGGCCACGACCTGGCGACCACCGAACCGCTGCGGCTGGCCGACCTCGCTGCCGAGGACTGGATCTTCGGCGGAAGCGGGCCGTGGTCCGACATCACCCGGGGCGCCTGCGAGACGGCCGGCTTCAGCCCACGGCAGGGCCACTCGGCGTCCGGATGGACGGCCATCCTGGCCATGGTGGAGGCCGGCATGGGCGTGGCGCTGGTCCCCCGGATGGCCGCCGTGCCGAGGGGCGGGGTCGTGATGCGGGAACTGGGGGAGGAGCGGCCGGTTCGGCATGTGGTGGCGGCTGTGCGCAGGGGTGGGGAGGACTCCCCGGCGGTGGGGAGGCTGCTGGATGTCCTTCGGGGCGTTGCGGCCACGTAGTCGGGGGAGCAGGGCCACTGAAACTCACGCCCGACGCACCTCGTAGAGGAAGCAGCCGTACTCGACGGCCCGCACGTGGACGACCGCCACGGCCGGGTCGTCGAAGGCCTCGCGGAACGCCGAGGTGAACGTGCTCGCGCCCTCGACCAGCCGGCCGCCCAGGATGTGCCCCTGGGCGGAGTACCGCCGCACCACCCGGTGCGCGTTGGTGAACGGGACCTCTTCGCCGTCCGGCCCCGCGCACTCCTCGGCGTGGATGAAGACCGGCCCCTGTTCGTCGTAGGCACCAGGATCGGCCCCGTTCTCGGCCGCCCAGCGGCGCAGGGGCGCATACGAGACCAGGGCGATCCGCTCGCCGGGGGCACTGCGGCGCAGGCAGCAGCGCAGGGGTGCGCCGCCCTCGTCGTCGGTGACGGGAACCATCCTGCGTCCCGCGTCGTCAGCAGAGCGCAGCCCCTTCAGGGTCGTCGGTTCGACGGGACGTACGTGGTAGGTCGTCATGACCCCAGCCTCACGCGCGTACGCCCCGCCCACCGGCGGTAAACGGACATCGCGCTCCGTGCAGGTCCCGTGGAAGGATGACCGAACCGCCGAACCTACACATATCGAGGAGATGACCGCGTGCCTGGCACAAACCTGACTCGCGAAGAGGCGCAGCAGCGGGCGAAGCTGCTCACCGTTGACTCGTACGAGATCGATCTCGACCTCTCCGGCGCGCAGGAGGGCGGTACCTACAGGTCCGTGACCACGGTGCGCTTCGACGTCGCGGAGAACGGCGCCGACTCCTTCATCGACCTCGTGGCGCCGACCGTCCACGAGGTGACCCTCAACGGCGACGCGCTCGACGCGGACGAGGTCTTCAAGGACTCCAGGATCGCCCTGCCGGGCCTGCTGGAGGGGCGCAACGTCCTGCGGGTCGTCGCCGACTGCGCGTACACCAACACGGGCGAGGGCCTGCACCGCTTCGTCGACCCGGTCGACCAGCAGGCGTACCTGTACACCCAGTTCGAGGTCCCGGACGCCCGTCGCGTCTTCGCGTCCTTCGAGCAGCCCGACCTGAAGGCCACCTTCCAGTTCACCGTGAAGGCCCCGGAGGGCTGGACGGTGGTCTCCAACTCGCCCACCCCGGAACCGAAGGACAACGTCTGGTCCTTCGAGCCGACCCCGCGCATCTCGTCGTACATCACGGCGCTGATCGTCGGCCCGTACCACTCCGTGCACAGCGTGTACGAGAAGGACGGGCAGAGCGTGCCGCTCGGCATCTACTGCCGGCCGTCGCTCGCCGAGTACCTCGACTCGGACGCCATCTTCGAGGTGACCCGGCAGGGCTTCGACTGGTTCCAGGAGAAGTTCGACTACGCGTACCCGTTCAAGAAGTACGACCAGCTGTTCGTGCCGGAGTTCAACGCGGGCGCGATGGAGAACGCCGGTGCGGTCACCATCCGGGACCAGTACGTCTTCCGGTCGAAGGTCACCGACGCCGCGTACGAGCAGCGCGCAGCCACGATCCTGCACGAGCTGGCCCACATGTGGTTCGGCGACCTGGTCACCATGGAGTGGTGGAACGACCTGTGGCTGAACGAGTCGTTCGCCACCTACGCGGAGGCCGCCTGCCAGGCGTACGCGCCCGAGTCGCGCTGGCCGCACTCGTGGACCACCTTCGCCAACCAGATGAAGACGTGGGCGTACCGCCAGGACCAGCTGCCGTCCACCCACCCGATCATGGCCGAGATCCGCGACCTGGACGACGTGCTCGTCAACTTCGACGGCATCACGTACGCCAAGGGCGCCTCCGTTCTCAAGCAGCTCGTCGCCTACGTTGGCGAGGACGAGTTCTTCCGGGGCGTGCAGGCGTACTTCAAGCGCCACGCGTTCGGCAACACGCGCCTGTCCGACCTGCTGGGCGCCCTGGAGGAGACCTCCGGGCGTGACCTGAAGAGCTGGTCGAAGCAGTGGCTGGAGACGGCCGGCATCAACGTCCTGCGGCCCGAGATCGAGACGGACGCCGACGGTGTCATCACGTCCTTCGCGATCCGCCAGGAGGCCCCGGCGCTGCCGGCCGGCGCGAAGGGCGAGCCGACCCTGCGCCCGCACCGCATCGCCGTCGGCCTGTACAACCTCGACGGCGACAGCGGCAAGCTGGTGCGCGCCGAGCGTGTCGAACTCGACGTGGACGGCGAACTGACGGCCGTACCGCAGCTGTCGGGAACCCGCCGTCCGGACGTCGTCCTCCTCAACGACGACGACCTGTCGTACGCGAAGGTCCGTCTCGACGAGGAGTCCCTGGCGTTCGTCACGGAGCACCTCGGCGACTTCGAGGCGTCCCTGCCCCGCGCCCTGTGCTGGGCGTCGTCCTGGGACATGACGCGCGACGCGGAGCTCGCCACCCGCGACTACCTCTCGCTGGTCCTGTCGGGCATCGGCAAGGAGTCCGACATCGGTGTCGTGCAGTCGCTCCAGCGCCAGGTGAAGCTGGCGATCGAGCTGTACGCCGCCCCCGCGGCCCGCGAGGCCCTGCTGACCCGCTGGACGGACGCCACGCTGGCCCATCTGCGGTCCGCCGAGGCGGGCAGCGACCACCAGCTGGCCTGGGCGCGGGCGTTCGCGGCGACGGCCCGTACGCCGGAGCAGCTGGACCTGCTGGAGGCCCTGCTGGACGGCTCCCAGTCGGTCGAGGGGCTGGCCGTCGACACGGAGCTGCGCTGGGCGTTCGTGGAGCGCCTGGCGGCCGTGGGCCGCTACGACGAGACGGAGATCGCGGCCGAGTACGAGCGGGACAGGACCGCCGCCGGCGAGCGCCACGCGGCCACGGCCCGTGCCGCCCGCCCGACCCCCGAGGCCAAGGCCGAGGCCTGGGCGTCGGTGATCGAGTCCGACAAGCTCCCGAACGCCCTCCAGGAAGCGGTGATCGGCGGCTTCGTCCAGACCGACCAGCGCGAGCTCCTGGCCCCGTACACCGACAGGTTCTTCGAGGTGGTCAAGGACATCTGGGACGCCCGCTCCCACGAGATCGCCCAGCAGATCGCCGTCGGCCTGTACCCGACGATCCAGGTCTCCGACGACACCCTGCACAAGACGGACACCTGGCTGTCCTCCGCGGAGCCGAACGCGGCCCTGCGACGTCTGGTCTCGGAGTCCCGGGCGGGCGTGGAACGAGCGCTGAAGGCGCAGGCCGCGGACGCGGCGGCCGACCAGCCGTAGCCGGCGGCGGCCGACCGGCGGAGTCGGCCGTACGACGCCAAGGGGCGCCCACCGTGACCGGTGGGCGCCCCTTCGTCGTGGAGTACGGGCGTCAGCCCTTCAGCTCCGCCGCCACCAACTCCGCGATCTGCACGGCGTTCAGCGCCGCGCCCTTGCGGAGGTTGTCGTTGGAGACGAACAGGGCGAGGCCGTGCTCGACGGTCTCGTCCTGGCGGAGGCGGCCGACGTAGGAGGGGTCCTGGCCAGCCGCCTGGAGCGGGGTCGGGACGTCGGTGAGGGCCACGCCGGGGGCGCCGGCCAGGACCTCCTTGGCGCGCTCCACGCTGATCGGGCGGGCGAAGCGGGCGTTGATCTGGAGGGAGTGGCCGGCGAAGACCGGGACGCGCACGCAGGTGCCGGAGACCTTCAGCTCGGGGATCTCCAGGATCTTGCGGGACTCGTGGCGAAGCTTCTGCTCCTCGTCGGTCTCGTGCAGGCCGTCGTCGACGATGGAGCCGGCCATCGGCAGGACGTTGTACGCGATCGGGGCGACGTACTTGTTCGGCTCGGGGAACTCCGCCGCCGAGCCGTCGTGGGTGAGCTTGGGCGCGTCGTCGCCGACCTTCTTGATCTGCTCGAACAGCTCGTCGACGCCGGCCAGACCGGAGCCGGAGACGGCCTGGTAGGTGGCGACGACCAGGGCCTGCAGGCCCGCCTCGGCGTGCAGCGGCCGCAGCACCGGCATCGCGGCCATCGTCGTGCAGTTCGGGTTGGCGATGATGCCCTTGGGGCGGTCGGCGATGGCGTGCGGGTTGACCTCGGAGACCACCAGGGGTACGTCCGGGTCCCTGCGCCAGGCCGAGGAGTTGTCGATCACCACGGGGCCCTGTGCGGCGACCTTCGGGGCCAGCGCCTTCGACGTCGCGCCGCCCGCAGAGAACAGCACGATGTCCAGACCGGAGTAGTCGGCCGTGGCCGCGTCCTCCACCGTCACGCCGTCCAGGACCGTCCCCGCCGAGCGGGCCGAGGCGAACAGGCGCAGCTCGGTGACGGGGAAGTCCCGCTCCTTGAGGATCCTGCGCATGACCGTGCCGACCTGACCGGTGGCTCCGACGATTCCGACCCTCACGGCGACTCCTTCTACGTGATCTGCGTGGCTTGTCTGTGTCTGCTGCATGGCCGAGGCGTTTCCATCATGCGGTCAGCCTTGGTCCGCCTGTCCAATTCTTTGACCGGGATGACCGAACGGTGGAACGCGACCCACCCCGGCCCGAGCCGTGGTTCTGCGGCTCACACCCGGGCTGAGCTGGAGATATTCGCCCTGCGGCGGCCCCGCACCGCAAGCTCGCCTGCCCCCACGCAACCGGCCTACGCGAAGGTGTGACGTACGCCTCTGTGGCCGTCCGCAGGTATGCCTCTGTGCAGCGGCGGGGGCTTCCCGGAAATTCCGCCGGCCGACGCCGAACGTTTCGGGCCCTTACGGCGTCACAGTCACCACACGGCGAGGGGAGGGGTGGCTGTGCTGCGCAGAAAGGCCCGCCGCGACCAGGGGGGCGGTGCCGTCCAGGACGTACTGGACGATCCGCTGGACGCGGCCCAGGAGCGCCGGGTGCGGGCGGTGCTCGCGCTGGGCGGGGTGCCGCAGGCGGACCTGCCGGACGGGGTACAGCAGGTCCGCCTGCGGCTGCTGGAGCGGGCCGCGAGCGGCCGTGAGGCGCCGCGGGACGTCTCGGCGTGGGCGGCGGTCGTCGCCTCCAACCTCGCGATGGACTGGCACCGGGCCAAGAAGCGCCAGGAGCGGCTCGGGGAGCGCCTCGCCTCCCTGCACGAGCCGGTCCACCCCTCCGGCGAGGACACCAGCCTGCTCTCCCTCGCCGTCGCCCAGGGCCTGGACGAACTGCCCGACTACCAGCGTCAGGTCCTCGTGCTGCGCTTCTTCGCCGACCTGCCGGTCCGCGGCATCGCCGAGGAGCTCGGCATCCCGGAGGGCACGGTCAAGAGCAGGCTGCACACGGCGGTACGGGCCCTGCGCGCCCGCCTGCACGAGGACGAGGTGGTGTGACATGACCGCCGAGAACGAAGGCCGTACCCGCGCTGACGCGCTGATGGCCGCGATCACCGACGAACCGCTCACCGACGAGGCACGCGCGGACGCCGCCTTCATGGCGGAGCACCGCTCGGCGGCCGCCGACGTGGCGCTGCTGCGGGAACAGCTGGGGATCATCGGGCACGCGCTCGCCGAACCGGCCCCGCCGGAGCCCGAGCCGCAGCCCGCGCCCGCCCCCGCCCCCGTGCGCGTACGCCGGCCCTCCCGCGCCCGGCGCCGTATGTTCGCCGTGGCCTACGGCGGGCTCGCGGTGGCCGCCGCCGCGTCCGTGCTGGTGGGCATGGGCTGGCTGCTGACCCAGGGCGAGGGCGCCCACTCCGACGCCGGTGCCGCCGCCGACAAGCAGGCCTCCGAGGCCGGGGGTGGCGGTGCCTTCGGCAGTCCCCAGTACCTCGCCTGCTCCCGGCTGGTCGCCGAGGGCGAGGCCACCTCGGTGGAGCGGCTGCCCGGTACGACGTCCCTGCGGGTCGCCCTGCACATGAGCCGCTACTACAAGCCGGACAAGGGCGAGCAGGAGCTGACCTTCGTGGTCGACGAGAGCCTCGTCCCGGGCCTGCGCGTGGGCGACCCGGTCCTCATCGGTATCCGCCAGGGCACCCGCGAGCCGGACTTCTGGGCGGTCGGCGAGCAGAACATCGCCCCCGAACGGGCCTGGATCACCGCCTCGCTGGCCCAGGCGGGCAAGCTCACCTGCTGACCGGCTCCGGGCGCGGTGAACGGCGAGGGGCGGGCGCCCGCACGGACGCCCGCCCCCCCACTGCCGTACTCGACGAGCTACGGCGTGACCTTCTCGATCTTCACGTTGCCGAGGCCCGCGACCGTGCCGCGCGCGTTCAGCAGCCGGACCTGGCCGAAGAACTCACGGCCCTCCGGAGCGGCCGCCGCGGCGGTGACGCTGCCCGCGACCGTGGCCGAGTCACCCGTGCCGAGCTCCACCGGCGCCGACTCGTCGACGGTGACGCTGCCGAGCGTGGCGGAGTAGAACACGTCCAGGTAGTCGTACGCCGTCGAGCCGGCCGGCACCGAGTAGCCGACGACCTCGATGCTGTACTTCCCGGCCGCCGGGTTCGCGACCGAGACCGACTCCTCCGAGTCACCGTCGGCGGAGCTGCCGACCTCCGTGCCGGCCGCGTCGTAGACGACCAGGTCGAGGTCGGCGGCCGCGTCGGAGACGCTGCCGATGCTGACGTCGAGGGACGTGGCGCCCTCGGGGACGTCGACCGTGGTGGTCTGCGTGTCGCCCTCGGCGATGGTCGGACGCGCCGTCTTCGACGAGCCGAGCGGGCCGCCGGCCAGCTTGCCGTCGAGGGCGGCGTAGTCGTTCGTCACCTTCCAGGAGACGGCGGTCGGGGTGCCGACCTTGGCCTCGGGCAGGGTCACGGTCTCCGGGTCGAAGGCCGCGCCCAGGACGGCGACGTCCAGCTTGAACGGGTTGTCGAGCAGCGGCGACGTACGACGCGACTCGACCTCGATCTCCCAGACGCCGGGCTGCGGGTCGGCGTAGGAACGCACGTCCGGCTTGCAGCCGTTGCCGGCGAGGTAGTTGTTGTAGCAGTACGGGGTGCCGGTGTTGTCCGACGGCGTGCCGTACGGGTGGATGGCGATGAACCGGGTCTGGCTCTTGTCCTTCAGCCCGCCGATCGCGACCTGAAGCGACTTCGCGCCCTCGGGGACGGTCACGAAGTACGACTTGGTGCTGTTGCGCTGCACCGAACCGGACGCCGCGTAGGTGTACTTCAGCGGCGCCGAGACCACGACCGTGTTGAGGACCTGCTGGTCGATGCCCTCGGTGCGCGGGTCGTCGACCTCCAGGATCGCGCTCTTGATGCCGGCCGAGGACGGCTTGGCGGCGATCTTGACGGTGACCGGCTTGTTCAGGCCGAGGCTGATCTCGTCGGAGCCGACGATGCGGAAGGTGTCCCCGGCGTTGTTCTCCAGGTGCAGCTCGTGCCGGATCGCCTTGTCCGCGCCGGACGTACGGGTGAGGGTGACGTCGTACGTCTTCTTCTGGCCGGCCCTGAGGCCGCCCTCGCGGTCGTAGATGCCCGTGCCGGAGCCCGGGGTCTTCAGGAACTGGTCGATCGCGGTGTCGACCGGCGCCTTGACCGTGTACTCGTGGGCGGTGGCGCCGTCACGGATCGACTCCCAGGCGTCCGGGATGTTGATGAGGCCGACACCCTCCTCGTACGCCTGCACACCCTTGATGTGGTCGGCGGTCGAGGTCAGCGCGGTGCGCAGCTTCGCCGGGGTGAGGTCGATGCCCTTCTGCTTGGCGGCGCTCAGCAGCAGCGCCGAGGCGCCCGCGGCCTGCGGGGACGCCATCGAGGTGCCCTGGAGCATGCCGTAGCCGGCCGGGAGGGTGTAGCCCGCCTCGGCGACCGGGGCGCCCGGCAGCCAGGTCTGGATGGTGTTGATCGCGGCGCCCGGCGCGGACAGCGTCGGGGTGAAGCCGCCGTCCTCACGCGGACCGCGCGAGGAGAACGGCATCATCGCGTACGTCTTCTCCACGACCGAGCCGTAGTTGGCGGCCCAGGTCTCCTTGGAGACGGTCGCGCCGACCGAGATGACCTTGCTCGCCAGGCCGGGGTCGCCGATGGTGTTGGCGCCGGGGCCGGAGTTGCCGGCCGAGATCACCAGCTGCACGCCGTAGGTGTCGATGAGGCGCGTGTACAGCTCGGCGCGCGCGTTGTTGCCGTCGTTCAGCGCCGGGAGACCGCCGATGGACATGTTGACGATGTCGACGCCACGGTTGACGACAAGGTCGATCATGCCCTCGGTGAGCGCGACGTTGGTGCAGCCGCCGGTCCAGGTGCAGGCGCGCGAGGCGACGAGCTTCGCGCCCGGGGCCGCGCCGTTCATCTTCCCGCCGAACAGGCCGTTGGCGGCGGTGATGCCGGCGACGTGGGTGCCGTGCTCGGACTCGATGACGCCGATGTTGACGAAGTCGCGCTTCTGGCCGACCCAGTCCCCGCCGAGGGGGTCCATGGGCACGTCCTTGCGGATCTGCACGACGAACGGCTGGCGCTCGGCGACGTCGGTGGCCGGGTTGTCGGTGCCGAAGTACCCGATCTGGTAGCCGTCCTTGTACGGCTTCATCGGGGTGTCGTCACCGAAGTCGAAGTTGTTGTTCAGGTCGACCCGGACGGTGCCGTTCGCGGCGTCGTACAGGACGCCCCAGGAGTCGGTCTTGTCGCCGTCGCGGTTGGCGTCGCCCGCCGCGTCGCCGCCCGTGGTGTACGACTCCAGGAAGGTGCTCACCTGGTAGGAGCCGGCGGGCGCGGTCCAGGTCTTGCCGCCGTAGGTGAAGGTGGGCCCGGAGACGGAGGTCACCATCGGGCGCCAGGTGCGGTCGTTGTCCACTATCGGGTCGGTCGCGGTGACCCAGTCGACGATCTTGCGCTCACCCGTGGTGGTCTTCTGGAGCGCCGGGTGCGCGAGGTCGATGCCGGAGTCGAGGATGCCGATGGTGATGCCGCGGCCGTCCGCCTTCGGGTGGTCCTCGACGAAGTCGACGGCGCCCGTCTCGAAGGACGGGTTGTACGGGTTCTCCGCCGGGGTCTTCTTGCCGGGGGCCGGGTACGCGCCCGCGGTGCCCGTCGCCTTCGCCGCGCTCTTCGAGCCCTTGGTGTCGACGACCGGGTCGTCCAGGGGTATCTCCTCGCGCAGGTCGATGCCGTGCACCGAGGAGAGCTTCGTGGCGGCGGCGATGGCTGAGTCGGCCTTGCCGGTCGGGACGGTGGCCCGGACGTAGCCGAGCTTGTCGTAGGTACGGCCCACAGAGCCGACCGCGTCCAGCTGCTCGGCGACCTTCTCGGTCTGGCCGGGCGCGGTCGCGATCATCATCGTGACGTTCTTGTCGCCGTCGGCCTTCGCCTCGGCGAGCAGGTCGGCGTCGTCCGAACCGAGCCTGTCGTGCGCGGACTTGACGCTCAGGTCCGTCGCCGCGGGGGCGGGGTCCGCGGCTATGGCCATGGGTATCGGCCCGGCCGCGGAGAGCGCCGCGACGAGACCGACGGCCACGGCTGTGCGGGCCGCGCGTCTCGGACCCGGCTTCGGTTCGCGCTGGGGGTTGAGGGTCATCGGCATCCCTTGTTGGTAAAGGAGCATGGGCCGTCCGGTATGTGATCCCGGACGACCGCACAGCCTTACGCAAGGGAAGGATGTTTGGGAAGAGTTGACCGAATCGAAATGGAGGGATGGGGGAAACCCCCTATGCAATTGGGGCGTGAGGAGCGAAAGGCGCAAGTCACCCGCAAGGCGAAAAACCACCTGCGCCGGTCCACCCCGGCCGTCTAACGTCCCTACGTGCGGAAGAAGTTGAGGGTGGCGGCCTACGCCATTTGCGTACGTGACGGACAAGTCCTCCTCGCGCGCTCCCCGGCGCCGGGCGGCGGCTTCGAGTGGGTGCTGCCGGGCGGCGGCATGGAGCACGGTGAGGATCCCTACGACACGGTCGTGCGGGAGGTGGAGGAGGAGACCGGCTACCTCGTCGAACCGACGGGCCTGCTCGGCATCGACTCCTCCCACCGCACGTTCCCGAGCGGCCGCTTCGGCCGCCCCGTCGACCACCACGGCGTACGGCTCGTCTACGAGGCCCGGATCACGGGCGGCGACCTGCGCTACGAGGCCAACGGCTCGACCGACATGGCGGCCTGGCAGCCCCTGGACGAGGTGACGGCCCTGACGCGCGTGTCCATGGTCGACAAGGGGCTGTCGCTGTGGCGGGAGCGGCCGGCGGCGGGGCGGATCGGAGCCGACAGGGCCTAGGGGGTCGGGCCCGGGAAACAGCTTCGCTACCCCGAAAGATGAACACGGAGTGACCGCGTCCCGGCCGTTCGAGGAGCGGCCGTGGACGCGGAAGGTAGTCCAAGATCCACGTACGGTGATCGGCGCTGCCCGTTGCGGTCGTGTTCATGCGCAGGTCATCCCCGCTGCCAACGATCCACAGTGAGCGGGAGGTTCGCTTCGGTGACCGCCCGCGACCACTGCCGACGCGTTCGCACTCGGGGAGATCGCGCCATGTCGCGCATACGCTCTGTCGCCAGCTCCGCGCTGGGGGTCCACCGCCGTACCCTGCTCGCCGCCACCGGAGCGGTGACCCTCTCCGCGGGCGTCGGCTACGCCCTGCGGCCCACCGAGAGTGAGGCCGCCACCACCACAAGCACCGCGAGCACACCGGGCGACGCCGCCGCCGAGGCCCCCGTCGGTGCCTCCCGCAAGGTGCCGGTCGCCCTCGCGCCCTACACCCGCGGCACCACCGTCGCCTCGGTCGCCACCCCGACCGGCAGCTCCGGCTACCGCCGGCTCGGCGACGGTCCCGGCTGGAAGCGGGTCGTCCGCGAGAACCTGGCCGCGGCCAAGCCGGGGCGCGAGAAGCGGCGTACGGCGCTCGCCGCCTTCGTACAGCTCACCGACCTGCACCTGATCGACGCCCAGCACCCGCTCCGCCTCGAATACCTGCGCTCGACGGACGTGCACGCCTGGCGGCCGCACGAGGCGCTGACCGTGCCCGGCGCGGTGGCGCTGGTCGAGCGCGTCAACGCGCTGCGGGGCGCCCCCGTCACCGGCGCCCCGCTCCACTTCGCCATGACCACCGGCGACAACACGGACAACAACTGCAAGTCCGAGCTGGAGTGGTTCCTGACGGTGATGAGCGGCGGCCGGGTCACCCCGAACACGGGCGACCCGCGGCACTACGAAGGCGTCCAGAACAGCGGCCTCAAGCTGTACTGGCAGGCCGACGACAGCGTCCGCGACGCCGACAAGCAGCTCGGCTTCCCGCACATCGAGGGCTACCTCGCCGCCGCGATCCGCGAACTGCGCAGCCCCGGCCTGAACATCCCCTGGTACTCGACGGTCGGCAACCACGACGCGATGCCGCTCGGCACCTACGCCTCGCACGCCGACTCCTACCTCACCGACCTCGCGGTCGGCGGCAAGAAGCTGATGAACGTGCCTGCCGCGGACGCCAAGAAGCTCCAGGACTCCCTGAAGCAGGACAAGGACCCGAGGGGCACCGTCTTCAAGGACTTCCTCAAGGCCCACGCCCGCTCGATGCGCTCGGTCACGCCGGACGAGAGCCGCGCCCCGTTCACGCCGAGGGAGTACCTCCAGGCCCATCTGGACCCGGCCCACCGCGGCCACGGCCCGGTCGGTCACGGCTACTCGACGGCCAACCTGGACGCGGGCACCCAGTACTACAGCTTCCGCATCGCCGACGACGTCATCGGCATCAGCCTCGACACCACCGACCCGGGCGGCCACTACGAAGGGTCCATCGGGGCGGCGCAGTTCAACTGGCTGGACCGGACGCTGCGCGAGAACAAGGACTCGTACGCGATCGTCTTCAGCCATCACACCAGCGAGACGATGGACAACCTGCGCCGCGACCCGGCCCGCCCGGGCGAGCGGCGCGTGGGCGGCGCCGAGGTCCTCGAACTGCTCGGCAGCCACCGCGGCGTCCTTGCCTGGGTGAACGGCCACATCCACAAGAACGTCATCACCCCGCGCTCCGGCTCCGGCGGCCACTCCTTCTGGGAGATCTCCACCGCCTCCCACGTCGACTTCCCCCAGCTCGCCCGGATCATCGAGGTGGTGGACAACAAGGACGGCACGCTCTCCCTGTTCACCACCCTGATCGAGTCCTCCGCCCCGCACCGCACCAGCCTCACCGACCACTCCCAGACGGGCCTGGCCGCCCTCTACCGCGAGCTGGCCCTGAACGCGCCCGGCGCCAGCACGAAGCTGGCGGGGGACCGGAAGGACCGCAACACGGAGCTGGTGCTGAAGAAGGGCTGAAATCCGTTCCTGCACCGCGGAGTGAAAGCCTTTGCTGCGCTTTTGCCCTTCGGCATGCTGGTGGTGTGCCCGGGCCGCGAGGGCCCGGCGTTCATCCACGCTGCGACGGGGGCAGAAGCGATGATCGAAACAGTGTTCAGGAGCGAAGACTTACCGGTGGCGGACCGGGTCGACGCGTGGCGGGAGAAGCTGTCCCGGATCCACGCGCCCGTGGACCTGGTCTGCCCTCCCGCCTCGGACTTCCGCGCGCAGCAGTGCGTCGTCCCACTGGGGAGCGCGCTCGTGTGGTCCTCGGTCTGGTCGCCCCAGACCATCAGGCGGACACCGCGGCTCATCCGCGGCTCCGACCCGGAGATGATCCACCTCTCGCTGATCACCAAGGGCGCCGTGGGGTTCCGCATGGGCGGTCCGGACGCCCTGTACGGCCCGTACGAGCTCCGTACCAACGACTCCTCCCGGCCCTTCGATATTTTCCTGGGCCCGCAGCGGGAAGTAGTGGAGGCCGTGAGCGTGGACGTGCCCCGAGCGCGTCTGGCCCTGCCCTCGGACGATCTCGGCCGGGTGATCGGTCACCGGCTGACGGGACAGCAGGGCGTCGGGGCCCTGCTGACGGCCCTCCTCACCAACCTGATGGACAAACGGCATTCGTACACCGTCGTCGACGCGCCCCGGCTGGAGACGATCCTGGTCGACCTGCTCGCGGCCGTGTTCGCGAACGCACTGGACGCCATGGACAGCCTGCCTGCCGAGTCCCGGAGGCGGACCCTGGCCCTGCGCATCCAGGCGTTCATCCGCGACCACCTGCACGACCCGGGCCTGACGCCGGCCACCATCGCCGCCGCGCACCACATCTCGATCAGCCATCTCCACCGGCTGTTCCAGGACCGCGAGACCACCGTGTCCGGCTGGATCCGGCACCTGCGTCTGGAGCGTGCCTGCGAGATGCTCGCCGATCCCGCCCGACGTGACGTCCCGGTGCATCTCGTCGCCGTCCGCGCGGGCTTCGAGCACCATCCGGTCTTCACGCGCGCGTTCCGCTCGGCCTACGGCATGTCGCCCCGCGACTACCGCCGCCGTGCCCTGCTCCAGGAGACCGGCAACGAGGGGCCCGCAGCCGACTCGGTCGGGACGGATCGTCAAACAACCGTGGACTCGGCGTCAACATCTCCGCGCCGGTTGCTCAGAGGATGACACCAGTCGCCCGAGACCGGGCGATTGACATCAACGGGGAGATGTTCATGACCAAGATCGAGTTCGATCACGTCAGGTACGGCTCGACCGAGCCGTGCGTAAAGAAGTTCCAGAAGGCTCTGATAGCCGCCGGCTACAAGATCCCGTCGGGCGCCACCGGCAAGTACGGCGACGAGACGAAGAGTGCCTGCGCCAAGTTCCAGCGTGCGCAGGGCTGGTCGGGCAGTGGGGCGGACGGACTGGCGGGCGAGGAGACGTTGGCCCGGCTCGGTCTGAAGGACGGCGGCCACCGTTCGGGCCGGGTGGACTCACCCGTGCCCGGCCACAAGGTCACGTACGCCTACGGTGTCCGCAACTCCGACTACTCCGCCGGCTACCACACCGGGGACGACTACGCGGCGTCCACCGGCACGCCCGTGGTGGCGGTACGGGCGGGCACCATCGCCTGGTCGAACGGCGACGGCGGCGCGTACGGGAACTGGATCTGCCTGCGAGCGGACAACGGGCGGGACTACGTCTACTGCCACCTGTCGCAGCGGGCCGTCTCCAGGGGCGACAAGGTGAAGGCGGGCGAAAGGCTGGGCAAGGTCGGGGCGAGCGGCAACGTGACCGGTCCGCACCTGCACTTCGAGGACCGTCCGCGCGGCGGCGGGTACGGCGACGACCGCAAGCCCTCCTGGTGAGCACCGGTCACCCACGGCACTCACCACACACCCGCCCACCAGGAGGTTTCCATGGCGACATCGCTGTCCGCAGCGACGCTCCTCGCCGCCCTGCGCGCCGAAGGCGTGCGAGTGGTGGAGGTCGGCGACTGGCGCACGCACAACCGTGATCACAAGGGCCCCTGGGGACCCGTTCACGGCGTGATGATCCATCACACCGTGACCTCGGGCACCCAGGAGTCGGTGGCGATCTGCCGGGACGGTTCCAGCTCACTGCCGGGCCCGCTGTGCCATGGCGTCATAGCCAAGGACGGCACCGTCCACCTCGTCGGTCACGGGCGCGCCAACCACGCCGGCGGGGGCGATCCCGAGGTCCTTGAGCGTGTGCAAGCTGAGGACTACGGCACTCGGCCGCCGAAGCCGACACGAGGCAACGCCGATGGAGTGGACGGCAACGTCTGCTTCTACGGCTTCGAGTGTGTCAACCGCGGCGACGGCGACGACCCGTGGCCCGCGGCACAACTCGAGGCGATCGAACGCGTCAGCGCCGCGATCTGCCGTGCCCACGGCTGGACCGCACGCAGTGTCATCGGCCACCTCGAATGGTCCGAGGACAAGATCGACCCGAAGGGATTCCCGATGCCCGGGATGCGCGACCGCGTCGCGGCCCGTCTGAAGAAGGCACCGAAGCCCACGCTCGTCGTCGGGTGAGGGAGCCCTGAGGCCCGTGGGGGTGTCTTCGTCCACCGAGGCACCCCCACACTGGTCGGGTCGGGTCGGGTCAGGTCAGAGGATGAACACGTCGTTGGTGAAGGAGCAGCAGGTGGCAGGTCTGGTGAGTGGCGCTGCTCGCGACCTGTCGGGTTTCGACTTACCGGCTGCGGTCGCACAGATCCTGGACTCCGAAGGGCGTGCGGTCGGGGCGGGTTTCCTGGTGGCCGGGGGACTGCTGGTCACCTGTGCTCATGTGGTGGTCGCCGCTGAGTCAGGCCCCGGCGACGGGATTCGTCTCGCCTTTCCGCACGCTCACGGGGCCCGGCAGTTCCGTGGGCTGGTCGTTGCCGAAGCGTGGCGGGCTCCCGAGCACGACGATGTCGCCCTCGTGCGACTGGAGGAGGCTCCAGACGGCGTGGAAGCCCTGCCGTTGGGCTCTGCCGCCGGATGCCGGGGCCACGCGGTGCGCTCGTTCGGGTTTCCCGCTCAGGCTCCGCCCGGCGGTCACTTCGGGTACGGCGTGGCCGGTGATCTGCTGCCTGCCGTGGATGACACGGGGGGCGCCGCGGTATTGCAGCTGACCGACGCGAACGACCTGACCACGGGGTTCAGCGGCGGTCCGGTCGTGGATGAGGTCACCGGCCTCGTGATCGGCATGCTCACTGCCGTTTCCGCTCCGGACACCTACCTCAAGGGCCAGGACATCGCTTACGCCACTCCCGCTCAGACCTTGCGGGAGGTGTGGCCCGACCTGGTTGAACAGCAGGTCTGCCCGTACCGGGGACTGGAGCCGTTCACCGCGGAGCACGCCGAGTGGTTCCACGGCCGGGAGGCCGCTGTTGAACGAGTTCTGTCCGTGCTCGGCGGACAGCGGGTGCTGTTGCTGCTCGGACCGTCGGGCGCCGGGAAGTCCTCGCTGATCCAAGCCGGTGTACTGCCCGCACTGGCCGAGGGCGGACTGCCGGGCAGCGACCGGTGGCCGGCGCTGGTTGTCCGTCCCGGGGAAGACCTGCCCCTCGCGCTGGAGCAGGCCGGACTGCCCGGGGCCGCGACCGACGGGATCCTGCCCGCCGTCGAGCACGAACTGGCCGCGGAGCCGGGCCGCGGACGTCTGCTCCTGGTCGTGGATCAGTTCGAGGAACTCCTCACCGGAGGGGGAGCCGACGGCCCGAATCCACAAGACGGCCTGGCCGCTGTGGAACAGCTCGTCACGGCGATCGGCTCGCAGGCCGCGGTGAGTGTGGTGCTGGTCATGCGAGACGACTTCTATCCCCGACTGGCCGCTCTCGCCCCGGCCTTGCTGGAAGCCGCGGCCCCCGGGCTGCTCAACGTACCCGCCGCGCTGAACGCCCCTGAACTGCACGCCATCATCACGCGGCCTGCCCGAGCCGTGGGCGCCGTCTTCGAGGACGGGCTGCCCGAACGGATCATCACCGACGTGCTGGCCGCCGATCCGGCTGCCTCGACCACCCGGCAAGCGGCAGCCACCCTGCTTCCTCCCTTGGAACTGGCCCTGAGCCAGCTCTGGGAACGCCGCCACGACGGCCGACTCACGCACCAGGCCTACCAGCAGATCGGCGAAGTCACCGGCAGTCTGACCACGTGGTGCAACTCAGCCGTCGGCCAACTGCCCGCAGGTCAACGCGCCATCGCTCGACGGCTCCTCGCCGCACTGGTACGGCCTGCCGACGACGCTCATGCCATCCCCGCCACCCGCCAGCGGGTCCCCCTCACGGATCTGAAGTCCCTGACCGCCGACATCGTTCCGACGGACCAGCCGAACGACGAGGCGTTCGAACAGGTGCTGGCCGGCCTCACCCGGAACCGGATCATCACCACACGCATCGTGAGCCGGCCGGACGGCGGCCCCGGTGTTGCGGCCGCCGAACTCATCCACGACGCCCTCATCCGCGACTGGCAGGAGCTGCGCGACTGGGTGGCCGAGAACCACCAGTTCCACGCCTGGCTCCACCGTGCGGGCGCACAACGAGCACGCTTCACCGACAGTGGCCATCCTGGGGATCTGCTCGACGGCACCGACCTCGCGGAAGGCACGGCATGGGCCCGGCAGCGCGGAATACCCGCGGACATCGCCGCGTTTCTGACCGCCAGCCACCGACACCAGCAGTCCGCGGCTCGCCGCACCCGGCGCATCAACACCGTCCTGGCCGCCCTGCTCGCCCTTGCCCTGATCGCCACCGGACTGGCCTGGTGGCAGCGACAGACCGCGGTCGATGCCCGGCAGACCGCTCAGTCCCGGCAACTGGCCGCCCAATCCGCCGCGTTGATGGACACCGACCCCGACCTCGCCTCACTGCTCGCCGTACAGGCCTACCGGACGAGCCCCACCGCCGAAGCCACCGGCAGCCTCTACACGGCTGCCGCGCGGCCCCTGCGCTTCACGTTCGACGTCCCCACAGAGGCCGCGTACTCGATGGCCTTCAGCCCTGACGGCAAGACCCTGGCCACCGGAGGCGAGAACGGGACGGTGGGGCTGCGGGACATCGCCACAGGCAAGCCCCGCAAGACCATCCGCACCGGCCACGCGGGCAGCATCGCCAACCTGGCCCTCGGTGCGGACGGTGGCACCATCGTGACCAGCGCCCACGACGGCACGGTGCGGCTGCAGGACGCCGTCAGCGGCAGGACCCGCGCCACTCTTACCGGTCACAGGGGCGTCGAGTCCTCTCTCGCGGTCAGTTCCGACGGTCATACCCTCGCCGACACCGGCGACGACACGGTGCGCGTTTGGGACATGGCCACGGCAGAAACCCGCAAGATCCTCCGCACCGGCGAGGTCGACTCGGTGGCGCTCAGTCCCGACGGCCGTACCGTGGCCACCGGGGGCAGCCCCGACGGAAGGGTGCGTCTGTGGGACGTGGCCACCGGCACCGTACGCAGGACCATCAAGACCGGAACCGTGTTCAAGGTCCTGTTCAGTCCCGACGGCCGCACCCTTGTCACCGGCAGCCCGGACAAGGAGATGCAGTTGTGGGACGTCGTGAGCGGCAAGCCCCGAGCCACCCTCGAAAACCAGGGCGAAGCCTCGTACTCGGTGGCGTTCAGCCCGAACGGGCGCACCCTCGCTGTCGGTGACTACGCGGGCGGGACGGTGCGGCTGTGGGACGTGGACACCGGCAGATCCCGCGGTACCGTCGACTCTTTCGCCGGTGACCCCGACTCGTTGGCGTTCAGTCCCGATGGCCACACCCTTGCCGTCGGCAGTGCCGAGCACGGGACGGTGCGGTTGTGGGACGTGGCGGTCGGAAAGACCCTCATCGAGTCCCCCGCTCCCACAAACGCCGTGTACTCGGTGGCGTTCAGCCCCGATGGCACGACCCTTGCCATCGCGAACAGCAGCGTCCCCGACAACGGCACCGGGACCGGGGAGGTGCGGCTGACGGATGCCGCCACCGGAAAGACCCGGGTCACTCTCACCGGACACACCTCGCCCGTGGACACATTGGCGTTCAGCCCGGACGGCCGCACCCTCGCCACCTACGGCTGGGGGGAGGAGAAGATGCGGCTGTGGGATGTGGCGACCGGAAGGCCCCGCAGGACCATCGCCGCGAAAGGCCCGGTATCGCTGGCTTTCAGCCCTGACAGCCACACCCTCGCCATGACCACCGGCTCTATCGCGCAGGGGCTGAAGTTGTGGGATGTGGCGACCGGCAAAACCCGCAGGACCATCCATGATGGCTTCGGGTCGTTCTCCTTCAGTCCGGACGGCCGCACTCTGATCACAAGCGTCGGCTACGCAGTGCGGTTGTGGGATGTGGCGACCGGAAAGCCCCGCAAGACCATCGACTTCCCTGACCGCTCGTTGTCCTCTTCGGTGTTCAGTCCCGACGGTCGTACGGTTGCCACCAGAAGTGACGACCGAACCGTGCGGTTGTGGGACGTGGCCACCGGCAAGCCCCGTGTCGTCCTCACCGCTGACACCGGCAAGGTGTTGTCGGTGGTGTTCAGCCCCGACAGCCGCACCCTCGCCACCGGAAGCGATGACGGCTCCCTGCGGTCGTGGGACGTGGCCACCGGTAAGGCCCGTGCCGTCTTCACCGGTCACACCGGCAAGGTGTTGTCGGTGGCGTTCAGTCCCGACGGCCGCACCCTTGTCACCGGAAGCGACGACCGAACCGTGCGACGGTGGGAAGCGGCTCCTCCCGACCCGACCGCGGCCGTCAACAGAGTCTGCCGCGCGGTCCACAGGAACTTCACCCCGAACGAAGCGGCCCTGTACCTACGGGACCGGACGCCCGAACCCGTTTGCCCATCGTGAAGCCGGTACCGGAAAAGGGCTGATTAGCGCCCAACTACTTGCTCCCGCTTCAACCTTCGTAGCGGACGCCAGGTCTCTCCCCCCGACCATCGAGCTCGGAACGCAGCTCGGAACAACAGGGGGAGAGACATGAGCGTATGTACGACGATCCGCACCGCCCTCGTGGCCGCGACGGCGGTGGCGCTGCCGATGGCCCTAGCGGCCCCCGCCCTGGCGGCGACGCCCGCCGGAGCCGGCCACCACGATGCCACCCGGGAGGCCATGGAGGCCGCGGTCGATGCCGGTGTGCCCGGTGTGACGGCCACGGCGAAGGACGGCCACGGGACCTGGTCCGCGACGGCGGGTGTCGGCAACCTGGAGACACGGAAGCCGCGTTCGGCCGAGGACCGCTACCGGGTCGGCAGCATCACCAAGACCTTCGTCGCCACGGTGCTGCTGCAGTTGGAGGCGCAGGGCAGGCTGTCGCTGGACGACACGGTGGAGAAGTGGCTGCCGGGCCTGGTCCGGGGCAACGGGCACGACGGCGGCCGGATCACCCTGCGCCAGCTCCTCAACCACACCAGCGGCATCTTCAACTACACGGCGGACCAGGACTTCGGCCGCACGTACTTCCTCAAGGACGGCTTCTTCAAGCACCGTTACGACACCAAGAAGCCCGAGGAACTCGTCGCGCTCGCCATGACCCACGAGCCGGACTTCGAGCCGGGCACGTCCTGGAGGTACTCCAACACCAACTTCGTGCTCGCCGGAATGGTGATCGAGGAGGTCACGGGCCGCCCCTACGGCGACGCGATCCGCGAACGCGTCATCAAGCCGCTGCACCTGACCGCCACGTCCGTCCCGGGCACCCGCGTGACGGTCCCGGGGCCCAGCAGCCGGGCCTACTCCAAGCTGGCCCTGACGACCACCGGACCCACGTACGACGTCACGAACCTCAACCCGTCCATCGCCTACGCGGCCGGCGAGATGATCTCCAACTCGACCGACCTGGGCCGCTTCTACACGGCCCTCCTGCGCGGCAGGCTCCTCCCGCGCGAGCAGTTGGCCGAGATGACCACGACCGTGCCCGTCAACGAGGCCACCGGCTACGGACTCGGCCTGATGAAGACCGAGCTGAGCTGCGGCGTCACCGTCTGGGGCCACGGCGGCGGCATCCACGGCTCCCTGTCCGAGGCGGTCACGACCAAGGACGGCCGCCACTCCCTTGCCCTCAACTACAACGGTGACTGGTCCGGGTCGACGGGGGCGCTGATCGAGGCGGAGTTCTGCGGGAAGGAGCAGGCCACGAAGCTTCGCGGCGAACCGGGCGTCAGGTTCGCGCCGTCCCGTATCGGCTGACGTCGGCACAGCGGTTCGTGCCCGTTTGTCAGCCTGAAGTCGTATATTCGGAATTCAGTACTCCGAATGTGAAAGGCCGCCCCCCAGCGATGAAACTCGACATCTTCAGCGAGATCCAGAACCCCCGCCCCTGGCCCGACGGCGTCAACGACAACGACCACCAGCACCGCCGTATCCAGCAGGCGATCGAGCAGGCGGTACTCGCCGACGAGCTGGGCTACGGCTGCTGGTGGCAGGTGGAGCACCACGGTGCGGAGGAGTTCAGCCTCTCCTCCGCGCCGGAACTGCTGCTGGCCGCGCTCTCGCAGCGGACCTCGCGGATCCGGCTCGGGCACGCCGCCGTGCTCGCGCCGCGCGAGATCAACCACCCCATCCGGATCGCCGAACGTGCCGCGATGCTCGACCAGTTGAGCGGCGGGCGGGCCGAGATAGGGCTCACCCGGTCCACGCCGCCCGAGTGGCGGCTGTTCGGCGCCGACCCGGCAACCGTGCGGGAGCGGACGAAGGACGCCTTCGAGGCCGTGCCGAAGATGTGGACCGGGGACACGTCGGTCAGCGGCGGAGTGCCCGTCGTACCGGCGCCCCGTCAGCTACCCCATCCGCCGCTGTGGCAGGCGGCGTCGAGCCCGGCGTCGTTCGAGGAGGCGGGGCGGCGCGGGGTCGGGGTGCTGGGGACGACCTTGTGGGAGCCGCTGGACCGGGTGGCCAGGCTGGTCGAGCTCTACCGGGCCGCCGCCGCGGAGTGCCGTGAGCCCGTCGGTGCGGCAGTCAACAACCAGGTCGCCTTCTTCACCTTCGTGCACTGTGCCGACACCGACGAGGAGGCCATGCGGGGCGGCGCGGCGGCCGCCGCTGCCTGGTACACGGCCCGCGCGCTCACCTTCTTCGAGGCGGCCGACGCCTTCATGGAGAACATGGAGCGGGAGAAGGCGCTCATGGCGGACCCGTCCGGCGGCGGTCTCGCCGGCGAGTTCCTGCGCGCGGAAGCGGCAGGGGCTGCCGGGCCCAGCGCCGCCGCGCTCGTCATCGGGCGCATCCTGCAGGGCGAGCAGGTTCCCGACGACGAGGTCTACAACGCCCTCGCCGAACAGGACTCCCTGATCGTCGGCAGCCCCGAGACCGTCCGCAAGAAGCTGCGCGGTTACGCCGACCTGGGCATCGACCGGCTGATGTGCTTCCAGCAGGTGGGGGCGCTGCCCCATGAGAGCGTGCTGCGGAGCATCCGGCTGGTGGGGGAGCTGATACCCGAGTTCGACCAGTCGGCCGTGTGACGGCACGAGGAGGGGCCGCCCGGCGTTCCGGCCCGGCGGCCCCTCCTCTCCCCTCCTGATGCTGCCTCCCGGTCCGTCACTACCGCGGCAGCACCACGACATACGCGGCCGGATCACGGTCCGCCGCGGCCATCAGCGCCGTACGGACCACCGCCGCCTGCTGCTCCATCGCGTCCCGGAGCTTCTTCGGGGTGATGTACACGACCGTGATGCCCAGGCGCTCCAGGTGCTCGCGCTTGCGGGCGTACTCGGACCACAGCGCGTCCTCGTCCTGGCGGGGCGCCCGGGTGTCCAGCTCCACGGCCACCGCCTGCTCCGGCCAGTAGGCGTCCAGGCCGCCGAGGTGGGGACCGCCGGGCAGGCGCAGGTCGACGTTCCAGACGGGGTCGGGCAGGCCGTGGACGTGGACCATCTCGTACAGGCGGTCCTCCGCGATGGCCCGGCCCTCGGCGAGCAGGGAGTCCACCGCGTCCACCACGTGCGGGCGCGACAGCAGCTTGGCCTGGGTCAACTCCCGTACCACCGCGGCCGGTTCGCAGTGGCCGGCGCGTACGGCCTCGGTCAGCAGGCGGCGTACGGCGCCCGCGTCCGTCAGTTCGGCGACCGCGTCGGCGAGGGCGCGGGGAACCGGGGCGACGGGGAGGCCCGTGACCTGCTGGGGGGCGGGGAGCGCGGCGGTGCGCAAGATGCGGGCGCAGCCCGTCGAGCGCAGGCGTCGCATGCGGGGGACCAGGACGTCGATCGTGTCCAGGGCGGTCAGCGGCGGCGTCGCGGAGAAGCCGTGCAGGGTCAGCGCCGCGAGACCCGTGATCACCGCGTCGGGGTAGGCGGGGGCGGCGTGGTCCTCGCCGGGGTTCGGCTGGGACGGCACCCCGGGCGACCGTTCCCGCGCCGCGTACATCAGCACCGCGTGCAGGCGCTCCTCGCTGGTCGCCGGGCCGGGGTGGAGCAGCAGGACGCCGGGGAGGAGTTGCTGCCAGGGGCCGCCGGGGCGGCACTGCTCGTTCATCTCGGCGGTCGCCACGCCGTGCGACTTCAGCTGCGCGGCCGTCATGACACGGCGGTGCACCTCGGAGAGGTGGCGGAGGGGGCGGGGGGAGAGCGGGGGGAGCGGGGTGTTGTGGTTCATGACCCGGAGGTTCCCGCGTCCGGCCGGCCCTTTAACCGCTGTTACACGCCCGTCGACAAATACGGACAACCTGGCACTAAAGGACGGATGTTCGGATGCCGAGTAGGCACGGAAAACCCCTGGTCCGTTCGGGTTGGACCAGGGGTTACGGCTGCTATTGCCTGAATTCCGTAACGGTCACGGAGGGCCGTGATCGTTGGCCAAAGGTCTTATGCGGTTGACGCGGCCGACGCGTCGCACTCCTGCCCCCGCAGCCCCCGTGCCAGATCGTCCCGCGCCTCCAGCACCAGCCGCCGCAGCGCCGGCGCCGCGTCCGCGTGGGCCGCGAGCCAGGCGTCCGTCGCGTCCAGCGTGGCCTGCGACTGCTGGAGCCCCGGGAACAGACCCCGGACCACGTCCATGCCGATCTGGATCGACCGCTCGGACCACACCCGCTCGATCACCGCGAAGTACTTCTCGGCGTACGGCGCGAGCAGCTCCCGCTGCGACGGCTGCGTGAAGCCGGAGATGGTCGCCTCGACCAGGGCGTTGGACAGCGCGTCCGACTCGACGACCTGCGCCCACGCCTGCGCCTTCACCGCCTCCGAGGGCCGGGCGGCGAGACAGCGGACCTGGTGGCGCTTGCCGGACGCCGTGTCGTCCCGGGCCAGTTCGGCCGCCAATGCCGACTCGTCCGCGACCCCGTGCGCGGCCAGCGGCTCCAGGAACGTCCAGCGCAGCTCCTGGTCGACGTCCAGCCCCTCGATCTTCTCCGTGCCCTCCAGCAGCCCCCGCAGCAGCCCCAGGTCCTCCGACCCCGACGCCACCGACGCGAGGAACCGCGCCCACGCCAGCTGCTGCTCGCTGCCCGCCTCGGCCGCCCGCAGCTCCCGCAGCGCGCCCTCGGCCACCAGCCGCTCGCCGGTCGGCCGCCACGCCGGCGCCGCGTAGTGCACCAGCGAGGAGTCCGCCCACGCGTGCAGCATCTGCAGCACACCGATGTCGGACTCGCGCCCCGCGAACCGCAGCACCAGCTCCACGAACTCCCGGGCCGGCAGCAGCGCGTCCCGCGTCATGTTCCACAGCGCCGACCAGCACAGCGCCCGGGCCAGCGGATCGGTCATGTCGCCGAGACCGGCCCGCAGCGTCGCCAGCGACGTCTCGTCGAAACGCGTCTTGCAGTACGTCAGGTCGTCGTCGTTGACGAGCACCAGCTCCGGGGCCGCAGCGCCCGCCAGCTCCGCCACGACCGTGCGCGGACCCTCGACGTCCACCTCGGCCTGCGCGAACCGCTCCAGCGCTCCGGCCTGCGTCCTGCGGTACAGGCCCACCGCGACCCGGTGCGGACGCAGCTCCGGGTGGGACTCAGCGGCCTCCTGCACCACCGCCAACTCGTCGATCCGGCCCTCGGCATCCAGCAGCACCTGCGGGGTCAGCGCGTTCACGCCCGCCGTCTGCAGCCAGGACCGCGACCACGCGCCCATGTCCCGGCCACTGGTCTCCTCCAGCACCGACAGCAGATCCCCGAGCCGCGTGTTGCCGTACGCGTGCCGCTTGAAGTAGCGCCGCGCACCCTCCAGGAACGCGTCCTGGCCGACGTACGCCACCAGCTGCTTCAGCACGGAAGCGCCCTTGGCGTAGGTGATGCCGTCGAAGTTGAGCTTCGCGTCCTGCAGGTCACGGATGTCCGCCGTGATCGGGTGCGTGGAGGGCAGCTGGTCGGCGCGGTACGCCCACGCCTTGCGCCGGTTGGCGAAGGTGATCCAGGCGTCCTTGAAGCGGGTCGCGCCGACGTTCGCGAAGGTGCCCATGAAGTCCGCGAAGGACTCCTTCAGCCACAGGTCGTCCCACCACACCATGGTGACCAGGTCGCCGAACCACATGTGCGCCATCTCGTGCAGGACGACGTTGGCCCGGCCCTCGTACGACGCCCGCGTCACCTTCCCGCGGAAGATGAACTCCTCCCGGAACGTCACCAGCCCCGGGTTCTCCATCGCGCCGAGGTTGTACTCCGGCACGAACGCCTGGTCGTACTTCCCGAACGGGTACGGGTAGTCGAAGTGGTCGTGGAAGAAGTCCAGGCCCTGCTTCGTCACCAGGAAGACGTCGTCGGCGTCGAAGTACGGCGCGAGCCCCTTGCGGCACATCGCGCCGAGCGGGATCTCCAGCGTCGTGCCGTCGTCGAACGTGCGCGAGTAGGAGTCCGTGACGTAGTGGTACGGGCCCGCCACGACACAGGTGATGTACGTCGAGATCGGCTTCGTCTCCGCGAACCGCCACACCCCGTCGGCGAGTTGACCCGCCCCGTTGCTCCACACCGTCCACTCCCGCGGCGCCCGCACCTCCAAGCGGAACGGCGCCTTGAGGTCCGGCTGCTCGAAGTTCGCGAAGACCCGGCGGGAGTCGGCCGGCTCGTACTGCGTGTACAGGTACACCTCGCCGTCCTCCGGGTCGACGAAGCGGTGCAGGCCCTCACCCGTGCGCGAGTAGGCGCACTGGGCGTCCACGACGAGCTCGTTGTCGGCGGCCAGGTCCTCAAGGACGATCCGCGAACCGTCGAAGACCTCGCTCGGGTCCAGGTCCCGGCCGTTGAGAGAGACGGCCGTCACGCTCGGCGCGATCAGGTCCGCGAAGCTCGTGGCGCCGGGCTCGGCACAGCGGAAGCGGATCGTGGTCACCGAGCGGAAGGTACGCGGCGCCCCCTCCTGCGAGGGTCCGTCACCGAGGGCGGAACGCACGTCGAGGGACACGTCGTACCCGTCGACGGACAGCAGGGCGGCCCGCTCCCGGGCCTCGTCGCGGGACAGATTCTCACCGGGCACGGACGGCACTCCCTCGGGGGATGTTCGGTATGTGGACAGCACTGATCCTGCCATGTGCCCCTGACGGGCGGCAGTAGGGAATGAGCGGGGCGGGGACGACGTTGTCGTGAGGAATCGAACACCTTCATGAGGAGACCCATGTCCGAGACCAGCTCTGCGAAGACGCCCGTCGACTTCTGGTTCGACCCGCTCTGCCCCTGGGCCTGGATGACCTCCCGCTGGGTCCTGGAGGTGGAGAAGGTCCGGGACATCGAGGTGCGCTGGCACATCATGAGCCTGGCCGTCCTCAACGAGCCGAAGATCGACGAGCTGCCCGAGCAGTACCGCGAGCTGCTGGAGACCAAGGCCTGGCAGCCGATCCGGGTGGTCACCGCGGCCTGGCAGAAGCACGGCTCCGACATCCTCGGCCCGCTGTACACCGCACTCGGCACCCGCATCCACAACGAGGGCCAGGGGCCGACCCGCGAGGCCGTCGAAGGCGCCCTGGCGGATGTCGGCCTGCCCGCCGACCTGATCGAGTACTTCGATCAGAAGGACTTCGAGTTCGACGCCGAGCTGCGCGCCTCCCACAAGGAGGGCATCGACAAGGTCGGCCAGGAGGTCGGCACCCCGGTCATCGCCGTCCCCGGCGCCGACGGCGAGCAGATCGCCTTCTTCGGCCCCGTCGTCACCCCGACCCCCCTGGGCGAGGACGCCGCGAAGCTGTGGGACGGCACCCTCGCCGTGGCCTCCGTGCCGGGCTTCTACGAGATCAAGCGGACCCGGACGAAGGGGCCGGACTTCAGCAACCTGTAAAGGTCACTTTTCCGGTTCGGGGAACGACGCGCCGTCGTTGTGGTCCCCCAGCCGCTGGTAGCGCCGGCAGCCCTCGCGGGCGCAGCGGTAGTACGAGCCCAGGCGGGTGTGCCTGGGCTTGTGCGCCTTGACGTACGCCTGCTCGTCCTCGGCGAGCTCGCGGAACTCCTGAAGCGTGCCTCCGCAGTTCCTGCAGTGCTTGGTCACCATGGATGCCCTCCTACGGGTCAGCCCTTCCTCGCCATCACCGCCAGATCCGGGAAGTCGCTCACCACCGCGTCGACCCCCATCCCGTAGTACAGCGCGTACTCCGCGAACGCGTCCCCGAAATCGTTCGCTCCGCTCCCGCGCCGGAACTCCGCCGCCAGAAACTGGTTCTCCGCCCGGAAGGTGTACGCCCCCACCCGCAGTCCCGCCGCATGCGCGTCCGCCAGGACCGGCGTGCCGACCAGCGACGACTTGTCCGGCCCGATCCAGTCCGCGTACGCCGCGATCCGCGCCAGCCCCGCCGGGGTCATCATGTCCCGGTACGTCGTCGGATCACCGGCCGAGACCAGGTCGTACGGCCCACCCGTCGTCCCCAGCGCCTGCCACAGGGGCACCCCCAGCCGCTCCGCCGCGACCCGCCGCAGACTCGTCGGCTCGAAGGACTGCACGACACACTCACGCCGGCCCAGGCGGTTACGGCGGATCGCGTGCGCTAGCTCCGGCTCCAGCGGCAGGCCGATCGAGCGGAAGTACGTCGGGTGCTTGGTCTCCGGGAACACGGCGATCGTCCGGCCGTGCGCCCTGGAGAGCCCGCGCGCCAGGTCGACCACCTCCTGGAAGGTCAGCACCTCCCCACGGCCGTCGAACACGGTGTTGCGGTTACGGACCGACGGCAGCCGCTCCACCGCCCGCAACGTCTTCAGCTCCGCCAGCGTGAAGTCCTCGGTGAACCAGCCGGTCACCGGCCGTCCGTCCACCGTCTTCGTCGTACGGCGGCCCGCGAACTCCGGGTGCGCGGCCACGTCCGTCGTCTGCGAGATCTCGTTCTCGTGCCGGACGACGAGGACATGGTCCTTCGTCGGGACGAGGTCCGGCTCGATCCAGTCCGCTCCGGTCCGCACCGCGTACGTGTAGGAGGCCGCCGTGTGTTCGGGGCGCCAGCCGGCGGCGCCGCGATGGCCGATGACCAGTGGGGGGCGGTCGGGCGGGGACGCTTGCGAGGCCGACTGCTCGGCCGCGCGGGTCGGGGTGGCCGTGGTCGCGGTGCCTGCGGTGGCCGCGGCCGCCAGCAGGAGGGAACGGCGTCTCATGTGACTCCCTTGTGTCGTCCGGTCGTTCACGAGCGAGCCCGACGGCGCGCCTGGGCCAGCCGGGCCAGATGGTCGTCGTAGGCGTCCGCGTAGTACGCCGCCCGGGCCGCGTCCGGCTCCACGACCGCCGTCGGCTCCGTCCAGGCCGCCGCGTCCAGCGCCACCCCGTACCGCTCGGCCGCCGCGAGCACCGCGCCACGCGCGCCCACTTCGCCCTCGACGACCCTGAGCGGCCGCCCGAGGACGTCGGCCAGCAGCCGCATCCAGGCCGGGCTGCGGGTGCCACCGCCGCACACCGCGAGCGAACCGGTCAGCCCCGCCGCCTCCAGACAGTGCCGGGCCGCGAAACCGATGCCCTCGCAGGTGGCACGGATCAGATCGGCCTTCGTGGACTCCAGGGAGACACCGGTGAGTTCGGCACGCAGACGGGGTTCGACGAAGGGGGCGCGCTCGCCCGAGGGCGCGAAGTACGGGAGCACGCCGACGCCGTGCGCCCCCGGCGGGGTCTCCGCCAGCAGCTCGTCCACCTGATCGTGCCGGACGCCCGTCGTCGACAGCACCCAGTCCAGCGCCGCCGTCCCCACCATCGCGGGCATCGCGCGCAGCCAGTGCCCGGGGCGGTCCGTGTTGATGTACAGGCCGGCCGGTTCGCCGGTCAGATCGAGGTCGGTGGTCGCGACGAGGCTGGCCAGACAGGTGCCGACGATGAGGAGCCCGTCGCCGGGTGACGTCACGCCCGCGCCGAGCGCACAGGCCGGGAGGTCGTACGGGCCGTTCGCGATGCGGGTCCCGGGCGGGAGGCCGGCGGCCTGTGTCCTGGCCGTCGCGACCGGGTCCGAGACCGGGGCGAGGAGTCCTCGGCGGTGCGTCAGGCCGAGGAGTTCCACGACACGGTTGTCGTAGGCGCGGGTGCGGGGGTCCAGGAACGGCATCGACGCGTCCGAGACGTCCGTGGTGGCGTGGGGGCGGCCCGTCAGCCGTTGGAACACCATGTCCTTGCAGTAGACGGCTGCCGACGCCTCGTCCAGCGCCTTCGGCTCGTAACTGTCCAGCCACGCCAGCAGCGGGCCCGGGCAGCCCGGGAACATCGCGCTTCCGGTGCGTCGGAACACCGTCTCGAACGTGCCGTCCGCCAGCCAGCGGTCGACCAGTTCGTGTGCGCGGCCGTCCATCCAGGAGGCGGCGGGCCGTACCGGGCGGCCGTCCGCGTCGACCAGCCACACTCCGTCGCCCTGCCCCGTGAGCCCGGCCAGCTCGACCGGTCCGGGGGCGCGTTCGGTGACCTCGCGGAGGACGGCGACGACCGCGCCGTACACCTCGTCCATGTCCTGCTCGACTGTCCCGCCGTGCAGGGCGAGGGTCACGGGGCGGGCGGCGACGGCCAGTTCACGGCCTTCGGCGTCGAACGCGGCGGCCTTTACCGTGGACGTGCCTACATCGATACCGACGTACATTTCCACCCGCCTTTTCGGCTCGGTCGGCTGTGTTGTGCTTTTTGGGGTTGGCGTGCTGAATTTCTTGCTTCGTTCGCCTTCGGGGCGCCACATGTCGGTGTCGAGAGACCGATCGTGCTCGACCCTTCGGGCCTCCGCGCGTTCGGTCTCTCGACACCGACGCGCCCCTGCGGCTCTCTTCGCGGCCGGTGTCGTCGGCCCGGTGGCGGTTGGTGGGCTCTTGCCCGGGGTCTTGGCTGGGCGCTGCGGTCAGGTCAGGCAGTGGGCGAGGGGTTCTCCGCGGGCCCAGCGGGCCACCTCGGCGGCGGCGATGCGGGCTGCCTTTTCCGCCACGGCGCGGGATGCTCCGCCCAGGTGGGGGGTGAGGACGACCCGGTCGGCGAGGGCGTGGAGGGGGGAGGTCGGGGGGAGGGGCTCCTGTACGTAGGTGTCCAGGGCCGCTGCCGACAGGTGGCCGCTCGCCAGGGCGTCGCACAGCGCGTCCTCGTCCAGCAAGGGCCCCCGTGCCGCGTTCACGACCACCGCGCCCCGCGGCAGCAGGGCGAGCTCACGGGCGCCGATCAGGCCGCGGGTCTCGGCGGTGAGGCGGGCGTGCAAGGTGATGACGTGGGACATCTCAAGGAGTTCGTCGAGGGATGCCACCCGCAGGCCGTGGATCTCGCCGTGGACGTACGGGTCGAAGACCATCACCCGTGCTCCGAAGGCGCAGAGCACGCGGGCGACCCTGCTGCCGACGGCTCCGTAGCCGACCAGGCCGACCGGCAGGTCCTCCAGCTCCAGTCCGGCGTGCTCGTAGGTGTAGTAGGTCGCGCCCTCCCAACTGCCCTGCCGTGCGAGGAAGTCGTGGGCCTGGGGGATGCGGCGCAGGGCCGCCAGCATCAGGCCGAGGGTGAACTCGGCGGTGGCGGCGGCGTTGCGGCCGGGGGCGTAGCAGACCCGGACGTCGTGCCGCTTGGCCGCGTCGAGGTTGACGTTCACGGGGCCGCCCCGGCAGACCACGACCAGCTTGAGGTCCGGGCAGGCTTCGAGGACGCGTTCCGTCACCGGGCCCATCTGGGTGACCAGCACCTGGGCGCCGGCGAGTGCTTCGATCAGTTCGTCCTCGGCGTCGCTCGCCTCCGTCACCTCGGCCACCGGGCCGAAGGGGTCCAGTGGCCAGCCGAGGGTCAACTCATGGGTGGAGCAAGTTAGTTCGTCGTCGATGGCGGCCTTGATCAGCGACGGCAGGATGAAGTGGTCGCCGGCGGCCACCACGCGCACGCTGGTCCCGTTGGTCATCGAAGGGAGTCTCCTGTCTCGGCGTCGAAGACATGGGTGAGGTGAGGGTCGGCGGTGACCTGGACGAGGTCGTCGTGGGCGAGGCGGATCTCGGGGACGGTGAGGACGACGAGGGGCTTGTCGACGCCGTCGAGGGCGAGGGTCGCGATGCCCGACTCCAGGAGGGGCTCGTGGGCGATGACGCGGGCGGTGAGGCCGCCGTCCTCGCCGGTGAGGGTGAGGTCCTCGGGGCGGATCCCGACCACCACCTCGCGGCCCGCCGCCACCGGCACCGGCAGCGCGATCCGTGCCGTGCCGGAGAGGCGGGCGTGGCCGTCGTCCGTCGCCACGCCCGGCAGGAGGTTGATCGCCGGCTCCCCGACGAAGTCCGCCACGAAGACGTTGGCGGGGCTGTCGTAGATCTCGTACGGGGTGCCGAGCTGCTGGATGACGCCGTCCTTCATCACGGCGATCCGGTCGGCGAGGGACAGGGCCTCCTCCTGGTCGTGGGTGACGAGGATGGTGGTGTGGCCCAGGTCGCGCTGGATGCGCTTGAGTTCGCGGCGGGTCGTGTCGCGCTGGGCCGCGTCCAGATGGGAGAGGGGTTCGTCGAGGAGGAGGACGTCCGGTTCGCGGATCAGGGCCCGGGCGAGGGAGACGCGTTGCTTCTGGCCGCTGGAGAGGCCGGCGGGGTGGGCGTCGAGGAGGGGGGTCAGGTCCACGCGGTCGGCGATGTCCTTGACCTTGCGGGCCACGTCTCCCCGGGCCGCTTTCTTGCGGGCCTTCAGGCCGAAGGCCAGGTTCTCCGCGACCGTGAGGGGCGGGTAGAGGGCGTAGTTCTCGAAGGCGACCCCGATGTTGCGCTGCTGGGCCGGGCGGGAGATGACCGAGGTGCCGCCGACCAGGATGTCGCCGCCGGTCACCGTCTCCAGCCCGGCGATCATCCGCAGGGTCGTCGACTTCCCGCAGCCCGACGGGCCGAGCAGACCGAGCAGCTCGCCGGAGTGGAGGGTCAGGTCGATGCCGCGTACGGCGTCCACCGAGGGGCGGCCCCGCGCACGGTAGGTCTTGCGCAGATCACGTAGCTCCAGCTCGGTCATCGCTGCCCTTCGTCACGTCGTCACGTCGTCATGGTCGGGGCCCCAGGACCTGGCCTGGCGCAGACCTCGTAGGTGACCTTGTGCTCGTCCAGGTCCCGCAGCGCCTCCGCCGACGCCCCGTCGTCCACGAGGAGCAGGTCGAAGCGGGAGAGGGGGACCACCCGGTGCAGGGCGGCCCTGGCGAGCTTGGTGTGGTCGATGAGGAGGATGTTGCGGGCGGCGGCGTCGAGCATGGCCCGCTTCACCGACACGATGTGCTGTTCCTGGTGGTAGGCGTAGCCCCCGCGCACGGCCGAGGTGGAGGTGAAGCAGACGTCCACGCGCAGCTGCTCGATCGCCTCGACGCAGGACACGCCGAGGAAGGAGGAGTGCAGCGGGTCGTAGTCGCCGCCGAGGGCCATCAGGTGGATGCCGCGCTGGTCGGAGAGGAGGTTGATCGCCTCCAGGAAGTTGGTGACGACCGTGAGCGGCGTTATCTCGCCCAGGCGCAGTCCGCGCGCTATCTCCAGGGTGGAGGTGGAGTCGTCCAGCAGGATCGCCATGCCGGGCTCGATCAGTTTCAGGGCGCGGTCGGCGACGGCGGCCTTCTCCGCGCGCATGGTCTTCAGGCGGTACTGCACGTTCGACTCGAAGACACCGGAGGGCTGGGCTGTCACCCCGCCTCTGAATTTGCGGACGATGCCCTGGCGTTCGAGCTCGTCGAGGTCCCGGTGGATCGTCATCAGGCTCACGCCGAAGTGCTCGGCGAGCTCGGCCGCCGTCGCCGTGCCGTCGGCGAGGACCCGCTCGGCCATCGCGGCCTGGCGGGCGGCGGGGCCCTGCGCGTTATTCATGGTCGATCCTTCGTCCTGGGCGCTCCGGCCGGTCGGCCTCGAACAGGAGCAGGTTCTCAGGCCGGACCGACAGACGTACCGGATCGTCGGGACGCAGGGCGGTCACCTCGCCGCGCGGGGCGACCAATGACACGTGCTGCTCGCCGAGGCGGACGGTGACCTCCACCGACCGGCCGAGCACCTCGGTGACGTAGACCGTGCCGGTGAGCCGGTGCCCCGGGCCCTCGCCGAGGGTGAGGTCGCGGGGCCGGACGCCGATCAGTACGTCCGTGCCGGGGGCGGCGGCGCTGAGGATCGGCAGCTCGACCTTGCCGTCCGCGGTGCGGAAGCCGCTGTCCGGCGTCACCGTCCCCGGCAGCAGGTTGATCCGGGGGCGGCCGAAGGCGCGCGCGACCTCCGTGTCATAGGGGCGGTACCAGATCTCCTCCCGCGTCCCCGTCTGCACGATCCTCCCGTCCCGGATGACCCCGATCCGGTCGCCCAGCGCCAGGGCCTCGACGGAGTCATGGGTGACGTAGAGGGTCGTGGTGCGCTGGACGGCCCCGATCGCCTTCAGCTCCGCCCGCATCTGCTGGCGCAGCTTGGCGTCCAGGTGGGAGAGGGGCTCGTCCAGGAGGAAGGCGCGGGCCGGGCGGACCAGGACCCGGCCGAGGGCCACGCGCTGGCGTTGGCCGTTGGAGAGCCGGCCGACCGGGCGGTCCAACAGGGCGGAGATGCCGAGGAGTTCGGCGATCTCGCCGATCCGCTGCCGGGCCCGGTCGGCGGGCAGGCGGTGGCGGGGGGAGCGGAGCGGGGAGGCGAGGTTGTCGTAGGCCGACTTGTGCGGGTAGAGGGCGTAGCTCTCGAAGCACATCGCGACGCCCCGGTCGTACGGCTCGACGCCGCGCATGTCCCTGCCGTCGAGCGTGACCGTGCCGGCGTCGGGGTTCTCCAGGCCGGCGACGGTCTTCAGGGTCGTTGTCTTGCCGGCGCCCGACGGGCCGAGGAGGCAGAAGAACTCGCCCTCCCGGACGTCCAGTTCCAGGCCGTCCAGCGCGGTGACCTTGCCGTAGGTCTTGCGGATGCCCGACAGCCGGATCATGACTTCACCGCCCCGAACGACAGGCCCCGCACCAGATACCGCTGGATGGTGAGGGCCAGCAGCAGCGGCGGTACGACGGAGACGAGCGCGGCGGCGGCCGTGAGGTTGTACTTGGGGCGGTCGCCGCCGAGGAAGGACAGGGCGCCCACGGTCACGGTCTGGGCCTCGTTGGAGGTCAGGATGAGCGGGAAGACGAAGTTGTTCCACGCGAAGATGAAGGCGAGGAGGGATACGGCCGCTACTCCCGGCTTCACCAGAGGGAGCGCCACTCGCACGAACGCCTGCTTGCGCGTGTAGCCGTCCAGCAGCGCCGCCTGCTCCAGCTCGGGGGTGAGGTCGGCGAAGTACGAGCGCATGATCCACACGATCAGGGGGAGCGTGACGAGCTGGAGCACCCAGATCATGCCGACGTACGTGTCGAAGAGGCCGAGCTTCTGGTAGAGCACGAACAGCGGGATGATCACGGTGAGTTCGGGCGCGAACCGGAACGACAGCAGCGTGAACATCAGGTTCTCCGAGCCCTTGAACCGCCAGCGCGCCGAGGCGTACGCCGCCGGGAGCCCCACGAGAAGCGACAGGACCACCGCGCCCACCGACACCACCAGGCTGTTGACGAAGAACCGCACGAACGGGATGCCCTCGCTGTCGCCGAGGACCGTGCGGTAGCCGTCGAGGGTGGGGGAGAAGGAGAAGTAGGTGGAGAAGAGCTCGTTCGTCGGCTTCAGGGAGAGGATCACCATCCAGGCGATCGGGAAGAGCGCGAACAGGAAGTAGAGGATGAGGGCGGCGTCCGCCAGCCACCCCAACAGGCGTTTTTGCACGGTCATTTCGCCTCGGCCGCCTTCCGCTGGATCTTCCCCAGATGCTTGACCAGCACCATCGCGGCGAGATACACGACGGCCCACAGCACGATCGTGTAGCTGATGCCGAACGAGTACCGCTGGAAGCGGATCGCCTCCAGGTACGCCCGGATCTGCAGGACGACGGTCGAGTCGCCCGGGCCGCCCTCCGTCAGGGCGTAGATGATGTCGAACACCTTCAGCGAGTCCATGAAGCGGAAGATCACCGCGACGAGGACGTACGGCCACAGCATCGGCAGCGTGAGGCGGCGGAAGGTGTACCACCAGCCCGCACCGTCCACGGCCGCCGCCTCGAAGGGGGAGGTGGGCAGCGACCGCAGGCCGGCGAGGGCGAGGATCGCCACGAACGGGGTGTAGACCCAGACGTCCACGGCGATCGACGACAGCAGGGCGCCGGTCGGGGTGTCCGTCCACTGGACTCCGCCGAGGCCGAAGGGTCTCAGCAGGTAGTTGATCACCCCCACCGACGGCTGGAGCATCAGCTTCCAGATGATCGCCGCGATCACCGGCGCGATCATCAGCGGCAGGATCAGGATCTTCTCCAGCACCCGTCCGACGATCGTCGACCGGTGCAGCAGCAGGGCGACGGTGACCCCGAGGACCGTCTCGACGGCGGCTGCCCCGACCGCGTACAGCACCGTCACCCACGCCGAGTTCCAGAACGCCTCCTGTGTGAAGACCGTCTGGTAGTTCTCGAACCGCACCATGTCCGGCTGCGGCTTGCTCGCCGAGAAGTCGAAGAGGGTGTAGTAGAGGCCGAGCCCGAAGGGGTACAGGATTCCGCAGGTCAGCAGGAGTGCGGGGACGATCAGGACGTACGGGCGCAGAGCGAGCCGCCATCCCATGGGGCTAGCCCACCTTGCCGGCGAGGTCGCCCGCCAGGTCGTCGAGGACCGACTTGGCGCCGCTGCCGCCGTAGATCTCCTGGAGGGCGGAGGCCCAGCTGGTGGTCGCGTCGAAGAACTGGGCCTGCGGGGTGAACTGGATCTTCGTCTGGTCGACGACCGTCTCGAAGGTCTCGATGAAGCCGGGCAGATGCCTCATCTTGTCCTTGTAGGCGGCGGCGTCGGCGATCGACTTCCGTACCGGGTCGATGTGGTTGTGCGTGATCGCGCTCCTGAGCAGGTGCTCCTTGCCGGTCGCCCACTGCAGGAACAGCCAACTGGCGCTCTTCTTCTTGCTCTTGGCGTTCATGCCGAGCGACCAGATCCACATGTTGGTGGCGAGGGACCCGTCCGGTCCCTTCGGCCCGGGGTGGAAGGCGATCTTCCCGGAGGCGGGGCTGGCGCCCTTCACCGCCTGGAAGTAGGCCGCCGTGTCCGCGTCGAAGAGCATCCCGGCCTTCTTCGCCCCGAGGTCGCTGGAGCACTGGTACCAGGTGTACGACGTCCAGGACGGCGGCCCGCCCTGCTTGACCATGCCGGCCCAGTCCTCGGTGAACGCGACGGCCTCGGGACTGTTCATGGCGGGTGTGAGCTTCCCGCCGGAGACCGTGAAGTCCTTCAGCCCGTTACGGGCGTACATCGTCATGAAGCCCGGGTGGATCGTCGCCCAGCTCCTCGACCCCCGTACGGCGATCCCGTACATGCCGTCGAAACCGGCGCCCGGCGCCTTCTCCTTGATGGCGCCGGAGATCTCGCGCAGCTCGTCGAAGGTCTCGGCGGGCTTGAGGCCGAGCTTCTTGAAGACGTCCGTGTTGTAGGCGACGACGTTGGTCTCCCAGCCCCACGGCAGCGCGTACTGGCCGCCCTGGCCGAGCGGCGCGCCCGCCTTCAGGGACCACTGGTCGGCCTGGAGGAGGTTGGGGAAGAAGTCGGCCTGGTCCCATTCGGTGCCGGTGGCGGCGGAGTTGCGCATCCAGGGGCCGAGGTCCTCCAGCCAGCCGGGCGGGCCGTACTGCCAGACCATGTAGGCGCCCAGCATGAAGACGTCGTAGGAGGCGCGTCCGCTGGACAGGTCGACGGTGAGCTTGTCGAAGTAGTTGTCCTCGGGGAAGACGTCGTACTCGACCTTGATGCCGGTCTTCTCGGTGAACGACTTCAGGTCGGCGATCAGGGCGTCCGTGTACGGGTGCTTGTTGAGCAGCGCCTTGACGGTCGTGCCCTTCTCCCGCTTCCAGTCGAAGGAGCCGGTGACGTCGTCCGCCGCCGAGCCGTCGCTCTTGCTGTCGTCGCCGCCGAACCCGGCACCGCAGGCCGCGAGCAGCGGGGTCGCGGCGGCCGCGGCGGTCAGGGCCAGGAAGCGGCGGCGGTCGTGCACGTGCGTGTCCATCCGTGACCTCCACGTGGGGTTCGGTCCGGTCCGGTTGCGGTTAACACGGCGAGTCGACTCGTTAACAGAGGGTGGAACGGCGGAAGTTGGGCGTCAATCCCTCGCGCACGGGAAAATCTCAGGGCAGAGTGAGAAGTTAACGACTCGGATCGCGATGAACGCCCCCAGAACAGGGAGGTCCGGATGGTGCACGAGCACGTCGAGGGCGACGCCTGGCTCGGGATCGACCTGGGCACCCAGAGTGTCCGGGCCCTGCTGGTCACCGGGGACGGCACCGTCCTCGGCAGCGGCTCGGCGCCCCTCGGCGGGCGGCGGGACGGAGTGCGGCATGAGCAGGACCCGGCCGAGTGGTGGGACGCGCTGTGCACGGCGTCGCGGGCCGCGCTGCGGGGACGGCCGAAGGCAGGGGTCGGCGGGCTCGCGGTGTGCGGGACGTCCGGGACGGTGCTGCTGACGGACGGGGCGGGGCGGCCGACGAGCCCCGCGCTGATGTACGACGACGGGCGGGCGACGGCCCACGCGGCGCGGGCGAGGATGGCGGGGCTCGCGGTGCAGGACACCTGGGCGCTGCCCAAGGCGCTGTGGCTGACCGAGGAGTACGGGCCGGGACGGATCACCCACCAGCCGGACCTGGTCGTCTCCCTCCTCACCGGCGAGCTGCCCCCGGCCGACTCCAGCCACGCCCTGAAGACCGGCTACGACCTGGAGCGCGACGCCTGGCCGGCCATGCTGCCCCGACTGGGCCTGCCCGAGACCGCGATCCCCGACGTCGTACGCCCCGGCACCCGCCTCGGCGAGGTCTCCGCGACCGCCGCCGACGCCACCGCCATCCCCGCCGGCACCCCCGTCATCGCCGGGATGACCGACGGCTGCGCGGCCCAGATCGCCTCCGCCGCCCTGCGCCCCGGCTCCTGGAACTCGGTGCTCGGCACCACGCTGGTCCTCAAGGGCGCGTCCACGAGCCCCGTCCGGGACCCGACCGGCGTGGTCTACAACCACCGTGCCCCGGACGGGAGTTGGCTGCCCGGCGGTGCCTCCAGTGTGGGCGCGGGCGTGCTCACGGCGGCGTTCGCGGGGGCCGACCCGGCGACCATGGACGCACTGGCGGCGGCGTACGAGCCGTCGGGCGCGATCACGTACCCCCTGGTGTCGCCCGGTGAACGCTTCCCCTTCCTTGCCCCCGAGGCGTTCGCCCTCGTCCTGGGCGAACCGGAGTCCGACGCCGACCTGTGGGCGGCACTGCTCCAGGGCGTGGCCTTCACCGAACGCCTCTGCCTGGACTACCTGCACCACCTGGGCGCCCCCCTCGACGGCCCCCTCACCTTCACGGGCGGCGCCGCCCGCAGCCCGTACTGGAACCAGCTGCGCGCCGACATCCTGGGCCGCCCGGCCCGGGTTCCGCAGCAGACGGAACCGGCCCTGGGCATGGCGGCGTTGGCGGCATACGGCACGGGCGCGGCACCCGATCTGGCGGCGGCCGCGGAGGGGATGGCCCGTATCGGCACGACGGTCGAACCCCGCCCCGACCGCACGGCCCGCTTCGCCGCGCCGTACGCCCGCCTGCTGGACGAACTGACCACCCGGGGCTGGCTCCCGCCCTCGGTCGCGGCGCATGCGCTGGCCCGCCTGGACATGGATACGTCGGCCTCATGAACGTACGTCCGCCGCGGTCCCGCGGCCCCCGAGCTCGGGTCCTCGCGTCCGATGGCGGCTGCGGGTGGCTTGTGGCTGGTCGCGCAGTTCCCCGCGCCCCTGGGGGGTTGCAGCACCGTCGGCTGTTCAGCCCGCCAAGCTGCGGGCAGTCGTGCCGCCTAGGGCGGCGCCCGTCCCACAGAGAGGCAGCACCCCGCTAGCGCCGGGCTGCGCGACGCCCCGTCCCCAGCCCTCACCCCGAGCACCATTGGACCGCCCATGACCACAGCCACGTCCCTCCTCCTCGCCCGCCACGGGCAGACCGTCTGGCACGCCGAGAACCGGTACGCCGGGATCAGCGACGTGGCCCTGACCGACACGGGCCGGGCGCAGGCCGAGGCGCTCGGTCGGTGGGCCGGCGCGCACCCGGTGGACGCCGTCTGGACGTCCACCCTCTCCCGCGCCGTGATCACCGCCGAGCCCGCCTGCCGAGCCCTCCGCATCGCCCCGCACCGCGAACCCGCCCTGCGCGAATGTGACTTCGGCGTGCTGGAGGGCCGTACGCTCGCGGAGTTCGAGGCCGAGGACCCCGGGGCCGCGGAGGCGTTCCGGGCCGACCCGGTGGCCCATCCGTTCCCGGGCGCGGAGGACCCGTCGGCCGCTGCGGAACGAGGCGCCGCCGCGCTGCGCCGTATCGCCGCCGCCCACCCCGGCGAGCGCGTCCTCGTCGTCGCCCACAACACCCTCCTCCGCCTGGTGCTGTGCACGCTGCTGTCCATCCCGCCCGGGGAGTACCGCAGGGTGTTCCCCCGGTTGCGCAACGCCGCGATCAGCGAACTCCTCATGAAATCCGACGGATCCGCGTCACTTCTCTCCCTCAATGTGCCCTGTGAGCCCGACCCGGCGTAGCACCATGGGGACATGACGGAGATCGACACCTCGGTACCGCACTCGGCCCGCATCTGGAACTACTGGCTGGGCGGCAAGGACAACTACCCCGTGGACGAGGCGGCCGGCGACGCCTACACCGCCGTCTTCCCCGGCATCGTCACCATCGCCCGCAGCAGCCGTGCCTTCCTCGGCCGCAGCATCCGGTACTTGGTCACGGAGGCGGGCGTACGGCAGTTCCTCGACGTCGGCACGGGCCTGCCCACCGTCGACAACACCCACGAGGTGGCCCAGCGCCTCGCCCCCGAGTCGAAGATCGTCTACGTCGACAACGACCCGCTGGTGCTGGCGCACGCCCGCGCCCTGCTGACCTCGACGCCCGAGGGTGTGACGGCGTACGAGGACCTGAGCGTCTACGAGCCGGAGAAGATCCTCTCCGCGGCGTCCCGGACGCTCGACCTGTCCCGGCCCACGGCTCTGATCCTCAGCGGCATCCTCGGCCACATCGCCGACTACGACCTGGCCCGCGACATCGTCCGCCGTCTGCTGGCCGGTCTGCCCTCCGGCAGCTACCTCTCCCTCAACGAGGGCTCCCGGGGCACCGACCCGGCGTACGAGCAGGCCCAGGACGCCTACAACGAGACCGGCGCGGTCCCGTACTTCCTGCGGCCCGTCGACCAGATCGCCGCCTACTTCGACGGCCTGGACCTGGTGGAACCGGGCCTCGTCTCGGTCCCGCTGTGGCACCCCGAGCCGGGCGACGAGGAGCCCCGGCCGATCGGCCAGCACGGCGCCCTGGGCCGCAAGCCCTGACGCCCGCCCCGCGCTCCCCGTACGCGGAAACCCCCGCGAGTCACGTCCTCGCGGGGGTTTCCTTCATTCCGCCTGCCGTTCGTGAGGGTGAGAAGACGATCACGAGGCAGGACGCGGGGGTGTGCCGTTACGGCGCGAGCAGCAGGACGTCGGCACGGGACTTGGCGGCCTCGTAACGCCGGGCCACGTCCTGCCAGTTGACGACGGCCCACATGGCGTCGATGAAGTCGACCTTCTGGTTCTTGTACTGGAGGTAGAAGGCGTGCTCCCAGGCGTCGAACACGAGGATCGGCGTGGCGCCCTGGCCGACGTTGCCCTGGTGGTCGTAGACCTGCTCGACGATCAGCCGCCCGCTCAGCGGCTCGTACGCCAGCACGCCCCAGCCGGAGCCCTGCGTGGTCGCGGCGGCCTTGGTCAGCTGCGCCTTGAAGCCCGCGAACGACCCGAACGACTCGGTGATCGCGTCCGCCAGGTCGCCCACACCGTCGGCCGCGAGCGGCTCGCCGCCACCGGAACCGGTCATGTTCTGCCAGTAGATGCTGTGCAGGATGTGCCCGGACAGGTGGAAGGCCAGGTTCTTCTCCAGACCGTTGATCGACCCCCACTGCTCCTTGTCCCGCGCCTCCGCCAGCTGCTCCAGCGTGTCGTTGGCGCCCTTGACGTAGGCCGCGTGGTGCTTGTCGTGGTGCAGTTCGATGATCTCGGGGCTGATCACCGGCGCCAGCGCGGAGTAGTCGTACGGCAGTTCCGGGAGTGTGTAGACGGGCATGAAGGGTCCCCTCAGAAGCTTTTATTGCAAGTAGCTTGCAACAACAAGCTAACAGCAAAAGGCCCCCATGTGGATCACATGGGGGCCCTTTCGCCGGGAGGGCGGCGTCAGCTCCGGGCGCGCGCCCGCTGCCACGCGTAACCGGCGACCGCCAGGAACACCGTCATCCCGCCCGTCGAGTACAGCTGCACCCGCGTGTCGGGTTCCCGCGCCATGAGGACGAAGATCGCCGCCATGCCGGCCAGCGCCACCCAGGTGAGCACGGGGAACGCCCACATCCGCACGACCAGCTTCTCCGGTGCCTCGCGCTCCAGGCGGCCGCGCAGCCGCAGCTGGGAGACGGCGATGAAGATCCAGACGACGAGGATGACCGCGCCGATCATGTTCAGCAGCCAGGGGAAGACGTCGTCCGGCCGCCAGTAGGACAGGGCGACGCACACGAAGCCGAAGACGGAGGAGGCGAGCACCGCGATGCGCGGCACGCCGCCCGACACCCGGCCCAGCGTCTTCGGACCCTGGCCGCGCTGGACGAGGGAGTACGCGATCCGTGAGGAGCCGTAGATGTTGGCGTTCATGGCGCTCAGCAGGGCGACCAGGACCACCACGTTCATCACTTGGCCGGCGCCGGGGATGCCGAGGTGGTCGAGGGTGGCGACGTACGGGCCCTTCTCGACGACCTCCTTGGAGTCCCACGGGACGAGGGTGACGACGACCGCCATCGAGCCGATGTAGAAGAGGGCGATCCGCCACATGGCCGTGCGGACCGCGCTCGCCACGCCGCTGACCGGGTTCTCCGACTCGGCGGCCGCGATGGTGACCGTCTCCATGCCGCCGTAGGCGAAGACGGAGGCCAGCAGGCCGATGATCAGGCCCTCGGTGCCGTGCGGCAGGAAGCCGCCCGCGCCCGTGAGGTTCGCGGTGCCCGGGGCGTCCGTGCCCGGCAGGACGCCCGCGATGGCCAGCCCGCCCAGCACCAGGAACAGCCCGATCGCGCCCACCTTCAGTGCCGCGAACCAGAACTCGAACTCGCCGAAGTTCTTCACGGCCGCCAGGTTCGCGCCGCAGAAGACGACCATGAACAGGGCCACCCAGGCCCACTCGGGCGTGTGCGGCAGCCAGGTCGTGACGATCTTCGCGGCTCCGATGCCCTCCAGGCCGACGGCCGTACAGAGGAGCACCCAGAACGACCAGCCGGCCGTGAAGCCCGCCCACGGGCCGATCGCCCGCTCGGCGTGCGCGGAGAAGGAGCCGGAGGAGGGGTACGCGGCCGACATCTCGCCGAGCATCCGCATCACCAGCATCACGAGGAGACCGGAGATCACATAGGCGATGACGATCGAGGGGCCGGCGGCGGCGATACCGGCGCCGGAGCCGACGAAGAGACCCGCGCCGATGACGCCGCCGAGGGCGATCATCGACAGGTGACGCTGCTTGAGGCCGTGGGACAGGGAGACGTCGTCCGCCTGCGGGGGCGCCTGAGCGGTGGAGTGGGGCATGGGCGCGGCTCGTCCAATGCGTGAGAGGGCAAAAAACGCCCACAGTCTGGGCAGCCTCCCCGCTCAGAAGGAGAGGCTGCCCACTATGCGGACACTCGCCGCACTGTAGGTGACGCGGTGACTACGCGGCGGCGGCCGGGGCGGCGACCGGCGCGGCGACCGACGTGTAGTGCGAGGCGTCGCCCTCGATCGAGTAGCTCTCCTTGCCCTCCACGCCGACCGGCACGTCGCCCGCGACGGTCACCCGGTGCAGGCGGCGCGGCAGGCCGTCGTAGTTGTCGATGGCGTAGTGCTGGGTGATCCGGTTGTCGAAGACGACCAGCTGGTTCTCCGACCAGCGGTGCCGCAGGACGTTCTCCGGCCGGGTGACGTACGCCTGGAGCAGGTCGAGGATCTTGCGGGACTCGCCCGGCGAGAGACCCACGATCCGCTGCGCGAACCCGCCGATGAACAGCCCGCGCTCACCGGTCAGCGGGTGGACGCGGACCACGGGGTGGACCGTGCGGTATTTGATGGAGGTGAACTGGGCGCGCTGGGCGGCCTGTTCGTCGTCGATCTCCTCGTCCGGTACGGCGTAGTCGTAGTCGTTGGTGTGCTCCGCCCACAGCGTGTCGGCGAACTGGCGCAGCGGCTCGGGCAGATTGCGGTAGGCGGCCGCCGAGCTGGCGATCAGGGTCTCGCCGCCGTACGGCGGGATCGTGACGCTGCGCAGGGTGGTGGCCTGCGGGGGGGTGAGGACGAAGGTGACGTCGGTGTGCCAGTGGTTGGCGGCGCGGCCGCGTTCGCTGTCGACGGGCAGGACGTTCGGGACGCCGGCGACGGAGGAGACCGTCGGATGGGCGGTGGTGACGTCGCCGAAGTGCCGGACGAAGGCCTGCTGGGTCTCGTCGTCGAGGTTCACGTCGTCGAAGACGAGGGCCTTGTGGGTGTTGAGGGCCTCGCGCAGGGCGGTGGAGGTCCCCTCGTCGAGCGGCTGGGAGATGTCGACGCCGGAGACGCGGGCGCCGATGTTCGCGGTGATCTTGCGGATCTCGATGGACATGGAAGAGGCCTTTCGGTTCCGATTCAGCCACTCCGGCGTTTGAGGAGCGGGGTCTGGGGCGGAGCCCCAGGAGGATGGGACGGGTAGGGGCGGCGGGGGCGAGTTCGGGTCAGACGGTGGCGAGTTCGGGGCTGACGTGCTGGTTGGCGGGGCGCGGCAGGCCGTAGCGCTCGCGCAGGGTCGTGCGCGGGCCGTACTCCGCGCGGAGCAGCCCGCGGGCGCGCAGGATCGGGACGACGTGGTCGACGAAGGCGTCCAGGCCGGACGGCAGGACCGGCGGCATGATGTTGAAGCCGTCGGCGGCGCCCTGGGTGAACCAGGTCTCGATGGCGTCGGCGACCTGCTCGGGCGTACCGGCGAAGGTGAGATGACCGCGCCCGCCGCCGAGCCGCCCGATCAGCTGCCGCACGGTGAGCTGCTCGCGCCGGGCCAGCTCCACCACGAGCGTGTAGCGGCTCTTGGCGCCCTCGATGGCGTCCTCGGGCGGCAGGTCGGCAGGGAGTTGGCCATCCAACTCCAGTGCGCCGGAGGGCAGTTGCAGAAGGTTCTCCAGCCGGTCCACGCCGTGCGTGTACACGATGTGGTCCTCCAGGGTCTGCTCCAGCGCCCGCGCCTCGGCCTGCGTCGAGCCGATCACCGGGACGATGCCGGGCAGCACCTTGATGTGCTCGGGGTCGCGGCCGGCCGCCGCCGTACGCGCCTTGAGGTCGGCGTAGAAGGCCCGCGCGTCCTCGATCGTCTGCTGCGCGGTGAACACCGCCTCCGCGTACCGGGCGGCGAACACCTTGCCGTCCTCGCTCGACCCCGCCTGCACGAGCAGCGGGTAACCCTGCGGCGTGCGGGGGACGTTGAGGGCGCCGCCGACACTGAAGTACGTCCCCTGGTGCCGGGGCGGATGGATCTTGGCGTCGTCGCCCCACACGCCGGCCGCCTTGTCACCGACGATCGCGTCGTCCTCCCAGCTGTCCCAGAGCTTCAGGGCGACGTCCAGGAACTCGGCGGCCCGGGCATACCGCTCGGCGTGCGCCGGCTCCGCCTCCAGACCGAAGTTCCGGGCGGCCTCCGCTCCTGCCGTGGTGACGATGTTCCAGCCCGCCCGGCCGCCGCTGATGATGTCCAGCGAGGCGAACTTCCGGGCCAGGTTGTAGGGCGAGTTGTAGGAGGTGGACGCGGTCGCGATCAGCCCGATGTGCTCGGTGGCGGTCGCCAGCGCGGTGAGCAGCGTGAGCGGCTCCAGAGCGCCGGCCGGCCGCTGGGCGAGGTTGCTCCACAGCTGCGGGCCGTCGGCGAGGAAGAGGGAGTCGAAGGTGCCGCGTTCGGCGACGCGGGCCAGGTTGACGTAGTGGGCCAGGGAGACGTGCGCGTACGGGTCGCTCTCGGGGAGCCGCCAGGAGGCCTCGTGGTGGCCGGTGTTCATGAGGAAGGCGTTGAGATGGAGTTGGCGGGGCATGGCTGTCCTTCGCTGCAGTGCTTTTCAGCCCGTCCGGCGTTCGAGGACGAGGCCGAAGGCCGATAGGGGGTCCAGGGGGCGAAGCCCCTTGGCGGGGTCGAAGGGGCGGAGCCCCTTCAGGGATGGGATGGGATGGGACGGGTCGGGGCGGCGGGGGCGAAAACCGCCCGAGCCCACGGCGACCGGCGCTCACCTGACGTCCTCGGTCACCCCCAGCGCCGCAAGCAGCCGCACCCGGTACTCGCCGCGCGCCCGAGCGTCCCGGTCGATGGTCAGATCCAGCCCGATCCGCCCCCGCTCCAGCACCCGGTCCGCCAGCACGATCGCCTCGTCCACGTCATGCGTGACCAGCAGCACCGACGGCCGATGCCGCTCCCACAGCTCCCGCAGCAGGTTGTGCATCTTGATCCGGGTCAGCGCGTCCAACGCCCCGAACGGCTCGTCGGCCAACAGCAGCTCCGGCTCCCGCACCAGCGACCGGGCCAGCGCCGCCCGCTGGGCCTCCCCGCCGGACAGCTCACTCGGCCAGGCACGCTCACGACCCTTCAGCCCGACCTCTTCGAGCGCCTCGCGCCCCTTGCGCTCCGCGTCCTTGCCGTCCAGCCCGAGGAGGACGTTGTCCAGGACCCGCCGCCAGGGCAGCAGCCGCGAGTCCTGGAACACCACGGACACCCGCTCGGGAGCGGAGAGCCGCCCGCTGCCGGTCACCCGGTGGTCGAGGCCCGCGACGGCCCGCAACAGCGTGCTCTTGCCGGACCCGCTGTGCCCGAGCAGCGCGGTGAACTGCCCGGCCGGCAGATCGAGGTCGATGCCGTCGAGGACCGTACGGCCGTCGAAGGAGCGGGTCAGCCCGCGCAGCTGGACGGCGGGACGGGTCAGCTGCTCAGTGTGCGGCGCCACGACAGCACCCTCCGTTCGATGATGCGGACCGTGCTGTCGGAGATCAGGCCGAAGATGCCGTAGACGACGAGGCCGACGAGGATGACGTCCGTCTGGCCGTAGTTCTGCGCCTGGAACATCATGTAGCCGAGCCCGCTGGTGGCGTTGATCTGCTCCAGCACCACCAGACCCAGCCAGGAGCCGGTCACCCCGAGCCGCAGTCCGACGAAGAAGCCGGGCAGTGCGCCGGGGATGACGATCTGCCGGATGAACTGGATCCGGTTCAGCCCCTGCACCTCGGCGAGTTCGACGAACCGGCTGTCGATGCCGGACAGCGCCGCATGGGTGTTGAGGTAGATCGGGATGTAGACGACGATGGCGATGATCGCGATCTTGAAGGTCTCGCCGATGCCCAGCCAGAGGATGAACAGCGGGATCAGACCGAGGGTCGGGATCGCCCGGTTGAGGTTCACCGTCCCGTCGATCAGCGCCTCCCCGGTCCGGGTGAGCCCGGACGCCAGCGCGAGGGCGATCCCGGCGGCGAGGCCGAGGACGAACCCGGTGCCGGCGCGTTGCAGCGAGGTCAGGATGTCGTCGGTCAGCGTCCCGTCGGTCCACAGGTGGACGCCGGACTCCACCACCGTCCAGGGCGCCGGGATCGCGCCGGGATCCAGCGCCCCGGCGGCCGACGCCACGGCCCACAGCACGACGAGGAGCGCGGGGCCGGCGAGCCGGGCGGCCGGGACCTGCTTGCCGGGGGAGAGGGAGCGGCGACGGCGGACGCGAAGGTCCGGATCGGGCTCCGCGAGGGGTGGTGCGGTCGTCACGGTCGTGGTGGTCATGGCCGTCACCTCCGGTATTCCGCGGCTACGGACTTGGCGGCGATGCCCTCGAAGCGGTGGTCGAAGAGCTCGCCGACGTCGAACTTCTTCACGAACCCGCCCTCGGCGAGCAGATCCGCGGTCTCCTGCTCCCACTGGATGGCCTCGTCCCAGCTCGGCGGGAACAGAGGCTTGTTGGCGAGCTCGGTGATGGCCTCGGCCTGGGGGAGGGTCAGGTTCTGCGTCCCGACGTAGAACTCCCGGTTCCAGACGTCCGGGTGCTCGTACGTCCACACCTGGCTCCGCGCCCAGAACGGGATGTACGCGGCGATGGCGGCGGCCTTCGCGGAGTCGTTCAGCACCGAGACCGGCGCCCACAGCAGGTTGAGCAGGTCGACGACGTCGGTGGTGATGACGCGGGCGCCCTTGCCCTCGTACTGCTTGAGATAGGCGGGCGTCTGGCTGTTGGCCAGCGGGGCGATGTCGACCTGGCCGGACTGCAGGGCGGTGAGGAACTGGTTGCTGGTCAGCGGGACCAGCTCCACCTCGTCGTACTTCAGCCCGGCCTTCTTCAGTGCCCGCAGCAGCACCACACCCTGCGCCTGGCCCTGCGAGAACGCGAGCCGCCTGCCCTTGAAGTCCCCGACCGACCGGATGTCGCTGCCCGGCTTGGTGGCGAAGAGGTAGTTGGGCTTGCGGGTGATGTTGATCGCCACGATCTTCGCGTCGAAGCCCTGGTAGTACGCCTGGATCGGCGGGATGCCCGCGTTGTTGGCGACGTCCAGGGACTCGGCCCGGAAGGCGTTGATGACGTCGGGCCCGGCGCCGATGTTCAGCCAGTTGCTCACCTTGAAGGGCGGATCTCCCAACTTGGCCAGTCTGATCTGGAGTTGCTGGGCGTTCTGGTACGAGGCGATCTTCAGGCTGGTCCCGGCGGGGACCTTGGTGGCGAGCGGAGCGGTCGAGGCGCCCTCACTGCCGGCGGCCGCGCTGCTGCCGGCGCAGCCGGTGAGGCCGGTGAGTCCGGCGGCGGTGACACCGAGCAGGGAGGTGAGGAAGAGCCGTCGGTCGACGCCGGGCACGGGAGACGTGGGCATGGGAGTACTCCGTGAGTTCGGAAGGAAAGAAGGCATGCGGAATTCCGGGCAGGCAAAAGCCGGAGAAGGGGAATTCAGGCAGCGGGAAATGAGCGCTTCACACGCGGCGACGTGTCAGCAACAGTGGGTGCGACAGCTCACGAACGGGCTCATGAGCAGGATGTTCCTGGTCATCGGCGGTCCCTGTCAATATTCCGAGTTTCTGAATTAAATAGCCTCAGGTGACGCGCCCAACGGATCCCGGTAGAGCACGTCCAACGCCACCGATCCGCCCGCCACGGCAAGGACGGAATCCGCGAAAGTCGTCGGCCCCACCGCTGCCGCACGTGGCGTCCCGACGGCCTTCCGCAGCGCGCCGAGGCAGTCCTCGCGGCTCAGGACGCCGATCTCGGTGACGACGACGGTCTCCGGGTTGAGCACGTCGAGCAGCAGCCCGACCGCCCGCCCGGTCATCCGCGCCCGCTCCGTCAGCAGCCGGGCCGCCACCGGGTCCCCGCCCGCCGCGGCGCGCACGACATGCGTCGGGTTCGTCCCGTCGACGACCCCGGCCTCCCGCGCCCGCCGGCACAACGTCCGTTCGCTCAGCTCCACTTGGAGGCAGCCGACCCGGCCGCAGTCGCAGGTCTCGGTGCCGCCGGGCACCGGCAGATGGGCGATGGCGCCGGCCTGCGAGCGCGGTCCGTGATGCACCTCGTCGTGGGTGGCGAACGCCGCGTCCACCACGTTGCCGACGAACAGATGCAGCACGCTCGCGCTGCCCCGCGCCCGCCCGAACAGCCGCTCCGCGTTCACCAACGCCCGCGCGTGCCCGTCCACATGGACCGGCAGCCCGGTGTGCGCGCCGAGCACCTCCCGCACCGGCACCTCGCGCCAGCCCAGCAGCGGGTGCTCGACGACGGTCCCGGAGTCCCGGTCCACCCAGCCGCCCGCGGCGAACCCGACGCCGAGCGGCCGGCTGCCCGGTGCCTCGTCCAGCAGCGCGGCGAGCCCGTCAGCGGCGCGGGCGAGGACGCCGTACGGACCGTACGGATCCGTGGCCCCCGAGTGCTTCAACTCCCGCTCGGCGACGACCCGTCCACGTAGATCGAGCAGCGCCACCGTGGTGTGGGGCACCGCCACATGGACGCCGCCCACAACGAACCGCGAGTCGTCCAGGTCGACGGGCACATGGGGCCGCCCCACACCACCCGACTGCCGGGGCGCGGCGGCCTCGCGGATGAGACCGCGTGCGGTGAAGCGGGCACAGTAGTCGGTCACCGAGGCCGGTGACAGCCCGGTCAGCCGGGCGATGGTGCTGCGCGCGACCGGCCCGTGCTCCAGGACGGACCGCAGCACGACGCTGGCACTGGTCCGGCGCCGGTCACGGTCGGCGACACGGGGGACAGGGGACGAGAGGGCGGGTGGTGCCGCGGTATGGGGCATGGGACTTCCTCGGGAGCCGGTCCGACACTGCGCCGTCTGGCGAGTCGGACCGACGGGCCGACTCACCCAGGCAGGCGACAGGCGGCCGCGCCCACGCGTCGCAGGTCGACATGGCGACGCGACGTGAAGTTCCGGGACTGGGCGACCATGTGCTCGAAGCTAGCAAACGGCCCACCCGCTGCCCAGACGGCGACCGACGGGCGAGACGGCAATCCCTCTGCCCAGCCCGATTGGTGAATCCCTACAGTCGGCCCCCGCCCCGGTCATGTGAGGTGAACGTCCCTGCCTCCGTGACCGGCATCACCCCGTACCCCGTGTAACCCCCACTCTTTGTCCGGAGCCCACCAACCCCACGAACCGCCCTTTGTCGACCACTGACGGTGAGGGACCGAAACCCCCTGGGATAGCGTCACAAGGTCCCGTACCGCCCTCACCCTCGCGGAGTCCCCATGAGCACGGCAGCCGCCGCCCCCGCCCGCCCCGGACAGGTCCTCGCCGACCTGCTCCCGGCTTCCCGCGTCCGCGACATCGCGCTCGTCGTCGGCGGCGCCGCGCTCACCGGCCTCGCGGCCCAGATCGCCGTGCCCGTGCCGGGCTCCCCGGTGCCGGTGACCGGCCAGACCCTCGCGGTCCTGCTGGTCGGCACGGCCCTCGGCGCCGGCCGCGGCTTCCTCTCCCTCGCCCTGTACGCCCTGGCGGGCATCGCGGGCGTGCCGTGGTTCGCGGACGGCACCTCCGGCGCCGCCGCCCCCTCCTTCGGCTACATCCTCGGCATGATCCTCGCCTCCACCGTCGTCGGCGCCCTGGCCCGCCGCGGCGCCGACCGGACCGCGCTGCGCACCGCGGGCGCCATGCTGCTGGGCGAGGCGATCATCTACGCCGTCGGCGTCCCCTACCTGGCCCTCGCCACCGGCATGTCCGCGACCGCTGCCATCGCGGCCGGCCTCACCCCGTTCCTGATCGGCGACGCCCTGAAGGCGGCCCTGGCGATGGGCGCCCTGCCCACCACCTGGAAGCTGCTCAACCGCTGACGCCGTAGTTCCCGCGAAAGAGGCTCGCCGGGTCGTACCGCGACTTGATCCCGGCGAGCCTCTTCCGCGTCCCGGCGTCGTACAGCCCGGCGCCCCGATCCCCCGCTCCGAAGACGAAGTTGACGGCCCGCCCGAGCGTGACGGGTGCGAGCAGCTCGAAGGCGGGGTCCAGGATCTCCCGGGCCCGTTCCCGGTCCGCCATGGTCAACATCCGCACCAGGAACGCGCCTTCGCGATACGGCACCGAGTCCGCGGCGGGCCGGGCGAGCGCCCCGCCCAGCTGACTGACCTGCACGACACACATCGCACCGGCGGCCTTAGGCCCGGTACGCCTGAGCACCTCGGCCACCGCGTCGAGGTCCCACTCGCCCAACACCGCGCTGTCCCCGTACTACACGCTCACCCGGTCCATGTGCCGGGTCGAGACGAGGACCCCGCCGTCGACCGGCCCGGGAAGCCCATGGCCCGTCGCCTTGATGCCGACGGTCAGCCGCCGCTCGGCCGCGTACCGCACCGCGGCCGTCACATCGGCGGTCCCGCGGGCGGGGACGACGAGGTCGGGCCGCTGGGCGAAGCCGGTCTGGACCCGGCGAGTTCGTCGTCGTAGCCGGAGTCGCCGGGACGGAGAAGGGGCAGGTCGGTGAGGTGTCGAGGGAAGGTCATGGCACAAAGACTGGCCGGATAACCTGACAACCACCGTCAGGTTATCCGGCCGATCCGTTCTGTTCCCGTTGGCCCCGCCTCAGTCGGCGGCGTGCCTCCTGGGCCGCCGCAGCTGGGACCACCACAGCCCGGCCGCGCCGACCGCGATCAGCGTGGCGCCGGCCGCGCCCAGCGGCAGCACGTCACGGCCGAGGCCGGTCTTGGGCAGTTCGTCGGCGCCCGGTGCGACCGGCTTGTTGTCGGTGCCGAGGAGCAGCGGGGTGGCCGGGGCGTCGGGCGACGGATTCGTCGTACCGAACGGCACCGGGCCCTGCTGCCAGTACGTCTTCTTGCCGTCTCCGCTCTGGACCGGGAGGCATATGTTGCCGGTCTTGCCCAGGTCGTAGGTGGCCTCGACGGGGTACGACTTCGACTCACCGGCCGGGAGATTGTCGAGAGGGCAGGAGAAACCGCTGTTCGAACCCTCGGGAAGACTGCCTTCCGCGATAGCTGAACAGCCCTCCACATTCTTGACCGTGAGGCCGTCGAAACCGACGACCAAAAGCTGGATCTTTCCGCTGTCCTTGGTCCCTTCGTTCTTCACCGTGGCGGTGATGTCGGTCTTCTTCGAACCGTTGTCCACCGAGATCTTTTCGGGCAGCAGAGTCGTCAGTTTCACCCCTGCCGGCGCCTCGTCGATGACCTTTCCCCCCTTGCTGCTGCCAGGACCCTGGTCGTCCGCGCCGGCAGTGGCGGAAAGGATCAGCACTGCCGAGAAAGATGTCGCGACCAGCGATCCCGCGATGGCCGTCGTGCGACGAGAACTCATGTTCGTCCCCCTTGCCTGCGCCTGAATTCGCAGTACTTGAAGAGCTACCACAAGATTTCTCCGCACTATGCTGATACGGCTGGAAGTGTGACCATTGTGTTTCAATGGCGGATGTCCGATGCGGCGTAGTGGGGGGTGCAGCGGATTGCCGGGAAACGTGGGAAACATGGGAAGTCCAGAGAACTCTGATCATGCTGGTGGTGGTGCGCGGAACGGCGGGGTCCCAGGTTCCCTGGTGACGGGCCGTTATCGGCTGGTCGAGAGTATTGGCCAGGGGGGAATGGGGCGCGTGTGGCGAGCGGTCGACGAAATTCTCGACCGGCTGGTCGCCGTCAAGGAAATGCGCATAGACGGCCTCGACCCCGAGGACACACGCACCCGCCGTGAACGCACCCTGCGCGAGGCGCGGGCGACGGCACGGATCGACCACCCCAACGTCGTCCGCGTCTACGACGTGGTCGACGAGGGCGAACGCCTGTGGATCGTCATGGAGTTGGTGGCCGGCCGCTCCCTCGAACGCATCATGGCGGAGGAGGGCCCGCTGGGCCCGTGCGAGACGGCCCGGATCGGCATCGGCCTGGTCGCGGCACTGCGCCAGGTGCACGCCCGGGGCGTCCTCCACCGAGACATCAAGCCGGGCAACGTCCTGGTGGAGACCGAGGTGACGCGGACCCGCGGGCGGGGCCGGGTCGTCCTGACGGACTTCGGCATCGCGGCGATCCAGGACGCCAAGGCCCTCACCATGGTCGGCATGCTGGTCGGCTCCCCCGACTACATGGCCCCCGAACGCATCTCCGGCCGCCCCCAGGGCCCACCGTCCGACATCTGGTCCCTCGGCGCCACCCTGAGCGCGGCCCTCGTCGGCCGCTCCCCCTTCTCCCGCGACACCACCCTGTCAACCCTCCACGCGGTCCTCTACGAGGAACCCGAACTCCCGCCCACAGCAGGCCCCTTGCGGGACATCCTGACCACCCTCCTACAAAAGAACCCCACCCACCGCCCCGGCCTGGACGCCCTGGAGACCGCCCTGGAACCGGTCGCGTTCCCGGCTCCTACGCCGACGATGCCGGTGGTGGGGGGAGGGGTGCTCTGGGAGGGGGCGGAGAGGCCTGGGGGTGGGGGGCCGGGGGTTGAGGTTGAGGGTGAGGGTGGTTCTGGGTTTGGGGGAGTGGGGGTTGACGGCGGCTCTGGGTTTGAGGGGGTGGGAGTTGAGGGCGGCTCTGAGCTTGGGGTGGCGGGGGCCGAGGTCGGCTCGGGGGGTCGGGGAACGGGAGACGAGGTCGGCTCGGGGGGTCGGGAAGCGGGAGACGAGGCCCATCGAGGCCAGGGAGCGGGAGACGAGGCCGGCCGTCGGGGTGGGGCAGTGGAAGCTGAGCCTGTCTCTGGTGGTGGGCGAGCGGAAGCCGAGGCTGGTGTTGGTGTTGGCGGTGGAGGTCAGGAGGCTGGGGCTGGCGTCAGGGGTGAGGGGCCAGAGGGGAGAGTCAGTCCTGGGGATCGGGAGGCTGGACCTGAGAGTTGGGGATCGCAGGCTGAAGCTGGCCCTGGGGGTTGGGTAGCGGAGATCGAGGCCGCCCGGGGGAGTTGGGGAGCGCAGGCTGAGCCTGGCTCTGGGGGACAGGGGGAGGAGTTCGAGGCTGGCGTCAGGCGTGGGGAAGCGTGGGGCGACGTCGGTCCTGGGGGCCATGAGGCAGGCATCGGGCGCGGAGGCGCGGAGGCTGACGTCGGCCGCGTGGGTCGGGAAAGTGAGGCTGAGCCCAGCCCTTGGCTCCGGGGGTGGGACGTCGAGGCCGCACCTGAGAGCGACGGGACGGAAACGGCCGCGAGTTCCGAGCACTCCGGGGCGCGTGAGCCCGAGGCCGGGCCGGCAAGGCGTACGGCCGGACGCCAGGAGCCGGGCCGGGGTCAGCAGTTGGAGCCAGGCCCTGGAGAGGTAGCGGTTCCTGGAGCGGTGGGGGCGCCAGAGCGCGGGCCCGGACAGGGGGCTCCCTCCGGGGCCGAGCGTTGGGGCGGTGCTGCGGACGGGACTGCCCTCAACGGTGCGCCGCAGGCCGGACCGGCGCCGGAGCCCGGCCGTTCGCGTGGACCGGAACCCGTACGCGGCACCGGGCCGGACCCCGTACGCCACCCTGGAACCAGCCCCCACCCCGGCCCGTCGGTCACCTCTGATCAGGCAACGACGGCACTCCACGAGCCCGAGCAGACACTGGGGCCGGCGCCCCAGCCAGAGCGGACGCACACCTCAGTACACGGGCTCCAGCCACCGCACCACCAGGTTCCCGAACCCCAACCACCCCACCACCAGGTTCCCGAACCCCAACCACCGCACGGGCGCGACCCCGGACCCACCCCTGCACAAACCCCCGCACCCCCATCGCCCCCCACCCCACCCGACCCCCGTCAACCGGACGACGTACACGACGCCATACCGACACAGGCCTCGCCCCCCACCAAAGACATACGAACCGAGAACGCCGGAACCGAACCCGAACACCCCCAGACCGACGACGTCCCGCACACCACCACCGACCCCCGCCCCCGCCCTCGCCCACGCCCTACGCCAGCCCCCGTCTCGCAATCCACGTCGAAGGCCCGTTCGGAGGTCCGTACACCCACACCGCCCGGCAACTCCGGCACAGCCGCACCCCACCGTCCCGGCGTCTCCCTGGCCCGCTCCGAAGCGGTGACCGAGCAGCGTCCCCTGCCCGCAGGCGCCCACCCGCACGGCGTCATGCCACCCGGCGAGCTCCCCGGCCCGGCCGTCCCGGCGGGGCAACCCCGTCGAGGGCGACGCCGTACAGGGAAAGTCGCCGCCGTCGGAATCGTCGCCGCAGGCGCCACCGTGGCGGTCGTCCTGGCGATCAACCCGGGCGCCCCTGAGGACGATCACGCCGGCTCCTCGCCGTCACCGTCACCGTCGTCCTCCTCCGCGTCCCCCTCCGCCTCCTCCACCGTCGAAGGCACAGCGAGGCCGCAAAGCCTCCCGCCGGGATCCCGCAGGGAGGCGGGCGGGTTCGCATGGGTGCCGCCCGAGGGCTGGCGGCGGGACGTCAAGACCGGTTCGGAGGTGCACTACACCTCCCCGGACGCCGCACAGGAACTCGCCGCCAAGTCGTCCCTGGCCCGCGACGACCTGATGGACTCCTGGCAGAAGTCGGAGGAGAACGCCCAGCAAGGGCAGCAGTACCGCAAGATCCGCCTGGAACGGACGACGTTCCGCGGGCACCCGGCGGTCGTCTGGGAGTACACCTTCACACTCCAGGGCGCCCCCTGGCACGCCCGGCTGCTGGGCTTCACGGTGGAAGGCAAGTCGTACCAGATCAACACGTGGTACTGGCCGGACATGGAGGCGGAGGCGTTGCAGACCTACGAGAAGGTGAGAGACACCTTCACGGTCCTGTAAACGCGCACGCCGACACAAGCCAAGGGACCTTCGGAAACGCGCACGCGTCTTCCGAAGGCCCCTCGAACTTCAAGCCAGGCTCAGCCGGCGGGCTCAGCCGGCGGGCTCAGCCGTCCGCTCAGCCCGGGTCAGTCATCCTCAGCCGGTCTTGACCTCATCACGCGGCTCATCCGAAACGGCCGCCGCCGCCCCGCCCGCCACCGCACGCCCCCGGCCGACCTTCTCCTTCACGAAGGCCACGATCAGCACCACCGCCGCCACCAGCAGCGACAGCAGCACCGTCTTCCGGCCGTCGTGCTCGGTGTCGGTCAGCATGTAGCCCAGCACGAACACGATCAGCGCGGCCGTCGCCCAGGTCAGATACGGGTACAGCCACATCCGCACGACCAGCTTCTCCGGCGCCTCGGCCTGGATGATCTTCCGCATGCGCAGCTGCGAGAAGCAGATCACCAGCCACACGAACAGCGCGACCGCACCGGAGGAGTTGACGAGGAAGAGGAAGACGGAGTCCGGGAACTTGTAGTTGAAGAAGACGGCGACGAAGCCGAACACCACGGACACGAGGATCGCCGTCCGCGGCACACCCCGGCCGGTCGTCCGCGCGAACGACTTCGGCGCGTCCCCGCGCTGGCCGAGCGAGAAGGCCATACGGGAGGCGGTGTAGAGGCCGGAGTTGAGACAGGACAGCACCGAGGTCAGCACGATGAAGTTCATGATCTGACCGGCGTGCGGGATACCGAGGGAGTCGAGAGCGGCGACGTACGAACCGTCCTCGGCGATCGACTTGCTGTCCCAGGGCAGCAGGGCCACCACGACGAGGATCGAACCGAGGTAGAAGACGGCGACACGCCAGATGATGCTGTTGGTGGCCTTGGTGACGGCCTGCTGCGGGTTCTCGGACTCACCGGCGGCCAGCGTGGCGATCTCGCTGCCCATGAAGGAGAAGACGACGAGCAGCACACCGGTGAGGATCGCCCCGGCACCGTGGGGCAGGAATCCGCCGTGGTCGGTGAGGTTGCTCAGTCCGGCCTGCGAGCTGTCGACGCCCGGCAGCAGCCCGAAGACGGCGAGCCCGCCGATGACGATGAACGCGGCGATGGCCACGACCTTGATCCCGGCGAACCAGAACTCGAACTCACCGTAGGAGCCGACGGAGACCAGGTTGGTGGCGGTGAGCACCACCATCACGATCAGCGCCCAGCCCCACTGCGGAACGGCCGGTATCCACCCCTCCAGGATCTCCGCACCGGCGGTCGCCTCGACTGCCAGCACGACCACCCAGAAGAACCAGTACAGCCAGCCGATGGAGAAGCCGGCCCAGGGCCCGAGCGCCCGGTCGGCGTGGGCGGAGAACGATCCGGACGTCGGGTTGGCCGCGGACATCTCGCCGAGCATCCGCATCACCAGCACCACGAGCGTGCCGACGAGGGCGTACGACAGGAGGATGCCGGGTCCTGCGGTGGCGATACCGGAGCTGGACCCGACGAAGAGTCCGGCGCCGATGACGCCACCGATGGCGATCATGGAGAGATGACGGTTCTTGAGTCCGGCCTGGAGGCCATGGCCGCCGACGGCCGGCTCGGCCGTCTTCTGGTTCGGCTGCGAAGTCATGGAACGGATTTCCTTTGCGCCGTGGGGAGCGGTTCTCGTACGAGTCGTAATGGAGCGGCGTACGAGTCGGACCAGTGAATCGGAGGAGAACGGATTCGGGAACCTTTGATTCGAGATTGTTACTTGAGGTTTCCTTGAGCTTCCATGGAATGTGTCACACTAAACGTGATCGACACCCGGCGCTGCTGCCCCGAAACAGCCGTGTCACACTCGTTCCATGCGCGTGTATCTCGGCTCCGACCATGCGGGCTTCGAACTCAAGAACCACCTCGTCGACTGGCTGAAGGCGGCGGGTCACGACCCGGTCGACTGCGGCCCCCACATCTACGACGCCCAGGACGACTACCCGCCCTTCTGCCTCCGCGCCGCGGAGAAGACGGCCGCGGACCCCGACTCCCTCGGCATCGTCATCGGCGGCTCGGGCAACGGCGAGCAGATCGCCGCCAACAAGGTGAAGGGCGTCCGCGCGGCCCTCGCCTGGAGCGAGGAGACGGCCTCCCTCGGCCGCCAGCACAACAACGCGAACGTCGTGGCGGTCGGCGCCCGCATGCACACGCAGGACGAGGCCACGAAGTTCGTCGAGACGTTCCTCAACACCCCGTACTCCGGTGACGAGCGTCACACCCGCCGCATCACCATGCTGGCCACCTACGAAACGACCGGCGACCTCCCCCCGATCCCCCCGCACCACCCCCAGCAGTAGCCCCCGTCAGCCCGTCCGACGTCTGAGGACGAGCCGCATTTTCAGCCCGTCCGACGTTTGACGACGAGCCGCATCTTTCAGCCCGTCCGACGTTTGACGACGAGCCGCATCTTTCAGCCCGTCCGGCGTTTGAGGACGAGGCCCGAAGGGCCGACAGCGGGGTCGAAGGGGCGGAGCCCCTTCAAGGGATGGGACGGGTAGGGGCGGCGGGGGCGAAAAACCCTGGCGCCCCCCACCCCCCCACCCCCTCCACGAACAAGGAGCCACCGTGCCCGAGGGTCACACCATCCACCGCCTGGCCCTCGACTACGCGACAGCGTTCCGCGGCACAACCCCCCACGTCACCAGCCCCCAGGGCAAGTTCTCCGACGCCGCCGCCCTGCTCGACCACGCCGAACTCACCCACACCGAGGCCCACGGCAAACACCTCTTCCTCGGCTTCCGCGACACCGACTGGATCCACATCCACCTCGGCCTCTTCGGCAAGGTCAACTTCGGCCCCACCCCCGCACCCCCACCCACGGACACCGTCCGCCTCCGCCTTACGAACACCACCGCATACGTAGACCTCCGCGGCCCCACCACCTGCGCCCTCATCACCGACCCCGAGAAGCAGGCGATACACGACCGCCTCGGCCCCGACCCCCTCCGCGCCGACGCCGACCCCCACCAGGCCTACCGACGGATCTCCCGCAGCCGTACGACGATCGCCGCCCTGCTCATGGACCAGAAGGTCATCGCGGGCGTCGGCAACGTCTACCGAGCCGAGGTCCTCTTCCGCCACCGCGTCGACCCGTACCGCGCGGGCAAGGACATCACCCCCACCCAGTGGGACGCGATCTGGTCGGACCTGGTGGCGCTGATGCGCGAGGGCGTCCGCAACAACCGCATCGACACCGTCCGCCCGGAGCACACCCCGGAGGCGATGGGCCGCCCCCCGCGCGTCGACGACCACGGCGGCGAGGTCTACGTCTACCGAAGGGCCACCCTGCCCTGCCACATCTGCGGCGACGAGATCCGCACCGCCGACCTCGCCGCCCGCAACCTCTTCTGGTGCCCGAACTGCCAGACCCCGTAGGGACGTTGCCGAAGCCGCCCCGGGTTCGGCCTCAGAACCCGTGCGGCAACCACGGCGCCACGGCCGAGGCGAACCCCACCGAGGCCTCCGCCAGCGCCCCCTGCCGCACCTCCCGAACCCGCCCGGCCGCCCCCAGCGCCTCCAGGCTCACGCCACCGAGATACGCCGCCCCCAACTCCCGTACGGACAGGGAGAGATCGGCCACGTCGGTCGTACGCTCGCAGGACGCGCCCTTGGGATCCCCGGACAGCCGCCAACGCCCGGCGTTCCAGGGGCAGAAGGCGTCCTCGACCTCCAGCACCACATCCACCGGCGCCTGATAGGTCCGCGCCGCCAGCGCGGCCCCGAGGTCCACCAGCCGTACATGCAGGGAGTCCCGCACCCGCAGCGCACACCGCCGGATGTCGGACACCTGGTACTGCCAGGCCTCGTCCACCGGACGCCCGTACGCCTGCACCGTGGAGGTCAGGTCGATGTCGAACAGGAACCGCCACAGCGCGGCCTGCGCCGCCGGGTCCAGGGCCTCCGTGTCCCGCAGCTGGACGACGCCCTTGGGCCCGGCGGCATCCCAGTCCGGCTTGACCCGGAAACGCGCGTACCCCACGACCTCGCCGTCCCGCTCCGCCAGCACGCACTGCAACGGCGACGCGCCCTCCCGGTCGCTCTCCGGGTCGAGCAGCCTGAGCCGCTCCCAGCCGGGCGCCCGTACGAGCATCCCCGGCCGCCCGGGGACCTCGCGCGCGTACACGGCCTCGCACACGTTGAGGACGTCGGCCGCGACGGCGTACCGCAGACGTACGTCATCCGTGCCGGGCGGCACGGACAGCCGGACGCGGCTCGTGTCGATCTCGCAGTTCACATGGAAGGTGCCGACGCCGTACCCGAAGCGGCCGTAGATCTCCGGCTCGGACGCGGTCAGCACGGCCAGCGGCCAGCCCCACGCGCGCACGTCGTCGAGCTGCCGGCGCATCATCGACGTCAGGACGCCGCGCCGGCGGTGCGTCGCGGCGACGCTGACCATGGTGACCCCGGCGGCGGGCACGGCGGCCCCGCCGGGCACGGTCAGCCGGAAGCTGAAGGCACCGGCCGTGCCCACACACGCGTCCCCGTCCCAGGCGCCGAGGGAACGGTCGAGCTCGGTGAGGGAGTTCCACAACTCCCGCTCCTCGGCCGCCTCCGGGACCCCGCCGAAGCCGCGGATCAGCGTGTCGTACCAGATGTCCCACTCGTCCCGCCGCACCACCCGCAGCTCGGGACGGCCGGAATTCCCGGGGTTCCCGGGGTTCCCGGGGTACCGGGGGAGGCTCGCACTGTCCTTCGCATTCGCCATGAACCATGCGTACCAGGGCATTGCGGGACGAGCGAGGGAATTTCTCGTTGGCGGCTACGAGCTGGCTTTCCGTGAAGTTGACTGTGAAGTTGAACCTCGGACGGGGGACAAGTGGGACCTCCCGTGCCAAGCAGCTGGTCCGATGGATAGGGTCCCGAACTAATGGCAGCAGGACGAGAGCGGCGCACGGCGGCCGAGACGTTCACGGCCCGGTTGAAGATGCAGTGGCACCGGGCCCGCGTCGGCGTGCGCAGAAGCGCGGTGGACTACTTCCGCGGCGACGGCTCCGACTGGATCGCACTGGCCGGCCTGCTGCTGACCGTCCCCCTGATCTGCGCCGTGACGATGGCCAACCCGGTCTGGTTCTCCCCGGCCGCACTGGTCCTCCCCATCGTCGCGGGCGGCCTGCTGCTGCGCCCGGCGAGCCTGCTGGGCCTGTACGCGGCGGCGGCGACGGCACTGATCGTGGAGTCGGTGCAGCTGGGGCCGTACACGGAGGGCCCCTCCCGCGTCACCCCGGGCGTGGTCCTGGTCGTGGCGGCGTGCGGCTTCTTCGGTCTCCTCATCGCGCAGTTCCGCAGCCGCGTGGGCGTGCCCTGGCGGCGCGGCGGCACGATGCTCTTCGACCTGCGCGAACGCATCCGCGTCCAGAGCAAGCTGCCGAGCCTGCCGCACGGCTGGCACCGCGAGATGGCGCTGCGCCCGGCGGGCGGCCAGTCCTTCTCGGGCGACTTCGTGGTCGCGGCCCGCACGAACGGCGGCCGCACGCTGGAGGTGGTCCTGACGGACGTCTCCGGCAAGGGCATGGACGCGGGCTCGCGCGCGCTGCTCCTCTCCGGAGCCTTCGGCGGTCTCCTGGGCAGCCTGCCCCCGCACGCGTTCCTCCCCGCGGCCAACGGCTACCTGCTCCGCCAGGACTGGGACGAGGGCTTCGCCACCTCGATCCACCTGGTCCTGGACCTGGACTCGGGCGACTACGAGCTCTACTCCGCGGGCCACCCGCCGGGCCTGCAGCTCAGCGCGGGCAGCGGCCGCTGGGAGGAGAAGGCGGCCGAGGGCCCCCTGCTCGGCGTCTACGACGGCGCCCAGTTCGACCCCGTCAAGGGCTCACTACGCCCCGGAGACGTCCTGATGCTCTTCACCGACGGCCTCGTCGAGACCTCCGACCGCGACATCGTCGAGGGCATAGACCGCCTCACCGGCGAAGCCGACCGCTACGTGGCCGGCGGCTTCCACGGAGCCGCCTGGCACCTCATCGAGGCAGTGGCCAAGGACGTCAACGACGACAGAGCCCTCCTGCTCATCTGCCGAGAGGGCCCGTCCGGCACGTTCAGCCCGTCCGGCGTTTGAGGACGAGCGCCTTATCTTTCAGCCTGTCCGGCGTTTGAGGACGAGGCCCGCAGGGCCGATGGGGGTCCAGGGGGCGGAGCCCCCTGGCGGGGTCGAAGGGGCGGAGCCCCTTCAAGGATGGGACGGGTAGGGGCGGCGGGGGCGAGGGCACACTGGACCGGTGACCGACACCGACCACCCGACCCCGCTGCCCCTGGCCGCCGTAGAGACCATCGCCCGCACGGCCCACGCCCGCCAGAAGGACAAGGCCGGCCGCCCGTACACCGAACACCTCAGAGCCGTAGCGGACGGCGTACGCACCCGCGGCGGCGACGACGCCCAGATCGCCGCGGCCTGGCTCCACGACGCGGTGGAGGACGACGCCCTCACCGACCAGTGGCTGGAAGAAGCCCCACTGAGCCCCCGAACGAAGGCGATCGTCCGCGCCGTCACCAAGCACCCGGGCGAACCCCCCGAGGCCTACGCCACCCGCATCCTCACCACCCCGGGCGCCCTCCTCGTGAAGGAGGCGGACCTGGCCCACAACGCGGACCCGTCCCGCCTGGCCGCCCTCGACGAACCGACCCGCAAACGACTGACCGAGAAGTACGCACGGATGCGCGCACTTCTCGGCCTGACCGGAGACTGACTCTCCGCAAATCCTGATCTTCAGATGTGAGGGAACGGCGCAGGGATCAGGCGCTGACCTTCTCCCGGGCGCCCGCACCTTCCCGCTTCTCACGCTCACGAGCCAATGCGGCCGCGTCCCGCTTGAACGCCCACTCCATCTTGGGCTCCATCGCGAACCGGAACACCCGCTGCACCGGTGAAGTGCACAGCAGCGTCACACCGACAGCCGCGACGACGGAGACGAAGATCTCGCCCAGCGGCCGGTGCAGCCAGCCGTGGTCGAACCACCCCTGGTAGTCGCCGGCCTTCACGAAGAACCCGTGCAGCAGATAGCCGTACAGCGTCCCGGCACCGAGCGCCGTGAACCACATGTGCCGCCGCGGCACCCACGCGAAGAAGCAGGCCGTCAGCAGCAGCGAGCAGCCGAACATCGCCAGCACCATGACCGGCCCGGCCCACCACGGCGCACCGAGTTCCTGCGCGGCGTCACGGTGGTAGAACCACGCGGTGTTCATCCGCGGCACGGCCCACCACCCGAAGCCCAGCGCGACCGCGAACACCGGCACGGCCAGGATCCGCACCGTGCGCGTACGCACCATGTGGAAGTGCTCGGGCTTCATGACCAGGCCCAGCACGAAGTACGGCAGGAACTGCAGCACCCGCTGGAGATCGAGGTCGTCACCGATCTCCGGGGTGACGGTCGCCGCCATGGCGAGTCCGAGCGCGAGCGGCAGCGGCCAGCGCACCATCTTCCAGATGGGGGTGGTCATCCGCCAGATGAACAGCGCGCACAGGAACCAGGTCAGGTACCACGGGTCCAGGAGGCTGATCTCCTGGCTCGGGTCCTCGGCGATCCAGCGCTTGAAGAGCGGGTAGGCCGTCTCGAAGACGATGTACGGCACCGCGACGCCGGTGATCAGGCGCTTCAGCCGGCTGGGGGTCGCGTCGAAACTGCGCGAGAAGAAGCCGGAGATGATGATGAACGCCGGCATGTGGAAGGTGTACACGACGGTGTACACGGCCTCCAGGATCCGGCTGTCACCCTTGATCGGCTCCCAGCTGTGTCCTATGGCGACGAGGACGATCGCCAGGTACTTGGCGTTGTCGAAGAACGCGTCGCGCTGCTTGGCACCGCCGGACGCGGATCTGTTGTCCGCCTGAGCCTGCTGGTTGGGCTGGTTCTGCGGCGAGCGTGGACTGGGCACTCCGTCCGCCGACGACTCTGCCGGGGGGAGTGGCGCTCTGTTGTGGCCGTGCGGTCGCAGCGAGTTGTTCACAGACCCTCCCGCCGGAAGCCGGGGGAGTCGATCGAGGCCCTCGCTGCGCATGCGGGGGACGAGGCAGCATGGAACATCTGAGGCACCCTAGCGTTGCCTGTGGGATTTCGTAAAACCCGCGAGGTCATTCCCGGTTATTGCGCGCGACCTCGCGTGTACAGCGAACATGCACCGGTAGGACACCTGTTGGTCACCCGTCTTGTCCGGATTCATCCGGACTAAGGGGTGCATATGGCCAGGAGATGACCCCGATGGAATGATCAACTCACCCGTAATTCGAAATACCCGCGAACACGTTGTGTGTCGATGGAAACGAATCCGCCGAATTCCCTTCGCGGGTGCCCGTTCGAAATCCTGTACGGGTGTGACGGGAGAGGTCGTCGCGCCCGCTGGGCCCACACAGATCCGGCACAGGTGTGGCGAACGAAACGTCACGTGCCGCATAGCGGGGCCCGGTTGGTGGCACGATGGTTCTGGCGGGGGTGCGCGGGGTCGCGTCCCCGGGCCGGGAGAGCGGACCGACCGAGGGTGTGATCTGTTGTGGCCATTTCGCTGTCAGTGGTGTTGCTGTTGGCGATCATCTTGGTGGTGTTGATCCGTGGGGGATCCCTGAAGGCCGGTCCCGCCGTCGTCGCCGTGCTGTTCGGCTTCTTCCTCGCCTCGACCGGCATGGCGGACGACATCCAGAGATTCCTCAACTCGATAGCCGAGACCATCAACTCCATCCAGTTCTAGGGTCCGTTCCGGGGTCCGTGGGGCGACCCGGAACGGTACGGATACCCTCGTTCGAGATCGTCGAACGGTCCGGAACGGGGGAACGTACGGATGGCGCTGCGCGAGACGGACCCGGCCGAGGTGGGCGGCTACCGGATCGAGGACCGCCTCGGCTCCGGTGGCATGGGCGTGGTCTACCTCGCCCGCTCGGCCTCCGGCCGCCGCCTGGCCCTCAAGGTCGTGCACGCGCAGTACGCCGACGACGACGAGTTCCGCACCCGGTTCCGTCGCGAGGTGGCCGCCGCCCGCCAGGTCAGCGGCGCCTTCACCGCCCCCGTCGTGGACGCGGACGCCGCCGCGCCGCGCCCCTGGATGGCCACGCTCTACATCCCCGGCGAGGACCTCGGCACCCATGTCCGGCGCCACGGCCCCCTGCCCCTGCCGCAGTTGCGCGAACTCGCCGCCGGCCTCGCCGAGGCCCTGCGGGACATCCACCGCGCCGGCATGGTCCACCGTGATCTGAAACCGGCCAATGTGATGCTCGCCGACGACGGCCCCCGCGTCATCGACTTCGGCATCTCCCGCGCCGCCGAGTTCGCGCCCTCCGACGTCCTCACCCAGACCGGCCGCGTCATGGGCACTCCGCCCTACATGTCCCCGGAGCAGTTCTCCTCCCCGCAGGACGTGGGCCCGGCCGCCGACGTCTTCTCCCTCGGCTCGGTCCTCGCGTACGCCGCCACCGGACGCGGCCCGTTCGACAGCCCGAGCCCGTACGAAACGGCCATCCGGGTCGTCGAAGGCACCGCCGAACTCGACGGCACCCCGTCCGAGTTGCTCCCCTTCATCCGGCTCTGCCTGGAAAAGAACCCCAAGTCCCGCGCCACGCCGGACGCCCTGCTGACCCTGCTGCGCGACGGCGCCCTCCCCGACCCGAGCCCCGCGGACGAACCCCCGACCGCCGTGGACCCCGGCCGCCCCCGCCCCCGCCGCCGACGCCTCTGGCTGGCCTCCGCGGCCGGCGCCGTGGTCCTCGCGGCCCTCGCCACCACCACGGTCGCCCTCACCGGCGACGACAGCGACCCGGGCGAGCTGCCCCTCGGCTGGCAGGCCTGGCACAACAAGTCGAAGGACCCGAGCGTCGACAAGGACTCGGCCGGCGCCGACGCCCCCTTCACCCGCTGCGCGGCCACCGGCCGCTCCCTCGTCTGCGCCGGCGACGACGTCATGGCCACCCGCTTCGCCCTCGCCGACGGCCGCAACACCTGGGCCCGGCCGATCGACGGGACCGCCGACGACAACGGCAGCAGCGACTTGGGCACGATCATCGCCGCGCGCAGCGGCCGCGTGTACGTCTACGGCGCCGACGACGGCGTCGTCATCGGGGACGCGTTCCCCACCAGCCACTACACCGTCCAGGCGCTCGACGCCGAGACCGGCAAGGTGATCTGGAAGACGGCCACGGGCGACGGCGACGAGGCCACGGAACCCAACGCCGAGCAGGGCTTCTCCACCGCCGTACCGGAGGGCATCATCACCGCCTACGGCTCGAAGGGTCAGTACTACGCCCTGCTCGACGCCACCGACGGCAAGGTCCGCTGGAAGCGTCCGATGCCCAGCCCCGCCACCCAGACGTGCCTGCTGCGCAGCGCCGCCCGGAACGCGTACCTGGTGTGCCAGACGTGGGGCGAGGAGGACAGCGCCTCCAGCACGAGCGTCGCGCAGCTCGACCGGGCCACCGGCCGGCCCCGCTGGACCGTGCGCGTCAAGGGAGAGAAGGACGTCATCGGACAGGCCGACGGACGCTTGGTGGTGCTCGACACGACCGGCGTACGCCGCACGCTCACCCTGATCCATGCCACCTCGCACGTCATGACGACCGTACGGCTGTCACAGCCCCAGCCCGAGGGCACCACCCCCACCCTCCTGGGCGACCGGCTCTACGTCACGTCGCCCAGCGGCAGCGTCCGCGCGGTCGCCCCGGACAGCGGACGCCAGCTCTGGGAGAGCAACTCCACCGTGGAGTCGCCGGGCGTCCCCCTCGCCACCGCGTCCCACCTCTACCTGGCGTCCCCGAGCGGCCGCCTGGCGGCCCTGAACCTGAGCACCGGCGCCGTGGAGGCCACCCTCCAGGGACGCGACGACGGCGGCACCCCCGACTTCGCCGCCGTAGTAGCTCCCCCGACCCTCGCCGGCGACGCGCTCTACGTCCCGTACGGCATCCGCTCCGTCTACACGGTGGACATCCGCACCCTGCGCGGCGACTGACCGGACTCCGGAAACGATCAGGGCCAGGTCGGGGATGAACCCTCTGACCTGGCCCTGAGCCGTACAGAGCGGGCGACGGGAATCGAACCCGCGTAGCTAGTTTGGAAGACTAGGGCTCTACCATTGAGCTACGCCCGCACAGGACGCGCCGCAGGTCAGGTGACCGCGGCACAGAAGGCATCGTAGCGGGTCGGTGCCCCTCACCGCACACCCCGTAAATGCGGCGGCCGCGCCGTCCGCGGGCATGTACCCTACGTGTCGCACCAGCACGGGGTGTGGCGCAGCTTGGTAGCGCGTCCGCTTTGGGAGCGGAAGGCCGTGGGTTCAAATCCCGCCACCCCGACCACCGACCGGTCCGCACCGGTCATCCGCACGGTCACCTCGCTTGATCGCCTTTGGGGCGTTGAGCGGCTGCGGTTACTATGCAAGCTGCGCGCCCGTGTGTCTCATCCACAGGAACCTCTGGAAGTCCTCCGGGCGACGAAATCCGCCGGACCAGTCTGGCCCCGGCAGAAACCAAGAAGTCAGCCCCCAAGGAGACCGAACCGTGAAGAGCGCCGTGGAGACCCTGAACCCGACTCGGGTTCGGCTCAGCATCGAGGTGCCCTTCGAGGAGCTCAAGGACAGCCTCGACGCGGCGTACAAGAAGATCAACCAGCAGGTCACGGTGAAGGGCTTCCGCAAGGGCAAGATCCCGGCCCGCGTCATCGACCAGCGGTTCGGCCGTGGCGCCGTGCTGGAGGAGGCCGTCAACGACGCGCTGCCGAAGTTCTACACCGAGGCGGTCAACGAGGCGGAGATCGACGTCCTGGGCCAGCCCGAGGTCGACATCACCGAGCTGAAGGACGGCGAGACGCTGAACTTCACCGCCGAGGTCGACGTCCGCCCGACCATCGAGATCCCGGACTACTCCGGCATCGAGGTCGAGGTCGACGCCGTCGAGGTCACCGAGGAGGACATCGAGAAGTCGGTCGAGCAGCTCCGCGAGCGCTTCGCGTCCACCTCCCCGGTCGAGCGTGCCGCCGAGGACGGCGACGTCGTCACGATCGACCTGCAGGCCAAGGTCGACGGCGAGGTCCTGGAGGACGGCGTCGCCGAGGGCGTCTCCTACACCATCGGCTCCGGTGAGCTGCTGGACGGCATCGACGACGCCGTGAAGGGCCTGGAGGCCGGTGGCGAGGCCACCTTCACCTCCGAGCTCAAGGGCGGCTCGGCGGCCGGGAAGGCGGCCGAGGTCACCGTCAAGGTCACCCAGGTCGCCGCGCGCGAACTGCCCGAGCTGGACGACGACTTCGCGCAGCTCGCCTCCGAGTTCGACACCCTCGACGAGCTCAAGGCCGACAGCCGCAAGCGCCTCGAGAACATGAAGCAGTACGACCAGGCCACGCAGGCCCAGGAGCGCGTCCTGGAGAAGCTGCTGGAGCTCGTCGAGGTGCCCGTCCCCGAGAAGCTGCTCGAGGACGAGATCAACACCCGCAAGCACAACCTGGAGCACCACCAGCTCGGCCAGATGGGTCTCGACCTCGAGAAGTACCTCGAGATCCAGGGCAAGACGGTCGAGGAGTTCGACGCCGAGACCAAGGAAGCCGCGGTCAAGGGCATCAAGACGCAGTTCGTCCTCGACGAGCTCGTCAAGCAGGAGAAGCTGAACGTCAACCAGGAGGAGCTCACCGAGCACCTCATGCGCCGCGCCGCCTCCTCCGGCATGTCCCCCGACCAGTTCGCCCAGGCCGTCGTCGAGGGCGGCCAGGTTCCGCTCCTGGTCGGCGAGGTCGCCCGCGGCAAGGCCCTGGCCGTCGTGGTCGAGAAGGCCACGGTCAAGGACACCAACGGCGAGGTCATCGACCTGGACGACGAGGACGACGTCGAGCAGGCCACGGAGACCGTCGAGGCCGCCGAGGGCACCGCCGACGACGCCGCCGAGGAGAAGTCCGAGGGCTGAGCCCACGGCGACGCGTAGCTCGTAGGAAGGGCCCTGGGGAGGTGAAATCCCCAGGGCCCTTCTTCCGTACGCCCGTACTCACAGGCCCCGGGGCGCTACGCCCCCGGCGAACACCCGCTGAACCGGGATTGCAGCACAGGGCCACCGCGTTAGGGTCCATGAGTATGAGGGCAGGGGAGCCCCCGTTGCCCGCAGAAGACGTAAGACGGCCCGGCGCCGTCGTAAGACGAGCAGGTGGATACGTGACGAATCTGATGCCCTCCGCCGCCGGCGAGCCCTCCATCGGCGGTGGCCTCGGCGACCAGGTCTACAACCGGCTGCTCAACGAGCGGATCATCTTCCTCGGCCAGCCGGTCGACGACGACATCGCGAACAAGATCACCGCACAGTTGCTGCTCCTTGCCGCGGCCGACCCCGACAAGGACATCAACCTCTACATCAACAGCCCCGGCGGCTCGATCACGGCCGGCATGGCGATCTACGACACCATGCAGTTCATCAAGAACGACGTGATGACCATCGCCATGGGTCTCGCCGCCTCGATGGGCCAGTTCCTGCTCAGCGCGGGCACCCCCGGCAAGCGCTTCGCGCTGCCGAACGCCGAGATCCTGATCCACCAGCCCTCCGCCGGCCTCGCCGGCTCGGCCTCGGACATCAAGATCCACGCCGAGCGCCTGCTGCACACCAAGAAGCGTATGGCCGAGCTCACGGCCCAGCACACCGGCCAGACCGTCGAGCAGGTCACCCGGGACTCGGACCGCGACCGCTGGTTCGACCCCGAGGAGGCCAAGGAGTACGGCCTCATCGACGACGTCATCACCACGGCTGCCGGTATCCCGGGCGGCGGCGGCACCGGGGCCTGAGACCCCAGGACAGCCCCCAGCCGACCGCCTAAGCCCCTAGGAGACAGACAGTGAACGACTTTCCCGGCAGCGGCCTGTACGACCGCACGCGCGCCGAGTACACGGGTCCGGCCGCCGAGTCCCGGTACGTGATCCCCCGCTTCGTCGAGCGCACCTCGCAGGGCATCCGCGAGTACGACCCGTACGCGAAGCTCTTCGAAGAGCGCGTGATCTTCCTCGGCGTGCAGATCGACGACGCCTCCGCCAATGACGTCATGGCGCAGCTGCTGTGCCTGGAGTCGATGGACCCCGACCGGGACATCTCGGTCTACATCAACAGCCCCGGCGGCTCCTTCACCGCGCTCACGGCCATCTACGACACGATGCAGTTCGTGAAGCCCGACATCCAGACGGTCTGCATGGGCCAGGCTGCCTCCGCCGCCGCCGTCCTGCTGGCCGCCGGTTCGCCGGGCAAGCGCATGGCGCTGCCCAACGCGCGTGTGCTGATCCACCAGCCGTACAGCGAGACGGGCCGCGGCCAGGTCTCCGACCTGGAGATCGCCGCCAACGAAATCCTCCGGATGCGCTCGCAGCTGGAGGAGATGCTGGCCAAGCACTCCACCACGCCGATCGAGAAGATCCGCGAGGACATCGAGCGCGACAAGATCCTCACGGCCGAGGACGCGCTGTCGTACGGGCTGATCGACCAGATCATCTCCACGCGGAAGATGAACAACGCCGACGTTCGCTGACGCGGACCCGGTAGTGTCTGCTGCCCCTTGGCACGGTTTGGGACGGTGCACGTCAAAGTGAACCGCGCCAAGGGGGGCCCGAACGGGGGGCCAGGCAAGGTACCGTCGACATAAGGCAGCACCAGGAGCCGCTGGATTCGAAAACGTCCAGGCGTCTCCCAGGCGAAGGGGAAGCACACCGTGGCACGCATCGGTGACGGCGGCGATCTGCTCAAGTGCTCGTTCTGCGGCAAGAGCCAGAAGCAGGTCAAGAAGCTCATCGCAGGCCCTGGTGTGTACATCTGCGACGAGTGCATCGATCTCTGCAACGAGATCATCGAGGAAGAGCTCGCGGAGACCAGTGAGGTCCGCTGGGAGGAACTCCCCAAGCCGCGCGAGATCTACGAGTTCCTCGAGGGGTACGTGGTCGGCCAGGAAGCGGCCAAGAAGGCGCTCTCCGTCGCCGTCTACAACCACTACAAGCGCGTCCAGGCCGGCGAGAACGGCGGTGCCCAAGGCCGCGACGACGCCATCGAGTTGGCGAAGTCCAACATCCTGCTGCTGGGCCCCACGGGCTCCGGCAAGACACTGCTGGCGCAGACCCTGGCCCGTATGCTCAACGTCCCGTTCGCCATCGCCGACGCGACGGCGCTGACGGAGGCCGGGTATGTCGGCGAGGACGTCGAGAACATCCTGCTGAAGCTGATCCAGGCGGCCGACTACGACGTCAAGAAGGCCGAGACCGGGATCATCTACATCGACGAGATCGACAAGGTCGCGCGGAAGAGTGAAAATCCGTCGATCACGCGAGACGTCAGCGGTGAGGGCGTCCAGCAGGCCCTGCTGAAGATCCTTGAGGGCACCACCGCCTCGGTTCCCCCGCAGGGCGGCCGTAAGCACCCCCACCAGGAATTCATCCAGATCGACACGACGAACGTCCTGTTCATCGTGGGCGGCGCGTTCGCCGGTCTTGAGAAGATCATCGAGTCCCGGGCCGGCGCCAAGGGCATCGGCTTCGGCGCGACCATCCGCTCCAAGCGCGAGCTGGAGGCCAAGGACCAGTTCGAGGACGTCATGCCCGAGGACCTGGTCAAGTTCGGCATGATCCCCGAGTTCATCGGCCGGCTCCCCGTCATCACCTCGGTCCACAACCTCGACCGCGAGGCCCTCCTCCAGATCCTCGTCGAGCCCCGCAACGCGCTGGTGAAGCAGTACCAGCGCCTCTTCGAACTCGACGGCGTGGAGCTGGACTTCGAGCGCGAGGCCCTGGAGGCCATCGCCGACCAGGCCATCCTCCGCCAGACCGGCGCCCGCGGCCTGCGCGCCATCATGGAGGAAGTCCTCCAGGGCGTGATGTACGAGATCCCGTCCCGCAAGGACGTGGCCCGCGTCGTCATCACGGCGGACGTCGTCCACTCGAACGTGAACCCGACGCTGATCCCGCGTGACGCGCGGGGGCGCGGGTCGGGAGAGCAGAAGACGGCGTAGCCGCAGCACAGACGTACAGAAGGGGCCCCGGTCGACCGACCGGGGCCCCTTCTGCGTGGGGGCTACTGGGCGTCAGGCCTTGACGCGGACCTCCGCGCGGACCTTCGTGGTGATGTCGATCGCCACGTCCTTGGAGACGCTCGCCGTCGCGTCACTCGGGGACACCAGAGCGATGGTGCTGTAGTCGGCCCAGGCGCAGAACCAGTTGGTCGTCTCCTGCTTGGTCATCAGGTTCTGGCCCTTGAGCGACTGGCACTTCATGACCGCGCCGTCGAGGTCGGCCGACTCGGGCTCGCCGACCAGTTCGGTCTTGCCGGCGCTGCTGGAGGAGGAGTCCTCCTCGGCAGACTTCTTGAAGCTCGTGAACAGCGCGTCCAGGGCCTTCTCGGGGTCGGCGATCTCGCCGTAGGCGCCCATGAAGTAGATGCTCTTGGCTTTCGCCAGTTTGCCCAGATCGGGCATGGAGCTGTTCGGGTCGTTGGGGTCGTAACCCGAAAGGTCCGCGGTCGAATAGAGACTGCTGACGTCGGTGCCGTTCTTGACGCCGCTCTTCTCCAGCTCCGACGCCGACTCGCTGCCGGACGACTGACCGTCGTCGGTCGTCCGCGTGTACTCGCTGAGCAGCTTCTGCGGAGTCGCCAGCTTGTGCGCGCCGTCGTCCTCAAGGCTGCCGCCCGCGCCGCCACGGCTGCCGCCGAGTGCGAAGTACGCTCCGACGGCGATCGCGGCCACGACCGCCACCGCGCCGATGATCAGGCCGGTCTTCTTGCCGCCGCCACCCGGGGCCGGCGGCTGCGGCACGCCGTAGGGGGCCTGGCCGTAGGGCGGCTGCTGCTGGCCGTACGGGCCCGGCTGCTGGGGCGGGACGCCGGGGGGCTGCTGAGGGTAGCCGTAGCCGGGCTGGGGCTGGGGCGGCGGAGCCTGCTGGGGGTAGCCGTAGCCGGGCTGGGGCGCCTGCGGCTGCTGGCCGTACGGACCCGGCTGGCCGTACGGACCGGGCTGCTGGGGCTGCCCGCCGTACGGGCCCGGCTGGTTGTAGCTCATTTCTGGGTTCCCCTCCAGATGCTTATGCGTTCACGACATCCTGGCGCAAACCCCGTGGACGCACGGCATCGGGGTGCCCACCGTTACAGAACAAACGCGTTTCGGGACACGCCCGGGACACCCCTAAACTGAGCGGGTGACCGAGAACGCTCAGCAGCAGCCACCAGCGCCCGACACCGAACTGCCGACCCAGTACGCGCCGGCCGATGTAGAGGGGCCGCTGTACGAGCGCTGGGTAGAGCGCGGTTACTTCGAGGCGGACGAGAAGAGCGACAAGCCGCCGTACACGATCGTGATCCCGCCGCCGAACGTCACGGGCTCGCTCCACCTCGGGCACGCCTTCGAGCACACCCTCATCGACGCCCTGACGCGCCGTAAGCGCATGCAGGGTTACGAGACGCTGTGGCAGCCCGGCATGGACCACGCCGGTATCGCCACGCAGAACGTCGTCGAGCGCGAGCTCGGCAAGGAGGGCAAGTCCCGGCACGACCTGGGCCGTGAGGCGTTCGTCGAGCGCGTCTGGCAGTGGAAGGGCGAGTCCGGCGGGCAGATCAGCGGACAGATGCGGCGCCTCGGTGACGGCGTCGCGTGGTCGCGCGAGCGCTTCACCATGGACGAGGGCCTGTCCCAGGCCGTCCAGACCATCTTCAAACGCCTCTACGACGACGAGCTCATCTACCGCGCCGAGCGCATCATCAACTGGTGCCCGCGCTGTCTGACGGCCATCTCGGACATCGAGGTCGAGTACCAGGACGACGACGGCGAGCTCGTCTCCATCCGGTACGGCGAGGGCGACGACGCCATCGTCGTGGCGACGACCCGTGCCGAGACGATGCTCGGCGACACCGCGGTCGCCGTCCACCCCGAGGACGAGCGCTACCGCCATCTCGTCGGCCGTGAGATCGAGCTGCCGCTCACCGGCCGCCGTATCCCCGTCGTCGCCGACGAGCACGTCGACCCCGAGTTCGGCACGGGTGCCGTCAAGGTCACCCCGGCCCACGACCCGAACGACTTCGAGATCGGCCAGCGTCACGGCCTGCCGTCCCTCGCCGTGATGGACGAGCACGCGGTCATCACCGCCCACGGGCCCTTCCAGGGCCTGGACCGCCTCGAAGCCCGCTCGGCCATCGTCGCCGCACTGCGTGCCGAGGGCCGGATCGTCGCGGAGAAGCGGCCGTACGTCCACTCGGTCGGCCACTGCTCGCGCTGCAAGACCACCATCGAGCCGCGCCTGTCCATGCAGTGGTGGGTCAAGGTCGGCCCGCTCGCCAAGGCCGCCGGTGACGCGGTCCGCGACGGCCGGGTCAAGATCCACCCGCAGGAGATGGAGAAGCGGTACTTCGACTGGGTCGACAACCTCCACGACTGGTGTATTTCGCGTCAGTTGTGGTGGGGTCACCGGATTCCGGTCTGGTACGGCCCCGAGGGTGAGGTCGTCTGTGTCGGTCCGGACGAGGAGCCGCCGAGCGGTGAGGGCTGGCGTCAGGACACCGACGTCCTCGACACCTGGTTCTCCTCCGGCCTGTGGCCCTTCTCGACCCTCGGCTGGCCCGAACAGACCGAGTCGCTCGCGAAGTTCTATCCGAACTCCGTCCTGGTCACCGGCTACGACATCCTCTTCTTCTGGGTCGCCCGGATGATGATGTTCGGCCTGTACGCGATGGACGGCACCCCGCCGTTCCACACCATCGCCCTGCACGGCATGGTCCGCGACCAGTTCGGCAAGAAGATGTCGAAGTCCTTCGGCAACGCGGTCAACCCGCTGGACTGGATGGACAAGTACGGCAGCGACGCCCTCCGGTTCACGCTCGCCCGTGGCGCCAACCCGGGCGTCGACGTCCCGATCGGCGAGGACTGGGTCCAGGGCTCCCGCAACTTCGCCAACAAGATCTGGAACGCGACCCGCTTCGCGCTGATGAACGGCGCGACGGTGGACGGCCCGCTCCCGGAGCCGTCGGCGATGTCCTCGACCGACCGCTGGATCCTCTCCCGCCTCAACTCCGTCGTCGCCGAAGTCGACGCGTTCTACGAGGACTACCAGTTCGCCAAGCTGTCCGACGCCCTCTTCCACTTCGCGTGGGACGAGGTCTTCGACTGGTACGTCGAGCTGTCCAAGACGACGTTCCAGGCGGGCGGCGCGCCGGCCGAGGTCAGCAAGCGCGTCCTCGGCGAGGTCCTCGACGTCACGCTGAAGCTGCTGCACCCGGTGGTCCCGTTCGTCACGGAGACCCTGTGGACCACCCTCACCGGCGGCGAGTCGGTCGTGATCGCCGAGTGGCCGGCCGACAGCGGCTTCCGTGACCAGGGCGCCGAGCAGGAGATCGAGTCGCTCCAGTCGGTCATCACCGAGGTCCGCCGCTTCCGCGCCGACCAGGGCCTCCAGCCGGGCCAGCGCGTGCCGGCCCGCCTCACCCTGGACGGCACGGCCCTCGCCCCGCACGAGCCGGCCATCCGCCAGCTGCTGCGCCTGCAGCCGGAGGGCGAGAACTTCGCGGCCACGGCCACCCTCCCGGTCGCCGGTGCCACGGTCGCCCTCGACCTCTCCGGCACGATCGACGTCGCGGCGGAGCGCAAGCGCCTCGCGAAGGACCTGGCCGCCGCCGAGAAGGAAAAGGCCCAGGCCACGGCCAAGCTCGGCAACGAGGCGTTCCTGGCGAAGGCCCCGGACAACGTCGTGGAGAAGATCCGCGGCCGCCTGGCGAAGGCGGACGACGACATCGCCCGCATCGCCGCCCAGCTGGACCGCCTGCCGGAGGCGTGAGTCGTTTTACGCGACTGAAGGCCCCCTGTGCGATGTAGCACAGGGGGCCTTTGCCCACTCAGGGGCGCGGGGAACTGCGCGACCAGCCCCCCCCGACCGTCAGCCGCCCATCAGCCCCCACCACCCCACTCCCTGGGCGCACTGTCAGTCCCCGTCCGTAGACTGACCCCGTGAGCGACCAGAACGAGCCCGACCCCCTCGACCCCTTCGACGAGATCATCGCGGAAGAGACCGACCGCGACCCCGATCTGGCGGTCATCGAGGCCGGCAGCCGAACCCTGCGCACCCAGGGCGGCCCGCCGCAGGCCGACGTGCCCGCGCGCCCCGAGGACCCCGAGGTCGACAAGGCCCTGCGCGAGGTCGAGGCGGAGCTGGCGACGCGCTGGGGCGAGACGAAGCTGGAGCCCTCCGTCAGCCGTATCGCCGCGCTCATGGACGTCCTGGGCGAGCCGCAGCGCTCGTACCCCTCGATCCACATCACCGGCACCAACGGCAAGACGTCGACCGCCCGCATGATCGAGGCTCTCCTCGGCGCCTTCGAGCTCCGCACCGGTCGCTACACCTCGCCGCACGTCCAGTCGATCACCGAGCGGATCAGTCTCGACGGCGCCGCGATCTCCGCCGAGCGCTTCATCGAGACGTACCAGGACATCAAGCCGTACGTCGAGATGGTCGACGGACAGCAGGAGTACCGGCTGTCCTTCTTCGAGGTGCTGACGGGCATGGCGTACGCAGCCTTCGCCGACGCGCCCGTCGATGTCGCCGTCGTGGAAGTGGGGATGGGCGGCTCGTGGGACGCCACCAACGTCATCGACGGTGATGTCGCCGTCGTGACCCCCATAGACCTCGACCACACCGACCGGCTCGGCGGTACGCCCGGCGAGATCGCCTCCGAGAAGGCCGGGATCATCAAGCAGGACGCCACCGTGATCATGGCCCAGCAGCCGGTGGACGCCGCGCAGGTGCTGCTGAAGAAGGCCGTGGAGGTCGACGCGACCGTGGCCCGTGAGGGCCTGGAGTTCGGGGTCGTGGCACGGCAGGTCGCCGTCGGCGGGCAGCTGGCGACGCTGCGCGGACTGGGCGGCGAGTACCCCGAGGTGTATCTGCCGCTGCACGGCGCGCACCAGGCGCACAACGCCGCCGTCGCACTCGCCGCCGTGGAGGCGTTCTTCGGCGTCGGCTCCGCGCGGGCCGAGTCGCTGGACATCGACACCGTCCGCAAGGCGTTCGCCGCCGTCGCCTCGCCGGGGCGGATGGAGGTCGTACGGCGTTCGCCGACCGTCGTGCTGGACGCGGCCCACAACCCGGCCGGTGCGCGGGTCACCGCCGAGGCGATCGGGGAGGCCTTCGACTTCAGCCGGCTCATCGGGGTCGTCGGCGCGAGCGGCGACAAGAACGTGCGGGGGCTGCTGGAGGCCTTCGAGCCGATCTTCGCCGAGGTCGTCGTCACGCAGAACTCCTCGCACCGGGCCATGGACGCCGACGAACTGGCCGCCATCGCCGTCGAGATTTTCGGTGACGATCGCGTGCAGGTCGAGCCGCGGCTGCCGGACGCGCTGGAGGCCGCGATCACGCTGGCCGAGGAGGAGGGCGAGTTCGCGGGCGGCGGTGTGCTGGTCACCGGGTCCGTCATCACGGTCGGCGAGGCCCGGCTGCTGCTGGGGAAGGGCTGAGTCCGAAGATGCGTACGCTCTGTTCCTCGACGCTGATCGGCGAGTTCTTCGTCATCGGCTTCGCCGGTCTGGTCGCCATGAAGGATCCCGACCTGTCCATGTCGACGGTGTGGACGGTCAGCGGCATCGCGATGTTCCTGTGCGTGCTGCTGTGCGGCGTGGTGACCCGGCCCGGCGGGGTCGCACTCGGCTGGGCGCTGCAGATCGCGCTCATCGCCTCCGGCTTCATCGTGTCGACGATGTTCATCCTGGGCGTGATCTTCGCGGCGCTGTGGTGGGCCTCGGTGCACTACGGGAGGAAGGTCGACGAGGCGAAGGCGAGATTCGCCGCGCAGAGCGACTCCTCTACACCTGACGCTGCGTAACAAGGGCCCGGACACGCCCTGTAACCTCATCCCACCGCACCACCGGCTGTAAGTAAGAAGGAGCCCTCCCGTGACCCAGCGCACCCTCGTCCTGCTCAAGCCCGACGCCGTCCGTCGCGGTCTGACCGGCGAGATCATCAGCCGTATCGAGCGCAAGGCCGGCTGGCAGATCACCGCGCTGGAGCTGCGCACCCTGGACCAGGACACGCTGGAGCAGCACTACGGCGAGCACAAGGGCAAGCCGTTCTACGAGCCGCTGGTGGAGTTCATGGCCTCTGGCCCGGTCGTCGCCCTGATCGTCGAGGGCGAGCGGGTCATCGAGGGGCTGCGCGCCCTCGCCGGTCCGACCGACCCGATCGCCGCGGCGCCGGGCTCCATCCGCGGTGACTTCGGTGTGATCGTCCGGGAGAACCTCATCCACGCCTCCGACTCCGAGGAGTCCGCCGAGCGCGAGGTGAAGATCTTCTTCCCGGGCCGCGCCTGACTCCTCTCAACCGGCCCGACCTGGGGCGGCCGAAGAAACCCGGCGGCCCGGCGGCATATGCGCGGCGATCGAGGGAACGAGTGCCCCCGATGGCCCGTCTCCACAAGCGGGGCGGCTCGCCATCTGCTGACAATGGCGAAGACCCTCCCGCAGTGTTCGCGAAAGCGCGTCTACGATAGAAGCCTTCACGTCACAGCACCCACTTCGCCGACCTGAAAAGCCATCAAAAGCTCCCAGGGAAGGCCAGACGAATCCTGATGGGGAACTCAATGTCGTTCATCGGCCGTGACATGGCTGTCGACCTCGGGACCGCCAACACGCTGGTGTACGTCAGGGGTCGCGGGATCGTACTCAATGAGCCGTCCGTCGTCGCGATCAACACCAACACCGGTGGCATCCTCGCGGTCGGCGCCGAAGCGAAGAAGATGATCGGGCGCACGCCCGGCAACATCGTTGCCGTACGTCCGCTGAAGGACGGCGTCATCGCCGACTTCGAGATCACCGAGCGGATGCTCCGCTACTTCATTCTGAAGATCCACAAGCGGCGGTATCTGGCTCGTCCGCGGGTCGTCGTCTGTGTGCCCTCGGGCATCACCGGCGTCGAGCGCCGCGCCGTCATCGAGGCGTCGTCCCAGGCCGGCGCCCGCCAGGTGCACATCATCGAGGAGCCCATGGCCGCGGCCATCGGCTCCGGCCTGCCGGTCCACGAGGCCACGGGCAACATGGTGGTCGACATCGGCGGCGGCACCACGGAGGTCGCGGTCATCTCCCTCGGCGGCATCGTCACCGCCCAGTCCATCCGCGTCGCGGGCGACGAACTGGACAACGCGATCATCCAGCACATCAAGAAGGAGTACTCCCTTCTGCTGGGTGAGCGGACGGCCGAGCAGATCAAGATCACGGTCGGTTCCGCGTACGACCTCGACGCTGACGAACACACCGAAATCCGCGGCCGGGACCTCGTCTCCGGGCTGCCCAAGACCGTCGTCATCTCCGCGGCCGAAGTGCGCAAGGCCATCGAGGAGCCGGTCAACTCGATCGTGGACGCGGTGAAGACGACCCTCGACAAGTGCCCGCCGGAGCTGTCCGGCGACATCATGGACCGAGGAATCGTTCTGACCGGCGGCGGCGCCCTGCTGCGCGGCCTCGACGAGCGGCTGCGTCGTGAGACCGGCATGCCGATCCACATCGCCGAGGACCCGCTGGACAGCGTGGCGCTCGGCTCCGGCAAGTGCGTCGAGGAGTTCGAGGCGTTGCAGCAGGTGCTGGACGCCCAGCCGCGCAGATGACGTAACTCTTCGATTCCGCCGTACGGGATGATCTCCTCTCGTACGGCGGATCGTTGATATAGAGGCATAAGCTTCCAAGAGCCGCCAAGCGCGTCATTCAAGCTCGCATACAAGCTCCGCACACAAATTCCGTATATGAACCCCCCGGGTTTTCCCGGGGTTTCCCGAACTCCTATGAGGAAGGGCACGGCCGTCGCACGTGAGGGACACACGAGAGAGCCGGCTGCTCCTGGTGCTGCTGATCGCCATCGCGTTCGCGCTGATCACGGTGGACATCCGCGGCGGTGAGGATTCCCCGGTCGACGGCGCGCGGTCCGCCGCGGCCACGGTCTTCGGCCCGATCGAGAACGGTGTGTCGTCGGCGGTCGACCCGGTCGGCAACGCGGTCGCCGCGATCCGTGACTCCGGCGAGCGCCACGACCGGCTCGCCGCGCTGGAGCAGGAGAACGCCGCTCTCAAGGCGAAGCTCGGCAGCGACGACCGCAACCGCAGCCGGCTCAAGCAGCTCGACAAGATGCTGAAGGTCGCGGGCGCGGGCCAGTACGGCATCAAGGGCGCCGAGGTCATCGCCATAGGAGCGGCCCAGGGCTTCTCCTGGACGATCACCATCGACGTCGGCGAGAACGACGGCATCCGGCGCGACATGACCGTCCTGAACGGGGACGGGTTGGTCGGTCGGGTCACCACGGTCGGCCCGAACACCGCGACCGTGCTCCTCGCCAGCGACCCCGACTTCACCGTCGGCACCCGCATGGAGGCCAGCGACGAGCTCGGCTTCGCCTCCGGCCAGGGCGACCGCCCGCTGCGCGTCGAACTCCTCAACGGCAAGGCCGAGGTGAAGAAGGGCGACCGGCTCGTCACCTTCGGCTCCCAGGCCGACAAGCCCTTCGTGCCCGGCGTCCCCGTCGGGGTGGTCTCCCGCGTCGACCCGTCAGGCGGCGGCCTGACCCGCACCCTGTACGTCACGCCGTACGCCGCGTTCTCCAAGCTCGACATCGTCGGCGTGGTCGTCCAGGCCCCCACCAAGGACCCGCGCGACACGGTCCTCCCTGACAAGCCGAAGCCGACCCCCACGCCGACCGTCACGGTCACCGTCACGCCGGGCGCCGACGGCACGGTCGACGGCCAGGACCAGCCCCAGGCGGACGGCCAGAACCAGCCGCAGGCGGACGGTCAGAACCAGCCCCAGGCGGATGGTCAGAACCAGCCGCAGGCCGACGGGCAGTATCAGCCGCCGGGCGACGGTCAGAACCAGTACGAGCAAGAGCAGTAGGAGCTGAAGCCCCATGCGCGTCAACCGAATCCTGCTCTCCTCCGCACTGATCGTCGTCGCCCTGGTGATCCAGGTGAGCGTCCTGGCCCGCCTCCATCTCCCGGGCGCCGTCCCCGACCTGCTGCTCCTCACCGTCCTGGGCCTCGCCATGGTCTACGGCCATGTCGGCGGCGCCCTCGTCGGCTTCGGCGCCGGTCTGCTCGCCGACCTCGCCCCGCCCGCCGACCACGCCGCCGGCCGCTACGCGCTGGTGCTGTGCGTCATCGGCTACCTCGCCGGGCTGATCAAGCCCGACAACGGGCGGCTCAAGTCGGCCACCGGGCCGATGGTGGTCGTGGTCGTCGCCGCGATCGGCACGACCCTGCTGTACGCCGGGGTCGGCGCCCTCGTCGGGGACACCGCCGCCCGCCATGTCGGCCTCGGCAGCCTGCTGTTCACCGCCGCGCTGTACGACCTGCTGCTCGCCCCGTTCGTGGTGCCGGGGATCATGGCGCTGGCCCGGCGCGCGGAGAACGACCCGCTCGCCGACAGCAACTCGCAGACGAAGAAGGCCGACATCTCCACCGGCTGGCTCTCCGGCGGGACCGGGCTGCGCATCGGTGGCCAGCGCGGGGGCCTGAGGGGCGGCCTGAAGGTGAAGGCGGCGCGGGTACGAACGGCCCGGGCCGGGCGCATCAAGGGGGTCAAGCGGCTGTGAGGGCAGCGGAGTTCACCCGGGAGGGTGAGTCCAGGAGGAACCGGACCGCACGGGCCGGCCGTTCATCACTCGTACACACACAGTCGTATCCGCACTGGTACTCGCATCAGCGCACACACCAGTACTCGTACCAGTACTCGCACTGAGAGGGGGAGGCAGCCGCAGTGACCAACATCCCCGAGACCGGCCGGACGCCACGCGTACAGATCCGGCTCATCGTCATCCAAGTCCTCGTTCTCTCCCTCCTCGGCACCCTCGGCGGACGCCTGTGGTACCTCCAGATCCGCGAGGGCGACGCCTACGCCAAGGAGGCGTCCGGCAACCACGTCCAGCAGGTCGTGCAGCCCGCCGTGCGCGGCTCGATCCTGGACGCGCGCGGTGTGCCGCTCGCCGACAACGAGACACGGCTGGTGGTCTCCGCCTCCCGCACCGACCTGCTGAAGATGAAGGACGACGGAGAGGCCGTCCTCACCAAGCTGGCCGGTGTGCTGGGCATGACGCCCAAGGAGGTCAAGGAGAAGGTCCGGCTGTGTGACGCCGAGACCCCCCAGCCCTGCTGGAACGGCTCGCCGTACCAGCCGATCCCCATCACCGACGAGGCCACCCCCAAGCAGGCCCTGCAGATCCGGGAGCGCGCCGAGGACTTCCCCGGCATCACCGCCGAGCCGCAGGCCCTGCGCCGCTACCCGAGCCCCGGCAAGTCCAACACCGCCCAGGTCCTCGGCTATCTCTCCCCGGTCACCGACGCCGAGCTCCAGCAGGCCCAGGACACCGACTCCCCGTACCTGCGCTCCGACCAGGTCGGCCGCTCGGGCCTGGAGCGGCATTACGACAAGGAGCTGCGCGGCAAGGCCGGCGTCACCCGCTACGAGGTCGACAACCTGGGCCGGGTCATCGGCCAGGCCAAGGCGGACGCCGCCCAGCCCGGCTCCAACCTCGTCACCAGCATCGACGCCCGAGTACAGCGGGTCGCCGAGTACGAGCTGAACGACGCCATGAAGCAGGCCCGCAAGGAGTGGGACCGCAACACCAACGAGCCGTACAAGGCCGACTCGGGTGCGGTCGTCGTGATGGAGGCCAAGACCGGCCGCATCGTCGCCATGGCGTCCAACCCGACGTACGACCCGAACGCGTGGGTCGGCGGCATCTCCGCCAAGGACTACAAGACGCTGACCGGCAAGTCCTCCAACTACCCGCTGCTCAACCGGGCGATCCAGGGCCAGTCGGCCCCGGGCTCCATCTTCAAAGTCATCCCGACGGCAGCAGCGGTGAACGCCGGCTACTCCTTCGACGGCCCCTACCAGTGCTCCAGCTCGTACTCCATCGGCGGTCAGGTCTTCAAGAACTTCGAGTCCAAGGGGTACGGCCCGATCAGCCTCGGCCGCGCCCTGGAGGTGTCCTGCGACACCGTCTTCTACCGGCTCTCCCACGAGGAGTGGAAGCGGGACGGCGGCACCAAGCCGAAGAAGAACGCGGGCGACTGGTTCTACAAGACGGCCCACCAGTTCGGCCTCGGCGCGGAGACCGGCATCGACCTGCCCAACGAGGTCACCGGGCGTGTCCCGGACCGCAAGTGGAAGCAGGACTACTGGAAGGCCAACAAGGACGCCTGGTGCAAGTACGGCGATAAGGACGGCAGCTACGCCGAGAAGATCGCCTACGAGAACTGCCTCGAAGGTAACCGGCTGCGCGCGGGTGACTCCGTCAACTACTCCATCGGACAGGGCGACACCCTCGTCACCCCCATCCAGATGGCCACCATCTACGCGGCCATCTCCAACGGCGGCACCCTCTACGACCCCACGGTCGGCAAGGCCGTCGTCAGCGCCGACGGCAAGACCGTCGAGGAGATCAAGCCCAAGTCGCACGGCAAGCTGCCGATAAGCAAGCAGACGCTGGCCGCGATGGACGACGCCCTCGCCGGTGTCGCCACCCGCGGTACGGCCGCCTGGCGGTTCGCGCAGGTCGGCTGGCCGCAGGACAAGATCCCGATGCACGCCAAGACCGGTACCGCCGAGGTCTACGGCAAGCAGACGACCTCGTGGTTCGCGACCTACACCAAGGACTACTCGATCGTCATGACGATCTCCCAGGGTGGTACGGGTTCCGGTGCCTCGGGTCCGGCCGTGCGCAACATCTACGACGCGCTGTACGGCGTCTCCGACGACGGCGCGATCAACAAGAAGAACGCGCTGCTGCCCACGCCCGCGAAGAGCCTGCCGAAGGTCCGCACGGACGGCACCATCACCTCGCCCAAGGTCTCCAAGGACCCGGCGAAGGACCAGCGGGTCAGCCAGGAGGGCAAGGCCGGGCCGGACGAGCAGCAGCTCGCCGGGACCGTGGCGCCGCCGACGAACGAGAACCGGGACACCCGGCGCAGGCGGCGCAGGAGCCGTCGGCGGGGAAGCCGGAGGATGCTCACATGACCGGCGCGAACGGTTTCCAGGTCTCCGGGTACGGGCCCGAACGGGCGGGCTGGACCCGCCTGTTCGCCCGCGACTCGCTCGCCCGCCGGCTGGACTGGCCGATACTGCTGTCGGCGATCACGCTGTCGCTGATCGGCTCGATCCTGGTCTTCTCGGCGACCCGAAACCGGACCGAGCTCAACCAGGGCGACCAGTACTACTTCCTGCTCCGGCACATCCTGAACACCGGTATCGGGTTCGCGCTGATGATCGGGACCGTGTGGCTGGGGCACCGCATGCTGCGCACGGCGGTGCCGATGCTGTACGGAGTCTCGGTCTTCCTGATCCTGCTGGTGCTCACCCCGCTCGGCTCCACCATCAACGGCGCCCACTCCTGGATCAAGCTCCCCGGCGGCTTCTCGCTCCAGCCCTCGGAGTTCGTGAAGGTCACGATCATCCTGGGCATGGCGATGCTGCTGGCGACGAGAGTGGACGCGGGCGACAAGCAGTACCCGGACCACCGCACGGTGGTGCAGGCGCTGGGCCTGGCTGCCGTACCGATGCTGATCGTGCTGCTCATGCCCGACCTCGGCTCGGTCATGGTGATGGTGGTGATCGTGCTCGGCGTGCTGCTCGCGTCCGGCGCCTCCAACCGCTGGGTCTTCGGGCTGATCGGCGCGGGCACCATGGGAGCGATCGCGGTTGTGCAGCTGGGCGTCCTGGACGACTACCAGATCGCCCGCTTCGCGGCCTTCGCCAACCCCGAGCTGGACCCGGCGGGCGTCGGCTACAACACCAACCAGGCGCGTATCGCGATCGGCTCGGGCGGGCTCACGGGCTCGGGGCTGTTCCACGGCTCGCAGACGACCGGCCAGTTCGTGCCGGAACAGCAGACCGACTTCGTCTTCACCGTCGCGGGGGAGGAACTGGGCTTCGTCGGCGGCGGGCTGATCATCCTGCTCCTCGGTGTGATCCTGTGGCGCGCCTGCCGCATCGCCCGCGAGACGACCGAGCTGTACGGGACGATCGTCGCGGCGGGCATCGTGGCGTGGTTCGCCTTCCAGGCCTTCGAGAACATCGGGATGACCCTGGGCATCATGCCGGTGACCGGCCTGCCGCTGCCGTTCGTGTCGTACGGCGGGTCGTCGATGTTCGCGGTGTGGGTGGCGGTGGGGTTGCTGCAGTCGATTCGGGTGCAGCGGCCGATGTCGGCGTGATCGCTCCGCTGGGTTGAGCCGGGGCTTCGGGGGCCGGGATCGGGGTGTCGGCCGGGGCTGGGGTATCGGCTCGGGGCTGGTGGGAGTACCGGTCTGTGTGCGTCGCTGGTGCTGGTGCTGGTGCTGGTGCTGGTGCTGGTGCTGGTGCGGGTGCGGGTGTCGGCTGGGGGCGCGGCGCCGGTAGGGCTGGGTGCCTGCCGGGTCGGGTGTTTTGGCCGGGCTTCGTGGCTCAGAGGGCCGTTGGACAAACCGGTGCCGCTCGTTCAGGGCGCCTTGCCGAACCGGTGCAGGGCGGTCCGCCGAACCGGTGCAGGGCGGTCCGCCGAACCGGTGCCGGGCGGTCCGCCGAGCCGCTCCGCGTGGCCCGCCGGACCCGTGCGCGCGCCTCGGTCGGCCAGGGCTCATCGACCGGTTTTCTCGCCATCACCCCCCTGTTCGCCTGGGGTTTATGGCTGGTAAGCCCTGTCGTCCGGTTGTGACTGCCACTAGATTCGGGTCATGGCGGACACGAAGCGCGAAATCGAGCGGAAGTATGAATCCGACGACAGTGGCTTGCCCGACCTGACCGGTGTCGCCGGGGTCGCGGCCGTCATCGACAAGGGGGTCGCGCATCTCGACGCCGTCTACTACGACACCGCTGACGAGCGCCTCGACGCGTCGTCGATCACGCTGCGCCGCAGAACGGGTGGCTCGGACGCCGGCTGGCATCTGAAGTTTCCCGTGGCGCCGGGCGTGCGGGACGAGATTCAGGCCCCGTTGTCCGACGACCTGCCCCGCACCCTCGCCGGGCTCGTCCGCTCCCGGGTCAGGGACGCCGAGCTGGTGCCCGTGGTCCGGCTGCGCTCCGACCGTGATGTGCGCGATTTGGTGGACGCCGAGGGCCGGCTGCTCGCCGAGGTCAGCGTGGACGCCGTACAGGCGGAGCGGCTCACCGGAGGCGGCCGTACCGCTCAGTGGACCGAGATCGAGGTGGAGCTGGCGGACGGCACCGACCCGGCGTTCCTCGACAAGGTCGAGAAGAAGCTGAGGAAGGCGGGCGTGCGGCCCTCTGCCTCGGCCTCGAAGCTGAAGCGGGCCCTGACGGAGACGGCGCCGAAGAAGAAGCGCGGGGGGCAGACGGGGGCGGCCGAGGCGGAGTCGGAGCCGGTCACCGCCGGGGATCATGCACTCGCCTACCTTCGCGCGCAGCTGGACGCGATCGTCGAGCTCGATCCGGCCGTGCGGCGGGAGGTGTACGACTCCGTGCACAAGATGCGGGTCGCCACCCGGCGGATGCGCAGCGCCCTCAAGTCGTACGGCAAGGTCCTCGACCGCGAGGTGACCGACCCGATCGGCGAGGAGCTGAAGTGGCTGGCCGGAGAGCTGGGCGTCGACCGGGACCAGGAGGTGCTGACCGAACGGCTGACGGCCGCCGTCGACGAGCTGCCGCGCGCGCTGATGGTCGGGCCCGTCCGCACCCGGCTGCGCACCTGGGCGCGTGCCCGCAGCGGGGGATCGCGGCGGCGTCTGACCAACGTGCTCGACGGCGCGCGGTATCTGCGGCTGCTGGAGTCCCTCGACGCCCTGGTGGCCGATCCGCCGCTGCTGAAGGCGGCCGGCAAGAAGCCGGAGAAGGTGATCGGGAAGGCCGTACGCAAGGACCTGTCGAAGGTGTCCCGACTGGTCGAGCGGGCGTTCGAGCTGGAGCCCGGACAGGAGCGGGATCTCGCGCTGCACGAGGCGCGGAAGAAGGCCAAGCGGACGCGGTACGCGGCGGAGTCGGCGGTTCCGGCGCTGGGCGATCCGGCGACCGCCCTGGTGAAGTCGATGAAGAGCCTGCAGAACCTGCTCGGCGACCACCAGGACAGCGTGATGACACGAGAGGCGCTGCGGGAGCTGGCCCGGCAGGCCCACGGGGCGGGGGAGCCGTCGTTCACGTACGGGCTGCTGTACGGGCGTGAGGAGCGCCGGGCGGCCGACGACGAGGCCGGGCTGCCCGGGCTGTGGAAGGAGATCAAGAGCGGGACGAGCATCTGAGCGTGCGGGGGGCCGTCCCGGTCGCGTTAGGCTAGATGGTCACCCCTGTCAGTTCAGTCCAGCTCACGAAGGTTCGCGAGATGTCTGCCGAAGTCGCTGCGGCCGCCGAGTCTGTGTTCCCGCAGCTCGAAGCTCTGCTCCCGCATGTGCAGAAGCCGATCCAGTACGTCGGCGGAGAGCTCAACTCCACGGTCAAGCCGTGGGAGTCCTGTGACGTCCGCTGGGCGCTCATGTACCCCGACGCGTACGAGGTCGGGCTGCCCAACCAGGGCGTCATGATCCTCTACGAGGTCCTGAACGAACAGGAGGGCGTCCTCGCCGAGCGCACGTACAGCGTGTGGCCGGACCTGGAGGCCCTGATGCGGGAGCACCGGGTCCCGCAGTTCACGGTGGACAGCCACCGGCCGGTGAAGGCGTTCGACGTGTTCGGCCTGTCCTTCTCCACCGAGCTCGGCTACACCAACATGCTCACGGCCCTGGACCTGGCCGGGATCCCGCTGGAGTCCAAGGACCGCACCGTCGACGACCCGATCGTCCTGGCCGGCGGCCACGCGGCCTTCAACCCCGAGCCGATCGCCGACTTCATCGACGCGGCGATCATCGGCGACGGCGAGCAGGCCGTGCTGGACATGACGAAGATCATCCGCGAGTGGAAGGCGGAGGGCCGGCCGGGCGGCCGCGAGGAGGTCCTCTTCCGCCTCGCGAAGACGGGCTCGGTGTACATCCCGGCGTTCTACGACGTCGAGTACCTCGCGGACGGCCGTATCGCCCGTGTCGTACCGAACAAGAGCGGTGTCCCGTGGCGTGTGTCCAAGCACACCGTCATGGACCTGGACGAGTGGCCGTACCCCAAGCAGCCCCTGGTCCCGCTCGCCGAGACGGTCCACGAGCGGATGTCGGTCGAGATCTTCCGCGGCTGCACGCGCGGCTGCCGTTTCTGCCAGGCGGGCATGATCACCCGCCCGGTGCGCGAGCGCTCGATCACCGGCATCGGCGAGATGGTCGAGAAGGGCCTGAAGGCGACGGGCTTCGAGGAAGTCGGCCTCCTGTCCCTCTCCTCGGCCGACCACAGCGAGATCGGCGACATCGCGAAGGGCCTGGCGGACCGCTACGAGGAGGACAAGATCGGTCTGTCCCTCCCGTCGACCCGCGTGGACGCCTTCAACGTCGACCTGGCCAACGAGCTGACCCGCAACGGCCGCCGTTCCGGACTGACCTTCGCCCCCGAGGGCGGCAGCGAGCGCATGCGCAAGGTCATCAACAAGATGGTGAGCGAGGAAGACCTCATCCGGACGGTCGCCACCGCCTACGGCAACGGCTGGCGGCAGGTGAAGCTGTACTTCATGTGCGGCCTGCCGACGGAGACCGACGACGACGTCCTCCAGATCGCCGACATGGCGATGAGCGTGATCGCGAAGGGCCGCGAGGTGTCGAGGTCCAACGACATCCGCTGCACCGTCTCGATCGGCGGTTTCGTCCCCAAGCCCCACACCCCGTTCCAGTGGGCCCCGCAGCTCTCCGCCGAGGAGACGGACGCCCGCCTGGAGAAGCTCCGCGACAAGATCCGCGGCGACAAGAAGTACGGCCGCTCGATCGGCTTCCGCTACCACGACGGCAAGCCCGGCATCGTCGAGGGCCTCCTCTCCCGCGGCGACCGCCGCATCGGCGCCGTCATCCGCGCGGTCTACGAGGACGGCGGCCGCTTCGACGGCTGGCGCGAGCACTTCTCCTACGACCGCTGGATGAGCTGCGCCGACAAGGCGCTGGCCCCCTTCGGCGTCGATGTCGACTGGTACACCACCCGCGAGCGGACCTACGAGGAAGTCCTCCCCTGGGACCACCTGGACTCCGGCCTCGACAAGGACTGGCTCTGGGAGGACTGGCAGGACGCCCTCGACGAGACCGAGGTCGAGGACTGCCGCTGGACGCCGTGCTTCGACTGCGGTGTCTGCCCCCAGTTCGACACATGGCCACAACTGAGTGACAGCGGGAAGAAGCTTCTGCCGCTGACGGTGAAGAAGGCTGCGACCAGCGAAGACGCGGGCTGACCATGAGTGAGGCGTTACGGCGCATCACTGATGCTGTGGCGGATGTCACAGAGGAGGAGCTGGCCGAGGTGCTGGGCGCGCTCGGTGCTCAGCGGCGACCGCAGAAGCTCACACAGCGTGCTGTGAGGACGCCGTTGCCGTTGCCCGGAGGATCTTCCAACATCCGGTCCGAGGTGGAGTGGATCTGAGTCAATGAGGCCGAGCCCTGTGAAATGCAGAGGGCTCGGCCTCACTCATGTTCGCGGCCGTACTCTCGTTGTATGGCTGAGCACTTGGGAGACCGGCTCGCTCGTCTGAGGCGAATGGCCGACCTCACGCAAGAGGGACTGGCTGAGAAGTCGGGCGTCTCCTCGGACGTGATCAAGAAGCTGGAGCAGAAGCGAAAGCACAGCGCGAGGCTGCCGACTCTGCATGACTTGGCCAGGGGGCTTGGGGTCGAACTGACCGCGCTGCTCGGTGACCCTCCGGGCGTGCCGTCCACGGGGGAGGCCGACCCGCCCCAGCTTGTTGCCGTAAGGCGAGCGATCATGCCGCCGCTGTTTGCTCCGCCACCTGATCCGAACGGGCCTGAGCGGCTGACCGTGGCGCTCCTGCGGCGCGAGATCGCCGACGCGTGGACCATCTATCACAGCGCGGAGTTCGGTCGGCTCATGGAGATCCTGCCCAGCATCATCAACGACGCGCGCTTCGCCGCTTCGGTGGGCAAGGGAGACGAGAAGGCGGCCGGACAGGCGGCGCTGGGCAAGGCACTCCAGTTGGCCGGTCACCTGGCCATCCGTTTAGGGAAGACGGACCTCGCCCTGAGTGCGCTGGAGCGGGCCATGAATGCCGCTGAGCAGTCCTCCGATCCGTTGCTGGCGCCCATGGTCAGTAACTCCGTCGCGTGGAACTACCAGCGCCAGAACCGGCTGGATGACGCGGAGAACCTCGCCGTGTACGCGGCGGACGGGGTTGAGCGCGAACACTGTGACACGGCCGAAGGCGTGCGTGTGTGGGGCGGGCTGCTGATGTCGGCGGCGACGAGTGCGGCGCGCTCTGGTGACTACGACGCGGCGAACGAGATGATGACGACGGCCGAGAAGGCGACCAAGCGCCTGGCGGTACTTCCAGCACCCACCAACGGACGCATGGTGTCGGTCTTCAGTCGCTCGTCGGTACGCATTGAGCGGGTCAGGCTCGCCGTGCAGCACGGGCGTCCGGAGGAGGCCCTCGGCCTCGCGAAGGGTATGCGCCTCAGCGCCGACACTCCTCCCTCCTGGCGGACATGGCTTCTGCTCGACGTGGCTCGTGCGCATACGGACTTGGGACACGCCGAAGGGGCGGTGAAGGCTCTCACGCGGCTACGGCAGATCGCACCGGCCTGGATGCGGCACCACACGCTGGCGGTGGCGATTGTGAGCGACCTCTGGGCCTCGCCGAGCCATCCGCCTGGGCTGCGCAAGCTTGCTGAGTTCCTCGGGGTCGCAAGCTAAGGGCGCAGAAGTGGGACGTTCCGTCCCTGTAGCGCGTCCAGCACCCTGCGTGACGATGGCGGTTCACCGATCATCGACAAGAGGGGTGCTCGATCATGTCGGGGAACGCACGGGCGCGGCTGGCAGACGCCATCAGGCGGTTTGGTCACGATGGCTGCTTGCTTGTCTTTCATGATCCTCATGATCCGTGCGGAACCACAGCGAAAGGCGCCGACCTGGCTTCGTACTCGGGTGTCGAGCAGACGTCGAGTCCGGAACTGAGCGACAAGGTTCGGGTGGTCAACGCTCGGAGTCGGGGCGAGATCCTGTGAGTACGCGTTCGGTCGTTCGCCACGAGCGGTGGACGCTGGAACCCGACCGTGAGCCGGACGCGGAGCCGACCGTCTACGTGATGGAGTGCGCGGTGTGCGGTGAGGCCTCGGACGGGAGTGAGGACTACTCGGAGGGGCAGAGTTGGGTGCTGAAGCACTGCGGCAAGAACCCGTCGCATCGCACCTTCCGGGAGATCATCACCCGTCCGTGGCGTGCCTGGCGGCACACGTGATGCGCCGCGCGGTGGACTGGGTAGCCCGCTTCACGGGACCTCTGATGATCATCATGATCTCGGGTTCGTGCGGCTTCGTCCTGGGCGTGGCTGCCGCTTCCGGTTCCGCGCCGTAGATCTCCCGTCCCCGCCGGACGTAGCTGAATCGAGGTGTTCCCCCGGCTCTGAAGAAGCTCTGGCGGGGGCGGGTCTTTGCCCTGGTAGTGGCGCGGTTTGGGCACGCCGCCGGCCGTAGAGGCTTTGGGCGGGAGCTGCCATGGGGCGAGTGAACAGGGGGCCTTACGCTGCC
>NZ_KQ948929.1:113565-664636 GCF_001514235.1 Streptomyces caeruleatus | reverse complement strand
GCCCCCGGCCCGCTGATCGGCGGCACCGGAACCTCGACCGTGCGCGCCAGCCGCGCACCCTGCGGCCCGTACACCGCCCGAGGTTCGGGGAACAGCCGCAGCAGCGTCAGGAACAGGACGGCGGCGACGGCCAGCGACAGCGGCAGGCTGATGTCCACCCCGTTCGCGAGACCGCCCAGCGGTCCGACGAACTGCCCCGGGATGTTCGTGAACAGCACGCCGATCAGCGCCGCAACCCACCAGGCCGTCATGCCCCGCCAGTTCCAGCCGTGCGCGAACCAGTAACGGCCGCCGCGCTGACGGCGGTTGAAGACCTGGAGGGCGTCGGGGTCGTACCAGCCGCGCCGGGTCCAGTAGCCCAGCATCATCACGACCATCCACGGCGTGGTGCAGGTGATGATCACCGTGGCGAAGGTCGAGATCGACTGGACCAGGTTCAGCCCGAACCGCCCGACGAAGATGAACGCGATCGACAACGCGCCGACCAGCAGCGTCGCCTGAACCCGCGACAGCCGCGGGAACACCGAGGAGAAGTCCAGCCCGGTCCCGTACAGCGCGGTCGTGCCCGTCGCCATGCCACCGATCAGGGCCAGCAGGCAGACCGGCAGGAAGTACCAGCCCGGGGAGATCGCCAGCAGCCCGCCCACGAAGTCGGGCGCTGCCGGATCGACGTACTCGGGAACCTTCGTGGCGATGATGCTCGCGGTCCCCAGGCCGAACACGAACGGCAGCAGCGTCGCGATCTGCGACAGGAACGCGGCGCCGATCACCCTGCGGCGCGGGGTGGACGCCGGGATGTAGCGCGACCAGTCGCCGAGGAACGCCCCGAACGAGACGGGGTTGGACAGCACGATCAGGGCCGCGCCGATGAACGACGGCCAGAACAGCGACCGGGTCGCCGCGTCCGCGGAGTCCGTGAAGACGCCCGAGTAGGACGGGTCGAAGTCACCGGCGAAGGCGATCACGCCGATCAGGAACAGCACGCTCGCCGAGGGCACGGCGATCTTGTTGACGAACAGCATGAAGCGGAAGCCGTACACGCACACCGCGAGAACCAGACCGGCGAACAGGGCGTAGGCGACGACGTACGACAGGTCGCCGCGCGTCAGGCCGAACAGCCGGTGCGCGCCGCCGACCAGGGCGTCGCCGGAGCTCCACACCGAGATGGAGAAGAACGCGACGGCCGTCAGCAGCGAGAGGAACGAGCCGACCACACGGCCGTGCACGCCGAGGTGCGCGGAGGACGAGACGGCGTTGTTGGTGCCGTTGACCGGCCCGAACACCGCCATGGGGCACAGGATCAGCGCGCCCGCGACGACCCCGAGGAGCGTGGCCGCGAGGCCCTGCCAGAAGGAGAGGCCGAACAGGATCGGGAAGGCGCCCAGCACACAGGTGGAGAAGGTGTTGGCGCCGCCGAAAGCGAGGCGGAACAGGTCCAGCGGACTCGCACTGCGCTCGGCGTCGGGGATGCGGTCGACACCGTGGGTCTCCACCTCGGTCAAGGAGGGGGCGGGCGACGGCAGTTCGGGCCGCGGGGACTGCGACGACCGCGGGGAATCAGGGGACTGTGGGGACACGGGAGGGCTCCGGCGTGGGCGGGGCGGGGGAGCGCGTCGTGGCGCGGCGGGGCCGACGGCCGGTGTCTGCCGCTGGGGTGTGCGGGCAGCCCCTGGATGCCGTCCTCTCGGGGATCAGCAGACGGTACGGCGCCGCGCGAGATCCGCACCAGAGGACGGTTCATCCATCTTCGGTGCCGTCGGTGGACGAAACCTCCATCACTCGGTGTCCGTGGGCGCCTCCTCGGGTCCCGCGTCCGGCCCCTGCGCCCGCACCCGCTGCACGTGCTCCAGGGAATCGCGCAGCTCGGCGAGCCAGTCGTCGGTGTGCCGCTGGACCAGTCGTACGCACCAGGCGAGGGCGTCACTGCGACTGCGGGCGACCCCGCCGGCGATCAGGGTGTCGAGGACCTGGCGTTCGGGCTGGCGCAGCCGGGTCATCACGGGGGCGGCGACATGGGTGAACAGGGCGCGCTCGGGGCCGCACTCCACGCCCCAGGAGACCTTCCGGCGGAACCGGTGTTCGGCGTCCCGGGCCACGGCGATCCGCGCGTCCCGGGTGCGCTCCCGGAACTCCTGGATCCGGCCCTCCAGGGCCGCCTCCCGCTGCGCGGCCGAGGCGTCCTCGGCCAGGTGGGGAGCGGGGATGCGGCCGATCACGGTGATCTCCTCGCGGTCGACCGTCACCTCGGTCAGCTCCTCGAAGAGGTCGTCCGGCAGGCGGCCGGCGAGCCAGCCGCGCAGCTTCTCTCGTTGCTCGCTCGTAATCATGTAATGACGATTACTCGGTCCTTCCATGAACACAAGGGGGTACGGGCATGTCCGCCGAGGGCTCAACCGGAATGTTTCAGGCCTATTAATCAGCGTGCGAGATCCGGCCACTCGGGGACTTGGAACGATCAAGAACCGCCAACTTACGGCGTTGGAACGTTCGAACTCCGTTACTTCACGCCACTGATTCAACACGCAAGGTTACTGAAACACGTGGTGTCGATGTGAGTTTCCGTCGCGGACTCGGCAGACTCCCGCTCGTCGCTCCGGCACCGATCGCGCCGGATCCGACATACCCCCGAAATCAAGCGGAAGGATGCACACAATGCGGAACACCGCGCGCTGGGCAGCGACCCTCGCTCTCACGGCCACCGCCGTCTGCGGACCCCTGACCGGATCCGCCCTCGCCGCCCCGGACGCCGCCCCCGCCTCGCTCTACGCCCCCTCGGCGCTGGTGCTCACCCTGGCCCACGGCGACGACGCCACCCTGACGACGCCGGTGCGCGCCGTCACCCTCAGCTGCGCCCCGACGCCCTCGGGTACCCATCCCGATGCCGCCTCCGCGTGCGTCGAACTGCGCGGTGTGGGCGGGAACTTCGACGCCCTGAGGAGTAGAGACGGCGTGCTCTGCACCAAGCAGTACGACCCCGTGATCGTCACGGTCGACGGGGTCTGGCAGGGCCAACGCGTGTCCTACCAGCGCACCTTCGGAAACGAGTGCGTGAAGGGCTCCTACACCACGAGCCTCTTCGCGTTCTGAGGACCGGGATCGCGCGGTCCCGTGCAGTTCGGCAGCGGCTCGCGGATGGGGAGTGCGAGTACTGCCGAGGGCCCCTTGCGATCTCGCACCGGGGGTCGGCCAGGCGGAGTGGGGCCGCCTGGCCGGCACCTCGGGATCGACTCACCGGTCCTTGGCGCGGTCCTTGGCCCGGTCACGGTGGCTGGTGTCGCACCACGGGTAGCGACGGCTGCGACGGCAGGTGCACAGGGCGACGCGGAAGCGGTCGGAGGCGACGACGGTGCCGTCCTCCAGCTCCACCTCGACCGGCCCCTCCACCAGGACGGGGCCCTGGCGCTGGACCTTGATCCGGCGCGGTTCGTCAGACGGGGAGTTCGGCACGGACGACCACCAGCTCTTCCCTCTGATCGCGGGCTGCCACCAGACGGCGCTCCCGCAGCCAGCCCTCGCGCGAGCGCAGTACCGGGCCGAACGGGATCACACGGCGCCGCGTCACGGACGCCTTCAGTCCCGCCCCGCGCAGGTGCGTCAGCGTCCGGTCGGGACAGCTCAGGGCTGAGTGCACGACCAGGAGGACACCGCCGGGGCGCAGCAGACCGGGTGCCTCCAGGCAGATTCGGTCGAGGACGAGCCGCCCGTCCCGCCCTGCGTCCCAGGCGCGGGCGGCGCCACGCGGCGCGTGAGCCGACTCGGGCGCGGGCACATAGGGCGGGTTGGCCAGGATGAGGTCGAAGGACTGCCCGCGGACCGGGGCGAAGAGGTTGCCCTGCCGGATGTGCACCTGGAGCCGGGCCAGCCGGGCGTTCAGCCGTGCCGCGCACACCGCCCGCCAGGACACGTCCACCGCGGTCACCCGCGTGCCGCCGCGCCGCGCCGCCTCGATCGCCAGCGCGCCCGAACCGGTGCCCACGTCGAGAACGGCCGCGCCGTCCGGCAGCGGCTCCTCGCGCAGGGCCCCGACCAGCAGCTCGGTGTCTTCCTGGGGGGCGTACACGCCCGGGGGTGTCAGAGCTTTCACCGGCCCCGGGTACCCCGGCATTCAGGAAATAAGGGGGATTGCGGACTGCGGCCCCCTGTGCAGCGACGTCAGTCCCGCACGCCAGGCGCCGAGCAGCCGGTCGGCGAAGCGGTCCTCCAGATGGCCGGTGACGGCGATGCCGAAGGCCACGTCGGCAGCGAGATGCGGCTCCTCGGCGAGCAGGCCGCCGATGACCTCGTGCCGTACGACCTGTTCGTGCACCGCGTCCGCCTCGACGTGCTCGTCGTAGAAGTGCTCGGCGGCCGGCCCCGCGCCCGTGCGGCGCATCGCCTCGGCCAGCCGTCGCGAGGCGGGCGACGAGGTGATCTCGACCGCCGCGAAGTGGCCGACGAGCGCTCCGCGCAACGCCCGGTGCAGACCGAGCAGGGACATCAGATTGACCGTGGCCAGGGCCTCGGCGGTGCCCTCGTCGAGATAGTGCCCGTACGTCGTGTCCAGGCCGAGGTCGGTCATCAGGTCGGCGAAGAGGCGCGCGTGGACCCGGTCGGGGCGGCCGCCGCCGTACTCGTCGAACTCGACCGCCGCCATGCCGGCCTTGGCCCTGCCCCACAGCCTCGGCAGCACCCAGGCGTGCGGGTCCGCCTCCTTCAGGTGGTACAGGGACCGCTGGACCGCGTACTCGCGTATCTGCCACAACTCGCCCTCGGCGGACAGGTAGTGGCTGACGCCGCCGCCGTCGACGGGCTCGACGAGGAGGTCGGCCAGCGCGTCCTCCACGCTGTCGTGGGCGGGGACGTCGGCGCGCAGGGCGGTCAGGAAGCGGTGCTCCAGCGCCGCGCGGACGCGCAGCAGGTCCGGGTCCCACTCGTAGGACTCGGGCACGCCGGCGAAGCCGCGGTAGTGCAGCTCGTAGCAGACGTAGAGGGCCAGCTGGAGATCGTCGCCGTAGACGGCCGCGCCCGCGATGTCCTGGCTCCGGGGCGGCGGGCCCGCACCCCGCAGATAGTCCTCGACGGCGGCGGAGACGGGACCCCGCGCGGACGGCAGCCGGGGTCCCTCGTCTTCCTGTGCCTTTCGGACGTCATGTGCCATGGCCGCCGAGTACCCGGGGCGCGCCGGGCCACCCGCCCGGCGCGCCGCCCGGCAGCGCAGGGCCCGGTCACTCGCCCCCGGACTCCTCCTGGGCGCGTGTGTTCGGGGTGACGGCCTCACCGGCCTCGCCCCTGCGGCGGCGCCGCTCGGGGGAGTCCTCGGTGCGGTGGGCGGCGTCCGACATCTCCTTCAGCGCCTCCTCCAGCGCCGTCTCCGGCTGTTCCCGCCGCGGCTTCCTCTCGTCGGACACGGGTGTCTCCTTCCGTCGTCGGCCAGGTCGTGCGATGTGTCAGGGCGCCCGCGCTCGGCCCCCTGCCGTCGGTCGCGGTCAGCTGGTCGCGGGCGCGATCCGCAGCGGTACCGGTTCGGCAGGGGCGACCTCCTCCTCGATGCGGGATACCTCCGCCCACCATGAGGTGCCGTCCTCGATGTGCCGCAGCATGACCCCTTCGCGGATCGCCCACGGGCAGATCGTGACCCCGCGCAGGCCGGTCAGCTTCATCGCGGTGTGCGCGACCACCGCGCCGGCCAGGCTCTGTGCGGCACGCGGGGCGGAGATGCCGGGGAGCAGGGCGCGTTCGGCGGCGGGCAGCAGGGAGAGGCGACCGACGGCCTCGCGCAGGTCCGAGCGCGCCAACTGCCGCTCCACGAACGGCCCGTGACGTCCCGCCGCGGCTCCGCACAACCGGCCCAGCTGCTGGAACGTACGCGAGGTGGCCGCCGCCGTGCGCGGTCCCTCCCAGCGGATCCGGGCCGCGACGTCGCGCAGTTGGTGGCGGACCTTGCGGCGCATGGCGCGTACCCGTGCGGTCGTCGGCGGGTCCTCTCCGTCGAAGAACTCATGGGTCAGCCGTGCCGCGCCGAGCGGCAGCGACGCCACGAAGTCGGGCAACCGGCCGCGTCCGAAGGCCACTTCGAGCGAGCCGCCGCCGATGTCCAGCAGCGCGAGCGGCCCCGACCGCCAGCCCATCCACCGGCGCGCCCCGAGGAACGTCAGCTCGGCCTCGACCTCGCCCGGCAGTGTGCACAGCGGCACCCCCGTCCGTGTCCGCACGGCGCGCAGCACGTCCCGGCGGTTCGGGGCGGCGCGCACCACGGCCGTCGCGAAGGCCAGGGGAGAGGAGGCGCCCCACCTGACCGCGGTGCGGTCCGCCGCGGAGACCGCGTGGACCAGCCGCTCGATGGCCTCCTCCGGGACGGCCTCCCCGGGTCTGACCTGTTCCGACAGCCGTAGTCGCCACTTGGCGGTGTGCACCGGAAGCGGCACCCCTCCCTCCGCGTCAGCCACCACCAACCGGACCGTGTTCGACCCCACATCCACCACGCTGATTCGCATACGTCGGCGAGTACCCGTTTCCCGGTCCCGCCAACGGAGTCAGCCCCCGTGCGCCGCCCCGCGCGACACAAGCGCCGTACCCGGACGGCGAAGAGGGGCCGCCGTCTCCCTGTGGACGGCGGCCCCTCGGACCCGGTGGTCAGGCGGTCGGGTCGGTCACATGTGGACGACCGGTGCGGCGGACTCGTCCTGCTGCGGCACCCCGCGGCGGAAGAGGACGAAGGCGATCAGGGCGCCCGCGGCGAAGAAGCCCGCCGACCACCAGAAGGCGGTGGTGTAGCTCTCGATCGTCGCCTGGGCCCGCACCAGCTTGCTGGTGGCGTCCCGGCCCGCGAGGTAGTCCGTGGCCACGCTCGCGGCGAGCGTGTTGAGCAGGGCCGTACCGATCGAACCGCCCACCTGCTGCATGGCGTTGACCGTCGCGGAGGCCACGCCCGCGTCCTCGGCCGCCACTCCGCCGGTGGCCAGCTGCATCGCGGGCGGCATGACCATACCGAGGCCCATGCCGACGATGATCAGCTGCGGCAGCACCGCGGTCGTGTAGTCCGAGCCGATGCCGATCCCGGTCAGCCAGGCCATGCCGGCCGTGGCGATGGCGAAGCCCAGCGGCAGGACGACCTTGGGGCCGAGCCGTGGCACCAGGACCGTGGTGCCGACCTGCGCCATCACCATGAGCGCCGCGACCATCGGCAGGAACGCGACCCCGGTCTTCGTCGGGCTGAAGCCCCGGTTGATCTGGAGGTAGTAGGTCAGGAAGAGGAACACGCCGAACATTCCGGCGCCGGTGATCAGCACGGTCAGGAAGGAGGCGGCGCGGTCGCGGTCGAGCAGGATCCGCAGGGGCAGCGGCGGGTGCGCGGCCCGGGTCTGCCACCAGGCGAACGCCGCCAGCAGCACACCGCCGGCCAGCAGGAAGCCCCAGGTCTGCGGCGAACCCCAGTCGTGCGTCTCGGCGTTGGAGAAGCCGTAGACCACGGCGAACAGTCCGGAGGCGACCAGGATCGTGCCCGGCACGTCCAGCTTGGAGTTCGCGGCGTCGCGGTGGTTGCTCAGCAGCAGCCAGCCGCCGACGAAGGCGAGGGCCGCGATGGGCACGTTGACGTACAGCGTCCAGCGCCAGTCCAGGGCGTCGGTCAGCACACCGCCGAGCAGCAGGTCCACCGCGCCGCCGGCACCCGCGATGGCGCCGGTAGACGCTGAACGCCCTGGCCCGCTCACGGGCGTCGGTGAACGTCGTGTTGAGCAGCGAGAGCGCGGCGGGGGCGAGCAGCGCGCCGAAGGCACCCTGCAGGGCGCGCGCGACGACCAGCATCTCGAACCCGGTCGAGGCGCCGCCCAGGACGGACGCGCCCGCGAAGCCGACGACGCCGACCAGGAAGGCGGGCTTGCGGCCGAAGAGGTCCGCTATCCGGCCGCCGAGCAGCAGCAGGGAGGCGAACGCCAGCGCGTAGGCGGTGACGATCCTCCCCCACTGCCTCAAGGGCGTGGGGGCCCCAGCCGGTTGCCGTCGGAGAAGCCGAGGTCGGCCTGGGCCGAGGGCAGGGCGATGTTCACGATCGTGGCGTCGAGCACCACCATCAGCTGCGCGACGGCGATGATCGCGAGGATCCACCACCGCTTCGCCGAGGCCGCCGCGGGCGGCGCCTCGACGGCGCCCGCACGGGCGCGAAACGGCAACGTTTCGAAACGGGTCCGGATCGACGGGCCATCGTCGCGCTGCTCCTGGAGCGGCCCCGGCCCGTCGGGGAGATCGTGGAGGCATGCGGGCTGAGCCGGCCCGGCACCTCCAAGCACCTCAAGGTGCTGAGAGAGGCGGGCCTGGTACGGGTCCGGCAGGACGACCCCGAGGAACCCGTCACGAAGGACTGATCCCCATGACCGCCGACCTCACCGGCACCTACCTCACCCTGGACGACGGCCGCCCGGCCGTCCGCTTCAGCCGTACCTACGACCACCCCGTCGAGCGCGTCTGGCGATTCGTGACCGACGCCGACGAACTCGCCCACTGGTTCCCGTCCCGCGCCGAGATCGAGCTGCGCCCCGGCGGCACGATCAGGTTCGGCGGCGACCCGAACATGGCGGACTCCACGGGCCGGGTCATCGCCGTCGACGAGCCGCGCCACCTCTCCTTCGAGTGGGGCGGCGACGAACTGCACTTCGACCTGGAGGCCCTGGACGAGGGACGTACCCGCTTCACCCTCACCAACGTCCTCGGCGACGAGAACACCGCAGCCCGCAACAGCGCCGGCTGGGACGTCTGCCTGACCGCCCTCGGCGCCCACGCGCGCGGGGAGCGTCTCGACGGGCCGCACGCCGGGGCCGAGGCGCCGTGGAAGGGGCTCTACGACGGCTATGTCGCCGCCGGATTCCCCTCCGGCGCCCCGATCCCGGGCGTGGACGCCTGAGGGGTCGCCTGTCGGATCGGCCCGACGCGTCGCCCTGCGGATCGGCCCGACGCGTCGCCCTGTCGGATCGGCGTGACGGATCCGTCTGACGGTTCAGGCCATCTGGCGTCGCACCAGCTCGTGGAGGCGCCCGCCCGTGTCCGCGAGCAGCTGCGCCGGCGGCCCCTGCTGGGCCACCTTGCCGTCCTCCATCACGATCACGCGGTCGGCGTCCAGCACGGTGGACAGGCGGTGCGCGATGACGACGCGGGTGGCGTTGAGGGCCTTGGTGGACTCGATGACCGTGCGCTGGGTCTCGTTGTCGAGGGCGCTGGTCGCCTCGTCGAAGAAGAGGATGCGCGGACGGCGGATCAGCGCCTGGGCGATCATCAGCCGCTGCCGCTGACCGCCGGAGATCGCGCCGCTGCCCGAGACGATGGTGTGCAGCCCCATCGGCATCCGCTTGATGTCCTCGGCGAGCCCCGCCATCTCGGCCGCCGCCATCGCCTCCTCCGGCGTGTACGGCTCGGTGCCGCAGATGACGTCCAGGATCGACCCGGTGAACGGCTGGGCGTGCTGAAGCACCACCCCGCACTGCCGGCGTACGGCCGACTGGTCCAGCGCCGACAGGTCCTGGCCGTCGTACAGCACACTGCCCGACACCGGCTTGTCGAAGCCGATCAGCAGCCTGAGCAGCGTCGACTTGCCGCAGCCGCTGGGGCCGACGATCGCCACGAACTCGCCCGACCTGACGTCGAAGGACACGTCGTCCAGGACCAGGGGCCCGTCGTCGGAGTACCGGAAGGACAGCCGGCGCGCCTCGATCGCCCCGGTCAGCGGGCCCGGCCGGGTGCTCGCCGTGCGCACCTCCGGCGTGGCCTCCAGCACCGGCTTGATCTCCTCGAACAGCGGCAGCGCGGCCACCGCCGACACGAACGAACCGGTCAGCTGGGTGACCGAGGTCAGCAGCATCGTCACCGAGGTGTTGAAGGTGAGGAACGCCGCCGCCGACATCGTCCCGCGCGCCGGACCGGCCAGCAGCATGAACATCAGCAGCGTGCACACCGGCAGATAGACCGCGCCCATCACCGTGGTGAGGTTCTTGATGCGCCCCACCTTCTGCTGGAGCTCACGGCTGCGCGCGAACTGCCCCGCCCAGGCCGCGTACGCGTAGTTCTCGGCCGCCGCGACCCGCAGCTTCGGCAGCCCGCGCAGCGTCTGGAACGCCTGGTTGTTCAGCTTGTTGCCGAGCACCACCAACCGCCGCTGCCAGCGCACCTGCCACAGGCCGAGCCCCAGGAACACGCCCGCGATGACGACCAGCATGCCGATCGCCGCCAGCGCCATCGGCACGCTGTACCAGAACAGCAGCGCCAGGTTCATCGCGCCCACGGTCACCGACGACGCGACGACCGGACCGACTCCGGCCATCAGCCGGCGGATGGCGCTGATGCCCATGGCCTGGCTCGCCAGCTCGCCGGTCGAGCGCTCGGTGAAGAACTTCGTGGGCAGCCGCAGCAGCCTGTCCCACAGAGCCGGTTGCAGCGTGGCCTCGATACGGCCCTCAAGACGCAGGATCGTCAGGTTCTGGAGCAGCATGAAGGCCGCCGCCACGACACTGCTGATCATCACGGCCAGACAGAACTGCACGATCAGCCCGGTCTGCGCCTTCGGCACGAACTCGCCGAGGATCTTGCCGGTCGCGATCGGCACCAGCGCACCGATCGCCACCGTCACCAGTCCGCTGACCAGGAGGTTCGTCAGATCGCCGCCCGTGCCCCGCATGCTGAACCGCAGCAGCCTCAGCGGGCTCAGCGCACGGTCGGGCAGCGGCCGGTAGAACATCACCGCACGCGGCTCGAACTCCTCCGCGTTGGCCTTCTCGATCGGCGTCTCACGGCCGGTCGCCGGATGCACGGCCACATAGCCGCCGCGCCGCCACAGCAGCGCGACCGGCGCACCGGACAGCGCCCGGTGACCTACCAGCGGCCCTACGTTGTCCCGCCACCATCGCCCGTCCAGCCGTACGGCCCGGGTGCGCACCCGCGACGCGATGGCCACGCGCTCGACCGGGTCGAGCCGGTCGCTCTCGGTGCCGCTCTGCGCGGGCTCGGCCAGTGTGATCCCGGCCGCCTGGGCGACCAGCTTGCAGGCCGCGTAGCTGGCGTCCGCGTCGGCGGCCGTCGTGCGCTTGTCGCCGCGCTTGCCGATCGACGCCAGCAGCGTCTGGTCGGCCTGGGCACGCACCGCCTCGCCGGCCTTGATGCCCTCCGCCGTGCGCGTCTCGTGCGTGCGCTCCAACTGCTCGATCCAGCGGTCCAGCGTGGTCAGCAACCGGTACTGCTGGTCGACCATGGACTGCCAGACCGCCGGGTCCATCAGCAGGTCGGCGGCCGCCTCCGCGCCGTACAGCGAGCCGTACTGCACGCTGCCGGGCGGCACCTGCATCCAGAAGACGTCGTCGTCCGTCACCTCGGCCGCCCGCTCGGTGGCCATCGGTGCCTGGAAGAGGATGGAGAGGCTGCGGCCGACGCCGAGGGCGAGGGCGTACTCCAGCGGGCTCGTCTGCGGCGGCACGTACTGCGGGTTGCCGTACTCGTCGTAGGACCAGGTCTGCGTGTTCGCGGGCTGGTAGAGCTCGCGCAGCCCTATCCGGTGTACGACGCAGTCCCGGAGCGGGCGGGCCACCAGCGTGTGCTGCGGTCCCGCGACCGGGCCGAGCAGCAGCGAGCCCGCCTCCAGGCGGCCCAGGTGGTGCCAGTGACCCTGCTGACCGGCGTCGACCGCGAACAGGTCCACCGCGCCGGACGCGACCAGCCACAGCACCTGCGGGCCTTCGAGGTCGAGGCGGTTGAAGCCGGCGCAGTCGATGCGCGTGCCCATCTGGCCGAGCGCGTTGAGGACGAGGTCGCCCTCGTGGACGGACGTCATCTCACCGCTCCTTGACCAGCGCCGCGTACGCGCCACCGCGCGCCACCAGCTCCTCGTGCCGCCCGCGTTCGACGATCGTGCCGTGCTGCAGTACGACGATCTCGTCGCTGTCGCGCACGGTGCTGAGCCGGTGCGCGATCACCACACAGGCACAGCCGCGCTTGCGCAGGTTGTCCATCACGATCTGCTCGGTCTCGGCGTCCAGCGCGCTGGTCACCTCGTCGAGGACCAGGATGCTGGGGCGTCGCACCAGGGCCCGCGCGATCTCCAGACGCTGGCGCTGCCCGCCGGAGAAGTTGCGGCCGTCCTGCTCGACCTTGCTGTGGATGCCGCCGGGGCGGCGCATCACCACGTCGTAGAGCGCCGCGTCGCGCAGGGCGTCCACCACCGCGTCGTCCGGGATCGAGGGGTCCCACAGCGCCACGTTGTCGCGGATGGTGCCCTCGAAGAGGAACACCTCCTGGTCGACGAAGGAGACGGAGGCGGCGAGGGCGCCGCGCGGGATGTCCTCGATGCGCTGGTCGTCGATGCGGATGACGCCCTCCCACGGGGCGTACAGGCCCGAGATCAGCCGGGACACCGTCGACTTGCCGCTGCCGGAGCCGCCGACCAGGGCGACCTGCTGGCCGGGGCCGACGGTCAGGTCGAAGCCCGTCAGCAGGGGCTTGTCGAGGGGGCTGTAGCCGAAGGTGATGTTCTGGAGCTCGACGTGGCCGTGGAGGCGGCGTGTGGACTCGCCGCTGCCCGGGCGGCCGTAGAGCGGGTCCGCCTCGAAGTTCTCGACGTCCTTCAGCCGGGCCACGTCGGCGGCGAAATCCTGGATGCGGCCGGCGACGCCGTTGAGCCGGGTGATCGGGGCGGTGAACCGGGTGACCAGGGCCTGGAAGGCGACCAGCAGGCCGACGGAGATGCCGCCCTCGACCGCCCGCATGCCGCCGATCCAGAGGATGAGCGCGCTGTTGAGCGTGGCGAGCGTCGGAGCGACCACGCCCAGGTAGGCGCTCGGCACGCCGAGGCGCTGCTGCTCCTCCAGCGTGGTGGCGTGCTGGCCGGCCCACTTGCGGAAGTAGCCGTCCTCGCCGCCGGTCGCCTTCATCGTCTCGATCAGCTGGAGACCGGTGTAGGCGGTGTTGGTGAGCCGGGCGCTGTCCGCGCGGAGCTTGGCGGTGCGGGTGGCACGCAGGCGGATCACGACGCGCATGGCGACGACGTTCAGCAGGGCGACGCCGATGCCGACGAAGGTGAGCTGCGGGTCGTAGGTGTAGAGGAGGATCGCGTACAGCACGACGACCACCGCGTCCACGCCCGCCGCCGCGAGGTCGCGGGCCAGGGTCTCGGACACCGCGTCGTTCGACTGGAGGCGCTGCACCAGGTCGGCCGGGCTGCGCTGGGAGAAGAACGTCACTGGCAGCCGCAGCAGATGCCGCAGGAAGCGGGCGCTGGACAGGGTGGAGGAGATGATGCGGCCGCGCAGCAGGTTCGCCTGTTGCAGCCAGGTCAGTACGAGGGTGAGCGCGACGCAGGTGCCCATCGACGCGAACAGCACGCCCAGAAGGGAGGTCTGGCCGCCGATGAGGAACATGTCGATATAGGTGCGGCTCAGCGCGGGCACCGCCGCGCCGACCACCACCAGGAGCAGGCTCGCCAGGACGGCGGCGGGCATCGTGCCCGCGGTGCCGCGCAGCCGGGCCGGCATCGCGCCGAGCACACCCGGCTTGCGGCCGCCCTTGCTGAAGTCCTCGCCGGGCTCCATCACCAGCACCACACCGGTGAAGCTGCCGTCGAAGTCCTCCATGGGCACGAAGCGGCGGCCCTTGGCGGGGTCGTTGATGTACACGCCCCGGCGGCCGAAGCGGCGGCCCATGCCGTCGTAGACGACGTAGTGGTTGAACTCCCAGAACAGGACGGCCGGCGTCTTCACCTCGGCGAGGGCGGCCGTGTCCATCTGCATGCCCTTGGCCGTCAGCCCGTAGCTGCGGGCCGCCTTGAGCAGGTTGCTGGCGCGCGAGCCGTCACGGGAGACACCGCACGCGATGCGCAGTTCCTCCAGCGGGACATGGCGGCCGTAGTGGCCGAGCACCATCGCGAGGGAGGCGGCGCCGCACTCCACGGCCTCCATCTGCAGGACGGTCGGCGTGCGGACGGTCTTCGACCTGCCCTTGGGCACGGGGCGCTTCGGCGGGGTGGCCCGGCGCCTGCTGCTGCGGGTCTCCTGTGCGGTGCTCACGGCAGCAGCCAATCGACGGGACGCTCGTCGGCCAGCTCGATCGAGGCTTCGGCCATGGTCATCGAGGTGAGCGAGAACGGCGGCCCGTCCGCGGACGACCACTTGTAGCCGCTCTTGGTGCTCGACTCCTTGTCCAGCCTCACCAGTACGGCCACCGGCCTGCCGTCCTTGGTGAACTGCTCGCCCAGCTGGTTGTCGCCGAGGAACGCGGCGATCTGCTGCGCCGACTGCGCGGAGCGGTCCACCGACTTCACATGGCCGCGCAGGACGCCGTACTCCTGGGTGGGCACGGAGGAGACGGTGAGGTCGACCGCGGCCTTGTCGGGGATGGAGGCGGCGTTCTCGGCGGGCACGTACACCGTGGCGTACAGCGCGTCCTTGTCGTGGGCGACCTTCTCGACGGCGGCGACGTTCGTGCCGGTGGAGATGATCTGGCCGATGGTGGCGGCGAGCGCGGTGACCCGGCCCGCGGCGACCGTGCGCACGACCGTCTCGCCCTTGGCCGTACGGACCTTCAGCACGGGCGCGTTCGCCGGGAGCCGCCGGCCCTGCTCGGCGAGGACCGCGGTGACCTGCCCGGCGACCGGGCTCTGGAGGATGTAGCTGCCCTGGCCGTGGGTGAGGACGGCGGGCGCGCTCACCGTCGAGGCGACCGAACCGGTCACCGCCCACACGGAGGCGGCGGCCATGACGACCACCGTCACGGAGAGCACCAGCCAGCCCTGGGGGCGGGCGAAGCGCACCGGAAGGTCGAGCTCCTCCGGTGACTGGAGCTTGGCGAGGGCCTGTTGGCGGAACTGCACGGAACTTGCCTCACCTGAGGATGAGTGGAGACCGGCGCGCGGGGGCCGGTCGTGGTGCGAGGCGGTGCCTGTCTGTTTCGAGGCACCCGAAGAGCCCCGGAACCGGGGAAGGGTTCCGGGACTCAGCGGTGACGAAAAGGCGCGATCAGAGACCGGCGACCAGGCCCGAGACCGGGGCGGTGTTCAGGCCGGTGACACCCTCCACGGTGCCGACGACCGTGTCGACCAGGCCGGAGACCGGGGCGATGCCGTTGACAGCGTCGAGGGCACCGTTCACGGCGTTGACCTGCAGGCCGCCGGAGACGTTGTCGAGCTCGGCGTCGGAGATCTCGACGGTCGCAACCTGGGGGGTGGAGTTCATGATGGAACTTCCCTTCCTAATGGGTATTTCACAAGGGGGAGCGGCCCCCTCTGGGGACAGATGACGGCCGCGACCGCAGGCACCCGGCGCCCGTTTCCGGAAGCCGTACACGGCCCCTGCGGTGCGATGGATCAAAGCACGCTGCGGGTACGGCCTTCCAATCAAACTTCGGCCTCACCAGGGCACTTTGTCCTCGGCGGCATCGATCCGTGCAGATGCGCGCACGTCTCGTCGGCGACTTCTTCACATGCGTCACAGCATCGGCTCGGACGGGCTGTTGCCTCCGCCCGGCCGCCCTCGGGGTGATGCGGTGGCGAATCCGACACTCCCGCCTCAAGGGGGTGACCGCCGGTAGCTCCCTTGTGCAGAACCTCGGGCCACGGTGACTTCGTTGAGTATTGAATGTGCAGATTCCCAGGAGCCTGGATTCCGCTCGGGATTCTCGACCGACCGTTACTGATCGGTAGCGGATCGTGTCAGCCCAGAAGTGCGTACACCGTGCTCGCCCGGGCCGCGATCTCGCCCGAGCTCTCGTCGGTCATCGCGATGTCGGCGAACGCCATGCGGCGGCCCAGCTTGGTGACGACCGCCTCGATCAGGACATCCGAACCGAGCACCGCGCGCTGGAACGACGTCGACTGCTGCACCGTCGTCATCGGCCCGTACGCCCCGCGCGCCGCCGACACGGCGATCACGGTGGCGGTGTCGGCCGCCGCCATCAACGCCTGCCCCGACAGGGCGCCGCCCTCCCGCGCCAACCCGTCCGACCAGGGCAGTCGCAAGATCGCGCGCCGGTCCTCCACCGCCTCGACACAGAGGCCGAGGGCGAGGACCCAGGGGGCGAAGTTGGCGGAGAGGATCTTGTCGGCTTCGGCGGTCGTCATCGTCATAGGGGGGATTGTTCCCGCCGCCGGAACCTCAGGCGCGGTCCTTGGCCGATTCGGTGTTTCGAGTAAGGCGAGCGCAAACGGAATTGAACGCCCCGTGCGACCCGTGCGTACCAACTGCCAACCAGGCGCCCCGAACAGCTGCCGCTGAGACGGCGGCACAGACCCCGTCCCCCAGGAGGTCGAGAAGTTTGAGTCACAAGCGAATTCCGAAGCGCAAGGCCGCGATAGCCGCGGGCGGCGTGGTGGCGCTCGGAGCGGCCGCGATCCTGCTGCCGAACGCCAACGCGTCACAGGACGGTGCGGCGGACGAAGCCACGACCGCCAGGACCCTGAAGGCGGCGGACGCGTCGGATCTCGCCTCGCAGCTCTCGGAACTGCTCGGCGACGCCTTCGCCGGTTCGTACTACGACTCCGAGAGCAAGCAGCTCGTGGTCAACGTCATCCCCGGCGACAACAACAACGTGATCGTCCAGGCGAAGAAGGCCGGCGCGAAGGTCCGCGAGGTCGAGAACAGCCTGAGCGAGCTCGCGTCCGGCGCGCAGACCCTGAAGTCCGAGGCGACCATCCCGGGCACGGCCTGGTCGGTCGACCCCAGAACGAACAAGATCCTCGTCACCGCCGACAGCACGGTCACCGGCGACAACTGGGACCAGCTGGAGTCGACCGTCGACAGCCTCGGCTCCGGCATGGCGACCATCAAGAAGTCGGCCGGCACCTTCAAGACGTTCCTCTCCGGCGGCGACGCCATCTTCGCGGGCGGTTCACGCTGCTCCGCGGGCTTCAACGTCACCGCGGGCGACGGCACCCCGGCCTTCCTGACGGCCGGTCACTGCGGAGTCGCGGCCGAGCAGTGGTCGGACGCCGAGGGCGGTCAGCCGATCGCCACCGTCGACCAGGCCACCTTCCCCGGCGCCGGCGACTTCGCGCTGGTCAAGTACGACGACCCGGCGACCGAGGCGCCGAGCGAGGTCAACCTCGGCGACCAGACCCTCGCGATCAGCCAGGCCGCGGACCCCGAGGTCGGCCTCCAGGTCTTCCGGATGGGCAGCACCACGGGGCTGAGCGACGGTCAGGTCCTCGGCCTGGACGCCACCGTGAACTACCCCGAGGGCACGGTCACCGGCCTCATCCAGACCGACGTCTGCGCCGAGCCCGGCGACAGCGGTGGCTCCCTGTTCACCCAGGACGGCCTGGCCATCGGCCTCACCTCCGGCGGCAGCGGTGACTGCACGGTCGGCGGCGAGACCTTCTTCCAGCCGGTGACCACCGCCCTGGAGGCGGTCGGCGCGACCCTCGGCGGCGACGCCGCCGGCGGTGCGGGTGCCGGTGACGAGGCGGGTGCCGGTGAGGAAGCCGGCGCGGGTGACGAGGCCGGTGCCGGTGAGGAAGCGGGCGCGGGCGAGGAAGCCGGTGCCGGTGAAGAGGCGGGAGCCGGTGAGGAAGCCGGAGCCGGTCAGGAAGCCGGAGCCGGCGAAGAGGTCGGCGGCGGCAACGCCGACGGCACGGGCAACGGCCTCGGCGAGATCGTCGGCAACGGCGTCGGGAACTGACGCCCCGACACCGACACCGACACACGGATCCCAGTGATCCGTAGGGACACACGTGGTCCGGCCCTCCGGCGGGAGGGTCGGACCGCTCCCGTTCCCGGGTCGTCAGTCCCGCGCCCGCAACAGCAGCAGCGCCACGTCGTCCACCCGCTCCCGCCGTGCCGCACTGTGCTCGACGAGCAGATCGGCCAGCTCGTCCAACGGCCGTTCCCCGGCCTCGGTGAGCAACTGGCCGAGGTCGGCGAGCGCGTCCTCGATGTCGACGCCCGGGGACTCGATCAGCCCGTCGGTGTAGAGGACGAGCACACAGCCCGGCGTGAGGTCGACCTCCGTCGTCGGATAGGTGGGCGAGCCGTCGATGCCCAGCAGCGGACCGCCCGCGAGGTCGAGCACCCGCACCCGCCCGTCCGGCCGTCTCAGCAGCGGCGGCGGATGCCCGGCACGAGCCATCACCGCCTTCCCGTGCGCCGGATCCAGCCGCAGGTACAGACAGCTGGCGAACAGGTCGGAACCCAGGTCGAGCAGCAGCCGGTTGGTGCTGCGCATGACGTCCTCCGGCGCCTGACCCACGGTCGTGTACGCCCGCACCGCCGTACGGATCTGACCCATCAGGCCCGCCGCGGTCACGTTGTGCCCCTGCACGTCGCCGATCACCGCCGCCGCCAGGCCCTGCTCCGTCGGCACCAGGTCGTAGAAGTCGCCGCCGATCTCCATGCCCTGGGTGGCGGGCAGATAGCGCGCGGCGGCCTCCACGCCGGCCAGTGGCGGCAGCGAGTGGGGGAGCAGGGCGGCCTGGAGTCCGTGCGCCAACTGGTGTTTGGCGTCGTAGAGTTGGGCCCGCTCCAGCGCCTGCGCGATCAGCCCGCCGAGGCTGGTCAGCACCGCACGCTCGTCCGCCGGGAACGGATGCGGCTCGGCGTAGGCGAGGACACAGGTGCCCACCGGCCGCCCCGAGGCGATCAGCGGCAGATACGCCCAGGCCGCGAAGCCGTCGGGCGTCGAGTGCCGCACCGGATACAGCCGCTCCAGCTCCTGCCACGAGTCGAAGAACGCGGGGACGCCGGTGGTCAGGGCGTGTGCGCCCGGGGTCTGCTCGGTCAGCGGCATCCCGTTGAACCGTTCGACGATCCGCGGATCCGGATAGCCGCGGTGGCCCAGCACATGCAGCCGGCCCGCCCGCGAGCCCAGGACGACCAGCGCCTGGCTGCCGACGGCCGGCACGATCTCGTCCGCGACCAGCTGCACCACGTCCTGCACACCCGCCGCCTCGGTGAGCGCGCCTGCCAGGCTGAGCACCTGGGAGATGGTCACCAGCCGCCCCGGCGGGTCGTCGGGCCGCGGCCCGCTGCGTCCCATCTCCGCCACCGAGCGGGCCCGGCTGATCCGCACGCTCAGACCGGTCGTGCTCGGATAGATCCGGAACGACAGCCAGTCCCCGGGCGGGCGCAACGCCACGAAGGAGGTGGTGTGCTGGCTCATCAGCGCGGCCCGGTAGCGGTCCTCGTACACCGGGTCGTTGAGCCAGGGCACCGACGCCCACAGCTGGTTGCCGAGCAGCCGGCTGACCGGAACGCCGATCAGCTCGGCCGCCGCGGGGTTGGCGAAGCTGATCCGGCCGTACAGATCGAGCGAGCACAGCCCGTACGGCAGCCGCGCCACCATCCGCGCCGCCTCCACCGTGCCGAGCGTGCCGGCCGCGCCGCCGAACGCCGGCCCGGCGACCAGATCGGGCTCCGGCAGCGGTGGACGGCTCTGCGCCATGGCACGTTCCAGCCGTACGGCGAGCCGTCGGCAGGCGGCGTTCAGATGGTCCCGCTCCCGGTCCGACAGCTCCGGGGGGTGGGCGCCGGGCCAGGTCACGAAGATCGCGCCGTAGGCGTTCGACTCGGTGGCCACCGGCAGCGCCGCCAGCGCGAACGGGTAGGGCAGGACGAGGGCGATCCGCGGATACCGGGCCGCCATGTCCTCCTCGCCGCTGACCCAGACGAGCCGCCGCTGCCGCACCGCCTCCGCGACCGGGATCGGCGCGCTCAGCCCGACCCGCTCCCACGGCGCCGCGAACGCCCGGGGCAGGCCCGCCATGACCGCCATCTCCAGTACGGGCTCGTCGGCGGCCAGCAGGTATACGGCACCGGAGTGCGCGTCCACCTCCTCCATCATCGAGGCCAGCGCCAGCGACAGCAGCGGCCGGCCCACCCGCGTCCGCGCGGACGCCGGCGCCTGGGCGGACGTCTGCCCGTCGGACACGCCGACCACCTCCTCCGCGGGGCCGCGCGACAGGTCCCAGGGCTCAAATCTCCCCCCTCGGGGCTGCTCGCGCACGGCGAGCGGGACCGGGACCGACCGCTCACACCCGGGCCGTGCGGGGGCGCCCGTACCCCCTGACCGCGAGCTCATGCCCCCGCAGTCGATGCGCGACCCCGGCGTACGGGCGCCTCAAGTGCGCCCCCGCGCACCCTGATGGCCGGATCTTCGCGCCCGCAGACGGCCACGGACGCCAACAATGGGGCACGCGCTCAAGACCATGGAAGTGACGAACGGCGGGCTGGAGGGAGAGCAGTGATCCGGGTCCTCGTGGTGCATGACACGTCCCTGGTGAGATCGGTGCTGGCCGAGTGGCTGCACCGGGAATCCGACCTCGAGGTGTACGACGCACCCTGGCGCAGCGCGCCCGCCCGGGTGCGGAGCCTGCGACCGGACGTCTGCGCGGTGGATCTGGACTGCTCGGACACCTACGGCATCCCGCCGCTCGCCGACCTGCGCGTGCGGGACGGGGGTCGGACGCCCCCGCATCTTCTGGTGCTGGCGGGCGTGAACCGGCCGGGGCTGCTCAAGCGCGCCCTGGAGGCCGGTGCGCTCGGCTACGTCGACAAGGAGGGTTCACCGGACCGTCTGGTGCGCGGCATCCGGCGCGTGGCCGAGGGGGAACGTTTCGTCGACGACTCGCTCGGCTTCGCCTTCCTCAAGGCCGCCGAGATGCCGCTGACCCGACGTGAGCTCAGCGTGTTATCCCTCGCGGCGGAAGGGGCGTCCGTCGCGGAGATCGCGGGGAGCCTGCACCTGTCCCACGGGACCGTGCGCAACTACATGGCGGCCATCACCCGCAAGACCGGGGCCCGCAACCGCGTCGACGCCATCCGGATCTCCCAGGGCGAGGGCTGGCTGTGACGGCGCCCCCGGCCCGGCCGCCCAGCCGCCGACGAGCTCGCGATAGCGCGCCGAGCACCGCACGAGCTCGTCATGCGTCCCGTACGCCGTGTCGCGACCGTCCATCATGAGCACCCGGCCGGCGCGGCGGGCCGAGCTGACGCGGTGGGCGACGACGACCAGGGTGCCGCCGGGGCGGCTCGCGAAAGCGCGCTCCGCCCGGGCCTCGGCCCGCGGATCGAGGTGGCAGGTGGCCTCGTCGAGCAGGGCGAGCGGGGCGTGCGACAGATGGGCGCGGGCCAGCGCGACCAGCTGCCGCTCGCCCGCGGACAGCGCCGTGGGATCCACCCGGCCCCCGAGGCCGCCCAGCGCGTCCAGCAACGGCGCCAGGCCCACCGCCTCGGCGGACGCGAGCATCTCCGCCTCGGGAACGGGGTCCGGCCGCAGATACGCGAGGTTCTCGGCGAGGCTGCCGGTGAACACGTACGCCTCCTGCGGGATGAGCACCCGACTCGCGCGCGCCTGGGGGGTGGGCGCGGGGTCTCCGTGTATGCGGATCGTGCCGGAGCGGGGCTCCAGCAGCCCGGCGACGAGTGTGGTGAGCGTGGACTTGCCGATGCCGCTCGGGCCTACGACGGCCAGGTGGGCGCCGGGCGGGAGGGTGAGGTCGAGGCTTTCGATCACGGGGGCCGCGGTGGGGCCGTAGGCGAAGGTGACGGAGGAGAGGGTGAGGGCGTTGCGTTTGGTTGGGGGTGCCGCTGTTTGCCGTCGGGCGGCTGCGGGAGCGTCGTGGCTGGTCGCGCAGTTCCCCGCGCCCCTTGAGGGCGTTGCTGGACCGGAGTGGACACGCCCCTCGGCGGCCCCCGTCGGCGCCAGCCGTCGTAGCACCACCGCCAGGCGGGAGCCGCTCGTGCCCAGGCCGTGGACCAGGTTGTGCAGGGCGGGGTGGAGGGACTGGGTGACGTAGGCGAGGGCGCCGAGGAGGGCGCCGGGGGTGACGCCCTGGCGGAGCAGCCAGGGCGCGGTCGCGAGGAGCAGCACGGTCGGGAGGTGCCCGCCGAGGGCCAGGGCGGCCACGCGCAGCACGCCGAAGCGGGCCAGGGAGCGGGCGGCCCGCAGTTCGGCGTCCACCAGGTTCCCGGTGTCGGCGGCCATCCGGTCCTCCGCGCCGGACGCCGTGATGTCCCGTAAGCCCGGGCAGACGGTTCCCAGCCAATCGGCCAGCGCCTCGTCGGCCGCCAGGAATGTCTCCTGCCGGCGGGCCAGCGGCCGCAGCGTCGCCGCGAACAGGCCCACCCCCGCGGCCAGCGGAGGCAGCACGACGAGCAGCAGCAGCGGGGCGAGCGAGAACAGGCCGGCCAGCGCGCCGACCGCGGTGAACACGAACGACCGCGACACCATCACCAGGCCCGCGAAGGTGTCCCGCGCGATCTCCACCTGCTGGGTGAGGCCGGACAGCGCCCCCCGGTCCGCCTCCCGCACCCCCCGCTCGACCACCCGCGTCACGAGCCGGTCCCTGAGCGGTTCGACGAGCGCCGCGACGGCCGCGTACACCCGAGCCGTGCCGTACGCGCCGAGGACGACCCCGAGACCGGCGACAGCGAGCCACCCGAGGCCGACCTGCGTCCGGCCCTGGAGGAACCCGTCGTCCAGGGCGCGGGCCGGGGCGTACCCGATGAGGAAGCTCTGCCCCGTCTCCAGCACGGACCAGACGCCGAGCCGCACGAGAACCCGCCACCGGGACCGCAGGAAGCGCAGCCCGCGCCGGAGGAGTCCGTCGGCCGCAGCCGTCCCGCCGCTCATCGGCCCGCCCCTTCCGTCGAGGCCGTCTCGGCCGATCCCGTGAACGCCTCCCGGTACGCCGCCGTCCCCCACAGCTCCTCGTGCCGCCCCACCGCGCGCACCCGCCCGCCGTCCAGCCAGGCCACCGCGTCGGCGCGGGCCGCCGTGGCCGCCCGGTGGGCGACCAGGAGACGGGTGGCGGACGAGCCACCGCCGGCCAGCGCCGCGGTGATACGGGCCTCGGTCACCGTGTCGAGGCTGGACAGCGCGTCGTCGAGGATCAGCAGACGGCCGCCGTGGGCGAACGCCCGGGCGAGTCCGAGCCGTTGGGACTCGCCGCCGGAGCGCGGGGCGTCGGCCAGGGCGGTGGCGTAACCGTTCGGCAGGCGGCGTACGAAGTCGTCCGCGTCGGCCGTGCGGGCGGCCTCCCGGACGGCCGTGGGGGAGGGGGCGGGCAGACCGAGCCCGATCGCGTTCTCGACGGTGTCGCCCAGCAGCGCGGGGCGTTCGAAGGCGTAGGCGATCGCGCCGCGCAGGTCGTCGTGGGTCAGCTCGCTCAGCGGGACGCCGTCGAGCAGGACCTCGCCGTCGTCCGGGTCGGCCAGCCGCCCGGCGACGGCGGCGAGCAGTGACTTGCCCGCGCCGGAGCGGCCGACCACGGCGAGGGTGGTGCCGCCGGGGACGACCAGGTCGATCCCGGCCAGCACGGTGTGGCTCCCGCGCCGGGCGGTCACGCCGCGCAGCTCCAGCCGGCCGGGGCCGGGGGGCAGCCGTCGGCTGCCGTGGGCGGGGGCGGGCTCGGAGGCGATCTCGCCGAGTCGTCCGGCCGCCGCGCGGGCCCGGGCCACCTGCGCGAACTGGGTGACCAGCATGCCGACGCCGGTCGCCAGCACCGCGTAGCGGGACGCGGCGAGCACCTCGCCGACGGACAGCCGGTGCCGGGCGAGCAGGACTCCCGCCACGGCGAGCACGCCCAGTTGCAGCAGCGGGGCCACGGCGACGGCCCGGGCGGCGGCCCGGCCCTGCACCTGCCACATACGGTGCCCCGCGCGGGAGAGCAGAGGCAGCGGCCGGAGGATCCTCGCCGTCTCCCGGTCGGCCGTACCGGCCGCCCGGACGGTGCGGTGGCCGTCGACGGCCTCGGCGAGCGCGGCCGCGATCCTGCCCTGTTCCCGCTGGTAGTGCGTCACACACCGGGAGGTGTCGCGGGCGAAGGCCCGCACCAGGGCGGCCAGCACCGGCGCCCCGGCGAGGAACACGACAGCGAGCCGTACGTCGATCAGGCCCAGGGCCACGATGCCCCCGACCGGTCCGGCGAACGCGGCGAGCAGCGCGGCACGGGCGGCCGGTGCCGTGCCGGCCTGCGCGGCGTTGCCGACGAGCCGTGCGACCAGGTCACCCGCCCTGAAGCGGGCCGTGACCGCCGGGCCCACCGCCAGCACGTGCCGGGTCAGCCGCTCGCGCAGCCAGGCCGTCGTCCGGGCGTCGACGGTGCCGACGACGACGCTCTGGCAGCCGTCGAGCAGGACGAGCAGCACAGCGAGCCCGGCGCAGCACCACACCCAGCCCGTGGCCGGGGCCCCCGCCAGCAGGAGGTCCAGGGTCCGGCCGAGCGCGGCGGGCAGCAGCAGTCCGGCGCCGGTCGCGGCCGTACTCACCAGGCACAGGGCCGCGGTACGGGCCCCGCTGTGCCGGGTGGCGGCGCGCAGCAGTGTTCGGGAGGTGTCGTTGTCAGCAGTCGGCGTCGTCATACGGCCGCGGCCCCGCTCCCTCGTCCGGCAAGGGCCCCGGGCCCCCTCCCGTGCGGGGAGGGACTGCCCGGGGCCGCGAGTGCACTCGGTCTGTCAGAGACAGAGCGTGATGCTGGCCTGGCTGGCGCACAGCAACAGGCTCGCGACGCTGCCGCCGCCGGTGTGCTCCTCGGTCTCCATCGTCTGCAGGTCGAGCAGTGCCATCTCGTTGTCCTCTCATTCCGTGGGGACGGGTTGTGTCACGACTCCGTCAGACTGCGGAGCCGCGTTCTCGGGGCCGCGGTGGCGGCGGGAGGAAGGGCAGGTGGGCCGGGGCCGCGCCGCCCGCGGCGGCGGCGCGGGCCGCTCCGAGCGCGAGCAGGCACCCGGCCGTTCCGGTGCCGAGGTCCATGGAGAGCCGCATCATCTGGTGTCCGGGGAAGGCCAGTTGGCCCTGGTAGGACATCGCATACCAGCCGAGCCCGGAGATCTGCCCGGCCAGGCGGTCGGCGCCCACGTCCGGCGCAGTGGTGCGGCTGAGGTGAAGGATCATCCCGGCGCGTCCCTGGAAGAGGCCGGGCTGGGCGTAGAAACGGGAGCCGGCGGCGGTGAGGATGCCGGAGCGGGCCTGCTCGAAGGCGCCGACGGCGTCACCCGCGTGCGCGAGGTAGTCGTCGAGGACCATCCCCACGCCCACGCTTCCGTCGCCCAGATACGGCATGGTCCGCCAGCCCTCGTCGACCTCCAGCGAGCCGCCCTTCTGCTCCACGCAGCACGCCAGGTCCCGGCGCAGCGCCTCGCCGGCGGCGTCCAGCAACCGGCGGTCGCCGGTGCGTTCGTACTGCCGGAGCAGGAACAGCGCGGGACCGCTCGCCCCTCTCATCAGCCCGGCGCGCGGCCGGGGCCCGGACGGGGGCGGGGCCGTCAGCCGGTCCACGAGGATGTCCGCGGCCTGCGCCGCCCGCTCGCGCAGCTCCGGCTCACCGGTGGCGTCCGCCAGGCCGCCGAGGACGAGCCCCAGTCCGGCCAGCCCGCCGCGCAGGTCGGAGGAGAGGCGCTGCCAGCGCTCGCGCAGGATCGTGTCGAGCAGGTCCAGGGCGCGCTGCCGGTGGCCGAGCAGGTCCAGGACATGGGCCACGCCCGCGAGTCCGTCGTACAGGCCCAGCGCGCTGCCGACCGGTGGCGGGTCGGTGCGGTCGAGCAGCCAGCGCTCCCCCTCGTCGTAGCGCTCGGCGCCGGTCGCGGCCAGGGCGTACAACACGCCGGCCGCGCCGTGCTCCAGGGCCAGCCCGCCGCCGTCGGAGAACTGGGCGACATCGCCGGGAAAGAGCCGGTCCTCGCGCTCCGGGGTGGCCGAGGCGAGCAGCGCTTTCACCATCGAGTCGCGGCTGTAGGGCCAGTCGCCGGGCTCCACGAACGACGCGGAGACCGATCGCGCCGCCGGCGACGCCGGGGCGAGGGAACCGGCCGTCGGCACGTCCCGGCAGATCTCGGTGACCGCCTCGTCCAGGAACTCCCGCGGCACGTCCGGGAACTGACCCGCGATCACGTCCGCGAGATGCGCCGCCTTGCCGCGGTCCACCACGAACAGCGAGGTGACGGGAAGGAACATCGCCAGCCGCAGACAGGCCAGCGCATAGCGGTCGACGTCGACGCCCCTGCGGTCGGCCGGCGCCAGGAACCCGGGGTGGGCGACGACCTGACGGCCCCTCTCACCGACCGGGGCCGCCGCCTCGAAGTCGAGCAGGAACACCGACTCGTCGTCGGGGGCGACCATGATGTTGAAGACGTGCAGGTCGTTGAAGACGATCCCGCGCGCGTGCACCGTCTCCACGGCACGCTCCACGGCCCGGTGGATGCGCAGCGCCCAGGCCGTGTAGTCGGCCACGGCGCGCGGATCGGGGTCGGGGCCGATCAGCGGGTGCCGTTCGGCGAAGAAGGAGTTGAGGGGACGCCCTTCGAGGAAGTCCATGACCAGGAAACTGTGGTCGCCGAGCCGGAACCAGTCGCGCACCTCGGGCACCACACCGGTCCCCGCCAGCCGCTCCAGGGCGGCCCGCTCCCGCTCCAGCCGGGCCACGGCGTCCGCGCCGTCCGCGGCGAGCCCCGCGTGCGGCCGGCCCTCCTTCAGAACGACCTTGCGCCCGTCCCGGGTGTCGGTGCCCGCGTACACCCCGCCGCCGTTGGAGAAGTGCAGCGCCTTCTCGATGCGGTACGGCAGCTCGCCGACCGTCGTGGAGTTGCGCGCCGCCAGCTGCGGCGCGAGGAACGCGGGCAGCGTCACCCACTCCGGCACCTGGAAGGACGGCGTCCGAAGGTCCGGCACCAGCTGCCCCGCGCCGTCCCGTACCGCCGGCACCAGCGAACCGCGCTCGTCGACGACGAAGAGGCGCGCGAACGCACCGTAGCGGACGTACAGCGGGCCCTCCTCCCAGCGCAGATCGGTGAGGATGTACGGCCCCTCGAACCCCTCCAGCAGCCGGCCCAGCTCGCGCAGCACCAGGTGGAGCTGCTCCTCGTCGGCCGGGTAGACGGTGACGAACTTGCCGCTGGCGTCGCGGCCCGCGTACTTGGCGTTGCGCAGGTGCAGCAGCTGCGGGCCGGGCACGAACTTGAACGGAACGCTCCGCGGCACGCAGTAGTCCCACACGATTTGCGCGATCTTCTCCGCGTTCGCCAGGGTGGCCGAGACATGGATCTTCCAGCCCTGGGCCGGGCCGGGCAACGGGGCGCCGTCCGGGCCGGCCGGCGTCAGCGTCAGCCAGTCGCCGATCCGCGCCGCCTTCCAGCCCTCGGGAACCTCGCGCCGTGCCGTCTCGTACAGCCGTCCCGTTCCCCGCCCGTCGGCGGACAGCCGGTCCGGCGTCTCGTAGAAGTGCGGGTCGGCGAGCGCGTACACCTCGTAACGCCTGTCCATTCGTCCCCCTCCGCCGGCTCGGCACGAGAATTCCAGCGATGTGGCGGACACGGACAGTCACGCCTGTCACGAGATCACCGTGCGATACGCATGCGTCAAGACATGTTCGGTGCCTTTCGAGCAGCGCACCCCCCATCGCGGACCCTGCGTGCCGAAGTCGCCCTCAAGACGGTCGCCGCCGACCCGGACTCGCCGCAGCGGCCGCGCCAGGTGCTGGAACAGGCACTCGTCTTCAGCGGGGCGACACTCGCCGCCGGGTACGCGCCCGGCGAGGACGAGGACCTGCTGTGCCTGGTCGAGTCCGCCGGAGTGCCGAGGACCCTGTACGGGCTGCGCTACAGCTACCCGCGCTCGGGCCGGTCCGCGACGGCCGACGCACTGCGCGGCGGCCACCCGGTGTGGCCCGGCCCGGCGGAACTCGCCGCCGGCGCGGAGTCCCGACGGGCACCCGCCCGGGACTCCTTCGTGGCCGCCCTGCCACCCACGACGGCGGCTGCCTGCTGGCGGTGAGCGAGCGCCCGGGCGGCTTCGCCGCCGACGACCGCGCCTGCCTGGAGCTGATCGCCGAGGCCGTCGCCCTCCCCGCCCGGCCCGCGGCCGCCGACGCAGGCGAGCTGCAGACAGGCGCGTTCAGCCTGGCCATGGACTCCGGCCGGGTCGAGCTCGGCGACGACATCCTGACGCTGTTCGGCCTCGGCCCCGACGACTTCGACGGCAAGGTCGAGACCCTGCTGGGTCTGACCGTCCCGGAGGACCTGCCCTCGCTGATGTCCGTCGTCGAGGCCGACCACATGTCGCTCGGCGACCGCGAGGTGGGGTTCCGCGTCCTGCAACCGGCGGGCCCGCCCAAGTGGCTCCGACTGCGCGGCCGCCTCCTGCCCGGCGTCGAGGGCCGGCCCGCCCGCCTCGTCGGCACCGTCGCCGACGCCTCCACCCTGCGCGCCGAGGTCACCGACGTGGCCCTCGTCCAGCGTCTCGCCGCCGCCCTCGCCACCGCCGGCACCGTCCGCGACGTCAGCCACGCCGTGGTCACCGCCCTGCGGGGGCCACTGCGCGCCGACGACATCGCCCTCGCCGAGCGTGCTCGTCGTCTCCGGACTCGTCACCAACGCCCTCGTGCACACCGACGGCCGGGTCCGCCTCGACCTCACCCTCGTCCACCACCGGCTGCGCGTCGCCGTGGCCGACTTCTCGCCCCGCACGCCGGTCAAACCGGCCGGCATCAGCTGGGAGGCGACCGGCGGCCGCGGCATCCTCCTCGTCGAGGCCATGGCGGCGGAGTGGGGAACGGTGCCCGTGAGCGGCGGAAAACAGGTGTGGAGCGAGATTCCGCTCGGCGGATGAGGCCGGATCTCGACGCAGGTGAGGCCGCATCCCGGTGAACGGCCGACGGCACAGCGGCGGCGAACAAGCCGATCCCGAACCGTCAAATCGGCGGAATCGGGGCTAAGGTGAACCGATGAAGGCTCTCGTGCTGTCCGGCGGCGCCGGTACGCGCTTGAGGCCGATCACGCACACTTCGGCCAAACAGCTCGTGCCGGTGGCCAACAAGGCCGTGCTCTTCTACGGGCTGGAATCCATCGCCGCGGCCGGCATCACCGACGTCGGGGTGATCGTCGGGGACACGGCCGCGGAGATCCAGGACGCCGTCGGCGACGGTTCCAAGTTCGGTCTGCAGATCACCTACATACCCCAGGAACGCCCACTGGGCCTGGCCCACGCCGTGATCGTCGCCCGGGACTACCTGGGTGACGACGACTTCGTGATGTACCTCGGCGACAACTTCATCGTCGGCGGAATCACCGGCCTCGTCGAGGAGTTCCGCACCCACCGCCCCGACGCCCAGATCCTGCTCACCCGCGTCCAGGACCCCCGCTCCTTCGGCGTCGCCGAACTCGACGACGCGGGCCAGGTCGTCGGCCTGGAGGAGAAGCCCGAGCACCCCAAGAGCGACCTCGCCCTGGTCGGCGTCTATCTGTTCACGCCGGCGATCCACGACGCGGTCCGCGCCATCACCCCGTCCTGGCGCGGCGAGTTGGAGATCACCCACGCCCTCCAGCACCTGATCGACGCCCGCGCCGACGTGCGCTGCACGGTCATCAAGGGCTACTGGAAGGACACCGGGAACGTCGCCGACATGCTGGAGGTCAACCGGACCGTCCTGGAAGGCCTCACCCGCCGCATCGACGGCGACGTGGACGACGCCTCGGAGACCGTCGGGCGCGTGGTCGTCGAGGAAGGGGCGCGGATCGTCAACTCCCGCGTCGTCGGCCCGGCCGTCGTCGGCGCCGGCACCGTCGTCGAGGACTCCTACGTCGGCCCCTTCACCTCCATCGCGGAGAACTGCCGTATCACCGACAGCGAGTTGGAGTTCTCCATCGTGCTGCGGGACTCCTCGATCGACGGTGTCGGCCGCATCGAGTCCTCGCTCATCGGCCGACACGTCCAGGTCACGCCCGCGCCCAGCGTCCCCAGCGCCCACCGACTCGTCCTCGGCGACCACAGCAAGGTACAGATCCACACATGAACCTCCTCGTCACCGGCGCCGCCGGCTTCATCGGCTCGACCTACGTCCGCACCCTGCTCGCCCGCGACGCGCCGGACGCGCCCGAGGCCCCCCGGATCACCGTGCTCGACAAGCTCACCTACGCCGGCACCCTCGACAACCTCGAACTCGGCCACCCCCGGCTGGAGTTCGTGCACGGCGACATCCGGGACGCCGAACTCGTCGACAAGCTGATGGCCGAGGCCGACCAGGTGGTGCACTTCGCCGCCGAGTCCCACGTGGACCGCTCGATCACCGGCGCCGGCGACTTCGTCCTCACCAACGTCGTCGGCACCCAGACCCTCCTGGACGCGGCCCTGCGCTACCGCGTCGCCCCCTTCGTGCACATATCGACCGACGAGGTGTACGGCTCCGTCGAGTCCGGCTCGGCCACCGAGGAGCACCCACTGCGGCCCAGCTCGCCGTATTCCGCCTCCAAGGCCTCCGCGGACCTGCTCGCCCTCGCCTACCACCGCACCCACGGCCTGGACGTCCGCGTCACCCGCTGCTCCAACAACTACGGCCCGCACCAGTTCCCGGAGAAGGTCATCCCGTTGTTCATCACCAACCTCCTCGACGGCGAGCAGGTCCCCCTCTACGGCGAAGGCCTCAACGTCCGCGACTGGCTGCACGTCGACGACCACTGCCACGGCGTCGAACTCGTCCGCACCCAGGGCCGCCCCGGCGAGGTCTACAACATCGGCGGCGGCACCGAGTTGAGCAACAGGGACCTCACCGCCCTGCTGCTCAACGCCTGTGGCGCCGACCGGGACCGGGTGCGGCACGTCGCGGACCGCAAGGGCCACGACCTGCGCTACTCCGTCGACTGGACCAAGGCCCGCACCGAACTCGGCTACCGGCCCCGCCACGACTTCGCCGCCGGCCTCGCCGCCACCGTCGCCTGGTACCGGGACCACCGCGACTGGTGGGAACCCCTCAAGCGGCGCGTCGACGAGGAGCACGGATGAGGTGGCTGGTCACCGGCGCGGGCGGCATGCTCGGCCACGACGTGGTCGGGGAACTGCGCGCCCGCGGGGAACAGGTGGCCGGTCTCTCCCACGTCGCCCTCGACGTCACCAGCCCCGACGCGGTGGACCGCGCCTTCGCCGCGTACCGCCCCGAGGTCGTCGTCAACTGCGCCGCGTACACGGCCGTCGACTCCGCCGAGCAGGACGAGATCCGGGCCCTGCGCGTCAACGGCGACGGCCCGGGCCTGCTGGCCCATACCTGCGTCACCTACGAGGCCCGCCTGATCCAGGTCTCCACCGACTACGTCTTCGCGGGCGACGCCGGCGCCCCCTACCCGGAGAACCATCCCCCCGCCCCGCGCACTGCCTACGGCCGCACCAAACTCGCCGGCGAGCGGGCCGTACTGGACGAACTCCCGGCCGCGAGCGCCGTCGTGCGCACCGCCTGGCTCTACGGCGTCCACGGCCGCAGTTTCGTCCGGACGATGATCGAGCTGGAGGCGAGCCGGGACACCGTCGACGTCGTCGACGACCAGCGCGGCCAGCCCACCTGGAGCGCCGACGTCGCCGTCACGATCGCCGACCTCGGCCCCCGCGTCGGCCGCGACGCCACCGGCGTCCTGCACGTCACCAACGCCGGCGAGGCGACCTGGTACGACCTGGCCCGAGAGGTGTTCGCCCAGCTCGGCGCCGACCCCGACCGGGTGCGCCCCGTCACCGGCGACGCCTTCCCCAGGCCCGCGCCCCGACCCGCGTACAGCGTCCTCGCGCACGGCCGTCGGCAGCGGCTCGGCCTCCCGCGGCCGCGGGACTGGCGCACCGCCCTGCACGAAGCACTGCCCCGGATCCGCAAGGAGGCCCTGCGTGAAACGCCATGAGTTCCTGCGGGAACTGCACAAGGTCAGCGGCAACCGCAACTACCTGGAGATCGGCGTCAACGACGGCCGCAGCCTCAAGCTCTCCCGCGTCCCCACCGTCGCCGTCGACCCCGCCTTCAAGGTCGTCACGGAGATCCGCTGCGACGTCCACCTGGTCAAGGCCGCCAGCGACGACTTCTTCGCCCGCGACAACCCGCTGATCCACCTCAAGGGCGGCCGCCACCCGCTGCGCAATCTGCGCCGGGGCCGCAGTCCGCTCGGGTACTGGCGGCGCACCGTCCTCGACCTGTCGTTCATCGACGGCATGCACCTTTTCGAGTACGCGCTGCGGGACTTCATGAACATCGAGCGGCACTCCGACTGGACCAGCGTGATCGTCTTCGACGACGTGCTGCCGCGCAATGTCGACGAGGCCGCTCGGGATCGGCACACGGGGGCGTGGACCGGGGACGTGTACAAGATCGCCGAGATTCTCGGGCGGTATCGGCCTGATCTGGTGACGGTGCCCGTGGACACGCGGCCGACGGGGCAGCTCGTGGTGTTCGGCGCCGATCCTCGCAGTACGGTGCTGCGTGATCGGTACGACGAGATCGTTGCCGAGTACGAGGTGCCCGATCCGCAGAAGGTGCCGGAGACGGTTCTGGACCGGGTGGGGGCGGTGGCGCCGGAGGAGTTGCTCGGGGCAAGGTTCTGGCGGGCGCTGGGGCGGGCTCGCAGGGTGGGGGTCGGGCGGGCTCGGGGGTGGGAGCCGTTGCGTACGTCGGTCGAAAGGGTGCTCGGCGGTCACTGAAGGCGGGCGTTGTCCCTCTGCTCGTAGTGGGCCGAACAGGCCTCGTACGTCGGGAGCAGCCCGGTTTCACGTGCCTCGGCCAGTGACGGCGCCCGTGCATCCTTGGGGGACAGGACGGGCGCGATGTGCCCGGGCCAGCTGATGCCCAGCTCCGGGTCCAGCGGGTCCACCCCGTGCTCGCGCTCGGGGGCGTAGCCCGTCGAGCACAGGTAGATCACGGTGGCGTCGTCGGTGAGGGCCATGAAGGCGTGACCGAGGCCCTCCGCGAGGAAGACGGCGTGGTGGCTGTCGTCATCGAGGCGTACGGCTTCCCAGCGGGCGAACGTGGGGGAGCCGACGCGGAGGTCGACCACCACGTCGAGGACGGTGCCGCGTACACAGGTGACGTACTTGGCCTGGCCCGGCGGCACGTCGGAGAAGTGCACGCCACGCAGGACGCCCGAGCGGGAGACGGAACAGTTGGCCTGGGCCAGGGTCAGGTGGTAGCCGGTGGCCTCGCGGAACTCCGTGCCGCGGTACCACTCGTGGAAGCTGCCCCGGTCGTCCGGGAAGACCTCGGGCTCCAGCGCCCAGGCCCCTTCGATGCCCAGCGGCCGCATACGTCACCTCCTCCGGGCCTTGGCGCGCAGACGGGCCGCGGTCCGCCCCACGGCCGTACCGAGCCTTCGCCGCGCCCTTCGGACCAGGCGACGCAGCGGACCGGGGCGGGGAGTCCGCACCACTCGGATTCCGCCGGCCCCCGCCCGCAGCGCGAACGGCAGCGCGAGGTGGCGCGGCCCCGGCGTGCCGAGCGTCGCGCGCCAGGTCGCTCCGCGCAGCTCGCCGAGGGGCAGGACGGCCTCCAGCAGCGCGCCGGAACCGTGCGGGGACAGGGTGGCCGGCACGTCACGGGCCCTGCCGGGCGAGGTGAGACGGAGCGAGAGGTCGGTGCCGTGGTCGGGGACGTGCAGGGGGAGCGCGGCGCGCAGTCGGTCGCCCGTGATCGTGACGTCGTCCGGTGCGATGGCGCCCAGGCCCACGAGGTGGGTCGCGCGGTCGACGTCCAGGGCGAGGTTCGCGTGCGGTGAGGTCCAGTAGGGGAGGACCACATGACCGGCGGCCACGGCGGCGTACGGTGCGGGGCGGTCGGGCCGCGGGGCGGGGCCCAGGCGGCACTCCTTGGTCCAGCCGCCCAGCTTGACGCGGACGAAGGCGTCCCACAGGCCGGCGCCGGTGAGGGCGGCGGGGTCGACGGTGGCGGTCGCGCGCAGCAGCAGACGGACGCGGCCGTCCTCGCCGGCCGGCACCTCCTCCCGGGCGAACTCCACCCGCTGGAAGTACTGGGCGGCACTGGCGCGCTCGCGAACCAGCAGGTCGGCGGAGGCCTTGCCGAACCGGGCGACGGTGTCGGCGTCCACCCACGCGACCGCCGCCGCCAGGTTCTCGGGCGGGCCGTCGAGGGGGGTACGGGCGGGGCCGGCGGCGAAGGTCATCGGCGCGCCGGCGACGGCGAACTCGGCGGTGAACCCGACCCGCAGCATGCCGTCCTCCCACACCACGCGCTCGGGGACGGCCGTGAGGACGATGCCGGCCTCCCACTCGGCGAAGGCCTCGACGCCGTCGTACCGGTCCGCGGCGACCAGCGCGGCGACGACCCGCTGCGTCGGCTGGAGCCCGGCCGCGACGCCCGGCCCGAAGCGTTCGACGACGACCTGGTGGATCTCCTCGAACAGGTCCCGGCGATAGTCGGACGGAAGGGCGAGGAGCCGTCGCCCGCGCAGGCGCTCGACCATCTCGACGCGCAGCCAGCGCCGGAACAGCCGATCCCGCAGCGGGCCCGGCTCGGTGTGGCGCTCGACGACGTCCAGGGCCTCCCGGAGGTTCTTGAAGTACCCGCCGGGGTCGAAGCGCTGGAATCCGGCGTTCGAGGCGTCGTCGCGGCGGACGTGGTAGTAGCAGACGTAGTCGCTGAGCACCGAGACGTTGCTCGCGCGCAGATACGCCTCGGTGACGAAGACGTGGTCCTCCAGGCGCCGCCTGCCCTCGGGGAAGCGCAGGCCGATGTCGTCGAGGAAGGCGCGGCGGAACATCTTGTGCGGGGTGAGGCTGTCGATCAGGGGCGCGTCGGCGATGGTGGCGCGCGGGTGGTTGCGGCGGAACAGCTCCACCGGCACCCCGCGGCCCTTGCCGGCCATCTTGCCGACGACGACATCGGCGCCGTTGGCCACGCCGTAGTCGTACATCCGCTCCAGGGCCTCGTCGCCGACGAAGTCGTCGTTGTCCACGAACATCACGTACTCGCCCCGGGCGGCGGCGATACCGACGTTGCGTGGCTTGCCCGACCAGCCGGAGTTGTGCTGGTGCACGACGGTCACCCGGGGTTCCGCGGCGGCCAGCGCGTCGAGCCGGGCGGGTGTGTCGTCGGTGGAACCGTCGTCCACGAAGATCACTTCGTACTCGTCCGGTGGCAGCGACTGCCGTAGCAGTGACGCGATGCAGTCCTCGACATAAACCCCGGGGTTGTACACGGGGACGACCACGCTGACCTTGACCGGCATCGGTCTCCGAGCCCCCTAGGGGTCGCTGGGCGTTTACGTCGGATTACGGCGTTCGTGGCCAAATCCTAACCCTGTCACGCCTTTTGTCCACCGCTCAACGACCCAGGGCACCCGTACTCACCCGTACCGCTGCCGCGCGTGGAGAACCGGCCGAAGATCGCCCGCGCCGGTAGCCTGGCGGCGTGCGCCTGCTGCTGATGTCCGACACCCACCTGCCCAAGCGCGCCAAGGCGCTGCCCGAGGGGCTGCTCGCCGAACTCCTGCGCGCCGACGTGGTGTTCCACGCCGGGGACTGGGTCGACACGGCCACGCTCGACCTGCTGGCGAGCCGCAGCGCCCGGCTCGTCGGTGTCTACGGCAACAACGACGGACCGGACCTGCGCGCCCGGCTCCCCGAGGTGGCGTACGTCGAGCTGGGTGGCCTGCGCTTCGGCGTGGTCCACGAGACCGGGCCCGCCCAGGGACGCGAGGCGCGCTGCGCCGCCCGCTTCCCCGACCTCGACGTGCTGGTATTCGGCCACAGCCACATCCCCTGGGACACCACGGCCCCCACCGGCCTGCGCCTGCTCAACCCGGGTTCCCCGACCGACCGCCGTCGCCAACCCCACTGCACTTACATGACGGCGACCCTGACCGACGGCCGTCTCACGGACGTGGAGCTGCACCGGCTGCCGCCGCGTCACCCCGCCGCCGCTGACACGCCCTGACGCGAGCCGCGCGCGGGCGTTCAGCGCTGGGTCGACGAGGCCCGCACATCGCGCGGATGAATGGCGCCGGCGGTCACTGTCAGCGGCGTGCCGCTGCCGCCCCAGCGCAGGGCGACGATCTCGGCGGCGACGGACACGGCGACCTCCTCGGGCGTACGGGCGCCGAGGTCGAGCCCGACGGGGGAGCGCAGCCGGGCCAACTCGCCCTCGCCCAGCCCGGCTTCGGTCAGCCGGCGCATGCGCTCGTCGTGGGTACGGCGGCTGCCCATCGCCCCGATGTACGCCGCCGGACGACGCAGCGCCTCTTCGAGGAGCGGCACGTCGAACTTCGGGTCGTGGGTGAGCACGCAGATCACCGTGCGTCCGTCGGTGTCGGTGCCGCTCAGGTAGCGGTGCGGCCAGTCGACGATCACCTCGACGCCCTCGGGGAAGCGCTTCGGCGTGGCGAAGACCGGGCGGGCGTCGCACACCGTGACCCGGTAGCCGAGGAAGTCGCCGATGCGGGCGACCGCCGCCGCGTAGTCGATCGCGCCGAACACCAGCATGCGCGGCGGCGGTGCGAAGGAGTGCAGGAAGACGCCGACCTCGTCCTCGCGGCGCTCGCCGTGCGGGCCGTAGTGCCTGAGGTCCGTGACGCCGAGGGCGAGTTCACCGCGCGCGTCGGCGGTCACCGCCACGTCCAGGCCGGAGGTGCCGAGGGTGCCGGTGACCCGGTCCGGCCACACGGCGAGCGTCGCCCCGCGCCGCGCGGGCCCGTCGGTCACCGTCGCCACGGTCACCGGCCGGCCCGCCGCGACCGACTCCGCCACCTCGCCGAAGGAGGGGTCCGATCCGGCCGTGACGGGACGTACGAGCAGGGTGATCTCGCCGCCGCAGGTCAGCCCGACCGCGAACGCGTCCTCGTCGCTGTACCCGAAGGTCTCCAGCCGCGCCTCACCGCTCGCCACCACCTCCTGCGCCAGCTCGAACACGGCCCCCTCGACACAACCGCCCGACACACTGCCGACGACCTCGTCGTCCGGACCCACCGCCATCGCGGCCCCCGGGTCACGCGGGGCGCTGCGGCTGGTGGCCACCACCGTCGCCAGTCCGAACGGCATCCCGGCCGTGTACCAGGGGGCGATCACCGGGAGGATGTCACGCATGGTCGTGGGCACCTCCTCGGATCAGGGTCAGGGCCCTGACCAGTATCGACCTTGCGGCAGCGAAGTTCATGTGGGCCTCGTCCGGAAGTATTCAGCCTCTCCGGCGTGTGAGGAGCGGGGTCTGGGGCGGAGCCCCAGAAGGATGGGACGGGTAGGGGCGGCGGGGGCGAGGAAAGCACGCGCATGAGCCGAGCCCACCGTGGACACGATCTGTCACGATTCGGCTTCCTTCCGGAGCCGGCGGTGCGAGGCGAGGAGACGTGTATGGACTCGGGAAGGCGTCGGTTCCTCGGCAGGTACGGAGGCGTGGCGGCCGCAGTCGCGGCGTCGCTCGCCCTGCCTCCCGGAACGGCCCAAGCGGACGAGGCCCGCCCCGACACGGGCCCTGTGCTCGGTGCACGCCCCGGTCCGCACCCCGGCACCGGTCACGAGCGGTTCATGTGGCTGGCCGTCGAACAGGCCCGGAGGAACCCCAGGTGGCCGTTCGGGGCGGTGATCGTCCACACGCGGACCGGCGAGGTCCTGGGGCGCGGGGTCAACACGGGGGACGACAGCCCGCTGCTGCACGGCGAGGTCGTCGCCATGAACGACTACGTGCGCCGGCAGGGGAACCAGGGGTGGGCCGACACCACCCTCTACACGACCGGGGAACCCTGCTCGATGTGCATGAGCGCGATGGCGTGGGCGAACCTGCGGCGTGTCGTCTGGGCGAGCTCGATCGACGAGATCCGCCGCACCGACATCATCCAGATCGACCTCACCGCGCACCAGGTGGCCGCCTCCGCCCGCTCCTTCTACACCCCGGAACTCCTCCTCGGCGGCGTACTCGCGGACCACACCAACCACCTCTTCCGGGAGGCCCAACGGCTGCGCGAGAGGTTCCCGGACGAGCGGAGGCGAGAGCGATGACCGAACCGACGGCCAGGGCGGCCTCCGCGTAGGCTCAACATCGCCGCACGGCAAGGGACTTCGAAGGCGGGGACATGAGGCGTGACGAGCTGATCCGGCCGGTGCCGGAACTGTTGAAGGAGCACGCCGGGTCGGCGGCGCGGCGCATCGCGTACGCCGACGCCTCGCGCAGTGTCACCTACGCCGAGCTGGAGCGCCGCACCCGCGCTCTGGCCGGGTATCTCACCCGGACAGGACCGCGGCGCGGCGACCGCGTCGCGATCTGGCTCGGCAACCGCGTGGAGGCCGTGGAGAGTTGCCTCGCCGTGCTGCGGGCCGGGATGGTCGGCGTCCCGCTCAACCCGCGGTCCTCCGACGCCGAGCTGGCCCACTTCCTCCAGGACAGCGGCGCCGCCCACGTCATCACCGACGCCGCGCACCTCGCCCGACTGCGGCGCCTGGGACGGCCGTACGACGGCCTGGGCGTGCTGGTCACCGGGAGTGGCCCGGCACCGGACGGCGACACCCAGCTGTTCGAGAGCGTGGCCGGGAGCGACATCGGGTCCGCGGAGATCGACCTGCTCGGGCTCGACGATCCGGCCTGGATGCTGTACACGTCCGGCACCACCCACCGGCCCAAGGGCGTGCTGTCCACGCAGCGGGCCGCGCTGTGGTCCGTGGCCGCCTGCTACGCCCCGATCCTCGGCCTCTCGCCCGACGACCGGCTGCTCTGGCCGCTTCCGCTGTTCCACAGCTTCAGCCACTCGCTGGCCGTCCTCGGCGTGACGGCCGTCGGCGCGAGCGCCCGCATCGCCGGTGACCTGCTGCCGCCCGGCGGTCTGCGCCGGGAACTCGCCACCGCGTACGAGGGACTCGGCGGGCCCTTCACCCTGCTGGGCGGCGTGCCCACGACGTATCACCGGCTGCTCGACTCGCCCGGCGAGCCCCCGCAGGCCCTGCGCCTGTGTGTCGTGGCGGGTGCGCCGAGCGGTTCCGCGCTGCGCGCGGCCGTGGCGGACACTCTGGGGGCGCCGCTGCTCGACGCGTACGGCAGCACCGAGACCTGCGGCGTGATCGCGGTCAGCCGCCCCGAGGGACCCGGGGTCGATGGTTCCTGCGGGCCGCCCGTACCCGGGGTGGACATACGCGTGGTCGACTCGGGCAGCGGCGAGGACGCCCGGGACGGTGCCGAGGGCGAGCTCTGGGTGCGCTCGCCGGGACTGATGACGGGGTACCACCGGCAGCCCGAGGCGACGGCCGCCGCGCTGCGGGACGGCTGGTACCGCACCGGCGACCTCGGCCGCCGCGTCGAACACGGCCACCTCCGGCTCACCGGCCGGGTCAGCGAGCTGATCATCCGCGGCGGCGAGAACATCCACCCGACGGAGATCGAGCAGGTCCTGGCGGAGTGTCCCGGGGTGTCCGATGCAGTGGTCGTGGGCGTACCGCACGACGTGCTCGGCGAGGTCCCGGTCGCCTTCGTGGTACCGGGCCCGGAGGGGATCGACACGCGGCGGGTGCTCGCCGAGTGCCGTACCCGGCTGGCCGACTACAAGGTGCCAGCCGAGATACGCGAGATCGCCGCCGTCCCGCGCACCGCGTCCGGCAAGATCGCCCGCCACGAGGTCGTCGTCCCCGCCCCGGCCGTCCCCGCCCCGGCCGTCCCGGTCGCGGCCGACACCGCCCTCGCCGACACCGCCCTCACCGACGCCGCCCTCACCGACGCCGCCCCCTCCGCCACCGCCCTGCACGAGCGGCTCCTCGCCCTCTCACCCGACGACCAGGAGCGCGCGCTGCGCGCGGCGGTGCTCGCCGAGACGGCCGACATCTGCCGGCACACAGCGGGCGAACTGCCCGACGCGGACAGCCCGTTCGCCGATATCGGCATGACCTCCGTCGGCGTGGTCGAACTGGTCGAACGGCTCGGCGCGCTGACCGGCCTGGCCCTGCCGGCGACGCTGGTCTTCGACCACCCGACACCGGCCGAGGCGGCCCGGTACCTGCGCGCCGCGCTGTTCGAGAGCGGGCCGGACACACGCCGCCAGGCCTACGTCGGACCGGACAGGTCGTCCGAGGACGATCCGATCGTCATCGTCGCCATGGGCTGCCGGTATCCGGGTGACGTCAACTCCCCCGAAGATCTGTGGGAGTTGGTGTCACAGGGCCGGGACGCCATCACCGAGTTCCCGGCCGACCGCGGCTGGGACCTGGACGCCCTGTACGACCCCGATCCCGACCGCATCGGCACCTCGTACACGCGACACGGCGGATTCCTGCACCGGGCCGCGGAGTTCGACGCCGGACTGTTCGGGATCTCCCCGCGCGAGGCGCTCGCGATGGATCCGCAGCAGCGGCTGCTCCTGGAGACGTCCTGGGAGGTGTGGGAGCGGGCCGGGATCGACCCGGAGTCGGTGCGCGAGAGCGACACCGGCGTCTTCGTCGGCGTGATGTACGACGACTACGCCTCCCGTCTCCCTCGCGCCCATGAGTTGGAGGCGCACCTGGGCCTCGGCTCGACCGGCAGCGTGGCTTCCGGACGGATCTCCTATGTGTACGGCCTGCGCGGTCCCGCGATCACCGTCGACACCGCCTGTTCGTCCTCGCTGGTGGCGCTGCACTGGGCGGCGCGGTCGCTGCGGTCGGGCGAGTGCTCGCTGGCGCTGGCCGGCGGGGTCACGGTGATGGCGACGCCCCAGTCGTTCCTCGCCTTCAGCCGGCAGCGCGGGCTGTCGGCCGACGGGCGCTGCAAGTCCTTCTCGGCGGCGGCCGACGGCACGGCCTGGGGTGAGGGCGTGGGACTCGTCCTGCTGGAGCGGCTGTCCGACGCGCGGCGCCACGGTCACCCGGTCCTGGCCGTGCTCCGCGGCTCGGCCGTCAACTCCGACGGCGCCTCCAATGGGCTCACCGCGCCCCACGGACCGGCCCAGCAGCGGCTCATCACCCAGGCACTGGCCGACGCGGGACTGCGCGCCGGTGACGTGGACGTGGTGGAGGCGCACGGCACGGGAACCCGGCTCGGCGACCCCATCGAGGCGCAGGCCCTGCTGGCCACGTACGGGCAGGACCGTACGCGGCCGCTGTGGCTCGGTTCGGTCAAGTCCAACCTCGGGCACACACAGGCGGCGGCCGGGGTCGCCGGTGTCATCAAGACGGTGCAGGCCATGCGGCACGGCGCCCTGCCCCGCACGCTGCACGCCGACCCGCCCACACCGCACGTCGACTGGTCCTCCGGCCGGGTGGAACTGCTCACCGAGCCCCGGCCCTGGCCGGCCACGGACCGGCCGCGGCGGGCCGGGGTCTCGGCCTTCGGGATAGGCGGGACCAACGCGCATGTGATCCTGGAGGAGGCACCTGGGGCAGAGTCCGCGGCGGCCCCGCAGACCACGACCGCCGCCCCGCCCGTCCCCTGGCTGCTCTCCGCCGCCGACGAGGCCGCCCTGCGCGCCCAGGCGCGCCGCCTCGCGGCCGAAGCGGCGAACGGCACGGCCCTGTCGTCCGCGTCGACCGCCGACATCGCCCACGCGCTCGCGGTGTCGCGTCCCGCCCTCTCCCATCGGGCGATCGTGCCGGCCGGCGACCGGGCACGGATGCTGGACGCGCTGACCGCGCTCGCGCAGGGACGCGACGCACCGGGCGTCGTCCGAGGACTGGCGGACCCGGCGATCCGCACGGCCTTCCTGTTCACCGGACAAGGCGCCCAGCGCCCCCGGATGGGCGCCGAACTGCGCGCCGCCTTCCCCGTGTTCGCCGAAGCCTTCGACGAGGTCTGCCACAGTCTGGACGCCCGTCTCCCACAGCCGCTCAGCGCGGTGCTGTCCGCCGAGCCGGGCTCACCGGACGCGGCCCTCGTGGACCGTACGGACTTCACGCAGACCGCACTGTTCGCCTTCGAGGTCGCGCTCTTCCGGCTGCTGGAGTCGTGGGGTGTTCGAGCCGACCGACTCGTGGGCCACTCCGTCGGCGAACTGGCCGCCGCCCACGTCGCCGGTGTACTCGATCTCCCTGACGCGGCCACGCTCGTCGCCGCTCGCGGCCGGCTGATGCGGGCGCTGCCCGAGGGCGGCGCGATGGTGGCGCTGGACGCGTCCGAGACGGAAGTCACCGCCGTGCTCACGGAGTTCGGAACGCGGGTGGCCATCGCCGCCGTCAACGGCCGCCGCTCGGTGGTGGTCTCGGGCGAGCGGGAAGCGGTGATCGCGGCCGCCGCACGCTTCGAGGCGCGCGGCCGCGGGACCGTACGACTCCGCGTGAGTCACGCCTTCCACTCCCCGCTGATGGACCCGATGCTCGACGAACTCCTGGGCGTCGCCCAGCAGTTGACCTTCCGGCCGCCGAGCATCCCCATCGTCTCCACCGTGACAGGCAGGCTCGCCGAGCCCGCCGAGCTGTGCTCGCCCGAGTACTGGACGCGGCACGCCCGGCTCCCCGTACGCTTCGCCGACGCCGTGCGGCGACTCGCGGACGACGGGATCTCCGCCTACCTGGAACTCGGCCCCGGGCCCGCGCTCACCGCCGCGGCCACCGACTCCCTGACCGACCCGTCCACGCGCGGCACCGTACTCGCGGCGGCCACCCGAGGCGGTGCGTACGAACCGGAGACGCTCCTGGCGTCCGTGGCGCGGCTGCATGCGGCGGGTGCGGCCGTCGACTGGCGGGCGGTGTACGCCGGGTCCGGCGCGCGGCGCGTGGATCTGCCGACGTACGCCTTCCAGCGGCGGCGGTACTGGCTGGACGCACCGCCCCCGGCGACCGCCGCCGGGCCGCTGCTGGGCCCGGCGTTCCCGGTTCCGGACACCGAGCGGACGGTGCTGACCGGGGTGCTGTCCCTCGCGGCGCACCCGTGGCTCGCGGACCATGTCGTCGCCGGGAGGGCGGTCGTGCCGGCGACGGTGTTCGTGGAGATGGCCGTGCGGGCGGGCGACGAGGTGGGCTGTGCCGCGGTCGACGAGCTCGTGATGCTGACGCCGCTGGCCCTGTCCGGGCCCGCCGGGGTGCGGGTGCAGGTCGTGGTGGGTGAGCGGGACGACACGGGACGACGGTCGCTCGACGTCTACTCCCGGCCGGAGGATTCCGACGAGGACACGCCGTGGACCCGGAACGTCACCGGCCGACTCGGCCTGGCGACGGCGACGGCGACGGCGACGGCGGCGGCGGCGACGGTGGCGGTGGCGGTGGCGGAGAGCGGATCGGACCCCTGGCCCCCGCCGGACGCCGAAACGGTGGACCTCACCGACGCGTACGCCGCCCTCGCCGACACCGGGCTCACCTACGGGCCCGCGTTCCAGGGAGTCGCCGCACTCTGGCGGCGCGGCGACGACGTCTTCGCGGAGGTCCGGCTGCCCGCCTCGCAGGCCTCGGAAGCGGGCCGCTACGGGCTCCACCCGGCCCTGTTCGACGCCGCGTTGCACGCGCCTCTCCTGGCAGGTCCCGCTGACCCGAGCGCGGTTCGGGTGCCCTTCGCGTGGAGCGGAGTGAGCCTGCACGCGTCGGGAGCCACGGAGTTGCGGGTCAGGGTGACGTCGACGGGCCCGGACACGGTCTCGCTGACGATGGCCGACCCGTCCGACCGGCTCGTGGCACGCGTGGAGTCACTGGTCACGCGGGAACTCTCGGCCGGCGGGGCCGACATGACCGACAACGGCACACATGGCATCGTACGAAGGGCTCTGCTGCGCCCTGACTGGGCCGCTCTCGAACTCGCGGGCGGTGCGGACGACCGTGCCTGGGCGGTGCGCGGACCGGACGAGCTGGACCTCGCCGGGTTCCTGCCCGAGGCCGACGCGGCGAATCCCGAGTTCGTCGCCGTCACAGCCGTCACAGCCGTCACAGCCGTCACAGCCGCCGACTCCGACTCCGACTCCGACTCCGGCACCGGCTCCAATCCGCTCTCCGCCGTGCACGAGCTGACCGGCAGCGTGCTCCGGGTGCTCCAGGACTGGCAGGACGATCCGGGCACGGCGGGCTCACGGCTGGTCGTGGTCACGCGGGACGCCACCGGGCCGGTGCCTGATCTGGCCGGTGCGGCGGTCTGGGGGCTGGTGCGGGCGGCGCAGTCGGAGCTGCCCGGACGTGTCGTCCTGGTCGATGTGGACGGGCGGCCGGAATCGCTGCGGATCCTCGCGTCGGCCGTCGCCACCGGCGAGCCGCAACTGCGCATACGGGACGGGCGGGTGACGGTCCCGCGGCTGGCCATGGCCGACGACACCCCGGACACCGGGGCCACCCTCGACACGGACGGCACAGTGCTGATCACCGGAGGCACCGGCGCACTGGGCGCGGAACTAGCCCGTCACCTGGTCGTCGAACACGGCGTACGGCATCTGCTGCTGACCGGCCGCCGTGGGCCGCAGGCACCGGGGGTGCGGGAACTACGCCGGGAGCTGGAGGAGTTGGGCGCGCGGGTCGGCATCGTCGCCTGCGACGCGGCCGACCCGGCCGCACTGGCCGAGGTGGTCCGGGGCTGCGAGCCGCCGCTGAGCGCGGTGGTGCACGCCGCCGGGGTGCTCGACGACGGAGTGCTGGGCTCGCTGACGCCCGAGCGGATGGCGGCGGTGCTGCGGCCGAAGGCCGACGCGGCGTGGCATCTGCACGAACTGACCCGTGACATGGGTCTTACGGCGTTCGTCGTGTTCTCCTCCGTCTCCGGTCTGCTGGGCCGGGCGGGCCAGGGCAACTACGCGGCCGCGAACTCCTTCCTCGACGCCCTCGCCCGCCGCCGCGCCGCCGAAGGACTGCCCACGCTGTCGCTGGCGTGGGGTCCGTGGGAGCACAGCGGCGGCATGGCGGCCGGTCAGCCCCGACAGCGCTCACAGACACCGGAGTTCCTTGTGCCGCTGTCCACCCGGCAGGGGCTGGACCTGTTCGACGCGGCGCTGCGTTCGAGGGAGCCGGTCCTGGCGCCGATCCTGCTGGACCAGGCCGCGCTGCGTTCCGGTGCCGGGCAGCTGCCGGCGCCGTTGCGCGGCCTCGTCCGTCCCGGCAGGCCGACCGCCGCGGCAACCGCATCCGGCTCCGTCGGGTCTCCCGGGCAGACGGCCGAGCCGGGGGAGTGGCGCAAGCGGCTGGACCGGGCAGCCCCGGGTGAGCGGGAGGCGGTGCTCGTGGCGCTGCTGCGGGCCGACGTGGCCGCCGTGCTCGGCTACCCGCACGCCGACGCACTCCCGGCCGGCAAGAGCCTCGCCGATCTGGGGTTCGACTCCCTCACCGCCGTACAGATCCGCAACCAGCTGAGCACGGGGCTGGGGCTCCGGCTGTCGGCGGCCGTGGTGTTCGAGCACCGCACGGCCGAGGAACTGGCCCGCCATCTGCTCGGCCTGCTGGACGACGAACCGGCAGCCACGGGCACCCCTGAACCGGGGGAGGCGGAGCGGCCGACGTACACCCTGTCCTCGCTGTTCCGGACGGTCAGTGCCTCCGGACAACCGGTGGCGGCGATGCACCTCCTCGTCACCGCGTCCTGGGCGCTGCCCACCTTCCCGGCCTCCCGAAGCCGCGAGCACGCCCTGCCCCCGATCCGCCGCTCCCAGGGCCGGCCCGGCTCGGGACGCCCGACCGTCGTCTACTTCCCGGCCTACCATCCGTCGCTCGCCTCGGACGGCGGAGAGTTCCCGCGGTTCCACCACGCCTTCGCGACGGAACCCGACGACCTGGAAATCCTGGAGTTCCCGCACCCGGGCATCGGCGCCGGCGCCGCCGTACCGGAGGACCGTGCCGCGCTTGCGCGTACGCAGGCCGAGAGCGTGCTGCGGCACGTCGGGGACGCGCCCTTCGTGGTCGTGGGACGGTCGGCGGGCGGCAATGTGGCGCACCTGGTGGCGGGCGAGTTGGAGGGGATGGGCCGGGCGCCGACGGGTCTGGTGCTGCTGGACACCTACCACATCACGCCCGACAACAGCGGCAAGGACTGGCTGTTGTCCCTGGCCGCCCCACCGCCGCGGGACACCGGACGGCCCGTCCTCACCGGGGACGACGACACCGCCCTGGCCGCGATGGGCGCCTACAACCGGATCTTCCTCGACTGGGATCCCGAGCCGGTCACCACGCCCACGCTCCTGGTGCGCGCACTGCGGCCCACGCCCGCGATGGCGGCGTCCGCGGAGGCGGACGACTGGCGGACGTCCTGGCCGACGGCCCACGATGTCGTCGACGTCCCCGGCGACCATCTGACGATGATGCGGGAACACGCGGAGACGACGGCGTCCACGATCCGAGCCTGGATCGGGACGCTCACGAAGAGGGGCACGTGAGCGGCGACCACAAGTCCAGCTGCGGGGAGCCCGCGGTAGCAAAACATGTGTTCCGGTTCAGGGGCGGGGCGCCGTTCGTTCATTCGGAGGGTGTGTGAACCGGTCACTGCTGACCATGCGTGCCGCGCTGGTCCTGCTGCTGGGCGTCCTCGTCGGTGCGGGCGCCGACGCGCTGACCGCGCTGTCGGGCCGTGGTCCGGCGGAGTCGGTCATGGCGGGCGCGGCGGCCTGTGCGGGCGCCGTGGCCTTCTTCGACTGGGTCATCGATGAGGGCTAGCCCGCGGCCGCGCACCGGGGTACTGGTCCGGGCGTACACAAGTCGGGGGAGCTCGTGAGGCGGGAGGACGGCCGCGAGCACGAGGTCTTCGAGGACGCCGACGGCTTCAAGCCGCTGTCGGAGAAGCTGCGTCCCGAGGTGCGGGAGCTCGCGACGGCGCTGCCGCACCTGCTGAAGGGCTCGGGAAAGTCACAGCGGCAGTTCGCCGTGTACTACCGCACCAGCGTCTCCTCGGTGTCCCGCTATTTCAGCGGGGAGCGCATCCCGGAGAAGCACTTCCTCGACGGGCTGATGAAGTCGGCCTGCAAGGCGCACGGCACGGAGGTGCCCGCGGATCTGCAGGGGCGGGGCGAGCTGGAGAGCGCCTTCGACCACTACGCGCCCGCCCCGCGCGGCACGTGCCCGGAACGCCGGCGCACCGACCTCAACCCGCTGAACCGGAAGGAGTACCTGCTGAACCTGACCCGCAGGGTCGGCGGCTGAGGGGAGTCGTCGGCCGGGCACCGGAAAGTCGTTGGGATGTGCCGGACGACTTTCGTACGATCGCCGCATGACTGCGGACCCACGAATAGAACAGGCCCAACTCCTTTACGAACGTGCCGTGTTCGGCGGTGACAGCGGTGCGCTGGCGGATGCCGGGCAAGTGCTGGACGCGGTCGAGGCGGACCTCGCCCTCGCCCGGGGCCGGATCGTCCACGCCCGGTTCCTGGAGGAGCGGGTCGAGGACGCGCGGGAGCTGGAGCTCTTCGAGCGCGCGGCACGGCTGTACGGGCGGCTCGGTGATGTGCGGGGCGAGGGGGAGGCGCTGTTCTGGGTGGGCACCTTCCACCAGGTGGTCCGTGACGACACCGAGACGGCCCTGCCCGCCTTCACCCGCGCCCTCGACCTCGCCACCCGCGCCGACGACCGGCTGACCATGTCGTACGCCCTTCGCCACCTCGGTTTCGCGGAGCAGATGGCCGGGCGGCTCGACGCGGCGCGCGACCGTTTCGAGGAGTCCACCCGGCTGCGCCGCGAGCTGGGCTTCCTGCCCGGGGTGGCCGCCAACCTGATCGGGCTCGCCTATGTCGCGGCCCAGCAGGACCGGCGGGAGGAGGCCGCGGAACTCCTCCGGGAGGCGGCGGAGGCGGCCGAGAAGGCCGGGGCGGAAGGTGTCCTGCGGTGGGTGGCCGAGGCGCGTGGGGAACTCGATCCGTCCGGGGAGGCATGAGACCGGCGTGCTGGCCGAGTCTGGACTTACTCCAGAGTCAGGGGTGTTGACGGTGTCCTGATATCACCGGACTGTAGTGGACATGCCGAACATCCGGACGCGTCTGCTCGTTGTCCTGGTCGTCCTCTTCGGATCCCTGTCGGTGGCGGGCCCCTCTCCCGCCACCGCCGCCACCCTCCCCGACTCCCTCTGGTTCGACGAAACGCCTCTCACCGTCCAGAACGGCCGCTTCACCGACGGAAACGGCCGCGAGGTCGTCCTGCGCGGCTACAACGTCTCCGGCGAGACCAAGCTGGCCGAGAACAAGGGCCTGCCCTTCGCCTCGGTCGCCGACGCGAAGAAGTCCGCGACCGCGCTGCGCGCCCTCGGCGGCGGCAACTCGATCCGCTTCCTGCTCTCCTGGGCCTACGCGGAACCCGTACGCGGCCAGGTCGACACCACGTATCTGGCCGCCGCCACCGCCCAGATACGCGCCTTCCTCGACGCGGGCATCCGCGTCTACCCCGACTTCCACCAGGACCTCTACTCCCGCCACCTGTTCGACCCCGACAGCTGGTACACCGGCGACGGCGCCCCCAAGTGGGCCGTCGACCTCGGGAACTACCCGGACGAGAACTGCGGGATCTGCCTGTTCTGGGGCCAGAACATCACCCAGAACGAGGCCGTGAAACAGGCGTCGTACGACTTCTGGCACAACGAGTACGGCCTCCAGGACGCCTTCCTGACCACCGCCCAGAAAACCATGGCGTACGTCAAACAGAACGTCTCCGCCGCCGCGTTCACGGGCGTCGTCGGCTTCGACCCCTACAACGAGCCCCACGCGGGTGTCTACGACTCCGGCCAGACCAGCCGCACCTGGGAGCGCGATGTGCTGTGGCCGTTCTACGAGAAGTTCCGCGCCCGGATGGACGCGGCCGGCTGGCAGGACAAGCCGCTCTTCGCCGAGCCGAACCTCTTCTGGAACGCCAACATCGACTTCCAGAAACAGGAGGGCGGACTGCTCGACGCGGGCACGCTCGGGCCGCGGTACGTCTTCAACACCCACTTCTACGACCAGAAGGCCATCTCCGGCGTCTTCATGTGGGGCAAGGCCGAGGACGGCCAGTACGCCGGCGACTTCGGCACCGTCCGCGACCGCGCCTCCGCCACGAACACGCCCGCGATCATCAGCGAGTTCGGGCACCCGCTCGCCGGGTCGGTCTCCGACAAGGCGCCGACCGTGCTCAAGGCGATGTACCAGGCCCTCGACTCCCGTGTCCCGGGCAAGAGCTGGTGGACGAACCCGGCCGGCTCCGGACCGGTGCTCTCCGGTTCGCAGTGGCAGTGGGACATCTACCACGGACGCCATCACGAGCTGATGAACGGCAACCCCGACAAAATCCTCACCACCGGTGACGCCTGGAACGACGAGGACCTGTCCGCCGTACGCCTCGACGACTCGGGGAACCCGGTCCTGCGGCAGGACGCCCGGCTGCTCGACCGGATCTACCCGAGCGCCACGTCCGGCACGACGGTCGCCTTCACCTACGAGGACCGCTCCCGCGACGGCGACACGACCCTGACCTGGAACCCGGTGCCCGGCTCGCTGCCGAACGTGGCGCAGCTGGTCGGATCGGGCCAGTACGGGCTGCTGATGTGGCGTTCGAACAGCGGCACGGCACCGACGGAACTGCACCTGCCCGCGTCCTTCCCGACCGGGTCCACCACCGTCGTCTCCGACCTGGGCACCGCGTACGGCCCGCCCTCGTACACGGCGACCACCCCGGTCGGCGTGGCCGCGGAACCGGGCGGCACCGGCAGCCGCCGCCTGCTGCTCACCGACGCGGACTCCGGCGTCCCGCACTACGCGCTGGTGACGAACGGGGCGAGCAGCCCCTCGGCCGCCGTGCTGAACGCCGCACGGTCCGAGCTCTCCGCGTGGGCCGCGCGGACGGCCGGCCAGTAGCCGGGCCGAAGACCCCGTTTGACCCTGCCCTTACGTCAGGCTGCACGCTGTACCCCGACGAAAGGGCAGGTGAATGAGCTACTCCGTGGGGCAGGTCTCGGCCTTCGCCGGGGTGACCGTGCGCACGCTGCACCACTACGACCGGGCGGGACTGCTCTCGCCCAGTGGCCGCAGCGGCGCCGGTTACCGGCTGTACGGCGACACCGACCTGGCCAGGCTCCAGCAGATCCTCTTCTACCGCGAACTCGGCTTCTCCCTCGACGAGATCGCCGAGATCCTCAAGGACCCGCAGGCCAACGCCCTGGAACACCTCCAGGCCCGGCTGCGGAAGCTGAGCGAGGAGATCGGCCGGCTCCAGCGGCTGGCCGAGGTCGCCGCGCAGGCCATCGAGGTCCAGCGGACGGGCGTGGAACTGACGCCCGCCGAACGCTTCGAGGTCTTCGGCGAGATCGGCTTCGACCTCAGCTACGCCACCGAGGCCCAGCTCAAGTGGCAGGACTCGCCGGGGCGGAAGGAGTCCATGGCCCGCGCCGCCGCCCACACCAAGGAGGACTGGCGCCAGCTCATGGGCGAGGCCGCCGCCTGGCGGGCGGAACTGCTCGCGGCCTTCGACGACGGGGAGCCCGACCATGGCGAGCGCGCCATGGACCTCGCCGAGGAGCACCGTCTGCACATCGCCCGCTGGTTCACCACCTGCCCGCCCGACATGCACCGGCGCATCGCGGACGACTTCGCCACCGACCCGCGCGCCTTCGCGCTCGTGGTACCGCCTTCGCAGCAGCGGCCGGGCCTGGCCGCCTACCTCCGCAAGGCCGTCCACGCGAACGCGGCCCGCCGGGCGGACCCCGAGGAGGACAGATGAGGATCCTGATCGCCGCCGCCGGATCACGCGGCGACGTCGCGCCGTACACCGGGCTGGGGGCAGGCCTGAGCGAGGCCGGGCACGACGTCACCCTCGCCACGACGGACGCCTTCGCGCCCTTGGTGCGAGAAGCGGGCCTGGAGTTCAGGAGCCTGCCGACGCGCCCGCAGAGCCACGGAGGGGTCGAGAGCCGACGTGAACTGATGCGCACCGCGGCCGCGTTCGTCACCGAGCTCGGCCGGGGCTTCGCCGACGCGGTGAGTCAGGACACGGACAAGGACCTGTTCCTGCTGTCGACGACCACGGCCCCGCTCGGACTGCACGTCGCCGAGGCCATGGGCATCCCGACGGTCGGCGTCCATCTCCAGCCCAACGCCCCGACCGGCGACTTCCCACCCACCGTCATGGGCACCCGCTCCCTCGGCCGCCTGGGCAACCGAGCCGCCGGACGCTTCGCGCTCCGCATGGCCGATCGCGTCTACACGGACGCCGTCACCGAACTGCGCCACCGACTCGACCTGCCCCCCATGACGCCGTCCGAGACACGACGGCGACAGGAGCGAGAGAACCGGCCGATCCTGCACGGCTTCAGCACGGCGCTGATCCCGCGCCCCTCCGACTGGCGCACGGGACTCGACGTCGTCGGCACCTGGTGGCCGTACGTCGCCCCCGGCCGTCGGCTGCCCGCCGAGGTGGAGGACTTCCTCGCGGCCGGGGCGCGCCCGGTGTTCGTCGGCTTCGGCAGCATGGCGGGCGGTCACGGGGAGCGGCTGAGCGGGATCGCCGTCGAGGCGCTGCGCCGGGCCGGGCTGCGCGGCGTCCTGCAGGCGGGCAGCGCCGGGCTCGCGGCCGACGGAGACGACATCCTGACCATCGGTGACGTGCCGCACGCGCTGCTCTTCCCGAGGGTGGCCGCGGTGGTGCATCACGCCGGGGCCGGCACCGCGGCCGCCGCCCTGCGCGCCGGGGCGCCCTCGATTCCGGTGCCGGTGACGGCCGACCAGCCCTTCTGGGCGGGACGCCTCGCCGCGATCGGCGCGGCCACCGACCCGATCCCCTTCGCGTCCCTCACCGCGCGGCGGCTCGCCGACGCGCTCGGTCAGGCCGTGCGGCAGCAGACGTACACCCGTGCCGCCTCGGTCGCCGCGCGGCACATGGCGACCGAGGACGGGGTGGGTGCGGTGCTGAAGGCGCTGGGCTGATCAGCCGCCGGCCGGACTCGTCCAGCCGGCCTCCACATGGCCGAGGCGGACCCGCTGCGGGTGGTCGCCGACCGGGACGGACACCTGCTTGCGACCCGTGGCGAAGTCGATGACCGTGACCTGGTCGGTGCCGCTCTCGGAGACCACACACGACGTGCCGTCACCGCTGACCGTGGCCCAGTAGGGCTTGGAGGCGGTGACGAGCGGGCCCTCCTGGAGGGTGGTGCGGTCGACGACGGTCGCGTAGTCGTCCATCGTGCCCGCGACACACAGCTTGCTGCCGTCGGGGCTCATCGAAATGCCGTGATGGCGTGAGTCGTTGACGAAGGTGGTGCGGTCGTCGCTGGTCGCCGGGTTCTTCGGCAGGGTCTTGGTGCGGGTGATCTTCTCGGTGGCCAGGTCGTACTCGAAGAAGCCGTTGAAGAACGACACCTGGAAGTACAGCTTCGACTCGTCCGGCGAGAACACGGCCGGCCGGACCGCGTCGGAGTAGTCCGTCAGCCCGAGCGCGTCCAGCTTGGGGCGCATGTCGATGACCTTGACCTGCTGGTACGTGCTCGCGTCGACGACGGTGATCCGCCGGTCGCCCTTCGTCCAGTCCAGCCAGGGCGCGTCGGTCTGCGTGTTCACGTCGCCGATCGCCATGTTGTAGATGTACTTGCCGTCCCGGGTGAAGATGTTCTCGTGCGGCTTGTCACCGGTGGCGAACTTGCCGAGTTCCCTTCCCGTGTCGATGTCCAGCACATGCACGGTGTTGGAGGTCGAGGCGGACACCGCGACCCGCTTGCCGTCGGGGGAGACCGCCATGTGGTCGGCGCGGTAACCGGACACCGGGAAGCGCCAGTTGACCTCTCCGGTGGCGAGGTCGAGGGAGACGACGTCCGCGAAGCTGGGGCGCGAGACGACCACGGACCCGCCGTCCGGCGTGGAGTACATGTCGTCGACGAACTGGTCGTGGCCCTCACCGACGCTGTTGCGGATCGCCATGAAGTAGATCCACTTGATCGGATCGGCGTTGATCTCCGCCATCCGCTCGTCCTTGTCCGGGATGACGTCGATGCGGCCGATCTTCCCGAAGTCCCCGGAGGACTTGATGACATCGGCGGTGCCGTCCCAGTTGTTGCCGACGAACATCACCTCGCGCAGGGCTGCGGCGGAGGAGTCGGCGGCGGTGGCGGCGGTCGCGGTGGTCGCGGGGACGGCGACGGTCAGGGCGAGGGCGGCGGCCACGGAGCACAGGTGCCTGGGTCTGATGGCAGGCATGACTGCTCTCTTCCTCTGAGATGGGAGTCCTCCGAGAGGGGAGGAAGAATCTGAACACATGTGCTTTCAGAATCAACTTACTGAAAAGTAAGGAGGGGGTGCCCTTCTCCACAAGACTGCGTACACGACAAAATTGGCCGTCGGGTCGGCAAGGTGCTGGGAGGACAGCGTGACGGGCAGGATCAAGGCGCCCACCGGCCGCTACGGCGGCAAGTCGGCCGAGGAGCGTCAGGCCGAGCGGCGGCGACGCTTCCTGGACGCGGCGCTCCGGCTCTTCGGCGGCGGTCCCGGCTACCGGGGCACGACCGTCGCGGCACTGAGTGAGGCGGCGGGGCTGTCGACCCGTCAGTTCTACGAGGAGTTCCGCGCCCTTGAGGACGTGCTGGCCGCCCTTCACCTGGAGGTCAACGCCTGGGCCGAGGAGGCCACCCTGACCGCCGTGGCCGGGGCGCGGCACCTTCCGCTCGCCGAACGCGCCACCGCGATCTTCCGCGCGTACGCCGCGAACGTCACCGCCGACCCACGCCGCATCCGCATCACCTTCGTCGAGATCATCGGCGTCAGCCCACGGCTGGAGGAACAGCGCCTCGCGCGCCGTGCCCGCTGGGTCGAGCTGGTCTGCGCCGAGGTGGCGTCCGCCGTGGCGCGCGGGGAGGCGGCACCGCGCGACTACCGGATCGCCGTGACCGCGTTCATCGGCAGCGTCAACGGGCTGCTGCACGACTGGAGCGCCGGGTGGGTGGACGCCACCCTGGACGAGGTCGTCGACGAACTGGTCCGCATCCTTCTCGGCATCCTCCAGCCGAGGGACGCACGGCTGGCCGGTGCCTGAGCCCAGACCACCGGTGAGGTGGGCCCGCGCGGTTCAGCCGCCGAGCCGGTTCACCGCGTCGAGGACGGGCGCGAAGCCGTCCTCGGCCCGCAGTCCGTCCGCGATGTCCCGGGCGCGGCGGCCGTAGGACGGATCCGTGGTCGCCCGCCGTACGGCGTCCGCCAGTGCGTCGGCCGTGAACTTCCGCAGCGGCACTGCGCGCGGCGCCACGCCCAGGGCGACCAGCCGGCCGGCCCAGAAGCCCTCGTCGAACTGGATCGGCACCGGCACCGCCGGCACCCCGGCACGCAGCCCGGCCGCCGTCGTGCCCGCACCACAGTGGTGGATCACGGCGGCCATTCGCGGGAACAGCGCGGAGTGCGGCACCTCGTCGACGGTCAGGACGTCGTCCCCGGCCGCCTCCAGGCCGCCCCAGCCCCGCTGGATCACCGCGCGCAGCCCCGCCCGGCGCAGCGCGCGCACGACCTCGCCGCTCAGCCGCGCCGGATCCGGCACGGTCGCGCTGCCCAAACCCACGAAGACCGGCGGCGGGCCCGCGTCGAGGAACTTTCGCAGCTCGGACGGGAGTTGCGTGTCACCGTCGTACGGCCACCAGTAACCCGTCACTTCCAGATGCGGCGGCCAGTCGCGCGGCCTGGGCACCACCAGGGAGCTGTAACCGTGCAGCGCGCGGGCCCTGCGCGGGGTGCGGGACCTGCCGCGCGGCAGCCCGAGGCGGGCCCGCGCGTCCGGTACGGCCGCCGAGAAGACACGGTGGATGGCGAGGCTCACACCGTGTCCGGCGACCCGGTTCCCCACGGGTCCCCAGGAGCCGCCCCCGAGCATCGGCGGCCCGAACTCCCGGGTGGGAGCGAGCGGTTGCAGAGGAATGTCGATCGTCGGGAGCGAGAGACCGTCGGCGATGGTGTGCCCCAGCGGGGTGGTGGCGCCCGCCAGGAGCAGGACGTCACTGTCGCGCGCCGCGGCCAGCATGTCGTCCGTCAGCTGCCCGGCCAGCGCCCGCGCCATCCCCACCACGCGCACGAGCTTGCCCAGTCCGGTCGTGCTGCGGTGCAGGTTCCGGCCGCGCTCGGACTCCAGCTCCGCCCGTGGATCCAGCGGCATCGGATGGAAGCGCACACCGGATCCCGCGACCAGCCGCTCGAAGCAGCCGTGCGTGACCAGGGTGACCTCGTGTCCGGCCCGGGACAGGGCGTGCCCGAGTCCGGTGTAGGGGGCGACATCGCCCCGGGAGCCCGCCGTCATGATCGCTACGCGCACCCCGTCAGTATGGCGGCCAACGGCCCTCGTGAGCGTCAACCGGTCGCATGAACCGGCGACTTCAGGTCGGCCCCGTTCGTTGACTTCCCTCTCGCGAGGCCCTGATCTCGGCGCGCGCGTTCGAGTTTCCGAATGTCGTTCGAGACCTCCTGTGCCAACAACACCCCCACCAAGGTCCCGCAAGGAACCGGGTGAGCTAGCCGGCCCCTAGGCGAGGCACAGGACCAGTACCCCGAACACCACGGCGCAGATCAGCAGGCAGGAGGCCAGGAAGTTGTGGCGTGGGGGAGGACAGGAGGTCGCCCATTCCAGCGAGCGGCCGTAACCCCACGGGTCGTCGGCCTCGACCTTCCTGCCGTATTTCGCCGTCTTCCAGACGTTGTAGAAGAACGGCAGCAGCGAGGCGCCGAGGACGAACGAGAAGACGGTCGACAGGGAGTTGAGCGTCGTGAGTCCCTCCACGGCCAGATAGTCGGGAATACGGCGCTGCATTCCGTTCACACCCAGCCAGTGCTGGACCAGGAAGGTGCCGTGGAAGCCGATGAACAGCGTCCAGAAGGTCATCTTGCCGAGGCACTCGTCGAGCATCCTGCCCGTGAACTTCGGCCACCAGAAGTGGAATCCGGAGAACATGGCGAACACCACCGTGCCGAAGATGACGTAGTGGAAGGGCCCGGCGCCGGCTGAGAGCCGAGATCGACCGTCTGTGCCCGCCGACCGTGTCCAAGGAACGAAGCCATGGATGACGAACTCGAACTGCTGCGCCACGCCAACCCCGTCCCGGTCGACGGCCCCCACTTCGGCGACGGCCCCCTCGACCACCACGCCGAACGGCACCTCGACCGGCTGCTGCACGAACACGCCACGGTGTCCGCGCCCTCTTCGCAGCGCCGCCGCACCCGGCTGGCCTGGGGCCTCGCCGCCACGGCCGTCGTCGCCGCGCTCGTGTCGGCCCTGCTGTTCAGCGGCCGGACGACCGCACCCGCCGTCGCCGCACCCCGCCCGCTGCTCGTGCAGGCCGACTCCACCCCCGTACCCCTGGGGATCATGGCCGAGCGGGCCCGGGCAGCCGCGGCCGACGTGACGCCGAAGCTCCGCAAGGGCACCCACGTGCAGACGTGGAGCATGGGCATGAGCGACGCAAGCCGCCGATCACGCTCCCCGAGGAGCGCATCGTGCGCTGGCACGCCGACGACAGCCACACGGAGATCGTCGTGGCGACCGACCCCCGCCACCCGGGCCGCCTGGTCCTCGGCGGCGAGGGACAACTCGTCGAGGACGGCCACGTCCTCAGGAGGCAGACCTATCCGCCCAGTTGGAGCGACGCGCCGCCGCAGTCGCCACCCCCCCCACCGACGTCGCCCGGCTGCGCGCCTACCTCCAGGAGGCCGAGTACAGCAGGACGGCGCTGAACACCGGCGAGCTCCTCCACGCCGTCGCGACGCTCCTCGACACCTGGACCCCCGGCGCCCGCGAGTCGGCCGCCCTCGCACGGCTGCTCGCGGACACGGAGGGGCTCAGCCCGGTCGGGCAGGTGACGGACCGGCTCGGACGGCGGGGGCAGGCGTACGTGTACGACGGGTCAGGCTCCCGCCAGATGCTGATCATGGACCCGGTCACCGGGGCCGTACTCGGGCTGGAGACCACCTTCACCGAGGCGGAGCCGGAGTACGGCGTCAAGGCCGGCGACGTGATGTCGTACAGCGCCTGGATGCGCTGACCGGAGCCGTCACACCCCGAGCTGGCGGGCGGCCGCGTCCACCGTCTGCTCCAGCAGCGTGGCGATCGTCATCGGACCGACGCCGCCCGGCACCGGCGTGATCAGCGAGGCCCGCTCCACGGCCGAGTCGAAGTCGACGTCGCCGACGTTCCCGGCGTTGTAACCGGCGTCGACGACGACGGCGCCGGGCTTGATGTCCTGCCCCCGGATCAGCCGGGCCCGGCCCACGGCGGCGACCACGATGTCCGCCTCTCGCACGGCCGCGGACAGGTCAGCCGTACGGGAGTGGCAGTACGTCACCGTCGCGTCGCGGGCCAGGAGCAGCATGCCGGCCGGCTTGCCGAGGATCGCGCTGCGGCCGACGACCACGGCACGCCGGCCGGCCGGGTCGACGCCGTACTCGTCGAGCAGCCGCATGATCCCGCCCGGCGTGCACGACACGAACCCCGGCAGCCCGAAGCTCATCGTCGCGAACGACGCGAAGGTGACACCGTCGACGTCCTTCTCCGGCGTGATCGCCTCGAACGCCGCCCGCTCGTCGATGTGCGGGCCCATCGGGTGCTGGAGCAGGATGCCGTGCACGCCGGGGTCGGCCGACAGCTCGCGCAGCGTGCCGACCAGTTCCCCGGTGGTCGTGCCGGCGGGCAGGGCCACGTGCCGGGACTCGATACCGGCCTTGCGGCAGCGGTTCTGCTTCATACGGACGTACGTCACGGACGCGGGGTCCTCGCCGACCAGCACCGTCGCGAGACAGGGCGCGGTGCCGGTGCGCGCGGTGAGGTCGGCCGCCTTCTCGGCGGTCTCCTCCACGATCCGCCGGGCGAGCGCGGTGCCGTCCATGATCCTTGCCTGAGACATGATCCACTCCTGGGCTGTAGTCCGGTTCGCCCAGGCGCACGGCATCGACTCCACGTCGACTTCTCCAGGGGCCGCTCCCCGGTGGTACTCCACCTCAGCGCCAGTCACGGCCCGCGGCCCACCCTAACGGAGGCGGCGCGGGCCCCGGACAGTGCCTTGCGTGTACGCCCGCCGTCATCGGCCTCGCAGCCGTCGCCGGTCCTGCTCGTCCCAGGCGCGGGTGTCGCGCGGTGTCGCATAGGGCTCGTCGTCGGGTGGATGGCCACCGGCGATGACACGCTGTCGTGCCGCCTCGGCGTCGAACTCCAGGCCGAGCAGGATGGCGAGGTTGCCGACCCACAGCCAGACCAGGAACACGATCACGCCGGCCATGGTGCCGTAGGTCTTGTTGTAGGAGGCGAAGTTGGCGACGTAGAACGCGAAGCCGGCGGAGGCGAGCAGCCAGATCACCAGGGCGAGGCAGCTGCCCGGGGTGATCCACCGGAAGCCGCGCACCTTGGCGTTCGGGGCCGCCCAGTACAGGATCGCGATCATGGTGGTCACCAGGACCGCCAGGACCGGCCACTTGGCGATCGACCAGACCGTCAGGGCCGTGTCGCCGATGCCCAGGGTGGAGCCGACCTGCCGGGCCAGGGAGCCGGTGAAGACGACGATCAGCGCGCTGAGCAGGGCCAGCACCATGAGGGCGACGGTCACCCCGAGGCGGATCGGCAGGATCTTCCACGCCGGGCGCCCCTCGGGGATGTCGTAGACGGCGTTCGAGGTGCGGATGAAGGCCGCCACGTAGCCGGAGGCCGACCACACCGCGAGGACGAGGCCGACGACGGCCATGACGGAGCCGAGGCCGCCGTTGCCCTGCAGCTGCTCCACCGCGCGTGTCAGGATGTCGCGGGCCGAGCCGGGCGCCAGCTCGTTGATGTTCTGCAGGACCTTGTCGGTGGCCGACCTGCCGACCAGACCGAGCAGGGACACCAGCACCAGCAGGGCCGGGAACAGCGACAGCACGCTGTAGTAGGTCAGGGCCGCCGCGCGGTCGGTCAGCTCGTCGTCCTTGAACTCCCGCAGGGTGCCCTTCAGCGCCGCCCACCACGATCGCTTCGGCAGTTCGGTCGGCGAGTCCGGCGCCTGCCGCTCCACCTGCGGATCCGGGCCGAAGCTCTGGGGCGCCGGCTCGTCCCGCGCCGGCTGATCCTTGTGCCGGGATCTGAGTAGTCGGGTCATGGCCCCCGGGTATCCCGGACCAGGCCCGCTCAAGCGCGATCCGCGCCTGCGTCCGGGGGCGGCGGAAAATCCGGCGACGGTTCCGACGCGGACTGTTAGCGTCGAGCCCGTGAAGGTCATCAGGCACAGCCACACCGCAGCCGCGCGAGCGCCCCGCTCGACGGCTGCCGACGCCTGATCCCACCCCTCCCGGCGGCCGGAAACGGACCGCCGGTGTACGTGCGCCTTCTCCCTCCCGGTCGCACCCGTTCCGCGGCTCTTTCCGGTCCCATGACCGAAGGAACCCGCGATGAACACGATCAACCCGATGACCACCGACCGGATCGTCCGCACCTTCACCGACTACTTCCGTGAGCGCGGACATGAACTGCTCACCGGCGCCACCCTCCTGCCCCCACCCACCGACCCCGTGCTCTTCACCACCTCGGGCATGCATCCGCTCACGCCCTACCTGGAAGGCCGCCCGCATCCACAGGGGCGACGCCTGGCCGGCGTCCAGCGCTGTCTGCGCACGACCGACCTCGACGAGGTCGGCGACCGCACCCATCTGACCGTGTTCGAGATGCTCGGCTCCTGGTCCCTGGGCGACTACGGCCATACCCGGAGCCTGCGCCTGGGCCACGAGCTGTTGCGCGACGGATTCGGCATCCCACCGGAGCGGATGTACGCCACCGTCTTCGGCGGAGACGACCAGGTGGGCCCCGACGACGAGGCCTCCGACACCTGGCACGAGTTGGGCGTGCGCGTGGAGCGGACCGGCGACGACAACTGGTGGTCCCACGCCCCGGTCGGCCTGTGCGGCCCCGACTCGGAGATCTTCGTATGGACCGGCGACCCCGCCACCCCGCCCCAGGGCAGCCCGACCACCGATCCGCGGTGGGTGGAGGTGTGGAACCACGTGAGCATGCGCTACCTCCGCCTGGAGGACGGCAGCCTCCGACCCCTGCGCCGGCCCAACGTCGACACGGGCATGGGACTCGAACGCCTCGCCACGGTCCTCCAGGGCCACGACTCCGTCTACGACAGCGACCTCTTCGAACCCTGGACGCGGCTCGTGCCACCGCTGTGGGACCTCGACGAGCCGTCGCTGCGCCTGGTCTGCGACCACCTGCGCTCCGGCATCGCCGTGCTCGGCGACGGCGTACGACCGTCCCACACCGGCCGCGGCTACGTCCTGCGCCGGCTGACCCGCCGCGTCCTGACCACGCTGTGGCGCGACGACCCCTCACGCACTCTGTCCGACCTGCCGACCGAGCTCCTCGGGCACACCCTGGACCGCTTCCGGCAACCCGGCGGGACAGAGCGGGTGCGCGACGTGCTGCTGGACGAGGAGCGGCGGTTCGAAAAGCTCCTGGAGCGGGGGCGCCGGGTGCTGGGCGGGTCACGGTTCGACGGCCCGCTGAGCGAGGAGGACTACCGGTACCTCCATGACACCCACGGACTGCCCCGCGACCTCGTCACGACGCTCCGCACGCCCTGACGCCGGGGAGGGCCGGGCCGGCAGTCGACCGGCCCGGCCCTCCCCGGCGGCTTCCTCTCCTCCCGGCCGCTCCCTGCTCGTGCTCTCCCGCTCCTCTACTCGTCCCAGGCCTCGACGATGATCTGCTGGGAGATCTTGCCGTCGCGCAGTGTGATCATGGACTCGGACAGGACGCGCACCCCGTCCGCGTACTCACAGGACTCGCTGTAGGCCGCGCGGTCACCCTGGACCACGCATCCCTCCAGCTTGTGCGTCATGTCGCGGCTGTAGACATCGGTGAGCATGTCGGCGATCTCGTCGCGGCCGTGCAGCACCTTCGGGTGGCTGGGCTGGGCGTTGCGGTTCACGACGCGGATCTCCGCGTCGTCCGTGTACAGCGACAGAAGCGTCTCCGGGGTGCGTCCTTCCACGGCCCGGCGCAGTATGTCGGTGTCGAACGAGGGGCGTGCGGCAGTGCCCATGGTGACCTCCTCCGAGGCCCGCGGCAGGAAGAGGGGGCGGCCGCGAGGGCCTCACCTTCGAGAGTCCTCCGTCGTACCGGAGCAGGCAAGCGCAGCCGGAGCGCTGGGCCTGGTGGGTGAGCGGCGCGGCACAGCCGTGTCCGGCGGCGGACGCCCGCGTTGCTGAGGACATGATCTCAACACGACGTATCGTCGCGGCCGTTGGTCTCGCCGCCGGTCTCACCGGCCTCACCGCACCCATGGCGCGGGCCGCCGAAGTGGACGCCCCGATCGCCGGCCGGATCGATCCGGTCAACACGCTCGACTCGCTCGCCGCGACCGGCATCCCCGAGCGGCACAAGCACCGGGTTCCGCCGGTCTCCCAGCACCTGGGCCACCTCGACCAGGTCAAGGGTTTGGGTCGGCTCGGTTAGGTCGCCTCCCTCGCTTGCGCGACCGCTGTTCCAAGGGCCGCCGGATGGATCCGGCGGCCCTTGCGCGTGTGCCGAGAGTGATGTGCCGTCTACCCGGTGGCGTCCAGGAAGTGGAAGCCGGGCCGGGGGTGCATCAGGAAGTCGTGGTGCGAGATGTTCCACGCGTACGCCCCCGCCAGCGCGAACACCACCCGGTCCCCGGCCCGCAGCCCGGCTGCCGGGACCCGGCGGGCCAGGACGTCCTTCGGGGTGCACAGCTGTCCGGCCAGCGTGACCCGCTCACGGTCGGCGGCCGGCCGCGGCCAGGGGTGCGGCCAGGCGTCCACCGGCAGGACGGAGCACGGCTGGTCGTGCCCCTTGGTCGCCGGGGTCCGCAGATGGTGCGTGCCGCCCCGGACGACCGCGAACTCCTCGCCGTGGCTGTGCTTCACATCCAGCACCTCGGTGGCATACCAGCCGCAGTACGCCGTGAGCGCCCGACCCGGCTCGATGCGCAGGGTCAGCTCCGGATGCCGCTCGGTGAGCCGGGCGAGCCCCTCGCCGTAGGCCGTCCAGTCGAAGCGGCGCTCCGGGTCGCCGTAGTCGACGTGCATACCGCCGCCGACGTTCACCTCGTCGAGCCGGACCCCGAGGCCCGTGGCCCAGGCGACGACGGACTCGGCGACCGCCACCTGCGCCGGGGCTTCGAGGCCGCTGGCCAAGTGGGCGTGCACACCGCGCAGTTCGAGCTGCGGATACGTGCCGTCGGTGAGCGCCGCGAGCACCGGCCCGACCTGACCGGGATCCATGCCGAACGGCGTCGGCCGGCCGCCCATCGCGAGCGAGCTGCCCGCCAACGACCCGTCGGCCACCGGCAGGTTGACGCGCGGCAGCACCGCCACCCGCCGACCCGGCGCCACCCGCCGCGCCAGCTCCGCCAGCATCCGCAGCTCGTACTCGCTCTCCACGTGGAAACGCCCGGTGCCCGCCGCCAGCGCGGCGGTCACCTCCTGCGGAGTCTTGCCGGGACCGCCGAAGGCGAGCGGGCGCCCCGGCACCGCCTCGGCGACATGGGCGAGTTCGCCGCCCGAGGAGACCTCGTAGCCGTCGACGTACGGGCCGAGCGCGGCGAGGATCTCCGGTTCCGGGTTGGCCTTGGCGGCGTAGTACAGCTCGACCCGCTCGGGAAGGGCGTCCCGGACGGCGGAGGCGTGGGCGCGCAGTGCCGTCAAGTCGTAGACGTACGCGGGTAGTTCGGTCGACGGCAGGGACAGGATCCGGTCGTGGACCGCGGGTGTCGGCCGGGTCATCGCGTGCCTCCGGTCGTGTCGCGCTGGATGTCCTCGGCGAGCGGCGACGGCAGCCGGACGTAGCCCGCCTCCCGGTCGGCCTTGCGCTCCCAGCGGGTGAGAAGGTTGGCCTTGGCGGGCAACGGCACCCCGGCGAGCAGGGCGGCCAGCCGCGGCGGGCAGCCGAACCGCTCGGAGTACGCCCGCAGCGTGACACGCACCCGGCCCCACAGCGCCGCCTCCGCCCGGGGGTACAGGTCGGCGAGGGCGGCCAGCACCTCGGCGACGTGGTTGACCAGCAGGCAGTACACGACACGGTCCCAGCCGCGCTGCGCGTCGTACGTCAGAGGGCCCGCGACCTCGGGCGGCAGGGCGCCGAGGGTGTCCTCGTGGTGGTCGGGGACCAGCTTGGTGCCCTCCAGGTCGCGGAAGAGCACCTGGACGGGCCGGCCCTCGCCGTCCACGCAGATCAGGACGTTCTGGAGGTGGGGTTCCAGGACCAGTCCGTGGTCGAAGTAGGCGGCCAGGACGGGCGGGAGCAGCAGGTCGAGATAGGCGGTCCACCAGTCGAGGGCCGTCTGCTCGTCCGCCCCGGCCAGGAGACCCGAGAGATGGGCGGGGCCGGACGGGTACTCGTCGGCGACGGCCGCCGCCAGCAGGGGAGTGGCGCCCGGCGCCAGCCGCCGGGGCAGGCCCTCGCGGACGATCACGCCGAAGCCCTCGAACAGCTCGCGGTCCGGCGTGCCGTCGGGGCCGGGCAGGGCGAGCGTGCGATAGGCGGGCTCGCGGAGCATGTCGTTGCCGGGGAAACGCTCGGCCAGGTCGGCCAGTGCCGGAGCCAGGACGCGGGTCAGGGCGACGGCGCCGGACAGCTCGTAACTGCTGTTCTTGCGCAGGCAGTTGGTGATCCGCACGTTCAGGCTGAACTTCAGGAACGTCTCCCCGTCGTACAACGTGCGCACCGACGCGGTGGCGGCGAACGGCTGTCCGCCCGGGCCGAGGTCCAGGACGTCACCGCGCTCCAGCGCGGCGCGCAGCAGGGGGTGCTCGCGGAGCGTCTCGTACTGCCAGGGGTGGGCGGGCAGCAGGCGGTAGCCGTCCGGGACGTCCGTGCGCTGACGGTCCAGCGGGGCGAGGGCCGACGGGTCGGCGTACTCCTCGGCGATCAGGTCGGCGCGGACGGCGAGATGCCGCAGCGGGAAGGAGGCGCCGGCCTCGGGGGCGTAGGCGGACCAGGCGCGCGGGTCGCCGGTGCGGGCCTTCGGCGTGGGGTGGAAGCGGTGGCCGAAGAGGAGGGACTGTTCGGACCTCATGTAGGTGGACAGACGGTCGTCCGTGGGGCCCGTCGGCCGCGTGCCGGCGAGGGCCGTGTCGACGGCCTCGTGGCTGGAGGCGACCTGCTCCAGGAACTCCTCGTTGCGCACCCCCGTCCGCAGGGCCAGCTCGTCGTGGGTGTACTCGGCGAGGCGCCGCCAGTCCACCGCACCCCACGCGTCACCCCGCTGTTCCTCCACCGGACCCGTGAACCGGTGCGCGCCCAGCAGCGACGTACGGCGCAGCGCGACCCGCAGCAGGACGCCACGGCGGGGCAGCCGCAGCAGCAGCCGGCCGTCCGCGACCACGGACTGGTGCTCGGGCGCCGACACCTCGCGCAGCAGACAGTTGAGAAGGGTGTGGGCCACCGCCTCGTCCGCGGTGGGCAGTTCGGCGGGAGTGACGGGGGTACGGCCCTGCTCATGGAGCGAGTCGGTCAGGGAGGGCATCAGTGGCTCCAGCGGGTGCGCAAGTGCAGTGTGGGGAGGAGGGCGGCGACGACGGCTGCCGCCGCACCGCCGATCAGCACGGGTGCGGCCGGTCCGTAGCGGGCGCTGCCCGCCGCCGCGGTCACGCCCGCGGCGACCGCGCCGGCCTTCGAGAAGAGCTCCAGCGACCCGAACATCCGGCCGGGCGAGCGGCCCTTGGCACAGTCGGCGGCCAGCACCGACAGACAGACCAGGCCGAGGGTGAGCCCCGCGCCCAGCAGCAGTCGTACGGCGATCAGCGTGGGCAGCGAGTCGGCGATCCCGTGCCCGGCGAGGCCGAGCGCGATACAGGCGAAGCCGAGCCCCAGCCCGGCCCGCGGACGGTCCCGGAAGACGGAGTGCACCGTCAGCGCGGACACCAGGTAGCACAGGTGGGGCAGGGCGAAGAGGACGCCGGTCACGGTCGGCGAGGTGCCGGGGAGGCGGTCGTCGACGAGCTCGATGAGATACGGGAAGGAGATGACCGTGGAGAACACGAAGGCGAACTCCAGCGCGAACAGGCCCCGGAGCGACACCCGCGCGGGCGCCTCGGTCACCGCGGTCTCGGGCTCGCGCCGCGGCTGCCCGGCCGGGGCCGGTTCCGGCAGCGCGGCCAGTAGCAGGGCCGCCGTCAACGGCAGTACGGCGAGCAGGGCGTACTGCCGGTGCGGGGACAGCCAGCCCGACAGCGAGCCCACCACGATCGGCGCGGCGACCAGCGCGGCCCGGGCACTGCCCTGCATCAGCGTGAGCGCCTTGGACAGGGCGGGACCCTCCAGGGCCGCGCCCAGATAGCCGTTGGACGCGGCGAACGTACCGCCCAGGATGCCCTGGAGGACCAGCGCCGCCGTGAACGTGGCCAGCGAGTCCGCCCAGCCCGCCAGCAGGAACGACACCGCGAGCCCCAGTTGGGCGCGCAGCAGCAGCCGTTTTCGGCCGAAGCGGTCCGCGAGCCGCCCCCACAGCGGTGCCCCGAGCGCACCGAACACCGTCGGCACGACATAGAGCACACCGGCCCAGCGGGCGTCACGGTCGCCGAGCTCCGGCAGGATCTCGGTGAGATACGGCGGCAGCCCGAGCGCGGCGAACGACGCCACGAAGTAGCAGCCCGCCACCGCGTGCACATGCCCGCGTCCGAAGTCCGACCTCGGTATCCGCAGTGCCTGCGCGCTCATGCCGAACTCCCGGTAGGCAGAAGGTAGTTGGGTCCGCTCGTGTAGTGCTTGTTGATGTCGGCGGCGCCCGACCGCTCCTTGGACAGCAGCGTCCCGGCCGACACCATCGCCTTCACCGGCAGCTCCGCCGCGCCCAGCACATGGGCCCGCAGCACGTCCGCCGCGTCGCCGCCGAGCCGGTCGACGGCCTCCGTCAGGCGGGCCCGGACCAGATCCAGCAGCGCCCGCCGGTACCGGGGGAGCCCGAACGCGTAGGCGCCCGCGCACAGATGCACGGTGATGGTGGTGAACACGTCGGCGATCGGCCCGTCGTCCGTACCGAGAACCCGCGCGTCGTCGAAGGCCCACGGCCCCGGCAGTCGGGCGTCCAGCCGCGCGGTGTTGACGCGCGGCCCGTCGTTGTCCTTGAACAGCAACCGCAGACCGCCCGGCCGCAGCACCAGCGAGACGTTCTGCTGGTGCGACTCCAGGGCGATGCCGTAGCCGAAGAGCGTGGTCTGCCAGTCGAACAGCAGGGTGAGGGCCGCGTCCAGCAGGGCGAGCGGGTCACCGCCGTAGAAGCGGTCGGCGAGACCGTCGATCACCAGGCGTCCGTCCGGCGCCTCGGCGAGCAGCGCCGCCAACGGCACCACCGTGCAGTCGTCCAGCCCGGCCGGATAGCGACGGCACAGTACGGCCAGCAGCTCGTGCCCGGCGTGGGCGTACGTCGTCTCGTCGGCGTGCAGGACCGTCTCCCGGAAGCGGGGCTCGCGGGCGATCACCGCTTCCAGCAGCCGCTGGCCCACCGCTCCGTCGACCAGCGTGCCCGGCTTGATGGTCCGCTTGTTGCGCAGCCCCAACGACGCGGTGGCCAGCGGCAGTTTGAGGTGCACGGAAGGGTCGGCGACCGTGGCCACGGTCCGCATGGACAGCGTCGGTACGACGTCCAGACACGCGCGGTCGGCCAGTACGGTGCCGGCGGGCAGGGCGCCGACGGTCAGCGGATGCACGGGCAGCGTCACATGCGTGTCCCGCAGCCTGGGCAGGCCCAGTGTGTCGAGTGTCGGCCAGAACTCCGGCAGCTTGCCCGCCAGGGTGACCTCGCCCCGGGGCACGGCGAGCCAGCGCAGGGCGAAACGTGGGCCGAACTCCGGTGCATACGCGCGCAGTTGCTGCTCCGTCAGCCCCGAGCGGCCGCGTGCCGTCGGGTAGACCGGGTGGTCGTGGCGAGCGGCGAGCGTGTCGTACACCAGGCCGCCGCCGAGGCCGGGCTCGTCCGTGAGCCGGGCCATGACCTCCGCCCGCGTCGCCGCGTGCAGCCGCACGGTCGCCAGCGTCTGACGGCACTCCTCGGCGAACGCGTCGAAGCCGCCCCGGTCCTCGGGATCGGCGAGTTCACGCAGCGCCGCCAGCACGCTCTCGTACGAGGTCAGCTCCAGGCCGTCCGACTCGCGCACGAGCACGGGCCGCCGGGCGGCGTACACGCACTGGAAGCCGTCCTCGGCGACCGGCAGCAGCAGGGCGTCCGGTCCGGTGGAGAGCCGCAGCCAGGGCCCGTCCTGCTGGTGGACCGGCGTGCTCCGGGTGCGCAGGCCGACCACGTCCTCGCGCAGGAGAGCGCTCAGCACACGGGTGAGGAGTTCCGCCTCGGAGCTGTCCGGCCCGGTCACGGCTGGATCTCCCAGCGCCGCTCGGCCAGGAAGTCGGCCACCACCCGGTCCACGGTCGGCTGGTCGGTGCCGGTGGCCCGCAGGACGCCGAGGTAGTCCCGGTTGGTGCGGTACAGCTCGTGCCGCTCGCCCACCGCGCGCAGCGGACGGTACGTCAGATGCACACCGTCGATGTCGAGGTCCGTGGCCTCGGGCGCGCCCACGAGCGTGCCGGCGCGCTCGGCGCACGGGTACTCCAGACGGGCCGCGCCGTCCCGGCGGGCGCCCAGGTCGGCCGGGAGCGGCTCGCCGAGGTGGACGCGCAGGATGTGCTCGAAGAGGGGGATCCGCAGCAGCCGGGCGAGCAGAAGGTCGCACTGGTCGCCGATGGCCCGGTAGTTGACCTCGATGATCCGCGCCCGCCCCTCGTGCACCACGAACTCGGTGTGACACGCCCCGAACCCGACGCCCAGCGCGTCCAGCTGCTCCAGGACCTGCGCGACGACCGGCTCGGGATGGGCGGGGACGAAGGTGAGGCGTTCCTCGATGAAGTACGGCGGCGGCGACAGCTCGGTGTGGAAGCCGCCCAGGACCTGGCGGGCCTGCCCGTCGCCGAGGGTCTCCAGGGTGAACAGGTCGCCGGGCAGGTACTCCTCGACGACCAGGACCGTGCCCGGGCGGCGGTCCAGGATCTCCTTGGTGTGCGCGACCAGCTCCTCGGGGCCGTGGACGAGGACGACGTCCTCGCTGGCCACGCCCTCGCGCGGTTTGACGACACACGGGTACGGCGCGTCGCCGGGCGCGACCGGTTCGGTCAGCTCGGCCGACCACACGGTGTCCACGCCGGCCGCGGCGAGCCGACGGCGCATCTCGGCCTTGTCCTTGCAGCGCAGGGCGGCCCGCCAGTCCTTGCCGGGGAGGCCGAAGTAGGCGGCGGCCAGGGCGGCCTGGGTCTGCAGGTGGTCGCTGTTGGTGAAGACGGCGTCGGGCTCGTGGTGGGTCGAGACGCGGGTGATCACGGCCCGGAAGTCCCGGACGTCGCACTGAAGGATCTCGACGTCCGGGTACACGCCGCGGTGGGCGTCGGGCTGGTCGGTGAGGACGGTGACGTCCAGGCCGAGCCGGGCCGCGGCGGGCAGGAAGCCCTCGGTGACGGCGTCGGTCGGGTTGAGGGCGAGCAGGTACAGGCGCATGCCGGATGAGAACTTCCGCTAGCGGGTGGGGGGTTGGGGGCGGACCGGCCGGTCGGGCACGGCCCGCCCCCTGAAGGGGGCTGCGGCTGCTACTTCGCCGGGAGCGCCACGCCGGTGGCCTTCGCCACGTCCTTGAGCATCTCCTCGGCGGCCTGGACACCGATGCCCGACATCCACGTCTCGTCCGGGACCTCGAAGACCTTGCCGTCCTTCACGGCCGGGAGGTCCTTCCACACCGGGTTGGACACGACCTGCTTCTTCTGGGTCTTGTCCTCGGCGTCGGCGGCCGTGACGAAGATCAGGTCGGCGTCGGCCTGGTCGATCTCCTCCGGGCTGACGTCCTTCATCGTGACCTCGGGGTCGTTCGAGATCTGCGACTTCGGGCGCTGGAGGCCGATGTCGTTCAGCACGACGCCGCTGTAGGAGTTGGTCTGGTACAGACGGGTCGGACCGGCGATGAAGCGGACCACGGACACGGTCGGCATCGTGCCGCCGTCCTTCTTCTTGATGGCCGCACCGAGCGCCGCGGCCTGCGTCTCGTACTCCTTGAGCTTGGTCGAGGCCTCCTTCTCCAGACCCAGCGCCTCGGCGTGGACCTTGAGGTTCTCCTTCCAGACACCGCCGGTGGTCTCGGTGAACACGGTCGGGGCGATGGCGCTGAGCTTGTCGTAGACCTTCTCGTGCCGGACCTTGGAGGACAGGATCAGGTCGGGCTTCAGCGAGGCGATCTTCTCCAGGTTCGGCTCCAGGAGCGGGCCGACGTCGACGGTGTCCTTCAACTCGCCGTCCAGGTACGTCGGGAAGCCTCCGGACGTCTTGAAGTGCGGGGCGACCGCGCCGACCGGGTCGATGCCGAGCAGGGTGACGTCGTCCAGCTCACCGGTGTCGAGCACGACGACCCGCTTGGGCTGGGACGGGATCTTCACGTCCCCCATGACGGTCTTGAGCGTGCGCGGGAAGGCGGAGCTGTCGCCCGCGGCCTTGGCCGTGTCGCTCTCGGTGGAGGAGGAGTCCTCACTGCCGCAGGCGGCCAGGACGGCCGTACCGAGCACGACGGCGAGCAGCACGGCGATCAGCCGGCCGATTCCGCGCAGGGGAGATCGGTTGAACATGAGGGGTCTTTCTGTGAGAGGGGACGGATCAGACGGTGGCGGCGGAAGTACGCCGCACCGCGCTGCTCTTGGGGACGACCAGCGGGGTGCCGGTCTCCGGGTCGGGGATCACCCGGCAGTCCACGTCGAACACGGACTTCACCAGCTCCGCGTCGAGCACGTCGGCCGGGGCGCCGGCGGCGGCGAGGCTGCCGTCCTTGAGGACCACCATGTGGTCCGCGTAGCGGGCGGCCTGTCCGAGGTCGTGCAGCACCATCACCACGGTGCGGCCCGCCTCGGCGTGCAGCGCGGCGACCAGGTCGAGTACGTCGAGCTGGTGCCGCAGGTCGAGGAAGGTGGTGGGCTCGTCGAGCAGCAGCAGCTCGGTGTCCTGCGCCAACGCCAGCGCGATCCACGCACGTTGCCGCTGACCACCCGAGAGCTGGTCGACGGGATGGTCGCGCAGGGCCGCGGTGCCGGTGCGCTCCAGCGCCTCGTCGACGGCCTTCTGGTCGGCGGCCGACCACGGGCTCAGCAGCCGCTGGTGCGGATACCGGCCCAGCCGCACCAGCGACTCCACGGTGATCGCCTCCGGCGTCACCGGCTGCTGCGGCAGCAGCCCCATCCGCAGCGCCAGCGCCCGCGCCGACATGCGGTGGATGTCGGCACCGTCCAGGGTCACGCTCCCGGCGGCCGGCGCGAGCAGCCGGCTCAGTCCGCGCAACAGGGTCGACTTCCCACAGGCGTTGGGCCCGACGATCGCGGTGACGGCCCCACCGGGAAGCGTCAGATCGAGCCCGCCGACCACGAGACGATCGCCGTAGCGCAGGTCGAGGCGCTGGGTGGAGAGCTGGTTGGCGGTCGCGGTCATGTGCGGCTCCTGAAGGCCGGTGGGATGTTCATGAGGTCGGGTGAGGGAATCGCCCCAAGGGGCGCGGGGCTGTATTGCACATGCGGCTTCCGCCGCGCGGGCGCGACCAGCCTCGACGGCGCCCCACCCGCCGAACGACACATCGCGGCACCCCAGAGGAGCGCATCGTCATGCGCCGCCCCTCTGAACAGGCGAGCTCTGCCGCAGCATCAACACCAACAGCCAGGGCGCGCCCAACGTGGCCGTGACCGCCCCGACCGGCAGCCCCTCGACCGGCAGCAGGTGCTGCACCACCAAGTCGGAGGCCAGCAACAGCACGGCCCCGGTGAGCCCGGCCAACGCCAGCGACGCGGCGGTCGGCGGCCCGGTGACGAACCGCACGATGTGCGGCACGGCGAGCGCCACGAACGTCACGGGACCAGCGAGCGCGGCAGCCAGTGAGGCCAGCACGACCGCAAGGAAGAGCAGCTGGAGCCGGGCGGCGGAAGTACGCAGCCCCAGCGCCCCCGCCGAGTCGTCCCCGAGGTCCAGCACGGCCAACTGACGGTTCATCACCAGCGCGGCGGCGAGCGCGAGCACCATCGCGCCGCCCGCTCCCCACACCTCGGTCCAGGTCCGCCCGTACACCGAACCGGATATCCACTGCAGCGAGGATCCGGCGAGCTCGGCCGGGAAGCGCACGATCATCAGGTTCACGGCGGCGGCGAGACCAGCCTGTACGGCGAGGCCGGTGAGCACCAGCCGGGTGACCGTGAGGCCGGAACCCCAGGCGAACACGCCTAGCAGCAGGGCCGCGAGCAGCCCGCCGCCGAGGGCCCCGACCGGGATCAGCGCCTGTGAGGCCCCGGCGGCGATCAGCGCGACCGCGCCGAGCGAGGCGCCGCCCGTGATGCCCATGACGTCCGGGGAGGCGAGCGGGTTGCGGAACAGCCGTTGCAGTACGCACCCCGCCGCGCCGAGCCCGGCACCGGCGAAGATCGCCGCCACCGTCCGCGGCGCCCGGAACTGCTGCACCACCAGCACGTCACCCGGGTCCCCGAGCCCGACCAGGGCGCGCAGCGCCGTGCTCGCGGGTATCGGCATCTCACCGATCGTCAGGGACACGGTGAGGAGCACGAACAGCAGGGTCAGACCGGTCGTGGCGAACAGCAGGACGCGGCGCCGGGCCCGGGCCCGGGACGTGGACCTCGTACGCGGGGAGACGACCGCGGCGCTCATCGGGCCACCCTCCGGGCCAGCAGCGCCAGCAGGGGCGCGCCGAGGAACGCGGTCACGATGCCGACCTCCAGTTCCGAGGGCCGGATCACCATCCGGCCGAGCACGTCCGCCGAGAGCAGCAGGAGGGGACCGGCGATCAGACAGCCGGGGACCAGCAGCCGGTGGTCGCCGCCGAGCAGCGGGCGTACGAGATGGGGGGCCGCCAGGCCGATGAAGGCGACCGGACCGGCCACCGCGACCGCCGATCCGGCGAGCAGGACGACCGCGACGCCGCCCGCCAGCCGGATCCGGGCGACCGGCACGCCGAGCGCCTGGGCCGAGTCGTCGCCCAGGGCAAGGGCGTTGAGGGCGGGGGAGACGGCCAGGGCTACGACCAGGCCGAGCAGCAGGGTCGGCAGGACCGGCCACAGGACGTCGAGGGTGCGCCCGGACAGGGACCCGGCCAGCCAGAAGCGGGCCTCGTCCAGGGTGCGCTGGTTCATCAGCATCACGGCCGACGTCCAGGACAGCAGCACGAGTTGGAGCACGGTGCCGCCGAGCGCCAGCCGTACCGGGTCGATGTCCCCGGCGCGGCGGGCCAGCGCCTGCGCGAACAGGGCGGCTCCGGCCGCGCCGGCGAACGCGAACCACACGTACTGGGCGGGGCTGTTGAGCCCCAGGGCGAAGATGGCGACGACGACCGCGAAACCGGCGCCCGCGTTGATGCCGAGCGTGGTCGGCGAGGCGAGGGGATTGCGGGTGATGCCCTGGGCGACGGCACCGGCGACCCCGAGCGCGGCGCCGACCGCGAGCCCGATGACGGTGCGCGGCAGACGCAGCCCGGTCACCACCAGGGCCTCGCGCCCGTGAACATTGCCGAGGAGTGCGTCCACCACCGTGCCCAGCGGTACGGAGCGGGCGCCGAGGGCGAGGCTCAGAGCGGTGCAGAGGGTCAGGGCGGCGAAGCCGGTGAGGAAGAGCGGTATGTGCCTGAAGGCACGGAAGGGCACACCGGTCGGTGCGCCCCGTTGGGTCGCAGTCACAAGCCGTGAGCTTAGGTTAGGCTTGCTTTAGGTTTCAACTGCTGTGGGAACACTGTGATGTGCGCGATAGTCGATCAACTGCACCGGGTTCACCTGGCATTTCCTCTTGATCGCGAGTGTAAGGTAAGCCTTACCTATAGAGCCTTTCGCTGCAACCCGCCCAGGAGCGCCGATGTCCGTGGCCCTCACGATCCCGCCGCCCGGCGCCGTCGCGCGCAGGCTCCGTCACGACTTCACCCGGCTGACCGACCTCTGCGACGTCCTGACCGTGCGGGTCGCCGCGCCCGGTGCCCAGGAGGCCGCAGCGGGCGTGTCGGCGGCGGAACTGGTCAAGGACGAGGCCGTGCTCGACGCGTTCGTGGCGGCGGAGGCGGCCCGGATTCACGATCGCTACGGGACCGCCCCGCGTCGCGACGTCGCCGCCTCCCGCGCCTTGCACGACTACGCCTGGTCCGTCGCGCTCCTCATGAGCGGCCCCTGGTACCTGGCGCGCCGCGTGCCCCGGATCCGGCCCGAGGACCTGCGCCTCGACCTCGCCACGGCCGAGTTCACCCTGACACCCGGCAGCGACCTCGCCTGTCTGGCCGACGACCCGGCGGCCACGCTCCCCGGCGTGCTGACGGTTCCTCACGAGGAGGCCCTGCGCGCCGAGTTGCGTGCCGCCGTCGCCGATCACATGGGGCCGCTCCTGGACGCCATCGGCCCCGTCACCCGACGCCGCTCACGCGCCCTGTGGGGCATGGTCGCCGACGACCTGGTCTCCGGCGTCTGGTACCTCGGCCGGACGCTGGGCCGCGAGGACGACGCCGTGGCCGCGGCCACCCGGCTGCTGCCCACCGCCGTGACCCCGTACCCCGGCGGCGCCGACTTCCGGCACCTGACGACCGACGACGGGCAGCGGCACCCCACCCGCACCCGCGCCGGCTGCTGCATGTACTACACGATCCGCCCGGCCGAGGCATGCTCCACCTGCCCCCGCACCTGCGACACGGAGCGGCTGCGCAGGCTCCAGGGCTGATAACCCCGGTATCCCGGACGACGGATCAGTCGGCCGTCGCCAGGAACTGAGTAGCCGCCAGCTCCGCGTACAACGGGTCGGACGCCACGAGTTCGCGATGCGTGCCCACCGCGCGCACCCGGCCCGCGTCCATCACCACGATCCGGTCGGCCATCGTCACCGTCGACAGGCGGTGCGCGACGACCAGGACCGTGGTCGTACGGGCGACGTCGGCGACCGTGTCGCGCAGCGCCGCCTCGTTCACCGCGTCCAGCTGCGACGTGGCCTCGTCGAGGAGCAGCAGCCGGGGGCGGCGCAGCAGGGCGCGGGCGATGGCGACACGCTGACGCTCGCCGCCGGACAGCTTGGTTCCGCGATGTCCGACCAGCGTCTCCAGACCGTCGGGCAGCCGCGCGACCAGGCCGTCGAGGCGGGTCGTCTTCAGCACGCGCGTAAGGGCGTCGTCGGCGGCGTCCGGGTTGCCGAGCAGCAGGTTGGCGCGCAGCGAACCCGACAGGACCGGGGCGTCCTGCTCCACATAGCCGATCGCGGACCGCAGTTGTGGCAGCTCCCAGTCCGCGAGGTCCCGCCCGTCGAGGGTGATGGTGCCGGCCTCGGGGTCGTAGAACCGCTCGATGAGGGAGAAGACGGTGGTCTTGCCCGCGCCGGACGGGCCGACGAACGCGGTCATGCCCTGTGCGGGCACGGCGAACGTCACCCTGTGGTGGACGTACGGCAGATCATCGGCGTACCGGAAACGGACGTCCTCGAAGGCCAGCGCGGCCGGCTCCGCCCCGGCGGCGGGCAACGGCGCGGGCGCGGCGGCCGGTTCGGCGGGCAGCCGCAGCGCCTCCTGGATCCGGGCGAGCGCCGCCGAACCCGTCTGGTACTGCGTGATCGCGCCGACCACCTGCTGGATCGGCGACATCAGATAGAAGACGTACAGCAGGAACGCGACCAGGGTGCCGACGTCGATCGCCCCGGTCGCCACCCGCGCCCCGCCCACCGCGAGCACCGTGATGAACGCGATCTGCATGGCGAGTCCGGCCGTGTTGCCGGCCGCCGCCGACCACTTGGCGGCCCGCACGCTCTGCCGCCACGACTCCTCGGCGGCCTCGTGCAGCGTCCGTTCCTCCCGGTGCTCGGCGCCCGACGCCTTCACCGTGCGCAGCGCGCCGAGGATCCGCTCCAGCGAGGCGCCCATCACCCCGACCGCGTCCTGCGCCTGCCGGCTGGCCCGGTTGATGCGCGGAACGATCACGCCGAGGATCGTGCCGGCGGCCAGGATCACGCCGAGCGTGACGAGCAGCAGCACCGGGTCCACCAGGCCCATCATGGCCACCGTCGCCACGAGGGTCAGCCCTCCGGTGCCCAGGCCCACGAGCGAGTCGGTGGTGACCTCACGCAGCAGCGTGGTGTCCGAGGTGATGCGGGCCATCAGATCGCCGGGCTCGCTGCGGTCCACGGCGGGGATGCGCAGTCGCAGCAGATACGACGACAGGGCGCGCCGCGCGCCGAGCACCACCGACTCGGCGGTGCGCCGCAGCACGTACGAACCCAGCGCGCCGAGCGCCGCGTTCGTCACGACCAGCCCGGACATGATCAGCAGCGCCCCGGTGATGGCCCGGTCGTGGGACAGGTCGTCGATCAACTCCCGGGCCACCAGCGGCAGCAGCAGCCCGGTCGCGCCCGTGACCAGCGAGAGCACGGCGCCCGTCAGCAGGGTCCACCGGTGCGGGCGGACGTAGCCCAGGAGCAGCCGCCAGGCGGGCGGGGCGGGTTCGGTCGCTGCGATGCTCACGGGACTCCTCCGAGGTGGGACGGAGCCTTCAGGCTACGTCGGCCTCCTCCCGCGGAGCCTGCCAGTTCCGCGCCACGGCGAGCGTCAGGGGCCGTTCGGCCCCCTCGGGCAGACAGTCGTCCAGCATGCGGGTCAGGACGTCACCCGGGCCGAGCTCCACACAGACCGTCACACCGTCGCGCCGCAGCCGGCCGACGGCGTCCGCGAAACGGACCGGCGCGCACACCGCCCGCGCCCAGAAGCCCGGCGAGGTCGCCTCGGCCCCGACCGGCTCGGCGGTGGTGTCGGAGAGCAGCGGCAGCCGCGGGACCCGTAGGTCGAGCGGCTCCAGGGCGCGGTGGTAGTCGTCCAGCAGGGCGTCGAAGTGAGGGGAGTGGGGTGCCACGTCCAGGCGGAGCACATGGGTACGGCGACCGCGGGCCGTCCACTCCTCGCAGATCCGCCGTACGGCCGCCCGGTCTCCCGACACGACCACCGACCTCGGGCCGTTGACCGCCGCGATCACCGCGCCCGGCCCCGGGCTCAGCTCCCCGGGCGACGCCTCCACGGCCGCCATGCCCCCCGTCTTCGGCAGCGCGTCCGCCAGCCGGGCCAGCGCGCCGACCGCACGGCAGGCGTCCGGCAGCGAGAACACCCCCGTCGCGTGCGCGGCGGCCATGTGCCCGGCCGAGTACCCGAAGAGCACGTCCGGGCGCACCCCCTGGCTCTCCAGCAGCCGGTACTGCGCGATCTGCACCGCGAATATCGCCGGATACCCGAAGGCGACCCGGTCGAGCAGGGCGGCGGCGGGCGTCCCGGCCTCGGCGAACATCAGGTCCCGCAGCGGCACGTCGACATACGGGTCGAGCAGCCCGCACACCTCGTCCAGCGCGTCGGCGAACACCGGGGAGCAGCCGTACAGTTCGCGCCCCATGCCCGGCTGCTGCGACCCGGCCGCCGAGAACAGGAACGCCACCCGCCCCCGAGGCACCGGCACGGCGGCCACCGCCGGCGCGGGTGCCCTGCGCGGCCGTGTCAGCCGTGCCACTACCTCCTCGGCCGAGCCGCACACCACGATCCGCTCCAGATCCCCGGCGTGCAGAAAGCCCTCGTCCCGCGCGTGCTCCAGGAAGGACAGCAACGGACCGTAGAAACCGGACGGGTCCAGCAGCAGACACGGCTTGCGGTGCAGATGCAGCTGCGCCCAGGTCAGCACCTCCAGCAACTCCTCCGCCGTACCCAGCCCGCCCGGCAGCGCCACGAACGCGTCGCCCTCCGCGGCCATCCGCGCCTTGCGCTCATGCATGTCGGCGACCACGACGAGGTCGGTGAGTCCCGTGTGGGCGATCTCGTAGGGCAGCATGCCGCGCGGCACCACTCCGGTGACCGCGCCGCCGGCGGTCAGCACCCCGTCCGCGACGGCCCCCATGAGCCCGGTGCGCGCACCGCCGTAGACCAGTCGGAGGCCCGCCCCGGCCAGTGCGCGGCCGAGTTCCGCGGCGGTACGCAGATGGTCGGGGCGGCGCCCGGGGGAGGCACCGCAGAAGACGGTCACGGCCCGCACGGAGGTCAGGTCCACAAGCCGTACCCCCTGGTCAGGACGTGATGCGGGTCGTACTGGTCCTTGACGCCGACCAGTTCGGGCCAGCCGGGGCCGAAGTGGTCGCGCCAGTCGCCCGGTGTCATGGGCAGCGCGCCGACCGGGTGGAGGACGCCGCCGACCGTCCTGGCCCGCTCGTACAGGGCCCGGTTGGCGGCGACCATACGGCGGACGACGTCGGGGGCGGCCGGTGGCGCCGTGCGCATCAGGGCGAGCAGGCAGAGGAGTTCGCCCTCGGGCCGGCGCAGCAGCGGGGCGCGCAGTGTGCGGGCCGACAGCGGACGGAGCTGGACCGTGCCGCAGCAGCGCAGTCCCCGCTGGGCGTCCTCGGCGAGCAGGGCCGGGACGAAGGAGGCCGCGGCCTCCTCCGGCAGCAGCAGGGTCAGCCAGGGGTGCGGGCGGTCCCACTCGCCGGTGGCGCGCAGCAGCCGCTCGTCGCGGTCCAGACGGTGCACGTACTCGGCGTACGACAGGTCCGCGGTCTCCTCGGTGTCCCGGTCGTGGTCCAGGTCGCCGATCAGCAGCTCGTCGTCGGCCGGCGGTCCGCCGTCGTGCGGCACGACCGCCTCGATCATGTAGTGCCAGCCCCCGCCGAGCGCGGGCCGCGCCTGGCCCGAGACGTGGCTGAAGCGGCTGTCGCGGGCCAGGCGCCGCTGATCGGTGAAGTACGTGCCCGGGGCGTCGTGGTAGAGGCGGTAGCGGCGGACGTGGGTCGGCGCGGGCACCAGGGCGAGGGTGGCGCGGACGATCAGGGCGCACTGGCCGAGGCCCGCCAGGACCGCGTGGAAGAGGTCCGGACGCCGGTCGGCGGCGCAGACCAGCCGTTCACCGGTGCCGGTGACGACCTCCAACTCCCGCACCCAGTCGGCGACCAGGCCGTACCGATGACTGGAGCCGCCCAGGCCACCCGTGCTCAGCAGCCCGCCGACGCTGCCGCCGAGGTGATCGGGCAGCACCGGCGGAGTGAGCCCTTCGGCCAGCGCGGCCCGCACCACAGCACGCCACGACGCACCGGCCCCGGCGCTCAGCGTCCGCTCGCCCGGAGCACAGCGCACGTCGTCGAGGGCCGACATGTCGACGACGTAGCCGCCGTGCGCCTGTCCCTGCCCGTACAGGGCCTGTCCGGCGCCTCGCGCGGAGACCGGCAGGCCGTGCGGACCGGCGAAGGAGACGAGTTCCCTGACGTCGGCGGCCGAGCGGGCGGTGACCACGCCGAGCGGGGAGGAAGCGATGATATGGCCGAAATCGGTGGAGGCTTCCATCACCTCCGATGTGCCCGTCATGCCGCACGCTCCAGCTGGCCGAAGTCGAATGCGGAGACCGTCGTGCCGTTCGCGAAAATCTCGGTGAACACGCGATGCTGGAGAATGCCGTGCTCGGCATGCCGTACGGCGATGAGCGCGGCCATCCGGCGCAGGATGTGTTCGGGGATTTCCCCGTCGTCGACGGTCTCCGCGTCAATTGAGTATTTGGCGCAGCATTCGAGCACGGCCTCGAACCCGTTGACCGAGGCGGCAAGCCGTCGCTTCCCCGGATCGCGCCAGAGTGCGGCCAGCTCCTGGAGCAGCCCCGGACCGCAGACGCCCGGTGTGAGCATCGACCGGGCCCGGTGAGTCAGGGCGGCGAGGTACGTGTCGTACTCGGGCAGTGTCAGGAGACGGACCGTCAGCCGCCAGTCGAGCCGCGCCGGACGGGCGCACAGCACGCGCAGCAGCGAGATCGAGCCACCCTCGATGATGACCAACCGGTGCTGAACGGCGAGCAGTTGGACGAGTTCGACGAGTGCGTCGGCGGCCTGGTTCGCGGACAGGTCCCCCTCGGTGAACGTCCGGTCCCCGAGCCAGTGGCGGCGCACACCCGGCACGTCCGCACCGGCGCGGGCGCTGGTGGTGGCGAGGTCGGTGAAGCACTGCAGGCGGTCGGCGACGACGATCGGGGCGCCGGTGGCGCGCGCCAGGTCGGTGGCGGCCGCGCTCTTCCCGACTCCGGTCGGCCCCGCGATCAGATGGACCAACGGACGAACCGAGGGCGGCGTTTCGTTCTCGACCATGGCGGGATGTTCCCCCTCCGCTTTCGGCAACGGGAAAGACCACTGCCAAGTTACGCAGCACGGCGAGCGGGAACACCCCGGGAAATACCCGGACCGGGCAAAGAGACGGCTACGTTCCTTTGTGGTTGTTAAAGATTCACTCACAGTGTGCTGGAAGGGTTAACTCCGGGGAATTCAGGGCCATGTGAGTGAGCGTCACATTTTGTTCTTGACGAATTCTTGACGTCTCGCGTAACCGTCCCGAGGAGGATTTGCCATGCACCCCGACATGCTCCGGGCCGTCACCGAGTCCCTGCCCGCCGCCCGCCCCGACGGCCCCGACGGCCCCGACGGCCCCGCCGGGCACGGCACCGGCACCGTCCTCGTCGGCTACGGCGCCGTGGAGGAACTGACTCGCTTCGCCACCGACCCGCGCTGGACCGTCCATGTCCCCGGTCATCCGGACGAGGTGCGGCGCGCGATCCGGTCCGCCGTGGGGCGCGGCGAGCGGGCCTTCGTGCATCTGTCCGGCGACTCCAACGCCGAACCGCACGGCCTGTCCGAGGGCTTCGAACTCGTCCGGGAGGGCCTCGGCGGCGTCGTCCTCGCCGTCGGCGCCACTCTCGACCCGGTGCTGCGCGCCACGGCCGGCCTCGACCTGGCCGTGCTCTACGCCGCCACCGTCCGGCCCTTCGACCAGGTCGGCCTGCGCACCGCCGTTCTGGCCGCCGCCCACGCCGACGTCGTGCTCGTCGAACCCGGGCTGCCCGGCCTGTCGGCCCGGCACGTCGCCGAGACCCTGGTCCACGTACCGCACCGGCTGCTGCCGCTGGGCGGCGCGGACGGCCTGGACGAGGACGTCGTCGCCCGGGCCGTCCGGGACTTCCTCAGGTGACCGGTGCCTGACCGCGCCGCGCCAGGGCGGCCAGGGCCGCTTCGAGGTCGGCGGGGCGCGGGCGGTTGTGCGGCAGCTTCGCCAGCAGGGCGGCCATGCCACAGGTGTTGCTGAGCGCGGAGAAGACGAGGCCGCCCGCGACACCGGCGGACAGCAACTGCCAGGCCGGGTGCAGCAGTCCGAGTCCGAGACCGACCAGGACGATCGAGCCCGCGGTGAAACGGACCTGGCGTTCCATGGACCAGGTGGCGCGCGGGCTCGACGCCGGCCGGTGCAGCGCGTGCCCGCGCTGGGCCCAGCCCTGGGTGCCGCCCGTGAGGGTCATGGCCTGGATCCGGTGCTCGGCGAGGACACGGCAGGCGTCCGCCGAGCGGGCCCCGGAGGCGCACACCACCAGAAGCTGCCCGCCGGGGAGGCTGCGGAGCGCGGGCAGCGCGCTGTCGAGACGGTCCAGCGGGATGTTCAGCGCGCCCGGCAGATGACCGGCCGTGTACTCGCCCGGCGTGCGGACGTCGACGACGGTCAGATCGGTCGAGTCGGTCGAGTCGGTCGAGTCGGTCGAGTCGGCCGAGTCGCTCGACTCGCTCAGGCGGGCGTGGGCCTCGTCGACGTCGAGCGCCGGGGAGCTGTGGGGCGGTGCCATGGGGAATGAGATCCTTTCCGGAGTGGAGGTAAAATACCCGCAGGGGTATGTAGCGGGGCAGGCAGGGGAGTGATCGTGGAGTTGCAGTTCGAGGGCGACGACCTCAAGTCGGTGCTGAACCGGTTGCGTCGGGCGCAGGGGCAGATCTCCGGAGTGATCAAGATGATCGAGGAGGGCCGCGACTGCGAGGAGGTCGTCACTCAGCTCGCCGCAGCCTCCCGCGCCCTGGACCGGGCCGGCTTCGCGATCATCGCGACCGGATTGCAGCAGTGCCTCACCGACGTCGAGCAGGGCCGGCGCGACGGCGAGACGGCGGCGCAGATGAAGGCACGGCTGGAGAAGCTGTTCCTGTCGCTGGCATAGGGGGCGGCCCGGCCGTCCCGTGGCGCCCGGCACTCATCCGACGGCGTCGGCCAGCATGAACACGGCCACCGCCAGCAGGACGTAGGCGAAGACCCGCTGAAGCGTGCCGCCGGAGATCTTCCCGGCGAGCCGCTTGCCGTCCCACGCGCCGAGCACCGCGGCCGCGGCGAACGGCCCGACGGCCGCCCAGTCGACACTCGCGGCCGAACCGGCCCGGGCCGCGAGCGCCACCAGCGAGTTCACGGTGATCACCAGCAGACTGGTGCCGACGGCGGCCCGCATCCGCAGCCCCACCACGCTCACCAGAGCCGGTACGGCCAGGAATCCGCCGCCCACGCCCAAAACACCGGTCACGGCACCGAGCCCGGCGCCCGCCCGGACGACCCGGCCCGGACGCGCCGGCACCTCCTCGCGCCGTACGGCGGCCGAAGGGCGGAGCATACGCAGCGCGGCGGCAGCGGCGGTCACCGCGAAGGCCCCCGTGAGCACCCCCGCGGGCAGCAGCCCGGACACCGCACCGCCGACCGCCGCCGGCAGCAGACCCGCCGCCGCGAACAGCGCCCCGGCACGCCAGCGCACCGTGCCCGCACGGGCGTGCGCGCCGAGCGCGGTGACCGAGGTGACGGCGACGACGACCAGACTCGCGGTGGCCGCCGCCGCGGGCGTGAAACCGAGCAGGTACATCAGCGCCGGTACGGCCAGCACACTGCCGCCGCCGCCCAGCGCGCCGAGCGAGAGCCCCGTGACACCACCGGCGAACAGGCCCAGGACGAGCGCGCTCACGTGGGGTCACTGGGGGCGGTACAGGACTCCGTCACCACCGGAAGCCCCGCCTGGACCCAGGCCCGCATGCCGCCGATGACGTCCACCACGTCCGTGCCGCGCGCCGTGAGCAGCGCCGCGGCCTCGCGGGAGCGCTTGCCGGAGCGGCAGATCGCCACGACGGGGCGGCCCTGCGCGGTCCGCGGCAGCGTCTCACCGGCCGTCAGTGCCGAGAGCGGCGCGAGGACGGCGCCAGGGGCGTGCCCCGTGGCCCATTCGGCGGGCTCGCGGACGTCCACGAGGACGGCGTCGGCGTCCGCCCGCGCCCGGGCCTCGGCCGGGGTGACGCGGGCCATCGGGAGACCGGCGTCGAGCGCCGCCGCGAACCCGTCGTCGACGGTGACGACATCACGTCCCACCGCGTCGAGCAGCGAGGCGGCGATGGCCGCCCGCATCCCGCCGGCGCAGTGCACCCACACGGTGCCCTCCGGTATCTCCGCCAGCCGGTCGCGCAGTTGGTGCACCGGTATGTGCACCGACCCCCGGATGTGCCCGCCGGCGCGCTCGGAGTCCCGCCGCACGTCCAGGATCACCACGCCGTCCCGCGCGGCCAGTTCGGCGAAGGTGGCGCGCGGGAAGGAGCGGGGCCGGTCGCCCGGGCGGGTCCAGTCGGCGGGGGAGCCGGTCGCCGCGGCGGCCGGCCGGTCGATCCCGACGCGGACGAGTTCCCGCTGGGCGTCGGCCAGTTGGGCCTGGGTCTCGGCGAGCAGCGTGACCGGTTTGCCCCAGGGCAGCAGCCAGGCCAGATAGGCGGCGAGCTGTCCCTCCGCCTCGAAGTTGAACGACCCGGCGACATGCCCCTCGGCGAACGCGACCCGGTGGCGCAGATCCACCACCCACTCCCCGGAGGCCAGCCGCGCGGCGATCTCCTCGGCGTCGGCCGGCCGGGGCGGCGTCAGGTCCACGGGAGCCGGACCCTCGGCGTTCGCCGGGCCCATGTGGGCGTAGTACGCGGGGATGTCGTCGAGGCCGGCGAGCAGGTCGGCGACGAACGCGTCGATGTCCTTCACCAGGGCCTCGTTGGCGGCGCGCTCACGCCCGATCGTCGTCGTGTCCCCGCCCGCGGCCTGCGTGGCGGAGCAGAAGCTGCCGAAGCCGTGCGTCGGCAGGACCGCCGTCTCGTCCGGCAGCTCGGCGGCCATCCGGTGCGCCGAGTCGTACTGCGCCCGCGCCAGGTGATCCGTCAGCCGGGGTTCGACCAGGTCGGGCCGTCCCACCGTGCCGATCAGCAGCGAACCGCCGGTGAACACGGCCACGGCGTGTCCCGCCTCCTCCAGGACGTACGCCGTGTGGTGCGGGGTGTGCCCGGGAGTGGCCAGGGCGCGCAGCACCAGGCCGTCGTCGATCTCCGTACGGTCCCCGTCGGCGACCGGCACCCGCTGGTAGCCGACCCGCGCCGCGGCCGGCACCAGATAGGCGGCCCCGGTGAGCCGGGCGAGCTCCAGGCCGCCGGTCACGTAGTCGTTGTGCACGTGGGTCTCGACGACCTGGGTGATCCGCACGCCGCGCAGTGCGGCGGCCGTGATCACCCGGTCGATGTCCCGGGGTGGATCGACCACCACGGCGCTGTGCGCACCGCCCGCCAGATACCCGCGATTGCCCAGCCCCGGCACCTCGATGGTGTCGACGAAGTACACGGCAGCACTCCTCTCCTGGTGAAGCCTGTGAGCCCCCGGGAGGAAATTACCCCCGGGGGTATATGAACCACAGTAGCAGGGTACCCCGGGGGGTATTTCTGAAAGGTGGCCGGAAGCAGATGTGAAGGTCGTCGCTCCGTGCCTTTACCGATCAGTCACGTCTAGGGTCGGAAGTGGACGGAGAGCCGCCGAGGAAAGGGTTCAGCACCATGGCGCAGGAAGTACGGGGCGTGATCGCACCGGGCAAGGACGAGGCCGTGCGCGTGGAGACGATCGTCGTGCCGGACCCGGGGCCGGGCGAGGCCGTCGTACAGATCCAGGCCTGCGGGGTCTGTCACACCGACCTGCACTACAAGCAGGGCGGCATCAGCGACGACTTCCCCTTCCTGCTGGGGCACGAGGCGGCCGGCGTGGTGGAGTCGGTCGGCGCCGGCGTCACGGACGTCGCGCCCGGTGACTTCGTGATCCTCAACTGGCGTGCGGTGTGCGGGACATGCCGGGCCTGTCTGCGCGGGCGGCCCTGGTACTGCTTCGACACCCACAACGCCAAGCAGAGGATGACCCTGGCCTCGACCGGCCAGGAACTCTCACCCGCGCTCGGCATCGGCGCCTTCGCGGAGAAGACGCTGGTCGCGGCCGGACAGTGCACCAAGGTCGACGCGGCGGTCGCCCCGCAGGTGGCCGGCCTGCTGGGCTGTGGCGTGATGGCCGGAATCGGCGCCGCCATCAACACCGGCAACGTCGGCCGGGGCGACACGGTCGCGGTGATCGGCTGCGGTGGCGTCGGCGACGCGGCCATCGCCGGATCGAACCTGGCGGGCGCGGCGCGGATCATCGCCGTGGACATCGACGACCGGAAGCTGGCCAAGGCCCGCACCATGGGCGCCACCCACACGGTCAACTCGCGCGAGACCGACCCCGTCGAGGCGATCCGCGAGCTGACCGGCGGGTTCGGCGCGGACGTCGTGATCGAGGCGGTGGGCCGCCCGGAGACGTACCAGCAGGCCTTCTACGCCCGCGACCTGGCCGGCACGGTCGTCCTGGTGGGCGTCCCCACCCCGGAGATGAAGCTGGAGCTGCCCCTGCTGGACGTGTTCGGCCGGGGAGGGGCTCTCAAGTCGTCCTGGTACGGCGACTGTCTGCCCTCCCGGGACTTCCCGATGCTGATCGACCTGCATCTGCAGGGCCGCCTGGACCTGGAGGCGTTCGTGACCGAGACCATCCAGCTCGACGAGGTGGAGAAGGCGTTCGAGCGCATGCACCACGGCGACGTCCTGCGCTCGGTGGTGATGCTCTGATGGCCACCCGCATCGAACGGCTCGTCACCTCCGGACAGTTCACCCTCGACGGCGGCACCTGGGACGTCGACAACAACGTGTGGCTCGTCGGCGACGACCACGAGGTCGTCGTCATCGACGCCGCCCATGACGCCGACGCCATCGCCGAGGCCGTCGGCGACCGGCGCCTCACCGCGATCGTGTGCACCCACGCCCACAACGACCACATCGACGCCGCGCCCGCCCTGGCCGACCGCACCGGCGCCACGATCTGGCTCCACCCCGACGACCTGCCGCTGTGGAAGCAGACCCATCCGGACCGCGACCCCGACGCCCACCTCGTGGACGGCCAGATCATCGAGGCCGCGGGCGCCGACCTGACCGTCCTGCACACCCCGGGGCATGCCCCGGGCGCGGTGTGCCTGCACGACCCCGGCCTGGGCGTCGTCTTCACCGGCGACACCCTCTTCCAGGGCGGCCCCGGCGCCACCGGCCGCTCCTACTCCCACTTCCCGACGATCATCGACTCCATCCGCAACCGCCTCCTCGCCCTCCCGCCCGACACCAAGGTCCTCACCGGCCACGGCGACCCCACCACCATCGGCGCCGAGGCACCCCACCTCCAGGAGTGGATCGACCGGGGCCACTGAGGCCGCGCCCGGCCGGGTGACCCTGCCTCGAAAGGCGGCACCCGACCGGAAAAGACGACAGAAGATGTCCGGCTTCCCCGGCACCCTCGATGACGACACCGCACACGAGGCACGGGAGGCCGGACATGTCACAGCCGCTCAAGGACAGGGTCGCACTGGTCGCCGGGGCGACCCGGGGGGCCGGACGCGGCATCGCCGTGGAGCTCGGGGCGGCCGGGGCCACGGTCTACGTGACGGGACGCAGCACGCGTGCCCGGCGCTCGGAGTACGACCGGCCCGAGACGATCGAGGACACCGCCGACCTCGTCACCGAGGCAGGCGGCCACGGCATCGCCGTACCCACCGACCATCTCGACCCGGCCCAGGTCCGCACCCTCGTCGACCGCATCGCGGACGAACAGGGCCGCCTAGACGTCCTCGTCAACGACGTCTGGGGCGGCGAGAAGCTCTTCGCCTGGGACAGCCCCGTCTGGGAGCACGACCTCGACAAGGGCCTACGGCTGCTCCGGCTGGCCGTCGAGACCCACGCCATCACCAGCCACCACGCCCTGCCCCTGCTTCTGCGCCGGCCGGGCGGACTGGTCGTCGAGATGACCGACGGCACGGCGGACTACAACCGCGCCAACTACCGGAACTCCTTCTTCTACGACCTCGCCAAGGCATCCGTTCTGCGCATGGCCTTCTCCCTCGGCCACGAACTCGGACCGCGCGGCGCCACCGCCGTCGCCCTGACCCCCGGCTGGCTGCGCTCGGAGATGATGCTCGACGCGTTCGAGGTACGCGAGGACAACTGGCGCGACGCCCTCGAACGCGTCCCGCACTTCGCCATCTCCGAGACCCCGCGCTACGTGGGCCGCGCCGTCGCCGCCCTGGCCGCCGACCCCGACGTGGCCCGCTGGAACGGTGAGTCGCTCTCCAGCGGGCAGCTCGCGCCGGTCTATGGCTTCACGGACCTCGACGGCAGCCGCCCCGACGCCTGGCGCTATCTCGTCGAGGTGCAGGACGCGGGGAAGCCGGCGGACACGAGCGGCTATCGCTGAGGCGGTACCGGGCCGGCAGGGCGGATCGGCCAGCGCGCGGAGTGCCCGGGCGGCAGGCCGAGGTCCTCCCGCACGGCCGCGTAGTAGGCGTCGCGTCCGGCGCGTTGCTCTTCCAGCAGCGCACGCCAGGCCGCCGTGTCCTGCTCGGACTCGCGGACGAACCGCTCCATCTCCATGGCGGTCACGACCCAGGCCCGGCCCTTCTCCACCACAGCGCGGCTGCCCAGCATGATCAGCGCCTCACCCGAGGGGTCCCTCGTGACGTTCGCCTCGGCGAGCAGCGGTCTGGCCTCGTCGGGGGTGAGGGGATCCGGGTGCGTCCCGTGGCCGAGCTCTGCGGCAACCCGGTACGTCAGCGTGATCGTCTGCTTCACCGACCGCGCGTAGTCGGCGTACACCGCCAGCCGCCGCTCCTCCCAGCGCGCCGCCTGCTCCCGCCGGAACCTCATCTGATCGCCCCGCACCACCACCAGATAGGAACCGAGCGCGCCGATCACGACGCCGACGAGCGCGGGGAGTTGTTGCATGAACACGGACATGGACGCACGCTATCTGCCCGGATGATCGTCCCGGTACTACGGTTCCGTCCATGACGGACACGACGCGCTTCGCAGGGTACGGAGTCCTGGTCACCGGCGCGGCCCGCGGCATCGGCGCCGCCACCGCACGCCGCCTCGCGGAGGAAGGGGCACGCGTCCTGGTGACCGACCGGGACGGCCCCGAGGCCGAGCGGACGGCCACCGAGCTGCGCCGGCACGGGCTCGCGGCGCAGGCGCTGGCCTGCGACGTCGCCGACCGCGAGTCCGTCGAGGCCGCCGTCGCCCGCGCCGTGGACACCTTCGGCTCCCTCGACGTCCTGGTCAACAGCGCCGCCTCCTGTACACCCGACACCCCGCTCTTCGAGGACGGCTCCGACGACGCCTGGGCCCGCGACCTCGACGTCACGCTGACCGGGACGTACCGCTGCTGCCGTGCCGCCCTGCCGCACCTCGCCGCCACCGGCCACGGAGCCATCGTGAACATCGGCTCCGTCAACGCCCTGCAGGACTTCGGCAACCACGCCTACAGCGCAGCCAAGGCCGGCCTCGGCTCCCTCACCCGTACGCTCGCCGGGCACGCCGCAGCCCGTGGAGTCCGGGTGAACCTGGTCACGCCGGGCACGGTGCGTACCTCGGCCTGGGAGGGAAGGGACGCGGAACTCGACGCGGTCCGGCCGCTGTATCCGCTGGGCAGGGTCGGCGAGCCCGAGGACATCGCGGCGGCGGTCGCCTTCCTGGCGTCGCGGGACGCGGCCTGGATCACCGGCACCACCCTCACCGTCGACGGCGGCCTCACCGCGGTCCACACCGGCTTCCGGGCCGTGGTCCGGCGGTCGGGCGACGCCTGAGCAGAGGCCTGAAGCGAGGCCGGAGCGACTGGCGAAATTTCACCGTTCGGTCACAGCCCGGCCACGGCCACAACCGATCGCCCCGCACACCGGTCTACCTGGCAGAAGTCCACAGGACCACGCAAGGGAGAGGCCCGGCCATGGGGGACATACGCAGACGGCGCGCCGTCGCACTCGGCATCACCGCAGGACTCGTCGCACCGCTCGGACTGACGCTCGCCGCCGCACCGGCGCAGGCGGCCCCGAGCTGCACGTCCCAGACCGGGCCGTATCAGAAGAAGGTCGAGAAGTTCCTCGGCCGGCCGGTCGACGGCAAGCAGTCCACGGCCGACTGCAAGGCCATCCAGGCCTTCCAGACCAAGCACGGCATCACTCCGAACGCCGGCTACGCGGGCCCGGTGACCTGGGGCGTGATGGACCTGATGCTGAAGCAGAAGGCCGTCGGCAACAACCCCAACAAGGACGGCAAGTGCCCCGTCAACAAGGGCCGCATCGCCTGTGTGAACCTCACGCTCCAGCTGAGCTGGATCCAGGACGGCAGGAAGCTGGTCTACGGCCCGGTCCCGGTCCGCACCGGCCGCAACGGCTACGAGACGCGCACCGGTCTGAAGAAGATCTACTGGCGCAACATCGACCACGTGTCGAGCATCTACCACGTGCCGATGCCGTACTCCCAGTTCTTCGACGGCGGCCAGGCCTTCCACTCGGTCGGCGTCAGCATGTGGAACCCGCCGGGCTCGCACGGCTGCGTCAACATGACCAAGATTAACGCCAAGAAGTACTGGTCCCTGCTGAAGAACGGCGACGACGTCTTCGTGTACGGCCGCAAGCCGGGCACCTGAGCAGCCCCAGGCACCCGGCTCGCGCAGGAACGTCACGCCTCGGGGGCGTCCCCGAAGTCCGGGATCTCCAGCCTGACCCCGCCCTGCCGCGCCGACTCGTGCGCGACGATGCCCGGCAGGGTGTAGCGGGCCGCCACCCACGCGTTCACCGACGGCAGGGTGCGGGAATTGACCGCGGTCACGAAGTCGTCCACCAGGAAATGATGGCTGCCCTCGTGACCGTTGTGCAGGCTGTCGAACTCCCGGGGCAGCCGGGAGCGGTCGTGCACGGGCGCCGAACCCGAGGTGAAGGCCGCCCGCAGCTCCGGCGCGATGTGCTGGAGCGACGGGTCGTCGGGGGACATGGTGGGCTTGGGCTCCAGCAGCTCGCTGATGTCCTTGACGCCCTTCTTGTCCTGCCACAGGGCCACGGTGGCGAGCTGCTCCATGCTCGCCTCGGTGCCGAAGAACCGGAACCGGGACTCCCGTATGTGCGAGGGGTAGCCGACCCGCCGGAACTCGTTCGTACGGAACGAGCCGCCGCCCGCGACCTCGAACAGCGCGGTCGCGTTGGAGACGTCGTTGCCGAACTGGCTGACGGACTTGTCGAAGACGCCGTCGCCGCGGTCGTCCACGACCCCGATCGCCGACACGCTCACCGCGTGCGTCCGCCAGGCCCCCAGCACCCCGCCCACCGCGTGCGTCGGGTACAGCAGCGGGGGATAGGACGCGGTCGCCTTCCAGTTCTCGCCGCCGCTGTACTGGTACGCCTCGTAGAACCCCAGGTCCATGTCGTGGACGTAGTCGCCCTCGGCGTAGAAGAGCCGCCCGAAGGCGCCCTCCGCGATCTGGTTGCGGGCGTGCACGGTCGCCGGGTTGTACTCGCTGGTCTCGCCCATCATGTAGGTCAGACCGGTCGCCTTGACGGCGTCGATGATCGCCGCGATCTCCTGAGTGGTGATCGCCATGGGCACCGCGGAGTAGACGTGCTTGCCGGCGTTCAGGCCCTGGAGCACCAGCGGCCCGTGGGTCCAGCGCTGCGTGAAGATCGCGACCGCGTCGACGGCCTTCGACTCCAGCATCGCCTCGTACGAGGGGAACGTGCCGGCCAGTCCCTGTGCGTCGGCACCATCAGCCCGGCGAGGAACAGACCGAACACCTTGTCCCGGCCGCGCCAGCGCAGCCGGGAGAAGGCGTACGCGGCCATGGCGGAGAAGAAGATCTGGCAGCCGGTGATCAGGGTCGAGACGATCACCGAGTTGAGCAGATAGCGCCAGAAGTCGAGCCCGCCGCCCGCACCGCCCTGCGCGGCCGCGTCCTCGGCCGACTGCAGGCCCAGGGCCCGCTGGAAGCCGGTGCCGGTGACATCGACGGGCAGCGGATCGGTGGGGTCGGCGCTCAGCCCGGCGTTGGTGGAGAGCGCGGTGCGCAGGATCCAGTAGAACGGCAGCAGGGTGATGAGGACGATCAGACCCATCACGGTCCAGGCGGCGGCCCGTCCCGGGGAGAACCTGCGCCTGACCGGCCGTACGGCGGTCCTGTTCGTGGTCGTTGTCACGGCAGCCATCTCGGTGTCTCCCTTCCGTCAGCCGAGGTCGGTCTGGCCGGCCCGGGTGAGCCGGTACTGCAGGACGGTGATCGCGCTGAGCACGACCAGCAGGGCGACGGACATCGCCGAGGCGTAGCCGAACTGGAAGCGGCCGAAGGCGGAGCCGTAGATGTAGTACTGGAGGACGTTCGTCGCGTTCGCCGGACCGCCCGCGGTCGTCACCGCGACCGTGTCGAACACCTGGAACGAACCGATCACCGTCATGATCAGAACGACCGCCAGGACCGGACGCAGCAGCGGCATCGTGATCCGCCAGAACATGCGCCACTCGCTCGCGCCGTCCACCTTCGCCGCCTCGTACATGTCGTTCGGGATCGCCTGCAGACCGGCGAAGAGCAGGAGCGCGGTGTAGCCGACGTGCCGCCAGACGTTGATCAGGGCGATGGTGGGGACCGCCCAGGTCTCGTCGGCGAGGAACGGTATGCGGTCCACACCGACGGCGCTGATGATCTCGTTCCCGATGCCCAGCTGGGTGTCGAGGATCCACAGCCAGACCAGGCCGGCGACGACGTTGGACATCAGGTTGGAGACCAAGATGTCCGACTTTCACGACTGGGCACGTGGGGCGGCCGTCCTGGCGATCCAGGTGCTGGTGCTCGGGGCGACGGACGCCTGAACTCCACGATCTCCGTTGACAGACGGAAGTGATCAGCAACACGGTCCTTTATGCCCGTATTGTGCGACCTTGCTCACAGCGCCTTCACCTGCGGAGCCCTATGCTTCACAGCATGTCCACCACTGTTGAATTCGCCTCCGAGCGATCGGCTGACGAGGTCAACGAGGAGATCCGGGCGCTGTGGCGCCGGTCGGGCGGGACACTGAGCGTCGAGCAGCGCGAGGAATACCAGCGCCTTGTCCTGGAGTGGGCCGCCGCGGCCCCCCAGCCGGCGAAGGCCGCCTGAACACTCGCCTCGGCGCACCCCGGGCATCCTCCTCCTCGACCCACCTCTCCGCGACCGGCCCGACGCCCGGGCCGGTCGCTCCGCGTAGTGACGGCAGGCCCGGGCCCGTCACCCCCAGGTCGCCGAGTAATGCCGCCGATACGCCTTGCGGTCCTGTTCCGCACGGATGAACCGGGTCGCCGCCAGCGCGACCAGACTGCCCGCGATGACCAGCAGGCCCGGCCCGACGTTCTTCGGGTCCGCCAGCCGCGACAGCAGCGTCACGGCGTCCGCGCCCGTCACCGGGGCCGACGAACCGGGCGACGTGTCACCGGGCGAGCCCGCGCCCTGCGGCGACGACGCGGACGGCGCCGGCGAGGCACCCTGACCGGAACCGTTCTGCGCCGCCACGAGAAGCTTCACGTCGAGCGCGGCGAGCGCCTTGGTCACCGGCTGGAAGAACGTCGTACCGCCCGCGTCGCAGTCCCCGCTGCCGCCCGACGTCACACCCAGCGCGACGCCCTCGGAGAACATCGGACCACCGCTGTCGCCGGGTTCGGCGCACACGTTGGTCTCGATGAGCCCCGTGACCGTGCCCTCCGGGTAGTTGACCGTGGCGTCGAGCGCCGTCACCTCGCCGTCGCGCAGCCCGCTCGTGCTGCCGCTGCGGAACACCCGCTGCCCGACCGCGGGATCGGCCGCACCGGTGATCCGTACGCCCTTGCCCGCACCGATCGACACGACGTCCGCACCGGCGCCGGCGTCCCCGCTCGCGTACTGGACCAGCGAGTAGTCGGCGCCCGGAAAGTTCTGCTTGATCGTCTGGCCGATCTGCCGCGTGCCCCGGTTGTCGGCGAACCACACCGAACCGTCGGGCCCGCAGTGCCCCGCCGTGAGGATGAAGTCACGCTGCCCGTCGGTGACGTTGAAACCGGCCGAACAGCGCCCGACGGTCGACAGCAGCGGCAGCGCGCCGTTGAGCCGCGTCGTGAACGTGCCCTCGGTGCGCTCCATGCGCACAAAGCCGCCGATGCCGTCCGCGACCCGCGTCATCCGCGACCAGTCGGCGGCCGACACGGTGCTGTCACCCCGTACGACTACCTGGTTGGACCGGTAGTCCATCACCCACGCCGTACCGACCACCCGGGGGGTCGAACGCAGCGTCGACGTCGCCGACTTCAGCTCGTCCATGCTGTGGTCGACCATCTTCGGCTCGGCACCGGCCTTGCGTACCTGGGCGGCCGCCTCCTCGTCGGTGACCGCGACAACCGGCTTCCCGTCGGCGCCGATCCAGCTGCCCGCCGTACGCGAAGCCCCCAGCCGGGCGACCAGATCACCGCCGGTACTGGCGGCCGAGGCGGCGTAGGTGCGGGGGACGGAGGAGGCGTCGGGGGGTTCGCTCGCCACCGCGCGGGTGACCATCGTTCCTCCGAGGAGGAGTCCGCCGACGGCCGCCAGCCGTGTCACTCGCCGGACGAGACGTCGTCGTGCGTGCCTCATGCAGGGCTCCCGAACCAGTACAGCGCGGCAGCAACGCCGCGGGGCCCTCCCGTAGTTGAGCACCCTCTCTCCATACGTGGCCCGGCCCGCCCGTGTTCACCGCACAGCTGATCGTTCCCGCCCCGGCGACCTCACCAGCGGTTCCCGCCCACCGCGCGGCCGCCTATCTTGTGCCCCATGACCAGGATCCCGCACACGACGTCCGGCGAACCGAATCCCCTCCACGCCCTCACCCTCGACCGCCTGCGACGTCGTACGAGCATGAAGTGGCGCACCTACCCCGACGACGTGCTGCCGATGTGGGTGGCCGAGATGGACGTCCCGCTGGCCGAACCCGTCGTCCACGCGCTCACCGAGGCCCTCGCGCTCGGCGACACCGGATACCCGGCGGGCACGGGATACGCCGAGGCGCTCGCCGGATTCGCCGCGAAGCGGTGGGGCTGGGACGGGCTCGCCGTGGAGCGGACGGCGATCGTGCCCGATGTGATGCTCGGTGTGGTCGAAATGCTCAAACTGGTCACCGGACCGGGCGATCCGGTCGTGGTGAACTCACCCGTCTACCCGCCGTTCTACCAGTTCGTCGAGCACATGGACCGACAGGTGGTCGAGGCCCCGCTCGGCGCGGACCTGCGCATCGACCTCGACACACTGGACGAGAGCTTCCGGCGCGCGACCACGGGCGGCAGGCGCGCCGCCTTCCTGCTGTGCAGCCCCCACAACCCGACCGGCACCGTGCACACCGCCGACGAACTGGCCGCCGTCGCCGCACTCGCCGACCACCACGGCGTCCGGGTCGTCGCCGACGAGATCCACGCCCCGCTCACCGCGGCCGACGCCGACTTCGTGCCGTACCTGACCGTCCCGGGCGGCGAGAGCGGACTGTCACTGATGTCGGCGTCGAAGGCCTGGAACCTGGCCGGCCTCAAGGCGGCCCTGGCCATCGCGGGCCCCGCGTCCGCCGCCGACCTGGCCCGGCTGCCCGAAGAGGTCGGCCACGGCCCCAGCCACCTCGGGATCATCGCCCACAGCGCCGCCCTGAGCGACGGCACCGCCTGGCTCGACGCCCTGCTCGCGGGCCTCGACGACAACCGGCGCCTCCTCGCCGACCTCCTCGCCGAGCACCTCCCCGCGATCACCTACCGCCCCGGCGACGCCACCTACCTCGCCTGGCTCGACTGCCGCGCCCTCGGCCTCGGCGACGACCCGGCGGACGTCTTCCTGCGGCGCGGCCGCGTCGCGCTCACCTCCGGGATCCCGTTCGGCACCGGAGGAGCGGGCCATGTACGGCTGAACCTCGCGACCTCGCCCGAGCTGATCACGGAGGGCGTACGGCGAATGGCGGCGGCACTCGACTGAGCCGCGCGGCGGGGGCGCCCCTCGGCGTCCCCGCACCCGCTGCCTACACTTCCCGCCATGGACGATTCGTCGCATCAGACGCAGGGACCGCTGGAATCGCTCGGCGCGGGCAAGTACCTGCTCATCACCAGCTACCGCAAGAACGGCACCGGCGTCCCCACCCCGGTCTGGGTGGTCCGCGACGGCGACGCGCTCGGCGTGTGGACGGTCGCCGACTCATGGAAGGTCAAGCGCATCCGCGCCCGCGGCGACGTCCTCGTCGGCCCCTGCGACCTGCGGGGCAGGCCGACCGGCGACCAGATCCCCGCCACCGCCGAGATCTGCGACGAGCCGACCAGCGCCCGCTACCGCCGGCTCATCGCCCGCAAGTACGGCCTCACCGGCCGCCTCACCCTCCTCGGCAGCCGACTGCGCCGCGGCGCGAACGGCACGGTCGGCATCCGCGTGACCCTCACACCGGCCGGCTGACGCCCACCTCGCCGCGCAGGTGATGTGCGGCGCCCACGCGTGTGATGCCGGCAGCAGACCAGGACAGACCCCAACTGCCCGACCCCTCGGGAGGGTTCTCGACCGGGTCGGGCGAACATGGCCGGCGGGGCGTCCCGCCTACGGCGCGCCCCAGGCGTCACAGACGCCCAAGGCGCACGGAAGGGGCGAGAGCTGGTGGCTGGGGAGCGGATCATCGCCGGGCGTTACCTGCTGCGGCAGCGGCTGGGCTCCGGGGGCGGCGGCAGCGTCTGGCTGGCCGAGGACGACGAGGACGGTGCGTCCACCGAGACCCTGGTGTCCTGCGACGAGCCGCACGTCGAGCAGGTCGCCGGCGGGACCTGGGCCTAGGGAGAGGGCTCCTCCGACAGCGTCGACACGGGAAGGCTGTGCGAGGAGAGGTACGGCGTCGACTGGGCTCGTGGCAAGGGGCACGAGATGTGGGGCTGGTCCTCCACGGACGAGGAGTGGGACGCCGGCTTCCGCCACGTGAGGTGCAGCGTGGCCCGCGAGAACGGCAAGAAGCTGCCGCCGGGAGGAATGAAGCCGGCCTGCTGACCGAAGGATCGCAACGTACGCCGTCGGCTGGACCGCACCGGCTTCCGCTACCCCCTGCTGCACGACAGGTCGCAGGGCCGCCCCGGCGACAACCGGCTGCTGCACAACCTGCTGCGGGGCCTGGTGGAGTGCACGACGCTCGTTCCGCCGGACCTGGAGCTGATGGAGGACGACGACACGATTTCCCCGGATCAGGGAGCGCACTGACGCGAACGTGCCCTCGCGGACGGGTATCCGGCAGCCGGAGACCCGCCCGCGAGGTGGGTCTCACGACGCGTCGACCACCGTGCCCGTCACCGCCGGCGCACCCGGCACCGGCTCACCGGAGTCGTCGGCCAACCGCAGACGCACCGACTCGGCCGGCTCGGCCACCGCGTCCTCGATCGTCGGCACGGTCACCTCCGCGCTCGTCCGCCCCGCCGGGACGGACACCCACAGAGACAGCCCCTCCACCTCGGACAGCGGCCGCTCGGGATCCGGCGAGGCACCGGAGGAGTCCTGGAGCCAGTCCGGGGCGACGTCCTTGCTGGACAGCTCCCGGCCCTGCGTGACCGGAACCACGGCGAGCATGCCGCCTACTTCGACATCGGCCGCGGCGGAGAGGGTCACCCGCCACTTCAGCGCCTTCCCCTCGGCCACCCGGTCCGCGACCGGGGTGACGCCGATCGAGGGGACCGGGTCGTCGTTCTCCGCGGTCACACCGCCGAGGTGCGAGCCGACCACGCTGGTGCGGACCGCCTTCACGAAGACGTTGTGCGCGAGGTCGTCGCCGTAGCGGGTGTTGCCCTGGACCTTCACCGGCACGTCGATGCCGTGAGCACCGGGCCGTACCGTCACCAGCCGGTCCGTGACCTCGTCCGTGGCCGGGTCGGTGACGAACAGCCGTACCTGGCCGCCGCCCCGCCCGGACACCTGGACCGGCACCCGGTACGTCCGCTCGCCCGCGTCCCCTTCCTTGACGGTCAGCCGGCCCACGTCGACGCGGGCCAGCGGAGCCTCCCGCACCGGCGCGGTCCCCGGCCGCCAGGCCCAGGCGTCCATCAGCCAGGCCCGCCCGGCCCCGGTGCGCGGCGTCAACTCCAGCGACTTCACGTGCCGCAGGTCGACCGCGGCCGCGTCGTCGGTGCCGATCGGCACCCGCACCTCGCGCGCCCAGTACGACGCGGTCCGGCCCGTCCCCGGCAGCCCGTCGACTTCGGCGCGGCCCAGCGTCCGGCGCCGTCCTGCGGTGTCGGTGACGGAGACGTCCAGGCGCGTTCCGGTGCTGTTCGGAGGCACGATGACCCGCAGCGCCAGCGCCTTGGCACCCGTCAGGGACAGCGGCCGTTCAGGACGTACCCGTACCGGAGAGCCCGCCGTGGACCAGCGCAGGGCGACCGCTCGGCGACCCGGCTCGCGGTCGGTCTCCCAGCGCGCGAAGTGCGGTGACATACCGGTCGTCTCGGAGCCCAGACAGGCGGCGGCCGACGACGGATGCACCGCCGAGCACAGCCGGCCCCCGCTCACGGTGACCTTGCCGTCCGGCAGGAAACCGGCGCCGCGCCGCGCGCCCACCGCATGGGTGAGGACACGCGCGGGATCGGCCGAGGGCGCGCGCCGGCCCGAGCCGTCGAGCAGCGGGCGGACCCGGTCGTCCCCGGCGACGAACAGCCGCGCCGCCGCCGCGATGTAGGTGGCACCGGCCCGGTGCTGCTGGTCGGCGGTCAGCCGGGTGCGGGTGCCGGGGGAGCAGACCGGGTCGGGCTCCTCCTCGTCGTGCCAGAAGTCGTCGTCGGCGGGCGCCACGGCCTGCCCCGGCGTCCACTCGGTGTTGAAGTAGTTGTGGTTGGCGCCCACCATGTACACGGCGCTGTGCAGCGCGGCACCACGGCTGACCTGCCGGGTTCCGTCGACGTACACCTCGCCCTGCAGGTCGGAGACATCGCCGTCACAGCCCGGCAGGATCGTCATCGACGGCACGTCCGGCACCGGGTTCTGACCGAAGACCGTCGGGCCGATGAGCACGGTGCCGCGAATGTGCCAGCGCACCGGGCCCCGATACCCGTCCTGCGACGCGGGCGGCGGGTAGAGGCTGTCCATCGCCGCCCGGTTCACGCCCTCCCCGCCCCGCGAGTGCCCCACCAGCAGCACCCGGGACAGATTGGCCCGGGGCGCCTTGCGTACCGCCGCCGGTGCCGTGCCCGGATGGGCGGACCAGCCGGCCCAGCGGGCGAGATGCTGCCGTACGAGCGAGGAACGGGCCTGCGCGCCGCCGTCCTCGGCGCTCCAGTCCTGGCCGTTGATTCCGTTGGCGGAGATCGACACGGTCACATAGCCCTGGGACGCCAGAAGCCGCTGGTCGCGCAGATAGCCCCGGTGGCTCGGTATGGGCTTGGTGCCGGCGGCGCAGGGCCACTCGCCGCCGGTCTCGCCCTGCGGGCTGTAGCAGGTGGAGTGGCGTCCGTGGAGGAACAGCGCGAGCGGACGGCGGCCCTGAGCACCCTTGGGCGCCACCACCACGGCCTTCATCTCCACCGGCTCGGCGAACCCGGGCAGCCGCACCGGGGCGAGGCCGTACTCGCCCGTGACGGTGCCGTACGCGCCCGGCTTGCCGGGGTCGACCGGGTTGGCCGGCAGCCGCCGCGGGACGGTCACCGCCGAGCGCGAGCCGCCGGACGTCGACCCGGGCGCGTCCAACCGGCGCCCCGCCGCCCGCACTTGCAGGTCCTGCGGGGCGTCCAGCGCGAGACCGTCGAGACCGAGCCGGAACGTCCGCCCGTCCTTCGCCGGCGCCGGACGGCCGAGCAGCCGGTCACCGGCGTAGAACTCGACCCGGGCGTCCCCCATCGGGACGCGTTCGTCGGACCGCCACGCCAGCTTCCGCGCGGCTCCCTCGCCGGTGATGCTCCAGTTGGCCGGCAGTCCGTCACCGTCGCCGACCGTCTTCGCCAACGGCCTTAAACCATACGCCTGTTGAGCCTGAGCCCACCCTGGCGACACCCCCACCACCGTGAGCACCGCCAGGGCGGTTCCCCATATTCGCCGGGCACGGATCACGTGCCCCTCCTTCCGTCAGCACCGGGACGGCCCCGGGCCCCTCACCAGGGGAGGACGGCAGGCGGGACTTGTGCGTTGCCTGTGCAAGGAGGGAAGAGCGAGGTCCGCCCCGCGCGCGCAGGACTGGGCGGGCCCACGACGGGAAAGGCCACCACAATGAGCCGAACTCCCCAGCACCGCGCCGCCATTGTCGGCACCGGCCACCGCGCCCAGACCTTCACCCGGGCCCTCGCCGAACGCCCCGGCCACCGCGTCGCCGCCCTGTGCGACCCCAGCCCCGCCCGCATGGCCTTCCACAACCGGCTGCTGGCCGACCACAGCGAACCCACCGCCACCCGGTGGGAACCGGACCGCTTCACCGAGATGCTCGCCAAGGAGGACATCGACGAGGTGGTCGTCACCACCGTCGACGCCGAGCACGACCGCTACATCGTCCCCGCCCTGCAAGCGGGCTGCCGCGTGGTCACGGAGAAGCCGATGACCGTCGACGCGGACCGCTGCGCCCGCATCCTCGACACCGTCCGCGGCACCGGGAACTCCCTCACCGTCGCCTTCAACTACCGCTTCAACCCGGTGCACGAGACGGTCCGCGCGCTGCTCGCCGACGGCGCGATCGGCGAGGTCCTCTCCGTCCACTTCGAGTGGCTGCTCGACGTACGCCACGGCGCCGACTACTTCCGCCGCTGGCACCGCGAGAAGGAGCGCAGCGGCGGCCTGATGGTGCACAAGTCGGGCCACCACTTCGACCTGGTCAACTGGTGGCTCGCCGACGAGCCGAGGGACGTCTTCGGTTACGGACGGCTCGGCTTCTACGGCCGTGCGGCGGGCGAACGCCACGGGCTGCGCCGGGACTACGACCGCGCCCACGGCGCCGACGAGGCCGCCGACGACCCCTTCGCCCTGGACCTGGCCGCCGACGACACCCTGCGCGCCCTCTACCTCGACGCCGAACCGGACAACGGGTACGTCCGCGACCGCAACGTCTTCGACGGGCCCGTCACCATCGAGGACGACATGGCCGTCCTCGTGCGCTACGCGCGGGGCGCGACCATGACGTACCACCTCACCGCGTACTCACCGTGGGAGGGCTACCGGGTCATGTTCAACGGCAGCGCCGGCCGCCTGGAACTCGAGGTGGAGGAGAGCCGCTGGCAGCCGCCCCGGATCCGGATCGCGTCGAACAGCGGGGCGCTGCACGGGGACACGGCCGCGGAACACGCGGGCGGCGCACGGCTCACCCTGCGCGCGCTGTGGCGGCCTCCCGTGGAGGTTCCGCTCGTGACCGCCCACGAGGCCCACGGCGGGGGAGACCCGCGCATGCTCGACGCCCTGTTCGGCCCCGTCGATCCCGCGCGGCCGGCCGACGCGGGGACGGCAGCCCGTACCGCGCCGCATCCCACGGCCACCGAACGCGACGGCGCGCTGGCCCTGGCGGTCGGGCTCGCCGCCAATCAGTGCTTCGGGACGGGGCGGCCCGTCGGCGTACGGGAACTGATCCCGGGGCTAGCTCAGGTCCAGGCGCGGTAGGGCTCGTCGACCAGCTGGAACACCGGCTCGCCGCGGACCGGGTCCTTGGCCGTGGACAGCCGGACCCGGTCCCCGCTGTGGATGCCGATGGGCGGGCCCATGACCCGGCCGCGCACGACGAAGCCCTCGGCCATCTCGACGAGGGACACATTGCGCGCGGCGGGGGTGTTGCGGTGCACGATCGTGGAGTGCCGGACGGTCCCCACACCCTCGCTGCGCTCCGTCCGCAGCTCACTGCCCTGACAGACCGGACACAGCAGCCGGTGGTACATGGCCGTGCCGCACCAGGTGCACCGCTGGAAATGGATGGCCTCCCGGTCGGCGGTCGCGGACGCCGCGGGGTCGAGGACGCCGACCGCGGAACCGGCGGTCTGACGAGCAACGCTTCCTGAGTGGTGGTACACGCTGGTCAACTCCCTGCGCTGGGCCGGAATCCCACGTGCGCGGGTCACCCGTGCACGGACGTGCCCGGTTCGCCGTGCCACCGTGCACGGCCTCAGCGTATGGCACTCAGTGCCACTCGTAAAGGCACTGCGTACCCTGAATATGGGGGAGGGGAGGGGCGAGTCGGTCCCTGAAGACGCGCGGAGGATCGGGTCAGTCGCGACCGAGGGTCGTCTCGATCTCCTGCACGACCCGCCACAGCGGTGCGCCGCGCCGGGACACCACGACCACCACGTCCTCGGCCGGCTCGTCGGCGGGTACGTCGGCGGGGCGCGGGGGAGAGGCGGCGCCGAAGGCGGACTGCACGTACCCGAGGGCGTGGTCCACCTCGGCGCTCGCATCGCCCTGGCCGTCCGAGCGCAGCCAGGAGCGCAGCGCGTTGTTGTGGGCCGCGACCACGGCGGCGGCGATCACATCCGCCTGGAGCGTCCCGTCACGTCGGCCGCTGAAGCGCCGGCGCAGGTACTCGGCGAGGGCGCGCTCGTACCGCCACACGACCGACAGCTCGTAGGCGCGCAGTCCCGGCACCTGCTTGGTGAGCCGGTAGCGCTGCACCGAGAAGGTCGGATTCTCCGCGTACATGCGCAGCACCAGCCGGGCCGCGTCGCACACCCGGCGCACCGGCTCGGGCTCCTGCCCCTGTCCCGGCTCCTGCCCCGCCTCGCCGCTCGCGGCGAGGAACGCCGTCATGTCGGCCAGGCACCGCTCGTGGTCCGGGAAGACCACGTCCTCCTTGGACGGGAAGTAACGGAAGAAGGAGCGCCGTCCGACACCGGCGAGCGTCACGATGTCGTCGACCGTCGTCTGCTCGTAGCCCCGCTCCAGGAACAGCTGGAAGGCCGCGGCGACCAGCGCCTCCCGCATCGGGGGCTTCGCCGCCACGGCCTCCGCCTTCTCGCCGCGACCCGGCGCCGCACTGCTGGAGCTCATGAACGGAACGTAGCACCAGAGCGCAGGTGATGGCACTCAGTGCGCTGCTCAGGGGGTACTGAGTGCTGTGCTGTTCTGTGCGGTGGGCCGGCGGCCGACACCCCCGAAGCCTGGGAACACTGCGACGACCGGATCACCGACGCGGCGGTCCGCACGCTGGCCGACCCCGACCCCGACCCCGACCCCGACCCCGGCCCCGGCCCCGGCCCCGGCCCCGACCCCGCCGACGACGCCGTGGCGTCGTTCGTCCACCTCGGCGCACCCGACGAGACCGCGCACGTCCTGGGCTGCGGCGAGACCTACGAGGCCTCGATCCGCCGCGCCGACGCCCGCCTCGGACGCCCGCTCGCCGCCGTACGCTCCCGGCCCTCGTACGCCGACGAGCAGTGGACCTTCCTCGTCGTCACCGACCAACGCCGTGTCGACGCGGGCGGCCACGGCGGCCGTACGCCCGAGGAGCGCACCGCATGGCCGGCCGCGGCGGGCCCCGGCATCAGGCCCGGCACCGCGTCCGCTGCGGCACGCCGACGTCGCGGCCCAGGAGTTCGCCGCCCTCGGCCACACGCCGACCGGCACTGGACGCTGGACGGCCGCCCCTTAGCCGCCGCCCCGCACGCCGTACTCCTCGACATGGACGGCACGCTCGTCGACATCGAGTCGCTGTGGTCGCGCGGAGTCCGTGAGGCCGTGCCCCGGATCGGCACCGGCGAGCTGTTCGACGTCCTCGGCCGCTCGGCCCCCAAGGCCGCCACCCGCCTCCAGCCCCTGACCGGCGGCGACGCCCACACCCTCGCCACCGACCTGAAGCCCGCTTCCCGGCGGCCGTCCAGCGCGAGACCGTGCCGCTCGCCGGCGCTCTCGAACTCCTCGACCTGCTAAGGGAGTCGGGTATTCCGGCGGCGCTCCTTGTCGGCGTCGTCGAGGCCGGTCATGTACGCCGTACTGAAGACGCTGGGCGCCGACCGGTTCCGCACGACGGTCGCCGAGGGCGAGACACCCCGCACCAAGCCGTTCGCCGACCCCTGCCTCGCCGCCGCCCGGCCCCTCGGGGTTGCCGTGTCCTCGCCGTCCCGTCGTACGCGCCCCTCAAGCCCGGTCCCCGGCGTACCGTGCGCCGTGGCCTGGGGGGGGGATCGGCAGGCCGGAGCTGTTTCGGCGGGGCTGTGACCTCGGTCTACCCGACATGCGTCTCGGATTCCCCGACATTTGTTCGGTGCGCGGCGGTCCGCATACGATCGGCTGCCGCCGCAGCCGAGGAGCCCCGTATGCCGCCCGCCCGACCCCGCGTCCTGTACGTCACCGACCTGGCCTACCCGGCGCGCGGGCGGCGCTACTGCGACGAGGACATCTTCCTCACCTCCCGACTGCGCGACGACTTCGACCTCGCCCTGTGCCACCCCCGGGACGCGGCCGCGCTCATGACCGCCTTCGACGCGGTCGTCGTCCGCAACAGCGGTCCCGTCCTTGAGTACCAGGACGCGTACGACGACTTCCGCCGCCGGGCACTCGCCGAGGGGACGCGCGTCTACAACCCGCTCACCGGCAAGGCCGACATGGCGGGCAAGCAGTACCTGCTCGACCTGACCGCGGCCGGACACCCGGTCATCCCCACCGTGGACAGCGCCGACGACCTGCACCTCCTGCCCGAGGCCGACCGGTATGTCGTCAAGCCCAAGATCGGCGCCGACTCCATAGGGCTGCGGATCGTTCCGGCGGACGGAGTGCGCGAGCCGGCCGGCGGGGACGTCCTGATCCAGCCCTGCGTCGACTTCGCGTACGAGGTGTCCTTCTACTTCGTCGACGACGACTTCCAATACGCCCTGTACGCGCCCCACACCGACCGGCGCTGGCAGCTGGAGCGGTACGAACCCACCGACGGCGACCTGGAGTTCGCCCGGCGCTTCGTGGAGTGGAACGACCTCGGGCACGGCATCCAACGCGTCGACGCCTGCCGCGCGCCGGGCGGCGAGCTGCTGCTGGTCGAGTTGGAGGACCTCAACCCGTATCTGTCGCTGGACGCCCTGGACGAGACGGGAAGAGACGCCTTCGTCGCCGCGATGAAGGCGTCCCTGCACCGTTTCCTGGCCACGGAGGCCTGAGCCCGACCGGAGCCACCGTCGGCCGCACGCTCACCCCAACAGACGGTGATCTTCTGCATGGCGCCCAGCGTCAGGCCCGTCCGCATCCGCATCGGATCGCTGACGCAGATCACCGCCGTACCGTCCGACTTCTCACTGATCATCACGCAGCACGGACTGCGCGCGACGAGCGGTCCGACCATGCCGCCGAACCAGAAGTTGACGCCGGTGAAGCCGAGCGAGCAGACAGGCGTAGAAAGCGTCCGTCGGGTTCGTGCCGTGGCCGACGTACATCGTCAGGTACCACGGTTCAGTACCGTCGTGGAGCCGCCCTTGTCCATGTCGCTCCACCGGCCGTCCCGCGCGTCCCGCAGCGCCTTGACGGTCGCTCCGCCGGGGAACACATAGCCGCCGTGGCCGCCGATGCGCGCCCAGGTGGCGCCCGTGAGCGTCGCCGACCAGGGGTAGGCGGCAGGCCGGGTGGTGCCGTCCACGACGAACAAAGCGCCGCCCGTCGGCCCGAGGTTGCGGTTCTCGACCGTCGTCTCCAACGCCGTGCCGTCGGTGCACCTGATGCCGGCGCCGAGGCAGACGACGGTGTCGTCCAGCGTGGCGAGCGGGCGCTTCGCTGAACCGGTGGGACGGCAATCCCGTATCACTTCCCGGGGAATGGTGAATCCCGTGAAGACGGGACGGAAGGAGATCGGCGTGCCCACACGGCCCGACCCCGAGCAGTCCGACGAAGGCCCGGCCCTGGAACCGATCCGCGTTCTGCGCCCACGCCGCACCGACGCCCTCGCGGAACTCTTCAAGGAGTTGGAGCGGGACAGGAACGGCTACGAGGCCGTGGCCGTGCCCCCGTCACTGCCCGGAACCGAGGACGCGACGCAGGAACTCCCGCCCGTCGCCGAGGAGACGAGGATCGCACCGCCCGGCAGCGGCGCCCGCCCCCGCCCTGTCGCGTCCGGCGGCCCCGGATTCCGCCGGGCGGCCGTCGCGGTCGCCGTCACGGCTGCGGCGGTCGTCGGCTTCGGCGGGGCGCTCCTGCTCTCCGGGCGTGGCGACGACGCGGCGGCGGCCGGAGCCGGGGGTGCGGATCCGACCGGGAGGGTCTCGGCGTCGGCCGAGCCGGCCCCGAACGCGCCCGGTGGTGGACCCGGAGTCGACGGCTCGGGTGACTCGGGTGACTCGGGTGACTCGGGTGACTCGGGTGACTCCGGTGGCCCCGGGGATTCTTCCGCCTGCACCGCGTCCTTCCGGACCGTCAACAGCTGGCAGGGTGGCTACCAGGGCGAGGTGACCGTCACCAACGCGCCCGCTGCCTCCGTCTCCGGCTGGACCGCGACGGTCGTACCGGACGACGGCGCCCGCCTCACCCAGGTCTGGGACGGCACCCTCACCACGACGGGGGACGGCACCGCCACCGTCGCCAACGCCTCGTGGAACGGCAGGCTGGCGCCCGGCGCGAGCGTGACGTTCGGGTTCATCGCCGACACCTCGGAGTCCGGTGCGCCCTCGGCGGAGGTCACCTGTGCGGCGACGGCCGGCGCGTCCTGAGGCCCGGTTCCGACGGCGACGCCCGGTGACGGCCGGTCAGCGCCGGTCGACCAGCGCCTGGGACACCGCGCGCACGCTGCGGGCGATGTGCTGCAACTGCATGACCTCCGCCGCGTACATCTTGATGGTGAGCTCGATGACCGACTCCGGCATGCCGAGGGCCGGAAGGTCGGCCCGCGCGGTCTGAAGTGCCGTGCGCGCGACCCGGATCTCGTTCTGGACCTGGATCTGCGCATGGCGGGCGAGCAGCACGGGGTGCCGGATCAGCGCCGGATAGCTGGCGTAGCGGGCCGGCACCAGCTCACGCAGCCACTTGGCCGCCGAACGTTCCCAGTCATAGGAACCGGGGGTCTTGACCTGGCACGGCCAGTCCGGGCTGATGCGCGTCGTCGTCAGGGTCATGGTCATCGCTTCCGGGTGTGCGGCGTCGTCTGGGGTGTCCGACGGAGTCGGGGCGGCCCCGGCCTAGGGGATGACCGGGGCCGCCGCCACGGGCGCTCGCGCAGGCGATGCCCGACCGAACAGCGCGAGCGCCGACGCGGGTAGGAGACGGCGGCCGCTGTTCGTTGAGGAGCCCGCCGGGGCCAGCCGACATGTGCACGACGGATGGGGTGAGGTGCGCATGAGCGGACCGGCTGCTTTCGGCGGGCGGATGGTGCGTGTGAAGTATTTATATATGCCGTCCGCTTTTCAAGGCGCATGAAAACATTCATGCGTGATTTGAATGGAAAGACACCGTTCTGTGGCGGTTCGGCGGCCGGTTCCGGCGGGATCAGTCCCGGAGGAAGAACTGGTGCTGGTCGGAGATGTGCTCGTAGTCCTCGAGCCGCGCCTGGGTGCGCTCCGGGTCGGCGTCGGTCATGGCCTGCAGCAGCGCGGCGGCCATCACGCCGGGCGCGGCGTAGGAGTCGAAGACCAGCCGGGAGCCGGTACCGGTGGCGAAGACGACGTCGGCGGTGTCCGCCACCGGCCCGAGCGCCAGGTCGGTGACCAGGGCGACCTTCAGACCGGCGCTGCGCGCGACCCGTACGGCGGTGAGGGTCTCCTGAGCGTGCCGGGGCATCGAGAACGCCAGCACCCAGGTGCCGCCTGCCTCGCGCGACTGGAGCAGCGCGTCGTAGGCGACGCTGCCGCCGCGGGTCACCAGCCGCACATCGGGGTGGATACGGCGTGCCGCGTAGGCGAAGTACTCGGCGAGGGAGGCCGAGATGCGCAGCCCGAGGATGGTCAGCGGGGTCGACTGCGACAGTTTGCGGCCGATGGCGATCACCTGGTCGGGGTCGGCGAAGTCGCGCCGCAGGTTCTCCAGGTTCTCGATCTCGGCGTCCACGGCGGACTGGAGTTCGTTGGCGCCGTTCTCCTCCGCCGCCGCGGGGCCCCCGGCGAGGCTGCCCAGGGCGATTGCCTGGAGCTTCTCCCGTAGCGCCGGGTAACCGCTGAAGCCCACCGCTCCGGCGAAACGCGTCACCGAGGGCTGGCTGACGCCGACCCGCTCCGCGAGGTCGGTGATGGAAAGGAACGCCGCTTCGGTGATGTGCTCGATCAGGTACTGCGCGATGCGCCGCTGTCCGGGGGACAGGCGGGGCTGGTCGAAGAGTGTCCTGAGCTGGGAAGTCGGGGACGCCTCCGCTTCCGGAGCGGTCTTGCCCGAAGTGATCGCGGATGCCTGCGCGCGCGCCTGCTGCGGCGATGGCAGGGCGCCTCCTTTGTCTTCCACAGTGCTTCAACATAGCTCACACACCGTGCTGACCAGGGTTGGTGCGAGAGGTGCGAGCGCTGTGCTCATCGTCGATAGATGGTGATCGAATGGCCGACCGTGTCGATCGGACGACCGCTGTCGATCAATTCGGCCAGCCGACCGGTCGCCTTGGCCGCCGCGGAGTCCGACACGACGAGCAGCCCGCGCACTTCACTCGCGGGCGCCCTGCGCGGATCGGCGGCGCGGATACCGTAGAAGGACGGCACACCGCTGCCCTTGTAGACGAGCCAGATCCGCTCGCCCGGATACCGCTCGCGCAGCCGGTTCGCGAGCCGGCCCAAATCCTGACCCCAGTCCACGTTCGAGTCGTGCAGCCGCAGCCGCGTCTTCGCCGGACCGCCGAACGCCTCGTTGGAGTACGGCAGGTAGTACGGGTACGTCCGCAGCGAACTGACCGCGACGAACAGCACCAGCGCCCCCACCGCGACCGGGGCCCCCACCGCGAGAGGCGCCCACCGCCACCGCACCGCGACCACACACCCCGCGGCCACCGCCAGGAACATCGGCACGAAGACCGCGTACCGCGTGCCGAAGTCCCGCGACCCGAGCATGGCCGAGGCGAGCAGCACCGCGGCGGGCACCAGCAGCCAGGGCGCGGCCGGCCGCAGCCGCCGCACGGCCACCAGCGTCACCGAGCCCGCCGCCCACAGGACGAGCGTGCCGAGCGGTGTCTTCACCAGCAGCGCGGCCGGCAGGTAGTACCAGAGTGAGCCCGTGTAGAGCCGGCCGAACAGGAAGCCCTGCCACGGGTGGTTCTCGAAGCCGAACTGGATCCGCATCCCGTCCCGGTACGCCTCCGGCAACGGCAGCAGCTCCACCACGAGTCCCCGCAGCCCGTGCACGACCGGCACGTGCTGCTGCGGCACCCACCGCAGCCGTGGGTCCACCACCAGATACGTGCCCCATACGACGCCGATGGCGACCAGCACGACGACGCCGGCGCCCGCGACCGCCCGTACGAGAGTCCTGCGGCGCGGCTCGATGGGCCCGGTGGCCTCGGCGGACGCCCTCGCGCACCACACCGACCAGGCCGCCAGGGCCGCCACCACCGGGACCACGGGCAGCGCGCTCATCTTCGTCGCCAGGGCCGCGCCGAGCGCCACTCCGACGAGCGGTACGCACCACCGCGGCCGGTGACGGGCTCGCCACAGCAGCCAGACCGACGCCAAAACGAACCCGGCCGCCGGAACGTCCAGGGTGGCCAGCGAGCCATGGGCGATGACGTCGGGGGAGAAGGCGTACAGGCTGAGCGCCACCAACCCGCCCGTCGCACCTGCCAGTTCACGGGCGAAGGCGAACACGATCAACCCGAACGAAAGGGTCAGGACGATCACAGGGAGCCGGGCGAACAGCATCAGCCGCCAGGGGTCGTTGCCGGACTCGTACAGCAGATGCCGGCCCAGTCGGCCCTGATCGCCGGTGAACGAGTGATCGACCTGCGGATCGGCCAGCGCTACGCCGGTCCCGATGACCAGCTTGCCCAGCGGCGGATGCTCGGGGTTGTGGACCAGACGGTGCTCGTACACGTACTCGGCCGCCGCGCCCACATACACGGGTTCGTCGATCGTCGGAGTCTGCTGGACGGCGGCCGTCACCATCGCGACGGCCATCTGGCCCAGCAGCACGACCACGAGGAGCGGCACCAGCCGGCGCCTCCGGGCCGACCCCGAGGGCTGCGCGTCGGGCGCATCGGTGGTGTCGGGTGCGTCCGGAAGCGCCCGTGACGCCGGGGCCGACGGTTGTCCGGGGGCCGTGGCCGGGTGCCTTTCGAGCGCCATCATCCGCTCCGCGGGGCCGTCGGCCCCGCGGCGGCGGGAGCTGATCCGGAGCCGGCCCATGGGCCTACTCTGCACCAGCCCCCCGCCGGGGACGGAGTTACCGCCTCAGGAGTCGTACCGACAGACCGTCTGCCGTGTAGACGGGTACGGCTCGCAGCGTGTCCGAGTTCAGCTCGATCCGGTCGAACTGCCCCCGCAGCCGCTGCGCCTCGACGACAGGAACGGTCGTCCCCACGGCCGGCGGCCGCTCGGTGTCGAGGCGCAGCGACAGCACGCTGCCCCGGCCCAGCACCACCCGACCGGACACCTCGAGCGCCGGACCGTGGTTCTTGCGCAGCGGCAACTCCAGGGTCGTCTCGCCCTCCTGGATGTAGGAGCCGCGCACCCGCAGCACCTTGTCCGCGCGGAGCAGGCCGCCCTCGACCCGCACGTCGCCCTGCCCGAGAGCGTTGGCGGACCCGGCGACCAGCGTGCCCGCCTCGACGACCGTGCCGCCGTGGTACCGGTTGTGCCCGGTCAGCGTGAGCGCGCCGGTGCCGCGCTTGGTCAGGCCGCCCTCGCCGCGGATGTCGTTGCGCCACACGTCGGCCGCGCCGAAGCCCCCGGCCGCCGCGTCGAGCGTGACGGTCACGTCGGAGTCGAAGGCGCCGTAACCGTCCGCCGCCGTGAACAGGTCGAGCCGCCCCCACTGCTCGAAGCCGTCCAGCAGGACGTACCCGGCGGGCAGCGCGGTCGTGCGCAGCACCTCACGGCGCTGGGCCGCGCTCAGATACGGCTGGCGCGTCTCCAGCAGCACCTCGGCGCCCTTCGGCACGGTCAGGGACTCGTCACGGCCGCGCCGGGTCAGCACATAGGTCAGCTTGGGCTTGACGGTGCGGGCGTTGGCGTCGCGGTCGGCGTACGGGTCGCGGTCGGCGTCGGCCGAGTGGGCGTAGGCGTACAGCGTGTCGGCCGTCGTGCCGGTCCGCTCCTTGAAGTAGGCGAGCGCCTGCGCCCGGGCGGCGGCCTTGAGTTCCGCGTTGGCCGGGTCGGCGAGCGCGGCGGCGGCCAGCGCGGTGGCCATGACGCGGCCGCCGAGGACGTCGACCGTGGAGTGCATGCCCGCCACGATGCGGGTGTGGCTGAGCTCGAAGGCGCGGGTCACCAGCTCCTGGAAGCGCTCCGGTACGGCGTAGGCGTACGCCAGGGCCGCCAGGTGCAGGGCGTTGGTGTGGCCGCTGGGGAAGCCGCCGTCCTCGGCCGCGTTCTCGCCGCGCTGGCGCAGCAGCTGCGGGGCGACGACCACCTTCGAGTCGTAGACGGGGAAGCCGAACTCGTCCTTCTTGCCGGTGTCGACGACCTCGCTGTCCTCGTTCATCCGCCACGGACGCGGGTACTGGAAGGCGAACTTGGCCGGGTTGCCGGACGCGAACGGGCCCCGCACGGTGTCGACCAGCCTGGCCACCTGGCCGAGGTCGGAGTCGTACGAGCCGGCACCGATCGCGGAACCCGCGGGCGCGTCGGCCGGCAGGGTGTCGCTGATCTTCCCGGCCGGAGTGCCGTCCGGCGCGCTGGTGATCGAGGTGACCGCCTTGGCGCCCGACTTGTACAGGTCGGCCAGCGGACCGAGCCCGGCGATCACCGAGTAGCTCTGGTGCTGACGGTCGATGATGAACGATTCCTTCGCCTGAGCGTCCGTGCGCACGGCGGTGATCCGGGCGCAGTAGCGCATGTTGGCGCGCAGCACGTCGGGCGCGAGCGGTGCGCCGGTGTTCCAGGCGCCACCCGTCTTCCACACCTTCGCGAAACCGCCGAGGATCCGGACGACCGCGTTGGTCTCGGGCGTCTGGTTCGCCACGACGTTCGTCTTGTAGTCGTCGACGAACGCGGCGGCGTTCACGGCCGCCTTGGCGTCCGCGGCGGGCAGCCAGCCGGCGAGGGCGGGAACGGCCACCAGTGCCGCCCCGCCGCCGACGGAGGCCGTCAGAAAGCGCCTTCTGTTCAGGGACGGGGTGGCGTGGCCGGCGGATGACGGCATGTGTGCCTCTCTCGAGTTCTTCGGCCGTACGGCCGGGAAGGAGATCGAAGTGATCGACTCGACTGTCTGGCGTACGAGAACGCCCATGAGACGCACCTGGGGTGCACGAGGTGCGGGGGATCGAGTCTTACGAGCGAAGATCTACGGGCGAGTTGTGTCGGACTCGGGATGGCCCGGCGTCCGGCAGGTGTCACACAAGTGAACGAGCGAGTGCCAAGGCGCCGTCGACCGGGGGCACCCGAAGGTGCTGCGGCCGGGCCCCGGGCGCACGGTCGGCCAGACCGGAGACGAACGCGTCGTAGAGGCCGGGCTGGGCGAGAATCGTGCTGCCGGCGACGACGATGTCGTCCACCGGGACCCCGCGCGCGGCAAGTTGCCCGACCAGCGCCGCCAGCGAACGGCCGCCCTCGTCGATCACGGCACGGGCGAGCGACGAACCGGCCTCGGCGGCCGCGAACACCACCGGCGCGTGCCGGCCCCACTCCGCCGAGGCGCTGCGGGCGCCTTCCATGGCCGCGCCCAGTCCGGGCACTTCACTGACCCCGAACGCGTCGAGGAGCCCGTGCGCCAGTGCGTCGGGCTCCTCGCCGAGGTCGTGCGCCGTCCAGACGGCCCGGGCCGCCTCGCGGACGAGGCCCGCCGCACCGCCCTCGTCGCCGAGGACCGCGCCCCAGCCGCCGACCTGGACGGACGTGCCGTCGGCCAGGCGGCCGACCGCGACGGACCCGGTGCCGGCGACCAGGCCGACCCCCTTGTCCAACCCGGCGGCGGGAACGAGGAGTTCGGCGTCTCCCACCACCAACGCAGGCGCGTCGAAGTGGAGTTGGAGCGCGGTACGGATCTGTGTGCACTGGCGAGGCGTCTCGCACGCGTGCCCGCCCACGGCGAGCGCGGACGGACGTACGCCCGCCGGCAGGGCGTCGGCGACCAGCGCGGCCAGCCAGCCTGCGGCGGCCACGGGGTCGTGCGGCCGCCAGCCGCTGCTCACGCGGACGTGATCGGCGACCAGGGTGTCCCCCGCGCGGGCGCGTAGGTGCGTCTTGGTGCCGCCGACGTCGATGCCGACTGTCAGGGGGCTGGACAAAGGGGTGACCTGCACGGATTCTCTTTCGTCGGTGCGCTGTGTGCTGCGACGGCGGGCGAACCGTGCTGGAGGGCAAGACAGTTCAAAAGCTAGGGAAGCCCCGGGACGGGCCTCTGGACGGACCACGGCAGGCGAGTACCGTGACGTTCGTTAGGAAGTTAACTAACGAAGTACAGTGCCTGTCAATAGGCGTCGCGCAGTCGGCTGCCCGGGCCTTTCGCCCGGTGCGTGGACGTGCGCCGCCAGGGCAACCCATCGCCGCCTTCCGCCGAGCCGATCGGCCCGGGAGAGCAGCCTGTCACCTGGGGGAACTGTGGAGAACGACGTGGAAAGAGCCCCCCGTCTGACCGAGAGCGCGAGCCACGTGTTCGCCGTGCTGGCCCAGGCCGGCACCGCGACCCGGCCGCAGCTCGCCAGCCTTGCGCGGCTGTCCAAACCGACGGTCTCCGCCGCCGTCGCCGAACTGGAGGGCGTCCGCCTGGCCGCCCACTCCGGCACCGCCTCCAGCGGCACGGGCCGCAACGCGGCCGTATACCGCCTCGGCCCGGCCGCGGGCGCCGTGCTCGCCATCGACCTCGGCCCCGCGCTCACCCGGGTCCGCGGCTGCGGCCTGGACGGCACCCTGCTGGCCGAGGCCACCGGCCCCCGGGCCGAGGCCGCCGACGTGGTGCGCGAAGCGCTCAGCGCGCTGCCCGCCGACGCCCCGCTCCGCAGCATCGTCGTGGCCGTCGGTGACGTCACGGCCAGGGTCGAGGAGGGCTCCGGCATGCGCCCGGCGACCGCCAAGGCGGGGCCCGTCTTCGACGCGGTGACCGTCGCGCTGCCGCCCGGAGTCCCCGTCCACCTCGAGAACAACGTCAACTGCGCCGCGCTCGCCGAACTGCACGAGGGCGCGGCACGCGGCCGGCACACCTTCGGCTACCTGCGGATCGGCGTCGGTATCGGTCTCGGCATCGTCGTAGGCGGCCAGGTGCTGGCCGGGGCCAACGGGGCGGCCGGAGAGCTCGCCCGGCTGCCCTACCCCTGGGACGACGGCCTGGAGCCCCGCCACGAGGCCCTGGAGGAGTACATCGGCGCCCGCTCCCTGCTGCGCCGAACCGCCGAGGCCTGGCCGGCCTCCGACGGTTCGTGCCCCCGTACCGCCGACCGGCTGTTCTCGCTGGCCGGAGAGGGCAGCGCCGTGGCCCGTTCGATCGTCGACCGGCACGCCGTGGACGTGGGCCGGCTGGCCGCCGCCGTGACCGCCGTACTCGACCCCGGGCTGCTCGTCCTGGGCGGCAGCACCGGCGCGTTTCCGCAGCTCCTGCCGGGTGTGCGGGCCGAGCTGGAGCGGCTGAGCTGGCCCACCGAAGTGGTCAGCAGCCAGGTCGGTGATCTGGGTACCGTCGTGGGTGCCGCCCGGCTCGCGGTCGCCAGAGGAGTCCAAAACGTGACCGACGCGGCACGGATGAAGGATTGACGGTTTCGGATCCGGTCTGCCAATGTCCGGACAAGCGCTTTCTAAGTCGGCCGGGACGTCGGCTTGGGGCAAGTGTCCCGCCCGTACTCGACGTACGGCAACCGCACGAGGGCGTGCCCGTGCGGTGACGGCCAGACGGCCGGGGATCTCGCCCCGCGTGGATGACGCGGCCGGGCGAGGCCGTGCCCCCCGGAAAGTGACTTTTCCTGCAAAATGCACCAGTGCCGCCTTCGTCGGCGCCGTGCTCCGTCCCCTACCACGAAAAGGGATCGAAGATGACCACTGTGGGTGTGCGGCGCTCCCGCCGACTCGGCCGCGGCGGCATAGGCCGCCTGGTCCCCCTCGCTGCCGTGGCCACGGCAGGTGCCCTGCTGCTCTCGGCCTGCGGGTCGGGCTCCGACTCCGGCGGCACCTCCAAGTCGCTGACGTTCTGGATCTCCACCGTTCCGGGCCAGGACGCGGGCTGGAAGAAGATGGTGGCGCAGTACAAGAAGGAAACCGGCGTCAACGTCAAGCTCGTCAACATCCCCTACGACGGCTACGACGCGAAGCTGCACAACGCCGCGCAGGCGAACTCCCTGCCCGACGTGGCGGCCGTGCCGAAGCTGGACCCGATCTGGTCGAACAAGCTGATCGACCTCAGCGACATCGCCAACAACAAGAGCAACAAGATCAACGCCAACTTCATCGCCAAGGACTCCTCCGGGAAGGTGCTGTCCATCCCCTCGGACGTCACCGCGTCCGGCATGTTCATCAACAAGTCGCTCTTCGAGAAGGCCGGCGTCTCCTTCCCGACCTCGCCGCAGAAGACCTGGACCTGGACCGAGTTCATCAAGGCGGCGAACAAGGTCCGCGAGAAGACCGACGCCAAGTACTCCCTGACCTTCGACCAGTCGCCGTCGCGGCTGCGCGCCATGGTGTACGAGATGGGCGGCAAGTACGTCCACGCCGACGACGCCGGCAAGTTCTCGGTGGACGGGGCGACCAAGAAGGCCGTGAAGACCTTCGTCGGATGGAACGACGACAAGACCATGCCGAAGTCGGTGTGGACGAGCGGCGCCGACCCGTCGGCCATGTTCCAGAGCGGTGACGTGGTCGCCTACTGGTCCGGCGTGTGGCAGGTCCCCGCCTTCGCGGAGAGCATCAAGAAGTTCGAGTGGGCGAGCGTCCCGACTCCCGCCCAGCCCGTGCAGGCCAGCGACGTCAACAGCGGCGGCATGACGGTGGGCTTCAACAACAACGCCGACGCGGCCACCGCCGCGACGAAGTTCCTGACCTGGCTGTACGAGCCGGCCCACTACCAGGCGCTGTGCGAGGCGTCCGGGTTCCTGCCGGTCGAGAGCGGTCTGAACCCGAAGTACCCCTTCAAGTCGGAGGCGGCGCAGGCGGCGTTCAAGCTGTACAACGAGTCGATCCCGCTGTACGACCCGATCTCCGGCTACTTCAACAGCGCGCAGACGAACTGGGTGCTGAAGGGCAAGAGCCTCACCGAGGACCCCACCAAGACGGAGCTCGGCAAGGCGATCAACGGCCAGCAGTCGGCCGACAAGGCCCTGCAGAACATCGTGGACGGCTACAACCAGCAGGTCGGCGGCTGACCGTAGGCCGGCAGGCCCGGGCGGCGGTGTCCCGACCCCGCCGCCCGGCCTGCGGCCCATGTGATGCCGGGCTCATGGCCCTGAGCCCACCGAAACCCATTCCACCAGCACGGAGTCAGGAAGATGACCAAACGCGCCTCGGACGTGTCCGTGAGCCCGCCCAGGAGACGCAGTAAGTACACCCTTGCGCCGCTTGTCCTCATCGCGGCCAACGTCGTGCTCTTCGCGCTGTTCTTCCTCTGGCCGGCGGTGATCGGGCTCGTCTACTCCTTCACGAACTACACGGGTGTGGGGGCGTTCCAGTTCGTCGGACTGGACAACTACCACAACCTGTTCGGGGACTCCGCCTTCTTCGACGCGCTGAGCCGGACGCTGCTGTACACCGTGCTCTTCGTCCCGCTGAACTTCGTGTTCTCGCTGCTCATCGCCAACGTGCTGGTGAACAAGCACGCCAAGGGCGTCTCGGTCGCCCGCATCTTCTTCTTCATCCCGTGGCTGCTGTCGCCCATCGTCGTGGGCGTCCTGTGGCGGTGGCTGTTCGGTGAGAACTTCGGACTGGTCAACTACCTCATCGAGAAGGCCGGCGGAAGCGCCGTTCCGTGGCAGTCGAACGCGGACCTGTCGCTGCTGGTGGTCGTGGTGGCGGCGTCCTGGGCCTGGACGGGCTTCTCCATGCTGCTGTTCATCGCGGCGATCAAGAACGTACCGACGTCGTACTACGAGGCGGCCGCGCTCGACGGCGCCGGTCCGTGGCGCCAGTTCTTCAGCATCACGCTGCCGAGCATCGCGCCCACTTCCTTCATCGTCATCCTGCTCAACACCATCCACGGGATGAAGGAGTATCCGCTGTTCGCCTCCCTCAACAACGGCGGGCCCGGAACGTCGAACAACCTGCTTGTGCAGTACATCTACCAGACCGGATTCAAAGCGGGCCAGATCGGCTACGCGAGCGCCGCGTCGTTCGTGCTCATGCTCATCCTGATGGTCGTCGCGATCGTCCAGATGATGGTCAACCGGCGGGTGGAGAACCGATGACAACCACAGACATGCCACGCAAGGTCGACGCCGGGCCCGGACGGGCCTCCCGCAGGAAGCGGTCCAGCGGCTCGGCCACCGGTGGGCTTCGGCGCGCGGTGGCCCCGACGACACTGCTGTGGGTCCTGGCGGCCCTCTACGGGGTGCCGGTGCTGTGGTTCGTCCTCAGCTCCTTCAAACCGGCGGGAGACCTGTTCTCCCTTCCGCTGACGCTGTTCCCGCACAACCCCACCGTGTCGGGTTACAAGGCGGCGTGGGAGAGCGCCAACTTCTCCCAGTACTTCATCAACACGACCATCGTGTGTGTGATCGCGACGATCCTCACGGTGGGAGTCAGCTGCTGCACCGGGTACGCGCTGGCCAAGTACGACAACAAATGGCTCAAGGTCTTCTTCGTCGGCATCCTGGCCACCACGATGCTGCCGTCCGAGGTCATGCTCGCCCCGCAGTTCCTCGTGGTCCGTGACCTCGGCCTGTACAACTCGCTCGCCGGCATCATCCTCCCGGCCGTGCTTACCGCGACCGGCTGCTTCATGTTCCGCCAGTTCTTCCTGACGGTCCCCGACGAGCTCATCGAGGCCGCCCGCATCGACGGCGCGAAAGAGCTGTCGATCTTCCTGAGGATCATGGTGCCGGTCTCCCGGCCCATCATGCTGACGCTCGCCATCCTGTCGTTCCAGTGGCGCTGGAACGACTACATCTGGCCGCTGCTGATGCTCAACGACCCCGACAAGTTCACCGTGCAGATCGGCATCCAGAGCCTCGTCGGCGCGCAGAACATCAACTGGTCGGTGCTGCTGGGCGGATCGGTCATCTCCATGATCCCGCTGATCATCGTCTTCCTGGTGTTCCAGAAGTACGTCATGAACGCCGACATCAACGCCGGCCTGAAGGACTGATCTTGCCCACCCCGCTCGACCACGAGTTCGTCCGGTCGGCGGCCCGTGCCGCCGACCGGACGGCCGCCCCGCTGGCGGCTGCCCCCGACGAGGAACCCGCCGGTGTGCCGCACCGCGGTCTGGCGCGGCGGGTGAAAACCCTGATCGCGGCATACCGTTCCCCGGACTCGGCACTGCACGGCAGCGGACAGGCGGTCGCCGCCGCGCTGACCCACCTGCGCGCCCTGCGGGCCGTGCAGACGCGCTCCGGCCTCTTCGCGGGCGGCGACAACGTCCAGTCACCGCCGGACTCCGCGTTCACCGTCAACGACGTGTGCGACGCGTATGTCCTCGCCGCCGACGCGGGACCGGAGCTGGCCGAGGCGACGGCCGGGCTCGCCGAGATCGCCGGCGCCGCCACCGCCAGTCTCCTGACCGGTGGCGTGCACACCCCGAACCACCGCTGGGAGCTGAGCGCGGCCCTCGCCCGGCTGCACCGTTCCTTCCCCGACGACCGGCTCCTCGACCGCGTCGAGGAGTGGCTCGCCGAGGGCGTCGACATCGACGCGGAGGGCCTGTACTCGGAACGCAGCGCCGTCTACGCGTCCATCGTGACCAACCCCGCGCTGCTCCTGCTGGCCGAGGCGCTCGGCCGGACCGACCTGTCGGCCGCCGTCGAACGCAACCTCGCCACCACCCTGGACCTGATCCGACCGGACGGCACGGTGGAGACCCTCCACTCGCGCCGACAGGACCAGAAGCTCTCGTTCGCCCTGTGGCCCTACCTGCCGCACTACCGGCTCCTCGCGATCCGCACCGGCCGGGGCGACTTCGCCCGGGCGGCACGGCTGGCGGCCGCCGCCGGCATCGACGACCCCGACCTGCTCGCCCAGACCCTCCTCACCCCGGACCTGAGCCGCGAACTGCCGTCCCCGCACGCGGAGAGGCTCCCGCGCGAGCGGTACCTCAGCACCGCACGCCTCGCGCACCACGCCTCGGCCACCGCGCACACCGTGGTGTACGGCGGCTCCGACGTGCCCGAGCACCGGCGCATCCGCTCGGGTCTCGCCTGCAACCCCACCTTCCTGCGCCTGTTCGCCGGGGACGCCGTCCTCGACGCGGTCCGCCTCTCGCGCGGCTTCTTCGACCTGGGCCCGTTCCGCGCCGCCGACATGGAACGGCTCGCCGACCACCGCTACCGGCTCACCCAGAGCCTCACCACCGCCTACTACCAGCCGCTCCCGAAGGACCACCGGCGCGACGACGGCGCCTACCGCCTGGTGGACGAGGGCCGCTTCTCCGCGTCCATGGCCTTCCCGGACCGCCCTCAGGACGAGGTCTCCCACACGACCAGGGTCGAGGTCGACCTGCGCGAGGACGGAGCCGACCTGCGGATCGACATCAGCGGCCCCCCGGTGTCCTGGGCCCTCGAACTGACCTTCCGGCCGGGCGGCGAGCCGCAGGGCGCCGTACCGCTCGGCGACGGACGCTGGTGCCTGACGACCGGGCCGATGACCTACCGCGTCGGCGACGACGAGATCCGGGTGGAGGCCGCCGTCGAGACGGGCGAGCCGCTCGCCGGGCCGGACCGGACCGACGTCCTGCGCTACGACCCGGGCCAGGACTACACCGTGGCCGGCGGCACCGACGCGACGACCGGCAATCGCGTCTACCTCGGTGGGCACGGACCGCAGACACTGACCCTCACACTGCGCGCCTCGACCGTCCCAGGCATGAAGGACTGATTCCCGTGCACCTCCCTCGCCAACTCGGCCCGCTGCACGACCTCCCCGACACCCCGGAGGCGTACGACGCGGTCCTCGCCGACGTCGTCGAGCAGGCCCTGGCCCGGCTCACGCCGGAGGGCAACCTGGAGCACCCGGACTGCGTCGACGACATCGGCGACACCTCCCTCGGCATCACCTCACTCCTCGCCCTCGCCTGGCAGCGCGGCCGGGACCCGCGGCTGCCGGAGGCGGTGCGCCGCAGCCTCGCCTTCCATCTGCGCGAGCGGGTCTACACCGAGGACAACCCCGGCTACCCGAACCTGCGGGCCCGTCACTCGGCCCTGCCGTACGCCCGCTACACCCTCGCCCCCGGCGCCCACCCCATCGGCGACTGGCCGAGCACCGTGTGGGCGCTCCTGCAGGCCGTCAACGTCCTGGACCTGGCGGAAGGACTCGTCGAGGGCGAGCAGCGCACCGAACTGCTCGACGTCGCGCACGGCTACTGGCGCTGGCTGACCGAGGCGACCTTCTTCAACCCGCAGGAGGCCGGCAACCAGGCCATCGGCTGCGTCGTCGGCGGGCTGATGCTGGCCCGCCACCTCCCGCCGGGCAAGGGCGAGCAGGTGCGTGCGCGGGCCCTCGCCCTGTACGCCGACAAGATCCGCGCCCACCGCGTCGCGGACCGGGGCGCGCTGCTGCCGCCCGAGCACGGCGGTGCCTACGACAACAACTACGGCCCGATCTCCCTGTCCTTCCTCGCCCAGGCTTACCGGGTCAGCGGCGAGCGGATCTTCGCCGAGGACGGCGACGCGCTCGCCCGCTACATCGACGCCCGGCTCACCGTCGGCGGCTTCGACAACGGCGGCCCCCGCTACAGCGAGCAGCACAGCGGCTTCGAGTCGGTCCTGGGCCTGCGCTACTTCAGCCGGCGCATCGGGTCCGACCTCGGCCGCTACCGGGGCGACTCCCGGTGGGGCCGGCACGCGGTCAAGGCGGACGGCGGGGTCGACGGTCACTTCGCCTGGATGCTCGTCTGGCAGACCCAGGACACCACCCGCTGGCACCGGAGCCCCTCGCCGCTCCCGGCCCGCCACCAACTGCGGGCGGGCACGGTCTCGGTGGCCTTCGACGACCGTATGACCCCGTCGCTGGTCGAGGCGGCCGGCACGTACTACCTCCCGGCGGCGGTGAACCGGCAGCACGGCTTCGGCCCGGTGACGGACGGCTTCCTGTTCTGCCGCCCGATGGGCGAGGTACGCGTCCGGGACGTCCGCGCCGACGGCCTGACGGCCAAGCTGGTCACCAAGCCGGTCGTCGGCCGCGACCACGTCCTGCGCCATGTGCGGTCCCTGTACGTCACCGACGGCACCCGCCTGTGGCTGACCGTCGCGGTGGAACGGCTCCCCGGCACGCCGTACCTGCTCGCCGGGCTGCCTTACGCCGCCGACGACGGCGACCGTGTGCGCAGGACGGCGCAGGGCGAGGTCACGTCGGCCGGCGCACTGCGGCTGACGCACCCCGAGTCGGACGGCGTGGACCACTTCGACGCCCGCGCGGACCGGACCCAGGAGGAGGCGGCCTTCGCCCTGGCGGCCGACCCGCGCGGCTACGGCAACCCCGACGAGGGCTGGCTGCACCTGGTCGGCTCGACGGCACTGGAGGCCGAACCGGCCCCCGGCGGCCCGGAGGACCTGCACGTCTTCGCCGTACGCTACGGGGAGTTGGGGCCGTTCGGCGCACTGACCGTCGAACGCGACGGTGCGCGGCTGAAGGTCCGCACCGAGGCCTTCACCGCCGTGCTCGGCGAGACGGCGGGCGACGCACACGGGGAGCCGGAGCTCGCGCTCAAGGCGTCATAGGCGCTCTCTGCTCAGCAGGGCCGTGGCCGGCACCACCAGGTCGGCCCGGTCCCGGGTCGCGGCGACCAGGTCGGCGTTGCGCTGGTCGGAGCCCAGCACCCAGGCCACCGCCTGGTCGCGCGCCTTGCCGAACTCCTCGTGACGGGCGATCAGGCGACGGACCCGCTCCGCCTCGTCGGCCTCGCAGAACCACACCTCGTCCAGCTGCGGCCGCACCCGGGCCCACGCCCCCGTGTCCAGCAACAGGTAGTTCCCCTCGGTCACCACCAGCCGGGCGGCCGGCTCCACCGGAACGGCCCCGGCGATCGGCTGCTCCAGCACCCGCTCGAAACCGGGCGCGTACACGATGTCGCCGTCGGCCTCCTCGCGCAGACGCCGCAGCAGCGCCGCGTACCCCGCCGCGTCGAAGGTGTCCGGCGCGCCCTTGCGGTCCCGGCGTCCGAGCCGGTCCAGCTCGACGTCGGCCAGATGGAAGCCGTCCATGGGCACATGCGCGACCCAAGGGTCCCCGCGACCGTTCAGCTCCCGCACCAGATGCTCGGCGAGCGTCGTCTTGCCCGCGCCGGGGCTGCCGGCGACACCGAGGACGGCACGACGGCCGTCGCGGGGGAGGGACCGGGCGCGGGCGAGGAGATCGTCGAAGGTCAGGGCCACACACCAGAGTGTGTCACCCCCCCCGCTCAGGCACCTGGCCGAACATCACACTGCACGCCTGTCCCATGCGGGTTAGCTTGTCCGTGTTTTCGATCTTTTCATCGGTTTCCTGGTTCCCGGGAGGGGCGGACGATGGCGCACGGCACGAAGCCCATGGTCGTGAGCATGGGCCGGCGCGACGAGGCGTTCCTGTCCGGACGGTCGTCGTGGCAGGCACCCGGCCGGGGCCAGCTCGCGGCGGTGGCCGGCGCCTTCACGCTCGCCCAACTCCTGCTCGTAGGGCCTTCGATCGGCCTCGGCTGGGACGAGGTCGTGTACGTGAGCCAGGTCGGCGGCGACGCTCCGGCCGCGTTCTTCAGCGCACCACGCGCGCGTGGCGTCCCGCTGCTGGTGTGGCCCGTCGCCTCCTGGTCGTCCTCCACACCGCTGCTGCGCGTCTACCTCGCCGTCCTGTCCGGACTCGGCCTGTACCTGGCCCTGCGCGCCTGGCGCGGACTGTTCCCGCCACGCGTCCTGGCCGGCGCGGCAGCCCTCTTCGCCACCCTGTGGGTGACCCTCTTCTACGGCCCGCAGGCCATGCCCAACCTGTGGGTCGCCTTCGGCGCCCTGGTCTGCGTCGCCTGCTTCCTGCGGGCGCGCGTGGACCGCTTCGACCGACGGGCCCTGTGGGGTGTCCTGGCGGGCGCCGCGCTCATGGCCTGGATGCGGCCCACCGACGCCGTCTGGGTGGCACTGCCGCTGCTCGTGCTCGCGGTGGCGGTACGGCACTGGCGGCTCGCGGGCGTCCTCGCCGCGGGCCTGGTGGCCGGTGGCCTCCAGTGGGTCGTCGAGGCGTTCGTCAGCTACGGCGGACTGCGCGAGCGGCTGAACCAGGCCTCCCGCATCCAGGGCGATTTGGGCTGGAACTTCGCCGTCGACGACCAACTGCGCAGCCTGGTCGGCAACGCCCTGTGCCGGCCCTGCGACGGGGAGATGCCCACCCCGGTCGTCTACGCCTGGTGGTTCATGCTCCCGCTGCTCGCCGTCTGCGGACTGGCGGTCGCGGTCCTCGCCGGCCGCACCACCCGCACCCTGGTCACCCTGGCCTGCGCCGCCACGGCCGCCTTCCCGTACCTGTTCATGATCGGATACGCGGCGCCCCGCTTCCTTCTGCCCGCCTACGCGCTGCTTTCCATCCCCGTCGCGGACGCGCTGCTCCACCTGGCCACCAGGCCGAACGGCCGCTGGCGCCCGGTGCCGGCCGCCGTGATCGCGCTCGGCCTGGCCGGACACCTGGCCGTGCAGTACGTCGTCCTGGACCGCACCGTGGACCGCACCACCGCGGGCCGCGAGGCCTGGTCCCGCTCCGCCGCCGCCCTCCACCGCCTCGGCGTGCGCCCGCCCTGCCTGCTGACCGGGCACGAGGCCATCCCGGTCGGCTACTACACCGGCTGTGACTCCGGGGCGGTCAGCGGCCACAACGCCAACACCACCAAGGCCGACATCCTGCGCACCGCCCGCCGGATCCCGGTCGGCGCCCTCAGCGATCCCGGCGCCACACCGCCCCGGTACGCCCGCGACTGGGAACTCCACCGCCTCGACGGCCTGGAGGTCCGCGTCGCCCCGGCGCCGGGCGCGGGCGGACCGCAATGACGTCGGAGCACCTCCTCGACGCACCCCGGCGCCGACGCGCGTACTGGCATGCCGCGCTCACCCTCGTCGTCCTGACAGCCGTGCTCTGCCTGGCCCGGCGGCACTGGCCGGTGCTGGAGACGGGCGCGGTGCGGCTCACCGTCGCCGACCGGGGCTGGCTGCTCGCGGCCGCCCTGGCCACCCTCGCCACCTGGCCCTGCTCGGCGCTCGCCCAACAGGGCGCGGTGCCCTGCCGTCTGTCACCCGGGCGGCTCGTGGCCGGGCAGTTCGCCGGCTCCGCCGCCAACCACGTGCTGCCCGTGGGTCTCGGCGCCGGCACGGTGAACCTGCGCTTCCTCATGCGCTGCGGCATACCGATCGCCGACGCCGCCACCGCGGTCGTGGTCAAGGGCACGGCCGGCGCGCTCGTACGCGGCGCCCTGCTCGCCGTACTCTTCGCCGCCTGCCCCGGAATCCTGCACGTCCCGCAGATCGGCGGGGGCTTCCTGCTCGCCTCGTGCGCGCTGGCCGCCGGCGCGATCGTGCTGGTCACCGGCCCGCTGCGGGTCTGGTGCCGACGGGCTCTGATGGCCGTACGGACGTATGTCGGAGCCCTCCACGCGCGACCCGCCCGGGCCGCCGCCCTGTGGGGCGGATCGCTGGCCTTCGTGACGCTGCACTGCGCCGTGCTGATCGCCGTCACCCGGGCGGTCGCCCTGCCCCTGCCGCCGGCCCGGGTCGCCCTGCTCTACCTCGCCGCGAGCACCGCGGCCGCCCTGCTGCCCACCCCGGGAGGCCTCGGCTCCCTCGACGCCGTCCTGGTGTTCGCGCTCACCACGGCCGGCGCACCGGCCACGGGCGCCGCCTCCGCCGTGCTCGGCTACCGGCTGCTGACGGTGTGGCTGCCGCTGGCTCCCGGACTGGTCGTGCTCGGGATCCTCGTCCGGCGCGGGGCGCTGTGAGCGTGAAAGGCGTTTCCCGGTCGCCCGGTTCAGGTAGGAGTCCGGTTGTCGGCCGGACGCAGGAGGGGGAGCGCCATGACGAGCAGTGAGCACGACGGGCGGTTGGGGGAGGAGTTCCTCACTCCGGGATCCTCGTCCTTCACCGAGTTCCTGACGGCACACCGGCCGGGCCTGCTGCCCATGCGCCGCCCCTTTCCCGACGGCGTCCGCGCGGCCCCCGACCGCTTCCCGCACGGCACCACGGTCCTGGCCCTCACCTACCGCGACGGCGTACTGATCGCCGGCGACCGCAGGGCCACCATGGGCAACCTCATCGCCCAGCGCGACCTGGAGAAGGTCCACCCCGCGGACGACTACACCGCCGTCGCCTTCGCGGGCACCGTCGGACTAGCGCTGGACATGGTGAAGCTGTACCAGGTCGAGCTGAAGCACTTCGAGAAGATCGAGGGCATCCCGATGACCCTCAAGGCGAAGGCGAACCGTTTGGCCGGCATGATCCGCCAGAACCTCGGCCAGGCCATGCAGGGCCTCGCCGTCGTACCGCTCCTCGCCGGCTACGACGCCAAGGCACCCGAGGGCGCACGCGGACGCATCTTCGACTTCGAGATCACCGGCGGACCCTACGAGAAGTACGACTTCCACGCCGAGGGTTCCGGCTCGCCGTACGCCCGCGGCGCCCTCAAGAAGCTGTTCCGCGCGGGGATGTCCCGGCACGAGGCGGCGCTGGCCGCGCTGCACGCGCTGTACGACGCGGCCGACGACGACTCGGCGACCGGCGGACCGGACCTCAACCGCCGTATCTTCCCGACCGTTTCGGTCATCACCGAGGACGGATTCGAGCGGCTGCCCGAGTCGGAGACCGGGGAACTGAGCCGCGAGATGGTCGCACAGCGCCTCGGCCGGCCGGACGGGCCGAACGCCATGCCGTGATCAGCCGCGCACCCCCACCTCCTTGCGCCACCTGATGAACTGCTTGTCCGGATCGCCGGTGTAGGCCCACGGAGCCCGTGTGGCCCGGCGTTCCAGCATCCGGAACAGCGCCGCGGCGATGTCGTGGGCCCCCGCGTAACAGGCCGCGTGCGCCAGGTGGTTGACGTCGCGCAGCTCGCCGGGGGCGAAGCCGTCGTCCGTACGGCCGGTGATCCAGCGCTCCCAGGTGCGGCGGACGTCGCTGACGGCGCCGTCATTGCTCCAGTGCTGCCCCAGCCCCATCGAGGCGTGCCGGCCCCTGGCCGCGTCCAGCGCGTAGCGGAACTCCTCGACCCGCGCGTACTGCACGAGCACCGGCAGCGGACAGCCGGACGGTGCTACCCCGGCCGCGTCGCGGGCGAAGTCGTACATCAGACCGTGGGTGCCGTGCCAGCGCGCCGAGTAGTAGTGCAGCACCTGGAGATGTCCCTCGACGCTGTACGGGTCGCGCTGGTGCAACTCGTCCCACCAGCGGGCCAGTTCCTGTCGCCGTACGCCCGACGGATACAGCCGGGCGACGGAGATCAGCGAGATCCACGGGGTCGGGTCGTCCGGGTAGGCGTCGGCGGCCCCGAGGCACGACAGCACCGCGCTGTCGATGCGCTGCCGGTCGATCGGTACACCCCGGCCCGCGGTGATCGCCAGGTTGAACGCCCGGGCCGTCTCCGTCGCCGCCCGCAGCACCAGCGCGTCGGCGCTGTGCGGCTCGGCGGCCAGCCACGACTCCGACGTCGAACTGCTCGCACAGGCCTGGGCGAGCAGCCGGGTCCGGTGGCCGCGGGCCAGCCAGTTCGGACCGGTGACCCGCAGCAGCTCCCGCAGCCCCTGCCAGCGGCCGATGACGATGTCCTGCCGGGCGCGGGTCAGCGCGGCGTCACCGCAGTCGGGGTCGAAGTCGGGAGCGAAGCGGTCTTTCGCCATCGAGGACTCCCTCAGAAGTCGGTGGGAAGACCCTCGTGGACAAGGGAGTCGCTGCCGCCCGCACCGGCCGGCACGTAGTCCGCCTCCACGGTTCGCGCGGCGTCCAGCTTGGCCGGCCGGTAGTAGTCGCTGCCCTGCCGCCAGTACCAGAGCATCGGGATCAGCCCGGCCGCGAGACCGCCCACGCCGATCGCGATGGCGGAGGCGCTCAGCTCGCCCAGCGACTCGACGAAGATCCAGAACATGAACAGGGCCCCGAACAACGGCCACAGGCCGCCGAACACGAAGTTGCCCACCGACTTCAGCAGCATCCTGCGGTAGGCGACGACCACCGCGAGCCCCGTCAGCCCGTAGTACACGGCGATCTGGAGCCCCATCGCCGAGATGGCGTCGGAGAGGATGTCGCCCACCGTGCCCAGGAGGTTGGAGGCGATGAACATCGCCAGCGCCACCACTCCGACCACCGCGACGGCCACCCAGGGCGTGTTCCAACGGCGGTGCACCCGGCCCAGCGCGGACGGCATCGTACGGTCCCGGCCCATCGCGAACAGCGAACGCGTGACCTGGATGAGCGTGGTCTCCAGGGTGGCGATCGTGGACAGCATCACCGCCACGACCAGCAACTTGCCGCCCCAGCCCGGCCAGACCTCCTCGCCGAGCACGGCCAGCACGTTGGCGTCGTTGTCCTGGATCTGCCGCGCGGACAGGATGACGTTCACCGCGATCGTGAACACCTCGAAGAGGAGGAACACGATGCCCACCCCGATGAGCCCCGCGAGGCCGGTCGTACGACGGCTGTTGCGGGTCTCCTCACTGAGGTTGCTGGTCACGTCCCAGCCCCAGTAGTAGAACGCCGCGATCAGCGCCCCCGACGCGAACCCCGACACCCCGTCGAAGTGCCCGAAGCCGAGCCAGGACCAGTCGAACGCCCGGGCGTTGTCGGCGTGGAGAAGGGCGAGGACGGCGAACAGGGCCAGTATCGCCAGCTCCACACCGGACATCACCAGCTGCGCCCGCACCGTGAGCCGCGCGCCGCCCAGCACCACCGCCAGCATGATCAGGAACCAGCCGGCGCCGACCAGCGTCGACAGCGCGGTGCTGTCGGCGAGTTCCTCGTCGAAGAGGGCCAGCGTCATCGACCCGGCCGGCAGTGAACCCGCCACCATGAAGATGGTCGCCGAGATCACCAGCGCCCAGCCGCTGATGAACCCCAGAAAGGGATGCAGCGTACGTCCCACCCAGGAGTAACTGGCGCCCGCGTTCACGTCGATCCGGCTGAGGTAGCTGAAGGCCAGCGCGATGCCCAGCATCGGTATCGCGCAGTACAGCAACGCGGCCGGACTGGCCAGTCCGACCGCCGAGACGAGCACCGCCGTGGTCGCGGCGATCGAGTACGCGGGGGCGCTGCCCGCGACCGCCATCACCACCGTGTCGAACGTACCGAGGGCGTTGGCCTGCAGCCCTCTGCCCCTGTTGTTGCTCATGGATGCGCTGCTTTCCGTCTTGCACGACGTGCGGGCGGACGGGCCCGACGACGTAAGGGGGGTGGGGGGTGAAACAACGCCACGAAACCGGGGAGGGATGACCTCGGGTCAGGGGCGGCGGAGCGGAACGGGTGGCGGACACTGTACGCCGTTGCGTTGCCGTGCAGTCACACCGTGTGTGCAGGTGATGATAGCCACACCCTTTGATGCTTCAAGAGCCGTGCGATCTTGCGGGGTTGGACCACGCGCAACGGGAAACGCGGTTCAGGACATGCAGCACCGCAATCAGCCGACCGCGCGAGCGAGGGAGGCAGTCATGGGCACCGAACACACGCCCGCAGAGCCGATGGCCGACGACGCGTACCAGCCCACCGGAAGCAACGAGGAACAGCAGGACGCGGCACCGCTCGACCTTCAGGACGCCGTGGACGAGCGGACCTACGACGACACCCTCGACGAGGGCTACTCCCCGCCGGAGAAGCCGCTCGGCGTGACCAAGCACGGCACCACGGCCGCCGAACAGCACGCCGGCGAGACCCTCGACGAACGGCTGGCGCAGGAGGTCCCCGACGTGACCGAGCCCGCCGGCGACGACGTCGGCGACCTGCCGGGCGGCGAGGGCGAGCCCGTCGATCCCCAGGCGGGCGCGGAGCGGGCGGGTCGCCTGGTCGCCCCCGACGAGGGCGCTCATTCCGACACCACGAAGGATGAGGTCGCCTCCGATGTCGGTGTCGATGGCGGGGCGGCCGGTGCGGAGGAGGCGGCTGTGCATGTGGTGGAGTCGCCGGAGCGCGGGGCGCCGTAGGGGTTGCTCCCGTCTGGCGGGTGCCGGCCGTGTGTGGCTGGTCGCGCCCACGCGGCGGAGCCGCACATCGATACAGCCCCGCGCCCCTGAAAGGGGGCTTCGCCCCTTTCAGTCTCCCAGCCGGTCGATCTGCCGCAGCCTGTTCGTGGCGTCGAGCGCCGCGACCTTGTAGGACTCCGCCAGCGTCGGGTAGTTGAAGACGGCGTCGACCAGATAGTCGACCGTTCCGCCGCACCCCATCACCGACTGCCCGATGTGGATGAGCTCCGTCGCCCCCGTACCGAAGCAGTGCACCCCGAGCAGCGTGCGGTCCTGCGGCGAGACCAGCAGCTTCAGCATGCCGTGCGAGTCACCGATGATCTGCCCGCGGGCCAGCTCGCGATAGCGGGAGATGCCCACCTCGAAGGGCACCCGGTCCTCGGTGAGCTGGTCCTCGGTCCGGCCCACGAAACTGATCTCCGGGATGGTGTAGATGCCGATCGGCTGGAGGTTGTGCATCCGGCCGACGGGCTCCCCGAAGGCGTGGTACGCCGCCGCCCGGCCCTGCTCCATCGACGTCGCGGCCAGCGCCGGGAAGCCGATGACGTCGCCGACGGCGTAGATGTGCGGTACCTCGGTGCGGTAGTGCTCGTCGACCGTGATCCGCCCGCGCGCGTCCGCCGTGAGCCCGGCCCGGTCCAGGTCCAGCTCGTCGGTGAGCCCCTGCCGGCCCGCCGAGTACATCACCGCCTCGGCCGGGATCTTCTTGCCGCTCTCCAGGATGGTCAGCGTGCTCCGGGGGTGCTGTTCGACCGCCGCGACCGTCTCCCCGAAGCGGAACGTCACGGCGAGGTCCCGCAGGTGGTACTTGAGCGACTCGATCACCTCGACGTCGCACATGTCGAGCATCCCGGCGCGCTTCTCGACCACGGTGATCCTGCTGCCGAGCGCGGCGAACATCGAGGCGTACTCCATGCCGATGACCCCGGCACCGACGATGACCATGGAGCGCGGCACCCGGTCCAGCGCCAGGACGGTGTCGGAGTCGATGATCGTCCGCCCGTCGAACTCAACACTGCCGGGCCGCGCGGGCCGGGTGCCGGTGGCGATGACGACGTGCTCGGCGGTCAGAAGCCGCTCATGGCCGGTGACCTCGCGCAACGCGACCGTGTGCGGATCGACGAAGCGGCCCGTCCCGGCGTACAGGTTGACGTGGTTGCGGGAGAGCTGGCTGCGGATGACGTCCACCTCACGGCCGACCACGTGCTGGGTGCGGGCGGTCAGGTCGGCGACGGTGATGTCCTCCTTGAGCCGGTAGCTCTGCCCGTACAGATCGCGCTGGGTGAGGCCGGTCAGGTACAGCACCGCCTCGCGCAGGGTCTTGGAGGGGATGGTCCCGGTGTGGATGGAGACGCCGCCCACCATGTCGGGGCGGTCGACGACGGCGACCCGGCGGCCCAGCTTGGCCGCGGCGATGGCGGCCTTCTGGCCACCCGGACCGGATCCGATGACGAGCATGTCGAAGTCGGGCACCTTCAGGAGTCTGACAGCCGCGCGCCCCCTTCCGAAAGGGTGAGCCGGCAACCATCGCCCGGGTGAAGTGCCGCAGCGCGAGCGGAAGTTGTGCCTGTCGTCGAGGAGGTCGCGACGGCCCGGCGCGGTGCCGTGCATATGGGTCGATAATGCTGGTATGGGGCATCGGCATCGACTCCTCGACACGAGCGCACCGGCCCGGCTGGCCGCCCCGGACGAGGGCATCGGCCGGGACGAACTGGCGCTCGCGACCCGCAACCACGGCCTGCCGCTCGAAGCCCTGCGCCACGACCTCACCCCGCCCGGACTGCACTACGTCCTGACCCACTACGACATCCCGTACGTCCCCGACGACACCCCCTGGCGCCTGACCCTCGGCGGCCACGTCCGCCGACCGCTCCGTCTCGACCTGGCCGACCTGAGGGCGTTCCCGCAGGTCACCACCAGGGTCACGCTGGAGTGCGCGGGCAACGGCCGGGCCCTGCTGACGCCCCGGCCGGTCAGCCAGCCCTGGCTCGTCGAGGCCGTCGGGACCGCCGAGTGGACGGGCGTACCGCTACGGCTGCTGCTCGCCGAGGCCGGAGTCGGAACGGACGCGGTCGACGTCGTCTTCACCGGCGCCGACCACGGGGTCGAACGCGGTGTCCAGCAGGACTACCGGCGCGCGCTCCCCGTGGAAGTGGCCACAGGCGACGACCCCGAGGTGCTGGTGGCGTACGCGATGAACGGCGCCCCGCTGCCCCCGCAGCACGGCCGGCCGCTCCGGCTGGTCGTGCCCGGCTGGTACGGCATGGCGCACGTGAAGTGGCTGCGCGACATCGCCGTCGCCGAGGAGCCGTTCCGGGGGTTCCAGCAGGCCGTGGCGTACCGGCTGCGCCAGGAGCCCGAGGACGAGGGCGAGCCGGTCACCCGCATCGCCCCCCGCGCCCTGCTCGTCCCGCCGGGCTTCCCCGACTTCATGTCCCGGACCCGGGTGGTCCGGCCCGGCCCGGTGCCCCTGGAGGGACGCGCCTGGTCAGGAGGGGCTCCGGTGACGCGTGTCGAGGTCAGCACCGACGCGGGGCGCTCCTGGCAGGAGGCCGGGCTGGATCCGGACGGCGGGCACCGGTGGGCGTGGCGCCGGTGGCGGCACAGCTGGACGGCGCTGCCCGGCGAGTACGTGCTGAGCGCCCGGGCGACCGACGCCGAGGGCCGGACGCAGCCCCTGGAGCCGCGGTGGAACCGCGGAGGCTTCGCCAACAACCTCGTACAGCGGGTGCCGGTGCTGTGCCTGGACGCGCAGACGGCCGCCCCGGGTGCCGACACGCACCCGGGGTCGACTCGCGCGGATTCCGGACGGTGAGGCCGGGCTGGGCTAGGGCAGCAGCTTGTCGAGGGCGGAGGGGCCCTCGTCCGCCAGCTTGCGCTTGGCCCATTCCAGATTGCGGGGGGTGAGGTCCTTGCCTGAGGCAAGCACTATGTCCTCGGGCGACACATCGGTGCCGGTGCGGGCGTGGAGCAGGTCGTCCGGGGTCACGCGATCCCCGGACGGCCCGGACGCTTCGGGCTGGGACGTCGGCATCATCTCTGCTCCTCGGATCCGGGTGACTTCCTTCGGGCCCGGTGCGGTCATCGGGTCTGTTAACACCATTCAACGCCGGAGCGGACCCTGCATCCGGAGGCGCCGAAAGCCCGCTGAACACCTGCCGGCCCCTGGACACCCGGAGTACCTCTCCGGCCCGCGGCGAAACCGCCCGTCCCAGGCCTCGAAGCGTGCGGGGTCAGTTCTCGAACGGCGTGAGCGTCAGCCGGATCCCCGTGGGTGCCGTGTCCTGGATGTACGAGGCGAAGTCGGCCACGTCGTCGAAGGCGAAGCCGTACGCCTTGCCGTCCTCGGTGGCCGCGTGCATGGCCTTGGCGTAGTGGTTGGTCAGGCCGGTCCGGTAGAAGGTGGCGGCGTCGGTCGTCGGCTGGGCGGGATGGCCGATCAGCGTCGAACGGTTGAAGCCGGCGCCGAGGATCGCGGCGACGGGGCCGGTCGTGCCGTCGTTGGGGGCGGCGAGATTCCCGTCGCAGAACAGCACGTCCCGGGTCGACGGCTTGGCGAAGGACACCTGCGCGGGCCCGTCGAAGGTGAACCGCTCACCGCGCACCCGCCCGGTGAACGTCCCCGCGTTGGTGGTGACGCTCAGGTCCCGCCCGGTGTACGTGCTCCACACCTCGTCGATGTACGGCGCGAAGTAGTCCTTGGCGAACAGTCCCGCGTCCAGGCCGTGTCCCGGGGCGATCACGCGCGTGTCGTCCACGACGAGCCGCGCGAACTCCGCGACCTGCCGGACCGCCGCGAACGCGGCCGCCCGCCCACCGGCCCGCAGCCTGCCCGCGGTCTGGTCCTTGGCGCCGGTCAGCCGGATGCTCAGCGGCACGCTGAACATGTCGACCATGGTGGTGTTGCAGAACATGCCGGCCGCGTTGTACGTGAACTCGGCACAATCGTGCAGCACCGGGTAGTTGGGGTCCGACGTCACCCAGCCCGCCGGGTACTGGAGGGCGGCGTTGCCGTTGCCGTCGGTGACGGCCTTGAACCTGAGCTTCTCGCCGAGCGACACATAGATCCGGCCGGACATCTGCGGCAGCGACAGCCGGGTCTCGCCACTGCCGGCCAGGCTGATCGCGTAGTCGGTGAAGCCGTCGGGTCCGTTGTCCGACAGGGCGATCGGCGCGAGGGTGCCGTCGGGCGTGACGCGTACCTGGCGGCCGTCCTGGTTGCCGACGATGTAGACGTGGACGTTCGCGTTGCCGAAGGAACCGCTGTCGTTGACGATCGTCAGCGGCAGCGCGGCCGCCGCCGCGGCACGGGTGTCGCCGTCCTCGGGCGTGCCCGCGAGGGCGTACGGGGCCACGGCGGCCGCGGCGGGAACGGCCACCGCCGTGCCGCCGAGGGCGAGGAGGAGCCTGCGTCGACCGAGCTGGCGCTGATGGCGGGAAGTCATGTGCATGTGGGGTCTCCCGAGTACTTGGTGTGTGGGGGGACTGGGCAGCAGCGGCGGTGACGCCGATCACGGCTCTGAGAGCGCTCTCGAACCCGGCGTCACAGCCACCGATGGGCCCCGATGGTACGCACCACCTCCGTAGGGGCCAATGGGTCTGCACCAAGTCCAAACTCCCTTCAGCTGCGGGAACTTGAAGGGGCACGGAATGACCGCGACGGCTTAACCCTCCCCTAAGGCCGCTTAAGTCACTCCGGCTCTTGAGAGCGCTCTCTGACATCCACAGGAACCCGCTCAGGACCTGCGAAAAACCCGTGGACGCCTCTGACGAAGATCGCGTACGGTGTGGCTCCACGCCCTGAGACGGACGGAAGGAGGCGAGTGCCGTGCGGTTCACCCCAGTCCAGCGCTCCTCTTCCCGTTGCCCCGGCGTGTCGCGTCAGATCTGACCGGGAGCGCTCCTCACAGCCCTCATCCCGGAGGAATCCGTGACCGATCCGGTCATCCGCGTGCTCTCCCCGAGCGACGCCCATCTCTTCGACGCCCACCCCGACCCGCTCGGCGCCCGTGCGGGCCACCGCCGGACCCGGTTCCGCCCCGACTGGAAGCGCGTCGCCCTGCGCGACGGCACGGTCGTCGCTCGCGGCGCCTGGTGGGGCGGCCCCGACGACTCCGAGCCCGTCAACATCAACTGGTTCGACGTGGCCGAGGGCGAGGAGGAGGCCGGCGCCGAACTCCTGCGCTCCGCCCCCTGGCAGGTCGAACTCGAGATCAACCTGCCCGGCGGCTGGCGGGACGAACCCGGCCTGAAGGCCGCCGCCGACGCCCGCTTCAACGCCGCCCGCGCGGCCGGCTACGAAATCCTGGTGGAACGCTTCCTCTACCGCTGGACCCCGGAACTCGGCCTGCCCGAACGCCCCGGACGCCTGCGCTTCAGCCCCGAACCCGACGACGCGGTCTTCTTCGACGCGCTGCGCCGCGTCCACTCCGCCACCCTGGACGCCCACGCCCTGCGGGCCATCGAGGAGGGCGGCCTCGACCAAGCCGCCCAGGAGGAGCTGGACTTCTTCCACTGGTGCCCCTCGCCACGCGAGTGGTGGCAGGTCGCGCACACGCCGGAGGGCGACCTGGCCGGCATCCACATCCCGGCCCACAACCCCTCCGGCCCGACCATCGGCTTCATCGGAGTCGTCCCGGAACAGCGCGGCCACGGCTACGCCTACGACCTCCTGGCCGAGTGCACCCACCTCCTCGCCGAGCAGGGCGCGGAGTTCATCAGCGGCGCCACGGACCAGGGCAACTTCCCCATGGCCGCGAACTTCGCCAAGGCGGGCTTCCCCGTCGTGAGCGAGCGCATCAACTTCCGCGCGCCGAAGTCGGCGTAGCCAGTAGGTCGTGGAGACGACCCGGCCCGACTGCGGGCCGGGCCGTCTGTCAGTGGCGGGTGGCAAGCTGGTCGGCGGTGTGATCTGCCCGGGGCCGTACTCGTAGACCCGGTCGCCCAGGGCGAGCCGTTTGGCGCCCTGGGCGATGACCGCCAGCACCGTGCCCGACATGGACGGCGCCGGTGGGTCCGGGCGGTCGACCCTGGAGATGAGGACGCCTTCGACGGCGGTGGTCCAGTCGGGCCGGGCATGCCGGGCCAGCAACGTCCGGAGCTCTTCCAGGTGCATGCCTCCATTGCAGCACCAACGCGGGCGAAGGCTCCCCAGCCCGAGAGGATCGTGCAAGCACGAGCGAGCATCGTTCTAACGTTTCCGCAGGTCAGATCGGTTGAATGGCATCACAGCGCTCCTCCACCGCCGACTGTTCCTGGGAGGGACGTCATGAAGGTCGCCATCGTCACCGGAGCCAGCTCCGGCATCGGACAGAGCGCCGCGATCGAGATCGCCCAGCGCGGGACCGGGGTCATCCTGACCTACAGCAGCAACCCTCAAGGAGCGAAGGACACCGTCGCTGCCATCGAGAAGGAGGGCGGTACGGCCGTCGCACTGCCGCTGGACGTCGGCGAGAGTGGCACCTTCACGGACTTCCGCGACACCGTGGCCGGTGTGCTGCGCGACACCTGGCAGCGCGACACCTTCGACCACCTGGTGAACAACGCCGGTTTCGCGCACTCCGCGCTGATCGAGGACATGACCGAAGGGACGTTCGACAAGCTCACGCGGGTCCTGCTCAAGGGGCCTTACTTCCTGACGCAGAAGCTGCTGCCGCTGATGGCCGACGGCGGGGCGATCGTCAACACCAGCAGCAACTCGACGACGACCGGAGCCGAGCCCGGCTACTCGGCCTACGCGTCGATGAAGGGCGGCCTGGACGTGCTGACCCGGTACATGGCCAAGGAGTTCAGCCCGCGCGGCATCCGCGTCAACGCCGTCTCACCCGGCGCGACCCGCACCCGGCTCGGCGGCGACGCCTTCACCCGGTTCCCCGAGGTGATCCCGGCCCTAGCCGCGAAAACCGCGCTCGGCAGGGTCGGGGAACCCGACGACATCGGCGCGATGATCGCCAGCCTGGTCTCCGACGAGAGCCGCTGGGTCACCGCGCAGAACATCGAGGTGTCGGGCGGCTACAACCTCTAGGAGCGGGGCAGGTCCGCCCCAAACCTCTAGGACCGGGGCAGGTCCGCCCCAACCAGGCCCCAACGAGGCCCCACCCAGGCCCCACCCAGGCCCGACCCAGGCCCGCGTCAGGCGCCGCCGTCCAACAGCGCTTCGGCCGTCGCCAGAATCTCGGTGACCCGCAGACCGAACGCCGCGTCGCACGCATGCGGCCGACCTGTACGGGAGGCCGCCAGCAGGGCGTCCGCGGCCCGGGCCAGGGCGGACACCGCGCTGTCGGTGCTCTGAGGCAGCTGCGTCACCCCGGCCGAGCCCCGCAGCTCCACCGCGGCCCCCGCAGCGGCGGGCGGTGCCGTGAGGCTGAGGGCCAGGGTGCTCGACGCGCCGCCGAGGTGGTCGAGGACCAGGTGGACCGTGTCGCCGGGGCCGGACGCGGCCGCCGTCACGCGCCTCGCGTCGCCCAGGATCGGCAGCAGCACCGACAGCGCGTGCGGACCCACGTCCCACAGGGCGCCCTTCTCCCGCCGCCACGGCGTGGCGAACGGGTTGGCGTCCTCGCTGAACACCGCGCCGAGCCACTCCGCCCGCCCCGTGAACCAGCCCTCCACCGCGGCCTGTTCGTTGATCCACGCCTCGGTCTCCGGCTGGAAACGGGCGGTGAAGAAGACGACCGAGGCCACACCGGCCTCCTCGACGGCCCCGGCGACCGCCCGGGCCTGCTCCACCGTCGGCGCGAGCGGCTTGTCGAGCAGCAGATGGCGGCCCGCCCGCGCGGCCCGCACCGCCAAGTCGGCCTGGACGGCAGGAGGCAGCGCCACGGCCACCGCGTCCACGTCGGCGAGCAACGCGTCGACCTCGTCGTAGGCGCGCACGCCGTAGTTGTCGGCCAACTCCTTGGTGGGGGCCGTACGGCGGCCCCACACGCCCACGAAGTCCAGTCCGCCGTGCCGGCTCAGGGCGGGAGCATGAGCCATCCGAGCCCACGGGCCGGTACCGAGCAGTCCGATGCGCATGCCGCCGCCTCTCACTGTGCCGAGCTGTACCGAGCGTGCCGAGCTGTGCCGACGATCGCCGGACGTCGTTCAGCCCGTCGGCCGAGGGTGAGCGTTTCACACCGACCAGGAGGCCATGCAAGCGGTCGGGCGGCCGGTCTCAGCCACAGAGACACAGAGATTCAGCGGCGTCGTCACTGAATCACCACCCCCCGGGATCCGTTCCGGAATGCGCTTGTACTCCCCTCGGGGACGAGGTAGGAAAGCGCTTGCCATGCAGGTGTCTGCATCTCATCCGGAACCCTGGGAAGGACAACGCCGATGGCGTCGTCACACGAGAGACCGCTCGACCACCGCTACCGCGGCGAACACCCCGTACGCACCCTCGCCTACCTCTTCCGCGCCGACCGCCACCGCCTCGCGGCCGCGGTCGGCGTGTTCACCGTCAAGCACAGCCCGGTCTGGCTGCTGCCGCTGATCACCGCGTCCATCATCGACACCGTCGTCCAGCACCAGCCGATCAGCAGGCTCTGGCTGAGCACCGGCGTCATCATGCTCATCCTGCTGGTCAACTACCCCCTGCACGTGCTGTACGTCCGCCTGCTGTACGGCAGCGTGCGCCGGATGGGCACCGGGCTGCGCTCCGCGCTGTGCACCCGTATGCAGCAGCTTTCCATCGGCTACCACTCGCGCGTCAGCGCCGGCGTGCTCCAGGCCAAGGTCGTGCGCGATGTGGAGACCGTCGAGCAGATGGTGCAGCAGACCGCGGAGACGGGGCTCGGCGCGGGCACCGTGCTCGTCGGCGGCCTCGTCATCATCGCGATCCGCACACCGCAGTTCGTGCCCGTCTTCCTCGTCGTCGTGCCCGCCGCCGCACTCGTCGTCGCCCGCCTCCGGGCCCGTCTGCGCACCCACAACGAGCACTTCCGCCACGAGGTGGAGACCCTGTCCTCCCGGGTGACGGAGATGACCCGCCTCATCCCGGTGACCCGCGCCCACGGACTGGAGGGCAAGGCGCTGCGCCGCATGGACGGCACCCTGCACCGGCTGCTGACCTCCGGCATGCGCCTCGACCTCGTCAACGGCCGCTTCGGCTCGCTCGCCTGGGTCGTACTGAACGTCGTCGGCGTGCTCGTCCTCGCCGGCGCGGCGCTGATCTCGTACTACGGAGTGTGGGGCGTGACCGCCGGTGACGTCGTCATGCTGAGCGCCTTCCTGACCACCCTCACCAACTCCACGACCACGTTGGCGGGCCTGGCCCCGGTCATCACCAAGGGCCTGGAGTCGGTCCGTTCCGTCGGCGAGGTGCTCCAGGAGCCCGAGCTGGAGGACAACGAGGGCAAGTCCGAGGTCACCTCGCTGCGCGGCGCGGTGACCTTCGACAACGTCGGGTTCGCGTACGAGGAGAACGGCCACCTCGCCGTACGGGACTTCAGCCTCTCCGTCACCCCGGGGGAGACCATCGCCCTCGTCGGCGCGTCCGGTGCCGGCAAGTCCACCGTGCTGAACCTCGTCATCGGGTTCATCCGCCCGACCTCCGGCCGCCTGGAACTCGACGGCACCGACATGAGCACCCTCGACCTGCGCACCTACCGCCGCTTCGTCTCGGTCGTGCCGCAGGAGTCGATCCTGTTCGACGGCACCATCCGCGAGAACGTCGCCTACGGCATGGACGACGCCGACGAGGAGACGGTGCGCGCGGCGCTGCGCGACGCCAACGCGCTGGAGTTCGTCGACCGGCTCCCGCAGGGCCTCGACACCTTGGTCGGCGAGCGCGGGGCACGGCTGTCCGGCGGACAGCGGCAGCGGCTCGCCATCGCGCGGGCGCTGATCCGGGACCCCAGGGTGCTCGTCCTCGACGAGGCGACCTCGGCCCTGGACACCCGGTCCGAGGCGCTGGTCCAGCAGGCCCTCGCCCGCCTCCTGCACGGCCGTACCACCTTCGTGGTGGCACACCGGCTGTCCACCGTGCGCGGCGCGGACCGGATCGTGGTGATGGGCGACGGGCGGATCCAGGAGATCGGCACCCACGACGAACTCCTGCGCCGGAACGGGGCGTACACGGCCCTGCACAGCGGGCAGGTCGCCTGACGCACGTGTTCCGCCCGCTCCACCTTGCGACGGAGCGGGCGGAACAGGCGGCTACGGCCGGTCGATCACCCGGCCCAGCTCGATCCGGTCGATGTCCGGCGCCCAGGCCGTCGCGTTGCCGAACGTCACCTTGTTGGAACCCTGCCTCAGGTCGACGGGGACACCCACCGTCCAGTAGTCGTCCGAGCTCCAGGTGTTCTTGAACGTGACCTTCACCGGCGCCGCGTTCCCCACGGTGATGTCCGCGGTGCGGGACATGATGTCCGTGTTGTAGGCGTGGCCGTTGTCCCGCCGGTCGTTGTGCGCGTAGTGGACCACCAGCAGATAGCGGCCGGAGCTGGGCGCCCGAACGGTGAACTCGGCGGTGCTGTCGGGGCTGTTGCCGAGCTTGCCGATGTAGGAGCCGGCCGAGGCGTGGGCGGATTCGACGAGCTCGGCCCCGCCCTTGAGGACGGCCGCCCTGCCCTCGTAGGAGAGGGTGCCGGAGGCCGAACCGCTGCCCGAGACGTCCAGCGAGCGGACGGCTGAGTGCTGGGCGGTCGCCGTGACGCGGTTGTTGCCCGCCACGAGGTACAGCCGCAGCGGCCGGCCCGGCGCCGCCGTCACCGTCTCCCCGTGCAGGGCGAGCTTCACCGTCTCCGTCGCCCGCGGCACCACCGTGAAGTAGCCGTCGCGCGGGGCGTACACGTCGAAGACCGCCTTGTCGCCGGAGCGCAGCACCAGGGCGCCCGTGCCGACTCCCACCGAGGAGGAGTAGTCGTACGACGGACTGCCGCTGACGTCCGCCAGCGTGGCCTCGTACGACGCCGAGGGCGCTCCCGCGCGGGCCGTCAGGTCGATGCGGTCGAGGGTGACCTCGGCGTCGCCCTTGGCCAGCGTCAGCACATGGGTGCCGGCCTGGAGCCGGACGGTGACGTCCCGCTTGGCGCGGTAGGTCCAGTTCTCCGTGGAGGGGTAGGTGACCGTGGCCGCCTCGGCGCCGTCGACCGACAGCTTCTGCGTGGCCGGGCCGCCGGACTGGTTGCCGTACAGGATCGCCAGGTCGTACGCCCCGTCGCGCGGCACCGTGACCGTGAAGTCGACCTTGCTGGTGGCCTGGTTGAGCGAGCCGACGTCCTTCGTGCCGGAGGCCGCGTAGCCGTTGGCGTTCTCGACCGTGCCCCGGGTGTAGACCTTGCCGTCGGTGATCGCGGCCGACTCGGCCTCGTACGACGCCGACCAGGGGACGGAGACGGGGGAGGGGCTGCCCGTGCCGCCGGGCGTCAGGACGACCCGGTAGGCGGACATCTTCCGCATGCCGCGCAGCGGGACGGTCACCGAACCGTCGTCCGCCACCTTCACCTTCGTACGTGCGAGGACCTGAGGCGTCGCGTGCTGCCCCTCGTAGCCGGACCAGGCGGCCTCGGCGACGGTCGCGGTGACCGTGCGGCCGAAGACGGAACGGGGCACGTTGCGGACGACGACGTCGGAGTCGCCCGCCGAACCGCCGAGCAGCACCTGCGCCTGGCGCCGGCCCGTGTCCAGGGAGGCCAGGCCCTGCAGGGTGTCGATGGTGTTCGGCTGCGCAGGGGTCACCTTGACGGTGTCACCGGTCATCCCGGCGTACCAGCGGAACAGCCACCAGCCGCCGTTGGGGATGTTGGAGCGCACGACCTGACCGCTGAGGTTGCCGGCCGCGTCCCAGTACGCCATGTTCGCGTACACCTTGTTCCGCTCGAACATGGAGACCCACTGCACGAGCTGGCCCGGTACGGAGAGGTCGCGGCGGTTGGCGTACTCGTCGATGTTGATCTTCAGCGGGGCGATGCCCGCCTCGCGTTCGAGCGCCCGGTAGTCGTCGTAGTGCGCCTGGAAGTCGCGCAGCGAGCCGGAGCCCAGCTCGTGCCAGGTCATCACCTGCGGCAGGACGTTCTCCCGCTTGGCGAAGGCGAGGAAGTCCTTCAGCAGCCGGGAGTGGTAGGCGGCCTCGTTCGGGCCCGCGATCCTCGCGTCCGGGTCGATCGCGCGGATGCGCTGGTACACCGTCTTCCAGTCCTTGAAGAACCGGTCCCGGTTGGCCTCGTACTGGGCCTGGTCGGCGACGCCCAGCTTGTACCAGATCTGGTCGGGCTCGTTGAACGGGATGTAGACGAACCGCTCGCTGTTCGGGTCCGCCGCCACCTCCTTGGCGATCTTGTCGACCTTGGGGAGGTAGTCGTCGATGCCGAGGTCTTCGTACGGCCACTTGGCGTAGATGTCCTGCATCATCACGTTGATCTCGCCGCCGCCGTTGCGGAAGAACGACTTCGAGACGGTGAGCGCGTCGCCGTTGGGGTGCTGGGCGCCGCCCTCCGGCTTCTGCGAGACGCTGGTGACCTTCAGGGGCGCCAGCGCGGCGTCACTGGGTACCCCGTCGTCGCTGAGCCCGTACAGCGCGCCGTTGGCGCCGAGCATCACCGGCCCCTCGGAGGCGGACAGGTCGACGGTGAGGCGCTGCGGGTCGGCAGCGGCCGCGGGGCCCGCGGCGGGGAGAGTGGCTGCCATGGTGGCTGCTCCAAGTGCGGCTGATATCAAGGCGGTTCTGGCACGGAATCCCGTACGGAATCTCGTACGGAATCTCGTACGGGGTCGGGTACGGAGTCGGTCGAGGGTTCGTGTGCGGGCGGGGGTGATCACTTGGCTGGACCTCCGGTCACTTGACGGCTCCACTGGTGATTCCGGACACGATCTTTCGCTGGCCGACGAGGAACACGGCGACCATGGGCAGGCTCATCACCACGACGTACGCGAAGACGAGGTGCCAGTTGTCGAGGTAGAGCTGGGCGCTGGCGACCTGGTAGAGGTTCAGCGGGAGCGTGGCCCGCTCGCCGCCGCCCAGGACGAAGAAGGCGTAGAAGACGTCGCTCCAGGCGTAGAGCATCACCATGATCGTCGCGGTGGCGATCACCGGGCGCAGCAGCGGCAGGACGATCCGCCAGAAGATCCGCGACGGCCTCGCCCCGTCCATCCGGGCCGCCTCCTCAAGCTCCAGCGGTATGGCACGGATGAAGCCGGTCATGAAGAAGATCGACGTCGACAGGTACATGCCGGTGTAGACGGCGATCATGCCTGGGCGCGTGTTCGACAGGCCCAGCTGCCGCAGCTCCATCACGATGGTGATGACGGCGGGCGGCAGCAGCAGTCCGCTGATGCAGAGCGCGTACGCCGCCGACACCAGCTTCGACTTGCGGCGCGCGAAGACCCAGGCGGCGCCCGCCCCGAGGAGCAGGACGAGAACGACCGAAGGCAGCACGACCAGCAGGGAGTTGAAGAAACCGCGCAGCATCTCGCCCTGGCTGACGGCGTCGGCGTAGTTGTCGGCGGGCTGCCAGTGGCGCGGCAGGTCGAGGTTGGGCCTGATGGCCTCCGCCTGCGGCTTGGCGGAGGTGACGGCGACCAGCCACAGCGGTACGCCGACGGCCAGGCCGGCGAGCAGCAGCACCAGGGCGGGGCGGCCGTAGCGCCACGCGACGGACGGGTTCACAGCAGCTGCTCCCTTCGCCGCAACCCGACGACCAGCGGAATCGCCACCGCGACCACGACCAGGAAGAGGACGAGGCTCATCGCGGAGGCCTGGGCGTACAGGCCCTGTCCGAAGATCCGGAACATGTAGATGTTGAAGACCTCGGTGGAGGCAGCCGGTCCGCCGCCGGTCGTGGCCTGCACGATGTCGAAGGTGTTCATCGAACCGATCAGCGCCGTGGTCACGTTGAAGGTGACGGCCGGCGCGAGCATCGGCCAGCGCACCGACCAGAACGTCCGCCAGGGCCCGGCACCGTCCATCCGCGCCGCTTCGAGCATGTCGCCCGGAATGCCCTTGAGCCCGGCCAGATAGATCAGCATGGACAGGCCCATCCACTTCCAGCCGTGGATGAGCGTGACCACGATCAGCGTCCAGGTCGTCGAGCCCAGCCACGGAACGTCCGTCCCGAGCACGGAGTTGACCGCGCCGTCCTGGTTGAGCAGCGCCTGGAAGACGTAACCGGTGGCGAGCGCCGAGATCAGCACCGGCAGGAAGAACACCGCGCGGAAGAACCGGTTGAAGCGGCTGTCGGCCTCCAGCAGCAGTGCGAGCCCCAGGCCGAAGCCGTTCTGGAACAGCGCCGCCAGCAGGGCGTACAGCAGGGTCGTCCGGATCGCGCGCAGCAGCGAGCCGTCGTCGGCGATCGTCCTGAAGTTGTCCAGGCCGGTGAAGGCGATGTCCGCGTGGTACGAGGACCAGTCGGTGAACGGGTAGTAGAAGTTCAGCAGGTTCGGCACCAGGAAGAAGCCCGCGAAGACGACGATCGCGGGAAGCGCGAACCACCAGGGATGGTGCACGGCGGCGCGCGGCAGCCGCCCCACCTTCCTCGGCGGGCCCGCCGCCGACCTGGGCTCGGCTCGTACGGCTGTATGAGTCATCGTCAGAACCCGGATGCGCCCTGGGCCTTGGCCACCTGCGCGAACTGGTCCTGGATCGCCTGGGCGACCTGCCGCGGGTCCTTCTTGCCGAAGATCATGTCGGCGAGGTAGAGGTGGGTGTCCGGGGCGACGATCGCCTTGGCCTGGAAGACGCCGATGGCGGTGGGCAGGGCCGCGACCTGCGCCTTGGACGTCTGCGGCAGCCCGTCGGGGGTGGGCACGGACGGCTGCACGGACGGGATCTTCATCGCCTTGATGTAGTCGGCGTAGTCCGGGCCGAGCCAGAAGGCGAGGAACTGCCGGGCCGCGTTCTGCCGCTTGTCGTCCCCCGTCCTGAACGCGACCACACCGTTGGTCTGGTCCGGCGAGTACATGCCGGTGGCGGCCGAGTTGGCGACCGGGAACCAGCCGATCTTCTCGTCGATCTCGGCGGTGGAGTACTTGGCCTGCAACTGGCTCTGGAAGGAGGTGACGTTGAGGACCATGCCGGCCTCGCCCTTCCACAGCGCGTCGGCCTGTCCGGTGAAGGTGCCGGTCCGGTAGTTCTTCTGGGCGAGCCCGGCGTCGAGCAGCTTCTCCTTGTACTTCTTGACCGCGCCGACGACGACCGGGTCGGTCCACTTCTCCTGGTTCTTGTTGAGCCCGTCCCACCACCGCTGGTCGAGGTCGGTGAGCTGGACCTGCATCTGCCACTGAAGCGGCCACTTGTCGCCGCCGGCCTCGTAGAAGGCGGCCGCGTCCGTCTTGTCGACGACCTTGTGAGCGAGGGCGAGCAGTTCGTCGTACGACTTCGGGAAGTCCTTCTCGGAGAGCCCGGCCCGCCTGAAGACGTCCTTGTTGTAGTAGACGCCGAGCATGGCCGGGCTGGTGACGATCGCCGCGTACCGCTTGCCGTCGATCACGCCGAGCGACTTCTCGGTGTCGCCGAGCCTGTCCTCCCACGGCTCGCCGTCCAGGGTCAGGAGGTTCTGCTGCGGCTGGACGAACGGCAGCGTGGAGATGGACGGCTGCCAGAACATCAGGTCCGGACGGTCGCCCGAGGCCAGCTTGGTGGGCACGTTCTGCTCGTACAGGTCCGGGATCGCCTGGGTCTCCACCTTCGCGCCGGTCGCCTTCTCGAAGGCGTCGATGACCTGCTTCGGGGCGTTGACCGTGTTCTGCGCGGTCCACATCGTCAGCTTCACGCCGTCCAGCCGGGCGGTCGGGTCGACGGCCGTCCGCTTCCCGTCCGCGCCGGAGTCACCGGAGCCGCCGGCCGTGGGGTCGCTGCACGCGGTGGCGGCGAGGCCGAGGGCACATATCAGTGCCAGGGCGGGGAGAGCTCTTGTCTTCATCTCGTGCCTTTCGCGAACGGGTGGTTCAGGAAGCAGGACTCAGAACAGCGGTTCTCGTGCGAGGCGTTCGGGGGGCCGTCCGGCGCGGGGCGGACCGTGCGACGCGGTCAGGGATCGTGCGGTATGTCCGAGCGGGGGTGCGGCAAGTCGTGGGGGTCTGCGGCAAGTTGTAGGGGGGGCGGCAAGTTGTAGGGGGGGCGGCAAGTCGTGGCGCCGGGCGGCGAGTCGAGAGACCGCGGCGGCGCGTTCATCCGGTGGCAGGTGGCCGCCCCGAGCTCTCCCGCACCACCAGCTCCGGCACGGAGACGGGATGCGGGGCGATCCGCGCGGCCTCCTCCAGCACCCCGTGCAGCAGGGCGAACGCGGCCCGCCCGAGCCCGGTGAAATCCAGCCGTACGGTCGTCAGGGACGGCGTCAGATACGCGGAGTGCGGCGCGTCGTCGAACCCGGCCACGCTCACCTCGCCGGGGACGGAACGCCCCGCCTCGTGCAGGGCCCGCAGCACCCCGAGCGCGAGGTCGTCGTTGCCGCACAGGATCGCCGAGACGGCCGGGTCCCGCGCGAGCCTGCGGCCCGCCGCATGCCCCTCCGCCGGACCCCAACTGCCCTGCACCGGCCGGGGTTCGGGAGCTCCGGCCTCCCGAAGCGCCTGCCGCCAGCCGCTGGTACGGGCGCTGGTGCGCCGGGTGCTGGAGGGGATGGCGACGTAGTGCACGGTCTCGTGGCCCAGGGACAGCAGATGGCGGGTCGCCTGGTAGGCGGCCTCGCGGTCGTCGGTCCACACCCAGGGCCGGCCGGGGTCGGGCGTGCTCGCCGGGGTCTCGACCACGCCGACGACCGGCAGTTCGGCGGGCACGGCACCGAGCGCCTTCACCCCGGCCGGGTCGTACGCGATCACGATCAGTCCGCCGCCCGCGTCCGCCGCCCGCCGCACCTCGGCGGCGACGGCCGCCTCGTCCGCCGACTCCAGCACACCGATCCCGACCGCGTAGGACTCGGCGCGGGCGGCCTCCTCGATGCCCTGGAGGATCGAGGCGTAGCCGTAGTGCGTGGTGTTCGCGGTCAGCACGGTCACGGCCCGGCTGCGTCCGCTGGCCAGGGCGAGCGCGGTGGCGCTGCGCCGGAAGCCCAGCTCGTCGATGGCGGCGAGGACGCGCTCCCGGGTGGTCGGCTTGACGCTGGGATGGTCGTTGATCACCCGGGAGACGGTCTGGTACGAGACGCCGGCGGCGGTCGCGACGTCCCTGATGCTCGCCGGGCGCCTTGTGTGACCGGTCACATTCATGCCAGGATTGTGACCGGTCACATGGGGACCGTCAAGAGACCGTAACGAGGGATTCACGAAGGGGAGCACCTTGACCGGTACGGCCGACGCGGAACTCAACGGCACGCAGAGCACCTTCACTTGGGGCCATACGGCCCTGGACACCGAGTTCGCCACAGCGTCCGACGAGACCCTGCGGCTGGTCCGGCTCGGTGACGCCGAGCCCGTCCCTGCGGAGTCCGCTCTCCCCCTCGTCGAGCTCACGGCCTTCGGACACGGCAGTGCCTGGTCGGGCCCGCGCTTCACCGGCACGGCCTTCGGCGCGCGCCTGAAGTACCGGGACCGGCTCAGTGGACGGCGTGGCGATCAAGAGTGGCTGACCCTCGAACTCCACGACCCGGACACCGGGTTGACCGCGTTCGTCGAGCTGGCGTCCCCCGCCGGCCTGCCGGTGCTGCGCTCCCGCGTCCGGCTCCGCAACGACGGCCGGGAGCCGCTCGTCGTGCAGTCCGTCACCAGCCTGCTCCTCGGCGGCCTGCCCGCACCGGAAGCGCTCGACGTGCGCCGGGCCCGCAACGACTGGCTCGCGGAGTGCCGTTGGTACAGCGAGCCGCTGCGCGACACCGTCGCCGACATCAACGTCGGCGCCCATCAGCACGACAGCCGGGCCGCCCTCGTGCTCGCCGGACGCGGCAGCTGGCCCACCGACGGTCATCTGGCGATGGGGGCGCTGACGGAGCGAGGGAGCGGCCGGACGTGGCTGTGGCAGATCGAGTCCCCGGCCGGCTGGCGCTGGGACCTGGGGGAGAGCGAGGGCGGCACCTGTCTGGCGTTGAACGGCCCGACGGACGCGGAGCACCAGTGGCGGGTCCGGCTCGCGCCGGGCGAGGAGTTCACCACCGTGCCGGGGGTCCTGTCGCTCGGCGCCGGGTTCGACCAGGCCGTGGGCGCGCTGACCGCGTACCGTCGCGCCGTGCGCCGCCCGCACCCGGACCACACCGCACTCCCGGTCGTCTTCAACGACTACATGAACACGCTCATGGGCGACCCGACCACCGAGAAGCTGTTCCCGCTGATCGACGCGGCGGCTCAGGCGGGCGCGGAGTACTTCTGTGTGGACGCCGGCTGGTACGACGACTCCGCGGACGGCGACTGGTGGGACACCGTCGGCGCGTGGCTGCCCTCGGCGCGGCGCTTCCCCGACGGCGGAATCCGGGCGGTCCTGGACCGGATCCGGGAGCGCGGCATGGTGCCCGGACTGTGGCTGGAGCCGGAGGTCGTCGGCGTGCGCAGTCCGGTCGCCGCGGCCCTTCCGCCGGACGCCTTCTTCCAGCGCGACGGCGTACGCCTCACCGAACAGGGCCGCCACCAGCTCGACCTGCGCCATCCGGCCGCCCGCGCACACCTCGACAAGGCGGTGGACCGCATCGTCGGCGACTGGGGCGTGGGCTACCTCAAGCTGGACTACAACATCGTGATCGACCCCGGCACCCTCGCCCCCGGGGACCTCGCGCCGGGCGCCGGGCTGCTCGGCCACGCCCACGCCTACCTGGACTGGCTCTCCGAGGTACTCGACCGCCATCCCCACCTGGTGATCGAGAACTGCGCCTCGGGCGGCATGCGGATGGACGGGGCCACCCTCGCCGTCACCCAGCTCCAGTCCACCAGCGACCAGCAGGACCCCCTGCGCTACCCGCCCATCGCCGCCGCGGCGCCGACCGCCGTACCGCCCGAGCAGGGCGCCGTCTGGGCCTACCCGCAGCCAGACTTCGACGACGACCTGATCGCCTTCACCCTCGGCGGGGCCCTCCTCGGGCGGATCCATCTGTCAGGTCATCTCGACCGGATGTCGCAGCGTCAACTCGGCTTCGTGCGGGACGCGGTGACCACGTACAGGACGATCCGCCCGGACCTGGCGCGCGCCGTGCCGTTCTGGCCGCTCGGGCTGCCCGGCTGGACGGACGAGTGGCTGGCGCTCGGGATGCGGTCGTCCGACGACCGTACGTCGTACCTCACGGTCTGGCGACGCGGCGGCGAGCGGGAACTGCGGCTGCCCATAGGGCACTTGGCGGGCCGTGAGGTCCGTGCGGAGATCCTGTACCCGTCGCCGGCGTCGGGTGCGGCGGCCGGTTCGGCGGTCTGGGACGGGGACGCGCTGCGGGTGTCGCTGCCGCGCACGCCCGCCGTCGTGCTGGTCCGTCTCGTCGCGGGCCCGCCGAACGGGGCGTGACCTGCGAGACAACAGAGATATAACAACAGGCAACTAAAAGGGGGTTGCCGTGGTCTAGCCCGCCATGAAGATCTCTTTCCTGCTGCACAACGCCTACGGGATCGGAGGCACGATCACCACCACCTTCAACCTGGCACAGGCCCTGGCCGAGCGGCACGAAGTGGAGATCGTCTCGGTGCTGCGGCACCGCGAACACCCGAACTTCGCCCTGGACCCGAGAGTGTCCTTACGGCCGCTGGTCGACCTGCGGCACGAGAAGGAACACCCCTTGCATCTCAGAGCGGCGAAAGTGTTCCCTGTCGCCGAGTACCGCTACCGGCAGTACAGCGAGTTGACCGACCGGCGGATCGGCGAGTGCCTGGCGGCGACCGACGCCGACGTTGTCATCGGCACCCGCCCCGGGCTCAACGTGCACCTCGCGCTCCAGGGCCCGGAGCACGTCGTCCGGGTCGGGCAGGAGCACCTCACCCTCGACAACCATCCGCCCCGTCTGCGCACCACGCTGCGCCGTGCCTACCGCCGGCTCGACGTGCTCACCACCGTCACCGAGGCGGACGCCGCCGCCTACCGGCGCAAGATGCGGCTGCCCGGGGTCCGGGTGGAGGCCCTGCCGAACAGCGTGCCCGATCCGGTGCTGCCCGCGGCGGACGGCACCGCGAAGGTGGTCGTCGCGGCCGGCCGTCTGGTCCCGGTGAAGCGCTACGACCTGCTGATCGAGGCGTTCGCCCCGGTCGCCGCCGCCCACCCGGACTGGCAATTGCGCATCTACGGCAAGGGGGAGGAACAGACCCGGCTGCGCCAGCTCATCCAGCGCCTGGGCCTGTCCGACCACGCCCTGCTGATGGGCGCGGCGGCCCCCATGGAGGCCGAGTGGGTCAAGGGCTCGATCGCCGCGTGCGCCTCCAACTTCGAGCCGTTCGGCATGACCATCGTCGAGGCCATGCGCTGCGGCCTGCCCGTGGTGAGCACCGACTGCCCCTACGGCCCCGGCGAGATCATCGAGGACGGCGTCGACGGCCGACTGGTACCGGTCGGGGACCCCGGCGCCCTGGGCGCCGCCCTCCTCGACCTCGTCCGCGACGACGAACGGCGCCGGCGGATGGGCCGTACGGCCATGGCGAACGCCCGACGGTTCGCCCCCGTCCCCGTCGTGGAGCAGGCCGAGCGGCTGATCGACGAGGCGAGGTCGGCGCGCGGTACGGGACGACCGGTCGCACCCCCGGAAGGCGGCCGAATACAACGCGCCCTGGTCAGCCAGGGCTTCGCCGCACGCGACGCCGCCTACGCCGCGGCCTCCGGCGCGCTGCGCACCGTACGGAGGGGACGGCGTTGAACACGAGACCCGACACGAAACCCGACACGACGCGGGGCACGCACCTGCGCGTCGACTGCACGGCGGACGCGGACGGCCGGATCGTCTTCGCCCTTCCGCCGACAGCGGCCGACAACGGCGGCTCGCCCCGGTTGCTGCTGCGGCTGCGCCCCAAGAAGGGCCAACCGGAGAAGACCGTCCACCCGCTCGACCTGGAACCCGCCCACGACGGCCGCCTCCTCGCCGTCCTGGAACGGCGGCCCGCTCTCGCCGAGGGCCGCTGGGACGTCTACCTCCTGCCCGAACCCGACGCGCCCCGACAACGTCTGCGCCCCGGCCTGCGGGACCTGCGGGCCCTCGTCGACGGCCACACCCGTGACCGGCCCGCACCGGTGGCGGTGCGCGTCCCGTACGTCACCAAGGACGGCTACCTCGCGGTGCGGGCCTGGCTGCGCACCGCTCACGCCGAGGTCGAGGGCATCGACGTCACCGACCGCTCGATGACCGTCCGGGCCCGGCTGCACGGCACCCCGCTCGCGGAGGGAGCCGCCGTACGACTGCGCTTGCGGGGCGGTGACGGCACCGTACGGATGGTGGAGCCGCGCGGCGAGGGCGACGGGCGGGCCTTCTCCTTCGTCGTGGACTACGCGGACCTGGTCGGCGACGGCGGCACCCGCGACCGGGTCTGGGACCTGAGCGTCCAGGCCTCGCCCGGTGCGGGAGCGACTCCGATCCGGATCGGCCGTCTCCTGGACGACGTGGCGGACCGCAAGGAGGTCTTCGTCTATCCGGCGGCGGTGGTCGGCGGTGGCGTCGTGCGTCCCTACTTCACCGTCGACAACGACCTCTCGGTCGAGGTGAAGTGAGGCGAGGTGAGGTGAGGCGGACGCTTGCGGACAGAAGCTGACCGCAAGTCTCCTTACGGTCGTTCCATGACCCAGACGTTGACTCAGACGCAGAAGATCCTCGTCACCGGTGCCACCGGAACCGTCGGCCGCCAGGTCGTCGCCGAACTCCTCGCCCGCGGCCACGCGGTCCGCGCGCTCACCCGCGACGCCGCGAGGGCCGACTTTCCGGCCGGTGTCGAGGTCGTCCAGGGCGACCTGACCGACCCCGCGACCCTGATCCCGGCCCTCCACGGCGTGACCGGGCTCCATCTGATCACCTTCGGCGGGGCCTACTTCGCCCCGCTGGAGACCGGCCCGCGCATCCTGGAAGCGGCCCGCGCGGCCGGTGTGCGGCGGGTCACCGTGCTGCACGGCGGCGGCCCGTCCCCGCTGGAGGACGCCGTGCGGGCGGACGACGGCGTGGACTGGACCGTCCTCATGCCGGTCGAGTTCATGGGCAACGCCCTGGAGTGGGCCGAGGGCATCGTGGCCGCGGGCGAGGTCCGCGAGCCGTTCGTCTCGCGGCTGAGCGCGATGGTCCACGAGGGCGACATCGGGGCGGTCGCCGCGGTCGCGCTCACCGAGGAGGGGCACGGCGGCCAGGAGTACGTGATCACCGGACCCGAACTGCTCACCGTCAACGACAAGGTGGCCGCCCTCGCCGCGGCCGGCGGCCGGGAGATCGCCCTGGTCGAGCTGACCGAGGAACAGGCCGTCGCCCAGTGGCGGGCGGCCGGTCACCCTGAGGACGTGATCGGCTTCCTGCTGCAGGCGTACGGCGACACCCCGGAGGTGGGCCGTACGGTCGTCGACACCGTGGAGAAGGTCACCGGCCGCCCGGCCCGCACCTTCGCCCAGTGGGCCGCCGAGCACGCGGACGCCTTCACGCCGCCGCCGGGCGGGGCCACGGCGTAGCCCCACGCCCGCGTGCCGTACGGCGGCAGGCCTTACCGGCTTGCCGCCATGCGGGCCGCCGCGTCATGGACCAGCTGCGCGTGCAGCTCGAACAACGCCACGAGGTCGACGGATTCGCCGCCCACCTCGCGGTGCACGAACAGGCCGTCGGCGCCGGCGACGGCGTAGGTGGTGAGGGTGTGCACGGCGGCCTCGTCCAGGCCGGGGAAGAGGGTCGTCAGCACTTCGGCGATCTTCTGGTGGGTGATCTCGCGGACCTGGAGGAACACCGTGCGGCCCCGTGGCTCGGTGGGGCGCCGCTCCAGGGCGAGCATGAGGCCGAGGCGGAGGAAGTCGGGGGCGTCGACGAGCGACTTCGCCACGTTGGCGGCCATGGCGGTGACCCGCTCCAGGGGCGTACCGACCTCGTCACCCGGCAGTTCGACGGCCGTGAGCCAGGTCTCGAAGCTGCGCTCGATGACCGCGGCGATCAGGTCGTCCTTGTCCTTGAAGTGCCAGTAGATGGAGCTGGCGGGCAGCCCGCACTTGGCGCTGACGGCCGCGATCGACGTGCCGTCGTAACCGCGCTCACCGGCGATCTCCACGGCGGCGTCGAGGATGCGCTGGCGTGACTCCACCCCGTTCGCCCGCTTCCGGCGCGGCGCCTGTGCCCTGGTCATGGGTGCCTCGTGTCTCTCCGGTCGGAAAGCGCCGTCGGCCCAGCTGGGAACGATCGGCTTTCTGAAGCATCCACTCTAATTGGAGCACCCCCTACAGCAGCAGCGGTACCCCTCACCGCGGCGGCGCTCAGCCGACCATGGTGTCCACGACATCGAGGTCCGGCAGCTCCATCGCGCAGATCCGCGCGGCTTCGTCGGCGGGGATGCCGAACTGCCGCAGCAGACTGACGGCGACCAGGTCCGAGGAGGTCGCGTCGTCGCGGTCCGGCTGGGCGTGCAGCAGCCAGCCGAGCGCCAGCGCGGCGGCCGCCGTCATCGTGAGGGCCAGGTCCAGGTCCTCGACCTCGAACCGCCCGGCGTCCACGGCGGTGCGGATGTCGTGGGACGCGCGGGGCGCCAGACCCTGGTCGGAGTGGGCCAGTTCGGGCCCCTGGCTCAGCAGGACGCGGCTCAGCTCGGGGTGGCGGCGGTGCAGCCGGCCAGTCATCCGGAAGCTCTGGGCGTACGCCACCGCCGGGTCGTCGATGTCCCCGGTGAGACGGTCCATGAGGTTGCCCCACCACTCCAGCGCGTCCTCGACCGCCGCGCGGAAGAGCGCCTCCTTGCTGTCGAAGTGGTTGTAGAACGAGCCCACCCCGATGTCGGCGAGCTCGGTGATCTCCAGGATGGGGACGTCGGTCCGCCCTTCGGCCAGCAGACGCTGGGCCGCGCCCACCAGTGCGGTGCGCGTGCGCGCCCTGCGTCGGTCGACTCGCCTCGGTGCGGTCCGCTCGGTCATCCCGCCATCCTCCCTCACGACCCGTACCTCGCCTCGCCTGCACCCCGCACTCTAGTCGGCTCGACTTGTTTCCTGAAGATTGCTTCAGTTCTATTGACTGACGTCAGATTCGGAAGTGAACATTTCTTCAGGAGGTGGTGACCGTGGGTGGCACGCACAACGACCTGCACTCCGAGCAGGGCGCACTACGGGGTGAGCATCCGGGCCGGGCGACGAACCCGGTGATCAAGGTCCACGACATCGCGTGGCTGGAGTTCTTCAAGCCCGACCTGGACCGCGCCGAGGCCTTCGCCCAGGCGTTCGGCTTCGTGACGTCGTACCGGGACGGCCGTGAGCTGCACCTGCGGGGCACCCAGGCCGGCGCACCATGCGTGATCATCCGCCGGGGCCGCACGTCACGGTTTCTCGGCCCCGCCTTCCGCGCCGCCGGGACCGGCGACCTGCTGCGGCTGGCCGACGCCACCGGCACCCGGGCGCACCCGCTGCCCCAGCCGCTCGGCGGGTCGGCCGTGGACCTGCTCGACCCGAGCGGCCTGCGGATCCGCGTCGTCGCCGGCACGGACGAACTGCCCCCGGTGGTGGGCCAGTCGCCGCAGTCGCACCACGGGAGCCCCCGGACTCGCCGCCCACACGCACGCCAACGAGGTCGCCGACGCCTGGATGATCGCGGCCAACTCCGTACTCGACGAGGACTCGGTCGTGTTCGCCGCGCTGCCGCTGTTCCATGTCAACGCCCTCGTCGTCACCGGCATCGGAGGCGACCAGCTCACCGCCGGCCGGTCCGTGCGGTGACGCTCACGCGGCGCTGCTGCTGCGGGGCATGCCGTGCCGGCAGGTCACGTCGTGCTCGCTGCCGAGGCTCGTCCACCAGCGTTCGCAGCACGCGGAGTCGAGCTCCGCACGGACGATCGCCTCGGCGGCATCACCCCCGCGCCCGGCCCGCGCCGCCAACTCCAGCAGCCAGCGCCGCTGTTCACCGATCACCGTCTCCCGTACGACGGCGATCACCGGCACGAGACTGGCGGCGGCGAACAGGCACGCGGCCCAGGCGGGGCCGTAGCGGACTTCGAGGACCGTGGTCCAGGCGAGCCCCGCACTCGTGGCGATGTAGAGGGCGCAGAGGAAACGGCTGGAGCAGTTCATGGGTGTACACCGTCCTTGGGGAGGATCGATACCCCTTGTCCAACTGCTAACAGCCCGTGTGGACTCGGGTGATTTATCCCACCGTGACTGACGCGCCCGTCTTCCCCTGGAACGCGGCGCGATAAGCGTGCGGCGTGGTGCCCACCACCCGGCGGAAGCGCTCACGGAACGCCGTCGGTGACCCGAACCCGGCCTGCCGTGCGATCCGTTCGATCGGGTGGTCGCTGTTCTCCAGCAGATACTGCGCCCGCCGCACCCGCGCCCGCAGCAGCCACTGGAGGGGAGTGGTGCCGGTCTGCTCACGGAACCGGCGGCTGAAGGTGCGCTCGCTCATCCCCGACCGCCCCGCCATCGCCCCCAGGGTGATCTCCCCGGCCAGATTGTCCTCGATCCACTCCAGCAGGGGTTCGAGCGTCGAACCGCGCGGCACGGGCGGCCGCTCGTGCACGATGAACTGCGCCTGCCCGCCCTCCCGTTCCAGCGGTACGACGGACATGCGCGCGGTGTGCGCGGCCACCGCCGAGCCCAGGTCCCGCCGGATCATGTGCAGGCACATGTCCAGTCCCGCGGCTGCTCCGGCCGAGGTGAGGATCCGTCCGTTGTCGACGTACAGCACGTCCGGCTCGACGTGGACGTCCGGGAAGCGCCGCGCCAGGTCGGCGGTGGCCATCCAGTGGGTGGTGGCGCGCAGCCCGTCGAGCAGTCCGGCCTCGGCCAGGACGAAGGCGCCCACGCAGACGGAGGCGATCCGTGTACCGGCCCGCGCCGCCTGCTGCAGGGCCGCCACCACCCGGGGTGAGGGCGGCCCGGTGTCGTCGCAGCCCGGCACGATGATCGTGTCCGCGTCCGCCAGCCCGTCCAGGCCCCGGTCGATCCGCAGGGCGAAGCCATCCGTGGGCACCTCCGGCGACTCGGCGCACAGGCGCACCCGGTAGGGACGACGGCCGTCCGGCAGCCGGGTCCAGCCGAACATCTGGAAGGGAGCCGCCATGTCGAACGGCACCACGTTGTCGAGAACCAGGATCGCCACCGTGTGCATGGGGGACACCCTAGGCGGGATCCCGCCAGTGATATAAGGACAGGCCATATGGGGGTGGGGACGCGGGCGTGCCGCAAACAGCTGTCAGGAGGGTTGGCGGGAACCCGTTGGATGCTGTCATTTCAGCCTCTGTTCGATCACTCGTGACGTGCCTAGCGTGGGGCGGGTGACCAAGATCCTCCTCACCCTTCACGTCCTGGCCGCCATCGTCGCCGTCGGCCCCGTCACCGTCGCGGCCAGCATGTTCCCGCCGGCCGCGCGCCGGGTCCCGGCGAGGGACGGGGCAGTGGCGGTGGGCACCGTCCGGCTGCTGCACCGCATCTGCCGCGTCTACGCCACCATCGGGGTCTCGGTCCCCGTCCTCGGCCTGGCCACCGCGCTGGCGATGGGCGTGCTCGGCAGCGGCTGGCTCATCACGTCCGTCGCCCTCACCGCCGCGGCCGCCGGCGTCCTGATCGCCTTCGTCCTGCCCCGCCAGGAGGAACTCCTGGAGCGACTGGACGTCGAGAAGCCCGTCGAGCACGCGACCACGGTGCGACTCGCCATGTTCACCGGCATCTTCAACCTGCTGTGGGCGACCGTCACCGTCCTGATGATCGTCCGGCCCGGCTCGACGACGGGTGCCTGAGGCGACTGCCGTGCGGGTGCCTCGACGATGCCGTAGTGCCCGTGCGGCGGCCGTCAAGCGCTCTGGCAGAATTCGTACTTCAGTGTGCGTCGGCGCCTAGACTCGACAGCCGTGCCCAAATGCACACGGGGCCACGACATGAAAGGCGCGTTGACGGGTGTTCCAGGATTCCCCCATTTACGACCGGCTCATCGCGGAGCGCGGCGACATCCCCCTCCAGGTGCGCAGGGAGGCCGAACGTGTCAGCAGGGAAGTCGAGTTCGCCATGCAGCCGTTGCTCCAGTCCGGGCAGTCGCTGCTGCCGCCCGGCGGCCCCGCGCCGGCCCCCGGACGACCGACGCAACCGGCCCCGACCTGGCAGCGCAGCGCCCTGCCGCCCGGGCCGCAGCAGCACTGAGCCCCGTCAGGGAACCTTCGCGCTCGCGCCGTTGGCGTGCGGCTGCTCACCCGAGGCGGGCCGGGCGAGCCACTCGGCGATGCTCAGCGATATCGGCTGGCCCGTGTCCACCTCGATGAACCCGAACTGCCCCGACTGGTTGCACTCCAGGAACCACCACGTGCCGTCGGCGTCCTCGACGAAGTCGAAGGCTCCGTAGGCGAGTTCGGCCTCGCGCATATAGGCCTGGACCGTCTCGGCGACACGCGGCGCGACCTCGACGGGCTGCCACGGCGCGTCCGAGGCGGCGAAGCGGACGTCCACCTCGGCCTCGGCGTCGGCCACCTTCGCGGCGGCCAGCAACGCCTCGCCCACCACGGTCAGCCGGACATCGGCCCGCTTGGCGACCCGGCGTTGCAGCAGGGTGGGCCCGAAGGCGACGGCGGAGAAGTCCGCGTCCGGGGCCACCCTGCTGGTCGGCACGGCGAGCGGCGGATCCTGCGGGTGGGAGCCGGAGACGGGCTTGACCACCAGATCCGGGTAGCGCGCGGCGAACTCGCGGGCGGCCTGCGGGAACGTCGTGATCAACGTGGCCGGCACGGGCAGGCCGCAGCGCTGGGCCAGCCGCAGCTGCCACGGTTTGTAGCGCGCCCGTCGGGCGGCGTCGGGGTGGTTCATCCAGCGAACGTCACAGCCGCGCAGCATGCCGTACAGCGCCTGCCCCGCCTCCTCCGTCAGCCAGGCCGACGGCGCGGCCGCGCGCGCCGCCGCCGCTCCCGGCCGGCGCATCCATATCGACCGCAGCCCGTTGATGCTCACCAGGCGCCCCGCGGACGACAGATGGCCGCGGAAGGATCCGTGCACGAACTCGCCCGACAGGGCGACCCCGCCGGTCAGGTCGGCGGGATCGAGCCGGACCACCGGGACGCCGGACGCGTTCAGGTGCACGACCACCATGTCCGCCGTCACGTCCTCTTCGTTGGTCACAATCAAGACGGTCATCGTCGGCGACCTGCGTTCAGTCGTCGAAGTGGGTCTTCGAGCCCGCCGTGGACGTCGTGGTTCCCAACTCCCGCAAGAGCGCGTGATCACGGGCGGCTATCCGCCCGTCACCCAGCACGTTCAACTGCAGACCGGAGTCGTAGACGTACGCAGCGGTGACCTCCAACTCCGCTGCCGGCCGTGCATAGTTGAGCGCGAACGGTTGCATCGTCTCTCCCTCACAGGTGCTGCTCCGATCGAGCCTGGTCACCCACCGGCGCCACTCACCCCACCGACGCTTCTGGGCTTCCTCTTACTTAAACGAATCGAACGAGTGATTGGTTTCCTTACTTTCTGTAACCAGCGGCGTCCGGCGGTCCCGCCTCGGGAGAGCGGCGCAGGGTACGCAGTGCCAGCAAGAGCACGCCGATGTCGTCCAGATACACCGGATCGGGCACCAGATCTGCGGGCAGCACGAAATACAGGACGGCACCCCAGAACACCCAGCGCGGCCCGGTCGGCAGACCCGCGCGCCGCATGACACGCCGGGTTCGCACGAGCCGCACCAGCAACCGGACGGCCACGGCGAGCACGACGGCCGCCAGGACCACGGCGACGACGATCACCTCGGTGGTCGACCCCACGGACCCTCCTCCTGCCGACGGCGCGCACCGATGCGCACCTGCCGGTCGGATTCCCCCTTGCGGCGGGTGCATTGCATGGCGGCCGTCACTCGGCCGCACGCCATCACTCGTCAGGACGGAAGACGCGCAACCGGCCCGGTCACCTGCTCGAGCGGGCGCCCGAGGCGTCCACCCACGCGCCGATGCGCGCCCGCTCTACGCAGTACGCCCCACCCACGGATCCGGCGCAGCCGCACTACGCCCACTCCGACGGCACGCGGTGCCGCCTCGCGCCGGACCGCCCGGGGCTAACGGTCAGCAGCCTCCGGCTGCGCCTCGACGGCCTTGCCCTCCTCTGGCCTGCGGGTCCGGGCGGAGCCCTTGAGGCGTTCGAAGGTCCGCGTCAGCTGCTGGAGCGGGGACGCGGCGGGGGAGGCGGGCGACTGGGGCCGGGGCTCGGGTACGGCGTCGGCGGACTCGCGGTAGGCGGCCAGCGCCGCGTGCGCCTGCTCGGCGGCCTCCCGGTACAGGTCACGGGACTTCGTCATCGCGTCGAGCGCCTCGGCGTACATCGCCACGAGCTTGCGTTCCCGGTCGAGTTCCTCCTCCAGGGTCAGCAGCCGCCAGTCCTCGCGCAGCGCGGTGACGGCGTCCTCGGCACCGTCCGGCAACGGGCGCGGCAGCGCCGCGAACCGGGTCACGGCATGGATGAGCTCGGCCGGCTCGGAGCCGTCCAGGAAGACGGTGCGTACGGCGAAGTCGTCCGCGTCGTATCCGTCCGGCACCGGAGACCCGGGCAGCACCACGGCCCCGCCGCGCGGCACCTCCACCCCGAACTCCCGCAGCGCCCAGTTCACGACGCGCAGTTGGCTCGGCGCGGCGCGATGCTCGACCACCCGGTGCCGCAGGCCCGGCGGCAGCATCCCGGCCAGGGGCACCCGGCCGCGCTCGTCGGTGGTCATGGCCTCGTGGACGACGACGTGGACGCACCAGCCGTCGCGCGCGGCGTCCCGCAGTATGCGCCGTACCGCCTTGTCGTCCGACGGAAGGGGGTTGATGTCCGTCAGGCGCAGGCCCGTGACCGCCTCGTGGTCCCAGCCGGCGTCCGGTCCCTGCGGCCAGAACATGGCCGCGGGGGACGGCCAGCGCGGATCCCACGGGGCTTCGGCCTCGGCGACCAGCGTCCACTCCTGCCCGTCGCCGGAGTCGCGCCCGACGGTCAGGCGGGCGCGCACGGTCACCGACCCCGCGACACGCCAGCGTGCCTCGAAGGCCGACGCCTGGGCGCCCTCGGTCTCGGGCAGTTCCATGTGGTCGTCGATGGTCCGGCTGTTCTTGAGCTGCTGGAGAGCGGGCCGGAGTACGTCTTCGGCGGCGGGCCCGAGGTGGCGGCCACGGGCCGACCACACCGAGGCGGGGGCGGTGGGGCGGGTGCTGGAGGAGCTGGGCATGGGTCCATCTGCTGGCCGGGGGCACACGTACGCGTACCAGTATCGTCGCCGCAGGTGGATACCGAGGGAGCGGGGGGTGCGCACACGGGGTGTGTGCGATCCGCACCGGCCGGCCGTCGCTCACTCGTGGTCCGCGCCGCGCCCGGTCATGAGAATGATCCGGTGAGCAGGGCCCGCCCACCATCCGCATCGGGGCGGGTCCTGCTCATCGCCGCGAGCCGGCTCAGTTGTGGTACGTGATGTAGCCGTTGCCGTCCCGGTCGTTGCCGCTCTTGGTGTAGGAGTGCGCATCCGCCCCGGCGCCCGAGGGCTTGTACAGGTAGATCGAGTCCTTGTCGTTGTTCCACATGAAGTTGCAGTTGTCGCGGTAGACGACGTTGTGCGTGTCGGAGTCGGTGCCGTTGCCGCCCCGGAGCTTCACGTAGTCGCCGGGCTGGAGGTAGTGGTTGGCGGTGAACCTGAACCGGTTGCCGGCCTTGTCCTTCACCACGTAGCCCTTGAGGTTGACGGTGGTACCGGACGAGTAGTTCTTGATCGTCAGGTACTCCTCGTCGGTGTTGCCGGTCCGGCAGTTGTTGGAGTCGCGGCCGGGCGCGTCGTACTGGACGCCCTTGATCTTCAGCGCGGACGAGTACTCGGTGGCCTGGGCCGGCACGGCGGACAGCGCGGCGAGGGTGCCGGCCGCGACGGCGGTTGTGGCGACGATGCGTATGCGCATGGAGAAACATCCCCCCTGTATGGAGCTTCTGTGAAGATCAGGAGTGTATGCGGCTCACGAGCGGGCTGGGGCGACTTCACCGGAATGTGAGACAAAAGCGCGTCAGTGCGGGTACGCCCGCGGTGCCCGCTGGCGCGGGAGTTCGTCACGGAACTCCGCGATGACCGAGCTGACCTGGCGCATCAGCGCGGTGTTCGCGAGCCGGTCGAGATAGAGGTTGCGCCGGGCGAGGGCGGGCGCGTCGACGCAGAAGTACAGGGCCATCAGCGGATTGATGAACAGCTCGCTGTCCTTGGTGCGCTCGGTGAACCGGACGTCGCCGAAGTCCCCGCGCACGGCTGCCGCCACGGAACCCTGGACGATGCTCGGGTGGTCCGGCGTGCACCGCTGGGCGTGCTCGACGGCGTCGAGGAACAGGCTGCCCTCGCGGCTGTCGCGCGGCAGCGAGAAGGTGCCGAGGTAGCCGCCCTCGCGCTCCAGGGCGGCGAGGTTCTCCAGTACGAGGGAGTGGTTGACCCCGTGGTAGGAGTCCACGCCGAAGCCGAGGCAGGCCACGAGCCGTACCGGGACCTCGTCGAGTCCGGACACGGCGGCGAGGCTCGCCATGTCCTCCTCCGGTGTGCCCAGCCCGTGTTCGTCGCCGCGCATCAGGATGTCGGTGCCGCCGTCCACCAGCACGATGGCGTCCACGCCGCCCAGGTGCTGCAGGAGGGTCCGGTAGGCGTCCTTGAGGGGCCGGACGCCGGTGAGGGGGAAGGCGTACACCGTGTCGGGCAGGCCCTGGAGGGCGAGCCAGCCGGCGAGGGCCCGTTCGGGGAAGTAGTCGCCGCGGATGGAGGTGTCCGGGCGTATCGCCGCGACGTCGTGGTCCACCCACACGTCGAGATCCAGCCCGTACAGATCCGAGAAGGACAGGTTGGCCAGGTGGACCTCCTTGCCGGCCGCCCGCAGCGCGAGGGCCAGCGGCACACCGGCATACACGTCGAAACCGCCGCCCGCGCCGGCGACGAGAACCCGGCGCGCGTCACGCAGCCGGGTGAAGAAGGGGGGCTCAAGTAGTGAGAACACCGGGGGACGTTAACAGGCGGCGATCACCGCGCAGGCCGGGAAAGCCCGGGAAAAAAGCCCGGGAAAACCCGGAGAGGGCCGGGGGACGAACCCCCAGCCCTCTCCGTCGGCTTGTCACCGCCCGCGAGTCACGCGCCGCTCTCCCGCAGCATGTCCTCGCGCTCGACGAGCTTCACGCGCTCGCGGCCCTGCGGCTCGCCCAGCGCCTTCTCGGCGGCGTCGAGCTTGTACCAGCCCTCCCACGTGGTGAAGCGGACCTCGCGCTCGGCGAGGAAGGCGTCCACGGCCTCCGGCTCGGGCGAGGCCGGCGTCTGCAGACGGCCGTTCGCGAAGTCGTCCAGGAGGTTGGCCACCGTCTCGTTGGCGTCGCCCTTGGTGTGCCCGATCAGACCCACCGGGCCGCGCCGGATCCAGCCGGTGACATACGTCGACTGAAGGTGCTCGCCGCTCTCCTGTATGACGCGGCCGCCCTCGTCCGGGACCGTGCCCGAGTCGATGTCCCAGGGCAGCTTGGGGAGTTTGTCGGAGAGGTAGCCGACAGCGCGGTAGATCGCGGTGACGTCCCAGTCCTTGAACTCGCCGGTGCCCTTGACGTTGCCGGTGCCGTCGAGGGCGGTGCGCTCGGTGCGCAGGCCGACGACCTTGCCGTCCTCGCCGAGGATCTCCGAGGGCGACTCGAAGAAGTGCAGGAAGAGCTTGTGCGGCCGGTCGCCGACGTCGCGGATCGCCCAGTTCTCCAGCGTCTTGGCGACCATGTCGGCCTGCTTGTTGCCCCGCCGGGTCTCGATCGAGCCCTCGTCGTAGTCGATGTCCTCGGGGTCGACGATGACCTCGATGTTGGGGGAGTGGTCCAGCTCCCGCAGCTCCATCGGGGAGAACTTCGCCTGCGCCGGGCCGCGGCGGCCGAACACGTGGACCTCAAGGGCCTTGTTGGCCTTCAGTCCGTCGTAGACGTTCGGCGGGATCTCCGTCGGCAGCAGCTCGTCCGCCGTCTTGGCCAGGATCCGGGCCACGTCGAGCGCGACGTTGCCGACGCCGAGGACGGCGACCTTCTCGGCCTGAAGCGGCCAGGTGCGCGGCACGTCCGGGTGGCCGTCGTACCAGGAGACGAAGTCCGCGGCGCCGTACGACCCGTCGAGGTCGATGCCAGGGATCGGCAGCGCCCGGTCGGCCGTCGCGCCGGTCGAGAAGATCACGGCGTCGTAGAACGCGCGCAGGTCGTCCAGGTTGAGGTCGGTCGGGTAGTCGATGTTGCCGAAGAGGCGGATCTGCGGCTTGTCGAGCACCTGGTGGAGGGCCGTGATGATGCCCTTGATACGGGGGTGGTCGGGCGCGACGCCGTAACGGATCAGGCCGAACGGCGCCGGCATGCGCTCGAAGAGGTCGATGGACACACCGGGTTCGGCGGCCACGTCGGACTTGAGCAGAGCGTCGGCCGCGTAGATCCCGGCGGGGCCGGCTCCGACGATGGCTACCCGCAGGGGGCGGGGCATGATCAGGGTCCCTTCGAGTGGTGACAAGCGATCTCGCCGGGAAGCCTAAACTAAGGCAAACCTAAGTCGGTACGCGGGTCCGACCTATGAGCTCATAAATCAATTCTATGGGTAGTTCCGGGGTCGCCGTACACGCGGGGGTACGGCAACCCCGGGTGTCCGTCAGCCGATGTGGTAGCTGTCCCCGTACACCTTCCAGTCGAGCGGCGGATCGAGGTCGAGGTTGCCCTCGCGCAGGAAGACCCGCTGGGCGGTGTCGACCCTGCTGGTGTCGCTGTGGGCCTCCTCCTGCTTCATGGCCCACACCCGCGCGTCCAGGAAGGCGTGCAGATAGGTCACCTCGTCGCCGCCCTGCGCCGGCGGCCGGGCCCGGTTCAGGGCGCGCCCCCGGATGTTGCGGAAGCTGGTCGGGTCGCCGCCGTCGCCGTGCATGACGATGGCGTCGTAGTACGCGAACTGTCCGAGCACACGCAGCCCGTCGGTCTTGCCCTGCCGTACGGCCGGGTTGAAGTACACCCGGTCCCGTTCGTCGTTCTGCGCCCGCCGGAACTCCCGGTCCTGCGCCGCCCGGGCCCAGTCGCGGGGGAAGTCCGGGTCGAGCCCGTCGTGCGAGTCGGTGCCGTCCACCCGGCGCAGGGCCGGCAGGTACGGGGCGAGGACGTTGCCGGGGCGGCGCTCGGCGTACAGCTCGACCAGGTCGAGCATGTCGCCCGTGCCGGAGCAGAAGCCGATGATCCCGGCCGTGTAGCCGCGGCCGTCGCCGATGTCCTCGATGTACTTGTACTGCGCCTTCCAGTCGAGCGAGGAGTTCTCCGCGCTCGACACCAGCTGCATGGCGATCTCCTTCTTCGCCGGGTCGTCGAGGCCCGCCGCGGTGGAGCACAGCGCGGCGGCCTGCGGGGAGTTGAGGAGCGGGACCGACGCCAGCGACGCCCCGAACAGGGCGAGGAGGGCGCGGCGGCGCGAGGTGTGCGAGGGGTGTGAGGGGTGCTTCACGGCGGCTCCAAGTGATGGTGGGGGGTGGGGAGTTGGCCGTTGCTGGTACTGATAGGAAAGTTTCCTACCAGAAGGAGCGCAAGGGGCACCGGTCGCGTCAAAGGTTCGTACCTATGTACAAACAGCCGCCGTGGCTACGGCAGCGGCTGCTCCGCCCAGATCACCTTGCCCGCGGGCAGATAGCGCGTGCCCCAGCGGTCGGCCAGCTGCGCGACCAGGAACAGTCCGCGCCCGCCCTCGTCCGTCATGGTCGCGTACCGCAGATGCGGCGAGGTGCTGCTGCTGTCGAAGACCTCGCAGATCAGACTGCGGTCGCGCAGCATCCGCACCCGGATCGGCTCACCGCCGTACCGGATCGCGTTGGTGACCAGCTCGCTCAGGACGAGCTCCGTGGTGAACGACAGCTCCTCCAGGTCCCACGCCTGCAGGGTCCGGGTCACGGCGGAGCGCACCTGGCCGACCGCCGCCGGATCGGACGGCACCTGCCACTCGGCTACCAGGTCCGTCCCGAGCGCCCGGGTACGCGCCACGATCAGCGCGATGTCGTCGCTCGCCCGGCCCGGCTGCCGGGCCTCCAGTACCGCCTGGCAGGTCTCCTCCGGTGACCGGCCGGCCCGGGTCAGCGCGGTGCGCAGCAGTTCCAGACCCTCGTCGATGTCCCGTCCGCGGTCCTCCACCAGCCCGTCCGTGTAGAGCACCAGCCGGCTGTCCTCGGCCAGTTCCAGCTCGGCCGTCTCGAACGGCAGCCCGCCCAGACCGAGCGGCGGTCCGGCGGGCACGTCGGGGAAGTCGACCGAGCCGTCCGGCTGGATCAGGGCCGGCGGCGGATGGCCGGCACGGGCGATCGTGCACCGCTGGGACACCGGGTCGTACACCGCGTACAGACAGGTCGCGCCGGTCACCGGGGCGGTGTCGGCCTCCTCCTCCGTCTCGTCCTGGTCGATCCGGGCGACCAGCTCGTCGAGGAGCGCGAGCAGTTCGTCGGGCGGCAGGTCCAGGGCGGAGAAGTTGTGCACCGCGGTGCGCAGCCGGCCCATCGTGGCCGCCGCGTGCAGCCCGTGGCCGACGACGTCCCCCACCACCAGCGCGACCCGCGCACCGGACAGCGGCAGCACGTCGAACCAGTCCCCGCCGACACCGGCCTGCGCCGGCAGATACCGGTAGGCGATGTCGAGCGCGTTCTGCTCGGGCAGGCTGCGCGGCAGCAGACTGCGCTGAAGCGTCACCGCCATGCTGTGCTCGCGCGTGTACCGGCGGGCGTTGTCGATGGACACCGCGGCCCGGGCGACCAGCTCCTCGGCGAGCGCCACCTCGTCGGAGTCGAACGGCTCGGCCTTTCGCGACCGCCAGAAGCTCACCACACCCAGCACCAGGGACCCCGCCCGGAGCGGCACCGCGACCAGCGAGTGGATGCCGAAGTCCACGATCTGCGCCGACCGCTCCAGGTCCTGGGCACGCCAGCCCGGCGCCTCCTCCAGCCGCGGCTCGATGACGGCCTGCCCGTCCTTCAGCGCGCGGGCCTGCGGCGAGGAGTCCACGAACCGGATCTCCTCGCCCACCGGGTACAGCGGCGCGTCCTTGCGTATCCCTCCGCACGCCGTGCGGCGCAGCCGTGTCACGCCCTCCGGCTGCCCGCCGCCCAGCACGGCCTCGAAGAGGTCGACGGTGGCGAAGTCCGCGAACCGTGGCACCGCCAGCTCCGCGAGTTCCTCGGCGGTCCGGGTGACGTCCAGGCTGGTGCCGATGCCCACACCGGCGTCGTACAGCATGTTCAGACGCTCGCGGGCCTCCTCGGCGCGGCCGGACAGGGCCCGCAGCTCGGTGGAGTCGCGCAGCGTGGCGACGCTGCCGGACGGGCGGCCCCGGAGCGTGGTGGGGCGCTGGTTGACCGCCAGCAGCCGGTCCTTGACCAGGTGCACCTCGTCGGTGGCCATCCGGCCGGAGTCCAGCAGTTCGGCGGTGTCGGGGGCGAGACCGAGGTGCAGCACCCGGCGGCCCTCGGCGTCCGCGGGCAGATCGAGCAGGCGGTGCGCCTCGTCGTTGGCGAGCAGCAGCCGCCCCTCGGTGCCGACGATGAGCACGCCCTCCCGGACGGCGTGCAGCACGGCGTCGTGGTGCTCGTACATCCGGGTCATCTCGTCCGGCCCGAGACCGTGGGTCTGCCGCAGCAGCCGCCTGCTGACCAGCGCCGTGCCCGCCGTGGCCAGGGCGAGCGCCACCGCCGCCGCGGTGAGGACGAGCGGCAGCTGCCGGTCCGCCGTACCTCCCACCGTCGCCGTCGTGATCCCGGCCGACACCAGTCCGACGACCTTCCCGTCGGGATCCTTGATCGGGACCACGGCCTGCACCAGCGGCCCGATGGTCCCGATGATCTGCTCGGTCACGACCCGGCCCTGCAGGGCCGGTTCCAGGTTCCCGACGAACTTCTTCCCGATCCGGTCCGTCTTCGGGTGGGTGTAGCGGATGCCGTCGGTGTTCATGACGACGATGAAGTCCACGCCCGTCGCCTCGCGCGCCGCCTCCGCCCGCGGTTGCAGCACGGCCGTGGGATCGGGGCTGTCCAGCGCCTCCCGGGTGCCGGGAGCGTTGGCGAACGACTCGGCGACCGCCACCGAACGGTTGCGGGCCTCCTCCGTGGTGTCGTACCGCACCTGCAGCACCAGGGCCACCACCGCGGCGACCACCAGCAGCAGCACGATCACCACTTGCAGCACGAACACCTGACCGGCGACGCTGCGCCCGCCGAGCGTCGCCCGCACCCCGGGGAACCGTCCCGGGGGCTGCTCCTCGCGCGGCAGCACACCCGCGGCCACCCCCCGGACGCGGCCGGGCGCCTCCCCTGTGCGCACACCGCTCGGACGACGGGCCGACCGGGCCCCGGAGCGACCCCAAAGTCGGACCATGTGCCCATGTCTACACTGCCGGGCCTCCGGAGGCGAGAGACGTAACGGACCGTGGCAGGGACTGCTGCGTCCCCCACACATCCCCCACAGGTGTGAAGCGCCGGATGCGGGCAACTCCCGCCCCCGCAACAGGGTTACGCCGCCGGATGCCGGCCGCCCGCCGGGTCACTTCCGGTGCGGCGCGGTGGCGCGTCGGGTGGCCAGCAGCAGCGCGATGTCGTCGGGGCGGTCCGCCGTGTGCCGGGCGGTCGCGGTGAGCCGGTCGGCGACGCCCGCCAGCGTGCGCCCGCCCGGCCGGGCACCCGGCGCACCGACCTTGGCCAACGCCACCCGCAGCGCGCTGATCCCGTCGTCGATGTCGAACCCGGGCCGCTCCACCAGTCCGTCCGTGTACAGCGCCAGAACGGCGCCCGGCTCCATCCGCAGCTCCGCCACCGGATACGTGGCCTGCGGGTCCACGCCGAGCACGACCCCGCCGGGCAGGTCGACGACCTGCGTACGGCCGTCCGGGCTGCGCAGCAGCGGCGGCGGATGCCCGGCCACGGCGGCCTGGGCGATGCCGGTCGCGGGGTCGAGACGGATGTAGCAGCAGCTCGCGAACAGACCGGCGTCGAGGTCGATGAGCAGGTGGTTGGTGCCGCTCATGACCTCGTCGGGCGGCCGGTCGCCGAGGGCGAAGGCCCGCACCGCGCTGCGCAGCTGACCCATGGTGGCCGCCGCCTGCACCCCGTGCCCCTGCACATCGCCGATCACCAGAGCCAGCCCGTCCCCGGCGGCGACGACGTCGTACCAGTCACCGCCGACCTCCATGCCCTGGGTGCCGGGCAGATAGCGTCCGGCGGTCTCCATCAGCGGGTGCTGCGACAGCCGCCGCGGGAGCAGCGCCTGCTGCAATCCCCTGGCCAGCGCGGCCTCGCTCTCGTAGCGCTGTGCCTTCTCCATGGCGTGCGCGATCAGCCCGGCCATGGCGGTGAGCACCGTGCGTTCCTCGGTGCTGAAGCTGCGCGGCCGGTCGAAGCCGAGGATGCAGGAGCCGACGGGACGCCCGGAGGCGATCAGCGGCAGGAAGGCACGCGCCCCCTCCGTGGCGTCCAGCGCGATCCCCGGATAGGACTCGGCGAGCTGCTCCATCGAGTCGAAGAACAGCGGGCGCCCGCTGGTCAACGTCTCGACCCCGGGCAGCCGCTCGTCCAGCCCCACACCGTCGAACGGGGCGAGGAACCCCTTGGGGAAGCCCGTCTCCCAGGCCAGGTACAGATGCCGCTCCTGGAGCAGGTAGATGGCCAGCCGACGCCCGCCGAACGCGGGCAGCAGCTCCCGCATCACCACGGCGGACACCTGACGGGCGGTGACCGCCTCGGTGAGGGCGATGGCGAGCACGATGGGCCGGTACAGGGGGCTGAGCGACGGAGCGCCGGCCGGCTCCGGCGCGCCGAGCGCGTCGGGCAGGTCGGACGGGCTGTCCGCCACCCGGTGGCCCAGCCGGATCGTGCAGGTCAGCAGGTCCGGGCCGGGATAGACGGACAGGGCCAGCCAGTCGCCCGCGATGGCGTGGGCGGCGGCCTCACGGCCATGGGCGGACGGTCTGCGGACATGGAAGTGCACCGGGTCCGGGGACAGCAGCGCTCCGCGCAGATGGTCCTCGAGGGTGGGCTGGTTGAGCCACGGCACGCCCTCCCACAGGGGCCGGCCCAGCAGCTCGGTGCGCGGCCGGCGCAGCAGCCGGGCCGCGTGCGGATTCGCGTAGACGACCGTCCCGAGCCGGTCCAGGCACATCACCCCGTCCGGCAGCAGATCGGCCGCCGCGTCCGCCACCGTGCCGGGCCCCGGGTCGAGGACGACACCCCGTACGGTCGCCGCCCGGGGCAGGCCCGAGTCGTCGTACGGCCCCCAGACCTCGACCAGACGGGGGGCGCCGTCGGGGCCGCGCACGACCAGTGGCAGGGCGGGCGGACGGCCACCGGCCGCTTCCCGCAGCGCCGCCAGGATCCGCTCCGCGTCACCCGGGGCGACCGCGTCCGCGAACCCCTCCGCGGTGCCGTGGGCCTCCGCGGCGAGCGAACCCAGTTCGACGTTCAGGCGCTCGTCCGCCGTCAGGAGACCGCTCACCGGATCCCAGGCGAACCGTCCGAGGTGCCCGGAGGGCGGGCGGCTGGCGGGCGGCCGGACACACAGGGGCCCGTCCTCCCAGGTCACCGCCGAGGGGTCCTGCTCCCCCAGCTTCTCCAGGGCCGTGCCGAGCTCCTCGGCGAGCCGCGCCATGCGCTCGCGCACGGGCAGCAGCTCCGTCGCGTCCGCCGCCGAGGGCAGCAGCGCCGTCAGCACCCCGTAGACGCTCGACCGGCCCGCGACGGGGGCGTACAGGGAGCCGAACGGGAAGGGCAGACCGGCCGCGTACTGCGGATAGCGGCGCATCGCCTCCGTGGCGTTCGGCAGCACGACCTCCACCCCGAGCCGATAGGAGTCCGCCACGGGGAACGGCCGGTCCACGTGCACGCGCCACCATGGCCGGAACAGCGGCCCGGGCAGCCCCTCCAGGACCGCCAGCCGCAGCAGTCCGGGCGTGCGGGAGCGCAGATAGACCCCGCCGACGTGACCACCGGCCGCGCTGATCGCCTCCGCCGAGGCATCGATCAGCAGCGCCGCCAGCCTGCCGGGCATGCGCTCTGCGCCCTCGGCGCTCCCAGTCATCGGCCCTACCTCGTCCGTACGCCTTCACGCGCGCGACACAGCAAGAATGCGCCACCAGCCCCCTCGCCCGCACCTGGGGCGACCCACTCCGCCCACCCGGCCGGTCCGTCGGCGCACCGTGGGCCGGGTACCCAGGGGGCGCGGAGCGACGCCGCTCGGCCGCGGGGGCGTGCGCCGGCGGCCACGGTCCGGAAAGTGCCCCAGGGCGCGAGGCGCTGTCCCTTTCCTCGGCGCCGGAGACGCCCGGCCCGAAACCGCGCACGGGCCCGCCCCGTTGTCGGTGCGAGACCCGAGCCCCTCCGGAAGACTCGGGAACTGACCGCCGGGCGCAGCACAGGCAGGAGACCGACCATGGAGTACTACGACCTCGGCACCTACACCCGCTCCGTGACCACGTCCTCCGCCCAGGCGCAGCTCTGGTTCGACCGCGGTCTGACATGGACGTACGCCTTCCACCACGAGGAGGCCGTCGCCTGCTTCGAGGCCGCCGCACAAGCCGATCCGGACTGCGCCATGGCCCACTGGGGCATCGCCTACGCCCTCGGCCCGAACTACAACAAACCGTGGGAGTTCTTCGACGAACAGGACCTCGTCCGCACCGTCGCCCGCACCCACGCGGCCGTCGAGCTGGCGCACGAGAAGGCGGCGGCCGCCACCCCCGTCGAACAGGCCCTCATCGCCGCACTGCGCGCCCGCTACCCGCAGGCGAAGGCCGTCGAGGACTGCTCGGTCTGGAACGCCCCCTACGCCGACAGCATGCGCACGGTCTACGAGCTCGCCCCGGACGACCCGGACGTCGCGACCCTGTACGCCGACGCCCTGATGAACCTCACGCCCTGGCAGCTGTGGGACCTGAGAACGGGCGAACCGGCCGAAGGCGCCCGCACCTCGCAGGCCAAGGCCGTCCTCGACCGGGCCCTCGCCGGCGACGCGGGACGCGAGCACATGGGCGTGGTGCACATGTACATCCACCTGATGGAGATGTCCCCGACACCCGAGGCGGCCCTGGCCGTCGCCGACCGGCTGCGCGGCCTGGTGCCGGACGCCGGGCACCTGCTGCACATGCCCTCGCACCTGGAGGTGCTGTGCGGCGACTACCGGAGGGTGGTCTCCGACAACACCGCGGCCATCGCGGCCGACGAGAAGTACCACGCCCGGGCCGGGGCGATGAACTTCTACACCCTGTACCGCTCGCACAACTACCACTTCAAGATCTACGGCGCGATGTTCCTCGGCCAGAGCCAGGTCGCCCTCGACACGGCGGCGCAGCTGGAGGCGTCCATCCCGGAGGACCTGCTGCGGGTGCCGAGCCCGCCCATGGCCGACTGGCTGGAGGCGTTCCTCGCCATGCGGGTGCACGTCCTGATCCGCTTCGGCCGCTGGGACGACATCCTGGACCTGCCGATGCCCGCCGCCCCCGAGCTGTACTGCGTGACGACGGCGATGCTGCACTACGCCCGGGGCGTCGCCCTCTCCGCCACCCATCGCGTCCCCGAGGCGGAGGCCGAACGCCGGCTCTTCCAGGCGGCCGTCGCCCGGGTCCCCGAGACCCGGATGCTCTTCAACAACACCTGCGCCGACATCCTCGCCATCGCCTCGGCGATGCTCGACGGCGAACTGGAGTACCGCAAGGGCGACCACGACGCCGCCTTCGCCGCCCTGGAACGCTCCATCGACCTGGACGACAACCTCCCCTACGACGAGCCGTGGGGCTGGATGCAGCCCACCCGGCACGCCTACGGCGCCCTCCTGCTCGAACAGGGACGCCTCGCGGAGGCGGAAGCGGTCTACCGGGCCGACCTGGGCCTCGACGGCACCCTCCCGCGCCCCTTGCAGCACCCCGGGAACGTCTGGTCCCTGCACGGTCTGCACGAATGCCTGATGCGTCAGGGCCGGACGGAGGAGGCGCGGATGCCGGCCCAGCAGCTGCGTCTCGCCGCCGCGCTGGCGGACGTACCGATCGAGGCCTCCTGCTTCTGCCGACTCGACACGACCGCCCGGACGGCAGCCGACGGGGACTGCTGCGCCGGCTGACTCACCGGACCCCGGGTGGGCCGGGCAGGGGCTGCTCGAACCAGACGATCTTGCCCGTGCTCACCCTCGTCGCGCCCCACCGCCGGGCCAGCTGGTCGACCAGGAACAGCCCCCGGCCGCCCTCGTCGCTCAGCCGCGCGTGCCGCATCCTCGGCACCACCGGGGAGTCGTCACCCACTTCGCAGCGCAGGACGTCCGTGCAGAGCAGCCTCAGCGTGATCGGCCGGGACGCGAACCGTACGGCGTTGGCCACCACCTCGCTGACCATGAGCTCGGTGGTCTCCACGAGCGAGTCGAGCCCCCAGTGGCCGAGCGTCCTGCGGGTCAGCCGACGGGCCTGGCCCGCGGTCTGCGGGCGAGGCGCCATGTACCAGTACGCGACGGTCTCCGGCAGCAGACCCTCGAAGCGGGCGGCGAGCAGCGCCACGTCGCCGTCCCGGCCGCCCGGGCCGAGCATGCCGAGGGCCTCGTCGCACAGTGTCTCCAAGGCGAGCGGTGTGGCTCCGGAGGCGGCGGCGCGCAGCCGTGCGCACAGGCGTTCCACCCCGGTCAGGACGTCCGAGTCGCGGGACTCGACCGCGCGATGTCCGCCCGGTGGAACACCCCGCCCGGCACATGGGCGCGGGCCAGCGTGACCATCCCGTCCGACAGGTCCACCCCGACGACCTCGACGCCCGCAGCCGCCAGCTGGCCCGCGGTCGGGAGCCCGGTCCGCGCCCTGCTCGACGAGGACGCCCGCGTCGCCGCCTGCGGACGCGACCCGGAACGCCTCGCCAAGGCCGCCGCCCGCCTCGGCGCCGGACCCGACCGGCTGTTCACCGGCACCTGCGACGTCCGTGACGCGGACGCCGTACGGCACTTCACTCAGGCGGCGGCCCAGCACTTCGGCGGCCTCGACGGGCTGGTCAACAACGCCGGACAGTCCCGTATGAAACGCCTCGACGACACCACCGCCGAGGACTGGCGCGACGAACTGGAGCTGAAGTTCGCCGGGGTCCTCAACCCGCTGAAGGCGGCACGGAGTCACCTGCGGGCCTCGGAGACGGCAGCGGTCGTCAACGTCAACGCCGTCCTCGATAGACAACCCGAGACCCGCCTGATCACCACCAGCGCCGCACGCGCCGGCATCCTCAACCTCTCCAAGTCCCTGTCCGTCGAACTCGCCGCCCAGGGCATCCGGGTCAACTCCGTCTGCCTCGGCCTGATCGACACCGGCCAGTGGACCCGCCGCCACGCCGCCGCGGACAGCGGCCTCGGCTACGAGGAGTGGCAGGCCGAACTCGCCGCCGACCGCGGTGTCGCACTCGGCTGGCTCGGCCGCGCCGAGGAGGTCGCCTACGCGATCGTCGCGCTGCTCTCCCCGCGCGCCTCGTACATCACCGGAACCAGCATCGACGTCTGCGGCGGAGTCGGCCGCGGCATCCTCTGAGGAGCCTGCCCATGCAGTACGACAACGGGGGCGAACTCCTCGTAGCCCATCTGAAGTCCCTCGGCATCGACACCGTCTTCGGCATCGTGTCGGTCCACAACCTGCCGCTCGTGGAAGCCGTCGACCGGCACCTGCGTTTCGTACCCGTCCGGCACGAGGCCACCGCCGTCAACGCGGCCGGCTCCCTGATCGAGGCGCTCGCGTCCGGCACGGCCGTCCTGCACGTCACCGGGCAGATCGAGTCGGCCCACCTGGGCGGTGGACGCGGCTTCATCCACGAGACCAAGGACCAACTCGGCATGCTCGGCGCGGTGTCGGTACGCGGCCACCGTCACGTCCGCCCGCGATGCCGGACGCGTCCTGCGCGAGGCGACCTCGGCGGTGCTGGCCGTGCCCGGCGGACCCGCGAGCGTGGAGTGGCCGATCGACCTCCAGTACGCGGCACAGCAGGACACGGACGGCACGGCGCCCGGCGCCGAGGCTCCGTCCCCGGACGCGGTCGAACTCGCCGCCGCTCAAGACCTGTTGCGCGCCTCGCGGCGCTCGCTGATCTGGGCCGGCGGCGGCGTCAACTTCGACTGGGTGGAGCTGTGCCGGACCGGCGTCGACTGGGTGGACCTGTCCATCCCGTACCCGCCGTCGGCCGGACCGGGCGGCCCGTTCGGCATCGTCGGGATGGCCTGCCCGGTGGACGCCGGACGCACCGGCGTCTTCTTCTGGCGCTACCGCAGGGTCGCCGACTGGCAGCGCGACACCTGGCGTTTCCTCTACCGGACCCTCATCGAGGAACGCCACTGGCAGGTCCTGGAGCAGGACCGCGTGATGCTGGAGGCCATGCCCGCCGACGCCGACCAGCGGGGGAACCTGTACCAGCACGACCTCGGCGTGGTCCGGCTGCGACGGCTCTACCAGGCCCAGGCGGCGGAGCAGTCCGGCGCGGCCGCGACCGGCTGACGCGGTGGCGGACGGGCGGGCCGCTCGTCAGCCCGCCGCGTCAGCCGGTCGCGGCCGCCGAGTCGGACTCGACGATGGAGTGCTCCAGCCCGGACAGCAGCCGGGCCAGTTGACGCCGTTCGGTGAGGGAGAGCCCGCCGAGCATCCGGCGCTCGTTCTCCAGGTGCTCGGCGAAGACCTCGTCCACCTTCCTCAGGCCGGCGTGGGTGAGCCGCGAGTAGACGACACGCCGGTCGGCCGCGTCGCGCTCGCGCACGAGCAGCCCGTCGTTCTCCAGCCGGTCGAGACGCAGCGTCACCCCCGCCGACGAGATCAGGCCCGAGGCGGCCAGCTGTCCGGCGGTGAGCCGGTAGGGCGCGCCCGCGCGGCGCAGCGCGGTGAGGACGTCGAACCCGGCGACGGACAGCCCGTGCTTCTCGATCTGCGCGGTCAGCCGCGACTGGTACTGGAGGTAGGCACGGTGCAGCCGGGCGAGCACCTCCAGCGGCGAGGTGTCCAGGCCGGGGCGCTCGCGCGCCCAGTCCTCCACGATCCGCGCCACCGCGTCCGGCTGCTTCGCCCTGCGCTGAGCCATGTCGTCCCTTCACGGCCGGTCCTGTCGTGAAAAGCGGGCTCCGTGGCCCTGCGCAACCCCGGAGAAACCTTAGCCCTGAAACAACAGCGGGCGAACGCCCCACCGAGGTCAGGGCAGCTCGGCCTGGGCGGGGGCGTCGTCGAGGAAGCCGCCCGACTGGTGCTTCCACAGCTTGGCGTAGGCGCCGTCCATCGCCAGCAGCCCGTCGTGTGTGCCCTGCTCGACGATCTGTCCACGGTCGAGGACGACGAGCCGGTCCATGCCGGCGACCGTGCTCAGCCGGTGCGCCACCACCAGCGCCGTCCGCCCGTCCATGAGCCGCCACAGCGCTTCCTGGACCAGGATCTCGCTCTCGGAGTCCAGGGCGCTGGTCGCCTCGTCGAGCAGCAGGATCGGCGCGTCGCGCAGGATCGCCCGGGCGAGGGCGACCCGCTGGCGCTGACCGCCGGACAGCTTGACGCCGCGTTCGCCCACCATGGTGTCGAAGCCGTCCGGCAGCGCGTCGGCGAACTCCGTGACATGGGCCGCCTCGGCCGCGCGGCGGATCTCCGCATCGGTGGCGGCCGGCCGGGCGAACGCGATGTTGTCCCGCAGCGTGCGGTGGAACATCGCCGGGTCCTGCGGCACGTACGCCATCAGGCCGCGCAGGTCCGCCTGGCGCAGTCTGCTGATGTCCTGACCGCCGATCAGGATCCGCCCGCCCTCGATGTCCGTCATCCGCAGCAGCAGCCGGGTGAGCGTGGTCTTGCCACCGCCCGACCGGCCGACCAGGCCGATCTTCGCGCCGTCGGGCACGTCCAGCTCCAGGCCCTGGAACAGCGGCCGGCCACCGGCGTGGGCGAAGGTCACCTTCTCGAAGCGGACGTCGGCCGCACCGGGGAGCAGCGGCTCCGGCGACGGCGGATCGAGCACGGTCGGCGGCGTCAGCAGCAGCTCGGTGAACTGCGCGGCCTCCGTCATCGAGCTCTCCAGCCGACGGTAGATCTGGTTGAACTCGAACATGATCCGCGTCGCGTTGGTGTAGTAGGTGAACGCGACCACGATCGCCTCCACGCCGTGCGCGCCCCCGCCGAGCGTGACCGCGAGCAGCAGGCCCAGCGCGTTGGTCAGCACCGACATCGGCGCGACCAGGGTGTCGATGCGCAGATTGCCGTAGTCCCACGACCGCAGCGTGAGCCGGCGCGACGCCGCGACGCGGGAGCGGTGCTCGGCGGCCTCGCGGCCCTCGGCGGCGAACGCCCGCACCGTGTCCATGTTCATCAGGCTGTCGGCGACATGCCCGGACACCCGGGCGATGGCCTCCTCCCGCAGGTCGACGAGCGCCTGACGGCGCCGGATCAGGGGCACCACGCACAGCGCGGTCACCGCGATCATCGTCAGGAGTCCGACGACCAGCAGCGGCTCGTAACGCCACAGCACCACCGCACCGAACACCAGCGGCACGAAACTGCCCACGATCTGGAACGTCAGCGTGTCGACGAACTGCTCGAAACGGGAGGCGAAGCTCAGGACGCGCTTGGTGAGCGACCCGGCGAAGTTGTCGTGGAAGAACGCGGCGTCCTTGGCGAACAGCTCGTCCATCCCGATGACGTACAGATGCTCGATGCCCAGGGCGTCCAGACGGTTCAGACAGTGCAGGGCGACGCGCCACAGCGCTTCCGCGAGCAGCAGCACCCCGACGAAGCCGAGGACATACGGCAGGGTCGATTCGAGGGTGACGTCCTTGTCGCTCGCGATGCCGCCGACCAGCTTGGCGACGATCAGCGGCGCGATGTAGTTGATCCCGATGTTGCCCACCGCCGACAAGAGCATCGCCGGTACCGTCAGCCATCGGAGACGGGCCAACTCCCTTCCGTAGTAACGAAGTGCGAGAAGCACCGAGCGTTTGCCCGGCAGGACCCTGCGCGCTTCAGGCGTTCCCATCCCACCCCCGACGGCTACATGGAGTCACGGTTCGAGTACGCAGTGTCCCGTACCGATCGAAGTGGCGTCCAAGGGTTTTCCGGCCGGTGGCGGCGCGGCCACGACTTCCCCGTACCACAAGTAACATGATCAACTTCTCTCTCGGGTGCCCCGTCGCGGTCACTCTCGGCGCCCGCCGGGTCGCCGCCTCCCCTGGTCGCACAACCCCGAGGACATCGATGCCAGCTCCGGACGAAGCCCTGCAGCAAGCGCTTGCCGACTACGAGCACCACCTGCGGACCTGCCGGCAGTGCCATGCGGACGCGGTCCCGTGCGCGGTCGCGAAGCACCTGCTGCGCCTGTACAACAACGCCCGACGAGGCGGCGCCCGACGCTGAGCCGGGCGGGCCGCCGTGCCACGAGCGACGAGCCGGGAGCCGGCCTCCCCAGCAGCCCCTCTCTTCCGTGATGTCCCGTGGGCTCCTACCATTCCGGACGCGTAGCCGCGCTCAGCCTGGGAACCAGCAGCGTTGGAAGTACCGGAACGAGTCACCGCGGCCAACGGCAGACGGGCCCGAGAAGGTGTGATGGCGACCGAATCGCGTGGAGGCGGCAAACCGTCTTCCGAAGAGATACAGGACTGCGAGGTCAGGTTTGACGGGGGATTCGGTGATGTGACGAGAGCCCGCCTCAGCGCGGAGAAGTACCTGACCACGCTCGCGCGGGCCGCACCGCCGCAGACGCCCGAGTACCGGGACGACATCGTGCTGGTGGTCACCGAACTCGCCGCCAACGCGATCCAGTACGCCCCGGGGCCGTTCGGCCTGACGCTGCGCAAGGCGTTCGACGGGGTCCATGTGACGCTCAGCGACACGAGCACCACGCCGCCCGCGCCACGCCCCTTCCACCCCGGCACCGGCAGTGGCGGCGGCATCGGCTGGTATCTGATCCACACCCTGTGCGACCAGGTGAGCGTGGTGGTGCGGGAGGACGGCAAGGACGTGCACGCGTTCCTGCCCTGGTGACGCTCCAGCCCCGGCGGGCCGTCCCCTGGTGAGTCGCGCCCCGCCCGAGCGGGCTCGGGCGCGGACACTCAGGTCAGCGGCACCAGCACGGTGACCGTCTTGCCGCCCGCGCGGCGGCGCTCGATGTGGATCTCGCGGGACAGCCGGATGATCAGCGGCCATCCGTATCCGCTGCCCTCGTGGGAGTGCGGGAGCGTGCCGGGGCCGTACGCGGCGGAGGGGACGGCGTCGCTGTAGTCGTGCACGCTCAGTCTCACCCCCTCTGGCAGCAGGGCCACCTCGAACCCCGCGAGGCCGCCGCCGTGCCGGATGGCGTTGGTGACCGCCTCCGACACGACGAGCAGCAGATCCATGACGGCCCGCTCACCCGCCGGGCCCGACGGAACACGCCTGTGCTCTTCCACGACCGACCGCACATAACTGCGTGCCGTCGCCGCGCTGGTGATCGGGACCGACCGGGGACGCACCGTCCGGCGGTCCCCGGCCGCACGGCGCTCGGTCGGCTTCACGATCGCTCGTGCGCCGCCCGCGAAACGCTCATCACTCCCTGAGCATCGCGGGCGCGCACCAAGAGGGCCACGGCTTCTGTCACTTCACCATTCCTCGCACGCTGTCGTCTCCGCTCCTCGTCGTCCGTCCGGCTTCCTGGGGCTGCGCCTACCCGTGCGCGGCCGAATCATGGGGCGCGAGTGCGCCACAGGTGCCACCGGGGTCGTGCGCGGCGGCGGCGAGCAGCCGACGGGCCGCCTCCAGGGCCCCTCCCACCTCGCGTGTTCCGGTCGACACGCACAGTGTGTAGGCCAGGTCCTGCGCACGCAGGTCGCGCCGGGCCGGGCCGTCCTGCGTGTCGCCCTGCTGGGCCATGAGGGTCTCGTACTCCTCGACGAGTCTGCGCAGCATCGTCGGATGGGGCATCAGCATGTGTGCGCTCCTGGGTGAGGCGATCTCGGGATGTCGGGCGTCGCGCGGCCTTCCGCTACGCCATGTGGCCACCACCGACACCGCCACTGCCACCGCTGCCGCCGTCGTTGTCGCAGCACGGTTCCTGATGTGCCCCCTGGTCGAGCGCCTCGTCCCGGATCCTCGCGCAGCACCGGCTGATGAGGCGGGACACGTGCATCTGGGAGATGCCCAGTTGCTCGGCGATGCGGCTCTGCGTCATGTCCTCGAAGAAGCGCATGTACAAAATGGCGCGTTCGCGCTCGGGCAGGCGCCGCAGCCCTGCCTTCGCCGCCTCCCGGTCGACGACGACGTCGTACGCCTCGTCGCAGCCGCCGATCGTGTCGGCGAGGCTGAACCCGTCGTCGCTGGAGGACATCTCGGCGTCGAGGGACAGCGTGCTGAAGCTCTCCAGGGCCTCCAGCCCGGTGTTGACCTCGTCCTCGGTGAGCCCCGCGTGGGCGGCGATCTCGGCGACCGACGGGTTGGCGCCGCCGGAGTTGTCGGTGAGGTCGCGGCGTGCGATCCGTACCTTGTTGCGCAGCTCCTGAACGCGACGGGGGACCCGGAGGGCCCACATCCGGTCGCGGAAGTGGCGCTTGATCTCCCCGGTGATGGTGGGCACGGCGTAGCTCTCGAAGGCGCCGCGGCCGGGTTCGTAGCGGTCTATCGCCTTCACCAGTCCGAGGGCCGCGACCTGACGCAGATCCTCCAGCGACTCACCGCGGTTGCGGAATCGGCCGGCGATGCGGTGGGCCATGGGCAGCCACACCTTGGCCAGCTCGTCACGCACCGCGTCTCGCTCCGGCCCCTCGGGCAGGTCGGCGAGGCGGGCGAAGTCGGCGGCGGTGTCGGGCGCGTCGTCGTGGACGCGGCCACCCGACACGCGGGGACGGGCGGAAAGGTCGGAACCGTGTGCGGACGTCTCAACCAGCATGCGGAACAGCTCCTGAACGGCCTTCTCAGGGAATCTCCGTGGAAACGGTGCGAGTGCGGGTGCCTGGGCGGAACGGCCCTGGAGTGGTCACACCTGTCGCACCGGAGCGCCTCTGGTCCGAAGCACGAGATCCCGCATGCCCCGCAACTCCGTACGCAAACGAGTGGGGCCCCTCGGAGCGGACCCGGTCCACGAACCGGACTTCGCCAGAGCGGTGGCTTCACGCCAGAACCCGCCGTTGTGCGGATTCTCGGCGAAGGAAGCTGTCGGAAGACGCATGAGACGCGCGAGTTCGGGCACCCGGGGATGGACAACTGGTTCCGGTGATGGGGAGGGCGGCATGGCAGCCGTGACGGTGGCGCAGGCAACGGCCACGGCAGAGGAGACGGTCACGACGGACGGGGCGGCGCTGCCGCTGATCGAGGATCCGACGAGGGTGAGCCCGCGGGACGCACGCGAGTTGTCGCGTCAGTTCTTCGACCGACTGGTCATGCTGGACGAGGGCACGCACGACTACCAGTACGTACGCAACACGCTGATCGAGATGAACCTGTCGCTCGTGCGGTACGCGGCGTCGCGGTTCCGCGCCCGCGGGGACTCGCTCGAGGACATCGTCCAGGTCGGGACCATCGGGCTGATCAAGGCCATCGACCGCTTCGAGGTGTCCCGGGAGGTCGAGTTCACGACCTTCGCGGTGCCGTACATCGTCGGCGAGATCAAGCGCTTCTTCCGCGACACGAGCTGGGCCGTCCATGTGCCGCGCCGGCTCCAGGAGGCGCGTGCGGAGCTGGCCAAGGCGACGGAGGAACTCGGTTCCCGACTGGGCCGTACGCCGACCACCCGTGAGCTCTCGGAGCTGATGTCGCTGTCGGAGGAGGAGGTCATCGAGGCCCGCAAGGCCGCCAACTGCTACCAGTCCGCCTCCCTGGACGCGGCCGTCACCTCCGATTCCGAGAACAGCGAGTCCGTACTGGCCGCGTTCCTCGGTGAGGAGGATCCCTCCCTGGAACTCGTGGAGGACTTCCACTCGTTGGCGCCTCTCATCGCCGAACTCGGCGAACGTGAGCGTCGGATCATCCACCTGCGCTTCGTCGAGGAACTCACCCAGGCGCAGATCGCCGAACGGATCGGCGTCTCCCAGATGCACGTCTCACGCCTCATCAGCCGCATCATCAAGCAACTGCGCGCCGGACTGCTGGAGCCCGGAGTCGCCTGACGGGTCATCAGGGGTTCGCTCCGGCGGAGGGCCCTGCAAGCGGGGCGGGCCGGGCCGTGGCAACGTCGGCCGCCGACACGGCGCCCGTGGCCTGGCGGCCCGCCCCGCTCCGTTGAGTTGAAGGCACTTGAAGGCAAGGGGCTGAAGACAAGGGGCCATGCTGGCTGGGTGCCGTGCACGGGCGCGTGTACTGCGCTGTTCGTTCAGCTGCCCCGCCCGGGTCGTGGTCCCGTTGAACCGTGGACCCGGGGGGCTCGGCCGGCGTACGTGCCACCCCGCCTGCAGTTCGGCCCCTGCGTCTACCGACCGGCGCGTGTACTGGCTGGCCGCGGCCCAGCCTCTCGGCCTGCCGCCCTGTCCGCTGTCCGGCCTGTCTGGCTCCTGGCTCCGCCGAGTCGTGCCTCGTCCGCTTCCCGTCCTAGTCGCCTGGCCCGCCCGTCGACCCTCGACATCCCGCCTCGCCCAGCCCTACCCCCGTCGCACACACAACTCCCGCCCGTCCAACCCCCGTCCACCTGAGAGCCGAGCCCCTCAGCACTGCCCTCACACGCCACCACCCCCATCAGGCCGGCTCAACAGACTCCTCCAGACCCCACCACCCCCCTCAGAGGAATCACCGCAGTGACCCGCTTGCCCCCGGTCGGCAGGTCCGCGATCCGTACCGTGCGGGAAAGTCGGCACACGATCGGCCAGCCGCGGCCTCCGCAGCGGTGGCGGCCGCGGGGGTCGGTCGGACTGAGGGTGACCGGGTGGCGGCGTTCCCGGTCGCTGACGGACAGGTACAGGTTGTGACCGACGACCTCGACGTCGAAGTCGGTGATGCCGCCGCCGTGCAGCATGGCGTTGGTCGTCAGTTCCGACGTCACCAGCAGTGCGTCCGAGAGCGTGTCCGGGGCGCAGGTGGTGCCCTGGGCGCGCGTCTGTTCGGACAGGATCCGGCGTACGGCTCCGCGGGCCTCGGCCGGACTGCGCGGCCTGCCGTGCGGACGGCCCGTGCCCGTCGAGGCGCTGGTGGGGCCGGTCAGGTACTTCTCACTCATCCCTTCGCTCCCTGACTGACAGAGGCGAGGAGGCGGACTCCGGCGCGAGGGCCACGAGGTCCGTTCTCCTCCACATCGCGTGATGTTTCTCTCCCATCGCGTGACCGCTCGACCGGTCGCCAAACCGTTCAGCGGGCTGATGCACGCAAAAACAGCCAGAAAGGTGACGCACACCGCTTGCTCGCACCAGCCCTGTGTGCTGCGGACATTCGGGGGTAGGCGGGCGAACGCATCGACGGGCGGTCACCGCTCGCGCAGGACGCGATGCATCAATTCCGTTCGTCGGGGCACCCGTCCCGATCGTCAACGCCTGTGGGAGGTACTTGTGTCCGTTGCCCAGAATCCCCTGTCGATCAAGGTGGAAGTGCCCCGGGAAGACGCCGTGCTGCTGACGGTCGAGGGCGACCTGGACATGGATACGGCCACCGAGTTGCAGCACCACCTCGCCAACCAGCTCCACCACGGCCGCCGGCACTTCCTGCTCGACATCGCCGGGGTCCCCTTCATGGACTCGTCCGGCATGAACATCGTGCTGCGGGCCTATCAAGAGGTGCGGGAGATTCCGGGAGGGGTGTACGTCATCTCCCCGACGCCCGCCGTCCGCCGGATCATGGATCTCACCGGTGTCAGCATCACCGTCCCGATCGTGGGGAGTGCCGAAGAGGCGCTCGCCACCGCGGACTCCCAGCCGGGTCCAGGGCCCTCGTCCTCGACGGAGGGGTGAAGAACGCTTCCCGGAAGGGCAGTTCAGCGAGCACGAGTGCACCCGCGGCCCCTGACAGTTGCCGTTTGACAACTATGGCCATGAGGCAACAGAGTGACCTAGTCAAGCGCGGGAGGGGTGTGGAACGTGCCGGTCAGCAACGAGGACGGACCGCTTCGCCGGGTTTCACGCGCTTCGTGCGTCTCGCGCGTCGGAGGCCTCGTCGCCCTCGTGGATCTCCGCGGACGCCGCGGCGCAGAAGGCCTCCAGTCCCTCCAGCAGAGCGGTGCGCTTCGTGACGGGCATCTGCTCCAGCACGGACTGGAGCGCGGCTTCGCGCCGCGCGCGCAGCTCCGCCAGGAAGGTCCGTCCGCGGCGGCTCAGATGCAGGCGCAGTTCCCGGCGGCTGGCGGCGCTGGGCGCCCGCTCGACGAAGCCCACCGCCTGGAGGCGGTCGCAGAGCCGGCTGGTCGAGGGCGGTGTGGAGCCGAGGGTCTCGGCGAGCATGCGCAGGTTGATGCCGTCGCTGTGCTCCAGGATGAAGAGCACCCGGATCTGGGAGGCGGACACCGGCGCCGTCGAGGCCCGGCCCCACAGGACCTCCAGCAACTCGGCGGCCTCGGACGTCACACGCGCCACCTCGTCCGGCCGCGGATGCGAGTAGGAGGAAGTCACGCCCCCACTCTTCCAGGCTTCACCGGCACTGTCAGCCCGCGGCTCAGGACAATACGTGCAGAACACTAGATACGGACAAGAAGGACCGATGGGCGGCGTCCGCGGCAGCGCGGGTCCAGCGCCGTCACCGTGACAAGATTGGCGTATCCGACATCGTGAACAGATTCGTGGCAGCCGAGCGGGCACTTCGCTCCGCCGCCCCGCACCAACTGGTGGACGCGGTCCGCGAAGTACTGTGCGACGAGTACGCGGCGACGACCGTCCAGCTCTTCCTGGCCGACTACGGCCTCGCCACCCTCCAGCCCGTCCCCGCCGGCCACGGCACCGGCAGCGGCCGGCCCGGCGACCCGGCGGCCGGCCCGCCCGAACCGGTGTCGGCGCACGGCAGCCCGGCCGGACGGGCCTTCGGCTCCCAGGAACCCTTCGTCGAGAAGCTGACCGACGGCCGGGTCCGCCTGCACCTGCCGGTGACCGTACGCGGCGACCGGCTCGGCGTCCTGGCCGTCACGATGCCCTCCGCCGAGCGGGCCGAGGAGTGCCTGGACGAACTGGCCGACGTGGCCCAGGTACTCGGGCACGAGGTGGTCGTCGCCGACCGGGACACCGACCTGTACCTGCGGGCCCGCCGCACCGACCGGCTCACCCTGGCCGCGGAGATGCAGTGGCAACTCCTGCCGGGCCGCTCCTGCAGCCGCGCCGAGTACGCGCTCGGCGCCCAGCTCGAACCCGCCTACGCGATCTTCGGCGACAACTTCGACTGGTCCGCGAACGCCGACCGTCTGATGCTCTACATCACCAACGGCATGGGCGAGGGCATCGAGGCCTCCCTCCTGACCAACCTGGGCATCAACGCGCTGCGCAACGCACGGCGGGCCGGCCTGTCCATCGCGGACCAGGCCGCCCTCGCCGACCAGGCCGTCCACGCCCACTACCGGGGCGACGCCCACCTGTCCGTGCTGCTGCTCGACCTCGACCTGCGCACGGGCCGGCTCCAGGTCGTCGACGCCGGCTCCCCGCAGATGCTGCGGCTGCGCGGCCGTACCGTCACCGCCTTCGCACTCGACGAGCAGCTGCCCCTGGGCATGTTCGAGGAGACGGACTACGTCGCCCAGGAACTCGACCTGGACCTCGAACCCGGCGACCGGCTCGTCTTCGCCAGCGACGGGGTGTACGCGGTCGCGGCGCCCGGCGGCGAGCAGTACGGGGAGCGCGCGCTGGCCCGCGCCCTCGTCTCCACCAGCCTGCTGCCCGCGGCGGAGGTACCCCGCGCCGTGCTCAGAGAACTGGCCGGTCACCGCGGCACACCCGTGCCCGACGACGACGCGCTCGTGGTCTGTCTCGACTGGTTCGGGCCGCGGTAGACGCCCTGACCGAACCGTCCGGCGCTCCCCGTACCCTCGGGGCGGCGCACACCGTATGAGGAGGGAAGTACGTGCCGGAGCAGCAAACGGCAGAAGAGCAGACCAATCCGACGGAGGAGGTCGGGACCTTCCTGCGAGGGCGCCGGGAGCAGATCGCGCAGCGCTGGGCCGACGCGGCGCTGTTCCGCACCGTGTTCACCGTCTCCAGGGAAGAGGCGGTGGAGGCCGGCCGGGCCGTGGTGGAGGCCCTGGCCGCGGTGGCCGCCGCGGGACGCCTGGAGGACGCGGAGGCGGACGGGTTCGCCGTCGTACGCGAGCAGTTGGCGCGTACGGCGCATTCCCGGGCCCGCAGCGGCGCGACCCTCGCGCAGATCTCGGCCGAGATGGACGCGCTGCGCCCGCCCGTCAACGACCTGCTGCTCGACGAGCTCTCCGCGGCGCCCGCCGAGCACGTGCGCAAGTGCACGACGGCACTGGCCGTGCTGATGGGCACCCTGCGCCTGGTCATGATGGAGACGGCGATGAGCGCCGGGCAGGAACTCATCAACCGCCAGCGCCTCGAAATGCTCGAGATCGCCACCCCCGTCATCAAGCTGTGGGAAGGCATCGTCGCCGTACCGCTGATCGGCACCCTCGACAGCGCCCGCAGCCAGGTGGTGATGGAGACCCTCCTGGACGCCGTCGTCGAGCAGCACGCCCGCATCGCCATCCTGGACATCACCGGAGTGCCGACGGTCGACTCCCTGGTCGCGCAGCATCTGATGAAGACCGTGGCGGCGGCGCGGCTGATGGGGGCGGAGTGCATAGTCTCCGGGATCCGGCCGGCCATCGCGCAGACCATCGTCCACCTCGGCATCGACCTCAGCTCGGTGCTCACCCGCGCCAGCCTCGCGGACGCCCTCGCCTACGCTCTCCAGCAGCAGGGCGCCCACATCGTCCCCGCCCCGGCCGGAGAGCCCCAGTGACAGGTGCCGCCACCTTCCCGTACGAAGGACACGTGCCCGTCCTCAGGCTGGGCGGGGTCCTCCTGGTCACCCTCCAGGGCGACCTGTACGACAGCACGGCGGAACGGCTCCGGCAGGACATCGGTGAGACCGTCTCCGACAGCACGGTCAGCGGGGTGGTCATCGACCTCTCCGGTGTCGAGATCGTCGACTCCTTCATGGGCCGGGTACTCAGCGACGTCGCGGCCATGACCCGGCTGCTGGCGGCCCAGACCGTGGTCGCCGGGATGCGCCCGGCGGTGGCCATCACCCTGGTGGAACTGGGCCTGACCCTGCCGGGCCTGCGGACGGCTCTGACCACCGAGGACGCCCTGCGGCTGCTCGGGGCCGAGGTGTCGGTGCTGCCCCGTGCCGGGCGTGCCCGCGGGGAGCGCCCGTGACCCACAGCACCGGCAGTGTCTCCGCCTGCCTGCCGATCCACTCGGACCTCGACCTGGTGCGGGTACGGCAGCATGTGCGGCAGATGACCGCCCAACTCGGGTTCGGTCTGGTGGAGCAGACCAAACTCGTCACCGCGGCCAGTGAACTGGCCCGCAACGCCCTCGTCCACGGCGGCGGGGGACAGATGGAGTGCACGGCCGTGACCAGCGGCGGGGTGAAGGGACTGCGGCTCGTCTTCAGCGACGAGGGCCCCGGCATCGGGGACCTCGACCAGGCGCTGACCGACGGCTACACCTCCGGCGAGGGACTGGGCATGGGGCTCGGCGGCGCCCGGCGCCTGGTCCACGACTTCTCCGTCGACACTCGCCGCGGCAGCGGCACCACCGTTACGGTGACGTCATGGATCTCCCGGCCGCCCGGCCCGCGCGAGGCGCCCTGATGCCGCGCGTCTGGGAGGTGCCGGTGCACGACTCGACCCGGGTGCGCGACGCCCGGGTGGCGGCCGGGGCCGCGGCCCGGCAGGCCGGGCTGGCCGAGGACCGGGTCGCCGCCGCCGAGCTCGTGACCACCGAACTCGCCACCAATCTGCTCAAGCACGCCGGTGGCGGACGGATACTGCTCGACCTCGTCGGACCGAGCGCTCCGGCCTACGGCGACGAGCGCGGCGCCCTCGTGCAGATCGTGGCCGTCGACCACGGCCCCGGCATGCCCGACACCGCCGTGGCCCTGCGCGACGGGTACTCGACCACGGCCACCCTGGGCGCCGGTCTCGGCACCTGTCTGCGTACGGCCGACGACTTCGGTCTGCACAGCGCGCCCGGGCGGGGCACGATCGTCATGGCCAGGATCGCCTCCCGCCCGGCCCGTGACACCACGGGCCCGCGTCCCGCGCCGCTCCCGGTGCGGGCCGGCGGAGTCAACATCCCCCTCGCGGGCGGGGAGTTCTCCGGCGACGCCTGGGTGTGCGTGCGGACGGCCGACCGCGTGACGCTGCTGCTGGCCGACGGCCTGGGCCACGGCCCCCTCGCCGCCCGCGCCTCCTCCGCCGCGGTGGAGGAACTGCGCCAGGCCCCCCACCTGTCACCGGCGGACCTGCTGCGGCGACTGAACAGCGCCCTGCGCGACACCCGGGGAGCGGCCGTTTCCGTGGCCCAACTCGACATCGGCGCCGGGCAGTTGTCGTTCGCCGGAGTCGGCAATGTGGGCGCCCGGCTGCGTCGCGGCGACAGCTGGCAGGGGCTGGTCTCCCGGCCCGGCATCGTCGGCGCCCACCTCCCCACGCACCTCCCGCAGCAACAGGCGGGCTGGACGGACGACTGCCTCCTCGTCCTGCACAGCGACGGCCTGCCGAGCCGCTGGAGTCCCGGCCCGGCGGCCGACGCGCCGGCGTCCCTCGACCCCGCCGTGATCGCCGCGACGATCGTGCGGGACGCCAGCAGCCCCGCCCGGCCGGTCCGCGACGACACCGCCGTCGCCGTCCTGAGCCCCTGGCGACCGGACGGCACGCCATGACCCGCACCTGGTACGTCCGCACCATCACCGACGCCGCGCGGGCCCGTATCGCCACGGCACGGCTGGCCGCCGCGTGCGGAGTGCCGCCCGTCGAACGCACCCGCCTGGTGGCCGCGCTCACCGCACAGCTGCGACAGTGCCTGACCAAGGGCGGTGAATGGCGGGTCCGCGCCGAGACGACCCTGTCGTCCGCGGGTGGCGACCTCGGCGTCGAGGTGGCTCCGGCGAAACGCCGCCCGGACGACCGGCAACCCCCGTGGCGCGCCTGCGTCCCCTGCGCCGAGGACGCGCACCTCGCCGCCGCCGAGCCCGCCGCCGCCGAGCCCGCGGCCGACGACCCGGCGACGCTGGCCGAGGCCCTGTTCGGCGCCGACGAGGACGCGGCCCTGCTGCTGGACCGGCTCGACGAACAGGAAGGGCTGGTCGCCTTCCACCGCGAGGAACTCCACCAGACCAACCAGGGCGTACTGGCGCTGCACGCCGACCTGGACGCCGCCGGGCGCGCCCAGCGCGAGCTCTTCGACGCCGAACAGCAGGCCCGCAAGGAGGCGGAGAACGCCCGCGGGCGGCTGACCTTCCTGGCCGATGCCAGCGCCGCGCTGACGGCCTCCCTCAACCACGAGGCGATCGTGCGGCTGCTGCCCGCCCTGCTGGTGCCGAGATACGCGCGCAGCGTCGACGTCTGGCTGTTCGACGACGTGGACGACGCCCTGCGCGGCGGCCCGCACCCGGCCGCTGCCGTCCTCGCCGCCCGCCGCGGCCGGCCCCAGTACGCCGCCGACCACCCCGGCGGCCTGCCCGGCGTCGACGACCAGCCGCCCTCGGCCATCGACCCCGGCCGGCCCCTCCTGTGCATCCCCCTGCTCTCCCGGCGGGCCTCGCAGGGCGTCCTCACCCTGTCGCCGCCCGACGAACGCTGGGACGCGGACGACGCCGTCATGCTGATCGAACTGACCCGACGGGCCAGCATCGCCCTGGAGAACGCCCGACGCTTCGAGCACAACCGGGACATCGCCGAGACCCTGCAACGCGCCCTGCTCACCGAACTGCCCACGACACCGGGCCTGACCCTGGCCGCCCGCTACCTCCCGGCCACCCGCGGCCTGAACGTCGGCGGCGACTGGTACGACGCCTTCCGTCAGCCCGACGGCAGCCTGATCACCGTCATCGGGGACGTCACCGGACACGGGCTGCACGCCGCGGTGATGATGAGCCAGCTGCGCACCGCCCTGCGCGCCTACGCCGTCGACGGCAGCAGCCCCGGCGAACTCCTGACCCGACTGCACCTCTTCCTGCACCGCCTGCGCCTCGACCTCTACGCCACCGCCGTCATCGCGCGCTTCCACCCCGACGACCCCACCCTCACCTGGGCCGCCGCCGGCCATCCGCCGCCGGTGCTGCGCACCCCCGACGGCCAGGTGCTCACCCTGGATGACAAGCCCGGCGCCATGCTGGGCATCCCGCTGAAGCAGGAGATCCGCGACCACACGGTGCCGCTCCCGCCCGGATCGACGCTGGCGCTCTACACCGACGGGCTGGTGGAGCGTCGCGCCCAGGGGATCGACCCCGGCATCGACCGCCTCGCCGAGGAACTGGGCAGGTTCCGGCCGACCGAACTCGCCCAGGAACTTGAGGCGTCCGCCGACCGGCTCCTGCATCCGCTGCTGCACGACTCCGAACACGACGACGACGTATGCCTGTTGCTGTGCCATGTGCACGGCGGCTACGGGTCCGCGGCAGGACCGCCCTCGTGAAAGGCGCGCAGCACCTGTTCCAGCCGGGCGCGCCGCGCGGGAGGCACGTCGTCGAAGGCGACGGCCAGATGCAGGGAGAGCCGCTCGGCGACGTCCGCCAGACACCGCCGTCCCTCGGCCGTGACCTCCAGGTGCACCTCGCGCCGGTTGCCGGGGCGTACCCGGCGCCGGAGCAGTCCGGCGGCTTCGAGGCGGTCGCAGAGCCGGCTGGCGGTGGGCAGTGCGATGTGCAGCTGCTCGGCCAGGGCGGTGAGGTTGAGCGCGGGCCGGCGGCTGACCGCCCGCAAGGCGCGTAGCTGGAGCGGCGGCAGGCGCGGCCGGACCTCCTCGACGGCCGTGAACCAGAGCGTCACCAGGTTCTCCACGGCCTCGACGACGTGCCGACCGACGACGTCGGAGGGAAGCTCGCAGGGGATCTCGGGATCCGGTTCGCGGCACATGGCCCGACACTTCTCTCTCGGTCGACTCCGGCCTGGGCCCCATCAGTGCAAGGGGGCCTACCCGAAGCGACGGAGACTACACAGGCGCGGCAGCACCGGCTTCCCCCGGTCACTTCACGACGGTCTCCCAGGTGTCGACGGCGTAGTGGACCGTCATCCCGTGCCGGGCGTACAGGGCCGGAGCCCCCGTGGCGTTGGCGGTGTCCACCCCGAGCCCCACCGTGTCGCGTCCGCGTGCGGCGAAGGCCGCGAAGGCGTGCCGCAGCAGCAGGCCACCGAGGCCCAGCCCACGCCCCTCAGGCACCACACCGATGCTGCGGATCCATCCCATCGCCTCCCGGTCGTCGCGGGCGAGCAGGAAGCCGACGTCCCCCAGGTCCGCCGTGGCGGCGATCCACACCAGCGACCAGTCGAGCCGGTCCGCGTCGACGTCGTGCAGCCACTGCTCGTAGGTACGCGGCTGGAAGTCGAAGTGCTCGGCGAAGCTCGACTGGTACAGCGCGTGGACGCGCGCACGGTCCGCCTCCTCGGCGCAGGGCCGCAGCAGGATGCCCGGCGGAACGGCGGGCACGAGGTCCTCGGCGGCGTCCAGCGGACGCCGCAGCACGTGATAACGGCGTACGACGGACCAGCCGCGCTCCTCGATCAGCCGGGTGTCGAGCGTGGGCTCCGTGTTGAGGTGCAGATGCACCACCGCCCTGGACGCGCCGTTCGCACGGGCCTTGTCCAGGGCGCGGGCCTCGATCGCGTCGAATACGAGCTCGCCGGCCCGCTGGTGGTCGGGCAGCACATAGTGGTCTACGTCGACGCGCTCGCCGCCCGACTCGTCCCACAACAGGCCGTACGCCACCAGCCGTTCGCCGTCGAAGGCCAGCCACGAGTCGCGCTCCAGCGTGACGTCGGGGCGCTTCAGATCGGCTTCCACGGTGTGCAGGTCGGTCTCGGGCCGGCCGATCTCGATCAGGTCGACCTCGTTGAGCAGTTCGGTGATGGCGGCCGCGTCGGTGAGGCCGGCCGGACGAAGGGCGTAGCACATGTGCCCAGGGTCCGGGGAGGGCGGCACGGCCGCAACGGGATTTCCGCTCAGCAGGTCGCGGTCGCGGGCAGGTCGCCGTACTCGTTGCCCTTGAGGTAGACGGCGCTCACATAGCCCTCGACGAGCTTGACCCACACGTTGTTGGTGTAGCCGTGGTCGCGGATGGTCTCGCCGCGCACCCAGCAGTAGGCGCCGCGCGGCTGGTTCGCGGCCACGCTGCCGACCTTGTCGTAGGAACGCGCGGGGCCCGAGCGGACGTTGACCGTCTCGTACGGCACGACGGCGTACGGCGCGGCCATGACGCGGGCCTCACCCCGGTCCGTGTCGGCCGCCGCCACCGCGGCCTGGGCGGTGAGCGGGCCGAGCAGAGCCAGCGCACCGGCGACGACGAGCGCCGCCCGGGCGAGGATACGAGTGGACATGATGGATTCCCCCTGTTCCGACGGGTCACGTGCCCGGCATCCGGCCGGCGCAAAGAACTGTAGGCAAGGAACTGTAGGCAAGGGCGAGGTCACCGGGACCCTGATATTTGTCAGGTACCGAACCCGCGGCCCAGGCCTTACCCTCCCGACGACGGCCGGCACCGGAGGCAACCGGGAGCGCCACGGGCTCGTCCTTGGGATCATGGTCACCGCAAGCATCCCAGGCCCCCTGGCGGCGTCAGTGCGCCAGCTGCTCGACTTCGCGTGGACACAGACCCGGTCCTGCGCCTTCGCCATCGCCCTCATGTCCGGCGTGGCGGCCTCCGCCCTGCTGCCCGGCCTGCCCGTGGCCCGCTACGACCTGCTGGTCGTCTACGGGGTCCTGCTGACGCTGCTGTTCTGGATGCGCGGCTGGGAGAACGGGCGGGACATAGCCGTCATCGCCGTCTGCCATGTGATCGGCCTGGCCTTCGAACTGGTGAAGGTGTCCCTCGGCTCGTGGAGCTATCCGGAACCGGCGGTACTGAAGTTCGCGGGCGTCCCGCTGTACGGCGGGTTCCTGTACGCCGCTGTCGGCAGCTACGTCTGCCGCGCCTGGCGCCTGTTCGACCTGGAGCTGGTCCGGTACCGGCCGAGGTCGACGGCCGTGGTCGCCGCCGCCGTCTACGTGAACTTCTTCAGCCACCACTGGCTGCCCGACGCGCGCTGGCTGCTGGCCGCACTGCTCCTCGCCGTCACCGCGGGCTCGTCCGTGCGCTTCACGGTGCGCGGGGTGCGCCGGCGGATGCCGCTGGCGCTGTCGTTCGTCCTGATCGGCTTCTTCCTCTGGATCGCGGAGAACCTCGCCACCTATGTCGGCGCCTGGCGCTACCCCTACCAGCTCCACGGCTGGCAGCCCGTCGGCGTGGAGAAGTTCGGCGCCTGGTCCCTGCTGATCAGCGTCACCTTCGTCCTGGCGGCCGTCGCCCGGTCGCGTCGCACCGGGGCCGAGTGAGCGGCGGGGGACGGGCCCCCGCCGCTCACCACTAGGCGCTCTTCGGTCCCGCCGACTGCACGACCTCGAACGACCACAGGGTGGACCCGCTCGCCGCCGGCTTGGGACGCTCGCCGGCGCCCTCGCCACCGCCCTGGTGGGCCGACTTCATCGGACCCTCCATCCAGGCCTGGAACGACTCCTCGTCACGCCACCGCGTGTACACGAGGTAGGTGTCGGTGCCCTCGACCGGACGCAGGAGTTCGAACCACTCGAACCCGTCGGAGTTCTCCACGGCGTGCGCACGCGAGGCGAAGCGCTTCTCCAGCGTCTCGCGCTGCTCGGCGGGCACGGTCAGTACGTTGATCTTGACTACGCTCATGGTGCTCATCCTGCCGCACGGCCGCCGGGCCACGCGCGGCGGCACGGTCAGGCCGTGTGCAGGGTCAGCCCGTAACGGCCGAGGATCTCGTTGACGGGCTGGAACCAGGTCTCGCCGCCGCCGGAGCAGTTGCCCCAGCCGCCCGAGGTGACCCCTTGCGCCTGGTCGCCGCTGATGAAGGAGCCCCCGGAGTCGCCGGGTTCGGCGCAGACACTGGTCTTGGTCATCTGGTGCACCGCGCCCTGGCTGTAGTTGACCGTCTCGTTCTTGGCCAGCACGGTGCCGCAGTGCCAGTGCGTCGTGGAGCCGGACCGGCATATGGAGGCGCCGACGGGTGCCTCGGCCGAGCCGCGCACCAGCTGGTCCGGGACCGTGCCCCAGCCGAGCACCACCGGCACCGTCCACCAGCCGCTGCCGACGCTCACCCAGGCGTAGTCGTTGCCCGGGAACGAGGAGCCCTGGAACGTTCCGACGTGCGTGCCGTCCCAGCCCCTGACCGCGGCCCCCTGACCCCCGCAGTGCCCGGCGGTGATGAAGCCGCCGTGCACCGAGAAGCCTATGGAGCAGCGGACGTTGCCGGTGTAGTAGGGGTCGCCGCCGACGGTTCCGGCGGCGAAGGTGCGCGGGGCCGCGGCGACCGTCCGCACGGTGACGGGACCGGCCGCTCGGGCGCCGGAGACGAAGCGCCGGACGTCGTTGTCGGCCCGCCGGTCGCCGACGACGTTCACGACGACCGAGTTGGCCACCGGATCGACGTGCCAGCTGCTCACGCCCGACGGCGCCGGGAGTCGGTCGATGCGCGCCTTGGCCGCTTCGAGTTCGCGCGCGCTGTGCGTGACCGTGCGCACGGTCATGCCGCCGGCGCGGAGCTTCCGTACGGTCGCGGGCGGGGCGTCGGAGGTGACGGCCACGGTGAGTCGCTCGCTCCGGGCGTCGAACCACGCGCCGCCGTAGGCCGATCCGGCCGCCTCGCGTGCCTTCGGGGCGAGGGCCGTGGCGGTGCGCTCCGCCGCCAGCCGTGCCTCGGCCCGCGGTTTCGACAGGCCGAGGTCCCGCTGCATCGCCTGCAGCAGGCCGGCGGAGGCGGACGCGGAGGCGCGGTCGGTGTCGCTCGCCGCGGCCGATCCGGTGCCGCCGGCGGTCCAGCCGCCGAACACCAGAAGCCCGGCGAGAGCGGCGTACGTGAGTCTGAAGCTCTTGCGTCTCAAGGGAGTTGCCCTTCGTCGTTCCAACAGGGTGGGGTGGAACAACCGCAATCTGAGAGCGCTCTCATTCAGGGTCGGGCAGAGCATAGCCATGACGGCGTGTCAGGTCCATACCAATAACGCCCATGCGGGCCGTCCCGGTGGAGATCCAGCAGGCGGCGGTCGTCGACGGCGCCGGGCCCTGGCAGGGCCGGCTCTGGCTGCGCGGGCTGGATCCGGCGGCGCGCTACCGGGACAGGGCCACCGGAACAACGTACGGCGGAGCCCATCTGCTGCACTACGGGCTGCCGTTCACCTGGAACGCCGATCATGATGCGGACCTGGTGGTGCTGACACGTCAGTGACCCGCATATGTTGCCCGCACGGCCTGCCCCCGTCCGAGAACGGCGCTCACGAAGGAGTCGACCCCACGATGGACCGCTTCATTGGCCGCACGGCCGTCGTCACCGGCGCGGCCTCCGGCATCGGCGCCGCCACCGCCGTGCACCTGGCCGCCGAGCGCCGCACCGACGCCGATCTGGCCGCCCTGGACGCCGCGTTGGAGGCGATGGGGGAGCGGGGCGGCGACCCGGGGCAGGCCGTGGCCGCCGACCTCGCCTTCCACCGCGCCCTGCTGTCCGCCACTCACAACGAGCTGCTCCAGCGCATGGAGATGGTCATCGAGCCGGGCCTCGCCCACCGGGACCGCATCGTCCACAGCCACCCGCACCGAAGGAGCACCGTCCGTGGACCTGAAAGCCGCGCTGGCCACCCACCGCCTGGTCGCGATCGTGCGCGGCGACGACCCCGACGCCGCACTGCGCACCGTGCTAGGGGGTGTTTTGAAAGTCCCGCACAGCACCCACGGCGCCCGGCACGCTCCCCCACTGCCTTAAGGGCGTGGGAGGTGCCCCCACTCGCAGTCCCCCCTCGTGGGCGACGCCGCCGACGGCGGCAGCGTCACCGCCCTCAGGGAACGCGCCCGCCTGTTCCGCACGGTCGTGGCGGAGGCGACGCCGTGACCGCCGGCCCGCGCCCGGTCCGCTCCGGCCGCCTCGAACCGGGCGAGGGCGTCCGCCGGACCGGTTCCGGCGTCGCCCTCGTCGACATCCTCACCGGCCGGCTCCTGTCGGTGCCGGACGCCCCGGGCGTACCCCTGCGCACCGTTCACCCGGGCGTGGACGTGCCGGGCACCGCCACGCCCGCGTGCCGGTTGGACGCGACCCGGCACTCCGCGCCCGTCGGAGCTCCGGCATGACCGCCCCCTGGCGCCCCGCTCCGGGCCCGGTCGTCTGCATCGGCGAGACCATGGCGGCCCTGGCCCCCGACCCACCGAGCCCTCTGGTGAACGCGGCCCGGCTGCGGCTGTCGGTGGCGGGCGCCGAGTCGAACGTCGCCATGTACCTCGCCGACCACGGCGTCCCCGTCGCCTGGCTCTCCGCGCTCGGCGACGACCCCCTGGGACACCGCGTCCGCGCCGACGTCGCCGCCGCCGGAGTCGACGTCTCCCATGTGCGCACCGACCCCGGCCGTCCGACCGGCCTGCTGGTGAAGGACCCGGGCCCGGCCGGGACGAGCGTGCACTACTACAGGAGAGGCTCGGCCGCATCCGCACTCGGTCCCGAGGCGCTCGACGGCGAGCCCTTGAGCGCGGCCGGGCTGCTGCACCTGACCGGCATCACCCCCGCACTGTCCGAGTCGTGCCGTCGCCTGGTGACCCGGGCGCTGACCGCCGAGCCCGGCGCACGCCCGTACGCGGTGAGCTTCGACGTCAATCACCGCGCCGCCCTCTGGCCGGACGGCTCGGCCCCGACCGTGCTGCGGGAACTGGCGGACCTGGCCGACATCGCCTTCGTCGGCCTGGACGAGGCGCAGGCCCTGTGGGGCGACCACCTGACGCCGGCGGACGTGCGGGCACAGCTCCCGGGCCCCCGCGTCCTCGTCGTCAAGGACGGGGCGAACGACGCGACCGCGTTCAGCGACGGGGGCGTGCACTCCGTGCCGGCACCTCGTACGGAGGTCGTGGAGCCCGTCGGCGCCGGCGACGCCTTCGCCGCCGGTTTCCTCGCGGGCCTGCTGCGGGGCGGGACCATGACCGATGCCCTGCGTCTAGGCCACATCACCGCCGCCTCCGCCCTCCAAGTGACTGGGGACCACGGTCCGTTGCCCGACCGACGGGAGCAGGAAGCGCTGCTCGCGCTCTCTGCCCGGGAGTGGAAGGAGCGGACCCGGTGAGGGCCGCCGAGCCGCCCTGGAGCCGGTCCCTTCACGTCTCCGCGCGCGAAGGGTGATTTACCCGCCTATGCTCCATTTGTGTGACGACTATCTTCGAAGAGCTGGTGCAGAAGGAGCGTGCCGCCGAAGAGGCGCACACGCGGGTGGAGGATCTGCGGCGCATGTACGGGTCCCCGACCCAGCGCGGCGGCTGGAGTGCGCGGCAGACCGAGACGTACAACACGGCCCTGCGGGCCTGGCGTGATCTCGCCCGGGAGGCGCAGGTCGCGATGGTCCAGTACGCGAGGGAACGGGGCGAGCCGCGCAGCGATGTCGAGGAGCAGGTGCGCAAGGCCGCCCGGCATGTGGAGACGGGCGGCGCCGGGGCGTAGCTGAGCGGACGGGAAGGCCTCTTCCGTATCACCGGATCCGGTGCCGCTTCCAGAACGGGCCGAGGTCCTCGCCGGTCACGGACTGCGCGGCCTGCTTGAACGCGGCGGTGGTGGAGACGCCGTACCAGTGGTCCTCGGCGTACCGCTTGAGGAGGCGGGCCATGGTGTCCGCGCCGAGAACGCGTTCCAGGTCGGCGAGGGCGCAGGAACCGGCCGTGTAGATCAAGTGGTACTCGCCCGGGTGCGCGGCCCAGTAGGCCATGGAGCCGGTCAGCGTCGTACGGTCGCTCGGCCACTCGACATCCGACCAGCAGCCGCGGGTGTCCCAGCCGTAGAAGCGCGCGTTGGCGTACTGGGCGAAGCTCTCGTCCAGCCAGGGAGCGCCGTACTCGTCGTTGCCGACGATGCCGTACCACCACTGGTGGGCGACCTCGTGGACGACCGCACTGCCTTCCTCGGTGGTGCCGAGGAGGACCAGGCCGGGGTACTCCATGCCGCCGCCGAACCCGCTGGTCATCACGAGGTCGATCTCGCCGTACGGGTAGCGGCCGAACTCCTCGCCGAACCGGTCGACGGCGGCGGCGCCGTCCTGACGGGTGAGCCGCACCCCGGCCGCGGACGTGTCCGGCGCCCAGTACGACCTCACCCGCACACCGCCGGGCGTCGTCTCGGTGGCCGTGCGGAACGGGCCCGCGGCCCAGGCGAAGTCCCTCACCCGGTGCGCGACGCTGAACGTGACGCTGCGGCCGGGCCCGGCGGGACGGGTCAAGGTGCGGCCGGTGGCCGGGACCTCGAGGGCGGCGGGGTGGTCGAGCGCCACCCGGAAGTCGCTCGCCAGGGCGTAGAAGCTCTCCCCGGTCGGCACATACGGATCGAGGTGCCACCCGGCCGCGTCGTGCACGGCGAGCACGGGCAGGGCGTTGCCCAGGAAGCGGAAGGCGCCCTCGCGGCCGAAGCGGCTGTTGCGTTCGGGCACCGTGAGGGACACATCGAAGGCGACGGCGGCCCGCTCGCCCCGCGCGACCGGCTTCGGCAGGGTGATCCGCAGCGCCGTGCAGTTCACGGTGAGCCGGCCCGCTGTGCCCCCGGTGACCTTGGAGACCTTGACGGGCGGCGGTGTACCTGCCGCGCCGCACCTGTCCGCGCCGTTGCCCCACAGCCGTACGTACACCTCACGCAGCGGCCGGTCGGAGGCGTTGCGGAACGACACACGCTGCCGGCCCGTCCAGCGGGAGCCGTCCGCGTTGCCGCGCAGTGTCACGTCGTAGCGCGGCCGGTCGGGCGTCGCGGCCGCAGCGGACGCCGCCTGGGCCGGAGGCGCCGAGAGGGCGTCCGGACCGCCGGCGCTCTGCGCCAGCAGCACGGCGAGCAGGACAACCAGCAGACGACTCAAGGACTTTGACGGCCATGCGGAGAGTGACGGCATGACAGCGGATCCTGCCACAACGGGTGAGGCGTTGGCCCTCGCATGGGTGAAGACCGGACGTGGCGCGCCCCAGCAAGGCGCGTGGCACTACGCCGCCGGGTCAGGCGGGCAGCGGGGCCAGGGTCGCCGGCGTCGGGCCGGCGGGGCGGACCGTGATGCCGTACTGCGCCTTCGTGGGGGTGGCGGCGAACTCGGGGACGTGGACCGGCAGCAGGTGTTCCAGCAGGACGGTCGACTCGCGGAGCGCGAACTGGAGACCGAGGCAGGCGCGGGGACCCATACCGAAGGGGAAGTAGGCACCCGGGTGCGCGGGCCGGCCGTCCGGGGCGGTGAAGCGCCGGGGGTCGAAGTGCTCGGGGTCCGGCCACAGTCCGGGATCGCGGTGCGTGAGGTACGGGCAGACGAGGATGTCGGTGCCGGCCTCGACGGAGTACCCGGCGAGGGTGTCGTCCTCGGCGGCGTGGCGGGGCAGGATCCAGGCCGACGGGTAGAGGCGGAGCGTCTCGTGGATCAGCGCCTGGATCGCCTGGCGGCGCTCCGGTGAACCCTCGCCGCCGGCGGCGAGCGCGTGTTCGCGGGCGGTGGGATGCCGGTCGAGGAGCAGACAGAGCCAGGTCAGAGTGGTCGCGGTCGTCTCGTGCCCGGCCGCGAGCAGCGTGACCAACTCGTCGCGGATCAGCCCGTCGGTGTACTCCGGACGCTCGGTGGCGGCCTCGGTGAGGACATGCACCAGACCGGGGCCGTCCGGGCCGGCCACACCGCTGCGGGCCGCTTCGATCGCCCGCCGGGCGACCGCGTCGATCCGGGCGAGATCGGCGGCCACGGCGTCGCGGGCGTCGGCGACGTCGGCGGGCAGGGTCGGTACGGCCGCCGCCACGGCTTCCACCGCCGCCAGTTCACGCTCGGTCTCCTCGTCCAGGGGGTACCCGGTCAGGGAACGCCAGATGGCGTCGAGGGCGAAGCGGTGCATCTCCCGCCCGACGTCGAGAACCTGGCCCGTGCGGGCGTATCCGTCCCAGCGCTCGGCCGTGGTGCGGGCGGCCGCCGTGATCCGCTGCTCGTAGCGGCGCATCCCGGGGCCCGTGAACTGGCCCTGCAACAAACGGCGTTGCCGCTTCCACGCCGCACCGGTGGCCGCCATGACCCCGTCGCCGATCAGCAGCCGGGCCCGGTGGGAGCGCTTGACGTACCGCTCCGGGAACCGGGCGAGCACATGCTGGACCGCCGTCGGATCGGTGACGAGCACGGTGGGCGCCGGCCCCAGCCGGAACGCGGCGACGCCGCCGACCTCTTCGCGCACCCGCGCCAGCAGCTCGACCAGTTCACCACCTCCCCCCGAACGCCATCGCTCCACGACCCCGGGCTCGGCTTCGGGAACCGGCCGCCCCGTGCCGGGAGCGTGCGGGCGGGCGCCGGGACCGGCTTCGGTGTCCATGTCTCTTCTCCAGGTGAGCCGTTGGGCTTGGCCGCGACCGGGGGCCTTTGCGGATGCCACGGACTGTACGGGAGCGGGCACATGGAGTCACTCCGGGGGAGGGCGGTCGGGGTGTCATGATGTGAGGGAGGGCTCCTGAGTGCCGAAGACTCGAAGGGAGCTGATGCGGCGGTGGAACGAACACCGCTCGGGCTCGCGGGGAGTGCCGTCGCGTGACGCGAGCACACCGCTCGGGAATCGTCACGATCGGCGTCTACGGCTTCGACCGCGAGTCCTTCCTGCGCGAACTGCGGCACGCGGACGTCCGTCTCCTGCTCGACGTACGTCAGCGCCGCGGGGTGCGCGGTCCCGAGTACGCCTGGGCGAACTCACTGCGGTTGCAGCGGGCACTCGCCCAGGCCGGTATCGCCTACGAGCACCACCCCGAGCTCGCCCCGACCACCGAACTGCGCCGGCTCCAGTACGCCGAGGACGACCGCCAAGGGGTCGGCAAGCGCACGCGCCGCGAGCTCGCCGCCGAGTACAGCCGCCGCTACACCGCCGAGATCCTCGACGGCGCCGACCTCACGCCGATCGTGTTGGCGCTGTCGCGGGACGGGAGCGCCGCGCTGTTCTGTGTCGAGCGCGACCCGGAGGCATGCCACCGCTCGTTGATCGCCGGGCGGCTGGCCGAGGAGCACGGTGTCACGATCCAGCACCTGCGCCCGTCGTGACGCACGCATCGGAGCCCGGGCCGGCGGCCCCGGTCTCACACCGGATAGGCGTGCGTCTGCGTCGCCTTCACCGTCGCCCAGACCTCGGCGCCCGGGTGCAGATCGAGCTCTGCGGCGGCCACCGTGGTCAGGTCCGCGGCGAGGGGGAGTTCGCCCGCGAGGTCGGCCCGGATCTGGTCGCCGTGGGTCTCCAGACCGGCCACTTCGCAGCGCCAGAGGTTACGGGCGCTGGAGCCGGTCGGGCGGTCCCGGTGGAGGGTGACCGCGCCGGGCGGGAACGCCACGTAGACGGGTCCGGACAGGTCCTCGGTGGTGGTGATGGCGGGGCCGCCGTCCAGCCGGACCGTGTGGCCGTCGGCCTCGCCCCGGTACAGGTTCAGGCCGACCAGCTGGGCGATGTAGTCCGTACGGGGATGGCGCGCGATGTCCGCCGGGCTGCCCTGCTGCACGACCCGTCCGTGCTCCACGACGACCAGGCGGTCGGCCAGGACCATGGCGTCCAGCGGATCGTGGGTGACGAGCACGGCCACCGCCTCGAACTCGGCCAGGTGGCGGCGGAGTTGGGCGCGGACCTCCAGACGGGTACGGGCGTCCAGTGCCGCCAGTGGTTCGTCGAGGAGCAGCAGACGCGGGCGGGTGGCCAGGGCGCGGGCGAGGGCGACGCGCTGGGCCTGGCCGCCGGACAGCTTGCGCGGCTTGGCGCCCGCGTGGTCCGTGAGCCCCAGGCGGTCCAGCCACTCGGCTGCCCGCGCTCGCGCCTGCGCCTTGGCCGCGCCCTGGCAGCGCGGCCCGAAGGCCACGTTGTCGAGGGCCGTGAGGTGCGGGAAGAGCAGATAGTCCTGGAAGACGACACCGACCGGGCGGGACTCGGGCGGCGTACGGTCCAACTCCGCACCGTCCAGCCGCAGATGGCCGTCGGTGAGCGGGGTCAGCCCGGCGAGGGCCCGCAGGGCCGTGGTCTTGCCCGCGCCGTTCGGGCCGAGCAGCGCGACCACCTCGCCCGGCGCGACGGTGAGCGCCACGTCGAGGCGGAAGGCGCCGCGGTCCACCACGAGGCGGGCGTCGAGCCCCTCCAGGGTGGTGTCGGCGCGGACGTCGTAGGTCTCGGTCATCCGGTGGTCGCTCCCGGTCGTGCGGGCCGGGTCATCCGGCACTCATCCAACGGTCGCGCAACCCGGCCAGCACCGCGATCGACACGGCCAGCAGGACCAGGCTGAGGGCGATGGCGGCCTCCGGGTCGCTCTGCAGGGCCAGGTACACGGCCAGCGGCATCGTCTGGGTGCGGCCCGGGAAGTTGCCCGCGAAGGTGATCGTCGCGCCGAACTCGCCGAGTGCCCGGGCCCAGGCCAGCACGGCGCCGGCGGCGATACCGGGGGCGATCAGCGGCAGCGTGACCCGGCGGAACGCGGTGAAGCGGGACGCGCCCAGGGTGGTGGCGGCCTCCTCGTAGCGCGGGTCGGCGGCCCGCAGAGTGCCCTCGACGCTGATGACGAGGAACGGCATCGCGACGAACGCCTCCGCGATCACGACGCCCGTCGTGGTGAACGGCAGCGTGATCCCGAACCACGAGTCCAGCCACTGCCCGACGATGCCGTTGCGGCCGAGTGCCATCAGCAGCGCCACACCGCCGACGACCGGCGGCAGGACCAGGGGGAGGGTGACGAGGGCCCGTAGGAGACCCCGGCCGGGGAACTCCACGCGGGCCAGCAGCCAGGCCAGGGGCACGCCGAGGATCAGGCTCACCGCGGTGGCGGCCGTGGCGCAGATCAGGGACAGCTGGAGCGCCTGCCACACGTCGGGGCTGGTCAGCTGCTCGGGCAGACTGTGCCACGGGGTCCGTACGAGCAGGGCGATCAGCGGCACGACGAGGAACGCCAGGCCGATCAGCGCGGGGAACAGCAGGGGCAGCGGAACGCCCGAACGGACGCGGCGGCGCCGCGGCCCGCCCCGGAGGGTGTCGGCCGCGGCGCCGGTCCTGTCGCTCGTGGAGGTCACGGCTTGAGGAACCCGGCCTCGGACAGGACCCTCTGGCCCTCGGCGGACCGCACGAGCGCGATGAACGCCTTGGCGGCCTCGGTGTTCCGCGTGTCCTTGAGGAGGGTGATCGGGTAGTCGTTGACGGCGTCGGCGGACTCGGGGAACTTAACGCCCTGCACCTTGTCACCGGCCGCGTGCACATCGGTCTTGTAGACGACGGCCGCGTCGGCCTCCTTCAGCTCCACCTTCGTGAGCGCGGCCTTGACGTCCTGCTCGTAGGAGACGGGCGTGAGCTTCAGCTTGCTCGCGTCGAGGGCCTTCTGGGCGGCGGCGCCGCAGGGCACCTCCTTGTCGCAGAGGACGACCTTCAGGTCGGAGTTCGTGAGGTCCTTCAGGGAGTCGACCTTGTCGGGGTTGCCCGGCAGGGTGGCGATCTCCAGCTGGTTGCGGACGAAGGTCGCGGGGGTGCCGGAGGCGGCCCCGGCGTCGGTGACGATCTTCATCGTCTTGGGGCTGGCCGAGGCGAACACGTCGGCCGGCGCCCCGCCGGTGATGCTCGCGGCGAGCGAGTCGCTGCCGCCGAAGCTGAAGGTGACCTTCGTGCCCGGGTGCTCCTTCTCGAACTGCTTGCCCAGCGTCTCGAAGCTCTCCTTCAGGGAGGCCGCCGCGAACACGGTCACGTCACCGGAGATCGTGCCCGAGGAGGAGCTGCCCGCGGGGGAGTCCGACTTCGCCGAGGAGTCCGACCCGGCGGACGAGCAGGCGCTCAGCGCCAGCAGCGCCGCGGCGCTCACACCGGCCATCTGCGACATACGGCGGTTCCGGCGCGCGGTACGGGTCATCACGGGTCCACTCCCTCTGGTCCTCACGGACACACTCACTTGCGGCCCTGCCGGACCACTTACGCCATGCGCCGATGATAATGCCGCAGATGCGAGGCGAAAGTCTCCTGTCGCATCGCATGAGCCGGTACGTCGGTGTGGGCGGGTGGCATGTGCGTTCGTACGGATCAGGGCGGAATGGGGCGGGCGAGCCCGGCTCGGCTTGGCTTCGCTCAGGCCCGGTCGATGTGCACGTTCGTCGACTTCACCCGGGCGGTGGCCTCCACGCCGACCTCCAGGCCCAGCTCCTCCACGGCCTCCCGGGTCAGCAGGGAGACCAGCCGGTGCGGGCCGGCCTGGATCTCGACCTGGGCGGCGACGTCGCCGAGCTTCACGGCGGTGACGATGCCGGGGAAGGCGTTGCGGACGGACGTGTACGACAGGTCCTCCTCGCCCTCACCGGACCTGGCGAGCTCCACGGAGAACGCGGCCAGGTCCTTCCCGTCGATGAGGCGGCGTCCGCCCTCGTCCCGGTGGGTGGCGACGCGCCCGGCGTCCGCCCACCGCCGTGCGGTGTCGGGGCTCACTCCGAGCAGACGCGCCGCCTGGCCGATCGTGTAGGACTGCATACGCGCCAAGATAGGCGATCAGGGCCGCGCCGCCGGTGCGGGCCCCGCGTCCGGCGGCCCGGCCCGATCAGCGCCCGTGGTTGTGCATGACGTGCTTGGTGCGCGAGTAGTCGTCCAGGGCGTAGACCGACAGGTCCCGGCCGTAGCCGGAGCCCTTGAAGCCGCCCCAGGGGACCTCACCGGCCAGCACCAGATGGGAGTTGACCCAGACGGTGCCGAAGTCGAGGCGTCCGGCGATGTCGTGGCTGCGGCGCGCGTTCTCGGTCCACACGGAGGCCGACAGGCCGAGCGGGACGTCGTTGGCGCGTCGCACGGCCTCCTCCTCGTCGGTGAACGTCTCCACGGTGACCACCGGGCCGAAGATCTCCTCGCGGGCGACCTCGGCTCCTTCGGGGACGTCGACCAGCACGGTCGGGGCGACGAAGTAGCCGGGCCCGCCGAGGGCGCCGCCGCCGGTCGCCACGCGGACGCCCTCCTTCCCGGCCCGCTCCAGGTAGCCGGTGACCCGGTCGAAGTGGGCCTTGGAGACCATGGGGCCGACCTCCACGTCGTCGCCGGAGGTCGGCTCACCGACCACCAACGCCTCCACCTCACCGACGAGTTGCTCCACGAACCGCTCGGCGACCGACTCGTGGACGAGGACGCGGCAGGCGGCCCCGCACTCCTGGCCCGAGTTCCAGAAGCTCGCGACGCGCAGGGACGACGCGGCGGCCGCGAGGTCGGCGTCGGGGAAGATCACCACCGGGGCCTTGCCGCCGAGTTCGAGGTGGACCCGCTTGAGGCTCTCGGCGGCAGCCCGGGCGACGGCACGACCGCTCGTGACCGAACCGGTCAGGGCGATCATGTTCACGTCCGGGTGCTCGGCGAGCCGGGCCCCGGCGACCGCGCCGTACCCGTTGACGACGTTCAGCACGCCGGGCGGCAGCAGGTCGGCGACCAGCTCGGCGAACTTCAGGGTGGTCAGCGGGGTCTGCTCGGACGGCTTGAGGACCAGGGTGTTGCCGGCGGCGAGGATCGGGGCGATCTTCCAGGCCGCCATCAGCAGCGGGTAGTTCCACGGCGTGACCACGCCGATCACCCCGAGCGGTTCGCGCAGGATGACCGACAGATGGTCCTCCGCGTAGTCGCCGGCCGCCATGGAGGTCGTCGCGCGCCCGGCGCCGGCCATGAAGCGGAAGGTGTCGACGGTCATGCCGACGTCGTCCCGCGACACCGCGAGCGGCTTGCCGGTGTTCGCCGACTCCAGCCGGGCCAGCGGCTCGGCGTGCTCGGCCACCCGGTCGGCGATGGCGTGCAGCACCTCCGAGCGGGCCTTGGGAACCAGCCGTCCCCACGCGCCCTTGGCCGCCACGGCGGCGGCCACCGCACGGTCGACGTCCCCGGCCGTGCCCGCGGGGATCCGGGCGATGACGTTCTCCGTGCTCGGATCGATGACGTCGATGACACGCTCGGCTGCCGCGTCGACGAACTCGCCATCGACGAACTCGCCATCGACGAACTCGCCGTCGACGAAGTGCCGGGCCGGAGGAAGGTCGGCCGGAGTGATCAGAGGCGGCGCGTCCGTGGCGCGCCGGACCGTTGCCGACGTGGGGCCGGTGGCGGTGGTCATGGTCAGTGACTCCCTGAGATTGAGCGGGTGGGAAGGGCGGAACGGGCCGGGCGGGAACGCGTCACCGTGCCGCCGACAGCTGGGGAAGCTCCTCGACCAGGGCGGAGATCCTGGCGGCGGTCGCGGCGTCGAGGCCGAGCAGCGGCTCGCGGGGGCCGCCGACGGGGATGCCGACGGCCTCCAGGGCGGACTTGATCGCGGGGATGAACGGCGCCGACATGATGGTGTCCATCAGCGGGTAGATCCGCGCCCACTCGGCCCGCGCACGGTCGAGTTCGCCGGCCCGCAACGCCCGGTGGACGGAGACGAGTTCGGCCGGCATCACGTTCGCGGTTCCGGCCATGACGCCGGCGGCGCCCTCGGCGATCGAGGTCAGCAGCAGGCTGTCCCAGCCGATGAACGTGGAGATGACGTCGCCGTGCCGGTGGATCAGCTGCCCGGCCTGGGCCATGTCGGCGCTGGTGTCCTTGATGTACCGGATGTTCTCGACCTCGCGGGCGAGCTGCCCGACGACGTCCGGCGTGAGGTTGACGCCGGTGGCGCCGGGCAGGTTGTAGAGCATGATCGGGATGTCCACGGCGTCGGCGACCGTCCGCAGATAGCGCAGCGTCTCGTCCAGGGTGAGCGGCTCGTAGTACGGGGCGACCACCATCAGCACCGAGGCTCCGGCGGCCTGCGCGTGCCGGGACAGTTCGACCGCCTCCCTGGTGCTCAGCGCACCGGTCTGCGCGACGACCGGCACCCGTCCGGCCGCCTGGTCGATGACGGTCTCGACCAGATGACGGCGTTCCGCCGCGCTCATCGCCGCGAACTCGCCGGTGGATCCGCAGGCGACGACGCCGTCGACCCCACCGTCGATGCTGCGGTCGACCAGGCGGCGCAGCGTCTTCTCGTCGATCTCCCCGTCCGACGCGAACGGGGTGGCCAGGGCGGTCAGGACACCGCTCAGCTGTGACGACATGCTCGGATCTCCTCAGGTGAAGCCGTGAAGGGGTGACGGTGTGAAGCCGTGAAGCTGTGAAGCCGTGAAGCTGTGAAGCTGTGGAGCTGTGACGGGGAAGCGGGAAGCGGGAAGCGGGAAGCGGGAAGCGGGGAGCGGAAGCGGGACTACGGCGCGGCGTGCGCCAGGTCGCGGTGCGCGGTCTGCCGTTCGGTGGCCAGCAGGCTCCGCGCCTCATGGGCGGCGGACAGGCCGCTCTGGATCGCGGTCTCGGTGTAGAGAGTGCCGAGGTAGTCACCGGCCAGGAGCACCCGGCCGCTGCGGCGGGTCAGCGTCTGCTGGAGCTTCCCGCGGCCGGGGAAGCAGTACGGCGCACCCGTTGGCCAGCGCTGCACCTCGGCCTCGACCACGTGGTCGGCGAAGCCGGGCAGCACCTGGTCCAGGTCGTCCAGGTAGATCCGGCGGATCTTGTCGTCGTCGTGCTCCAGCAGCTCGCGCGCCAGGCTGCCCGGCGAGAACGTCATGATGCTGCTGCCGGGCCGGCGGTCCCGCTCGTAACCGTGGACGACGTTCGACATGTTCAGCGCGACGTTGAAGGACCGCTTCGGCGTGGCGATGCCGTACGCGTCGTCCCAGACCTGGCGCCCGGTCTCGGCACTGAGGAACGCCGCGCTGACGTACGGGCCGTAGACGATCTTCGACAGGGCCTCGCGGACATCCGCGTCCAGGTCGACGGCGATCCGGTGGCTGACGGTCGCCGGGGTCGCCAGCACCACGCAGCGCGCCTCGACCTCCTTCTCGACGCCGTCCTCCCGGTAACGGACGACGACCGAGCCGTTCTTCTGGACGATCTCGTCGACGGTCGCGTTCAGCCGCACCCGGTCCCCCAGGGCCACCGCGATGGACTCCGTGAGGGTGGACGGGCCGCCGACGATGCTCTGCGAGAGACCGGCCCCGATGTTCCATACCAGGCTGAAGTAGCCGACGCCGGCACCGGCCGAGAGCTGGTCGATGTCGGCCGCCGACCGGGTCACCGTGGGCTTGAACAGGGCCTCGGCGTCCTCGGGCAGGTCGCCGATGAAGTCCTTGAAGGAGCGGTCGTTCATGAAGTCGTAGATCCGCTGCTGGCGTTGGGCCTCCGACTCGCCCTTGCGCCGCCGCACGATCCGGGCGTAGCGGGCCACCTGCACCGCGACCTTGGCGCCCGCCTTGACCATGCCGACCCGCGCCGGCATCGGCATCGGAATACGGAACGGGTAGCTCTCCACCCGGCCCTTGAGCAGCAGCTTGCCGTTCATCGACAGTCCGGCCAGCGAGCCGGGCACCGGCACCGAGTCGACGCCGGTGTTGTTCAGCAGCCACGACGTCGCCGAGTCGCCCCCGGCGTAGACGTGCCCGCCCCAGTTCAGCCAGTATGGTCCGCGCCGCTCCGAGCGGATACGACCGCCGACCCGGCCCTCGGACTCGAGCAGGAGCGTGTCCCAGTGCCGCAGTCGCCAGCCCGCGGCCAGTCCCGCGATGCCGCCTCCCACGATCACTACGTCTTTCATCAGTACCCTCCTGCGGGTTCACGGGTGAGGAACGCGCCGCTCGAAGTCGGAGATGTCCTCGAAGTCGGCGATGTCGGCGGCACGGGGGTGCCGCGCGAAGTTCGGTGGAGTTCGGTGGAGTTCGGTGGACGGTCCGGTCGTTGCGGTGACCGGGGCCGGCCCGCCCGGGTCCCCACCGTTGCGGGACCCGGCGGCGGACGCTCAGACGCTCGCGGGACGGCCCGAGGGCCTGTCCTGTGCGGGCCGCGGCGTCAGCGCGGCGGCTTCGTGCAGGGCCATGCCGCGGGTCTCGGGCGCCCACAGGACGGAGACGACGGCACCGAGGAGGCTGATGGCGGCGGCCGCGAGCATGGTGCCGCCGACGCCCCAGCCGGTCAGCGCCATGGGGACGAGGTAGGTGCCGACGGCGGCGCCGATCCGGCTGGCGGAGGACGCCAGACCCACGGCGGAGCCCCGCACCTCGGTCGGGAACAGCTCGTTCGGGTAGATCCACTGGAGGATCTGGGTGCCGCCGATGATGACCGCGTACAGGGCGAACAGGGTCATGATCACGCCCGAGGGGGCGTCGGGGAAGATGCCGAGCAGCAGCAGGGCGAGGCCCGACCAGAGGAAGCTGTGGATGACCAGCGGACGTCGGCCCATCCTGTTCACGCCGAGCAGGGCGACCACACAGCCGATGAGGAACATGACGGTGATCATGGCCTCGCCGATGTTGGCCAGCCCGCCCTCCAGTTGAAGCGCGTCCAGGATCTTCGGGCCGAACGCGTAGATGGCGAAGAGCGGCACGATCGAACAGGTCCAGAAGACGGAGATGTAGAGCATCCGGCCGCCGTAGCCGGACCGCAGGATCGCCTTGAGGTCGACGTTCTCCCGCTCCTCCGTCTCGTCCGGCAGGTCGGCGATCGTCACGTCCGGGCCGTAGACCTGCTTCAGGACGGCCTCGGCCTCCTCGGTGCGGCCCTTGTTCGCCAGCCAGCGCGGGGACTCGGGCGTGCCGTGCCGCAGCAGCACGATGATCGTGGCGGGCAGCGTGGCGCTGGCGAGCATCCACCGCCAGGCGTCGTCACCGAGCGACGACAGCATGATCTCGCCGACGACGTACGCCACGGCGGCGCCCACGAACCACATCACCACCAGGCCGCCCAGCAGAGGCCCCCGGAAGCGGCGCGGAGTGAACTCGGCCAGCAGCGAGGTCGCGATGGGATAGTCCGCGCCGACGGCCATGCCGATCAGCAGGCGCAGCACGAACAGCCACACCGGGTCGGTGGCCCAGAACTGGGCGACCGAACAGACGATGATGGCGATCAGGTCGATGGTGTACAGCAGTTGCCGGCCGAACCTGTCGGTCAGCCAGCCGCCCGCGAACGCGCCGAGGAAGATGCCGATGAGCGCGGAGGCGCCTATGAGGCCCTCGGCGGAGTCGGACAGACGCAGCTGCGGCGAGATCTGCACCATGGCCACGCCGATGACGCTCAGGACGTAGCCGTCGAGGAACGGGCCTCCGGAGGAGTACAGCGCCAGTTTCTTGTGGAATCGCGACAGGGGCGCGTCATCCAGTCTGTTTCCTGCGTTTGCGGTCATCACAGCCTCCGGGAGCGGATCCCGGACTTGCCCCTGGGAGGGTAGGTCCAGGCCAGGTCGGGGTTGATGTGCGGATTTCCGATGCCACGGGTGCCGCCCGGCGAACGAACGTGATCGGCTCGGGTGCGGCGAACTCGCGGTGTCCGGGGGACGCCGGCGGCGTGGCCACCGGATGGCAACGAAGTATGTGAAGGCCGGGAGCGGCCAACAATGCCCCCGGTTCCGCACCGGCCGGAGGGCTACAGGTGAGTCAGAAATTCGGCTACGGTTCCCGCCATGGCCGGCCGCCCCCGCACCACCGTCGTGCTCACCGACGAAGAACGGGCCACGCTGCTCGCGTGGACCCGCAGCCGCACCTGCGCACAGGCCCGGGCCCTGCGCGCCCGGATCGTGCTGGCCTGCGCCGACGAGCCCACCAGCACCGCCGTCGCCGCACGCCTCGGCATCTCCCGCGACATGGTGGGCACTTGGCGGTCCCGTTTCCTCGCCGACCGGCTGGACGGCCTGGACGAGCGGCCCCGCCCCGGGCGGCCGCCCACGGCCGACGACGACACCGTCGCCCACGTTCTCCTGCGCACCCTCACCCCGCCGCCCGGCGCCAGACAGGCCTGGTCGACGCGTTCCATGGCGGCCGAGACCGGTCTGAGCCAGAGCACGGTGAACCGGATCTGGCGCACCTACGGCGTCCAGCCGGGACCACGCGCCACGGCGCCGCCGCGCCGCCAGGCCTGGTCGCTGCCGGACCACGCCGAGGACGTCGTCGGCCTGTTCATCGCCCCGCCGGTGTGCGTGCTCGCGGTGACGGCCCGGACCGGACGGGGCCGCGCCGCCCGGGCCGGCGCGGCGACCGGCACGGGCCGCCTGTTCGGTCACGACCCGGAGGCACCCCAGGTGCTGGCCGTGGCCTGCGCGTTCGCACGGCTGCGGGGCGAGGGGCGGACGCAGGGCCCTCTCGACCTGGGCGAGTTCCTGCGGCAGGTGAGGTCGACGGCCGGCCCGGGAGAGGCCGTACACCTGCTGGTGCACGGCGTGCCGGTCGCGTGCGAAAGCCCGGACGGGGCGGGACTGCCGCGGCTGCGCCTGCACCACGCCCCGGACGCCGCGCAGTGGACGGACGAGATACGGCGCCTCCTCGCCGCGGACACGCACGCCACCCGTGGGGCCGCACCCGACCCGCACCGCCTCCGGGACGCGCTGCTGACCTGGTCCACCACCTGGACCTCCGCCGCGGCCCCCTTCACCCGGGTCGCCGCCCCGCGCCCGTCGTACGACACCCCGGCCATCTGCGGTCGTGACAACGACTCGCACCGCGTCGACGGGCGCGCACTCGACGACCCCGGCACCGGGACCAGCCAGGACGAGGCCCCGCCCGGCGCCCCCGTCACCACCGATCCCGTTGTCGGAGCACTGCGTGAAGCCGTCCTCGCCGGGGGCCACGTACCCGGCGACCGGGTCCGGGAGGCGCCGCTCGCGGCACGCCTCGGGCTCTCCCGCCGGGTCGTCCGCGCCGGGCTGCGGACGCTCGCCGAGGAGGGCATGCTCGATCTGCTCCCGGGCGGCGCGACCGCCGTCCCCGCCGTCACGGCCAAGGACGTCCTCGACCTCTACGCGCTGCGCGCCAGCCTCGGCGCGCTGCTCATCCGGCGCGTCGCCATGCTGGGCCCCGAGCACCTGGCTCCGGCGTCGGCGGCGCTGGCGGAGGTCCGCGCGGCCGCCCGAGCCAAGGACCACGTGGGCATCCGCGAGGTCGACCTGCGGTTCCAGGACGCCCTCGCCCGCACCGCCGACCTCCCGCAGGCCGCGCAGACCTTCGAACGCCTCACGGCCCGGCTGCGGATGTTCGTCGCCGTCCTGGACATGGACTACAGCCAGGCGTTCGACACGATCCTCAACGAGGACGCCGTCGTCTTCGACGCGCTGCGCGACGCCGACGGGAACGAGGCGGCACGTCTGTGGCGGGTCAAGATCGAGCGCTGCGTCCGCTACATGATCGCCCAGCTGCCCGAGGACGACATCGCCCCGCACCTGTGGGCGACGCTGGCGGGCAGGCCCCGCCTGGGCCGGGAGGAACTGCGGGGCGCAGCCCACTGAGACCTCACCGCGCACCCGGATCGCACGGCGCGGCCGAACACGGTGCCGTACGGCGTCAGATGGCCGCGCGGATCGCCTGCTCGAAGTCCTCGACATGGCTGCGGGCCAGCTGCGCCGCCTTCTCCGGCTCACCGGCGACGATCGCGTCGATCAGCGGCCCGTGCTCCCCGACATGGCCGGCCATGTCGGACAGCCGGTCGATGAACAGGCACCAGATGCGGGTGGCCAGGTTGTCGTGGCGGACGAGCGTGTCCTCCAGATACGGGTTGTGCGCGGCGGCGTAGATGGCCCGGTGGATCTGCAGGTCCAGGTGCATGAGCTCGGTGGAGTCGTCCCGCCGGGGGTCCACGCCCTCCAGCTTCCGCCGTAGGCCGGCGAGCGTGGCCCGGTCGGCGGCCGTGGCGCGCCGTGCGGCCTGGGCGGCCGCGAGGGGCTCCAACTCCTGGCGCACCTCGGAGATATGGGCCAGGTCGGTGATGTTGACCTCGGTGGCGAAGGTGCCGCGCCGGGGGTAGGTCGTGATCAGCCGCTCGTACTGGAGCCGCTTGAGCGCCTCGCGCACCGGCGTGCGTCCGACGCCGAGGGACTGGCCCAGCTGCTCCTCGTTGATCGGCGCGCCGGGGCGGATGTCGAGCATGACGAGCCGGTCGCGGATGGCGCGGTAGGCGCGCTCGGCGAGGGACAGCTCCTCGCCACCCGGTTCACCGCCACCCGGTTCACCGCGCCCCGGTTCCCCGCCTCCGCGCGCGGTCGCCACCTGCTGCATGAAATGCCCCCTTGACCTGTCCGGCGAGCTCCCATACCGTACCGCAGAGTCTGATATATCAGTTGCGCATTAGTTGGCCCCCAGGATGGTGCACCCATGGCAACCAGCCCGTCGACCAGCACACTCACCTCCCCTCTCGTCCTCCCGCTCAGCGAACTCGACCCGGACGTCGCCGCCGCGGTGGCCGCCGAGCTGCACCGCCAGCAGTCCACGCTGGAGATGATCGCCTCGGAGAACTTCGCCCCGGCCGCCGTCATGGAGGCCCAGGGTTCGGTGCTGACCAACAAGTACGCCGAGGGCTACCCGGGCCGCCGCTACTACGGCGGCTGCGAACACGTCGACGTCGTCGAGCAGTTGGCCATCGCCCGGGTGAAAAAACTCTTCGGCGCCGAGGCCGCGAACGTCCAGCCGCACTCGGGCGCCCAGGCCAACGCCGCCGCCATGTTCGCGCTGCTCAAGCCCGGCGACACGATCCTCGGCCTCGACCTCGCGCACGGCGGCCACCTCACCCACGGCATGCGCATCAACTACAGCGGCAAGCTGTACAACGTCGTGCCGTACCACGTGCGCGAGTCCGACCTGCGCGTCGACATGGACGAGGTCGAACAGCTCGCCCTCACCCACCGGCCGAAGATGATCGTCGCCGGCTGGTCGGCCTACCCGCGACGGCTCGACTTCGCCGCGTTCCGGCGGATCGCCGACGCGGTGGGCGCGTACCTGATGGTGGACATGGCGCACTTCGCCGGTCTGGTCGCGGCGGGCCTCCACCCGAACCCGGTGCCGTACGCCGACGTCGTCACGACCACCACCCACAAGACCCTCGGCGGCCCCCGCGGCGGAGTGATCCTCAGCCGCGCCGACCTCGCCAAGAAGATCAACTCGGCGGTCTTCCCCGGCCAGCAGGGCGGTCCGCTGGAGCATGTCATCGCGGCGAAGGCGGTCGCCTTCAAGGTGGCGGCGGGGGAGGAGTTCAGGGAGCGCCAGCAGCGCACCCTGGACGGCGCCCGCATCCTCGCCGGGCGGCTGCTGGCCGACGACGTCGCCGAGGCCGGGATCACCGTGCTGACCGGCGGCACCGAGGTACACCTCGTCCTCGTCGACCTGCGCGACTCCGCGCTCGACGGACAGCAGGCCGAGGACCTGCTGCACCGCATCGGCATCACCGTCAACCGCAACGCGGTGCCGTTCGACCCGCGTCCGCCGATGGTCTCCTCCGGCCTGCGGATCGGGACCCCGGCGCTGGCCACCCGCGGTTTCGGCGAGGCCGGGTTCCGGGAGGTCGCCGACATCATCGCCGAGGCCCTGAAGGGCGAACGGCCCGACGACGAACTGCGCGGCCGGGTCGAGAAACTCGCCTCCGCCTTCCCGCTCTACCCCCACCTGTCCCCCCTGAACGGAGACGCGGCATGACCGCCGAACCGCTGCCGGAACACCCGGACTTCCTCTGGCGCACCCCCGAGCCGCGCTCCTCGTACGACGTCGTCATCGTCGGCGCCGGCGGCCACGGCCTCGCCACCGCCTACTACCTCGCCAAGAACCACGGCATCACCAACGTCGCCGTCCTGGAGAAGGGCTGGCTGGCCGGCGGCAACATGGCCCGCAACACCACGATCATCCGCTCCAACTACCTCTGGGACGAGAGCGCGGCCATCTACGAACACGCGCTCAAGCTGTGGGAGGGCCTCCCGGAGGAACTGGACTACGACTTCCTGTTCAGCCAGCGCGGCGTCCTCAACCTCGCGCACACCCTGCAGGACGTGCGCGAGGGCATGCGCCGCGTGGGCGCCAACAAGCTCAACGGAGTCGACGCCGAATGGCTCGACCCGGACGAGGTCGCCAAGGTCTGCCCCATCCTCAACGTCTCGCCCCGCACCCGCTACCCGGTCCTCGGCGGCACCTTCCAGCCCCGGGCCGGCATCGCCAAGCACGACCACGTCGCCTGGGCGCTGGCCCGCCGCGCCGACGAGCTGGGCGTCGACCTGATCCAGGGCTGCGAGGTCACCGGCTTCCTCAAGGACGGCGACCGCGTCGTCGGCGTCGACACCAACCTCGGCCGCATCCACGCCGGCCGGGTCGGCCTCGCGGCCGCCGGGCACAGCAGCGTGCTCGCCGAGCGGGCGGGCGTACGGCTGCCGGTGCAGTCACACCCGCTGCAGGCGCTGGTCTCCGAACTGCACGAGCCGGTCCATCCGACGGTCGTCATGTCCAACCACGTGCACGTCTACGTCTCCCAGGCCCACAAGGGCGAACTGGTGATGGGCGCGGGCGTCGACTCCTACAACGGCTACGGGCAGCGCGGCTCCTTCCACGTCATCGAGCAGCAGATGGCCGCCGCCGTCGAGCTGTTCCCGGTCTTCGCCCGCGCCCATGTTCTGCGGACCTGGGGCGGCATCGTCGACGTCACCCCGGACGCCTCCCCGATCATCGGGGCCACCCCCGTCGAGAACCTCTACGTCAACTGCGGCTGGGGGACCGGCGGTTTCAAGGCCACCCCGGCCGCCGGCTGGACCTTCGCGCACACCATCGCCACGGGTGCGCCGCATCCGCTGAACGCCCCCTTCGCCCTCGACCGTTTCCGGACGGGCGCGTTGATCGACGAACACGGCGCCGCCGCCGTGGCCCACTGAGGAGGACACCGTGCTGCTGATCACCTGCCCATGGTGCGGTCCTCGCGACGAGACCGAGTACCACTACGGCGGACAGGCCCATGTGCCCTACCCCGAGACGCCCGCGGACCTCACCGACGAGCAGTGGGCCGAGTACGTCTTCTACCGCGACAACCCCAAGGGCCCCTTCGCCGAACGGTGGATGCACGGCATCGGCTGCCGCCGCTGGTTCAACGTCCTGCGCGACACCGCCACCCACGAGGTGCTCGCCTCCTACCGGCTCGACGAGCCACGCCCCGAACTGCCGCAGGCCGGAGGGAACCGATGACCGACCAGCACTTCCGGCTCCCGCGGGGCGGCCGCGTCGACCGCGCCACCGTGCTGCGGTTCACCGTCGACGGACGGGAACTGACCGGACACCCCGGCGACACCCTCGCCTCCGCCATGCTGGCGAACGGCGTCGTCGAGGTCGCCCCGTCGCTCTACCGCGGCCGCCCGCGCGGCATCGTCGCCGCGGGCGTCGAGGAGCCCAACGCCCTGGTGCAGATCGACGGTTCGTGCTCCGAGGGCATGCTCCCGGCCACGACCGTGGAGCTCTACGACGGCCTGTCCGCCACCACCCTCTCCGGGATGGGCCGGCTCGACGCGACCCCCGACCCCGCCGTCTACGACAAGAAGTACGCCCACACCGACGTCCTCGTCGTCGGCGCCGGGCCCGCGGGCCTCTCCGCCGCGGCCGCTGCCGCCGCCTCCGGCGCCCGGGTGATCCTCGTCGACGAACAGCCCGAACCCGGTGACTGGGAACGCGCCGCCGAACTGCGCGCGGTGCTCGACGCCGCGCCGGAGACCGTCGTACTGCACCGGACCACGGCCTTCGGGTCGTACGACGACAACTACGTGCTGGCGCTGCAACGACGCACCGACCACCTCGGAGCGGACGCCCCGGCCGGCGTCTCCCGGCAGCGGCTGTGGCACATCCGCGCCCGCAAGGTGATCCTGGCGACCGGCGCCCATGAACGCCCGCTGGTCTTCGCCGGGAACGACCGGCCCGGCGTGATGCTCGCCGGTGCCGTGCGCACCTACCTCGAACGGTACGCCGTGGCCCCCGGCTCACGGGCCGTGGTGAGCACGACCAACGACAGCGCGTACGACACGGTCGCCGCCCTGCACACCGCCGGGATCGACCTCGCCGCCGTCGTCGACGCACGCCCCGAACTCTCCCCGCGGGCCGCCGAGGTCGCCCGCACGACCGGGGTGCCGGTGCTGACCGGGAGCGCGGTGACCGACACCGCGGGCGACGGCCGGCTCACCGCGGTCACCGTCCGGCCGCTCGACGCGGACGGCCCCACCGAGTCGTTCGCCTGCGACCTGCTCGCCGTCTCCAGCGGCTGGAGCCCCGTCGTCCATCTGCACAGCCAGCGGCAGGGACGGCTGCGGTGGGACGAGGAACTCGTCGCGTTCGTGCCCGACGGCGTCGTACGGGACCAGCAGGTCGTGGGCGCGGCGCGCGGGACGTACGACCTCGACGGCTGCGCGGCCGAGGGGGCGCGGGCCGGGGCGCTGGCCGCGACGGAGGCCGGGTTCCCGGTGCCCGTGCCGTCCTACGACGGGGAGCCGCGCGCGAACGGGCCGGTGCGGGCACTGTGGCTGGTGCCCGGCGACTCCTGGGACACCCACTTCGTCGACCTGCAGCGTGATGTCACCGTCGCCGACGTACTGCGCTCCACCGGCGCCGGCCTGCGCGGAGTCGAACACGTCAAGCGCTATACCTCGCTCGGCACGGCGAACGACCAGGGCAAGACGTCCGGCGTCAACGCGATCGGCGTGATCGCCGAGATCCTCGGCGGTTCCCTGGGCGAGATCGGCACCACGGCCTACCGTGCGCCGTACGCCCCCGTGGCCTTCGCCGCCCTCGCCGGCCGGGAGCGCGGCGACCTGTTCGACCCGGAGCGCACGACCTCCATCCACCGCTGGCATGTCGAGCAGGGCGCCGAGTTCGAGGACGTCGGCCAGTGGAAGCGCCCCCGGTACTACCCGCGGCCCGGCGAGGACATGGACGCCGCCGTGGCCCGCGAGTGCCGCGCGGCCCGTGAGGGCGTGGCCTTCATGGACGCCTCCACCCTCGGCAAGATCGAGATCTGGGGCGCGGACGCGGGCGAGTTCCTCAACCGGATCTACACCAACGCCTTCAAGAAGCTGAAGCCCGGCATGGCCCGCTACGGCGTGATGTGCAAGCCCGACGGCATGATCTTCGACGACGGCGTGACCCTGCGCCTCGACGACAACCGCTACTTCATGACCACCACGACCGGCGGCGCCGCGGGCGTCCTGGACTGGCTGGAGGAGTGGCTGCAGACCGAGTGGCCCGAACTCGACGTGCACTGCACCTCGGTGACCGAGCAGTGGGCGACGATCGCGGTCGTCGGACCCAGGTCGCGCGAGGTCGTCGCCCACCTCGCCCCCGACGTCGACCTGTCCGCCGAGGCCTTCCCGTTCATGGCCTTCCGCGAGACCACCCTGGCCTCCGGCATCCCGGCCCGGATCTGCCGGATCTCCTTCTCCGGCGAACTCGCCTACGAGATCAACGTCTCCGCCTGGTACGGCCGCACGGTCTGGGAGGAGGTGTACGCGATCGGCCGGCCGTACGACATCACCCCGTACGGCACCGAGACGATGCACGTCCTGCGGGCCGAGAAGGGGTACATCATCGTCGGCCAGGACACCGACGGCACCGTCACCCCGCAGGACGCGGGTATGTCCTGGGTGGTGTCCAAGCAGAAGGACTTCATCGGCAAGCGGTCCTTCTCCCGCGCCGACACCGCCCGCACCGACCGCAAGCAACTGGTCGGCCTGCTGCCGAGCGACCGCACGACCCGGCTGCCCGAGGGCACCCAACTCGTCGCCCCGGACGTCGACCTGGCGACGGTGCCGGTTCCGATGCTCGGCCACGTCACCTCCAGCTACCACAGCCCGGCCCTCGGCCGCCCCTTCGCCCTCGCCCTCGTCGCCGACGGGCAGGCGAGGAAGGGCCAGACCCTGCTCGCCCCGGTGGGCGAGGCCCTCGTGCCCGTCGAGGTGACCGACTTCGTCCTCTACGACCCCGAAGGGACCAAGCGCGATGGCTGAGCCGACGATCGACGGACGAGTGAGCCCGTTGGCACACCTGGAAGAGCGGATGCGCGCCGCCGCGGTCACCGGCGCCCGCGGCGTCACGCTCGTCGAGCGGCCGTTCCTCACCATGGTCGACCTGCGCGTCGACCCCGCGTCCGAGACGGCCGACCGCATCGGGAAGGCCCTCGGCGCACCGCTCCCGCGCCGGTGCGGACACACCGGCGCGGCCGGCCCCCACACGACCCTCTGGCTGGGCCCGGACGAGTGGCTCGTGCTGTCCCGGGCCGAAGCATCCCAGGTGACCGCGGAGCTGAAGGACGCCCTCGGCGGCGACCCGGGCTCGGTCGTGGACGTCTCCGCGAACCGCACCACGCTGGAGCTGAGCGGCCCGGCCGCCCGGCAGGTCCTGGAGAAGGGCTGCCCGCTGGACCTGCACCCCCGGGCGTTCGGCCCCGGCCGGGCCGTGTCGACCACGGTGGGCCCCGTCGCCGTACTGCTCTGGCAGGTCGACGACACCCCGACGTACCGCCTGTTCCCGCGCTCCTCCTTCGCCGACCACCTGGCGCGCTGGCTCGTCGACGCGATGAGCGAGTACCACGGACCGGAGGTGCCCTGATGAGCACGCCCCCGAACACCGAGCACATCCTCACCCTCGACTGCCCCGAGTCACCCGGTATCGTCCACGCCGTCTCGCGCTTCCTGCTCGACCACGGCAGCGACATCATCGACAACCACCAGTTCGGCGACCGCCGCGACGGCCACTTCTTCATGCGGGTGCACTTCGCGGCCTCCGGCGGCGAGAACGACACGCAGGCGCTGCGCGACGACTTCACCGCCGTGGCCGCCCCGTTCGCGATGCGATGGCAACTGGAACCCGTCAGCACCCGGCGCCGGGTGCTGGTCATGGTGTCCCGCTACGGCCACTGCCTCAACGACCTGCTGTTCCGCACCCGCAGCGGCGACCTGCCCATCGACGTGGTCGCGGTCGTCTCCAACCACCGCGACCACGAGGAACTGGTCACCTGGCACGGCGTCCCCTTCTTCCACGTGCCGGTCACCGCCGCGACCAAACCCCGGGCCGAGACCCGGCTCATGGAGATCGTCGACTCCCTCGACGTCGACCTGGTCGTCCTGGCGCGCTACATGCAGGTCCTCTCCGACGACCTGTGCGGGCGGCTGGCCGGGCGGATGATCAACATCCACCACTCGTTCCTGCCGAGCTTCAAGGGGGCCAAGCCCTACCACCAGGCACACGAGCGCGGCGTCAAACTCGTCGGTGCGACCGCCCACTACGTCACCGCCGACCTCGACGAAGGCCCGATCATCGCCCAGGAGGTCATCGCCGTCGACCACAGCCACACCCCCGACGACCTCGCCGCGATCGGCCGTGACGCGGAGTCGGCCGCGCTGGCCCGGGCGGTCCGATGGCACTGCGAGGACCGGGTGTTCGTGCAGGGCAGGCGCACGGTGGTCCTCCGGTAGCGGCGGGGCCTCGGACCGCCCTTTCTGATCGCGGCGGATACGCGGCTTCCCGAAGGGCCACAGGGGGCAGACCTTCGGCGGAGGCGAACCGATCGGAGAGGAAGACGATGGCCCCATCGGAACGGGAACCGGAACAGGAAGCCCAGCGGATCGGCATACCCGCCGAGTCCACCGCGGGCGAGACCAGGGTGGCGGCGACCCCTGCCACCGTGGCCCGGCTGGTCGCGCTGGGCTACCACGTGGTCGTGGAACCGGGGGCGGGGGAACTGTCCCGCTTCTCGGACGCGGCCTACCAGGAGGCGGGCGCCCGGCTCGGCGACCCCTGGCCGGCCGAGATCGTGCTGAAGGTCAACGGCCCGTCGAGCGAGGAGACCGGCCGGCTGCGCGACGGAACGACGCTGATCGCCCTCATCGGCCCCGCGCTCAACCCGGAACTGGTCGAGGAACTGGCACGCCGGCCGATCACCGTGCTCGCCATGGACGCCGTACCGCGGATCTCGCGCGCCCAGTCCCTGGACGTCCTCAGCTCCATGGCGAACATCGCCGGATACCGGGCCGTCGTCGAGGCCGCGCACGCCTTCGGCCGCTTCTTCACCGGCCAGGTCACCGCCGCCGGCAAGGTGCCGCCGGCCAAGGTGCTCGTGGCCGGCGCCGGAGTGGCCGGACTCGCGGCGATCGGCGCGGCCCACAGCCTCGGCGCCGTGGTCCGCGCCACCGACCCCCGGCCCGAGGTCGCCGAGCAAGTGCGCTCCCTGGGCGCGGAGTTCCTTCAGGTGCGGCCCGACCAGGCCGAGTCGCAGGTCAGCAGCGACGGATACGCCAAGGCCACCTCGGACGACTACAACCGGCTCGCCGCGCGGCTGTACACCGAGCAGGCGGCCGACGTCGACATCATCGTCACCACCGCGCTCGTCCCCGGCAGACCGGCACCGAGGCTCATCACCGCCCAGGACGTCGCGCGCATGAAACCCGGCAGCGTGATCGTCGACATGGCCGCCGCCCAGGGTGGCAACGTCGAGGGAACGGTCGCCGGAAAGGCCGTCGTCACCGACAACGACGTGACGATCATCGGCTACACCGACCTGCCCGGCCGGCTCCCCGCCCAGGCGTCCCAGCTGTACGGCACCAACCTGGTCAACCTGATGAAGCTGCTCACCCCGGGCAAGGACGGCCGGCTGGTCCTCGACTTCGAGGACGTGGTGCAGCGGTCGATGACCGTGGTCCGCGACGGCGAGAAGACCTGGCCGCCCCCACCCGTGCAGGTGTCCGCGGCGCCCGCCCCCGCCCCTGCCCAGGGACCGGAACCGGCCGCGGGACCCGACCCGGCGGCCAAGCCCGCCCGCTCGGCGCGCTCGGGGTACGCCCTCGTCGGCGCCGGAGCGCTCGCGCTCTTCCTGGTGACCGCCTTCTCACCGCCCCAACTGATCGCCCACTTCACGGTGTTCGTCCTGGCGATCGTCATCGGCTTCTACGTCATCGGGCATGTGCACCACGCGCTGCACACCCCGCTGATGTCGGTCACCAACGCGATCTCCGGGATCGTCGTGGTCGGCGCGCTGCTGCAGATCGGGCACGGGAACACCGTGGTGACCGTGCTGTCGTCCGCCGCGATCCTGCTGGCGAGCATCAACGTCTTCGGCGGATTCGCCGTCACCCGCCGCATGCTCGGCATGTTCTCGAAGGGCTGATCCCGGATGACCACCGCCACGGCCGCAGAGGCCGCATACGTCATCGCCGCGCTGCTGTTCATCCTCAGCCTCGCCGGACTCTCCCAGCACCGGACCTCCCGCTCGGGCGTCGTCTGGGGCATCGCCGGCATGGTCATCGCCCTGGCCGCCACCGTCGCACTCGCCTCGCGGAGCATCAGCGTCACCGGGCTGGTGCTGATCGCCGTCGCCACGGCCGTCGGCGCGGGCATCGGACTGTGGCGTGCCCGGGTCGTCGAGATGACCGGCATGCCGGAACTGATCGCCATCATGCACAGCCTCGTCGGCCTCGCGGCCGCGTTCGTCGGCTGGAACGGCTACCTCGACGTCGACGCCGGAGGCCACACCGGGCAGGAGATCACCGGCTCGCTGCTGCGCATCCACCACGCCGAGGTGTTCGTCGGCGTGTTCATCGGCGCCGTCACCTTCACCGGTTCCGTCGTCGCCTATCTGAAGCTGTCGGCCCGGATCAAGTCCCGGCCGCTCATGCTGCCCGGCAGGCACGTCCTCAACCTGGGCGCGCTCGCCGCGTTCGTCGCCCTCACCGCGGCGTTCGTCGCCCGCCCCCACATGGGCCTGCTCATCGCGATCACCGTGGTGGCACTCGCCCTCGGCGCCCATCTGGTCGCCTCCATCGGCGGCGGCGACATGCCGGTGGTCGTCTCGATGCTCAACAGCTACTCCGGCTGGGCGGCGGCCGCCTCCGGCTTCCTCCTCGCCAACAACCTGCTCATCGTCACCGGCGCGCTCGTCGGCTCCTCCGGCGCCTACCTGTCGTACATCATGTGCAAGGCGATGAACCGTTCCTTCCTCTCGGTGATCGCGGGCGGCTTCGGCGGCGAGACGGCGGTGGCGAGCGACGGAGCCGACCAGGGGGAGCACCGGGAGATCAGCGCGGCGGAGACCGCCGAGCTCCTCCAGGACGCCACCTCGGTGATCATCACCCCGGGATACGGCATGGCGGTCGCCCAAGCCCAGTACCCCGTCGCCGAGTTGGCGCGCAAGCTGCGTGAACGCGGCGTCGACGTGCGCTTCGGCATCCACCCGGTCGCCGGCCGGCTGCCCGGGCACATGAACGTGCTGCTCGCCGAGGCCAACGTGCCCTACGACCTCGTGCTGGAGATGGACGAGATCAACGACGACTTCGCCGCCACCTCGGTCGTCCTGGTCATCGGCGCCAACGACACCGTCAACCCGTCCGCCGCCGAGGACCCGGCCAGCCCCATCGCCGGGATGCCGGTCCTGCACGTGTGGGAGGCCGCCCAGGTCGTCGTCTTCAAACGCTCCATGGCGACCGGGTACGCGGGCGTGCAGAACCCGCTGTTCTTCCGCGAGAACAGCCAGATGCTCTTCGGCGACGCCAAGCAACGCGTCGAGGACATCCTGCGCAGCCTCGACGCCACCGCGGCACCGGTCCCGGCCATGGTCGGAACGAACCGCTGACCGGTGTTCCCGCACCGTCCGCCGGGACCGCCCCGGCGGACGGCACGCCCACTCGGCCGTCCCGCCCGGTGAATACACGTCACTTCACCTGAAGGTGTGACGAGCACGGACGTACATCGAAAAGGGGGGAATCCGGGGGCCGTCGGCGCCGGTACGTTGGCGTGGTGCGGCGGATCGGGGAGTTCACCGTGGAACGGCGCCTCGGCGCCGGCGGTATGGGGGTCGTGTACCTGGCGCGCAGCGCCGGCGGGCGGCAGGTCGCGCTGAAGGTGATCCGGCCCGAGTACGTCGACGAGCCGCACTTCCGGGCCCGGTTCCGCCGCGAGGTCGCCGCGGCCCGCAAAGTGAGCGGCGCCTTCACCGCGCCCGTGGTGGACGCCGACCCCGACGGCGACCCGCCCTGGCTGGCCACGCAGTACGTCGTCGGCGACGCACTGGACGCCCGGGTGCGCTCAGGCGGCCCACTGCCCACCGCCGATGTCGTACGCCTGGCCGGGCAGTTGGCGGAGGCCCTGCGCGACATCCACCGGCAGGGCATCGTGCACCGGGACCTGAAACCCGCCAACGTCCTGCTCGCCGACGACGGCGTACGCGTCATCGACTTCGGCATCGCACGCACCGTCACCCAGAGCCGGGCGCTGACCCGCAGCGGCGCCATGGTGGGCACCCCGGCCTTCATGGCGCCGGAACAGCTGACCGCGACCCGGGCGGTCTCCCCGGCGACGGACGTGTTCGCGCTCGGCGGCGTACTGGCCTACGCGGCGCTCGGCCGCAGCCCGTTCGAGGACCCCGGCGCCGCGGGCCTGGAGCCGATCGCGGTCGCCTTCGCCGTCGTCCACCAGGAACCGGACCTCACCGGTCTCCCCGGCGAGCTACGCGCCCTGGTGGCCCGCTGTCTGACCAAGGACCCGGCCCGGCGCCCGGGCCTGGAGGAGGTACTGCGCCTCGCGACCCGCGCCGGGCAGGGCATCGTCGAGTCCGACAGCACCCCACCAGTACGGCGCCGCCGGCCCGGCCGGACAGCGATCGTCGCGCTCGCCGCAGTCGCGGCCCTGCTTCTGCCGGGCGAACTGCCACGGTCCCCGTCGTCGGCGGTCCTGCCCTGCGCCGACGGACTGACCGCCATCGGCGAGGGCCGGATGCGCAGATGTGTCGGACTGCTGGACACGGACGCGTCGCCCCGTCTGCTGCGCCGCTCGTCGAGCCGGCTCATCGCACCCGTGCTGGAGCGGATCGCCGCGGAGAACCGGCGTGTCACCGCGGCGGCGGCCGAGTCCGGCGGCCGGCCGGGGGTGTCGATGGTGTATCTGACGCCCCTCACCGAGGAGTTCGACGGCAGCGCCGGGATGGAGGCGGTACGGCGCGATCTGGAAGGCGCCCACTTCGCCCAGCTCAGGATCAACCGGAAGCCGGCCGGCCCGGACGGCGGCGCCGCGGTCCGACTGCTCTTCGGCCAGACCGGAGGCACCGCCCAACAGCGCAACCACACCGTCGGGCAGGTGCGCGCGGCCCGGCGCGCCCAGCGGATCGTCGCGGCGCTCGGCCTCGGCGGCAGCACCGCCGCCAGCCAGGACATGGTGGAGGAGCTGACGGCCGGCGGCCTGCCCGCCTTCGGCTCGGTCCTCACCGCCGACTCATGGGCCGCGGTTCCGGGCCTGGCACGGGTCGCGCCCGCCAACGCCGACCAGGCCGCGGCCGCCGTACGCCATCTGTCGACCGGTGCACTCGCCCGCGCCCGCGTCCTCTTCGTGCAGGACATCGCCCCCGGCGACCAGTACACCAGCACCCTCGCCCAGCAGTTCGGCGCCCGCATACCGCCGCGTCGCCTCGTCCGCGCGGAACCGGCCCTGTTCGACTCCTCACGGCCCGGCCCGACCGACTTCCGTGCCGCGCTCGGGGACGTGTGCGAGGTGAAGCCGGACGTCGTCTACTTCGCGGGGCGGGGCACCACGCTGCCGCACCTGCTGACGTTCCTCGCCGCACGCCCCTGCCGGAGCCACCTGATCACCGTGATGTCCGGCGACGACACCATGATGGTCCGGCACACCAACGGCTTCGGCGCGCGCGACCTGGCCCGCGCGCTCGGCAAGGGCGGGCTCGACCTGCTCTACACCGGTCTCGCCCACCCCGGAGCGTGGAAGGTCACGCCGGACGCCTTCGCCCCGGAACTCGTCGCGCCCTTCCGGGATGGCACGTTCGACGCCACCTTCCCGCACAGCGACCTGGAGGACGGCCGGGCCATCATGATGCACGACGCCCTGCTCACCGCGGCCCGGGCGATCCGTGAGACCCCCGCCGTACCGAACCCGACCGTCACCGACGTCTACCGGACGCTGTCCCGCCTGCGGAACCAGGGGCCACTGCCCGGCGCGAGCGGCTGGATCAGCCTCGGCAGCGACGGCGCCCCCGAGGGCAAGGCGATCCCCGTCCTCCGGATCGCTCCGGACGGCCGCACCACCGCCATCGCGGTCACATCGGCCGAGGGCACACCACGGACGAAGGGTGTCGGCGGCGGCAATTAAGCGCCTGCCCATGAGTGAGGCAGACAGAGGCCCCTTGCGACGAGTCGTCGACGGGCGCTTCGAGTTGGAGACCCGCCTCGGCGGCCGTGGGATGGGGACGGTCTGGCGGGCCAGGGATCTGGTGCACCGAACTGCGTTACCTGACGGTGCGCCAGCCCGACGACATCTTCGACACCCCGGCCGGTATGGCCGTCTACCTGACCGACGACCACAGCCGTGCCGGCTACTTGGAGGCCGACACCCACGGCAAGGTGACCCGGGTGATGCCGGCCGAGGACTGACGCGGACGCCGGGGAGCGGGGCTGCCGCCGAGGCCGCGTCACCGGTCACGGCAGGTCGGGGCGGGCGCGCAGGACGTCGAGGGCCGTGAGCGCCACGTGGAGTTCGGTGCGCTGCGCGCCGGACTCCAGGTCGCGGTCGAGGAGTCGCTCGATGGTGCGCAGGCGTTGGTACACGGTTTCCCGGGAGAGGCTGCCCCGGCGGGCCGTGGTGGTCTTGTTTCCGGCGGCGTCGAGGTAGTGGCGCAGCGTGGTCAGCAGGTCGGTGCCGTGGCGGGTGTCGTGTTCGACCAGGCGGCCGAGCTGTCGTTCCGCGTAGTCCTGGATCCGGGAGTCCGCGCGCAGGGCGTGCAGCAGGCGGCGCAGGCCGATGTCGGACAGTTCGTGGAAGGAACGGTCCGGGGGGAGCGGTTCGCCGGGCGGGGTGGCCTCGGCGACGCGGGCCGCCGCACGGAAGGAGCGGGTGGCGTCGGAGAGGTCCGCGACTTCAGAGCCGACGCTCACCACGGCGTGCGGGGCGAGGGCCAGTGCGGCGCGACTCAGGCGTTCGGCGGCCGGGCGCCAAGGCTGGCGGGTGCGCAGGGCCAGCAGGACGCCGACGCGACCGGGCGCCAGGTCGCCGACGAGAGCGGCGACACCGGCCGTGCCGAGCTCGTGGGACAGCCGTGCCTCCGGCTCGGCGCCCTCGGCCTCCTCGTGCAGGTCCACCAGCACCGCGACGAAGCCGGCGTCCCGCGTGGGCAGGCCCAGCGCGGCACAGCGTGCCCGGGAGTCGGCGGGGGAGTGGTGGCGCTGCTCGACCAGGTCGCGCAGGGCGTTGCGGTGCGCGGCGCGCTCCCAGGGGGCGGCGTGGATGAGGCGGGCGACGGTCAGGGCCATCGCCGTGCGCTCCAGGACGGTGATGTGCTCCGGCCCGAACGCCGGTTCCTGCCCAGCCGGTTCCTGCCTGGCCGGGTCTTCACCAGTCGGTGCCTGTCTGGCCGGTTCTCGCGTTCGGGGCGGCAGCATCACCACGCGCCCCCAGCGTTCGCCCTGGTACTCGACGGGCGCGGCCAGCCAGCCCTCCGGGCCGGACACACCCGCCCGGTCACGCGCCGGGGTCGCCCGGGAGCGTGCCTCCCAGTCGGTGAGCGCCTCCTCCACGGTGCCGCCGGACGGCTCACAGACCAGCGCCTGGTGCACCAGGTTCTCCAGCACGACCGTGCGGCCGCTCATCACCGCCGCCGCCCGCATGACGTCCTCCGGCCCGGCGCCGCGCAGCGTCAGCGCGGTGAACGCCTCGTGGATCCGCTGGGCGCGGCGTATCGTCTCGGCCTGGTTGCCGAGGATCAGCGCGTGAACGACCTGGGTGACCTCCAGGAAGTTGACGTCCCTGGCGAGCGTGACCAGGGGGAGGCCACGGGCCCGGCAGGCCTGGACGAGGGCGGCGGGCGGCCGGTGGTAGCGCCGTACGAGTTCGATGACCAGGGCCGCCGCTTCGACGCCCGCGAGCTCGTCGACGTACCTGCGCACTCCCGCCGCGTCCTCGGGCAACGGCATGCCGGTGGTCAGGACGAGTTCGCCGCCCTTGAGGAAGGAGGCCGGGTCCGTCAACTCGGTGATGTGGACCCAGCGCACCGGCCGGTCGAGATGGCCGGCGCCGGTGACGACCCGTGGCTGTCCCGCGGCCAGGACGGGCAGGGCCAGGACGTCGGCGACGGTGAGGGCACGGCCGGATGCGGTGCCGTCCCCGTCCTTGGGGTGCTGCTCGGTCACGGTGTCTCCCTGGATGCCCGCTCGTCACTGTGACAAGCCCCGCTGACCTGCGCAAGGGGCGGTCCCGTGAGGCGGAGGGGGCGACGAAGGCCGGGTACGGGCACTCACGCCTGACAGAACGTCCGAACCCCGCCTCGGCACCGGACACATCAGGCGTTGTCGCCCTCCGCAGCCGCCGCGATGCTCGGCAGTGCCGGAGCCGAGCACGCACCACACCCAGAACGCGCGGAGTACTCAGGCCGCCCAGGTCCCTCACGTCACCGCCGGGAGACGAACATGACCGCACTGTCGCCGCACCTTCGCCAGGCAACGCCCGTGGTGGCAACGCGTGGTGAGGGCGTCCACCTCTACGGCGAGGACGGCCGCCGCTACCTGGACTTCACCGCCGGCATCGGCGTCACCAGCACCGGCCACTGCCACCCCCGGGTGGTGGCGGCCGCCCAGGAGCAGGTCGGCACGCTGATCCACGGCCAGTACACGACCGTCATGCACCAGCCGCTGCGGCGCCTCGTCGACAAGCTGGGCGAGGTGCTGCCCACCGGTCTGGACAGCCTGTTCTTCACGAACTCCGGCAGCGAGGCGGTCGAGGCCGCGCTGCGGCTTGCCCGGCAGGCCACCGGCCGACCGAACGTCGTCGTCTGCCACGGCGGCTTCCACGGCCGTACGGTCGCCGCCGCCTCGATGACCACGTCCGGCACCCGGTTCCGCTCGGGCTTCTCACCCCTGATGAGCGGAGTCGTCGTCACCCCCTTCCCCACGGCCTACCGCTACGGCTGGGACGAGGAGACCGCCACCCGGTTCGCGTTGCGGGAGCTCGACTACACGCTCCAGACGGTCTCCTCGCCCGCCGACACCGCCGCGATCATCGTCGAACCGGTGCTGGGCGAGGGCGGCTACGTCCCCGCGAACCGCGCCTTCATGGAGGGCCTGCGGGAACGGGCGGACCGGCACGGCTTCCTGCTGATCCTGGACGAGGTGCAGACCGGAGTGGGCCGCACCGGACGCTTCTGGGGCCACGACCACTTCGGTGTCACCCCGGACGTCCTCGTCACCGCCAAGGGCCTGGCGAGCGGCTTCCCGCTGTCCGGCATCGCGGCCTGCGAGGAGCTGATGACCAAGGCCTGGCCCGGGTCGCAGGGCGGCACGTACGGCGCCAACGCCGTGGCCTGCGCGGCGGCCTGCGCGACCCTCGACGTCGTCCGCGACGAGAAGCTCGTCGAGAACGCCGAGGCGATGGGCGAGCGGCTGCGCCGGGGCCTGGAGGCGGTGGCCGACCGCACGCCCGGCATCGGCGACGTGCGGGGCCTCGGACTGATGCTGGCCAGCGAGTTCGTCACCGAGGACGGCGGCCCCGACCCGGAGACCGCGGCCCGTGTCCAGCGCGCGGCCGTCGACCAGGGCCTGCTTCTGCTGCTGTGCGGTGCGTGGAACCAGGTCGTACGGATGATCCCGGCACTCGTCATCGACGAGACGGCCGTGGACGAGGGCCTTGAGGCCTGGGCGACCGCCGTGGAAGTCGGAGCGTGACCGCTCGACCCCGCCGCCGACCCACCAGGAGAGACGTCATGACCGACACCCCCACGCAGTTGTTCATCGCCGGCGCCTGGGCGGACGCCTCGGACGGCGCCACCATGCCCGTGGACGACCCGGCGACCGGCGAGATCCTCTGCCATGTCGCCGACGCCGGCCCCAAGGACGCCCGCCTCGCGGAGGAGGCCGCCGTCGGCGCCCAGCAGGCGTGGGCCCGTACGGCACCCCGGGTGCGCAGCGAGATCCTGCGCCGGGCCCACGAGATCATCCTCGAACGCACCGACGAACTCGCCCACCTGATGACGTCAGAGATGGGCAAGCCACTCGCCGAGGCCAGGGGCGAGGTGGCGTACGCGGCCGAGTTCTTCCGCTGGTTCTCCGAGGAGGCCGTCCGGGTCGACGGCGGCTACGGCACCCTGCCCGACGGCCGCCACCGCATGCTCCTCTCCCGCCGCCCGGTCGGTCCCTGCCTGCTCATCACGCCCTGGAACTTCCCGCTGGCCATGGGCACCCGCAAGATCGGCCCGGCGGTCGCCGCCGGCTGCACGATGATCCTCAAGCCGGCCCCGCAGACCCCGCTCTCCAGCCTGGCCCTCGCCGCGATCCTCAAGGAGGCCGGACTGCCGGACGGTGTCCTGAACGTCGTCACCACCTCCCGCGCCGGCGAGGTGTGCGCACCTCTCCTGCGGGGCGGGCAGATCCGCAAACTGTCCTTCACCGGCTCCACCCAGGTCGGACGGCTGCTCCTGGCCCAGTGCGCGGACACCGTCGTACGGACCTCCCTTGAGCTGGGCGGCAACGCGCCGTTCATCGTCTTCGAGGACGCCGACCTGGACGTGGCCGTGGATGGCGCGATGCTCGCCAAGATGCGCAACATGGGCGAGGCGTGCACGGCCGCGAACCGCTTCTTCGTGCACCGCTCCGTGGCGGGCGAGTTCGGGCGGCGCCTCGCCGAGCGCATGGGACGGCTCGTCGTGGGCCCCGGCACCCGCGACGGGGTGGACGTCGGCCCCCTCATCGACACGGCCGGCCGGGCCAAGGTGGAGGAACTGGTCGCCGACGCGGTGGAGCGCGGCGCCGAGGTCCTCGTCGGCGGCCGTACCCCGGAAGGCCCCGGCTGCTTCTACCCGCCGACCGTCCTCACGGGCGTGGCCCCCGAGAGCCGGCTGATGGACACGGAGATCTTCGGCCCGGTCGCCGCGATCCTCACCTTCGACGACGAGGACGAGGTCGTACGCCGCGCCAACGACACCCCCTGGGGGCTCGTCGGCTACGTCTTCACCGAGGGCCTCGACCGCGCCCTGCGCGTCGGCGAACGCCTGGAGGTGGGCATGGTCGGCCTCAACACGGGACTGGTCTCCAACCCGGCGGCCCCGTTCGGCGGGGTCAAACAGTCGGGTCTGGGCAGGGAAGGCGGCCGGGTCGGCATCGAGGAGTTCCTGGAGTACCAGTACTTGGCGATCCCCGTGAGGTGACCGACGCCCTCCCTCTCTCACCGCACGGGCCGGCGGACCTCGCCCGTGCCCAGCGTGATCACTGCCCGGGGAGTCATGGGCTCCTCGCCGCGGCGGGAGAGCAGCACCACCTCCTCGACGGCCGCCGACAGGGTGCCGAGCCGGACGGCACACGCGGCTGCCAGGCCTTTCGGGTCGTGGGTGCGGCCGAGGGACAGATGCGGGGTGAAGCGGCCGCCGCGTCCGAGGCAGAGGGGGAACCGCAGCTGTAGCTCCCGCTGGAGCCGGGCCCACGGTGCCTGACCTGCCGCGGCCGGATCGAGCCAGACCGTCGCGTAGTGGCGGTGGCGGAAATACCGCACACCCGCCAGGCGCGCGGTGAACGGTGTGCCGGCCGCCGCCCCGGCGGAGAGCAGGGGCACAGCCCGCCTGAACTCCTCCTCCGGTACGAACCCGAACAGCAAGTTCACATGCGGCGGCCACCGCCGCACCTGCGGATCATGCTCCCAGCGGATGTCCTGGATGACCGGCCAGAGCTCACGCGGCGGAAGCCACGCCACCGCTGTCCGGGCCGTCGACGCCACCTGGAGCGCATCGCACGGCTCGGCCGAGCCGAATCCCGCATTCCCCTCCATATGCCCATGATTCCAAATCGAGGCAAGATCATCCGATCGGGGACAGGCCGAACGATTCGCCAGGTGAACGCCGTGATGTTCGATCAACGACGCCGACCGGCATGGCGATCCTTGTGCAGGTATCCGACTGACCGGCAGGCAGCAGGCTCTTCGGGGTCCACCGCCTGCCCTGCACAAGGAGTTCCCCTTGAGTCTTCGTCGTATGGTGACCGGTGCTCTCGGTTCCGCCGCCCTCGTCCTGACGTCCCTCGGCGCGGTGACCGCCCAGGCGGGCCCCGCGGCGGCCGACCCCTGCGGCTTCTACGAGACCAGCTCCGACGCCTACTACAACCACTGCACGTCCGACGGCTCCCGCGTGGTCATCCAGGTGCGGGTCGCCCAGGCGCCCGACTACGAGCGGTGTGTCGGGCCAGGCAAGACCTGGCTGGGCTCCGCGGACCGGATCCAGGGCGCCCACTACGTGAATCGCACCTGCTGATCAGTCCAGGAAGTCGGCGACGAGGAGAGCGAACTCGTCGGGCGTGGCGAGGCGGATACCGAGGTCCTCGGCCTTGGTGCGCTTGGATCCGGCCCCCTCTCCGGCGACCACCAGGCTGGTCTTCCTGGAGACACTGGAGGAGGAGCGGCCGCCGGCCCGCTCGACGAGTTCGTTCACCTGGTTGCGGCTGAGCCTCTCCAGCGGACCGGTCATGGCACCGGTGACCACGACGGTCATCCCGGCGAGCGGCCCGGCGGCCGGGGTGCCACTCGCGACGTCGTCGGCGCCGGTGTCCGTGTCGGCGCCGGTGACGGCTTCCACGGGCGGGAACGTGGCGCCGGGTTCGGTCATGTTCACCCCGGCCGCGGCGAGTTTGTCGATCAGCCCGGCGAGTTCGGCCAGTTCGGCGACGATGGAGGGCGCCTTCTCGGCGCCGATGCCCTCGACCTGCTGCAACTGGTCGGTGTCGGCGGCACGGATGTTGTCCATGGTGGCGAAGTACCGGGCTATGCGGCGGGACATGGACCGTCCCGTGCCGCGCACCCCCAGGGCGCACAGCACGCGCGACAGCGGCCGGGTCCTCGCTGTGGCCAGGGCGGCCAGCAGGTTGTCGGTGCTGGTCTCGCCCATCCGGTCCAGCCCGAGCAACTGGTCGCGGGTCAGGGTGAACAGGTCGGCGAGGTCGGTGACGAGGCCGGCCTCGACGAGCTGCACGACCCGCGTGGCGCCCAGGCCCTCGATGTCGAGCTGGTCGCGGCCCGCGGCGTACGACAGGGAGGCGACCAGGTGGCAGTTGCGGCCCTGCTCGCACCGCCAGCGCTCCTGGCTGGTGTCGATGCCCGAGCCGCAGCGCGGGCACACCCGCGGGAAGACGATCGGCTTCTCGTCGCCGGTGCGCAGATGGGCGACCGGGGCCTCGACGCGCGGGATGACGTCTCCGGCGCGGTGCACCATCACCTGGTCGCCCGTCCGCAGGTCACGGCGGGTGATGTCGGCCGGGTTGTGGAGTGTGGCGTAGGTGATGGTGGAGCCGTCGATCTCGACCGGCTCCAGCACGGCGCGCGGGGCGATGATGCCGGTGCGGCCCACGTTCCACTCGACGTCCAGCAGGCGGGTGATCTTCTCCACGGCGGGGAGTTTGTAGGCGATGGCCCAGCGCGGGGCCCGCGATCCTGATCCGGCGGCCTTCTGGTCGGCGGCGTGGTCGGCCTTGATGACGATGCCGTCGATCCCGAACGGCAGCCCGGCGCGCGACGCGGCGATCTCCTGCACCCGGGTCAGCACGTCGGCCGTGGTGGCCGCGGTGACGCCGGGCACCGGGGTGGTGGCGGTGGTGTTCACGCCCAGCTCGGCCGCCAAGGCCATCAGCTCACTGTGCGCGAGCGCGTCCAGCCGTGCGGCCAGAGGCCCGTCGGTCTCGGGCAGCGGCAGCAGGCCGTAGCCGAAGAACGTCATCGGGACCGTGTAGGCGCGGTCCTTCGCCCGCAGGGTGCCCGCGGCCGCGTTGCGGGGGTTGGCGAAGGGCTGGCCGCCGTGCGCGGTGCGCACCTCGTTGGCGTGCTCGAACTGCGCGCTCGTCATGAGGACTTCGCCGCGCACCTCCACGTCGACCGGCTCGGCCAGCGTGTCGGGCAGGCCCTCGATGGTGCCCATGGTGTGCGAGACGTCCTCCCCGGCCGTCCCGTCACCCCGTGTGATCAGCCGCGTCAGCCGCCCCCGCGTGTAGCGGGCCGCAATCGCCAGACCGTCGAGTTTCGGCTCGACGCTGTACCGCTGTGCCTCGTGTCCGATGCGGCGGGCCAGCGAGGCCGTCCAGGCCGTGAACTGCTCGGGCGAGAAGACGTTGTCCAGGCTCAGCATCGCCGCCGTGTGCGGCACGTCGCCCTCGACCGCGCCACCGGCGACCTTCCCCGTCGGGGAGTCGGGCAGCACCTCATCGGGATGATCGGCCTCCCAGGCGGAGATCTCTCTCACCAACCGGTCGTAGGTGTCGTCGTCCAGTGGTGAGGTGCCGTCCGTGTAGTAGGCGGCGGCCGCCTTCACGACGTCCTCGACCGCCTGCGCGTACCCGGCGGCGTCCACGATCTGCGCAACTGGTGTTGTCATGCAGACCATCCTGCCTGCCCCCACTGACAACGCCCCTGACCTGCGACGTCACTTCCCGCATTCAGGTCGCCGACCCCGGCGGGGACAGCAGCGCGCTCAGCGCGGCCGCACCGTCGAGCAGGGCTTTGGAACGGGCCGTGATGTCGAGGTCCCTGGCGGCCAGCGCGGAGTCGAGGTCCTCCGTGCGGCGGGCGCGGCGCAACTCCGGCATGAGGGCCCGCAGGGGTGCGATGCGGTAACCGGCCTTGCGCAGTTGGTGCACGATCCGCGCATCCCGCACCTGCGCCGGTGTGTACCGACGGGTCCCGCGCTCGGGGTCGCGGTCCGGGACGACGACACCCTCCGCGTCCCAGTGCCGCAATGCCGAGGGGCGGACACCGAGCGCCGCGGCGAGCTCGGAGACGCTCATCGAGTCCGACTCCCGTACGTCTTCGATCGGTTCGCCGGAGACGGCCCGGGCAGCCTCCTTGGCCCGTCTCAGATCCGCGCGCTCCGCGTCGAGCCGCGCGTGCGCCGCGTCGAGCAGGGCGAGGACCTCCGGCAGCGGGGACCGGTGGACGGCCCGCAGGATCTTCTTGGCCTCGGTCGGCCCCGTGCCCGTCGCCAGCGCGCGGTAGGCCAGCGCGGACCGCAGATGCGTCTCCCCGTAGATCCGGTAGCCCTTGGCCGTGCGTGCCGCCGGCGGCAGCACGCCGTCGCGCTCGAGATTGCGCACCTGCTGCACGGAGCACCCGGCAGACCGCGCGACGTCGCCGGTGCGCAGATCACCTGATTTGAGACTTCGCAACCAGAAACCCCGCCCTCCGAGCTCAGACTCTCCACAAGCACCTCAATGCAACGCTAGAGCACATGACCATGGACGAGATCATCAGCTTCGTCGGCGCTCTCGACGGCGTTCTGACCCTCAGGCCCGCACCCGGCGACGGCTCGCCCGACATCAGCTGGGGCGACACGTTCTTCTACTACGCACCTGACGGCGTCGTCCCGACGACGACGCAGCCGTTCGCGACGATCGTGACCAAGAACTACCCCGGCGACGAGGCCTCACGTCTGGACCGGCCGGACACCTTCCGCCTGAACATCGCCGCGGGGAAGGCGGAGTTCATCCGGTGGACCGGCCACGCACCGCGCGAACGCGGCGCCACGGAGGCGGACCCCGGCGCCACCGACACCCTGATGGCGCACCCCGTCTACGGGACCCTCGGCTGGCTGGCCGTGGTCAACCCGGGCCCCGGCACGGAAGCGGCGGTCCGTGAACTGCTGCGCGCAGCCTGCCACCTGGCCCGCACACGCCATGAACGGCGCGCCTCCTAGGCCTCCAGCGAAGGCCGCCTGTCGCCTGCACGGGCTGGGCGGCCGGTGAACGGTACGGGTGCCGGGTGCCGGGCGCCGGGGCCGAGCAAGGCGACGCGGTTCGGCACCTCACAGCACGCGAAGGCCGCCGCCCCTCAGGCCGCTACCGCCTTCGCGCCGGTCGCGACCGGGTGCAGGGCCGCGAACTCCAGGGGTGCCGACGGGTCGATCGACACGTCCAGCGGGGCGGGTTCGGCGCCGGCCCGGACCAGGAAGTCGCCGACGGCGGCGATCATCGCGCCGTTGTCCGTGCACAGCCGCAGCGGCGGCACGCGCAGCTCGATCCCGGCCGCCCGGCACCGCTCCTCCGCCAGCGACCGCACGCGCGAGTTCGCGGCGACCCCGCCGACCACCACCAGCGTTCCCACGCCGTACTCGGCACAGGCCGCGACCGCCTTGCGGGTCAGCACGTCGGCGACCGCCTCCTGGAGCGAGGCCGCACCGTCGGCCACGGGCAGCTTCCCGTCCGTGTGGCCCTCGGCCCAACGGGCGGCGGCGGCCTTCAGTCCTGAGAAGGAGAAGGCGTACGGCTCGTCGCGGGAGCCGGTCAGCGGGCGAGGGAAGGGGACAGCGCGCGGATCTCCCTCGCGCGCTGCCCGGTCGACGGCCGGACCGCCGGGATACGGCAGTCCGAAGACCCGCGCCACCTTGTCGAAGCACTCCCCGGCCGCGTCGTCGAGGGTGTCGCCGAGGTGGAGGATCGGGTCGCGGGCCAGGTCGCGGACCAACAGCAAGGACGTGTGGCCGCCGGAGACGATCAGCACCACGCAGGGGTCGGGCAGCGGCCCGTGGGTGAGCGTGTCGGCGGCGACATGGCCGGCCAGGTGGTGGACGCCGTACAGCGGCACGTCCAGGGCGTAGGCGATGCCCTTCGCCCCGGCCAGGCCCACCTGGAGCGCACCCGACAGGCCCGGGCCGGTGGTGACGGCGACGGCGCCGATGTCGGACAGCGTCAGACCCGCCTCGTCCAACGCCTGCCGGACCACCGGGCGCAGCGCGTGCAGATGCGCCCGGGAGGCGATCTCGGGCACCACTCCGCCGAAGCGGGCGTGTTCCGCCATGCTCGACGCCACCGCGTGGCCCAGCAGCCGCCCGCCCTGGACCAGTCCGGCGCCGGTCTCGTCACAGGACGACTCGATGCCGAGCACGATCGGAGAACCCATCGCCACCCTTCCTGCGCTGAAAAAGTTATTGCAAGTAGTGTGCAATAAGATCGCCGTGAATGTGTACCCGACGAAGGACACGCAGGCCACCGCCCCGTAGAGTGCGTCTCCGTTGCCCATTCGAGTCCCGAGGTACCGCGCAGTGACCCCCGCACGCCCCGCACCTCCACCCGCCGCCGTGACCGTCGTCGGGATCGGAGCCGACGGTTGGGAAGGCGTCCCGGACGGCTCCCGCGCCGCGTTGCTGGACGCCGAGGTCGTCATCGGCGCCCCGCGCCAACTGGACCTGCTGCCGCCCGGGTGTGCCGGGGAACGCGTCGCCTGGCCCTCGCCGCTGCGGCCCGCGGTCCCCGGCCTCCTCGCCGCCCACGCCGGCCGCCGCATCGCCGTACTGGCCAGCGGCGACCCCATGTTCTACGGCATCGGGCGCGCCCTCACCGAGATCCTCGGCGCCGCTGCCGTGCGCGTCCTGCCGCACCCCTCCTCCGTCTCGCACGCCTGCGCCCGCCTCGGCTGGCCGCTGGAGGACGTCGAGGTCGTCACGCTGGTCGGCCGCCCCGCCGCCCGTCTCGCCGCCGCCCTGCACGAGGGCCGACGGCTGCTCGTGCTCAGCGCCGACGCCACCACCCCCGCCGAGATCGCCGCGCTGCTGCGGGACCGCGGCTACGGGCCCAGCCGGATGCGGGTCTTGGAACAACTCGGCGCCGAGAAGGAACGTACGACCGCGTCGACCACCGCCGACGACTGGCACGACGAGCCCGGCGACCCGCTGAACCTCGTCGCCGTCGAGTGCCACCGCGCCCCGGACGCCCCTCGCCTCGGTGCCGTGCCCGGACTGCCCGATGCCGCCTACGAGCACGACGGCCAGCTCACCAAGCGGCACATCCGCGCCGTCACGCTGGGCGTGCTCGCGCCCGCGCCCGGTGAGCTGCTGTGGGACGTCGGCGGTGGGTCCGGGTCGATCGCGATCGAGTGGATGCGCACCCACCCCTCGTGCCGGGCCGTCACCGTCGAACGCGACCCCGTGCGAGCCGAGCGCATCACCCGCAACGCCGACCGGCTCGGCGTGCCCGGCCTGCGGGTCGTCTCTGGTGCCGCGCCCGCCGTTCTGGCCGAACTGCCCACGCCGGACGCGGTGTTCATCGGCGGCGGCCTCACCGCGCCCGGACTCCTCGACGCCTGCTGGGAGGCGCTGCCCGCGGGCGGACGCCTCGTCGCCAACACCGTGACGCTGGAGTCGGAGGCGCTGCTCGCCGACGCCCGCCGGCGCCACGGTGGCGAGCTGGTGCGGCTCGCCGTGGCACACGCCGTTCCCGTGGGCGGCTTCACCGGCTGGCGTCAGGCGATGCCGGTGACCCAGTGGGCCGTGGAGAAGGCGCAGCACACCCTCAACCCCCTTCCAGGAGCAGACAGATGACCGTGTACTTCATCGGTGCCGGCCCCGGTGCCGCAGACCTGATCACGCTGCGTGGCGCCCGTACGCTCGCCGCCTGCCGGGTCTGCTTGTACGCGGGCAGCCTGGTGCCGCGCGAGCTGCTCGCCGAATGCCCGCCGGACGCGCGGCTGGTGGACACCGCCGACCTCGACCTCGACGAGATCACCGCCGAGTTGGTGCGGGCCCATGAAGCGGGGCACGACGTGGCGCGGCTGCACTCGGGCGACCCGTCCGTGTTCAGCGCGGTCGCCGAGCAGATGCGGCGGCTGGACGCGGCCGGTGTGCCGTACGAGGTCGTCCCCGGCGTGCCCGCCTTCGCCGCGGCGGCGGCGGCCCTGAAGCGGGAACTGACCGTGCCGACGGTCGGCCAGACCGTCATCCTCACCCGTATCGCGCACCGCGCCACCGCGATGCCCGAGGGGGAGGACCTCGCCACCCTCGGCCGCAGCGGCGCGCTCATCGTCCTGCACCTCGCCGCCCGGTACGTCGACCGCGTGGTGGAGGAGCTCCTCCCGCACTACGGCGCGGACTGCCCCGCCGCCGTCGTCGCCTACGCCTCCCGCCCTGACGAGGTGATCCTCCGGGGCACCCTCGACGAGATCGCCGGGCAGGTGAAGGAGGCGGGTGTGCTGCGCACGGCTGTGATCATGGTCGGCCGGACGCTCGGCGCGAAGCAGTTCCGGGACAGCCACCTGTACTCGCCGGAGCGGGAGCGGCACTAGGCGCTGCCGCTTGCGGTGCCGTGAAGTGCCGTCTTTTGTCTGCGGGTGCGTGGGGGCTGGTCGCGCAGTTCCCCGCGCCCCTTCGCTGGTCGCGCGGTTCCCCGCGTTCCTTGGGGCGTTGTCGGTGTCGTGTTCAGGGGCGGGTGGTCGCGGGGCCGGCCAGCGGGCTGCGGCCGACGATCGTGCCAGCGCGGTCGATGCAGATGACGTCGACCGCGACGGGTGCGCCCCGCAGTACGGCGAGGGCCTCGTCGCGGGCGGTGATCGCGACCAGGTCGCCGAGGGGGACGTCGGCCGCCGAGCACAGCTGGAGGGCGGCGAGGCCGGTGTTGGCGTTCGCCACCTCGGCGGCGAGGGTCTCGTCGGCGCCGCCGCGGCGGGCCAGGTCGGCCAGGAAGCCCTTGTCTACCTGGGAGCGGGCGGAGTGCAGGTCCAGATGGCCGGCGGCCAGCTTGGAGAGTTTGGCGAAACCCCCGCAGATCGTGAGGCGGTCGACGGGGTGGCGGCGGACGTACTTCAGGACCGCGCCCGCGAAGTCGCCCATGTCGAGCAGGGCGTCCTCGGGCAGGTCGTACGCGGCGACGACCGTCTTCTCCGAGGTGGACCCGGTGCAGCCGGCCACGTGGGTGCGCCCGGCCGCCCGTGCCACGTCGACGCCGCGCCGGATGGAGTCGATCCACGCCGAGCAGGAGTACGGCACCACGATGCCCGTCGTGCCGAGGATGGAGAGGCCGCCGAGGATGCCCAGACGGGGGTTCCAGGTGGAGCGGGCGATCTCCTCGCCGTGGTCCACGGAGACGGTGACCTCCACGTCGCCGCTGCCGCCGTACCGCCGCGCGACCAGGGCGACGTGGTCGCGCATCATCTGCCGGGGCACCGGGTTGACGGCCGGTTCGCCCACGGGCAGCGGCAGTCCGGGTCGGGTGACCGTCCCCACACCGGGGCCGGCCTTGAACACGACCCCGGCCCCGGCCGGCAGCAGGCGCACCGTCGCCCGGACCAGTGCGCCGTGGGTGACGTCCGGGTCGTCTCCCGCGTCCTTCACGATGCCCGCCATGGCGTACGTGTCCGTCAGCTCCTCGGCCGCCAGGGCGAAGGACGGCGTCTGCCCCTTGGGCAGCGTGATCGGCACCGGGTCGGGAAAGTCCCCGGTCAGCAGCGCGGTGTACGCGGCCGTCGTCGCCGCTGTCGCGCAGGCGCCGGTCGTCCAGCCGTGCCGCAGACCGGTGTGCTTGAGTTGGGCGCCGCGGCCGCCCTTGGCCTCGCTCGTCATGCCTCACTCTTCGGAAGGGAACCGGACTTCGTGCACGTACTGATTCTGGGCGGGACCACCGAGGCCCGTCGCCTCGCCGAACTGCTGGCGGCCGACGCCGTACCCGGCCTGCGGGTGACGAACTCGCTGGCCGGACGCGTCACCGCGCCCCGGCTGCCGCCCGGCGAGGTGCGGGTGGGCGGCTTCGGCGGCGCCGACGGGCTGGCCTCGTGGCTGCGTGAGCACGAGGTGGACGCGCTCATCGACGCCACGCACCCTTTCGCCGGGACGATCAGTTTCAACGCGGCGCGGGCCGCCGCCACCGCCCATGTTCCCCTGCTCGCGCTGCGGCGCCCCGGCTGGGTCCCGGTGGCGGGGGACGACTGGCACGAGGTCGACTCGCTGGAGGAGGCGGCGCGGTCGCTGCCCGGGCTCGGCCGACGCGTGTTCCTGACCACCGGGCGCATGGGGCTGGCCGCCTTCGCGGACCTCGCCGACCTGTGGTTCCTCGTACGGTCCGTGGACGCGCCCGAGCCCCCGCACCCGCCGCGCATGGAGGTGCTGCTCGACCGCGGCCCGTTCACCCTCGACGGGGAGCGCGAACTGCTGCGGCGGCACCGCGTCGACGTGGTCGTCACCAAGGACAGCGGGGGAGCGGCCACCGCTCCCAAGCTGCGAGCGGCACGCGAGGCCGGGGTGCCCGTCGTCGTGGTGCGCAGGCCGCCGGTCCCAGGCGGTGTGCGGGTCGTGGCCGAGCCGCAGCAGGCGCTGCACTGGCTGGTCACCGGCACACCGTCTTTCCCGGGCGCTGGCTGAAACCTGACCTCAGCTTTGCCGCGTGTGGCTTTTACCTGCAATCTCTTTGCAGCAGGCTCAAGGGTGTGGCTGAGAAGAACCGAACAACCAGATGGCACCGCATCCGCGCCTCGATGACCCGCAGGGAATGGGCGAACCTCGGCGCTATGGCCGGGTTCATCCTGGCGCTGCACGTCATCGGCTGGTTCACGCTGGTCGCGATCGTCGCCCCGCACCACTACAGCCTCGGCGAGAAGTCGTTCGGCATCGGCATCGGTATCACCGCGTACACGCTCGGCATGCGGCACGCCTTCGACGCCGACCACATCGCCGCCATCGACAACACCACGCGCAAGCTGATGAGCGAGGGACAGCGGCCGCTGTCCGTCGGCTTCTGGTTCTCCCTCGGCCACTCGACCATCGTCTTCGTCCTCGCCCTCCTGCTCTCCCTGGGCGTGAAGGCGCTCGCCGGTCCGGTCACGGACGACGACTCGCGACTGCACGACATCACCGGCTGGATCGGCACCACCGTCTCCGGGGCCTTCCTCTACCTCATCGCGATCATCAACCTGGTGATCATGGCCGGTATCTGGAAGGTGTTCCGGCAGATGCGCTCCGGCCACTTCGACGAGGCCGCCCTGGAGGAACAGCTCGACAACCGCGGCTTCATGAACCGCCTCCTCGGCCGCGTCATGAAGTCGATCACCAAGCCCTGGCAGATGTACCCCCTGGGCATGCTGTTCGGCCTCGGCTTCGACACGGCCACCGAGATCGCCCTGCTGGTCCTCGCCGGCTCGGGCGCCGCCTCCGGCCTGCCCTGGTACGCGATCCTCTGCCTGCCCGTCCTGTTCGCGGCCGGCATGTCGCTGCTGGACACCATCGACGGCTCGTTCATGAACTTCGCCTACGGCTGGGCCTTCTCCAAGCCGGTCCGCAAGGTCTACTACAACCTCACCGTCACCGGCCTGTCCGTCGCCGTCGCCCTCGTCATCGGCACCGTCGAACTGCTGGGCCTGCTCGCCGAGAAGGCGCACCTGCACGGCGTCTTCTGGGACTGGGTGTCCGGGCTCGACCTCAACATCATCGGATACGTCGTCGTCGGCCTGTTCTTCGCCACCTGGGCCCTCGCCCTGCTGGTGTGGAAGGTCGGCCGGATCGAGGAGAAGTGGACGGCGGGGATGGCCCAGGGGCGCACCCCCGCCGAACAGCGAGCCGTCCCCGCCGAACAGCGAGCCGTCCCCGCCGAACAGGGAGCCGAGTAGGCGCCCCCGCCTCACGCGTCCGGGTAGCGGCGCGGCGTCCAGACGACGTCCTCGCCGTCCCCGCGCCGTACGACCCGCGTCTGCGAGGAACCGACCAGCAGGATCGTACGCATGTCGACCTCGGCCGGATCGAGTTCGGCCAGCCGCACGATCCGCACCCGCTCCCCGGACCCGCCGACGTCCCGCGCGACCACGACCGGAGTCTGCGGCGCCCGGTGTTCGAGGAGCAGCTCGCGGGCCTTGGCCACCTGCCAGGTCCGACTGCGCGAACCGGGGTTGTACAGGGCCAGCACCAGATCCGCCGAGGCCGCCGCCCGCAGCCGTTCGGCGATGACCTCCCAGGGCTTGAGCCGGTCGGAGAGAGAGATGGTGGCGTAGTCGTGTCCGAGCGGGGCGCCCGCGCGGGCGGCGGCCGCGTTGGCGGCGGTCACCCCCGGCAGCACCCGCACCGGGATGTCCGCGTACTCCTCCTGCGAGGCGACCTCCAGGACGGCCGTGGCCATCGCGAAGATCCCCGGATCACCCCCGGAGACGACGGCCACCCGCCGCCCCCGCCGGGCCAGTTGCAGCGCGAACTCGGCCCGCTCGGCCTCGACCCGGTTGTCCGAGCCGTGCCGGAGCTGACCGGGACGCACCGGCACCCGGTCCAGGTAGGTGGTGTAGCCGACCAGGTCGTCGGCGGCGGCGAGCGCACCCCGGGTCTCGGGAGTGAGCCACAGCGGACCGGCCGGGCCGGTCCCGACCACGACGACCTCGCCCAGTTCCCGTGCGGCGGGCTCGGCGTCGGCCTGGCTCGGCAGCACGGCGACCGCGAAGTACGGCACCGACTCCGGATCCACGTCGGCCAGTTCGGCCAGCCGCTCGCCGCTCATCGTGGCCCGCTCGACGTACCGCGCCTCGCCCAGCCGGCCCGAACTCTCCAGCGCGCCGCGGACCTTGGTGAAGGTGCGGCCCAGCTTCATCACCACCGCCGCGTCCGTGGCGGCGAGCCGGGCGGTCAGCTCCTCCTCGGGCAGGGTGCCCGGCAGGATGGTCAGCACCTCCTCACCCTCCGCGAGGGGCGTGCCCAGACGGGCGGCGGCGGCAGACACGGAGGTGACACCGGGGACGACCTCGGTGGCGTAGCGGTCCGCGAGCCGCTTGTGCATGTGCATGTAGGAGCCGTAGAAGAGCGGGTCGCCCTCCGCGAGGACGGCGACCGTCCGGCCGGCGTCGAGGTGCGCGGCGAGGCGGGCGGCGGCCTCGGTGTAGAAGTCGTCGATGGCGCCCTGGTAGCCGCCGGGGTGGTCGGTCGTCTCGGTGGTGACCGGGTAGACCAGCCGCTCCTCGATGTGCCGTTCCTGGATGTGCCTCGCCGCGATCGAACGGGCGATGGACCGCCCGTGCCGCGCGCTGTGGTACGCGATCACGTCCGCCTCGGCGATGACCTCCACCGCGCGCACGGTCATCAACGACGGGTCGCCGGGGCCCAGCCCGACGCCGTACAGCTTCCCGCTCACTCTTCCTCACTAGCGATCGCGTTGAGCGCGGCGGCGGCGATGGCGCTGCCCCCGCGTCGGCCACGGACGATCAGGTGTTCAAGCCCCGACGGATGCTCCGCGAGCGCCTCCTTCGACTCGGCGGCCCCCACGAACCCCACCGGCACCCCTATGACGGCGGCCGGGCGGGGGGCGCCCTCCTCGATCATCTCCAGGAGCCGGAACAGCGAGGTCGGCGCGTTCCCGACGGCGACCACCGAACCCTCCAGCCGGTCCCGCCACAGCTCCATGGCGGCGGCGCTGCGCGTGGTGCCCATCTTCGCGGCCAGCTCGGGGACGGCCGGGTCGGACAGGGTGCACAGCACCTCGTTGTCGGCGGGCAGCCGCTTGCGGGTCACTCCGCTGGCCACCATCTGCACGTCTGTGAAAATGGGCGCACCGGCCCGCAGGGCCTCCCGCGCACGGGCCACCACCCCGGGCGAGTACACGAGGTCGCGCACGAGGTCGACCATCCCGCAGGCGTGGATCATCCGCACCGCGACCTGACTGACGTCGGCGGGCAGGCCCGCGAGGTCCGCCTCCGCGCGGATGGTGGCAAAGGACTGGCGGTAGATCGCCGCACCGTCCTTCTCGTACTCGAACACCGTGCTCCTACAGGTCATGCGTGCGGGCCGCCGCCAGGTCGGCGGCGAGCTTCGATGGATGGTCGGTCGTCGTCGTGGCGCGAACCCGGCCGCCTTCCACGACGGAGATCAGGTAGCCGCCGTCCGGGGCCGCGACGACGTCCACGTGATCGCCGCGCGGACGACCGCAACGGCGCTCGCAGCCGGACCAGTACGCCGGCAGCCCGCCGCCCGCGGTGAGCGACGCGGCCGCGTCCGTACGGATGTCCGCCAGCGACTTGGCGCAACCGGGCCGTCCGATGCAGGCACCGACGCCGAGCCAGGGAGAGGCCGGGTCCGTGATCAGACCGACGGAGTCTAGGCCGACAAGCCGGTCGGAGCGCACTGTGGGAAGGATCACTCCACGCCAAGGTGTCAGCCGCAGCTCCCCGGACGCGGCCGTCGTCAGTCCGGTCCACTGCGCTGCGGTGAGGCGGCCCAGCGGGGCGAGGACGGAGAGGCTCGTGGTGCCGTCGGGGCCGGTGACGACGCCGGGGGAGGGGGACGGCTCACTCGCCGGCGGCCAGGCCGGCGAGGCGTCTCCGGCTCCCAGCCGTCGTACGACCTCGTGCGCCAACTCATCGGCGGGCACCGGGAGTTCGGCCACCCGCCAGACCTGGCCGCCACTCGCCTCCAGGAACACCTCGGCGGCCAGCAGCGCGGCCCGGGGCGCGTCCTCGGCGGCGAGGACCACGACGCAACCGGCGGCTCCGATCCGCAGCCACACGGCCCCGTCCGGCGCCGCCCGCAACGTCACGTCCGCACCGAGCCCGGCCACGTCCCCGCGCCCGTCGTCGAGCGCGAACAGGAACCGCCCGGACAGCCGGGCCGCCGCCTCGCTCGCGCACAGCAGCTCGTCCAACGCCCGCAGCCACGGCCGTACGTCGGCGAATCCGTGCCCGTCCAGCCCCGACAGGGGCGAGGCCACCACGTTGCGCACCCGCTCGTGACGCCACGACGGCAGCAGCCCGGCCGCCTCCAGCCGGCCCGCCAACTCCCCGCCGCAGCCGGTCGGCAGACCGCGCAGCTGGACGTTGCCCCGCGACGTCAGATGCAGCTCCCCGTCGCCCAGTTCGAGCGCCGCCAGGCCGAGTTCCCGTGCCTGAGCGACCTGAAGCACGCCCCCGGGAATCCGGATCCGGGCGAGTGCGCCGTCGTCCGCCGTGTGCAGCCTCAATGCGCCCGGGCATGCGTCGTCGCGGTCCCGTGTGACCCCTGTGGCCTGGGACGACGGTCGGATGGAGGGCGTGGACATGGCGGCGAGCATACCGACCGCCCCGGCGACCGTATGCCGCCGCCTCCGCATGCCGACGGCTGTTCCCGTGCCCCTTACTATGCTTCTCGGTGGATCATCCGGTCCGCCACCGCCACGACGGCGACAGGGGAGGAAGCCGGTGCGAATCCGGCGCGGTCCCGCCACTGTGAGCCCACCCCGCCAGGGTCGGGTGAGTCAGGAACTCCCGCCGTCAGACACCACCCGGGGCGCGGACACCCCGAGGAAGGCCGACGCCGCATGATCCTGCTCCTGTCGACGTCCGACACCGACCTGCTCAGCGCCCGCGCGGCGAACGGCCCGGTTTCGTACCGCTTCGCCAACCCCGCCCGGCTCCCGCTCGACGACCTGCCCGCGCTCCTCGACGGCGTCGACCTGGTCGTCGTACGCCTCCTCGGTGGTCTGCGCGCCTGGCAGGAGGGCCTCGACCTGCTGCTCGCCGACGGCCGCCCGGTCGTCGTCCTCTCCGGTGAACAGGCCCCGGACGCCCAGCTGATGGCCGCCTCGACGGTCCCCGTCGGCATCGCCGCCGAGGCCCACGCCTACCTCGCCCACGGCGGCCCCGCCAACCTGGAGCAGCTCGCCCGCTTCCTGTCGGACACGGTCCTGCTGACCGGCCACGGCTTCGACGCACCGGCCGCCGCGCCGAGCTGGGGCCCGCTGGAGCGCGAGTCCCGGACCGACGGCCCGACGATCGCCGTGCTCTACTACCGCGCCCACCACATGAGCGGCAACACGGCGTTCGTGGGCGCCCTGTGCGACGCGATCGAGGAGGCCGGCGGCCGGCCGCTGCCGCTGTACGTCGCTTCCCTGCGGGCCCCCGAGCCCGGACTCATCGACGAACTGCGCGCCGCCGACGCCATCGTCACCACCGTCCTCGCCGCGGGCGGCACCAAGCCCGCCGAGGCATCCGCCGGCGGCGACGACGAGTCCTGGGACGCGGGCGCCCTGACCTCCCTCGACGTGCCGATCCTGCAGGCCCTGTGCCTGACCGGATCCCGGTCCGCCTGGGAGGAGAACGACGAGGGCGTCTCCCCGCTCGACGCCGCCAGCCAGATCGCCGTGCCCGAGTTCGACGGCCGGCTCATCACCGTGCCGTTCTCCTTCAAGGAGATCGACGCCGACGGCCTGCCCGCCTACGTCGCCGACCCCGAGCGCGCGGCGCGCGTCGCCGGAATCGCCGTGCGCCACGCCCGACTTCGGCACATCCCGGCCGCCGACAAGCGCCTGGCCCTGGTCCTGTCCGCCTACCCGACCAAGCACTCCCGGATCGGCAACGCGGTCGGCCTCGACACCCCCGCCAGCGCCGTCGCGCTGCTCAGGCGGCTCAAGGCCGAGGGCTACGACTTCGGCGACAGCGACATCCCCGGCCTGGTCTCCGGCGACGGCGACGAGCTGATCCGCGCGCTCATCGAGGCCGGCGGCCACGACCAGGAGTGGCTCACCGAGGAGCAGTTGGCCCGCAACCCGGTGCGGATCCCGGCGGCCGACTACCGGCGCTGGTTCGCCACGCTCCCGGAGGAGCTGCGGACGGCCGTCGAGGAGCACTGGGGTCCGGCGCCCGGCGAGATGTTCGTCGACCGCAGCCGCAACGAGGAGGGCGACATCGTCCTCGCCGCCCTGCGCTTCGGCAACCTGCTGATCCTCATCCAGCCGCCGCGCGGCTTCGGCGAGAACCCGATCGCGATCTACCACGACCCGGACCTCCCGCCCTCGCACCACTACCTGGCCGCCTACCGCTGGATCGCCGCCCGCACCGAGGACGGCGGTTTCGGCGCCGACGCGATGATCCACCTCGGCAAGCACGGCAACCTGGAGTGGCTGCCCGGCAAGAACGCCGGCCTGTCCGCCGCCTGCGGCCCCGACGCGGCCCTCGGCGACCTGCCCCTGATCTACCCGTTCCTGGTCAACGACCCCGGCGAGGGCACCCAGGCCAAGCGCCGCGTCCACGCCACCCTCATCGACCACCTCGTCCCGCCGATGGCCCGCGCCGACTCCTATGGCGACATCGCGCGTCTGGAGCAACTCCTCGACGAGTACGCCCAGATCTCCTCCATGGACCCGGCGAAGCTCCCGGCCATCCGCGCCCAGATCTGGACCCTGATCCAGGCCGCCAAGCTCGACCACGACCTCGGCCTGGCCGACCGCCCCGACGACGACGGCTTCGACGACTTCCTCCTGCACGTCGACGGCTGGCTGTGCGAGGTCAAGGACGCCCAGATCCGCGACGGCCTGCACGTCCTGGGCAACCCGCCGGCCGGCGCCGACCGCGTCAACCTCGTCCTCGCCATCCTCCGCGCCCGCCAGATCTGGGGCGGCACCACCGCCCTGCCCGGCCTGCGCGAGGCCCTCGGCCTGGACGAGTCCGCCGCGACCCGCACCACGGCCGACGAGGCGGAGGAGAAGGCCCGCGCCCTGGTCCAGGCGATGGACGACGCGGGCTGGGACCCGGCCGCCGTACCCACCGAGCACGGTGAACAGGTCGCCGCCATCCTGGAGTTCGCCGCCCGCGAGGTCGTCCCCCGCCTCGCCGCGACCACGGCGGAGATCGACCACGCCCTGCATGCCCTGGGCGGCGGCTTCGTTCCCGCCGGGCCCTCCGGCTCCCCCCTGCGCGGCCTGGTCAACGTCCTGCCGACCGGCCGTAACTTCTACTCCGTCGACCCGAAGGCCGTCCCGTCCCGCCTCGCCTGGGAGACGGGTCAGGCCCTTGCCGACTCCCTGCTGGAGCGCTACCGCACGGACAACGGCGAATGGCCCACGTCCGTCGGGCTGTCGCTGTGGGGGACGAGCGCCATGCGCACGGCCGGTGACGACGTCGCCGAGGCCCTCGCGCTGCTCGGCGTCCGCCCGGTCTGGGACGACGCCTCGCGCCGGGTGACGGGCCTGGAGGCCATCCCGTACGAGGAGTTGGGGCGCCCGCGTATCGACGTGACGCTGCGGATCTCGGGCTTCTTCCGGGACGCCTTCCCGCACACGATCGGGCTGCTGGACGACGCCGTACGGCTCGCCGCCTCGCTGGAGGAGCCCGCCGCGGCCAACCACGTACGCGCCCACGTCCAGTCCGACCTCGCGGCCCACGGCGACGAGCGCCGCGCGACCACCCGTATCTTCGGCTCCCGCCCCGGTACCTACGGCGCCGGACTGCTCCAGCTCATCGACTCCCGCGACTGGCGCACCGACGCCGACCTCGCCGAGGTCTACACGGTCTGGGGCGGCTACGCCTACGGCCGTGAACTCGACGGCCGCCCGGCCCGCGACGAGATGGAGACGGCGTACAAGCGGATCGCGGTCGCCGCCAAGAACACGGACACCCGTGAGCACGACATCGCCGACTCCGACGACTACTTCCAGTACCACGGCGGCATGGTGGCCACCGTCCGCGCCCTGCGCGGCACGGCCCCCGAGGCGTACATCGGCGACTCCACCCGTCCCGAGACGGTCCGCACCCGCACGCTCGTCGAGGAGACCTCACGCGTCTTCCGCGCCCGTGTCGTCAACCCGAAGTGGATCGAGGCGATGCGCCGTCACGGCTACAAGGGCGCCTTCGAACTCGCCGCGACCGTGGACTACTTGTTCGGCTACGACGCCACGACCGGCGTGATCGCCGACTGGATGTACGACAAGCTCACGGAGACCTACGTCCTGGACCCGACCAACCGCGAGTTCCTCCAGGAGGCCAACCCCTGGGCCCTGCACGGCATCGCCGAGCGGCTGCTGGAGGCGGAGTCGCGCGGGATGTGGGAGAAGCCGGACCCGGCGGTGCTGGAGGCGCTGCGCCAGGTGTACCTGGAGACGGAGGGTGACCTGGAGGGCGGCGAGTGAGGCACGGCCGCCGCACGTGACACTGCGAAGGGCTCCCGCAAGCACCTGCTCGCGGGAGCCCTTCGCCGTGCTCTCGGGGTTGAAGCGCCGTCAGGCGACGGTGGACGCGGCCGGCAGCACGTGGTCGCCGACCTTGTCCGTGCTCAGGCACAGGGAGCAGACGACGGCGTCGTGCGTCGGGCAGGCGGCCACGTCGGGGCGCTCGAACTGCTGCCGGCACACGTGGCAGTCGTAGGTGACGGCACTGGGGTTGCCGTCCTCGTCCAGGAGCGGCTCGTCGATGCCGTCGTCGGTGCGGCGCAGGTAGTACTTGCCCTTGGTGACGACCGCCATCAGCGGGGTGAGGACGAAGGCGATGAGGGCGGCGGCGACCGGGGAGTACGGCTGGAGGGTGTCGCCGAGTGCGTGGAAGTACATGGCGATGGAGAGGCCGGAGGCGGCGACGAAGGCGACCACGCCCACGGGGTTGACGGCGTAGAGCATGCCCCGGCGGAACTCGGGCTGGAGCGGGGAGAGCTTCAGCAGGTACTTGTTGACGCCGATGTCGGTGGCGACGGTGACGACCCAGGCGATGGCGCAGTTCGAGTAGAAGCCCAGGATGCTGTTGAGGAAACTGAACATGTCGGCCTCCATGAGCACCAGCGCGAAGGCCAGGTTGACCAGGACGAAGACCATGCGGCCCGGATAGCGTCCGGTGACCCGGGTGAAGGAGTTCGTCCAGGCGAGGGAACCGGAGTAGGCGTTCGTCACGTTGATCTTGATCTGGCTGATCACGACCAGGGCCACGGCCAGCGGGAGGACGATCCAGGACGGCATCATCGCGTCGAAGGCGTGCTTGAACTGCTGGATCGGCTCCGGTGCGGCGGTGGGGCCGACCTCGGCGAGGATGTAGACCGCGAGGAACACGCCGATGGCCTGCTTCAGCGCGCCCAGCACCACCCAGCCGGGCCCGGCCATCACCACGGCCGTCCACCAGGCGCGCTTGTTCGCCTCGGTCTTGGGCGGCATGAAGCGCAGGTAGTCGATCTGCTCGCCGATCTGCGCGATCAGGGAGAGACACACGCCCGCGCCGAGCAGCACGGCGGCGGTGTTGACGCCGCCCTCGCCGTCGGTGCCGGCGTAGGCGAGGAAGCGGTCGACGGTGCCGGGGTCGGTGGCGACCAGGTAGACCAGCGGGCCGACCATCAGCAGCAGCCAGATCGGCGTCGTCCACACCTGGAGCTTGCTCAGCGCCTTCATGCCGTAGATCACCAGCGGGATCACCATGAGCGTGGAGACCAGATAGCCGAGCCACAGCGGCAGTCCGAGCCCCAGTTTCAGGCCCTGGGCCATGATCGAGCCTTCGAGGGCGAAGAAGATGAAGGTGAAGCTGGCGAAGATGACACTGGTGAGGACCGAACCGAAGTAACCGAAGCCGGAACCGCGGGTGATGAGGTCCAGGTCGATGTTGTAGCGGGCCCCGTAGTACGCCAGCGGGAAGCCGGTCACGAAGATGACGACGGCGGCGACGGCGATGGCGAGCAGTGCGTTGCCGGTGCCGTGGGCCAGGCCGATGCCGGCGCCGATGGAGAAGTCGGCCATGTAGGCGATGCCGCCGAGCGCGGTCGTCGCCACCACCATCGGGGTCCAGCGGCGGTAACTGCGCGGCGCGAAACGGAGGGTGTAGTCCTCCAGAGTCTCCTTGACCGCCTGGTCGGCGGATGGTGTCGGGTCTGCCGCAGCCGACCGTGACTCTGTGGTGCTCATGTCACGCCTCCCGGTGGCGCTCGGTTCGGGTGGTGGGGGGATGGGTGGGAGCCCGCTTGGCGTCGTCGGCAGCACGGAGGAGTCGACGGATCGTCATGAGCCGTCAGAGGGGCCTGTATACGACTCAGCTCCCAGGGCCGCCACGTTAGAAAGCGGTTGTTTCCATGGGGGCCGACTGGTGTGAACGGGATGTTTCCTGGGCCTCACCTGCCTCGGCTCAGTCCGTTCGAGGCCGTCCGACTAAGGTCGTCCGATGACGAGTAGCAGCGTGTCGCGTGCCCACGTCCTCGACGGCACCCCTCCGACCACGGCATCCGACAACTGGCGGGATCGTCTACGCCTGTTCGGGTACGCCGGAGGCCCCCGCACCGACACCCGCGAACGTCTCGCTGCGCCCTTTCCCGAGCCGACGCGGTCGCATCGGGCCGCACAGGCGATGAGTTGGCTGGGACCCGTACTCGTCGCCCTCTTCGCCGGAGCGCTGCGCTTCTGGCACCTCGGAAGCCCCCGCAACCTGGTCTTCGACGAGACCTACTACGCCAAGGACGCCTGGTCCCTGCTGCGGTTGGGCTACGAGGGCACCTGGCCGGACCGTAAGATCGCCGACCCGCAGATACTCGCGGACCCGCAGGTGATCCCGCTGTCCGACACCGGGGCCTTCGTCGCGCATCCGCCGATGGGGAAGTGGGTGATGGCGCTCGGCGAGTGGGGGTTCGGCCTCACCCCGTTCGGCTGGCGCTTCATGACGGCCGTCCTCGGCACACTGTCCGTGCTGATGCTGTGCCGAACAGGCCGCCGACTGTTCCGCTCGACGGCGCTGGGCTGCCTGGCCGGCGCGCTGATGGCGGTGGACGGTCTGCACCATGTGATGAGCCGTACCGCTCTGCTCGACCTCGTGGTGATGTTCTTCGTGCTGGCGGCGTTCGGCTCCCTGCTGATCGACCGCGACCACGCACGCGCGCGGCTCGCGGCGGCCCTGCCCGTCGGCGAGGACGGCCGCGCACGCCCGGACGCGCTCACCGGCGACCGGGCCGGGACGGGACTGCGCCCGTGGCGGCTCGCCGCCGGCCTCTTCCTCGGCCTCGCGGCCGCCACCAAGTGGAACGGCCTGTACTTCCTCGCCTTCTTCATGGTCCTGACCCTGCTGTGGGACGTAGGCGCCCGTCGCGTGGCGGGGGCGCGGCGCCCGTATCTCGCCGTACTGCGCAAGGACCTCGGCCGGTCGGTGCTGTCGGTCCTGCCGGTCGCCGCGGTCACCTATCTGATGACGTGGACCGGCTGGTTCCTGTCCGACAACGGCTACGCGCGCCACTGGGCGGACGGCCGCGGCGGCACCTGGTCGTGGATCCCGGCGCCGCTGCGCAGCCTGTGGCACTACGAGTACGGGGTCTACCAGTTCAACGTCGGGCTGCACTCCTTCCACAAGTACGAGTCCAACCCCTGGAGTTGGCTGGTCCTCGGCCGCCCCGTGCTGTTCGACTACGAGTCGGTGCCGGCCGGGCGGGACGGCTGCGGCGCGACCGCCGACTGCTCACAGGCCATCCTCGCGCTGGGCACACCGCTTCTGTGGTGGTCGGCGTGCGGCGCGCTGCTGTATCTCCTCTACCGCTGGGCCCTGCGCCGCGACTGGCGGGCCGGCGCCGTCCTGTGCGCGGTCGGCGCCGGCTATCTGCCCTGGTTCCTGTACCAGGACCGCACGATCTTCTCCTTCTACGCGGTCGTCTTCGTGCCGTACCTCTGCCTCGCCGTGGCCATGATGCTCGGCGCGCTGCTGGGGCCGCGCGGGGCGAGCGAGAAACGCCGCATGTGGGGCGCGGTGCCGGCGGGCGCGCTGGTGCTGCTGATCGCCTGGAACTTCATCTACCTCTTCCCGGTCTACACCGGGCAGACGATCCCGTACGCCGACTGGTACGCCCGGATGTGGTTCGACACCTGGATATGAGCCGGGCGGGTGCGGTGCGGCGGCGTGCCGATGGCCGGCGCGGCTGCCCGCTCAGAGGAAGCTGACCCCCTGAGCCAGGGCGAGTTCGCTGGAGTAGTTGACGGTGTTGGTGGCCGAGCGCATATAGGCCTTCCAGGCGTCCGAGCCGGACTCGCGGCCGCCGCCGGTGTCCTTCTCGCCGCCGAACGCGCCGCCGATCTCGGCTCCGGAGGTGCCGATGTTGACGTTGGCGATGCCGCAGTCGGAGCCGGCGGACGAGAGGAAGATCTCCGCTTCCTGCTGGTCGCGGGTGAAAATGCTGGAGGACAGGCCCTGGGGGACGTCGTTGTGCAGGGCGATGGCCTCCTCCAGGGTGTCGTAGGTGAGGACGTACAGGATGGGCGCGAAGGTCTCCTCCCGTACGACGTCGGTCTGTGCCTCGACACGGATCAGGACCGGCTCGACGTAGGCGGCGGAAGGCGCGGCCTCGGACAGTCGCCGGTTGCCGCCCGCCAGGACCTTGCCGCCCTCGGCCTGGACGCGGGAGACGGCGACCCGCATGGCGTCGAGGGCCTTGGCGGAGATGAGCGGGCCGACCAGGGTCGTCTCGTCGAACGGGCTGCCGATCGGCAGCTTGCCGTAGGCGGCGGTCAGCCGCTCGACGAGCGTGTCGGCGATGTCGCGGTGGACGATGAGCCGGCGCAGGGTGGTGCAGCGCTGGCCCGCCGTGCCGGCCGCGGCGAAGACGATGCCCTGGACGGCGAGGTCCAGATCGGCGGACGGGGCGACGATCGCGGCGTTGTTGCCGCCGAGTTCCAGCAGGCTGCGGCCGAAGCGCGCGGCGACCCGGGGGCCGACCTCGCGGCCCATGTGCGTCGAACCGGTGGCGCTGACCAGGGCCACGCGGGGATCGTCGACCAGCTTCTCGCCCACCGCCCGGTCGCCGAGCAGGAGCCGGTGCACGTCACGCGGCGCACCGACCTCGTCGGCGGCCCGGGCCAGCAGGTGGTCGCAGGCCAGGGAGATCAGCGGCGTGAGCTCGGAGGGCTTCCAGATCACGGTGTCGCCGCAGACGAGGGCGACGGCGGTGTTCCACGACCACACGGCGGCCGGGAAGTTGAACGCCGAGATGACGCCGACCACCCCGAGCGGATGCCAGGTCTCGGCGAGGCGGTGGCCGGGACGTTCGGAGGCGATCGTACGGCCGTACAGCTGACGGGACAGACCGACCGCGAACTCGCAGATGTCGATCATCTCCTGGATCTCGCCGAGCGCCTCGGAGCGGATCTTGCCCGCCTCGATGGTGACGAGGTCCGCGAGGTCGCCCTTGTGCTCGCGCAGCAACTCGCCCAGGCGGCGCACGAGTTCACCGCGGCGCGGGGCGGGCGTGGTGCGCCAGGTCAGGAAGGCGGCACGACTGGCCGTGATCGCCTCGTCGGTGTCGGCCTCGGTGGCGGTCGGCAGCCCGAACAGGTCCTCGCCGGTGAGGGGTGTGCGGGCCTGGAAGTCGCCGCCCTCGGGGACGACGGCTCCGATGCGGTCCAGGGCCGTGCGGGCGCGGGCGCGCAGCTCGTCGGTGGTGGGCAGGGCGGGGCGGGTCATGATGCTCCTTGTCAGGTCAGGGGGTGAGGGGGGCGAGGCCGAGCCGATCGCTCACGGCCGTGAGGGACGCGTCGCGCTGCTTCGCGTAGAGCGCGAACGGGTCCAGCACCTCGCGTCCGACGGCGCCGGACAGCCAGGCCGCGTCGTAGGCGGTGCCTTCCCGGCCGTTGTCGCGGGTGCCCTCGCCGCTGAGGTTGGACTGGAAGATCCCGGCGGCCGAGCGGGGCAGGAAGTCCTCGTAGACGACGGGCTCGGCCCGCACCCAGCCCTGCGCCACCAGTTCGCCGAGCGTGGCGGGCGGCCCGCTCCCGTCACGGGGCCGGTCGGCCACGAGCCGGTAGGTGAAGTACGCCAGTCCCCGCGCGGCGAGTTCCTCCTCGCTGCCCGGCATGCGCCGCTCCCACACGGCGCGCGCGATGTCCCCGCGGGCCTCGGCGGGGCCCTGGGACGCCTGCTCGTCGACACGGCCCAGAAGCTGGTCGTAGAGGGCGCGGCCCTGGCGGGTGAGGGCGATGCCGCGGGCCTCGACCTCGCCGAAGCGCACCCGCAGCGCGCCGCTGGCGACGCTGCCGTCCGCGAGACGCATCGCGCGCGGCTCGGCCAGCGCCCGGAAGGAGGTCTGCCGCAGCAGCACGTCGGGCCCCTTCCAGGCAGGCGGGCCCTGGATGGTGTCGATCATCTCGATGCCCCGCCGCGTCATACGGCGGTACAGCTCGTCGATGTCCAGGACGCGCGGGGTGAGGTGGTTGATGTGGGTGCTGCGGACACCGCCGATGTCCGCGGCGACGGCGGAGATCCGCTCCAGGGTCCCGTACCACGCCCGGTCGACCGGTTCGCTCGACAACTCGAAGGCGCCGACGGCCAGTTGGAGGAACCGCTCGGCGTCGTCCTCGGGCAGTTCCCGCTCGGCCTCGGCCCGGTCGGCCAGGGCCAGCAGCTCCGGCGGGAACAGCTCGCGGGCGGCGAGGAAGGCCTCCAGGCGTGCGCGCAGGTCGGCGTCGAAGAAGCGGGGGTCGGCCGGGGTGAGCATGGAGGTGAACACCCGGAAGGGGTTGCGGGCCAGCTCCTCGCCGTCGACCGGGCGGAAGGCGGTGGAGACGACGGGCACCGCGCTCGCGGCGGCCTCCCGCAGGTCGTAGAAGCCGACCGGACGCATGCCGAGGGCGCCGAAGACACGGGCGACCTGCTGGAGCTCGCGCGGGGTGCCGACGCGGATGGCCCCGTGCCGCTCGGCCGTCACCCGGCCGATGGAGCCCAGGCGTTCGGCGTCGGCGCCCCGCTCGCGCAGGACGTCCTCGTTGACCTCGCGCGAGACGTCCACCAGCGTGGTGTAGGCGGGCACCTCCTGCCCGTACATCCGCGACAGCCGCGCTGCGAACGCGGCCCGCAGCTGCCACTGACTGATCGTTGACATGCGTCGGCCTTTCTACGGGGGTCACACCACGTGGGCTTCGGGGCGGGCCTCGGCGCCGTGGTGGAACCGGTCGGCGCTGAGCGGGGAGATGTCGGTGAACGGCTCGCGGTCCAGGTAGAGATCGCGTACGACTTCGCCGACCGCGGGCGCCTGGAGGAAGCCGTGGCCGGAGAACCCGGTGGCGTAAAGGAAGTCGGGCAGTGCGCCCGAGCGGCCGATCAGGGCGTTGTGGTCCGGAGTGACCTCGTACAGGCCCGCCCAGCCGCCGACCGTCCGCATGTCGGCCAGCGCCGGGGCGCGGCGGCGGGCGGCGGCGCGGAACAGCTCCAGCCACTGAGGGGTCCAGGTGGTGTCGAAGCCGTCCTCCTGACCGGGGTCGGCCAGCCCGAACAGCAGCCCGTCGTCACTGTTGTGGAAGTAGGCGCTGGAGGAGAAGTCGATGGTGAACGGGATGCGCGGCACGGGCGGTGCGAGCGGTTCGGTGAAAGCCAGTTGCCGTCGCACGGGCCGCACGGGGAGGTCGACGCCGGCCATGGCGCCGATCCGCGCCGACCAGGCACCCGCCGCACAGATCACGGCGGTGCAGGCGATGCGTCCGTGGCTGGTGTGCACGCCGGTGACGCGTTCCCCGGCCGTGTCGAGGCCGGTGACGGTGGTGTGGGTGGCGAGGACGACGCCGGCCCGTGCGGCCGCCCGGGCGTATCCCTGGACGACCAGGCCGGGGCGGGCGTGTCCGTCGGTGGGGGAGTGGACGGCGGCCACCAGGCCGTCGGTGCTGACGTAGGGACACAGGCGGTGGGCCTCGTCGGCGCCGATCATGCGGCTCGGCACGCCCAGGCCGTTCTGGAGGGCCACGCCGGCCTCGAAGGCCGTCGCCTGCTCCTCGTCGTCGAGCAGGAAGAGATAGCCGACGGTGTCGAGCCTGATGTCGGCGCCCGGCCGGTGCGGGAAGTCCCCGTAGGCACGGAGGCTGCGGCTGCCCAACTCGATGTTGAGCGGGTCCGAGAACTGGGCGCGCACGCCCCCGATCGGCTTGCCGGAACTGCCGCAGCCGAGGTCACCGCGCTCGACGAGGACGATGTCGCGCACCCCCGCCTCGGCGAGGTGGAACGCGATGCTCGTACCCATCACGCCACCACCGATGATCACGACATGGGCGGAGGACGGGACGGCACGGTGGGCGGAGGACGACAACGGGCCACTCCCTCGCAGCTGTGAGGACAGAGGTACACAGGGATGCCGATCAGCTATCTGTGCGTCATCGTGCAGCAACCCAAACATTGACGTCCATCAACAGTTACTGCGGGAGACCTTTTAGAGTCCCTATATGGACTGGACGAGCGCGCAGCTGCGTGCCCTGGTGGAACTGACCCGGCGCGGCACGATCACCGCCGTCGCGGAGGCCCTCGGATACACCCCCGGCGGGGTCTCCCAGCAGATCGCGGCGCTGGAGAAGGCCACCGGCATGCAGCTGCTGCGCAGGGTCGGACGCCGGGTGGAACTCACCGACGCCGGGACGACGCTGGCCCTGCACGCCGAGCGCATCCTCACCACGGAGGCCGAGGCCGTCGAGGCGCTGGAGCGCACCCGCAACGAGATCTCCGGGACGCTGCGGATCGGGCTCTTCGCGACCGCCGCCGCCGAGATCCTGCCGCCGGCCCTGCGGCGGATCCGCGAGCTGCACCCGGGCGTGACCGTGCGCAGCAGGGACATGGACGTGGACGAGGTGTACGACGCGGTAGTCGGCGGCGGCGTCGACCTGGCGCTCGGCCTCGACTACCCGGACGTGCCCATCCCGCGCGATCCGTCGCTGCGTGTCCGGGAACTGTTCCGGGAGCGCTTCTCGCTCGCGGTGCCCGCGGGGGCGATGCCGGGGCGGCGGCGCGTCTCCCTCGCCGACGCCGGCGAACAGGGCTGGATCCTCCCGTCCGTCGGCAGCTACTACGGCCGTGCCGTGCTCACCGCCTGCCGCCGAGCCGGCTTCGAACCACAGGTCCTCCACGAGGTGACCGACACGGCCGCCACCCTCGCCCTGGTCGAGTCCGGCGTCGGTGTCAGCGTCGTGACGGACCTGATGCTGCGGCTGCGCCCGTCCCGCCTCGACGTCCTGGAGCTCCAGGAGACGATGGAACGTCACATCGTGGTCGTGTTCCGCTCCTTCGCCGAGGACCGGCCGACGGTGGCCGCCCTGGTCGACGTCCTGCGAGCCTGCGCGGACCGGACGCCCCCGGGTGCGCGCGAGGGGTGAGCGGCGCCCGGGGGGCCAGACCCCCTTGGCCTCAGAGGCGGAAGTCGTCGTGCTGCTGAGTCTTCCGGCCGCCGCATGCCGCCCGGGATGGTTTCAGGCCAAGTGGTGACCCCCACCACGCCGGCGGCCCTCGGCGCCGCCGCACCCCCCGCCCTGGAGCGAGCGACGTCCCCCAACCACACCCCCAAGTCCGGGCTGCCGCCACTGCTGGGCAGAGGACCCCGGGGGATCTTCCGGCGCACCCTCCCCAACACCGCCCGGGGCGTCGGCAAGGGCGGCACCCGGATGAGCCCGACCGTCTCCGTCGGCGAGATCGCCCGGCTGGCCCGCGTCATGACCTGGAAGCGGGCGGGCGTCGACCTCTTCTACGGCGGCGCGAAGGCCGGCATCGTCGCCGACCCGGCCTCCCCCGACAAGGAGGCGATCCTGCGCGCCTTCGCCCGCGCCCTGTCCAACAAGGTGCCCCGCGAGTACGTGATGGGCCTCGACATGGGCCTCACCGAGGACGACGCGGCCGTCGTCCAGAACGAACTCAAGGCCGGCTGCCCCGCCAGTACGTCCGCACAGCTGTCCACGGCAGTGCCCGTGCGTCATCTCACAGCCGGGCGAAAGGGGCAGGATTGCGCGGGCATGAGACGAAAACGTAGCTTGAACGCCTGGTCCGTGACCTGAAGCGGTTGAAAGGTTCTTCCGGTGGGACGACGTGAGAAGCCGGTGGACCCGGACGCCGGTCCCGTGCAGCGGCTCGCGCACGATCTTCGGGTCCTGCGGCAGAAGGCGGGGACGCCCCCGTACCGGGAGATGGCCGAGCGAGCGGGCTACTCGACGACCGCGCTGTCCCAGGCGGCAGCCGGGGAACAGCTGCCGACCCGGGCAGTGGTGCGGGCGTACGCCGAGGCACTGGACGCCGACCCCGACGCATGGGAGCGGCGCTGGCGGGAGGCCGATGCCGAGGTCCGGGCGCCCGCACCGGACGAGACGCCGCCGTACCGGGGCCTGGCCCGTTTCGAACCGGACGACAGCCATCTGTTCTTCGGCCGGGAGGCACTGGTCGGCGAACTGCTGGAGCTGGTGCGCGAGCACCGGTTCGCGGCGGTGTTCGGGCGAGGAGGGCCGGGACCGGCTGCGCGCACAGCGCCGGCTCGGCGAGGCGGCACTCGTCTGGGAGGAACTGGAGCGCGACCCCGGCGCGCTGTACCGGGGCACGTCCCTGGCCCGGGCCGAGGAACTGCTCGCCCGGCAGCGGGACGACGATCTCACCGGGCTGGAGCGGGCCTTCCTCACCGCGTCCCTGACGGCCCGGGACGCCGAGCGCGAGGCCGAGGCCCGCACCGCACGGCGGATGCGGTCCCGGACCGTAGGCCTGACCGTGCTCCTCGTCCTGGCCCTGACCGCCGGCCTCGTCGCCTGGCAGCGGGACCGGGCCGGCCAGGAGGAGGCGGCCAAGGCCGCCGCCCGCCGGCTGGCAGCCGTGTCCGACAGCCTGCGCTCCACCGACCCCCGCACCGCCGCACTGCTCGGCGTGGCCGCCTGGCGCACCGCCCCGCTCACCGAGTCCCGCTCGGCCCTGCTCGCCGCCCTGGTCCAGCCGGAACGCGACGCCTTCACCGACCCCGACGCCGGACGTGACATCCGCCGCTTCCTCACCGACGGCGGCCGGACCCTGCTCAGCGTCGACGGCACCGAGGTGACCGTCCGGAACGTCGCCGACCACAAGGTCACCGCCACGTACCACCTGCCGAGCGGCACCGAGGCGATCTCCGCGGGTCCCGGCTCCCGTTTCCTCGACGTCATCGGACCGGACGGCGCCGAGACACTCTGGAACCTACCTCGCGGCCGACCGGCCGCCGAGCTGGGCGACGCGTCGCTCCAGGGCAGCGCGCCCGACGCGAGCGCCTACCTCACCGGCCCGGTGAACGGCCCCGGCGCGGTCCGGCTGCACCGGACGGCCGACGGCAAGGTCCTCTTCACCACCCACGTCGACCGCGCGCTCACCACCGTGGCCGTCGGCCCCGAAGGGCGCCTGCTCGCCCTCTGCCCCGCCGACGGCCCGCCCCAACTGTGGGACACCGTCGACGGCAGGCGACTGCCGGGGGAGTGGGACAAGGCGGACAAGACCGTGTGCGGCACCGGCTCCGGCGCGGACAGCGGCACACGCATGCTGAGGTTCAGCGCGGACGGCACACGGCTGGCCGCCGTCCACGACACGACGGCCCAGGTCTGGGAGGTACGGGACGGACGCGACCTCGGCGAGTTCACCAGCGGCGCCGACACGGGCTTCACCGACGCCGCCCTCTCCCCGGACGGGGAGTTCCTGGCCACGGCGGACGGCCACGAACTCGCCGTGTGGCGGCTGGCCACCGGCGGCACCCGTGTCTTCCACCGGCAGCTGACCGCGGCCGACACCGACGGACTCACCTGGGACCGAGGCGACCGGCGCCTCCTGCGGTACCTCGACGGCGCCACGGTCCACACCCTCGACCTGACCGACCGCCTCACCCCGCGCTGGCAGACCACCGAGTCCGACACGAGCGTCCTTGGTCCCGACGGCTCCGCCCTGGCCACCATCACCCGGTCCGGCAGCGCCTACCGCTTCGAGCTGCGCTCCACGAGAACGCGCACGGGCACGGGCACGGGCACGGGCGTGACGGCGGGCGTCAGCAGCGATACCGGCATGGGCCCGGTACTCGCCCGCGCCTCCCTCGGCCCGCTGCCGGGCATGTCCGACGCGGACACTCCGCTGGCGGCCTTCAGCCCGGACGGCCGCGCGCTGGCCGTCGCCGACACCACGTCCGCGCACGGCTCGCGGCGGCTGCGCGTCACCGTGTGGGACGTACGGACGCACAAGGTGCGTAGGGTCCTCGACATCTCCAGAGCGGCCGACCGCCCGGTCAGCGCCCTCGCGCTGGGGCCCGGCGGCCGTACCCTGGCCGCCGTCCGCGCCACCGCCGACGGCTACGCGACGGAGCTCTGGGACACCCGCGCCCACCGACGGACGGCCACCTTGCGCGGCCTCTCCGGCGGGACGGCGGCCGTGCGGCCGGACGGCGGCCTGCTCGTGGCCTCCGACGACCAGTACGCCGATCCGAGGTCGGGCAAGGTCACCGGGCGTGCGCTCGCCGACGGCCGCGAGGTCACCGCGCTGGCCTTCAACCGGGACGGCAGCCGGCTCGCCGTCGGCGACGCCACCGGCCACGTCACCCTGTGGGACGGCGACCTCCGGCACCGCACGGGTGCGCTGACCGGCACCTCCGGCACGGTCTCCCAGGGGCCGCCCGAGGCGGTGGGCGCGCTCGCCTTCTCCGCCGACGGCGGCACGCTGGCCGTGGGCGGCGCCGACGGAACGCTGCGGCTGTGGGACACCGCGGGGCAGCAGCTGCTCGGCGGGGACCTGCCCACGTCCGGCGACGCGATCCGCTCCCTCGCCTTCGCTCAAACCGGCGGCACGGTCTACGCCGCCGGCCCGCATGTACCGCTCCAGCCTCTTTCCCCCGACCCGGACCAGGCCGTGCGCACGATCTGCGCCCGCACCCGTGGCGGACTGACCGAGGCGCAGTGGCGGACGTACGTACCTGACGCGCCCCACGAGAACCTGTGCGGCCAAAACGACTGAAACCGCCGCGAACAGGGGCGGATCGGGCATGGGCCGGATTGTTCAGGGTGGCCTGGCGGGTCGCTGAAAAATGGCTCTGACCTGCACGATCCATGACCAGAACGACCGTGGAGCCCCGTCGGCGGCGCCCGGACATCCCTTCAGTCAGGTTCTGGTCCCATGCGTACTCACCCCCTGTTCCCCTCGCTCGTCCTGCTCGCCGCCCTCTCCGTCACGGCGGCCTGCTCGCCGGGAGCGTCCGGCCCCTCGGGCGCGGCCACCGCGTCCGGTGACGCGCGGCCCGGATCGGCCACGCCCTCGCCCGGCGGCAGCGTCGACCCGTCGAAGATCAAGGGCCTGGAGATCGTCAACGACAGCAGCGAGCAGAGCTCCTGCCCCTTCGCGACGAGCTACCCGGGCGTGCCGGGTGCCGAGGCCATGACCGCCGTGATGAAGAAGGAGGTGGAGCGGCGCCTGGCGGACTTCCGCGCGGGGACGTGCGAGGGCGACGCGGGCAGCGCGGAGAGCCGTGAGCTCAACATCAGCCACCAGTTCCTGGTCGCCTCCGGCGACGTCCTCGGCGTACGGCTCACCACGCAGGACCACAGCGCCGCCGCGTCCGGGCTGTCGACCAGGACGTACTGGTACGACGGCAAGACGGGTGCCTACGCCACGCCCCTCGACCTCGTCGCCGAGGGCTCCCGGGACGCCTTCGTCGACGCGCTGAAGGACCGGCTCGACGGACGCGAGGGCGTGGACGCCGCCTCCCTCGACGGCCTGTTCTCCGATCCGGCCGCCCGCGCCGCGGCCCTGCACGACATGTCCTTCACCACCGAAGGCGCACTGCGCGTGGCCTTCGACCGCGGCGAGGTGGGTGCCCCGGCCGCCGGGGCCTACGTGGTGACCCTTCCCCGCGCCACGGTCACCCCCTGGCTGTCCGGTTTCGGGCAACGCGCCCAGCGGCAGACCGTACGGCCCGACAGCTCACTGGACCTGGGCGCCTCGCACGTCCCCGAACCGTCGGTGCCCACCCACACCGCCTCCGGCGACGACGACACCGACTGCAAGAAGGCCAAGTGCATCGCGCTCACCTTCGACGACGGGCCGGCGATGCCGGAGACCTCGACCCTGCTGACCTACCTGGCGCGGTACAAGGCACGCGCCACCTTCTTCACCGTCGGCCAGAACGTCGCCGCCCACCCCGACCTGGTCCGCGCCGCATCGCGTGCGGGCATGGAGATAGGCAACCACTCCTACAGCCACCCCGACCTCACCAAGCTCACCCCCGAGCAGGTCGCCTCCCAGCTCAACCGCACCAGCGCCGCCATCGAGGCCGCCACCACCGGCCGGACCCCGACCCTCTTCCGCCCGCCCTACGGCGCCATCAACGCCACCGTCCGGGGCGCCACCCGCCTCTCACCGGTGCTGTGGGACGTGGACACCGAGGACTGGAAGTACCGCGACGCCGACAAGGTCGCCCGGACCGTCATCGACAAGGCCCGGCGCAACGACGTCGTCCTGATGCACGACATCCACCCCACCTCGGTCGCCGCGATCCCGCGGATCCTGCGCACGCTGACCGCCCGCGGCTACCACTTCGTCACCGTCAGCCACCTGCGCGCGACCCTGTGACCAGGCCGGGCGGCAGATCGCAGTGCAGGGCGCCGAGGCGGCTCGCGCGCAGCTCGTCCCGGGTCCGGGAGCGCTGGATCTTGCCGCTCGTGGTCCGGGGCACGCTCATCGGACCGACGACCACGACCTGGACGGCAAGGCGCAGTTCCTGGGCCAGACGCCGCCTGATGAGGTCGGCGAGGGCGGCGGGCGTGCGGCCGTCGAGGTGGAGCGGGCGGACTTCCTGGACCAGGACGATGTGCTCGTGCCCCGACGCGTCGGGGAGGGTGAAGGCGGCGCAGGGGCCGGTGGCGGGGTCGGCCGACTCGCCGACGCGCTCGATGTCCTGGGGGTGGATGTTGCGGCCGTTGGCGATGATCAGGTCCTTGGCGCGGCCGGTGACGAAGAGTTCGCCGTCCTGGAAGAAGCCGAGGTCCCCGGTGCGCAGAAAGGGACCCTCGCCGTCGGCCGTCATCGCCGCGAACTGCCCGGTGGTCGCCTGCGGATCCCCGAGGTAGCCGTCGGCCACGCTGTCCCCGGACACCCAGATCTCACCGATGTGCCCCTCCTTGAGGGGATACGCGGTGTCGGGGTCGACGATCCGGACGTCGGCGCCGACAGGCCGACCGCAGCCGACGAGGTCCACGCCGTCCGGTGCGGGCACGGCCTGACCGGCCTCCAGCGCGCCCCGGTCGAAACGGCCCACGGTCGGCCCCGCGCCGCACGGCGTGCCGGTCACCATCAGCGTCGCCTCGGCCAGGCCGTAGCAGGGCGCCCAGATGTCCGGGCCGAAGCCGACCGGGGCGAGCCGGCGTGCGACCGCGTTCAGGACCTCCGCGCGGACCGGCTCGGCGCCGTTCAGCGCGAACCGCAGGCAGTCGAGGTCCAGGTCCGGGTCGAGGTCGGTGAGCCGGGTGTTCTTGAGGCTCCTCAGCAGCCAGTCGTACCCGAAATTCGGGGCGAACGTGTAGAAGGCCCGGTACCCGCTGATCATCCGCAGCCACAGATCCGGGTGGGCGACGAAGGACACCGGCGAGCAGAACACGAGATTGCCGTAGCTCGCGAGCGGGCTGAGCAGCATGCCGACCAGACCCATGTCGTGGTAGTGCGGCAGCCATCCGGCACCGGTCGGCGACGGATCGAGGCGGAGTTCGTCCAGGACGGGTGCGGGGGTGAGCAGCTCCCTGATCGACAGCAGGTTGTGCAACAGGTTCCCGTGGGTGATGACCACACCGCGCGGCTCACTGGTCGACCCGGAGGTGTACTGGACGTAGGCGGTCGCCGACAGCTCCAGCGCGGCCGGCGACCAGGTGCCCGGGTCCGGCAGCCCGGCGCCGTCCGTGGCCAGGCACCCGGCCGGCGGCGCCGGGTCGAGACCGGCGAGCCAGGCGGCGAGGGCGGGCTGGTGGGCGGCGTCGCTCAGGACCAGGCCGACCTCCGCGTCGCGGATGATGCCCGCGGCGCGCGCCAGGGCCCGACGGTCGGTGTCCGGGAGGGGAGCCGGGACCGCCACCCGCCCGGAATACAGACAGCCGAGGAAGACCGCGAGGAACTCCAGGCCCGCCGGGTACATCAGCATGACGCGCGCTCCCGGCGGCGTACGGTCGGCCAGCCACGCTCCCACCGCCCGGGCACGGGCGTCGAGCTGGGCGTAGCCGAGGCGTTCCACCTCGACGAGCTCGCCGCGCACGCTGTCCACCCGCGCGTACCAGCGGGTGTCGCCGAGGATCCAGGCCTTCTCGCGCAGGAACCGGACGAGTTCACTCACCGCCGGCCCCGAGCCGCCCGGACAGGGCCTCCTCGACGTACGAGACCACCGAGCCGACCGTGTGCAGCTCCCAGGCGACCTCGTCGGGGACACGCACCCCGAACCTCTCCTCGGCGACGACGGTCAGCCGCACCAGGACGAGCGAGTCGAGGCCCAGGTCCGCGACGAACGCGGTCTGCTCGTCGACCAGTTCGGGGTCGACGTCCCCGAACTCGGCGAGCATCCCCTTCAGTTCGTCCAGGATCTCGGAGCGCTTCACCGGACGGCTCCCTTGCGCGGTACGTCCCAGGCGACGGGCAGGACGCTCAGCCCGCGTTCGAACATGCTGGGCCGCCAGCGCGGCGTGCCGTCCGCTCGCAGGCCGGGCAGTCGGCGCAGCACGGTGGTGACGGCGGCCTCGGCCGTCATACGACCGATATGGGCGCCCAGGCAGTAGTGGGCACCGTGGCCGAACGCGAGGTGGCCCGGCGCGGTGCGGTACAGGTCGAGGCGGTCGGGGTCGGGGAAGCGCGCGGGGTCCCGGTTGGCGGCGCCGAGGCACAGGAACAGGGAGTCGTCCGCGGGGACGGTCACCTCGCCGAACTCGACGGGTTCGAGCGTGCCCCGCCAGCTCGTGAACGGCAACGGGCTCTCGTAGCGGAGCAGTTCGTTCATGCCCGTCCCGATGAGGGTGGGGTCGTCACGGAGCGCGGCGAGCTGGTCGGGGTGGGCGAGCAGCGCGTGCAGGCTGTTGCCGACGCTGTTGATGCTGGGGTCCTGGCCCGCCACGAGCATCATCATGACCTGGCCGTGCAGTTCGTCCTCACTGATCAGACCGTCCTGGTCACGGGCCCGGACCAGCAGCGAGATCAGGTCGTCGCCGGGGGAGCGGCGCTTCTCGGCGACGGCCGCCCGGACGAAACCGTCGACCTCGTGGGCGAGCGCGGCGACATACGGGACGTCGTTGTTCCACTCGGCGGTACGCCAGATCATCGCCCGCAGATGGTTCATCTGGGGCGGTGTGGCGCCGAGGACGGAGAACAGGACGTTGCCGCCCAGCGGATAGGCCACCGCGGCCATGAGGTCACCGCGGCCCCGGTCCGCGATCCGGTCGATCCGGGCGTCGACGATGCGCTGCACCCGGGTGCGCCACTGTTCCTGCCGGGCGGGCGTGAAGAACGGCCGCATGACCGCCCGCAGTTCGCCGTGGCGCGGGTCGTCGCTCTCCAGCAGATGCACGAACAGCCGCTCCCGCAGCTCGGACGGCCAGTGCCGCAGCCACATCAGACCGGCCGGGACACGCTTGCTGTCACACGTCACCCGCGGATCGGTGTGCGCGGCGCGCACGTCGTCGTAGCGGGTCAGCAGCCAGCCCGGACCGTCCGGGCTGATCACCCGGCTCACCGGACGGTGCTCACGCAGCCAGCGCAGCGTCGGGTACGGGTCGTGGTGGAACGCCTCGGTGAACGGCGCCGGCAGCCCACCGGGCAACTCCTTGGGCGGCCAGCCCGGCGGGTACTCCCGGACGGCCTCCACCCTCGGCCGCGGCAGCGCCGGGACGTACGGGACGGCCGCCTCGGCAGGCGGCGCGGACCGGGCGACGGACACACCCTGGAGGCGGCTGGTGCGCAGCATCGGGTAGTTGAGCTCGCCGAACCGGTCGCCGCTCAGGCCCGGCCCGCCGTGGTTGGACAGGAACGGGACGCCCGCGAGGTGCGAGTCGTTCACCCGCAGCTGCCCGCAGGAGCGGACGTCCCGGACGAACCGGTCGATGACCTCCTCGGAACGCGTCCACAGGGAGTTGCGCAGTCCGTAGGTACCGGTGGCGACGAACGACACCATCTCGGTGAGGAGTTCGGCGTCGTCGCCGACGGGGTGGGGTACGGCCAGCGTCAGCAGCGGGAAGAACGTCTCGTACCGCACCGAGCGCAACTCCCGCGCCCGGCCGAGCCCGTCGACCCGGACCAGCGCCGGCTCCGCGAAGACGGCGACGTCGCTGTCGTGGCCGTGGACGTCCAGATGGCGTCCGCCGGCCAGCACCCGGGCGCCCGCCCGCCGGGCGTCGGCGAGGGTGGCGTCGTACCCCGCGGTGTTGGGTGTGGCGGCCAGCACCACCCCGGGGTCGTCCGGGAAGCCGGGTCGCAGTGCCCTGACCCGCTCGGTCAGCCGGTCGGTGAGCTCGTCGGCGATCTCCGGGTGGACCAGCGCGACGTTGGGCGCGCAGCAGATCTGGCCGCTGCCGTGGTACGACTCCATCAGCGCCGCCACGGCCCGGTCGAGCGGCGCGTCCCGCCAGACCACGACCATGTCGTTGCCGCCGAGTTCCAGGACCGGCTTCTTGCCCGCGGCGAGACACGCCCGCTCCAACTGCTCGCCGCGGATCGAGTCGCCGAAGTACAGCACGTCGTCCACCAGGGGGCTGGCCAGCCACGCGTCCAACGCCTGGGAGGGGTCGGTGCACAGCGCCGACAGCACGCCCGGCGGTGCGCCGACCTCGGCGAGCGCGGGCACGGCGATCCGTTCCAGCAGGTACATGGCGGCGATCGGCGCGTGCCGGGACAGCCGCACCACCAGCGCGTTGCCGGCCAGCACCGACTGGAACGCCGCACCGACACCCAGCGCCGGGGTGTTCTGCGGCGGCTGCACGCACACCACACCGTCCGGCACCCGGCGCAGCACCACCGACCGGCCCTCGGCCGTGTGCCGGCTCTCCATCTGCCGCAGACACCACTGGGTGGTCTCCGGGCCGAAGAAGGTGAGGAGGTCGGCGACCTCCGTGCGGGCCAGCCGCACCGGATGCCCTTCGTCCACCAGCAGCCCCGTCAGGGTGTCCGCGTGTTCCCGCAGCCTGGCGCGGAACGCCTCGGCGAGTGTCGCGCGCCGGTCCTGCGGGCTGCCGCCCCACTCGCGGGCCGCGTCCCGTGCGGCGCGCAGCGCCGCGTCGAGGTGGTCGGGTCCGGCGAGGGCGCAGCGCCCCAGGATCGTCTCGGGGTGGGCGTCAGGGGTCATACGCCCGCTGTTGAGCGCGTTGCGGTAGCAGGTGGCGCCGACGGGATCGTCGATGAGCGCGCTCGCGCGGATCGCGTAGACCCAGTCGGTGGGGTCGGGGACGGTGGCGCCGCCGACGAGCGGGCCGAAGCTGAGCATGCCGTCGGCGCGGTCCGTCGCCGGGCCGTCGGTCTTCTGACAGGTCACCATGGCAGGCCTCTCTTTCAGCCGTTGGCGGTGTCGGTGGTGCGGACGCCGAGGCGCAGCAGCACATGGCGGGCGAGGTCGGTGAGGGTGATGCCGCCCTGGAGGAGTTCCATGGGCGGGATCTCGACGTCGAGGCGTTGCCGCAGCCTGGTGAGCAGTTCGGCGGCCATCAGGGAGTCGACGCCGTGGTCCTGCAGCGGCTGTCGTGGATCCAGGCGGGTGACGTCGGTCTGGAGGATCCGGGCCAGCAGTTCGGCGAGTGTGGCGCTTACGGCGTGGAGCGCCTCGTCCGCGGCGAGTCCGGCCAGGGCGGCCACGAGGTCCTGCCGGGAGTGTCGGCCGAGTTCACCGTCGGCGGGCAGCAGGGCCGCGAAGCGGGGTGCCGCCAGGGTGGGCAGCAGGGTGCGCAGCCGGGACCAGTCGTAGCGGCCGACACCGGCGACGGGGGCATCGCACGACGCCAGCGTCTCCAGGGCGTCCAGCGCCTCGCGGGAGCCGACCGGCGCGGTCCCGAGGGCCTCCATGGCCGGCGCCAGGCCCTCGCGGACGATGTGGCCGTGGTCCCCGAGGGCGCCCCACGCGACGGCGAGCGTCGGCCGCCCGGCACCGTGCCGTCGTCGGGCCAGCGCTTCGGCGAACAGGTTTGCGCCCACGTAGGCGGACTGCTTGATGTTCCCGACGGACGCGGAGAACGAGGAGTACAGCCAGAACAGGCCCAGGTCGCGCTCCCGGGTCAGCGCGTCGAGGACCACCGCGCCGGCCACCTTGGGGGCCAGGACCGCCCGGATCCGTTCGTCGGTCAGTTCGGTGAGCGGCGCGTCGTCCAGAGTCATCGCCGCGTGGACGACTCCCGCGAGCGGATGCCCGGTGGCGTCGACACGGCCGATCACCTCGGCCATCGCGTCGGCGTCGGTGACATCGGCGGCGTACGGCGTGGCCGTCACACCCTGTTCGGCCAGGTCGGCCAGCACGGCGGCCGCTTCGGGACCGTCGGCACCGCGCCGGGAGACCAGGGCGAGACGGCGGGCCCCGCGCTCGGCGAGCCGGCGGGCGGTGGCGGCGCCGAACCCGCTGAGCCCGCCCGTGACCAGGTAGCTGCCGTCGGGGTCGAGTGCGGGCGGCTCGGGCCGGGTGCGGACGGGAACCGGGCCGTCCTTCGGGTCTAGGCTGACGACGACCTTCCCGACGTGCCGCGAGTGCTGAAGGAGCGCGAACGCCTCCTTGACCCGGGCCGCCGGGAACACCGTGTGCGGCAGCGGCCGGTAGCGGCCGTCCGCCACCCGCACGGCGATCTCGGCGAGCAGCCGCCGTCCGGCCACGAGTCCGGCCTCGTGGTTCAGCAAAGCGGTGACGTCGACGCCGAAGAACGCGATGTTACGGCTGAACGGCCGCATGAGCAGCGGCTTGTCGGCGTAGATGTCCCGCTTGCCGAGCTCCACGAACCGGCCGCCGGGCCGCAGGATCTCCAGGCCCCGGTCGATGGCCTGCCCGGCCAGCGAGTTGACGACCACGTCGACCCCGCGCCCGCCGGTGATCCGCAGCGCCTGACCGGCGAAGTCCAGGGTGCGGGAGTCCAGTACGTGCGCGACGCCCAGGGCCCGCAGGAGGTCGCGCTTGGCCGGGGTGCCCGCGGTGGCGATCACCGTGGCACCCACCAGGCGGGCGTACTGGATCGCCGCCAGCCCGACCCCGCCGGCGGCGCCGTGCACCAGTACCGTCTCCCCGGCCGCCAGCCGGGCCAGGTCGCGCAGCGCGTAGTGGACCGTCAGGAAGGCCACCGGCAGCGTCGCGGCCGCCGCGAGACCGAGACCGTCGGGCACCCGCACCACGGCTGACGCGGGCGCCACCGTGTGCGAGGCCAGACAGCCCGGCACGACCGCGCACACCCGGTCGCCGACGGCCAGACCGTGCACGCCTTCCCCCACGGCCGTGACGACCCCGGCGCATTCGAACCCGGGACCCTTCTCGCTGGGCCCGGCTTCGGTGGCCTCCGGCGGCAGCAGCCCGGTCGCCTGCATGATGTCCCGGTAGTTGAGGGCGGCGGCGCGCACCGCGATCACCACTTCGCCCACCCCGGGGGCGAGGGGCCCGGTCCGCGTCCAGACCGGCTCGTACGACAGCCCGGGAGCGCCGATCTCCAGGGCGAAGGGCTCGTCCCCGCTCGGCACGGTGTGCTCACCGCAGGGGAGTTCTCGTTCCCGGGGGACGAATCGGCCGCCCGAGGTGAGCACGATCTCGTCCTCACGTCCCGCCGCGCCGGTGTCGTCGGCGGACGGGGCGACGGATTCCAGCAGTTCGAGGGCCAGCCGGTGCGCGTCGGCCGCGGGGTCGCCGAGGCGCTCCAGCGACAGCCGGGTCACCCGCAGGCCCGGGTTTTCGTTGGCCAGGGTGCGGGCCATGCCCCAGACGGCGGCGTCCTGCGGTTGGGCGGCCCGTTCGGGGGCGGGCAGCGCGCCGCTGGGCCGGGTCACCAGCCACAGCGCGGGTCGGCTGCCCTCGGGGAGGTCCCGGCAGGCGGCGGCCAGCGAGCGCAGGACGGCCGCACGGCGCACGGCCTGGTCGAGCACGGGCTCGGGGTCGGTGGGCGACTCACCGAGGATGAGCACGACCGTCGGGTCACCGTCCCCGGCGAGCACCGAGGTCCAGGCCGCCGCGTCGACCCGCGCGGGCAGTACCGGCACGGACCGCGTTCCGCCGCCGGTCAGCAGTGCCGCGAGGTGCTCGGCCGGCTCCGTCTCCGGTCCGCTCTCGGTGGCCACGATCCACCGGGTGCCGTCCTCGGGTCCGGCCACCACGGGCCGGGCGGTCCGGTACACGGGTGCCGAGGCGAGCAGCACCGAGGCGGTCTCGTCGGCCGACTCGATGGCGGCACCGAGGCAGACGACGTCCGTGAGGCCGCCCGCGTTCAGCACCTCGGACCACTGCTCCGGGAGCAGCAAGGGTGAGTCCGGCCGCTCCTCGTCGTCCTGACTGAAGAAGCTGTCCAGCAGGCCGAAGAACGGCAGCAGATAGTCCGTGTCGTGCGTCTCGAAGGCGAACAGCCGGCCGCCGGGCGCCAACAGCCCTCGCACCCGGCGCAGGGCCGCGCGCAGATCGGCCGCGGTGTGCAGCGAGTTGGCCGCGACGACCAGGTCGTAGGCGCCGTCGGGGAAGCCCTGCTCGCCGGGGTCGGTGTTCAGGTCGAGCGGGCGGTAGTCGACGAAGGGGTGGTCGCCGAAGCGGTGCCGGGCGCGGGCGAAGAAGCCCGCTGAGACGTCGGTGAAGTGGTAGACGGCGCGTTCCGGCGGCAGCAGCGGGAGCAGGGCGGCGGTGGTGCCGCCCGTGCCCGCGCCGATCTCCAGGATCCGCAGCGGCCGGTCCTCGGGCCAGGCCCGCACGACCTCCGCCATGAGCGCGGCGAGGATCCCGTTACGGCCCCGGCAGGTCGGCGAGAGGTCGTAGAACTGCTCCAGCGCCTCGCGTGAGCCCTGGTCGGTGAGCAGATGCAGGGCGTCCTGGGCGCCGCGCAGCACGTCCGGCAGATGCGTCAACTGGCGGACCGCCAACTGCACTTCGGCACTGGCGGCCGGGAAGTCCAGCGGCAGCCGGCACAGCAGGGGCGCCGGGCTGGCCGTACCGGTCAACCGCCAGTTGCCAACCTGGCCGAGGGCGGCCAGGCCGTGCCGGGTCATCAGCCGGAGCAGGGCCCGCGCCGACCGGTCGTGTCCGGGGAGCATGCCCTCTCGCACCAGGTCGGCGGGCGTGAACTCGGCCACTCCTGCGGGCAGCAGGTCCGCGAAGGCCGCCGCGGCCACATGGGCGGTGACCTCCTTGAGCCGGACCAGGAAGTCGCCGGACCGTACGGAACGCGCGTCGGCCCGCGCCGCGTCGACGCTGCCCGCGACGGCGTCGGCGAGGTCCTGGTTGCCGGGCAGTGGTGAGGGCGCGGCCGGCCGACGGAGACGCGGCGCGGCACGCAACACGGTCTCGTACCGCTTCGGCGCCCGGTCGGCAGGGCCGGGCAGGCGCCGCATCCGCACCCCGTCCAGTTCGACGGTGACGCTGCCGTCCGGGTCGGTGACGCAGATGTCGAAGCGGAGTTCGACGGCGCCGCGCGTGCGGTCACGGACATGGATCAGCCCGGTCGGGGACGGGCTCCGCCACACGCGTACGGCTCCGATCGAGGCCGGCAGCCAGGCCTCCCCGGCGTCCGCGCGGGCGGCTGCGAGCGGCACGCACGCCTGGAGGGCACCGTCGAGCAGCGCCGGATGCGCCACGTACGGGGCGGTGCCGGACGTGTCCGTGGTGTGGCGGTAGGCGGCCAGCACCTCCGCCTTCCCGAGGTGCAGCCGCACGAGCTGCCGGAACGCGGGACCGTAGTCCAGGCCGCTCGCGGCCAGTTCGCGGTACAGGGCCTCGATGTCGACCCGGCGCGTGCAGCGGGCGCGCACCCCGGCCGCGTCGACCCGCACGGGCGCGCGGCCGATCAGCTCACGGACCCGGCACCGGGCGTGCGGCCGGGGCTGGGTGCCGTCGGCTTCGGCGCCGTCCACGGCCTCGGTGCTGGTGACGGAGACCCTGCCGTCGTCGGACGAGAACGCGAGCTGCATGCGGACGTCCCCGGCCCTGCTCCACGGCACCACCAGCGGGCGGCTCACCTCCAGCCAGGTCAGCTCCACCGGCCCGTCCAGCACCCGTCGCCCGGCGGCCAGGGCCATCTCGACGTACCCGGTCGCGGGGAACAGCACGGATCCGGCCACCTTGTGGTCGACCAGCCAGGGCACCAGCGCCGGTTCGACGGGCCCCTCCCAGGCGGGCTCGGCCGTCGGCAGCCGCTCGCCCAGCAGGGGGTGGTCCAGCCGTCCCGTCCCGCTGCTGATGACCCACTGCTGCGGGGTGCCGCTCCAGTGCCGTTCCCGCTGCCACGGGTACGCGGGGAGCTCCGCCACCCGGGCGGGACGGGGGAACCAGCGTGTCCAGTCCGTCTCCGCCCCGGCGGCGATCAGGGCCTCGATTGACCGGCGCAGCGCGACCGGCCCCGTCATGTCGCGGCGCAGGGTGGCGAGGACGGCGATCCGGTCGGGTCCGGTGGCGATCCGGCGCAGATACGTCCGCAGCACGGGATGCGGGCCGACCTCCAGCAGCACGTCGACGCCCGTGTCCAGGGCGTGCCGGACGGCGGCGGCGAACCGGACCGGCTCGCGGACGTTGCGCCACCAGTAGTCGCCGTCCAGGCCGGAGTCGGGTACCGGGCCACCGGTGACCGTGGAGATCAGGGCGTCGGTGTCGCCGCGCGGCTCCAACCCGTCGAGACCGGCGGCCAGTGGGGCCCGGACCCGTTCCATGACCGGGCTGTGGAAGGCGTAGTCGAGGTCCATCAGCCGGAAGAACACCTCCCGGGCCGCCAACTCGTCGCCCAGCGCCTTGAGTTGGTCCACCGGACCGGCGAGCGTCACGTCCCTGCCGCTGTTCACGGCGGCCACGACCAGGCGCGGGTACGCCGACAGGACCTTCTCCGCCTCGGCCGACGACATCCCGACCGCGGCCATCCGGCCCTGACCGGCCGTCACGGCCTGGGCCCGGCCGCGCTCCACGACCACCCGGGCCGCCTCCTGAAGCGTCAGCGCGCCGACGGCGTACGCGGCCGCGACCTCCCCGACGCTGTGCCCGAGCGCGACCGCCCACCGCACGCCCCGCTCCCGCAGCACCGCCGTGATCCCGGCCTGCACCGCGAACAGCAGCGGCTGCGCCACCTCGGTGGCCTCCAGCCCCCACTCGTCCGCGGCCCGTCGCAGCGCCGCGGCGACCGACCAGCCGAGCCGGGGCGCCCACGCGGCGTCGACCGCGTCCACTTCGGCCCGGAACACCGGATCGTCCAGCAGGTCGGCGGCCATCCCGGCCCACTGCGAGCCGTTGCCCGCGAAGACCAGCGCGACCCGGCCGCGCTCGACCGCCTCACCTGTCGTGGCCTCGCCCGTCACCTGTTCGCCGGAAAGGATCCGCGCGGCTTCGCGTGCCGTCGAGGCCAGCGCCACCTTGCGGTGACGGTGCCTGGCCCGGCGCAGGCCGGCGGTGGCCGCGATGTCGTAGAACTCCGACGGATCCTCGGACGTGGCGGTCGTCAGCCGGACGGCCAGCCGCCGGGCCGCCTCCTCGGCCGCCCGCGGGGTGCGACCGGAGGCGATCACCGGCAATTCGGCCGCCGCCTCGACCCGGGCCCGGGGCCCGGAGGCAGGCGCCGGGCCGACGACGACATGGGCGTTGGCCCCGCCGAACCCGAAGGAGTTGACGCCCACGAACCGCCGTCCCACCGCGGCCGCAAGCGGACGCGCCCGCTCGACCGGCTCCAGCCCCAGCCCGGCGAAGTCGATGCCGGGGTTGAGCAGCTCCAGGTGCAGGGAGGCGGGGATCGTGCCGTACCGCAGCACCGCGAGGGCCTTGAACAGCCCCGCCATGCCCGACGCCGGCTCCAGATGACCCACGTTGGACTTCACCGAGCCGATCGGCAGCGGCCCCACCGTCCGCGCCACGCCGAGCGCCCGGCCCAGCGCGGCGCACTCGGCCGGATCGCCCGCCTGGGTGCCGGTGCCGTGCGCCTCCACGTACACCACCTCGTCGGGCGCGATCCCCGCCCGCTCGTACACCCGCCGCAGCAGTTCCTCCTGCGCCCGCGCGCTCGGCAGGGACAGCCCGGCCGTGCGCCCGTCGCAGTTGCTGCCGGACGCGGCGATCACACCCTGGATCCGGTCCCCGTCGGCCACGGCGTCGGGCAGCGGCTTCAGTACGACCACACCCGCGCCCTCGGCCCTGACGAACCCGTCCGCGTCCGCCGAGAACGCCGCGCAGCGGCCCCGCTTCGACAGCATCGACGCCTGGCTGAACCCGACGAAGCCGTTCGGGTTGAGCAGCACGTTGACCCCGCCCGCGAGCGCCACCCGGCTGCCGCCCGACGCCAGTTCCCGGCAGGCGCGTTCCACGGCCACCAGCGACGACGAGCAGGCGGTGTCGATCACCATGCTCGGCCCGCGCAGGTCGAAGAAGTGCGACAGCCGGTTCGCGGCGATCGAATGGGCGCCGCCCGCCATGGAGTAGGCGTTCATCCGCCGGGGCTTGGACATCTGGAGCCCGGCGTAGGAGAAGTCCGAGATGCCGATGAACACGCAGGTGTCGGAGCCCGCCAGTGTCGCGGGTTCGATCCCCGCGTCGTCCAGCGCCTCGACGGCGGTCTCCAGCAGCAGCCGGTGCTGCGGGTCCATCTGCGCCGCCTCCCGCGGCGAGATCCCGAAGTAGTCCGCGTCGAACTCCGCGAGGTCCGTCAGGAACCCGCCTCGGGCGGTGTACGACTTCCCCGGCCTCGCCATCTCCGTGTCGACGAACCGCGCGGCCTCGAACCGGTCCGCAGGGACCTCACCGACCAGATCGCGCCCGGCCTCCAGCGCCTCCCACAACCCGGCCAGATCCACGATCCCGCCGGGCAGCCGGCACCCCAGTCCCACGATCGCGAACGCGTCCGCGGCGGACGAGTCCCCCACCATCCCCACACCCCAATTCCGTAACCCTGCGTGAGCGAGCGAACAGGTGGTCACATCGAACGGTGACCGCTGCCGGGTATCGCGGAAGTCAGCCCTGGTGCGGAACGTGGCGGGAGTGGGAAACCGGTGGTCAGCGACTGGTCACGCACTTCGGAAGGCACAATGATCACGGTAGGGCTGGGGCCGTGAACTCGCCCATTCCGCCTGCTTTTTCACCTCAACGACGGAACGGGTGATCAAAGAGACGAATCCGGACGGCGTGGATGCGGGGTGGGAGAGTCCGGGGTGCGGGCTCCGCCGGTCACTGTGGGTGCTGCTGAGTGCCCTGGGGCTTCGGGTCGTCCGGGTTGACGGTCTCCCCCTGAATTACCCGGGGCTCCGCCGGATCGTCCTCGTCCTTCATTGCCCGGGCCTCGGCCTTGAGGATGCGCGCCGACTTGCCCGCCGAGCGCGTCAGTTCGGGCAGCTTCTTCGCGCAGAGGACGGCTATGACGACGAGGAGGATGATCGCGAGTTCGCTCAGTCCGAACATGTGGGTCCTGTCCTTCTGGTGAGTGGCACCCTGAAATCTACAGCACTGTAGATAGAATGGCGTATAGCCTCTGTACCGCTCGATTTATCGCACATGACACACAGGTCAGCGGAGGGAGACAGGGCATGACGGATCACCGGCAGCGTTCCGGACGCCGGGGACAGGGCGAGCTGGAGGGGCTGGTCCTGTCGGCGCTGCGGGAGGCGGACGGCCCGGCGACGGCCGGCTGGGTGCAGGAGCGCCTCGGCGGCGACCTCGCCTATACGACGGTGATCACGATCCTGACCCGTCTGCTGGCCAAGGGCGCGGTGACCCGGGAGCGCGCGGGCCGGTCCTTCGCGTGGACGTCCGCCTCGGACCAGGCGGGCCTCGCGGCGCACAGGATGCGCAAGGTGCTGGACGGCGAGAGCGACCGGGAGGCCGTCCTGGCCAGCTTTGTCACCGGCCTCGGACCGGACGACGAGCGGCTGCTGCGTGAGCTGCTGGATGGGTCCGGGAGCGAAGGGGAAGCCTGACACCACATGGGGGTCTTCGTCTTTCTGCCGCTCGTCCTGCCGTTGACGGCATGGCCGATCGCACGCCTTGCCGAACAGCACCTGCATCCCCGCACCGCGACGCGGCTGCTCACCGCGGTGGCCGCGGTGATGGCGCTGTGCAGCACGGTGTGCCTGGGGCTGGTGATGGTGGTGGGCACCGCCCAACTGCCCGGGAACCCGCTGCCCGACGGCTGGTCCGACCCCGAGGTGCGGGCCGCGGTGCCGTTCGACGAGGTCGTCGGCAAGGCGGCGATTCCGGCGCTGTGCGCGGTGGTCGCGGCCTGCGGGCGGACCCTGTGGCGGCACGGCCGGGTGCGCCGACGGGCCCACCGGGCGCTGGCCGGCCTGCCGGCGACCGGCGTCGCCGTGCTCCCCGACGAGGTGCCGTACGCGTACGCGCTGCCAGGTGGCCGCCGGGACCGCGTGGTCGTGACCACAGCCCTGCTGGAGGGCCTCGAACCCGCCGAACGCCGAGCGCTGTTCGCGCACGAGCGCGCCCATCTGACCGCGCGGCACCACCGCTTCCTGCTCACCGTCCAACTGGCCGCGCGGGCCAACCCGTTCCTGCGCCCGCTGCGCACGGCCGTGTCGTACACCACCGAGCGATGGGCCGACGAAGAGGCCGCCCGGGCCGTCGGCAGCCGAAGGGCGGTGGCGTGCGCGATCGGCAAGGCGGCGCTGGTGTCGCGGGGTACTCCGGTCGCGACGCTCGCGGGTTTCGCCGCGCCCGGGCCGGTACCCCGCCGCGTGGCCGCCCTGCTCGGCCCCGCTCCGTCGGCACGGCGCTGGCCGTCGCTGTTCACCTCGGTGGGTCTGGCGGCGTGGTGCGCGGCGGCGGGGACGGCGGTCTCGGCGATGTCGTCGGCGAACTCGGCGGTGACGATGGTCCTGATCCTGCGGGCGGCGACGCCCCTCTGAGCCGCTGCGCGGGGTGCGCGGACCGCGGGCGCGAGAAATTCCTGCGGTTCGGGCAACGGATGTTGCGAAGATCGTCGTCTGTTGATGGTGAGGGGGCCGGGGCCTTTCGGCCGTACAACGACGGACGCATGTCTACGACGTACATCTACAGAGGGGGCGCGGATGAGTGGAACAGGGCGGCGGCGACGTACGTCGAGTGGTGGCGCGGGGCGGACCAGGCTGACGCGGCGGGGGCGGATCCTGGCCTGGGGTGGAGGCGTGACCTCGGTGGTCGTCCTCGGTGTCGCCGGGGTGGGCGCCTGGGTCTACAACGACCTCGACAACAACATCAGGTCCGCCGACGTCGACGACAAGATCGGCGGCGACCGCCCCGAGAACCTCAGTCCGGGCTCGAAGAACATCCTGGTCGTCGGCTCGGACAGCCGCGACGGCGCCAACGCCGAGTACGGCAAGGACCTGGACACCATGCAGTCGGACACGCTGATGGTGCTGCACGTCCCCGCGAACCGGAAGTGGGCCGCGGTCGTGTCGTTCCCGCGTGACTCGTGGGTGGAGATACCGGCCTGCGACAAGGGCGACGGGAGCGACTCCACACTGCACCACGCCAAGATCAACGAGGCGTTCGCGCTCGGCGGCAGCAGCGGTGAGGTCGCCGGGGCCGCCGCCTGCTCCATCAAGACGGTCGAGGCCAACACGGGCCTGCGCATAGACCACTTCATGTCCGTCGACTTCCAGGGCTTCAAGGGCATGGTCGACGCCCTGGACGGCATCGAGGTCTGCCCCGAGCAGGCCATCCGCTCCAAGAAGGCCCGCCTCGACATGGAGGCCGGCTGCCAGACCGTCGAGGGCGAGAAGGCCCTCGGCTACGTACGGGTCCGCTACGGCGTCGGCGACAACTCCGACATCGGACGCATCGGACGCCAGCAGGAGTTCATGAACGCCCTGGCCGAGAAGGCGCAGGACAAACTGACCAACCCCAAGGCGCTGTACGGCTTCCTGGGGTCCGCCACCAAGTCCCTGACCACGGACCCGGACCTGGCCGGCATCAAACCGCTGTACGCACTCGCCTCCGAGCTCAAGGGCATTCCGAGCGACCGGCTGAGCTTCCTCACCGTGCCCAACTACCCGCGCGAGGCCGACGTGCCCACCGACAGGGCCAACGTCGTCTGGCAGTACCCGCAGGCCACCGACCTGTTCACCGCCCTGGCCAAGGACAAGGAGATCGACAAGAAGCGGCTGGAGGCCGACGCGGAGAGCCCTGTGTACGCCTCCTCCGTGCGCGTCCGGGTCCTCAACGGCACAGGGGTCTCGGGCCGGGCCGCCACGGTCGCCGAGAAGCTGGGCAGGGCAGGCGTCACCGTCGCCGGCACGGGCAACGCCCCGCAGGACACCGACAGGACGACGGTGACGTACCCGGCAGGCCTGGAGAAGCAGGCCGAGGCGCTGGCCGCCCGGTTGCCCGGCGTGCGGGCCACGCCGGCGTCGGACGCCGCGGCGGGCGTGGTCACCCTGGTCCTCGGCAAAGACCTCGACCCCGACGACGTCCGCTGACCCACCGCGCAGGGCGGACGCGAGTCGCGTCCGCCCGGCACAGGCTCGGCCGAGTATGGAGGGCGGCCGATCAGAGGTCGAACTCGTGCGGCGGCAGGTCCAGCGCGTAGCACGCCTCGCGGACCACCGCCTGCTCGTCCTTGTCGAAGTCGCCGTCCGCGCCGCCGATGACGATGCCGATCTGGATCACGGCACGCGCCTCGGCGGGCTTCTTCTTCGCCTTGGCGATCTCCTGCAGCACGCTCACCTTGCCGAAGTCGAAGTCGGTGGTGAGCCGGTTCAGGTTCTCCTCGAACCGGCGGCGCAGATCGTCGGCGGAGAAGTTCTGCAACACCTCGTTGGTGGCGATCAGTTGGGCCACGCGCTGCCGCTCGGAGGGGTCGACGGTGCCGTCGGCCGCGGCGACCAGCGCGCACATCGCCATGCTCGCGTCGCGGAAGGCGCCGCTCTTGAGGTCGTTCTTCTTCGCCACCAGCTGGGTCTGCATCGTCGATGCGGACTCCTTGATGCGGTCCCACAGGGCCATGAGGGCTCCATACGTCGTTGACTTCTACAGCACTGTAGAAGTTACCAGGTGTCGGCTCAGCCCTCCTCGTCCTCCTCCTCGCCCTCGAAGAAGTCCCCGACCTCGTCCACGACCTCGGCCGCCACCATGCCGCCGACGACACCGACCGCGAGCCCGGCCGCGCCCGCGGCGACGGCGCCGCCCATGCCGGGGCCGGAGCCGTGCCCCTCGTGGTGGTGGTCGTCATGGGCGTGTCCGTACGCGTCCTGAGAGCCGTAGGCCGCCCGCTGCTCCGTCAACTGCCTGATCCAGCCGTCGACTTCCGCGTTCCAGTCGCGGGAGTCGTGGTGGCCGACGGTGAAGCGGGTGAGGGTGTCGTGGCCGGGGGAGAGGAGGCCGCCGCGCTTGTCGGCCTCCAGAACCACCTCCACGCCGGCCGGGTTCGCGAGGAAGGTCACCTCGATCTCGTTCACCTGGTGCGCGTACCGGGGTGACGGGGTGATCTCGATCTCCTGGTAGAAGGGCAGCTGCTGCCCGGTGCCCGCGATGCGGCCGTACTCCAGGTCGGCGGACCTGAACCCGAAGTCCAGCTGCCCGAGCGCCTCCAGGACCGCCTCCTGGACGGGCAGGGGACCGACGGTCAGCGGGTCGAGGTCACCCTTGTCCTTCGCGCCGGCCACGGACAGCTCGGTGCGCACACCGAGGACGACTCCCAAGGGCTGGCCGTACAGCTCAGTGATCGGGGTCTCCCAGGGCAGCGGCACGCTGAACGCGACGGAGCGCTCCTCGCCCTCGGCGAGCCGTAAAGCGCCGCCGACCGTGAACCGTTCGAAGGTGACGGCGCCCTCGCTCTCGCCCTCCTCGTGCTCGGCCTCGACCCGCGCCACCAGTTCCAGGGTGATCTGCTCGATGTCGAAGTCGGCGTCGCCGCCCCTGAGTCGGACCTGACCGGTGAGCGAACCGCCGGGGCGGACGGGGCCCGGGTCGAGGACCGTGTCCACCGTGGGGCCGCCCACACCGAGCGAGCCGAGCAGTCGTTTGAACACCATCGTGGCGTTCACTCCTTCACGTGCGTACGTGTGTATTCGTGGGAACAACCGGGAGCGCCGGATCGTTCTCTACAAGCGAGTAGAAGCATAGGGTGGTCGGGCCTGCCGGAGGGCCGGCGCCCTGCGCGGTCCAGAACCGAGAGGCCCTGCCGAACCGAGATGTCCGTCCGACCGAGAAGGAGACACGAGCCCGCGATGGGTGAGCCTCCCAGTACCAGCCGTGCCACACCCCGCCCGCCGTACGCGCACGAGGGAACGGGGGTGGCACGGTGACCGAGGTCCTGCTGCTCCTGCTGGCCCTCCTGCTCACTGTGGCCTGCGCCGTGTTCGTCGCGGCCGAGTTCTCGCTGACCACCGTCGAACGTGGTGAGCTGGAGCGTGCCGCAGAGGCCGGCGAGCGCGGCGCCGAGGGCGCGCTGAAGGCCGTGCGCCGGCTGACCTTCCAGCTCTCCGGAGCCCAGCTCGGCATCACCGTCACCTCCCTGGTGATCGGCATGCTCGCCGAACCGTCGCTCGCGGCCCTGCTCGGCGGCCCGCTCCGGGCGCTCGGCCTGGGCGGGGCCGCCTCGTCCGTGGCGACCGTGCTGGGCGTGGTCGTCTCCACCGTCGTGCTGATGGTGATCGGAGAGCTGGTGCCGAAGAACTGGGCGATCTCCCGGCCGCTCGCGGTCGCGAAGGTCGTGGCGGGCCCGCAGCGCGGCTTCACGGCCGCCTTCGGCCCGTTCATCCACCATCTGAACAACACCGCGAACCGTGTCGTACGCCGCTTCGGCCTGGAGCCCGCCGAGGAACTGGACTCCGCCCGCAGCCCCGAGGAACTCGTCGCGCTCGCCCGTCACTCGGCGGCCCAAGGCGCCCTGGAGCCCGACTCCGCCGAGCTGTTCGTCCGCGCCCTGCACCTGAGCGAGCTGACCGCACAGAACGTGATGACCCCCCGGGTCGACGTCAAGGCGCTCGAAGCGCACGCGACGGCCGCCGACGCGGCCAACCTCACCCACGCCACCGGCCTGTCCCGCTTCCCCGTCTACCGCGACAGCCTCGACGAGGTCATCGGCACCGTCCACATCCGCGACGTCCTCGCCCTGGACCCCGAGCGGCGGCTCCTCACACCGGTCACCGACCTGGCCACCGAACCCCTCCTCGTCCCGGACAGCCTCACCGCCGACCGGCTGCTGGAGCGCCTGCGGGCCACCCGCACCATGGCCGTCGTCATCGACGAGTACGGCGGCACGGCGGGCGTGGCCACGATGGAGGACATCGTGGAGGAGGTGGTCGGCGAGGTCCGCGACGAGCACGACCCCGTCGAGGCCCCCGACCTGCAACCCGCGCCGGCGACCCACGACGGACGCGCGGTGTGGGAGGCGGACGGCGGCGTACGCCTCGACGAACTCGCCGCGATAGGACTGGCCGCGCCGGACGGCCCGTACGAGACGGTCGCCGGACTGATCGCCACCCGCCTGGCCCGCATCCCCGCCAAGGGCGACCTGCTCGACCTGGACGGCTGGCAGCTCGACGTCCTCGACGTCGACCACCACCGCGCCGACCGCGTCCGCATCACCGAACCGGCCCCCGCACGGTCCGCCGAACCCGCGGAGGACGCCCGATGACCGCCCTGCAACTCGCCATCGGCGCCCTGACCCTGCTGACCAACGCCTTCTTCGTCGGCGCCGAGTTCGCCCTGGTCTCCGTGCGCCGCAGCCAGATCGAACCCCGCGCCCGCGAGGGCGACAAGCGGGCGAGGATGACCCTGTGGGCCCTGGAGCACCTGTCCGCGATGATGGCCACCGCCCAACTCGGTATCACCGTCTCCTCGCTGGTCCTCGGCGCGGTCGCCGAACCGGCCATCGCGCGTCTGCTGGAGCCCGGCTTCGAGGCCGTCAACCTGCCGCACGCCCTGGTGCACCCGGTCGCGTTCGTGATCGCGCTGGCCGTCGCGACGTATCTGCACATGCTGATCGGCGAGATGGTGCCGAAGAACATCGCCCTCGCCGCCCCGGTCACCAGCGCCCTGCTGCTCGGCCCGCCCCTGGTGGCGCTCACCCGGGCCCTGCGGCCCTTCGTGTTCGGCATCAACGCCTTCGCCAACGCCCTGCTGAAGCTGTTGCGCGTCGAGCCGAAGGACGAGGTGGAGGCCGTCTTCACCGACGACCAGCTGGCGCGCATGGTCGTCGAGTCCGGCGAGGCCGGGCTGCTGACCCCGGCCGACGGCGAGCGCCTGCGGGACGCCCTGGAGCTCGGCACCCGGCCGGTGGGCGAGATCCTCGTCCCGGCGCGGCGCATGCGCACCGTCGACCACACCGTCACCCCGGCCGGTCTGGAGCGCGTGGCCGCCGAAGCGGGCTACTCCCGTTTCCCGGTCACCGGTGAGGAGGGCGCCCTGCTCGGCTATCTGCACATCAAGGACACCCTCGGCGTCGCCGACCGCGATCGGCCGTTCCCGGCGGGCGCCCTGCGACCGGTGACCCGGGTCCGTATCGACACCCCGCTCGACGACACCCTCACCGCCCTGCGCGCCGAGGGCAGCCATCTCGCGGGCGTGCTGGGCGAGGGCGGCAAGGTGATCGGGTTCGTGACGATGGAGGACGTGCTCTCGGAACTGGTCGGCGGCCCCGCTCCGGCCACCGCGTGACCGGCGAGCCACTCCGTGCGCGCCCCGCACGGAGTGGCTCATACGTGTGCGTTGGTCATCGGCACGGTTGAACCGGCACCGGGACATGTGCTTAGGGTGCTGGCGATGTCCGCTGACGCCACACCCGTAACCACTGTCACACGCGCACCGGAACGACAGCAGCAGCCGCTGTCGTCCGCGGGGGCGGGTGAGAGACGGGCCGAGCAGCGGGACCCGTTTCTCGACAACGCCAAGTACCTGGCGATCCTGCTGGTGGCGGCGGGCCACGCCTGGGAGCCGCTGCGGGACGGCAGCCGGACCGTCACCGCGCTGTACATGCTCGTGTACGCCTTCCACATGCCGTTGTTCGCGGTGATCTCGGGCTACTTCTCGCGCGGCTTCGAGGCGCACCGCCGGGGGCTCGGACGCCTGCTGAAGCGGGTGGCGGTTCCCTATGTGGTCTTCGAGGTGGCGTACACCCTCTTCACGCGGTGGACCAGCGAGGACCCCGACCGGCCGATCAGCCTGCTGGACCCGCTGTACCTGACCTGGTTCCTGGCGGCCCTGTTCATCTGGCGGCTGACGTCGCCGGTCTGGCGGCTCGTGAGGTGGCCGCTGCCGCTCGCGCTCGCCGTCGCCATGCTCGCCACGCTCTCGCCCTCCATCGGCGACGACCTCGGTCTGCAACGGGTCCTGCAGTTCCTGCCGTACTTCGTGCTGGGGCTGCTGCTGCGGCCGGAGCACTTCCGGCTGGTCCGCCGCCGCGCGGCGCGCGTCCTGGCCGTACCGGTCGTCGTCTGCGCCCTCGCCGTCGCGTACTGGGCGGTCTCGTGGATGAACTACGCCTGGTTCTTCCACAGCGAGAGCGCCGAGGAACTGGCCGCGCCGGCCTGGTACGGCCCCGTGATGACCCTGGCCGCCTTCGGCTGCTCCGTCACCCTGGTCGCCTGCTTCCTCGCCTGGGTGCCCGGGCGCCGGACATGGTTCACCGTGCTGGGCGCCGGCACGCTGTCCGGCTTCCTGCTGCACGGTTTCGTCGCCCAGGCCGCCAAGTACGGGGACTGGTACGAGCCCGCCTGGATCCGGCAGCCCGTCGGCGAGATCACCGTCACGCTGCTCGCCGTGGCCGTCATGACCGTACTGTGCGCGCCCGCCGTTCAGCGCGTCTTCGGCTGGGTGACGGAGCCACGGGTGCCGTCGGCAGGGTTCGTGCAGGTCCTTCGTCGAGCGTTTGTGCGGGTGCGCCGCCAGGAAGGATGACTTGTGGGCGCAGTGGCGGGAGTGGGCGGGAGCGGCGAGGCGCCCCCGACCGGCAGACGCGTGGTAAGCCGACAGCCTGCCCGACCTTGTGCACGACGCCCGGCGTCGGAGAAGCCACCCATGGCCCCAGCAGCCCACCGTCTCTCAACCGCCCCTGGACGGTGACGGTCTCCGGGAAGGAGGAGCCATGTCCCACCCCGACGACGAGCGTCTGGTCGCTCTCGAAGCACGGCTCGCACGTGACGACCCCCGGTTCGCCGAGGCCCTGCGCGCCGGGCGCCCGGCGCAGCCCCGTGAGTACCGCCGTACCGGGGCGTGGTGGATGCTCCTGACCGCCATGGCCGTACTGATCACCGGAGTCGTGCTGCCCGACGGCCTGCTCATCGCCACCGGCCTGGTCCTCGCCGGTATCGCCGTGCAGTTGCTCGACCCGCATCGCGCGCGGCCGGAGCGGCGTCTTCCGCCGTACCTCTGACGCCCTCGACCGGCCGGTGAATCAACGTCCGTACGATTATCGGCTGTTGGGGTGCGCTAGAATCTTTTACCAAGCCCTTACGCTCCGTTGAGCGAGGGCTCGCCCAGTCGTTGGGGTGGCCGTCGCCGAATTCCGGCCGACGTGATGGGGGGCGTGGGATGAGCAGAGTCGTCTCTGTGCACGTCGACGTCCCGGTCCGCGTCGAGAACGCCGCCCGCGACGGCGTCCCTGATACCGACAGCGCCACCGACCCGGCCAGGCGCTCCGCGCGCTGACGAGCGCCCCGCCCCGCCCTGCCGCCGGGGCGCCACCTCATCGCGCCGCCGCCGAGTCCTCGCGCTCGGTTCCGGGCCACGAACCTCGACACCCGTCCCGCCGGGCGGCGCCACGAATCCGACCGGTTCCGGGGACGGCGCGCGTACCGGCACCAGCACCCAACGGCCCGTCCGGAGCTCCAGCCCGGCCGCCTGCACCCGCACCAGGCACAGACGCCGCCGAACCCGATCACGGAGGTCCGACGCCCGTGCACAACACCGCTGCCATGCTCATCGAACTCGGGGCGATCATCCTCGTCCTGGGGCTGCTGGGCCGCCTCGCCGGCCGGGTGGGCTTCTCGCCCATACCCCTGTACCTGCTCGCCGGACTCGCCTTCGGCCACGGCGGCATCCTCCCTCTCCAGGCCAGCGAGGAGTTCGTCGCCACCGGAGCCGAGATCGGCGTCATCCTGCTGCTGCTCCTGCTCGGCCTGGAGTACAGCGCCTCCGAACTGGTCGACACCCTCAAGACCCAATACCCCTCCGGCGCGGTCGACTTCGTCCTCAACGCCGCCCCCGGCGCCGCCATGGCCCTGTTGCTGGGCTGGGGGCCGGTCGCCGCCGTGGCTCTCGCCGGTGTCACCTGGATCTCGTCGTCCGGCGTCATCGCCAAGGTGCTCGGCGATCTGCGCCGGCTCGGCAACCGGGAGACGCCTGTCGTGCTCGGCGTGCTGGTCCTGGAGGACCTCTCCATGGCCGTCTACCTGCCGATCCTCACCGCCCTGCTGGCCGGGGTGAGCCTCGCGGGCGGCGCGGTGACCCTGCTGATCGCCCTCGGCACGGTCGGCGCCGTGCTGTACGTGGCGCTGCGGCACGGGCGCCTGATCAGCCGTGCCGTCTCCTCGGACAGCGCCGAGATGCTGCTGCTGGTCGTCTTCGGCCTCACTCTGCTCGTCGCCGGCATCGCCCAGCAGCTCCAAGTGTCGGCGGCGGTGGGGGCGTTCCTGGTTGGCATCGCCCTGTCCGGCGAGGTCGCCGAAGGGGCCGGCAACCTCCTCACGCCACTGCGGGACCTGTTCGCCGCGGTGTTCTTCGTCTTCTTCGGCCTGCACACCGACCCCGCGGCCATCCCGCCCGTGCTACTGCCCGCCCTCGCCCTGGCGACCGTCACCACCCTCACGAAGATCGCCACCGGCTACTGGGCCGCCCGCCGCGCCGGGATCTCCGCGAAGGGACGCTGGCGGGCCGGTGGCACCCTGGTGGCGCGGGGCGAGTTCTCCATCGTCATCGCCGGACTCGCCGTCGGCGTCGAACCCCGCATCGGTCCGCTGGCCACGGCCTACGTCCTGATCCTGGTCGTCCTCGGCCCGCTCGCCGCCCGCTGGACCGAGCCCCTGGCCCGCCGCCTCACCCGTTCCACGCGCCGACGGCAACCGGCGCTCCGCGGCGGCCCGTCACTCCCGGCCGAGGATGCCGGCGGCCGCGTCCACGCCCTCGCGGGTGCCGATCACGATCAGGATGTCGCCGCCGGCCAGCCGGAAGTCCGGCCCGGGGGAGGGGATCGCCTCGGCGCGCCGTAGTGCGGCCACCACGGACACGCCGGTCTCGGTCCGCATCCGGGTGTCGCCCAGGACCCGCCCGTTCCAGTGCGACAGCGACGACAGCTCGATCCGCTCGGCCACCAGGCCCAGTTCGGTGGTGGACAGCAGGTTCGGACTGTGGTGCGCCGGCATCAGGGCGTCGATGAGGGCCTCGGCCTCGCCCGCGGTCATCCGCACCGACAGCGCGCACGCGTCCGGATCGTCCTGCCGGTAGGCGTTCAGCGTCCGCGCCCCGTCCCGGTGGGCGACCACCGACAGGCGGCGCTGCTCGCGGGTCGTGAGGTCGTAACGGACCCCGATGCCCGGCAACGGCGTACGGCTCAGACGCGTGACCCCCACGGCTGTCCCCCTGACTGGTTCGGGTGTTTCCTCGGTCGACGTTCGGTGACACCCTAACGAGCGCCCGGAGTTGACCGCGGGGAAGACGGTCGCGGGAAGCCTGGGACAATGGGCGGGCCAGGATCCACGGCACCGATGCCGGGGGACCGGAGTCCCGTCTCCGTCCGCATCGGGGAGATGGGGAGGGAACGTCAGCATGATCGAGTGGGTGTCCGTCAGCAGCGGTGCCAGACCTGTCCCACGGCCCGTGGCCACCCCGCTGGTGTGGGCCGCGGCATGCGGCGGGGCGCTGGTGCTGGTCGCGCTGCTCAACTCCGTCGTCGGCACCGACCGTCCCGGCCTCGCCCTGGCCGTGCTGTCCCTGCTCGCCGCCCTGCTGGGCCTGTGCGCCCGCTTCACCGCGGCCCCCGGCACCGCCCTGCTGTGCTGGCTCTTCCTCAACGGCTTCGCCATCCCGCCCGCCGGCATCCTCACCTGGGTGGCGCACCGCGACACCTTCTGGCTGACCTGCCTGCTCGTCGCCGCCCTCGTGGGCACCGCCCTGGCCCGCCTGCTCCACGCCCGCGCGGCCTACCGCCGCCTCACCGCCGCCACGGGCTCCGCCGCACCGGCGCCCGGCGACGCGCCGTACGACACCTGACCGACGGCGTTGCTGGCGGCCGACGATCCGGCGTCACGTACCTGCCCGCTGGTCGGGGCGGCTCGCCGGTGTCGGTGTCTCTTCCGGTTCCTCGGGTGTCACCGCACGGCCGCCCGGGTGGCGAAGGGCGCAGAGGAAGGAACGCCTCGAGCAGGGCGCGTTCGCTCGGCGCGCTCTCGACCATCCAGCGCCAGAAGCCCGTCATGGAACGGAAGTAGGCGTCCGAGCGGGCCACCGTGCTCATCAATACGAGGCTGCGGACGAGGTCGGGGTGACGGAGCGCCAGTTCCTGGGCGATGAAGCTGCCGCCCGAGAATCCGGCGACGTGGGCGGCCGGGACGTCGAGCGCACGCAGCAGCGCGGCGGCGTCGTCGGCCATCCGCGCCACGGTGACGGACTCCTTGGGTGAACGCGTACGCCCGGCGCCGCGGTTGTCGAAGGCGGTCAGCCGGTAGCGGTCCGACAGACCGTCGAGTTGCGCCTGCCAGGCCTCGGCCGGGTCGCCGAGCCCCGCGATGAGCAGGACGTCGGGCCCCTTGCCCCGGCGCTCGACCCAGACTTCGACACCGTCAGCGTTGATCGTCTCGCCCATGTCGCGGCCTCCTGGACGGCAGTGGCGGTACTGCCACGGTCGCACGCGCCGGGCAGGTCCGCCCGGAGTGTCCCGCCTGGGGCCATGCCCTAGGGCTCGATGAGACCGACGCGGATGGCGTACCGGGTGAGTTCCAGACGGTCGCGCAGGCCCAGTTTCTGGAGCAGGTTGGCGCGGTGCCGTTCGACCGTCTTGACGCTGATCACCAGGAGACGGGCGATCTCCTTGGAGGAGTGGCCCTCGGCGACGAGTTTGAGGATCTCCTCCTCACGTTCGGTGATGGGGCGCGCGGGCAGCCGGGCGCCGGTGCGGGCGCGGTCGAGGTAGGTACGGATCAGGGCGGACTCGGCGCCGGGGTAGATGAACGGCTCGTCCCGCAGGGCGGCCCGGCAGGCCTCGACCAGGTCACGGTCGGCGACGGACTTCGGGACGTAGCCGGAGGCGCCGGACTTGAGCGCCTCGAAGAAGAACTGCTCGTTGTCGTACATCGTCAGCATCAGCGTGCGCAGCCCGGGACGGACCCGGGCGAGCTCACGGGCGGCCTGCAAACCGGTCAGGCGGGGCATGGCGATGTCGAGGATGGCCAGGTCGACGTCGCTGTCCCGGACCTTGGCAAGCGCCTCCGCGCCGTCGGCCGCCTCGGCCACCACGGTCAGGTCCGGTTCGGCGTCGAGGATGAGGCGGACGCCGCGGCGGACGAGCGCGTGATCGTCGGCGAGCAGGATGCGGGCCGGTGCGGTCATCGCACGATCTCCAGGGGTCGGTGGCCGGCCGTACCGCCGGTCACGTCCAGCCGTATCTCGGTGCCGCCCCGCGGGAGCTGACCGATGGTGAGGTCGGCTCCGACGAGGAGAGCCCGCTCCCGCATACCGCTGATGCCGGCCCCCTCGGGTGCGCCACCGATGCCCTGGCCGTCGTCGCGGACCAGCAGGACCACCCGGGAGTCCGGCAGCGGGCGCAGACGGACCTCTACGCGTGTGGCGCCGGCGTGGCGCGCGGTGTTGGTGAGCCCTTCCTGGGCGATGCGGTAGAGGACGAGTTCGGTGGCCGGGTCGAGCGGTGGCAGGCCGGGCGCGATATGGGCCGTCGCACTGAGCCGGGAGTTCGTGAACTCGGTCGTCAGCGCGCGCAGGGCGCTGTGCAGACCGAGCTCCTCCAGGACACCCGGGCGCAGACGGCGGCCGATACGCCGGATCTCCTCCAAGCCGGCCCGGGTCGTCTCCTGCGCCTGACGGAGGTCGGCGCGCACCGCGTCCGGGGCGTGGTCGGCCGTGTGCTTCAGCTGGAGCAGTACGGCGGTGAGGGTCTGACCCACCTCGTCGTGGAGTTCCTGGGCGAGACGTTGACGCTCGGCCTCCTGCGCGGACAGGGCCCTGCCGGAACTCGCCCGGCTGGAGGCGGAACGGGCCACCAGCATGGCGTTGAAGGCCGTGGTGAGCCCGGCGATCTCGCCGGGGCCGGTGACGGTCGTACGACTGCCAGGTCTGAGCAGATCGGCGGTCGCCATGGCCCGGGTCAGCCGGGCCAGCGGCGCGAGGCCGATCCTCAGCAGCAGGGCGTTCGCGATCAGCATCACCACCAGCCCGGCGAGCAGGACCAGCGCCTCGCCGAGGAGAACCGGGGTGGAGACGGTGACGGGACCGAGGAGCAGCAGGACCGCGGCGACGAACACCGCCGCGTTGAGAAGGAAGATCCGCCAGTACAACGTCATGATCGCGTTCCCTTCCCGGTGACCCTCACCTCCACTGTCTCCTGCCGTCGCCGACCGGCCCGCACCGGGTCCCGACCTGGGACGGGGCCCACTGCCCCGCACCACTCTGACCGCTCGGGGCGCGGCCCGTCCATCCGTGCTGACACCCATGTTCCGGGCCCGTTCGCACCTGGCACGATGACCTTCGCCGCGGTGGTCCGACAGGTCCGTTCCGCCGTGTGCGACCGCACGACCGTCGCAACGAGATGAACAAGGAGGGAGGGGTTGTGCCTGCTCCGCGGATGAGCGCCACACCCTTGCCGGGTATCGGTGTCCAGTACGACCTCACCACGCGGGAACACCGCCATCTGTCGGTGATCGCGCACCGGGACGGAACCCGGACGGTGAACGTGTACCGGCCCGACGACCCGGACGCGTGCGCCCAGTCGCTGCGGCTCACGGAGCCGGAGGCCGCCTCCCTGATCGACGCGCTGACCCCCTCCCACCACAGCCCGAACCTGCTGTCCACGACCGACCTGGGACTGGTGGCGGAGCGCATAGAGCTGGCCGCGGCCTCCTACTGGAACGGACGGGTCCTGGGCGACACCCGGATGCGCACCGAGACCGGCGCCTCGCTCGTCGCGGTGCTCCGGCGGGCCCAGGCGATCCCCTCGCCGACGCCGGACTTCCGGCTGGCCGGCGGTGACATCCTGATCGTGATCGGCACCCGCGAGGGTGTGGAGGCGGCCGCCGAGATACTCGGGCGGGACTGAGCGATGCACTCCTCCGCGATCTTCCTGATCGAGTTCGGCGCGATCATCCTCGGTCTGGGCCTCCTCGGCCGACTGGCCGGCCGACTGAAGTTCTCCCCCATACCCCTCTACCTGCTGGCCGGGCTCGCCTTCGGCGAGGGCGGCCTGCTCCCGCTCGGCACCAGCGAGGAGTTCGTCGCGATCGGCGCCGAGATCGGCGTCATCCTGCTGCTCCTCATGCTCGGCCTGGAGTACACGGCCAGCGACCTCGTCTCCAACCTCAAGACGCAGTACCCGGCCGGTCTCGTCGACGCCGCGCTCAACGCCCTGCCCGGCGCCGCGATGGCCCTGCTGCTGGGCTGGGGCCCGGTCGCCGCCGTCGTCCTGGCCGGCGTCACCTGGATCTCCTCCTCCGGCGTCATCGCCAAGGTCCTCGGCGATCTCGGCCGGCTCGGCAACCGCGAAACCCCGGTCATCCTCAGCATCCTGGTCCTCGAAGACCTCTCCATGGCCGTCTACCTGCCGATCCTCACCGCCCTGCTCGCCGGCGCCGGGCTCGCGGCGGGCAGCCTCACCCTGGCCATCGCCCTGGGCGTGGCGGGCCTCGTCCTGCTGCTGGCCGTGCGCTACGGACGCCACATCTCCCGCTTCGTCTCCAGCGACGACCCCGAGAAGCTGCTGCTCGTGGTCCTCGGCCTGACCCTGCTGGTCGCCGGGATCGCCCAGCAGCTCCAGGTGTCGGCCGCGGTGGGCGCGTTCCTGGTCGGTATCGCCCTGTCCGGCGAGGTCGCCGAGGGAGCCCACAACCTTCTCGCCCCGCTTCGGGACCTGTTCGCCGCGGTGTTCTTCGTCTTCTTCGGCCTGCACACCGACCCCGCGAGCATCCCGCCCGTGCTCCTGCCCGCCCTCGCGCTGGCCGTCGTCACGGCCGCCACGAAGATCGCCACCGGCTACTGGGCCGCCAAGCGCGCCGGAGTGGGCGTCAAGGGCCGCTGGCGCGCCGGCGGCACACTGGTGGCCCGCGGCGAGTTCTCCATCGTCATCGCCGGCCTCGCCGTCACCGCCGGCATCGAGCCGTCCCTCGGCCCGCTGGCCACCGCCTACGTCCTGATCCTCGTCGTCCTCGGCCCCCTCACCGCCCGCTTCACCGAGCCGGCCGCCGCGTGGATCACCCGGCGCCGCACCCTGTCGGTACCGCGCCAGGCGGAGGCGCCCGCCCAGGAGGAGGCCACGAAGGCGGTCCAGGGCAACGGCCCGGTCGGCCCGGCCTGACCCATTACACCTGCCGGGCCGGGCCGTCCGGGGCGGGGCGGTACGGCGGTGAGGCAGCCGTGCCGGTTCGGGTTTCGAGTGCGTGCAGTACGGCCACCATGTCCTCGCCGCCATGGCCGCGGGCGAACGTCTCGCCGTCCCGGGCGTGGCGGACGTCGAGCCAGGGGCGAGGCGCCCTCGGCGATGAGCCGGTTGTTCGTGCGCCAGTGGACCGACGGCTACGACACGGCCGGCTCCGCGGCCGACGCGTTCGCCGCCCGGACCGGACCGGGCCGGTGGCCGGGGCGCCGGTGGACAGGCGCGTGTCCGAGGATCGGGCCGGAGCCTTGGGCACGTTCATGATCGGCACCTTGGAAGGGCGATCCTCATCGCCCGCGCCGAACGACGTCCGAGCCCTGACGGCCGTGGCCCGCGAACTCGACTTACTCCTCGACGCCGCGGTACGGCGGGCGGGCCGACTGAGCGAATGTCGGGGACTCCGGCGCCGGGTGACGGCCGTCGGCCGGGTCCTGCGCGACCGTGGACGCGGCGTCGACCGCCGGAGGAAGGGAGGGCGTATGTCCGTACCGGTGCCTGTGCCGGCTCGGTCCGATCCGCTGCCGAAGGCGCTGATCGTCCTGACCGCGGTCACCGGGATCGTGGACGCGGTGGCCTTCCTGGGCCTCGGGCAGGTCTTCACCGCCTTCATGACGGGCAACATCCTCTTCCTCGGTTTCGCGGTCGCCGGCGGTGAGGGGCTGACGCCGCTGGGTTCGCTCACGGCACTGGCCGGGTTCGCGGTCGGAGCGGTGGCCGGCAGCCGGCTCGGCGTCGCCACGGCCGACCGCCCGCGCCGGTGGCTGCTGGCCTCCGCCACCCTCGCGTCCACCCTGCTCGCGGCCGCCGCGCTGACGGCGATCGGCCTCGAGACGGTACGGGGCGGCCTGGCGCCGCGGCACTATGCCGTGATCGCGCTGACGGCGCTTGCCATGGGGGTGCGCAGCGCGACGATGTGGCGGCTCGGGGCGGGTCTGAACACCACCCTGGTGACCGGCACACTCGTCACCTGGATCAGGAGGTCGACGCTGGGCGGCGGCACCCCGGACACCTCCCAGCCCTACCGCGTCGCCGCCCTGGTCGCGGTCTTCGCCGGCGCGGCCGTCGGCACCCTGTTGCTGCGGGCGGGCCTGGCCGTGGCGCTGTCGGTCGCCGCGGCGGGGGTTCTGGCCTGCATCGGGGGGTACGTCGCCCATCCGGCGTCCCGACGGAGCGAGGCATGCGCGCGGTGACCCTGGGAACTCCGCAAGCATGCGTCCCAACCATGATGAAGCGCCCGTACTGGACGCCCTCGCCCGCTACCACGACGCCGACGAGCTGGGCTTCAGCCCGCCCGGTCACAAGCAGGCGCGCGGCGCGGACCCCAGGGCTCGGGCCGTCCTCGGCGACGCCGTCTATTTCGGTGACGTGCTGGCCGACGGAGGTCTGGACGACCGCCTGTTGCGGGGCCGGGTGCTGGAGCGGGCCGAAGAACTGATGGCGGACGCCGTGCACGCCGAACACACGTTCTTCTCCACCTGTGGCAGCTCCCTGTCCGTGAAGGCGGCCATGCTCACGGTCACCTGCCCGGGCCACAGCCTGCTCGTCGGGCGGGACGCCCACAAGTCCGTGGTCGCCGGACTCATCCTGTCCGGCGTACGGCCGGCGTGGGTCGAACCGGAGTGGGACGCGGAGCGCAACCTCGCCCATCCTCCGTCGGCCGCCGCCTACGACAAGGCGTTCACCGAGCATCCCGATGCCGACGGCGCCCTCGTCACCAGCCCCACCCCGTACGGCTCGGCGGCCGACCTGAGCGCGATCGCCGAGGTCTGCCACCGCCGCGGCAAGCCCCTGATCGTCGACGAGGCCTGGGGAGCACACCTGCCCTTCCACGACGCGCTGCCGTCGTGGGCCATGGACGCGGGCGCCGATGTCTGTGTCACCAGCGTCCACAAGATGGGCAGCGGACTGGAACAGGGTTCCGTCTTCCACCTCCAGGGCGACCTCCTGGACCCCGCCGAACTCGCCGCGCGCGCCGACCTGCTCGGCACCACCAGCCCCAACGTCCTGCTGTACGCCGGCATCGACGCGTGGCGCCGGCAGATGGTCCAGCACGGCTCCGAACTCATGGACCGGGCCCTCTCCCTGGCCACGCGCACCCGCGCCGCGATCGAGGAGATCGACGGGTTCCACGTCAACGACGCGGCGGACTTCTGCGGTCCCGGACGGGCCGCCGAGTTCGACCCGCTTCCGGTCGTGATGGACATCGCCGCCCTGGGCACCACCGGCTACCGGGCCGCCGACTGGCTGCGCGAGCACCACCACATCGACATGCACCTCTTCGACCACCGGCGCGTCAGCGCCCAGCACACCCACGCCGACGACGACCGGACCACCGACCGTCTGCTCACCGCCCTGCGGGACCTGGCCGACCACGCCGACGAACTGCGTGACGCACCCCGGGTCGACGTGCCCGCCCCGGCCGACCTGCGCATGGAACAGGTCCGGCTGCCCCGCGACGCCTACTTCGGCAACCACACGGACGTACCTCTGGACAAGGCCGAGGGCCGGGTCGCGGGCGAGATGATCACGCCGTATCCGCCCGGCATCCCCGCCATCCTCCCCGGCGAGCTCCTCACCGAGCCCGTCCTGCGCTACCTGGCGACCGGCGTTCGGGCCGGGATGAACCTGCCCGACGCGGCGGACAAGTACCTGAGCACCATCCGGGTCGTCGCCGAGGACTGACGGCCGGGCCGGAACCCGCAGCAGGCCGAAGCGGCCGGAACGCCTCGCGTCGCGGCCCTACGCCCTTTCGGACCTGCCCGGCACGCACCGCCACGCGAGGACCGCGGCGCTCAGGTAGGCGAGCGCGCCGATGGCCATGGCGGTGCGCAGCCCGGTGTCGAAGTCGGTGGCCGAGGCGAGCAGGCTGCCGCCGAGTGCCACGCCGGTGGCGCTGCCGAGCTGGCGGGTGGTGTTGAACAGGGCCGAGGCGGCCCCCGAGTACGCCGGGGGCGCGGCACCCATCACGGTGGCGGTCGAGCCGGTGAGGGCGAAGGAGGTTCCGAACCCCGCGGCCATCATCGGGGCCACCAGCAGCGCGTAGCCGGAGTCGGCCCCCGCGGCGGCCCAGCCGGCCAGTCCCAGGGCGGCCAGGAGCATGCCGCAGACCACCAGCGGACGGTCGCCGGTGCGGCCGCTCAGCCGCCCGGACAGCACGGAGGCGAACATGGTCATCGCCACCGCCGGGAACAGCGCGAGCCCGGTACCGAGGGCGCTGAACCCGCGGTGGTGCTGGAAGGTCAGACTCGCGGTGAACACCATGCCGTAGAAACCGAAGTTGAACAGCAGGCCGATGACGGCCCCGCCGCTCATCGCACGTGAGCGCAGCAGGCCCAGCGGAAGCACCGGGGAGCGGGCCAGCCGCTCGCGCACCGCGAACGCCACGGCGGCCAGCACCGCCAGGCCCGCCCCGGCGAGCACCACCGGATCGGACCAGCCGCGCCGTCCGGCCTCGTTGAGCGCCCCGGTCAGCAGCGCCACCGCCGCCACCACCGCGCACTGCGCCGGCCAGTCCAGGGCCCGGTCGGCGCGCCGGGGCGAGCGGGCCACGTGCCGCAGCGTCAGCGCCAGGCAGACCGCGCCGACGGGCAGGTTGACGAGGAACACCCAGCGCCAGCCCACCGTGGAGACGAGGAGCCCGCCCAGCAGCGGCCCGGCGGAGGCCGCGATGCCCGCCATCGACCCCCACAGCCCGAAGGCCCGCGACCGTGCGGCCGCCCCCGGGTACGCCTGTTGGAGCAGGGCCAGGGAGCCGGGCACGATCAGCGCCGCACCGAGCCCCTCCACGAGCCGGGCCGCCACCAGGAAGGGCGCGTTCGGCGCGAGCGCGCACGCGGCCGAGGCCACGGTGAAGACGGCCACGCCCGAGCAGAAGACCCTACGGTTGCCCAGCCGGTCGCCGAGCGCGCCACCGGTCAGCAGGAACCCGGCGAAGACCAGGGTGTAGCCGTCGGTGATCCACTGGATCCCGGTCAGCGACGCCGACAGTTCGCGGCCGATCACCGGCACGGCGACATTGATGACCGTCACATCCAGGATCACCATGAAGTACCCGGCGCACACCGCCAGCAGCGGTGCCCAGGAGCGGCGCTCGGACCCCGGGTCCGACTCAGGAAGGCCGTTCATCCCGAAGCCACCGTAAGGGACATATGCCGCATCCCACATGCGGGGGAGCGTCCCACCCCGCACCCTGGTGCCATGGCCAGTGCGCAGCCCGTCGTCGTCTACCCGCCCGCCGTGGACGGCGGGCGGCGCGTGCGGGTCGACGACCAGTTCCTCGGGATGGCGTACGGCCTGCTGGACGTGGCCGAGTTCCTGCGCCGGGCCGGGATCGAGGGCGCGGACCCCGACTACGTACGCCTGACCGGGCTGATCGAATGGCGCGGCGGCGGCCCGGACGTGTGGGATTCCGGCGCCTAGCCAAGGTCCAGCCTGCTGTGCACCAGCCGCGCGAAATGGTTCAGGGTGCGCTCGCCGGTCATCAGTTCGGCGGCGGCGAGACGGACGTCGAAGTGCTCCCCGGCACGGACCAGGAACTCGGTGCTCAGCAGCGAGTCGAGGCCGAAGTCGGTCACCGGCCGCGCGGGGTCCAGTTCCTCGGGGTCGCCGTGCAGCACGGCGGCGAGCAGCCGGGTCAGGGTGTGGGTGATGGCCGTCCGGGCCTCGTCGGGTGTGAGCGCGGCCAGTTCGCGCAAGCGGTCCGCACGGCCCTCGGGGCCGGGTGTGGCGTCGGCCGGCACCAGGTCGCCGAAGCGGGCCGCGCCCAGGGCGGGCAGCAGACGGCGGGCGCGGGTCCAGCGGTACCGGCCGATGCCCGCGACATCGGTGACCGGGCCGGGGCGGCCGTCACGGAGTGAGCCGTCGTGGAGCAGGCCCTCGGCGGTGGTGAGGGCTTCGGCCACCGTGAGGGGCTGGAAGCCCCGCTCGGCCATGGCGTCGCCGATGTGGTGCCGGGCGACGTACCCGGTCTCGCCGATCGGCCCCCAGGCGAGGGCGGTGGCCGCACGCCCCTGAGCGCGCCGGGCGCGGGCCTGGGCCTCCAGGTAGACGTTGCCGGCCGCGTACGGGGCCTGGCCGATGTTGCCGACGGCGGCGGCGATCGAGGAGTACGTGAGGAACAGATCGAGGTCGTGGCCCGCGGTGAGGCGGTCCAGTTGGGCCGCGCCGTGCGCCTTGGGGGCCAGGACGGCGGCGAACCGGTCGTCGGTGAGCTCGGACAGCGGCGCGTCGTCGAGGTGCATCGCGGCATGGACGACGCCCCGCAGCCGGTGTCCGCCGGCGTCGACCGCCTCGATGACGCGGCGCAGCGCCGACTCGTCGGTGACGTCGGCCGCGTACGCGGTGGCCTGTACGCCGCGCCGGGCCAGCTCGTTCAGGAGAGCCGGCGTCTCGGGGGCGGCCCCGCCGCGACGGGAGACCAACGCCAGGTGCCGGGCGCCGTGGTCGGCCAGCCAGAGCGCGGTCGCGGCACCGAACCCGCTCAGGCCGCCGGTCACCAGGTAGGTGCCGTCGCCGTCCAGGGCCGGCCCGGGCGAGGAGGGCTGGACGAGAACGGGTTCGTCCAGCGGGCTCTCGTCGGCATGGTCGACGCCGTCGAAGGAGAGGACCACCTTGCCGATGTGCCGGGAGTGCTGCAGGACCTGGAAGGCCTCCTCCACCCGGGCGGCCGGATAGACCGTGTGCGGCAGCGGCCGGTACTCGCCGCGGTCGATGTGCGCCACGAGGTCGGCGACGAGGCGGGTGCAGCGGTCGGGGTCCAGCAGGACGTGGTCGAGGTTGAAGCCGATGAAGGTCAGGCTGCGGTCGAACGGGCGCAGCGGCAGTGTGTTGTCGAGGAAGATGTCCCGCTTGCCGAGTTCGACGAACCGCCCGTTGGGCCGCAGCAGGTCGAGGCCGTGGGCGATGGCCTCACCGCTCAGGGAGTTGACGACGATGTCGACGCCCCGGCCTTCGGTGAGTTCGAGGACACGTGGGACGAAGTCCAGGCTGCGGGAGTCGAGTACGTGCCGGGCCCCGAGGCTGCGCAGCAGGTTCCGTTTGGTCTCGGTCCCGGCGGTGGCGATGACGTGGGCCCCGCGGGCGTGGGCGCACTGCAGCGCGGCCAGGCCGACGGCTCCGGCGCCGCCGTGCACGAGCACCGTCTCGCCGGGCGCCATCCGCGCCTGGTCGACCAGGGCGTGGTGGACCGTCAGGAACGCGACGGGGAAGGTCGCCGCCTCGGCGTAGCTCATCCCGTCGGGGATCTTGAGCAGGCCGAAGTCGTAGGTGACGCCGTGGGAGGCGAGGGCCGCGGGCATCACACCGCAGACCCGGTCGCCGACGGCGAGGTCGCGTACGCCGGGGCCGACGGCGCTGACGATGCCGGCACCGTCGGTGCCCAGCCCGCGGCTGAGCGGACTGTCCTCGACCGCTTCGGGCGGCAACAGGCCGTTGGCGCGCATCGGGTCGCGGTAGTTCAGGGCCACGGCACGCAACCGGACGACGACTTCCCCCGGGCCGGGCCGCGGCACCGTCGTCTCCCGCCAGACCAGGCGCCGGGCGGGGCCGGGGTCACGGGCCTCCAGCAGGAAGGGAACGTCGAGGGGGACGGCGGGAGTCTCGTCGGCCGGGTGCTCGACGTGCAGGGGCGTGAAGCGGCCGGCCCCGGTGAGGACGACCTCGTCCTCGACCACGCCCTCGACGCTGCCGCCGCCCGAGCGCGGGCCCGCACCGCCGCCCTCGCCCGCGCTGTCGCTCTTGTCCGGCGTGCGGCATGCCGTGAGCAACTCCACGGCCAGTCGCCGGGCGTCGCCGGCCGGGTCCGCCGTGCGGTCGAGGGAGACGCGTCGCAGGTCCAGATCGGGCTGTTCGTTGGCCAGGGTGCGGGCCGTGCCCCAGACGGCCGCGTCCTCGGGGTGCGCGGGACGTTCCGGCGCGGGGAACAGACCGGTGGGGCGGGTGACCAGCCAGACCTGGGCGGCGCGGTCGGCAGGCAGACTCCGGCAGGCGGCGGCCAGGGCGCGCAGGAGGGCCGCGCGACGGCCGGCCTGGGCCACCAGTTGCCGCGGCTCGGGCTCGGCCAGCAGCAGCACGATGCGCGGCGCGGCGTCGGTCGGCAGGGCCGCCGTCCAGGCGCCCGCATCGGTGGGGGAGGGCAGGACCGTGGCCGGACCCAGCAGCGCGGCGAGTTCCCGGGCGGTCGGGGTCTCGGCCTCGCTCTCCGTGGCGACGAGCCACGCCGCGCCCGGCGGCGTGCCGGGGAGCGCGGGTGCGGGCACCGGGACTCGGGGCGCGGCGGCCACCAGGACCGAGTGGTCCTCGGGCCCCGTCCGCCAGGGGTCGGTGAATCCGCAGCGCTCCAGCAGGGGCACCCACGCGTCACGGGGGAGCAGTCGGGTGGCGGGGCGCAGGGTCCGGTCACCGCGCCGCCACCAGGACTCCAGACCGCCCAGCAACAGCGCGTCGAGCCGATCGTGATGCCGCTCGGTCGCCAGCAGTCGGCCGCCGGGGGCGAGGAGCGAACGGACGTGTCCCAGGGCGGCGGTGAGGTCGGCCGCGGCATGCAGCGAGTCCCCGGCGAGGACCAGATCGAAGCCTCCCGGCGAAAAGCCCTGCACGGCCGGATCGGCGTCCAGGTCGAGCGTGCGGTACTCGATGAACCGGCAGGCGGCGAAACGGTGCCGGGCGCGGGCGAAGGACGAGTTGGCGGGGGCCGTACAGAGGTAGTGGGTGCGGTCGGCCGGCAGCATCGGCAGCGCGGCGGCGGTCAGGGCCGTGCCGTGCGCGCCGACCTCCAGCACGCGCAGCGGTCGGTCGGCGGGCCAGTCCCGGACGATCCGGTCGAGCAGCGCCTGCACCACCCGGTGGGTGAAGCGGTGGGCGGGCGCGGTCTCCTGGTGCTGTTCGAGGAAGTTCTCACCGACGGGCAGCAGGTCACGCGGGTCGAGGCCGCCACGCAACACGTCGGGCAGATGCCGCAGCTGGCTGTTGATCAGCAACGCCACCGGCCCGAAACGGGGGTGATCCTCCATCAGGGAACGCAGCGACGCCTCGGGGTCTGCCGTGACATCGGTCAGCCGCCACCCCTCCCCGTGGGCCTCGGCCAGCCCCTGTTCGACCAGCAGCGGCAGCATCAGCCGCACCAGCCTGCGGTGCCGGGGCGCGAGACCGCTGTCGACCAGGTCGGGCATGGTGAACAGCCCGCTCGGGCGGGGCAGCAGGCCGCGCAGGGCCGCCGCCCAGGAGTGCGCGCCGGCCCGTTCCACCGCGGCCGTGAACTGCTCGTGCCCGCTGTCGTCCAGCTCGGCGCGGGCGGCGACGATCCGCGCGCGTGCGCCGCGAGCCGACTCGGCCGGAGCGGGCAGCGGGGACGGCGGGGCGGGCACCGACGGGTGCGGGGCGGCGCGCAGAACGGTGCGCTGGACGGTCAGCGGGGCGTGGTCGGTGAATCGGGCGCGCCGGGTACGGCACTTGTCGATCTCGGCGGTGACGGTGCCGTCGAGATCGGCGTACGTGATGTCCCAGCAGACCTCGTTGGCGCTGCGACCGCGCCGCCGCAGATGGACGACGCCCTCCGGCGCCGGGGTGCGCCACACCCGTACCGCCCCGAAGGCCGACGGCAGATAACCGGCGTCCTCCCGGGTCGGCCGCTCGGCCAGCGCGACGGTGGCCTGCAACGGCCCGTCCAGCAGCACGGGGTGGACCGTGTAGCCGTCGACCGGGTGGTCGAGCCGGTACCACGCCAGCAGCTCGCCGTCGCCGACGTCCAGGCTGTGCAGGAGCTGGAACGCCGGACCGCACTCCAGCCCGATGCGATGACAGTGCGCGTAGTGGTCCGGGCCGGTCAGCGTGCGGGGGCAACGGGCCTTGACCGCGGCGATGTCCAGCGGACCGGGGGCGGCGCCCAGCCGGGTGCGTACCCGGGCGCGCAGGACCGGCTGGACCTCGTCGTCGCGGGTGTCCCGCGTGCTGATGGTCAGCGCCCCGTCGGCCGGGGTGACGGCGGTCTGGAGCGCGGCGCCCGCCGGATCCGGCCACCCGAGCGCGAACGGGCGGGCGATGTCCAGATGCCGCACCTCCACCGGCCGGCCCAGTGCCCGCGACCCTGCGGTGACCGCCATCTCCACATACGCGGCGGCCGGCATCAGCACGCTGCCGTCGATCCGGTGATCGCCCAGCCAGGGCACGAGCTGCGGCTCCACGGTGCCGTGCCACAGGGGATGGGGCGCGGGCAGCCGCTCGCCGAGCAGCGGGTGGTCCAGTGCTCCGCTGCCGCTGGTGTGCAGGAGGAGATCCCGCGGGGTGCCGTGCCAGTGCCGGTCGCGCTGCCACGGGTAGGCGGGCAGGTCGACGACCCGGCCGGGGTGCGGGAAGTGCGTCCGCCAGTCCACGTCGGCACCGGCCGCGAGCAGGGCGGCGACCGCGGCCGTCGCCTCACGCGGCCCGTCCCCGTCCCGGTGCAGCGTCGGCACGTACGTCAGACCGGTGCGGCGCAGGTAGGCACGCAGGACGGGGTGCGGGCCGATCTCGACGACGATGCCGACGCCGTCGGCCGCGAGTCGCTCCATGGCCGGCCCGAAGCGGACCGGCTCGCGCACGTTGCGCCACCAGTACGCCGCGTCCAACTCCCGGCCGCTCAACGGGGTTCCCGTGACGGTGGAGACGAACGGCACCCGTGCCTCGACCGGTGCCAGACCGGCGAGGCAGGCGCGCAGCGGTTCCTCGATGGGATCCATGGTGCGGCTGTGGAAGGCGTAGTCCAGATCCAGCTCGCGGAAGAAGACGCCACGGGCCGTCAGTTGGGCGCCGAGGGAGGCCAGGGCGTCGGGGTCGCCGGCCACCGTCACGTCCCGGTCGCTGTTGATCCCCGCGATCTCCAACTCGCCGCCGAAACAGGCAAGTTCCGCACGGGCGGCGTCCTCGGGCAGACCGACGGCGGCCATCCGGCCCCGGCCCGCCGTGCGGGCCTGCGCGCGGCTCCGCTGGGCGATCACCAGCGAGGCCTGCTCCAAGGACAGCGCCCCGGCCGCGTACGCGGCGGCCACCTCCCCGACACTGTGCCCGGCGACCGCGCACGGCCGTACGCCCCGGGACTCCAACAGGGCGGTGAGCCCCACCTGGACGGCGAACAGCACCGGCTGCGCGATCTCCGTACGCGCCCAGCGGGCCGCGGCGGGACGCTCCAGCTCCTTGGCCACCGACCAGCCCAGACAAGGGGACAGCGCGGCGTCGGCCGCTTCGACGGCGGCACGGAAGACCACCTCGCCCGCCATCAGGTCGGCGGCCATCCCGGGCCACTGGGAGGCGTTGCCGGAGTACACGAACGCCACCGCGCCCCGCTCGGCCTTGCGGATCACGGCACCGTGGGACGGCGAATCGGCGAACAGACCCTCCAGCCGGCCGGCCGCCTGCCCCGCGTCGGCGGCCAGCACGGCGGCACGGTGCGGGTGGGCGCTGCGCCGCAGCGTGCTGGTGCGGGCCAGGTTGTAGAACTCCTCCGGCGCCGCCTCCCGCAACCGCTTCGCCATCCGCACGCTCAACTGCCGCAGCGCCTTGGGCGACCGCGCGGACACCACCACCGGCACCGGCCTGCCGACCGGCTCCGCTCCCGGGTGCTCCGGCCGGGGCACGGCAGGCGGCGGTACGACGACGGCGTGAGCGTTGGTGCCGCCGAAGCCGAAGGAGTTCACGCCCACCGCGGCCCGTTCCGACCGGGGCAACTCCACGGAGGTGACGGTGGGCGCGAGGCCGAGGGCGTCGAAGTCGATCGCCGGGTTGAGCGGCAGGGCGTGCAGGGAGGCGGGCGCGACCCTGTGCCGGAGCACCAGGATCGCCTTGAGCAGCCCCGCCATGCCCGCCGCGGGCTCCAGATGTCCCAGGTTGGACTTCACCGACCCGACGGGCAGCGGGCCCGCGCCGCGCCGCGCGCCGAGGGCCTGGCCGATGGCCCGGGCCTCGGCCGGGTCACCGACCGGCGTGCCGGTGCCGTGCGCCTCGAAGTAGACGAGGTCGTCCGGGCCGACCCCGGACTCCGCGCAAACGGCCCGCAGCAGCGCCTCCTGGGCCTCCCAACTGGGCAGCGTCATACCGGCCGTACGCCCGTCGGAGTTGCTGCCGGTGCCGGCCAGGACGGCGTGGATCCGGTCGCCGTCGGCCACCGCGTCCGCCAGCCGCTTCAGCACCAGCACCGCACCGCCCTCGGCCCGCACGAATCCGTCGGCGCCGGCGGAGAAGGCCGCGCACCGGCCGCGTCGCGACAGCATCCCCGCGTAGGAGAAACCGGCGTACGAGAACGGGTTCACGAGCACGTTGACACCGCCCGCCAGCGCCACCCGGCTCGTGCCCTCCCGCAGGGTGCGGCAGGCGCGGTCCAGGGCCACCAGCGACGAGGAACACGCCGTGTCCACCGCCATGCTGGGGCCGCGCAGGTCGAAGGCGTACGAGATGCGGTTCGCCGTGATGGACAGGGTGGTGCCCGGCATGGTGTGCGGGCTGGTGTGGTCCTCCAGGATCGACAGGATGGTGCCGTAGGCCGGATCGGAGACGCCCACGAACACGCAGGTGTCGGACCCGGCGAGGCTCTCGGCCGGGACGGCCGCGTCGTCGAGCGCCTCGGCCGCCATCTCCAGCAGCAGCCGCTGCTGCGGATCGATGTGCGCGGCCTCCTTGGGCGAGATGCCGAAGTACCCGGCGTCGAAGGACGCGATGTCGTCGAGGAAGCCGCCGGCGGCAGTGTAGCTGCGGCCCGGGCGCACCGCCCCCGGGTCGACGAACCGGTTCCTGGGAAACCGGTCCTGCGGCATCTCCCCGACGAGGTCACGCCCGTCCCGCAGAGCCGCCCACAGCCCGTCCAGGTCGGTGATGCCGCCCGGCAGCCGGCAGCCGACGCCCACCACCGCCACCGACCGGTCGTCCCGTCCCACGCCCATGCCCCGCCCCCTGTCGCCCCGCTTGCCGGTTCGAGCGGGAGGACACTGCCCTCATGGTTCACCGGCCAAGGCCGATTTCACCCGTTGGTGGGGTCGTGGGAGGCAAACGAGTGAATTATGGGTCACGGTGCGTGACCGGCCGTTACGTTGGCGCGGTGCTCGAAGCCCCGCGTGCCCGCTTGACAGCCGTCGCCGTCCATCTGCCGCCCCGCTACCGGACCATGGAGGACATCCGGGCCGGCATCGCCGCCGCAGGAAGCCCCTACGTACCGCCGCCCGGCATGCTGGAGGACGTCACCGGCGTACGCGGCGTCCACGCATGCGAAGAGGGCGTGTGCGCCTCGGACCTCGCTGTCGCGGCCGCCCGCAAGGCGCTCGACGACGCCGGCACGACCATCGACCAGGTCGATCTGCTGCTGTTCGCCGCCACCAGTCTGGACATGATCGAACCGTCGACCTCGCACATCGTGGCCGCCAAACTGGGCGCCACCTGCCCGGTGTTCGACGTGAAGAACGCCTGCAACAGCGTCCTCAACGCCATGGAGGTCGCCGAAGCGTTCATCGCGACGCGCCGCTACCGGACCGTGCTGATCGCCTGCGGCGAGGTCGGCTCCATGGTCACCCGCTGGCACGTCCCCGACCACGAGGCCCTGATGCGGGCCATGCCCGGATACACCGTCTCCGACGCCGGCGCCGCCCTGCTGCTCACCGCCGGGCCCGCCGGGGACAGCGACCCCGGGGTGCTCTCCCTTCGCTTCGCGGCGGACTCGACCGCCTGGAACGCCTGCACCGTGAGCGGCGGCGGATCCATGCACCCGCGTTCGCTCGACGACGAGCACGTGACCCTACGGCTCAACGGCAACCTGCTGCGCACGACCGCGGTCGAAGGCCTGACGTTCCTCCAGCAGGCGGCGGAAAGGGAGTTGGAGGCGCTTCGCTCCAGCCAGTTCATCGCCTTCCACCAGATCGGCATGCCCCAGTACCAGGAGATGGTCGACAAGCTGTCCCTGCCCGCGGACCGGTGCATGCCCGCCGTCGCCGAGCACGGCAACTGCGCCGCGGCCTCCCTGCCCCTGCAACTCGTCAGGGCGCGGGAGGCCGACCGCGTCGAACCCGGCGACACCGTGGCGATGCTCGGCCTGGCCAGCGGCATGAGCTTCGGTCTGGCGCTGGTCCGCCTGTGACCGCCGAGAGCCGGCGCCCGGCCGGCGCCCCGCACTCGTCCGTCCTCGGGCAGCTGCTGCCCGGCTACCCCGCCCGCGACCACTGGCGCCTCGTCCCCGCGACCGGCCAGCACTACCTGGACGTCGGCACGGGCGAACCCCTGCTGTTCCTGCACGGCAACCCCACCTGGAGCTACGCCTGGCGCAAACTGCTCCCCGCGCTCGCCCCGCACGCGCGCTGCCTGGCCCCCGATCTGCCGGGCCTCGGCCTGTCCCAGCACCTCGCCCTGCCCCCGGACCCGGCCGGCCGCTACCAGGCCCAACTCGACCATCTGGACGCCCTCTACCGGCACTTGGTCGACCGGGAGGGCGTCCCGGCGCGGGGCTGGACCTTCGCCGTGCACGACTGGGGCGGCCCGCTCGGCTTCGCCTGGCTGCTGCGCAACCCGGGCGTCGTCTCCCGCCTGGTGGTCCTCAACACCATCGCCTTTCCCTGGCCGGACGGCTACCGCCTGCCGTTCTACCTGCGCTGGATCAGGGACCACCGACCCGTCGCCGCCGCCGTCCACGCCACCAACGCCTTCGCCCGGGCCACGCTCCGCGTCGGTGTCACCCACCCGTTGCCGCCCGCCGAACGGCGCGCCTATCTGCTGCCTCACCGGCGCCGCGCCAACCGCGCGGCGATCACGGAGTTCGTCCGCGCCATCCCCCGCGACGACACGGACGAGGCATGGCGGCTGCTCGAACCGTCGGCCGCCTCCGACGACCTGGGACGGATCCCGATGTTCATCGGCTGGGGCATGCGCGACCCGGTCTTCACCCCGCGGGTCCTCGCCGAGTGGACCCGACGCCATCCGCACGCCGTAGTCCACCGCTACCCGGACGCCGGCCATCTCGCGATGGAGGACGCCGGGGACGAACTCGGCGTCGACATCCGCGCCTTCCTGCGAGGACAGCGATGACCACCGCCCAGGACAGCATCCACGCCCGTCTGACCCGGCTGCGCGAACACCCCGAGGCCCCCGCGCTCGTCCGCTGCGCCGGCGCCCGCGCATCACAGACCATCACGGCCGCCCAACTCCTGGACGGCTGCCGCCGTACCGCCGAAAGCCTCCGGGCGGCCGGGGTGCGGCGCGGCGACAAGGCCGTGATCATGACCCGCGACGCCTACGAACTCTTCGTCGCCGTCCAAGGGTTGGCCCTCCTCGGTGCCGTCCCCGCCCTGATCGAGCCCCGCGCCGAGGTACGCCGCTGCCTGGACGAGATCGGCCCCGGCGTCTTCATCGGGGAACGCCTGGCCCACGTCGGGCGCAGAACCCTGGGCTGGGGCCGCGGCCACCTCCACACCGCCCTCGTCACCGGCGGCCGCGTCCCCGGCCAGGACCGGTTCCTGGGCCGGAGCCTGCCGCTGCCGGTCGCCGACGGAAGCGGCCCACCGCCCTCCGCGCCGGTACCGCACGACGAGGACCTGGCGATGATCGCCTTCACCTCCGGCTCCACCGGCCGCCCCAAGGGCGTCGAGTACCGGCACGCCACCATCGCCGGGCAACTCACCGCGCTGGCCACAGTCCTGCGGCCGGAACCCGACGACGTCCTCCTCTCCTGCTTTCTGCCGATGGCCCTGCTCGGCCCGCTGCTCGGCCTGCCCACCGTCGCCCCGCGGATCAACCATCTCGCCCCGGTCCGCACACCCCCCGGCCACATCGTCGGCCCGCTCCTCCAGCACGGAGCCACCACCGTCGTCGCCTCACCGGCCGTCCTGCGCCTCATCGCCGGCCACTGCGCCCGTAACGGCCTGACCCTGCCGTCCGTACGCCGCGTCCTGTCCTTCGGCGCGTCCCTGCGCCCACGCCTCGCCGACGCCCTCGCCAAGGTGCTGCCCCCCGACGCGGAGATCCTCAGTGTGTACGGCGCCACCGAGTGCCTGCCCGTCGCCGCCCTCGCGGCCGGTGACCTGCGCGAGCTCGGCACCCGGCCGCCCCGGGGCCACGCCGGGACCTGTCTGGGCCGCCCCCTGCCGGGGGTCGAGGCGCGCATCCTTGACGCCGACGCCACCGCACTGGGCGAGATCGCCGTCGCGGGGCCCGTGGTCAGCCCCGCCTACCACGCCCGCCCCGACGCCACCGCCAAAGCCAAGACGGTCGCCGACGGCAGACTGTGGCACCGCACCGGCGATCTGGGACGCCTCGACGACCAAGGCCGCCTCTGGTACCTCGGCCGCACGGCGCACCTCGTGACCGGCGAGGCCTGCACCCTCACCACCGAGGACGTCGAGGCCGCCGCCGACACCGCCCCCGGAGTCCGCCGCACCGCCCTGCTCGGCATCGGCCCCGCAGGACAGCAGCGGCCGGTGCTCTGCGTGGAGCCCATGCCCGGTACGGACAGGGACGCCATCCTGCACGCGCTGCGCACCGCCCTCGGCGACCACCCGCACGGCCGCCGCATCGGCACCGTGCTCTTCCACCCGCGCTTTCCCACCGACATCCGCCACAACTCCAAGATCGACCGCACCCGGCTCGCCGCCTCCGCCGCCAGGCATCTGCCGGGGCCCACCCGATGAGGGTCCTGGTCACCGGCGGGAGTGGCTTCCTCGGGCGGGAGATCTGCCGGCAACTCGTCGCCCGGGGCACCACGGTGTCGTCCCTCAGCCGTCGCCGCAGCCCCGCCCTGGAGAGCCTCGGCGTCCGGCAGCACCAGGGAGACCTGGTCGATCCGTCCGCCGTCTCCCGCGCGCTCGCCGGCTGCGACGCCGTCGTCCACAACGCCGCCCTCGCCGGCGTCAGCGGCCCTCTCCCGCCGTACTGGAACACCAATGTGCGGGGCACCCGCAACGTCATCGCCCAGTGCCGCGCCCACGGGATCGGCACCCTGGTCCACACGTCCACCGCCAGCGTCGTCTTCCAGCCCGGCGGCCTGCGCCACGCCGACGAAAGCTGCCCCTACCCCGAGCGGCACCTGGCCGCCTACCCCCGTACCAAGGCGCGGGCCGAAGCCCTCGTCCTGGCCGCCAACGGCCCCGGTCTGGCCACCGTCTCGCTGCGCCCGCACATCATCTGGGGCCACGGCGACCCGCACTTCGCACCGGCCCTGGCGCGGGCCGTGCGCGCGGGCCGGCTGGTGATGCCCGGTGACGGCGCCAACCTCGTCGACACCACCCACCTGCACACCGCCGCCCACGCGCACCTGCTCGCCCTGGAGCGACTCCGGCAGGGCGGCCCCGCGGTCGGAGGCCGCGCCTACTTCATCACCCAGGACGACCCCCGCCCCCTGCGCGACCTCACCGCCCACTTCCTGCGCGCGGCGGGCCTGAGAGCCACCTGGTGCACCGTGCCGACACCGCTGGCCCAGGCCGCCGCGGCCACCTGCGAGACGCTCCTGCGGCTGACCGGACGCACCCGCACCCACGCCCTCAGCCGCTTCCTCGTCGCCGAGCTGACGCAGCCGCACTGGTTCAGCGTCGAAGCCGCCCGCCGCGACCTGGGGTTCGAGCCGCCGATCACCTTCGAAGCCGGAATCGCGCAGCTCCGCCGAGCCACTTGAGCCCGTCGACGAGGAAACAGGCGTGCTACGAGCCGCCTCACGGGTAGCTCACCAGGTTGGCCACGTTGGTGGACGAGTTGGAGGGGCCGCCGCGGTCGTTGATGACGTGCCGGATGGCCCCGGTGCCGCCGAGCGAGACGGTCACCATGTTCCGGAAGCGGACCTCGGGCCTGTTCGGCATCTCGAAGGCGTGCTCCGCTGTGACGGACGGGTTGGCGTGGAAGAAGCAGTAACTGCCCAGCCCGTACGCCTGATGGCTGGTGACGGAGTCCGAGACCTTGTAGGCGGCGTATCCCTGGGTGGAGCCGTTCATCCAGGCGGCCTGGGTCGGTGGGTCGTAGGGCATCTCGTTCTGGTAGAAGTACGTCCGCCCGCCGTTGCCGTTCCAGATCGTCTGGTGCTTCTGGTAGTGCTCGACGAACAGGCCGTACATGGTCACGTCGTCGCCGTTGACGACGAGCCCGGTGTCGGCCGTGTTGGTGTTCCAGCCGATGCCGCTGCCGTGGTCACCGCGCCAGATCCACATGTGGTCGCCGATGACATGGTCGCTGTTGACGACGAGGCTGGTCGTCGCCTTGCCCACGGCGGCCCCGCCGACGCGGAAGTACACGTCGTGCAGTGAGGTCGGGTTCGCCGCGTGGGACGCCGAGGCGCCCTGGGGGCCGATCTCCACGAGGGTCCGGGAGTTGGCGGTGCCGGCGTCGAAGAGGGTGGGGGTGAGGGTGGGGGAGTGGGGAGTGCCTGGCGGACTGCGATCGTGACCTGTGCATGACAGTGATGTGGAAGGGGCAGGCCCTGGGGCTCGACCGTCGGGGACCCTTATTTCACTGCATGAATTTAAGGAGCGGCGGAAACGCCCTGTCAAGACGTTGGTATAGGCCAATCCCTGGCTACTGACGGCCTCTCATGTCCGGCCGCAGCAGATGACCGAACCCGGCGCTCTCCAGCCGATGGCACAACTGGGCCTTCTCCATGCCGAGTGCGGCGGCGGTGTCGGCCAGGTGCCAGTCGTGGGCGGCGAGATGGCTGAGCAGATAGCCGCGGCGGACCTGGCTCTCGGACAGCCGGAAGGTCTTGAGGTAGACGATCCGCCCCTGCTCGTCGCTGATCGCCTCACCGATGTGGTTGTCCTGCTTGGGGCGGAACGTCGGCAGAAAACGGGAGAGCGTGAATCGCCCCATCCGCCGCACCTCCTCCCAGGTGCAGCCCTGTTCGAGCAGCCCTGCCGCCATGGTGGTGTCGTGGAAGTCGGCCCACTGCGCGGTCTGCCGCACCGCGGCCGCCCGCAGGTCGGCGAGCGACCGGACGCCGGCGCCGGTGATGCGGGCCCGGAAGTCCGGCACCGGCGGCATCAGCGTCGCGTAGTGGTACACCAGGTCGCCGTACAGGTCCCGCACCAGGGTGGGGTGCAGCGTGCGGTAGTCCTCCGGGTGGGGCACCACGAACGCCGCGGCGAGCGCGTCGGCCAGATAGACCAGCACCCCGCACTGACCGGGGTGGATCTCGAAGACGTTCAACGCGTCGGCCAGCCCGGGCACCTCGGTGCCCAGGAAGGCCGCCTCGACCCGTGGGGACAGCCCTTGGCGCACGGCCTGCCGCGACCACTCCTCCCAGGCGAGGGAGGGCCCGCCGAAGTGCAGCGCGAGATAGCCCTCCAACGCCAGGTGCAGCGGCAGGAAACGCAGCCGGTGCTTGGCCTCCTGACGCGCCATACGGCGATGGAAGTGCAGCCGTACGGTCGCCACCGCCTCCTGCTCCGGCCGGTCACCGGTCAGCTGGGTGCCGTAGGCGGCGGCGGGGGAGCCGTCGCCGGTCCACTCGGCGACGAAGCTGTGCGGGATGTAGGAGACGTAGGTGCCTTTGCGGCGGCCCAGGTCGACCACGCCCGGCCCGTCGTGGATCCGCGGATGCAGCCGCAGGTCGTGGACGGGTTCGGCACGGACCAGCGGCACCAGCCGTACGGCTCCCCACACCTGCGAGGGACGTGTCCGAAGCCCGGCGAGCAGCCCGGAAGGCTCCGCGGAGGGGTCCGTGTCCGGTTCGTACGACGTCATCGGGAACTCCCCTCGGTGAGCCGGTCCGCACGCGCGTCGAGGTAGGCCTTCAGCTCGGCCAGACCGGTCCGCCCCTCGGCGAACTGCGCGATCTCGACGAGCGCGGGCAGGTCCTCCGCGTCGCGGATGCCCGCGGTCGGCACACTCGCGGCCAGCCGACGGACGTCGAAGTCCGCGGCGTCGTAGACCGGGTTGAGGTGGACGACGCTGGTGCGGCGCGCGGTGTCGAGACGGGTGCGCCAGACACGCAGGACCTCGGCGGCGAGTCCGGGCGGAGCGTTGTCCCAGCCGTCGGAGACGACGACCAGCCGGTCCGGGCCCGTCTCCAGCCCGTCGAGGATCCGCTCACCCAGCGGAGTCGGACCCACCGGGTGCGCCAGCAACGCGTCGTCGCGCCCGGAGGTCCACAGCCCGCGATAGTCCCCGGCGAGCGCACCGAGCAGATAGTGGCAGGCCAGGGCCACCGTCAGCGGCCGGCGCCGCTTCACACCCGAACCGTACGACGAGAAGCTGTCGTCCAGTACGGCGGTCACCCGGCCCCAGGTCCCGCGGTGCACGCCGGCGACCCGGTGGGCGGCGGTGCGCAGCGCGCCGTTCAGTTCCTCGCGCCGCTCGACGCGCTCCTCGGCGGGCAGCGAGAGCACGTATCCGGCCAGCCGTGTCAGCGGCATCCGGGACAGGTCCGTTCGCAACGCCCGCGCCGCCGCGGGGCCCTGAGCATGCGCGGCCTCCTGCAACCGCAGCGTCTCCCGACGCGTCAACCGCGGCGCGATGCGTTCCAGGAACACCTTGCGGGGGATGCCGTGCTTTGCCGCGAAGCCCTCGGCCACGGTGTACGGAAGCTCGTAGAGGGCCGCCTGCTCGAAGTGGGCGCGTCGCCAGGTCTCCAGGATCGGGGTGTCGTAGTGGGCGCGGCTGAGCGGCGCGAACAGGAACGTGCCGATCTCGCCGTCGCCGGGCGTCAGATGCGTATGGCGCAGCGCCGCCTTCAGGCCGCTGCGGTACTTGACCGCGTCGAACGCCAGGTCGGGCCGGGCGGACAGCCAGTCGCGCAGCAGCGCGCGGGTGCGGCGGTTGTTCACCCCGGCCCGGCGCAGCGCGCCGAAGAGCCCGTAGACCCGCTGCGGCGGCAGCAGGGCCAGCCGCCCGGCGATCAGACGTCCCTCGCTTCGGCGCTGCTCCACGCTGGCCTCGGCGGCCGACTCCAGCAGCCGGCGGATGATCAGCGCGGCGTTGTGGTCGTTGATGTCGAGCGCGAGCACACCGGCGTAGAGGTCGCGGTAGTTGCCCAGCATGTACGCGTGCAGGAAGTCGAGAGAGAGCCGCTGGGCACCGGCGTCGGAGTGGAACTCACGCTGCCCGGTCGCGGTGATCGCGGCATTGACGAACAGCAGCACGTCATCGGCCGCGATGAGATCCCCGAACGTCTCCATGCCCCCGCCCACTCCCGTGTCCCCCTGACTGAAGCCGGCCGGGGAATGGAGGCACGAGCTGCGAATCATTGCTTCAGAGGCAGGTTCCGGAAGTCGCACCGAAGTCCCGCGGCCGGCGTGCGGACGCTAGCACGGCGACGATCATCGACTCCACGGGGTTTTCCCTCGGTGGCCTGCGCTGGCCTGCGCTGGCCTGCGCTGGGCTGGGCCGCAGTGGGCCGGACCATCCGTCCCCGGCCTGTCCTGTCCTGTCCTATCCGTCTGATGTAGCGAGCCGTTCAACCTCTGCGGCCGCCTCTCGCGCCGCCTGCTCTGCCCGGGCCAGGGCGTCAGCGGCGGCCTGAAGACGGTCCTCGGCCTTCTGCTGCCCCCGGGCGGCACGCTCAAGCTCCTCGCGCGCCTGCCGCAGTTGTCGCTCGGCAGCCGCGGTCTTCTCACGGGCCTGGTCGTGCCGGTCGCGTGCCTGCCGCGACGAGGCGTCGGCGTCCGCCTGCTCCGCTCGCCGATCGCGCAGACGCCGCTCGGCGTCCGCGGCAGCCTTGCGGGCCCGGGCGAGTTCCTCCTGCCGCTTGCGCCGCCGTCGGTCGGCCAGGTCGTCCTTCGCCCGCGTGGCCGACGCCGACCGTGACGGTGCCGCCGTGCGCTTGGGAGACTTGCGTGGGGTACCGGGCGCCGTGGTCGTGCCGGTGGGGGAGGGGAAGTCGGAGGGCGGGGTGAGGGCGCCCTCCAATCGGCCCGTGGCCCACTGGTCGGCCGCGTCCTCGTCGGTGAGCACGGCCCGCAGGGTGGATTCGACGTCCTGCCGCGCCGCGTCCGACAGACGGTGCCCGGCCGCGCGGGCCAGTTCGGCGGCCTGCCGGGACAGCGCGGAGACGACACTGCGGCGCTGCTCGGACAGCTCCTTGATCCCGTCGGCGTCCAGTGTGCGATAGGCGTCGCGCAGCGCCTGCCCCAACTCCAGGAACCGTCGGCTCTCCTCCGGCTGGGAGCGCAGCAGCAGGTTCGCTGCCCAGGCCGCGAGCGTGGGGCGGCGGGCGGCGCGGATCCGCCGGGAGTCCTCCGCCCGGCCGGCCGTCCGGGCCGCGACGGCGAGCTCCTCGCGACGGGCCACGAAGCCGGGCGGCGGCGTGGTGTAGAGGTCGTCGAGCACGGTCTCCACGTCGGACGCCGCGTCGGCCCGCCGCCCGCGCTTACGCTCCATGATCCCCAGACTCCACCGAACCGGACCGCCGCGCATGTCGGGCCGGTGCCGGTGTGGGTGCCGGTGCCGGTGCTTTCCGGAGTCGGGGCGGGCGCTTCGTGAGGGTGAAGGACGCACGACCATCCGGACGCCATCCGCGCGGCGCGCATCCGGCCCCCGGCGCGCGTGGTGTGCCCTGAGACGCCAGTACGGCCAGGACGGCCCACCCCGCGCGAAGGAGACACACGGCATGCTCGGACACTCGCAGGCGTTCAGCGGCTTCTCGGTCGACGACCTCGACGTCGCCCGCCGCTTCTACGGTGAGACCCTCGGCCTCGACGTGGAGGAGTCCGGGCAGGGTGACATGCGGATGCTGACCCTCAAGCTCGGCAGCGGCGCACTGGTCTTCGTCTACCCCAAGGAGAACCACACCCCGGCGACGTTCACGATCCTCAACTTCCCCGTGGACGACATCGAGACCGCAGTCGGCGAACTGGAGCGACGCGGCGTGGCCCTGGAGCGCTACTCCGGATTCGACCACGACGAGAAGGGCATCGTCCGGGTCGGCAACGGCGGCCCCGCGGCCATCGCGTGGTTCACCGACCCCGCCGGGAACGTCCTCTCCGTCCTCCAGGAGAATTGACGGACCGCTCAACGCCCGTCGGCCGCGTTCGGACGCCTCCGGACGCTCCCGCACAGGTAAGGCCGAAAACCGATCAGCCCGGTCACGACACGCCTGTCCCGGTGGCAATCATCACCATCGCGTCCGAGATGCCATATTTTCTGATTGCCTGCCGACCTCTCCACAGGAACATCGAGGCCGCCCCGCCATGTTCGACGGACAGAACCGGACACACACGGCGCGCGGCCTGCGCGCACCCTCGCTGAGGGGCCGCGCCGCCTCCTGTGCCGCCACCGCGGTCGTGGTGGCACTCGCCGGCTGTTCCGCCGTCGGTACGGCCCACAAGACGCCGGCACCTCCGCCACGGGCGGGTGCCCCGGCCCCCGGGCTCGCGGCGCCGCCGCGCGAGAAGCGGGGAGCGACTCTCTCGCGGGCGCTCAGGCCGGTCCTGCCGCGCGGTGACACGCGGCTGGCGGTGGCGGTGCTCGACCTCGACAGCGCCGACCAGGAGATCGCGTCGTACGGGACGGGCGCGACGTTCGAGACGGCGAGCATCATCAAGGTGGGCATCCTCGCGACGCTGCTGCTCCAGGCGCAGGACGAGGGCCGGGAGCTGACGGTCGACGAACGCGAGTACGCCGAGGCGATGATCCGGACGAGCGACAATTACGCGACGGACGTCCTGTGGCGCGCGATCGGCAAGGCGGAGGGCCTGGGCGCGGCGAACGAACGGCTGGGCCTTTCGTCGACAAGGGGCGGCTCCGGCATCGGATGGGGTCTCACCCGGACCACGGCCACGGACCAGGTCAAGCTGCTGCGCGCCGTCTTCGCGCGGGGGCCGGTGGCCTCCGTTCGCCCGCCCAGGGGGCTCGACCAGGCGTCCCGTGCCTACATCGGGCACCTGATGGGCTCGATCACCGACGACCAGGACTGGGGAGTGTCCGCCGCCGGATCCCGTGGCTCCCGCTGGGCTCTCAAGAACGGCTGGCTGCAGCGGAGCACGACCGGCCTGTGGATCATCAACAGCGTCGGTCAGGTCACCGTGCACGGGCACCGCTATCTGGTATCCGTCCTCAGCGGCGGCAACAGGTCGATGGAAGCCGGCATCTCGCTGGTCGAACGCGCGGCGCGAGCGGCGGTCGGCGCGGCCAGCGCACACGTCAGGCCCTGGCCGCAGTGATGCCCGTTCCCCCTTACCCGCCCCGGAGGTCCGGCCGAGGCCCGATCGAGGTCCGAACTCCCGCGGCCGGGCGGGGCGGGTGGGTTATCGTCACTTCAGGGTGGGGGGCGGGACAGCGCCCGCATCGAGGAGGCGATGGTGCTCGGACGGGGCGCGTGGTTGCTCGTGGGTGCCGTGATCGCGGCCTGCATGCTGCTCGTCGGCCCCAGCACACCCCTGGGTGCCTCCTCCGCCGGATCGCAGCCCGTCGAGGCCGCCCGTGACGTCGTACCGAACCGGGTCATGACGTGGAACATCTGCAACCCCTGCGAGGTGAGCAACGTCGACCGGGCGGCGGAGATCGCCGCCTACGCGCCGCAGGTCATCGGCATGCAGGAAGCGTGCGTGCGTGACGTCGAGATGATCCGGGACTATCTGGAGAACCTTCACGGGCTGGTCTACCACGTCAAGTACGGGTCGGTTCTGCAGAGTTGGGGCCGTTGCGGGGGAGCGCCGTGGAACCCGGGGGGCTTCGGCCAGGCGATCCTCTCGGCGGCACCGATGAAGGACCGGGTCAACGTGGAGTACCCCGAGGGCGGATCCGAGGACCGCGGGTACATGGCCGTCACCACCACGGTCGGCGGCCGGTCCGTCCGGGTCTTCAACACACACCTCGCCCATCGACGGCAAGAGGCGTTCCGCGCCGGCCAGGTCGGCGTACTCGCCGCCGAGGTAGCCCGGCACGACCGCGCGATCGTGCTCGGCGACTTCAACGCCGTACCGGACGCCCCCGAGCTGTCCAAGATGTGGGCGCTGGCCACGGACGTCGACCCCCGGTGCCGCCCCTCGCAGGCCGGCGACTGCGAGACGACCACCGACTGGCACACCAAGTTCGACTACGTCTTCCTGCGCGGCTTCGCCCCGCTCGAGCACCGCGTGCGACCCAGCGCGTCCTCGGACCACCACATGCTGCTGGCCGACGTGGACCCGCGCTGACAGGGGCTGGCGCAAAACGGCTGTAACACGGTCAACCCGTGCCGCGGTCCGGAATACTGGTGGCTTCTCGCGACGTGGCGAAACAGGGGAGCGGCTCGGTGAACTCTGCCGGAAAAACGGGTGGTTGGGGCGTGGGACGCGGGGGCGGGCGGCACGCGGTCGTGGTGGGCGGGAGCCTGGCGGGGATGCTCGCCGCGCACGCGCTGGCCGGGCACGCCGACCGGGTGACCGTCGTGGAACGCGACCGGTTCCCGGACGGGGCGGGGCCGCGGCCCGGCGTACCGCAGGGCCGGCATCCACATGTCCTGCTGGAGGGCGGGCAGAAGGCCATGGAATCGCTGCTGCCGGGCTTCCTGGCGGAGCTGCGGGCGGCGGGAGCTCCGCATGTGGGCCTGCCGACGGGCCTGGTGCTGTGGCAGAACGGCCGCTGGTTCCGCAGGCTGCCCGCGACGACCCACATCTACACCGGCTCCCGCGCGCAGTTGGAGGAGCTGGTACGGCGCCGGGTCCTGGCCAACCCGGTGATCAGTACGGTGCAGGGGACCGAGGTCGTGGGGCTCCTCGGTGACGCCGCACGCGTGCGGGGCGTCGTCCTGCGGGACCGCTCCGGCGACGCCCGCGGGGAACAGCGGGAACTGGAGGCCGACCTGGTCGTCGACGCCTCCGGCAGCGGCACCAAGGCGCCGCGGTGGCTCCGGTCGCTCGGAGCCGGGGTTCCGCACGAGGAGACCATCGACACGGGCCTCGCCTACGCCTCACGCGTCTACCGCGGCCGCGACGGCGTCCTCGGCGGCGACACCGCCGGCTACTACGTCTACCCGAGCCCCGACCAGGTCCACGCCGGCGGCGCGCTGCCGCTGGAGGACGGCAGCCATCTCGTCATCGTCTCCGGCCTGCGCGGCGACGAACCGCCCACGGACGACGACGAGTTCGTGACGTACACCAAGAGGCTGCCGCACCCGCTCCTGCACCGGTGGCTGGAGGAAGCCGAGCCGCTCTCACCGGCGTTCGGCTACCGGCGTACCGCCAACGTCCGCCGCCGCTACGACCTGTCCGGGAGCTCCCCGGCCGGATTCCTCGCCACCGGCGACGCCCTGTGCACCTTCAACCCGATCTACGGCCAGGGTATGGCCGTCGCCGCGATGAGCGCGGTCGCGCTGCGCGACGCGCTGGCCGATCAGCGCCGGACCCCCACGACGCGGCGCGTGCAGCGGGCAGTTCTCGCCGCGTCCCGGCAGGCGTGGGACATCTCCGCCGGGGCGGACCGCAAGATGCCGGGCGCGGTCGGCAACGCGGTGGCCGGCGGGCCCGCGGACCGCGCCGCCGACTGGTATCTCCAGCGCGTGCAGGACTGTGCGCCCGGCGACCCGGTCGTAGGGCGCGCCTTCCGCTCCGTACTGACCCTCTCCGCACCCGTCACCGCCCTGTTCGCCCCGCCCGTCGCCCGAGCCGTCCTCTTCCACCCACCCGCCGCGAGCCCCGCCGAGCCACCGGAGACCCCGGAGACACCGGGCGCCTGAGCGGCGGGGCGGCCAGGTACCGAAGTGGTGGCGCGGTGCTGACATTTGTCATGCCGAGGGCCGGACGATCGTTTCTACCGGTGACCCGGCGGTGGCCGCGAAGCTGGGTGCATGACGACGAAAACGGGGATCACGGGGACCACGCGGACCACAGGGACCACCAGGGCGAGCGCCGCGGGCCGCCGGAAGGGACTGCGGAACTTCGCGCCGCTGCTCATCGATGTCGCGGTGCCTCTCGGGGCGTACTACGTCCTGAAGAACGGCTTCGGGACGAGCACGCTGATGGCGCTCGCCCTGAGCAGCGTCGTCCCGGCCGTGCGGACCGGGTGGGGTGTGCTGAAGGCACGCGAGGTCAACGGGCTGGCCGCCCTGATCCTCGTCGTGAACGTCGTGTCCCTGCTGCTCAGTTTCGTGGCGGGCGACCCGCGTCTGATGATCGCCAAGGACAGCGCGGTCAGCAGCACGATCGGGATCGGGATCATCGCTTCCGTGGTGCTCGGCAAGCCGATGATGACGGCCGGTATGAAGCCGTGGGTGGTGAAGGGGGACCCGGGCCGGGAGGCCGCCTGGGCGCGACTGCAGGCCGGTTCGGCGCGGTTTCGGCGGGCCGAGCGGCTGTTCTCGCTGGTGTGGGGTGTCGTACTGCTCACGGAGTGCGTGGTGCGGGTCGTGGGGGCGTACACGCTGCCGGTGGACACCATGGTGTGGGTCGGCAACGTGATCATGGTCGTCGCCATGGGCGTGGGTTTCCTGGCCGGGGGTGCGCTGGGCGCCGGTCCGATGGCCGCGATGGTCGTCGCGGAGGCGAAGAAGGACGCGGAGGCGAAGAAGGACGCGGAGGCGGAGTCGGACGCGGAGGCGAAGTCGGACGCGCAGGGGGAGTCGGACGCGCAGGGGGAGGCTGACGCGGAGTCTGTTCGGGTCGTCGAGTCCTTGCAGGGTGAACTCGCGCCCGCCGCACTGGCCGCCGTCAAGCAGGGCTGACCGGAGCCCTGGGCCCTCGGGGCCGGGGTGTGAGTGCGGCCAACGTGGTGGGCCGCACTGCCTCGGCCGCGGCAGAACCGCGGAGCAGGTCGGTCAGGTCGTGGGGCTCGGCAGGCTCGGCCGTCGGAGTCGCTGCCGTGATGCGGTCCAGTCGGAAGCCCCGGCCGGCCTGCCGGGTACGGCACCAGGCGATGAGGTACCAACGGCCGTCGGCGGTGAGCAGTCCGGCCGGTTCCACCGCGCGGTCGCTCGGGCGTCCCGCCGCATCGGTGTAGGACAGCCGCAGGACCGTGTGAGTGGTGAGGGCTTGTTCCACCGCGGCGCGCACACCGGAGTCGGCCGGCGAGGGCAGGGAGACGATCCGCGCGGCCAGTTGCCGTACCGCCGCCGAGGCGGCCCCGGTCATCGCGGCCGTGACCTTCTGGGCCGCCGTACGGGCCGCGCCGGCGTACGGGATGGAAGCGTCGGCCGCCGCGAGGGCGACGGCCAGCGCCGAGGCCTCCTCGGCGGTGAGGTGGATCGGGGGCAGGGTCATCTCCGGGTCGATCGACCAGCCCCCGCCGCGTCCGGGCGTGGTGCGGACCGGGACGCCGGTCTCCATCAGCGTCTGGAGGTCGCGCTGCACGGTACGCGTACTCACCTCGAAGCGCGCGGCCAGCGCCGCGACCGTCAGCGGCCGAGGCGCCGCCGCGCGCAGTTCCTCCACCAGTGCGTAGAGCCGGGCAGTGCGGTTCATGCCGGTGACGCTACCGTCCCGTGGTGGACAAAAAGTCCTGCTCGCGGCGCAGTTCCCGCTCGGTGACGGTCAGCGGGAAGAGAGTGAAGCCGTGCATGGCGCCGGCGACCACACCGAGTCGTACCGGCGCGCCGGCCGCCTGCCACCGTGCGGCCAGGAACAGCGAGTCGTCCAGCAGCGGATCCTCGGCCCCGACGACCATCCGGGCCGGTGGCAGGCCGGCGAGGTCGGCGAACAGGGGCGAGACCTCGGGCGCACGGCGCTGCTCGGCCCCCATACCCGGTGTGAACAGCTCGTACGTACGCCGCAGCGAGTCGGTGTCGCTCAGCAGCCGCCTGGAGCCGAAGGATCGCTGACTCGGCGTCATGGACAGGTCGTAGGGGCCGAAGAGCAGGTTGGCCGCCCGGAACGCGCCGGTGATGCCGTGCCGGTCACGCAGGCGCAGCAGGGTCAGGACGGCGAGGTGGGCGCCGGCCGACTCCCCGCCGATCAGCAGCCGGTCGCTGCCGAACTCGTCAGCGGCGTGCCGCACCAGCCAGCGGGCTGCCGCCTCACAGTCGTCGGGCCCGGCGGGGAAGGGGTGTTCGGGCGCGAGACGGTAGGCGACGCTTACCACGGCCAGCCGTGTCCGCTCGGCGAGCAGCCACAGCCTCGCGTCCTGCCCGTCGGCGGAGCCGAACGCCCAGCCGCCTCCGTGGAAGTGCAGGTACACGCCGTCGACTTGGTCCGGTACGAAGACCCGCACCTTCACCCCGCCCTCGATCACGCGGTCCTGGCCCTGCGGCAGCAGTTCCGGTGGGGTGTCGCCGCCGAGCCGGTTGCGCCGCAGGGATGCCAGCAGGGCGGCGTCGGGCGGCCCTTCACGGACCGGTCGGCCTGCGGCCGCGGCCGCGAACTGCTCGTTGAACGCCAGGGTTTCGGCGAGGCAGTCCTCGTCAGTGATCGTCATGCCGCCGATGCTCACAGGCGCCCGCGACAACACCCTGTCACCCTTTTCCGATGGCCTGCGTCACACTCGTGTCGTGTTCCGTCCGGTCACTTCCGTCGACCGGGAGGCGGCGGTGCGTCGTAGAGGCCGAGTTCGTCATCGGTGGGGGCTTCGAAGAGCTGCGCGTACTCCTTGAGCATCTCGCGGGTGACCGGGGCCGTCCCGCTTCCACCCGTCGCGCTCCGGGCTTCGAGACGGCGGCACAGTTCGTCGACCGGCGCCGAGAGGTAGTGCAGTTCCACGGGAACGCCGAGGGCGCGTGCCCCGAGACGCTTCTCGTCCCGCTCGGAACGTGCCCAGAAGCCGAACTCCAGGATCACGGGCTGTCCGAGCCTCAAAAGTTCCTGGGCGTGCAGCCAGAACCGCCGCTCAAGGCGGTCCCGCGTGCCCTCGTCGAACAGGTCGACACCGAGATCCGCCATCCACTCGTCCGGACACAGACGTACCGCGGGCACGGCCTCGGCCAGACGTCGGGCCAGGGTGGTCTTCCCGGAACCCGGGAGCCCGCACAACAAGATCAGCCTCGGCTGCTGCGTCGCATTCACCGGTCGCCTCCAAGCGCCTCACGCTCGTCACTCCTGACGCGCTCGCGAAGGTACGCCTCCAACTCCGCGGCCCCGGTCAGCATGGCCCGTCCCCGGGCGGACAGACGGCCGTGCCAGTCCCGCAGCGCGGTCTCCAGGGGCTCCAGGCCGTCGGCCGCCCGTACTTGGGCGATCAGCGGGGAGATCTGCTCCAGGAGGTAGCCGCCCCGCCTGAGTTGGTGGACCAGCCGGGCGTCCCGTACGGCGTCCTCGTCGTACACCCGGTACGCGGTACCCGGTACCCGGTCCGTGGGTCGCGGCGCGGGTGCACCAGCCCGGCGTGCTCCCACTTGCGCAGCGTCGCGGGCCGGATTCCGAGCCGCTGTGCCAACGGACCGATGAACGTGCCGCCGGGTTCGGACCTGGGACGGGGTTCGGGCGGCGGCGCGATGGGTTCCAGGTCGCCCAGGGCCCTCTCCACGGCTTGGAGAGGGCGTCGGTCGTCGAGGAGTTGGGCGTGGCTCTCGTCGATGAGACGGAACGCCTCGTCGGGCGCGCCCTGGTTCACCGCCCGCATGATCGACGTCGCCGTCCGGTGGCCGTGGCCGGGCAGCAGGGCGAGGAACGCGGACAGGGCCGCGCCGTGCAGCGAGGTGTAGGTGCGGTAGCCGTGGTGCGTGCCATCGGCGGCCGGAAGGATGCCGGCCTCCTCGTAGTTCGGGAGTGGACACCCCGCCGCCGGACACGCTCGAAGGACTCCTGTACGCGCACCCGGAGGACCGCTGCGTCGTCGACGTCACGCGGCTGACCCGCGCCCTCGGCGGCACGCCGCCCGCGCCGCGCGTGTCGCCCTGGTTCGGCTACTCCCCGCTGGACCCGGCCCGCTTGACGGCCTGTGACGGCATCGTGTTCGTGAAGGACGTCCCGGGGAGCTAGGAGCTGCCGGCGTCCGGGTCCGGCTCGTGCAGGGTGATCGCCCCGGACGGGCAGGCCCCGGCGGCCATCCGTGCGGCCGTCGTTTGGGCGCGGGGCGGTTCGGTGTGCAGCAGGAGTACGTGGCCGTCCTCGAGGTCCTGGTCGAAGACCTCGGGGGCGGTCAGCGCGCACATTCCGGCGCCGATGCAACGCTCACGGTCGACACGCAGCCGCAGCGGCGTCATGACCGCCCCTTGTCCCACGTGACGGGAAGGCTCTTCACGCCGTAGATGTCCGCGGTCTCCGGGCGCAGCCCGACCTCTTCGGCCGGTACGGCCAGCCGCAGCGTGGGGAAGCGGTCGACCAGCGCGCGGAACGCGACGCGCATCTCGACCCGGGCCAGTTGCTGACCCAGGCACTGGTGGATGCCGTGGCTGAAGGCCAGGTGCCCGTCGTGCTGCCTGCGGAGGTCGAGGACATGGGGGTCGGCGAAGCGTTCGGGGTCGCGGTTGGCGGTGTGGTACGACAGGACGACCGTCGTGCCGGCCTTGATCGTCTGGCCGCCCACCTCGACGTCCTCCAGCGCCGTCCGCATGAACGTCTTGGCGACGCTCAGGTACCGCAGCAACTCCTCCACGGCCCCGTCGGTGAGTGCGGGATCGGCACGCAGCGCGGCGAGTTGCTCCGGGTGCTGCAGCAGCGCGAAGGTGCCGAGGGACAGCATGTTCGCGGTGGTGTCGAACCCGGCCGCCAGCAGGACCAGGCTGATCCCCCTCAGCTCCTCGTCGGTGAGATCGCTGTCGGTGAGTTCGCTGAGCACGTCGTCGGTGGGCTTCGCGCGCTTGGCGGCCACCAGTTCCGCGAGGTACTCCTGGGTCGCGGTGTAGGCCGCTATCAGCTCCTCGTCGCTCGTCTCCCCGCCCATGAACGTGTCGATCTGTTCCTGGAAGGAGCCGCGGTCCTCGTACGGCACGCCGAGGATCTCGCAGATCACGATGGTGGGGATGGGCTTCGCGAACGCGGTCACCAGGTCCGTCGGCGGGCCGGTCTCCTCCATGGCGTCCAGACAGTCGGCGGTGATCTGCTCGATGCGCTCGCTGAGCATTCGCATGCGCCGTACCGTGAACCTGCCCATCAGCGGCCTCCGATAGCGCCGGTGCTGTGGGTCGTCCATCAGCAGGAACTCGCCGGGCGGCGCCGGCGGAAGCTCGAAGTCGACGACGTTCATGAGCTCCTTGCGTGAGCTGAACCGCGGGTCCGCGAGGACCGACCTGACGAGGTCGTATCCGGTGATCAGCCAGCCGGGCTTGCCACCGGGGTGGGTGTAGCGGCTGATGGGGCCGTGCCGACGGGCGTCGAGCAGCTCCGCCGGCGGGTCGAAGGGGCAGCCGGGCTGACGTGTCGCGGGCATGGTCGTGACGGTGTGGACGGATTCACCCATGGCTGTTCCTCATCCTCGTCTTCGTCTCACGATATGACGTGTTTGACGCTTCCCGAAAGCTACGTTGCGTTCAGGATTGCGTCAATCGATGGATAGGAGTAGCCGCAGGTAGATGGGTGGAAATTGATGCAATGACGGTGCAAGTGAATGCAATGCCGCGTTGCAATGAGTAAGGGCGAAGGTAATACTGACGGCGGAAGTTACAGCGCGATCGGTCTGGTGTGCAGGATGCGAAAGCGTCCGGGTTCCGCCGGATCCCGGTCGACGACCTGGACCGGCGGCCGAACCCACTGCCACACGCTGATCCCCGGCGTGCGCGAGAAGCGGATTGGCCCGCGGGTGCCTTCGACGGCGATCTGCGGCCAGGACTCGGCGATACGTGCCCGGTCCGTGCCGTGGGAGCGCAGCACGTCGGCGAGGACGACGATCGTGTCGTAGCCCTCGTAGGCGACGAAGGACGGTGCTTCCGCGAGCCGTTGGCGCAGGGCTGCCTCGACGCGGGCACCGAGCGGGCTGAGGCGCTCGGGCAGATAGCGCAGGAACGGGATCCCGGTGCCGTCGTCGCCCAGCAAGGTCGCCCATTCCGCGAACTCCGGTTGCCCGGCCGGGGCACCCAGCAGGAGCTCGGCGAGGCGCGGGTCGCTGCGGACGGACTTGACGATCGGCACGGCCGGTTCCGGGTGGCCGACCAGGAGCAGGAGGGCTGTGGCACGGTTGTCGACGAGTTCGTCGCACAGGGCCGTGGGGGAGAGCGTCCGCGTGTCGAGTTCGAGGACGGTGCCGCCGCGTCGAGCGAGGTGGTCCCGCAGGATGCCGATCCCGGCGGCCCAGTAGACGCTCGGCTGGGTCGCCACGGCGATGCGGCTGTGGCCCGCCGCGAGGAGGAAGTCCGCGTAGATCCGCCAGCCGCGGGACTGCGGCGGGGAGAGCCGCGCCACCCAGTCCGTCCGCTGCTCCGGGGTGAGGGTGTCGAGCACCGCCGACGAGCAGAGATACGGCAGACCGAGCGCGTCCGCCCTGGTGGCGGCGGCCCGAGCGACGACGCTGTGGTACTCACCGGCCAAGGCGGCCACGCCCGCCCGGGCCAACTCGTCCACGGCCGCCGTGGCCTTCCGCGGGTCGGCGGCGGTGTCCCGGACCACCAGCTCCAGCGGTCGTCCGCCGATCCCGCCCGCGTCATTGACCTCGCCGACGGCCAGTTCGAGTCCGGCGAGCAGGTGTTGGCCCGCCTGGACCCAGCCCGGGCGAGTCAGCGGAACGAGAGCGCCGATCTGGATGGGCCGGGGCAGCTGGGTGATCATGCCGGACATTGCATCCAGCAGGCTCGCCCACAGGCAACCGAATAACGCGCCGGCGATCCCGGCCGTGCGGCCCGGCCGGCGTGAAGCGGCGCCGACTGGTTACCCGTGACTGTTGTTTGGAGGAGTCGTGGAACTCACCGACTGGCTGCTGACCCCGGCCGAACGCGGCAACGGCGCCACCCGGCTGGACGGCCGCCGGCCGGATCGAACCGCCTGGTCGCACGGGAACCTGGTGCGGCCCCTCATCCATGGCTCGACGTACTTCCCGGCACTCCTCGGCGCGATCCGGGCGCAGCGCGCGGGAGACCTGCTCCTGTTCACCGACTGGCGCGGCGACCCCGACGAACGCCTCGACGGCCCCGGCACCGAGATCGGCCGCGTCCTGGGCGAGGCGGCCGCGCGCCGGGTGATCGTCAAGGGGCTGCTCTGGCGCTCCCACCTGGACCGTTTCCAGTTCAGCGAGGCCGAGAACCGCCATCTCGGCGAGGCGGTCGAAGCGGGTGGCGGGGAATGTCTGCTCGACATGCGGGTACGGCCCGGCGGCTCGCACCACCAGAAACTCGTCGTACTCCGCCACCCCGACCGCCCCGAGCTCGACGTCGCCTTCGTCGGCGGGATCGACCTGTGCCACAACCGCCATGACGACGCCACCCACCGCGGCGACTCGCAGTCACTGCCCATCGCCGCCGCCTACGGACCGCACCCACCGTGGCACGACATCCAGCTCGCGATCCGCGGACCGGCCGTCGGCGACATCGAGGCCGGGTTCCGCGAGCGCTGGAACGACCCCGCGCCCCTCACCCGCAGCCCGTTCGTCCGGCTGCGGGAGCTGGCCCACGGCGAGGACACCCATGCCGACCGGCTCCCACCCCAGGCACCCGACCCCGCGCCCTGCGGCACCCACACCCTCCAGGTCCTGCGCACCTACCCCAACCGTCTCCTGCGCGGCTACGACTTCGCCCCCGACGGGGAGCGGAGCATCGCGCGCGGCTACCGCAAGGCGCTGCGGCGGGCGCGGGCCCTGATCTATCTGGAGGACCAGTACCTGTGGTCCCCGCACGTGATCGAGTCCTTCGCCGAGGCACTGTCCGCCCACCCCGGCCTGCGCCTGATCGCGGTCATCCCGTCCGTCCCCGAACAGGACGGCCGGCTCACCCTGCCCATGAACCTGATCGGCCGGATCACGGCCCTGGACAGACTGCGCCGCGCCGGAGGCGGGCGCGTGGCGGTGTACGGGCTGGAGAACCACGCCGGGACGCCGGTGTACGTGCACGCCAAGGTGTGCGTGATCGACGACGTGTGGGCATCGGTCGGATCGGACAACATCAACCTCCGCTCCTGGACCCACGACTCCGAACTCACCTGCGCCGTCCTGGACGAGTCCACGGACCCACGCGAGCCCCGCGACCCCGGCGGCCTCGGGGACGGCGCCCGCCGCTTCGCCAGGGACCTGCGCCTGGAACTCTCGCGCGAGCACCTGGACCTGACGCCTCCCTCGACCCCGCCCGCATCCGACCCGCTCTGCGACCCCCTGAAGGCCTTCGAGGCCTTCGCGGCAGGCGCCGCCGCCCTGGACGCCTGGCACGACAACGGCCGCCGCGGCCCCAGGCCCCCCGGCCGGCTGCGCACGTACCACCGGCCGCGCCTTTCGCGTACGGCCATGACGCTCTACGCCCCGCTGCATCGACGGCTCGTCGACCCGGACGGCCGACCCTTCGGGCTACGGCGTCGCAACGACTACTGACGGACGGACGCCCACGTCAGCCACGCCCCTGGCTGACGGACGCCCCCGTCAGCCGCGGCCCCTGGCTGACGGACCCACGGTCAGCGACGCCCCTCGCTGTCTACGGCCCGTCGTGGTGTGAGGCCTCCGCCACCTTCCTGAGCGCCGACGTCGTGGCCGGGTCGCCGACCTTGGCGGGTTGATCGTGCCTGCCGGCCTCCGGGTGGTCGTGCTGGAAGTGGGAGGGGGCCAGCCTGGCGCCCGGGCCGGGACCTTCGGGCTCCGCCATCGCGTCGGCGGCTCCGGTACGGACGTCGCCGGAGCGGACCGCCGTAGGACGGTCGCTGTCCCGCGCCGCCCCTTCTTCCTCGCCCTGGCGCGGGCGCGGCTGGGTCAGCCAGGCGACGGCCGCGCCGGTGATGGCCAAGGGCCACTCCACCACGCCGGCGACGCCGAGCACCCCGGCTCCGGTGTACACCGCGATCCGCCGTCCGCGCGGCGATACCGCTCCGATCCGATCCAGCGCCCCGTCGGCGACCCTGCCCACCTGCCCCGCTCCGGGCAGGCGGCGCAGCCCGGAGCCGAGCATCCGCAACGGCTGAGGAAGATCCGAGGAACGTGTCGTCCTGACCTGACTCACTGCGCACTCCCTCCGCGCGTCGTCAACGACCCCGTACGTCATCGACTCCCGTCCGGGTTTCCCCTGCGGGACGACATATGCGGCATTTGAGGCGCTGGTGGCGTGGCTACGGCAGCAGAACCCCCGGATTGAGGACGCCGGCCGGGTCGAGGGCGGACTTGGCCGCGGTGAGCGCGGCGGCGAAGGGAGCGGGGCGCTGGCGGTCGTACCAGGGCCGGTGGTCGCGGCCGACCGCGTGGTGGTGGGTGATCGTGCCCCCGTTCGCCACGATCGCCTCGGACACCGCGGCCTTGATGTGGTCCCACTGGCTGACGAGGCTGCCCCAGCGGCCGGGCGCGTACACGCTGAAGTACGGCGCCGGGCCGTCCGGGTAGACGTGGGTGAACCGGCACGCGATCACCCCGGCCCCGGCGACCTCGGCCATGGCCCGCCGCGCCGCCTCCGTGACCGCGTGGTGCAGGGCGCCGAAGCCGTCCCAGGTGCAGGCCGTCTCGAAGGTCTCGGCGATCACCGAGTGGCGTACCAGCGCGTCCCGCTGGTACGGCATCCGCAGAAACGACGAACGCCATGTCTCGGCGGCGGGCCCGCCGCGCGCGTCGCCGTCGGATCCGCCGGTGGTGTCGGCGTCGGCCGGTTCGCCGCCGTGGTCCCGGCAGAGTTCCACCGCGCGCTCCAGGCTCGACCGCACCGGGTGGTCCGCCGACTCGAAGGCGAGGACGAGGAGGCCGCCGCCGACGCTCACGCCCGCGTTGATCAGCACTTCGGTGGCGTCGAGCAGACGGCAGTTCGCCGGGTTCAGTCCGCTCTGCGCGACGGCCCGGGTGGCCGCCACCGCAGACGCGTAGTCGCCGAACCGCACGGAGGTGCCGGCGCGCTGACGCGGGCGCTCCCGCAGTCGCATCCACGCCTCGGTGATGATCCCCAGTGTCCCCTCACTGCCCAGGAAGAGCCGGTCCGGTGACGGTCCGGCGCCCGAGCCCGGCAGCCGCCGTGACTCGCTGATCCCGACGGGCGTCACCACGCGCATCGATTCGAGCAGGTCGTCGATGTGCGTGCAGAGCGTCGCGTAGTGCCCGCCCGCCCGGGTGGCGAGCCAGCCGCCCAGGGTGGAGAACTCGAAGGACTGCGGGAAGTGGCGCAAGGTCAGGCCGTGCGGCCGCAGCTGGTCCTCCAGGTGCGGGCCGTACACGCCCGCCTGGATCCGCGCGGCCCGGCTGGTGGTGTCGATCTCCAGGACCCGGTTCAGGCGCCCGAGGTCGACGGTGACCACGGCGGGGTGGTCCTCGCACCGCGCCTCGACACCGCCGACCACCGAACTGCCGCCGCCGAACGGGACCACCGCGATGCCCTCGCGGGTGCACCAGTCGAGCAGGTCGGTCACGTCGCGCTCGTCGCGGGGCCGGGCGACCAGGTCCGGTACGTGCCGCAGGTCCCCCTCCAGATTGCGTACGACGTCCCGGAACGCCTTGCCGTGCGCGTGCGCGGCCCGGTCGGCCGGGTCGGCGGAGCACAGGTCGGCGAGAGAGGCCGGGGGAGTGGTCCGCGGGTCGGGCAGACCGAGCGAGGCGACGCTCGGCGGCTCGTGATCCGTCAGCTCGCCCGGCATCACCGCCCGCACCCGCCCCAGCAGCGCGTCCAGCTCAGCACCGCCCACCGCGTCCTCGACGTTGCCCCATCCCCACCACGATCGCGTCATTGCGCCCGCTCTCCCATCCGTCGCCCTAGTCGCACCGGTTGAATTGACCGATGGGTAAATTACCTACCGGTCACATGATTGGCTAGGATGCGTCTCATGGGCAAGGCCGGAACCAAGGGCGTCTCCCGTGTCGACCGGGAGCGGCAGATCATCGACGTGGCCGTGGAGGAGTTCGGCAGACACGGCTACGCGCGCGTGTCCGTCGCCGCCGTCGCCGCGCGCGCGGGCATCTCCAAGCCGCTGATCTACAGCTACTTCGACTCCAAGGACGGGCTGTACGTCGCCTGCGTCCACCACGTCGGCGCCCTGCTGGCGGACTCGGTGGCCGCCGCCCGGTCCCGCAGCGGATCGACCGCTCACGCCGTCGACACCCTCACGGCGATCTTCACCACGGTCGAGCACTGCCGGTACGCCTGGGCCGTCCTCTACGACCCCGCCCTCCCACCGGCCGGCGAGATGCGCGACGCCGTGAACCTCTACCGCGAGCGCCTGTCCGCCATGGGCGCAGCCGGTGCGGCTCAGTTGCTGGCCGGCGCCGGGGACGACGACCCGCTCGACCACGACCTGCTCAACCACGTATGGCAGCACGCCGTCACAGCCGTCATGCGCTGGTGGTTCGAGCACCCGGACCAGAGCACGGCCGAGATGACGGCCCGTTGCGCCCGCCTCCTCACGGCGCTGGGAACCGGCTGACCCGGGCGCGCCGGACTCGTGAGCCACGCGTCGGTTCCGGTACGTCCACGACGGGCCGCGTCGGGGGAACGCGGCCCGTCCGGCAGGGCCGAAGGCGGCAGCCCGTGACGCCGGGTGACTAGCGGGTGATCGCGTTGGCGCCCGCCTGCGCGAACTTCTCGTCCAGCGCGCCGGACGGGGCGCCCGCGACACCGATACCGGCGATCGGTGCCTTGTCGGCGGCCACGGGTACGCCGCCCGCCAGGAACAGGGTGCCCGGAATGTCCTTGAGGTTCGGGGCCTGCTCCAGGCGCTCGGCCAACTGGGAGGTGGCGGCGTTCCAGGCGACCGCGGTGAACGCCTTGCGCTCGGCGGACTCGTAGGACTGCGGGCCGGCGCCGTCGCCGCGCAGGGTGACGAGGGTGTTGCCGTTGCGGTCGACGACGGCGACGGTGACGCGCTGGTTCTCCTTCTCGGCGGCGTCGAGCGCGGCCTGCGCGGCCTTGGTGGCGGCGTCGATCGTCAGGTGGGTGGAGGTGGTGGTGGCCCGGTCCGGGGCGACGGCCGACGCGGCGGCGGTGGCCGTGGTGGCGGGCGCCGAGGCGTTCGCGGAGACCGCGCCGAAGCCCGCGAGGGCGACGACGGCGAGCACGGCACCGCCGGTGGCGACACGGGCACGGCGGGAGAGGTTCTTGTGCACTCGGTTCATGGGTCGGTCGACTCCTTCGGTGGGCGGGCGGCCCGGTTGCCGCCCCTCGTCCGCTCTCCACCCTCGGCCCGGAACCAGGCCCCGACGGTCGGCGTTCCGGCTCCCTCCCGATCGCGCGACGGACGACACCGGGGTCATCCGATCGGTTGACCTGCCCAGCCCCGGGGCCGGGCCACAATGGAGGTGTTTGCCCAGTTCAGCGCCCCACGGGAGGGAAGGGAGGCGACCCGCATGGGAAACCGGTCGTACGAGCCGGACACCGTGGACACCCGGTGGCTCGGCGCCGTGATGCACGTGGCGTTCTTCCTGCTGCTCGGCGGAGCGCTCGCCCGCTTCCTGCTGCGCCACCCCGGCGAACCGCGCACGCCGTGGATCATCGCGCTGTGCGCCGTCCTCACCGTCCTGCATCTGCTGGGCCCCAAGGCCGGCGACTCGGGCCCCCGACCCGACCGGCGCCGCACGACCTGGCTGGCGCTGGTCGTCGTGGTGTGGATGGTCCTGGTCGTGCTCGCCCCCAGCTTCGCCTGGTGCGCGGTGCCCCTGTTCTACACCGGCCTGCGCACACTGCCGCAGCGCGCGGCCCTCGCCCTCGTGGCGCTGCTGACCGTGTTCGTCGTCGCCGCGCAGGTACAGCTGTCGGGCCGTTTCGACCCCAACCTGGTCCTCGCCCCGCCCGCCGTCGCCGCCCTCGCCACCGCCGTGTTCCTCCAGATGGAACGGCACACCGCACGCCAGCGCGTCCTGATCGACGACCTCATCCGCACCCGCCACGAGCTCGCCGCCGCCGAACGCCGCGAGGGCACCCTCGCCGAACGGCAGCGGCTGTCCATGGAGATCCACGACACGCTCGCCCAGGGCCTGTCCAGCCAGCGGATGCTGCTCCAGGCGGCGGACCGGGTGTGGGACACCGAGCCCGGCAAGGCCCGCGCCCACGTCCGCACCGCCGCGTCCGTCGCCGAGCACAACCTCACCGAGGCCCGGCGCTTCGTGCACGACCTGGCCCCCGCCGACCTCGCCCGCGGCGGCGGCCTCGCGCAGGCCCTGCGCGCCCTGGCCGCCCGGGAGACCGGCTCCGAACCCCACACCGGCGCGCATCTCGCCGTACGCGTCCACATCGACGACGACGGCCGGCTCCCTGACCTGCCCGACCGGGTCCAGTCCGCCCTGCTGCGCATCGCCCAGGGCGCCCTCGCCAACGTCCGCGACCACGCCGCCGCCGACCACGCCGCGCTCACCCTCACGCTCCTCGAAGACACCGTCGTACTCGATGTCACGGACGACGGCGACGGCTTCGACCCCGCCGCTCTGCCCGACGCGCCCGGCGCGGAACGCGGCCACGGGCTGCCCGCGATGCGGGCCCGGCTGCGCGCCCTCGGCGGCACCCTGACCGTCGAGTCCGCTCCCGGCGAGGGCACCGTCCTGTCCGCCGCCGTCCCCCTGGAGGCACCCCGATGACCCCCGACCGCGCTGCCCCCGTACGGATCCTGGTCTGCGACGACCACGCCGTCGTCCGGGCCGGGCTGCTCGCCCTGCTCGACAGCGCCCCGGACATCGAGGTCGTCGGCGAGGCCGGCACCGGCGAAGAGGCGCTCGCGCTGGCCGCGAAGCTCACTCCGGACGTCGTCCTGATGGACCTGCAACTCGGCGAGGGCATCGACGGCGTGGAGACCACCCGCCGGCTCGCCTCCAGCCCCGGATCCCGTACCCACGTCCTGGTCCTGACCACCTACGACACCGACGCCGACATCACCCGCGCCATCGAGGCCGGCGCCACCGGCTATCTGCTCAAGGCCGAACGTCCCGACGAGCTCTTCGCCGCGATCCACGCCGCCGCCGAGGGACGCACCGCCCTGTCGGCACCGGTCGCCGGCCGGGTCATGGCCAACCTGCGCCGGCCGCGGCCCGCCCTCACCGACCGCGAACGCGACATCCTCGCCCAGCTCGCCCGCGGCATCGGCAACCGCGACATCGCCCGCGCGCTGTACATCAGCGAGGCCACGGTCAAGACCCACCTGCGGCGCGTCTACGACAAGCTCGGCGTCGACACGCGCGCGGGCGCCGTGGCGGTCGCGAAAGAGCGACGTCTGCTGCCGTGACCATGAAAGGGCGGGCCGCACCGCAAGGGTGCGCCCCGCCCGCCCGTTACCGCTCAGAAGGCGAATGCCGCCGCCCCCTGAGTTTCCTTGATACAAGGATTGGCGAAGGTGTGCTCGTAGTTTATCCGTGTACCACGCCATACCCCTTGCACCGTCACGACAATGGGGCGGTATTCCCTGGTGCAGGGCCGCCCCGCGGCACTCCCGCGGAGGGTGGCCAGACGGTCGAGGTCACCGTTCACCCGGTCCAGGTCCGCACAGGCCTGCCGCGGGTCGGGGTGCGTTCCCGAGGTGGTGTACGCACAGTTCACCGTCACGGCGCGCTCCGGCGTCGTGGTGGCGGCCTTCTCCCCGTGACCGGTGGTCATGACCAGCGCCGACGGGGCGTACAGCGAGGCGGGCGCGGCGGGCGCGCTGTGCGCGGGCACGCTCAGAGGACCCGCGACCGCCGTGCTCAGCAGCGCTCCTGTCATTGCCCAGCGCGTCATGGGACGCATGGTGTAACTCCCTTCTGTTCGCGGTGTTCGATGCCTCGAAGTACCCGCCCTGCCCCTGTCGTCTCAGGAGGCTGGAGCCGAATTCCGTACCGTCGCAGGAATTCGGACCCTATTGCCTATTCAATCAGTGGCGTGATTGTTCGACCGGTTCCCGAGGGTGAGGAGGTGAGGGGAATTTCATTCGGGTCGTCGGCTGAAGGAGTGGCCGATGTGGCTGTGCTATGAAATGGCCGGAAAACTGTGAGTGTGTTTTCGGCCCGAAGGAGGGCGGGACAGCCGCGTCGCGCGGACACGCCGAGAGGCCGCCAGGCGATGTTCGTCCTGGCGGCCTCGGGATCGGTGATGGACGGAGGTTGTACGGAGGTCGTACGGAGCAGGCTCGTCGGCGGTCAGAAGTCGGTGGGCAGTCCGCTCACCTCGGCGATGCCCCGGAGCTCCTCCGTCTGCCGGTGCCGTTCTCTGATGTAGTCGGCGATCTCGCCGAGGCGGGCGGGGTCGGAGGCCGTGGTCGCGTCGGTGACGATCCTGACCGGGCCGGTCTCCTCGACGTCGATCTCGACCACTTCGTTGTCCAGGCGGCCGGTGACGGCGGTGGCGATGACGAGGGCGGCCTCGTCGCGGACCTCCTGGGGCAGCTCGTCGGCCGCCCCCGCGTCGAGCGCGAGGTCGTCGCTGGAGAGGCGTTCCTCCTCGATCGCCTGCAGGACCGGTTCCACGGCGCGCAGCAGGAGGCGGTAGTCCTCCGTGTCCATCCGGATGCGCAGGAGGTCCAGGTACACGTCCACGGCCCGGCCGTCACCATGCGCCCGGCCGTCGCCATGCGGAATCTCGGAATCGCTCATCCGCTTCGTGTTCCCCACCAGCGGCGATTCAGACGTGCCGCCACCGGGCCATGGCGAAGGAGAACACCCCGAACAGCACCAGCCCGGCCGCTACGCAGACCAGCAGCCAGGGGCCGAGAGGCGTGTCGGCGAAGATGCGCAGGGTGTCGTCCAGCCCCTTGGCCTGTTCGGGTTCGTAGGCGACGGCCGCGCGGACGGCGAAGACGCCGGCCACGGCGAACACCAGCCCGCGGGCGGCGCCGCCGACCACGCCGGTGACGTCCACCAGCTGCCGGGTCCTGCGGCTCATCCGCCCGAGCCGGAGCTCGTCGTGGTACTTGCGCAGGACCGCCCGTACGGCGATCCAGCCGCCGGCCACGACGACGGCGATCCCCGCCGCGCCGACCAGCCACTGGCCGGCGGGGATCTCCAGCGCCCTGGCGGTGGCATCCCGGGACTGCCGGTCACTGGACCCACCGCCGCCGTGGTTCCGGCTCGCCGCGAACGACAGCACGGAGCAGGCGACGACGACGTAGAACGCGAACCGGGCCACCGCCAGCAGCCGCTTGCGCGCACTGCGGCCGTCCTGCCCGACGGAGCCGAAGACCGCCTCGGACAACCGCCACAGGGCCATACCGACCAGCCCGATGCCCAGCGCCCACAGCAGCACCGCGCCGAACGGCTTCTGCGCCAGTTCCTCCAGTGCCCCGCCACGGTCGGCCTGCCGGCTCGTGTCGCCGAAGGCGACCTGCAGCGCCAGCGCGCCGACCAGCAGATAGATCACACCCCGGGCGGCGAGACCGGCCCTGGCCGCTCCCTCGACGACCGAACCCCGCGCCACCCGTCGCGCCCGAAAACGTCCGGTCCGTGCCAACGCACTCGTGTCCATCGAGACCTCCCGGACATCCGGATGCCCCGGCTGGACCGCCGCACACCCCGGCCCTGCTCGGGCGCGGTGCCACTCAGCCGACGGGCGGCATGTCCGTGGGGCTGGAGTCGAGTCCGGGGCGTTTCGTGGCCCAGGCGCCCCGGGTGAAGTCGGGGATCTCCACCGGGCGGCCGTCCCGCGCCAGGGACGCGGCGCTCAGCGGGACCGCCGCACACCAGGCGGCCGAGTCGTACACGTCGATGTCGGGGACCAGCCCGGCCCGCATCAGCTGGACGGTGCGCCACTGCAGGACGTAGTCCATGCCGCCGTGCCCGCCGTTGTTCGCGGCGTCGTCGCCGACCTTCCGCCACAGCCAGTGGTCGTACTCCTTGCGGTAGTCGGCGAAGTCGCGCCAGGTGTGACCGGCGTGGTCGGGTTCCAGATAGACGCGCGCGCCGGTCGGGGAGGGCCCGGCGTAGTCCTCAACGATGCCGCGGCTGCCGGCGAGCGTGTTGATCCTGCTGTAGGGGCGGGGCGAACTCACCTCGTGCTCGGCCCGGATGACCCTGCCCCGCGCCGTCTCCACGAGGCAGGTGACCAGGTCGCCGTTGATGTACGTCTCCTTCCAGGACGGATGGTCCCGGGGCATGAAGCGCTCGCGGTAGTCCGCCAGGCCCTTCGGGGCGGTCGCGGTGGCGCGCAGGGTGGCCATCCGGTCGCCGCGGTTGATGTCCATGGCCGCCGCGATCGGGGCCAGGCCGTGCATGGGGTACAGGGACGCGGTGCTGCGGGTGTGCCACAGCCGCCGCCAGGAGTCGGTGTAGTACGTGTCGGAGAAGAGGAGTTCGCGCAGGTCGTGGCAGTAGCCGCCGTGCCCGTTGGTGATGTCCCCGAACAGGCCGGCGTGCGCCATCCGCAGCATGGCCAGCTCGTTGCGGCCGTAGCTGCAGTTCTCGGAGAGGAACAGGTGCCTGCGGGTGCGCTCGGAGGTGTCGACGAGATCCCAGAGCTGGCGCAGTTCGGTGGCGACGGGCAGCTCCACCACGGCGTGTCTGCCGCTCAGCAGCGCGGCCCGGCCGTGCTCGTAGTGGAACTCCCACGGAGTGGCTACGTACACCAGGTCGATGTCGTCGCGCCCGAGCATCCGGGCGTAGGAGTCGGCCGACCCGCCGTACTCGGCGGGTCGGGGCTCGCCCTTGCTCTGCAGCCGGTCGGCGGCGCTTCGTGCGCGGTCGGCGCGGATGTCGCAGACGGCGGTCACGGTGCAGCCGGGTACGGCCGCCCAGCCCGTGATCATGCCGCCGCCACGGTTGCCCAGGCCGATGACACCGACGCGGACGGTTCTGTGGACCTCGAACGGCACGCCGATCATCGACTTCTGCCCGGGACGCCGGCCGGGCGCCGGTCCGGTCGCGGCGGACGCGGCCGGTGCCGCGGCGGTCATCCCGGCCGCGAGCGCTCCGGTGGCGACGGCTCCGCCCAGGAGCAGTCGGCGTGAGACAGCGGGGGTTTCGGACATGACGACAACACTCCTCGTGAGGTGGCTTGCATCACTGCCGGTGCACTGTCGGGACGGTGGGGTCTGTCGGGGCATGACTCTGCGGGCTTCACGAGTGCATGTCAATATGTGCTCGATAGAAAGCAGTTACGAGCAGGATCGAGCATCAGCGGGGTCGGGTGACTGCTTGTCAGGAGCCGGTCGCCCCACCGCCTTGACGCCTGTTGATGCCTCATTTCAGTGAATGTCGGCCGGCCTGCGGCGTGCTGATCCCCCCTCGGCGGACGGCAGGCGAAACGATGAACCCCGACTCCCGACCCCCAGCCGCGGCGCCGGGGGCTGCCTGGAGACCACGCGTGTACGGCGAGCGGATGTGGGCGGTTTGCGTGACTGGCGGACTGACACGGGTTGTACTGCAGGAGCGCCCCGAGGCGGCGGTGCGCCTGTACTGCCTGCCCCCGGCCGGAGCCGGAGCGGGGTTCTTCGCGCCGTGGGTGGAGCTGCTGCCGGCGTGGGCGGAGATGTGCTCCGTGAGCCTGCCGGGCCGGGGGAGCCGCGCGGAGGAGCCGTCACTCACGGACACGGCTGCCGTGGCCGCGCTGGTCGCGGAGATCGTGGATGACGGCGCCGATCCCCGGCCGTTCGCCCTGTTCGGGCACAGCGTGGGCGCTCTCGTGGCCTTCGAGGCCGTACGAACCCTGCGGGCCTCGGGCGGCCGGCTTCCGCTGTGGGTGGGCGTGTCGTCGCTGCGCGGGCCACAGGACGGCGCGTACGCGAGGGGTCTGCTGCCGCTGCTGATGGGAGGACTGGAGGGGGTCGGCCAGCTGGTGGGCGGGCCGATCCCGCACCGACTGCTGAAGGATCCGGTGTTGATGGCCGTGGCGTGCACGCCGCTGCTGGCCGACTGTCTGCTGCTGTTGCACCATCGCCACCGCGACGAGCCTCCCCTGGAGGTACCGCTGGCGCTGTACGGAGGCGCGCAGGACCCGACCACCAGCGAGCGGCAACTGCTCGAATGGAACGAGCTGTTCAGCACGGCGGCCCGGCCGCGGCTGTTCGAGGGCGGCCACATGTACATGCACGGACAGACCGAGACCCTGGTACGGCAGGTGGCGGCCGACCTCGGCGCGGTGGTCCACGAGGCGGTGCCCGCCGTATGACGGCGCACCCCGGCCGGGAGGCGGATGCCGGGCTCCGACGGGGCTGGGCGGCCGGGGTGGTGTGCCTCGGGCTGTTCATGCTCGGCATGGACCTGACCGTCCTCAACGTGGCCGTGCCGCAGCTGCGCGAAGCCCTGGACGCCACCACGGCGCAGGTGCAGTGGATCGTCGACGGGTATGCGCTGATGCTGGGCGGCAGCGTCCTGGCGGTCGGAGCGGTGACCGACCGATGGGGGCGCCGGCGCTGCTTCGTCCTGGGCGTGGCCGTGTGCGGCGCGTCCTCGGTCGGCGGGGCGCTGGCCGGGGAGCCCTGGCAGGTGATCGCCTCGCGGTGCGGCATGGGAGCCGGGGCGGCGCTGCTGATGCCGGCCACCCTCGGGGCCCTGCACCACATGTTCCCCGAGCCGGAGTTGCGGCGTCGCGCCATCGCCGTGTGGGCGGCGGTCGGGGGACTCGGCGGGCTGAGCGGGCCGGTGATCGGCGGCTGGCTGGTCGAACACGCCTCGTGGCGGGCCGCGTTCTGGATCAACCTGCCGCTGACCCTGGTGATCATCACGGCGTCCTGCCTGCTCGTCCCCGAGTCGCGCGCACCACGGTCGGCCGCCTTCGACGCCGCCGGGGCGCTGCTGTCCACCGCGGGCCTGCTGGCCCTGGTCTGGGCGATCATCGAAGGCCCGCACAAGGGCTGGACCAGCGCGCAGGTCGTCACGGGCTTCACGCTCGCCGGGCTGATCCTGGCCGCGTTCCTCCTCCGGGAGCGCCATGCGCGGGCGCCGATGCTGCCGTTGCACCTGCTGGCCAGGCCCGGCATCGGCGTCGCCGCCGCGGCCCTGGCGCTGATGTCCTTCGCCCTGTTCGGCGCCCTGTTCGTCCTCACCCTGTACCTGCAGGGCGTCCTCGGCTACAGCCCGGTCGAGGCAGGGGTGCGCACCCTGCCGCTGCCGGCCGGGCTGGCCGTGGGCGCGGCGGCGGCCGTCGCCGTCCAGCGCCACCTGGGGACCAGGGCCACCGTGGTGAGCGGGCTGCTCGTGGTCACCGTCGCGCTCGGCGTCTGGGCCACCACCACCGTCCAGTCCGGCTACGGGCACTGCGCGCTGTTCCAGACGATCGCGGGCGTGGGCGCCGGGCTCGTGGCGGCGGCGGGCACCGAATCGGTGATGGAGTCGGTGCCCACCGAGCAGGCCGGCCTGGGATCCGCCATCAACGACGCGACACGGCAGGTGGGTTCCGCTCTCGGCGTGGCCGTGCAGGGCTCCCTCCTGACGGCCGTGTTCACCGCCCGCTTCGTCGAGGCTCCCGCCGTGACGGCCACCGTGCCCGAGGTGGCCGACGCCGCACGACACAGCCTCCTCTCCGTACCGGACCAGGCCGGCCTCCTGCCGCCGGCCGAGCGGATCGCCGTGCTCTCGGCCGCCCGTGACGCGTTCATCGACGCCATGACGCTCACCGCGACGACCGCGGCGGCGGTGGTGCTGCTCACCGCGGCGGCCGCGGCCCGCTGGCTCGCCCCCCGCACCGCACCGCTGCCGGCACCGCACACCCGACCAGGACCGCTGCCGGAAGCGGGGACGCCCCTCTCCGACTGACCACCCACACCGCCCACCCGCCCACAGTTCTGGAGGCACGCATGGCGACGACCCTGGAGACCATCACCCAGGTGCTCACGGAGACCTTCCCGATCGACGCCGCCGACATCACCCCCGAACGCACCTTCGAGGACCTCGGCCTCGACTCGCTGGCGCTGCTGGAGATGGGCCTCGCGGTCCAGGAGAGCACCGGCATCACGCTCAACGACACGGAACTGCCGAAGACGGTCGGTCAACTGGTCACCCTGCTGGACACCGCACGACCCGACACCGCACAGACCGACAGCGCACAGGCCGACAGCGCACAGGCCGACACCGCGCCGGCCGCCCCGGCCCTTGCCGCCACGGACAACAGCGCATGACCCGTGTCGCGATCACCGGCCTGGGCATCGTCAGTCCGGCCGGCCTCGACGCGGAGAGCACCTGGCAGACCCTCCTGACGGGCACCTCGACCGCGCGGCGTGACGAACAACTGGGCGGGCTGCCGGTCGACATCTCCTGCCAGGTACCCGACTTCGACGCCCGTCGGCTGGTCGGTCCGTCCGCCTGGCGGCTGGACCGGTTCACGGCCATGGGCCTCCTCGCCGCCCGCGAGGCCCTCGCGGACGCCCGCCTGGACCCACGGACCTGGGAACCGCTCCGGGTCGGCGTCGTGATCGGCTCGGGCACCGCCAGCATGGAACGCTACGACCACGAATTCGCCAAACTCGCCGACGACCGGCCCCTGGACATCTCCCCGCTCGCCATCCCGCGCAGCGTGCCGAACATGTCCGCCGCCGAGATCGGCCTCGACACCGGCGCCCGCGGACCGAACCTCACCGTGTCCACGGCCTGCGCGTCCGGAGCCACCGCGCTCGGCATCGCCCGTGACCTGCTGCGCGCCGGGACGTGCGACGTCGTGCTCGCGGGCGGCGCGGAGTCCGTACGCCACCCCATCCCCGCCGCCTGCTTCCACCGCATGGGCGCGCTCTCCCAGCGCACCGACGACCCGGCCCGGGCCAGCCGCCCCTTCGATTCCGCCCGCGACGGGTTCGTCCTGTCCGAAGGCGCGGCCGTCCTCGTCCTCGAACGCCCTGACCACGCCCGCGCCCGCCGCCACCCACCACGCGGCTACCTCGCCGGATACGCGGCCACCTGCGACGCCCACCACTACGCGGCCCCCCACCCCCAGGGCCGGGGCGCCGCTGAGGCGCTCACCGCCGCACTCGCCGACGCCGCCCTGGAACCGGCCGACATCGGACACGTCAACGCCCACGGCACCGCCACCCGTCTCAACGACCTCGCCGAAGCCCGCGCACTCACCACCGTTTTCACCGCGCCGCCACCTGTCACGTCCCTCAAGGGGGCGATCGGCCACGCGATCGGCGCCGCGGGCGCGATCGAGGCGGCCGTCACCGTCCTGACCCTCCAGCACGGGTTGATCCCGCCGACGGCCAACCACGAGGACACCGCCCTCGACATCGACCTCGACGTCGTCGCCAAGGCCCCCCGCACCACGCGCGCCACCGCCGCCGTCAGTACCTCCTACGGCTTCGGAGGCCAGAACGCCGCCCTGGTCCTCACGACCTGCTGAGCGACGGCACGCCGGTGCTGTGACGCGCCCTGCGTCAGGCGGGTCGGATACCGAACGGTGCGACATAGCGGACGACGCCCCGCGAACTCACGCCCCCGGCGAGGGCGGACAGGACGAGGTCGGGCCGCGCGATCACTCCTCGCGGCACACCGTGTCCGGGTCGGCGCCCTTGCGGCCCGGCGGCGCGGAGAGCGGTTCGTCGCTTCCGGCGGGCCGACCGCATACGGTGACCGACCGCACCTTGTGGCCTCGGTAGGTCACCCGCACGATCTTGTAGCCGTGGCCCCGCTGGTCGGCGTAGGGCTGGCTGCCGGCGAAACTCACCGTGCCGACCGGCAGGTTCGGGTTGGGGCGCCAGCGCAGGTCGGCCCAGGTCTCCGGAGCCGTCTGGGGGTCGTCGCCGTTCTTCGAGGCCCGGTACAGCACCGCGGTGGCGCTGTAGGCCAGTACGGCCTGGCCGCTGGAGAAGAGCGCGTCGTCCCAGGGCTTCGCGGGGTCGGCCAGCGCGGTCGCCGCGGTGCCGGTGGGGTGCAGGTCGCCGAGCACGCGGTGGGCGTCCTCGTAGAAGCCGGCCGCGCCGACCAGGTCCATCGGGGCCAGCGCGAAGTGGTAGAGCGTGACCTCCGGGGGGATGCGCAGACTCTCGCCCTCGTCGTAGTTGCTCTTCGCCAGGTCGTCGCCGGTGAACACGGTGATGTGCCGGCCGGAGCAGCCGGGCGTGGAGCCCAGCTGGGACATCAGGTTGGGTACGTCCTCCACCCGGCCCGCGAAGTACAGGGCCCTGGGCACCGGGTCGCTCGCGCAGATGTCCTCCACCGGGTCGGTCAGTTCCGGCTCGCCGTTGGGGCTCAGCCGGTAGGAGTGGGAGGGCAGCGGCTCGAAGCCGGCCCGGTCCAGCATCCCCTTGCCCACTCTGGCCTGCTCGGTCGTGTAGAAGTCCTTCTCGCTGCCGACTCTGCGGGCCAGCACCACGGCCCGGGCACCCTCCTCGCGCCGGGCGAGTTGGCGGGCGACGACGAGCAGCGCGTCGGCCTCCTCCTCGTCGGTGGCGGCCAGCCCGAACCAGTTCGACAGCTTCCGCGCCAGATGGCTGCCGGAGTTGGTGGTGCTCACCACGGGCAGGCCCGCGCCCTTGAGGATCGCCACGGCGTCGTCGCTCTCGGTGGTGTCCCGTCCGAGGCCGACGACACCGACGACCGACCGGTCGCGCCGGGCGAGCTCCGCTATGTGCCGGGCCATGGGCAGCACCTGGAGCATGTTCTGGCCGGCGTTGGCGAGCAGCACCCTTATCTTCGTCGGCTGATGGGTGCTGACGTTGGCGTAGTGCTGGTAGAGGTAGACACCCGTGATCTCCTCCAGGCCCTTGCGGGTGTCGGACTCCTCCGTCGCGGTGACCGGGCCGGCGTAGACGATCGTCACGTACTTGTCCGTGGGGCCGATCTTCGCGTTCTCGGCCCTGATCGCCTGCTCCACGGCGTCGAAGGTGACGCCCTTGCCGGCCCCGTACAGTTCCAGCCCGTTGCCCTCGGCCAGCCGTACGTCCCCGGTCGCGACGCCCACGCACTCGCCGCCCATCAGAACGGAGTCCGTGTTGGAACCGACCAGCCGGCCCTGGCAGTAGCGCTGGGCCATCCACCGGTTGCCCAGGAAGCCCAGGCCGAGGGCGATGGCGAGGACCACCGCGAGACAGGGCCGGGACCACAGCAGCCAGGCGGCGGTACGCCGGATCCGGGTGGTGGAGTGCTGCGCGGAGTGCCGGCGGCGCAGCTCTTCGGCGGACAGCGGTATCCACAGGATCCACGGCAGGGCGGCCGAGCGCCCGGGGGACTGGCCGACGTTGAGACCGGTCACCCACTCCTGGTACCGGGCGTCCGCCGCGAAGGCAGGCTCCGGATCGTCCGGTCCGGGCCCGTTGGGCCGCGGTGCGGTGAGCTGCCCCGGGTCCTCGGATCCCGGCGGCCGCAGCCGCTCCGCCGCGGGGATCGCGGCCAGCACCAGCAGCGGGTCGACCTCGCTGCGGCGGGTGCGTACATTGCTGATCGCCCGCAGCAACAGCAGGCCGCCGTCGTCCTCGGTGGCACACGGCAGATACACCACCGGTGGAACCGTGCGCTTGCGGCGGCGCAGGTCCACCGTCCGCGGCCGGAAGTTCTCGCGCAGGTCCTCCAGCAGCGCCAGCACCCGTAGCTCCAAATGGAACTGACGAGCCGTCATATCACCGGCCTGGGCTGCCACCACCTGCTGGGCGACGGCGAAGGCACGGCCGCGGATGGTCTCCCAGGACTTCGTCGGCCGCCACCGGGACCATTCGGCGGCCTCCGGCCGGTCACTCGAAGGCGCCAGGAACGTGGTGGTCGCGAACCAGCGGCTGGCCCGGCGCAGCCACAGCAGCGGCGGCGCACTGCGCGCCAGCAGGTGCACCACGCCGAACGCCGCCAGCGCCAGGGCGCCGCCCCACACGGCCGTCTGCCAGCCGCCCTCGCCCAGCAGCACGCTCAGACAGGCGATGAACATCGCGCCCACGAAACCTGACGGGTTCACCACCGCACCGAAGGTGTCCGACAGCGCCGTTACACGTCTCTCCTCGTCGGCGCCGTCCGGATCACGCCCCGGCCGCCAGCGCAGCTCGGCCAGCCGCCGCATCAGCCGTTCGCGCCGCTGCGCGGCGGACCACACCGTGCTCACATCCCCGCCGACCTCCGGCGCGGCCTGCTCGATGGCCCGCAGCAGCCGCGAGCGCGGAAAGCTGAAACCCTTGTACTGCGACTGGTTCTGGTTGTCCCAGGGGTGTTCGCACAGCTGGCGCACCATGTCGATCGCCGAGGAGTACGCGTCCGCGCCGCCCCCGCCGTCCAGCCGCTTGGCGATCAGCCCCCGCGGCTGATGGCCCTGCCGGACGAACTCCACGACCTGCGCGACCCGTCGGTCCAGGGTTCCGCTGTCGTCCTCCTCACCGGCCTGAAGGACCACCAGCGGCGTCACCGGCGGGTTGTCCCGGAAGTTGTCGATGAGCCGCCTCATCAACTCGAAGACCGCGTCCGCCGCCTCTATCCCGGCGCTGCCGCTCCACGCCTCTCTCGCCACTCGCTCCGCCCCCGTCGCATCCGCCCGAACCGGCACTGCCGGATCCGATGCTGATACCCACACCGAAACACGCTGCACCGCACAGACGTCGGATTCTCACGAGCGTGCCCAAGGTGGGCGTCACAGCCCGAACAGTTCTACGGCGTTGTCGTGGCAGACCGCCCGCAGCCACTCGTCCCCGAGCCCCAGCCGTTCCAGGGCGTGCAGTTGATGGACGTACGGATAGGGGATGTTGGGGAAGTCGGAGCCGAGCAGGACGCGGTCGCCGAGGTCGGCCAGCCGGGGCAGGGCCCTGCGGGGGAACGGCATGAGCCCCTCGGTGAAGTCCGTGAACGCCATCGTCGTGTCCAGCCGCACCTCCCGGTACTGCTCGGCGAGCCCGAAAAACTCCTCGTACTCGGGCATGCCGAGATGTGCGACGACCAGCCGCAGCCGGGGATGCCGTGCCAGCACGTGCGCGATCGGCTCGGGGCCGGTGTGCTTGCCGGGCGCCGGCCCGGAGCCGCAGTGGATCACCACGGGGATCCCGGCCTCGGCCAGCAACCCCCAGGCGGAGTCGAGGAGTTCGTCGGCCGGGTCGTACGCCCCCACCTGCACATGCGCCTTGAAGACCCGCGCACCCGCCTCGACGGCCTCGCGGACGTAGGCCTCGACGCCCGGCTCCGGGTAGAGGGTGGCGGTGTGCAGGCAGTCGGGGGTGCGGCGGGCGAAGTCCGCTGCCCAGCCGTTCAGCCAGGGCGCCATGCCGGGCTTGTGCGGGTAGAGCATCGAGGTGAAGGCCCGTACGCCGAACTCCCGCAGCAGCGCGGTCCGTTCCGCCTCCTCGGCGCGGTAGGTGATCGGCCACTCCAGCCCGCCGGTCAGCGGTCCGAGCGCGTCGAAGTAGCCCCAGACCTTGCGCAGCACGCGCTCCGGCATGAAGTGCGTGTGCACGTCGACCAGGCCGGGAAGGCCCAGCCGCCCCCAGAAACGACGGATCGCGGCGGACCCGGGGTGGGGGTCGGGGGCGACGGACGACGTGTGGTGATCGTTCATGCCGTTCACGATCGCCCCTCGTGTGGCGGCGGGTCCATTCCCCTGAGCGGGGATGCGGGAGGGATCACTCGCCCCTACTTGGCCCGGTACGCCCGGAGGAAGGTCCGTACGCCCTCCACGAGGAGTGGCCGGACGCGGTCGTCCTCCGCGGCGTTCGCGGAACCGAACCTGTTGAGCGCGACGCTGAAGGTCAGCGCGATGAACTGGTCGGCCGCGAGCCGGGGGTCGGGGACGTCGAGGAGGCCGGCCTCGGCGAAGGCGGCGAACCGCTCGGCCAGTGCCTCGTCCGGGGCGTCGGCCAGGGAGTTCTCGCCGCCCTCACCGAGTCCGGACTGCGCGCGGACCAGTCGTTGCAGCGTCGCGTACTCCGCCGAGCCGAGCATGTCGGTCGCGATCCGCGTCGAGAACGTGACCAGGACGTCCTCGAGGTCGGCGGCCTCGGCGGGATCGGCCAGCGTGTCGTCGAGGATGCGCCGGATCGTGGTGATCAGGGACTGGCCGACGCCGTCGACGACTGCCTGCAGCAGCGTCCGCTTGTCGCCGAAGTAGTCGTAGACCGTCCGCTTGGACACCCCGGCCCGGGCGGCGACCGCGTCGACGCTGGTCCGGTCGAAGCCGTCGGCGAGGAACAGTTCCCGGGCCGCGGTGAGGATGGCTGCCCGCTTCCGCGTGGAGCCCTCGCGCAGTGTCTTCGTGGTCGGCATGGTCGCATCCTAACCTGATTACACTGCACGGTGTAGTGTAGTCCCGGTAGTTCCTGGATGTACCCGGCACCGAAGGAAAGGACGTTCATGACCACGACCCTGGCTCCCCCGGTCCGCGCCGGGAGGGCCGCCGTCGGGGCTCTCGGCATGCTGGCAGTCGCCACCGGGGCACTGGAGTCGGTGGTGACACCGACGCTCCCGCTGCTGCAACGCGAGTTGTCGATCAGCCCCGCCCAAGGGGCGTTACTCAGCATCACCCTGCTCATCACCGGCGCTCTCGTCACGCCCGTCGCGGGCAACCTCGGTGACCGCTACGGCGGGAGACGGGTCATGCTCCGGCTGATGGCGGTCGTCTCGGCCGGCGGCCTGGTGTCCTCGCTGGCGCCGAACCTGCCGGTGCTGCTGCTCGGCCAGGTACTGGAGGGCGCGATGGTGGGTGCGATGCCCCTGTCGTTCATCCTGGTACGCAGGCACCTCCCGACGGGAGAGTCCCAGGTGGCCATCGGGGTGGTCAGCGGGCTGTTCGTGGGCGGCGGCATGCTGGGCACGCTGATGGCCGGGCCCGTCGCGGAAGGGCTGTCCCGGCACTGGATGTTCGCGATACCCACGATCGCGATCGTCGTGGCGACCCTGTTCGTCCACCGGCTGATGCCGGACGATCCGCCGACCCGGCCGGACGCCAGGATCGACTGGCCCGGCCTGGCTCTCCTGAGCGGCATCCTGCTGACGCTCATGCTCGGCCTCTCGATGGCACCCGAACTCGGGGCCCGGCCACTCGTACTGGGCGCCCTCCTCGTGCTCCTGGCGCTGCTGGCCGCCGGATGGATCCGCGTCGAACGCCGTTCGCCCTCGCCGATGGTCGATCTGCGCCTGGCGGCGAAGCCGCAGACATGGAGCTCGTACGCGATCACCTTCGCCGTGTGCGTAGGGACCGCGGTGTCGATGTTCCTCGTGCCGCAGCTGTTCGCGGTGTCCGCCGACGGGTACGGCTTCGGGGCCGACTCCACCGACATCGGCCGGTACCTCCTGCCGGGGGCCGTCGCGGGGGCCGTCAGCGGGCCGCTCGGCGGGGCCGCGGCGCGGCGTTTCGGCTCGACTGCCGTGGTCACCGCCGGAATCGGCACCATGACGGCCACCTTGCTCGCCATGGCGGTCCTGCACACCGCGGTCTGGCACCTCGTCGTCGGCAAGGCACTGGTCGCCCTGGCCAGCGGTGTCTGCATCACGGCCATGGTCGTCAGGACCGCCACCTCCGTCGACCACGGCAACACCGGCACCGCCACCAGCCTGGTCCTGGTGACGCGCGTGATCGGCTTCGCCGCCGGCGCACAGGTCAGCGGCGCCTTCCTCGCCGCCGGAACCCGTCCAGGTACGGACGACCCGGCCGAATCGGCCTTCGTCACCGGCTTCGTCATCGCCGGCGCCGTCACGGCGCTGTCCCTCCTCGCCGTTCGCACCATGAGCAAAGGAGTCAGGAAATGACCAGCACCCACCCGTTGACGGCTGCCCGTACCCCGGCCCGGAGACGCGAGGTCCTGATATCGGGCGCAAGCATCGCGGGTCCCGCACTCGCCTTCTGGCTGAACCGCTACGGATACGCCGTCACCGTGGTCGAGAAGGCGGCCGCATTACGCAGCGGCGGCTACCCCGTCGACGTACGCGGCACCGCACTGGAGGTCGTCCGCAGGATGGGGATCCTGCCCCAACTGCGCGACGCGCACGTCGACTTGCGTCGGCTGACCTTCCTCGACGCGGACGGCGGCACGGTGGCCTCGGTCGACCCGCACGCCGTGGCCGGCAGTGTCGCGGGCCAGGACCTGGAGGTGCGGCGCGGGGATCTGACGGAGGCTTTGTACGGGGCGGTCCGTGACGACGTGGAGTTCTTGTTCGACGACTGTGTCGAGACCCTCGACCAGTCCGGCCACGGGGTCGACGTCACCTTCCGCGGGGGCGGCCGGCGTACGTTCGACATGGTGTTCGGCGCGGACGGTCTGCACTCGCGTACCCGGGAGTCGCTGTTCGGCCCCGAAGAGCAGTTCCACCGCTACCTCGGGTACTGCTTCGCCGGCTTCACCCTGCGCAACACCTTCGGTCTCTCCCACGAGGTCATGATGTGGAACACCCCGGGCAGAGCCGCGGCTCTCTACGCCGTGGGGGACAGCGACGAGGTGCACGCCCTCCTGACCTTCGCCCAGCCGGAAGCCCCCGACTCGTTCGGCGCGTTCCGTGATCCCCGGGCCCAACGGGACCTGGTCGCCGCGACGTTCGCCGACGCGGGATGGGAGGTCCCGGGCATGCTCGCCGCCCTGCGCGACGCGGACGACCTGTTCACCGACGTGGTCAGCCAGATCCGTATGCCTCGCTGGTCCAGCGGCAGGGTCGCGCTGCTCGGCGACGCCGCGTACGCACCTTCCTTCCTTACCGGTCAGGGCTCCAGCCTCGCGCTCGTCGGCGCGTACATGCTCGCCGCTTCCCTCGCCGACCGGGACGCCGCCGCGGGCTTCGCCGCCTACGAACACGGCACCCGTGGCTTCGTGACGCTGAACCAGGACCAGATCGGCGAGGGCGACGCCCCACTCTTCCCCACCACCGCCCGGGGTCTGCAGCGGCGCAACGACATGCTGCGCGGCCTCAGGGCCGCAACCGTGCCCTCCGCGGAGGCGCGGCCCGCCCATGCGGCCCTCACCCTGCCGCCACCGAGGCCGGGCCAACCGGGATGAGCAGTAAGCAGGAACCGCGGATACTCGGTTGCGCATCAGGGTCGGGCGGGTCAACGTCGTCTGACACCGGACGAAGGCAGAGAGCATGACCACGCAGATCCAGGACGTCGACCACGAGCTGATCCAGGCCGCGGCCGACGTCGCGCGCACGCGGTGCCGGGGCGACAACCACACCATGGCGGCCGCGGCCCGCGCCGGGGACGGGCGCATCGTCACCGCGGTGAACGCCTACCACTTCACCGGAGGGCCGTGCGCCGAGCTGGTCCTCATCGGTGCGGCAGCCGCCCAGGGCGTCTACGACCTGGACACCATCGTCGCCGTGGGCGACCGCGACCGCGGCGTCGTTCCCCCGTGCGGCCGGTGCCGCCAGGCACTTCTCGACTACTTCCCCGACCTCAAGGTCATCGTCGGCGAAGGCGACCGCGTCCGAACCGTCCTCGTCACCGACCTGCTGCCCGCGAGCTATGTCTGGGCCGACCACCAGATCGACGCCGGGTAGGCCGCTCACGCCCCAGCCCCCGAGCACGTCGCGCGGATCTGGGCGCTGCTCAACCCCGAGGAGCTCCGGCCCTGGACGACCGCCTGACCGGGCCGAGGGCTCGCCAGGATGAGCGAGGTGATCGCGCCGAGCACCGGCAGGACGGTCGGCGTACGGAAGTGTGGGTGCTCGACCCGGTCCCGGCGCGCCGCCGACCTCGCCGGCGACCTGACCGGTGGTGGCGTAGATGCCGGTGCCGGGGATGTCCCCGATCACGAACAGGACCAGCAGAGTAATGCGGGTGACCTGAAACCGGCGCGGGGCCGACCGGCACACCGGTCCATACCAGTGGCAGTCGCACCGGTGTTCCCCGACCGTCCGCGGATGCGGTGAACACCCCTCCCACCTGCGCGGCAGAGGCCGAAGCCACCCCCGCGGGCGGCCGTGATCCCCGGTCGAGCACACGGTCCGGGCGGAGCGACCCCCCGTCCCGCACCTGCGTTTTTCCGTCAGGTTCCGCAGCAAGAGCACGAAAGCTCCACAGATACCTCACTATTTGACGCGACGGATGGGTCGACGACCGGCGACTGAGGGGGAAGCCGGCGTCACGCGCGGGGGTGCGTCCGCTCAGCGGAGCAGTAGTCACCCCTGCCCTGGGAGGGGACAGCACCGCATGAAGCGGACCTTAGGCACCACCTTGCTCACGACGGGCGCGCTCATATCGGCGCTCGGCGCGCCGGCCGCACACGCGGCGACCCCGCCGCCCCGCATCGATCTGCGGGTGCTCGTCGTCAGCGACGGCGGCCCGGCCACCGACGCCATCGCCGCCGAACTGGACACCGCGGGAACGCCGTACACGGAGATCGACCTCACGCGGTCCGACCGCCCGGTGATCGACGCCGGTTACCTCGCGGACACCGTGGACGGCCGGGACCGCGCCAAGTTCCAGGCGGTCGTGCTGCCCAACGACAACCCGTTCCCGGCGAACTCGCCGGAGATGGCCGCCCTCGCGGCATACGAGCAGGCCTACGACATCCCGCAGGTCGACGCCTACACCTACGCCCGCCCCGAGACCGGCCTCCAGTACCCGGTGTACGGCGGCTACGCGGGCAGCGTCGACGGGGTGCGGGCCCAGGTGACGGAGGCCGGGCGGGCGGGGGCGTTCGGCTACCTCGACGGGCCGGTGCCGTTCGAGGACAACTCGCCGACCGTCGGCGAGAGTTATGCCTATCTGTCGACTCCGACGGCCGGCGCCGACTTCACCCCCTATGTGCAGGCGCCGATCCCGGGCACCGCCAAGCAGGGCTCGCTGGTGGGGGAGTACCGGCACGACGGGCGGCGTGAACTCGTCGTCACCTTCGTCTACAACGAGTACCAGCAGCAGTTCCGGCTGCTCGCCCGCGGCATCGTCGAGTGGATGACCGGCGGGGTGCACCTGGGCGCGTCCCGCAACTACTTCGCCGTCCACGTCGACGACGTGTTCGCGGCCGACGACCGCTGGAACTCCACCCTCAACTGCACACCCGGCGACGTGGACTGCACGGACCCGAACGCCACGCCCGACCCGATCAGGATGACGCCCGCCGACGTCGACCACGCCGTCACCTGGCAGCGCGAGCGCGGCCTCACCCTCGACCTCGCCTACAACGGCGCCGGCAGCGTCGACCACCGCGAGGACAACAACGGAGCCGACCCGCTGGCCGACCGGCTCGTCACCGACCGGGCCGAGTTCCGCTGGATCAACCACACCTACACGCACGCCTTCCTCGGCTGCGAACAGGACACCTCGGTCGTGCCCTGGCGCTGCGCCACCAACGCCGACGGCAGCACCAAATGGGTCAGCCGCGCCGACGTCGCCGACGAGATCGCCCACAACAGCGCCTGGGGCCGGTCGGCCCAACTCCCGCTGGACGACGACGAGTTGGTGACAGGCGAGCACTCCGGACTCAAGGTGCTGCCGCAGCAGCCGGCCGACAACCCCAACCTGGCGCTCGCCCTCGCCGACACCGGCATCGCCTGGCTCGCCTCGGACAACTCCCGCGAACCCGGCCAGCGGCAGGTCGGCCCCGCCACGACCGTGCCCCGCTACCCGATGAACATCTTCTACAACGCGGGCCGCGCCGCCGAGCAGGTCGACGAGTACAACTGGATCTACACCAGCCGCGCCCAGGGCGGCAGCGGCATCTGCGAGGACAACCCGGCCACCACGACCTGCCTGTCCGAGCCGCTCGACACCGCGACCGGCTACGACCGGCACATCGTGCCCCTGGAGCGGCAGATCGCCCTCGGCCACGTCCTCGGCAACGACCCCAAGCCGCACTTCATCCACCAGTCCAACCTGGCCGAGGACCGCATCGCCTACCCGGTCCTGGACGGCGTCCTCGACACCTACGGCACGCTGTTCGCGCAGAACACCCCGCTGGTCAACCTGAGAATGAAGGACATCGGCAGCGAGCTGAAGCGGCGCGCCTCGTGGCGGACCGCGGTGGCCGACGGTCAGGTCACCGCCTACCGGATCGGCGACACCGTCACCGTCGAGAGCCCCGCAGGCGTCGACGTCCCCGCCACGATGCCCGAGGGCACCGCACGGGACGGCTCCGCCTTCGGCGAGGCGTACGCCGGTGAACGCTCCGCGTGGACCGCCGCGACCGCCACGCCGCTCACCCTCACCCTGCCGCGGTCCGCGGCCCCCGCCACGGTCACCGGCACGGACGCCTCCGCGCCGGTCACCGCCCCGGCACCGGACGCCCGCGTGCCCGAGGGCGTGGCCGAGCCCGTCTCTCCCACGGGGAGCTGACCGGCTCGACCGGCACCCCCGCCCACACCTCGGCCGTGGAGCACATCCATGCACGTTCACCACGGCGCGCGACACGACGACACCGCGCGCGTCACCCTGCTCACCGAAGGCACCTACCCGCACAGCCATGGCGGTGTGAGCGTCTGGTGCGACCAGCTCGTCACCGGCATGCCCGACATCGAGTTCGACGTCATCGCCGTCACCGGCACCGGACGGGAGCCGATCGTGTGGGACCTGCCCGACCATGTCCGCGGCGTCGTGTCCGTCCCCATGTGGGGCGCCGCACCCGAGGGCCGCGCGCCCCGCGGCCGGACCCGCAGGCGGCTCGCCGACGCCTACGAGCGGTTCCTGACCGCGCTCGTCGACCCCGGCGCCGAGAACGGCTTCGCACCCGCGCTGCACACCCTGGCGCGGGCCGCGGGAAGCGGCGAACTCAGCGCGTTCCTCCGGGGCGACACGACGATCAGCATCCTGACCGCCGTATGGACGCGTCCCGGGCTGGCCGTGCGCGAGGCGCGGCCCACCCTGCACGACGCGCTCACCGCCACCGCCCTGCTCGAACACGCGCTGCGCCCACTGGCCGCGCCACCACCGCGGCACGGCGTCGCACACGCCGTCAGCGGAGGCGTCGCCGTCCTGCCGGGGCTGGCCGCACGCGAGCGGCACGGAGTTCCGCTGCTGCTCACCGAGCACGGCGTCTACCTGCGCGAGCGCTACCTCGGCTATCGCACCGCGCCCTACCGCTGGCCGGTGAAGGCGGTGATCCTGGGCTTCTTCCGGCTGCTGGCGGAGGAGAGCTACCGCCAGGCGGCACTGATCACCCCGGGCAACCGCTACAACCGCCTGTGGGAGGAGCAGGGCGGCGCCGACCCCGAGTCGATCCGCACCGTCTACAACGGCGTCGACCCCGCCGCCTTCCCGCCGGCCGGACCGGAGCCGGAGACGCTCACCCTGAGCTGGGCCGGGAGGGTCGACCCGATCAAGGACCTGGAGACCCTGATCCGCGCCTTCGCCCTCGTACGGGACCGACTGCCGGAGGTACGCCTGCGGTTGTTCGGCGGCACACCCCGGGGCGGCGAGGCGTACCGGGAACGCTGCGAGGCCCTCGCCGCCGAACTGGGACACGGCGACGCGGTGACCTTCGAAGGCCGCGTCGACGACATCAAGGACGCCTACGCCGCCGGGAACGTGGTGATGCTGTCCAGCATCAGCGAGGGCTTCCCGTTCACGCTGATCGAGGCCATGTCGTGCGGCCGGGCGACCGTCTCCACCGACGTCGGCGGCGTCCGCGAGGCCGTCGGCGACACCGGGCTTGTCGTGCCGCCGCGCGACCCGGCCGCGATGGCCGCCGCCGCGCTGGAGCTCCTCGGCGATCCCGTCCGGCGCCGGGCGATGGGCGAGGCCGCCCGGCTGCGGGTCATCGAACAGTTCACCCTGCGCCAGACCATCGACACCTTCCGCGCCATCTACCACGAACTGGCCGCAGGGAAGGCGGAGTTGCCCGCCAGAGTCGTGCTGCCCACACCGGCGGTCACCGGCCCGGCGGTCACCGGTACAGGGAGTCTGACCGGATGAGCGGTCCGATATCCCTCGAACCCGGCGACGCGGGACAGGACACCCTCGCGCTGCGGCTGGCCGAACCCCGCCCGCCGCGCCGCCGCCCGCGCTGGGCCCTGGACGACGCCACGCTCGCGATCCGGCTGCCCCGGCACGGTCCCGACGAGGAGGCGGTCAGCACACTCGCCGCCGAACTCGCCGACGCCATCGGACCCGCCGTCCATCCCTACGAGGTGGCGGCCCTGCTGGAGGCCGAGGGCCTGTCCGCCACGGTGATCAAGGAGCGGTACGGCCACCCGAACCTCTTCTCCCTGGCGACGGCCCTGTACGAGCGGGTGCCCCGGACGTTCCCCGAGCCGCCCCGCGCGGCCGACCCGTGGCGACCCGACACCCTGCGCTGCCTCCTGCGCGGCGTGCTGTTCGCGCTGCCGGCCCTTGCCTACCTGCTCACCGCGCCCCTGTGGGCCGTCGACGGGCACGCCCCCGTGCTGATCGTGGCGGGCATCGCCTCCTGGGCGTGGGGGCAGGCACTGGGCCACCGCGCGCATCTGCGCCTGGTCACCGGACGCCGGGAGGCATCCGGCACGCTGCTGACCGGGTCCCTCGTGGGCGCCGCCGCGGCCACGGCACTCGCGGCGCTCCCCGGGGCCGGGGCACTGGCTCTCACGGTGGCGGCCGCCCAGTCGCTGTACCTGGCCGGCGCGAGCGTCCTGCTGGTCCTGGCCCGGGAGCGGCTGCTGCTGGCCGCGCTCAGCCCGCTGATCGTGGGCGCCGCGGTGCTGCCGTGGGGGGAGCCCGGACCGGAACTGCGGGTCGGACTGCCGCTGTTGGCGCTGCTGGCCACGCTGGGGGCCGCCGGCCGGGTCCTGTGGGCGGGGCGCGCCGGCCCGGCCGCCTCCGACGCCGTACGGCCGGCGCTTCGCGCGTCCCTGCCGTACGGACTGTTCGGGCTCGCCGCCGCCGTGCTCGTCATGCTGGAGGGCCGACGGCAGCCGTACGCGGTGATCGCCCTGACGCTCAGCATGGGCCCGGCCGAGTGGCTGCTGTACCGCTACCGCGGCTGGTCGGTCGCCGCGCTGCGGGTGAGCGCGACTCCCGCCGGATTCCTGCTGCGTTCGACCGCCGTCCTCGGCCTGTGCCTGACCGGCTATCTGTCCCTGCTGCTGCCCGCGGCCCTGCTCACTGGCTCCGACCCGGCCACCCTGCTCCTGCTCGCGGCCGCCCTGTGGACCGCCCTGCTGCTTCAGGCGTTCGGGGTGGCCTGGCCGCCGGCCGCGCTCTGCCTGGCCGCCGCCGGCCCGGCCGGGGCGGTGCTCCTCCTGGGCCTGCCGCCAGGCCCGGTCGTACTGCCCTGGGCCTGCGGCGTGACCGCCGTCTGTCTCGCGGCCTGCGCGATACGCCTGCTCGGCCGGCCCTCCCCGCACTCCTGACCACGCGAACGAACCGCACGACCCCATCGGACCGCAGACCCGCGCCCGTCCGCGCCGGGTCCCCCGTCCGACGACCACGACGAAAGGACCAAGAGTTGACCTCCGCACCGCTCGCCGCCGTCACCGGAGCCGAGGGCTTCATCGGCTCGCACCTCACCGAGGCGCTGGTCGCCTCCGGCCACCGCGTCAGGGCCATGGCCCAGTACAACTCCTTCTCCTCCTACGGCTGGCTGGAGACACTGCCCGCCGACGTCCTGGACCAGGTGGAGATCGTCCTCGGGGACGTGCGCGACCCCGGCTCGGTCCGCGGCCTGCTCGACGGCGCCGACTGCGCCTACCACCTGGCCGCGCTCATCGCGATCCCGTACTCCTACCAGGCCCCGCACAGCTACGTGGACACCAACGTCACCGGCACGCTCAACGTGCTGGAGGCGGTGCGCGCGCTCGGGACCCCGCGGCTGGTGCACACCTCGACCAGCGAGACGTACGGCACCGCGCGGACCGTGCCGATCACCGAGGACCACCCCATCAACACCCAGTCGCCGTACGCCGCTTCGAAGGCCGGCGGTGACCGGCTCGCCGACAGCTACCACGCCAGCTTCGGCACCCCCGTGGTGACGCTGCGGCCGTTCAACACCTTCGGCCCCCGGCAGTCGATGCGCGCCGTCATCCCCACCGTCATCGGCCAGGTGGCGGCCGGACAGCGCACCATCACCCTCGGCGACCTGCGGCCCACCCGGGACTTCACCTTCGTCGAGGACACCGCGCAGGCCTTCCTCGCGGTCGGCACGGCGGACGCCGAACGGGTCGTCGGCCGCACCTTCAACGCCGGGACCGGCGGGGAGATCTCCGTCGGCGACCTGGTCGCGCTGATCGGCAAGGTGATGGACGCCCCGCTCGACGTCCAGGAGGACTCCGCGCGGCTGCGGCCCGCGGCCTCCGAGGTGATGCGGCTCGTCGCCGACGCCACCCGGCTGACCACGGCGACCGGCTGGCGGCCCGGCAGCACCCTGGAGGAAGGCCTCGCACGGACCGCGCGGTGGTTCACCGATCCGGCCAACCTGGCCCGCTACAAGACCGGCATCTACAACATCTGACCCGACCGGCACGTATCGCAGGAGGTACGCCATGCACGCAGTGATCCTGGCCGGTGGAAAGGGCGTCCGGCTACGGCCGTACACCACCGCGCTGCCCAAGCCGCTCGTCCCCATCGGCGACCAGCACGCGATCCTGGAGATCGTGCTGCGCCAGCTGTCCACCGCGGGTTTCACCCACTGCACCATCGCCATCGGCCACCTGGGCGAGATCATCCGCGCCTACGTGGGCGACGGCACCCAGTGGGGCCTGAAAGTCGACTACGCCACCGAGGAGAGCCCGCTCGGCACCATGGGCCCGCTGCTCACCCTGCGCGACCGGCTGCCCGAACACTTCCTCGTCATGAACGGCGACGTCCTCACCGACCTCGACTACGCCGACGTCCTGCGCACCCACCAGGCGTCGGGCACACCTCTGACCATCGCCACATACGCCCGCAAGGTCCACATCGACTTCGGCGTGCTGACCACCGACGCCAGCCGCGTGGTCGCCTTCACCGAGAAGCCCAGCATCGACTACCGCGTGTCCATGGGCGTCTACGGCGTCTCCCGGACCACCCTCGACGACTACACACCGGGGCTGCCGCTGGGCTTCGACGAACTGGTGATGGACCTGCTCGCCGCCGAACGCCCGCCGCACGCCTACGAGTTCGACGGTTACTGGCTCGACATCGGCCGCCCCGACGACTACGACCGGGCCAACGCCGAGTTCACCAGCCGCAAGTCGCTGCTGCTCAAGGGGGCCTGAGCGGCCATGCGCATCCTCGTACTCGGCGCCACCGGCTACCTGGGCACGCACATCGCCGAGCACCTGCGCGCCCAGCCGGACGCGCGGGTCCTCGTCGCCGGCCGCTCGCCCGCCGCCGACGTCACCGTGGACCTGGCCGCCGATCAACCGCGGGACCTTGCGGCGGCGCTCGCCGAGGCCGCGCCCGACGCCGTCGTCAACTGCGCGGGCGCGACCGGCGGCGACGCCGTCACCCTCGCGGAGGTGAACGCCCGCGGCCCCGCCGTGCTGTGCGCGGCCCTGCGGGAGGCGGCGCCCGGGGCCCGCCTGGTCCATCTGGGCTCGGCCGCCGAGTACGGGCCCACCGAACCCGGCGTACGGGTGACGGAGTCGGCGCCGACCCGGCCGGCCGGCCCGTACGGCGCGACCAAGCTGGCGGGCACGGCGGCGGTGACCGCGTCCGGGCTGGACGCGGTGGTGCTGCGGGTGGGGAACCCGGTCGGCCCGGGCGCCCCGCCCACCGGGCTGCCCGGCCGGGTCGCGCGCCTGCTCGCCGACGCCGGCGACGACCCGGACGCGGAGCTGCGGCTCGGCGACCTGTCCGCGCACCGTGACTTCGTGGACGCGCGCGACCTGGCGTGGGCTGTCCAACTGGCGGTCGCGGCAGCCGCACCGCTGCCGCCCGTGCTGAACATCGGCGGCGGCGACGCCCGCCCGGTCCGCAACCTGATCCGCGCCCTCGCGGACGCGGCCCGCTTCCAGGGCCGGATCGTCGAGGCGGCGGGGGCAGCCGGATCCGCCCGGTCCGCCCAAGTGGCCTGGCAGTGCTCGGACATCACCGCCGCGCGGGACGCCCTCGGCTGGACGCCGACGCGCACCCTTGACGCGTCGGTGGCGGATCTGTGGGCGGCCGCCCGCCCGGTCGAGGGGGTACGGGCGCGGTGAGCCTGCTGATCCCGCTGTACGTGCATCCGGCCGAGGACCCCGGTGCCTGGCACCGACTCATCACCTGTGCCGCCCGCACCTACGCCGTCGTACTGAACCCGGCGAACGGCCCCGGCGACGCCCCGGACCAGGCGTTCGCCACGGCCGCCAGGGCACTGCGCACAGCGGGAGCCCGTGTGCTGGGTTACGTCGATACGGACTACGGCGCCCGTGACCCCGCACATGTCACCGAGGATCTGCGCCGGCACCGGGAGTGGTACGCCGTCGACGGCTGCTTCCTGGACCAGGTGCCGGCGGCACCGCACGGACTGCCCGACTGCCGTCGCCTGGTCCGCGCCGCGCGCAGGCTCGGCGCCGCCACGGTCGTTCTCAACCCCGGCGTCCACCCCGCGCCCGGCTACGCCCGGCTCGCTGACCTGACAGTCACCTTTGAAGGCCCCTGGTCGCGATACGTGTCGGACTTCAGCCGCCCCACCTGGACCGAGCGGCTGCCCGCCGAGCGGCTGTGCCACCTGGTCTACGGCGTACCGGAACCGCTCGTGCCGCTCGCCCTGCGAACGGCGGGGGAACGGGGTGCGGGAGTGTGCGGACCGGTCACGGGCGACCTGCCCAACCCCTGGTCGCAGCTGACGCCCGCACTGGCGGAGGCGGACCGGTGAGGCGGTTGGCCTCGGCCGTCGTAGCCACCCTGCTGACCCTGACCACCCTGGCCGCCTGCTCCGACGAGCCCGCCCCCGACACGCGGTGGCAGCCGCGCCCCGGGCTGGCGTGGCAGTGGCAGCTCGACGGCAAGGTCGACCCGTCCGTCGACGTACCCGTCTACGACATCGACGGATTCGAGAACACCGCCGACGACGTGGCACGCCTGCACCGCGACGGCCGCAAGGTGATCTGCTACGTCAACGTCGGCGCCTGGGAGGACTTCCGCCCCGACCGACGTGCCTTCCCCCGCTCCGTCCTCGGCAAGCCCAACGGCTGGCACGGCGAACGCTGGCTGGACATCCGCCGGCTCGCGCTCCTGCGGCCCCTGATGGAACGCCGGTTCGACATGTGCCGGGACAAGGGCTTCGACGCGGTGGAACCGGACCTGGTCGAGGGCTACGGCAACGACACCGGCTTCCCGCTCACGGCACGCGACCAGCTCCGCTACAACCGCATGATCGCCGCCATCGCCCACGAGCGCGGCCTCGCCGTCGGCCTGAAGAACGACCTGGCCCAGATCCCGCACCTGCTCGACGACTTCGACTTCGCGGTCAACGAGGAGTGCGCCCAGTACGACGAGTGCGCGCTGCTCGAACCGTTCATCTCGGCGGGCAAGGCCGTCTTCCACGTGGAGTACGCGCAGCCCACGGCCCGGTTCTGCCCGACGGCCCGCAAGCTGCGACTGTCGTCGATGCGGAAGAACCCGGAACTGGACACCTGGCGCAGACCGTGCTGAGGAACAGCGCCCGTCACTGCCAGGTCGCGGTGTCCGGGTCGATGCCGTGGGCGCGCGCACTGGCGTCGACGATCCGACGGAACCAGGCGGCGAGGCCGGGGCGAATGCCGTCGTAGTGGGCGGCGAAACCCCGATCGGCCTCGTACATCCGGCCGAGACAGACCTGCATCCGCCGGGTGAGAGGAAAGTACGAGGCGAACACCTCGCGGTGCCGCTCGACGAGTTGACCGGCTTCCGGGCTACCCGGTGCGACACCGGAGTCCATCGCGTCCCCGAGGGCGCGGTCGAGGGCGGCCACGGCGTCGGCGACGGCCTGCCATTCCTCCGGGCCGCGAGCGGCCGAGAGTTCGGCGTACTGCTGCCATTGCCTGGTGTCCCCGTAGCGCTTACGGGCCTCGGCGGGAGAGCCCGGGTTCCACCGGGGGCCGAAGATCGCGGCCTGCTGCTCTGCGGTCAGCAGCAGGCCGCGCTCGTGGGCCTCGATCATCCGGTCCAGCCCGGCGCCGAGCCGCTGCAGGCGCTCGATCCGTTCGGCGACCTGGGTGCGCTGCGCGCGCAGCGCACCGGCCACGTCCGCGGTCGAGTCGTCCAGGATGGCCCCGATCCTGTCCAGGCCGAGGCCGATCTCACGGTAGACGACGATGCGGTGCAGGCGTTCCAGGTCACCGGCGGTGTAGAGCCGGTATCCGGCAGCCGTGCGCAGCGACGGCCGCGCCAGCCCGATCTCGTCCCAATGGTGCAGCGCGCGGACCGTCACGCCCAGACGCGCCGAGACCTGACCGACGGTCAGGCCGTCGGTGGCGGTGGCATCAGACATGATCCTCATTGTCGCCGCCCCCGGCGGCCGGCGGGGTGATCCCTACGGCCGCAAGGTCCTTGGCCTCCTGACTGGCCGGATCGAAGGGCTTCGCCGCGGTGAGGACGATCCGTGCGTTCTCGGGGGTGATCACCTCCACGTCACGGGTGGTCCAGGGGGTGTCCCGGGGGCCGTCGACCGAGCCCGGTCGCACCGCGCGACAGGCCTCGACGACGGACTCGACCTCGCTCAGCACGCACGCGAAGCTGAGGCTCAGCGCCGGGGCCTGCTCCGGGACGCTGTCCGCCTTGACGAGGAGCACGTCCTGGAACGCCCACCGGCGCAGATGCACCACCGTGCCGGGAATGGCGAACAGTTCGAAGAACCCGAGCCCCCGAGTCCAGAAGTCCACCGACGCGGCCAGGTCAGTCGTGGGAATGGTCGCGAACGCCGGCATTCCGTAGATGCCGCGGAACGGCTCCGGCGGGACCGCGTCCGGGCCGGGGGTGGGCACGGGGCTCATCTCGAACGCGTTGTAGTAGTCGCTCATGCACCTCACGATTCAGCCTCACGCAGGGTGAGGGTCAAGTCGAACGGGCGGCAACCTCAGGAACCACCTTTGGCCTCCGCCGCGGTGAGGCTCCTGACGGTCGCGCGGATCGTCGGATGCCGGTACAGCTCCCGCAGTCGCAGTGACGGCAGGCCACGTGCGCGCAGGGCGGCTCCGATGCGGACGGCGAAGAGGGAGTTGCCGCCCAGGTCGAAGAAGTCGTCGTCCACGTCGACCGGCCGGCCGAGCACCTCGCTCCAGATCGCCCGCAGTTGACCGGTGAGATCGTCGTCGGCCGCGACGGGCCCGTCTTCCCGGGCCGGCGCGGCGGGGGCGGGCAGGCGTGCCGTGTCGAGTTTGCCGTTGGCCGTGAGCGGGAGGGTGTCCAGGGCGGTGACCGTGGCGGGGAGCATGTAGTCGGGCAGGATGCCCGCGGCCCGCCGGCGGACGGCGGCGGGGTCGCAGGTGGCGAGGACCACGTAGGCGTCGATCCTCGCGGTGGCGGCGTCGGCCGGGTCGTCGCGGCGGACCACCACGGCCGCTGTCCGCACGTCCGGGTCCTCCAGCAGCACCGAGCGGATCTCGTCCAGCTCGATCCGGAAGCCGCGGATCTTGACCTGGCTGTCGATCCGGCCGAGGTGTTCCAGGCGGCCGTCCGGGCGCAGGCGCCCCAGGTCGCCGCTGCGGTACATGGTGCCGCCGGTGAAGGGGTCGGGGACGAAACGCCGGGCGGTCAGTTCCTCCTGGCCGAGGTAGCCGAGCGCGACCCCGGCGCCGCCGACGCAGATCTCGCCCGCCACTCCGGGCGGCAGCAGCCGTCCGGCCGGGTCCGTCACATACAGGTGCCAGCCGGGCAGGGCGCGCCCGACGGAGCGGCTGGCGGCGAGTGCCAGTCGGCGGGTGAGGGTCTGTTCGGTGACGTGGACCGTCGTCTCGGTGATGCCGAACATGTTCACCATCCGGCAGTTCGACTCGGGATGCCGGTCGAACCACGGCAGCAGCATGCGCGCGTCGAGCGGCTCACCGCCGAAGACCACCAGACGGACCGCGACCCGCGTGTGGTCGACGTCCAGCAACTGGGCGAAGGCCGACGGGGTCTGGCTGAGCACGGTGACCTGCTCGGCCACCAGCAGATCGCGGAAGCGGTCGGGTTCCCGCGAGACGAAGTACGGCACCACGACCAGCCGCCCGCCGGTCAGCAGACAGCCCCAGATCTCCCACACCGAGAAGTCGAAGGCGGCGGAGTGGAACCAGGTCCAGACGTCGTCGGTGCCGAAGCCGTACTCCTGGCGGGTCGCGTCGAGCAGCGCGATCACGTTCCGGTGCGGCACCTCGACGCCCTTGGGGCGGCCGGTGGAGCCGGACGTGTAGATGACGTAGGCCGCGCTGTCGGGCGTGGTCGCCGTCGGTGGAAGCGGCGTACCCGCCAACTGCGCCGCCGCGTCGAGCAGTTCGTCCGGTGACACCGGCACACAGCCCGCGACGTCCGGGAACTCCGGCAGCCGGGTGACCACCACGCGCAGTCCCGCGTCCCGTGCCGTGTGGGCGATGCGGTCCGCCGGGTAGGCCGGGTCGACGGGTACGTAGGTCGCGCCGGCCTTCAGTACGGCGAGCAGGGTGACGACGAGTTCGGCGGTGCGCTCCAGGCAGACGCCCACGCGGTCGCCGGCCGTGACGCCGCGCTCCCGCAGGCCGTGCGCCAACCGGGTCGACCGCTCGTCCACTTCGCCGTAGGTGAGACCGGCCGCGCCCTCGGTGAGGGCGATGCGCTGCGGTGTCGCCGCCGCGATCCGCGCGAACGCCTCGGGCACGGTCACCGGGGTGGTGACCAGCGGGCGGGACGGGCGGCCGAGCACTGCCACACGGTCGCGTTCGGCCTCGTCCAGCAGATCGACCTCGTCGACCGCGGTCCCGGGAGAGGTGAGGATCATGCGGTGCACCCGCACCAGGTACCGGGCGAACTGCGCGGCGATCTCGGTGGAGACATGGCCGCTGAGGTGGTCGCAGCGCAGCCGCCAGCCGTCGGCGTCCCTGAAGACCGACAGGGTGAGCGGGAACGGCGGTGCGAGGCAGGGCACGTACGCGCCGGGCAGTTCCGCCTCGTCGAAGAGCAGACCGGCGAGGGCGGGACCGTCCGCGGGGGACGGCTTCAGCTCACCGAGCGTGGCGGCCTCCGGCACCGTGTAGGTGCCGTGGTCGGTGCCGATGACCGGGGTGGTCTCGGGGTCGTGGCGGCGCAGGGTCACGGCGAGGGCGGCGAGCCAGCTTGCCTCGTCGCCGCCGTCGTCGAGGGCGAAGAGGTGCGGGAGGGCGGGACCTTCGTCAGCCAGACCCCAGGCGGGAGCTGGTGCGGGTGTGGACGCCGTGGGTGCGGGGGCGGTGGTGGCGGTCCGGCCCGCTTGCGTACCGACGGACGCACCGGCCTCCGGGGCGACGGACGCGCCGGCCGCCAGCCGTCCGAGGGCCGCCCGGTCCCACTGGTCCCGCGCGGCCACCAGGACCAGATCGCAGGAGCCGTCGGCATAGCGCAGCAGCACCCTGCGCAGTCCCTCGGCCGGGCGGGCGAGTTCGGCGGCGCGGCGGCGTTCGGCGAGCGGGTCCGTCGCCGGCACGGGCACGTCCTCGATCCACAGGCCCGAAGGGGCCGTCGGATACGGCGAGCGGTCCGAGCGGACGCGGACCGCGTGGCAGCGGGCCGCGGGGTGGAGGGGGCCTGACACGGAAGTACTCCTTGCTGGGGTGGTCCGGGGGGAGTTGTTCGGGGAGGCGGGAAGGGCGGACGCGGGGCGTGGGCTCAGCGGATGCTGAAACCGCCGTCCACGGTCAGGACCGAGCCGGTGATCTGGCGGGACTCGTCCGAGGCGAGGAAGACCACCGCGGCGGCGACGTCCTCGGGCTCGATCAGCGCGTTCATCGGCTGCGCCTCCACGAAGGTCTTCTCGTGTTCGTGCACCGGCACTTCGAGCGCTCTGGCGATCTCGGCCAGCATCCGTCCCTCGGCCTGCGCGTCGTCGCGCACCGAGCCGGGACACACCGCGTTCACCCGAACCTTGGTCGGCGCGTAGTCGAGCGCCGCCGCCTTGGTCAGTCCGACGACGGCGTGCTTGGCGGCGACGTACCCGGCGAAGTGCCGGTAGCCCACGAGGCCCGCGGTGGAGGCGACGTTGACGATGCTGCCGGTGCGCCGGGCGCTCATCGCCTTGCCGACCTCGCGGATCACCCGCCAGGCGCCGGAGAGGTCCACGTCGATCATCAGGGACCACTCGTCCTCGTCGATCTCGTGCACCGGCTTGCCCGAGGGCGCGGCGATGCCCGCGTTGTTCACGGCGACGTCGATCCGGCCGAACCGGTCCTCGGCCCGGGTCACGGCCTCCCGTACGGCCCGCAGGTCACGGATGTCGGCCTCGGCGGTGAGGACGGCCGCGCCCGCCTCCCGGCACAGCGCGGCCGTGTGCGCCAACTGACCCGGGGTGCCCAGCGGATAGGGCACACCGGGCAGGTCGGCGCAGATGTCCAGCAGGGTGAGATCGGCGCCCTCGGCGGCACAGGCGAGCGCGGTGGCCCTGCCGAGTCCGCGGGCGGCGCCGGTGACGAGGACCGACTTGCCGTGCAGACGCATCGGGAACTCCTTGAAGAATCTGGTGTGTTGGGGGAAGGGAGGAGGGGGATGGCGGGCGGCGGCTAGAGGACCGTCGAGACGATCAGCCGGACCAGCGCGGGCGCGGCGTCGGTGAGGTACATGTGGCCGCCGGGGACCTCGACGTGCTCGAAGTCCCGGCCCGCGACCTTGCTCCAGGACTCGGCGTCGTCGTAGCCGACGAGGTCGTCGTCCTCGCCGCGGACGACCGTGAGCGGGGCGTCCAGCGGGAGGGCGGTGGAGGGCGTGTAGTTCTCGTGCATCTCGACGTCCGCGCGCAGGGCGGGCAGGATCATCTCGCGCATCTCCGGGTCGTCCAGCGCGGGGTGGTGGTAGCCGGCGAACTCGCCGACCTGGGCGAGGAACTGCTCGTCGGACAGGCCGGTGGCCCGCCGCTCGCGGCCCCGGGCCGGTTCCGGCGACCCGCTGACGAACAGGTGGACCAGCTCGACGCCGGGCTCGGCGGCCAGCCGGTGGGCGAGTTCGTAGGCGAGCACAGCGCCGAGGCTGTGCCCGAACAGGGCCACCCTGCCCCCGTCGTCGCCGAGCCGCTCCCGCAGCTCGGCCAGGAGACCGTCGACCGCCTGGTGCGCGTCCCGGTAGGGCTCCTCGTCGATCAGCCGTTCGCGGCCCGGCAGTTGCAGCGGAACGATCTCCACCGCGTCCCCGGCCAGCGCCGTCCAGGGCCGGTAGAAGGAGGCGCCCGCCCCGGCGTACGGCAGGCAGATCAGCTTGGTCGTGTCATGCGTGGTCATGGGTGCGGGTCTCTCCTTGTGAGTGGGGTGCTTCGTGCGTGCCTTGTGGGCGAGGAATTCCGGGGCGCGGGTCGGACGCCGGAGCTTCGGGGCGCGGGCCGGACGCGAGCAGGCCGGCCAGCTCCGCCGCCTCGACGGCGGTGCGCAGCGCCCCGGCGGCGCGGTCCGGGCCGGGCAGACCGGGGCCGACCGGCATGACGTTGAGCGTGGTGGCCCCGGCCTCGGCGAACGCCGTCATCCGCTCGGCGATCCGCTCCCGCGGCCCGAGCAGCGAGGTGGCGTCGAGGAATTCCAGCGGTACGGCGGCCATGGCGCCCGGGTAGTCACCGGCCAGGAACCGCTCCTGGACGGCACGGGCCTCGGTGCCGTACCCCATGCGCTCGGCCAGTTGGGTGTAGTGGTTGTCCTCCCGCCCGCCCATGCCGCCCAGGTACAGCGCGGCGTACCCCCGCACCCGGCGTGCGCAGGCCCGCCAGTCGGGTCCGGTCACCAGGGGGACGCCGGGGGCGATGTCGAACCCGTCGAGGGTGCGCCCCGACTTCGCGAGGCCGGCCTTGAGCGGCGCCAACTGCCGGTCGGCGTGGGCGGGGGAGAAGAACACCGGAAGCCAGCCGTCGGCGATCTCCCCGGCCAGCTCCAGGTTCTTCGGGCCGAGCGCGGCGAGGTAGACGGGGATCCGTTCGCGCTGCGGCCGGATGGTCAGGGCGAGTGCCTTGCCCGGGCCGTCCGGCAGCGGCAGCGTGAAGTGCCGGCCCGCGTACTCCAGGGGCTCGCGGCGCAGCGCGCGGCGCACCAGATCGACGTATTCCCGCGTACGGCCCAGCGGTGAGCCGAATCTGACGCCGTGCCAGCCCTCGGAGACCTGGGGTCCGGACACGCCGAGGCCGAGCCTGAGCCGTCCGCCGGACAGGGTGTCGAGGGTGGCGGCGGTCATCGCCGTCATGGCGGGCGAGCGGGCCGGGATCTGCAGGACCGCGCTGCCGACGTCGATGCGGGAGGTGCGGGCGGCGATCCAGGACAGCAGGGTGACGGCGTCGGATCCGTAGGCCTCCGAGACCCACACCGCCGAGTAGCCGAGGTCCTCGGCGAGGGAGGCGAGCGGGAGGTTGGAGGCGTCGTTGCCGCCGACCCAGTAGCCGAGGTTGAGGCCGAGGCGCAGGGTGGGGACGGTCATGGGGGGCTCCTGTGCGGGCGGGCGCGGAGTCGGCCCGGCCCGGTCGTGGCGCGCGGACGGTCGCGGTCAGCGGCTCGTGCGGGTGTGGTAGCGCCAGGTCGACAGCGTGACGAAGACGGCGATGAGCAGCACCGAGCACGCTGACGTGTACAGCGCGGGGTGCTGGGCGGGCCAGTCGTGCTGGACCCGGAAGCCGGGCGGTGGCGTGTTGCCGAAGAGCTGACGCAGCGCGCCCGCCAGCGAGGTGATCGGGTTCCAGGCGGCCAGGGTGGACAGCGGGCCGGGCAGGGAGGATCCGGAGACGAACGCGGAGGACACGAACGTCGCCGGGAACAGCCAGATCAGGCCGAGGCTTCCGGCCACCTGGGTGTTGGGCGCGACGAGGGCGACGAACACGCCGATCCAGGACATCGCGAAGGAGAACAGCAGCGCCAGCAGGACCCCGGCGGCGACCTCGAACGGGCCGGTGTGCGGCCGCCAGCCCATCAGCAGACCGCAGGCCGTGGTGACGGCGACGCTCGCCCCACAGGCGGCGAGGTCGGACGTGGTGCGGCCGAGCAGCAGCGCCACCCGGGAGACCGGCAGCGCGCGGAAGCGGTCGACCATGCCCTGCTCCAGGTCCCTGGCGAGCCCGACCGTGGTGAACGTGGTGGTGAAGGCCACCGTCTGCGCGAGCAGCCCGGCCACCATGTACGAGCGGTAGGCGGGGCCGCCCAGGCTGTTGCCGAAGACGTACCCGATGAGCATGGCGTAGACGACCGGCTCGACCAGACAGGTGATCAGCAGCCCCGGAGTGCGCCGCAGGTGCAGCAGGTTGCGCAGGGCGAGGTCGGCGCTCTCGGCGAGCACACGCAGGACGGGATTGCGCCGGGCGCGGGTGGGGGAGGGGCCGGTCGCCGCCGGTCGAAGCGGGGCGCGGGTGCCGCGCACCTCGGTGGTCGCCGTCATCATGCCGCCTCCCGCCGGGCGCGGCTGGTCAGACCGAGGAACACGTCGTCGAGGGTGCAGCGGCTGAGCCCGATCTCCAGCACCTCGACCCGCTCGCCCTCAAGTGCGGTCAGGGCGCGGCCCAGTGCGGCCCGGCCGTCGGCGGCGGCCGCCTCCACGCGCCGGGCTCGGCGGTCCACCGTCGGGACGGCGCCGGTGGCGCGGTGCGCGGCGCGTGCCGCCGCGTCGAGCTGGTGGTCCTCGGCGACACAGACGACGAGCCGGTTGCCGGCGGCCGCCTTCAGTTCGTCGCTGGTGCCCTCCGCCACGACCTGTCCCCGGTCGATCACGGTGATCCGGTCCGCGAGGCGGTCCGCCTCCTCCAGGTACTGGGTCGTCAGCAGGACGGTGATGCCGTCGGCGGCCAGTTCACCGACCGCCTCCCAGGTGTCGAGCCGGCTCTCGGGGTCGAGCCCGGTCGTCGGCTCGTCCAGGACGACCAGGGGTGGGGAACCGACGAGCGCGGCGGCCAGATCCAGCCGTCGGCGCATGCCGCCCGAGTAGGTGCCGGCCGGGCGCCCCGCCACGTCGGTGAGCCGGAACCGGGACAGCAGGTCATCCGCGAGACGGCGGGCCGTACGGCGTCCCACACCGCGCAGTTTCGCGACGAGGTACAGGTTCTCGAAGCCGGTCAGCAGGGCGTCGACCGTCGAATACTGGCCGGCCATACCGATCGTGGAGCGCACTTTCTCCGGTTCGGCCGTCACATTCCAGCCATTCACGAAGGCGCGGCCGGAATCCGGCTGGAGGAGGGTCGTGAGGATCTTTACCAGCGTGGTTTTTCCAGCTCCGTTCGGGCCCAGGAGCCCCAGGACTTCACCCGGGTTCACCTGGAGGTCAACGCCACGTAAGGCATGACTTTCCTTGTATTTCTTGTGTAGTCCCTGTACGGCGATGGCCGACGCGGTTGGGTTATGCACAGTTCCGTTCTACGTCCGTCGGAGATCGAAGTCGATCATGGAACGTTCAAGGTTTCTTGTGCGTTCGATGGGGTTACTTGAACGTTGCTTGAATGTTTCAGGACTGGTTCGGGGGCCGCCATTACGTACGGTTCCTGTCGTGCCAGAATTACTCACGACGCTGAGGGAACAGGCAGCGCGTAATCCGCAGCAGCCTGCCGTGACATTTGTTTCGGATTTCAGCGAAATCAGCCGTACGGTGCGCGACCGCGCACAACTCGACATGCACTCCCGGCGCATCGCCTCCTGGCTCCAGGAGCGGCTCTCCCCCGGGGACCGGGCACTGCTCCTCTACTCCCCGGGGATCGAATTCACCACCGCGTTCTCCGCCTGTGTCTACGCCGGCGTCATCGCGGTGCCGGCTCCGCTCCCGGGCCGCTACCGCCACGAGCGCCGCAGGCTCGCCGCCATCGCCCGTGACGCCGGCGTGCGCGCCATCCTGACACAGCAGGGCGATCTCCCGGACGTCGAGAAGTGGATCGCCGAGGAAGGCGTCGTCGGCGCGGTCTGCCACCCGACCGACGCCGGTGACGGAGACCCGGACGCCTGGACCGCTCCCGAGGTGTCGTCCGACACCCTGGCCTTGCTCCAGTACACCTCGGGCTCGACCGGCGACCCCAAGGGCGTCATGGTCACCCACGGCAACCTGGTCGCCAACGTGGACCGCATGGTCCGCATGTTCGGCAACGACAGCGACACGACGTACGGCGGCTGGATACCCCTGTACCACGACATGGGGCTGATCGGCCTGATGCTGCCGGGCCTCCTGTGCGGGAGCGGTTACGTCCAGATGGACCCGATGTCCTTCCTTCGCCGCCCCTACCACTGGCTGCGCATGCTGGACGCCTGCGACGTCAACTTCACCGCCGCACCCGACTTCGGATACGAGATGTGCGTACGCCGGGTCACCGACGAGCAGCTCGCCACGCTCGACCTGTCCCGGCTCAAGGCGGCCAACGGCTCCGAGCCCGTCCGCGCCGACGTGGTCACCGCCTTCACCGAGCGGTTCGCCGCCGCCGGACTGCGGCCCGAGGCGCTCATCCCCGTGTACGGCCTGGCGGAGGCGACGCTCATGGCCTCCGGCACCTCCGGGCGGCCACCCCTGTGCACCGAGGTCGACGCCGCCGCCCTGGAGAACCGGGACCTGCGGCCCGCCACCGGCACGCACCCCGCCCGCGTCCTCGTCGGATGCGGGGCGCCGAGCGGGTCCGACGCACTGATCGTCGACCCCGACAGCGGCGAGCCTCTGCCCGACGGCCGCATCGGCGAGATCTGGCTCGACGGCCCCTGTGTCACGGCCGGTTACTGGGAGAACGACACCGTCACCGACGCCACGTTCCACGCCCGCACGAGCGATGGACGCGGCCCGTTCCTGCGCACCGGCGACCTGGGCGCTCTGCTCGACGGCGACCTGTACATCACCGGCCGCCGCAAGGACGTCCTCGTCCTGCACGGACGTAATCTGCACCCCTCGGACATCGAGTACGAACTTCGCTCCCAGCACGAGGAGTTGGAGGGTCTGCACGGGGCCGCCTTCATGGTCGGGCACGACGACGGCGTGGACACCGCCCCCGCGATCGTCGCCGTGCACGAGATCCGCGCCCACTGGGGCGCCGAACGGCTCGGCGAGATCGCCGTCGACATGAAGCAGACCGTCGCCCGCGAGTTCGGCGTACCGGTCGCGGCCGTCGCTCTCGTCAGGCCCGCCGGCGTACGGCGCACCACCAGCGGCAAGGTGCAGCGCTCCGCGATGCGCGCCCTCTACCTCGCCGGCGAACTGGACACCCTGCACCTCGCCGAGGACCCCCTGCTCACCGCCGCCCTCACGGAACACCGGCGGGTGACCGCACGATGACCACCACGGCCGACCTGGAGACCCTGCTCGCCACCCACGACGACGACGTCCTCGCCCCCGGCGCGCTCGCCGAACTCGACGACCGCGAGGAGTTCCCCGACGGCGCCGTCCGCCTCCTCGACGACGCCGGGCTGCCCGCCCACTACGTCCTCACCCCGGACGGCGACTTCAGCCGGACGGTACGGCTGCTGCGCTCCGTCGCCCGCCGCGACCTGACGGTGGCCATCGCGCACGGCAAGACGTTCCTCGGGGCCGCTCCGGTGTGGGTGGCCGGCACTCCGGAGCAGGCCGCCCGGCTCGCCGAGCGCGTACGGGCCGGCGAGGCGGTCTGCTGGGGGCTGACCGAGCGCGACCACGGGGCCGACCTGCTGGCGAGCGAGTTCGCGGCGGTGGCCGACACGGACGGGGACGGCTGGCGGCTCACCGGCGAGAAGTGGCTCATCAACAACGCCACCCGCTCCACCCTCGCCTGCGTCCTCGCCCGCACCGACCCCGTGGGCGGCGGACGCGGCTTCAGCCTCTTCCTCGTGGACAAGGGGCAGCTCCCGCAAGGCAGTTGGCGCAACCTGCCGAAGGTCCGCACGCACGGCATCCGCGGCGCCGACATCAGCGGTTTCGCCCTCGACGGCGCCCCGGTGCCGGCCGACGCGCTCGTCGGTGAGCAGGGCGACGGGATCGCCGTCGTCCTCAAGACGCTCCAGCTCACCCGTATCGCCTGCACCGCGCTCTCCCTCGGCGCCGCGGACCACGCCCTGCGGCTGGCCCGCGACTTCGCGACCGGACGCGAGCTGTACGGCCGCCGTCTCGCCGACGTCCCGCACGTACGGCGCATCCTCGGCCGGGCGGCCGCCGCCGCACTGACCGTCGAGGCCGTGAGCGTGCTCTCCGCCCGCTCGGTGCACACCCTGCCCGGCGAACTGAGCGCGATCTCGGCCCTCACCAAGGCATACGTCCCCACCCTCACCCAGGAGACCCTCACCTCCCTCGGTGAACTCCTCGGCGTGCGCGGCTTCCTCACCTCACCGCCGGGCGGCGGCTTCGCCAAGCTGGAACGCGACCACCGCATCTGCGCGATCTTCGACGGCAGCACGGTCGTCAACCGTGCCGCCCTCCTCAACCAGATGCCCCGCCTGACACGCCAGTTGACCCGCCGCCGCACCGCCGCCGAAGGCCTGCGAGCAGCCGCCGACCTCACCGCACCCCTGCCGCCGTTCGACCCGGGCCGTCTGACGATGCTGTCGGTCACGGGATGCAGCGCGGTGCAGGCCCTGCCCGAGCTGGCGGCGCGCATCCGCGCCCAAGGACCACCACAGGCGGCCCCTCTCATCGACCGGCTGCTCGCCCAACTCGCCCGTCTGGAAAGCGAGTCGGCCGACTTCGTGCCGGTCGCGGGCGGACTGCCCAGCACGGCCTTCGGCCTGGCCGAGGCCTACGAACGCGCCTACGCCGCCGCGGCCTGTCTGCTGCTGTGGCTGGAGAACCCGCCCCTGCGCACGGGCCGGCTCGGGGCGGACGGGCTGTGGCTGCGGGCCTGCCTGACGGCGCTGCTGGGCGAGGCCGGCACCGACGACACCGCCGACACCCACGACAACGATGCCGGCACCGTCTTCGACGCCCTGGCCGACGTAGTACTCACCACACCCGCGACGGAGTTCACCCTCTGGGGAGGTGCCGCATGACCACCGCCACGACCGGCCTCGCCCCCAAGCGCGCCGACGAACTCGAACACCTCCTCGGCGGCCTCTCCGACCCGGCCAACCCCACGGGCGCCACAGCGATACTCGCCGCCGACGAACGCGCGGAGATGCTCGCCGCCGGAGAAGCCCTGCTGCACTCCTACGGACTGAACGCCGAGTTCGTCCCGCCCGAGCTCGGCGGGCGCCTCGAACGGGCCGACCACCTCGCCGAGGTGATGCGCTCCCTCTACCGCCGCGACCCCGCGCTCGGCCTCGGCTACGGCGCCAGCTCGCTCATCGCAGGGGTAACCCTGTGGACCGCAGGCGCCGCACCCCAGAAGGAGCACGCCGCCCGCCTGCTCCTGGACGGCCGCCGTATCGCCATCGCGTTCCACGAGCTCGCGCACGGCAACGACATGGCAGGCACGGAGTTCGAAGCCACGGCCACACCGGACGGCCTGCACTTGAGCGGCCGTAAGGAGGTCGTCACCAACATCGCGCGCGCCGATGCCATGGTCGTCCTCGCCCGTACCGACCCGCGCCCCGGCCCGCGCAGCCACTCCCTGGCCCTCGTCGACCGTGCGAGCGCCGACCCCGCCCGCCTGACCGATCTGCCGCGCTTCGGCACCGTGGGCATGCGCGGCGTCCAGCTCGGCGGGCTGCGCTTCGACGAGCTGCCCGTGCCCGCCTCCGCCGTCCTCGGCCCGGTCGGCTCCGGACTGGAGACCGCCCTGAAGGCCCTCCAGATCACCCGCACCGTCCTCCCCGCGATGGCCACCGGCATCCTCGACACCGGCCTGCGCCTCACCGTCGACCACCTGACCCGGCGCAAGCTCTACGGCGGCCCCGCCACCGCCCTCCCGCACGTCCGCTCGGTGCTGGCCGGCGTCTTCGCCGACCTGCTGCGCGCCGAGGCGCTCGGCGCGGTCGGTGCCCGTGCGCTGCACCTGGTGCCCGGCGCGGCGAGCGTCTACGCCTCCGCGGTCAAGTTCGAGGTGTCCCGGCTGCTGCTGGAGGCCATGGACCGGCTCGCGGAAGTCCTCGGCGCCCACTTCTATCTGCGCGAGGGCCCGACCGCGCTGTTCCAGAAGCTGCTGCGCGACCTCGCCCCCGTCGGCTTCGGGCACATCGCGCGCGCCGCCTGCCAGATGAGCCTGCTCCCGCAGCTTCCCCTGCTGGCCCGCCGCACCTGGGACCGGCCCGGCACGGAGGCACCCGCCGACCTGTACGCCCTCGCGGAGCCGCTGCCGCCGCTGCCGTACGACCGACTGGCCCTGCACGCGGCCGGCCGCGACCCGATCGCCGGCTCGCTGCACACCCTGCCCGACGCGCCCTGGGCGCCCGAGCACACCGACCTGCGGGACCTCGTCGCTGCCGATCGTGCCGAACTGGCCGAACTGGCGGGCGTGTGCGTCCGGTTGTCGCCGGTGGAGCTCGGTGTCGACGCCCGCCCCGAGTACTACGACCTCGTCACCCGGTACGTCCGCCTGCTGTCCCGGACCGCCTGCGTCCAGGTCTGGCGGCACGCCGAGCCGGGGAACTTCCTCGCCGACCCCGCCTGGCTGCGCGCGGTCCTGCACCGCTCGGCCCGAGGAGCGCACCGGCCGGGTCCGCTGCCCGCCCAGGTCGAGGACACGCTCCTCACCGAACTCCTGGACCGCCGCGACACCGGCCGCTCCTTCGGCCTGACCGCAAGACCACTCGCTGTCTGAGGCCCACCGGCCACCTCGGGCCCGTACGCGGTCCGGCACCCGCTCGCCCTCACGCGCGCCCTGCCGCCCCGCGCCCCGAACTGCTTCTCATCCTCCGCTCAAGAAAGTGAACCCCCCTCATGACCGCTGGCAACCGTGACGTGCACACCTGGCTGACCGAGCGCGTGGCGACCTATCTGCGCCGCTCGCCGCAGGACATCGACACGTCCGTGCCGCTGGCCGACTACGGCCTGGACTCCCTGACGGCGCTGGCCATCACCGCCGACATCGAGGACGAGTTCGAGGTGACCGTCGACGACGCCCTGACCTGGGACCACCCGACGGTCGACGCGCTGAGCGAGGCCCTGTCCGGGCTGCTCGGCGGGCAGCCCGAGGCGGCACGCACGAGCGAGAAGCAGGCCTGACCATGAACACTTCGCTACCGCTCACCGCCGCCCAGCGAGGGGTGTGGGTCGCCCAGCACCTCGCCCCCGACAGCCCTCAGTACACCTGCGGCATCTACTACGACGTCCCCGGCCCCGTGGACCGCGCCCTGCTGAGCCGCGCCGTCGAGCAGGCCGTGGCCGAGACCGAGGCGCTGCGGGTCCGCTTCCACGACGACGGAGAAGAGGGCGGGGAAGCGGCCCGACAGGTCGTCGACCCGTCCGTCACGGGGGAGTTGGGGTATCTCGACCTCAGCGGCGAGCCCGACCCGGCCGGTGCCGCCCGCGCCTGGATCGACGCCGACCAGGCCCGGCCCGTCCCGCTCACCGGTGACCGGCTGTTCCGCCACACCCTGCTGCGCCTCGGCCCCGACCGGCACTGGTTCCACTTCCGCTACCACCACATCCTCCTCGACGGCTACGGACAGGTCCTGCACTGCCGCCGCGTACTGGAGGTCTACACGGCCCTCGCGGCGGGCGAGCAGCCACCCGCGAGCGGCTTCGGCACCCTCAGCGAGGTCCTGGCCGAGGAGAACGCCTACCTCGGCTCCGCCCGCCACGAGCGCGACGGCGCCTACTGGCAGCGGGAGTTCGCCGACCTGCCCGAGTCCACCGAGCTGGGGTCCGGCGCCACGGGACTCGCACCCAGCCTGCCCGGCGTGAACCTCCGGCTGCCCGAGGAGACCGCTCTGCGTGTGCGCGGCCTCGCCGGGTCCCGCTGGTCCCTGCCCGTGATCGCCGCCATGGCCGCGCACACCCACCGCGTCACCGGCGCCCACGACGTCCTCGTCCGCGTGTTCATGGCCGCCCGCCTCAGCCCGCACGCCCTGGCGACGCCCGCCATGCTCGTCAATGACGTCCCGCTCAGGATCCCCGTCGACGGAGCGACGACCTTCACCGAACTGCTCGACCGGGTCGCCACCCGACTGGCCGAGGCGACCCGCCACCAGCGTTACCCGCACGACGAACTCCGCCGCGACCTCGCCGCCACCGCCCACCCGGGCACCCTGAACGGCCCGTCCCTGAACGTCCTCTCCTTCGCCGCCGCCCGCCTGCCCTTCGGGCCCTTCCAGGCCGAGGCGCACCAGCTGGCCTCCGGCCCGGTCCGCGACCTCGCCCTGCACGCGTGGGGCGACCCCGAGGCCGGCGACGGCATCGAGCTCACCGTCAACGCCCATCCCGGCCGCTTCACCCCCGAGACGGCCGCCGCCCACCGCGACCGCTACGCCCGCCTCCTCACCACCGCCACCGAGCACCCGGAACTGCCCATCGGCGCCCTCGACCTGCTCTCCGACACGGACCGGGAGCGCTTCCACGCCCACCACACCACCGACCGAGCCGCTGACCCGCGCTCGCTGGTGGAGCTGTTCGAGACGTGCGTGGCCCAGGACCCGGCCGCCGAGGCCGTCGTCTTCGAGGGCGAGCGGCTGACGTACGGCGAGCTGGGCGCCCGAGTGAACCGCCTCGCGCACGCCCTGCGCGGACGCGGCGTGGGACCGGAGTCGCGGGTGGCCGTGCGACTGCCGCGCTCGCTCGACCTGATCGTCGCGCTGTGGGCGGTGCTGAAGACCGGCGCCGCCTACGTGCCGGTCGAGACCGGCTACCCGGCTGACCGGATCGCCTATGTCCTCGCCGACTCCCGTACGTCCTTCGTCATCGACGAGGCGAACGTACGGACCCTCGGCGAGGGCGAGCCCGAGACCGACCCCGGCGTCGCCCTGCGGGGGGACCACGCCGCGTACGTCATCCACACCTCGGGCACCACCGGCCGTCCCAAGGGCACCGTCGTCACCCACGCCGGCATCGCCAACATGCTGGCCTGGATGCAGGACGAGTACCGGCTGACCCCGGCGGACCGGGTCGTGCACAAGACGCCGGTCGGGTTCGACGTGTCGGTGTGGGAGGTGTTCTGGACCCTCACCCGCGGCGCGACCCTCGTCGTCGCCCGCCCCGACGGCCACCGCGACCCGGCCTACCTGGCCCGGCTGGTCCGCGACGAGCGGGTCACCGTCATCCACTTCGTCCCGGCGATGCTCGGCCCGTTCCTCGACGAGTACGTGCCGGTCGACTCGCTGCGCATGGTCAGCTGCGGCGGCGAGGCCCTGCCCGCCGGGCTCGCCGAGCGCTTCCACCGCGAATGCGGCGCCGAGCTCCACAACTCCTACGGCCCCACCGAGTTCTCGGTGACCGCCACCTCCCACGCCTGCGCCCCCGGCGTGCCGGTCACGATCGGCACCCCCACCCACAACTCCCGCGCCTACGTGCTCGACCCGGCGCTGCAACCGGTCCCGGACGGCGTCACCGGCGAGCTGTACCTGGCGGGCGTCCAGCTCGCCCGCGGCTACTTCGACCGCCCCGGCCCGACCGCCGAGCGGTTCGTCGCCGACCCGCACGGCCTGGCCGGCACCCGTATGTACCGCACCGGCGATCTGGTGCGCCGACGGGCCGACGGAGACCTGGAGTTCGTCGGACGCGCCGACGACCAGATCAAGATCAACGGCCAGCGGGTCGAACCGGCCGAGGTCGAGGCCGTGCTGGCCGCGGTGCCCGGCGTCGAACAGGCCGTGGTCCTCGTCCATGACTCGGCGGCGGGCGCCCGGCAGCTCGTCGGCTATGTGACCGGCACCCCGCGGACCGACCCCCGGGCCCACCTGGCGACCCTGCTGCCCGCCCACATGGTGCCCGTCGGCGTCCACGTCCTGCCGTCGATCCCGGTCACCCCCAACGGCAAGGTCGACCGCCGGGCCCTGCCCGCCCCGGCCCAGCCGGTCAGCGGACGCGCGCCCGGCACCCCCACCGAGCACACCCTGCACGCCCTCGCCGCCGACCTGCTGAACCGGCCCGAACTGGGCGTGGACGACGACCTGTTCGCCCTCGGCGCGGACAGCATCCACGCCATCCAGCTCGTCAGCCGCGCCCGCCGCCAGGGCCTCCACCTCACCCCCCAGGACGTCTTCGACCACCCGACCGTCGCCCGCCTCGCCACCGCGGCGACCACGGCACCGGCGTCCACGCCCGTCGAGGACGACCCGGTCGGCGAACTCCCCGAGACACCGATGGCCCGGCGCCTCGCCGAACGCGGCGGCCCCACCGCCGGGTTCGCCCAGTCCCTCCTCCTGACCGCCGGGCCCGGCCTGTCCTACGACCGCCTCCACGCGGCCCTGCAACGTGTCCTCGACCGCCACGACGCCCTGCGCATGCGAGGCCGGAACATCCGGCCCGTGGGCGCCGTACGGGCCGAGGACTGCCTGACCCGCGCCCAGGACGAGGACGTGGCCGCGTACAAGGAGGCCGCCCGGCGCGCACTGTCGCCCGACGACGGCGAGATGGTCCGGGCCGTGTGGTTCGAGTCCGGCCGACTGCTGCTCGTCCTCCACCACTTGGTCGTGGACGGCGTGTCCTGGCGCATCCTGCTGACCGACCTCGCCGAGGCCCTCGCGGACGGCGAGCTGTCCCCGGCCGGAACCTCCCTGCGCCGCTGGGCCGCCCACCTCCAGGCTCCCGACGACGAACTCCCGCTGTGGACCGACCTGTTGTCCACCACCGAACCCGTCCTCGGCGCCCGCCCCCTCGACCCCGCCCAGGACGTCCACGGCACCGCCCGCTCGATCACCGTCACCGTCCCGCCGGCCCTCACCGGCACCCTGCTGACCACGCTGCCGGCCGCCTACCGGGCGACCCCCGACGACATCCTCCTCGCCGCGCTCTCGGCCGCCGTACAGCGCCACCGGGGCGAGGGGGCGGTCCTGGTCGACCTGGAGGGCCACGGACGCGACCACCTCCCCGACGGCATGGACCTGTCCACCACCGTCGGCTGGTTCACCCGTATCCACTCGGTCCGCCTCGCCGCCGGCACCGAGACCGGCCCCGCCCTGCTCAAGCGGACCAAGGAGGAGCTGCGCGCCGTCCCGCACGGCGGCCGCGGCCACGACCTGCTCCGCGACCGCCTCACCGGCCTGTCCGCACCCCAGATCTCCTTCAACTACCTGGGCCGCCTGGACGCGACCGACCTCGGCGGCTGGCGCCTCGCCGACGACGCGACGGCCGTGGAACTCCTCGCCGACGACGGCCTCGCGCTCACCCACGCCCTCCAGATCGACGCCTACGTCCGCGACGGCGAGCTCACCGCCGAGTGGACCTACCCTTCCGGTGTCCTCACCGAGACCGACGTCCGCGCCCTCGCCGAGGCCTGGACCGCGGCCCTCGCCGAACTCGCCGTCCACACGCGAGGCGGACTCACCGTCTCCGACGTACCCCTCGTCCGGATCACCCAGGACGAACTGGACCGGTTCCGCGGCGCCACCGACGTGCTGCCGCTCTCCCCGCTCCAGGAGGGCCTGCTCTTCCTCGCGCTGTACGAGCCCGACGACCCGTACGTCGGCCAGCTCGTCCTGGAGATCGACGGCGGCTTCGACACCGAGCGGATGAGGAACGCCGCCACCGCGCTGCTGCACCGCCACCCCAACCTGCGCGCCGCCTTCCGCAGCCGCTCGGCCGGCGCCCCCGTCCAGGTCGTCCCCGCCGACGTCAAGGTGCCCTGGGAGGAGCGGGACGAGGACGACGTGGAGGCGTTCCTCGCCCGCGACCGGGCGCGCGGCTTCAGCGTCGTACGGCCGCCCCTGCTGCGCTTCACCGCCCTCGGGAACCGCCTTGTCCTGACCCACCATCACCTGCTGCTGGACGGCTGGTCCCTGCCGGTGCTGGTGCGTGACCTGTTCAGCCTGTACGGCGGCGCCGACCTGCCCCCGGCCGTCCCGTACCGCGACTACCTGGCCTGGCAGCGCGGACAGGACCACGAGGCCGCCGCCGAGGCGTGGCGCGCCCACCTCGCCGGCCTGGCCGCACCCACCCTGCTCGCCCCCGCCGACCGCACCTCCGACGGCCACGACGTCCACGAACTGGTGCTGCCCGAGGCGCTGACCGACACGCTGTCGGCGACCGCCCGTGCGCACCGGCTCACCCTCAACACCGTCGTCCAGGGCTTGTGGGCCCTGCTGCTGAGCGGCTTCACCGACCGTGCCGACGTCGTGTTCGGCGCGACCGTCTCCGGGCGCCCGCCCGAGCTGCCCGGCGCGGAGACGATGGTCGGGCTGTTCGTCAACACCCTGCCGGTCCGCGTACGGATCGACCCTGACGAGCCGCTGGCCGCGCTGCTGGCCCGGGTCCAGCACGAGCAGCGTTCCCTCGACGCCCACCAGCACGCCTCGCTGGCGGAGCTGACGCGCGCGTCGGGCTTCGACGCGCTGTTCGACACCATCGTCGCCTTCGAGAACTACCCGATGGACGACGGCATCGAGGCCGGCGGACTGCGCCTGGCCCACGCCGGCCTCGTCGAGCGCACCCACTACCCGGTCAGCCTGTCCGTCTTCCCCGGCGACCGGCTGCGGCTGCGCTTCTCCTACCTCGCCGGCGCCTTCGACGCGTCGGCCGTCGCCCGCGTCGCCGACCACCTCGCCGGCCTGCTCGGCGGCGCGGCGGCCGGACTCGACGTCAAGGCCGGTGAGTTGACCGCCGTGAGCGAGGAGGACCGGCTGCTGGTCACCGGCGTCCGCACGGCCGACGCACCCGCGCCGACCGCGGCCGCCACCGTCACGGGCGGCGATCCCCGTTCGCCCGAAGAGGAGAAGCTCTGCGCCATCGTCGCCGACGTGCTCGGCGTCGAACGAGTCGGCGTGCACGACGAGTTCTTCGCGCTCGGCGGCACCTCGATCCTGATGATCCGCCTCGTCCACCGCGTCCGCGACGAGTTCGGCGTCGACCTGTCCCTGCGGGACGTCTTCGCCGGGCCGACCGTCGCCGGCGTCGCCGAACGGCTGACCCGGCTGGCCCCGCAGGCCAAGCGCATCACGGCCGAGGAGCGGCCCGGCCGCGTCCCGCTGTCGTTCGCCCAGGAACGCATGTGGTTCCTCCAGCAACTCCAGGGCGCCTCGGGGACGTACAACATCCCCCTCCAGATCCGGCTGACCGGCGCCCTCGACACCGACGCCCTCGCCGGCGCCCTGGCCGACCTCGTCGCCCGCCACGAGGCGCTGCGCACCGTCTACCCGGAGGACGCCGACGGTCCGCACCAGGTCGTCCTGCCGCCCGAGACGCCCTACAGCACGCAGTTCGTACGGGACGCCGCCCCGGACCTCGCCGCCGACGCCGCCCGCCCCTTCGACCTGACCTGCGACGTGCCGCTGCGGACGACGCTGTACGAGACCGGCCCCGACACCCACGTCCTGCTGCTGGTCGTGCACCACATCGCGGCGGACGGCGCCTCGATGCGCCCGATGGCCGAGGACATCACCTCCGCCTACCGCGCCCGGAGCAGCGGTCACGCCTCCGGATTCCCCGAACTCACGGTCCAGTACCCGGACTTCGCGATCTGGCAGCGCGAGACACTCGCCGCGGACCTGCCGCGCCAGATCGACTACTGGAAGGAGCACCTCGACGGCCTCCCGCCCGAGGTCACCTTCCCCGGCGACCGGCCGCGCCCGGCCGTGGCCACCCACCGCGGCGACCACGTGGAGTTCCCCGTCGACGCGGAGCTCTACCAGCGGATGCTGGACCTGGCCGGCCGTACCCGCACGACCCCGTTCATGATTCTCCAAGCCGCCGTGTCCCTGCTGCTGACCCGGCTCGGCGCGGGGGAGGACATCCCGCTCGGCGGTGTGATCGCCGACCGGCCCGACTCGGTGCTCGACGACGTGGTCGGCGTCTTCATCAACACCCTCGTCTACCGCATGGACACCTCCGGCGACCCGACCTTCGAGGAACTGCTGGTCCGCGTCCGCGAGACGGGCCTGGCCGCGTACGCCCACCAGGGCGTGCCGTTCGAACGCCTCGTGGAGGAGCTCAACCCCGAGCGCTCCCGCTCCCGGCACGCCTTCTTCCAGGTCATGCTGGCCTGGCTCGACCTCACCGAGGCCCGCTTCGACCTGCCCGGCGTCACCGCCGACCCCGGCCCGGTGACCAGCGGCACCGCCAAGTTCGACGTGCACTTCGACTGCCACGTCCACGAGGACGGCGGGCTGCTGTGCCGTCTGGAGTACGCCACCGACCTGTACGACCGCCGCACGGCGCAGAGCTTCGCGGCCCGCTTCGTACGCGTCCTCCAGGGCGTCACCGCCGACCCCGGACAGCGGCTGTCCCAGGTGGACGTGCTCGGCGCCGACGACCGCGCCCTCGTCCTGCACGGCTGGAACGACACCGCCGTGGCGTTCGACGGCGAGGGCTCGGCGGTCGAGCTGTTCGAGGCGCACGCGCTGCGGGACCCGGACGCCGAGGCGGTCCTCTTCGAAGGCGACCGGGTCACGTACGGCGAGTTCAACGCCCGGGTGAACCGGCTCGCACACGCCCTGCGCGCGCGGGGCGTCGGACCCGAGTCACGGGTCGCCGTGATGCTGCCGCGCTCGGTCGACCTGATGGTGGCACTGTGGGCGGTGATCAAGGCGGGCGCCGCGTACGTGCCGATCGACACCGGCTACCCTGCCGACCGCATCGCGTACATCCTCGACGACTCCGGCGCCCGGCTGCTGATCTCCGACCGGGACGCGGACGGCTTCGAGCGCATCGCACCCGACGCCGAGGGGCCCGTGGAGAACCCCGGGGTGAGGGCCCACGGCGACAACGCCGCGTACGTCATCTACACCTCGGGCTCCACCGGCCGGCCCAAGGGCACGGTCAACACGTACGCGGGCATGGCGAACCGGCTGTGGTGGATGCAGCGCGACCACCGGCTCGCGACGGGCGAGCGGGTGCTGCAGTCCACGCCGGTCAGCTTCGACGTGTCGGTGTGGGAGGTCTTCTGGACCCTGATGTACGGCGGCACCCTCGTCGTGGCCCGGCCCGACGGCCACCGCGACCCGCTCTACCTGGAGCGGCTGATGAGCGAGGAGTCCGTCGGCGTCGTCCACCTCAGCGCGTCCATGCTCGGCGCCTACCTGGCCGAGACCCGGCTGCCGAGCTCCGTGCGCCTGGTCGTCTCCGGAGACGAGGCCCTGCCCGCCGAGCTGGTCCGCCGCTTCCACGACGACTCCGGCGCCGTGCTGCTCAACGCCTACGGTCCGACCGAGGCCGCCGTCGACGTCACCGCCTGGGCCGCGCCGCCCGACACCGAGACCGTGCTGATCGGCGGCCCCATCGCCAACACCCGCGCGTACGTCCTCGACGCGACGCTGGCGCCGGTCGCGGCCGGCGTGCCCGGCGAGCTGTACGTCGAGGGCGTCCAGCTCGCCCGCGGCTACCTCGACCGGCCCGCCCTGACCGCCGAACGGTTCGTCGCGAGCCCCTACGGGCCGCCCGGATCCCGCATGTACCGCACGGGCGACGTGGCCCGCTGGACGGCGGACGGCGAACTGGAGTACCTGGGCCGCGCCGACAACCAGGTCAAGCTGCGCGGCTTCCGGGTCGAACTCGGTGAGATCGAGGACGCGCTGGCCGACCACCCGGCCGTCGCGCAGGCCGCCGCGGCCGTCCACGGCCAGTGGCTCGTCGGATACGTCGTCCCCGCTGACCCGGGCGCCCCGCTCGACGCCGCCGACGACATCCGCGACCGGCTCGCCGCCCGGCTGCCCGAGTACATGGTCCCGGCCCAGATCGTCACCCTGGAGGAGCTGCCCCTCACCCCGAACGGCAAGCTCGACCGTAAGGCCCTGCCCGCCCCGGACCTCACGCACACCACCGGACGCGCGCCGCGCACCCCGCAGGAGGAGATCCTGTGCGGCCTGTTCGCCGAGGTGCTCGGTGTGCCCGAGGTGTCGATCGACGACGACTTCTTCTCGCTCGGCGGCCACTCCCTGTTGGTGACGCGGCTGGCGAGCCGCATCCGCGCCGCCCTCGACGTCGACATCGAACTGTCGGTGCTGTTCGAGGCGACGACCGTGGCGAAGCTCGCGGCCCGGCTGGCCGGGAGCGGACCGCGCCGCACCGGCGTCACGGCCCAGCCGCGCGAGGGGCGCCTGCCGCTGTCGTACGCCCAGGAACGGCTGTGGTTCCTGCACCGCTTCGAGGGCCCGTCCCCGACGTACAACCTGCCCGTCGCGCTACGCCTGACCGGCGACCTCGACGTGGCCGCGCTCACCGCCGCCCTGGACGACCTGGCGGCGCGGCACGAGGCCCTGCGCACGGTCTTCGCCGAGGACGGACACGGCCCCCACCAGGTCGTGCTGCCGTCGGTGCCGCCGCTGAACGTGGTGGGCGTCGACGAGGAGGGACTCGCCGCGCGACTGGCCGAAGCCGTCCGCACCCCGTTCGACCTCACCACCCAACCTCCGCTGCGGGCCACCCTGTTCGACCTCGGCGAGAGCGCGTATGTCCTGCTCCTCGTCCTGCACCACATCGCCGGCGACGGCGCCTCGATGGCCCCGCTCGCCCGCGACCTCGCCACCGCCTACGCGGCCCGGACCGAGGGCGAGGAACCCGGCTGGGCTCAACTGCCGGTCCAGTACGCCGACTTCGCGGTATGGCAGCGGCAGACCCTGGGGGAGTCCGACGACGCGGACGGTGTCCTGTCCCGGCAGCTCGATTACTGGCGGGGCGCGCTCGCCGGGCTGCCCGAGCAGATGGAGCTGCCCTTCGACCGGCCCCGGCCCGCCGTCCCCACCCACCGCGGCGACACGGTGCCCTTCGCCGTCGGACCCGAGGTCCACGAGGCTCTGGTACGGCTCGCCCGCGCGCACCACACGACCGTCTTCATGGTCGTGCACGCGGTCCTGGCCACCCTGCTGCACCGGCTCGGCGCCGGCGACGACATCGTCATCGGCTCGCCCGTCGCGGGCCGCACGGACGACGCCCTGACGCCCCTGGTCGGCTACTTCGCCAACAACCTCGTCCTGCGCACCGACCTCACCGGTGACCCCGACTTCACCGAGGTGCTGCGCCGGGTGCGGGCCGCCGACCTGGCCGCCTACGCCCACCAGGACGTGCCGTTCGAGCGGCTCGTGGAAGCGGTCAACCCGGTGCGCTCCACCGCCCGGCACCCCCTGTTCCAGACCGGCCTGAACTTCAACAACGCCGACCAGCAGACGGCGCTCGACCTCGCCGTCGAACTGCCCGGACTGTCGGCGCGCGTGCAGCCGGTGGCCTCGCCGGCCGCCAAGTTCGACCTGTCGTTCTTCCTCACCGAGCGGCCCGAGGGCGGGGTGAGCGGGCTCCTGGAGTTCGCCACCGACCTGTTCGACCGCGACTCGGCCGCGCGGATCGCGGAGCGATTCACCCGGCTCCTCACCGACGTCGTCGCCGAACCCGGCCGCCCCGTGGGGGAGTTCGACGTCGTGGACGCCGGCGAGCGGCGCCTGCTGCTCGCCGACTGGAACGCCACCGGCCACGAGGTGCCGTCACAGACCCTCACCGACCTGATCGAAGCCCAGACGGTCCGTACCCCGCACGCCCCCGCCGTCGTCTTCGGCACCACCGAGCTGTCCTACGCCGAACTCGACGCCCGGGCCAACCGGCTGGCCCGGCACCTGTCCGCCCTCGGCGCCGGTCCCGAGCGGTACGTCGCCGTACTGATGCCGGTCTGCGAGGACATCCCGGTGACGCTGCTGGCCGCTCTGAAGACGGGGGCCGGCTATCTGCCGCTGGACCCGGCGCACCCGGCCGACCGGCTCGCCTTCATGCTGGAGGACATCGCACCGGTCGCGGTCGTCACCACGGCCGAACTGGCCGATACCGTACGGCCGTTGACCGCAGCCCCAGTCGTCCTGACGGACGACCCGACGCTCGCCGAACAGTCGTCCGCCCCGCTCACCGGAGCGGTCCGTCGGCCCGAGCACGCCGCGTTCGTCATCTTCACCTCGGGCTCGACCGGGCGGCCCAAGGCGGTCGTCGTCGAACACCGCTCGCTCGTCGCCTACCTGGCGTGGGCGACGGCCGAGTACGCGAGCCTGCGCCGCCGCGTCCTGGTGCACTCGCCGGTCTCCTTCGACCTCACCGCCACCGGCATGTTCGGCCCGCTGATCTCCGGCGGCACCGTGGAACTGGTCCGCTGGACGTCCAGCGGACCCGACCCGGACGCCCACGTCACCCGGCCCGACTTCGTCAAGGCCACCCCCAGCCATCTGCACCTGCTCGGCGCGGTGCCCGAGGAGTACTCGCCCGGGGGCCAACTCGTCCTCGGCGGCGAGTCGTTGCTCGGCGACGTACTGGACGCCTGGCGCGCCCGCCACCCCGGGGTGACCGTCCTCAACGAGTACGGCCCCACCGAGACCACCATCGGCTGCAGCCTCTTCCGCATCGAACCCGGCGACCCCGTGCCGCCCGGCGTCATCACCATCGGCACACCCGCCTGGAACACCCAGATGTACGTGCTGGACGCCCTGCTGCGCCCGGCGCCCGTCGGCACCGCGGGCGAGCTGTACGTCGCGGGCGACCTCGTCACCCGCGGCTACCACGGCCGCCCCGGCCTGACCGCCGGACGCTTCGTCGCCAACCCGTACGGCCCGCCCGGATCCCGGATGTACCGCACCGGTGACCTGGCCCGCTGGACGGCCGCCGGACTGCTGGAGTTCGTCAGCCGCGTCGACGACCAGGTCAAGATCCGCGGGTTCCGTATCGAACTCGGTGAGGTGGAGGCCGTCCTCACCGCCCAGCCCGGCATCGACGCGGCCGCCGTGGTCGTCCGCGAGGACACCCCCGGCGACAAGCGCCTCGTCGCCTACGTCGTACCGGAGACAGACTGTTCGGCGGACCCGGCCGCCCTGCGCGCCGCCGCCGCACAGGCCCTTCCCGACTACATGGTCCCCGCCGCCTTCGTCGTCCTGGAGACCCTGCCGCTGACCGCCAACGGCAAGATCGCCCGCAAGGCGCTGCCCGCTCCGGACCTGAGCACCGAGGGCTCGGGTCGACGGCCCGCCGAGGGCATGGAGCGGCGTGTGGCGGACGTCTTCGCGGCCGTCCTCGGCGTGCCCGACGTCGGCGCCGACGACGACTTCTTCCGCCTCGGCGGCCACTCCCTGCTCGTCGCACGGCTGGTCAACCGCGTCCGGGCCGACCTCGGCGCCGAGCTGTCCATCCGGGAGGTCTTCGAGCACGCGACGGTCGCCGGACTCGCCGAGCTGCTGTCCGGTCGGCCCACGAAGGCCGCGCGGCCCGCGTTGGTCCGCCGGGAACGGCCCGAGCGGGTGCCCCTGTCGGCGGCGCAGCGCCGGATGTGGTTCCTCGACCGGCTCGACGGCCAGGCGCGGACGTACACCATCCCCGTCGTGCTGCGGATGACCGGCACCCTCGACCGGGACGCCCTGCGGGACGCCTTCGGCGACCTCGTCGGACGGCACGAAGTGCTGCGCACGGTGATCGCCGAGGGCCCGGAGGGACCGCACCAGGTCGTCGTCGACACGGAACCGTGCTTCACGACCCGGTCCTGCGACCCGGCCGACTTCGACGCGGGGATCGCCGAGGCCGCCCGGACGCCGTTCTCCCTGGACCACCAACTGCCCATCCGCGCCGTGCTGTTCACCGACGGCGACCGTGAACACGCCCTGCTGCTGCACCTGCACCACATCGCGGGCGACGGCGCCTCCATGCGGCCCCTCGCCGAGGACCTCTCCACGGCCTACGAGGCCCGCCTGGCCGGCCGCACCCCCGACTGGGCCCCGCTGCCGGTCCAGTACGCCGACTACGCGCTGTGGGAAGGCGAACTGCCGTCCGACCGGGTCGACTTCTGGACGCGGGAGCTGGCCGGGATCCCCGACCAGATCGAGCTGCCCACCGACCGGCCCCGGCCGGCCGTCGCGTCCCAGCGCGGAGGCACGGTGCCCTTCACGGTGCCTGCCGCCCTGCGCGGCCGGATCGACGCGCTCGGCCGGGACCGCGGCGCCAGCGCCTTCATGGTGCTGCACGCCGCGCTCGTCACCCTGCTGAACCGGCTGGGCGCCGGCGACGACATCGTCGTCGGAACGCCCGTGGAGGGCCGCCCGGACAGCGCGCTCGAAGACCTCGTCGGGCTGTTCGCCAACACACTGGTGCTGCGGACCGACGCCTCCGGCGACCCCACGTTCGAGGAACTGCTCGACCGGGTGCGCGCGGCGGACGTGGCGGCCTACGACCACACCGACGTGCCGTTCGAGCAGCTCGTCGAGGTCCTCAACCCGGCACGCTCACGCGCCCGGCACCCGCTGTTCCAGGTGATGCTGACGGTGAACCAGCGGGCAGTCGCACCCACACTGCCCGGACTCGAGGTCACCGTCGGGGACGTGGAGGGCGACCGCGCCAAGTTCGACCTGTCGCTGATGCTCGCCGAGACCGGCGAGGGCGGCTGGTCCGGATGGGTCGAGTACGCCTCGGACCTGTTCGACCGGGCCACCGCCGAGAGCGTCGCCGCTCGCTATCTGCGCCTGCTCCAGGAGGTGACCGCCGACCCGGCCCGTGCCCTGCACGCCCTGCCTCTGCTCACCCCCGCCGAACGCGAGGACGCGCTCGTCCGCCGCAACGACACCGCCCGGCCGCTGCCCGAGGCGTCGCTGCCGTCGCTGCCGTCGCTGCCGTCGCTGTTCGAGGCCCAGGTGGCGCGCACCGCGCACGCCGTGGCCGTCGTCGCGGACGGTACGGAGCTGACGTACGACGAGCTGAACCGCAGCGCGAACCGGCTCGCCCGGCACCTCGCAGCCCTCGGGGCCGGACCGGAGACCGTCGTCGCCGTGGTGCTGCCGCGCCGCCCGGAGGTGGTCGTGGCGCTGCTCGCGGTCCTGAAGACCGGGGCCGCCTACCTGCCGATCGACCCGGCGAACCCGAGGGCGCGGATCGAGGCCCTGGTGGCGGACGCGGGCGCGACGATCGTGCTGGACGAGGACGCCCTCGCCGCCGCCCCGTCCACCGGCGCCGAGGGTGACGGTGACGGTGACTTGAGGGTCCAGGTCCACCCACGCCAGGCCGCCTACCTGATCTACACCTCCGGATCGACGGGCCGCCCGAAGGGAGTCGTCGTCGAACACGGTTCGCTCGCCGCCTACCTGAACGAGGCCGCGGCGATGTACCCGGCCGCGACGGGCGAGTCCCTGGTCCACACCTCCCTCGCCTTCGACATGCCGGTGACCACGCTGTTCACCCCGCTCATCACGGGCGGCCGGGTGCGGTTCGGGGAACTGGACGAGGACACACCCACCCCCGACCTGCTCAAGGTCACCCCGAGCCATCTGCGGCTGCTGGAGTCACTGCCCGACCGCGTCAGCGACGCCCGCAACCTGGTCATCGGCGGCGAGGCCCTCGACGGCACCGCCCTGCAGGAGTGGCGCGAGCGGCACCCCAAGGCCGTGGTGATCAACGAGTACGGCCCCACGGAGGCGACCGTCGGCTGTGTCGTCCACCGGCTCGAACCGGACGACGACCTCGCCGCGGGGCCGGTGCCCATCGGCCGCCCCATCGGGGGAGCGCGGGTCTACGTGCTCGACGACCACCTCCAGCCCGTCCCCGACGGAGTGTGGGGCGAGCTGTACCTCGCCGGCGCCGGCCTCGCCCGCGGTTACGCCGGACGGCCCGGCCAGAGCGCGGAGCGCTTCGTCGCCGACCCGTACGGCCCGCCCGGCACCCGTATGTACCGGGTGGGGGACCGGGCCCGCTGGAACCGGGCCGGGGTCCTGGAGTACGCCGGTCGCGTGGACGACCAGGTCAAGATCCGGGGCTACCGGATCGAGCCCGGCGAGATCGAGACCGCGCTGACGGCACTCGACGGGGTGGCCCGGGCCGCCGTGATCGCCCGCGAGGACCGTCCGGGCGACCAGCGGCTGGTGGCGTACGTCGTGCCGCGTCAGGCCTCCATGAGCGGCCTCTGCGAAGGCGGGCGCGATAGCGCGCCCCGTAAGGGGCGCGGGGAACTGCGCGACCAGCCCCCACTGGCCCGCGGTGAACGCTCTGCGCGTCCGGCGAAGCGGGCGGTGCTGCTCGACCCCGACGACCTGCGGGCCCAACTCTCCGCCACGCTGCCCGCCCACCTCGTACCGTCCGCGTTCGTCGAGGTCGACACGATCCCGCTGAACTCCAACGGCAAGCTCGACCGCAGGGCGCTGCCCGCCCCGCCGGACACCGTGGCCGGTACCGGACGGGCGCCGAGGACCGAACGGGAGGCCCTGCTGTGCGCTCTGTTCGCCGAGGTGCTGGGGATGTCCGAGGTCTCCGCCGACGACGACTTCTTCGCGCTGGGCGGTCACTCCCTGCTCGCCACCCGACTGGCGAGCCGCATCGGTGAGGCTCTGGCGATCCGCTTCAGCCTGTCGGCGCTGCTCGAAGCACCCACCCCGGCGGGACTGGCCCGCCACCTCACCGACGGCGGCCCGCACGCCGCGTCGTGGGTGCCGGACTCGGAAGCCGAGCTGAGTCCCGCCCTGCGCTTCACATCCGGCGCATCCCCTGCCGGTTCACCCGACGTACCGCATGCCGGCGGTCCACGGGAGATCCTGCTCACCGGGGCCACAGGGTTCGTCGGAGCCTTCCTCCTGGCCGAGCTGCTGCACGGGACATCGGCGCGGGTGCACTGCCTCGTCCGTGCGCGGACCGACGCCGAGGCGGGCGAGCGACTGGCCGACGCCATGCGGCGCTACGGCATCGACCTCGGGCCCGCGTCGGACGAAACGCGGCTGAATGTCGTCCGGGGGGACCTGGCGGCAGCGGACCTCGGCCTGGACCCCTTGGACTGGGCGGGGCTGCGCGAGCGGGTCGACACGATCGTGCACAGCGGGGCACACGTCCATCACCTCTCGCCGTACGACCGACTGAAGCCGGCCAACGTGGAGGGCACCCGAACCCTGCTGCGCCTGGCCGCCGAAGGCCGGCCGAAGGCGTTCCACCACCTCTCGACCCTCGGTGTGTTCGGGCTCGGCCAGAACTCCCGGCTGGTCAGGGAGGATTCACCGATCGACGGTGAGAAGCACCCGTTCGGGAACGGGTACGCGGCGAGCAAGTGGGTCGCCGACCGCATGGTGGAGCGTGCCTTCGAACGAGGGGCCGCCGGCGGCATCCACCGGCTCGGCCGCATCTGGGCGCACACCTCGACCGGTGCCGTCAGCCCGGACGACATGTTCTCCCGACTGCTCACCAGTTGCGCCGCGCTCGGCGCCTATCCGACCGGACCGGATCTGGAGGAAGCGCTGCTCCCGGTCGACGTCCTGGCCCGCGCCGTCGTGGGGCTCATCCTGACCGCGGACGGAACCACCCGTGTGCACCACCTCCACCATCCGCGCAGCGTCGGAGCCGGTGCCTTCATGAGCGAGTACGACCGGATGCGCGGGACGGTCTGCGAAGCGGTCCCGCTCACCGAGTGGCTGCGGCGTCTGCGGAGCGCGAGCGAACGGGGACAGGACCTGCCGATCCTGCCCTACCAGGCGTATCTCGAAGAGCACGCGAGGAGGGCGCCGGACCCGGGGCAGCCGACCCTGGAGTTCGACAACGACGAAACGCTGCAGCGACTGCGGGACCTGGCGGTCGCGATCCCGGACATCGACCTGGCCGCGATCTCCCGCTACTGGGACTTCGTCGAACGCTGACGCGAGCCGCGCGGACCGCCGTCGGCCCCACTCCCCACACCCCACCCCACCCCACAGCAGGGAGGCGAAGCGCCTCCCTGCCCCCGAAAGGAACACCGAACCGTCATGACCAATCCCTTCGAGAACCCCGACGGCACCTACCGGGTCCTGGCCAACGACGAGGGCCAGCACTCGCTGTGGCCCGACTTCACCGCCGTGCCCGCCGGCTGGACCACCGTCTTCGGCCCGGACAGCCGCACCGCCTGCCTGGAGTACGTCGAGCGCGAGTGGACCGACCTGCGCCCCAACAGCCTCGTCCGGGCGATGGGCGAGTGACGCGGACGCAGCGGAGAGAAGGGAACACGCACGTGAGCAGCGTCGACACGACGCAGGCACCGTACGCCCCGGCGAGCGCCGACGGCACGGTGCGGTACGGCGCCCCCACCCTGGCCCGGCTCGGCCATGTGGCGGCGGAACTGCTGGACCAGGCGGGCGACCGGGTCGACGACCCGGCATGGGTGGCGCTCGCCCGGCACGCCTGGGAGGACGTCCCCGCCGAAGTACGGCGCACCGTACGGGAGTTCCGCAGGCATTCCGGCCCCGACGGCGCCCTGGTCCTCAGGAGGCTCCCCATCGGAGCCGCGCACCTGCCGCCCACCCCCATGGTGAAGGGCTCGGTCCAGCACGGCCCGTCCCTGCCCGCGGCGACACTGCTGCTGTTCGCGGCCGGGCTCGGCGACCCGGCCGCGTTCGCGGCGGAGAAGTCCGGCGCCCTCGTCCAGGACGTCGTGCCGGTGCCCGGCCAGGAGACGGTCCAGGGCAACGTCGGCTCGGTCGAACTCACCTTCCACACCGAGAACGCCTTCCATCCCCACCGCCCCGACTACGTGATGCTGCTGTGCCTGCGCCCCGACCACGAGGGCACGGCCGAACTGCGCACCAGCTGCGCCCGACGCGTCCTGCCGCTGCTGACACCCGGCGCCCGGGAGGCGCTCAGCAGGCCGGAGTACGTCACCGAGGCGCCGCCGTCCTTCGGTCCGGCCGGTGACGGCACCGCGCACGCGGTGCTCACCGGCGACCCGGACGACCCCGACTGGTGCTTCGACGAGGCGGCCACCAAGGCCGTGACCCCCGAGGGGCGGGCGGCCCTCGCCGAACTCGCCGAGGTGGCGCACCGCACGTACACGGGGGTGCTGCTGCGCTCCGGCGACCTCGCCGTCGTCGACAACCGGGTCACCCTGCACGGCCGTTCGGCGTTCACCCCGCGCTACGACGGCCGCGACCGCTGGCTCCAGCGGACCTTCGCCTTCAGCGACCTGCGCCGTTCCCGCGACCACCGTCCCGGTGACGGAACGGTGCTGGTCAAGTGACACCTCAAGTGACGTCGGGCCGCGACGCGTTACGACAACCGTTGACATGAAAGGTACGTGCTGACATGACCGAGACCGACCGGACGCCCCTCGCGGTGTTCGAACGTCACGAGTCGAACGTACGCAGCTACTGCCGCGACTTCCCGGTGGTCTTCGAACGGGCCGCCGGACACCATCTGTGGGACACCTCCGGACGCCGTTATGTCGACCTGCTGTGCGGGGCCGGTTCGCTCAACTACGGCCACAACCCGCCCGAGATCGTCGAACGGGTCACGGCCTACCTCACGGCCGGCGGCCCCGTGCAGTCGCTGGACCTGCACACCACGGCCAAGGCCGACTTCCTGGAGCGGTTCACCAGCCTCGTCCTTCAGCCGCGCGGCCTCGGCGACCACGTCGTCCAGTTCCCCGGACCGGCCGGAACCCTCGCCGTCGAGGCCGCGCTGAAGCTGGCCCGCAAGGTCACCGGGCGCACCGAGGTGATCGCCTTCACCGGAGGCTTCCACGGCGCGTCCCTCGGTGCCCTCGCCGCCACGACCTCCCCGCTGCTGCGCGGAGCGGCGGGCGTGCCCCTGACCGACGTCACGATCCTGCCGTACGGCGACGCGGCCGAGCCCGATCCGTTCGCCGCCCTGGAGGACGCCCTCGGCCCGGAGGCGACCACGCTCCCGCCCGCCGCGATCCTGCTGGAGACGGTCCAGGGCGAGGGCGGACTGCACGCCGCGCCTCGCGCGTGGCTGGCCCGGATCCGTGAACTCGCCGACGCCACCGGCGCGTTGGTCGTCGTGGACGACATCCAGGCGGGCTGCGGACGCACCGGCACCTTCTTCAGCTTCGAGGACGCCCCCGAACTCCGCCCCGACCTGGTCTGTCTGTCCAAGTCCCTCAGCGGAATGGGTCTGCCGATGGCGGCCCTGCTGATCCGGCCCGACCTCGACCACTGGGCTCCCGGCGAGCACAACGGCACCTTCCGCGGCCACAACCTCGCCTTCGTCGCGGGCTCCGCGGCCCTGGACCACTGGACCGACCCGCACTTCACCCACCACACCACCGAACTCGCCGCCGCGATCCGCCCTAGCCTCACGAGCATCACCGAGGCCCTCCCCGCAGGCGCCGCCCAGGTCGTCGGCAAGGGCGCGATGAGCGGCCTCCGGTTCGCCACCTCCGCCGCCGCCGAGCACGCCCGGCAGGCCTTGTTCCGCGCCGGTGTCATCGCCGAGACCTCGGGCCTGGGCCACGTCCTGAAACTCCTGCCGCCCCTGACGATGTCCCTCACCGAGTGGAAAGAGGTGGCGGACGTCGTGGGCGACAGCATCCTCACCTCGGCATCGGAGGTGGGCCGGCCCGCCTGAACCACACAGGGGCCTGACGCGGCCTGCCGGGTGACGGCCGCGTCAGGCTGCCTCGCAGTCAGCCATGGCTGTTCAGACCTTTGCGATCGAGTGCGGCCCGGATCCGGCCGAGCCATTCCGTGCCCAGCCGGCGCCCGTCCGGGAGTCGGTCGCCCCGGTCCCAGCGCCACGTCGTGATCATCGCCAGCACGAGGAGCCGGCAGTCGCGCAGCAGGTCCCGGTCGACGCCGGAACAATGCGCGCCGATCTCCTCGGGCGCGTGGGCGAGGTCGAATTCGACGGGCCCTCGGCAACACGTCTCGAGGTCGATGAACAGCGGCCCGTGCTCCGTGCTGATCAGGTTGCCCGGGTGCGGCTCGCCGTGCAGGAGTTGCTCGGCGCCACCGCGCTCGCCGACGGCTCGTTTCAGGCCGCGTAACGTGTCGCCGAGCAGTTCCCGGTCCGCGTCGGCGAGCGCGGGAGTCCGCCCGCGGTGGGCCACCAGCCGCTGCGCCTGTTCGACGCGATCCGTGAAGTGCTGCGTCGGGACATCGAGTTGGCGCATGCCGGCATGCAACCGGGCGAGCGCATCGGCGTAGTCGGCTGCTGAGATCTCTCCGGGTGCCACGGGCTCGTAGTAGGTCCACAGGGTGACCACGAACCCGTCGCGCTCATGGACACGTGGCTCGACCCGAGGATCGAGAGCGGCCACCGGGCACCCGGCCCCGACCAGCCGCTGGGCAAGGTCGACTTCGAACTGCGCGACCTGGTCCCCGACGGGTGCCACCCGGGCCAGCACGTCACAGGGCAGCAGACGCAGAGTGAGCTTGTTCGAGTCCTGCAGCAGGATCGCGTCGTCGACCCGCAGGCCGACCGACGACGCGGCGGACATGGCCGCGGCCACCGCTCGCGGCACCTCTGACACCTGCATCGTGCCGGGCCTCCCTCCCCTGAGCGCTGCCCCGACTCACCTTCGGTGCGACCCGGGCACCCTATCCGGGCACGGGCTGCTGGAGCGGCTCAGGAAGGGCCTGTTCGGCCCAGATGACCTTGCCCTGGGGGGTGTAGCGGGTGCCCCAGCGTTCGGCCATCTGGGAGACCAGGAACAGGCCTCGGCCGCCCTCGTCCGTCGTCGCGGCGTACCGCAGATGGGGTGAGGTGCTGCTGCCGTCGGCGACCTCGCAGATCAGGGTGCGGTCGCGGATCAGCCGTACGTGGATCGGAGCGGTGCCGTAGCGGATGGCGTTGGTGATGAGTTCGCTGAGGATGAGCTCCATGGTGAAGCCGAACTCCGAAAGACCCCACGCTTCGAGGTGCCGGGACACGGCGTCGCGCATGCCGGAGACGGCGGCCGGGTCCGGTGGTACGTCCCATTCGGCGATCCGGTCCTGCGGCAGCCCCCGGGTACGGGCGACGAGCAGGGCGACGTCGTCCTTCGGGCGCCGGGGGAGGAGACTGTCCAGTACATCCTGGCAGGTCTCCTCGGGTGGCCGGCCGGGATGGCCGGTGAGCGCCTCGCGCAGCAGTTCCATCCCCACGTCGAGGTCGCGTCTGCGGTCCTCGATGAGACCGTCGGTGTACAGGACGAGCTGGGTTCCCTCCGCGAGGCACACCTCCGCGGTCTGGAACGGCATGCCGCCGAGACCGAGGGGCGGACCGGCCGGCACGTCCGGGAAGGTGACGGTTCCGTCGGGCCGGACCAGCGCGGGCGCCAGATGCCCGGCACGCGCCACGACGTAGCGGCGCGTCACGGGGTCGTAGATCCCGTACAGGCAGGTGGCGCCCACGACGCCCGCCGCGCTCTCCGCCGTCTCCTTCTGGTCGATGCTCCCGACCAGGTCGTCCAGGTGGCTCAGCAGTTCGTCGGGCGGCAGATCGAGGGCGGAGAAGTTGTGCACGGCGGTCCGCAGCCGGCCCATCGTCGCGGCGGCATGCAGACCGTGACCGACCACATCGCCGACGGCCAGTGCCACCCGGCTCCCCGGCAGGGGGATCACGTCGAACCAGTCCCCGCCGACACCCGACTGGGCGGGCAGGTACCGGTAGGCGATGTCGAGGGCGTTCTGCGCGGGCATGGCCTGCGGCAGCAGGCTGCGCTGGAGGGTGACCGCCAGGGTGTGCTCGCGGGTGTAGCGGCGGGCGTTGTCGATGCTGATCGCGGCCCGGGCCACCAGCTCCTCCGCCAACGACAGATCCTCCTCGTTGAAACGCTCGTGCTGTCGGGCCCGCCAGAAGTTGGCCATGCCCAGCACGACGCCCCGGGCCTGGATGGGCGCGGTGATCAGCGAATGGATGCCGTAGTCGATGATCGCCTTGGCGCGCTCCGGGTCCTGCACGCGCCAGCTCGTGGCGGACGGCAGGTCGCTCACCAGCTGGGAGCTGCCGCTGCCGTAGCCGCGTGCCTGGGGGGTGGAGGGCAGATAGTCGAAGAGCCGGCCCTGTGCGGAGAGCGGATGCTCGTCATGGATGCCGTACACGGCCGCGCGGCGCATGTCCGTCGCCGTGGGGGCCGGCTCCTCGCCGTGCAGGACGGCGTCGGCAAGGTCCACGGTGACGAAGTCCGCGAAGCGGGGCACGGGGACCTGCGCCAACTCGCCGGCGGTACGCAGCACGTCCAGGGTGGTGCCGATGTGCAGCCCCGCGTCGTACAGCAGCCGGAGCCGCTCCCGTGCCACCTCCGCCCTGCCGGTCACCGCCTGGAGCTCGGTGGAGTCGCGCAGCGTCACCACCGTTCCCCTGGGGTCGCCCTCGCGGTCCGTGGGCCGCTGGTTGATCGCGAGCAACCGCTCTCCCGCGAGGTGCACCTCGTCGGTGGCCTCGCGCCCGGAGGTCAGCAGTTCCTTCGTGCCGGGATCGAGGCCCGGCAGTTCCGAGGCGTGCCGCCCCTCGACGTCCGGGGGCAGCTCCAGCAGCCGTCTGGCCTCGTCGTTCGCCAGGATCAGCCGCCCGTCGGCGGCCACGATCAGCACCCCTTCCCGGACGGAGTGGAGCACCGTGTCGTGGTGCTCGTACATCAGGCTCATCTCGGCCGGGGCCAGACTGTGCGTCTGCCGGCGCAGCCGCCTGCCCACCAGGGCCGTCACCCCGGTGGACAGCACCAGCGCTCCGGCCCCGGCGCCCAGGATGATCGGCAGTTGCCGGGTCAGCTGGCTCTCGACGTTCTTGACCTTCATCCCGGCCGAGACGAGGCCCACCACCTCGCTGTCGGCGTTCTCGATCGGGACCGTGGCCTGCACCTCACGGCCGAGCGGGCCGTTGACGCTCTCCACGTAGGTCCTGCCCTCCAGCGACGGCCCGATCTCGCCCACGAACCGCTTTCCGATGCGGTCCGGCAAGGGGTGCGTGTACCGGATGCCCTCGGTGTCCATGACCACGATGAAGTCGACGCCGGCGGCCTTGCGCGCGGCCTCCGTGAGCGGCTGGAGGATCTTGCTCGGATCCGGGGCCTGCAGTGCCGCGACGACGCCCGGTGCGTGCGCGAACGTCTGCGCCACGGCTGTGGAGCGGCGCCTGGCCTCGGCGCTGGTGTCGCGTTCCGACTGGAGGATGAGAGCGAAGACGCCACAGGCGACGAGCAGCACGACCAGGGCCACCTGGAAGATCAACACCTGCCCGGCCACGCTCCGCGTGCCCTTGCTGAGCAGGCGCTTCACCGAGAGGTGCGGAAAACGGGCGAAACGGTTCGCCATGCGACCTTTTTAACACCGGTGATCCCAAGTGGCCAGGCCCGCGCCCTCGATCTCGGCTCCGGAGACCGGTGCGTGATTTCCCCGCGCCCGATGTCCGCTTGGGTCGATATGATGCATTTTGTGATCAAGCCTGGGTGGCTGTGGCGCCGTCGTCCTGCCTACGGCGGCCGATGGGACGCTGCCCGGCTGGCACCCGTGGTCCTGACCGTCCTCATCGTCGGCCTGGCGGCCTCGACGCCCAGGGAGATCGCCTTCAGCCGCCTCCTGCCCGCCGCGCCCGCCCTTGCCGCCGCGATGTGGCCGGTGTTCCCCACGGTCCTGCTGGGGGCGTTCTGCTTCCTGTTCATGATCGTCCTGAGTCTCTTCCACACCGACCTGGGGACGCAGTACACGTCCGCCGCGATCATCGCGGTCACCCTGGCGGCCGCGTACGGCAGCCATGTCCGGCTTCAGCGGGAGGAGATCCTCTTCCAGGTCCGACTCGTCGCCGACGCGGCCCAGAAGGTGCTGCTGCGCCCGCTGCCGCGCCGCATCGAGGACGTCGAGATCGAGTCCCTCTACCTGGCGGCCCAGGAACAGGCCCGGATCGGCGGCGACTTCTACGAGGCGATCGGCACTCCGCACGGCGTCCGGCTGCTCATAGGCGACGTACGGGGCAAGGGGCTGTCCGCGGTCGGGGCCGCCTCCGCGGTGATCAGCTGCTTCAGGGAGGCCGCGTACGACGAACCCGACCTGCAGGGCATCATCCACCGGCTGGAGACCACCATCACGCGCCACAGCGACGCGTTTCCCACCCAGGACCAGCCCGAGCACTTCGCCACCGCCCTCCTCGCCGAGATCCCGCACGGCGGCGGCCACATACGACTCCTCAACTGCGGGCACCCCCCGCCACTGATCGCCCACTGCGGGAAGGTCCGCCTCGTCGAGCCCAGCACCCCCTCCCCGCCCCTCAACCTCGCGGCACTCATCGGTGACCGCTACTGGGTCGACATGGTCTCCTTCACCCCGGGCGACCAGCTCCTGCTCTACACGGACGGCGTCTCGGAGACCCGCGACCACTCGGGCCAGTTCTTCCCCCTGCCCGACTGGATGCGCCGCCAGGGCGCGGAACAGCCCCGCGAGCTCCTCGACCGCCTGCACCGGGATCTGCTCCGGCACAGCGGCGGAAGACTCGACGACGACATCGCCGCGCTCGCGCTGAGGTGCGCGGGGGCGCAGGACCGGGGAGCGGTCGGGGCCGAGGGCTGACCTCCCGTGCCGCCGGTGTCCGCTCACCTGGATGAGGTCAACCGGGCTGAAGTCGGTGGCCGGCACGGGAACCCCTCGCGTGCGAGGAACAGCGTGTCACGACCGTGCCCGGCACCAGTGCTCACGCTGGACGTCGGCCGGCTCCCGCTCGGAGTGCGACACGCACTCACCCCGCGGGGCGCCCGCCGCTGTCCGGCCGCTCCAGATGGGAGGCCAGGACCGCGGCCCGGACCCGGCGCTGGACGCCCGGCTTGGCCGGCAGACGGGAGATGACGATGTCCCCGCTGTCCAGGACGTGGTTGACCGGGCGCACGGGGTACCTTGCCCGATGCCGACCGCTCGGACCGCAGACGGCCCGCTGACGGACGGAGCGACACCGCGGGGGATCGGTGCCGCTCCTGCCTCCACTGTCCCTCGCGCGGAGGTCGACGCCAAGCGCCGACGGTCCCCGGTCCCGGCCCGGACGGCCTCAGCGGCTGTCGCTGCCCTCGGCCCCGGTCTCCGCCCCGTGCCGTCGCGTGGCACCGGCCGGTAGCGTGAAGGGACCGGAGCGGCCGGTGTCGGACCGCCCACGGGGCCGGAGGAGACGCAGGTGGGAAGCGCCGAGGAGCCTCCAGAAGCCCGCGTACGGCTGCCGCAGCTGAGGCTGGACGAGCTGCTGGAGGAGCTCCAGGCCCGGCTGGACGCGGCCCGCGGCACCCGCGAGGCGCCGACGTCGCCCTCACGGCCAACGCATACCAGGTGCGCCTCACGGTCACCGACACGGCGTCGGCATCCCGGCCGACGGCCGCCGCAGCGGGCTGCGCAACATGGCGGAGCGGGCGCGGCAGCGGGCGGGGAGCTGGAGCTGAGCAGGCCGGACGACGGGGGCACCACGCTGGTGTGGTGGGCGCCGCTCGTCACCAACCGGTCAGCAGCAGATGGTTGAGGAGCAGCGCGAGCAGGGCCTGGGCGGCGAGCCATGCCCGGGGGCGGGTGAGGAACGCGCACGCGGGTAGCAGCCACACGGTGAAGGGCAGCCAGATCCGTTCCGTCTCCGCCTTGCTCATGCCGGACAGATCGGCGACCAGCAGGGCGAGCAGGGCGGCGGACACGAGGAGAGCGAGGCGGGCCGCGGCGGTCCGGCCGGGGCCGCCGGCACGCGGACGGACGAGCACCGCACCGGTTCGCCGCAGCCCCGCAGCCGTCGCCAGGCCCGTGATGAGCACGGCGCACGCCAGGTTGGCCCACACCCAGTAGCCGTAGGGACGGATGCCGCCCACGCCCTGGTGGTAGCGCGTCACCAGGAGGCGGTACGCCTCCCACCAGTCGAACCCGGCGATCGTGAACAGCGCCGGGACGACGGCCAGTCCGGCGAACAGCGCCACCAGCAGCACCGGCCGCTGCCGGATCCCGTGCCGGCCGAGCCACAGCGCCGCCGCCCCGATCAGCGCGACGAGCGTGAGGCCGTACGACAGATAGCAGCCCAGGCCGAACAGCAGACCGGACGCCCCGGCCCACCACAAGGACCGTCCGGTCACCGCCAGTGCCAGCAGTGCCACCGCCCACGCCGCCACCGCCGCGAAGTACGCGTCGGCCGAGGTTCCCGTCCACACGGCGGCCGGCGCCAGCACGAGAAAGGGGGCCGCCCCGCGCGCGAGCGCCTCGTCGGCCAGGGCGCGGATCGTGACCAGCACGGCCACACAGGCCGTCGCCCCGCCAGCGATGCACCACAGCCCGGCCCAGCCCCCGCCGCCCAGCCCGATCCGGTCGAGCAGGACGAAGGTGAGCGGGGCGGCGGGCGGGTGACCGGCGACGTGGGCGGGCCAGTGGTCGGGCGAGCCGAGCAGGATGTGCTCGGTGAAGCCGCGCAGGGTGGCCGGGATGTCGTCGAAGCGGTCGATCACCTGGAGGTACTCGTGGCGGGTGGTGAGCCGGCCGGCGATGCCGCGGTGCCATCCGTCGACCAGGGCGAGGGAGAGGATCCACGCCAGGGCCGTGGCCCAGGCCAGCGGGAGCAGACTCCGCCAGCGCAGACGAGCCGCGAGGGTGGGCCCGTACGCCACCGTGCCGATCGCCACGGCGACGGCCGCCGGAGTGCCCGGGCCCATATGGGGGTACCAAGTCGCCAGCAGCGGCGGCCAGTTGACGAACAACGTGTGACTGGTCGCCTGAATGCGGCGTCCGAGCAGCACGGCTGCCGTCACCAGGAGCATGGCGGCCACGGAGGCGTACAGGTCACGGCGTGAGGAGCGGGTCACGCCCGGAACGTTAGGCCGACGGGGCGGGCGCGGACCGCCGTCCGGGCCGGACGTCAGCGTTTCGTCATCGTTCACGCACCCGCTCCCGGGGTGGCCGGGGCCTACGGTCGGGCCATGCGAGACGATCCACGCGATCCGCGGTTCCCCTCCTCACCCGGCTTCTGGCGCAGCCCGCTGCGCGGCCCCTGGTTCACCTCGGTGCTGGGCCTGGTCCTGCTCGTCGGCATCACCGTGCTGTTCGTGACGGGCCTGGTCTCGTACGCCGCCTACAACCCGGGCCTGTCGCCGGTGAACGACAAGACCCCGGACAAGGGGATCCTCGGCTTCTACCTGTTCGCCTGGCCCACGAACCCGCACTGGCTGTACCGGCTCAACCAGGGCGTCCACGTCACCCTCGGCGTCAGCCTGATCCCCGTCCTGCTCGCCAAGCTGTGGTCCGTCGTACCGAGGCTGTTCGCCCTGCCCCCGGCCCGCTCGCTCGCGCACGCCCTGGAGCGGATCTCCCTGCTGCTCCTGGTCGGCGGCGCGCTGTTCGAGTTCGTGACCGGAGTGCTCAACGTCCAGCTCGACTACGTCTTCCCCGGCTCCTTCTACCCCCTGCACTTCTACGGCGCCTGGGTGTTCTTCGCCGCCTTCGTCGCCCACGCGGCGCTGAAGATGCCGATCGCGCTGCGCAATCTGCGGCACCTGCGGGAGGAGGGGAACGACCTGGTGTCACCGCGCCCCGCCGACCCGACCGTCTCCCGGCGCGGCGCCCTGTGGTTCGTCGGGGGCGGCTCGCTGCTGCTGTTCGCCACCACGGCGGGGCAGAACTTCGACGGCCCGCTGCGGCGCACCGCGCTCCTCGCACCGCACGGCGGCCGTGAACCCGGCAGCGGGCCGAACGGCTTCCAGATCAACAAGACCGCCGCGTACGCCGGCATCGACGCGGCGGAGACGGGCCCGGACACCTGGCAGCTCGTGGTGGCCGGGCGCACCGGGACGGTCCGCCTGAGCCGCTCCCAACTCCTCGAACTCCCCCTGCACAGCTCGGCGTTGCCCATCGCCTGCGTCGAGGGCTGGTCGACGTCGGACCAGTGGTGGCGCGGGGTACGGCTGCGTGACCTCGCGGCGCTCGTCGGGTACGACGACGACCCGCCCGACCTGTTCGTCGAGTCCCTCCAGCGGCGCGGCGCCTTCCGGAAAGCCGCCCTGCGCGCCAACCAGGTGGCCGACCCGCGCTCCCTGCTCGCCCTGTACGTCAACGGCGAGGAGCTGTCCCCCGACCACGGCTACCCGGCGCGGATCATCGTGCCCGCCGCACCCGGTGTGCTCAACACCAAGTGGGTGGCCCGGATGACCTTCGGAGACCTGTGATGCGCCGACCGCCGATCCCTCTCGGAAGCCCCTTCCAACTCCTGCTGCTCGCCGGCTCGTTCGCACTCGCCGCCTACGCCGGGGTGCGGCTGCTCGCGGACGACTGGTTCGGCGTGGCGCTGTGGTTCGTGGGCGCGGCGCTGCTGCACGACCTCGTGCTGCTGCCGTTGTACGCGGCCCTGGACCGGGCGGCCGTACGAGGGCTCGGCGCGGTCCGGCGCCGGGACTGGGTACCGTACGTGCGCGTACCGGCGGCCCTGTCCGGGCTGCTCCTGCTCGTGTGGTTCCCGCTGATCAGCGGCATGGTGGAGCGGCGCTACCGGTCCGCCACGGGGCTGCCGGCGGACATGTTCCTCGCCCGCTGGCTGCTGATCACCGCCGTTCTCTTCGGTGCCTCGGCGCTGCTGCTGGCGGTGCGACTGCGGCGGCTGCGCAGGGCGGCGAAGCACCGTCCGCCCGTCGTCCACTGACCGACCGGCTCCCAGCCCCGGGCGTACCGGAGCAACGCCCGGGTGCCGAGTCGGGCCCAGGGGAAGTGGGCGTCGGCCTCGCCGGTGGCGGTGGGGCCGACGACCTGCACCTGGGCGCGTTCGTCGACGTCCACGAGGGCGGTCTCGGCGATGAGCAGGCCGCCGGGGCGCAGGAGCACGGCCACCCGGTCCAGCAGGGCGCGCGGGTCGCCGCCGATGCCGATGTTGCCGTCCATGAGCAGGACGGTGGCCCAGCGGCCTTCGCCGGGCAGCGGCTCGAAGACCGAGCGCCGCAGCGCCGGGCCCCCGAGGCGCACGGTGCGGTCGACGGCGGCCGCGCTGACGTCGATGCCGAGAACGGCCCGGCCCCGGGCGGCGAGTTCGGCGACCAGCCGGCCCGGCCCGCACCCCACGTCCAGCACGGTGCCCTCGCACCGGTCCAGCACCTCCCGGTCGACCGCGTCGGCCCGGGCGCACCAGCGCTCCACCTCCAGCGGCAGCAGCCAGCCGTCGGCACGGCGCAGGAACAGCGGGCCGTGACCGCGGCGCAGGGCGGCCGCGTAGGGGTCGGCGGTCGCCCAGGCGGCAGCGGTGGCGGGCACGGTGCTCATCGAGGGCCGGCCGGGGGTGTGGTCGGCCGCGTGGCCGGCCCGGCATCCCGAGGGGAGTCGGGTGGCACGAGCGCCATGCACCGGGCCAGGCGCACCGCGAAGCGGCTGTGCGGGGCCAGCGCGGCCACGGCGTGGGCGTCGGCGGCGGTGTCGACGTCGCGCAGCCGCGGCAGGTCGCGCACCCGCAGCCCCGCGCGGACCAGCCGATCGCGCTGCAGGGCGCCCGTCACGGCGGTCGACATGGGCACGCCCCGCAGCAGACCGGGGTCGGGATCGGCCAGTCCGAGGGCCCAGAAGCCGCCGTCCTCGGCCGGGCCGAACCAGGCGTCGCAGTCGGCGAAGTCGACGTCGAGCAGGCCGGGTGTCACCTGCGGGGTGTCCATCCCGACGAGCAGCGCCGGACCGGCACAGCGTGCGAAGGCGTCCGCCAGGCGCTCGTCCAGGCCGCCCGCGCACTGCGGTACGACGTCGAAGCCGGGCGGCAGCCAAGGGCCGGGCGCCCCGGCGAGGACGAGGACCCGGCGGGCGGCGGGCACGGCCGCCACCGCGTGCAGCGTGTCGGCGAGGGCCGCCTCGGCCAGCCCGGCCGCCTCCTCGGGCGTGAACGGCGGGGTGAGCCGGGTCTTGACCCGGCCCGGTCGCGGCTCCTTGGCGATGACGAGCACCGTGGTCGACGCACTCAACGGACGGTTCCTCCCCCATGCGCGGGCGTCTCGCCCAGCACGCGACTCATGTCCCGTACGGCCTGCCACGTGCCCCGCCAGGTGCCCGTCACCTTCGAGGCCCCGGAGCGCGGCAGATACGGCACGTCGTGCTCCGCGATCCGCCAGCCGGCGTCGGCGGCGCGCACCACCATCTGGAGCGGATAGCCGCTGCGCCGGTCGGTCAGCCCGAGAGCGAGCAGCGGCTCCCGGCGGGCGGCGCGCAACGGACCGAGGTCGTGCAGGCGCAGTCCGGTGCGGCGGCGCAGCATCCGCGCGAGCGCGAGGTTGCCGACACGGGCGTGCGCGGGCCACGCGCCCCGCCCCTGCGGGCGCCGTCGCCCCAGCACCAGATCGGCGTCGCCGCCCCGCACTTCGCGCACGAACGGGACGAGCAGCGACGGGTCGAGGGAGGCGTCGCAGTCGCAGAAGCACACCACGTCGGCGGTGGCGGCCCGCAGCCCGGCGTCGCAGGCGGCGCCGAAGCCCCGGCGCGGCTCGTGCACGACGGTCGCGCCGAGCGCGTGGGCGAGGGAGGCCGAGCCGTCCGTGGAACCGTTGTCGACGACGAGTGCGCGCCAGCCCGGCGGGATCCGTTCGAGGACCCAGGGAAGGGCCTCGGCCTCGTTCAGGCAGGGCAGCACCACATCGACGTCGGAAGGTGTCGTCGTCACGGTTTCACCCTACGAACGCGAAGGGGACATACCGGACTCCCGCTCCTTACGAAACGCGGACGTCGAAGGCCGAGGTGACGGTCGGGCCCGGCATCGCGGGCGGCGCGGTGCAAGGCTGGGGGCATGCAGCAACAGCCGTACGAACCCGCGGGGGCGCGAGCTCGCGAAGAGGCCCCCCGGATCCTGGTCGTCGACGACGATCCGACCGTCGCCGAGGTCGTCGCCGGTTACCTGGACCGCGCCGGTTACGCCGTCGAGCGGGCCGACGACGGTCCGACCGCCCTCACCCGTGCCGCCGCGCACCGGCCGGACCTGGTCGTCCTCGACCTGATGCTGCCCGGCATGGACGGCCTGGAGGTGTGCCGCCGCATCCGCGGACACGGCCCCGTGCCGGTCATCATGCTCACCGCCCGCGGAGACGAGGACGACCGCATCCTCGGCCTGGAGGTCGGCGCCGACGACTACGTCACCAAACCCTTCAGTCCGCGCGAGCTGGTGCTGCGCGTGGAGTCGGTGCTCCGCCGCAGCCGCCCGGCCTCCGACACCGGGCACCGGCTGCGCGCCGCGGGCCTGGCCCTCGACCCGGCGGCCCGCCGGGCCACCAAGCACGGCGTCGAACTCGCCCTCACCCTCAGGGAGTTCGACCTGCTCTCCTTCTTCCTGCGGCATCCGGGGCGGGCGTTCGGTCGCGAGGACCTGATGCGCGAGGTGTGGGGCTGGGACTTCGGCGACCTGTCGACCGTCACGGTCCACGTCCGCCGCCTGCGCGGCAAGGTCGAGGACGACCCGGCCCGGCCCCGTCTGATCCAGACCGTGTGGGGCGTGGGCTACCGCTTCGAGCCCACGGGAGGGGAGGCCGATCATGCGTGACACCCTGCTCATCGCCCTGTACGCCTTCGCCGGCGCGGCCGCCACCGGTCTGACCGGAGCGGGCGTCCTACGGCTGATCCGGCGCCGCTCGCTCACCGCCTCCCTCACCGTGATCGCGGCGGTCGGCGTCGTCGCGATGCTCGCGGGCACACTGGCCGTCGCCTGGGCGATGTTCCTCTCCCCGCACGACCTGACCGTCGTCACGACCGTCGTCGCCATGGCGGCCGTCGTCTCCCTGGCCACGGCCCTGCTGCTGGGCCGCTGGGTCGTCGCCCGCAGCCACGAACTCGCCATAGCCGCACGCTCCTTCGGCGACGGCGGCGCGTTCACCGCCCCCGCCGAGCCGGCCACCGCCGAACTGGACACGCTCAGCCGCGAACTGGCCGCCACGAGCGCCAGGCTCGCCGAGTCCCGGGAGCGGGAACGCGCGCTGGAGACCTCCCGGCGGGAACTCGTCGCCTGGATCTCGCACGACCTGCGCACTCCGCTCGCCGGCCTGCGCGCCATGTCGGAGGCCCTGGAGGACGGCGTCGCCGCCGACCCCGACCGCTATCTGAAGCAGATGCGCACCGAGGTCGAACGCCTCAACGACATGGTCGGCGACCTCTTCGAACTCTCCCGCATCCACGCCGGCACGCTCCCCCTCACCCTCGCCCGGATCTCCCTGTACGACCTGGTCGGCGACGCGCTGGCGGGAGCCGACCCGCTCGCCCGGGAGCACGGGGTGCGGCTGGTGGGCGGCCGTGTCGAGCCGGTGCCGGTGGAGGTGGACGGCAAGGAGATGAGCCGGGTGCTGGGCAACCTCCTGGTCAACGCCATCCGCCGGACCCCGGCCGACGGCACGGTCGCCATCGCGGTGGAGCGTTCCCCCGAGGGCGTGGTGCTGTCGGTGACGGACGGCTGCGGCGGCATCCCGGAGGACGACCTGCCGCGCGTCTTCGACACCGGCTGGCGCGGCACACACGCCCGGACGCCCCCGGCCGGCGCGGGCCTGGGCCTCGCCATCGTCCGCGGGATCGTGGAGGCACACCGGGGCCGGGCCACCGTACGCAACATCCCCGGCGGCTGCCGCTTCGAGGTGGTGCTGCCCGCCGCCGCTTCCTGAACACGGGCAGCACCACCGGTCTATCAGGGGCTCTGGGCCCCGCGCATCCCCACATGCGCGAACTCCGTCATGCCCTCCTCGAAGCCGATCTCCGGCTTCCAGCCCAGAGCGTCCCGCAGCCGCGACGAGTCCGCCGTGATGTGCCGTACGTCCCCGAGCCGGTACTCACCGGTGACGACCGGATCGGGCCCGCCGTGGGCGACGGCCAGCGCCCGTGCCATCTCTCCGACGGTGTGCGGCTCACCGCTGCCGGTGTTGTACGCCGTGAGCGCACCCCGGGCGGCCGCCGCCTCCAACGCCACCGCGTTGGCCGCCGCCACGTCCCGCACATGCACGAAGTCCCGCCGCTGCCGCCCGTCCTCGAACACACGCGGTGCCTCGCCCCGGGCGAGCGCCGAACGGAAGAAGGAGGCGACACCGGCGTACGGGGTGTCGCGGGGCATTCCGGGGCCGTACACGTTGTGGTAGCGCAACGACACCGCCGATCCGTCGGTACAGCGGGCCCAGGCGGCGGCCAGGTGTTCCTGGGCGAGCTTGGTCGTCGCGTACACGTTCCGCGGATCGGCCGGGGCGTCCTCGCCGACCAGACCGGGGGAGAGGTCGTCCCCGCACACCGGGCACGTCGGCTCGAACCGGCCCGCGTCGAGGTCGGCGACGGCACGCGGTCCGGGCCGTACGACACCGTGCCGCGGGCACGCGTACCGCCCCTCCCCGTAGACGACCATCGACCCGGCCAGCACGAGACGCCGTACGCCCGCCTCCGCCATGGCGGCGAGCAGTACGGCGGTCCCCAGGTCGTTGCGCGAGACGTACTCGGCCGCGTCGGCGACCCCGTCGCCGAGCCCCACCATCGCGGCCTGATGGCACACGGCGTCCACGCCGCGCAGAGCGCGACCGACGGCGACCGCGTCCCGCACGTCGGCGCCTGGATCGACCCGCACATCGAACACGACAGGCTCGTGCCCGCGCACCGCCAGTGCCTCGACCACATGGGAGCCGATGAACCCGGCACCGCCGGTGACCAGTACACGCATACGCCCACGCTAGGTCCGTACGGGCGCCGCGCCCCCGTTCCACGCCCGTACGTCATGACTCCGTAAGGCATGCGAGGACGTTCGGACAGGCCGGGCCGTCATGGACGCCGGTTCTGTTTGACCTTGACACGGTGACAAGGCCTTCACTTGCCTGTCGAGGAGGTGGTCGAGATGACGATCACGGGACAGGACGCGGGCACGGGCACGGGCACGGCCGCGGGCGCGGTACGAGCGCTCCAGGAGTTGGAGGACGGCCGCTCGTCCGTACGGCTGCGGGCCGCACTCGCGGTCGGCACGAAACCCGACCCGCGCTTCGTCGACAAGCTCGTCGAACGATGCGCGATCGAGCCCGAGTTCTTCGTCCGGGACATGCTGACCTGGGCGCTCACCCGCCACCCGCTGTCCGTGACACTTCCGGCGCTGCTCCGCGAAGTCCACGCCGAGCGCGCGCAGGCACGCAGCCAGGCGCTGCACACGCTGTCCAAGATCGGGGACCCGCGGGCGTGGCCGGCGATCACACCGGCACTCCTGTCCGACGCCGACGACGAGGTCGCACGCAGCGCCTGGCGGGCCGCGGTCGTCCTCGTACCGGAAGGAGAGGAGCCCGCGCTGGCCACGGTCCTGGCGACCCAGCTCGGACGCGGTGGCCGGGAAACCCAGCTGAGCCTCAGCCGGGCACTGGTCGCCCTGGGCGAAGTGATCGCGCCGGCCCTGCACACCGCGACGACGACGGCGCCCGACCCACGCGCACGCGCGCACGCGCTCGCCACACAACGGCTGCTGCGCGACCCGGACACCGGATTCGAGTACGCGATCGAGGAGGCGAAGCGGGTCGTGGCCATGGGCGGGTCCGGCCAGGAGGGACAATAGGGCGTGTTGATCGGTGAGATGGCGCGACGGTCCGGGGTCAGTGCCCGCATGCTCCGGCATTACGAGTCGCTGGGGCTGGTGCGTCCTTCGGGCCGTACCGGCTCCGGCTACCGGGAGTATTCCGCGGCGGACATCCAGCGGATCTTCCACATCGAGAGCCTGCGGTCGCTGGGTCTGTCGCTGCGCGAGATCGGCCGCGCACTCGACGACCCCGGCTTCACCCCCTCCGCACTCGTCGGCGACCTCATCCGCCAGACCCGCGAACGCGTCGCCGCCGAGACCGAACTCCTCACCCGCCTACGCCGGATCGATGCCGCGGACCCCGCCGGCTGGGAGGACGTCCTCCAGGTCGTCGCACTCCTCCAGGCACTTCAGTCCCAGAGCGCCCACGCGCGCCAGCGGGCCGCCCTCTCCGCGGCCGACGATGTTCCGGTGCCGGTCGAGGCCCTGGTCGAGGCGGCACTGAACGAGAGCGAGCCGAACGTCGCCGGAGCCCTTCGATGGGCCCTGGCGCGGTCGGACGGCGGCGGTGGCGCGGATCTGCTGGCCGAGGCCCTCGGCTCACCGACGCCCGCGGTGCGCGAACGCGCCGTACAGGCCCTCGTCGAGATGCCGGACGGGGAGGCGAACGCGCACCTGCGGGACGCCCTCGCGCACCCCGACGCCGTGGTCCGCGGCTATGCGGCCGTGGCCCTCGGGACACGTGGCGCGGCCGACGCCGTCCCCGCACTCCTCGACATGATCGTGGCGGGAAGGAACGACACCGACGCGGCCGACGCACTCAGCCTGCTCGCGAGCGCCCCCGAGGCGGCGGACCAGCTCGCGAGCCGCCTCGTCGATCGCCTCGCCGACGACGCGACCGACGCACCTGCCCGCGGACGGCTGACCCAGGCCCTGGCCGGCATCCCGGGGGCGAGGGCGTCACATGCCCTGGTGGAGCTGTCGCACGACGGGGACCGCGCTGTCGCGGTGACCGCGACGTACCTTCTCCAGCTGCGGGAGGCACAATGACGCAGCCCCGTTCAACCTGCTGCCGGCCGGGGCAGAAGGCGAAGCATCCGGGAATACTCACCGACATGCGCGGACGACCCAGCCACGAACCCAGCACCCCTCGGATGTCCCGACACGACTGGTGGGGCATCGTGCTCGAAGCGCCCGATCCGCAAGCCCTGGCACGCTTCTACTCGGAGCTGTTGGGCTGGGAGATCGCCAAGGAAGACGCGGAGGGGGCGGCCATCGCACCGCCAGAGGGCGTGGCCTACATCGCCTTCCAACTCTCGGACGGATACGTCCCTCCCGTCTGGCCGGCCCAGGCAGGCGCTCAACGGATCACCATGCACCTCGACTTCGAGGTCGTGGATCTGCGAGAGGCCGTGGCGCACGCGCTCGAACTCGGCGCACGGGAGAGTGACCACCAGCCGCAGGACAACGTCAGAGTGCTGATCGACCCGGCCGGCCATCCCTTCTGCCTCTACCAGGAGGGCAGCAGTGACTAGCGCGCCCGCGCGACCTCCCGGCGACAGCAGCCGCACTCCATGAACTCCCTCCCCACGGCCTGGGGATTCCGTACGATCCCCGCAAGGAGCGCGTGCTCCAACGTCGTCGACCGGAGGGCTCGTCTTGGATCATCGGGGCCTTCGTTCAGGGGACGGGGACGGGGACGGGCGGAGCGTCCCCGGTGGGGACGCCGAGGGAGCGCTCGCCGAGATCCTGGACGTACCCGACCTGGAGGCGGTCACCAGGGCGTCGGCCGGACGGGTCGATGCGGGGGAGCTGGCCCGGGCCGTGGGCGACGCCCGGCGGCGGGTCGCCGTCGTCGAGGTGGAGGGACGGCCCGTCGGCACGGGTGTGCTCGTCCAGCCCGATGTGGTCCTGACCGCCGGTCATGTGCTGCGCCACGCCCTTGCGTCGGGGAGACCGACGGGCTCAGCGGTGGCCCGCTTCGACTTCCACCGGCGTACGGCGGCGGGGGTGTGCGGGGCGGGGATTACGGTGCGGCTGACGGAACTCCTCGGCGGAGGACCGGACACGGAGGCCGGATTCGCGTTGCTGCGGACCGATCGACCGGTGCCGCCCGCGGAATGCTGCGAGGGCTCTGCCGTTCCGCGCGGGCACTACGCGCTGGACCCGGCGCCCTACGACCTTCGTGCCGGCCTCCCGCTGCTCCTCCTGCACCACCCGCTCGGCACACGCCTGCGCGCGGCGGTCCCGGCGGTGACGCAGTCGGACTCCGGGGGCGCCCACATCCACTACCGGAACGTCCGCACGGCGCGCGGATCGGGTGGGGCGCCCCTCGTCGACGTACAGGGACGGCTCGTCGGCATCCACGACGACATGGCCGGAGCGGTCGGCCGGGGCCTCACCGCGGCCGAGATCGCGAGTGCCGTGAAGAACGGGCCGCATCCCTGGATCGCGGACCTCGCGGCCGTCGTCCCCGGCCCCACGCACGGCCCCGCGATCATGCTGAGCTGGGTACCGGAAGACAGGAGCTGGGCGAGACGGGTGCACGCCATTCTCGCCGAGGCCGGCCACCGGGTCTTCCTGGAACCCGACTCGGGCACACCAGGACACCGCACCGTGCGGGAACATGTGGAGGGCGGCGGCCGGGTGTTCGCCGTCGTCAGCCCGGCCTATCTGGCCGATTCCGCCAAGACCGCCGAACGTGACTTCGTCGTCCACGATCTCGACCACGCGACCGCGCGCAGCCGACTGGTACCCCTGCTGGTGGAGGGCGAGGCCACAGGCAGCGTCGCCCTGCTGTCACCCGTTGACCTGCGCGGCACGCCGGACCCGGACCTGTCCGCACGCGTCACCTCCGCCGCGCCTCCGGCACGTGCCCCGCTGCCCGCCCCGACCTCACCGGCCACCGCCGAGACCGCGCGGGACGCCGTACTGACATTCCGGCCCGACGATCCGCTGCCCCGGCTCCAGCGGCTCAGCGCCCGGGCCCGCCGCGCTGCCGGAACCGTCTCGGGCACGATCTTCGCCGACGGCGAGCACAGCCAGTTCGAGGCGGGGCTGTACGTCACCCGAGACCTGGAGGAGGAACTGCTCGAACTGCTCGACGCCGACCGCGACACCCCGCTCGTCGTCACCGGCGACGCCGGCTGCGGCAAGACCAGCCTGCTGTGGAGTCTGGCCGGGCGCCGGTGCGAGCAGGGCGGAGAGGTCTTCTTCCTCAAGGCGACCTGGCTGGTGCCCGACGACACCGGCGCCACCCGGGTCGACCAGGAGATGCTCCTCACCTCGATCGCACAGGCACGGCGGGACGGACGCACCGTCACCGTTCTGGTCGACACCGTGGACGTCGTCGTGAACAGCGACTCCGCGTGGGACACGCTGGTCACCGTCGTGGAGTCGGCGGCGGCGGACGCCGCGGTCGTCGTCACGTCCAGAGTGGCGGAGGCGAAGGAACTGCCCTCGTCGTGGCGGCACCGGGAGCTGTCCGACTACTCGACCGAGCGCGGGCCGGACGCGTACGCGACGAGCGAGTTCGACCGCGCTGTCCTGGCCCACAGCGCCTTCTTCGGCAGCGATCCCGAGATCCGCGAGGATCTGATCACCGAAATGCTGAGCATCGCGGCCCGGGACATCTCCCTCAACCCGCTGTGCCTGCGCCCGCTGACCCTGCGCATGCTGTTCGAGATCTACACCCCGGCCCGGGTACCCGACGTGGTCGACACCACCGGCCTGTACGAGGCCTATTGGGACCACCGGGTGACCCGCGACCGCCGCTCCTGGGACCGCGCCGGAAGCCGGGCCGAACACGAACACGCGCACCAGCGCGAACAGGAACGCGACCTCGGCGCCGCCGCCATGGCCCTGGCCCTGGAGATGCTCCGCACCGGCCTCCCCGAGGCGCGCGTCGACCGGGTGCGCCTGCCCGACTCCCTGACCTCCCAGGACCTCGGCCGGGACATCGCCCTTCTGGTCGGCCGGGGCGTGGGCCAACTCGCGGGCGGCGTCTTCCAGTTCTTCCACCAGACGTTCTTCGAGTACGCCGCGAGCCGCGCCCTCGTCCAGCGGCACGGCGGCGCCGGACTGAGCGCCCTGGTGCGCCATCTGCGCGGCCTGCCCGGTGACGACTACTTCCTGCTGGCCGTCCTCGAACAGGCGTGGCTGTGCGCGGACCGGCCGCAGAGCGCCGCGCCGGCCGCCGGGCAGGTGCTGGCGGAACTGCTGCGGGACTTCGCCCCGGCCCCCGACGACGCGCGGGGCTCGCCCGGTGATCGCCCCGTCGTCCGCTACGGACTGCGCCGCGCGGTCCTGTCCGTGTGCGCCCAGAGCTCTCTGCTGACCGACGAGCACACCCCGGACCTGCTGCGTCTCCTCGGCTCGGCCGACGAGCTGCCGCTGCCCGCCCTGCGCCAGTTCCTGGCCCTGCTGCCCTCACCGGCCCGGCCCTACGGCCCCCGTGACATCGCCGTGCTCACGACCGCCTCCCGCCGCTCCGACCTGGCCTGGATCACCGCACTGGAGGTCCTGGAACGACTGCTGCCCAGGGACTCGGCGCAGGTCCTCGACACGGTCGCCGCACTGGAGCTCGTCGAACGCGCCGTCGCGGGCGAGGAGTTCCTGTCGACCCGCGGCGAACTGGCCAGGTTCCTCGTCACCCTGCTGCGCTGGGAGCCGGAGCAGGCGGCACCGCTCATGACCGAGGTGGCCGCGGCCGCCCTGGACCGCTCCGGGTTCCAGTACGTCGCCCAGATGCTGACCAGGATGGCGACCCTGGCCGAGGACGACACCGACCCCGGCCGGTGGGCCGACTGGGCGAACGCCATGATCGGGGACACCACCGTCACCTCGACCGTCCTCATCAGGGCGCACACGGCCGTACTGCTGCCGCACCTGCACACCCTGGACCTGCCCGAACTGGTCGGCAGACTCACGGAACTCGTCTCCCGCCTCCGGTCCGGCACCGAGCCCACCGCCGCCGACCGCTCGCTGCTCGGGGCGCTCCTCACCGCCCTCGCCACCGCCGGCCCGGCCGAGTCCGACCCGGCGCCGGTCGTGGACCTGCTGGCCCGGATCACCCGCCGCGAGCACGTCACCGACCTGTCGCACGGCGCCCTGGTCAGGCTGCTCGGCTCCGACACCCCCGTCGGCGGCGCCGTCCGCGATCTGGCCGTGCAGTGGCTCCGGGACGGCATGCTCGTGATGGGGGAGGACGACAACCTCGCGGCGGCCCGGGCCAAGGTCGTCCGTACGGCGCTCGGTCAACTGGACCTGCCGCTGCCGTACGTCGCCGACGTCGCCGGCCGGGCGGCCAGGTCGTGGACGGCCGGGACCGTCCATCCGAAGCGGGTCTGGCAGATCAGGGACTGTCTGCGTCCCCTGCTCGTGCGCGGCGCCGCCGCGGGCATCCCGGAGGCCGCTCAGGTGCTTCAGGAACTGCCGGGCGCTTTCCGGGTGTCCGGCGCCGACATCACGACGTGGGCCGACCCCTTCGGACGGCACACCCCCACCGCGCACGAGACCGGCGTGCTGGCCGACCTCCTGCTGCGGACCGGCGAACTCGACCGGCTGCGCACCCTGCTCGCCCAGAACGTCACGCTTGAGGTCGGCACCCTCGACCGCCTCACCCGGTCCACTCTCACCGACCTGCGGGCCCGGGTGCCCGAGACCCGGCCCCGCACGATGAACCAGCAGACCCGCACCGGTTTGAGATCCCTCACCTCGCGCCTCGCCGCGGTGGCACGGACGGGCGCCACCGTCCCGCTCGACTGGGCCGAACTGTCCGGCTGGATCCGCCGAGTCCCCGACGGCCCCGCCGTCGGCTGGCTCGTCGAACTCGTCGGCGCCGGTCTGACCCGCGACGCGTACCCGCCCGACGAGGCCCTGCGGCTGCTGCGCGGCGTCTGCGGCGCCGACACCACCCCAGGCACCGAAGGCACCGCCGCCATCGACTGCGTGGGCGAGGACGGACGCAGGGCCCGGCGCTGGTGCCTGTGGTGGTACGGCGTGCACGGCACGGTGGACGACGTCGAGGAGATGCTCCGCCTCGCGTTCACGGAGCCGGTCGACGAGGACGGCCTCATCGAGATCTCCGAAATGATCGTCGGCGGCATCCGGACAGACCCGCTCACCGGCGACGCGGCTCTCGACCTGCTGTTCCGCATGGGCCACGGCCTCAAGGACAGCAGGCTGGGATCGGCGCCCCGCAAGAAGGTGGCCCGGGCGTGGCGCGCCGCCATGCGGGCCGTCGTACCGGGCTGCGGCGTCGCCGGACACCTGCGCCTCCTCGACGAACTGCCGCTCCTGGAGGACAGGTTCGCGGCGCGCCTGCTGCACTACGTGCCGGTCAGCCGCAGCCCCCGGGTGCAGACCGCGCTCGACGCCGTCGCCGCACAGCCGGGGTTCGGCTCCCAGGTGCAGAAGGCGGTGCACAAGATCCTCGACGAGCGTCGACGGGCGGCCTCGGAGGGCGGCTGGCCGCATCTCTTCAGGGACCTCCAGCACTCTGACCTGTAGCACTCTGGAAGACACCCGGTCGAACCGGGAGAATGACGTGACACCGATACGACGTCGGACGACGACGTCACAAGGTGGACCGACGGAGGGGGCGGCGGTGGCGGGGGTCACGCTGAACGTGGCGATCGGGCTGCTCACCAGCATGCTCAGCGCGGGGTTCGTCTGGCTGTGGCAGCGCGGGCGGAACACGCGGGCGCTGCACCGAAAGGCACGGTTCTTCGGGATGCGGCCGGGCGAGACGTGCATCGTCGTCATGAACCACAAGTGGGACCGGCCGGGCGTGGCCGCGCACCACGACGTGCAGGCCATGGTCGAGGCCGTCGTCCTGGCCCGTGAACTGGACTGCGCGGTGTCGATGCGCGTCAGCGGCGACTTCCGCGACAGCAACGGACCGTGCGCGGAGTTCTGCATCGGCGGCCCCGAGAACGGTTCCAACGTACGAACCGCCGGGCATCTGCAGCACAACCTCCCCGGCGTCGAGGTGCGGCCCTTCAGCGACCGGCCGGACTCCATGGCCTTCGTGGTGGGGGAGGAGACCTTCCCGTGGGACCGCGGGCGGTGCGAGCACGTACTCGTCGCCAAGTTCCGCCCGCTGTCGGCGACGCGGCCCGTGTTCGTCGTCTGCGGCCAGAGCGCCGTCACCAACCACGCGGCGATGGTCTACCTGCGCCGCTCCTACCGGGAACTGTCCGACCGGCTCGCGAGCACCGAGCGCTTCTGCCTCATCCTGCGGGTCGACGCGATTGCCACGTACGGCGTGCAGGGGACCACGCTCGCCCGGGACGTCTCGGCATCCGCCTTCGAACCCCGGCCCGGCCTGCGTCCCGCCGCGGCCGGCTGACCCGCAATCAGTCTCCGGCCCCCATCACACACATGCCGGCCCAGTCGTACGGACCGAGCTCGGGATGCCGGTCACGCAGCGCCCGCGCGGCCGCCCGCAGCGCCGACCGCGCCGGCATCCCCTCGGCGACGTACCGCAGGGTCTGCGCGGCGATACGGGCGGCGGCCTGCTCACCGACCCGGCCCACACCGGCCACGACGGTCCGCGCGCCGCCGAGAAGGCCGCCGACGGCGAGACTCAACGGGTCCCGCCCGTAGCGGCTGGCCGCGGTGGCGCTCCAGCAGCCCACGAGCAGCAGCAGTTCGGGCAGCGGCAGAGTGGCCAGCGAGTCCAGGGTCACCCCGGCCGGGCCCAGCGTCGTGTCGCCCGGGGCGGCGCCATGACCGCTGACGTAGAGCAGGGCCGGGGCCAAAAGCTCCGCCACGTCGGCCAGGCCGCCGAGCGGCCGGTGCCCGCCGGGCCAAGTGTCCAACGCCGCCCGCTCCCGCGCGTACGCGGGCAGCGCGTCGTCCAGAAGGCTGCCCGCCGCCCCCGCACCACTCCCCGAAGGAGCAGGCTGCCGGGCCCGGCCGTGGACCAGGCACAGGGTGCGCAGGCTCGGCGTCAGCGTCACCTCCGCCACGTCCACCAGCGCGGTGTCGCCGCGCAGGAGGGCACCGTACGGCACATGCCACAGCCGGGGATCCGGGCAGATCACGACCGACCTCGGAGCCTCGGGCGTGCCCTGCCAGATCTCCGGGGCGGGCAGCAGCAGTTCGCCCAGCGCCTGCCACACGGCGCGGGCCACGCCTCGCGGCGGCAGCGGCGTACCGGCGGCCATCCGCCCGATCCACGGGGCCGGCCGCGCGGGCACCGGCTCCACCGTCGCGCGCCAACGGCCGCCCCGTTCCCGCACGGCCGTCGACGACCACCACCCCGCGGTGCCGTGGCCCAGCTGCACCATCACGACGACGTCCGCGAGCGCGTCCAGTTCCTCGGGCGACGGCAGCCCGCCCGGCAGCGGCAGAACAGCGATCTCGTCGGCGTTCCCGCCCGCCAGCACCCGCGCCACGTCCGAGCCCAGCTCGAACAGGTCCTGCAGCCGGTCGTCGCCGGCCGACGGGGGAAGCAGCGGCAGGTCGGTCAGCGGCCGGGTCAGCGAACTCCCGTCCAGCAGTACCCGGTTGAGCACATCGGCCCGGCCCAGCTCCATGACCTGGGCGACGGCGTCGTGATCCTCGACGGCGGCGTGCAGCCGGATCGCCGCGGCGTACACCTCCTCGCGCTCCGCGTGCACACCCCAGCGGGCCTCAGGGGCGCTCAGCAGGTCGCGTTGCAGCTCCGCACCGATGAGCGCGCCCCGCCCGGCGGCGAACCAGACGGCGGAGGGCAGCACCGACTCGTCGGAGATCGACAGCGCCTCGTGGAGCGCCTGCCAGGTGCGCGCCAGATCCCGGCGGTCCGGGCGGCAGGCGGTCTCCAGGATCACGCCCAGATGGCCTGCCGCCTCACGCTGGTCCCCGCCGGAGGCGAGCAGGGCCCGCGCCAGGTGCCGCCGTCGGCGCAGTCCTTCGAGGGAGTCGTCGTCCCGCTGCCCCCGCCCCGCACGCCGTGCGGTGGCGGCCGCTCCGGCGAAGTCCCCGCTCGCGTACTGGATGTCGGCCCGCTCCAGCAGAATCTGACCGAGCCGGGAGTGCTCACCGGCCCGTTCGCACTCCTCGGCCAGTTCGTCGGCCAGCGCCAGGGCGTCCTCGGTGCGGCCCAGCGCGCGCAGACAGTCGATCCGGGAAATCCGGGTGATCACGAGGTTGTCCGCACTCACCCCGGTGAACAGGTCCTCGGCGCGCAGATATGCGGCAAGGCCCGTCCGCGGGTCTCCGACCATGACGTGCAGCCGCGCCTCGCGTACGGCGATCATGCCGCGCGTCAGATCGTTCACCTCGCCCTCGTGCGCCTCGGCCAGGGCCCGCGCCTCGGCCAGCGTCGCGAGCGCCAGGTCCAGCCGGCCCGACAACCGTTCGCCCAGGCTGCGTTCGAGCAGGACCTGCACGTGGATCAGGACCATCTGGGGCCGGTCCGCGAAGGCGCGGCACACCTGGAGCGCCTGCTCGCACAAGGCGATGCCCTCCTGGTACTCGCCGGTCAGCCCGCGGAGCGTGGCCAGTTCACGCCTGGCGACCGCGTGCGCCCTGGCCGTCGACTCGTCGAGGGGAAGGGCGAGTTGGGCGTGATCCCACGTCTCGGCGACCACGAAGCCGCCCCGCAGCCGGTGGCGCATGGCCAACAGGCTCGTGACGGAGACGACCTTCGCCTCGTCGCCCGCCCGTACGGCGACCACACGGGCGGCCAGCAGCAACCGAAGGCTCCGCCGGTACCGGCCCTCCCGCCACGCGTCGTCGGCCAGATCGCCGTAGAACCCGGCGAGTTCGCCCCACCGCCCGAGCCTGTGCAGCCCGCTCGCCGCCCGGGCCGCGCGCTCCCAGATCTCGGGGTCCGCCGGCTCGCCCGGCATGCCGCGGAACACGGCCTGAGGTGCCAACAGGGCTTCCAGGAGCGGGGTTCCGGGACGTGATGCCACGTGTGCATGCAATCACGACGAGTCCGCGAAGGGAGGGCGAAAGCGTGGTTCTCTGACATCATCAGGGCATGGTCGACCCGGTGCTCGTGTCTCTGATCGTCCAGTCCGCCTCGGGCCTGATCAGCGAACAGATCAAAGTCCTCTACGAACGTTTCCGCGAGACGGGACTCCCGGCGACGCCCGGATTCGACCTGGGCGACCGTGGCCCCGAGCAGGCGGGCGGACACGCCGTCACCTCGGTCGTGGTCCACGCGTTCGGCGCGGCGGGGGAGGACGGCGAGCGCGAACTCGGCCGGGTGTCCCAGGAGATCGTCCGATGGCTGGCGTCGGCTCCGCCCGCGGTGGCCGGCTCGGTCCGCGTCGAACTGGTCAACCGGGAGACGGGCGCCGTGGCGCGGATCGACAGCGAGACCCCCACCGAGGCCGCCGCGCTGCTGGGCCCCGTCCTCGGCAGCGAGTGGGTGAGCTCGCCCGTGGTGTGGAACAAGGCGGAGTGGACCGAGGAGACGGAGCTGGACGGCGCGGACGCCGGACCGGAGCCCCTGCCGACCGGGGCTCCGGCACAGGCCGCCCCACCGGAGCAGGCGACGCCGAAGTCCCCGACGCCCAGAGCCCCCGCACCGCAATCCCCGGCGCCGGAGCCGGACACGTCCGAAACCGCCGCGGCCAAGGGCTCCTCGGGGCAGCGGGTGCTGGTGGTCGCCGACGAGTGGCTGCCCGCCAAGGGCGGGCTGAGCGCGTTCAGCCGCTATCTGTGCCAGGCGTTCGCCGCCCTGGGACTGCAGACGTACTGCCTGGTGCCCGAGCCCTCGGCGAAGGAGACGGCGGACGCCGACGCGTACGACGTACGGCTGGTCGCCGCACCGGTGGACCCGGGGCGGCCCCGCGACGAAGCCCTGATGCAGAAGCCGGACCTGCCCCGCGGCGTGGAGCCGGACATCGTCGTCGGCCACAGCTGGGTCACCGGCCGCTACGCGCGCGTGATGCAGGGCTACTTCCCGAACGCGCAGCGGGTGCACTTCATCCACATGTCCGCCGACGACACCCCGTTCCACAAGCAGCACGAGCCCGGGACCACCGTGGACGAGGCGGCGGTGGCCGAGGAACGCGGGAAGGCGGAGGAAGCGCTGGCACGGGGCGCGAAGCTGACGGTGTGTGTCGGGCCGCTGCTGTACGACTGGTTCGGCCGTCATGTGCACGAGAAGGCGGGGATCCCGTCCCCGGTCCAGCTCGACCCCGGTTTCGACGGCCCCGACGAATTCAGCAGGGCGCCTAGGACCCGACCGCCGGGCACCCCCAGGATCCTGCTCTTCGGCCGGCTCTCCGACGAAGGGATCAAGGGAGTCGACCTGGCGGCGCGCGCGGTCGGCGCGGCCATGCGCGGTCGCAGCCCGCACCGTGAGGTGGAACTCCTGGTCCGCGGGGCGAAGCCCGGGGAGGGCAGGGCGCTGAAGGAGCGGCTGGAGGACATCGCCGACTGCCCGGCGGTCAAGGTCCTGCCCCGGAACTTCACCGACGACCTGCAGGCCATCCGTGACGACCTGCGCACCTCCAGCCTGGTCCTGATGCCCTCACGGGTCGAGGGGTTCGGCCTGGCCGGCCTGGAGGCGATCACCTCAGGCACCCCCGTCCTGATCAGCGGCGCCAGCGGTCTGGGCCTGCTGCTGGAGAAACTGCTCTCCCAGGACATGCCCGAGATGATCAACCGGCTCGTGGTGCCGGTGCGGAACGGAAAGCGGCACGAGGACGCCAACGTCGACGACTGGCGCATCGCCATCACGATGGTCCTCGGCAATCTGGACGCCGCGTTCGACGGCGCCGCCACCGTGCGGGCGGCCCTGACCGAGAAGCGGACCTGGGCCATGGCGGCCACCCGGCTGCTGGAAGAACTCAAGCGCTGACAGCGGGGGAACATTCTCAGGACATGAGTACGAGTACTCATGCTCCCCGGGACGCCGGGCTGACAGGCTCCCCGCCATGACAAGCGGTAGAGCGACGCTGACGGCCCTGCACCTCCTCCTGGTCTGGGCCATGACGGCGGCCATGGTGCCGGTGCTCGGCTTCGGGGTGGTGGCGTCGGCGTGGGGCGGGGGTGCCGGTGCGACGGTGCCGGTCTTCCTGCTCGGTGTACCGCTGACCGTGCTCCTGCTGGCCGCGGCAGGTCTGCCGGCGAGGACCCTGGTCCCGCTGTGCGCCTCCGCGTCGCGCCGGCTCGGCTGGGCGGTACTGGTGTTCGTCCTCGGCACGGCAGGCGTCGCGGCAGGTCTGGCCGCCTACGGCGCGGACGTCGACCTGGGAAGCGCCAGTACCCGGATCGCCCTCACCGGAATGCCGTACGCCGTGGCCGCGGCGTTCTTCGTGCCCAGCCGGGGGGTACGGCTGGGGGCGCTGGCCGTGCTCGCGGCCGGGGTGGCCTACGGCGGCTTCGTCGGCCCCGCGCAGGCGCGGGAGCGCGAGTACGACGCGGAGGTCGCACGGTACCGGGAGAACCCGGAGTTGCTGTACCTGGGAGCCACGCCACCGGGCATGGAGGTGTCCCGCGCCGAGGTCGGCCCGGCCTCCTTTTTCGTGGACTACGGCCCCGTCCGGGCGGGCTACGAGCTGGGCTACGTGGGCCTCGTGGTGCGCTCATCGTCCGAGCAGACACCGCTGCGATGCCCGGAGCCCGAGGAGCGGGGCGTGACCTGCACGGTGAACGCACAGGGTGAGAAGGCCACGCTCCGCGACCTGCCCGGCGGGGGCCACGACGTCACCCTCGTCCGCCGCCGCGGGAACACGGAGGTCGAGGTCACCAGCCAGAGCCTGGACGAGCCGGGGCTGCGTCGACTCCTGAACACTCTGCACCCGCTGTCGGACGACGAACTGGAAGAGCTGATACGGGAAGAGAAGATCACCTACACGCTGTGAGGGCGGCCGAGCCGGGACGTCAATGGAGGACGGGCCGGTAGACGAGCTCCTGGATGTGCCCGTCGAGCGTCCGGTGCTCAAGCAGCTCCAGGTCGAAGTCGGCCGCGCCCCGGAAGACCGGGTCCAACCCGGTCCGACCGGTGACCACGGGGAAGAGCGTCACCTGAAGGCGGTCGACCAGACCGGCGGCCATCAGCGCCCGGTTCAACGACAGGCTGCCGTGCGAGCGCAACGGTACTTCGGACTCCTCCTTGAGCCGGGCGACGACATCGACGGCGTCACCGCTCACGAGGGTCGCGTCCGGCCAGTCGAGAGGGCCCTCCAGGGTCGTCGACACGACCGTCGTCGGCAGATTCCTCATCCGGGTGACCCAGGGGTCACGCACGTCGGACTCCTCGGTGCTCTCGGCCAGCATCCGCGCGAAGGCCCGATAGGTGTGGGCACCGAGCACCATCCGCTGCTCCTCGTCGTACACGGCAAGGCGGTGGTCGAGCAGCTCGGGCCCTTGCTTGCCCCAGTAGCCGGTCCAGTCGCCGCCCGCGGCGCCGAAGCCGTCGAGGCTGGAGAACACGTCGAAGGTGTAGGTGGCGGTCATGTCGTCCTCCTCGGGAGCGGTTCCTCGCTGCGTAGACCCAGGGTGCTGCCGAAACTCATCGCCGCGCGGAGTACAGGCGGCGCCGACACCCGAACGGCCCGTCCGCGTGGTCGAGCTGATCGGTTCACCAGCTGATTCCGGCCGCCACCGGCAGATGGTCGCTTCCCGTGGCCTGCAGTACCCACGAGCTCGTGGTCTCCACACCGCGGACCAGGATGTGGTCGATCCGCGCCACCGGAAACGTCGCCGGCCAGCTGAAGCCGAAGCCGTCCCCGGCCTCCTCCTGGGCCGAGCGCAGCTGCGAGGTGAGGCCGTCGAACGCCCGGTCGTCCGTCGTGCCGTTCAGGTCGCCGAGCAGCACCACCCGCTCGTTCCGCTCCTCGGCGAGGGCCTTGCCGAGCGCCTGCGCGCCACGATCCCGGCTGTCCGTCCAGAAGCCGTTGCGGGGAAACACCCGTACCGACCCCAGATGGGCCACGTACACGGCCAGCGGACCCTTCCGCGTGGCCACCGTGGTGCGCAGCGCCCGGGCGTAGGCCAGCTTGACGTCGGCCGGCTTGGTGTCCGCCAGCGGCCCGTAGTCCAGCTCGATGTCGACCGCCCGGGAGTCCGACAACGGCGACTTGCTCCACAGCCCGACCGTGCCCTGCACCGTGTGATACCGGTACGCCTGCGCCAGCACCTTCTCGTACGCGCCCCTGGCGTCCTCGGTCACCTCTTCGAGGGCCAGCACGTCCGCCCCGGAGGCGGCCAGGTCACGGGCGGTGCCGGCCGGGTCGGGGTTGTCGGCGCCGACGTTGTGACTGACGACCGTGAGGTCGCCGCCGGAGTGCGACCTGTCGCCGAGCAGCCCGCCGAAGAGGTGCAGCCACACCAGGACCGGCAGCAGCAGCGCGACCACCGCGGAGGCGGAGCGGCGCCACAACGCCGCGGCCAGCAGCACCGGGACGAACAGCCCGAACGAGGGCAGGAAGGTCTCCACCAGGCTGCCGAGGCCCCCGCGGTCCGTGACCTGCGTGTGCAGAAGCAGGAGCAGTCCGAGCAGCAGCGCCGGCACGGCGAGCACCAGCTCGCGCTTCCAGGGCCCCGGCCGGAAGCCGCTGCGGACCACCCGGCTGATGCGCGCACGCCGGCCACCGGAGCCGGTGTCCCGGCGGATGAGTCGAGTCATAACGCCAGTCAAGGCAGCACGGCGTCGCCGGCACGTATGCGGTTTTCGATACGCCGGCGATACGCGCCGACTCCACAACGCCGTCGTCCACAACCTGCCCGAAGACGGCACCGTACGGGTCACCACCCGCGCCGGCCCGGACACCGTGACGCTCACGGTCGAAAACACCGGCGAGAAGCTGACTCCAGAGCTGGCCTCGACCCTCACGGAACCCTTCCAGCGGGGCACCGAACGCGTACACACCGACCACGCGGGCGTCGGCCTCGGCCTGGCGATCGTCAGGACCATCACCCACGCACACGACGGAACCCTCACCCTCACCGCACGCTCCGAGGGCGGGCTCCGCATCACGGTGGAACTCGCGGCGACAGCCGAAGCCGGCGTGCGCGCGCCCGACGCCCTTGAGCGTTACCACCGGCGTCCGCGCACCGGAACCTCTGAATAGGCAGGTTCACCCCGCGCCCGAGCCCGGTGGACGATGGGCGAACTCAGCCACCGCCATGAGGGGGGAACTCATGTCCAACCGAACTTTCGGCGTCCTCGCCGCAGCAGGCGCGCTCGCCATGGCTGCCGGCCTGGCCGGAACCGGTTCCGCGCAGGCAAGCCCGTCCGCGACGCTCTACGGCTGCCCGTCCGGCTACGTCTGCTTCTACCGGACGACGAGCGTCAACTCGGACATCGTCTTCAAGACGGCCGGCAACTGGTACGGAGGCGAGTTCTCCACTCAGGCGGTCTTCAACAACGGCAAGCGCTACCCCGGCGCCGACCACGTCCGGTACACGTTCCACTATCCGTCGTCCCCGAACACGAAGCACACCGACTGCCTGACCTACCACAAGACGGACAGTCCCCTCGTGGAGCCCGGTGAAAGCGCCAGCTTCATCGAGCGCCATGTCGAGAAGATCGAATGGGTCGGCTCCTGCTGAACCGGCCAAGCGCCTCTCCGACTCCGCTGTCAGTGGCGTGCCAGCGGAGACCCCTTGTCAGTGACCCGCTCTATGCTGCTGACTCATGATCGAGAACAGGCTTGGTGCCTTGCTGGAAGCCGGATTCACCGACCGTCTGGGCGAGCGCGACAGGACGCTGCTCGCCCGCCGGGATCTGCTGAAGGCCTGCTACGAAGAACCTGCCCCGCTCTCCTCGGAGACTTGGTGGTACGCGGTTCCCGGCGAGCGCTACGAGGGCCTGTTCACAGCATTGGACCTGCATGACCGTTTCCCCGTCACGCTCGGGGAAGGAGCGGACGTGGCGCTGCTGCCGAACAGACGAGGAGCGTATCCGGTGTTCGTCACACCGGAACTGGACGGCTGGCGGCTGATCACCGGGAACCTCGACGTCGCGGTCGGTGTCGACTGGGACGAGTGGATGAGCGCGCTGGAACGGCTGAGCGCCCACTGCGGTGCGGCCCAGATGTTCTTCGAGGACGAAGCGGGAGGCTCGAACATCTGGGCGGTCGCAGAGCAGGGCCGCATCCGACGCCGGTACGCGCGTGAGGACGACCCCGAGTGGGTCGGCGAGCCGCTGCCATGGGAAGACCTGCGCGTCGACGACGAGGACTTCGACCCGGAGCACGACGACGCCCACCCCGACGAGGGCACGGCGGACGCCCTCACCGCCTCCTCCCATCTTTCCCTGGACCCCAACCGCGTCGGCGCCGGCACCCGGGTACGCGGCCACGGCTGGCTGGCGCTCAGCGCACCAGGCGTGGGGCACGAGGACTTGGGTGGTCTGGTGGGCGGATGAGGGTGTTGTCAGCACCTCGCCCTGTCGATATATGGACCAGGCGTACACATCGTCAACGGTCGGCTGGAGGACCCCCGTGACCGATCCCGCGCCCGATCCCACGCCCGCGTCACTGCCCGACCCGCCCTACTACGCCGTGGTCTTCACCGCCGTGCGGACCGCCGGAGACAACGGCTATCGGGACACGGACGAGCGCCTGATGAAACTGGCTGCCGACCAGCCGGGATTCCTCGGCGTCGATGCCGCTCGCGGTGCCAACGGCCTGGGCGTCACGGTGTCGTACTGGAGGGACGAGGACTCGATCTCCGCCTGGCGGGAGCACGCGGAGCACGCCTTGGCCCGTGCGTACGGACGCGAGCACTGGTACGCCTCGTTCTCGCTCCACGTGGCCAAGGTCGAGCGTGCCTACGGGTTTACCCGCCCGGCGGATTCGTAGCTGCCGACGGCTCCCAGCGCCGAGCCGACCCGAGGTCGGGCGAACCCGAGGTCAGGAGGAGACGGGCGCGGCCGAGCCCGGACCGCTGCGGGCTTTCTCGTCCTGCATCCTGGTCAGCGCGAGGACGAAGAGGATGGCGAGGACGGCGGCGACGATGTCGACCACGTCAGCGAACAGGACCTGCCCCATGGCTCGCCGAATCTCCGGAGCCGTCTCGGCGTTGCGGTACGAGGTGGAGGCGAGCCGGCCGGCCAGCAGGCTGATCACCCAGGCCGTCCACCAGCCGTTCAGGAGCCCGTGCGGCCGGCCCCTGTCCCAGGGGCTGCTGGCATCCCAGATGTCCACCGCGATACGGCGGGGGAACCACAGGTTCACGAACGGCACGAACCAGGCGCCCACGGCCCAGCCGCGCTTCTTGCGGTGCCCGAACGGATCGAACACCTCGGCGTTGACCCGCACCCGGTGGAACCAGACCAGGAAGACGACCGCTGTGGCCAGAAGGGCGACCGTCTGTGCGACACCGGCCGCCGCGTAGAGCGAGTCCGCCCGATCGGCCCTGCGCTGCACGGCCTCGCTGTATTCGCCGTCCATGAGGGCGCCCAGCACGTCGTACGACATGACGTCCGCCCAGACCGCGAACAGGTCGGTGGCGATGACCAGGCCGAGCAGTGCGGCGACGGCCCTGCCGAGGCCGACGGGCGAGCTCAGCCAGGCGTTGTGGCCGTGCGGCGGTGCCATGAGCGGCGCCCCGGCCGCGGCACAGTGGGCGCAGACGACCCCGTCCGGTGCCGCCTCGAAGCGGCGGCATCGCGTGCACAGCATGGTGGAGTAGTCCCCCCGTGTCAGGTATCCAACAGAACCGTGCGCGGTCCTCCCCAGAACCTCGCGCACGGTATGCGGAAGATACGGCTCACCACCCCCGTACGTCCACCGCAATCAGCTGCGGTCCGCCCTGTGGTCCTCGTCCGGTTGTGAGCATCCGTCACGAGCAACCCTTGAGAAACTCGATGAGCGCCGCGTTCACCTCGTCCGGGCGTTCCTGCTGGGTCCAGTGCCCGCAGCCCGCCAGCTCCAGGGGCTCGCGCCGGAGGTTGGGCATGAGTTCGGGGAGCTTCTCGATGAGTTCGGGGGTGCCGGGGAAGGCGGGGACCAGGTCGCGGTCGCCGTAGATGTACAGGGCGGGTGAGGTGACGACGGAGCCGTGCCACGCGGCGGTCAGTTCCCAGTTGCGGTCGAGGTTGCGGTACCAGTTGAGGGCTCCGGTGAAGCCCTGCGAGAAGCTTTCGGTGAGCGCGTCGAGGTCGTCCTCGGTGAGCCACGCCGGCAGCACTTCGGGATCCGGCATCGCCGCGAGCCAGCCGCGCTCGGGGTCGACCAGCGGCTGCCTGCCCTCGGCGGTGCCGGGGGCGTCGCCGGACGCCGAGTAGAAGAACTTCCGCAGGGTAGTACGGGTGTCCCGCGCGAACTCGGCGTCGGCGACCCCGGGACGGTTGAAGTAGTTCCAGTAGAACCGGCCGCCGAACCGCTCCTCCATGGTCGCGAGCGGAGGACGCGTCCCCCGGAACGGCGGCGGCACGCTCAGCCCGGCCACCCCGAGCACCATGTCGGGCCGCAGCAGCGCGGTGTGCCAGGCGACCGGCGCACCCCAGTCGTGCCCGACCACGTATGCCTTCTCCTCACCCAGGGCGTGGATCAGTCCGACGACATCGCCGACCAGATGGAGGATGGTGTACGCGTCCACGTCCTCGGGGTGGTCGCTGCGCCCGTATCCGCGCTGGTCCGGGGCGACCACCCGGAAGCCCGCGTCGGCCAGCGGACCGAACTGGTGATGCCAGGAGTGCCACGACTCCGGGAATCCGTGCAACAGCACCACCAGCGGTCCGCTGCCCTGCTCGGCGATGTGCAGCCGAATGCCGTTCACGTCAACTGTCCGATGCTCAACCATGGACACGAGCGTACGTGTCGTGATCTTCGAGCGGGGGAGCAGGTACGAGGCCGGCCAGGAGGCCGCGGAGTCTCAGTTCGGCCTGATGATGACCGCCTGGCCGCCGGCCGGGGCCATGGCCACGTCCAGCGTGGTCTCCGAGGTGACACTCAGGGTGCTGACCACGACGGGCGTCTGGTACGGGTTGGTGCCCGGCGTCCCGTCAGAGTAGATCGTCGCCGTGTACGTTCCGCCGCCGAGGAAGGACAGCGGGAGCGACAGGGTCCTGGACGTCTCGTTCGTCATCGCCCCGAGGTACCAGGTGCCGCCGTCGCGCCGGGCGACGGCCACGTACTCGCCGATCGCCCCGGCCAGGGTCCGGCTCTCGTCCCAGGTGGTGGGGACGGCGTTGAACCAGGGCAGCCCGGGCCAGTTCGCGGGGTTGTTGTACTTGGACGGTTTGTCGTACCAGAAAAGGAAGTTGAGGGGCTGATAGTACACCGCGGCCATCGCCATCTGGTGGGCGTTGGTCGTCTTGTTGCGCGACTGGCCGTAGCAGATCGTGTAGTCCATCGGCCCGCCGACGTTGCGGGCGAAGGGCAGCGTCACATTGTGTGTGGCGGACGGGAACTGCTCGTTGCCCCGGACGCCTTCCAGGCTGACGTAGTTCGGATAGGTCCGCTCGAAGCCGAACGGCCGGACGTCGTCGTGCATGTCGATCAGCAGCTCGTACTTGGCGGCCCTCGCGGCCCACTCGACGATCTGGTCGGTCATCGACCGCGTGCCGTCGTTGATGAAGCCGAGCTTGATCCCCGCGACGCCCCAGCTCTTGTACAGGCCGAACAGCGCGTCCGCGTCGGTCAGGGCGAGCCGGTTGACGTAGAGGAAGACTCCGATGCCCCGGCTCGTGGCGTACGAGATCACCGACGGCAGATCGATGGCGGCGATGGGCTTCGTCGCGTCGAGGGTGGAGAACTCCGGGCCGTACCACCCGGCGTCGTACTCGATGTACTGAAGGCCGCGCGCCACCGCGAAGTCGACGCCCGCCGTACCGGCGGCGGTGCTGAGCTCGCAGCGGAAGACCTTGCCCGGCTTGATCCACGAGGTGTCCTCGAGGACGCTCTCCGGCGCCAGGTTGAGCACCAGCTCGGCGTTGTCGACGAGTTCGGCGTCGGTGGAGCCGATGACGAGCGCGCGCCAGGGCGTGGCGAACGGCGTGGTGACGGTCGTGGTCGGCTCGACGGGGCCGGTACCGCGGGCGGTGTGCTCCATGAGGAAGGCCGACAGGGTGTTGGGCTGCCCCGGCACCGAACTCAGCATCAGCCGCGGGAAGTTCACCCGCGAGGACTCGCAGACACAGGCGATGAGCCCGTTGGCGAGCGTGGCGGTGAGCGGCAGGTCGGTGAGAGGGCCGTTGTCGGTGCCGGACGCTCCCGTGACGGGTATCGCGTCGGGCGCGACCAGCTCGTAGGCGTTCTCGTCGCGGGCGCTGTAGACGGTGGTGGCGTCCGGGAAGACGAACGTCGTCAGCTCGTCGGCGATGGTCGCCGTGCCCTCGTCCAACAGTACGTAACATAGGGCGACGCCGGTCCGGTACGCCCGGACGCGGACCCCGAACCGGATCCCCGAGAGCCTGTCCCGCAGGTCCCAGCGCTGCTCCTGGTAGTGGTCGACGGCCCGCGCGTCCCGCCCGTACGCGGGCGACCAGACGCGGTGGACGTTCTCCCTCCGGCTTCCCGTCACCGTCACGTCCTCGCCGAGGACGGTCCCGTCGCTCAGCCGGAGGCCCAGGGCGGAGGTGGCGACGACCGTCCTGCCGTGGCGCTCGGCCGACCAGTGGAGGGTGCCGTTCACCAGGGAGAGGGTGATGGAGTTGCCGGCCATGCGGGCGGTCGCGTCGCAGGAGCGCCGCGCCTCTACCGCGTGGGCCTGGCCGGCCGCGCCGACCCCCACGGCCGCCATCCCGACGCCGACGGCCGTGCCCTTGAGCATCCTCCGCCGCGACAGCGCCGCCGAGTCGCCCGCTCTGCCGGCCGTGGACTCGTCTCGGTCCTGTGAGGTTCTCATCGTGCTGGGGCCTCTCCGTTGAGTGCCGCGGCGGTGCGCGGCTCGATCGGGGCGAAGACATGTTGTAGTAAACGCTTTCTGCTGGGGGATGTTGTACGCGCCGTTGCGAGGCGGGGTCAAGACGCCGAGCTTCAGCAGATGTTCTTGAACTCGGCCGTGGTGCACGTTCGTAGCACTACTCAACCAAGTGAGTCCGTGCGCTCTGCCGACGTCGAGCCGGCGACGGGACGCTGTGGCCATGCAGAATGCACGCGAGTTCAGCCTTCCGCCGTTCTACTGCCCCCTGCCGGCAGCGTGCAGCCCGCTGGCCGAAGCGGCAGGGGCTGACGCCGTGGAGTGGATGACGTCCCACGGGCTGTGTGGCGACCCGACGACCCTCGCCCGGATCCGGGAGGCGGAGGTGCACCGGCTGATGGGTTGGCTCGTTCCGCAGCCGGAGAACGAGAACGTTTTCCGGACGCTGACGTGCTTCGCCCATCTGGTGCTGCTCGCGGAGGACCTGCTGTTCGACGGTTCCCCGTCGGCAGGCGGTTTCGGCGGGATCATCGAGCAGGCGGGACGCGTCATGCGGGTCATGGAATCGCCCGGCTACCGGGTCACCGGGGCGGACGACCCGTACACGCTGGCCCTCGTCGACGTGATGAACCGGCTCAGGAAGGAGAGCACTCCGGGCCGGGTCGGCCGACTGACCCACGAGATGAGGCGCTGCTTCGCGGGCGCCGTCCGCGGCATCAACGCCCTGCACGGCCCCGTCCCCCTCACCGAGGACCAGTACATGTCCGTTCGGCTGGACGATGTGGCCGGCCACCTCACCATCGTGCTCATCGAAATGTGCGGGTCCGAGCCGCTGACGGACGACGCGTGGCAGTCCCCGGCGGTGCTGGCCTGCCTGGAGAGCGCCGGAATGGTCGGTGCCCTCGACAACGACCTGTTCTCGTACCGCAAGGAATCCGTGCACGACCTGAATCTGATCAACGTTCTGCAGGTGACGCGAGGGCTCTCCGTCCAGCATGCCGTCGAGGAGACGATGAAGGTACGGGACCGCGTCATGCGGCTGTTCCTGAGGCTGCGGGAGCAGCTTCTGGTCGGCGCCCCGGTGCCGCTTCGCTACGTTCTGGAGCAGTTGGGCCAGGCCCTGCGCGGGCACGTGGAATGGGGGCTGACGGCTCCGCGCCATACGGGGACGCCCTCGAACGCGGCAGCGGCGAGTGGTGTCGCCCCGCTCTCCGGCTGCTGGGCGGACCGGCCTTCGAGCGACGACGCCGATCCGCTGCCGTATCCGAGCATCTCGTGGTGGTGGGACCAGGCCGGGAAGGCCTCAGGGGGACTGCGTACCGAGCAGCAGTGAGTACAGCTTGGCCTCCACCCCGCCGGAGAGGTCGATCGAGACGGCCTTCGGCTGTGTGTACTCGTCGAGGGCGTGCTCGCCGCTCTCCCGGCCGATCCCGCTCTCCTTGCAGCCGCCGAGGGGGAAGTGGGGCGGGAGCGCGTACCAGTCGTTGATCCACACGACACCGGTTTCCAGGCGCTCGGCGATGTCGAGTGCGGCTTGGTTGTCGCGGCTCCAGACACCGGCGGCCAGACCGTACTCGGTACCGTTGGCGATCTCCACGGCCTCCTCGACCGTGTGGTACCGCATGACCGCCAGGACCGGCCCGAAGACCTCTTCATGGGCGATCCGCATGTCCGGGGTGACGTCGGTGAGGACGGTGGGCTCCATCCAGTGCCCGCGAGTGAACCCCGGACCGGACGGCACCTTGCCGCCGTGGACGATGCGGGCGCCTTGGCCGACGGCGGAGGACACACAGGCCAGCGCGTGATCCCGGTTGGCCCGCGAGATGAGCGGGCCGAGGTCGGTCAGCGGGTCCAGCGGGTCGGAGATGCGCAGGGCCCCGACTCGTTCGAGCAACTTGTCCACGAACGTGTCGTGCAGGGAGTCGGGGAGCAGCAGCCGGCTTCCGGCCGCGCAGATCTGACCCGAGAAGGCCATGCACGCGAACAGGGCCCCGTCCACGGCGGTCGTGACATCGGCGTCCTCCAGGACGATGTTGGCCGACTTGCCTCCCAACTCCAGCGTGAGGTGCCTGAAACCGCCCGAGGCTCGGCGCAGTACGTCGTGGCCGACCCGGGTGGAACCGGTGAAGCCGATCTTGCGGACGTCCGGGTGCTCGACGAGCCGTCCCCCGACCTCGGGGCCGTCGCCCGTGACGAGGTTGAGGACTCCGGGTGGGAGGCCCGCGGCTTCGAGTTCGCGTACGAGCTCCACGATGGTGAGCGGGGCCCGCTCGTCGGGTTTGATGACGACGCTGTTGCCCGCGGCCAGTGCGGGGACGACCTTCCAGCCCGCGTGCACCAGCGGGAAGTTCCACGGCACGATGGCGGCGCAGACACCGAGGGGCTCGCGCCGGACCAGCCCGGCCGCCAGCACGGGCGAGAGCATGGCCGAGGGCCGTTCGAAGTCGTAGCGCTCCACCAGGTACACCTGGTAGCGGAGATGGGCCAGTGACGTCCCGATGTGCAGTGCCTCGGCCAGCCGCACAGGAGCGCCGTTCTCCCTGACCTGCGTCTGGACCAGCTCTTCGGAACGGCGCACCAGGCGGTCGGTCGCTTCGCGCAGCACGGCTGCCCGTTCCGCGGGCGGTGTGGCACGCCAGGTCCTCTCCTCGTACGTCGACCGCGCGGCGGCGACCGCTTGGTCGACGTGCTCACGACGGCCTTTGGCGAGGGTCGCCACGAGTTCTTCCGTCGCCGGGTTGTGGATCTCGTAGCGGTCCGGGCTGTCGATCCACTTTCCGTCGATGTACATCAGGGCGTGCGGAACTTCCTGCACTGGCGGGGCCTCCTGCCCGTTCGGTCGCGGACACGGTCGTGGTGCGGGATGAGGGGGGAGCGGACGCCGTCCCGTCCGGTCAGTCGAAGACGAGCACGGGCTTGACGACCTTCCCGCTGCGGGCCGCGTCCACGGCGTCCTCGACGCGTTGGAACGGGAAACGCTCGACGAGCCGGTCGAACGGGAAGCGCCCCTGGTGCCACAGCTCGATGAGGTGAGGGATGAGTACGCGCGGCTCCGCGTCTCCCTCGATCACGCCGGTCAGGGTGCGGCCCATCAGGAGGTGGCCCTGATCGATGGTGATGTCGTTCTCCAGGGACTGGAGGCCGAGCGTCGCGCAGGAACCGGGAGTGCGCAGGGCTTCGAGCGCCTGGCGGACGACCGTCCCGGAGCCGACCGTGTCGACCGTGAAGTCCGCTCCCAGGCCGGTGATCTCCGCGAGGGACCACCCGATGTCCTCTGACGCCGCGGGGTCGAGGGTGTGCGTGCACCCCAGAGCCTCCGCCAGGTGGCGGCGAACAGGGTTGGGGTCGACGCCGACGAGGGGATCGCAGCCGGCCACGGCGGCGGCCATGACGGCGCTCAGCCCGACCGTGCCGAGCCCGAAGACAACGATGCTCTGTCCCGGGCTCGGGCGCAGTACGCGGAAGACGGTTCCGGCGCCGGTCAGCAGGCCGCAGCCGAGCGGACCGAGGATGTCGAGAGGCAGGCCGTCCGGGCCGGGCGGGACCTTGACGGCGTTGCGGACGCTGGCGACGGCGTGCGTGGCGAAGGAGGACTGGCCGAACCAACTGCCGTGCACGGGACGTCCCTTGAGACTTATCGTCGTCGTGCCGTCCGGTCGGGTGCCGGTGTAGTTCAGGGCGGCGGACAGGACGCAGTAGGCGGGATGGCCCGCCGTGCACTGCGGGCAGGACCGGCACGCGTCGAAGCTCAACACGACCTGGTCGCCGACGGCCAGAGTGCTCACCTGCGCACCCACCGCCGTCACGGTCCCGGCGCCTTCGTGCCCGAGGACGAAGGGCGTCGGCAGCGGTACCGTGCCGGCCGCCGCCGTCCAGTCCGTGTGGCACACGCCCACCCCGGCCGTCCGTACGAGGATCTCGTCGGCGGCCAACGGGCCGAGCTCCACGGTTTCCAGACAGAAGGGACCGCCGGGTGCGTGCTGCAGGGCGACCGACGCCGTCGCGGTCCGACGCGCACTCAGGGTCTGCTTCACCGCCCGGCCTTCCGGTCCTTGGCGGCGATCATCTCCCGGTAGAGCGGGAAGACCGGCTTGGCCAGGGGCAACAGACCGAGAAGCTTGCTCACTGGCCCCCGGGCACGGACCTCGCCCGTGGCGAGGCCGACCGCGGCGTTGTACTCGCCGCGCCAGAAGCGGTCACCGTTGTCGGCGGACATGGCCAACCGCACGTCCGGCCGTACGTCCGTCGCCCCTTCGACGACCTCGATCCCCTCCGGCAGCATCCGGACCGTCAGGATGGCCGCCGGAGAAAAGTAGTCGATACGGAAGGTGAGCCGGGAGGCCCGAAGCCGGGGCCCCACCTCCGGGTGGGAGTCCGCCGCCCGGAAGACCCCGCCCAGGTACTGGTAGACCTCGGACGCGTCGTCGAAGTAAGGCATCATTCACCCCTCGTGAGGTAGCGCTCGAACGCGTCCCCGGCATCCGGCACGAGCGGCCAGTGGGTCGCCGCGCTCCGGAACTCGGCGAGCGTCAGCCAGCCGCTCCACGCGATCTCCCGCGAGTCCGGCACCACGGCGTCGGTCAGCACCGCCTCATGAATCCCGAACCAGTACGGGCCGACGGCGCCTGAGCAGATGAACTTGAACAAGTGCCGCACCGAGGCCCGGACACCGAGTTCTTCACGCAGCTCACGGCTCGCGGCATGCGCGTAGCTCTCCCCGGGCCGCACCGCTCCGGCGATCAGTGGCGCGTACTTGCCCGCGAACCAAGGGACGTCCGCCGACCGCCGGTTGACCAGAACCCGGCCCTGGGCGTCCCGGCACACCACACCGGCCACGCGGTGCAGCCAGCCCTCGCGCACCGCGTCGTCACGCCGCACGATCCGCAGCACACGATCGTCGGTGTCGACCTGCTCCACCTGCTCCAGCTCCACCTGCTCGCCCGCCTCGGCCACCAGGGGCCTCACCACTGCCGGACCCCGGGCACGGCGAGGTCCGTGAGCCGTCTGAGGGCCTCCTTGGCGACAGGGTGGAAGGGAGCGCCTTCCAGAATGGTCAGGGCCTGTTGACGGCGTTCCAGGACCATCCGTTTGACCATGTCCGGCGCTCCCGTCGCGGCGATCAACGCACGTGCCTCCGCCAGGTCCTGCTCGCTCAGGGAGGAGTCACCGACCAGCTTGCGCAGGCGTTCCGCCGCCTCCGGCCGGGCATGCCGCATGGCCAGCGCCAGGACCACCGTGTGCTTGCCCTCCCGCAGATCACCCCCGTCCGTGCCCGCTCCGCTGCCGCCCACGACCACGTCCTCCAGGTCGTCGTACATCTGGAAGGCCTCGCCCAGCGGCCTGGCGTAGGCGGCACAGGCGTCGAGATGAGCCGGGCCGGCGCCCGCCAGCGCGGCACCGATCTGCATCGGGCGCTCCACGGTGTACTTCGTGGTCTTGTAGTGGATCACCCGCAGCGCGCTGTCCACACTGCCGCAGTCGTCACCCGAGGCGAGCAGATCGAGGTACTGGCCCAGGACCAGCTCGCCGCGCATGCGATCCAGAATGCCCCGGACCACCGCCTGTTCCGCCCCGCCCCCCAGACCGCCCAGCAGTTCGGCCGCCCAGACCTCGCACAGGTCACCCAGCAGAACGGCCGCGCTCTCCCCGAACCACGCGGCCCGCTCCTGCGGCCCGTGCGCCGCGAAGACGCGGTGAGCGGTCGGGCGGTCGTGCCGGCGTTCCGACCCGTCGATCAAGTCGTCGTGCACGAGGGCGAACGTGTGGAACAGCTCAAGACCCGCGGCTGCCCGAAGCACCGTGGAGTCGATCGGAGCGTTCGCCACCGAACTCCAGCCGAGACAGCAGTAGAGCGGCCGTACCCGCTTGCCGCCGCCCCCGAGGAATTCCCGTAGCACGTCGAACATCTTTCCCAGCAAGGGGCCGTCCGGACCGGATTCCTTCTGCTGGAGGAATGCGAAGAGGGCGTCTTCCACGGTGAGTCGGATTGCGGTCATGTCGAGCTGCTGCGAAGCCGTTGCCGGCGCGACCATGTGACCTCCTGAGGCATCGCGAAATGACATGCTCACCGGGCAGTGGCACAAAACTGGACGGACCATGAATCGGATAATCGTCAGGCGTGCGCCGGTGCGGAATTCCGGGCAGAGGCGGCCGGCGGGTTCACCGAGCGCCGCATTGACGACATGCGTGAATGCGAGGAGAAACGAACGGGAGAGCTGAGCAAGCTGGAGGCGTTTGGTGGAGGTCAGGGATGTACGTCACTCCTACCGTCGGCGTACCGTCCTACGCGGCGTCGACCTCCACTTGCGGCCTGGGGTCGTCGCCGGAATCGTCGGGGAGAACGGCGCGGGAAAGACCACGTTGATGAAGATTCTCGCCGGTGAACTCCGGCCGGGTCACGGCACCGTCCACCACAGGGGCCGTTTCGGCTACTGCCCTCAGCGCGCGGTTCTCAACGACGCGCTGACCGTCCGACAGCACCTCCATTTCTTCAGGGCGGCTTTTCGTCTCACGCATGTCCGCCATGCCGAAGGGATCATGAGCGCCCTGGGGTTGGCATCCCATGTGGACGAAAGGGCTGGCGAACTCAGCGGAGGAACCCGGCAGAAACTCAATCTCACCCTGGCCCTCATGCATGACCCGCAGGTGCTGCTGCTGGACGAGCCCTATCAGGGCTTCGACTGGGACACCTACCGCAGATTCTGGGAGCTCGCCGCGCGGTTGCGGGATGCCGGCCGTTCGATCCTCGTCGTCTCCCATCTGGCCTATGACACCGAGCGCCTGGACGAGTTGTGGACGCTGAGCGGCGGGCTGCTCCGGCCGGGGGCGGTGGACGCCCAGTGACGGGTCATCTGGCCCTGCTCGTCACCGCGACTCGATACGCGCTGATCGAACACGCCCGCAACCGGTTCGCCCTGGCGCTCGTCGCCGTCTTCCTGCCCCTGTGGACGTCCCTGACGTATCTGGCGATGCCTGAGACGCCGTCGCCGGTGCGTCTGCGGGCCACCGGTCAGTGGTTGACGCCTGCGGGGAACGAGCTGACCGCGATCAGCGGGGCACTCAACGCCGTCACCCTGATCGCGGGGTTCATGATGTTCGCGGCGACCTTCGAGCGGAGTTGTTTCGACCGGCGCCTGGCGTTGGCCGGCTACCCCTGGCCGCACCTCGTCCTCGCCAAAGTGGCCGCTCTCGCCCTGGCAGCCGCGGCGGTCTCGGCGTACGCCACCGCGGTCACGTTCCTCACGCTGTCACCCAGGCAACCCCTGGTGCTGTTCGCCGCGTTGTTCTGCGCCGCCCTGACCTACGGCGCCCTCGGCGTGGGGTTCGGCTCCGTGCTGACGCGAGAAGTCGAGGGCATGTTCGCCATCGTGATGACCAGCATCATCGATCTCGCGCTGCAGAATCCCGTCATGAGTTCCGAAGCCGACAGCCCGCTGGTCCGTTGGCTGCCCTCGTACGGAGCCATGCAGACCGGCACCGCCGCGGGATTCTCCACCGCGGTTCCGCTGCAGGACCTGGGTGTCCAGCTGACCTGGTTCGCGGGCGCGACCCTCGCCAGCCTGCTCGTCTTCCGCCATCGCGTCCGCACCCGGGTCGGACCGGGGGAGCCGTGGACGGCGGCTGAGTTCGTCCGGTGACGTTCACTGCCGGTGCCGGTGCCGGTGCCGGTGCCGGTGCCGGTGCCGGTGCCGGACGCCTGTCGGCGGGACGTGGACATCAGAGCCGGGGGTCAACATGGACCTTGGGGCCGGGACCGGCGCCCTCCGGTCGCGCGCCCGCGAGGACGGGGCCGGCCTCGTCGAGGCCGACGGTGGCCGCGACGAGGGGGCGGGGATCGACCGTTCCGCAAGCGTAGGCCTGGATGGTGGCGTCCAGGCCGGGGGAGGCGGAGAGGATGCCCACCGCCGTCACGTCCTTCAGCGCGAGCGTACGGGTGTCGATCCGGCTCGGCTCGCCGGCCAGCCCGATGTAGACGAGACGGCCGGACGGCTCGACCAACTCCAGGGCTTTCCGCGGCAGATGGGCCGCGTTGGAGGCGTCGACGACCGCGTCGAAGGGCAGATCCGGAAGGGAGTGCTCGTCCCACACGTGCTCGAATCCCAGTTCCCGGGCGAACATGGGGGAGGCATCGGCACGGTCCAGGAGATGGACCTCCGCGCCCGTGGCCCGCAGGAACATCGCGACCAGGAGGCCGATGGTCCCGGGCCCCAGGACGAGAGCACGGTCCCCGGCCCCGGCGGCGGCCGCCCGGGCCGCGCGCAGGGCGTTGCCGCCCGGCTCCACGAGCGCGCCGAGTACGGCGTCGACCGAGTCGGGCAGGGCATGCAACGACCTTGCCGGTACCGCGAGTTGCTCCGCGAGCGCCCCGGCCCGCGCCCCCCGGATCCCGACCTCCTGGCGCTGCTCGCACACGTGCTGACGGCCCCGGACACAGCGTCGGCAGCTGCCGCAGCCGAGCATCGTGTCACCCATGACACGGCGTCCGGTCCAGCCGGCGTCGACACCGGCGCCGACCGCCGCCACCCGCCCGGCCCACTCGTGCCCCGGCCGCATCGGATAGCGGGAGTGTCCCTGATGCAGATAGGCCATGGCACCGGTGAAGAACTCCATGTCGGTGCCGCACACGCCGACCCGCTCGACGTCGACGACGACCTCACCGGGCCCGGCCACCGGCGCCGGAAGCTCCTGGACCTCGTATGCGCCGGGGGCGGTCAGGACGAACGCGCGCATGAGACGACCTCCGCGGTGCGGCGTATGAAGGACACGACGGTCGCTCTCCAAGGTCAGGAGCCGGGTTCGCCGAGCGGGCCGAGTACGGCGCGTATCTCGTCACGGGCGTCGACGAGGGCGTCCAGCGGGGTCCGGTAGGCCAGGGCGCTGACGCTCACGGCCCCCGCCGGGACCGTGGGCGAGGTGGGATAGACGGCGAGCGCGAGGCAGTTGACGCCGGTCTCGTTCTCCTGGTCGTCGATGCCGTAGCCCCTCTCGCGCGTGGCCGTCAGTTCGCGGTGCAGCGCGGCGGCCGTGCACAGGGAGCGTGCTGTACGACGCTCCAGCGGGGAGCCGCCGATCCACGCCTCGACTTGCTCCACGGTGCAAAGCCGCCGGGCGAGCAGCAGTTTTCCGACGGCGGTGGTGTGCGCGGGGTTGCGCCCGCCGATCGCCGACGTCAGCCGGACGGCGCCGGTGGGCGGGTCCACCTTGGCGCGGTAGACGACCTCGCGGCCGTCGAGCACCGCGCAGTGCGCGGTCTCGCCGAACCGTCGCGCCAGCGCGTCCAGTACGGGCCGCCGCAGCGCACCGAGCGCCCGGTGAACGGTCGGCTTGGGGCTGGCGACGACCCGCGTCAGCTCCTCCAGCCCCACACCGCCGGGATACCGGGCGAGCTCCTTCAGGACGGCGATCACCCGGTCCGAGCCCACAAGACGGTTGCCGTCGACGGCAGTTGGCGGGCCGTCGCCGGGGTCTGTCGATCCGCCGTGCGGCTGCGTATGCTCCATGGCGTTCCAGACTGTAGACCTCCGTACCGACTGCTGGAAGAGGTCCCATGGTGAGGCTGCGCAGCGCACACTGGTACGAGGGTCAGGACCGCAATGCCTACATCCACCGCGCGTGGATGCGCAGAGGCGTACCCGCCGACGCCTTCACCGGCCGGCCGCAGATCGCCATCGCCAACACGGCCTCGGACCTGACTCCTTGCAACGCCCATCTCGACGAGGTCGCCTCCTCGGTCCGCGACGGCGTGTACGAGGCGGGCGGCATCCCGCTGGACCTGCCCGTGGTCTCGCTCGGCGAGACGAACGTACGGCCCACCGCCATGCTCTGGCGCAACATGGCCGCGATGGCCACGGAGGAGATGCTGCGGGCCAACCCCATCGACGGCGTCGTCCTGCTGGGCGGCTGTGACAAGACCATCCCGTCACTGCTGATGGCCGCCGCCTCGGTGGACCTGCCCGCCGTCGTCGTGCCCGGCGGGCCGATGCTGACCGGGACGTTCCGCGGAACGCCCCTCGGCTGCGGCACCGACGTGTGGCGACTGTCGGAGGAGGTCCGCGCGGGCACCCTCTCGCAGGAGCAGTTCACCCGCTCCGAGTCGGCGATGATCCGCAGCCGGGGCCACTGCAACACCATGGGCACCGCCTCCACGATGGCCCTGGTCGCCGAGGCCCTCGGCACGGTCGTCCCCGGTGTGGCCGGGACCCCGGCACCCGAGAGCCGGCTGCTGGAGGCCGCGCACCACACCGGCCGCCTGGCCGTCGACATGGTGGGCGCCGACCGGCGGCCCGGCTCCTTCCTCACCAAGGCGTCCTTCCACAACGCGATCGTCGCCCTGGCCGCCGTCGGCGGCTCCACCAACGCCGTCGTCCACCTCCTGGCCATCGCCGGCCGGCTCGGCGTCGACCTGTGCCTCGACGACTTCGACCGCATCGGCTCGCGGGTCCCGGTCCTGGTCGACCTCCAGCCGGCCGGCCGCTTCCTCATGGAGGACTTCCACCGTGCCGGAGGCCTGCTCGCCGTCCTGCGCGAGGTCCGCGACCTGCTCGACCCCGACGCCCTCACCGTCACCGGCAAACCCCTGGTCGACGCGCTCGACGACGCCCCGATCTGGGACACGGACGTCATCCGCACCCGCACCGAACCCCTGGTCGCCGAGGGCGGTATAGCCGTCCTGCGCGGCAACCTCGCCCCGGACGGCGCGATCGTCAAACCGGCCGCCGCGTCCCCGCACCTGCTGCGCCACCGCGGCCGGGCCGTCGTCTTCGACTCCATCGAGGACTTCCACGCCCGCATCGACGATCCGGACCTGGACATCGACGCCGACTCCGTCCTCGTCCTGCGCGGCTGCGGCCCCAAGGGCTACCCGGGCATGCCCGAGGTCTCCAACATGCCCCTGCCGAAGAAGCTCCTCGAACAGGGCGTCCGTGACATGGTCCGCGTCTGCGACGGCCGGATGAGCGGCACGGCGTACGGCACGGTCGTCCTGCACGTGGCGCCGGAAGCGGCGGCGGGCGGACCGCTGGCCCTCGTCCGCACCGGGGACTTCGTCGTCCTGGACGTCGAGGCCCGCCGTATCGACGTCGACGTACCCGCCGACGAGCTCGCCCGCAGAAGCCCGAGCGCGGCCACGGTCGACGCCTACGCCCGTCCGCGGCGCGGCTGGGAACGTCTCTACGTCGACCACGTCCTCCAGGCCGACACCGGCGCCGACCTCGACTTCCTGCTCGGATCCAGCGGTTCGGAGGTGAGCCGTGAGTCGCACTGACCCCGGACGGCCCGCCGACCGGCCGGGAAGAGGAACGGGAAAGGAACAGGTCCGTCAGGCCCCCGCGGTGCGGGCCTGACGGACCTGAGTGGACCGGATATGCGCTACGGCTGGGTCAGACGACGACGCCGCAGTCGTCGATGACGATCTTCGTGCTCGTCGAGCCGGAGCGGGTGCCCAGCGCCTCGACGGCCTTGACCACGTCCTCGCCCTCGACGACCTCGCCGAAGACGACGTGCTTGCCGTCCAGCCACGGCGTCACCACGGTGGTGATGAAGAACTGCGAGCCGTTGGTGCCCGGGCCCGCGTTGGCCATGCTGAGCAGGAACGGCCTGTCGTGCTTCAGCTGGAAGTTCTCGTCCGCGAACGTCTCACCGTAGATGCTCTTGCCACCGGTGCCGTTGCCGTTGGTGAAGTCACCGCCCTGGAGCATGAACTCCGGGATGACCCGGTGGAAGGGGGCACCCTTGTACCCGAAGCCGTGCTGACCGGTCGCCAGCTCACGGAAGTTGCGTGCCGTCTTGGGCACGACGTCGTCGAACAGCCGGAAGACAATGCGGCCGAGGTCCTTGCCACCAGCCGAAACCTTGAAGAAGACGTTCTCGCTCATGACCTTGATTCTCCACAAGAGGCGGGCCCAGGTCGAACCGGCGGGGTGTGGCACGCCGCGAACCGGGTGAGCGGCCGACGTTTCAGCCGCCCAGCAGGGGTGCCGAGAGCCGGCAGTCCACGGGCTCGGCGTGCGCGGGATCCAGGGCGTTGAGTACGAGCCGCATGGCGTTGGAGTCGTAGGCGATCGAGATGTGCTCGGAGAGGTCCTGGGGACAGACGTCCTGGATCGTGATGTTGCGCACCTTCGCGCCCGGCCCCGCCGTGAGGAACTGGTTGGAGTACGGCGTGACCACTTCGTCGTACCGGGTCGCGATGACCGTGTAGTCGACGCCCGGCTGGGTGTCGCCGCCCCGGTCCAGTTTCCTGTTCACCTCGGACCCCACCATCTGGTCCGCGTACGCCTGCCCCGCCACGGCGGACACGGTCGCGTTGAGGCCGAGCGCGGTGGTGAGGGTGCCCAGACCGGACACGGAGGCGCCGTGGTTGGACGGGGCCAGTCCGACGAGCCTGCGTACTTTGTTGCGCGACGGCTTCGCCGGGTTGGTACCGCCTTCGAAGCGCAGGTACCAGCGGGGCAGTACGCCGCCGCCCTGGGAGTGCCCCACCAGGTCGACCTGCCGGGCACCGGTCGCCTTGAGCACCCGGTCGACGAAGCGGGCGATCTCGCGGGCCGAGTCGGGGACATGGCCGGTCGCCTTGAACGGAACTCCCGGTTTGCCGCCGTAGTTCGGCGCGAAGACGCAGTAACCCTCGTCCTTGAGCTGGGGCGACAGCATGCCCCAGTTCATGTGAGCGTTCGTCAGGGTCGCGTGCAGCAGGACGACGGGCCGGGGGTGCGCGGCGGTCGGCCGGCACGTCCAGTCGTTGGCGCCCGGCGGCGGGGTGTCCGGCTGGAGGGTTCCCCGGATGAGGGCCGCGGGGGCGGCGACGGCCCCCGGGGGCGGGATCGGGCCGGCAGCCGCGCCCGCGGTGCCCGGGAGACCGAGTGCCAGAGCCGTGACGGCCCCGATCGTCGCCCACCAGGTGATCAGGCGGGAACGCGGCACGGGTCGGGCAGGGCGATGGGACATACTTCCGCTCCTCGTCAGGGTCGGTCACGAACGGACGACCAAGATCCTCGGGGAGCGCCGGCCGACTCCGTGGCCGAACCGCACCCGAGACCTCCGTCCGAGTAGCGGCTTTCATTCGTGCGGCTCTGCCGCGGGGCTACCAGGTCTGTTTCTGTGTGACGGCGATGACGTAGCCGTCGGCGTCGGTGAAGTAGAAGAGCTTCTGCCCGTGGTGCTCCATGACGTCCTTCTGCACGGTGACCAGCGGGCGGATCGCCGGGGAAGCCGACGGGGACCCGGCTCCTCACCGAACGCCTGCCGCACTCGGCCCGGCCCTCGTCGGCAGGCTGATCGTCAGCGGTCGCGTCGGGCCCCTCGGGGAACCCGCCGAGGAGGCGGCGCGGCAGGTGGAGCTCTGCAACCGCAACCTGTGCAGCCTGGCGGACACTTCTCCGACGCGGGCTTCACCCCCGTGATCGACTGGGTGAGCCCCGACCGAGAGCAGCTGGACTTCTTCCTCTCCGAGCAGTTCGCCTTCGACGGCTACGAGGATCTCGAAGCCGGGATGCGGCGCGAGCTCGGCGACGCCGGATGGTGGCCGGACAGCGCGGCCCTCACCGCCGAGGAGACCGCCGACCTCGTCCTCCGAGAAGCGGGCCGGCGCGCCCTGGTGAGACGTCGCTGACAGCCACCTCACGGCTGAGGCACGGTCCGGGAGCCGACAATGCCTGCGGTCGGACCGCGTGAAACCCGTGAGGCTGGGGACTTGGCGGTTAGGCCGGGCTGAGCTGCGTTCCCCTTGGGGGCCGGCCCGGCCAGGCTCCTCTGGTTCAGACCACGAGCTGGGGGAGCCGCCCGCGGGCCATGACAGGCTGCCGTACTCACAGATCCGGCGGGCGACCTCACGGAGCTTGACGTTGTTCTCCTGCGAGTACCGGCGCAGCGTGTCGAACGCCTGCTGCTCGGTGAGGTGGTGGCTGCCCATGAGGATGCCCATGGCCTCGCCGATGATGTGGCGGGTGGCGACCGCCCGTTCCATCTGGGAGTGGGTGCGGGCGCTGGAGAAGGCGACGGCGGCGTGGGAGGCCAGCAGCCAGCCGGCCAGCTCGCTGACCTCGGTGAACGCGCCCGGCTTGCGGGAGTAGACGTTCAGGGCCCCGAGTTCCTCGTCCGCGGTGTACAGCAGGAAACCCATCATGCTGCCCACCCCGAGCTGGTTGGCCTGCGGGGCGAAGGCCGGCCAGCGCGGCTGCTCCCGGGTGAAGTCCGGAATACGGAAGACCCGCTCGCCCTCCTTGGTACGGGCGGCGTCGAAGCAGGGCCCCTCCCTCAACCGCTCCTGAAGCTGGTCACTCGCCGTGACCAGTTCGTCGCTGGGGGCCAGCGTATGGACCTTCTCGCCGGTCAGGACCAGGATGCCGGCCGCGTCACAGCCCTCCACCAGCTCCGTCGCCGAGCGGGTGATCCGTTCCAGGGTGGCATCGACGGACTCCTGGGCGAGAAGGTCCCGCGCCATCGCCGCCATGTCCTCCGCGAACCGAGCCCAGTCCATCGCGTCCTCCACCTCTGGGTGCGCCCGGGTCCAGTCGTCTACCCAGCATGTCACGCAAGCCTCGGTGCGAGTGGCCGGCGGGCCAGGGAGTCCCGGCGGCCCAGCCCCCTCGCCCAGCCCAGCAGCTGGGGATCGGCCAGGCTGGTGCCCAGCCAGTCGTGGTCGAGGTCGCTCCCGGGGAGGGACGGGACGACGGCCACGTGGAGGCCGGCGGTGCGTGCGGAGGTGATGCCGGTGGCCGAGTCCTCGAAGGCGACGGAGCGGTTCGGGGCGGCGCCGAGTGCGGCGCAGGCCGTGAGGTAGAGGTCCGGTGCGGGCTTGGGGGAGCGCACCTCGTCGGCGGCGAACGTGTGGGTGAAGCAGTCCATGAGCCCGGCCGATTCGAGGGCGAGGTCCAGGAGCTCGCGTGGGCTGTTGCTGGCCACCGCTATGGGGACACGCGTCCGGCAGGCGCGCACCAACTCCACTGCTCCGGGAAGGGCCGTGGCGCCCCGGGCGAGCTCGCCGCGCACCCTTTCGACGAGTTCGGCACAGATCTCCGCGGCGGCGCCGGGCCGCCCGAAGTGGTCGGCCATGGCCTGCCCCGCGGCTTCCAGGGTGCGGCCGAGGACCAGGGCCTTCTGTACGGGGCCGAAGGGCAGGCCGTGTCCGGCGAAGATCGCCGTTTCCGCCACGGTCCAGCAGTCTTCGGTGTTGACCAGGAGACCGTCGCAGTCGAAGACCACGGCCTCCGCGTCGGTGGGAAGCGAGCGCATGTGTTGCCCCTTTCGCCCGGGTGATGCTGAAGCGGCCCGCTCGGACGAGGACGCCGAAGCGGGTGATCACGAGCGATCACCCTAGGTCCCCCAGACATCGAAACTCCATATTCCTGCCCGGAATCGGGCAGGAATATGGAGTTCGCGGTCTGCTTCTTACGTCAACGCGCCCACGGATCTGCTCCGGTACAACCTCCGGCCGACTCACCAGTCCAATTCGTCGGGGTGTTCATGGGATCGGAACAGCAGATCGCCTTCTTCCTGCGGGAGTTGAAGGACGGCGACACCTGGCGGCGAGCGGCCGCGGCCAAAGGGCTCGGCAGGGCCGGACGGGACGAGCACGCGTGGGTGCTCGTCACAGCGGCCGACGACCGTGCGCCCGAGGTGCGTGAGGCCGTGGCCGCGGGCCTCGGCCGACTCGGGGTCGCCGAGGCGGGCCGTGCGGCGCTGCCCGCTCTGATGGGCGACGAGGACCCGTGGGTCCGGCGCCGCGCCTCGCGCGCCGCGATCCGGCTCGGGCTCGACGGCCCGGCCACCGTGGACGCCTACGCACGTCTGCTCCGCGACCCTGACCGGCACCTGCGGATCAACGCCCTCGACGGTCTGGGAGCCCTGGGCCTGCCGGGGCACGCTCCCGCGCTGGTGGCCCTGTTGGGCGACGAGGACCCAGCCGTGTGGGGACGCGCCCGCGTTCTGCTGTACCGCCTCCTGGACGACCCGGCCGTCAGCGCCGAGGTGCTGCGTACGGCCGAGCAGGGCGCGGACGCCGCTCGCGTACGGGCTCTCGAACTGCTTCCCGGGAAGTGGCCGAGCGCCTCCACGACGCACTGGTCACGGGGCTCCACGCCGTGTCCGCCGAGGTGCGGATCGCGGTGGCCGCCCGGTTGTTCGACGTCGAGGCCACGCGGACGCGGGACGCCCTGATCGGGGCACTGGAGACGGAACGGGACGCGAACGTCGCGGCCGCGCTGCTGGGTGGCCTCGGTCGGCGCGGAGAGGAACGCGTGACCGGGCCCGCGACACGATGGCTCGGCGATGCCGCCGCCGGCACCTCCGCCGCGTACGCGCTGGGAGCCGCCGGGACCCGGGCCGCCGCCGGGGTCCTGCGCACCGCCGCCAACGACCCCGCGCTGCCCGGCCGTACGCGTGCGGCGGTCGCGAAAGCCATCGGGCAGGCGGGCCGATGGGACGCCGTATGGCTGCTGCTTCCCCTGCTGGACGACGGCGACGGCCAGGTGCGCGCGGGCGCGGTGGACGGTCTGGAAGCGCTGGTTGACCACGGACTCCGCCCCTGGGAACGCCGTTCCGTGGCCCGGGCGTTGGTCGCCCACCTCGCCGCCGACCCGCACACCGTCTGGAAGACGCACAACGCGCTGATCGGCCTCGCCGAAGCGCTGCCCGGCCTACGGCGGACCGCGGACCGGACCCCATCGGCCGACGTCCGGGCCGCCGCGCTCTCGCTCCTCGACACGTACACCGACAAGGCCTTGGTGCCCATGTAGTTGATGAGGACGGCGACCACGATGAGCACCGCCGTGCACAGCACGGTGTTGTGCACGGAGGTCTTGAAGCCGAAGAGGATGGCGATGTAGGGCCCGGCGCCGTAGGCGACCGAGGTGATGGTCACCAGCAGCGCCCACATGTACACCCAGCCGGTCATCCACGCCCAGCGTTTGCCCCACAGCCGCCGGGCCCAGGGGTAGACACCGCCGGCGATGGGGTACTGCGCGACGACCTCGCCGAAGATCAGCGCGACCAGGAACTGGCCGCAGCCCGCGAGCACGAACGCCCAGATCATCGGTGGTCCGCCCTCGGCGAGCGCCGTGCCGAAGAGGGTGTAGGTGCTCACCACCGGGGAGAGGTAGGTGAAGCCGAGGGCGAAGTTCGCCCACGGGCCCATGTCCTTGCGGAACTCCGAGCCGGGTTCCCCGCCGGGGGCGCCGGACGCCGGTGCGGGAGGCTGCGGACCGGTCACTGCGCGGCCCCCCGATCCGCGGGCCCGGGGCGGCCGGTGATCAGGTCGGCGGCGCGTTCGGCGGCGAGCAGGACCGTCACCATCGGGTTGATGGTGGGCATCGTCGGGAACACCGACGCGTCGACGATACGTACGCCGTCGACGCCTCGCAGCCTCAACTCCGGGTCGCAGACGGCCATGTGGTCGTCCGGGGCGCCCATGCGGCAGGTGCCCGCCGGATGGTAGACGGTGTGCGCGGCACGCCGTCCGTACTCCGACAGGTCCGCGTCGGTGACGACGTCCGGCCCGGGCGCGACCTCCCGGAGGAGCCAGTCGCGCAGCGGGTCGGTCGCGGCGACCTCGCGGGCGACCCGCAGCCCCTCCACGATGGTGCGCTCGTCGTGGCCGTCGGGGTCGGTGAAGTACCGGAAGTCCAGGGCCGGGTGTTCGGCCGGGTCGGCGCTGCGCAGCCACATCCGGCCGGTGGAGCGGGCCCGCGGCACGTTCGGCGTCATACACACTCCGTACTGCGGCACGGGGTAGCCCAGACGTTCGGTGTTGACGGTGAAGGGCACCTGGTAGAAGTAGAACATCAGGTCGGGGCGCGGCTGGCGCGTGTCGCGACGCAGGAACAGGCCGGCGTCCGAGTCCATCGCGGAGTTGGGCGGCAGCGGACCGGCCGTCTCCCAGACGATCACCGACTCCGGGTGGTCCAATAGGTTCTCGCCCACGCCGGGAAGGTCGGCCCTTACCTCGATGCCCAGGGCGCGCAGCTCGTCGGCCGGACCGATACCGGAGAGCATCAGCAGCCGCGGAGTGTCGATGGCGCCCGCGCACAGCAGAAGTTCGCGCTCGGCACGCACGGTGGCGGGCCGGCCGTCGCCGTCGCGGACGACCACACGGGTCAGCCGCCCCGACTCGTCGGTGAGCAGCCGGTGGGCCCAGGTCTCCAGGAGCAGGGTGAGGTTGGGCCTCTCCAGGGCGGGGTGGAGGTAGGCGACGGACGCCGAGGAACGCAGGTTGCCCTCCGGTTGGTAGGCCAGTGAGAAGAAGCCGGTGCCGTCGGTGAAGGGTCGGGCGTTGAAGTCGTCGACGACGGGGACGCCGAGCGCACGGGCGGCCGCGGTGACGAAGTCCTTGGCGATCGGATTGCGGTCGGCCTCGGCGACCGGGACGATCTGCGTGAGCAGCCGGTCGCGGTAGGGGAGGATCTGTGCCGGGTCCCAGCCGGAACAGCCCCGGACCACCCAGTCGTCGAGGTCCTGCGGCAGCGGCAGGAAGCTGATCAGCGTGTTGTGCGAGGAGCAGCCGCCGAGCACGCGCGCGCGTGAGTGCAGAATGTGCGAGTTGCCGCGCGGCTGCTCGACGGTGGTGTACCCGTAGTCGAACTCCGAGCCCAGCAGGTTGATCCAGTTGCGCAGACGCAGGATGCGCTCGTCGCCGACATCGCTGGGGCCGCCCTCGACGACGCAGACGCGGCAGTCGGGGTCCTCGCTCAGCCGGGCGGCGAGCACACAGCCGGCGGTGCCGCCGCCGACGATGACGTAGTCGTAGGCGGACTCTGCGTCGTGCGCGGGAGTGGTGGCCATGCGGTGCCTTTCCTCGGTGGTCGTCGTGCCACGGGCGGACGCTGTGGAGGTCTGCGGACAGCTCTGGTCAGCCCTTGAACCAGCCGGAGGGGGCGGGGGAGAGGTTCTGGTAGATGTGCTTGGCCTCCTGGTACTCACGCAGCCCCGTGGGGCCGAGCTCGCGCCCGACGCCGGAGCGGCCGAATCCGCCCCACTCGGCCTGCGGGACGTAAGGGTGGAAGTCGTTGATCCACACAGTCCCGTGCCGCAGTCGCTGGGCGACGCGCTGGGCGCGGCTCGCGTCGGACGTCCACACGCCGCCGGCCAGGCCGTAGCGGGTGTCGTTGGCCAGTTCCACCGCCTCGTCCCCGGAGCGGAAACGCTCGACGGTGACGACCGGGCCGAAGACCTCCTCCTGGACGATGCGCATGGACCGGTCGCAGTCGGCGAAGATCGTCGGCAGCAGGAAGAAGCCACGGCTCAGCGCCGGGTCGTCGGGCCGGACGCCGCCGGTGACGAGCCGGGCGCCCTCCTCGCGGCCGATGGCGATGTACCGCTCGACCTTCTCGCGGTGCTCGGCGGAGCTGAGCGGACCGCTCTCCGTGCCCTCCTCCAGGCCGTTGCCGAGCCGGATCGCCCGGGCGCGGCCGGCGTACGCCTCGACGAACGGTCGTGCAGGGAGTCCTCGACGAGCAGCCGCGAACCGGCCGAACAGACCTGCCCCGAATGCAGGAAGGCCGCGTCCAGCGCGTAGTCCACGGCGGCGTCGAAGTCGGCGTCCGCGAACACGATGTTGGGGTTCTTCCCGCCGAGTTCCAGGGCGATGTTCCGCGGCCCCTCCGAGGCGCTGGCCATGATGGCGCGCCCGGTGTTCAGACCGCCGGTGAAGGACACCAGGTCGACGTCGGGGTGAGCGGTCAGGGCAGCGCCGACCGTCGCCCCGGAACCCAGCACCAGGTTGGCGACGCCGGGCGGTGCGCCGGCCTCCTCGATCAGCCGGATCATGGCGATCGTGGTGAGCGGGGTGGTCTCGCTCGGCTTGAGCACGAAGGTGTTGCCGGCCGCGAGCGCCGGGGCGACCTTCCAGGAGGCCTGCAACAGCGGGTAGTTCCAGGGCGCGATGAGCGCGCAGACGCCGACCGGCTGGTAGACGACCCGGCTCAGGACGTCCGGCCCGACGTCCACGACCCGGCCGCCGTCCTTGCCCGCGAGCTCGGCGAAGTAGCGGAAGGCGTTCGCCACGTCCTCCACGTCGATACGGGACTCGGTCAGCGTCTTCCCGGTGTCGAGGGTCTCGGTGCGGGCGATGTCCTCCCTGTCCCGCAGCAGCAGGTCCCGGACGCGCAGCAGAAGGTCGGCACGCCGACGGGAAGGAGCGTTCGCCCAGTCCTCCTCGACGAAGGCACGCCGCGCGGCACGCACCGCGCGGTCCACGTCGGAGGCGTCGGCCTCGTCGACACCGGTGACGACCGAGGCGTCGTACGGGTTGACCACCTCCCGCCGCCCACCCGCCGCCGCCGGTGTCCACTCGCCGTCGATGAACAGCTCACCCACCGCGGGCCCCCTTCGCATCCGCCCGGTGCCGATCGGCTCGACGGTCAGCAACATGGCCCATCGAACAGGCGGCGGCCACGGGACGCACCGCCACGCCGGCGTCCTGGCGGTGCAGAGGACCCGGGTGGGCTAGGCCCTGTCGTCAAATTCCCGTCGTCCGCCCGGAGGGCGGGCCGCGCGGCGTCGTGGGGGCACCTCCCACGCCTTCAAGGCAGTGGGGGAGCGTGCATGGCGTCGTGCGGCAGGCGGGAATTTGACGACAGGGCCTAGGGACATCGCGTCGCCACGTCACGCCGGCGCCCGCTACCCCCTGCGGGGCTCCTCCTCCGGCGCCACCAGCGCCTGCGTCAGCGGGATCCGCGACAGGGCCAGCACCCCGGCGGCGATCAGGGCGACACCGAACAGCTGGGGCAGCAGCCACCACCCCGAGCGGATCTCCTCCTCGTACAGGGTGATGCCGAGGGCGAGGCTCACCAGTGCGTCGCCGAGGGTGAGCGCGGGCTGCGAGGCGACCAGCGGGCCGGCCTGCATCGCGTTCTCCAGCAGGAACAGCGCGCACACCCCGGTCGCGGCGAACGCGTACGTCTGCCACGCGAAGAAGAACCCCGCGACCCCCTGCTCCTCGAGGATGTGCGTGGCGGCCTTCATCAGGGCCGCGGTCACCGCGTAACTGATCGCCGTCGCGGCGCCCAGACACGCCGCCCGGGCGCGTCCCTCCGGGCGCCGCAGGGCGGCCACGGCGAGGGCGACGACCAGCCCCATACACACGGCGAGCGCGGGGACCCAGCGGTCCAGCGCCACATGGGTGCGGTTGCCGGTGGGGGACGCGGCGAAGAGCGCGACCGCCAGCCCGGCCACCACCACCGTCACGGCCAGCCAGCCCGTGCCCGGCAGATGCCGTTTCATCAGCAGCGAGGCGACGACGAGGGTGAGCGGCAGCTCCAGCACGAACAACGGCTGCACGATCGTCAGCGGCCCGGTGGCGAGCGCCAGCGCCTGGCAGACGGCGGCGGCGATCACCGCGAGGATGCCGGCCAGCCAGACGGGCCGGCGTAGGAGGTCGAGCATCAGCCCGGCCCGCAGTCCCTCGGAGCGCGGCACGGTGAGCGCCGCCTTGCGCTGGAGCACCGTCGCGACGGCGTTGCTGAGGGCCGCGCAGAGCGCGAAGACGACGGAGAGCGGGGTGTGCAGCGGGGCCACCTCCCGGATCGGCGGAGGGGTGCGAGGGGACGCGGGTGCGCGGGTGCGCGGGAGGAGCCGGGCAGCGCTCCCTGTCACGGTACGGCCCGGCCACGCGTCCGCCGCCATGGCTCGCCCAGCTGCCGCCGGCGTGCGGCTGCGGACAATGGAAGGACGGCGGTGGGATGCTCCCCGGGGCGGGGCCGCGGGAAGGAGCACCATGCCGCACCGGCCCTCGCCACCCGACCATGTGCAGGCCGCCCGCCGTGCGGTACGGATCACCGTCGCGGCCGGCGTCGGCTTCTACCCGGCCGTGTACGCCCTGGACGAGCCCGCCGTGGCGTTGTACGCCCTCTTCACCCCGATCGCGCTCGGCATCCTCTCCCCACTGCCCGGCTCGGGCCGGGACCGCGCACGCGTCGTCCTGCGCGCCCTGCCGGTCGCCATGGCCCTGACCGGGCTCGGCACCGCCCTCGCCGTGGCCACCGCACCCGCGGTCGCGGGGATGGTCCTGGTGGGCTTCGTGATGTCCTTCGGCGCGGCCTGCGGCCCGGCCCCGGCCGGCGCCGCCCCCGGACTCCAGCTGTTCTACATCCTGGCCTGCTTCCCGCCGTACGCGCCCGACACCCTTCCTCAACGGCTGGCCGGCCTGCTCCTCGGCGGCGCCCTCCTGGTGCTCTGCGAACTGCTGGTGCTGCCCGCGCCCCCGGACGTCTCCTACCGCGAGCGGCTCGCTTCGGCCCTGGAGGTCGCGGCCCGCGCGGCGCGAGCCTCGGCGCACGGCGGCGCGGCCGAACCCGGCCGCGCCGCCGAGCTGCGGGCCGCCGGTCAGGCCCTGCGGCTCTCGCGGCTGCCGCCCGCCGTACGACCGACCGGAGCGGGACGCACCGACCGCGCCCTGGCACATACCGGCGGCGCCACCCGGCGCCTCCTCGACCAGCTGGCCCGCGCCGCCGAGCAGTCCACGAGCGCCCCCGGGGGTACGCCCCCGAAGTCCCCCGTGGACCCCGTGTCGGCGCCGCTGCTGGCCGCGATCACGGCGGAGTGCCTCGCCATGGCGGCGAACCTGCGCGGCCGACGCCCCGTCGCGGGGCCCGAGGCACTGGAGGAGGTGGTCGAGCAGTTCCTCACCGCTCGCGCCCGCGCCACGCTCGCCCGCGACCCGCCGTCGTCCCACACCCTGCGCCGCCAGTCGGCCGTCCTCGCCGAAGCGGCCTCGACCGTGACCGCGCGGGCCGCCCTGTCCATCGCGATCGGGGGCAGACGCGGTGTCCGCGGCCTGCCGAGCGAACAGCTCTGGTACGCCGAGCCGGCCGCCGTCCACCTGTGGCTGCGGCGGCTCACCGGGAACCTGACCCTGCGCTCGGTCGTGTTCCAGAACGCCGTGCGCACGGCCCTCGGGCTCGGCGTCGCCCGTCTCGTCGCCGGTTCGCTGGACCTCGCCCACGGCTTCTGGGTGCTGCTCGCCGTGCTGACCCTCGGACGCACCACGGCCGGAGCCACTCTCTCCGCGGTGCGCCTGGCGGGGATCGGCACGTTGGCGGGAGCGCTGACGGCGGGAGCGCTGATCCTCTGGGCGGGCGAGGCGACCGACGTCTACGCCGCGCTGATGGTCCCCGTCATGCTGCTGGCCTTCACCGTGGGACCGATCGCCGGCATCGCCTGGGCCCAAGGGCTGTTCACACTCGTCGTCTCCACCGCCTTCGCCCAGCTCGCGCCGGTCACCTGGCGGATCGGCGAGGTCCGGGTCGTGGACGTCCTCACCGGCTCCTGCATCGGCCTGCTCTGCGGGGTCCTGGCCTGGCCGGCCGGAGCGGCCACCGAGGTCAGGCGAGGCATGACCGCGCTGCTCCGGGAGGCCGCGCCCCTCATCCCGGCCACGGTGGCGGCCACCCTGCCCGCCGCTGCCCCGCAGGCGTCGTCGGCGCACACGGAAGGCCCCGGGGAGAGCGAGGGGATCCGTTGGGAGACCCGGCACCGGTTGCGGCTCGCCGAGGCGGCCTACGCCCAGTACCGCAGCGAACCCGCGACCCGCCACGACGACGCCCCCGACTGGCCGGCCGCCCTCAACTTCGCCATCCACACCCTGGTCGGCGCCAACTGGCTGCCGCGCATCGCGGCGCGCGACCTCGACCGGGAGGTGCCCGACGCCCTGGCAGGCTGGGCCCGCGAGGCGGCGGAGTCGACGGCCAACGCCGCCACCCGCGCGGCCGACTTCCCTCCCAGCGGCGTCCGGATGCCCCCGCTGCACATCCCGTACACAACCGCCCCCTCCCCGGAGGCCCCGGTCCTGCCGCTGCTGCCGGCCCTGACGGACGTGGAGAACTGGCTCGTCACCCTGCGGGCCGACCTGCGGGCCATGAGCGACGGCACCCCGCCCTGAGGCGCGCCGTCACGGGGCGTGCCGTCACGGGGCGCGCGCCGTCACGGGGCGCAGGCCTGGGCGATCGACAGGCTGTTCTCGTACAGGTGATGCCGGGTGATCCGGCCGTCCTCGACGGTGAGGTGCAGCGCGAACGGCCCTTCGAACCCCTTGCCCGTGGCCCGTACCGTCCCGGACAAGTGCCCCATCAGCACGGCGTCGGTGCCGTCGACGAGAAAGGTGTCGACGGAGGCACGCGCGTCCTCGGGGACCGTGTGCTCCGTCAACTCCGTGAACTGGGCGGCGCATTCGGCGGCGGTGGACCGTGGCCGGATCCACGGGACGCCGGGGTTCTCCGCGAGCAGCCAGTCGACCTCCTCGGCGAAGAGCGCGACGAGCCGCCCGGTGTCACCGGCCAGTCGGGCGGCGAGGAACTCCTGCACGACGGAGCGGGTGACCTCGGCGACGGACACCGCGTCCGACGCCGAACCGGCCGTGGACGGGGCGGACTTGACGGACATGACGCTCTCCTCGCGGCTGCGGGCGGGTCCCGGGGCTTCCCGTACCGCGCCGGAATCGGGTCCGGCGTCGGTGACGGTGCGCTCGATCCTGCCCGGGGGAGGGGAGAGGCGTCGATTACCTCCGAGGTCATGGCGTCCCCGGGGAGGGCTCATGGGCGCAGGTGGTCCAAGAGTCCGTCGGGCGTGGGGTAGGCGGATTCCTGGGGGAGAAGCCGCTGTGCGGCGTCCAGGTCGCCGGCCCGCACATGCCGGTGGATCTCGTGTGCGAGGGGCGTGACGTCGGTGAGGGAGACCGTCCACTCGTCCGCGTAGCGGCGCGCGGCCTCGCCGGAGAGCCCGAGCTGCAGCGAGCGGTGGTCAAGGGGCCGCAGCCGCACGTCCCGTTCGGGGTCCCATTGGACACGGGCCGGAGCCTGCTTCATCTGCCGCTTCCACTCGGCTGGGTCGGCGTGCAGTGCGCGCTCGTAGTGGGACAGGCACGCCTGCCGCAACGCCCACTCGAAGCCCTCGCGGGCGATCTCGACGGCGAGGACGGTCTCCTGGCCCTCCTTGGTGGCCCACCCGCAGCGGTACATCATCCAGAGGAACGACGGCTTGATCCACGTCATCCGGTCACGTTTCCAGGCCGCCGGGAACCGGCCCTCAGCGGCTGCGGGCAGGCCGATCTCCGGGGCGTAGGCCTGGTAGACGGTGATGGTGGAGTCGGTGTGGTGGGCGCGGATCCGGTACTTGAGTTCTGACACAGGCACAGCCTGGGACCTCAGTTCGACACGCGCCAACGGATTAACCCGGATTCGGTCGTCGGCGATGCCGTTTCGACCGATCATCCGGGCCGCCGAACCGTCCTCCATCCGTACGGCGCAGTGGCCGGGCCCCGCCGAGCCCCCTGCTCCCCCGCCCGCCCCGGCCGCCGGGCAGGCCACGGGACCCGGTGTGAGACTGCTGAACGAGGCGACCGGAACCGTGTCCCACGGTCACGGTGAGAGGAGGCGAGGTGATGACGTCGGAGCACCGTAGTTGCTGCGCATGCCTCCACGGTCGCCGACGCCGGGGCGTCCTGTCTTGGACGAATTTTCCCCGGGTTCCGTTGGTACGCGGGCTCCATACTTTGGTCGCCCCCGCCGAGACCGAAGGCGGATGTCCCGGCACCGGCCGCCTTCCTAGCGTGGTGGTGTGACGACGACCGACACCGCAGACACCGCAGACAGCGCAGGAGCCCCCGACGGCACGGGAGCCCCCGACGGCACGGGAGCCGCCGACAGCGCCGGGGCCGTCGAGCGCGCCGCGAAGAACCGGCCGCCGCGCGGGGCCGTGCGCGGTACGGAGCGAGCGCTCGCACCCGACGTCGCGCGGGGCGTCATGCTCTTGCTGATCGTCGTGTCGAACACGGCATTTCACCTCTGGGCGGCTCGCCGCGGCCCCTCGGGGTGGCAGCCGGTCGACGGTTCCTGGGCGGACCGGGCGGCGCAGTTCACCATGATCACCGTGCTGGACCTGCGGGTGTACCCGCTCTTCGCGTTCCTCTTCGGGTACGGCATGACGCAGCTCTACCTGCGGCAGGTCGAGGCCGGGGCCACCGGGCGCGCCGCGGTCGGGATCCTGCGCCGCCGCAGCCTGTGGCTGATCGTCATCGGGCTCGCGCACGCCACCCTGCTGATGGCCGGTGACATCGTGGGCTACTACGGCGTACTGAGCCTGGTCCTGGGCTGGCTCTTCGTCAGGCGCAGCGAGCGCGCGCTGAAGTGGTGGATCGGCATCGCGGCCGTACAACTGCTGCTGATCTCGGCGTTGCCCGTGGTCACGGCCTTGCTGCGGGGCGAGTTGGGGTCCATGGGGGACGCGTCGGCGGAGCCGGGGTTCGTGGCTTACGCGGCGGGGGAGGAGAGCTTCCTCGCGGCGGTCGGCACCCGGCTGACGTCCGGCCTGTTCGTCACGTTCGTCGCAGCCCCGTTGGCACTCGTCGGTGGCGGCTACCTGGTGTTCCTCCTCGGCTTCTGGGCGGCACGCCGACGCGTCCTCGAAGAGCCCGGACGGCATCTGCGCCTGTTGCGCCGCACCGCGGTCGGCGGGATCGCGATCGGCTGGCTGGGGGCCCTGCCCGCCGCGCTCGCCCACGTCGGCGCGCTGGACGTGCCGGACGACGCACAGAGCGAGGAAGGGGCGCTCACCCTCCTGCGCGACGCCACCGGGAACGCCGGCGGGATCGGCTACGTCGCCGCTGTCGCGCTCTTCGCCCACTGGTGGACCCACCGACGCTCCGGCACAGGCAAGGGATGGAGCCAAAAGTCCGTCGTGGCGGTTTCGGCGGTGGGCAAGCGGTCACTGTCCTGCTACCTCGCCCACTCGCTGATGTTCGCCCCCCTGCTCGCGGCCTGGGGCCTCGGCCTCGGCGAGCACCTGACCAGCGCCACCATGGTGCTCTTCGCGGTCGGCGTCTGGCTGGTGACGGTCGCCGGCGCGTACGCACTGGAACGCGCCGGGCGGCAGGGGCCGATGGAGGCGGTCCTGCGACGGCTGGTGTACCGCCGCACCTGACCCGGACGCCGATACGTCACGTATCGGCGTCCGAGCCGGCGACGGCGTGGGCCGGTCAGCCCGCGTACACCCGGCCCTCCTTGATGACGAGGTGGGTCGGGTCGGAGCAGCCGAGGGACGGTGTGAGCAGCAGACTCACCGTCAGGGGCGCCGGTTCGGTGCTCGCGGTCGAGAACTCGCAGACGGCCCCCGAGCCGGTCAGCGGGTACCAGAACCAGCCGTCCACCTCGCCCACGGTCACGCGGTCCGACTCCTTCCAGGCGCCGTTCGACTGTGTGTAGACCTGGAGGCGCACCGAGGCCGCGTATTCGTCCTGCGTCGAACGCAGCGCGGTCAGTGTGACCTTGTAGTCGGTACCGAGCTGGGACGAGGCGATCTGCCGGGTCTGCGGTGCGGCGGTACCGGCGCTGGACGCACCGGCGCCCGCGGCACCGAGACCTGCCGCCATCAAGGCGGTGAGAAGTGCGGCCGTGCCGCGACGCTTACGAGTGCTGGCCAAGCTCATGTGTTCCCCCGTGGAACGAGTTGGGAAGGGCACTTCGACGAGTGCCGGTCACCGGTGAAGACACGCGACACGGAGCGGGGGTTGTACGGCAGGCCGTTGGGTTCCTCCGGCTGGTGGCTAGCTCTTGACGGCCACCGTCTCGTCCGGCTGGTGCGCGCTCTGTCCGTCCGACCCGCGCCCGGCGAAGCGCATGGCGACGCACGCCCCCAGATACAGCAAGGCGACGACCAGCAACAGCGCCTGATAGCCCGTCAGCAGCGCCAGGTACTCGAGCGCACCCCCGGTCAGCGCGCCCAGCAGGTTCGCGCCGAACGCGGACGTCGGGTCGGGGGCCAGCGCGAGGCGGTCGGAGAAGATGAGGTTGGCGCAGAAGATGGGGGCGAAGGCCAGGGCGATGGCGGCCGCGAGCCGGCCGACGGGCGGCAGCGAGAGCACCGCCTGCGTCGGAACGAGCCAGGCCACGGCGAGCGAGCCGAAGAGCATGAGTTGCAGGAGCAGTTGGTTGACCCGCCGCAGCCTGCGCCGGACCTCGACCGCGGCGAGGACGGAGAGCAGCACGCCGAAGAAGACCAGGGCGTTGACCAGCCAGGTCGTACCGAAGTACAGCGCGAACCCGATCACGTTCTTCGTTTCCAGCAGCATGAAGGCCGCACCCAGCAGGAACATGTCGGTGTAGCGGAACGTGCTGCGGATCCGCACCCCGGTCAGGCGCACCGCAAGCAGTGTCACCAGCAGGATCGCGCCCAGAGCGCCCAGGTACAGCGTGGGGATGCTCCGGTGCAGCAGATACGGGAAGGGGTGGTCGTCGGTCGCGGCCGCCGGGACCGGGCCGCTGGGCTCCCAGATCTGCTGGCAGGACTGGTCGGCGGGCGTCATCCCGGCCACCAGCACGGCCGCGTTCCGTTTGAACGTCGTCATACAGGGGGCGTGGCCGTAGAGGTCGTCGAGGTCACCGGCGAAGCGGTCGACCAGCCAGGCCTTGCGGTAGTAGTTGTACATCGCGAACGCGCCGTCCGGCGCCAGATGATCCCGGGCCGCCTCGAACGCCTCCCGCGTGAACAGATAGCTCTCCAGCCGCAGATTGCTCGCGCCCGACACCAGCGTCAGCGAGTCCGGAAGCGCCAGGATGATCAGGTCGTACTTGGCGTTCGTCCGCTCCAGGAACGCCCGTCCGTCGTCGATGTGGACGTGCACCCGGGGATCGTCGTACGGCCGGGCGGGATGCAGCTGCGCGCCGATCTCCTGAAGGCGGGGATCGATCTCGACCGCGTCCACCCGCTCCGCGCCGTGCGCCAGCGCGACCGCGACGTCGTTGCCGTTTCCGGCCCCGATGACCAGCACGCGCTTGTGCGGGTTGCGGGGCGTCTGCTCGTAGGCCTGCCGATAGGGCGAGTTCTCCCGCATCAGCACCGGCAGCGGCGCGGTGCTCTGGTGCGGGACGCCGTTGGCGGAGATGTAGTACGTCCGGGTGGCGGTCGGCGACGCCTTGAGCTCGATCTTGTAGTACGGCGACCAGGAGACGCCCGCCGCCGTCGACTCCAGGAACAGCGCGGCGACCATCGCGGTGAGCGGAATGCCGTACAACAGCGTGTTGCGGCGCCCGCCCAGGACCAGCAGGGCCACGGCGGCGAGGATGCCCCACACGACCGACGGGGCACGGAGCCAGGACAGTGCGGCGAACGACACCGAACCGGTGATGCTGCCGATCAGGTCGTAGCGGTAGGCGTCCAGCGAGGGCAGCTGACGGAAGAGGTCGGCGGTGATCTTCCCGATCCCGGCCATGATCACCGCGGTCAGCAGGAAGATGGCCGGCAGCGTCACCCACTGGGGCAGGCCGGTGGTCTTCACGGCGGTGAAGTAGATGACCTCGCTGCTGCTCTGACGCACCTGCACGGGGTACGCCCGCACGAAGATGACGAGCAGGGCGAGCGGAATCGGTGTCCAGCGTTTGAGCCACTGCCCACGCCCGGCCGGGATCAGGAACCCGATCCCGATGCCGAGGAACGATCCCAGCAGGATGAAGTTCGAGAAGTAGCTGAGGTGGACGACATTGGCGCCCGCCCATCTGATCAGCGCCAGCTCGACGAAGAGCATGGTGGTGCTGGCCAGCACGAGCCGCCAGCGCACCGAGAACGCTGATTGCCCCGATTTGGTCATATTCATGCCGATTTACGGTGCCAGTTTCGGGTCGGCTAGTCGAGATGCCTTGCCGGTGTGCACCGCGGACATTGGTGCCGGATGGTCACGGTTGCCGCCCGGGCGGACGATCCGTCAGCAGCCGCCGCGTGCCCGAGATGTGGTCACAGGCTCGCCAGCAGACGGTCGAGGGGAGCGGGCACCTGCCCCGGTTCGAGGGCCTCGACGAGGAGACGGCCGTAGCGGATCTTGCGGCCTCGCTTCGTGCCGAGGAAGCGCCGCATCTGCTGTTGCGGGGACCGGCCCTGCTGCGCGGGTTGGCGTTCGAAGATCCGCCAGGCCTGGAGGTCGCCCTCGGCCTGGACGATCCTCTCGACCCGTGGCACGCCCAACGCGCGGATGAGTTCGTCCTCCAGGTCCGTCACACACACGAAGACCCCTTGGCGGGGCGCACGGGCCCGTTCGAGACCGCGGTCGTAGAAGGGCTGTTCGCGCTCGTCGCACAGTCCGGCAAGGCGCAGCCCCAGCCCGGGCGGCCCGAGCAGGCCGGCGTAGCGGCCGACGCTCATGGCTCCGCCCATGGGCAGGGCGCAGATCCCCTCGGCGGGAAGGTCCCGGCCGCGGCGGGCGGCCAGCGCCTCCACGGCCGCGAGGTCGCTCGGCCCTTCCAGCAGCACCGCGGTGCGCACGCGCAGCCGCTCGGCCAACTCGGTGGCCGGCCCGCCGGAGCTGCCCGCCGCCCACCTGGTGACCGCGTCCCGGAACGCTCCCATGTCCGCCATGGGGCCGATTCTGCTTCAGCGCGAGCGGACGCGGCACGGAGTTTTCACCGGCCACGAGCCTTGAACGGTCCGGGTTCCCGCCACACCCCCTGACTGTCTGCCGCCCGCCGCGCCGCGGGACCGTCGGGCTGCGGCCCCCACCGCCTCGGCCGACAATGGGCCACGGATGGCATGTCCAGCCCGCCCACGACGCCACCGAACCCAGACCGCGACCACCGCGACCACCGCGACACCGCGACACCGCGACACCGCGACACCGTCACGACGCCACGGCGGGCGCCGGCCGAGAGGAACGTGCTCATGCGCGCCGAGTCTTCGCCGGCCACGCGGACGGGAGCCTTCATCGCGGTGGCGGTCGCCCTGTTCTGCATCCAGCTGGACTTCTTCGCCCTGAACCTGGCCGTCCCCGGAATCGCCGACGAATACGGTGTCACCGCCTCGGCCGCCCAGTGGACGCTGTCCGCGTACATGCTCGCCATCGGCTGCTGCTTCATCGTGGGCGGACGCGTGGGCGACGTCTTCGGACGCAGGGGCGCCCTGCTCGCCGGGATGGCGCTGTTCGCCGCCGGGTCGGTGGGCTGCGCGCTCGCGCCGGGGCTCTGGACCCTGGTCGGGGCACGGATCGTGCAGGGCGTCGGAGCGGGCTTCGTCTTCCCGGTGTCGGTCTCCGTGATCAGCAACGCCTTCCCGGACACGACCCGGGCACGTGCCCTGGGGGCGGCGTTCGGCATCGCCAACGTCGGCACGGCCCTCGGCCCGTTCGTCGGCGGCGGCTTCACCGAGGGACCCGGCTGGCGCTGGATCTTCTGGCTCCTCGCGCCGTTGACCCTGCTGGCGCTGACCGTGGCGTACGCGTACGTCCCCGACTCCCGTGACCCCACAGCTCCCCGCCAGCTCGACCTGACCGGCTGCCTGACCGTCGTCTGCTCCCTCGCCGCGCTCACCCTGGCCGTGGAGCGCGGCAGCGCCTGGGGCTGGGACCACGCCCGTACGCTCACCCTGCTGGCGTTCGCCGCCACGGCCGGCGTGCTCTTCGTACGGCGGGAGCGACGCGCCCGGCATCCGCTCATCGACCTGCGGCTCTTCCGCAACACGCCCTACGTCCTGGTGACAGGCGCGGGAACCGTCACCAACATGGGCTACGCCGTCACCGTCTTCGTCTCCACGCTCTATCTCCAGCAGGTGCGCGGGCTGTCACCGCTCACCGCGGGAGTGGTCTTCCTGGCGCCCGCCGTGCTCGTCGCGCTCAGCGGGCCGCTCGGCGCCAGACTGTCCCCGCACCTGCGACCGACCGTGGTCATGGCGCTGGCGGGCGCGGTCGCCGGCACGGGCATGATCGCGCTCAGCCATGTCACGGCCTGGTGGCTGTACGTTCCCGTGTTCGCCTGGTGCGGACTGGGGCTCGGCCTCGGCTGGACCTTCGCCAGCGTCGCCACCCAGCAGGTCGTGGCGCCGGAACGGGCCGGGGAGGCCTCCGGCGTGCTCCTGACGTTCCTCGTCACGCTGGGCGGGGTGGCGCTCGCGGGTGCCGCGGCCGCGATCACGGCGATGACGCCGGAGCGGTCACCGGAGGCCGCGTACGACGCCGTCCTCCGCTTCGGCGGCGCGGTGATCCTGGCGGCGTCCGTCGTCGTCATGGCCGTACGCCACCGTCTCGTGGCCCTCGGCAAGGTCCCGCCGCTCGGCTCACGGGCGCCGCACGACGGGCGCCTGCCGTGACCAGCCGGGCCACGCCATGACCGGGCCGAACCTCCGCCCCGAACTGCGGCCCCCCTCCGCGCGAGGATGGGTCTGGTGGCTGCCCTTGGTCGCGGTGCTCGTCGACGTACTCGCCGAGGTGATCGTCAGGGGCCGTGAACCGGTCAGCTTCATGCTCATCGCGGTACCGCCGCTGGCCGCGGCGACACGTGGGCCGCGCGGCACCGCCATGTCGGCCGTCGTGTGCCTGGGACTCCAGCTGTGGATGGCCGCCCGGCGCCCCGGCCACTTCGAGGAGCAGCACCATGTCGCCGTCTACATCGCCACGGCCCTCATCGGCCTCGCCAGCGTCGCCCTGGCCCGGCAGCGGGAGCGGACCCGGCAGCACCTGATCCGGGCCAACTCGGTCGCGGAGGCCATGCAACGGACCCTCCTGCGCCCCGTACCCCGCAGGCTCGGCCCCGTGCGCGCCGCAGGGTTCTACGAGGCGGGGGAGGGCGGCACGCTCGTCGGCGGGGATCTGTACGACATGTGCGAGACGCCCTTCGGGGTGCGGGCGATCATCGGCGACGTCCGCGCAAGGGACTGGACGCGGTCCAGACGGTCGCGGCGGTGCTGGGCAGCTTCCGCGTCTCCGCCCACGAGTGGCAGAGCCTCAGCAGACTGGCCGAGCGGCTGGAGCTCAGCATCGCGCGCAACAGCCCGGCCGGCGACGACGGCGACCCCGAGCTCTTCGTCACCGCACTCGTGCTGGAGTTCCCGCCGGACGGCGGCGAGGTACGGATCGTCGACCGCGGCCATCCCGCGCCCCTGGTGGTCGGCCCACAGGGCGCCCGACGACTGGTCACCGCGCCCGGACTGCCCCTGGGCCTCGGCGGACTGGCGGCGGGCGGCGACGGGGCCGACACGACGGCGCACCCGCTCCGGCCTTCGGAAGTGCTCGTCCTCCACACCGACGGGGTGAGCGAGGCGCGCGACGCCGACGGGGTCTTCTACCCGGTCCAGGAGCGGCTCGGCGAACGGTGCGCTCGTAGGCGCAGTCCGACGACGACCGTGCCGTCCTCGCCCTCTCCGTCGTTCCGAAGTCGCCTTAGCAGCAAGGAAATTGAGCGTGCATCATTTTTGAAAATCAAATACAACTTTGCGAGCTCTTGGTGTAGCTCCGTCGTCGATTACGTGAGCCTCGTGGGCATCACAAGGCGACTGCGGCCCCTTCCGTAACAGAGGCACGCGCGGTCGCCGAACCCCCCACGTACGTGAGAGGCAACAACGATGACGATGAGCCGCGCACTGCGGTACGGCGGCCGCACGCTGGCGTTGACGGCGTCCGCACTCGGGACGATCGCGGTGGCCGCCGTGCCCGCGGTGGCCGACGACCAGCCCACCGCGGAGCAGATCATGGCCGACTGCGCTTCCGGGCAGGGCAAGTGCAGCTTCAACTCCCCGGAAATCGGCCAGGCCTACCTCGGCGAGCCCCGCCAGGTCTCCGAACTGCTCTACAACTGCACGGCCTCGCCCGCCTCCCAGTCGATGGCCTGGGCCGACACCGTGGGCTCCTCCCACTCGGTGGGCGGCTCCGTCACCGTCGGCGGCGGCATCGAGGGCATCATCACCGCCAGCGTGACCGCGACGTACAACTACACCTGGCAGAGCTCGCGCACCGAGACCAGCACCTTCACCCTGACCGTGCGGCCCGGGGAAGTGGGCTGGATCTCCCGTGCCCAGGTCATGCAGCGGATATCCGGCACCTGGCAGACCCACTACGACGACCCCAAGTGGGGCCACTACTACTGGTTCGTGCCCGACGTGGTCACCGGCCCCGCCCCGAACGGCACCGACGGCAAGCGCAACGCGGTCGTGGTCAAGTCCCGCAAGATGACGGCCGACGAGAAGAAGCTCTGCTCCAGCGGCGCCAACCAGGACAGCGTCTTCACCCGCGGCGGCTGATCCGGCCCGGTCGGGACGGGCAGGGGGCGGCCCTACGCGGACCGCCCCATCGTTGCGCACGTTCAATCAGCGCGAAGGCGCGTAATGAGCGTGTGCAACGGAATCCCTGGGTACCCGGGCGGCATGCAGATCGATCTCAAGGGCCGTACCGCCCTCGTCACCGGTTCCACCCAGGGCATCGGCGCGGCGATAGCCGCCGGGCTGGCCCGTGCCGGGGCCCGGGTGGGCGTCAACGGCCGTAGTCCGGAGCGGGTGGAGCGCGGCGTCGCGGAGCTGGCGCAGGAGGTGCCCGGAGCGGCCTGGGTGCCGGTGCCGGCGGACGTGACCACGCAGGAAGGCGCGGACAGGGTGGCCGAGACGCTGCCGGACGTGGACGTCCTCGTCAACAACCTCGGGGTCTTCGGCGCCGCCGACCCCCTGGAGATCAGCGATGAGGAGTGGCGGCGCTACTTCGAGGTGAACGTGCTGTCGGCCGTACGTCTGACCCGGCTGTTCCTGCCGGGCATGACCGAACGCGGCTGGGGCCGGGTGCAGTACATCGCCAGCGACTCGGCGCTCGTCACCCCGGCCGAGATGATCCACTACGGCATGTCCAAGACAGCGCTGCTCGCGGTGAGCCGGGGCTTCGCCAAGCAGGCGGCCGGCACGGGCGTGACGGTGAACTCCGTCATCGCCGGGCCCACCCACACCGGCGGCGTGGAGGACTTCGTCCGTGAACTGGTGGACCGCGACCTGCCCTGGGACGAGGCCCAGCGCGTCTTCATGCGTGAGCACCGCCCCCAGAGCCTGCTGCAACGGCTGATCGAACCGCAGGAGATCGCCAACATGGTGGTCTACCTCAGCTCCGACCAGGCCTCGGCCACGACCGGCGGCGCACTGCGCGTGGACGGAGGGTACGTCGACTCCATCCTGCCGTGACCGGCCGGTCATGGCAGGAGCGACTGTCGCATGGTTTGTCTTTCCGCGGCCGCGGCACTCGGGGTCGGGATCGTCCCGGCGGAGGACGGGCGGAAACAAAGGGCGGTCGATGACGACGATCGGCGTGGAAGAGGAGTACCTGCTGCTCGACCCGGACACGGGTCTGCCGGTACCCCGGGGGGACGAGGTGCGGGAAGCGGCGGGGCTCGGGCGCCTCGCGGCGGACCGGGAGGTGCAGCACGAACTGCTCCAGGCTCAGGTCGAGGTGGCCACCCCGGTGTGCGAGACGCTGGAGGAGGCCGGCGGACATCTGCTGCGTCTGCGGCAGGCCGTCGCCGTGGCCGCCGAGGAGCACGGCTGCCGGATCGCGGCCTGCGGGGCGTCGCCCCTGCGCCGCGGCCGTCCCGTGGCCGTCACCGACGAGGCACGCTATCGGGCCATGGTCACGAAGGCGCCCCAACTGGTGGCGGAGCAGCTGGTCAACGGCATGCACGTGCACGTCGCCGTGCCCGCCCGCGAGGAAGGCGTGCAGGTCCTGAACCGCATCCGGGCCTGGCTGCCCGCCCTGACCGCCATGTCCGCGAACTCCCCCCTGTGGGACGGCCAGGACACCGGCTTCGCGAGCTGGCGCACGGTCATCTTCGGCCGCTGGCCGGTCAGCGGGATGCCCCCGCTCTTCCAGGACGCCGCGGACTACGACCGGCGTATCGAGCGACTGCTGGACGCCGGCCTGCTCGCCGACATCGGCCAGGTGTACTGGCAGGCCCGGCTGTCGAACCGCTATCCCACCATCGAGGTGCGGTGCTCGGACGTCCAGTTGAGCCCGGACGAAGCGGTCATGCTCGCCGGGGTCATCCGGGGCCTGGTGAAGACCGCCCTGGCGGAAACGGCCTCCGGGGCCCCCGTGCCCGACCACGAACCCGAACTGCTGCGGGCCGCCATGTGGCACGCCGCCCGCCACGGACTCGGCGCCACCCTGGTCGACCCCGGCGGGGCGTCCCAGTGCGCCGGCGACGTGCTGCACCAACTCCTGTGCCACATCGCCCCCGCACTCGAAGCATCCGACGACACCCGGCAGGTGACGGCTCTGACGGACCGCCTCCTGCGCAACGGGACCGGCGCCGAACGCCAACGCGCCGCCCTCGCCGACGGCGGCATCCGGGCGGTCACCGACCTGATCAGCGTCCGAAGCACCGTGCCCTGACCCCACCTGTCGGCCCCGGGTCGGCAGGTGGACGGACCGACGGCTCGGATTGGCCCGGTCAGCACCGGCCTTCGGGGGAATTGCAGGCCGGCCGCGTGGCCCGACGGCCGGGGCGTGGTACCGGCATGAGATGTCCACGCCCCCCGATCCGCCCTCCGATCCGCCCGCTTCGCCGTTCGGACGCTCCAGCGGCGGGGAGGCGCGTGTGCCGGACGCGCTGCGGACCGCCGCCGCGTACGCATGGCGGATCATCGCCGTCGGCGTCGTGGTCCGCGTGGTCTTCTCGGTGCTCGGGGAGTTTCACCGGATCGCCGTCGCCGTGTTCCTCGGACTCGTCATCACGGCCGTGCTCCGTCCCGTGGCCGGACTCCTGGCGCGGTTCATGCCCCGGCCGCTCGCGGTCGCCACCGCGGTCATCGGCGGCATCGTCCTGGTCCTCGGAGGTCTCGCCCTGGTCGGGGAGATCGTGGCGGAGCAGCGCAGTGGACTGGAGAAGGAGTTCGTGGCGGGCATCGACCGGATCGAGCATCGCCTGGAGGAGCCGCCGTTCCGACTGCCACCGGACGCCTTCGACGATCTCCAGTCCCGGATCGGCAAGCTCCTGTCGAGCCACCGCTCCACCCTCATCAGTACGGCACTCAGCGGCGCGAGCCGACTGGTGGAGGTGCTGACCGTGCTCGCTCTGGCCCTGTTCTGCGCGGTCTTCTTCACGCACTCCGGCGACCGCCAGTGGCAGTGGCTGTGCGACCAGCTCCCCGTCGCCGCGCGGCAACGGTGCACGGTCGGCGGCGCGGCCGCCTGGCGGACCTTCACCGGCTACACGCACGGCATCCTGCTGGTGGCGGGCACCAACGCGGTCCTCGTGGGCATCGCCCTGTTCGCTCTCGGGGTGCCCCTGGCCGTGCCGCTCGCTCTGCTGGAGTTCGTGGCCGCCTTCATCCCGTTGATCGGTTCGCCGATCGCCCTCGCCGTCGCGGCCGTCGTCGCGCTGGCGACGAAGGGACCGCTGATCGCGCTGCTGGTCGTGGCCCTGGTCGTGGTCATCGGACAGATCGAGGGCCACCTCCTGCACCCCATCGTGATGAGCTGGGCCGTTCGGCTGCACCCGGTGGTGGTCGCACTGGCGGTCGTCGGCGGCGCGGTCGCGGCGGGGGCCATCGGAGCCGTGGTGGCCGTACCGCTGGTGGCCGTGGCCTGGTCGGTGTACCAGGCGCTGCGGAGCCGTCCCGCTGAGGTGGCGTGAGCCGGGCCCGGGTCGGGCAGGGGTCGGCTGCCGGCGCTGGCCGCCCCGCTACTGCGGCTGCGTCGCGATCTGGATCAGGTTGCCGCAGGTGTCGTCGAAGACGGCGGTGGTTACGGGCCCCATCTCCAGGGGCTCCTGGGTGAAGCGGACGCCGAGGCCGCGCAGGCGCTCGTACTCCGCGTTCACGTCGTCGACGGCGAACTGGGCGAGCGGGATGCCGTCCTCGGTGAGCGCGTCGCGGTAGGTCCTGGCCGCCGGGTGGCCCATGGGCTCCAGGAGGAGTTCGGTGCCGCCCGGCTCCTCGGGCGAGACGACGGTCAGCCACCGGTCCTTCTCGCCCACGGGCACGTCGTGCTTCTTCACGAAGCCGAGAACCTCGGTGTAGAAGTGCAGGGCCTTGGCCTGGTCATCGACGAAGACGCTGGTCAGTTGGATCCTCATGGGGTGCTCTCCTCGGGGTCGCACGGATCGGAGGGGCCGGATGTGTCGGACGGGGCGGACACGGCGGACGGGTCGGAAGCCTCGGTTGCGAGCCATCGCTCCGCGATCTGCCGCAGCGGCGCCGTGTTCAGGTCGTGGAACTTGTAGCGGCCTTCCCGCCTGGTCTCGACGAGCCCTGCGGCTTCCAGCACGGCCAGGTGCTGGGAGACCGCCTGGCGCGAGATGCCGAGCCGATGCTTCATGCTCAGCCGCGAGCAGATCTCGAACAGTGTCTGCCCGGATTTCTGCGTCAGCTCGTCGAGGATGGTCCGGCGGGTGGGGTCGGCCAGGGCTTTGAACAGGTCATCGGCCACACCCACAGCATAGGCAAGTGGACGCTTGCCTATCAACCGGGGCGCGTGACGGAATCAGGGCGCGGTTCCCGTGCGATGGCGGGCGGAGCGTGCGGTGCGTGCTTGTGTGAGCCCTGTACGCGCCCCCCGGCGGAGAGATTGTCTTACCGCGGGGCAGGTGGCCGAAACACGCCGCCTGTCGCCTCTATCCGACCGATGAGGAAGGCAGGGTGGTGAGCGTGCTGTTGCGTCTGCCCACGTCTGTGTCCGATGCGCAGGAGTGTCTGGCCGAGGGGGCTGTGCCGATCGGCGGAGCGACGCTCCTGTGGGCCACCTGGCAGCGGGACGGATTCCCCAAGGTCGCCATGTCGCTGCGGGAGCTGCCCGAGGCCAATGTGCTGGAACGCGACGCCGTGGGCGGTGCCGTGGTGCTGCACCGAATAGACGACCGGGTCCCGGACGCCCTGCGGCTGGCCGCCGCCCAGGTGGGCACCGGCGCCGTACGGCGGAGCGCGACGGTCGGCGGCAACCTCGTCGGCAGCACCCTGCGCTGCCTGCTGCCCGCGGCCGTCGTGCTGGACGCCAGGGCGAGGGTCCTGGAGGCCGACGGCGTACGCGAGACCGACCTGAACGAAGTGACGGCCAAGCGCCCCGTCCTGCTCAGCCTCCGCTGGCGCGAACCGATCGCCAGCTCGTTCAGCAAACTGGACGGCGAGGCGGGCGGCCCACCGCCCCTCGTGGTCGCCGCGGCGCTCCACGCCGACGACGACGGTCACCGCCGCCTCCGAGTCGCCGTCCGCGACGGCTACGACGTGCTCAGCGGAAGCGCCACCTGTGCCGCCGACGCCGCGCAGACCCTGCACGCGCTGCGCGGCACCGAGCTCATCGACCTCTCGTCCGCCGCCTGGGAGGTCATTCGCACGAAGGTCGCCGCCCTGTTGAGGTGACCACCCGAGGTGCCCCGGCCTGAAGTGACTGCCCTGGGTGACCACTGGCGGTGACCACCCGCGGTGAAGTTCGTGCTGGTTCGTCCTGTCGCAGACGGGCACTCGGGCGTGGCTGCCGGGCAAACCCGGCCGGGCACGCCGGAGGTATCCATGGCCGTACGCCATCGTCTGATCCAGGTCGACCCGGACGCCGTATGGTCCGTCCTCGCCGACGGTGAACGGTACGCGGAGTGGGTGGTGGGCACCTCGCGGTCGTCCCCGGTCGACGGCCAGTGGCCCCGCACGGGCGCCGTGATCCGCTACGAGGTCCGGCTCGGCCCCCTCCAACTGGTCAACGAGACGGTCGTCCGCCGCTGCGAGGAAGGCGTGTGCCTTGAGCTGGAGGCGCACGCCGGCGTACTGGGCACGGCACGCATCGCGATCGAGCTGCGGCCCTGGGGCGAGCACTGCCTGGTGATCGTGGACGAGCATCCGCTCCAGGGAGCGGGCGGGCGGCTGCACAACATGGGCTTCGAGGCGCTGATCCAGCTGCGCCACCGCGCCATGCTCGCCCGGCTCGCCCGACTGTGCGAGAGCGAGGCCAAGGACGCCGTCCGCGGACCCGCGAGGACCCCGGTCACGTCGGTGGCGCCCGGCGAGGACGGAGTCGGCCATGCCTGACGCCGTGGTGATCGGCGCGGGCCCCAACGGCCTGGTGGCCGCCAACGTCCTGGCGGACGCCGGCTGGAGCGTCGAGGTCCTGGAGGAGCAGCCGGAACCCGGCGGCGCGGTGCGCCACGACCACGGCGTCGACCCCGCCTTCGTCAACGACGTGTTCAGCTCCTTCTACCCGCTGGCAGCCGCCTCCCCGGTCCTGGACGCCCTGCGTCTCGAGGACCACGGGCTGCGCTGGAGCCACGCGCCCAGCGTGCTGGCCCACCCCCTCACCGACGGCCGCTGCGCCGTACTCGACCGCGACGTCGGCCTCACCGCCGCGTCCCTCGACGCCTTCGCACCGGGTGACGGAGCCGCCTGGGAGCACCTGCACGGCCTGTGGCAGCGCGTGTACCCCGATCTTTTGGACGCCCTGTTCACCCCCTTCCCACCCGTCCGGGCGACCGCGCGGCTGGCGCTGCGCCTGAGGGCCGCGGGCGGCCTGCGCATCGCACGTTCCCTGGTCCTTCCGGTGCGCCGCCTGGGGGAGGAGGAGTTCCGCGGTCAGGGCGGACGCCTGCTCCTGGCCGGGAACGCCCTGCACGCCGACCTCGCTCCGGAGTCGGCCGGCAGCGGCGGCTTCGGTTGGCTGATGGCCATGCTCGGACAGACGTACGGCTTCCCCGTACCTGCCGGCGGCTCCGGAGCCCTGACCCACGCGCTGACCCACCGCCTGAAGACCCGGGGCGGCCAGGTGCGCTGCGGGCAGCGCGTCGAACGGATCGTCGTCCAGGGCGGACGGGCCGTCGGCGTGCGCACGGCCGCCGGTGACGGGGTACCGGCCCGCCGGGCGGTGCTGGCGGACGTGTCGGTGCCCGCCCTGTACGGCGAGCTCCTCGACGCCGAGCACGTGCCCGCGCAGCTCCTGAACGACCTGCAGCGCTTCCAGTGGGACTTCGCCACGTTCAAGGTGGACTGGGCGCTGGACGGCCCGGTGGCGTGGGAGGCCGAGCCGGCGTCCCGGGCCGGCACCGTGCACCTCGCCGACGGCGTGGACGAACTCACCCGCTTCGCCGCGCAGATAGCCATGCGGCAGGTCCCCGACCGCCCCTTCCTGGTGTTCGGCCAGATGACCACCGCCGACGCCTCCCGCTCCCCGCTGGGCACCGAATCGGCCTGGGCCTACACCCACGTCCCCCGCGAGATCGCGGCCGACGCCGCCGACGAGGGTATGACCGGGAACTGGGACACCAAGGACCAGGAACTCATGGCCGACCGCGTCGAACGCCAGGTCGAACGCTTCGCGCCCGGCTTCCGCTCCCTGATCCGCGCCCGCCGCATCCTGGCACCGCCCACCCTCGAAGCCCTCGACAGCAACCTGAGCGGCGGAGCCATCAACGGCGGCACCACCGCCCTCCACCAGCAGCTCGTCTTCCGGCCCGTACCCGGCACCGGCCGCCCGGAGACCCCGCTCCCCGGCCTGTTCCTCGCTTCCGCCGGGGCCCACCCGGGCGGCGGCGTACACGGCGCACCGGGAGCCAACGCCGCCCGCGCCGCACTGCACCGCCACCGGCCACCCGGCCTCGCCCGCGCCCAACGGCTCCTGTCCCGGCGAGACCGCACGGGAGCCAGGCACTGACTCCGCAGACACCGATCACCGACCCCCACGGAGGGGACCAGCTTCCAGACACGGCGTCCATCCGACTCCATCCGAGAGGAGGAGCAGCCGGTGCGTACCAGCCCGCTCGCCGACCGCACGGTCGTCGTCACCGGAGCCGCCCGCGGCGTGGGCGCGGCGCTGGCCCACGAACTCGCCCGACGCGGCGCCCGGGTCGCCGTCCTCGGCCACGAGAAGACCTGCCTGGAAGCGGTCGCCGCCGCCCTGCCGGGCCCCGCCCTGGCCGTCGAGGCCGACGTCACCGACCTCGCCGCGCTGACCGCCGCGGCCCACACCGTACGGTCCGTCCTCGGCCGCCCGTCCGCCGTGGTGGCGAGCGCCGGCATCGCCGAAGGCGGACCCTTCCTCGCCTCGGACCCGGCCGCCTGGCGCCGCGTCGTCGACGTCAACCTCACCGGCAGCGCCCACACGGCCAGGGCGTTCCTGCCCGACCTGTTCGACACGGCCGGTTACTTCCTCCAGATCGGCTCCCTCGCATCGATCGGCGCCGTTCCCCTGATGAGCGCCTACTGCGCGTCCAAGGCGGGAGCCGAGGCCTTCGCCCACTCCCTGCGCGCGGAGGTGGCGCACCGCGGGGTGGCCGTGGGCATCGCCTACCTCAACTGGACGGACACCGACATGATCCGCGACGCCGACCGCTACACCGTCCTGCGCGAACTGCGCACCCACATGCCCCCGCCGGCCCACCGCGTGCACACCGTCGACACGGTCGCCGTCCACCTGGCCAAGGGCATGGAACGCCGACGTACGGCCGTGTACGCACCGGCCTGGCTGCGCGTCGTCCAGCCGGTGCGCGCCGCCCTGCCCGCCGTGGTGCTCCGCGTGTCGCGCCACGAGCTGCCCCGCATGCCGGACCCCGAGCCCTCCGAGTACACCGGCCCCCTGGGTGCCGGCGGTCTGGCCGACCGCACGGCGTCCGAGCGGCGCGCCTGACACCGCGTACGAACGGAGCCGACGACGGATGCAGACCTTCCTTCCCCACCCCGACTTCCGGCAGACGGCCCTGCTCCTGGACCCGCGCCGACTCGGCAAGCAGCGGGTCGAGGCCCTGCAGATCCTGCGCGGCCTGACCGTCCCAGGCTACGGATGGCGCCGGCACCCCGCCGTACGGATGTGGACCGGTTACGAGGAGGCACTCGTCCGCTACGGCCTGGAGATCTGCCGCGTCTGGCGGGAACAGGGACACCCGGACACCTGCGCCGCCTCGCTCGTCGCCGACCTGGCCGCACACCGTCCCGGCACCACGGTCCGCGACCAGCCGCAGCTGGCCGCCGCCGACGAACTGCCGCCCTGGCTCGGCGACGAGGCCTTCCACGAGAGCCACCGCTCGGCCCTGGTCCGCAAGGACCACGAGACCTACGCCGACCTGTTCCCCGGCGTACCCGACGACCTGCCCTACGTATGGCCGGCATCGGACCGTGCACCACGGCAGACCCCCACCGCCCGGTGAGCCACACTGGCAGCAGGAGAGGGGAGGCCGACCGTGCTGACCGCAGTCCGCGAACAACTGGGCAAGGCCCTGTTCCGGCGCGTCGCAGGACCCGACGGCCCGGTGACACGCGCCCGCATCCACCACACCCCCGGCCCGCGCTGGTTCGGCCCCGACCGCCCGATCCGCACGGTCCACGGGGACACCTCGATGTTCATCGGCGGGCTGAGCGCCCTGCTGCTCCAGTCCCTCCATCCGCTCGCCATGGCGGCGGTGGCCGGGCACTCCGGCTACCGCGGCGACCCATGGGGCCGACTGCAGAGAACCAGCACCTTCCTCGCCGTGACGACCTACGGAACCGCCGCCGACGCCCAACGCGCGATCGACCACGTCCGCGCCATCCACGAACACATCCGCGGCACGACCACCGACGGCACGCCCTACCACGCGGCCGATCCGCACCTGCTCGGCTGGGTCCACGCCGCCGAGACCGACAGCTTCCTGCGCGCCCACGAACGCTACGGAGCCCACCCGCTCGACGCCGCCGCCTACGACGCCTACGTCGCCGACACCGCGCGGGTCGCCGAAGCACTGGGCGTGGCCGACCCCCCGCGCGACCGCCACGAACTCGCCGAACGGCTCACCGCCTACCGCCCCGAACTGCGCGCCACCCCCGAGGCCCGAGCCGCCGCCCGCTTCCTCCTCTTCCAGCCACCCCTGCCCCTCGCGGCACGCCCCTTCTACGGCGGACTCGCCGCCAACGCCGTCGTCCTCCTCCCACCCTGGGCCCGCGCCATGCTGTGGCTGCCCCGCCTACCGTTCGTGGAGGACCTCGCCGTACGTCCCACCGGCCAGGCCCTCACCCGAACCATCCGCTGGGCGATGACCCCACAACGCCCATCCGCCCCGCACGAGGTGCTGCTCGACGGTGGTTCGCAGACCGGTCAGTCTTCCTGAGCACCCGGCTCGGGGCGGATTCGGAAGCGGTGCGTCTCGGACCCGGGCTCTGGTTCTGAGCGCGGGTCGGGCGTCGCCGGCGCCGCGAACGCGTCCGCCACCGTGGAGAGACCGGTCGGCTCGCCGTACTCCACGACGACCCCCTCGCCGACCCCGACGATGCGCCGGGCCAGATGAAGGACGGCCTTTTGGTAGGCGTCGCGGAACGAGCTGAGTTTCATCAGCCCGTACAGGCCGAAGGTACGGTAACGCTCCCCCAGATCCGGATGCAGGTACTGCAACTCCCGTGCTGGGACGGGGAGTTGATGATCGGGCACCGGGGACCACAGCGCCGGGACGATCGCGCTTGGCCGGCCGCTGGGGTCGTCGACCCGATAACGCGCCTCGCGCTGGGAGAACGCGGCCCACTCCCTGCCGCACCAGGAGCTGATGAAGTACCGAGGGGAGTAGAGCGGTACGAATACCCGGCAGGTGGCGAGGGCGTCGGAGAGCTCGCTGCCCCAGACCTGCCCAGCCCGCATCGACCGGTCCATGAACCCCGCTGATCCCACGGGCACGCTGGTCATGTTCGTGATGTGATCGCACAGATCGCGGAAGAATCTGGCGACCCAGAGGTCGGGGTCGGCGTCGTCCGAGTGAGCCCGGGGGAGGTGGGCGTAGCTCAGGAAGAAGTACGGAGCAGTCTCTCTCGCCTCCTCGTGGGCGCTGACCGCCGAGCTCGACGAGGGCCGTTCCGGCTTGGTCCGGCGCAAGGCCGAGATCGCCGTCCGATAGGTGCCGGCCAGCTCCGGCCGCCCCAGTTCCCGTGCCAGGGAGTCGAGCACGCGTTGCAACTCGGCGTAGTCACCCGAACGATCGACCACGCTCTCCTGGGCCGCAGCCTGGAGGAGCAGGTTCGCCACGCGCTGGGCGTCGGCGGACCCGGAGCCGGCGGCGACCGCCTCGTGGACCCAGTCCAGGCGCGGGCCGTGGATGCGGTCCATGAGCGAGTTCAACTGGCGCGTCAAGGAGCTGAGGGAGGCCTGTCGGCCCGCCCCGAGGGGTCCCCCTGCCGTGGGCCCGGCCGGGCCGGCGCTCCCCAGCGGCAGGTCGGTCCGCGCGCGCAGCGCTCCCTGCCGGTCCGAGACGAGGGCTGCCCCCGCCTGGATCTCCCTGTGCTGCTGCGCCAGGTATTCGGTCACATACTGCTGCGTGGCGCGTTCGTCGGAGCGCCGCACCAGTTCCCGCAAGGGCTCCGCGACGGCCGGAGGGAACGCGAAGGAGCGCCGGTCCCAGGGCATGGCCTCATGCGGGAGCGGGTCCGCCCCGTCCGCCGTCACGGGCTCGTACGGCGCCAGCATGCCCGCGAGGAACACCTCGGCCAGATGCTCGGGACCCGACTTCGGCACCGCGGCCCGTTGCACGAGCCTCATCAGCGGAACCGTCAACGCGCTTCCCGCGCACGCGAGATGAGCGGCCAGCCGACGAGCGCCGTCCGAGGCCAGGGCGAGGAACTCCTCGAGCGCGTCCTCCTCGGACAGCTCGCCCTGGTCGTCGCCCGGCACCGCAACCGGCCGTGTGCGTAGCTGCTCCGGGTCGTAGAAGTGGAGGGCCTGCTCACCTGCGGGTGCCCCGACCAACTGCGCCCAGGCCCGGGCCGATGTGCCACGCATGACGTCGATCACCGGGACCGGCGGCGACGGGAGAGGCAGGATGCCCCGGGGCAGCCGGGGGTGGCGCAAGCGGATGTGGCGATTGGGAGCGGCGGGTCGGGGGGCCGAGGCCATCAGCCGCACGGTAGGCAGAGCCGTGCCCGACCACATGTCCTCGGGCAGCACGTGGAAGATCGCGGCCGGGCCCTTCGCCGCCCAGCGCAGCGCGTGTTCCTGCGCCACACCGCTCTGCCACGCCTGCCCCACCGCGTCGGTGAGGACCATGACGAGACTGCGGTCGCCGGCGGCGGGCTGCGCGGTCGGGGCGTTGTGCCGGAACGGCTCGGCGGTGAACCGCACCTGTTCCGGGTCGTCGGTGTTCATGCCCAGCAGCCGCGTACGACGGAACGCCTTGAGCCGGTGGAACTCCTGGTGCAGTTCCTTCGCCACGTCATGCCATACGGCCATGGAGATGCCGTCGTCGACGATGAAGGTCAGGTCGAGCAGCGGCTCGCGCGTCGGGGCGAGGATGATGTCGCGGAAGCCGTCGGCGAGTGCCGCCACCGTGGCCCCGATGTCCAGGTGGAAACGGGTGCGAGAGCGGACCGTCGAGCGCAGGGGGCGCAGCGCCCGGGCCAGACCCCGGGCGTTGGGGAGAGCTCTCGGTGTGGGGATGCGCGTCGGAGAGACCGTCACACCCGATGTCCCCGACCAGTCCACCGAGGCGTAGAGGACACGGCTGTCTGCCTGCTCCGCCCCCGTGGGGTCCCGGTCTTCGCTGCCACTGTCGAACCCCGGTGAGCCGGGTCCGCCCACCGCCAACGGCCCACCGCTGAGCGGCCGGTGGAGCGCTCCGCGCTGCGGCTGCACCGCCAGCCACAGGATGTCGGCCAGCTCCTCCGGCGTCGGGTCGTATCCGGCGGTGGCGAGGGCCGCGCGCAGAGCAGCGATCACGGCGTGTCCGTGTTGTCGAGCGGCCGGAGCACGGCGTTGAGCACGTGCGGATCGAGGCGGACGGTGCTCAGCCGCAGATGGATGGCATTGAGCAACTGATCGGTGGCCAGCCTCCCGTGGCGCCCCGCCTCCCCGAACTTGTCGATCATCTCCTCCACGGCAGCCAGAGTCTCCTCGTCCGCCCCGCTGAAGTCCTCCCCGAACTGGGCCTTGACCACGTCCTTGAGGTGATCCGGTTCGGGATCCCGCAGGTCGAGACGCACACAGCGCCGCAGGAACGCCGGTGGGAAGTCCCGTTCGCCATTGCTGGTGATGACGACGACCGGGAATTCCTGGCAGTACACCCACCCCTCGACCACGGTGGCCGAGGAGGCGGTGGTCGGCGCAGACTCGGCGGGTGCCCCGTCCGTGTCCGGTGCCTGGTAGGGGGCGGGGCGGGTGAGCGAGACCTGGGCCGTTCGGTCGCCGGTCTCCAGAGCCTGGCGGCTGAGTTCCGGGATCTCGAAGGCGCCGTCCTCGAACACGGTCAGGAGATCGTTGGGCAGATCGATGTCCCCCTTGTCCAGTTCGTCGATCAGCAGCACACGGGGGCTGCCGGCCGCGGACGCCAAAGCGCTGCCGAGCGGGCCCAGCACCACGTACTTCTCCACCGGCAGACGGCGACCCGACTGTTCGGGCGCGGTGGCGTCCCTCAGACGGGCCACGGCGTCGTAGCGGTAGAGCGCTTCAGTGAGGACCGAGCGTGAGTTGACGGGCCAGTGCAGGACGTCACCGAGGCCGAGGTCGTCCGCGACGGCGTACGCCAGAGACGACTTGCCGACGCCGGGGAAGCCGGTGACCAGGAGGGGCCGCCGCAACTGGAGGGCCGCGTTGACGACATCGGTGTCCTCGGGCCTGATCACATAATGCGGGCGCTTCGGCCGCTGGGGCCCGAACCGCCGCCAGGGCGGGCCGGGAGGCAGCCGCACCGGCAGCGTGGCATGAGGGTGGCCGAACAGCCCATGCGGGGAATCGGTATCGGTCACGGTCGGGGGATCCTTCCGGGAACGCGGGGGCGGATCCGTGGGGGCAGACGGCCCGGATCGTCCCACAGGAGAACCAGATCATTCCTGCCGCGTGCGCACACGTCGTCCGCATCGCTGCGCAACTGCCGGACCTCCTCGGGCAGATGGCCCGGATGGACGATCGTCCGCAGGTCGGCGAGGTCGTCGTCGCACCTTCGGCCGTCGATTCGGCGATGCCAGGTCATGACGGGCACCCCAGCCTCGGCGCAGTAGGCGAGCGCCGGGGTGAACTCCTGCCAGGTACCGGTGAGTTCGACGCACCCGATGTGCGGCTGCTTGTCGAGGGCGGCCTTGAGGGCCGCCAGGTCGCTCGCGTCCTGCCGAAGCCAGTGGTGGTCGCCGGGAGCGTCGTTGCGGTGGCACGCGTCCCATCGGTGCTGCCAGGGCGTGCGGCGCCCGGAGCAGCGGACGACGACCGTCGCGATCTGCCCCAGCGGGACACTGTCCACCTCGCGATGGCAGACGGGGATCCGCTCGACCTGGAGCTCCAACTGGTTGTGCGGCAGGAAGAACTCCACACCGAGGTCGATCTGCCCTTCCGCGCCCTCGTGCCGCATGTCGATCAACGGCTCGATCAGCTCCGCGAGGGCCAGCTGGGTGTGTCGCCAGGTGGAGAATTCCGTCCCGGACGGGCACGGCAGGGCCTGCGGGGATCTGTTGACAGGATCGATGAGCCAGGCGGAGTGGACATAGCGTGCGCAGCCCGTCCCGGCCTCCGGATCATCGACGTCGAGACGCACCAGCAACCATGCCTTGTTGTTACGTCGGCGTACCGCGTCCTGCCGCGCCGTCGCGAGCCGGGACGCCAGGGCCCCGCCGTGTCCCGTCCGGTGAGCCACACGGGTGCCCCACTCCACGAGACCCGCGACATCGTTCCCACGCGCCTCCGCCTCGGCGGCCAGGAGCGAGGTGAACCGGAACAGCGGGGGGATCGCCCCGGTGTCCTTACGACACCCGGCGGCCTCCAGCGAACGCACCAGCGCATCCGTGTCCCCGGTCGCAGCGACATGATGGCGCAGCCTCCTGTCGTACAGCGCGGTGGCACGGGCATCGGGCAGTCCCGGGGCGGACAGCAGACCGACGAGCCGGGAGTGCTCCTCGCTCGTCAGGAACTCGTTGGGGCGCAGATCCCGCCCTGCCTCCCGGACCGTGCGCAGCGCCTCGGCGTCCACCCGGGCCTCCGGGAGGACGGTCAGCACGTCGACCAAGGTCGGCACCCCGTGCGGCGTCCGGGCCGCGGCGGTGACGATCTGCTGGGCCGTCGGTTCCCGCGCACCGACGCTCACCGGCACCACGACGGGCACCCGCTGCCTGAGCCGTGCGGCACAGGCCTCGCGTGCCGCCCCGTAGGGCAGGGCCGCGTCCAGGAGCGCCGCAAGACGCTGCTCCTCGACCGTGGGCGGTACGAGGAACTCGCCGGTGGCGATGGTCCGCCCGTCCCAGTTGCGCCGCAACAGGCTCGGTTTCTGCCAGGTCAGCCGCTGCTCGCGCAGCGCCTCGAACTCGACGTCGACGCGGTCGCTGACGCGGTGGAGGTCCGGCAGGACATCGCCGGTGCCGTCGTCGAGGAACCGCAGCAGGGCACGGGGGAAGAGACTGGCGGCCTCACCCCGGGGCCGCTGCCCGTCCCGTGGCGCGACGCGTGCGCGCTGGCCCGTGCTGCACGCGTGCATGACGAACAGACCGCGCTCGGTGACGTAGCTGTGCCGGACCCCCACCTCGACCTTGCTGATCCAGTCCTCGCGCGGCTGGTTCTGGCAGGCGTTGACGGCGACGGCGACCTTCGGCACCCCCCTGCCCTCGCGTACTCCCACCCTGGTGGACTGAAGGGCGAGCTGAAGCGCGTCCACATCCACCACCCGCTTCGTGTCCACCGAACTGTCCGACAGCACCAGCACATGACTGCCGCTGCTGTCGATCAGGCCGTGACCCGACCAGAACACCCACAGAAGGTCGGCTTCCAACTGCCGCAAACCCTCCTGCAGATGACGTGCGACGACAGCCGAAGAGGCAACCTGAGGCCGCACGCCCGCGGGGAGGACGGGGGCGTCCTCCGGCCCGGGCAGACTGGAGGCGAGCGGCGCGGCGAAGAGCGTGACATTCGTGTCGGGCACCCCGCACCTGTCGACCAGCCAGGCTATGAACGCGCAGGCGTCCGCGTAGGGACCCGAGACGTTCCACTCACTGTCCTCGTACTCCTCGACCGCGACGACCAGTGCGTGAGTGCGTCGCGGATCAATCGAGCGGGGCATCGAAGAGCTCTCTGTCCAGCCACTGGTAGAACGGGGCGTGATCCCAGTAGGCGGAGTGCGCGCGCAGCAGCGGGCGGCGCGTGTTGAACGCGACGTCCCTGACCCGGTCGGCGCCGAAGACCCCGGCACCGACGTACGCGAGCGGGTCGCGGGGGTCGTACACGTTGATCCAGCGTTCCGGGAAGAACGGCGGCAGCGGATCACCGAACGACAAGGAGGTCAGGGCGTCCAGCTCGTACAGGAACGGGGCCTGGGATCCCACCGTCACCACGGCCTTGACGCGGTCGCGGTGATCCTCCGTGGCCAGCAGGTCGACGCACGCCACGCCGCCCAGGCTGTGGGCGAGGATGACCACCGGCGGTGGCGCGTCCCGCAGAACCTCGGAGATGTGCCGGCGCAGTCCCTCCCCCCGGGCCTGATAGCGCAGGATGTCGCCGATGGGCGGCGCGGCCTCACGGCTGAGGTCCGACCGGCGTCGGCGCACCCGCCACGAAGCCGTCCACTCCGCGCTGCGCCAGAACGGCAGCCACACCGGCCGCGTCACATCCGAGACGATGCCGAGCGCCGCACCCGGCTCGCCCAGCGCCCTCAGCAGAACGTCGAGCAGGGCGTCGAGGGCGTTCCCGTCGAGGCTCGCTCCTGCGGAGTCCCATCGCCGGTCCGCTGCGGCGAGTGCCGCGGCGAGCACGGCACGAGCCGCGAGCTGACGCACCGTCGACAGCGGTGCCGTCGACTCCCGAAGGGTCGTCGCGAGGATGCCGGACACCTCGTCCGCGGCGTCGGCGAGTTCCTCGATGAGCAGTCCGTGCATCTCCGCTGTCGCCCTGACGGCGACGTTGTCGCGCAACTCGTCGAGGCGGGGGCACAGGTCCTCCGCCGGTGTCACGTCCCGGGGCGCGTACTTCCTGCCGCGGCGCTCTTCCTCCTCGGCGAGCAGGAGCAGTTCGGCGAAGGGGTCGGCGTCCAGCAGGGCCCAGGAGGCCAGACGTACGTCTTCGGCAGGCGGATCCGAATCCGGAGCCCGTGCCTCGTCCTCTCCGGGCCGGGGCGGCAGCGACGAGCCGTCGCGGTGGAGGCGCGCGCCGTGCGCTTCCCCCCAGAAGCAGCGCACCAGCTTCAGATCGCGGTTCAGTCTCGCCAGATTCCCCGAGACCAGATCGAAGAGCGACGCGTAGCCGTCTTCGCGGACACCGGTGCCATGCACCAGGACAACGCTTGTCATTACAACCCCCCGTGGCCGTCCCCTGCGGTCAGTGTGGCAGAGCCGCACCCCATACGAACCCCATTGGACAGAACGGACAACGCATGCCCCGGAGCGGAACCCCGGCCGGCGGGCACGCGTGCTGTTGGGGGGGAGTACGCGTGCCCGCCGACCGGGGACATCAGGCTCAGGACAGGTCGAACCGATCGAGGTTCATCACCTTGGTCCACGCGGTCACGAAGTCACGTACGAACTTGGCTCCCGCGTCCTGGGCCGCGTAGACCTCCGAGACGGCTCGGAGCTGGGAGTTCGAGCCGAAGACGAGGTCGACCGCGGTGGCGGTCCACTTGAGGTCACCCGTGGCGCGGTCCCGGCCTTCGAACACGTTCTCGTCCGAAGTGGACGTCTTCCACTGCGTCCCCATGTCGAGCAGGTTGACGAAGAAGTCGTTCGTCAACGTCTCCGGCCGGCTGGTGAAGACGCCGTGCGAGGAGCCCTTGAAGCCGGTGCCCAGGACCCGCATGCCGCCGATCAGCGCGGTCATCTCGGGAGCGGTCAGCGTCAGCAGATTGGCGCGGTCCAGCAGGAGGGTCTCCGGTGACAACTTCTCGCCGACCCGCAGGTAGTTGCGGAAACCGTCAGCCTTGGGTTCGAGTACGGCGAACGACTCCACGTCGGTCTGTTCCTGAGAGGCGTCCGCGCGTCCCGGGGCGAACGGCACCGTGATGTCGTGACCGGCGTTCTTCGCGGCCTGCTCGACCGCCGCGCACCCGCCCAGGACGATCAGATCGGCGAGCGAGACCTTCTTGCCGCCGGCCTGGGAGCGGTTGAAGTCCTGCTGGATCTGCTCCAGTTTCTGCACGGCCTCGGCCACCTCGGGCACGCGGTTGACCTCCCAGTCCCGCTGCGGCGCGAGCCGGATCCGTGCCCCGTTCGCCCCGCCGCGCTTGTCGGTGCCGCGGAAGCTCGCCGCCGCCGCCCAAGCGGTGGTGACCAGCTGGGAGACGGACAGTCCCGAGGCGACGATCCTGCTCTTGAGGGCGGCGATGTCCTCGTCCGCGACGAGTTCGTGATCGACCGCGGGTACGGGGTCCTGCCACAACTGCGGCTCGGCGACCCACGGGCCGAGGTAACGCGTGACGGGCCCCATGTCGCGGTGCAACAGCTTGTACCAGGCCCTGGCGAAGGCGTCGGCGAGTCGGTCCGGGTTCTCGTGGAAGCTCTTCGAGATCGGCCCGTACACCGGATCCAGCTTCAGCGCGAGGTCCGTCGTCAGCATCATCGGAGCGTGCCGCTTCGACGGATCATGAGCGTCGGGCACCGTGTCCCGCGCCGCAGGATCCGTGGGCGTCCACTGCTTGGCACCCGCGGGGCTCGTCGTCTGCTCCCAGTCGTACCCGAACAGCGTGTCCAGGTAGCCGTTGTCCCACTTGGTCGGTTCGGGGGTCCACGCGCCCTCGAGCCCACTGGTGAGCGTGTCGACGCCTTTGCCGCTGCCGTACGTGTTCCGCCAGCCGAGGCCCTGCTGCTCGACGGGGCAGGCCTCGGGCTCCGGACCGATGTACTCGGGGTCGACGGCGCCATGGCACTTGCCGAAGGTGTGGCCGCCGACGATGAGCGCGACCGTCTCCTCGTCGTTCATCGCCATCCGCCCGAACGTCTCGCGAATGTCGCGGGCGGCGGCCAGCGGATCCGGATTTCCGTTCGGCCCTTCAGGATTGACGTAGATCAGCCCCATCTGCACGGCACCGAAGGGAGTGGCGAGTTCCCTGTCGCCGCTGTAGCGCTCGTCTCCGAGCCAGATGTCCTCGGGACCCCAGAAGATTTCCTCGGGTTCCCAGATATCCTCTCGTCCGAATCCGAATCCGAACGTCTTGAACCCCATCGATTCCATGGCACAGTTGCCGGCGAAGACCAGAAGGTCGGCCCAGGAGATCTTCTGGCCGTACTTCTGCTTCACCGGCCAGAGCAGACGGCGTGCCTTGTCGAGGCTCGCGTTGTCCGGCCAGCTGTTGAGCGGAGCGAAGCGCTGAGCACCGCTGCCGCCACCACCGCGACCGTCGGCGACACGGTACGTGCCCGCGGCGTGCCAGCTCATCCGGATGAAGAGCGGCCCGTAGTGCCCGTAGTCGGCAGGCCACCAGTCCTGAGACGTCGTCATCACGTCGATGACGTCCTGCTTCAGCGCGTCGAGGTCGAGGGTGGCGAACTCGCTCGCGTAGTCGAAGTCCTCGTCCATCGGATTGGAACGGGACGAGTGCTGGTGGAGAATCTGAAGGTCCAGCTGATTCGGCCACCAGTCCCGGTTCGTCCTGGGCCGGGTCGCCGTCGGGGTCGGGGACGCGATTGCTGGGTTTTCGCTTTCGCTGCCGGACACGTACGTCCTTCTTTCTGTTCTGGTGTTTCCGCGCGCGATGCCGATGATCGTGAGGTGTCGGCGTTGTCCGTATGGTCGCTCACCACAAAGCAGACGGCGACGAAACACGCAGAGCACGCCCGCACAACAACCGGGCGGGAAGGGGCTGCTTTTCCCGGCCGAAGTGCGACGGGCGGCCGCTTCCGGCGGGGCGGGGCGGCTGGGGCGTGGGCGGCGTCAGGCAGCTTCCTTGACGGGCTGGGGGAGTTCGGCGCGGCCGAAGAGGAGCGCGTAGCCGGAGGGGAGCCGGCGCAGGACGCGGGTGAGCAGTTCGGGGCCGGCCAGGGCGGCGACGGTGGTGAGGACGGAACCGGTGTCCCAGCGGGTCGTGGCGAGGGAGGCGCCGGTGCGGGCGGCGAGGTCCTTGACGAACGCCCAGCCGGTCAGCGGCTCGGTGTCGGGGATCTGTTCGGCCAGGATGCGTGCGGCTTCATGGGGGAGGCATGCGGCGAGTTCGACGCGCTCGTCGCCCGTCAGCTGGCGTCCGAGTCCCGCGACGACCAGGCGGACGGCTTCCTCGGCACGTTCCCGGGTGGGGTAGGCGCCTTCGTAACGGACCTTCTCCAGCATCTGCGCGAACGTGGGCACGGAGGTCTGCTGGAGTGCTGCACGCCGGTCGGGCATCACTGCGGTGTTCGCCTTTCTGTCGGTCTGGGTGGCGGTGCCCGGCAGGGGCGCGCGGGCACCGGATGCGGTGGGTGGTCAGAGGTGGTCAGAGGTGGTCAGAGGTGGTCAGGTGGGCCGGGTGCTGCCGAAGAGCAGGTCGTAGCCCGCGGGGAGCTGGAGCAGGATCTGCCCCAGCAGGTCATCGCCGGCGGCGTCGGCGACCGTGCTGAGGACGGCGCCGACGTCCCAGGCCGCGGTCTGGGCGGTGGCTCCCTCGATCCAGGCCGCCGTAGCCCGCACGAACCGCTCCGGTGACAGCGGTTCGGCGCTGTGCATCGGGTTGAGCAGGATCAGCGCGAAAGCCTCCGGCAGGCGCGCCGCCAACTGCGCGCGCACCTCGCCGACCAGGTGCGCGCCCAGCAGGGCGAGCACCACACGGGACGCGCGCTCTGCCTCTTGCCGGCTCTCGTACTCGCCGCGCTCCCGCACTTGGTCGAGAAACGCTTCCCGTCGCAGTGTCACGCCGGCCGCCCCCTCTCTCGGGTCGGGCGGGTGCGCAGGACGGGTGGTGACCCGTTCAGGTGCCCGTCCTGCGCCGCCGATGGTCCCGGGTCGTCCGGCTCAGCCAGAGATCTCCTTGCGGGAGGACTCCCCGCCGATAGCGATCTTGCGGGGCTTGGCGCGCTCGGCGATCGGGATCCGCAAGGTGAGCACCCCGGCGTCGTAGTCGGCCTTGATGTGCTCGGTGTCGAGGGTGTCGGCCAGCACGAGCTGCCGGGAGAAGACACCCAGCGGCCGCTCCGACAGTTCCATCTGCACGTCGTCGGCCTTCGCCACGGGCCGGCGCTCGGCCCTGACGGTCAGCATGTTCCGCTCGACGTCGATGTCGATCGCCTCGGTGCTGACGCCGGGAAGGTCGAAGGCCACGACGTACTCGTCACCCTCGCGGTAGGCGTCCATCGCCATCGTGGACGGCCGCGTCCAGGTGCCCGGGCTCATCAGCTGCTGGGTCAGCCGGTCGAGCTCGCGGAAGGGGTCGGTGCGCATCAACATCGTGAAACACCTCCAGAAGGTTCAGGGCAGTAACTGCCAATGCGCCTCGTGAATCCGTTGTAACATGTCATCCAATGGATGACAATCGCGATGTCGTCGAAAGGATGACAACCGGAGAGGGGTGCTCATGACAGCGTCAGGCCGGCCGACCCAGCCCCAGCCCTCGCCCCCCACCAGCACCAGCCCCCAGGACCCGGCCTCCTTCCTCGCGGCCGCGGCGGCCCTGGAGACCATCAACCACGCATTGAGCGCTGCCCAGCACGAAACATCCGGCGCCACCCCCGACGCCCAGCCCACCGAGGCGGAGCAGGCGCTGGCCTCTCTCCTGCTGCTGCGGCGGATCCGCGAACAGCTCGCCGGATGGGAAACCGGCCTGATTGAGACGGCCCGCCACGCGGGCGCCAGCTGGGCCGACCTCGCCCACCCCCTCGGGGTCGCCAGCCGCCAGGCCGCCGAACGCCGCTACCTGCGCAACCGGCCCGGCCCCGCCGGCACCACCGGTGAGCAACGCGTCCAGGCCACCCGCGAACGCCGCGCCGCCGACCGCAACCTCGCCGCCTGGGCCCGTGACAACGCCGCCGGACTGCGCCGCATCGCCGGCCAGATCACCGCCCTCACCGACCTGCCCACCGCCGCCCGCCGCCCGCTCGACCAACTCCACGAGGCCCTCGCCCAGGACGACCCCACCGCCCTCATCCACCCCCTGAACGCCACCCGCCCCCACCTCACGACCGGCCACCCCCACCTCGCCGACCAGATCGACACCCTCCTGGGGTGAGCGGCGAGTGCTCGGTTCGATGACCGGCGTCTCTTGTAGAGAGCGAGCTGGTGGGTACTCGCGGCCTTGAAAGGAGGCAACGAGATGAGCACGGTCAAGGAAGCAGTGGAGGTCGAGGTCCCCCTCGGTACCGCCTACAACCAGTGGACGCAGTTCGAGGAGTTCCCGAACTTCATGGAAGGCGTCGAGGAGGTCAGGCAGCTCGACGACCGCCACAATCACTGGACCACCAAGATCGGTGGGGTACGGCGTGAGTTCGACACCGAGATCGTCGACCAGCTCCCTGACGAGCGGATCACGTGGCGCACCACCAGCGGTGACACCCGGCAGAAGGGCACGGTCCGGTTCCAGCGAGTGGACGACACCCACACCCGGGTGGAACTCGTGATGGACGTCGAGGCGAGCGGTGCCGCCGAGAAGGCCGCCGATGTGCTGGGGACCATCGACCGGCGCGTCAAGGGCGACATGCGGCGCTTCAAGGACTACATCGAGCACCGGGGGAGTGAATCCGGAAGCTGGCGCGGCCGTATCACGCCCGGTTGAGCGTGCCTTTGTCCAACGGTCGGGGTGGGGATGCTGCGGGGGCCGTCGGCTCTTCGTATCCCCAACCCGGCTGGCTGCAACGGCACACCGTTTCCCTTCCAGCGGAGACCGCGCTGCTCGTGTGAGGATGCGGCGATGGTGTGGCTTGGGAAACGCGGGGAACGCGGGAAACGCCCTGACGGGCGTGTGGTCGTGATTCCGGTTGCGTTTGCGGTGGTGGCGGGTGCGGCACTGGCCCTGACTGCCTGCGGCCCGGACGTATCCAGCGGCGTCGGCGTCGGCGACGGGGCGGCGGGGGACCGCGAGGCACGGTACAGACGTGTCATCGAAGACCCTCACCCGAGCCCTGCCGATGTCATCGAGGCGGCGGGCGCGCCTACCGGCGTGGTCCGCGCGGACGACGGCTCCCTGCTGTTGACGTACCGCGCCGACAATGTCGAGGACGACGAGGGACCCGCCGCCACGGCCTGGCGGATCGTCGGCCCGGACGGCCGTACGGTCGCCGAGCAGGCGGAACACGCGAACGCGGAGGCGGCAGCGCCCGCGTTCAAGGGCGTGCGCGGGGGCTTCGTGCGGGTGCCACCGGGAGAGGACGCCGAGGGCGCGTACGCTCTCGACCTACGCGGCGAGCGACGCGAAGTCGTGGTCACCGGCGGCACGTCGGCCCCTCGCCCCGGTGACGTCCTGCTCGCCGAGATGGAACCGTCCCTCATCTACCGCCCTGCCACGCGTACCGTCGCGCCCCCGGCCGCGGTACCGGAGGACGCTGTCAGCCTCGCCGTGGACGAACGCGGCACTGTATGGAGCCTGAACCAGCCCCTGACCGAAGACCCCGAGCGCGTCGTACGGCAGCGCGAGGGCCGCACCCTCGGCTCCCGGGCCGTCCCGAAGCCGTACACAGGAGGCACCCTCGTCGCGCGGGGCGGGACCGCGGCGCTTTCCCTCATCCACGGCGAAGCCGTACGCGGCCTGCTGGTGACGACGGACGGCGGCGCGCACTGGCGGACGCTCCTCGACGGCGGCATCCCCTTCCGGGACTTCGAACATGACCCGGAGTCACTGGTCCTTGACCTGCTGGCGGACGGACGGCTGCTCGTCGGTGAGGAAGGCGGCCGCTACTGGCTCGCCGCCGACCGCGCCAACCGCGCCTTCCACGAGCTGAGGACACCGGCGGCGTTCACCTCGCTGACGGTCGAGGGAACCGTGCTCTACGGCATCGCGGACGCGACGACGGCGACGTACGACCTGGTGAAGGGCGAGGGGCTGTGGATCTCCCGCGACGGCGGCCGCGGCTGGCGGCGCTACGAGCAGCGCGGATAGGGGCCCCTGCAAGGCCGGGCGCCGCGCAGGGCGCGGGCAGGGGGCAGGACTGGGGGCTTGCCCGGCACGACATGCCGGACAGGCCCCCGGCCTCGAAGAGAACTAGCCGCTCAGCGCTCAGCGCTCAGCGCTCAGCGCTTGAGCGTGAAGGTGAAGTCGCTGGACAGCTTGCCGTTCAGCCGGACCGCCGAAACGACTTTCCCTTCCGCCACCAGTCTCTCGACCTCGGCCCGGGAAAGACCGCAGCCTTCAGCGACCAACCGCACCGGCCGGACCGGGATCGGCGCCGCAAACCGGACCGAGATGTCGATCACCTCGCGATCCAGGTGGTCCGATCCGCCGGTGTCGAGGCGCCAGGCGCCCGACCAGTCCAGGGCGATGTGATTACGGCGCCGCAGGACCGGATCCTGGAGCAACTCGGCTGCCAGACCGAGGTCGTTGGCGTGCATCCGGTCCAGTAGCTCAGGCCGTACGGAGCGCACGTTCCGCCGCTCCAGGACCGTGAGCTTTGCCGTTTCCCCGCACCCCGTACAGAGGACGAGGAGCCAGGCGTCGATGAGCTTGTGGTTCGCGTTGACGCGGAATTTGCCGTTCGCCCGAAAGCGCTCGGACGCGCACGTGTGACAACGGCGGAGAACGAGCGGCAGGCAGGTGGGCGCGACCACCCAGTTATTGAGCACAGAAGTACACCGTCTTCAGTGAGAAAACCGCAGCAGAAAGAAGCGCGGCGCATAGGCGCGACGCGCGACCGATCAGCACTCGGGAGGTCTCACACGGTGTACAACGGCACGCCCTTCACCAGACGACTCGGAACGGCAGCACGGTAATGGCACGCAGTGGCACGGTTCCACCGGTTTTCCGGCGCCTCACTGGAGGTTCTGCCTCGGCTGGGTCTGGCCCATGACGTCGCCGATGACCGAGGCGACGTAGGGAAGGTCCCAGTACGCCGAGTGGGTCCACATGCCGGTGCTGGCCTGGTGGTGGACGGGGAGGTCGACCGGAGCAGTGCCGTCGTGCAGCCGGAAGACCCTGGAAGCGGCGAAGGCCAGCACGTCCAGTGGTTCCCAGAGGTTCGTCCAGCGGTTCAGGGAAACCGGCAGACGCACGGGCACGCTGCCCGCGTAGGGAGCCAGTTGGCCTCCCCTGGGGTCGCAGACATGGAAGAAGGCCGCTTGGGAGCCGAACGTGACCAGCGATTCCGTCCACAGGGGGACGGCGGCGGTGGCCATGTCGACGGCGATGACGCCGCCCAGACTGTGGGCGGCGATACGCACCGGGCGGTCGGGGCTGCGTCCGAGTCGGGGATCCACTTCGTCGATGACCTGGCGTACGCGTGCGTGGACGGCATCCTGATGGCGCTGGTAGACGAGCACATCACCGAGGAAACGTGTGGTGCCGGGTCCGAACCGGCTTCGCATCGCGTGGTTCAGCCGCGCTGCCACCGCCTGGACGGCTGCGCCCGCGACACGGTCCAGGTCGTTCAGACGACGGCGTACCAGCGAGCGCAGGCGGCCGTCGCCGTCGGCTCCTCCACCCCGCAACCCGTAGTACGCGTCGTCCAGTTCCGGATCGGCCTCGTCCAGGATCGAGCGTGCCAGAGCGCCGCCGGTCTCCCGAAGCAACTGCGCGTCATCGGTACGACAGAGCCACTCGGTGTCGGCCCATGCTTCCCGCACGTACTCAAGGATCTGATCGGGATCGAGGTGGTCGCGGCCCCCATGGTCCCGCAGTCCACCGGACTCGGACTCGTCCTCGCCTTGTGCGTCGAGGCGTTCTCGAACGGCGGCGTCGACGTACGAGAGCTGCCGGCCCTCGTCGAGCGGATGGTCGAACAGGGCCGCTGCCAAAGGCGCGACGACGAGGGCTTCGGGGTCCGGGCCGTCTCGCAGGACGTCCGCCTCGTCGGGGCGGTACACGGGCAGCGCGGCGTCGATGAACTGGTCCCGCGCGCCCAGATCGCCCCAATGGACCGGCACCATGTCGACGCCGGCCGCCGCGGCCAGCGCCGACACCACTGAGGTGAACTCCTTTCGGTTGCGGTTGGCGACGCCGTGAATCACGAAGACCGGATCCTTCATGTGGCTGACTCCCCCTTGTCATTCGGTGGTGTGGGCTGTTGCCGCCGGGCTGCCGTACACGGCGTAGGCCAGCCATGTGGGATCGCCGCCGTGCACATCACGGATGGTCTGTCGGGCGGCGAGCGAAGCGTGGCCGAGTGGCTGCCCGTTGGCGATCAACTCGTCGTAGAAGGCCTCGGCGAACTGCAGAGCGGACTGCGACCGTACGGGCCAGAGCGTGCCGACGAACGCACCGGCACCCGCGGTGAGGAACTGCGGTGCCCACCCCAGGCTCTCGCCGAACCAGTTGATCTCGCCCGCGCTGCGGCAGGCGTTGAAGAACACGAGAGGGCGATGGGGCCGCAGGGTGTGCAACTGGGCGGCCGAGGCGAGGTCGATGGGGTCGAAGGGGCCGTCGGCCATGGTCACGCAGGAGCCGCTGCCCGTGAAGGCGTTGTGACAGGCGAAGTGGAGCAGACCCGCGTGTCCGTCCTCGATCAGCGCGGTCAGTGCCGCCCGTTCGGTCAGTACGCCGCCGTCGGCCACCTCGGTCCCCAACCGGACACGCAGGGACGCCACTTCCAGGCTCGCGTCGACCGGGGAACCCGGCGGAACCACGAACGCCGCACCGGGCAGGCTGAGACTGCGGACCCGGTCCTGGTTGAACACCCGGCGCACCACGGGCAGCCACTCGGCAAGGAAACCCCTGTCGTCATGTCCTACGTTGAGCGGATAGAGCAGCTCCCAGGGAACGGCGTCATGCTCTCCGAGGACGGTGAAGGCCGAGACGCGCTCGGCCTGGTCCCAGAACTGCCTCTGGACTGCCTGGGGCACCGCGGAATTCCACAGCTGCACTCCGTGACTGCGCAGACGGGCACGCAGCCGCTGCGCGTCCTTCTCGCCGCCGTTGGCCGCCGCAGCCTTCGCAGCCCTCTTCAGCTCGGCGTAGATCTGCTCCGTGGCCGTACGCGAGTCGCCCACGAAGTGAATGATCTCCGGTGGGTAGAACGTCTCGCTGATCAGCTGGAAGCTGAAGGTGCCGGCCGTCGACCCCTTGAGGACCTGCAGAGTGACCTCCCCGGGATCGAACGCCATGGAGGGCAGCGGAGCGTGGCGCGGTGGACCGTCGCGCGTGACGCTGCCGTGTCCCACCGAGATCTGGCAGGTGACCTCTCCGAGGAAGGTGCCGTTGCGGTAGGCCCGTACGGTCACCCGGTGGAGACCTGGCATCGGAGCCTTCAGCCGGAACAGCAGCACGTCCGAGTCCCGGCCGGGCAGGACGTGCAACTCCTGCACCAGCTCGTCGAGGACGACCAGGCCGGTCGCATGGACGGTCACCCGAACCCGGGCACCCTCACGAGGGAGATGGAAGGGGCGCAGCTGCACGCCCGTCCCGCGGGGGCCGTCCCGGACGATCTGCACCTGCAGGGGTACCTCCCGTCCCGGCGGGGTCTGCTCGGCCAGCTCCGCGACCAGCCACCGCGGCTCCACCGACCCGTCGTCACTGTCATGACCCGCGGTACGGGGGACGGCCTGCGTGGGCGGGCGCGCCTCTTGGCGTGGAGTCGGAACGGGAGGCTCGTCATCCGCGGAGGTGCGTGGCTCGTCGGCCCACGACCATGCGGACCGCTGCTCGTCGCCGCCGTGCCGCGCCGTGCGCGCGCTGAGGACTGCGCCGGCCTCCCGGGGCGCGGGCAGTACGAGCCCGGAGGGGCTTTTGAGTCCCTGGCGCTGCAGGACGAGGGCGAGGACCCCCGCAGCGCAGAGTGCGGCCAGGAGCGTGGTGGGGAAGAAGACCGGCTCGAACTTCTCCCAGTACGCGGGCTCCGGCGTGATCGGTACCGAGAGCAGCGACTGTGCGAGCACCCGGCCGTAGTCGGTCACGTCGACCACGGAGAAGGTGCCGACAAGCCTCAGTCCGTCGGTGAGACGGTCCCCGAAGGCGCCGGCGGGCGCCACCTGGATCGTCACTCTTCGGGTCGCCTGTTCGCCGGGCCGGATCTCGATCTCGTCCGGAGTGACCGACAGCAGCCCCGGACTGACGTCAGTGATGGACAGCCGCAGCGTGTGCGGGGTGTCGGTGGTGTTGCGGACGGCCAGGTCGGCGGCGATCTTGTCGCCGGGATGCCTCTCCCCACGCGGCAGTTCGAGCAGGGCGGCCGTGACGGGCCGCTCGCTGGACGCGACCGTGCTGACCTCGCTGCGGGTGGCGGTGCGCAGCCCTGGAGCTGTCAGGGTGGTCTTCACCTTGAACGCCCCGTCGGCTTCCCTGGGGATCGTGACAGCCCCGGTGAGGGAGCCGTCACCAGCTTCGGTATCGGGTCCCTTGCCGTCGTCGGAGAGGTCGAAGGCCCGCGGGGCGAAGCCGTCGCCGGTCAGCTCGGCGCGGACACGCAGCCCCTGGTAGTCGTCGGGATCGCTGATCTCGTAGCCCTCGCGGGTCTGCAGCCGCATGGTCACGGTGACCTTCTCGCCGGCCTGCGGCGAGGGCGGGTCCATGGTCACGGCGCCGCGCAGTTCGCCCTGCCACAGCACGCTGACGGCGACGGGCAGGGACCTGTGGCCCTCCGGGGCTTCGGCCCGCACCTTCCAGGTGCCGGGCAGGGGATTGAAGATCTTCAGCGCTTCCACAGTGCCATCGGCGCCCGCCCGCTCGAACTGGGAGCTCTTGTACGCCCCGGTGGTGGGGACCTTGTGGCCGCTGGGGTCGATATAGGTGATCTTCACCTCGGCGTCGCCCTTGTCGACGACGATGCTGCCCACGGTCGCCAACGGGGAGATACCGACCTCCAGGCCGGCCGGCGGCCGCCCGCTCGTGCCCTCCTCGTGGCGCAGGCAGAGAGCGGAGGCGAAGACCTTCTCCAGCGCGGGGCCGACGTCCTGCGCCCCGGAGACCGTGTGCGCCTTGGGAGTCGCGGAGGGAAGCTCTCCACAGCCCTTCTGGTAGCCCCCGGCGGCGATCCGGTCGAGCTGTCCCCGGTCCAGGGCGGGGCCGAAGCCCAGCGGCCAGATCTGCACCTGCTTGGCTGCAGCGTCCTTGAGCGCAAGCTTCAGCCGGCGCTCGCCCTCGGCCTGACGGTGTGCCGGATCGCCGTACTGCGGGCTGTCCGCGACGTCCATTCTTCCGTCGGTGAGCAGGAAGAGCACCCGCGGCTGCGAGTCGTCCGTGGCAAAGGACAGATCGTTCACGCCGTGCCGGATCGCGCTCGCCAGATCCGTGCCGGCGCCCTCGCCCTGCTTGCGGGCACGTAACTCGTCCACGCAGCTGCCGACGGCCTCGCGGCCCGCCGCGTCCATCGGGGTGCGGGGGCACACCGGGTCCACCGCGCGCTGTTCCGCGCTCTCGGCGGCGGCGAAGCCGAAGACGCTGACGTGCGAGGACGAGGAGACGTCGCCCAGCGCGATGCGCTTGACGGCGGATTTCTGGGCCCTCATGGTCTCGGCCGTGATGCTGGCTGACTGGTCCACGGCCACCGCGTAGTTGACCGGCCCAGACGCGGAGGCAGGCGCTGAGTCCGCGGCCGGCACTGGATCCTGGCCGGGCGGTATCAGCAGGGACACGAGCAGGGCCGCGCCTCCCAGCACCGAGACGACGCCACGGCGTCCCCGTCTCTTTCCAGGCCGCCGACGCCCCGCGTCTCTCCCCACGGCCGCCCCCTACGTCTTCGCGCTCGTCGATGTGTGTCGGCGTCGGCTGCGCTGCCGCCTCCGCGTCGCGTCAAGCATGGCGCGTCACAGGGCCCCGCACCCTGTGTTCCGTGCGCGATGGGTCGAGAGACTTTGGCGCAGTACGTCGGCGCGCGAACCCGGGCAAAGCGCCGCGGGCCCGCGGAGATTGGTGGGTCAGAGGCGGCGGATGACGCGGAGTGTGTCGGTGTAGAGGTCGTCGGGGGAGCCGTTGATGATGGATTTCGCCCCGAGGTCCGCCATGGTGGGGCCGTTGGGTGTCTTGCGGCTGGAGACGAAGCGGTGTTTGCCGTGTTGGTCGGGGCCCATGTAGATGCCGGTGTGGGAGACGGCGCCGTCGTCGGGGTCGTTCCAGAAGAGCAGGTCGCCGATCCGGAGTGCGCCGAGCGGGGGTGGTGTGTCGGTGGCCTGGGCGATGAGGACGCCGGGACTGGAGGCGGCCTGTGACTGTGAGGTGCGGGGCAGGTGGCGTCGCTCGGCGCTGTCCGGTGCCAGACCCATGGGGACGCCGAGGTGGTAGCCGTAGACCATGCGGACGAGGCCTGAGCAGTCGAGGTTCTTGAGCCACTTCGGGTCCGGGGTCCGGGTGATGCTCTCGCCGCTGGGGAAGGTCCAGGGAAGCCCCATGTATTCGTGGAAGTCGGCGCCCACTTCGCGCAGTCCGGAGGGCAGCGGACTGCTGTAGCCGGATTCGCCGAGTACCTGGGTGGTGGGGCGGGCGGGGTCGGGGACGGCGGGTGCGTACGGCCGGTACATCGAGGAGTAGGCGAGGGCGTCGGGCGAGGTGTCGCCGGCCCAGGTGCGGATCTGCTGTTCGAGGTCGGCTGTCCAGGCCCCGTCGAAGGGCTGCGGGAGGACTCTCACCCAGGTGTCGTGGGTGACGACCGGTGGGTCGGTCCAGGTCGCGGTGTCGACGCGGAAGTCGTAGATGCGCGCCTGGGGGAGCACGGTGGCGCCGGTCGAGGCGAGGGCCCGGACGCCGGCCGTGCCCGAGTGGAAGACGGCGTCCGGGGCCTTTTCCGGGTCGCGGACGCTGTGGTGCCACATGGTGGTGGGTTCGTCGGCCACGCCTGTGGTGACGTGCCGCCAGGCCCGGGCGCGCAGGACGTCGCCGGCCTTCTCGGCCCTGACCCACCAGTGGTCGAACGCGGTGAAGCCGGTGCCGACCGTGACCGCCGCGCTCAAGGTGGTTGTGGTGTCGGCGAGTTCCTTCTCCAGGACGAGCTGGACGTCTCCGGCGGGGGTGACGATCAGACGCGCCCGGTAGTGGTTGTTGACGTCCTGGGCGGCGAAGACGAGGCCGAGGGAGGCGGGCGCCCCGGCGGGCAGCTTGTCGAAGGAGAAGCGAGCGGCGGCGTAGACGTCGCCGATGCCGTGGTCGGGAAGCAGGCTGTAGCGGCTCTTGCCGGCGGCGAGTGTGATGGCCGCACGGCCGCTGTCGACGAAGTAGTCCGTGTCGGCGCCGTTGTGGTGGGACCAGGTCCCGCCGCCGGGGGACATGCCCCAGCCGCCGGCGGGCGGGGTCCGGTCGAAGGCGTCGTGGACCGCCTTCTTCTGCTCGGTGAACCAGCGCCGCGCTCCCTTCAGCGTCACCGTCCGCGCTCCTGTGGTGAGCGTCGCGATCACGCCGGTGTCGTCCGAGACCTCCAGTCCGCCGGTGATCACACGGGTGGTCAGCGTGCCCGCCGGGTGCGGGGTGTAGTGCCAGGGGTCGGCCGGGTCGATCAGCACGGGGACCCGGAAGCCCGGCGGCTGAGCGGCGGACTCGGCCGACGTCACCGCCGGTGCCGCTGCCGCCTGTGCCGGTGTGGCCGCCGGGAGTCCGTCCGGTCCGACAGCGCTCGCGGCCCGCGCCGTGGCGAGTGGCAGGGTGCCGCCTGCCGCGGCGCCGGCCAACGCGGTGAGGGCCGCTCTGCGGCTCAACGGGAATTTCGGTGCGGACATGCGGCGGCCCCCCGGCGCGGCAAACGCGTGATCGGATGATCGTGCGAGGAGTGACCTTACCTATGTGCTAGGCCCTGGACCTGGTCACTCACGAGTTGTGGATCCCGGGGGCGCTGGAACAGCCTCCCCCTCGTACGACACTGTGGCGAGCACCTTCAAGGCGGCCGCGCGGATGAGCCGGGCACCCGTCCTGAGCTGTTCCCGCAGAGATCCGGGGATCCAGCCTCAATGAGATGCACCGGCCACGGCCCCGCGCCTCCTGCAGACGCAGTGGGCCAGGGAGCGCACCGGTCAACCTCGCACATGCGAGGTTCACGCAACGCGTGGCCGCTTGTGAGGATGCTGCACACGCAACCGGGGCGTGGTTGAGCGGCATCCAGCCGCCGCGTACCCGCCGACCAAGGGGGAAAACGATGCTCAAGAAGATCAAGCGGACCGCCGTGGCCCTGGCACTGGCAACCGGTACCCTCGCCGCCACCGTCGCCACCGCGCAGGCCGGTGAACTCGGAGCGCGGCAGGGGGACTACGCGGGCTGCAAGCTCGGCTATGTCTGCATGTACCAGAACGAGGCCGACTGGAAGGCCGGCCAGCCCAGCCACCGCTGGTACGAGTACGGCGCCCACAACGTGAACAACCAGTACGGCACGAAGTGGGTCTTCAACAACCAGCACTCCGGCGCGAAGGCCCGGCTGTGCTTCGGGTACAACGGCGCCAACTGCACCGGCCTGATCATCAACAGCTACACCGTCGGCGTGGCCGACATCACGCCGATCAACAGCATCAAGCTCTACCAGTAGTAGTCCGCTCCGGCGGTCCGCGGGGGCGGGCGCCGCAATGACCCTCCCGGACCCTCCGGACACGCCTCCGGACACGCCTCCGGACACTCCACCGGGCCCCGGGGAAGAAGACGTCCCCGGGGCCCGGTGCAGGTAGTCGCCACCCGCGCCGTACGACTCAAGCCGCGGCCTCCACCGCCGAGTCCGCCTGCCCCGCCGGGTTCCCCGCACCCACCTGGTCGACCTGACCCACCTGGTCCGCCCGGCCCGCCAGGTTCCCCGACTGGACCGTACGACGGCGGCGGACCGGCAGGCCCACGGTCGGGTGGGCGACGCTCCAGGCCGCGCCCTTGCAGATGATCTCCTTGTAGAGGGCGGCGAGGCGGCCGGTGAGTGCCTTGGGCACGGCCTGGTCGTCCGCGGTGACGAACTGGATCAGGCCCTCCTTGCGGCCGAGCGAGATGCACTGCTGGAAGTAGCGGATCGGAACCTTCGGAAGCTTTCGGCCGGTCAGGCGGGCCGCGACGGCGTCGGCGGCCTGCCACGCGGTGGGGACGCCGGAGGCGCACGACATCCGCAGCGGCTTGTCGCCGGGACCGGTCACGAGGGCTGCGTCGCCGATGGCGTACACGTCGGGGTGCGAGAGCGAGCGCATGGTCGCGTCGACCACGATCTGGCCCGTGCCGGAGCTCTCCAGTGTGCTGGCCGCCGCGATCGGGTGGACGGCGAAGCCGGTGGCCCACACGGTGACCGCAGCCGGGACGGCCGTACCGTCCGTCAGGACGCGGTCGGCCTCGACGGCGGTGACGGCGGTGTGCTCGTGCACGGTGATGCCGAGCCCGGCGAAGACCTTCCGCAGATGTCCTTGACCCTTGTCGGAGAGCCAGTCGCCGAAGCCGCCGCGGGCCACGAGGGCGACGTCCAGGTCCGGGCGGGTCTCGGCGATCTCGGTCGCGGCCTCCAGGCCGGTGAGTCCGCCGCCGACCACCACCACGGGCTGTCCCGCGTCCAGCCGGGCCAGCCGCTCGCGCAGCCGCAGCGCTCCGGGGCGGCCGGAGATGTCGTGGGCGTGCTCGGCGGTGCCGGGGACACTCTGGGGGTTCCAGCCGCTGCCGAGGGCGTAGACGAGGGTGTCGTACTCCAGTTCCTGGTCCCCGGCGCCGTGCGCGTCGACGACGGTGACGGTCCTGCGGTCGGCGTCGATACCGGCGACCTCGGCGAGTTTCACCTCGACGCCGGTGCCCGCGAACATCTCGTCGAAGGGGCGCGGCTTGAGCTCCTGGCCGACGGCGAGCTGGTGCATCCGCACGCGTTCGACGAAGTCGGGCTCGGCGCTGACGAGGGTGATGGCGACGTCTGCGCGGTGCAGCCGCTTGGCGATGCGCCCGGCGGCGGTGGCTCCGGTGTAGCCGGCTCCGAGGACGATGATGCGGTGCTGCATTTCCTGCTCCTGTCTGCGCGGGTCCGACGCTTGCCCTTGCTCGGTTACGCCCCTTGAACCGGGCAGCCCGCGCTTTCCTGACAGGAACAGGATGTGAACCAGGTCACACCCTCGCTGGAAGATGTGACCTAGAAGGCGTGGAACAGGGGCTCCCCGTGCTCGGTGGCCGCCCACACCTCGGTCGCACGTTCCAGCTTGTCGGGGTTGACCTGGCTGCGGAACGCGACGATGCCGTCCGCGCCGATCTCCAGGCAGACGACCCCGACGACCCGCCCGTCGACGACCGCCAGGATCGCGGGGCCGCCGTTGGCCGTGGAGACATGGATCTCGGGAGAGCCGCCGACCATGGCCCGCTTGACCGGAGCCGGCTTGAACAGGCCCCGCATGAACTTCGCGACCGCGAGTGCGCCCTCGAACGCCTTGGCGCGGGCCGGGACTTTCCCGCCGCCGTCGCCGACCGCGATGGCGTCCGAGGTGAGCAGCTTGACCAGTGGCTCGGTCTTCCCGCTGATGGCTGCCGCGAGGAACTCCTCGACGATCCGCCGGGCCGCCGCCTCGTCGATCTCCGTACGGGCCTTGCCCGCCGCCACGTGCTTCTTCGCGCGGTGGAAGATCTGCTGGCTGGTGGCCTCGGTGATCTCCAGGATCTCGGCGATCTCCCGATGCGGGTAGTCGAAGGCCTCCTTCAGCACATACACCGCCCGCTCGTTGGGGGTGAGGCGCTCCAGCAGGGTGAGCACCGCGTACGAGACGGATTCGCGCTGTTCGGCGGTGTCGGCCGGGCCGAGCATCGGGTCGCCGGCGAGCAGCGGCTCCGGCAGCCACTGGCCCACGTAGGTCTCCCGGCGTGCGCGGGCCGAAGTGAGCTGGTTGAGGCAGAGGTTGGTCAGCACCTTCGTCAGCCAGGCCTTGGGCACCTCGATCCTGTCGACGTCGGCCGCCTGCCAGCGCAGGAAGGTCTCCTGCACGGCGTCCTCCGCCTCGCTCGCGGACCCGAGGAGACGGTAGGCGATTGCCTCCAGACGGGGCCTCGTCGCCTCGAACCGGTCCACGTCGTGCGTCGTCAGCGCCATGACCCGGATCCTAGACGGTCTCCGCATGCCTGCGAGGTCTGCAGGTCGGGACACCGGTGTCGCACACGACCGCTCACGGGACCGGCCTGGCAGCCGATAGCGTCCGTTCCATGATCGACCTCGATGCGCTGACGCGCCTCTGCCCTCCGCCCGCCAACCCGCCGCCCGCGGTGGACTGGGCGCAAGCCGAGCGCGCCCTCGGTACGGCTCTGCCTGCCGACTACAAGCGGCTTGTAGAGGCATACGGCGACGGCATCTTCGACGAGACGATCTGGCTGCTCGTCCCCGATTCCGCCTACGACGACTGCGACCTGCACGCGCAGACAGCACAACGGGACGAGATCCTGGCCGACCTGTGGGAGTTCGAGGACAAGCCGGCCGGCCTGCAGGACGCGGGGGCGAGGGTGCTGCCGTGGGCCTTCGAAGAGGGCACGGGCGCGTTCCTGTACTGGCTGGCGAGGCCCGGCCGGCACCCCGACGAGTGGACCGTGCTCTACAACGAAGGGCGCGGCCCCCTGTGGGAGCACCACGACATGGGGTGCCTCGCCTTCCTCCTGGCGGTGCTCACCGGGACGGCCGAAACGGAGTACTTCGGCCACCTCCACGAAGTACTGAAGCCGACGGAGCACCGCTTCGCGACGGCCGACCAAACCCTGGGCACGATCGGACAGTGATGCCGTCGGCCCCTCGCGAGGAGTGGGCCCGCCATGCCCGTACAGGAGCCTTCAGCGAGGTCCTGGCGACCCTGCCCGGCAGATCGGAGTTCCGGAGCGGTACAACGCGCGAACCTCACCCCGGCAGGACCGTCACCGTCGCCCTGTCGGCGGCGACCGCCGCTCCCGTCCCCGAGAAGATGACGCCGGGGTCGGACGGGGTCTGGTTGAGGACCCACAGGCCGATCAGGGTGGCCAAGGTGAACACGACGGCGATCAGGACGGTGAGGACGAGTCGTCGGCGGCGTTCGCGGCGCAGCCATTCGCCGCGGGCGGTGCGGTAGGCGTCGGGCGCGGCCTGTACTCCCTGGGCCAGTGCCTCCAGGGCCTCGCGCAGTTCCCGCTCCGTCCGGGCCGCTGCCGCCGTGCCGCCGCTGTCCGGCACACCGTCAGGTGTCCGGCCGCGGTCGGCTTCGACGCGGTCCTTCTCAGGGCGTTCGTTCTCGGTGCGGCCGCGGCCGGTGTTGTTCATCGCCGGGCCTCCATTGCCTGGCTCAGGGCGGCGATGCCGCGCGCGGTGTGTGTCTTGACCGAACCGCAGGAGATGCCCATGGCGGCGGCGATCTCGCTCTCCTTCAGCCCGAGCCAGTGCCGCAGCACGAGCGCCTCGCGCTGCCGGGCGGGCAGCTGCTGCAGCGCGTCGATCAGCACACGCTGGTCGTCGTGGAGGAGGGCGGTGTTCTCGGCGGAGGTGACCATTTCCTCGGGTGGGTTCTCCGCATGTCTGCGGGCCACTTGGAGGTGACGTATGCGCATCCGGGTCAGATTGCAGACGGTGGAGCGCAGATACGCCTCCGCCGCCTCGGTCTCCCGCAGCCGTCGCCACTTGCGGTAGATCTGGTAGTACGCCTCGGCCACCACGTTCTCGGGATCGTCCGCGCCGAGCAGCGCGGCCAGGCGCAGCATGGAGGCGTAGTGCCGCTCGAACAGGCGGGCCAGAGCGGCTTCGCGTTCCCGTTCCGCCGGGTCGCTCACCGCGGGGGTGAGGGGATCGGCCGGCGCGGCGGGCGGCGGCACGGGCGGCAGCGTGAGGGGGATGTCCGGTCTGCGTCTCACGGGTTGTTCGCTCCCGTCTCGCGGTGCCGCCTGACGGCCAGGCGGGTCGGTAGGTCGGTGAGGTCGGGACCGCGGGGGACACCGAGGCGTTCCAGGGCCAGGGTCCCGAACAGGGCGACGGCCAGATTGAGCAGGAGGGCGACGAGTCCGGCGTAGATCTCCAGCGGCGGGCCGCCGAGGCCGACCGGCACGATGGACGAGAAGCCCTCCCGCACCACCAGGACGGTTCCCGCCGTCATGCCGACGGCCCATCCCGCCAGCAGCGCGCGCGGGTGCAGCCGTCCCGTGTACAGCCCGACGGCCACGGCGGGGAAGATCTGCAGGATCCAGACGCCGCCGAGCAGTTGCAGGTTGATCGCGTCCTGATCGCGCAGTCCGAACACGAACGCGACCGCCCCCACCTTCGCGGTCAACGACACCGCCTTGGCGATGCGCACCTGCCGTTTGGGCGTGGCGGTGGGGTGGACGTACTCGACGTACACGTTCCGTACGAAGCTGGTGGCGGCGGCGATGGACATCACGGCGGCCGGGACCAGCGCCCCCACGGTGATCGCGGCGAACACCAGCCCGGCCAGCGGTGCCGGCATCAGCCGGTCGACCAGCATCGGTACGGCGGCTTCGGCGCCACCCTTCGGCGCCTGCACGCCCACCGCGAGCGCGGCGACGCCGAGGAAGCCGAAGAGCGCGAGCAGTCCCGTCCAGGCGGGCAGTGCTACGGAGACCTTGCGCAGGGTGCGCGGCCCGTCGGCGGCGAACCCTGCGGTGAGGACGTGGGGGTACATCAGCAGGGCCAGCGCGGAGCCGAGGGCGAGGGTGGCGTAGGCGGGCTGCTGGGTGGGGGACAGCAGTGCGGAGTGCGCCGCGTCCGCCCCGCCGAGTCGTCGGGCGGCGCCGTCGAAGACCCGCCCCGGGCCGCCGAGCCGGCCGAGGACCAGCCAGCACACGGCGGTGAGCGAGACGAACACGGCCACCGCCTTGAGAACGGCGATGACGGCGGGCGCACGCAGACCGTGCCGGTACGTCGCCACCGCGAGCCCCGCGAACAGCGCCACCATCACCAGGTCGCCGCCAGCGCCGCGCGGGTACATGCCCCCCGCCGTCAACACGGCGCGGATGCCGAGCAGCTGCAGCGCCAGGTACGGCATCGTCGCGAGGATCCCGGTCAGCGCGACCACCAGAGCCAGCGGCGGCGACCCGTAGCGTCCGCGCACGAAGTCGGCGGCGGTGATGTAGCCGTGCCGGCGGGCCACCGTCCACAGCCGGCTCAGCAGCACGAACGCCAGCGGGCAGACGATCACCGTGTAGGGCACCGCGAAGAACGCGGGCGCGCCGTTGCCGTACGCCAGTCCCGGGACGGCGGTGAAGGTGTACGCCGTGAAGATCGTGCCGCCCAGCAGGAACCAGGTCCACACGGGACCCAGACTCCGGTCGGCCAGCGCCCAGCCCTCCAGGGAGGGCAGCCGGTCGCTGGGGCGCAGACGGCGTGCGGTGACGGCGAGCAGCGACGCTCCGCCGATCACGGCGAGGAACGTCGCGGTCATGGCGCTCTCGGCCATGCGTCACCGTCCTTGGTGTTCCTGGATCTCACCGGTTGGTTGCGCGGACGGCCGGTTCGGTTGACGCGACCCCGGCGGAAATCTTCTGGAATTCCGCTGTCAACCACTTCCGGCGGGCGGGCAACTCTTGCACAGACCCCCAGCGAGCGGGAGAGGAGCACAGGTCATGGCACGGACCGGTCATCACCGGCTACGGCGCGTCGCCACAGCCGTACTGCTCCTCGTGCCCGCGGCGGGACTGCTGTGGGTCCCCTGGTACGCCGGTGCGAGCCCACGGCTCGCCGGCACGCCGTTCTTCTACTGGTACCAGCTCGCCTGGGTGCCGGGCTCCGGCCTGTGCCTGCTCGCCGCGTACGCGCTGACCAGGCACGAACACCGTGATCCCTGATCCCTGATCCCTGATCCCCGATCCGGTCGACCGGGAGCCCCACGCCCGTCGCTGATCCTCCCGCACATCCCGTCAACACCACCCCCGAGGTGAGGAGCCGCCATGCCTTCTTCAGCCATGCCCGAATCCGGTCTCCCGGCGCTACAGGAACCGCCCGCCACGCGATCCTCCACGTCCCCGCGCTCGATCCTGCTGTGGACCTGCGTGGCACTGCTGGGCGCCGTCGCCTGGGGCGTCGTCGCACTGGCCCGCGGGGAGAGGATCTCCGCGGTCTGGCTGGTGGTGGCCGCGCTCGGCTCGTACGCCATCGCCTACCGCTTCTACTCCCGCTTCATCGCCCGCCGCGTGCTCCAGCCGGACGACCGCAGGGCCACCCCCGCCGAACGCCTCGACGACGGCGTCGACTTCCAGCCGACCGACCGCCGGGTCCTGCTTGGCCACCACTTCGCCGCCATCGCCGGCGCCGGACCCCTGGTCGGACCGGTGCTCGCGGCCCAGATGGGATACCTGCCCGGCACCCTGTGGATCGTCGCCGGGGTGATCTTCGCCGGAGCGGTACAGGACATGGTCGTGCTGTTCCTGTCGATGCGGCGCGACGGCAAGTCGCTGGGACAGATGGCCCGCGACGAGATCGGCCGGGCCGGCGGGGCCGCGGCCCTGATCGCCGTCTTCGCCATCATGATCATCCTGCTGGGCGTGCTGGCGCTGGTCGTCGTCAACGCGCTGGCCCACTCTCCCTGGGGCACCTTCTCGGTCGCGATGACCATCCCCATCGCCCTGTTCATGGGTCTGTGGATGCACCGCGTCAGGCCGGGCCGGGTCGTCGAGACCAGCCTGATCGGAGTGGCGCTGCTGCTGCTCGCGATTGCCGGCGGCAGCTGGGTCCAGAACTCCTCACTGGCCGGCACCTTCACCCTCAGCCCGACGACCCTGGTCTTCTGCCTGATCGGATACGGCTTCGTCGCCTCCGTCCTGCCGGTGTGGATGCTGCTCGCACCGCGCGACTACCTGTCCACCTTCATGAAGATCGGCACCATCGCGCTGCTCGCCGTCGGCGTCGTGTTCGCCGCCCCCACGCTGCAGGCGGACGCGGTCAGCAAGTTCGCCGGTTCGGGCGCCGGCCCTGTCTTCGCCGGCTCCCTCTTCCCCTTCCTGTTCATCACCATCGCCTGCGGCGCGCTGTCCGGCTTCCACGCCCTGGTCGCCTCCGGCACCACCCCGAAGCTGATCCAGAAGGAGTCCCAGGTCCGGATGATCGGCTACGGAGCCATGCTCATGGAGTCGTTCGTCGCGATCATGGCGCTGATCGCAGCGGCCACCCTCGATCCCGGCCTCTACTACGCCATGAACGCCCCCGCGGGACTTCTCGGTACGACGGCCGAGTCGGCGTCCCACGCGGTGGCGGGCCTCGGCTTCACCATCACGCCCGACCAGCTCACGCAGGCGGCGAGGGCCGTGGAGGAGCAGACCCTGATCGCCCGCTCCGGCGGTGCGCCCACCCTCGCCGTCGGCATGTCGGAGATCTTCTCCACGATCTTCGGCGGCACCGCGATGAAGGCCTTCTGGTACCACTTCGCGATCATGTTCGAGGCGCTGTTCATCCTGACGACGGTCGACGCGGGCACCCGGGTCGGACGGTTCATGCTGCAGGACATGCTCGGCAACGTCTGCAAGCCCCTCGGCCGGGTCAACTTCAAGCCCGGCATCTGGCTGTGCAGCGGTCTCGTCGTGGCCGCCTGGGGCTACTTCCTCCACAGCGGCGCCACCGACCCGCTGGGCGGGATCAACCAGCTCTTCCCGCTCTTCGGCATCGCGAACCAACTGCTCGCCGCCATCGCCCTCACGGTCTGCACCACCGTCCTCGTCAAGTCCGGTCGGCTCCGCTGGGCCTGGGTCACCGGCGCCCCCCTGGCCTGGGTCACCGCGATCACCTTCACCGCGGGCTGGCAGAAGATCTTCTCCTCCGACCCGAAGATCGGCTTCTTCGCCCAACGGGACCACTACGCCGACGCCCTGGACGCCGGCCAGGTCCTCGCCCCCGCCAAGACCACCGCCGACATGCACACCGTGGTCACCAACTCCACCGTCGACGGCGTCCTCATCGCCCTGTTCCTGCTGCTGGTCGCCGTCGTCATCGGCAACGCTGCCGTGGTCTGCGTACGGGCCCTACGGTCCGCCACCCCGCTGCCGAACACCGAGGCCCCGTACGTCGAGTCCCGCATCGACGCACCCGGCCTGCCCGCCGAACCCCTGGTCGGGGCCCGCCCGTGAACACCCGGCGCTGGATGCGCGCCGTGCGCTGGTACCTGCGCGAGCTGACCGGCGAGGCCGAATACGACCGCTACTGCGAGCGGCACCGACACCACCATCCGCTCGCCCCGGTACCGACCCGCCGCGAGTACCAGGTACTGCGCACCCTGCACCAGGAGACCCGCTCGCACAGCCGCTGCTGTTGAGCACCGCGGGACACCCGTGGATCGTGTGACTCACGGGTGTCCCGCGCAGGACCGAACGAGTGCACCGCATTCCGAGAATGGGTTGGCCGGTACCGGGTGCCGAGCGACGGAACTCAGTGGGCGGGAGCCGGCTCGGACGGCGGCTGCCACTCCCGCCTGATCAGCCCGTAGACCCACGAGTCAGAGACCTCGCCGCTGACGACGCAGTCCTCCCGCAGTGTCCCTTCCCGCAGGAAGCCGAGCTTCTCCAGCACGCGGGCAGATGCCACGTTGCGCGTATCGGTCTCAGCCTGGACGCGATTGAGGTCCAGCGTGTCGAACGCCCACCGCAGCAATGCGCGCGCGGCCTCGGTCGCGTAGCCGTGGCCCCACGCCGCATCGCCGAAGCAGTAGCCCAGCGAGGCGCTGCGGAAGTCCGGATTCCATGAGTCCAGGGTGCACCAGCCGATGAACGCCCCGTCAGAGACACGATCCACGGCCAGCCGCGCCCCGACGCCCTCCTTCTCCATCTCTCGGCAACGGGCGATGAACCTCTCGGCACGCTCGCGTTCGGTCCACGGTGGACTGTCCCAGTAGCGCAGCACGTGGGCGCTGCTGTGCAGTGTGAAGAGGTCGTTCGCGTCCGCGTCTTCGAAGGCGCGCAGTCGAAGGCGAGCGGTGCGCAACGAGGGGGTGGGCAGCGGCGTCGTCATGTTCCTTCCCCTGATCGGTGGCCGATCAATCAGACATCCGATGCGGGCCGCTCGCAACGGCTTTACTCGGCGGGCCGGCGGAACGACGTGCGCTCTGGAGCGGGAGCCACAGCGGTGAAGGTCGTTGCGGTCGTTGCGTTCATGCCACAGCCCCCTGCTACATTGCGCCCTCAAGATCATAAAAACGGGGGGCCGGACATGACCGTGCAAGGGCACGCCGGGGGCTATCGCCTCCAGACAAGCGCCATGGACAGCGAGGCGCAGACACTCGACACCGCGGGCGACGATGTCGGAGTCATCGCCAGGGCGGTCAAGGACACCGCCTGCTACACCTCGGACGCACTCGGCGGCTCCGACGCGGGCCCCGCCTACAACAACTTCGCCGGTGACTGGCAGGCAGAGGCCAAGGTCCTGGAGAGCGCCCTGCACGAACTGGCCGACAAGGTGCGGGTGTCCAAGGCGAACTACCAGGGTGCCGAGCACGCCTCCATCCGGGACATGAGCGCGGCCGGCGGCGAGGGCGTGACGACTGTGCCCGCGCCCGCGGGGGGTGCGCCCTCGGCGGGCTACAGCACCATGCCCGCGCCCGGCACGCCGCCGCGCGGCCTGTCCGACTTCGGCTGAGCGTCCTTCGTAACGCCCGTACCGCCCGTACCGCGTACGAGTCCACACTCCTGCCCTCACCACGACAGAAGGCCGCACCGTCATGCCCGACGCAGGCGAATCCACCACCGACCGCCGCCAGAAACTCGCCGAGTACCACGACTCCATCGCCTCGGCCGACAGCAAGAACGATCTCATCGGGGCCATCGACAACGCCCTGGGCGTCTCGGCACCGGTCGGTGAACCCGGGATCATCGAGGGTCTCGCCAAGACCTACCGCAAACAGATCGACGACGTCGCCGACGTGCACCGGCGGGTGCAGAAGGTCGCGAACGAGGGCCTGCCCGACGCCTGGGTGGGCAGCACCGGGGCCCGGGCGTCCGAGGTGGTGATGGCGGCGGCCCGCTCCGCCGAGCAGATGGAGCAGGCGTTCAGCGGCGCGGCCGGCGCTCTGTTCCGCCTGGCCGACGCGCTGACCAACGCCAAGGCCCAGGACAAGGGCGGCCGCGAGCAGTTGCGCGAGGCGCTCGGCATGCTCGGCGGTGAGGACGGCTTCTTCGACGACATGGTGGAGAAGGACGCCGAGGAGGCGGAGCGGCTGCGGGCCCGCAACATCGCGGCATCGGGCGCCAAGACGATGCACACCGCCGCGGAGGTGGCCGACGACGCGGCGCGGGCCGCGGCACGCGACCTCAACAAGCTGGCGTCCGAGGCCCGGGCGGGCCAGATGAAGACCGACAACATCTCCGCCGCCGACCGCCTCGTGCTCGCCGACATCGCGGGCCCCGGCGGCCCGGCCGAGATGAACGAACTGCTGACCGCGAACGACCTGGAGCGCTCGGGCCGCGCGATGGAGCGCCTCGACGCCCGCGAGGAGGCCGAGTTCGAGCGAATGCTCGCCGAGGCCAAGACCCCGCAGGAACGGGCGTACCTCGTGAAGGCACTGGCCGCCGGGTACGACGTCAAGGAGGTCGGCGAGTTCCGCGACAAGATCCACGGCAAGGACCCGGACTGGCTGCAGCGGCACTTGACGCCGGTCACCACGGCCGGGGACAGCATGAAGGACGAGGGGATCAACACCAGCGGCCCCAACAAGGGTTCCAACCACAACACGGACCAGCAGACGTTCAACGGCGAGAGGTGGTCGCAGGAAGGCAACACCTGCGTGCCGTCGACCGTCGTCACCGGCCGCGCCATGGTCGATCCGGTGTACGCCCTCGAACTCACCGGCGGCCCGTCCGGGCAGGAGGACGACCCGGGCGCCTTCCGGGAGCGGCTGCGCGACGAGCAGCACCGGATGCACGACGAGGGCGACGGCAACAACGCCTACGACTTCCCCTTCGGCTCGACACCCGACGGCATGGACAACGACGGCAAGACCGAGATCTCCAACAAGGAGATCAGTCCGCACACGGGCGGCGAGTACGAGTTCCAGGAGATCCGGAGCGCGGACGACCGCCGGGACGCGCTGCCCGACATCCAGCGGGCCGTCGCCGAGGGCAGACCGGTGCCGATCGGCGTCGAGGGCGAGGACGAGGACGGCGACCGGGTCGGCCACTCCATGATGATCATCGGTCAGGAAGGCGACATGCTGCAGGTCTACAACCCCTGGGGAACGACCACATGGGTCAGCGAGGACGACTTCGTCAACGGCAACATGGGCAAGGCCTCCGACAAGGACCTTCCCGACGCCTACGGCGTCCACCTGCCCACCCAGTGAACGGAAGGCCGATCCACGTGAAGTCCAGCCACCGCCTGTCCACCGCCCTGGCCCTGCCGCTGACGGCCGTGATGCTGTCCGGGTGCGGCCTCTTCGGCCCCGAGACGTTCGAGGCCGACGAGCAGTCCATCGAAGTGGACGCGGGCGACACGTTCGAGCTGGTGCTCCCGGCCAGCCCCTCGATGGGCCAGGACTGGACCATCGTGGACCCCGGTCCCGACCGTGCCACGGTGCGTCAGGAGGGCGACCGGGAGGAGGACTTCGGGGGCGACAGCGGTGTGGACGGGGGTGGTGACGGTACGCAGACCTTCACCTTCCAGGGCGTCGCCGCGGGCACCACGAAGATCAGAATGAGCTACTGCGTGCTGGGCGAATGCCCCGACGGCGACGACCGCACCGCGACGGGCAGCCCCGGCAACGACCCGGCGTTCTTCATCTACACGGTCACCGTGCGATGACCAAACCGGAGGTCCCGATGAACCCCAGCAAGACCGACGAAGACTCGGCGCAGGCCGACGTCGCCATGCTCCTGCGCTACGGCATCGGCGCCCAGGGCCCCCGCCGCACCGCCCTGTTCGGCGACGGCGCCGTGGCAGCCGCGGTCACACTCGACCGCCTCGCAGTCCAGCCCCGCTCGGTGGCGTTCCTCGGCAGAACCGTCCGCAGCGGCGGCACCGCCTACACCGCCCGGCTGCCGGAGCTGCTTCCCCAGCCGACGGCCTCCGACCTGATGCGCGGCTGGCTGGACGCGGCCGCGTCGGTGGCCGGGCCCGTGCAGGGCGACGAGGTCGTGGCCCGCTGGCTGGAGGCGGTCGCCGAACTCATCGGGCTGCGCCACACCACCCGGGAGCGCGCCGCCCGCTGATGACGCGGGCAACAGCGTCCCGGTCAACGTTCTGAGTCGTAACCCCAGCCGGACTGCCGAGGTAGGTGTGCACCTCTGGCGACGACAGCAGTTCGCCGAACACCGCACGGTCCCGGGCCTCCGCAATTGTCCGGGCGTCTCGCCGCCGCCCTCCTGGAACGCCACGGCTGCTGTCACCGGCCGTCGGTAACGTGACTGCCGTGATGGTGGGCACCGAAGAAACCAGGCTGGTCGTGCTGCGCGGAAACAGCGCCTCGGGGAAGTCGTCCGTCGCGGCCGGCCTGCGCGATCGGTTCGGCCGCGGCCTGGCCCTGGTCGGCCAGGACAACCTCCGCCGCGTCGTGCTCCGCGAACGGGACCGGCCAGGAGCGGCGAACATCGGCCTGATCGACCTGACGGCCCGCTACGCCCTGGACGCCGGATTCCACGTCGTCGTCGAAGGCATCCTCTACGCCGACCGCTACGGCGACATGCTCGCCCAGCTGCGCGCCGACCACCGCGGCCCGACCCACAGTTACTACCTGGATGTCCCGTTCGACGAAACCCTCGCCCGGCACACCACCAAGCCCATCGCCGATGACATCAACGAATCGCAGCTGCGCGACTGGTACCGGCCGCGCGATCTGCTGCCCTGCGGCACCGAGACCGTCATCGGCGCCGACAGCACCCTTCGGGAGACGGTCGACCGCATCCTGCTCGACACCGGCCTGGCCCACCTGCCCGCCGTGGACCGCTGACCGAGACACCCGGGCATGAGCCGTCCGCTCGGCCACCTGGCCGATGCATTGCCCTCAACACCGAGGACAGGTAGGGGAGTTGATGCCGGGGCGAAGGTCACGGAGTGCTGCCCGGTTGTCAGTGGTGGATGCAAGCATGGTCTGTTGCACGGGGGATCGACTACGAGGGGGAGGCAGCGGGTTGCCCTGGATCGAGGAGTACGAGCGTGCCGACGGGACTCGGGTGCGAGCCCACTACCGTTGGGCGGCGGGAGCGCGCCGGGAGATGGCTGTCTTAGCCGTGATCGCGTTAGCCGTGGTCGGGATGGGCAACGGTGGGGTGCAGGTGGGCACCACCGACGGCTCGGCGCCGCGGCCGCAGTCGACAGTGCGGTACCCCATCCGGTTCGAGCAGATGACGACCCGGGAGGGAGGCGGGGCGCAGCCGCTGCCGACGGTCTCCTACCCGATCAAGTTCGACACCCCCAAGACAGCGGCGGCCGTTCCCAGGCCGACGGTGTCGTACCCGATCGACTTCTTCGCGATGGGCAGCGGCCGGTGAGCCGGCGGCCCGCGCGGCGTCGCCCGCGCCGCAGGAGCAGTCGACGGCAGCAGAGGGACGTGGAGTTCGTCGTCCTCCTGGTCGTCGCCGTGGCGGCCATGTCCCTGGTTGTGATGGTGGTCAACTGGCTGCTCACCCACTGGTGGGTGCTGCTCGTCGCCGCCCTCCTTGCCGTCCTGGCCGGTGCGGGGTGGTGGCAGCAGCGGGCTCAGCGCGTGAAGTGGGAAGAGGCTCAGGCGCGTGCGCTGCGGTACGGGCTGGGGCAGCTGGACGCGCTGACGCACCGGGAGTTCGAGCACGCGGTGCGGGACCTGATGCGGCGTGACGGCTGCACGGACGCCGTCCAGGTCGGCGGGCAGGGTGACCTGGGAGCGGACGTGAAGGCCACCGATCCGCTGGGACGACGCTGGGTGCTCCAGTGCAAGCACCGCAAGAACGGAGAGCGAGGCGCGGCCGTGGGCACGCCGGACCTCCAGGTCCTCAACGGCACGGGACGACCGGTCCACAAGGGGGACGTCGTGGTCCTGGTGACCAACGGCCGGATCACCCAGCCCGGCCGCACCTTCGCGAAACAGCAGCGGCTGCACCTTGTCGACCGCAAGGTCCTGGCGGAGTGGGCCGCGGGTTCGAGGCCGTTGTGGGAGCTGCTACGCGCCCTGCCACCACCGCGCAAGCCGTCAGCGCTCTCCTGAGTGCGGTAGAGGAGAGGCGGGAACTCCAGCTCGCCCGGGGACGACGTTCGGGCCGGACAGCGGTCGGGTAGCGTGCACGCCATGTCGAGTCCTGAGTCAGACAAGGTGGGGGCTTTCGGTCACGCCGTCAGCCCCCTGCACCACTGAGCTCCTGGACCTGCCGTCGCTCCGCGTTCTGCGGTGCGACGAGGGCGCCCTCGCGGGCTGGCCGCGGTGACGAGATGACCTTGTCGTGCTTCTCCTCACTCCGGAGCCACTCGATGTCTCTTCCGCTGTATCTGCTGGCCGTGGCCGTCTTCGCCATGGGCACCTCGGAGTTCATGCTCGCCGGCCTCTTGCCGGCCATCGCCGCCGATCTCGACATCACCGTAGGAACAGCAGGCGTACTCACCTCGGCCTTCGCGGTCGGCATGATCGTCGGCGCCCCCCTGGTGGCCGCACTCGCCCGCACCTGGTCCAGGCGCTCCAGCCTGCTTGGGTTCATCCTCGCCTTCGCGGCAGCCCACGCAGTGGGCGCCGTCACCACCAGCTTCCCGCTCCTGTTCGCCACCCGGGTCGTCGCCGCGCTAGCAAACGCAGGGTTCCTCGCCGTCGCCTTGGCGGCTGCCACCACCCTGGTGTCGCCCGACAAGAAGGGGCGTGCGCTGGCCGTGCTGCTGTCAGGCACGACGACCGCCACGATCGCCGGTGTCCCCGGCGGCTCGGTGCTCGGCACGCTGCTCGGCTGGCGGGCCACATTCTGGGCTGTAGCCGCTCTCTGCCTGCCTGCAGCTCTCGGCATCCTGAAGGGAATCCCAGCAGGACGGGCGAAGGAACAGACGCCTGACGGACCAGCCCTGCGAGCGGAACTCGCCCAGCTGGCACGGCCGAGGTTGCTCCTGGTGATGCTGCTCGGCGCGCTGGTGAACGCGGCCACCTTCGCCGGCTTCACTTTCCTCGCCCCCGTCGTGACCGGCACCGCAGGGCTCAGTGAACTGTGGATCTCCGTGGCACTGGTGCTCTTCGGTATCGGTTCCTTCCTCGGGGTCACGGCCGCCGGTCGGCTGTCCGACCAGCACCCCGGCCCGGTCATCGCGGTCGCCGGCCCGCTGCTGCTCACCGGCTGGCCGGCCCTGGCCTTGCTGGCCGACAAGCCTCTCGCCCTGCTCGCCCTCGTGTTCGTTCAGGGTGTCCTGTCGTTCGCACTGGGCAGCACCCTGATCACGCGGGTCCTTTACGAAGCCGCGGGAGCCCCGACCATGGCCGGCTCGTACGCGACCGCGGCACTCAACGTCGGCGCCGCTGTCGGCCCCCTCATCGCCGCGACCACCCTCAGTACATCGGCCGGGAACCTCGGACCGCTGTGGTCGAGCGGAGTCCTGGTCGCTGTGGCCCTGCTCATCGCGGCCCCCCTCCGCACCGTGATCGTGGCTGGCCGAAGCACCGAGGTACTCAAGTGACACATGCGAACGCCCCTTTGAACATCGAGGGAACCAGGCCCAGGAAGCAGCGCAGCCGCACGCCCGGCTCGCTGGGCCTCCGGGGCGTCGCAGGGCTCCCGGGTCGTACGGTCCGCCGGCGCAATCGCGCAGCGTCCGGCGAGCAGCTGCTGGACAGATAGGGCGGTCTGGTCGTCGCGGAGTTGCCGAACGTACCGACACTTGTGCACGTGCAACAAGGGATCCGGGAGGCGCTCTACCGGCGGACTGCCGAGATCAGTCCGCCGGGCCGCTCCTCGCGCTGCGGCGGGGTGATGATCGGGCGGCCGTAGGCGGCAGCGCGCTCGCGCAAGGTGTGGCTCTCGGCCTCCCAACCGTGTCCGGCCAGCCAGCCCACCGGGTCGTCCGGCATCTCCGAGACCCACATGGACGCCGCCGACCCTGGCACGGCGTCGGCGCCGAAGCGCTCGATCACGCCGCGCGTGCCCAACGTCAGCCCCATCCGACTGCCCGCCGCCGACTGTGCGCTGATCCGGGCCAGCAGCAACTCCACCGCATCCTCGGGCAGATAGATCAGCAGTCCTTCGGCGATCCAGGCGGTCGGCGCGGCCGGGTCGTGCCCCGCGGAGGCCAGCGCACCTGGCCAGTCCTCACGCAGATCCACCGCGACGGTGATCCGCTCGCAGCGCGCGACGGCCCGCTCCCGGCGCAGCACTGAGGCCTTGAAGTCCAGTGGGGCGGCGACGTCGACCTCGAACAGCCGGGTGCCGTCGGGCCAGTCCATCCGGAAGGCCCGGCTGTCCATGCCGGCGCCGAGCAGCACGACCTGCCGGACCCCGGACGCGGAGGCTTGATGCAGCAGGTCGTCGAGGAACTTCGTCCTGATGACGATGGACAACGACACGGCCAGCCGACGGCGTCGCCCGGCCTCGTCATCGGGCAGCGCCGGCGAGGAGGGCCACAGACCGCCGGCGGCGGCGAAGGCCTGTGCCAATGGGTCGCGGAACAGCGCGTTCTCCCGCTCGGTCTCCAGCGCCCGCACTCGGGCCACCCCCACAGCCGTGGCCCACACTCCCGACGGCCGCACCTGCTCCTGCTCATCAGTCACCGCGCCAGCCTAGATCGATGCCAGGGGGCCTGATGAGTGGACCTGGCGTCACGCGCGCCCGGCCGGTCATGCGCGCATTGGCCGCCTACGAGCACTGGAAGCACCGTGAGGCGAACTTCGACCCGTGCGCAGCATGCCGGGAGCGCGGTCTCCGAGGTGGGCGGGCGCAGACCAGGGAGGCACCGGGCGGGAGGCACGCGTCCTGATCGCCGGACGGATCCAGTTGGCGGTGTTGGGCGGCGCGGACTCGGATGAGCCGTTGATGCTGTCGCTGGGGCGATCGAGCTGGACGCCTTCCGTCGGCTACCTCCTCGATGGCGCCGCGCCGGGCGATCAGCGCCGTCTTGGTGTTCCTCAGCTGTTGGTGGGGGCGGCGGGAAGCTTGGTGCGCTGGCGGCGGGCCATCCAGCCCATGAGCCGGACCATCGAGCGGCGCGGCAGCAGTTTGCCGGCGAGGGCGAGTGACCGGCCGTTGGTGATCACCGACGGGGGCGCGGATCGGCGGTCGAGCGTGTCGAGGGCGATCGTCACGACCTGCTCGGGGGTTACCCGCTTCGTGCCGTAGTCGGCGGACTGGCTGCCGGCGACGTCGTAGAACTCGGTCCGGGTGGCGCCGGGGCACACGGCCAGGACGCGCAGGCCGGTGCCGCGGGTCTCCTCCCACAGCGATTCGGTGAAGCTGAGGACGAAGGCCTTGGTGGCGCCGTAGACGCTCAGGTACGGGGTCGGCTGGAAGCCCAGCAGGCTCGCGACGTTGATCAGGACGCCGGTGTCCGCTGAGGTCAGCGGGTCGATGTAGGCGCGGCTGAGGTCGACCAGCGCGCTGACGTTCAGCGCGATCATGCTCTGCAGGCGGTCGGGATCCTCGTGGGTGAACGCGTCGTGGGTGCCGAAGCCGGCGTTGTTGACCAGTCCGGTGGCGTAGATGCCGCGGGACTCCAGTTCGGCGCGCAGCGTGCGGCCGGCGTCGGGCAGGCCGAGGTCGCGGGCGACGGTGGTCACCGTGACGCCGTGGGCGCGGGTGAGTTCGGCGGCCAGGCTCTCGAGCCGGTCCGCCCGGCGGGCCACCAGCACGAGGTTCGCGCCGTGGCGGGCCAGCTGGCGGGCGAATTCTGCGCCGAGGCCGGAGCTGGCGCCGGTGACGATGACGGTCTGGCGGTGGTAGTCGATTTCGCTCATGGCATTCACTCTACGCACGTTTTTGCACTGAGTGCAAGACTCTGCGTCGAGTGCGATGACGTACCATCGGTGCATGGCTCAGAAACCGACGCCTCTTCGGGAACAGACCCGCTCCGTGGTCCGATCACTGCTGGCCCGGACCGCCATCGAGCTGTTCGCCGCCAAGGGCTACGACAACACGACCCTCGATGAGGTCGCCGCGGCCGCGGGCGTCTCCCGGCGGACCCTGTTCAATTACTTCCGCAACAAGGAAGACCTCGCGCTCAGCGGCCTGGACGAACAGGGCGAACTGATCGCCGCGCGCCTCGCGGAGCGCCCGGCCGACGAGGATGCCTGGACGGCGCTGCGCGCCGCGTTCCAGGTGCTCGAAGAGATCGACATGACAGCCGAAGGGCGCCTGGAATTCATCACGCTGCTGTTCGGCAACGATTCCCTACGTGCCGGACATGCCGAGAAGCAAGCCCGCTGGCAAGACCTGTTCGCACCGCACATCGAGCCGCGACTGCCCGACTCCGACCGCCGTACCCTGCAAGCCCGCGCGGTCGCAGCCGCAGCGATCATCTGCCTGCAGGCAGCCAACGAGGAATGGGTACGCCTGGGCGGACAGGTCGACCTGTTCGACCTCTACGACACCGCCGTACAGGCCATCCGCCGCCCCACCTGAAACCGGCCGCATCCAGCTCCCCCACGCTCGTCGGCGTGAGGACCGGGGCCCGAACCCGTCCAACCGCGCCCAGCAGGACCGAACATCCGGCCGTAAGCCGCAGCCAGAGGCCATCGAGCCCAGTCGAGACCGGACAAGCCGCGTGATTGCTGTTCGCCCATCCGATTGACGGGCGCGAGACCGGGGTGAAACACGGACGCCCCCGTCCTCCAACTCCGGGAGGCGGGGGCGTCGTCGTATCTAGCTCACGTCTGGCACTGCTTCGTTGCGGCTCCGCTCCAGTTGCTCCACGCCCCGCCGGCCGGCCTCACATGCACCCGGATTTCGGCGGTGGCGTTGACGGGGCCGCAGACGCGGTCGCTGTTGCCGAGCTCGATCGGGCCGATCGTGGACCTGCGCTGGACGATCGTGCGGCCGTTGCCGAGCTTGACCCAGTGGCCGCCTTCGCGGATCCGGAAATACGCTTCGTAGTCGACGTAGGTGGCGTGGGCGCGGGAGTTGGTGATGACGGCGTGGGCGGTGATGTTCCGCATGAAGACGCGGCCGTCCTTCCACCGTTCGGCGGAGATACAGCCCTGTGCGCCGATGTTCTGGGTCGAGACGGCGCCTCCGCAGGCGATGGCGGCGGCGTGGGCGTCTGCCGGCAGTGCCAGCGCGGTCAGCAGGGCTGCTCCTGCTGTGGCGGCGAGCTGCTTCAGTTTCATGGGTTCCTCTCGGTCGGGGTGCGCCGAAGACAGACTGTCAGTCGGACCATGCGCTGGTACTCGTTCCATGCCTTTGCAGCGATCGGCATCCCGGTCATCCACGGCTCGGATCGTCAGCGGTGATCCCCCCAGACGCTGACGGCGGCCGCCGTGAATGCGTCCAGCTCACGGGGCGTGCGCCCCTCCCTGATGAGCCGCACTGCCCACAGGGCAGGGTCGATCCCATCCCGCGCCGTTGGTCGGCCGCCTCACGGACCGCTGGCCGACACCGCAAGTTGACGGCCTGTCAGGTCGCCCATACCTCTTCGGCGCCGCGTATCGGATCTGTCATGCCGTCAAGGTAGCGGCTGGGGACGGTGTCAGCGTGGCCGTAGATGTGACAGGTGCGGCCGCGTCTTCGGCTCCCGTGCCTAAACGCCCGGCACGCTCGCGTTGCGAAAGGGCGTGGGCGTCAGCCGGCCGGGTTGTGTGCCTCTTCGGGTGCCTGCGGCAGGGAGGCGGAGGTGCCGGCCCAGCTGGCGAGGAGGGCGAGGGCTTCGGGGGAGAGGGAGGGGGAGGCGGGTTCGGGGGTGTAGATGGTGAGGGTCTGTTCGGGGTCGCCTTCGACGGCCAGGACGAGGTAGTCGAGGGTGAGGTCGCCGACGACCGGGTGGTGGAGGCGTTTGGTGCCGGTGGTGTGGGCGACGACATCGTCACCAGGTCGTCGCCACCGGCCGCCGCCCCGAAGAGGTCGAGAAGACCCTGGGGGGCCCGCAAGAGAACCTGCTGGTCACCAAGTTGGACGTCACCAGCCTGGACGACGCGCACGCGGCCGCACAGGCAGCCGTCGACCGCTTCGGCCGCATCGACGTCCTGATCAACAACGCCGGGAACTTCTACGCCGGCTACTTCGAGGAGATCTCACCCGCGCACATGCGCCAGCAGATCGAGACCAACCTCTACGGACCCATGAACGTCACCCGCGCCGTCCTGCCCGTCATGCGCGCTCAGCGCGACGGCCACGTCATCACCCTCTCCTCGCTCGCCGGTCAGGTCGGCACGGAGTTCACCTCCGCCTATGCCGCATCCAAGTTCGCCGTCGAAGGCTGGATGGAAGCCCTGCACCACGACATCAAGCCGTACAACATCCGCACCACCATCGTGGAGCCCGGCTACTTCCGTACCGAACTGCTCGTGGACGCCTCCACCACCTGGCCCGAGCCGACGATCGACGACTACGCCGAGCGCACCACCGCCACGGTCGAAGCCTGGAAGAGCATCAACGGGCAGCAGCCCGGCGACCCCGCCAAGCTCGCCCACGCCCTGCTGGCCCTCGCCGACCAGGACCAGCCGCCGCTGCGCTTCGTCGCCGGTGCCGACGCTGTCGAGGGCATCTCGGCCAAGGCCGGGGAACTCCTCGCCCAGGCCGAAGCCTCCCGTGAACTGGGCGGCAACCTCGGCCACGACGGCACCAGCGCCTGACCCCACCCCACGCACCGGGCAGGCCACCCGACCTGCCCGGTGCGCCAGGAGGGCCGTAGGCACGGAGACCCGCAGGTCAGAGTCACGCCTGCGACCGACCACATAAAGGGGCGCTCGGGCTGGCCTTCACCTACTTGCGGCCAGAGCCCCGGCCAGACGTTCCTGCGATTCCCCAGGTGCCCGTGGCCCCTGGCGGCCGCGCGCACGGTTGTCAGTGGCTCCTGCCAGCATGCGCAGATGACCTCAACTGACCGCCCACCCACCGCCCCTGACGATCAGGCACGAGCCACCTTCTCAAGCTGGTCGGTTTCTCAAGCTGGTCGGTGGCATCGAACCGTGGGATGCCCTGGAGCGCTCCCACCTGGAGTCTGCCACCCGGTGGATCGCCGGCGGAGCCCCGATCCACCGGGTGCGCAAGCCGAACGTCCCGGCGGCGCACTTGGTGAGCTACTTCGTTGTCCTCGACGGCACGCGCGGGCAACTGCTGCTCGTCGCGCACCGCAAGGCGGGCCTGTGGCTGCCGACCGGCGGACACGTCGAGCCCGGTGAGGACCCGTGGGCCGCGGTGGTCCGCGAATGCCGTGAGGAACTGGGCATCGAGGCGGTGGCATCGCCGATCACCGGCGAGCATCCTCTCTTCCTCACCATCACCCGAGGAATGCCCGGACCAGGAGGCATCGTGGGTAGCGCCCTCCAGGCTCTGCCGACGGCGCCTCAGAAAACAGTGCTGATCCGAGCCCTCAGCCCGAACCGGCGACCAGCGCCTCGCCGAGCGGGGTGCGCCGGTAGAGCACCGACCGTCCGGAGCGGGCACGGACGAGCAGCCCCGCGCCTCGCAGGATGGCGAGGTGGTCTCCCACCGCGCCGGGTGCCATGGTAAGGCTTCGGGCGAGGTGGCTGGTGCTGGCCGGGGCGTCCAGCGCCAACAGCAGCCGGGCTCGGGCCCGGCCGACCAGAGCGGTCAGCGCGTCCGGTTGGGGGACGGCCGCCTGTTCGCCCCACAGGGCGGCGGTGCCGCGGGCGCGATAGACCAAGGTCCTGGGCCAGGGGTCATCCAGGTGGGCGGCGACATTCCCGACGAAGACCGAAGGGATCAGCAGTAGCCCGTCGCCGACGAGGCGGACGCTTCCGACCGGGGGGAAGAAGCCGATCTCGATACCGCCGGCGCGCCAGGCGATGCTCGGGTGCAGGCTCTCGATGGTCGTGGCCCATCCGTGCTCGCCGATCACACCCACCCGGTGCACGACATCGCGCTCACAGATCGCGCGCAGTTGCGGCCAGTCCGTGGCGAGCAGCTCGTGCCACGCCTGGTCCATCGCCTCGGCGATCCTGGAGACGACGTCCGTGGAGTCCAGCACTGCGCGTACGCGGGGATAACGGGCGGACGGGCCGGTCGCGGTGATGGCGATTTCGTGGCGGGCCGCTTCCAGCGGTGCGGCCCGGATCATGGCCAGGTCATCCGCCCAGGTCTGGTTGAGGCCGCGCGGGGGCGGGGCGACGAAGCCCGGTCCGGATCGCGGGGTGTGCAGGGCGAGGACGGCCTCCAGTTCGGTCTCGCGGCGAAGCCGTTCGAAGGCCGGCCGGAGCCGGCTGGCCCAGGCTCGCGGCAGCGGCCGGTCCTGGCCGGCGAGCGAGCGCAGCAGTAAGCAGAGGTCCAGCGCGGGCGACAGCGCGAAGCGGCTGCGCAGCAGGTCCTCGACGGAGACTTCGAAGCGGAGCACCCCGCGATGCTACCGCCGGACGTCTGCTCCGATTCGTCCAGGGACGAATCATTGGTGAGTGGTGTGGGCGCACGGCGACGCTGGGCGCCATGATCCCAACCGCCGAACCCGCGCAGGGCAACCACCGTGCCACCTACCGGGAGGTGCTCGCCGAGCCGCGATTCCGGCTGCTCTTCTCGACCCGTGCCGTCGCGATCACCGCGGGCTCGCTGCGGATCACCACGTTCTCGGTGCTGGTCTTCGCGACCACCGGCTCCGCGCTGTTGAGCGCTCTGGCCTTCGGCATCGGCTTTCTCCCGCAGTTGTTCGGCTCGCTGCTGCTGGGCTCACTGGCCGACCGACTGCCGCCCCGCGCACTCATCGCCGGCGGCTACGCCTTGGAGTGCGCCGCCGCCCTGCTGCTCGCCCTGGTGCGGATGCCGATCGCGGCAAGCCTCGGTGTCGTGGCGCTGGTCGCCCTCGCCACACCGGTGTTCGGCGGCGCGTCGAGTCGGCTGGTCGCGCAGTGGCTGAAGGGCGACGCCTATGTGCTGGGCCGTTCACTGAACAACATCGCCTCTTCCGGCGCGCAACTGTTCGGTCTGGCGCTGGGAGGTGCGGTCGTCGCGGTACTCGGCCCGCACCGGGCGCTCGCGGTAAGCGCCGCCCTCTACCTCGGCTGTGCGCTCGCCGTCCGCATCCGGCTACCCCGGCTGGAGCCGGGAGAGTTCGGCGGCACACCCGGCAGCGCTCGGGGCGATGGCGGCGCCGTCCGGGCAAGCCTGCACGGTGCCGGCCTGCTGCTGCGCGGACACACGGTACGGCGACTGATGCTGGCCCAGTGGCTACCGCCCGCGTTCGTGGCGGGCGCGGAAGGTCTGATCGTCGCCTACGCGGGCGGACGCCACTTCGCGTCCGGCTGGTACGCGGTGCTGATGGGCTGTCTGCCGGTCGGCATGCTCGTCGGTGACCTGCTGGTGGGTCGCCTGCTACGGCCACCCACCCGGGAGCGACTGGTAGTCCCGTTGATCGCGCTGACGGGACTGCCGCTGGTCGGCTTCGCCACCGAGCCCGGAGTGGCCGTCTCGTCCTGTCTGCTGCTGCTCTGCGGCTTCGGACTGGCCTACGGTCTTGGCCTGCAACGGCCGTTCCTGGACGCCCTGCCGCAGGACGGCCAGGGCCAGGCCTTCGGTCTGCTCGGCTCCGGCAGCATGACGCTGCAGGGCCTCGGGCCGGCCTGCTTCGGCTCGGTGGCCGCAGGCGTCGGAACAGGCGGCGCAATCGCTCTGGCAGGCGGCGCGGCGGTGCTTACCGCCGGCTGGATACTCACCTGGCACCCGCCGACCTCCCCGGCGCCCGTCCCGAACCACTCAACGGGATGAGAGAACGGCACCGAACAGCATGCGCGTAGTTCTCCTGCGCAGTAACCGTCGCAGGCCGGGTCGGCCGCGAGCCGTCACGCACCCCACAACTTGAGCCCACGAACAGCCCAAGGAAGGTTCATGCCACATGATCGATAAGTTCGCGAAGGACAACCTGCACGGGAGACTGCGGCGGGACCGCGAGGCGCTGCTCTGGAAACTCGACGGCGTGTCCGAATACGACGTCCGCCGACCTTTGACAGCGACCGGGACCAACCTCCTCGGCCTGGTCAAACACGTGGCCACCGTCGAGGCCAGGTACTTCGGCGAGGTCTTCGACCGCCCTTCCCCGGAACCGCTGTCCCGGTGGCAGGACTCCGACGGCAGCGATCAGTGGGCGACCGAGGACGAGACCCGCGATCAGATCATCGGGTTCTACCGGCGCACATGGGAACACTCGGACGCGACGATCAACGAGCTTCCCCTCGACGCCCCCGGCCACGTGCCGTGGTGGCCGGAGCCTTTTCCCAACACGAACCTGTTCGCCGTCATGGTCCATGTCCTCGGCGAGTCCATCCGGCATGCCGGGCACGCCGACATCCTGCGCGAGGGCCTCGACGGCCGGACCGGGGTGCGCGCCGAAAACGAGCAGCAGATCGACGAGGAAGCCCGGGCAGCCTACTGCGCGAAGATCGAGCAGGCCGCCAGGTCGGCCGCAGCAAGCAAGGCCTAGTTGTGACACCCGGAGGACAGTCGACAGTTGCGCGTGAGCTCCGCGGTCGCGCCGTGCGGCGTACGCCAAGGGTCCCCGCTCGTCTACCAGTTCCGAGCGGCGCGCTGGAGGGTGTCGCGGACCCGGCTCACATGCGGGTTGGTCTCGGAGCCGGGCCGCTGGACGAGGAACAAGGTGTTGAGCGGGGGCTCTTCCGGGTCGTGCCGAAGGGCGAGACGACCGGAGTCGAGATGCTCCTGGCACAGCGAGCGGGGCAGCACGCTGTGGCCGGCGCCCGCGTTGACCGCGGACAGGACCGCGTACAGGTTCGGCACGGTCACCGCGGCGCGGGCGTTGTGCTGCTTGCCGAAGACCGTGCGCCAGTGTCGCCGCACAAGGGGCGTGTCCTCGGCGTAAGTGACCAGGGGGACCTCGCGTAGGGCTGTGCACAGGTCGTCGTCTGCCTGCGGGTGTGCGGCGATGCGCTGGGCCCAGGTCGGGGAGGCGACGAGCAGGTACTCCTCGTCGGCGAGCGGTACGGAGTCCAGAGCGCGGCCGCGGGGCCGCCGGGTGGCGATGACCAGATCGTGGCGTCCCGTGCGCATCTCATCCAGCAGCGGTTCGGGCAGCCCTTGGGCGACACGCAGTTGGACGCCGTCCGCGACGAGGAGGACGAGGGCGGGCAGGACACGCACGCACAGCAGTTCCGACGGGCCGGCCAGGTGCACCGGCGTGGCGGGCCCCGCGAGCGGGCCGCCGTCTTCGAGGGCGGCGAGAGCATCGAGCGGGCCCGCGATCTGGGTGGCGAGCTCGTGGGCGAGGGGAGTGGGTTCCACGCCGCGCGGCAGCCGGGTGAACAGCTCGCGGCCGGTCTGTTGCTCCAGCGTGCGGATCTGCGCTGTCACGGTCGGCTGGGACAGCCCGAGCGCCGGGGCGGCGGCGGTGAAGGTGCCTGCGCGGTACACGGCCAAGAAGGTGCGCAGCAGGTTCAGGTCGGCGTGCGCCGGAAGCTGGGATCCGGTGCCGACGGCGATCATGCAGGTCAAACCCCTCTGGAGAGCACATGGCGAAGATCCATTTCGTAATGACCGGACCCGACGAGTCGGTCGTCCCCTACGAGTAGTTCAAGGTCGAGGGCACGAGAGCGGAGGACTTCGACGCGGTGTACCGCCGCACCTCAAGCTCGACCGCGGCGCAGTCCGAGCTCAGGGGAGACACCGTCTTCAGCTCCGGTACCTTCGGCTTCCCGCCCCTGGACGCCCACGTCGTCGAGTTCCAGGCCCCGGCCGACGGCGTCCCCGGGCGCCTGTCCTGGACGGCGAAGCAGGACGGCAAGCCCGAGGAGCGACTCGACGTACTGCACGCCTGGCTGGTCGAGGACCTCCCCGGCGGCCGGGTGCGCGTCCTCACCCAGGAGACGCAAATCGGTCCGCCTGCCGAGGAACTGGCCCAGCAGGTCCCGAACCCGATGCTCAACGGCCACCAGGCATGGCTGGACGGGCTGGTCCGCGCGGCGTCCGGCCGGCTCGGAGCCTGATCGACCTCGCCGTAGTGTCAGGTCGGCCGTAGTGTTCAGGTTGTTCGGGCCTGTCCGACGGATGCCAGCACCGCAGTGAGGAAGCGGCGCACCGTATCCAATTCGGCCGTCTCGAAGCCTTCCGCGGCCACGACCACTTCGCCGATCACCGGTCCGAAGAAGGCCCACCCGAGTTCCGTGGCTTTCTCCTCGACCTCCAGCAGCACGCGTCGCCGGTCCGCCGTGTCCCTGTTGCGCTGGATGAGCCCGAGTCGCTCCAGCCGGTCCACCAGGGCCGTGGTCCCGGCGGAGTTCAGGCGCAGTTGCTTGCCGAGCCATCCGGGTGTGGCCGGTGTGCCGTCGCGTGCCGCGTCCAGCAGGTGGATCAGCGCGCGTACGTCGGTGGGATGCAGCCCGTGCCGCGCGGCGAACTCGGCGCCGAGCAGGTCGAATTCCACGGTGACTGCGCGCAGCAGGTGAACCAGTGCCATCGCCGGGCTCTGCTCGTCCATGCACTCTCCTCGACATGGCTGTAATGTCTCGCTCAACGAGATTATCGCCCGGCGAGAGGAATACTGTGTCCCTGCCCGCCTTCGACCTCGCCGACCTGGCAGCGCCTCTACGCGCTGGCCACCACCGTCCCCGGCCGCAAACTGGTCACCGGGGCCCGCCCTCGGGCCGCCGGCCTGTCCATGCCGGTCCTTGTCCTACTCGCGGAACACGGCCGCGCCCACGACGCGGTCAAGGTCGCGGACCGAGCCCGTCGGATGCTCTCCCAGGGGGAGGTGGCCCTGCTCCCAGGAGCCACCCATCACTCTCTGCCGCTCACCGCGCCGAAGCAGCTGGACGACCGGCTGATGGCTTTCCTGGGCTGACAGGGCCATCCGCCGCGCAATGATCGGCTACGGCAACCTGATGTGATGGGCCCGATTCGAAGGGGGAGTGAATGCCGGAGGTGCGCCAGGCTCTCGTCTCCGACGACGGCACGATCGTCGAGTGCGTACAGCAGTGGTGGGGTGACTCGGAGGCAGGCCGCCAGGAAGTGCGTGCGATCACCTCGCCCGCGGACACGGGGTCCATAGCGTTTCACCGGGCCATGGGCTTTGACCTCGAAGAGGGCGATCGTGAGGTCGACGGCCTGCCCGTGCACAGTGACTACGACGGCCCTGGTCAGGACCGCGTGTGCTTCCACAAGAAGATCGCATCCCCTGCGGAGGCGAGCGCCGTGCGGTCGTGTGCGGGATCAGCTACTCAGTAGACACCGAGCGGTGGCCCCACGAGGTACGACAACCCTCCGTCCGCTACGAGGCGACTGTGCTGGGCGCAGCCATGAACGAGTGGCTGTGACCGGCACCGCCGCAACGGCCCTCAGACGATGTCGAATTCGTTGCCTTCAGGGTCCTGCATGGCGGCGGCATAGAGCCCCATGCCCGGCTCGTCCTTGATCCGCAGCACGGTGGCACCAGCCTTGACCAGCCGTTCCACCATGGCCCGCAGGATCGATGATCGACTCCGGTATGTCCCCGGCACCGGCCGACAGCTCCGCCTCAGGCACATAGCCCAGGGCCTTGGCCCAGAAGGTCACCATGGCCTGCGGATCGGAGCAGTCGATCGTCAGCTGCACTGTCATCTCCATACTCGGAGCATCCCAGGCAGGTCTGACAGTCCGTCCCCTCTCGCAGCAGGCCCTTAAGTGTGGTGCACACATACTGTGCTGGGCATCTCCCCTGTACGGCCGGGGTGTTAAGGGCAGACCGTGTGTGGGTGGAGACGTTCACCGGGTTCCAGGTGATGCAGGTGACCGACGTCGCGTCGAGGCCGAGCGTGGTCGGGTGGCCCAGGACGGTTTCCAGCGTCGGCACGAGGTGGTCCATGCCGTGCTTGCCCGTTGAAGCTCAGGGTGCTGCCGTTGACCGTGATGTGGTCCAGCCATGCCTTGAACACGGACGGCATCGTGAGGTTGTACGTCGGCAAGGACCGGGAGGACCGGGAGGACCCGGCGACCTGACGGGAGACGGAGGTCTCGCAGAGCGAGGACGCGTCGATGTGCAGCAGGTACGACATGGGAAGGAATGGCCACATGCGTGGGCTGCCCGGATCCTAAGGTCGAAGGTGACCACCGCGGCGCACGCCAGCGTCCGCCTCCCGTACCTCGGAGGAATGCCTCATGCAAGCCATCACCGTCCAAGACCGTGAGGCCGGTGCCGGCGGCCTGACTCTCGCCGAGCTGCCCCACCCGCACGCCGCGGAGAACGACGTGATCGTGAAGGTCCACGCCGCCGGCTTCACACCGGGCGAGCTGGACTGGCCCGGCACCTGGATCGACCGGGCCGGACGCGACCGGACCCCGAGCGTGCCCGGCCACGAACTGTCCGGCGTCGTCACCGAACTCGGCTACGGCACCACTGGCCTGACCATCGGGCAGCGCGTGTACGGCCTGACCGACTGGGCCCGCAACGGCACCCTGGCCCAGTACACCGCGGTCGAAGCCCGCAACCTCGCCCCGCTCCCCGCCGACGTCGACCACGTCACGGCCGCTGCGCTGCCCATCTCCGGACTCACCGCCTGGCAGGCCCTGTTCGACCACGCCGGCCTCCGAACCGGGCAGAGCGTCCTCATTCACGGCGCCGCGGGCGGCGTCGGCTCGATCGCCGTGCAACTGGCCCGCGCGGCGGGCGCCCACGTGATCGGCACGGGACGGGCCGGCGACCGCGACACCGCACTGGGGCTGGGCGCCCATGCCTTCGTCGATCTCCAGGCAGAGAAGCTGGAGGGCATCGGCGACGTCGACGTGGTGTTCGACGTGATCGGCGGCGACATCCTCGAACGTTCCACCGCTCTGGTCCGCCCCGGCGGCACCCTGGTCACCATCGCCGAGCCCGTCACCGTCCACCCCCGCGACGCACGCGCTGTCTTCTTCGTCGTCGAACCCGACCGCGTCCGCCTGAGCGACCTCGCCCAACGGGTGCGGGACGGACGCCTCAAGCCGGTCATCGGTGACGTGCGGCCGCTCACCGAAGCGGTCGCCGCGTTCACACCGGGCAAGCGGACCCACGGCAAGACGATCATCCGCGTTGCCGAGGACTGAGCCGGCGAGCAACTGAGCCGCATCAGCTCGGCGGCCGCCCGGCACCGGCCTGTGCGTGACAGCCGCCTCGAGTGGAGCCGGATCTGACCGCTACGGCCAAGTCACCATGGCCGTGGTCATCTCGATCGTCGGCGGACGCCGGGCGATGATCTCCGCCGCCACCGGCGCCGTCGCGCTCGTGATCGCGCCGCTGAACCGCGAGCACGGCTTCGGCTACCTGGTCGCCGCCGTCATCCTGGCCGGCGTCTTCCAGGTCATCCTGGGCACGCTCGGGGTGGCGAAGCTGATGCGGTTCATTCCCCGCTCGGTGATGGTCGGCTTCGTCAACGCCCTGGCCATCCTGATCTTCATGGCCCAGGTCCCCGAGATACACGACGTGCCGTGGGAGGTGTATCCGCTGATCGCCGGCAGCCTGGCGCTGATGGTGTTCTTCCCGAAGATCACCACCGTGATCCCGGCCCCACTGGTCTCCATCGTGATCCTGACCGTGATCACCGTCGGCGCGGCCATCGCGGTGCCGACCGTGGGAGACAAGGGCGCCCTGCCCTCCTCCTTGCCCGTACCGGGCCTGCCGGACGTGCCGTTCGCACTGGACACGCTGACGACGATCGCCCCGTACGCCTTCGCCATGGCGCTGGTCGGTCTGATGGAGTCGCTGATGACCGCGAGGCTGGTCGACGACATCACCGACACGAACTCCAACAAGACCCGCGAGTCCATCGGTCAGGGCATAGCCAACATCGTCACCGGGTTCTTCGGCGGCATGGGCGGCTGTGCCATGATCGGCCAGACGATGATCAACGTGAAGGTGTCCGGCGCCCGCACCCGGCGAGCAGGCTCTTGATGCTGGGAGGCGGGCCTCGTTGCGGTCGGTGGTCGACGGCACCGGCCCGATCGGCGGGCCGATGTCGACGAGCACGTCGGGTGCTTCGGTTCAGCCGCCGACTACGGGCAGGGTGAGACCGCAGCGCACCGGCTTCGCGTGGGCGGGGTCGAGGGCGTTGCGTACGAGTTGGGCGGCGTTGGAGTCGTACGCGATGGCCAGATGCTCGGAGACGTCCAGCGGGCAGATCTCCTGGATCAGGATGTTGCGGACGGTGGCGCCCGGTCCGGCGGTCAGGAAGTTGTTCTGGTACGGCGTGGCGAACTCGTCGTAGCGGGTGGAGATGACGGTGTAGCGGGCCCCGGGCTGGGTGTCCCCGTCCTTGTCGAGCTTCCTGTTCATCTCGGAGCCGACCATCTGGTCCGACCACGCCTGGCCGGCGATGGCGGACACGGTCGGGTTGAGGCCCAGCTTGGTGGTCAGGATGCCGATGCCGGAAGCGGTGCCACCGTGGTTCGAGGGCGCCAGGGCGATGAGGCTGTGGACCTTGTTCCGCTTGGGATGCGCGGGATCCGTGCCGCCCTCGAACCGCAGGTACCAGCGGGGCGTCGGACCGCCTCCCTGGGAGTGCCCGACGAGGTCGACCTGGCGGGCACCGGTGGCCTTCAGCACCCGGTCGACGTAGCGGGCGACCTGGCGGGCGGCTTCCGGGATGGGCCCCGTGGCTTGGAACGGACTGCCCTGCACGCCACCGTAGTTGGGCGCGAAGACGCAGTAGCCCTGCTGCTTCAGCCACGGGGCGAGCAGGCTCCAGTTGTTGTACGCGTTCGCCAGGGTCGCGTGCAGCAGAACGACCGGGCGCGGATGCTCACGCGTGGGCCGGCAGGTCCAGTCGTTGGCGCCGGGCGGTGATGCGTCAGGGTGGACGAGGCTCCCGAGGAACGCCGTGGGGGCGGCGAGGAGCTGTCCCCGCGGGGGCGGGGGAGCGGGATCGTCGGCTGCGGCCGCCGCACCCGCCAGCCCTCCGGTCAGCGCCAGGGCGAGCCCCGCACAGACCGCTGCCCACCTGACGCGCAGCCGGTTCGAGCGTCTCCGGGAAACATTCCGCTTGGCCACACGTACTCCTCGCCTCGGGCCGGCCGGGCGCCGACGCGAAGATGATCGAGGCAAGGCTGCTCGTGGTGCTCAACAGCCGCCCGCGGAGCCTCTTATGGAGCAGACCGGTTCATCCTTCCAGCCCACGATGGTCACTCAACAGCCTGCACCAGCTCTGTCGCTGCGACGCGGATCGACTGCGCGGCGGCTTCGAAGCGATGTAGAGGAGCTTCCTGGCTGGGGTGTGCGCAGCTGCTCATGCCATCACGGTGGACCACCATCCGTACTTCGCCCGCGCGGAAGAAGAGGTGACCGCGTCGATGTCGTCCTCATCAGCGCAACTTCGTCTGGGCCGGGCCCCCCAGGCGCCCTGCCAGTGGTCGGGCACGCATGGCAACCGCGCTTGAGGCCACTGCAGTCTCTGCCCTGATCGCACCGGACCATATCGGTCGGGGGATGGCACACCGCCGCGACGGCCCTGGGCAGCTCCAGCCCCCGAACGGAGTGCGCACCTCGCATGCGCGTGACGGGCCGGTCAGTTGCCGAATGGGGGCGCGTCCCCGGGGGACAGGTCTGGGCGGCTGCGGTGCCGGCGCGCGGGGTGGCGCCATCGGCCGGCGCTCGACCGGGGACGCCGACGTCGACCTCCGAGACCAGGCCGGGTTGCACCAGGGTGACGTTCAAGGTGTCCTTCGATCCCCACCCGGCGGAGAACGTCCAGCCCGTCCACGGGTTCCCGCAGGCGGCCGGGTGAGAGCAGCTCCCGGCCCGCCGGAGTCAGCAAGCTCACGGCCTACATCCCGACCGCCGTCACGGCCGGCTATCTACGCGAGCCCGACACGGAGCTCCTACTGCAGTCCGGGCGCGAAGCGCCGGGGTGTTCGCGTGCGTCCGGCAGCAGGGAGGGGCAGGGTTCTCCTTGACCTGAAGTGCGATTGAGCTTTTAGCGTTTTCCTCAGGTTGATCATCTGACGACAGACGACAGACGACAGACGACAGACGACAGACGATGGACGACAGGAGAACGTGCCCGTGATGCTTGTGACCGGAGCCACCGGCAACATAGGAAGTGCGCTGCTGAGGGAGTTGCAAGCATGTGGTGTGGGACCGTTGAGAGGGCTCACACGTGACGCGTCACGGGTCACTTTCCCCGACGGGGTCGAGGCCGTTGAGGGTGATTTCGCGAAGTCGGAGTCGTTGAAGCCCGCTCTGGATGGGGTGCGCTCGCTGTTCCTCGTGTCGCGGCTGGGCCCGGATGCCGAGATCATCGAGGCCGCCCGGCTGGCGGGTGTGGAGCATGTGGTGCTGGTGTCCTCCATTACCGTTCAGACCCATCCGTATCTGGGCCCCGCCGGCGAGAACCTCGCGGTCGAGTTGCTGCTCAAGGACAGCGGCTTGGCCTGGACGATCCTGCGGCCGACACAGTTCGCCTCGAATGCTCTGATGTGGGCGGCGTCGATCCGTGACCACGAAACGGTCCGCGCACCGTATGCGGACACCGGGTTGCCCACCATCCACCCCGCGGACATCGCATGCGTGGCGCGGGTAGCGCTGACCGAGCCCGGCCACAAGGAGCGGACGTATGCCCTGACCGGTCCGGAGTTGGTGACCGCCCGGCAGCAAGTCGAGGCCGTAGCGGCAGCAATCGGGCGGAATGTTCCCTTCGTCGAGACCAGTCGGCAGGAAGCTCACGCCCAGATGGCCGCAGTCTTCGGGGACGAGGCCGCGGACGCGGTGCTGGACGTCACGGGCGGAGCCGTCAACGACGAACTGCTGGCGGTGCGCGACACCGTTTCACAGGTCACCGGCTCCCAGGCCAGATCGTTCCGGCAGTGGGCCGCGGAGAACGCCGACCTCTTCCGCTGAGCCACCAGGTCCTGCGTCGGGTCTGCTGTCGGATGCGGGTGTGAGTAGTTGAGGTGCGAGCTGGTACCGGACGGCCGGCCACGACGGCGACGCCCGCCGCGTACTCCTGGCCAAACAGCGCCACCGGCGCCGTACGCTGTCCCCGGCCGCGCGTGTCTGGGGGCACCTGCTCGACGCGACCGTCGGCTATGGCTACCGTCCCTGGCTGGCCGGCGTCTGGCTCCTGGCGCTGACCCTGCTGGGCACCCTGGCCTTCCATGCGCATTCCCCCACCCAGGTCAAACCAGGCGAAGGCGCCCCCTTCCGGCCCGTCGTCTACACACTCGACCTCTTGATCCCCATCGGTGGTCTGGGTCAGCGCACGGCCTGGTACTGGTCGAACGGCAGCCTCCAGTGGCTGGCCTATCCACTGATCGCCTTCGGCTGGGTTCTGACGACCGCCGTCATCGCGGGTGTCACGCGCACCCTGCAGAAAAACTAGTGAACGACAGCTGAGTTCAGGCGTCGCCAGCAGAGCACTGCGCATCCGAGGATGAGGAAGGCTTCGTGGATGTCGTCACGCACTTCCCAGCGGATCCGCAGGCGGCGAAACCAGTGCAGGTGAGCGAACGCGCGCTCCACGGCCCAGCGTTGGGCCCCCAGTCCGGAGCCGTGCTCAGCGCCCCGGTAGGCGATCAGCGGCTTCACGCCGAGATCCCAGACCAGGCGCCGGTACTTGTCGTGGTCGTAGCCACGGTCGCCCAGCACCACGTCCGGGCGGCGCCGCGGCCGACCGCGCTTGCCCCGCACCGGCGGCACCGCCTCAAGCCTTCTGACTCCAGAACGAGTCACGGTCATCGGCGACCTCCCCCGAGACCCGACGGAGCCGCCGCTCGCCACCAGTGGATCACCGAACTCGGACTCTGGTACGACGAGCACACCGACCCCGAAGACTGGATGACGACCATCGGGCCGATCGCCGCACGGATCGAGGGCAACTTCAACCAGGCAAGCGTCAAACTCGCCCGCCACCTTCACGACGCTGGCGTCTTTGAAAACGCGATCGGCAAGCCAGTGCCCGTGGTCCTTCACGAGCTCGAGTACTACGACGGGATCGCCCGGCGAACCGAGGCCGCCAGCCCGCCCGGGCTCGCCGACGCCTTCACGGCATGGGTCCGTAATGGCTGAGGTATTCCGACACTTCCAGTACCCGACTCCACCATTAGCGGTCTACCCTGCCGAGACGATCGAGGCCTACAGGGCGTTCATCGCTCGCCGACGGGCCTCCCGTCCCGGCGAGCAGTACCGGATCCCGACAGAGGAGGCGTGGGACGCCTTCCCCGCCCACGTCGAGAAGCGGAAGGTGTCCATCGGCACCTGCGCACGCGCCTTCGGATCCCCCTGCATCCATGAGCACGCTTGTGTCGGATGCTCGCTCCTCCGGCCTGACCCGGCCCAGCGGGCACGGCTGGCCGAGATCCGCGACAACTTGATCGCCCGAAACGCCGAAGCCGAGACGGAAGGCTGGCTCGGCGAGATTGAGGGTCTCCAGGTCACCCTGGCTGGCGCCGAGGAGAAGCTCCGCCGGCTCGATCAGGGCCACGGGCAGCATACGGCCCTGAACCTTGGCGTCCCCACCATGCGTGGTGATCGATGAACCCACGAAGGCGGTCTGCCGCATGACCCTGAATCAAGATCCAGAACGGGTTCAAGAAGCGTGCGTCAAACGCCCTTCAGAACACGATCAAGTGCTGCCCGGCCTGCGGGTCCCCAGTGCGGCTTGCCGCCGGGGAGGCCCCGATCTCCGTTCTGCCCCATGAGCATCAGGAAGAGGCTCTTCATCGCGGCCAGCCCGCGGGCGCGCCGGATCGCAGCCTCGTCGGCATGCGCGTACATGTCGAAGAACCGTGAGGCCGTGCCCGCGGGTAGCAGCACCCATGCGGCGGCGAGGTCCCACGCAGGATCGCCGGCGAACATGTCGCCGAAGTCGACGATGCCGGAGAGCGTTCCGTCCGAGACGACGACGTTCGCGGGATGGAGGTCGCCGTGCACCCACACGCGCGGGCCTTCCCATGCGCGGGCCGCGACAGCGTCGTCCCAGACGGACCGGACGTCGGCAGCGATGTCGTCGGGGACAACGGCCTGGAAGAAGTTCTCGAAGCCGTGCGTGCAGTCCTTGGGATGGCCACCGCGGTCCGCAGCGATCGGCGCCTCGGCGGGCGCCTCCACATGGAGTGCCCGGAGGAAGCCCGCCAGCGTGTCGGCCGCGTGGTCGCCGCGGCTGATCGAGCCGTGGTCCAGCGGCTCGCCGGGAACCCAGGTCATCACGGTCCAGTGCTTGGGGAAGCTCTCGGACGGTTCGCCGAACCGCACCGGGGTTGGCACCGGGAGCGGCAGGCGCGGGGCCAGCACGGGGAGCCACCGCCGCTCCTTGAGCTGGAGCTCCGGGGTCGGATCCATGCGCTGCATACGCACGGCCAACTCATCCCCGAGGCGCCACATTTGGTTGCCCCAGCCGCCCGCCACCTCGCGAATGGCCAGCCCTGCAAGGTCTGGATGTTGCTCCTGCAGCAGGTCGCGGACCAGGTCCGCAGTGATCTCGATCTCGGTGTCGGTCATGCGAAGTCACAGTACTAAGGGGGCAGACGGAGACGTCCGGCATCATGGCGGATCGCCGCGTCCTGACGCTCCCCCCTTAATGGGGTGATCATGACGGGCTGATCCGACACACTGGTTCGATGCGGCACGATGATGAAGAACCCTTGTCCGGCGGCAACGTCAGTGATGGTGTCGTTCGCGTCGGGAACACCGTTCGCCGTCCGGCCGGACCATGGACTCCCGCTGTGCATGCTCTGCTTGCCCACCTGCATGAAGTGGGATTCGGCGCGGCGCCTAGCCCACTCGGCATTGACGATCAGGGGCGTGAGGTCCTGACCTTCATGCCGGGGGATGTGGTCTGGCCCGACCGGTTCTCGCTGATGGAACCCGCTCGTCAACTGGCTCGCGTGGCACGGCTGATCCGGGACTTCCACGACGCCGTGCAAGGCTTCACGCCGCCCTCCGATGCGCGGTGGCAGAAGCTGATCCCCGCTGAGGGCAGTGACATCATCGCCCATAACGACCTGGCTCCCTGGAATCTCGTGGTCGCAGACGAGGCGCGATGGGCCTTCATCGACTGGGATGCTGCAGGTCCCGGCTCGCGCCTGTGGGATGTCGCATACGCCATTCACGGGTTCATCCCGCTGTCCGCGCATCCGGACTGGCAGAGCCCGGACGCGGCGGACCGACTGCGAGTCTTCGCCGACGCCTACGGTCTGGCTGAGTCCGAACGCCGCCAGTTGGTCCCTCTACTGGGGCGCCGTACGCGTTCCATGCACGACTTCCTGCGCGACCAGGCGGCCCAAGGAGCCCAGCCCTGGGCAAGGCTGTGGGCTGAAGGACATGGTGACGCCTGGCGAAACGACGCCGAATACATCGAGCAACGCGAAGACCAGTGGATGCAGGCTCTGCTAGCTGGCTGATGCATCAGGGCCCGTGCCTGGCTCCCGGCGTCGAAGGACATCTCGAACTGGACCACTTGCCTGGGCATCCGCCGGTCATGGAAGCGGCCTTCGTCTGATCATGTGCTCCGCCCATGGTGCACCGATCGAGACGAAGGACGCTCCAGCGTCCGGTGAAAGCCCAGGTGAGCGACTTCGCTCAAGGCCCATTTCGACCTCAGTCGATAGGAACAAGCTGAACGCGGCGGCCGCAGTGGCGATGAAACCCATGCACGAAGGCACCGCCTAGCGACCTCAGACAAGCTCAGCGGGCGGCCTTCTTCAACAGACCCATACGTAGTGCCACTTGCCGTGCGTACCTCGGGATTTGATGTCGGCGAACGCCTGGATGTCGGCCACAGACCGGTGGCGCCAGCCGCGCTCGCCGTTCCCAGTACGGCACCGCAGCGGCTGAGCGCCCGTGACCGGGCCGCACTGCTCATCTCAGCAGTAGCGGCGTTCAGTTCGTCACGGAGGGAGAGCGGGGTGCGGGGGTTTTCAGGACGCCGACCCGGGCGCACCCTCCGCCGCCGGTTCGGGCCTCTGCGTATCGGGCGCGGTGCGGGAGCCGGGCACCACGGACGCCGCCAGCCGGTCCCGGTTCGTCCCCACCCCGCGCCGCTGCAGTTCGTCCCGGGCCCGAAACGCCCGCCTGCCGGGCCTGACGGGCGAGGCGACCTCCATGTCCGGGGGCTTGCCGAGCTGCCGCTCTGCCGCTCCCGGCGGGCCCCCAGAAGTTCACCGCACGCGTACGGCTCGACAACTCCGCTGAGGCCGACCGGCACGGGCGCATCCTGCCCTACGCCCTACGCCCTACGCCGTACGCCCGCGTGCCCTGCTGCCGACATGACTCCCGGCCGCCGCGCCGGTCAGCGAGGCAGGCCCGTCAGTGCGAGGAACTTGCTGCGCGACCGGGCATCGGTGCGCAGCAGGCCGAGGAGGGTCGAGGTCATGGTGGCGGTGCCGGTGGCCTGGACGCCGCGCAGAGTCATACAGGTGTGTTCGGCCTGGATGACGACGCCGACGCCTTTGGGTTCGAGCTGATGCTGGAGCCAGTCGGCGACCTGCTTGGTGAGGCGTTCTTGAACCTGAGGCCGGAAGGCGAAGTGCTCCAGGACGCGGGCGAGTTTCGACAGGCCCAGGATGCGCTGCCCGGGGAGGTAGCCGATGTGGGCGGTGCCCACGAACGGCATCAGATGATGCTCACAGACGCTGCGCAGCGGGATGCCGCGGGCGAGGACGAGTTCGTCGTAGCCCTCGTCGTTGGGGAAGGTGGTCAGGTCGAACGGACGGGGGCTGAACAGTTCGGCGTAGGCGTGCGTCATCCGGCGCGGCGTATCGCGCAGGCTCTCGGAGTCGGTGCTGACACCCAGCGCCCGCAGGAACTGTGCGGCGGCGAGTTCGGCGGCCTCCAGATCCGTCCCCTGCGGCTCGTGGGCCACGCGCAGGGCGGCGGGCGCCGGTGCCGGAGTCTGCGCGCCGTCCGCGGCTATGTGCAGCTTGGGGTGGGGGTGCTGGGTCATGTCACTCACCGTTTCTGAACTCCGCTGGTGCGTACGAAGCGCCGAAGGCCGCCTGGCGATCGAGGGCGGCGATGTCCATGGGCATCGCCTGGCCCTGGGTGCACGGTCGGCTACCGTGCGCCGGCGGGGCGAGTCGGCCGTGGTCGACTGCTCCATGCCCATGGGCACGGCGGCCGCCACCCCCGCCTATTTCACCAACCATCATTGGAGTTATTCTCGAATCGGTCAAGGCTGGAAGGTTTTGTGAGGCCGAAGCGGGTTTCTCCAATGACGATTGGCGTTACTGTGGATGTATGGACTCTGACCTGACTCCGGCTTCGTCTTCGCCGCCCGCCGCTGTGGGCCTGGAAGCGGTCACCGTCCTTGCGGACGATGTGCGCCGTCGGATGTTCGGCTTCACGCGGCGCGCCCACCGGGCGGTGACGAGGGAGGAAGCCGCTGCCGACGCAGGCGTCTCGGTGAAGCTGGCCGCCTTCCATCTGGACAAGCTCGTCGCCGCCGGCCTGCTGCGTTCCCGCTACGACAGCCCGGAGGGCAGTCGCCGGGTCGGCCGCAGGCCCAAGGTCTACGAACCGGCGGACGCCGACATCCGCATCAGCATCCCGGAGCGCCGTCCCGACCTGCTCGCGGAGATCCTCGTCGACGCGGTCCTCGGCCAGGAGCCAGGTGAGGACGCACAGTTGGCCGCCCTGCGCTCGGCCCGCCGCCGCGGCGAGGACCTCGGCGCCGCGACGCGCGCCCGCAGCCGTCCCGGCCGCCTGGGGCCAGAGCGTTCCGTCAGCCTCGCTGAGGCCGTGCTGGAGCAGCACGGCTTCGAACCCGACCGCCCGGCCCCGACCGAGTTGCGGCTGCTCAACTGCCCTTTCCATCCGCTCGCCGCCCGCTCGCCCGAGCTGGTGTGCGGGATCAACCATGCCTTCCTCGGCGGGTTCCTCACCGGAGTGCGGGCGGCCGGGATCGACGCGGTCCTCGCGCCGCGCCCGGGACGGTGCTGTGTGGAACTGCGCGCCGCGTCAGGCGGCCGCGGCGCGCCGAACCCCGCCGTCGGCGCCGGAGGGGAGGAGCCCGGCGCCACGCCACCGCAGAATCCGGACAGCGCGCCCTGAACGGCGTCGCGTGAGGCGACGTAAGGGAGAAGATCATGAGTGAGAACCTGGACCGGCTGACCGCCGAAGGAGTAGCGGTCTGGCTCGATGATCTGAGCCGGGAACGGCTGGCCGGCGCGGGGCTGGCCGACCTGGTGCGCGAGCACCGGGTTGTCGGCATCACGAGCAACCCGACGATCTTCGCCAAGGCGATCCGTTCCGGTGACCGCTACGACGAACAGATCGGTGATCTGGCCCGGCGCGGGGTGCGGGTGGAGGAGGCCGTTCGGCTGCTGACCGCATTTGACGTGCGCTGGGCCTGCGACCTGCTGCGTCCGGTGTACGAGGCCAGTGACGGGGTGGATGGGAGGGTCTCCATCGAAGTGGACCCGCGCGTCGCCCATGACACCGCGGCGACGATCGCCGAGGCGCGTGCCCTGTGGTGGCTGGTGGACCGGCCGAACCTGTTCGTGAAGATCCCCGCCACCCACAAGGGCCTGCAGGCGATCAGCACGGCGCTCGCGGAGGGCATCAGCATCAACGTGACGCTGATCTTCTCCCTCCACCGTTACGACCAGGTGCTCCGGGCCTTCCTGGACGGCATGGCCCAGGCGCACGCGGCCGGACGTGATCTGGCATCCATCGCGTCGGTCGCCTCGTTCTTCGTCAGCCGCGTGGACACCGAGGTCGACAGCCGATTGGACAAGATCGGCACGCGCGAGGCAGGCGCTCTGCGTGGACGGGCCGCGATTGCCAACGCACGCCTGGCCTACCAGCACTTCGAGCGGGCCGTTTCCTCCCAGCAGTGGCAGGCACTGGCCGCGGCCGGCATGCGCCCGCAACGCCCGCTGTGGGCCTCCACCGGAGTGAAGGACCCCTCCTACGACGACACCCGCTACGTCACCGAACTGGTGGCGCCCGGCGTGGTCAACACGATGCCGGAGCAGACCCTGCGCGCGGTCGCCGACCACGGCCGTATCCAGGGCGACACCATCCACGGCACCTATCCGGCAGCCCGCCAGGTACTCCACGACCTGGACGCTGTCGGGGTGTCCTACGACGACGTGGTGCACGTGCTGGAGGACGAGGGCGTCGCCAAGTTCACGGCTTCCGGGACCGACCTGTTCAGGGACCTGGACACCGTCCTGAACACCGAGCGTGACGCCGCCTGACGACGCCGCCGAACCCAGCAGAGGAGCGGAGATGGCCGCACACACGGCATTGGTGATCGTCGGAGCCGGGCTGGCCGGCGCGAAAGCCGCGCAGACCCTCAGGGAGGAGGGCTTCAGCGACCCGGTCCTCCTGCTCGGACAGGAGAGCGAACGCCCCTACGAGCGGCCGCCGCTGTCGAAGGGCTACCTGCTGGGCAAGGACGAGCGTGACACGGTCTACGTCCACCCGCCCCAGTGGTACGCCGACCACGACGTCGACCTGAGCCTCGGTACCACGGTCAACGCGATCGACCCCGCTGCCCACGAGGTGACACTCGCCGACGGCAGCCGCCTCGGTTACGCGAAACTGCTGCTGACCACCGGCTCCTCACCCCGCCGCCTGCCGGTACCCGGAGCCGACCTCGACGGCGTGCTCTACCTGCGCCGCCTCGACGACAGCGACCGGATCAAGGAGACCTTGGCGTCCGCCTCCCGGATCGCGGTGATCGGGGCGGGCTGGATCGGCCTGGAGACCGCGGCCGCCGCCCGCGCCGCCGGCGTCGAGGTCACGGTGCTGGAGAGGGGGGAGTTGCCACTGCTGCGTGTGCTGGGCCGCGAGGCCGCCCCGCTCTTCGCCGACCTGCACACCGACCACGGCGTCGACCTGCGCTACGGCGCCCAGGTAGCCGAGATCACCGGCGCAGACGGCCGGGCCGACGGCGTCCTGCTGGCCGACGGCAGCCGCATCGAGGCCGACGCGGTCATCGTCGGCATCGGCATCACCCCCAACACCGGCCTTGCCGAAGCGGCCGGTCTGGAAGTCGACAACGGCGTCCGCGTCGACGCCCACCTGCGCTCCTCCCACCCCGACGTCTACGCCGCAGGCGACGTCGCCAACGCCGCCCACCCGCTGCTCGGCACACACATCCGCGTCGAGCACTGGGCCAACGCCCTGAACCAGCCCCAGACCGCCGCCAAGGCCATGCTGGGCCAGGACGTGTCCTACGACCGCGTGCCCTACTTCTTCACCGACCAGTACGACCTGGGCATGGAGTACACCGGCTACGTCGAGCCAGGCGGTTACGACCAGGTCGTCTTCCGTGGCCGTAGGGACACCCGCGAATTCATCGCGTTCTGGCTGTTCGAGGACCGGGTCCTGGCCGGGATGAACGTCAACGTCTGGGACGTCACCGACCCGATCCGCCGCCTCGTGACCTCTGGCCGGTCCGTCGACGCGACCAAGCTCGCCGACACGAAGGTGCCGCTCGTGGACCTGCTCGACGATTCCGGCCGGGCCAGTTGACATCGGTGGAGGCTTCAAATGGCGCAGTTGGCTGAGCATGGCCGGCGAAACCGCCCGAGCCGACGATGAGGGTGGCGCGGGCGAGCGACCCTCCAGGCACCAAGGCTATGACGATCCGCGACCACCTCGACCGCGGTCCGAGCCGACAAACTGCTCGGCCTCGCGCTGAAGAAATCTGGTCGGGCCGATCCGAACCAGGGATAGACGGGACCCACCGCCAGATTTCCCCCAACCAACCCCATCCGTGCGCAGTCGCCCTGAAACGGAGCCCGACGCCGTCCCCGAACTGGTCCTACATCAAGGCCGTCACCACCGCGGCGACCACGGTGACCGTGGCGACAGCGACCATGACGGCCCGGCCGGTGGGAACCGGCCGCAGACGCATGCCGCATGCACGCTCCGCCACACTGCGCTGGTACCCGGACTCAGGTTCCCGTTCCAGCCAGTAGGGCCCCACCAAGGCCGCAGAGGGCACAGGGCCGTCACCACGATCATCCACGGCCTGGCTATCGACTGATCAAGGAATCTGCTACAGCGCGTCAGCCTGGCGGGATGACCCCAGTGGGACACGGCACGACGGCGGTCACCGCCTTGCCCGCCGTGTGGACGTCCACGCGCACGTGGACCGACAGTTCCTGACCTATCACTGCTGGAGCAGAACCCTCGGGCGAACCGATCCCCATCGACCTCCCCAGGCCGTCGCACTCGCACAACTCCTGGGAGAAGTACGAGCACAGGGCACGGCGTCCAGTCCTCAATGCCTGCACCTCGCCTACGCACCGGAGACCCTGGTGGATCCCGACGACGTAGGGCTGAAGGACGCATCACCGGAGACCGCGCTGCGCGCCGGCGCGCAGACGGCTCAGCTGGGTGCGTTGCGTTGCTGGAGCGGCTGGCTTGTCCCTGGGCTGGATTTGATCCTGCCCCGCGACAGTACGGTGTTGATTCACGAAGTGAGGAGAGCCGGCGTGCCCAACAGACTGCGGCTGGGGGAAGCCCTCGATTTCCTGCGTGCCGAAATGGCGGCCGGACGATCGATGACGACTGAGTTGACCACTTGGGCTGCTTGGCTGGCCTTCACGCAATTCGGGCGGCAGCGCTTTGACACAGTACTCGGACCAGACTCCGACGGCTTGCTCTTCCAGTACGGCACGTACACCTTCAGCGGACGACCGATGTTCACTGTGGACTTCGCGCGACAGTTCGACATCAGTGATGAAGATGGTGAGCACGATCACTACGTGCAGGTTCACTGCGAACTCCGCTACGAGACCGAACCCGCCTTGGACGGCCTGGGGAGCTTCAGCTCCTGGTTCTTTCACGATAGCGGCGTGGACCTCGACCAGTGGTTCGCTGCCATAGAGGGGCATCTCGAACTGCTGCTTGATCGCGGGCCTTCAGAGATCGAGCTGTACGAGGAGCTGCAATAAACCGCGCCACAAGTGCGAGGTTCACAAAGCTCCGTCACGCAAGCAGGACTCTTTCGCAAGAGGGCGAAGCCGGCGCGGCGGGCGACTGTGAGGTAGCTGTCGGCGGCCGGCGTCGATCCAGTGGCGGAACTTGTCGCGTGTGTAGCCGGTGTGGTCCTCCTCCTGGACCTGCAGGGCGGTGAGGACGTCGGGGACGAGCATGACAACGGTGTCGCCGAGGGCGGCGTGCGGCTGCCGGCCTGATACTGCTCGATCGCGGCCCCACCGCCGTCCCGCCCCAGCACTTTGTCCCACTGGCGTCCCAGCAGGTCAAAGAAACATGAGGTCACTCGCGTACCGCTGTCCCAGCGTCCCACTGAGCATGGATTCATCGCCGGAGACCGAATTCCCCTGCCAACGTCGGCCTGGCACTTCTGAGGAACTCACGGCCATTCGCCGCAGAAGTTCCAGCAGCAGTGCATGACAGGGCGCGCAGCCGAAGCGAGTTGTGCGCCGGACACAGGGTCAAACCGGAAGGAACCCATGAAGAACCTCAGGAACATGATGGCGGTACTGGCGTTGCCAGTAATCGCCGCGACGCTGGGCACGTCCGGCGTTTCGAGCGCCGCCGAGGCGGTGCCGGCACAGCACAGCACGCTGTCTCCGGCGTCCGCGACCGCCTGTCCGCCTGCCAAGGGCCTGCGGATCAAGAAGGCCTCCAGCGACAGGGTCTATCTGATCGGTCCGAACAGCCGGCTGTACTACATCCCCAGTGCCGCCGACTACGAAGCCCTGTGGGGCAGTTGGGACGGCATCCGCACGGTGTCGGACGGTGACATGGAGTGCTTCGATCCTTCCACATCGCTGGCTGGAGCCCGGCTGGTCAAGTACCCCAACGACGCCACCGTCTACATCCGGGTCACCGGCGAGAACGTCTATCGCCCGATCAAGGACTGGAACACATTCACCAATGTGTACCATTTCGACCCGGCGGATATCAAAACGACTAACGATATCGGCGCGAAGGGCCCTGTCTGGGACTAGAAATTCCGGGCGCTGGGCGGCCGTTGGGCGCCTCGCCAAGATAGGAAGGGAAATGCCCGACCGGGCCCCGGGGACTGCCACCCGATAGCTTTTCGTCGGAAGAGTTCTCCCTTTCTGTGACTTGGCTTGCTCCCAGCGCAGCTTCGTCACCCACGCCGCCGACTCCGGGCAACACGGTGAACCGCCCGGAGTCGGCGGCCGATGGGACTGTCCGGGGCTGTCCCGGAACACCGTTCCGATCAGCACGGACACATGACGGACTGTCCGGGACAGCCGATAGCCATTGCCTTGATTCCCTTCCTTGCCAGGATCCATTCCAAGCTCGGTGCCGGCACCGCAGGGGCGGTCCTGGCACTCGGCGTATTAGCCCGTGTCGAAATTCTCGGGCCGCTCAGGCGGCGGGTCCGCGGTGACCGCTGCTCCGGGAGCGGTGGTGCGGCTGGCAGGTGGTTGGCGAGATCGTGCAACTGAGCAGCACTGACGTCGACTCTGTCGGCGGCTGGTGTGTCGGCGAGGGAACCTACACCTACAAGGCTGTCGTGGACGATTCCCACGGGACGCAGAAGGCATCCTCGCCCACCGCGCGGTTTACCTGCTGGAGGCTGCCTTTCGCCTCTTCCCTGCTCGGCGGGGCTGGCGGCTCGTTGGTTGGGACAGCAGCGGCCGTCTTGGCGTTCCGGACTCCTATCGCCTCGCCCACACCGCCGCCGGCTGAGCGCCGGAGCCGGGTGCTTGCGCGGTACTCGCGACCGCGCAAGCACGTCTCATGCGCCGGTGACTCCGTCGATCTGCTCGCGGATGAGATCGGCATGACCGTTGTGACGGGCGTATTCCAGCGATGCGTCAGCGATCAGCTCACGGCCTCGGGCGACCTCGGCTTGCCAGACAGCCAATGCCTCGTCGAGCCCTCGGTCCGGCCGGAGCACATAGCCGTCGATGTTGTTCTCGCCGAAGACCGGCGGCACATCTTGACCCGCGAATACACGCTGGAACCAGTTGCGTTCCACCTCGGTCAGATGCTGCACGAGACCGAGCAACGTCATCGACGAAGGTGACGCTGCAGCAAGCCGTAATTGATCATCGTTGAGGCCCGAACACTTCAGGGCAAGAGTTGCACGGTGAAAGTCCAGCCATGCCTCCAGCATGGCGCGCTCGTCAGCATGCGCGGGTGGGACAGGTCGTCCATTCGGTGTCGTCTTCATCGGCACACCATGGCAGTGACAGCCATGGCCTACGACCACCTTCGCCGGCGACGAACACGCATCTTGGCCCCTCCCATGGCGAGTCAGTGACCAAATGACTCCCCAACGAAGTAACACAGCCAGGCGTCGTTGATCGTGCAGTCGGTGTTCGGTTGCCCGCTGTCGTGGATGGGGCGCGAGTGTCATGGACTGGGGTCGCGTCCGTCCCGTGGAGCGAACGCAGCGCGGGCGTCGGCGTCGGTGTCGGCGTCGGCGTCGGTCGCGCGAGCGTGCAGGAAGCAGTCGGCCCATTCGGTGGTGTCAGGATGGGAGCAGTCCTGGCCGAGTTGGGTGGCTGCGGCGTCGATATTGAAGTGCGTGGTGCGGAGTTCGACGCCCGGGCCCGGCAGGGCCCTGTGCGCTCCGGTCCGTCCGTAGGGCACGCCGATGCTGTCGGGGTTGATCACGAGCCGGCCGTGGGCGAGGCGGACGAACGGCATGTGGGTGTGGCCGCAGACCATGGTGTCGCCCAGGGGGTCTGAGGGAACCGCTTCGGCGCGATGGGCGAAGGACAGGTGAAAGCCCAAGTATTCGAGCATCGTCCCTTGGACGAGAGGAGCCCCGATGACCGTCGGACCAGGCGTCGGCATCGGCACCGCGCGTGCCGATGCGGAGAGCGACGCCTCAGTGATCGCGCGGTCCCGGGATGAGCCCGAGGCGTTCGCCGCGCTCTTCGACCGGCACGTCGACGCCGTGCACCGCTATGTGGCCCGCCGCCTGGGCAGCGAGGTCGCCGATGACCTCGTGGCGGAGACCTTCACCACCGCATTCCAGCAGCGACATTGCTACGACCCGGACCGCGGCGCGGGCGCCGACGCCCGGCCCTGGCTGTTTGGCATAGCGACCAACCTGGTCGGCCGGCATCGGCGGGCTGAGGCCCGCCGGTTCAAGGCCATGGCCCGGGTCCCGGCCCTCGCCGACCACGACGAGCCGCTGGCCGACCGGGCGGCGGACCGGGTGGTGGCGCTGGCCGTACGCCGCGAGCTGGCGGCGGCGCTGGCCGCGCTGCCCGCTCGGCACCGGGACGTGCTCCTGCTGGTGGCCTGGGGTGATCTCGGCTACGGGGAGGCGGCCCAGGCCCTCGGTATCCCCGTGGGCACCGTCAGATCACGGCTGCACCGGGCTCGCAGCAAGCTGCGCGAAGCATTGGGCGGATCCAATCCGACGGCACTGCGAGAGGTATCCGACCATGAATGACGAACTCGAACTCTTGAGGGAGTGGGACGCGGACGCGGCCCCGCTCACCGGTCCGGCCCGAGACCGGGCCCGGCACCAGCTGCTCAACGCGATGGCCCACGCGGACCAGCGCACCGGCACCGGCCCCAGTCGCCGCCACGCACTGCGCTTCGCGGCGGCCGCAGTGGTCGCCACGGCGGTTACGGGGACGGCGGCGCTGATCGGCACGGACGGCTCCGGCGAGGGCGGTGCACCGGGCACGAGCACCCCGCGGGTGGAGAACGCCGCCGCGACGGTGCTGAACGGGGCGGCGGCGTGGGAGCGCGAGCAGGAGAAGGAGCCGGTGGCGCCGCGCGACGACCAGTTCATCTACTCGAAGCGGATCATCAAGGAGACGGAGCAGAAGACCGGCGAGGTCAAGACCTACACCGACGAGATGTGGGAGTCGGTGGACGTCTCCAAGCCCTCCTTGTCCATGGAACTGGGCCGCGAGATGTGGGAGGAGGCCGCGGAGAACGGTGGCGGGGTGTGGCCACCCCGGAAGTGGAGCGAGCTGAAGAAGCTGCCCCAGGACCCGGAGAAGCTCATCTCGGCCATCATCTCCATGGGCTCTCGCTACGGGTCCGACGACTGGTCGGTCAGCGATCTCGACAAACTCGATCGGTACGAGGCCTACTGGCTGCTCGGCGAGCTCCTGAAGAACCCGGTGCTGCCCCAGGGACTGCGCCCCGCGGCGTACGAGGCGCTGGCCCTTGTGCCGGGCGTCAAGACGATCCCGGGAGTGAAGGACTCCGCCGGGCGGACCGGGGTGGGGATCGCCTCTACCGAGCGTGGGTCCTACGAAAGCCAATACCTGATCTTCGACCCGGCGTCATATGAATTCCTGGGCTTCCGCGACGAGCGGACCTCGGCTTCCGGGAAGAAGAAGTACATCCAGCTGTCGCACGTAGTTGCCTGGGGGGTCGTCGACCGGGTGAAGCAGCGCCCGTAGGCCGCTGTCCCGCGGCCGGGACCCGCAGGGCCGCCGACACCGGCAGATGGTCGCCGGCGGCCCTGAGGTTTGCCTCGCCTCCGGGAGGTCAGTGGGGATGCCGCAGCCGAGGACCTCGCCGCCCGGCGTCGCGAACGCCGCGCGATGTAGTAGCAGGCACCGGGAGGCGTATGCGGGTGCACAGCGCGCCGCACCCGTGACCGCATTTGCGGCTGGCGGGGGCCCAAGTGCCGTACGCAGGCTGCTCATTCGGACGGGCAGTGGTGTACCGCGGGCCCGTCCCACCACTTCTGCATAGCCCGGTGGTGCTCCCGTGCTCCCGTGCTCCCGTGCTCCCGCGCTCCCGCGCTCCCGCGCTTCCGCGTCCGGCGCCACCGGCCGCGGAAGGCTACTGCATGCCTGCGGACTGCCTGGTCAGCGGTTGTCGCCGATTTTCTGTGCTTGCCGAGCTGGAGCCGGTGGTTGCTTGTGTCGGTGGGAAGCAGCAACGCGTGCTGGTGAGTTCCGGGAACGCTTGAGGGGGCCCGGCCACAGAAATGTCGGCGAGTTGCAGCAACACCAGGATTCGTCAGCGGCTGTGCCCGGTCTCGGTGTCAGCCCCGGCCCTTACCATGCCCGGTTATGACCGACGACGTGCTCGACTACTCCCGCCCCGGGCCTTTCACGAGCCTGAACTCGAACCAACTCCGGCTTCTTGAGGGGCTGCCGGAGGATCCCGTGGGCGTCTGTGCCGCCGTGCAAAGCCTGGTCATCCAGCCTGCGGACGCCGCGGCGTCAGGGGTTCCCGAAGACCGGATCGCCGAGAAGAACATCCGGCCGGTCAGCAAGCTGATCACCGCGCTGACCGCCCTGAACCCCGCGCCGCTTCACCGGCCCCGGACGCCCGAGACGCGGGTGATCGGCACCTGCCGCCACTTCGCCACCATTGCCTGCGCGATCCTGCGCGCTCGGGGCATAGCCTCCCGGGCCCGGTGTGGCTTCGGCACGTACTTCCTCACAGGCCGCGGCGTCGATCACTGGATCACCGAGTACTGGGATGAAGACCGGCACCGCTGGGTGCGGGTCGACACCGAGCACCTCGGCAAGAACCACGTCGATCGCCCGGACGACCTCGCCCCGAGCGAATTCCTGACGGGGGTGAAGCCTGGATCCAGTATCGCAACGGGGTGATCGACCCCCACATGTTCGGGGTGGCCGGCACCGACCATGCCTGGGGACCGCATGAGATCAGCGGCAACGCCGTCCGCGACCTCGCCGCGCTCTGCAAGCAGGAGACACTCAACTGGGACGAGTGGGGCCGTATGACCGCGGCCTATGAGGGCGAGACCGGCCCGGACTACGACCAGCTGATTGACGGGGTCGCGGACGCCTGTTCCAAGGCCGACCCGCTGACCCTGACTCGCCTGCTCGCCCATGAAGACCTGGCAGTTCCGCAGCGCCTGGTCACTTGAGGGGGGGCGGGGACCGGACACCGGGCATCGCCTACCGTGCCGGTCCCCACCGTACTCAGGTCACGGTGGCCGCTTCGGCCTTGGCCCGGGACTGGGCGAGGCGGTTGGAGTCGGTGCCGGTCTCACGGACTGCCGTCCAGCGCATGCCGGTCATGGGGTGGCGGGTCCACTTCACCTGCCGGTCATGGGGTGGCGGGGCCACTTCAGCTGCCGGTCATGGGGTGACGGGGCCACCTCACCTGCCGGGATTCGGCGTGGCCACGCGAGGCGGACCCGTCTGTAGGGGAGTTCGGCGCGATGTTCGCCGGTTCGACCAGCGGCTGGACGGCCTGGTCGTGCCTGATGGCCAGCCGTTCCTGGTCAGTCCGGAGGGCCGGTATGACCTGGCGTTGAACCGCTGTTTCTCGGTGTGGTTGGCGTCGTCGCCGTGCAACACCCAGTCCGTGCGCGCATGCCCGGGACCTGTGCACGCACTTCGACTTCCTGTGGTTCGGGCGAGACCGGCGCGATTGGCGCGATGCTTTCAGTGGCAGGTGGGTGATCGAGCAGGCCTCGTACGTGCCGGCCCCGTCCGCCGGCGCTCGGCGGCGGCGTGGTCACCCTGGCGGTGGGGGGCCAGCGGAAGCGTGGTGCGGCAGGGTGCTGGTTGTACCGGCCGTCAGAAGACGCCGTTGGTGTGGGGAAGGCCGGCCGGAATGCTCCGAGATCGGCCGCAGCGGCTGGGGCCTGGCCCTTGCCGCGGGTTCGCTCGGCGCGGTCGCCGGCGGCGTACTGTCGCTGAGATGGCGGCCCCGGCGCGCGATCCTGGTCGGCTGCGCGCTGATGGGCCTGACGGCGACGATCCCGCTGCTGCTCGCGCTCGCCCCCTACACCTGGCTGCTGGTCGTGGCCAACTTCGTGGCAGGCGTGGGCGGCGAACAGGCCGGCGTCGCCTGGTACTCGACCCTCAACGAACAGATCCCAGAAGACCGCCTCGCCCGCGTCTACGCCTACGACGACCTCGGCTCCTACCTCGCGCTTCCACTCGCCCAGTTCGCCGCCGGCCCCGCCGTACTCCTCCTCGGCCTCCAAGCCACCCTCTACGCGGCCGCCGCGCTCATCCTCCTCGCCACCCTCGCCATGGTCGCCACCCCCTCCATCCGCGCGCTGGTCCCGAAGACGGCACAACCGCTGCCCGCCTCCGAAGATCCGGTGCCCCGCTGAGCCCGACTCCTACGCGCAAAACAACCACAGGTGGGTGGTGTTCCGCGCACGATGATGCGCCCAGCGGGTCCGTGCCCGGTACGTCGTCAGCTTTCGGCCTGTTCGGTCTCCTCTGCCTCTACGGAGATGGTCCAGCGCAGGAGGGTGGTGGCTCCGGACTGTTCCAGGGTCACTGGGTAGACCTGGTTCCAGGCTCGTTCGCCGCGGTGGCGCATGGAGTGGTCGCCGGGGTCCCAGCCCAGACCCAGGACCGGGCATCCGTCGAGCTCGATCCGTCCTGCGAGCAGGGGGTGGGTCCGGCCGGCCCGCTCCAGCAGGTGGAAGTGAGTGTGCGCGTCCACCGAGACCATCAGGCCGGTGCGGGGCCCCCAGCTCCGCATCCGGTCGGCGAACTCGTCCGCGTCGCGCAACGGGAGGTCGAGCCGCCCGTAGGGCCCCTGGCCGCCGTACTGGGGCGTCCGTTCGCCGCCGAAGCGAGCGTGGGCGTCATCCGCGTACTTCCCCCAGTAGGTGACGTCGGCGAGTCCGTCGACCGATTCACCGTCCAGTCCGACGAACGCGTCCAGGGCTCGCGCGTCCCCGAGGACCATGCCGCACCGGTCGACCGGCAGGTCGCCGAGCCGGATCCGCTCCACGCTGCGGTCGTCCGGCCAGGGCAGGCCGAGGTCGACTTCCAAGACGGAGATCACCGGCCCGTCGTAGGAGGCCCACGGTTCGGCGCGTACCTTCAGCGGCCGGTCGGCGGCGGCCGGCACCGCGACCGCCTCGCACCACCATTCGCTGCTGGGGCCGTCCGCAGGCTCGTGGAGGTGGCTGCCCCCGAGCCTTGCCGCGGCCAGTGCCCGCATGGACAGCGGATCGCCGATTTCGGGCCACTGCTCGATCGAGCCGGCCATGCCCAGGACCAGCACGCCGGACGGCGCGGTGACGACTCCCAGGTCAACAGAGGTCTCACTCATCCGGCCGATTCAACCAGGTGCGGATCGGATGGCTAACGGGGCCCTCGCGGCCGTGCAGAGGCTCATCGGGCCCTCCGTGTGGGGTGTCGACGGTGATGCATCTGCGCTGCCCGGCCCTGCTGCCGGAGGATGCCTACCGGGAGGTCCTGGAGCAGCCTTCCGAGCCGTCGCCCGTGGTGCAGGCCCTTCCGTGTGCTGACTCGCGGCACCCGCTGGTGCGGACGTCGCGAGTTCCCACTGAGCCGGGGGGGGGGAGGGGGGCGGCGCGAAGATCAGTTCACATGAGCGTGCGCGCACATGCAGTCGCTGGTATGGCAAGCGCGGTTACGTCTACCTGGGCACCGTGGCGGTCGCCGCACCGCTGATCTGGTCGTGGAGCTGACCGGTCAGGTAGCCGTCTGCTGCGGGCGGAAGGTGCGGCGGTACGCCTGGGGGCTGACACCGACGGCGGTGTGGAGGTGTTGGCGCAGAGAGGTGCCGGTGCCGAAGCCGGCGCTGTGGGCGACCAGGTCGATCGGCCAATCGGTGGTCTCCAGGAGGTGTCGTGCGAGGTCGACGCGTTGCCGGGTGAGCCACTGGCCGGGCGTGCTGCCGACTTCGTCGCGGAAGCGGCGGCTGAAGGTACGCACACTCATGTTGGCGTGGGCGGCGAGGCCGGGCAGGGTGAGCGGTTCGGCCAGGTGCTGCATGGCCCATGCCTGGGTGGCCGCGGTGCTGCCGGTGGATGCATCGGGCACTGGGCATTGGATGTACTGTGCCTGGCCGCCGTCGCGCCACGGCGGGACGACGCAGGAGCGGGCGACCTCGTTGGCGATGTGGCTGCCGTGATCGAGGCGGACGATGTGCAGACACAGGTCGATGCCCGCCGCGACTCCGGCGGAGGTGAGGACGTCGCCGTCGTCGACGTAGAGGACGTCGGGGTCGATGCGGGTGGTGGTGAACATGCGCTGCAGCCGGTCGGCTTCGCGCCAGTGCGTGGTGGCGGGGCGGCCGTCGAGGATGCCGGCGGCGGCCAGGACGTAGGTGCCGGTGCAGATGGCGACGATCCTCGTGCCGGGGCGGATGGCGGCAAGGGCATGACGCAGCGGGCCGGGCAGGCGGCCTTCCTCCCGTATCGATCCCAGTTGGTGGGAGGGCGGGACGACGACGGTGTCGACGGTGGCCAGCACGGAGGCGTCGTGGGAGACGGCGAGGTCGTAGTCCGCTTCGGCGCGCACGGGGCCGCCGTCCACGCTGCACGTGGTCACGGAGTAGAGCGGGTTGCCGTCGCTGTCGCGGGCGGCGTTGAAGATGCGGGCTGGGATGCCGAGTTCGAAGGGGACGACGCCGTCCAGGGCCAGGACGCCAACACGGTGCATGGCCAGATCCTTTCAGGACATGGCCAACACGCCACCACCGGGTGCTTCGCCGACTAGGCAGTCTTGCGTCGTGCCCGGTGCCACCGGCACGAGTAGCCAACGCACCTCCCCGGAGAAGGAACGCCTTCATGTCCCAGCCCGTCACTGCCTCTTTCACCATGCGTGCCGTATCCCAGGACAGGGCCGGAGCCCCCGACGTCCTGAAGGTCATCGAGACGAGGCGACCGGAGCCGGGCCGGGGCGAGATCCTGGTCCGTGTGCACGCGGCGGGCGTGAACCCCGCCGACTGGAAGACCCGCGAGCGCGGCGTCTTCGCCACCGGAGCGACACCTCCCTTCACCCTCGGCTTCGACGTGGCCGGAGCCGTCGAGGCCGTCGGCGCGGGCGTGACCCTCTACCAGCCCGGCGACGAGGTGTTCGGTATGCCTCGCTTCCCGCACCCGGCAGGCGCGTATGCCGAGTACGTCACCGCACCGGCCCGCCACTTCGCCCCGCGCCCGCGCGGCCTCGACGCCATCCAGGCCGGCGCCCTGCCGCTGGCCTCGCTCACCGCGTGGCAGGCCCTGGTCGACACCGCTCATGTCCAGCCAGGACACCGTGTCCTGATCCACGCCGCGGCCGGTGGTGTCGGCCACCTGGCCGTACAGATCGCCAAGGCCCGCGGCGCCTACGTCATCGCCACCGCCAGCGCCGCCAAGCACGACCTGCTGCGCACGCTCGGCGCCGATGAGCTCATCGACTACCGCACCCATGACGTCGCCGACACCGTCCGCGACGTGGATGTCGTCATCGACAGCATCGGCGGACCCAACTGGGCACGCTCACTGCGCACCCTGCGCAAGGGAGGCACACTCGTCTCGATCCTGCCGTTCGACGACACCTTCCCCACCCAGCAGGCCGAAGCAGCTGGGGTGCGAGCGGTGTTCATGCTCGTAGAACCCGACCAGCAGGGGCTGCGTGAGATCAGCGCACTGATCGAAAACGGGCGACTTCAGGTGCTCGTCGATGCGACATTCCCACTCGAACGAGCCGCCCAGGCCCACGAGTTGGGCGAAACCGGTCACACCACCGGAAAGATCGTCCTGACTGTCGCCTCTGATCCCGAGCGCCCGTAGCTTTGCCGGTGAGGCGCCGAGGCAGGGCGAGGAACTCCCTGGCACCATCGGTGCGTTTGACGATGGTGAGCGCGCCGCGGAGTCAGCGGCGCAGTACGAGTCGGCGGCGCATGGGCCCGGTCCTGGACGCTCGCGGCGGTGACCAGCACCACCAGCACTACCAGCACTACCAGCACCACCAGCACCGATCCTAGGCAGTCCATGACCTGCCCTTTGCGGCCCGCCACCTTCTTCCCATCGTCCCGGCTCACAGCGTCGGCGTCGACGTGCGGGCCGCCCCACAGGAACTGCGAGTCGGTGGTCGCCGCGGTCGACGGAAAGCCTGAAAGCTTATAATTCTGAGCAAATCGGAGTTTAAATTAACTTAACGTTGCAATTCTGGCAGGAGTGCAGCCAGAACCGTCGGATCCGGCGTCCGTTCTGCCCGAAGGTCCGCAGCGAGTGGCCTCCGGCAGCCTGGGGAGGGCGCGGGCGGATCACATTGGCGCCAGGAGGAAGATTTATCGATGACCCGGCCAGATGACCCGCGCACCGCGGCGGCCCGGATGTTCGCCGAAGGCGGTGCGTTCGGCGAGCTTCTGGCTGGGATCGAGTGGGCGGCGACGCCACTCGGGCCCCCCGAGTCCTGGCCGGGGCCCCTGGTGGACACCCTGCGCCTCATGCTCACCTCTGAGCACGGGATGGCTCTGTACTGGGGCGCCGAATTCGCCACGCTGTACAACCTGGGCTCCTCACCCATCGTCGGCGCCAAACACCCCTGGGCGCTCGGCAAGCCCTACAAGGATGTGTTCCCCGAAGTCTGGGCCCACCCCGTGAGCTCCCACTTCCACTATGTGACCGACACCCGCAAGTCCCTGCTGATCCCCGACGAGCCGCTCATCATGGAGCGCCACGGCTTTTTGGAACAGTGCTACTTCGACTCCTCCTTCCAGCCCGTGCTGCTGGACGACGGCACCTCCGGCGGCGTGCTGCAGATCATCACCGAGACCACCGGCCGGGTCCTGGGCGAGCGACGGCTCCGCCTGCTGAGCGAGACCGGCGCCCGCACAGCCGGGCTGCCCACCCCGGGCGAGGTCGCCCGCGTCGTCGCGGAGGTGCTGGGCTCCTATCCCGAAGAGATCCCGTTCCTCGGCCTGTACCTGGCCTCCGAGCCGGGGATGCTGCGGCCGGCCGCCTCCGCCGGACTGCGGCCGGCGCCCGAGGCCGTCTTGCCGGGTGCGGCCGACGGGCCGGAGGTCGCGGCCCGGCTGGCGCAGGTGGTCGCCGACGGCGCCCCTGCCACGCTGCCGGCCGCCGCGTTCACCGGCGGCAACACGGCCGGGCAGCACGCCGCAGCCTCCCGACTCCCCGTCGAGGAGGCGTTGGCCCTGCCGCTGGACTGTGCGGGGCAAGTGAGAGGAGTCCTGGTCGTGGGCATCAACCCCTGCTTCCCGCCGGCCGGGGCCTACCGGGACTTCCTGGAGGTGCTCGCCGCCGCGGTGGCCGGGGCGCTCACGGCCGCGCTCGCCCACGACGAACAGCGCCGGCGGGCGGAGGCACTGGCCGAGCTGGACCGGGCCAAGACCACCTTCTTCGCCAACGTCAGCCACGAACTGCGCACCCCGCTCACCCTGCTCCTGGGGCCACTCCAGCAGGTGCTGGCCGACGAGGACCGGCCCGAGCGCCGCGAGCAGCTGGAGCTGGCCGAGCGCGGCGCCCTGCGCCTGCTGAAGCAGGTCAACACCCTCCTGGAGGTCGCCAGGGCCGATGCCGGGCAGATACGCCCGGCCCTCGAGCCGGTCGACCTCGCCGGTGCCACGGCCGAGCTGGCCGGGGTGTTCCGCTCCGCCTTCGAAGCGGCCGGGCTGACGCTGGAGGTGGACTGCCCGCCGCTGCCCCGGCCGGTGTCCCTGGACCGGGAGATGTGGGAGAAGATCATCCTCAACCTGCTCAGCAACGCCCTGAAGTTCACCTTCACCGGCGGCGCCCGGGTACAGGTGGCCGCGGCCGGCGACCGGGCCCGGCTGACCGTGACCGACACCGGCACCGGCATCCCCGCGGACGAGCTGCCGCGTCTGTTCGAACGCTTCCACCGGGTCCGCGGCGCCCGCTCCCGCTCCCACGAGGGCAGCGGCCTCGGCCTGGTACTGGTCAAGGACCTGGTGGAAGCGCACGGCGGCACCGTCGGCGTGGACAGCCGGCTCGGCCAGGGCACCACCGTCACCGTGCTCCTCCCCTTCGCCGCCGCCCACCGGACCCGGCCGGACCCGCCCGCGGCCGACGCCGGGTCCCCCGGGGAAACCCCCAGGGAAGGCGGAGGCGGCCGGCCCGGCCGGCCCGGCCGCGCCGCGGCCTACGTGGACGAGGCGCTGGGCTGGCTGGCGGCCGCCCCCGCCCCCGCCGCGGCCGCCCCAGCGGCACGCACCCCGCACGCCCCCTCGACCCACGACGCCCCGTCGACCCACGACGCCCCCGGTCCGCACGAAACCGACCGCCCCCAACGGGCCCGCCTGCTGGTCGTCGACGACAACGCCGACATGCGCGCCTACCTCACCCAGCTCCTGCAGACCGACTACGACGTGCTGCTCGCCGCCGACGGCCGGGCCGCCCTGGAGACGGCCCTGGCGCAGCCGGTGGAGATGGTGCTCAGCGACGTGATGATGCCCCGCATGGACGGCTTCGAGCTGGTCCGGGCGCTGCGCGCGGACCCGCACACCGCCCGCCTGCCCATCGTCTTGCTCACCGCCCGCGCCGGCGAGGAGGAATCCATGCAGGGCCGGCGTGCCGGCGCCGACGACTACCTGGCCAAACCCTTCTCCGCGCGCCAGCTGCTGGCGCGCGTCCGCACCGGGCTGGAACTGTCCCGGCTGCGCGAACAGGTCCTGACCGAGACCCGCAACCAGCTGGCCGTGCTGGCCTCCCTGTCCGACGCGGGCCTGCGGCTGTCGGCCACCCTCGATCCGGACCAGATCCTGCGGACCGCCGGCCAGATCCTGCTGCCCGACCTCGCCGACCAGATCAGCATCCACCTCACCCCCGCAAAACCCGCCCCGGCGCAGTCGCCCCCGGCATACATTGCAGGCACCCCCCTTCTCGACCGTGAGGCCCTGGCCGCCGCCGCCACCCACGCGCTCAACGGCACCGCCCCAGCCCCGGCCGGCCCGAACCCGGCGCCCGCCGCCATGCTGGCCCTGCCGCTGCACGCCCACGATCAGACACTGGGGGCCTTGGTACTGGTCCGGCACACCGACTACTCAGCGGTCGAACAGAAGTATCTGGAGAACCTCGCCCACCGCCTCGCCATGGCCTACGACAACGCCACCCGGTACCACAACGAGCGACACCTGGCCCTGACCCTGCAGCGCGCCCTGCTGCCCCACAGCCTGCCCCAGGTGCCCGGGGTGCGCCTGGCCACCCACTACCGGGCCAGCGCCCGCGGCGCCGAAGTCGGCGGCGACTGGTACGACGTGCTCGCACTGCCCGACGGCGCCGTGGGGCTGGCCATCGGCGACGTCATGGGCCACGACGTGGAAGCCGCCACCGTGATGGGCCAACTCCGCTCCGCCCTGCACAGTCTCGCGATGGAGGGCGCCGGCCCGGCCCAGGTGCTGGCCAGACTGGACGCCTACCTGCAGTCGCTCGCCACCGCGCGCTTCGCCACCTGCCTGTATGCGGTCTACAACCCACACCGCCACCGCCTGCGCTACGCCGCCAGCGGGCACCTGCCGCCCCTGCTGGTAGCCGCCGACACCGCCTACCTGGAACTGCCCCCAGCGCTGCCGCTGGGACTGGGCAGCACCCCCGTCGACCGGGAGGTGGCGTTCCCGCCCGGCACCAGCCTGCTGCTGTACACCGACGGCCTGGTCGAAAACCGGGCACTGTCCCTGGACGACCGCCTGGCGGCCCTGCGCCAGACCTGCGGCGCGCTGCCCGCCGCCGCCCGCACCGACCCCCAGCAGATCACCGAACGGGCCCTGGAACTGCTGAACACCCCCGACCGGGCCGACGACGACACCGCCCTGCTCGCCGCCACCGCCGAACCGTCGGGTCGAACCGGCGACCCGCATGCTGACGGAAGTGCCGTATAACCGACGGCTACTGCTCGAAGTCATTGCTGACGAAGCTGCGGAGGAACTGCCTTCACCGCTGAAAGAGTTGCGGATCCTGGAACGGCCCCGGTGCCACCGGAAAGACCTGCCGCCGCGTGGTGGAGCAGCCGACGGTCCGGGGGTTCCGGTGCGGACGGCGCCCCGCTCCGGCAACGTGCGCTTCGAATGGGCAGACCGGCCCGGGACGCCACCACAGCGCCGCGGCCCGAACCATGCGAACTCCCGGTGCACCCTGCAGAGTTACAGGTACCTCCTCTGCGGCAGGCTCACTACGTTGGCCGCCGTTGTCAGACCGCACCGACCACGTGCGACAGAAACAGGGGGAGGACCCTCATGGGTAAACGCATCGCCACCGTCCTCGGCATTCTCGCGACGGCCTTCATGCTCGCCGTCACGCCCGCTTCCGCGCGTACCGTCGGCCCAGGCGACACGATCTACGACGACGTCCCTGGCCACTTCTACTACGAGCGTTCGTGCGAGACCTACTACAGCCTGACCATCTCCTCTACGAGGGCCGTGGCCGGCAAGAACATCTATTCCGGCCACTGCGCCGGCCACGTCTGGCTCCGCATGATGGGCGACAGCTTGGGCAAGTGGAGCAACGACCCGACGTCGATCACGCGGACCAGCCCCAAGGGCAAGTTCCGCTGGGCGTACATCAAGGGCTGCGCTGACTGCCACGCCTACATCGTGTACCCGTAGGTTCGTCGCATCAGAGGATCTGGGCGGGCGAGCCCACGTCACCAGCGGTGGCGGGGCTCGCTCGTGTCCAAGCAGATCGCCGGCCGCCCCGCCCTGGGCCGCAGCGGCACTTTCGGGAGACCTACCGGCGACGCAACATGATCGAGCGCTGCTCCGACCGGCTCAAACGCTGCGCGGCCCGGGAGGTTTACGACCTGGCCAAACGGCGACATGAGGGATTGCAGGACCGACCGCTCCGGGTCATCGCGTGGGAGGCCGCTGCGGGGAGCGGAGTACGAGCAGGGTGATCTCGCTGGGGGCGAAGACGCGGAACGGCGGGCCCCAGAATCCGGTGCCGCGGCTGGTGTAGAGGAGGGTGCGGCTGCCGTGGCGGCTGAGGCCGGCGAGGGCGGGCTGGTCGATGCGGACGAGGTGGTGGAAGGGCCAGATCTGGCCGCCGTGGGTGTGGCCCGAGAGCTGGAGGTCGATGCCGCCTGCTGCGGCCCGGTCGACGAACTTGGGCTGGTGGGCCAGGAGCAGGACGGGCAGGTCGGGGTCGGCGCCGTCCAGGGCTCCGGCGAGGTGGGCGCGGTGGCCGGCGAGGCCGGAGGATTCGGCGGTGACGTCGTCCACGCCGGCGACCACGAGGGCGTCGCCGCCGCGTTCGATCAGCAGATGACGGTTGCGCAGCGGCTCCCATCCCAGCTCGCCCATGAGGTCGACCCAGCCCTGGGCCTCGCTGTAGTACTCGTGGTTTCCGGTGACGTAGACCCGGGCCCGGATGGCTTGCACGGTACCGAGTGGTGTGGCCTGGGCGCGGCGGCGTTCGGCCGTGCCGTCCGCGATGTCGCCGGTGTGGCAGACCAGGTCGGCGTCCAGGGTGTTGACCTTCGCGCAGACCCGCGCGGACCAGCGGGCGCGGTCGAGCGGGCCGTAGTGAGTGTCGGTGATGAGGACGACGCGGGTGCCGTCCAATCCGACGCCCAGGCGCGGGAGTTGTACGTCGAGCCGGCGCACCCGTGGCACCCTGCGGGCCTCGGCGTACCCCCAGGCGAGCAGCACGGCGGACACGCCGAGGACCGCCCAAGTGACGATCCGGGCCCGGCTCTGACCGTCGCCGATGTCGGCCATGGTCAGGGCGAGGCGCAGCAGGACGCCGAGCAGGACGGACCAAGTGAACAGTACCCAGCTGGCTCCGAGGAGGGTGTCCCCGACGATGGCCGCCCAGTCGTGCTGCCGCCGGCCGTGACCGCGCACCATCGCGAGCGGCATAGCGATCAGACCGAGGGCGAACAGGGCGGTTCCGGCCAGCGTGACAGGGAGCGGCCAGTGCTGGCCCACGTGCAGCAGCAGCCAGCAGGGCACGGTCCACAGCAGGACGGGGGCGATCAATGGGAGATAGCGCATCAGGCGGCGCAGCAGGCTCTGCCGGGGCGCATCATGCGCTGCACCGTCCGCGGATCGGGCCTCACTGGTGGCGGGCACGCTTCCCCTCCTCAAGTAACCAGACTGCCGACGCGCGCACTGTATCCGGTCGTCCCAAGGGGCGCTTTGCCGATCGCTGATGCCCACTTCATCGGCAACGCGCGCGACGGGGCGACCGGCCCGGACCGATCGATCAGAGGGCGTCGGCCGCGCACCTCAGTCGGGTATTGGGACGGGACCTTTACCACGAGACTCTGGCCGACCCGCCGCACGAAGGCACTCCGCGGTGCGAAATACTCTCCTGATGGGTTCACGCACTTCCCCGATCAGCCAGCCGATCACGATACGGAGGGCCGTCGCGCGGGATGCCAAACGGCTCACGCGGCTCGTGCGTGGCTCAGGCGCCTACGAGGGTAAGTACGCAGCCGCAGTCGCGGGCTATCGGGTCGGTCCTGATTACATCGAAGCCCACCGCGTCTTCGTAGCCGTCGGCGCCGACGAGTACGGAGGCCGGGTCCTCGGGTTCTACTCGCTCGTCCTCACTCCACCGGAGCTCGACCTGCTGTTCGTCGCCGACGAAGTGCAAGGACGCGGAATTGGACGGCTCCTCGTCGCGCACATGCAGTCCGAGGCCCGTGCCGCCGGGATAGACCGCCTCAAGGTCGTGTCGCACGTTCCCGCCGAGGACTTCTACCACCGCGTTGGTGCGGTACGGACCGGGACCGCGTTCGCGAACCCGCCCGCCGTGCCGTGGGACCGTCCCGAATTCGAGTTTCGCATTCCTTCGGAATGACGCGGTGTACCGGTTGGCGGGCCAACCGGCTTCGCGGAAGAGGTCGGTCGCCTCGTCAAGGCGACCGACCTTTAGGCGTCCGATGCCTCAAACGCTGTGCTGCCCCGGCCGGCGCAGCGCAGCGTTCAGTATTGCTCCGTCTCCACGAAACCCGCGTCCGTGTCGTCGTCCGCCCCGAGTGCGGCGGCGGTCGGGTCGAATCCGGGCGGGCTGTCCTTGAGGCCCAGGCCCATACCGGCGAGCTTCGCCTTGACCTCGTCGATGGACTTCGCACCGAAGTTGCGGATGTCGAGCAGGTCCGCCTCGGAGCGGGCGACGAGCTCACCCACGGAGTGGACGCCCTCACGCTTTAGACAGTTGTACGAACGTACGGTGAGCTCCAGCTCCTCGATCGGCATGACCAGATCGGCGGCGAGCGCGGCGTCGGTGGGGGACGGGCCCATGTCGATGCCCTCGGCGTCGATGTTGAGCTCGCGGGCCAGGCCGAACAGCTCGACCAGGGTCTTGCCGGCCGAGGCCATGGCGTCACGCGGACGCATGGCCTGCTTGGTCTCGACGTCGACGATCAGCTTGTCGAAGTCGGTGCGCTGCTCGACACGGGTCGCCTCGACCTTGTACGTGACCTTCAGGACGGGCGAGTAGATGGAGTCGACCGGGATACGGCCGATCTCCTGGCCCACCTGCTTGTTCTGCACGGCGGAGACGTAACCACGGCCGCGCTCGACCGTGAGCTCCATCTCCAGCTTGCCCTTGCCGTTGATG
>NZ_KQ948929.1:14207-113540 GCF_001514235.1 Streptomyces caeruleatus | reverse complement strand
CGCGGATGGACGTGACCGCCGCACCCGGGATCGAGGACAGGAGCGTACGACGCAGGGAGTTGCCGAGGGTGTAACCGAAGCCCGGCTCCAGCGGCTCGATCACGAACCGGGAGCGGAACTCGTCGACGACCTCTTCGGTCAACGAGGGACGCTGAGCAATCAGCACGGGGTATTGCCTCCAATGTTTGGCGCCCGCTATGTGACGCCGTAGACACCACGAAGGGTACGGGCGACAGGCGCGATACGGCCTCCGCAGGGGCCGAACCGCCCGATTCCAACCCAGTGGGAGGCTTCGGGTCTCCCTTCCGCCCGCCACCCTACGGCCGTTTCTGCTACGCCGCGTCCAGCTCTCGGGCAGGACGGCCAAGCAGGCATGCCCGGCGCGGGCATGGACGCAGAGGTCGTGAGCACGGCGTCGACGGTCCTGCCCGTCCAGGGTCCAGTCTAGGTAGCGCCTGCCGGGGCAGAGACCGGGCAGGCGTCGCGGCAGCCCATGCTGAGCATCCCATGCTGACGACGACGTCGGCGGCGCGGACGATCTCGTCGGTTCAGGGCTTGGCGAACTCGCGGGAGATGTCGATGCCGCGCTCGCTCATCGTGGCGATGGCTGCCGGGTCGACCTCGAATCCGGAGTCGGAGCCGCCCGACCAGGCGACGGCACCGTCGCCGGCGAGGTGCTGGAAGAAGCCCGGTTGACCGCCGAGACCACTGCCCTCAACCGGGCCAGTTCCGCGTCGTCGGTGATGCCGGCGCCGTGGTGGACCGTGCCGTCGACGGTGACCCGCGCGTAGGCGGCGAAGCGGGTACCGACGGTGTCGGGCAGCGGGTGGCAGGTCAGTTCCGGGCGCTGCACGGTGATGCCGATGCCGGCCAGGGCGGCGGCGAAGGCGGTGGCCGCGTCGGCTCCGTCGGCGGTCAGGCGCCGCTCCTCGCCGTTCGCGAGGACGACCAGGGCGGCGAGGGCGACGCCGACGGCGCCGGGCGTCGCTCGGAACTCCTTGAGCATGAGCCGCGGCCGGTCGAACTCCAGGTACTCCTCGGTGAAGAGGGCGTGCAGCTCGCGCGAGGTGAGCTCGCCGCCGTCGTGGTCCGCGGCGCGCTGGACACGGCGGCCGAACTCCACCCGCATCGTGCGCGGCAGGTCCAGCCCGTAGGCGGCGTTGAGCACATGCGCCACCCCGCCCTTCCCGGACTGGCTGTTGACCCGGACGACGGACTCGTACGTCCGGCCCACGTCCTTGGGATCGATGGGCAGGTAAGGGACGTCCCAGGGCACCGCGGTGGCAGGCGTGCCCGCTTCGGCGGCACGGTGCCCGATCGCGGCCAGGCCCTTGGCTATGGCGTCCTGGTGCGTGCCGGAAAAGGCCGTGTGGACGAGGTCGCCGACGTACGGGTGACGGGGCGGCACCGGCAGCTGGTTGGCGAACTCGACCGTGCGGCGGATCCCGTCGATGTCCGAGAAGTCCAGCTGGGGATCGACCCCCTGGCTGAAGAGGTTCAGCGCCAGCGTCGCGAGACAGACGTTGCCCGTGCGTTCCCCGTTGCCGAAGAGGGTGCCCTCGATCCGTTCGGCGCCCGCCAGGACGGCCAGCTCCGCGGAGGCGACCGCGGTGCCGCGGTCGTTGTGCGGATGGACGGAGAGGATGACCGACCGCCGGTTGTCCAGGTTGCGGTGCATCCACTCGACCTGGTCGGCGAAGACGTTGGGGGAGTCGGTCTCCACCGTGGTCGGCAGATTGAGGGTGACCGGTCGGTCCGGACTCGCGTCCCACAGCGCGGCGACCGTGTTCGACAGCCGCAGGACGAACTCCGGCTCGGTCACGTTGAACGTCTCCGGTGAGTACTGGAAACGCAGCCGGGTTCCCTTGGTGGCGTCCGCGCGGCGGGCGACGTGCCCTGCCGCTCGGACCGCCATCTCCTCGACCTCGTCGGTGGTCATCGTGAAGACGACCTCGCGCCACAGGCAGGCAGTGGCGTGGCACAGATGCACCACCGCCCGGTCCGCCCCGTCGAGGGCCTCGAAGGTCCGGTCGATCAGCTCGGGCCGGGCCGGTGTGAAGGCGGATATCGTCACGTCGTCCGGTATGAGGTCCTCCTCGATCAGCGTGCGGACGAATGAGAAGTCCGCTTCGCTGGCCGAGGGGTATCCGACCTCGATGTCCTTGAAGCCCATGCGGACCAGCAGGTCGAACATCGCCCTCTTCCGCCTGATGTCCATCGGGTCGCGCAGCGCCTGGTTGCCGTCCCGGAGGTCGACCGACGCCCACAGCGGGGCCCTGACCAGGGACTTCGACGGCCAGGTGCGGTCCGTCAGCGGAAGCGGAAGACGGGTGCCGGACCGCTCGTAGCGGGAAGAGGGCATGGCCGAGCCGAGCTGGGCGTTCCACCATGGCTGATCCGCTCCGCGCGGTCCTGTGGGCGTGGTGAGCCGTGGTGGGACGGGCAGGGGCGACGGGGTTGCGGTCATGTCATGTCTCCCTGGAATCCAGGTCTCAGCCGGCCTGTGCCGCCGAGTGCGGTCCGGCCGCGAAAGCGGTGCGGTCCACCTTGCCGTTGGCGTTGAGCGGCAGCTTCTGTAGATGCGTGAACCGCCTCGGAATCATGTAGACGGGCAGCCGGGCGCGCAGGAACGCGGTGAGATCGCTCTGCGAGACCGCCTCGCCCGTGTAATAGGCGACCAACTCGGCATCGCTCTCGTGCTCCTGCACCACCGCGACCGCGTCGCGCACGGCCGGGTGCCGGGCCAGGGCCGCGTCGACCTCGCCCAGCTCGATGCGGTGGCCGCGCAGTTTGACCTGGTGGTCGAGGCGGCCCAGGTGGACCAGGGCGCCGTTCTCCCGGCGGACCCGGTCGCCGGTGCGGTACCAGAGGTCCTGGGTCAGCGGCGCCGTGCCGTCGTGGACCACCGCCGCCCGCCCCGGGCTCCAGTCCACGAAACGGCCCACGTCGTCGGCGGGGTCGAGGTAGCCGTCGAAGCGCTGGACGCCCCGGACGCACAGCTCGCCCGTCTCGGCGGGCTCGCCCTCGTCGTCGAGGACCACATGCTCCAGGTGCGGCGGCACCTCGCCGATCGGCAGGGTCCCGTTGGTGCCAGCGGCGAGCAGCGACCCCTTCCCGCCGAGGTCCTGCCCCGAGCAGACGATCGCGACCTCGGTCGGCCCGTACAGGTTCCACAACCGTGCCCCCGGCGCCGCCGCGGCCCACTGCTCGGCCTGTTCGGCGAGCAACCGCTCGCCACCGAACAAGACGACCTTCAGCGACGGCATCGAGTCCGGTGCCAGCCCTCCGGTGCGGGCGGCGATGCCGCCCACCGACGGAACGCAGAACCAGTGCGTGACCCGCTTGGCGTTCACGTACGGCGCCGGCCGTACGACGTCGTTGGGCCGGGGCACCACCAGGGCGCCGCCGCTCGCCCAGGCGGCGAAGAGTTCGAAGACCGCGACGTCGAAGGAGATCTCCACGTTCTGCGAGACCCGGGACTCGGGTGTGAAGGCGTTGTAGTCGACCAGCCAGCGCAGCGTCGGCACCACCCGCGCATGCCGGATCGGCACACCTCGGGGCCGACCCGTGGAACCGGAGGTGTAGAGGATGTACGCGACGTCCTGCGGCGACACCCGCACGACGGGAGCCGGTTGCACGTCCTCCGCTACCGCGCCGGCCGCCTCGGCGTCGGTGAAGGTGACCAGGGGAGGCAGCTTCCGGCCGTCCGTCCCGTCCGCGCTCTGCGCAGCGGCCAGTTCACCGGCCCGTGCCGTGGCGTGCTCGTCGACCACGATCAGGTCCAGATCCGTCATGTCCGCGATGGCGCGGAGCCGGCCGGCCGGGAAGGACGGGTTGAGCGGGACGACGGCCGCGCCGAGGCGGAGCGCGGCCAGATAGCCGGCGTAGGTGGTGAGGCTGCGGGCCGCGAGCAGTCCGATCCTGGCCGGGCGGTCCGGCAGCCGCCGGACCACGACGGCGGCCATCCGGGCTGCCGCGGTGTCCAGTTGCCGGTAGGTGAGCGCGGTGTCCCGCACATCCAGCGCGATGCGCTCGGGGTGGCGTTCGGCGCTGGCGGCGAAAAGGTCGACGAGAGTGGCGGGTTCCATCGGACACGTCCTGTTCTTCGCGGCTTCCGGGCCGGTACGGCGAGGGACGGAGGGCAGTGGCAGCGGGGATGCGGGGCGAACTCGTGACTCAAGCAGGGGCGTTGGCTCGGTCACCGGGAGTCGGCAGGCCTCGGGCAACGGGTGTGCGCGCAGGTCGCTTTCGGGGAGCTCACACCAGTTGCTCCAGCGTCTTCCACACCTCCGGCCACCACTCCGTCACGTACATGTGGCCCCCGGCGAACTCGACGGTGTCGAAGCCGGCGGAGGTGAAGGCCTCCCAGTCCAGCCACTCCTCCTCGGGCACCAAGTGGTCCTGGTCGCCGCGGATCGCGGTGATCGGGACGGGCAGCGGGTCGCGGGCGGGCGGCGTGTAATCGGCCAGCAGGTTCACGTCCGCCCTCATGACCGGCAGCAGGAAGTCCCGCAGCCGGGGGTCGGCGTACTCCGGTATGTCCCGGCCCGCGATGGCCCTGGCCCGCGCCATGACCTCCTCGTCGCCACCGTCGAGCCGTTCGGCCTGCCGGTGCGAGGGGCTGACGGAGCCGCTGACCACCAGGTGCCGGGGCAGCGGGCCGCCGGTGTCGGCCAGGTGCCGGACCGCCTCGTAGGCGAGCAGCGCGCCGAAGCTGTGCCCGAAGACGATGAACGGCTGTCCGTCCGCGGCGGCTTCCCGGATGCGCTGTGCGGTTCCGGCGGCGGCCTCGGGGAAGTCGCGGTAGAACGGCTTGCCGAACTCCCGCTCCCGGCCGGGGACCTGGATGGGTACGGCACGCAGTGCGGAGGACTCCTGAAGCTGCCAGGGGCGGTAGACGCCCGCGCCCGCTCCCGCGTAGGGCAGGCACATCACTGAGGTGGTCATACCGTGTTCTCCTGGCCGAGGGGTGGGGTGGCTGCGTCGGCGCACAGGAGGCCGAGCTGGGCGTCGAAGGCGCGCAGCAGGGCGGCCGAGTGGCCCTGCCAAGGGCTGCTGAGCGGGGCCTGGGCGACGCAGTGCAGGGTGCCGGTGGACAGCTCGGTCACCTGGAGCTGGATCTCCGCGTGCCCGCCGACGGGTGGGACGGGGAGGGCGCGGATCCGAACCGGGCCCGCGGTGTGTTCCGCCCGCTCCCAGTTCTCGAAGGCGAACAGTGCCTGGTAGACGGGCATCCGCCGGCCGGGCGTCGTCCGGGCGGCACGGATGATCTCGTCGCACGACAGCGCGGAACCGATGACGCTCTCGCGCAGGGACCCCCAGACCCGTTCGACGACTCCGGGCCCGGACAGTTCGGGCATGCGCACCGGCAGGGTGTTCGTCAGATAGCCGATCTCGTCGCTCTGGCCGGGCGTACGTGCGGCCACCGGCGTTCCGACGCAGAAGCCGGCGCCGCCGGTGAGTTCGGCCAGTGCCCGGCCGAGGGCCGCCAGCAGCACCGCGTACGGCGAGCAGCTGCTGTGCCGGGCGCGGGTGCGCACCGCCCGCCAGGTGGCGGCCGGTAACTCGAGGCTGTCCTCAGCCAGTTCGGCCTGGGCCAGCTGCCGCTGGCTGGGGCCGGGGCCGACGGCGGCACCCGGGAGGGGCAGGTCGGCCGCGCCGTCGAGCACGGTCCGCCAGTGGGTGGCGAGTTCGGCGCGCCGGGCGGGAGGCAGGGTGGCGGGCTCTGCCCGTTCGCGGACGGGCAGCACGGGGTCCTCGCCCGTGACGGCCAGGGCGTAGGCGCGGGCCAGGTCGGCGGCGAAGATCTCCTGGGACATCCCGTCGAAGGCGATGTGATGCACCGCCAGGTAGACCGTGGCCCCTGCGTCGTCCGGTGCCACGGCGGCCCGGAACAGGCGTCCCGCGGCGAGGTCCAGGGAGTCGTCCGCCAGTAGGGCGGCGGTCGCGTCGTGGCTGCCGGTTCCCGCGGGGAGGTACAGCGGGGGCGGGACGTCCCGGGGCGGGAGCACCTTGCGCACCAACTCCCCCCGCTCGACGACGAAGGCGGTGCGCAGCGCCTCGTGGCGGGCGGCGACCGCGTTCAGCGCCGCCCCGAGCGCACCGTGCTCGACCGGACCGTCGGCGCGGATCCGGGCGAGGGCCCGGTTGGCCCGGGTCGACGGCGCGATCTGCTCGCCGACCCAGAACTGCCGTTCCAGCGCGGAGGCCCGCTGCACGCGGACCGGCGCGTCGTCACTCACGGGCCATCTCCTTGTCGGTGTCCGAGGAATCCTCGGCCGGCGCCGGCGGGGTGTCCATGTCGCGCAGCGCGCGACTGCGCAGCGAGACGAGCACCAGGACGATGTACGTGGCGCCGAAGCACAGGAGGGTTCCACGCAGCCCGATGCCGTGGATCGACCAGCCGGCCACGAGGATGCCGATCGGGGCGGCGCTCATCCCGACGGCGGAGGTGAGGGCGAAGACCCGGCCGAAGACCGCCGCTGGGACCTTCTCCATCATCACCGTGGACAGCGCCGGGTTGAGCGGTCCGGCCGCGAGGCCGAGCAGGAAGGAGATCACGATGCTCAGCACCGCGCCCGGCATGCCCGTGAGGCTCAGGCGCAGGGCGCCGATGACCAGGAAACAGCCGAGCAGGGTCCAGCGGTTGCTGGTGAGCCAGCGGGCGCTGGCGGGGCTGTAGCCGAACGTGCCGACGACTGCGCCGCAACCGGAGGCGGCCACCAGCCAGCCCAGGTACTGGCCGCTGCCGAGCACCTGGTCCGAGTAGACCGGCAGGATGACCGGGGTGAAGGCGTCGTCGAGGAAGTTGGTGACGAAGACGAACGCCGTCATGGCGCCGACCACAGGGATGCCGCGGACCACTTTGGCGCCCTCGGTGAGCTGCCGCAGGAATCCCTCCCCGCGCTGCGCGGCGGAGGCGGGGGAGGAGCTGTGGGGCACCCCGACCGCGACCAGCAGGGCGGAGAGCAGGAAGGACGCGGAGTCGATGTACATGCCGGTCACTGGTCCGGACACGGCGATCAGCAGGCCGGCCAGCGGAGCGCCGACCAGCAGGCCGAGCCTGGGAGCCCCCTGCATCCAGGAGTTGGCGCTCGCCAGCCGGATCCCGCCCCGCTCCGCCAGCGGCTTGATCAGGCTCTGCCGTGCGGCGCCGGTCGGCGTGGAGCCCAGGCTGCGGCCGAAGAGCAGTCCCATCAGGACGGGCAGCGGCAGTCCCACCGTATCGTCGAGGAGTGGGACCAGTCCGATGGAGACGCCCGCGACGACATCGCTCAGCACGCTCATCCGCTTGCCGCCGACGCGGTCGATCCAGACCCCGCCGACGGCTCCCGCGAAGATCAGCGGAAGGGTGTTGGCGAAGCCGGCCAGTCCGGTGGAGACCGAGCTGCCGGTGGTGTGCAGGACGTACAGCGGGACGGTGATCACCGTGATGGCGTTGCCGAACGACGACAGGTAGTGCGCCAGGAGCAGGATGAACAGCGGCCGACGGTGTGGCGCCACTCGCTCGGGTTCCGCGGCAGTGGTCATGGGGTGTCTTCCTGACTGGTGGGGGGCAGGACGTCGCGGACCTGGGCGCCGCTCGCGCCGCTCGCGTCGGCGAAGAGGCGCTCCAGGTGATCCTCCGAGACCCCGACCGCACCGGGTACGGCGGTGTCCGGCGGGGTGCCCGGGCGCAGCGGATTCCCGCGAGCCAGGAGCCGTGCGGTCAGTTCGGCGAGCGTGGTGCCGGGCGCGATGTCCCGGGGGCCCGCGTCGAAACCCGCGCCGCGCAGCAGCCGGGCCAGCCGTGCGGACAGCAGCGGCGTGCCTCCGCTCGCGGCGAAGCCGTCGTCCGGTCCGGCGGTGTCCCGGTCGAGTGCCTCGCGCCAGGCGGCGGCGACGGTGTCACGGGCTCGGGCGGCGGGGCTCACGAGCGGGGTGTCCGGGGAGCTGGCGAAGAGTTCGACCAGTTGCAGCAGCCGCCGGGCGAGCCGGTCGACGGTCTCCGGTTCGAACAGGGCGGTGCGGTACTCGAACCGGCCGTAGACCAGGTCGCCGAGGTGCCACCATGCGACGGTCACGTCCATCGAGGAGATGCCCTCGGGCACGGCGTTGGCGTAGACGGTGGCGCCGGGCACCTCGTAGGAGACCGTCTCGGCCAGGTCCAGGTGGACCAGCATGGTGCGCAGCAGCGGATAGCCGTGTGCGGTCCGCTCGGGGGCGGCGGCCCGGACGATCTCGCCGAACGGCGTCTCGTGGTGGGCCGCGACGGCCGCGCCCGCCGCCTGGGCCGCGGCCAGGAAGTCGTTCGGGGTGGGGTTCTCGGGCAGCCGGATCCGCAGCGGCACATTGGTGAGCAGGAAGCCGACCAGATCCTGCACCGCGGCCTGGCCGCGGGTCACGCTGGGCACCCCGATCAGGATGTCGCGCTCGCCGCTCTCCTCGTACAGCAGGGCCGCGTACGCGGCCGCCATGGCGTTGGCGACAGTGCTGCGGGCGGCCTTGGCGCGGCTGATGAACGCGGCGGCGGTGCCCTTGTCCAGCACGAAGTTGTGCTGACGGCCGAGCCGGTCCTCGGTTGCGACCGGGTGGTCGTACGGCAGCAGGGGCACATCCGGTACGTCCGCGAGGTACTCGCGCCAGAACGCGCGGTGGCGTTCGCCGTACTCGGTCTCGAAGTACGCGCGCTGCCACTGCGCGTAGTCGCCGAACTGCACGGGCAGATCCGGAAGTTGGGGCTCCCGGCCCTCCAGCCGGGCCTGGTAGGCCTCCAGCAGTTCGCGGTTGAGCCGCACGTACGACCACTGGTCGGTGAAGGAGTGCGGCATGGTCTGGACGATCTGGTGGTCGCCGCCGCCGAGGTCGGCCACGCCGATGCGCAGCACCGGATCCCGGGACAGGTCGAACGGGCGCCGCACCTGTTGCCGTACGAACTCCCTGCGGCGCAGCTCCCTCTCCTCCGCCGGACCTGCCGACAGGTCGGCGAAGGTGAGGTCCGCGCCGCGGTCCGGGTGCAGGCGCAGCCGTGGCTGCGCACCCTCCACCTCGACGCTGCTGCGCAGCAGTTCGTGCCGACGCACCACGGTGGACACGGCCTCGTCGAACGCGTCGCGGTGGAACTCCCCGACGAAGCGCAGTCCGAAGCCGAGGGTGTAGGTGACGGTGCCGGGGTAGAGCTGGTCGAGGATCCACAGGCGTTCCTGGTCCATGCCCAGGGGCGCGGTCTCACGCGGCCCGGTCCGCGGCACGAGTGGCGGCGGCCCCTGGCGCTTGCGGGACAACCGTGCCGCCAGAGCGGCCCGTTGCTGCGGGGTCAGGCCCGCGAGCCGGGCAGTGAGGGCGGCTTTGTCGGCGGCTGCGGTCATCGGTCACGCTCCGCGGGAACACAGGAGAACAGGGCGGGCAGGGCGGCCAGCACCTCGGCGGTGGGCAGGCCGAAGTCGACCAGGAAGCCGACCTCGTCGGCGCCGGCCTCCCGCAGCTGTCCGAGGACGGCGGCCGCCTTGGCGGCCGGTCCCAGCAGGGAGGGACCGGCGAGGTAGTTGAGATAGGCGCTCTCCAGCAGCAGCGTCTCGTCCTCGCCGGGCGCGGTGGTCTGGCTCCGGTACGCCCTCAGGTAGCCGTGCATCGCGGGCCGCAGGAAGTCCTCCAGGTCGGCGCGTTCGCTGACGTAGGCGTGCACCATGACCACCACGTCGCCGTCCCCCGGGTGGCCGGCGCGGCGCCACTCCTCGCGGTAGTGGGCGATGTTCTCCCGCAGCTGCGGCATCGTCTGGCCGAGCAGCGCGGTCATCACGCCGAGCCCGGCGCGGGCGGCCGAGACGAAGGTGGCGGAGTTGCCCGCCGAGGTGAGCCAGACGGGCATGTCGCGTCGTACGGGCGCGGGGCCGGTACGGACGGCGGCGGTGCCGCCCGCGGTCGTCGGGTGGCTGACTTTCTCGCCCCGCCAGTGGGCCCGGACCTGGTCGATGATCCCCAGGGTCGTCTCGCGCCGCCGCGCGTAGTCGGTGCGGGCGAGGACGAAGTCGTCGGGATGCCAGCCGCTGGCGAAGGAGATACCGGCCCGGCCGCCGCTGAGGTTGTCGACGACGGACCAGTCCTCGGCGATGCGCGCGGGGTGGTGCAGGGGGGCGGCGACGCTGCCTGCGCGGATCTGCACCCGTTCGGTCTGCACGGCGACGGCCGCGGCGAGGACAGCCGGGTTGGGCGAGTGCCCGCCGAAGTCCACGAAGTGGCGCTCCGGCAGCCAGACGGCGTGCAGTCCCGCGGTGTCGGCCTGACGTGCCGCGTCGAGGACGAAGCGGTAGTACTCCGGTGCGGAGACGGCGTCGGCGCTCGCGAAGAAGTAGAGGCTCTGCCGCTCGGGAGCCCCGGCGGCCGCGGCCTCGGCGGGTTCGCGGGCCGTGCTGTGCTGGAGCCTTCGCCCGAGGAGCCTGCGCTGTTCGGGGGTGAGGGCGGCCAGGCGGCGGGACAGGTCGGTCACGGCACTTCCTCGATCTCGTTCAACAGCCGCAGGAGTTCCTCGTCGTCGCGTTCGCCGGCCAGTTCCTCGGCCCGGCGGATGAACGCGGCCAGGTCCGAGTGCTCGTACAGGTCCCCGAGCACCAGGGCGAGGAGCAGCGTGTCGTTGATGACGTTGATGAGCTGAGCGGCCTGAAGCGAGGTGCCGCCGAGGGTGAAGAAGTTGTCCTCGGGGGCGAGGGGCGCACCGCCGAAGGCGTCCTGCCAGATCTCGGTGATCACGGTGGCGATCTCGCTCGCCTCGGGGGCAGGTTGCGCGGCAGGGGCGGCCGACCCGTCGTCTCCGGCTGGAGGGTCGGTCTCCCGGACGCCGTGCGGGGTGTCGCCCACGTCGTCGGACGGTGTGTCCGGCGCGTCGATCCAGTGCCGGGTGTCCGCGAACGGGTAGCGCGGCAGCGGGGCGGGCCGGTCCGGGCGGGGCGGGGCGAGGTCGACGGCGCAGCCGGCCGTCCACAGCCGGGCCAGGGCGGCGTGGCGGGCGAGCGTCACGTCCTGGTCGGAGCCGCCGAGCAGTTCGACGATCCGGGGTGGTCGTGCCGTGCCCAGGGCACGGGCCGCGCGGCGCACCGGATTGGTCAGCGACCGGCTGCCGCCCACACCGACGACCACGTCGCAGGGTCCGGCGAGCAGCGTACGGACTCCGTCGGCCAGCCGTACCGTTCCGCGGAGCTGGGCCGCCCAGTAGCCGGGGTCGGTGGCCTGGCCGGGCGTCAACTCCGCACCGGAGACGTTGGAGATCACCCTGGTGCGCGGTGCGGACAGCCGCAGCGCGCGCAGGAACTCCTCGAAACGGGCGGCGGCCTGATCCATCGAGCGGGTGTGGAAGGCGTGGGAGGTGGCCAGCCGGGTAGTGGCGAGCCCACGCTCGGCGCAGCGCCGTTCGATCTCGGCGACAGTGGCGAGGTCGCCGCCGAGGACGACGGCGTCGGGGCCGTTGACACCGCACAGGTCGGCAGGGAGCCCGTCGACGATCCCGCGTGCGGCCGCCTCGTCGAGCGGCACGGCCAGCATCGCTCCGGGCGGGGCCTCGCCCATCAGCGCCCCGCGCCGGACCACGGCCGCCGCGGCGTCCTCGACGTCGAACACCCCGGCGTACGCGGCGGCGGTCAGCTCGCCGATGCTGTGTCCGAGGAGAATGCCGGGCCGTATGCCCCGGCGCTCCAGCCACCACAGGTGGGCCAGGCCGAAGGTGAACAGCAGCGGCTGTACGACCGCGGTGTCCAGCAGCCGGGGGTCGTCGCCGTCCCAGGTGCTGAAGTCCCGCAGGTCGGGTCCGCCCGCGCGCAGCACGGCGTCCTGCAACCGGGTCAGGTCGGCCGCGAACGCCGGATCCCGGTCGGTCGGTGCGTCGGCCGCCGACAGCCGCACGCCCTGCCCGGGGAGCAGGACGGCCACGGCGGGCTCGGGCCGGGCGGGCGGCACGTCCGTGCCCTCGGCCACCTCCTCCAGGGTCTTCCGCAGCGCCGCGTGCGCCTGCTCGGGGTCCGGGGGCAGGGTGATCGCGGCCCGGTGCGCCAGGTGGCGCCGCCCGTGCCAGAGGGTGCCGATGACGTCGCCGAGGCCGACGTCCGCTCCGGGGCCGTCCAGCCAGGTGGCGAGGTCCCGGGCGCGGTCGCGCAGGGCTTGGGGTGTCGCGGCCGTCACCACGGCCACCCGCGGCTCGTCGCAGGCTTCCGGCCCATCGGCCGCCCGGGGGCCGTCGGCGGTGGGTCCGGCGGCACCGGGGGCGAGGATCACGTGCGCGTTGGTGCCGCCGAGCCCGAAGGAGCTGACGGCGGCGCGAGAGGGCACCGTCCCGTTCCACGGCCGGGCCTGGCGGGGGATGAAGAACCTGGCCGCGCCCAGTTCGGCGTCCGGGCCGTCGCCCGGCTGGGCAGGGACCGGCGGCACGGTGTCGTGCTGGAGGGCCAGCACCGTCTTGATCAGCCCCACCACTCCGGCGGCGGTGTCCGTGTGGCCGACGTTCGGCTTGACCGCGCCGATCGCACAGCCCGGCGTCGCGGCGCCGTACACCTCGGCGAGCGCGGCCAGTTCGACCTGGTCGCCCAGGACGGTGCCGGTGCCGTGCGCCTCCACGTAGCCGATGTCCTCGGGGGTGAGTCCGGCGACCTCCAGGGCCTCGCGGATCACCTCGGCCTGCCCGCGCGGGCTCGGCGCGGACATGGCCATCCGGTCGGCGCCGTCGTTGTTGACGGCGCTGCCCACGATGTGTGCCCGCGCGGCCCGGCCGGGCTCCGGCAGATCGGCGGAGCGCCGAAGCACCACCACGCCGGCCCCGCCGGACGGAACGGTTCCGCCGCTGCCCCGGGTGAAGGCGCGACAGCGGCCGTCCGGTGCGTAGATGCCGCCCTCGGACCACCGGTACTCGGGCCGCTCGACGGGAAAGACGGTCACGCCACCCGCGACGGCGATGTCGCACTCGTAGGTCAGCAGGCTGCGCACGGCCTGGTGGACGGCGACCAGGGAGGTGGAGCACGCCGTCTGCACCGTCATGCTGGGGCCGGTCAGGCCGAGCCGGTACGACAGCGCCGTGGCGAGGTAGTCGCGGGAGTTGCCGAACAGGATCTGCTCGGTGCCCTGGGTGCGCACCACGCGGTCGTTGCGCAGCACGTGGTGGTGCAGATAGTCGTCGGGTCCGCAGCCGACGAAGACACCGACCCGGCCGTCATCCCGCTCGGGGTCGATCCCGGCGTCCTCCAGGGCCTCCCACGTCAGCTCGGTGAGCACGCGGTGCTGGGGGTCGGTGGTCGCCGCTTGGGCGTGTGTCATGCCGAACAGTTCGGCGTCGAACCGCTCGTAGCGGTCGATCTGGCCCGCGACGAGCGGTCCGTCGGCCGGGTCCGCGCGGTCCTCCCGGGCGGCGGGCAGGCAGACCCGGCCCGCGACGATGTTCGCCCAGAAGGTGCCGGGGTCCGACGCCCCGGGGACCCGCAAGGCGAGTCCGACGACGGCCACGGCGTTGTCCGGACGGTCCGACTCAGTCATGCCGGTGCTCCTTCAGGTGCGTGCGACCAGGCCGGGAACGAATGACCGGTCGAGGACGGTCCGTTCCCCCGGACCGGACTCCTCGGGTCATGACTGCGCCGGGCGCTGGTCGAGCGCGGCGGCCAGCCGCCTGGGGGTGGAGTTGCGGAAGACGTCCCGCAGGCGGACGTCGGGGAAGTTCGCCTCGCGCAGGGCGCTGATGAGCAGGACCGCCTGCACCGATGTGCCGCCGAGGTCGAAGAAGTTGTCGTCCGCGCCGACGGGCACACCCAGGACCTCCTGCCAGGTCGCGGCCATGGCCGCCCAGGGGCCGTCGGCTTCGGCCGGCCGTGCGTCCCGGCCGACGGCGGGCACGGCCGGCGCCGGGTCGGGCAGCCGGGCGGTGTCCAGCTTGCCGTTCGGGGTCAGGGGCAGTTCGGGCACCGGGGTGAGGGTGGCGGGCAGCGCATGGCCGGGCAGCCGGTCGGCGAGCCGGTGGCGGATGTCGTCGAGCGCGTCCGGACGGTCGGTGACGACATACGCGTCCACGCGTGCGGTGTCCGGTCCGCCGGGGGTGCGCACCACACAGGCGGCGGCCCGCACGCGCGCGTCCTCCAGCAGGGAGTGCCGGATCTCGCCGGGCTCGATGCGGTGTCCGCGGATCTTGACCTGTTCGTCGAGCCGGCCCAGGTACTCCAGCCGGCCGTCGGGCAGGAAGCGGCCCAGGTCGCCGCTGCGGTAGAGGCGCCGGCCGGGCAGGACCGGCAGGCCGTCCAGGAACCGCTCGGCGTTCAGCTCCGGCCGGTCCAGGTACCCCTGGGTGACACCGGCACCGCCGACGTGGATCTCACCGGGCACACCCGGGGGGACCGGGCGTCCGCGATCGTCCAGGACGTGGATGTCCCAGCCGGGGAGGGGCCGTCCGATGGAGCGGCTGCCGCGCCGTGCCTCGGCGCGGTCGACGGTGTGCCAGGTGCAGAAGACGGTGGTTTCCGTGATCCCGTACATGTTGACGGCGCGGCAGACGTCCTCGGGATAGCGGTCCATCCAGGGCAGCAGGATGCCGCGGTCCAGGGCCTCGCCGCCGAAGATGAGCAGCCGTACCGCGAGGCCGCCGTCCTGGAAGGCGCGGGTGTTCACGAGTTGGGCGAACGCGGACGGCGTCTGGTTGAGGACGGTCACGCCCTCGGCGCACAGCAGGGCGTGGAAGGCCTCGGCGTCACGTGAGACGTCGTAGGGGACGACGACGAGCCGGCCGCCGGTCAGCAGGCAGCCCCAGATCTCCCAGACGGAGAAGTCGAAGGCCAGGGAATGGAAGTACGACCAGACGTCGTCCGGTCCCGGTGCGTACTCCTGCTCCGTGGCGGCGAGCAGTGCCACCACGTTGCGGTGGCTGACCAGGACACCTTTGGGCCGGCCGGTGGAGCCCGAGGTGTGGATCACGTAGGCCGTGGTGTCGGGGGGCACCGAGGGCAGCGGCCGGTTCGGGTTCTCGGGCTCGGCGTCCACCGGGACCACGCGCAGCCCCTGCGTCCCGGACAGCAGTCCTTCCTGGGTGATGACGGTGCGCAGGGCGGTGTCCTCGACGACGAAGGCGAGACGCTGCGGCGGATAGTCCGGGTCGAGGGGCACATAGGCCGCTCCGGCGCGCAGCACGGCGAGGACGGCCGCCACCTGGCCGGTGCCGCGGTCCAGGCAGACGCCGACTCGGTCGCCGGGCCGCACCCCCGCCTCGCCCAGCGCGACGGCCAGGGCCCTGGAGCGCTCATCGAGTTCGCGGTAGGTGAGGCGGTCCGCGCCGCAGACGACAGCGATGCTGTCGGCGACGGTGGCGGCCTGCTGTTCGAACAGCTCGGTCAGGGTGCGGGCGGGTACGTCGAGCTGCGCGCCGCGCCCGGTGTCGAGCCCTGCGAGTACTTCCGGGTCGGGCAGCGTGGCCACGGCACCGAGCAGCCGTTGCGGCGTCTGTGTGAACTCGCCGAGCACATGGAGCAGTTGCCGGAAGAAGAGGGCGGCGGCCGAGTCGTCGACCAGGGCGCGCTGGTGCCGCAGCAGCATCCGGATCCCGCCCTGCCGGTCGGGCTGCTGGTAGAGGCCGACCGTGAGCGGGAAGTGGGCCGTGCCGAGTCCCTGGTCCTGCTGCGGTACGGCGGTCAGCTCGCCGTCGGACAGGTGCGGCAGGGCGTCGATGGCGGCCAGCACCACCTGTGGTGTGGCGCCGGCGGACGAGGGCCAGACGGCGGACAGGGGCACGTCCGCCTCGCGGTACGCCCGCATTCCGCGCCGGTGCACGGCGCGCAGGAAGTCCGACACGGTGGTCGCGTCGTCGAGGCCGACGGGCACCGGGGTGGTGGTGTTGAAGTACCCGACCGTGGTGGCGTGGGCGGCCGGGCGGCGGGAGACGGTGGTACCGACGACCGGTTGGGAGCAGCCGGAGTTGCGGCCGATGACGAACCCCGCGGCGGCCAGCACCACCGAGTGGGCCGTGATGCCGAGGCCGGCGCTCAGTCGCCGGATGCCGTCGTGCAGCGCGGCGGGGATGAGGGCCTCGGCGACTCCGCCGGTCGGCTCGTCCTGGGCCGGGGGGCCGTCCGGTGTGGCCCAGTCGAGGGAGGGCGCGCAGTCCGCGGCGGCGAGTTCGGCACGGATCGCGGCGGCGTCGGCGGTGCGGGCGCTCTGCCGGTCGCGGGCGGTCGCGGCCCAGTCGGCGAAGGCGGGACCGGACGCGCAGGGCTCGTCGGTCAGCAGCCCGCGGGCGATCAGTGCCAGGGAGTGCCCGTCGACGACCAAGTGGTGCGCCACGAGCAGGAGGTCGGCGGTGTCCGGCCGGTACTGGATCAGGACGACCCGCAGCAGCGGGCCCTCGGTCAGGTCCAGCGGGACGCGCAGTTCGTCGCGCACCCGTTGCCGGGCCGCCGTACCGTCCGGGTCGGTGTCGAGTGCGACGCACCGCAGGTGCGGTCGGTCGGGCACCTCCTCCAGTAACCAGGAGGCTCCGTCCTGGACCACCCTGACGGCGAGCACGGGGTGGGCGGCGGTGAGTCGCTCCAGTCTCCGGGCGAGGCGGTCGGGATCGACAGGACCGGTGATCCGGTAGACCGCGTTCACGAGATACGTGGCGGGGTCGTCGGTGGCGTGGTCGGCGGTGTAGAGGTCGATCTGGTTGGGTGCCAGTTCCCAGCCCATGGGTCAGCTCCCCGGGGTGTCGGTGGTGAGCAGACGGGCTATCGCCGCGGCCCCGTCCGCCTCGAGCACGTCGAGGTACTCGACCTCACGCCCCGTCAGTTCGTACAGACGGGTGGTCAGCAGGACCGCGCGGAACGAGTCGCCACCGTTCTCCAGAAATCCGGTGCCGGTATCGGCATCAGGGCCCAGGATCTCGCTCCAAAGACTCTCCGCCAGGTCCACGGCCGCACCGGCGGAGGCGCCAGACGGGTGTAAATTCGATTCCACTGAGAAGTCCCCCGAATTCCATTGGTCCGAATTCTTCGTCACGTGTGTAAAGGTGACGGAAAATTTCCCGGGCCGGCCAGGCGCCTGTCGCTGGTCGCCGCCTCAACTGCCCATAATCTCAAGGACCTACAGATTGAATGCCCGGGCCACGTTACAGTGCCATCCATTAATGATCAATGTGACGCACGTCACGTAGTTAATGTCCAATTGTGCACGGAAATCCTCCGATGCGCCCCGGGGGAAGTCAATCGATCTTCTTCCTTGACACCCGAAAACGGATCTTCCTAGGGTGGCTCTGTTAATTCGTCATGCGGATATGAGGCGGGGGCTCTCCGAATGTCTGACGACGTGGCATTAGAGAATGCGATCAGTCCGGCCAGTGCCGAACAGACACGATTCTTCCTGCTCGACCAACAGGGCGGCCGGGCGACCCTTCTCCATCACATCCGCGTCGACGGACCGGTCGACCCCGACCGTTTGACGGCGGCCGTCCGGTCGGTCGTCGTCGCCCAGCCGGCACTGCGGACGTCCCTGCACCCCACTGCCGACGGCCTGTTGCGGCGACTGCACACCGCCGAGGAAGTCGACATCGCGACCGAACGGTCCGCGGACGCGGACGACACGGCGCTGGCGGCGCGCATCGCCGAGACCGGTGCCCCGTTCGTCCACGGGCACGGGCCGCTGTGCCGGATCCGTGTCCTCGTCACCGCGGACGGCGCCCACTGCCTGGTGGGGATCCATCACGCGGTGTTCGACGAGGAGTCGGCCGCCGTCCTGTTGCGGCTGCTCGCCGACGCCTACGCCGGCACACCGCCACGGCAGGCCGACGACCGCAGACCGGCACCGGGCGCCCACCGCGTGGCGGCGCTGGAGGCCTTCTGGTCCCGGGAACTCGACAACTGCCCCGCGCACACCGCACTGCCCCGGATCGCGTCCGCCGAACCACCCGGCCACGCCACGGTGATCCGGCCCGTCCCGGCGGCCCTGAGCGCGGCGCTGCACCGGCGCGCCCGAGCGACGGGGGCGACCGTGTTCGCCCAACTCCTCGCCGCCGTAGGGGTGGTGGCCGGGTGGTACAGCGGCAGCGACGACGTCGTGCTCGCCACCGTCGCCACCACCCGGACCAAGGCCGAACAGGATGTCATCGGCTGTCTCCAGAACACCCTGCCGGTCCGCCTTCGGCTGGCCGGGGCCGACACCGCGTCCGTGTGCGACCTCGCCGCCGACGCCCTCTTCGACGCGCTGGACCACGCCGAGCTGCCTGTGGAGGACATCCTGCGGGTGAGCCGGGCCGAGCGCAGCCCGGGACGCAAACCCCTGACCGGCATCATCTGCACCCAGACCTCCGCGCCCGCCCAGCTCACCGCGAGCGGCCTGGTCTGGCAGCTCACCCCACCTTCCGCGGCGGCGGGGGAGTACCCGCTCGCCGTGACCCTGCACCGGGCCCCCGACGGCGGCGACGGTCTGAGCGTCGAGTACGACCGCTCCCAACTTCCCACGAGCGCCGCCGAATCATTCGCCGAGCACCTGTTACGCGCCCTCCGCACCCTCACCACCGAACCGGCCGTCCCGCTCACCCGGCTGCGACTGACCGACGAGGGCGGCGCCGGGGCCGGCAAAGCCGCCGACGAGGGCCACCCGCAGACCGGCACCGGCGCGGGGGCGAGCGACCCCGCAGCCGTTACGAAGGTCGGCACGGAACCGCCCCCGAAGACCCCCCGGGCCGTCCCCGACCACGTCGCCGAGCACGCCCGGCGCACCCCCGAGGCAACCGCGCTCGTGTACGGCGGTGCACAGGTCGGCTACGCCGAACTGGACCACCGGGTGGAGAAACTGGCCGCCGCCCTGATCGAGGCCGGGGTACGGCCGGGTGACCGGGTCGCCGTGCGGCTGGCGCGCACCCCCGATCTGCTGGTGGCACTGCTCGCGGTCTGGCGGGCGGGCGCCGCCTATGTGCCGCTCGACCCCGACTACCCCGCCGGACGGCTCCGGCTGATGATCGAGGACGCCCAGCCGTCCGCGATCATCGGCCCACCGGTCCCCGGCACCGACGCCGGGGCCGCGACACCGGTGGTCCTCGCACCGGACGCGGCTGCCCCGGTGCCCGAGCGATGGCCGCGGATCCGCCCCGAGGACCCCGCCTACGTCATCTACACGTCAGGGTCGACCGGCAGGCCCAAGGGCGTGATCGTCCGCCACGAGAACCTGTCCGCGCTCTTCGCCGCCTTCGACCGGGAGTTGTCCGGCCCGCCCGCGGTCACTGTCGCGGCCACCAGCGTCTCTTTCGACATCAGCGCACTGGAGCTGTACTGGCCGCTCACCGCCGGCCGAGCCGTCCTCCTCACCGGGCACCGCGAGGTCGCCGGGCAGGACATACCCACTGGCGCCCTCTACCAGTGCACCCCCACGGTGGCGCGGATCCTGGCCGACGACCCGAACGGGCGCCGCCTGCTGGGCCGGCTGGGCACCCTGCTGGTAGGCGGTGAACAGCTCCCACGCGACCTGGCCGACCGGCTGGACACACTGGTCCCCGGCGAGGTGCTCAACTGCTACGGCCCGACCGAGACCACGGTGTGGTCGACCGTCTGGCGGATACGGCCGGACGTACCCGTGCACATCGGCCACCCCCTGGGGGGCGAGGAGTGCCTGGTGGTCGATCCCCACGACCGGCCACTGCCGCCCGGCGTGCCGGGCCGGCTGCTCGTCCTCGGAGCCGGCGTCGGCTCCGGCTACTGGCACCGGCCCGACCTGACCGCCGACCGGTTCCGGGAGTACGACGGCCGCGCCGGGTACGACACCGGCGACCTCGCGGTTCTCGACCCCGAGCACGGCCTGCGGTTCCTCGGCCGTGCCGACGGCCAGGTGAAGATCCTCGGGCAACGGATCGAACTCGCTGAGATCGAGAGCGTGCTGCGCGCCCATCCGGCCGTCCGCGACGCCCTCGTCACCGTCGCCGCCGACGGCGCCACGGTCACCGCGTGTCTCGTCCCCGCGAGCGGCGCCCCGGACCCGGGCGCCCCCGTGCCCATGCCACCGGAACAGGCGGAGGAGATACGGCGGTACGCGGCCGCCTCCCTCGTACCGGCGATGGTGCCCGCCGTGTGGCTGCTCGTCCGGGAACTGCCGCAGCTGCCCAACGGCAAGCTGGACCGGGCCACCGCGGGCGGCTGGGCGGCGCGCGCGATGTCCTCCCGGCCCAGTCCGCCGGACCCGGAACCCGCCGGGCGGGCCCTGGACGCCGTGCGCCGGGCCTGGGAACGCGTCCTCGGTGCTCCCGTCGCCGACCTGGACACCACCTTCTTCGACCTCGGCGGCACCTCCGCCGGACTCCTGCGGGTGCTCGTCCTGCTGGCGGACCGGTATCCGCAGCTGACCGCCGCCGAACTCTTCCGTCACACCACCGTCCGCGGCCTGGCCCGGCGGCTCGACGCTCCACCGGACGGCGCGGACACCCCGGAGGCCCGCCCGGCCCGGCCACCCGCCCGGGGCGCCTCCCGGGCCAGGGCCCTGGGCGAATGGCGCCGACGGACCGAACGATCCCAGCAGCGACACCCGTGACGACGAAGGGGCGATGATCAGTGAGCACCCATCAGGCGGGCCACGCGCAGGCACCGATGGCCACCCTGCCGCCGACCGCCGTCGCGGCCACACCGCACCAGCAACAGCTCTACGTCACCCACGAGCTGACACCGGATCACACAGCCCACGAGCTGCGGTTGACCGTCACCTTCGAGGGCACCACCGACACCACGCGGCTGCGGTCCGCCGTGGCCGCGTGCGTCCGGCGCCACGACGCGCTGCGCACCCGCTTCACCTTCGAGGGCACCACCCTGGTGCAGTCGGTGACCGGCGAACCGCCGTCGTCGTGGGCGCAGCCGGACGCGGCCTTCGACCCGGAGCGGGGACCGCTGCTGCGGGCCGCCGTGGAACCCGCCGGCCGCACCGGCCTCCGGCTGACGCTGACCCTGCATCGCATGGTCGCCGACGAACGCTCCTTGGACCTTCTCCTCGACGACCTCCTGGCCGCGTGGCAGGCCCAGGACAGACCGGGAGCGGCACATCCGCCCGCCTCGCCCGCACCGCAGTTCACCGAGTACGCCGCGGCCGCCGCCGACGGCCCCGTCGCCGCGGCCGCTGACGCCGAGGACCGCACCTCGCCGCGGCTTCCGGGCGTCCTTCCCGGCCGGGCCACCACCCACCGGTTGCGCCTTCCGGAGTCGGACGTCACGGGTCTGCGCGACCTGTGCGCGGCAGCCGGAGCCCACCTCGACGACGGGCTGACGGCCCTCTTGGCCCTGCTGGTCGCCCGGTACGCGGACACCGACGACGTCCTTCTCGCCACCGTCCGCGACGAGCGCGGAACCGCGTTCGCCTCCGCCGTCGGCCCGTTCACCATTCCCCTGACCGTCCACGCGGACCTGACCGGGGACCCGGACTTCCCCACCGTACTCGGACGGCTCAGCCACCTTGTCCCTCACGGCGCCGGGGCCGACTGGTGGGACGAACAGCCGCCGCTCCCTGTCGCCTTCGAGTCGCGCGCGCGGCACACCGGCGTGCGGGAGCTGCCGGACGGGGTCGTCGTCACCCGCCAGGACACTCCCGCGCCGCACCCCCACGCGCTGCGGCTGACCGTCACGCCGGACGGGGCGGCGCGCTTCGAGGCCGCCTGGCCCCACTGGCTGACCGAGCAGTTCGCCCGGCACTACGCCCAGCTCCTCACCGAGGTCGTTCGCAGCCCGGGCGACCCGGTGCACACCCTCGCGGTGCCCGCCGCCGGGCCGACGGCCCACGCGGCGCCGGAGGCGAGCGAGGAGACCGTCCTCGACCGGTTCGCCCGTCACGCCGCCGACCGGCCCGACGCCGTCGCGGTCCGCCACGGCAGTGACCAGCTCACCTACGCCGAGCTCGACCGCCGCTCCAACCGGCTCGCCCGGCACCTGAGGCAGCTCGGCGTGGGCCCCGAGGTCCTGGTCGGCCTGAGCGCCGAACGGTCCCCGGACCTGGTCGTGGCGATCCTGGGCATCCAGAAGGCCGGCGGTGCCTACGTCCCGCTGGACCCGGCCTACCCGGACGCCCGGCTGTCCTTCATCGTGCGGGACACCGCGCTGACCCATGTACTGCTCGACGGGCGTCCGGGCGCCTGGCTGGACGGCTTCACCGGCACCGTGGTCTCGCTCCGGGACGACGCGGCCGCCATCGTCGCGCACCCGGCCGAGGCCCCGGACCACCGGGTCCGCCCGGACGACCTGGCGTACGTCATCCACACCTCCGGTTCCACGGGAGAACCCAAGGGCACTCTCATCCCGCACCGCAACGTCGCCCGGCTGTTCACCGCGACCGGGCACTGGTTCGGGTTCGGCCCCGACGACGTCTGGACCCTGTTCCATTCCTACGCCTTCGACTTCTCGGTGTGGGAGCTGTGGGGTGCCCTGGTCCACGGCGGCCGGCTCGTCGTCGTCCCGTACGAGACCAGTCGGGACCCCGGTGCGTTTCTGCGGCTGCTGGGCGCCGAAGGCGTCACCGTCCTCAATCAGACCCCGTCGGCGTTCGCCGTGCTGATGCGCGAGGATGACCGCGCGGACGTCGCCGTACCGGCCCTCAGATACGTGGTGTTCGGCGGCGAGGCGCTGGAGCCGAGAACGCTGCGCCCGTGGTTCGCACGGCATCCCGACGGACCGCGCCTGGTGAACATGTACGGCATCACCGAGACGACCGTCCATGTCACCTACCGGCCGATCTCGCCGCAGGACGCCGAGGAGGGCACCGGCAGCGTCATCGGCGTCGCCATCCCGGACCTCGCGCTGGACGTCCTCGACCACCGGGGCCGCCCGGTGCCCGACGGGGTCACCGGCGAGCTGTACGTACGTGGGGCCGGACTCGCCCGTGGCTATCTCGGCCGCCCGGAGCTGACCGCGGCCCGTTTCGTCACGCTGCCCGGCGGCCGGGCCTATCGCACCGGCGACCTGGTACGGCGGCTGCCCGGCGGGGAGCTGGAGTACTGCGGCCGGGCCGACGACCAGATGAAGATCCGGGGCTTCCGGATCGAGCCCGGAGAGGTGGAGGCGGCACTCGTCGGGCATCCGGACGTACGGGAGGCCCTGGTGTCGGCCGTTGACGACGGCCGGGACGGCGGCCCGCGGCTCGTGGCCCACGTCGTCTCCGAACGGGCCGGCCTGGGCGCCTCTGAGCTGCGGGACCACCTCCTCGACGCGCTGCCTCCCCACATGGTTCCGGCAGCCTTCGTGGTGCTCGACCGCTTCCCGCTCACCGTCAACGGCAAGGTCGACAGGCGTCGGCTGCCCGCTCCGTCCCGCGCGGCGGACGCGCCGGTCACCGCTTCGGCCAACCGGCCGGAAGAAATCCTCGTCCAGGTCTGGAGCGAGGTGCTCGGCCATGAGCGGGTGGGCACCGACGAGAACTACTTCCTGCTGGGCGGCGACTCGATCCGCACCATCGCCCTGCTGAGCCGGGCCCGGGAGAGAGGGCTGGACTTCCGGCTCCAGGACCTCCTGCGGTACCAGACCATCCGGGACCTGGCCCCGCACACCTCCCTCGTCGCCCCCGGCAGCGGGGGCACCCGGTACCGGCCGCTGTCGCTGCTGACCGCCGAGGACCGGGCCGCGCTGCCCGCCGACGTCGAGGACGCCTTCCCGCTCTCCCAGCTGCAGGCCGGCATGCTTTACCACAGCGGGCTGGACGCGGCCGAGCGGATCTACCACAACGTCTGCGGATACCACATCCGGGCCGCCTGGTCCGAGGATGCCTGGCGCACCGCCGTGGACTCGATGGTGGCCGACCACCAGATTCTGCGGGTCTCCTTCCACCTGGAGGGTTTCGGCGAACCGCTCCAGCTGGTGCACCGCCGCACAACGGCCCCGGTCTCCTTCGAGGACCTGCGCCATCTGGACGAGGCCGGTCGACGAACCGCCCTGGACAAGCGGTTCACCACCGAGAAGCAGACCCCGTTCTCCTGGGAACAGGCCCCGCTGATCCGGTTCCACGCGCAGCGGCTGACCGACCACACCTTCCAGTTGTGGGTCACGGAGCACCACGCGATCCTCGACGGCTGGAGCGAACGCTCGCTGATCACCGAGCTGTTCGACCGCTATCTGCGGTGCGTCGACGGCTCCGGGGCATCCAGGATCGTGTTCCCTGAACCGCCCGCAGCCCGTTTCGGCGCGTTCGTCGCGGAGGAACGCGCCGCCGTGGCCGACGAGGAGCACCGTGCCTTCTGGGCGGAGCACCTGGCCGACTGCGAGTTCACGGCGCTGCCCCGGCTGCGGCCCGCGACCGGGCGGCCCGACATGCGCATCGTCCCCGTGGAGCTGCCGCAGGACGAGGCGTCGGCACTGACCGAGTGCGCCGAACGGCTCGGGGTGCCCGTGCGTACCCTTCTGCTCGCCGCCCACCTGCGCGTGGTCTCCCTGCTCACCGGAAGCCCGGACGTCGTCACCGGCGTCGTCTACAACGGCCGTACCGAGGACCGCGACGGCGACCGGGTGCTGGGCATGTTCCTCAACACCCTGCCCTTCAGGACCCGGCTGACCGGAGGCACCTGGGACGACCTGGTGACCGCCGTCAACCGCACCGACATCGCCGTACAGCCGCACCGGCGCTTCCCCATGCCGGAGATCATGCGGGCCGTCGGCGGCCGGGAGCTGTTCGAGAGTTTCTTCAACTTCACCCGCTTCCACGTCTACCGCTCGGTCCTGGACAGGGCGGCCGAACTGGAGGTGCTCGACGAGCGGCGCGTCACCAACACCAGCATCCCGTTCGGCGCCGAGTTCTCCCAGGACCTCACCTCGGCCGCGGTACGACTGCATCTGCGCTACGACGCCGACCGGTTCACCGACGAGCAGGTGGCCGAGATCGGCGGCTACTACCGGCGGACGCTCACCGCGCTGGCCACCGCTCCCGGGGACCGGTACGAACACACCGTGCTGCTCTCCGAGACGGAACTGCGCCGACTCGACCGGTGGCACGGCGATCCCGTACCCCGGGACGGCAACCGCCTCTTCCCGGCGCTGTTCGAGGACCGGGCGCGGGAGCGGCCGCACGCACCGGCCGTCGTCGACGGCCGCGCCAAGCTCGGCTACGCGGAGCTGAACTCCCGGGCCAACCGGCTGGCCAGGGAACTGCTCGCCCGCGGCGCGGGCCCCGGCCGCATCGTCGCGCTCGCCCTGCCCCGCTCAGCCGAACTGCTCGTGGCCCTGGTGGCGGTGCTGAAGACCGGCGCCGCCTACCTGCCCATCGATCCGCAGTACCCGCGGGAACGGATCACCCTGCTGTTGACGGACGCCCGTCCGACGCTCCTGGTGACCACCACCGGGACGGACCGTGCCCTGCCCGCGGCCGACGTCCCGCGGCTCGTCCTGGACGACCCCGCGGTCCACCAGGCCGGCCGGCCCGACAGTGATGTCACCGACGCCGAGCGTCCGCGCCCGCTGAGCCCGGCCGACCCGGCGTACGTCATCTACACGTCCGGGTCCACCGGGCGGCCCAAGGGCGTGGTCGTCTCGCACGCCAACATGGCCGACCTGCTGGCCTGGCTGGCCGGCTTCCTCGGCACGGAGGGGCTCGCCCAGGTGCAGGCCACCACCTCGGTCAGCTTCGACGTCTCCGTCTTCGAGGTCTTCGGCCCGCTCGCCACGGGCGGCACCGTCCGGATCCACCGGGATCTGCTCGCCCTGGCGGAGGAGGAGACCCTGGCGGCCGGCCCGGTCACCGCGCCGGCCCTGGTCAGCGGGGTCCCCTCGGTCTTCGCCGACCTGGTCCGGCGCCTGGACCCGGCGGTCACCGCGGGAACGGTGGTGCTGGCCGGCGAACAGCTGGGCGCCGCGGTCGCGAACGAGATCGCGGGGGCGTTCCCCGGCGCACGCGTCGTCAACATCTACGGCCCCAGCGAGGCTCCCGTCTACGCCACCGGCTGGCTCGGCGGCGGCCCCTTCGACCAGGCACCCCCGGTGGGCCGCCCGTCCTGGAACACCCGCGCCTACGTTCTCGACCAGGGGCTGTGCCCGGTCCCCGTGGGCGTGCCGGGTGAGCTCTATCTGGGCGGGCCGGGCCTGGCCACCGGATATCTCGGTCGGCCTTCGTTGACCGCGGAGCGCTTCGTCGCCGACCCGCAGGGCGAGCCGGGAGCCCGGATGTACCGCACGGGGGACCTCGTGCGCTGGCTGCCGGACGGCGACCTGGAGTTCCTCGGACGGCTGGACGACCAGGTCAAGATCAACGGCTTCCGGATCGAGCTGGGCGAGGTGGAGGCGGCCCTCCTCCGCCACCCCCACGTCGCCCAGGCGGTCGTCGCGGTCCGTGAGGACCGGCCCGGTGACCGCAGGCTGGTCGGCTACGTCGTCCTGGAACCCGGAGCCGCGACCGACGGCCTGGCACTGCGCCGACACGTCGAGAGCACACTGCCCCGGCACATGGTGCCGATGGTCGTCATCCTGCCGGCCCTGCCCCGCACCCCCAACGGCAAGCTGGACCGGCGGGCGCTGCCGGCGCCGGACCCCGCCGCCGCGGCCGGACGCGAGGAGCGGCCGCCCGGCACCGCCCTGGAGAAGGAGCTGGCCGCCCTCTTCGGCGAGGTTTTGGGCACGACCGGGCCGGCCGGCCGGCCCGGTGCGCACGACAGCTTCTTCGACCTCGGCGGTCACTCACTCCTCGCCTTCCGGTTGCTGGGGCTGCTGCGCTCCCGGTTCGGGGCCCGGTTCGGCATCGACACGCTGTTCCGCACCCCGACGGTCGCCGGTCTGGCCGCCCTCCTCGACGGTCCGGCGCCGCAGGCCGACCCGGACGGTGCGCTGGACGTGCTGCTCCCGCTGCGGCCGCACGGCGGCAGGGAGCCGCTGTTCTGCTTCCACCCCGGCGTCGGGCTCGGCTGGGTGTACTCGGGGCTGCTGCGCCACCTGCATGCCGAGCGCCCGGTCTACGGCCTGCAGTCCCGCGGCCTGGACGACCCGGCCGCCCTGATGCCGGACCTGGCCGCGATGGCCAGGGACCATGTGGCACAGCTGCGCTCCGTCCAACCCCACGGCCCCTACCACCTGTTGGGCTGGTCCATGGGCGGCATCCTCGCCCACGAGGCGGCCCGGCTGCTACGCACCGAGGGCGAGGAGGTCGCCCTGCTGGCGCTGCTCGACTCCTTTCCCCGGCGGCCGGACGCCCGCCCGGTGGACTACGACCAGCCCGAGGCCCTCGCGGAGGTGCTGCACTCGCTCGGCATCCGGCACCCGGACGGCGCGCCCCCGTTCGACCCGGCGGCGGCCCTGCGCGTCCTGGCGGAGCACGGCAGCCCGCTCGGCACGCTGTCGAGCGATCAGCTCGCCTCGGTGGCCGAGGTGTTCACCAACAACCTCAACGCACAGCGGCGGCACGACTCCCGGCCCGTCGACGTGGACGTGCTGTTCTTCGAGGCGATGGAGGACAAGGCGCCGGACCCCGAGCGGCCGGGCGACTGGGCGCCGTACACGAGCGGACGGATCGAGAGTCATCCGATCGCCTGCCGGCACGGTGACATGCTCGCCCCCGGCCCCCTCGCCGACATCGCCGCCGTGCTCGCCCGGCACCTGGACGGCCCGGACCACATCGCGTGAGCGATGCGCGCCGGCATCCTGCCCGACCTGTCAGGAGACACCTGTGAGAAGTCCCTTCGACGCCCCGGCCGACACCGCGGGCCGCTTCCTCGCTCTGGTCAACGACCGGCACGAGTACTCGCTGTGGCCCGCGACGGCGGACGTGCCGGCAGGGTGGTCGGTCGCGTACGGGCCGGCCGCCCGGGCGGACTGCCTGGAGCTGATCGAACGATCCTGGGCGGACGACCTCATCGGGGCATCGCATGACCGCTGACCTCACCGGCACCGTCGGCGGGCCCACGATTCCCTTCCACCTGATCGACCCGGCCGTTCACCCGGACCCGGACGCCTGCGACACCTGGCGCCACCTGCGGGAGGAGCAGCCGGTCGTCCGGTGCGAGACCGGCAACGGCGGCCCGGGGTTCTGGGCGGTCACGCGCTACCGTGACATCGCCGCGGTCTACCGGGACACCGCACGGCTCAGTTCGGAGCAGGGCAACATGCTCGGCACCCTGCTCACCGGCGGGGACTCCGCGGGCGGCCAGATGCTGGTGGTCACCGATCCGCCCCGGCACACCGCCGTGCGCCGCATGCTGATGGGCGCGTTCTCGGCCCGGGCCATGGCCCCGGTCGTGGACGGCGTGAGGACCGCCACCCGCAGCCTGGTGGCGGGCCTGGTGGAGGCCGGCGGGGGCGACTTCGTCGCCGACGTCGCGGCGCAGATCCCGCTCGTCGCGATCTGCGAGCTGCTCGCCGTGCCGCCCTCGGACCGTGCCGCGATGCTGGAGATGACCATGGCCGCGCTGGGCGCGGACGGTTCGCAGGAGTCCCAGGAGGAGGCCGCGCAGGCCCAGCAGGAGATCCTGCTCTACTACGCCGGACTGCTCCCCGGCCGCCGTAAGGCGCCCGGGGAGGACATCGTGAGCCTGCTCGCCACCGAGGAGGCCGACGGTGCCCGGCTCAGCGACGCCGAGGTGCTGCTGAACTGCTACAACATCATCATCGGCGGCGACGAGACGACCCGGCTGTCGTCCGCGGGCGCGGCGCTGGCACTGATGGAGCACCCGGAGCAGTGGGAGCGGCTGCGCAAGGAAGAGGAGCTGCTCGATCCCGCCGTGGAGGAGGTGCTGCGCTGGACGACTCCGGTGACGCACATCGGCCGTACCGCCACGGTGGACATCGAGCTGAGGGACCGTCGGATCACCGCCGGCAGCATCGTCACGCTGTGGAACATCTCGGCGAACCGGGACGCGGAGATCTTCGAGGACCCCTACCGCTTCGACATCTCCCGCACGCCGAACCGGCACCTGACCCTCGGCCACGGCCCGCACTTCTGCCTTGGGGGACCGCTGGCCCGGGTGGAACTGCGAGTCATGCTGGAGGAGTTGCGCGGTCAGGTCGGCGAACTGGAGCCGGCCGGGCCCGTCGAGCGGATGGCCTCCAGTTTCCTGACGGGCGTCAGCCGGCTCCCGGTGCGATGTTCGGCGGGTTCGTGACGGGCCGGTGCGGGCGGCACGCCACGGTGCCGCCCGCCAGTGCGGCCGACCGGTCAGGCGGAGTCGCCGGGCGGCCCGCCGTCCGGGTCGCCCGCGGTGTTCTCCAGATACCCGGCCAGCTCCCGCAGGGTCGGATACCGGTACAGGTCCGCCAGGGTGAAGCCCGGTATCAGCGCCATGGTGCGCATGGCCTTCATCGAGTCGCCGCCGAGCTTGAAGAAGTCGTCGTCCCGGCGCACCGACGCGACGCCCAGAACCTCCTGCCAGACCGCGCCGAGCCGTGCTTCCCAGGGGCCCCGCGGCCGGTCCTCGGCGGGCACCGCGAGGTCCGGTCCGGGCGCGAACGCGGCGGGAAGGGCCTTGCGGTCGATCTTGCCGTTGGGGCTGAGGGGCATCGCCGGCAGCGTGAGCAGGGTGCCGGGGACCATGTGCGGCGGGAGCCGGGACGCCAGGTACTCGCGTACGTCGTCGGCCCGGAAGCCGGCGCTCTCGTGCGGCACGGCGTAGCCGACCAGCACCGGGGAGCCGGTGGCATCGGCCTGTGCCGTCACCACGGCCTCCTTGACCGCCGGGTGGTCGCGCAGCGCCGCCTCGATCTCGGTGAGTTCGACGCGCAGGCCGTGGATCTTCACCTGCAGGTCGACCCGGCCGATCAGCTCGATCAGTCCGCCGGCGTCGAACCGGGCCAGGTCTCCGGTGCGGTAGAGGCGCTCGCTCACAGGCCCGTACGACCACGACAGGAAGCGCTCCGCGGTCCGCTCGGGCTGGTCCAGGTACCCGCGGGCGAGCCCGGTGCCGGCCAGGTACAACTCGCCCGTGACACCGGGCGGTACGGGCCGCAGGGCGTCGTCCAGGATGTACACCCGCTGGTTGGCCATCGGGCGACCGTACGGGATGCTCGTCCAGGCCGGGTCGGTGGCCTCGACCTCGAAGACGGTCGAGTAGATGGACGCCTCCGTGGCGCCGCCGAGGGAGATGAAACGGCACTCGGGTGCGCGGGACCGGATCCGGTCCGGCATCCGCAGGGGAATCCAGTCACCGGCGAGCATCACCAGCCGCAGGTCGCGCAGGGGCACCGGCCGGCCGGCAGACCGCGGATCGGCCCGCTGCTCGTCGGGTGCGGACCGCTCGGCGTGGTCGAGGTGTTCCAGGACCAGCTCCAGCAGCGCCGGCGCGGTGTTCCAGAGGGTGACCCGGTGGCGGGCCGACAGCTCGGCCCAGTGCCCGGGGTCCCTCGTGCGGCCGGCCGAGGGCAGCACCAGGGTGCCCCCGCCGATGGGCACGCCGAGGAATTCGTACACCGACATGTCGAAGCTCGGCGACGACAGGCCCAGGACGCTGTCGCCCGGTCCTACGGCGAAGCGGGCGTTGAGGTCCGCGATGTTGTTCATCACGCCGCGATGGCACAGGGCGATGGGTTTGGGCGTGCCGGTGGAGCCGGACGTGTGCATGACGTAGCAGAGGTTGTCCGGACCGGCCAGGGGATGGGGATCATGGTCGGGCTCGGCGGCCCGTTCGTCGGCCGTGCGGTCAAGGACGATCAGATGGGCTCCGGGTCCCTCTGTCTGCGGGAGGCCGTCGGCGAGATCGCTTCGGCTGATCACGGCCACGCAGGAGACGCCCGTGATCATGGTGGCCACGCGCGCGCTCGGGTAGCCGGGGTCCAGCGGTACGTAGGCGCCGCCCGCCTTGAGCACGCCGAGGATGGCGACCAGGAGATCGGGCGACTGGTCGAGGTACAGGCCGACACGTCGGTCCGGGCCGACGCCGAGTCCGCGCAGCTGGTGGGCCAGCTGGTTGGCGGCCGTGTTGACCTGGCGGAATGTCAGCCGCCGGTCGTCCTGGGCCACGACGACGGCGTCCGGGGTGCGCGCCGCCTGAGCCTCGAACGCCTCGTGCAGACAAGACCGCGGGTGCGGCAGTTGCGTCGCGGTGGCGTTCCACTCGACGAGGATCCGGTGCAGCTCGCTCTCACCGAGGAACTCCAGCTCCGCCAGGGGCACGTCCGGGCGGGCGAGCCCCTCGGCCAGCAGGGCGTGGAAATGGGCGAGCAGCCGCTCGGCCGTGGCGGCGTCGAAGACCGACTGGTCGTAGCGCAGTTCGACCGGCGGCTGACCTGCACCGGCGGCGGGCAGAACGAGCAGTGCCTCGTAGGGGAGGTCGGCCGGCACCGTCGCTCCGATGCTGACGACCGTGCCGACGCGGCCCGCCGCCGGGTACTCCTGCGCCGCCGCGGAGTCCTTGACCAGTGCGCGGAAGGTGGCCTCCCCGGTGACCGTCAGACGGACGGCGGTGTCGTCGGAGCGGTCCCGGCTCAGCCCGAGCTCGACGTGGTTGCGGCCGGTGTACCGGTACAGCAGAGCGGCGAACGCGGCGACGGCCACCCGCTCCCGGGTGGTGCCACAGGTCTTCGCCAGCGCTTCGAGGCCGGCGTCGTACATCGCGGGGACATTCCGGCGCGCCGTTCCCGTGCAGCGCGGCTGGGAACCACCGCTCGTCCGGTCGCCTGGGAGCTGAACGGCATGGAAAGTCAATTCCCCGCCTTCCGTCTGGGATTTCCGGGCGGCGCATGCGCGTATTCGGCATGCGACCGGTCCCTGGCTGACACATTGCCAAGTATATTGCGACAACGACTGGTTGGCGAGATTATCGATCACCTCCGGCCCTCACAAGGTGACGAGCGTCACAATTCATTCGAGAAGTGGGAGCGCAACCTGATGCAATGTCTTTCGGGGTATCGGCTCCGCAGCGGGACATTCCCGAACGGCCGGGAGGTCGCACCATGAACTCCACCGCTTTGTCCGCGCAGTCGGCACTGGATTCTCTCGACATTGGCGAGTTGTCACGCCGGGACGGCGAGAAATGGGCGTACGCCGGAGCGGACGTGCTGGCTTCCTGGGTCGCGGACATGGACTTTCCCACGGCACCCGCGATCAGTGAGGCGGTGGCACGCCGGGCAGCGGGGGACCTCGGCTATCCGACGTGGTTCGACGAGTCGGAGGGTGGTCCGCTCGGCGAGGTGTTCGCCGAGCGCACCCGGCGCCGTTACGGACACCTCCCGGACCCCACCCACGTGCGGCTGTTCACCGACATCAACCAGGCGATGCTGGCCGTCCTCCAGCTGGCCACCGCTCCCGGCGATGCGGTGTTGGTGCACACCCCGGCCTGCCCCCCGTTCGTCGAGGTCATCGAGCGGATCGGGCGCCGGCCGCTGACGGTGCCGATCGAGGACGACGGCACGGGCTGGGGGTTCGATCCGGACCGGATGGAACGCGCCGTCGCGGAGGCGGGGCCAGGCCGGTGCCGCGCCCTGTTCCTGGTGAACCCGCACAACCCCACGGGCCGGGTGCTCAGGCGTGACGAGCTGGAGGCGCTCGCGGAACTGGCGCTCCGTCACGACCTGCTGGTCGTCTCGGACGAGGTGCACGCGGATCTGACCCACGCCCCGCACCGGCACATCCCGTTCGCCTCGCTGGGCCCCGAGGTGGCGGCCCGCACCGTCACCCTGACCTCGGGCAGCAAGGCGTTCAACCTGGCCGGGATCCGCTGCGCGGTCGCCCATGTGGGGCCGAAGGCCGTGCGCGAGGCCGTCGACGCCCGGCGGGGCCTGCTCTTCGGTCAGGTGAGCGTGCTCGCGGTGGAAGCGCTCAAGGCCGCCTGGACCTCGGGCGATTCCTGGCTGGAGGAGGTCATGGCACTGCTCGACCGCAACCGCCACCGGGTGGCCGAGCGGCTGCCCGCGGGAGTGTCCTACCGGATTCCGGAGGCCGGATTCCTCGCCTGGCTGGACTGCCGCCGCCTGGACGTGGGCGACGATCCCATGGCCTTCTTCCGCGACGAGGCCAAGGTGCTGCTGTTCTCCGGCCCGTCCTTCGGCGCGGCGGGAAACGGATTCGTACGCCTCAATTTCGGCACTTCCCTCAAGGTGCTGGACGAAACGCTGGACCGTATGCACACCGCTGTCCGGCGCCTGTCGAAGTGACTGTCTTCTTTGTCCTGTTGACTCGCACCGGGCGCCGCCTAGTAAGGTGACAACAAAGATCACGGGGGTTTTCTTGATTACGCGCACGGTCGACAAACCATGCCAGTCGAACCGATTATCAGGTGCTCCGTGTCGGACCCGCACAACCGGGATCAGACGGCCAACCCAATCAGTGCCGTCTAACGATCCGGAGGGCTGATGACCATTCACACTGTCGAAAGCGTGCAATTCACCGGCGGAAATATACGGGTACATCGGCCGGGGGAGGCGGCGGACCTCGCTTCCTTCCGGCAACTGCGCCACGTACGCCGGGAGAGACTGCTCGACGACCTGGCACGAGGACGCACGGCAGGCCGCTACTTCCCGGTGCTGTCGGTCCTGGCACCCGTCATGACCCAGGCCGAGGGAGAGATCACCTACCCCGGTGACCCGATGTGCCTCTACGCGGCGCTCTGTGTGGCCGTGCACCGCGCCGTCGCCGACGCGGGACCACTGACAGAAGCCACGCACTACACCGACTTCGCCCCCGAATGGACCCGGTTACCGTCCAAGGAGTACCGGCTGGCCGCCGGAGCGGACGGCTACCGGCCGTACGGCAGCGACCCCAACACCGACCAGACGGTGTTCGACCCGCGGGTCTGGGACGACGCGGCCAGAATGCGCTGGATCCGGCTGCTGCGCGAGGTGCGCCCCCGGGTGGTTCTGATCAGTGCGGTCTCCCCCGCACACCGCTACGCGCTGGAGATCGCCTCCCTCGTCAAGAGCGAGCTCCCGGAGGCCTTCGTCATCCTCGGCGGCCGGCACGCGGACGAGACCATCACCTGTACGCCGGACGGCCGAAGGCTCCTCCTCAAGCCCAGCAGCCCCCTGTCCGTCATCCAGGAGGGCAGGGCACCCCGGGTCATCGACGCCGTGGTGACCGGCGAGGCCCAGCACGCGGTGGACCTGCTGATGCGGGCCGTGGCCCTCGCCGTAGACCTCGACCGGCAGTGGGTGGACCGCGAGCGCGTCCTCGGACTCCTCCAGGGGCTGCTCGCCGAGGAGGGACCCGGCCCGGGCCAGGCCCTGGCCGTCCTCGCCTCGGACGACGGCTTCGACGCCGTACCGCTGCGCGGTCGCACGCTCGACCTCGCCGAACTCCCCTCGCCCTACGAGGCGTTCGCGATCCGCTCGCACTTCCCGATCTTCACCGCCCCCGACACCGGCGCGGTCCTGCGCACCGCCCACTTCATGGTGTCCAACGCCTGCCCGTACCGCTGCAACTTCTGCTCGGAGTCGGTGCAGGTGGCGGGCACCCTGAAGCGCTTCAAACACGACCCGATCAGCACGGCGGTCGAGCGGGTCTGCGAGTACGTCCACTACGGCGCCGAGTCCCTCTTCTTCGACGACTCCGTGTTCTGGAGCGGACGTTACCGGGACATCGAGGAGTTCTGCGACGCGCTGGCCGAGCTGCGGGCGCTGGACGCCGAGCGGATCCCCGCCCGCTTCCGGGAGCGGCTCGGCGATCCCGACGACCTCGAACGGCTGCGCGGGCTCCAGTGGGGGGCCCAGCTCACGGTGGACACGCTCGTGGCCCTGCACTCGTCCGAGCAGTCAGCCGGGATCCTGCGGAAGATGAAGGCCGCCGGATGCACCTATGTCTACATGGGCATCGAGAGCATGTCGACGCAGGTCATGGACCACATCCACAAGAACCTCCGCCGGGACGAGACCCGCCCCTGGAAGGCGAAGGTCAGGGAAGCGGCCCGGCTGGTGAAGGAACAGGGGCTGGAACTGGGCACCTCGGTGCTCTTCGGCCTGGACGGAGAGACACGCGCCAGCATCGACGAGACCATCCACGAGGTGGGGCGGCTGATCGACGACGGCTTGATCGACCTCGCCAGCCCCAACATCCTCACCTACCATCCCGCGACCCCGGTCACCGCCCAGCACGGCATGCAGGACCGGCTCGACTACCACTCGCCCCGCGTCGACAACCGGAAGCCCTACATCTACTTCGAGGAGGCCTTCCCCGGGGTGGTGTCGGTCCTTCTCTCAGAGGACGACATCTGGCACATCCACAACGAGACACGTATCCACTGGGGCACCGTCCGCAACGGATCGTCGCCGACCGCTGCGGTCCCGTGATCCTCCGGTTGCACGACGGCGGACACCAGCTGGGCGATGGTCACGCCGGCCGGGGGGCTTCCAGCAGGGCGCCGAGGATCGCTTCGGCGTGGACGTGAGCGGGGACGCCCCACCCCATCGCTACTCCGAACTGCGCCTCGACGCCCTGGCCAAGGGCTGAGCGGCGTGATCACGGGCGGCTCGGGTGCCGTGACCCGTGCTAAAGTGCTCCGTTTGCGGCGTGGCTGTGTCGGTGGTCCATTCGGTGTCCCCGGCTGGTGGCCGCGTCCCCGCCGCGCCTTCCTCGGTACGGTCCCTTCGGAGGAAGGCTTTCTGTGAGCGAATCAGCACGTTGTGATGCCCGGCAGCAGGACGACATGGCCGAGGTGGCGGACGCCACTGCTGCGGCGTCCTTCGCGGAGCTGGGGCTGCCCGCCCAGATCCTGCGGGCGCTCGACGAGCGCGATGTGACCGTGCCCTTCCCCATCCAGGCGGCGACGCTGCCGAACGCGCTCGCGGGACGGGACGTCCTGGGCCGGGGCCGCACGGGCTCCGGCAAGACGCTCGCCTTCGGCCTGGGGATGCTCGCCCGGACGGCCGGGCGACGCGCACAGCCCAAGGAACCGCTGGCGCTCGTCCTGGTACCCACCAGGGAGCTGGCGCAGCAGGTCGGAGAGGCGCTCACCCCGTACGCCGAGGCACTGCGGCTGAGGCTCGCGACCGTCGTGGGCGGGGTGTCCATCGGCCGGCAGGCCGCCGAGCTGCGGGACGGCGCCGAGATAGTCGTCGCCACGCCCGGTCGGCTGCACGACCTCATCGAGCGCAAGGGCTGCCGACTGGGACGGGTGCGCATCACGGTCCTGGACGAGGCCGACCAGATGTGCGACATGGGGTTCCTGCCGCAGGTCACCGAGATCCTGGACCAGGTACGTCCCGACGGCCAGCGGATGCTGTTCTCCGCCACGCTCGACCGCGATGTCGATCAGCTGGTGCAGAACTACCTCCGGGACCCCGTCGTGCACTCTGTGGACCCCTCGTCCAGCGCGGTCTCCACGATCGAGCACCACGTCTTCGTCGTGCACGGCCCGGACCGGTACGCCGTGACCACGGAGATCGCCGCCCGGGACGGCCGCGTCCTGCTGTTCCTGGACACCAAGCACGGCGTCGACCAGCTCACGCGGCATCTGCGGGCCAGTGGCGTGCCCGCCGCCGCCCTGCACAGCGGAAAGTCCCAGCCGCAGCGCACCAAGACCCTGGCCCAGTTCAAGAACGGGCAGGTCACCGCGCTGGTGGCGACGAACGTCGCCGCACGGGGCCTGCACGTCGACGACCTCGACCTCGTGGTCAACGTCGACCCGGCCACCGACCCGAAGGACTACCTGCACCGCGCGGGCCGCACGGCCCGGGCCGGCCGCTCGGGCACCGTCGTGACACTCGCCCTGTCGGGACAGCGCCGCGAGACGAACCAGGTCATGACGGACGCCGGCGTTGCCCCCAAGGTCAGCAAAGTGCGTTCCGGCGAGGCCGAGTTGAGCCGGATCACCGGCGCCAAGGCCCCCTCCGGCGTACCTCTCGACGGCGGGCCGACCGCACAGCGCCCCAAGAACCACAACGCTCCGTTCCGCGGCCTCGGCAGCACCAAGGACACGAAGCGCGCTTCCGGCGGCAGGTCGTCCCGCAAGAGCAGCGAGGCGAGCAAGCTCGCGGAGGCCCGCAAGGCGGCCCGGGTACGACGCGGCGCCTGACCCCGACTCTCCCGCACTACCGTCCGCCGGCTCGACCGGCTCGACCGGCTCGACCGGCTCGACCGGCCCGGCCGGCCGATCAGAACCAGCCGGTGCACTCGATGGCGCCGCCCGGACCGTTGGTGCCGCAGGCTCGCATGACGAGGCCGGCGTCGTTCCACTGCGTGGTGTACGCGTCGTTGCCCGAGGTGATGGTGGTGAAGCCGAGCATCGGGGACCAGGTCTTGCCCCCCGTCGGCGCTGCGGTCGACCCAGATCTCGTCGCCGGGCGCACCGCCGACGATGCGACCCCAGGCGCACTGGGTGGTGCTGTTGTAGCGCAGCTCCACGGTGCGGCCGAAGACGGTCGTCGACTTGGCCGTCCAGGCGCTCGTGGAGTTCGGTTCCGTACCGTCGCCGCAGGACGTGTTGTTCTCCGCGCCGGTCAGTGTGCCGCCGATCTCCGGATAGTCACCGCTGTACGGTGGTAGTCCGGCAGGAACGACCAGACGTTGTTCACCATGCCGTGGAACGAGCCTCGGCCGTCCCAGGAGCAGACCCCCGGTGTGACGTCGGCGTGCGGGCGGAACGCGCCCTGGTAGCGGTCCCAGCGGGCACTGATGGTGTTGACCTGGATCTTCATGCTGTGCGCGTATCCCGGCGCCGCGAACGTCGCCTGCGTCGTGCGCTCGGTGATGAGGTCACGGCCGGTCGCCTTGTACCAGGCCCAGCGCACCAGGCCGATGCAGTCGAAGCTCCACAGCTCCGGGTCCGCGTACGAGTCGCTCTCCGTGAGGTCGACCTGGCCCTGACTCGGACCGGGCACCCCCTGCGCATGCCCGCCACCCCAGGCATATTGCTGGCCGACGCACCGGCACGCGACCTCCACGGCCGCCTGCGCCGCCGCGCTCGCCCCGGACTGGAGCGGCGCAACTTCCCGGCCCTGTTCTTCCGGTTCTTCGGATCCTACGAGCTCCGCTGATCACGGCACCCCCTGGTCTCAGTGGCCTCCCCGCGAACGTACGCACCCCTCCGTAGCCCCGTTCCGCATCGGGTCTGAAGGAGGCTGCTCTAAAGTCGGCCCTATGACGGAGGCACCGGCAATGGACCGAGGCGCGCGGTCGCGGGACGCGATACTCGACACCGGTGGTGAGCTGATGTCGCGCCACGGGTACGCCGCCACGTCGATCTCGATGATCTCCGCCGCGTCCGGTCTGCCGACCAGTTCCATCTACTGGCATTTCCGCAGCAAGGACGGGATCTACGTCGCCGTACTGGAGCGCGCCAGGATCGCGCTGTTGGAGGCCCTGCCGCCGAGCGAAGTGCCGGGCACCGACGTCGCGGAGCGTCTGGACACCTTTCTGAGGGAGGTCGAGGACGCGTTTCAGCGCCATCCACGCGGTGTGAAGCTGCTGTTGGGGCTGGGCATGGTGCAGCAGGACGCGAGTGCGGCCGCTGCGGCCGAGGTGCATCAGTACCGCGACGCGCTGCTGGCCTGGGCCCGGGAATCGGTGAGTTCCGTGTTCGGGCTGCGGGACCGGCCCGAGGTGGCGGACGAGTTGGCGCGCTTCACGCTGAGGATGGCGAGCGGAACCGCCGTGGCCCGCTGGTTCGAGCCGGACACGGTCCTGGACACCGGGCCGCTGCGTGTGGCGCTGCTGGCTCTGGCGGACCATCACGGGGTTCCGGTCGGGGGCGTCCCTGGTGAAGAGGACGCCCCGTCCGGGCACATCACGACCGGGGAATGACGACCCGGCAGCGGAGGGACGGGTGTGCCGACGTCATCTCACGGCTGCTCCGGGAATCGGGACGGCGGCTGCCAGAACTGGCAGTGGTGGTCGGCTGCGAAGCCGCTGGTGGATCCGACCCGGTCCGGTGCCAGTACCTGGATGCGGTCTCCGGCGGCGGTGTAGCGCGGCCACGGCGGAGTGCCGGGTGCGTTGGGGGTGCCGGTGGCCGCGAAACGGGCCCAGTACGCGGTCATCGTGGCGGACAGCCGCCGCTGGGCGGGCGTCAGGGGCGCCAGTACGTCCGTCGGGAAGAGATAGGCCAGTTCGGAGGCGTGGAAGGCGCCCTGCGGCGTGTGCGGTGCCGGGATGAACGGTGGTGCCTGCGCGTCGTCGAACTCGTAGGCGTAGACGGGCGCACGGCTCCCGTACAGACGGCTGTCGGCCCGTGCCGGGCAGGCGAACCGCTGGTCGGTGCCGACGGCGGAGTACGCCAGATTGGGGGACGGAAACGCCGAGGCCGGGTATGTGTCCAGGACCCCGGCCGCTCGGTCCCCGTACTGGAGCCTGATGAGGGCGGCGTACGAGTCGGGGGTCAGTGGGCCGCCGCCGAGGAGATCCACGTACAGCGCGGTGAAGTAGCGGTATTCGTCATGGGTGTTGCCACTCAGCGTCGGGACCGCGTTCACCCGTCCCTCGGCCCACGCCGTCCGCGGAGTGCGGGGGAGGACGCGGGGACCGGTGTTCGGGGCCCACAGGGAGGCGGTGCCTGTTCCCGTGGCGCGGATCAGCTCGGTGGTGGGTACCGCGCGCAGGCAGGCTGCCGCGTTCGTCGGCCCGGTGCAGCCGAACGAGGCCGCGAAGTCGTTTCCCTTCCGTTCGGCCGCGTCGAGTGCGAGGGGTGTCAGACCGCCGTCCGCGGCGCAGGCTCCGCTCTGCTGGATCGCCCGGTGGAACAGGCCTTTCGCCGTCGGCGAGGCGATGTGGAGACAGGTGTCCGCCGATCCGGCCGACTGGCCGCCGAGCGTCACCCGGTTCCGGTCACCGCCGAAGGCGCCGATGTTGCGCCGTACCCAGCGCAGCGCCGCCTGCTGGTCCATCAGGCCGTAGTCGCCGGAGGCACGGTCGGCGCTCTCCGCCGACAGGGCGGGGTGCGCCAGGAACCCCAGTGCTCCGAGGCGGTAGTTGACCGTCACCACGACCACGCCGCGTGCGGCCAGCGCGGCGCCGTCGTAGTCGCTGCCGGCGCCGTACGCGTTGGCGCCGCCGTGCAGCCATACCAGTACGGGGAGCGGCGGCCGGCCGCTGGTGCGGGCGGGCGTATGGACATTGAGGTACAGACAGTCCTCCACCGTGCTGCCGGTGCGGTTGGACTCGCCGGGCAGGACCGGGCCACCGTCGGGGAGCAGCGTCAACGGCAACTGGGGGCAGGGGTGGGCCGGTGCGGTGGCGTCCCGTGTGCCGGACCAGCGTGCGGCGGGTCGCGGCGGACGCCAGCGCAGCTCACCGGTCGGCGGGGCGGCGAACGGGATCCCTTGGAAGACCCGCCCGCCGTCCTGGGCCGCCGTGCCCCGCACCCAGCCCCGGTCCGTGCGTACGACCGGAGAGTCGGGGCCGGTGCCGGTGCCGGTGCCGGAGCGGGCGGAGGCCGGGGGGACGGTCAGTGTCAGAAGCGGGGGGACGGGCAGTGTCAGAAGTAGGGCCGCGAACGCGGCTGTGGTTCGGGCCAGAGCAGGGCGCGGCGCTCTCATCCCCTTCGGGGACGGGCCCGGGGTCATGACGTGTGCTCGTAGGCGCCGATGTCGCAGGCCGCGCCCTGGGGGCGTGCGACGCCACGCTGATCCGTGGCCGGGCAGTCGTCGGCGGCGTCCAGAGCAGGGCTGCCGGGCTGCAGCGCGACCGTGTCGGTGGGGCCGCCGTTGTCCGCGAGCGGGCCGATCCGTGGGGTGCGGCTGGGCAGATCGCCGGGTGCGGTGAGTCGGCAACTGCCGTCGCTGTCCAAGTTGTTGCTCAGCGACGCGATGGTGGCGAAGGCCTTCTTGCAGTCGGCCGGCGCGCCGTCAACGGTGTTGCCCGCGATGATGGAGTTGCGCAGCGTCAGACGCCCCAGGGGCAGATCGATGACGTCGGGGATCGGTGAGGGCAGGCTGTCGAGATAGGCGGGGGCGAAGTTGATTCCGCCACCCCCGTCGCTCGAACGGTTGCCGGTGATGGTCGAGTTGAGGATCTCCACGGGTCCCCTCCCGCGGATGTCGATGCCCCCGCCGTAACCGGCGAGGCTGCCGGGGCGGTCGCCGGGGTTCGTCACCCGGTTGTCCGCGATCGTCGAGTTGGTCACGGTGCCGGTGTCGTCGAACCGGATGCCGCCGGCCTCTCCCGCGGCATTCCTGCTGACGGTGCTGTCGATCAGATCGAGGTGGGAGCCGGGGACGTTGAAGATGCCCCCGCCGTAACCGGCGGAGTTCCCGGTCACCGTGACCCGTCGCAGCGTCATGTGATGTCCGTTGGCGATTGCGCCGCCGCCGGTGTCGGTGATGGGCAGTTCGCGTTGCCTGGCCACCCCACCGGTGATCGTCAGATCGGACATCCGGCTGTCCGCCTGCATACGGAAGGCCCGGTCCAGATGGTTGGCGTCGATGACCGTGCTCCGCGCGCCGGCACCCTTGATCGTGGTCTGGGCGGCCACGTTCAGATCGCCCGTGGTGGGGTCCGGGTTGTCGCCGATGATCAGCCGCGGGTCGGGCGGGATCGTCAGCCGGTAGTGGCCTGGAGGCAGTGTGATCGTGCTGCCCGGGCGGGCGTTGGCGGCCATCACCGCGGCACGCAGACTGCACGCGCCCGAAGCGGTCAGACACCGGCCGTCCGCCCCGTCGACGTCGACCGCGTCGGACGTGGTGTCGACGGTGAACTCCGTGGGGGACGGGGCGGGGGCCGGGGCGGAGGCGGAGGCCGGGGGAGCGGCGGCAAGGGCGGCGGGATGCGCCGCAATGGACAGGAGCACGGCGGCAGTTGCGGCCGTGGCGGCCATGGATTTCACGGGGTGAACCCCTCTCGGCGAGCATTCCGGGCGTACCAGGACTCTGCGGCTGCGAGGACTTCGTGCTGATGAGCGGGTGAGCGGGTGCGGGTGTGCGGGTGTGCGGGTGTGCGGGTGCGCGGCTCGTGCGGGGAACAGCGTCGGCGCGGGCCGGGGGCGCCTCTTGGGTACTGCCCGCGGTCTGGAGCGAGCGTTCCATTCAGAGTGTCCGGTGTCCACGGACGCGCGGGGAATGGCCGAATGAGGCTGCCGTGGTGGTCCCAGGGCACGGCTGCGGGCCGCCTCGGCAACACCGAGGCGGCCCTTGAAGAATCGTCAGCGAGTCGGATCGAGAACGATCTTGCGGACGCCGTCCGCCCGGCCCGCGAACAGTTCGTACGCCGCCGGGCCCTCGGACAGCGCGAAGTGGTGGGAGACCACGGCCTCGGGCTTGATCCGGCCGGCCTGGGTGAGGGCGATCAGGGGAGGGAGCTCGTAATGCACCGAGCACAACCCGATCGCGAACTCCAGCTCCTTGATCTGCGCCAGCCCCATGTGGAAGGGGAACGCCTTGTTCTGGCTGACTCCGATGACACTCACCCGGCCGGCCTGGCGTACGGCCTTGAGGGCGAGCTCGATGGTCGTGTCCGAGCCCACGGCCTCCACCACGGCGTCCGGCCCGCGTCCGCCGGTCATCTCCCGTATGGCAGCGCGCACGTCCTCACCCTCGACAGGTTCGACACCCAGGGTCGCGGCGAAGGCACGGCGCTCCGCGACCAGGTCCGTGCCCAGTACCCGCGCGGCGCCCATCGCGAAGGCGGACTGCGCGGCCATGAGGCCGACCGGACCGAGGCCGATCACCAGGACCGTCTCGCCGGGCTGGATGCGGGCGCGCCGACAGCCGTACCAGGCAGTGGGCGCGTTGTCCGTCAGGACGAGGGCGGCCTCGTCCGAGATGCTCTCGGGCAGTCGCACGAGATTGACGTCGGCGCAGGGCACTGCCAGCGCCTGGGCCTGGCTGCCCTGGAGCTGCGGGCTCACGCCGTAGCAGAGCTCCATGCTCGACTTCGCGCGCTCGCACCGGGCGGTGAACCCGGCCGCGCACGACCGGCACTGCGCACAGCCGACGGAGGCGGGCACCAGAACCCGGTCGCCGGGCTTGAAGCGGGAGACCTGGCCGCCCGTCTCGACGACCACGCCGACGCATTCATGCCCCGGTGTGTAGCCCAGTTCCGGGCTGAACGGATGACCGCCGTAGATGTGCAGGTCGCTGCCGCAGATGCCGGCCGAGGTCACCTCCACCACCGCGTCGGTGGGGTTGGTGACGGCCGCGTCGGGGACATCGCCGTACCGGATGTCGTGACGGCCGTGGTAGGTCAATGCCTTCATCGGATCTCTCCCTCCCCTCTTCTGCCCGGTCAGTCCGCGATCTTCAGCACCAACTTGCCGCGGTTGTCACCACGGAACAGGCGCATCAGGGTTTCCGGGAACTCCGCGACCGAGCCGGCCACCACGTCCTCCAGGGACGTCAGCCGGCCCTCCGCCCGCCACTTGGCCAGTTGTGCCACGCCCTCGCCGTACCGGTCGGCGTAGTCGAACACCACGATGCCCGTCATGGAGGCCCGGTTCACCAGCAGCGACAGGTAGTTGGCGGGGCCTTGCGGCTGCGTGCTGTTGTACTGGGAGATCGCACCGCAGACGACGACGCGGGCACCGCGCGCCAGCCGGAGCAGTACGGCGTCCAGAATGTCGCCACCGACGTTGTCGAAGTACACGTCGACGCCGTCGGGGGCGTGCTCGCGCAGCGCCTTGCGGATGTCCTCCTTCTGGTAGTCGATCGCGGCGTCGAACCCGAACTCGTCCACCACCAGCCGGCACTTGGCCTCGCCGCCGGCGATGCCGATGACACGGCAGCCAAGGTTCTTGGCGACCTGCCCGACGACGCTGCCGACGGCCCCGGCCGCTCCCGAGACCACGACGGTCTGCCCGGGCTCGGGACGCCCGACCTCGATCAGGCCGAAGTAGGCCGTCAGGCCCGACATGCCGAGCGTGCCGAGATACGTCGGCAAGGGGGCCGCCGCCGGGTCGACCTTGGTCACGTCGCGACCGTTCGACACGCAGTACTCCTGAACGCCGAACGAGCCCGACACATGGTCGCCGACCGCGAACCCGGAGTGCCGGGACGCGATCACCCGCCCCACCGCACCGGCGCGCATCACCTCACCCAGCTCGACCGGGCGGATGTAGGACCGGCCCGCGTTCATCCAGCCGCGCATCGCCGGGTCGATCGACAGAAAGAGCACCTGCACCAGGAACTCCCCGTCGCCGGGCTGCCCGACCGGCTCCTCGACGTGCTCCCAGTCGGTGGGCCGCGGCTCTCCCACGGGACGCGCGGCCAGGCGTACCTGACGGTTGATCCTGCTCATCTGCGGCGGCTCCTTCGACGGTCGCGTCAAGCGTTCACCCGGAGGCCGACGTCACCTACCGGTTCTTCCGTGTGCCATACCGGCTGGTCGGTACGGAGGGTGAGCGTACGGGTGGCATGCCGCCCGAGACAAGAGGGGGCCTCGGTTGTGACCCGGTCGAGAAGGGCGCACACCGCTTGGCCGATCGCATGATCAACGTGTGACATGGTGGCAGGCGGGCCACCACGACTCGGGTCAAGGAGAGCGCGATGGGAATGTACGAGGACGTCTTTCGGGCCAGCCTCGAAGACCCGGAGAGGTTCTGGCTGCGGGCGGCGGAGGGCGTCGACTGGGAGGTGGCGCCGTCCCGTGCCCTCGACCCTTCGGCCGCGCCCTTCTACCGCTGGTTCCCCGACGGCCGCCTCAACGTCTGCTTCAACGCGGTGGACCGGCACGTCGAGGCGGGCCGGGGCGAACAGGCCGCGCTCATCTACGACTCACCGGTGACCGGCACCCGGCGCACCTACACCTACGCCCGGCTCCGGGACGAGGTCGCGGCCTTCGCCGGGGCGCTCACCGGGCTCGGGGTGGGGCACGGCGACCGCGTGGTCATCTACATGCCGATGGTCCCCGAGGCCGCCGTCGCGATGCTGGCCTGCGCACGGATCGGCGCCGTCCACTCGGTCGTCTTCGGCGGGTTCGCGCCGCCCGAACTCGCGGTCCGTATCGACGACGCCACCCCCAAGGTGGTCGTCTCCGCCTCCTGCGGCATCGAGGGCAAGCGCGTCATCCCGTACAAGCCGCTGCTGGACCGGGCGGTCGAACTCGCCGGGCACAAGCCGTACAAGCAAGTGATCCTGCAACGGCCGCAGGAACGGGCCGAGTTGGGGCCGGACGACCTCGACTGGGCCGACCTGGTCGCCGGCGCGTCGCCGGCCGCCTGTGTTCCGGTGGCCGCGACCGATCCCCTCTACATCCTCTACACGTCCGGAACGACCGGGAAACCCAAGGGAGTTGTCCGCGACAGCGGCGGTTGTGCCGTGGCTCTGCACTGGTCGATGGCTGCCGTGTACGACATCGGTCCGGGCGAGACGATGTTCACCGGGTCCGACGTCGGCTGGGTCGTCGGGCACTCGTACATCGTCTACGGGCCGCTGCTGGCCGGTGCCACGACCGTGCTGTACGAGGGCAAGCCGGTCGGCACCCCGGACGCGGGCCAGTTCTGGCGGGTCGTCGCCGAGCACGGCGTCAAGACCATGTTCACGGCGCCCACCGCCTTCCGCGCCATCAGGAAGGAGGACCCGAAGGGCACCCTCACCGCCGAGTACGACCTCTCCGGGCTGCGCTACCTCTTCCTTGCCGGTGAGCGCCTCGACCCCGAGACGTACCACTGGGCCGCCGCCCTCCTGGACATCCCCGTGATCGACCACTGGTGGCAGACGGAGACAGGCTGGCCCATCGTCGCCAACCCGGTCGGCATCGAGGCCGCCCCCGTCAAACCCGGCTCGCCCACCCGCCCCCTGCCCGGCTGGGACGTCCGTGTCCTCGACCCGGCGGGGCAACCCGTGGAGGCGGGCGTCGACGGCGCGATCGTCGTGAAGCTCCCCCTGCCGCCCGGTTCCCTGCCCACCCTTTGGAACGACGACGACCGCTACGTCGCCTCGTACCTCTCCGCCTACGACGGCTACTACCTCACCGGCGACAGCGGCCACATCGACGAGGACGGCTACGTCTATGTGATGGGCCGCACGGACGACGTCATCAACGTCGCCGGCCACCGGCTGTCCACCGGCAGCATGGAGGAGGCCCTGGCCGCGCACCCCGATGTCGCCGAATGCGCGGTGATCGGTGTCGCGGACGCCCTCAAGGGGCAGGTGCCGCGGGGCTTCGTCGTCCTGAAGGCGGGGACCGGCCGCGACCCGAAGGAGGTCGAGGCGGAACTGGTCCGGCTCGTGCGCGAGCGCATCGGTGCCGTCGCCTCCCTCAAGGAAGTCGCCGTCGTGGCCGCCCTGCCCAAGACACGCTCGGGGAAGATCCTGCGCAAGACGATGCGCGGCATCGCCGACGGCCACGACGAACCGATCCCGTCCACGGTGGACGATCCGAGTGTCATCGAGACGCTGCGCCCGCTGCTCCGTCGCCCCGATCACCGCGCTTGAACAAGTGCCCCACGCAGTCAGCGGGTCGCGGTCGCGGCCGGGCCGACCGGGGTGTCCCCCCGCAGGGTGATGCGGTGCATCACGCGATGCCGGTCGCCGTAGTCGCGATTGGCGTAGTGGGCGGTGCTGCGGTTGTCCCACAGGGCGACGTCACCCGGCTGCCAGCGGTGCCGTACGACGTGCTCGGGCTTGGTGAGGTGGGCGTACAGGATGTCGAGGATGCCCCGGCTCTCGTGCTCCGAGACACCCACGATGTGCGAGGTGAAACCGGGGTTCACGAACAGGCCCTTGCGGCCGCTCTCGGGGTGCACGCGCACCACCGGGTGCTCCACCGGGGTCAGGTGGGTGAACACCTCGCCCTCCCACAGGTTGCCCCGGCCCTGCCTGCGCTGGGCGAGGTAGTAGCCGAACTCGCGGGAGCCGTCGTGGACCGCGCTGAGTGTGTCCACGTAGTCCCGCAGGCCCGGCGACAGCGACTCGTAGGCGAGCTGGCTGTCGGCCCAGTTGGTGTCGCCGCCGTTGGGCGGCAGCACCACAGCCCGCAGGACGGAGATCGCCGACGGCCGCTCCACGAACGTCACATCGGTGTGCCACACGTCGGCGAACCCGTTGTCCTGGCTGTCCAACGAGTACACCTCGGGCGCCACGTCACCGGAGTCGTGGACCGGATGCCCGACGGTGACCTCGCCCAGGCGTCTGCCGAACTCGATCTGCGCGGCGTCGTCGAGACCGTGCTGACCGCGCACGAACAGCACCTTGTACGCCACGAGTGCCTCGCGCAGCGCGAGGACCTGATCGTCGTCGACGCGGGCGAGATCGATGCCATGGATCTCGGCACCGAAATGAGGGCCGAGCTCGACGACCGGAAGTGTCGGCGCGGTGGGCGGCCGCCGCTCGCTGAGGATGCTCATGACTGTGTCCAATCTGAAGGTCGTGATCCTGGCAGCAGGGACTCAGGCCGCCGCGGCTGACTTCACGGCATGGGAGACCTGCGCGCGCAGCTCCGCGAACTCGCGGGAACTGCGCAGCTCCTCGGCATCGATGTCGCCGCGCGGCAGCGTGATCGGCAGATCCAGGGCCACGGTGCCGGGGCTCTTGGTCAGCACCACGATCCGGGAGCCGAGGAACACCGCCTCGTCCGCCGAGTGTGTGACGAACACCGTGGTCCGGCCGGTCCGCTCGGCCACCAGGCGGACGTCCTCCTGGAGCCGCTCCCGGGTCAGCGCGTCCAGCGCCGCGAACGGTTCGTCGAGCAGGATGAGCGGGTTCTCCGCGGCGAGAGCCCGGGCGATGGCGACGCGCTGCTGCTGACCGCCGGAGATCTCCCAGATACGCCGCTTCTCGGTGCCCTCCAGGCCTACGCGGGCCAGCAACTCCGCGCGCCGCTGCGGCCATTGGGCGCGATCGACGCCCGCGTACCGCAGGGCCAGGTCGATGTTGCCCCGCACGGTCCGCCACGGGAACAGCCGCGGCGTCTGGAACACCACGCCTGCCGTATCCCCGGGCCGCGGCTCGGTGCCGGACACCCGCACCGAACCCCGCGTGGGCCGCTCGAAGCCGGCGATCAGCCGCAGCAGCGTGCTCTTGCCGCAACCGGAGGCACCCACCAGAACCAGGAACTCCCCGGACGGCACGGTCAGGTCGACCGGCCCGACGGCGGTGAAGGCCTCGCCGCCCCGGCCGTACCGGTGAGTGACCTGGTCCAGACGGACTGCACCCGCACGCACCGCGTCCACCGCGGCCACACTCTCCGTGGCCGCCGTGATCTCACTTGAGGACATCGGCCAGCCCTTCGAGGTAGAACGCCTTGCGGACGACGTCTTCGGACGGCGCGGCGTCGATCTGCTTCTGGTCGGCCAGGAACCGGCCGGTGTCCGTGACATACGTGAGCAGCTTGCCCGGGCTGTCGTCGGTGCCCAGCCAGCCGGCGGAGACCACCTGCTCCGGCGTGAGGAACACGCCCTGCGAAAGCTGAGCCTCGGCATCCGCCGCACTGATGCTGAGCTCGGCCGCGACGTCCTTCACCGCTCCCTGCGGATCCGACTTGAGCAGGCGCAGCGCCTCGGCCTGCGCCTTGCGCCAGGCGTCGATCGCCTTGGGGTCCCGGGCGATGAGGTCGTCCGACACCACGGCCAGGTCGAGGGTCGGCTTGCCCGCCGCACCGATCTCCTTGCTGCTGGTGAGCTGGTTGCCGGTCTTGCGCAGCTCGTCCAGGGTCGGCAGCCAGACGTAGGCGGCATCGATGTCGCCGCGCTGCCAGGCGGCGAGGATCGGCTGCGGCTGAAGGTCGATGAGCTGGACGTCGGAGGCCGCGAGACCGGCCGCCTCCAGCGCCGCCAGCAGGCTGTAGTGCGAGGTGGAGGCGAAGGGAGTGGCTATCTTCTTGCCCTTGAGCCCGGCGACGTCCGTGATGCCGGTGGCCTTGCGCGCCACGAGGCTCTCGTTCTCGCCGGCGACATCGAGGATCCAGGCGACCTTGTAAGGGATGGGCGAGCTGCCGGACACCCCGCGGGCGAACGGGCTGGAGCCGAGCGCGGCGATGTCGAGGGACTTGCCGATGAAGGCCTGGTTGACGCTGGCGCCGGAGTCGAACTTGACCCAGGAGATGTCGTAGTCCGGCAGTGCCTTCTCCAGCAGTTTTCTGTTCTTCACCAGCAAGTCGCCGCTGGGGAAGGCGAAGTAGCCGATACGCAGCCGTTTGGCGCCGCCGGACGAGGACCCCGCGCTGTCCGAGGAGCAGCCCGTGACGGCGGCGGACACGGCGGCCAGCGCGCCGGCGAAGAGGAGACGACGGGAGGGGCCTTGGGGGACACGGGACATGGCGGAGCCGTTTCTATGGGGAGGGGGTGTCGGTGCGCAGGGAGGCCGGGGGGCTATGTGCGTCCGCGCCAGGGCACGACCATGCGCTCCAGCCGCAGCAGCAGGCCGTCGATGATCAGGCCGGAGACGCCGATCGCGATGATGCCGACCACGACCACAGGGGTGTTGTTGTAGTTGGCGGCGTCCTTGACCATGCCGCCGATGCCGGGCAGGCCGTTCACCAACTCGGCGGCGACCAGGGAGGAGTAGGCCACTCCCACGGCGAGCCGGACGCCGGTGAGTGTCTCCGGTAGCGCGGACGGGACGACGACGTCCCGGATGACGTCCCACCGTGACCCGCCGAGTGCGCGGGCAGCCTCGATCAGGCTCTTCGGCACGGCCGCCACGGCGGCGGTGGTCGACACCGCCACCGGCGGGAACGCGGCCACGGCCAGCAGCGTGACCTTGGGCTCCTCGTTGATGCCCAGCCAGATGATGAGCAGCGAGAAGTACGCCAGCGGCGGCAGCGTCCGCAGGAACGTGATCCACGGCTCGAACAGCGACCGCACCCAGCCGACCGTGCCCATGAGCAGCCCGAACACCACCCCGGCCGCGACGCCGATGCCCGCACCGAACGCGATGCGCCGCAGACTGATACCGAGGTGCTCGATGAGCGTGGTGCCGTTGTATCCGCGTACGCCGTCATGCGTGGTCGAGACGTCGACGAACGCGTCCCACACCTTCGCCGGCGACGGAACCAGCGTCTCACTCCACGTACCGCTCGCCGCCAGCAGCTGCCACAGCACGAGGAAGAGCAGCAGCGACCCGACCGGCAGCGCGACGTGGCGCAGCCGCACCCAGGCGCCGCCGGCCGACGTATGAGATCGCCGGGGCGTCGTGGCTGACGCAGCGTCATCAGCCGTCGACACAGGCTTGGTTGTGGACACGAGGGGTCCTCCGTGAACGCCGGGACGCGAGCAACCGCTGTCGACCGACAACGACAGCCGGGCCCCGAGCGAGGGTGATGGCGAACGAAGAAGGGGGAGCGCGCCCGGAGTGAGGACGCGGGAACCGCCCTGATGCGGGTGAGGTCACCGCACGGCAGGGCGCATCAGAGAGAAGAAGTCAGATCAGCGACAACACGAGCCCGGGCGTCGGCACAGGTCGATGACCAGGCGTCGCACCAAGAGCTCGGAATTCATGAGGCCCATTTCTACAGCAGCCGCAGCTCAGGGCCAACACGCGTCCACTTTCTGAAACGCGTCGCAGTCAACCGCCCGACAGCTCGACGTAACCCGCGTACCATGATCGCCCCACCAGCCGGTGCTGGTGCGGGAGTTCGGAGCAACCTGCCTGGTCGCCCGCGCCGAGGACGGCATCCGCGGCTACCTTCTCGGCTTCGTCACGCCCGACCACACCGGATACGTCCACCTGATCGCCACCCGGGACGACAGCCGCGGCACCGGCCTCGGCCGCCGCCTCCACACGCACTTCACCGAGGTGGCGCGAGGCCAGGGCGCGGTCCGCCTCAAAGCGATCACCTCCGTCACCAACGAGGGGTCGATCACCTTCCACCGACCGCTCGGCTTCGACGCGAGCGTGGTGGAGGACTACGACGGGCCCGGTCGGCCCGGTCGGCCCGGCCACCGACGACACGGTGCTGGCCACCACACTGATCGGCACCGCGGACATGGTGTGGGCGCGGCTGCGGGGCTGGCGCGACGTCGGGGTCGGTACGGGACAGCCCGGGGCGCGGGGCGTCAGCTCGGCTTGAGGATGACCGCCTGACCACCCGCGCTGGTCATCGCCATGCTCAGAGTCGTCGAGGAGGTGACGGTCCGGGTGCTGACCACCGTGGGCGTGGCGTGCGGGGTGGTTCCCGCCGGTCCGTCCGCGTAGACGGTGGCGGTGTAGTTGACGCCGCTGTCGAGGAAGTCCAGCGGGACCGACAGGGTGCGGGCCGTCTCGTTGGTCATCGCCCCCAGGAACCAGGTGGCGCCGCTGCGGCGGGCGACCGCGATGTACTCGCCGATCGAACCGGTGAGGGTTCTGCTCTCGTCCCAGGTGGTGGGCACTGCGTCGAACCACGACAGCCCGGGCCAGTTGGCGGTGGTGGCGTACGACGACGGTGTGGAGTACCAGTAGAGGAAGTTGAGCGGCTGGTAGTACACCGCTGCCATCGCCATCTGGTGGTTGTTGGTCGTCAGGTCGCGGGACTGGCCGTAACAGATGGTGTAGTCCATCGGTCCGCCGACGTTGCGGGCGAAGGGCAGCGTCACGTTGTGGGTGGCCGTGGGGAACTGCTCGTTGCCCCGGACGCCCTCCAGGCTGATCCAGTTGGGGTAGGTGCGCTCGTAGCCGAAGGGCCGCACGTTGTCGTGCATGTCGATCAGCAGGTTGTACTTGGCGGCCGTCTTGGCCCAGGCGATGATCTGGTTGGTCATGGCCTGGGTGCCGTCGTTGATGAAGCCGAGCTTGATGCCGGCGACGCCCCAGCTCTTGTAGAGGGCGAACAGGGTGTCGGGGTCGGTCAGGGCCAGACGGTTGACGTAGAGGAAGACGCCGATGCCGTTCGTCGTGGCGTGGTTGATCACCATGGGCAGGTCGATGTCCCCGATCGCCGTGGTCGCGTCGGTGGTGGTGAACTCCGGGCCGTACCACCCCGCGTCGTACTCGACGTAGTCCAGGTTGCGGGCGACGGCGAAGTCCACGCCGGCGATTCCCGCGGCGGTGGTCAGGTTGCAGCGGAACACCTTGCCCGGCCGGATCCACGTCGTGTCGGTGAGGGCGCTGGCCGGGGCCAGGTTGAGCACCAGTTCGGCGTTGTCGACCAGGTCGGTGTCGGAGGATCCGAGGACGAGGACCCGCCAGGGCGTGGCGAACGGTGTGGTGACGGTCGAGGTGGTCTGCACGGTGCCGCTGCCGCGGGCGGTCTTCTTCATCAGGTACGTCTTGAGGGTGTTGCTCTGCCCGGAGACCGAAGTGAGCATCCCCCGCGGGTAGTTGACGCGGGAGGACTCGCAGATGCAGGCACGCAGCGCGCCGGGCAGCGTGACCAGCAGAGGCATGTCGGTCAGGGGGCCGACGTCCGTGCCGGAGGTGCCGGTGGAGGGGATCGCGTCCGGCGCGACGGGGGTGTACACGCCCTCGTCCCGGGCGCTGTGGACCAGGGTGCCGGCGGGGAACACGAAGCCGGTCAGCTCGTCGGAGATGGTGGCCTTGCCGGTGCCGAGCAGCGTGTAGCGCAGCGCGACTCCGGTGTCGTAGGCGCGTATCTGGACGCCGAAGGTGACGCCGCTGCCGCTGTCCTGAAGGTTCCAGCGCATTTCCTGGTAGTGGTCGCGGATCGTCGCGTTGCGCCCGTACACCGGGGTCCAGGTGCTGTCCTGGGTCCAGTGCTGATATCTGGTCATCACGGTGTTCGCGGTGCCCAGCGTGGTGCCGTCGCTCATCACGAGCCCGAGCACCGAGGTGCCGACGACCGTCGTGCCGGCGCGTTTGGCCGACCAGGAGAGCGTTCCGCCGATCAGCGACACCGTGATCCTGTTGCTGCCGTCCGGTGACGTGGCGGTCATGACGGCGTCCGCGGCGTGCGCCTCTCCCGTGCCGGCCAGCCCCAGTGCGGTCGCCCCCGTCGCGACCGCCGCTGCCTTGAGGACCCCGCGCCGGGACAGCACACCCGGGCGAGCGGCGTCGGGCAGGCCGGGCTGCTCCTGACGTCCTGACGTTCCCATGGTCGGTCACCTCTCTGTTGAGTTGCGTGAAAAAGACATCGACACGAGAAACGCGTGGGCGCCCCGCACGGTCCTGGCCCGTGCGGGACGCCCACGCTGTCGGTCACTGCTGGGTCAGGGTGACTTCGTCGCAGTAGCCGTCGCCGCTTCCGGAGACGAGGTGGCAGTAGATGCGGGCGGAGGTCACGCCCGCGCCCGTGGTGAAGGTCGTCGACTGCTTTGAGTACGTACTCGACGTGGTCGAGGCACTCGTGACGGCGGTGCCGTTGTAGAGCTTGGCCTCCAGTGCCGTCGTCGTGCCGGCGGTCTGGCTCGCGAGGGAGCCGGTCAGCCGGTAGGTGGTGTTCGGTGTGAGGCCGGTGACGATCTGGAACAGGGAGCCTGAGGTCAGGGACGCGTTCGTCAGCCCGGCGGCGTTGCCGTTGGCCGCCGTGCCCGTGAGCGAGAAGTCGCCGTTGCGCCAGGGCACGGTGTGGCCGGACTCGAAGTTGCCGTTGATCGCGTAGTTCTTGACGGGGGTGACGGCCAGGTCGTCGCAGTAACCGTTGCCCGTACCCGAACTCTTGTAGCAGTACAGCCGCACGGTGCCGTTCGCCGCCCCGGTGGTGAAGTCGGCGGAGACGAAGGTCCACCCGGTGCCGCTGGCGCTTGCCGTCGTTTCGAGGCCGCCGGTGTTCTTGACGCCGACGTTCATGACCTCACCGGCGACGGCGGACTTCACCCAGCCCGAGACCCGGTACGTCGTCCGGGGCGCGACAGGGACGTTCTGCTCGACGGAGGCCGGCGAGGGACCGACCCGGGCCGCGTAGGTTCCGCTGTGGGCGCCCGAGTTCACCACCGAGGCGGAGTTCCAGGCGCTCCACGCCGTGAGTGATCCCTTCTCGAAGCCGAGGTTCTCGTTCGCGAGGCAGGTCGCGTCGGACGGCGTGCTGAACTGGTCGGCGCCGATGTCGGGTGCGCAGACCGAGGGAACGGCCGAGCCCCAGTAGTCCTTGCCGCCGTTGTCGGGGATGACGACTCCCGCGCCGATGGCCGGGGACGACGACGAGCTGATCTGGTAGCCCGCGACGCTGCCGATGCCGGTGCCGCCGCTGCCGGGCGAGGCCAGCAGGGGATCGCCGGTGATGTTCCCGTTGCCGGTCGGCTCACTGGCCGGGTGATTGCCGTAGAAGAGGTTGTTCCGCCAGGCGAAGTTCGAGGCCGGCTGGCCGCTGGTGTAGGCGTAGCCGCCGCTGCCCAGGTTGTAGATGAGGTTGTTGGCGAGGGTGAGGTCGTTCCAGGCGCCGGTGACCTCGAAGACGTTCGCGGTCGATCCGGAGGGGAGGTAGATGGTGTTGTTGTAGAACTTGGAGTCCTGCGAGCCGAGCATGTTGACGACCCGGAGACGGTCGTCCTCGCTGACGTTGTAGCGGACCACGGCGTTGCTGCTCAGGCGTGACCCTCCGCCGCAGCCGCAGAAGAGGAGGAACCCGCCCTCGTTGTCGTGGCTGTAGTTGTACTGGACGACGGTGCCGTCCTGCCCGTAGTCGACGTCGAAGCCCTGGCCGTCGGGGTTCCCGGTGAGCTTCTTGGTGCCGTAGGCCTCGTTGTACTGGATCACGGTCCCGTCGGAGTCCCAGGCCCAGATGCCGGCGTTCGCCGCGTTCGGGGCCTTCGCCGCGTTGTAGACGACGTTGTGCTCGATGAGGGCGTCCTGCGACATCTGGACGACGATGCCGTCACCGTCCGTGTCGTGGACGGTGTTGTTGTGGACGACGACGCCGGTCCAGGGGGTCCAGGCCGGGGTGTTGCAGCCGATGGACGGCCGGCACAGCCATGTGCTCGACATGTTGATACCGCTGCGGGCGATGTTGGCGACGGTGTTGCCGTCGATGTCGACGTCGTTGAAGGCGCTGGGCGTCGTGGTCCCGAGAACGGCGAAGAGTATGCCGGCGCTGCCGTCGACTTCCTTCGAGTTGTTGCCGTTCACGTCATGGATGTTGAGGTTGCTGACCTTGTAGTGGTTGCCGGTGCCGTAGTTCTCGAGCACCACGTACACACCGCGCCGCGCGTTGGCGCCCTTCACCGCGCCGGTGTTGGTCACCTCCAGGTTGGAGATCTCCCAGTACTCCTGGTTGTGCAGGTAGATCGCGTCCGTGCCGCCGCCTCCGGCGATGATCGGCAGGGCGCCCGTGCCGTAGGCGTCGATGGAGATCGACCCGCCCGCAGCGCTGCCCGAGCCCAGCGGGTGCAGGGTTCCGGTGCAGGTCGTCCCTCGCTTCAGCAGCAGCTGGTCCCCCGGCGCGAAGGTCTTCGCGTTCGGGCCGGCCAGCGAGTTCCACGGCGAGCCGGACGTGCCGGTCCCGTTCGCTGCCGCCGAGCAGTCCACGTAGTAGGAGGTGCCCGCCGCCTGGGCTTGCACCGCCGGCGTAAGTACTACCGTGGCGCAGGCGAGCAGCAGGGTGACGACCAGGCCTGCGATGAACCGTCTTGTGTCGGTGACATGTCTCATGGTGATTCTCCCCGCACAACATTGTCGGGATGGGTGGTTGGGCTCGCCGTGCTCTTGCGGAGCGCGGCGACGATCGCCTGCGTAGGAGCGGGCTGGTTCGCCCAATCGGCCGCCACGTGTCCATCGGCGCCGATCAGGAGTGTGTGGAGCTGTCCGTCCTTGGACAGCCGGGCGCCGGCCGAGGCCGAGTCCGCGGCGACCACGAGTCCGGCCGGGATGGACCAGTTCGCCGCGAAGTTCCGCAGTGCGCCGTCGGTCGTGTTGCCGTCGGAGTCGGTGATGAGGACCCGGACGTCGGGGTACTGAAGCGCCACGCTCTTGAGCGACGGGATCTGGCTCCGTGCGTGCGCGGCGACGACGTCTCCCTGGTCGTCGACGGGGAGGGCGGCTACGAGGGTCGGGCCGGAGACGTCGATCGTGTCGCCGTCGAGCAGGGTCACCCCGGAGCCGGCCGGTGATTCTTCGGCCTGGCATCCGGTGACGAGCAGGAGCACGGCGAACAACGACATCACCGCCGTGCGCCGGGCCCTCTTCGGGCGCGGGGCCGCTTGTCGGATTCCTGTCACCGGAACGGCCCTTCGAGAGGAAGGATGGGGGCCTCAAGGGCTTCGTCGCGGTCGCACACGAGGGTGTCTCCGCTCACCCGCAGGCGGGCTGCCTGGATGGAGCTTCGGCGGTCGTTGTCGTCGCCGGGGTGCACGGCGCCGTCGTCGGACCGCCCCGGGTGCGTGAAGTAGAAGACGTAGGCACCGAGTTCACTGGTGACGACGTCGGCGTGGTAGCCGTACCCCCCGTCGTCCGGGCCCTGCCCGGGACGGTCGAGGACGAGGCCCCTCGGCTCCCATGTCTCCAGGTCCCGTGAGTGAAGAACGCGCAGGCCATGCCACTCGTCGACAAGCATCCAGTAACTGCCGCCGAGCTCGAAGACGTTGGGGCCTTCGTGTGCCGAGCACTCGACGGCGGGCCCCCGGACGGTCCACCGCGTCAGGTCCTCGCTGTCCGCCGCATAGGTGTGCGCGTGGTCGGCCTCGTCCTTGTACCACATGCGGTAGCCGCCCATAGGGAGCCGCAGGACGCAGGTGTCGATCACCCTGTCCGACGACAGCGACAAGGTGGAGCGGTACGTCCAGGAGAACAGGTCGTGGCTCGTGTAGTGGCGGATCACGCGGGCGTGGCCCGCCCACTGGGTCGGGACGCCCCGGATCACGCTGACGAACATGTGGTACTCGGTTCCGTCGTCGATGATCTCGGGGGCCCAGTAGGTGTGCCGTCCGGGCTCGATGTCCAGCCCCTCGGCGACTCCGCGGTACAGCCAGGAGGCCCCGCCGTCCGAGGAGGACGCGATCCCGATGTCGCTCCCGTGCACCCAGCTCACGTCGTTCAACGGTGGCGCGTCGGCGCGACGGCTCGTGTAGAACATCCACCACTCGCCGGCGTGCCGGTTCCAGATGACGGTGGGGTCGGTCGCGCCGTCGTGCACGGGGTCGCGGAACAGGGGTCGGGCAACGGCTGTCATCGGTTCTTCCCAGGAGTGAGTTCGACGGTGGCCCAGGGGCGGTCGGCTCGCCGACGTCGTCAGGCGGGCCGGTTCGTCAGGCGGATCATGTTCCAGGAGAGCGGTTCGAGTTCGGCGTGGAGGACGCCGTCGGTGACGGCCGTGCCGGTGGCGGGCCGCGGGGTGACCCGGTCGGGCCGGTCCGCGGTGTTGACAGCCTCCGGGTCGCCGTCGGCCAGGACGAGGTGCTCCACCACGGTGTGGGCGTCGACGCCACGCAGGTCGACCCGCAGAGGAAGGGCGTCCGTCTGGCTGCGGTTGACCGTGAAGACGGTGATGTCGCCGGTCTCGTCGTCGATCACCGCGGTGGCGTGCAGCAGCGGTACCTCACCGAAGCGCGCGGTGGTGTACGTCGGGCTGTCCACCTCGACGCGCAGCACCCGGCCGCGCCCGTACGCCGACGCCTGCGCGAAGGGGTAGAACGTGGTCTGCCGCCACGCCGCGCCGCCCGGCTCGGTCATGATCGGCGCGATGACGTTGACGAGCTGCGCGAGGGAGGCCGAGGTGACCCGGTCGGCGTGCCGCAGCAGCGCGATGAGCAGCGAGCCGAAGACCACCGCGTCGGTGACGGTGTAGACGTCCTCCAGAATGCGCGGCGCCTGCTGCCACTCCTCCACCGCGTGCGGGTTGGGCCGCTGCTGATACCAGACGTTCCACTCGTCGAAGGAGAGGTTGATCCGCTTGTCCGCCTTCAGGCGGGCGCGGACGTGGTCGCAGGTGGCGACGACCGACTCGATGAAGTGCTCCATGTCCACCGCGGACGCCAGGAAGGAGTCGCGGTCACCGTCGATCTCCTCGTAGTAGGCGTGCAGGGAGACGTAGTCCACCAAGTCGTACGTCTCCTGCAGGACCGTCGACTCCCAGGAAGCGAACGTCGGCATGGAGGAGCTGGAGCTGCCGCAGGCGACCAGTTCCAGACCGGGGTCGACCTGCCGCATCGCGCGGGCGGTCTCGGCGGCGAGGCGACCGTACTCCTCGGGGGTCTTGTGCCCGGTCTGCCAGGGGCCGTCCATCTCGTTGCCCAGGCACCACATCCGGATGCCGTACGGCTCCTTGCCGCCGTGGGCGATACGCCGGTCGGACAGTTCGGTGCCGCCGGGGTGGTTCGCGTACTCCAGCAGCCGTACCGCGTCCTCCACGCCCCGCGTGCCGAGGTTGACGGCCATCATCGGCTCCATGCCGGTCTTGCCGCAGAACTCCATGAACTCGCCGAGGCCGAACTCGTTGGTCTCGGTGGACTTCCAGGCCAGGTCCAGCCGGGTCGGACGCTCCTCGCGCGGGCCCACGCTGTCCTCCCAGCGGTAGCCCGAGACGAAGTTGCCGCCGGGGTAGCGGACCGTGGTGACGCCGAGCTCCCGGACCAGTTCCAGGACGTCCTGGCGCAGGCCGTCCGCGTCGGCGGCGGGGTGGCCGGGCTCGTAGATGCCGGTGTAGACGCAGCGGCCCATGTGCTCGACGAACGATCCGTACAGACGCGGGTTGACGCTGCCGACGTCGAACGCCGAGTCGAGGGTGAAGCGGGCGGCGGGGGAGGTGGTGGGCTCGGACATGACTGCCTTTCGGACGTCACTTCGGACGTGACAACGGGGAGGGCGGGAGGGAAGGGGAGGGGAGGGGAGGGTCAGAGCGCCAGTGCGCAGACCACCGAGGGGGCGGAGATCGGCGGGTGGGGCTGGGCCAGGCTTCCGTCGTCCAGGACACGCAGGACGGCGAGCGAGCCGCTGTGCTGGTTGGCCACGAGGAGATGGCCGTCCACCAGAGCGAGGCCGCGGGGCCACGCGCCGCCGGCCGGGACCTCGCCGAGCGGTTCCAGGGTGTTGCCCGCGAGTCGGAACGCGGCGACCGTGTCCGCGCCGCGGTTGGTCACCCACACGAAGCGTCCGCAGGGCGAGGCCACGATTCCCCCGGGCTGGTTGGCGACGTCCTCGGCTGTCGTGGCGGGTACGGAGGAGAGCGCCGTCAGGACGCCCGTGGCGGCGTCATAGCGGTGGCAGGTGACGGTAGAGGACAGTTCGTCCGCGCTGAACACCAGGTCACCGTCGGGGGAGAAAGCGAGGTGGCGGGGTCCGGATCCCGCGCGCATCGGGTTCACCGCGACCCGTTCCAGGGTTCCGGTGCGGGTGTCGAGCCGGTAGGTGAAGACCGCGTCCGCCCCCAGGTCGGTGGCCAGCACGAAACGGCCCGCCGGGTCGACGAGTACCTGATGGGCGTGACTGCCCTCCTGCCGTCCGGCGACCGGTCCCGACCCCTGGTGGACGACGAGATCGGTCGGTTCCAGCAGGCCTCCGTCCGCGCCGAGCCGGTGCACGGCCACGGTGCCGGGCGCGGTGTCGCTGCCGTAGTTCGCGGTCAGCAGCCACTCGCCGCCCGGGTGGACGGTGAGGTGGCACGGGTTCGCCCCGCCACTGCTCATCGGGTCGCCCAGCGGGGACAGGGTGCCGTCGTCGGCGCGGGTGACGGCGCTGACGGTTCCCGCCTCGGTCTCGTTGGTGCTGTAGACGACGGCCAGGGACGGGTGCGCCGCCAGGAACGAGGCCCCGCTCACGGGCAGCGGCTCCACCTCGTCGTACGAGAGGTGTCCGGTCGTGGGATCGAGCCGTAGAGCGGCGATGCCGGGGCCGTCGCCGCCGGAGTCGGGGGTGTAGGAGCCGGTGAGTACAGGGGTCACGCCGGTGAGGGAGCTGGTGCGCATGGGTGGTCCCGGGAGGTTCATCGAGCAGGTCGGTGGATCAGGTCTCAGCGGACGATGTCGTCGTGGTGGTCCAGCAGTTCCAGTTCGGAGCGCCGGGGCAGGCCCTCCCAGTCGCCGGCGGTGCTCACCGCGAAGGCGCCGAGCACGGCCGCCGTCCTCAGCCGCCGTTCCGGGGGCTCGCCCGCGAGCAGTTCGGCGAGGTAGCCGGCGGCGAACGCGTCTCCGGCGCCCACCGTGTCGTGCACGCGGACCGGTAGGGCGGGCTGCCGGTGCGACAGTCCGTCGAGCAGGGCGTATGCCCCGTCGGCGCCGAGCTTGATCACGGCCCCGCCGGGCCCCAGGTCGCAGATGCCCTGGGCGAGTTCCTCCGGTCCGTCGGCGCCGGGCACCACGAGAGCGGCCTCGTGCGGTCCGGCGAAGACCAGGTCGCTCCTGCGCAGCAGAGGCAGCAGCATCGCCCTGGCCTCGGCCTCGCTCCACAGCAGTGAACGGAAGTTGACGTCCAGCGAGATGGTCACGCCCGCGTCGGCGGCGATGTCCACGGCCCGGGTCACGGCAGCGGCGGGGCCCTCCCCGAGCGCCGGGGTGATGCCCGTGATGTGCAGGACCGCCGCCCCCGCGACGACGTGCTCGGGTACGTCGTCGGCCAGCAGCCGGGCTCCGGCCGTGTCGGCGCGGTAGTAGCGCGTACGGCTGTGCGTGGAGGTGCGTCGCTCCTTCAGCAGCAGGGAGGTGGGGGCGGGGTCGCGTACGGCGACGGTGGTGACTCCTTCGGCCCGTAGTTCCCGCAGGACGATTTCGCCGAGTTCGTCGTCGCCCACCCGGCCGATCCAGGTCGCGGCTCCGCCGAGTCGGCTGACCCCGATGGCGACGTTGGACTCCGCGCCGGCGATCCCCAGGCGCAGGTTCGTGCCGAGCGAGAACGGGCCGGGTTCGCGGGCCGCCATGACGGCGAGCACGTCGCCGAGGGTGACGAGGTAGGGCCCGCCGGACGGGGGCGGGGAGGCGTTCACGCGCTCGCCTCCCCGGCCCGCGCGGTGGCCCGTACCGCCTCCAGCAGGGTGCGCGCCCTCGTGGTGAGGGCGTCCAGTGCCTGCGGAGTCGGGTCCCGGTCCGCCCCGCGCAGCAGCGGGGAGCCGATACCGACCGCGTAGGCGCCCGCGTCCAGGTAGTCCCGCGCCTGGTCGATGCCGACGCCGCCGACGGCGACGAGGGGGATGTCGGGCAGTGGGGCTCGCAGGTGGCGCAGATGGGCGGGGCCGCCCGTGCCCGCGGGGAACAGCTTGACGGCGGCCGCGCCTGCCTGCCACGCCTGGGACACCTCGGTCGGTGTCCAGGCGCCCGGATAGCACGGTATGCCCCCGTCCGCCGCGTTCCGGACGACGGCGGTGTCCACGACGGGGGCGACCAGGAACTCCGCTCCCGCCGCCAGGGCGTCCCTGGCCTGCCCACCGGTGATCACGGTGCCGGCGCCGACCGCGACGTCCGGGCCGAGTTCCGCCCGTACGGCTGCCAGCGCGTCGAGCGCTCCGGCGGTGGTCAGGGTGATCTCCAGGCAGGTGATGCCACCCGACGCGAGGGCCCGGGCCACGGCGGGCAGCCCGGAGGCGTCGGCCGACCTCAGGATGGCCATGACCCGTGTCCGGCCGAGCTGCGGGGTGAGGGCGGGACGCTCGGTCATGACCCCACCGCCGTGGGGGAGTTGAGAATTCCCTGGGTGTCGGTCATGCGGGTTCCTTTGCTGGCGGGTGCGTCGGTGACGCGGATGAGAGGTGCGTCGGTGACGCGGATCAGAGATGCGTCGCAGGGCCGGGCGGATCAGCGCCTGCGTCGGTGCGGGGGGATCACTTGAGCCCGGAGGTGGCGGAGCCGGTGACGAAGCCCCGCTGCACGATGAGGAACAACGCCAGCACCGGGATGACGTACATCACGGCGCCCGCGGCGACCAGGTTCGGCAGCGGCGAGCCGTGCGCGTTGACGTAGCCGTAGGCGAGCTTGACCGCGAGCGTGGTGTGGGCGTCGTCCAGCAGCAGGGCGGGCGCGATGTAGTCGCCCCAGGTCCAGCTGAAGGAGAGGATCAGGCTGGTGGCGATGACCGGCCAGGACTGCGGCAGGAAGATCCGCCAGAAGATGCGGATCTGCCCGCAGCCGTCCACGATCGCGGCCTCCTCCAGCTCCTTGGGCATGTTCGAGAAGAACTGCCGGAACAGGAAGATCAGGTACGGGGCGCCGCACAGGCCCCACAGGACCCACGGCACATAGGTGTTGGTGAGGTGGATCTTGGCGAACAGCAGATAGGTCGGGATGAGGGTGAGGACCTGCGGCAGCATCATCGTCGACAGCAGGACCGAGAAGATCAGCCGCTTGCCGGGCGCCTGGAGACGGGCGAAGCCGTAGCCGGCCCACGCCGAGGCCAAGGTGACCAGGACGGCGTAAAGGGTGGCGATCGTCAGGGAGTTGCGGGCATAGCCGAGGTAGTCGATATGGGTCAGTGCGTCCCGGAAGTTGGCAAGACCGGGGTCGTGCGGCCACCAGTGGATGGGCAGCGCGCGCAGCTCGGAGGGAGCCTTCAGAGCGGTGTCCAGCAGCCAGGCGAACGGACCGAGGAAGAGGACGACGGCGCCGACCAGCAACACGTAGACGGCACTTCTGCGGGGGAACACCATCACTTGCCTCCGATCGTGCGCGGCCGAGAGGGCTTGTCCGGCTCCGGGGCGACGGAGTAGAAGACCGCGCCCTTGCTGAGCCTGAAGACGAGGAAGGTGATCGCGACGATGATCAGGAACAGCACCCAGAGCATCGCCGAGGCGTATCCGTAGCGGCCGTTGGCGAAGTACTGGGCGAACACGTGGATCATGAACAGGTAGTTGCCCTCGGGGACGGCCGAGACGCCCCTGGGGGTGGGATCGAGGGAGATCAGCAGCGGCAGGAAGCTCTGTACGGCGGCGATGATGCCGGTGATGACCTGGAAGAACAGCACCGGGGACAGCATCGGGACGGTGATCTTGAAGAAGGACTGCCAGGCGTTCGCCCCGTCCATGCGGGCGGCCTCGTGGAGCTCCTTGGGGATGTCCTGGAGCCCCGCCAGCGAGATGATCATGGCGTTGCCGCAGCCCCACAGCATCAGGGTGATCAGGACCCAGCGGGCGTAGGGATCCATCAGCCAGCTGACGCCGTTGATGTTCAGGGCGTCGAGGACGCCGTTGGCGGCGCCCGAGTCCCGGTCGAAGATCAGCTTGAAGGTGAGGGCGGCGCCGACCGGCGGCACGACCGCGGGCAGGTAGAGCAGGGTGCGGAACACCCCGCGGGCCCGGATCGGCTGGTTGACCAGCACCGCGAGCAGCAGTCCGGCCGCGATGCTGAGCGGCACGGTGATCGCGGTGAAGATGCCGGTGCGGGCCAGGGAGGACAGCGTCTCCGGGTCGGTCAGGACCTCCCGGTAGTTGTCCAGGCCGACGAAGCGGGAGTTGTTCGACAGTCCGTCGGAGTTGGTCAGGCTCAGCCACAGCGCGTAGCCGAGCGGAAAGGCCGTCAGGGTGAGGAAGCCCAGCAACCAGGGTCCGGCGAACACGTAGAAGGAGATGGCCCGGCGCGTGGTCAGGGAGGTGCGCCGGCGGCCGGCGCGCGCGTGGCTGCGGGGCCCGGGCCGGGCGGCCGTCTCCCCGGAGGGGGACGGCGCACCCGGCGCGGTGATCTGTCCGGTACTCACCCCACGAGCTCCTTGCCCTGGGCGAGCTGCTCGTTCATCCGGGAGTTGAGCGTGTCGGCGACCTTGCCCGCCGACGTCCCGGACTTCACGGCGCCCGGCAGGACCTTGCTGAGCACGCCCTCCAGGGCGGCCTGCTGGGCGTACGGGGTGAAGCTGAGGACGGAGAAGTGCGGCAGTTCCTGCTCCTGCACCCGGAAGGCCTGCTTCTGGAAGGCGTTGGTCTGCGGCATGTTCGCGCGCAGCGACTTCAGCGAGGGGATGCCCCAGCCGCTGGCCGCGCGCTCCTGGGCGGGCTTGCCGCCGAAGTACCACTCGAAGAACTTCCAGGACGCGTCCTTGTTCTTGGCGTCCCTCGGGATCCAGAAGCCGGTGGCGCCGAAGCAGGAGCTGACGCGGTCGCCGCCGAACTGCGGCGCGGGCGCGAAGCGGGAGACCTTGGCGAGCTTGGCGTCGGCGCCGATCAGTCCGCCGAACCAGTAGCCGTTGCAGCTCATCGCCATCCGGTTGGCCTGGTAGGTGGGGCCGTCCCAGCCGTCCGGGTTGGGGTTGACGACGTTCGGGCCTATGTCGGCCTTGGCGTAGTCCAGGTACCACCGCAGCGCCTTGAGCGCCTCGGGGGAGGAGAAGTCCACCGTGGCCAGGTCCTCGGCGAACAGGGTGCCGCCGGCCGACGCGGTCATCCCCATGAGCTGCGGGAAGACACCCATGCCGGTGGCGTTCAGGCCGTACACCTTCACCTTGCCCAGGCGGCGCTTGACCAGCTTCTTGCCCAGGTCCAGCCACTCGTCGTAGGAGATCGGCTCGGTCGCGCTCGGGGCGTCCAGCTTGGCGGCCTCGAAGAGGTCGGTGCGGTACCAGAACATGGAGTCCTGGGAGTAGTCCTTCGCCATGCCGTAGCGCGGTCCGGCACCCTGCTTCTTGCCGTCGTAGCGCCACACGTCGTTGACGGGGTCGAGGTCGGAGACCTTCAGCGCCGAGCTCTTGGCGAAGTACGGGTCCAGGTCCGTCATCAGGCCGCGGGCGGCGAAGTACGGGGTCTCGGTGGCGCCGAAGCCGCGGACGACGTCCGGCGGGTTCTTGGCGGCCAGCATGGCGTTGAGCTTGGTGGGGTCCCAGAGGATGACGTTGATGTTCATCCCCAGCGCCTCTTCGGCGTCCTTGAGGGCCTTCCTTTCGTCCTCGACCGTCATCACGGTGAGCGTCGTCTTGCCGCTCCCGGAGCCGCTCGTGCCGGTGCCGGCAGCGCCGGCGCAGGCGGACAGACCGGTCGAGGCGAGCGCGGTTCCGGCGGAGAGGGCGAGGAAGCGCCGTCTGTCGAGGGATGTTGACATGGGCATGCTGAGTGCCTTTCGTGGCGGGACGTGCCCGGTCGCGAGAGGTGCGCGGTTGCGGGACGTACGAGGGCTGCGGGACGTGGGGCGGAGTCCATGGCGGCATGAGGGGCTGCCGCGAGAAGCGATACGGGCGAGCATGGTGGCCGGTGGTGCGACGGCTTGCTCGGGAGTGGTGCGATATGCCCTGAATCAGGCGCATATGTCTGCGTGGACAGTGCGCACACGGGTGGCAGGGGGCCGCGAGTGCGACGGTGGTCGCGTACGCGGTGAGTCCGATGGTGACTCCTCGGCCATCGCTGACGTGGAGTCAACTATGGCCGACATCTAGCTATTTCAGTATGACCGGTTTCATGGGTTCTCCTCAGACTTATCGCTTATTTCCGTCTGAGGAAACCGGTTGACTGAAACTTTCGCGAACGTTAAGTTGCGTTTCCAGAAGGTGTCAAGAGGCCAGAACAAGTCACTCCGGTTTCCGCACGGCGGACCAGGACGACGCCCACCGAAGAGGGGGAGCACGTGCCGGAACAGTCCGTCCGGGTCAAGCTCGTGGATGTGGCACACGCGGCCGGGGTCTCCAAGGCCACCGTGTCCAAGGTGCTCAACGGCCGCCAGGACCTGTCCGTACGGCCGGAGACGCGTCGGCGTGTCCATGAGGCCGCTGAGGCGCTCGGTTACCGGCCGCACTCCGGGGCTCGGGCGCTGGCCGGCGCCAACACCCACGCGCTGGCTCTGCTGATCCCCGCGCTCGCCAACCCCACGTACGTCACCATTGCCCGAGGTGCCTACCAGCGGGCCCGTGAGCTGGGCTATCTCTCCCTGCTGGCCGAGGACTTCGACGGGCAGGAGGCCGACGAGTCCTTCCACGACCTGGTCCAGGAAGGCAGGGTCGACGGACTGCTCATCGCCTCGGCCCGCCCGGGGCACCCCCTGCTGGACGCGCTGAGCCGCAGTGCGGTCCCTCATGTCTTCCTGAACCGCTCGGTCGAGGGATCGGGGCGCAACGTGACCATGGACGTCGCCCGCTCCAGCGTGACGGCACTCGACCACCTGTACGACCTCGGTCACCGCAGGGTCGGCCACATCGCGGGTCCCCCCGGGATCACCCCCAGCGAGGTCCGCAAGCGGGCTTTCCTCGAGCACGCAGACGAACTCGGGCTGGACGCGGCGCCCGTCGCGTCCGGGGACTTCACCGAGGACGGGGGCGGGTCCGCCGCGCGGGAACTGCTGCGCCCCGCCGACGGGGACGGGCGGCCACCCGTCACCGCGCTCTACACCAGCTCGCTCGCGCAGGCGATAGGCGCCATGGCCGCGATCAGGGACCTCGGCCTCAGAATCCCGGAAGACGTCTCCGTGGTCGGCAACGACGACCTGCCCGTGGCCGCGCATCTCAATCCTCCGCTGACCACCGTCGCGATGCCCCTGCACGAGCTGGGAACCGCCGCGGTGGATGCCCTGGTGGCCACCATCGAGGGCAGGCAGACAGGAGACGTCGTCGTACCGACTGAGCCGCAGCTCGTGCTGCGCGGCTCCACGGCCAGACCGGCAGAACCAGGAGCAACGCCATGACCGTCGCCGCACCGGCGCGCTTCACCGGCCGTACGGCCCTGCTCACCGCGGCCGCCTCCGGTATCGGGGCGGCCACCGCCCACAGGCTGGCGGCGGAGGGCGCCTCCGTCATGGTCACCGACGTGGACGCCGAAGGCGCCCGGCGCGTGGCCGAGGAGGTCCGCGCCGGGGGAGGGCGGGCGCGGGACCGGCGCCTCGATGTCACCTCGCCGGGGGAGTGGGCCGCGGCCGTCGCCGAGGCCGGGTCCTGGACGGGACGCCTGGACGTGCTCCATCTCAACGCCGGCCGGAACCTGCCCGCGGCGGCCCACGAACTGGACGACACCGGCTGGCACGACCAGCTGAGGCTCTCCCTCGACTCCGTGTTCTACGGTGTCCGGGCCGCAGTGCCCCTGCTGAGAACGGCCGGCGGTGCGGTGGTGATCACCTCGTCCGTGCACGCGGTCATCGGCTTCAAGGGCTTCCCCGCGTACGCGGCCGCCAAAGGCGGGATCGACGCCCTGGTACGCCAGCTGGCCGTCGAGTACGCAGGCCAGATCAGGTTCAACTCCGTCCTTCCCGGAGCCGTGGTCACCGCCTTGTGGGCCGAGGCGCCCGACGAGTACAAGGCGCAGACCGCCGCGCGCACCCCCGCCGGCAGGCTCGGAGTCCCCGAGGACATCGCCGCCGCCGTGGCCTTCCTCGCCTCCGAGGACGCCGCTTTCGTCACCGGCCAGAACCTGCTCGTGGACGGAGGCCGCAGCATCAGCTCCCAGGAGTAGGCCACCGTCCGTACCCGTTCCGCGCGAAGCGTTCCGGGCGAAGACCCGTCCTGCCCGCTGCGGGAGTGCCCCGGCACCACCGCAACTCCACCCCGGCCCGCCCGCAACGGCCCTCCACCCCCCTTCCGACGCCTCTCCCGCGCCACCAGGCGGGCAACGCCCCTCTGGCTCACTCCGCTCACGACCGACTCACCCCTCACCGAGCCCCGGCCCCGCATCAGGCCGTACACCGCACCGGACCCGGAGGTCCCTCCCATGAAGATCACTGGATACGAGCTCTTCCTCGTCGAACCGCGCTGGCTCTTCCTCCGCGTCGACACCGACGAGGGCATCTCCGGCTGGGGGGAGCCCATAGTCGAGGGCAAGGCCCACACCGTCGCACGCTGCGTCGAGGAGATGTTCGACTACCTCCTCGGCCAGGATCCGGCCCGCATCGAGGAGCACTGGCAGGTGCTCGCCAAGAGCGGCTTCTACCGTGGCGGAGTCGTCCTCAGCAGCGCCCTGGCCGGAATCGACCAGGCGCTGTGGGACATCGCGGGCAAGACCCACGGCGTCCCGGTCCACCAGCTGCTCGGCGGCCACGTCCGCGACCGGGTGCGTGTCTACGGCTGGGTCGGCGGCGAAACCCCCGAGGAACTGGCCGAGTCGGCCGCCGCGCAGGTCGCCAAGGGCATGACCGCGGTCAAGCTCAACCCCTGCGGCCAGCTGGAGCCCCTCGCCACGCCCGCCGCGATCGACGCCATCGTGGCCGGCGTGACCGCGGTCCGCGAGGCCATCGGGCCGGACCGTGACCTGGCGCTGGACTTCCACGGCCGGTTCAGCGGGGCGATGTCCCGCCGCGTCCTGCCCTTCCTGGAGCCGCTCCTGCCGCTCTTCGTCGAAGAGCCCGTACTACCGGAGTTCTCCCAGGATCTCGGCGCCGTGGCGCGCTCCACCTCCATCCCCATCGCCACCGGCGAACGGCTCTACTCCCGCTGGGACTTCCGCTCGGTGCTCTCCGACGGCATCGCCGTGGCCCAGCCCGACATCAGCCACGCCGGCGGCATCTCCGAGACCCGTCGCATCGCCGCGATGGCGGAAACGTACGACGTCCTGGTGGCACCGCACTGCCCGCTCGGCCCGATCGCCCTCGCCGCCAGCCTCCAACTCGACTTCGCCATCCCCAACTTCCTCATCCAGGAACAGGCACTGGGCATCGGCTACGGCGACAGCAGCGGCCTGCTGGACTACCTCGCCGACACCACGCCCTTCACGTTCCGCGACGGCTACATCGACCGCCCGACAGCACCCGGTCTCGGCATCACCATCGACGAGGACGCGGTCCGCGCCGCCGCCGAACGCGGCCACCGCTGGCGCAATCCCGTCTGGCGCAACACCGACGGCTCACTGGCCGCCTGGTAGCCGCACCCAGTACCACCAGCCGGCCCGACGAACCTCGCCCGCGCCCACGCCCGGAGAACCTGCGCGACTTCTGCGCCCCGGTGGGCGGGGCGCGGATCCGGGGGACGGTTCAGCGCATGCCGCGTCTTCGTCGGCCGTCCCGGATTTCGAGGACCGTACTGATGGACCCGCTTTCAGGCTGAGGTGCCGGTGACCGCGGTGCCGGACCTGGTCAGCGTGTACGTCAAGATCGCCCCGCTCCAGAAGTGGAAGGTGAGGGTCACGGCGGAGCCGTCGGTGACCTCGTCGAAGAACGCGGTCGGCAAGGTGATCGTGCCCGCGGTGTAGTCGAGTGTGAAGGCAACGTTGAACTGCTTGTACGTCGTCCAGGACTGCGGACCGGCGGCGGTGCCGTCGGCGTAGACGGCTTCCATGGTCGCCAGCTTGTCGCCGTTGAACGCGGTGGGTATCACCAGCGAGGCCGTCGTGCCGGTCGCGCTCGTCAGTACCGGCTTGTCATAGGTGATGACGTTGACGGCCCAGGGAATTCCCTGCGTGAACCGGAGGGACAGGACGGCGTTGGTCCCGTGCTCCTGCGACGCGGTCAGCCGGCCGAGCGTGGCCGCCGCGATCGTCAGCGTGCTGCCGCTGACGGTGTAGTCCACGCCCCGCACCAGGGAGCGGCTGCCGACATCGATCCCCTTGAGTCCGGTGCCGTTGAGGTTCAGCGTGATCGTCGCGTCCGTCGGGGTCTTGCCCTTGGGCACGAAGAGCTGATCGGCGGACGCGGTGCCGGAGCGCTCGCTCCAGCTCGAACGTATCTGCGCGTAGAGGCTCGGGTCGTTCCATTGCATGGTGCGGCGGTTGAAGCGGCTGCCGTTGTCCCACAGCATCGTGGTCAGGCCCCGGTGGCGCGCGTAGTAGCCGAGATACTCGAGATACTTGAGCGTCTCACCCTGTTCGACCGTGCCGGGGCCGGAGTCCCAGCCGAGCAGCCCGTACTCACCGACGACGACCGGGATCCCCTTGGCCACGAAAGACCTGTGCAGCAGGTCGAACGTGTCGGTCAGGTCCTGCTGGGTGGTCGCGTTGAAGGTCGTGTAGCCGGCGAGGTTCACGCTGAAGGGCCAGAAGCTGTAGTAGTGGATCGAGGCCACCAGGTTCGGGTCGTCGAGCGCGGCGAAGGTGGCGAGCAGGGTGTCGATCTTGGCCTGGTCCGGGGTGTCCCCCAGGGTCGGCATGACAAGCAGCCGGTCGGCATTGTTTCCGCCGGTCGCGCGCACGACGGAGTGGAAGGTCGTGTTGAGCTCGTTCATCAGAACGGCGTTCTGCTCGTCGCCGGAACTGCCGTTGAAGAAGGGCTCGTTGACGCTCTCGAAGAGAAGTCGGCGCGGCTCGTCCCGGAAGGCGGCGGCGATCTGCTGCCAGGTGGCCGTGTACTGGGCCAGGACCGCGTCATGCTGGGTCGGCAGGTTCGGCATCCACTGCCAGGCGTCGCCGTGCATGTTGATCAGAACGTAAAAGCCATCGGCCAGGGCCCACTCGACCACCTGCTTGAGCCTGGCCAGGAACACCGGGTCGAGGGTGTAGGTCGGAGCCGGGCCCTCGTGCTGGCCCCAGGTCACCGGGATCCGGATGCTTTTGAAACCCTGCGCCTTCAGCCTGCGGAAGAACGCCCGGGTCACCCGCGGGTTGCCCCACGCCGTCTCGTCGGCGCCGATGGCCTCGAAGCTGTTGCCCAGATTCCAGCCGGGCTGCATGTCCGCGACCACATCCATCGCGGACGCCGACGCGGCGGAACCAGTGGACCGGGCAGCGGCCTGGGCGGCCGTCGGGACGGACAACGCCGTGACGGCGAGGGCCGCGGAGGTCGTCATGACCTGACGGCGAGTGAAACCGGCTGAACTCGGCATATAACTCTCCATTGAGTCGAAAAGGCCCTGCCCCCCCATGTCGACGACGCCCATCGTCGAAGCGCTTCGACACGCTGCGGGAGCCTAGCGCAACCTGACGCCGAGAGAACGGGCTGATCCCGCATGGAATCCGCATCGAGTTTCGAAAAGTTGCGCGTCGAAGCGCTTCCCTCGATGGGGCGTCAGGAGCTGTGTCGCGCAAGTTCGTCTGGGTCCCTGCTCGTCTGCCGTCGATGTGGACCGGGCCGGGGGCCCTATCGCTCTCGTCAAGGTGGTGCCGCCTGCTCGTGGGTGAGGATGGGGCAGGCGCCTGTCGAAGGCCTTCTTCCCGGCCGGGGTGACGGCGGTGGCGTGGTGTTCGCCCTTGCCGACGTCCAGGCCGAGGAAGACGTCGATGCCGCCGGTATCGATCACGTGCAGGCCCCTCCATCACGCTTTCGTCCGGCCTTGCCAGGGCACCGAGCTGCCACAACCACGTTACGGAGAGCTCTTCCGGCTCGGGTGAAACCAGTGCTCAAGCCCCTCACCAGCGGTCCGCCAATGTCTTCGGACCCGGTGACACCACCCCCCCCGGATCATCAACAACAGGAGGGGGAGTCATGCCGGACCGGAAGGCCGGAGGCCCCATTGCGGAGCCACGAAACGGTAACTGGGGGGAGAGATCCGGATGCCGGTGCGGACCGCTCCGATCTCGTCGGCCACGGCGGTGGCGACGTCCACGGCGAAGCGGATGTGGTTGTCCGGTGGAGCCGCCGTGCCGGTCGGTGCGCTGGTTGGTGTTGGTGGCCAGGAACTGGTGCACCAGGTAGCCGTTGGCGCCGTGGATCGTCGGAACGTCGGCTCACGGTGTTGAACATGGCCGTGTATGCAGGGCGGTTGGCGGCCTCGTCGTTGCCGTGCCGCCGCCGATGCCTGCGTCCGCTGGAGACGCCGTTCGTCAGACATTCTCTGACGAAGAGCCGGTGCCGTGCGCTGGGGTGATGCGGTTGTTGGTGAGGTACTCGTAGACGATCGAGGTGCGCACATCGGCGACCTCCGGACGTTCGGTGAGGCGGTCGATGACGAAGGCGTAAAGACTGGTGTTGTCAGGAACGGCGACGTGCAGGACGAAGTCCTCGGTGCCGGTGGTGACGAAGACGCCGAGAATGTCCGGCAGGCCCATGGCCCAGTTGCGGAAACTCTCGATCACCGGGCGGGACGGTGGTCGGACGCGCACGGCGATGAGTGCCTGAACGGGGCGCCCGATCGCGGTGAGGTCCACGTCGAGGATCGCGCCACGGATGATTCCCCGTCGGCGCAGAGCCCGCGTACGGTCGAGCGCCGTCGTCGGGGACACGCCGACTGCTGCGGCTACCTCCCGGTTGGTCTTCCGTGCATCCGACTGCAATTCCCGCAAAATCGCCGTATCAAGTTCGTCCATGGCCATGAAAAGAGCCCCGGGCCGCGCCGCAAACGCCGCGGTCTGCGCTGCGGCTCCGACCGTGGCCCGAGTTCCCGGCCTGCTCGGGGCGGACATCTCCGACGCGACGGGGTCCGTCCACCCGGCACTGCCCTGGGTGGGCTGCTCTGTACTCGCCGCCGATCCGGCCGTGTTGCGTGCCATTCGCGAGAAAGCGGCCTCGTACGCCGACACCTTCGTCGCCGACATGCCCGCCAGCGCCCAGCACACCCTCGTCTACACCGACTACGCCGCATCCGTGGCGAACACCGACAGCGCCGAGCTGGACTACTGCGCGGTCAGCATCGTCGGCCCCCGCAACCGCGTTTCCAAGATCGTCGGAAAGCTGCCCCTGCTGGGCTGAACGCTTCCAGAAGGCAAGGACCTCATGAGTCAGGAACCCCTGTCCACCGTCAGCGGATATCTGCTGGACCGTATCGCCGCGGTCGGCGTGCGCCACGTCTTCGGCGCCCCCGGTGGGCGAGCCGGCTCCGAGCCTTCCGGACAGGTGTGTGTCCGCCCTGCGTCGGGCGCCGGGTCCGGACAGCCCTCCGAGGCCGCCTGGCCGGTCCGTCGGAGGGTCGCAGGACTGTCCACCGCCTGCGAAGTGATCGGCGCCGGCGTCCGTCGGTGTGGAACGTGCTCCCCGTGGTTCTTCATGTCCTGGGACAGCCTTGCCCGGCGTGTGTCCGGCGCGGCGGAGAACCGGGCGCAGGTTTCGATGACGTCGGGTTCGTCGACGGTGGAGGGGGTGGGTTCGTCGTGGCCGTCGGCGATGCCGCGCATCGTTTGCGGAGGTTCGCTCCGGAGGGGGGCTGGGGCAGGGCTGCCACGATCGTGACGTCTTTGAGGGGGCGACGGCGCCGATGTGCTCGCGTACGAGCTGGACGAGTTCGGCCTCGACCTCGGTCGCGTCGCGGCTGATGCCGGCTTTCAGGACGACGAAGCCGCGCGGGATCTGGCCTCCCAGTTCGTCGGCCACGCCGAAGACGGCGCATTCGGCGACGTCGGGAAGGGCGGCCGGGCCTCCTCCATGCTGCCGGTGGACAGTCGGTGTCCGGCGACGTTGATTGCGTCGTCGGTGCGGCCCATGACGAAGATGTAGCCGGCGTCGTCGGTGTGGCCGCTGTCACTGGTGAGGTAGTAGCCGTCGTAGGCGGAGAGGCAGGAGGCGACGTAGCGGTCGTCGTCGTTCCAGAGGGCGGGCGATGCGGCGGGCGGTAGGGGGAGCTTCACCATGATGGCGCCGTCGACGTCCGCGGGTACGGGCTCGCCCGAGGGGTCGAGGGCAGGAACATCCCAGCCCGGGAGCGGACGGGTGGAGGAGCCGGGTTTGAGGGGAGCGCTCTCGATGCCGACCGGGTTGGCGACGATGGGCCAGCCGGTCTCGGTCTGCCAGCAGTGGTCGATCACCGGGATGCCCAGCAGCGCGCTCGCCCAGTGGTAGGTCTCGGGGGCGAGGCGCTCGCCGGCGAGGAAGAGGTGTCGTAGGCCGGTCAGATCGTAGTCGGCGGTGAGCGTTCCCTTCGGGTCCTCCTTGCGGATGGCTCGGAAGGCGGTGGGGGAGGGTGAACATGGTCTCGCCCGGGCCCACGTGGACGGGTGCGGGCTGGTCACCCCGGCCGGCCTCGACGTGCCGGCCGAGTGCGTTGAAGCAGACGTTGAGCTGTCCGTGGGGGAGTCGGCGGTAGAAGGGCGTGCCCGAGGAGTCGAGGCGCGGTGCGGAGCGACATCCCAGTCGATGCTTTCCGCCGCCTGCAGCCAGAAGCGCTCCGGGTCCTCGGTACTGGCACGGAAGACATCCTCGTACGTTCCCATCGAGCGCTCCTTTGTGGCATCGGGAGGTGGTGTGGTTGCGTGCGGAACGGTGTCGGACACACGTGCCGTATGCCGTATGCCGGTCGGCGTGGTCGAGCAGGATGCCGCTGACCGGAGGACCGGTCACCGGCATCGCGGTGGCGCGGCGGACGAGCGGGCAGACCCGGCGTCAGGCGCGGCTTTCGCTCACGCGCCGAGGTGGTTGCGGAGCCACTGGCCCATCTGTTCGATGGCCTGGTCCACCTCGGGTACGCGTCCGGCGCCCAGGACGAACGAATGCTGCCCTTCGGGCATCGCGTGGGTCTCGGTGGTGACCTTGAAGTCCGCGAGGCGGCGGCCGAGCTGGGCGCCGTCGTCGGCGAGGGCCTCGTACTCACCGTAGTAGACGAGCGTGGGCGGCAGGCCGGTCAGGTCGGCGTTCACGAGGCTGATCTGCGGGTCGGTGAAGTCCACGGCGGGGTCCTGCAGCCAGGCGCCCCTGAAGAGCTCCAGCGTGCCACGGCTGAGCATCTTGTCGTTCGACTCGTTGGCGTCCACTGCCGGGTTCTGGAGCGTGAGGTCGGCCCAGGGGGAGACGCTGACGATCGCGCCGGGCGTGGCCTCGCCCTTGGCGAGCAGGCGCAGCGGCAGCATCACCGCCAGGGTGCCGCCGATCGAGTGGCCGGTGCTGCCGATGTTCTGCGGCTCGTAGCCCTGCGCGAGCAGCCACCGGTAGGCGGACTCGGCGTCGTCGAGCTGCGCCGGATAGGGGTGTTCGGGCGCCAGCCGGAAGTCCACGACCAGCGAGCGGGCGCCGGCCGCCTTCGCGATATGACCCGCGGCCTTGCGGTCGGAGTGCATGGAGGCGGTGACGGACCCGCCGAAGTGGAAGTGCAGCAGCGCGCGTTCGGGATCGGCGCCCTCGGGGATGGCCCACAGGGCGGGGACGCCGCCCGCGTCCACTTCGGCGTAGGTGACGCCTTCCGGCTCGGTCGACGCCTTGTGGTTCGAGTCGACGATGTCACGGATGACAACCAGGTCGAGGCCCGGTGTCGACGACTTCGCGCTCACACTCGCGAGGAACTCCGCGAACTCGTGTGCCTCTGGGCTTGCTCCCATGGTGGTGCTCCTTCTCGGGCGGGTGCCGTGCTGGGTTCCCCTGCGGCAGCCGGGTCGATGTGCCGGTCATGACGCTACTGGCTGAGTATATGAAAGTAAACTCAGATGCGGTGAGATCACGAGATCACCCTCATGGGTGCGAGGAAGCCCTTCGGGGCATCGGGGATGGGCTGGCGGCTGCTGGAGGGAACGCCGACGGCGAGAGCAAGATCGAAACCGGATGGGCGCAGGGTGAGCTGCCGTGTCGCGCTGATGAGTTCGACCTGGAGCCTGGGGTGCCGGCGGCGAACGCGTCCCAGGGCGGGGGGCGAAGGCGGTGCCGCAGCCCCGCCGTGGCCGCCGGTAAGCTCGTCGAGGCGCTCCGCGCCGTGTGCGAGGAGCTTGAGGTGCCTGTCCCTCAAGCCCACGGCTCATCGACGGCGAGTTAAGGAACATGATGGCCACGACAGCCAGGTCCGCGGGGACGAGATGACGAGCCATGCCTGATACCGCTGGGGTCGAGATTCTCGCCCACGTCCACCGGGGCGTCGGCCGCATCCTGTTGAACCGGCCCAGGGCGCTCAACGCCCTGACCACAGACATGGTCTCCGCTATCGACCGTGCGCTCGCCTCGTGGGAGCACGCGCCGCTGTCCGCCGTGGTGCTCGCCAGCACCAGCACGAAGGCGTTCTGCGCCGGTGGGGACATCCGGACGATCCGCGAGTACAGCCTCGCGGGCGATGCCGAGGCCAGTGAGCGGTTCTTCGCCTCCGAGTACCGGCTCAACGCCCGGATCGCCGAGTATCCCGTGCCGGTCGTGTCGCTCATCGACGGTTTGTGCATGGGCGGCGGTCTGGGGCTGTCCGTCCATGGTGGCTTCCGTGTCGTCACCGAACGCGCGGTGCTGGCGATGCCCGAGACCGGGATCGGGTTCTTCCCGGACATCGGGGCGAGCTACTTTCTGCCGAGACTGCCCGGCTCGATCGGCATGTACCTGGGGCTGACCGGGCAGCGGATCGACGCGGCCGATGCCTTGTACGCGGGGCTGGCCACGCATTTCGTTTCCGCGGACCTGCTGGACACGGTGGTGGACGCCCTGGCCGACAGCCCCGATGAGCCGGTGGACGTCGTCCTGAACCGTCTCGCCGGCCGTTCCCCGGTGGCGGAGAGCAGATTGGCGGAGGTTCGCGGGGACGTGGACTGGGCTTTCGGTGCGCCGACCCCCGGCGAGATCGAGAAGCGCCTGCGTCACCTCGACACCCCTTGGGCGGCAGCCGCGTTGGGTGCCCTGGAGTCCGCCTCGCCGCAGAGCTTGGAGATCACTCACGCCCTGCTGGCCCGAGGCAGACAGCGCACATTGCGCGAATGCCTCGACGCCGAACTCGCCCTCACGCGCACGACCATCCGCACGCCGGACTTCCTGGAGGGCGTCCGTGCCGCCCTGGTCGACAAGGACCGCACTCCCACCTGGCAACGTGCGTCGCTCGGCGGAGGGACGCCGGCGTCCTGAGCGTGTCCGCCGTGAGCACGACATCGCCTTGCTTTGTGCGGGGGAGGCGGGAGGGCCGCGCGTCAGCGAATCGGGAGCGTATGGCTCCCGCAGACTGCCGCGGCAGATGTTCGACCGGGGCGGGAGCCATGTGGCAGTCATAGGGGTCCATGGCAACCGGTGCGCCGCTGATGCGAGCGGTCTGGCTGCGTCCGTACAGAGTCGGGTCTCATCGACCCCTGCGGCAGCGCGCCACCGTCGTCGCGGTTGCGCGTGTTCTGGACCGAGCGGTGGCGGGGGAACGATCTGCCGGGGGTTGAGGCGGCAGGGCACATTTCGGCGCGGGCATCTAAAGACGCGCCCCGCGCTGTGCCGCGCCCCGCGCTGTGCCGCGCCCCGCGCTGTGCCGCGCCCCGCGCTGTGCCGCGCCCCGCGCTGTGCCGCGCCCCGCGCTGTGCCGGAGGCAACGGCGTGCCGAATGGCACCGCACCTCTACAACTGCGGCTCTGCGCGACCGTAGGCGCCCTTTGGACCGCGGCGGTGTGCGCCCTTTGGACTGCGGCGGTGTCGTGCCCCCTTTGGGTGGCCGTGCCGGCAGGGAGGGTCTGTTGCCGGCCGCGTCTCAGTCGTTGTCGGGCGCCATGGAGACCACGACCTTGCCGGCCTTGGTGCGGCCCTGCTCGACGTACGCCATCGCTTCGAGCGTCTGGTCGAAGGGGAAGGTGCTGTCGATGACGGGGCGGAGTTTCCCGCTGTCGTAGAGGGCGCCGAGCTTGCGCAGCTGGGAGCCGTTGGCCTGCATGAAGAAGAACTCATAGCGCACGCCCAGCGCCTTGGCCCGCTTGCGGATCTTGCGGCTGAGGGTGTTCATGACCAGGCCCAGGACGGCGGGGGCGCCGAGTTGCTTGGCGAAACCGGCGTCGGGCGGGCCGACGACGCTGACGGCCAGGCCGCCGGGCTTCAGCACGGTCAGCGACTTCTCGAGGTTCGCCCCGCCCACGGAGTCCAGCACCAGGTCGTAGCCGGACAGCACCTTCGAGAAGTCCTCCTTGGAGTAGTCGACGACGAGGTCGGCGCCGAGGCTCCTGACCAGTTCCTCGTTCCTGGGGTTCGCGGTGGTCGCCACCGTGGCGCCGAGGTGCTTGGCGAGCTGGATGACCGTCGACCCGAGGCCTCCGGCACCGGCGTGGACGAGTACCTTCTGCCCCGGCTTCACGTGCGCGCGCTCGACGAGGATCTGCCAGGCGGTCAGGGCCACCAACGGCACCGCGGCTGCCTCCTGAAGGGTGAGGGAGGCGGGTTTGGGCGCGACGTCGTCCGCGTCGATCGCGATGAACTCCGCGAAGCCTCCTACCCGCAGGTCGCGCGGACGGGCGTAGACCTCGTCGCCGACCTCGAAGCCGCGTACGGCGGAGCCGACCCGCGTCACGACGCCCGCCACGTCGTGGCCGAGCACGAACGGGCGCTTGTACTTCAGGAGTTGCTTGAACTCCCCGTTGCGGACCATTTTGTCCAGCGGGTTGATGCTGGCGGCGCTCACTCTGACCAGGACGTCACGGTCTCCGACGGCGGGCTCGGGTACGTCTGCGGCGCGGACGCCGTCCTTGCCGTACTTCTCGACGACGAATGCCTTCATGGCGGCCGCCTCTCTGCGCGGGTGTTTCGGTGGCTGATGCGATTCCTCGGGCGGGTCCCCCTGCGCGCCCGTGTCTCGTGTGCGGCCGGGTTGATGTGCCGGGTGCGACGTTACTGGCTGGGTATAGAAAAGTAAACTCAGATGAGGTTAGAATCACCCCATGGACGCAACGACCGAAGCTCTGCAGGACGCCGGCGTGGACCCCCGTCTCGACCGGGACACGTCGAACTGCTCGATCGCCCGGACCCTTGAGGTCGTGGGCGAGAAGTGGACGATCCTGATCCTGCGCGAGGTCTGGTACGGCTCGTCCCGTTTCAGCGAGTTCGAACGCGTCCTCGGCTGTCCTCGCAACCTCCTCGCGGCGCGACTTCGGATGCTCGTCGAGGAAGGGATCCTGGCCGCCGAGACCTACAAGGAGCCGGGCTCGCGGAGCCGGCCGAAGTACGTGATCACGCCCAAGGGCATGGATCTGGTCCCGGCCGTGATGGGGCTCCTGCAGTGGGGCGACCGCTACAGCGCCGACCCGGAGGGCCCGGCCATGCTCTCCAGGCACCGTGGATGCGGCGCGCACGTTGACGCCCAGATCCGCTGCGACCAGGGCCACGCCGTGCAGCCGGAAGACATCGAGAGCATCCCCGGCCCCGCTTTTCGTCTGAGGCCCGCCGAGTGAGGTGAGTGCCGTCGCGCCAGGGGGCGTGTGCGGCTTCTGGTCGTGTGCAGGGTGTGGAGCGGCGCGTCAGCCATGCGGGTGCCTGTGGGTCTTCGTGTCCGAGCATCCGGCGCGAGGAGTCCCGATTCGGGCGGGAATCGGGTTCCTTGCCGCAGCCGCAGGGTTCGCGGCCCTCGTAGCGCAGTGTGGTGTCCAGCGCCGCAGCCGCGACGGTCCACGCTTCGGGTCGTGTTCCCCGGCGTGGTGAAGCCGTCACGGTCCGTCGTCTCCGCTTCGGAGTCATCCCATACGCGCCGCTGCCGGCCGTCGTGCAGTCACGGCTGGTTCCAACCCGGCGAGCCTCAACAGGTCACCGGTGAGGGCGATACGGGCCGCGACCTGGGATTCCGTCGGCTTTATCCGCTACACCCGAACGTGCCCGCGACTCCCGGGCAATTGGCCTCTTTTCGATGGGAGTCGAGCGGGCGCCAAGATCTTTTGTCGAGGCTGCAGCCGCGTGACGTGCGGGACGTAATCGCCGACATCTCGCTGCTGAGGCCTGGACCGGTGTCGTGCCGCACTCGCTGTGTGCCGCGTCGGTCGTGTCCCGTTGTGATGATCAGCCGGCGTGCTCGGGCCCGCGAGTTTCACCGGCTTTCCCGGGCAGGTCGGCGTGGCGAGGCAGGGAACCCGCTGACGGCAGGGTCTCAGGTCGCCCCCGCTGCCCCGGCGGCGACGGGCCCCGTGAAGAGCTTCCCCGCGAACGGCGAGCCCTCGCTCGTCAGCGCCCTGCGCAAGGGCTCGCCCCTGTCCGCACGCACCCGCCTGCGCCCCGCGCAGCTCGAAGGCGTCGTCGGGCGGGGACGGCCTCCTGACCGCGGACGCGCTGCGGGGCTCGCATGGCCGCCCAGCGGTATGGCCGTAGCGCTCCGGCCGGCCAATGGTAAGTGGATCGACTTGCCGTCAGGGGGTGCGAGGGTTACCTTCGGGTGGTGAGTCCATCGACTTACCTTACGTCTCGGTAAGGACCAACGAACATGACTCGTCTTACGGGCAAGCGCGCCCTCATCACCGGCGGCACGAGCGGGATCGGTCTGGAGACCGCCCAGCGTTTCATCGCGGAGGGGGCCGACGTACTGGTCACGGGCGTGACCCCGGCCAGCATCGACAGGGCGCGGCAGATCCTCGGGGAGAAGGTGCCGGTGGTGCAGGCCGACGCACGGGATCTCGATGCGCAGCGCGGCCTGGCCAAGCAGGTGCGTGAGCACTTCGGGGAGCTGGACGTGGCTTTCCTGAACGCCGGCGTCTCGGACTGGCGGCCGTTCGAGGACCACACGGAGGACAGCTACGACCGGCTCTTCGACATCAACGTCAAGAGCGTCTTCTTCCTCACCCAGGCCCTGGTGCCCGTGCTGGCCAACCCGTCCTCGGTCATCCTCAATGCGTCCAACAGCGCGCACGGCGGCTACGGGCATTCGAACGCCTACGCAGCGACGAAGGCGGCCGTCTCCTCCTTGATGCGATCGTGGAACGCGGACCTGCTCACCTCGCACGGCATCCGGTTCAACGCGGTCAGCCCCGGGCCGGTGGACACCCCGCTGTACTCCGCCTCCAAGCTCGGGATCGAGGACCCCGCGGTGCAGGCGGCGGTGGTGGAGGGGATCAGCTCCACCATCCCGCTGGGACGCATGGGTCTGCCCGAGGAGGTCGCGGAAGCCGTGGTGTACCTGGCCTCCGATGCCTCCGCCTTCGCTGTCGGCCAGGACCTTATCCTGGACGGAGGCCAGACCGTCCTCTGACAGCGAGGACGCGGCCGCGAGACGGGCGAGGGGCGAGGGGCGTGGGTATGTCGGCGGCGGGCCGAGCGGAAACCGGAGGCGATACGTGCCAGGCCGGGTATCACGCGCAGATCAAGGCGGAGAACCGCGCGCGCATCATCCGCGCCGCCCGCGACCTCTTCCTCGCCCGGGGATACGACAAGACCTCCCTGGCCCAGATCGCCAAGGAGGCCCGCGTCTCCACCGGCACCCTCTTCAAGCGCTACCCCTCCAAGGCCGCGCTGTTCGCGGCCGTCACCTCCGAACAGTGGCAGCTGGATGTGGAGTACGCCGAACCGCCCCCGCCCGGTGATCCCCGGTACGGTCTGGACCACATCGGCCGCGACTACGCCTGCCTGGTCGCACGGCCCGGCACGGCGGCGCTGTGCCGCCTCATCATCACCGAACTTCCCCAGATGCCGGAACTCGCCGACATCGTCGGCACCGGCTTCGCCATCGACCGCGGACCCTTCTTCGACCGGCTCCGCGACTACCTCGACGCCGAAGCACAGGCCGGCACACTCGACTTCCGTTCGGCCGACGGACAGCCGCAGCCGGCATCCGAAGTGGCCGAACAGTTCCTCGGCATGATCTGCAGCCAGTTCCTGTGGCCCCAACTCGTACGGACCGACTTCGTCCCGCCCAACCCCACCGACGCAGCGATCGTGGACGAAGCCGTCGCCCTCATGCTCAGCCGCTACAGCACCGGATCATCCTGAACCCCGGACCGCCCGTTCACGCTGCCAGGACCCCGAGACACCGCCCTACCGGAACAGGTGCACATGGCCTCCCGGCACGGCCGGCGTGGGCCCCGGCCCCGGCCTTGCGCTCGGTGCCGCGATCATCGACAAGTGATCGACGAAATTCTGTGGCGATGCTGCTCAGCGCCACCCGCACACAGCGCGTGACCTGAAGAGATCATCATCCGCGAGCGTCGCGAAGCAGACGCAGACGCAGACGCAGCGTCTCAGGCAGGCGTCACTGGATCGAGGAAGGTGTGCGGACTGGCGTCCTTCCGGGCGCTCAACGGGCAGTTCGCCGCCCCGGTCGTGGGGTGACCGTTGACGCGGTCCGGTCCGGGGCTCTTCTGGAGAGCACCGGCCTGACCGCCTGCGACGCCTTCTTCGAACTCGGGGACCTCCTGCTGGACGGACTTGCTGCTCATCGGCGGCGGCAAGGGTGACGCGCTCACCGGACTGCAGAACCTCACCATCCTGGCGGCGGCCCCCTTCACCCTGGTGATGGTCGGTCTGTGTGTCGCGCTCACCCGCGATCTGCGCCAGGACCCGCTCATCATCCGCGGGCGCATAGGCAAGGAGGCCATCGAAACGGCTGTCATCGCCGGCCACGAGAAGTACGACGGCGACTTCGAACTCCGCATCGGCCCCGTCGCGTGCAACGACGGCACGGAGGACGCGCAGTCCCAGTCCCAGGAGTCGTCGCAACCGACGCAGTCCCCCTCCTCCGCAGCTCGCTGAGGCCGGAGGGCTCCTCGCCCGGCGGGGCCGTGGCACCGACCTGGTCGGCCACGGCCCCGCCGGGCGTTCTCGCTGCTCGGACCGCGGTCCGGCCCGGCTGAGGGAACCTCGTCGCGCTCCTTGACCCTCAGTCGGCGCTCAACCATGCTGTGTTGCGGCACATGAGATGTGTGCCGTAATGAGCAACATCAGTTTCAAGTCTCGAACCAGCCGAGGAGTGGCCATGACGCACCAGGTCCGTGCTGTCGTCGCGCGGGGCAAGGGCGCCCCCGTCAGCCTGGAGACGATCATCGTGCCCGACCCGGGTCCGGGTGAGGCGCTGGTGAAGATCGAGGCCTGCGGGGTCTGTCACACCGATCTGCACTATCGAGAGGGCGGCATCAACGACGACTTCCCGTTCCTGCTGGGCCATGAGGCCGCGGGCATCGTGGAGTCGGTGGGGGAGGGGGTCACCGATGTCGCACCCGGCGACTTCGTGATCCTCAACTGGCGTGCGGTGTGCGGCCAGTGCCGGGCCTGTCTGCGCGGGGAGTCGTGGTACTGCTTCAACACCCACAACGCCAAGCAGAAGATGACCTTGCTGGACGGCACCGAGTTGTCGCCGGCCCTGGGCGTCGGCGCCTTCGCGGAGAAGACGCTGGTCGCGGCCGGGCAGTGCACCAAGGTCGACCCGACCGCTTCCGCGGCCGCCGCCGGGCTGCTGGGGTGCGGCGTGATGGCGGGCATCGGCGCGGCCATCAACACCGGCAACGTCGGCCGGGGCGACTCGGTCGCCGTCATCGGCTGCGGCGGTGTCGGGGCCGCCGCGATCGCCGGGGCGAACCTGGCGGGCGCGGCGAAGGTCATCGCGGTCGACATCGACGACCGCAAGCTGGAGACGGCCTCGAAGCTGGGCGCGACCCACACCGTCAACTCCAAGGAGTCCGACGCGGTCGAGGCGATCCGTGAGCTGACCGGCGGCCACGGCGCCGACGTCGTCATCGAGGCGGTCGGCCGCCCGGAGACGTACCAGCAGGCCTTCTACGCCCGCGACCTCGCCGGCACCGTCGTCCTGGTCGGCGTACCCACCCCGGAGATGAAGCTCGAACTGCCACTGCTGGACGTCTTCGGCCGGGGCGGTTCGCTGAAGTCCTCCTGGTACGGCGACTGCCTCCCCAGCCGGGACTTCCCGATGCTCATCGACCTCTACCTCCAGGGCCGGCTCGACCTGGACGCCTTCGTCACGGAGACCATCGCGCTGGACGAGGTCGAGAAGGCCTTCGAGCGAATGCACCACGGCGACGTGCTGCGCTCGGTGGTGGTCCTCTGATGGCCGCCCGCATCGAACACCTCGTCACCTCGGGGACTTTCTCGCTGGACGGCGGCACCTGGGACGTCGACAACAACGTCTGGATCGTCGGCGACGACCGCGAGGCCGTCGTCATCGACGCCGCCCATGACGCCGACGCCATCGCCCGGGCGGTCGGCGACCGGCGCCTCACCGCGATCGTGTGCACGCACGCCCACAACGACCACATCGACGCCGCGCCCGAACTCGCGGCGAGCACGGGTGCCCCGGTCCTCCTCCACCCGGACGACCTGCCGCTGTGGAAGCAGACCCACCCCGACCGGGCGCCGGACGCCGAGCTGGCCGACGGCCAGGGCATCTCGGTGGCCGGAATCGAGCTGACCGTGCTGCACACGCCCGGCCACGCCCCGGGTGCGGTATGTCTGTACGCACCGGCCCTCGCGGCGCTCTTCAGCGGCGACACGCTGTTCGCCGGCGGTCCAGGGGCAACGGGACGGTCGTACAGCCACTTCCCGACCATCGTCGAGTCGATCCGGGACCGGCTGCTCACGCTGCCCGCGGAGACCGTCGTGCACACCGGACACGGGGACACGACCACCGTCGGCGCCGAGGCCCCGCACCTCCAGGAGTGGATCGACCGAGGCTTCTGACGCCCGCAGGCGGCCCTCGTACGCCCGCCGTACCGGCTCGCGGTCATCGCGAGCCGATACGGCGGGCTGCTGTTGTTCTATATGAGTTGAGTTTTTCGTGGCGCAACAAAATGAACGGTCCCTCGTGGCCTCTGAATGCCTTGACAAGCATTCTGGGCGACCTCAGACTGGCGTTGCGCTTATCGCAATCCGTTCCGCTATACGCACCCGAGGTGTCATGATGATTCCCGCGTGCCGACTCGTGGATCTCCCGCGAGGTGAGGCTCACCGGCTCGACATCGATCCGCCGGTCTCGGTGTTCCACACTGACGACGGCGAACTCTTCGCCATCGACGACACCTGCACCCACCAGGACGCGTCGCTCGCCGACGGCTGGCTGGAGGGCTGCGAGGTGGAATGCCCGCTGCATGCTTCGAAGTTCGACCTGAGGACCGGTTCGGTCGACGCCCCGCCGGCCAAGCTTCCGGTCCGGACGCACGAGGTCGTCGTCGACGACGGCATGATCTACGTCCGTCTGTCCACCGAGGCGCCCAACCTGCCGCCCTGCATCTCGGCCCGGCTCGCCGGAGGTCCCGCGTGAGGACGGTCGCCGTGGTCGGCGCCTCGCTGGCCGGCCTGTCGGCGGCGCGCTCGCTGCGCAAGCAGGGCTACGACGGCCGGCTGGTCGTCGTCGGGGACGAGCTTCACCGCCCGTACGACAGGCCCCCGTTGTCCAAGGAGTTCCTGGCCGGCACCCTCGGCGAAGCCGAACTCGCGCTGGAGACGGACGGCGAGGACCTGAGGGCGGAGTGGCTGCTCGGCGTCCGCGCCACCGGACTCGACCACGCACGGCGTGTCGTCCGGCTCGGTGACGGACGTCAGGTGCGGGCCGACGGGGTCGTCATCGCGACGGGCGCCGCGGCACGCACCCTCCCCGGCTCCGAGGGGCTGGCCGGGGTGCACACCCTGCGCACCCTGGACGACGCCCGCGCCCTGCGGGACGAACTGGCCCGCGGTGGACGGCTGGTGGTGATCGGCGGAGGCTTCATCGGAGCCGAGGTCGCCTCCACCGCGTACGCCCTCGGGCTCGACGTCACCGTCGTGGAGGCGGCTCCCACGCCACTGGCCGGATCGCTCGGCGAGACCATGGGCGCCATCGTCTCCGCCCTCCACGCCGACCACGGCGTACGCGTGGAGTGCGGCGTGGGGGTCAAGGGGCTGAGCGGGGAGGCCCGGGTCGACGCCGTCCTGCTGGAGGACGGCCGCGGCATCCCCGCCGACCTCGTCGTGGTCGGCGTGGGCGCCCGTCCGAACGTCGAGTGGCTGGAAGGCTCCGGCATCGCTCTCGACGACGGCGTCAAGTGCGGCGCGGACGGCCGCACGAGCCTGGCCGGCGTGGTCGCGGTCGGTGACTGCGCCAACTGGTACGACCCGCGCGCGGGCTTCCACCGCCGCATCGAGCACTGGACCGGCGCGCGCGAGCGCCCCGACGTCGCGGTGGCCACGTTGCTGGCGGGGGGCGCGGTGGAACCGGGTGTGCCCCGGCCGCCGTACTTCTGGTCCGACCAGTACGGCGTGAAGATCCAGTTCGCCGGTCACGCGGCCGGCGCCGACAGCGTCACCATCGAGGCGGGCGCCGCGGACGACCGCGACGTCCTGGCCGTCTACCGGCGTGCCGGGGACCCGGTCGCCGTGCTCGGGATGAACCAGCCGCGACTGTTCATGCGCTGGCGCAAGCAGCTTGCCGCCGCCACATCCTGACCTCGCCCGCATCCTGACACCGCCCCAGCGGCATCTCATGCTGCGGTTGCATATGGCACGCAGCGTTGCTCCATACACAACGCCGTCCGGAGTCGCTCTTCCCGGCGCGTGAATGACCCCTCCACGACGTTCTCCCGAGGAGTGCACCGTGACCTCGACCAGTCTGCCGGACAGCCTGATCGCCACCCTTCCCGGCCCCTCCTACACGGATCCGGAGATCTTCGCCCAGGAGCAGGAGCGCATCTTCGAGACCATGTGGTTCTGCGCGGCGCGCGCCTCCGACCTGGCGAAGCCCGGCGCCTTCCGCACCGTGGACGTGGGCCGCGAGAGCATCCTCGTCACCCGGGCCCGGGACAACGGGATCCGTGCCTACTTCAACGTCTGCCGGCACCGCGGCGCCAAGCTGTGCACCGAGGAGTCCGGCGAGGTCAAGCGGGCCTTCCAATGCCCGTACCACGCCTGGACGTACGACCTGAACGGCAAGCTCGTCGCCGCGCCCAACCTCACCAAGATGCCCGACATCGGACGCACCGAGTACGGCCTGGTCGACGTGGCCGTGCGCGAATGGCTCGGTTATGTGTGGGTCTGCCTGGCCGAGAACCCGCCCTCCTTCGAGGAGGAGGTCATCGGTGAGATCGTCGCCCGCCTCGGCGACGTCGAGTCGATCGAGCGCTACGGCATCGAGGACCTCCAGGTGGGCCGCCGTATCACGTACGACGTGAAGGCCAACTGGAAGCTCATCATCGAGAACTTCATGGAGTGCTACCACTGCGCCACGATCCACCCCGAACTCACCGAGGTACTGCCGGAGTTCGCGGACGGTTACGCCGCCCAGTACTACGTCGGTCACGGCGCCGAATTCGGTGAGGACGTCCAGGGCTTCACCGTGGACGGATCCGAAGGGCTGGACCGCATTCCCGGGGTCACCGACGACCAGGACCGCCGCTACTACGCGATCACGGTGCGGCCGCAGGTCTTCATCAACCTCGTCCCCGACCACGTGATCTTCCACCGGATGTACCCGGTGTCGGTGGACCGCACGATCGTGGAGTGTGACTGGCTGTATCTGCCGCACGTCGTCGAGAGCGGCAAGGACGTCAGCCGGTCCGTGGAACTCTTCCACCGCGTCAACCAGCAGGACTTCGACGCCTGCGAGCGCACGCAGCCCGGGATGAGCTCCCGTATGTACGCCAAGGGGGGCGTGCTCGTGCCCAGCGAGCACCACATCGGCGCCTTCCACGACTGGGTGAACGAGCGCCTGGGTGCCCCTCAGGGATGATTCAGCCCAGATAGCCCATCCGGTGGCTGATCTCATCGGCGCCCTTGATCAGCACCGGGGACAGCTCGTGCATGCGCTCCTCGGTCAGCCGGTAGCCGGGCCCGGAGGCGCTGAGCGCCGCGACGACATCGCCGTCCCTGTTGCGCACCGGGGCGGCCATCGCGTGCAGACCGACCTCCAGCTCCTCGAGGGTGAAGGAGTAGCCCCGTTCCCTGGTCTCGGCGAGGTTCTTCTCGAGCTTGGTCTTCGCGGTGATGGTGCGCGGGGTGACCTTCTGCATACCGGCGGAGGTCAGCAGCGCGGCGCGCTCCTTGGCGGGCATGTGCGCCAGCAGGATCTTGCCGCTGGACGTGGCGTGCAGGGGGGTGAGCTGGCCCACCCAGTTGTGCGCGGTGATCGCCCCGGGGCCGCGCACCTGGTAGAGGTTGATCGCGTAGTGCTCCTGCATCACGGCGATGTTCACGGTCTCGCCGAGCTGCTCGGCGAGACGCTCGCACACCGGGCGACCCTGCTGTGTGATGTCGATACGGTCCGTGACCGCGCCGGCCAGCCGGACGATGCCGAAGCCGAGGCGGTACTTGCCGCGCTCACCGGCCTGCTCCACCAGACCGCGCGCCTCCAGGGCGCCGAGCAGTCGGAAGGCGGTGGACTTGTGCACGTCGATCTCGCCCGCCACCTCGCTGACGCCCGCCTCGCCACGCTGAGCGAGGATCTCCAGGACGCTGATGGCGCGGTCGACCGACTGCACACCGCCGGTTTGCGAGTTTGATGTTTCTGTGTCAGGGCTGTAGTTGCTCACAGTGAAACTATACGCGTAGTAAACAACGTAGCTGCAAGTAACCGTGCTGAAATGAAGGCCCGGAAGTTGCGTTGTTCGCAACCTGGTGCGTATAGCGCGACCGGGTCTAGCATGCCTCGCACATCTACGGCGCGAGCGAGACGAGGCACTATGGCTCCCTTGCAGTACGACTTCGTCATCGTCGGCGGCGGTTCCGCCGGCAGCGCACTGGCGAACAGACTCTCCGCGGACCCGGCGAACCGGGTGCTGGTACTGGAGGCGGGCCGGTCGGACTACCCGTGGGATGTCTTCATCCACATGCCCGCGGCGCTGACCTACCCGATCGGCAGCCGGTTCTACGACTGGAAGTACGAGTCCGAGCCCGAACCCCACATGGGCGGTCGGCGCGTCTACCACGCCCGCGGCAAGGTACTGGGCGGCTCCAGCAGCATCAACGGCATGATCTTCCAGCGCGGCAACCCCATGGACTACGAGCGCTGGGCGGCCGACCCGGGCATGGACGCCTGGGACTACGCGCACTGTCTGCCGTACTTCCGGCGCATGGAGAACTGCCTCGCGGCCGACCCGGACGACGAGTTCCGCGGTCACGACGGCCCCCTCGTCCTCGAGCGCGGCCCGGCGGCCAATCCGTTGTTCGGAGCCTTCCTCAAGGCCACCGAGGAGGCGGGCTACGCGCCCACCGACGATGTCAACGGCTATCGACAGGAAGGTTTCGCCAAGTTCGACCGCAACGTCCATCGCGGACGTCGGCTGTCGGCCTCGAAGGCCTACCTCAAGCCCGCGATGAAGCGGCCCAACCTCACCGTCCGGACCCGGACCCTCGTGACCCGTGTCCTCTTCGAGGGCAAGCGCGCCGTCGGCGTCGAGTACCAGCGCGGCCGGGGCGCGCTCCAGCAGGTCCGCGCCAAGGAGGTCATCCTCTGCGGCGGAGCCATCAACTCCCCGCAACTTCTCCAGCTCTCCGGCGTCGGCAACGCCGACGAACTGCGCGCCCTCGGTATCGACATCGTCCACGACCTCCCCGGCGTCGGCGAGAACATGCAGGACCACCTGGAGGTGTACATCCAGTACGCCTGCAGGCAACCCGTCTCCATGCAGCCGTACCTGGCGAAGTGGCGGGCCCCCTTCATCGGCCTGCAGTGGCTGTTCAGGAAGGGACCGGCCGCCACCAACCACTTCGAGGCCGGCGGCTTCGCGCGCAGCAACGAGGACGTGGACTACCCCAACCTGATGTTCCACTTCCTGCCCATCGCGGTCCGCTACGACGGCTCCGTGCCCGCCGGCGGCCACGGCTACCAGGTGCACGTCGGCCCCATGTACTCCGATGCCATCGGCTCCGTGAAGATCAGGAGCAGGGACCCGCGCGAGCACCCGGCGCTGCGCTTCAACTACCTCTCCACCGAACAGGACCGCCGTGAGTGGGTCGAGGCGATCAGGGTCGCCCGCAAGCTCCTGAACCAGCCCGCGCTCGCTGCCTACAACGGCGGGGAGATCTCGCCCGGACCGTCGGTGGAGACCGACGAGGAGATCCTCGCGTGGGTGGCCAAGGACGGCGAGACCGCCCTGCATCCGTCCTGCACCTGCAAGATGGGCACCGACGAGATGTCCGTCGTCGACCCCGCCGGCATGCGGGTGCACGGTGTGGAGGGGCTGCGTGTGGTCGACGCGTCGGTGATGCCCTACGTGACCAACGGCAACATCTACGCCCCGGTGATGATGATCGCCGAGAAGGCCGCCGACCTGATCCTCGGCAAGGAGCCGCTCGCACCGTCGAAGGCCGCGTACTACCGCCATCGTGACGCCCGGAAGCTGACGGGGTAGGTGTTGAGCGCGACAGGGCTGAGGGCGCTGCTGGAGAGCGTCCGCTACGAGGTGCTGCCCGCGAAGGCGACCGAGGACAAGGTTCTCGCCCATATCCCGCGCGACGTCGTCGTCACCGTGACGGCGTCGCCGGTCAAGGGCCTGGAACCGACCCTCGACCTCGCCGCCCGGCTCGCCGCGCACGGCTACCGGGTCGTCCCGCACGTGCCGGCCCGGCTGCTGCGGGACGACGTGCACCTCAAAGAGGTCACGGGCCGGCTCCGGGAGGCCGGTGTGGACGACGTCTTCGTCCCCGCCGGGGACTCCGACCCGCCGGCCGGGGTCTACGGCGGGGCGCTTCCGGTGCTGCGCCAGCTGAGCGAGTTGGCAGCCCCTTCGCCCGCGTCGGCGTCACCGGCTACCCCGAGAGCCATCCGCTCATCCACGACGACGTCACCATCCAGGCGATGTGGGACAAGCGCGAACACGCCACGTACATCGTGAGCAACCTGTGCTTCGACCCGCGGGTGCTGGGGGAGTGGCTCGTTCGTATACGGCGCCGGGACGTCACCCTGCCGGTCCACGTGGGCATCGCGGGGCCCGTGCAGCGGGCGAAGCTGCTGGCGATGGCCACGAAGATCGGGGTGGGGGAGTCGACGCGCTTCCTCACGAAGCACGCCTCGTGGTTCGTGCGTTTCGCGGCCCCCGGAGGCTATGCCCCCGAGCGCCTGCTGTCCCGTACCGAGGAGGCCCTCACGGCACCCTCGGCCGGGGTGGCAGGCCTGCACCTGTTCACGTTCAACCAGATCGCCGAGACGGAGCGGTGGCGCTGCGCTGTGCTTGACCGGTTGGGCGGCTGAGACGGAAGGGGCGTCCGTCGTCTGCGGGCTCGTCGTGGCTGGTCGCGCCCGCGCGGCGGTAGCCGCATGTGGATACAGTCCCGCGCCCCTCAGGGGCACTGCCGAGCCGTATACGACAGGGGCGGGACCGGAAACCGGTCCCGCCCCTGTCGTATACGGCTTCAGCGGAAGACCACCGTGCGGTTGCCGTCGACCATCACGCGGCTCTCGCTGTGCCACTTCACCGCGTGCGCGAGCACCTGGGCCTCCACGTCCCGCCCGACGGTGACCAGCTCGCCCGGGTCGAGCGAGTGGTCCACCCGGACCACGTCCTGCTCGATGATCTGGCCCTCGTCCAGGTCCGACGTCACATAGTGCGCCGTCGCGCCGACGAGCTTCACTCCGCGCTGATAGGCCTGGTCGTACGGGCGGGCGCCCTTGAAGCTGGGGAGGAAGGAGTGGTGGATGTTGATGGCGCGCCCTTCCAGTTGCTTGCACAGGTCGTCGGAGAGGATCTGCATGTAGCGGGCCAGCACCACGAGGTCGATGTCCAGCTCACGCACCAGTTCCAGCAGCCGCGCCTCGGCCTCGGGCTTGTTGTCCTTGGTCACCGGGACGTGGTGGAACGGGACGCCGTAGGTCTCCGCGAGACCCTCGAAGTCCCGGTGGTTGGAGACGATCGCGGGGATCTCGATGTTGAGGGCACCGGTGCGCCGGCGGAACAGCAGGTCGTTCAGGCAGTGGCCGAACTTGGACACCATGATCAGCGTCCTGGTCGGCGTGGCCGCCTCGGTCAGGGCCCAGGAGAAGCCGTAGGCCTGGGCCACGGGCCCGAACCGGGTACGCAGATTCTCCAGGTCGACGTTCGGGTCGGAAACGTCGAAGTGGACCCTCATGAAGAAACGGTCCTGAAGTCGGTCGTCGAACTGCTGGCTTTCCAGGATGTTGCCGGAGTTCCTGACGAGAAAGCCGCTCAGGGCGTGCACCAGTCCCGCGCTGTCGGGACAGGAGAGGGTCAGGATGTACTCGCGGCCAGGGTGGGGTCGTGGGGACATGTGCGGCCTCCGTCGGTGCGTAATACACAACATGGTGAGCGATACGCAACATGGTCGACTCGGCGTCGCTTGCGGTCAAGGGCGGGTGGGTAAAGGCGCACCTGGCGAAATCGTCATCAGCCAACCTCTTGACGCCGATCTGCCTATTCGACACTGTGTTCCACCACAAGCAATCGGGTGCACGATGCGCAACGAATTTCCATGGAAAGGGCTCGTCGCGTGGCAGACCTGTACGTGGATGGCGAATGGCGGGATCCGGTCGCCGGTGGGCACCGGGAGATCCGATGTCCTGCCGACGGCACGCTCGCGGCGACCGTATCGGAGGCGACCCGCCCCGACACCGAGGCCGCGATCGCCGCGGCCCGCCGCGCCTTCGACGCGGGGGACTGGCCCAGCACCCCCGAGCGTGAGCGCGGCGCGCTGCTGCTGCGCACCGCCGACATCCTCGAGCGCGACGCCAAGGTTCTCGCCCGCGCCGAGTCCCTGGACACCGGCAAGCGGCTGGTGGAGAGCGAATACGACATCGCCGACGTCGTCTCCTGCTTCCGCTACTACGGCGGCATCGCGGGCACCGACGCCGGCCGGGTGATCGACACCGGCCGCGACGACGCCGTAAGCCGGGTCGTCCACGAGCCGGTCGGGGTGTGCGGGTTGATCACGCCCTGGAACTACCCGCTGCTGCAAGCCAGTTGGAAGGTCGCCCCGGCACTGCTGGCCGGTAACACGATCGTCCTCAAGCCCAGCGAGCTCACTCCCTCCACCTCGATCCTGCTGATGAAGGCGCTGGAGGAGGCCGGACTCCCAGCCGGCGTCGCGAACCTCGTCCTGGGCACCGGACCCGAGGTGGGCGCGCCGCTGTCCGAGGACCCGGCCGTCGACATGGTCTCCTTCACCGGGGGCCTGGAGACCGGCAAGCGGATCATGGCCACCGCCGCCGCGGGCGTGAAGAAGGTGGCGCTGGAGCTCGGTGGCAAGAACCCCAATGTGGTCTTCGCCGACGCCGACTTCGAGACGGCCGTGGACTTCGCCCTCACCGCCGTCTTCCTGCATTCCGGTCAGGTCTGCTCGGCCGGCGCCCGGCTGATCGTCCAGGACTCGCTGCACGACGCCTTCGTCGACGAGGTGGTCCGCCGTGCCCGGCGGATCCGGCTCGGTGGCCCCTTCGACCCCGATGCCGAGACCGGACCGCTGATCTCCGCACAGCACCTGGAGAAGGTCGAGGCGTACGTCGCGGCCGGACTCGCCGAGGGTGCCGTACTGCGCTGCGGCGGTGCTCGGCCCGACGACCCCGCGCTGGCGAGCGGCCACTACTACCCGCCGACCGTGCTCGACGAGTGCCGGCAGGACATGCGGGTGGTGCACGAGGAGTCCTTCGGGCCCGTGCTCACCGTGGAGCGCTTCACCGACGAGGAGGACGCCGTACGCATCGCCAACGACACCGAGTACGGACTCGCCGGAGCCGTCTGGACGCAGGACGCCGGCAAGGCCCAGCGGGTCGCCCGGCGGCTGCGCCACGGCACGGTGTGGATCAACGACTACCACCCCTATGTGCCGCAAGCGGAATGGGGTGGCTTCGGGCACTCGGGCATGGGCCGCGAGCTGGGACCGACCGGCCTGAACGAGTACCGAGAGCCCAAACACATCTGGCAGAACATCCAACCCCGGCCGCAGCGCTGGTTCAGCGGCTGAACGCCGAAAGAAGGTCGAACGTGACCACACAGACCGAGGTGCCGCAGCGGCGCGGCACGTCCCAGGACTCGGGCTCCACCCCGGTCATCTCCGTGCGCAGGCTGTGGAAGGTGTTCGGGCCGAAGGCCGACCAGGTGCCGGACTCCGAGGAGTTGTGCGGCCTCACCCGGCGCGAACTCATGGACCGTACCGGATGCACCGCCGCCGTACGCGACGTCCACTTCGACGTCTCGCCCGGCGAGGTCTTCGTCGTCATGGGCCTGTCCGGCTCCGGCAAGTCCACGCTGGTGCGCTGTCTGACCCGGCTGATCGAACCCACCGCCGGTGAGGTCGTCTTCGAGGGTGAGGACATCCGCCAGGCCGACGACAAGCGCCTGCGCGACCTGCGCCGCCGTAAGTTCTCCATGGTCTTCCAGCACTTCGGTCTGCTGCCCCACCGCCGCGTTGTGGACAACGTGGCGTTCGGTCTGGAGATCCGGGGCATGGGCAGGACCGAGCGCGTCAGGCGGGCCCAGGAGGTCGTCGAGCTGGTCGGCCTCGCGGGCTACGAGAAGTCCTACCCCGACCAGCTGTCCGGCGGTATGCAGCAGCGTGTCGGCCTCGCCCGGGCGCTGGCCGGCGACCCTGACGTGCTCTTCTTCGACGAGCCGTTCTCCGCCCTCGACCCGCTGATCCGCCGGGACATGCAGAACGAGGTCATTCGCCTGCACCACGAGGTCGGCAAGACCATGGTGTTCATCACCCACGACCTCTCCGAGGCCCTCAAACTGGGCGACCGCATCCTGATCATGCGCGACGGCAAGATGGTCCAGTGCGGCACCGGCGACGAACTCGTCGGCGCCCCGGCGGACGACTACGTCCGCGAGTTCGTCAAGGACGTGCCGCGCGGCGACGTGCTCACCCTGCGCTGGATCATGCGCCCGCCGGCGGACGGCGACGCCCTGGACGGTCCCGAGCTGGGCCCCGACGTCGTGGTGAAGGAGGCCACCCGAGCGGTGCTCGCGGCCGACAAGCCGGTCAAGGTCGTCGAGAACGGCAAGCTGCTCGGCATCGTCGGCGACGAGGAGATCCTCGCGGTGGTCGCCGGGCAGGAAGGCGGCGCGTGATGACCGTCGCCGTGGAGAAGACCGAGAAACCGCAGCAGACCGGGGCCGTCGAGCCGCCCGCTCCCGCCAGGAGCGTGCGCAAGGTCAGCCGGTCCATGGTGGTCGGCGCGATCCTGCTCGTCTGGCTGGTGTTGTTCGTCGTACTGCGCGGCAAGCAGACCCTCGTCCTGGGGGCGGCCGACCTGACCGACCTGCACCGTTGGTTCAACGACGTCAACGACTCCATCGGCGCGAACCGCAACTCCAACCCGCTGTTCCTGTACTTCTTCAACGAGATCCGCCTGGTCATCGACTCCCTGGTGACCTTCGTCCAGGAGCTGATCTCACAGCCGTCCGTCGGCCGGCCCGTCCCGCAGATCGGCTGGCTCGGTGTCGTCGGCATCGCCGGCTATGTCTCCTGGGCCGTGGGCAACTGGCGGGTCGCGCTGCTGGCAGTGGCCGGCTTCACCTTCCTCGGCCTGCAGGGCCTGTGGCAGGAGAGCATGGACACCCTGGCGCTCACCGTCTCCGCCGTCTTCGTGGCGCTGGTGTTCGCGATCCCGCTGGGTGTGTGGGCGGGACTGTCCGACCGGTTCAACCGGTTCGTGACGCCCTTCCTGGACCTCATGCAGACCATGCCGACCTTCGTCTACCTGGCCCCACTGACGCTGTTCTTCCAGATCGGCCCGGCCTCCGCCACGATCGCCACGCTGATCTACGCGGCGCCGCCGACCATCCGCATCACCGCGCACGCCATCCGCTCCGTCCCCGAGACGACGGTGGAGGCGGCCGACTCGCTGGGTGCCACGCGAGCGCAGTCCCTCATGAAGGTCCTGCTGCCGATGTCCAAGCGGACCGTGGTGATGGGCGTCAACCAGACCATCATGGCTGCCCTGGCCATGGTGACCATCGCCGCCCTGATCGACGCGCCCGGCCTCGGCAAGACCGTCGTCCAGGCGCTCCAGACGCTCGACGTCGGCACGGCCTTCAACGCGGGTCTGGCCATCGTCGTCATGGCCATCGTGCTGGACCGGGTCACCACCGCGGCAAGCGCACGCCAGGAGGCCGCCCGCCTCTCGAAGAACCGCTTCATCACCTGGCGACGCCCGCTGCTGGCGGCAGGTGCGGCGGTCACGGCGGTGCTGGCCTATCTGTCCCACACCTATCTGTGGGCGGCGGAGTTCCCCGGCGAGGGGAGCACCGGCAGCACCATCAGGAGCACGGCGGACAGCGTGACCACCTGGGTGCAGGACAACCTTTCGGGCGTCACCAACGCCTTCCGGGACGCCCTCACCAACAGTCTGCTCAACCCGTTCCAGGCGCTGCTCACGGACTCCCCCTGGTGGCTCGTCGGCGCGGCACTCATCGCACTCGCCGTCGTCCTCGGCGGCCGGCGCGCCGGTATCACCACGGCCGTCTGCGTGGGTCTGCTGGTCGGCACCGGCGTCTGGTCGGACGGCATGACGACGCTGGCGTCCACCCTCGTCGCCACGGTGCTCGTGATGCTGCTCGGCGTCGTCTTCGGCGTGTGGATGGGGCGCAGCGCGCTGGTGGACCGGCTGATCCGGCCCACCCTGGACGCGGCCCAGGTCATGCCGCCGTTCGTCTATCTCGTGCCGTTCCTCGCGCTGTTCGGCGCCACCCGCTTCACGGCGATCGTCGCCGCCGTCGTCTACGCGGCCCCCGTCGCCATGAAGATCATCGCGGACGGGGTGCGGAACGTGCCCGCGACCACCGTGGAGGCGGCGACCTCCGCCGGGTGCAACACCTGGCAGATCATCACCAAGGTCCAACTGCCGATGGCACGCGGCGCCCTGACGCTCGCCACCAACCAGGGCCTGATCTACGTACTGTCGATGGTCGTGGTGGGCGGCCTGGTGGGCGCGGGCGCCCTCGGCTACGACGTCGTGGCCGGCTTCTCGCAGGGACAGCTGTTCGGAAAGGGGCTCGCCGCGGGGCTGGCCATCGTCCTTCTCGGCGTCATGTTCGACCGGATCACCCAGGCAGCGGCTCGCCGCACCAGCGCATAAGGAGCAGCACACCATGGCAAGGCAAGCAAGACAGTGGAGAGTCGGCGCGGCCGGCATAGCGGTCCTCGGCCTCACCCTCACCGCATGCGGTGGCGCGAAGGTCGGCGACAGCTCCTCGGACGCCGGCGGCTCGGGCAGCTCCGGCAAGTGCGGCACCTTCAACCTCGCGGTCAACCCCTGGGTGGGCTACGAGGCCAACGCGGCGGTCCTCGCGTACGTCGCGGAGCACGACCTCGGCTGCAAGGTCAACCAGAAGGACCTCAAGGAAGAGATCGCCTGGCAGGGCTTCGGGACGGGCGAGGTCGACGCCGTCGTCGAGAACTGGGGCCACGACGACCTGAAGAAGAAGTACATCACCGACCAGAAGACCGCCGTCGACGCCGGCCCGACCGGCAACGAAGGCCTCATCGGCTGGTACGTGCCGCCGTGGCTGGCCAAGGCACACCCGGACATCCTCGACTGGAACAACCTCGACAAGTACGCGGCCGAGTTCAGGACGTCCGAGTCCGGCGGCAAGGGCCAGCTCCTCGACGGCGACCCGTCGTTCGTGACGAACGACGAGTCGTTGGTGAAGAACCTGAAGCTGGACTTCAAGGTCGTGTACGCCGGCAGCGAGACCGCCCTCATCCAGGCCTTCCGCAAGGCGGAGAAGGACAAGGAATGGGTGATCGGCTACTTCTACGAGCCGCAGTGGTTCATGTCCGAGGTGCCGCTTGAGAAGGTCAAGCTGCCCGAGTACAAGGAGGGCTGCGACGCCGATCCCGAGAAGGTGAACTGCGACTACCCCGTCTACCAGCTGGACAAGATCGTCAGCGCGAAGTTCGCCAAGTCGGGCAGCCCCGCCTATGACCTGGTGAAGAACTTCAGCTGGAGCAACGACGACCAGAACGTCGTGGCGAAGTACATCGCGGTGGACAAGATGGCTCCGGAGGCCGCTGCGAAGAAGTGGGTCGAGGCCAACCGCGACAAGGTGGAGACCTGGATCAAGTAGGCCCTTGACGGATGCCCGGTGGGCGGTGCGCGAGGACGCGCACCGCCCACCGGGCATTCCTGTTTTCCAGGCCGTTCTCCGACGTCACCGGACCTCTTGACACCCACCTGGACGGCAGGCACATTGAGTTGCGCAACCTGAATCATGTTGCGTACAAAGCAACTCAACCGGAGGTGCGGCGATGGCGGGACCGCGTGTGGTCATCATCGGAGCGGGAGTCGTCGGCGCGGCTCTCGCGGACGAGATCTCGGAGCGGGGCTGGACCGAGGTGACCGTGGTCGACCAGGGCCCGCTCCCGGCCACCGGGGGTTCGACCTCGCACGCCCCCGGCCTGGTCTTCCAGACGAACTCCTCGAAGACCATGACGGAGATGGCCCGCTACACCGTCGAGAAGTTCTGCTCCCTCGACGTCGACGGCAAGCCCTGCTTCCTCCAGGTCGGCGGCCTCGAAGTGGCGACCACCCCGGAGCGCCTCGCCGAACTGCACCGCCGCCACGGCTGGATCACCGCCTGGGGCATCGAGTCACAGCTCCTGACCGCCGCCGAGTGCGTCGAGAAGCACCCGCTGGTCAACCGGGACAAGGTCCTCGGCGGCCTCCTCGTCCCCACCGACGGCCTCGCCAAGGCCGTCCTCGCCGTCGAGGCGCAGATCCGCCGGGCCACCGAGCGCGGCGTCCGCTTCCTCGCCCGCCACGAGGTCCTCGACGTCCTCAAGTCCGACGGCGAGGTGACCGGTGTCCTGACCGACCAGGGCGAGATCCCCGCCGACATCGTCGTGTGCTGCGCCGGCATCTGGGGTCCGAAGATCGCCCGCATGGCCGGCATGAACCTGCCCCTGACCCCGCTGGCCCACCAGCTCGCCTGGACCGGCCCGGTACCGGCCCTCGCCGGCCAGACCGAGGAGGCGATCCGCCCGATCCTGCGCCACCAGGACGCCGACCTCTACTACCGCGACCGCTTCGACGGCATCGGCATCGGCTACTACGGCCACCGCCCGATGCCCATCACCGCCGACGAGATCCTCTCCGTCGACGAGGCCGCCGACATGCCGTCGGTCCTGAAGTTCACCGAGGAGGACTTCGAGCCCGCCTGGGCCGAGACCCAGTCCCTGCTCCCCGCGACACGGGAGGCCAAGGTCGAGGAGGGCATCAACGGCCTGTTCTCCTTCACCACCGACAACTTCCCGCTGCTCGGCGAGTCCACGGACGTCAAGGGCTTCTGGGTCGCCGAGGCCGTGTGGGTCACCCACTCCGCGGGCGTCGGCCGGGCGATGGCCGAGTGGCTGGTCGACGGCTACTGCTCCTCCTTCGACCTGCACGAGTGCGACGTCAACCGCTTCGAACCGCACCAGCTGTCCCCGGAGTACGTCCTGGCCCGCGACTGCCAGAACTTCGTCGAGGTCTACGACATCCTCCACCCCCTCCAGCCGTCCGGGAAGCCGCGCCCGATCCGCACCAGCCCCTTCCACGCCCGCCAGCAGGAGCACGGCGCCTTCTTCCTGGAGGCGAACGGCTGGGAGCGCCCGCAGTGGTACGAGGCCAACGCCAAGCTGGTCGAGGGCCGTTCCATCCCCACCCCGAACGACTGGGCCGCCCAGTTCTGGTCGCCCATCGTCGGCGCCGAGGCACAGGCCACCCGCGAGACCGTCGCGATGTACGACATGACGGCCCTCAAGCGCCTGGAGGTGAGCGGGCCCGGCTCCGCCGAGTTCCTGGAGCGCCTGTGCACCGGCAAGGTCGCCAAGTCCGTCGGCTCGGTCACCTACACCCTGCTGCTGGACCACGACGGCGGCATCCGCAGCGACGTCACCGTCGCCCGCCTGGCCCGTGACCTCTTCCAGGTCGGGGCCAACGGCAACCTGGACCTCGACTGGTTCAGCCGCCACCTCCCCGCCGACGGCACGGTCCAGGTCCGCGACATCACCCCCGGCACCTGCTGCATCGGCCTGTGGGGCCCGCTGGCCCGTCAGGTCCTCCAGCCCCTGACGGACGAGGACTTCACCAACGACGGCCTGAAGTACTTCCGAGCCAAGCGCGCCTACATCGGCAGCGTCCCGGTGACGGCGATGCGCCTGTCCTACGTCGGTGAACTCGGCTGGGAGCTGTACACCACCGCCGACCAGGGCCAGAAGCTGTGGGACACCCTGTGGCAGGCGGCGCGGCCGCTGGGCGGCGTCATCGCCGGCCGCGGCGCCTTCAACAGCCTGCGCCTGGAGAAGGGTTACCGCTCCTTCGGCACCGACATGACCTACGAGCACGACCCCTACGAGGCCGGGGTCGGCTTCGCCGTCAAGCTCGACAAGGGCGACTTCATCGGCAAGGCGGCGCTGTTGCTCCGCAAGGAGAACGTGGGGCGCAGGCTGACCTGCCTCACCATCGATGACCCGCAGTCGGTCGTCCTGGGCAAGGAGCCGGTGTTCGACGGCGAGCGGGCGGTTGGTTACGTCACCAGCGCGGCGTACGGCTACACGATCGGCAAGGGCATCGCGTACGCGTGGCTGCCGACCGAGGTTGCCGTGCCCGGCAGCACGCTGCACATCGGCTACTTCGACCAGCGCGTCGAGGCGGTCGTGAGCGAGGAGCCGTTGTTCGACCCGACGATGTCCCGTCTTCGTGGGTGAGTGGTTCGCAGTGCCGCGATTGT
>NZ_KQ948929.1:0-13789 GCF_001514235.1 Streptomyces caeruleatus | reverse complement strand
GACGCTCGGAGGGGGGCTTGTTGGTGTATCGCGGGCTTGCTGGCCTCGTGTGTTGTGGGTTCGTTGAGAGAGGCCGGGTGCACGGTTCCAGCGGGCAGTTCGGGGTGTGAGCTGGGGTTGTGTCATGTGCGCTGAGTGGGACCGGGCTCGTTGTGGGTTTCGCCAGTGTGTAAAGGCTCGGTTGGTGTTTGTGCTGGTCAGCGCTGTTTGCCTGGTCGGTGGGCAGGGGTTAGCGGCTGCGGGTGGGGCGCCTGTGTTGTTCGGCGAGGTGGTCGAGCTGTACCGCGTCGAGGGCAGCTTTTGTGATGCGTTCGGTGCCGTCGTGGATGGCGGTGATGGCTGTTTGGCGGATGAGGCGGGTGAGGGATCCGATGCGGCCGGCGGTGCGCTGGTGGAGGTAAGCAGCGTGGCGGGGGAGGGTGCCGTTTTTGTGGTTGGTGAGGTCGAGGGCGTTTTCGATGTCGGTGATGACGTCGCGGAAGGGTTGGCGGGTGCCGTGGCGGGCGGGCAGGGGCCCGCAGGTGATGAGGGTGGCGCGTCCGGCGAGTTGAGCGCCCCGTGTCCCGCTGAAGAGGGGGGTGTCGGTGACGTTGATGCCGGCGTAGACGAAGGTGGCGGCCAGGCGTTCGGTGAGGTCTTTGAGCAGGTCGGCGGCCTGGGCGCCGGTGGTGGTGCGGGGGTTGAGGCGGTGGATCTCGTCGATGAGGACGAGTTGGACGCCCGCTTGGGTGTAGGTGTGGCAGACGGCGTCGGTGATCTGGGTCTGGGTCATGCGGGTGGTGGTGGGGATGCCGAGGTAGCGGGCGAATTCGGTGATGAGGGTTTTCGCGGTGGCGCCGGGCGGGACCAGGACGTACGCCACGGGTGCCGCGGCGTGGGCTGATCCGGGCGGGGGCGGGTTTTTGCAGATGTGGGCGAGGTGGCAGGTGCGGCCGACGTTCAGCAAGGCGGTGGTTTTCCCGGCTGCGGCGGGTCCGGTGACGATGAGGGAGGGCCGTGCGGTGGTCTGCTGGTGGCGGCCGAGGATCATCAGGGTGCGGACCTGGGTGGCGAGCTGGCTGATGGCGGGGGTGCGGATGGTGACGAAGGCGGAGTGGTAGGCCAGGCGTTCTTCGGTGCTGCGGGGCGGGTCGTCGGGCTGGGGCGGGGCGGGCGGGTCGGTGGTGGCGAAGCGCTGCCAGCCCTGCCAGGTGGTCAGGGGCCAGGACGGCTCGGCCGCATCACTGTCGCCGGCGCCGACTGGTGTGCTGCCCGCACTCTGTGGGTTCGGGTTCACCATCTGTCGGCTTCCTCGTGTGCGTCGTAGAGCCCGAATCCGGTGGCAGGGGCGGGGCTGAAGTCGCCGTCGGGCGCGTCGTCGAGATCGTCGATGCTGTCGTCCTCGCCGTGCTGCGCCGACTCGCCGGTGGTGGGGTCGGTGTCGTGTTGCGGATGTCGGGCGGCGGGGATCGGCGCTGTGGTGGCGCGGGCGACGAGAGCTTGTTCCGCCTTGGTGGCGTGACCGGTGGTCACGCGGCGCATGAGCTGGTCTAGGGCGTCGGCGAGGCCGGCTTCGTAGTGCTCGGCATCATCGTGGTTGCCGTGCACGGCGAGGGTGCGGATGTGCTGCCAAGTGTGGTCGTTGAACGGCTGGTGGACGTGGTCGCGGTGGATCCAGGGGATCTCGGTGAGGTCACCGTCGGGGAGGCGGATCCAGATCTGGCGGACGTCGTGGGGGTTGTAGTGGATCTCCCATTTGCCGCCCCGGCCGGCGACGGGGGAGGGCTGGCCGCGGTAGGGGGCGAGGAGGTCCGCGTCGTAGGTGCGGTGGTGGATGCGGATGCCGGAGGCGGTGATGGCCTGCCAGCGCACGGGCAGCAGTTCGAGGTAGTCGCGGCCGGTGAGCGGGACGGGGACGTGTCCGGCGACGGCGACGAGCGCGGCCCACATCTGGTTCGGTGTGAGGGCTTTGCGGGGCATCATCGGGTGGCGCAGGCCTTCGTGGGGTCGGTGGTGGTAGTGCACCAGCCACTCATCAAGCAGGTCTTGGAGCTGAGCGACGCTGTAGCAGGCGTCTTTCTCGGTGTCGGGGCCGCGGCGGGTGACGTCGCAGCCGGTGTAGCCGGGCAGGTGCTGGCAGAACAGGGCGTTGATGGTGCCGAAGGTCCGCTCGACGATGCCTTTGGCGGTGGGGGCGCGGGGCGGGGCGGGCTGGACGCTGATGCCGAGGTGCTCGCAGGCGGCGGTGAAAGCGGCGGAGACGAAGACTTTGCCGCGGTCGACGACGATCGTCTCGGGCAGGACGACGGGCCGGGCCGCCGCGCCGGCCAGGCGCTCGTCCAGCGCGGCCAGCCGCTGGTGGGGGAGTGCGGGAGCGTGGTCCATGCGCAGGATGTCCGGCCAGGTCGGCCGGGCGGGGTGCGGGACGGCCATCTCCGCCAGCAGCAGGGCCGCGTCGACGGCCTTGGTCGCACTCGGGCACAGCACGGCGGCGAGGACGGCGCGGGTGGCGACGTCGACGGCGATGGTGAGCTCGGGCCGGGCCAGGCGCCCGTCGTCGAAGAGGGCGAGAACGTCCAGGCGGGTGGTGTCGACCTGAATCTGCTCGCCGGGCCGCAGCGCCGTGGCGGGAGTGAAGGCCCGTCCGTCGACGCTCGCGGGCACCTGCCGGACGGGCCCGGAGGGCAGTTCGCCGGGCCGGGCCAGGGTGGTGACCAGGCGGTACAGCGTGGCCTGCGACGGCGCGGGCACCGTGCCGGGGCCGTGCCGGTCTTCAAGGATCTGGTTGATCAGCGGGAAGAGGCCGTTGATGGTGCCTTTGGAGCGGCCGCGGCGGCGGCGCAGTGCTTCGCGGACGGCGGTGACGACCCGTTCGTCGGCCCGCCCGGTGGGACTGGGGGTGCGCGTGCTGCGGTGGTCGAGCAGCCCCCACAGGCCTTGTTTGCGGTAGGCGAGCCGCATGCGCTGCACCGTGGTGCGCGAGACGCGGCCGAAGCCGAGCGCGGTGAGCTCCTCGGCCTTGGCCTGCTCGCGCTGGGCCAGCGTGTGCTGTTCGGGGTCGTACTGCGGCCGTACCGCCCCTTTGCTGCCGGGTCCGCCGGGCAGCCCGCATTCGACTTCCCTGACGTGCCGCTGCCAGGCCAGTGCTTTCTCGCGTGCCGCTGCGGGGGCGGTCTCGAACAGGCCCCACTGCGGAGCTGCTTGAGGCACGTCGGCCCCGATGACGGTGAAGCCCGGGTCAGCGAACAGGTGCCCGGTGAGCACGGCCTCACCGCCGCCGTCCGGGCCGACGAGGTGGATGTCCTGCCCGGCCAGGGCGACCACCTGCCACTTCACGCCGCGGAAGCGGACGTGTGCCCCGACCCTGACCGCCGGGCGGGCATTGTGCCGCGCGCTCATCCGGCACTTCCCGTCCTGTTCGGGACTTCCCCGTCCCAGGGGCCGACCAGGACACGCTCGTGCAGCGGCGTGTCCAGGCAGGCTGTCAGATGTCCGTGCCACAGGGCGTGGAAGACCACGGGGAGGACCTCGACCGGGTCACCGGCCGCGACGGCGCCTTCGAGCAGCGGCCGCGGCCGCGTGAACGCCTGAAGGACCGCGGGCATCAGACCGAGGCGGCCGGCGTTACGTGGATGGCGGTAGCCGGCCAGCCACTTCAGGTTCGCCGCCGCTGCCTCGTCCAGCGGGGCGAGCCGCTGGTAGGTCCAGCCGATGTGCGCGCACGCCTGCGCCACCGCTTGGGCGGCTTTCACCGCCCGCTCGCCGCCGGCCTCCGGATGGCTGGGGCAGTCGGCGAGCAGCGCGGTGCCGTCGGCACGACGGGCGAAAAGCTGCGGCACCCAGGAACGCACCTGCCCGCGGGTATTACGCCAAAGCAGCCGCACGGGCCGCCCCGCCAGCCCCGTCACGTCAGGGTCGCGGTCCAGGACCATCAGCTGGGCACGCATCGCGTTCGACCCCGCGGCTACGTGCCGCCCGGTGGTCGCCGACCACCACAGGCCCGGACCCCAGCGCCGCCCCGGGACCACCGGGAACGCCGACACCGGCGGCAAGTCCTCGAACGCCACGGTCATGGCGGCATCCGCCCACCGCTGCTGGACCGCCTGCCCCACCGGGTCAAGGAACACCGCCTCGAACTCGCTGCCCTGGTCCACGGCCGCTCGCCCTGCCCGGCTCCTGGGCCGGGCCGCTCCTGTGCTGGTCACCCGCGCCAGCCAAACCGCTCCCGCCGGCAGACGCCGCCGCTTTCAGTATTTCTGCCACGAACGAGAGCCGTATCAGCTAACAGCCGACCTGCCCGTTGACGCATCGCTCTCAGCCGCCGTTCTCCCGCCTGCCCGCCGTCAGCATCTGGCTGAGCACCTCAACGGGCATGTCCACCCACCGGGCCACCTCCTGAAGCGGCACCCCGCCGTTCACCGCTGCCACCGCGGTCCGTTTCCAGGCCGCCTCGATCAGGCCGGCACTGTGACCGAGCCCGCGCAGCAGCCGCCGGGCGACCTCGGCGGTCGGACCGGTCTGTACCCCGCGCAGCTGCAGCAGCTGCTCCTCGGCGCTGTCGATAGCGCTGGTGATCAGCCTGCGCTGCTCGGCGGGCACCGCAGCCCGCCACATCGTCCCCGAACCGGGCGCCTTCTTCTCCTTGCCCAGCACCCGCAGCTGGCCGGCCATGGTCGAGCTCTGGTGTTCCTGCCGCAGCCACCACGGGTCGTTGTCGTACCCGGGCGGCCCGCCAGCACCGCGGCGAAGGCGGATGACGCTACCCATCCACGCGATGAGCGGCCCGCCGTGGTCCGTCGCGGCCAGCGGCCCCAGCCATCCCCGCCCCAGCCGCTCACCGAGCCTGCGGCAGAACATCCCGTCGGCGGGAAGCGCCCGCGGCCGCCCGGCACCGCTGTCGGCCCACACCAGCTCGGCCATGGCGGGGTCCAGCAATGCGTCGGCCACCGCCACCACCTCCGGGAAGACGACCGCGTCCCGCCCCACGATCCGCCACCGCTCCAGATCACCACCTGCATCCCCGCCCGCGACCTGGTGCAGGCGCCGCGGCCAGATCGTCTCCCGCTCCCACTGCAGAGCCTGCTCCCACCACCGGGCCACCACCGCCTGCGCCAGCGCGAACACCCGCTCCGGCTCCGCACCGGCCCGCACCGCCCGCCGCACCACCCCGGCCCACCGCCGCTGCGCAGCGGTCACCTCCGGCAGGTGCCGCACATCCAGATACTCAAGGGGCTGGTCGGCGTCTGCGTCCAGGAGCCACCGCCCGTGCCGGAGACACACCCGCTCCCAGAGCGGCGCGTACCGCACCACCCGCACGGCCGTACCGGTTCGCCGGGCGGCGCACAGGCGGCAGCCGAATGCCACCGGCCCGGCGACCGCGCCGCCGATCCGCCACGCAGCCGCCGGCGCCCCGTCTTCCTCGGCGGGCAGCTTGGAGTCCTCCAACTCCCAGGACGGCAACGCCCGCGCCAGCACGTCTTCCTTGACACCGCACAGGCCTGCCAGGAGCTGCCGTCCGGCTGAGTTCAGCAGCACCTCGGCGTCGGCTCGCGCGCCCCCGCCGTCGTGCCCGGGCTGGTAGTTGCGCCAGTGCCAGCAGGACCGCAACACCTTTGCTTCCAGCCCGTAGCGGTTCGCGATGCGGCAGATCAGCGACGAGGTTGTCTCTCCCCGGAGGGGAGCGGTCCGCAGTACGCCAGGGCGATGGGTCACTCCACCACGGTCTCGTGTTCGCTGTCCCGGGCGGGCGCTTTTGCAGCGGAGACCCAGGCGCCCGTCCTCCCCGGGCCGTCACTCCCACTCGACGGCGCCCTTCAGACCGTTTTTCCTGTCACCTCCTGCTACCCCTGTGACCTGCGAAGACAATGCGACGGGCCGGGAAGCAGGGGGAGTTGGGAAAAGATCTTGGCCGTCGGCATCCGGATCTGGCCTTTGGCGGCGTGTAAGGGAGTGAAGGCCCTTGGGCCTTCATCAACGAGTTCGTTTCTACTGGGAGGCCTGGTCGATGACTTGGTCGTACTGGGCAGGAGCGGGCGGGGTTCCCCTGCTGCTCCTGCTGTTCTTCGCGATGCGCCGCGCCAAGGGCGTCGTGGAGATGCTTGTGAAGGCGTACATCGAGACCCGGACGGAGCGCGAGCAGCGCGCCACCATGGTCGCGATGGCGCAGTCCCTGCCCGACGGCGGCGCCGCGGCCCGCTTCGAGGAGGGACGGCCGGCTTGGCTGTTCCGCAAGGACGCAGCCGACCCGGCAGGCCACCGGGCCATCGCCACGCGGGAGGCTGCGTGAGCGAGGCCGCTACGGGAGCGGACTTCGAGTCCTTCGTCCTCGAGACCATCGAGGCGTTCTCCCGACTGGCCCGGGTTGAGGCGGGCGACCCGCACAGCGCAGAAGATGCTGTGCAGGACGTCTACCTGAACATGTACCGGCGGTGGGCGACGATCTCTGTGCAAGAGGGATCACTCACCGCCTACGGCCGCACCGCGGTGAAACGGGCGGTCATCGACCAGTTCCGTCGGAACAAGCGGATGGTTGCGGTACCGGTTCATGAACTGCCCGAAACGGAATCAGGCATCGGTATCCCCGAGGCCGCCTACGAAATGATCAGGGAAGGTATCGGCGAACTCGTCGCCAGCCTTCCTGAACGGCAGCGCGAGGTCATCACCCTGTGTGTTCTGCAGGACCTCAGCCCTGCAGTGGTTGCGCAGCGCCTCCAGATAAAGGAGGAGTCGGTGAAGCGCTACATCAAAGCCGCCGCCAACAACCTGAAGAAGTCCATCAACGAGCACAGCGAGGAGGCCACCGCATGACATACCTGTCCGCTTGGACGCACCAGCCCGAGGAGCGGGGAACCATCCGGCTCCTCGCCCTGTGGCTCCTGCTCGAAGGCTCTGAGCAGGCATTTTCAAAGGGCTCTCGGATCGGCGAGGACCCTGTCCAGGCGGAGGGGGGCCAGCCTTCGGGCTGGCCCCCGGCCCCCGCCCCCTGCCTGGAAGACCACGGAAACGGAAACCATCGAATCGGCGCGGTCCGTGAACTGCACGCTCTCCTGAAAAAAGAGATCGATGATTCCGCGACACCGCAGGAAACACGGCGCGTAGCAGAAATCCTTGAGTTCCTGGACCGGGATAATGTAGCGCGAAGCTGGTGGGAAAGGGCAGCTCTCAAGGGTGACGAGGATGCGCGGGACTATCTTCATATCCTCGATGTCGAGAGCGAAGAAAAGCTATCGACATGCTGTGGGCACGGGAAAGAACACGCTGAGGAAGCTTTCAGATCATTCGTGAGTGGCTTTGTATGCCGGTCAGCCGGTATTCGCGTAGCTGCAGACAGGGTCGACTGGGCTTTGGGGGAAGCCGGAGTCGGGCTGTCTGAAGCAACGCAAGCTCTCGTGCGTGAGATTGAGGACTTCCTGGCGCACTTGGACCACACCACCGGCGGGCCACGGTGCTGACACGACAGCGCGTCGCGCGCCCACAGATGGGAGAGTCTTTGTAGACCAGCCTCCATGAGGCCTTCACGTGCGAAGGCCGGACGACTCGTTGAAGTGGCGGCCCATCCCCGCGCCCGCGCGGGGATGGGCCGCCACTGCATTACCCATGGCTGCGTAAGTCGACTCACGGAGTCCTTCCGCCAGCCACGGCTGGATCGAGCACTCGCCACTGAAGGGACCACCAACCCAGTCCCCGGTTGGTGCGACGTCAGCTAGGGAGGCGCTACTGCGGACGCGGTGCGACTTACACCCACCAGCATCGAAGCGTGCTGGCCGGCTGCGCGAGCCTCGCCCACTCCGTTTTCTACGCCGCTGCCATGCCAGGGGCTCACCAAGCACCAACCACCGCCGGGCTCTTGCCGGGCTGTTGCCACTCCTAGCCGCCCAGTTACACGGGATCAAGACGCGAACGCTATCCGTACGCGCTTGGTACGCGACATGTGCGCTTCACGCTAGGGTCGGGGGCAGGAGGTTCTGTATGTCCGAGCTGTTCGACGCGGTCGATGCGCTCATTGCGTCCCGTTCCCCACTGCCGCCCCCGGCGGAGCGCAGGCGGCTGCGCCAGGCACATGGCCTGACGCTGGACGAGGTGGCCGCCGCACTGCAGGTGCGGCGGGCGACGGCCAGCGGCTGGGAGGCCGGCAAGACCGAGCCGCGGCCGCCGGAGCGTGACGCCTACGCCCGCATGCTCAAGCAACTCGCCCAGCTCTACCCCGTGGATCCCAACGCCGCGGCGCCCGCGATGGACACGGCGGTCCCCGAGACGCTTGCCGTCCCAGCCGCTCCTGCGTCAACGGGAGCGGAACCGGCCAAAGCCCTCACCGAACCCACAGGCCCGATCCTGGAGCCTGCTTCCGAGAACACCGCACTGCGCCCCGCCGCTGGACCGCATCCGGCGGCCACGACCAGGCCGACATCGCGCCGCCCGCCCGCGCGGAAAGCTGCCCCCGCCGGCACCTCAGCCGATAGCACCGATGTGCGGTTCGAGAACGGCCCGCTCGCGGTCGTCGACGTTGACGCCGGGGGCCAGGCGTACGCGTACGGCGTTGGCGGCCTGGTCCTGGATGTGCCCGCCAAGAGCATGCCGTTCCTGGTGGACTGGACGCTCAAGGAGGCGAAGCTCGGGGCGCCGAAGCTGTCGGGACCGGGCAAGGATGCCGATCCGCTGCTGGTGCTCACCGAGGCTGCGCTGGAGCGTTATGGCCTGCCAGTTGCGCTCACGGAGGAGGAGCGGCTGGCCGGGCGGATTCCGGAGGGGCACAAGGTCATCAAGCAACTGGTGCGCGCGGGGTGGCAGTTGACGAAGCGCGGGTTCGGGCCGTGGGCGCGGATCTACCGTCCCGCCACCGGTTCGGAGCGGGCCTGTGTCCAGCTGTGTATCCCGTCGTGGCATGCGCTCGACTCGCGGCACTGGGGCGAGGCAGGGCAGCTTCCACCGACGGAGCTCGCCCGCGTGCTGGGCGTGTACGCGTCCCGGGTGATGACGCCGCGCGGCTCCACAGCCGTCACCGGCCTGGAGCTGATGACCGCACTGCACCCGCCGACCCGCGCCACCGCGCCGGACGCCGACGGCAAGCGGCACTCCGAGCACAACCCCGGCTCGCTTGGCAAAGACCCGGTCGACTGCGCGCCGTGCGAGGCCCCCGACGGGCACCCGCTGCTCAAGGACCTGCCGCGCTTCCACGTGCGCGGCCCGGCGGAGAAGCTGTTTGAGGAAGCCTTCGACTGGGCGCGGCCGCTCACCGACGACGAATGCATGCGCCGCAACCTGGTCGGCATCGACGTGAACATGGCCTTCGCTGCTGGCACCAACGGGCTGATCGTCGGTCTTGGTGCGCCGACGCACGTCACGCGCCGGTGTTCGACCCGAAGCTGCCCGGGTCGTGGCTGGTTGACCTGTCCCACGTCGACCTGTCGAGGGTGAAGGTCGGCAAGGACAAGTGGGCGGAGCTGGACGCGAGTCTGCTGCCCAGCCCGTTCACGCCGAAGGGCGAGCGGCCCGAGGGCCCGGCCTGGTATGCCACGCCCACCGTGGCCTACGCGGTGGAGCTGGGCTACGACGTCACGCCGATCGAGGCCTACGTGCGCTACGACAACGGCCGCTACCTGGACGCCTGGTACAACCGGCTGCGCGATGCCTACCTCGCCACCATGGCCGACCTCGGCGTGCACGCGGACATGGCGTCGGCCGACTTCCTCGCGGCGATGGACGGCTGGCGCCGGCGTGACCCGCAGCTGGCGATCGTCGTGGACGCCATCAAGGCGACGGTCAAGGGCGGCCTGGGCAAGCTGCGCGAGCGCCCCCGGGGCGAGGGCTGGCGGCCCGGCGAGCCGTGGCGGGCCCTTGCCCGGCCCACCTGGCGGCCGGACATCCGCGCGGCGGTCATCGCCCGCACGCGGATCAACTTCCACCGCAAGATCGTCAAGCATGCGGCGTTCACCGGGCAGTACCCGGTGGCCATCCTGTCCGACTGCGTCGTGTACGCGGTCGACGGCGAGAACCCGCTGGACTTCCTGCCCTACCGGGACGGCAAGCCGCTGCCGGGCGGCTTCAAGCTCGGCATCAACCCGGGCCTGGTGAAGTGGGAGGGCACCCAGAGCGTGCTGTGGGCCGAAGAGGTCCGCGAGCGGTTCGAGGCGCCGGAACTCAACCTCGCCCGGTACATCAAGGACGGCACCGTCACCGACGTCGACTGCGGAGAGTAGGAGAGGGCGATGACCCTGTTCGGGGACGGCCTGGACACCGCGGTGCAGAAGGCGTTCACCCGCCCGGCGCCCAAGAGCGCGGGCGCGCAGATGCGCTACCTGGTCAAGCAGCTCAAGGGCACCAGGGCGGTCGCCCAGATGCTGCGGGTGTCCCAGCGCACCGTTGAGCGGTACGTGAAGGATCAGATCAAGAAGCCCCGCCCGGACCTTGCCGCGCGCCTGGAGCGTGAGGTGAAGGCCCGGTGGCAGCCGCAGATTCGGGCCAGGGCCCGGGAGAAGGCGGCGATCACGGGCGGCATCGTCATCGACACCCGGGCCCGTCTCGGCTACACCGCGCCGGTTGGGTCGACGGACCAGGACCGCATCCGGCACCTGACCGTCGCGCTGCCGCCCCGCTACGCCGCCCGCCTCTTCGACGCCCAGGAGGCCGGCGCCACCGAGCAGCAGCTCAAGGAGATCGCGGCCGAAGCACTCAAGGAGGTGTACTTCCAGGACGGCGGCCGCCGCGCCGGCCAGCTGGAGGAGGTGCGCTTCACGGACATCGAGCATCTTGAGTTCGACCTGTAGAGCCCGAACAGCGAGTCCCGTCAGTCACAAGGCTCCGCAGGGGCCGGGCAACGGCGGTCTACCTCTTGCCCGCCGTTTTGAAGCGGAATCCGAAGAGACCGCCGGTTTCGTGTTCGTCGGTGAGGCGGGGGTTGCGGATGTATGGCTCGGGATCGAAGCCGCGCTGTGCGGCCATACCCAGGCTGTCGGTGTTGATCGTGACGATGTACTGCAGGTTCTCCTCCACGGTGACTTCGGCGGCGAGCTTCAGGGCAGCCGCGACTTGCCGATCGTCGACGCCGTCGTAGAGGTGGCTGTCGTGGATGAGGAAGTCGGGGCCACGGCCGTGTCGGTGTGCCAGGACCGCGAGGGTCAGGTCGAAGCAGAAGATGACCATGTTGCTGATGCCACGGCTGCCGTCGCTGTCGATGCGCGGGGTGATGGTCAGGCTGTTGCGGCCGGCCTCGATGGCGAGGTAGGCCTCGCGCCCTTCTCCGTAGAGGCGCTGGGCGTAGTGAGAGAACAGCAGGATGGCTTCGTCAGTTTGCCGGCGGCGCTCCTGGAGATCGGTGTCAACGGCCTGCTGCAGTTCCACACTCTTCGCGGTGATCTGCCGGGCGCTCGCTTCGAGGGTCTGCGCCGCTTCGAAGCGGTGACGCAGAGCCTGGAGAGCGGCCTCGTCGCGTCCAAGGGCCGTCTGTAGGGCCGTCAGAGCCTCCAGCGCTCCTCCCTCGGCAAGATCTCGAAGGAGGCGGGCTTGGTCCTCGCCCAAGCGCGCCCGCTCCAAGCGGCGTGACTGGAGCCGTTCGGTGAGTTCGGCGATCTCTTCTTCCAGGAAGCGCCGACGGTTGCGGACCACTGAGTGATGGAATGTCCTCACATCTTCGAACCGTCGGCGGACCTGATCGTTGAGGACGACGCCGAGTTCTCGGTAGACGGGCTCGAGATAGTCGACCTCGACGTCGGTGGTCTCGGTGACGGCTGCCTGGAGCTCTTCGAGGTTGTGCTGGTCGATCACGTCTTCCTGCGCCAGTTGCTTGATGCGCCGGCTGACCTGGTCCGCTCTGTCCTTGAGACGCTCGTACTCGGGGACGACCTGAAAGTCTGCAACCTGCGCACGGAGCCGTTCCACCTGTGCCTCGGCCAGCGTGATCTGGCCCCTGAGGTCTGCGGTAGACCCCACGATGCGCCCCCACACGGGGTCATCGACCGCTTTCTTCAGCTGGGCACGCGTCGCCTTGCGAGCGGCCAGTTGCCTGTACTCGTCGACGAGTTGCCAGTCCAGGCCCAGCAGGTAGGCGAGGTTGGAGGCGGCTTCCGGAGCGGACTGGCGGGAGAAGGTACGGGTCGGCTCGTTGAAGCCGTGCGACGAAATGCGCCGGGCGAGGAAGGAGAGCAGCACCCTTCCGCTGACGCCCGGGTGGTCACCGCGCAGATCGAAGAGATCCCGCTCGATCAGCTGTGTCCACCGCTCCACGGGCAGCTCCACAGCACCTGTGCGGGGAAACATGGCACCGTCGTCTGTCCCGGTCACGTCCTCGTTGAGCGTCACGAATCCGGCACGCTGTCCGCTTCGGCGGACACCAAGCGAGCTGCTCAGCCCTGGCCAGTCCATTTCAAGGTTGAACGTGATGTGCCGCAGGGCCTTGTTCATGGCGAGCGTGGTGTTTGTCGCTCGAGATCCGAGCAGGAAGTGGATCAGCTCGATCAGGCTGGACTTGCCGGCGCTGTTGCGGCTGTCAGTGTCTGCGGACGAGGCGGTGGTGGACGCGACGATCAGGTTCAGGCCCTCGACGAAGGACACCTCTTTGAAGCGCTCGTCGTCAGCGCTCAAGCGGCGCAGCATGCATGCTCCTTGCAACGAGGATGTCCTGGTCCAGCTCTATGGCGCCCATGCTGTAGAGCACGTCCAGTGCCAAGACGAACCAGCCGAACGATACGGGCGAGGCGTGGCCGTGCTCGGCCCGCCATGTCCTCAGCCGGGCCCACGTCTGACTGATCGACCGCGGTTCGTCCAACTGCAGCAGGACCTGGGCGCCGACGGCCAGCAGGCACCGGTCAGGCGCGATGCCCTTCGTAGGAGTGATCACGCAGATATCCCGATCCCAGGCTGCCAGCCAGTTGGCGGCGCCTCGAAAATGTCGCATCGCCCGAAGAAATGCGCGAGTACAACGAGGGCGGCACGCAGCACCTTCGGCCGCGGCTGTGCGTTGCCCAGCACGTACATCTGGAGCTGCCACAGCACGTCTTCAGGGTCGTCCCAGTCCCTGCGGACCTGCTCGTAGTACACGCGGAAGCCCTGCGCGACCTCATCGTGTTCCAGCTCTCGCATATTGCCCGCATAGAAGGCGTCCACGAGGTGGGCCTGCCGCATCCCGCGGAGCAGGTCCTCGCGTGCTTCGCCTTCGAGCCGGTTGAAGTCCAGTTTCTCGATGCGCACGTCTGGCAGAGGCATGAGCGGGTCAGAGGAAGTTCGGAGTTCCTGAAGCTGTTTCAGGAGAGGCTCAAGATCATCCATCCCGATTCCGAACGTCATCTCCTTGATCGGGATCTCGCATCGGAGGACGTCTTCCGCCGTCACTTGGTCCAGTTGCATGCACTCGTGCCACAAGCGCCGGCTACCCATCTGCTCAAAGTGCAGGGCCGGCTTGCTGGCGGCTGCCTCGGACAGCATTGCTGTCACTTCGGGGTGAACGCCGCGTCGATCGTTGTGCACGAACACGAACGTGTCGAATTGCCCACTGCGTTTGGCGAGCGCACCGGCCAGATCGCCGTCGAACTTCTTGCGGATCTTGCTCGACTCACCGTCTGCGGTGCGTAGCAGGCGTACAGCTTGCGAGAGTGCAACGTAAGACCGGCTGCCGACATATCACCCAGACTGCCCGCAGTGCGAACATCCAGGAAGTCTGGGTACCTCGAGCACATGAGCCGGTGGAAGAAGTCCTCGAACTCGTTCTCGTACAACTCCGCCATGAGTTCCAGGAATTTAACGCGTGCGTAGGCGCGCTGCTCGTACCGCACATACCCCCCTCACCTACAAGGAGGAAAGAGTAGCTCTATGTGATCAC
>NZ_KQ948928.1:650622-674898 GCF_001514235.1 Streptomyces caeruleatus | reverse complement strand
CACCCATGGTCGAGAGCTTCTTCGATGAGGGATTCTTCGAGGACGACGCCGCGCAGCGCAAGTACCAGCCGCTCGGCATGGGTACACCGGAACAGATCGCGGATGTGGCCGTTTTCCTCGCCTCGGACGAGTCACGTCTCATGACTGGCTCGGCAGTAGTCGTCGATGGCGGTTACACGGCTCTATAGGAGTCGTTCGCGGCCCAGCGGGTGTGGGCGGAGAAGTGACTGCCACCCATTCCGCTCGGGGTCGAGAGAGCGGCGAAGCGGGCCCCGGTTGTTTGGGTGACCCCAGTCAGCTGGCAGGGAGAAGGGACCGGCCCCTTCGCGGACGAGGGTACGTCCTTGGTTGATCCGCACCGCGTCGAGCAGGCGACGGCCATGACGTAGCCGATGCCGGTCTCCTCCAGGCGGCCATGTGCTGCGGGGCCTGCCCGAAGGCTTCGTCTCCGGTCACCCACAGTGCCTCCACCTCGGCGTCCAGCGCGGCGGCGATCATCTCCCAGGCCAGGCGGGGCTTGGTCGCGAAGGTGATCTCGTCGGGTGTACTGCCGTTGCACCCCCGCCGAGGCGCGGCCCTTCCTCACGAAACCGGTCTCGTCCAGGATCAGCACTCCGCCGTCGAGGCCGCTGTGTTCGACCACGTAGGCACGCAGGTCATCACGGACGGCATCGGCGTCCCAACGGGCGTAGCGCAGCAGCCGCCGCATCGACCCCGGCCGGACGTGACCATCCTGCTCGGCCAACTGCCAGCAGTTCTTCCGTTCTACCTTCGACAGCAGCCCGAGCAGATAGGCGCGGGCACTCGCCCGGGGCTCAACTCGGCCGAACCGGCCCGCGATCCGGGCCATCGCCTGGTCGAACATCACCCGCCCGCGGGCAGGGTCTCCGCTATGCTCCGCGGCCACCGCACGATCTTCGTTTGTCCACACACCAGCCGATGATCACGCGGTGGCCGTACCCGTTCCCAGCCGGGTCCACCACAAGATCGCGAAACCAGACTGGAGTACTAGGACTGCGGGAGTTGGGATGCGGCCCCTCCGCGACGAAGACCTCCAGGCCCCGGGCGCCGAAACGGGTCTTCTCGATGCGCTTGCCCTGCGGTTCCAGGCCGTGCCGGTTTCGCAACGTCCACCAACTGGCCGACGGCGGCCTGGTCACCATGGCGGTCGGGCTGCGCGGCGCCGACGCCACCAGCATGGACAGCGTCGCCCGGGAGCCGAACTCGGCCTGCGCACCAGCCTGCACGTCGACGTCGTAAGCGGGGCCATCTCCGATCTGCGCGCACACCACCACGTCGTGCACGGCAACGGGCTCAGCGACGACGAACTGCGCATGCTCGCCTACGCGGGCAGCTCACTGTCGATCAGCCCGGACGACGGGCTGAAGACGGGGTTCGGATCGCCGATGACCGGCCGGGCGCCGGCTGTCGGCCTGCGCCCGACGCTGTCCATCGACGACGGCCCCTCCGGCGGCGGCGACATGTTCTCCACCATGCGCACCGCCTTCGCGGTACAGCGCGGCCTGCGCTCCCGGGACCTGCTGGAGTTCGCCACCGAGCGCGCACGGGCAGCATCGCGCCCGGCAAGGACGCCGACATCCTCCTGCTGTGCGGAGTGGGCCTGCCGAGGCTGAGGATTCGCCTACTCGGAGCTTCGAGGATGACCGAGACGTACGTGCGCCTGAGCACTCGTATACTCGTGCGACTCACGGAGGGGCGGTGGAGACAGTGAAGCTTGCCGAGGCACTGGCAGAGCGCGCGGAGGCGACCCGCCGCGTGGAGCAGCTGCGAGCACGTGTCGTCAGTAGTGCGCGGCACCAGGAAGGGGAGACACCCGCCGAAGACGCGGCTCAGCTGTTGGCTGAGGCCGGTGAGGTGATGGACACCCTGGAAACGTTGATCCGGCGGATCAACCGGACCAATGCCTCCGTGGAGGTGGGTCCGGACGGCACGCTCACCGATGTTCTCGCACGCCGGGACGTCCTGCGACTGCGTCACTCTGTGGTCACCGCGGCGGCGGACGCAGCAGCGGGTACGGGCGAGCGAGGGTACGGCCGGCAGCTTCGCTCCGAGCTGATGATGCTCTCCGCGCTTCCGGTCGCGGAACTGCGCGCTCAGGCCGATGTACTGGCCCGGGAGATCCGCGAGGTCGATGTGCGGATCCAGCGTACGAACTGGGAGGTCGATCTGCTGGACTGAGCAGTCCAGCAGACTGGGACGATGTGGAGCAGGTAGCAGCTTCGGAGGCGTGCACACACCGAGGGCCGGCGGTTTTCCAGCCCACTCCTGGCGCGTGAAGAGCAACGCGGGGGTTCGAATCCCCCTATGACAGTGCAGCTCAGCACCGCGTACAGGTAACAGTGCACATCGCACAGCACATCACCACGTGCAGATCCGAGGCGGCGAGGGCGGGTTCGGGGTTCTCCACATCACGGTGGCCGATGCGGCGGCACGCGCGTCGAGCTGCGCCGCCGCGAGAACGGCACCTGGTTCTGGCGCTGCTGCGACCCGGGCAGGTCCAGAGACTGGTAGGTCAGCTCCAGGAGGCCGACCTCGGGGTGCTGCAGCCGCTTGATGCCCTCGTGGCGGATACGGACGTCGTGCGCGGCCCACATGGTGCGGAAGTCGGCGCTGACGGTGGACAGTTCCCCGATCAGCTCGCGCAGGGCCCGGTCATGCGGTTCCCGCCCGGCCTCGGCACGCAGCAACGCGACGGTGGCGGCGGCGCCGGCCTCCCAGTCGACGAAGAAGTCCTGTGAGCCGGCATCGAGGAAGGGGTAGCGGGCGAAGTTGGCGCGGCCGCGCTCGTCGACGGTGGGGCTCTCGAACATCGGCGCGTGCAAGGCCCTGCCGAGCGCGTTGTGGGCGATCACGTCCAGGTGGCCGTTGCGTACGAAGGCAGCGGACATCGTGATGGAGTCGAGCAGCCACTGGGTGCGGGGCGGGGTTTCGACGTCCCTGCGGCGGGACGGCGTGCGTCGGGCGGGCCTGGCGGCGCGGGCCAGGTCGAACAGGTAGGTGCGTTCGTCCTCGTTCAGCTGCAGGGCTTGGGCGACCGGGGCCAGGACGCCTTCGGAGACGCCGCTGATGTGGCCTTCTCCAGGCGGGTGTACCACTCGGTGCTCACGCCCGCGAGCACGGCGACTTCCTCACGCCGCAGCCCCGGGATCCGGCGCCGGGTGCTGGTGGGCAGCCCGGCCTGCTCAGGGGTGATCTTGGCGCGGCGGCCGGCGAGAAAGTCCCGGATCTCCGTGCGGTGGCCCCTGTGGTCGTCCATGCGTTCCACCGTAGCCACCGGGGCGCGCGGAGGGAGGTCGAGCTTGTACCCCCCCATAAACGCGACCTTCTCCATCTGCGGCAAAGCCCGTTTCGTGGGACCGGCACACCGAACACCACCTCACGGAGTTGATGCATGAGTACGCGAGGAGCGAACCCTCCACGCCCCCGCCGAGACCGTACGGGCTGACACCCCCAGCCTCAGTCGACCACCTCGGCCGGCAGCGCTGGACCGACGCCGAGAACGGGACCTTCGCGCGCGGGTCCCACGAGATCCCCTTCGACGAGGACGGCGACGTCGCCCCCTCGGACCGCGTCCTGCCCAAGACCCTCCCGGCGGACGCCGACCCGATCACGAAGATCTTCTTCGACTACTACCGCACCGAGCGCGGCTACCACCCTCGCTCGATCAACTCCACCACCGCGTGGACCGCGACCACGCCGATGTCGTTCTTCGCCTTCCGGCAGATGACGAACATCGACATGCCGGCGCCCCGCAAGGCCCTCCTGGTGGCGGGTGCCGAAGCGCACTCGCGGTCCTACTCCGAGGACGTCCAGGCGACGGCGCCCGAGACCGTCGACCTCGTGATCGTCCCGGGCGCGGACCACGTCGACCTGTACGACCGCAAGGACCTCATCCCCTTCGACAGGCTCGACGAGTTCTTCACCAAGAACCTCACCTGACCTGCTGCTCAACAGGCGCCGGGAACAGCCGGTCCGGCCGGCACGGTTGCATCAGTCGAGGTGCGCGGCACGCCCGCCGCGCACCCGGTGCAAGACGTATGTCCGCAGGAGGACTGTTTCATGACTGACCGGCCCTTGACGCTCATGGCAGTACACGCACACCCCGACGACGAGGCCACCGGAACCGGCGGGGTCCTCGCACGGTACGCGGCGGAAGGCATCCGCACGGTTCTCGTGACGTGTACCGACGGCGGCTGCGGTGACGGACCAGGGGGCGTCAAGCCGGGCGATCCCGGGCACGATCCGGCCGCGGTCGCCTTGATGCGCCGTCAGGAACTCGAGGCGAGCTGTGGCGTCCTGAAGGTCAGCGATCTGGAGATGCTGGACTACGCCGACTCCGGGATGATGGGCTGGCCGGGCAACGACGCCCCCGGATCCTTCTGGCAGACCCCTGTGGCGGAAGGCGCGGCCCGGCTCGCGGAACTCATGGGGCACTACCGACCCGATGTGGTCGTCACCTACGACGAGAACGGCTTCTACGGCCACCCCGACCACATCCAGGCCCACCGCATCACGATGGCGGCGCTGGAGATGACCGCGCTGACGCCGAAGGTGTACTGGACCACGATCCCCCGCTCGGGGATGCGGCGGTTCGGCGAGATCATGCGCGAGTTCGCTGAGGACATGCCGGAGCCGGATCCTGCCGAGGCCGCCGCGCTGGCCGAGATCGGCCTGCCCGACGACGAGATCACCACGTGGGTGGACACCACCGCGTTCAGTGGGCAGAAGTACGACGCGCTGGCCGCGCACGCCAGTCAGGGCGAGAACATCTTCTTCCTCAAGATGGGCAAGGAGAGGTTCGGCGAGTTGATGGGCGTGGAGACCTTCGTACGGGTCCAGGACGCCACCGGCGCGGCCGTACCCGAGAACGATCTCTTCGCCGGACTGCGCTGAGACTCCTGCCTGACCAGGCCGGCGACGGCTTCTGCAGCCCACAAGCCGTCGCGAGCGCGGCCGGCATCCGCTCGATCACCTCGGCCCGCACGTCCCGCTGCCACGCGGCGTCCATGACCGCGACGTCGATCACCATGACGTCGAGGTCATGAGCGGCGTCGGCCGGCAGCCGCCCGCCGATGGCCATCATGTCCCGCTCGCGCTCGACGCAGTCCCGTGCCGGGCACTTCCCGGATGCGGCGGCGGATCACCAGGCCACCTCACCGTGACGGTCACGGAAGGTCCCGGTCGGTCCGTCCGCCCCGATGGTGGCCAGTTCGACGATGGCGTCGGTCCCCTCGGTCACCGTCTGCGGACCGCTGTGACCGTTGAAGTCGGTCGCGGTGTAGCCCGGGTCGGCCGCGTTCACCTTCACGTCCGGCCAGGACTTCGCGTACTGCGTGGTCAGCATGGTCAAGGCAGCCTTCGACGCCGTGTAGAGGGGCGCGACGGCCCGGCCCTCGACGCGCTCGGCGTCGTGGGTCAGCGCGAACGACCCCATGCCGCTCGACACATTGACGATCACCGGGCTCGCCGACTTCCGCAGCAGGGGCAGGAACGCGTGCGTCACCCGGACGATCCCCACGACGTTGACCTCGAACACCTCGGCGGCGTCAGCGGCCGTGATCCGGTCGGCTGGGCTGTGCGTCCCGAAGACACCCGCGTTGTTGATCAGGACGTCGATGCCACCCTCGCGAGCTCCGATATCGGCGGCGGCCGCGGCCACCGACGCGTCATCCGTCACGTCGATCTGGACGAAACGGGCACCGAGTGCGGCGGCGGCCGCCTGGCCGCGCTCTGGATCACGAGCACCGACGACGACGGTGTGGCCGGCCTCGATCAAGCGGCGGGCGGTCTCGTACCCGAGGGACTTGTTGGCTCCTGTGATGAACGTTGTTGTCATGCGTTCACTCTCGGCCCGTGACGAGGGGACAGCCAGTGCCCCCCGCGACGGTAGGACAGCCAGTACCAGGCACGACGGCGGCACCGCGGACACAATGGCCGAGTGGACGAGACCCTTGGCACGGCTCTGCGCCGCTGGCGCGACCGGCTGTCCCCCGCTGACGTCGGGCGGACCTCGCGGCCCGGACGACGTGCGGTGGGGTTGCGGCGCGAGGAACTGGCCGAGCTGGCGGGGCTGTCGGTCGACTATGTGGTGCGGCTGGAGCAAGGACGCGCCACGAGCCCTTCGGCACAGGTCGTCGCGAGCCTGGCCAGGGCACTGCAGCTGCAGCCCATGGAGCGCGATCACGCCTACCGGCTGGCCGGCCTCCTCCCGCCGCAGGAGGGGACGATCTCCACGCATGTTCCGGCGGGGGTCCAACGGATGCTGGCTCGCCTCGGTGACTTTCCCGTGGGCGTGTTCAGTGCCGACTGGACCCTGCTGTCCTGGACTCCGGCATGGGCAGTGCTGCTGGGCGACCCCAGTGCACGGACACCCGTCGAGCGGAACCTGGTGCGTGCGGTCTTCGGCGCGGGGCCCTCAGGGCTGGCGGCCTGGCCCGTACTCCAGGAGGGCGACGCCCTGAGACCCGCCCTCGTCGCCGATCTGCGCACGGCTCTCGTCGACTGCCCCCGGGACCGTGGCCTGGTCGGCCTTGTCGAGGAACTGCGGTCCAGCAGTGCGGAGTTCACCCGGCTGTGGGACGAGGGTGCGGTCGGACCGCACGTCTCGGCCCGCAAGACCATCGTGCACCCCCAGGTCGGCGAGGTGACGTGCGACTGCGACGTGCTCACCGTCCCGGGCTGCGACGTCCGCCTCGTCGTCTACACCGTGGCGGCGGGTTCCGCCGATGCGGAGAAGCTGGAGTTCCTGCGGGTCACGAACGGCGTCCGCACCGACGGTCCCTTGCCTCCGGGGCCCGGCCTGTTCTCCACACCGTGACCATCCGCCCGGCCGGACCCGGCACCACGACGTGTCCAGATGCTGTGCCCCCACCCCGGGTCACCCAGCCAACACGATGGTGTGCCGCGACGGCGCGAGCGCTGCCCGGTAGCGGCGGATCCCCCAGCTACGGTGCTCCAGTTCCGCCGCCACCAACACCTCCGCCGTGTTCAACCGGCCAGGCACGAGTTCCACCAGCGCGGCCACCGGATGGTCGCCTGCCAGCGGGAAGCTCCTGACGCGGCGGAACTCCCACTGCGGGTTCGGCTGGGACGCGCCGTGGCCCCGGACGATCCACTCTTCCTTGGCCGGCCCCGCACCCGACGGCCGCTCGACACCCACGTCCAACAGGCCTGCCTTGACCGTGAAGTTCACGCCCGTGCCGGAGCCGACGACCGGGCGGGTGCGCTCGCCGGGGTCGATGAGTCGCGCGACCGGCCGCACCTCGGGGTCCGGTGTGGACAGTGCGATACCCAGGGAGGCGTGACGGAACGTGCCCTTCCCCGTCGGTGTCTCCGGGCGGAAGGAGCACACCATCAGCAGCTGCCGGAAGTGCCGGTCGGGCGTGGCTTTGACGTAGGACAGCCACTCGGCCGGCATGCCCTCGTGGTCGGTCGGCAGCAGGTCCCAGCCGAACGTGAGCCTGCCGCGCAGCGGTTCGTCCTGAGCCGGGCTGCCGAGAGTGCGCTCGGGCACGAGTTCGACATCGTGCAACCGGACCTCGGTCATGCCACGGCTCCCTTGCTCCGACCATGCAGGTAGGTGAACGCTCCCCAGTCACGGTAGTGGGGATGCCGGGCACGGGTGGCGAGTTGGGCCTCGCGGAAGGCGGGCTCCGGGTCCGTGCCGTGTGCGATCCGACGGTGCATGTGGTCGTAGAAGTACGTGGCCGGTTCCGGGCGTACGGGCCACAGACACCCGACTACGGCTTGCGCGCCGGCGGTGACCAGTGCCGACGGGATGCCACGGACGTTGTCCGCGCGGTCGAACCGGCCCAGCGCGGACTCGCACGCGGCGAGCGTGACCAGGCGTACACCGCGCAGGTCGACCTCCAGGAAGTCATGGGCGTGGACCCGGCCGTCGTCGTCACGGTCCGGAGCGAGGTAGAGGCAGTGCATCCACGGCGCGTCCTGGTCCAGCGTCCCGTGTACGGCGATGTGGACCACGTCCGCCGTGGCCAGTTCGGCGAGCAGCCTGTCGCGCGTGGCCGCGGGGCCGGTGACGGCGTCCGTGCCGACCGCGTCGGCGACCCTCCGCGCGTGCTCCTCCAGCGCCGGTTCCGCGTGCAGCCCGTAGGGCACGCCGCCGTCGGCGGAGGCCAGCACAGCGGTGCGGCGCGGCCGTACCGGTCCCGCGGCGGGTAACAGGGCTTCGAGGCCGGCGATGGTGGTGACCGTCCAGTCGTCGGCGATCATCCGGTCCCCAGCACGGCACAGTGGTAGGGGCAGATAGTGCAGCGCGCCGTGCGGCCACGCCAGGATCCGGTCCTTGCCCTGGGCCCGCCACTTGTCCCACAGTTCGCCGCCACCGAGCGGTATGTCGCCCGGCTGCCGCAGCAGTCGGCTCCCTTCCGGCGTCACGTCGCCGAACAGCGGGTCGCGTTCCACCTCCGTCCGGATCGCCTCGACCCGGTCCGCCACCGGGTGCCGGTCGTTGTTCTCGTCCGTGCCGTCGCCCAGGTGCACGACGAGCGACCGGCCCTGCCTGGTGACCGCGAGAAGCACGGCCGCGCCCCGCACGGCGGCGGGCAGGAACCAGGTCAGCAGTACGGTCCGGTCGTCCAGCAGCTCGTGCGTCCTCGCCCAGAGTCGCTGCTCGTCGATGAACGGTGCCGAGCGGCGACTCAGCTCGTCGTCGATGAGCGAGGAGATGCGCCACCGCACGTTCCGGGCGATCTGCCGGGCGTCGTCGCCGCCGGGACGGCGGTCGGAGTCCAGTACGTTCAGCAGGTGCCGCGACGCACCGGACGCACCTTGGGAGGTGGCGGGCTCCTCCAGGTCGCGCAGCTTGCCGAGGAGGTGCTGGATGTGCGCGGGCAGCGCGAGCGGACCGTCGATCCGCCACCATGCGCCCAGCTCCGGCCCCTTGCCCGCCTGGTGCAGGCCGAGCATCAGCCCCATCGGCAGCGTCTCGGACTCCGCTGCGAGCTGCCAGACCGCCGAGTGCACGAGATCGCGCAGTACCCCGCCGAGTTCGGGCGCACGGCTCGTGTCGAAGTTCGGCACGTCCGCGATGATCGCGAACAGCGCTGCCTTGAGATCTTCGCCGTGCAGGTCGCCCATCCGCTGAACGAACGGCACCAGGCTCGCCCGCGCCAGTTCCTCGAAGCGGAGCGAGGCGTAGCCGAGGGCCGCGTACGTGTAGTAGCCCCACGGGAACGGGACAGGGCCGACGACCGGCTCGCCCGCCTGGGCCGACTGGTAGTACAGGTCCGCCGTCAGCAGCCTGGCTTCCTCGCTCCGCACGTCGCCCGCCTGCCGCAGGAGGGTGATCCCCAGCGCCGGCTGCCGCAGGTCGCGGGCATGTGCGGCCGCATGCAGCAGCGCCGCCGAACGCTGCGTCGGAGTCCAGGACCGTGAGGATCGCGGGAGTGACGCCGCGAGCGGCCGGCCGGGCCCGGGGCAGTCGGTGGGATCGTCGGGCAACACGTGGAGCCGTGCCTCGGTCAACTGTCTGCGGTGTGCGGGGTCCCAGCTGATGCCGAGCTGCTCCGCCCAGTCCAGCACCGTACGCAGCAGCGGCCGGTCGGCGCGTTCCCGGGCCAGGTTGACGCCCTGGCTGATCACCTTCGCGGTCACGTCGCTGCCATGGGCGGCGACGAAATCGGCGAAATGCGAACCGAACACCGCCCTGGGCAACCCGTCGGCCAGGGCCGGGGGAATCCCGTCCACCACCCTGAGCAGGAACAGGGCCACATCGATGTCGTCGGCGGTGGACGCATCGAGCCATGCCGACAGCGCGGCGGCGGCGGAGTCCCGGTGCACCCCCTCCTCGTCCATGAGGATCTGCGCCAACGACGCCAGGAGCCGGGGCCTTCGTGTCCCGCCGTCGAGCTCCAGAGCGCGCGCCACCAGGTGTCCCGCCTCCTCCCACAGCCGGTGGGACTCGGTCTGTAAGGGCTCCTCGTCGGTGAACCACGTGCGGTACAGGTCCGCGTCCAGCCGGGCGGCCCACACGGTGCGCACACCGCGGGCGTAGTGGTCCGCGGCGAAGTCCTCCGCTCCCCGGGTGGCCATCCGCAACCGGGCGGCCGCCAGCAGCCCGGCTTCCAGTTCGGCGGGATCGCTCAGCTTGTCGATCAGCCGTGACACCACCGCGTCGGCGTCCTCGAAGACCTCGCGATCACACCGGTCCGCCACCAGAGGAACGGCATGCTCGACGCTACGCAGCGCCGCGTCCCGCCAGGCGGCCTCCGCCCCGCAGGCGCCGGCGACCTCGGCGACCAGCCTCCAGTAGACGTACATGAACTCGACCGGACCGCGGTGGTCGAGAAACTCGTCCCGGAACAGCGATTCCACCATCGCCTCGGCGGACAGTGCCCGGTCCGCGTGTTCCGCCAGGGCCTGTCGCGTCTGCTCCAGTTCGCGCGCCTGTTGCTGCGCCTGGGGCAACGACAGGATCCGGTCGCACACGTACTGGGCGAGATCCGTCAGCGTGCCGACCGGGTCGATGACGAACCTGACCGTCGGCGCGCCTTCCTCATGGCGCGGTTGGTGGCCCGGCTCGCCGAAGCGCACGGGGCCCGCACACACCCTTCCCTGCCGCGTTTCGAAGTCGAGTGCGCCGATCGGATCGTCCATGGCCGGGAACACTTCGGAGACGACCAGCATGACCGAACCCGACGCGCTCACTGCCTCCCGCCAGCCCGGCGGCTGTTCCAGGCGAAGGTCGTGCACAAGGTACGCGCCGTCCGGGCTGACGACGGACAGCACGCCTCCGTCATCCTGCGTGACACACCACCTGTGGTCGACAGGGTCGCCGAGGGGAAGTTCGTCGAGCGAGAGGAGCACCGGGAGGCCCCACCAGCCGTGCGCGCGGGTGAACAGGCTGCCTCCGGCCCCGGCACCAGCGCTGAACGGGCTGATGCCGGCCAGTCCAACCGCCAGTCCGGCCTGCCGGACACCGTCCGCCTCCACCATGAACGCCCACCCGGTGATGTCCCGCGACAGCCGCATGCCGTTCCCCCCACCAACCGGTCGTCAACGGGTTCAACCATGGCACGACCTTGGCGCCGCGAAGCTGAGGCGGTGCAGCAGGGGCGGGACCCGCCCGCTCACCTCGGTACCGGCGACGGCGAGGAGAGGGGCGCTCCCGGGAGGGCCCTGGCCGGTTCCGGTCGGTGGACTCCGCGGGGGCGGTAGCCGAGCTCGTCGGACCGGCCCAGCAGATCAGCCAGGTACCAGACGATGGCCAGCCACATCTCGGTGCCCTGGAGCCCGGGTCGCGGACCGGGACCGACCGCGCCGGCGCCGAACCCGAAACCTTGGCCGTCCTGCCAGGCGGACAGCACCGCCGTCAGCTGCTGCTCGGCCCAGGCGCGGATGTCCGCCGACCGGTATCCGTCGCCTCCGGTGCCCGTGGCGAGCTGTCGGGAGCACAGCCACAGGGGGTGGGCGACATCCAGCACGTTGCAGGCGTTCCGTTGGCCGGATCCGAAGTGACGGGCGTCGTGGGCATGGGCCAGGACGGTGTCCACGACCCGCTCCGGATGCGGGACCGGCACTCCGAACTGGGCGAACGAGCCGCGCGTGAGACGGTAGTAGCCGTTGACGACCTGGAGTCGGCCGGCCTCTGCGGAAGGGCTCCCCCACACGCCGGTCCACGGGTCGGCCCGGGTGAGCAGCCAGCCGAACAGGGCCTCCAGCGAGCCGGAGGCGGCGTCCTCACCGTGTCGCAGGTTCCAGTGGGCGGCCGTGGCCCAGGCATCGATCCAGGCACCGGCGGTCCACGCGTTGTCGCGCCAGGGCAGGTCTTCCAGCCGTACGACGAGTTGGCCCGCCGTGATGTCCTGTACGCCGCGGACCGGGTGGGGGAACGACGAGCCCAGCAGGTCAAGGGCGTAGCCGACGGACAGGATGTGGTACAGCGCGGCCCCGCTCCCGGTCAGGCCGGTGTCATCCTCGCTCGGGAGCGGCTCGCCGAACTCCGGCACCAGACCGCTGACCGGGTCCTGAGCCGCACTCAGCCGCCGGACATGCTCCTCGGCGGCCAACTGCGGTGGAGCGGAACCGAGCAGCAGGTCGGCGATCTCCACGGCGTCGCAGTGCGCACGCATCGTGGGTGCGGCCCCGGGCCGGTCGGTGTACCGGTCGCCGTCCCAGCACCGGGCGAGGATGTCGGCGGCCTGAGCCCGGGCGGTGTCGGCGAACCGGGTCAGGTCGTTCCCGGCGCCCCCGGGCTTGCCCGCGGAACCAGTGCTCCCGTGGCGCCGGTCGCGTAGTGGCCGTGCGGGGTTCCCGGCGGCCACGGTCCAGGCGGGCAGATCTCTGGTGACCACCGCCCCGGCTCCGACGACACAGTGGTCGCCGATGGTCACACCGTCCACGACGACCACGTTCGAGCCGATCCACACGTCGTCCCCCACCTTGATGCCCCGGCTGGTGAGGGGCTGCCGGAAGACCGGCCGGTCGGGAGCCATGGTGTGGTTGAAGCCGAGCATCGAGGTGTGCGCGCCGATCCGCACGCCGTCGCCCAGAGTCACCGTGCCCCGCACCGTGGTGAAGGGGTTCAGCGTGCAGTCCGTCCCGGTCGTCAACTCGCCGGTGACGTAGGCGTGCGCGGCGATGTACGAGTCGTCGCCGAGCCGCAGCCGGTCCGGGAACACGGCCGCGGAGTCGGCGACGTAGCACCGCTCTCCGAACTCGGCGTCCCCGCCGACGGCCTGCTGCCGCTCCCGCTGCGCCAGGCGCTGCTCCTGGGTCGCCTCCCCGGCGAAGAGCCACGGGCAGTGATCGAAGTGCTTAACCGAATGCCGTTCATGATGATCCATGCGAGGAACGTTAAACAGCGGGAGGCCTGACTGGAAGGGGGTGCCGGGGTGGTTCTCACATCCGGGATCTCAGCACGTCGACCTCACAACCCGGCGTGAACGGGTCGAAGCCGTGCTCGATCAGCCAGCGGACCCCCAGCAGGCTGCGCAGCGACCACCAGGCGCGGATGACGTCGAGGTCGACGTCGGCGTCGGTGCCGTAGCCGGCGATGAGGTGGCGGAGGTGGGGCTCCTGGCCGAGGGTGAAGGTGGCGAGGTCGAACAGGGCGTCGCCCCGGCCCGCTTCGGACCAGTCGATGATGCCCGTGATCTCGTCACCGTCGAGGAACACATGAGCGATCTGCAGGTCGCCGTGCGTGAACGCCGGGGTCCACGGCCGGAGCGCGGCCTCGGCGACCTGCCGGTTGCGCGTGACCAGGTCGGCGGGCAGGACGCCGTTCGCCACGAGCCACTCGCACTCGCTGTCGAGTTCCGCCACCAGCTCGTCGACGGTCCGGCCGGCGCGGCCGGGGCGGGGCGGCAACGGGGCGTCGTGCAACCTCCGGATGGCGGCGCCCGCCGCGGCCCACGCCGCCGGCGACGCGGTCGACGGCTCACCGAGGCGGCCGAGCGTCGTCCCCGGGACCGCGGCGAGCGCCAGCACGGGTGGCCTGCGCCAGAGGATCTCCGGGGTCGGGACCGGCACCAGCGCCATCGTCTCGACCTCGACGTCGATACGCGCCTGATCGGCGTCCACCTTCAGGAACACGTCACCGACGCGCAGGGTCGCCCGCTCGGAATGGGCGACGACGACCTTGACCTCATCCCTGGGCGACCGTCCCGTCGTCACGCCACGACCTTGCCCGGATTGAAGATCCCCCGCGGATCCAGCGCGTCCTTGACGGCCCGGTTGAGTGCGAGTACGGCCGGTCCGGCCTCGGCGGTGAAGCCGTCCCGTTTGAGGAGGCCGACGCCGTGCTCGCCGGTCACCGTCCCGCCGAGTCGCAGGGCGGCGGCGATGACGTCCTCGAACGCGGCCTGGGCGCGCCGTTTCGAGGCCTCGTCGCCGGGGCGGGTGATCAGCAGGGGGTGGAGGTTGCCGTCGCCGGCGTGTGCGATGTTGGCGATCAGGGTGTCGTGGCGGGTCGCGGTCTCCTCGATGCGGGCGAGCATCTCGGGCACCGCGGACCTGGGCACGCAGACGTCCTCGGTGAGGACCGGGCCGAGGCGTTCGAGTGCCGGGTAGGCCAGGCGCCGCGCCTCGAACAGCGCCTCGGCCTCGTACTGGTCCGTCGAGCGCACCGCGTACGTCGCCCCGGCCCGCTCGAAGCAGGCCAGCATGGCGTCCGCCTCCAGCTCTCCCGCCGGGCCCGCGCTGTCGGTCCGGCCGAGCAGCAGCACCTCGGCCTCGGTGGACAGGCCCATGTGCTTCCACTCGTCGACCGCGGCCAGGCAGTGCCGGTCGACGAGTTCCAGCGCGGAGGGAATCAGGCCCGCCTCGGCGACGGCGGCGACCGCGTGCCCGGCGTCGACGACCGACGAGAAGTGGCCCGCGACGGTGTGCTCGGGTTCCCGTGCCGGACGCAGGCGTACGGTGATCTCGGTGATGACGCCGAGCGTGCCCTCGGAGCCGACCATGAGCCCGGCCAGGTCGTAGCCCGCGACGCCCTTGGCGGTACGGCGGCCGACGCGCACGAGCTCGCCCGTGCCGGTCACGAACTCCAGGCCGAGCACGTAGTCGCGGGTGACGCCGTACTTGACGCAGCACAGGCCGCCCGCGTTGGTCGCGACGTTGCCGCCCAGCGTCGACCAGGGCGCGCTCGCCGGGTCCGGCGGGTACCACAGGCCCTGCTCGGCGCAGGCCGCGCGCAGGTGGTCGTTGACGACGCCGGGCTCGACCACCGCGAGCCGCTCCCGCGCGTCGATCTCCTTGATCGCCGTCATCGCCTCGGTGGACAGGATCACGCAGTCCTCGACCGCGTTCGCCCCGCCGGACAGACCGGTGCCCGCGCCACGCGGCACGATCGGGGCGCCGAGCCGCAGACAGAACCGGACGGCGTGCCGCACCTCCTCGGCCGTACGCGGCCGGACCACCGCCGCGGGGGTGCCGTACGGCGCCCATTCGGCCTCGTCGTGGGCGTAACTCGGGATCACGCCGGGGTCGGTGACGAGACGGCCCGGGGGCAGGCCCTGTCCCAGTTCGTCGGTCAGCTCACGCCGCCACGCTCCGCTCCGCATGCCGTCGACGCTAGCGGCGCCGGATCATTCGGCTCAATGGGCGGGCCGGCCACCCGTGCCGACGAGCGGGGGGCGGTCAGTCGACCGGGTGGCCCGGCTCGATCGTCCGGGCGTCGTCGAGGCGCAGCAGCGGCCCGTCGTACGTCTCGTCGTCGCCCCATTCGACCGGGTCGAGGACGAAGCCGATGTGGTCGCCGCCGCCGACGCGGGTGACGATCCGGCCGACGAACCAGGCCGGCGCGTCCTGGAGGACGACGGCACCGCCGTGTCCCTCGCGCCGGCGGACGTGTTGGAACTTGTCCTCCCGGTCGCCGGTGCGTCCGCCGAACAGCTCGGCCAGGGCGTGCTGTTCGCGGGCCAGCAGGTGCACGGCCAGGACCGGTGCGGACCGGGCCACCCGGAAGGTGTGGTTGACCTCCGAGAGCCATACCACCCACCGCACCGGCCGGATGGAGCACTGCGAGGCGAACCCGACCAGACAGCCGGCCCATTCGCCACCCGCCGCCGCCGTGACCACACACATGTCGGGGTTCACCCGTCGCAGGAACGCTTCCATGCCCGCCACCATGCCGAAGTCGCTCCCGTCGCCCGTGGTCTTCGCCCCTGCCCGTCACCCGTGACTCGCCTCTCGGCATCAGCTCACCACGGAGTGCGGGCCCGTGCCATCCAGCGGCTCCCCTGGAGGGGCGGGATCATTCCCCCTGGCGCGGTCGGGTCAGGCCCCGGTACCGGTGGGCGACTCCGCCGGGAAGGAGGTATTCCGCCAGCAGGTTGCCGGCGCGGTGGGACGGCAGTCCCATGTCGTGCAGGAGTTCGTCCGCGCAGTGGATGTCGTAGGGCCCGAAGTCGTAGCCGCCGGAGCCCGGCAGCACCTGTTCCTGCCAGGCCAGGCGGGCGTCGACGGCGTCGCGCATCTCCTGTTCGCCCGGGGTCGTGCGCAGCGTCGCGCGGAAGTGGCGGGCGAGCCAGTGGGCGGTGAGTTCCATGCCCATGATGTTGTTGAAGACCTGCCGGAAACCGACGAATCCCAGCCGGTCGGCGCCTGGGGGCACGATGCCTCGGTAGAGCCGTAGCCGGCCTGCGGAGTCGTGCACGGACACGCTCGGGTCGAGGAACGGGAAGACCTTGCGGTGCCCCGTGGCGAACACGATGACGTCCGCGGTCACTTCCTCGCCGGTCGCCAGTCGCAGCCCCTGGCCGGTGTACGCCTCGACCGCGCTGACCTTGGCGGCGATCAGGCCGCGGCGCACGGCACGGACGTAGCCGCGTGGTATCACTCCGGCGTGGGCCAGGTGGAAGGGCAGGGCGCGATCGGGCCGCAGGTGCTTCGGGAGCCGGTTGAGGCCGGCGGAGAAGAGCAGGTCGCGGGTGATGAGCCACCACAGGGCCCGCTTGACCCGCTCGTCGAGGCGGTCGATGGGGCGGACGCAGGCCGGGTCGTGGTAGCGGGGCAGGAGGGCCTCGCCGAACCGGGTGAACAGGATCCACTTGTAGCCGACCGAGCCGAGCAGGAACCGCTCGGGGATCATCCAGTTCACCTTGCGCTGCACGAGGGTGGCCGAGGTCGCCTCGCGTGCGGCGCGGGTGGCCAGGTCCAGCGCGGACTTGCCGCCGCCCACGACGACCACACGCCGGCCGGTGAGGGTCCCGGCCCGCACCTCGTTGGAGTGCAGCACGGTCCCGTGGAACGACGCGCGGCCGGGTAACTCGGGCACGTGGGGATGGTGATGGGCCCCGCTGGCGACGACGACGTGGTCGAACTCCTCGCGACGGACCTGCGCCGTCTCGTCATCGGTGGGACGCGAGTCGACCGACCAGCCGGCGGCCCCCGGCCGCCCGGGCCCCTCCAGGGGCCGGACGGAGACCACCTCGGTACCGTGCCGGACGCCGGCCAGCACGCCGAAGGTCTCGGCGTAGTGCTCCAGATAGCGCTGGGTGTCCACCGCGTCGGCGAAATGCAGGCGGTTGGGCAGGTCCGCGAACTCGAAGAGGCGGCGCGCGGCCTGGTTGGCCAGCCCGTCGTAGCAGCCTCCCGCCGACCAGACTCCGCCGACCTGCCGGTACTTGTCGAGGACGGTGACGTCGAAGCCGTTGTCCAGCAGCACCTTGGCGGTGACGATTCCCCCGGGGCCGGCCCCGATCACACACACTCGCATCAGCGGTCACTCTCCTTGGGAGATCGGCACGGCCGGCTCGTCCATCATCCCGGTCGCGGATCCCCGTGCCCAGGGCGCGTCCGCAGTGGTGCTGGCTAACCTTCACGGGTGACCACCGAGTTGACCCTGCTGTCCCGAGTCGCCTGCCGTGGGCGGGAGATCACCGCGCCGCGGCTGCGCGGGCTGTTGGCCCTGCTCGCGGAGGATCCGCGCACCGGGTGCAGCACGGGCCGGCTGGTGGAGGGGCTGTGGCCGGAGGAACAGCCGGAGCGGCCGGGCAAGGCGGTGCAGATCCTGGTGTCCCGGCTCAGGGCGCAGGTGGGTGCCGAACTGGTCGTGAGCACACCCACGGGATACCGGCTGGCGTTCGACGAAGCGCAGGTGGACAGTTCCGCGCTGCTGCTGCACGAGGCGGCGAGCGCCGAGCGGGCCAGGGCCGCGGATCACGAGGACTCCCTCGCGCGGGCCGACGCCGGCCTCGCCCTGTGGGACGGCGGGGTGGGCGCCGGAGCGGGCGAGGATCTGCACGATCCGGTGGTGGCGCTGCGCACCGACCGGCTGCGGACGCATCGGTCCCTGGCCCGTCTCCGGGCCCTCGCGCTGGCCCGGCTGGGGCGCCGGGACGAGGCCGCCGCACCGCTGGCCGAGCTGGCGCGGGAACTGCCGCGCGACGAGGAGGTGCTGGCGGAGCTGCTGCGCTGCGAGGCGGCCACCGCGGGCCGGGCCGCGGCGCTGACCCGGTACGACGCCTACCGCCGCGGGCTGCGCGAGGAGCTGGGCACCGATCCGGGGCCCGGACTCAGGGCGGCGTACCAGGAGTTGCTGAGCGCGGAGGTGGCGCCGGTCCGGCACGGGGTGCCGCACGAGCCGAACCCGCTGCTCGGGCGCGACGCCGACGTCGCCGCCGTGGCGGGGCTGCTGCGGGCGGCCCGGGTGGTCACCCTCGTGGGGCCGGGAGGGCTGGGCAAGACCCGGCTCTCCCACGCGGTGAGCCGGGCGGCCGAGCAGCCCGTGGTGCACTTCGTGGCCCTGGCCGGTGTCACCGCCGACGACGACGTGGCCGGTGAGGTGGCGTCGGCGGTCGGTGCCGGGGAGGGCCGGCAGTTCGCCGGTGGCGGGGACGCGGAGAGCGGCATCCTCGCCGCGCTGGGCGCGGGGCCCGCGCTGCTGGTGCTGGACAACTGCGAGCAGGTCGTCTCCGGTGCGGCCGCGCTCGTACGGACGCTGGTGTCGCGGTCGAAGGAGCTGCGGGTCCTGGCCACCAGCCGGGCCCCGCTCGGGCTGACCTCGGAGTCCGTGTACGCCCTGCCGGAGCTGTCCCTGGCGACGTCGGTCGAGCTGTTCGAGCAGCGGGCGCGGGCGGCTCGGCCAGGCGTGGAGCTGCCCGCGGGCACGGTGGCCGAGATCTGCGGGCACCTGGACGGGCTGCCGCTCGCCGTGGAACTCGCCGCGGCCCGGGTGCGGGCGCTGTCCGTGGCCGACATCTCCCGCCGGCTCCGGGACCGTTTCGCGCTGCTGCGCGGCGGCGCCCGTGACGCGCCCGAACGGCATCGGACGCTGCGGGCCGTGGTCGAGTGGAGCTGGAATCTGCTGGAGCCGGACGGCCAGGCGGCGCTGCGGGCGTTGTCGGTGTTCCCCGGCGGATTCGGCGAAGCGGCGGCGGAGTACGTGCTCGGTGAGACCGACGACGTACTGACGCTGCTGGAGCAGCTGGCCGACCAGTCCCTGATCAAGGTGGGCGACGGTCCGTCCGGGGTGCGCTTCCACATGCTGGAGACACTGCGGGAGTTCGGCGCGGCCCGACGCGCGGAGGCCGGTGAGGAGGAGGCGGTGACCGACCGGTTCCTGTGCTGGGCGCGGGACTTCGGCCGGGCGCATCACGACGTGCTGTTCGGCGACGATCCGCTGCCCTCCTGGAACCGCATCCGGGCCGAGCAGGACAACCTCGTCCTAGCCCTGCGGTACGCGCTGGCCCGCGCCGACGGCCCCACCACCGCGGCCCTCACCGCCGTGCTGAGCGGCTTGTGGGCCACCGGCTCCAACTACGCCCGGCTCACCGCTCTCGCCGCCGAGACCGCCGGCCCGCTGTCCCGTTTCCGTCCCGGCCCGCAGGACGCCGCGGACGTCGAGACGGCCCGCAGCGCGGCGACCACGTGCACGGCCAGCCTCTTCATGGGCCACGGCCCGCACGCCGTACGGCATCTCGTCACGCTGCGCCAACTGCCGCCCGCCCCACCGGACACCGTGGTACGGGCGCTGGCCGTCGTGCTGTGTGCCGTCCCGGACATGCACCCGCCCCGGTACACACGGCTGACGGAACTCTGTGACGCCGAGGAGCCCCTGCTGGCGGCGGTCGCGGCGTGTGCCGCCAGCTACGTGTGGGAGTCCGAGCAGGAGACGGAGCGCGCGCTGGACTGCGCCCGCCGGATGCTCGACGCGCTGGGACCGCACGGCAGTCCGGCCATGCGGCTGCTCAGCCACGGACGGATCGGCGATCTGTGTCTGAAGTCCGAGCGTGGCGCGGAGGCGTACGACCATCTGCGGGCCGCGCTCGACGTGCTCGGTGAGTTCACCGAATGGCTGGACCTGATCGGCGTCCGCTGGGGGCTGGTGCTCGCCTGCCTTCAGCGCGGGGAGATCGACGAGGCGGAGTACTGGCTGCGCCTCGCGGCGATGGAGCAGCGGCCGGAGGCCGCCGAGATCTCCAGTCCCGATCTGCTGGCCCGGGCGGAGATCGCGCTGGCCCGAGGGCTGACCGAGGTCGGGCTCGGGCTGTGGCGCCAGGCGGTGGAGTGGGTCCGGGAGAGCGGTCTGCTGTACGCCGACGATCCGTTCGCGGACTCGTGGATGCTGCAGATGCAGTCGGCCGCGCTGGCCGCGCACGCGCAGCACGGCAGGCTGGAACCGGTGGCCGGGCTGGCCGGGCAGTTGCGCGGGCGGCTGCTCACGATGCTGTCGGGCGATCCGGAGGGCGGGACGCCGGTGGAACTGCCGGTGTACGGCACCGTACTGCTGGCGCTCGGCTTCGCCGGACTGGCCCGGGGCGACACGGCGGCCGTACGACTGGTGGCCCTGGCGGAACGGATGTCGGTGGTGCGGGAGTTCCCCACCCTGTCCTCGGCCCGGTCCCGGCAGGCGGCCGAGAACGCCGACAGGGCGGCGTACGCCGACGCGGGGTCGAGGTACGCCGCCCTGGGGCGGGAGGAGTTGCGGGCGGTGGCGCTGCGCGAACTCACGGCCGGTGAATCGGCGCTCAGTTCCCCGGCTCCTGGTTGAACCGCGCCTTGGACCAGAAGTAGCCCAGCAGGGTCAGGCCCAGGCACCAGCCGACGGTGAGCAGCGCGTTCTTCGTGCCGATCTCACTGCCCATCAGCAGTCCGCGCAGGGTCTCGATGGCGGGCGAGAAGGGCTGGTACTCGGCGACGGGCCGGAACCAGCCCGGCATGGCGTCCACCGGCACGAAGGCGCTGGACAGAAGGGGCAGCACCATCAGGGGCAGCGCGAGATTGCTGGCCCCTTCGGCGTTGGGGCTCACCAGTCCCATGCCGACGGCGATCCAGATCAGCGCGATGCTGACGAGGGTCAGCAGCCCGACCGCCAGGAGCCACTCCACGGGCGTGGCGTCGGGCCGGAAGCCGATGGCCAGTCCGACGCCCAGCACCACGGCGAGCGCCATCAGCGTCTGGATCACGCTGCCGAGGACATGGCCGATCAGCACGGAGGCGCGGGAGATGGCCATGGTGCGGAACCGGGCGATGATGCCCTCGGTCATGTCGGAGGCCACGGACACCGCGGTGCCGATGGCGGTGCCGCCGATGGTCATGAGCAGGATGCCGGGGACGATGTAGGCGATGTACTCGCCGCGGTCCGCGGGGCCGCCGGTGATGCCGGCGCTCATCACGTTGCCGAAGACGTAGACGAAGAGCAGCAGCAGGATGACGGGGGTGAGCAGGAGGTTCAGGGTGAGGGAGGGGTAGCGGCGGGCGTGCAGGAGGTTGCGCCGCAGCATGGTGAGGTTGTCGCGCAGGGCGTGGGTGGCGGGGGCGACGTGGGTGACGGCGGGGGCGCTCATCGGACGGTCTCCTTGGCGGGAGCGGGAGCGGGGGCGGTGGCGGTGGCGGTGGCGGTGCCGGCGGTCAGGGCGAAGAACACGTCGTCCAGGTCGGGGGTGTGCACGGAGAGCTCGTCGGCCTCGACGCCGGCCGAGTCGAGCCAGTCGAGGATGGAGCGCAGCTCGCGCTGGCTGCCGCCGCTCGGGATCTGGAGCGTGAGGGCGTCGTCGTCGCGGGTGGTCTCGCGCAGTGCGGTGGCCGCCCGTTCGTAGGCCACCGGGTCGGAGAAGCGCAGCCGCACATGGCCGCCGGGGACGAGCCGCTTGAGCTCCTCTGCGCTGCCCTGGGCGACGAGCCTGCCGCCGTCGAGCACCGCGATGCGGTCGGCGAGCTGGTCGGCCTCCTCCAGGTACTGGGTGGTGAGGAAGACGGTGACGCCGTCGGAGACCAGCTCGCGGATGATCTGCCACATGTTGTGCCGGGAACGCGGGTCCAGACCGGTGGTCGGCTCGTCGAGGAAGATGATCCGGGGGCTGCCGACCAGGGTCATGGCGATGTCGAGGCGACGCTTCATGCCGCCGGAGTAGGTGGAGGCGGGCTTCTTGGCGGCCGCGGTGAGGTCGAAGCGCTCCAGCAGTTCGGCGGTGACCCGCCGTCCCTCGCTCCTGGAGAGGTGGTGCAGGTCCGCCATGAGGAGCATGTTCTCCTCCCCCGTGATCAGCCCGTCCACGGCGGAGAACTGACCGGTCACACCGATGGACGCCCGCACCGCCTGGGCCTCGGCGGTGAGATCGTGCCCGGCGATCCGGGCCTGTCCCCCGTCGGCGGAGATCAGGGTGGACAGGATGTTGACCGCCGTGGTCTTGCCGGCGCCGTTCGGCCCGAGCAGGGAGAAGATCGTGCCCGCGGGTACCTGGATGTCGATTCCGTCCAGGACGGTCTTGTCCCCGTAGGCCTTACGCAGCCCCGTGGCCACTATCGCGAGTTCGTGGTCCGTCGTCGTCATGCCGCAGAGCGTGCGCCCCCGGCGGTTCAGAACGGTTTCAGGCCGCTTTCAGCCGCCCGGAATCACCGTACGGCGCTGAAACCTGCGGTGAGGCAGGCCCAGCAGATGCTCACGGTGCGGCCGGTGGGCGCTTGGGCGGGGGACCGCCCGGGAGCAGTGAGGGACGCCGGGCTTCGGGCTCCGTGTCGATGAGGTCCTCGCGGGTGGCCCCGAAGACTGGCCGCAGGCATACGGGCAGCCCGTATGTCGGGGCAGCACGTATGCCGGGGCAGCCCGCGTGCCGGGGCGGGACGCATGCCGGGGCGGGACGCATGCCGGGGCGGGACGACGTCCTGGGCGTTCGCCTACCTCGCCTTTACACGGGCTACGCTAGCTTGGTGAACGAAACCGTTTCGTTCCGCTCGAAGGAGATGACGGCCATGGTCTCCGTGCTCGTGGTCAACGACCAAGCACTCCAGCGCCTCGCCCTGCGTATGCTCCTGGACCCCGAGCCCGACCTGAGCGTCACCGGGGAGGCGTCGAGCGGGGCCGAAGCGGTGCGCTAGAGCGCCGCACTCCGTCCCGACGTCGTCCTGATGGGCAGTCAGCTCTCCGGTGCGGACGACGACATCGTCACCGTCGGGCGCCTCACACGTCCACGACGCGGCCCCCGGCCTCTCGAACCGGCCGAAGCGGACACGCACACGCCCCGCGTCCTGGTGCTCGCCCGCGCCGGCCACGAGAGCTACGCCTACGCGGCCCTGCGCGCCGGCGCCGACGGGTTCCTGCTCGAAGACGCCGCGCCCGACGCACTCGCCTCGGCCGTCCGGATCGTCGCCGCGGGGGACGCCGTCATCACCCCGGACCTGACCCGCGCGCTCATCGACACCGTCCGCGAACAACGCACCAGCCGTGCCCTCCCCCGTGGATCCGACCTCGCCACCCTCACCGGACGCGCGCGCGACGTCCTCACCGCGGTTGCCTCCGGCTGGTCCAACGCCGAGATCGCCGAGCGGCTGTCCATCGCCCCGACCACCGTCAAAACGCACGTCAGCAACATCCTCGCCAAGATCGGCGCCCGCGCCCGTGTGCAGGCGGTGACGTTCGCGTACGAGTCGGGGCTTGTCCGGCCTGCCGCCTGACGGCGGCTCAGGTCGCGGGGACCTTGACCGCGGGGACTGCTGCCGCGACCCACTCCTCCCCCGGGCCAACTGGCCTCCTGCACTACACCATCCGGTGGCTTATGGCCGTCGTAGCGTTTTTCATATCAGCCGATTTCCTATTCATTCCACTGTCCGGCTCTTGGTGCTGACCAGCCGTCACGAGGCCCTGAACCAAGTCGAGGAGAGTGGAAACAATGACGACATCGCCTAGATGGCGATCAGTTCTGGCGCCAGCCGCCATGGCTGCCGCGCTCGCCGCAGCCGCACTGGCGAGCACGGGCACCGCCCACGCCCAGGACGACACCACCCCGCACCCGCCGTACCCGACACACGGGACCAAGCCGGCGTACCCGGAACACCCGGTCAAGCCAGAGCACCCGGTGCATCCAGTCAAGCCCGAGTATCCGGTCCACCCGGTCAAGCCAGACCACCCCGTGCACCCGGTCAAGCCGGAGTACCCGGTACACCCCGTCAAACCGGACTACCCGGTGCACCCCGTCAAGCCCGAATACCCGGTGCACCCAGTCAAGCCCGAGCACCCCGTCAAGCCGGTCAAGCCTGCCTATCCGGAGAAGCCCGCTTACCCCGTCAAGCCGGTCAAGCCCGAATACCCGGTCAAGCCCGTCAAGCCGGCGTACCCGGAGAAGCCTGCCTACCCGGTCAAGCCGGTTAAGCCGGCGTACCCCGAGAAGCCCGCGTACCCGGTCAAGCCCGCTTATCCGGAAAAGCCCGCCTACCCCGTCAAGCCGGTCAAGCCCGCGTACCCCGAGAAGCCCGCGTACCCGGTCAAGCCCGTCAAGCCGGCGTACCCCGAGAAGCCCGCCTACCCGGTCAAGCCGGTCAAGCCCGCCTACCCGGAGAAGCCCGCGTACCCGG
>NZ_KQ948928.1:516427-650158 GCF_001514235.1 Streptomyces caeruleatus | reverse complement strand
TACCCCGTCAAGCCGGTCAAGCCCGCCTACCCGGAGAAGCCCGCGTACCCGGTGAAACCCGTCAAGCCGGCCTATCCCGAGAAGCCCGCCTACCCGGTCAAGCCCGTCAAGCCCGCGTACCCGGAAAAGCCCGCCTACCCCGCGAAGCCGGTCAAGCCCGCTTATCCGGTGAAGCCCATCAAGCCGGCCTACCCGGCCAAGCCCGCGCACCCGGTCAAGCCGGCCTACCCCCAGAAGCCAGTTCACCCCGTCAAGCCCGCGTACCCCGCAAAGCCAGTTCACCCCATCAAGCCCGCGTACCCCGCAAAGCCAGTTCACCCGGTCAAGCCGGCGTACCCCATCAAGCCCGCCTACCCGGTCAAGCCGGCTCACCCCGTCAAGCCGGTCCACCCGGAGAAGCCGGACTACCCCAAGCACCCGAGCAAGCCCAAGCACTCGGGGCACGAGAAGAAGCAGCACGGGTGGTGATGACGAGGGGACGCTGATGTCGGCCCCTTAGGAGAGGTCGCACGTGGATGGAAGCCGGGCCCGGACATCCGGGCCCGGCTTGCCAGTTTGGGCTGAGCGGTTCCTCCCCCGCGTCCGCCGACGTACGGGAATCCGCCCAGCCGAGCCCGCGGAGTTCGCTGAGTCGTGGTCATCCATGGCGTGGATGAACCGGATACGGGATTCCGATCGCGCAGAGGATGGTGGCGGACGGCCCGACGACACATAGTCGTCCCTACCCGCACGCCGCTGCCCGGACCAGCCGCCGTCGTGCGGCCGTCGACAGCATGCCGTGCGTCTCGGCGCCAGTGACAGGCATGCACCCGTCCCGCACGGTTCCATATTCCCGCCCCCGCCCCGTCCGCCGGGCCGACCACCGTCGACGACGCCGCCGCCACGTCGGCCGTCGCCGTGTCCGGCGGGACTACGGGATCTCCTGCTCCGCCCAGATGATCTTGCCGACCGGCGTGTAGCGGGCGCCCCAGCGGTGGGACAGCTGGGCCACCAGGAACAGGCCCCGGCCGCCCTCGTCCGTGCTGCGGGCGTGGCGGAGTCGGGGGGCGGTGCTGCTGGCGTCGGCCACTTCGCAGGTGAGGCGGGAGTCGCGGATGAGGCGGAGGCGGATGGGGGGTTCGGCGTAGCGGATCGCGTTGGTGACCAGTTCGCTGACGATCAGCTCGGTCGTCATGGCGAGTTCGCCGAGGCCCCAGGACTCCACCTGGCGGGTCGCCCGGCCCCGGAGGTCGGCGACGGCGGCCGGGTCGACGGGCACCTCCCACGAGACGACGTGCTCGGCGCCCAGCGCGTGGGTGCGCGTGAGGAGCAGGGCGATGTCGTCGGGCTGGGGTGCGGGCACGAGGTGGCGTACCGCGGAGGAGCACAGGGTGTCGAGATCGGAGTGCCCGCCCTCGACATCGATGTTGCGACAGTCCCGCCGGGCCAGCAGGTCACCGAGCCGGGACATGCCGCGCTCCATGTCCCGGTCGGCGGCGGCGACGAGGCCGTCGGTGTAGAGGCCGAGGAGGCTGTTCTCGGCGAGTTCGATCTCACCGGCCTCGAAGGCCATCCCGCCCAGCCCGAGCGGCGGCCCGGCCGGGGGTTCGGGGAAGGAGACCTGCCCGTCGGGCGCGACGACGACCGGGGGCGGGTGGCCGGCCCGGGCCATCGTGCAGCGTCTGGTGACCGGGTCGTAGACGGCGTAGAGGCAGGTCGCGCCGAGGAAGCCGGTCCGGCCCTGGCGGGCCGCCTCGGTCGCCTCCTCGTCGGTCTGCTCCTCGCTGAGGCGGAGCACCAGGTCGTCGAGGTGGGCCAGCAGTTCGTCGGGCGGCATCTCCATGTCGGCGAGGGTCTGTACGGCGGTGCGCAGCCGGCCCATGGTCGCCGCCGCCGCGATGCCGTGGCCGACGACGTCGCCGACGACCAGGCCCACCCGGGCGCCGGACAGCTGGATCACGTCGAACCAGTCGCCGCCGACCCCGCCGGACGGGTCCGCGGGCAGATAGGAGGAGGCCACCTCCAGGGCCGTACCGCCCGTGAGGGCCTGCGGCAGCAGACTGCGCTGGAGGGTGACCGCCGCGGTGTGTTCGCGGGTGTAGCGGCGGGCGTTGTCGACGCACAGTGCGGCGCGGGCGACCAGCTCCTGGGCGACCAGGACGTCGTCGGGCTGGAAGGAGACGGGGTTGCGGGGAGCGGATGAACGTGGTCAGGCCGAGGGCGGTGTTGCGGGCCCGCATCGGTACGGAGATGAGGGAGTGCAGTCCGAACTCGCGGATGCTGGCCGACCGCGCGGGCTGCTCGGTGGTCCACAGCGCGTCGGAGGGGTCGAGGACCGGGATGAGGATCGGGCCGCCGTCGATGAGCAGGTTCGCGCCGTGCGGGGGCGGGACGAAGTCCACCCGTTCCCCGATCCGCGCCACCGCCTCCGGGCAGCCCTCGCGCACCGAGCTCATCCCGGCCCGGCGCATCACCGGCTTGGCGGGTGCCGGTCCGGCGTCGGGCAGCCATGCCCCGTGGCCCTCGGAGCTGAGCACGGGCTCCAGCAGGTCCACGACGACGAAGTCGGCGAACCGGGGCACGGCGAAGTCGGCGAGTTCCTGCGCCGTCCACAGCACGTCCAGCGTCGTGCCGATCCGTGTCCCGGCCTCGCTGACCAGCGACAACAGCTGGCGGGCGTTCCATCGTTCGGTGACGTCCAGGACCATGTAGCAGACCCCGGTGATCGAGTTGTCGCCGTCCACGAGGGGGAAGAAGGACGTCGAGTAGGCGTGCTGGCGGTGCGGGTCGGCCCAGCTCCAGCCGACGTACTCGTAGTCGGTGACCGGGAGTCCGGTGTCCAGGACCTTGCGCATCAGGCCCTCAAGGGTGTCGGCCTGGAGGCCGGGCAGCAGTTCGCTCAGCCGTCGGCCGAGGCGCTGCTCACGGGGGACGCCGCCGAAGCGTTCCAGGGTGTCGTTGAGCCAGACGTAGCGCAGCCGGGTGTCCATGACGGCCATGCCGACCGGTGAGCGGGTCAGGAACCCGTCGAGGACGGACTGGTCGACCGCCCACTGCGGTCGTCGCTCCCGCGCGGAGATCAGGAAGCACTCGTCGGCGCCGATCCGGAAGGACGCGGAGACCCGCAGGTCCACGTCGATCCGGCGGCCGTCCCGGTGTCGTACGGCGATGAGGCCGCTCCATCCCATGCCGGCCCGGCAGCGTTCGGCGACACCGGCCACCCGGACGGGGTCGCCCGGCATGGCCAGCAGGTCGGCGGCGGAGGTGCCGACGGTCTCGGACGCCGGCCGGCCGAGGAGTTCCTCCGCGGCCCGCGTCCAGCCGAGGACGACACCGTGTGCGGACACGACCGCCGCCGCGTCGGTGGACGCGTCGAAGAGCGCGCTCGGTCCTGCGGACGTGGGCGCCTCAGGTCCTTCTCGCGCAGCATCCATGGGTCCTCACGCAGCGTCCATGGGTCCCGTCCTCACAGGACCATGTTCCTGCTTGTCCGCCCGATGCGCACGGGCCCGGGCCGGCGGGCGGGCGGTGGCGGTCGGAGGGAGCATGGAGGTGCCGGTCGGCTCAGGCGTGGTACCCGGCCGTGGTCGAGGTCGGCGGGTCCGGCCGGCCCGGTCCAGGAGGAGCTGCGATGACAGCTGGATCCTTCGAGTCCGGCACAGGCGGGTACGACCCGGAGCCGCCCCGCCCGACCGGGCTCCTCGACGTGCTGAGCGTGGCGGCGGTGGTCGTCGACTCGGGCGGGCGCGTGGTGTTCTGGACCCCGCAGGCCGAGGAGCTGTTCGGCTACACCGCCGAGGAGGCGCTCGGCACGCACGCGGCGCGGCTGTTCATCCACCCCGACCACCTGCCGTCCGTGGTGCAGCTGTTCACGGAGGTGCTGGAGACCGGCCGGAGTTGGGCCGGCACCTTCCCGGTCCGGCACAAGGACGGCAGCACGCGGCTGACGGAGTTCCGCAACATGCGGCTGCTGGACGACCTCGGTGACGTCTACGCTCTGGGCATCGCCGCCGACCACTCCCTGCTCCAGCGCGTCGAGACCGATCTGGCGCTGTGCGAGCGGCTGATCAACCAGTCCCCGATCGGCTTCGCCCTGCTCGACCCGGACCTGCGTTATCTGCTGGTCAACCCGGCGCTGGAGCGGATCGACGCCACCCCGGCGGAGGACCACGTCGGGCGTCGGCTGCGGGAGACGCTGCCGCTGCCGGACATCGACACCATCGAGTCCGCGCTGCGTCAGGTGCTCACCACCGGCACCCCGCTGCTCGACCAGTACCACGTGGGCCGTCCGCCGGCCGACCCCGACAACGAGCACGCCTGGTCGCTGTCCTTCTACCGGCTGGAGGATCCCGGCGGGCGGGTCCTGGGCGCGGCCATCTCGTTCGTCGACGTCACCGAGCGGCACCGCGCGTCCGCGGAGGCGGACCGGGCCCGGCGCCGGCTGGCCCTGATCGCGGACGCCTCCACCCGGGTCGGCACCACGCTGGAGGTGGAGCGGACCGCGCACGAGCTGGCGGAGGTCGCCTCGCCCGAGCTGGCCGACGTGGTCGCCGTGGACGTGCTGGACTCCGCGCTGGCCTGCCGCCGTATGCGCAAACCGGACAACGGCCCGGAGCTGTTCCGCGCCCTCGCCCTGAAGTCGGCGTATCCGAGCGTGGCGCTGCGTGCCGCCGACCCGCCCGGTGACCTCGCCGCGTACGAGGGCGACCGGCTGGTCACCCTGTGCGTGCACACGGCCCGGCCGGTGCTGGTACGGCATGTCGGCGAGCGGGATCTGCCGCGTATCGCCCGGGACGAGGAGGCCACCTCGCTGCTGGCGCGGGCGGGCGTGCACTCGTATCTGGCCGTGCCGTTGATCGCGCACGGCGAGGTGCTCGGCGCGCTCGATCTCAAGCGGACCCGCAATCCGGCGCCGTTCGACGAGGACGACGTCGTCCTGGCCGCCGAGCTGGCCAGCCGGGCCGCCGTGGCCATCGACAACGCCCGCTGGTTCCAGAGCGTCCGCAACACCGCGCTCACCCTCCAGCGCAGCCTGCTCCCCGACCATCCCCCGCACCACACCGGTCTGGAGCTGGCCTCCCGCTACCAGCCCGCCCAGGCCACGAGCGAGGTCGGCGGCGACTGGTACGACGTGATCCCGCTGGACGACGACGAGACCGCCCTGGTCGTCGGCGACGTCATGGGCAACGGCATCGACGCCGCCGCCACCATGGGCCGGCTGCGCACCGCCACCTGCGCGTATGCCGACCTCAACCTCGATCCGGGCACCGTGCTCCAGCACCTCGACAAGATCACCTGCGATCTGGAGCACTACATCGTCACGTGTCTGTACGCGGTGTACGACCCCCGCACCCAGCGCTGCCACATCGCCAACGCCGGACACATGCCGCCCGCGCTGGCCCGGCCCGGCCGGGCGCCGCGGCTGCTCGACCTGCCGACCGGTGGCCCGCTCGGCGTCGGCGGCATCTCCTTCGAGACCACCACGATCGACCTGGGCCCGGGCGATCTGCTGGTCCTCTACACCGACGGCCTCGTCGAGACCCGCCACCACCCCATCGACGACCGCCTCGACGTCCTCCTCGGCTTCCTCGACGAACCCCGCAGACCGCTGGAGGAGACCTGCGACCTCCTCCTGTACGGCCTGCGCCATCCCGACGACCACGACGACGTCGCGCTGCTCATGGCGCGGGTGCGGTAGGCGGTCCGGCCGAGCGGAATCAGGCCGGTGGCGCGGAACGGCAGGTGATCAACGCAGGGGGTGAGCACGGGCGATGGCGGTGCACCGCGCCCTTATGGCAGTGCGGGAGGGGCGCGGCGGCCCCCGCGACGCCGGCTGGTCCGCCGGAGCCCCGAACCGGCCGGTTCCGCCTTGCCCGGGCCGCGCTCCCGGCGCAGGCTGTTCCTATGGGTGCGGACAGCGGCCCCACGCTCATCGGCTCCGTCCAGCGGGCGTTCCGTCTGCTGGAGGCGATGAGCGCGCACCAGAACGGCGCGCCGGCCAAGCAACTGGCGCGGGAGACCGGCCTGCCCCTGGCCACGACGTATCACCTGCTGCGGACGCTGGTCCACGACGGATACGTACGGAAGCTCGACGACGGCGGGTTCATCCTGGGCGACAAGCTGGAGACACTGCACACGTCGGGGCAGGCGCAGTCGCTGCTCAGCCGGATCCGCCCCACGCTCGCGGCGCTGCGGGACGAGTTGTCGTCCGCCGCGTACCTCACCTTCTACGAGGAGGGCGAGATCCGGGTCGCCGAGATCGTCGACGGCCCGCGCGCGCCCCGGGTCGATCTGTGGGTGGGGTTCGAGGACGCCGGGCACGCCACGGCGTTGGGCAAGTCCGTCCTGCGTGAGCTGGACGAGGAGTCACGCAAGGACTACCTGTCCCGGCACGCGCTCCCCGACCTCACGCCCAGGACGATCACCGACCGTCCGGAGCTGATCCGGCGGCTCGACTCCTCGCCCCTGGCCCCGGCGGTCACGGACATGGAGGAGTACTCCCTCGGCACGGTCTGTGTCGCGGTGCCCGTCTACAGCGGCAGCACACTCGGCTCGCTCGGCGTCTCGCTGCGGGCGGACCGGCGGTCCCGTATCGAGGAGACGCGGGCCCGTCTGGAGGAGGTCAGGGCGCGTCTGCTGCCGACCGCGAGCCGTGTGACCAGGGGTCTTTCGCTCACCGTGTGATCAGTGAAGCCCTCGCTCACTATCTGAAATCCCTCTCCTTGTCCTGTCCGGGGCCGGACCGTTTTCCTAGATAAAACGTACTTATACCGGGCATATGCCCCTGCTCACAGGTGAGGACAGCCGACAAGACATGAGCGAGGCCCCGCACCACGGTCGTGACCACTGGCCCAGGCGACTGGTCGCCACCACGCCCGTACTGCCCATCCTGATCGTCGCCGCCATCGTGCTCGTCGATCTCGTCTGCGGATCAGGGATGACCTGGCTGCCGCTGCTCGCCGTCGGACCCGCGCTCGCCGCGACCACCAACGGCCCGCGCGGAGTCCTCTGCCTCGGACTGTTCGCCGCCGCCCTCGGCGCGGTCCTCGGCGTCCGCGACGACGTCGAGAGCCGCGAGCTGGCCGTCGTGCTGACCGCGCTGATGGCCGTCACCCTGGCCGGGAGCCTGGCCAGCGCGCTGCGCGGGCGGCGCGAGCGGGTGCTCGCCGCGGTCCGGTCCGTCGCCGAGGCCGCCCAGCACGCGCTGCTCCAGCCCGTGCCGGCGACCGTCGGCCCGTTCCAGGTGGCCGTCCGCTACAGCGCCGCGGCGGCGGAGGCCCGGATCGGCGGCGACCTCTACGCGCTCGTGTCCACGCCCTACGGTGTCCGGCTGATCGTCGGCGACGTACGCGGCAAGGGGCTGCCCGCGGTCGGGACGGCGGCTCTGGTGCTGGGTGTCTTCCGCGAGGCCGCCTACGACGAGCCCGACCTGCTCACCGTCGTCGCGCGGATCGAGCGGAGCCTGGCCCGCAACCTGGGCAGCGACGACTTCGTGACCGCCGTGGTCGCCGGTTACCCCCGGGAAGGCCAGCTGGAGGTCGTCAACTGCGGGCACGCGCCGCCGCTGCTGGTGCGCGACTCCGTCGTCGTACCGGTCGAGCCGGACCGTCCGGCGCCGCCGCTCGGTCTGCGCACCCTCTCGGGCGAGACGCCCGCACTCCAGGTGCTGCCCTTCGCCGACGGCGACCAGCTGCTGCTCTACACCGACGGTGTCACCGAGGCCCGCGACCACGACCGGGAGTTCTACCCGCTCGCCGAAGGGCTGGAGCGGCACACCAGCGACGAGCCGGTGCGCACCGTCACCGCGCTCCACGACGAGCTGCTGGCCCATGTGGGCGGCCGGCTCCACGACGACGCGGCGCTGCTGCTGCTCCGCATGCCGCAGGCCGCCGCGACGGCCGTCGGCGCCCGCGAGGTGTCCGACGCCGGGCGCGTGCGGTCGTGCTCACCGTAGGTCCGACGGCCGCCCCGGACCCGGCGTCGCCACGAGCGACTCCGTGAACCGGGCGGCCGGCCACGGCAGCCGGCGGCCGAGGGCCGTCTGCACCTGGGCCTCGCGCTGCCGGAAGACCGGGTGGTCGACGCGTACGTGAGTCACGCCCTCGGCCCCGGGATCTCCGGCGAGCTCCCCGACCAGGGCGAGGCCGCCTCCGGCGCGTACGAACGCGTACTGCGGGGCGAGCTCGCGTTGGCTGGTGCCGGGTGAGCCCAGGGCCAGCGGGGGGGGGGGCGCACAGTTCCGCGAGGCCGATCCGGTCACGGCAGGCCAGCTCGTGGCCGGGCGCACTCCACGCGGACGTCGTGCTGCGGCCCCATCGCGTAGGTGACGGCGACGTCGGCGATCCCCTCCACCACCCGGCGCGTCGCCTCCTCGCGGGGCACGACGTCCAGACGGAACGCCACGTCGGGGTGCTCGCGCCGGAACCCGGCGAGCAGGTCGCCGGACGGCGGGTCGCCGTCCTGCCCGACATCGGCGGTTCCCTGCCGGACGCCGTGTTCACGGACGTCCTCGGCCTGCCCACCCCTGCCGCACTCCTACCCGGGCTGCCTCCAGCACGCCCCCGACGAGCACCTCCTCGCGTCGATCGCCCGCGAGGACCTCGTCCTGACGACCGGGCTCATCCACACCCTGAGCCACCCACCGGCCGGGCACCCGCTGCCGACCCGTCCGGAGGGCCGATCCCGGCCAACAGCCGTGCCCGGTCCGTCGAACGGTGTTAGAAATGAGGCATGGCCGCAGTCCTCGGCCGCCTGCGCTCGCTGGTGAGCGTGCGTACCGTCGCCCGGCAGGTGTTCGTGCTGCAGGCGGCGATCGTCGTGCTCCTCGTCGTCGCCGCGGTGGTGGCGCTGGTGCTCCAGGTGCGCAACGACACCGAGCGGGAGGCCCGCAACCGGTCCCTGGCCGTGGCGGAGGCCTTCGCGAACGCGCCGGGTGTCGTGGACGCCCTGGCGCAACCGGATCCGGCCGTGCTGCTGCAGCCGCGTGCCGAGGCGGCGCGCGAGGCGACCGACGTGGACTTCGTCGTCGTGATGAGCACCGACGGGATCCGGTACACGCACCCCGACCCGGACCAGATCGGCAAGCACTTCGTCGGCACCATCGCACCGGCCGTGGCGGGCGGGACCGTACGCGAGACGTACACCGGGACGCTGGGGGCGTCCGTGCGGGCCGTCGTCCCCGTGACCGACGACAACGGCCGGGTCGTCGGACTGGTGGCGGCCGGGGTGACGCTGGCCAGCGTCGGCGGGGTCGTCGACCACCAGCTGCCGATGCTGCTGGCCTCGGCGGCGGCCGCGCTCGCCCTCGCCACCGGCGGGACCGCGCTGGTCAGCCGGCGGCTGCTGCGCCAGACGCACGGGCTGGGGCCCGCCGAGATGACCCGGATGTACGAGCACCACGACGCCGTCCTGCACGCCGTACGCGAGGGCGTGCTGATCCTGGACGGGGACGGCCGGCTGGCGCTGGCGAACGACGAGGCGCGCCGGCTGCTGGGGCTCGGCTCGGACGCGGAGGGGCGGCCCTGTCTCGCCCTGGGCATCGGCAGCGATCTCGCCGGGCTGTTCGCGTCCGGGCGGGACGCCACCGACGAGGTGCATCTGGCGCAGGGCCGGCTGCTGGCGGTGAGCCAGCGGGCGACCGACCGGGACGGCGGGCCGCCGGGCAGCGTGGCGACGCTGCGGGACACCACCGAGCTGCGAACGCTGACCGGCAGGGCGGACGTGGCGCAGGAGCGGCTGAAGCTGCTGTACGACGCGGGTCTGGAGATCGGCACCACCCTCGACGTCACCCGCACCTCGCAGGAGCTGGCCGACTTCGCGGTGCCCCGGTTCGCCGACTTCGTCTCCGTCGACCTGGCGGATCCGGTGCTGCGGGGCGAGGAGCCGAAGGAGGGGCGTACCGACATGCGCCGGGTCGCCTTCCGGGGCGTACGGGAGGGCAGTCCGCTCTATCCGATCGGCAAGCTGATCCACTTCTCCCCGGCCAGCCCGCAGGCCTTCGGCTTCGGCACGGGCGAGTCCGTGCTGGAGGCGGACATGCCCGCCTTCTCCGGCTGGCAGGACCAGGACCCCGACAACGCCCACAGAATCGTGGGGTTCGGGATCCACGCGATGCTCACGGTGCCGCTGCGCGCCCGTGGCGTGATCATGGGCATGGCCACCTTCTGGCGGGCCGACCGGCCAGAGCCGTTCGAGCGGGAGGACGTCTCCCTCGCCGAGGAGCTGGTCGCGCGGGCCGCCGTCAGCATCGACAACGCCCGTCGCTACACCCGCGAGCACACCCTGTCGGTCACGCTCCAGCGCAGTCTGCTGCCGCGGGCCCTGCCCGACCAGAGCGGCCTCGACGTCGCCTACCGCTATCTTCCCGCGCAGGCGGCGCAGGGCGGGGTCGGCGGGGACTGGTTCGACGTGATCCCGCTGCCGGGCGCGCGGGTGGCGCTGGTCGTGGGGGACGTCGTGGGGCACGGGCTGCACGCGGCGGCGACGATGGGACGGCTCCGTACGGCGGTCCACAACTTCTCGACGCTCGACCTGCCGCCCGACGAACTCCTCGGCCACCTCGACGAGCTGGTGGTCCGGATCGACCAGGACGAGGGCGGCGACGGCGAGATCGCGCCGGTCACCGGGGCGACCTGTCTGTACGCCGTGTACGACCCGTCCTCCGGGCTGTGCACCCTCGCCCGCGCCGGCCACCTCGAACCGGCCGTCGTCCACCCCGACGGCGACGTCGAGTTCCCCTCGGTCACCGGCGGACCGCCGCTGGGCCTGGGCGGCAGCCTGCCCTTCCAGGCGACCGAGCTGCGGCTGTCCGAGGGCAGCGGTCTCGTCCTGTACACGGACGGGCTGGTCGAGGACCACGGGCGGGACATCGACGAGGGGCTCGCGCTGCTGCGCGGGGCGCTGGCCGCGACGCCGCCAACGCACGGCCGGACGCCGGAGGAGACCTGCAAGGCGGTCCTGGCGGCCCTGCTGCCGGAGCGGCCGCGCGACGACGTCGCGCTCGTCGTCGCCCGGACCCGGATGCTCGCCGACGACCGCGCGGCGACCTGGGACGACCCGGACGACCCGGCCGCCGTGGCCCGGGTCCGGGCCGCGGCCGCCCGGACCCTGGACTCCTGGGGCCTGGCGGAGGAGGCGTTCACGACCGAGCTGATCCTCAGCGAGCTGGTCACCAACGCCCTGCGCCACGCCACCGGCCCGATCCGCGTGCGCCTCATCCGCGACCGCGCCCTGATCTGCGAGGTCTCCGACGGCAGCAGCACCGCCCCGCACCTGCGCAGTGCGGCCACGACGGACGAGGGCGGCCGGGGGCTGTTCCTGGTGGCGCAGTTCGCCGAGCGCTGGGGCACGCGGTACACGGCGACCGGCAAGGTGATCTGGACGGAACAGCCGCTGGCCGACGGCGGCGAGCACGGTTCGGGAAGCACGCCTGGTCCGTGAAGCTCGCGCCGTTCGTGAAGCGCGTGCGACGAAACCGTTGACGGGAACATGGCCCACTTCTATCTTTCTGATCCCGATCGCGATCGGAATCACGAACTCGGTTCGAAATTACGGACAGAACGGTCTCGTATGCCCCGGATGTCTCAGCAGATGTCTCACACGCCCCTCAGGAAACGTCACAGATCGCTGATCCTCTGTGTGCTCGCCGCACTGCTGGCCCTGGTGGCGACCACCCAGCCGGCGACCGCGGCGGACGGCCGTCCGTACACGAACCCGCTGAAGTCGTTCAAGGGTGCCGACCCCTGGCTCCAGTACCACGACGGCAACTACTACCTGATCACCACGACGTTCACCGGCATCCTCGGCATCCGCAAGTCGCCGACCCTCGCGGGCCTCGCCACCGCGCCCAACGTGCAGGTGTACTCGGACACCACGTCGACCCGGAACACCAACTTCTGGGCGCCGGAGATGCATCTGTTCAACGGCCACTGGTACGTGTACTACTCGGCCGGCCAGGCGGGCGCCGCCTGCTGCGACTCCCAGCGCACCCATGTCCTGGAGAGCGCCGGCACCGACCCGATGGGCCCGTACACCTACAAGGGTTCGCTCACCGGGTCCAACCTCACGCCGGGCGGCTGGCTGATCGACGCGAGCGTGCTCCAGGCCGGCGACAAGCTGTACCTGCTGGGCAGCGGGTTCATCAACGGCAGCACCCAGAGCCTGGTGATCGCCCCGCTGAGCAATCCGTACACCCTGGCCAGTAACACCTTCACGATCATCTCCAGCCCGACCCTGGACTGGGAGCGCTCCGGCAGCCCGGTCAACGAGGGCCCCGAGCCGCTCTACCGGGGCGGCCGCACCTTCCTGACGTACTCGGCGAGTTCCTGCCAGACCGCCGACTACAAGCTCGGCCAGCTGGAGCTGACCGGCTCCGACCCGCTGAACCCGGCCTCGTGGACGAAGAAGCAGACCCCGGTCTTCCAGCGCAGTGACGCGAACAGCGTCTACGGCCCCGGCCACAACGGCTTCTTCACCTCGCCGGACGGCACCGAGAACTGGATCGTCTACCACGCCAACTCCGCGTCCAACGGCGGCTGCGGCAACGGACGCACCACCCGCGCCCAGGAGTTCACCTGGAACGCCGACGGCACCCCGAACTTCGGCGCCCCCGTCGCCCTCGGCACCACCCTGCCCGGCCCGTCCGGCGAGACGGCCGCGACGCCGGCGTCGTACACCCTGGTCAACCGCAACAGCGGCAAGTGCCTCGACGTGAACGGCGGAAACACCGCCGACGGCACCGACATCTCCCAGTGGACCTGTACCGGCGGGACCAACCAGAAGTGGAAGGTCGAGGACCTCGGCGACGACACCAACCGGCTGGTCAACGTCGCCACCGGCAAGGTGATGGACACCGCGGAGTGCTCCGCCGCCGACGGCGCCGTCATCCGCCAGTGGTCCTGGCTGAACAACAAGTGCCAGCGCTACCGCCTCGTCCACACCGCGAGCGGCGACTACGTCCGGATCGTCAACGAGTCCACCGGCAAGGTCGCCGACGTGGCCGACTGCGGCACGGCGAACGGCACGGACGTACGGCAGTGGACGTGGCTGAACAACAACTGCCAGCAGTGGAAGCTCGTCCCCACCACATGATCACCGCCCTCTGATCACCGCCCTCTGATCGCCCCCTGATCATCTCTCTGACCCGGAGAACTCCCTTGAGACGCATAGCCGTACGGCTGCTGATGGCCGTCCTCGTCGCCCTCGCGGCGTGCCTCGTCGGACCCGCCCCCGCCGCCCAGGCCGCCGTGCCCGACTCCCCCGCCGTGACCTACACCAACCCGATCGCGGAGAAGCGGGCCGACCCGCACATCTTCAAACACACCGACGGCTACTACTACTTCACCGCGACCGTCCCCGAGTACGACCGCATCGTGCTGCGCCGGGCGACCACCATCCAGGGCCTGTCGACGGCCCCCGAGACCACCATCTGGACCAAGCACGCCAGCGGTGTGATGGGCGCGCACATCTGGGCGCCGGAGATCCACTTCATCGACGGCAAGTGGTACGTCTACTTCGCCGCCGGGGCGACCAACGACATCTGGGCGATCCGGATGTACGTCCTGGAGGGCACCGGCGCGAACCCGCTGACCGCGACCTGGGCGGAGAAGGGGCAGATCAAGACCCAGTGGGAGAGCTTCTCGCTGGACGCCACGACCTTCGTGGTGAACGGTGTGCGCTATCTGTCCTGGGCCCAGCGCGACCCGTCCGTGAACAACAACACGGACATCTACCTCGCGAAGATGGCCAACCCCTGGACCATCACCGGCACTCCGGTGATGCTGTCGCGACCCACCCTCTCCTGGGAGACCGTCGGCTACAAGGTCAACGAGGGTCCGGCGGTGATCCAGCACGGCGGCAAGGTCTTCATGACGTACTCCGCCAGCGCCACCGACAGCAACTACTGCCTGGGTCTGCTGTCCGCCTCCGCGAGCGCGGACCTGCTCAACACGGCGAACTGGAGCAAGAGTTCCACGCCGGTGTTCACCAGCAACGCGAGCACGAGCCAGTACGGGCCGGGCCACAACTCGTTCACCGTCTCCGAGGACGGCAAGTCCGACATCCTCGTCTACCACGACCGCAGCTACAAGGACATCACCGGCGACCCGCTCAACGACCCCAACCGCCGCACCCGCGTGCAGAAGCTGTACTGGAAGGCCGACGGCACCCCCGACTTCGGCATCCCGGTGGCCGACGGGGTCACGCCGCAGCGCTTCTCGTCGTACAACTTCGCGGACCGCTTCATCCGGCACTGGGAGTACCGCGCCCGCATCGAGGCCAATGTCTCCCCGCTCGCGGACTCGCAGTTCCGGGTGGTCACGGGTCTGACCGGCAGCGGCACGGTGTCGCTGGAGTCGGCCAACTTCCCCGGCTACTACCTGCGGCACAAGAACTTCGCGGTGTGGCTGGAGAAGAACGACGGCACCGCGCAGTTCGCGTCCGACGCCAGCTTCCACAAGCGGGCCGGGCTGGCCGACTCGGCGGGCGTCTCGTACGAGTCGTACAACTTCCCCGGCCGCTACGTCCGGCACTACGACTACCTGCTCCAGGTGCAGGCGCCGAGCACAGCGACGGACCGGGCGGACGCCACGTTCTACGCGCAGTAAACCCGCAGGTCAGGCCGGAGTCTTGACTATGCATGACATGTATACTCGCCATGCATAGTCGCGCATGCCTTTCCGATCAACAAGATGAAGAAACGTTGGGTCTGGTTGTGTGCCGCTGCCGTTCTGGTGGCGGCCGCTTCCTTGGTGGCCTTCACGCAGTACGTGCGCCTGGACACCACGTCGCCCGGCGAAGCCCGGGCACAGGCCACGTCCCACACCAAGGCCGCCCGCCTCGGCACCGTCGACTGCCGCAAGGCGAGCGCAGCGAATGGGGGCACCCCCTCTGGGGGAGCGTCGCGCTGACCTTCGACGCCGGACCCAGCGAGCACTCGGCCCGACTGCTCGACATCCTCAAGGACAAGCAGGTCCCCGCGACCTTCTTCCTCATGGGCAGGAACCACATCGCCAAGTACCCGGAGCTCGTCAGACGCATGGCCGACGAGGGCCATGAGGTGGCCAACCACACCTGGAACCACCACCGGCTCACCGAGCTGGAGCCGGACGAGATACGTGAGGAACTGGACCGCCCCAACAAGGAGATAGAGCGCCTCATCGGACGGCGCCCCACACTGATGCGCCCGCCGCAGGGCCGGACCAACGACACGGTGCACGAGATCTGCCGCGAACTCGGCATGGCCGAGGTCCTGTGGAGCGTGACCGCCAAGGACTACGCGACCAAGGACTCCGCCCTCATCCACCAGCGCGTCGTCGCCCAGACGGACCGCGACGGCATCATCCTGCTGCACGACCTCTACGACGGCACCGTCCCGGCCGTGCCCGGGATCATCGACGCGCTGAAGGCCCGCGGCTTCGTGCTCGTGACCGTGCCGCAGTTGCTCGCGCCGGGGGAAGCCGAGGCCGGGAAGGTGTACCGGTAGGACCGGGCGCCCCGGGGCCGACCGAGCCTACGACCAGGTCCGATTCCCTAAGATCCCCTCGTGGCGAACTTCCAGCTCGAACGCACGGCTCCGCTCCCCCTCGACGAGGCCTGGCGCCGCCTCACGCAGTGGCCCCGCCACGCCCGGGCCGTCCCCCTGACCCGCATCGAGGTCACCCCCTGCGCACCCACCCACGAGGGCACCCTCGTCGTGGCCCGCACCGGCATCGGCCCCCTCTCCTTCGCCGACCCGATGGAGGTCACGGTGTGGCAGCCACCGGGCGACGACACGCCGGGGCTGTGCCGGCTGGAGAAGCGGGGCCGGGTGGTCAGGGGCTGGGCCGAGATCGAGGTACGGCCCGGGCCGGGCGGGCGTGCGCGGGTGGTGTGGCGGGAGGAGATCGGCGTGCGGGGCCTGCCGGGGGGATGGGACGGGGTGCTTGGGCCGGTGGGGCGGTATGTGTTCGGGCGGGCTGTGAATCGGTTGCTTCGGGGAGGCTGAGAGGGCGGGGCGCCGGGGGTGTGGTCCGCGGGGTTGCCTGGCTGGTGACCGTGTCAGAGTGAAGGCATGGCGACGACTGAGGCAACGGGGTTGGCGGCGGGCGAAGTTGAGGCGTTGGCCGTGGAGGGGCTGCGGTGGCTGGTGTCCGTCGCGCGGGACGACGGGGGTGAGGGCGGGATCGGGTGGCCGGTCAGGGCCTCCGACGGCGGGCTGGAACCCATGCTCTACAACGGCACGGCCGGAGTCGTTCCGGTCCTCCTGGAGGCCTGGCGGCATTTCGGTGACGACTCCTACGCGGATGTCGCCCTGCGCGCCGCCCGTGGGCTGGCGGGGGCCGTGGAGAGTGTGGAGGACGACTCCCTGTACTTCGGACGCATCGGGATGGCCCTGGTGCTGCGGGCCGTCCACGACGACCTGGGCGACACCGCGGCCGGCCACGCGGCGGACCGGGCTGTGGGGCTGGTGCGGTCGCGGTTCGACGGGGAGCGCTGGGGTGAGCTGTACGAGCTGATGGGCGGCAACGCGGGTATCGGGCTGGGGGCGCTTCTGCTCGGGGCGGAGGATCTGGCCGTCCAGGCGGTGGAGCCCTACGCCCGCAGTGCCGAGCAGACCCCTGCGGGGGTGCGGTGGCAGTTCCGGCCCGGCGCACCCGGGCGTATGCACCACATCTCGCACGGCACGCTCGGCATCGTGTACGGGCTGGCCGCGGTCGGCCACGCGACCGGGCGCGAGGACCTCGTCGAGCTCGCGCTGGCCGGTGCGGCGGACGTCGTGTCACGCGGCGAGGGCGGGCCCGACGGGTTTCTCGTTCCGCACTCCGACCCGCACCACCGCCCCGACGTCGTCGAGCGGTACAACTACGGCTGGTGTCACGGGCCGAGCGGTGACGCCCAGGTCTTCCGGCTGCTGAGGGACCTGTTCGGTGACTCGGCCCCCTGGCCGGCCCTCGCCGACCGCTGCTGGCACACCGTCAGGCACTCCGGTGTGCCGCGTCGGCTGCGTCCGGGGTTCTGGGACAACAACGGCCGTTGCTGCGGTACGGCGGGCGTGCTGGCGCTGGCCTGCGACCGGATCGCCGAGCAGGGCGACTCCCCCGAGTTCGCCGACGTCCTCGTCGCCGACATCGCCTCGCACGCCGTCCGCGACGCCGCGGGCGCCCGCTGGTCGAACGTCGAGCACCGCGCCGACCCGACCGACCTCGAACCGGAGACCGGCTGGGCGATGGGCAACGCGGGCATCGTGCGCGAACTCCTCCGTTACACCAGGATCAGCCGGGGCGGCGAGCCCGCCTACGCCTTCGCCTGGCCCGACCAGCCGGCGCCGCGGGCCTAGGCCCTGTCTGGGGCTCTGTCGCGAAGGTGGCCTCGTATCACCAGGCCGGACGCGGTGGTGTCGCCGGCGGTTGTGCGGTGAGGCGGGTCAGGGCTGCGTGTACCGCCGCCTCCAGGTGGGGGTCTCGGTTCTGGAGCCAGTCCTCGGGGGTGCAGGGGACTTCGATGTCCGGTGCGATCCCGTGGTTCTCGGCGTGCCAGCCCTGGTGGGTCAGCCAGTAGGCCTCGCGCGGGAGGATGAGGCCGGTGCCGTCGGCGAGGGAGAAGTTCCAGTCCATCACGTTCACGCCGCCCCAGGTGCGGTTGCCGACGACCGGGCCGATGCCGAGGGCCTTGACGGCGGCGGTGGCCACGTCCCCGTCCGAACCGGTGAACATGGCGTCCGGAGGACAGTTCCAGCATGCGTTCGGTGCATTCGCCGAGAGTTTCCTCGTGGCTGCAGTGCGGGCATGACGGGTGGGCGACCAGGGGTTCCCGTGTGCTCTTCCGGGAAGAGCTCGACGGGCGGATCCCCCTGCGCGGCCGACGTTTCCGTGGTTTCCGTCCGCGCGATCCTGAGCTGGAGACAGTGCCGGCATGCGTCACCCGTCACGCCTTGCCGCACCAGTGGGCCGAGCAGCAGTCGGTCGGCTCTCGCGTCCCCGGCGAGGAACAGCAGTCCGCGCTGCGCGGCGTGGTCGGCGAGGGCGGCGACGAGACCGGCCGACGGGCCTTGCGGGAGGACGAGGAGGGCGGCGGGGCGCCAGCTCGCGGCTCGCCCGAGGACGGCCGCGTCGTCCTGCCCGGGGAACAGTTCCAGGCCGTCGGGGGCGTCGTCGACGGAGCCGCACAGGGCCACCTGCCGCACACCGTTGCGCAGCAGCAGACGTACCGCCGACGCGGCGGCGGGGCCTTCGCCGATCGCCAGCACCCTGGCCTCCCTGACCTTCCGGAAGGCGGCCTGCGGCGTGTCCGTGTGATGTGCGAGGAAGGAGATCTGCTCGGCGAACCGGGCTCGGGTCCGCGTCCAGCAGTCCCTCCGGCTCGACGCGGCGAACCCGGAGGAAGCCGCTGCGCACCAGCTGGGCGAGCAGCCGCCGCACCGCCGCCGTCCGCTCCGCGTCGAGCCCGGCGCACAGGCGCTCGGCCGTGCATCCGACGGAGAGCGCGGGTGCTAATGCCGTGAGCCAGCGGTAGGCGGATTTCCCTTTCAGAAAGAAATCCTCACCTCCTCCTCTGAGCAGCACCCCTTCGGGCGTTTCGAGAAATGCGGCGTCCTGCCTCAGGAACAGCTCTTCGCTGTCCAAGAATCCCCCTCGTTCTCATTCTCATTCTCAGGAAAACGTGTACGCGCCGATGGGCGTCGTACGGCGACTCGCGCCGTTACGCCACCGAGCCGATCCGCCCCGCGGGCCGCCCGGCCGCGTCGTGATGGATCGGTGTGTGAGCCCCCGTCAGGGACACCCCGCTGCCGCCCCGCCGGCTCGCGACGATCTCCGCGGCGATCGACAGGGCCGTCTCCTCCGGGGTGCGGGCGCCGAGGTCCAGTCCGATGGGGGACCTGAGCCGGGCCAGCTCCAGTTCGCTCACGCCGACTTCCCTGAGCCGGTCGTTGCGGTCCAGGTGGGTGCGGCGGGAGCCCATCGCGCCGACGTACGCGACCGGCAGCCGCAGCGCGAGCCGGAGCAGGGGTACGTCGAACTTGGCGTCGTGGGTGAGGACGCACAGGACCGTCCGGGCGTCGACGGACGTCCGCTCCAGGTACTTGTGCGGCCACTCGACGACGATCTCGTCGGCCTCCGGGAAGCGGGCCTTCGTCGCGAAGACCGGGCGGGCGTCGCACACGGTCACGTGGTAGTTCAGGAACTTGCCGACGCGCACCAGCGCCGACGCGAAGTCGATGGCGCCGAAGACGATCATCCGGGGCGCCGGGACCGAGGACTCGACGAGGACCGTGAGCGGGGCGCCGCAGCGCGAGCCCTGTTCGCCGATCTCCAGGGTGCCGGTGCGGCCCGCGTCCAGGAGGGCGCCGGCCTCCGCCGCGACCGTACGGTCCAGTTCGGGGTGGGCGCCGAAGCCGCCGTCGTAACCGCCGTCGGGGTCGACGAGCAGAGCGTGGCCCATCAGTTCGGCCGGCCCGGACACGATCCGGGCCACGGCCGCCGTCTCCCCGCTCGCGGCCGCCCGCAGCGCGGCCGCGAGAACCGGGCGGTACGGGTCGGCGGCCCGTACCGGCGTGACGAGGATGTCGATGATGCCGCCGCAGGTCAGTCCGACCGCGAAGGCGTCGTCGTCGCTGTAGCCGAAGCGCTCCAGGACCGTCTCGCCGTCCCGCAGCGCCTGTTGGCACAGCTCGTACACCGCGCCCTCCACACAGCCGCCGGAGACCGAGCCGATGGCCGTGCCGTCGGCGTCCACCGCGAGCGCGGCACCGGGTTGCCGGGGTGCGCTGCCGCCGACCGCCACCACGGTGGCCACGGCGAAGTCACGTCCCTGCTCGACCCACCGGTGCAGCTCTTCGGCGATGTCCAGCATCTGTCGGTCTCCTTAAGGCGGTTGTGTGGAGGGCGATTCCCGGTTGCCGGGAGGCGCCTAGTGCACGCCCATCCAGCTCTCAATGGGATTGAGGGCGAAATAGACGATGAAGATGCCTGTCAGGGCCCACATGAAGGCCCCGATCTCCCGCGCCTTGCCCTGCGCGATCTTGATGGCGACGTAGGAGATGACGCCGGCCGCGACACCGGCCGTGATCGAGTAGGTGAACGGCATGAGCACGACGGTGAGGAACACCGGGATCGCGGTGGCCCGGTCGGCCCAGTCCACGTGCCGCGCGTTCATCATCATCATGGCGCCGATCACCACCAGGGCGGCGGCCGCGACCTCGCCCGGCACGATCGCCGTGAGCGGGGTGAAGAACAGACAGGCCGCGAAGAACAGGCCGGTGACGACCGAGGAGAGACCCGTGCGGGCGCCCTCGCCCACGCCGGTCGCCGACTCGACGAACACCGTCTGGCCCGACGCGCCCGCCACGCCTCCGATCGCACCGCCCGCGCCGTCGATGAACAGCGCCTTGGACAGGCCCGGCATCCGGCCCTTGTCGTCGGCGAGCTTGGCCTCGGTGCCGACGCCGATGATCGTCGCCATCGCGTCGAAGAACCCGGCGAGCACGAGCGTGAACACGATCATGCCGACCGTCATCGCGCCGACCTCGCCCCAGCCGCCGAACTCGACGTTGCCGAAGATCGAGAAGTCGGGCATGGACACCGCGCTGCCGTGCAGTTCGGGTGCGGCGCCGCCCGCCCACTGCTTGGGGTCGATGACGTCGAAGGCGTTGAGGGCGACGGCGAGGACGGTGCCGCCGACGATGCCGATCAGGATGGCGCCGGGGACGCCGCGCGCCTGGAGCATGAAGATCGCGAGCAGCGTGACGGCGAAGAGCAGCACCGGCCAGCCGGCCAGTTCACCGGCCGGGCCGAGGGTGACCAGGGTGGACTCGCCCTGGTGCACGAAACCGGCCTTGGCGAAGCCGATCAGCGCCACGAACAGGCCGATGCCCATGGTGATCGCGTGCTTCAGCGCCAGCGGGATCGCGTTCATGATCATCTCGCGCAGGCCGGTGACGACCAGCAGCATGATGACCACGCCGTACATCACACACATGCCCATGGCCTGCGGCCACGTCATCTGCGGGGCGACCTGCGAGGCGAGGACGCCGGAGACGGACAGGCCCGCGGCGAGGGCCAGCGGCACCTTGCCGAAGAAGCCCATCAGGAGCGTGGTGAAGGCCGCCGCGAACGCGGTCGCGGTGATGAGGGCCTTCTGGGCGAGCATGTCCCCGGCGACGTCCTTGCCGGACAGGATCAACGGGTTGAGCAGGAGGATGTACGCCATCGCCATGAAGGTGGTGACGCCGCCGCGCACCTCACGCGCGACCGTGGATCCTCGGTGGGATATGTGGAAGTACCGGTCGAGCCACGACCTGCCGGCCGGGACGCGGGTTCCTTCTCCCGCGTCTTCGGCCGACGTCGTCGGCTCCAGTGACTGCTGGGTCATGTGGGGCCTACTCCCAAGGTTCAAAGGGGCACCCGCGCGGCCGCCCTGACGGCAGCGGGATTTGGGAAGGTGCTTCGGCCGCACGACCCGGGGGACGGCCCGAGACGAACGATTCAGGATCCGGTGAACGGCATCCGTGGTGCTGGTACTTGCTGGGGAGTCAAGTGCCGCGAGCGGTGCGGTACTTGGTTCCTCCGGGCGGCGCGGCGAAGTGTGACGTTCCCGGCGCCGCCCGGAGAGCTTTGCTACGCCGTTCCGGTGAGGTGCTCCGGACGTACCGGCGTGCGGTTGAGCTCCAGCCCGGTCGCGTTCCGGATCGCCGCGAGGACGGCCGGGGTCGACGACAGGGTGGGGGCCTCGCCGATGCCCCGCAGCCCGTACGGGGCGTGGTCGTCGGCGAGTTCGAGCACGTCGACGGGGATGATCGGCGTGTCGAGGATCGTGGGGAGCAGGTAGTCCGTGAAGGACGGGTTCCTGACCTTCGCGGTCTTGGGGTCGACGATGATCTCCTCCATCACCGCGACGCCCATGCCCTGGAGCGTGCCGCCCTGGATCTGGCCGATGACGGACAGCGGGTTGAGCGCCTTGCCGACGTCCTGGGCGCAGGCCAGCTCGATCACCTTGACCAGGCCGAGTTCGGTGTCGACCTCGACGACGGCGCGGTGCGCGGCGAAGGAGTACTGGACGTGGCCGTTGCCCTGGCCGGTGCGCAGGTCGAAGGCCTCGGTGGGGCGGTGCCGCCACTCGGCCTCAACCTCGACGCTCTCGCCTTCGAGTACGTCGACGAGGTCGGCGAGCACTTCGCCGCCGTCGGTGACGACCTTGCCGCCCTCCAGGAGCAGCTCGGCGGTGGCCCAGGCGGGGTGGTAGGAGCCGAACTTGCGGCGCCCGATCTCCAGGACCTTCTCGCGGACCAGCTCGCAGGAGTTCTTGACGGCGCCGCCGGTGACGTACGTCTGCCGGGAGGCGGACGTCGAACCGGCCGAGCCGACCTGGGTGTCCGCGGGGTGGATGGTGACCTGGGTGACGCCCAGCTCGGTGCGGGCGATCTGCGCGTGGACGGTGACGCCGCCCTGGCCGACCTCGGCCATCGCGGTGTGCACGGTGGCGACGGGCTGGCCGGCGATGACCTCCATGCGCACCTTGGCGGTGGAGTAGTCGTCGAAGCCCTCGGAGAAACCGACGTTCTTGATGCCGACCGCGTAGCCGACACCCCGGACGACGCCTTCACCGTGCGTGGTGTTGGACAGACCGCCCGGCAGCTGCCGTACGTCCGAGCCCTCGCTGGACTCCCACTGGCGCTCGGGAGGCAGCGGCATCGCCTTGACGCGGCGCAGCAGTTCGGCGACCGGGGCCGGCGAGTCGACGGGCTGGCCCGTCGGCATGATCGTGCCCTGCTCCATCGCGTTGAGCTGCCGGAACGCCACCCGGTCCATACCGACGGCGTCGGCGAGCTTGTCCATCTGCGCCTCGTAGGCGAAGCACGCCTGGACCGCGCCGAAGCCGCGCATGGCGCCGCAGGGCGGGTTGTTGGTGTAGAGGGCGATGGCCTCGATGTCGACGTCGTCGACCACGTACGGGCCGATCGACAGCGAGGAGGCGTTGCCGACGACGGCCGGGGAGGCGGAGGCGTACGCGCCGCCGTCCAGCACGATCCGGCACTTCACGTGGGTGAGCTTGCCGTCCTTCGTGGCGCCGTGCTCGTAGTAGAGCTTGGCGGGGTGGCGGTGGACGTGCCCGAAGAAGGACTCGAAGCGGTTGTAGACGATCTTGACCGGTTTGCCGGTGCGCATCGCCAGCAGACAGGCGTGGATCTGCATCGACAGGTCCTCGCGGCCGCCGAAGGCACCGCCGACGCCGGAGAGCGTCATGCGGACCTTGCGCTCGGGCAGGCCGAGGACCGGCGCGATCTGCTTCAGGTCGGAGTGCAGCCACTGGGTGGCGATGTAGAGGTGGACGCCACCGTCCTCGTCCGGCACGGCGAGACCCGACTCGGGGCCGAGGAAGGCCTGGTCCTGCATGCCGAAGGTGTACTCGCCCTTGACGACGAAGTCGGCCCGCTCGGCGGCCGCCGCCGCGTCGCCGCGGAGGATCGGCTGGCGGTGGACGATGTTGGGGTGCGGGACGTGGCCGCTGTGGTGGTCGTCGCGGCCCTCGTGGACGAGGATCGCGTCCGGGGCGGTCGCGGAGGCCTCGTCGGTGATGACGGGCAGCTCGCGGTAGTCGACCTTGATCTTGGCGGCGGCGCGGCGCGCCGTCTCCGGGTGGTCGGCGGCGACGATCGCAACCGGCTCACCGTGGTGGCGTACCTTGCCGTGGGCGAGGACCGGGGTGTCCTGGATCTCCAGGCCGTAGTTCCGCACGTCGGTCGGCAGGTCGTCGTACGTCATGACGGCGTAGACACCGGCCATGGCGAGGGCCTCGCTCGTGTCGATGGACACGATCTCGGCGTGCGCGACGGTCGAGCGGAGGATCTGCCCCCAGAGCATGTCCTCGTGCCACATGTCGGACGAGTAGGCGAACTCGCCGGTGACCTTGAGGGTGCCGTCCGGGCGGAGGGTCGACTCACCGATGCCGCCCTTGGTCCGGGTCCCCTGGGTGATCTTCGTAGGAGCGCCGTTCGCGGGCATGCTCAGACCGCCTCTCCCTGCCGGGCGGCCGCGAGGCGGACCGCGTCCATGATCTTCTCGTAACCGGTGCAGCGGCACAGGTTGCCCGACAGCGCCTCGCGGATGTCCGCGTCGGTCGGGTTGGGGTTGCGCTCCAGCATCTCGTCGGCGGCGACCAGCAGTCCGGGCGTGCAGAAACCGCACTGGACGGCGCCGGCGTCGATGAACGCCTGCTGGACCGGGGACAGTTCGGTGCCCTCGCCGGTCTGCGAGTCCTGCCCCTTGGCCGCCCAGTGCTGAGCGTCCTGGAGCGAGGTCCCCGCCTTCCCGTCCGTACCGCAGGCCCCGGTCGCGCAACCACCGCGCTCGGCGCGCTGCTTGGCGAAGTCGGCGAGCCCCTCGACGGTCACGACCTCGCGGCCCTCGACCTGTCCGGCGGCGACGAGACACGCGCAGACGGGCTCCCCGTCGAGCCGGACCGTGCAGGACCCGCACTCGCCCTGCTCACAGGCGTTCTTCGAACCCGGCAGACCGAGCCGCTCGCGCAGCACGTACAGCAGGGACTCGCCCTCCCACACGTCGTCGGCTTCCTGCGGACGTCCGTTGACAGTGAAGTTGACGCGCATCAGGCGACACTCCCCTTCTGATTGGCACGGCCGTCAGTGCCGCGGTACGACTCCCAGGTCCAGGTCAGCGTGCGGCGCGCCATGACGCCGACCGCGTGGCGGCGGTAACTCGCCGTGCCCCGGACGTCGTCGATCGGGTTGCAGGCGCCGGAGCACAGCTCCGCGAACTGCTTGGCGACCGACGGGGTGATGATCTTGCCGTTGTCCCAGAAGCCGCCCTCTTCGAGCGCCGCGTTCAGGAACTCCTCGGCGGCCTTGGCCCGCACCGGCGTAGGGGCGGCCGAGCCGATCCCCGTACGCACGGTCCGCGTCTCGGGATGCAGCGCGAGCCCGAAGGCGCACACGGCGATGACCATGGCGTTCCTGGTCCCCACCTTGGAGTACTGCTGCGGCCCGTCGGCCTTCTTGATGTGCACGGCCCGGATGAGCTCATCCGCTGCCAGCGCGTTGCGCTTGACGCCGGTGTAGAACTCGTCGATCGGGATACGGCGGCTGCCGCGCACCGACTCGACCTCGACCTCGGCGCCCGCCGCGAGGAGGGCGGGGTGGGCGTCACCGGCCGGGGAGGCGGTGCCGAGGTTGCCGCCGACGCCGCCGCGGTTGCGGATCTGCGGGGAGGCGACCGTGTGCGAGGCCAGGGCGAGGCCCGGCAGCTCGGCACGCAGGTGCTCCATGATGCGGGTGTACGGGACGGAGGCCCCGAGCCGCACGCTGTCCTCGCCGACCTCCCACTCGTAGAGGTCGCCGATGCGGTTCAGGTCGAGGAGGTACTCGGGCCGGCGGTGGTCGAAGTTGATCTCGACCATCACATCGGTGCCACCCGCAATCGGCACAGCGGTGGGGTGCTCTGCCTTAGCGGCGAGCGCCTCCTCCCAGCTGGCGGGGCGAAGGAAGTCCATGACCGGCTCTCTTCTTCTTCGTCTCGTGGGTCGTACGGTTTGAGCCAGATCAGGTGCGGCGGGCCCGGCTCGTTCATGTGCTGTTAACGCGGATTGACGTCAGTACACAGCGCGCTGCTCCACCGGGGTCAGTCACGGAAACCATGAAGGAGTTGGCTGGCCAGCGCGGTCATCTTGTAGATTCGTATGAACGGGGGTCACCAGTAACCCCCACGTTTTCCTCTGGAAACATCCGATAGAGCCCTCTGGAAACATCCGGCACGAGGCTGTGACCTGGGACACCGTCCGAAAGACGACGAGCACCGCCCCCGGCGCCGCTCATCGGACCGCCGACCGGGCCTCACTCACAGACCCCTCAAGCTCATCAAGATTCATCGTAGATTTCGAGACAAAGAACGGCGGCGACGAGAATGCGGCTGCGCGCACTGCTGGACACCGACGCGCTGGGCCTCAAGCTGCTCGGCGGCGAGGACGAGCTGGACCGCACCGTGCGCGGTGTGATGACCACCGACCTCAGGGACCCCAGCCGCTACCTCTCCGGCGGCGAGCTGGTCCTCACGGGGCTGGCCTGGCGCCGCGACTCCGCGGACTCCGAGCCTTTCGTCCGCCTCCTGGCCCAGGCCGGCGTGGCGGCGCTGGGGGCCGGTGAGGCCGAGCTCGGCGACATCCCCGACGACCTGGTCCTGGCCTGCGCCCGCCACCGCCTCCCCCTGTTCGCGGTGCACGAGTCGGTGGCGTTCGCGACGATCACCGAGCATGTCGTACGGCAGGTCAGCGGCGAGCGGGCCGGTGACCTGGCGGCCGTGGTCGACCGGCACCGCCGGATGATGACCTCGGGCCCTGCGGGCGGCGGCCCGGACGTGGTCCTCGACCTCCTGGGCTCGGACCTGGACCTGCGGGCCTGGGTGCTGTCACCGACGGGCCGGCTCATCGCGGGCTCGGAGGTCGGCGGCCCGGCGCTGGCCCCCGAGGTGTGCGCGAGGCTGGCTGCGGAGCATCTGACGGCCGCCCGTACGGGCCGGCGCGGCCCCCACCGCCTGCCGCTGGGCAGCACGCAGTACTCGCTCTTCCCGATCCGCAGCACGGGCCGCTCGGCGCAGGCCGCGCGGGACGTGCGCGAGACGGTGCTGTCGGAGTGGCTGCTGGCCGTGGAGGCGGACGCGAGCGACTGGCCCGAGGAGCGCCTCGACCTCCTCCAGGGCGTCACCCAGCTGATCGCGGTGGAACGCGACCGGCGCGACGCCGCCCGCACGGTCCGCCGCCGCCTCGCCCAGGAGGTCCTGGAACTGGTCCAGACGGGCGCGGCACCCGCCGAGATCGCCGCCCGCCTGCGGGTGGCGGCCCCGGTCCTGCTGCCCGGCCTCGGCGCGGCCCCCCACTGGCAGGTGGTCGTGGCCCGAGTCGAGTGGGAGGACGGGGGCGACATCGAGGAGGGCCCGATCGCCCAGTCCCTCCTGGAGGAGATCCTGGTCGACCCGCTGGCCACCGGCCCCGAACCGTCCGACCGTATCGCCGTGGCCCACACCGGCGACGAGGCCATCGCCCTGGTCCCCCTCCCGGCGGTCTCCTCGGAGCACGACGGCTCGGAGACCGGCATCCTCGCCGACGCGCTCCTCGACTCGGTCCGTGACGCCCTGTCGGCGGGCCTGGACGGCGACGGCCGGGTCACGCTCGGCGTGAGCGCGGCGGTGCACTCCGCGGAGGGCCTGCGCGGCGCCCTGGAGGAGGCCCGGCACGCCCGCCGCGTGGCGGCCGCACGCCCGGGCAGGGTCTGCGCGGCGGGCCACCAGGAACTGGCCTCGCACGTCCTCCTGCTGCCCTTCGTCCCGGACGACGTACGCCGGGCCTTCACGGCCCGCCTCCTCGACCCGCTGCGCGACTACGACCGCCGCCACCGCGCCGAACTGATCCCGACCCTGGAGGCCTTCCTGGACTGCGACGGCTCCTGGACCCGCTGCGCGACCCGTCTCCACCTGCACGTCAACACACTGCGCTACCGAGTGGGCAGAATCGAGCAGTTGACGAGCCGGGACCTCTCCCGGCTGGAGGACAAACTCGATTTCTTCTTGGCATTGCGCATGAGTTGACCTCACCGGGCTCCCCCGCCGCATGGCACCAAGTGCCGCCCTCGTCCCACGACTTTGTGAAATCCTTCACCCACCCTCTTGGCCGAACCCGGCGATCCGTGCTGAGATGCCGCCACCACTCAACAGCTCGATGGCGTGCTCGGGGAGGGCAGGTGGCGCATACCGCCATGTCTGGTTACGGAACGACCGCCGGTGACGATCCACTCCAGACCGCGGTATGGCGGCTGCGCTCACGCGCGTGCTGGGCGGACGCGGCGGCCCTGCTACAGCCGGTGACCGCGCAGGCCGCGCTCCAGCGGGCCTCGCTGCTGGTGGAGCGCTGCCTCTACACCGAGCAGGGCTGGGAGGAGGCCGAGGACGCGCTCCGTACGGCCGAGGCGCTCGCCCACAGTGACGACGAGCGGGGCGCGGCCGCTTGTGAACGCGGGCAACTTGCCTACGCCGCCACGCTGCACTCGGTGCGCGATCGGGCCGACGAGGCGCGGGCCGCGTTGGGGCGGGCGGCGGCGCTGATCCCTCCGGGGGCTGCGGGCAGGGCTCTGCTGGACTTCCGCCGCGGGCTCCTGGCGGAGAACCTGGCGCGCTCCCCGCAGGCGGCCCGTGCGGCATACCGCCGGGCCCACGCGGGTGCGACGGCCCATGCCGACCCCCTTCTCCTCTCCTTCACCTGGCGTCACCTCGCCGGACTCGCCCTGCGCGACGGCGAGTTGGCGGAGGCGCGGCACGGATTCGCCGAGTCCCTCCGCATCCGGGAGGAACTGGGCTACCTGGTGGGCACGGCGCCCGCGTTGGCGTCCCTGGCCGACGCGGAGACCGAACCCGAGGCGGCCCGACTGCGCAACGAGGCCCGCCGCCTCTTCCACCTCCTCGGCGGCGTCCCCACCTGGCTGGCCCGCCAACTCGCCCCAACGCCACCCGCCGCCGCCTAACCCCCCCCTTCCTCGCCCCCGCCGCCCCTACCCATCCCATCCCCAGGGGCTCCGCCCCTTCCACCCCACCAGGGGGCTCCGCCCCCTGGACCCCCATCGGCCTGAACGGCCTCGTCCTCAAACGCCGGACGGGCTGAAGGGGGGCCCGGGGCCGCGTAGTCCCCTGCGGGTGGGTGGGGGCTGGGGACGGTCTTGTCCTCAAACGCCGGACGGGCTGAAAGATCCGGACCGGCAAATTGGGGACGGTTTTGCCCTCGGACGCCGGACGGGCTGAAAGTGCCCGGACCAGCCTCGCCCCCAGCGGGTGGATGGGGGCTAGGGACGACCTCGCCCTCAAACGCCGGACGGGCTGAAAGATCCGGACCGGCAAGTTGGGGACGGTTTTGCTCTCGGACGCCGGACGGGCTGGAAGTGCCTGGGGGGGGCGGCGTACCCCCACCGGGCCGCGGTCGCCGACGGCGGGAAGGGGACGTGTCGGGGGGTGTCCGCCCGCAGAGTCCGGTGTCAAGAAGCGGCACCTCTCGCGCAAGTCCAAGCACCGGACGGAGGGACGGACACCCCCGGCGCGGCCCGACCCACCGACGGACGCACCGCGCTACGCGAACCCCACCCAGCCGCAACGGGCCGCCGCAGGCATCGTCACCCCGCGAAGTGCTCCCCCACGAGCACCCGCACCACATCCACATCCCCGGCGATCAACGCGTCCAGCAGCGCCGAGTGTTCCGTCGCGTCCGCGAGGAGGTCGATGCGGCTGCGGGTGGAGATCTCCAGGGGCCACTGGGCCCGCCGGTGGAGGTCGTCGGCGATCTGGACGAGTTGTTCGTTGCCGCACAGGGACAGCACAGCGCGATGGAAGGTCCGGTCGGCCTCCGCGTACGTCGCCCGGCATCCAGTGGACGCGGCCCGGACGGTCGCCTCGGCCAACGGCCTTAGTTCCGCCCAGCGTTCGGCGGAGACCGTACGCGCCAGCCGCAGCATCACCGGAACCTCGATCAACGCCCGCACCTCGGCGAGCTCCGCCAGCTCCCGAGCACCCCGCTCGACCACCCGGAACCCCCGGTTGGGAACGACCTCGACGGCCCCTTCCTGGGCGAGCTGCTGCATCGCCTCCCGCACAGGCGTCGCGGAGACGCCGAAACGCTCCCCGAGCGCGGGCGCCGAGTAGACCACCCCGGGCGTCAGCTCCCCGGTGACCAGCGCGGTGCGCAGCGCGTCGAGGATCTGCCCCCGCACGGAGGCCCGCTGCACCACAGCACGCGGCACCGGCACCGCCACCGACGCCGGCATCGGCGGTTCGCTGTGGATGTGCTCACCCCGAGCCGTCGGCACCGAGACGTCCCGGCCCCGCTCCACACCCCCGACCCGCCCCTGCGACGGCACCCGCGCGGCCCCGTCCTCCCCCGACACCTGCGGAATCCCCGTCGCCGCGGAGCCCTGCGCGCCCTGCTTCACGGGTCCTCCTCCGGACGTGTCGGTACTTGGGGTCATTACGGCGTCTTGTTACTCGCCCGTCAAGCACCTTAGGCGCAGAACGCGACAGTTCAAATCTCAGCGATCTTGGGTAAGGTAAGCCTTACCTTCAAAGCCTCGCGGATCGGCGGTCCAGTATGCCTGTGCCCCCCTCGGCCCTCACGGACGCGTACACCCGTCTCACCGAGGTCTTCCCGGGGCTGGGCATCACCCAGCTCACCCCGGACGCACAGCTCCCCCGACACGACGGCTGGATCACCGCCACCGCGCTCGCCGAAGGCGCAGCCGGCCTCGACGCCTTCCTGGCCTGGGACGACACACAGATACGGCGCGACTACGGACAGCCCGCACGCCCGGACGTCGTCGCCAGTTTCGGCCTGCACCGCTACGCCTGGCCCGTCTGCCTGCTGATCACGGTGCCCTGGTTCCTGCACCGCCGCGTCCCCCGCTTCCCCGTGACGCATGTCTCGTACGACCGCACGGCCCCCGGCCTCCCCCTGGGCCGCCTTGCGGCCCGCCCCACCACCTTCGCCTGCCTCCCGGACGACCCGGCCGCCGCCCTGCCCGGCGCGCGGGTCGTCCCCGACGAGGAGGCGCTGCGCACCGAGGTGCGGACCGCCGTCGCCGAGCACCTCGAACCCGTCCTCGCGGGGTTCGGCCCGCGCATGCGGCGCCGCGGGCGAGCGCTCTGGGGCATGGCGACCGACGAGGTCGTCGAGGGCCTGTGGTACGTCGCCCACCTGTTCGGCGACGGGGAGCAGAACCGGGCGCGGCGCGAACTGGAGCTGCTGCTGCCGGGCGCGACGAAGCCGTACGTCGGCTCGGCCGCGTTCCGCGAGCTCACCGGCCCGAACGGCGAGTCGCTGCCCACCCGGGACCGGGCGAGCTGCTGCATGTTCTACACACTGCGCCCCGAGGACACCTGCCCCACCTGCCCGCGCACCTGCGACGCCGACCGGGTCAGCAAGCTTCTGGCCACCGCCAGTTGAGGCACCCTCAGACACAGGCGTAAGCCACCGTGTCGTAAGATCACCCGCGAGCAGGACACTCGTTCCGGTTACAGGCGTTTCACAAATTCCTCACTTCGCGCAGGAACTTTCCGTGGAACCACCCGCACGGGTAGTGTTGTTCGAACTCAACTCCCGCCCCTCAAGCGGCAGTTCGAGCAGAACGCCGCCCTGGGCATTCCCTTGCACCTCCTTGGCGGCCTCTTGCCCCGAAACCCCCTGAGGGCCAGTGGGATTGGGCCACTATGGCGGGCGTTACGCCCTATCCCAATGCAAGGGACCCCAGATGAGATTGACCGACATATCGCTGAACTGGCTGCTTCCGGGCGCCGTACTGCTCCTGGGCCTGCTGGTGGCGATAGCGGTGCTGCGGCGCGGGAAGACCGCGGGGAAGGACGCCGGCGCGGACGACTCGTGGGAGCGCAGCGAAGAGCGCCGTAGGCGCAAGGAGGCCCTATACGGCACCGCCTCCTACGTGCTGCTGTTCTGCTGCGCGGCCGTGGCCGCCGCCCTCTCCTTCCACGGCCTGGTCGGCTTCGGTGAGCAGAACCTCGGCCTGCACAACGGCTGGCAGTACCTCGTGCCGTTCGGTCTGGACGGCGCCGCGATGTTCTGTTCCGTCCTCGCGGTGCGCGAGGCCAGCCACGGTGACGCGGCCCTCGGTTCCCGGATACTCGTGTGGACGTTCGCGGCCGCCGCCGCCTGGTTCAACTGGGTGCACGCGCCCCGGGGCATCGGCCACGACGGCGCCCCGCACTTCTTCGCCGGCATGTCCCTCTCCGCGGCCGTGCTGTTCGACCGGGCGCTGAAGCAGACCCGCCGGGCCGCCCTGCGCGAGCAGGGTCTGGTGCCCAGGCCCCTTCCGCAGATCCGGATCGTCCGCTGGCTGCGGGCCCCCCGCGAGACCTACAAGGCCTGGTCGCTGATGCTCCTGGAGGGCGTGCGCAGCCTGGACGAGGCGGTCGACGAGGTCCGCGAGGACAAGCGGCAGAAGGACGAGAGCCGACTGCGCCGGCGCGACCAGCAGCGCATGGAGCGGGCCCAGCTGAAGGCCATCAGCCGGGGCCACCGGGGCTTCATCGGCCGCGGCAACGGACGGCAGGTCGAGACGCAGGCGCTGGAGCGTGCCTCGGCCCAAGTCACCGCGGAGCCTGCCATATCCACGCCGGAGCAACTGCCCGTACGGTCGCGTCCCTCACTTCAGCCCGTTCGCACCGGTTCTGACCCGGTCCCCGTCGACCTCACAGCTGAGGACGACACCATGGCGCTGCCGCGACTCGACTCGCTGGAGCGCAAGCTCAAGGATCTTGAGCAGCAGTTCGGCTGAGCACACCGCTCATCGACGGGATGGGGCGCGACCCGGGCTCGGGTCGCGACCCGTCCCGTGGTCGGGCCTCACGCGGCATCCGCGTCGAGTTCGAACCACACGGCCTTGCCCACCCCGTGCGGCTGTACGCCCCAGGCGTCGGCGAGGGACTCGACCAGGACCAGGCCCCTGCCGTTCGTACCGTCGTCGGCGACCGGTACGCGCAGTCTGGGCCGGCGGGCCACGAAGTCCCGTACCTCCACTCTGAGTCCGTCCGGTCCGACCGTCGCCGTCAGGACCGCCTCGCGGTCGGTGTGGACGATCGCGTTGGTGACGAGTTCGCTGGTGAGCAGTTCGGCTATGTCCGACCGCCCGGGCCTCCCCCAGTGCCGCAACAGGTCGCGCAGGGCCCTGCGGGCCTCCGGTACGGCCCGTAGATCCGCCCGCCCGAGTCTGCGCCTGAGTTGAGGTGGCTGCGCCCGATCCCCCTCGATCGCGGCCTGGTCCTCCACCGTCTCCACCGAGAAGGCCCCGTACGCTATGGGACCGCCCCCTCGTGCCTGCCTCTTCATGACCCCCGCCCGCGTGCCGATGTCGGTTCCCCTCCTGGCTCGAACACGTTCACGGGATCCATTTCCCATCGGGACGGGCGCCAGTCATGTCGAATCGTCAACGACCAGGTGTTCGGCCAAGGTTGGCGCGGCGCACGCCGGGTGCATGAAACCCGGAACGTCACCCACCGGCCGCCCGGAGGCCGCCGTACGCGACGACCGGAGCGAGTCGGTCACCGGCCACGGCACGGCCCGCGGGCCGGAGGCGGGCGTCCGGGGAGCGGAGGCGAGGCGGTTCATCCGCCGGCGGCGCGGGCGGCCGACCTGGGCAGTCCCGCACGGCCGCGCGACGACCCGCTCCCGGGCGCCGGGACCGGACGGGATCGGCCCGGCCGCCGATGCCAGGCTGTCGATCCGGCCGTATGTGACGCGGGCATGGGGCAGTTGAAAGCGCGGCGGCGAGACGTCGTCGACGTGAACGCCCAGCGTCGGGCCCGCCGTCGGCGAAACTGGCCGGAATTCGCTTGTCCGGCCGTGGTTCAGCCCGTGATGCGAGCCGGTGAGGTGAGCGGGTGAGTGCGGGGCCGCCCGCCCGACCCCCGTCCGGGAGGGCGGCCCCGCTGGTGTGGTGGTCAGTAGAGCTTGTTGACCGCCGTGGTGGTCGTCTTCTTGAATGCCTTCACCGGCGCGTCCGAGAAGTCGCCCATCTGTCCCCACAGCACGACGGTGACGGTGCCGCCGTCCCGGCCGACGGAGACGAGGTTGATGTCCATGGCACCCCACGAGGCACGGGTCGCGAAGCCGTGGACGCGGGCGCCCTCCTCGACCGGCAGGCTGCCGTAGCTCTTGTAGTCGGCCTCGATGTCCTCGGCGGTGTCCATGCGGGCGATGCAGCGCTTGACCTCCTTGTCGAGGCGGGTGGCGAGCGCCTTGGCCTTGGCGCTGTCGCCGACGACGACGTTGAGCTGCTGGGCGTTGGTGTCCAGGTCGGTGCGGAAGGCGCGGTAGCTGGAGTCGTAGGCGAGCAGCGCCTCGCCGAAGCAGTACTGCATCTCCTCCGGGACGCCGTCGGTGATCTTGTCGGCGGTCCAGGCGGAGGTGGGGTGCGGCGGGAGCTGGGACGCCGAAAGGAACTTCGGCGCCGGCGCCTTCGTGGCGGCGCCGGCCGGTGCGGCGGTGAGTGCGGCGCCGACGGCGAGCGTCGCGACGGCGAGTGCGGCGAGCGCTCCGGTTCGAGTGCGGTCGGTCATGGCTGTCCCCCGTGAACGAGATGAGTGCGATGAGAGCGTGAACGTGTGAAAGTGGTCGTCACCGAGGGCGGCTGGTCCGTCCGGCCCCTGGTCGGTGCGACACCAAGAGCATCAGCCGTCACAGCGCACGGCCGCAAGCTCCGCCGCCCGATCCGCGACGGTGGAACCATCCCAGCCCATCTGACGTGCAGGTATATGGAGTGCCTGGGATGCCGTCCCGGGACGGTGAGGACCCGGGGGAACGGTGTCTGAAGCACAGGACGACGACGTCCAGGAGTTCGCGACGGCACTGAGGCGGCTGAAGGACCGCACCGACCGCAGCTACGGTCAGCTGGCCCGCCGCCTGAACATGAACACCTCGACGCTGCACCGCTACTGCGCCGGCGACGCGGTCCCCCTCGACTTCGCCCCCGTGGAACGGTTCGCCGCCCTGTGCGGGGCGACGCCGGAGGAGCGGATGGAGCTGCACCGGCTGTGGATCCTGGCGGTGGCGGCACGGCAGCGGTCGCGTACGACGCCCGCGACCACGCCGGCGGATTCCCCGGCCGCGGACCCGGCCGGCGGTCCGCCCGGTACTCCGGTCGGTATTCCGGTCGGTATTCCGGTCGGTATTCCGGTCGGGGAACCGGCACCGAACGACCCGCCCCGCCACCCCTGGTACCGCCGTCGGCGCCTGCTGGTCTCCGCGGCCGTGGCGACCGCCCTCCTCGCCACGCTCGGCAGTCTCTCCGCCCTCCCGGACGACGACCGCCGTCCCGGCGCGAGCGACTCCGTCGACGCCGCAGATCCGCCCCGTACGACACCGCCGGGCACCCCGCGCCCGAAGACGTCCAAGTCCCCGAGCCCGTCCGCCACGACGCCCTCCCCCAAGGCCGGCGGGTCGAAGAAGCCCTCGGCGAAGCCCACCGGGACCGCCGAGGAGCCCTCGAAGGATCCCGGGCAGCAGCGGCCCCCGGCCGGGGTGCCCCTGACCTGGAGCGCCGACTCCCATGTCTGGCAGGCGGGTTGCGGGCACGACTACGTCATCGGCAGGTCCCCGCAGCAGGTCGCCCCGCCGCCCGCCCCGCAGGACGCCGAGACCTGGGCGGGCTCGCACGACGCCGTGCACGGGCGGCAGACCCTGGTGAAGGTGTCCGTACAGGGCCGGACGTCCACGGCCGTCGTCCTGGAGGCGCTGCGGGTGCGCGTGGTCGGCCGCGCGGCGCCCGGCGGGGGCAGCTCGTACGCCATGGACAACGGCTGCGGCGGAGCGCTGACGCCCCGCTACTTCGACGTCGACCTGGACAAGGACCGGCCCGTCGCCCGCCCCGCCGACGGCAACGACTCGGGTGTCACGATCCCGGCGATGCGGCTTCCGTACCGGGTGTCCGCCGAGGACCCCGAGGTGCTGCTGATCGACGCGCGGACCAAGAACTGCGCCTGCAGCTGGTACCTCGAACTGGACTGGTCCTCGCAGGGCCGCACCGGCACGGTCCGCGTCGACGACCACGGCCGTCCGTTCCGCACGACGGGCATCGAGGGGCTGCCGCGCTACGAGTACGACACCTCGGCGCGTCAGTGGGTGCCGTACAGCAGCTGAGGGAGCCGGTCACGCCTCCCACACGGCGGCGGCCGTACGGTCGTCCGCGTACCCCTTGACCCGGACCTGGGTGTCGGCGAGGAACTCGGCGAGCCCGGGCGGCTCGGCCGCGGACCAGCGCCCGGTCAGGTGGGCGGCGAGTTCGGGTTCGCCGCGCAGAGGGTCGGCGAGGCCGCCGGTGCACATCAGCAGGGCGTCGCCGGGGCGGGCCACGGAGGCGCGGAAGCGGAAGGGTTCGCGGGGCGGCTCGGGGGCGGGGTCGTAGGGGCTCGGGGGTGTGGTGATGCCGAGGTCCATGGTGAGGCGGTCGCCCTCGGGGGTCTCGGCGGGCAGGGAGCCGAAGCCGACGACCGGTTCGCCGGTGGCGTCGGTGACGCGGGGTTCGATGTCCTGCCACTCGCCGTCGCGCAGCCGGAACAGTCCGCCCGGGCCGACGCCGAAGAACACACGAGTACGGCACTCGGGGTCGGCGGGCAGCAGGAGGCAGCGCAGGGTCGCCGCGTACTCCTCGGGTTCGATGCCCTGTTCGGCGGCGCTGGCGCGGAGTTTGCCGAGGCTGCGGTCGGTGAGGCGGTGCAGGCCGGACTTGAGGTCGCCGCGCCGGGCGGCCCTGATGTCCTGCGCGAGCTTCGGTTGACTGCGGCCGACGGCCCGGCCGATCCAGTGGCAGGCCTCGGCCGCGGCGCGGTGGGCGCCCGGGGTGGCCCGGGCGCCGGTGGCCATCGCGACCAGGACCAGGGCTTGGTCGCCGGTGCCGAAGCGGGCGGTGAGGAGACAGTCGCGGCGGGGTTCGCCCCGGTAGCGGGCGGAGTCGCCGCGCAGGGACACGGCGCGCAGGGTGCAGGCGCCGTAGCGGGCGCCGTCGAGGACGGTGTCGGCGACCAGGTCGTCGAGGTCGTCGGGGTCCGCGGGCGGGAGGGTGGTGGGTTCGGCGGCGTAGGTGGGCGGGCCGTCGCCCACGTAGTCGAGGGGGCGAGGGGGCGGCGCGGGTTCGGGCGGTGGCTCCACGGTGAACCCCGGCGGTTTCGGCAGACCGGGCGGGAACGTCGACCGGCCCGGCGCGGCATCCGTGTCGGCTCGCGGCGACGGAACGGCCGCGCCCGTCCCCGGGGCCCCGGCGCCGGAAACCCCGGCCGCCGCAGGCTGGTTCACCGCGCCCGCCGCCGAGGCGAACCGGTCGTCCAGCGAGTCGGGCGCCACCGTGGGGCCCGTGTCCTCGGTGAAGTCACCGTACAGCTGCCCCCACCAGTCGTCCTCGTGACCGGTGGGCCTTCCCCCCTGCTGGCTCATGCCCCCAATTGTCCACCGCGCGGGCCGGATGAAAACGGGGCATCAGGAAAATCCGACCCGTCGAACCACCTCAAGTGGCGTGGTCGGGTGAGGTGTTGAACACCCTTGCGAGACAACGGGTGGCGGCACCTTGGCAGAGTCACAGGTGGTACGGCGATGATGTGCGCAGGCCGGTTGCGCGGGCCGTTTCCCGCCACGGACCGAACACCGGTGTTCTCTGGGAGGGGCGCGGCCCGATGCTGGGAGTGATTGGTCTCGACGAGACGCATGAGTCGGCGTACCGGGCCCTGGTGTCCGTGGGGGCCGCCGACGTGCCCGATCTCGCCCGGCGGCTGACGCTCGGCGAGCACGACACGGAGCGCGCCCTGCGCCGGCTGGAGCGGCACGGCCTCGCGGCGCAGTCCTCGGCCCGGCCCGGCCGCTGGGTCGCCGCCCCGCCCGGCGTGGCACTGGGCGCGCTGCTCACCCAGCAGCGGCACGAGCTGGAGAAGGCGGAGCTGGTGGCCGCGATGCTCGCCGACGAGTACCGGGCGGGGGTCGCCGAGCCCGCCGTGCACGATCTCGTCGAGGTGGTGATCGGCGCGGCCGCGGTTTCGCAGCGCTTCCTGCAGCTCCAGCTCGGGGCGCGCGAGGAGGTGTGCGCGCTGGTCACCGGCCACCCGGTCGCCGTCACCGGCATCGAGGACGGCGCCGAGGAGCGGGCCGCCGACCGCGGGGTGCGCTCCCGGGTGGTCCTGGAGCGCTCGGTCCTGGACCAGCCGGACGGCATCACCGAGCTGTCCGCCGCGCTCGGCCGCGAGGAGCAGGTCCGGGTCGTGGACCGGGTCCCGGCCAGGCTGGTGATCGCCGACCGTACGCTCGCCCTGGTGCCGCTCACCTCGCACACCGCGGAGCCGGCCGCGCTCGTCGTCCACGCGAGCGGGCTGCTGGAGCTGCTCTTCGGGCTGTTCGAGTCGGTGTGGCGCGAGGCGCTCCCGATACGCCTCGGCACGACCGGCGTCGCCGAGCAGCAGCCGGACGGACCCGACGACACCGACCTGGAGGTGCTCTCCCTGCTGCTGGCGGGCCTGACCGACGCGAGCGTGGCCAAACAGCTGGACCTGGGGCTGCGGACCGTGCAGCGCCGGGTGAAGCGGCTGATGGAGCTGACCGGGGTGACGACACGGCTGCAGCTGGGGTGGCACGCGTACGAGCGGGGGTGGGTGGCCCGGGGCGGCAGGGGTGACGGGGTGCGGGAGCGGCCGGGGGCGACGGGCGTGGGACCGGCGGTGTGACCGGGCGTCGCATCTGCGGCGACGACGCTGATCTGCGCGTACTCGTGAGCTCCGGCACTCTGGTGGGATGGGAGTGTGGGACCTCGTGCTGGTCGGCCTGGTCCTCCTGCTCGGCCTCTGCGGAGTGCTGGTACCCGGCGTGCCGGGGTCGTGGCTGGTGTGGGCCGCGGTCATGTGGTGGGCCGTACAGGACCCCCAGCCGGTCGCCTGGTGGGTGCTGGTCGGGGCCACCGTCGCGCTGTTCCTCTCCCAGGTGGTGCGCTGGGCGCTGCCGCCGCGTCGGCTGCGCCCGAGCTGGGCGGGCCGGCGCGTGGTCGTGTACGCCGCGACGGGATCCTTCCTCGGCTTCTTCCTGATCCCCGTGCTCGGCTCGATCCCCGGCTTCATGGGGGGCGTCTATCTCGCGGAACGGCTCCGGCTCGGCCGCCACGGCGAGGCGAGGGCCGCGCTGCGGACGGCGATGCGGTCGGGCGGGTCGAGCGTGCTGGCGGAGCTGTTCACCTGCCAGCTGATCGCGGGGGCGTGGGTGGGCGCGGTGATCTGGGGCTGATACATCGGGTCTCTCCCGTCGTATTGACGGCGCGACACCGCGTTCGGCCCGCGCATGCGGCGCCGCGGGCGAGCACTCGGGGGCAACTCGGCGCTGATCACGGCCCGGGGCGACCGCCCTGACCTGACGATCGCGCCGGTCCGGCCGAACGAGGAGGCTCCGCGCTGGGGCCTCCCGGCGGACCGGGAGGCGGATCAGATGGCGGACCAGGTGGCGGGCTAGAAAAGGGAAGACCCCGGGAGCCGGCCCTCCAGCGTGAGCAGCCGCATCTTGCGTTCGAGGCCGCCCGCGTACCCGGTCATGGAGCCGTCGGCGCCGATCACACGGTGGCAGGGGCGGACGATCAGCAGCGGGTTGGCGCCGATCGCGCCGCCGACGGCCCGTACGGCGGCACGGGAGGCGCCGATCCGCGCGGCGATCTCGCCGTACGTCGTGGTCGCCCCGTAGGGAACGGTGTCGAGGGCGGCCCAGACCCGCTCCCGGAACTCACTGCCACCGGTGCTCAACTCCAGCTGGAACTCCTTGAGTTCACCGGCGAAGTAGGCGGCGAGCTGTTCCTCGGCGGCCCGGAAGAGCGCGGGGTCGTGCCGCCAGCCCTCCTGGACGGTTCGCCCGCCCTTCTGGCCCGGCACGGAGAGGGAGGTCAGGGCGCCGGTGCCGGGGTCGGCGGTGAGCAGGAGCGGGCCGACGGGGCTGTCGACCTCGGTCCAGTGCGTGGTCGGGACAGTCATGGTTACTCCAACTCCCCTGCTGCGCGCAGGTGTTGCGATGCGTAGGAGCGCCAGGGGCGCCAGCTGTCGGGGGCGTCGACGCCGGGCGGTGCGACGTCCGGGTCGCCGAGGGCACGGGTCCGGATGACGGCGACGGTACGGGCGTCCAGACCGGGCAGCGCGAGCAGTGCCCGCTCCGCCTCGTCCCGGTCGGCGCCGGGGTCCAGCCGTACGGCGCCGTCGGCGAGGGCGGCGGTGAGCGCGCCCAGCGGGCCGTGCGGCTCGGCCTCGGCGAGGACGGCCGCCTCGGGGAACAGATGGGTGAGGCCGCCGCAGGGCGCGTCGAGCGCCTTCCCGTACCGCCGGACCAGTTCCTCGGCCCGCTCGGGTCCCACGAACGTGCGTACGGCCAGTTCCTCGGCGTCGGCCGCCCCGGGTGACCGCAGCCCCGGCCGCGCGGCGACCAGCGGGGCGAGCCGGGGGTCGGCGCCGAGCCGCTCGTCGACGGCGTACGGGTCGGCGTCCAGGTCGAACAGCCGCCGCAGCCGGTGGACGGCGGTGGTCAGGTCACGGGGGTCGGTGAGATGCAGACGGGCGTCGAGCCAGCCGCCCGGGTGAGCGGCGCGCGCCCGGCGTCCGGCGCCGCCCGGCCGCTCCTGCACCGCGACGACGGCGGTGCCGTGGGGCAGCCGGAGGGTACGGCGGTGCACGCGGCGGCCGGGTGGGCCGCAGACGTCCTCGATGCCGGGGACGGCCTCGCGGGCCAGCAGGTCGAAGACGGCGCCGGCCTGGTAGGGGCCCCGGTGGGCGAGGCGCAGGGGGATCCCGGCCGATGGGGTGGCCGTACGCCGGGAGGGGCGGCCGGCGCTCGGGACGGCGGCGCGCAGTTCACTCGGGGTCGAGGCGTAGACGGCCCGGATCGTGTCGTTGAACTGCCGCACGGAGGCGAATCCGGCCGCGAACGCGATCTCCGTGATCGGCAGCTCGGTGGTCTGGAGCAGCACCCGCGCGGTGTGCGCCCGCTGGGCCCGGGCGAGGGCCACCGGCCCGGCGCCGAGCTCGGCGGTCAGCTGCCGCTGCACCTGCCGGGGGCTGTACCCGAGCCGCCCGGCCAGCCCGGCGACGCCTTCCCGGTCGACGACGCCGTCGCCGATCAGCCGCATGGCCCGCCCGACCGCGTCGGCCCGTACGTTCCACTCGGCGGACCCGGGGACGGCGTCCGGCCGGCACCGCCGGCAGGCCCGGAAACCCGAGCCCTGCGCGGCGGCGGCCGTGGCGAAGAACCGCACGTTCGACCGCTTCGGCGTGACCGCCGGGCAGCTGGGGCGGCAGTAGATGCCGGTCGTCTCGACGGCGAAGAAGAACTCGCCGTCGAAACGGGCGTCACGGCTCCGTACGGCCTCGTACCTGGTGTCTTCGTCCATCACGGTGTCCAGTCTCCGCCACCTGGACAGGTTCGGCTGGCGGAAATCGGACACGGCGCTTGGCTACTCCCAGTGGCCGCGCTTCGCCTGCATCGCCGCCCTCCCCTCGGCGCCCTTGCGCTTCCAGTCCCGCTTGATCTCGGCCCGCAGCCGGGCGTCGGTCTTGGCCACGATCCGCTGGTTCTCCCGCATCAGCTTGCGGTAGCTCTCCATCCGCCGTTCGGGCAGTTCACCCGAGTCGATCGCGGAGCGCACCGCGCATCCCGGCTCGCTGTCGTGGGCGCAGTCGTGGAAGCGGCACCGCTCGGCCAGCGCCTCGATCTCCGAGAACACCTGGCCGACGCCGACCTCGGCGTCCCAGAGTCCGACGCCGCGCAGCCCCGGGGTGTCGATCAGGACGCCGCCGCCCGGCAGGGCGAGCAGATTGCGCGTGGTGGTCGTATGGCGGCCCTTGCCGTCGACGTCGCGTGCGGCCTGGACCTCCATCACGTCCTCGCCGAGCAGCGCGTTCGCCAGCGTCGACTTGCCCGCGCCGGACTGCCCGAGGAGCACGGACGTACCGCCGGAGACGACCGCGACGAGGACGTCGAGTCCGTCCCCGTCCAGCGCGCTGACGGTCAGCACCGGCACACCCGGCGCCGTGGTCTCCACGTCCTGCACGAGGTGCGAGAGGGTCACCGCGTCCGGCACGAGGTCGGCCTTGGTGAGCACGACGACGGGCTGCGCGCCGGACTCCCAGGCCAGGGCCAGGAACCGTTCGATACGACCGAGGTCGAGTTCGACGGCCAGCGACACGGCGACGACGGCGTGGTCGACGTTGGCGGCGAGGATCTGCCCCTCGGACCGCTTGGAGGAGGTGGAGCGTACGAAGGCGGTCCGGCGCGGCAGATACACGCGGACGTACTGCGGGTTCCCGGCCGGTTCGACGGCGACCCAGTCGCCCGTGCACACGACCCGCATCGGATCGTGCGGCGTGACGAACGCCGTGTCGGCCCGTACGACCCCGTCGGCGGTGACGACGTCGCACTGCCCGCGGTCGACCCGTACGACCCGCCCGGGCAGCAGCCCTTCGGCGTCGTACGGGGTGAACGCGTCGGCCCAGGCGGAGTCCCAGCCGTAGGGAGCCAACGCGGAGAAAACAGAGGTGGAAGTCAACGGGTGACCCTTCACAAGGGTGGCCCCGGCAGCCGCGCACAGGACGCGGAGAGGATGAGGTGTGATCAGCCGAGGGCCACGGAGGTGGACTTGATGAACTGGATGCGGGCAGCGCTCGTCGCAAAGACAGCCATCGGTCGACACCTCCTCACTCACGTCCGCTCGTCGGCGGCGGCCACCGGCCACCGCCCTGATCTTCCGTCACTCTAGCCCGGCCCCTGGAAGGCCCGTCAAACGGTTTTACGCGCGCTCGTGTCCTTACGCGCAGTCGTGCCCGTTCAGCGTGAAGTCGTACGCCGGGGAGTTCTTGCCCTCCCGGGAGGCGAGGAACCCGAAGGCGAGCTCGCCGCCGGCGGTGACCGTCTTGTTGTAGTCCGCCGCGGTGGCGGTGACCCGGTCGCCGTTCTGGGCGAAGCTCGCGTCCCACATCTGGCCGACCTGCTGGCCGTCGCGGAAGGACCAGGCGACGCGCCAGTCGTCGAGGGCGCGTTCGGTGGTGACGGTGATGGTGGCCTGGAAGCCGTCGGGCCATTCGTTGACCAGGTCGTAGTCGACGCTGCACGTCACGGGTTCGCTCGCGGACGGGTCCGGGTCGTCGTCCGCACCGGATGTGGCGGACGTGGACGACGTGGTGCCCTGCGGTCCGGGGTCCGGCTTCTTCGGGTCGGGCGAGTCCTCGGCGTCGGTGGCGCTGTCCGACGGGCCCGGGGCGTCCTCGGAGGGCCGGGTGGCGGCGGTGACCGGCAGGGTGAAGCCGGGGTCGGCGACGGGCTGGCGGCCGGAGGGGTCGCCTGCTGCCGTGCCGCCGTCGCCGGTGGAGCCGGCGGGCATGACCGACACCGCGAGGGCGAGGACGGAGACGAGGACGGCGGCGACGAGGAGACCGTTGCGGACGACGCGTGCCTTGTGCGCGCCGGGGTTCGGCGGGCCGGCGTCGGCCGGGTCGGGGCGGCCGCCGAGGCGCACGTCGGCGGCCCTGCGGCGGCGCTCCAGGTAGGCGAGGCCGCCCCAGCCGAGCACGCCGCCCGCGAGGGCCGCGGGCAGCCCGGAGCCGTTCAGCCGCAGACAGGCGGCGGCCTCGGCGCACTGGACGCAGGTGGCGAGGTGGCGGGAGAGGTCACCGGGGGCGTCGGCGCCGGTCGAGCGGGTGACGGCGTCGAGGAGGCGGGCGTAGCTGCGGCAGCGGGCGTCCATCGGTGTGTCGAGGTGGTTGCGCCGGCAGCGGTCCCGGAACAGGCCGCGGACCTGGGTGAGTTCGTCGGACACGGTGGCCGGGTCGAGGCCGAGCCGGCGGGCCACGCCGTGCGGCGGCAGCGCCTCCACTTCGGCCAGCCACAGCAGGGCGGCGTCGGGTTCCTGCATGTCGCGCAGTCCGCGCAGCGCGAGCGGGCGCTGGAGCGGGGGGCCGGTGTAGCGGGCGGCCTTCTCGGAGTTGAGCCACAGGCGAAGGTCGGGGTCGAGCTTGTGGCCCTGTCCGCTCTCCTCCCAGGCGGCCGCCGTGGTGCGTACGGCGGTCAGCAGCAGGGGGATGCGGGGCAGACGGGGCGGCCGGCGGCCGACGCCGCGTATGGTTCCGGCGTCGGAGTCGCGGGCCTCGCGTATGCCGGTCGAAAACGCCTCCGTGGCCAGCTGGTTGGCCGCGGCGGAGCCGGCCGTGCACAGGTCGGAGTACGACAGCACGGCGTCCCAGCACTCGGAGAACAGCGCTGCCTCGGTGGCGTCCTGGGGGGTCGGCAGGTCGGGCATGAGTCTCCTGCATCCACATGCGAGGTCAACTCGCCATATTGGCAGTGGAGTTGGGGGGAACCTCGCGGCAGGACACGAGCCTTTCACGCTTCCGACACAACTGACAAGCGCCGTGTTCAGATGTCATGACGGACCCCGCGCCCTCACAACTCCAGTTACTTGTACGGACGCGGGCCCCGTCTGTCTCACCTACACCGTCACCTATACCGTCGCAGACTCCTCCGCCGGAAGGCCCACGCCTTTCCTTGGGGATCTGTAGTGATGGGTCGCCTGCCGGAGTCGCATATGGGTTCGGGGATCGAATGCGTGACCTTTCCGCAGCCGTGTCGTTGATCGGAATGACAGCACCACGGGTGAGAGGAGGGGTGCCCGTGAGCCGGAGGCTGCCGCTCGGCGAGGGAGAGACGGCCCGCACCGCATGTGCCCGTGGTCTGCTGCGGACGGGTGTGGTGGAGGAGACGGGCGAAGTGCTGTCGGCCACCGCTCTGGCAGAGCGCATGGGCTGGGCGGCGGACCTGGTGTCCGGCATCGCCGTCGGGCTGCTTGCCGCGCACTGGAGTGCCGCCGATGTTGATGCACTGGCCTCGGGCGTGGATGCTGAGGGCAGGGCGTTGCCGTCGAACGCGTGGATGGCGCTGCGGCGCCTGGGATGGACCGTCACCCCGCCCGAGGGAGTGCGGGTCAATGACCGGATCGTGCGCATGGCCCAGGAACAGGCCGGGCGCCTGCTGCGGTCGGCGAAGTGGCGGGCAGACCTGACCACGGGAGTCGTCGAGACCTGGCCGGCCGAACCCACGAAGCGAACCCCTGGCGAATGGGATGCCGTCCGCGAGGCCACCCCCGGCGGCCGACATCTGCCGTCCGGTGTGATCAGGGCCCGAACCCGGCAGATCGCCGCCTTCCAACGCGGTCACGGCCGGTTACCGGCCGACGTGTTCGAACTGGAAGCCGCACCCCACACAGCGCGGATGCTGCCACTGTCGGCCTGTGACGGGCAGCAGGCCACCCTCGCCCGCGCCGACGATCCGCGCCGGGCACTGCTGCGGCTGCAACTGCCCACCCGCCCCGACCCACGCTCCTACCGGGACTGGACTTGGGTGGCCTGCCCGATCACGCTGCCGCCGACCGTCCCACCCGGCGCGGTGCTGCACCTGCCCACCCTGCGCTTCCACCGCGGCCGGGTACACGCCGACGTCGCCTACACCCATGCCGTGCCCGCGGCCCGGCGCACCGGGCACACCGTGGCGCTGGGCGTTGACTGGGGACTGAACACCCTGCTCAGCGCGGGCGCCATCCGGCTCCACGACACCGGGACGATTACCGCGCTCGGCTGCGGTGCCCAGTTCCGGGCCGCCGGGGTGCTGGCCAAGCAGCACCGACTGCGCCGCGTAGACGAATTTCTGCACGCCAAGACCGACCACTACCAGCGGCTCATCGGCGACACCGACAGTCATTGCCTGACCGGCAAGCGCGCCGTCCTGGCCGAGGAGATCCGGCACGTGTCGGACCGGCGCTCGAACCTCAACGACGCCCTGGCCTGGTCCGCCGCACGGTGGACGGTCGACCAGGCCATCGCCGCCGGTGCGAGCGTGATCTACGTCGAGGACCTCCGCTCCATGGAGGCCCGGGGCATGGGCCGCACCCTGAACACCCGCCTGTCCCAGCAGGTGCGCGGACAGATCGTGGAGCGGATGCGGCACCTGGCCGCCGAGGCGGGCATCGCCGTCGTGACGATCCCAGCCCGGGGCACCTCCCGGCACTGTCCCTGCTGTCTCGTCCCGCTGCGCCACCGCAAGGCCCCCGACCGGCCCACCACACCCGGCTGGAAATGGGCGCTGTGCCCGAACCCCGAGTGCGGCTGGCAGGGCGACCGCGACACCGGGGCGTGGCAGCGCATCGCCGCCCGCGGCCTCGCCCACCAGACCAAGACCGTGGTAGACCGCGCCAGCGGCGCCATGGTCATCCGCAGCGTGGTCGACAAGCTCGAAGCCCGAGCCGTGGTCGAACCGGCCACCACACCCACTCGCCGGGACCGATCCAAGACCGGACCCACCCGGCGCAGAACCACACGCCCCGCGCCCAGGCGACGCAGGGCACCCTCCCCCACCGGACCCTCGGGTCCCGCGGGCAAGCGTCCGGAGGGACACGCACCACCGGGCCGGAGACGCCTGCCCCGCGCAGCTCACCGGCACCAGGGCGTGACGACGATCAGCACACCCACCACCGGCCGACACCGGCCAAGAGGGGCAGCACTGGGCGCAGGATTCCACCTGCACGCTCACGCCACCCCACCCTGGTGGGCACATCCCATGCCGGACGACACGTCTTCATGGGAGCACTTAGCTAATCAGAGACGCTGTCCATGAAGGAGCTAACCGAGAACACCGCGCGGCCGGGGCCGGGCGGGCCGTAGCCCGGGGGCGAGGACAGGCCGAAGTCGTCCATGGTGGCGCGGTAGGCCTCCAGCAGGCGGATGTGGTACTCCAGCGGCGCGCCCTGGGGGTTGGCCTTGCCGAGCGGGGTCGTGGGCTCGGGGCACCAGGTGGTGAACCGGGGCGTGATGCCCTGCGACATGAAGAAGCGCAGGCCCTCGGTGGTGGACGCGATGGCCTCGTCGACCGTCTTGAACCCGAAGGGCTCGGCCATCTCGACACCGGCCACGAAGTTGGGGATGACGTTGCGCGCGCCGAAGATCTCCGCCGAGTCCAGGATGCGCTTGTGCCACACGTCCCGGCCGACGTACCGCTCCTTGCCCGGGCAGTACATCTTGAAGAGGTACTCGTCCCACACCTCGTAGTTCGGGTGGTAGATCTGCACGCCGTAGTCCTTGAACCGCTGCACGTCGTCACGGGGCAGCGCCTGGGCGACGACCTTGCCGATCCAGCGGCCCGGGAAGCGCTCCTCGATGGCCTTGGCGTAGTGGCCGTAGAAGTCGGCCTCGTCCCGGCCGGAGACGGTCTTGGTGATCGCGCCGCCGGTGAGGGTGTAGGCGGTGGACGCCTTGGCGGTGTCGTACCGGTCGATGATCTCGAGCGCCTCCAGGACCTCCTCCACGTCCTTGACGCCCGTGTACGGCCGGCCCGCCGCCTTGTGCTGGCGCCAGTTGTGGTTGATGTCGCAGTACTGGCACTCCTCCTTGGCGCCGAAGTACTGGCAGACCCGGAAGACGGTCAAGTAAATCAAGTAACCCCACTGGATCGTCGGGGCCACCTCCATCACCGACTTTCCGTTGGCGAGCGTGTGCCTGTAGTACTCAGGCATGGGCGGTACGCCGACGTCGGCGATCCGCTTTCCGTCGAGGTACAGCCCGAGCACGCCGTCCTCGTTCGCTGCGACCCGGTACGGCGAGGACGGGTTCACACGCACGGACACCACGGTCCGACGCAGGTTGTACGGACCGCCGGTGAGGATGATCTCCTCCGGCGGGCGGCGCAGCGCCGCCTCGCCGAGCTCAGGCAGGGTGCCGTGGTCGAAGGAAAAGATGAAGTACGACTTCGGCTTGACCTCGCCCCCCTCGTTGTCACTGAGGGCGGATGGGTCGAAGGCCACCCCGCCCCGGAGCAGGTCCTCCTTGAAGACGGCTTCCCGCGGTACGTGCGGGAATCGCTCCATCAGATCCTCGACCAGTGCGGTACGGCAATCCATTCCGTGTCTCCTCCTGACTCGGACGTACGACTCCTCACGATATGCCGGTGCCGGTCAGGTAGATCAGGTAGCCGTTGCTGAGGGACTCAGCATTTCCGGCATTTCTGCCGAAAAGGTTCGTGCCGGTATCACCAAAGGGTAAAGACTTCGGTGTCCTGACGACGATCTCTCGCTTCTTCCTGCCGTTGGCCCGGCAGGGTTGCGCCACCTGCCCGCCCGTCCCGGCCGGTATTCCGGCCAGGGCGTTGGTGACGGGTCTTATGGTCGGCTCCACGAGGCTTCGACACGCCGGGCATGTCCTGGTCTCCGGCCGCTCCGGTACCAGTCGTGCAGGTTGCCGCGAGAGCGGCGAGGTTGCGGGCCGCGTTTTCGTCCCGGTCCATGACCAGGCCGCATACGTCGCAGGTGAAGACTCGGACGCGCAACGGCAGCTTGGCTTTCACCGCGCCGCACCCCGAGCAGGTCTTGGAGGAGGGGTACCAGCGGTCCGCCACCACGGTGCGGCAGGCGTTCCGTTGGCCCTTATAGGTGAGCTGGCGCCGGATCTCCCCGAACCCGGCATCGGCGACCCGGCGGGCGAGCCGTTCGTTGCGGAGCATTCCGGCGACGTTGAGGTCTTCGACCACGACGGTGCCGTATTCGACGCGCACGCGGGTCGTGAGCTTGTGCACAGCATCGGTGCGCAGGTTCGCTACCCGGTAGTGGAGTTTGTTGCGCTCGCGGTTGGCCTTCTCCCACCGCTCGGACGGCTTCCGGCCGACCCTGCGGTCCGGGCCCTGCCGCCGGGAGACGCGACGGGATTGGAATCGAAGCAGTTTGAGGGCGCCGTCCAGGTGCTTAGGATTGGGCTCGTAGCGGATCTCACCGGTGCTGTCGGCCAGGACCGCCAGGTGCTTGATACCGAGATCGACGCCAACTGCCACATCGGGCCGCAAGACTCGGGTGATCTCGCGGGCGGTCTCCACCTGGAAGGAGACGAACCAGCGTCCGCGTTCGTGCCGGACGGTCGCGGACAGGACGCGCGCGGTCCCAGCCTGGATGCGGGCCAAGAGCTTGAACGTGGGTTCGTGGGTGCGGACCGTGCCCAGCCGGGGCAAGGTGACATGTCGGCCGTCCGACTCGATGCGGATGATGCCAATAGTGAATCGGCAGGTTAGACGAGCCTTGCGCTTGGCCTTGCGGCGCGGGATGCCCACCCTCGGGCCCTTGCACTTGCCCTGCTTGGACCTGGAGTAGTTGTCGAATGCGGTGGCCGCGTTGGCCAGTCCGGTGTTGTAGGCCTCCTTGGAGTTCTCCTGCCACCAGTCGGCGAACCTGGGGTCGGCGGCCTTGATCCGATTGAACTCCTTACGCAGCGCGGGCAGCGACCACCGCCGCCACGGCGTCAGCTCGTCGTCGCCGATGCCGTAGGAGGCTTCGGCCTTGCGCTGCCACCAAGAGGCGGTCACCCAGGACACGGCCCAGTTGTAGGCAGCACGGGCGGCGCCGCAATGCGAGCGCAGCGCCTGCTCCTGGCTGTTGTTCGGGTCGAGGGCGAACTTGTAGGCCTGCACCACGCGACCGGACTGCGGCCGGTACTTCCTGCCCACTTGTCCCTCCCCTCGTTCGAACATCTCCTTATCGCACTCAACGAGCACCGCACGCAGAGGTCACGCATTCGATCTGCGACTATTCGTTCCTGTCCAGGAGTCGTAGGCTGCCACTGTGGGCGCGAGAGACGGTCTAAGCGGCGGTCACCCGCCCGCGCGGCGACGTGCCACGCTTCGAGGGCAGCCACGCGCCCCTACGCCTCCCGCCCCAGCACCGCCGGGTCCACCGAGTACACCAACTCCCCGCCTGTCACCAGCCGTTCCGCCTCCTCCGCGACCGCGAGACCCAGGCGGGCCACCTCGTTCCCCTGCGAGCCGGCCAGGTGCGGGGTGATGAAGGCGTTCGGCAGGTCGTACAGCGGTGAGTCGAAAGACAGCGGCTCGGGGTCGGTGACGTCGAGGATCGCCGAGAGGCGGCCGACGCGGAGTTCGGTGGTCAGGGCGTCGTGGTCCAGCAGGCCCCCGCGGGCGGTGTTGATCAGGACGGCGCCGTCGGGCATGAGGGACAGCTCGCGCGGGCCGATGAGGTGGTGGGTCTCCGGGGTCTCGGGGGCGTGGATGGTCACGACGTCCGAGGTGCGCAGCAACTCGGGGAGGTCGAGCAGGGGGACGCCCAGCTCGGCGGCCCCGGCCTCGTCGACGTACGGGTCGAAAAGGCTCACCCGGAGGTCGAACGGCCGCAGCAGTTCGATCACCCGGCGGCCGATGCGCGAGGCCCCGATCACCCCGACCCGGCGGCCGAAGTTGCCGATGCCGGGGACGAGCCCCCAGCCCGGGAAGGCGCGCTCGGCGCGCAGCCGGTCGCGGGCGGCGAAGAGGTCCTTCCCGGCGAGCAGGATCATCGCGAGGGTGTATTCGGCGACCGGCACGGCGTTGGCCGCCGCGGCCGAGCTCACCGCGATCCCCCGCCGCCACAGCTCGGGCGTGGCGAGGCCCTTGACCGAGCCGGCCGAGTGCAGCACCGCCCGCAGCCTGGGCGCGGCGTCGAGGACGGCCTTGTCGAGGCGGGGGCAGCCCCAGCCGGTGACGAGGATCTCGGTGCGGGCGAGCGCGTCCGTCAGGCGCGGCTCCGGGTCCGTGAAGTCGTCGGCCACCAGGGCCGGGTCGATGTCCACCGACTGCCGCAGCCGCTGAAGCACCTCCGGCGGGAAGACCTGCGGCACGTTCTCGGCGGACATGGCGAACATGGCGTACGGCCGCTGGGTCAAGGACGTGTCCTTCTGTGAGAAAGCGTTCTCTACGACGGTCTCCACCGTAGACAGCCGCGAATGAGAGGGTCAACGCACACGCACTCACCTTGGAGGACGGCGAGGGATGACGGAGACGATCACCAACTGGGCGGGCAACATCACGTACACCGCCAAGGAACTGCACCGCCCGTACTCGCTCGACGCGATCGGCACGCTGGTGGCCGGGAGCGCGAAGGTGCGGGTGCTGGGCAGCGGGCACTCGTTCAACCCCATCGCCGAGCCGGGCCCCGAGGGTCTCCTGCTGTCGATCGCCGGCCTGCCGCCGGTGATCGACGTGGACCGCGCGGCCCGTACGGTCCGGGTCTCCGGCGGCGTACGGTACGCCGAACTCGCCCGCGCGGTGTACGCGCACGGGCTCGCGCTGCCCAACATGGCGTCCCTGCCGCACATCTCGGTGGCCGGCTCGGTCGCCACCGGTACGCACGGCTCGGGGGTCGGCAACGGCGCGCTGGCCTCGTCCGTGCGGGAGGTGGAGCTGGTCACGGGGGACGGGAGTCCGGTGGTCATCGGGCGGGACGACGAGCGGTTCGGCGGTGCCGTCACCTCGCTGGGGGCCCTCGGCGTCGTCACGGCGCTCACCCTGGACCTGGAGCCGTCCTTCGACGTCGAGCAGCAGGTCTTCACCGAACTGCCGTTGGACGGGCTGGACCCGGCCGCGTTCGAGACGGTGATGGCGTCGGCGTACAGCGTGAGCCTGTTCACAGACTGGCGGGCGCCGGGCTTTCGGCAGGTGTGGCTCAAGCGGCGCACCGACCAGCCGCTGCCCGGCTTCCCGTGGGCCGCGCCCGCCACCGAGAAGCTGCACCCGGTGCCGGGGATGCCCGCGGTCAACTGCACGGAGCAGTTCGGTGTACCGGGGCCGTGGCACGAGCGGCTGCCGCACTTCCGGGCGGAGTTCACGCCGAGCAGCGGGGCGGAGCTGCAGTCGGAGTATCTGCTGCCGCGCGGGCACGCCGTGGACGCGCTGGGTGCGATCGACCGGATCCGGGAGACCGTGGCCCCCGTGCTCCAGACCTGCGAGGTGCGGACGGTCGCGTCCGACGACCAGTGGCTGAGCCCCTCCTACGGGCGGGACACGGTGGCGCTGCACTTCACCTGGGTCGAGGACACCGCTGCCGTACTGCCGGTGGTGCGACGGCTGGAGGAGGCGCTGGACGCCTTCGAGCCGCGGCCGCACTGGGGGAAGGTGTTCACGGTGCCGTCGGAGGTGGTGCGCGGGCGGTATCCGCGGCTGGACGACTTCCGGGCGCTGGCGCGGGAGCTGGACCCGGGTCGGAAATTCGCCAACGCGTTCGTGCAGGACATACTGGGAGAGTGAAGCCTTGGAGGACTTCGTAAACCCCCTTTCCTAACCCCTTGTCGAAAGGTCCCGCACGCCATAGCCTTGCGGCCGCGCCGGTGCCGACGACGACCCGGCTGAGCGAAGGGACGGGGGACACGCCCGGTGAAGCGCACATCACGCGACATCCGCACCGCCAACCGCTACGAGGTGCTGCGCCAGATCATCGCCGCGTCGCCCACCTCCCGGCAGGAGCTGGCGGCCGCCACCGGGCTCAGTCTCGCCACGGTCGCCACGCTCGTGGGCGAGCTGCTCGACCTCCGCATGATCACGGAGGTCGGGTTCGAGGACTCGGCCGGCGGCCGCCCCCGGGGACTCGTGGCCGTCAACGCGTCCGGCGGCGCCCTGATCGGCGTCGACATCGCGGAGACGTACGTCCATGTCGAGCTGTTCGACCTCGGGCTGAACGTGCTGGCCCGCGCCGAGGAGGACGTCCGCCCGGGCGAGAGCCTCCCCGAGCAGGTGGTGGGGCATGTCGCCGCCGCCGTCGGCTCGGTGGTGACGCAGGCCGGCATCGAGGGCGCGCGTGTCCTCGGCGTCGGCGTGAGCGTGCCGGGGCAGGTGGACCGGGCCACCGGCACCTCCGAGTACGCGCCCAACTGGGACTGGCACGACGTGCCGCTGCTGGAGCTGCTCACCGAGCACATCGCCTACCCGCTGTACCTGGACAACCCGTTGCGGGCCAGCGCGGTGGCCGAGCTGTGGTTCGGGGCGGCGCGCGGCAGCGGGGACGCCGTGGTGGTCAACCTCGGCACCGGTGTGGGCGCCGGCCTGGTCCTGGGCGGCGGGCTGCACCGGGGCGTCAGCAACAGCGCCGGCGAGTGGGGCCACACCACGATCGTGCTGGACGGCCGGCTGTGCCGGTGCGGCAGGCACGGCTGCGTGGAGGCGTACGTCGGCGCGTCCGGGATCATGCTGACCCTGCGGGAGCTGAGCGCGGACAGCGCGCTGCTGCACCCGGAGGACCAGACGGCCACCATCGACGCGCTCGCCCGGGGAGTGCGGGGACGCGACCCGGTGGCGCTCAAGGCGCTTCGCGACACCGTCCGCTACCTCGGCGCGGGCATCGCGGACCTGGTCAACCTGTTCAACCCGGAGGTGGTCGTGCTCAGCAGCTGGGTCGCGGCCGCCCTGGGCGACCCCCTGGTCACCGAGGTGCGTGCGGCCGTCGCCCGGCACGCGCTGCCTCGGCCGATGGCCGCCACGCGGATCGTCCTCTCCCCGATTCCCACCGACCCGGTGTGCCTCGGCGCGGCCACGTTCGCGCTTGAGGGCGCCTTGCAATCGGTGGGACAGAGGCAGGCAAAGCGGACCGCGGCGCCCGCCAGGAGCCGTACCGCACCGCCTTCCTAGCACCCCCGTCACGTCCGGTATGCCGAACGTTGCACAACGCTTCGTACAGACTTCGTCCAACCCCTTGCCGAAGCCTTAGCCGAAGGTTAACGTCCCGCACCGCAACCCCCTTTGAGCCAACTGGCGCTGAGCCGCTCCAGCCACAGGCAACGGGCGCAGAGCCGCAAGCCGTACTCGAGACAAGGACGTCAGCATGTCGGCATTGAGCAACAGGAACTTCGACCGCCGCACCGCACTGAGGGCCGCGCTCGGTCTGGCCGCCGCCGGCGGGCTCGCCGCGTGCGGCGGCAACAACGGCCGCGGCGGCGGATCTGGTTCGGGCACGAACCTCGTGCAGATGTTCCACGCGTACGGCGAGGCGGGCACCGAGCAGGCCATCAAGCGGTACGCGAAGGCGTACAAGGAAGCCAATGTGACCACGCAGTGGATCACCAGCGCGGACTTCGAGAGCAAGCTCTTCTCGGCCCTGCTCACCGACAACGCGCCGGATCTCTTCGAGTTCCACCCGCAGATCCAGATGGTCAAGAGCGGCCAGGTGGCGGACCTCACCGACATCATCGACCCGGTCAAGGACGACTTCAACCCGGCCGACATCAAGTCGCACACGGTCGACGGGAAGATATACGGCGTCCGGATGATCGACGACCCGCAGTTCTTCTTCTACCGCAAGTCGATGCTGGAGAAGGCCAAGGTCGACGTGCCGACCACGTTCGACGAGCTGATGGAGGCCGCCGACAAGCTCACCACCGGCAAGGTCAAGGGCCTGTACATGGGCAACGACCTGCACAGCGTCAACGACACGTTGATCTGGTCGTCGGGCGCCCAGCACCTCGACGAGAAGAACCAGATCGCCTACCACACGGACGGCGTCGTCGAGGGCCTGAAGAAGATGCGCACGCTGTTCACCAGCGGCAACCTCCTGCTCGGCGCCCCGACCGAGTCGTGGGACCCCTCCTCGTTCAACCAGGGCCTGTGCGCCATCCAGTTCTGCGGCATGTGGGCGATGCCGGCGATCCAGGACGCGCTCGGCGACGACTGGGGAGTCTTCCCCTTCCCGAAGGTCACGGACTCCGGAAAGGCGTCGGTCTACAACGGCGGCTGGTCGATGTTCGTCAACGCCAAGGGCAAGAACGTGGACGCGGCCAAGGAGTACGTGAAGTGGCTGTGGATCGATCAGAAGGAGTACCAGGAGGACTGGGCCACGTCCTACGGCTTCCACATCCCGCCGCGCACCTCGATCGCCGAGACGGCCACCAAGCTCAAGTCGGGCAACGCCGCTGAGGGGGTCCGCCTCTTCAACGAGTTCGGGCACTTCGACAACATCGGCTGGACCCAGGCCATGCGCACCGCCTTCGAGGACGTCTTCGCCAACTCCGTCCGCAAGAACATGGACCCGGAGAAGGCCCTCGACAGGTGCGACACGGCCGTCAACCGCGAGCTCAAGAAGCTGTTCGGATAGGCCGCGGGACGGACCACGACATGTCGACGACCACCAAGCTCGACCTCGCGAGCCCCGCCACGGCGAAGGCCTCCTCGGCCAAGCCGCGGCGGGGTCTGCGGGGCAGCCCCACGTTCACCTTCTGGCTCTTCACCGGGCCGTTCCTGATCGGTCTGGCGATCTTCGTCTACGCGCCGATCCTCTGGAGCCTCTGGCTGAGCTTCTTCGAGGCCCGCTTCACCGTCACGCCGGACAAGTTCGTCGGGTTCGACAACTACACGTACATGCTGACGAACGACGACTTCGTCGGCTCCCTCGGCACCTTCACCGTCTTCGCCGCGTTCATCGTGCCCACCACCTGGGCGCTGTCGCTGGGCCTCGCCCTGCTGGTGAACCGGATGCGCTTCATGCGGGCGTTCTTCCGCTCGGTCTTCTTCCTGCCGACCGCGGTCAGCTATGTCGCCGCGTCGCTCATCTGGAAGATGTCCATCTTCAGCGGCGTCCGCTTCGGCCTGATGAACACGGTCCTCGGCTGGTTCGGGGTCGAGAACATCGCCTGGCTGATCGACCCCAACCCACCCTGGTACTGGCTGGTCATCGTGACCGCCCGGCTCTGGCTGCAGTCCGGCTTCTACATGATCCTGTTCATCGCCGCGCTGCAGAACATCCCGGAGGAGCTGTACGAGGCCGCCGCCATCGACGGCGCCAAGTCGGGCTGGCAGACCTTCTGGCACATCACCCTGCCCCAGCTGCGGGCCACGTCCACCGCGGTGATCCTGCTGTTGCTCGTCGCCGCCTACCAGGCCTTCGACGAGTTCTTCAACCTGCTGTCGAAGACCACCTGGGGCCGCCCGCCCCTCATGGAGCTGTACTACAAGGCCCTGGGCGAGAGCCAGGACTACGGCGCCGGCAGCGCGGGCGCGCTCATCCTGACCGTGCTGATCTGTGCCGTGACCCTGCTCCAGGGCAAGATCATGGGCTTCGGAAGGGGGGACGAGTCCAAGTGACCTCCACCATCCCCAAGGTGCGCAAGTCCGCACCGGCGTCGGACACGCCCAGCCGCGTCAGGCGCGGTAACGGCGTGATGAGCTCCACCGGGCTCTACATCGCCACGGGCGTCGCCGCCCTCCTCTTCCTGATCCCGTTCTACATCCTCGTCCGCAACGCCCTCTCCACCGACGCCGAGATCACCGGCGAGACCTGGAAGTTCTTCCCCACGGACATCCAGTGGGGCAACATCAGCGAGCTCTTCGGCGACGAGACGGTCCCCTTCGCCCAGTCCCTGTGGAACTCGGCGGTCGTGGCCACCCTGCACACCGTCGGCGTCCTGCTGGTGTGCTCCCTCGCCGGCTACGGCCTGGCCCGTATCCCGTACAAGCACGCCAACAAGGTGTTCTACGCCGTCCTGGGCACCCTGATGGTCCCGACCGCGGTCACCTTCGTGCCGAGCTTCGTGCTGGTCTCCTCGCTCGGCTGGGTGGACACCTACCGGGGGCTGATCATCCCGGGCCTGTTCAGTGGTTTCACCTGCTTCCTCTTTCGGCAGTACTTCCTGGGCTTCCCCAAGGAGCTGGAGGAGGCTGCACGCATGGACGGCCTGGGCTACTGGGGTGCGTACTGGCGTGTCGTCGTACCCAACTCGCTGAACTTCTTCGCCGCGATGGCGACCATCACCTTTATCGCGGGCTGGAACGCCTTCCTGTGGCCGCTGGTCATCGGGCAGGATCCCAGTTCGTGGACCGTGCAGGTCGCGCTGTCCAGTTACATGACCAACCAGACCGTCGTCTTCCACATGATCTTCATGGCGACGGCCGTTTCCATCCTGCCCCTGGTGTTCGTCTTCCTCTTCCTCCAGCGCTGGCTGGTGCAGGGGATCGCACAGACCGGCATCAAGGGCTGACGCCCTTCCTCTCAAGAGCTGGAGACCGATGTCTTTCCGCACCACCCCCTCCGTCGACTACGTCGAGGACGTCTCGCCCGGCACCGGGGCCCTCGCGCCCCGCGCCTGGTACGCCACCTCGGACGCGCAGTCCCTGTCCCTGAACGGCAGCTGGCGGTTCCGGCTGTCGGCGACCGCCGACGCCGAGGACGACTCGTTCGCCGAGGAGGGGTACGACGCCGGGGACTGGGCCGAGGTCACGGTCCCCGGCCACTGGGTCCTGCAGGGCGACGGCGCGTTCGGGTCGCCCATCTACACCAACCACCTCTACCCCTTCCCGGTCGACCCGCCGCACGTGCCGACCGAGAACCCGACCGGCGACCACGTACGGGTCTTCGACCTGCCCGCCGACTGGCCTGCCGACGGCGGTGCCGTCCTGCGCTTCGACGGTGTCGAGTCCTGCGCCCGCGTCTGGCTCAACGGCACGGAGCTCGGCGAGTTCAAGGGCTCCCGGCTGCCGCACGAGTTCGCGGTCGCCGAGCTGCTGAAGCCGGCCGGGAACGTGCTCGCCGTCCGGGTGCACCAGTGGTCGGCGGGCTCCTACCTGGAGGACCAGGACCAGTGGTGGCTGCCGGGCATCTTCCGTGACGTCACCCTGCTGCACCGTCCGACGGGCAGCGTGGGCGACTTCTTCGTGCACGCCTCCTACGACCACACCACGGGCGAGGGCACCCTGCGCGTCGACTCCGACGTCGACGGGCGGGTGTCCGTGCCCGCCCTCGACATCGATGTTGCGACCGGTGAGCCGGTGACGGTCGCGGTCGAGCCGTGGTCGGCGGAGACGCCGAAGCTGTACGACGGCGAGCTGGTCACGGCCGGCGAGCGGGTGCCGCTGCGGATCGGCTTCCGTACGGTCGTCCTGGAGGACGGCCTGGTCAAGGTCAACGGCAGGGCGATCCTCTTCAAGGGCGTCAACCGGCACGAGTGGCACCCCGAGAAGGGACGCGCACTGGACCTGGAGACCATGCGCGAGGACGTCCTGCTGATGAAGCGGCACAACCTCAACGCGGTGCGCACCTCGCACTACCCGCCGCAGCCGGCCTTCCTGGACCTGTGCGACGAGTACGGCCTGTGGGTCATCGACGAGTGCGACCTGGAGACCCACGGCTTCACCGAGCAGGCCTGGCGGGACAACCCCGTCGACGACGACCGCTGGACCCCGGCCCTGCTGGACCGCGCGGCCCGCATGGTCGAGCGGGACAAGAACCACCCGTCGATCGTGTTCTGGTCCCTCGGCAACGAGGCCGGCACCGGGCGCGGCCTGACCGCCATGGCCGAGTGGATCCACGGCCGGGACCCCGAGCGCCTCGTGCACTACGAGGGCGACTGGGACTGCCGGGACACCGACGTGTACTCGCGGATGTACGCCGACCACCAGGAGGTCGAGCGCATCGGGCAGAACCTGGACGGCGGCACGCTCAAGCGGCGCGAGCTTCCCTTCATCCAGTGCGAGTACGGGCACGCGATGGGCAACGGCCCGGGCGGGATCGCCGACTACCAGCAGCTCTTCGAGCGCTACGAGCGCCTCCAGGGCGGCTTCATCTGGGAGTGGATCGACCACGGCGTGACCCACCCCGAGCTGGGCTACGCCTACGGCGGTGACTTCGGCGAGGAGCTGCACGACGGGAACTTCGTCTGCGACGGGCTGATCTTCCCGGACCGGACGCCGTCGCCGGGGCTCGTCGAGTACAAGAAGGTGATCGAGCCGGTCCGGATCGACGGTGACGGCGCGGACGGCACCGTGCGCGTGACGAACGCGTACGACTTCGGCGACCTCTCGCACCTGCGGTTCGAGTTCTCGTACCAGGTGGACGGATTCCCCACCGGGGCGCACACACTCGCCGTGCCGCCGCTCGCGCCGGGTGAGTCGGCGGAGGTCAAGCTGCCGGCGTCAGCGCCCGACGGGGACGGCGCCGAGGTCCAGTGGACGGTCCGCGCGCTGCTCGCCGAGGACACCCCCTGGGCGGGCGAGGGCCATGAGGTGGCGTGGGCGCAGCGGACGGTCGCGTCGCGCGCTCCCCTCCCGGCCGCCACCGGTGCCGGGCCCACGGCCGACGGCGACCGGATCACGCTCGGCCCGGCCACGTTCGACGCCCGCAGCGGTGCCCTGCGCTCCATCGGCGGGGTCGACGTCACCGGGCTGCGCCTGGACGTGTGGCGCGCCACCACCGACAACGACGAGGGCGCGTCCTGGCAGGACGACACCCGGTGGGGCGTGCTGTGGCGGCAGCTGGGCCTGCACCGCATGCGCCACCGGATCGAGGGCGTGGAGTCGGACGGCGACGCGCTGGTCGTCCGGACCCGGGTGGCGCCCGCCGCCCGGGAGGTGGGGCTGCGCACCGTGTACCGGTGGACGTCCGACGGTACGCGCGTGCGGCTCACCGTCTCGGTCACTCCGGAGGGCGACTGGAAGGTGCCGCTGCCCCGGCTCGGCGTCCGCTTCGGGCTGCCGGCCGAGGGCACCGACTCCGCGGCCTGGTACGGCAGTGGCGGCGAGGCCTACCCGGACACCAGGGCCGCGGCGCGGCACCTGCAGTGGGACGCGAGCATCGAGGAGCTCCAGACGCCGTACGTCCGCCCGCAGGAGAACGGCGCACGTGCCGACGTCCGCTGGGTGGAGCTCGGCGGGCTGCGGATCGACGGTGCCCCGGAGTTCTGGTTCAGCGCCCGCCGCTGGACCAACGAGCAGCTGGACGCCGCCCGGCACCTGACCGACCTCACGCCGGGCGACACGGTCTGGGTCAACCTCGACCACGGCCAGCACGGCATCGGCTCGCAGTCCTGCGGTCCGGGTCCGCTGCCGCAGTACTTCCTGAAGGCGGAGCCGGCGGAGTTCTCGTTCGTGTTCTCCGTGGCCGAGTGAGCGGGCGCAGCGAAAAGGCTCGGTGAAGCACCCGAAAATCGATTGACCGATTGATCGACTTTCCGACACGGTCGGAGAGCCACCAGCGGCCGGTCGGCAGCAATGCCGACCGGCCGCAACTGGTGTTCACCACAAGGGAGTTGATGTCGCTTGAATGGCAATATCGAGGTTCGCGGTCTGTCCCGAACCTTCCACACCACGATCCGCCGCCCCGGTTTCGCGGGCGCACTGCGCTCACTCGTCAACCCTGAGCGCGTCGCCGAACACGCCGTCTGTGACGTGACCTTCTCCGTCGCCCCCGGCGAACTCCTCGCCCTCCTCGGCCCGAACGGCGCCGGCAAGTCCACCACCATCAAGATGCTCACCGGCATCCTCACCCCGACCGAGGGCGAGGCCCGGGTCGCCGGGGTCGTGCCGTACGAGGAACGGGAGCGCAACGCCCGCAACATCGGCACCGTGTTCGGGCAGCGCACCCAGCTGTGGTGGGACCTCCCGGTACGCGAGTCGTTCGCGATCCTGCGGGACATCTACGAGGTGCCGAGGGCCGAACACGCGGCACGGCTGCGGGAGTTCGACGACCTCCTCGACCTGTCCTCCTTCTGGGACACCCGGGTCCGCCACCTCTCGCTCGGCCAGCGCGTCCGCTCCGACCTGGCGGCCGCCCTGCTGCACGACCCGCCGGTCGTCTTCCTCGACGAACCCACCATCGGCATGGACGTGGTGGTGAAGGAGCAGGTGCGGGAGTTCCTGCGGCACCAGGTGGAGGAGCGCGGCCGTACGGTGCTGCTCACCACCCATGACATGACGGAGGTCGAGCGGCTCGCCGAGCGGGTCGTGCTGATCAACCACGGCCGGCTCGTCCTGGACGGCACGCTCGACGAGATCCGCCGCGAGTTCGGCTCGACCTGGCAGGTGCGGGTGACGCTCGCCGACCCGCACACCGAGGTCGGTCCCCTGCCCGGGATCGCACTGCTGCGCCGCGACGGCCCGCAGGCCGTCTTCGGTCCGGACGGCCCCGACGCGCCGACCGTGCACCAGGCGCTGAAGCAGGTCATCGAGCGGTACGAGGTGACGGACCTCGCGCTCGACGAGGCGGACCTGGAGGACGTGATGCGGGCCGCGTACGTGCATGCCGAGACCGTGGCAGAAGGAGCCTGAGATGGCGTCCGTACTGCACGGCTGGCGCGCCGCCCGCGTCACGCCGCTCGGCGAACTGCACACGCCGCCCCGGATGACGGCCGTCCTGCTCCGGCTGACCGTCCAGGTGGTCCTGGTGGCGTCGCTGTGGCGCGGCCTCTACTCCCACACCGGCAGCACCGCCGGACTGACCCGGGACCAGGCGGTCACGTACGCCGTCCTGGCCGTACTGGCCTCCCGGCTGCGGGAGCTGGACCAGTACGCGGGCCGGGACACCGTGCTGCAGCACATGCACTTCGGCACGATCGTCTACTGGTACCTGCGTCCGCTGCCGCCCCAGCGGTACTACGCCGTGCGCGCCCTCGGCGAGCAGTTGTACGGGCTGGCGTGGGCCCTGTTCGGGTATGTGGTCTGCCTGGCCGCGGGGGTGGTGGAACCACCCGGGTCGGCGGCCGTGGCGGGGATGTTCGCCGTGAGCATGCTGCTGGGCCAGTGGGTCCTGTACTACGTCATGCTGCTGCTGGACCAGATGTGTTTCTTCACCATCCGCAACAACTCCGCGATGCTGATCCTGATCTTCGCGCAGAACCTGCTGTCGGGCGTGTACGCGCCGCTGTGGTTCTTCCCCGACTGGTTCATCACGCTGAGCGGCTTCCTCCCCTTCCAGGCGACGCTGAGCGTGCCGCTGTCGATCTATGTGGGGCGGATCGAACTGTCCGACGCGGGAGCCCAGTTGGCCGTCCAGGCCGCCTGGGTGGTGGTGCTGGCGCTGTTCACCCGGTGGGTGTGGCGGCGGGCCGCGCGACGCGTGATCTCGCAGGGAGGCTGAGATGTCGTCGAAAGCCGTGAAGTCCCTGCGTCTCGTCTGGCGCATCTCTCTGCTCAACATCCGCTCCTCGATGGAGTACCGCACCGAGTTCCTGCTGAACATCGCGATCGGCGCGATCTGGCAGATGTCGGTGATCGTGTTCGCGACGGTGCTGCTGGCCCGGTTCACCGGGATGGGCGGCTGGGAGAGCTCGGACGTGCTGCTCATCCCGGCGATCCGGATGCTCGCGCACGGTCTGTTCGTGCTGCTGCTGGGCCGGATGCACTTCATCGGCCGCCAGGTGCAGGAGGGGCTGATCGACATCTACCTCCTGCGTCCGATGCCGGTGCACCGCCAGGTCCAGCTCGCCTACTTCCCGACCAACGCGATCGGCGACCTGACGGTCGCGGCGGGCCTGATGGCGGGCGCGCTCAGCCGCAGCACCCTGGACTGGTCGGCGGGCCGGGTCTCCTATCTGATCGCCGCGGTGATCGGCGGGATGCTCCTGGAGGCGGCCCTGTTCACGGTGGTCGCCTCGGCCTGTCTGCGCTTCCCCGCCGCCGACTACTGGGGCCGCTGGCTGGAGGAGCTCCTCGGCACCTTCGGCAGCTACCCGCTGAACGTCCTTCCGAAGGCGGTCGGCGGATTCCTCACCTTCGCCCTCCCCCTCGCGTTCGTCGCGTACTTCCCGGCCGCGGTCCTCACGGGCCACGACACCTCCGTCCCGTACTGGCTGGCGGCGTCCTCGCCCCTGCTGGGGCTGGTGGCGTACCTGGGGGCGCGGTGGCTGTGGCGGTGGGGGTTGGGGCACTACTCGGGGGTGAACGGATGACGCCATGTGCTCACCCCCGCCCCGGAGGCCGTGCGGACAGGCGCTCCTGGAGCCGCAGATGGCGGAACTGGTACAGCGCGCCCGTCTGACGCAGCACACCGCGGGCGTGCGCGTCCTTGAGGAAGGCCAGCAGTCGCCAGGGCAGGCGTCCGGTGAGCCCGAACCACACCCGTGCGGTGAGGAACCGGCCCCAGGCGCTCAGGACCAGGGTGGCCGGGGCCAGGGACAGCCACAGACAGCCGCAGATCTGCTCGATGCCGCCCGCCTCGCCGGCCCTCGGCAGACGGGCGGCGAGCAGGAGCAGTGAGGAGAGGAGGGCGACCAGGGCGGCCCGTACGAGGGCCGTCCTGCGGTCCTGGGTCAGGCTCCGCTCCGGGGAGGGCACCGCCTGGACGTCGACCGCGCGTGCGCCGGCGTGGAAGACGGACATCGCGAGCACCGCCACGCAGCCGACGAAGCCGCCGATGAGCGCGCCCGAGCCGAGTGCCAGCCCGGCGGACCACCCCGGGTCCCGGCCCTGGTCCAGGCAGGTGTTGAGGAAACAGGTCAGCGCTCCGGTCGGTGCCCCCAGCACCGTGCCCAACAGCAGCCCCCGGCCGAGCCATTGCACGATCACCGTGACGTTGTCGCGTCCGGGCAGTGCGAGGGGCTGCGCGGTGCGGCGGGCGTCGAAGAAGGCGACGAGCAGTGCCGCGGTCACACCCAGGCTCAGCTGCCGGGTCTCCTGGCACACCCGCTCCGACACCTGCTCGGCGGACAGCCACGTGTGGAGGAGTTCGAGCGCGACGAGGGCCGTCACCAGCAGCGCCCGGCGGCTCGCGGACCGGCGTCGCCGCTCGCTCTCCGTCCAGCTCGGACGGTCGTAGGAGAGGATCGCGAGGGTCAGGCCGAACCCGACGGTCCAGGCGGCCACGGCCGGCGGGAAGAGCAGTGCCGCCGGCGTGAGGCCGAAGTACGTCTTGAAGGCGTGCCCGGGCAGGGCCAGCGCCAGCAGGGCCAGCAGCGTCCCGGAGCAGACCGAGGCGAGCAGCGGAGGAGCGAACCACCGTACTGGCCACGGGAGTTCGGCCTCCAGCCGCCACCAGGCGATGGTGCCGCCGCCGTGGTCCTGGGCGTGCCGGGCCAGCAACCAGAGCTGGCGCCGCGCCTTCCGGGCCGTCCAGGGGGCGCCCGAGGAGGGGCCGTAGACGGCCGGTACGTATGCGTCGAGGAGGTGGCGCTCGATGCGTTCCGGGGTGCTGAAGCGATCCTCCAGCAGTACGGCCGGGTTCCGGTCGGGGTCCTCGCGCGAGCCGTCGCAGACCTGCCGGGCCATGGCGATCATGAGCGGGGAGCCCAGGACGGTGCGCAGCGCGGCGGCGGGTGTCCGTTCGGGGTCGTGCCGCAGCCGGTGGAGCACCGGCGCCCAGGTGGTCTCCAGCTGTCCGTCGGCGTTGCGCAGCGGAGGCGCGCCGGACGCCAGATACGCGCAGGCGGTCTCCAGCGGGACGGGGAGGAGTTCGAGCACGGTGGCGGCGGTCAGTACGTCCGTCGACGCGACCGTGGCCGCGTAGGCGTCCGGTCGGCTGGTGAGCAGCAGCGGCACACTCGCGTCCAACTCGGCGTTCAGCCGTCGCATCGCCAACGGCCGTACTGATTCTGGAAGTTGGTCGAAGCCGTCCAGGACCGGGAGGATCAGCTCACGGTCCAGCAGTTCGCGTGCCACGTCCTCGGCGGGGGCGGTCGTGCCCAGCACCTCGTACTGGGCGGCCAGGCAGCGCACGATCCAGTCCGTCAGACCGTCACGCCGTACGTCCCACGAGGCGATCGGGAGGACCACCGGCACGGCCCGGCCTCTCTCCCTTCGTTCCAGGTAGGCGAGCGTCACGCGGTTGGCGAGGACGCTCTTGCCGGAGCCGGCCGGTCCGAGGACGACCACGCGGCGGTGCGGATGGGCGGCGAAGGCGGCCGCCAGTTCCGCGACGCCGCCGTGCCCCTCCGGCGCCCCGGCCAGGGTCGCGTCGTCGGGCACGTTGTGCCGGTGGTCCGAGAGACAGGCGTCGCCGCGCGTCCAGCGGATGTCCATCGGGGCCGGGTCCTGGAGCCGGCGCAGCCTGGCCTCCGCCTTGCGCTCGCCGCGCACCTTCCGGGCGAGGGCTTCCGCCGCCAGGGGGACCCGGTCCGCCGGGTTCTCCGAGGGGGTGCCGAGGAGCCGGGTGAGGAGGGGCGTGATGATCGAGCTGATGACGGCCGCGAGGAGCGGCAGGACGTTCACCAACGTCGAATTGCCCCGTCCGCCGCCCTGCTCCTCCACCGGACTCCGGTCCTGCCCGCCTCCCATGGAGAAGCCGATGTACACGGCGACCCCGATGACCACCCCGATCGCCACGGACCCCATGAACAACAGCACCTTGATCCTCAGATGCTGCGAGCTTCGCGCCATGTTCCCCCTCCACGTCCCTCGGCGAGCGCACACGCACTCACCTCGGGGAACGTGGACGGAGGCCCTCGCAGCAGCCGGAAGTTCCCCCTCCCGGAAGCACTGAAGCGCACGCCACCCGCGCGCCACCCAGCGCGCCACGGCGGGGGCGCTCACTGTTTCCCCCACAGCCCTTGTACGTCACTCTGGTGGACGTCGAACCTGAACAGCGCTCATCTTCTTCGTCACCCATCGGAGACGCCCCCACCATGAGAAGACTGATCGGCACCCTCGCCGCCACCGCACTGGCCCTCACCGGCCTCGCCGCCACCGGGTCGGCGCCCGCGGCGGCCGCCACCGGCGGAACCTTCAACGTCCTGACGTACAACGTCGCGGGACTGCCGGAAGGCCTGAGTTCCGGCAATCCGGAGGCGAACACCCCGTTGATCGCGCCGCGGCTGGCGGCGTACGACATCGTGAACGTCCAGGAGGACTTCAACTACCACGCGGCCCTGTACGCGGGCGACAACCACCCGTACCGCACCGCGACCAGCGGCGGCGTGCCCTTCGGCGACGGCCTCAACACCCTGTCGGACCATCCGTTCGAGGACTTCGAGCGGGTGAAGTGGAACAAGTGCACCGGCACCAACTGCCTGACCCCGAAGGGCTTCTCGCTCGCCCGGGTCCGTCTCGCCGAGGGCGTCTTCGTGGACCTCTACAACGTCCACACCAACGCCGACGACACGGACGACGCGCTCGCCGCCCGCCGCGCCAACGTCGAGCAGCTGTCGGACTTCATCCAGGCGAACTCGTCCGGCAACGCGGTGATCGTCATGGGCGACACCAACACCCGGTACACCCGCAGCGGTGACAACATCCGCACCCTCGCCGACGAGAACGGCCTGACCGACGCGTGGGTGCGGCTGGCCAAGGGAGGCGTCCGGCCGACGCAGGGCGCGGACGCGCTGCTGTGCCCGACGTCGGCGCCGCCGAACGCCTGCGAGGTCGTCGACAAGGTCCTGTACCGCGGCAGCGAGCTCCTGACGCTGAACGCCACCCGGTACAACAACGAGTGGGCGTCGTTCCTGGACTCCGCGGGCGGCAACCTGTCCGACCACTTCCCGCACACCGTCGACTTCTCCTACACCCTCGACCCGTCCCTGAGGGCGAGCGACTTCTTCGGCGGCCCGCACGGCACGGCCTTCAACGACGCCGACGACCTGCCGGCCACCCCCTCGCCCCGCACCCTCACGCTGCGCGGCGCCTCCCGCCTGGACGCGGTGTCCCTCACGCACGACGGCGGCACGACCCTCGCCCACGGCGGTACGGGCGGCACGGCCACGTCCCTGACCCTGGCCTCCGGCGAGCACCTCGCCTCCGCCCGGCTGACGCAGGGCCAGAAGGACGGCCGTACCCGGATCTTCTCGGCCGCCTTCACGACCGACAAGGGCCGCACGCTGTCCTCCGGTACGGCGGCCTCGGACGCCAGGACCTTCACGGCGCCCTCCGGCTGGCAGATCGTCGGGTTCACCGGGCGGGCCGGCGACGAGGTCGACAAGCTGGGGGTGCTGTACGCGCCGATCGGCTGATCCCCGCCGTACTCGGGAGCCGTCGACTCACTCGCTGCGCAGCACCTCGGCCACGGTCAGCCGCCCCGCCCGCCGTGCCGGGACCAGCGCGCCCAGCACGGCGATCACCAACCCCGCGAGGGCGAGTCCGGCCAGGGCCGGGGCCTGCCAGACGTCGGTCATGTAGGCGGGCAGGGTGAGGTCGACGGCGCCCGCCATGCGCGGGACCACCAGGTGGTGGCCGGCCATGCCCAGCGGGATGCCGAGCAGGGAGCCCATCGCGCCGAGGACCGCCATCGACGTCACCGTCATCACCGTGACCTGTCGGGGCGTCATGCCGATCGACTTCAGCATGCCCAGGTCCCGCCGGCGGTCACGGGTGTTGAGGACGACCGTGTTGAAGACGCCCAGTGCGGCGACGACGGCGAGCATCAGGGTGAGGGCGGTGGCGGAGCCGATGACGGTCTGGGTGATCGCGTTTGCGTCCCGCACGTCCGGGGCGATCCCGGGGTCGGCGGCCCGGGCGGCGCGGGCGTAGGCGGCCGGGTCGGTGCCGTCGCGGAGTCGGACGTGGTAGCCGATGGGCTTCTCGTCCGGGGCCAGGGCCGTCAGCGTCGGCCAGTCGGCGACCACGACCCGGGCGTTGCTCTCCATGAACTCCCCGACGACCAGCACCCGTTCGCCCCGGCCGCCCTTCTCCAGACCGACCCGGTCACCGACCCGTACGCCGTTCTGCCGCAGGAAGGCCGAGCCGGCCACGATCTCGCCGCCGCCCCGCGTCCACCGGCCGTCCGTGAGCACGCTGTCCAGCCGGGGACGGTCGCCGCGCCGCCCTTCGAGGATCACCGGGTGCGCCGAGCCCACGAGGCGTACGTCGACGGCGGCCCGTGCGGTGATCTCGGCCGCCCCGGGCAACCCGCCCAGCAGCGAGGCGAGTTCACGGTCGCCGTGCTTCGGCGTGATCTCCTTGCCGTTCTTGAAGTTCGAGGCGTACACGGTGACCTGGTAGGCGTCCCGGCCGGCCTCGCCGAACCGGGTCATCGTCGTGGCGAGCCCGGTCGCGAAGGTCACGGTGGTCACGCCGAGGACGACGGCGGCGAGCGTGAGGGCGCTGCGCCCGGGCCGGGCGAACGGCAGGCCCATGCCCAGGCTCACCGAGCGGGGCAGCCGGCTGCCGGCCAGCCGGCGCTGGACGCCCAGGGCGCGTCCGGCACGCGGGGCGCTGCCCGCGCTGATCGCCCGCGCCGCCGACATCCGGTGGGCGCGCAGCGCGGGCGCGAGCGCGGCGAGGAGGCACACGGCGGGCATGCCGAGCAGCGTGACGGCGTTGATCCAGGGCGCGAGGGAGACGGTGTCGTGAAGGACCCCGGCGTCGGGGCCCGTGAACACGAACCCGAAGAAGGGCCGGGCGAGCAGGTTGCCCGCGGCGGTGCCGAGCGCACAGCCGGCCACGGCGGGCACGGAGATCATCGTGAGGTAGACGGCGACCACCTGCCCCGGCGTGAAGCCGAGCGCCTTGAGCACACCGATGTGCCGGAAGCCGGAGATCACGGCGCCGCTGACCACGTTGGCGATGATGAGGACCGCGACCGCGACGCCGAGGATGCCGAAGGCCATCAGATAGGGCGTGTACGCCCGTGCCGAGCTGCTCACCTGGTGCTTCAGGGCGAGATACGACCGTGAGGCGGTGAGCGCGTCCGCCGGGAGGGCGTCGGTCACCGTGGCGAGCCGGTCGCGCAGCCGGTCGTCCGTCTGGGCGTCGGGGAAGCGGAACAGCATCTGGGTGGCCGTCGGGTGCAGCGCGTCGATCTGCCCGGGCGCGACCCAGGCGTCCGCGGTCCGGCTCAGGTCGAAGGCGAACCCGACGACGGTGAGGGCGGGGCCGCCCGGGGGCATCGGGAGCCGTTTGCCGAGGTCGTCCGGGGTCCAGTCGGACTGCCGGTTCAGGACGACCTCGCCGGGCCGGGTGGCCCAGCGGCCCGCCCACAGGTCCAGCCGGTCCACGGGTCCTGCGGGGTCGGCGCGGCCGACGACCGTGATCTCGGTGCCGAGGCCGAAACTCATGCTGCCGTCCGGGAGTTCGACCGTGGCCTGGGCGTAGGGACCGGCGGCGGCCTCCACGCCGGGTTCGCGCGCGGCCTCCCTCAGCTGTGCGTCGGAGACCTCGGCGGGGTCGAAGGAGGCCACGACGTGCGGGCCGCGCTGCCGGTCGAAGGCCTTGTCGAAGGGGGCGGAGGCCGCGTCGACCAGGCCGAGGGCGACCACCATGGCCGCCGTCGAGGTCAGGGTGACCAGCGCGATGACAAGGGTCTGGAGTCTGCGCCGCCGTACCGCCGCGCGGGCGGCGCGCCACACGGCCCTCATGCGGACGGCTCCAGGGTGTGTTCGCCGGTGACCCGGCCGTCGGCGAACTCGATCAGGCGGCTGGCGCAGCGGCGGGCGAGATGCTCGTCGTGGGTGACCAGGACCAGGGTCTGGCCGATCTGGTTGAGGTCGAGCAGCAGGTCCATGACCTGTTCCCCGGAGCGGCTGTCCAGGGCGCCGGTCGGCTCGTCGGCGAGCAGCAGGGCGGGGCGGTTCATCAACGCCCGTGCCACGGCGACGCGTTGGCGTTCACCGCCACTGAGGACCGCGGGGTAGGCGCCCCGGCGGTCGGCGATGCCGAGCTCGTCGAACAGCTCCAGGGCGCGTCGCCGGGCCTGCCGTGCGGGCGTGCCGGTGAGCTGCGCGGCCAGGGCGACGTTGTCGAGGGCCGACAGGTCGTCGATGAGGTTGAAGAACTGGAAGATCATGCCGATCCGGCGGCGCCGGTACAGGGCGAGTCCCTTCTCGCTCAACTCCCCCACGTTCTCGCCGTGCACGACGACCTCGCCGCCCGTGGGCCGGTCCAGTCCGGCGATCATGTTCAGGAGCGTGGACTTCCCGCACCCCGACGGCCCCATCACCGCGACCGCCTCCCCGGCCCGGATCTCCAGCGAGACCCCGGCCAACGCCGCCGTCTCGCCGTACTCCTTGCGCACGCCGTCGAGCCGTACGACGACCTCTCCCCTGCTGTCCTCAGTGACCATGGACAGGACGCTACGAGGCCGGGTGGGGCCCGGGCATCCCTCCCCGGATGGCATCCGGCCGCTCGTCTCATCCCGGGGATGCAGGGAGTGCATCCCCGGGCCGATGCGGACCCGGTGATCGTCTGCCAGGGTGAACCCCATGGGGGAGGACTGGAAGACGAACGGCCTCGCGGTGGCGCTCGCGCTGGCGTGTGCCGCCGTACTCGTGCTGGGTGTCGCGCTGTCGCGGACGCGCCGCCGGTGGCGGGACGCCGTCGGGGAGCGCGGCTGGCTGCTGGAACGGGAGCGGGAGCGCGCGTCCCGGGCCGCGGTCGCGGCCGAACGGGACCGGATCGCCCGCGAGTTGCACGACATCGTCAGCCACAACGTCAGCCTCATGGTCGTCCAGGCCAGTGCCGCCCGCGAGGTGCTCGGCACGATGCCGGACGAGGCCGCGGCGGCGCTGCGGGCGGTGGAGGACGCGGGGCGGGGCGCGATGACGGACCTGCGGCATCTGCTGGGGCTGCTGGCACCGTCGCCGAGCGGTGAGTACGACGACGTGGACGACGGCCCGCGCGACGACGACACCGCTGTCGACCTGACGCCGCAGCCCGGCCTCGACCGGCTCGGCCAACTCGTCGACCGGGTCTCGTTCGCGGGCCTGCCCGTCGAGGTCCGCGTCTCCGGCGAACCCCGCCCGCTGCCGCAGGGCATCGCCGTCACGGCGTACCGCATCGTCCAGGAAGCACTCACGAACGCCCTCAGACACGGCGACGGCGGCAGGGCCGAGGTCACCGTGCGCTACGCCGACCACGCGCTGCGCGTGGAGGTCCTCAGCACCGGGCCGAGCGTTCTGACCGGGGACGCCCCGCCGCCGGTGGCGCGGCAGGGGACGGGGCGCGGGCTGCTGGGGCTGCGGGAGCGGGTCGCGGTGTACGGCGGTGATCTGGACGCCCGTCGGCGCCTCGGCGGCGGGTACCGGGTCCGGGCGCGCATCCCGATGGACCGCCCGTGACGGCGCCCCGGGTACTGGTCGTCGACGACCAGACGCTGATCCGGACCGGTTTCCGGCTGATCCTCACCTCGCGCGGCATCGACGTGGTGGGGGAGGCCGCGGACGGCGCGGAGGCGGTGTCGCTGGCCCGCGAGCTGGCGCCGGACGTGGTGCTGATGGACATCCGGATGCCGACGATGGACGGCCTGGAGGCGACCCGCCGCATCCTGCGGCAGTCCCCCGACTGCCGGGTGCTGATGCTCACCACCTTCGACCTGGACCAGTACGTGTACACGGCCCTGTCGATCGGAGCGAGCGGCTTCCTGCTCAAGGACGTCACCCCGGAACACCTGGCGGCATCGGTACGCCTGGTCACCACCGGCGACGCACTCCTCGCCCCCTCCATCACCCGCCGCCTGGTGGAACGCTTCGCTGCCGCCGCCCCCGCACCACCGCCACCCACCTCCCTGTCCGCGCTCACGCCGAGGGAGCTGGAGGTCCTGACCCTGCTGGGCCGGGGCCTGTCCAACACGGAGCTGGCCGAGCACCTCACCCTCAGCGAGGCGACCGTGAAGTCCCATGTGGCCCGCATCTTCTCGAAGCTGACCCTGCGCGACCGGGCCCAGGCGGTGGTGCTGGCGTACGAGACGGGCCTGGTGAAGCCGGGGCCGCACCCGGCTTCCTAGGCTGCTTAGGCAATAGGCTAGTGACCAGAGGAACGGAGGTCACCCCATGCCCCGAGCGGGTCTCACCGCCGACCGCATCACCTCGGCCGCCGCGGACCTGGCCGACGAGGTCGGGTTCGAGAAGGTCAGTCTGTCGGCTCTGGCCCGGCAGTTCGGCGTGAAGGACGCGAGTCTGTACTCGCATGTCAGGAACCTTCAGGACCTCAGGACGCGGATGGCGTTGCTCGCGGGCGGGGAGATGATCGACCGGATCGCCATGGCGGTCGCGGGACGGGCGGGCAAGGACGCGCTGAAGGCATTCGCCGACGCCTACCGGGAGTACGCCTTGCGGCACCCGGGCCGCTACGCGGCGACCCAGATCCGGATCGACCAGTCCCTCGTCGCCGACTCCCCCGCCATGCGCCGTACCGCCGAGATCACGTACGGCGTGCTCCGCGCGTACGGCCTGGACGAACCCGATCTCACCGACGCCGTGCGCCTGTTGCGCAGCACCTTCCACGGCTACTGCGCGCTGGAGTCGACGGGCGCCTTCGGCGCTCCCCGGGCCGTGCAGGAGTCCTGGGAGCGCGCTGTCGACGCCCTGCATGTGGCGCTCGTGAACTGGCCGCGCGGCGGGCAGGGCCGGCAGCCGCCCCAGGTGCCACGCTGACCACTTAGACTGGAAGCTTCGCGGAGGTCACACTCCGCAACGGGGGAGGGAGCGGGTCATGTCCCAACAGCAGCTCGGACGCGGCCCCTTGAGGTCCCGTCAGCCCCGACAGCCTGCTACCACCCCGCCCGCCCCCGACGAGGAACCCTCGGACGGCTCGCCTCCCGCCCGCTTCGTCGGCTGGCTCGGCGGGCTCGGGGCCGCGGCCGCCGGGTACGGCGTGTTCCAGTTCCTGTTCAGTGTGCTGCCCGACTCGATCGACGGGGCGGCGGCCCGGTATCTGATCTCCGGGATCAGCGGGCTCGGCACCTTCGTCGCGGCGTGGCTGGCGGCCGCGCTGCTGCGGGCCCGTACCGCGGCGTCCGCGGAGCGCGCGCAGGCCCCCGCCGTCGGGCCGGCCGCGATGGCACCGGGCGCGCCCGGCCCGCTCCCGCGGGTGTTCGCCTCCGCCTACGACGCCCTGGTCGACCAGGTGTCCGTCGTGGCGGACCCGGAGCGCGGGCGGCTCACCGGCTGGCCGCACTCCCTCGGCGAGCACACGCCCTCCCGGCCCACCCCCGTCGGCACCGCGTACGGCCTGCACATCATGCTCGACCTGGGCGTGCCCGACGGCCGGCTGAGCACCGGCGACCTGGTGGACACGCTGTGGCGGCTGCGGCTGCCGGGCGGCGGCTGGTCGGCGCGCTCTCAGGGGTCCGAGGCCCGGCCGGAGGTCACCGCGCTGGTGCTGGGCGCACTGGCCCGGGCGGGCACGTCGGCCGAGCGGCTGACGGCGGAGGTGGACCGGTGCACGAGCGGCTTCACCCGGCAACTCGACCGCGCCGGACTGGAGTCGACGCATGTCGTGACGACCGTGCTGCGCGGGCTGCTGCGCGCCGCACCCCGCTCCGAGCTCCTGCCGGCGCTGCGCGAGGCCCTCGCGGACGGCGCCATCAGCGACCCGCGCCGAGAGCACCTGCGCTGCTGGGGCTACCGGCTCCAGCCGCCGTACGGCAGACCGTCACCGCTGCACACCGCGCAGGCCGTCGTCGCCCTCGACCGGGCCGCCCGGGTCCTGGGCGAGGACTCCGACGCACGGGCCGCACGGGCGCGGACCGCCCGCGAGGACGGCGTCCGCTGGCTGCTGTCCTGCCCGGACGCACCCCACGACACCTGCCCGGACCTGGACAACCTGCACGAGGAGGTACGCCGTCCGCGCACGGACGACCCCTCGCGCCACGAGGTGCTGAACGTACGGCACTTCACCGCCTCCTGGCTGGCCCGCGCCCTCCTGGCGCCGGGCGCCCTGGAGATCGCCCGCGCGGACGGGCTGGAGGACGAGTGGCGGGTCCGGCTGGAGGGGGCCGTCGCCGCGGTGTGGGCGGGGCAGACGGAGGGCATCTGGTCCTGGGGGCTGGGCGACGGCACCGAGCTGCGGCGGCCCATGTGGATGACCTATCAAGGTCTTTCGGCGCTGCGCGGGCATGCCGTATGGATGTATCAGCCGGGTGGTTGAACCCGGTGGTGACGAACGGGCGTTGGAGGGTGGGTGCATGGGCGGTCGGCACGTCCTGGCGGCGCGAGGGCTGCTGGCCGGGGCGCTGGACGGTGAACTGCCCGAGCACCGACTCGCGGCCGAGGCCCGCCGCGTCGTCTGCGAACTCGGCGCCCCCGACCGTCTGCTGGAGCTGATCGACGACCTCGTCTCCGGCGAGGGCGACCCGGAGGGCTGCGCACGGCTGTCGTACCGCCATGTCCTGGGCTTCGACAAGCTGCTGCTGATCGACGGCGGGCCGCGCCGGATGCTGCGCGCCCATGTGTGGCATCCGGGCGCGGGCACGATCGGCAAGGAGGACATCCACAACCACCGTTCCCCGCTGGCGTCCTACGTCGTGCGGGGGCGGCTGGCCATGGAGCTGTACGAGGTCGACGACCGGGCGGGTGGTCTCGCGGCGGCCCGTTACGAGGAGTCGCTGGCGGAGCGGTCGGCGGACTGGACGCTGAGGCCGGCCGGTCCGGCGCGGCTGCGGCTGACGCATCTGGGGCAGTACGCGGCGGGCAGTTCGTACGCGCTGCCCGCGCACACCCTGCACCGGGCGTGGTGCGACACGGACGAGCCGACGGTGACGCTGTTCCTGGAGACGGGTGCCGAACGGCGTCGGCACACCGATGTGTTCACGGCGGCGGGCCCGCATCCGGGCGCGGTGGCGAAGGTGCCGCTGGCGGCGGGGGACTATCTGGACGCGTTGCGGGACCTGGCGGAGCGGCTCAGGGCCTGGTGAACGCCTGCCGCACGATGTCGAGGTTGTACTCGTCGATGTCGACCGTCGTCAGCTCGGTCCGGGTGAGCCAGGCGGCGTCCTGGTCGGGCTCGGGCAGGGTGATCACCGCGGTCAACGGCCTGACCAGGAAGTTCTCCTGCCAGTTCTTGATCTCGTGTCCCCGGTAGTCGCTGAGGAAGGACGACTCGCCGACCTTGCGGACGATCTCGCCGAGCAGTCCGGTCTCTTCCTTCAGCTCACGCAGGGCGCCGTCCTCGGGGCTCTCCCCCGGCTCCAGCTTTCCGCAGGGGACACCCCACACCCGCGGCAGGAACCGTTCTCTCTCGCTGCGGCGCACCAGGAGCACGCGCTGCTTGTCGTCCATCACGACGGCGGCCGCCAGTCGCTTGTCGCCGGGGATGTCCATGGTCATGGTTCCTCGGTCCCTCGCCGGTGATGAGTCCAAAGGGTCTGATACCCGGGAAACGGTCAACGTTAACAGGAACGGCGGCTGAACGCGTCCACCTCGTCGTACGACGGGATGGTGCCCGACGGGGTCCGGCCCGCCCGGATCTCCGCGACCGCCTCCAGTGCCGCACCCAGCGCTCGCCGGTAGAGCAGCGAGCCGAGGCTGATCCGGCGCACACCGAGGTCGGCGAGTTGAGGGAGGGTGGGGCCGGTCGGGGTGTGGAGGATGTTCAGAGGGACGGCGAGATGCTTCACCAGCGCGCCGATCTCCTGGGGGCAGGTGACTCCGGGTACGAACACGCCGTCGGCGCCGGCCTGTTGGTAGGCGTCGAGCCGGTCGAGTGTGCCCGCTCCGTCGCCCAGCCAGTACGTGTCGGTGCGGGCGTTGACGAAGAGGCCTGGTGCGGCTGCCTTGACGGCCTCGATCTTCGCGGCGTGCAGGGCCGGCGGGCCGAGGCGGTCCTCCAGGTTGATGCCGACGGCGCCGACGGTTGCCAGCTCGCGGGCGAACTCGCCCACGTTCTCCGGGTCGTCGCTGTAGCCGTCCTCCGCGTCTACGGAGAGGAGGTAGGGGGCGGAGCCGAGGGCCAGGGCCAGCCGGAGGGTCTCGTCGCGGGTGTCCGACGTTCCGTCGGGCAGGCCGGCTGCCGCGGCGACTCCCAGGCTCGTCGTGCCGATCGCAGGGAAGCCCTGGTCGGCCAGGGCTCTTGCCGAGGCGTGGTCCCAGGCGTTGGGGAGGAGGAGGGGGGTGTCCGTGTGGTGGAGTGCGGCGAAGGTGGTCATGACCGGGTTCCTGTGGGGTCGGGCGGGGATGCCTGTGCGGGTTCGGTGGGGGCGGGCGTTTTTGCGCAGTTCCCCGCGCCCCTGGCGCCTGCGGCGGCCCGTCGAGAGTGCGCGGTGTCGGACGCCGACCGCTGCGGGCGGACACCCCCCGACACGTCCCCTTCCCGCCGTACGCGGGTGCGGGTGTGTGGGGGTGCGCCGGTTCCGTAACGCTAGGCGCTCGTCGTTTCGGTGCCGGCCGAAGTGATCCGGACCACACTCTTGAATCTTCAGCAACCTGATCCGCGGTCGGCGGCGACCGCAGGGCATGACTTCCGCACGACGCTCGACGCCCGCGGCCGGACATCGCCGGTCCCACGCGGCCCGCAAGCCCCTCATCGCGGGTCTCGCCGCCACGGCCGCCCTGGTGGGGGCCTGGTACGCCACCGCCGGCGCCGCCCCGAGCACCTCCCCCAAGCTCACGCCGACGACCACCGCGGTGAGCCTGTCGGCCAAGTTCCCGTATCTGTCGGCCGGCTACAACAACACCCGGGAGTGGACGCGCACGGCGACCGCGGTGGCACCGAACGGCACCCTGCGCGTGGCATGGCCCGCGGCGGACGGCGTCCATGTCACCCCGCTGACCGCGGCCGGCAAGCGGTCGGGCACGGACACGGTCGTCAAGGGCACCAAGGAGGTCGGCGGACTCGTCGCGCACAACGACGGCTTCGCGCTGCTCACCCGGGTCGCCGACACCAACAAGTGGAAGGAGACGGCCGCCGCGATCGTGCGCTACACCAACGGCAGGCAGACCTTCCGCACCAAGCTGACCGGCACCGCCACGAACGACACGTCACCGACCCTGGACGGCCAGCTCACCTGGAACGGCACCAAGTACGGCGCCTACTTCGTCGTGCACGGCGCGGGCGGCTTCGCCGACGGGCACTTCGGGGACAAGTTGTCGTACGTCAGCGCCAAGGGTGCCAAGCTCGGCGGTGGCTGGAGCTGGGGGTGCAGCCACAACGAGGGCATCGCGCTGCACGCCGAGAAGACCGGGGCCTTCACGTCCCTGTGCTTCGACGACTGGCGTTCGGGGCTGTTCGTGTCGACGGGGATCGGCGCGCCGGATGTCGCCCCGGTCGTGCAGCGCGAGCAGTGCTGGGCGGGTTACTGCGGCGGCACGTATCCCGGCCGGACCGGTGATCTCGTGAAGTCCTCCGGCGGACGTTACGCCACCGCCTTCGCCTCGCGTGGCGCCGCCTCCGCGAAGAAGAACCCCGCCGACTCGTCGGGCCGCGGCTGGACGGTCACCCCGCAGAGCAGCACTCACCAGGTGGCGGTCGCCTTCCTCAAGGACCGCAACTCCGGTCCCGGCAAGGCGATCCGCCTCTCCCACACCAAGGGCACGGAACACGTCAACGTCCGCCTCGCCCCGTACGGCAAGGACCGTCTCCTGCTGTCCTGGGAGTCGCTGAAGAACGCCAAGTGCAAGGCCGGCACCTGCACCGGCACGTTCACGGGGACGAGCTTCCGGCTCATCGACTGGAACGGCGGGTTCAAGAGCGCCACGAAGGTCGTCGGCACCCGGATCACCGGCGACATCGCGGTCCAGAAGGACGGCACCCTGGCGTGGGCGTCCGTGCCCGTGAAGCCGTCGTACGCGACGCCGCTCACCGGGGCCTCCCCGACCACGACGACGCTGCAGATCGCTCGCCTGAAGCCCTGAGGTCCAAAGGCCGGTGAGGTCCTGAAGGCCGTACTGTTGCGGTGATCATCATCGCGACGCGTACACGACGAGGACACACGGGGGCTCGCATGACCATTCACCGACCGGGGCAGCCGGAGGACCTTCCGCCGGGCGAGGTGCTGTGGGCACGGTGGGCGCTGCTCGCGGCCGTCGCGACGACCACCGAGCGGGAAAGGATCCCCACCGTGCACCGGTCCGGCCACTGGATCGACGAGGCGGGCCTGAACTGGGACGACTCCGGCTGCACCTGGTGGGTCATGTCCAATATGGGCGAGGGCCGGTTCGTGCTCTACGGCGAGGACGAGTCGAGCGGCGTGAAGTGGCACGAGCCGCCGATCGACATGCTGGCGGGCGGCCCCGACTGGCTGCCGTACGAGGAACTGCGGTACCGGCTGGAAGGCAACGAACTGGGCTGCGTCTACTGGTACGAGAACGGGGCGTGGAGCCGGGCGCCCTACCCCGACAGCCTCGGGGACGACGGCCTGGACTGCGGCATGAGCGACTTCGTCGACCGCGGAGCCCTGCTGCGGGAGCTGGCGGTCCGCGTCGACGAGCCGGCCGACGGGCCGGGCCGGGACAGCCTCCTGGCCGACGCCGAGGCGCACCGGCTGGACGCACGGCTGCTGCTGGAGTGCCTGCGCACCCATGCCGACGGTGACCCGCTGGACCCGCCCGCCGTCGCCACGGCGCTGGACCGGGCGGGCATCACGGCCACGGCCCAGGAGGTCAGGCGCTAGCGGTCTCGACCCGCACGCCGTCGCCGTCCGTCAACCACACGCGGACGGCACGGTCGTCGCTCCAGCGGACATGGATCCCGCCGTCGGCGTCCACGTCCACGGTCACCAGTTCTTGGAGCGGCGCGGGTTCCGGTTCGGCCGTGAGCCGGGCGAGGGCGACGAAGAGGGTGGGACCGGCCTCAGTGGTGCCGGTGAGTTCGTCGTCGAGCCCGGCGACAGGGCGGAGTTCGGCGCGGACCTCGTCCGTCGCGGCCCACCCAGTGATCCGGACCGGCGTCCCCTGCGCCGCCCCCGCCACCAGATGGGCCCGCACCTCCACGGCCCCCCGCGCGAGCACCACGCTCGTCACTCGCGCCCCGTCGCCGGCCGAGTGCCGGGACGCAGCCCAGCCGTCGCCCACGCCCAGCGGCACGATGTCCGTACGGCTCGGATCGTCGCCGACGAGCACGCTGTTGTCGTACGTCGGGGCGGGCGCCGTCGCCGTCGAGTAGGCGAGGCGTGTGTAGTACGGGTCGTAGCGGACGTCCTCGCTGCCGTGGTTGTGGAGGCGGACCAGGCCGTCCGCGCTGGTGGACTGGAGGAGCCAGTTGGGGGCGGCGACGGCGGTGACCGCGTCCGTGCGCTCGGCGGGGGCGGGTTCCTCCGCCGCCGTCCACACCTCGTGGTCCGCCGGGAGGAGCAGGCCGAGGAAGCCCTTGCTGGCCCAGTACGGGGACGCCGGGCCCGAATAGCCCTGCAGGACGGCCTCGTCGGGGCCGTGCCAGCCGAGGCTCAGCAGACCGTGCTCGTCCACGGCGCCGCGCTCCAGGAAGTACTTCAGCGCGCCGGAGGACAGCCGGCGGGTCTCGCCCGGGGTGAGTGGCGTACGGCCGGTGAGGGCGCCGAGCCACAGGGGTGCCGTGGTCGCGAAACGGTAGGTCAGGGAGCGGCCCTGGTGCATGGGGGCGCCGTCGCCGCCGAAGAGGCGGGCGTAGTCCTCCAGATGGCGGGAGAGCCGGCCGCCGTACAGGTCGAGGAGCCGTTCGTCCTGGGCCAGCCAGGCGTGCAGCACCGGGTAGAGGTGCATGGCCCAGCCGTTGTAGTAGTCGTACTTGCGGCCGTCGCCGTCGGTGTACCAGCCGCCGCCGACGTACCACTCCTCGATGCGTCCGAGCCCGCGGTCGATCGCCTTGCGGGACTCCTCCGCCTCGTACCCGATCTCCTGGAGGAAGCCGCCCACCGTCACCGGGAACAGCTCCCAGTTGCACGGCCAGGCTTCCGCGGTCAGCCCGTCCCCGAGCCAGGCCGCCGCACGCTGGCGCACCCCGTCGTCCAGCCGGTCCCACAACAGCGGCCGGGTCAGTCGCAGGGCGAGGGCGATCGACGCGGCCTCGACGAGCGGCTGGCTGCGGTCCTCGATACGGGGCCAGACACCCGAGACGCCGGCCGCGAGACCGTCGGCGTAGCGCTCCAGGGCCGTCTCGTCCCGGCGGAAGGCCGCCAGCAGGAGCGTACGGGCGTAGCCCTCCAGGCCGTCCGAGAGGCGGCCCGACCAGCTCTGGCGGTCGCCCGGGAAGTGGTAGAGGGCGCGGTCCTCGGTGGCGTACGGCTCCACGGCGGCGAGCAGGGAGTCGGCGGCCGTCTCCCAGTGGGCGCGGGTGTAGCCGGTGCGCGGGCTCAGGGTGCGGTCGTCGGGGGGCAGGTGCATCGGTTGTTCTCTTTCTCGCCGGCTCGGTTCAGACCTGGGGCGCCCCGGTTCCGGTCGGGGCGCCCCAGGGGTTCATCCCACCCGCGCCAGGCCGTTCGGCACCAGATGCAGGGCGGTGAGTTCGTCGCGGACGAGCTCCGCGTACGTCGTGGCGCCGTGCACCGAGGTGTGGGTGTTGTCGCGCTTCTCGTTGTAGAGGTACAGCGCCTTGGAGGCCTCGACGCCCAGGGACTCCACCAGCGTCTTCGTCTTCGCCGTCAGGTCGATGAGGGGGACGTCCCGGTCGGCGGCGACCGAGCGGATGACGGCCGGGTGGTCCACGCCCAGGCCGTTCACCAGCAGGGCCGTGCCGTTGTTGAGCGTGCCGTCGGCGTTGAACCAGCGGCGCACGATCGGGGTGACGAGGACGGGCTCGCCGCGCTTCTCGCGGACCCCGGCGACCAGGGCCTCCAGGTTGGCCCGGTAGGTCGCCTCGTCGGTGGTCTTGTCGTTGTGGGCGAGCTGGATCAGGACCAGGTCGCCGGGGCGGATCCGCGGCTGGACGGTGGCCCAGAGGCGGGAGTCCGCGAGGTAGGTGACCGTGCTTTCGCCGGAGTCGGCGTAGTTGGCGACGGAGACGCCCTTGCGGAGGTACTGCGGCAGCTGCTGGCCCCAGCCGGAGTACGGGTCTGCGGGCTGGTCGCAGACGGTGGAGTCGCCGACGAGGAAGATCTGGCGGGCGTGCCGTGCGGGGGTGACCCTGATGTCGGCGAGCGCGGGGGCCGCCCCGCCGAGCCGGAGGTCGAGGCCGGCGGTGCCGTCGGGGCCGGTGGGCTCGCCCTCGGGGGTGCGGACGTTCACGGTGAAGCTGCGGGAGACACGCGCGCCGGCCGGGGCTGCCGTCTCGGGGAGCAGGGCGCGGCGGGTCTCGCCGGTGACGCTCGTGCTGGACGCGGCCTCGCCGCCGAGGAGGACCTTCACGTCGTACGTGCCGGGCGGGACGTCGAAGTGGCAGACGGTGGCGGTGCAGCTCTCCAGGCCGAGGGGGCGCTGACCGTCGTACGACCCGTGCGCCTGGGCCGGTACGGCCGCCAGGCCGGTGCTCAGCGTCAGCGCAGCCAGGACGGCGAGGTTGAAACGTCTCATTCGTCGACTCCTCCACAGGACGACAAGGCCTGGCGCTGGACCGTACCCGTTTCCGCAAGCGCTTTCTAGAGTCCGGTCGGATTTCACAGAACTGCCAACTCCTCCGCGACGAAAGCCCTTTCGCGAAATCGATTCAACTGTCACTCTCGCTCTCACCCGCACCACCCCCACGATCCTCGAGATACCTCTCGAACACCTCTCGAAGGAGGCACCCCCCATGTCCGGATCCACCGACAGAGCGGTCCGACGCCGTACCTTCGTGCTCGGTACCGCGGCCGCGGCCGGGACCGCCGCGCTGAGCGGGACCGCGGCCGCCGCGGCCTTCGGCTGGAGCGACGACGGGTCGAACTACGTCGTCGACACCGGCGCCAACCTCGTCTTCAAGGTCAGCAAGTCCAACGGCGACCTGACCTCGCTGGTCTACCGGGGCACGGAGTACCAGGGCTACGGCGGCATGAACTCGCACATCGAGTCCGGCCTCGGCAGCTCCACCGTGTCCATCAGGCAGTCGGGTTCGACCATCCTGATCTCGGTCGCGTACGGCACGCTGCGGCACTACTACGCGGCCCGCAGCGGCGAGAACAACATCTACCTGTGGACCAACAAGGCCGACACGTCGGTCTCCGCCACGCGCTACATCCTGCGGGTGAAGAAGGGCCTGTTCCTCAACGACGAGCCCGACTCCTACACGTACACCAACAGCACCATCGAGGCCTCGGACGTGTTCGCGAAGTCCGACGGCCAGACCCGCTCGAAGCACTACTCGAAGCGGCGGGTGATGGACTACGACTACGTCGGCTGGTCCGGCGGCGGCGTCGGTCTGTGGATCGTGCGCAGCAACCACGAGAAGGCGTCCGGCGGCCCGTTCTACCGCTCGCTGCTGCGCCACCAGAGCGCGGACGGCGGCGGCCTGTACGAGATCCTGTACTACGGCCAGAACCAGACCGAGGCCCAGCGCTTCGGCCTCCAGGGCCCGTACGTCATCGCCCTCACGGACGGCGGGGCGCCCTCCTCGTCGCTGTTCCCGGGCACGCTGACCACCTCGTGGGCGGACTCGCTCGGCATGTCCGGTTACGTCGGTGCGAGCGGGCGCGGCAAGGTGGCCGGGGTCGGGATCTCCGGGCGGAACACGGCCTACCCGTACACGGTCGGGCTCGCCAACTCGGCGGCTCAGTACTGGGGTTCGGCGCGCTCGTCGGACGGCTTCTTCTCGATCGAGGGTGTGCTGCCGGGGACGTACACCCTGACCGTGTTCAAGGGCGAACTCGCCGTGTACACGGGGTCGGTGACGGTCACAGCCGGTGGTACGACCACCCTCAACACGATCGCGATCCCGTCCTCGAACGATCCGGGCAACGCGAGCGCGATCTGGCGGATCGGCGACTGGAACGGCACGCCGAGCGGGTTCAAGAACGCCGACCTGATGACCTACGCGCACCCCTCCGACGTCCGCGCCGCGTCCTGGACCGGCAACGTCGTCATCGGCAGCAACGAGACGGCCTCCTTCCCGTGCTACCTCTGGAAGGACGTCAACAGCGGCATCCTCGTGTACTTCAAGCTGACGGCGGCGCAGGCGGCGGCCGCGCACACCCTGCGGATCGGCGTGACGACGGCGTACGCCAACGGCCGCCCCCAGGTGTCGGTCAACGGCAACTGGACCTCCGCCATCCCCTCCCCGCCCACCCAGCCGGACACCCGCTCGCTGACGAACGGTTCGTACCGGGGCAACAACCACACCTTCACGTACAGCGTGCCGGCGTCCGCCTGGCTGACGGACACCGGCCAGTACAACGTGCTGAAGATCGACGTGGTGAGCGGTTCGGGGCTGACCGGCTATCTCAGCGCGGGCACGGCGATCGACGCGATCGACCTGCTCGCCTGACGGCACCGGCACCTCATGTCCCGCGCGTCCACTGCTGGTTCGTCGCGCCGTTGCACGTGTACGTGATGATCGCGGCGCCATTGGCGGTGGACGCGCCGTTCACGTCCAGGCACTCCCCGGTCGCGCGGGACTTGACGTTCACGTAGGAGCCGGTGGTCGTGAGCGAGAACTGCTGGCTGGTCGAGGAGGCGTTGCAGTTCTCCTGGGTGACCGTGCTCGCGTTCTCCTGCACGCACAGGGAGCTGTTCCTGACCAGCAGCTGGTAGTAGCCGCTGCCGACGGACTTGAACCAGTACTTCTGGTTGTTGCCGCCGTTGCAGTCGTACTGCTTGATCTGGGCGCCCTGCCACAGCGACTGACTGGTGACGTCGGCGCACTTGGACGAGTTCCGGGCGATCAGCGTGTTGTACGTGGCGCTCGTCCCGCTGACCGAGCCGGTGGCCGTGTCGATGGTGATCTCCGGGGACCAGGACATGGACATCGAGGTCGAGGAGGGGAAGGTCAGCGGCAGCCAGACGTAGCGGGAGTCGTTGACGGTGCCGCCGAAGGAGTTGCCCCAGCGGTCGCCCAGGTAGAGGTACGAGGTGGTCGAAGTGCCCTGCACCGGGAGGACGTACGCGGTCTGCGAGCCGTAGGCCGTGGAGTCGCCGATGTTCGTCATCGCGGTCCACGGGCCGGCGATGCTGGTGGCCGTGGCGTACTGCTGCTGGTTGGGGTTCCAGCTGGTCGCGCCGGACGTCAGCATGAAGTAGACGCCGTTGCGCTTGAACAGGGCGGGGGCCTCGCGGTGGCCGCCGTGCCAGGGGTCGGCGACCAGGGCGGCGATGCCGGTGTAGTCGCTGGTCAGGCGGTAGATCTGGAGGTCGTAGTTCTCGCGGGCGGCGGAGGCCATGTAGCCGGTGCCGTCGGTGTCGACGAAGACCGTGATGTCACGGGACATGTGCTGGCCGAGGGGGCGGAAGCTGCCCTGCCAGGTGTAGTTGCCGTCGACGGTGTCGGAGACGGCGACGGCGGCGCGGGCCTCGCTGTAGTCGGTGCCGTTCTCCTTGTGCATCCACATGACGAACTTGCCGGTGGAGGCGTTGTACATGACCTTGGGGCGCTCGATGTTGGCGGTGGCCAGCTCGGCGGCGCTCGACTGGGTCAGGACGTGGTTCCTGAACTCCCAGTTCTTCAGGTCGGTGGAGCGGTAGGCGTCCACGTACCGGAAGGTGTTGTCGCTGTTGCGGTGCTCGCCGAACCAGTAGTAGTACGAGCCGACCTTGATGACGCCGCCGCCGTGGGCGTGCACCGGGTTGCCCGAGGTGTCGGTGAACTGGGTGCCGTTGGTGACGGTCTGGGGTGCCGCCTGGGCGGGGCCGGCGGCCGCGAGGGCGCCCGCGACCGCCAGACACAGGGCGAGCAGAACGGCGTACGCACGTCTCATCTCACGCACTCTCCTTCACGGTCGCGGCAGCCGTGTCGGCCACGGGTACGCCGAAGTCCGGGGTGCCGTCCGGGTTCCAGCCGAGCTTCTGGACGCGGGTGTGGCGGTTGGGGTCGTTCAGCGGGTCGCCGACGATCTCCTTGTACTGGCGGGCGTGGTAGACGAGGACGTCGCTGCGGCCGTCTTCGGCGACGGTGAAGCAGTTGTGGCCGGGGCCGTACTGCTTCGTGGTGTCGTTGCTGGTGAACACGGGCGTCGGCGACTTGGCCCAGCTCCCCGGGTCCATGAGGTTGGCGTCGGCGTCGGCGGTGAGCATGCCGACGCAGTAGTGGTGGTCGGTGGCGGAGGCCGAGTAGGTGAGGAAGATCCGGCCGTTGCGCTTGAGGGCGTAGGGGCCCTCGTTGACCTTGAAGCCGACGCACTCCCAGTCGTACTCCGGTGTGGACAGCCGGATCTGGGGTCCCTTCAGGGTCCACGGGTTGGCCATCTCGGAGAGGAAGAGCCCGGTGTTGTTGTCCAGCCCGGGTTCGTGCTGCGCCCAGCAGAGGTAGCGGGTGCCTCGGTGGGTGAAGGTGGTGGCGTCGAGAGAGAAGGTCTCCCAGGCGGTCTTCACCTGGCCGCGCTCCACCCAGGTGCCCTTGAGGGGGTTGGGGTGGGAGTTCTCCAGGACCCAGATGCGGATCTTCCACACGTCCTCGGCGGGCGCGGAGGCGAAGTAGATGTACCACTTGCCGCCGATGCGGTGCAGCTCCGGCGCCCAGATGTGCGCGCCCATGTCGCCGGTGGCGTGGGCCCGCCAGATGACCGACTCCGCGGCCGTGGTCAGGCCGTTCAGGGTGCGGGAGCGGCGCAGGATGATGCGGTCGTACTCGGGGGCGGTGGCCGTGAAGTAGTAGAAGCCGTCGGTGTGACGGTTGATGTGGGGGTCAGCGCGCTGCTGGACGAGGGGGTTCACGTAGGGGGCTGCCTTCGGGGGCGCGGCGTGGGCGACACCGGGGAGGGTGGACGCGGCGGTCAGGGCACCGGCGGCTGCGGCGCCCTTCAGCAGCAGTCTGCGGCTGGGCACTTGAGGGTCTGGGGGGAGGTGGGGCAGGTCGTCTGCGCGGCTCATGCGGACTGCCTCTCGGGGTTCTCACAGGGGGAGTTGTTCGAAATAACGGACATGATCTGTCATTACGAACGCCGAAAAGGTAAGGGTGTGGAACCAGGAGGTCAACGGGTTCGACGTGACCAAGAGAGCGCTTACCGAAGAGTCGCGATTTTCTGTTATCGGCGCCCTCCCCGCCCGTCTCCGATGACGTGCGCAGCCATACCCACAAGACAGCAGCGGCCGTCGGCGCCCTCGCGGCCGTGGCCGCCCTGACCGTCGGGGCTCCTCCCGCGGCCGCCGCCGACCGGGACGTGACCGCCGGCGTCCTGGCCGACCGGGACGTGACGCTCGGCGGCGACACGGTGGTCACCGTGCCGTCGGGGACGACGACGTACGACGGTGTCTTCCGCGGCGAGGGCACGCTCACCGTGCGCGGCACCGGGACCCTGGTCCTGACCAGGGACAGCGACTTCACCCTGCCGAAGTCCCGGCAGCGGCAGAAGGTGAGCGTCCTCGGCGGCAACCACCCGTACGTCACCACCACCGACGCCGACCCGCCCGCGATCACGGTCGAGCGCGGGGCGACCCTGCAGTACGGCGACGGCGGCACGACCGGGCTGATCGGCCACTTCCCGTACGGCACCCCGGCGTTCCGGCTCAACCAGGACAACATCCGGGTCGACGGCACCCTGCGGCTGTCGCTGAAGAGCGCCTACAACCTGGGCACGATCAGCGGCTCCGGCCTCATCACCCAGCCCCGCTTCCTCTGGGGCACCTGGGACCTGGCGGGCACCCACCCCTTCTCCGGGGTGATCGACAACGGCACGCAGGTCAACGCCGGACGCCCGGAGTTCGCGACATCGCTGCCGCACCTGCGGAAGATCCTCAACCAGGGCACGTACACGGTGGACACCCCGCTGGGCCGGACCGTGACCATGGGCATGGACTTCTACCAGCGCGAGTACGGCAGCGACATCAACGTCCAGTCCCGGCCGGGCGGCAAGGTGATCCTCACGGGCCAGTACAGCTGGTCCGACCAGGGCGGCGACACCGACCCCTCGCTCAGCGACCCGGCCCTGAACTGGACGCCCGCGCCCAAGAACGTCAACAAGCGCGGCACCAACATCAAGGGCGCGAACGTCCAGTGGGGCGACGGCACCACGAACAAGATCTTCATGCCAGGCACGGCGGAGACCGTCTACATCAACCTCCTGGCGGCCCGCTCCCGCTCCCTGCTCACCTTCGACTACAACGGCCCGGTGACGCTGGGCGCCCCCATCGGCGGCGGCAGGTTCCACGACACGCTCGCCGCGCCCGGCGCCGGGGACGTCGTCATCAAGGGGACGAAGGGCAACGACGTCACCTTCGCGGCCGTGCAGTACTACGACGGCTCGACGACCGTCGAGAAGGGTGCCGTGCTGCGCCTGGGCAGCGGCCGGGCGGGCGGCGACGGCGGGCTCTACACCCGGGGCGCCCTCCACAAGGTCGTCAACGACGGCTCACTGGTCCTGAACAACACGGGCAAACCCCTGTCGCTGTCCCGCGTCAGCGGCAGCGGCTCGCTCACCCAGGCGGGGTCCGCGACGGCGACCCTGACGGGCGGCGCGGTGACGTACACCGGCACCACCACCGTCGAGCGGGGCACCCTCGCCCTGCGCGACGGCGCGACCCTCGCCCGCAGCAGGACGATCCGGCTCACGACGGCCAAGTCCCGGCTGGACGCGGGCGCCTCGGGACTGCGCGTGGGCACGGGCAGGACACTGACCGGCAGGGGCACCGTGCGGGGAGCGGTGACGAACGACGGGGTGGTCGCGAGCGGCCTGACCGTCTCCGGCGACTACACCCAGTCGGCGCAGGGCGAACTGGTTCTGCGCGAGGGCCCGTTGAAGGTCACGGGCGCCGTCCGCCTGGCCGGCGACCTGGACCTGGCGTCCGCCGCGACCGCGACCGCACCGGCCCCGAAGATCACCGTCCTCGACCACCGGGGCCGCGCGAAGACGTCCGGCAGCTTCACCGGCCTCAAGGAGGGCAGGAAGCTCCAGCTGGACGACACCACCTACCGCATCAGCTACCGGGGCGGCGACGGCAACGACGTGGTCCTCACCGCCGTCACCGCCACCCCCTCCCCCGGCTCGGACACCCCCCGCACGGCGGCCGACACCCTCGGCTCCCCCGGCCCCCGCACCGCGAGCGTCGCGAGCAGCGGCCTCGGCTGGTGGCCCTACGTCCTGGCCTCGGGCCTGCTCGTCGGGCTCGCCGTCCCGGCGACGAGGTTCGGACGGGGACGCGGGCGGCGGCGCGGTGGGCGGCACGCGGCGTAGGGACGCCCGGGGTGTCCCGCATGCCGGACACCCGCCCCCACTCGACTACCGTCGTCACCATGACCAGCACCATCACCCTCGCCGAAGCCCTCGCCGCCGGACCCGTCGTGCTCGACGGCGGCATGTCCAACCAGCTGGAGTCCGCCGGGCACGACCTGAGCGACGAGCTGTGGTCGGCGCGGCTGCTCGCGGAGCAGCCGGAGGCCATCACCGAGGCGCATCTCGCCTACTTCGAGGCCGGGGCGGACGTGGCGATCACGTCGAGCTACCAGGCCACCTTCGAGGGGTTCGGCAAGCGAGGGATCGGGCGGGAGCGGGCGGCCGAACTGCTCGCCCTGAGCGTGGAGTTGGCGCGCGAGGCCGCCCGGCAGGCGCAGCGCAAGGGGGTCGCCCGGCCGCTGTGGGTGGCCGCGTCGGTCGGGCCGTACGGGGCGATGCTGGCGGACGGCTCCGAGTACCGGGGGCGGTACGGGCTGAGCGTGGACGAGCTGGAGCGCTTCCACCGGCCCCGGCTGGAGGTGCTGGCCGCGGCCCGTCCCGACGTGCTGGCTCTGGAGACCGTCCCGGACGCCGACGAGGCCGAGGCGCTGCTGCGGGCGGTGCGCGGGCTGGACGTGCCGGCCTGGCTGTCGTACTCCGTCGCCGGGGAGCGCACCCGCGCCGGGCAGCCGCTGGAGGAGGCGTTCGCCCTGGCCGCCGACGCGGACGAGGTGATCGCGGTCGGCGTGAACTGCTGCGTGCCGGAGGACGTCGAGCGTGCCGTCGAGACCGCCGCCCGGGTCACCGGCAAGCCGGTCGTCGTCTACCCGAACAGCGGGGAGGCCTGGGACGCCGAGGCGCGGGCCTGGAACGGCCGCTCCTCCTTCACCCCGGAGGAGGTCCTGGGGTGGCGCGCGTCCGGGGCGCGGCTGATCGGGGGGTGCTGCCGGGTCGGGCCCGAGGCGGTCGCGGGGATCGCGAGGTCATTGAAGGCATAACGTCTGCCGACTCCCCCACCGCACTGCTAGCCTCCGGACGGGAACCGGTTGCTGCCGTGTTTCCGCAGTTCGAGGGGGCGAGGCAGGGATGACCAGGAAGAGCGAGGACGCGGGGCGCAGCACCATCCGGGACGTGGCGGCCCGGGCGGGGGTGTCTGCGTCGACCGTGTCGCGGGTCCTCGGCGGGGTGTATCCGGTGAGTTCGGCGACCCGGACGCGTGTGATGCGGGCGGTGCGGGACCTGGACTACGTCGCCGACGCGCGGGCGAAGGCGGTCGCGGGCGTCGGCACGCCCACGCTGGCGTTCGTGCTGGAGGACATCACCGGGCCGTCGTTCGCGCACATGGCGCACGGGGTGGAGCGGGAGGCGCGGCGGCTCGGGCATCTGTGCCTGGTGTGCACCACGGAGGGCGACGTCCAGCACGAGGTGGAGTTCGTCGAGATGATGCGCGCCCAGCGTGCCGCCGCCGTGATCCTGGTCGGCGGCTCGGCCGACACCCCCGAGTACCGCGAGCGCACCCGCCGCATGGCCGACTCGCTGGCGTCGGCGGGCTCCCGGCTGGTGCTGTGCGGCCGGCCGCCGCTCGGCCCCGGGGCGCCGGTCACGGTCATCGAGTACGACAACGAGGGCGGGGCCTACGCCCTGGTCGCCCACGTCCTCACCCAGGGGCATCAGCGGGTGCTGTTCCTCGGCGGCGCGTCCGACCACACCACCGCGCAGGGCCGTGAGCGCGGCTATCTCGCCGCCCACCGCGCCCGCGGCCTGGACCCCGACCCCGCGCTGCTCCGGCACGGCGACTTCACCCGCGACTCCGGGCACCGCCTGATGCGCGAGGCCCTGGAGCAGGGCCTGGAGTTCACGGCCGTGGTCGCCGCCACCGACATGGTCGCGGCCGGTGCGCTGACCGCCCTGCACGAGGCCGGCCTGAGCGTGCCCGGCGACGTGTCGCTGGCCGGCTACGACGACATCCCGTTCGCCCGCGACCTGCACCCCGCCCTGACGACGGTGCACGTCCCCTACGAGGAGCTGGGCCGCCTCGCCGTACGCACCGCGCTCGGCCGGACCCCGGAGAATCCGGACGAGCATCTGCTGCTGGGCACGCATGTGGTGGTGCGGGACTCGGTGGCGCCGGCGAAGTAGGAACGTCAGCGCGGTTCAGCGGGCGAGGCGGCCGACCACCACAGGCGCACCTCCTTGCGCACGTCCGTGGGCCGCAGCTCCCAGCCCTGGGCGCGGGCCGCGTAGGCGACGTAGCCGCCGCCCACGCCGCGGTAGTCGCGCAGCCGTATGGCGCACTCCACGGGCGGCTTCGCCTTGTTCGGGCGGGCCGGGGCCGAGGCGCGGGCCGTCCAGCGGGCGACCACCTTGTCGACGCGGGCCCGGTAGTACTCCGTGTCGCCCTCGTGCCGCAGCTCCGGCCAGGTCACGCACCAGCCGGCCAGGTCCATGAGAGGGCCGAGGGTGCGGTCCATCACCTTCATGAACCCCTGCTCGTACCGATCGCTGAACGCCGCGATCACCTCGGTCAGTACGCCCACGGCGAGCAGCACCGCGAACACGGCCAGCCACACCACGACGAGCACCGGGAAGAACACCACACTCGCGAGGAAGAGAAGGGTCAACTTCCCTCGGGGCCGCACCGGTTCGGGCGTCCAGCGCGAGGGATCCTCGTATTCGTACATGCAAAGGATCTTGCCCTACGGCCGAGTCGGCCCGCCGCCCGCCCCCGGGACCGGAATCAGTGCCGCCGTACCGCGCCGGGCAGCCGCAGACGTCGGACCACCGCCCGCAGCTCCGCGCCGCGCCCGGCCGGACCGAGGGCCGGGGCGGGTGGGGTCTGCGGGGCGGTGGCCGCTGCGGCCCACAGGGCGAGCTCGGCGTCGCGCGGGCCGTGCGCGGTACGGGTCTCGCCGTCGCCGAAGACCCGCACCGGATGCGAGTCGTCCCAGGGCTGCCACCCCGGGTCGCCCTCGACCGCGAACCGCACCCACGCCCGGTGCATCTCGTCGGCCAGCTCCTGCGGGGCTCCGTCCCCGGCCAGCTTGCGGGACTCGGGGACGCCGCCGGTGTCGAAGACGAAGCCGAGCTCCAGCGCGTGGCAGGAGCCCAGGGCGTGTGGCGAAAGTCCCGTCGTCCGCCCGGAGGGCGGGCCGGGCGGCGTCTGGTGCGTGCTCTCGGCGTGCCGGGCGGAAGCCCTCGTACTGGTTGTACGTGGGCTTTCGCCCGGTGCGGCGAGAGGGCGTGCCAGGCGTCGCCCGGCAGGCGGGGCTTTCGCCACACGCCCTGGGTCGGGGAGAGTGGAGGGCCAGGCGAACTCGTACATGTACGACGTCCCGGGGCGGGCGTCGGCCAGGTGGTGCAGGGGGATGCGCAAGAGGTGGTCGGTGACCATCTGGCCGACGATCTCGGCGGTGCCGGCCTCCGGGTGCAGGATGCGGTAGCCGCGCGGGATGTCGGCGCCTGCGTGGCAGCGGGCCATGGCGCCGGCCAGGGCGACGGCGCCGAGCCGGTCGACGCGCTCCAGCAGCCCGCCGGGCACCAGCCACAGCCGGTACTCGTCGCGGGTCCAGCCCATCATCAGGTCCACGCCGACCGCGGCGTCACCCTCCGTGATCGCCGTGAGGGGGTCGCGGGGCACGATGTCGCCGTCGACGACGATCCCGAAGGCGGGCCCGCCCAGCACGGGGCTGCTGAGCCGGCCGACCTCGGCCTGGGTGCGCAGCAGCAGCTCACGGTCGACGTCCGCGAAGGCGACGGCGGTCGCGGGGATCTTCAGCCGGGTGGCCATACGGCGCACCATCCGCCGTACCTTGTCGCGGTCGGCGGTCTCGGGCGGTCCGCTCTGCAGGATCGCCCGCCGGACCAGGCCCTGGGCCTGCGGGGCGGCGAGCAGCGCGCCGATGCTGATCGCGCCGGCGGACTGGCCGAACAGGGTGATGCGGCCGGGGTCGCCGCCGAAGGCCTCGATGGACTCGTGCACCCAGTTCAGGGCGGCGAGCTGGTCGCGCAGGCCGGGGTTGGCGGGGACGTCCGGGAAGTAGCCGTAGCCCTCGACGCCCAGCCGGTAGTTCACCGAGACCAGGACGACGCCGTCGCGGGCGAAGGACCGGCCGTCGTACACGGGCATGCCCGAGGAGCCGCGGGTCAGGGCGCCGCCGTGCAGCCACACCATGACCGGCAGCCGGGCGCCCGGGCCGGGTTCGGGGGTCCAGACGTTGAGGTTGAGGCAGTCGTCGCCGGGCACGACGGGGTCGGACAGGTACTGCGCGAAGGCCTCGGAGTACGGCGGTTTCGGCGGGGTCGGCCCGAAGGCCACGGCCTCGCGCACACCGTCCCAGGGCTCCGGCGGCACGGGCGGCCGGAACCTGAGCGGGCCGAACGGGGGCGCCGCGTAGGGGATGCCGCGGAACACCGCGACGCCCTGTTCGTACCGGCCCCGTACGGCACCGTAAGGCGTGCTCACCACGGGGTCTGTACCGGAATCTGTCTGGACTGCTGCCATGTGTCCACCAGCCTCCTCACCGCGCTCGTGCACCGTGAAGATCAGAGCAACTCATTGTGGCCCGATATTCCGGTGCACGAGCGGGTGTGAGGGCTGTTCGGCGTACAGCCCGTCCTGGAGTGCCGCGCTACTTGGCGTACATCAGCGTGCCGAAGCCGAGCTGGTCGAAGCCGCCGCTGTCGGTGCCGTAGTCACCGCCGCCGCCCTCGGGGGCGACCGAGAAGCACATCTGGGAGATGTACTTGTCGTCCAGGCTCACGCGCCGGTTGTAGTGGTAGTGGAGCATGGCCCAGACCGGGCGGACCTGGCCCCGGGAGGCCGACGAGATCACGGTCTGTGACTGTGGGGCGCAGTTCTGGCCGCTGCCCCAGTTGTAGGTGGTGTACGGGACGTTGTTGTTCAGGTTGTACTTGGCGACGTACTGGGCGGCCTTCATGAAGCGGCGGCCGTCGTAGGAGTACAGGTCGTCGCCCTGGTTCCAGGCCATCTCGCAGATGGCGCCCATCTGGCCCATACCCATCATGGTGTGGCCCTGGTCGCGGCCGGACTCCTGCCACTGGCCGAGGTCGTAGCCCTCGACGTTGGAGTACAGGAACGGCACCGCTTTCTGGATGGCACCGTTCCCGGCGCCGTTCTTGAAGTAGTTCACGGCCTGGTCGTACTTGGCCGCGTTGTCGGTGAGGATCCCGATGGCCATCACCGAGGCCATGTTGCACAGGTCCCAGTTGGCCCAGTAGTTGGTGATGCAGGCGTCGTTGTGGCCGGTGAGGAACTGGTTGTTGAGCGGGTAGAAGACCCGGACCAACATCTCCTGGGCGGCGGCGAGGTCGAACCCGCTGTAGCCGCGCATGAGTTCACAGGCGTTGGCGAACTGCCAGCCGTAGAGGCCGGCGGCGAGGAACCGGTCGGCGTTGCCGGTGACCGTCGTCAGGGTCCTCGACCACGCGTTGAGGATGGTGGCCGCGCACTGGGCGTTGGCCTCGGTGCCGCCGACCCGCCAGCGCAGGGCGTTCTGGTAGGCGGCGGCGATGTCGTTGTAGAGCAGGCCGTAGTTCTGTCCGGTACCTCCGCGGATGATCGTGGCCGTGGCTTTGTTGGTCCAGGTGGACTGAGAGCGGGAGTTGGCGGTCAGCCGGTTCCAGCCGGACAGCCAGGGGTCGTCGCCCGCGGCGACCCTGACCTTGGCCCGGTTGATGTCTCCGGCGTTGTGCAGCATGCCGGGGTGGGTGAAGGTCGCGGGGGCCGCGTCCGCCGTGGGGGCGACGACCGCCGTAGTCACGGCAGACGCAGCGCCCAGTGCGACGGCCGCGGTGAGACCGCCGGCGGTCTTCAGCAGACCGCGACGGCTCACCTCACCTGAGTGGTGGTGCTGGTGGGGGGAAGTGCGGCTCATTGTGGTGCACTCCAATCCGTGGGGGGATCAGTCGGTGGTGATGCTCACCTCGTTGAACTCAGAGGTGCAGCGGGCCAGTTGGTTGCGGGAGCAGACCACGAGGCCCACGTAGTAGGGGGCGTCACCGAACCCGGGGATCTCGCCGGTGGCGAGAGTGGTCCAGGTGGCGCCGTCATCGGTGGACAGGGCTGCGGTGAAGGCGGTCCCTACGCGCTTCAGCCGCAGCAGGTTGGGGAGGGCGGCGGGGGTGTTGCCGGTGAAGGCCGACTTCCCGGCGACGGTGGTGCGCAGCATGAGCTGCGCGGTGGACCCGCCGGTGACGATCGCCCCGGCGGCCTGGTCGAACGGCGACAGCGACTTGGCCATCAGCAGTCCCACCTGGTCGGCGCTCGCGCCCGTGCGGGAGCCGAGCCGGGCGGTGATCTCGCAGTCGCCGGTGACGGGCCGTCGCACGAACTGCCCGGTCATACCCTGGTTGTTGGTGCTCAGGTCGACACCGGCCCCGCGCACGGTGAAGGTCCCGCCGTCGTACGACGTGCTGCCCGGGGTGCGGATCGCGACCACGCCGAGCGTCCCGAAGGCACGCTCGTCGAGCACCGGGTCGCCGAGGTCGCCGTACGTCCAGGGGGCCGGCGGGGGTGTGCCGACGGTGAGGGTGAGCGTGCCGGTGCCCTCCCCCGTCGCGTTGCCCGCGGTGGTGGTGACGGTGAACTCGCCGGTCTCCGTGGGCGTGCCCGAGACGATGCCGGTGCGCTTGTCCAGCCGCAGACCGTCGGGCAGCCCGGCCGCGGTGAACCGCACGGGCTCGTGCGAGCCGCGCAGGAGGTGCCGGAAGGGCACTCCCTTGTTGGCGAACACGGCGGCGGCGGAAGTGAGTTGGGGCAGCCCCGGGGTCGGCATCCGTGCGGACGTCGGTTCGGACAGCGGGCCCCGGCCGCCGTGGTTGGTCTTCGCGACGACGTAGTGGTACGTCCGTCCGGGTGTGCCCGTGGCGTCCGCGTACCGGATCCGGGTGCCGAAGCCGACCGGGCCGGCGCCGGTCGCGATCGTCTCGTAGCGGCCGTCCGGTCTGTCGGCCCGCAGCACCTTGTAGCGGGCGGAGAGATCCGGGTCGGTCCAGGCCAGCTCCACGGCGTCGGCGCCGGTGGACGCCGTCAGGCCGGTGGCGGTGCGGGTGGGCCGGGGCACGGACCAGACCTCGCCGAAGGACGCGGACGTCACGCTGACGTTGTCGAAGGCGCCGGTGCCGGTCTCGGCGTAGTCCGCGTCGACGCCGAGGCAGGAGGTGAGGACCAGCCCGGCGTACGCCGTACGCCCCAACTCGACCTCGCTGGAGCCGACTTGGGTCCAGCGGATGCCGTCCGGGGAGATCGCGCCCGTGCAGCGGCGGCCCCTGCGGGTCACCCGGACCCAGTAGGGCGCCCGCAGCCGGTAGCCGTCGCCCGCGCCCTCGACGTACGGGGCCTGAAGCGGGGTCGCCGACTCGGGCAGCTCACCCAGGTCGGAGATCGGGAAGGCCGCGGACGTGGTGACGGCCTGCTGCTGGGTGGGCGGCACGGACGTGCTGCCGGTGCCGGAGACGGCCGCTCCAGTCTCGGCGCGTACGGTCCACACGCCGCTCCAGGTGTGCAGCGGCAGCCCCTGGATCAGCATCGAGGCGTGCGCGGCGTCCGCGTCGAGGGAGTCGCGCAGGGTGACGCCGATCTTGGCGTACTGCGAGCTGAGCGGGAACACGACGCGTGCGGTGATCGTGCCGTCGCCGCGCAGCGGGAGGTGCACGGAGCGGTAGGTGTCGGCGGTACCGGATGCCTCCAGCAGGAACCGCTCCCCGTCGAAGGCGGCCGAGCCGGGGATCCGCACCTGTCCGATGTCCCGGGTGGACCAGGGTTCAGGAAGACCGGCCGCGGCGGCGACCGGGCCCGAACTCGCGCTCGTGCCCTGCGAGTTGGCGGCCGTGACGGTGTAGTAGTACGTCTGTCCGGCGTGGACGTCGGTGTCCCTGTACTCCGGCTCGGCGTTCCCCTCGGCGATCTTCTTGTACGGCCCCTCGGCGCGGTTCGCCCTGAGGACGGTGTACGTCGTCGCCCACGCGGACGGCAGCCAGGCCAGGGTCACGGCGTCGGAGTCACCGAGGGCGGTGACGCCCGCCGGGGCCGTCGGTGCGGTCGGCGCGGGGGCCTTCGTACCGGCGTAGGTGAAGGTGCCGAAGCTCGGCAGGTCGTCGTTGCTGCCCTCGACGAGGCGGGCGCCGCCCGTGCCGCGGAAGACGGCCGCCTTGGTGTACGGGGTGTCGAGGCCGCGGACGCCGGCGTAGTGGGCGTAGTACATCTCGTAGACCGGCGGGAGGGCGCCGCGCACCTTGTCGGAGACGGCCGTCTTGATGTACTTGCCGGTGCGGTCCAGGTCGGGGGTGAAGGGGACGTCGCCGCCGAGGTTGTAGCGGGCGGCGTACTCGGCGTTCGCGAGGATCCGGTGGTCGTCGAAGCCCCACAGGTCGACGCCCTGGTTCCAGGCGACCTGCGCGGCGTCGCCCATCAGGCCGACGGCGAGCTGCTCGTGGCCCTGGTCGCGGCCGCTCTCCTGGCCCTGGCCGGTGTCGCTGACGACCCGGTTGCGGACGCTGCCGTTGCCGGCGCCGGCCGCGGCGAAGCGCAGGGCGTCCTCGAAGAGGGTGCGTTCCTCGCAGAACACGCCGATGGCCAGGATGGACTGGACGGACGTCAGGTCCCAGTTGCCGTTGGCGTAGAGCATGTAGCCGGAGATCGCCGGATACCAGACGTCGAGGAAGGACCGCTCGCAGCGGGCGATGTCCGCGTCCGTCCAGCCGTCGTAGCCGCTGTGCCGGAGCAGCTCGGCCGCGTTGACGAACTTGAAGACCTGAAGGCCGGCGCCCAGCGGACCGTCGGCGCCGGTGACCATGGTCAGCGAGGCCGACCAGGCGTTGAGGATGTCCCGTGCCTTGTCGGCGTGGGCGCGCACGCCGGTGACACACCACATGAGGGCGTTCTGGTAGGCGGCGGCCGAGTCGGCGACGGCCTGGTTCTGGAAGTTGGTGGGGCCGCGGCCCCAGGAGGTGATCTGCCCGGTGTTCTGCACGGCGTACGTCGACTTCGAACGGGCGTGGGCCGCGAAGGCGAGGTAGCCGTCGTGGATCGGGGATTCCTGGGCGGCGACCGCGGCCTTCATCCGGGCGAGGTCGTCGGCGGTGTGCAGCAGGCCGGGGTGGGTGAACTCCCGGCTGCCCGTGTCGTTCTGTGCCGCCGCCCGGGCCGTGCCGGGCAGGAGCAGTCCGCTCGTGCCCGACGCCAGCAGCAGGGCCGCGGCGCCGCCGAGGAATCCCCGGCGGCTCGTGGCGGGGGTGGTTCTCAGGGTGCTCATGACGCGGCGGCCGCCTCGGCCTCGGCGGTGGTGAGGAACTTGAGGTTCGTCACGTGCTCGTTGACGAACATGGGCACGCCGTCCGCGGCCAGATACCACTTCGGCTTGCCCGTGCTGTCGGCGATCACCTTGCCGTTGACGCGGAGGTTCTCGAAAGTGACGTCCTTGATCGCGTGCTCCGCGTCGAGGCCGGCGATGATCGAGAGGTTGGCGTTCTCGCCGTTGTAGCTGAGGTCCTTGATGTAGACGGACTCGATGCCGCGGCCTGCCGAGGTGTTGTACTTCGGGTTGTACTCGACCCGCATGTGGATGAGCTGGCCCCAGCGGAAGTCCTCCACGCGGATGTTGTCGAACTTGACGTTCCGGACGATGTTGCTGTCGCCGACCATGAAGGCGATGGCACCCTGGTAGGTCACCTGCGGCTCACGGTGGTCGAGGATGTCGATGTTCTCGTAGCGCAGGTTCTCCAGCACCTCGGGGGTGTCGGAATTGCCGTGCACGCCGATGTTGATCGGGTGGGCGACATCGGCCCAGAGGGAGCAGTTCTTGACGGTGATGTTGCGGGTGTCGCCGTAGAAGTCCCAGCGGTGGGTGTAGAGCGCGACGCAGTCGTCTGAAGTGCGCAGGAAGCAGCCGTCGATCTTGACGTTCTCGGAGCAGTAGAGCTGGATGCCGTCACCCCAGCCCTGGTGGCTGAAGGCGCGCAGGTTCTTGATGGTGAGGTTCTTGGACTCGGCGACCCGGACGTTCTCGTAGCGGGGGTTGAGGATCGTGACGCCGTCGACGGTGACGTTCTCGGTCTTGCGGATGAAGAGCGCCCCGTTGGGAGAGTTGTAGAGCACGCCGCGGCCGATCAGCCGGGAGTTCTCCACGTTCTCGAAGATCACCTGCGAGGTGAGGACGGCACCGGCGGCCAGATAGACGGTGGTGCCGCTGGGCACCTTCAGCAACCGGTCGGCGGTGGTGTGCAGCCCGGGCCCGAAGTACATGACCTTCTTGTCGCCCTCGGTGGGCACGTTCCGCTCGATCGGGTTCGCGAACAGGTGCAGGCAGTCGAAGATCTTGTCGTCTATCTGGACGACGAGGTTGCGGGGCCGGTCCAGGGTGAAGCGCGCGGTGCTGCCGAGCACCTCGGGCTTGATGCCGTACGAGTCCGGGCGGACGCGGACCTTCTCGCCGCCGCCCGGGTTGTACGTGACCTCGACCTCGACGGTGCCGCAGAAGTCGAAGGCGGCCCAGGAGGAGTTCTGGGCTCTGTTGCTGCCGGTGTTCGCGTCGATCAGCGCGAGCTTGGCAAGGTAGACACCGAGCTTCTGCCAGGTGCCGCCGAGCGGCCGGACCTTGACGGTGAAGGAGTTGTTGACAGGCACCTGCGGAAGGGGCGGGTGGATGACCACGCTGTCGCCGGTGGTGCCGGTCTCCTCGGCCGCGGCGGCCTGTGCGGTGCCCACGCTGCTGCCGGCCAGGCCGGCGGCAGCGACGACACCGGCGGCCTGGAGGGCGTTCCGGCGTGAGAGGGGCGGGTTCATGCGTAACTCCTTGCAAAAGGTTCGGTAAGAGGGGTCACTTCAGCCCGGACGTGGACATCCCGGCGACGAATCCGCGCTGGGCGATGAGGAAGATCAGCAGGATCGGGACGACGTACATCACGGAGGCGGCGGCCTGGAGATTGGTGACGGGTGTGCCGGCCGAGGAGACGTAGGTGGTCATCACGGCGACGGCGAGCGTCGACTTGTCGGTGGAGAGCAGAAGTTGGGGCGCGATGTAGTCGCCCCAGGTCCAGGTGAAGGCGATGACGAAGCTGGCGGACAGGACGGGCCAGGACTGCGGCAGGAAGATCCGCCAGAAGATCCTGCCGTATCCGCAGCCGTCGACGATTGCCGCCTCCTCCAGCTCGCGAGGCAGGCCGGCGAAGAACTGCCGGAAGAGGAAGACGAGATACGGAGCCGACGACAGACCCCACAGCACCCACGGCCAGTACGTGTCGACCATGCCCACCTTGGCGAAGATCAGGTAGGTCGGCAGCAGAGTGATCATCTGCGGCAGCATCATCGAGCCGATGAGGACGCCGAACAGCGTCTTCTTGCCGGGTGCGGACAGCCGGGCGAAACCGAAGCCGACCCAGGCCGAGCTGAGAGTGACCAGCGTGGCGTAGATCAGGGCGATGATCAGGGAGTTGCGGGCGTATCCGAGGAAGTCGATCAGCTTGTAGGCGTCGGTGAAGTTGTGCCACTGGAAATCGGCGGGCAGCCAGTGCACGGGGGCGGCGGCCAGTTCGGAGGGGGTCTTGAGACCGGCGAGGATCAGCCAGCCGAAGGGGCCGACGAAGAGGCCGGTGACGGCGACGAGGACCGTGTAGAGGACGAGGCGGTTGACGCGTATCCGCACGCGGACCGGAGACTTGGGGTTCAAGCTGGTGACGGTCACTTCTTCGCCTCCGGGTCGACGTTGTAGAACACCACGCCGGACGTGAACTTGAAGATGAGTCCGGTCGCGACGAGGATCAGGACGAAGAGCACCCACAGCAGTGCGGAGGCGTATCCGTAGCGGCCGAGCGCGAAGTACTCCGAGAACACGTGGATCATGTACGTGTAGTTGGACTGCGGAATCGTGGTGAGGCCGCCCGTGGTCGGGTTGGCAGCCAGCAGCATCGGCATGATGGTCTGCACCGAGGCGATCACCCCGGTCACCGTCTGGAACAGCAGCACCGGCGAGAGCAGCGGCACGGTGATGCTGCGGAAGGTCCGCCAGGCGCTCGCGCCGTCGATCCGGGCCGCCTCGTGAAGCTCACGGGGCACGTCCTGGAGTCCGGCCAGCGAGATGATCATGATGTTTCCGGCCGACCACAGCACGGTCATGATGAGCACGTACCGGGCGTAGGGGTCGGCCAGCCAGCCGATCGCGTCGAAGCCGAAGAAGGTCAGGACACCGTTGGCGGCACCGGTGTTCTGGTCGAAGAGAATCTTGAAGGCGATGCCCGCACCGACCGGCGGTACCACGGCCGGCAGATACAGCAGGGTCCGGAAGAGTCCGCGCGCCTTGATCGGCCGGTTGATCAGGACGGCGAGAGCGAGCCCCGCGATGATCGACAACGGCACCGAGATGACCGCGAACAGGCCCGCACGGCCCAGGGAGTCCCAGGTCTGCGCGTCGTGCAGCAACTCGCGGTAGTTGCCGAGGCCGACGTAGTGCCAGTTCGGTGAGATGCCGTCGTACGTGGTGAAGCTCAGCCACAGCGCGTACGCCATCGGTGCGATCGTCAGCAGCGCGAAGCCGATGATCCACGGCGAGGTGAACATGTAGAACGCGCGGTGCCTGCGCGTCGTCATCGAGGGCCCGGTGCGGGTGTCGGACCGGGCCGGGCGGGCGTTCGCGGTCGAGCGTGGCCGGTCCGCGACCGAGGAGACCTGATCGACAGTCATCCCACTTGCTCCTTACCGCGCTTGAGCTGCTCGTTGACGAGCGAGTTGAGGCGTCCGGCGAGGGTGTCGACGGACATCTCGCCCTTCATCGCGGCCGGGGTGACCTGGTTGAAGAGGGACTCGAAGCCGTCCCCCGTGATGTAGGGGCTGAGGGAGACCACAGAGAAGTGCTTGAGCTCGTTCTCCTGTGTCCTCAGCGTCCGTTTCTGGTAGTCCTCCTCGTCCGGTATCAGCGGCCGCAGGGACTTCAGGGTAGGGATGCCCCAGCCGCTGGAGGCGCGCTCCTTGGCCGGCGCCTCGCCGAAGTACCACTCGAACAGGCGCCACGCGGCGTCCTTGTTCTTCGCCTTCCGCGGCATCCACATACCGGTGCCGCCCTGGCAGGCGCTGATGCGCGGGCCGCCCGCGAAGACGGGTGCGGGGGCGAGGCGGGAAACCTGCGCCAGCTTCTTGTCGGCGCCGATCATGCCGCCCATCCAGTAGCCGTTGTTCGACATGGCCATCCGTCCGGCCTGGTAGCTCGGCCCGTCCCAGCCTTGGGGAGCGGGATTGATGGGCGTCGGCCCGACGTTGAGCCTGCAGTAGCCGATGTACCAGGCGAGCGCCTTGCGGGCTTCGGGTGTGGTGAAGTCGACCCGGGAGAAGTCGTCGCTGAACAGGCTGCCCCCGGCGGACGCCGTCAGGGCCGCCATCAGCGTGATCTTGGTCTGGCCGTTGTAGCTGCCGCCGAACACGGTCGTCTGACCCTTCGAGCGCTGTACGAGCCGCTGGGCGCTCTCCAGCCAGTTCTCGAACGTGACGGGTTCGGTCTCCGACGGGTAGTCGAGACCCTTCTTGTCGAAGGCCGCCGTGTTGTACCAGTACATGGAGTCTTGGGAGAAGTCCTTGGCCATGCCGTAGCGGGGACCCTTGCCCTGCACCCTGCCGTCGTAACGCCACAGGTCGTTGACGGGGTCAAGGTCGTCCGGCCTGAGAACGCTGCTCTTGGCGAAGTAGGGGTCGAGGTTCTGCATCACGCCCCGTGCGGCGAAGTACGCCGCGTCCGTGGCGCCGACGGCTCGGACCAGGTCCGGCGGGTTGCCGCTGGTGAGCATCGCGATCAGCTTGGTGATGTCGTAGTCGACCCGCCTGATCGTGATGCCGGTGTCCTTCTTCGCCTGCTTGACCAGCTCGGGCGAGATGTCCTCGGGCTTGACCATCAGCGTGACGGTCTCTCCCGAGCCACCACTGACCCCGGTCGACACCTGCATGGCGCAGCCGCTCAACGCCGCCGCACCGCCCGCGGCACCGCCCGCGGAGAGGGCGAGAAAACGGCGGCGGCTCAAGGGGGCGCCGGCCTGTGGGCGCATGAGCGCACCACCTCCTGCTCAGTTCGTTCGATATGTCGGCCAATGAGCGGCCTGCCGGTCATGAACCAGCCAACTTGGCAACCGGTTGCTATGGCGTTGGGGCAGAGCCTCTTCTGGGGCGGGGGGCACGTCAAGAGGCTTGACGGATTTTCGAAAAGTCTTTGTAACCTCGGCTTCATGGGCGGCAGGGGTATGAGGCGGCAGGAAGAGCGCGCCTGACCTGGGATGTTGAGCCGACGGCTGGAATCCGACCGATGGAAACCGGTTGTCTACGCAGACCCACGACCGGACCGAAACCCGCCGGAACGCCTGGACACCTGGAACACCTGGAACACCAGGAACACCTAGTAACCGATTTCGGAACACACCCGGTGAGACCGCTCGGCGAGCGGTACGCCACCGCGGTAGCCGATGACAGCTTCGGGAAACGCGCCTCTTCATCCGACCGATTGACCGAGTCTCCTGGCAGATCTACGGTAGAAGACGCTTTCTGAAACTGTTTCTACCCCGCATCTCGACAGCATCTCAACCCAGCGCCTCAGGAGAGTCATGCCCAGCCCGCACCCGCCGAGGGCCGTGTTCGCCATGGACCCGGTGCACCTCCCCCTGCTCTTCCCCCCACCGCTCATGGCCCGGCTGAGGCAGGCGGCCCAGATCGACCCCGCCCTCGTCGTACAGGACTTCACCGACCCGGCCGCGGCCGAGGCCCTCGCCGGGGCCGAGGTACTGATCACCGGCTGGGGCTGCCCCCACCTCGACGCCGACCTCCTCGCCGCCGCACCCGGACTGCGCGCCGTACTGCACGCCGCCGGCTCGGTCCGCTCGCTCGTCGGCGACGCGCTCTGGAAAGCCGGCGTCACGGTCTCCAGCGCGGTCACCGGCAACGCCCTCCCGGTCGCCGAGTACACCCTCGCCATGATCCTGCTCGCCGGAAAGGACACCTTCGGCCACCGCGAGCGTTTCCGCAGCTCACACGCCTACCCGACGCAGCGCGAAACCGCCGCGATCGGCAACGTCGGCCGCCGCGTCGGCGTCATCGGGGCCTCCCGGGTCGGCCGCCGGCTCCTGGAGCTCCTCCAGCCGTTCGACTTCACGGTCCTCCTGCACGACCCGTACGTCAGCGCCACCGAGGCCGCCGAACTGGGCGCCGAACTGCTGTCGCTGGACGACCTCCTACGGCACAGCGACATCGTCAGCCTGCACGCGCCGGACATCCCCGAGACCTACCGGATGCTCGACCGGGACCGGCTGGGGCTCATCCGCGACGGGGGCGTACTGATCAACACCTCGCGCGGCGCCCTGGTCGACCCCGACGCCCTGACCGACGAACTCGTCTCCGGTCGACTCCACGCCGTTCTCGACGTGACCGAACCCGAGCCGCTGCCTGCGGGGTCACCGCTCTATCACCTCCCCAACGTCTTCCTCACCCCTCATATCGCCGGGTCCCTCGGGAACGAGCTGGAGCGGCTGGGGCGGATCGTGGTGGAGGAGTTGGAGCGGGTGGCGGGTGGAGGGGAGTTGCGGCATGAGGTGGTTCATGCGGATATGGCTCGGGTGGCTTGAGAGCACTGCGCTCTCAAGCCCGCCCGGCGTACGAGGGCAAGGCCGCTAGGGAGCGACGCAGGCCCAGGCACTCTCAGCCCGTCCGGCGTTCGAGGACGAGCCACCGTCCCCAACCCCCACCCACCCGCAGAGGGCTACAACCGGCCCAGACATCTTCAGCCCGTCCGGCGTTCGAGGACGAGCCACCGTCCCCAACCCCCACCCACCCGCAGAGGGCTACAACCGGCCCAGACACTTTCAGCCCGTCCGGCGTTTGAGGACGAGGCCCGGAGGGCCGACAGCGGGGGTCTGGGGGCGCAGCCCCCAGGGATGGGACGGGTAGGGGCGGCGGGGGCGAAGTCTGGTTGGGCGGGTTGCCGGCCCGAGGCCTGCAGCCGGGCGCGTTGGACGGCCGGGCCTTGTGGCGAGGCACGTCGCATGGCCAAGTCCTGCAGCTGGTGTGCCGAATGTCTGGCTCGGTCGCCTACGGGGCGCCTTGTGCCGGTGTCGAGACGGCGATCGTGCTCGACCCTTCGGGCCTCCGCGCGTTCGCCGTCTCGACACCGGCGCGCCCCTTCGGCTCCCTCGCGGCCGGTGTCCGGCAGACAGTGGAGGTTGGTGGGCCCTTGCCCGGCGCCGGTGCGCCTGCAGTGGGCGGGGTGGAGAGAGGGCAAGGGCTCGGGTGAGGTGTATGGGATACGGTTTCTGTATCGGTGGGGGCGCGTTTTCCGGCCGTATGCCGACGCAGGCGCAACGGTGAAGGAGCCGCAAGGGTGAGTCAGCGCAAGGTGGCCGGCGACGTCGGCCGGGCCACCATCCGGGACGTGGCGGAGCGCGCCGGCGTCTCCGTCGCCAGCGTGTCGCGTGTCCTGTCGGGCAACTACCCGGTGTCGGAGGACCTGCGACGCCGGGTGATGAAGGTCGTCCGGGACCTGGACTACGTCACCAACGCCCACGCCCGCTCACTGGCCGGCGGCGGTACGCCCACCGTGGCGATCCTCATCAACAACATCACCGGCGCCGCGTTCGCCCATGTGGCGAAGGGCGTCGAGGGGGCAGCCACGCTGCGCGGCTGGCTCTCGCTGGTGGGGACCACGGGCGACGATCCCGAGCGGGAGCTCGCCCTGGTCAACCTCATGCGGCAGCAGGGCGTGGCGGCCGTGGTGCTGCTGGGCGGGGCGTACGACTACGACGAGTACCAGCTGCGCATGGCCCGGTTCGCGCGTTCCCTCGATGCCGCCGGATCCCATCTGGTGCTGGTGGGCAGGCCCCCGCTGGAGGGCGACGTGCCGGCGACGACGGTCGACTACGACAACGAGGGCGGCGCGTACGCCATGGCCAGCCATCTGCTGTCCGCCGGTCACCGGAGGGTGCTCGTGCTGCCGGGGCATGCCGAACTCACCACCGCGCAGGGCCGGTTGAGTGGCGCTCGGCGGGCCTTCGAGGCGTATGGCGTGCCCTTCGAGCCGGGCATGGTGCGGCACGGTCCGTACGACTACGAGCACGGGTACGAGGCCGTCGAGGACGCGTTGACGGAGGGCGTGGAGTTCACGGCCGTGCTGGCCGGGACCGACGTGGTCGCCGCGGGGGCCATGCAGGCCTTGCGGGCCGCTGGGCTTCGGGTGCCGGACGACGTGTCGATCGTCGGGTACGACGACATCCCGCTCGCCTCACAGCTCACGCCCCAACTCACCACCGTGCACGTGCCGTACGAGGAGATGGGACGGGTGGCGCTGCGTGCCGTGGCCGACCGGCGCGAGGGTGGTTCCGGGCGCCGGAAGGGCGGCGACGGCGACCATCTGGTGCTGGGCACCCATGTCGTCGTACGCAACTCCGTGCGGCCGCCTGCCGCTCGGCGCGACTGACCGGCGAGGGACCGGCGAGAGACCGGCGAGGGACCGGCGAGGGACCGGCGGCGGGCCCGTCAGGGGCAGGTCCACCGGGTCCCGGCGGGCCGGCTGTCGTCTTCGTGTCCTCGCTGCTTGGTTCGACTTTGTTTCGTAAGCGTTTTCCGCTGTGATTCCCAGGCCGTCCTCTGGACCCTTGGGAGCGCTCCCGGCGCCCCGTCCGGCGCGACCGCAAGCCCCTGACCTGCGGGTAAGTACACCCTCACCGAACCGCCTCCCGCACCGCCGGACATAACCGCGGGGACAAACCGGCGTAACAAATTTCCGCTCACCCCTTGCTATGAACCGAGCCCTCGGCCTACCGTCCCTGCAACCGCTTACTACAGCTTCCGCTTGGCCGACCCCCCGCAACCGCGAGCCGACGCTTTCCCGGCCGCCGTTCCTGGCCGGCGCCACCGAGCCGCCGCCGTTCCGCAAGAACGCTCTCATTCCGAAGGATCACGGTCAGATGAACTTCACCAGCCCCCGGAGAAGGTTCGCCTCCGCCGCCGTCGCGGGAATCGCACTGTCCGGTCTGCTCGCCGCCTGTGGCGGATCCGGCTCCCAGGACTCCGGGGCCGATTCCTCCGGTCCGGTCACCCTCGACTTCTGGGGCTGGGCCAACGGGCAGGAGGCGGTCGTGAAGGCGTTCAACGCCTCGCACAAGGACGTCCAGCTCAAGTACTCGAAGGTCACCGACCAGCTGACCATGCAGAAGCAGCTGACGAACGCCGTCAAGGCGGGCAACGCGCCCTGTCTGCTGCAGAACACCGGTGAGTACGTCACCAGCTGGGTCTCGCAGGGCGCGCTCGCCGACATCACCCAGTACGTCGAGGGCGAGAAGGACAAGTTCAACGCCGGGTCATGGGCCACCGGGCAGGTGCAGGGGAAGGTGTACGGGGTGCCGACCGCCTCGGCTCCGGCGTTCACCATCTACCGGACGGACCTGTTCGCCAAGTACGGGCTCAAGGCGCCGACGACCTGGGACGACTTCATCGCCGCGGGCAAGGAGCTGAAGAAGCACGACATCAAGATCACCAACTACGCCGGTGAGGACCCGAGCACCCTGGAGGTGCTCGCTATGCAGGCCGGAGCGCACTGGTACGCCATCGACGGCAACGCGTGGAAGGTGAACTTCAAGGACGAGGGCACCCTCAAGGCCGCGAAGGTGATCCAGGAGATCATCGACAACGACCTGAACTCGAAGCTGTCGTTCGCCGACTACGCGGCCGTGCAGCGGAACTACGACAACGGTGGGACCGCCACCCGGCAGATCTCCACCTGGCAGATGTCCGGCATGGTGCAGAACTTCACCAAGTCCTTCGGTGACTGGGCGCTGTCGCCGTGGCCGACCTTCGCGGGCGAGGCCGCCAAGACGCCGGCCGCGACCAACCAGAGCGGCAATCTGACGCTGGTCAGCGAGCAGTGCAAGAACAAGGAGCAGGCCGCCCAGGCCGCGCTGTGGATGTCCACGGACACCGGGGCCGTGAAGACCATGGCCAGTCCGGAGACCGGCAGTGGTGTGATGCCGGCCCTCAAGGACAGTGACTCGTATGTGAGCGAGGCGATCTCCCAGAAGCTGCTCGGGAAGAACTACGAGCCTGGGAAGAAGGTCGTCACCGACAGCCTGGGGACCGTCACCACGGACTGGACCTTCGGGCCGAACTGGACCGCGATGTTCACGGAGATGCAGGACGAGTGGGCCGCGGTCGTCAGCAAGAAGCAGAAGGTCACCGATCTGCTCGACCACATGCAGGAGTGGACGGTCAACGACCTGAAGCAGCGCGGCATCAGCGTCAAGGGCTGAGGCGGACTCGATGATTCGCTCCCAGCGCTGGAAGGGTGCCGCCTTCACGGTGCCCTTCCAGCTCGGCTTCGCTTTCCTGTACCTGCTCCCGATCGGGTACGCGGTCTACCAGTCGCTGTTTCTGCAGAAGCAGTCCGGGCTCGGGCTCGGCGGTGCCACGACCGAGTTCGTGGGGCTGGAGAACTATCAGAACGGGCTCACCGACTCGGCGTTCATGACGTCGATCCTGCGGGTCGTCCTCTTCGCCTGTGTGCAGATCCCGTTCGTGCTGCTCATCAGTCTGGTCCTGGCGCTGTTCCTGGACGCGGTCAGCGCGAAGGTGGCCGGCCGGTTCCGGATTCTGCTGCTGGTGCCGTACATGATCCCGGGTGTCGTCGCCGCCATCGTGTGGATCAATCTGTACAGCCCCGAGGTGGGGCCCCTGACCTCGCTCGGTGAATTCTTCGGATTCGACTGGAACTTCTTCGCACCGTCCATGGTGTGGCCGGCCATCGGCAATCTGCTGACCTGGCACTTCATCGGCTACAACATGGTGATCATCTACTCGGCGCTCCAGGGCGTGCCCCGGGAGCTGTTCGAGGCCGCGCGGCTGGACGGCGCCTCCGAGCTGCGGATCGCGCTGAACATCAAGATCCCGTTCGTGCGCGGGGCGCTCGTGCTGACGGCGCTGCTGTCGATCATCCAGATGCTGCAGCTCTTCAACGAGCCCGCGCTGTTCCGGAACATCACCCCGCAGACCGTCAGCGACAGCTTCACCCCGATCATGATCATCTACAACCAGGCGTTCAACGCCGGCAACTATCACTACGCCGCGGCCCTTTCGGTGCTGCTCGCCTTGATCCTCGGTGTCGCGTCCTTGCTCTTCTACCGGCTGACCTCGAGGGAGGCGGACTGATGGCGCTGACCGCCAACCGTAAGGAAAACGGCACGCAGACCACGGCCGCGCCGGCCGGCGGAGGCGGACTGCGTCGGCGTACCCGCCCCGACCCGGCCGCGCGCTCCCGCGGCGGGCAGCGCTTCATGCTGCTCGGCCTGGTCCTGGCCAGTGTCTACAGTCTGTTCCCCGTGTACTGGCTGATCATCGCCGCGACCAAGGACCGCGTGGGGCTCTACCAGAGCAACGGGCTGTGGTTCTCGGGCTGGCATCTCTGGGACAACCTGCAACAGGTGTTCACGTACGAGGACGGCATCTTCCTTCGCTGGACCGCCAACTCGCTGCTGTACGCCGGTGTCGGCTCGCTCGGCGGCACGCTCATCGCCCTCGCCACGGGCTATGGCCTGGCGCGCTTCGACTTCCCAGGGCGAGGCGCGGTGTTCGCCGCCGTGGTGGGGGCCTACCTGATCCCGATCGCGCTGCTCACCCTGCCGCTGTACCTGCTCTTCTCGGCGATCGGCATGGTCGACACCCCGTGGGCGATGCTGATCCCGTGTCTGATCAACCCGTTCAGCGTCTATCTGGCCAAGGTGTACACCGAGGCCACGATCCCGTTCGAGCTGCTGGAGGCGGCCCGCATCGACGGTGCCGGGGAGCTGCGGATCTTCTTCAGCATCGTGCTGCGGATGATGACGACGGGCGGTGCGACGGTCTTCCTGCTCGCCTTCGTCAACACCTGGAACGCCTTCTTCCTGCCGTTGACCGTGTTGCGGGGCGAGGAGAACTGGACGCTCAACCTGGGTCTGTACAACTGGTCCGGCAAGCGCCTGGAGTCGGGCATCGACGTGACCAGCCTCGTCCTGACGGGCGCGCTTCTGTCCATCATCCCCATGGCGATCGTGATGGTCGCGATGCGGCGCTACTGGCGGAGCGGCGTGACGCTGGGAGCCCTGAAGTGACCTTGCTGCACAATCCGGTCATCCGTGGTTTCGCCCCGGACCCCTCCCTGGTCCGGGTCGGCGACTGGTACTACGTGGCGACGAGCTCCTTCGAGTGGTTCCCCACGATCCCGATCCATCGCTCCCGCGACCTGGCGCACTGGGAGTACGCCGGTCATGTGCGGGGGGCCGTTCCCGGTGACTCGCTCGCCGGGGTCCCCGACTCGGGTGGCATCTGGGCTCCCTCGCTGAGCTGGGACGGGGAGCGGTTCTGGGTGGTGTACTCGGTCGTGCGCTCGGTGGGCACGCCGTACTTCGACACGGACACGTATGTCAGTACGGCCCCGGAGGTCGGCGGCCCCTGGACGCCGCCGCGGCGGATCGCCAGCCATGGGTTCGACCCCGCGCTCTTCCACGACGAGGGGCGGCTGTGGCTGCTCAACCTGCAGAACGACCACCGCCCGGACGGCCGGCGGTTCGCCGGGATCGTGCTCACGGAGATCGATCGCGAGACCCTCGCGCCGGTCGGTGAGACGCATCTGCTGATGCAGCACGAACGGCTCATCGAGGGGCCGAAACTGCTGAGGCGGGGCGGGTGGTTCCATCTTGTGCTCGCGGAGGGCGGCACGGGGGTGGAGCACGGGGTGCTGGTCGCGCGGAGTCGGGCGGTCACCGGGCCGTACGAGCTCGACAGCCGGCCGCTGCTGACGACGCGTGACGATGCCTCGGTGCCGTTGCAGAAGGCCGGACACGCGGAGCTGGTGGAGACGCCCGAGGGTGAGTGGGTGATGAGCCATCTCGCCGCGCGGCCGTTGCGGACGCCGGACGGTCCGCGCTGCCCGCTCGGGCGGGAGACCGCGATCCAGGCGGTGACCTGGGACGAGGACGGGTGGCCGCGGCTGCGGCACGGCGGGTGGCATCCGGCCGTCGAGGTCGAGGTGTCGACGCCTCCCGTCGAGGCGGAGGCCGAGCCCGGGCCGGGTGGCGCCGAGCCCGGTGCGGAGCTCGGCTGGCCCTGGAGCACCCTGCGCGGCCGGGTCGACCCGAGTTGGGCCGATGCCGGCGTCCGGCCCGGCTGGATCCGGCTGCGCGGCCGGCACGGTCCCGAGTCCCGGTGGGCGCACAGTCTGCTGGCCCAGCGGATCACCGAGCACCGGGCGGAGGCCGAGGTCACCGTTCAGGCGCGGCCCCGTACCTTCACGCAGGCCGCCGGGCTGGTCCTGCGGTACAACGCGGAGGCGTATCTGAGCCTCGACCTCACCTGGGCGGAGCCCGCGGGCGAGGGGCAGCGCGGGCAGCAGTGGCGCGGTGGGGGGCGTACGGTGCTCAGGCTCGTGGAGCGGGAGGAGTTCGGGACGCAGCAGATGGCCGTCATGGAGGTGGACGCGGGCACGCCGTTGACCCTGGGGGTGACGGTCGAGGACGGCCTGGCGCAGTTCTGGTACGTGCGCGAGGGTGCGCGCGCCCTGGTCGGACCGCCGCTCGACTTCACCAAGCTGTCGGACGACTACGGCTCCAAGCTGCGTTTCACCGGGGCGATGGCCGGCATCCATGCCGTGGATCTCGTCGACGCGTCGTTCACGGCCGATTTCACGGGATTCCGCCTCACCTGCTGGTAGCCCAGGGCGTGTTCGAAGTTTCAAAAGTCGCGGACCTGGCAGACCTTCGATCTCCGGCCTCTTCCGGACTCAGTGCGGCGAACCTAGGGTAGGAAGCGCTTACTGTTGCCGCGTTGGTCGAAACTTTTCATGGCCCTCGGGCGGGCCGGAGAGGTGGTTCCCGATGGTCCGTACGGGCGGAGCGAGCGTGACCGCCGGACCGACCCTGGCCGTCGTGGCCCGTGAGGCCGGGGTGTCGGTGCCGACCGCGTCCAAGGTGGTCAACGGCCGGGAGGACGTGGCCCCCGAGACCCGCCGCCGGGTCACCGAGGCGCTGGACCGGCTCGGCTATGTCCGCAGGCCGCGCTTCGACGCGGCGAAGACACCCGGCCTGGTCGACCTCGTCGTGCACTCGCTGGACACCTCGTGGTCGGGTGCGGTGCTGCACGGGGTGGAGGCGGCGGCCCATGACGCGGGTCTCGAGGTGGTGGTCTCGGCCGGGCTGACCCGGACGCGGGGCGGGCGCCCGGAGCGGGGCTGGCTGGACAAGCTCACCGCGCGCGGCTCGTCCGGGGTGCTGTTCAACCTGGCCGAGCTGACGGCGTCCCAGTACGCCTGGCTGGAGCAGCACCGCATCCCGTTCGTGATGATCGACCCGGTGCTGGAGCCGCCGCCGGGCGTGGTGTCGGTGGGCGCGGCGAACTGGCACGGCGGTGTGACGGCGGCCGAGCACCTGCTGGCGCTCGGCCATGAGCGGATCGCGGTCATCGCCGGTCACCAGCGCAAGATGTGCAGCACCGCCCGGGTCGCCGGGTACCGCTCGGCGCTCGCGTCGGCCGGGGTGCGGCACCGTCCCGAGTACGTCCGGCACGCGAGCTTCGACGAGGGGGTCGCCCGGCGCCGGATGCTGGAACTCCTCGACCTGCCGGAACCGCCGACCGCCGTCTTCGTCTGCTCGGACCGGATGGCCCTCGGTGTCTACGAGGCGCTCGCGGAACGGGGACTGAGCGTGCCGGACGACATGAGCGTGGTGGGCTTCGACGATCTGCCGGAGGCCCGCTGGATCGCCCCGGCCCTGACCACGGTCCGTCAGCCGCTGTCGGAGATGGCGGCGACGGCGCTGCGCCTGCTGGTGCGGATGATGGACGGGGAGCGGCCGGAGAGCACGCGGACGGAGCTGTCGACGCGGCTGGTGGAGCGGGCGAGCACGGCCGTGCCGCGCGCGCCGTCCCGCTGAGGCTTCACCTGGTCGGCCGAGCGGGCCCCGGTTACGGATGCCGGGCCGTGTGCGCGGCGAGCGCCTGGCCGGCGGACCAGGGCGGCCGCACGGCACGGCACCTCGTCAGCGCAGGTGAGCGGGGTCCGGTGCGGGCTGCCGCACGGCGGAGGACGGGGTCGACGCGGGGCGTCGGTCACTGACGACAACGCGGCAGAGGGGCGGGCCGGGCCCCGTGACGCCGGGCTGATCCGCCGGACAGGCCCTAGCGTCGAGGGGCCGGTGGACCGCCAGGTCGAGCAACTCGGCAGTGTCCGGAAGGAGCGTGGTCGGTGTGGCCCGTAACCGCCGTCTGATCCTGAGCTCGCCGTCGCAGGTCTGGGGGCTGCTGTCCGAGGGCCATCGCTACGGGGAGTGGGTGTCGGGAACGCAGCAGGTCCTCGAGGCTGACCCGCACTGGCCCGACGTGGGCGCCCGGCTCCAGGTCCGGGTCGGGGTGGGGCCGCTGGTCCTCGACGACACCTGCGTCGTGCGGATCTGCGAACCGCAGCGCCGGCTGGAGCTGGAGGCGAAGGCGGATCCCTTCGGCGCGGCCCGGATCGCCATGCGGCTGATCCCCTGGGGCGAGAACACCCTCGTCACTCTGGACTGGCACGCCCTGCGCGGCCCCGGCATCCGGATGCACGGGCTTCCCGTCGACTATCTCGTCCGCATCCGCAACGGCATGATGCTCACGAAACTCGCCCGCATCGCGGTGCGCGAGGCCGACGGCAGCGCCGTAGGCACCCACGCCCACTGAGCGGTTCCGGCGCGCGGCGCCGACCTTGATCACGTTGGCCCGACAGGGTGGTTGATGCGCCGACCGGCCCGTCCGCCCTGGTCGCGGCGTTGATCATTGCTAGCTTCGCGAGCTGTCCGAGGGTCCCGGGGCATCGAGCCGAGGCGGGGCCACGGCCATCAGCTGAGGCGAGAGTCGAGAGGGACGGGTATGAGCGAAGAGCCGGACAGTCAGGCGGTTGCCCCGTTCAGGCGCAGGAGTTTCCTGGCGTCGGCCGCGTTGGCGAGCGGCGCGCCGGCCGCCGTCGTGGCCGCCGGTCCCGCGCAGGCCGCCGCGCCGGCGGCGGGCGGTGCGCTCGCGGCGCCCGCCCTCGGATCCGTGGCGCGGCTGCTGGCCGTTCCCGCGGACAGCCGCGGGGTCAACTGGATCAGGTCGGCCCTTCAGGTGGCCGTGGGACTCGAACTCGCCACCATCCCGCCGTACTTCTGCGGCCTGTGGTCCGTGAAGGACCGGCGCAGCGAGGTCGCGCGGCTGATCCAGCGCATCGTCGGCGACGAGATGTACCACCTCGGCATCGTCTGCAACCTGCTGGTGGCCGTGGGCGGAAGGCCGCAGATCAAGGCCGCGGCGCCGGTCTACCCCGGCCCGCTGCCGGGCGGTGTGCGGGCCGGCGTGACCGTCTACCTGTCGGGCCTGACCAAGGCCTACGTACGCGATGTGATGATGGCGATCGAGGCCCCCGAGGAGTCGCTGGTCCGCAGCGCGCAGGCCTCGCCCACCGTCGGCGAGTTCTACGAGGAGCTGCTGCGGGCGTTCCGGACGGTGCGGCCGGAACTGTCGGCGCGGGGGCAGCTGTCGCAGTACGTCTTCTCCGACGACCTGTCGCCGATCGTCACCCCCGACCACGTCGAGCAGGCCGTCGAGATCATCATGGAGCAGGGCGAGGGCACGAGCAGCTCGCCGTCGGCCTCCTTCGAGGACGACCACCCGGCGCACTACTACGCCTTCGGCGAGATCTACCACGGCCGTGAGCTGCGCCGCACCGACCAGGGCTGGAGTTACGTCGGCGCGCCCGTGCCCTTCCCCGACGTACGGCCCATGGCTCCGATCCCGGCAGGCGGCTGGCCCGATCCGCCGGCCCGGGTGCGGCAGCTCCTGTACCAGTTCGACGCCACCTACAGCACCGTGCTGGACACCCTCGACGCGGCCTGGGCGGGCGGCGGTCACCGCACCCTGGACGCGGCCATCCACGCCATGCGCGGTCTGGAGCGGCCCGCCGTGGAACTGATGGAGACCCCGAACCGCTACGTCCCCGGCACCTACGGCCCCCAGTTCCGCGCGCTCCGCAAGCGGCCTGTGGTCTCCTGACGCATGCCGGTGGCCGTGAACGTGCTCACGGCCACCGTTGATCCGCATGACGCACACCCCGATCGAGATCACCGCCGAGTTGGTCCGGGAGCTGCTGAATGAGCAGCACCCCGATCTCGCCGACCGCCCCGTGCGGCTCGGCGCGCGCGGCTGGGACAACCGGCTGTGGCGGCTCGGCGACGAACTCGCCGTCCGTCTGCCCTGGGTGACCGAGTCCGCGGACGTGCTGCTGCACAACGAACACACCTGGCTGCCCGCGCTGGCCCCGCACCTGCCGCTGCCCATCCCGGTCCCGCAGCGCCTCGGCCACGCCTCCGAGCGGTTTCCGCGGCCCTGGATCGTCACCACCTGGGTGCGGGGCGAGCCCGCCGACCGCGCCCCCGCCACCGACGCCGAGTCCTCCGCCGACGCGCCGGCCGCGTTCCTGACGGCCCTTCACCGTCCCGCCCCCGCGGGGGCGCCCGTCAGCCGCAGCCACCGTGGCGGTCCGCCGGCCGACCACTCCGCTGGGTTCACCGGGCAGCTGGACGCCGCCACCGCGATGGGGCTGATCCCCGACCCGGACGCCGTGCGCGCGGTCTGGAAGGACGCCGTCGCCGCGCCCGAGTGGGCGGGGCCGCCGCTGTGGCCGCACGCCGATCTGCACCCGGCCAACGTCGGCACCGCGCACGGCACCTTCAGCGGCGTGATCGACTTCGGTGACCTCTGCCCGGGCGATCCGGCCTACGATCTCTCCGGCGCCTGGCTTCTGCTGCCCGACGGCGCGGCCGACCGCTTCTTCGCCGCCTACGAGCCGACGCCGGACGCCGCGACCCTGCGCCGGGCCCGCGGCTGGGCGGCCGCCAAGGCCATCGCCGGCCTCCTCATCGGGGAGGCCGGAGTCCAGGGCCGCCCCGGTGGCAAGCCCACCTGGGGCCCGCCCGGCCGCGCCACGCCGGCCCGTCTCGTCGCTAGGCCGACTTCGCCGCCCAGTTGATGCCGCCGAGGAGGTGGGCGCGGAAGTCGGGGTCGTCGTAGGCCTCGGCGGCGTGGCCGAGGGCCGTGTAGAAGACGCGCCCGGCTCCCTGCTCACGGCACCACGCCAGCGGATGGTCCTCGCCCATGCCGCCGCCGTCGTACGAGGACTCGTCGGCGCTGACCAACACCCGTACCGCGCCCCGGGGGTTGCTGCGGAAGTCGTACCACTCGTCGACGAAGTCCCATACGGCGGGCAGGTGCCGGGTGGCCGGGTGCTCGTGGTCCTCGACGAGCGCCTTGCCCGGCTGGTACTCGGGGTGCCGGTCGAACCGGGCGCCGAGCAGCTCGCCGTAGTACGGCCAGTCGTACTCGGTGCAGGCCGCCGCGTGCACCCCGACGAAGCCGCCGCCCGCCTCGACGTAGGCGGCGAGCCGCTCGCGCCCGGTCGGGGTGAGCACCTCCCCGCTGGTGGAGAGGAAGACGACGGCGGCGTATCCGTCCAGGGGCCGGTCGAGGGCTGTCGGGTCCTCGGTGTGGTCAACCTCGAAGTCGGCGAGGGTGCGTACGGCTTCGACGCCGGCCGGGATGGACGCGTGCCGGTAGCCGGTGGTCCGGGTGTGGACGAGGAGTCGTGCGGGCATGCTGCCGAGCCTAGGTGACCTGGGCGGACGGGCCCACTGCCGCAAGTGGTCCGAAAATTTCGGATCCCACGCGGCAGCGGCGCCGACGGGTCCAACAACCCGGTTTGTTGGGCCGGTTCACCCACAAGGGCAGAGGGCACCCCGCGACAATGCGTGCATGAACCATGACTGGCAGCAACAGATCCACGCGCTCCACGAGGAGTTGGTCCGGCGTGACGACCCCGCCGCCTGGGTGCGGGAGGCCGACGCGGTGGACGCCTCTCTGCAGTATCCCGGGTTCGCCCTGCGGGGGCCGGTGTTCGGGGTCGCCGTGCAGGATCCGGCGGTGGGGCCCGAGTGGCGGGTGTTGCAGCCGGTCGTGAACGGCATGCCGCAGATGTGCCGGGACGCGCTGAACACCTATCTGTGGTTCCGCGCGAAGGACGACACCGACGATCCGGCCGTACGGCGTGAACTGCTGGCCGCCGTGGACGTGTTGAGCCGGGAGCCGGTGAACGAGGTCGTGGCGTGCGGGGTGCGGTACCGGATCGTGCGCGGGGACGAGTTCACGCGCTGCGACGACCGGAACGGGCTGGAGCCGCCCCGGCCCACCGACCCGGAGCCCGCCGAACGGACCTGGGACCCGCGCGCCGACCACGTCCCCTCCCCCGACCTGGACTTCGTCCTCGACCCCGATCCCCTCGACGACGGCCCGATGGCCGGCGCCCTGCGGGCGGCGCTGCGAGGCTTCGCGTATCAGGGCATCCGGTTCCCGGCCCTGGTGCGGCGCGACTCGGAACGGGCGGTGCTCTCGCATCCGACGATCGTGCTGCTGCCGACCTGCTTCGGCGTGGTCGAACGGGAACGCACCGGCTGGGAGCCGGCCCTCGCCCTCCAGTCCACCCCGCATGACGCCCGGCGGGTGCTGTACGACGCGCTGGGCGAGATGTGGCCCATGCTGTACCGGTTCGACGACGCGAGGAAGGCCGTGTACGCGAAGGCCGCCGAGGAGTTCCGGTCGCGCGAACGCGCCGACGAGGCCCGGGTAGAGGGCCGCGTCTTCCGGATCTGCCGTACCGAGCGCCTGCTTCGTATGGGCCCGGACGGCCCGGAGACCCCGCGCCCCTCGGACAGGGACGACTACGGCCCCATGAAGATCCATCCGACGCTGCTCGACGACGGCACGCTCGTCTACGACGAGTGACCCGACGCCCACCGTCCGGCGCACAGGTGTTCCATATGGCGCGCCGCTCTGCGTAGCCTCGGCTGCGATGAACGCCATTCCCGCGCTCCTGGACCATCTCGTCCTCGCGACCCCCGACCTGTCCGCCACGGTCGCCGGCTTCGCCCGACGCACCGGCGTGACCCCCGCCCCGGGCGGCGTGCACATCGGGCTCGGCACCCGCAACTACCTGGTGTCGCTGGGCGGCGCGAGCTATCTGGAGATCATCGGCCCGGATCCCGAGCAGTCCGCGCCCGGGCAGCCCCGCCCCTTCGAGGTCGACGGACTCACCGCCCCGCGCACGGTGACCTGGGCGATCAGCCCGCCCGACCTGGACGAGGCCATCGAGGCCGCCCGGGCCCAGGGATACGACCCCGGCGCGGCGCAGACGATGAGCCGCCGCAGACCCGACGGCACCCTGCTCCGGTGGCGGCTCACCGACGGCGACGACGCCCACCCGTCCGGCCTCGTCCCCTTCCTCATCGACTGGAGCGCCACGGTCCACCCCACCGCCTCCGACCTGCCGGTCACCCCCCTGCTCTCCCTGTCCGCGAGCGCCCCCGACCCGGCCGAGATCCGCCCCCTGCTGTCGGCACTCGGCACGGACCTCGACCTCACGACGGGCCCGGTGGGCATCTCGTTCACGGTGGACACACCGCGGGGTCCGGTCACGTTCCACTAGGGCTCTAGATGTCCGAAAGACGTCCGATTCCTTCAAGACCGGCCGCCGACCGGCTGCCTACGGTGGCCGCATGACTCCACGATTCGACGCCATCGGCCTGGTCGTCTCCGACATGGCCGCCTCGGTCGCCTTCTACCGCCGCCTGGGCTTCGCCTTCCCCGACGGTGCCGAGGACGAGCCCCACACCGAGGCCGAACTCCCGGGCGGACTGCGCCTGCTGCTGGACACCGAGGCGACGGTGCGGTCCTTCCTCCCGCAGTGGCAGCCGCCCAGCGGCGGCGGCCGTCACGCCCTGGCGATGCGCTGCGACGATCCGACGGAGGTCGACGCGGTGTACGAGGACCTGGTCGACGCCGGCTACCACGGCGAGCTCAAGCCGTGGGACGCCTTCTGGGGCCAGCGGTACGCCTCCGTACACGACCCGGACGGCAACGGCGTCGACCTGTTCGCGCCCCTAGGGCCCTAACCGCCACGCCGGCCGAGTAGCTGACCGAGCGGCAGTCCCGTGAGTTCCTTGACGTCCCGGGCCAGATGAGCCTGGTCGGCGAACCCCGCCCGAACGGCCGTCTCGGCGAAGCCGACGCCCTCCCGGGCCAGCGCGAGAGCCCGTTGCAGCCGCAGGATCCGGGCGAGCGTCTTGGGGCCGTACCCGAAGGCGGTGAGCGATCTGCGGTGCAACTGGCGTGCGCCGAGGCCGAGTTCGTCGGCGGTGGCGGCGACCGGACGGCCGGCGTGGAGGGCTCCGACCAGCCTGTCCAGCAGGGGGTCCGACGGGGTCGCGCGTTCCAGTGCGACCTCTTCGAGCGCCGTCGCGGGGTCGGCGGCCGCCGCGACACGCCCTTGCAGCCGTCGCACCTCCGCCGCGGGCCACAGCTCGGTCAACTCCACCCGCCGGTCGCGCAGTTCGTACGCCGGCGCCCCGAAGAAGGCGGGCGCGGTCCCCGGCCCGAAGCGCAGCCCCACCCAGGTACGCGGCGCGCCCTCGGTGACGTACGCCCGCGTGTCGGGCCCGGCCACAAGGAGCCGCCCGTCGTTCCAGAGCAGATCCATGCACCCGTCGGGCAGCACCCGCCCCGCGCCGGGTCCACCAGGCGTGTTCGTCCACATCACGGCACCAGGCAACCGTGAGGCCCACTCCGCGTACATACGGACGAGGCTACGTGGCGCGCCCCGCCCACCACACGCACTCCCACGGCGAACCCGCTCTATCCCACGACCCGAGCCCGATAGTCCTGCGGACTCACCCCGTAAACCCTCTTGAACGCACTGGACAACGCGAACGCGCCCCCGTAGCCAACCCGCCGGGCGATGGCATCCAACGTGTCCCCGGTGTCCCGCAACGCGTCCGCCGCAAGCCCCAGCCGCCACCCCGTGAGATACGTCATCGGCGGCTCCCCCACCAGCTCCGTGAACCGCCGGGCCAGCGCCGCCCGCGACACCCCCGCCTTGCCGGCCAGCGAGGCCACCGTCCACGGGTGGGCCGGATCGTCTTGGATCAGCCGCAGCACCCGGCCGACGACCGGGTCGGCCATGGCCCGGTACCAGGCCGGGGCCGCCGCCTCGGGACGGGAGAACCAGGCCCGGAGCGCGGCGATGACCAGCAGGTCGAGCAGCCGGTCCAGGACGACCTCCTGCCCGGGCTCGTCGCGGACGATCTCCTCCATGAGGTACGGCGTGAGCGGGCAGTCCCACACGTCGGCCGGGAGGCACAGCAGCGGCGGCAAGGCATTCAGCAGCCGCCCGCTGATCTCGCCCTGCCACAGATAGGTTCCGATCAGCATCACGGCCGACCCGTCGAGCCGATCACCCCACGTGCGCACGCCCAGGTCCATCGAGCCGTTGAGGGAGCGCCCGTCGGGGTAGCGGCACTCGGCGCCCGGGAGGATCAGGGCCTGGGGCGCGGTGCCGGGGTCGTCGGCGCAGGTGTAGGGGTCGGGGCCGCGGGCGACGGCGAGGTCGCCGGGGCGCAGCCGGATCTGCTCGCCCCTGTCCGGGACGACCCAGGCCTCGCCGCGGACCATGACCATGACGGTGAGCGGGGCGCGGTCCTCGACGCGGATGGACCAGGGCGGTTCGAAGCACGCGCGGATCATGAAGGCGCCACGCGCGCGTGGGCCCTCCAGCAGGCCGGCAAGGGCGTCCATGGCGTCAGCGTAGACGGCCGCGCATGGGAATGAGCCGTTCAGCGATGGGCTGTTGGGGCGCACGGCCGTTGACTGGAGGCATGACGCAGAACGCAGCCGGAACGGCGAACACGCAGCGGATGACGGTAGTGGTGACCGGGGCCTCGGGTCGTACGGGCAGCCGGGTGGCGGAAGCGGCGCGCGGGGCGGGGCTCGCGGTACGGGCCGCTTCCCGGGCGCGGGGCTTCGACTGGGAGGACCCGACGACATGGGCGCAGACGTTGCGGGACGCGGACGCGGCGTATCTGATGTACCCGTCGGACGTGGGTTCCCCGGCGGCGGCGGAGGGCGTCGGGGCGCTGGCGCGGGAGGCGGTCGGGCTCGGGGTGCGGCGGCTGGTGCTGCTGTCGGCGCGCGGTGAGGACCAGGCGTTGCCGACCGAGGAGGCGCTGACGTCGTCCGGCGCGGACTGGACGATCGTACGGGCGTCGTGGTTCTCGCAGAACTTCAGCGAGGGGCCGCTGGTGGAGGGGATGGTCCACGGGGAGCTGGTGTTCCCGGCGGGCGAGGTGCGGGAGCCGTTCGTCGACGTGCGGGACATCGCGGACGTGGTGACGGCGGTGCTGACGTCCGGTGACCGCTATGTGGGGCGGACGCTGGAGCTGACCGGGCCGCGGCTGCTGTCGTGGCGGGAGGCGGTCGCGGAGATCTCCGGGGCGACGGGCGGCACGATCACGTACACACCGGTCCCGACCCGGTCCTACGGCGAGGCCCTGGCCGGTTTCGGGGTGCCGCCCGAGGAGGTCGAGCTTCTGACCGAGGTCTTCGACACCCTCATGGACGGCCGCAACGCCCATGTCACGGACGACGTCCGGGAGGTAGTGGGCCGGGCGCCGCGCGACTTCGCCGACTTCGCGCGGGAGGCCGCGGCGGCGGGGGCGTGGAAGGCCTGAGCGGACGCGCGGCCGCACAAGCCCTAGGAGTCCTCGGGCTTGTGCGGTGGGTGGTGGTGGGTGCTCTTGGCGTGGGTGCGCAGCCGCGAGGTGACGTCCTCCGGGGGGAGGAAGCGGGTCCAGCGTTCGGGGAACTCGGACGGCATGTCCGGGTCCTCGGGGTCGTGGTCGTGGGCCGCGGCGGCCCGGGCGACGTACTCGGCGACCTGGGCCTCGCGCAGGCGTTCGTTCGCGGCGCGGGCCGCGGCCGTCGCGGCGGCCGGCCAGACCCGGTCGATCGCGGCGTTGACCGCGGCCCCGACGAGCACGGCGAACGCGGACACACCGATCCACAGCATCACGGCGACGGCGGCGGCGAGGGAGCCGTAGATCGACGCGCCCTCGATCGTGTTCGTCAGGTAGATGCGCAGCAGGAAGCTGCCCAGCACCCACATGCCGAGGGCGACCAGCGCGCCGGGCACGTCCTCGATCCAGGGCGAGCGGACCGGCACGGACACGTGGTACAGCGTCGTCAGGAACGCGATCGACAGGACGATCACGACCGGCCAGTACAGGACCTGCACCAAGGTCTCCGACCACGGCACGATCCGTACCACCGCGTCCGGTCCCGCCACCATCAGCGGCAGCGCCACCGAGCCGATCAGCAGAGCCGCGATGAACAGCAGGAACGCCACCAGCCGGGTCTTGACGATGCCGCGGACGCCGTCGAGGCCGTACATCACGGTGATCGTGTCTATGAAGACGTTCACCGCGCGCGACCCCGACCACAGGGCGAACAGGAAGCCGACGGAGATGACGTCGGGGCGGCCGCCGTGCATCACGTCGTCCAGGATCGGCTGGGCGATCTGGCGGACGCCCTTGTCGGACAGGACGGTGCGCGAGGCCTCGATGAGGTTGGCCTCCAGGCTGCTGATGGTGTCGGTGCCGGTCCAGTCGTCGACGTAGCCGAGGAGGCCGATCATGCTGAGCAGCAGCGGCGGCACCGACAGCAGCGTGAAGAACGCGGCCTCGGCGGCGAGGCCCAGGATGCGGTACTCGATGCAGGAGTTGACGGTGTCCTTGATCAACAGCCAGGCGGTCCTGCGCTTCGAGACGTTCCGGTAGAGGACACGCGCCCGGTGGAGACGCCCGGAGGGCTGCTGAGGGGACGATTCGCTTGCTGGCTGCACGAACCAAAGGTATCCGCCGTGCGGGGGCGCACTCACCGCGGCGCCGGGTCCGATGTTCACGGCCTGTCCGATCCCGCGCGCCGGTGCCGTGTCACGGTGGAGACCGACGCCTTATGGAGGGATAGGTTCACAGCCATGGCAGGCAGCACGCACACCGTGACCAACCAGCCCCCGCCCCTTGTCGGGTACGACGCCTACACCTCCGACCGGGCCCTGAGCGAAGCCGTCGAACGGCATCTCGACCCGGAGCTGCTGGACGAGGTCCGGGGCGAGCTGGCGGCGCTCGGGAAGACCTGCGGGTCGGCGCAGGTGCAGGAGTGGGGAGTGCTGGCCAACGAGCACCCGCCGACGCTGCGCACCCATGACCGCTACGGCCACCGGGTCGACGAGGTCGACTTCCATCCGGCCTGGCACCGGCTGCTCGGCAAGGGCGTCGCTGCGGGGCTGACCGCGGCCTGGGGGCGGCCCGGCGGCCACGTCCGACGGGCGGCGGCCTTCGTCCTGTGGACCCAGGTCGAGGCCGGCAACGGCTGCCCGCTGTCCATGACCCATGCCGCCGTCCCCGCCCTGCGCACGGATCCCGCCCTCGCCGCCGAGTGGGAGCCGCGGCTGACGTCCATGATCTACGACCGTGAGCTGCGGCCCGCCGGGCACAAAGCCGGTGCCCTGTTCGGGATGGGCATGACGGAGAAGCAGGGCGGCAGCGACGTACGCGCCAACACGACGGCCGCCACCCCGCTCGCGGAGGCCGGCACGTACACTCTGACCGGCCACAAGTGGTTCTGCTCGGCGCCGATGTCGGACGGCTTCCTGGTTCTCGCGCAGGCGCCCGCGGGGCTGACCTGCTTCCTCGTCCCGCGCGTGCTGGAGGACGGCAGCCGCAACGTCTTCCTGATCCAGCGTCTCAAGAACAAGCTGGGCAACCGCTCCAACGCCTCCGCCGAGGTCGAGTTCGACGGGACCTGGGCGCGCCGGGTCGGTGAGGAGGGCCGCGGGGTGCGCACCATCATCGAGATGGTGGCGGCGACCCGCCTGGACTGTGTCCTCGGCTCGGCGGGCCTGATGCGGCAGGCCGTCGCGCAGGCGGTCCACCACTGCGCCCACCGCGAGGCGTTCGGCGGGAAGCTCGTCGACCAGCCCCTGATGCGCAACGTCCTGGCCGACCTGGCCGTCGAGTCCGAGGCGGCGACCGTCCTCGCGCTGCGCCTCGCCGCCGCCTACGACGACGGCGGCGAACAGGAGCGCGCCCTGCTGCGGATCGCGGTGCCGACCGCCAAGTACTGGGTGACCAAGCGCTGCACGCCCCTCACGGTCGAGGCCTCCGAATGCCTGGGCGGCAACGGCTACGTCGAGGACTCCGGCATGCCCCGCCTGGTCCGTGAGTCCCCGCTGAACTCGATCTGGGAGGGCGCCGGCAACGTCCAGGCCCTGGACGTCCTCCGCGCCCTGCAGCGCGAGCCGGCTGCCCTCAACGCCTACCTCCAGGAGGTGGGCAAGGCCCGCGGCGCCGACCACCGCCTCGACGCGGCGATCAAGGCCCTCCTGACGGAACTGGCCGACCTGGAGCACATCGAGGGACGGGCCCGGCGACTGACAGAGCGCCTGGCCCTGGTCCTCCAGGCCTCCCTACTGGTCCGCTTCGCTCCCCCAGAGGTAGCGGACACCTTCTGCGCCTCCCGCCTGGGCACCGACGGAGGATCCACCTTCGGCACCCTGCCCTCGACGCTGAACCTGCGTTCAGTGGTGACCCGGTCAAGGCCGCAGGCCTGACCGAGGGGCGCTGGGAACTGCGCGACCAGCCACGACGCACCCGCAGCCGCAAACGAAACCCACCCCGGCACCCACCTGAGGCGCCCTGCTCAACCGCCGGAGGTAGGGGGTGGTGCTGCGCCGACACGGCACCACCCCCACCATGGCCCGTTCGAGGCCGCGAACGCCGCTCGGGACGGCGTTGCTCAAGTTTCAACCAGGCCAGAGCCAGTCCACCAGGGTTGCAAGGGGTTGCAACTTGTTGGCGTCTGTGTGCGGAGTGTGTGCCTCCGCGAGCGGCGGGCGGCACTATGAGACACACGGTCAGGACACACCCGAACGGAGAGGACCCTTGGCGCACTCGCCGACGGACGTGACGCAGCTGGCGGTCGTGGACGCGGCGCGGGCGGCGCGAGTACTCAGCGAGGTCCGCGCCGCCACGCTCTCCGGCCGGCGCGCGCCCCTCGCGCCGCGCCCGGTGATCGAGCAGTCCTGGTCACGCATGCTGCGCAGCGGCGTCGACCCGGACCACGACGTCCGGTCCGGGCTGCTGACCCGCGAGGAGGTGCAGCGGCGCCGGGAGGACACCGCGCTCAGACATGTGCTGCCGGTGCTGCGCGAGGGCCTGCTGTCGGTCGCGGACGTCGCCCACCACATCATGGTCGTCGCCGACGACGACGGCCGGGTGCTGTGGCGGGAGGGCAACTCCTCCGTGCTGCGTAAGGCGGACAACCTGGGCTTCGAACTCGGCGCCGACTGGCGCGAAAGCGTCGTCGGCACGAACGGCGTGGGCACCCCGGCGGTCGTGCGCCGGCCCGTGCAGGTCTTCGCCTCCGAGCACTTCCAGCGCTCGCAGACCTCCTGGACCTGTACCGGTGCCCCCATCACGGATCCCCGGGACGGCAGGCTGATCGGCGTAGTGGACGTCAGTGGGCCGCTGGAGACCATGCATCCGGCGACGCTCGCCTGGGTCGACTCGGTGGCCAAGCTCGCCGAGGCCCGGCTGCGGGAGCTGCATCTGACCTCGCTGGAGCGGTTGCGCGCGGTGGCGGCGCCGCTGCTGGCGCGGCTGCCCGACCGGGCGCTGGTGGTGGACCGGGACGGCTGGACGGCCGCGGTGTCCGGGATGCCGTACACGCATCGGATCGCGCTGCCCAAGTCGCTGTCGCCGGGCCGGCGGTGGCTGCCGCCGCTGGGCCTGTGCTCGGTGGAGCCGCTGGCGGGCGGCTGGCTGCTGCGGGCCTCGGAGGAGCAGGTTCCGGCCGCGACACGGATCGCGCTGGACCTGACCCAGCCGCGCCGCTGGTCGGTGACGGTGTCCGGCGGCGCGGGCTCCTGGAGCCATGAACTGAGTCCCCGGCACGCGGAGTTGCTGTACCTGCTGGCGCTGCACCGGTCCGGCCGCAGCGCCGCGGGGCTGGCCGAGGACGTGTTCGGGGACGCGGGCCGTACGGTGACGGTGCGCGCGGAGATGTCCCGGGTACGGCGTTACCTGGGGGCCTTCCTTGAACATCGGCCGTACCGCTTCCGCGAGGACGCGGAGGTCGAGGTGCTGCTGCCGGACGACCCGCGCGATCTGCTGCCGCACTCGACGGCACCCGCGGTGGCGCGGGGGCGGATCTCGGCCGACGTGCCCTGACTCCGGACGTCCCGGGGAGTGCATCTTCCGCATATTTGCAGGGTCTTAGTCCGCAACCGTGCCCAACTGCCGTAGCATCCCTGTACGGGCCGCCCCACCTGCTCCTTTGGTCAACGCACGGACCAATAGCCGCAGTTGGCCCGCCTCGGGAGGTTGTGATGAAGCACCGCGGCAGACATCGTCGACGCAAGCAGGGCCGCGCGGCGCGCGCGTTCCTCGCCGGAACCGCCCTCGCGCTCACCGCCGCCGCCACGATGATCAGCGCGTCACAGGCCACGGTCGGCGACAACCCCGGCGCGCTGGAGCCCCTCACCAGGGCGGCGGAGACCCGCGCACTGCGGCTCCAGGAGCAGCTGGTCCCGCAGGCCACCCTCGACGAGCTCTCCTCCGGGATGGGCAGGCCGGTCGGTGTCGGCGCCGTCCTGGAGACCGCCGACCGCAGTCTGCGCACCGCGTCCGGCTGTACGGCCGACGAGCGCACGGCGCTGCCGGTCGCGCCGGCGGCCACCCGCGCGTACTGCTGGGACGCCGCCGACACCCGGAGCTGGCGGGCGGGCGCGGTCACCACCTCGGGCGACGCCGACGACGACGGCTGGTGGAACGACCACCGGGTGCTGCTCTCCGGCTGGAGCCAGGGCTCCGCCGACCGCGGTCTCGCCCGGATCGCCTTCGTCGACGCGGGCGACCTGAGCCGCCTGAGGTACGCGTCGGCCCTCCTCGTCGTCCCGGTGGACGGCGGACGCGACTACCGCGCGCTGACCTCCCGTCTCTCCGGCATGGTCTGGTACCAGGACAAGCTGCTGGTCACCGCGGGCGACGGCCTGTACGTGTACGACATGAACCGCGTCCAGCGCACCACGGTGGACAGCCCCGCGGTGGGCCGCGTCGAGGAAGGCTGGTCGGCGCACGGTTACCGCTTCGTCCTGCCGGCCGTCGGCTCGTACCGGCTGACCGGCGGAAGCATCGCCCCCGCGCTCGGCGGCATCTCCCTCGACCGGGCCACGGCGCCCGACAGCCTGGTCGCGAGCGAGTGGACCGGCGCCGACAGCGACCGGCACGCCCGTCTGTGGCGCTACGACTTCAGCAAGGACCCGGCCCGCCCCGGTCTGCTCTCCACGGACGCCACCGGATCCGCCTCGGCGGTCGAGGCGTACGAGACGGAGGCCTCCGGCATCGCGGGTGTCCTGTCGCACCCGTCCGCCGGGACGGACCGCTCCGACTGGTACGTCAGCCGCGCCCCGGGCTCCACCGACCGGCAGGGCAGCCTGTGGCGCCAGGACACGGACGGCGCCGAGGCGACCCGCTGCGGTTCCGAGGACGCGCCCCGCTGCTGGGGTGTCCAGGCCGGCCCGCTGTCGTACTGGGAGGCGACCGGCGAGGTCTGGTCCCAGTCGGGCCGGGCACTGTTCGCCGTACCGCTGACGTCGATCGAGCGGGCGCTGGGGTAACCGCCCGGCCGGCGCCGGCCGGCGTGGACGCCGATCGACAGATCGGCCGCCCGGATGATTCCCTGACCGACATGCCCAACATCGCCGTGACCACCTGGTCCCTGGAACAGACCGCACCCACCGACCTCCTCCCGGCCCAGGCCCCGGAGGGCGACGTACGGATCGTCCGCTCCGAGGTGCCCTCCCCCGAGTTCAGCCGGTTCCTGTACGCGTCCGTGGGCGGCGACATCCTCTGGGTGGACCGGCTGCGCTGGACGTACGCGCAGTGGCAGGCGCATCTGGAGCGTCCGGGTGTCGAGACGTGGGTCGCCTACGACCGGGGGACCCCGGCCGGGTACGTGGAGCTGAGCCCGCAGGACGACGGGGTCGTGGAGATCGAGTACTTCGGGCTGATTCCGGCCTTCCGCGGCCGCCGTATCGGAGGTCATCTGCTCTCGTACGGCGCGGCCCGCGCCTGGGATCTCGCGGAGCGCTGGCCGGGGCTGGCGCAGACGAAGCGGGTCTGGCTGCACACGTGCAGCAAGGACGGGGAACACGCCATGGACAACTACCTGCGGCGCGGCTTCAAGCTCTTCGACACCAAGGTCGAGGAGGAGGCCGTGGTGGCCACGCCCGGTCCGTGGTCCGGCGCTTACCCTGGCTGAGCTGGGGAGAAACGGTCCGATACGGGCCATGTGACCGACACCACCCTTGTCTCACCCTCCGGGACAAGGGTGTCCGCATCTTGGACGAAGCTGGACTCTGTCCAGATCGCCGTGACACGCTTCCGTCATGTCCGGAACTGGAATTGCCTTGGTGAGTCGGCGGCACGTCGACCTCGGCCGCATGTCCAGCGCCATCTGTCCGGCGCGCTGACAGCCCCGCAGCGCCCGACATCTCTCTCTTGTCGCTTCATTCCCGCGCAATGACGCGCACCTATACCCATGCGCCCGTATGCGCAGGTCAGAGCCGAATTCCCGCCTGTCCCGAAGGACGTATCAACCATGGCCGCCACCCCGCAGAAACCTGCCGCCGCGACTCCCCGCCGCAAGGTGAGCCGTCACCGCGGTGAGGGTCAGTGGGCCGCGGGGCACCACACCCCGCTGAACGGCAACGAACAGTTCAAGAAGGACGACGACGGTCTCAATGTGCGGACACGCATTGAGACGATCTACTCCAAGCGGGGCTTCGACTCGATCGACCCCAACGACCTGCGCGGTCGTATGCGCTGGTGGGGTCTGTACACCCAGCGCAAGCCCGGGATCGACGGCGGCAAGACCGCGATCCTGGAGCCGGAGGAGCTGGACGACAAGTACTTCATGCTGCGGGTGCGCATCGACGGCGGCCGCCTCACCACCCAGCAGCTGCGGGTGATCGGTGAGATCTCCGAGGAGTTCGCGCGGGGCAGCGCGGACATCACCGACCGGCAGAACATCCAGCTGCACTGGATCCGCATCGAGGACGTGCCGGAGATCTGGAACCGCCTGGAGGCGGTCGGGCTGTCCACCACCGAGGCCTGCGGCGACTGCCCGCGTGTGGTCATCGGCTCCCCGGTCGCCGGGATCGCCGAGGACGAGATCGTCGACGGCACCTGGGCGATCGACGAGATCCACGAGCGGTACATCGGCAGCAAGGAGTTCTCCAACCTGCCGCGCAAGTTCAAGACGGCGATCTCCGGCTCCCCGCTGCTGGACGTGGTCCACGAGATCAACGACATCGCCTTCGTCGGTGTCGAGCACCCCGAGCACGGCCCCGGCTTCGACCTGTGGGTCGGCGGCGGCCTGTCCACCAACCCCAAGCTCGGTGTCCGGCTCGGCGCCTGGGTGCCGCTGGCCGAGGTGCCGGAGGTGTGGGCCGGAGTGGTCGGCATCTTCCGTGACTGGGGCTACCGGCGGCTGCGGACGCGCGCCCGTCTGAAGTTCCTCGTCGCCGACTGGGGCCCGGAGAAGTTCCGCCAGGTCCTGGAGGACGACTACCTCAAGCGCAAGATGGTCGACGGCCCCGCGCCCGCCGACCCCTCGGGCCGCTGGCGCGACCACGTCGGTGTGCACCGGCAGAAGGACGGCCGCTACTACGTCGGTTTCGCGCCGCGCGTCGGCCGCGTCGACGGCGCCACGCTCACGAAGATCGCCGAGGTCGCGGAGGCGCACGGCTCGGGCCGGGTCCGGACCACCGTCGAGCAGAAGATGATCGTCCTCGATGTCGAGGAGGCGCAGGTCGAGCCGCTGGTCGAGGCCCTGGAGGCGCTGGACCTGACGGCCAAGCCGTCCCCGTTCCGGCGCGGCACCATGGCCTGCACCGGCATCGAGTACTGCAAGCTCGCCATCGTCGAGACCAAGGCGCGCGGCTCCCAGCTGATCGACGAACTCGAGCGCCGCATCCCGGAGTTCGACGAGCCGATCACCATCAACCTCAACGGCTGCCCGAACGCCTGTGCCCGTATCCAGGTGGCGGACATCGGTCTCAAGGGTCAGCTGGTCCTCAACGAGCAGGGCGAGCAGGTCGAGGGCTACCAGGTGCACCTCGGTGGCGCGCTGGGCCTGGAGGCCGGCTTCGGCCGCAAGGTGCGTGGTCTGAAGGTCACCTCCGACGAGCTGCCCGACTACGTCGAGCGCGTGCTGAAGCGCTTCCAGGACGAGCGTGAGGACGGCGAGCGGTTCGCCGCCTGGGCCTCGCGCGCCTCCGAGGAGGCACTGTCGTGAGCGTCAGCGAACGACAGCGAAAGGAGGGGTCATGAGCGAGCGGGCCGCCCCCTTCTACTGCCCCTACTGCGGTGACGAGGACCTCCGTCCCAGCGAGCAGGGTCACGGCGCGTGGGAATGCGCGGCGTGCAACCGCGCATTCCAGTTGAAGTTCCTCGGGCTGCTCGCCCAGGGCCTTCAGCACAACGACGCAGGGGGAGAACAGATATGACGACGCTTCAGGAAGAGCGCACGACCGACGATCTGAAGGCGCTCGCCGAGCAGGCGGGCCGTGACCTGGAGGACGCCTCCGCGCTGGAGATCCTCCAGTGGGCGGTCGGCACCTTCGGCAAGCGCTTCTGCGTGACCTCGTCGATGGAGGACGCGGTGGTCGCCCATCTCGCCTCCCGTGCGATGCCCGGCGTCGACGTCGTGTTCCTCGACACCGGCTACCACTTCGAGGAGACCATCGGCACCCGGGACGCGGTCGAGGCCGTGATGGACGTCAACGTCATCACCCTCACCCCGCGCCAGACGGTCGCCGAGCAGGACGCCGAGTACGGGCCCAAGCTGCACGACCGCGACCCCGACCTGTGCTGCAAGCTGCGCAAGGTCGAGCCGCTGGAGCGGGGCCTGAAGGACTATGTGGCCTGGGCGACCGGACTGCGCCGCGACGAGTCCCCGACCCGGGCGAACACCCCGGTCGTCAGCTGGGACGAGAAGCGGCAGAAGGTCAAGATCTCCCCGATCGCCCGCTGGACGCAGGACGACGTCGACGCCTACGTCACCGAGCACGGCGTCCTCACCAACCCGCTGCTGATGGACGGCTACGCCTCCGTCGGCTGCGCCCCCTGCACCCGCCGGGTCCTTGAGGGCGAGGACGCCCGCGCCGGGCGCTGGGCGGGCCGCGCCAAGACCGAGTGCGGGCTGCACGGCTGACCCATGACCGAGTCTTCTGCGTTTCCCACGCCTTCTGCGAATTTGGAGAACCACGTGACGAGCGGAGCCACCGTCTGGCTCACGGGTCTGCCCAGCGCCGGCAAGACCACCATCGCCTACGAACTGGCCGGCCGGCTCCGCGAGGAGGGCCACCGCGTCGAGGTGCTCGACGGCGACGAGATCCGCGAGTTCATCTCGGCGGGCCTCGGCTTCAGCCGTGAGGACCGGCACACCAACGTGCAGCGCATCGGCTTCCTCGCCGAACTGCTCGCCCGTAACGGCGTGACGGCGCTCGTCCCAGTGATCGCGCCCTACGCCGACAGCCGTGACGCGGTGCGCAAGCGCCACCAGGAGAACGGGTCGCCGTACCTGGAGGTGCACGTGGCGACTCCGGTCGAGGTGTGCTCCGTACGCGATGTGAAGGGTCTTTACGCCAAGCAGGCCGCGGGCGAGCTGAGCGGTCTGACCGGCGTCGACGACCCGTACGAGGCGCCCGAGTCGCCCGATCTGCGCATCGAGTCGCAGAACCAGACCGTCCAGGAATCCGCGGGCGCGGTCCACGCGCTGCTCACCGAGAGGGGACTGGCATGACGACGACCGTTGCCACGGTCAAGGGGGGCGAGGACGGTACGGACTCCCCGTACGCCCTCTCCCACCTGGACTCGCTGGAGTCCGAGGCCGTCCACATCTTCCGTGAGGTGGCGGGCGAGTTCGAGCGGCCGGTGATCCTGTTCTCCGGCGGCAAGGACTCCATCGTCATGCTGCACCTGGCGCTGAAGGCGTTCGCGCCGGCGCCGGTGCCGTTCACGCTGCTGCACGTCGACACGGGGCACAACTTCCCCGAGGTGATCGAGTACCGCGACCGTACGGTCGAGAAGCACAACCTGCGGCTGCATGTCGCGTCGGTGCAGGACTACATCGACCGGGGTGTGCTCAAGGAGCGCCCGGACGGCACGCGCAACCCGTTGCAGACGGTGCCGCTGACGGAGAAGATCCAGAGCGAGAAGTTCGACGCGGTCTTCGGCGGCGGGCGGCGCGACGAGGAGAAGGCGCGCGCCAAGGAGCGGGTGTTCAGCCTGCGGGACGAGTTCTCGCAGTGGGACCCGCGCCGCCAGCGGCCCGAGCTGTGGAACCTGTACAACGGCCGGCACGCGCCCGGTGAGCACGTCCGTGTGTTCCCGCTGTCCAACTGGACCGAGCTGGACGTGTGGCAGTACATCGCCCGCGAGGGCATCGAGCTTCCGCAGATCTACTTCGCGCACGAGCGTGACGTGTTCGCCCGCAGCGGCATGTGGCTGACGGCGGGCGAGTGGGGCGGGCCCAAGGACGGCGAGACCGTCGAGAAGCGGCTGATCCGGTACCGGACCGTCGGTGACATGTCCTGCACGGGCGCCGTCGACTCCGACGCGGTGACGCTGGAGCAGGTCATCGCCGAGATCGCCGCGTCCCGGCTCACCGAGCGCGGCGCCACCCGCGCCGACGACAAGCTCTCCGAGGCCGCGATGGAAGACCGTAAGCGCGAGGGGTACTTCTAAGCATGAGCACGATCACGACCGAGGAGCTCTCGGCCACCACCCTGCTGCGGTTCGCCACCGCGGGCTCCGTCGACGACGGCAAGTCCACCCTGGTCGGCCGGCTGCTGCACGACTCCAAGTCAGTCCTCGCCGACCAGCTGGAGGCCGTCGAGCACGCCTCCCGCAACCGCGGCCAGGAGGCGCCCGACCTGGCGCTGCTGACGGACGGTCTGCGGGCCGAGCGCGAGCAGGGCATCACGATCGACGTGGCGTACCGCTACTTCGCGACGCCGCGCCGCCGGTTCATCCTCGCCGACACCCCCGGGCATGTGCAGTACACCCGCAACATGGTGACGGGCGCGTCGACGGCCGAGCTGACGGTGATCCTGGTCGACGCCCGCAACGGCGTCGTCGAGCAGACCCGCCGGCACGCGGCCATCGCGGCCCTGCTGCGGGTGCCGCACGTCGTGCTCGCCGTGAACAAGATGGACCTGGTCGACTACCAGGAGTCCGTGTTCGCCGCGATCGCCGAGGAGTTCACGGCGTACGCGCTGGAGCTGGGCGTCCCGGAGATCACCGCGATCCCGATCTCGGCGCTGGCCGGCGACAACGTGGTGGACCCGTCCGCGAACATGGACTGGTACGGCGGGCCGACCTTCCTGGAGCACCTGGAGACGGTCCCGGTCACCCACGACCTGAGCCACTGCCACGCCCGGCTGCCCGTGCAGTACGTGATCCGGCCGCAGACCGCCGAGCTCCCCGACTACCGGGGTTACGCCGGTCAGATCGCCGCCGGTTCGTTCCGGGTCGGCGAGTCGGTGACCGTGCTGCCGTCCGGCCGTACGTCGACGATCTCCGGCATCGACCTGCTGGGCGAGCCGGTCGACATCGCGTGGACCACGCAGTCGGTGACCCTCCTGCTTGAGGACGACATCGACATCTCGCGCGGCGACCTGATCGTGCCGACCAAGGACGCGCCCCCGACCACGCAGGACATCGAGGCGACGGTCTGCCATGTCGCCGACGCGCCGCTGACCGTCGGTCACCGGGTGCTGCTGAAGCACGGCACCCGCACGGTCAAGGCGATCGTCAAGGACATCCCGTCCCGGCTCACGCTGGACGACCTGTCCCTGCACCCGCACCCCGGGCAGCTCGTCGCCAACGACATCGGCCGGGTGAAGATCCGTACCGCCGAGCCGCTGCCGGTCGACTCCTACGCCGACTCGCGCCGCACAGGATCGTTCATCCTGATCGACCCGAACGACGGCACCACGCTCACCGCGGGCATGGTCGGCGAGTCGTTCGCCTCGCCTGAGCCGGTCAAGGACGAGGCCGAGGACGACGGGTGGGACTTCTGATCATGTTGGCCCACGACGTCTACTCCACGTTCGCGAAGGAGGGCGGCCGCGTCGGCAGCGGCGCCCTGGGCAGCGGGCAGGGCGGAGTGGCGCGATGTGTGCGCTGACCCGCGTGCACCGTATGCGCGCCGCCGCGCACGAACCCGCCGACTTCCCGGCCACGACCTGACACGGGCGTGACGCCGGGCCACCGAGAGGAACACCTCCCGTGCCTGCCACTCCCGCCCTGCGACGGACGTTCGCGGTCCTGGCCGCGCTGCCGCTGCTGGCCCTCGCGGCCTGCGGCTACGGCTCCCAGGCCAAGGAGAACACGGAGCACGCCGTCGCCGGGGCGGCCAAGGTCGACGGTCTGGACTCGGTGCGGATCGGCTACTTCGGGAACCTCACGCACGCCACGGCGCTGGTCGGGCGGCACGAGGGGCTGTTCCAGAAGGAGCTGGGCGGCACGACGGCGGAGTACGCCACGTTCAACGCGGGGCCGTCGGAGATCGAGGCGCTGAACTCCCAGTCCATCGACATCGGCTGGATCGGCCCCTCCCCCGCCATCAACGGCTACCTCAAGTCGAACGGCACCAACCTGCGGATCGTCTCCGGTTCGGCCTCGGGCGGCGTGAAGCTCGTCGTCGACCCGGACAAGATCAAGTCCCTGAAGGACGTCAAGGGCAAGAAGATCGCCACGCCGCAGCTCGGCAACACCCAGGACGTGGCATTCCTCAACTGGGTCTCCGAGCAGGGCTGGAAGGTCGACGCGGAGAGCGGCAAGGGCGATGTGTCCGTCGTCCGTACGGACAACAAGATCACGCCGGACGCCTACAAGTCGGGCTCGATCGACGGCGCGTGGGTGCCGGAGCCGACGGCGTCGAAGCTGGTCGCCGAGGGCGGCAAGGTGCTGCTGGACGAGGCCGACCTGTGGCCGGACAAGAAGTTCGTGATCACGAACGTCATCGTGCGGCAGGACTTCCTCAAGGAACACCCCGAGGCAGTCGAGGCCGTACTGCGCGCCTCCGTGCGGACCAACCGGTGGATCGACGACAACCCGGAGAAGGCGAAGGCCGCGGCGAACGCGCAGCTGAAGGCCGACACCGGCAAGGCGCTGCCGGCCGCCGTGCTCGACCCGGCGTGGCAGTCCATCCAGGTCACCGACGACCCGCTGGCGGCCACGCTCGACACCGAGGCGAAGCACGCGGTCGAGGCGGGCCTGCTGCAGAAGCCTGACCTGACCGGCATCTACGACCTGACACCGCTGAACAGGGTCCTCAAGGCCGAGGGCGAACCCGAGGTCGACGACGCCGGGCTCGGCGTCGAGTAAGTCCCGTTTCCGGATTGAGCGAGTTCCCCAGGAGGTGACGACCATGGCTACCGCCCTCGCCAAGGCCGCCGACACGGATGCGTCCGTGGAGCACGCCGCGCGTATCGACCACGTTTCGAAGTCCTTCGCCGGCCCCGCCGGACAGCAGCTCGTCCTGGACGACATCACGCTCGATGTCGCTCCCGGCGAGTTCGTCACCCTCCTCGGGGCGTCCGGCTGCGGCAAGTCGACGCTGCTGAACCTGGTCGCCGGGCTGGACAGGCCCAGCGCGGGCAGCATCACGACCGACGGCCGGCCGGCGCTGATGTTCCAGGAGCACGCGCTGTTCCCGTGGCTGACCGCGGGCAAGAACATCGAACTCGCCCTCAAGCTCAGGGGGGTCGCCAAGGCCGAGCGGCGCGAGCGGGCCGAGGAGCTGCTCGAACTGGTCCGGCTGAAGGGCGCGTACGGCAAGCGGGTGCACGAGCTGTCGGGTGGGATGCGGCAGCGGGTCGCCATGGCGCGGGCGCTGGCGCAGGACAGCCGGCTGCTGCTGATGGACGAGCCGTTCGCGG
>NZ_KQ948928.1:0-516402 GCF_001514235.1 Streptomyces caeruleatus | reverse complement strand
GGCGGAGCTGTCGCGGGAGATCACCGAAGAACTGCGTGGGGAGATCCGCCGTCATGGCCAGCACTGAGACGAGCGTCGCCAAGGACGGCAGCGATCTCGACGGAGTCGAGGCGGGCCTGGACGCCCTGGAAACGGTCCAGACGGGCCGTACGCCGTTCCGGCGCACCCTGACCCAGAAGGTCCTGCCGCCGGTCGTCGCCGTCGCGCTGGTGCTGGCGGTCTGGCAGATCCTGGTGTGGGCCGAGGTCGCGCCCGACTACAAGCTGCCCTCGCCGTCCGACGTGTGGGGCGAAGTACGCCAGTCCTGGCTGCAGGGCACGCTGTTCGACTACATCTGGACGTCCGTCTCGCGCGGCCTGATGGGCTTCCTGCTGGCGCTGGCGATCGGTACGCCGCTGGGCCTGCTGGTGGCGCGGGTGCGGTTCGTGCGGGCGGCGATCGGGCCCATCCTGTCGGGTCTGCAGTCGCTCCCGTCGGTGGCCTGGGTGCCGCCGGCCGTGATCTGGCTCAGCCTGAACGACTCGATGATGTACGCCGTGATCCTGCTCGGCGCGGTCCCCTCGATCGCCAACGGCCTGGTGTCGGGCGTCGACCAGGTGCCGCCGCTGTTCCTGCGGGCGGGCCGCACGCTGGGCGCGACGGGGCTGAAGGGCACCTGGCACATCGTGATGCCGGCCGCGCTGCCCGGCTATCTGGCCGGTCTGAAGCAGGGCTGGGCGTTCTCGTGGCGGTCCCTGATGGCCGCCGAGATCATCGCCACCTCGCCCGATCTCGGCATCGGGCTGGGTCAGCTGCTGGAGCAGGGGCGCACCAACAGCAGCATGTCCCAGGTGTTCCTGGCCATCTTCCTGATCCTCGTCGTCGGCATCGCGATCGACCTGCTGATCTTCAGCCCGCTGGAGCGGTGGGTGCTGCGCAGTCGCGGTCTGCTGGCAAGGAGCTGAGTCCTTTGTTCAAGAAGCCGGTTCTCCTCGTCATCGCCCACGGCAGCCGCGACCCGCGGCATGCCGCGACCGTGCATGCCCTCGTACGCCGGGTGCGCTCGCTGCGACCGGACGTGCGGGTGGAGACCGGCTTCCTCGACTTCAACATCCCGTCCGTGCCGGGCGTGCTGGAGTCGCTGGCCGCGGAGGGCGTCCGTGACGTCGTGGCCCTGCCGCTGCTGCTGACGCGCGCCTTCCACGCGAAGGCGGACATCCCGGCCGTGCTGAGGGACGCGCCGCCGCAGCTCCGGATCCGCCAGGCGGAGGTGCTGGGTCCGTCCCCGCTGCTCCTCTCCTCCCTGGAACGGCGTCTGTACGAGGCGGGCCTGAGCCCCGCCGACAAGTCCTCGACCGGGGTCGTGCTGGCCTCGGCGGGGTCCTCCGACCCGGAGGCGAACGCGGTGATCGCAGCAATCGCGCGGGAGTGGCGGCACACCGGTTGGTGCGCCGTGCGGCCTGCGTTCGCCTCCGCATCCCTTCCCCGCACCGAGGACGCGGTGCGGGAGCTGCGGGCGCTCGGCTGCGAGCGGGTGGCTGTGGCGCCGTACGTACTGGCCCCGGGTTTCCTCCCGGACCGGATCGCGCGCGGCGCGGCCGACGCGGATGTCCTGGCGGACGTGCTCGGGGCGGCGCCGGAGGTGGCTCGGGTACTGGTGGAGCGGTACGAGGCGGCTCGGGTGCCGGTGCTGGCGGCGGTCGGGGCCTGAGAGGTCGTCTGCTTGAGCGATTCCCGTCCTCAGGGCAGCGGACCCGGCATTGCAGGGACCTCGGCAGGTCCGATCCTGTAGCGTCAGGAGGTCGTGCCGGGCCTGCCCGGTCGCGACCACGGTGTTGCGCCCACTGATGCGTGCGGGAGACGTGTTGGAGTTTTCGGGGGAGCGCGGCGGCGCTCACAGCGTCTTGGTGTTGTCCATCGGAGTGGGGAGCTTCGACGGCGAGGCCGAGGAGGAGCTTGGCTTCGTCACCGAGCGGATGGACGAAGTCTGCCGGGCCTTCGAGCAGTTGGGCGCGGGTGTCCCCGAACCCTCGGTGAACCAGACCGAAGGCGAGATCGAGGCCCTGTTACGGCGGTGGCTCATCGACGAACAGCAGCCCGCCGATGTGACCGTCGTGCATCTGATCGGGCACGGCCGTACCGATCGCAGCGGTCGCCTGTCCTTCGTCGCACGCGACAACCGCGGAGTCGACGTGGACCGGTGGATCGAGAAGGCGCAGCAGGAGGTCGAGCGGGGCGGCGACCGGCGTCGGATCGTCTTCTTGGTGGACACATGCTCGGCCGGGGCGGCAACAGGGCGGCAGCCGATTTCCGAACTCGGCGCCGGCCGGGGGGTGTGGGCACTCGGCTCTGTCGTCAGCAGCGTTCCCGCGGAGCAGGGCAAGTTCAGCCACTGGATCGCCACGGCGCTGGACCGGCTGCGAGGTTATGACTTCACCCTGACCGAAGGAGCGGTCAGGTTCACGAGCTTCGTGGAAGAACTCGTCAGGGTCGGCCGGCGAGAGAGTTCCACCTGGCGCATGTCCGTCGGTTTCAGTCTGGAACAGGGAGACGGGGACTGGCCGTTCCTGTTGAATCCGCGGACTGCGGGGCTGACGTCCGAGCAGATCCATGCGCGACGCAGCTCCCTGGGCTACGTACCCGGCCAGGAAGAGCTGCGCAAGGACCTGGGCGCGCGCATGGCGGCAGGCGAGGAGATCGACGACTGGACCTATTTCTACGATCGGGCCTCCGGGCGCGGCCTCGTCTCCGCCACCAGTGGCGCCGCGTTCTTCTCCGGCCGGACGGCCGAACTGAAGCGCTACATGGCGTGGCAGGCGAGCCGCAGCCCGCTGCTCACCGTGTCGGGCGCGGCCGGCGCCGGGAAGTCCGGGCTGTTGGGTGTCATCGCGTGTGCCGCCCATCCGAGCCTGCGCGGTCCCTTCCACGAGCAGTGGGAGATCGCCGATCCCACGCTTCCCGAGGTCCCCGGCGTCGTCGCCGTCCACGCCCGCCAGCGCTCCGCGCAGCAGGTCATCGACACGATCGCGGGGATGTCAGGACTCGAACTGCCCAAGGAGGACGAGGAGGACGGCGCCCCCGGCGAGCAGCAGGACGGCCTCCCGGCCAAGACCGACCCGGACAGGGACTCGCGCACGTGGACTTCCGGGCTGCTGCGTACGGCTCTGGGACGGGAACAGAAGAACCGTCTCATCGTGCTCGATGCCGTCGATGAGAGCACCGATCCGGACGCCGTCCTCCAACTGGTGGCCGATCTCCTCGTTCCGGAGGAGCAGTGCGATGTCACGGAGGCCTCTCCGTGCAGGATCCTGCTGGGCGGGCGGCACGAGGTCATCGACGCGTTGGCCGGTTTCAACGGGATGGAGGAAGTCACCGGCGAGGCCATCGACCTGGACACCGCCGATCCGGGCGCGGTCGAGGAGGACGTACGCCGGTACATCACCAGGCTGTTGAGGACCGGCGAGCCCTACGCCACGGGCGCTTCCGCCAGGTTCGTGGAAACGCTGGCCAAGCTGGGCGCACAGGGAATCGTCCGGAATCTGCGGCCGCACAGCCAGTGGGGTCCCTTTCTGCTGGCGGGACTGTACATCCACTACCTGATGACGCTCCCCCATCCACCGCTGGACGAAGGCGCCGCGGAGGCCTACGCGAAGGGAGCGTCGGCGAATCTTCCCGATCTGCTGGAGGCGGTGCTGACCACGCGTCGCGGCGAGTTCCCGGCGTTGCGCGCCGTCCTCGCGATCATCGCTCGCGCCAAGGGCAATGGCATGCCACGTGTCACGCTGCGGCGTTGTCTCAAGGTGCTGCACGCCGACGACATGACGGACAAGGACTTCGAGGCGACCCTGCGGGAGGCCTCCCCGTTTCTGCGCACCGGAGTGGATCGCGAGAGCAAGACCCTGTACCGGATCTTCCAGCAGGGTCTGGCGGACTACCTCCGCGATCACCCGCTGGGCCGCGACCCTCTGGACGCCCGGCAAAGCCTCGATCTCGAACGGCAGTTGTTGGCGGAGATCGTCGGCCCCTTCCTGGCGGGATCCGCCAGCCGGCCTTCCGACGGCTGGCTTGCGGCCGAGCCCTACGTACTCCAGCACGCACTGGGCCATGTGACAGCCGCCGAGTCCGTCGAGCACGCCGAGGCTCTCCTCACCGATCCGTACTTTCTGATCAGCTTCGATCCGAACCAGGACCACCGGGCGATCGACCTCTGCCACTCGGACCTGGCCGCTGAGTACCTCCGTCTCGTGAGCGCGTCATGGCGGGCGCACGGACGAACCAGAAGCGCCTCCGACCGGGCCTCCATCTTCGTCCTGGACGCCGATCGTCTGGATCTGCGGGAGCATCGGAATCGATTCGCCGGCATCGCAAGAGACGTTGCCTTCCAGCCGCAGGAAGCGGCACACGCGCTCCTGTGGGCGACGGGCGGTCGAGTGGACTCCAGTGACCGGTACATCGACACCGGCGGTTCCTATGCCCGTGGCATGGTCTTCTCTCCTGACGGCGCCTTGATCGCGACCTCGACGTACAACGACGTACGGATCCTGGAAACGGAGACCTGGCACAAGGCAGCCCCGCCGATCCGCAGGCAGGCCAACAGCATCGCGTTCTCACCGGACGGCACGCGCCTCGCCTTCGCCACTGGGGCATGGACCCGGAACATTCACTTCTGGGACATCCGCAACCGGGTTCTCGTCGGGAAACCGTGGGACTCCCAGACAGGGCCGGTCACTTCACTCGCTTATTCACCCGACAGTCGTTGGCTTGCCGTCACCAGCAGTGAACTGGAGGCGTCCGTCTGGGATCTCACTGGAGACACCCCCCACCGGGCGACCCGGCTGTCGGATAGCGAAAAAAGCGGAATGTCGGAATTCAGCCCCGACGGACGTCTCTTGGCCATGGTCGGCCCGTCACGTCTGCTCCTGTGGAAGACACGGGGCTGGGAGCCAGTTCCTCTCCAGTCCGAGCCGACCTGGGCCATCGCGTTCTCGGACCGGGCCGGTCGTCTCGCCTCGCTGCACGATGACAGCATCGTGCTGCGCTGCTGCGAGAGTCTCGAAGAGACGCATCGCATCCCGTTTGACGGCTACCCGAACCATTCTCTGGCCGTATCGGCGGACGGATCCTTGCTCGCCGTCGATATCGAGAATGTCATCCATGTCATTGACGTGGCGTCGGGAGAGACGGTCAACCGCCTTGTCGTAGGCGGCACCGCGGTCTACGGGCTCGCTTTCCACCCGGTCAAGGAGTCTCTCCTGATGAGCAGCTCCGGCGATGGCCGACTGCGTCTTTGGAAGGGCGTGACAGAAGAGCGGGTCGTTCCCGAGCTCACGGAGTTCGCTTCGGGTGATGCGACTGCCTCACCCGACGGCCGTTTTGTCGCGGCCATCGGCGAGGACGAGCAGTGGCTCACACTCCGGGACGCCATCAAGGGCAATGAGGTAGCACGCGTCTGGCTCGGCAAGGCGATGCCCAACCCGGATCTCTACTTCTCCCCCGACAGTCAGATGCTCGTGGCCGTCGGTTACCAAGGCACCATCCATGTCATACGTATGGAGGCGGTCCCACTCTCCGACGCCGCCCAAGCCATACGCGTCAACGGAAGACCAAGCAGTGTGCAGGCTCTCGCTTTCTCTCCCGACGGCCATCGGTTCGCGGTGAGTCTGGACGAATTTTCGTCAGGAACCAATTCGATCAGAGTCTGGGATTCGAGGACTCTGCGTCTCACAGCGCGCATTCCACTGCCGCAGTCAGCCGAATCCCTTGCCTTCGCCGGCCCGGACAAACTCTTCGTAGGACTCCGCGGCACCCTCGCGGTCTATCACTGCACCGATCCCGCATCGGAGGAACTCTCACCATGACCCGGGTCCTTGGCGTCCATGGCGTTCGCAACTACAAGGCCGCCGACACCACCCCGTACGACGGCAGTGTCCGTCTGCGCACGGACTGGCTCGCCGCCCTGGGGCCGAACGCCACGGCCCTCCAGCTCGAGACGGCCTACTATGCCGACCTTCTCCGCAGCCAGAAGCAGAGCGGCGAACTCGATGACGACGCACTCGCACTGGTCGAGCAGTGGGCCCTGGCCTGGGACGTGGACCTGGCCGGAACGCAGGGCCACGCCACCGGGTGGCTACGCTGGGTCTGCGGCAAGGTCGCCGAACGGACCGGGCAGAACCCGGCCTTGGTCGAGAAGACGGTCAGGCTCTTCTTTCCGGAGGTGACCCGCTACTTCGCCGCCGGTCGTACCGCCGTGCGCGAGCGGGTGCGCAAGGCGATGCTCCGTCACCGCCCGGACATCGTCATCGCCCATTCCCTGGGCAGCGTGGTCGCCTACGAGACGCTTCACGAACTATCGGAAGAACTCGACGTACGGCTGTTCCTGACGTTGGGCTCCCCGCTGGCCCTGCCGCACGCGATCTTCCACCGGCTCGACCCTCTTCCATCGGAGGGCCGCGGTACGAAGCCGCCGAACGTGCGGCGTTGGCACAACATCGCCGATGTCGGTGACTTCGTGGCCATCCCAAAAGGGGAGCTGGCCCGGGTATTCTCCGGCGTGGAAGAGCTTCCCGAGATCAACATCGCGCCGGTGTGGCCGCACAACGTGCTCGACTATCTCAAGCACTCTGCGGTGGCCGAGGCCCTCGCCTCCCGGTAACCGCCTCCTCGGCCAGCCCCACCAACTCCCCCACCGGCATCGACCCCGCCGCCCGCCGCTCCCGCGCGAAGGTGTTGGCGAGGCGCTGGAGGAGTTCGTTCAGGGGGGTGGGTACGCCGTGGAGGCGGCCCAGGAGGGTGATTTCGCCGTTGAGGTAGTCGGCCTCGATGGTGCCGGTGCCTCGGGTGAGGGACTGCCAGGAGGAGCCGCCGCCGCGGGGGGTGCCGGGGAGGGGGACGAGGGTGACCTTGTCGCCGAGTACCGCGCGTTGTTCCTCGGCGTCGGCGTAGGCGATCCCGGCGGCGTCGAGTACGGCGGCGCCCTCGGCACGGACGCGCTGGAACAGCGCCGCGGCCTCCTCGCTGTCGACGGGGCCGGCCACGGCCTCCAGGGCGTTGCCGAGGTTGGCCAGCAGCTTGGCGTACTGCCAGCGGGCCACGTCTGCCACGACCGGTGCCTCGAAGTGCGACTTCTCCAGGTCGGCGGCGATGAGGCGGGCGGTCTCGTCGGTGCCGTGGGGGTGGCGGCCGAGGTGGAGGATGCCGGTGAGGGGGCGGCCGGCCGCGGAGACGACGCCGGGTTCGATGTAGGTCGACGGGAGCCAGACGCAGACGCCGTAGACCCGGCGGAAGAGGCGCAGGGCCAGGCGCTGGCTCTCGACGCCGTTCTGTGCGCAGACCAGCGGGAGTCGCTCCGCGGCCGTGCCGCCGCCCGTCACCGGGGCCGGGCCCCAGGTCTGTAGCGCGGCCACGCTGTCCTGGGTCTTGACGGCGAGGACGAGGACGTCGTCGGGGCGGAGCTCCCCGAGCGCGGCGGGGCCGTCGACGACGGGCAGCCGGTGGGTCAGCTCGCCCTCCGGCACCCTGAGCCGCAGCCCGTGGTCCCGTAGGGCCTCGAAGTGCGCGCCCCGCGCGACCAGGACGACGTCGCGCCCCGAGCCCGCGAGCCGTCCGCCGATGACACCGCCGACCGCTCCTGCCCCGATGATGATGTAGCGCATACGACGAGCCTCGCACACCCGTCCACGGGGTTGACCTTGCCCCTGGGGCAGGCTTGAGGGTTCCCCGCATGGACGACGACTTCTACTCGCGGCAGACGCCTTACAGCGATCCCGGGGAGCTGGACATCAGTGGGCTGCCGAGCGATCCGCGCGGACTCGCCCTCGTGGTACGGAACGTGATGATCCATCAGGGGGACGGGAGGCGTTTGGGCTACGCCATCCCCGAGGAACGGCTGCGCGAGGACGCCGAGTCCCGGTACGTCACCGAGATCCTGCGGGTCCTGCGTGAGCGCCGGGACGCTCCGTTGACCGAGGCGCGGAAGCCGGAGGAGCGGTTCGTGGGGACGTGCCGGGACTTCGCGCTGTTGCATGTGTCGCTGTTGCGGGCCACGGGGACGCCCGCGCGGGTGCGGGGTGGCTTCGGCACCTACTTCGTGGACGGCTTCCACGAGGACCACTGGGTCAGCGAGTACCGGCTGCCGGACGGGAGTTGGCGGCTGGTCGACCCACAGGTCCTGCATCCGGCCTACGGCGATCTCGGCTTCGATCCGCTGGACGTGCCGCGCGACCGGTTTCTCGTGGCGGGCGACGCGTGGCGGGCGTGCCGGGGCGGGGCGGCGGATCCGGGGACGTTCGGGTTCTGGAGTGACGGGGCGCTGCGCGGGATGTGGTTCGTGCGGGGCAGTCTCGTCCTCGACCTGGCGTGCCGGGGTGGCGTGGAGACGCTGCCCTGGGACGGCTGGGAGCCTCTGGCGGGCTTCGGTGACGTGTCGCTGTCGGACGGCGACCTCGCGCTCCTGGACGCCGTGGCCGCCGCGCACACCGACGAGGACGTACGGCGCCTGTGTGCGCAGCCGCGGCTGGCGCCGCCCCGCGAGATCCTCTCCAAGTCGCCCTCCTTCGGTCTGCGCGAGGTCACGCTTCCTCGGCACTGAAGGGCGTCCCCTGGTGGAAGTACATCTGCCATCCTTCGGCCGTCCGGCGCCACAGCGAGCTGCGGTGGGCGTGCCGGCCGCCGTACTCCGTGTCGAAGGTCAGGTGGACGACGTCGGGTGCGAGCCGGACGCCCCGGATCTCGGAGGTGACGACGTACCGGTCCTCGGGGTCGGACGGATCGGTGTCCACCGGCAGACGGGCCAGGGTCGTCGCCCGGTCCCAGCGCCTCCCCGAGGAACCGAACTCGTGGAAGTCGGGGTGCAGCAGCGCCCCGAGCGGTTCGGGCGAGCTGCGGACTTCGGGGTCCAGGAGCCTCAGTTCGCCCTCGATGGCCGCCTGCACGGCGGGATCATGGTCAGTCACCTGTCATCTCCACGAGCTTCACGACGGTGTTCCAGTTGCGGCTGGTGGCGATCAAACCCTTGTTGAACCGGGGCCGCGACAGGATTTCGGCGAGCTTGGAGCGGCCGAGGCCGTCCGGGGCGTAGAGGTACAGCGCGCGGTCGCCGAGGCGGAACTCCTCCGGGAGGTGGGCGGGCTGGTCGATCTCCGCGAAGCGGCCGGCGTCGACCGGGGCGGAGAAGTAGGTGACATGGAGCTGCTTGGCCTCCAACTCGGCTGCCGGGAAGGGGCAGTTGTCGGCGACGGCCCGGAGGTAGGCGTGGTCGCGCACGATGACGTCCACGGCGAAGCCGAACTGCTTCTCGATCGCCGACGTGAGCTCGGCGGCCAGGGAGTCCTCGTCGCCGTGGTCGGCGGTGAAGACCGCCTGGCCGCTCTGGAGGTAGGTGCGTACGCCGCCGTGGCCGAGGCCGGCCAGGAGGGTGCGCAGGTCGGCCATCGGGACTTTTCTGCTGCCGCCCACGTTGATTCCGCGCAGCAGCGCCGCATACGTCGTCGTCATCCGGCCACCTTAAGGCGGCCCACTGACAGTGGCCGGGCTGTCGTGGCCGTCGTGCCCCGTGGGGGTGGGCACGACGGCCCGGAGCCGTAAGTTACTTAGCGGTCAGTACAAAGCACAACCTCATCGCCCCGATAGATGTAGGGGACCTTCGTCCTCCCCAGTGGGGAGAGGGCGGTGGCCGAGCGGATGAGTTCCGGCCGCCGTACTTCACCGGGAAGCACGACGAGATGGCTTTATCCGGCCCATACCTTCGAAACGAAAGGGGGCGGCAGGGGGCCGCCACCGCAATCAAGGGGGCAAGCCCGTCATGGGGAACGGAGACACGCGAGTGCGGGGGCTCGCCGCCCGCGCAGGCGGCTGGAGCGCCCGCCATCGATGGGCTGCCGTCGGCATCTGGGTGCTGTTCGTCGTCCTGGCGATGGGGCTCGGCTCGGCGGCGGGCCGGGTCGACGTCAAGGACAGCGACCAGCTGAAGGGCGAGACGCACACCGCCGCCAAGATCGTCGAGGACGCCGGGATCGACGAGCCGGCCGGGGAGACCGTCCTGATCCAGGCGAGGGACGGCGGCCTCAAGGCCACGGACGCCGAGTTCAGGTCGGCGGTCACCGCGGTCGTGAAGGCGGTCGAGGGCACCGGCGAGGTCACGGACGTGACGTCGCCGTACGACACCCGGACGATCTCGAAGGACGGCCGCAGCGCGCTGGTGCAGTTCGACATGCGCGGCGAGGCGGACACGGCGGGCGAGCGTGTGGAGCCCGTGCTGAAGGCCGTCGGGGACGTCCAGAAGGACCACGAGTCGCTGCGGATCGAGGAGATCGGCGGCGCGAGCATGACGAAGACGTTCGACGACGCGTTCGGGGACGACTTCCAGAAGGCCGAGTACTCCGCGGTGCCGGTGGCCCTCGGCATTCTGCTGATCGCCTTCGGCGCGCTGGTGGCGGCTCTGCTGCCGGTGCTGCTGGCGGTCACCGCGATCATGGCGACGATGGGCCTGATGGGCCTCGTCAGCCACGTCATGCCGATGAGCGACACCGCCAACTCCGTGATGCTGCTGGTCGGCCTGGCCGTAGGCGTCGACTACTGCCTGTTCTATCTGCGCCGTGAGCGTGAGGAGCGCGAGGCCGGCCGGGACGCGCAGACGGCCCTCAGGGTCGCCGCCGCCACCAGTGGCCGGGCGATCATCGTCTCCGGTGTCACGGTGTGCGTGGCGATGGCGGGCATGCTGTTCACCGGGCTCGCCGAGTTCGAGGCGATGGGTCTGGCCTCGCTGATGGTCGTGGCGGTCGCCATGGTCGGGTCGGTGACCGTGCTGCCGGCGCTGCTGTCGCTGCTCGGCGAGCGGGTCGAGAAGGGCAGGATCCCCTTCCTGCACCCGCAGAGCAAGCGGAGCCGGGGCCGGGGGCGCGGCAACCGGGAGAGCCGGTTCTGGACGGCCGTACTGAAGGGCGTGCTCGCCCGGCCGGTCGTCTCGGTCGCCGTCGCGGCCGGTGCGCTGCTGGCCATCGCGGCGCCCGCGCTCGGCATGAAGACCCAGCAGCTCACCCTGGACAAGGAGTTCGGCGGCTCGCTGCCGATCGTGCAGACGTACAACCGGCTCAACGAGGCCTTCCCGGGCGGCTCCGAGCCGGCCGAGGTGGTCGTGAAGGCGAACGACATCAACTCCCCCGAGGTGAAGTCCGCGCTCGCCGACTTCCGCGAGCGGGCGATCAGTTCGGGCGCCTCGCGCGGCCCGGTGGAGATCAAGCTGCACGACGAGCAGAACATCGCCTTCGTGTACGTCCCGCTGGTCGGCGGCTCCGACCTCGACAAGGCGGGCGTGAGTCTGGACAAGCTGCGCGACGAGGTACGGCCGGCCACGCTCGGCAAGGTGGAGGGTGTCGAGGCCCCGATCACCGGGCAGGTCGCCGGGTCGAAGGACTTCAACGACCAGCTGGCCGGAGCCGTCATCCCGGTCTTCGCGTTCGTCGTCGTCTTCGCCTTCGGTCTGATGCTGCTGTCGTTCCGCTCGCTGACGGTCGCCGTCACCTCGATCGTGCTGAACCTGCTGTCGGTGGGCGCCGCGTACGGCATCCTCGTCGCCGTCTTCCAGCACGGCTGGGGCGCGTCCCTGGTGGGCGCGGAGGGCGTCGGCGCCATCATCACGTGGCTGCCGCTGTTCCTCTTCGTGATCCTTTTCGGCCTGTCGATGGACTACCACGTGTTCGTGGTCTCCCGGATCCGCGAGGCGCGGCTGCGCGGCCGTACGACGAAGGACGCGATCCAGCACGGTGTGGTCACCACGGCCGGGGTCGTCACCAGTGCCGCGGTCATCATGGTCGCCGTGTTCGCGATCTTCGGCACGCTGTCCATGCAGTCGATGAAGCAGATGGGCGTCGGCCTCGCGGCGGCCGTGCTGATCGACGCCACGATCATCCGGGGTGTGCTGCTCCCGGCGGTGATGGCGCTGCTGGGCGAGCACAACTGGTATCTGCCGAAGTGGCTGCACCGGCTGCCGGACCTGACGCACGACGAGGCACCGGAGGCCGTGACACGGAAGGCGGCTCGGGACGACGAGGGTGAGCGGGTGCCTGTCTGAGCCCGTCCGCCCGACAAGCGGGGCCCGTCGACTCCCCCCGGAGTCGGCGGGCCCCGCCGCGCATGTCACGGCGGCCGTACGCGGCCTGCCAGCCTGCGGCCCCAGGTCTGGCCCGGTACTTCGACGTAGCGATGGGTCAGCACGCACAGCGGCAACGGCACGACGAAAAACGCCACTTCGGGCAGGAGATCGTCCTGGCGGCGGCCGACCGTGCTGTCGACCACGGCCAGCAGCACCGGATGGGTCAGATAGACCGAGTAGCTGATCGTGCCCAGTCCGCTCAGCATCCGAGGTGGCCCGGTGGACGGCGGTGCCGAGGAACATCACCGCGAGGATCACCAGGCCTTCCCACAGCGGGACCGTGCCGTTGAACACGACCAGGACGAACGCCGACACCCCGCCCAACACGCCCCCGGACACCCGCAGTACGGGTGACGTGGCGCTCGCACAGCACAGGGCGACCGCCATGGCGATCGAGGCGAACACGATCAGCGGGCCGGTGCCGACCAGCCCGGACAGGGCAGAGGGCGGCAGCACGACCCCAGCCGCCACGCTCACGGCGGCGAGCACGGCCAGGAGGAGGGCGGTCGCCGCGGACCGCCGGTGCAGGCGGAGGCGGAGGCGGAGGCGGGCACGATGTAGCCGCTCACCAGGAAGAACACCATGATGCCGTACCGGCTGGTGCTGAACTGCGGCATCAGCTCCCGCCGGAAGTCCGCCATGAAGGTGTACGACGAGTAGTTCAGTCCCGATGGGCGGACCTTGGCCACGGCCGGTGCCGGAGGGGTCCGCCTCTGGGACCTCGCCACCGGTCGGGCCAGGATCAGCCTGCCGGGCCGGTCACCCGTGGCGGTGGCGTTCAGCCCGGACGGTCGGAGCGTGGCCGTCGGCACGGGCGGCTCCGTGGAGCTGTGGGACCTCTACCTGCCGGACCCGGCTCGCGCGATCCACGCCATCGAGGCGGCCATCGGCACCACTCACCCCGCTTCGTCCCGCGCCACGGGGTGAGCCGTCAGCTCGGCCTCGATGAGATCGGCGGCCCGGCGCGTCCCGCCTTCCCCGGCCATCTCCGCCTGGATGTCCTTCAGACGCCGGGCGACCTCGGGGTCGTCGACGAGCGCGAGGGCCGTCTCGCGCAGGAGCTCGGCGGTGGCCTCGTCCGTCGGGAGGTGGCGGGCGACGCCGAGTGCCTGGAGCACGTCGGCGTTGCCGAACTGGTCCGCGGCCTGCGGAACCGCGATCATCGGGGTGGCCGTGGCCAGGCCCTCCTGGCTGCCGCCCGCCCCGGCGTGGGTGACGAACAGGTCGGCCTGCTTGAGGATCGCCAACTGCGGGACCCAGGAGCGCACTTCGACGTTGGCCGGTACGTCGCCCAGCTCGGCGGGGTCGACGTGTCGGCCGACCTGGAGCACCAGATGCCAGCCGGGCAGGTCGCCGAAGGCACGCACGCACTCCCGGTAGAAGGCGGGCTGCTTGGTGAACGCCGACCCGAGGGAGACCAGCACGACCTTCTCGGCGTCCGCCGGACGCGTCCAGTCGCCGTCGGCCGTGCGGTCGGCCTGGCAGGCGCCCACGAACGAGTACACGGACTCGTCCACCCGGTCGGCGTTCCACTGGAGCGCCTTCGGGATCAGGACGAGGGAGCGGTCGGGGCGTCCGGTGAACGGGTCGGGGTGCTGGGTGACGCCGTTCTCCTCCAGCCACGCCTGGAAGCGCTGGTAGTAGGCCCGGCCGCGCTCCGTCTTCTTCGGCTCCTCCCACATCGGCTCGGCGACCTCCTGTTCGTACCCCTCCCAGGCGACCATGCACGGGGAGAGCGAGATCGCGGGGACGCCCCAGCGGTGGGCGAGGACGCGGGCCGGGTAGGAGGCGATGTCGTGCAGGACGAGGTCCGGCTCGTCTCCCTCGTACGCCTCGGCCAGCTGCGGCAGGGCCTGGATCGCGTCGGCCAGGAACGGCTCGACGTTGTCCAGCAGGGTGCTCCCCCAGGCCTCCGGGTCCGCGTCGGGGCCGGGCAGCGTGGAGGTCCAGAGCTTCGGCTCGGCACCGGTCTCGGCGACCTTCTCGGCGAAGGCCGGCGGAATCGCGTACGTGACGCGGTGCCCACGCGCCACGAGCTCGCGGATCACTTCGAGACTGGGGTTCACGTGGCCGTGGGCGGCGATGGAGAACATGGCGATGTGAGCGGGGGTGGTCATGGAAGCGAGGTTAAACGAGACGATACGTCTCGTGCAAGTTGGTTTCGCGGTGCCGGTGGCCCGTGTGTCGCTGTGCCGGTGGCCCGTGTATCGCTGCGCCGGTAGCCCGTGTGTCGCCGCGCCGGCACCGCGCGTGTCACGGCGCCAGCACCTCGTGCAGTACCAGCCACGCCCCCGGCGGCACCTCACCGACCACAACCCTCACGTCGAGGCCCGCCCGACGGAACGCCGCGTCGACCCGCCGCCTCGGATGGACCCGGCGCAACGACGCGTGCAGGGATCCGCCCACCCCCGAGAACCCCAGCTCCACCAGCGGCCGCCAGCTCGCCTGCGCGGCGGTGTCGAGCAGCGGAGTGCGGCGCCGCTCGATCCGTACGATCCCCGCGTCCACGCGGGGCACGGGCCGGAAGCCGTGCCGCCCGACGCGGCCGAGCAGCCGCCACTCGTAGCGCGGCCAGGTCAGGACGGTCAGCCGGGTGTGCGAGAGCGCGCGGGATACGCGGGTGGGGCGGGCCATGGACTGCGGTCCTTGGCTTCCGTGGAGAGGGAAAAGGGCAGACGAAGGCCCTGACCGGAAGACAGGAGAAAAGGAGGGGAGCAGAGGCTCCGCGTGGGATCAGCGGGCGTGGTTCCCCGGGCCGGTCAGGGCTCCGGGGCCGCGGCGCATCCGTACGGAGTGCGCGTAGCCCCGGCCGTGACCGGAGATGGAGATCGCGTTGTTCGCTGCCACGGACGGCACGTTGGGCGTGGCCGGGTGACCCGGACAACCGAATTACCCGGGCGCTCGCGTCAGCGCTGGTAGCGGGCGAGCACCAGGTTCCCGTCGTCCTCCAGACGCTCACGCAGCTCGCGCAGCCCGATGGCTCCGCTGTAGTACTCCTGGAACGCGGGCGTGGCGACCTTGTCCTTCCATTCCGGGTAGCCGCGTACCGACTGGGCGGGCGCCGAGCGCAGGTGTGCGGCGAGGGCGGTGCCGGTGGCCCAGTCGTTCTCGGTGGTGTGCAGGGCGGGGTCCTGCAGGGCCTGGGTTCCGGTGGGCAGCATCCAGTCGCCGAGCGCCAGCCGGACCGTGTTCTCGGGCCGCAGCAGGAAGTCGATGAACTCGGCGGCCTCCCGCTGGTGCGGGCTGTCCTCGGCGATGGACAGGGTCTGCGGGCTGACGCCCTGGGTGAGGCCGTCGGCGCCCGCCGGGGCGGGCAGCACCTGCCAGTCGAAGCCCTTCGGTGCCTGCTGCACGATCTGCTGGCGGTAGGAGAAGCCGAGCGGGACCATCGCGTAGCGGCCGCCGAAGAAGCCGGGCAGGGTGTCCGAGCCTCCGCTGCCCAGGGTGGTGGGCGAGGCGCTGCGGTCGGCGTTGACCTGGTCGTGCACGGTGCGCGGCATCACCTCGTCGGCCGCCTCGAAGCGGACGGTGACCTTGCCGTCGGCGCCGCGGTGGAAGAGCTGCCCGCCCGCCGACAGGGACAGGTTGAGGGAGGCGGAGACGGGTTCCTTGAGCGGCCAGGCGACGCCGTACTTCCCGGCCCCGCTCAGCCCTTCGGTGATCTTCCGGAACTCCGGCCAGCTCCACGGCCGTTCGGGGGTCGGGATGCGTACGCCCGCCTCCTTCAGCCACTTCGCGTTGGCGATGAGCACCCGCGGCTCCTGGAGGAACGGCACGCCGTAGATCCGGCCGTCGAAGGTCGCCGTGTCCCAACTGTGCTGCGGGATGTCGGACTTGAGCCGGCGCGGCAGCAGGTCGGTCAGGTCGGCGAGGTAGCCGCCGTACGCGAAGTCCGCGAGGTCGTCCGAGGCGTCGTGGATGATGTCCGGAGCCTCATCGCCCTCGAAGGAGGTGAGCAGCTGGTCGTGGACACTGTCCCAACTGCCCTGTACGTACTCGACCTTGACGTCGGGATGGGTCGCGTTCCACTCCTCCACCAGCTCCTTGTTGGCCTCGACGGACTCCTCCTGCCAGGCCAGTGACTGGAAGCGCAGGGTGACGCGCCCGCCGGAACGGCCGTCGTCGCCGCTGCATCCGGCGAGCAGCAGGGCGAGGACGGCGACCAGGGTCGACAGCACTCTCGTACGCATCAGCTCTTCACCGCCCCGGCGAGCATGCCGCCCGTGATCCGCCGCTGGATGACCGCGAAGACCACCAGCGAGGGCAGCGTCGCGAGGAACGCGGCGGCGGCCAGCGGGCCGAGGTCCGCGACTCCCTCCGCGCCGATGAAGTGGGTGAGGACGACCGGCAGGGTCTGTTTCTCGGGGGTCTTCAGCAGAACGAGCGCGAAGAAGAACTCGTTCCAGGCCGTGACGAACGCGAACAGCGCCGTCGCCACGATCCCCGGCGCGAGCAGCGGCGCCGTCACCGACACCAGCGTCCGCAGCCGCCCGGCCCCGTCGACCGCCGCCGCCTCCTCCAGCTCGGGCGGCACCGCGCGGACGTACCCGACGAGCATCCACAGCGCGAACGGCAGCGCCCACACGACGTACACCATGACCAGCCCCGGCACCGAGTTGATCAGCCGCAGGTTCTTCAGGACCAGGAACAGCGGGATGATCACCAGGACGAGCGGGAACGCCTGGCTGACGACCACCCAGCCGGTCGCCGCGCGCGCGAGCCGGGTGCGGTGGCGGGCCATGACGTAGGCCAGCGGGGTCGCGAGGAGTACGGCGATCAGGGCGGCGCCGAGTGCGGCGACCAGGGAGTTGAGGGCGGCGTGCAGCAGGGGCTGTTCGTCGAAGGCCTGGCGGAAGTTGGCGAGGGTGGGGTCCTTCGGGATCCAGGTGGGGTGCAGGCTGCCGAGCTCGCGCGGGGGCTTGAAGGCGGTGGAGATCAGCCAGAGGAAGGGGAAGGCGAGGAAGAGGAGGTAGGCGAGAAGGGCGGCGTACTGGCCGACGCGGCCCGCGGTGCTGGTCCTCATGACCGGTCACCTCCCCTGAGCCGGCCCACGAGGAGTACGGCGAGGAGGGTCGAGATGACCGCGACCATCACGCATCCCATCGCGGCCGCGTAGCCGAACTGGCCGTAGCGGAAGGCCTCTTCGTAGGCGAAGAGCATCGGCAGGCGGGTGCGGCCGCCGGGGCCGCCGCTGGTGAGGACGTAGACCAGGGCGAAGGAGTTGAAGTTCCAGATGAGGTTGAGTGCCGTGATGGACAGGGCGACGGGCCGCAGGGCGGGCCAGGTGACCGTGCGGAAGCGGCGCCAGGCGCCGGCGCCGTCCACGGCGGCCGCCTCGTGCAGTTCGCGCGGGGTGTTCTGGAGACCGGCGAGCAGAGCGACCGTGGTGGTCGGCATGCCGGCCCAGATGCCGACGACGATGACGGCGGGCAGGGCGGTGCCGAGTCCGCTGAGCCAGTCGCGGCCGTCGCCGAGGCCGAGGTCGCGGAGCGTCTCGTTGAGGATGCCCGCGTCGGGGTTGTAGACCAGCCGCCACATGACGCCGACGACGACCTCGGGCATGGCCCAGGGGACGATCGCGAGGGCGCGGGCCAGCCAGCGCAGCCGCAGGTCCTGGTTGAGCAGGAGGGCGAGGCCGAGCGCCAGCAGGAACTGTGGCACGGTGACGCCGACGGCCCAGACCAGGCCGATCCGGAACGACTCCCAGAACAGCGTGTCGTGCAGCAGGTCCCGGAAGTTGAGACCGCCGATCCACTGGGTGGGCTGGGTCCGTCCGGACTGGGCGTCGGTGAAGGACAGCAGGATGCCGTAGAGCAGCGGTCCCACGCTCAGGATCAGGATCGGGATCAGCGCGGGGAGGACGAGGAACCAGGCGCCGTGGTCCGTGACGCGCCGCTGCTTCCGGTCGCCCGGGGTGCGTCTCACCGACCTCTCCGCCTCGGTCACCGATGTCACGGAATCAGCCCCTTTGCACGGCACGGGTGGGCCTCGTCATGGTCGTGAAGGCGCCGTACCCCGTCAAGACCGCGCGCACGCGGTCCGACCTGTGGAAATGCGAGACTGACCGGAATACATACCGAGACGGACAGGCCGGGCGGGACACGGAGGCGGACGATGGACGAGGCACGGGCGCGGGACGTCATGACCGCGGCGGGAGTACTGTCCGGCCCGGCGCGGGACGCGCACCTGCTGGCCCTGGGCGAGAACGCGGTCTTCGCCGCCGGTGACCTGGTCGTCAAGGTGGGCCGCGACGCCGAACTCCTGGACCGGGCCCAGCGCGAACTGGACATCGCGGCGTGGCTGGCGGAGGCGGGCGTTCCGGCGGTGCGGGCCGCCGAATCGAAGCCGCTGCTGGTGGAAGGGCACCCGGTGACCGTGTGGCACCGGCTGCCCGACTCCGTACGGCCCGCCGAGCCACGGGATTTGGCCGAACTGCTACGGGTCGTGCACGCCTTGCCCGCGCCCTCCTTCGCGCTGCCGCCCCGGGAGCTGCTGGGGGGTGTTGAGCGCTGGCTGCGACTGGCGGGGGACGCGGTCGACGCGGCGGACGCGACGTATCTGCGCGAGCGCCGGGACGGTTTCGCGGCGGCCGCGGCCGCCCTGTCTCCGCATCTGCCGCCGGGTCCGATCCACGGGGACGCGCTGCCGCGCAATGTGCATGTCGGGCCGGACGGGCCGGTGCTGGTGGATCTGGAGACCTTCTCGGCCGACCTGCGCGAGCACGACCTGGTGGTCATGGCACTCTCCCGCGACCGGTACGGGTTGCCCGAGGCGGCCTACCGGTCGTTCGTCGAGGCGTACGGCTGGGATGTCCGGGAGTGGGAGGGGTGCTCGGTGCTGCGCGGGGCGCGGGAGACGGCGAGTTGCGCTTGGGTGGCGCAGCACGCGCCGAGCAATCCGAAGGCGTTGGCCGAGTTCGAACGGCGGGTGGCGTCGTTGCGGGACGGGGACGAGACGGTGCGGTGGTATCCGTTCTGAGCGCGAACCGCGCCGTGCCTACGTGTCGTTCTTCCGGCGCACCATCTCGGTGATCCAGACCGGCGCGAACGGTGACGTGCAGCCCGGGGACGTCGGGTAGTCCTTGAGCACCTCCAGGCGCTCGCCGATGGCGAGGGCACGGCCGCGGTACTCGGCGTGCTCGATCCCGATCTGCGCCAGGCAGTGGTTCATCGCCCACTGGAGACGGTCCGGGGCGTCCTTCATCTCCGCCTCGATGGTGTCGAGCAGTCCCGGGAGGTCGAGGCCCGTGGGCTTCTTCGCCACGCGTTCGGTGGTCAGCGCCCAGCCGGCGCCGGCGACGACGGGATCGGGGTCGGCGAACCAGGCCACGCGCAGCTCCTCGGAGTGCGGGCTCTTCTTCACCACGTAGTTCACGAGCCAGTCGTGCACCTTGGGGGTGCGTGCGTCGCGCAGCATGCTGTCCAGCTCGTCGCGCTCGAACGCCTTCGGGCGGCAGATCAGCAGCGCCAGCAGCCGGGCCGCGGTGTCCTCGGTCGCCCAGAGCCGGCGCGCGAGCTCCTGCTGCGTCTTCAGCCGCTTCGCGAGGGCGCGCAGCTTGCCGAGGTTCACACCGTGATCGTCGCCGTGCTTCTCGTTCACCGCGCGGATCTTCAGGTCGTCGAGCCCGGCCAGTTCGGCCAGCACCTCGGCCACCGTCGTCTCGGTCAGCGCCGTCTCGGCCACCTCGGCCTCCTGTCCCTCATGTGCGGGATTCAGCCTACGACGGAAAGCGCCGCGTCCTGGTGGCTGCGCGGGCGGCGGCACGGCCATGGGCTTCGGCCCCGGGACCTGCCAGCATGAGCAGGCTCGATGCGAGCCTCGTCCCTTGGAGGTCTGATGCGTGCAGGCGTCGTGGTCGCCGCGCAGCCCGGTGTGGAGGACCTCGCCGTGCGGGCCGAGGAGTTGGGCCTGCACAGCTTCTGGGTCAATGACACCCCGATGGTCCACGGGGACCCCTTCGTCGCCCTGAGCCTGTGCGCGAAGGCCACCCGTCGTATCCGGCTCGGTGTCGGCGTGACCTCACCGGCGTTGCGCTCGGCCCCGGCCGCGGCGAGCGCCTTCGCCAGCCTCAATGCCCTGGCACCGGGCCGGATCAGCTGCGGGGTCGGCACCGGAAACACCGCCCGGCGCACGCTGGGCATGCCGCCGACCACGACGGCCGCGCTGGAGAACTTCACCGCGGCACTCCAGGACCTGTGTGCCGGGCGCCCGACCGAGTACCGCGAGGGGAACCGGGTCCGCGGCATCCGGTTCCTGCACGCCGGGGCGCAGGTGAACACCACCGATCCGATCGAGTTCGTCGTGGCCGCGCTCGGGCCCCAAGCCGCCGCCGTCGCCGGGCGCCGCGGTTCCGGCCTCATCTCCTTCGGCCTGCTCGACCCCACCGCCTGGCACGCGCTGCACGACGCCCGCCGCCAATCCGCCCACGGCACGCTCCACGACCCCGACTCACCCGACTCACCCCCGAACTCCTACGTGGTCACCGCGCTCCACCTGCTGCGCGACCACGAGGACGCCGACAGCGACGCGGCCCGGGACACGACCGGTCACCTCGTCCTGTCGCTGCTGGACTTCGCCGCCGACACCCCCGCCTTCGCCGCGCAACTCGGCCCCGACGCACGCGAGGCGGTGCGGCAACTCCTCGACCGGCGTGGCACCACCGCCACCGCGCCGGACCGGTACACCAAGCTCTATCCCAACTACCTCGGACGCATCGCACCACAGGACCGGGACCTGGTCCTTCCCTCGCTGATGAACAGCCTGGCCCTCGTCGGCACCCGCGACGACCTCCGCACCCGCATCACCGCCCTGGAACAGGCAGGCGTCGACGAGCTCCTCATCCAACCGGTGATCGACCCGCCCAGCGAGATGGCCCAACTCGCCGAACTCCTCGCCTGAACGCCTGGACCGGTCAGTCCAGCAACGCGGCCGTGAACGTCTCGCGGCGCTCCGCCAGCCAGGTCCGCACACGATCCCAGCGTTCCCATCCACCGCGCTCGGCCAGCGCCCGGACATAGACCGCGTCGCCGTCAGCCACACGGCGGGCCACGAAGGCCCGGCAGACCTCGGTGGCCTGCTCCACGACGCCGGGCAAGCCGGCGCGGTCCCGCGGTGAGAGACCGTAGCCGTCGGCGAGGATCCGCAGCCGCGCCGGCGCATCCAGCCCCGCGGGATAGAAACCGGCCGCAGACGCGGGATCGAGCATCGGCACCCAGTAGCGGGCGGTCATGGCGACGTCCCAGAGGGGACGGCCCGGGGCCGCCAGGTCGAAATCGATCAGGGCGATGGCACGGCCGTCACGGAAGACGACGTTCTCCGGGCACACGTCGTTGTGGCAGAGCATCGTTCCGCCCTCCGGGTCGGCCAGGTCCCCGGTCCAACCGGCACGGGAGTCGACCCCGACGGCCGCGCTGGTCTCATGCAGGCGCCGCAGCAGGCGCCCCACCGACTCCAGAGCGGTTCTCGTCATCACCCGGTCCTGGAACGGCGGCAGAGCCACGTCGCCGACGATGAAGGTCAGTTGCTCACGGCCGTCCTCGGTGAGACCGACAGGGGTGGGCGCCGCGTCGAAACCGTGCTTCTTCAACGCGAGGAGATAGGCGTGCAGGGCGGGTGCGTTGCGCGGCGCCGGACGCTCCACCAGAGCACCGCGGCGGAAGACCGCCCCCGCGTTCGCCATGCCGCCGACCAGTGCCTCGCCCTCAGCCGTCATGCCGATCACGCTACCGCTGTGGAGCGACAGGCACTCATGGCCCCGCGTCGCGGATGGTGCGCGCGGCGTGGCTCAGCTCGGTGAGGACGGTGCGGACGGCTGTACGGGCCGTGCGTTCGGGGCGGTAGAGCGCGTCGATGTGTCGCCTGGCCTGGACTCCGCTCAGCGGCTTCAGGACCAGCGCCGGATGCGGGCGCATCGTCCAGCGCGGGATCAGGGCGATGCCGCCCCCGGCCGCCACCGCCTCGGCCACCACCGCGAACTCGTTGATGCGGTGGGCGAGATGGGGGCGGCGGCCGGCCGCCGCGGCGATGGCCTCGATGACGGCGAGCACCGGGAAACCGTCGTGCACGGTGATCCACGGTTCGTCGGCCACGTCACGCGGGGTGACGCGGCGCTTGGCGGCCAGCGGATGGTCGGCGGGCATGGCGACATCGAGCGGCTCGCGCAGCAGCGTCGTCGTGGCCACCGTGTCCGGCCAGGGCGGGGCGTGCTCCAGACGGTGGGCGAGGACGATGTCGTACTCCCTGGTCAGGCGCGGGAAGTCCTCCTGCGGCACGTCCTCGTCGGCGAGCCTCGGCACCGGCCGGCCCGGCCCGGCGAGCGCGCGCAGCAGCAGCGGGAAGAAGGCGGAGCCCGCGCTGTGGAACGCCGCCACCGACACCTCCGCGTCCGGCTGCCCGAGGAACCCCTCGACGGTGTGCCGGGCCCGCGCGAGCGCCGTCTCCACCTCCACGGCCGCGCCGGCCAGCGCCTGTCCGGCGTCGGTGAGGACCAGCCGACGGCCCTGCCGCTCGGTGAGCGGCACCGGGATCGCGCGCTGGAGCAGCCGTAGCTGCTGGGAGATCGCCGACGGCGTCACCAGCAGCGCGTCGGCGACCGCCGTGACACTGCCCAGTTCGCCGAGCTCCCGCAGGATCCGCAACTGGCGTTCGTCCATGGCGTCAGTGTAGGGACGATGTAGTGCCGCTAAATGATCGTTTTAGAAGGTGGTACTGGGCTTCATGGAGCTTCCGGTGCACCGTAGGCGGGTGTCCGACGTCCGCCGTACCGATGCGGTACTCCTCCTTGTCGCGCTCGTCTGGGGTTCCAGCTATCTGTCCGCCCAGACGGCGACGGCCGCGCTGCCCGTCCTGCTGGTGCTGTTCGCCCGCTACGCCCTCTCCGCGCTCGCCTGTCTCGGTCTGGTCGCCTCCCGGCGGGGCGGGGCTCGCCGGTGGGCGCGTGACGAGCTGCGGGCCGGTGTGCCCCTGGGGGTGACCCAGGCGGCGGTCCTGGTCGTGGAGACGTACGGCGTCGCCCACACCAGCGCCGCCAACGCCGGCCTCATCATCAGCCTGACCATCGTCCTCACCCCGCTCCTCGACCGCGGCGGCCACCGCGGCGCGCCGCCTGCCGCGTTCTTCGCCGCGACCGGCCTGTGCGTCCTGGCCGTCGGGCTGCTGATGTCGGGCAACGGCTTCCACGCGCCGCGCCTCGGCGATCTGCTGATGCTCGGCGCAGCGGTGATCCGGGCCGGGCATGTCGTCCTGGTCGGCCGCCTCACCGCCGGCCGGGCGGTCCGCCCGCTCCAGCTGACGACGGTGCAGACCCTCGTCGGCACGGCCCTGTTCCTGCCGGTCGCCGTCCTCGACCTGCCGACACTGGTCCACGCGGACCCGGCGACCTGGGCCCAGCTGGTCTATCTCGCCCTGTTCTGCAGTGTGTTCGCCTTCCTGGCGCAGACCTGGGCGGTGCAGCGCACGTCCGCCAGCCGGGCCAGTCTGCTGCTGGGCACCGAGCCGGTGTGGGCCGTCGCGGTCGGCGTGGCCCTCGGCGGCGACCACCTCACCGCGCTGACCGGCCTCGGGGCGGCTCTGATGGTCGCCGGCACGTACTGGGGGCAGGCGGTGGAGCGCGCGCACCGCGCCGCACCCGACCCCGGGCCCGACCCTGGCCCCGACCCTGGCCCCGACCCCGCGCTGCCCTCACCGTCCCTCCCGCCACACACCTCGTCCCGTATCTCGACCCACCCCCTCGACAAGGACTCCGCATGCCCGACCGCCCCGACGACGGCACCGCCCACCACGACACTTACGGGCACCTGATCTCCCTGCTCGACTCCTCCCGCGTCGACTACCGCCTCATCGACCACGAGCCCGAGGGCTCCACCGAGGCCGTCTGCGCGCTGCGCGGGCACCCGGCCTCCGAGGCCGCGAAGTGCATCGTGCTGCGGGTCAAGGTGGACCGGCGCACGACCCGTCATGTCCTCGCGGTCGTCCCCGGGGACCGCCGGGTGGACCTGGACGCCGTCCGGGCGCTGTTCGACGCGCGCTACGTCGGTTTCAGCGACGCGGACACGGCCGAGCGGCTGGCCCGTGCCGTCCCGGGCACGGTTCTGCCGTTCAGCTTCGACGACGACCTCGAGGTGGTCGCCGACCCGGATGTCGTGGCCCAGCCGAAGCTGTACTTCAACGCGGCCCGCCTGGACCGCTCCCTGCTCATCTCGGGAGCGGACTACGAGCGGCTGGCCAAGCCCCGCATCGAGCGCGTCGCGGGGCCGGCAGCACAGGAGCCCGGGCCGCCCCGGGTGTGAGGGCGGGCTCGCCGAGAGGTCTCGGGAGGGCACAGGGCATGCGGTGCCCTGTGCTCAGACGGTCTCCCCCGCCGTCTCGCCGGCCGGCTCCCTCAGCGGCCAGGTGCCGTCGACCACCGCGGTCGCGTCGCCCTTGCGGCGCAGGAAGCTCTGGAAGTCCGCCGCCCACTCGGCGTACCACTCGATCTGGCGCAGGTGCAGCTCCGCCGGGCCGAGGGCCGCGATCTTGGGGTGGCGGCCGCCTATCGCACAGGCCAGCCGGGCCGCGGCGAGGGCGTCGGCGCAGGCGTCGTGGGCGGCGTCGAGTGCGATGCCGTACTCCCGGCAGACCGCTTCGAGGTTGCGCTTGCCGCGGCGGTAGCGGTCGGCCCAGCGGTCGATGGTGTACGGGTCGATGACCGGGGCGGGGTCCCGGCCGCCCAGTCGGTCGCGCAGGGACGGCAGTCCGTAGCGCCGCAGTTCTGCGGAGAGCAGGCTCAGGTCGAAGGCCGCGTTGTAGGCGACGACCGGCACGCCCGTCTTCCAGTAGGCCACCAGGACGTCCGCGACGGCGTCCGCGACCTGGTCGGCGGGGCGGCCCTCGGCGGTCGCGCGTTCGTTGCTGATGCCGTGGACCGCGACCGCGTCCGCCGGGATCTCGACGCCCGGATCGGCGAGCCACTCCTTGCGCCCCAGGGGCTGCCCGTCCCGGACCTCGATCACGGCGGCGGTGACGATGCGCGCCTCGCGCGGATCTGTCCCGGTCGTCTCCAGGTCGAAGCCGATCAGCAGCTCACGGTGCCAGCCCATGGGCGGTCCCCCTTCTTGGTGGTGCGTTCCCCCAGTGGTCTCCACCTTCCCATGGGCCACTGACAATCAGAGGACCGCGTTCCGCTTGGCCCGTGGGACGGTTCAGGACACGGGTTCAGGACACAGGTCGCGAATCCGCCCACATGAGCTCGAACTCCTCGCGATACGTGGGGAAAAGCCCGCCTTCGTCCATCTCGTCCGACTTGACCACCCGGCTGCCGTTGCGCAGCACCAGGACCGGCGCCTCCAGTCCGCGCATCCGGCGCAGATAGGTCTGCACGACCGCGATGCCGTCGGAGCCGTCGCCGTCCACGAGGTAGGCGGTGAAGCGGGGCGTCTCGTCGAAGACCTGGATCTCGAACGCGCCCGGGTCCCGCAGCCGCGACCGGACCCGGCGCATGTGCAGGATGTTCATCTCGACGGCGCGGCTCAGCTCGCCGCGCTTGATGCCGAGTTCGCGTTCGCGCCGCTTGACCGCGCTGGAGGCCGGGTTCAGGAACAGCAGCCGCACCCGGCAGCCGGACTCGGCCAGCCGCACCAGCCGACGGCCGGAGAAGTTCTGCACGAGCAGGTTGAGGCCGATGCCGATGGCGTCGAGCCTGCGGGCGCCGCCGAAGATGTCCTCGGCCGGGAACTGGCGCAGCAGCCGCACCCGGTCGGGGTGCACGGCGACCACGTCGGCGTACCGGTCGCCGACCAGGTCCTCGACGGCGTCGATGGGCAGCCGGCGCGCCGACGGCACGTCTCCGCCCGTGCCGAGGATCTCCAGCAGCCGCGCCGAGGCCCGTTCGGCCTGGTTGAGGACCGCCTCGGACAGGGCGCGGTTGCGGGAGACGACGTTGCGGGTCACTTCGAGCTCGTCCAGGGCGAGTTCGACGTCCCGGCGGTCGTCGACGTACGGCTCGAAGCACGGCCAGTGCTGCACCATCAGCTCGCGCAGCTGCGGCAGCGTGAGGAAGCTGAGGACGTTGTCGTCGGCCGGGTCCAGCAAGTAGCCCTTGCGGCGGCTGACTTCGCGTACGGCGACCGCCCGCTGCACCCACTCCTGGCCGGCCGGTCCCGCCGCCGCGACCACCCAGTCGTCGCCGTGGACGGGTTCGTAGATGGGGCGCACGACAGCGGCCACGACCGCGCGCAGCCGCTGTTCGACGAGGTTCAGCCAGATGTAGGCCCGGCCGGCGCGCTGGGCGCGGGTGCGTACCTCGAGCCAGGCCTCGGTGTCCCAGTCCAGCTCCGGGCCGATGGAGCTGGTCTCCATCGGCCGGGCCAGGGACACCGTGCCGGGCGGGACGTCTGCGGAGTTCCCCTCGTGACCCTCGTCACCAGGGGGCAACTCCAGCCCTCCCGAGCCCACCCGCGCACCGCCTTCCGCTCCCCCGAGCATCCCCGTCCCAACGATCAAGGAAGGGTACTCCGGGAGCGGCGGGCGGTGCAGCCGGATGGACAGGGTCGTTTCTCAACTGTCCCGGCCGACGTGCCCGTTGATGCCCTTGAGGTCCGCCGGAGTGAGCGGATTCATAGCGGTCACGTCACGCGGGGCGATCGAGAAGCCCTGCCAGTGGACCGGCATCGGCTGCTGGTCCTCGTCCCGCACGATGTGGTGGAAGCCCACGTTCATCCAGACGACGGGGTGGGTGAGGGACTGCCCGTTGACCCACTTGTCGACGGAGTCGGGGTGTCCGGTGGCGCAGGCGCCCAGGTTGCCGCTGGCGTACTGCTCGCACTTGTTGTACTCGGTGAAGTACACGTCGTGGTTGGTGAAGGGGCGGCCCGGATACTTGGTCTGGGCGCCCGGGACGAGCTCGTACGAGCGCGCGTGCCCGTCCTTGTTCTTGCCCGACTGGCTGACCACCCGCCACCAGCGCATGTTCTTGGCGTCGCCCGCGAGTTCCTTGGTGACCTTCGTGAGTGTCGTCTTGTTGGTCGGGCCCCGGTCGCCCGCGGCCGGGCTGACCTTCGAGTCGTACTGCTCGACACGGGTCTTGGAGGAGCCGTCGAGGCCGAAGTCGAGCCGCCAGAAGACGTTGTGGCTGTGGCTGTCGGCGTAGTCCTTGGCGCCCTTGCCGATGGGCCAGCCCCGGCCGTCACCGGAGTCGTAGTCCTCCGGGGCGAGGCTGCCGGTCGCGCCGACGTTCATGGTCATGGTGCCGTCGTCCTGGAACCGCCACTCGGTGATGTACTCGTACCAGCTCACCTTGTTGACGGTGTAGAGCAGCAGGTCCTTGCCCTGGGCCTGGTAGCTCTTGCCGACGTTCCCGTTCGGCGGCTCGGTCTGCAGGTGGTACGCGTGGCCGCGCGAACGCGTCGTGGCGCACAGGCCCTTGACGTCCTGCGAGGCGGAGTACATGGGCTCGCGGACCTTGACCGTCTTGATGGTGCCGCCGGGGCATTCGGCGGGCTTCATGTTCAGCAGGCCGTTGCCGAAGTTGTACTCGGTGACGTCGTTGTACTCGGCGTTGCCGTCGTCGTACGGCACATGGATCTGGGCCAGCTTGGCGCTGTTGAGGACCTTGATCGGCTTGGCCTCGCCGGGCGGCTGGTAGGAGATGTCCTCCAGGACGACACCGGAGGTGCTGTTGAAGCGCCAGCACATCCGCCAGGTGGTGCCGGTGGAGAGCTTCTGCTCGATGCGGTAGGCCGCGCTGCAGTTGGGGGCCGGGGCGGCGGCCGCCTTGGGGTGCGCCGCGGCCGGTCCCGCCCCGGCCGTCGCGCCGGCGGCCAGCGCCGCCAGGGACAGACCGAGGGCCGCCCGCCTGCGGGCACGGCTGATTCTGTTGACGCGCATGAAGAGGTGACTCCCTTACAGGAGGTGCTGAGTTGGAAAAGTGAACGGAGGTCGGCTCAGCCGAGCCGGATCACCTTGCGGGCGCTCAGGTCGATCACGAAGTCCCGGGCGTCGACCCACGGGCCGTTCTTGACCTTCGGGAACAGCCGGGTGCAGCGGTGCTCACCGCACTTCTCGACCGACGCCGACCCGCCCGGAGCGGCCCGGTACACCATGCTGCTCAGCTGGAGCTGGTCGGGAGAGGTGAGCTCCTTGCCGGTGGCGTCCTTGTAGTCCGCCTTCAGATCGGCGCCCAGCGGGTCGGCGATCAGCAGCTTGGCGGCCTCGGCCTGCTCGGCGAGGCTCAACGGCGGCTGCACGCCGCGCTGGGTGGCGGTCCGCTCGACCTTGCCCGTGTCGAGATTGACGGTCCTGGTGACGAGGGTGTCGTCCTGGTAGTCGTAGACCGTCACGTCGGCGCGCCGCGGCGCGCTCGCGTCGTCGACCTCGTCGGCCTCCGGCTCGGCCAGCTGGACGTCGATGCGCTGCGGGCCGCGCGCGCCCCTGACGTTCTCGCTGCGGTCGATGAGCTGCCGGTTCACCGCGAGCTTCTCGACCCGCGCGATCTCGTCGTCGGTCAGCGGGTCGTTGCCCTTGCCCCGGTCGCCCTCGGCCGGCGCCGCCTCGACCACGCCGGGCTGCACGGCCGCGGCGCCGTCCCGGCCCTGGGCCGACTGCTCTGCCGACAGGCCGCTGCTGTCGGTCCCTCCCGTTGTGTCCGCCCCCGCCGTGCCCGGCAGGGTGATTCCGATCATCACGGCGGTTCCCGCCACCGCGATGGCCGCACCCGCCACCACCTTGCCCAGATGGCGGTGCACTATCTCGCGCACATCTTCCCCCTACTCCCCCAACGTTCACGGGAGTACGTGTCTGCCCCACTGGTTCGGCATACGTCGTATGCACTGGTCGGCCGGTAAGAGGGACGTAAGTCATAGGTGGTTCCATCACTTTCGGGGAGACTCGACGTCAAGGCGCCCCCGACGGCGCGCTCCAGCTGAAAGAGTCGTGTCCATGCAGGTCTGGCCTGGAGAGGCATATCCACTCGGTGCCACCTACGACGGCGCCGGCACCAATTTCGCGGTCTTCTCGGAGGCCGCGGACCGAGTAGAGCTGTGTCTGCTGCACGACGACGGCTCGGAGACGGCGGTGGAACTGCGGGAGAGCGACGCCTTCGTGCGGCACGCGTACGTGCCGGGCGTCATGCCGGGACAGCGGTACGGCTTCCGGGTGCACGGCCCGTACGCCCCGGAGCGCGGTCTGCGCTGCAACTCGGCGAAGCTGCTGCTGGACCCGTACGCCAAGGCGATCAGCGGCGCGATCCGCTGGGGCGAGGAGGTGTACGGCTACCACTTCGACGCCCCCGACCGGCGCAACGACCTGGACTCGGCGCCGCACATGATGTCGTCGGTCGTGGTGAACCCGTACTTCGACTGGGGCGACGACCGCCGGCCGCGCACCGAGTACCACCACACGGTGATCTACGAGGCCCATGTGAAGGGCCTGACGATGCGGCACCCGGGGCTGCCGGAGGAGCTGCGCGGCACCTACGCCGCCCTCGCGCACCCGGCGCTCATCGAGCACCTCACCGAGCTGGGGGTGACGGCGCTGGAGCTGATGCCGGTCCACCAGTTCGTCAACGACCACCGGCTGGTCGACATGGGCCTGAACAACTACTGGGGCTACAACACGATCGGCTTCTTCGCCCCGCACAACGCGTACGCCTCCTGGGGCGACCGCGGCCAGCAGGTCCTGGAGTTCAAGTCGGCGGTGCGGGCGCTGCACGAAGCCGGTATCGAGGTCATCCTCGACGTGGTCTACAACCACACCGCCGAGGGCAACCACCTGGGCCCCACGCTGTCCTTCCGGGGCCTGGACAACCCGCAGTACTACCGGCTCACCGACGACCCGCGCTACTACATGGACACCACCGGGACCGGGAACTCGCTGCTCATGCGGTCCCCGCACGTCCTGCAGCTGATCATGGACTCGCTGCGGTACTGGGTCACCGAGATGCACGTCGACGGCTTCCGCTTCGACCTCGCGGCCACCCTGGCCCGGCAGTTCCACGAGGTGGACCGGCTGTCGTCGTTCTTCGACCTGGTGCAGCAGGACCCGGTGGTCTCCCAGGTGAAGCTGATCGCCGAGCCGTGGGACGTGGGCGAGGGCGGCTACCAGGTGGGGAACTTCCCGCCGATGTGGACCGAGTGGAACGGCAAGTACCGCGACACGGTACGGGACCTGTGGCGCGGTGAGCCCCGGGCGCTGGCGGAGTTCGCGTCCCGGCTGACGGGCTCCTCCGACCTGTACCAGGACGACGGGCGGCGCCCGCTGGCCTCCATCAACTTCGTGACCTGCCACGACGGCTTCACGCTGCACGATCTCGTCTCGTACAACGACAAGCACAACCAGGCCAACGGCGAGGACAACCGGGACGGCGAGAGCCACAACCGGTCCTGGAACTGCGGGGCGGAGGGCGAGACCGACGACAGGGCCGTCCTGGAGCTGCGCGCCCGCCAGATGCGCAACTTCGTCGCCACGCTGATGCTGTCCCAGGGCGTGCCGATGCTGAGCCACGGCGACGAGTTCGCGCGCACGCAGCGCGGCAACAACAACGCGTACTGCCAGGACAGCGAGCTGGCCTGGGTGAAGTGGCTCGACGCCGAGGACGGTGCCGAGGAGGGCGACGGAGGGCTGCTCGCCTTCACGCGCGCGATGGTGTGGCTGCGGCGGGACCATCCGGTCTTCCGCAGGCGGCGCTTCTTCCACGGGCGCCCCGTGGAGGGCACGCACGACGACCTGTCGGACATCGCCTGGTTCACCCCGCAGGGCAAGGAGATGGCCCAGCGGGACTGGGACCGGGCGCAGGCGTCGGCGCTGACGGTGTTCCTCAACGGCAACGCGATCTCGGAGCCGGGCCCGCGCGGGGAACGCATCAGCGACGACTCGTTCCTGCTGATGTTCAACGCCTCCCCGAAGACCCTCGACTTCGTCGTGCCGGTCAACCACGGCCGTCAGTGGCAGGTGGTCGTCGACACGGCCCGCGCGGACGGGGTGCCGCCGGGGACGGGCCCCAAGGTGCGGGCCGGGGAGCGGCTGACGCTGGTGGACCGCAGCATGACGGTGCTGCAGCGGCCGGTCTAGACCGGGCCACCCGGCCGAGGGGCGGGTTCGCGCGCGTGGCGGTCGCTTTCGGCGGTGCGTCCGAGGTACGACTCCGGGCGCGCCGCCAGCGCGATCAGACCGGCGAGCGCCGCGGCGAGGCTGCCCGCGCCGAACGCCGCGGCGGGGCCGTGGGACTCGGCGAGCGGGCCCGTGACGGCGACGGCCAGCGCCTGCCCGCCGACCAGCGCGCTCGTCGCCACCGCCATCGCCTCGGCGAGCCGCGCGGGCGGCACCACGCGCTCGGTGAGCCCGAACACCGTGATGAGGTGCGGGGCGTAGGCGACGCCCAGGACGACGACGGTGGCGTAGAGGGCGGAGAGGCTCTGCGTCCACAGCAGCGGGAGCGACAGCACGCACGCGGCGGCGGTGGCCGCCCGCCAGCGCGTGGTGAGTCCGACCCGCGCGGGCACCGCGGCCATGGACAGCCCGGCGACCGCGCTCATCACTCCCATGGCGGCGTACACGAGCCCCGCCTGATCCGGCTGTCCGAGGCGCTCGGTGAGGGCGGTGATGCCGGCCTGGCAGGCGCCGAACATGGCGCCTTGGAGGGCCAGGGCGGCTCGGAGGGGGTGGATGGAGCGAGGGATACGGGGTGCGGCGGGGGCGGGTCGTCGATCCGGTTGCGTCGGGACGGAACCGATCCGTCGTCCCGCGAACGCCCGGACGGCACCGGACCGTCGTTCCGCCTCGACGGCTACGGATGTCGGCCGTGTCGCCACCGCCGTCCGATGCAGCGCGAACCCCGCACCGCACAGGGCCACCAGCACCGCGGCCCCACCCAGCGCGAACCCCGGATGCGCGGTCACCGCCGCCAGCCCGACCAGGGCGGGCCCCAGGACGAAGGAGACCTCGTCCAGGGTGCTCTCGAAGGAGAGCGCGGCACCCACCGTGGAGTCTCGGGCCCCGCCACCGCGCGCGAGGGCGACCAGACGTGCGCGTGCCATCGGCCCGATCTGCGGCACCGTGGCCCCGGCCGCCGCCCCCAGCACGGCCAGCACCGCCGTGGGCAGCCCCGCGAGCGCACCGAGGACCAACCCGGCAATCGCGAGGGCGTTGGCGAGGCAGAAGGCGAGGACGACCGTGCGCTGGCCGTGGCGGTCGGCGAGCCGGCCCACCAGCGGGCCGCAGGCCACCTGGCCGAGGGCGAGCGCACCGCCGGTGAGGCCGGCGGCCGCCAGGGAGCCGCTGGTCCGTGCGACGAGCAGCACGCTGCCGAACTGGATCGTGGCGGTCGGCAGCCGGGCGAGGAAGGACAGGACCGGCAACAGCGGCCCGGTCAGGCCGATCACCTCACGGTATGCCGCCGATGTGCCGCGCCGTCCGGTGCTCCCCGTCTTCTCCATCGCTCGAAGCTAGGCGCGCGCGTGGGCCCACGTGGAGGGGACGATGACACGAAGGGCGGCAGGGCGGGTACGTAGGTTTCCATGACACCTGAGCGACCTGACCCGATGGTGCCGACCGCCACCTACCGGCTGCAGCTGCAGCCCGCGTTCCCGTTCGAGGCCGCGGCGGCGGCCGTGCCGTACCTGGCCTCGCTCGGCGTCTCGCATCTGCATCTGTCCCCGGTCCTGGAGGCGGTTCCGGGGTCGGGGCACGGCTATGACGTCGTGGACCACGCGCGCGTGCGCGAGGAACTGGGCGGCGAGGACGGGCTGCGCGCGCTGGCGCGGACCGCGCGTGAACACGGTCTGGGCCTGGTGCTGGACATCGTGCCGAACCACATGGCCATGGCCCCGCGCCACAACCGTGCCCTGTGGGAGGTGCTGCGCGAGGGCCCCAAGTCGCCGTACGCGCGATGGTTCGACATCGACTGGGAGGCGCAGGACGGCCGGGTGCTGCTGCCGGTGCTGGGGCGGCCACTGGGCGAGGAGTTCGCCCACCTGGAGGTGGACGGTGACGTCCTGCGCTACTACGACCATGTGTTTCCGTTGCGCGAGGGCACCGAGGAACTGCCGCTGCCGCAGCTCCTGGACGCGCAGTGGTACCGCCTGGCGTGGTGGCGGCTGGCCCGTACGGAGCTCAACTACCGCCGGTTCTTCAGCATCTCGGAGCTGATCGGGGTGCGGGTCGAGGACCCTGAGGTGTTCGACGCCACGCACGCCAAGATCCTCGGGCTCCTCCACGAGGGCGTGATCGACGGGCTGCGCATCGACCATCCCGACGGCCTCGCCGACCCCGACGGATACCTGCAGCGCCTTCACGAGGCGAGCGGCGGGCGCTGGACGGTCGTGGAGAAGATCCTGGCGGACGGGGAGCAGCTGCCGGCCTCCTGGCCCGTCGCGGGCACCACCGGCTACGACGCCCTGCGGTACGTCGACGGCCTGTTCACCGACCCGGCCGGGTTCGGGGAACTCCTCGGCCAGTACCGGCGGTTCGCCGCGCCGCAGACGGACCGGGGCGGTGACTGGGCGGCGACGGTGCGGCGGGCGGCGTACAAAGTGCTCACGCACGAGCTGGTCGCGGAGGTGGACCGGCTGACGCGGGTGGCGAGCCGCCTGTGCGCCACGTCCCCGGAGCCCGCGCTGCGCGACCGGGCGCCCTGGGCGCTGCGTACGGCGCTTGAGGAACTCCTCGTCCGGCTGGAGGTCTACCGGCCGTACGCCTCCGGTGACGCGGCCCGCGTGGTCACCGAGGAGGCCGCGGCCGAGGCCCGGCTCGCCTTCGTGGTGCCCGAGGAGGCGGGCGCGGTCGATGTCGTGCGCGACCTGGTGCTCGGGCGGGCCGGTGACGGGCCGGAGCACGTGGAGTTCCGGACGCGGTTCGCGCAGACGGCGTCGGCGCTGCGGGCCAAGTCCGTGGAGGACACCGCGTTCTACCGCCATGTGCCGCTGCTGTCGGCGACCGAGGTGGGCGGCAACCCGGGGAGCCCCGCGGTCTCGCCGGACGAGTTCCACGCGTACTGCGCGCGCGTGCAGCGCGACTGGCCCGGGACGGGGACGGTCGTGTCGACGCACGACACCAAGCGCAGTGCCGACGTACGGGCCGCGCTGGCCGTGCTCACCCAGTGTCCGCAGTGGTGGGCGGACGTGCTGACCGAGGTGACCCGGGACGGCGAGGGCGTCCCGGACGCGCAGTTGGCGTGGGCCGCGTGGCAGACGGTGTTCGGGCTGGGCGAGGCGGACGTCGACCGTGTTCAGGGGGCGCTGTTGAAGCATGTGCGCGAGGCCGGGCTGTTCACCAGCTGGACGGAGCAGGAGCCGCCGTACGAGGAGGCGGTGGCGGCGTTCGTCGCCGCGGGGCCGTGCGGTGCGCCAGGTGAGCGCGTGGCCGCCTTCCGGAGCCGTCTGGAGCCGCACGTGCGGGCGAACGTGCTGGGCATGGCGTTGGCCCAGTTGACGATGCCGGGCGTGCCGGACGTGTATCAGGGCACGGAGGGCGAGTACCGGGCGCTGGTGGACCCGGACAACCGCCGGGTGGCCCGGTTCCCGCACCAGGACCCCGGGGAGAAGGGCGCTGTGACGACGGCCGCGCTCAAGCTGCGCAGGCGGCGTCCGGAGGTGTTCGGCGACTCGGCGTCGTACGCGCCCTTGGCCGCCGAGGGCCCGTCGGCCGCCCACTGTGTGGCCTTCGCACGCTCCGGAGAGGTGGTCACCGCCGTGACACGGCTGTCGCTGCGGCTGGCGCGGTCGGGTGGCTGGGGCGACACCGTGCTGCCGTTGCCGCCGGGCCGGTGGGCCGATGTGCTCGCTCCGGAGCGGGAGTTCACCGGGCACGCGCGCGTGGAGGAGTTGTTCGAGCGGCTGCCGGTGGCGTTGCTCGAACGCGTCGGCGGGGAGGCGGCGGGGTGAGGCGGGCGCGCTCACGGGGCGTACGGCCGCGTGGCGCGCCGTGGCCTCGTGCCCGCGACCCGGCTCGGGCCCGCGTACGCTCCCGGGGCCCGGGTACGGCGGCCGGCGCGTGGTGGCGAGCGTCGAGGCCCGCCGCACGCCCGGGTTCCCGGCACGCATCGGTGCAGGTAGCGGGCGGGCGACGGCCCGGCAGCACGGCCCCGGTACCTGCGCCGACGCCGCCCTGTCCCGCCTTCCGGCGGTCAATGCACCTGGGCGCCCCCGGGAGCCTCCCCCGTGAACTCCTTGACAGGTAAACCAGACCGTGGGGTACTGCGGATTGCGAGCCGGGCGGACGTAACGGGGGTGAGTCTCCTGCCGGAGCTGCGCTACCCCACCCTGACCGAACTAGTCCTGTCCGCCCGCGCCCTGGCCGCTCACCGGCCGGGCCTGTGCACGCTGAGACAGGTGGGGGCCTCCCGGGCGGGCAGACCCCTCCACCTGCTGTCCATCGGTCACGCCCGGCGCGCCGTCCTGGTGGTCGCCGGAGCGCATTCCAACGAGCCCACGGGCGGCCCCACGCTTCTCGCGGTCGCGGAACGGGTGCTGCACGAGCGGGAGTTGCGGGCCGACACCTCCTGGCACTTCCTGCTGTGCGCGGATCCCGACGGGGCGAGCCTGCATGTCACGCCGGCGCCCCGCACCCTGTTCGACTACCACCGCGGCTTCTTCCGGCCCGCGGCCCCGGAGCAGCCGGAGTGGGCGCCGGCCACGCTGCCGCCCGACCGCCTGCCGCCCGAGACGCGCGCGCTGACCCGCGTCATCGACGAACTGCGCCCCTACCTCCAGGTGACACTGCACGGGACGGATCTGGGTGGCAGCTGGGTGCAGTTGACGAAGGACGTGCCCGGGCTCGCCGAGCCGTTCGCGAAGTCGGCGGCGCAGCTGCACATCCCGGTGGAGACCGGCGCCTCGGACGCGGCGGGCTGGCCCGCGTCCGGACCCGGCGTGCACGTCATGCCGGCGCCGGGCGCGGGTGCGGCGTATCCGAGCATGCCGGACGACGCGCGCAGCAGCACCTGGTATCACGTGCACCGGTACGGCGGGCTGACCGCGGTCGTGGAGGTGCCGATGTGGGCGAGCGACCTGGTGGACGACCCGGCGCCGCATCCGGCACCGGCCAGGGCGATGCGGCGGCTGGCGGCCCGGCTGCTGCGGGACTCGCTGGAGGTGGAGCGGGTGCTCGCCGAGTCGCTCCCCCGTCTGGACGGGGTCGACGGGCCCTTGCTGCGGGCGTCGAAGTGGGCGCTGGAGCTGGTGCCGGGGCTCGCCGCCGACTGGACGCGCACGCCTCCCGCCGACAACACCATGGCGTACGTCGGGAGCGTCGACGCCTTCGGGCGCCGGCTGCCGTTGCGGGCGGCGGCCATGCTGCTGCGCGTCCTTCAGGAGGCCGACGACCGCGGGGCGCAGCGCCTCGAACACCTCGTGTCGAGCTGGAGCGACGCCTTCGCCGAACGTTTCCGCGCCCGCTGGGTGCCCCTGGAGCACCAGGTCGAGCACCAGTCCCGCACGGTCGTCGCGGCAGCCCTGCACGCGCGCGACGGCGTGGGGTGAGCCGCGCGCCCGCACGGGACCGGTCGGCGCGAGCCACACGGCCGTACGCGCGCGTGCGGCCGTGTGGCCTACGGCGTCAGCCGTCCAGCGCGAAGACCGACCCCGTCCGCGCGCCCATCGCACACCCGTTGGCGAAGGTCTCGCGGTACTCGACCGGCCGGCCGTTCCACTCCCCGCGCGCGTGGACGGTCACCGGCGCGTAGATCATCGGGCAGAACGCGTCGACCGTGCGGAGCCGGCTGATGTCACCGCCCACCCGCTCCAGGTCCGCGCAGGCCTCGGCCGCCTTCCCGTGGCCCTGCGGCGGGTCGCACAGCAGCAGCGTGCCGTGCGGGTCGCCGTGGCGGGCGTCGCCCCGGGTGACCGTCAGGTAGAGCCAGCTTCCCGGCTCAGGTTCCTGGACCACCGCCCGCGCGGGAGCCGCGCCGAGGACGAGCATGGCGGCCGTCGCCAGCAGGCCGCCCCGTACCGCTTTCGCCGTGAATGAATACGTCATTCCCGATGCATCGGCACGGCGGCCCCGGCATTCCACCCCGACTCACCCGAACGGGAGCACGCGGGCGCGTGCCGCCCGGCGAGTTCGAACGCGGCGAGCACGACCCGCGCCTGGTACTCCACCTGGCGGGAGACCGGTATCCAGCGCGCCCCGCAGCCGTCCCGGTAGTCCTCGCACCACTCCTCGATGAGCGGGTCCAGTTCGGGCAGTACTCCGGCAGGATCGCGCCCCGCGCCCGTCACGAGCTGGTGCAGCAGTCCTGCGGTCCGCAGCGCGAGGCGCCGCCCGGCGATGCGCAGGGCGGCCAGGTGGGCGGTGCTGAGCGGGGGAAGGGGGTGTACGCCGGCCGGGTCCCTGACGTCGGGGTCCCAGGTGTCGGCGAGCCCGGGACAGACCAGTAAATAGTCGTCGACCGGGGCGAGCAGCCGGGCCGTCTCCGGTCCGGCGGTGAGGTGCGGCCGCAGGCGTTCCAGCAGCCCGTTCAGGACGCCGGTGTCGTGGCGCAGTGTGTGGCTCACCCGGCGCAGGACCGTTTCCTCATCGGCGTGCGGAGCGCCGTCCTCCACACCGGCCACACCCCACATGGGGGCCTCGACGACCGCCGTGACCGTGCCGTGCCGGTACGGGTGGAACCACGTCGACTCGACGGCCGCCTCGGTGATGGCGGCGGCCAGGTCGCCTCGGCGGGGCCTCGGGATCCGGTAGACGGCGGGTCCCAGCTCCGGCCAGTACAGGGTGTCGTAGGGGCCGAGCTCGCGCGGGATGCCGAGGCGGGCCGCGGCGTGCGCGACGCGCTGGGCGAGGCCGGGCAGGTCGTGGGTCAGCTCGACGAAGCCGCCGCCGACGTCGACGCCGTGCAGGGAGCACTGCAGGAAGGGCCGCAGTTCGTCCTGGAGTTCGAGCAGCGCGCGGGTCTCGGGAAGCGTGGCCCGGTCCGCGCCGTCCGGCAGCCATTCGGGCTGCTCCAGGAAGCCGGGCCGGAAGAAGTGCCGGAAGTAGGCGGACAGCGCGTAGGGGCCGTGCAGCCAGCCCTCGTTGCGGCGCAGGCCGTCGGGGTCGAGACACAGCAGCAGGTTCCAGGTGGCGTCGGCGCCCTCGTGCAGCCTGGGGTCGGCGAGCACCCGCTCGGCCAGCCGGAGCACGGTGGCGCCGCCGACCGGCTCGTTGGCGTGCGGTCCGGCGACGACGAGGGCCTGACGACTGCCGTGGCCGACGGACAACAGCCACAGGGGCGTGCCCGCGCGGGACGTCCCGACGCGGCGCAGACGGGCGTCGCGGGGGTGGCGGGCGACGAGCGCGGCCGCCCCGGCGCCCAGCTCGTCGACGGTCGGGTAGCGGAGGAGTGGCGGCAGGGCACACCTCCACAATGCGGTGCCGTCGGTTCACCTGATGTGCATGGTGTACGCACAGTCAGTCACGAGTTGACGACCACGTCAACACCACAGAGGGCAAAGGGACTTGAGTCAACACTTCAACCAAGGGGCAGGCCAGAGCAGCGGCCGGGCTCAGTTCGCGGCGAGCCGGAACGACATCCGGCCGAAGCCGACCTGGTCGCCCTCGCGGACCACGACGGCACCGATGACGCGGCGGCCGTTCACCGTGGTGCCGTTGGTGGAGCCGAGGTCGCGCAGGACCCACAGGCCGCCCTGGTGACTCAGTTCGGCGTGCACCCGGGAGACCGTCTCGTGGGTCAGCCGCAACCCGTTGAGGGGGTCGCGGCCGATGCGCAGCGGGTGGCCGGCCGAGGGGTGGGGCAGCAGCAGCTTGGGCAGCCGTTCGGCCTGCCATGCCCGGCGCAGCCGTACGGTGAAGCCGGAGACCGCCTCGACGGTGCCGAACACCAGACGCGACAGACGGCTCTCGGAGGGCAGGTCGGCGGTGAGTGCGGCGAGCTCGTCGGCGCGGCGGGCGGAGAGCGCGATCTCCATGCGCCGCACGAACGTGTCGTGTGACAGCCGGCCCATGGCGACGCCGTCACGGAGCACCTTCAGCGCCTTGTCGCGCTCCACGTCGGAAAGCCGCGCGGGGTACGTGTTGAACTCGAATGACGACGTCACGTCGCTGATTGTCGGTCAGCGAACTCCCGGTGTCCAGAAAACGGGGAAACGGCCACCACGCGCGCGTGATCGACAGGACCGGTCGCGACACCTGCCGCAAAAGGGAAGATTCAAAAGCGGATTGATCTCGTTTGAAGCACCATGGACGGGCTACATCACGGTGAGCAGACGAAGGGGAACCGTCCGTGCAGTTCGAGGTGTGGGCACCGCAGGCCGGCCGTGTGACGCTCCATTGCGAGGGCGCCACGCGCGCGTTGGAGCGCGATCCCGATCGCGATGGATGGTGGCGGGGGGAGGCGGAGGCGCGGGACGGGACGCGGTACGGCTTCGCGCTCGACGACGGCCCCGTGCTGCCCGATCCGCGCTCGCGCCGGCAGCCGGACGGCCCGGACGGGCTGAGCGCGGTCGTCGACCACGGGCGGTTCGAGTGGCGCGCCGAATGGGCGGGGCGGCCGTTGCCCGGCGCGGTGCTGTACGAGCTGCATGTGGGCACGTACACGCGTGAGGGCACGCTGGACGCGGCAGCCGAGCGGCTCGGGCATCTCGTCGAACTCGGTGTCACCCACGTCGAGTTGATGCCGCTGTGCCCCTTCCCCGGCCGGCACGGCTGGGGCTACGAGGGCGTCTCGCTGTGGGCCGTGCACGAGCCGTACGGCGGCCCCGAGGCGCTGAAGCGCTTTGTCGACCGGGCGCACGGGCTGGGCCTGGGCGTGGTCCTGGACGTGGTGCACAACCACTTCGGCCCGTCCGGGAACTATCTGCCCGCCTTCGGCCCGTACCTCACGGACAAGCACCACACCCCCTGGGGCTCGGCCGTCAACCTGGACGCGCCCGGCTCCGACGAGGTGCGGGCGTACCTCCTGGAGAGCTCGCTGGCCTGGCTGCGGGACTACCGGCTCGACGGGCTGCGTCTGGACGCGGTGCACGCGCTGAAGGACACACGCGCGTGCCACTTCCTGGAGGAGCTGTCGACGGCCGTCGACGCCCTCTCCGCCGACCTCGGCCGGCCGCTGCCCCTGTTCGCCGAGTCGGACCTGAACGACCCCCGGCTCATCGCCGCGCGCGAGGAGGGCGGCCTCGGTCTGCACGCGCAGTGGAACGACGACTTCCACCACACCCTGCACACCGCGCTGACCGGCGAGTCCCAGGGCTACTACGCCGACTTCGCGCGCGCCCCCATGGCAGGCCTCGCCAAGACCCTCACCGGCGGCTACTTCCACGACGGCACGTACTCGAGCTTCCGAGGCCGGAGCCACGGACGCCCGCTGGACCGTACGCGCGTGGCGGCGCACCGCCTCCTGGGGTACGGCCAGACCCACGACCAGGTCGGCAACCGTGCCCAGGGCGACCGGCTCGCCGCCCTGCTCTCCCCCGGCCTGCTGGCCTGCGCCGCCACGCTGACGCTGACCGCGCCGTTCACGCCGATGCTGTTCATGGGCGAGGAATGGGCAGCGGGCACGCCCTGGCAGTTCTTCACCGACCACACCGATCCGGAGCTCGCTCAGGCCGTACGGCGCGGCAGGCGGCGGGAGTTCGCGGAGCACGGCTGGGCCGAGGAGGACGTGCCCGACCCGCAGGACCCGGCGACCCGGGACCGCTCCTGCCTCGACTGGTCCGAGCTCGACGGCGAGCCTCACGCGCGCGTGCTGGACTGGTACCGCCGTCTCATCGCCCTGCGCCACGAGCAGCCCGACCTCACCGATCCGGACCTCGCCGACACGAAGGTGGCCTACGACGAGCGGGAGCGCTGGCTCGCCTTCCGCCGCGGTGACGTAAGGGTGGCCGTCAACCTCGCCAAGGAGGCGGCTGCCATCCCGCTGGGGCCGCGCCGGGCCACCGTACTGGCGGCGTGGGAGCCGGTGGAGGCGCCGGGTGCGGACGGGGTGCTCCATGTGCCCGGGGAGTCGGGCGTGGTGCTGTTGCAGGGCTGAGCGGGGCGGGCACTGCCGAGCGGGCCGGGTGCTGTGCGGGACTTCAAGAACACTCCCTAGAGCTCGTCGGCCCCGTCGTCGTCCTCCCTGAACTCGGTCACCCGCTCCAGCAGGATCGCCTCCCACGCGTGCCTCAGCTGCACCCTCAGCAGGGGGAGCGGCGTCTCGCCCTTGCCGTCGAGGCGGTCCGCGAGGCGGACGAGCGCGTCGCAGCGGGCGAGCCAGAGGCCGCGCAGGCAGGGGCGGGCGCCGTAGCCGGCGAGGGTGGCGGCGCGGACGGCGGCCGGGGAGCCGACGGCGAGGGCGAGGCCCGCGATGTCCTCGGCGGGGTCGCCGAGGACGGTGTCGGCCCAGCCGAGGACGCCGCGCACCCGGCCGTCGGCGCTGACGACGAGGTGGTCGCCGGTGAGGGCGTGGTGGACGAGGACGGCGGTGCCGGGCTGGGCGGCGAGCTGGCCGGCGCCCGGCTGGGTGAGCTGGCGCAGCCGGGCGGCGTCGAACTCGTCGGCCTCGGCGAGGCGCGCGGCGGGGCGTTCGGCCGCGCGGCGCAGGGCCTCCAGGGAGCGCGGTGCGGTGCGCGGCACACCGAGCGTCTCGGCCTGCCGTGCCGGCACCTCGCGCAGCCCCGTGAGCAGCCCGGCCAGGTCGGCCTCGCCGAGGGCGGACACGTCGTGCTCCCCACCGGCCCCGCCGGGCACCTTGGTGTCCAGGGTGTAGGACAGCCCGGGCGCCCACTCGCCGTGCGCGACGCTCGTCGGCACGGTGACCGGCACATGCGGGCGGACGAGGTCACGCAGCCGCAGCTCGCGGCGCTGCCGCACGGCGGCCCCCCGGTCGGGGGCCAGGCGCAGCACATGGCGGGTGCCGACCAGCCAGGTGGCGGGCTCGGCGCCCGGCGCGGCGGGCCGGACCTCGGGTCCGGCCGAGTCGTCCACGCCGTTCTTGAGCAGGGAACGGACCAGTCGGCGGACGGTGTCCGCGGTGGGTGTCGGTGCCTGGGTCATGGTCGCGCCGTTGTCGCTCGGGGGTCTACGGGGGCTCCTCGCTCCGGTGCCGGTCACCGGGTCAGTCCACTATGACCATCTCGCGGGTCGTGTCGTTGAGCCGCCGGCCGCCGTCCTCGGTGACGGTGACGATGTCCTCGATGCGCACTCCGAAACGGCCGGGCAGATAGACGCCGGGCTCCACGGAGAAGCACATGCCGGGCACGAGGGGCTGCTCCTCGCCCTCGATCATGTACGGCGGCTCGTGCGTGGTGACGCCGATGCCGTGCCCGGTGCGGTGGATGAAGTACTCGCCGTACCCGGCGTCGGCGATGACCGCGCGGGCGGCCCGGTCGACCTCCTGGCAGGCGACGCCGGGCCGTACCGCGCGGAAGCCGGCCTCCTGGGCCTCGCGTACGAGGTCGTGGACCCGGCGTTCCTCGTCGGTGGGTTCGCCGACGTGGACCGTACGGGAAGTGTCGGAGCCGTAGCCGTCCTTCAGACCGCCGAAGTCGAGGACGACCATGTCGCCGCGTTGGATGACCCGGTCGCCCACCTCGTGGTGCGGGTTGGCGCCGTTGGGACCGGAGGCGACGATGGTGAAGTCGACCTGGGAGTGGCCGAAGCGGCGCAGCAGATCGGCGAGATCGGAGGCGACGTCGGACTCGTGGCGCCCGCCGAAGGGAACCTTCCGGATCTCCTCGAACGTTGCGTCAGCGGCCGCACCCGCGGCCGCCAACAGCTCCAGCTCCGCCGCGTCCTTGACCGCGCGGAGAATCGGCAGGGCGTCGGTGAGGGAGGCGTACGTGGTGGCGGGCAGTGCCCGCTGGAGGGCGAGCAGATGCATCGCCCAGGCGTTGTCGCTGATGCCGAACCGGCCGCTCGTGTTGAGCAGGGCGGCGGTGGCGGCGTAGGGGTCCTTGCCGTCGGTCCAGTCGCGCAGGGTCAGGCCGGGCGCGCCGGCGGCCTTCGCGGCGTCCGGGGCCTCCAGGGCGGGGACGACGAGGACGGGGTCCTGACCGGGGGCGAGGACCAGCAGGGTGAGCCGCTCGGTCTCCGCGGTGGGCGCGTAGCCGGTGAGCCACACCAGGTCCGGGCCGGGTGCCACCAGCAGTCCGGCGAGGCCGGCGTCCGCGGCCGCCCGCGCGGCTCGTTCCCTGCGGGCCCTGTAGTCGTCGGCGGTGAAGGGCGCGGGTGCGGTGCCGGTCATCCGGGCCTCCCTGGGCACGTGAAGGGCTACGGGCAGCATCCTGCCCGGACGGAGGGGGCGGCGCGAGCCGGTCGACGGGTCTTGTCGGCGGGACTTCGGAACGCCGCCGCGGTCACGGCGTCAGCTGTCCAGTGCCATACGGACGCCGAGGAGCAGCAGTACGCCGCCGGAGACCTGTTCCAGGCGCCGGCGCACACCCGCGCGGGACAGCACGGTCTTCATCCGGCCGACGAACCACACGTACAGGCCGTAGTACCCGACCTCGTAGACGGCCCAGAGCGCGGCGAGGCCGACCATGGCGGGCAGATGCGGGGCGCCCTGCGGGACGAACTGCGGGAGGAAGGACAGGGCGAAGACGGCCGCCTTGGGGTTGGCGAGGTTGAGCAGCAGCCCGCCGCGGTAGGAGGCCCAGTCGCCCTTCCGCGTGCCCTCCCAGACGGGCTCCTCCGCGCCCTGCGCCCCCTCCGCGCCTGCCGCCTGCTTCGTGCGGCGCGCGTGCCGCAGCGTCTGGAGGCCGAAGCCGACGAGGACGACCGCGCCGACGATCCGCATCACGTCGTACGCGACCTCGGAGGCCGTCAGCAGCGCGGTCAGGCCGAACGCGGCGACCACACCCCAGATGAAGACGCCGGTCTCGTTGCCGAGGACGGTCAGGAAGCCGGAGCGTCTGCTGTGCAGCGACTGCTTGATGATCAGCACCGTGCTGGGTCCCGGCGAGGCGGCGACGAGGGTGCAGGCTCCCAGGAAGGCGATGAGGGTGGTCGGCATGGGGCTCATCGTGGCCCGGTCGGCCGAGCGTGACCAGTGGTTTTCGCGTGTTCCCGCAAGGGCCGCCCGGCGGTCAGGTGACGACTCCCGGGATCACGGTCAGCTGTTGGTGGCCGCCGCCGCGATGGCGCACCGTCAGGGTCGCCTCGTCGCCCGGGCGGGCTTCGGCGACGGCGCGCGCGAGGTCGGCGGCCGAGTCGACGCGTGTCTCGGCGAACGCGAGAATCACGTCGCTCCTGACCAGGCCGGCCGAGTACCCGGGTCCGGGGACGTGGACGCCGACCACCAGGGCGCCGGGCCTCCTGGCGTCCACGACCTCGATGCCGAGGGTGGCGACGGCCGCGGGAGCCGGCGAGGAGGCGGGTGTCGGGGACGCGGGGGCGGAGGAGCCGGGGTGTGCCGACTCGGCCGGGCTTCCCTGGGCGCCGGCCCGCTGGCCCGCCTGCCGCTGGAACTCGGCGAGCCTGCTCATGCCGATCACCGTGGCCCCCAGCGTGCCGAGTCCGACCCCGGACAGGACCAGGACCGTCCCGGCCAGCAGGGCGCACAGCACGGTCGTGAGCCGTCGGCCGCGCGGGTGGGGCGCGGCGTGCGGGCGCCGTGCGCCGGGGGCCGGCTTGCTGCCGTCGCCGGGGCTCTGACCTGGCATGGGCTTGGGTCGCAACGCAGTCTGTTCCATCGGATCGCCTCCGGCTGGTGACTACCCTGCGCACCGGCGCACGACGAGCCACGATCGAGTGAGACTGACCGGGGGTCAGCAACGGGCAGCCTTCCGCCTCCGGACGGCGACCACTGCCTGATCAGGCCCTTGATCAGGCCCTTGATCAGGCTTTTTCGAGCAACGCCTCCGCGACGGCGGCCGCCGCTCCCCGGGGCCTGCCCGCCCCCGCGCACACCAGTTCTGTCCGGTGTACGACGCGCGGTCGCGTGAGCGGTACGGCGACCGTGTGCGGCACTCCGGCGGCCGCTGAGCGCGGGAGCAGGGTGAGGCCGTGGCCTGCCGCGGCCAGGGCGGTGAGGGCGCGGACGTCGGTGCCCTCGTAGCGCAGGGCAGCGCGGAAACCGTGGCCGCCGTTCGCGCCGCGGAGGTGGGTGAGCGGCAGGCCGGCGTCTGGGGCGTCGAGCCAGCGGGCGTCGGCCAGGTCACCGAGCCGCAGGCCGGCGCGCCCGGCGAGCGGGTGGGTGTCGGGCAGAAGCACGCAGACCGGCTCCTCCCCGACGCCGTACGTGGTCAGCGGTGCCACGTCGGGCAGTCGCAGCGGGTCGCTGGGGGCGGCGAGGCCGTCGACGAGCCCGAGGTCCGCCGTGCCGGTGGCGACGGCCGCGGGGACCTCGTCGCGCGGCAGCACGCGCAGGGTGACGCCGGAGGCCGGGAGCGCGGCGAGGACGCGCGGGCCCAGGGCGGTCGACGTGGTCGCCAACTTCAGTTCGCGGTCGGGCGCGGCTGCCATCCGTACGACGTCGGCGCGGGCCGCCTCCAGCCGGAGGAGCAGCGGGCCCGCGTGTTCGAGGAGCCGCTCGCCGGCCGCCGTGGGCGCGACGGGGCGACGGGTGAGCAGGGATGCGCCGAGGTCCTGTTCGAGCGCGGCGATGTGCTGGGACACCGCCGACTGGGTGTAGCCCAGTGCGCGGGCGGCCTCGGAGAACGAGGCGAGGCGGGCGACGGTGACGTACGTGCGCAGCAGGTGCGGGTCCATGCGGCACAGGATCCCGCACGACATCAGTTTTGCTTATCGGAGGTCCGGTATTCATCGTTGGACGTGAAGTGCGGGGCGCGCCCAGGATGAGGCCATGACGAACACCGCTGCCCGGACGGCCAGGCCGGCAAGGCTCGCCCTGGTCGGGGACCGCTCCCCCAACGTCGCCTCGCACACGCGGGTGCCACTTCTGCTGGACGCCCTCGCCGAACGCGACCGGCTCGTCCTCGACGCCTACTGGATCCCCACGCAGGACGCGGTCGCCGACGGGGCGGTGCGCGGCTTCGACGCCGTGTGGGTGCTGCCGGGCAGCCCTTACCGCAGCGAGGCGGGTGTGCTGTCCGCGATCAGCACCGCGCGCGAGGAGGGCATCCCCTTCCTCGGCACCTGCGGCGGCTTCCAGCACGCGCTCCTGGAGTACGCCCGCGAGGTGTGCGGGCTGACCCGGGTCGCCCACGCCGAGAACGACCCCGACGCCGACGACTTCCTCATCGAACCCCTGGCCTGCTCGCTGGTCGGCCATGAGGCGGTGGTCCGGATCGAGCCGGACACGCTCGCCGAGTCGGTGATCGGCTCGGAGCGCACCGTCGAGCGGTACTTCTGCGCCTACGGCCCCTCCCGCCACCTCGACACCCTGCGTGCGCACGGGCTGCGCTTCTCCGGGCACGACGAGGAGGGTCACGTCCGGATCGCCGAACTGCCCGGCCACCCCTTCTTCCTGGCCACGCTCTTCCAGCCGGAACTGTCCGGTGACGGCTCGCATCCGCACCCGGTCGTTCGGGCGCTGGCACGCGCCGCGGTCGAGCACGCGGCTCGGAAGGTGCCCACGCGCGCGTGACGCCTACGCGTCGGTGACGCCCCACGCGCGCGTACGTGAGTAGGTGCCTACGTCAGCCCGTGTGCCCCTCCCCGTGGCCGCCGTGCCCGCCGTGGCCGGCGCCGTGGTCGAACTTCAGGGCCTCCGCGGGCATGACGACGAAGGGCCGCATCATGCCCATGTCCTCGTGCTCCAGCAGGTGGCAGTGGTACATGAACCGGCCGTACGCGCCGTCGAACTTGCCCATGACCCGGAGCATCTGGTTCCCCGGCACCCGGAAGACGTCCTTGTAGCCGAGTTCGTTGGGCGCCAGCGGGACGGTGGTGCCGGCGTCGTACCGGACGGGGCTGCGGGTGCCGCCGACCACCGGGTCGAAGCCGGAGACGTCGTAGGCGTCCCGGCCCAGCAACTGGAAGTCGGCCAGGTGGATGTGCATGGGGTGGACGATCGGGGCGAGGTTGAGGAAGCTCCACTGCTCGTGGCTGCCCTCGGCGATGGTGAAGCCCAGGCCGTCGTTGAACGTGCGGGCCGTGCGCCGGTAGGTCTTCGTCCTCCCGTCCGGTCCGGTCACCTGGATGACGCCCTCGGTGGGGACCTGGATGTCGCCCGGGTCCTCGACCTCCGTCATCTCCCAGATCTCCGGGTGGCCGCCGCCTCCCTTGGTGGCGGGCGGGGTGAGGACGATCAGCCGGTGGCCGTGCTCGATGTCGTGGGTGAGCCGGCGGAAGGAGCCGGAGAGCACCTCTGGCAGTTCGAAGGTGTCCTCCTCGCAGCTCTCCCGGACCCGGAACTCCATGACCGCCGGAAAGCGCACGTCACCGGCCGGGTCGGGCACGCCCGGCGGCTGGTTGCGGCCCTTGTTGACCAGGCGGAGCTTTCGGCCCGCGAGACCGCGGAAGTCGACGAGCAGGTCGAAGCGCTCGGCCGGCGCCGCGGTCAGGGTGGGCAGCGCGCCGTCGAAGTCGATCGGCACCGGGCGCGGCAGCAGTCCGCCGTCGCTGCCGATCTGGTGGACGATGCCCGGGACCGGGTTGTCGTCCTCGTCGACCAGGACGAGGTTGTAGATGCGCGCGTTGGACGCGTTGACCAGCCGGAACCGGTACCAGCCGTCGTCCACCTCGGCGTACGGCCAGATCCGGCCGTTGACGGTGGTGTACGGGCCGCTGAACGGGATGGAGACCGGCTTGCCCGTCTCCGGGTTCTTCTCCTGGACGATCACCGTCTTGTGCAGCAGCCGTCCGTTGAGCCGACCGTCCTCGTCGGTGTCGAGATTGCGGTCGGCGAGCAGCAGCGGGATCTCCCGCTCCCCGCACGGCAGGCGAAGGGCGTCCTCCTCGTCGTCCCGGACGAGGTAGGTGCCGTACAGGCCCGTCATCACGTTCCACCGCGTGATGTTCATCGCGTGGTCGTGGTACCACCACTGCACCGCCTGGTGGTCGTTCGGGTACTCGGACAGCTGGGCGTCGCCGAAGCCGACCGCGTTGTCCGCCCAGCCGTCGTTGCCGCCGCCCGTCTGGGCGCCGTGCAGATGGGTCACCGACCAGGCGGGCAGGGCGGCGACGTCCTTGTTCGGCTCGACGCCCTCGCGGCCGGGCTCGGTGGTGGCGGGCGGACGGCCGTCGGTGCGCAGCGGCACCTCCACCGAGGCGACCGGGTACTCGCTGTCCTTGGGGACGCGGTTGGTCCAGGCGATACGGACGCGCTGTCCGCGGCGCACCTCGATGGTCGGGCCCGGCACCTGCCCGTCGTACCCCCACATCAGGGTCGGCGGCAGCTGCGGGTGCAGGCGCACCCAGGTCGGGCGCAGGGCGATCTCGGTCTCACGTAAGACGTCTTCGGAAGCGGGCCGCAGGACGGTGGGGACGGGCAGCGGGGCCAGGTACGGCGTGAGCTCGCCGGTCTCGGCCCTGAGGTCGCCGCCACTGTCGCTGTCGCTGTCCGTGAGCCTCTCGATGATGTCGGTCAAGGTCGAACACCCCCGTGTGTTCTCGTCGTCTGTTCCCCTCATCCCAGAAGACTCCCAGCGCACCGCCCAAGTTCCCTGAATATCCGATTCCGCACGAAAAGTTTCGGAAACCGCATCCGGAGTACGGAAGTCCGTTGTCAGTGGCCGCTGTTACGTTCTGTGACATGACCGATCACGCGTTGCGGCTGCTCCGAGAGAACGTCCGCCTGGCCGAGTTGGCCGCCTTCCCCTTCAACTTCGACATCGGCCGTGCCTCCCACGGCCATGTCGAAGAGGTACGCCTGGCTTCGGGCGGACCGCTCGACATAGTGGCGGGCGACGACACCGGCGGTACGTACTTCGTGTGCGCGGACGGGTCGCTGCTGTACGCCGACTCGGAGGGCTCGGCGGGGATCATCGGATCGAGTGTCGACGAGGCGCTGGAGATCATGATCGGTCTGGCGGAGGCCGAAGAGGACGAGGAAGGGGAAGGGGAAGGGGAAGGGGAAGGGGAAGAAGACGGGGAGGGACCTCGGCAGGGCCCCGGCCTCGAAGACGCGCGAGCCGAACTGCGCGCCGCGCTGGGCTTCCCCGAGCGCCCGGCCGCCGAGCTGGAAGCCCTGCTGGACGCCGCACTCCTGCGCACCGAGCCCGACTTCGTGCTGCTGAACGGGACGGAGCACAACGCCTATCAGCTGCTGGACTCGTATCCGCGTCCACCCCTGTGGGAGCCGGTGCTCGCGAGCGGCCGGACCGACCTCGCCCTGTTGCGGGCGGGTGACCCTGCGGCCCGGGAGGCGGTGGCGGAGGATCCCGTGCGCCGCCGACTCGCCCTGCGGGCCGCGCAGTTCGACCGTGCCGAGGGCGACCTGGAGCTGCTGCGGCATCTGCTGCGGCACGAGGCGGCGTCGTCGATGACGGAGGAGCTGCGGGTCGCGGCCGTGCTGGTGGGGCTCTACGGGGACACCAGCGACTTGGCGTTGCTGAACGAGGTGCGCGAGACCGACTTCGACACGGCGTGCGGCCTCGGCGGGATGCCGGAACCGGGCGCGAGCGCGGAGGAGTTGCGTACGTGGGCGCGGGAGCTCGACGACATGCTGGTCGGTGCGGATCCGACGGACGAGCCCTTGAGCACCTGGACCGATCTGGCCCGGGACCAGGGTATGACCGAGCTCGCCAGAGTCGCCTTGATCCGCGACCTGGACGAGATCGTCATGGACCAGAGCAGACTCCGCCGCCCCGACGCGTCAAGGGCACTCACCACAGCCCCGCTGCGCGCGCTCGCCCGGGACTTCGAGGAGCTCGGCGACCGCACCCAGGCACTGCGTGCCCAGCGTCTGTACACCGCCTTGCAGGAGACGGCGTGGGACCGGGTCTCGGCCCGTCTCGACCAGGCGGGCCTGGAGCGTGCGGACGGGCAACTGGCGGAGGCGACAAGGAGCCTGGAGGCTTTGCGCGGCATCCTGGCGGACCCTGGAGACGACTCCCTGCGTCACTGGCAGGGTGTGTACTTCGGTCGCTTCATCGCCCAGGAGCACTACCGCCTCACTCACGCCCTGGCCGACGCCCACCTACCCGAAGAGGCCCGCGCGCTCCTCACCGCGGCCGACGAGATACTCGGCGAGCTCTCGGAGAACGCCGCGAGCGGCGTACGAGAGCTCGCCGAGGCGACGGCGGCGCGGGTGCGGGAGGTCAGCTGAGGACGGGCACGGCCGGGGCACGGTCCGGCAGGAAGCCGTGCGCGCGGCGGCCCAGGTACTCGGCCTTGTAGCGGTCGACCTCCTGGTGCCAGTTCAGGATGCCCGCCATCCAGTTCTGGAGGTCGACCACATAGTTCCGCATGATCTCGCGGGCCTCGTCAGAGAGCCCGAAGTCGTCGTACACGATGGGCAGTTCGTGTGCGGCCACGTGCTCGAACTGCTGCATGCGCTGGGTCATCAGGTCGTGCACGACGGACAGCGCGGTCGGGTAGTCGATGCCGAAGAAGTTCTGCACGACGAGGATCGCGTTGTGGATCTCTCCCTCGTACTCGATCTCCTTCTGGTAGGAGAAGACGTCGTTGAGGAGGCAGGCGTAGTCGATGGCGGCGTTCTCCAGCGAGCGGACGGGACCGCTGCGGTACACCTCCGGTGGGACGGCGGGGCCGTGGCCCATCCGGCACAGGCTGAGCGTGAGGTCGGAGCCGAAGGTGGCGCGCCGCATCTCCAGGTAGTCGACCGGGTCGGGGACGCGGTTCTGGAGCTGGTTGGACAGCTCCCACACCCAGCTCTCGGTCATGACGTTCACCGCGTCCTTGAGGAAGCGGCGTTGCTCGGGGGTCATGGCCGCCGTCGTACGCGCCCACAGGTCGATCAGGCCGCGTTCCATGGCGTTGAGCGGAAGGGCGGCCTGCTCGCCGTCGACGGGCATGCAGGCCGAGAGGCGCTGGGTGGTGAGCCGCGCGGCGGCGAGGTCACGGCGGTGGCCGAAGACCAGCGGATAGTAGTCGTCGCCGTAGGTGCCCCAGGCGAGCCACTGCGAGCTGAGGTCGAGGGCCTCGGGCGTGGCGTCCGGGTCGAGGCCGGCCGCGCACAGCGGCAGGTCGGCGGCGGCGAGCTTGTCCTCGTCCCAGACACCCTCCTGGAGGATGCCCATCCGGTGCGACCACTCGGTGAGGCGGTGGCGGGCGGCGCCCAGGTGCGGGCTGAGCTCCAGTTGGAAGGGCATGTAGAAGTCGGGGAGCCGGGACGGGCCGACCTTCTGGTACGGCATGTGCGTGTAGGCACGCAGGCGTTCGGCGCCGGCGGCCGCGAGCAGCGCGCCGACGTCGGCGGCGGAGGTGCCTGGGCCGGTCGGGGTCCGCCAGGGTGCGGTGGGCTCGGCGCGCGCGTTCATGTAGCGGCTGGAGCGCATGTGCCATTCGTGGCCGCCGGACTGCCAGTCCTGCAGTCCCCGGGTGTACTCGGCGACCGCGGCGACCTCCTGCGGGGTGAGCCCCTTCTCCAGCGCCACGGCCGGGACCTCGGTGAGGGCGGTGTGCTCGAACTGGTGGAGCCGGGAGGTGAGGACGTCGTTGACGGTGTCGGCGGCCTCCTGGGTGGTGCAGCCGAAGAAGGTCTCCAGGACCAGGACGCCGTTGCTGAGTTCGCCCTCATCCTCGACCTCGCGCTGGTAGGAGAACAGGTCGTTGCGCAGGTGCACGGCGTCCGAGAAGGTCTCCATCAGGACCCTCAGCGGCCTCGACTCGGCGACGGACGCGGGCACTTCGGACGTCGCGTACTCCACCAGGCCCGACGACCAGGGGGCACCGCCCACCTTGCGGCGCATCTCGATGTACTCGACCGGGTTGGCGACCCGGCCCTCGTTGATGTTGGACAGCTCCCACAGTGACTCGTTGAGGAGGTGTTCGGTCGCGACGGAGAAGCGGCGGCGCCAGTCGGCGGACATCTTGGGCACGGTGCGCGTCCACAGGTCGGCGAGGCCCGCCTCGACCGGGTTCTGCGGCTCGGGCATCGGGGTCGACAGGTCCATCGGCATGAACAGGGGCAGCCGGTCCAGGTAGGTCTTGCCGCCGACGCGGTCCTGAGTGCGCTTGAAGATCTCCAGGAAGTGGTCGTCGAAGAAGAAGACCCACACGTACCAGTCGGTGATGAGGGAGAGCGCGGGACCGTCGCATTCGGGGTGGGTGTAGGCGCAGAGCAGGCCGTAGTCGTGCGCGTCCAGGTCGGTCTGTTCCCAGACCCCGGACCCTTCCAGCATGCCCATCTCGCGCGCCCATTCGGTCGAGTGGGCGCGCGCCTCGTCGACGTGCGGGTTCAGCCGCGCGGGATACGGCATGTAGAAGTGCGGGAGTTCGAAGGGCTGCTGCGTCATGGCCGGGCCCTACCCCTGGGGCTCAAGTGGCATCCGTGGCGCGGCACATGATCACACCATCGCGTGAATCGCGGGTGAATCCGGGAGTTCTCGGCGGCCCTTGTGGCGTTCATCTCTACGCGCGCAGACTTCTCGCACCTCAAGTGTCCACCTCCCTTTCCGGAGTCGCGATGAACCCCACCGGATCCCTCTCACGCCGCACGGCGCTCGCCTCCCTCGCCGGGGCGGCGCTGGCCACGACCGCGGCGATCCCGGCCTCGGCGACCACTGCGTTCCCTGTCTCGGCGGCCGAGCGGCACGGCCGCCGGTCCGTGCGGTTCGCCACCTTCAACGCCTCGCTGAACCGCGGCAGCCAGGGTTCGCTGATCGCCGACCTGTCCACGCCGGACAACGCCCAGGCACGCAACGTGGCCGAGACCATCCAGCGGGTCGACCCGGACGTGCTGCTGATCAACGAGTTCGACCACGACGAGCAGGGCCGAGCGGTCCGGCTGTTCCTGCGCAACTACCTGGCCGTCGGTCACAACGGATCGAAGCCGGTCCGTTTCCCGTACCACTTCACCGGCCCGGTGAACACGGGCGCCGCCTCCGGTGTGGACCTCGACGGGAAGAACGGCGCCGTCACGACGCCCGGTTCGGACGCGTACGGGCAGGACGCGTACGGCTACGGCTGGTTCCCGGGGCAGTACGGGATGGTCGTGCTGTCGAAGTTCCCGATCGACACGCCTGCGGTGCGGACCTTCCAGCGGTTCCTGTGGAAGGACATGCCGGCCAATGTCATGCCGTCGGACTACTACAGCGACGAGGCCCGTGCGATTCTGCGGCTGTCGTCGAAGAGTCACTGGGACGTGCCGGTGTGCGTCGGGCGCGACACCGTGCACTTCCTCGTCTCGCATCCGACGCCGCCCACCTTCGACGGACCCGAGGACCGTAACGGTCGGCGCAACCACGACGAGATCCGGCTGTGGGCCGACTACGTCGGCGGCCGTCGGCGCAGTGCCTATCTGTACGACGACAAGGGGCGGCGTGGTGGACTGCGGACCGGCGCGCGGTTCGTGATCGCCGGGGACAACAACGCGGATCCGTACGACGGGGACAGTTACGCCCACGCGATAAGGCAGTTGCTCGACCACCCGGCGGTGGAGCTGCCCTCGACCCCGCCGTCCAGCGCGGGCGGCGTGGAGGCGGCGAGGCTGCAGGGCGGCGCCAATGCCTCGCACCTCGGTGACCCGGCGTACGACACGTCCGACTTCGGTGACACCGCGCCGGGGAATCTGCGCGTCGACTACGTTCTCCCGTCCAGGGGGCTGATACCGGGGGCGAACGGCGTCTTCTGGCCGACGTCCGACGACCCGCTGTACCGGCTGGTGGGGGACGGGGCGACGGTGCCGACGTCCGATCACCGGCTGGTGTGGCAGGACGTGCGGGTGGGTTGAGCGGGCCGACTCTCACCCGGGCCGCGCCTGCCCGTCCCGCCCTTGTCGCCAAAGCCGGTTGAGAAGGGTGCGCTCGCTGAGGAAGGGTCTGTGGGCATGGAGTTCTTCTGCTACCACCGGGACCGGCTGGATTCTCTCGCGTTGCGCGAGGAGTTGCTGGAGGAGCACTGGTCCTACATGGACCGGTACGCCAAGGAGCTGATCGCTCGCGGCCCGACCTTCGCCGGCGACGGGGAGACGCCCACCGGAAGCGTGCACATCGTCGATCTGCCCGATCCCGCCGCTGCCCGCGCGTTCGCCTTCGACGAGCCCAACTACCAGGCGGGTGCGTACCGGGACGTGCTGCTGCGCCGATGGCGCAACGTACTGGGGCGCACCATGTGGGATTTTCCCGGTGGCCGCAGTGATGGCAACCGGTACCTCGTGCTCGGCCTCGGCGAGGGCGCGGCCGCCGACCTCGCCCCGCCGCCCGACAGGGACGAGCTGATCGCGTACGGGCCGTTGCTGTCCGACGACGGCGACACATGGCTGGGCACGGCGGTGCTGCTCCGGGCCCCGGACCCGGACACGGCACGCGCCACCCTGACTGCGGACCGGTACGCGGACATCGAGGTCCACGACTGGGAGTTCGGCGGACGTCGATGAAGTACGTGGGCGCCAGGTGGCCAGTCCCGACTGGGTGATGAAGATGCCGAGGCCGGCGGCGATGCAGGGGGCGGTGGCGGGTAGTTCGTCCCGTAGGAGGACGGCGAGGCGGCCGAAGCCGAAGGCGCGCAGGGTGCCCTTGGCCAGGGGGTCGGTCTCGCCGAGGCCGCAGACGGTGAGGAAGAGGACCGGTCAGACGGACGCGTATGTCACCAGCGCGACGGACGGCAGCGGCCGCGGCAACTCGACGGTTGCGCGTACGGCGGCATCGACGACCGGCACGCTGCCGAGGACCAGGCCGAGCGGGACGGCGATGGCACAGGCGAGCGGGAGCCCCGAGCCCGCCCGGGCTCTGTCGGTCTCCACCGATATGGTCCACCTTGGTCCCATGACCTCCTTCTCGCTCCCCCATGAGCTGCACGGTGACGGCGCCCACAAGGTCTTCGCGGTGCACGGCTGGTTCGCCGATCGGTCCGCCTACGCGGCGGTCCTCCCCGACCTCGACCGTACGGAGTTCACCTACGCGCTCGTCGACATGCGCGGCTACGGCGCCGCGAAGGACGCCGTCGGCGCGTACACGACCAACGAGGCGGCCCTCGACCTGGTGGAACTGGCCGACCGGCTCGGCTGGGAGCGGTTCTCGGTGGTCGGGCACTCGATGGGCGGGGCGGTCGGCCAGCGCCTCCTCGCCGTCGCCCCGCACCGGCTGCGCAGGCTGGTCGGGGTCTCGCCGGTGCCCGCTTCGGGACTGGCGTTGCCGCCCGAGCAGTGGGAGCTGTTCGCGGACGCGGCGCACCAGCCGGCCAACCGGCGCGCCATCATCGACGTCACCACCGGTGGCCGTCGGCCGGACGCCTGGCTCGACCGGATGGTCGCCCGTTCGCTCGCCGTCAGCGACCAGAAGGCGTTCCGCGCCTGGCTGGACTCCTGGGCCGGGGAGGACTTCCACACACGGGTCGAGGGCTCCCCCATCCCCGCGCTCGCCGTGGCCGGCGCCCTCGACCCCGCCCTGTCCGCCGACCTTCTCCGCGGGACGTGGATGACCTGGTATCCACGGGCCGAGCTGCACGAACTCCCTTCCGCGGGCCACTACTCCATGGACGAGACGCCGCTGGAGCTCATCCGCGTGGTCGAGGACTTCCTGCGCGCCGACAGCACGGACGGCACGGACGGCACGGAAGGCGCGGAGGGCACGGAAGGCGCAGAAAGCAGCGGCCGCGTCAGTGAAGGCGAGCGAGCGTGACCGTCCACGAGGCGCCCCCCGTCCCCGATGTCTTCGACCCCCGGCAGTACGCGGCCGACGTGCCCCACGAGGCCTATCGCGTCCTGCGCGACCATCACCCCGTGGTCCGGCAGGAGGAGAGCGAGGTGCTGGGCTGGCCGGCCGGGCCCGGGTTCTGGGCGGTGACCCGGCACGCGGACGTGGTGCGCGTACTCAAGGACTCGGTGACCTACTCCTCGTACATCGGCGCGACCCAGATCCGGGATCCCGACCCCGACGATCTGCCGTTCATCCGCCGCATGATGCTCAATCAGGACCCGCCAGGGCACGGCCGGCTGAGGCGGCTCGTGAGCCGGGCCTTCACTCCGGGGCGTGTCGACCGTTTCGCCAGGACCGCCGAGCAGCGGGCCCGAACACTCCTCGCGCGGGCCATGGAGACGGCCCGCGCGACGGACGGCACCGTCGATCTCGTCACCGCCGTGACCGACGACTACGCCCTGCTCAACCTCGCCGACCTGCTCGGCGTGCCGGAGGCCGACCGCAAGCTGCTGCTGCACTGGACGCAGCGGGTGATCGGCTACCAGGACCCCGACGAGGCGGGTCCCCCGGTGCTGGACCCGCAGGGCAGGCCGGTCAATCCACGGTCACCCGCGATGCTGCGGGACATGTTCGCGTACGCCCGCCAACTGGCCGCGCACAAAAGGCGGTTCCCCGACGACGATGTGATGACGACCCTCGCCCACGATGCCGAACTCGCCGGGCCGGAGCTGGAGATGTTCTTCTTCCTGCTCACGGTCGCGGGCAACGACACCGTCCGCAGCGCGGCCCCGGGCGGCCTGCTGGCACTGGCCGAGCACCCGGAGTCGTACGAGCGACTACGCGCCGGGCACCACCAACTTCACCTAGCCGTAGATGAGTTGCTGCGCTGGCACCCGCCCGTCCTCACCTTCCGGCGCACCGCCGCGCAGGACACGGAGCTGGCCGGTCGGCGTATCCGCGCGGGCGACAAGGTGGTCGTCTTCCACGCCTCGGCCAACCGTGACGAACGGGTCTTCAGCGAACCGGACCGGCTGGATCTGTCCCGCGCCCCGAACCCGCATGTCTCGTTCGGCGACGGCCCCCACGTCTGCCTGGGCGCGCACTTCGCACGGCTCCAGCTGCGCGTGCTCTACCAGGAGGCCCTGCGGGTACTGCCGGAGCTACGCACGGCCGGGCCGCCCAAGCGGCTGGTGTCGAACTTCATCAACGGGCTCAAGTCGCTCCCGGTGCACATTACTTGAGCCGGAACGGGACCCGACTGTCCCCGGGACACCGGCACACCCCATCCGTCACCGCCTACCCCATCCGTCACCGCCCACCCCATCCGTCACGGCCCACCCCATCCGTCACGTCCGCACCTGGATCAGCGCGTGCGTGCCGCCCGTCCGCCACCGCTGCCCCTCCGACGCCACCAGCGCCGCCTCGGTCCTGGTGTCGAGGCCGGTGATCACGTCGGACTTGAGGGTGCGCAGGGCGGCGACCGGGCCGGGGAAGTAGGCGGTGACGTCGGCGAACGGCGTGGTCGGCGGCCAGCGGCGGTCGCCGACCAGGCGGCGGTAGTTGAGGTCGCCCTTGAGGAGGGTGAGGGTGGCGGCGGCGAGCTCGTCGCGCAGGTCGCCGGGCATCTGTGCGTACGGCAGCGGGGCGCAGGAGAAGGGGTGGGCGCGGACGGTGAGGCGGCCGTCCGTCAGCGCCGCCCAGAGGGTACGGCCGTAGGTCGCGGCGGCGCCCGGGGCCGCCGTCAGCCGGCGCAGGGCGTCCAGTACGTCGGTGTGCGTGGCGTCGGAGACGTAGTACGGGTACGGCTTGACGTGGAGGACGGCCCGCGCGATGCGCCCCTGGGTCAGGAGGTGGGCGATGAGGAGCAGGTCGGGGACGAGCTCGCGGCCCGCGTTGTCGGCGATCAGGCACAGGGTGGCCGAGCCGGAGGGCGGGAGCAGCGACCAGAGGGGCGCGCTGTCGTCGGCCACCAGGGGCGGGGTGTCCGAGGAGGTCTCGCCGTGCGCGGCCGACAGCCGGAAGCCGAGGTCGGCCCGGTTGCCCCAGAGGGAGCCGTGCAGCAGCGCCCGGTCCTGCTCGTCGGCGGGCCGGTCGGCGAGGGTGTCGAGGGCGGAGAGTTCCTCGTCCGTCTCCGGGGCGTCGAGCTCGGCGGTCTTGGAGGGACGGAAGGGGTCGATGCCCTGCCACGGCCCGGGCGTGAAGTAGCCGACGGCTTCGAGGAGTTGGCGGTAGAAGTAGCTCTCCGACCACAGCCACGGTACGTCGAACCAGGACCGGCCCGCGTAGTCGTCGGCGCCCCAGGCCGTCCAGCGGTCGCGGTCGTGCGCGTCGGCGGGGAGGGGCTCGATCACGCCCTTCGTGCAGTTCGCGAGGAGCGCGTCCAGGGCGCGGTGCTGCTCGGGGCCGTACGGGAAGGAGTCCCGTACCTGCTGGATGATCGCGGGATGCCGTTCGGCGAGGACGCTGTGCGGGAACGAGCCGGGTTCGTTCCCGAGGAGCACGGGCGGGGGCGGGGTGTCGGACCTCTCGGGCATGCGCCTCACGGTACCGCGCGTGCCATACGGCTCATACGGCTCTGATCTCCCGCTCCAGCTGTGTCGCGAGCGTGAGGTAGCGGGCCCGGCGCGGTACCGGGACCAGGCCGCGGATCATGATGTGCCACATCTCGGCCAGCCGGCGGGGCTGGCGTGCGACGGGTTCGAGCGAGCGGCCGACGACGCGGGTGCCGACGAAGAAGCAGACGAGCGAGTGGGCCGCGGCCTCGGCGTCGACGTCCGGGTGGATGTCGGACTCCTTGGCGGCGCCGAGAAGTCTGCGGGTGGTGATGTCCAGCAGCTCGGTGTACGGGTGCCGCAGCGGCGGCCGTATCACCACTCCCCCGGTGGCCAGGCGCAGGCCGGCCCGCGGGATCGGGCCCTCGACGGAGAGCCGCACGATGCCGAACGTCGTGCGTATCAGGGACTCCAGCGAGGTGTAGCCCCGGCCGTCCATCTCGGTCGCGACCTGCCGGGACGCCCGGGACTGGAGCTCCATGATGGCCTGGGCGAGGTCCTCCTTGGCCGCGAAGTGGAAGTAGAGGGCTCCCTTGGTGACCTGGGCCTGCTCGACGATGTCACTGAGACTGGTCGACTCGTAGCCGTGACGGTCGAACAGTTCGGCGGCGGCTGTGAGGATCGTGGTGCGGGTCTGTTCGGCGCGTAACTGCCTCGCCATCAGCTGGACTCTCCTGTGACGGAAAAGAACGGGTCGTGCCGTTTGTTTCTTGCTCCCCACACGATATCTCAGCGCTCTTCGATACCCACCCCGCACTCGAAGACCGTCGACTCCCCCTGGCGTCCGACGACTTGCACATCGGTGCCGTGCGCGCCTGCCCGGCCCTCGGCCTCTATCCAAAGAGGCAGGTCGAGTTCGGCGTACTGGTGGAAAACGGCATGGAAGGAAGCCGCTGTGCGGTGCGTGTTCCGGGTGTCGGCCCGGACGGCCTGGCGGGCCGCCTCCAGCAGGAGCATGCCGGGGACGTGGTCGAGTGGGTGATCGAAGAAAACAGCATGCCCGGTATCGACTCGCAGCTGCCAGCCGTCGGAGCGCCCGGCCGGGGCGAGGACGACGTCCGCGGGCAGGGCGCGGCCCACCTCGGCGGGCGGCAGACCGGGCGGGGCGGGCACCGCGGACACGGTGGCCGCGGTGCGGCCGCCGCGCAGTCGGCGGTAGACGGCCGCGCTGGTCCACGTGGCGGCCACGTGCGCGGTCCCGACGAGTTCCTCGCCGAGGCGTATCTCCACGTCGTAGCGGAATCCGGCCGGCCGGCCGCCGCGCCGGGTGACGTCGACGACGTCGATGTGCAGGACGGGTTCGGCGGGGGTGGCGCCCATGACGAGGTGTTTGGGGCGCGTGGTGATCCGCAGTTCCTGGAGCACGAACTGGTGGCCCAGGGGGACCTCGTAGGCGGTGTGCGCGATGAGTGTGCCGGCCTGGCGGACGGTTTCGGCCACGAGCAGCGGTTCATAGGCCGACCGGTCCGGCGACACGTGTAACTGATGGGCGCGCGGCCACTCGGCGAAGACGGTGAACCGGTCGGCGTCGGTGCTGGTCGCACCCGTGAGAAACGTTTCCGCGACCGAAGCGCGGTGGACGAGCTGGCGCGGTACGGTGGCGGTCAGACCGTCCGGTACCGGGGTCTCGGCGAGCAGGGTCGTGGCGAGTGGCCGCGGGTAAGGCATGTCCCCTCCTTGGGTACCCCCGTGTGTGCGCTGACAGACGGCGAGGTGCCCGTGCCGCGAGCGTTAGAGTACGAGCCGACCGGTTTGTTTTCAATGCGGACCTGGGTCGCCCGGCTGTGCCCGAACCGCTCCGGCGCACGCCCGGCGCACGGGCCGAACTCGGCGCAGCGGAGGGGCTGTTATGGCGAGGCAGGAGCGCGCCATCAGAACGCGGAGGGTGATTCTCGAGGCCGCGGGCGCGGTCTTCGACGAGCACGGGTACACCGCGACGACCATCTCGATGGTCCTGGAGCGGGCCGAAGTGACGAAGGGTGCCCTGTATTTCCACTTCTCCTCGAAGGAGTCCCTCGCCCAGGCCGTGCTGGACGAGCAGGTGCCCTTCGCAGCGGTGCCGCCGCAGCCGTGCAAGCTCCAGGAACTCGTCGACATGACCTTCGTGTTCGGGCAGCGGCTGCTCGGGAACTCGCTGCTCAAGGGCAGCGTGCGGCTGGCCGTGGACCAGAGCGCACCGCCGGGCTCCGACCACTCCGGCCCGTTCCGGCAGTGGGCGGATCATCTGGTCGTGCTGCTCGAACGGGCTCGTGACCAGGGCGAGTTGCTGCCCACCGTGGTGCCGAGGCAGACGGTGGAGCTGCTGGTCGGGGCGTTCGCGGGAATCCAGCTGATGTCCCGGGCGCTGACCGACCGTGCCGATCTGGCGGAGCGGATCTCGGTCCTGTGGGGACATGTCCTGCCGAGCATCGCGGTGCCGGGTCTGCTGCCCGGGATCGACCGGGAGCCCGATCGCGGCGCCCGCGTGCTGGCCGCCCTCGACGAGGCCGGCGCCGAGCAGGTCGCGGTGGACGCGTCCGGCTGAGCGAGCGCGAAGCCGACCGGAGCGTCGGTTTCCGCCCCGGTCGGCCGTGCTCAAGGCACACGACGGGCCGGCCGATGCCCCATCCGCACCGGCCGGCCCGCCCGTTCGTGTACGGGCCCGTCGAGGGCCCGCGTTCAGTTGTCGACCGGAAAGTCGACCGGAAAGTCGGTCGGAAAGTCGGTCGGAAAGTCGGTCGGAAGGTCTGTCCCCAGGTTGGTCAGAAGGTCAGCTTCCAGCTGTTGAGCCGGCCCGTGTCCTGGGCCGCCGTGTCCTGGACGCGCAGCTTCCAGGTGCCGTTGGCGGTCTCGCTGGAGGCGTTCACCGTGTAGGTGGTGTTGAGGTTGTCCGCGGAGTCCGAGGAGCTGGACTTCAGGCGGTACGTCGAGCCGTCCGGGGCCACCAGGTCGATGACCAGGTCACCGCGGTAGGTGTGGGTGATGTCCACGCCGACCTGGAGGGCCGAGGGGGCGTTGCCGCTGCGGCCGCTGACCGCGATGGACGACTCGATCGCGGAGCTGTTGTCCGGGATGGCGACGGCGGAGGTGCTGGTGAAGGTGGTGCCCCCCGTGGAGCCGCCGGAGCTGCCGCTCACCGCCTGCACCGTCTTGGCCGCGTCCGCGAGACCGGAACCGCAGCCACCGGAGCAGGTCCCCGGCAGCGTACGGGCGTTGGACTTGATGGCCGACTCGATCTGCGCCGGGGTCAGGGACGCGTTGGCCGACTTCATCAGCGCCGCGAGGCCCGCGATGTGCGGGGCCGCCATGCTGGTGCCCTGGTAGTACTCGTAGCTCTCGGAGGACGGGCCCTGGGAGCCGGAGTTCAGCGTGGACAGGATGCCGTTCGCGGTGACGGAGTTGGTCTCGCCGCCCGGGGCCGCGATGTCGACGACCGATCCGAAGTTGGAGTAGTAGGAACGGTTGCCCTGGCGGTCCGCGGCGGCCACGCTGATGACGTTGTTGCAGCTGGCCGGCGAGTAGTTGGCGGCGTTCGCGTTGCTGTTGCCCGCCGCGACGACGACCGTCGTACCGCGGTTCACGGCCGCGTTGATGGCGCTCTGGGTGGCGGTGGTGCAGGCGCCGCCCCCGCCGAGGCTCATGTTGATGACCTTGGCGACGTTGGTGTTGGCCGGGACGCCGGAGACCGAACCGCCGGACGCCCAGGTGATGGCGTCGATGATGTCGGAGTCGTAGCCGCCGCACTGGCCGAGGACGCGCAGCGGGGAGACCTTCGCGCCGTACGCGATACCCGCGATGCCCTTGCTGTTGTTGGTGACGGCGGCGATGGTGCCCGCGACGTGGGTGCCGTGCCAGGACGAGGTGGTGGCCGTCCAGTCGGCGGCGCACTGGCCGTCGGTGGTCCAGTCGCCGGTGTCGGCCGGGTTGCTGTCACGGCCGTTGCCGTCGTTGGAGACCGCGGTGTCGGAGATGAAGTCGTAGCCGCCGACGATGTTGGCGCCGAGGTCGGAGTGGGTGACGTAGCCGGTGTCGATGACGGCGACGGTGACCCCGCTGCCGGTGGCGACGTCCCAGGCGCCCGGCACGTTCATGCCGGCGGTGGCCTCGGACAGGTCCCACTGCTTGCCGTACTCGGTGTCGTTGGGCGTGGCCAGCGGCTTGTTCAGCCGGTCCGGTACGACGTAGGCGACCTGCGGGTCGGCCTGGTACTCGGCGACGACGTCGGCGACGTCCGCCTTGGTGAGCTTCTCGCCCAGGTCGACGAGGGCGGCGCCGGAGCCGAGGCGGCGCTGGAAGTCGACGTCCTCGCCGGCCTCCTTGCCCTTGGCGGCGGCGTCGGCCTCGGCGGCCTTGTTCGACCTGGCCTCGGAGGCGCCGGACTTGTAGCCGACGATGAGGCGCTCGGCCGGGGTGCCGGGGGCGGCCTCGGTCTGAGCCGCCGGGACGGGGGCGGCGGCTTCCTGGGGCGAGGAGTCCTGGGCCACGGCGACCGAGGTGGTGGCGGCCGTGAAGAGCGCGGCGGAGACCGCGGCGGCGGATATCAGCTTCCGTCTGGTGGACGCAGAGGTACGCAAGGGTGTGCCCTTTCGTGGCCTGCCGTACTCCGGGCAGCGCGGAGCGGCGGTCGATTCGCTTCGTCCTCGAAGCGGCGGGGGGTACGCCGAGAAGGCGGTGGGGCAGTGCGGGGAACGCAGGTGGGGCTGTGCGGGGAACGCAGTGGGGCTGTGCGAAACGCGGGGGCGCGGCGGCCGGCCTGGCGCGAGCTTCGACCCGTTCGGGGTTACCTGTGGGTCGGCTGTGGTCGAACGATAGGCAAAGAGAAGGTCATCGGGATACGGGGGAAACCCTCGATCCGGCCGGAAACCCACCCTCTACGTCGGACAGTTGACCGGTATTGCCGGACTTCGCCCGGCTCGTCGCGCAGTGAACGCGCCGGGCCGGATTCCCGTACTGCACGGGGACCCTTTCCGTGCCGGCCGAGGAGACGTTCCGGATGTCCCGGATGCCCTGGATGAGATCGCACCGCACCGCCCTGGCGGCCACCGCCGTCACACCCCTGCTGCTCACGGTGTGGGCGGCGGGCCCCGCCCGTGCGCACGGTGCGCCGACGGATCCGGTCAGCCGGGTGTACGCCTGCTCCCCCGACGGCGGCGCCGCGTCCGGGTCGGCGGCCTGCCGGGCGGCGGTCGCGTCGAACGGGGCGCCCTTCACGGCCTGGGACAACCTTCGGATCGCGAACGTGAACGGCCGGGACCGGCAGGTCGTCCCCGACGGACAGTTGTGCAGCGGCGGACTGCCCGCCTACCGGGGCCTCGACCTCGCCCGCGCCGACTGGCCGTCGACCCGGCTCACGCCAGGGGCCGACCTGACCATGCGGTACGTCTCGACGATCCCGCACACCGGCACCTTCAAGCTGTACCTCACCAAGCCCGGCTACGACCCGGCGAAGCCGCTGTCCTGGTCCGACCTGCCGGACCAGCCGTTCGCGGAGGTGAAGGACCCCGCGTTGACGAACGGGGCGTACCGGATCAGGGCGACACTGCCGTCCGACCGGACCGGGCGGCATGTGCTGTACACGGTCTGGCAGAACAGCAGTACGCCGGACACGTACTACTCGTGCTCGGACGTGGTGTTCCCGGCGGGCGGGGGCGAGGGCGCCGAGGAGAGCGGCGGCGGGCGTACGGCTGCCGCCACCGACGGCGGCAAGGGCCGGGGCGACGGCCGTACGACGGCGAGCCCTTCATCGTCGGCCGAGCCGCGCGGGCCCGTCTCACCGACGCCTTCCGACTCCGTCGGCGCGGGGAACCGGCGTCCGCAGAACGCCGCCGCGCCCGACAGCACGCCGGTAGCGAACACCGGTGGCGCCGATGCAGGGCCTTCGACGCCGATGCTGGCGGGCGGCGCCGCCGCGGTGCTGGTGCTCACCGGGGGCGCCGCCCTGGCGCTACGGCTGCGCAGGAGGTGACTGCGCAGGAGGTGAACTCCCGCTCGGCAGGCGTCAGTTGACGTAGACCGCCTCACCGGCGGCGGTCACCGGGGCGTACTTGGCGGTGAAGTAGCCGTTGGCGAAGCAGAGGGACGAGCCGGAGACCTTGGCGAACGCCGCGCTGCTGAAGTTGATCGTGTTGTCGTCGTTGCTCGCCGTGCCGGACAGGCTGGGGGCCTGGTAGACGCAGTTGATGCTGCCCAGCAGGGTCCGCAGGACGACCGTGGTCTGGATGGTGGAGCCCTCGGCGGGCGTGACGGTGACGGTGCCGTCGGAGGACACGGCGGCGCTGTACGGCAGGTTGTTGACCGTGATGCTGCTGACGCCGAGCACGCCGACCACGTTGGTGGTGCAGCTGGCGGCGTCGAAGGTGTGCGCGGAGACCGACTCCGTCGCGGTGCCGGGTGCGCTCGGGTTGTCCGCCACCGTGGCCGTGAACTGCGACGACGTGCACGAGATACCGCTCGTACCGGTCGCGCTGGAGTAGAACGTGGCGGCTGTGCCGCTCGCCAGCGGCGCGGCGAGGACCTCGCCGGCCGCGACGGCCGTACCGCCGACGGAGCCGGTGGTGAGGACGGCGCCGTCGGCCGCGGACGCGGGGCCGGCCAGGGGGAGGGTGAGCGCGGCGACGGTGCCGGCGAGGGTGAGGAGGGTGCGGGTGCGCATGGGGGTGTACCTCGGCTTTCGTTGCGGGGGTGTGCCCTGAGGGCAGCCGTGCCACTCAGGGGGGTCTGGGGTGGGGGTGCGCGAGTTCGTGTGTGCCGTTGCCGGTCCGTGACGCCTTCTCCGTACGTCACGGACCGGCAGCGGCTAGGGGGTGACCGGCACGGGCCGAGGGGGGAAGCGACCGTGACGGCTCCATGGAGTGAACTCACGGAAATGTGAAGGACATCAGTCCGGGAACGCGGGCAGAGGCCACGCGGGCGGCGGATCCGGCGCCACGGATCCAGGGGGGAGCCAGGGGCAGTTGTAGACCTGAGGGTCAGTCAACGTCAAGCAGTTGAGGGGGAGTTGATGTGGCAACCGGTGCCCGAGCGATGCCCGGGAAGCCCCTGAGTCACAGCGGACTCACAACCAACACCCTTTTTCCACAACCGCCTTGACCCTCGACTGTAACCACCGGTAACTTCCGGGCTTGGCTACTGCGGAGTACGAGAAAGCCCTTGCACCCGCCGGGAGTTGCGAGGAGACGTATGCCGTGGGCGCTGTCCGCGCCAGGACAACGTGCCGCTGATGCCCTACCCGCACTTTCTCTGCACCTGGGAGCAGTTATGGCCTTGTCCGAGAACCCGGAAAGCGGTTCCGTGTCCGAAGCATCCGAAGCGTCCGAAACCCCCGACGGTCCCGCGAGACGCGGGCGGGTCCGGGCGCGCCGAGCCGCCGTGATGGCGGTACCGGCCACCCTCGTCGCCGGCACCCTCGCGGTGCTCACCGCCGAGGGAGCGCTGGGCGTGCAGTTCGCGATCTCCGGCATGCCCTTCACCGTCACCGCGACCGAGCTCAACGGCACCGGGTTCGAGCAGTTCGGCGGGCTCGACGAGATGGCGCCGGGCAGTCCCAACGCCGGGGACACCGGTGGGCAGGTGCTGGTGGTCACGTCCGCGATCAAGAACGCGACGCTCACGAAGCTGTGCCAGAGCGTGGACCTGGGCGGGACGAACCTGCTCATCACCGCGGGCAGTGGGGCGGAGAAGGTGACCGCGAGCGATCTGACCACCGACTCGACGGAGTTGTCGGGTGACGCCGCGTTCAACAACATCGAGATCGGCAACGACGCGAGTACGTTGACCAAGGCCGGGGTCAAGGGACCGATCGGTGTCTTCAGTCAGCAGGCGGACACCGTGCGGATCGCCAATCTGCGGCAGACCAACTACGCGACGACTGCCGGGGTGTTCAAGCTTCCGGGGCTGAAACTCCGCTTCAGCAGTACGGGTTGCTGATGAGTTCGCGTACGGGTTTCCGGTCGGCCTTCCGTCGCTGGCGGGCCGACCGGCCGTTCTGGGGCGGGGTGTTGCTCGCGCTGGGCGGGGCGGAGGTCCTGCTCACCATGAAGGCGTCCGTGAAGGTCATGCTGCATGCCGGTATGCAGGGGCTGGCCGGGTACTTGCTGCCGACGCTGATGGTGTTGCTCGGTCTGCTGATCCTTTTCAATCCCGCGCAGCGGCTCTTCTATTCGATCACCGGGGTTCTGGTGGCGCTGGGGACCTGGCTCACGTCGAACCTGGGCGGGTTCTTCGTGGGGCTGCTGCTCGGGGTCGTGGGGAGTTGCCTTGCCTTTGGGTGGCTTCCGGATCAGGAACCCCGGGTCCGGCGGCGGCTGCGGCGGGACGGAGGGGTTGCCGCGACGGAGGTTTGACGGGTGCGCGATGGTTCGGCCTCTCGCCAGCGGTTCATCACGATGTGGCAGCAACGACTCACACCGCGTGGTTGCACACTTGACTACCGGTGGTCACACGCGATTGGCTCCGCCACAACGAGAGTTCACCAGGTCGGGGACCTCCTCGTTCGACTCCGGCCGCGCTCTCGTTCGTTCCTCCGGCTCGGCCGCACAGCGAGGTGCCGCACCCTCATGAAGACCCCACCCCCCTCCTTCACTCTCACTCGCGCCGCGGCCGTCACGGCCGCGGCCTGTCTGCTGCTGGCCGGCTGCTCGGCCGTCGGCGCGACCGACGACGCGTCGGGCGCGGACTCGGCGGGCACCGCTCGGCTGAAGGTCGCCCTCATCACGCACGGCGGCGAGGGGGACGACTTCTGGGAGCTGGTGCAGAAGGGCGCCCAGGCGGCGGCCGCCAAGGACAAGATCGAGCTGGCGTACGCGAACGACTCCGAGCCCGCGGGCCAGGCCGAGTTGATGCGGGACGCGATCCGGCAGAAGGTGGACGGCATCGCGGTGACCCTGGCCAAGCCGACGGCGATGGCCGGTCCGGTCGCCGAGGCGCGGGCGGCGGGCATACCCGTGGTCGGTCTCAACTCCGGTATGGACGAGTGGCAGTCGGCGGGACTCCTCGGGTACTTCGGCCAGGACGAGAGCGTCGCGGGCCGGGCCGTCGGCGACAAGCTGGACGGCCTCAAGGTCAAGCACGCCCTGTGCGTCATCCACGAGCGCGGCAACGTCGCCCTGGAGGCGCGCTGTGCGGGCGTGAAGAAGGCGTTCGGCGGCGAGACCGAGAACCTCTACGTGGACGGCACCGACATGGACGCGGTCACCGCCACCATCGCGGCGCGGCTCTCCCAGGACCCGAGCTTCGACGAAGTCGTCACGAACGGCGCGCAGTTCGCGCTGGCCGCGGTGAAGTCGGCCCAGGAGGCCGGCAGCAAGGCCCATGTCTCGACGTTCGACCTCAACGAGGACCTGGTCAAGGCGGTCCAGGACGGCGACGTGCAGTTCGCGGTGGACCAGCAGCCGTATCTCCAGGGCTATCTCGCGGTGGACTCGCTGTGGCTCCACCGGACGAACGGCAACACGCTCGGCGGCGGCGAGGCGCCCGTCCTGACCGGGCCGGCGTTCGTCACCAAGGCGAACGTCGCCTCGGTCGCGGAGTTCGCCGCCAACGGAACCCGCTGACCGGACAGTTCCCCGGACGGTGTCGCCAGAGATTCGGTCACGCGTGACGCGTACGCTCACTTGTACGGATAGCATCCTGCGCACCCCCCTGTGACATCCCGGACACGCGGCCACCCCCCGCCCTCGTCCCCCTTCCTTTCCCACCCCGCTCCCCTCCTCCTCCTCCCCCCCCCGCTGATCGCCCTAGGACGACAATGTCTCCACGGACAGGTCCCCGGCGCCGCCTCGGCTCCATCCGTCTCTCCCTGATCCTCCTGGCGCTGGTGCCCAGCGTCACGCTCGCCGCCGTCTGGAGCGTGACGACGATCCAGATGTTCTCGGAGGGGCTGCGACTGCGGTCGCAGACCGGGCTGAGCAGGTCGACCGGGGCCATGGGCACCGAGGCCACGCTCGCGTTGCAGCAGGAGCGCAGCTACTCGGCCGTATGGCTGGCCTCGCGGCAGGAGGAGGCGCGCACCGCGCTGGAGGCGCAGCGCGGCAGGACCGACAAGGCGGTCGCGAAGCTGCTGGCGCAGTCGGAGGAGATCCAGCAGGAGCCCTCGCGGATCAAGGACCGGCTGTACTCGGTCGTGGCGTCCGTGGGCAGCCTGGAGTACTACCGGGGGCAGGTGGACAACCCCACCGACATCCCCGCGGTGCAGGCGCTGGGCCAGTACACGTCGATCATCGACGACCAGATCCACGCCTTCCAGGAGCTCTCCCAGGTCGACGACGGCGACCTGACCTCGCAGGCGGGCCCGCTCGTGTCGCTGGAGCACGCGGCCGAGCTGGTGTCCCGGGAGGACGCGCTGCTGACGCTGGCGTCGCCGTCCAAGAAGATGGACGAGAAGACGTGGACCGAGTTCGCCGAGCTGGTGAACACGCGGCGGTGGCTGGTCGGCGACCAGATCCTGCCCTCGCTCACCGGCAACGCGAAGGCGGAGACCGAGCGGATCCTGGCGAGCCCGCAGTGGCGGACCCTGGAGAGGGTCGAGGACCGGGTGCTCGCGGCCCGGGCGGCGGCGGGTGCCGAGGGGGACATCGCCGTCCCGGACGCGCAGAAGGAGTGGCGGGCCGCGCTGGTCAAGGTCTCCGACGAGTACGAGGTGCTGATCCGGCAGCAGACGACCGCGCTGCTCCAGCGCAGCGGCGACGAGGCGCGCGGTCTGCTGATCAAGGCGGCGTCGCTGAGCGCGGGCGGTCTGGTCGCGCTGCTGCTGTGCGTGGGGATGTCCTGGCGGATCACGCGCTCGCTGTCCCGGCGGCTGCGCGGCCTGCGCGAGGCGACGCTCGGTCTGGCGCAGGACCGGCTGCCGGACGTGGTGGCCCGGCTGGAGCGGGGCGAGACGGTCGACGTGGAGCTGGCGACGCCGCCGCTGGACTACGGCCATGACGAACTCGGCCAGGTCGCCGAGGCGTTCAACACCGCGCAGCGCACCGCCGTGCACACGGCCGTGGAACTGGCCGACACCCGGCGCGGCTTCCAGAAGGTCATCCTGGGCATCGCCCGGCAGAGCCAGAACCTGGTCAATCTCCAGCTCACCAAGCTGGACGCGCTGGAGCGCGCGCACCAGGACCCCGAGGTCCTCAAGGGGCTCTACGAACTGGACTCCACCGCCAGCCAGTTGCGCCGCTACGAGGAGAACCTCGTCATCATCAGCGGCGAGCGGCCCGGCCGCAGCTGGAGCGAGCCGGTCGCGCTGATCGACATCCTGCGCAGTGCCGTCGGCGAGGTCGCCGAGTACCAGCGGGTGGAGGTGCACACCGAGGAGGAGGTGCATCTCGCGCCGCCCGCCGTGGCGGACGTGATCCATCTGCTGGCCGAGCTGATCGAGAACGCCACCCTGTACTCCCCCGCGCCCGCGCCGGTCACCGTGCGGGCCGCGATGGTGGCCAAGGGGCTGGCCGTGGAGGTCGAGGACCGTGGCCTCGGGCTGTCCGAGGAGGACTACGCCTCGTTCAACGCCCAGTTGGCCGAGCCCCCGCAGTTCGACGTGGTGGCGCTCGCCGACGACCTGAGGCTCGGCATGTTCGTGATCGCGCGGCTCGCGCAGCGGCACGGCATCGCGGTCACGCTGCGCTCGTCGCCGTACGGCGGCACGACGGCGATCGTGCTGATCCCGCACGACGTCGTGGTGCGGGAGGTGGCCGCCCCGGATGGGGACGAGGTGGAGCACGCGGGGGCGGCCGAACCGGAGGAGCCCGTACGGGAGTCCCGTCCGGTGGTGCCGGCCCGTACGGCGTCCGAGCCGACCGCCGCGTCAGTGGCCCGTGACGGCCTCTCGCCCCTCCCCCGGCGGGTGCCGCAGACCAGCTTGGCCGCCGAGCTGCGTGAGGAGACCCCCTCCGTCCAGGAGGAGGACCACCCTGACGACTTCACCGCCGAACGCGCCGCCTCCTCCCTCGCCTGTTTCCAGCGGGGGACGCTCCAGGCCCGCGACGAAAGCGACCATGAGGCCCCGCACGCGCCCAAGGCCGAGGACCAGCGGGTCCCGGCCACTCGGGGGGCGCGTGACGACGGTGCCGGCGAGGGGCCGTCCGCGGCCGGCCCGGCCCGTTCCGCCTCCTCCCCCACGTCCTCCACTCCGCCCGCCGACCGTTCATGAAGGACATCGCCATGACACGCCCCACCCCCGCCACGGACACCCAGCTCGATCAGTTGCTCACCGGACTCGTGGAGCGGGTCGCCGACGTCAACCATGCCGTCGTGCTCTCCGAGGACGGTCTGGTGGTGAGCAAGTCCACCGGGTTCCTGCGCGACGACGCCGAGCGGCTGGCGGCGACGGCGTCCGGGCTGATGAGTCTCAGCAAGGGCGTCAGCCTGGACTTCAGAGGCGGGCCGGTGCGTCAGGCGCTGATCGAGATGGCCAACAGCTATCTGATCCTGACCTCGGCCGGCCCCGGCGCCCATCTCGTCGTCCTCACCAACCAGGGCGCGGACGTCGGTGTGGTGGCGTACCAGATGAACATGCTGGTGAAGAAGATCGGCGAGCATCTCTCGGCGGCACCGCGGGCCCATGTCGGCCCTGGCGCGTGAGGTGAGCGGAGACGATACGGCCGGCCGGCTGGTACGTCCCTTCACACTGACCGGCGGCCGGACCCGGCCCAGCCGCACCGACTTCACCCTGATCACGACGGTGACGGCGGTGGATCCGCCGCCGGAGCGGGCGCCGCGGCTACAGCCGGAGCAGACACGGATCCTGCGGTACTGCGCCCGGCCGCTCGCGGTGGCGGAGCTCGCGGCCCGTCTCGACCTTCCGGTGAGCGTGGTCGCCATCATGCTCTGCGATCTGCTGGAGGCGGGTCTGATCACCGTGCACCCGCCGCACCCCGTCACCCCCCGCACCCCGGACCTGGACCTGCTGCAGAAAGTGAGGGACGGCCTTGGCCGGCTCTGACACCGCCCTGGAGGCGGTCGCGCCTCCCGACACGGTCAAGATACTCATCGCCGGCGGCTTCGGCGTCGGCAAGACCACCATGGTCGGGTCGGTCAGCGAGATCGCCCCGCTGCGCACCGAGGAGTCCCTGACGGCCGCGGGGCTGGGCATCGACGACCTCAACGGCATCGAGGAGAAGCGGGCCACCACGGTGGCCCTGGACTTCGGCCGGATCACCATCAGCCGGGAGCTGGTGCTGTACCTGTTCGGTACGCCCGGGCAGCAGCGGTTCTGGTTCATGTGGAACGACCTGGCGATCGGCGCGCTCGGGGCGGTCGTCCTGGTCGACGTCCGCCGGCCGGAGTCCAGCTTCGCGGCGATCGACTTCTTCGAGCGCCGGGGCATCCCGTTCGTCGTCGGCGTCAACGGCTTCCACGGCGCGCACCCGTACCCGGCCGAGGAGATCAGGGACGCCCTGGCACTCCCGGAGCATGTGCGGGTGCTGCTGTGCGACGCGCGGGAGCGGGAGTCGAGCCGTGACGTACTGATCGCTCTGATCGACCAGTTGATCGCGGGTGCCCGCGAGGCGAGTTGAGCCGGGGGCGGGCTTGTCCGGGTGGCGGAAAACCGCCAAGGGTGCCCCTGTGATTGACGCGCTCTCCACCCTTACCTACTTTCTGGTCGATTCACCGAACTGTGTTCGAGATATCGACCAGGAGAGCCGCATGATCAACCCCTCACGCAGACACTTCCTCGGCATGGCCGCCACCGTCCCGCTCGCCGCCACCGGTGCGCTGGCCCTCGGTGCCGGAACCGCCCACGCCGCCGACTCGGCGTACGCGATGGTGTACTTCACCGAGTCCAACACCATGCTGGAGGCGGACTACAACCTCCACCTGGCCGTCAGCACCGACGGGCTGCGCTGGACGCCGCTCAACCAGAACAACCCGGTCGCCACCCCCACCCTCGGCGCCGGCGGTCTGCGCGACCCGTTCCTGCTGCGCAAGCAGGACGGCACGTTCGTCGTCCTCGCGACCGACCTCAGCGGCACGGACTGGACCCGCAACAGCGTCTACATCCACGTCTGGGACTCCACCGACCTGCGCACCTTCACGGGCTACCGGCTGCTGAAGCTGCACGAGATGACGGGCACGCACAGCTGGGCGCCGGAGGCCTTCTGGGACGCCTCACGCGGCCAGTACGGCATCCTCTACTCGTCGGTGAACAGCAGCGGCCACAACGTCATCATGGTCAGCTACACCACCGACTTCCGTACGACGACCAGCCCGCAGGTCTTCTTCGACCCCGGCTACGACGTCATCGACGGCAACCTCACCGTCGGGGTGAACGGCGTCAACTACCTCTACTTCAAGCGGAACGGCACCCTGGTCGGCGCCCGCTCCACGAGCCTGAACCCGGGCAGCTTCACCCCGTTCAGCACGGCCGTGAACCACGGCGGCACCGAGGCGCCCACGGTGGTCAAGTCCCTGACCGGCAACAACTGGTACCTGTGGGGCGACACGTACACACCGAACGGCGTCTTCTACGTCTGGCAGACGACCGATCTGGCCGCCGGCACCTGGACGGCCCTGGACCAGAAGCTCTACACGCAGCCGCTCAACTCCAAGCACTGCGGCATCCACCCGATCACGTCGACCGAGTACGACAACCTGCTCGCCAAGTGGGGCGCCCCCGCCTGGAACCGGCTGAAGTCCTACAACTACCCGGGGCGCTACGTCCGCCACAGCGGCTTCGCCGGCCGGATCGACGCCTACCCCTTCGACCCGTTCCCCGACTCGCAGTGGAAGCTGGTGCCGGGGCTCGCCGACTCCTCCGGCGTCTCCTTCCAGTCGGTCAACTACCCGGCCCGCTATCTGCGGCACTACAACTACGCCCTGCGCCTGGACGAGAACGACGGCACGTCGACCTTCGCCGGGGACGCCACCTTCTCCCGCACGGCCGGGCTCGCGGACGCCTCCTGGGCGTCGTTCCGCTCCTACAACAACCCGACCCGCTACATCAGGCACGCCGACTACGCCCTGCGCATCGACCCGATATCGACGGCCACCGAACGCCAGGACGCCACCTTCCAGGTCGGCTACTGAGCGACAGCACAGCGGGGTTGTGACGGCAGCCCGTCACAACCCCGCGCAAGTCCGCCGGATCCGCCGTGTGTCAGCCCAGACCGGCCGACTTCAGCCAGGCCTTGGCGACGTCCAGCGGGTCCTTGTTCTCCAGCTGCACCTGGGTGTCCAGGTCGAGGAGCGTCTTGGTGTCCAGCTTGGCCGAGACCGCGTTGAGCGCGTCGACGCCCTCCTGGGAGAGGCCGCTCTTGTAGACCAGCGGGGTCACCTGGGCGAAGCCGAAGAGGTTCTTCGGGTCCTTCAGGACGACGAAGCCCTCCTTGGTGATGCTCGGGTCGGTGGTGAAGACGTCCGCGGCCTGCACGGTGTTCTTCGTCAGCGCAGCCCGGGTCAGCGGGCCGCCCGCGTCCAGCGCCTTGAAGGACTTGAACTCCAGGCCGTACTCGGACTCCAGGCCCTTCAGGCCCTGCTGGCGGGTCTGGAACTCGGGCGAGCCGCCGATCACCAGGTCCGGGGCGATGCCCTTGAGGTCCTCGAGAGTGGAGTCGGAGGTCAGGTCGTACTTCTTCGCGGTCTCCGCGTTGAGGGCGACGGAGTCCTTGTTCTCGGCGGGCGACGACTCCAGCAGCGTCAGCTTCGCGTCCAGCTTGGTCTTCACCGCGGCGTTCACGGCGTCCGAGGACTTCTGCTCCGCCTTGGGGTCGAGGTAGGCCAGCAGCGAGCCGTTGTACTCCGGCAGCACGGTGACGGAGCCGTTGCGCAGCTGACCGTAGGTCACCTCGCGGCTGCCGATGTTGGGCTGGTAGCTGACCTCGATGCCCTTGGCCTTGAGCGCCTCGCCGTAGATGTCGGCCAGCAGGGTGCTCTCGGGGAAGTTGTTGGAGCCGACGACGACGGTGTCGCCGCTCGGCTTGTCCCCGGCGAGCGGGTCGGACTTGTCGTCGGAGGAGGAACATCCCGCCAGCAGCGCCGCCGTGGCGGCGAGGGTGACGGCGGCCGCGCCGGGACGGTTCCTGAGGGACCTGCTGCGTGTGGCGGTGAAAGTCACGATTCCCGTTCCGGATTCAGGGGGTTGGGAGAGCTCTTCCACTGATCCAATCCAGCCGGTTCTCGGTCAGTCAAGTGTGGCCAGGTCACCGATTGGCCTCAAAAATCGGAAGGTAACGGGCAGTTGCGCTCCGATGTGAAGGAGGGACGGTTGGGGTGCAGGGGGTCGTAATGGATTCTTGACGTACAGTTCCGGTCACGGAGACCCAGGGGCGGTACCGTCCCCGGCAGAAAGCCGTTTCATACTCGATCAACACCGGTCATGTGCGACCCTTCGCGCGCCGTGTGACGCCCACGAAGGAGGCAGGGTGGCCACTGATGAAGTGGGCGTGCCCCGTCCGCGTCGTATACGTGGCTTCGCCGACCGCTGGCCGTTCCGGCGCAAACTCAACCTCCTGGTCGGCGTGCCGCTGACGGTGGTCGCGGCCCTGCTGGCCTATCTCATCGCCGACCAGACCGCGCAGTCGCGCGACGCCGCGGACGCCGCCCGGCTGGTCCGCGAGAGCGTCGAGGTCGCGACCCTCGTGGACCGGCTGGCCGCCGAGCACCAGCAGGCGATCCTGCTCTCCGTACGGCACGAGGCCGCCGGGGACAGCGAGCCCTCGTCCGCCGCCTACCGCACGGCGCAGTCCAGCGTGGACTCCCAGGTCCAGCGGGTGCGCGACGCGTTCGGGGAGCGGCTTCCCGAGACCGAGGCGCAGGCCCTGCGCGGGGTCGAGGGCCTGAGCAGCCTGCGGGACACCGTCGAGCTGGGCTATCTGCCCGCCAGCAACATCGACCCGGCCTACACGCACGCCGCCCAGGGGCTGATCGACGGCCTCGGCCTGGACCGCAACCCCGATCTCGCGACCTCCTTCACCGGCAGCATGCTGGACTCGCTGCTGCGCGCGGGTGCCGCCCACAGCGCCTTCGAGACCGGCGTGTTCTCCGCGTCGACGGGCGACTCCAACGCGCTGATCGAGTTCATCGGCGCGATCGGCGCCTACGACGAGTACACCCACCAGGCCGAACGGTTCGCCCGGTTCGCCACCGAGGCACAGGCCGACACCCTCGAAGGGATCAGGTACACCCGGGCGCAGGCCACCATCAGCCGGCAGTACTCCGAGCTGCAGATCGACCCGGGCGCGGTGCAGGCCGACTCGCCCGCCGAGATCCGCAGGTCGCTTGCCGAGGCGCTCGACTCCTACGGCGCCTACCGCGAGCAGGCCAGGACCCGGCTGGCGATCACCACCTCGCTCATCGGGCAGATCGCCGACGAGGCGCAGAGCGCCTCCGACACGGCGGCGTGGCGCGCGCTCCTGCTGCTGGGGCTCGCCCTGTTCGGCTTCGCCGTCTGGCTGGTCCTCGCCATGCTGGTCCGCCGTTCGGTGGTCCGTCCGGTGCAGGCCCTCACGGGCGCGGCCAGGCAGGTCGCCGTGGTCGCCGAGCGCGAGCTGGCCCGGGTGGCCGACGACGACGCCGAGGACGACGGCCCGCCCCGGCTGGCCGAGGTGCCGGTCACCGCGCGCGACGAGATCGGTGAACTCGCCGCGACCTTCAACCGGGTGCAGACGACAGCGGCCGCGCTGCTGGAGCGGCAGGTGCTCAGCCGGCGCAACGTCGCCGAGATGTTCGGCAACGTGGGCCGCAGGGTCAGCAACCTGACCACACGCCAGCTGTCCCTGATCGACGTGGTGGAGCGGGGCGAGAGGGATCCCGCCCTGCTGGAGCGGCTCTACTCCATCGACCACATCGCGGTCCGGCTGCGCCGCAACGCCGACAGCCTGATGCTGCTCGCCGGCATCCACGAGGCGGTCCTCGACTCCGGCCCCAGCCCGCTCACCACCGTCGTACGCGCCGCGCTCGGTCAGATCGAGGGCTACCAGCGCGTGGAGCTGCGCGCCCGGACCGAGGCCGTGGTGGAGCCGGAGGTCATCGGCGACCTGACGCTGATGGTGGCCGAACTGGTGGAGAACGCGGTGTCGTTCTCGCCGGAGGACAGCCCGGTCGAGGTGAGCGTGGCGGCCTCCGGCGACGACGCGGTGGTCGTCGTCACCGACCACGGCCTCGGCATGACGCCCGACCGCCTCGACGAGGAGAACGCGCGCCTGATCCGCCGCGAGCGACTGGACGTCGTACCGACGAAGGTCCTCGGCCTGTTCGTGGTCGGCACGCTGGCGCGCCGCTGGGACATCACGGTCACGCTGTCACGGACGCCGGGCGGCGGTGTGACGGCCGAGGTGACGGTGCCGTCGTCGCTGCTGGTGACGGGAAGCACGACGGGGTCGGCCGCCACGGCGGCCCTGGCAGCGGTCGCCGCCGCCACCACACCGGCCGCCGCGCCGCCCACGACCAGGACGCCCTCGGCCCCCGCCGTGGGGCCCCGGCCCTCGGCCGCGGTGCCGGCGGACGCCGTACGGCCGGACGGTGACGGTGACGCCCTGCGGCCGCTGCCCCGGCGCGTCGCGCACCGTGACCCGGCGCCCGTCGACCATGCCCGCGCCGACCAGCCGGAACCGGCCGTGGCCGCGACCCGGCCCCTGCGTCGCCGTGTCCGCGGCGCGACCCTGCGGACGACCGCCGATCCTTCCGAACGGCAGTCGCCGCTGCGGCAGGAGGCGCCGACGCTCGACGCGGAGGCGGTGCGGGCCGCGCTCGACGAGTTCGAGGCCGGCGTGGAACGCGCGCACCGCGACAGCCGGTCCGGCGACACCGGGGAACACCCCGCCCCCGTCACGACCACAACCCCCCATGAGCAGGACCAGAACGACTCCCCGGAAGGAGCGGAGCAGTGAGCACGTCGACAGGTGGCACCCCGGTGGGAGGCTCCACCCCGGCCGAACTTCAGGCCGCCGCAGCCGACTTCACCTGGCTGCTGAATCGGTTCGCGAAGGAGACGGCCGGTGTGGTGGACGCCATCGCCGTCTCGTCGGACGGCCTGCTCATCGCCGTGTCCGAGCTGCGTGAGCACGCCGACTCCGAGCGGCTCGCCGCGATCGTCTCCGGCATCACCAGCCTGGCCGCCGGCGCCTCCGGCAACTACGGCCTCGGCGGCCTCAACAAGGTCATCATCGACCTGGAGGGCGGTCACGTCCTGGTCTCCGCGATCGGCAGCGGCGCCGTCCTCGGCGTGGTCACCGACAAGGAGGCCAAGCTGGGCAACATCGCCTACGAGATGACCGTGTTCGCCAACCGCGCCGGCTCCTCCCTCAGTCCGCAGCTCGTGCTGGAGCTGAAGAACAGCGTCGGCGCCGCGTCGGCCCGCTGACGCCGGGAAGGACGGACACCGCCATGGCGGACGGCATCCCACCACCGGCCGCGGCCGGCCCGGAGCCCGACGGGCAGCCGGACCCGGTCGGCCCCGCCTCCGCCGTGCGGCCGTTCCTCGTGACCGCCGGGCGGGTGGTGGGAGATGCCGACGGTCGGTCGATGCCGGTCGAGACGCAGGTGGTGGCCACCACCGAGGGAATCGACGCGCTCGACCGGCTGGTCTTCGAGCGGCACGACATCGTCGCCGTCTGCCGGTTGCCGCAGTCCATCGCGGAGATCGCGGCCCGGCTGCGGCTGCACCTGAACGTGGTGCGCGTCCTCGCCGAGGACCTGCGCGCCGCGGGGCAGTTGACGGTGCACGTGCCCGACTCCGGCGCCGTCCACGACGCATCCGTACTGCGCAGGGTCATCGACGGCCTGCGCGCCATCCCCGACTCACGAGGGGTCACTCCGTGACGACGACTGAACCTGCCACCGTACGACCACCGCTACCGGTCAAGATGGTGATCGCGGGCGGCTTCGGCGTGGGCAAGACCACCGCCGTGGGTTCGATCTCCGAGATCGAGCCGCTGACCACCGAGGCCGCCATCACGGAGGTCGCGGCGGGCGTGGACGACCTCACGCACACCCCGCTGAAGACCACGACCACCGTGGCCATGGACTTCGGCTGCCTCACCATCGACCCCACCCTGAAGCTGTACCTGTTCGGCACGCCCGGACAGGAGCGGTTCGGGTTCATGTGGGACGACATCGTCGAAGGCGCCGTCGGCGGACTCGTCATCGTCGACACCCGCCGCCTCGACGACTGCTACGCCGCCGTCGACTACTTCGAGCACCGGGGCATCCCCTTCGCGGTGGCCGCCAACGCCTTCGACGGCAAGGTCGAGCACACCCTGGAGGAGATCCGCTGGGCCCTCGACGTCACCGAAGGCGTCCCGGTCGTCGTCTTCGACGCCCGGGAGCGGGGTTCGGTCCGGGACGCCCTGCTGGTCGTACTGGAACTGGCGCTGGCCCGTACGGAGGCGCCCCGCTGATGTGGCCGTGGTGCGCTGCGGGCGGGTGGGTGGGTGCCGGTCGCGCCCACGCCGGCGGGGCTGCCTGTCGATACGGCCCCGCTCCTCTCAGGGCGTTGCCACTCCGCTAGGGCCTGTCGTTTGGATCATGCCGGCGTCGCGGGGCGTGGCACGCGCATCTGCGGCGTTGTCGTCGGTTGCCGACGCTCCGCGTCGACGCCCTCCTCCGCCTTGCAGCTGCACGCACCACGCCCCGCTCGGCTTGACTGAAAGGCGCTGTCTCTCTCAGCCAGCCTGATCCAAACGACAGGCCCTAGTTCTGCCTGCGCACCCCCGGCGACACCGTGATCCGTGCCACCGCCCAGAACAACCCCAGCGTCGCCAGGGCCATGGCGGCGACCAGCGTGGCGCCGCCGACGACCTTCTCGTAGTCGCGCTGGTAGAGGCCGTCGATGATGTAGCGGCCGAGGCCGCCGAAGCTGACGTAGGCGGCGATGGTGGCCGTGGAGACGATCTGGATGGCCGCCGAGCGCAGGCCGCTGAGGATCAGCGGGAGGGCGACGGGGAGTTCGACGCGGAAGAGGACCGCGGTCTCGGCCATGCCCATGCCGCGGGCGGCGTCCACCGGGGCGGGGTCGACGGAGCGCATCGCCTCGTAGGTGGTGACGAGGATGGGCGGGATGGCGAGTACGACCAGCGGGATCATCACGGGGGCCATGCCGAGGCCCAGCAGGATGAACATCAGCACCATCAGGCCGAAGCTGGGCAGCGCACGGGCCGAGGTGGCGATGAGGGCGAGGGTGTTGCCGCCGCGCCCGGTGTGGCCGGTGAGCAGGCCGACCGGCAGGCCGACGGCGGCGGCGATGCCGAGGGCCATCAGCGTGTACTGGATGTGCTCGCCGACGCGGGTCGGGATGCCGTCGTAGCCCTGCCAGTGGGCGTTGTCGCTGAAGAAGGAGTTGATGAAGCTCAGGACGTTCACCGGACGGCCTCCTTCACGGTGAGTGCGCGGACCTTGTTCCTGCGGGTGGCGCGCGGCATCCAGGGCGTCAGCAGGACGCGGAGGCCGATCAGCGCGGCGTCGACGAGGAGCGCGAGGACGGCCGTGCCCACGACGGAGAGCCAGATCAGGCGGGGCTGGTTGTAGGTCAGGCCGCTGTTGAGCAGGTTGCCGAGGGCGCCCTCGTTGCCGATCAGCATGCCGACGCTGACGAGGGAGACACTCGACACGGACGCCACCCGCAGCCCGGCGATGATCGCGGGCGCCGCGATCGGCAACTGCACCTGGACATAGCGCCGTACGGGCCCGAAGCCCATGGCGGTGGCGGCGGCCAGCGTCTCCTGCGGCACCGACCGGACGCCGTCCACGATCGCGGGGACGAGCACCACCAGGCTGTAGACGGCGAGCGGGATCATCACCGTGAGCTCGCTGAGGCCGGTGTAGTCGATGAGGATGACGAAGAAGGCGAGCGAGGGAATCGCGTACAGCACGGTCGTCACCCACAGCACGGGCGCGTACAGCCAGCGCACGCGCACACACAGCTGAGCGACGGGCAGGGCGACGAGGAGCCCGACGAGCACCGGGATCAGGGCCTCGCGCAGGTGCAGGCCAACCAGTCCGAGGTAGCTGTTCTGGAGGTCGCTGGGCAGGTCGAAGAGTTCGCTCATGGCGCGACCTTCCGGGCCTTGCCGTCGTCGGGCTCGGTGTCCGCGTCCCGCGCCGCGTCCGCACCGATGCGTGCGTGCGCGCCCCTGATCGCCTCTGCGATGACCTGCTGCGAGACGACCCCGGTGGCCCGGCCCGACGCGTCCACGGCGACGGCCCATCCGGTGGGCGAGAGCACGGCACAGTCGAGGGCGGACCGCAGCGAGTCGGTGCCGGCGACGAACGGGCGCCCGTACGGCAGGAGTCGGTCGGCCGTGATCGCCCCGGCGGTGAGGTCCCGCGGCTCGCTCCAGCCGAGGGGCCTGCCGTCGGCGTCGGTGACGAGGAGGTACGGGGTGTCGGCGGCGCCGGCCTCGGCGATCCGCTCGGCGGTGGCGTCCACGGCCACGACCGGGGTGGTCAGCAGCTCCAGGCCCGCCGCCGGGAAGAACGACAGCCTCCGGATACCGCGGTCGGCGCCGAGGAAGTCCTCCACGAAGTCGTCGGCCGGCCGGGACAGCAGCTCGGCGGGCGGCGCGAACTGGGCGAGCTTGCCGCCGGTGCGCAGCACGGCGACGGTCGTGCCGAGCTTGACGGCCTCGTCGATGTCATGGGTGACGAAGACGATGGTCTTGCCCAACTCGTCCTGGATCCGCAGGAGTTCGTCCTGCAGTCCCTTGCGCACCACGGGGTCGACGGCCGAGAACGGCTCGTCCATCAGCAGCACCGGCGGGTCCGCCGCGAGCGCCCGCGCCACACCGACGCGCTGCTGCTGGCCGCCGGAGAGCTGGTACGGGTACCGCTTGGCGAGCGTGCCGTCGAGGCCGACCCGTTCCATCAGCTCCCGTGCCCTGGCCCGGGACTTCTCCTTGCCCCACCCCAGCATGCGGGGCACGGTGGCGATGTTGTCGAGGATCGTGCGGTGCTGGAAGAGACCGGCGTTCTGGATGACGTATCCCATGGACCGGCGCAGCGTGTTGACCGGCTGCTGCCGGCTGTCGACGCCGTCGATGAGGATGGTGCCCTCACTGGGCTCGACCATCCGGTTGATCATCCGCAGGGTGGTCGTCTTCCCGCAGCCCGACGGCCCCACGAGAACGGTGATCGAGCGGTCGGGTATCTCCAACGAGAGGCGATCGACCGCCACCGTGCCGTCCGGGTATCGCTTGGTGACTGAGTCTATGCGTATCAAAACGCCGAATACCCTTCGGGTTTGACAGGTTTCGCCCGCTTCTGACCACGGGCGCCGGGCCGTTGGAAGAGTCTAGACGTGTTGTGTTGCGGGTTTGTGGCCCCAAGGAGCCGCTCCGGTCAGCGGAATCGTCACCGTGAACACCGTCGCGCCCGGCTCGCTGGTCAGGTCGATACGGCCGCCGTGGGCCCGGACCAGTGACTGGGCGACCGCCAGACCCAGGCCGCTACCGCCCCGGTCGCGGCTGCGGGCCTTGTCGACGCGGTAGAAGCGGTCGAAGACACGGGCCCGGTCGGCGGGCGGGATGCCGGGACCGGCGTCGGCGATCCGGGCCTGGGCGGCGCCGTTCACCATCGACACCGCCACCGAGACCTGCGTGCCGGCCGGGGTGTGCATGGCGGCGTTGGTGAGCAGGTTGTCCAGGACCTGGCGGATGCGCTGAGCGTCCAGGACCAGCTTCAGGGAACCGGGGCCGGGGGCCAGCGTCAGCGGGTGGTCGGCGTGGGTGACCCGGAACGCGTCCGCCGCCTGTTCGACGAGTTCGACGAGGTCTGCCTCCCGCAGCCGCAGCGGTGTCTCCACCTCGGCGGCGTCCAGACGGGCGAGCAGCAGCAGGTCGTCCAGGAGGAAGCCCATCCGGGCGGCCTCGGCGCGCAGCCGGGCCAGGTGCTTGTCCCGCTCCTCGGGGGCGTTGGCGGCGGCGTACTGGAACAGGTCGGCGTAGCCCCGTACCGACATCAGCGGGGTACGCAGCTCGTGCGAGGCGTCCGCCACGAAGCGGCGCAGCCGCTGTTCCGCCTCCGCGCGCACCGCGAGGGAGTCGTCGATGTGCTCCAGCATGGTGTTGAAGGCGGTGCGCAGCTCCTCGACCTCGGGGCCGCCGCTGCGCTTGTCGTGCCGGACCGGCAGTCGCGCCGAGTCCGTCAGATCGTGCGAGGTGATCCCGCGGGCGGTGTGCGCCATGTCGCTCAGCGGCTTCAGTCCGCGCCGCAGCATGCCCCGCCCGGCCACCACGAGGGTCATCAGCGCCAGTCCGAAGGTGACCGCCTGGATGGCGATCAGCTGGCCCACGGTGTCCTCGATGTCGTCCATGGGCGCGGCGCTGACCAGCACCACCCCGGGCTCGACCTCGCACGCGCGCAACCGGTACTCGCCGTTGCCCCGCAGGTGCTCGGTGCGCAGCAGCTCGGTGTGCGCGGTGCTCTGCGCCCGGGCGAGCGCGGTGAAGTCGTCGACGTCCTCCGGCAGGTCGGCGGGGTCCTCGGGCCTGCGCAGCTCGGGCGTGCCGTCGGCCACGTCGTACACGGCGTAGAACCAGCTGTAGTACTTCTTGCCGGTCAGCGTGCCGTAGTCCGCGATGCTCTTGGACTGGGCGATCTGGCCCTGCGCGAGCTGGGTGTCCAGCTGGGCCGACAGGTAGTCGCGCATGTACGTCGTCAGGGCGGTGCCGACGACTCCGAAGACGACCAGGGAGAGCACGCCGAGGCCCAGTGCGAGCCGGGTGCCGAGCCGCAGCCGGCGGTAGGTCCGCCGCAGCCGCCCGATCACTCGGCCGCCTGCCGGATCACGTACCCGAAGCCCCGCACGGTGTGGATCAGCGGGGTGCCGGTGTCGTCGAGCTTGCGGCGCAGTCGGCTGACGACCAGCTCGACGACGTTGGAGCGGCCGCCGAAGCCGTACTCCCACACGTGGTCGAGGATCTGCGCCTTGGTGAGCACGGTCGGTGACTTGCGCATGAGGTAGCGCAGCACCTCGTACTCGGTCGGGGTGAGCGTGAGCAGTTTGTCGCCGCGGCGGACCTCGCGAGTGTCCTCGTCCATCATCAGGTCGGCCACCCGAAGGACGGAACGCTGGAAGCCGGGCCCGGCGCTGCGCCGCAGCACGGTCCGCAGCCGGGCCATCAGCTCCTCCACGGCGAACGGTTTCACCAGGTAGTCGTCGCCTCCCCGGGTCAGCCCGGCCACCCGGTCGGCGACCCCGTCGCGGGCGGTGAGGAACACCACGGGCACCATCGTCCCGGCGCCGCGCAGCCGGTCCAGGACGCCGAATCCGTCCAGATCGGGCAGCATCAGGTCCAGCACCACGATGTCCGGATGGAACTCGGCGGCCAGCCGCAGCGCCTCCTCGCCGGAGTTCGCGGTGATCGCCTGCCAGCCCTCGTAGCGGGCGACCGTCGCGACGAGGTCGGCGATGGGCGGGTCGTCGTCCACGACCAGAAGGCGTACTTTCTCCACCCGTTCATAGTGCGGCACCGAACACCGCCGCTCGGGTGCGGGTCGGGCACCGCGACCACATCGATAAACACTTGAAAGATGTACGACAGCTTTTTGACAGCTGCGGCCGGACAAGCTCGGTATCCACAGACGAGATCAAGGAGCTGTCGACGTGACGACGACCGTCCAATCGCCCCCTGCGCCCCCCACGGCGATACGCCCCAGGGTGGTCGCCCGCACGGGTCTGTACGCCCTGCTCGCCGCGAACGTGGCCGTGGTCCTCTACTTCTTCTTCGCCGCGGGTTTCGCCTCGAACACCCTCATCGTGCTCGGCCGCCTCACCGGCCTGTTCGGCGCGCTCCTCATGGCGTTCCAGCTGCTGCTGGTGGCTCGGCTGCCCTGGCTCGACCGCCGGATCGGCATGGACCGGCTGACCTCCTGGCACCGCTGGACCGGCTTCAGCGTCCTGTGGGCCCTCCTCGCGCACGCCGTGTTCATCACCTTCGGCTACGCCGAGTCGTCCTCGCTCGACCCGGTGAACCAGCTGATCGACCTCGCCGAGACGGTCGAGGGCGTGCTGCGTGCCGTCGTCGCGCTGGGGATCATCATCGTGATCGGTGTGGTGTCGGCCCGGTTCGCGCGGCGCCGGCTGGCGTACGAGACGTGGCACTTCATCCACCTGTACACCTACGTCGCGGTGGTCCTGGCGTTCACGCACCAGGTCGCGGTCGGTACGTCCTTCACCTCGTCCTCCGTGGCCACGGCGTACTGGTACGGGGTGTGGGGTGTGGCCCTCGCCTCCGTCTTCGGCGGCCGGCTGGTCCTCCCGCTGTGGCGGAACTGGCGCCACCAGTTGCGCGTCTCCGCCGTGGTCGCCGAGTCCGACAACGTGGTCTCCGTCTATGTCACCGGCCGTGACCTGGACAAGCTTCCGGCACGCGCCGGCCAGTTCTTCCTGTGGCGGTTCCTGACGAAGGACCGCTGGTGGCAGGCCAACCCGTTCTCCCTGTCGGCCGCGCCCGACGGCAACCAGCTGCGGCTCACCGCCAAGGCGGCCGGTGCCGGTTCGGCGGGCCTGAGGCATCTCAAGGTGGGCACGCGCGTCTTCGCCGAGGGCCCCTACGGCGCCTTCACCACGATGCACCGCACCCGGCCGGAGGCCGTGCTCATCGCGGGCGGCGTCGGCGTCACCCCGATCCGGGCGCTGCTGGAGGAGCTGCACGGCCACGCGGTCGTGATCTACCGGGTCGCCACGGACCGGGACGCCGTCCTGTACGGCGAGCTGGCGGAGCTCGCCCACGCCAAGGGCGCCGAGCTGCACCTGGTGACCGGGCCGCCCGTCCCGGACCAGCTGGCCCCGGCGGAGCTGACGCGACTGGTGCCGGACATCACCGACCGGGACGTGTTCCTGTGCGGCCCGCCGCCCATGATGAACGCGTTGATCGGCAGCCTGCGCGAGGTGGGCGTGCCCAAGCAGCAGGTCCACTTCGAGCGTTTCAGCCTGGCCGGCTGAGAGGGACGGGAAAGACATCGTGAAGCGAGCAATACCTGTCCTGGTCCTGAGCGCCGTGGGCCTGATCCCGGTCTGGCGCTACGAGCCGTCCCTCGGCTCCACGACCACGGAGGCCGCGACACCGGCCTCGACGCCCTCGGCGGCGGCCGGATCCGGGAACACGGTCGTCAAGGGCCCGACCGTGCAGACCGAGAAGGGTCCCGTGCAGGTCCAGGTGACCTTCCAGGGCGACAAGATCACGGCTGTGAAGATGCTCCAGCAGCCGAACCACCCCCAGACCACGGCCGCCGTGCCGAAGCTGATCGCCGAGACCCTTCAAGCCCAGAGCGCCGACATCGACACGGTCTCCGGCGCCACGATCACCAGCGACGGCTACCGGAAGTCCCTCCAGGCCGCCATCGACGCGAACGCGAAGTCGGCGTCCTCGTCCTCCGCGTCCGCCGCCTCGCAGACGCAGACGGTCGACGGCCCGACGGTGAACACGGACAAGGGCCCCGTCCAGGTTCAGGTGACCTTCGAGGGCGACAAGATCTCGGCCGTGCAGATGCTCCAGCAGCCGAACCACCCCCAGACCACGGCCGCCGTGCCGAAGCTGATCGCCGAGACCCTTCAAGCCCAGAGCGCCGACATCGACACGGTCTCCGGCGCCACGATCACCAGCGACGGCTACCGGGAGTCCCTCCAGGCGGCCATCGACGCGAAGGGTGCCTGACGTGCACCGCGTCGAGCACGTGATGGGGTTCCCGGTCTCGCTGCGGGTCGACGACGCGCACGTCGGCGAGGAGTCGGCCTACGCCGTCTTCGCGTGGCTGCGCGAGGTGGATGCCCGGTTCAGCCCGTTCAAGGCGGACAGCGAGGTCCGCCGGCTGGACCGGGGCGAGATCGCGCGCGGCGACGTCAGCGCGGACCTCGACGAGGTGCTGGGCCTGTGCGAGGAGTACCGGGTCGCCACCGGCGGCGCCTTCGACGTACGGCTGCCGGGCCGCGGGCTCGATCCGTGCGCGGTGGTCAAGGGCTGGTCGGTGCAGCGGGCGGCCGAGTTGCTCACCGCCGCGGGAGCGCGGCGCTTCGTCCTCAACGCCGGTGGTGACGTCGTCGCCTCCGGCGGGCCCTGGCGGGTGGGGGTACGCCACCCCGAGCAGGCCGACAAGGTGTGCACGGTGGCCGAGCTCACCGACGGGGCCATCGCGACGTCCGCGCGCTACGAACGCGGCGACCACATCGTCGACGGCCGCACCGGACGCCCGGCGACCGGACTGCTCTCGCTGAGCGTCGTGTCGTCCTCCCTGACCGTCGCGGACACCGTGGCGACCGCCGCGTTCGCGATGGGCGCGGAGGGCGTCGAGTGGGCGGCCGGACGGCCGGGCTGCGAGGTGTTCGCGGTGGACGCCGAGCGGCGGGTCTTCCGTACGGAGGGCTTTCCGGTGGCGTCGGCGAAGACGCGGACGGCTGCCTGACCGAGGGGAAGACTCCGGGAGTCCGGTCAGCCGATCCCTTCCGGCAGGGCCACGGTCCCGTCGTAGGGCCCCACGGTCCGCTCGGTCACCTCCTGTTCGTACCGGATGTGCTGTCCGTCGTAGGGGATGCGGAAGCGGCACGTGAAGGTGTGCGCGGTGATCCGGTACGTCGAGGGGTCGAGGACGAGGGTCTCCTCGACGCCCTCTACGGTGATCCCGCTCTCGGGGGCGGCGACGCCGGCCGCGCGCAGTTGCCGCAGGGTCGGGGCGAGTTCGCGCAGGGCCTTCCGCACGACGGCCTCGTCCCGTACGCCGGGCAGGGCGGCGGTCGTGGCGCGGACGCGTAGTTCGACCCGGTCGGCAGGCGTGGCGAGGGTGACGTCGGCGCCGTATCCGCGGAACGCGTCGAGCGCGGCGAGCGGGTCCTCGACCTTGCCCGCGAACTCCGGGTCGGTGAGGGGCCCGTGTTCCCAGTCGGCGGTGCCCTTCTTGACGTAGGCCGTCCCGTCGGCGACGTAGATCTCCTCGGGCTTGCTCACGCCCTTGCTGAGCGTGCTGCCGGTGGAGTGCAGCGCCCATGGGTCGTCCGTGGTCCGGCGCACGGTGGCCGTGTAGGTGGCGGCGTTCTCCTGGCCCTGGAGCACCAGGCCCTCGCGGCCCTTCACCGCGAACGTCCAGCCCTTCCGTGCGGCCATCGCCTTCTCGGCGCGGGCGAGGAACTCGGCGGCGGTGCGCGGCTCGGGTTCGGGGTCGGGTTCGGCGGGTTCGGCGGGGGCGGCCTGGGGGCCGGGGGCGGTGGGCCGCGCCGAGTCGACGGGTCGTCCGTCGTCCGCCGGGTCCGCACAGGCGGTCAGGACGGCGGCGAGGAGCAGCGCCGTCGCGGCCAGGGGCCTTCTCACGCGGCGGCCCTCCTGCCCCGGCCGTGCAGGGTCAGATAGAAGGTCTGGAGGGATTCGCCGGGCCCGCCGAGGTCGAAGCGGTTGCGGACCTTGCCGACCGGGTTCCAGACCCGGCCGTCCGGCATCCGCACGCCGACCGGCTGGCCGAAGTAGGCGCGCTGGTCGGCGTCGAAGTCCACCCACTCCGCGCCGGCGCGGCGCACGAGCACCTCACCGACGTAGGCACCGAGCCCGAACAGCGTCTCCCGCACCTGCTCCCGCGCAGCGCCGCCCTTGCGCAGCCCGTCGATCAGGAAGTCCACGATCCGCAGGCTGGCCACGGAGTAGTCCAGCGGCAGCCGGCCCCGGACGGTGACGCGGGCGACGAAGTCCGCAGCGTACGCCCGCATGTCCTCGGCGCCCGTGCCGCGTCTTTCCGCTGGGCTCAATGGGACCCCCACCCCTTCGCTCGACGGCCGGCAGAGCTGCGTCCGGCACTCCTGACCGATCAAGCGGATGTCGCATCGCGAACATCACGGGTCACGGGCGTGTCGATGCCCACACAACCGAGTCACAGCGGACGTACAACCTTTGGGATCTGCCATGCGTCGGCGGCGCCTGGCTTTGGCGCTGTTTGTCCGTGCGTTGGCATCGGGCGCGTCCCCTGCTGTACAACCGCCCCGCTTCGACTGCCTCATCCGTCCTGGCCGCCACATCCGCTCACCACCAGGGAGACTTCATGAGAACGCGTGCCCGGAAGAGCACGTACACCCGCATCGCCACCGGCCTCGCCACGACGCTGGCGCTCACGGCCGTTTCCTCGGGTCTGCTGGGCGGCGCCACGGCGCAGGCCTACGAGGTCGAGACCGGTACCTTCGCCTTCAGCGGCGACGCGGGGGAATACATCAGCGCCGGACAGTCGTACTCCTACTCCGACGCGGCGGGCTCGCAGGACGCCATCACCGTCCAGGGCTACAGCACGAACGGCGTCCCGGGGACCGACCTCAGCGTGTTCGTCGACGGCGCGGCCGGTGACACCTGGGCGCTGCATCTCGCCGCGCCCTGGGGGCAGCCCCAGTCGCTGACGCCCGGCACGTACACCGGCGCCAAGGCGAACCCGAGCCCCGACGAGCCTCGGCTCGAACTCCGGGGCAACGGCCGGGACTGCCTCGCCGAGGGCTCCTTCACCATCCGTTCCGTGGAGTTCGGACCGAACGGATACGTCAAGGACCTCGACGCCTCCTTCGAACAGCACTGCCCGGGAGTCACGGAAGCGCTGCGCGGCGAGGTACGCGTCCACAATCCGGAGCCGCCCGCCGAGACCGTGCTGGGCCTCCGGATCGCGGCCGCCGGCACCGCCGACAAGCGGAGCGGGAAGGCGGCCGTCCACGGCACCGTGACATGCAACTCGTCCGTCACGGTCGACTCGTACGGCACGGTCAGCCAGACCGTCGACGGCGGCACCGTCCGCGGCTCGTACCGCGTGCAGGTGCCGTGCGTGCCCGGCGAGCCCGTCGCGTGGACCGCCGAGGCCACCCCCACGGGCAGCGCGCCCTTCCAGCCGGGCGCGGCTTCGGTGATCGCCCGCGCCACCGGCAAGGACCCGTTCTACGGCCAGACGATCACGGCCGACTACAGCGGTTCCCTGAATCTCGACAAGAAGTGACGGCAGGAGGCACCCGACATGAGCTAAGGTTAGGCTTACCTAACTCGAAAGGTCCCCATGTCTGCTGCCTCCTGCCCCGAGCCGTCGCCCGCCGAGCGTGCCCGCTCGGTGCTGGCGGCGGCCGGTTCGCTGACCGTCACCACGCAGGGCCACCGCATCGAGCTGATCGGCCTGCACACCGTCGACGCCGCCGCACGGCTGCTCCTGCCAAACCCGCCGGACGGCCACCTCGGCGCCGAGTCGGCGATGGCGCCGCACGGTGACCTCGCCACCCTCGTGGAGTTCACCGACATCGCGCCCGTCGCCGTACGCGAACGGGTGCGCGCCCGGCTGACGCTCGGCGGCTGGCTCACCGCCCTCGGGCCGAAGGCCCTGGTGTTCAACCCTGCCCGGGCGGTGCTCACCGACGACGACGGCACGATCGTCATCGGCCTCGACGAACTGACCCTCGCCTCCCCCGACCCCCTCGCCACGCACGAGGCGGAGATGCTGGCCCGGCTGGACGCGGCCCACGCCCACACGGTGGCTCCGCTCGCCCGGCTGCTGCCCGCCCGGGAACAGCTCGGCGCGACCGGCGTACGGCCGCTGCGGCTCGACCGGCACGGCCTGGTGCTCCGGCTGGAGACGCCGGAGGCCCACCACGACGTCCGGCTGCCCTTCGCCACCGCCGCCACGCACCCGGGAGAGGCGGTGCGCCAGATCCACGCCCTGCTCGCCGAGGCCACGGCCCGGCCGCGTGGCCGTCGCCTGCCGACCAGGTCGTAGGCGAGGGCGCGCCCCCAAGGCCGCCGATCTCCGGGCCACCGCCGAGGCCTTCCCGTCTCCTCCGCGAACCGCCCGGAGGTCGGCTTCTCACAACCGGGTACCCGTCTCCAGGCGCTCCGTGGTCCGCATGAGAGCGATCGTGAACGGGTGTTGAGGGGCCGTCAGAATCTGCCGCGTCGGCCCCTGTTCGACGATCTCCCCCGCGTCCAGTACGGCGACGCGCCGGGCCAGACGTGCGGTGTCCAGGTCGTGGGTGACGAGGACGAGGGAGAGGTCGCCCTCCTCGCCGACCAGGCCCGAAAGGACGTCGAGGATGCCCCGCCGGGTGACCGTGTCCAGGCCCGAGGTGACCTCGTCGCAGATCAGCACCCGGGGGCGGGCGAGCAGCGCGCGGGCGAGGGCGGCACGCTGGAGTTCGCCGCCGGAGAGTTCGCCGGGGCGGCGGTGGGCCAGGCGCTCGGACAGGCCGAGGCGGTGCAGGGTGGTCGAGGCCTCGGCCGTGGCCGCCCGTTCGTCGATGCCGCGCAGGCGTACGGCCGTGCGGGCCACCTGGCGCAGCACGGGACGGTGTTCGTCGAAGGCGGCGCGGGCGTCCTGGAAGACGTACTGCACGGCGGCGAGCTGGGACCGGTCGCGGCGGCGGAGGCTGCGAGCGAGGGGCGTGCCGTCGAGCAGGATGTCGCCGTCGTGGTCGCTGTGCAGGCCCGCCAGGCAGCGGGCGAGCGTGGTCTTGCCGCTGCCGGAACGGCCGACGACGGCCACGCATTCGCCCGGGTGGAGGGCGAGGTGCGGGGCGCGCAGGACCACGGTTCGCCGGTCGTGCACGGCGGTCAGGTCCCGTACTTCCAGGACGGGTCGGCCGGCCTCGGCGGCCGTCGCGTCCGGCGGTGCCGCGCGCTGGTCGTCGAGCAGCCGGCGGGTCCACTCGTGCCGGGGTGTCGTCCACAGCCGTTCCACCGGGCCCGACTCCACGACCCGGCCCTCGCGCATGACGAGGACCTCGTCGGCGAGGGCGCGGACCACGTCCAGGTCGTGGCTGAGCAGGACGACCGCGATGCCGCGCGCCGCGACGGCGGCCAGCTGCTCGACGATACGGCTCTTGGTCAACGCGTCCTGGCCGGTGGTGGGTTCGTCGGCGACGATGACACGGGCGCCGAGCAGCAGGGCCTGGGCGAGGACGACGCGTTGCTGCTGGCCGCCGGAGAGCTGGTGCGGGTACCGGCTCAACAGGACTTCGCCGTCAGGGAGTTGGGCATCCTCCAGGGCCCGCAGGACCAGTGCGCGGGCCGCCTCGCGGCGTTCGGCTCGCGGCAGGTGGCGGACCTGGGGGCGGGCGATGTCGTCGAGGAGGGCGCTGACGCGGCGGGCCGGGTTCAGCACGGCCGCCGGGTGCTGGGGCACATAGCCCACCGGGCCGTCCCCGGGCCGCCGCACCTCGCCCGTGACCTGCGCGCCGGCCGGGTACTCCCCCAGCAGCGCGAGGCCGGTCGTGGTCTTGCCGCTGCCCGAGGCGCCGACCAGGGCGGTCACCTTGCCGGGATGTACCCGCAGGTGCACGCCGTCGACGAGGGCGCGGCCGTCGACCTCGACGCGCAGGTCACGGATCTCGGCGACCGCGGCCTGGGTTGCTCGGCTCACCGGCGTCGTCCCTTCTTCTCCAGCGCGGCGTCGAAGAGGAGGTTCGTCCCCGTCGTCAGCGCCACGATCAGCAGCGCGGGCACCACCACGGCCCAGGGCTGCACCAGCAGACCGGTGCGGTTGCGGTCGACCATGACCGCCCAGTCGGCGGCGTCCGGCGCGACACCGACCCCGAGGAACGCCGCCGTCGACACCAGGTACAGCACACCCGTCAGCCGGATCCCGGCGTCGGCGGCGAGGGTGCGCAGCGCCGACCGGCCGACATAGCCGACGGCGATCCGCCACCAGGTCTCCCCCTGCATCCGCAGCGCCTCGACGGCGGGCCGTGCCGCGGCCTCACCCGCCGCCGCCCGCACGATCCGCGCCGCGTCGGGCACGTTCACCAGCGCCACGAGCAGCGCGAGCCCGGCGGCGCCCGGCGAGAACACGGAGGCCACGAGCAGGATCAGCAGCAGCGACGGTACGGCGAGCAGTACGTCCAGCGGCCGCATCAGCAGCTCCTCCAGCCGGCGGAGGCGGGTGAGCGCGCTGACCAGCGCGACCGGGACGGCCACGAGATACGCGAGCGCGGTGGCGGCGAGCGCGGTCAGGACGACCGTACGGCCGCCCAGCAGGACCTGTCGCCACACGTCCCGGCCCACGAAGTCGGTACCGAGCCAGTGGCCGCCGCCGAGGGTGAAGGAGACGGCCCGGGGGCCGGCATCACCCGCGAACAGCGGCCCGAGCAGGGCGAGGACGAGAGGCACGGCGACGACGGTGAGACCGAGCGCGAAACGGCGGTACGCCGTCATGCGGCCACCCCCGCTCGCGGGGTCAGCCGGTACGCCACCAGGTCGGCCCCGAGGTTGAGCAGCACCGTCAGCACGCCGAACACCACGGCCAGCCCCTGCACGACGGGTACGTCCCGTTCGGCCACCGCGTTGAGGAGTACCGTGCCCAGGCCCGGGATCACGAAGAGGGCCTCCACCACGATCACCCCGCACAGCAACCAGTCGACGGTACGGGCGAGTTGCTGCACCGCCGGGGCCAGCGCGTTCGGCAGCGCGTGGGCGTAGCGGACGCGGGCGCCGGGGACGCCGTAGCGGCGGGCGTGGGCGGCGTAGGGGGAGGCCAGGGCGTCGACCATGCCCGCCCGGACCAGGCGGGACAGGGAGCACACCGGGCGGGCCAGCAGCACCAGCACCGGCAGGACCAGTGCCGCCGGATGGCCGAGCAGCTCGGTGCCGTAGCCGACCGCCGTCGGCGGCAGCCAGGCCAGTTTCAGGGCGAGGACCGTCACCAGCAGCACGCCGAGGGCGAACTCGGGGACGGCGTACACGGCCAGGGTGACCGAGCTGACCAGCCGGTCGACGAGGCGTCCCTCGTGGCGGGCCGCGAGCACGCCGAGGCCGAAGCCGAGCGGGACGAGGAGGGCGAGGGTGAGCGCGGCGAGCAGCAGGGTGGGGCCGAAGGCGTCGGTGATGTACTGGGTGACGGGGCGCCCCGAGGTGAGGGATGTACCGAAGTCACCGTGCAGCATGCCCGCGGCCCAGTCGGCCAGCCGCTCGGGTGCGGGGCGGTCGAGGTCCATCGCCTCGCGGATGGCGGCGATGCGGGCGGGGTCGGGCTGGTCGCCGGCGAGGGCGACCGCCGCGTCGCCCGGGAGCGCTTCCGTCAGGGCGAAGACCAGGAGCACGACGGCCAGGGTCTGGGCTCCGCCTAGCAGGAGGCGCCGGGCGACGAAGGAGCGCCCACTCGCCGTGTCGCGGTAGGCCGTCTTGCGTGTGCTGCGCCGTCGTGGCTGGTCGCGCCCCGCGGCGGAGCCGCATTTCGACACAGCCCCGCGCCCCTTGGCGGCGCTGCCGCCCAACTGGGTCGTCACGCCAGCCACACCTTGTCGAAGCGGGCCCAGTCCAGGGTGTTCGCCGGTGCTTTGGTCTCAACCCCCTTGACCCTCTTGGTCGTTCCGATGATCCAGTCCGCGAAGCCCCAGATGAGGAAGCCGCCCTCGGTGTACAGGCGGCGCTGCATGCGCTCGTACACCGCTGCCCGTTCCGTCTTGTCGCGGGTGGACTGGGCCTGTTGGTAGAGGGCGTCGAAGTCCTTGTGCCGCCACTTGGTGGCGTTGGTGGTGGAGTCGGTGAGCAGGCGCTGGGAGAGGTGGGCCTCGATGGGCATGGCGCCGGAGCGGTAGCAGCACAGGGTGCCGTTGTCGAGGATGTCGCTCCAGTAGGAGTCCTTGCTGCCCACCTTCACGTCGATGGTGACCCCGGCCTTGGCGGCCTGGTCGCGGAAGATGCCGGCGGCCTCGGTGAACCCGGCGGCGACGGCCGAGGTGTCCAGGGTGACCCTGAGGTTCTCGGCGCCGGCCTTCTTCAGCAGGGCGCGGGCCCGGTCGAGGTCCTGCTCACGCTGGGGCAGGCCGGCGGCGTAGTACTCGTAGCCCTTGCCGAACAGGTCGTTGCCGACCTCGCCCGCGCCGGACAGGGCGCCGTCGAGGAGTTCCTGCCGGTCGGCGATGAGGAAGAAGGCCTCGCGGACCCGCTTGTCGTCGAAGGGCGCTCGGTCGGTCTTCATGCAGAACGCCTGCATGGCGCTGTTGCGCAGCCGCACGATCTCGATCTGGCCTCCGGCCTCGTGGGCGCGGGCGGTGGTCGGGTTGAGTTCGTGGGCGTACTCGATCTGGCCGCCGAGGAGGGCGTTGACGCGGGCGGACTCCTCGTTGGCGACGACGAACTCGATCTCGTCGAGGTGCGGGGCGCCCTCCCAGTAGTCGTCGTTGCGGCGGAACACGGCGGAGCGGCCGGGGGCGAAGGAGACGAACCGGAAGGGGCCGGAGCCGACCGGCTTCTTGTCGAAGTCGGTGCCGGTGGCGTTCTCGGGGACGATGTACGCGCCGAACGCGGCCAGGACGTTGGGGAACTCGGCGGTGGGCCGCTTGAGGACGAACTCGACGGTCCGTTCGCCGGTGGCGCGGCTGGCGTCGAGGTCGACGGGTTCCAGGGACGCCTTGGCGCGGAACGCCTGCTCGGGGTCGGCGATACGGCGGTAGCTGTAGAGGACGTCCCTGGCGGTGACCGGCCTGCCGTCATGGAAGGTGGCCTGACGCAGCGTCACCTGCCAGCGGTCCAGCGTCTTGTTGGGCTCCCACTTCTCGGCGAGGCGGGGCTGGGCGGAGAGGTCGGCGCCGTAGTCGGCGAGCTTGTCGTAGAGGGCCTTGGCGCGGGCCACGTCGGCGAAGAGGTTGGCCAGGTGCGGGTCGAGGGTCTCGCTGGCACCGCCCCCCGCGAACGCGGCACGCAGCCGTCCGCCGCGCTTGGGGGTGCCGGAGGTGCTCTGCGCCTGGTCGTCCGTGCCGCCCGAGCAGCCGACGAGGGCGAGGGCGGCGGCGCCCGAGGTGGCGGCGAGGAAGCCGCGGCGGCGCAGGCCGGGAAGACGTTCGTCGTACATGTCTGGTCCTTGGTGTCAGAGGGTGTGCCGGCGCGCGACGAGGTGCAGCCGGTCCGCGTCGGTGGTGGTCCCGGGCGACTCGCCCTCCCGCCAGGCGGGTTCGGTGCGTGGTCCGGGTCCGTCGTGCAGTTCGAGCACCTCGAAGCCGTGCGCGGCGAGGAGGTGGCGCAGCTCCTGCGGGAACAGCAGCCGCCAGGCGGACCGCTGCTCGACGGGCGGTGATCCGTCGTCGGCGGTCCATACGCGGGTACGGCGCAGGAGTTGGGCGGTGCGGTCGACCGTCAGGGTGGTACGGGACCGGTGGACGGTGCCCTGCCAGGTGAAGGAGTCGGCCTTCGGGCTGTCCAGGAGATCCGTACGGCCCAGGAAGTACGCTCCGTTGCGCATCTCCGCGACCAGCAGCCCGCCCGGTGCGAGGGCCGCGCGGCAGGAGGCGAGGAAGCCGTCGAGCTGGTCGTTGGTGTGGCAGTACAGCAGGGAGCTGTCCAGGCAGACGACGGCGTCGAAGGTGCCCAGGTCGAATCCGTGCAGGTCGGCACGGACATAGGTGGGTCCCGGGTGGTGGGCCCGGGCATGGGCCAGCATCGCCTCGGAGAGGTCGGCGCCGGTGACCACGCGGCCGGCGGCATGCAGGTGCGCGGCGTCGCGGCCGGTGCCGCAGCCCATGTCGAGGAGGCGCGGCCCGGCGTCGTACCGGCGCAGACAGTCCTCCGTCCAGCGCCCGGCGAGCCGGTCGGCGTCGGGGAAGCGGGCCTCGTAGAGGGCGGGGTTGTCGGTGAGGAGGTTGGCGTCGGTGAGGAGGCTGCCGTCGCTCATGCGCGGGCCCCCGCGCGCACCGGGTCCGCATGGACGGGCAGCACCCCACGGCGATGCAGCCAAGCGACCGCGCCAGCCGACGCCAGTCCTACGGCGGCGCAGCACATCCAGGGCAGCCCTTCGTGCCCGCCACGCTCCCCGGCGTCCATGGCCCAGCCGACGACCGCGTTGCCGACGGCGGCGGCAATGCCGGAGACGACGTAGAAGATCCCGAAGTACGTGCCGGTCAGCTCGGGGCGGCCGAAGCCGGGGATGAGCTCCATCACGAACGGGGAGGCGATCATGATGCCGAGGTAGAGCAGGAGGGCGCTGAGCAGCACGAGCGGTGCGCCGAGGAGGGGCGGCAGGAAGGCCAGCCCCATCACGGCGAGTCCGGTGGCGATCCAACGGGGCCTGGAGCCACGGGACTTGAGCGTGCGGGTGATGCGTAGCTGGAGCGCGAGGTTGGCCACCGTGCCGATCAGGAAGACCAGTCCGGCCGCCCCGTCCCATCCGGTGGCCTCCCGGGCCCCGTCGGGCAGCAGTAGGTAGAGCTGGTTCTCCAGGGTGAACATGCCGACCATGGCGAGCGCGAAGGCGAGGAAGGCCCGGTTGCCGAGCACCTCGCGCCAGTCGCCGAGGACGCCGCTGCCGGTCGGCTCGACCTCGCGGGCGGGCAGGACGAGGGCCTGCGCGACGGTGAGTACCGCGAAGATGCCGGCGGCGGTCAGCGCGGACGTACGGAAGTCGACGAGGAGCAGGGCGCTGCCCAGCAGCGGGCCGATCAGCGCGCCGGTCGTGGCGAACACGTTGAACAGCGCGAACGCCTCCGCCTTGCGCTCCCCCGACTCCTGCGCGAGATAGGCCCGCACGGCCGGGTTGAACAGCGCCCCCGCGAGTCCGCTGAGCACGGACGCGGCGAGCAGCACCGGCAGCCCGTCGCCCAGCGCGAACAGCCCGAAGCCGACGGTCCGCAGCGCGCACCCGGCGATGATCACGCCCCGCGCCCCGAGCCGGTCCGCTGCCGAGCCGCCGATGATGAACAGGCCCTGCTGGCTGAGGTTGCGCACGCCGAGCACGATGCCGACGACCGCCGCCGACATGCCCAGGTTCTCGCCGAGGTGGGTGGCGAGGTACGGGATGAGGAGGTAGAAGCCGGTGTTGACGCCGAGCTGGTTGACGAGAAGGAGCTGGACGGCGAGCGGGAAGCCCCGCATCTCACGCCACGTCCGCATGCGCCGTCACCTCCTCGACTCCCAGTCCGGGCAGGTCACTTGTGCGTACGGTGCCGTCCGCGCCGCCGATGCCCGTCCACGGGTCGCGCGCGAGCAGCAGATGCCCGTCCAGGTCGACCCAGCGGGCGCGGTCGGCCAGCTGGACGGCGGGTGCGATGCCGAGGGTGCTGGCGGTGAGGCAGCCGAGCATCAGCTCCGTCCCGCTGCCCTCGATCAGCTCCGCGATCCGCAGGGCCGCCCGGACTCCCCCGCACTTGGCGAGCTTGACGTTGACTCCGTGGACGCGCCCGGCCAGCCGCCGTACGTCCGCCACGCTCACCGCGTCCTCGTCGGCGATGACGGGCAGCGGTGACCTCTCGGCGAGGGCGCCCAGCGCGTCCGGGTCGCCGGGCGGCAGGGGCTGTTCGACGGCCTCGACGCCGAGCGCGGCGAACCGGGGCAGCAGACGTGCGGCCTCCGCCACGCTCCAGGCGCCGTTCGGGTCCAGCAGCAGCCGCACCTGAGGGGCCGCGTCACGGATGACCCGTACGCGCTCCACGTCGTCCTCGGCGTCGTGCGAGCCCGCCTTCACCTTGACGACCTCGAATCCGCTCGCGGCGAGGCGCCGGGCCTCGGCGGCCGCATGGGCGAGCGAGGTGATGCCGATGGTGCGTGCGGTGGCGACACCGAACGACGCCGGGGCGCCCAGCAGACGGTGGACGGGCACACCGTCCCGTTTGCCGACGAGGTCCAGCAGCGCGGACTCGACGGCGGCGACGACGGCGGGCGGCACGGGCGCGGCGGCCTGTGAGGACAGGGCCTCCAGGGCGCTGTCGGGATCGGCGAACCGTTCCAGGCCGACCGACGAGATCAGCCGTACGAGCGTGTCGGCGTCCAGGCCGTAGTACACGCTGCTGACGGCCTCGCCGTATCCGGTCACCCCGTCGTGCTCGACGGCCAGCCACACGGCGTCGCGGGCGGTCATGGTGGAGCGGGAGATGCGCAGCGGCTCGGCGAGTTCGAGCCGTACGGTGCGCAGGCGGGCCTTCATCGTGTCCTTCCGGGAGAGAGGGGATCGGCGACCCGTGTGCACCGCGCCCAGCCGCTCGCCTCGGCGGCGTAGGGATGCGGTATCTCCACGGGCCGGGTGGCGGCACCCGCGAGGTCGAGGCCGTGGGCGGTGAGGAAGTCGTCGTCGTAGACGGTGCCGAGGTAGCGGTGCGGCCCGTCGGGGAAGACGGTGGCGACGACCGCGCCCGGGTGCACGCGGGCCGCCCAGGCGGCGACCCGCGCCACGGCGCCCGTGCTCCAGCCGCCGCTGACGAAACTGCCCTGGGCGAGCCTGCGGCAGCTGTCCACGGCCTCGGCGGGGCCGATCCAGTGGACCTCGTCGAAGGCGTCGTAGGCGACGTTGCGCGGGTGGATGCTGCTGCCGAGGCCGCGCATGAGGCGGGGGCGGGCGGGCTGGCCGAAGATCGTGGAGCCGGTGGCGTCGACGCCGATGAGCCTGAGGCCCGGCCAGTGCCGGCGCAGCGGTCCGATGATCCCGGCGCTGTGGCCGCCCGTGCCGACGCTGCACACCAGGACGTCCAGGTGGTCGAGCTGCACGGCGAGTTCGGCGGCCAGGGAGGCGTAGCCGGTCGTGTTGTCGGGGTTGTTGTACTGGTCGGGCCAGTAGGCGCCGGGGAGTTCGGCGAGCAGCGTGCGCAGCCGGCCGAGCCGTGCGGCCTGCCAGCCGCCCTGCGGCGCCGGGCGATCGACGAGTTCCAGGCGGACGCCGTGCGCGCGCAGCAACTGCCGCATGGACGGCTCCAGTTCGCTGTCGCCGACCAGCACGACGGGGTGGCCGAGCGCCTGCCCGGCGAAGGCCAGCCCGATACCGAGCGTGCCGGAGGTGGACTCCACGACCGGGGCGCCGGGCAGCAGTTCGCCGCGTTCGCGGGCGCCGAGCAGCATCGACACGGCGGCCCGCGCCTTCATGCCGCCCGCCGCGAGCCCTTCGAGCTTGGCCCAGAAGCCGGGGTGGGGGCCCGGCAGGTCGGCGGTGACGCGGACGACGGGCGTACGGCCGAGCAGGGTGAGCAACTCCGGTCGGGCGGTGGACCGTACGGCCGTGGTGGTGGTCATCGCGTACCTCCGGCACAGCGGTAGCGGTGGACGACCCCGGGTCCGCCGTCGAGCCAGAAGAAGGGGTACGGCTCCGCGCACACCGCGCTCACACCGTGCCCCAGGAAGCGGGGCAGCACCGCGCTGCCGGTCTGCGCGAACATCACCAGCTGCTTGCCGTGCCGCAGCGCGTGCTCGCGCAGGGGCTCGAAGCTGCCGTTGCCCAGGGTCATCCCGGACACCAGCAGCGCGTCACAGCCCTCGGCCGCGGCGAGGGCGTCCGCGACGACCGGCTCTCCCCACTCGGTCACCCCGCCCTTGAGGTCGCACGGGACATAGCCGAGCCCACGTGAACGCAGGGCGCCCAGCAGGGAGTTGACGACTCCGACGACGAGCACCGTGGCGCCGGCCGACAGGTCCAGCAGCTCGACCACGGCTCTCGCCCGGGTCTCGGACTTCTCCAGCGAGGACCCGGCGGGCAGCGGGGTGGGCAGCGCCCCGTGGTCCGGTGTGTGCGGGGTGACGTGCATCAGGTAGGCATCGAGGGCGGCCACGCGCACCGCCGCCAGCGGGTGCTCCAGCAGCCGCGCCACGTCGGCGCCGACACAGTCGTCGAGCGCGCTGTCCGGCAGTTCCCCGGGCTCGACGGCGCACGACCCGACGGCCTCGGCGAGCCGCAGGCTGAGGACCTCGTTGCGGTAGCCGGTGCCGCGTCCGTCGTGCCGTACGGCCTGCCGGGTGGTGAAGGCGACGGCGACGCGCCGGGTGCGCGGGTCGGGGCCGAGGGCGCCCGCGCGGACCTGGGCGACGAGATCGTCGTACGTCCGACAGGGCGCCGTCGGCCGGACGCCGACCGGGGTCATCGGATCACCATCCCGGCGCTCAGCTCGGCCAGCAGCTCCTCGACGCGGTCACGGGCGCCGGGCCCGTCGGGGTCGCCGGCCATGACGTGCCCCAGGTACTCGTTGTTGCTGCCCGCCGCTTTCACGGCCTTGCCGGGTTCAGTGAGCTGTACTTCCAACAGGCCGGGTTCGTCAGCGAGTTGACCGGCGTCCAGCGCTTCGAGGGTGCCCGCGCGGTCCGGGACGAGGAAGCCGACGGCGGCACTGCGCAGGCCGGTGTCCGTGCGACCGAGGTCGGGGCGGCGGCCGAGGGCGACGTCCACGAAGGCGGCGGCGAGGTCGATGCCGGTGACATGGCGGACGAGTTCGGTGATGCGGTTGCCGGCGGGCCGGGGGTTGACCTCGACGACACGGGGCCCGGCGGAGGTGAGCTTGATCTCGGTGTGCGCCACGACCCCGTCGGTCAGCCCGAGGGCCTTGAGCGCGGCGAGGGCGGTCTGCTCGGCGGCGTCGAGGTCGGCGAGCGACAGCGCCGCCGGGAACATGTGGCCGGTCTCGATGAAGGCGGGCGCTCCGCCGATGCTCTTGTCGGTGACACCGACCATGTGCACGGTGCCCGCGTACGACACGGTCTCGACGCTCACCTCGGGGCCGTCGAGGAGCTCTTCGAGGAGGACGGCGGGGGTTCGGCGCTGGCCGCGGGCGTTGACCGGGAAGTCGGCCAAAGCCCTGACCAGGTCCATCAGTTGGGTCTCGTCGTCGACGCGGCGCACAAACATGCCCGCGCACAGGTCGACCGGTTTGGCGACGAGCGGGTAGCCGATCTCCCTCGCGGCCCGCGCGAGGTCGGCCCACTCCTCGTGCACGGCGAAGCGCGGTCCGGGCAGGCCGGCGTCGGCGAGGACGCGGCGGGTGGCGTCCTTGCGGCAGGCGTTCTCCACGGCCTCGGGGCCGGGGCCGGGCAGGCCGAGGTGTCCGGCGATACGGGCGACCGTCGGCAGGTAGTAGTCGCAGGAGGTGATCACCCCGTCGAAGGCGAGCACCGAGTGCAGCCGTGCCACCTCGGGCAGCAGGGCGTCGAGGTCGTTGGTGTCGGTCGTGATCACGTTGCGGGCGCCGAGCAGCGGATGCGCCGCCCCCTCGGGCGCCGAGCGCAGATAGTGATGCAGGTCACGGGTGAGGAAGGTGAACTCGTGTCCGCCCTCCCGGATCGCCCGTGGCAGCAGCCTGCTCATCGACCCGACCCAGCTCTCTACCACCAGCAGATGAGCCACAACTCCCCTTTTCGTGCCGTGAGTTCAGACGTCAAGGCAGCCCGGGGCGTCCCTCGGTCGGAGGGGTGCCGGACTTGACGCGCACACGTTAGCGATAATCATTTTCATTTGCTACCCCGTTCTTACTCAGCCTTGGAGTGACCATGTCCGTCCCACCCCGTCCCGCCGCCCTGCTGTGCGCCCTCACGGCCGCCGCGGCCCTGCTCCCCACGGCCGCCCCCGCCGCCGCCTCCGCACGCGCCACGGCCACCCTCGCCTTCGCCGCCTGCCCGGACTCCGTACCGGCCCCGCCCGCACCGGACCGCGTGGAATGCGGGCGCCTCACCGTCCCGCTCGACCGGAAGCACCCGTCCGGCCCGCGCATCGAGATCGCCGTCTCCCGCGTCCCCGCCTCCGGCACCCCGGCCGAGCGACGCGGCATCCTGCTCGTCAATCCCGGCGGCCCGGGCGGCTCCGGGCTGCCCTACGCGGTGACCAAGCGCGCCAAGCTCCCCGCGAGCGTGCGGCGCGCGTACGACGTCATCGGCTTCGACCCACGCGGCGTCGGCCACAGCACGCCGGTCGGCTGCGGCGCGATGGGCGGCCTCTTCAGCGCTCCGGGGCCGGACCCGGTCCCGGTCGGCCCGCGCGCCGAGCGGTCGTACCTCGACTCACAGCACCGGCTGGCCGACGACTGCGCGGCGGGCGCGGGCACGGCGGCGCTGCCGTACCTGTCCACCGAGCAGACGGCGTACGACATGGACGCGATCCGCGCCGCGCTGGGCGAACCGCGGACGAGCTTCCTCGGTGTCTCGTACGGCACCTACCTGGGCGCGGCCTATGCCGCTCACTTCCCGCACCGGGTGGGCCGCATGGTGCTGGACAGCGTGGTCGGCCCCTGGGACTGGTACGACTTCGACGTGCTCCAGGCCCGGGCCCTGCTCCGGGCCCGCGACACGTTCTTCGCCTGGACCGCAGCGCACCCGGACCGCTTCGGCCTGGGCAACTCGTCGTATGCGGTACGGCGTTCGTACCTGGACGCCCGCCAGGGCCTCGCCGCCCGTCCGGTGGACGGCTTCGGCCCCGCGGAGTTCGACCGTGCCGTCTACCGCGCCCTCGGCCGCACCGAACGCTGGACGGGCCTGGCCGACGGCCTGCGCACCTACCTGACGGACCGCAGCGTGGCGGGCCTGCGCCCCGCCGCCGCCTTCGACAGCCCCGAATCCCGCAACTACGAGGCGGCCAACCGGATCGTGAAGTGCGCGGACGGCCCGGGTCCGACGCCGCGCGAGATCGTGGCGGACATCCGCCGCATACGGCGACTGGACCCGCAGCCGGTCCTGACCGGCCTGGAGGCCTCGGCCTGCGCCTACTGGCACCACCGTCCGGGCAGCCGTACCCCGCTGGGCGGTCCGGCCGCCCCGCCGGTCCTGCTGGTCGCGTCCGCGCACGACCCGGTGACCCCGATCGAGGGCGCCCGGCGACTGCGGGAGGTGCTGCCCGGTTCCCGGCTGGTGGTCCTCGACGACGACTACTCCCACGGCGTGTTCGCCAGCCGGGGGAACGGGTGCGTGGACGGCACGGTGGCGGCGTATCTCGTCGACGGGGTGGTGCCGGAGGCGGACACCCGGTGTGCGGGGCCGGGGTTGCCGACGCCTGGGAAGCCGTAGCGCCCGCGCCTGCCCCGGCGGCAGCGTCACGGCAACGGCTGTTCCGTCCAGATGATCTTGCCGTTGGGGGTGTACCGCGTTCCCCAGCGCTCGGTGAGCTGGGCGACCAGGAACAGGCCCCGGCCGCCCTCGTCCGTGCTGCGTGCGCGGCGCAGCCGGGGGGAGGTGCCGCTGCCGTCGGAGACCTCGCAGATCAGGGCGCGGTCGCGGAGCAGACGGAGCTGGACGGGGCCGGTGGCGTGGCGGATGGCGTTGGTGACGAGTTCGCTGGCGATGAGTTCGGTGGTGAAGGCCAGTTCGTCGAGGCCCCAGGCGGCGAGCTGTTCGGTGACCACGGCGCGGCAGCGGGAGACGACCGCCGGGTCGCTGGGCAGGTCCCACTGGGCCACGTGGTCGGCGCCCAGGGTGTGGGTGCGGGCGACGAGGAGGGCGACGTCGTCACCGGGGCGGGCCGGGAGGAGGGCGTCGAGGACGGCCTCGCAGGTCTCCTCGGGAGGGCGGTCGGCCCGGGCCAGGACCGTCCGGAGCCGGTCGAGTCCGGCGTCGATGTCACGGTGGCGGTCCTCGACCAGCCCGTCGGTGTACAGCACGAGCTGGCTGCCCTCGGCCAGTTCCAGCTCGGCCGTCTCGAAGGGCAGGCCGCCCAGACCGAGGGGCGGGCCGGAGGGCAGGTCGAGGAACTCGACGGTGCCGTCGGGCGCGACGAGCGCGGGCAGGGGGTGCCCGGCGCGGGTGAGGGTGCAGCGCCGGGACACCGGATCGTAGACGGCGAAGAGACAGGTGGCTCCGACGATGCCGGAGTCGGGCGTGCCCTCCGCCGCCCAGCCCTCGCCCCGGTCGAGCCGGCCGACCAGGTCGTCGAGGTGGGTGAGGAGATCGTCGGGCGACAGGTCGAGCGAGCAGAAGTTGTGCACGGCGGTGCGCAGCCGGCCCATCGTGGCGGCGGCGTGCAGACCGTGCCCGACGACGTCGCCCACGACCAGCGCGACACGGGCGCCGGACAGCGGGATGACGTCGAACCAGTCGCCGCCGACGCCGGCCTGCGCGGGCAGATAGCGGTAGGCGACCTCGACGGCGCTCTGTTCGGAACGGCCCCGGGGCAGCAGACTGCGCTGCAGGGCGAGTGCCGTGTTGTGCTCGCGCGTGTAGCGGCGGGCGTTGTCGATGCAGATCGCAGCGCGGCCGGCCAGTTCCTGGGCGAGGGAGAGGTCGTCGTCCTCGAAGGAGGCGGGTCGCAGGGAACGGTAGAAGCTGACCACGCCGAGGGTCGTGCCCCGCGCCCGCAGCGGCACGGTGATCAGGGAGTGGATCCCGGACGCGAGCACCCCCTCCAGCCGTTCGGGGTCCTGCGCGAGCCAGCCGCCCGCCTCGGACAGGACGGGTTCCAGCACGGACTGCCTGGTCTCCAGGGAGCGGGCCTGCGGCGTGGACGGCACGTACTCGACGGGGTCGCCGACGTCGTACAGATGGTGGGGATCCTTGCGTTCGGCGCGGAGGGCCACCCGGCGCAGCGCGGTCCGGCCGCCGAGCGCCTCCGGTTCCTCGCCGCGCAGCACCGAGTCGGGCAGGTCGACGGCGACGAAGTCGGCGAACCGGGGGACGGTCACCTCGGCGAGTTCCTCGGCGGTGCGGGTGACGTCCAGGGTGGTGCCGATCCGCACGCTCGCGTCGTGCAGCAACTGCAGGCGCCGCCGCGCCAGCACGGCCAGCCGGCCCACCCCGGGCTCGCCGACGAGCAGCAGCCGGCCTTCGCCACCCTGACCGTCCGGGCGGGGCGGGTCGGGTGCCTGCGGCTCGGCGGCGACGATGCGCGGGCCGTCCGCGCTTCCGCCGGCGTCAGGCTCGGACCCGGCGGGGTACGGCTGGGGTGCGGAGGGCGACGGCACGACGGAGCGCCGGGCAGTGGGCGGGGCGGTGGGGGGCGGCGTGGGCGTGCTCCGCGGCAAAGTGTCGCGCACGGAGGGGGAGGCCGGAGTCCGTACGGCGGAGGCGAGCGGGGCCGTCTGCGTGACCGACGGCGACGGCGACGGCGCGACATGGCGCAGGCGAGGGCCGCCGAGGACCCGGGCCTCGACCGCCACGCCGGCCTCCCCGTCCTCGCCCGTGACCTGGCGGCGCAACAGGGTGGCGGTGCGGCCGCTGGGCAGGGCGACCTCGTCGAGGGTGCGGTGCGGCGAGGCGATGAGTTCCTCGGCCCGCTCCCGCAGCACGACCAGATCGAGCCGGGGCAGGGCGCCGACGCCCCCGTCCGGGCCGGGCGGCAGACCCTCGGGCTGCTTCGGCCAGGCCTCCGGGTGGCCGCCGGCCCGCCGGTACGCGGCGAGCAGCGCGCGCTCACGACGGGTGGCCTGGTCCAGCAGCCGGGCCTCGATGCTCCGGGCGGCCTCCCGCACCATCCGCATCATGGCCGGATCGCCCTGGTCGCGCAGACAGGTGAGGTCGAGGACCGCCTCGATACGGCCGCTGAGCGGATCACGGACGGGTGCGCCCGCGCAGGCGAAGTGCTGCAGACAGTCGGCGAAGTGCTCGCGGCCGGCGACGTAGACGGGGCCGCGCTCGGCCAGCGCGGTGCCGACACCGTTGGTGCCCACGACCGGTTCCGAGGCGTCGAAGCCGGGGGCGAACTGCACTTCGTCGAGGCGCTCGCGCAGCCGTGGGGCGCCGCCGAGCCGCTGCACCATGCGGCCCTGTCCGTCGCAGAGCGCGACCGCCATGCCCACGTCGGCGAGGGAGGCGATCAGACTCTCCAGGACCGGGTCGGCGGCGCGCAGGAAACGGTCGTCCAGCCTCACCTCCGCGCTGTAGGGGACCAGCAGCCGACGCGGCTCCAGCCCCGCGGAGCGGCAGCGCTTCCAGGAGTCGAGCACGCAGGACCTGACGTCCGACTCGATGAGGGAGCCGGCCAGGAAACGTTCATGGGCATCGACGAGGCCGCCGATGTCGTCCCAGGCGACGGACAACCGGATCACTTCCTCACCCGAGGCCGCCCCTGCCACGCACCGCCACTCGGCCGACGGACCGGCGGAGGCCTCCAGGCGATATCACCCTAGACCTGCGCGATGCGCTCCACAATAGGATGTTTCCGGCACCCGACCGCACCCCACCGTGCGCGTCCGCGGGCGCCAGCCGAGCGATACTTGGCCCATGCGGTTCCCGCGGGACGCTGCCCGTGTCACCGCCGGGCTGGCCCTGGCGGTCGCCGTCGGCTGCACCGGAGGCGGCGACGACGAGGCGGCGCGTACGGACCCGCCGGCCTCCACACGAGCGGGCGACGCGACCCCCGGCGCGGCCAGCGCGACGCCGGCCCTCACACCCACACCCACACCCACACCCGCCGACCCCGTCTCCCTCCCGGCCCTGATCCACCGCGCGCACCACGGTTCCGGCCTCCGCCTCGGCGCCGTACGCCTGCGTACCGACGCCTACACGCAGTACGCCGTCACGTACCGGTCCAACGGGCTGACCGTCTCGGGGATCATGAACGTCCCCCGCGGCGAGGGCCCCTTCCCGGCGCTGGTCCTGGCGCACGGCTATATCGACCCGGACGTGTACACGACCGGCCGCGGCATGCCCAGGGAGCAGGACCTGCTCGCCCGCAACGGCTATGTCGTCCTGCACACCGACTACCGCGACCACGCCGGGTCCGACGACGACCCGGACAACGACGTCAACCTGCGGCTCGGTTACACGGAGGACGTCATCAACGCCGTACACGCCCTGCGGTCCGCCACCCGGCCGAACGTCGACGACGGACGGATCGGGCTGCTGGGGCGGTCGATGGGCGGTGGGGTCGTGTACAACGCGCTGGTCGTGGCGCCCGGCCTCGTCGACGCGGCCGTCGTCTTCGCGCCGGTCAGCTCGCGTCCGGAGGAGAACATCGACCGGTTCCAGCGGCCCGAAGGAGATCCGCTCGTCGACGAGATCGAGGCCGCGCACGGCACCCCGGAGGAGAACCCGGAGTTCTGGCGGCAGGTCTCGCCGGTCACGTATGTCGACCGGGTCACCGAGCCGTTGCTGGTCCATCACGGCACCGCCGACGACACCTGCCCCCTGGCCTGGTCGAAGGCGACCGTCGCCGCGTTCGAGGCGGCGGGCAAGGACGTGGAGCTGCGCACGTGGGCGGGCGAGGGGCACACCTTCGGGCCCCGGTGGCGGGAGTCGATGGACGTGACGCTGGCGTTCTTCGCGCGTCACCTGGGCTGAGCTCCCCCACCTGGGCTGAGTTCCCTCACCCGGGCCGAGTTCGCGCCTGTGACGCACCACGCAGGGCCGGTCGCAAATTTTTTCCCTCGGCGGTGATTGTTTCGCGCGCTCCGTCCGTACCTCCTGGAGTACTGAGCCGTTCGTCTCTGGAGGCACGATGCCCATCTCGCGCCGCATGGTAGGAACCGTCTTCGTGGGAGGCGCCCTCGTCCTGACCCTCTCCGCCCTCGCCTACCCCGCCATGCTGGGCGTGGAGACCACCTCCGCCAATCAGGACCGCGTCATCGCCAACACGCAGTACGGCCCGCTCACCGAGGCCGACCGGGACTTCGTGGTCAAGGTCCGCGCCGCAGGTCTCTGGGAGCACCCGCTGGGCATGATGGCCATGCAGCGCGGCACGACCCCGGAGATGAAGGAGGCCGGCGAGCACCTCGTCGTCGGACACGCCCGGCTGGACCTCGCCTGCCGCAAGCTCGCGTCCGAGCTCAACATCACGCTGCCCAACCAGGCGAGTCCGCAGCAGCAGCAGTTCGTGGCGACCGTGGACTCCAAGACCGGCAAGGAGTTCGACGCCACGGGTGTCGCGATCATGCGGGTGACGCACGGGCAGATCTTCCCGGCGATTGCGAAGATCCGGGGCACCACACAGAACACCCTGGTCCGTCAGCTGGCCGACCTGGCGAACGACACCGTGCTCGACCACATGACGGTCCTGGAGAAGACCGGCATGGTGAACTTCGACGCGAACAACTTCCAGCAGACCACCCCGCCGAAGCTCCCCAAGGAGCAGATGACCCCGCCCGCGCCCCAGCCGGGCTCCCCGGTCCTCACGCTCGCCATCCCCAAGGGCCTGGAGGACCTGAACACCGCGTCCCCGTCGGCGCTGCCGAGCGCGGACGTCAAGTGACGGCGGACGTCAGCTGACAGCAGGCAGTGGGCCGCCGGATCAGCCGGTCTTCCACCCCCACGGGGTGTCCAGCCGCTCCCACTCCGCGGCCCACTGCTCCAGCCTGCGGCGCTCCATCCCCAGCCGTACCACCCAGGCGGACCCCAGCACGAGACCGGCGGTGCCCGCGCCGGCCAGGATGCCTCCGGCGATCGAGTGCAGCGCCATCTCGCCCTCGGAGAGCGGCTCGTTGGCGATGACGCCATGGCGGTCCGCCCACACCTCGACCTTGCTGCCCGCGTGCGTGCTGGGCGGCACGCGTGCCTCGTCCGTGTGGGTCGTGCCGTCCGGGTCCGTCCAGCGGACGGTGGACCACACGAGATGGTCGGTGGTGACCCGCGAGGCCCCGGGGTCCTCGGCTTCCTTCACGAGGACGGCCGTCACCTTGTGACTTCGGGCCCGCTGCTCCTGCGCGGAGGCGGTCACCGCTTCGGCCGCCGCCAGGCCCGCGAACACGGCACCGACCAGCGCCAACAGCCATGCGCACAGCACGACCCAGGCCTCGATGACGTCGCTGCGCCGCCTCAGCGGGCTGCGCCGCCACCGCCACAGCCGCACCCTCGGGCACTCAGACGCAGCCATGCCGACACCCCCTTGAGCACCGACAGCACACTTCCAGTGTGCGCCCACCCGCCGTCGGGCGCGCGCGCTTCCGGTCATGGAATTCCCGCACCATTGAATGAAGTATTCAGCATCCCTAGCATCTCCCGATGGATACATTCATCCGACCCTCGGGAGGACCCGTGCTTCCTGCGCTGCCCGTGCTGCGAGTCGTCCGTGCCAGACGTACCCGCCGCCCGCTGATACCGGCCGCCGCCGCCCTGCTGCTGACCCTCGGCCTCACCGCCCCGGCCACGGCCGCCACCGCACCGGAGCCCCGCAGCCGGGTTCCGCAGGTGTGGCCGACGCCGAAGAGCGTGCACGCGGGCCCGGGGCGGCTCACCGTGCCGGACCGGGTCGTCGAGGTCGTCGGCCCGCGCACCGACCCCGCCGCCCGACGCCTGGTCGAGTCCGTCCTGCGCGAGGCCGGCGCCGAGCACATCGTCACGGTGCCGGCGGGCGAGCGGCCGCCCGCCTCCGGCCTCACGGTGTACGTCGGCGGTCCCGCCGAGAACGCCGCCACCGCGGCGGCCCTGAGGGACCTGCGCGCCAAGTCCCCGGCCGGCCTGCCCTCCGGCGGCTACGCCCTGGCCGCCGGACGCTCCCACGGCCGCGCCCTCCTCGCCCTCTCCGGCACCGACACCACCGGCACGTTCTACGCGGCCCAGACCCTGCGCCAGCTCGTCACCGGCGACCGGATGCCCACCGTGACCGTCCGCGACTGGCCCACCGCCGGCCTGCGCGGCGTCATCGAGGGCTTCTACGGCACCCCCTGGTCGCACGCCGAACGCCTCGCCCAGCTGGACTTCTACGGCCGTACGAAACAGAACGTCTACGTCTACTCCCCCAAGGACGACGACTACCTCCGCGCCCGCTGGCGCGAGCCGTACCCGCCCGCCGAACTGGCGCGGCTGAGGGAACTGGTCGACCGCGCCCGCGCCAACCACGTCCGCTTCACCTACGCCCTCTCCCCCGGCCTGTCCGTCTGCTACTCCTCCGACGCCGACGTCAAGGCGCTCACCGCCAAGTTCGACTCGCTGTACGACATCGGCGTGCGCTCCTTCGCGATCCCGCTGGACGACATCAGCTACACGAAGTGGAACTGCGCGGCCGACGAGGCGGAGTTCGGCACGGGCGGCGGTGCGGCGGGCGCCGCGCAGGCGCATCTGCTCAACACGGTGTGGCGGGACTTCTCCGCCGGGCACCCGGACCTGAAGCCCTTGGAAATGGTCCCCACCGAGTACTCCGACCTCGCCGACTCCCCCTACAAGAAGGCGCTGCGGGAGAAGCTCGACCTGTCCGTGGTCGTCGAGTGGACCGGCGTCGGTGTGATCGCGCCGACCATCACCGCCGAGCAGGTGCAGCAGGCACGTGAGGTGTACGGCCACCCGATCCTGGTCTGGGACAACTACCCGGTCAACGACTACGTGACCAGCCGTCTGCTGCTCGGCCCCTACACCGGCCGCGAGCCCGGCGTGGCGAGCGCCTCGACCGGGGTGACCGCCAACCCGATGGTGCAGGGAGAGGCGAGCCGGATCGCCCTGTTCACCTCGGCGGCCTATCTGTGGAACCCGGACGCGTACGACCCCCGGGCCGCCTTCCTCGCCTCCGTACGGGACCTCGCCGGCCCCGGCGCCGCCCCCTGGCTGCGGATCTTCGCCGAGAACAGCTACTCCTCCCAGCTCGACCCCACCGAGTCCCCGACGCTCACCCCTCTGATCGCCGCCTTCCACAAGGCCTACGAGCAGGACAGCGGCCTCGACCGGGCCGCCGCCGCGCTCAGGGGCTACTTCGCCGACATGGCCGCCACCCCGGACCGGTTGCGCGCCCGGCTCGACAACCCCGGGTTCCTCGACGAGACCTCGGCCTGGCTGGACAAGCTCGGCCGCTACGGCAGCGCGGGCGAGACCGCCGTGGACCTGCTGCTGGCGCACAAGGACGGGGACGCGGAAGCCGTCACCCGGTACTGGGCCGGACTGAGGGCCGAGCGCAAGGCGCTGGACGCCGTGCCCGAGCAGGTCTCGCCGGGTGTGATGGACCAGTTCCTCTACAGGACGATGCTGCAGACCGCCCCCGACCCCGGCGTCGACGCCTCCTTCTCCCCCGACGCGCTGTCCCTGCGGCCCGGGGCCTCCGCCACGGTCACCCTGGACCTCTCCGACGCGCGGGGCGAGACCGCCCGCTGGAAGCTGGACGTGCCCGAGGGCGTCACCGCCACGCCCGCCGAGGGCACGGTCACCGGCCCGGCATCGGTCACGGTCACCCTCACCGCCGACGCCACCGCCACCGAAGGCGTCCGCTCGGTCGTCGTCTCGGGCGCGGGGCTCCTCGACCGCGCGCTCCCCGTCCAGGTCACCGACGGCGGCGGCACGCCGCGAGCGCTGACAGCCAACTTCAGCGGCGCGTCGGTCAGTTCCATCGACCTGTCCTCCGGGACGACCGAGAACATCGCGGTCGGCGCCAACCCGGGCGAAGTCGTCGTGAGCGCCGACGGCCGTACCGCGTACGTCGCGAACCAGGGCTCGAACACGGTCAGCGTGCTCGACGTGGCGCGCGGCACCGTCACCGCCACGGTCGCCGTCGGCCGGGTCCCCGCCGGTCTCGCGCTCACCCCGGACGGCGGCACGCTGTGGGTGGCCAACTACACGGACGGCACGGTGCAGCCCGTGGGCACCGGCACGCTCAGGGCGGGCGCTCCCGTCCGGGTCGGCGACGGGCCGGAGAACATGGCCGTCACGCCGGACGGCAGGACGCTGTACGTGGCCAACATCCACGACAACACGGTCAGCCCCGTCGACCTCGCCACCGGCACCGTCAGCGACCCCGTCGCGGTCGGCCCGCGGCCCTTCAACGTCGTCGCCGCGCCCGACGGGAAGACGGTGTACGTGTCCAACTCCGGTGGCTCGACGGTGACTCCGATCGACACGGCGACCAACGACACCGAGCCGACGCTGCTGGTCACCGGCCAGGCGTACGGCCTCGGGCTGTCCCCGGACGGCCGGACGCTGTGGGTCAGCCCCAGCGCCGGGGACCGGGTCACCCCCGTCGACACGGTGACCGGCGCGCCCGGCGCCGAGGTCACGGTAGGGAGGTCCGCCTTCGACGTCGGCCTGGACTGGGACGGCGGTACGGCCTACGTCACCACGGCGGACGGAAACGGCCTGGTGCCGGTCGACACCGCGTCGGGCAGGGCCGGGTCCCCGCTCGCGACCGGCGCGTATCCGCTGGCCGTCGCGCTGACGCCGGTACCCGTGGAGTGATCAGCTCGCGGTGCGCCGGATCCGTCCGGCGTACCGCTTCTCCAGTTCCAGGTTGCCCTCGAAACCGCCGGGCACATTGGCGGAGACGTACACGGGCGGTCGCTCCCCGGCGGCCAGGAGCAGGCCCGAGGCCTCCGCGACGGCCATCTGCACCAGCATCACGCCGGTGAGCGTGGACAGGGCGCACACCGCGCCGCCGCCGGGCAGCTCCAGCAGCGCGTCGCCGGGCGGGGCCGCGTTGTCGAGGACGACGTCCGCGAGGTCGGCGAGCTTCTTGCCGCTGGCGTGTCCCGCGGGGACGGCCCGGGTGTGGGCGAGGGAGGTGAGGGCGAGGATCCGGTGGCCCCGCTCCTTGGCGTGCAGGGCCATCTCGACGATGACGTTGTTGACGCCGGAGTTGGAGATGATGACGAAGAGGTCCTGGCGGTGCGGGGCGGCCAGGTCGTAGAGGCGGGCGGCGACGCCGGGCTCGCGCTCCAGGAGCGGGTCGTCGAGGACGCTCGGCGCGTCACCGCCGTACAGGACGAGGTCGGCGATACCGATCCGGTTGGTGGGGACCAACCCGCCCGCCCGGCCCGCGACTTCGAGGACCATCGCCTGGGAGTGGCCGGTGCCGAAGGCCTGGATCACACCGTCCGTGCGGACGCACTCGGCGATGAGTTCGGCGGCGCGGGCCACGTCCTCGCGGGCGGACTCGGTCAGGCGGTCGAGGACGGCCATGCCCTCGCGCGCGAAGCGCCGGGCGCTCACAGACTCGTCGGACACGGGTCACTCCCCACTGACGGCCCACTGAGGGGTCTGACGGTTTGAGCCTGATGGAGTCCAATGGATGGAAATGATGGATTGAACCACCCTGGACTCCTGCATCGATGAATCAATAAATCACACACCGAGCGGTACGGGCAATGAGCCCTCCCGGCCGCTCCTGGTCCGGTCCTGGTATTCAATCTGCGGCGCAAACGGTGGCTGGTACCTTCTCCCCATGCCCCCGACGGACGTCACCACACTGATCCGCACCGAACTGCCCCGGCTGGCCGGATCCCTGCGCAAGGTAGGCGAGCTGATCCTGGAGGATCCAGCCGCCGTCACCCACTGCTCGGCCGCCGAACTGGGCCGCCGCACCGGCACCTCCCAGGCCACGGTGACCCGGTTCTGCCGGGCCATCGGGCTCGACTCCTACCAGCATCTGCTGATCGAGCTGGCCCAGGAGCGCGGCCGGGGCGAGGTCTCCGACTGGGGCAGCGCCGAGATCGGCCCCGACATCTCGCCGGACGACAGCCTGGAGCGGGTCGTCCAGGTCGTCGGCAGCGCGGATCTGCGCGCGATCCAGCAGACCATAGAGCGGATCGACCTCGACGCCCTCGAACGCGCCGCCCAGGCCCTGGCCCGCGCCCGCCGTATCGACGTGTACGGCGTCGGTGGCAGCGGCGCGGTGGCCCAGGAGACGGAGACCCGGCTGTTCCGCATCGGCTGCCAGGTCCGCGGCTGGACCGAGGTGCACGGCGCGGCCACCTCCGCGGCCCTGCTCACCCCGGCCGACGTGGCCATCGGCATCTCCCACTCCGGGGCCACCCGCGAGACCCTCGAACCGTTCGAGATGGCCAAGGAGCGGGGCGCCACCACCATCGCCATCACCACCGACCCGCGTTCCCCGCTGGCCAAGGCCGCCGACATCCGGCTCATCTCGGCCACCTCGGAGACCAGCTTCCGCACCGGCAGCATCGGCGGCCGGCACTCCGTGCTGATGATCGTCGACTGTCTCTACGTCCGGGTCGGCCAGGTCTCCTACCAGCGCGCCAGCGCCTCGCTCGCCCTGACAGACCACATCACCCCGCGGCATGCGGTGAAGAACCGCCGGACTCGCTGAACCCGCCCGGGACGGTATGGATCAACCACCTGATTACCTTGAGAGTGGTTGTTTGAATCATCCCGTTGCGCCAGGATGGGGCTCCCCACGAGCACTCGTAGGAGCCCCATGCGCGTCATCTCTGTCGAGTCGACCGAGCTCTTCGTCGGTTCCGAGGACCATCCGCTGCAGGTGGTGGCCGTGGAGATCGGCGAGGCCCCCGGCCGCACGGTCCGCCTCACCGTCGAGGGCCCGGGTGTGCACGGCACCGCCGAGGCGACCGCGGGGGACGACGGCACCGTACGCGCCGAGATACCGGTGACGACCGACCTGGCCCCCGGCGACCGTACGCACATCAGGGTCACGGCCGAGGACGCCGGCGACCCGGCCCGCAGGGCGGAGCAGTCCGCCGCGTTCACGGCCGCCGAGCCCGGCTGGACCATGTTCATGGTCAGCCACTTCCACTACGACCCGGTCTGGTGGAACACCCAGGCCGCCTACACCGAGACCTGGGACGTCGCCGACGACCCCGCCGGCACCGGACTGCCCGCCCGCACCTTCGACTCGCGCGGCCAGTCCGGGATGAGCCTGGTCCGCGCGCACTGCGACCTGGCGCGGCGCGACCCGGCGTACACCTTCGTGCTCGCGGAGGTCGACTACCTCAAGCCCTACTGGGACGCCTTCCCGGAGGAGCGCGCGTTCCTGCGCCAGCTGATCCGCACCGGCCGCGTCGAGATCATGGGCGGCACCTACAACGAGCCGAACACCAACCTCACCGGCGCCGAGGCGACCGTACGCAACGCCCTGTACGGCGACGGCTTCCAGCGCGGGATCATCGGGGCGTCCCCGGAGACGGCCTGGCAGCTGGACGCGTTCGGGCACGACCCGCAGTTCCCCGGGCTGATGGCGGACGCCGGGGTCAGCTCCAGTTCCTGGGCGCGCGGGCCGTTCCACCAGTGGGGGCCGACCCTCTCCGTGTTCGGCGAGGAGCCGCGCGATGCGAACCGGATGCAGTTCCCGGCGGAGTTCAGCTGGATCGCCCCGTCCGGGCGCGGGCTGCTGACCGCGTACATGGTCAACCACTACGGCGCCGGCTGGGCGATCGACAACGCGCCCACCCTGCCGGAAGCGGAGGCGGCCGCGTTCAAGCTGTTCAAGGGGCTCAAGCAGGTCGCGCTCACCCGTAACGTCCTGCTGCCCGTCGGTGGTGACTACGCGCCGCCGTGCCGCTGGGTGATGGGCATCCACCGGGACTGGAACGACCGTTACGTCTGGCCGCGCTTCGTCAGCGGAATCCCGAGGGACTTCTTCGCCGCCGTGCGCGCCGAGCTGGACGCCGAAGGCCGCATGGCCTCCCCGCAGACGCGGGACATGAACCCGGTCTACACCGGCAAGGACGTCTCCTACATCGACACCAAGCAGGCCCAGCGCCACGGCGAGACGCTCCTCGCCGACGCGGAGGCCTGGGCGACGCTCGCCTCGCTGGTGACCGGGCACCCGTATCCCGACGCGGCGCTCGACAAGGCGTGGCGGCAGCTGATCTACGGCGCCCACCACGACGCCATCACCGGCTCGGAGTCCGACCAGGTCTACATCGACCTGCTCACCGGCTGGCGGGAGCTGTACGACCTGGCCGGGACGGTACACGCCGACGCGACCGACGCCCTGGCGAGCAGGGTCGCCCAACTTCCGGGCGGCACACCGGACTTGGTGGTCTTCAACGCGGCGACCTGGGAGCGCCGGGACGTGCTGGCGGTGGCGGACCCCGGTCTCGTCCCGCTGGACGACACCGGTCTGCCCCTGCCCGCCGTACGGGAGGACGGCGAACTCCGGGTCGTCGTCCCGGAGGTGCCCGGCATGGGTCTCAAGGCGCTCCCGCTCACCGACGGGACGGTCCCCGGGTGGACGCGCGGCGAGGGCACGACGATCCGCAACGAGTTCTACGAGGTAACGGTCGATCCCGCGCGCGGCGGCGCCGTCAGCGGCCTGCGGGCCCTGACGGAGGGCGGCCGGGAGCTCCTGCGCCCCGGTGACATCGGCAACGAGCTGGTCGTCCAGGAGGAGTACCCGAGGCACCCGCGCTTCGGCGAGGGCCCCTGGCACCTCACGCCGACCGGCACGACCGCCGCCCGCGGCCGGGACGTCACGGCGGACGTCCACGTCGAGCACTCCCCCGCCGGCTCCCGGATCACCGTCCGCGCCGACCTCGGCCTCTTCCGCTACACCCAGCGCCTGACGCTCTGGAAGGGCGTCGACCGCCTCGACCTCACGACGACCGTCGACGGCTACGACGGCGCCGACCGCCTGATCCGGGTCCGCTGGCCCTCCGACGTGCGTGGCGGGCTGCCGGTCCACGAGGTGGCCGACGCGGTGATCGGGCGCGGGTTCGGGTTCGTGGAGGTGGACAGCGAGGAGTTCCCGTGGACGCTCGACAACCCGGCCAACACCTGGTTCGGGCTCGGCTCCACCGCCCGGGTCGCGGTCGAGGACGGCTCCGGCCGGCCGCTCGGCGAACGGTCCATCGGGGTCGCCGAGTTGGTGTACGCGTCCTGGGACGACGCCGGTGAGCTGGGCACGGCGCTCGCGGCGGCCCTGGTGCGCGTGGGCGTGACGGCGACCTCGACGATCGCCGGGGGCCCGCGCTACGGCGACCTTGAGGTCGACTCCAACCTGCCCGACATCCGGATCGCGGTGGGTGCCCCCGAGCGCAACGCGCTGGTCGCGGAGGCCCTCGGCTGGGACCCGGCGGCCGGCCGGGAACTGCGCCGACAGCTCGCCGAACGGGGAGTGGCGGCCGTCTGGGTCGCGCCGCGCGCCTCGCTGCGGGAGGAGTGGGTGCCCGGCGCCGACCTGCGCGACCTGGAGCGGCTGCCGCTGCTCGTGGTGGCGGGCGCCCGGCCCGAGGACGACGCCAAGGCCGTGGACGCGCTGATCGCCGACCTGGACGACGCGGTCCTGGGCGCCACGGCGGCGGGCGGCGGGGAGGCGCTGCCACCGGGGGACGCCTGGGACGGCCGTAGCTTCGCGGTCCTGAACCGTGGCACGCCCGGCTGTGTGGTGACCTCCTCCGGCGACCTCTACATGTCCCTCATGCGCTCCTGCACGGGCTGGCCGTCCGGCATCTGGGTCGACCCGCCCCGCCGCACGGCGCCCGACGGCTCCGCCTTCCAACTCCAGCGCTGGTCCCACACCTTCGAGTACGCCGTGGTCGCGGGCCCGGGCGACTGGCGCGAGCTGCGGCTGCCGCAGGCGGGACACGCCTTCAACCACCCCCTGACGGCCCGGCTGAGGCGGACGGCGGCCGAGGACGCCGCACTGCCGAGGAAGACGGCGCTGCTGGGCCTGGAGCCGGCCGGGGAGGTGCTGCTCGACGCGCTCAAGCCGGCCGGGTCGCCGCTCGCCCGGGGAAGCGTGGCTGCGGCGGACCCCGGACGCGGGGTCGTCATCCGGATGCACGAGGTGAACGGGCGGCCCGTGCGGGCGCGGGTGCGCGGGCCGCGGGAGTGGACGGACGGGGCGCGGGCGGACGTACTGGAGAGGCGCGGGGAGCCACTGCAACCCGCCGATCAGGGGGCCCTCGACCTGGACCTGACCGGCTTCGAAGTGGCGACCGTCCTGGCCACGACGGACGCGACGACGGCACCCGGCCAGGGCGTCGCCGCCCACGAGCCCGCCCAGCCCGTCCCCACCCGCTACTGGCTCCACAACTCCGGCCCCGCCCCACGCGGCAACATGCCGGTCGCGGTGTACGTCTCCCCGGCCACCCTCACCGTCTCCGACGGACCGGTCACGGCCACGCTCCGGATCTCCTCCGAGCTGACCGACACCCCCGTCTCGGGCACCGTGACCCTGCACGTCCCGCCCGGCTGGTCCGCCGAGCCCGCCGAGCTTCCGTACGCGCTCGCCCCCGGCGGGTTCACCCTCACCGAGGCCACGGTGACACCACCACCCGACCCCGAGCCGGGCCGCCACTGGCTCGCCGCCCGGCTGTCGTACGGCGGGCAGACGTACGAGGACGTGGTGGCACTGGATGTGCCGGACGGGCACAAGGGGCCAACTCTCCTGACAGAGCTGGGAGTCGAGCGCGTCAGCGTACGCCGCGGCGAACGGACCCGTGTCCCGGTGACCCTGCGCAATCCGACCCGAGGTCCGGTCAGCGGCACACTCTGGGCGGTCTCCTCATGGGGGACCTGGGCGGGCGTGACCCCCGGCTGCCAGGGCTTCACCGTCCCGGCCGGCGGGCAACTCGACCACGCCGTCGAGGTGGACGGCAGCGCGGTACCGCCGGGTTCGTACTGGCTGATGGCCAAGGTCGGCTGGCACGGGTGCGTCGCCTACACGGAGGCCGTCGTACTGGAGGTGACGGAATGACGAACCACGCCGCCCTCGTCCACGGCCGGCCGGTCCCCAAGGCCCACGTGGACGCCTTCCTCGAAGCAGTCCCGGCCCGCGACCCCGAGACCCGCCCCGAGTCCCTCGCCAGGGCCGAACGCCAGCGGCGACGCTGGGCAACCCAGGTCCTGGTGATCGACGAACTGGCCCAACAGGCATGCGCCGAGCAGGGGCTGGTTCCAAGACATAGCGCCCCGCACGAATGCGCCGACGGCCCTGCAACCCCCTCCAGGGGCGCGGGGCTGTATCGATATGCGGCTCCGCCGCGGGGCGCGACCAGCCACAACGGCGCCGCACCCGAAAACGCACCCCCCACCGCCCCACCCGCGGAGCGCACCGTAGCCGACCTGGGCAGCATCATCGCCGTCGCCCTCTCCCACTCCCCCGCCGCCCGCACCCTGCTGGCCCACCTGGAATCCGAGCAGCACATCCCCGAGGCGGCGATCCGGGACTACTACGACCGCAACCGCGACCGCTTCCTGACCCCCGGCGCGCTCAGACGCGGCGTCAACCCCTACGACCAGGCGGCCGTACCGGCGGACTTCCTGCCATATGACCGCGCCCGTGAGGACATCCAGGGCGAACTACGCCGCGCGGCAGCCCGCTGGGCGTTCTTCGGCTGGCTGGACCAGGCCCGCACCGGCGTGGAGTACGCCCCGGGCCACGAGCACCCCGGCGACCCGTCCCACCCGGACCACGAGCACCGGCACTGACCGAACGGAACGTAAAAGCAACCCGGCAACCCATTGACCTCCGATGAATTCTGGTCCACCTTTTCATCAAGCAGAGTCCAAGTTGGTGATTTGAACCAGCGAACACCAGCGAACCAGTCGGCTCGGCCGGCCGCAGGAGGGCACCCATGCGCGCAAGCAGACTTCCCGGATCCCTGGCATGTTTCCTCGCCCTGGCACTCACGGCCGCCGGCTGCGGCCTCTCCGGCGGCTCCGGCGACGGCGAGGCCACGGCCGGCGGCTGCAAGGTCGACAAGGCGAACGTCGGGTCGGGAGCGCTCACGGGGGACGTGAAGGGCGACATCACCTTCCAGACGACCAACTTGAAGAAAGACTTCGGCGGCTACTTCAACGGCGTCATCGCGGCCTTCGAGAAGGAGCACCCGGGCACGAAGGTCAAGTGGATCGACGACCCGGGCGACGCCACCTTCACCCAGCGCCTGGTCGCGGACGCGCAGGGCTGCACGCTGCCGGACGTGGTGAACATCAACGTCAACACGGCCATCGCCCTCACCAAGAACGGCTATCTGATCGACCTGGACAAGAAGGCGCCGGACGCGGGCGAGCCGTTCGTCCCCGCGCTGTGGAAGTCGAGCCTCTACGCCGACGCCTCGGGCACCGAGGTGCACAGCGTGCTGCCCTGGTACTCCGGCGGCATCGTGCAGACCTTCAACACCGAGCTGATGAAGAAGGCGGGCCTGGACCCGGCCAAACCTCCGACGACCGTCCTCGGACTGTTCGCCGACGCGGAGAAGGTGGCCAAGGCCTCGGGCGGCAAGTACCACGCTCTCCTCGCCAACCCGCAGCTGCGCATCCCGGCCGACTGGCAGCAGATGGGCATCAAGATCTTCTCCGCCGACGGCAAGTCGTTCACCTTCGCCGACGACCCGAGGACGGCCCAGTGGGTCGAGGCCATGACCAAGCTCTACAAGGCCGGCGGGATGCCCCGGGACTCCCTCTCCTCCACCCAGGACCCGGCCAACGTCTTCGGCCAGGGCAAGCTGGTCTACGGCCCGACCAACCCCAACTTCCTGCGGTTCATCCAGCAGAACAACCCGACCGTCTACAAGAAGACCGGCGTCGGCCGCTACATGCTGGACGACCTCGGCCACACCGTCGGCGCTCCGCAGTACATCGGCACCTCCGCCACCAGCAAGAACGCGGTGACCGCAGTCGCCTTCGCGCGGTTCCTGACCAACGCCAAGAACCAGCTGGAGTGGGCGAAGGACCCGAACGTGGTCATCTTCCCGTCGACGACGGCCTCACTGGACGACCCGTTCTTCCAGTCGGTCAAGGGCGACGATCCCTTCGCCGAGGCCCGGAAGATCGTCGCCAGTGACCGCAAGACCGCGACGGCCGACGAGATCGCCCTCACACCCGGCGAGCTGAACGCCTTCTCGGCCCAGATCCAGCTGGCCATGCAGGGCAAGAAGAGCGCCGAGGACGCCCTCAAGGACGCCCAGTCCAAGGGCAACGAACTGATCAAGCAGGGCAGCTGACGATGGCTCAGCACACCGTGGACCAGGCGCCCGTTCCCGCTCCCCTCGGGGCGGGCGCCCCCCGCCCCGGCTCCGTACCAAAACCGCCGGGGCGCCTGCGCCGCGCCCTCCGCGCCGTCACGCCCGGCCCCACGGCGGACGCGGGGGGCGCGGCGCTCTACCGCCGCTGGTGGCTGCCCTGGCTGTGGATGCTCCCGGCGATCGCCGGCACGACGGTCTTCGGCGTGTTCCCGTTCCTCAACACGATCCTGGTGTCCTTCACCGACGCCAAGCCGCTCGGCGGCGCGTACAACCTGGTGGGCCTGGACAACTACACGCGGATGCTGGGGGATGCGGACTTCTGGCTGGCGACCCGCAACAGCGTCCTGTACGCGCTGATCGTCGTCCCGCTGATGGTCCTGCTGCCGCTGCTGCTCGCGGTCCTGGTGGAGAAGAACCTCCCGGGCATCGGCTTCTTCCGCTCCGCGTTCTACACCCCGGTCCTCGCCTCGTCGGTGGTCGTCGGGCTGAGCTGGCAGTGGCTGCTGAGCGACCAGGGCCTGGTCAACACCTGGCTGGAGAAGGCGCACCTCATCCGCGGCGCCATCCCCTTCCTGTCGGACTCGTGGCTGATCCTGCTGTCGGCGATGGGCCTGACGCTGTGGAAGGGCCTCGGCTGGTACATGATCTTCTACCTGGCCGCCCTCGGGAACGTGCCCCGCGAACTCCACGAGGCGGCCGCCGTGGACGGCGCCGGTGCGGTGCGCCGCTTCTGGCATGTCACCGTGCCCGGCGTACGCCAGTCGATGATGCTGGTCGGCACCCTCACGGGCATCGGCTCGCTGCGTGTGTTCACCGAGATCTACATGCTCGGCGGCGCCACCGGCGGCCCCGGCGGAGCCGACCGCACCCTCCCCTTCTACATCCGGGACGTCGGCCTCGACCCGCTCACCGGCAACGCCGGCTACGGCGCGGCGGTCAGCGTCGCCCTGTTCGCACTCACGCTGGGCCTCACGCTGCTCGCGCAGCGCCTGACGAAGGAGGACGAGGCATGACCACGGCTGTGGACAAGCGCAGGCGCCTGATGCCGCGCTGGCGGGACTACGGCCGCCCTCGTGAACTCGTCGTCCGTTACCTGCTGCTGGTCTTCGTCCTGTTCATCACGGTCGGCCCGCTGCTGTGGCAGGTGCTGTCGTCCCTGAAGGGCGCCGGCGAGGACGTCTTCGGCGCGGGCGCCTCCCTCGTCCCGCACCACCCGACGCTGCGGGCCTACGAGCAGGTCTTCGCCCAGGTCCCGGTGTGGACGTACATCAGGAACAGCCTGTTCGTGGCGGTCATCTCCATCACCAGCCAGCTGGTCTTCTCCACGATGGCCGGCTACATGCTGTCCAAACCCGCCTGGAAGGGCCGGGGGCTGGTCTGGGTGCTGCTGATGGCGTCCATGATGTTCCCCTTCGAGTCGATCATGGTGTCGCTGTTCCTGAGCGTCCGCGACATGGGGCTTGTCGACCACCTCGTCGGTGTCTGGCTGCCCGGCTTCGTCGCCGCGATCAACGTCCTCATCATGCGGGCCGCGTTCCTCGCCGTCCCGCGTGAGATCGAGGACGCGGCGATGCTGGACGGCGCCGGCGAGTGGAAGCGGTTCCGCCATCTGTACCTGCCGTCCGCGTACGGCGCGATCCTGGTCGTCACCATCAACACCTTCATCAGCGCCTGGGACGACTTCCTCTGGCCGCTGATCGTGCTGCGCTCCGAGGAGCAGTTCACGCTGACGCTGGGCTTGGCCCGGCTGCAGACGTCGTCGTTCGGCTACGACCAGCGGCTGGTGATGGCGGGCTCGGTGATCTCGGTGGTCCCGGTGCTGGTGCTGTTCGTGATCACCCAGCGGTGGTTCTACAAGGGGGTCTCGTCGGGGGCCGTGAAGCTCTGAGTCGGTACGGCGGCCAGGGCCGCCCGCGCCGACTGGGCGACCCGGAACTCGACCACCGTGCCCCTGCCGGGCAGCTCGGCGCCGAGCGGGAACGCCACCGTGCGGGTCTCGCCCGGCGCCAGGTCGACGGCCCGGAAGCCGCACAGCTCCAGCGTGCGCGGCCATACCGGGGTCCGCAGCCGCCGCAGGTACAGCTGGGCCACGGAACGGCCCTGGCGCTCCCCGGTGTTGGTGATGTCGGCCTCGACGGTGTGCCCGGACAGCCGCGGCGGGCCGTAGGCGAAGCTCGTGTACGAGAGCCCGTGGCCGAACGGGTAGAGCGGCTCGGCGTCCTCGTCCGCGTAGCCGCCGTACTCGGTGTCCTTGTGGTTGTAGTAGACGGGGAGCTGGGCGGCGGAGCGCGGCACCGAGACCGGCAGCCGGCCGACGGGTTCGGCGAGCCCGAGCAGCACCTCGGCGAGCGCGTCGCCGCCCCACGGGCCGGGGTACCAGGCGGTGAGCAGGGCGGCGGCTCCGGCGGCGGGGACGACGTGCGGCCGGCCCTGGACCAGTACGACCGCGGTCGGCGTCCCGGTCGCGACGACGGCCTCCAGCAGCGCGTTCTGGGCCGTCCCGAGCCGCAGCCCGGCCAGGTCGACGCCCTCGCCGCAGGTCATCTCGGACACGACGGTCCGCGCGGCCCCGTTGGCGTCGAACTGCGTGCCGGGCGTACGTGCGCTGCTGCCGCCCAGCACCAGCACGGCCAGGTCGGACGCGGCGGCAGCGGCGACCGCCTCGGGGATGCCGGAGAGGTCGTCGCCGGTGAGGGCGCAGCCGGGGGCGTGGCGGATGTCGAGGCCGGGCGGGGCGAGACGTCGTAGCCCGTCGAGCAGGCTCGCTCCGGTGCCGGGGCGTTGCGGCGCGGTGTAGTCGCCCGACTGGTGGGCGGCGGTGGCGGACTGGGGTCCGAGGACGGCGACCCGGGAGACGGACGCCGTCAGGGGCAGGATCCCGCCGTCGTTGCGCAGGAGGGTGACCGCGCCTCGGGCGACTGCGGTGCTCAGCTCCCTGCCCTGAGCGGGGAAGGGAACCGTGCCGTCCCGCTGATCGAACAGCCCCAGCCGGAACTTGAGCCGCAGCACGCGGGCGACCGCGGTGTCCAGGGCCTCCTCGCTCACCAGTCCCCGCTCGACGGCCTCCTCCAGATGTGTGAAGCCCTCGTCCCAGAGGCTCAGATCGACACCGGCGCCGAGCGCCAGGGCTCCCGCGGACATTTTGTCGCCGGTGATCCTGGCCAGCCGGTCCACCGCGAGGCCGTCGGCCATGACCAGGCCCTCGAACCCCCAGCGTTCTCTGAGGAGTTCGGTGAGCAGCTCCCTGTTCCCGGAGCAGGGCATCCCGTCCACCTCGTTGTAGGCGGCCATGACGGCGGCGGCCCCGGCGCGCACGCCGGCGCGGGCCGCCGGGAGGTGGATCTCGTGCAGTTCGCGCGGGCCCAGCTCGGACTCGGCGGAGTTGCGGCCGCCGACGGTGGCGCCCTGTCCGGCGAAGTGCTTGAGGACGACCGGGGCCTTGTCGGCGGCGAAGTACTCGGCGGGCGGGCCCTGCATGCCGCGTACGACGGCCTCCGTGAACCGGGCGGCGAGGTACGGGTCCTCCCCGAAGCACTCCTCGGTGCGGCCCCAGCGGGGGTCGCGGGCGATGTCGAGCGCCGAGACGAGGGCCACGTGGCCGCCGCGGGACCGCAGTTCGGCGGCGGCGTGGGCGGCGGCGCGCTCGTACAGCCCGGGGTCCCAGGTGGCGCCGACCGCCAGATTGACCGGCAGGACCGTGCCGTCCAGCGCCATGTGCCCGTGCGGCACCTCCTCGACGAACAGCGCGGGAATCCCGAGCCGGCTGCGCTCGACGACATGCCGCTGCACCAGCTCGGCGAGCGCCGCACCGTCCTCGGCGCCGGGCCCGTTCGTGTGGTCCACCCCGGACCAGGCGTCGGCGCGCTGGAGGCCGTAGAGGGCGCCGAGCCCCTCGAAGCGGTCGGTCTCGGCGTACAGCGCGTCGGTGAGTTCGAAGCCGCCGTCGGGGGTGCGTCGGTAGGCGTCCCAGCCGTACATCCGCTGGTTGAGCTGGCCGACCTTCTCGCGCAGTGTCATACGGGAGAGGAGGTCGCGGACCCGGGTGTCGACGGGGGCGGTGGGGTCGCGGTACCGCCGCGCGTCGGCGGCGCTCATCCGTCGTACCCCAGGCGGGCGAGGGCGACGGCCCCCCGGGAGCCGTCGGCCACCCAGTCGAGGGTGAGGCCGAGGGGGTGGAGCCGGGCGGTGAGGGGTGCGGTCAGTGGTCCGTCGGGGCCGAGCAGGCCCCCGGTCGCGACGATCCGCTCGCCGGAGCGCGGTTCGAGGGCGCGGACGGTGTCGGCGAGGTGGTCGGCGGCCGTTTCGAGGATCCCCTCGGCGACCGGGTCCTTGTGCCGGTCGGCGGCTTCGGCGACGAGCGGGGCGAGCTGGGCCAGTTGGACCGGGGGCCGGTCCAGCACGGCGGGGAGCAGGTGCATGCGGTAGGCCTCGCGCCGGGCCCGGGTCCAGGCGCCGGTGTCGTACGGGCCCGCGGGCTCCGCCGGCAGCACGTCCTCCGGCACGTCCAACGCCCGCCCCACCGACGCGGCCAGCGCCGTCGGTCCGCCCCGCCCGTCGGCCATGCGCAGCGCCCGCCGTACCGCCTCGCGCCCGATCCAGAAGCCACCGCCGTCGTCGCCGAGCAGCCAGCCGTCACCGCCCGCGGTCGCGGTGCACGCGCGTGCGGTGATGCGCATCGCGACCGCGCCCGTGCCGGCCACCAGGGCGAGTCCGTCGGCGGGGTGGCCGGGCGCGGAGGCGAAGGCGGCCTCGATGTCGCTGTGGATCTCGATCGAGTGGGCGTCGATGCCGAGCCGGCCCAGGGCGACGGTGAGGGCGGCGTGCGCCTTGACCCGGCCCGGCTCGTCCGGGGCGGTCCGTGAGGCGCCCGCGAATCCGCCGGCCACCGCGACGACACGGCCGCGCAGCGCCTCCGGCACGGCCTGCGCGAGGGCCTCGGCGAGGTGCTCGGTGAGCTGCGCGCCGGGCACGGTCAGGGCGTTGCCCGGCCCGGAGACGCCCTCGCCCTCGGGGGCGCCGCCGTGCGCGGGTGCCAGGACGGCACGCGTGCGGGTGCCGCCGGCGTCGAGGCCGACGACGTACGCCGGTGCCCGACCGGCCGAGGTTTGGTTCAAATCACTATTCATCGTCGCCCATGGTGGTTGATACATTCGCGGCAGACAAGAGACGGACAAGAGACAACGGACTAGAGACAGACGGCAGCCAAGCCCCGCGCGGGGCCGGCCCGAGGAGGATCCCATCCACCCGCTCCGCTTCGGCGTCAACTACACGCCCCGCCACGGCTGGTTCCACTCCTGGCACGACTTCGACCCGCCGCGCGCGCGTGAGGACCTCGACCGGATCGCCGGTCTCGGCCTCGACCACGTCCGCGTCTTCCACCTCTGGCCGCTGCTCCAGCCCAACCGCACCCTCGTCCGCCCCGCGGCGGTCGACCAGCTGGCGCACCTCGTCGACCTGGCCGACGAGGCCGGTCTGGACGTCATGGTGGACGGCGTCCAGGGCCATCTGTCGAGCTTCGACTTCTACCCGGAGTGGACCCGCAGCTGGCACCACCGCAACGTCTTCACGGACCCGGAGGCCATCGCGGCCCAGGCCGACCTCCTGCGCACCCTGGGCCGCGCGCTCGCCGGCCGCCCGAACCTCATCGGTCTCCAGCTCGGCAACGAGCTCAACAACCTGGTCGAGCACAATCCGGTGACGGCCGACGAGGTGGACCACTACCTCGACACCCTGCTGGCGGCGGCCCGCGACGGACTCGGCCCGGACGGCGGCCTGGTCACGCACTCCGCCTACGACGCCGCCTGGTACGGCGACGACCACCCCTTCACCCCCGAGGCCTCGGCCCGCAAGGGCGATCTGACCACCGTCCACCCGTGGGTGTTCTCCGGCGACTGCGCCCGCCGCTACGGCCCGCGCTCCCCGCAGGTCCGGCACCTCGCCGAGTACGGCACCGAGCTGGCCAAGGCGTACGCCACCGACCCCGATCGCCCCGTCTGGGTCCAGGAGACCGGCGCCCCCGCGCCCCACATCCCGGCCGCCGACGCCCCCGACTTCGCACGCGCCACCGTACGCAACGCGGCCGAGTGCGCGGGGCTGTGGGGCGTGACCTGGTGGTGCTCGCACGACGTGGACCGGTCGCTGGCCGACTTCCCGGAACTGGAGTACACGCTGGGCCTGTTCGACTCGACGGGCCGCGCGAAGCCGATCGCCGAGGCCCTCGCCGACACGATCACCGACCTGCGCGAGACCCCGGCCCCGGCTCGACCGCGCACCACCGCCCTGCTCCTGGACTGCGCGCCGGGCACCCGGTCGGTGTCCGGTCCGGGCGGCGCGTACTTCGAGGCGTGGATGCGGATGCGGGCGCAGGGGCTGCGCCCGGCGGTGGTGCTGGCCGCGCGGGCGCAGGACGGCGAGTACCTGGCGGCCAGGGGGATCAAGGAGGTCGTACGCCCGTCCTGAGCCGCTCCGGTCGACCGGCGGGCGTCAGCCGGCGCCGACGCCCGCCACAACCTCGGCCACCGCCCGCAGGTTGACCCGCCCCCGCCCGTACGAGCACAGCGCGCCGCCCTCCGGCAGCCCGGTGTCCACCCGTACCGCGTCCGGCCGCCGCGCGAGCAGGGCGTCGCGCAACCGGGCCTGCCAGGGGTGCAGTCCGGCGTCGCAGGTGGCCACGACCAGCGGAGCGGACCCGCAGCGGCGCAGGATGCCGTCGACGAGTTCGGCGGGGTCGGCCGCGTCTCCGGTGACCGCCGTGCCCGTGGACGTGGGATCGACGGCGCGTATCTCGGTCAGCAGGTCCTCGCCGCCCCAGTTGAGCGCGGGGTGCGGCGGCGGGAACAGGTCGACGACATGGGCGCCGCGCACGGCGGGCGGCACCCCCCGGCTCCGAACGGCCCGGCGCGCGGCCTCCGGTCCGGCGCCCTCGTCCCAGCCGGCGACCGTGGACGCGGGGGTCGCGTACCGCTCGGCGAGCCGCCGTACCCGCGCCGCCGACTCCAGGATCCGCTCCTGTGCGAGCACTCCGGTGCGCAGCGCGTCGAGGACGGCGTCCCGGCAGTCCAGGGTGACGTTCAGGTCCCCCACGGCGACGATCACCTGGTCCGCGCCGGCGGCCAGTGCGATCCGCGCGCCGGCCGCCTCGCCGTACTGGTCGGCTATCGCCTTCATCTCCAGGGCGTCGCTGACGAGGACGCCGTCGAAGCCCAGGTCGTGGCGGAGCAGGTCGCCGAGGACGCGGCGGCTGAGCGTGGCGGGGCGGCCGGGGTCCAGGGCCGGAAAGACGACATGGGCGCTCATCAGCATCGGCACACCGGCGTCGATGGCCGCGCGGAACGGTTCGAGGTCGGCGCGGAGTTCGTCGTACGGCCGTGGGTCGACGGCGAGGCCGTGGTGGCTGTCGGTGACGGTGCCGCCGTGGCCGGGGAAGTGCTTGGCGCAGGAGGCTATGGAGCGGGCCTCGGTGGCGGTGATCCAGGCGCGCAGATGGCGGGCGGCGAGTTCGGGGTCGGCGCCGAAGGAGCGGGTGCGCACGATCGGGTTGTCCGGCCGGTGCTGGAGGTCGGCCACGGGGGCGTAGGAGGCGGTGATGCCGAGGCCGGCCAGATGAGCGGCGAGGGCGTCGGCGCAGCGGGCGGTGAGGTTCGGGTCGTCGACGACGCCGAGGGCGTAGGAGCCGGGGACGTCGGGGGCGCCCGCGGCGACCAGGTGGCCGATGCCGCCGCCCTCGTTGTCGATGGCGACGACGAGGTCCGGGCGTAGCGCGCGCAGTTCGTCGGTCAGGCGGCGCACCTGCCGGGCGTCGCGGATGTTGCGGGTGAAGAGGATGACCCCGCCGAGGCCGCGGTCGATGAGTTCCTTGAGGGTGTCCGGCACGCTCGTGACACCGTCGAACCCGGCGACGAGACAGCGGTGGGCGGCTTCGTCCAGGTCGGCGGGGAGTGCGGTGGTCGACCCGAGGGGGACATGCTCGACGTGGCTCACCTCCGCAATGTTCTGGCTCGATCAGCCGAAAGTCAACACTCCCTACGGCTTGACCATTCACCACCCTTCCGGCCCGCGGGGAATTCCTGATCCGCGGACAGCGCCTCGGCGCGTGTGGCAGGTTGTGCCCATGACGAACCGGTTGCTCCCCGTTCGCGTGGGCGAGATCGAACTGCTGGTCGAGACGGTGGCCGTGCCCGGCTCGGAGCCCACCTCGAGACTGCGGGAGGCGGGACGGCAGGTCGTGGACTCCTTCGACCACGCCCGGGACGCCGTCGTGGAGATCGCGACCTCCGCGGCACAGGCCGTGGCGCGGCTCAGGGAGCGGGCAGCCGCACCCGAGCAGGTCGAGGTCGAGTTCGGGTTGAAGTTTTCGGCTCAGGGGAATGTCATCGTGGCCGGCGCCTCAGGGGAGGCCTCGCTGCTGGTGCGCATGACCTACCGGGCGCCGACCGAGAGCACGCGGCCGTAGCAGCCGCGGGACCGAGTCCTGACCCGGGGGGCGTGGGATGAGTCTTTCGCCCGGCCACCCGCCCGTCCCGGGGAGTCTGGGGCGGGTCCTCGCGCACGACGGCACGCCCGCGGGCACCTGCTTCCAGGTGGCGCCCCGGGTGCTCGTCACGGCCTGGCACGTGGTCGCGGATCTCGGCGGTGACCGAGTCGGCTCCGAGGTGCTGACGGACGCCCTCGACGGTTCGGCGGCTGCCGTTCCCTCGCAGGTGGTGGCCGTCGACGCCGTACACGATCTGGCGGTGCTGCGCCGCGCCGAACCCCTGCGGGAGTCGGTCGCCGGATGGGCCGCGACGGACGCGGTGGGTCTGTACTCCAAGGTCGTGATCAACGGCGTCGCCGAAGTGGACGACCCCGGGCACCACTACGCGTACCTGTACGCCCTCGGCGAGTGGCGGGGCTGGACGGTGCGCGACGGCGTGGCCCTGGGCAGGCTGGCCTCCCCCGACGTGATGCGCGGCATGAGCGGCGCGCCGGTGTACGGCCGGGACGACGGGCTCGTCCTCGGAGTGGTCTCCGCGCGCTACAACAGCGCCGACGACTGGCTGCGGAACTCGGTCTGGATCGCCAGGACCGAGGACCTCACCCGGCTGCTCGAGGACTGCGCGGTGGTCCCCGTACGGCGTCGGCTCACGCTCGGCGACCGGGTCGGCGTCGTCCGGTCCGCGGGCAGTGTCGCCGTGCTGCCCGTCGGGCGCATCCCGTCGGGAGCGGTCGGCCCCGTGGAAGCGGCCCATGAGGCGCGCCTCGTCCTCACGGCCCTCGACGAATCGTGTCGAGGCGTGGGCGCACTCGACGAGGCCGTAACGCATCTCGTGTCCCGTGCGTGCGGCACCGGTTGGGAGGGGCGTCAGCTCGAAGGGCTGCGCCGAAGACTCCGCCTGCGCGGTGTGGAGCCCAGGGTGCTGCTGCCGCGCCTTCCCGACCACGAGGAGGCCGTGCACCGCTGGTCGGCACCGCTGCCCGGCACGGACCCCGGCCACGAGGTCTCGGTCCACGCGGCTCGCGCCTTCCTGTCCCGCCTGCGTCGGACTCTCGCCGAGGAGATCGAGGACGGCGTCCTCGCCGAGCTCTCCGCCTCCTGCCGTACCTTTCTACACGAGGCCCTGACGGACGGGAACAGGATCCCCCTGTCCGGCTTCCTGCACGCCCTGTCGGACCACCTGACCCCCCTGCGCTCCGCGTCGGTCGAACCCGTACCACTCGACCCCGCGGCCGTCGCGGCGCGTACCGGCGAAGAGCACGAGGACGGCGGAGACCGGGTCTTCTCCCCTGCCGGACCGGTTCCGGGGCGCCCCGAACTCTCCGCCGTGGCCCGTCAGATGTGCCGACTGCCGGCGGTCGACCCGTGCCTCGCGGGACGCGAGCGGTTCGTCGCGGACGTCGCCGCCGCTGTCGACCGGCACATGACGCGGCACGGCACGGCGACCGCGTTTCTGTGCGGGCAGCCCGGGGTGGGCACCTCCGTCGTCGCCGTCGAGGCGGCCCGCGTCCTCACCCCGGCCTTCCCCGGCGGGGTCCTCCATGTGGACCTCCACGGCTTGGTCCCGGGCTCCTGTCTGAACGCCCGGACGGTGGTCCGGGTGGTCTCCGAGGCCCTGGGTGTCGATCTGGGCGCGGAGGCCATGGACGACGTCCGCCTGGTCGCCTCGCTCACCGCGCACCTGCGCGACCGACGCGTCCTGCTCCTTCTGGACAACGCCCGGGACGCCGCCCACGTAAGGCCGTTCGTCAAGGCTCCGGCGGGCTGCGGCGTCATCGTCACCTCACGCGACCGCGCCCAGGACTACGCGGATCGAGGGCTCGCGTTCGAGGTCGGGCCGCTGGAACGGGCCGCGTCGGTCGAGGTCCTCGCGCGCTGCTCGGAAGGGGGCGACCACTCGGCCGACGACGACGGGCACATGGCCGCGCTGCACCTGCTGGCTCATCTGTGCGCGGACCTGCCCCTGGCGCTGCGCATCGTCGGCGCGCGCCTCTCGCAGCCTTCGGGGCCGCAGCCTTCGTACCTCGTCCAGCTCCTGGAGGAGGAGTCGGCGCGACTCGACGCCCTCGCCTACGGGGATCGTGCCGTCCGGCTCGCGATCCGGCTCAGCCACGACGCCCTGGACCCCGCGGCGCGCCGGATCCTGCGTCTGGTCACCGCGGCTCCCGGGGCGGCGGTGACCGGGGCCGAACTCGGACACTGTCTCAGCGCTCCCGCCCTGCCCCAGGAGCTCCTGCTCAACCGGCTGGTGGACCGCAGCCTCGCCCTCCGGGACCTGGTCCGCATGCCGGCCGGGGAGTTGCTCGCGACGTTCCGGCTGTTCGACCTGGTGCGGCTGTTCGCGCTGGAGCGACTGGAGGAGGACGAACCGCCGGACGTCGTACGCGAGTTCCAGCGCTCCTCCGTGTCGTATCTGTCCGCCCGGCTGACGGAGATCACCAACCTGGAGCACGGGGCGCAGCTGTCCGGCGAGCTCGATCCCACCCGCTTCCATGCCGCCCAGCGCCTCGCGCAGGAGAACGAGTGGCTGGACCTGGCCACCGACCTGGCGATCGGCCTGCACGTCCTCTACACCGCGCGCGGCGAACTGGACGCCATCGTCGGAGTCAACGACGACCGCATCGCGCTGCAGCTGCGACAGAACCGGCCCGCGGAGGCCGTGAAGGCGTGCCTGCTCAACGGCGACACCCTGCGCTCGGCCGGAGCGGCGGCCCAGGCGGCGGACGCCGCGCGGCAGGCCGCCGGAATCGCCCGGGAGTACGGCCTGACCGACCGGGTCGCCGACGCGGAGTTCATGCTCAGCCTCATCCTGTGGGACGAGGAGAAGTGGGCCGAGTCGCTCGCGGCGGGGGAAAGGGCGATCACGTGCTCACCTCCACGGGGCAGCCGGCGGCGGCCGTGCCCGTCGCGATCAACAACTGCCGTACGGCCCGCCGGGCGGAGGACATCGCCGGCGCCTTGCGGTGGGGTCGCATGGCGGCGGACCTGGCAGAACACCGGAGCACGCCCAAGGTGCGCGCCATGGCGCTCAACGCACGGGGCCTGGCCGAGGAGGACGCGGGCAACGACAGGACGGCGCTCGATCTCTACCGCCGAGCGGCAGCCTTGTGGGAAGCGATCGGCGACCACGGCAACGCGGCACGCGACCACGCCAACGCCGCCTACCGGGCCCAGCGGCTCGACGATCCGGCCACCGCGGTCCACCTGTTGCAGCATGCCGCCGAACTGTTCCAGCGGGCCGGGAACCATCCCAGAGCCCTGGAGGCCCTCGTCGACCTGAGCGCCGTGTACGCCGGCGAGGACTCCCACCAGCAGACCGCGCTGGTGCTCGCCCGCGCCGAACGCCTCGCCCTGGGCGCCGCCTCGGCGGCCCCCGCCCTCCTGCGCTGCGAAGTCCTCGTCCGCGGGGCGGCGGCCCGCCTCTTCTCCGGCGTCGCGTCCGGAAGCGAGGTGTCGCGGGCAGACGCCGTGGACAAGGACGCCTCCGTGCTGTCGGACGTGCTGTCGGACGTGGGGAAGGACGACGAACTGGCCAGGGTCCACGGCATCCTGAACCGCCACCGGACGGGCGACCTCACTGTCCTCGAAGCCCGGCGGAAGGTCCGTTCCCTGCTCACCGCACACACCCGCAATCTGGCCCCCCGTGACGACCCCTGGGTGTACGAGCGCCTGGGCGAGGTGGCTCCCGAGCACCGGGCGCTGGACGCTTGACCACCTTCAGCCCCTTGTTGGCCACGGCGGCCGCGCGCAGGGTGTCGACTCACACGCGGCGACCGACGGAAAACCCGTTTGTAAGGTGATCGCACCGACGTCTACCGTCGGTCTTCGTCGACGTGTAGCTCAACAGCAGAGCACCGGGCTGTAATCCCGGAGGGCGCAGGGGCAGCACCTGCCACGTCGGCCTCGACGTGTAGCTCAGCAGCAGAGCACCGGGCTCGGGACCCGGAGGGCGCGGGGGCGGAACCTGCCACGTCGGCTTATGAACGACAACGCTGAGCAGCAGCCCCTCGTCGCGGCCCCGTCCTACCTGGCGGCCCAGCTGGCCAAGGCCTTCACGACCGCGCTGACCCACCACGACCCCGCCACCCGGCGCCGGGCCGAGGAGCGCGGGCAGCGCTGGCGTGCGGTTCTCGCGGGGATGGCCGCCGGCCGGCTGAGGGTCGGTTCGCGCACCCCGGTGGTCGGGCTGCCGGCCTGGGTGACGCCCGAGGTGATCCGGGGCGGCTTCGCGACCGGGACGCCCGGCGCGGGCGGGCCCCTCCAGCCGTACGAGACCGAGGCGGCCCGGAGCTTCGGGGTGCCCGCCGAGCGGCGCGCGCTCTTCGCCCACGGTCTGACCGAAGCGGGGCTCGCCTGGCTGTGGGCGCGGCTGGACGACGGCCACTACACGGTCGGCCTGCCCGAGGAGGCCGCGCTGCTCACCGTGGCCTGGCTGGTGCGGCACGGGGCGACGGGCGCGGCGCTGGATCTCGCGGCGGAACTGGAGCCGTTCGCCGACCGGCTGCGCTTCCTGCCCCGCCCGGCGGACGGCCCCGCGCCGGACCCCGTCGCCGTGCACCGCAACACCGTCTCCGACGCCGTCGACACCCTCGTACGGCGACGCCCCAACGCGGCCGTCGAGGCCCAGCGCGAGGCGCTCTCCGTATGGCAGCCGTTCGGCGACGAGCTGCTCGTGCACTGGCTGCGGACGGCGCGGGACGGCCGGGTGCTCGAACTCGCCCCGGACGCCGACTGGTTGGCGCGCGGCGCCGACCTGCTGGCCCGCTACCGGCTGCTGGCCGCGGAGCACACCCGCTGCACCAAGCACCGCAGCCCCAAGCACAACCTGGGCATTCTGCGCGGCGCGCTGGAGGAGACCGTCGCCGGACGGCCGCTGGACGCGCGCCGGCTCGGTCTGCTGCGGCACGCGGTTCAGTCCATGGTGCGCCGCCGCGGCCTGCCCGGCTCCGCGCCGCACACGGCCCTGCGCCGGCAGCAGACACGCCAGGCGGCGCTCCCCTCCCATCACGCGCTGGCCCAGCTGATGCTGCGCCGGCTCGCCGAGCTGCCCCAGGACACGGGCATCACCGACGTCCCGCCGCTGCTGACGCCCGTCACGCAGCGGGAGGGGCAGGAGACGGGGTTGCCCGCCGGGGCTCAGGTCCCGCCGGTGCTCCGGCAGGTCGTCGAGGCCGCGCTGAGCGCGCCGCTCGGCACGCTCGTGGAGCGGGGTGTCGTCCCGTCCGCCGAGGTCATGGCCGAGCTGGTCCCGCAGCTGGTCGCCGCCACGACCGCGCGGGCGTACCGCGACGAGGCGCTGCGGGCCCTGATGGCCGCGAACTACCGGGCCTTCGGCAACCGCCGCTCCCTGCTCCTGGTCAACCTGGAACGTCAGGTGCGCGTGGAGGAGTTGCCCTGGGTGCGGGCGGTGTCCGGGCAGCGGTCCGCCGTCATCGGCAAGACGGACGAGGAAGGCGCGCTCACCGTGCTGCGGCAGCTGGGCGAGCTGGCCGTGCAGGCCTTCCCGGGCACGATCCTGCCCAACCCCCTCGTCCGCGAGCTCGGCGTGCTCGCCCGCCAGTGCGACCTGGGCGCGCCGTTCGTGGAGGAGCTGGCCGCCGACATCTTCATGGGCACGTTCAGCCCGAAGTTCCTCACCGCGGCGCGGATCGCGGGCGAGTTGCTCGGCGGCACGCTGTACGAGCGCTACTACGGCATCGACTACGGGGCGATCCGCAACCTCGCGATCACCGAGAGGGGCGCCGCGCTGAGCCGTTCCCACGGCGCCCGGACCTCTGCCGGTTTCGCGCGGCTGTGCGCGGAGCGGGCCGGGGCGGCCTCGTCCCGGTCCTGGTCCGTGGCGGCGAACGGCACGGTGATCGAGCAGGCGCAGATCCTCACCACGCACAACCTGGCCACGCTGGTCAACCGGGTGGAGATCGCCCCACAGCCGGGCTTCGCCGACCTGGCGCACCGCTGCTTCGCCGCCGTGTGCCGGCTGACGGCCCGGGTGCAGAACAACCGGCGCCCGCTGCCCACCATCAAGGACGCGGCCTACGCCTGGCGCCAGATGCTGTTCCACCTGTCCCTGTGCCCGCCCGCCGAACAGCGCCGCTTCCTCGCCGGACTCGCCGAGGAGACGGCCCGCCACCCCGCCCACGTGGCGACCCGGCTGGCCCCTGCCTTGGCGGGCCTGGCCCTGACGGCCGAGGGCGGCGCCTTCGACGACGACGGAACGGCGGACGGCGGACGCGCACGCCGGTTCCTGGGGTGGAGTACGACGGGGCACTGGATGCGGTGAGGGACGGGCGCTGGATGCGGTGAGGGACGGGCGCTGGATGCGGTGAGGGGCAGGGCAGGAACGCGGAGCGGGCGGCGCGGTAACCGAACCGGGGTTCGGGGCCGAGCGGATCGGGCATAGACCAAATCCCGGTCACGTCGCCCGCCCGCCGACGTCGCTTCGGTTTCCGGACACCGCGACGTCATACCGGACGGGCACGTTTCCGTCGTCCCCTCCTGCCTCGCCCGCCAGGCCCTAGCCGTCCGCCCCGCCTCCGCGCGGTCAGGACGCGGAAGGACGACCGCGCCGTGTCCTCGCTCCCGCTCAGCGACCTCCCCCAGTCGCTGCCCGCCCGCTCCGTCCCCGCTCCCGCCTGTTCCCGCCTCTCCCCCGCCCGGCTCGCCCGCCACGCCCTGACGCTGCTCCCGCTCCTGCTGATCGGGGCATGGGCGGTGACCGACTGGCCCACCGTCCGCGACGGCGCCGCCCGGCTCGCCTCCGCCGACCCGGGCTGGCTGCTGGCCGGCCTGTTCTTCACCTGCATGGGCTGGGTGATCGCCGCGGTCGTGCGCCAGGGCGCCCTGCCGGAGCGGCTCCCGCCGGGCCTGCTGCTGGCGTCGCAGTTCGCGGCCGGCGCCGCCAACCAGGTCCTCCCGGCCGGGCTGGGCGCCCATGCCGTCACCCTGCGCTTCCTGCAGAACCGCGGCATCCCCCTGGCCCGGGCCACCGCGTCACTCGCCCTGTACTCGCTGGTCAAACCGATCGCGAAGACAGCGGTGCTGCTCGCCTTCCTCGCGGCCTTCCCCGAGCTGCTGCACCTCGGCGAACTCGTCCCGGACGAGCGGACGTTGCTCATGGTCGCCGGAGGCGTGGCGCTCGGCCTCGGCACGGCAGGCGTGTTCGTGACAGCCGTACGGCCACTGCGGCGCCCCCTCCTGTGCTTCCTGCGCACCGCCCTGACCGACGCGCGGATCCTGCACACCCGGCCCAGCCGCGTCCTCGCCCTCTGGGGCGGGGCCGCCGCCACCCCGCTGCTCCAGGCGAGCGTGATCGCCTCGGTCGGCTTCGCGCTCGGGCTGCCGCTGTCCTGGACGCAGGTGGTGCTCGCCTCCCTCCTCGCCAGCACGGCGGCCGGCGCCGTGCCCGCGCCGGGCGGCATCGGCCCCGTGGACGCGGCCCTCGTGTTCACGATGGTGACCTTCGGCGCCCCGACGGGCCTGGCCGCGGCCACCGTCATCGGCTACCGCGTCCTGACGGTCTGGGTACCGCTGCTGCCGGGCGCGCTGGTGCTCTCGATCATGGTCCAGCACAAAATCCTGTGACCGGCCTGACCGGTTTGCCCCGCCCGACCGGTCTGACCCGCCTGACCAGGTGGTCGGCGAACCGACCGCGGCCCACTCACTCCTGCCCGACCGGCCTAACCACCCGACGGGCCTAACCCGCCAGGCCCGCCTGACCCGACCGGCCCGACCCGCCCGACCAGGTGGCCGGCGAACCGACCGCGGCCCACTCACTCCTGCCCGACCGGCCTAACCCGCCCGACCGGCCTGACCCGCCCGACGGGCCCAACCCGCCAGACCCACCAGACCCGCCCGACCCGCCCGACCAGGTGGCCGGCGAACCGACCGCGGCCCACTCACTCCTGCCCGACCCGTACCACCGCCACCGTGATGTTGTCGGGCCCGCCCGCCTCGATGGCGGCCTTCCACAGCTCGAAGGCCGCCCGGCCGTCGTCGTGCTCCCGCAGCACCTCCTCCAACGCCTCCGCGGGCAGCGGGTCCGTCAGCCCGTCCGAGCAGACGAGATAGCGCTCGCCGGGCGTCAGCGGCTCGGCCGTGACATGGGGATGAACGGCGCGGTAGGTGGGCGATCCGCCCAGGCACTGGGTGACGAGCGACGTGGTGCGCCCCGGCGGGTGCGGCGGGCTGTCGTCGACGCTCAGCTGGCGCAGCCCGTCGTCCGACGCGGCGAAGACCCGGCTGTCGCCCACGTTGAACGCCAGGAGCGAGTCGGGCTGCACGACGACTCCGGCGATGGTCGTTCCCATGGCGCTGAGCTCGCCGCCCCGGTCGCCCCCGGCCGCCTGGTACACGGCGCGGTTGCAGGCGTTCAGGGCGTCCCGGACGGCGACCTCGCCGGTCAGCGCCGGCCCGAGCGAGGCGATCCGGCGGGCCACCAGGGCGCTGGCCAGGTCACCACCGGGATGCCCGCCGAGCCCGTCGGCGACGGCCACGACGAGGGGCGTGCCCAGCGGGAAGATCAGGGTCTGCGGATTCTCGGTGACGGTGGCGCACAGCGTCCACGGTCCGACGACGAGACTGTCCTCGTTCCGTTCACGCAGCAGTCCGGGATGGCTGATCGCACTCACCGCGACGTACGGCATGCAGCGCCACCGCCTTCCCGCACCGGACGTCCCCTACGAGTCTAGGAACACCGGCATCGGGCGTGCCAGCGCAGTGCGGCACACCCACGCCCGGCCCCCGGTCAGGCCTCGTCCGGCGTCAGCCGCAGCGAGATCGAGTTGATGCAGTACCGCTGGTCCGTGGGCGTCGGATACCCCTCGCCCTCGAAGACATGCCCGAGATGCGACCCGCACCGCGCGCACCGCACCTCGGTGCGGACCATCCCGTGCGTGCGGTCCTCGACGAGCTCGACCGCGTCGGTGTCCTTCGGGTCGTAGAAGGACGGCCAGCCGCAGTGGGACTCGAACTTCGTGGTGGAGGTGAACAGTTCGGCGCCGCAGGCGCGGCAGGAGTAGACGCCCGTCGCCTTGGTGTTGGTGTACTCACCGGTGAAGGCGGGCTCCGTGGCGGCCTGGCGCAGCACGGCGTACTCCGCCGGGGTCAGCTCCGTGCGCCACTGCTCGTCCGGCTTTTCGACGTCGTACGACATGAGTGCGTGCCCCTCACTTCGACAGGCGGTCCAGGATGAGCGGGCCGAGGTCGGTGACATCGCCCGCGCCCATGGTGAGAACGAGATCACCGGGCTTCGCCATTCCCGCGACCAGGGCGGGCACCTCGCTCTTGTCGTGCACCGGGGTGACCTCGGCGCCGGCCGCGCGGGCCGCGTCGAGGACCAGCTCGCTGGTGACCCCGGGGACCGGGTCCTCGCGGGCCGGGTAGATGTCCAGGACCAGCGAGGAGTCCGCGAGGGCGAGGGCGTCGCCCATCTCCTTGCCGAGCTCCTGCGTGCGGGAGAACAGGTGGGGCTGGTAGACGACCAGGATCCGGGCGTCCCCGGCGGCCGCGCGCATGGCCTCCAGGTCGGCGGTCATCTCGGTCGGGTGGTGGGCGTAGGAGTCGATGACCTGGACGCCCGCGGCCTCGCCCTTCAGCTGAAGGCGCCGCTTGACGCCCGTGTAGGCCGCCAGTGCCGGGGCCAGCTCGGCGGCCGGGACGCCGAGCGCCGCGCCCGCAGCGAGGGCGGCCACGGCGTTGAGCGCGTAGTGCCGGCCGGGGACGGAGACGGTGAAGTCGAGCTCCTGACCGTCCAGCACCACGGTGACCTGGCTCTTCAGCCCCTGCGCCCGCACGGACAGGACCCGCACGTCGGCGTCCTCCGCCTCGCCGTACGTCACCACCCGCACAGCACCGCCCGCGACCCGCCGGGTCAGCTCCCGCGCCCCGTCCTGGTCGGCCGAGATCACCAGGGTGCCGCCTTCGGTGATGCGGTCGGTGAAGGTCACGAAGGACTCGTAGATCTCGTCCATCGAGGCGTAGTTGGCGTGGTGGTCGAGTTCCACGTTCAGGACGATGGCGACATCGGGCGCGTACTTGTGGAAGCTGCGGTCCGATTCGTCCGCCTCGGCGACGAAGATGTCGCCCTCGCCGTGCAGGGCGTTCGAGCCGGGCGCGTCCAGGTCGCCGCCGATGGCGTACGAGGGCCGCAGGCCCAGCTCGCTCAGGGAGACGGCCAGCATCGACGTCGTGGTGGTCTTGCCGTGCGTACCGGCGACGGCGATCGGCCGCAGCCCCTGCATCAGCGAGGCGAGCGCGTCGGAGCGGTGCACCACCGGAACGCCCAGCTCGGCGGCGCGGGCCAGCTCGGGGTTGTCCTGCCGGATCGCCGACGACACGACGACACAGCTGGCGTCGTCCGCGAGGTGCTCCGCAGCGTGCCCGATGTGCACGGTCGCCCCCAGCGCCCGCAGCGCCTCGGCGGTCGCCGACTCCCTGGCGTCACTGCCCGCCACCTTGGCCCCACGCTGCGCGAGAATCTTCGCGATCCCGGACATCCCGGCCCCGCCGATGCCGATGAAGTGCGGTCGGTCCATGGCGGTGGGAATGCCGGGTGCCATGCGTGTTCTCCCAGGATCGCGATACGACGATGAGCCCTCAGCCTATTGGGTACGGAGGCCGCCCTCGCGCCTGGGACGCAGGCGACAGCACCCACCTAGGGGCGCGGGGAACTGCGCGACCAGCCACACACCCACCCGCGGCCGCCAACGAACCCCACCCCCAACGGCGACTAGGCCTTGCTGTGCGAGAACAGCTTCAACACCGGCACCCCCACCTTGTGCCGAGCCCGAGACGCCCAGTCCCGATGAAAGAACTCCTCCACGTAGTGGGGATCCGTCAGCACGATCACCTCGTCCGCCCCCACCTCGTCCACCACAGCCCGCAGCGCGTCCAGCGGATGATCCTCCAACAGCCGCCCCTCCGCCGCGGCCCCGGCGGAGCGCAATGCCGTGAGCGACACCTCCAGCGCCCGCTCCCCCGTACTGAGCGCCTCCTCGCCCTCCGGAGTACTCCCCTCCCGTACGGCCTCGTCCAGCTCGCCGAGCGCGATGTCGTCGATGGCGCGCAACAACCTGTCGGCCTGCTCGCCACGCGGCTGGAGCAGCACATGGAACGAGACCTCTTCGTCCCCGTGCAAGGTGGTGACGAACTCCACGTCGGCGGACGTCAGGGCCTTCTCGATCATCAAAACGCTTGTGAACACCGGGCGCCCCTTCTGCGGAAACCATCCTGCCCCGTACTCGGACGGGGACTGCGAGTTTTAGTGTGCCCGGCGGAAGCTAAACGGAACGGTGGATTCCGCCGTTTCGGGACCACGGCGTTCATAGAACCCCTTTTCGAACCGACCTAACCTCACGTCCGCCGGTACCGGCTGAACAGGAAGCCGTCCTCCTGCAGCAGGGACACCAGCTCGAACCGTTTGGGCACGGCCACCGAGGGCCCTCCGGCGATGCGCTGGGCGTCTCCGGCGGTGAGCATCGGGGAGATCGTCAGACAGAGCTCGTCGAGCACTCCGGCGGCCACGAGCTGCCCGAGCAACCGTGGCCCGCCCTCCGTCAGCAGCCGGGTGTGACCGAGCTCGGCGAGCGCCTGGACGGCGCGTACCGGGTCCACGCCGACGCCGTCACCGGCGATCACGACCTGGGCGCCCGCCTTCTCGGCCGCGGCGACCCGGTCCGGCGCGGCGGCGGCGCCGGTCAGGATCAGGGTGGGCACCAGGGGGGAGGTGAAGAGCGGCAGGCTGTAGTCGAGCTCCAGGCCGGCGCTGACCACCGCGATGGCGGGCGCGGGCCCCTGCCCGGCCGCCTCGCGCGCCTCGGCGAACTCCTCACGCGCGCGTGCCGGACGGTACCCCTCCTGGCGTACCGTTTCGGCTCCGACGACCACGACGTCGGCCAGCGCCCGCAGCGTGCCGAAGATCCGCATGTCGGTCGCGGTGGAGATGGGCTGCGAACGTCCGTCGTGCTGGGCGGCCCCGTCCAGCGTGGACACCATGTTGGCCCGCAGCCAGGGCACCGGCTCCCCGGGCCCGGGCTCCGGATAGGCATAGGCGGCGGCGAGCTCGGCCAGGCTCCACTCCCGGTCACCCGGATCACCACCGGTGGGAAGCCCGGCCGGACCGCCGGAGGCCCTGGGCGCTGTCTCGTCGGTCACAGGGAACAGGCGTCGCATGTCATGGAGTGTGGCACGGCGCTTAGCATGGTGAACCGTGTCGTCCTCCTCCGCCGCGTCCCAGTCGAGCCCGATAGCCGAAGCGAGCCCGCTGTCCCTGTGCGCCCGTGAGCCGCACGTCCCGGCGGACCGGCTGGTCGCCGAGATGGTGCCGCCGCCGCGCTTCGACTCGGTCCGCTTCAGCACGTACATCCCGGACCCGAACCAGCCCAGCCAGATTGAGGCGGTCGACGTCCTGGAGGCCTTCGCGGCCGGCCTCGGCGGGGCGCACGCGAGCGGTGCCGGGAAGGCCAGGCGTGGTTTCCTCGGGTTCGGCAGGCCGAAGGCGCCCAAGGTGCCGGCGGGCCCCCGCGGTGTCTACCTCGACGGCGGCTACGGCGTCGGCAAGACCCACCTGCTCGCCTCCCTCTGGCACGCCACCCCGGCCGAGCCGTCCCTCAAGGCCTTCGGCACGTTCGTGGAGCTGACGAACCTCGTCGGCGCCCTCGGTTTCCAGCAGACGGTGCAGACCCTCTCCGGTCACCGCCTGCTGTGCATCGACGAGTTCGAGCTCGACGACCCCGGCGACACCGTCCTGGTCTCGACGCTGCTCGGCAAGCTCGTCGACGCGGGCGTGGCACTCGCCGCCACCTCCAACACCCTGCCCGGGAAGCTCGGCGAGGGCCGGTTCGCGGCGGCCGACTTCCTGCGGGAGATCCAGGGCCTGTCGGCGCACTTCCGTCCGTTGCGCATCGACGGCGAGGACTACCGCCACCGCGGTCTGCCCGAGGCGCCGGCGCCGTACTCCGACGAACAGGTGACCAAGGCGGCGTACGCCACCGAGGGAGCCTCGCTCGACGACTTCCCGCATCTGCTGGAGCACCTGGCCCGCGTCCACCCCAGCCGTTATGGCGCGTTGACCGATGGCCTGAAGGCCGTGTGTCTCACCGACGTCCAGCCGATCCCCGACCAGTCCACCGCGCTCCGGCTCGTCGTGCTCGCGGACCGGCTCTACGACCGTGAAGTCCCGGTCCTGGCCTCCGGACAGCCGTTCGACCAGCTGTTCAGCGAGGAGATGCTCAAGGGCGGGTACCGCAAGAAGTACTTCCGCGCCATCTCGCGACTCACCGCGCTGGCCCGCGACGCCAAGAGCCTGGTAACTCACTGACTCCCCCTGGTCAAGGGGCAGTTCAGGCCAGGCCACCCTCACATTTCAGGCTCTCTTCAGCTCGAAACGTTAAGTTAACCCTGCAAACAACTTTGCCGGGTTAACGTGTTTCTTGACCAACGATTGACCAAGCGTTGGCGCGCGCCATAGGTGCGGACTGTCTGGAGGGGGGCACATGTTTCGAGGTAAGACGGCACGGACCGTGGTTTCGCTCCTCGCCGCCACTCTGCTCGCCCTCCAGTTCTTCGCACCCGGCGCTTCCTTCGCACGCGCGCATACGGTCAGTCAGGCAGTGGCCAAAGCCCAGCCCGGAATCAAGCTCTCCGGCAAGGCGCTACGCGACGAGACCCTCACGTCCCGCCACTGCATGCCGTCGGGTCAAGGTGACCCGACCGGACCACTGCACAGCAGAGACCAACTGCGTTTCGCTGACACCGGACCCCAGGCACCCGACCGACCGTTGCTCACCCGGGACCCCGCGTCCGCGCACCAGCCGGGCACACCCGGCGGCGCGCATCAGCGCACATCGAGATCCTCGACGTCCCACACCCCCGCGGGGCTCCAGGTCTTCCGCTGCTGAGAAGCAGCGCGTTCCCCCCCCCACCTCTGTCATGAAAAACCACACCGACGCGCCATCGCGGCGCGCCAGGAGGAGTCACCACACATGCAGCCCCTCATCGACAACGCCCGTACGTTCGGACAGCGCCCTGAGGAGTTCGCCAAACTGGCCGCAGGGCAGTCCCCGCAGGTCCTCTTCATCACCTGCTCCGACTCCCGGGTCGTACCGGCACTGATCACGGGCGCCCGTCCCGGCGAGCTCTTCGAGCTGCGCACCGCGGGCAACATCGTCCCGCCGTACGCCTCCGCCCACCCCACCAGCGAGGCGGCCACCATCGAGTACGCCGTGGAGGTCCTCGGCGTCAGCGACATCGTGGTCTGCGGCCACTCCCACTGCGGAGCCGTCGGCGCGCTGGTGCGCGGCGACGACCTGGACGCCGTACCGGCGGTGCGCGACTGGCTCGCGCAGGCCGAGCCGCGTCCGACCGGCACCGTCGAGGACCCCGAGGTCGCCGAGGGAGTCCAGGCCCACGTGCTGACGCAGCTGCTGCGGCTGCGCTCGTACCCGTTCATCGAGAAGAAGCTGAAGGAGCGTCAACTGAACCTGCATGCCTGGTACTACGAGGTGCACAAGGGCGCCGTGCGCGTCCACAGCGCCGAGACCGACGCGTTCGAGGCGCTGTGAGCACCGCGATGACCAAGTTCCCTTACCTGCGGCAGGACTTCCTCGCCTCCATCGTCGTCTTTCTGGTCGCCGTGCCGCTGTGTGTCGGCGTGGCCGTCGCCTCCGGGGTCCCGGCCGAACTGGGCCTGATCACCGGCATCGTGGGCGGACTCGTCACCGGGCTGATGCGTGGCAGCAGCCTTCAGGTGTCAGGTCCCGCCGCCGGCCTGACCGTACTGGTCTTCGAAGCTGTCAGCGAGTTCGGCGTGGCCACGCTCGGTGTGATCGTGCTGATGGCCGGTCTGCTCCAGCTCGCCATGGGCTTCTTCGGGATAGGGCGCTGGTTCCGCGCGATATCCGTCTCGGTGGTCGAAGGCATGCTGTGCGGTATCGGTCTGGTGATCATCGCCGGGCAGATCTACGCGGCGGCGGGCCTGAAGGCCCCCGAGAGCGGCCTCGGCAAGATCGCGGGGCTTCCGGGTGCCTTCGCCGACGCGTTCGGCAGCACCTCGGCGCTGGCCTCGCTCGCGATCGGGGCGGGCACCATCGCCGTGATCGTGCTGTGGAAGAAGCTGCCGAAGGCCGTGCAGTCCGTACCGGGCGCCCTCGCGGCGGTGGTCCTGGCCACGGTCGCCTCGCTGGCCTTCAGCCTGCCGGTCACCACCGTCAAGGTGGAGGGTCTGCTCGGTGTCATCCAGCCGCCCGGCGCCGGGGCCTTCGGCGAGCTGGCCACTCCGGCCATCTGGGGCACGATCATCGCGTTCGCGCTGATCGCGTCCGCCGAGTCGCTGTTCAGCGCGGCGGCCGTGGACCGGCTGCACGACGGACCGCGCACCGAGTACAACAAGGAGATGATCGCCCAGGGCGCGGGCAACGTGGTGAGCGGACTGCTCGGCGCGCTGCCCATGACCGCGGTGATCGTGCGCAGCTCCGCCAATGTCAACGCGGGCGCGAAGACCAAGGCGTCCCGTGTGCTGCACGGCGTGTGGCTGCTGCTGTTCGCCGCCGCGATGCCGTGGGCCCTGGCCCTGATCCCGATCCCCGCCCTGGCCGGCATCCTGGTGCACGCGGGCTTCAAGCTCATCCCGTTCCGCGAGCTCGCGGCGCTGTGGCGGAGCCACAAGGGCGAGGCGCTGATACTCGTCGTCACCGCCGTCTCGATCGTCGTGGTGAACATGTTCGAGGGCGTGCTGATCGGTCTGGCCCTGTCGGTCGCCAAGACCGCCTGGGAGGCCTCGCACGTGAAGCTGGAGATCGTCGACAAGGGCGCCGGACCGATCCAGGTGTGCCTGTCGGGCAACGCGACCTTCCTGCGGCTGCCGAAGATCCTCGACAGCCTGGAGTCGCTGCCCCAGGACCGCCCGGTGGAGCTCAACCTCTCCGAGGTGCACCACCTGGACCACGCCTTCCGTACGGCCCTGGAGAACTGGGCCGAGCGGCACAGCGCGGTGGGCACGGAACCGGTGCGGGTCACCGCCGCCTGACCGCCGTATGACCTCTGACGCGGTATGAACCCCGGTCCGGGGCCGTCCATGGCACCGGACCGGACACCGGGCATATCGTTGCAGGGAGCACACGGAACGGCCCTCTCCGCGAGGAGGTCGTCATGGTCGAAGAGCTGCTGGGCGTGGCCCTGGGCGTCGGCGCGGCGGGAGCGGTGTACGTCGCGGCCGCGGCACGGGTCGTCAAGCAGTACGAGCGCGGGGTGATCCTGCGGCTCGGCCGGCTGCGGGGCACGGTGCGCGACCCGGGGTTCACGCTGATCGTCCCCGCCGTGGACCGGCTCCACAAGGTCAACATGCAGATCGTGACGATGCCCGTGCCCGCCCAGGAGGGCATCACCCGCGACAACGTGACCGTGCGGGTCGACGCGGTCGTCTACTTCAAGGTCGTGGACCCGACGGCCGCGATCATCAACGTCGAGGACTACCGCTTCGCCGTCTCGCAGATGGCACAGACCTCGTTGCGCTCCATCATCGGCAAGAGCGACCTGGACGATCTGCTGTCCGACCGCGAGAAGCTCAACCAGGGCCTGGAGCTGATGATCGACAGCCCGGCCGTGGGCTGGGGCGTGCAGATCGACCGCGTCGAGATCAAGGACGTGTCCCTGCCGGAGTCGATGAAGCGCTCCATGGCCCGGCAGGCGGAGGCCGACCGCGAGCGGCGGGCCCGGGTCATCAACGCCGACGCCGAACTCCAGGCCTCCAAGAAGCTGGCCGAGGCCGCGCACCAGATGGCCGACGCGCCGTCCGCCCTCCAGCTGCGGCTGCTGCAGACGGTGATGGCGGTGGCGGCGGAGAAGAACTCCACGCTGGTGCTGCCGATCCCGGTGGAGCTGCTGCGCTTCCTGGAGAGGGGCGCTCAGCCGGCACCGGAGCAGGCGGTCGAGCCCACCGCCGAGCACATCGCCGTCGAGGAGTCCGAGCCCCCCGGACAGCCCCTTCAGAAGTGACACACGCTACGCGCGTGGTTCACGCGACTCGCAGCAGGTGATAGACACGGCGGGGTCACAGTTCCTGTCCGCCAGCAGGAAGGTTTCCCCATGTCCGAGAACACGACCGCCGACGGTACGTCACGTCGTCAACTGCTCGCCCGTACCGGCACGTTGGGCGTCTCGATCGCCTTCGCCGGCAATCTCACCGAACTCTTCGCGGGCACGGCCGCCGCACAGAACCTCGGCCACACCGGATACGGCCCGCTGGTCCCCGACCCGAAGGGCCTGCTCGATCTTCCGGAAGGTTTCCGCTACCGGGTCCTCTCCCGTGAGGGCGACCGGCTGCGCTCCGGTGAGGGCCTGGTCCCCTCCAACCACGACGGCATGACGGCCCTGCGCGGCAGGCACGGCCGCGTCCATCTGGTCCGCAACCACGAGAACCGCGCCGACGGCAGAGTTCCCGTCCCGACGGTCGAGGGCCTCACCTACGACCCGGCCGGCAAGGGCGGCTGTACCGCCCTGACCCTCGACCGGCACGACAAGGTCCTCTCCGAGCGGGTCGCCATCGCCGGTACGGCCGTCAACTGCGCGGGCGGTCCCACGCCTTGGGGCACCTGGCTGACCTGCGAGGAGACCGAGGACCGGGCGGGCACCAACGGCTACACCAAGGACCACGGCTTCATCTTCGAGGTCGACCCGGCGAACCCGTACCGCTCGGGCGCGGTCCCGCTGACCGCGATGGGCCGCTTCCAGCACGAGGCCATCGCGGTGGACCCGCGACGCGGCATCGTCTACGAGACCGAGGACGCCTTCGAGAAGCCGTTCGGTCTCTTCTACCGCTTCCTGCCGCACCAGCCGCACGGCGGCCTGGGCACCCTGCGCGCCGGCGGCCGCCTCCAGGCCATGCGGGTGCCGGGCGTCCCCGACCTCTCCTCGATCCAGGAGACGGGCGCGAGCTTCGAGAACATCGAGTGGGTCGACGTACCGGACCCCCTGGCCACCCGGACCCCCATCCGCCACCAGGACTTCGGCCCGAAGGGCATCACACACGCGCAGAAGCTGGAGGGCTGCTACTGGGGTGGCCGCTCCGTCTACTTCGTCTCGTCCTTCGCCCGCAGGGCGGAGGGCTCGGCGGCGGACCACTACGGCCAGATCTGGCGCTACGACCCCGCCGAGCGCCGCCTCACCCTGGTGATCGTCTTCGGCCCCGACACGGATCTCCAGCTGCCCGGCGAGTCCCCGGACAACATCTGCCTCGCCCCCAGCGGCGGGCTCATGGTGTGCGAGGACGGCAACGGCGCCCAGCACGTCTTCGGTGTGACGCGACGCGGCGAGGTCTACGCGATGGCCCGCAACGCCCAGAACATCGGGACGCCCGGGGCACCGGAGTGGGGCGAGTTCGCCGGGGTCACGTTCTCCCCGGACGGCGGGACGATGTACGTGAACTGCTACACGCCGGGCACCACGTTCGCGGTGACGGGGCCCTGGCGCAGGTAACCGTCGCGTCACACCTCCCCATGCGGAGGGCCGCTCTCCGGCCGTCCTCTGACTTGAGCGGCATGAACGCTCCGGGGGATCTCGTCGACGGCCGGTTCGAGCTGGTGGAACGGCTCGGCAGTGGCGGAATGGGCACCGTGTGGCGGGCTCGCGACACGGTGCTGCACCGCGAGGTCGCGCTCAAGGCGGTGCGGTCCGACGCGGACACGGTCGGCGTGATGCGCGAGCGGGTGCTGCGGGAGGCGCGTGCGCTGGCCCGGCTCAGCCATCCGCATGTGGTGATGGACCATCAGATCGTGGACGCCGACCCGCATCCGTGGATCGTGATGGAGCTGGTGCCGGGTGTCTCGCTGCAACGGCGGCTGGACGACGGCGCGTTGACCCCAGTGACGGCGGCCCGGCTCGGCCGCCAGGTACTCGCCGCGCTGCGGGCCGCGCACGCGGCCGGCATCCAGCACCGGGACGTCAAGCCCGCCAACATCCTTCTGCGCCCCGACGGCGACGCCGTCCTCACCGACTTCGGCATCGCCGCCCTCCAGGGCACGACGGGCCTCACGGCGACGGGCGAGTTCGTCGGGTCGCCCGAGTACATGGCGCCGATGGGGGTCCCCCCAGGCCCTTAAGGCACTGGGGGAGGATCCGGGGCCACGACGACGGTCCGGCGGCCGACCTCTGGTCGCTGGGCCTGGTCCTGTACGTGTGTGTCGAGGGCGTCAGCCCTCTGCGCCGGCCCACCACCCTCGCCACCCTGGCCGCCGTGCTCGACGACCCGCTCCCGCCGCCGACCCGCTCGGGTCCGCTGACGCCGGTGCTCGAATCCCTGCTGGTCCGCGACCCGGCGGCGCGCCCGGACGCCGCCCGGCTGGACGAGATGCTCGCCCAGGTGGAGACGGGAACGATGCCGGACCGGACCGCCCGGCCCGCGGTGATCTCCGTGGCACCGCACCCGACGCCCACGCAGGTGGAAACCCCGAGCCCCACGGTGCCCGCGGTTCCCGCCGTTCCCGCGGGAGTGAACCGACCCCGTCGCCGCACTCCCCTCATGGTGGCCGCGGCCACGGCCTTGGCCGTCGCCACGGCGGCGGCGCTCGTCCTCACCCTGCGCCTCGGCGACACGGGCGGCGACGACAAGGCCCGCGCCACCACACCCACGCCGACCGCCACCACCGTCCCGGCCAAGCAGCGACCGACCCCTGCCACCCCCGCCCCCACACCGGCCGACGGCCGCTGGATCGCCCAGCTCCACTCCGAACCCGTCTCCGCCGGCACCGCCAACCGGGACCGCCGGCTCGCCGTCCTCCGCCAGTCCGTGCCCGAGACCGCCGTCCTGCGCCCCGGCTACTGGGTGTTCTACGCCCCCGGCCCCTTCGCCGACGGCCACGCCGCCCTGACCTTCTGCGCTGATCGCGGCCGCACCTCGCCGAACACCTGCATCGGCCGCTATGTGAGCACGGACGCGACCGAATCCGCTCTGCAGTGCCGCCCTCCGGCGACCGCACCGACGGGCCGCTGCACACGCGACGACTGAGAAGTCCCCTGAGCAGTCCGCCTCCCGCCGGGCGGGTGACACGGGCCCGGCACACCCACATCCGTACCGATATGACCATCTGATCCCCATATCTTCATGCGGTGATCACACTTGTACGACATATCGCCGCGGTCGGTGCCCTGAGCGCGGCCCTGAGCGGACTCGCCGCCTGCGGGGCGCCCGAGGACACCCGCGCTCCCCACCCGGCGTCCAGCGCCACCGTCACCACCTCGCCCTCGGCCAGACCTCCGACCCTCGCGCCCGGCCCCGCCGGGCTGACCCCGGTCTTCGAGCACGGCCCGCAGACGGGGGGCAAGACGGTCGCGCTCACTTTCGACGCCGACATGACCGCCGGTCAGGGGGCACGGGCGGCGCGCGGGGAGCGGTTCGACAATCCGGGGCTCGTCGCGGCGCTGCGGGAGCTGAAGGTGCCGGCGACGGTGTTCATGACGGGGCGGTGGGCCGAGGAGTATCCGCGGCAGGCCCGGTCCATCGGGCGGGATCCGCTCTTCGAGGTGGCCAACCACTCGTACAGCCACTACGCCTTCACCGAGGACTGCTACGGGCTGCCGACGGTCGGCGAGGAGCGGATGCGGGCGGACGTGGAGCGGGCGTACGCCGCGTTCCGGAAGGTTGGGGTCCGTGACGCGATGCCGTACTTCCGGTTTCCCGGGGGCTGCTACGACCGGCGCGCTCTGAAGGCGCTCGCCGCGGTCGGTGTCACCGCCGTGCAGTGGGACGTGGTGAGCGGGGACGCGTTCGCGACGGACGCCCGCGCGGTCGCCCAGGAGGTGCTGGACGGGGTGCGGCCGGGGTCCGTGGTCGTCCTGCACTGCACGCTCAGTGCCGCCCCGACGACCGAGCGGGTGGTCCGGCGTGTCGTGCCCGAGCTGCGCGCGAGGGGGTTCCGGTTCGTGAAGGTGTCCGAGCTGATCGGGGCCGCGGGCGGGCGGGACTGAGGCTCGTACGCTGGACGTATGAGCGAGGACCAGCCCACGAACGACTACTGCCTGATCGATGCGACCAGGCCGCCCAAGGCGGACGGTCCGCCGTACGCGGAGTGCGTGCTGTGCCGGGAGCCGACCGAGTACCCGGAGTCGTACAAGGGGATCACCATGTGCCCGGTGTGCGAGTGGCAGGAGGCACAGCGGACCGCGTGTTCGGGGTGACGCCCGGCTCAGGGTGATCTTCGGGACGTGAGCGCGCAGGCCACGGCGGTCGCCGCCGCGGTGAGCAGGGCCGCGGCCGCCAGGGGCAGCAGGGGCAGGGGGACGGTGCCCGAGCGGGAGCCGGTGACCAGGCCGCTGACCGCCGCGTGGGCCGGGGAGCCGGTCACCACCACGGCGAGCAGGGCCGCCAGCAGCATCGCGGGGACCGCGCGGCCGGTCGAGCGCAGCAGCGGCCAGGCGGTGAGGGCACCGACAGCCGTACCGAGCAGGGCACAGGCCAGCGTGGCGAGCAGCCCGGCCGCGCCCGCCGGAAGCCGGGGTACGCGCGTCTGGTGGTCCGCGCTCACGGGGTCGCTGATGAGCGTCACGACGACGGTGGCGACCGTGCCGACGAGTGCCGCGACGGACAGCGCCACCAGCAGCGCGGCGAGGTGCGCCCGCCCGGGACCGACCGCCGCGGAGACACAACTGCGGGCGGCGGGCGGCTCGTTGGTGACGCAGATCCGCACCAGCCAGGCGGCGACGGGCAGCAGGCCCGCGGCCGTGAAGCCCAGCGAGTCGAGGACCGGCTGGCCGCCCTGCACGCCGATGCCGAGGAACGCGGCGTACAGGATGAACGGCGGCAGCCAGCGCTGCGAGCGGACCAGCAGGGCGGTCTGGTAGCTGAGGAGGGCGGTCATCGGCGGCTCTCGGTGTCGGGGGTCGGTCTCGGCTCCGTCGCGGGCGGGTCCTGGCTCACGCTCACCACGTGCCAGGGCGGGCGGGCCGTCAGCAGGGCGCGGAGCAGGACGTCCGAGTGGGAGGCGGGCAGGGTGACGCGGTGGGTGCCGGGCTCGGGTTCCTCGGCCGATATGACCGTACGGGCCGCGTCGGCGGGGAGCTGCGCGCCGCGCGTGCCCTGGACGACGACGGTCATGAGCGGGCCGACGGGTTGCGCGGCCGCCCGTTCCGCACGGAGGTCGAGGCCCGCGTCCCGCACGGTGTACGTCGCGTCCGGCGCGCCCGCCAGGCGGCTCGGGTCGTGGTCCACGAAGACCACGGCGGTGCCGTCCGCGGTGCGTTCGGCGACGGCCCGCTCCAACTCCTCGCGGGCGGCGGCGTCGAGACCGGTCCACGCCTCGTCCAGGACGAGCAGCTCCGGTTCGGCGAGGAGGGCCTGCACGACGGCGACTTTCTGGCTGCTGCCCTTCGACAACTGGGCCATGGGCGTACGGGCGTGCGCGGCGGCGCCGAAGCGGTCGAGCCACTCCAGGGCGGCCCGGGCGGCCGCGGGGCGGGAGAGGCCGTGGACCTTGCCGAGGTGGGTGAGGTAGCCGAGGGCGGTGAAGGGGAGGGCCGTGGGGAAGCGTTCGGGGACGTAGGCGGTGCGGGGGCGGCCGGTGATACGGCCCTCGGTCGGGGTGTCTATGCCGGCCACGAGGCGCAGCAGGGTGGACTTGCCGGTGCCGTTGGGGCCTTCCACACGGATGAGGTCGCCGGGGGTCACGGTGAGATGGACGCCGCGTAAGACCCAGGGGCCGCGCAGGCCGTAACGGCGGCCCACGTTGTCCAGACGAAGATCGCGTTGCATGGGGATCATCATCTCTCGGGGTTGGCACACTTGAGGACGTGAACAGCGATCCGACCCCCGCGACCGACAGCCCGTTCCGCTCCGAGCGGAGCGCCCGCGATCAGGCACCGCAGTTCGTGCTGCCCCTGGTCGTCCGCATAGAGAAGAGCGCGCCCCCGGCCCGCACCGACGCCCTGGAAACGGCCGCCCGCGCCGTGCTGGTGATCCTCAGCGACGAGCGGTCGGCCGGCGAGGGCGAGTGGGCGCAGGCGATGCGGGACTGGCAGGACGCGCGGATCCGGAAGGTCGTGCGGCGGGCTCGTGGCGCCGAGTGGCGGCGCGCGGAAGGGCTGCCCGGCATCACCGTCACCGGCAAGTCGGCCGAGGTGCGGGTCTTCCCGCCGGTGCCGTTGGACGGCTGGCCCAAGGAGCTGGCGAAGCTCCAGGTCTCCGGTACCGATCTCGACGATCCGGAGCCGCCCGTGGCCGCCGATCCGGCTGCACCCGTGCTGTGGCTGAACCCCGAGCTCGACATGTCGGCCGGCAAGGCGATGGCGCAGACCGGGCACGCGGCGCAGCTCGCCTGGTGGGAACTGTCGGACGAGGAGCGCGCCGCCTGGCGCGACGCGGGGTTCCCGCTGGCGGTGCGCAGCGCCGCGCCGGGGCGCTGGCGTGAGCTGACGGGGGGCGGGCTGCCGGTGGTGCGGGACGCGGGGTTCACGGAGATCGCGCCCGGGTCGTGCACCGTCGTCGCCGATCATCCGGCGCTGCGGTAGGCCTGCCGGCCTTTGAACATCCGCGGCGTCCGGCTCGTACGACCTGGCGGGGCGTGATCCGAACCTCAAATGTTGCTCTGAAGGTGTCCTCCGAGCGGTTCGTGCGGGGCGGGCGGGGCCATACCCCCGTCACGAACCGACACGTCCGAGGAGACGGGCCAGCGGGCAGGGAAGAGGCCGAGGAGGGGCGATGGAGCGACTGGGTACGGGCATCGGATGGCGTCCGGAGATCGCGGACGCGGTGGAGCGCATGCCGGGCGTCGACTGGGTCGAGGCCGTCGCCGAGAACGTCTGCCCCGGGCATCTCCCGGAGTCCCTGGTACGGCTGCGGGAGCGCGGCGTGACGGTGGTCCCGCACGGCGTCTCGCTCGGCCTCGGCGGTGCGGAGCGGCCCGACGCCGGGCGGCTGGCCGCGCTCGCCGAACGGGTCGAGGCACTGGGATCGCCGCTGGTCACCGAGCACATCGCGTTCGTCCGGGCGGGCGGGTCACTGACCGCGTCCCCGCGCCTGGAGGCGGGCCACCTGCTGCCGGTCCCGCGCACCCGGGACGCCCTCGACGTGCTCTGCGAGAACGTCCGCATCGCCCAGGACGCGCTGCCCGTGCCGCTCGCCGTGGAGAACATCGCCGCGCTGATCGCGTGGCCGGGCGAGGAGATGACCGAGGGCCAGTTCCTGTACGAACTCGCGGACCGCACGGGCGTGCGGCTGCTGATCGACGTGGCCAACCTGCACACCAACCACGTCAACCGGGGCGAGGACCCGGCCAAGGCACTCGCCGAACTGCCGCTGGAGGCCATCGCGTACGTCCATGTCGCGGGCGGCTTCGAACGCGACGGCGTCTGGCACGACAGCCACGCCCACCCCGTCCCGCAGCCGGTCCTGGACGTCCTGACCGACCTCGCGTCCCGGGTGTCCCCGCCGGGGGTGCTGCTGGAGAGGGACGAGAACTTCCCGGAACCGGCGGAGCTGGAGCGGGAGTTGGGGTCGATCAGGGGGGCGCTGGAGAAGGGGGCGGCGGAGCGGCGGGCGGCCGGGAGCCGGGCGGCTGAGCTGGGTGCGGCCGCCGAGGGAACCGGCCGGGAAGCGGCACCGGCCCCGGAGAGGGACGCCCCGCACCGCGCGGAACGCCTCGCGGACCTCGCCCCCGCCCGTCAGCGCCTCGCCCTCGCCCAGGCCGCCCTGCTGTCTGCGCTCGTCGCCGGTACGCCGGTGCCGGAGGGGTTCGACCGGGTACGGCTCGGCGTGCAGGCACGGGCCCTCGCCGGGAAGCGGGCGGACGTCGTGGCGAAGGTCGCGCCCGAGCTGCCGGTGATCCTCGGGGACGGATACCGGCGGGCCTTCCTGGCCTACAGCCACGGGCACCCGATGACGGACGGCTATCGCCGTGACGCCCTGGACTTCGCCGGACACCTGCTGACCGAGGGCCGGCTCGAAGACGCCCGGGTGCGCACGGAGTTGCGGGAGTGGTGGCTGGAGCGGTCGGGGCCGAAGCCGCGCTCGCGGCGACCGGGGGTACGGCTGGCCCGGGCCACGCGGCGGGTGTTGCTGCGGCGATGAGCCGCATCGCCTACGCCGGCCTCCGTCCCCCCGCTGGACGCGGCCGCCCCCGACGAGTGTGCCGGGGTTAACACCCCGGCCCGCACACCCGGCGACTCACCCCTTTCCTCCTCCTTTGCCGCCGTACGCCACCCACCCTTACTCCCCCATTCGCCCGTATCCACCCCCGTTGCAACCATTCGCTCCCGTACGGCAGTTGGCGTAGACCCCGACGTACTCCGAAGTAATATGCCAACCCCACCCCCGAAGCGCACTAACGTGCGGTGCCGCAACAGGAGGCACCATGCGACCGCGTCCCCCGATCAACGGCCGAGGCATCTTCAGCGGCACCGGGCTCATCATCACGGGCCTGACGGCGACGCTGCTGGCGATGATCTTCCCGATCTGGTCGTACGCCGACCGCTCCGGGACCGGTCTGGACACGCTCAACGCCGAGACCGTCTCGACCGGGTACGGGCCGCTGTCCGCGCTCGACCGGGACTTCGTCACCAAGGTCCGGCTGGCGGGGCTGTGGGAGCTGCCCGCCGGTCAGCAGGCGCGGCAGAAGGGGGCGACGCCCGCCGTACGGACTGCGGGGCAGCACCTCGTCGAGGGGCACGCGTTCCTCGACGAGCGGGTGCGCGACGTCGCCGGCAAGCTCAGCCTGGCCCTGCCCAACGAGCCCACCGAGCAGCAGCAGGAGTGGCTGGCGACCCTGGACGCGACCGAAGGCGTCGAGTACGACCGGCAGTTCGCCAACATCCTGCGCCTGGCGCACGGCAAGGTGTTCTCCGTCGTCGCCCAGGTGCGGGCCAGTACGCGCAACACCCTCGTCCGCAAGCTCGCCGACGACGCCAACACCACGGTGCTGGACCACATCACGGTCCTGGAGGCCACCGGGTACGTCGACTTCGACGCCCTGGCCCGCGACATGGTCGCCGACAGCACCCCACCGCTGACGCCCGTCCCCGCCCCGCCCGGCCCGACCGCGGACCCGGCGCCCGCCATACCGATGACCCCGCCGCCCTTGCCGTCACCGAGCTACACCCTTCCGCCGGCCGCCACCAGCCCCCGGGCGGACGACTCCGAGGACATCGGAGAACCCGAGGAATACGTGGTGTCCTGACCGCCGGAGCCTCCATCCGGAACGTCACATCCCGGCAACTCTGCGTCCGGATGGTGAACAAGGCATGGCGCCCCAAGGGCCTTTGGCATAGAAACGCGGCATGTTCTGGGTCCTTCTCCTGCTGCTGGCCTGGGCCGTCGCCGGCACCGCGTGCACGCGGCTGTGCCTGGCCGCCGTGCACGCCGCCGCCAGGGACACGAAAGAGGCGACCGCGGGCCGGGAACACGATCTGACGTTGTACGAGGCCGCGTTCCTGTCCGGCGGACCCCGGCGGGTCGCCGATCTGACCCTCGTCTCCATGGCACGGCAGCGCCGGCTGCTGCTCGCGCACACCGGCTGGGCGACGGTCGTCGATCCGCGCGGGCGGGACGAGATGGAGCGCTCGGTGATAGGGGCCATCGGGCCCGAGGGACAGTCGCGGATCGAGCCGGTGCGGGACGCCGCGGCCGCCGCCGACGCGGTGGGCAGCCTCGCCGACCGGCTGGTCAGCGCCGGCCTCGCGGTGCCCGACGGGGCGCGCACGGGGGTCGCGGCCGCGATCCGGCAGGTGCGGCTCGCCGCGGCCGTCGTCCTCGCGCTGGGGGCCGTCGCCCTGCTGGCGCCCGCCCAGTCGGACATGCCGGCCCACCTGGTCGCGCTCTGGTTCGCGCTCCCCCTCGTGCTCACCCTGAGCTGCCTCGCCATCGCCCGGATCGAGATCCACCCGTACGCGCGGTGGGCCTCCCCGGCCGGGCAGCGGCTGCTCAACGCCCTGGTCCGGCGCTCCCGGGGCGCGGACGACCGCACCTACCTCACCTCCGTCGCCGTACGGGGCGTACGCGCGATCGGCGAGCCGGACCTTCGCGCGGCCTTCGCACACCGCGACCCGCACGGTCCCGCACGACCGGCGGACGAGGCGCCCGGTGGCGCATAGGGGGCATTGAGGCGACACCGGCGGGGCGGTGCTTGCCTTCCTCAACAGACGCACGAAATATCCCTTTTGTTGCTGCCGTGCTGCGAAGGGATACGCGATGAGAGCTGCCGCCCTCTACTCGGCCACGGGGGCTCTGCTCCTGACGACCCTCTCCGCCACACCGGCCGGCAGCACCGGGGCCGCCCCGGGCACGGCCGAGCAGCACGGCACCGGCGTGGCCGCCGCGCGCGCCAGGGCGGCCGGGATCGCCTTCGGCGAATGTGCCAAGGAGCAGGACCTGCCGGGGAAGATGGAGTGCGGCACGGTGTCCGTGCCGCTCGACTACTCCCGCCCCGACGGCAAGCAGATCAAGCTCGCCGTCAGCCGCGTGCGGGCCACGCACAAGGACCCGCACAACAGCAAGCGCCGGGTACCGGGGCAGGGCTCCCTCGTCTACAACCCGGGCGGCCCGGGCGCTTCCGGACTGCACTTCCCGCTGATCGGCCTGCTGCCCGAGTGGAAGCGGCTGGCGGCGGCGTACGACCTCGTCGGCTACGCGCCGCGCGGAGTGGCCCCGTCCGCGCCGCTGTCCTGCCAGGAGCCCAAGAAGTTCGTCCAGGGCCCGGCACTGGCGCCGACGCACCCCTCGGAGGAGTACAAGAAGGAGCGCATCGCCCGGGCCAAGGCCTACGCGCGCGGGTGCGCCGAGCGCACCGGCAGTGCCCTGCGGCACTACAACTCCCTCAACAACGCCCGGGACCTGGACGTCCTGCGCGCCGCGCTGGGCGAGTCGAAGCTGACGTTCATGGGCGCGTCGTACGGCACCTACTTCGGCGCGCTGTACGCGACCCTCTTCCCCTCGCACGTACGGCGCATGGTGTTCGACTCCGCGGTGAACCCCGACCCCTCGCAGATCTGGTACCGCAACAACCTCGCCCAGTCGGCCGCGTTCGAGGGGCGCTGGGAGGACTTCCGGGAGTGGGTCGCCGAGCACGACGACGTGTACGGGCTCGGGGACACCCCGGAGGACGTGCTGCTCAGCTACGAGAAGGTGCGGGAGCAACTGGCCGAGGAGCCCGCGGGCGGAAAGGTCGGGCCGGGGCAGTTGCAGGAGGCGTACCTCCAGGCCGGCTACTACGACGACTACTGGCCCTCACGCGCGAAGGCGCTGTCGGCGTATCTGAAGGGCGACCCGAAAGCGCTGGTCGAGCTGGCCGCGCCGGTACGGGAGGCGGCGGCCGAGCAGGAGAACTCCAGCGCGGTCTACACGGCCGTGGAGTGCAACGACGCCCCTTGGCCGACGGACTGGGCCGTCTGGGACCGGGACAACACGCGGCTCGCGCGTGTGGCGCCGTTCGAGACGTGGGACAACGCGTGGATGAACCTGCCGTGCGCCTACTGGCAGGCTCCCCGGCAGAAGCCCCTCGACGTACGGACCGGACAGGGTGAGCTGCCGCCGACGCTGATCCTGGCCGCCGAGCGCGACGCCGCCACCCCGTACGAGGGCGCGCTGGAGATGCACCGGCGGCTGGCCGGCTCGGTCCTGGTGACCGAGCGGGACGCCGGTACGCACGGCATCGCGTACGGCCCGAACGCCTGCGTCAACGGCCACGTCGACGCGTACCTGCTGGAGGGCCGCCTCCCGGACCGGCGCGCGGCCTGCGAGGCGCACCCCGAGCCCAAGCCGGAGCGCCCGGGCGACGAGCAGGCGAAGGAGAAGCTGGGCGACCGGGCGGGCGCGACGAAGCCGGGCGGCCGACCGCAGTAGTCCACGACCGCGTTCTGATCAAGCAAGCCCGGCGTCGGTGGCCACGGCCGACCGACGCCGGGTGCCGTGTTTCCGCCCGGCCTCACATCACGGCGTCAGGCGAGCCCGGCGACCAGCTCGGCCACGGACTTGCGGCGCCCGGTGTAGAACGGCACCTCTTCGCGGACGTGCATCCGGGCCTCGGAAGCGCGCAGGTGGCGCATGAGGTCGACGATGCGGTACAGCTCGTCGGCCTCGAAGGCCAGCAGCCACTCGTAGTCGCCCAGCGAGAACGAGGCGACCGTGTTGGCGCGGACGTCGGGGTAGCCGCGGGCCATCTTGCCGTGGTCGGCGAGCATGCGGCGGCGGTCCTCGTCGGGCAGCAGGTACCAGTCGTAGGAGCGCACGAACGGGTACACGCTGACGTAGTTGCGCGGCGTCTCGTCGGCGAGGAACGCCGGGATGTGCGAGCGGTTGAACTCGGCCGGGCGGTGCAGCGCCATGTTCGACCAGACGGGCTCCAGAGCGCGGCCCAGCTTGGTGCGGCGGAAGAGGTTGTACGCCTCCTGGAGCTGGTCGGCGGTCTCGGCGTGCCACCAGATCATGAGATCGGCGTCGGCGCGCAGCCCGGACACGTCGTAGGTGCCGCGGATCGTCACGTCCTTGGCGGCGAGCTGGTCGAACAGCTCCTGGACCTCGTCGGCGTAGCCCGCGCGGTCCTCGGGGAGCACGTCCTTCAGCTTGAAGACGGACCAGAGGGTGTAGCGGATGACCTCGTTGAGGTCCTTGGCCAGCTTGCCCTTGTTCGGGATCCTGCCGGACTCGGTGGTGGGGGCGTCGTCACTCATGCCCTTATTCTCCCGCTCCGCCGTGCAGACTCTGCACCGGGTCGGCGGTGAGCTCCTCCACACCCCGCAGATCGCCGTCCAGCTGGTCCACGGCGGCGTACGCGCTCGCGATGCACGCCGGGATGCCCACGCCGTCGTACTGCGCGCCGCAGACGGCGAGGCCCGGCACCTTGGCGACGTGCTCGCGGACGCGGGCCACGCGCGCGTGGTGGCCGACCGGGTACTGGGGCAGGCCGTCGGTCCAGCGGGTGACGCGGGTTTCGAGAGGGTTGGCGTCGAGGCCGGTCGCCGCCCTCAGATCGTGCCGGGAGACATCGACGAGGCCGGCGTCGTCCCGCCCCAGGATCTCCGTCTCGCCGTACCGCCCGACGGAGGTGCGCAGCACGATCACGTCCGGGTCCTCGTCGGCGATCCAGCCCCACTTCTGGGAGGCGAACGTCGAGGCCTTGATGGTGCGCCCGTCGACCGGCGGCACGAGGAAGCCGCTGCCCGCCGGGAGGCCGGTGTCGGCACGGCGGTAGGCGAGGGTGACCAGGGCCATCGAGGCGTACTCGATGCCGTCCAGCTCGGTGGCCGCCTCGGGGGCCTCGGCGCGCAGGAGGGCGGCGGCGGCCGGGGCGGGCACGGCGACGACCACGGCGTCGGCCCGCAGCGCGCGGTCACCGGCGACGACGCGCCACCCCGTGGGCTCCTCGCGCCGCAGCTCGGTCACCGGCGCCCCGGTGACGATCTCGCCGCCCCGTGCGCGCACCGACTCGGCGACGGCGAGCGGGAGTTGGCCCACGCCGCCCTCGATGCCCATGAACACCGGCCCGGTCTGCTGGTTGGCCGCGGCCTTGGCCTGGATCTCGCGGACCGCCTCGGTGAGGGAGTCGTGGGTGCGCGCGGCCTGGTAGAGCTGCGGGACGGCCGAGCGCATCGAGATGCGGTACGCGTCGCCCGCGTACACGCCGCCCAGCAGGGGCTCGACCAGCCGGTCGACGACCTCGCGGCCGAGGCGTGCCGCCACGTACTCCCCGACCGCCACGTCGTCCCCGACCTCGGTGCGGGGCAGGTCGGCGTCGCGCTCGATGCGGGCAAGGCCTTCGTCGGACAGGACGCCGGAGAGCGCGGACGCGGTGCCGGGGACTCCCATCACGTGCCCCTTGGGCATGGGGCGCAGGGCACCGCGGGTCCAGATCGAGGCGGTGGCGGTGGCGGGCGGCTGGAGGCGCTCGTCGAGCCCCACCTCCCGGGCCAGGGCGACGGCCTCGGGGCGGCGGGCCAGCATCGACTCGGCGCCGAAGTCCACCCGGACGCCCGCGATCCGGCCCGGCAGCAGCTTGCCGCCGACCCGGTCCGACGCCTCAAGGACGGTCACCTGCCGGCCGGCGTCCAGCAGCCGGTGGGCCGCGGCGAGTCCCGCGATCCCGCCCCCGATGACGACGACCCGGCCCGCATCCGTACGACTCTCCACTTCGCGCATGTCAACAGCCTCTCAGACCCCACTGACAATCCCTCCGCGCCCCGGTGTCCTTCACGAGTCCTGACCGTGACCGCATCGGGACCGATCACCGCCAACGTTCCGCCGCACCCCGGCGTCGAAGAAGCATCAGTCGCCACGACGACCCTCGGGGGTACGCCCACATGCGCACACGACGTTCCGCACGATCCGTTGGTTCCGCACCGTCCGTGCGACCGGCTGCGGCCCTGGCCGCCGTCCTGATGGCCGCGGCCCTCGCGCTCACCGGCTGCAGCGCTTCGGACGACTCCGGGGCGGGCGACAGCAAGGCGGCGGCAGGAGAGGCCGCACAGGCGGACTCCCAGGCGGGTGCGAAGGAGGGCACCCCGGGCAGCGCGTCCGGCGCCGACCGGGCGACCGCCCCGCCCAAGGCCACCGCGAGCCACATCATCCGCACCGCCTCCCTGACCGTGCAGGTCAAGGACGTACCGAAGGCCCTGGACGAGGCCCGCACCACGGCCGAGAACGCGGGCGGCTACGTCGGCAACGAGACCACCACCCGCGACGATGAGGGCCATGAGCAGACCCGTGTCGTCCTGCGCGTGCCCGTCGACCGGTACGCCGAGGTCCTCGCGGACCTGGAGGGCGCGGGCAAGCTGATCGAGCGCAGCGCCAAGGCGCAGGACGTCACCGACCAGGTCGTGGACGTGGAGAGCCGCATCAAGTCGCAGCGGGCCAGCGTCGCCCGGATCCGTGAGCTGATGGACCAGGCGACCAGGCTCAGCGACGTGGTGACCCTGGAGGGCGAGCTGAGCTCCCGCCAGGCCGACCTGGAGTCGCTGCTGGCCCAGCAGGCGTCCCTGAAGGACCGCACCAGCCTGGCCACGATCACCCTCTCCCTGTCGGAGACGCCGGTGAAGAAGGCGGTGGCGAAGGACGACGACCCCGGTTTCCTGGACGCGCTGGCGGGCGGCTGGGACGCGTTCGTGACGATGCTGCGCTGGCTGGCGGTCGTGATCGGCGCCGTGCTGCCGTTCGTGGCGGTCGCGGCGCTGATCGTGCTGCTGTGGCTGAAGGTCCTGCGGCCCCGGCTGCCGCGCCGCCCGGAGCCCGCGCCCGTGACGACCGCCCTGGGTCCGCTGCCGACGGCCCGCCCGGCCCCGCGTCCGACGCGCGCGGGCGACGAACAGAGCGGTGAGCAGGACTGAAATGCGGGGCACTCGTAGCGTGTTCGCATGAACATGAGCGCTGTGAGGGGTGTGCCGGGTACGCGGGAACGACTGGTCGTGATCGGAGGGGACGCCGCGGGGATGTCCGCGGCGTCGCAGGCGCGGCGCCTCAAGAGCGCCGAGGAGCTGGAGATCGTGGCGTTCGAACGCGGCCACTTCACCTCCTTCTCGGCCTGCGGCATCCCGTACTGGGTGGGCGGCGACGTCGACGACCGCGACCGACTGATCGCCCGTACGGCCGAGGAGCACCGCGCGCGGGACATCGACCTGCGCATGCGGACGGAGGTCGTGGAGATCGACGTGGCCGGCGGGCGGGTACGCGCGCGTGACGTCGAGTCCGGCGACGAGTACTGGACGTCGTACGACAAACTCGTCATCGCGACCGGCGCCCGTCCGATCCGCCCCGACATGCCGGGCGCCGACGCCCCCGGCGTCCACGGCGTGCAGACCCTCGACGACGGCCAGGCCCTCATCGACACGCTGACACGCACGCGTGGCCGCCGCGCGGTGGTGGTCGGCGCCGGCTACATCGGCGTCGAGATGGCCGAGGCGCTCATCAACCGTGGCTACGAGGTGACGGTCGTCAACCGCGGCAGCGAACCCATGTCGACGCTCGACCCCGACATGGGCCGCCTGGTGCACGAGGCCATGGAGGGCCTGGGCATCACCATGGTGAACGACACCGAGGTCACCAAGGTCCTGACCGGCGAGAACGGCCGGGTCCGTGCGGTGGCCACACAGGACGCCGAGTACCCCGCGGACGTCGTCGTCCTGGGTATCGGCGTCCGCCCGGAGACGTCCCTCGCGCGGGCGGCCGGTCTCCCCCTCGGCGACCACGGCGGTCTGCTGACCGACTTGGCCATGCGGGTGCGCGGCCGCGAGAACATCTGGGCGGGCGGCGACTGCGTGGAGGTCCTCGACCTGGTCTCCGGCCGGGAACGCCACATCGCCCTCGGCACCCACGCCAACAAACACGGCCAGGTCATCGGCACGAACGCCGCAGGCGGCTACGCCACGTTCCCCGGCGTCGTCGGCACCGCCGTCAGCAAGGTCTGCGACCTGGAGATCGCCCGCACGGGCCTCCGCGAGAAGGACGCCCGCCGGGCCGGCCTCCAGTACGTCACCGCCACGATCGAGTCCACGAGCCGCGCGGGCTACTACCCGAACTCCTCCCCCATGACGGTCAAGATGCTCGCCGAACGCCGCACAGGCCGCCTGCTGGGCGTGCAGATCGTGGGAAGGGAGGGCGCGGGAAAGAGGGTGGACATCGCGGCGGTGGCCCTCACAGCAGGCATGACGGTGGAACAGATGACGTCCCTGGACCTGGGATACGCCCCACCGTTCTCCCCGGTCTGGGACCCGGTACTGGTGGCAGCCCGCAGGGCGGCGAAGGCAGTGAACACCGGCACTTCATGACGGGCGGCGCCGGCACCCCCCTCAGGGGCGCGGGGCTGTATCGATGTGCGGCTCCGCCGCGCGGGCGCGACAAGCCACACACGGCCCGCACCCGCCGAACACCCCACACCCCCACGGCGACTAGGCGGATCCGTTGATCCTCTCAATGGCCTGCCGAGCCTGCTCAGCCGGCGGCCGCGAAGGCAACGACGACACCGACGCGCTCACACTCGGCGGCATCGCGGCCGCCGCAGCCGGCTGCTCCCCCGCCGGCTTCGCATGCGCAGCCCCCCGCACGGACCGCAACCGATGACTCACCGCCTCGTCCAGCGTCACCGGCCGCTGCATCTGCGCGGCGAGCCGCCCCGCCTCCTGCCCCAGCCGGGCCACGTCTTCCCACGGCAGCCGCACCACCACCGAGAGTTCGGCCTCCCCGTCGGGCAACGCGTGCATCGCAGGAGTAACTCGGTCGTTCATCGCCTGTTCCTCACGTAGACCCCGCGACCCGCCTTCCCCGTGCCGCGGGCGGTTGAGAGGAGATACGCACACCCGGACGGCGACGTTCACCGGTTCGCCGGACGTATCCAGGGCAGAAGAACCTCGTGGTCATCCCCGTCCATGATGTGAACCCGGTGCGCCGCACCCCTTGGGTGACATACGCACTGATCGCCGCGAACGTCCTCGTCTTCCTGTCCACGCCCGGCATAGCCGGATCCGTGGCCGGTGAGAGCGGCCTCGCCCAGACGTGCCATCTGCACGCGTTCCTGGACCATTACGCGGCGGTGCCGAGGGAGTTGGTCCACGACCAGCTGCCGGGCGTGGTCCCCACCGGCGACGTCGCCGTCGGACCGCACGGCCCCGGCTGTGTGGTCGGCCCGCCTGACTACGACAAGTCCCCGGCGCTGTCGGTCTTCACCGCCCTGTTCCTGCACGGCGGTTGGCTGCATCTGCTGGGCAACATGCTGTTCCTGCTGATCTTCGGCAACAACATCGAGGACCGCATGGGCCATGTGCGGTACTTCCTCTTCTACGTCGTCTGCGGCTACGCGGCGTCGTACGGCTTCGCGTTCCTCAACGACGACTCGGCCGACCCGCTGATCGGCGCCTCAGGGGCCATCGCGGGCGTACTGGGCGCCTATCTCGTGCTGTATCCGAGGGCCAGGGTGTGGGTCCTCGTCCCGTTCCTGGTCTTCCTGCCGCTGCGGCTGCCGGCCTGGCTGGTGCTGGGCTTCTGGTTCGTGCTGCAGGCGGTGTACTCGAACGGGGAGGGCGTCTCCGACGCGGGCACCGTGGCGTACGCGGCGCACATCGTGGGCTTCCTGGCCGGGATGGCGCTCGCCTGGCCTCTCAAGCCGGGGACGCCGCCGCCACCGGAGCCGCGCGGCCTGCTGTTCGGCAGGAGGGCGCGGCCCCACACGTGGTGAGCGTCGTCAGCGAGCCGTCTGCGTGTGGACGTACTCGACGAGCCGGGTCAGCGCGTCCGGGTCGGTGGACGGCATGACGCCGTGGCCGAGGTTGAAGACGTGGCCCTCCAGGCCCGCCGCCGCGTCGAGGACCTCGCGGGTCTTGGCCTCGACCGCCTCGGGGGTGGCGAACAGGACGGTCGGGTCGAGGTTGCCCTGGAGCGCCTTGCCGGGGCCGACGCGGCGGGCGGCCTCGTCGAGGGGGACGCGCCAGTCGACGCCGACGACGTCCGCGCCGGCCTCGCCCATGAGGTTCAGAAGCTCGCCGGTGCCGACGCCGAAGTGGATGCGCGGGACGCCGTAACCGGCGACGGCCTCGAAGACCTTCGCCGAGGCCGGCATCACCGAGCGCCGGTAGTCGGCGGGGGCGAGCGAGCCGACCCAGGAGTCGAAGAGCTGGACGGCGGAGGCGCCGGCCTCGATCTGCACCTTGAGGAAGGCGGCCGTGATGTCCGCGAGACGGTCGAGCAGGTCGGCCCAGAGCTCCGGGTCGCCGTACATCATGGCCTTGGAGTTCTCGTACGTGCGGGACGGGCCGCCCTCGACGAGGTAACTCGCGAGGGTGAAAGGGGCGCCGGCGAAACCGATGAGCGGGGTGGCGCCGAGCTCGCGGGTGAGCAGGCCGATGGCCTCGGTGACGTAGGAGACGTCCTCGGGGGTCAGGTCGCGCAGCTGGGCGAGGTCGGCGCGGGTGCGGATCGGGTTCTCGACGACCGGGCCGACGCCGGGCTTGATGTCGAGGTCGATGCCGATGGCCTTGAGGGGGACGACGATGTCGCTGAAGTAGATCGCCGCGTCCACGTCGTGCCTGCGCACGGGCTGGAGGGTGATCTCGGTGACCAGCTCGGGCCGCATGCAGGACTCGAGCATCGGGATGCCCTCGCGCACCTTGCGGTACTCGGGCAGGGAGCGCCCGGCCTGCCGCATGAACCACACCGGCGTGTGCGGCACTGGTTCGCGCCTGCACGCCTTGAGGAAAGCGGAGTCGTACGTGGCGGTCGGCGGCGTCTGGTTGGCACTCACGGGGCCAAGTCTCGCACGGCCGCATCGGGCCCGACGCCGGGGTTGGGGTGTTGTCCGGGTGTCTCTCCCTGCACGAAGGCCCGGTTCCCCTTAATCTTCCCGGCATGGCTGCGGCTCAGGAACGACTGTCGGACGGTACTGGCGGGATGGACGACGCGAAGGACAGCGGGGAGGCGGACCGGCATTCGAAGAGTACGGCTCCGCCGGCGTTCCGTGCGGCGGTCGACGCCCTGCGCGGCAGCCGGCTGCGGCCGCAGATCGAGGTCGAGCAGACCAAGGCGCCCCAGCGGCTGGCTCCGTACGCGTACGCGCTGGAGGCGGCCGTCGTCGACGGCGACGAGGACCTGGCCGACGGCCGGCTGGTGCTGCTGCACGATCCGGCGGGCCACGACGCCTGGCGGGGCTCCTTCCGGCTGGTGACCCTGGTGCGGGCGGAGCTGGAGCCGGAGATGGCCGTCGACCCGCTGCTGCCCGACGTGTGCTGGTCCTGGCTGACCGGTGCGCTCCAGGCGCGCGGGCTGTCGTACGGGGAGCCGAGCGGCACCGTGACGCGGGCGAGCTCCCACTACTTCGGCGGTCTTTCCGAGCGCCCGGCGGCCTCGCAGATCGAGATCCGGGCCTCCTGGACTCCGCGCGAGGGCCTGGGCGGCGTGCCGGACACCGCGGCCCATCTGGCGTCCTGGTGCGATCTGCTCGCCCAGGTCGCGGGGCTGCCGCCGGCGGGTCCTGGGGACGCCTCGGTGGTGACGCTGCCGCAGCGCCGTGACCCGCAGTCCCACTGACCGCTGCTCATAGCTGTCGACGACGTGACACCAGTGACGGTGACTTGACCGTCACTTTGTCGATACGGCCACTTTCGGTCAGGAATCAGTCCATGATCGAACCGTTTTGCTCGCCGAACGATCGACCACGCGTCCGAATTGCCCCGATTGTTACTCACTAAATCGTGATCTTTCCCTAAAGGGCCAGAGGTTTGGTGCCGAAGACGACTGTGACCTTGAAAGCCGTCCCCGCACCCAGGAGGCCTGGTGTCCGTTCTCCTCGAGCAGCCCGCAAGCCTGGTCGCCTACCGCCCGAACAAGCCGACCGCCATGGTGGTCGTGGCCGATCCACGCGTCCGCTCCACCGTCACCCGGCACCTCTGGGCGCTCGGTGTGCGCGACGTCATCGAGGCCTCGTCCATCGCGGAGGCTCGTCCCCGCATCGGCAACCCCCGCGACATCTGTGTCGCCGACGTCCATCTGCCCGACGGCTCCGGCCTGACCCTCCTGTCCGAGACCCGCGCCGCGGGCTGGCCGAACGGCCTCGCCCTGTCCGCGGCCGACGACATCGGTGCCGTACGCAACGCTCTCGCCGGTGGCGTGAAGGGTTACGTCGTCACCGGCACCCGCACCAACGTCGGGCTCCCCACCCGGCCCGGTGCCGCCCCCATCGGCGCCGCCGCCGCCCGTATGCACCGTCGCCACCCGGGTGCCCCGAGCCACCCGGGCGGCTACCGCGAGCTGTCCGGTCGTGAGGTCGAGGTGCTGCGGCTGGTGGCGGAGGGCCAGTCGAACAAGGCCATCGGCGTCTCGATGGGCCTGTCCGCACTGACCGTCAAGAGCCACCTCGCCCGCATCGCCCGCAAGCTCGGCACCGGTGACCGCGCCGGCATGGTCGCCGTGGCCCTGCGGACCGGCATCATCCACTGACGCCGGTCAGCCACCGGCCTCGACCACTTCCCTGACCCCGACCATCCACCGACGTGCACGGGATCGGCCGCCGATCCCGCCCGCGTCCCTCACCTGTCGTGGACCGGATCCTTCACTGGGCCGACTGGTTTACGACCTTCAGGCGCCCGCCGACGGAACGTTCCGTCGGCGGGCGCTGTCCATGTACGGCACCCGGAACGACCCGCCCGGGGCCAAGGCAGGTGAAGATCACTCGCGGGCCGGAGCGGGAGGATGTGAAGATCCGCCAGGCGGGCGGCCAGGGCTGATAGACAGTCGCACTGACGAGCCTCGCCTTCCGGCCGTCACCCTCCTCCCGCCTCGAACGGAGCCGTCATGCCCAAGTCCTTCTCTTCCTTGGCCTCGTGGAGCCTCGCCGCCGCAGCCGCCGCCGCGCTGCTGGTGGGCTGCTCCTCGGAGGCCAAGCTGGCCAAGGACGAGGTGGCGAACTCGGTGGCGGAGAAGCTCGCCGCGCAGACGGGCCAGCCGAAGCCGGACGTCACCTGCCCCGAGGACCTCGCCGGCAAGGTCGGCACCTCGCTGCGCTGCAAGCTCACCGCGACCGACGGCACCAGCTTCGGCGTCACCGTCAAGGTCACCTCCGTCGAGGGCAGCACGATCCACTACGACATCAAGGTCGACGAGACGGCCTCCTGAGCCGGAGCGGGCCCCGCCCGCTGGACCGTTGCGGCGGGCGCGGGGGAAATGTGTGACCGCGAGGTGCGGATTGTGATGGAGCGCCGGGGGGTCGGGCCCACAGAGGGGCCACGGGGGATGCTGGCGCCATGAGTGGAATCGAAGCAGTCCTGTTCCTGCTGGCGTGTGTCGGCGTCGTGGCTCTCGTCGTGTGGGACCGCCGGGGCAAGGCTCGTAAGAGGCGTCAGTCCGAGGAGGCGTCAGCGCTGCTGCGGTCGTTCGCCGAGAGCCGCGGGTGGACCTACGAGGAGGGCGTGCCGAGCCTCGTCGACGCCTACGAGGGGGCCGAGCCGCTCCCGGACAGGGCCAGCAACGTCACGGGAGACAACGTGGTCAGCGGCACGTACCGCGGATTCGGCTTCCGCGCGTTCGAGTACCGCTATTACAACAAGGACGTCGACTCGGAGACGACGCAGGTCATCGTCCACTCCGTCTGGGCCCTGAACCTGGGCGTGGACGTTCCGGACCTGCGGATCTACCGCGACGGCTGGTTCGACACCTTCTATCGGGGACGGGCCATGGAGGTCGGAATCCCCCGGCTCGACAAGGACTTCCACATCGTCTCCCGCGACGAGGAGCGCGCCCGTCCCGTAGTGCTCGGCGGCCTGGCGGAGTTCCTCACCTCCGACCCTCGGGCCTTGGAGCTGCCGCTCCGGCTCCACGACGGTCAGCTGATCACCTCGCGTTCGCGGACCAGGCTGAGCGGTGAGACGTTCGACGAGCCCCTTGAGTATCTCGTCGACGCCGCAGGCCATTTGGGATCCCTGTCGCCCGCCCGTCCTCCGCAGGCGCCGTAGACAGCCGTCCCGAGGCGCACCATGCGGTCGCGCTATGAAGCTTCCTGGTAGGAATCATGTGAGGTCCAGGGCCGGTACCGCTGGGCCTTTGCCATTGGGAGACCCTCTTTGCGTTCTCAACAATCAGGGCACGGACGCGCGTTCGTGCCCGCATGGACGTAGAGGGGGGAGCGGATGGGCCAGTTCGATGTGGAGCCGTCCGAACTGCGGTCGGCTTCCAAGAAGATCAAGGACTCCGTGGGCAAGAGCGACAAGGTGAAGCTGGACGAACTCGGCAAAGCGAGCGGGGACTTCGGCCACGGGGACGCGGCCAAGGAGTTCGGGCAACTGATGGCCACCTGGATGCAGGCCATCAAGAGCCCGATGAAGGAGGACGGGGAGAGCTCGTCGGCCAAGCTGGACGAGAACGCCGCGTCCTACGAGCGCTCCGAGCGGGAGTCCCAGAACCACTTCACCGGGCCCGCGGTCGCCGGCCCGGGCTACTGACGGGGCAGCGATGGCGGCACAACTCGGGTCCACCCGAGACCCGCGCGAACTGATCCCGGGCAACCCGTCGAAGCTCACGGACGACGCGGACAAGCTCGACGGCCACGCGAAGACCCTCGACGGCATCGGGGACGAGCTCGACTCCGTCCGCATTCCCAGCTGGCACGGCCAGGCGAGCGACGCCTTCTGGGAGGACTTCTCGGGCCAGAAGCAGAAGTGGTACCGCGGCTCGGATGCGCTCAGCACGGCCGCGGAAGCACTGCGGGGCTACGCCAGGGCCCTCGCGTGGGCCCAGGGGCAGGCGGAAGAGGCCATCCGGCTGTACGACGGCGGCGACGAGAGCGGCGGCGAGCAGCTGCTGGAGTCGGCGCGCGCCCATGTCGAGGCCGAGGGCGACACGGCGGCCGAGAAGTTCAAGGCGCAGGGCGGCGAGGGCGACAACGCGCCCGACTGGCTCTTCTGGGCCTCCGAGGCGACGCAGGACGACACCGGCGCGACGTCCAGGAAGATTCAGCGCGCCGAGCTGGAACGGGCACCCGAGACAAGGCCCGTCGGGGCCTGGGGCGACCACAAGAACATGACGCAGGCGGAGCGGGAGGCACTGCGCGAGGGCAAGGGTCCGGGCGTCACCGTGGCCGGCCCGTCCGTCACCGCCGACGCCAAGGTGTGGGGCGCCGAGGCCAAGGGCCGCGGTGAGTTCGCGGGCGGCGAGGTCTCCGGCAAGGCCGGCGTCAACCTCCTCGGCGTCGACGCCTCCGCCGGGGTGGGCCTCGTGGACGGGAACGCCACCGCGCAGGCGTCCGGCAAGGCCTATCTCGCCCAGGCCACGGCCGAGGGCAAGTACGGGGTCGGCGTCTTCGAGGCGTCCGGCAAGGGCGAGGCGTACGTGGGCGCCGAGGCCGGCGTCAAGGGCTCCATCGGCACGGACGGCGTCCACGTCGGCGGCGAGGCCTTCGCCGGTGCCAAGGCCACCGCGGAGGGACACGCCTCCGTCGCCGGTGTCGGCGTCGGCGGCACGGCGGAGGCGTGGGCCGGGGCCGGCGCCGAGGCCCACTTCGACGCCGGGATGAAGGACGGCAAGATCGTCATCGGCGGCGACCTCGGTGTCGGCCTGGGCGTGGGCGGCAAGCTCGGCGCCCAGATCGAGATCGACCCGGGCAAGGTCACCGACGCGGCCGGAGACGCGGTCGACGCGATCGGGGACTGGTTCGACTGACCGCCGCGGGGAACCCCGCCGGGGGCGTCCCCGCCGAGGGCGCCCCGCCGTCTCCTCTCCCCTCCGTCCACGTCCCCCTCGCTTCCCGTTCCCGTACCGTCGGAACCCGTACCGCAAGGAGTTGATCCACCATGCCGGGCACACTTCCGGTCCCGCTCGAAATCGAGCTCCCGCAAGGCTGGCAGTCGGCGCCCCCGGAGGAGGTCGGCGCCCCGCACGCCGCCTTCGTCGCCCTGCACATGGCCTCCCGGGGCCAGGGCTTCGTGCCGAACATCACCGTCACCGGCCACCGCCTCGACGGCTCGTCGAGCCTGCACGGCCTCGCCGAGGAGTCGGTACGGCGGCTGCGCGAGAACGTCGGCGCCGTCGAGGTCGTCAAGCGCACCGAGGTCGGCACCTCGCCCGCGCCGGGCCTCATCGACGCCCCGGGGATCGTGCAGAACCTGCGCATCCAGGCCACCGTCAACGGGCAGCCGATGGAGCTCGCGCAGAGCCAGTTCCTCCTGGTGCTGCAGAGCGAGCGGCAGCGCGGCGAACGCGCCGAGATCGAGATCGCCCTGACCGCGCGGACGAGCCAGCTCCAGGACGTCCTGACGGACTTCCAGTCCTTCATCTCGACCCTGCGCCCCGCCTCCCCCTCCTCGGAGGGCTAGGGGGTGTTTTGAAAGTCCCGCACAGCACCCACGGCGCCCGGCACGCACCCTCGCCGCACCGGCCAAAGGCCCAAGTAGCTCCGCTACGAGGGCCTTCGTCCGGCACGCCGAGGGCACGCACCGGACACCGCAGGCACCGCACTGGACTTTCAAAACACCCCCTAGTCCCCACGTGGCCGAGAAGCATCGGTGGGCCGTGGGACACGGCCGGAGGTGTTTGCGCAGGTCAGCGCCAACGTGTCCAGAAGGCGCAGGTCAGGCGGTCAGCCTTGCGGATACCCTTGACAGGTGACCGACGCCCAAGACACCGCAGCAGACAGTTCACTGCGAACCACCGGAGGCGCCCCTCCGGACGACGGCGGATCTTCTGTTACGGAGGCGCCGATCCCTTTGCTGGAGCCCCGCGAGGGCATTCCGCCCGTGATCGCGGACGAGGCCGCGCTCGCCGAGGTGATCGCCGAGTTCAGCGCCGGCTCCGGTCCCGTCGCCGTGGACGCCGAACGCGCGTCCGGCTACCGATACGGCCAGCGCGCGTATCTGGTGCAGCTGCGCCGCGAGGGGGCGGGGTCGGCGCTGATCGATCCCGTCGCCTGCCCCGACCTCTCGGGCCTCGGCGAGGCGCTCTCCGGTGTGGAGTGGGTGCTGCACGCGGCCACCCAGGATCTTCCCTGTCTGCGGGAGATAGGCATGCTGCCGAGCCGGCTGTTCGACACCGAGCTGGCCGGGCGGCTCGCCGGGTTCCCCCGGGTCGGCCTCGGCGCGATGGTCGAGAGCGTGCTCGGGTTCGTCCTGGAGAAGGGCCACTCGGCCGTCGACTGGTCGACCCGCCCGCTGCCCGAGCCCTGGCTGCGGTATGCGGCGCTGGACGTCGAGCTGCTCGTCGATCTGCGTGACGCGCTGGAGAAGGAGCTGGACCGGCAGGGCAAGCTGGAGTGGGCGCAGCAGGAGTTCGACGCGATTGCGGCCGCGCCGCCTGCCGAACCGCGCAAGGACCCCTGGCGGCGCACGTCCGGCATGCACAAGGTGCGGCGGCGTCGGCAGCTGGGCGTGGTGCGGGAGCTGTGGCAGACGCGGGACCGGATCGCGCAGAAGCGGGACGTGTCGCCGGGCAAGGTGCTGTCCGACGCGGCGATCGTGGAGGCCTCGCTCGCCCTGCCCGCGAACGCGCATGCCCTGGCCGCGCTGAACGGGTTCGGGCATCGGATGGGCCGGCGGCAGCTGGAGCAGTGGCAGGCCGCGGTGGATCGTGCGAAGGCTTTGAGCGAGGCGCAGTTGCCGGCGCCGGGGCAGCCTGTTACCGGGCCGCCGCCGCCCCGTGCCTGGGCCGACAAGGATCCTGCTGCGGCGGCTCGGCTCTCCGCGGCTCGGGCTGCGGTGTCGGCGTTGGCGGAGCAGCTCAATATGCCGCAGGAGAACCTGATCACGCCGGATACGGTGCGGCGGGTTTGCTGGGAGCCGCCGAAGGTTGTCGACGCCGGGTCGGTTGCGGAGGCGCTGGCTGGCTACGGTGCTCGGGCCTGGCAGGTTGAGCAGGTCACGCCGGTTTTGGTTGCTGCCTTGTGCGCCTAGTCGCCGTAGGAGGTTCTCTCGTACGGCGACTACGGGTCGGCTGTGGTTGCTCGCGCAGTTCCCCGCGCCCCTACAAGCACCTCACCTCGTCGCACCTTGCATGAAGCCGTTGTAGATGAATCGTTGCAGCAGCAGGAAGACGATCAAGGTCGGCAGGATCACCAGGACCGCTCCTGCCGAGATCGTTTCCCAGTGGGCGCCGAAGGGGCCCTTGAAGCGGAACAGGGACGTCGAGATCACGCCAAGATCTTCCGAGGGCATGTAGAGGAACGGGATGTAGAAGTCGTTGTAGGTGGTGATGCCCTTGACGATCACCACTGTCGCGACGGCCGGTTTCAGGAGCGGGAAGATGATCCTGCGGTAGATCGTGAACGCGTTGGCGCCGTCCAGGCGGGCCGCCTCGTCCAGGGACGTCGGGATCGAGCGGACGAACTGCAGGAAGATGTAGATCGAGACGATGTCCGTGCCCATGTAGAGGACGATCGGCGCCCAGAGGCTGTCGAACATGCCGAAGCTGTTGACGATCTGGAAGGTCGCCACCTGGGTGGTGACGCCGGGGACCAGGGCGGCGACCAGGAACAGGGCCACGACCAGCTTCTTGAAGCGGAACGTGAAGCGGTCGATGGCGTACGCCGTCATCGAGCCGATGAGGACCGTGCCGCCGATGGCGAAGAGCAGGATGACCGCCGTGTTGGCGAAGGCCGAGAGCATTCGGCCGTCCTCGAACGCCGTCGCGTAGTTGTGGAAGTTCAGCGGGTTGCCGGGGAGGGCCAGGGCTCCGCTGTCGTCCGCCATCTCCCGCTCGGACTTCAGCGAGGTCAGGACCACGGCTGCCAGGGGCAGCAGGACCACCACCGTCGCGGCGATCAGGGACAGGTACACCAGCGTGCGGGCCAGCGCGTGGCGGGTCATGCGAGGTCCACCTTGTCGTCGGGGACGAGGCGGCGCTGCACCCAGGTCACCGCCAGGACGATCAGCAGCAGGACGACCGCGGCAGCCGAGGCGAGCCCCGTCTTGTTGAACTGGAAGGCCAGCTTCACGGTCTGGATCACGAAGGTCTCGGTGCCGGTCGCCCCGCCGGTCATGATGTACGGGATCTCGAAGACCGAGAGCGAGCCGGAGATCGAGAGGATCACCGTCAGGCTCAGGACCGGCTTGATGCCGGGGGCGATGATGTAGCGGAACTGGTGCCAGCGGTTCGCGCCGTCCAGTTCGGCCGCCTCGTACAGCTCCCCCGGGATCGACTGGATCGCGCCGAGGAAGAGGACGAAGTTCAGGCCCAGGTAGCGCCAGACGGAGACGGCGGCGAGGGAGGTGTTCGCCGACTCCGGTGTGCCGAGCCAGGCGCGGTCCGTCTCCACGCCGAAGAGGCCGAGGACCGAGTCGAGGGTGCCGCCGTCCTGGAAGAAGTAGAGGAAGACGAAGCCGATCGCGACTCCGTTGATCAGGTACGGGAAGAACAGCACGCCCTTGAAGAAGTTCCGGAAGCGGACGTTGAAGCTCAGGATCGTGGCGAAGTAGAGGGCGGCGACGATCTGGAAGACCGAGGCCGCCAGGTAGTAGCCGCTGACCCAGAAGACCTCGAACAGGTCGGAGCGGGTGAAGAGTTCGGCGTAGTTCTCGGCGCCCGTGTAGTGCAGCTCGGGGCTGACGCCGTCCCAGTCGGTGAAGCTGTACGCGACCATGTTGGCGATCGGCGCGTAGGTGAAGACGATCAGCAGGGCGAGCGGCGCGAGCAGGAAGAGCCAGGGCGTGGCCCCGCGCCACAGACGTGCCGGGCGCGGGGCGGGGGCTGGTTCGAGGGCGGCGCCCACCGCCCCCGTGGGGGCCTTGACGACCCCCTTCTCGGTCGTCGTGTCCGTCATCAGGACCCCAGTGACTGCTGGGTCTCGGTCCACTTCCCGCCGAGGTCGTTCAGGAAGCCGTCCAGGTCGCCCTTGGTGGCGCCGCGGGCGAGGTCGACGAGGTCCTGGCGGTAGTCGGGCTTGTAGATGCCGATCTCGGACTGGTTGTCGATGGACTTCACCACGGCGCCCTTGGTGTCGTCGAGGTCGAGGATCTTCACCCCCGCCTCCTCGTACGGCTTCATGATGGTGGGCAGCGGCGCGGACTTGAGCGGGGACAGGGCGAGGTTGTCGGCCGCGTAGCCGGACTTGTCGGTGAACCAGTCGAGCCAGGCGCGGGCCGCCTCCTTGTGCTCGGAGTGGATGTTGACGGCCTGGTTGTAGTCGGGCTGGGCCGTCGCGCAGAAGGTGCCGTCCTTCTGGGCGGGGAAGGGCATGAGCCCGATGTCGTCCGGGTCGGTGCCGGCCTGCCTCGCCGCGGCCTGCATCTGGATGACCGCCCAGGAGCCGAGCCACATCGTGGCGATCTCCCCCTTGGCCAGCTTGGGCTTGGACGCCTCCCAGTTGGTGGTCGTCGGGTCCTTCTCGACGAGCCCCTCGTGGACGATGTCGTAGAGCAGTGTGTCGGCGGTCCGGACGTCGGCGCCCTGGGCCCACGGGTCGCCCTCGGCGAGCTTCGTGGTGGCCTGCTCGTCGCAGCTGACCGAGCCGTTGACCTGCGTCCACTGGGTCAGCGGCCACATGTCCTTGAAGTTGGTGTAGTACGGGATCGCCTCGGTCCTCGACCTGATCGCCTTCAGGTCGTCGAGGAACTCCGCCGGTGTGGTCGGCCAGTCGGTGACTCCGGCCTCCTGCCAGACCTTCTTGTTGTAGATGAAGCCGGGGACCGCGCCGAGCGGGCTCTGGCCGTAGACCTTGCCGTCCACGGTGGTGTAGTCGGTGAAGCGGTACTCCTTGCTCCGCTCGGCCTGAGTGCCGAGCGCCGCGAAGAACTTGGGGTAGTCCTTCTTCTCGATCACCGCGGGGATCATGAGGACGTCGCCGTAGTTCTCCGTGTTCATACGGATCTTGACTTCGCCCTCGTAGTCGGTGATGGCGTCGAACTCGACCTTCACCTTGGGATACGTCTTGTTGAACTCGGCGGCGTACTTCTTCATCGTGCCGTCCTGCACGAGGTCGGTGCGATGGGTGAGGACGGTGATGGTGCCGCTCACCTTCGACGGGTCGTCGGCCGCCTTGGCGTCGGCGCCCTGTGAGCTTCCTCCGGTGCCGGTGCACGCCGAGAGCAGCAGGGCACCCGTGGCGGCGGCGAGGACTGTACGGCGGTTCATGTGCGTCAGCTCCGTTCTGGGGACGGAAGAGCACGAGCGGGTTGGCTGGTTCCGTACTCTGACAACGTTTTCTTAACCGGTAAAGTCCGTATCTCGCCAACGATGCCAAATTCCGTCCCAGCACTGGGATGAATCGGTTTAGGAGTGCGGATGCTTCAGGCCACACCGCTCACCGACGGATGGACCCTGCGGCACGAGGGAGCCGCGCTCCCCGCCGCCGTGCCGGGCTGTGTGCACACCGATCTGCTGGCGGCCGGGGTGATCCCGGATCCCTTTCTCGGGCGGGACGAGACCGAGGTGGCGTGGGTGGGGCGGCGGGACTGGACCTATGAGACCGACCTCGCCGTTCCGTCCCGTCACGAGCAGACCGACCTCGTCTTCGACGGGCTCGACACCGTCGCCGAGATCTCGCTCGACGGCCGGCTGCTGGGCCGGGTACGGAACATGCACCGCTCGTACCGCTTCGACGTGACGGGGCTGAGCGGACGGCTCGCGGTGCGTTTCGCCTCCGCGTACGCCGAGGCGGAGGCGGTCCGCGGCAAGCTGGGCGAACGGCCGGCCGCCTATGCCGAGCCGTACCAGTACCTGCGCAAGATGGCCTGCTCCTTCGGCTGGGACTGGGGGCCGACGCTGGTGACGGCCGGGATCTGGCGGCCGGTGCGGATCGAGCAGTGGTCGACGGCCCGGATCGCCCGGGTGCGGCCCCTGGTGACCGTCGAAGAGGACACGGGGCGGGTCGAGTTGGCCGTCGACGTCGAGCGGACCCGGGTCGAGGCGCCGCTCACCGTCGAGGCGACGGTCGGCGGGGTGCGGGCGCGGGCCGAGGTCGTGGGCACGGGCGGTGCCGTACGGCTGACCGTGCCGGACGTGGAACTGTGGTGGCCGCGCGGCTACGGCGAACAGCCCTTGTACGACGTCGAGTTGACGCTGCTGCACGGCGACGACGTGCTGGACGTGTGGCGCCGGCGGATCGGCTTCCGGACCGTCGAGCTGGACCGCCGGCCCGACGCGCACGGCACCGGCTTCACCCTCGTCGTCAACGGCGAGCGGCTCTTCGCGCGGGGCGTCAACTGGATCCCGGACGACGTGTTCCCGTCCCGGGTGACCCGGGAGCGGTACCGCGGGCGGCTGGAGCAGGCGGCCGGCGCGGGCGTGGACCTCGTACGGATCTGGGGTGGCGGGATCTACGAGAGCGAGGACTTCTACGACGCCTGCGACGAGCTGGGGCTGCTGGTCTGGCAGGACTTCCCCTTCGCGTGCGCGGCCTATCCGGAGGAGCAGCCGCTGCGCGGGGAGGTGGAGGCCGAGGCGCGGGAGAACGTCGTACGGCTGATGCCGCACCCGTCGCTGGTGCTGTGGAACGGCAACAACGAGAACCTGTGGGGGTTCCGGGACTGGGAGTGGGAGCCCCGGCTGGCCGGGGAGTCCTGGGGCGAGGGGTACTACCTGGGCGTACTGCCGCGGGTGGTGGCCGAGCTGGATCCGACGCGGCCGTACACGGCGGGCAGTCCGTGGTCCGGCTCGTGGGACCACCACCCGAACGCCCCGGCGCACGGCACGCACCACTCCTGGGAAGTGTGGAACCGGGAGGACTACGCCGACTACCGGCTGAGCGTGCCGCGCTTCGTGGCCGAGTTCGGCTGGCAGGCGCCGCCCGCGTACGCCACGCTGCGGCGGGCGCTGCCGGGTGAGGAGCTCGCGCCGGACTCCCCCGGCATGCTGCACCACCAGAAGGCGGACGACGGGAACGGAAAGCTGAGGCGGGGCCTTGAGCGGCATTTCGGCTTCCCCGAAGGGGACTTCGACCGCTGGCACTACCTCACCCAGGTCAACCAGGCGCGGGCCGTCGCGGCCGGGATCGAGCACTGGCGGTCGCACTGGCCGGTCTGCGCGGGCACGGTCGTGTGGCAGCTGAACGACTGCTGGCCGGTGACGTCCTGGGCCGCGATCGACGGGGACGGGCGGGAGAAGCCGCTGTACCACGAGCTGCGGCGGCTGTACGCGGACCGACTGCTGACCCTTCAAGTACGGGACGGTGAGCTGGAGTTGGCTTTCGTCAACCAGGCCGCGCAGGAGTGGGCGGGTGCGGTGCGGCTGCGGCGGATGTCCGTCGAGGGGGTGGTGGTCGGCGAGGCGAACCTGGAGTTCGCCGCCGGGGCGCGGGCGGTGGCCCGGGTGGGGGTGCCGAGGGAGCTGGAGCCGGGCGGGCCGAAGGAGTTCCTGGTCGCGGACGCGGGCGGGCTGAGGGCCGTGCACTTCGCCGCGCTCGACCGTGAAGTGCCGTACCCCTTCCCGGAGTTCGACGTGGCGCTCGCGCCGGGCGGGGTCACGGTGACGGCCCGTACCCTCGTCCGCGATCTGCTCCTCCAGGCCGACCGGCTGGATCCGGACGCGGTGGCCGACCGGGGACTGGTCACGTTGCTGCCCGGCGAACAGGTGACCATCGGTGTGCGTCACTGGGAGACTCCTGACGCCGAGGCCGCACGATCGGCCCTGTACTGCATGGAGCCCAGCCGATGACGGCAACGCCGACCCCCCGCGTCACCATCAAGGACGTCGCCGCGCGCGCGGGCGTGTCCAAGGGGGCAGTGTCCCTCGCCTTCAACCACAAGCCGGGACTGTCGGAGGCGACCCGGGACCGTATCTTCCGGGCCGCGCGGGAACTGGGCTGGGCGCCCAACCTCACCGCGCGGACACTGGCCGGGTCGCGGGTGGACGTGGTGGGTCTGGCGATCTGCCGGCCTGCCCGGCTGCTCGGTCTCGAACCGTTCTACATGGAGTTCGTCTCGGGCGTGGAGAGCGTCCTGACCGAGCACTCCTGCTCGCTGCTGCTGCGGCTCGTGCGGACCGTGGAGGAGGAGACCGGACTGCAGGAGTCGTGGTGGCGGGGGCGGCAGATCGGCGGGTCGATCCTGGTCGACTTCCGCGCGGACGACCCGCGTGTGGCGATGGCGCAGCGGGTCGGCATGCCCGTCGTCGCGGTCGGGCACCCGTCGCTCACGGGCGGGCTGACGTCGGTGTGGACCGACGACGCCACCGCCGTGACGGAGGCGGTGCGGTATCTGGCCGCGCTGGGGCACCGGCGGATCGCCCGGGTGGGCGGTGCGGCGGCCCTCGGGCACACGTCCATCCGTACGGCGGCCTTCGACGAGGCGGCGGGGGCGCTGGCGCTGGCCGGCGCGTGGCAGGTGGCGACGGACTTCTCGGGCGACGCGGGGGCGCGGGCGACCCGGTCGCTGCTCGCCGCGTCCGGGGCGGACCGGCCGACGGCGATCGTGTACGACAACGACATCATGGCCGTGGCCGGTTTGTCGGTGGCGGCCGAGATGGGGTTGCGGGTGCCGGAGGACGTGTCGCTGCTGGCGTGGGACGACTCGCAGTTGTGCCGGCTGACGCATCCGACGCTGTCGGCGATGAGTCATGACGTGCACGGGTTCGGGGCGGAGGTGGCTCGGACCTTGTTCGGGGTGATCATGGGGGGTGGGGTGGGGTCGCATCCGGTGGCTACGCCTGTGCTGACTCCTCGGGGGTCCACAGCGCCGCCTCGGTGAGGTGCGTACGGGGCTGCGGGTTGTGGTGGGTTGCTCGCGCAGTTCCCCGCGCCCCTGAAGGGGCGCTCCCAGCTCCCCACCACCGGAGTTTGTATGTGACGTTCGCCGCTCCCGCCCCCAGGACTGTGCAGCTACGTTACCCGTAAGTAGCATGGGCCTGAGCGCGCGCTCAGCGTGCCGCGCAGCAGTAGTGCCATCCCGCACCCTGGAGGAGAGCCATCGTGCCTCGTACCGTCAGGGACGTCGTCTTCGTAGACGGCGTCCGCACCCCGTTCGGCAAGGCGGGCCCGAAGGGCATCTACCACGAGACCCGCGCCGACGACCTCGTCGTGAAGGCGATCCGGGAGCTGCTGCGTCGCAACCCCGGGCTCGACCCGAAGCAGATCGACGAGGTCGCCATCGCCGCGACCACGCAGATCGGTGACCAGGGCCTGACCCTGGGCCGCACGGCCGGCATCCTCGCCGGTCTCCCCCAGTCGGTGCCCGGCTACTCCATCGACCGCATGTGCGCCGGCGCCCTGACCGCCGTGACGTCCGTCGCCGGTTCGATCGCCTTCGGTGCCTACGACGCCGTCATCGCCGGTGGTGTCGAGCACATGGGCCGCCACCCGATGGGCGAGGGCGTGGACCCGAACCCGCGCTTCGTCAGCGAGAAGCTGGTCGACGAGTCCGCCCTGTTCATGGGCATGACCGCCGAGAACCTGCACGACCGCTACCCGACCATCACCAAGCTGCGCGCCGACGAGTACGCGGTGCGTTCGCAGGAGAAGGCCGCCAAGGCGTACGCCAACGGCAAGATCCAGCAGGACCTGGTGCCGGTCTCGGTGCGCCGCACCAACGCCGAGGCCGGTGAGACGGGCTGGGGCCTGGTCACCGCCGACGAGCCGATGCGCCCGGGCACCACGCTGGACAGCCTGTCCGGCCTGAAGACCCCGTTCCGCGTCCACGGCCGGGTCACCGCCGGTAACGCGGCCGGTCTGAACGACGGCGCCACCGCGTCGATGATCGCGAGCGAGGACTTCGCCCGCGAGAACAACCTGCCGGTCAAGATGCGTCTCGTCTCCTACGCCTTCGCGGGCGTCGAGCCGGAGGTCATGGGCTACGGCCCGATCCCGGCCACCGAGAAGGCCCTCGCCAAGGCGGGCCTGTCCATCGAGGACATCAACCTCTTCGAGATCAACGAGGCCTTCGCGGTCCAGGTCCTCGCCTTCCTGGAGCACTACGGCATCGCCGACGACGACGCCCGCGTCAACCAGTACGGCGGCGCCATCGCCTACGGCCACCCGCTGGCCTCCTCCGGCGTCCGGCTGATGACGCAGCTGGCCCGCCAGTTCGAGGAGCAGCCGGAGGTCCGCTACGGCCTCACCACCATGTGCGTCGGCTTCGGCATGGGCGCCACGGTGATCTGGGAGAACCCGCACCACAAGGACGCCGGAGGCGACAAGTGAGCACCGCTGAGCTTCTCAAGGGAGCGGCCGAGCTGTTCCCCGACGAGGTCGTGACGTCCGCGCACGTACGCCACCTCGACCTGCCGTACGGCGCCGGGCGCTTCGCGCTCATCACGCTGGACAACGGCTTCGACCACACCAAGCCGACCACCTTCGGCCCGCAGTCGCTGGCGAACCTCGACATCGCCATCGACCAGGTCGAGGCCGAGGCCGCCGCCGGTGACATCGTCGGTGTCGGCATCACCGGCAAGCCGTTCATCTTCGCGGTCGGCGCCGACCTCAAGGGCGTCGAGCTGCTGAAGGAGCACAAGGACGCGCTCGCCATCGGCAAGGGCGGCCACGAGGTCTTCAAGCGCCTCGCGGGCCTCGCCGTGCCGACCTTCGCGTACTACAACGGTGCCGCGATGGGCGGTGGCGTCGAGGTCGGTCTGCACTGCAAGTACCGGACCGTCAGCAAGGCCCTCCCGGCCTTCTCGCTGCCCGAGGTGTTCCTCGGCCTGGTGCCCGGCTGGGGCGGCTGCACGATCCTGCCGAACCTGATCGGCGCCGACAAGGCCGTCTCGGTGATCATCGAGAACAGCCTCAACCAGAACAAGCAGCTCAAGGGCCAGCAGGTCTTCGACCTGGGCATCGCCGACGCCATCTTCGAGGGCGCCGACTTCCTGGAGCAGTCGCTGATCTGGACCGCCCAGGTGCTGAAGGGCGACGTCGAGGTCGACCGTCCGGTGATCGACCGCGGCGAGGCCTGGGACCAGGCCGTCGCCAAGGGCCGTTTCATCGCGGACTCGAAGGTGCACGGGGCCGCTCCGGCCGCCTACCGCGCCCTCGACATCATCGCCGCCGCCAAGAACGGCGACCTCCAGCAGGGCTACGACGCCGAGGACAAGGCGCTCGCCGACCTGATCATGGGTGGCGAACTGCGGTCCGGTATCTACGCGTTCAACCTGGTGCAGAAGCGCGGCAAGCGCCCGGCCGGCGCCCCGGACAAGAACCTGGCCCGTCCGGTCACCAAGGTCGGCGTGGTCGGCGCGGGCCTGATGGCCTCGCAGCTGGCGCTGCTCTTCCTGCGCCGCCTGGAGGTCCCGGTCGTCCTCACGGACATCGACCAGGAGCGCGTCGACAAGGGTGTGGGCTACGTCCACGCCGAGATCGAGAAGCTGCTCGGCAAGGGCCGTATCAACCAGGACAAGGCCAACCGCCTCAAGGCGCTGGTGAGCGGTATCCTGGACAAGGCCGAGGGCTTCGCGGACGCCGACTTCGTCATCGAGGCCGTCTTCGAGGAGATCGGCGTCAAGCAGCAGGTGTTCGCGGAGGTCGAGGCGGTCGCCCCGGCGCACGCCATCTTCGCGACAAACACCTCCTCCCTCTCGGTCTCCGAGATGGCGTCGAAGCTGAAGAACCCCGAGCGGGTCGTCGGCTTCCACTTCTTCAACCCGGTCGCGGTCCTGCCGCTGCTGGAGATCGTCCGCGGCGAGCAGACGGACGACGCCTCGCTGGCCACGGCGTTCGCCGTCGCCAAGAAGCTGAAGAAGACCGCGGTGCTGACGAAGGACGCCCCGGCGTTCGTCGTGAACCGCATCCTCACCCGCTTCATGGGCGAGATCCAGAACGTCATCGACGAGGGCACGCCGGTCGAGGTGGCGGAGAAGGCGGTGGAGCCCCTGGGCCTGCCGATGTCTCCTCTCGTCCTCCTTGAGCTGGTCGGTCCCGCGATCGGTCTGCACGTCTCGGAGACCCTCAACCGGGCCTTCCCGGACCGCTTCACGGTCTCCCCGAACCTCGCGGCCGTCGTCAAGGCGGGCAAGCGCGGCTTCTACGTCTACGACTCCGGCAAGCCGGAGCTGGACCCGGAGGTCGCCGCGCTGCTGAAGCAGGGCGACTCCGTCCTGACCGAGGAGCAGGTCCGTGACCGTGTCCTCGACGCCGTCGCCCAGGAGATCGGGCTCATGCTCGACGAGGGCGTCGTCGCCGAGGCCCAGGACATCGACCTCTGCCTGATCACGGGCGCCGGCTGGCCCTTCCACCTGGGCGGCATCACGCCGTACCTGGACCGCGAGGGTGTCTCCGAGCGCGTGAACGGCAAGAAGTTCCTGGCGCCGGGCGTGGCGTCGGTTCCGGCGTAGGCGCTCCGCTGTGAACGCCGGTGCCCCGCATGCCTGGTTGGCGTGCGGGGCACCGGTGTTGTCGGCAGGTCACTTGGGGCTCCGCCCCCAGACCCCCGTCTCGGCCTGACGGCCTCGTCCTCAAACGCGGGACGGGCTGAGTTCAGCGGGACCGGCGCTCGGAAATCGCCGGAAGCGCCTTCAAGGCGACAGCCCGCCGACCGCCCCAGGGGCGCGGGGAGCCGCGCGAGCAACCGCATACGGCCCGCAGCCGCCGTACACAAGCCCCCTCTCGGGCGCCTCAGATCTCCCGCCACGCCTCCAGCGCCAGCCCCGGTTCGTCCTTGCGCCGGGTGATCAGCACATGGCCCGTCGACGGTGACATCGTGGCCGCCACCACCCGCTCGTCCTCGTCCACCGCCAGCGCCACTACCGCGTCGGCGGGCAACTGCGGCCCCGACTCGGTCCACCATGCCCCGGCCGACTCCTGCTCCGTCGGATACGCGGCGAAGGCGACGCGGCCGCTCGCCGAGCGCTGGGCGAGCAACGTGCAGTCGTGGCCGTCGAGTTGGCAGCGGATCGCGGAGACCGGGCCGGGGCCCGCGGAGGCCAGCAGGGGCACCGGCTTGGTGCCGGGTCGCCAGGCGCGCAGGTCGCCGGAGTCGTCGGCGAAGAAGAGGGTGGTGTGCTCCGCGGAGGTGGCCAGGGCGTGCAGGGTGCCCGGGCGGACCGGGGTCTCCATCGCCTCCTCCAGGACGGGTACGGCGCCCGGCTTCTCCTGCTGCCAGTGCAGGAGGGCTCCGGGGACGGCGGCATACAGCTCCACGAGCCCGGACTCGCCGGTCACGGCGGCCAAGTCGTCCTGTACGTCACGCCCCTTGAGGTCACGCCAGGGGCCCCAGCCGCCGGCCTCCTTCTGGCCGCGCATGCTGACGCCGCCGCCCCCGTTCCGGACGAAGACATGGGCCCGGCCCTGCGCGTCGACCGTGACGGCGGGGGTGCCGGTGCGGTCGCCGGTCTGGTTCGGGTGGCCGATGGAGATCCAGTCCAGGGCGGCCAGGCGCGGACGGAAGTGCGTGGAGTGGACGAGGCCTGCCTCGCCGGCCTTGGTGGGACGCCAGGCCGCCAGATGGGCGTAGGCGTCGGTGCCCTGGCCGACCGCGGGACCGGGGCGCAGCTTCTGGTCGCCGCCGACCTTGCGCGGGGGTTCCCAGGGGCCGCCGGGCCCGAGTTCCGCCCTGCACAGGATGGCCTCGCCGGCCGGCAGATAGACGCTGAGGCGGCCGTCGCGGCCGCGGATGAGCCAGTCGCCGTTCACCGGATCACCATATGCGGGGCGGGTGTGCGGTCGGGGGGCGCCCCAGGCTTCTCGGCGCACGGCGTCCGTTCTCTCCTCAGGGACCGTCAGCGCCGTGGTGCGTCATAACGCCGATTCCGCCCCGATACGCCCAGTCGAAGTCGCCCGGCTTTCGAACGCGGACCACCAGCTCGGGGTCACCTCCACGGACGTTCAGATGGTGCCCGCTATCGAATACGACGCGCAGCCCGCCGGACGTGAACGCCACCGCCGACAGCACGGTCGCACCCACCAGTTCTGCCCATTGCTCGGCAGGGACCGATACGGCACCTGGGGCGGATGCCGACCCGTGCGTCAGATCCGCCGCTGCGTCGAATGTCAGCTCCGCGCCGGCGGCCAGGGCCAGTACTCGCCGGGGAGGATCCCCTGTGTGCCGGACCGCGGTGACCGGGAGACCTCGCAGCCCCAGGATCCACGAGGACGGGTCGGGCCGGAACTCCTGACATGGATTCATCTCCAGAACCCTTCCGGAATTGTCAGTGCTCGAAAAGCGGCCCCCTGCTCCCGAGTACCGGGAGCAGGGGGCCGAGTGGTGATGCCGGACCGCGTCAGATGGTCTCCGGCGGGAATCCGTAGTGGGCGTCACCACGGACGAAGGCCCGCCATGCCTCGATGTTCCCGGAGCAGTCCGGGAACACCTCGAGCCGGAAGCCCTGCTCCCAGGCCACGGTGAGCTCACCCGACTCGCCCCCGGTCACGCCGGTGACGGACGGGTGAAGCTGGCCGAGAATTTTGTTGATCTTCGTGGCGCGAGCATCGTAGATCATGCGGAACTCGTCGAAGGCCTGCTCACCCGCGCCCTTCTGCGCATACCGCATGTCCGCGGATCCCAGGACGATCCGCGAGTCGTGCACGATCCGGAACGGGCACTGCATATGGACCATGATCTCCTCGCCGTCAGGGCCGTGGAACTCGACGACGCCCATGTCCACAGCCCGGCCGACCGAGTGGACGACGGTACCCGTCAGGATTCGGGTGATCTCGTCCACCCTCAGCTCAGCAGCCACCGAACAGCCCCCTGCCTTCCTCGACGATGCGATGGTAGCCGTAGCCCTGGCCGGTGATCCGGTCGTGCAGCATGCGGCGCTCCGCGGGGGTGATGTCGCGTTTGAGTTCGCCCTCGATCTTCTTCACCGCGTCCCTGAACTCCTTGTTCTCGGCCTGGTTGCCGCGCGGGGAGTGCTTGCCGTCGTCGTCGAGGTCACCGCCGTCCCAGGTCTCCTTGATCTCCGACAGACCCTTCTCCCAGTCGAACCCGCCGTCGTCGTTGTGCACGAGGAGCGCGGTCGTACCGGCGACGACGTAGTACGTGTGGATGTCGTCGATGGTGAGGTCGTGCGTGCGCTGGAGCTTGTGGTACTCGCGGGTCTTCTCGACCCGGACCGTGCCGCCGTCGACGGTGCGCAGCGTCATGCCCGGGACGAGGTGGCCGGCGTCGATCCAGGTGCCCTCGGAGGGCGACCAGAACGGGTGCGTCGTCGTGGACGTCAGTGACTGCGTGCCCCGGGTGCCCTCGCGGGCGACCGTGAGGTCGACGAAGTGCTTGTCGTCCTTGGTGATGATGGTGGCGACGACGGTCCGTGTCGTGGTCAGACCGCTCTCCGGGTCGGTGACCACGATCTTGTCGCCGAGCCGGACGTCCTCTATGGGCTTGCTGGACCCGTCGGACATCAGCACGTGTGTGCCGGGCGTGAAGCTGTGCCGGCCGCCTCCGACGAGGCACTGGATGGGAATGTTGTCCGTCTTCTTCAGGGCCGCCTTGAAGCCCTTGAAGACGACCTTGGCGCCCTTGCCGAGCAGTCCGGTGCCCACCGCGATGCCGGCGTCGATCGCCGCGGCCTTGCAGGCGCTGCCGGAGCCCTGGATGCAGCCGATGTAGTCGTCGACGCCGAGGACCTCAAGGATCCCCGGCCCGTTCTGGTCGCCGAACCAGCCGAGCTTGCCCACGGCGGAGCAGAACTCCGAGCCCGCGACATTCAGACCCGAGCACCGTGCTCGCGCCCAGTTCTGGAGGTTGTGCTGGTAGTCCAGGCGCTCGTGGTAGTACGGGAAGTGCTCGGCGAGCTCCGCCTGGGTCGGGATGTAGACGCCCTGAATGGTGATCGAGTCACCCTTGGGCGCGATGATGATCGGCTTCTTGCCGTACGTGCCGTTCCGCCTGGCCTCCTGCGACATCTTGACCGCGGTGTCGTAGCAGGACTGCGTCCGCTGACAGTTGTTGGAGGTGCCGTTGATGACGCCGTCGGTGTCGCCTTCGACGCCCGCGCAGATTCCGTCCGCTCCACCGCCGGGCGCACCGTGGATGCAGCCGAGGCCGTCGGGGTCGCTGAAGGTGAGCGGGCTGTTGTTGCTGTAGGCGTACGCGTTCAGCGCCTGCGGGTCGCCCGGGGTGAGCAGCGGGTCGACCGAGAGGAACCGGCCGGTCGCCGGGTCGTACTCGCGGGCGCCGAGGTGCTGCAACCCGGTGGAATCGGTGTCGTCCACGCCGCCGACGAAGCCCTGGACTCCGGGCCAGTTGCTCGGCTCGGTGCCGCGGGTTCCGCCGAAGGGCAGCATGCGACGCTGCGTCAGCTGCTGACTTCCCGCGTCGACCGCCAGCTGCCCCGTGCCGAGGTGGTCGGCGACCGTGAACGAGACCGAGCCGTCGTTGTCGAGCACGGCCTGGTGCCCGCTGCCGAGGTCCAGCGTGCGCGTGGCCTTGGCAGTGGTGCTCCCCTTGGCCACGGTGATCCGGGTGGCGCCGAGGTAGAGCGTGTTCTCCTTCGAGGTGCGGGCGATGAGGCGGTTGCCGGCCGCGTCGTAGACGTACTCGGTGACGTCGTCGGGCTGACCCTCGACCGGCTTGGTCACCTTGACCAGATGGCCTTCGGCGTCCCAGTCGAGGTCCTGGGTGGTGCCCGCGAGGGTGCGGGTGTCGGTGTTACCGACTTCGTCGTAGCCGTAGGAGTCCTGCGCGGTGCCGCCGGGCCCGGTCTGGGTCACCGTGTTCACGGCGTGCGGACGCGGCTTGCCCGGGTCCGGGTAGTCGTAGGTGCGTACGGTGTTCTTCGCCGTGTCACCGGTGACGTCGTGCAGGGTCTCGGTCTCCCGGTTGCCCACCTTGTCGTAGGTGTAGGAGTGCCAGTACGGCGCGGGGCCGCCGACTGTCTGTCCGCTGGGTGCCGTAGCGCAGGTGGTCGTGGACTGGGTCCAGGCCGTGGTCATGCGGCGCAGGTAGTCGTAGTCGAAGCACTGCGTGTCCGTGCCGGAACGGGAGACGTCCGAGACGGACAGGATGTTGCCCATCTGGTCGTAGCCGTAGGTGTTGTGACGGTCGACGCCCGCCACGTCCTGGCGGTCCACCCGGGAGGTGGCCAGACGCTCGGTGCCCCACTCGTAGGTGTTGGTGACCCAGGTCTTCTTGCCGCCGTTGTTGGACAGTTCGAACTGCAGCGGCCTGCCGGTGAGGCTGTAGCTGGTGGCGACGTCGATGCCCTGGCTGCCGCTGAGCGCGATCGGCCGCTGGGTCTGGTCCTCGTAGGTGAACGCCACCGTGGTGGCGGGCAGGGCGCCGGCAGCCGGGGAGCCGGTCGTGCGCACCGAACCGTCCACGTTGTACGCGGTGGCCGACAGATAGGTACCGGCGAGCGCTCCTTCACTCGCGGGGATCGTCACGGTCGAGCGCAGCACGCGGTACAGGCGGTCGTAGGCGACGACCTTGTTGGTGTACGCCTCGGAGCCGACGTAGCGGGTGGACTCGGCCAGGTGGCCCTTCGCGCCGCTGATGGTGTCGTAGACCCACTTGGCGCGCAGCTTGCCCGTGGCGCTGTTCTCGCGCAGCTCGGTCTGCCGGCCGAGCCCGTCGTGGACGTAGTACAGGTCGGTGGACCGGTCGTCGGAGATGGACAGGACCTGGCCGCGGTCGTCGTACTCGGTGGAGCTGGGGCCCCGGTCCGGGTCGACGGTCGTCTTGAGGTTGCCGAGCAGGTCGTAGGTGTATCGCCAGACATTGCCGGCCGGGTCGGTCAGCGTCTCCAGCTCGCCGCGTGGGGTGTACGTATAGCGGGTGGTGTCGAACGCGGCCTGCTCGGAGCGGGTGTGGTGCTGGCGCAGCTCCGTGGTGCGCCCGCGGGCGTCAGTGACGCTCGTGGTGGCGGTTCCGCCCTCCGGCGGGATGACCGTGGTGCGGTCACCGCCGTAGATCGTCCGGGTGGTGCCGAGCACCGTGCCGCCGTCGCCGTTGCCCGCGACCTGCTCGCTCACGGTCGGCCGGCCCATGCCGTCGAACGTGGTGCGGGTCTGGGTCTCGACCGAGAGCGCGTCCGCGGGCTTGAACAGGGTCCGTGAGGGGGCCCCGGTGGCGTAGTACGTCTCGAAGGTCTTGGCGGTCAGCCCGCGTTCGTCGTAGAAGACGTCGGAGAGCAGCCGCCCGCCGTCCGGGCCCGGCTTCTGTGTCTGACGCTGGCGCAGGAAACCGTCGTACAGGCTGTACGCGGCGACCTGGCTGCCGTTCGTGCCCAGCGCCTTGGTGGAGACCGCGACCGGCTGCCCCTCCGTGACCAGGTAGTCGAACTCGTACGTCGGCGTCAGTGTGGTCTGCCGGTCGGCCAGCCACACCTTCGAGGAGCGGCCGAGCGCGTCGTAGGTGAAGGTCGTGATCTTGCCGTTGGCGTCGGTCTGGGTCAGCGGCAGGCCGCGGCGCAGGTCGTGGGTGGCGTAGCTGACCAGGGCGGTGGTGGCGTCGCCGGCCTTCGCCGGTGGCGTGGTCGTGGTCGTCTTCGTGACGAACCCGGTGCTCGGCGTGCGGTCGGTGGTGGTGGTACGGCCGTCCGTGCGCGCGGTGCGTACGGGGGCGCCCGTGCCCGTGACCGTGACGTTCGCCGTCAGGTCGGTGCTGGTGAGGACCCGGCCGTAGGAGTCGAAGGTCGCCCCGGACTCCAGGTAGGTGGCCGTGGTGCCGTCGTGCTTCTTCAGCAGGGCCGTGGCCGTGACGTCGCCCTTGGTCGGGGCCGCGCCGTAGGCGCCGCCGTCGTAGGCGGAGCGGACGTCGGAGATGACCTCCTTGGAGCGGTCGACGGGGTCGGCGCAGGACTTCGCGACGGTCTCGACGCGGTCGGGCAGGCCCAGGATGTTGTCGGTGCTGTTGGTGGCGTACGTGGTGCGGGTGCAGCGGTTGTCCGCTGCGGTGGTGTTGTCGCCGAAGTCGTCGACCTGGGTGACCCGTCCGGCCACCGTGTCGTACGAGGTGGCGGTGGAGGTGGTCCGCCAGGACGTGCCCGCCCCGTCGTCCAGGGAGGTCCAGGTCTTGGAGCTGGCGATGCCGGTGAAGTTGGCGGTGACCGTGCCCCAGTCGCGGGTCTTCTTCGCGGTCTGGTGGTACCAGGGGCGGTTCACGGTCTTGGTGAGGACCTTGCCGCCGTTGCCGGAGTAGCCGACCGTCTTGTAGGTGGTGCCGGCGAGCGCCTCGTGGTCGGTGATGGGGTCGCCCTCGCCTTCGCCGAGGGGGACGCTGACGTTCTTGGTGCCGCCGGTCGGGGACTCGCGGTCGCCGTCCATGCCGCGCAGGAAGTAGGAGTCGGACTGCGACTTCATCGCCGCGTCGCCGCCCTGGCCGCCGGTCTTGACGCGCACGTGTCCGTAGCCGCGCCACTGGGACCAGGTCTTGGACTTCTCCTTGGTCAGGCCGTCGTCATCGTCGTAGTGCCAGGCGGCCGGCCCCATGTACTCGTACCGGGTGACCTGGTCGGGCGCCCCGCCGGTGCGGTCGGTGGCGGTGACGGAGGTGACGACGTACTTGTTGAACCAGTGCCGCTCGGGGTCCTCCGTGGAGCTGCCGCCGATGTACTGCGGGAAGCAGCGGGTGGTGTTGGTCTGCGGGGTGGGCAGCGCGGCGAAGTCGCAGGCCGGCGCCGAGTAGTTGACGTCGATCTGGCCGCCGTACTCGTCGGCGATCGTCGACAGGCGCGACTTGATGAACGGGGCGAAGCCGTCACCGGTCTTGTCGAGCCGGTTCTCCAGCTGGGTGTAGCTGAAGGTGGTCTTCGGCAGGGTGATCGTGGGTGTGGCGGTGTGGCCGGTGTGCTGGATCGAGTCGAGCAGCAGCTGGTAGTCGATGTCGGCCATGCCCCAGCGGTGGGCCAGCTTCCAGGAGTCGACCTTCTGGTAGGCGCCGGCGGCGTCGATGACCTGCGTGGTCACCTCGCTGAGGCGCTTGCGCGTCCAGAACGTGGGCGAGAGGCGCCCGTTGTCGCAGTCCTTGCCCTCGTCGCAGTTGAGGTCCCAGGGCGTGTCGTACCAGTAGGCGGAGTCGCTGGTGATGGACGAGCAGGTGGTCTGCGCGTCGGGCAGGCAGCGTTCGGCGTTGGTGAAGGTGACCTTCGCGAGCGCCGGAGTGCCGTACATCGAGGACGACTTGAGGCCGTACTGGATCTCGTCGAGGTAGCCGCCGCGGGTGTAGCGGGTGTCGTCGGCGGCCTTCAGGTTGCGGCCGTAGGAGTTCTTCTCCTGGGTGTAGTAGTACGCGATGGCGTTGGCGCGTGGGTCGACGACGTAGTCGAGGTTCCAGCGCCAGGCCTGCTGGCACCAGGAGTCGGCGAAGGCGGCGGCGTGGCAGGCCTCGCCCGTGTCGTCGCCGAAGACGGGCGCGGTCCACGTGGAGTTCGTGGTCTTCTTGCCGTCGGCCCAGCCGGGCAGCCGGTGGTAGCCGAAGTAGTAGCGCACGCCGTCGGGGTCGGTGAGCCGCCAGTACTCGCCGTTGTCGTCGCCGTTGCCGCGGCTGGTGGACGTCAGCCGGGCGATCCGGGTGCCGTCGTCCTGGCGGAGCTTGAACTCGCCGTCGGTGCCGGTGGGGACGAGCTCGCCGCCCTTGCCGTTGAAGCTGATGAAGGCGTTGTCGTAGCCCCAGCACAGGTCGCCGGGCTTCATGCCGTCGCTGTTCTCGACACCGTCCTCGGCGCACGGCTTGTAGCGGCGCTCTATGTAGCCCGGCCACATGTCGAAGCCGCTGCCGATCCAGGAGGACTGGTTGTTGGTCTCGGTGGTGCGGCCGTCGACCGAGCCGGAGGAGTAGCCGAGACCGATGCTCGGCTTCAGCCCGCCGGGCACCTCGGGGACGCCCATGTCGTAGGACCAGGCGAAGTCACCGGTGTTGAGGTTGGTCTGCCAGGTCGCGGACGGCGCGAGCGTGGTCGCCTTGTAGTCGCCGGTGGCCGCGCTGTCGTCCGCGACGGCGGCGAGCACGGTCGACTGGGCGGAGGCGAGCCGCACGGACGGGGCGGTGAGTGCGCCGCTTTCCGTGTCGTTCACGGTCTCGACGGGCTTCTGGGTACGGCACTTGGCCCGCTCCGGCGTCTTCAGGACGCAGGCGGGCAGCTGCACCAGGCGCAGCCGGGCGCCGTAGCCGCCGCCGTAGGCCTGGGCGAGGTCGCGGTAGTCGACGCGCACCTGGGCGGCGCCGTCGGTGAAGTTCGTGCGCTCGGGGGCGAGCGTCACGAGCAGCCCGTCGATCGCGGCCTTCTTGGTCTGCCCCCGCCCGGCCAGCTCGACCCGCACCGCACCGGCGGCGCCGCGCGCCTTGGCGGCGCCGACGGAGACGGGCAGCTTGCCGGCCCTGACCGGAGCCTGAGCCGCGCCCTTCGCACCCTTCCCACCCTTGGCGCTCGCCGAGCCCTTCGCGCCTGCCGAGGCCTTCGCTCCCGTCGGCGTCCCGGTGAGTGTCACCCGGCCCGAACCCGCCCCGGGCCACTCGGCCTTGGGCGCGGTCCGCGGGGTGCGCGGGCCGCGCTCCACCGTGCGGGGCTTCATCTTCGCCGCGGAACCGGCCACGGGCCGCTCCGCCTTGGGCAGGGCCGGGCGGCCCCGTCCGTCGTCCGCCACGGCTCCCGAGTTCGCGGGCGCGGTGATGCCCTGGAGCACCGTGGCGATCATGACTATTCCGGAAGCCAGTGCGGTCTTCCGTCTCCATCGGGCCGCGCGGCCCGGTCGTCCCGTATCCCTCATCGTTCCCCTTGATGTGTGACAGCTCGTGTGAAGCCGGTGGCGGCCCGGGCGGGACCCGGGCGGCGGCGCGGTGCCGGCCCGTCGGCACAGGGCGACGGGCCGGCACCGCTTCCGGTCAGTCGGTGCCGGGTACCTCGGTGGCGACACCCGGCATGCCCAGTGACAGATGGGCGATCTGGGAGTCGCTCAGCGTCCCCTGGAAGGCCCAGACGTCGTCGATGGCTCCGGGCCAGTACTCGCCCCACGCCCCCGCCGTGCGGGCGCGGCCGATCTGGAGTCCGCCCGTCGCCTTGTACGTCAGGACGTTCTCGGACCACGACAGACGGTCGGCGCAGGTGGTGTCGTCGGACTCGCCGTCACCGTCGTCGTCCGCGCAGGCGACCTCCTCCAGCTGCCCGTTCACATAGAGCCGGGCCTCCTTGGCGAAGCCGTCGTAGACGAGCGCCAGATGGTTCCAGTCCCGTGCGTCGTAGAACTGCTGGTTCTCGGTGCGTACGACGTTGGCGCCCGCCGCGTCGGAGTCCGGCAGCGAGATCTGCCAGCGCCCGGCGCCCGCCTCACCCTCGGCGGCCGGTACGTGCCGGATCGCGAAGGCGCTGTTGGACGTGCCCGGTGCGCTGAGGACCGCGGCGCTGCGGGTCGGGGCACCGGCCGCGGTGGCCCAGCCCATCACCGTGAAGCTGGCCGTCGTGTCGAGGACGGGCGTGGCGGTCGCGGCGTGGTCGTCGACTCCGTCCAGCTGGAGGGCGCCGTCGTCGACCCAGGCGTTCCCGATCTGCGCGCCGCCGCCCACGGTCAGCGCCCGGTTGTCGGCGGAGGCGTCGGGGCTGGTGGCCGGGGTGCCGGTGGCCACCGTGTCGAGCAGCCAGCGGCCCTTGACCAGCGGCCGCTGCCGGAACATCTGCCGGACCTCGTCGGCGGAGACGGGCCGGTCGAACAGGCTCACCTCGTCGATCTGGCCGGCGAAGAACGAGCCGGGCGCGCCGTCGTAGGAACCGGCGCCGATCTGCACCGCGCCGCCCGCGTACCAGCCGGCCTGGATGTCCGTCTCGCCCGCCTTGACGCCGTTGACGTACAGGGTGAGCTTGTTCGCGACGGTGTCGTGCACGCCCACCAGGTGGGTCCAGGTGTCGCCGTAGGCGGTCTGCCCGTCGGCCTGCATCGCCCGGATCGGGGTGGCGGTCGAGGTGTCCGCCGAGTACTGGTTGACCGCCCACCGGTCGTACGTCTTGGAGTAGTACAGCTCAAGGCCGGGCCGGTGGGTGCCCGCCTGGGTCACGACGACCGCGGCGTGGTCGGGCTTGGTCTTGGGCAGCTTGGCCCAGGCGGAGACCGCGAAGCTGCGCTGGTTGTTCAGCAGCGGCCGCCCGGTGGAGGCGTAGTCGTCGGTCCCGTCGAGGGTCAGGGCCTTGCCCGCGATGCCGGTCTGCCCCGGCGTCACGCCTCCGGAGAACGTCGCGGACGCGACCTCCGCGGCACCGGTCAGGACGGTCGTGGCGTTGCCCGCGCTGTCCGTGGCCTGCTCGTCCAGCGGGAACACCGCCCGTGCGCTGCGGCCCGAGATGAGCGAGTCCTTGCCGTACAGCCGGGTCACCTCCCCGGACGACACGGGCTTGTCGAAGATCTGCAACTCGTCGATCGCCCCGGGGAAGAACGACCCCGGCTGCCCGCTGTAGGAGCCGGCGCCGATCTGGAGCCCGCGCCGAGCGTCCCACGGCGAGTCGTACGTCGTGGTTCCGGCCAGCTGTCCGTTGACGTACAGGTTCATCTCGTCGCTGGTCGAGCTGTAGGAGCCCACCAGGTGGGTCCATTCACCGGCCTTGACGCCGCCCGGCGACGCCTGCATGGCCCGTACGATGCCCGCGCTCGCGGTGTCGGAGGTGTACTGGTTGAACGCCCACCGGTCGTAGGTCTTCGAGTAGTACAGCTCGAATCCCGGGGAGTGGTTGCCGGGCTGCGCCGCGATGATCGCCGCGTGGTCCGGCATCGCCGACAGCTTCGCCCAGGCCGAGACCGAGAAGCCGGTCGAGGTGTCCACCGTGGGGATGTCGGTGACCGCGTAGTCGTCGACGCCGTCGAACGACGCCGCGCTCCCCTTGGCCCCGGCCACGCCGAGGGTGACACCGCCGCGCAGTTCGGCGGTGCGCTGCGGCGCCGAGCCCTGGGCCGCGCTCGCTCCGGCACCCTCGTCCAGCTGCCAGGTCGCCCGCTCCGGCTGTCCGGCCTTGACCCGGAACTGGTAGGTACGGATCTCGCTGTCGTTGCCCGCCGAGTCGAACGCCTGCGCGGTGATGAAGTTGAGCCCGGGCTTGGCGGGCAGCACGTCGGCCGTCCTCAGCGCACCGGAGGACGTACTCAGGGTGTTCTTCGAGGTCGGGTCGCCGTTGATGCCGAACCAGTACTTCGTCACATCGGTCTCGGGCGAGTCGATGTCGAAGAAGCCGTACTTGCCGACGCCGTCGTACCACGGGTCCTCGGGGTTCTCCGGGTCGGAGGCCGGGTACTCGCCGGACGCGATCGTCGGGGCCTTGGGCACCTTGGTGTCGTAGACGAAGTAGCAGCCCGTGGGGTCACCGGTGTACGACCACGGCGAGTACTGGCCGCCGTCGTAGGAACGCGTGTACCAGTGGACCGTCTTGTTCGCGGTGACCGAGGGCAGCGTGATGGAGAAGTCGGAACCCGACTTCTTGTACGAGGTCAGCGCCGGCTTCCACCGGGCGATGAGGCCCTTGCCGTCACCCGAGTCCCACTTGGCCTGGAACTGGACGGCGATGTTGTCCCCGTCGGGGTCGGTGACGTTGTTCGCGTAGACCTTGCCCAGCGTGCGCACGCGGGCCGGGGAGGTGGGCTTCTTGCAGGTGCCGCCGTACTCCGCCGTCAGCTGCGACATCTTGATCTGGGACGGCGGGCGGTTGTACTTGACCCGCAGGAACGCGTCGTCCGAGAAGCGCTTCCAGCCGTATTCGTCCGTCTCGCTGGACGCCCGCAGACCGAAGGTCATCGTCGACCACTTGCCATTCGCGGCCGTCTGGACGGCGGAGCGCACGTCGAACTCCGCGTCCTTGGCGGAGCAGCCGTCGTAGCCGTAGGCGAAGCTCTCCGTCTTGAGGTGGTCGATCCAGAAGTCCGAGTCGTTCTGGGAGTTCCAGGTGGTCGACGAGCTGATGCCCTTGGTGCGCCACAGCTGCACCCCGCGGTCCGAGCACGACGCCGACCAGGTGTTGCGCACCACGAACTCGGCGGACAGGATGCTGCGGCCCGCGAACTTGGAGACGGGGATGCGGTAGAAGAGCCGCTTGGTGTCGTACGGCTGGCAGTAGTGCCAGCCGCAGTAGCCCATGCCGGCGGTCGACTCGCCGTTGAACTTCCACTGCGGTGACGACGCCCAGTACTTGGACACCATCGTCCACGCGGACCGCTTGGGCGAGTACCACTGCGGGTCGATGTAGACCGGGTACTTGGTGTCCGGGCCCTTCAGCACGTCCGAGTCCGGCTTGAGCACCAGCTCACGGCCGGTGGTGGGCAGTTCCACGCCGACGGGCGCGAGCTTCCCTGACTCACCGGCGTCGGCCCCGGCGCCGCTGCCGCCCGTCGGGCCGGCCTTGGCGTCCCCGGCCGCGACGGTGGCCTTGGCACGCTCGGCTCCGCCAGCCGGCTTGGCGGCGGCGGTCGACTTGGCGGCGGTCGCGCTCTTCCCCGGGCTGGAGTCCCACATGACGGGCCTGGGCGCCTCGAACACCGTGCTGCCCGCGGCCTCGTCGACGGCTTCCAGACCGCCCGTGGCCGTCTCGCGTACGTCCAGGTCCTGGGCGGACAGCTTCAGCCGCAGCTCCTTGAGCTCCGGACTGGCCGCCGCCGCGGCGGACTTGACGACGAGCAGCTGGGTGAAACCGTCCTCCTGCGCGCCCATGCGCAGGTCAACGTCCGGAAGAACGTTTCGGTAGGTCGCGGTGTCCCCGTCGAGTTCCGGTGCCGGGAGTTTCGTCGGCCAGGACAGGGCAAGCTCACGTCCGGCGCGCTCCATGCGCACCAGGGGCTTGTCGCCGCCGCCGGAGAACTCCAGCCGTACCGTGGTCGCCCCGGGCGCGACCGTGCCGTCGGCTTGCTTCGCGAGGCCGGTGTCGATCGGCTGCCACGCGCCGTCGACCCGGGCGCGTACGGGGCGCAGGTGCTCCCGCGCCTCAAGCTTGCCGTCCGGTGTCGCATACACCTCGCTGCTCTCGCCGCGCAGCGACACGATCTCCACATCCGTGCCGGTCCGCTTGGCCTTGGCCATCGCTTCGGCTTCCGACAGGGTCTCGTTGCCCGTGCCCTGTCCGGACGTCTGCCGCGGTGTCGCGGCCGATGCGCTGGTGGTCGCCGCAGGTGGCAGTGCCACCACGAGACCCAGTCCCAGTGCCACGGACAGCGCGCCGCCCACGACGCGTCTTCGTGACTTCCCTTCGGTGCTCACACACCTCACCCCCCTATATGAAGATTTGATGAGAACAAGCTGACGGACTGTACTCCGGCGCACGCGTGGTGATCGAGAGGAGAATCAGGGCATACGGAAACCGCCTCACGCGGGTGGCCATGATCTTGATCACATCACTGATAGCAACGTCCGTACGAGAACAGGAATTCGACGTCATGACCGACAAGCTCACCGTGAGCGTCCTGGGCACCGGCATCATGGGCGCCGCGATGGCCCGCAACCTCGCCCGGGCCGGGCACACCGTCCGCGCCTGGAACCGCACCCGCGCCAAGGCCGAGCCCCTGGCCGACGACGGCGCCGTCGTCGCCGGCACACCGGCCGAGGCGGTCCGGGGCGCCGACGTCGTCCTGACGATGCTGCACGACGGTCCCGCGACGCTGGACGTCATGCGCGAGGCCGCGCCCGCCCTGCGCCCAGGTGCCGCCTGGGTGCAGTCGACGACCGCCGGCATCGAAGGGATCGCCCACCTGGCCGACTTCGCGCGCGAGCACAACCTCGTCTTCTACGACGCCCCGATGCTCGGCACCCGCCAGCCCGCCGAGGCCGGGCAGCTCACCGTGCTGGCGGCGGGGCCGGTCGAGGGCCGGCCGACGGTGACGCCGGTGTTCGACGCCGTGGGTGCCCGGACGGTGTGGACCGGGGAGGACGGCGGGGCGGGCACCGCGACCCGCCTGAAGCTGGTCGCCAACAGCTGGGTGCTGGCGGTGACGAACGCGGCCGGTGAGGTGCTGGCGCTGTCCAAGGCCCTGGACGTGGATCCCCAGCGGTTCTTCGAGGTGATCGACGGCGGTCCGCTCGACATGGGGTACCTGCGCGCCAAGACCGGGCTCGTGCTGAACGACGGGCTGTCCCCGGCCGCCTTCGCGGTGCGCACGGCGGCGAAGGACGCGCGGCTGATCGTGGAGGCGGGTGAGCGGTACGGCGCCCGTCTGGACGTGGCCGCGGCGAGCGCGGAGCGGTTCGAGCGGGCGGCTGCGCAGGGGCACGGGGACGAGGACATGGCGGCGGCGTACTTCGCCAGCTTCGAGGAGCGGAAGTAGGGCCCGGCTGGCGTGCGACCCTTGCCCCCATGGATGAGGACGCTCCCCTGCTCGTGATCGTCGACGCCGCGAATGTCGTCGGGTCGGTGCCGGACGGCTGGTGGCGGGACCGACGGGGGGCCGCGGAGCGGCTGCGGGACCGGCTGGCCGCGGACGGGGTGCCGGGGCGTGCGGGGCCCGTGGAGATCGTGCTGGTGGTGGAGGGGGCGGCCCGGGGCGTGGAGTCCGTGCCGGGCGTGCGGGTGGAGTCCGCTGCCGGGAGCGGGGACGACCACATGGTCGAGCTGGTGGAACGGGCGGGCGGCCGGGCCTGCCTGGTGGTGACGGCGGACCGGGAACTGCGGCGCAGGGTCACGGAGTTGGGGGCGGATGTGACGGGGCCGCGTACGGTCCGGCCGTAGCCGGCTGTCGTACGCGGCCCCGTGGCGTCGGGTCGAGCCGGCGTCGGGTTCGGCTACTCGGTGTCCTTGCCGTGCCCCTTCTCCACCTCGGCCACGGTCGTCTCCTCGTGCAGTGCGAGACGGCTGTGGGAGCGGCCGTAGAGGAAGTAGACGACGAAACCCGCGGCCATCCAGATCCCGAAGCGGACCCATGTCTCGGCGGGCAGGTTGATCATCAGCCACAGCGAGGCGCACACCGACAGGATCGGGACGACCGGCACCCACGGGGTGCGGAAGGCCCGGTGCAGGTCGGGGCGGGTCCTGCGGAGGATGATCACGCCGATGGCGACGACCACGAAGGCGAACAGGGTGCCGATGTTCACCAGGGCGGCGAGTTCGTTCAGCGGGGTGAAGCCGGCGAGGATCGCGATGATCACGCCGAGCAGGATGGTCGGGCGGTGCGGGGTCTTGAACCGCGGGTGGACGTGGGAGAAGAACCGGGGCAGCAGTCCGTCCCGGCTCATCGCGAAGAAGACGCGGGTCTGGCCGAGCAGAAGGATCATGCAGACCGTCGTCAGGCCGACCGCCGCTCCGAAGCTGATGAAGCCCGCGAACCAGGGATGCCCGGTGGCCTTGAAGGCGTCGGCGAGCGGGGCGTCCACGGACAACTGGCTGTAGTGCTGCATGCCGGTGACGACGATCGACACGGCGACGTACAGCGTGGTGCAGATGATGAGGGAACCGATGATGCCGCGCGGCATGTCACGCTGCGGGTTCTTGGTCTCCTCGGCGGCGGTCGCCACGACGTCGAAGCCGATGAAGGCGAAGAACACGACCGAGGCGGCGGTGAAGATGCCCATCACGCCGTAGTTGGAGGGGGCCCAGCCGAACATGAGCTGGATCAGCGGGGCGTCGAGACTGCTGCCGGCGTCCACCGTCTGGGCCTTCGGGATGAACGGGTCGTAGTTGTCACCGTCGATCAGGAACGCACCCGCGATGATCACGACGAGGACGACGGTCACCTTGATGGCGACGACCAGGGACGTGATCCGCGCGGACAGCTTCATGCCGACCACGAGGATGCAGGTGAGGATGAGGACGAGGACGGCCGCGAGGATGTCGAAGCCGAAGGTGTCGGCGCCCTCCCGACTGCCGAGGGCCTCGGGCATCGACCAGCCGGCGGTGTCCATCAGCGACTGGATGTAGCCCGACCAGCCGACGGCCACCACCGCCGTCCCGAGCGCGAACTCCAGGACCAGGTCCCAGCCGATGATCCAGGCGGGCAGTTCACCCAGTGAGGCGTACGAGAAGGTGTACGCGGACCCGGCGACCGGGACCGTGGAGGCGAACTCCGCGTAACAGAGGGCGGCCAGCGCGCAGGCGACACCGGCCGCGACGAACGCCAGGGCCACCGCGGGCCCGGCGTTGTTCTTCGCGACGGTGCCGGTGAGCACGAAGATGCCGGTGCCGATGATGACGCCGACGCCGAAGACGGTCAGATCCAACGCGGACAAGGACTTCTTGAGCGCGTGCTCTGGCTCCTCGGTGTCGAGGATGGACTGCTCGACTCTCTTCGTCCGGAAGAGTGTGCTGCTCACGGTCGTACCTCCCACGCTTGTCGTCCTCGACATGATCGAGAGGGGGCGTGGTACGCATGCCCCGACGCGGGCGGATTCACACAGATGGGCCGGTTTCACCACCCTTCACGGTGGCGAAACCGGCCCCTGCGGCCCTGTGAGTCGACGTCAGTCGCGCGCGGGCTCCACCGAGTCGACCTCGGCCGCCGTACGGTCGAACCGGCCGTCCAGCTTGGCGACCAGCCCGGTGACCTGGCGGGCGATGTCCGGGGCGGTGAGGCCGATCTCCGCCATCACCTCGGCGCGGGAGGCGTGGTCGAGGAAGCGCGGCGGGATGCCGAAGTCCCGCAGCGGGAGGTCGACGCCCGCGTCGCGCAGGGCCTGGGCGACCGCCGAGCCGACGCCGCCGACCCGGGAGTTGTCCTCGACGGTGACGACCACGCGGTGCCGCTCGGCGAGCGGGGCCATGGCCTCGTCGACGGGCTTGACCCAGCGCGGGTCGACGACGGTGGTGGTGATGCCCTGCTTGTCGAGCAGGCCGGCGATCTCCAGGCACATGGGGGCGAGGGCGCCGACGGAGACGAGCAGCACGTCGGGCCTGTCCGTGCCCGGCTCGCGCAGGACGTCCATGCCGCCCACCCGGCCCACGGCGGGCACGGCGGGGCCGACGGCGCCCTTGGAGAAGCGGACGACGGTCGGCGCGTCCTTGACCTGGACGGCCTCGCGCAGCTGGGCCCGGACCTGGTCGGCGTCGCGCGGGGCAGCGAGCCTGAGGCCGGGCACGACCTGGAGGATCGACATGTCCCACATGCCGTTGTGGGAGGCGCCGTCGGTGCCGGTGACGCCGGCCCGGTCGAGCACGAAGGTGACGCCGCACTTGTGCAGCGCCACGTCCATGAGGACCTGGTCGAAGGCGCGGTTGAGGAAGGTGGCGTAGACGGCGAAGACGGGGTGCACGCCGCCGGTCGCGAGGCCGGCCGCGGACACGGCGCCGTGCTGCTCGGCGATGCCGACGTCGTAGATGCGGTCCGGGAAGGTGTCCGCGAACTTCTTCAGGCCGACGGGCTGCAGCATCGCGGCCGTGATGGCGACGATGTCCTCGCGCTCCTTGCCGAGCTTGACCATCTCGTCGCCGAAGACGGACGTCCAGTCGGCGCCCGAGGCCTTGATCGGCAGGCCGGTGTCGGGGTGGATGGGGCCGATGCCGTGGAAGCGGTCGGCCTCGTCCTGGAGGGCGGGCTGGTAGCCGCGGCCCTTCTCGGTGAGGCAGTGCACGATGACGGGGCCGCCGAAGCGCTTCGCGCGCGCGAGGGCCGACTCCAGGGCCTCGATGTCGTGGCCGTCGATCGGGCCGACGTACTTCAGGCCGAGGTCCTCGAACATGCCCTGCGGCGCGATGAAGTCCTTGAGGCCCTTCTTGGCCCCGTGCAGGGTCTCGTAGAGGGGCCTGCCGACGACCGGGGTGCGGTCGAGGATCTCCTTGGTGCGGGTGAGGAAGCGCTCGTAGCCGTCGGTCGTGCGCAGGGTCGCCAGGTGGTTGGCGAGACCGCCGATGGTGGGCGCGTACGACCGCTCGTTGTCGTTGACGACGATGACGAGGGGGCGGTCCTTGGCCTCGGCGATGTTGTTCAGCGCCTCCCAGGCCATACCGCCGGTCAGCGCGCCGTCACCGATGACGGCCACGACATGGTCGTCGCGTTTGCGCAGCTGGTTGGCTTTCGCGAGGCCGTCGGCCCAGCCGAGGACGGTCGAGGCGTGGCTGTTCTCGATGACGTCGTGCTCGGACTCGGCCTGCGAGGGGTAGCCGGACAGGCCGCCCTTCATCTTGAGCTTGCTGAAGTCCTGGCGGCCGGTGAGCAGCTTGTGCACGTAGGACTGGTGACCGGTGTCCCACAGCACCTTGTCCCTGGGCGAGTCGAAGACCCGGTGCAGGGCGATGGTCAGCTCCACCACACCGAGGTTGGGGCCGAGGTGGCCGCCGGTCTTGGCAACCGCCTCGACGAGGAAGGTCCGGATCTCCTCTGCCAGCTGGTCCAGCTGCTCAGGGCTGAGCCGGTCCAGATCGCGCGGTCCCGTGATGCGGGTCAGCAGCGGCACCCGTGCCTCCTTGCAGTAGAGCTTTTCGAGCTGTTGCCGGGCTTGTCGAGTCTAATGTTCCGCCCAGCCGGAAGGTTCCCGGCCCACCTCTCCATGGTCACGCAAACGGACCTACCCGGTAACGCCCTGCGTTACCACGCCGCAAAGGAGCGCGGGACTGTGTCCATCTGCGGCCACCGCCGCGCGGGCACGACGCACAACGCCGCAAAGGAGCGCGGGACTGTGTCTACCTGCGGCCACCGCCGCGCGGGCACGACGCACAACGCCGCAAAGGAGCGCGGGGCTATGTCTACCTGCGGCCACCGCCGCGCGGGCACGACGCACAACGCCGCAAAGGAGCGCGGGGAACTGCGCGACCAGCCACAACGGACCGGCACCCGCAATCTCACCCACGCCCCTACGGCGCCCCACCGTTCCGCGCGGAGCGCTACGCGCGACCTGCGGTCTTCTGCGTCTTACGAGTGATCGAGTCGATCACGACCGTGGTCAACAGCACACCCGCGGTGATCATGTACTTCACCGGCTCGGCGATCGACTCCAGCTGGAGCCCGTACTGGATCGACACGATCACCAGCACACCGAGCAGCGCGTTCCACGTCCGCCCACGCCCACCGAACAGCGACGTACCACCGATGACCGCCGCGGCGATGGCGTTCATCAGCAGGTCACCCGTACCGGCGCTCTGGTTGGCCGACGCGATCTTCGAGGCCAGGAACAGACCACCGATCGCCGCGAACCCGCCCGAGATCGCGAACACGGAGATCCGCACCGCGGTCACGTTGATACCGGCACGGCGCGAGGCCTCGACACTGCCACCGAGCGCGAAGATCTTGCGTCCGTACGACGTCCTGCGCAGCAGGAAGTCCGTGGCGAACAGGAACACCAGGAAGATCACCGTGGCCAGCGGCAGGCCCTTGTACTGGTTGTACATGATCGCCGCGGCGAAGGAGACCACGCCCAGCAGCACCGTCCGCAGGACCGTGTCGGTCAGCGGCCGGAACGGGATCCCCGCGGCCTCACGACGTCGGTTGCTGAGGAAGGAGGTGACGAAGAACAGCGCGGTCACCACGGCCGCCAGACCGTACGCGGCCGCCACGTCCGTGAAGAAGTACGTCGTGAGCTTGCCGATCAGCCCGTCGCTGTCGAGGTTGATCGTGCCGTTCTCGCCCAGCGTCTGGAGCATGAAGCCGAGCCAGAACAGCAGGCCGGCCAGCGTCACCGCGAAGGCGGGGGCGCCCAGCACCGCGAAGAAGAACCCGTGCGCGGCGCCGATCACGGCACCGGCCGCGATGGCGAACAGCACGGCCGCCCACTCGGGCCAGCCCTGGTTGACCGCGAGGACGGCGGCGATGGCGCTGGAGGCACCGCTGACCGAACCGACGGACAGGTCGATCTCGCCGAGCAGCAGCACGAAGACGATGCCGACGGAGATCATGCCGGTGCCGACCATCGTGACGGTGATGTCACTGATGTTCTGCGCGGACAGGAACGCGGAGTTCAGGCTCTGGAAGATGACGCAGATGGCGACCAGCCCGAGGATGACCGGCAGGGAGCCGAGTTCACCGGCCTTGATCTTGCGCCGGAACTCGGTCACATAGCCGGCCAGACCCTGCTCCTGCACCAGCAGGCGGGGGTCGACCGCGGTCACCGCGGCCGCGGCGGCCTCGGTGTTGAGAACCTCGTGCTCGTCCTGCGGCGTCGTGGAGGTCTTGTCGATGCTCACTTGGAAACCTCCCCGTTCGTGCGCGCCGCACGGCGGGTCACGGCGTTGTCGGTGGCGCCGGTGATGGCGGAGATGATCTCCTCCTGCGAGGTCGTCTTGACCTCGAAGACGCCGTTGTTCTGACCCAGGCGCAGTACGGCGACCTTGTCCGCCACGGCCTTGACGTCGGCCATGTTGTGGCTGATGAGGATCACGGCGTGACCCCGCTCGCGCAGCCGCTCGACCAGGTCGAGGACCTGGGCGGTCTGCTCGACGCCGAGGGCGGCGGTGGGCTCGTCGAGGATGACCAGCTTGGGCTCGCCGAGCATGGAGCGGGCGATGGCCACGGTCTGGCGCTGACCGCCGGAGAGCGAGGCGATCGGGATACGCACGCTGGGGATGCGGATCGACAGCGTCTGGAGCAGCTCGCGCGAGCGGCGCTCCATCTCGACCTCGTCGAGGACACCCCACTTGCGGACCTCACGGCCCAGGTACAGGTTGCCGACGACGTCGATGTTGTCGCACAGCGCGAGGTCCTGGTAGACCGTCGCGATGCCCAGGCTCTGGGCGTCGTGCGGCCGGTTGATCGAAACGGCCTTGCCCTCCCATTCGATGACGCCCTCATCGATGGGGTGCACGCCGGCGATCGTCTTGACCAGCGTGGACTTTCCGGCTCCGTTGTCGCCCACCAGGGCGACCACTTCACCGGCGTGGACCTCAAGCTCTACGTCGGTGAGCGCCTGGACGGCACCGAATCGCTTGGAGACCCCGCGCAACGCCAGCACGGGCGTAGCGGACACGTGAACCATCTCCTTCGCCGCCTGACCCGGCGGAAGGTAGTGCAGAAGAGTGAGAGAGGATCCGTCCGGCGCCCCGCGCCGAGCTTGCGGGGCTGACGTATGCGCGGGGCACCGGAGGAGTCTTTGTGCGGTCATGTCCCGTGCGGGAATTCAAGGACGAATTCCCGCACCTGGAAAGGGACCTGACTCAGCCGATCTTGAGTTCCGTGCACGCGGCCTTGTACTTGCCGGTGCAGATCTCGGCGGCGGTGTAGACGCCGTCCTTGATGACGGTGTCGTTGATGTTGTCCTTCGTCAGCGAGGTGACGGGGACGAGCACGGACGGGACGCCCTTCTCGCTGCCGCTGTCGACCTTGTCCTTGGCGATGGAGTCGAGCGACTTGCCCTGGGCGAGCGCGACGGCCATCTCGGCGGCGGCGGTGGCCTCGGGGGCGTACGGCTTGTAGACGCTCATGTACTGCTCACCGGCGACGATGCGCTGCACGGCGGCGAGCTCCGCGTCCTGACCGGTGACCGGGACGTCGATGCCGGCGGCCTTCAGGGCGGTGATGATGCCGCCCGCCATGCCGTCGTTGGCGGAGTAGACGCCGACGATCTTGTCCTTGCCGAGTGCCGAGATCGCCGCCTCCATGTTGGCGTTGGCGTTCTCCGGCTTCCACTCCTTGGTGTCGTACTCCTTGCCGATCTTCACCTTGCCGTCGAGGGCGGAGTGCGCGCCCTCCTTGAACTGGGCGGCGTTCGGGTCGGTGACGGAGCCGTTCATCATGACGATCTGGCCGTCCTTGGCCTTGTCGCCCAGGGCCGTCAGCAGGGCCTCGCCCTGGGTCTTGCCGACCGACACGTTGTCGAAGGACGTGTAGGCGCTGATCGGGCCCTCAGCCAGGCGGTCGTAGGCGACGACCTTGATGCCCTGGTCCACGGCCTTCTGCACGGAGTTCTTGATCGCCTTGGCGTCGACGGCGTCCAGGATGAGGACGTCCACCTTGTTGGTGATCATGGTGTCGACCTGCTGCGCCTGCAGGTTGGCGTCCTGCTTGGCGTTGTTGTAGTCGATCGTCGCCTTGTTGTTCGTCAGCTCCTTGATCTTCTCCTCGATCAACGGCCGGTCGAACTTCTCATAGCGGGCGGTCTGGTTCTCCGGGAGCAGGAGACCGACCTTGATGTTGTCGCCCTTGGCGGCGGAAGCGGTGGAGTCGTTGCCGCCGCCCGCTTCCTCGGCGCTGCCACAGGCAGCCAGCGAAACGGCCATCGCACCAGCGGCAACGGCGACAGCGGCACGACGCATACGCGTGTTCACTTCAGAAACCTCCCTGACGAGGCCGCGTCGTTGCGGCCGAGGTGGCTGGAAGTCAACTCGGCCACACGTGCGACGTCAAGAAGTAAATCCTTAACGGGTTGGCAACGGTGCCATCCGTTCTCTAAGTGAAGGCAGGAGCGGCCGCGTGCAGCGTGCTGTCCAAAAGGGTTGAATCACCCATCTCGCTGAGCGCGAGGGCGAGGGCTCCGAGCACCTCCGCACGACCACCAAGTGCCCCGGGGAGAACGGACAGTTGGCGCGCCGCGCTGGGGATGGCGTAGCGGCCGACGGACTCCCGGATCGGCCCGAGGACCAGCTCACCGGCCTCGGCGAGATCACCGCCGAGGACCACGCGGCTCGGGTTCAGGAGATTGCAGAGGTTCGCGACTCCACTGCCGATGTGGCGGCCGACGTCGGCGATCACCCGACGACAGCCCGGGTCTCCGTCCCTGGCCAGCCGTACGACACCCTCCATGGTCAGATCCGTGCCGTGGCTGGACTGGAGGAGCGGCAGCACATAGCGCGCGGCCGCGAAGGTCTCCAGACAGCCCCGGTTTCCGCAGCGGCAGACCGGGCCGGATTCATCAAGGGTAATATGCCCGATTTCTCCCGCCGTGCCGCCGGGCCCCCGGTAGATCTTGCCGCTGATCACCAGACCGGCGCCGACACCGCTGGCGACCTTGATGTACGCCAGGTCCCGCACACCCCGTCCACTGCCCCAGACCAGCTCGCCTAGGGCGCCGAGGTTGGCGTCGTTGTCCACGTGCACGGGCACCCCGAGCCGGCCGCGCAGCTCCTCGGCGGGCTTGGTGCCGGTCCAGCCCGGCAGGATGGCGGTCGAGCCGAGGGTGCCGGACTCGACGTCGATCGGGCCGGGCACGCCGAGGCCGACCCCGGCGATCTTGGACCGGTCGACGCCGGTCGCCTCGATCAGCCGGTTGACCAGCTCCTCGGCCCGGTCGAAGCCCTGCGTCGAGGAGGCGTCCACGTCGAGCGGTTCGGACTCCTCGGCGAGCACCTGGTGGGCGAGGTTCCCGACCGCGACGCGCAGATGCGTATGGCCGAAGTCGACCCCTATGACGATGCCGGCGTCACCGCTCAGCGAGACGCTGCGGGCCCGGCGGCCACCCGCCGATGTGGGCGTGACCTCGACCGTTCCGCCGTCCTTGAGTTCCCGGACGATGTTGGAGACCGTCGCCGCGGACAGCCCTGTGGTCCTGGCGATCTCCGCCTGGGTGAGGGATCCGGCCAGCCGGACGGCCCGGACCACCCGCTCCAGGTTGGCTCGGTGCAGCGACGACTGCGACCCCGGAGTCTCCACGACGACCTCCTGCGCGCGGGGCCGCTTCGGTGAGGCCCCGTTACGTGTCCAACTAGTGAACTCTAAGCTGAGCCGTTCGGGTTGCCTCCCGTCAAGAGGTTGAACCGGATCCGGGAGTGTGTGCGCGCACACGTGAGCCACCCCGGTGTAGGGCGGCTCACGTGTGACGTGGGGTGATGCGGCGCTCACCCTGGAGCGAACAGAGAGCGTTTACTTCAGCGCACCGGCCGTCAGACCCGCCTGCACCTGTCGCTGGAAGATGAAGTAGACGATCAGGACCGGCAGCATCGCGATCATCATGCCGGCCATCAGGGCGCCCCAGTCGTTCTCGTAGCCCTGCTGGAGGGCAATCATCGCCAGACCCTGGGTGAGTACGTACTTGTCCTCGTTCTGGTTGAGCACCATCGGCAGCAGGTACTGGTTCCACTGCCCCAGGAAGTTGAAGATGCCGATGCTGATCAGGCCCGGCTTGGCCATCGGCAGCATCACCTGGAAGAACGTTCGCGTGTGCGACGCCCCGTCGATCAGCGCGGCCTCCGCCACCGACGTGGGCAGCGTGCGGAAGAAGGCGGTCATGAAGAAGACCGTGAACGGCAGCGAATAGGCGATGTAGACCAGGATCAGCCCCTGGTAGGTCGCCAGCAGTGAACTGCCCGGGAAGTCCCGCAGCACGAAGAAGAGCGGGATGACCAGCATGAAGACCGGGAAGGACATGCCGGCCACGAACATGAAGTAGATGAACCGGTTGCCCGGGAAGGTGAACCGGGCCAGCACATAGGCGGCCATCGAGCCCAGCACCATGGTGCCGATCACCGAACCGCCCACCACGATCGCGGTGTTGACGAAGTACTGGCCCATGTTCGCCTTGTTCCAGGCGTTGGCCCAGTTCTCGAAGTGCAGCGCGGTCGGCAGCCCCCACGGGTCGGAGAGGATGCCGTTGCTCGTCTTGAAGGAGCTCCACAGCACCCACAGCAGCGGTACGCCGACCATCAGCGCCCACAGGACGAGCATGCCGTGCGAGAAGACGTGCAGGACACCGCCCTCGGAGCTGCGGCCGTCGGTCGCGCCGAGCTTCTTGCTGACGCTCGGGCGGTCCGGTTCGTCCGCCTTGGTGACGGTGCCGGTGTTCGTGTCGGTCGTCATCGCCCCGTACCCCCTAGGACCTGTCCAGCGGGTCATGCTGGAGACGCGGGGTCTGGCACGCACATCTGCCGCGTTGTCGTCGGTTGCCGACGCTCCGCGTCGCCGCCCTCCTCCGCCTTGCAGCTGCACGCACCAGACCCCGCTCACCTGCGTTCATGAGGTTCCGCATCTTTCCTCCAGCCTGACCCGCCGGACAGGCCCTAGAACTCGATCCGCTCACGCCGCGCGAAGCGCAGGGTGAGCACTGCGAACGTCATGGTGACGATGAGCATCGCGACGCCCATCGCGGACGCGTAGCCGAACTGGCTGTCGCGGAACGCCGTCAGATACAGCCGCAGCGGCATGACGTCCGTGGCGCCGTCGGGGCCGCCCATGTTGACCGACATGATCTGCACCAGGGCGAAGCCGTCCAGGGCGATGATGCCCATGTACACCCAGCCGGTCTGCACGGTGTCCCACAGCAGCGGCAGGGTGATCCGGAAGAAGGTGGGGAAGCGGCCCGCGCCGTCCAGCAGCGCCGCCTCGTAGATGTCCCGCGGGATGGACGCCATCGCCGCCGAGAACAGCACGACGTAGAAGCCGACGTGGGACCAGATCATCACCGCCATGATGCACAGCAGGGCGAGGCTCTTCTCGCCCAGCCAGGCGTTCTGCCAGCCGTCCAGACCGACCGCGCCCAGCAGGGAGTTGAGCATGCCGTCCTGCGGGTCCGGGTTGTAGATGTTGAACCAGATGACGGCGATGATGGTGATGGAGATGACCTGCGGGAAGAAGAAGACGAACCGGTAGAACTTCGAACCCGCGACACCGGTGATGACTTCGTTCTTACGTCGCTTTCCGCCGACATTGAGCATGAAGGCGAAGAACAGGCCGAGTCCCAGCGTCACGAACGGCACCGCGATCAGCATGTAGACGTTGTGCCGCAGCGCGTTCCAGAAGTCCTCGTTGTTCCAGAGCTTTTCGAAGTTCTCGAATCCGACGAACTTCGCCGTGCCGACAAGCCCCGACCAGTCGGTCATCGAGATCTGGAACGCCTGGACGAACGGCGAGATCACGAAGATCGCGTAGACGATGACGGGCAGGGCCAGGAAGCCCACGATGAATCGGTATTTGCCGTGTTGCATGGTGCTTCCCGGCCCTTCCCGTTGAGTGCCGTTGTGCCGGACCGGACTCTTACTTCTCGCGCTGGAACTTCTTGACGGAGTCGTCCTTCCGCACGGCGTCGCAGTACTCCTGCGTCCTCTTGATCCACTCGGCGGCCTTCATCTCACCGGCGAGCAGCTGTCCCGTGAGACCGCCGATCTTCTCGTCCGTCAGCGACGGGTACCACTCCTGGAGCTGGAGGCTGATGACGTTGTCGCCGGCGTCCTTGAACGCCTTGCTCGCCGACGCCAGACCCGGCGAGAGAGTCATGCCCTCGGTGGCGTCGACCACACAGGTGAGCGACTTGACCTTGGTGGCGAAGTTCTGCGCGTGCTTCTTGGAGAGCATGATGCGCAGCAGCTCCATGCCGCCGGCCGGGTTCTTGCCCTTGGCGGACACGATGTACGGCTCGCTGGGCTCGGCACGCAGGGTGCCGTGCGGCAGCTTGTCGCCGCTGGAGCCGTCGAAGAGGGCGCCGACGGACATCTGGAAGTCCTTGGGCGTGGTCGGGGCGGCCTCGTTCTCCACCCAGGAGCCGTTGGGGATGAAGACGGCCTTGCCCTTGTTCCAGGCGGTCTGCGACTGAATGTGCGTCAGGCCCTGGCTGCCCGCGAGGAAGTACTTCTTCGCGGCCAGCTCCTCGTAGTGCTCGACGACCTGCTTGACGGCGTCGTTGCTGGTCCAGGCGTTCGGCTCCAGGTTGTCGATGGCGATCCAGCCGTCCATGCCGCCGATCTTGGCGATCTGGGCGAACAGGTTGAAGTGGACGTAGTACGGATACTTTCCGGCGTACGTCCAGGGCGCGATGCCCTTCTTCTTGATCTCGCCGCAGAGCTTGACCATGTCGTCGAGGGACTTGGGGTATTCCCAGCCGTTGTCGTCGAGGGCCTTCTGCGAGTACCAGGTGCCGTAGATGGTGAAGGCGTAGTAGAGCACGTCGAAGGTGTCGCCGTGCTTGCCCTTGTCGATGGTGCTCGGGTGGATGACGTCCGAGATCTTCTTGCTCGCGTCGTCCAGCGAGGGCGCGTCCAGCAGCGCCTTGAGGTCCTGGAGCTGGCCCTGGGTGGACAGCTTGTTCATGTCGAGGTGGTCGGCGCCGGAGTTGTCGATGACGTCCGGGGGGTTGCCGCCGGCGAAGCGCGGGGTGAGCTTCGGGCCGACCTGCTGGGTGCCGGTGTGCTTGACGTCGGCCTTGTACTTGGCCTTGTAATCGGCCTCGGCGTCCTTGGCGTACTGGTCGCCCAGACCGCCCTTGAAGATGAACGCCTCCAGCGCGGTGCCCTCCTTGACCCCGAGCGGGTTGGTGGCGGACTTGGCGCCACCGGGCGCCTTGCTCTCCTCGTCGCTGCCGCCGCCACCTCCGGTGGCACACGCCGACAGGAAGGCCATGGTCGGAACGGAGATCAGACCGAGCGCGGCGGACCGCCTGATCAGATCGCGGCGCCCCACACCTGCGGAGCCGTTGTTCTCAGGGTTCTCGGCGGAAGTGGATCCCATGCTCAAGTCCTCGCCTTCTCCAGGACTCAGGCGGTGAACCGGATCCTCCCGGCACCGCGGTCGGGTCGAGCTGGTCGTGCAGGCTGGGTCGTGCAGGAAGTGCGAATCGTGTGAATCGCCGACAGGTATAGTCCACTTCCCGCCAACGGAGCAAGATCGAATGCAAGGTTCCCCGGTGGTCTTTTCCGAGTTGAGACCTGCCGGAAATATGAGCGGCCTGTGTGTTCCTTGGCGGAAAAATCCCTGTCATTGCCCTCGAATGGCACATCCAACACCCTTGACACGACAGAGCACTTGAGCCACAACTGTTCCTTGCGCAGCGATGTTGACAACGTTGTCCCGTGCGCAGGGAGGGTACCCGCTTATGCAGCAGAGAGCTCGGCACAGATGGGGTGGACCGGCGGTCGTGTCGGCGGCCGCCTTCGCTTTGACCGTGGGCTCACAGGGCGCGGCGGTCGCCCTGCCCGCCGCTCCCGCGGCGGCCGACCGGAGTTTCACCTCCTCCTTCGAGGCGGACGATCCCGCACCCGACTGGCTCAACACCGTCGACACCGCACCGGACGGCACCAAGCGCGCCTCCGGCGTCGACGGCGGCTACAGCAGCGGCATTCCGGGCAATGTGACCGACCATGTCACGGACGTACGGGCGAGCGGCGAGAACACCGGCGGCGGAGAGGTGAAGGAGAATCTCACCGACGGTGAGCCGAGCAGCAAATGGCTGGTCTTCGAGCCCACCGGGTGGGTCGAGTTCGACCTGGATAAACCGGCGGGAATAGCGAAATACGCCCTCACCTCGGCCAACGACTACGCCGAACGGGACCCGCGCGACTGGACCCTGAAGGGCTCCGCGGACGGCAAGGACTGGAAGACCCTCGACACCCGCTCGGGTGAGACGTTCGCCGAACGGTTCCAGACGAAGACGTACGACCTCACGGAGCCGGCCGAGTACCAGCACTTCCGGCTGGAGGTCGGCGGGAACAACGGCGCCGACGGCATCCTCCAGCTCGCCGACGTCCAGTTCTCCACGGGCGGCGGCGACGGCCCGGTCCCGCAGGACATGCTCTCCCTCGTCGACCGCGGCCCGAGCGGCTCGCCGACCGCCAAGGCGGGCGCCGGCTTCACCGGCAAGCGGGCGCTGCGCTACGCCGGCCGGCATACGGCGGACGGGAAGGCGTACTCGTACAACAAGGTCTACGACGTGAACGTGGCCGTCGGCCGCGAAACCCGCCTGTCCTACCGGATCTTCCCGGCGATGGCGGACGGCGACCGCGACTACGACGCCACGAACGTCTCCGTCGACCTCGCCTTCACCGACGGCACCCATCTGAGCGACCTCGGCGCCACCGACCAGCACGGCTTCGCCCTGTCGCCGCGCGGGCAGGGCGCGGCGAAGGTCCTGTACGTCAACCAGTGGAACAACGTGGCCTCGCGCATCGGGTCGGTCGCGGCCGGCAAGACCGTCGACCGGATCCTGGTGGCCTACGACTCCCCCACGGGCCCGGCGAAGTTCCGGGGCTGGCTGGACGACATCGCGCTGAAGGCCGTAGCGCCGGAGAAGCCGAAGGCGCACCCGTCCGACTACGCGCTCACCACCCGTGGCACCCTCTCCAGCGGCGGCTTCTCACGCGGCAACAACTTCCCGGCGACCGCCGTGCCGCACGGCTTCAACTTCTGGACGCCGGTGACGAACGCGGGCTCGCTGAGCTGGCTGTACGACTACGCCCGGGCCAACAACGCCGACAACCTGCCGACGATCCAGGCGTTCAGCGCCAGCCATGAGCCGAGCCCCTGGATGGGTGACCGGCAGACCTTCCAGGTGATGCCGTCGGCCGCCGCCGGCACCCCGGACAGCGGGCGTGAGGCGCGTGAGCTGGCCTTCCGGCACGAGAACGAGACCGCGCGGCCGTACTACTACGGCGTGCGGTTCGAGAACGGGCTCAAGGCGGAGATGGCGCCGACCGACCACGCGGCGGTGCTGCGCTTCACCTACCCGGGTGACGACGCGAGCGTGCTCTTCGACAACGTGACGGACCAGGCGGGGCTCACGCTCGACAAGGACAGCGGGACGTTCACGGGCTACTCGGACGTGAAGTCCGGGCTGTCGACGGGTGCGACCCGGCTGTTCGTGTACGGCGAGTTCGACAAGCCGGTGACCGACGGTTCCGCCGGCGGGGTGAAGGGCCACCTGCGTTTCGACGCAGGTGACGACCGTACGGTCACGCTCCGCCTCGCCACCTCCCTCATCAGCGTCGACCAGGCGAAGGACAACCTGCGTCAGGAGGTCGACGGCGCCTCCTTCGAGACGGTGAAGGCGCGCGCCCAGCGCCAGTGGGACCGGCTGCTCGGCAAGGTCGAGGTGGAGGGCGCGACGCCGGACCAGCTGACGACGCTGTACTCCAGCCTGTACCGGCTGTACCTGTACCCGAACTCGGGCTTCGAGAAGGTCGACGGGAAGGACCGGTACGCGTCCCCGTTCTCGCCGATGCCGGGTCCGGACACGCCGACGCACACCGGCGCGAAGATCGTGGACGGCAAGGTGTACGTCAACAACGGCTTCTGGGACACCTACCGGACCACCTGGCCGGCGTACTCGCTGCTCACGCCGAGCCAGGCGGGCGAGATGGTCGACGGCTTCGTGCAGCAGTACAAGGACGGCGGCTGGACCTCCCGCTGGTCCTCCCCCGGCTACGCCGACCTGATGACCGGCACCTCCTCGGACGTCGCCTTCGCGGACGCCTACGTCAAGGGCGTCGACTTCGACGCGAGGTCGGCGTACGACGCGGCCGTGAAGAACGCGACCGTGGTGCCCCCGTCGTCCGGTGTGGGCCGCAAGGGCATGGAGACCTCGCCCTTCCTCGGCTACACGAGCACCGAGACGCACGAGGGCCTGTCGTGGGCGCTGGAGGGCTACCTCAACGACTACGGCATCGCGCGGATGGGCCAGGCCCTGTACAAGAAGACCGGCGACAGGCGGTACAAGGAGGAGTCCGCTTACTTCCTCAACCGCGCCCGGGACTACGTCAACCTGTTCGACTCCGAGGCCGGCTTCTTCCAGGGCCGGGACGCGAAGGGCGACTGGCGCGTCGAGTCCTCGAAGTACGACCCGCGTGTGTGGGGCTACGACTACACGGAGACCAACGGCTGGGGCTACGCCTTCACCGCCCCGCAGGACAGCCGGGGCCTCGCCAACCTCTACGGCGGCCGCGGCGGCCTCGCCGACAAGCTCGACGAGTACTTCGCCACCCCGGAGACGGCCTCGCCCGACTTCGTCGGCTCCTACGGCGGCGTCATCCATGAGATGACGGAGGCGCGGGACGTCCGGATGGGCATGTACGGCCACTCCAACCAGGTCGCCCATCACGCGAACTACATGTACAACGCGGCGGGTCAGCCCTGGAAGACGCAGAAGAACGTCCGTGAGGTGCTGTCGCGGCTGTACGTCGGCAGCGAGATCGGGCAGGGCTACCACGGTGACGAGGACAACGGCGAGCAGTCGGCCTGGTACCTGTTCTCCGCGCTGGGCTTCTACCCGCTGGTGATGGGCAGCGGCGAGTACGCCATCGGGTCGCCCCTGTTCACCAAGGCGACGGTCCAGCTGGAGAACGGCCGGAAGCTGGTCGTGAAGGCGCCCGGGAACAGCGCCCGCAACGTGTACGTCCAGGGCCTGAGGGTCAACGGCGTTCCCTGGAGGTCGACTGCGCTCCCCCACTCGCTGATCGCGAAGGGCGGGGTCCTGGAGTTCGACATGGGGCCGAACCCCTCGTCCTGGGGCACCGGCAAGAACGCGGCGCCGGTCTCCATCACCAAGGACGACGAGGTGCCGACGCCCCGCGCGGACGTGCTGAAGGGTGACGGGGCACTGTTCGACAACACCTCGGGGACGGAGGCGAGCGTCACGTCGGTGGAGCTGCCGTTGTCCGAGGGCGGTGCCAAGGCCGTGCAGTACACCCTGACGTCGCCGTCGGACCGGACGAAGGCGCCGACCGGCTGGACCCTCCAGGGGGCGAAGGACGACGGGGCGACGTGGCGGACCCTCGACCGGCGCTCCGGGGCATCCTTCACCTGGGACCGGCAGACACGGGCGTTCTCCGTGGGGTCACCGGGTACGTACGGGAAGTATCGCCTGGTGCTCGACGGCGAGGCGGTGCTGGCAGAGGTCGAACTGCTCGGCTGACAAAGGGAGTTGGGGTCTCATGCAGGGTGTCGATCCGGCCTGGCTGCCGGACGGGGCGTTCCGGCCGATCGGCACCCGGCGGACGCTGATCCGTGGCGCGGGTCCGTTGGTGGACACGGTGCACGGGGAGGTGGCGGAGGCCTGCCGGCGGTTCGGGGGGCGGGTGGTGCGTGACGCGGGCGCGGACGCGGGCGCGGACGGCACGGCGTACGACCTGGTGCTCGAACTGACCGGCCCCGAGGGCCTCGGCTCCGAGGGGTTCACCTGCCGGCGCGAGAACGGCGTCACACACGTCACCGCGTTCGGTCAGACGGGGCTGCTGTACGGGCTGTTCCACGTCGTGCGGCTCGGTGAGCGCGCGTTCACCCAGGACCGGCAGAAGCAGGCCCACCGTCCCGCCGTCGCGCTGCGGATGCTGGACCACTGGGACAACGTGGCCGTGCACCCGGTGATGGGCCAGGTGGAGCGCGGATACGCCGGCGGCTCGCTGTTCTGGGCGGACGGCCGGGCGCGCGGCGAGCTGCTGGGCCGGGTGCGGGCCTACGGCAGGCTGCTCGCGGCCTGCGGGATCAACGCCGTGGCCGTGAACAACGTCAACGTGCACGCGGTCGAGGCCCGTCTGCTCACCGACCGGATCGGCGAAGTCGCCGCCATCGCCGACGCGTTGCGGCCGTACGGCATCCGCGTCCACTTGTCGGTGACCTTCGCGGCGCCCATGGTGCTGGGCGGGCTGCCGACGGCCGATCCGCTGGACGAGGGCGTGCGCGACTGGTGGGCGCAGACGACCTCGCGGGTGTACGAGGCGATTCCCGACTTCGGCGGGTACGTGGTCAAGGCCGACTCCGAGGGCCAGCCGGGGCCGTTCGCGTACGGCCGCAGTCACGCGGACGGCGCGAACATGCTGGCGGCAGCGCTGACTGCATCCGATAGCGGCTCCGCCGCGGGGCCCGGCGGCACGGTGCACTGGCGGGCCTTCGTCTACGACCACCGCCAGGACTGGCGGGACCGGACGACGGACCGGGCGCGTGCCGCGTACGACCATTTCGTTCCGCTGGACGGGCAGTTCGCCCCCAATGCCGTGCTCCAGGTGAAGCACGGGCCGATGGACTTCCAGGTGCGGGAGCCCATCTCGCCGCTGATCGGCGCGATGCCGGGTACCCGGCTGGCGGTGGAGGTGCAGGCCACGCAGGAGTACACCGGGCAGCAGCGGCATGTGTGCTGGCTGGGGCCGATGTGGAGCGAGGCGCTGCGGTTCCGGGCGGACGGGGAGTCCACGGTCGGGGAGTTGGCGCGCGGGGGGCTCGTCGCCGTGTCGAACGTCGGTGACGACCCGTTCTGGACCGGGCATCCGCTGGCCCAGGCGAACCTCTACACCTTCGGGCGGCTGGCCTGGCAGCCGGACGCGAATCCCTACGGGCTCCTGGACGAGTGGATCAGGCTGACCTACACACCCACGAGATCCGAGGAGAGCGCGCGGCTGGAGGCCGGCGTCTACGCGGTGCTGTCCCACTCCTGGCGGACGTACGAGAAGTACACGGCGCCGCTCGGGGTCGGCTGGATGGTGCAGCCCGGCCACCACTACGGGCCGAGCGTGGACGGCTACGAGTACAGCCCTTGGGGCACCTACCACTTCGCCGACCGCGACGGCATCGGCGTCGACCGGAGCGTGGCGACGGGAACCGGGTTCGCGGGGCAGTACGCCAAGCCGTGGGCCGAGGTGTACGAGTCGCCGGAGACCTGCCCCGACGAGCTGCTGCTGTTCTTCCACCACATGTCGTACGAGCACATGCTGCACAGCGGCAAGACGGTGATCCAGCACATCTACGACACGCACTTCGAGGGCGTGGAGGAGGTGGAGGCGGCGCTGGGGGTGTGGGCCTCGCTGGTGGATCTCGTGGACCCGGCGCGCCATGCGCGGGTGACGGAGCGGTTCGAGGAGCAGCTCCGCAGTGCCCGCGAGTGGCGCGATCAGGTCAACAGCTACTTCTTCCGCAAGTCAGGTGTGGCCGACGCACATGGGCGCCGCATCTACTGACCGCGGAGGATCACTGTGCCGAGCGGGTCGAGGGTCAGGGGCTCGCCCTCCTCGATCCGCTTGCCGGTCAGCAGGTCGGTCGCGGTGGTGTGGGCGGTGAGGTGGGCCGGCTCCGGGGCGTGGTTGAGGAGGAAGTGGAGGCGGGTGCCGTCGGGGGCGACCCGGGTCGCGGTCTCCAGGGCGGGGTGGTCGGCGTAGGGGCCGAGCAGGTCGTGGCGGGTCAGGATGCGGCGGACGATCCAGTCGACGCCGGGCTGGTCGAGGGCGGTGGCGACATACCAGCCTTCGCCTCCGCTCCCGCCGAAGCGGTTCCGGGTCACGGCCGGGGTGCCGGCGTAGAAGTCGGTGCCATAGGTGCCGACCGGTTCGGCGCCGCGCGGCAGCACGATCTCGAAGAGCAGGCGGGCCTCACAGGTCAGCTCCCCCAGCCGGACGGGCTGCACGAAGTCCCGTGCCCGGGAGTCCCACTCGTCGACACGGACGCCCATCAGAGGCGCGAGCGGGCCGGGCACGTCCGTGGGGAACGCGCGGTCGTGTTCGTCGACGCGGCCTGAGAGGAAGGTCGTCAGGACCGTGCCGCCGCGCGCCGCGACGGCCTCCAGACGCTCCGCGAGGTCGCCCTTGACCATGTGCAGGACGGGGGCGAGGAGCACGTCGTACGCCGTGAGGTCGGCCGTGACCGGGACGACGTCCACGTCCGCGCCGGCCTCGCGGGCGGCCCGGTAGTAGGCGTGGACCACCTCCTGGTACCGGACCAGCCGGGAGGGGCCGTCGGAGATCTCCAGGGCCCACCAGCTGTCCCAGTCGAAGAGCAGGGCGGTGCGGGCCGGGGTGCGGGCGCCGAGAGTCGCGTCACCCAGAGCCTCCAACTCCCTTCCCAGTTCGGCCACTTCACGGAAGACCCGGGTGTCGTCCCGGCCCGCGTGGCCGATCACCGCGCCGTGGTACTTCTCGCAGGCACCGCGGGAGGCGCGCATCTGGAAGTAGAGGGCGGCGTCGGCGCCGTGGGCGACGGCCTGGAGGGTGGCCAGCCGCAACTCGCCCGGTCGGCGGAGCGGGTTGACGTCACGGCAGGCCGTGGTGGAGGGGGTCTGCTCCATCAGCCAGAACGGCGCGCCGTCCTTCAGGCCGCGCATCAGGTCGTGGGCGAGGGCGGGCCAGGTCGGCGGGGCGTCGAGGGGCGGGTAGCTGTCCCAGGACGCGAAGTCGAGGTGGGGCGCCCAGCGGTGGTAGTCGAGGGGGCGAAACATGCCCATGAAGTTGGTGGTGACGGGTGTGTCCTGGTCGTGGGCGCGGATCACCTCCTTCTCGGCGAGGAAGCAGCCGAGGAGGGCGTCGGTGGTGAAGCGGAAGTAGTCGAGGGTGATGCCCTGGAACGCGGTGTGGTCGGGGCCGCGCCAGTGCTCGGTGAGGGCGCTCGGGGGCTCGATCTCCGCGAAGTCGGTGAAGCGGTGGGACCAGAAGGTCGACCACCAGGCGTCGTTGAGGGCGTCGAGGGTGCCGTACCTGCGCTGGAGCCACTCCCGGAAGGCCTCGGCGCACAGGTCGCAGTAGCAGGCGCCGCCGTACTCGTTGTTGATGTGCCAGGCCAGCAGTGCGGGGTGATCGGCGTAGCGTTCGGCGAGGCGGGCCGCCATGGCGGTGGCGTGGTCGCGGTACGCCGGTGAGCTGGGGCAGAAGTTGTGGCGCTGGCCGTAGCGGTGGCGGCGGCCCTCGAAGTCGGTGCGGTTGACCTCGGGGTGCCGCTTGGCGAGCCAGGGCGGGAGGGCGGCGGTGCCGGTGGCCAGGCAGATCCGGCGGTTCTCGGTGGCCGCGCGGTCCAGGACGCGGTCGAGGACCGTGAAGTCGTAGGTGTCGGGGGCGGGTTGGGTGAGGGACCAGGAGAAGACGCCGACCGTGAAGGTGTCGATGCCGGCCTGCGTGAACAGGCGGTGGTCGTCGTCCCAGACCGGCTCGGGCCACTGCTCGGGGTTGTAGTCGCCGCCGTACGGGATCTTCGGGGTGCGCGGCGCTGTCATGCGGTGAAGTCCTCCTGGGTCTCGGCGATCACCGGGCGACTGCTGTGCAGCAGGGAGAGCAGCAGCGGGGCGGCCAGCAGGGCGGGCAGGGCCTCGGTCAGCAGGGCGGTCGACGCGGCCACCAGGACGAGCAGGGAGGCGGCGGCGAGGGTGGTGCGGGCGTGCCGGACCAGGAAGTAGGCGGCGAGGCGGGCGGTGTCACGGGTGCGGAAGGTGAACAGGGAGGTGAGGAGCAACGCGTGCGCGCCCCACAGCAGGGAGCCGACGCCGATCACACCGAGCAGGACCGCCCACCAGCCGGGCAGGCCGGTGGCGGAGAAGTGGGTGAGGGTGAAGGCGATGACCGTCAGCCAGGCGAGCAGCGGCGTCCAGAGCTTGAGCGCGGGCAGGGCGTTGAGGCGCCAGCCGCGTGCGTAGGTCCGGGCCGGGTGCAGTTCGGTGAGGTCCCGGCTGCGGTGGTGCAGGGCGTACAGGGCGGCGGACAGGGCCGGGCCGAGCGGCAGCAGGCATACGGCGGCCAGGGGCAGGTTGGCCGGGTCGGGGCCGACCAGGAGCAGGCCGGCGAATCCGGGTGCGGCGGCGAGGAGCAGCAAGGCCTCGACGGTGACCAGGGTGTGGATCAGGGCGGCGGCGCGGGAGAGGGCTCCCGCGCCGAAGTCGGCCGTGGGCGCGCCGCTGCTCACCCGTTGTCCTTCTTGAAGCGTTCGTACGCCGCGTTGTGCAGGTCGACGAACTTCTCCATGTTCTTCGCCTTCAGCTCGGCGACGTACGCGTCCCATTCGGACAGGGGGCGTTTGCCGAGGACGAACTTGAGGGTGTTCTGGGTGACGTGGTCCCTGAGCGGGGTCTCCCACAGGGACGCCTGTTCCTGCTCGAAGGACTGGAGCGGATGGGCCGGGGCGATGGGTGTCTGTTCGCGCTGGGACATGGCGTCCTGGAACTTCTTCTCGTCGGGGCTGAACATGGAGGAGACGAGTTCCCAGCTGCCGCCGTAGGTGAAGACACCGTTGTAGAAGCCGTAGTCCTTCTGCATGTCCTTGGGGGCGTCCGGGTCGGAGCCCATGAGGCTGATGCCGGGCTTGGGCTGGTACTGGTCGCCGGAGTGGGTGTAGGTGACGCCCTCGACGCCCCAGCGCGCGAACCGCTGACCCTCGTCCGAGTACCACAGCCAGTCCACGAACTGCATCATCGCGACGAAGCTGTCGCTCTTGAGGGCCTCGCTGGAGATCATGATGCCGTTCTCCAGCCGGACTCCGCCCAGCACCACCGGACCGGCGGGCCCGAGCGGCACCGGGATCATCTCGATCTTGGCGCCCTTGACCTGCTTCTCCAGGTTGAACCGGTACTCCTGCACCAGGACCTGCGGGTTGGCGCTGATCGCGAAGGACTTCTCGCCCAGCAGCTTCTGCGCGGCCTCGTCGTCGGTCTGGGTGAAGCTCTCCGGGTCCACCAGCTTCTCGGCGACCAGCTTGCGCACGTACTCGATCAGCTGCCGGTAGGCGTCCGTCGCCCCGGTGAAGACGAACTTCCCCGCGTCCGCGTCCCAGTCGATGTTGTCGTACGTCCATCCGGCGCGGACGCCGTAGGCCTGGCCGAGGTAGCTGAAGAGGGCGGCGGCCGGGTAGGGCGTGTTCTTGCTCCAGCGGTCGGAGAACGGGTAGCGGTCCGGGTACTCCGCCTTGATCGCCTTGAAGACCTCGTACACCTCGTCCCAGGTGGTGGGCAGGCTCAGTCCGAGCCGGTCGAGGACGTCGGTGCGCAGCGCCAGCGAGTAGCCGGATCTGGGCTTCTCGTGCAGGCCGGGCAGCAGATAGAACTTGCCGTCGGACTGCCGGATGGAGTCGAGCTCCGGCTCCAGCTTCCAACGCTTGACCTTATCCCGGAAGTTGGGCATGAGGTGCGTGTAGTCGCTGACCGGGAGGACCGCGCCCGACGACACGAACGCGACCTCGGCGGGGTGGTACGTCTTGGGTATCAGGAACGGGGCGTCGCCCGAGCCGATCAGCACGCTGCGCTTCTTCTCGTAGTCGACCAGGGGCACGGCGACGGGCTCGAAGGTGACGCCGGTGCGCCGGGTGAGCTCCTTCCAGAACAGCCAGCCGTCCTTCATCGGGTAGACCGGGTTGTTGTTGTGCAGGATTGAGAAGGAGAGCGCCTTGGTCGCCTTGAACTGCTGGCCGACGCGGTAGTCCTTCATGGCGCCGTCTCTCTTCTTCGACAGGTCCTTGGAGTCCCCGCCGTCGTCGCCGCTGCCGCATCCGGTCAGGGTGGCGAGTCCGATGAAACCGGCGGCGGCGAGGATCTGACGCCGTGACAGCTGGCCTGCGTTGTGCACGGATGACACGGTTACTCCCTTGGTAGCCCTGGACCGTCAGCCCTTGACCGCGCCGAGCATCACGCCCGAGACGAAGTAGCGCTGGACGAACGGATAGACACAGAGGATGGGCAGCGAGGTCAGCACGATCGTGACCGCCTGGATGTTCGCGCCGACCTGGCTGAGCTGCGCGTCGGCGGCGCCCGCGTTGCCGCCCGTGGTCGCGCCGGAGATGAGGTTGCGCAGATAGACGGTGACCGGCATCAGCTCGGACTTGTCCATGTAGAGGAAGGCGCTGAACCAGGAGTTCCAGAACGACACCGAGTAGAACAGCACCATCGTCGCGACGACCGCCTTCGACAGGGGGAGCACGATCCGCAGCAGGATGCCGTACGTGCTCAGGCCGTCGATCTGCGCGGCCTCCTCCAGTTCGGTCGGCAGGCTCTCGAAGAAGGCCTTCATGACCAGCAGGTTGAACACGCTGATGGCGTTGGGGAGCGCGATGGCCCAGACGCTGTTCTTCAGGCCGAGGCTCGTGACGAGGACGTAGTTGGGGATCAGGCCGCCGGTGAAGAACATGGTGAAGACGGCGACCCCGACCAGGACGCCGCGCCCCTTGAGTTGCTTCTTCGACAGGACGTAGGCGTAACAGGTGGTCAGGATCATGGCGACGGCGGTGGCGACCACGGTGTACAGCACGGTGTTGCCGTAGTTCCGCCAGAACATGGCGTCCTGGAACACGATCTTGTACGTGGTGAGGTTGAACCCCTCGGGCCACAGGGTCACTTCACCGGCCCTGATCTGCCGCTCGGCACTGAACGAGCGGGCGATGATGTTGACGAACGGGTACAGGGTGACGATCACGACCAGGGTGAGGACGACACCGTTGACGCCCTGGAAGACCCGGTAGGAACGGCTCGGCTTCACCACAGGCTGGTCCCCACTGTGCGGCGCGAGAGCGTGTTGGCGGACGTGATGAGGACCAGGCCGATGATCGCCTCGAACAGGCCGATGGCGGCGGCGTAGCTGAAGCTGTTGGACTCGACGCCCGCGCGGTAGAGGTAGGTCGAGATCACGTCGGCCTTCGGATAGGTCAACGGGTTGTACAGCAGCAGGACCTTCTCGAAGCCGACGGCCATGAAGGTGCCGATGTTGAGGATCAGCAGCGTGATCATGGTGGGGCGGATGCCGGGCAGGGTGACGTGCCAGATCTGCTGCCAGCGGTTGGCGCCGTCGATGCGGGCGGCCTCGTAGAGGTCCTCGTCGATGGTGGTGAGCGCGGCGAGGTAGAGGATCGTGCCCCAGCCGGCGGTCTGCCAGATCTCGGAGCCGACGTAGACGGTGCGGAACCACTCGGGTTCCTGGATGAACCGGATCGGGTCGTGGCCGAACCAGCCCAGCGCGTGGTTGATCGGGCCGTCCGTGGCGAGCATCTGCAGGGTGATGCCCGCGACGATCACGATCGACAGGAAGTGCGGCAGATACGACACCGACTGCACGAACCGTTTCAGTGAGCGCCTGCGCACCTCGTTCAGCAGCAGGGCGAGCACGATCGGGATCGGGAAGCAGAAGACGAGGGTGAGTCCGCCGAGCCAGAGGGTGTTGCGGAAGACCTGCCAGAAGGTGGGGTCGCTGAGGAACATCTCGACATAGCGCAGGCCCACCCACTGCTCGCCGAAGATCGAGCCGCCCGGTTCGAAGCGCCGGAAGGCGATCACGTTGCCGATCATCGGCAGATAGCGGAAGACGAGGAAGAACAGCAGCGGCAGCACGGCGAGCGAGTACAGCTGCCAGTCCCGGCGCAGCGCCCGCCGCCATCCGGTGCGTGGCGTCCGCCGCCCGGGGCGGCGTGGTGCCTTGGTCGGCGGTGGCTCCTGGGTGCCGGGCGGTGGAGCCGATCTGGTGGACGTGCTCATGCAGGTGGCCTCCCGGTGGCACCGAAAGTTTCGGAGTCGTACCGGCAACTTTGCGGCGAGGTTAGGGGCGGGTGTAATGGCTGTCAATGGGGCTGACAGGGAACGCCAGTTGAGGAGGCCGGTACCGGGACGAGCCGGAAGTTACGAAACATTCTGATGACGAAGCGCAACAATCGGAGGCCATGTTGCCCGCGTTCGACCTGCCGTTGACGGACCTGGAGCGCTACCGACCCGACCTCCAGGAGCCCGCCGACTTCGACGAGTTCTGGCACGACACCCTCAAGGAGGCGGACCGGAACGAGGTGTTGGTGGCGTGCGAACCGGTGGAGACGGGCCTGCGGCTCACCGAGACCTGGGACGTGACCTTCCGCGGGTTCGCCGGCGACCCGGTGCGGGCCTGGTTCAGCAGACCAGCCGGGGTACGCGAACCCCTGCCGGCCGTCGTCGAGTACGCCGGCTACGGCCGGGGCCGCGGTCTCCCGCATGAGCGGCTGACCTGGGTGAGCGCCGGGTACGCGCATCTGCTGATGGACAACAGGGGCCAGGGCGACCAGTACGGCAACGGCGGCGCCACCCCCGACCCGCACGCCACGGCACCGGGCGGCCCCGGCCCTGCGGTACGCGGCCTGCTCTCACCCCGGGACCACCACTACCGGCGGCTGATCACCGACGCGGTACGCGCGGTCGACGCGGTCCGCGCCCTGCCCGGCGTCGACGGCACCCGCGTCGCGGCCGTCGGCAACAGCCAGGGCGGCGGACTCGCGCTCGCCGTCGCCGGGCTCGTCCCCGGCCTCACCGCACTCCTGGCCACCGCCCCGTTCCTGTGCGGCATCCGCCGCGCCCTCGACCTCACCGACGCGTCGCCGTACGGCGAGATCGCCGCGTACCTCTCGGTGCACCGGGACGCGGAGCGGGCCGCTTACACCACGCTCTCCTACCTGGAGGGGATCTCCTTCGCCCGCCGCGCCCACGCCCCGGCCCACTTCGGCGTCGGCCTGCGCGACACGGTGTGCCCGCCCAGCGGGGCCTACGGCGCCTTCAACCGCTACGCGGAACTGTCGGGCACCGAGCCGCGCAAGGAGATCCACCCCTATCGGTTCAACGGCCACGAGGGCGGCGACGCGGTGCACGTACGCCGCCAACTGGACTGGCTGGCCGAAGTGCTGGAGTGACAGGAGGCCTTCAGAGCAGCAGCGACGTGGGGTGGGAGCGCGCGCAGAGCAACTGGCTTGACGTCGTTGTCCGTTGAGGCGATAGAGTCATGCGCAGACCATTCCGACAACGTTGTCGCCCGACCTTGGTCTCCCCCGCCACGCACCATCCGGACGGTCCCGCTCCCCCCCTCGGGCCCGTCCGGCTCGCGGACCCGGTGGACGCCGAATGACCGTCCACCGGGTCCGCCCCGAGCCGCGGTTCAGCCCACCCGGCAGGGCAGACTGCTCGTAATGTCTCCGCCGGAGCCGGAGACGACGTAGCCGAAGGTCGTACTCTCACCTGGATCGAGGGAGCCGTTCCAGTCGGCGTTGTGCACCATCACGTCCTGCCCGGTATAGGTCGCGTTGCCGCTCCACAGGCTCTCGACCTTCTGTCCCGTGGGCAGCGTCCAGTCGACCATCCAGCCGAGCATCGGGACGTCGCCGGAGTTGGTGACGGTCACCTCGGACTGGTAGCCGCCGGACCAGGTACCGGTCGTGCGGCGGGTGGCGGAGCACTCGCCGGGCACCGGGTCGGTCGGGTTGCCGGGATCCTTGATGCCGGTGACCTCTCCGTTGCCGCCGTCGAAGACGATGTCGGAGCAGGAGTAGAAGGTCTCCGCGCTGTCCGAGCGCTGCCAGACCATGTAGACGATGTGGCGGCCCGACTTGTTCGCCGGGAGCTGCCCCGACCAGGAGTAGTTGGCCTCGACCGTGCCCGGGGAGCCGTTGAGCGGCGGGTGGTCGACCGAGAGGAAGGGCTGCTCCTCCATGTCGTCCCAGGTGAGGGCCTGCTTCGGGTCGAAGCCGTCCTTGGTGATGTAGACGTAGAACCAACCCGGGTGCGCGGCCCAGGCGTTGTAGGAGAAGTCGACGGTCGCGCCCGAGGTGAGATGGGTGAGCGGCCAGTCGTCGCGCGGGGCGTTGAAGCCGGTGAAGTTGGTGTTGCCGCCGCTGCACAGCTCGCCGTCGGGCACGAAGCCGCGGGTGCGACCGGCGCCGTCGGAGCGCAGCACCGAGAACCAGTTGTAGAACGGCGTGGTGCCGCTGACCTGTTGGGCCGCCCTGCAGGCCGGGTTGACGGGCTTGATCTCACCGGTGTCGGTGAGCCCGTCCTGCCAGCACAGGAAGGTACGGCTGCCCGGCTTCATAGGGGTGCCGTGGGCCTCCGCCTCGCCGCCGGCGGTCATGACGAGGGCCACGGCGGGGATGGTCGCGAGCAGGGAGACCAGGACGAGGAAGAGGGCTCTGGCGCGGGTGGGGAGGGTTAATCGGCGGGGCGGGGTGGTCCCGGTCGCCCCCTGCTTTGTCAGGATCATGACAGTCGAGTCCGTTCCGTCAGGCACGGGCCGTGCGGGTCTTGTGTGGGTGTGCGTACGGATACGCGGGGCGGGAACGGTCCGGGGTGACGGGTTCCGGTCCGTCACTGTGGGAGCGCTCCCACCCCGTCTGTTGCGGAAGGTAGCGCCGAGGGGCGTGGTTGTAAACGCCTGACGCACAAGATCCCCACCAGGCGGGTACGACCCTGGCGATGCCGGGGGGTGAGGTGCGCGAACCAAGGAGCAGTCCAGGCTCCGTGCGCCCGGCGCAATTTGACGCGCCGCCACCGGGTTTCGTGCGCCGACTGAGCCCCCTTGCTTCCACGACCTGACGCCGGAGAGCGTCTCCCGGGAGCACAAACGCCGCCCCGACCGTTCATGCGATGAGTGGGAACCGTGACAGCGGTGCAGCTCACGCCGCCCGGCAGCCCGGCCGCACACCGTCGGCACAACGCCCGCGGTCAGCCAGGGTACGTGCACGGTTGAAGGAGCGGCGATGACTTCCCCTGTGGACCCCAGCCTCAACCGGCGCAAGCTGCGCCTTGCCTTGCGGCAGGCGCGCGAAGCCACCGGCCTGACCCAGCGTGAGGCCGCCGAGCGGGTGGAGTGGTCGCAGTCCAAGCTCATCCGGGTGGAAACCGGAACCGTCAGCGTGTCCGTGAGCGACTTGCGGGCGCTGCTGACGCTGTACGGCGTCACCGACCCGTCCACGGTGCGCGAACTCGAGGAGGCGGCCCGAGGGAGCAAGGGCCCCAGCTGGTGGTCCAAGTACCACGACGTCGTCACACCGCAGTACGCCCAGTACCTGGGCTACGAGAGCGCGGCGACGTCACTTCAGACGTATCACCCCATCGTCGTCCCCGGGCATTTGCAGACCCCCGGGTACGCCGAGGCGCTGCTCAAGCCGCACGGCCTGACCCCCAAACGAATCGGGCGGGTGGTGGGCTTGAGGATGGAACGGCGGACGAGGATGTTCGACGGATCCGCCGGCCCCGACGCCACCTTCATCCTGGACGAGGCGGCGGTGCGGCGGCAGATCGGCGGAAAGGCGGTACTGAACGAGCAGTTGCAGCAGTTGCTCGACCTCGGCGCACGGGACGGGATCACGATCCGCGTCCTGCCTTTCGAGGCCGGGGCCCACTACAGCACGCTGGGCAGCTTCGTCCTGTTGGGCTTCCCCGACGACGACGATCTGCTGTATCTGGAGCACGCCGCGGGCAGCATGACCGGCGGCGAAGACCTGGAACTGCTGGCCCGTTACCAGGAGTGCTTCCAGACGATCACGCATCTGGCGCTCGGCGAGACCGAGTCACTCGACCTGATCGGTCGCATCAAGCAAGACCTCGCGGCCCGCTAGATCCGCGGTGCCATTTCTGGTGGTGCAGCCAGGGGGAGGACCAAAGTGGTCTTCAGGTCGATATGGCAGGGCCTGCAGAACGTACTCGCCGGGGCAACCAGTGACGAAGACGTCAAATTGCAAGCCATACAGGACGAAGCGCAGACACGGAGGCTCATAGAGATAGACAACGCCCGCGGCGCCATAAAGATCCAGCTCGTGCCCCGGAATCGGACTGCTGGGCCTGGTCGCGCTGATCGTCGTGGTCGGGGCAGTGGTCCTCGTCGTCCAGGCAGCCGGTGAGCTCAGGTTGCCCTGGTCGCGGATCGGCACGATCGCCGCCACATTCCTGGTGACGTCCGGCATCACTGGCTTGGTTGCCTGGTGGTGGAAGCGGATACTGAAGCGCCGTCAGGCCGCGGGCGCTACCCAGGAGAACTCGTCCGCGAACCCTGCGGACGGCGATCAGAATCAGGTGACGTCATAGCGGCACATCCGGCCCGCCACACTCCCGCCCCGACGGCCACGGCCACCGCCACGGCCACCCACAGCACCCGTTTGACGAGGACACTGTCGACCAGCAGGGACGCGAGAGCGGCGGTTAGCGTCGCCAGCGCGCCGGCGCTGAGGGAGAAGGTGACGGCTCCGCTCACGCCCGCGTACCGCTTCCGTCCACCGTTCCCCGAGTATTGAACTGAAGATGCCTCGGCACCCATAGAGGCCCCCTACCTACCGCCGATGGCTTGTCCAGAACGTCACAGGCCGTCCAGCTCCCCCTGCGTCAACGCAAGTAGGAACTCCGTCCAGGCGGGGGTGGTGAAGCACAGCGGCGCACGCTTCGGCTTCTTGGAGTCGCGCGCAAGCACTCGGCCCTCCCCCACGGCGACCTCCACGCACTCGTTCTCATTGCCGCATAAGCTGCTCTTGCGCCACAAGGGTTTCCCCTTATGCGCCACCTCGGCCCTCCTGCTCCCCCGATGCGCCTGAAACGGTGCTCATCCATGTTAGTGGACGTTTGTGCACTACCGCAGGTGAATACCCCTGCGCCAGGGCTGGGAACCGCACACGGCGCCCGAGCGATGACACACGGCATCCGCAGGCCCGATGGCCCACTGACTGCATTCCCAAGTTGGCTTCCAGAGAACCTGATTGTGGCGCAGTTGGCCCAAGTGCCATGGTGTCAAGGGGAGTTCACGCACGCGAGGCCCGAGGGCAGGCAGGTTGGCCACCGCCTGGGATCAAAACTGGCCGCCGCCCCGTGAAGAGCGACGGCCAGAACCCTAGGCGCTCACGCCAAGGGGCACATCAGTTGCGGATCAGGTTGCGCAGCACGTACTGCATGATGCCGCCGTTGCGGTAGTAGTCGGCCTCACCGGGGGTGTCGATGCGGACGACCGCGTCGAACTCGACGCCCGTGTCGGTGGTGACCTTGACCGTGCTCGGGGTGGTGCCGTTGTTCAGCTCGGTCACGCCGCTGATGGAGAAGGTCTCCTCGCCGGTCAGGCCGAGCGAGTCGGCGTTCTGGCCGGCCGGGAACTGCAGCGGCAGGACGCCCATGCCGATGAGGTTCGAGCGGTGGATGCGCTCGTACGACTCGGTGATGACGGCCTTGACGCCGAGGAGGGCCGTGCCCTTGGCCGCCCAGTCACGGGACGAGCCGGAGCCGTACTCCTTGCCGCCCAGGATGACCAGCGGGGTGCCGGCGGCCTGGTAGTTCTGCGACGCGTCGTAGATGAAGGAGACCGGGCCGCCCTCCTGCGTGAAGTCGCGGGTGTAGCCGCCCTCGGTGCCCGGCGCGATCTGGTTGCGCAGGCGGATGTTGGCGAACGTGCCGCGGATCATGACCTCGTGGTTGCCTCGGCGGGAGCCGTAGGAGTTGAAGTCACGACGCTCCACACCGTGCTCGGTGAGGTACTTGCCGGCCGGGGTGTCGGCCTTGATGGCGCCGGCGGGCGAGATGTGGTCGGTGGTGACCGAGTCGCCGAGCTTGGCGAGGACGCGGGCGCCGGAGATGTCGGAGACCGGGGTGGTCTCCATCGTCATGCCCTCGAAGTACGGGGGCTTGCGGACGTAGGTCGACTCGGCGTCCCACTCGAAGGTGTCGCCGGTCGGGATCGACAGCGCCTGCCACTGGGCGTCACCGGCGAACACGTCCTCGTACGACTTGGAGAACATGTCCTCGCCGATGGCGTTGGCGACGACGTCGTTGACCTCGGCCTCGGAGGGCCAGATGTCCTTCAGGAAGACCGGGTTGCCGTCCTGGTCGGCGCCCAGGGCGTCACGGGTGATGTCCACCTTCATGGAGCCCGCGATGGCGTACGCGACGACCAGCGGCGGGGAGGCCAGGTAGTTCATCTTGACGTCGGGGTTGATCCGGCCCTCGAAGTTCCGGTTGCCGGAGAGGACCGAGGTGACCGCGAGGTCGTGGTCGTTGACGGCCTTGGAGACCTCCTCCGGCAGCGGGCCGGAGTTGCCGATGCAGGTGGTGCAGCCGTAGCCGACGAGGTTGAAGCCGACCTTGTCGAGGTACGGCGTCAGACCGGCCTTGTCGAAGTAGTCGGTGACGACCTTCGAACCCGGGGCGAGGGTGGTCTTGACCCACGGCTTGCGGGTCAGGCCCTTCTCCACGGCCTTCTTCGCGACGAGCGCGGCGGCGACCATGACGTACGGGTTGGAGGTGTTGGTGCAGGAGGTGATGGCCGCGACCGTCACCGCACCGTGGTCGATCTCGTACGTCGAGCCGTCGGGGGCGGTCACGGTGACCGGGTTGGACGGGGCGCCGTTCGGGGCGACGGCCGGGGCGTCGGAGGCCGGGAAGGACTCCTGGCCCGCCTCGTCGACGACGTCGACGTAGTTGCGGACGTCGAGCTTGAACTGCTCGGCGGCGTTGGCGAGGACGATGCGGTCCTGCGGGCGCTTCGGGCCGGCGATGGAGGGGACGACCGTGGAGAGGTCGAGCTCCAGCTTCTCGGAGAAGTCCGGCTCGGCCTTCGGGTCCAGCCAGAGGCCCTGCTCCTTGGCATACGCCTCGACGAGCGCGAGCTGCTGCTCGGAACGGCCGGTGAGCTTCAGGTACTTGATGGTCTCGTCGTCGATCGGGAAGATCGCGGCGGTGGAGCCGAACTCCGGCGACATGTTGCCGATGGTGGCGCGGTTGGCGAGGGAGGTCGCGGCGACGCCCTCACCGTAGAACTCGACGAACTTGCCGACGACACCGTGCTTGCGGAGCATCTCGGTGATGGTCAGCACGAGGTCGGTGGCGGTGGTGCCCGGGGTGAGCTCACCGGTCAGCTTGAAGCCGACGACGCGCGGGATCAGCATGGAGACCGGCTGGCCGAGCATCGCGGCCTCGGCCTCGATGCCGCCGACGCCCCAGCCGAGGACGCCGAGGCCGTTGACCATGGTGGTGTGCGAGTCGGTGCCGACGAGGGTGTCGGGGTAGGCCTGGCCGTTGCGGACCATGACCGTCCGGGCCAGGTGCTCGATGTTCACCTGGTGGACGATGCCGGTGCCCGGCGGGACGACCTTGAAGTCGTCGAAGGCGGTCTGGCCCCAGCGCAGGAACTGGTAGCGCTCCTTGTTGCGGCCGTACTCCAGGTCGACGTTCTGCTTGAAGGCGTCCGAGGTGCCGAACTTGTCGGCGATGACGGAGTGGTCGATGACCATCTCGGCCGGCGAGAGCGGGTTGACCTTGGCCGGGTCGCCGCCGAGGGCCTTGACGGCCTCACGCATGGTGGCGAGGTCGACGACACAGGGCACGCCGGTGAAGTCCTGCATGATCACGCGGGCCGGCGTGAACTGGATCTCCTGCGACGGCTGGGCCTGGGAGTCCCAGCCGCCGAGGGCGCGGATGTGGTCGGCGGTGATGTTCGCGCCGTCCTCGGTGCGGAGGAGGTTCTCCAGCAGCACCTTCAGGCTGTAGGGGAGGCGCGCGGCGCCCTCGACCTTGTCCAGCCGGAAGATCTCGTACGACTCGTCGCCCACGCTCAGCGTGCTGCGGGCGTCGAAGCTGTTCGCCGACACGACAGTCTCCTTTATTTCTGTGCGCTTACCACCGCATCCTGCCGCCACACCGTCTTGGCCGATCCGCTAAGGTAAGGCTAAGTTAGGTATGCCTTACCGGGTGGGCGACTGCGGCACGCCTCGGCAGATATCTCGATGTCGAGATAACTCTAGTACATAGGGCCGGGATGGTCATGTCCCGGGGCTTCGACATGCGCCCTTTGCATGACCATGCGTCTTCATGCATACTCTTCCTATGTCCAAGGTCCTCACCTCCCTGCCCACCGGCGAGCGCGTCGGCATCGCCTTCTCGGGCGGTCTCGACACCTCGGTCGCGGTCGCCTGGATGCGCGACAAGGGCGCCGTCCCGTGCACCTACACCGCCGACATCGGCCAGTACGACGAGCCCGACATCGCCTCGGTGCCCGGCCGCGCCAAGACCTACGGCGCCGAGGTCGCGCGCCTGGTCGACTGCCGCGCGGCGCTGGTCGAGGAGGGCCTGGCCGCGCTGACGTGCGGCGCGTTCCACATCCGCTCCGGCGGGCGCGCCTACTTCAACACCACGCCGCTGGGCCGCGCCGTCACCGGCACGCTGCTGGTGCGGGCGATGCTGGAGGACGACGTCCAGATCTGGGGCGACGGCTCGACCTACAAGGGCAACGACATCGAGCGGTTCTACCGCTACGGCCTGCTCGCCAACCCCCACCTGCGGATCTACAAGCCCTGGCTGGACGCGAACTTCGTGACCGAGCTCGGCGGCCGCAAGGAGATGTCGGAGTGGCTGGTCGCCCACGGCCTGCCCTACCGGGACGCCACGGAGAAGGCGTACTCCACCGACGCCAACATCTGGGGCGCCACGCACGAGGCCAAGACCCTGGAGCACCTGGACACCGGCGTCGAGACCGTGGAGCCGATCATGGGCGTCCGGTTCTGGGACCCGTCGGTCGAGATCGCCCCCGAGGACGTGACGATCGGCTTCGAGCAGGGCCGTCCGGTCACCGTCAACGGCAAGGAGTTCGCCTCCCCCGTCGACCTCGTGATGGAGGCCAACGCCATCGGCGGCCGGCACGGCCTCGGCATGTCGGACCAGATCGAGAACCGGATCATCGAGGCCAAGAGCCGCGGTATCTACGAGGCCCCGGGCATGGCGCTGCTGCACGCGGCGTACGAGCGCCTCGTGAACGCGATCCACAACGAGGACACCCTCGCCCAGTACCACAACGAGGGCCGGCGTCTGGGTCGCCTCATGTACGAGGGCCGCTGGCTGGACCCGCAGGCGCTGATGATCCGTGAGTCGCTCCAGCGCTGGGTCGGCGCGGCCATCACCGGCGAGGTCACCCTGCGGCTGCGGCGCGGCGAGGACTACTCGATCCTCGACACCACGGGCCCGGCGTTCTCGTACCACCCGGACAAGCTCTCCATGGAGCGCACCGAGGACTCCGCCTTCGGCCCGGTGGACCGGATCGGCCAGCTCACCATGCGCAACCTCGACATCGCCGACTCGCGCGCCAAGCTGGAGCAGTACGTGGGCCTCGGCCTGATCGGCACCGGCAGCTCCGCCGTCGGCGCCTCCCAGGCGGCCGCGCTGATCGGCACCATGCCGGAGATGCCCGAGGGCGGCGCCGAGGCCATCGCCTCCCGCGGCGAGGTCTCCGAGGAGGACGCGCTGCTGGACCGTGCGGCGATGGAGTCCGGCACGGACTGACCCGCCGGGACGGCCACTGAAGGCCGGTTCGACGCCATGGGCGTCGGACCGGCCTTTTCAGGTCATCGCCCACCCTCGGCGGATCCGCGCCACTAGCCTCACCGGATGATCATCTGGCTGAACGGAACCTTCGGCGCGGGCAAGACGACCACCGCCGGTGAGTTGGTCGACCTCGTGCCGGACGCGACGATCTTCGACGCCGAACACGTCGGCTACATGCTGCAACACGTCGAGAAGCTCCCCCGGCTGGGTGACTTCCAGCACTGGCCGCCGTGGCGCCACCTGGTGGTGGAGACGGCCGCGCAACTGCTCGGCTACCTGGGCGGGGCGCTCGTCGTGCCGCAGACGGTTCTGGTCGAGCGGTACTGGACCGAGATCCGCACCGGCCTGGAGAAGGAGGGCATCCCCGTCCACCACTTCGTACTCCACTCCGACCCGGACACGCTCACCCGGCGGATCGAGACGGACGACGCGACCAACACCCAGTTCCCGAAGGCCCGCCAGTGGCGCCTCGACCATCGCGCCGCCTACCGCGACGCCCTGCCCTGGCTCAGCCGAGAGGCGGAGGTCATCGACACCGCCCCGCTCTCCCCTCAACAGGTCGCCCGGCTGGTCGCCGACGGCGTTTCCGCAGACTCTCCGTGACGAGCTGCCATCAGTTCGGCAAGTCGGGGTAACCGAGAGGTACGTACCCGACCTCGGAGGGAGGCATCCGTGCCCCTCACATTCCGCAAGAGCTTTCGGATCCTGCCCGGAGTGCGGCTGAACATCAACCGGCACTCCTGGTCCATCACCACCGGTGGCAGGCACGGGCCGCGGCGCACACACAGCAGTACCGGACGTCGTACGACATCGATGGATTTGCCCGGACCTTTCGGGTGGCGTCGTACGCGTAATGCCAGGCGGCGTTGACGGCCCGTCACCCGAACGGCCCCCCTGAGCATGTCCCATCTCATATCTGAGATAACCTCAATCTCATGGCAGACGACTACCTCGTACGCATCGGCAAGCTCATCCGTGACGCCCGGCAACACCGTGGCTGGACACAGACGCAGCTGGCCGAGGCGCTCGGCACCTCCCAGAGCGCCGTCAACCGCATCGAGCGCGGCAACCAGAACATCAGCCTTGAGATGATCGCCCGAATCGGTGAGGCCCTGGACAGCGAGATCGTGTCCCTCGGCTACGCCGGTCCGATGCATCTGCGCGTGGTCGGCGGACGTCGGCTGTCCGGTTCCATCGATGTCAAGACCAGCAAGAACGCCTGCGTGGCCCTGCTGTGCGCCTCGTTGCTCAACAAGGGGCGCACAGTGCTGCGCCGGGTCGCCCGTATCGAGGAGGTCTACCGCCTCCTGGAAGTGCTCAACTCCATCGGCGTGCGCACCCGTTGGATCAACGACGGCGTCGACCTGGAGATCGTCCCGCCGGCCGAGCTGAACATGGCGGCGATCGACGCGGAGGCCGCCGTACGCACCCGCTCGATCATCATGTTCCTCGGCCCGCTGCTGCACCGCATGGACCACTTCAAGCTGCCCTACGCCGGCGGCTGCGACCTCGGCACGCGGACCATCGAGCCGCACATGATCGCCCTGCGCCGCTTCGGTCTGGACGTCGCGGCGACCGAGGGCCAGTACCACGCCATGGTCGACCGTGCCGTCCGCCCCGACCGGCCGATCGTGCTGACCGAGCGCGGCGACACCGTGACGGAGAACGCGCTGCTGGCCGCCGCGCGGCACGACGGCGTCACCGTCATCCGCAACGCCTCCTCCAACTACATGGTCCAGGACCTCTGCTTCTTCCTGGAGACGCTCGGCGTCCGCGTCGAGGGCATCGGCACGACGACGCTCACCGTCCACGGCGTACCGAACATCGACGTGGACATCGACTACTCCCCCTCCGAGGACCCGGTCGAGGCGATGAGCCTGCTGGCCGCCGCCGTGGTGACGGAGTCGGAACTGACGGTGTGCCGCGTCCCCATCGAGTTCCTGGAGATCGAGCTGGCGGTCCTGGAGGAGATGGGCCTCGACCACGACCGTACGCCCGAGTACTTCGCGGACAACGGCCGTACGCGACTGGTCGACCTGACGGTCCGCCCCTCCAAGCTGGAGGCGCCGATCGACAAGATCCACCCCATGCCCTTCCCGGGCCTGAACATCGACAACGTCCCGTTCTTCGCCGCCATCGCGGCCGTCGCCTCCGGCAAGACCCTGATCCACGACTGGGTCTACGACAACCGTGCCATCTACCTGACCGACCTCAACCGCCTCGGCGGCCGCCTCCAGTTGCTGGACCCGCACCGCGTCCTGGTCGAGGGCCCGACCCGCTGGCGCGCCGCCGAGATGATGTGCCCGCCCGCCCTGCGACCGGCCGTGGTCGTCCTGCTGGCGATGATGGCTGCGGAGGGGACGTCGGTCCTGCGCAACGTCTATGTCATCAACCGCGGTTACGAGGATCTGGCCGAGCGGCTGAACTCGATCGGGGCGCAGATCGAGATCTTCCGGGACATTTGATGTGCGGCGGCATCTCTGGGACTGCGAAGATCGCGTCGATGGCGGCGCTGCCCCGTGTGCCGGCTCGCGGCAGGAAGTGGGAGTACTTCCGCAGCGTGAACCCGGGGTCGGACGGCTCCCACACGCGAGCACCGTCGGCGCCGCCTTCCTCCAGCCGTGCGATCACGCCCGCCGTGGCCGGCGCGGGCTTCCACACGTACGAGTTGAAGTAGTTCCGGTTGATGGCCTTCCGCTCGCGGCCCGTCACCAGGAGGTTGTAGGTCCTCGGCCGCCGGCGCTTGGCCTCCACCTTCGCGCTCTGGCGCCAGGACGGTCTTGACCAGCGGATCCAGGAACCGTTCCGCTGTCAGGTGCGGGAGAAGGCCCGCCGGTGAGAGGGCCCGTCCCTCGTGATCACCGATATCCGGTCCGTGCGTGCGGCATCAGGTGTCCCGAAGGCCACGACGGGACCGACCGGACACCAATTGCAAAACGCCGGGGCGCAAGCGGGCACTGGCCGTCGACGTGCTGGGGCTGATCATCGGCGGCGTCGTCCTGGCCGCCTCGGCCCACGGCAACGCCGCGGGCACCGCCCCGCTGACGGCTTCAAAGACGGAGTCATCATCCACGGCGCACCAGACGCACCGCGGCCGTTGCGTCTTCACGCGAGAGGCGACGGCCACCGTGCGGTGACCGTCGCCTTGATGCACCTCAGGTCCAGCGCCGACTGTGGACCGGTGGCGGTCAGTCCGCCGGCAGCGCCGCGAGTTCCCGCTTGAGAACCTTGCCGGTCGCGTTCATGGGCAGGGACTCCCGGCATTCGACGAGCCGGGGATACTTGTGGCCCGCCATGTTCTCCTTCGACCAGGCCACCAGGTCTTCCTCGGTAGCGGTCGCTCCGGGCTTGCGGACGACGAAGGCCTTGACCTCCTCGCCGTGGCTGGCATGCGGAACGCCGACGACCGCGACGAGGCTGACGTCCGGGTGGGTGAGCAGGACCTCCTCGACCTCGCGGGGGTAGACGTTGAAGCCGCCACGGATGATGAGGTCCTTGGTGCGGTCGATGATGTAGAGGTAGCCGTCGGCGTCGCGCCTGCCGATGTCGCCGGTGCTGAACCAGCCCTGCGGGTCGATCGCCTCGGCCGTCGCTTCGGGGCGGCCGAGATAGCCCTTCATGACGTTGTGGCCGCGCAGACGGATCTCACCGGGTTCGTCGACCTCGGCCTCGGTGCCGTCGCGGCGGGTCACCCTGACCTCCACGCCCCAGGCGGGGAGCCCGATCGAGCCGGCCTTGCGGGGGCGGTCGACGCGGTTGAACGTGGCGATCGGGCAGGTCTCGGACAGACCGTAGCCCTCCAGGACGGGCACTCCGAAGCGCTCGTCGAAGCCCTTGAGCACCTCCATCGGCAGGGCCGACCCTCCGGAGATGGCGATCCGCAGGTTCGCCGCGATGCCGGACAGATCGAAACGGTCCGCGTCCGGGGAGCTCAGCAGCGCCCAGTACATGGTCGGCACCCCGGCGAAGAGAGTGACCTTCTCCCGCTCCATGAGCTCCAGCGCCGCCGCCACCTCGAAGCGCGGCAGCAGGACCAGCGTCGCACCGGAGAAGAATCCCGCGTTGAGCTGGACGGTCTGCCCGAAGGAGTGGAACAGCGGCAGCGCCAGCAGGTGCACGTCGTGGGGTGCCGCGGCGTACAGGCGGGTCGCCAGCTGCGCGTTGAGAACCATGTTGCTGTGCGTCAGCTCGGCGCCCTTCGGCCTGCCCGTCGTACCGCTGGTGTAGAGCACGACGGCCGTGTCGGTCTCGCTGGTCTGCACGGTCTCGAAGCCGGGGAGTCCGTCGCGGGCGAACTCCGTCAGCGTCGTCACGCCCGTCATCGACGTCTCACCGGACGGATCGGCCGTGAGCAGGACGAAGTGCTCGCAGTCCGGCACCGATTCGAACGCCGCGAGACCCGCCTTGCCCATGGGCAGCTGGTCCGTACCCTCGAAGCAGAAGTACGCCTTCGCACCCGAGTCCTGCAGGTGATAGGTGATCTCCCGCTCGGCGAGCAGAACGTTCAGCGGCACGACCGTCGCGCCGGACTTGAGGATGCCGTAGTACACGATCGGAAAGTACGGCAGGTTGGGGCAGCTCAGCGCGACCCGGTCACCGGGGCCGATGCCGCGCGCCGCGAGTGCCGCGGCGACCCGCGTCGCCTGGGCGTCGACCTGGGCGTAGGTCAGGCGGGTGCCGCCCAGCACCACGGCGTCCCTCTCGGGCAGCTCGCGTGCGGTGTGTTCCAGCAGGACAGCAAGATTGAGCATGAGGCTTCTCCAGGCATGGGGGGTGACAAGCATGTGGGGTGACAGGCATGGGGGGTGACAGGCATGGGGGGTGACAAGCATGGGGGGTGACAAGCATGGGGGGTGACAGGCATGGGGGTGATCAGCTGCGCAAAGCCTGCGCGAAGATCCTGGACAACGCCGACCAGCCGGGACGGCGGCGAAGCCGGTGAGAAGGCGGCCCGTGGTGGCCGCAGTGCGGGTCGGTGACGAACCGCGGGAGCATCGGGGACACCGCCATCTCTCCCTACAGGACCGCGCAGGGCGCGGGACGGAACCGGCCTCGTACGACAGTGCGTCCGGGGCCCGTCCAAGAGTACGGGGCGTAGTGCACGACGCCGATGCCGCTCTGCACGTTTCGAGAGTATGGCCGCGGAAGGCAACCTCAGGTGGCGGCCGCAGTCGGATAACCGACGCCCCTCCAGGCGCTGAACCCGACCGTGCCGTAACGAAGTTCTGCGACCGCCTCATCGAGCCCGACCCGGGTCCACTCCGCGCCGGCCAATTCCGTCGGGCAACGCCGCCCGCGAACCACGGCGGCGGCGGCGCTCCCGAACCTTCGTGCCGGACAGCCAAGTGGGCCATAGTGGATCTTCATCGGGGAAAACCTCTCGATGACGCTCAGGACATCCGAATGTCCATACTTTAGGCATGCGTTCGGGGGTTCAGCACGAAATTGGCGGTGATGATCCTCACGTCAGCCAGACCCTCGGCAGCGACCGCGTTCGAGTGAGACCGAGCAAGGTCGAAAAGGGAACAGCTACTGAGGACGCGTGTCGTGGTCGATGCGAGATGGGGCTCGTCCGGGCGCCGGGATGACTTCACTCGCTGAGAACCTCCACTGGCTGGTGGCGGCGACGGTTGCCAGGAGCTGGTGTGCGCGGGTGACGTAGTGGGGTAGCGCGGTGCGGGCCGAGGCCGTGGCGGGGTGGCGGTAGCTGACGGACAGTCCCTCGTGGGTCCGCATGATCCACAGGCACACTTCGTCCGGGTCGGTGGTGCGGGCGCGCAGAGCAACCGTGCGCCACTCTCGCCAGTCACGGGCGCCCGGAGTGAGGCGCAGATCCATGTACGAGATCATGAACGGATCACGGAGGGATCCGCCCAGCAGTTCCTCGATCCGGGAGATGGGGGTCTGGGCGAGTTCCTTCACCCCCTGCAAACCACGGGCCGCGGATCGGACGGTGTCTTCGAAGGAGTCGGCGTCGTCCATGGGGAAGCTGATCGGGGCCATGCCCACGTACCAGCCGAGGGCGGAGCGGTAGTGATCGGTTCGGGTGTGGAACGGGGCCATGGTGCGGAACACGGGCTCCTCGGTCGTCTCGTAACCCACTTTGGCCAGGCAGGCGAGCAGCCCTGAGAAGATGTCGCCGCCGGCGGCGCGGCATGCCCGGCCGAAGGCGTGGGTGGCGGATGCGTCGAGGAGCGCCGTGTGGTGGCCGGGCTGGGCTGCCGGGGTGCCGCTGACGTCGTTGACCGGGATCGGGAACTCCGGCAGCCGTCCTCCGGTTTCGGTCAGGAACCCGCGCCAGCGGACGATCGTGTCGTGGTCGGCGGTCAGGGCCTCGGCGGCGGACCTCTCGGCCTCGGCGAAGTCGAGGTAGCTCGGTGCAGGGGGCAGATGGGGTGCGGCAGCCGGGCCGCCCTCGTCGTTCCTTGCGTCCGAGGCAGACAGTGCCGCGGCGTAGAGGGTGTGGATCTCGTAGGCGGTCAGGAAGATGGAGTAGCCGTCCATGAGTGAGTGGTCGGCGGCGAGATGGACGGTGGTGGAGCCCGGGCGCGCCACCGTGGCGCAGACGTAGCCGGGCCAGCCCAGAGGGCCCGCCTCGTCGTTGAACAACTCCTCTATGCGGTGCGCCAGTTCCTCACCGTCGGTGAACTCCCCGTACTCCGTGGCGCGCGTGATCGTGACTCCGACCGGGAGGGTCTCCCGGCGCAGCCAGTCGGCCGAGGTGACGGAGGAAGAGGGAAGGAGTCGGCTGCGCAGGACTTCGTGACGGTCCGTCCACTGCTGCAGAGCGGTGGAGAACGCCTCCGGGTCGAGCTCAGGAGAAAGGTCGAAGGCGATACCCAGCCAGGACGGGGGCAGGGGGCCTTCGCCTGCTGACTCCAGGGCGTGGGCGAGGTGGGCTTCCTGGACGTGTGAGGCAGGTCGGGAGTCTGCGGCCCAGGCCGCTTCGGCGGTGGTTGAGGTGGTGACACGCCAGACGGTCAGCCGGCCCGGCGTCATGTCGAGTGACGAGATGTCAGTGATCTTCACTATGAGACCAGCCTTGTGTTCGAAAGAGAGACACGGGCAAGAAGACGGTGCGGGAGGTCGTCGGGCAGGTGACGACCTCAGGGGCGGTGGTCCTCGGTACGGGCTGCGGTCTCGCTGTGCGCCGGTGGCGTGCCCGGCCCGGCCAGTTGCGGTGTGCGCACCGCCCACAGCGGGGAGCGCACGATCCACGCCGCGGCGAATGCGATGGCGGCTCCGCTCAGCAGCAGCGTCGCCCGGGTGCCGAACCAGGCGCCGCAGGCCCCGCCGAGGAGGGCTCCCAGCGGGGCGAGGCCCCAGACGATCGTGCGGATGCTGGCGTTGACACGGCCGTGCAGGACGCGCGGTGTCAGGACGTAGCGGATCGGCACCTGGTGCACGTTGTAGATCTGCTGACCGGCCCACAGCAGGAAGTGCGACAACGCGACTGCGAGCAACGCCGCCCACCCGGTCACCGCGGCCACCGGTGTGAGGACCGCGCCGATCGCGCTCAGCACAAGCGACGCGACCAGCACGCGGCCCAGGCCCAGACCCCGGGCGAGGGATCGGGCGGCCAGCGCCCCGGCGATGCCTCCCGCCGCGGCGATCCCCATGGCCGCACCGCTCGCTCCAGCGGAGAATCCGAGCCGTTCGGTCAGGTAGAGGAGGAAGACGGCGGAGTAGGCGTTGTAGCAGAAGACGAGCGTGGCAGTGGCGAGGGTGACGGCGCGCAGCCGCGCGGTGCGCAGCACGAACAGCGCGCCTTCGGCCGCCTCTGAGAGGATGCCGCCATGGGCACGGCGGCCGTCGTCGTGTTCCCGGGCTGCCCCGTGGGCAGGGAGGTACTCCGCCGGGCGCATGGCGACGAACGGGAGCAGTGCCGTAGCCAGGAGGAACGAGGCGGAGTCCGCGAAGATCGCGGTCGGTGCGGAGAAGGTGCCGATCAGCCATCCCGCGAGGAGCGGACCGAGCGCTACCGCGATCGACTGTCCCAACTCCAGCCTGCTCTGTGCCCGCACCAGTTGGGTGGGCGGCACGACGTTGGGCACGCAGGCGAGGTAGGCCACGTCGGCGAGCACGGTCGCCGTGCCCACCACGGTCGCGGCCGTGTACAGGTGAGGCAGGCCGACGTGCCCCGTGAGAGCAGCGATGGGCACCGTGGCCAGAGCCACCGCCATGACCGTGTTCGCGCTCATCAGGAGCACTCGGTGGGGCAGGCGGTCGACCAGGACTCCGGCGACCGGGCCGCACAGCAGGTACGGAGCCCGTCCGCAGGCGAGGAGCACCCCGGTTTCGAATGGCCCTGCCCCGAGCAGATCGATCGCGGTCAGGGGCAGCGCCAGGAACGTCACGGCGGAACCGACCAGGGACACCGTCTGGCCGATCAGCAGGAGGTGGAACCCCCTGGGCAGGCGTTCGCCTGGGGCCGGTTCCCGGACGTCTGCCGTCACCCGGCGCTCCTCGGGCCCGTCGACGACAGGGGGTAGCCCAGGCGTTCCAGTTCCGTGCCCGCGATCCGCTCGAACTCCTCGATCTCCCCGGGAGTGAGGTCCTGCAGGTAGCGGCCGGTGCGGCCGGTGTAGAGGGGTTTGCCGGCGGCTTCCGCCGCGGGGTGTCCCCAGGGGTTGTTGAACAGGGCGTGCTCCAGTTCGGCGTGGCGCAGGACCGCCTCGTCCCATGGCACGCCCAGATGGTCCAGCATCTGTTCGGCGGTTGCACGGGGATGGGTGACCAGGTCCTCGTAGCGCACTTCCAGATAGCGCCCTTCGGGGGCGGTCTGCCGTGGCCGGGTGACGACCTCCAGCCAGCCGTGCGCGGCTTCGGCGACGGTGCGATAGCCCCAGTCGGGGACGGTTTTGAGGTGGGAGGCGGCGAGATCGCGTCCGTCGCGGATGATGTGGACGAAGTGAGCCCGGGGCCAGATGGCGGCGTAGGTCCCGATGTCCTGGATCTTCCGCTGGAGTTTGATGCCCCACCGTCCGGCTCCCGTGCGGGTACGCCGCAGCTCGCCGATGGCGTCGATGAGCCGGCAGCGGTCGGTCAGGGCCGAGAGGTCGCTGCCGCGTTCGGTCATCAGGCCCGCCACCAAGGCGCGCAGATCCTCGCGGTCCAGTCCGGAGCGCTCGCACTGTACGACGAAGTGCACGCCGTCGAACCACTCGGGGTCGATGGTCTCCTTGGTGGTTCCGGACACGCGTACGTCGTTACGGTCCATCAGGTCGCACACCTGAAGGATGTGCGGGCCGAGGTCGGGCGGTTCGGGGAAGTCGATCTCCGGTCCCACCACCAGGTCGGGATGCGAGTCCAGCAGGACGCTGAGCAGGGTGGTGCCGGAGCGGTTCTCCCCGCCGAGCAGGACGGGATCGGAGGTGAGGGGGCGGAAGGTCGGCTCGGACAGGGGCGGGATGCCGGAGTTGGCCATGGTTCTCCACGAAAGAAGGAGCACGGGGACGCAAGCGTGGGCGTGGGCGCTGCCGGAGCGGCGTGGGCAGCGACGTGGCAGGCGGTCAGCGGGTGTCGACTCCGCTGAACCACTTCTCGACCGCGTTGCGGGTGGCCACGAAGCGTTCCTCGGCGAACCGGCCGGCCGCCGCGAGGATGTCGCCGTCCCGCCGCCCTCGATCAGCGAGCTCGTCGTACCGAGCGTCGGTTTCCTCCAGTGCCGCGGTGAGAGCGGCGTCGGCTGCGGCGACCGCCGCATCCACGTCCTCGTCGGAGGTGGCCGCCGACGGCATGAACCGGCCGCCGTACTGCATGAGGAAGCCCCGGCTCCACATCTGTCGGCAGAAGGCATGGCCCAGCGCCGAATCCTCGAAGAGGACGTCGAACATGGTGGGGTGGGCGAAGGCCCAGGCGGCCGTGCAGTGGCGTGCGAACACCTCGTTGAGGCCGCGGATCAGCCGGTCCCCGACCGCCCGTGTCCGCGCGAGCGCGGTGCCGTCCGCGAGCGCGTCCAGGGTGGCGAGGGCGGCGGCGAACGGAGTGACCTCGCGCTGGTAGGTGTTGCCGAGGTAGGTGTGCTCGGAGGCGTTCATCACTTCGGCCCGGCCGGCTACCGCGGACAGCGCGGTGCCGTTGGCGAGCCCCTTGCTGAGGGTGATGAGATCGGGGGAAAGGCCCGCAGCCGCGTGGTAGCCGCCGGCGGCATAACGGAAGCCGGTCATGACTTCGTCCACGATCAGCAGTGCACCGTGCCGGCGGACGGCTGCTTCGAGTGCGCGGGCGTATTCCTCCGGAAAGAAGTTGACCTCCGGAGTGACGATCACCGCGGCAATGGGCCCGCGCCTGGTGGCCAGTTCGTCGAGCAGGTCGAGGTCGTAGCGGAAGTCCGTGCTCTGCGGGTCCCGGCCGGGTAACCCCATGGGGGCCCGGTCCTGTAAGTGCCAGTCGTGCCAGCCGTGATAGCCGCTGGTCAGTACGGTGTCGGCGCCCGTGTGCACCCGTGCGAGCCGTACGGCGGCGGTGGTCGCGCAGGAGCCGGTGCGGAAGAAGACAGATCGTTCGGCGACCGGGAAGAGCGCCGCGAGCCGTTCGGCGAGTTCCACGCGCAGGGTGGAAAGCGGTCCTGGCAGGATGCCGCCGCTGCGGGAGAGTTCGGCGACTATGCGGTCCGTGACGGGCCGGTGACCCGCGCCAAGTGGAGCGGCACCGCTGCACGAGGTGAAGTCCACGTACCTGCGACCTGCCGCGTCCCATACCTGCGCGCCATTCGCGCGGTCCAGCACCAAGGGCAGACGGCGATCGAGATCCCAGGTCTCCGAGGCGGTGAAGCGACGGGCCCGGTCGAGGAAGTCGCCGTGGGTTCCGGCGGACTGGGACATTCTGCTGGGCACAGGAGAGATCCTTTGCTGGAGGTGAGCGGGGGGCGGATCGGGTGTCGTCCAGAGGGTGTCCGTCGCACGCAGCGGCGCTCCGGCCGGTCTCCGGATGCGGCAGGCAGGGCTCAGTCGGCGACAGGCAGGTCCGGTCGCCGGTGCGCTGCGGGGAGGGAGGCCGCCGATCGCAGGTCAAGAGCGATTTTTTGCGCGATGCGCAACGCGTTCGCCTGGATGGTGAAGGTCGGATTGACGCCACCGGAGTACGGGAAGAACCCGCCGTCCACCACGTAGACATTGTCGAGGTCGTGCACCCTGCCCCAGGGATCGACCACGGATTGGGCGGGATCCGTACCCGCCCGGCAGCCGCCGTGCAGGTGCCTGCTGCCCAACTGGTAGTTGGAGTCCTCGTAGCGGATGTCGTCGGCCCCGGCCTTGGCCAGCAGCTCCGAAGCCCGCCGGGAGAGGTATCCGAGACGGCGCTTGTCCAGCGGATGCGTCACATAGTGGATGACGAGGCGGGGCAGGTTGAACGGGCCGCGCTCGCGGGCCAGGCGCACCGAGTTGTCCCGCATGGGCTGATCAGCGGCAAGGAAGTGGACTCGCAGCCGAATGCGGCCGTCCTTGACCACGCGTTCGTCGTCGCTCGCCTCATAGAGGAGACCTCCGAGGCCGGACGGCGCGTCGGGGTCCAGGTAGTGGTCGCTGAACGCCACCGTGGAGAACGGTCCGCCGGGGACGTGCGCGTACGCGCCGGCGGCAGGGTCGGCGGAGACCACCGGGCGTGGGCCGGGCGCGTCCACCGTCCCCGCCGCATAGCCGCTGATCTTGAAGGACAAGCCACGCCCGACCATGTCGGTGCTGTTGCCCAGGCCGTTCTCGGCACCCCGCTGCGCGGAGCGCAGCAGCAGGGCGGCGGACTGGACGGCGTTGGCCGCCAGGACGACGCTCCGGACGCGAGTCACCCTCCGGGTGCGCGTACGCAGGTCCAGCCACTCGACCGATCCGGCGTGGTGCCGGTTGCTCAGGATGATCCGCAGCGCCTTGGCGCCGTGCGCCACCGTGAGCGCGCCGGCCGGCAGGCCGGCGTCGAACAGCAGGGACGAGGTGTTCGCGCGGGCGCCGGTGGGGCAGACGTATTCGTTGCAGGGGCCGCATCGTACGCAGGCCGGCCGGCCGGCGTAGGGCTCGGAGTTGATGGCCAGCGGAGTGGGGAAGGGCCTCAAGCCGATGCGGCGGCCTGCGGCGGCGATCAGACCGCCCTGGGTGCTGTAGGGATGTGCGGGCATGACGGCCGGCGGGCCGGGTGGCTCCAGGGGATCCGCACCAGGCTCCCTGGCCACCCCGATACATCGCTCGATGCGGTCGTAGAAAGGGCGCAGGTCGGCGTATCCGATGGGCCACGCCGGATCCAGTGCGTCGGGGGCGACATGGGCACGGGCGTCCAGGTCGACGCCGCGTAATCGGAACGAGATCCCTGCGTACAGTGCCATGCCTCCGCCGAGTGCCGACGCGCTCCAGGGGCGCCCGAAGGGGCGCAGCGCGCCGCCCGGTGTGGGCACGAGCGCGTTCTCCCACGCACTCTGCACTGTGGGAAGGGACTCACCCGGGTTCAGTTTCCGTCCCTCTTCCAGAACGAGAACGCGGAGTCCACTGGACGCGATCTCCTGCGCGGCTACGGAGCCGCTCGCGCCGCTACCGACGACGCATACGTCGAAACTTTCGGCCTTCATGTCCCCGCCATCGATGAAACGGAATTACTCACTCATCTCACCGAAGCACACTACAGAACCGTTAGGAAAAGGTTCAACCATCCCTTGGTTAGCCATCGCAATTGACTTGAAATTGAGGTCGGGTGCCTGGTTAACAGGACGTCCGGCGTCGGGGATCCCGGATCTTTCCAGTTGCATCGCCCCTGTTCGCGCGTATGAAGAGGAAGATTTCGACGAGGTGAGCTGGCTGCGCCTGGCGCATTCGAGGCGGGTCGGATCGGTCAGATCTCAGGTTCTGTGCTCCGGCACAGCCGTCCAATATGCAAGCTGCCCGCAAAGGGATTTCATCGACGACGGCCGGGAATGCCGTCCGATGCGTCACGTGTTTCGATCGAGAGGGACGGGCATTACCCCATGCAGATGACTTCGCTGCCGGAGTACACCCCGCTGCCGGGCGAACTCGTCGAGTTCCAGGTACCGGACACGGTGCTCGCGGCCGCGGCCGCGGCTCCCCCGCACCCCGCACCGCCCAGCCACCTTCAGGAGAACCATCTGCGCCGACGTCTCGCCAACGACCGCGCCGGCCATCCGCAGGCCCCGTGGGCGGGCGTCCACTTCGACCTGCCCGGCCGTCTCGACTCCGGTGCCATGGCCGCCGCGCTGGCCACCTGGGTACGCCGGCACACCACCCTGCTCACCTGGTTCGCCTCGGACGGCAGTGGCTTCCGCCGCCACGCCGTCACCCCCGACACGGTCCGCTTCGTCGCCGCGCCCCTGGGCACCTACGACTCCGGAGAAGCGATCCGTGACTATCTGCGAGCGCGCCTCGTGCCTGCCACCGATCCGATGCGCTGGCCGCCACTGACGGCCGGTGCGGTACTCCGGCAGTCCAGCTCAACGGTCTTCGTGGCCATCGACCACGCCCACACCGACGGGCTGTCCCTGCAGTACGTCTTCGACGAACTGCGAGCCTGCTACACCGCAGAACTGTCCGGCACAGAGACGGACCTGCCCGAGGTCGGCTCCTACGTCGACTTCTGCCGCCTGGACCGTGAACGCACCGCCCTCGTCACCGCGTCGGCGCCCGAGGTCGCCCGCTGGGCCGACTTCCTGCGCGCCGGCTCGCCCGTCAGTCCCGTGGACCTGGGCACGGAACCGGGCCGGATGTACCGGACTCGCTCCCTGACCATGGACCTCCTCGACGCCACGGAGGCGGACGCCTTCGCCCGGATGTGCAAAGCGGCGGGAGCCGGATTCTCCGCCGGGGTACTCGCCGCACTGGGCATCTGCGGTCACCGGCTTGGCGACCAGACGACCTATCGGGCTCTGACCGTCGTCCACACCAGGGACGAACCCCGCTGGGAGCGCGCTCACGGCTGGTTCATCAACGCGGTCCCCGTGGAGTTCCCCGTGACTGGCCGGACGTTCACCGACATCCTCGGCGGCGCCCGGAAAGCGCTCGTACGCGGGCGGAACCTCAGCGGCATCACACCGATGAGACTGATGGAGTTGGTCCCCGAACTGGGCGGACTCCTGGGGGACGTGACACAGACCCTCCCCCTGGTGTCCTACGTCGATTTCCGGCATGCCCCCGGCGCACGAGAATGGGGCGACGGAAACGCCGGCTTCCTGCTGGGTGAGGGAAGAGCGCAAGGCTTGCACATCTGGGTGAACAGGCTGTGCGGCCGGACATATCTGAGGATCCAGTATCCCGACACCCCGCTCGCCCGGAATGGTGTGCGACACCTGGCTGCCTGCATCCGTCAGGTCATGGCCGACGTTGCCGCTACCGGCGACATCGACGCAAACCTGGAGCACCGCGTCAACAAGAGCCCCTCCCGGTGACCGGGCCCACTCCCACAGAGCTCGTGACACGATGACGGGTGGCCCCTCGCACAGGGGGTCGTGGGTGGTGACCACAGCGAAGAAGGGGAGTGCCCCGTCCGGGGCGGGCCTGCCGTCGGCGTAGCCGCCTAGACGCAGGTGACGAAGTCGGGGCGTTCGGCGGGCTCATCCGCGGGCCGCCGCGTTGGTGGTGAGGAAGCCGCCCGCCGAGAAGCCGATCACCCCGATCCGGTCGGTGTTCAGATGCCACTCGGCCGAGCGTTCCCGTACGAGGGCGAGGGCCCGCCGGGTGTCGTCGAGGGCGAGGCGGGGCACGGTGTCGGCCATGTTCGTGATGGTGGCCCCGACGGTGGTCCCGGGTTCCCGGCCTGCGAACCGGGCGACGGATCGTTCGACGAAGTCGGCCGGGTGGGCCCCGAGTGGCCGAGACGGTACTTCAGCAGGAATGCCGCGATCCCCCGCTCCCGGAGCCACTCGGCGACCGCCACGCCTTCGTCGCTCATGGACAGCATCAGCAAGCCGCCGCCGGGCGCGACGACGACGCCGGCCCCCGTGGCACGCTCGGGCTCGGGAAGGTGGGGAGTGAGCGTCGGTACGACGACGTGCGGACCTGCAGGTTGCCCGACGGGCTCCGGAACGCCGACTCCCGGTGCTGCCCGCGGCGAGAGCGGGATGCGAGGCGGGATCGGACTCCTCCACCGCGGCCATCATCCGGGCCACGGCGGTACGGGCGTCGTCGTGGGCCGTCATGGGGTGTCTTCTCGGGGCATGAGGGAACGGCCACCCCCCGTGCCACGGGCCACCGCCACGAGCGAAGGCCGGCCCTGGCGCCTTTCCAGGCGGTGTACTTCGAAGCCGTGGTCGGCCAGCCACCCGCCGCAGAAGTCGGCGATGACGGTCTCGCCGGCGCCTCCGGGGACCAGGTCCGGGTTGACGGAGTCGATGGTGATCAGGCGGGCCAGCAGACGGGTGGGGTCGGAGTCGGGGAGCATGAGGGCCTCTGGGGTGTGGTGGGGACGTGGGCAGTGGTCAGGCGGATGCCGTGGCCGCCGTGCCCTCGGTGTTCAGCAGGACGACCACTGAGGCCGGCCCGAGCCCCAGTGCCGTACGGCGTTCCTCGGCGCCCTCACCGGTGAGCGCCGCGTGCAGACCGGCGAGCGCGGCGGCGCCGCAGGGGCCGGAGGAGACGCCCAGGGCCGCGAGGCGGGCGGCCGCGCGGGCGCTGTCGGGGTCCGTGATGGCGACCGCGGCGTCGAGGCCGTCGCGCAGGTAGGGCCAGGCGATGCTGGACGGGGTGCCGCAGTTCAGGCCGGCCATGGTGGTTTCGCCGGTGGTGACGCTGACGGGGGTGCCGCGGGTGAGGCTTTCCAGGACGCAGGGCGCGGCCTGCGGCTCCACCGACAGCAGCGCCGGGGCGTGCGGGGTGGGGCGACTGCGGTAGTGGGTGATCACGGCCTGGGCCAGGGACCCCACTCCCACGGGTACGGCGACGAGGTCGGGGCCTGCCACGACGCCTTCGGTCGCCAGTTGTTCGTCGATCTCGGCGCAGAGGGTGGAGTAGCCCTCGACGATCCACCCCGGGATCTGCTCGTAGCCCGGCCAGGCGGTGTCCTGGATCAGGACCGCGTCCGGCGCGGCAGCCGCCTCGGCCGCCAGGCGTACGGCTTCGTCGTACGGCCCCGAGACCTCGGTGACCCGCGCCTGTTCGGCGACGATGGCCGCGACGGCCTGCGGATGTACGCCCCGGGGGACGAACACGTGGGCGCGTTGCCCCAGCAGACGGGCCGTGCGGGCCACGGCGCGACCGTGGTTGCCGTCGGTGGCGGTCACCAGAGTGACCGGGGTTACCGGGGTTACCGGGGTTACCGGGGCGACCGGGGTGGCCGGGGTGGCCGGGCTCGGTTCCTCACCGTTCACAGTCCGCTCGGTGAGGGTGCGGTGGACCGCCCAGGACGCGCCCAGCGCCTTGAACGCGGGCAGCCCCAGACGGCACGACTCGTCCTTGACGAACACCCGGCCGACTCCCAACTCGTTGGCCAGGGCGGGTAGTTCGGTCAGCGGGGTGGGTGCGTAGGCGGGCAGCGCGGCGTGGAAGTCGCGCACCGCGGCGACGGGGGCGGGTCCACACCGCCAGGTGCGGGCGCCGGGTCGGGCAAGCCACGACAGCGGCGTACGAGGAGAGGGAGCGGAGGAGGGGGAGGAGGGGGAGGAGGGAGTCTCAGGCACAGGTTCAGAGTGCGGCACTTTCTATAATCGGTCCAGCGAACGTTTCCGACCTATACCCGTCAAGAAGAACGATGATTCGGGGCCGCCATGTTCGATCTGCACCGGCTGCGTCTGCTGCGCGAGCTCAAGCATCGCGGCACCCTGGCCGCCGTCGCCGCCGCCTTGTCCTACGCCCCCTCCTCCGTCTCCCAGCAGCTCTCCCAACTGGAGGCCGAGGTCGGTGTGCCGCTGCTGGAACCGGTCGGGCGGCGGGTGCGGCTGACCGAGCAGGCCGAGATCCTGGTCGCCCACACCGAGGCGGTCCTCGAACGCCTGGAGCGCGCGGAGGCCGACATCGCCGCCTCCCTCAGCGACCTGACGGGCACCCTGCGCCTCGCCTCGTTCCAGACCGCCGCCCTGGCCCTGGTCCCGGCCGCGCTCGGCCTGTTGCGCGACCAGCATCCGCGCCTGCGCGTACACGTCACGCACATGGAGCCCGAAACGGCCCTGCCCGCCCTGCAGGCCCGTGACTTCGACCTCGTCCTCGCCGAGGAGTACCCGGGCAACCCCAACCCCCGGCCCGCCGAACTCGAACAGGAAGACCTCCTCGACGACCCCCTGCACCTCGCCCTGCCGAGGACGGCCCGCACCCCGGACGGCAACGGTCCGACGGCGACGCTGCGCTCCCTCGCCGAGCATCCGTGGGTGATGGAACCCGAGGGCACGGCCGCCCGGCACTGGGCCATGACCCTGTGCCGCAACGCCGGGTTCGAACCCGACGTACGGTTCGAGACCACCGACCTGCTGCTCCACCAGCGCCTGGTCGAACAGGAACACGCCGCGGCCTTCCTGCCCGGCCTCGTCTGGAGCGGACAGCCCCCGACGGTCGCGCTGCGGCCACTCCCCCGCGGCCAGCGCAGCCGTCGCATCTTCACGGTCGTACGCCGCGGCCGCGGCCGGCACCCCGCCGTCCAGGCCTGCCGACGCGCCCTCCTTCGGGCCGTCGCCCTCCGCTCCGAACAGGCGTGAGGCCTCGCCGACTCGCCTTCGCGGGCAGGGCATGGCTGATACGGCGTCATGCGGGCGGCGGTGGTGGGTCGTGCGGGGCCGGGAGTCGGGCCTCGGTGGAGGTCAGTCGTCGGTGAAGGTCAGTCGTCGGGGCAGGTCAGTCGTCGGGGATGCCGGCGCCGCTGAGGGCCTTGACGGTCTTCTCGGGGCGGGTGAGGGAGCGGGCGCCGAGGCGGAACTGGTCGAGCTTGTCGGCGATTGTCTGTCCGACCGGGGTGTGGCCCCAGATGCTGATGCCCTGGTGGGTGCTGGGTTCCCAGGTGGTCTCGTCGATGACGACGGGGTTCCAGCCGACCTCCCACTCGAAGCCCGAGGGGGTGCGGGCGTAGTAGGAGAGTTCCTTGTCGTTGGTGTGCTGTCCGACGGACAGGGCCATGTCGAAGCCGAGTTCGTGCACCCGGTCGTAGCTGCGGGCGAGGTCGTCCAGGGTGGCGACCTGGACGTTGAGGTGCTGGACGCGGGTGCGGACCGGGTCGACGGGCAGGCCCCGGACGGCGGCTATCGCGATGGAGTGGTGGCGTTCGTTGACGCGCAGGAAGCGGATCTTGAGCTTGACGCCGCTGATCGTCTCGTCGATGTAGTCGGTGACGCGGGCGTCGAAGACGGTGTTGAAGTAGCCGCGCATCAGGGTCGGTCTGGCCGAGGTGATCGCGACGTGGCCCATGCCGGAGTCGCCCGTGACCCAGCCGGAGGCCAGCATCCGCAGGGGCTGCGGGGAGAGGACCGGGGTGGTGTAGATCTCCTGGGTGATGCCCTTGGGGCCGGGGAAGCGCAGCAGGCGTTCGACGCCGCGCATTCGCGCCTCCTCGGCGGTGCCCTCGACGACGGGGACGCCGTGGGCGCGGACGCGGGCCTCGATCTGCTCGAAGGTGGTGTGGTCGTCGAGGTGCCAGCCGATGGCGACGACGTCCTCGGCGGGTCCGCGCCGCAGCAGGAAGCGGCACTCGTGGTCGTCGAGCCGGAAGCGCATCAGGCCGGTGTCGAGGTCGTCGTGGTGCATGCCGATGGCCTCGGTGCCGAAGCGGCGCCAGTCGGCGAAGCGGTTGGTCTCGACGACGATGTAGCCGAGGTGGACCGCGCCGAAGACGGACGGGGCGTCGTGGCCCTGGTAACCCTGGTAACCCTGGTAACCCTGGTAGCCCTGGTGGCCCTGGTGGCCCTGGTGGCCTTGGTAACCCTGGTAGCCCTGGTAACCCTGGTGTGTAGTCATCGGCGGCCGGCCAGGAAGTCGGCGCAGAGCCGGTTGAAGAGCTCGGCGCGTTCGAACTGCACCCAGTGCCCGGTGTTGGCGACCATGTAGAGGTCGCCGTTGGGGAGCCGGTCGGCGAGCATCCGGCCGCCGCCGGGCCGGTTGACCTTGTCGGCGGAGCCCCACAGCACCAGGGTCGGCACGGGCAGCCGGGCGAGGCGCTTGTCGCGGGTGAAGTCCATCTTCCACAGGGCGCCCAGCGACTTGGGGCGCCGCAGCGGCGGGTCCGCCACCACCTCCGGGTCGATGCTGTCCCGGTAGCGGGCGTCGATGACGCTGTCCGGCACGTCGGCGGCGTTGAAGACCAGGTAGTGGCGGATGAACTTCTCCAGTTTCGCCCGGGTCGGTCCCTCGCCGTTGTAGTAGTCCAGCAGGCAGTTCAGACCCGGGGTGGGCAGGGCACGGGTGGTGCCGATGCCGCCGGGGCCCATGAGGACCATGCGCTCGACCCGGTCGGGGGTGTCCAGGGCCAGGCGCAGGGCGCAGGCACCGCCGTAGGAGTTGCCGACGAAGTGAACCTTCTCCAGGCCGAGTCGGTCGAGCAGGCCGCGGATGCCGGCGGCCAGGGAGCCGAAGGGGTCGCTGAGGTCGAGGCCCTTGGTGCTGCGGCCGTATCCGGGCAGGTCGGGGACGATGACCCGGTACTCCTTGGCCAGCTCGGCGATGTTCCGGGTGTAGTTGGCGACGCCGGAGGCGCCGGGGCCGCCGCCGTGCAGCAGCAGGACGGGCGCGTCCTGGCCGGTCTCGGCGACGAAGATGTGCCTGCCGCCGACGTCGGTCGTGTACTCCTGCATCGCGGGCAGGTCGGTCTGCGTGGTCATGGTGTGGTCCTCACGGGGCGGTGGTCGCGGTCGGGTGCGGTGCCGGGGCGAACCCGGCCGGGGGCGGCGGGAGTTGGGCGCCCCAGGGGGCGGCGGCGTAGACGTAGGCGTCCGGGCGCAGGGCGACGGTGGTGGCGCGGTGCTCGGTCAGCCAGGGCAGCAGCACCTCGTCGTCGTCGACGACCGCGCCCGGCGCCGGACGTGCGCCGGCCGGCAGGACGGTCAGGGAGGGGACGCCGGAGCGGTCCCAGACGGGCTGCGGGGTGTCCCGCGTGCTGTGCAGGAGCAGCCAGCGGCCGCCCAGTACGTCGTCCAGGCGGGCCCGGCTGCCGTCGGGGCCGGTCACCCAGGGCTGGGGGAGCTGGTGTCCGGTGGCCTTGGCGCGCGGGCGGGCCCGGAAGCCGTCGGCGTAGTGGGCGGCGGGGATCCAGTGGGAGTCCTGCAGCCGGCGGGCGACGCCCGGTATGCGGTTCACGGCCGCGAGTACGGCGTCCCGGACCCGGGTGACGGCGAGCCGCCGGTCGGTGATGATCCGGCCGACGAACACGGCCCGCCTGGTGATCTCCTTGACGTGCGGTTTGCGCTCCGTCTCGTAGCTGTCGAGCACCGACTCGGGCAGTTCGCCGCGTACGACGGCGTCGAGTTTCCAGCACAGGTTGGCCACGTCGCGCACCCCGGCGGCCATGCCCTGGCCGATCCACGGCGGCATCGCGTGGGCGGCGTCCCCGGCGAGGAAGACGCGGCCGACGCGGAAGCGGGCGGCGAAGCGGACGTGGTGGCTGTAGACGGTGGCGCGCAGGATCTTGATCTGGTCCCTGCCGATGCCGTACCGGGACACCATCGCGTGGATCGCGTCGTCGGTGGTCAGGCGTGCCTCGTCGTCGCCCGGCAGGATCGGGAACTCCCACCGGTGGTGCCCCAGCGGGGTCGGACAGTCCACCGCCGGGCGGGCCGGGTCGCAGCGGAAGCGCAGCCGGTCGTGGTCGGGCCACGGCTCGATCATCTTGGTGTCGATGACGACCCAGCGGTCCTCGTACGTCCGTCCCTCGTAGCCGACGTTGAGCTGTGCGCGGGTGAGGCTGGAGCCGCCGTCGGCCGCGATGACGTACTGCGCGCGCAGCCGGCGTACGGAGTCGTCGCCGGTGCCCACCAGGGTGAGTTCCACCCCGTCGGCGTCCTGGCGCAGACGCAGGCACTCGTGCCGCAGCAGTACCTCGACGTTCGGGTAGCGGTCGACGCCCTCGCGCAGGACCTGTTCCAGCGCGGGCTGGTAGATGAACATCTGCGGTGGATGGCCGTGGCCGCGCGGGGCGGGGTGGGCGCTGAGGATGGCGCGGCCTCGGGCGTCGACGAAGTCGAGGGGCCGGTCGGCCAGCATGTCCTGCTTGAGCCGTTCGGCCATGCCGACGCGCTGCCAGATCCGCAGGACCTCCTCGTCGGTGGAGATCGCCCGGGCCCGGGAGAAGACCTCGGCGTCGCGCTCCACGACGACGACTTTCAGGCCCGCCGCGCCCAGCAGGTTCGCGGCGGTCACCCCCGTGGGCCCGTAGCCGATCACCGCCACGTCGTACGGGCTGTCGTACGCGCTGCCGTCGGCTTTGTCCTCGGCCCTGCTGCCGGCGCTGATCTCACTCACCAGGCCACCTCACTGTCGTCCCTGTCGCGGCACTGTCGTCCCTGTCGGCTGTTGCTGTAGCGTTTACTCCAATTGGAATGTTCGCTACGGTAAGCTCGACGTCAGGGACGGTCAAGTGCCTGGAGCGGCGCCCGGAGGAACGCCGGGGGCGGACCGTGTTCCTCCAGGTCCGCGCCATCTCCCGGCAGCGGATAGAGGAGACGATCACCACCCTCTTCCGCGCCCTCGACGAGGACGTCGTGCAGACCCTCGCCACGTATGCCGTGGCCGGTGCCGACGGGCTGTTCGTGCACCACGAGGTGAGCGGCGACCGCGTCGACCTGGTGGCGATGTTCGAGCTGCACGCGCGGCTGGTCCACGAGGCGGCCGTCCGCATGGCGGCGAGGAGCGAGGGTTGAGCCTGACCACGTACAGCGCGAGGAGGCGGCCCGGCGCGGGCCCGGCACATGGCCCGGGCAGGTCACCGGACACGAGCCCACCGCATGCCGGAGGCCCCCCGCCTCGCTCCTCGTCAACCGGTCGGTGCGCAGGCGCCGGTGGCGGGCGGGCGTTTCCGATCTCCCAGACACGAGCGGGCCGAGAGGCCACGAGAGAGCCGAGAGGCCGCACCATGAGCAAGCCGTCCCGTCGGATCGACGTCCACCAGCACCTCGTTCCGCCTTTCTACCGCGATGTCCTCGCCCAGGCCGGCATCGCCGAGCCGGGTGGCCGGGCGCTGCCCGAGTGGGGTGCCGGTGCCGCGCTGGAGGTGATGGATCTGCTGGGTACGCAGACGGCGATCCTCTCCCTGTCCACCCCCGGGACGGGCTTCCTGTCCGACCCGGTCGAGGCCGTCCGCCTGGCCCGGCGGCTCAACGAGTACTCCGCCGGCCTCGCCGCCGAACACCCGGCCCGCTTCGGCTGGTTCGCCACGCTGCCCATGCCCGACGTCGTCGCGTCGGCCGCGGAGGCCGAGCGGGCACTGGCCGAGCTGGGCGCCGACGGGGTCACGCTGCTCGCCAACAACCAGGGGCCCTACCTCGGCGCCGACGGCCAGGACCCCCTGTGGCGGGCCCTCGACGAGCACGGCGCCGTCGTGTTCGTCCACCCGGCCGACCTCCCGGCCGCCGCCGTCGACGGCATCCCGCCGTTCGCCGCCGACTTCCTGCTCGACACGACGCGCGCCGCCTATCTCCTCGTACGCAACGGCGTCCCGCGCCGCTACCCGAACATCCGGTTCGTCCTCAGCCATGCGGGCGGCTTCCTGCCGTACGCCTCCCATCGCATGGCCGTCGCCCTGGCCAGTGACTCCGGACGCAGCCCGCTCGACATCCTGGACGACTTCCGCGGCTTCCACTTCGACACCGCGCTCTCCTCCAGCCCCGCCGCGCTGCCCACCCTGCTGGCGTTCGCCCGCCCCGGACACGTCCTGTTCGGCAGCGACTGGCCCTTCGCGCCCGCGGCCGCCGGCCAGTACTTCGCAAGCGGCCTCGACGACGGCGTCGACGCCCGCACCCTCGCGGCCGTCAACCGTGCCAACGCCGAAGCCCTCTTCCCCCGCCTGGCCGACGGCACCCCCGCACCGGCCCCGTCCCGTCCGCTCCCGGTCCGGCTGCGGCACTCGGCGCGGCGAGCCGGCGCGCGTCTCGTCTTCAGGCTTCTCCAGCCCTAGCGCCGAAGCCGAGGAGGCCGTCGCCACCACCGGCACCGAGGCCCACCCCGTCTATTCGAGAACCGGCACCGGAAACGCGGCGGACTCGTTCAGTTCGGCCCAGACCGTTTTGCCGCGCCGGGCGTGCCGGGTGCCCCACTGCGTGGCGAGCTGGGCGACGAGGAGGAGGCCGCGGCCGCCCTCGTCGAAGACGCGGGCCCGGCGCAGGTGCGGGGTGGTGCTGCTGGCGTCGGAGACCTCGCACAGGAGGGTGCGGTCATGGATGAGGCGCAGGCTGATGGGGGGCCGTCCGTAGCGGATGGCGTTGGTGAGCAGTTCGCTGACGACGAGTTCGGCGGTGAAGTCGAGTTCCGCGAGGCCCCAGTCGGCCAGTTGCCGGGCGACGTCCGAGCGGGCCCGGGCCACGACCTCGGGGTCGGCGTCCAGGTGCCAGGTGGCGACCCGGTCGGCGCCGAGCACCCGGGTACGGGCGAGGAGCAGGGCGATGTCGTCGTCCGGTCGCAGGCCGCTGGACGGCAGCAGGGCTTCCAGCACGTGGTCGCAGGCGGCGTCCAGCGAGGGCGCCGGGTGGGAGAGGGCCTGTCGCAGGGTCGTGAGGCCGGCGTCGACGTCGTGGGAGCGGGCCTCGATCAGGCCGTCCGTGTACAGGGCGATCAGGCTGCCCTCGGGCAGCTCGACCTCCACCGTCTCGAAGGGCAGTCCGCCCAGGCCGAGCGGCGGGCCGGGCGGCAGTTCCAGGATGTCCACCGTTCCGTCCCGGATCACCACGGCGGGCGGCACATGGCCGGCGCGGGCCAGGGTGCAGCGGCGGGAGACGGGGTCGTAGACGGCGTACAGGCAGGTGGCCCCGAGGTCTCCGCCGGTCTCGGCGTCGGAGTGGGGGTCCGGTTCGGGCCCGGCGTCACCGTCGCCGTCGCTGTCGCTGTCGCTGTCGGCGCCCGTGGACGCTTCGGCGGACAGGCGCAGGACGACGTCGTCGAGGTGGGTGAGGAGTTCGTCGGGCGGCAGGTCGATGTCGGCCAGGGTGCGTACGGCGGTCCTGAGGCGGCCCATGGTGGCGGCGGCACGGATGCCGTGGCCGACCACGTCACCCACCACGAGGGCCACCCGTGCGCCGGACAGCGGGATGACGTCGTACCAGTCGCCGCCCACCCCGGCGTCGGAGCCGGCCGGCAGATAGCGGTAGGCGACGTCCACGGCCGACTGCCGGGGCGCGTGGCGCGGGAGCAGGCTGCGCTGGAGGGTGAGGGCGGTGGCGCGGGCCTGCGTGTAGCGGCACGCGTTGTCGACGGCGACCGCCGCCCTCGCGGCGATCTCCTGCGCGAGGAGCAGATCCTCCTCGTCGTAGCGGGCGGGACGACCGTACCGGTGGAACACGGCCACCCCCAACGTCGTCCCCCGCGCCCGCAACGGCACCACCAGCGTCGAGTTGCTCCCGGCGTCCGGGGCCGCCCCGCCGTACTGGTGCCGGGACGGCCGCCCGGTGGCCAGGGCGTACGCCGAGGGTGATCCGTGGGGGCAGGTGTGGAGCTGCTGCAGCGCGATGGCCGTGTCGGACCAGACCCCGGCCGGCGCCTCCGGCCCCCCGACGGCCTGGGGCGCCGGGCCGGCCCCGGCCGACGTCTCCCGGCCCAGCCCGGCCTCCGGTACGGCCCCGGCCTCGACGGACGCCTGCGGAACCGAGCCAGCCCCGGCCGACGCCCGCCACACCGGCCCGGCCTCCGACACGGCACCTCCCTCAACCGAGGCCTCCGGAACCGAGCCGGCTCCGGCCGACGCCCGCCACACCGGCCCGGCCTCCGACACGGCACCTCCCTCAACCAAAGCCTCCGGAACCGAGCCAGCCCCGGCCGACGCCCGCGACACCGGCCCGGCCTCCGGCGCGGCACCTGCCTCAACCGAGGCCTCCGGTACCGAGCTGACTCCGGCCGGCGACCCCGGCCCGCTCTTCGGTGTCCGCCCCACCCCGGCCGGGGCGTCCGGTTCGTCCTCGGCCTTCGGCGCCGGTCCGCCACCGACCCCCGCGCCCCACGCCATCCGGCGCAGCACATGTGGCCCCTCCCCCGCGCAGTCCTCGCCCCGGAGCACGGCGTCGAGCAGGTCGACGGTGACCAGGTCGGCGAAGTGTTCGGTGGCGAGGTCCGCCAGTTCCTGGGCGGTGCGGGCGATGTCGAGGGTGGTGCCGATGCGCATGCCCGCCTCGTTCACCATGGCCGAGCGCCAGCGCAGCCGGCGGTCCCGCTCCTCCTGGAAGGCGACGACGCCCTGTTCCGACACCCGGTCCACGTAGGTGGTCGACACGGTGATGAGCTCGCGTGCCGCGGCGCTGACCTGCTCGGGATCGTCGCTGAGCCGGGGCAGCTCCACGATCAGGCGGTCGATGACAAGCCCCTGGGCCAGCCGGAAGGCGCGCAGCATGGTGCTCAGGGGGGTGCCGTGCCGGGCCAGACCCCGGGCGCGTTCCACGTCGGCGGCCGGGGGCTCGATCAGCTCCGGGTCGATGGCGTGTTCGATGCCGAACAGTGCGGCGACGAGGTGCTCGGCGACGTTGTCGGAGGCCATCCGGGCAACGTCCGGGTCCTCCCACAGCGCGGGAAGTTCGCGTCGCAGGCACTGTTCCAGCTCGGCTCTGAGCTCGTCCGCTCGCGAGCCGAGCTCGTGCGCCGCGCGCGACAGAAGACCGCGGGCCGTGGGCTCCACACTGACGACGTTACGCCGCCCGCGCGGGCGACTCCGGCCGAACGGCTCCAAGCCGTACGGCCGGCCGCGCCCGCCGGTGTGTCGGCAGGCGTGTCGGCAGGTGTGTCGGCAGAGCGCGTCGGCAGGCGCGTCGGCAGAGCGCGTCGGCAGGCGTGTCAGCCAGCCCCGCGCAGGACACGGGACAGCCCCAATGCCGCCGTCCGTACGGCGGGCGCGAGCTGGGCGGGGCTGAAACGGGAGCGGGGCACCGCCACCGAGAGGGCGGCGACCGTGCTGCCGCCGGCGAAGACGGGGGCAGCGATGCAGGCCACGCCGAGGGTGGCCTCCTGCTCCTCGTAGGCCAGGCCGGAGACCTGGATCTTCTCCAGGGCCATACGCAACCGGTTCGGGTCGGTGATCGAGTGGGGCGTGAGGCTCGGCAGCGGCCGGGACAGCACCTCCTCGGTCAGCTCGGCACCCGAGAACGCCAGCAGGGCCTTGCCGACGCCGGTGCAGGTCAGCGGCAGGCTGCCGCCGATACGGGAGGGCAGCTGGAGGGCCTCGTGGCCGTGGATGCGTTCGAGGTAGACGACGTCCATGCCCTCCCGCACGCCGAGGTGGACGGTCTCGCGGGTGGCCTCGAACAGGTCCTGGAGGAACGGCAGGGCCGCCTCGCGCAGATCGAGCCGGTGCGGCACCAGCGAGCCGAGCTCGAAGAGCTTGGCCCCGAGCCGGTACCGGTTCCCCGAGCGCTCCAGCCACCCCAGCCGCACCAGATCGGCCGCCAGCCGGTGCACCGTGGGCTTGGGTAGCCCGGTGTGCTCCGAAAGTTCCGACAGACGGTACGACCCGCCGCTCGGACTGAAGCACTCCAGAATGTTCGCGGCCTTTTCCAGCATGTTGCCGCCTGCGCCGTTCCGTGTCACGGAACAAAGCTTGTCGCTTGGCGAAGACCCTGTCTATATCGACGTATCGATGTCAGTCCCCGCCGCTTCTCCTTCCCCTCCCTCTTCCCCTTCCCTTTCCGCTTCCCCTTCCCTTTCCGCTTCCCCTTCCCCTTCCCCTTCCCGGAGGTATCCCGTGTCGACCGCACTCGACGGCGCCCACCCGGACGCCGCCCCACCGGCCGTGGTCAAGGCCGCCGACCTGCTGGCGGACGCCGCCCGCACCGGGACCGCCTGTCCTCCCGTGCGTGATCTGTTCGACGACGGCGGGGACCTGGAGACCGCGTACGCCGTGCAGCAGCTGGGCGTCCGGCGCGGTCTGGCCGCCGGACGGCGGATCGTCGGCCGCAAGATCGGCCTGACCTCCGTGGCCGTACAGCGCCAACTCGGCGTGGACCGGCCCGACTTCGGCGCACTGTTCGCCGACATGGCCGTGCCGGACGGCGGCGAGGTGGCGGCCGGCCGGCTGCTCCAGCCGAAGGTGGAGGCCGAAGTCGCGCTCGTGCTCGGGCGGGACCTGCCGGAGCGGGAGTGCACGGTCGTCGACGTCCTGCGCGCGGTCGACTTCGCGCTGCCGGCGCTGGAGATCGTGGACAGCCGTATCGCGGGCTGGGACATCTCCCTGGTCGACACCGTCGCCGACAACGCCTCCTGCGGCCTGTACGTCCTGGGCGCGACCCCCGTACCGCTCACCGCCGTCGACCTGCGGACGGTGACGATGACCATGACACGGGGCGGCGAGACCGTCTCCGAGGGCTCCGGCGCCGCCTGTCTGGGCAGCCCCCTCAACGCCGCCGTGTGGCTGGCCTCGGCGCTCGCCGAGCGGGGCGATCCGCTGCGCGCGGGCGACCTGGTGCTGACCGGCGCGCTGGGCCCCATGGTGCCCGCCGCGCCGGGGGATGTGTTCGAGGCACATATCTCCGCACTGGGGTCCGTACGCGTCGGATTCGCGCAGGACGCGAGCCTGCTGAAGGCAGGGGGCGCGCTGTGAGCACCAAGGTCGCCGTCATCGGCTCCGGCAACATCGGAACCGACCTCATGATCAAGGTCCTGCGGCTGTCGGAGTCGCTGGAGATCTCCGCGCTGGCCGGCATCGACCCGGCCTCCGACGGTCTGGCCCGCGCCCGCCGCCTGAAGGTCGCCACGACCCACGAAGGCGTCGAAGGCCTCGTCGCGCTGGACGAGTTCGCCGATGTGGAGATCGTCTTCGACGCCACCTCGGCCGGCGCACACCGCCACCACGACGAGGTGCTGCGCCCGCTCGGCCGCACCCTGGTCGACCTCACCCCGGCCGCCCTCGGCCCGTACGTCGTGCCGCCGGTCAACGGCGACGCCCACCTCGACGCCCCGAACGTCAACATGGTCACCTGCGGCGGCCAGGCCACCATCCCGATCGTGGCCGCGGTCAGCGCCGTCACGCCCGTCCACTACGGCGAGATCGTCGCGTCCATCGCGTCCCGCTCGGCCGGCCCCGGCACCCGCGCCAACATCGACGAGTTCACCGAGACCACCGCCTCCGCCGTCGAGCGGGTCGGCGGCGCCGCGCGCGGCAAGGCGATCATCGTCCTCAATCCGGCCGAACCCCCGCTGATCATGCGGGACACCGTGCACTGCCTGGTCTCCGACTGCGCGACCGAGGCCGTCACCGCGTCGGTCGAGGAGATGGTCGGGCGGGTGCAGGCGTACGTACCCGGCTATCGGCTGAAGCAGAAGGTGCAGTTCGAGAAGGTGCCGTCCGACGACCCGCTGCGCGCCCTCGCCCCGGGCGGCGGCGACGCGCTGAAGGTGTCCGTCTTCCTGGAGGTCGAGGGCGCCGCGCACTACCTCCCGGCGTACGCCGGCAACCTCGACATCATGACCTCGGCCGCGCTGCGCACCGCGGAGCGCATGGCCGCCCACCACCGCGCCACGGAGGTGGCCTCCCGATGACCCGTCTGTACGTCCAGGACGTGACCCTGCGGGACGGCATGCACGCCGTCCGGCACCGCTACACCGTCGACCAGGCCCGTGCCATCGCCGCCGCGCTGGACGCGGCGGGCGTCGCCGCGATCGAGATCGCCCACGGCGACGGGCTGTCAGGCTCCAGCATCAATTACGGCATCGGCACCCACACCGACTGGGAGTGGATCGAGGCCGTGGTGGACGCCGCCCGGCAGGCGGTGCCCACCACCCTGCTCCTCCCCGGCATCGGCACCCTGCACGACCTCAGGCAGGCGCACGCCCTGGGCGTCCGCTCGGTACGCGTCGCCACCCACTGCACCGAGGCCGACATAGCCGCCCAGCACATATCCGCGGCCCGCGACCTGGGTATGGACGTCGCCGGGTTCCTGATGATGTCCCACATGGCCGAGCCGGCCGAACTCGCCCGCCAGGCCAAGCTGATGGAGTCCTACGGCGCCCACTGCGTCTACGTCACCGACTCCGGCGGCCGTCTCACCATGGACGGCGTCCGCGACCGCTTCCGCGCCTACCGCGACGTCCTCGCCCCGGAGACCGAGCTCGGCATCCACGCCCACCACAACCTCGCCCTGGGCGTCGCCAACACCGTGGTCGCCGTGGAGAGCGGCGCGGTACGGGTGGACGCCTCCCTCGCCGGGCAGGGCGCCGGGGCCGGCAACTGTCCCCTGGAGGCGTTCGTGGCGGTCGCCGACCTCATGGGCTGGGACCACATGTGTGATCTGTTCCCCCTGATGGACGCGGCCGACGACCTCGTACGTCCGCTGCAGGACCGTGAGGTCCGGGTGGACCGCGAGACCCTCAGCCTCGGCTACGCGGGCGTGTACTCCAGCTTCCTGCGGCACGCGGAGACGGCGGCGGCCCGCTACGGCCTGGACACCCGCGGCATCCTCGTCGAGGTGGGCCTCCGGGGCATGGTGGGCGGCCAGGAGGACATGATCACCGACATCGCGCTGGACCTGGTCCGCCGCGCGGCGGCCGTGTCGTCCTGACCTCGCGGTACGGCGTCGCGCCCCTCCGGTCGGGGAGGGGCGCGACGCACTGCGGGGGGGGGAGAGAGAGCGCGCGCGAGCGGGGTGTGCTGGGGTGCCCGGTCGTGAGGGCCGCCGTCACGCCTTCGTCAGGGTGATGTCCTTCTTCGACGTCGCGTGGAAGTGGGGCAGGGGCAGGCCGCCCAGGTCGTCCGCGGGGCGGAGTTCCACGACGGTGGCCTCGACGTCCGCCTTGCCGTGCTTGAGGGTGGCCGAGGAGGTCCTGCTCTTGTTCTCCCAGCGGTGCTTCTTGCCGTCGCACACGGCGAGGGTGCCGCCGATGGCGTACCGGGTGGTGGCGGACTTCTGGCCGACGGAGGCGCTCACGAAGACGGGGCCCTTGCTGTCGGCACACCGGTAGGTGCCGCTGACGGTGACGGTGCCGTCCGTGGCCATACGGACCGTCTTGTCGACCGTCACGGTCTCCTTGGGCTCGGCGGTGACGTCGGAGTCGGCGAGGGCCGAGGGCGCGGCTGCCAGCAGGAGCAGCGCGGCGCCGGTGGCGGCGGCGAGAGCGGGGCGCAGGGGCATGGGATGACCTCCCGGTGGGCGGAGTGGGGGCCTCCACTGGTACCGGGCCGGTGTGCTTATGGGCGTGATCGTCACCCCTTCGGTGGCGAGTCCGCCCCGACCTTCGTGGATCGGTCAGAGAGTTGTCCGCGTGTTGTCACGGTTCACGGCGGGCCGTTCCGATGCCCGCGGCGGAGCCGCAGAATCGACACTGCGGGACGGGAGGATGGTCTACCCATATGGACGACGCACACGGCTCGTCCGCCCCATGTGGAGGTGCGCCATGTGTTCCCACCACCAGCCTTCGTGCCCTTCCTCCGAAAGCCGCGTCGCCCATGTGGTGGCCGCACACCCCGAGCAGGGCTGGAGCCTGCTCTGCGACGGGGCGATCGTCTTCGACGACAGCGGTGAACTGCTGCCCGACGGCCGCGTCGTCGCACCGCAGCGGGTACCGGCCGAGCGGCTCGCCATGGCGGCGTGAGCACGCCCTACGGCAGTACCGCGAACCCGTCCAGCTCCACCATGGCCTCTTCGTCCCAGAGGCGTACGACCTCGACGACCGCCATCGCCGGGTAGTCTCGCCCCGCCAACTGCCGCCAGGTTCGGCCGAGTTCGGCGACCTGCGCGCGATACGCCGCCACGTCCGTGGCGTAGACGGTGACCCGCGCGAGGTCGGCCGGAGCGCCGCCGGCCGCCGCGAGCGCGGCCAGCAGGTTCGTGAGCGCCCGCTCGAACTGCTCCGTGAGCGTCTCCCCGACCACCTTGCCGTCGGCGTCGAGCGCGGTCTGCCCGGCCAGGAACACGACGCGCGAGCCGGTGGCGACGACCGCGTGGGAGAAGCCGGTGGGCGGGGACAGGTCGGGCGGGTTGACGCGCTCGGTGGTCACTGGCCTGCCTCCATGTCCGCGTACAACTCCTTGGCGATGATGCCGCGTTGCACCTCGCTGGCGCCTTCGTAGACGCGCGGGGCGCGCACCTCGCGGTAGAGGTGCTCCAGCAGGTGGCCGCGGCGCAGGGCGCGGGCGCCGTGCAGCTGGACCGCCCGGTCGACGACGTACTGCGCGGTCTCCGTCGCGAGCAGCTTCGCCATCGCGGCCCGCCGCGGTACGTCCGGCGCCTGCTCGTCGTACGCCGTCGCCGCCGCGTACACCATGAGACGGGCCGCCTCCGTGCGCAGGGCCATCTCGGCGACCTGGTGGGCGACCGTCTGGAGGTCCCGCAACTTGCCGCCGAACGCGTCGCGTCGGGCCGTGTGCGCGAGGGTGGCGTCCAGGGCGGCCTGGGCCATGCCGACGGCGAAGGCGCCGACGCTGGGCCGGAAGAGGTTGAGGGTGCCCATCGCGACCCGGAAGCCGCGGTCGGGTTCGCCCAGCACGTCGTCGGCGGTGACCGGGACGGCGTCGAGGTCGAGGCTGCCGATGGGGTGCGGGGACAGCATGTCGAGGCCGGTCCCGGTGAGGCCGGGGCGGTCGGCGGGGACCAGGAAGGCGGTGACGCCGCGGGCGCCGGCGCCCGGGGTGGTGCGGGCGAACACGGTGTAGAAGTCGGCCTCGGGGGCGTTGGAGATCCAGCACTTCTCGCCGGTGAGCCGCCAGCGGGCGGGTCCGTCGGGCTCGGCGGCGAGTTCCAGCGCCGCCGCGTCCGAACCGGCCCCCGGCTCGCTCAGCGCGAAGGCCGCCACAGCGCTCCCGTCGATCACGCCGGGCAGCCAGCGGTCCCGCTGGGCGGGCGTGCCGTACGCGTGCACGGGGTGCGCGCCCAGGCCCTGGAGGGCGAGCGCGGTCTCCGCCTCCGTGCAGGCGTACGCGAGGGACTCCCGCATCAGGCACAGGTCGACCGCGCCGGAGGTGAACAGCCGCTTCAAAAGCCCCAGTTGGCCGAGCTCGACGACGAGGGGGCGGTTGACGTGCCCGGGCTCGCCCTTCTCCGCGAGCGGGCGCAGCCGTTCGGCGGCAAGGGTGCGCAGTTCCGCACACCATGCGGTTTGCGGTGGATCGAGTGAGAATGCGGGCATTGCCGACCTCCCTGCGGGGCCGTCCGCGACGGGCCCTCTCGACGGACCTCCTCGACGGACCTCCTCGACGATATCGCGCACCATTGACTGTCGTCACCAACACGATACGCTCCCTGTGCGAGCCGACACGATGCCCAGAAGCACGACGCCCACAAGGCAGCCCACACGGCAAGGGGGCGAACCGCCATGGCCGGTCTGCACCGCTCCGCCCACGTCGACACCTTCGCCCGCGAGCATCTGCCACCGCCCGACCAGTGGCCCGAGCTCCACTTCGACCTGCCGGGGCTGCGCTACCCCGATCGGCTCAACGCCGCCGCCGAGCTGCTCGACGGCCCGCCCGACGAGCGCCCCGCGTTCCACACCCCGTCCGGCGACACATGGACGTACGGCACACTGCGTGCCCGCGTCGACCGGCTGGCACATGTGCTCACCACCCACCTCGGCGTCGTCCCGGGCAACCGGGTGCTGCTGCGCGGCCCGACCACGCCCTGGCTGGTCGCCTGCTGGCTGGCGGTGCTGAAGGCGGGCGCGGTCGCCGTCACCGTGCTGGCCCAGCAGCGGGCGCACGAGCTGCGGACCATCTGTGAGATCGCCCGGGTGCGGCACGCGCTGTGCGACATCCGGGCCGTCGACGACCTGGCCAAGGCCGAGATACCCGGTCTGCACCTCGCCACGTACGGCGGCGACGCCCCCGACGACCTCCTGCGCCACCCCGCCCCCGACGAGCCGTACCCCGCCGCCGACACCGCGGCCGACGACGTCGCTCTGATCGCCTTCACCTCGGGGACCACCGGACGCCCCAAGGGCTGTATGCACTTCCACCGGGATGTGCTCGCGATAGCCGACACCTTCTCCGAGCATGTGCTCCGACCACATGTGGGCGATGTCTTCACCGGAAGTCCCCCGCTCGGCTTCACCTTCGGCCTCGGCGGGCTCGTCGTCTTCCCGATGCGGGCCGGCGCCAGCGCCCTGCTCCTCGAACAGGCCGGTCCCAAGCAGCTGTTGCCCGCGATCGGCGAGCACGGGGTGTCCGTGCTGTTCACCGCCCCGACGGCGTACCGCGCGATGCTCGACGAGCTCGACTCACACGACATCTCCTCGCTGCGCCGCTGTGTCTCGGCGGGCGAGAACCTGCCCGCCGCCACCTGGCGGGCCTGGCACGAGCGGACCGGGCTGCGCATCATCAACGGCATCGGCGCCACCGAGCTGCTGCACATCTTCATCTCCGCGGCGGACGAGCACATCCGGCCCGGCACGACGGGGCGGCCCGTTCCGGGCTGGCACGCGCGCGTGGTGGACCACGAGGGCCGACAGCTGCCCGACGGGGAGCCCGGGCTGCTCGCCGTGCGCGGACCGGTCGGCTGCCGCTATCTCGCCGACCCCCGGCAGCACGAGTACGTACGGGACGGCTGGAACATCACCGGTGACACCTACGTCCGGGAGAGTGACGGCTACTTCCGCTATGTCGCCCGCGCGGACGACATGATCATCTCGGCGGGCTACAACATCGCGGGCCCCGAGGTAGAGGAGGCCCTGCTGCGCCACCCAGACGTGCTGGAGACGGCGGTGGTAGGGCGGCCCGACGAGGCGCGCGGGCAGGTGGTGGTGGCATACACGGTGCTCAGGGAGGGTGCGCGACGCGACGTGGAGGCGCTGCGGGCGTTCGTCAAGGCGGAGCTGGCGCCGTACAAGTGCCCGCGGGAGTTCGTCTTCCTGGACGCGCTGCCGCGCACCGCGACCGGCAAACTCCAGCGCTTCCGGCTGCGCGACGCCGGTGACCCGCCGGGCGACCGGCAGTGATCCGTACGAACTAAGATGATCAACGTGTCCGACCAGCATGCACCACGGTCTCTCATCGTCACGCTCTACGGCGCCTACGGCCGCCACATGCCCGGCCCGGTGCCGGTCGCCGAGCTGATCAGACTGCTGGCCGCGGTCGGCGTGGACGCCCCTTCCGTACGGTCGTCGGTGTCCCGCCTGAAGCGCCGCGGCCTGCTGCTGCCGGCCCGTACGGCACAGGGCGCGGCAGGGTACGAACTCTCGCCGGACGCCCGTCAGTTGCTGGACGACGGCGACCGCCGCATCTACACCACCGTGCCGCCGGACGACGAGGGCTGGGTGCTCGCGGTGTTCTCGGTGCCGGAGAGCGAGCGGCAGAAGCGGCACGTCCTGCGCTCCCGGCTGGCCGGCCTCGGCTTCGGCACGGCGGCTCCGGGCGTGTGGATCGCGCCGGCGCGGCTCTACGAGGAGGCCAGGCACACCCTGCAGCGGCTGCGCCTGGAGGAGTACGTCGACTTCTTCCGCGGTGAGCATCTCGGCTTCACGCCGACCGCCGAGGCCGTCGCCCGCTGGTGGGACCTGGCCGCCATCGCCAAGGAGCACGAGGCGTTCCTCGACCGTCACGCGCGCGTGCTGCACGACTGGGAGCGCCGGCCGGACCCCGACCCCGAGGAGGCGTACCGCGACTACCTCCTCGCCCTGGACTCCTGGCGCCACCTCCCGTACACCGACCCCGGCCTGCCCGCCCGGCTGCTGCCCGGTGACTGGCCGGGCGCCCGCTCGGCCGCCGTCTTCCGGGGGCTGCACGAGCGTCTGCGGGACGCGGGAGCCACGTACGCCGGTCTGTGACCTCGGGCATGGTGAGCGCGGCGGGCACCGTGAACGTCAACTCCCCAGCGTGAGCCGGGGCTTGGGGGCGTCCGTGCGCCCGGTCTGCGGACGGCGGCTGCCCGCCCGGTACGGCGCCGGCCAGACGACGCCCGGACCGTCGTAGCCCTGCTCGGCCGCGGCGTGCAGCGTCCAGTGCGGGTCGTAGAGGTGCGGCCGGGCGAGGGCGCACAGGTCGGTACGGCCCGCCAGGATCAGGGAGTTGACGTCGTCCCAGGAGGAGATGGCGCCGACCGCGATCACCGGGAGGCCGGTGGCGTGCCGGATCCGGTCGGCGTACGGCGTCTGGTACGACCGCCCGTACGCCGGCTGCTCGTCGGCCACCACCTGCCCGGTCGACACGTCGACGGCGTCGGCACCATGCGCGGCGAAGGCACGGGCGATCTGCACGGCGTCCTCGGCGGTCGTACCGCCCTCGGCCCAATCGGTGGCGGAGATCCGGACGGTCATGGGCCGTTCCTCGGGCCACACCGCCCGTACGGCGTCGAAGACCTCGAGCGGGAAGCGGAGCCGCTTCTCCAGCGAGCCGCCGTAGGCGTCGGTGCGGCGGTTGGTCAGCGGGGAGAGGAAGCCGGAGAGCAGATAGCCGTGCGCGCAGTGGAGTTCGAGGAGGTCGAACCCGGCTCGGGCGGCGCGCCAGGCGGCTGCCGTGAACTGTTCGCGGATGTCGGTGAGCTGGGACCGGGTCAGCTCGCGCGGGGTCTGGCTGTACGGCTTGTAGGGGATCGGGGACGGCGCGACGAGCGGCCAGTTGCCGTCCTCCAGAGGCTCGTCGATGCCCTCCCACATCAGCTTGGTCGAGCCCTTGCGTCCGCTGTGGCCGAGCTGTACGCCGATCGCGGTGCCGGGTGCCTGCGCGTGCACGAACCGGACGATCCGCCGCCAGGACTCGCCCTGCTTGCCGGTGTAGAGGCCGGCGCAGCCGGGGGTGATCCGTCCCTCCGGGCTGACGCACACCATCTCGGTCATCACCAGTCCGGCGCCGCCGAGGGCGCGGGCGCCGAGGTGGACGAGGTGGAAGTCGCCGGGGACGCCGTCCGTCGCCGAGTACATGTCCATCGGGGACACGACGACCCGGTTGCGCAGGGTCAAGCCGCGCAGCCGGAACGGCGTGAACATCGGCGGCGTACCGGGCGGACAGCCGAAGTCCCGCTCCACGGTCTCGGTGAAGTGGGCGTCGCGCAGCCGCAGGTTGTCGTGGGTGACGCGGCGGCTGCGGGTGAGGAGGTTGAAGGCGAACTGGCGGGGCGGCTGGTCGAGGTACAGCCCGAGGTTCTCGAACCACTCCAGGCTGGCGCGGGCGGCACGCTGCGTGGAGGCGACGACCGGCTTGCGTTCCTGCTCGTAGGCCGCCAACGCCCGTTCCAGGGAGGGATGTTCCGCCAGGCAGGCGGCGAGCGCGAGGGCGTCCTCGACGGCCAGTTTGGTGCCGGAGCCGATGGAGAAGTGGGCGGTGTGGGCGGCGTCGCCGAGCAGGACGACGTTGCCGTGCGACCAGCGTTCGTTGACGATCGTGCGGAACGTCGTCCACGCCGACTTGTTGGACTTGAGCGGCCGTCCGCCGAGCGCTTCCGCGAAGATCTTGGCGCAGCGCTCGACGGACTCCGGTTCGTCGAGTTCCGCGAACCCGGCGGCCTGCCAGACCTCTTCCCGCATCTCGACGATCACCGTGGAGGCGTCGGCGGCGTAGGGGTAGCCGTGCAGTTGCATCACGCCGTGTTCGGTCTCGGCGATCTCGAAGCGGAAGGATGCGAAGGCGAAGTCTGCCGCGAGCCAGATGTAGCGGCAGTGGTGTTCCTCCACATGTGGGCGGAACACATGGGCGTAGGCCTCGCGGGTGGTGCTGTGCACACCGTCTGCGGCGACGACCAGGTCGTACGTCTCCGCGAGGCGGTCCGGGGGCGGTGCTTCTGAGCGGAAGCGGAGGTCTACGCCGAGTTGGTGGCAGCGGGTGTGGAGGATTTCCAGGAGGCGTTTTCTGCCGAGGGCCGCGAAGCCGTGTCCTCCGGAGGTCTGGCGGGTGTCGCGGTGGACGATGTCGATGTCGTCCCAGCGGGTGAAGTGGGACTGGAGTGCCTCGTAGACGACGGGGTCGGCGTGTTCGATGCCGCCGAGGGTCTCGTCGGAGAGGACGACGCCGAAGCCGAAGGTGTCGTCGGGGGCGTTGCGTTCCCAGACGGTGATCTCGCGGGCGGGGTCGAGGCGTTTGAGGAGGGCTGCGGCGTAGAGGCCGCCGGGGCCGCCGCCGGTGATCGCGACTCGTAGGGGGTGGCTGGTCGTCGTTGGCGGCTGCGGGTTCGTGGGGGCTGGTCGCGCCCGCGCGGCGGTAGCCGCACATTCAATACAGCCCCGCGCCCCTGAGGGAGATGCAGTCCCCTTGGCCGAGAACATCCCTACCTCCCCTGCCACTTCGGTGGGCGCTTCTCCGTGAAGGACGCGTGGAACTCTGCGTAGTCCTCGCCGTTCATCAGGAGTGCCTGCGTGGAGGCGTCCATTTCCACCGCCGCCGCCAGGGGCATGTCCAGCTCGGCCGTCAGCAGCGCCTTCGTCTGGGCGTACGCCAGGGCCGGGCCGTCGGCCAGGCGGCGGGCCAGCACTTGTGCGGCCTGGTCGACGTGGCCCTCGTCCGTCAGCTCGCTGATCAGGCCGATTCGCTCGGCCTCCGGTGCGCGTACCGGTTCGCCCAGCATGAGCAGGCGGGTGGCGTGACCGAGGCCGACCACCCTGGGCAGCAGATACGCCGCGCCCATGTCGCCGCCCGACAGGCCGACCCGGGTGAAGAGGAAGGCGAAGCGGGCGGTGGGGTCGGCCACGCGGAAGTCGGCCGCCAGGGCGAGTACGGCGCCCGCCCCCGCGGCCACCCCGTGCACCGCCGCGATCACCGGGAACGGGCACTCCCGTACGGCCCGTACGACCTGGCCGGTCATCCGGTTGAAGTCGAGGAGCTGGGCGGTGTCCATGGACAGGGTCGCGCCGATGATCTCGTCGACGTCGCCGCCGGAGCAGAAGCCGCGGCCCTCGCCGGCCAGCACCAGGGCCCGTACCGCCCGCTCCCGGGACAGCTCGGCGAGCAGATCGCGCAGGTCGGCGTAGGCGCCGAAGGTGAGAGCGTTGAGTTTCTCGGGGCGGGCGAGGGTGACGGTGGCGACCCCGTCGGCGTGCTCGACCCGCAGATGCCTCCAGTCGGCGGTGCGGGCGGCGGAGCCGGTGAAGGGACTCATGACGTGCGGCCTCCTCGGGCGGACGGCGGGCACTGCATCACTGAGCTCTACCCTTCGAAGCTATCACCCAACTTTGACTGTCGTCACGGTCGCGCGATAACCCATCCGGGTGTGACCTGACCCCGTCACATCCGTCACGGCTCGTCGACACCCGCGTAACGGTGGGATCAGCCGCGCGAGGCCGGCCGTTCACCCGGGTAAGCCGCCCTTCAGTCGGGGCCGAAGGTCCCGAACGGTGCCCTTCGGAAGCCTCTGCGGGGTGGCGCCGTACCATTCATAAGGTTGAAAGCAGGACAGCCTGCTCATGAACGGACCCGCCTTGCAAGATCGCCCCTCAGCCTCCGCCTCCTGGCGTATCGCGCTTCCGCACACGGCCGCCGCCGTGCCCGTGGCGCGCGCCCTGGTCCGTACGGCGCTGGCCGAGCTGGAGCACACCGCCGACAGCGACACCGCGGAGCTGCTCACGGCGGAACTGGTCGCGAACGCCGTGGAGCACACCGCGGGCACCGGCCCGATAGAACTCGTACTGGAGCTGCTGCCCTCCGGCTGCCAGGTAGAGGTCCACGACCCGGACCCGGCACCGCCGGGCCACCTGACCCATCCCACGATCGGCACCCCCGACCCCTGGCAAGAGCACGGCCGCGGCCTACTCCTGATCCGCGCCCTCAGCTCCTCCTGCGGCCACCGCCCGACCGACTCCGGCAAGGCGGTGTGGTTCCGGCTACCTGTCGTCCCAGCTCAGCGAAAGCCCACTTAGGGGCGCGGGGCTGTATTGAATTTGCGGCTACCGCCGCGCGGGCGCGACCAGCCACAACGGCGCCGCACCCGGCAAACAACCGAACCCCCTATGGCGCCCCCAAACTCACGCCAACGCAGCCACCAACACGGCCTTGATCGTGTGCATCCGATTCTCCGCCTCGTCGAACACCACCGAGTGCTCCGACTCGAAGACCTCGTCGGTCACCTCAAGCGACTCCAGCCCATGCCTCTCGAAGATCTCGCGCGCGACCTTCGTACCGAGGTCATGGAAGGCCGGCAGACAGTGCAGGAACTTGACGTCCGGATTGCCGGTGGCGCGCAACACGTCCATGGTCACCGCATAGGCGCCGAGCGCCACGATCCGCTCGTCCCAGACCTCCTTGGGCTCCCCCATGGACACCCAGACGTCGGTGGCGACGAAGTCGGCGCCCCGGACGCCCTCGGCGACGTCCGCGGTGAGCGTGATGACGGCGCCGCTGGCCTCCGCGAGCTTGCGGGCCCGGGCCACGACCTCGTCACCGGGCCAGTACTCCTCGGGCGCGACGATGCGCACGTCCATGCCGAGCAGCGCACCGGTGATCAGGTACGAGTTGCCCATGTTGAAGCGGGCGTCGCCCAGGTAGGCGAAGGCGATCTCCTTGAGCGGCTTGTCGCTGTGCTCCGTCATCGTCAGCACGTCGGCGAGCATCTGCGTGGGGTGCCAGTCGTCGCTGAGGCCGTTGAAGACGGGCACGCCCGCGTACGCGGCCAGCTCCTCGACCTTCGCGTGGCTGTCGCAGCGGTACTCGATCCCGTCGTACATCCGGCCCAGCACGCGCGCGGTGTCCTTCACGGACTCCTTGTGACCGATCTGCGAGCCGGACGGGTCGAGGTACGTCGTGGAGGCGCCCTGGTCGGCGGCCGCGACCTCGAACGCGCAGCGCGTACGCGTCGAGGTCTTCTCGAAGATCAGCGCGATGTTCCTGCCCCGCAGGTACTGCGTCTCGGCCCCGGCCTTCTTGGCGGCCTTCAACTCGGCGGCCAGTTCGACCAGCCCGAGGAACTCCTGCTCGGTGAAGTCGATCTCCTTGAGGAAGTGGCGGCCGGCGAGGGCGCTCGGGACAGTCGCCATGGGGGCGCTCCAGGGTGGGACGAGGACAGGGACGCTGGAAGTCTATACGAACATTAGAATTTCTATACGGCCTTCTATGCGGCCTTCTATAGGGCCTTCTATACGGCCTCCCGCTCGACCGGGCAGCTCATACAGCGCGGCCCACCCCTCCCCCGCCCGAGCTCGCTCCCCGGGATCTCGATCACCTCGATGCCCTGCTTGCGCAGATGGGTGTTGGTGGTGGAGTTCCGTTCGTAGGCGACGACGACACCCGGCTCGACGGCCAGCACGTTGCAGCCGTCGTCCCACTGCTCCCGCTCGGCGGCGTGGACGTCCTGGGTCGCGGTCAGGACGCGGATCTCGCTGAGCCCCAGGGCGGCGGCGACGGCGCGGTGCATGTGCTCCGGCGGATGGTCGGTGACCTTCAGCTCCTTGTCGCCGGCGCCGGGTTCGATGGTGTACGAGCGGAGCATGCCGAGCCCGGCGTACTGGGTGAAGACGTCGCCGTCGACCATCGTCATCACCGTGTCCAGGTGCATCAGCGCGCGCCGCTTGGGCATGTCGAGGGCCACGATCGTCTGCGCGGACCCGGCGGCGAACAGCTTGTGGGCGAGCATCTCGACGGCCTGGGGCGTGGTCCGCTCGCTCATCCCGATGAGGACGGCGCCGTTGCCGATCACCAGGACGTCACCGCCCTCGATGGTGGAGGGGTAGTCGGCCTGCCCCTCGGACCAGACGCGGAACGTTTCGTCACGGAAGAGGGGGTGGTGCCGGTAGATCGCCTCGAAGTGCACCGTCTCACGCTGCCGCGCCGGCCAGCGCATGGCGTTGACGGAGACGCCGTCGTAGATCCAGGCGGAGGTGTCACGGGTGAAGAGGTGGTTGGGCAGGGGGGCGAGGAGGAAGTCGTCGAGTTCCATGACATGGAAGCGCACGGAGGTCGGCTCGGGGTGCGCCTCCAGGAACTCCCGTTTGGTCATGCCGCCGACGAGGGCCTCGGCCAGCTCGGCCGAGGGCAGGCTCTCGAAGGCCGCACGGAGGTGGTCCGTGGCGAGCACCCCGTACTCCTTCTCGTCGAAGACCCGGTCCAGGACGAGCTCGCGGGCCACCGGGATCTCCAGGGCCTCGGTGAGCAGGTCGCCGAAGAGGTGGACGGTGACCCCGCGGTCGCGCAGGACGTCGGCGAACCCGTCGTGCTCGGCGCGCGCCCGGCGCACCCACAGCACGTCGTCGAAGAGCAGGGCGTCCTTGTTGCTGGGGGTGAGCCTTTTGAGCTCTAGATCGGGCCGGTGAAGGATGACGCGGCGCAGCCGCCCGGCCTCGGAGTCGACATGGAATCCCATGCCTCCATCCTGACCATCGAGCGCCGTCTTCACCCCCTGCTTGACCGCCTTGACCTCCTCTCGTTCTCGTCTCCTTGACGACAACCAGGCCTCACAATTATCGTCTACATGACGAGAAATCGTGGAGGGGATCCCATGGCCGACATCACCCGGCGCCTCGGCTGGCGCCATCTGCGCGGCGCGCCCACGGCGCACATCCGCCACCACCGCGGTGGAAAGCTGCTGCACGACGGCCCCGGACTCAGCTTCTGGTACCGGGCGCTGACCGCCGCGCTCTCCGAAGTGCCGGTCGAAGACCGCGAGTTGGCGATGACCTTCCATGCCCGTACGTCCGACTTCCAGGACGTGGCCGTCCAGGCCACGGTCACCTACCGGATCAGCGACCCCGCACTGGCCTCGACCCGCCTGGACTTCTCCGTCGACCCGGACACGGGCGCATGGCGGGGCACCCCGCTGGAGCAGCTGGGGACGCTGCTGACGGAGACGGCCCAGCAGCACGCGCTGGACGTCCTGTCCCGTACGCCGCTGTCGGCGGCCCTCGTCGACGGCGTGACGGCGGTGCGGGAGCGGATCGCGGCGGGCCTGGCCGGCGAGCCCCGGCTCCCGGCGACCGGCATCGAGGTGGTCGCCGTACGGGTCGTGGCGCTGCGTCCGGAACCGGAGGTGGAGCGGGCGTTGCGCACGCCCGCCCGCGAGCAGATCCAGCAGGAGGCGGACCGCGCGACGTACGAGCGGCGTGCGGTCGCCGTCGAGCGGGAGCGTGCCATCGCCGAGAACGAGCTCGCCAGCCAGATCGAACTCGCCCGCCGCGAGGAACAGTTGGTCGACCAGCGGGGCACGAACGCGCGCCGGGAGGCCGAGGAGCACGCGGCCGCCGACGCCGTACGGGCCGAGGCGGAGGCGGCGCGCACGGTGCGGCTCGCGGAGGCGGAGGCCAAGCGGTCCGTACGACTGGCCCGGGCCGAGGCCGAAGGCGCGCGCGAGGTCGGTGAGGCCCGGGCGCAGGCACAGGCGGCGTGGCTGCGGGTGCACGCCGAGGTGGACGTGGCGACGCTGCACGCCCTCACCGGGACGCGGCTGGCGGAGAACCTGCCGCGCATCGACAGTGTGACGCTGTCGCCGGACGTGCTGACCGGGCTGCTCGCCAGGCTCGGTGCGCGGGAGCGGGCGTGAGTCTCGCCCCGCGGGTCGTCCTCGTCCATCGCACCACGGAGTACGAGGAGTTGGTGGCCCGGCACGGCACCCACGGCCAGGCCGCCTTCTTCCTCTCCTCCCGGGGCCGCGACATCGCGGAGGTCACCGAACGCCACCGCCGCACGCGGCAGGCGCTGACGGAGGTGACCTCGGCGATCCCGCTGACCTGGCGGCAGACCCGGGTGGAGCGGGCCGACCTGGACCGTTTCCTGTTCGCGCCGGAGGACGTGGTCGTCGTGGTCGGCCAGGACGGGCTGGTCGCGAACGTGGCCAAGTACCTGGCCGGCCAGCCGGTGCTCGGCATCGACACCGACCCCGGCCGCAACCCGGGCGTCCTGGTGCGCCACCGCCCCGCCGACGCAGGCCCGCTGCTCGCCGCCACACGGTCGGGAGGGGTCCGCTGCGACGAGCTCATCATGGTGGAGGCCGTCGCCGACGACACCCAGCGGCTGGTGGCGCTGAACGAGATCTACCTGGGCGCCGTCGGTCACCAGACGGCCCGATACCGCCTGGGCCTGGAGGACGACGGGGGTGTCGTCGAGGCCCAGGCCTCGTCCGGGGTGCTGATCGGCACCGGGACGGGGGCGACCGGATGGATCCGGTCGGTGTGGCAGGAGCGGGGCGGGCGGCAGCGGCTGCCCGCCCCCACGGAGGAACGCCTGCTGTGGTTCGTACGGGAGGCCTGGCCCTCCCCGGCCACCGGGACGTCACTGGTGTCCGGCGAACTCGCCGCCGCGCACCGTCTCCACCTCACCGTCGAGTCCGAGCGGCTGGTCGCCTTCGGGGACGGGATGGAGACGGACGCGGTGGAGCTGACCTGGGGTCAGACCCTGCGGGTGGGCGTGTGCCGGGAGCGGCTGCGACTCGTCGGCTGACCGTGTACGGCCACTTACGTGTACAGCCGCCGGCCGTCACAGCCGGGGGTCGACCGGCTCCGACTCCAGCGCCAGCACCCCGAACACCGCCTCGTGCACCCGCCACAGCGGCTCACCCTCGGCCAGCCGGTCGAGGGCCTCCAGGCCGAGCGCGTACTCGCGGATGGCGAGGGAGCGCTTGTGGTTGAGGAACCGCTGCCGCAGCCGGGCCAGGTTGTCCGGGCGCGTGTACTCCGGACCGTAGATGATCCGCAGGTACTCGCGGCCCCGGCACTTGATCCCGGGCTGGACCAGCCGTCCCTCGCCGCTCCGTACGACCGCGCCGAGCGGCTTGACGACCATGCCCTCGCCGCCCCGGCCGGTCATCTCCAGCCACCAGTCGACGCCGGCCCGGACCGACTCCGGGTCACCGGTGTCGACGTACAGCCGCCTGGTGGTCTGCAGGAGACCCGTGCCGTCGTGCTCCACCAGCCGGTCGAGCAGCGCGAGCTGCTCGTCGTGCGGGAGGGCGGCGAGGCTGCGGCCCTGGACCGCGAGGACCTGGAACGGTGCCAGGCGTACGCCGTCCAGGCCGTCCGTGGTCCAGCAGTACCGGCGGTACGCCTCGGTGAACGAGGCGGCGTCGGCGGCCCGTTCCCGCTGCCGGGACAGCAGGTCCGACACGTCGACGCCGCGCGCCGCGGCGCCCTCCAGCGCGGCCAGCGCGCCCGGGAACACCGCCCCGGAGGCGGCGCCGACCGCCGCGTACTGCGAACGCAGCAGGCCCTGCGCCTTCAGCGACCACGGCATCAGCTCGGCGTCGAGCAGCAGCCAGTCGGTCTCCAGGTCCTCCCACAGACCGGCCTCGGTGACAGCGGCCCGGACCCGGTCCAGGATCGCCTCCGTCACCGACTCGTCGTCGAAGAAGGGGCGGCCGGTCCGGGTGTACAGCGACCCGGTGGGCCCGTCGACCCCGAACCTCTTGCGCGCCACGTCCGCGTCCCGGCACACCAGCGCCACGGCCCGCGAGCCCATGTGCTTCTCCTCGCACACGACCCGCTCGACACCGTCCGCCGCGTACTGCGCGAAAGCCTCCGCCGGGTGCTCCAGGTAGCCCTCGATGTGACTCGTGGCCGTCGGTGCCATGGTCGGCGGGAGGTACGGCAGCAGGCGCGGGTCGACGGCGAAGCGGCTCATGACCTCCAGGGCCGCGGCCGCGTTCTCCTCGCGGACCGACACCCGGCCCGAGTGCCGGGTCTCGACGACCCTGCGGCCCTGGACGTCGCCCAGGTCGAGCGGCCGTCCGTCGTGCCCGCCCGGTGCCTCCGTCCGCAGCGGCCTGGCCGGCTCGTACCAGACCTGCTCGGCCGGTACGTCGACCAGTTCCCGCTCCGGCCAGCGCAGCGCGGTCAGCTTGCCGCCGAAGACGGCGCCGGTGTCCAGGCAGATGGTGTTGTTCAGCCAGGTGGCCTCCGGGACCGGAGTGTGGCCGTACACCACGGCCGCGCGGCCCCGGTAGTCCTCCGCCCACGGGTAGCGCACCGGCAGCCCGAACTCGTCGGTCTCCCCGGTGGTGTCGCCGTACAGCGCGTGTGAACGCACCCGCCCCGACGTACGGCCGTGGTACTTCTCCGGCAGACCGGCGTGGCAGACCACCAGCCGGCCGCCGTCGAGGACGTAGTGGCTGACGAGTCCGTCGATGAACTGCCGTACCTCGGTCAGGAACTCCTCGCTCTCACCCTCCATCTGCTCGATGGTCTCGGCGAGTCCGTGGGTGTGCTGGACGCCTCGGCCCTTGAGGTAGCGGCCGTACTTGTTCTCGTGGTTGCCCGGCACGCACAGCGCGTTGCCCGACTTGACCATCGACATGACGCGCCGCAGCACGCCCGGGCTGTTCGGGCCGCGGTCGACGAGGTCGCCGACGAAGACGGCGGTACGGCCGTCGGGGTGCACGCCGTCGACGTAGCCCAACTTGCCCAGCAGGGACTCCAGTTCCAAGGCGCAGCCGTGGATGTCGCCGACGATGTCGAACGGGCCGGTGAGGTGGGTCAGGTCGTTGAAGCGCTTCTCGGTGACGACGGTGGCGTTCTCGACGTCCTCCACACCGCGCAGGACGTGCACCTTGCGGAAGCCCTCGCGCTCCAGGTGCCTGAGCGAGCGGCGCAGTTCGCGGGTGTGCCGCTGGATGACCCGGCGCGGCATGTCCGCGCGGTCGCTGCGGCCCGCGTTGCGCTCGGCGCACACCTGCTCCGGTACGTCGAGCACGATGGCGATGGGCAGCACGTCGTACTGCTTCGCCAGCTGGATCAGCTGCTTGCGGGCGTCCTGCTGCACGTTGGTGGCGTCGACGACGGTACGCCGGCCGGCGGCCAGGCGCTTGCCCGCGATGTAGTGCAGGACGTCGAAGGCGTCCCGGGTCGCGCTCTGGTCGTTCTCGTCGTCGCAGACCAGGCCGCGGCAGAAGTCGGAGGAGATGACCTCGGTGGGCTTGAAGTGCCGGCGGGCGAAGGTGGACTTGCCGGAGCCGGAGGCGCCGACGAGCACGACGAGGGAGAGGTCGGTGACGGGCAGGACCCGTCCCTCGGTTGCCCCGGTGGTGTTCTCGCTCATGCGGCCTTCGCCTCCTTCACGTTCTCGGTTCGGCCCATCTCGAAGACGGCCATCTGGGTGGGCGGCCCCACCTCCGGGTCGTCGAGGCCGACGGGCACGAACTCCACGTCGTACCCGTGCCGTTCGGCCACCGCCCGGGCCCAGGCGCGGAACTCCTCGCGGGTCCACTCGAAGCGGTGGTCGCCGTGCCGGACGTGCCCGGCCGGGAGGGACTCCCAGCGGACGTTGTACTCGACGTTCGGGGTGGTCACCAGGACCGTCCGGGGCCGGGCGGAGCCGAACACCGCGTACTCCAGGGCGGGCAGCCGTGGCAGGTCGAGGTGCTCGATGACCTCGCTGAGCACGGCGGCGTCGTAGCCCGCGAGCCGCTTGTCGGTGTAGGCGAGGGAGCTCTGGAAGAGCTTCACGCGTGAGGCCTGCCGCTCCCCCATCCGGTCCAGCTTCAGCCGCCGCCCGGCGATGGTCAGCGCCCGCATCGACACGTCCACACCGACGATCTCGGTGAACGCCGGGTCCTTGAGGAGCGCCTGCACCAACTGCCCCTGTCCGCACCCGAGATCCAGCACGCGCGCGGCGCCGGACGCCTTCAGCGCGGCGATGATCGTGTCCCGTCGCTGCACGGCGAGCGGGGTCGGCTTCTCCTCCGTCTCGCCCTCCGCCTCGACGGCGTTGTCGATGTCCTCGACCTCGCTGTCGTCGGCCTCGGCGAGCCGCACCAGCTCCAGCCGCTCCATCGCCTGCCGGGTCAGCGACCAGCGGCGCGACAGGTACCGGCTGGTGATCACCTTCTGCTCCGGGTGGCCCGGCAGCCAGCCCTCACCGGCCCGCAGCAGCTTGTCGACCTCGTCGGGGGCCACCCAGTAGTGCTTGGCGTCGTCCAGGACGGGGAGCAGGACGTAGAGGTGGCGCAGGGCCTCGGCGAGCGTGCGGGACTCCGACTCCAGTACGAGGCGCACGTACCGCGAGTCGCCCCACTCGGGGAATGCGACGTCCAGCGGCACGGGCTCCACGGTCACCGCCCAGCCGAGCGGCTCGAAGAGGCGTCGCACCAGCTCCGGGCCGCCCCTCGCGGGCAGCGCGGGCACCTCGACGCGCAGCGGCAGTGGCTCGGCGGCGCGCTCGGGCCGCGCGTTGCACACACCGCGCATGGCGCTGGAGAACACGCTGCTGAGCGCGACCGCGAGCAGCGAGGAGGCGGCGTACGGCCGGTCGTTGACGTACTGCGCGAGCGCCGCGTCGGGCGCGCCGCCCCGCCCCTTGCCCTTGCCCCGCCTGACCAGCGCCACCGCGTCCACCTCCAGCAGCAGCGCCGCCGTGCAGCGCTCGGCGTCCGCCTCCGGGTAGAGGACGTGCGCCTTGCCGTACGAGGTGGAGAACGCCTGCGATTTCTCGGGATGCTTGTGCAGCAGGAAGCCGAGATCGGTGGCCGGACGCTCCGGAGTGCCGGTGGTGGTGATGGTCAGGAACACGATGGGTGGCCTTAGTAGTGGTCTGAACTGCGGATACGCCCACCGTACAGAGCGGGCGCCCCCACCACTCGGGAATTTTCGCTAGCCTCCCGGACGTCCGGGCGTTCGAACAACGTACGCCTGAGCGCCCACGTAGGAAGCGGAGGCCTCCCATGACAGACACCGGGTTACGGCTGGACACCAGCAAGCCCCACTCGGCCCGTATGTACGACTACTTCCTCGGCGGTAAGGACAACTACCCGGTCGACGCGGAGGCGGCCGAGCAGGTGGTGTCTCTCTTCCCCGACGTACGGGACATGGCACGGACCAACCGCCGCTTCATGCACCGCGCCTCCCGGCTGCTGGCCGAGCGAGGCGTACGGCAGTTCCTCGACATAGGAACCGGTATCCCGACCGAGCCGAACCTCCACCAGATCGTGCAGGGGATCGCGCCCGACGCCCGTGTCGTGTACGCCGACAACGACCCGATCGTCCTGCGGCACGCCGAGGCCCTGCTGCACAGCACACGCGAGGGAAGGACGGCCTACGTCCACGGCGACGTACGGGAGCCGGGAAAGATCCTCGCGGAAGCGCGCGAGACCCTCGACTTCAGCCGGCCGATCGCCTTGTCCCTGGTGGCGCTTCTGCACCTGGTGCCGGACGAGGACGAACCCGCGCGGATCGTCAGCGAGTTGATCGAGCCGCTCGCGCCCGGGAGCCATGTGACGCTGTCGCACGCGACCGGGGACTTCGACCCGGAGACGTGGGAGCGCGTCGTCGAGGTCTACCGCAGAGGCGGCACCCCGGCCCAGGTGCGCTCGCGCGAAGCCTTCGCCGCCTTCTTCACGGGCCTCGACCTGCTGGCCCCCGGCGTGGCGCTCGCCGCGAACTGGCACCCGGAGCAGGGCGAGCAGCCGGGGTCCGACGACATACCGCTGTACGTGGGGGTCGCCCGCAAACCGTGACGAGGCCGCGCCCGGCGGATCGCACCGGGAACGGACCGATCCGCCGGACGGCACCACGAACTCCGCCGTTTCAGCCCTACGACAGCTGCGACTGCACCTGGGAGGAGATCAGCTCCAGGTGGTCCAGGTCGGCCAGGTCGAGGACCTGGAGGTAGATCCGCTGCGACCCGATCTCCTGGTACCGGCCGATCTTCTCGACGACCTCGTCCGGGGAGCCGGCCAGCCCGTTGAGCCGCAGCTCGTCGACCTCACGCCCGATGGCGGCGGCGCGCCGGGCGATCTCCTGCTCGTCCTTGCCCACGCACACCACGAGGGCGTTGGAGTAGACGAGGTCGTCGCCCTTGCGCCCGGCCGCCTCCGCCGCGGCGCGCACCCGGCCGAACTGTCGCTCACTGTCCTCGACCGAGGCGAACGGCATGTTGAACTCGTCGGCGTACTGGCCGGCCAGGCGCGGGGTGCGGGTGGCGCCGTGGCCGCCGATGAGCACGGGGATCTTGTCCTGCGCGGGCTTGGGCAGAGCGGGCGAGTCGCTGAGCGTGTAGTGCTCGCCCTTGAAGTCGAAGGTCTCCCCGACCCGCGTCGCCCACAGTCCCGTGACGATGGCGAGCTGCTCCTCCAGCCGCCCGAACTTCTCCTTCGGGAACGGGATGCCGTACGCCTTGTGCTCCTCCTCGAACCAGCCCGCGCCCAGGCCGAGTTCGACACGGCCGCCGGACATCTGGTCGATCTGGGCGACCTGGATGGCGAGCACGCCGGGCAGGCGGAACGTGCCGGCGGTCATCAGGGTGCCGAGCCGGATCCGCTTGGTCTCGCGTGCGAGACCGGCAAGCGTGATCCAGGCGTCGGTGGGGCCGGGGAGGCCGTCGCCCGAGCCCATCTTCAAGTAATGGTCCGACCGGAAAAAGGCGTCGAAGCCAAGATCCTCCGTGGCCTTCGCCACGGTGAGAAGGGTGTCGTAGGTGGCCCCCTGCTGGGGCTCGGTGAAGATGCGAAGATCCATGTCTCCATCCTGCACGCCTCGACAGCCGTCAACGGCATGGGTCCCCCTGCCCCTCGCGTCCCCGGTCGGGTGAATTCCGTCAACGCCCCGTGTCGGCCCACGCTCGGGCCAGTGACCGGCCCCGACGGTGATCGTTGGCTCGAACGGAGCCGGACCGACCGGCGCCCGCCCCCGTCCTTTCCGACTACCGGGGTGTCACCGTGTCGGCCCGCTGCCATTGGGGGGGGCCGGAGGCCCGAGGAGGCCGTCTTGTCCGAGGAACTCGCACCACAGCGCACCGCCGGTACCGGTCAGCCCAAGGGGCTGCTGCAGCAGATGGAGGAGCTGATGGCTGCCCTGAACGCGGACCTGTCTGCGCTGGACGCGGATCTTCAGTCGACGGGGGCCTCGCGGCAGGACGGGGACGCGGGCTGACCACCGGGGCGTCTCTCGCCCCCGCCGCCCCTACCCGTCCCATCCCTTGAAGGGGCTCCGCCCCTTCGACCCCGCCAGGGGGCTGCGCCCCCTGGACCCCCATCGGCCCTTCGGGCCTCGTCCTCAAACGCCGGACGGGCTGAAATAGGGCCTGCGCCGTGGCCCCATGTGGAATGGTCGCGTCGTCGGAGTCGCTGATGGAGGGCTGGAACCACGCCATGACCACCCCGCACCCCTTTCCCCTGGAGCCCACCCCGATCCATGTGTCGGACCGGGTCCTCGACGATCTGCGCAGCCGACTCGCGCGGACCCGGCCGCCGTTGGACGAGGGCAACGGGGACTGGTCCTACGGTGTCCCGGACAGCTATCTGCGGGAGTTGGTCGCGTACTGGCGGGACGGCTACGACTGGCGCAAGGCCGAGGCCGACATCAACGCCTATGAGCACTACCAGGTGAGCGTCGCCGGGGTCCCGGTGCATTTCATGCGCAAGCCGGGCCGCGGGCCCCGCCCGATCCCGTTGATCCTCACCCACGGCTGGCCGTGGACGTTCTGGCACTGGTCGAAGGTGATCGACCCGCTCGCCGACCCGGCGGCGTTCGGCGGTGACCCCGCCGACGCGTTCGACGTCATCGTGCCGTCCCTGCCCGGCTTCGGCTTCCCCGGCCCGCTCACCGGCTTTCCGGACGTCAACTTCTGGAAGGTCTCGGACCTCTGGCACACCCTGATGACCGAGACCCTGGGACACGAGAAGTACGCCGCCGGAGGCTGCGACATCGGCGGGATCGTGTCCAGTCAGCTCGGCCACAAGTACGCCGACGAGCTCTACGGCATCCACATCGGCTCCGGGCTGCCGCTCGACTTCTTCACCGGCCCCCGCGCCTGGGACTTCGCCCGGAACCGGCCCCTCACCGACGACCAGCCCGCCGACGTCCGCGCCCGCATCCTCGACCAGGACCGCCGCTGGGCGTCCCACCTCGCCGTGCACATGCTCGACGGTGCCACCCTGGCCCACGGGCTGAGCGACTCACCCGCCGGACTGCTCGCCTGGCTGCTGGAGCGCTGGAACGCCTGGAGCGACAACGGCGGCGACGTCGAGTCCGTCTTCACCAAGGACGACCTGCTCACCCACGCCACGATCTACTGGGCGAACAACTCCGTCGCCACGTCGATGCGTTACTACGCCAACGCCAACCGCTACCCCTGGACCCCCGCCCACGACCGCACCCCGGTCGTACAGGCCCCGGTCGGCCTCACCTTCGTCACGTACGAGAACCCGCCCGGCGTCCACACCGCCGACGAGCGCGTCCAGGCCTTCAAGTCCGGTCCCCAGGCCGCCTGGTTCAACCACGTCAACGTCAACGCCCACGACCACGGCGGCCACTTCATCCCCTGGGAGAACCCCGACGCCTGGGTGAGCGATCTACGCCGCACCTTCCGCGACCGCAGGCCCTGAACGGCCTGCCCCCATCCGTCCAACCAACCAAGCAAGCAAGCAAGCAAGCAAGCAAGCAACCGGGGGCTACCCCGCCTCCGGCACCACCTCTTCCCGATCCGCCAGCCTCCGCAGCATCTCCAGCACCCGGTCCCGGGACTCGTCCGCCGCGTCGATCGCTTCCATGCACTGCCAGTACGTCGTCTCGTCGTCCGCCCCACTGGCCATCCCGACCAGCGCGATCCCGACCTCCCCCAGCAGGCTGCCCAGATGCATCAGCGACTGCCGCGCATCACCCAACTCCGTGAGCTGGGCCGCGCGTAAGTCACCCTCGGCCAGGTCCGGCGTATCCAGGACTCCGCACCCACGCCCCGCCAGCTCCGTCAACCCGAGCGCCTCGCCCCGCAGTTCAGGCGGGCCGAAGACCGCGAGCCGGCTGCCGATCGCCTGGGCCAGGGCCTGCGCCTGCCACACCTCGGTCATCATCTCCGGGACGCCCTTGCTCCCCGCCAGCGCCCGCCTGCTCGTCACGATCAGCCGCACCGCGTCCATCCGCAGTCCCCGTCTGTCCCGACGCGCTGCCCACGCGTCCACCCGAACTCCCTTGTCCACTACCCAGAGTGAAGGCCCTTGAGACGAAAAGCCAGAGGAAGGCGGAAATCTGCGGACAACTTTTCGGCTACGACCCTTCCACCAACCACAGAGAGTGAAAGTGGAGCACGCCCCTCCATCAGCCCCCTACGGCGCCGGAAACCTCCGCTCGTTCCGGTCGATCTTCGCGTCCAACGCCGCCAGCGGATCGATCCCGAGCACCTCGCACAGCTGCAACAGATAGGCCAGCACGTCCGCGACCTCGTCGGTCACCCGTCCCGCGCTCTCCGTGTCGTCCATGACCCGCGAGGACTCCTCCGGCGTCATCCACTGGAAGATCTCCACCAGCTCGGACGCCTCCACACTGAGCGCCGCGACGAGGTTCTTCGGCGTGTGATACGGCTGCCAGCCCCGCACGGCAGCGAACTCGGCCAGCCTGCGCTGAAGCCCGGCCACATCAAGAGGTTCGGTCACGCTCCAGGTGTACCACCGTCACGGAGCCCCCCTCCGCCCCCTCCACCACCCCCGCCACGTCACTCACGGTCCCCAGCACGCGGATGTGCCCCCGCTCGCACATCCGCGCCGCGAGCCCCGTCAACTCCCGCCGCTGCACCGGATCCAGCCCCCGGTCGAACCCGTCCACCAGCACACTCAGCGTCTGCATGGCCGCAGGCACCTCGCCCACCGGATCGACCTCCAGCACCCCGGGCCCCGTCAGCAGCACCAACGCCAGCGCCAGATACCGCAACTCCCCGTCCCCCAGCCGCCCGAGCTCCGTCCACACCCCGTCCCCCCGGTCCAGCACCCCCCGCACCGTCCCGTCCCCCACCACCTCACCGACCACATCGGCCACGGCCCCCGCACACCCGGCCCGTACCGCCGCCACGAACTGCGCATGCCGCCGTCCGCACTCGGCCCGGGTCCGCCACAGCACCTCGGCGAGGTTGTCGCAGGGCCCGAGCAACCGCCCCGACCCGAGCGGCACGGGCGCCCGCATCCGATCGGGCCGGGGGTCGCAGGCGTAGACCGACCGCAGCGCCACGACCATCTGCTCGGCCGCCGCGAGCACCCGCCGCTGCCCGTCGGTCTTCCCGGCCACCCGCAGCGGCAGCAGGGCGGTGGCGAGCCGGTCGTCCGGCAGTGGCGCCCGTGTGACCGGCGACTGACCGGCCGTGTGCCAGGCGGCCTGCACACAGGGCCGGCTGGGATCGCGCAGGGCCTTCTCCAGCAGCACCACGCCGCCCACGCTCAGCCGTTCCCCCACGATCCGCAGTCCGGGTTCGGCCTGTACGGCGACGTCGAGCCGCACCAGCCCCTCGGGGCCGTCCGCCGTGCACCCGATACGGAAGCCGCGCCGCCGCTGAGCGTCGGGCCGGGCCCGTTCCGGAACGTACGCGGCGGGGTCGGGGAACACCTCCCCCACCTCGGCACCGGCACCCAGCCGGGCCAGCGCCTCGTACGCCCGTAACGCGGTCGTCTTGCCGGACCCGCTCGGTCCGGCGAGGAACGTCAGCGCCCCGAGCGGCAGCGCTGCCCGCCGAAGCCCGGCGAAGGCCGACAGCCGTAACTCGGTGACACGAGGTCGGTCGGGACACGGCTCGCCGCCCGCCGAATCCCCCGGGGAGTCGCCCGTGGAGCGCGCCGGAAGCCCGGACGTCGCACCCCCACGGCGTCCCTGAGACGGCACGGACACGGCACGGGAGACAGACGAGGGCACGGCCATGTCCGGACCGTAGGCCTCCGCCGCTCAGGCGAACCGTTCCCCCGCAGTGCCCTTCCTACGATCGAGGGACCGCCCGGCACCCTCAGGTGCCCGGCACCCCCGCGCCCTCCATCAACCCGCTCACCTCGGTCCCGGGCGGCGTCAGCAGAAACACGTTCCGGTCCACCCGGTGCATCCCGCTCGCCAGCCCGAAGACAACGCCCGTGCTGAAGTCCAGCACCCGCTTGGCGACCTCGGTCTCCGCCCCCGTCAGATCCAGCAGCACCGGAATGCCCGCCATGAGGGTCTCGGCGACGTCGCGGGCGTCCGCGAAGACGTTGACCCGCAGGACGACGAACCGGCGGCGCGGCTCCGTCGCCGCCTCCGGGGGGACCCGGTGGTCCACCGCGGACGGCCAGGCGTCACGGCCGCGCAACGGTACGACCTGGGCGAGCCCCTCCCACTGTTCATCGGTGACGTCGTGGCTGTTCACCGGCTCCCCCCGTGTTGATTTGCCTTCCATGCCTGCACCAGCCAATTCTTACGCCAAGTCACCCGTTCGGCCCAACAGCGACACGATCCGCGACCGCACCGAAGCGTTCCGCACCCCGGCACGGGGCCGCCCCGCCCCCTCACACCGCCGCATCGGCGACTGTGTGGCCGACGTAACTCCTCATGATCAAGGGATGTGACATCGACGTAACGGGCAATTCGTACGCTTCACGCACCACCCCGACCGCCGGAGAAGGGCAGCGCGTGATCTCGACCACCTCCACGACTCCGGCTGCCACGACTCAGGTCCGGACGGTCTGCACGTACTGCGGGGTCGGCTGCGGGATTCTGCTGGACGTCGGGGCGGGGCCCGACGGGCGGCGTACGGTGCTGAAGGCCTCCGGGGACAAGGCGCATCCGGCGAACGCGGGCCGGCTGTGCACGAAGGGCGCGACCACGGCCGAGATGCTCGCGGCGCCCGGGCGGCTGACCACGGCGCTGGTCAGGGACGACCGGGGCGAGGAGCCGGTGCCCTCCCCGGCCGCCGACGCCATCGCCGAGACCGCCCGCCGGCTCCGCGCGATCATCGACGAGCACGGGCCGGACGCGGTCGCCCTCTATGTGTCCGGGCAGATGAGCCTGGAGGCGCAGTACCTGGCGAACAAGCTGGCCAAGGGGTTCATCCGCACCAACCAGATCGAGTCGAACTCGCGGCTGTGCATGGCCAGCGCCGGGGCGGGATACAAGCTGTCGCTGGGGGCCGACGGGCCGCCGGGGTCGTACGAGGACTTCGACAAGGCCGACGTCTTTCTCGTCACCGGTTCGAACATGGCCGACTGCCACCCCATCCTCTTCCTGCGGATGATGGAGCGGGTCAAGGCGGGCGCCAAGCTCATCGTGGTCGATCCACGACGCACCGCCACCGCCGCCAAGGCCGATCTCTTCCTCCAGATCAAGCCGGGCACCGACCTCGCGCTCCTCAACGGCCTGCTGCACCTGCTCGTCGAGAACGGCCACACGGATCCCGGCTTCATCGCGGCCCACACCGAGGGCTGGGAGGCGATGCCCGCCTTCCTCGCCGACTACGCGCCGGCCGCCGTCGCGGAGATCACCGGACTCGCCGAGGACGACCTGCGTACGGCCGCCCGGCTGATCGGTGCGGCGGGCGAGTGGATGAGCTGCTGGACGATGGGACTCAACCAGTCCACGCACGGCACCTGGAACACGAACGCCCTGGTCAACCTGCATCTGGCGACGGGTGCGATCTGCCGGCCGGGCTCCGGGCCCTTCTCGCTCACCGGGCAGCCGAACGCCATGGGCGGGCGTGAGATGGGGTACATGGGGCCGGGGCTGCCGGGGCAGCGGTCCGTGCTCGTCGAGGCCGAGCGGGACTTCGTCGAGGAACTGTGGGAGCTGCCGCCGGGCACGCTGCGCGCGGACGGCGTCGGCAAGGGCACCGTCGAGATGTTCCAGAAGATGGCCGATCGCGAGATCAAGGCCTGCTGGATCATCTGCACCAACCCGGTCGCCTCGGTCGCCAACCGCCGTACCGTCATCGAGGGCCTGGAGGCCGCGGAGTTCGTCGTCACGCAGGACGTCTTCGGGGAGACCGAGACCAACGCGTACGCCGACGTCGTGCTTCCGGGCGCGATGTGGACGGAGGGCGAGGGCGTCTTCGTCAACAGTGAGCGCAATCTGACGCTGACCCGGGCCGTGACCGACCCGCCCGGGGAGGCGATGGCGGACTGGCGGATCATCGCGGCCGTCGCGTGCGCGATGGGGTACGAGAAGGGGTTCTCGTACGACAGCGCCGAGGACGTCTTCGAGGAGATACGGCGGGCCTGGAACCCGGTGACCGGCTGGGATCTGCGCGGGGTGACGTACGAGCGGCTGCGGGACACGCCCGTGCAGTGGCCGGCCGCCGAGGTGGACGGGCCGGAGCGCAATCCGATCCGGTACGTCGACGCGGACGGCGGGCTGCGCTTCCCGACCGCGAGCGGGCGGGCCGCCTTCCATGCCCGGCCGCACCTGCCGGCCGCCGAGATGCCCGACGACGACTACCCCTTCGTACTGAACACCGGGCGGGTGCAGCACCAGTGGCACACGCTGACCAAGACCGGGAAGGTCGGCAAGCTCAACAAGCTGAACCCGGGGCCGTTCGTGGAGGTGCATCCGCGGGACGCGCGGGAGCTGGGGATCGCCGACGGGGACCGGGTGGAGGTCGCCTCGCGGCGGGGACGTGCGGTGTTGCCCGCCGTGGTGACCGAGCGGGTACGGCCGGGGGACGCGTTCGCGCCGTTCCACTGGAACGATCTGTTCGGGGAGTATCTGAGCGTCAACGCGGTGACCAGCGACGCGGTGGACCCGATCTCCTTCCAGCCGGAGTTCAAGGTGTGCGCGGTCTCCCTGACCAGGGTGGCGGCTCCGGTGCAGGAGGGGCCGGTGGAGGCGCTGACGCCGACGGCCGTCACACCCGGCTCCGCGGGTCCCTTCGGTCTGGAACCCTCCCCGCCCCCCGTTCTGACCGCCCAGGAGCGCCTCTATCTGACCGGTTTCCTCGCCGGCATCGGGACCGGCGCACCCGGCGTCCCCGTCCTGCCCCCGGACGCGCCGTTCAGCCCCGAGCACGCGCTGTGGGTCAACGGCGTGCTCGCCGGGATGTACTCCCGGACGGCGGCGGAACCCGTCACGCACGACGGCCGTGAGGTCGTCGTGCTGTGGGCCTCGCAGACCGGCAACGCCGAGGAGTTCGCGACCGCCACCGCCGAGCGACTGGGCGCGGCGGGGCACCGGGCCACCCTGGTCGGCATGGACGAGGCCGATGTCCCCGCTCTCGCCCGTGCGGCCGACCTCCTCTTCATCACCAGCACGTTCGGTGACGGTGACGCCCCGGACAACGGGTCGGGCTTCTGGGACACGCTGTCCGACGCGCAGGCTCCGCGGCTGGACGGGGTGCGGTACGCCGTACTCGCTTTCGGCGACTCGTCCTACGACGACTTCTGCGGCCACGGGCGTCGGCTCGACGCGCGGTTGGGCGAACTGGGCGCGGTGCGCATGGCGCCCCGTACGGACTGCGAACCGGACTTCGAGCCTTCGGCCGGGGTGTGGCTCGATCAGGTGCTGACGGCACTGGGCGGCACGGCGGCACCCGCTGCCCCGAAGCCGGCCGGGAAGCCGAAGGCCGGTGCCAGGCCCGCCGCCACCGCCGCCCGGCTCGTCGGCAACCGGCTGCTCAGCCGGCCCGGTGCGGGCAAGGAGGTGCGGCGCTTCACCTTCGACACGAGCGGGACCTCGCTGACGTACGAGGCGGGCGACGCGCTCGGCGTGCGGCCCGTCAACTCGGCCGCGCTGGTGGCGGAATGGCTGGCGGTGACCGGCGTCGACGGGTCGACGGCCCTGGAGCTGGACGGCGTGGGCGGGACCTCGTTCGCCGAGGCCCTGCGCCGGCACCTCGACATCACGCGGATCACCCCCGATCTGCTGCGCTTCGTCGCCGAACGCGTCCGCGACGACCGGGAGTTGCGCAGGCTGCTGCGGCCGGACAACAAGGACTCTCTGGCGCAGTGGAGTTGGGGCCGGCAGGCCGTGGACGTCATCGCCGAGCACTCCGTGCGGGCGGGCGCCGAGGAGTGGGCCGGGGTGCTCAGGAAGCTCCAGCCGCGGCTGTACTCCATATCGTCCAGCCCGCTCGTCGACCCGCACAGCGTCTCGCTGACGGTCTCCGTCGTGCGGTACGAGAACCTGCACGGCCGGCCGCGCGGCGGGGTCTGCTCGCCCTTCCTCGCCGATTCCGAGCCGGACACCGAGGTGCCGGTCTTCGTGCAGCGCTCCCCGCACTTCCGTCCGCCGGCGGACGCCTCGACGCCGATGGTGATGGTCGGGCCGGGTACGGGGGTCGCGCCCTTCGTCGGTTTCCTCCAGGAGCGGCGGGTGCTCGGGCACCAGGCGCCCAACTGGCTGTTCTTCGGCGAGCAGCACCGGGCCAGCGACTTCTACTACGAGGACGAGCTGACCGCGCTGCTCGACGAGGGCACCCTGGCCCGCCTCGACACCGCGTTCTCCCGGGACCAGCGCAACAAGGTGTACGTCCAGGACCGGATGCGCGAGCACGGCCCCGAGCTGTGGCGCTGGCTTCAGGACGGCGCCCACTTCTACGTCTGCGGCGACGCCTCGCGCATGGCCAAGGACGTGGACCGGGCGCTGCGCGACATCGCGGTCACGCACGGCGGGCTGGACGAGGCCGAGGCGGCGGCGTACCTCAAGCAGCTGGCGGCGGCGAAACGGTACGTCCGGGACGTGTACTGACCCTCGGGAGACCGGCCCCAGCGTTCTTCTCACCCGCCTCACACCGGACTCTTCACCTCCCTCGGCACCCCGCTCACCAGGCCTGATTACCGTCCGGTGCCGTGCAGTCGGCAACAGAACAGCGGTTGGTGACACCGGGCAGCCGGACGCGGTGGCCGGTGGCCGCACCGGTTCCGGAACCCCCCGCCCAGTGGCATCGCGTCCTGACCCTTCTCGCCGACGTGAGCCTCTTCGTCGGCACGCGGGCTATCTGGACGCAGGCGGCCGGTCACCGTCTTGTCGTGGCCGCCGCGATCTCGGTGTGCTACGCCTCGATCCTGGCGTGCGGCGTGCTCGCTCTGGTCGTGCGGCGGGCGCGGTCGCTGGCCCGCGTCGACAGTTGCGTCCTGGTGACCGCCGTGACGCTGACGCTCTGCGCGTGGGCGATGAACCACGGCGGCAGCGACGAGGCGGTCCTCACCACCCAGGCCGCCCGTGAACTGGTCGCCGGGCACCCCGTGTACGGGCAGCCGTGGCCCTGGCTCTTCGGCCACGGCGTCGCCCTCACCCCGACGGTGACGGGCGGCTACGACTTCACTTACGGCTATCCGCCGCTGGCCCCGCTGCTGACCGCGCCGCTGCTGTGGCTGGGGCACGGGGCGCTGCCCATGACGGTCGTGAGCACGGCGGCGCTGATCGCCGGCACCGTCGCCCTGTGGCGCTCGCTGCCCTCGCCGTGGCGGTCGGCGGCGACCATGGCGTGTCTGGGCTTCGGGTTCCTGCCGTCGTACGCCCGGCTCGGCTATCCGGCGATCGTGGCGCTGGCCCTGCTGGTGCCGGTGGTGGTGAGGTGGCCGGGGCTCGGGCGGGGCGGGCGGCTCGGCGTGGGCGGGCTGGCGCGGGCGGCGTGTCTGGGGGCGGCGTGTGCCGCGCAGCAACTGCCGTGGTTCGTGGCGCCGTTCCTGCTGGCCGGGATCTATGCCGTGCGGCGCGGGGAGTTGGGTGCGCGGGGCGCGGCGCTGGTGGTGGCGAGGACCGTCGGGGCGGCCGGGGTGGTGTGGCTGCTGATCAACACGTACTTCGTGGTGAGCGAGCCGGGCACCTGGATCCGGGGGATCGCGCTGCCGTTGACGCAGGGTGCGGTGATCCACGGGCAGGGCGTGGTCGGCGTCTCGCTGTACTTCACCGACGGCAGCGACCGGCTCGACTGGTACTCCCACGCGAGCATGCTGCTGGCGGCGGGGCTGCTCGTGGTGTTCGTGCTGTTCGTACGGCGGCTGGGGCCGGCGGCGACGGTGCTGCCGTGGTGCGCGTTCTTTCTGGCGACGCGCTCCCAGGACGGCTACTACCTGATGATGACCCCGCTGTGGCTGGCGGCGGCGGTCACGGCGCCGGCGTCGGAGTTCGCCGCCGCGTGGCAGCCACGTCCGCGGTTCCTGTCCCGGCGCCCGGCGCGTCTCGCGGCGGCCGGGCTGCTGCTGGCCCCGGCGCTCGCGAGCGCGGTGTGGGCGGCGACGGGGACGCCTCCGCTGGGCATGCGGGTGACGTCGGTGCGCCGGGCGACGCCGACCGCCGTGTCCCGCCTCGACGTCGAGGTCGGCAACACGGGCGCGGTCGCCCTGGCGCCCCACTTCACGCTGACCACGGGCCAGGGCATGAGCCAGTACTGGACGGTCGTGCGGGGTCCGGTCACGCTGCCCGCTCACGCGACGGCCCGCTATGAACTCCGGCCGCCTTCGGGGAGGTTCCCCCTGCCCCGGCCGGGCGTTCGGATCCGGCTGCGGGCCTTCACGGCCGTACCGCAGACGCTGTCGAGCGCCGATGTCAGGCTGCGGCCCTCCGGGTGAAGCGGAGCGTGCCGGCGACCGTGGTGAGGCCGCGGATCATGCCGAGCTGGTTCCAGCCCATGCCGAACTGCTCGCGGTCCACGGTGAACTCGGCGTCCAGGGTGAGGGACTCGGTGTCGGCACCGACGAGGCGGGCGGTGAAGGTCTTGGGGCGGCTGACGCCGCGGACGGTGAGCTGACCGACGACGTGCACGGTGTCGCCGTCGCGCAGCTCGGCGCCGCGGGCCGAGAAGGTGATCTCGGGGTGGTGGGCGGCGTCGAAGAAGTCGGCGGCGCGCAGGTGCTCGTCGCGCTTGGCGTTGCCGGTGTCCAGGGAGGCGACGTCGAGGGTGACGGTGCCCACGGCGGAGCCGTCGGGACGGACCTCGCCGTCGCCGGTGACGGCGGCGAAGGTGCCCTTGACGGTCATCAGGCCCCAGAACGTCTTGTGCCGGACGGCGACGGTGGAGGCGGCGGGGTCGAGCTGCCAGGTTCCGGTTTCGACGGCGACGGTCATGATCTCTCACTCCTGAGCGGGGGGGGGACGGAAGGACGAGGAAGGAAGGACGAGGAAGGACGACAGGCAGTAGTCCAAATTTGGATGACTCCACGCTAGCCGATACTCCAAATTTGAACAACGGCTACACTCGAATTCATGGCCGACATCCACGAATGCCCCTCCGCCTCCGGCGACGGACTCCTGCCCGCAGAGCTGCACGCCTGGATGCTGATGCTGGCCGCGACAGGGGCCGTGGAGCAGGAGCTGCGCACCGTCGTCAAGGACCGGCTGGACATCTCGCACGACGAGTTCCTGGTGCTGTGCCTGCTCGCCGCGGACCCCGGCGAGGCACTGCGCATGACCCGGATCGCGGAGCTCCTCGGCCGCCCCAAGACCCGGCTCACCTACCAGATCGCCTGCCTCCAGCACGCCGGCCTGGTCACCCGGACGTCGGTCTGCGGCGACAAGCGGGGCGTCGAGGTCGCCCTCACGGAGAAGGCGCGGGGGCTGTTCAAGGACGCGTCCGGGGTTCTCGCCGAGACGGTCAAGGCGGCGCTGGCGCGGTTCATGGGCCCGGCCCAGCGCGAGGCGATGTGCGCGCTGATGCCGGACTTCGCCGCGGAGGCGACGCCGGAGTAGTCACCGGTGCGGTCGCGGGTACCCGGGCGGGGCCCGCACCGACACCGAGGAGGGGTTCATGGGCATCTCGGACCTGCCCGCTCCCGTCGTACGGCGCGAAACGGCGCCCCCGCCCGACCCGGACGCCCTGGAGAGCGCGCTGCGGGAGCGCGTCGACGGGGAGGTCCGTTTCGACGCCGGGAGCCGTGCCGCGTACTCCACCGACGCCTCGAACTACCGCCAGACGCCGATCGGCGTGGTCGTGCCGCACACCCCCGAGGCGGCCGCCCAGGCGGTGGCCGTCGCCCGGGAGCACGACGCGCCCGTGCTGTCACGGGGCGGCGGGACGAGCCTGGCCGGGCAGTGCACCAACACGGCCGTCGTCATCGACTGGTCGAAGTACTGCACGGAACTGGAGTCGGTCGACGTCGACGCCCGTACGTGCGTCGTCCAGCCGGGCATCGTCCTCGACGAGCTCAACCGCCGGCTCGCCCCGACCGGGCTGCGCTTCGGCCCCGAGCCTGCCACCCACGCCAACTGCACCATCGGCGGCATGATCGGCAACAACTCCTGCGGCGCCACCGCACAGGCGAACGGCAAGGTCGTCGACAACATCGCCCGCCTTGAGGTGCTGCTCTACGACGGCACCCGCTTCTGGTGCGGGCCGACCAGCGACGAGGAGTACGCCGAGATCGAGCGGCACGGCGATCTGCGGGCGTCCGTCCACCGGCGGCTGCGCGCCCTGCGCGACACCCACGCCGACGAGATCCGCCGCCGCTTCCCGCGAATACCCCGCCGGGTCTCCGGCTACAACCTCGACTCGCTCCTGCCCGAGCACGGCTTCGACATCGCCGGGCTGCTCGTCGGCAGCGAGTCGACGCTGGTCACCGTCCTGCGGGCGGAGCTGAAGCTGGTGCCGGTGGTGAAGGAACGCACGCTGGTGGTGCTGGGGTTCGGCGACATCGCGCTCGCTGGGGACGCCGTACCGGAGATCCTGCCGTACGAGCCGATCGCGCTGGAGGGCGTGGACCGTCATCTGGTCTACGACGAGCGCCTCAAGCACCTCAACGAGCAGGCCCTCGGCCAGATGCCCGAGGGGAACGCCTTCTTGATGGTGCAGTTCGGCGGCGAGAGTGTCGAGGAGGCCGACGAGCACGCGCACCGGATGCTGGACGCGCTGCACGAGTCCGAGCACGACGCGCAGGTCGCCTTCCTGGACGACCCCGGCCACGAGGAGCAGCTCTGGCAGGTCCGCGAGGCCGGTCTCGGGGCCACCGCGCACATCCCCGGCCGGCCGGACACCTGGGAGGGCTGGGAGGACTCCGCGGTGCCGCCGGAGCGGCTCGGCGATTACCTGCGGCGGCTGCGCGCCCTGTTCGAGGAGTTCGGGTACGAGAGCGACACCGGGCCCAGCCTCTACGGGCACTTCGGGCAGGGCTGTGTGCACACCCGGATCCCCTTCGACCTGTACAGCGCCCAAGGGGTGGCCGGCTACCGGCGGTTCATGGAGCGGGCGGCGGATCTCGTGGTGGAGTTCGGCGGGTCCTTCTCCGGGGAGCACGGGGACGGGCAGAGCCGGGGCGAGCTGCTGCCGCGGATGTTCGGGGAGGAGCTGGTGGAGGCGTTCGGGCGGCTCAAGGGCGTCTTCGACCCGGCCGACCGGATGAACCCCGGGAAGGTCGTGGCGCCGTACCGGCTCGACGAGAACCTGCGCCTCGGCGGTGACTGGGCCCCGCAGGACCCCCGCGACCCGCACTTCCGCTTCCCGCACGACGGCGGGTCCTTCGCCGAGGCCGCCAACCGGTGTGTGGGCGTGGGCAAATGCCGCCGTCTGGAGACCGAGGGCGGCACGGTGATGTGCCCGTCGTACCAGGTCACGTTGGAGGAGGAGCACTCCACTCGGGGCCGGGCCCGGCTGCTGTTCGAGATGCTCGACGGGCACGGGGACAGCGCGATCCGCGACGGCTGGCGTTCACGGGCGGTCAAGGACGCGCTCGATCTGTGCCTGGCCTGCAAGGGGTGCAAGAGCGACTGCCCGGCCGATGTCGACATGGCGACGTACAAGGCGGAGTTCCTGTCCCACCACTACGAGGGGCGGCCCTGGGCACGGCCCCGCTCCGATCTGTCGATGGGCTGGCTGCCGGTCGTCGCCCAGGCCGTGGGGCGCGGCGGGCTCGGCCCGGTGGTCAACGCCCTCACCCACACCCCGCCGCTGTCCCGGGCGGCCGTCGCGGTGGCGGGGGTGGCGGACCGGGAAGTGCCGCTGTTCGCGCGGGAGTCGCTGCAGAAGTGGTTCGCGCGCCGTGCGCCGCGTGCTCCCTCCGGTTCCGGCGGGCGCGGCACGGTGCTGCTCTGGCCGGACACGTTCACCAACTTCTTCCATCCGCACGTGGGACAGGCGGCGGTGGAGCTGATGGAGCACGCGGGCTGGCGGGTGACGATGCCGACGGAGCCGCTGTGCTGCGGGCTGACGTGGATCTCCACCGGTCAACTGGGCGTCGCCGAACGCGTCCTGACCCGCACGGTCCGCCGTCTGGCCGGCCATCTGCGCGACGGCGGCCTGGTGGTCGGCCTGGAGCCGAGCTGTACGGCCGTGTTCCGCTCGGACGCGGGTGAGCTGTTCCCCGGCGACCGGGACGTACGGCGCCTGACGGAACAGACGGTGACGCTCTCGGAGCTGCTCACCGAGCACAGCCCCGGATACGAGCCGCCGCGGGTGCCCGACCGTACCGCCCGCGCGCTGGCCCAGGTCCACTGCCATCAGCACGCGGTGCTGGGCTGGGAGGCCGACGAGCAGTTGCTGCGCCGGGCGGGGGTCGACGCCGAGCGGCTGGACTCCGGCTGCTGCGGCCTGGCCGGCAACTTCGGTTTCGAACAGGGCCACCTGGACGTCAGCCGCGCCTGCGCGGAACGCGTGCTGCTGCCGCGCCTGCGGGCGGAGGACGCCGACACGGTCGTCCTCGCGGACGGCTTCAGCTGCCGCACCCAGATCCACGAGCTCGACAGCGGCGGCCACGAGGGCGTCCATCTGGCGGAACTCCTGGCCTCGGCACTGCCCGTCTCCGACGTGGCGGCCAGTGCGTACTGTGTCACCCCGGGCGTCCGGCCGGTGCCTCCGGGGCGCCGGGCGCGGGCTCTGGCGCTCGCTTCGGCGGGGGCGGCGGTGGGCGCGGTGGCCGCCGGGACGGCCCGGGCGGTCGGGAGAATGCGGAGGCGGTGACCGGCCGCTCCCAGGCCGGCCGGTCATCCCGCGTCAGGCGGCGGGCGCTCCGGTGAGGACCTCCACCCGGCCGGTGTCGAGCGAGTAGTAGGCGCTGACGACGGCCAGGTCGCCCTTCTTCACGAGCGGGGCGAGATCGGCGTTGCTGCGCAGATCGGCGGCGGTCTGCTTGACGTGGACGCGGATCATGGCGTCCACCGGGTCCGTGTGCTTCTGCCGGGAGATCTCCTGGTACGCCGGGCGGAGGGCCTCGACGATCGACTGGAGGTTGCCGGGCAGCGGCTTGTCGTCCTTGAGCGCGCTGTACGCCGCCTTGATGGCGCCGCAGCGCTGGTGCCCGAGGACGACGATCAGCGGGGTCCCCGCGGTCAGGGGCCCGTACTCGACGGAACCGGTGACCACCGGGGCGACCACCTGGCCACCGGTGCGCATCACGAACAGGTCGCCGATCCCGGTGTCGAAGAGGAGCTCCGGCGGCACTCGGGAGTCGATGCACGAGACTATGACGCCGTAGGGCTTCTGCTCCTCGGCGACGAACTGCCGCCGCTCGGGGTCGCGGTCGGGGTGCTGCAGCGCCCCGTCCACCCAGCGCTTGTTGCCCTCCATCAGCCGCGCGAAGGCCGCCCACGGCGAGTCCGGACGCGCGCCCGCCGCGGCGGAGGGGGACGACGCCACTCCAGCGACCGTCGTCTTCGTCGCCGAGTTGGTGTCCGGCTTCGACGAACAGCCGGTGATCACAGCCGCGGAGGCCAGCAGCCCGCCGGTGAGAAACGCTCTGCGCTGCGGTCGCGTGACGCTGCCCATGACACTCTTCCCTTCCTCTGTCCCCCCCCTGGTGGGGCGAGTGATCCCACTGTCGCGAAGGGGTGGTTAAGGCCCGTACAGCGCTGATGCAGCACACGGGAAGCACGGGTCCAAAACACACAGAGTCGTCGGGAGTTGACGCGCCGCCGAACGTTCCCCGCACGGCCGGCGTCACAGTCGTGCCGTCTTCGAAGGGACATCCGCCATGACCGTCCTGCCGCGCCCTGCCCGTGCCGGGTTCCTCGCCGCGCTGATCGGAGGAGCGCTGTGCGCGGTCGCCGCGTGCGGCACGGAGACCTCCACGCCCGAGCAGGCGCCTGAGCGGGCGCCTTGGCGGGAGCCCGCCTCGTACACCTACACGCTCCGGTCGAGCGAGGGTGAGCGGGCCCTCGTCGGCGCCTTCCGGATAACCGTCCGCGACGGCGCCGTGGCCGAGGTGGTGGGCCTCGACGACGGCGGGCGACGGGTGGTCGAGGAGGTCCCCGACGCGGTGCCCACGCTCGGGGAGCTCCTCGCGGAACTGGAGCAGGCCCGACGGGACGACGCGGACACGGCCGAGGCGCGGTACGCGGCCGAGGCGCGGTACGCGGCCGACGGACACCCCGTGGACATCTCCCTGGACTGGGACGAGAACGCGATCGACGACGAGGCCCGCTACGCGATCAGCGGCTACGAACCGGCCGCCGGCTGACCGGCGTCACCGCCGGGGCACGCCGGTCAGACCAGTTCGGGTTGCGGCTCCGGTCGGGGTGCGAGGGCGGTCTTCGGGTCCCAGAGCCTGACGGTCCGGACGAAGCCGAGGATCACGGAGACCATCGCCAGGATGAGGAGCGGGCCGAACAGCCAGGGCCGTTCGGCCATCTCCAGCGGCAGGTAGCGGTAGGAGACGAGGAGCGTCACGAAGACCGTGCTCCCGTGGGCGACCAGTTGGACTCCCGACCGGTCCCAGCCACGTGCCTGGGAGCGCAGGGCCGCCTCGATCGTGAGCGCGAACACCACGCCGGCCACGAGGTCCACGCCGTAGTGGTAGCCGAATCCGAGTGTCGCGCCGAGCGTGGCGACCAGCCAGAACGTGCCCGCGAACCGCAGGAGCCCGGGCCCCTTGCGGGAATGGACGAAGATCGTGACGGCCCACGCCGTGTGCAGGCTGGGCATGCAGTTGCGCGGGGTGATCTCGTCGAACGTCATCGGGTGCGGGGCGGTGAGCGGCGGCGCCGTCTCCGGCCACAGGTTGGCCACCGCCCAGTGCTCACCGCCGGTGCCGAACGCGCCTGTGCCATAGGCGAAGACCGGTCCGACCACCGGGAAGATCATGTAGATGGCCGGCCCGAGGAGGCCGATCACCAGAAAGGTGCGCACCAGATGGTGGGCCGGGAAACGGCGCTCGGCCGCCACGTGCCGCAGCTGGTACAGGGCGATGACGACCGCGGCCACCGCGAGCTGAACGTAGACGAAGTCGAGAACATGGGGGCCGACCGGTGCGGTGGCCCGGACGATGCGGCCCACCAGCCAGGACGGGTTGCCCAGCGCGTGGTCGGCGACCGCCAGGTACTGGTCCAGCACCGCCGGGCGGGTCTTCGAGGTGATCAGCAACCAGGTGTCGCCCGTCTTGCGGCCGGCCACCAGGAGCAGGCCGAGGCCCACGCCCTTCAGCAGCAGGGTCCGTTCGCGGCCGGTGCGGCGTGTGACGGCGACGACCGCACAGCCGAGCATCACCAACAGCGCGCCGTTGCCGAAGGGGTGGCCCTCGGTGACCTTGATGTCGAGAATCCACCGCGCCAGCAGGATGACGAGGTCGATCCCGATCGCGGTGCCCAGCGCGACCATCCGCTGCCGCCAGGTGAGCACCACCATCATCAACGCCATACTGGCGTACAGCAGGAATCCCGATTTCGGCGGAAATATCACCTCTCGCACCTGAGTGGTGACCGGCCCCGGCAGGCCGTAGTGGCGCGCCGCTATCTCCAGCGCGACGAGGAAGCCGAGGGCCACGACGGCCGCCGCGGTCCAGAGGAGGAACCGCGGCCGGCGCCACGCCACGAGCGTGCTGCTGCTGTCTGTTCGCGAAAATACCCGCGTTTTTATGGATATCAATTATTTAGTCGATTTGCTAAGTATGGGCCGAATACGGAATTTTCCGGGCGATCGTTAGTTCGATCATGTTATCGGAGCAGTCAAGACGGCCTCAGTCCGACGTCTGTACCGGGCCCGCCGTCACCTTCCGCAGCAGCGGCCTGCTGCCGGCGATGGCGGCGAACACGGCCAGCGCGCCGACGGCCACGCAGAGCACCAGCTGCAGGGCACCGGAGGTGTTGACGTAGGTGCCGGCCGCCTTGTTGAGCTGCACGGCGCCGAAGACGCCCATCGCGGTGGTGCCGCCGGCCAGGACGGCCAACGGGATCACGGTCTCGCGGATCCGGGCCCGGTCCAGCACCTCCAGCGGGGTGCCGGACAGCCGCAACAGGCCGTACACACGGCGTCGGTCGAGGACGTTCGCGGCGGCCGTGAGGCCCCCGGAGGCGGCCGCGACGAGGAAGCTCAGCACCAGCGTGGCGGCGCTGACCGTGGCGACGCGGGCGGTGACCGTGTCGTCCGACGCGGAGACGTACTCCTGCGTGACCGGGTACCTGCCCGACCCGAGCGGTGTCAGTGCGGTGACGGCGGCGTCGACGCGCTCCTGTCCGCCGGAGACCTGGGCGGTCACGCCGTCGACCCCGCCCAGCAGGCTGTTGTAGTCGTCCTCGCTCGTGACGGTGACGGTCGCGGTGACGCCCGCCCTGTGCAACGCCGTGCGGGCCTTCGCGGCGGTGTGCCGGGCGTCGGCGGCGTTCGCGGTGATCACCGCGACCTGGCCATGGTGCGTCGGGCCTTCGGCGCCCAGCGAGCTGACGGAGAAGAACCCGGCCACGAACCCGGCGAGCACCAGGCCGCTGACGGTGCGCCAGACCGCGCGCGGGTCGTCGCTGAGCCGGCGCGCGGCCAGCAGCGTGGCGGGGCGCTTGGCACGGCGGCCGACGATCCGGCCCAGCCGGTCCACGACCCACGGACCGAACAGCCAGAACGCGCCGTAGAAGAGCGCCAGCAGGGCAAGCAGCTGACGGGTATTCAGCTGGCCGCTGTCGCCCGTGCTCATCCAGATGTAGGCCAGCACCGCGACGAACAGCACCAGGCGGACGGCGCGGGTGCGGCGCGGGTCGGCCTGCTGGGCGACGCCCAGGGGCGAGGTGGCCACCTGGCGCAGCATCGTCACCGCGCTGACCGTGATGAGGGCGGTGACGGCGAGCACCACCGCCGCGAGCCACGGCAGCCCCACCCAGAGCTGAGGGGTGTACCAGGCGCCGACGCCGTACGGGAGTGCGGCGAGCGCGGGCAGCAGGGCCACGTAGGCGAGCGCGCCCGCCAGCGCGCCGGCCGCGCCGACTCCGGCCGCCTCGACGGCGGTCATGGCGAGGATCTGCCGTGGGGTCGCCCCGGCCAGCCGCAGGGCGGCGAGCCGCTGTTCGCGCCGGGCCGCGCCGAGCCGCCCGGCGGCCGCGGCCAGCACGACGACCGGCATGACGAGGAGCACCACACCCAGCAGCACGGTCCCCTGGTCGGCGCCGGTGAAGGGGCTCGCCTTGGTGCCGGCGAACCCGGCGACCGGTGCGCGCTCCGTCAGCCCGTCGTCGTAGAAGTTCTGCTCGCCGGCGGCCTTGGAGACCACGGGATCGCCGGGCGCCCGTCCCGCGACGGCGACCAGTTCGTCGGGCGAGGCGAGGCCGGCGGCGCCGATCGTGCCGTAGGACCTCACCGTCGGGAAACGGTCGGCGAGCTGGTTGGCGGGCAGTTCGTGCAGCAGCTCGGCCAGGGCGGGCGAGACGTACACCTCGCCCCGCTCGGGGAAGCCGCTCAGGCCGGGCGGGGCCGGGGTCTGCCGCCGGCCGGGCAGTTGGGCGAGGTTCACGACGGTGACGGGTTCGTCGCGGACGTACGTCGTGGTCGTGGCCTGGACGGCCGTCGCCCGCTTCGCCGGTACGGCGTCGGGGGTGCGCCAGGTGGTGTGGTCGGCCCGGGTGCCCGCGCCGAGGGCGGCGGCGACCATCACCAGCAGCAGGAACGAGCCGACGGCGGCGGCCCCGGCCGCGAGCAGCTGGGACTGCAGGCCGCGACGGCCGGAGGACCTGGCGAGGTGCCAGGTCAGGGGCAGGACGGGGGAACGCATGGGGACTCCGGGGGTGGTCGGGCGGCTCAGGCCACGGTGAACGGGCTGTAGTTGCTGATCCGGCCGTCCCGGACCTGGAGGATCCGGTCGCAGTGGGCGGCGACATCGGCGTCGTGGGTGACCATCACCAGGGCGGCGCCGGAGGCGCGGGTGACCGAGGTCAGCAGCCGGACGACCTCGTCGCTGGTGCGCTGGTCCAGGGCGCCGGTGGGCTCGTCGGCGAAGACCACGTCCGGCTCCACGGCCAGCGCGCGGGCGATGGCGACGCGCTGGGCCTGGCCGCCGGAGAGCTGGCCGGGGCGGCGGTGCTCGAGACCGTCCAGGCCGAGCGGGGCGAACCAGCGGCGGGCACGCTCGACGGCCTCCTTGCGCGGGACGCCCTCCAGCATCAGCGGCAGCGCGACGTTCTCCTCGGCCGGCAGCTCCGGCAGCAGCTGGCCGAACTGGAAGACGAACCCGAACCGCTTGCGGCGCAGCGCGCTGAGCCGGTTCTCGCCCAGCTTGTCGATGCGGTCGCCCCGCAGCAGCACCTGGCCGCCGTCGGGCCGGATGATCCCGGCGAGCGTGTGCAGCAACGTGGACTTGCCGGACCCGGACGGGCCCATGATCGCCAGCGAGTCGCGCTCGTGGACCTCCACGTCGACGCCGGCCAGCGCGGTGGTGGAGTCGTACTTCTTGACGAGGCCGTATCCGGCCAGAACGGTGCTCATGGTGTGTCGTGCCCCTTCTCAGCGCTCGAACTTCCAGGTGACGCTCTTGGCGTCGGCCTTGGTCACACGGACGGGGATGCGGACGGTCGCGCCGTCGTCCTTCTTGCCGGTGCAGGTGATGCTCGCTCCGGTCACGGCCTTCAGGCCGGTCGGGCAGGTGACGCCGGAGACCTTGTCGCCGACCCAGGGCAGCGGGTGGTACTTGCTCTCGGTGCGGCCCGCGACGATGTTCGCCGCGAGCGCCCGGTGGCCGTCCACCGAGGCGGTGCTGTACTCGTCGAGGCGGCTGGTCGACTCGGTGCCGGCGAGGACATAGGTGCCGAGTCCGCCCAGCGCGACCACGGCGGTCGCGCCGCCGACGACGCCGACGAGGAACTTGCTGCGCTGCATCGCGTACTCCTGATGTCCCGATGTCCGTGGTGAGGATGCGGCTCCACCCTCGCCCGGGCGCCCGGGCGCGCGCCTCGGCCATAAGGTCGGCGTCGGCCGACGTCGGCGACCGCCCCTCGGCCGTTCGGCCGATCCCACGGCCGGGTCCGTGGCCTACGGTCGTCGGCATGAGGTCTGTTCCCGCCCGCGGCTGTGCCCGTGGCTTCGTCGTCGGTCTGCTGCTAGCCGCGGGAGTCGTCGACGTCGTGCTCTACGCGGGCGACGACGGGGCGAGCGTCCTGCCGGCGGTGAGCCCCGTCTGGCAGACCCTGGTTCTGGTGCTCGTCGGACTGGCCGCCGTGCTGTGGCCGGCCGGGCGGCGCCCGGAGTGGCTGACACCGCAGGTGCGCACCGCCGTGCCCGCTCTCCTCTCGCTCCTGGTCACCGCCGCCTCGCTGCTGGTCCACCCGGAGGTCGTGTTCGGGCCGGGCGAGGTCCTGATCCTGCTGTGCCTGCTGTTCGTCGCGGTACGGCACTGCCCGCCCCGCTCGGCCGTGGTCTGCGGGATCCTCGACGCGGGCGCGCTGCTCGTCCTTCCCGTGCGCGGCGACGTGACGCTGAGCAGTGACGTGCTGGGCCTGGAGACGGTCGGTCTGCTCCTGGTCGGCCTCATCGCCGGACTCGCGGGCTATCTGCGCTCGCTGGACTACCGGCGTACGGTCGCCGTCAGCGAGACCCGGCGCGCCGAGCGCCTGGCCATCGCCGCCGACCTGCACGACTTCGTCGCCCACCATGTCACCGGGATCCTGGTGCAGACGCAGGTGGCCCGCATGATGGCGCAGGCGCAGGCCCAGGCGCAGGCGCAGGCGCAGCCGCAGGAGCTCGACCCGGTCCTGGCCGGCATCGAACGCGCCGCGACCGAGGCCCTCGCCTCGATGCGCCGCACCGTCGGCGTGCTGCGCCACACCGGGGACGGCACCGAGGCGGCCGACCACCGCCCGGTCGGCGACCTCGCCGGCATCGCCGAACTGGCCGACGGCTTCGCGAGCCCGGTCCAGCAGGTCACCCTGCACCGCGACCCCACCCTCACCGACGACCTCCCCCACGAGGTACAGGCCGCCGCGTTCCGCGTCGTCCAGGAGGCACTGACCAACATCCGCCGCCACCCGGCCGACGCCGCCCACGTCGAGATCCGCCTGCGCGACGACGCCGGCCGCCTGGAAGTCTCCGTCACCGACGACGGCCGCGGCGGCACCCAACTCCCGGCAGCCGCACACGGCGGCGGCTTCGGCCTCGTCGGCCTCAAGGAACGCGTCACCGCACTGGGCGGCGAACTGCACACCGGACCACGCACCGGGCAGGGATGGGAGGTACGCGCGGTGCTCCCAGCCGCGAAACGCTGAGGCTCGTCAGCTCTGGCTACCTCACAGATCCACTGGTCGTGCTGCTACCCGTGGTTGAGCGTTACGCCCGGGCCGCCCGCAGGGCACCGGATCCCCGTGCCCCGGTCACCCTGACATTCGTCAGGGACCGCGAACGCCGCCTCCTGCCTAGTGTTCGAGTCGTCTTCCAGCCCCGCGCGCACCGCGGGGCGCCCTCCCCAGTCAGGAAGAGACGGCTTCATGCGCCTGCTTCGCTCCACACTCGCCACGGCCGCCGCTCTGTGCGCGGTCGCCACCGGCGTCGTACTCGTCCAGCCCGCGCAGCCCGCGGTGGCCTCGGCCGCCGACTGCGAGGGCGGGGCACGGGGCTTCCGTGATCATCCCGACAACGCGGAGGGCGACACCGACAAGCCGCGGAGCTTCAGCCTCGGCGACGTCCGCTTCACGCTCGAGAAGGGCGCGTACGTCGGCCAGCAGATCGCCTTCGGCAAGATCAGCGGGCAGACCCGGCCCGGTGACAACGTCTGGATGGACTGGCGGGCGAACGGCTGGGACAACAACAACGCCGTGTCGCCCTGGCTCCAGTGCGGGCCCTTCACCGTCCGGTCCAACGGGCAGAGCCTGACCACCCCGTTCCGGCGCACCAGCACCGACCCGCAGTACAACTTCCGGGTCTGCGGGTCCCGGGCCGTGGACGGCGTCATCCGCTGCTCCGACTGGTGGTAGGCCCCGCTCCCCTGCCGTACGTCCGGCACTCCCCACCGCTCTCCACGCGAAAGGCATGACCATGCGCAGACTCTTCCGCGGCGCCGCCGCGCTCGCCCTGGCCACCGTCGCCGTCCTGACCGGCACCACCCAGGCCCAGGCCGAGGGCAGCGCCTGGGACGGCTGCCCTTACGGCGCCGTCTGCATCTACCCCCAGAACGTGACGCCCGCCAACAGCCCGTACCCGAGCCACATCTTCTACTCCTACGGGTTCCACCCCATCTACAACCAGTACGGCAACCACTGGATCCTCAACAACCAGTACGACGGCGCCCTGGTCGAGCTGTGCAAGTCGATCAACACGGACTGCCACGAGTCGATCCCGCCGCAGGAGGGCTGGTACGTCGACCTCACGCCGATCAACTCGCTCAACCTCAGGGAGCACTACCTGTGAGGCGCCGGCTTCTCGCGACCGCCGCCGCGCTGCTGCTCGTCGGCGGCGTGGCGGGGTCCGCCGCCGCCGACGTCCCGGCGCAGCGGTCCGCGCAAACCGCGCCCGCTGCCGTTCAGGTGCCGAGCGGTGTCACCGCCGGGGCCGCCGTGTTCGACCGGCAGACCGGTGCCTTCACCGAGCAGCTCAACGCGAGCGCCCGCTTCCGGTCCGCCTCCGTCGTCAAACTGCTGCTGGCGCTGGACTTCCTGTGGAACCGGGGCCCCGACTACACGGTGCCCGCCGCCGACCGCGCCCTGCTGGAGCCGATGCTGCGCAGCAGCTACGACGACGCGGCCGACCACTACTGGGTGGAGAACGGCGAGGCGGCCATCATCACCCGCATGGCCGGGCGGCTCGGTCTGCGGGACACGGCACCGCCGCCCACCGGCTACGAGGGCTACTGGGGCTACACCTCGCTCTCGGCCCGGGACACCGTGACGATCTACCGCTACCTGCTGGACTCGGCGCCCGGCCCCGTGCGGGACTTCGTGATGGGCAATCTGCGTCAGTCCACGCGCTGCGCCTCGGACCACTTCGACCAGCACTTCGGCATCGCCGGGGCGTTCGAGAAGCCGTGGGCGGTGAAGCAGGGCTGGTCGGGGTCGTACGAGGAGGGCACCTGCGGCACGGGCACGGGCACGTTTACCTCGTCGCGTACGGCGTCCGAGACCCAGGCTCCGGTCGCCGCCGCGGACGTCGACCTGAGCCGGCCCGCGCTGCACAGCACGGGGACCGTGGGCGCCGGGGACCGGTTCATCGTGGCCGTGTTCACCCTGCACCCGGTGGGGACGTCGTACGGGAAGGCGTACACGGACATCGGGCGGCTGACCCGCTCGCTGAACGTGCCGGGGGCGGCGCGGCCGGCCGGGTGGTGGTACGGCACCTGGAGCGATCATGTGAACGTCCGCCCGGACCCGTCCACCTCGAACTCCCGGATCACTCAACTCCCGGCGGGCGTCGAGGTGTTGGTGGGCTGTCAGAAGAGGGGGCAGGAGGTCTCCGTGCCGCCGTACACCAACGACTGGTGGGCCTATCTGCCCCAGTACGGCGGCTGGATCTCCAACATCTACATCAGTTCGCCCGACAACCGGCTCCCGGACGTCAAGGACTGCTGAACAGGTGAGGCAGCGGTACGGGGGACCGCTGCCTCACCGTTCGTACGCGGCGAGGTTGCGGAGCACCTGGTCGACGTGCGGCCGTACGCGTTCGGGGACGCCTCGTTCCTCGATGACGGTGCGGTCACTCGTGCGCCAGCCGGCCGCGATCAGCGCGGGAAGCTCCGCGGCGGGCAGCCCGGCCTGCTTGAAACGCTGGTCGAGCCAGCACACGTAGAGGCTCATGGTGTGGATCGCGTCCGGTGCCGACAGGTAGTCCTTGTCGCCGTCGCCGTCGCCGTCCACCGCCCAGGCCCGGAAGACCGACGGCGTCCACATGGCGATGCCGTACTCACCGGCCCCCGGCCGGGAGGCGTCGGCGTCGAAGCCGCTCTCCGCCTTGATCATGGCGGCGAGCAGGGCGGGCGTGACCTCGGCGTCGGTGCAGCGCCGGGCGGCGGCCACGAAGACCGGGCGCAGGGCCTTCGGTACGTCGGAGTTCTCCGGGAGTTCCCCGGTGGCGGCCGGGCTGTGGGCGCCGGTGACCACGGCGGGCGTGTCGCGGCCGTCGTCCTCGGTGCTGTCACCGGCGTCACCGCCGCCGAGCAGCGCGGCCCCGGCGACGGCGGCGGCCGTGACCCCGGCGAGCGCGACCGCGGCGAGCGGCCACAGCCGGCGTCGGCGGGGCGGGCCGGCGAGTTCCTCGATCCGGGCGGCGAGGCTTCCCGCGGTGTGACGGAGACGGGCCGCGTGGTCCGGGGCCAGACAGTCCGCGACGAGCCGGCGCCAGGCGTCGTCGAGTCCGGCGTCCAGGCGCAGGGGTGCGGTGCCGCGGGCGTAGGCCTGGGCGGCGAGCGAGCGGGCGCGGGCGGTGGCGCCGGGGAACGGGTGGAGGCCGCCGGTGAGGACCTGGTGGGCGAGGATGCCGAAGGCCCAGATGTCGGCGGACGGCCGCACCACCGCCCCGTCCGCTCCGGTGCGCTGGGACCACCACTCGGGCGGCAGATGGTCGAGCGTGCCGAGCGGCGGCAGGTGGGCGTGGGTGCCGTCGAGTTCGGTGGCGAGGCCGAAGTCGGCGAGCCAGACCTCGCCGTCCGGGCCCAGCAGGACGTTGGCGGGTTTGAGGTCGCCGTGCACCCAGCCGGCGTCGTGCATATGGGCGAGCCCGGCGGCGACACCGCGCAGGACGCGCACGGCGTCCGGGACGGCGCGGCCGGTCCCGGCGGAGTCCAGGAGCTGGCGCAGGCTGGCTTCGGCGCGGTCCATGACGAGCGCCGTCGCGCCGTCCAGGGCGGGCAGTCCGGGTGCGTCGACGGTGCGCACGGCGCGGGTCCGTACGAGGTGCGGGTGGTCGGCCTCGGAGCTGAACCGCACCTCGCGGGCGAGGAGTTCACCGAGCGCGGCGCGCTGGCCGGGGCCCAGGGCGCCGGTCGGCAGCACCTTCACCGCGACCGTCGTACCGTCGGCCACCGCGCGGGCCTCGTAGACGGTGCCCCAGCCGCCCGAGCCGATGACCGCGCCCACTTCCCAGCCGTCGATGCGGAACCCGACGGGCAGGCGCGGCGTTTCGGGGGCGCTGTCCTCGGCGCCGGACGTGCTCACGCGTGGCTCTCCTGCGGGGCGGGCCGGCGGCGGGACGGCAGCAGGGCGAGGTGTTCCTCCCGGACCAGGCCGAAGCGCAGGGCGAGGGAGGCCAGTCGGGCGCGTTTGGCGCCGGTGCGTGCGGTGCCGTCGGCGCCGGACTCGTCGCCGAGGTCCAGGCGGAGTTTCGCCGACGCCAGGTAGTCGATGTGGTAGTTCACGGCCGACCGGGTCAGCCCGCGGCAGCTGTCCAGCGGGCGCAGCCGTTCCGCGATGTCCCCGGCGCCGGGCAGCGCGCTGTCCGACAGCTCGCGCAGCCGCGGTTCGCACAACGCGACCAGGACCAGGAAGTACTTGGCGGTCACGTCGAGGGCGTAGGGGTGGACGGTCTGCTCACCGGCGCCGGGCGCGGACCGTTCGTCCAGGTAGGCGTGTTGCGGGGCGAACACCTTGAACTCGGCGGTGCCGTTCAGCGCGGGCAGCACGACCCGGGAGAACTCGAAGGGCACGGGCGCGCCGAGGCGCCGGGGCGCGACGGTGATGTACTCGCCGGCTCCTTCCAGGTTCTCGACGACGTAGGCGGTGTCCCGGCTGAAGTTGGACAGCCGCCAGTAGTCCTCGGCCGCCTCCAGCCGTCCCGCCCGCCGGGAGATCCCGGGGTCGGGCAGCAGGATGGGGACCTCCCGGCCGCCGGGTGTCCCGCGCCCGAACTCGGCCACGTCGCCCGGTCCCATGTGCAGCAGTGCGGGCCTGCCGGGTCCGTCGGCGTCCGGTGCCGACGGACCGGGCGGCTGAACGATGATCGTTTCCATGCCGGCTGTTCCCCCGATGTGATCGCCAGGATTGTACGAGCGGGGCGGATGGTCGGTCCGCCTCGGCCGCTGCGACACCGAGAGCATCACCGGTCACGGCGGTCGCCGCAACCACCTGTGGCCGTTCCGTTGCGCCTGGCACGATCCCGTGTCAGTCGAGGCTCTGGGCCTCCTTGCGCGTCGGCTGTGCGGGGACCCTCGCCGTGAGCGGTACGACGGGGTGCGGGGTGGCGCGGGTGGTGCCTTCGAAGCGGCTGGGGAAGGGGTACTTGCGGTCCAGGAAGGCGCGGATGGCGGCGTGGGCGGCCGCTCTGGCCTCGGGGGCGGTGTCCACGTCGTTGAGGCAGAAGAAGTCGACGTCCTCGCCGGCCGCGAGACGGGCCAGACGCCGGCGCATGTCCGGGGTGCCCAGCTGGACGTAGCGGAAGCGGTAGTCGGCGGGGACGGCCCGGCCGGTGGCGATGGCCCAGTGGTGGTGGAGCGTGGAGGTCGGGGCGACGTCGGAGGTGGCGCGGAAGCGGGAGTACGCGGTCCGCTCCAGCTCCGCCACGCCGAGGCCCTCCATCTCCCGCATGACGGACAGGAGTTGGGGGTGCGGGGTGTGCAGGGACTTGTGCGTGGCGTGTCTGCCGTGGAAGCGCATGATCACCTCGCGGGCGTTCTTGCCGGCGGAGTTCGGGGCCGGTTCGAGCGGGTGCGGGGCGCCGACGCCGAGCTTCAGCGGGGACAGCGGGATGCGGGCTATGCCGTTGCCGTGGAAGAAGTGCTCGGCGTGTACCGGGCGGTTGATGAAGACGTCGTCGTTGAAGTACAGGTAGTGCTCGGACAGGCCCGGGATGTGGTGCAGGCGGCTCTCTATGGCGTGCGAGTTGAAGACGGGGAGCGCGTCGGCCGGGAGGATGTCCCGGTGGTCGATCACCGTCAGGCCCTCGGCGTCGGGGTCCAGCCAGTCGGGGAGCTGGGAGTCGGTCACCAGGTAGACGTGCCGGACGAAGCCGGCGTACATCTCCAGCGAGCGCAGCGCGTACCGCAGTTCGTCGTGGCTGGTGTAGCGGGAGGCGCCGGTCTCGCGGGCGGCGATGACGCTGCCGGAGAGCTCCTGGTACGCCCGTCGTTTGACGGCCATCGCCGGGTCGTCGCCGTCGACCCAGGTGTACACGGCGTCGACGGGGAAGCGGACGTCGTCGATGCCCGGCTCGGCGAACGGGGCGAAGGTGGGCACGCCGCGGTGGCGGCCCGCCAGGGTGACCGGCTGCCGTGCCGCGGCCGGGAGCACCTCGGAGACGGGGTTGCGGCGCGGGGCGACAAGCGCCTGGGCGAAGACGTCGGGCAGTCGCCTGCCGGGCACGGTGAGCCAGGACGGGTCGGCGCCGGACGCGCCGCCCAGGTCGCGGCCGTAGCGCCAGAACTCGATGTCGCAGCCGGTGTCGAGGCCGGTGAGCACCTGCCCCGCGGGGCCGAGGCGGACCACTCCGGTACGCAGGACCGCGGCCCGCTTCAGCGCCCGCGGCAGCTTCCCGTCGGCCCACAGGACCGCGTTCGTCACGGCTCCGTCGCGGCCGACGGCGGCGACGTATCCGACGGTGCCGGCGAAGCGCCGGCCGGCCCGGGACAGCACGGTGTCGCGGTGCGTCTCCTCGACGCCGACGATCCGCCGCGGCGCGCCGGGGCCGTGGTCGTCGGGGACCAGGAAGTACGGCACACCGAGCCCCTCCAGCAGGGTGCACACGCGCTCCAGGTCGGCCTCGACGGCGTCGTCCGCGGTGTAACAGGCGACCGTACGGCCGTACAGCCGGGCCGGTCCGAAGGTGATCCCGCGCAGTCCGGGGACGGCGGCCCGAAGGCGTCGTCGGGACCGGGTCGCGCGCAGCGCCCAGAGTCTGGCCGACAGCCAGGTTCCGAGGCGTACCAGAAGGTCGCGGGCCGCTCTCGTGCCCCTGAGCCCCGCGAAGCGGTGACGGATGTCCATGCCCCCCGGCCCCCGTCAGTCCTGCTTCTCGGACTTCTCGAAGGGGCTCGCGAAGGGGAAGTAGTCCTCCAGGAACTCGTGCATCCGCACGCCGACCCGTTCCCGTTCCTCGGGCTGCACATCGACGTCGTTGAGGCAGAAGAAGTCGAAGCGGCGGCTGCGGCGCAGGTCGGTCAGGCGGGCCTCGGCGTCCGGGCGGCTGATGTTGACGTACCGGAAGCTGTACTTGCCGGGCACTCCGCGGCCGGTCATCAGCGCGTACTGGTAGAGCAGCGGGGCGGTCATGGCGACGTCCTGCGGGGAGCGGAAGCGGGACGCGGTGGTGCGGGCGATGTCCTCGGGGAAGAGTTCCTCGAGGTCGCGCAGGGTCTCGGCGCGCTGGGGCAGCGGGGTGTGCATGAAGTTGTTCGTGGTCATCCGGCCGAACTTCGCCAGCAGCAGCCGGCGGACGTTCTTGCTCGCGGAGTTGGTGGCGGTCTCCTCGGCGTGCGGTTTGCCGACGCCTATCTTGAGCGGGGAGACCGGGATCTTCATCAGGCCGCTGCCGTGGAAGAAGTGCTCGGCGGTGACGCGGCGGCCGACGAACACGTCGTCGTTGAAGTACAGGTAGTGCTCGGACAGGCCCGGGATGTGGTGCAGCCGGGTCTCGATCGCGTGGGAGTTGAAGACCGGCAGGACGTCCGGCGGGAAGATGTCGCGGTGGTCGACGACGGTGATCCCCTCGGCGCTGTCGTCGAGCCAGTGCGGCTTCTGGCCGTCGGTGACGACGTAGATGTGCCGGACGAAGTCGGCGTACATCGCGAGTGAGCGCAGGGAGTACTTCAGCTCGTCGTGGCTGGTGTAGCGGGAGGCGCTGGTCTCCTTGTCGAGGATCTCGGCGATCCCGCGCTCCTGGTACCCGGCCCGCTTGGCCCGCATCGCCGGCTCCTCGCCGTCCACCCAGGTGTAGACGACGTCGACGGGGAAGGTCACGTCGTGCACGGTGGGCAGGGTGAGCGGGGTGAACGTCGGCAGCTCGCGCGCGCCGACGCGCACCGTGGCCGGGGTCTGCTCGGGCGCCGGCAGGACGTCGGTGACGCCGTTGTTCCGGGGTGCGACGAGGGACTCGGCGAAGATGTCCTCGGAGGCCTGCGGCTGCACCTTGGCCAGGCGCCGGAGCCCGTCCTCGGAGGCGAGGAGCTGCGCCCCGTCCTCCCAGAACTCCACGTCGCAGGCGAGTTCCGGGCCGGCGAGCAGCTGGCCCGCGGGTCCGAGGTGGTTCTCGCCGACGCGCAGGACGGGGGCGGTACGCAGCCGGGCGGGCAGGACGCCGTCGAGGAACAGCGCCGGGTGCTTGAGCTTTCCGCCGGGCAGCGGTCTGCCGATGAACACCGCCTGTCCCGCGTACCGCGTCTCCAGGGCGGTGAGGACACGGTCCCGGTCGACGGCGTTCACGCCGACGGTGTGGCGGGTGCGCGAGGCCGGCACCAGGAAGTACGGGATGCCTGCGGCCTCCAGCGCGGCGACGACCAGGCCGAGGTTGGCGGCGGCCGCCTCGGCGGCGCTGAACCGGGCCACGACCCTGCCGTAGAGCCGCTGGCCCCGCACCGCCACCGGGCGGAGCACCGGGTCGGTGCCCGCGGCTCTGCGACGGCGTCGCAGGGTACGCAGCTGCCACACCTTCTCGGATGCCTTCTGCTCCACACGCGGACGCATCCGCCGGGCAAAGGAACGCACGGTCACGTTCTGAGCTCCTCTTCACGCACCCCAACACAACTCTGCGATAGCCAGACAGACGCGTGCGACGGAAGGTTGTAGAAGAGTTCTCCGAGATTTAACGTACGGCGGGCCGTTCCCGCACGCCTCCTTCAGTTGAGCGTGGTATTGGGGGCGGGGCTCAGCAATACGGTGGCTGGTTGGTCAGGGAGGCCGCCACCCGCATCCACACGCCGAACTGCCGGTAGAGAGCGGGCAGGGCACCGTGGGCCCGGACGGTCCGCGAGTCCGTCGCGGTCACGCCGGGGATTCCCAGCAGGGTGGAGGCCACCGAGGCCGACTGCCAGCGGACGGCGAGGGTGGACCCGGCCGAGGGCGTCGCGAGCGGCGTCCGCCGCGCGGTGAGGGCGGCGGCGACCGCCTCCTCGATCGCCGTGCGCGCCTCTTCGGCCGGGCGCAGATCCGCCGCGAACCGGCCCTTCGCGTGCTTCACGGCCACGGCGGTGACGGAGGCGTCCCAGTCCGCCATCTCCGCACAGGCACGGTCGTCACCGGTGAGGACGGCCACCGGGACCCCGATGGCCGCCGCGGTGGCCTGGGCCAGGCCGATCTCGCCCACGGGCCGGCCGTCCAGCCAGATGTCCTCGATCTCGTGCCCCATGAAGCTGTGGCTCAGCACCCCGAGTTCACCGGCCCGGGAGTGGTACCCGACGCAGAGCACGGCCTCGTGCCCGGCGTCGAGCCCTTCGAGCATGCCCATGTGCTTCGGCTTCCCGCGGATGAGGCGGGCCGCCGGGTGCAGCGCCTCCGGGAGGATGTTGCGCATGGGGCCGTGCGCGTCGTTGACGGTGATGTCCGTGGCACCGGCCGCGACGGCGCCACGGACGGCGGCGTTGACGTCCTGAGCCATCATCAGCCGTCCACGCTCGTAGTCCCGGCCGCCGGGCTGGACGTCGTCGGCGTCGACGAGCCCTGTGACGCCCTCCATGTCCGCGCTGATGTAGATCCGCACTGTGCGCTCTCCTCAAAGCTTGATCGCTCAGGAGACGGCCCCGGGTGCGGTTCCGGTTCCGTCAGCGCTCCCGTACGTTCCGTCCGGCGCCGCGGGCCGCCCGGCCCAGGGACTGGAGGGCGGGGCCTCGGGCCGGGACGTCACCACACAGCACGAACAGCACGCCCCAAGCGCGCCCAGTCATGCGTTCGGTGCCGCCGTCAGATGATTGCAGTGCGGACACGGAAATGACTCCTTGGATGGAGAAAAAGGGGAGGACGGAATTAGGGCCACCGATTTCGGTCACCGGCTCGAAACACACGCAGGTGCAATGAGCCGGAGGCGGTTCCCACTTGTAACCAGGCATCTTCCGGCAGGCTCAAGAACTATGGAAGAAGGCACTTTGAAGTCACCGACTCACTCCCGCGGGTACCGAGGACGACTACGACGCGCTTCAGTGGGACACCCGGCAAGGCTGTGAGGTACGGCAGATCCTCGACCGCGTGGCGGACAAGTGGTCCCTGCTCGTCATCGCGTTGCTGGAGCGCCGCCACCTGCGTTTCTCCGAGCTGCGCCGGCAGATCGACGGCGTCAGCCAGCGCATGCTGACCGTCACCCTGCGCCAGCTGGAACGCGATGGCCTGGTCAAACGCACGGTGCACCCGGTGGTTCCGCCGCGCGTGGACTACGAGTTGACGCCGCTCGGGGCGACGCTGCACGACACGATCCGCAGCCTGGTGATCTGGACCGAGGAGCACCAGACCGAGATCGCCGTGGCCCGGACCGAGTACGACCGCCGGATGGCGGACCAGGTGGAAGCGTCCTGACCGCGGGATTCCCGCCGGATATCCGGCGTATTCCCGGAGAATGATGCACGAATGACCGGCCGATTACCCGGCGATTACCCGTCGATTACCGCACGATGGATGCCACTGGCTAGCTTCCGGGCGAATGCCCGTGTCCGCGACGGGCACATCCCGTTCGGAGGAATGCGTGACCATACGTCAGGGGCCGGCCACAGTGCTGGAGGCCGTGTCCGCGGTGGCTCCCGTGATCCGGGAGCACGGCGCGGAGGCGGAGGAGCGAGGACAGGTTCCGCGGGCGACGCTCAGGCTGCTGGACCGGGCGGGCGTGTTCCGCATGGCGGTGCCCGGTCGGTTCGGCGGGCTGGACCTGTCCCTCGCCGAACAGGCGGACGTGGTGGGCGAGATCGCCCGGGTCTGCCCGTCCACGGGCTGGAACGCGACGGGGTTGCTCACGGGTGCGCTCATGGCCGGGCTGTAACGCGAAGTGGCGCAAGTGATGCGGGTCGGGGAGAGGATCGGAGGCTCACCGCGATGATGGACTACACGACGCTGCTGGAGCTCTGGCAGTCCTTCGGGGCCCCGGCGAACATCTACGAGGTCGACTCGGGCCTCGAACCGCTGGACAACATCGTGGAGTTGGCCCAGCGAGCCGGGATGTCCGAGGCCGGTCCCTCGGCCTGGACCGAGTTCGGCCCGCTGCTGGAGATCGAACAGCAGCCGTACGTCTGTACCGTCTTCCAGCCCTCCCGCGCCCTCCGGCTCGTGGACACCGAACGCTGGCAGACGGACGACGGCTCGGCACACATGGAGGTGACCGACTCGGAGGCGATCTTCGCCGCCGTGCAGGAAGCCGGATTCCTGGGACTGTTCGGTGAGGACCAGTTCGCGCCCTTGCGGGTGACCCGGCTGAACGTGGCCACCGCCGAACTCGATCAACCGCCTGGGGACCAGCGGGTCATCGATGTCGGCGTGGTCCTCACCCGGCAGCTCGACGGGCTGGGCTTCCTCGGCCAGGGCGGCAACATCGTGATGTACCTCGATCAGCAGTTGAGCCCGACCGGCTTCGAACGAACGGCCCGCCGTATCTCCGGTGTGCGTGAGGCCGTGAGTGGCTGGCGCGGCCTGGACGAGGTGCTGGGCGAGCTAGTGGTCCCTCGCCTGACGCCCTGTTCCCGGACTCCACCGACCACGAGGAAGAGAATCCGGTACTCGGTTCCTCAGATCGCCGCCGAGGCATCGCTCGTCGTGCTCCCCTTCCGGAGGGACCCCTCGCGGGCTGCCGGACGCGGGAAGCGGATCACCGGGTGCCTGGCGTCCGTGGTGACCTCTACCGGCAGGGGATTACACACCTACGACCAGGGCTGAGGACCTAATACGGACTTCCGCAAAACCCGTTGGCGGAACCACGGCAGCCACTGCTACGTTTCCGGAGGCCGTGCAGGAGAGCGAGGAGGTGGTACCCGTGAACGTATCGACATGGGTGCTCCCCTCCGGGGTCGCGGTCGGGCGATAGGTCGTCCGGGAGCGCCGTTCCATGGCATTCCCGAAAGGCACGACCATGCGATTCACTTCTGAACAGCATCTCGACGGCGCCGTCCTCGAGCGTGAGTTCACCCTCGGCGAGATCCCCGGCATGCTGTGGACGCCGGGATCCGCATCCGCATCCGCACCGGCGCCGCTGATCCTGCTCAGCCCTCCTCCCCTCGGGCTGCGCAAGACGTACCCCCGACTGGTGGCCCGAGCCCGGCATTCCGCGGCGTACGGCTTCGCCACGGCCGCCATCGAGCTCCCCGGCCGGGGCGACCGGCCCCGCTGGCCCGCCGCCGAGCAGGCCCTCGCCGACCTGCGGCAGGCTGTGGAGGCCGGCGAGCCGGTCAGCGACGAGATCATCGACGCCCTCATCCTCCCCCTGGTCGACAAGGCCGTCCCGGAATGGCAGGCCGCCCTGGACGCCCTTCTGTCGCTGCCCGAGATCGGCGGCCCGGTCGGGTACTCGGGTGGAGTGATCTCCATCGGGACCCGGCTGGCGGTGGTCGAGCCGCGTATCTCGGCCGCTGTCCTGTTCGCCGGGAGTTTCGTCCCTCGCGCCATGTTCGAGGAGGCCCGCCAGGTCACCATCCCGCTGCACGTCCTGCTGCAGTGGGACGACGAAGGCAACGACCGGCAGGCCGCCCTGGACCTCTTCGACGCCTTCGCCTCCAAGGAGAAGACACTGCACGCCAATATGGGCGGGCACACCGGCGTCCCGCAGTTCGCGGGGGACGCCGCGGCACAGTTCTTCACCCGACACCTGAAGTGACTCCCGGCCGCCAGGCCACCAGGCCACCAGGCCACCAGCGGACAGTAGCCGCGTTCGGCCAGGATGCTGCGCATCCAGGGAGAGGCCCGCCCAGGCCCTCTTCGGCTCGCTACATCACGGGCCCCTGCCAGACTCTTGGCGGGGGCCCGTGCCGCCCAAAGCTGCGGTGGCACGCCTGCCTGCCGAGGGCCGGGGGATCGTGCCTTGCGGGGAGTCAGGGAGTCAGGGAGTCAGGTGGTTGTTGACCAGGACGTCGATCCGCCCGAACCGCTCGCTCACCTCCTGGACCACTGCGGCGACCGAGACGTCGTCGGCCACGTCGAGGTCGAGGAACGTCACACCGTCGAGCTGGGTGACGCGGGAGCCGTCTCGGCTTGTACCGACCAACCACGTCGAACCCCGCTGCGACCAGTGCGAGCGTGGCTTCCTTCCCAATGCCGGAGGAGGCACCGGTCACGAGCGCCACCGGCCGGTCTGTCGTCACCATGACTGCTACCACGGCACCACCACCGCGATGATCGCGAGGCGGGTCGGCGTCACGCAGCCGTATCCCTTCCGCCTCTTCCCGGACAAGAAGACGATCTTCGTCGCCGCTCTGGAGCGGAGCATGGAAGACACCCGCCTGGCCTTCGAGGCGGCGGCCGACGGGACGGAAGGCGACGAGCGGGCTCTTCAGGCAATGACGAACGCGTACGCGCAGCTGATTTCGACGCGCCCCGAAACGCTCCTGATGCAGATGCAGGGATACGTCACGGTGGCGGCCGCCGAGGCGCGGGGCGACGACCTGATCGGCGAGGCCGTCCGGGCCGGCTGGATGAGGATCCGGGACACCGTGCACCGGTTGCTGGGCGCCGATGCCGACAAGACCGCACGCTTCCTCGCTTGCGGCATGCTCGGCAACTCTCTTGCGGCTATGGGCTTCCCCTGAACGCCGGGCGACAGGGAGGCGTTCGGGAGGGGCGATGCGTCAGCGCACGCCCGCCGCGTCGAGCAGGGTGATCACCGTGGGCGCGATGAGCCCCGTGAGCTGGTCCGCTCCGATGCCCGCGCGGGCGCTGCCACCGTCGAAGACCAGGCTGAGCTGCCGGGCCAGCAGACCGGGGTCGCTCGCACCGCCCTGCTCGGCCTCGGCACGGAAGAAGGCGGTCAGGTTCTCCTTGACCCCATGGGCGACCCGGCTCGCGGGGTGGCTCTGGTCCTTGAGCTCGATCTGCGCGGCCAGGAAGGGGCAGCCGTAGAACTCGGGCGCGCCCGACTCCGATTCCACCTGCTCGAAGACATGCAGAATCCGTTCCCGGGGTGACCGGTCGTCGTCCGCCGCGGGCAGCAGTGTCGCCACGTAGGCGGAAGTACGCCGCTCCAGACTCGCCGCGAGCAGTTCGTCCTTGCTCTCGAACAGCTGGTACATGGAGCGCTTCGACACTCCCGCCGCCTTGCACAGCGCCTCGACGCCGATGCCGACGCCGTCTCGGTAGGTGAGCGTGGCCGCCGCTTCCAGCAGCCGCTCCCTTGGACTTTGTTTCACTTCGGTGGTCATACCGCGAGGTTAACCCAAAGAGAAAGAAAAGAAAACCGATCGGTTTCCAAAGATCGGTTTCCAAGGTTCGCACCACTCCGAGTAATGGCCCGTCCCGGGTGATGCGGGAGTTTCGCTATGCCGGGGCCGCCGTCTTCTCGGGCTTCTCGGCCGTCGTCTCCACCGGGATGCGGTGCAGCCCCTTGCGGTCGTACCACCCCAGGACGCCGAAGCCGAACAGTGCGGCCGCCACGAGGCCGGCCGCCATCATGACCCAGCCTCGGGTCAGACCTGCGTCGCCCTGGGCGTCGTAGTAGAGGATCGAGCGGATACCACCGGTGATCTGCCGCAGCGGCTCGAACTCGGCAAGGAAGCGGTAGAAGCCGGGCAGGGCCTCGATGGGGGTGGTGGCTCCGGCCGTCGGCACCGCCATCCCGATGAAGACCAGCGTGACCACCAGCATTCCGGGCGTGCCGAGGACCGCGAGGAGGGTGAGCGCGCCGATCCCGGCGACCGCGATGGCGCACACCGAGTACAGCCACAGCAGCGGCAGGTGAGAGGCGTCCATGCCCATGATGCCGACCGCGCCCGCCATGACCAGGGTGCCCATCAGCAGGGACAGTCCGGCCATGAGGGTGCTGCTGATGGCGAGGGTCTGCACCCGGGTCGCCCGGATCAGCGGGCGGTGCAGGCGCAGTGGGCCCATGTCGTTGTGGGTGTAGCCGAGGGCGTGGTCGACCTGGCCGCTGATGACGTTGGCGGAGAGCATGCCGACGACCACGAGGGTGAGCGCGTAGTAGAACGCCGTCAGCCCCAGGCCGCTGTGCGAGTCGAGCGGATGGCCGTCCTCGACCGCGATGGCGGCCGGGTCGGCGAGCAGGACGCGTGCCGCGGCGGGCAGCTTCGCCGGCTGGGCGCCGGTCTGCGCGGTCAGTTCCTTGCCCACCTGGAGCGAGGCGCTCTCAGCCGCCTGCGTCGTCGCCGTGCGGGCCAGGCCGGAGCCCACGCTGCCGGCCGACTGGTTGGTGAGCACCGTCAGCGTCGGGCGGGCCAGGGTCCCGCTGGTCGTGGTGCCGGTCAGCGCGGAGACAGACGAGGTGAAGCCGGCGGGGACGACGAGCGCGCCGAACAGCTCGCCCTCGCCGAGTTCCTCCTTCACTTCCTTCTCGTCCATCACCTTCCAGTCGATCTTGTCCCCGCTCACGATCGACTTCTCGATCGACTCGGTGATCCGAGCGCCCAGGTTGACCTGCCTGCCGCCGACGGTGGCTCCCTTGTCGGCGTTGACCAGGCCGACGGGCAGCTTGGTCATGTGACCGGCCGGATCGATGTTGGCGCCGACGTAGAACACGGCGAACAGGAGCGCGAGTATGCCCGTGATGACACCGTTGGCAATCCACAGAGGCTTGGCGCGCAGGACACGGAAGGGGTGAATGCCACTCATGACGTAGTACGTGTCTCTCGGTCGGTGGACGCGGCGCGTTTCGCCGGGGGATGCCAGCCGCCGGTGACTTCCTTGACGGGCTTGTGGGGGAAGCGGCGCCGGGCGTACTCCTGCGCCTGCGAGCCCGGCAAAACGTACAGCGTTTCCTTCTTGTCCTGAAGCGGTCGCAGCACGGTGTCCATGAACGACTTGCGGTCGTCCAGGTACGGGCCGAGGACGTCCTCGCCGGCCGGGCAGACGGCAAGGCAGTAGCCGGACTTGTAGCCGGGGGGCGAGCTCAGGCTCTGCCACATGGAGGCGCTCTCGGAGTCGGTGACCCGGGAGCGGTAGTCGGCTGCGTCCTCGCTGTCGGCCACGGTCTGCGCCCAGTCGGTGAACCCGCTCATGAACTCCCGGTAGTTGTGCGTGGTGCAGGCCAGCGCGTCGAAGGCGCCGTCCTTGGCGATGGCGCCGACCGGGCAGGCGGCGACGCACAACTTGCAGTCGATACAAGGGTTGTAGTCCAGCGACTGCCCGCACTCGCTCACCTCCGCGTCCACGAGGACGGTCACAAGCAGGATGAAGCTGCCGAACTTCGGGTGGATGACGTTGCGGTGCAGACCCATCACGCCGAGCCCGGCGGCCACCGCGACCGTCTTGTGCGCCACCACCCAGATCCGCTCGCTCGGGAAGCGGTCCATCTCCTGGGGGAAGCCGACCGAGGGATTGAGCGCGCGGTAACCGGCGTCCTGGAGCGCCTGGGTGACGCTGCGGGCGGCGTGGTTGGCCTGTTCGTCGGTCTGGTGGAACTCCTGGTTGGCCACACTCCGGGCCGGGGAACGGCAGTTGTCGCGGTTCATCCGGACCGCCATCGCGATCAGGGTGCGGGTGCCGGGCAGCGCGGACTCCGCGTGCTCGCGCTCGCCGGCCAGGTCGGGGTGGTCCAGGCTCACCGCGGCCGCGTCGTCCGCGCCGGCCGCCAGACACAGCTCACGCAGCCAGGCCGCGTCGATCACCGCCGGCGGGCTGACCGCGCCACCGGCCCTGCGACGGTCGAGTACGGCCTGTACCGACGGGTGGGCGGCCAGCTTCGCCGGGAGCCTGGGCGGCGGGGGCGCCGGGGGCGCCGGGGGCGTCGGGGGCGTCGGGGGCGTCGGTTGCCCCTCGGCGTCGCGTGCGGCAGTCATCCGTGCTCCTAGTAGTGGCTCGGGTCCGGGACTCGCCCGCCCGCTCGACGAGAAACCGATCAGTTTCACCACCGTAAACTGATCGGTTTCCGCATGCAAGCCCGAGCCGCGAACCCGAGATGCAGACCCGAGCCGCGAACCCGAGATGCAGACCCGAGCCGCGAACCCGAGGTGCGAACCACCCCCGCCCCCTGAAGCCCACCCCTACGAGGCCGCGCGCCCCGCAGCCGACCCCTCGCCGCCCCGCCACCCCGTCACCAACGCCCGCAGCGCCCGCTCGTAGCACCCGGCGACCGCCAGCTCCGGCGGCTCGTTCCCGGACAGCACCAGGGAGACCAGGCCGTGGGCCATCCCCCAGACCGACAGCGCGATGACCTCGGGGTCGGACGCGGTGCCGAACTGCCCGGCCCGCTGTCCGCGGCGCACGGCGTCGACGAGGGGCCGGTACGTCTCGACGACCTCGCGGGGCCTGCCCGAGTCGGACGGGCACTGAACGCCGCGGTCGGCGAAGAGGATCGCGTAGAGGTGCGGGTTGGCCACGGCGTACTCGCGATAGGCCAGCCCGATACGGATCACGTCGTCGGCCGGGTCGCCCGTCGGACGGACGGCGGCCAGGCGCTCGGCGAAGAGCCGCACAGCCTCCTGATACAGGCTGCTGAGCAGACCGGCCTTGCTGCCGAACAGGGAGTAGACCGCGGTGGTCGAGGTCTTCACGTCCGCCGCGAGCTGTCGCAGGCTCAGCGCGGCCGCGCCGCGATCGAAAACCGTGGCGGCCGCGCGATGCAGGAGCCGGAGCCGCAGCGATTCGTCGTGTGTCTTGGGTCTGGCCATGGCGTCAGCGTATTACAACACCGTTACGAAAACACCGCGAAGACGTCAGTCGAATCGGCAGCTGGGCGAGGATCCCAGGCCCCACCCTGGGGAAACCGATCGGTGTCAGAGCAATGAAAACACTGTTACTGTTTCTCGTATGGACATCGAACGCACGCCTGACGAGCGCTTCGACGGCCTCCCCGACTGGCCGTACCGGCCCCGGTACGTCACGGTCGGCGAGGGCCTGCGCATGCACTACGTCGACGAAGGGCCGCCCGACGGACCGGTCGTGGTCCTCGCCCACGGCGAGCCGACCTGGGGCTACCTCTACCGCCGGATGATTCCCGGCCTGGTGGCAGCCGGCCGACGCGTCCTCGTTCCCGATCTGATCGGATTCGGCCGCTCGGACAAGCCGGTCGACCGGGACGCGTACACCTACGAGTCCCACGTGGCCTGGACCGGTGACTGGCTGAACCGGCTCGGCCTCGCGGACATCACCCTGTTCGGTCAGGACTGGGGCGGGTTCCTCTTCCTCGTCCACGTCGGGCTCACCCCCGACCGTTTCGCGGCCGTGGTCGCCGCCAACACCGGTCTGGCCGCCCCGGACGTCATGGGCTCGTTCACACCGGAGCAGTTCGCGCCCGCCGCCGGCGCCTTCCTGCGCTGGCTGGAGCAGTCGCAGTCACCGGACCTGACCGCCTCATGGGCCGTAGGCAGCCCGGACAGCGCTCTCAACCAGACCGGCCACGTCCTCAGCCATGAGGAGGCGGCCGCTTACGACGCTCCGTTCCCGTCCGATCGGCACTTCGCCGGAGCACGGCGGTTCCCGCACCTCGTACCGCTCGACGCCACCGACCCGCCCGCCTCGATGCTGAGCCGCGCCTGGGCGGGGCTGACTGCTTTCGACAAGCCGTTCCTCACCGCTTTCGCCGCACACGAGGACATCACGCGTGCCTTCGAGCAGGTCTTCCAGGAGCGCATCCCGGGCGCGAGGGGGCGGAGTCATCTGACGGTCCCCGACGCCGGTCACTTCCTCCAGGAGCAGCAGCCCGACCTGCTGGTCGAGGCCGTCCTCAGCCTCGGCTGACAGCCGATCTTCACGACAGCCCACCACCGGGTGGCGACCTGCGCGCACACCGCCTACCGGGGCCCCAGCGGCCACCCTCCGCCTCGTCCACCAGGCCGTGTGGCGGACCGCGGTCGGCGAACAGCAGCTGCCGCCACCAGTCGCCGCCGACACCAATCGCCGCCGACACCAGCCGGGCACCCCCTTCCGCCCGGCGCGCTTCAACGATCCAGGAGAAAAACATGTTTGAGAGGTTCGGGCGTCTGCTCCACCGCAGACGAAAGCCCCTGCTGATACTGACCGTGCTGTTCGCCGTCCTGTCCGGCACCTACGGTGCCGGAGTCTTCGGCTCCCTGACACCGCTCGGCTTCCAGGACCCCGGTTCCGGCAGCGAGCGCGCGGCCCGGATCGCCGAGAAGGCGTTCCCGCAGCGGACGCCCGACGCGGTGATCATCTACCGCGACAAGGACCGCACCGTCGACGACCCGTCCTTCCAGCAGGCGGTCGTCAAGCAGGTGGAGTCCCTGCCGAAGGCGGACGTCACCAGCTACATGCACTACTGGCAGACCAAGATGCCGGCGCAGGTCAGCCACGACCGGCACGCCACCTACGTCGCCCTGAACCTCCACGGCAGCAGCGAGAAGGCCAAGGAGGACGCGTACGAGGCGATCAAGGACAAGATCCCGGCCCCCGGCCTGGAGACCCTCCAGGGCGGAACCGTGCCCACCGGCCACCAGGCCAGTGAGAAGATCGAACACGACCTGAGGACCGCGGAGATCATCTCCGCCCCCGTGCTCTTCCTGCTCCTGCTGGTCGTGTTCGGCAGTCTGACCGCGGCCTTCCTTCCCCTGATCGTCGGAGTGCTCTCCATCCTCGGGTCGATGGCCGTCCTGCGGACCATCGCGAACCTCACCGACGTGTCCGTGTTCTCCATGAGCCTGGTCACGATCCTGGGTCTCGCGGTCGCCATCGACTACGGCCTGCTGATCGTGAGCCGCTACCGCGAGGAACTGGCGGCCGGCCATACCGGCGCAGAGGCGATCGGGCGCACCCTCGCCACCGCCGGGCGCACCGTGATGGTCTCCGGCACCACGGTCGCCGCGGCGCTGGCCGGCCTGACCCTCTTCCCCTCGACATTCCTGAAGTCGATGTCGTACGGCGGCGTGGCAGCGGTCCTGCTGGCGGTGCTCTTCTCCCTGGTCGCACTGCCCGCGCTGCTCGCCGTCATGGGACCGAAGGTCAACGCCTTCCCCCTGCGCCGCAAGAAGGCCGTGAAGCCGACGGCGGCGGGTGAGGGTTCCTGGTACCGGTTCGGGCACGGCCTGATGCGGCGTCGGTGGGTCGTCGTGGTGGGCGCCGTCGGCCTGCTGCTGACACTCGCCCTGCCGTTCTCCAAGATCGAGTTCGGCTCCATCAACGCGCAGCAGCTGCCGAGCAGTTCCGAGGGCCGCCAGGTCTTCGACGCCATGGAAAACGACTTCGACGGCGACGCGGTGAAGTCCATCGACTCGCTGCTCCTGCTGAAGTCCGACGGGACCTCGAAGGAACAGAGCGCGGCTGTCCAGTCGTACGCCGAGCGGCTCGGCGCCACCGAGGGCGCCACGAGCGCCCGGATCACCGGCATCGAGGGCACCACCGCCCGGGTGTCCGTCACCTACGACGGCAATCCCGTCTCGACCCACGCGCGCGACCTGGTGAACCGGATTAAGGAGGTACCGGCACCGCCGGGCGCCCAGGCCTACGTCGGCGGCGAGTCGGCGGTCTACGACGACACCCTGGACGCACTCGGCGAGACCCTGCCGTGGATGCTGCTCTACATCGCGGTGATGACGTACCTCCTGCTGTTCCTGGCGTTCGGCTCGGTGCTGTTGCCGCTGAAGGCCATCGCGATGAACATGCTGTCGCTGACCGCGACCTTCGGGTTCCTGGTCTGGATCTTCCAGGACGGCCATCTCAACGGCCTGCTCGGCTTCGATCCCACGGGCAACATCGAGCCCAACATGCCGATCATGCTGTTCGCGCTGATCTTCGGACTCTCCATGGACTACGAGGTGTTCCTCGTGTCCCGGATGCGGGAGCAGTACGACAAGCACGGCGACAGCACGGAAGCCGTGGCGACCGGGCTCAGGTCAATCGGCCGCCTGGTCGTGAGCGCCGCGGTACTGATGTGCGTGCCGCTCGCGGCGATCGGGATGAGCGATGTGCTGACCATCAAGCTCTTCGGCGTCGGCATGGTCTTCGCGGTCCTGGTGGACGTCCTGGTGGTGCGCATCCTGCTGGGAACGGCCGTCATGAGGCTGCTGGGCAGAGCGGCCTGGTGGGCCCCGGGCCCGCTGGCCCGCTTCTACGACCGCTTCGGCATCAAGGAGACCGACGCGCCGGCCGACGACACCGCCGACAAGCCGGTCCCCGTCGCCGTGGGCTGACTCCTGCGAGCGGGGTGCCGGTGACGCACGGGCACCCCGCCCGGGACTCACTCCGCCGGCTATTCCGGGGGACTCTGCGCCGGCCGCTCCCCCCGCCCGCACGCACGGCGATCATGGCGACGATGGTTCGCGTCCTCCTGGGCCAGCCGCCGCAGAAGCCTGACGACCGGCTCGAACAGCACAGTGAGGACCACTGCCCGCTCGGCGAGGGCGATGCGGTCCTCGATCCCTTCGAACTGAGCGAAGTCCAGGTCCGCGGTGGAAGTGGCGAGCCGTGCGTAGGGGATGAGGTCGTCGGCCGTGTAGTCGGTACCGAGGCCGCTCAGCGCCGCGAGACTCTCGGCGAGTGCCGGGCGGTGCGGTGAGGCGTCGGAGATCTGCCAGCCCACGTTCTCGATGAGAGCCTCGACCCTCGCGGCGGCTCCGCAGGACGCCGTCTCGTCGACGGCACCACCCGGCCCCTCGCCCGTCTTCTCGTACGTCTTCTCGTACGTCTTCTCGTGCGTCTTCTCGTTCGTCTCCGCGGAAGGAACGGGCAGGGCGTGGTGAACGACGCCCAGGGTCTCGAACGCGTCCAGGGGACGGTCGACGGCTTCGAGCACCTCACGGGTGCGGGCGACGGACAGCCCTCCGAGCTGGATGAGGGAACGGATCAGACGGAGCCGCTGGATGTGCTCCTCGCCGTACTCGACCGTGGTCGGGTTCAGCGCACGTCCCTCGGGGAGCAGGCCCTCCCGTCGGTAGTACTTGATGGTCGCCACCGGCACCCCGGACCGCTGGCTGAGTTCTGAAATCCTCATGCGCTCCCTCACGCTCAACTGTCCCTCCAGTATCGCGTTACCGGGGGTTGCACCGCCGAGCTCGATAGTGCCACTATCAGGCACTCGATAGTGCAGCTATCGAGTCGAGCTCAGCCCCCGGTGTGCCCCTCTTTCGCACCCGGCCTCTCACCTCGTACGCCCGACAACGGAGGACCAGGCATGTCCCAGCGAATCGGCAAAACCCACTGGAAGCGTTTCGCCGTGGGCGCGGTGCCGACGGTGGCCGCGACGGCGGCGGTCGCCGTCTCCATGGCTCAGGGCGCGCTGGCCGCTTCGTTCAGCATCTCCGGTTCCGACTTCAAGGTCTCGGCCGGCTCCCTGAGCGGCACCGGATTCGCCAACTACGCCACGGTGGACGTCGCCAAGAACGGCAAGCGCATACCCGTCTCTGTGTCGGCCCTCGAGAGCGCGAAGATCACCGACATGTGCCAGTCCGTGCCGGTGGACATCCCCGTGCTCGGGACTTACACGATGACGCTCAAGGCCGGCGGATCGGGTACGGCGGTCAAGGCCAAGGACCTGTACATCGACATGACCGACCTCCAGGCCAAGTCCGGCACGTTCAACAACGTCGACATCGGCGTCGCCACCGGCTCCATCACGAAGGGCCAGGGCAACCCCAAGGATCACGTCAATCCCGACGACTACGCCCAGCAGGCGGACTCGATCGAGATCATCGAGGCCCACCAGAGGGTCTGGGCCACCTCTGCCGGGACGTTCGAACTGGCGGGACTGCACATGAACATCGCGGCCGGCCGCCACGACTGCTTCTGACCCGGTCCCGCCCTCCCCCACCCGTTCACGATCTGGGAGCTTCCCCATGACGAGTGCCGGCGCACCCGCGCACCCCCACAGTGACAGCGGCTTCGCCAGTGCTCGCCGGGCCTTCCGGGCCTGGCGGCGCACCCGCCCCTTCTGGGCTGGCCTACTGGTGCTCCTCGCCGCCGCGCCGATCATCTACTTCCCGTACTTCAACCTCTCCCTGGGCGCCCTGTCCGTGGCGATGTCCACCACCGCGGGGGCTGGCTCCCTCGTCATCGGCCTGACGCTGATCCTCCTCGGCGGACTTCTCTGGTTCCAGCCGATCATCAGGTTCTTCGCCGGATGCGTCGCCATCTTCCTCGGTGTGCTGTCGCTTCCCATCTCGAACTTCGGCGGATTCTTCGTCGGCACCCTGTTCGCGGCCACGGGCGGACTCCTCGCTCTGGCGTGGGGCCCGGTGGATGCGGGCACACCCGGCGGCACGGTCGGCCCGGAGGGAGAGCCGGGCAATGACTGAACCGTCGTCCGACATCCGCGGCGAGGCCGCAGAAGCCCGCCCCACGCGGCCGCACAGGGGCCGACACGCCGTTACTCGTACGTCCGCGCTGACCCGCCTGAGCCTGCCGCTCGGGAAGGCTCTCGCACTGACCGCACTGCCGACCGCTCTCGTCCTCGGAAGCCAGCGTCCACCCGCCGTCGACACGAGTGCCACCACGGCCCATTCCGTTCCCGAAGAGGCGGCCGACGGCGGGGTCGACTGCGCCCGTTCCGACGACCCGTCGGCCCCCGCCGCGGCGCCGACGCCGTCCGCTGCTCCCAGCACGCCCAGTGCGCCCAGTGCGCCCACGAGCGACAAGTCCGTCAAACCGTCGGAGCACGCGGCTGACGAGGAAACGAGCCTCACCCCGGCTCCGACCGCATCGCCAAGCGCGCACTCCGCCACTCCGAGCGCGACCTCTGCCCCCACCGGCCTCGTGGGGCTCCTCGGCCCCCTCTTCGGCGGCGACACCGAGCAGCAGAGTCCGGCACCCGACGCGCCCCCCCTCGCCGACCTCGGCCGCTCCGACGCCAACGGCCACGGAACCCTCGAAACCGTCCAAACGCTCGGAACCCTCGGAACCCTCGGACCCCTCGGACCTGTCACCCGCCACTCCCCAGGCATCCCCCTCCCCCGACCAGCCGACCACCCACCCCTCGCCCCGACCACAGTCCGCGGAGTCACCCCGGGAAACCGACCGCACCTGCGACATCAGCGATCTCGCGGCCCCCGAGGACAAGAGCGCCGGCCGATTCCCCGACGAGCCCTGGAACATGAAGGGGAGCCGCCTCGAACTGCGCGACGTCGTCTTCGGCGGTGTGGTGACCGTGGACACGGCCGCCGGACCCAAGCGGGTGCTCAAGTTCTCCGCGGCCGGTATCACGATCCGCGACCTGAAGATGGCCGTACCCGTCGGCCCGCAGATCCAGCACATCGACGGAGCACCCGGCTCGACGTCCACGCTGCGCGGCGACCGCATCACCATGTACGTCGAGAGCCTGACGGGCACCCTCTCCGGCGCCGAAGGGATTCCCCTGCCTCCCGTCCTCCGCCTCCATCTCACCCCCGACACCGTTCCGGAGTGGCTCTACGACACGGTCGGGAAACTCGGCCTCAAGCTCCGGCTCAGCCTGGACGACGCCGACATCGACCAGGCCGGGCAGACGGGCGGAAAGCTCATCATCCCGGGGATCCACGGATACGGAACGACACCCTGAAACCGGCACCACGCGACTGCTTCCCTCAATGAGCTTGCTCTCGGAAACCGATCGGTTTACTGTAGTGGAAACCGATCGGTTTCCGAGCGATTTCCTAGGGAGTCAGTCATGACCGCTTTGAAGGACGCAAACGTCTTCGTCACCGGTGGCAGCCGCGGCATCGGCAAGGCGTTGGTGGAAGAGCTGTACGCGCGCGGTGCCGCCAAGGTCTACGCCACCGCCCGCGACCCGCGGAGCGTGACGCACCCCGACGCCGTCCCGGTGGCGCTGGAGGTCACCGACCCGGCCTCCGTGGCGGCCGCCGCCGCACAGGCGCAGGACGTCACCGTGCTGATCAACAACGCCGGTGCCGCGGTCGGCGCCTCCTTCCTCGACTCCCCCGTCGACGACATACGCCGGGAGTTCGAGACCAACTTCTACGGCCCGCTGCTTCTCACCCGCGCCTTCGTGCCGGTGATCGAGCGCAACGGCGGCGGCCACCTCCTCAACGTGCACTCCGTGCTCTCCTGGCTGGCCCTCGGCGGCTCCTACAGCGCTTCCAAGGCCGCCCTGTGGTCGCAGTCCAACTCCCTGCGCCTGGAGCTTCAGCCGCGCGGCATCTCCGTCACCGGACTGCACGTCGGCTACGTCGACACGGACCTGGCGGCAGGCGTCGACGCACCCAAGTCCGACCCGCGTGCCGTCGCCGCCCTCGCCCTCGACGGCGTCGAGACGGGCGCGTACGAGGTGCTCGCCGACGACATCACACGGCAGGTCAAGGCGGGTCTGGCCGGCGACCTGGCCGGACTGTACGAGCAGCTGGCCAAGTAGGACAGAGAAGACAGGACAGGGAGACGGCGAGATGCCCAGCCAGGAGTCACGTCCCACGATTCACATCCCGGGGACCACCACACACACCATCGTCCCGCGCGCGGGACGTGCCGGCCGCGAGGGAACCCTGCGCTACCTCAAGGCGGGCACCGGCGCTCCCCTGGTCCTGCTGCACACCGTGCGCACCCAGGCCGAGCACTTCCGCCTCCTCATCCCGCTGATCGCGGAGCAGTACACCGTGTACGCCCTCGACCTGCCGGGGATGGGCTACTCCGAGATCGTGCCCGGTGCCTCCTACGACGAGCCGGCCATGCGCACGGGCGTCGAGCGGCTCCTCACCGAACTCGACCTGCACGACGTGACGTTGGTCGGGGAGTCCATGGGCGCGGTGCTCGCCCTGACCACCGCGGCCGACCTCCCGGAGCGGGTACGGCGAGGTCGTCGCGGTCAACACCTACGACTTCCACGGCGGAATCGCGCGCTCCAGCCTCCTCGCCCGCGTCGTGGTCAGCGGTGTCCTCGCACCCGGGGTGGGCCCGGTGATCGCCGGGGTGGAGCCAAAGCCCGCGCTGACCAAGATCCTTCAGGGCGGCCTGGGTGACAAGAGCGCACTGCGCGCGGACTACGTCGACGAACTCCTCCAGGTGGGCCGGCGCCCCGGCTACCCCACCGTCGCCCGAGCCGTGTACCAGGCCCTGCCCAGCCTCATCGCGGCCCGCGCGCGCTACCCCGAGGTCAAGGCACCCGTCCACCTCGTCTACGGCGAGAAGGACTGGTCCCGCCCCTCGGACCGGCAGGCCAACAAGCAACTTCTGCCGGCCGCCGACTTCACACAGGTACCGAAGGCCGGCCACTTCATCGCACTGGAACGGCCCGACGTACTGGCCGACCTGTTGAACGCGGTGGCCTGACCACCGGAACCACTGACCCAAGGAACAGCGCATGGCAGAGATACAGATCGAGTTCGATGTTCCGGCTGAGATGCGCGACGGCACGGTGCTGCGCGCGGACGCTACCGGCCCGACGGCCCGGGGCCGTGGCCGGTCCTGCTGAGCCGGCTGCCGTACGGCAAGCAGACGCCCATGATGACCAGCATGCTCGATCCGACGGCGGCTGCCCGGCGCGGGTTCATGGTGGTCATCCAGGACACCCGCGGCCGGTTCGCCTCCGAGGGGGAGTGGGATCCGTTCACGTACGAGGAGAGCGACGGGTACGACACCGTCCGGTGGGCCGCCGCCCTTCCCGGCGCGAACGGCTCCGTCGGCATGATCGGCGGCAGCTACTTCGGCAACACGCAGTGGATGGCGGCGCTGTCCAAGCCGCCGGAGCTGAAGGCCATCGCACCGATGGTCACGTGGTCCGATCTGGACGACGGACTGTGGACGCGCGGCGGCGCGATCGAGCTCGGCCTCACCGTCCCTTGGTCCCTCCTCCAGGGCGCCGACACCCTGATGCGCCGTCACAGCGCGGACCTCGACGGGCTCGTGAGCGGAATCACCGGGCTCATCAGCGATTTCGACGGCCTGGCGGACGGCGGCTACGGCGAACTCCCCGCCGGACGATTCCCCGCGTTCGCCCGGCACGACCTGCCCGAACTCGGCTACGAACGCTCCCGCCGCGAACCCGAGTGGGCGCGCTCGCTCCGGGTCGCGGGCCGCCACGACGAGGTCGACCTGCCCACCTTCCAGGTCGGCGGCTGGTACGACGTCTTCAGCCAGGGCACGCTCGACAACTTCACCGCCATGCGCCGGGCCGGCCGGTCCGCCACGCTGATCATGGGCCCGTGGGCCCACACCAACCTGCGGCACGTGGTCGGGGACGTCAACTTCGGCTTCGGCGCGCACTCCGACTACACGGCCATGCGCGGGCGCCTGTCGGACCTGCAGCTCGACTGTTTCCAGCGCACGATCGGCGACGGCGAGGCGTTGGAGCCGGACGCAGGCAAGGTGCTGCTGTTCGTCATGGGCGTCAACCAGTGGCGCGAGGAGACGGAATGGCCCCTGTCACGGGCCGTCGACACGGACTTCCACCTGCGCGCCGACGGACGCCTCACCCCGGAGCCGCCGTCCACCGCCGAACAGGGCGGGGAGCCCGAGGAGTTCACCTACGACCCGATGGACCCGGTGCCCACCACCGGCGGCGCGCTCCTCGTGGGCAGCGGGCTCCTGATGGCCGACGAGTTCCGGCCCGGCCCGCTCGACCAGACGGTCGTGGAGGCGCGCGAGGATGTCCTCGTCTTCACCACCGAACCGCTCACCGAGGACGTCGAGGTGACCGGCCGCGTCAAGGCCGTGCTCTTCGCCGCCACGGACGGCCCCTCGACCGACTGGGTGGCACGGCTGTGCGACGTCGACGAGAACGGTGTCTCCCGCAACGTGACCGACGGCATCGTGCGGGTACGCGCGGCGACGCCGGGCGAGGCCGCCGAGCACGTCGTGGACCTGTGGTCGACCAGCATCGTCTTCCGGGCAGGTCACCGGATACGGCTCCAGGTCACCTCCAGCAACTTCCCGCGCTGGGACCGCAACCTCAACACCGGCGAGCCAGAGGAGAGCGCGACCACGGCCCGAGTGGCCCGCCAGCAGATCTTCCACGACCCCGACCGGCCCTCCCGCATCGTCCTGCCGGTGGTCCCGGCCTGACAGGAAGCGGCGGGAGAGCCGGCCGCTCCGTCGCGCCGGTTGGAAGGACGCGAGGTCATCTGGGATTCGGCGCGGGCCCGGGATGTTCCGGCGCCGCGCCCGGTGCGCCGAGGGTTTATCCGGTCGCGGCGCGTTTACAGCTTGCCCGTCCTGAAGTCCGCGCTGCTCTTGAGGATCGCAGAGTCCATGCTCCAGTTCTCCGGTTGCACCCTTTCCCAGAGACTTCCCTTGCCGAGTTCCCTGCCCAACTGGTCCTCTCGACGGAACCACTGCTCAGCGGTCCTGATCCTGTTGGGGTGAATCTCGTCGAGCAGAGCGTAGTCCCTGGTGATGATCCCGTGCTTCCACACATTCCAGAAGCCCGTGAAATTGTCACGGAAGCTCATGGTGCTTTTGTCGTTGGGGTCGGCGTTGTATCCGGCAGGGTGATCGGCAAGCCCCACCAGGTCCGGACTGTTCCAATATGCGTCCAGATCGGTGTCGACGTACTGTGCCGGGTGCCCGGTAACCTTCTCGAATGCTGCAGCCATGTCAGCGTAGGTCATGTGCTCGATGGCGACTTCGAGGTCCATGCCATTGGCCCGTTCCGGATGGTCGAAGAGCCAGCGGACATAGAATCCGCAGTCATCGAGAGCCACATGCGGAACGGCTCCCTCGCCGAGCGGCACTCGCCACGTGACGACACCGTCCTCGATGCTGGGCGTCATGGGGGTGAGTGGCGAGATGACCATCTCGATGTAGGGACCTGACGTGAAGACCGCCGCTCCCATCCGATCCCTGTTCCTTTCGTTCTGGAACAGAACCCATTCGGCCATGCGACCCTTGCCGTCGTAGTGGCCGGTGCGGAACCTGGAGTCGTAGCCCGACTTCTTGAGGGCGTAGTCGAGGTTTCCGTAGACGAAGAACTTGATTCCTTCCTCGATCGCAATCTCATAAGTGCGGATGGCCCAGTAGGTCTCGGTCTTCTCGCCGGTGTTGAACCCGTCGATGTTGACGAACGCCCCGTCACAGCCGCGAAATCCTTCGCGCAGCACGTCCTCGTCGGCGAATGACCCTTCAAGGATGGAGACGTTGCCAAGCGCGAGGAGCTCCTGAGCCCGGGGGGAGGTGGCATCCCGCGTGAGGACCTTGACGGAGTACTTCTTGTCGGCGACAAGAGCGCGGACGATGGGAATCCCTTGGGCTCCTGTGCCGCCGATGACGAAGATGGTGGAGGTGGCATGAGAAGACATGGTTCTTGACTCCAGAGTTCGAGTGAGCACACATTCGACCGCGCGGGCTCGCCATTCGGAAACCGATCGGTTTCCAATAAGGTACACCGATCGGTTTCCGGGCGACAAGTGCTCAGGCATCCGGATCAGCCGGCGACGAGGACAGTGGACGCATCGGCGGCCTGCCGGCCTGCAGGACGGCTTCTCCAAGCGGCGGCGCCAGGAGCCTGACGGGCTCGGCCGCCTGCGCCCCGCAGAACTTGCCCCAGCCAAGATGTGCACACGGCTCCGAGTACACCGACTCCGCGAACCCCTCACGACGGCAGCTGTGCCGGGATCCCACTCACCGGTGCGGGCTGGAAGCACGGATGCGGGGCGAGGGCACGCGCAGGACTCCGTTGGCCGGTCACCTGTTTCCGTCGCGCAGGACAGCGTCGACGACGCGATCGACGAAGAGGGTGAGCTCGCTCTGGTCGTGCCGTCCGAAGGTCGAAGTCCACAGCGCGAACCGGCCGAAGAGCGCGGACCAGAGCAGTAAAGCGGCTGATTCCGCGCCGTCCGGCCAGCGCAGTCCCTCGACCTCGCAGGCGTGCACGGCGTCCACCCACTGCTGCCAGAGAACACGAGCGGGATGCGCCTGGCCGGGCTCACCGAAGCTCGATGCATCATGGCCGAACATCAGGCGGATGACTCCGCGCTCGGCGGCGGCAAATGCGCAGAAGGCGTTCGCCTGGGCACGCAGGCGTTCGCTGGCATCGGCTCCGTGATCCGCCGCCCGGGTGTCGGCCTCGCGCATCGCTGCGACCACCCGCTGGTATCCGTCCTCCGCGACCGCGTGGGCGAGTTGGTCCTTGTCCGCGAAGTGCAGATACATGCTCTGGGCCGCGATGCCGACTTCCCGCGCGACCTCCCGAAGGGACACCGGGAGGGCGTTGTCGGTCAGTTTCTCGTCGAGAAGACGTGCGACGGCGGCCAGGATCTCCGCGCGGAGCCGATCGCCCTGGCCGCGGGGGTTACGTCTGCGGGCGGTGTCGGTGCTGGTTGCGGCGTCCTGGTTCATGCCCCTCATTCTGCGGGAGCCGACGCCTTGCGGGGATACACGATCGTGGCCGTGGCCCCGCAAGGCGCCGCGGTTACGCCTCCTCGAGCGCGCGGGCGGCGGAGGTCATGGCCTGGCCGGCGGCGGGAAGCCCGATGTACGGAGCGGTCTGGAGCACAGCCTCAAGGATCTCCTCGGAGGTCAGACCGTTGGCGAGAGCGCCGAGGACGTGATTGCGCACCTCCCACTGATGGCCCAGGGCCATGAGCACACCCAGCGTGACCAGACTACGACTGCGCCGGTCCAGGCCCGGACGGGACCAGACCTCGCCGAAGCACTGCTCCAGTGCGAGCCGGGCCATGTCCGCTCCAGGGCCCGTGCCCTCGGCGGGGGCGACCATGTTCTTCCGCAGGAAGGTCTCGCCGAACATCTCCCGTACGACCTGCTCGCCGGCAGCGCGGCGCTCACCGGGTCCACTGCTGGTCATCGCTCTCCTTTCCCTGGGCATCACGCATGCGAGGCAGCATCCCCAGCACCGTGGCCGTGGTGGTGCCCGCGTCGACGGGGAGCACCGTGCCCGTGATCCAGCGCGATTCCATGCCCGCGAGGAAGAGAACGGCCCAGGCCAGATCCCAGGCTGTGCCCTCCAGACCGAGAAGGTTGGCCGCGCTGCGCATCCACCGTCCCTCCGCGCCGCCGTGGTCACCGATGGGGGTGTGCAGGTGGCCCGGGACGAGGCAGTTGACGCGGATATGGTCCGGTCCCCAGCTGTAGGCGAGGTCGGTGGTCAGCGACTGCAGTGCGCCCTTGCTGGGTCCGTACGCACCACTGCCGAAACCACGCAGCGCCGCGATGGAGGAGATGTTGACCACGGATCCGCCACCACCTCGCACAAGGTGGGGGTGAGCGGCGCGGGCCACCTGCATGGCGGCCGTGACATTCAGGGCGAAGACCCGGTCCCAGCCCGCGCGGCTGGTACCCATGACGTCGCCTTCCCCGCTGATGCCGGCGTTGTTGACCACGGCGTCCAGGCGCCCGGCGCGGGCGGCGAACTCGTCGACCGCCGCACCCGCCGCCACCTCGTCGGTGATGTCCGCGGTGAGCGCGATCGCCCGCCCGCCGCCGGCCTCGACGCGTTCGCATGTGCGTTCGGCGCGCTCCGCACTGATGTCGAGGATGCCCACGGTGGCTCCCTGCGCCGCAAGCAGCAGCGCGGTGGCCGCCCCGGTGCCCAGGAAGTCACCCGTGCTGCCGGCGCCGGTCACCAGCGCCGCCTTTCCCGTCATACGGGTGCCCCGCCCGTCGACGCGTCCGCCGACGTCGAACGTCCGCTCGTCCGGCACGCCGCTCACCACTCGACGGGCAGCGACGTCAGGCCGTACACGATGCTGTTCTTCTTGAACGGCAGTTCGTCCTCGGGCACGGCGAGACGCAGGTCGGGGATGCGCTCGAAGAGGCGCGGCCAGGCGACCTGCATCTCGATCCGCGCCAGGTTCTGCCCGAGGCACTGGTGGGAGCCGAAGCCGAAGGCCACGTGGTGGCGAGCGCTGCGGCCGATGTCGAGCTGGTCCGCCGGGCACTCGCCCTCCCCCGCGCCGAAGGCACGCCCGTCCCGGTTGCCGGCGATCAGCGAGACGATGACCCCCTCGCCCTTGCGTACGAGCTGCCCGCCGATCTCCACGTCCTCGGTCGCCACCCGCCGCGGATCGGTCGAGACGATGCTCCAGTAACGCAGCATCTCCTCAGCTGTGCTGGGAGCGAGCTCGGGGTGTTCCCGCAGGCAGTCGCGCTGGTCCGGGTTGAGCAGGAGCGCCACGGTGCCCAGGCCGAGCATGTTCGCGGTGGTTTCGTGCCCCGCGCCGACCAGGAGCCCGACCAGTGCGGGAATCATCTCCGGCGCGAAACCGTCCGGCCCCTCGTGATCGGACAGCAGGCGGCTGATCATGTCGTCCGCGGGCTCCCGGCGCTTGCGCTCCACGAGAGCCTTGTAGTAGTCGAACGCCTCGCTCTGCATCCGCTCGGGCTGGTTGGAGTGCACCAGGGGGAAGTCGGGGTTGCGTACGTCGGCGCTGAAGGACGGGCTGGACAGCACGGCGCGGATGTCCGCGTGCCGGGTCGCCAGCCAGTGCCGGGTGCCGTTCCAGATGGTGACCTTGTGCAGTCCGCCGGCCTCCCGGAACTCGGCGTACTGCGGCGGCTCGCTGAAGGGACAGCTGCGTGGAGCCGGAAAGAACGGTGCCTCGTCGGCCGCGGGGAGCTCTGCTGCGTTCGTCGTCATGTCGTCTTCCTCGGTCAAAGATCTGATGCCGCGATGGCGGGAACCGCGGACGCGGGGGTGGTGGGCCAGGGCGCGCGGTCCAGTACGGCCTGGCGCCAGGTGCGCAAGGACCGCGCCATGCCGTTGCCCAGCACGCCGTCGACCCGGTGCGGGCGTCCCGCGACGTCACGGTGGCCGTAGACCCCGTCGAACCCAGGAGCATGTGGAGGTTGTCTGAACGAAGTGCCGTAGAACTGCGCACACTTCGCCCCTCGGCGTCCGGCTCCGGTCTCCGGTCTCCGGCGTCCGGGCGAGCCAAACCGATCGACGACAACCTCAGGCGCTCTACACGGACCCCTGCCCCCGGCGAATCACACGGGCATGTGTGAGCGCGACACGGCGAAGGTGTCGGCGTGCGTGCGGGCCCATTCGGCGAAGGGGCACGCGGTGCCCCACGCCTCGTGGAGTTCGTCGGCCGAGGGCGCGCCGTAGCCGATCCGATGGGCCACTCCTGGCTGTGCGCGACACCAGGGCGCATTCCGGCCTCGACGGCGCGGGCGACGGACAGGGGTTGATACGTGATGTGACTGCCGGTGGCATCGCTGAGGGAGGTGACGATCTCCTCAAGGGGCAGCTCGTCCGCGGTGAGTTCGACGATCTGCCGGTCGAAGCGCCGCGATTCGCGCAGGGCGGCCATCGGACGGCCAGGGAGACATGGCGCGCGCCTTGGGCGGCAGAAAGCTATCCATCAGACTCACCGGTCGCAGTACCACCCAGCGCTCCAGCGTGGAGGTACGCAGTCGGGCCTCGATCCCCAGGCGGGGCGCGACGTCCTCGTCGACGTGGTGGCCCGTGCCGAAGTCGCCCGCGACCAGGTGGTGTTCGAGGCTGGCGATGGCGGACTGGACAAACATGCCCACGTCGGCCCGTTCGGCGCTTTCGATCAGGCGCACGGTGTTGTCGGTCTTGCCCGACTCACTGCCGGGAGCCCCGACGGGCACGGCGAGGGATGACGGACAGCGTGGTGACACCGCTCGCTGCGAAGGCGGTGAGGCGGTCGGCGATGCGGTCCATGGGTCCATCGGTCCATCGGTCCATCGGTCCGAGCAGGCTCGTCTCGTCGATCAGCCCGAACGGCACTTCTGCGGCAGCGGCTCGGATCGCTCCGGACAGGTAGTGGTCCTGCACGACCCGCGCTTCCTTCTCGTAACCGAGCGCTCGTGCCTGGGCGTTGTATAAGTTCTCCTCCCGGCTTCTTCTCCCGGCTTCCCATACCCCCGACGTACAGCGCCGCGTAGTCACGCGACCGCCTCGTGTGCGAGGACGTAGTCCGGGGTGATGCGGGTCTGGCCCGAGTTCACCAGCTTCGCCCACACGATCCGGCGGGCGGTCGCTCGCTGTGGGGCAGCCGATTGTCGAAGACTTTCTTCCCGGCCGGGGTGACGGCGGTGGCGTGGTGTTCGCCCTTGCTGACGTCTCCAGGTCGGCGAACAGGCCGCCAACGTCGGCCGGATGGCCTGGCTCGCCGTACCGACGCCCGCGACGCGTTCATCATCGCCGAGGCAGCCCGCGCGATGCCTCACACGCTCCGCTCCATCGAACCCGCAAATGCCGCACGAGTTAGCCTCGGACACCCACCGCGGTGAGCGGTTCGACCCGCCGCTGAGCCAGGACGAACTCGCCTTCTACGAAGCGATCGCCGGCCACGGCAGGGCGGCCCGCGACCTCATCGGTGATGCAGCGCTTGCCGACATCGCCCGCGTGCTGGTGACGACTGTGCGTCGGCAACTGGCACCGGACTGGGTCTCCCACGAACCGGTCCGCGCCAGACTGCGCAGCACCATGCCGACCGCGCCTACATCGGGGCCGGCTCCTGGGGTGACCACGCCGATCAGGCGACTAGCGCACCAGGACCTCAGCCCAACCCAGCGGACGATCAACCAGGCTCTGTCACCGGCACGAGCACCAGTTGAACGAAGCGTCGCGAGAGTGAAGTCCTGGCACGTCTTCCACAAAGCCCGCGGATCTGTTGTTTCACGACCAGACGAGTCGCCCTTCGGCGACCTCACAGACCGGATATCTGCCATCGGCGATCTTCGTCAGCATCTCTGCCACGGAGTCGAAATAGTGAGCCAGCGATTCGTACTCGCCCGTGATCGTGGGCTCACCCACAAACCACCTGCCGACGCGCCCGTCCCGCGCGTCGATGAACTTTCCCGTCCAGCCGTCCTGGTCCGACAGGAACGGGATCCACTCATTACGCCAGAACGGATTGTCCGGCTGGTCCGGCGGGTCGAATCCACCGGGCATGAAGTGGTTCGCGTAGAGCTTCTCCATCGCCCGGATGCCAAGAAAGAAGCTTCCCTCATCCGGGAACCCGGCGAAGCCGCAACATGCCACATCGGCGTCCACGTCTTCCTCAGGAAGATCAAGATTGTTCTGCAGCAGCCACGCCCGCAGATCCTGAGGGAGGGGGATACCCATCCGTTCCTCGGCGGCCGCGAGCATCTGTTCCGTAGCGGGCCCCGGCAGATCCGCGTGATGGGCCGGGGCGTGCTGCCGAAGGAGATTCATCACGCGGGACCAGCTCTCCGCCACACTCATTCTCCTCTTCCCCCCCTCCACACGGATGCCCCCATACGACTGCGCCCTGCGGGAATTGCGGAGCGCCGACCGGAGAACCTCGCCGGGATGGTACTCCGAGCAGGCTTCCTGCCCCCACCCAAGACCACCTTCCGGCCCGAAGCGCAGGACCGGCCGTTCAGCGAGGTGGCATTCCGCCAACTCCTCACCAACGAGGCCGCTGTGGCCGACGGGCCGGCAGAGGAACCTCCATGGCACCAGCAAGGACGACATCCGCCATGGCGTTTTGCACGAGGAACTACACCGGTCGCCTGGCGACGCCGTCGAGTACACCGACCCAACCGCCCTGTTCCTGCGCCTTCTTGCCGAGTGGCGAGCCTGAAAACGCTCAGTGACCGGTAATACCTGTAGGGCGTGGAAGATACGACTTCGGGTCCGATAGCCGTCCTGCGAGAAGCCTTGCCGACAGAGGTCCGTCACTCTCCTTTGGGCTGGGAAGATCTTCGGGCGTGGGAGCGAAGGCACGGGATGGTGTTGCCCGAGCCGTATCGCACTTTCCTCGCCGAGGTCGCGAACGGTACCGACGACGCTCCGACTGATGAGGGCGGTCTGCTGCCCGTGGGCGAGAAGCCGTACAGCTGGGCGGTCTGGGAAGCGGACTGCTGGATGAGCCCGGAGCCGTTATCGCCGCCCGCCTGCCCATGCCGGGAGAGCGTGCGCGGGTCACACCGTCGCTGGATGCACGTGCGGCTCCGCCGGGGTGGTCGGCTGGCTGCGCCATCGTGGACCGGCGCCCAGAGCCGCGGTGGCCAGGGCGTGGATGGTGACCAGGCACAGGGCCGTCCGGTAGGCGGTCAGCTGGAGCGGGACCAGCCACAGGTGGCGCGGGCTCTCGCCGTCCTGGTGCAGGGCGTGGGCGGCGAGGGCGAGTTGAGCGAGGCAGAAGGCGCCCCAGGCGACGGCCGGGGCCGAGGTCGTCCCGGTGGTGAGCCCGTAGAGAGCGACAACGTCCATGAGCGGGGCGGCCAGCGGCAGTACGAGTTGGAACAGCACCAGGTAGGGAAGGGTGCGGCGGCCCAGGAGACCGGCGACGCCGGTCTCCTGGACAGCGCGGCGGTGTTTCCAGATGGACTGCAGTGTGCCGTAGGCCCAGCGGTGGCGTTGGTGCCACAACTCCCGGACGGTGGAGGGCACGTGGGTGAGGGCGTGGGCGTCGCTGCGGTAGACGACGCGCCAGTCGGCCCGGCACAGGGCCATGGCGATGTCGGTGTCCTCGGCCAGGGTGTCGGCGCTGATGCCGCCGCAGGAAACCAGGGCCGAGCGCCGGAAGGCCCCGATGGCGCCGGGAACGGTCGGGCTGGCCCCGATCAGGTCGAACAGGCGGCGTTCCAGGCCGAAGCTCATGACATATTCGAGGTGCTGCCACAGCGCGAGCAGGCCCTTGCGGTCGGCGACCTTCGTGTTGCCGGCCACCGCTCCGACCGAGGGGTCGGCGAAGGCGTCCGCGAGGTGTGCTGCCGCGTCCGGCGCGATGACGGTGTCCGCGTCGACCATGAGGATGATGTCGTGGGCGGCGTGCGCGATGCCGGCGTTCAGCGCGGCGGGTTTGCCCTGGTTGGGCTGGGTCACCACGCGCACCCGTGCGTCGGCCACGCTGCGGGCGGCTTCCACTGTGCTGTCGGTGGAGCCGTCGTCGACGACGACGATGTCGATGTCGGGGCAACCGCCGTCCAGCAGGGCGCGCACGCAGGAGGCGATGGTCGCCTCCTCGTTGTGGGCGGGGACAACGGCGGAGACGCGCGGTCGCGAGGCTGGGGACGGCAGGGGCCGTTTGGCGGTGCGCCGGCGGTGCACGGTCGCGGCCGCGGCGAGCAGGAGCAGGCGCGCGGCGGTGAGCAGGGCAACTCCGGCCAGCAGCCAGTCGACGACCGGGGGAACGGCGAGCGCGGTCTGGACGAGGGCGATCAGCGCGGTGCCGTACCAACGGTCGAAGGCAGTCGCCGGGGAGGTCTGGGGCGGCAGGTCGACGGCCTGGGACACGGTGGCGAAGCGGTAGCCGCGGGCCTTGTACGTGTCGATGATCCCGCCCAGGGCCGCGACGGTACGGGAGCGGTCGCCGCCGCCGTCGTGCAGGAGGACGACGGCCCCCTCATCGCGTTCCGGCAGCGCGCCGCGCACGATCTCCTCGGCGTGGTGGGCCTGCCAGTCGAGCCCGTCGTGCGTGGACAGGACGGTCAGGTAGCCGAGTTCTCCGGTGCGCAGCGCGGCCTGCCAGTCGCGGTTGCCGACGGCGTCGGGCATCGAGGAGTAGGGCGGGCGCAGGAGGGTGGTGCTGGTACCGGTGGCGCCGGCCAGGGCGGCGCGGCTGGCGGCGAGTTCCAGGCGCGTGCGCCAGGCCGGGGTGTTCGCGAGGTCGGTGTGGGTGAAGGTGTGCAGGCCCACCTCGTGCCCGGCCGCGGTCAGCGCACGGACCAGTTCGGGGTGTTCGGCGACGTGTGCGCCCGTGACGAAGAACGTCGCGGGGACCTGCTTGGCGGCCAGGACCCGGAGAATCTGCCGTGTCCACGTGGGATCCGGGCCGTCGTCGAAGGTCAACGCGACCGTTCCCGGCGGGATGTCGAGGCTGACGGGGGTGGCGGTGCGTGCGTCGAGAACGGGTCCGCCCCGGGCGGCGGATTTCGGCACGAGATGGTCCGGTCCCCGGTCGTGTGCGACGCCTCTGTCGCCGTCGCCGCGCAGGACCGCGGTCGCGAGGAACAGAACCGCCAGGAATGCGGCGAGGACACTGGCCAGGAGCCACCAGTGCCCGCGCGGCGCGGCCTTCCTCATCGTGCCGTGTCCGCGGTGACGGTGCCTGCCTGTGCCGGCGCGTGGGGATCGACGTACAGTACGCCCGCTGCCACAGCGAGGACGAGCAGGCATCCGGCACACACCAGGGATCCCGCGACGGTCAGAGCCCGCCGACGGCGGCCCCGGGGATCGCAGCAGACGGGAGGAACGGCTGTGCGGTGCGAGGGGTCGAAGATCACGTGGGGAGAACGAGTCTCATCCTCGCAGGTCACAGGCCATTCAGCGATGGAGACTCAGGGGGACGTACCTCGCGCCGATGATCGGGCGCGGCTTCGGGGTGCTGAGGCATGAACGTCGATCTCTCCGCCCCCTGCCGTATGGAGCGCGTCTGGCCGTGCCGTCACACCCGGATGTACCATCCGCGCGCCACGAGCAGCCGTGCGAGCGGTACGTAGAACAGCAGCAGCCACAGCAACGCCCACACCATGCTCGCCGGCGGTCCGGGCATCCATGAGGCGAGCCCGACTTCGGCTCCCACGCTCCACAGCGACTCCTCCCTGCCGTGGTACCGGACCGGAATGTAGTTCAGGGTGGTGATGACCAGCTCGGACAGGATGTAGAAGAACAGCGGATTGCGGCCCAGAGCCACCAGTGTGTCGCCCACGGGCACGAGCCCCCTGCGGACAGCGGCGCTCATCCCGGCACGGCCGGGCACGAGTCCCCTGCGGACAGCGGCGCTCATCCCGGCACGGCCGGATCGGGCCGTACCGCCGGGCTTCGGCCACAGCCCGCCGTCGAACGCCAGGAGGACAAGGCCGAAGCCGACCGTCATGATCCCGACGGTCACGAGGGCATACGACGGAGTCCACAAGGGTTTGCCGATCGGGATGACCAGGCCGAGCGCGAGGCCGCCCCCGGCACCCGCCGCGCCGATGGCGATCAGCGAGGACGCGCGCCTGCGCACGCCACGGGTCGCGCCGTAGCGAGCCATGTTCCGGACGATGTCCATGCCGACGGCAAGGCCGGCCCAGCAGTTGACCACCGCCACCAGCGTCGACATGAGCCCTTCCGGGTCGAATCTCCGCCCTTCGAAGTTGTGCTCGACACCCCACATGTTCGTGTCGACATACGCCTCCAGCGAGCAATCAGGCACCAGTCCGCGGACACCGGTGCACTCGGGCCACGGGTTGCGGAAGGTGTACGTCGACACGATCCAGACGCCGGCGCACAGCAGCGGGAACCCACCCAACAGGAACGCCTTGACCAGGGCACGGCCACCTCGCGCACGCACGCCGGTGCGCGGCGCGCCCTCACCGTCCGAGGCAGCCCGGTCGCCGACCGGCAGCAGCGACCAGGCGCACGTCACATACAGCAGCGACACCACCAGGTACACGACACCCAGCCGCTGCAACACACCGGCGAACCGCAGGTGCTCCAGATTTTCGGGCAGGAACGGGTACACGCCCAGGAACATGCCGATCATGTACAGCAGAACGGCTCGGCGCACGATGCGCAGCAGATGAGTGCGGCGATCCGGTCCGGCCGCGTCCCGCGCGGCCGGTAGCCGGAGGAAGGCCGACATCGACACCGGAATCGCCATGCCCATGATGAACAGGAAGCCGGGGAAGACGAGATCGGCGACCGTCAGCCCGAAGCCGTCCGCGTGCAGCATGACCGATGCCGCGATGGAGGCCACTTGGCTGCCGACGAGGATGCGCAGAACCACGAGGCAGCCGCGAAACGCGTCCAGCCCATCGAGTCGCCGGCGGACAGGCGGGGCCTGCGTCCCCTCCGGGACCGGCCGCTCCGCCGGGGTATCAGCGACTGCGTGGATCCGCGAAGCAGCACGACTGATGACGGGCCCGCTCATCCATCCCATACGGCGCCCAACGACCGGGCGGCGTTCCGGACACCAGCGCCAAGCACCGGGCACCGGGGCCGTCACCCGGACGCGCGGCATGCCTCACCGCTGCCCCGGTCCGCTGCCGGAGAGGGCGAAGGCGAGCAGCGCGGTCGACGTGAAGTCGAGGGCGGGTTCGACGGTCTGCCAGGCGCCGACACGGTCGACGTAGCGGGCGCCGTGGCCGTCGAAGTCGCTCCACGGCCGACCGGGGTCGGCCTCACAGGGCCGCATGCCCCGCATGAACCCGTCCTCCTTGAACTTGTCAGCCCCGTTGGGGCCGTTGACGACGGCACCGCGCAGGATCTCACCGGTGCCGTCCAGGCTGCCGGCCAGATTGGCCACCGGGTGCTCCGGGCAGTGCGGGAAGACCTCGCCGACACCGATCACGAAGCTGCTGCCCCAAGGGTTCGCGCCCAAGGCCCAACCACGCTGACGGACGGCGAAGACGTCGTACTGGTGCTCACCGGTCAGCCGGGCGTAAAGCAGGGCCGTGGTGACCAGCCCGAAGGTGCGCGGGACGGCGTCGAAGTCCGTGTAGACGGCGCCTGCCCCGAACGGGTCGTCCCGGGCGCGGTCGGTGGCGTCGGCCAGCTGGCGGCGGAGATCGGCCTTCAGCCCGTCCGCCAGCCGGCCGCCGTGGTCAGGTGAGTCCAGGAGCTCCGCGTGGGCGAGCGCGCTGACATCCCCGACACCCAGGGAGTCCTTCGCATCGGAGGCCAGGTAGGCGCGCGCCCAGGCCCCGGCCTGGCGCTGCCACTCGGCGGCTCGCGCCGCATCACCCAGTGCCCGCGCCGCACGCGCGAGTTCAGCAGCACCGAGTTCCAAGTCGTCCTGCCACGACTCCTCGGAGTAGAACGCCGCCGGGTAGGCGGTGACAAGCTGCCCCGTGGGCGTCGTGTCAGCGCGGGCGTAGACCGCGGCGGCCTTGTCGAGCCAGCGACGGGCGGACGCGGGGTCGGAGTCCGCCTGGGCTGCGAGCGCGAAGGCCGCCACGACCCGCCCCGCCAGATTCGGACTGATCGGCGCGCCAGGCTCATTGGCGCGGAAGACCGGACGGTGCCTGATCAGATAGTCGGTGTCGCCGGGTGCGGTGCGCAGTGCGTCGTCGGCCTCCGGCAGCCGCCACAGATCGTGGTCGTTGCCGATGTCGTCGTTGCCCGCGCCGAGGCCGACCTGCCCGTACAGCGTGCCCGACGTTCCGTCCCACATCCGGTCCAGCCAGCGCACTCCGTACTCCGCCTCCGCCGACAGCCCCGATGCGGCGGGCATCTCCCGCTCGGCCAGGAACAGTTGGACCACCGCGTAGGAAGCCGTGTGCGTGAACTTCAGGAAGTCCCCGGCATCGAACCACCCACCCGAGGCGTCCACGGGGCCGCCGGCCGGGATCAGCCGGCGGTCCTGCAGCCGGCTGCCGTCGGCGCTGAAGCGGGGCGTGACGTACACGGTCGCCCGGCGGTCGCTCAGATGGGAGGGCTTTCGGCGCAGGACCTCCGCGACAACCTCCGCACCGTCGCGCTGGGCCTGGAAGAACCGGACGTTCTGCTCGACGAGGGAAGCCATCAACTCCCGGGCCGGGGCCACCCGGAAGCGGGGCGAGGTGCCGGCCGCGGTTCCGGTGAGGGTCAGACGGTAGGTGCCGGGCGCCGTGAGTGCGGACAGGTCCACCGTGTGCACGGAAGTGAAGCGCCGGTTCCAACTACCCGTGCGGGGACCGACCCGACCCGTCAGAACGGAGTGGCCCTGACCGTCGATCACCGCAAAGCCCGCGTCGGCGAGAGCGTCGTCAGGTCCCGTCACCACGGCGATCTTGGCCGCGCCCGCGGCATAGCCGACCTGGTCCACGCGGACAACCGCCTCGCTCGCCCCGGGCCCTTCAGTGAGACCCGTCGGATCCCAGCCCACAACGGCGGCCACGGCAAGCACGGCGGCAGCCGAGAGGGCCACCAGACGAACACGACTACTGAGCACGCGCCCCACTCTGGCAGCTGCCATGCGAGAAAACGCCGAACGTCACCCGTTCGCTTACTTCGGATCCCAGCGACGAGGTAGGCGGACGGCGGCGTCATCAGTCGGCCGGGCGGCATGTGACTGCGTCAGTCGGTGAGTTCCGGGCCCATGCCGCTGACGTAGCCGCCGGTTCCGAGGTGGGTGGGTCTGCACGGGGGCGTGGGTGTCGCGCAGCCGCTTGAGTCCGCGGTCGACGTGTGTGGGGTCGGTGGACTGGTGCCAGCAGGAGTGGTCCTGCACGACGTCGACGGCGGCCCGGTGGGGGAAGGCGGTCACGCCCCGGCACCGGTCGGTGACAGCGCCGCCGAGAACGTCAATGAGCAGGCCGCCGGCCCCACCCACGGCGGTGAAGCGGTGCCGCCGCTCGAGAGCGCAAGGCCAGCGGGATGCGGCTTGTGCGGGTGAAGTTCACGCATTTGACCACGTCGTGGACGTCGGCCGGGTGGGCGATCGCCTGCGGACGGATGCCGTCGAACCGCTGGTTGACCAGCAGGCGGGCCTGCTTGTAGGCGGCCTGCTCCGGCCGCAGCAGCACTCCGCGCATTCCGGCCTCCAACGCCGAACAGGCTCGGCGGACGAGGTTCCGGACCGCGTACACGAGTGCGCATCAGGACCAGGGGTGCTCCTCGGCTCCCTGCCGTGGGGGTTCCCTTCGGACAGCTCTGGGACTTCCGGCTGCATCGCCGAGAGCGTCACCAGCCCTCAACACCCCACCGGCAGTCGCCACATAGCCAGGGTCTGACGTGCCCAGAAGCCGCCTGCCACCCCATCAGAACGAGCGCCAAGACATCGCCCGTAACGCCCACACCGCACACAATGCGCACGCACAAAACCCAAGCTCAGGAGCCCTTCGCGGCCGGTTCAAGGATCGCAACGCACTCCACATGATGAGTCATCGGAAACAAATCAAACGCCCGCAACATCCGCACCCGATACCCCCCCTCCCCGAAATACCCCAAATCCCGCGCCAAAGCCGCCGGATCGCAAGCCACATAAGCGATCCGCCGAGCCCCCAGCGACGCGAGATGCGCGACCGTACCCCGCCCGGCCCCAGCCCGCGGCGGATCCAGCACGATCAGGTCCACCTCGGTGATCCCCGTGCGCGGCAGCACCGCCTCGACCTTGCCCTGTTCGATCCGCACGCGGTCGAACTCGGCGAGGTTGTGCCGGGCGTCCTCCACCGCGCGCTTGCCGGACTCGATGCCGAGGACCGCGCCCTTGTCGCCGAGGCGGTCGGCGAGGGCGCCTGCGAAGAGGCCCACTCCGCAGTAGAGGTCGAGGGCCATCTCGCCCTTGCGGGGCAGCAGGCCCTGCATGACGGCGGTCACAAGGGTGTCCGCGGCCTTCGGGTGGACCTGCCAGAAGCCGCCGCTGCCGACGCGGTGCGTACGGCCGTCGGCGCGTTCGCGGACGAACGGGCGGCCGTGGACGCGGTGCGTGCCGCCGTCCTTCTCGCCGACCCGCATCACCGACACCGGGCGGTCGAGCTCCACGATCGGCAGGCGTGCCCCCGGCCGCGGCGTGAGGATCACCTGGCGGTCCTGCGAACCCGTCGCCGCGATGGCCTCGACCGACGCCATGCCCGTCCAGTCCCGCTTCTCGATGCCCAGCTCGCTGACACCCTCCGCGGCGATCATGCAGTGGTCGATCGGCTCGACCTCGTGCGAGCGGTGCCGGCGCAGTCCGGCGTGCCCGTCGGCGTCGACGGCGTACTGCACGCGCGTGCGCCACTGCGGCACCTGTCCGGCGGGCAGCTTGTCGCCCTCGGCCGGCATCACCGTGCCGTCCCAGCCGACGTCCTCCGGCGTCAGTCCCGCGAGCCGCTGCAACTGCTCGGCGATGACCTCGCCCTTCAGCCGACGCTGCGCCCCGGGCTTGGCGTGCTGCCAGTCGCAGCCGCCGCAGCGGCCGGGCCCGGCGAAGGGGCAGGGCGCCTCGATGCGGTCCTTGGAGGCGTCCAGGACCTCCACCGCGTCGGCGCGCAGGAAGCGGTCGCCCTCCTCGCCCTCGGTCACCCGGGCCACGACCCGCTCGCCGGGCAGCGCGTGCCGGACGAACAGCACCTGTCCGGCGTCGGTGCGGGCGATGCAGTGCCCGCCGTGGGCGACGGGGCCGATCTCGACCTCGTACTCCTCCCCCACCAGCGACTTCTTCGGTTCTGCCTGCATGGTGGGGTGACTCCAGATCGAGAGGGGATGCGGCCCTCTCCCCAAGGGCTGCGGAGGGCCTGACAACAGCCCACCAGTCTACGTGCTCGAACCCGTGCCCCGCCCCGGTCAGCGCCCCGGCCAGCGCCCCGGTCAGCGCTGGGCGTCCGGCTCCTTCGCCCGCTCCTGGGCCGGCCCCCGCCGCACCGATCCCGGCGCGTTCCAGTCCTGCCGCTTGCGGGCCCTGGCCTTGGCGACCTCGGACGACTGGAGCTGGTAGGGCACGGACGTCACCATGATGCCCGGGGTGAACAGCAGCCGGCCCTTCAGCCTGAGCGCGCTCTGGTTGTGCAGCAGATGCTCGTACCAGTGGCCGACCACGTACTCGGGGATGATCACCGACACCGCGTCGCGCGGGGACTCCTTGCGCAGCCCCTTCACGTACTCGATGATCGGCCGCGTGATCTCGCGGTAGGGCGAGTCGAGCACCTTCAGCGGTACGTCGATCCCGCGCCGCTCCCACTCCTCGCGCAGCGCCTTGGTCTCCGCCGGGTCGACGTTGACGCTGAGCGCCTCCAGCGTGTCCGAGCGCAGCAGCTTGGCGTAGGCCAGGGCGCGCAGGGCGGGGCGGTGGATCTTGGAGACCAGGACGACCGAGTGCACGCGGGACGGCCGTACGCTGTCGTCGCTCGGGCCCTCGGGGGCGGCGAGTTCCTCGGAGACGTGGTCGTAGTGGCGGCGGATCGCCGTCATCGTGCCGTAGAAGATCACCATGCCGAGCAGGGCCACCCAGGCGCCGTGCGTGAACTTGGTGACGAGTACGACGATCAGGACGAGGCCGGTGAAGAAGGCGCCGAAGGTGTTGATCGCGCGGGAGCGGATCATGTGGCGGCGCTTGGCCTGGTCCTTCTCGGTGGCCAGGAGGCGGTTCCAGTGGCGGACCATGCCGGTCTGGCTGAGCGTGAAGGACACGAACACGCCGACGATGTAGAGCTGGATCAGGCGGGTGGAGTCGGCGCCGTAGATCCAGACCAGGAGCATGGCGGCTCCGGCCAGCAGCACGATGCCGTTGGAGAAGGCGAGCCGGTCACCGCGGGTGTGCAGCTGGCGCGGCAGGTAGCGGTCCTGGGCGAGGATCGAGCCGAGCACCGGGAAGCCGTTGTAGGCGGTGTTGGCCGCGAGGAACAGCACCAGTGCGGTGGCCGCGGCGAGCACGATGAAGAAGAAGCTGCCCTTGCCGAAGACGGCCTCGGCGACCTGCGTGATCACCGGGTTCTGCACATAGCCGGAGCCGACCGCGGCGCCGTCCTTGATCAGGTCGACGGCCGGGTTCTCGGCCATGCGGACCTTGGTCACCAGCGCGAGCACGATGATGCCGCAGAACATGGTGACGGCGAGCAGGCCCATCGCCGCGAGCGTGGTCGCCGCGTTCTTCGACTTGGGCTTGCGGAAGGCCGGGACGCCGTTGGAGATCGCCTCGACACCCGTGAGCGCGGCACAGCCGGAGGAGAAGGCGCGCAGGAGGAGGAAGACGAGCGCGAAGCCCGCGAGCCCCTCGTGCTCCGGTTTGATCTCGTACGACGCCGTGGGCGCCCGCATGGTGTCGTCCAGGACCAGCCCCCGGAACGCACCCCACGCGATCATGATGAAGACGCCCGCGACGAAGACGTACGTCGGGATCGCGAAGAGGCTGCCGGACTCCCGGACGCCGCGCAGGTTCATCACCGTCAGCAGCAGGATCACCGCGGCCGCGCACTCGACCTTGTGCTCGACCACGAACGGGATCGCGGAGCCGAGGTTCTCGATGCCGGAGGAGATGGAGACGGCGACGGTCAGCACGTAGTCGACCAGGAGCGCGCTGGCCACCGTCAGGCCCGCCTTGGGGCCGAGGTTGGTGGTCGCCACCTCGTAGTCGCCGCCGCCGCTCGGGTAGGCGTGCACGTTCTGCCGGTAGGAGGCGACCACGGTGAACATCAGCACGACGACCGCGACCGCGATCCAGGGGCTGAAGTGGTACGCCGACACGCCCGCGATGGAGAGGACCAGCAGTACTTCTCCGGGCGCGTATGCCACGGAGGACAGCGGGTCGGAGGCAAAGACGGGCAGTGCGATGCGCTTCGGCAGGAGCGTTTCCGCCAGCCGGTCGCTGCGCAGCGCGCGCCCGATCAGAATCCGTTTGGGCACGTCGGTCAGTTTGGACACAACAGAGAATCGTAGGCCCCCCTCATGGGACGGAGCACATCCGGGTGAAATCGCGCGCGGCGCCGGGGTGAATTCCGTGCCCCGAACGCGCCGGGCACGGGCCCCCGCGGCGCCCCCGTGCCTCCATGACCTGCGTACCTGCGGATCCGCCCACCTGCGTCAGTACGCTCATCACATCCGGGAGACCTCATGTCGCAGACGGCCGCTCAGCTCGTCGGGGCCCTCGTCTCGCTCGCCGGACTCGGCCTCCTGGCACTCGCCAGCCTCCGCAGCTTCAACCGCCGCTGAGGGGGTCGTACGGGACAGCCGACGCGCCGGTCGGTGTGTCGGAGGCGGACGTTACGGTGGACCGAGGCACACGCGGGCCGGCCTGTACGGCAGTCCACGATCCGTACCGCGAGGGATCATCCCCGGCATTCCCCGGCATGATGTTGCCCAGCGGTCCGCGACCGGCCCGCGCCTGTTGCCCGGCGAACCGAGAGAAGGATATGAGCACCACGTTCACGCAAGTCAGACGCCTAACGAGGAGTGCGGGGTAAGACCGTGCACATCGTCATCATGGGTTGCGGAAGGGTGGGTTCCGCTCTTGCCCAGACCCTGGAGCAACAGGGGCACACGGTCGCCGTGATCGACCAGGACCCCACCGCGTTCCGCCGGCTGGGCCCCGGGTTCGGAGGCCGCCGGGTCACCGGCGTCGGCTTCGACCAGGACACCCTGCGCGAGGCGGGCATCGAGGAGGCCGGCGCCTTCGCCGCCGTCTCCAGCGGGGACAACTCGAACATCATCTCCGCGCGCGTGGCCCGCGAGATGTTCGGCGTGGAGAACGTCGCGGCACGGATCTACGACCCCCGCCGCGCCGAGGTCTACCAGCGTCTCGGCATCCCCACCGTGGCCACGGTCCGCTGGACGGCCGACCAGATGCTGCGCCGGCTGCTCCCCTCGGGCGCCGAGCCGTTGTGGCGGGATCCCACCGGCGGCGTCCAGCTCGCCGAGGTGCACACGTCCACGGCCTGGGTGGGCCACAAGATCAGCAGGCTCCAGGAGGAGACGGGCGTCCGCGTGGCGTTCCTGACCCGGCTCGGCGAGGCGATCCTGCCCACCTCGCAGACGGTGTTGCAGGAGGGCGACCTGGTGCACGTGATGATGCGTGCCGACGAGGTCGACAAGGTCGAGGCGGCGTTCGCCAAGGGTCCCGAAGAGGAGGGCGGTCACTGATGAGGGTCGCCATTGCCGGTGCCGGCGCGGTGGGTCGCTCCATCGCGGGCGAACTGCTGGAGAACGGCCACGAGGTCCTGCTCATCGACAAGGCGCCGACCGCCATCTCGGTCGAGCGCGTCCCGCAGGCGGAGTGGCTGCTGGCCGACGCCTGCGAGATCACGTCCCTGGACGAGGCGGCCCTTCAGCGCTGCAACGTGGTGATCGCCGCGACCGGCGACGACAAGGTCAACCTGGTCGTCTCGCTCCTGGCGAAGACGGAGTACGGCGTCCCGCGCGTCGTCGCCCGCGTGAACAACCCCAAGAACGAGTGGCTGTTCAACGAGTCCTGGGGCGTCGACGTGGCCGTCTCCACCCCGCGTCTGATGTCGGCCCTGGTCGAGGAGGCGGTGAGCGTCGGCGACCTGGTCCGTCTGCTCCGCTTCAGCCACGGCGACGCCAACCTCGTGGAGCTGACCCTGCCGGAGGAGTCGGCCCTGGCCGGCACCCAGGTCGGCGACGTCGAGTGGCCGCAGGACACGTCCCTGGTCACCATCATCCGCGGCACCCGCGTCCTCACCCCGTCCCGGGAGGACTCCCTGGAGGCCGGCGACGAACTCCTCTTCGTGGCCGCCCAGGCCCGCGAGGAGCAGCTGGAGGACCTGCTGTCGGTCCGCCGGGAGGACACGGCGAGCTAGCCGCTTCGCGCGATACGGCAGGAAGGGCGCCCCGAAATCTCGGGGCGCCCTTCCTACCAGCCGGTCCGGCGTTTGAGGACGAGGCCGTTCAGGCCGAAGCGGGGGTCTGGGGGCGGTAGCCCCCAGTGACGCTCAGACAAACGCCGACCACCTACTCGGCTGACCGAGCAGCAGCCTCCCGCGCCTTCTCCTCCGCCTCCATCTCGGCGAACACGTCAATCGGCGCGGGCGCCTTCGCCAGGAAGACCCAGGTCAGCCAGACGGCCAGCAGGAACGGCGGGATCTTCAGCGCGATCAGGACCCACCCGAACTGCGTGGTGTCCGCCCACCAGTACAGCGGGAAGAGGATCGCGCACTTGGCCAGCAGGATCGCGCCCCAGGCGTAACTGGCCTTCGCGTAGGCCTTCTTGCGGCCGGGATTGCGCGTGCGCCAGGAGAGGTTCTCCTTGAACACCGGCCCGAGGATCAGCCCGATCAGTGGCACGCCGCACAGGGTCGTGATGATGTACGCGAGGCCCAGCCCCAGAGTGTAGAGCATGCCGGGCAGGTAGAAGTCCTTGGCGTTGCCGGTCATCATCGCGAACACGACACCGAAGGCGACGCCGAAGACACCGCTGAACGCGTGCTTGACGGTGTCCCGCATCACCAGGCGGACGACCACGAGCACCAGGGACACCGCGAGCGCCGCGATGGCCGAGAGGTGCAGGTCCTTGTTGATCGTGTAGATGGTGACGAAGAGCAGACCCGGCAGCACCGTCTCGATCATGCCGCGCATGCCGCCGAAGGCCTCGAACAGGGCGGCCTCGGTCACCGCCCGGGCGTCGTGCTCGGGGTTCGCGGTGGTGTCGGTGGTGTCTTCAGTCGGCTTGTCGAGCGACGTCACCGGCTACTCCCGTCCGAGGGGTCTCAGTTCGTATTTCGGGTTGAACAGCACGCGGCGGCCCCGGCTCATGGAGATCCGGCCCGATGCGATGAGCCGGCGCCCCGGCTCTATCCCGACTATGGAGCGCCTTCCCAGCCACACCACGTCCAGCGCGGCGGAGCCGTCGAAGAGCTCGGCCTCCAGGGCCGGAACGCCCGCGCGTGGCCGCAGGGTGACCGTGCGCAAGGTACCAGTAACCGTCACTATCTGTCGGTCACGGCAGTCACCGATCCTGATACAGCCGGCGGTCTCGGCGTCCTCGCGCAGCTCCTCGGACTCCAGGTCCTCCTGCGACGAGGAGAGCCGGTCGAGCATGCGCCGGAACCGGCCCACCGACTTTTCGGAACGAGGAACAGCACTCATGTCCTGAAGCCTACCGGGCATCACTTCTCGAACCGATAGCCCATCCCAGGCTCGGTGACGAAGTGCCTGGGGTGCGACGGGTCGGCCTCCAGTTTCCTGCGCAGCTGGGCCATGTAGACCCGCAGATAGTTGGTCTCCGTCCCGTACGACGGCCCCCACACCTCCTGCAGCAGCTGACGCTGGCTGACGAGACGTCCCGTATTGCGGACGAGCACCTCCAGCAGATGCCATTCGGTGGGGGTCAGCCGTACGTCCTTCCCGCCCCGGTTGACCTTCTTGGCGGCCAGGTCGACGGTGAACTCCTCGGTCTCCACCATCACCTCGTCCTCGCCGGCCCCCGTGGGCTCGGCGCGGCGTACGGCGGCCCGCAGCCGGGCGAGCAGTTCGTCCATGCCGAAGGGCTTGGTGACGTAGTCGTCGGCGCCCGCGTCCAGCGCCTCGACCTTCTCGTCGGAGGAGTGCCGGGCGGACAGCACCAGGATCGGCACCCGGGTCCAGCCGCGCAGGCCCCGGATGACCTCAACGCCGTCCATGTCCGGCAGTCCGAGGTCGAGGACGACCACGTCGGGGTGGCGGGTGGCGGCGAGTTCGAGGGCGGTGGCCCCGTCGTGGGCCGCGTCGACCTCGTACTTGCGGGCCTTGAGGTTGATCACGAGGGCGCGCACGATCTGCGGCTCGTCGTCGATCACCAGAACCCTCGTGGGGGTCTGGGGGGTCCCCGCGGTCGGGCTCAGCATGTGGTCTGCCTTTCTGGTTCCACGGGGTGCTCCACTGGCACGCCCCCCTCTTCGACAAGCTCCGCGCGCGATCCCGCCGCCCGCAGAGTGAGCACCATGGTGAGGCCGCCGCCGGGCGTGTCCTCGGCGTTCAGCGTGCCGCCCATCGCCTCGGCGAACCCGCGGGCGACCGCGAGTCCGAGACCGACTCCCGCGCCGCGCGGGGCGTCGCCGTAGCGCTGGAACGGCGCGAAGATGCGTTCCTTGGCGTCGTCCGGGACGCCCGGCCCCCGGTCGACCACCCGGACCTCGACCCGGTCCGCGATGGCGCTGGCGGCCACCAGGACCCTGCGGTCGTCCGGGCTGTACTTGACGGCGTTCTCGACCAGGTTGGCCACCGACCGCTCCAGCAGCCCGGGGTCCACGGCGACCATGGGGAGCGTCTCCGGGATGTCCAGCTCGGCGCTTCCGTCCGGCACCCCGCCCAGCGCCATCGGCACCACCTCGTCGAGGTCGATTTCCCTGATCAGCGGCGTGACCGTACCGGTCTGGAGGCGGGACATGTCCAGCAGGTTCCCGACCAGGTGGTCCAGCCGGTCGGCACCCTCCTCGATGCCCGCCAGCAGCTCGGCCTCGTCCTCCTCCGACCACGCCACGTCGTCGGAGCGCAGGGAGGAGACCGCCGCCTTGATGCCCGCGAGGGGCGTGCGGAGGTCATGGCTGACGGCGGCCAGCAGCGCGGTGCGGATGCGGTTGCCCTCGGCCAGCTCCTTGGCCTGGTCGGCCTCCTCCTGGAGCCGGCGCCGGTCCAGGACCACGGCCGCCTGTGCGGCGAAGGCGGCGAGCACCCGGCGGTCCTCGGCGGGCAGTACGCGGCCGGTCAGCGCGAGCGCCATGTGGTCGCCGACCGGTACGTCGACGTCCGCGTCCTCCGGCCGCTGCGGCGCTGGTCCCTGGCCCACCTCGCCCGCCCGTGTCCACGGGTCGACGTCGCTGTCGCGCTCCAGCAGCGCCGCCGAGTCCATGCCGAAGGTCTCGCGGACCCGCTCCAGCAGCTCCTCCAGGCCGGTCTCGCCGCGCAGCACGTTGCCCGCGAGGAACGAGAGGATCTCCGACTCGGCGCGCAGCCGGGCCGCCTGGTGGGTGCGGCGGGCGGCGAGGTCGACCACGGAGGCGACCGCGAGCGCCACTAGCACGAAGATCACGAGGGCGAGCAGGTTCTTCGGGTCGGCGATGGAGATGCGGTGCAGGGGCGGGGTGAAGAACCAGTTGAGCAGCAGCGAGCCGACCGCCGCGGAGGCGAGGGCGGGGTAGAGCCCGCCGAGCAGGGCCGCGGCCACCGTCAGGGTCAGGAACAGCAGCATGTCGTTCGCGAGACCGAGGTCGGCGTCGATGTGGGTCAGCAGCAGGGTGAGCAGCACCGGGCCGCCCACGCCGGTGAACCAGCCCCACAGGATCCTGGACCGGCCGAGCCGGGCTCCCCGGGCCACGGGCAGGCCGCGTCCCTTGGCGGCCTCCTCGTGCGTGACGATGTGCACGTCGAGGTCGGGGCCGGAGTCCCGGGCGACGGTCACGCCCACGCCCGGTCCGAAGACGTACTGCCAGCTTCGGCGGCGCGAGGAGCCGAGGACGATCTGGGTGGCGTTCACACCGCGCGCGAAGTCGAGCAGGGCGGCCGGGATGTCGTCGCCGACGACATGGTGGAACGTTCCGCCGAGGTCCTCGACGAGGGTGCGCTGGACGGCGAGCTCCTTCGGCGAGGCGGAGGTCAGTCCGTCGCTGCGGGCGATGTAGACGGCCAGCACCTCACCGCCGGCACCCTTCTCCGCGAGCCGGGCGGCGCGACGGATGAGGGTCCTGCCCTCCGGGCCGCCGGTCAGCCCGACGACGATCCGCTCCCGCGAACCCCAGATCCTCGACACCCGGTGATCACTGCGGTACTGCTTCAGGTACTCGTCGACCCGGTCCGCCACCCACAGCAGCGCCAGCTCGCGCAGCGCGGTCAGGTTGCCGGGCCGGAAGTAGTTCGACAGGGCTGCGTCGACCTTGTCGGGCTGGTAGATGTTGCCGTGCGCCATGCGCCGCCGCAGCGCCTGGGGCGACATGTCGACGAGCTCTATCTGGTCGGCCCGGCGCACCACCTCGTCCGGCACGGTCTCCTGCTGCCGTACGCCGGTGATCGACTCGACGACGTCGCCGAGGGACTCCAGGTGCTGGATGTTGACGGTCGATATGACGTCGATCCCCGCCGCCAGCAGCTCCTCGACGTCCTGCCAGCGCTTGGCGTTGCGCGAGCCGGGGACGTTGGTGTGGGCGAGCTCGTCGACGAGGGCCACCTGGGGACGCCGGGCGAGCACGGCGTCCACGTCCATCTCGGTGAAGGTGCCGCCCCGGTACTCCAGCCGCCCGCGCCGGACCTGTTCGAGCCCGTGCAGCATCACCTCGGTACGTGGTCGCTCGTGGTGCTCCACGAAGGCGACCACGCAGTCGGTGCCCCGCTCGACACGCCGGTGCGCCTCGGACAGCATCGCGTACGTCTTGCCGACGCCCGGTGCCGCACCGAGGTAGATCCGAAGCTTGCCGCGTCCCATGTTCCTCATTGTGTTCGGCCACTGCTGCCTACGCAGCGTCGACCTTACGGCCAATAATCGCGACAAATGGGGCCGGGTACGGTGGTGGGAGCGTCTTTGACACAACTCTGACGCTCCCACCAGGACGTCATGGGCTCGACCGCGGGAGGGCTCAGCCGGGGTTGTCGCCGTGGGTGAGGGTCTCCCAGGCCACGAAGAGGTTGTTGCTGCCGGCCGGGCGGTTGCGCTCGTTCAGCGTCTCGGTGTTGGTCATGGCATGTCCGAGACGGTTGGCCAGGGCGTTGTGCCCGACCTCGGTGACCGGCCCGAGCCCGCGCTTCAGCGAGCCGCCGCACAGCCAGCCGGGTACGGCCGCACCGAGTTCGTACTTGGCCTGGAACCCGAGCGCGTGCCGCAGCCGCTCGCCGACGTCCGTGCCGTAGAGGTCCTGCCCCTGGATCCGGCTGGTCTCCGCGACGTGCGAGACGGCCGAGATGCCGTACCCGGTGTGCGTGAGGTCGCGACAGGTCTCCTGGGTGAGGCCGGTGACGAAGGTGCCCTGCCCCTGCCAGTAGTTGACGATCTTCTCGCGGGTGTTGAGATTCTGGCTGGGCACGGTCTTCGGCAGGTCGCCGTCGGAGGCCAGGTAGACGTAGGCGGCGGTACGGGTGCGGAACTTCGCCATGGCCTTGTCGTACGACGCCTTGTCCTCCAGGAAGACGGAGATGCCGACGGCGGCCTCCATCATCGACAGCTCCCAGTTCCCGTTGGAGTTCGACCCGTTGATGATCTCGGGCAGGTAGACGGTGCGGAGCATGGTGGCGAACCGTCCGGAGTTCGCCCAGTTCCCGCTGTACGTGTACTTGATGATCTCGGCGGCCTTGGGCCAGGAGGAGCCGGCCCAGCCCGTCTGGAGGGGCGCGTTGCTGTTGGTGTGGTCCCTGATCACCGCGGACCAGGCGTCCATCAGCTCGATGGCCTTCCGCGCGTGCCGCTCGTCGCGGGTGACGTACCAGGCCAGGGCGTGGGTGTAGGCGGCTATCGCGTCCTCGCGCTCGTCGGTGCAGCCGTGGTTGGGGTTCGAGTACGAGCCGCACTCGACGACCGCGCGGGGCTTGGGGGTGCGGTTCAGATCGGCGTACTTGCTCGCCGTCATCCGGTCGAAGGCGCCCTTCCAGGGCTGGGCGCCGGCGTTGACCTTGGAGCGGGTGAAGTCCAACTGCCCCTTGGAGACGCCAACTCCGGGGTGGACGAAGGCGGTGGGGGCGGCGTCGGCACCGGTGGGCCAGGCGAGGACACCGGCGACGAGGGCGGCCGCGGCCGCGAGAAGTGCGGTTCTGCGCATGCGTGGGGGGCCTTCCGTTCTCGTATGTGAACGCGAAGCGCCTTTATGAACAGACGCGTTGGCGGGAGACGGTAGGTACAGACCAATCCGCCGTCAAGGGTTCACGCACGAGAAAGGGCCGCACCCCGTACGGGATGCGGCCCTGCCGTTTCTACCTTGCCTAGCGAACCTCGGTGATCTCCGGTCCGCGCTGGAGCTGGCCCATACCGCCGGAGAAGCGCGAACCGGCTTCCTCCTGCTGGACGCCCTCGGGGACCATCTGGGCGTCGTTCGGCAGCTGCAGGACGATCGGGTCACGGGGGGCCATCGGGCCTTCGCCGCGGACCACGACCGTGTCCCGGAAGATCTGCTCCAGCAGACCGGCCGCCTGCGGCTGCACGGCGCCCTGACCCGAGATCACGCCGCGCAGGAACCAGCGGGGACCGTCCACACCGACGAACCGCACGACCTGGAAACCGCCCGTGCCGTCCGGCAGCTGAACCGGTACCTGGGCCCGCAGCTCCCAGCCCAGGGGGCCTTCGACCTCGTCGATGATGCCACCCTGCTGGGTGATGCCGGAGCCGATCTCCTCGCGCACCTCTCCCCAGATGCCCTCGCGCTTGGGTGCGGCGAAGGCCTGCAGCTGGATGGCGCTGTCGCGCAGCACGACGGTCGCCGCGACGATCGCGTCGCCCGCGACCTCCACGCGCAGTTCCATGCCGTCGACGCCCGGTACCAACAGGCCGCCCAGGTCGACCCGGCCCTCGCCGGGCTCACGGACCTCGGAGCTGTCCCAGGGCCCGTCGGGCCGCGGCTCCGGCTCCAGCCTCACGCGCTCGCGCTCACCGTCGTCGTCCGCCTCAGTGTCGACACTGTCGACGACCTGCTCGGGCTCGCCGGCCGCGTCCTCGGCGGCACCCTTCTTCTTGCGACGTCCGAACACGTCACTGTCCTTCCCGGTCGGATACGACCGAAGCGTATCGATTCCCACCCGTTGCGCCGCCATCGGCGGCCTCACCGCTTGTATCGCTTGTGCCGCCCACCGCGGCATGCCCGCCGGTGGACCCGAAGCCCCCTGCGGCCCGTGCCGAATCGGGAAGCTCCGCGACCTCCTGGAAGCGGACCCTCTCGACCTGCTGGACGACCAGTTGGGCAATCCGGTCGAAGCGCTCGAACCGCACGGTCTCATGCGGGTCGAGATTCACCACGATCACCTTGATCTCCCCACGGTACCCGGCATCAACCGTCCCCGGGGCATTCACGAGGGCGACACCTAGGCGGGCGGCCAGACCGGACCGGGGGTGCACGAACGCCGCGTACCCGTCGGGAAGGGCCACAGACACCCCGGTGGGCAGAACGGCCCGCTCCCCCGGCTTCAGTTCGCATCCCTCGGTGGTGCGCAGATCGGCTCCCGCGTCACCGGGGTGCGCGTACGCCGGCAGCGGTACGTCCGGGTCGACGCGCCGGATCAGCACGTTCAGGGGGTCACGGCTCACGGGTTCACCTCGAAGGCACGGGCACGCCGGGCCTGGTCCGGGTCGTTCATGGCGGCCCGGATCTCCTCCGGGCGGCCGTTGTCGATGAAGTGGTCGACCTTCACCTCGATGAAGAGGGCGTCGGCGCGGACGGCGACGGGCCCGTCGGGGCCGCCGATCCGTCCGGTGGCGGTGGAGTAGATCTTGCGGCCCGCCACCGCCGTCACCTCGGCCTCCAGACACAGGACCGTGCCCACCGGAACCGGTCGCACGAAGTCGGTCTCCAGCCGCCCGGTCACGGCGATCGTGCGCAGGAGCCAGTTCAGCGAGCCGAGGGTCTCGTCGAGGGCGGTCGCGAGCACCCCGCCGTGTGCCAGACCGGGTGCGCCCTGGGCGGGCCGCACGGTGAACTCGGCCGTGATGCTGACGCCGTCCCCGGCCCGCGCCTCCAGGTGCAGTCCGTGGGCCTGCTCGCCGCCGCAGCCGAAACACTCGCCGTAGTGCGCGCCGAGGAGCTCACCGGGTGCGGGAGCATCGGGGTGACGGGCCGGTTTCACGGCGTCGGCCGGAGGCTGGAGAGCCGCTGAAGTACCACTCACAGCCGCAGACCTTACCCGCCCGCCCGTCTCCCACCGCCGCCCTGCCTGACGGCGCTTCGCACCGGCCCCCTGACTCCGGTCCCCGTCGGACACCGTGCCAAGCTTGGCTCCATGCAGCTCTCCGCCGCCCCGTACGAAGAACGACTCACCGCCCCCCGCTCCTGGTGGCTGATCTCGTTCCTGGTCGGGGTCTCCCTGGCCCTGATCCTTCTGCCGTTCGGCACGCTGCCCCTGCTCGGCGGCCTGGTCGGCGGCACCGCGGCGGCGGCCGTCGTGGCCAGCTCGTACGGCTCGCTGCGCATCCGTGTGGTGGGCGGTTCACTGATCGCCGGCGAGGCGAAGATCCCGGTGCGGGCCCTGGGCGAGGCGCATGTCATGGACGCCGAGGAGGCCCGCGCCTGGCGCACCCACAAGGCCGACACCCGCGCCTTCCTCCTCCTGCGCGCCTACATCCCCACGGCCCTGCGCGTCGAGGTCACCGATCCGGAGGACCCGACCCCGTACCTCTACCTGTCCACCCGTGAGCCGGAGCGGCTGGCGGAGGCGATCGAGGCGGCGAAGGCCTCGGCCTAGCACACCAGAGCGGTCCTTCACCGTTCCGGATCGCCGAGCGTCCCGCGCCCGAGGTCCCGCACGATCTCGCCCATCTCCAGCGGCCGCTCCGGGCGTTCCAGGGGCGGCAGTTGGGGCAGTTCGTCCCAGGGCACCCGGACCTTGCGCAGGTCCGCACGCACGCGTGCCGCGAGTTTCTTGGTGTCCCGGCGGTTCATGACCGCGCCCACGGCGGCCCCCACCATGAAGGGCATCAGGTTCGGCAGGTTGCGGACGGTGCGCTTCATGATCTGCTGACGCAGCTCGCGCTTCATCTGCCCACCGAGAGCGGCGTTTATCGTCGCCGGCTTCATCGGGTCGATGCCGCGCTCCTCGGACCACGAGGTCAGATACGCGGTGCTGCGCTGCTTGAGGTTTCCGGGCGGGCGTACGCCGTACACCTCGTGCAGTTCGGCGATCAGCTTCAGCTCGATCGCCGCGACGCCGGTGATCTCGGCGGCCAGCTCCGTCGGCATCGCGGGTGGCACGGGCAGCATCGCCGCCGCACCGACTCCCGCACCGACCGTCGAGCTCGCGTTCGCCGCGCCCGCCACGAGCTTGTCGGCGAGTTGCTCGGGCCCGAGGCCGGGGAACTGCCGGCGAAGGGTCGCGAGGTCGCGTACGGGGATCCGCGGGGCGTTCTCGATGATCCGGTCCGCCAGGTACCCGAGGCCCGCTCTGGCGCGGCTGCCGCCCTTACGGACGCCTTCCCGGGCCTTCTCCCGGATCACCGCGGCCCTCCGCCTGGCGACGGGCGCGGGAACCGCCGCGGGCGCCGGGAGGTCTGCCCCGGACATCGGTTCGAGCGAGGCTCCCGTACCGGATGAGCCCCGCTCGTCGTCACGCGCGCCGTACGGGCCGCCGTCGGACGGCCCTTCGTCCGCTCCCGACCGCCGGGAGCGGCGCTTCCAAGGAGGGGTCGAGCCAGTCATGCCCGACCCGACCTCAGTCGCAGTCGCGGCAGATCGGCTGACCGTTCTTCTCCCTGGCCAGCTGGCTGCGGTGGTGCACCAGGAAGCAGCTCATGCAAGTGAACTCGTCCTGCTGCTTGGGCAGCACCCGGACGGCCAACTCCTCATTGGAGAGGTCCGCGCCGGGCAGCTCCAGGCCTTCGGCGGCCTCGAACTCGTCGACGTCCACGGCGGACGTCGACTTGTCGTTCCGCCTGGCCTTCAGCTCTTCAAGGCTGTCCGAGTCGACGTCGTCGTCGGTCTTGCGTGGGGTGTCGTAATCCGTTGCCATGTCGCTCTCCCCCTCTGGGTGTCTGCGGTGTCTCCAGCGCACGTAACGCGTGAGAGGCCGGACTTGTGCCCGACCCGAGGCGGAGATTTTGCCTCACATCAAGGTCTGTTACTCAATCGACACCCAACCGGACTCCTCAAGAGTGATCGGCTTGGATGGCGAACGGGACCGTACACGGTCCTAATGCCGCAGTTCAAAGGCGTCTCACCGTGTACTTCCCGTGATCAGGACCCTCGAAAACCCGGATTTTCCCGGCTTTCCGACAGGTCCCATGATCACGGAGAGTAGATGGCCGGAAAACCGCCCTTGTGATCGATCACACACGAGGGTGTTCGCCGAGTGCCCAGAAAATTCCGCGCAAAGCGAACATCCCCGAGTACCTGTCGAGTGTCGGCGCACATGATCTCAGATCGGAAGCGCGAACCGCATCACGAGACCGCCGCCCTCCCGTGGTTGTGCCGAGATGTGCCCGCCGTGCGCCCGCGCCACCGACCGCACGATGGACAGTCCCAGGCCCACGCCCTTGTCACTGCCCGTCCGCTCCGTGCGCAACCGTCGGAACGGCTCAAACAAGTTGTCGATCTCATACGCCGGCACCACCGGCCCGGTGTTGGCGACGACCAGGACCGCCTGCCCGTGCTGGACGTCGGTGGTGACCTCGACCCAGCCGCCCTCCGGGATGTTGTACCGGACGGCGTTCTGCACCAGGTTCAGCGCGATCCGCTCCAGCAGCACGCCGTTGCCCTGGACGACCGCGGGCTTCTGCTCGCCGCGGATCAGCACACCCTTGGCCTGCGCCTCCGCGTGCACCTGGTCGACGGCCTGCTCGGCCACCTCCGCGAGGTCCACCGGTTTGCGCTCGACGATCTGGTTGTCGCTGCGGGCGAGCAGCAGCAGTCCCTCCACGAGCTGCTCGCTGCGCTCGTTGGTGGCCAGCAGCGTCTTGCCGAGCTGCTGGAGCTCCACCGGCGCGCCCGGGTCCGACAGATGCACCTCGAGGAGCGTGCGGTTGATAGCGAGCGGGGTGCGCAGCTCGTGCGAGGCGTTGCCCACGAAACGCTGCTGCGCCGTGAAGGCCCGCTGCAATCGCTCCAACATCTCGTCGAACGTGTCGGCGAGCTCCTTCAGCTCGTCGTCCGGGCCGTCCAGTTCGATACGCCGGGACAGATCCGAGCCCGCCACCGCACGCGCGGTCCGGGTGATCCGGCCCAGCGGCGACAGCACCCGGCCGGCCATGGCGTACCCGAAGGCGAAGGCGATGATGGCGAGGCCGAGGAGGGCCAGGAGCGAGCGGCTGAGGAGGTCGTCCAGCGCGTGCCGGCGCTGCTCGTTGACACAGGCGTTCATCGCGTCGTTGAACACCTCGGGGGTGGCACTGGACGGCAGGTCGCAGACATTGCTGGTGACCTTGCCCTCCGCGATCTTGAAGGGCAGGTCGCTGCCCACGTTCAGCGCCTGGGCGGCCAGCAAATAGATGATCGACAGCAGCAGGATCCCGGCGATCAGGAACATGCCGCCGTACAGCAGCGTGAGCCGTATCCGGATGGTGGGGCGCAGCCACGGGAAGACGGGCTCGGCCTTCCGGGGATCCCAGGTGGGTTTCGGGGGCGCCTGGGGAGGCGCGGGTGCAGCAGCCATGAGGCATCAGATCCGGTAGCCGGAACCGGGCACGGTGACGATCACCGGCGGCTCTCCCAGTTTGCGGCGCAACGTCATGACGGTCACCCGCACCACGTTCGTGAACGGGTCGGTGTTCTCGTCCCAGGCCTTCTCCAGCAGCTGCTCCGCGGAGACGACCGCGCCCTCGCTGCGCATCAGCACCTCCAGGACGGCGAACTCCTTCGGCGCCAGCTGCACCTCCTTGCCGTCGCGGAAGACCTCGCGGCGGTTGGGGTCGAGCTTGATGCCGGCGCGCTCCAGAACGGGCGGCAGCGGCACGCTCGTACGGCGACCGAGGGCACGCACGCGTGCCGTCAGCTCGCTGAAGGCGAAGGGCTTGGGGAGATAGTCGTCGGCGCCGATCTCCAGCCCTTCGACCCGGTCGCTGACGTCGCCGGAGGCCGTGAGCATCAGCACGCGCGTGGGCATGCCCAGCTCGACGATCTTGCGGCACACGTCGTCGCCGTGCACCAGCGGGAGGTCACGGTCGAGGACGACCACGTCGTAGTCGTTGACGCCGATGCGCTCCAGGGCGGCCGCACCGTCGTACACGACGTCGACGGCCATGGCCTCCCGGCGCAGTCCGGTGGCCACCGCATCGGCGAGCAGTTGCTCGTCCTCGACGACGAGTACGCGCACGTCGCTTGTCCTTCCTGTGTCCACCCGCGTAGCGCTGGTCCTCGCTCGCGGGCAGGGGTTTGTCGGGTGTCTCGGCCTCCATCCTGCCCTTTTCGGTCATAAGTCGGCGGTAAGACGGGTGAGCGGCCCATGAGGGACAGGTATGAGGCCCGGGAATGCGAGATTTTCTCTTCCGGTTGAGGTTTCCGCGGAAGAGAGCGGGGGGAGGACGGCATGTACACCCCGCGATCACGCTCTGCTTGTGCCGCAACACCAAGCGGCACAAGGCGATCCGCTTTCCGCAGAGCGGGTGTGGGTGTCCGGCACCGTCGCCGCCCGGCCTGGGCAGCGCTGGGCATCCACTGGAGACGTGATCGTCCCTTCCGAACGGCACACCCCCGTGCCATCGACCCACGACCCAGGACGAGGGGGCGCAGCATGGACGCATTCACCGCAGGACTTCTGCAGCGCATAAGGGCGACCGAGACCGACCTGACGCGGGCTCGTGACGAGGGCGACGACTTCCTCGTCGAGGTGGAGCAGGGCGAGCTCGACGACCTGCGCCGCCTCGCCGCCGAACACGGTGTGGAAGTCAGCGCGTCTGGCGTCTGACCAGCTCGCGGACCAACAGCAGGCCCCCGGCGAATCCAGCGCCGGGGGCCTGCTGCCGCGAGAGGGCGCTAGGGGCACGCGTCAGTCGTGCCAGGCCCCGAACTCCTCCAACAGCCGCTGCAGCGGCTCGAAAACCCCCGGCGTTGCCGCCACCGCCAGAGCGCGCGAGGGCCGCTCCCCGGGCCGCCCGCCCGTCAGCGCACCGGCCTCCCGCGCGATCAGGTCCCCGGCGGCCACGTCCCAGGCGTTGAGCCCTCGCTCGTAGTAGCCGTCCAGGCGGCCCGCCGCCAGGTCGCAGAGGTCGATCGCGGCCGAGCCGCCGCGTCGGATGTCGCGTAGGAGGGGGATCAGCCGCTGGGCGACGTCGGCCTGGTGGGTGCGGACCTCGGTGACGTAGTTGAAGCCGGTCGAGACCAGGGCCTGCTCCAGGGGGGCCGTGGGGCGGCAGCTGAGCCTGCGCTCGCCCTCCCACGCTCCCCTGGCCCAGGCGCCGCCGCCGCGCACCGCGTGGTACGTCTCGCCGCGCATCGGGGCGGCCACGACGCCGACGACCGTCTCGCCGTCCTGCTCGGCGGCGATGGAGACGGACCAGGTGGGCAGTCCATAGAGGTAGTTGACCGTGCCGTCCAGGGGGTCGATGACCCAGCGGACGCCGCTCGTGCCCTCGGTGGCGGCGCCCTCCTCGCCGAGGAAGCCGTCGTCCGGGCGGTGCTCGGAGATCAGGGTCGTGATCAGCTTCTCCGCCGCGATGTCCATCTCGGTGACCACGTCGATCGGGCTCGACTTGGTCGCCGCGACGGCGAGGTCGGCCGGACGGCCGTCGCGCAGCAGCTCGCCCGCGCGCAGGGCAGCCTGCTGGGCCAGTTCGAGCAGCCGCGAGTGCAGGGGGTCGGGTACGTCGCTCACGTCGGTCACGGGGCTCCTCACGCGTAGGGGCTGTCGGCGCCCGCCGCGGCGGGCCTGGGCGCGCGGGCCGGGCAGCAGCCCACCGGGCAGAGGTTGTGGCTGGCGCCGAGCCCGCCGAGGACGCAGGGCGTGACCTCTTCCGCACGCTCCACGGCGGCGCGCTCCAGGACGAGGTCGCGGATCGCGGCGGCGAAGCGCGGGTCGTCGCCGACCGTGGCCGAGCGGCGCATCGGCAGACCCAGTTCCCCGGCCTTGGCCTTGGCCTCGGTGTCGAGGTCGTAGAGGACCTCCATGTGGTCCGAGACGAAGCCGATGGGCGAGATCACCACCGCCGGAACGCCGGCCGCGTGGCGCTCCTCGAGGTGGTCGCAGATGTCGGGCTCGAGCCACGGGATGTGCGGGGCGCCGGAGCGGGACTGGTAGACGAGCCGCCAGGGGTGGTCGACGCCGGTGCGCTCGCGGACCGCGTCGGCGATCAGCTGGGCGACGTCCAGGTGCTGCTCGACGTACGCGCCGCCCTCGCCGTGGTCCTCGACGGGGCCGGAGGTGTCCGCCGAGGCGTTCGGGATCGAGTGGGTCGAGAACGCGATGTGGGCGCCGTCCCGGACGTCCTCGGGGAGGTCGGCGAGGGAGGCGAGGACGCCGTCGATCATCGGCTCCAGGAAGCCGGGGTGGTTGAAGTAGTGCCGCAGCTTGTCGACCTTCGGCGGCTCCAGGCCCTCGGCTTGAAGGGCGGCGAGCGAGTCGGCGAGGTTCTCGCGGTACTGGCGGCAGCCCGAGTAGGAGGCGTAGGCGCTGGTGGCGAGGACGAGGATGCGACGGCGGCCGTCCGCGACCATCTCGCGCAGGGTGTCCGTCAGGTAGGGCGCCCAGTTGCGGTTGCCCCAGTAGATCGGCAGATCCAGGCCGTGCTCGGCGAAGTCCTTTCGGAGGGCGTCCAGCAGGGCGCGGTTCTGGTCGTTGATGGGGCTGACGCCGCCGAACAGGAAGTAGTGCTCGCCGACTTCCTTCAGGCGTTCCTTGGGGATGCCCCGCCCCCGGGTGACGTTCTCCAGGAAGGGGATCACGTCGTCCGGGCCCTCGGGGCCGCCGAAGGAGAGCAGGAGCAGGGCGTCGTAGGGGGTGGCATCGCGCACGTCTGGCATGGATCGATCCTGTCATCCGGTACTGACAGCCGGGAAACGGTGGGGTGACCACCCGGGTTCCCGATACGTCCGGCCTGGTGCGTTAGGGTCCCCTAACTCGTAAGCTGTACGGACCCATCACGCGCCTTACGAGCCACCCTCACGCCCTGCTGCGCCACCTCACGCCTCACCGAGCCCCCGCAGCCCCGCTGCTTCCGCCTGACCGGAGACCCCTGTGCCGAGCCCTTACCGCGCCCTGTTCGCCGCCCCCGGCACCAAGGGCTTCACCGCCGCGGGCCTCCTCGGCCGGATGCCGCTGTCGATGATGGGCATCGGCGTGGTCACGATGATCTCCCAGCTGACCGGGCGGTACGGCCTCGCCGGCGCCCTGTCGGCCACCATCGCGCTGGCCGCCGCGGTGGCGGGTCCGCAGGTCTCACGGCTGGTGGACCGGCACGGGCAACGGCGGGTGCTGCGGCCGGCGACCCTGATCTCGCTCGTGGCGGGGGCCCTGCTGCTGTTCGCCGCGCGCTACGGGTGGCCGGACTGGGTGCTGTTCGTGGCCTGCGTCGGCATCGGCTGTGTGCCGAGCGTCGGGGCGATGGTCCGCGCCCGCTGGGCCGCGCTGTACCGGGGGACTCCGCAGCTGCACACCGCGTACTCCTTCGAGTCCGTGATCGACGAGGTGTGCTTCATCTTCGGGCCGATCATCTCCATCGGCCTGTCCACGGCGTGGTTCCCGGAGGCGGGGCCGTTGCTCGCCGGGTGCTTCCTGGCGGTCGGTGTCTTCTGGCTGACCGCCCAGCGGGCCACCGAGCCGGCGCCGCACCCGCGTGAGAAGCAGGGCGGCGGCTCGGCCCTGAAGGCCCCGGCGCTCCAGGTCCTGGTGGCGACCTTCGTGGCGACCGGGGCGATCTTCGGGTCCGTCGACGTGGTCACGGTGGCCTTCGCGGACGAGCAGGGACACAAGGGCGCCGCGAGCGTGGTCCTCGCGCTGTACGCGGCGGGCTCCTGCGGGGCGGGCCTGGTCTTCGGGCTGATGCGCTTCAAGGGGGCGCCCGAACCTCGCTGGCTGCTGGGCATATGCGCGATGGCCGTGAGTATGATCCCCCTCCTACTGGTCGGAAACTTGCCGTTTCTGGCCGTGGCGCTGTTCGTCTCGGGCATGGCCGTCGCTCCCACGATGATCACCACCATGTCCCTGATAGAAGAGCACGTACCACGCGCGCAACTGACCGAGGGCATGACCTGGGTGAGCACCGGGCTCGCGGTCGGGGTCGCGCTCGGCTCCTCCGCGGCCGGCTGGGTGATCGACGCCGCCGGTGCGGACGCCGGGTACGGGGTTCCGGCGGTGTCCGGGGCCGTCGCGGTCGTGGTCGGTTTCCTGGGGTACCGCCGGCTCAGCAGGCCGGCTCCGCGTCGGGGAGGCACCGTTGAGCAGCACAGCGAGCGGCAGGAACGGCACGTGGCGTAACTGGGGTGGCAATATCGCCGCCCGCCCCGCGCGCGAGGTCACTCCGGCCTCCGTCGAGGAGCTGGCCGCGGCGATACGCAGGGCCGCCGAGGACGGCCTCCCGGTGAAGGCGGTCGGCAGCGGGCACTCGTTCACGTCCATTGCCGCGACCGACGGTGTGTTGATCCGCCCTCAACTCTTGACCGGCATATGCAACGTCGACCGGGACGCCATGACGGTCACGGTCGAGGCCGGCACCCCGCTCAAGCGGCTCAACATGGCCCTGGCCCGCGAGGGTCTGTCGCTCACGAACATGGGCGACATCATGGAGCAGACGGTCTCCGGCGCCACCAGCACCGGGACGCACGGCACGGGCCGCGACTCGGCGTCGATCGCCGCCCAGATCAAGGCGCTGGAGCTGGTCACCGCCGACGGCTCGGTGCTGACCTGCTCCGAGAAGGAGAATCCGGAGGTCTTCGCGTCCGCCCGGATCGGCCTCGGCGCCCTGGGCGTCGTCACCGCGATCACGTTCGCCGTGGAGCCCCTGTTCCTCCTCTCCGCGCGCGAGGAGCCGATGCCGTTCGACCGGGTGCTCGCCGACTTCGACGAACTCTGGGCGGAGAACGAGCACTTCGAGTTCTACTGGTTCCCCCACACCGGCAGCACCAACACCAAGCGCAACAACCGCAGCGCGGGCCCGGAGAAGCCGGTGTCGCAGCTCCAGGGCTGGTTCGAGGACGAGTTCCTCTCCAACGGCGTCTTCCAGGTCGCCCAGTGGGTCGGCCGCGCGGTGCCCGCCACGATCCCCGCCATCGCCCAGGTCTCCAGCAAGGCCCTGTCCGCGCGGACGTACACCGACATCCCCTACAAGGTCTTCACATCGCCGCGCCGGGTGCGTTTCGTGGAGATGGAGTACGCCGTTGCGCGCGAGGCCGTCGTCGAGACGCTGCGCGAACTGAAGGCCATGGTCGACCGCTCCGGCCTCAGGGTCAGCTTCCCGGTGGAGGTGCGCACCGCCCCGGCCGACGACATCACGCTCTCCACCGCCTCGGGCCGTGACAGCGCGTACATCGCCGTCCACATGGCCAAGGGCACACCGTTCCAGCGGTACTTCACCGCCGCCGAGCGGATCTTCACCGCGCACGAGGGGCGGCCGCACTGGGGCAAGGTGCACACGCGGGACGCCGAGTACTTCGCTCAGGTGTACCCGCGCTTCGGCGAGTTCACCAAGCTGCGGGACCGGCTGGACCCCGACCGCCGGTTCCAGAACGACTACCTGCGGCGGGTGTTGGGGGCGTAGCCGGCCGGACGCGGCCGACCGGTTCCGGCCGATCCGTGGCCCACGCGAGGATTGGCGGAATCCATTGGTTCCGTTTCTGCGGATTGGGTGAAGTACGCCACGTCCAAGATCCGATAACCGCTCAACCGACGGCCGAGTCACGCTTCTTGCCAGAATTTGGGCGGCGTGCCAATCCACGCACGTGGCCCAAATGGAGTACTGTTGCGAGCCCTGGGTCCGGTCTCCCGCCTGGGTGTCCGTGGCCTTCAAGGACCGCCGGGAGGGGGCTAGTTGCACAGGGTGACGGAGTTGGTCACTTAGCGTTGCGAATAGGTAACCGTGCCATAACGGCGACCCAGGGCCCGCGCCCGACACGCCGGGCAACTCGGCAAGGTTGTGGCAGGCTGCACCCGGGCAGGCCACACTCGACTAGCGGAAGCAGCGACGCACGTGACGTCGGCAGGCACCACCCGGGAGGTCCCCATGCCCGAACTGCGTGTCGTGGCCGTCTCCAATGACGGCACACGGCTGGTGCTGAAGGCTGCCGACGCAACGGAGTACACCCTTCCGATCGACGAACGCCTGCGCGCCGCCGTGCGCGGCGACCGTCCCCGCCTCGGCCAGATCGAGATCGAGGTGGAGAGCCATCTCCGCCCCCGTGACATCCAGGCGCGTATACGAGCCGGTGCGAGCGCGGAAGAGGTCGCCCAACTCGCGGGCATCCCCGTCGACCGCGTCCGGCGCTTCGAGGGCCCCGTGCTCGCCGAGCGCGCGTTCATGGCCGAAAGGGCCCGTAAGACTCCCGTCCGCCGGCCCGGCGAGAACGCGGCCGGTCCACAGCTCGGCGAGGCCGTCCAGGAGCGGTTGCTGCTGCGCGGCGCCGACAAGGACACCGTGCAGTGGGACTCGTGGCGCCGCGACGACGGCACCTGGGAAGTGCTGCTGGTCTACATGGTGGCGGGCGAACCGCACTCGGCGAGCTGGACGTACGACCCGCCGCGGCGGCTCGTGCAGGCCGTCGACGAGGAGGCGCGCTCGCTGATCGGTGAGTCCGAGGACCTCGCCGCGCCCGAGCCCAGCTTCCCGTTCGTGCCGCGTATCGCCCGGCTGCCGCGCGAGCGTTCGATGGACCGTGCCCTCGACACGGCGCGGCCCAGCCTGCCGGCCCAGGCCTCCGAACCCGCCGAGGAGTCCACGGAGGAACGGGACTCGCTGACCAGCCTGCTGGAAGCGGTGCCCAGCTTCCGCGGTGACCTGGTGGTGCCGGAACGCCCGTCGGAGCCCGAAGCGGAGGAGCCCCCGGCCGAACCGGTCGCGGAGGAACCTCCCGCCCCGGCCGCCTCCGCCGGTTCCGCCTACGCGGACGTCCTGATGCCCCGCTCCGTCGGCAGCCACCGCGACCGCCTGATCGGTGCCACGGACCGCCAGGCCGAGGCCGACGGCGTCCGCCCCGGCCGCCGAGCCGCCGTCCCCAGCTGGGACGAGATCGTGTTCGGGACGCGCAGGAAGAAGCAGGAGTAGGCAGCGGGAGCAGGAGTCGGTCGTGCGGTTGTGGATGCGGCCGTACGAGCACGAGGGCCGCGTCGATCGCGACGCGGCCCTCGTGCTGTGCGGTCCTACTGCGGATCCGGCCCCACGGCCACCGCCCGGGACGGGTCCGAGGACCATTCCGACCACGAACCGACGTACAGCGCCGCGGGGATGCCCGCGGCGGCCAGGGCCAGCACCTGGTGGGCGGCGGACACGCCCGAGCCGCAGTACACGCCGATCTCCGTGCCCTCGGATACGCCGAGGGACTTGAAGCGGTCCGCGAGTTCCTCGGCGGGCAGGAAGCGGCCGTCGGAGCCGACGTTCTCGTTCGTGGGCGCGGAGACGGCGCCCGGGATGTGGCCGCCGACCCGGTCGATCGGCTCGACCTCGCCGCGGTACCGCTCCCCCGCCCGCGCGTCCAGCAGCAGCCCGGAGCGCGCGAGCGCGGCGGCGCCGTCGGCGTCGAGGAGGCCCGTCGCCGCCGGGGTGGGCTCGAAATCGCCCTCCGCCGGAGTCCGTACGGCCGTCTCCAGCGGTCCCTCCCAGGTGGGCAACCCGCCGTCGAGGACCCGCACGTCGGGGTGACCCGTCCAGCGCAGCAGCCACCACGCCCGGGCCGCGGCCCAGCACTGTCCGCCGTCGTACACGACCACCGGCGTCCCGGACGACACGCCCGACCGGCGCATCGCCGCACCGAATTCGGCCAAGTCCGGCAGCGGGTGGCGCCCGTGCGTGCCGGGTGCGGAGGCCAGCTCCCGGTCCAGGTCGACATAGACCGCGCCGGGGATGTGCCCGGCCTCGTACGCGGCCCGGCCGTCGAACGGCGGCTCACCTGCCGACTTGGCCAGGCTGAGCTGCCAGCGGACGTCGAGGAGCACCGGCGGGTTCTCGCCCGTCAGTTCGCTCGCGAGTTCGGATGCGGAGATGATGGCGTTCATGGTCACCATCCTTGCGCACGGGGTGGCCGCATCGTCGACGTCCGGCTACTCTGCTCGGCCGGACAGGTCCGATCACGAGGCGTACGGGATCAGGCACATGCTGTGCAGCCGATGGACATCCATCGGCAATCGCACGGAAACGGGCCGTAAATCGCACACCCGGCATCCTCCGGGCAGCTGCCGTCGCACGGCGGCGTGCCCGCAGCGCGCGTGGCCACGGGTGGTGCGAGCATCGGCACGGGGGTCCGGACAGCGGAAGCGACGCGGCCACCGCGAGGGGCCGAGGAGAGAGTGACGATGACCGAGGCACGGGGGTCGGCCGGCCCGCACGGCGAGACGCACGCTCGGCACACGCCCGGCACGCCCTGCTGGGTGAGTCTGATGGTGCACGGGCCGGCCGCGACCCAGGAGTTCTACGGGGCGCTGTTCGGCTGGGAGTTCCAGCCCGGTCCCCAGCAGCTCGGCCCCTATGTGCGGGCCCTGCTGAACGGCCACGAGGTGGCCGGCATCGGCCAGCTGCCGCCAGACCGCCACCTCCCCATCGCCTGGACGCCGTACCTCGCCTCGAACGACGCGGACCTGACCGCCGACACCGTACGGCTGTGCGGCGGGACGGTCGGCGTGGGCCCGTTGGACGCCGGGGAGGCCGGCCGGATGGCGATCTGCTCCGACCCCTCCGGCGCCGTCTTCGGCATCTGGCAGGGGGCGGAGCACCGCGGCACGGCCATCACGGGCGTGCCCGGCACCCCGGCCTGGAACGAGCTGCTGACCTTCGAGTCGGTCAACGTCGCCAAGTTCTACGAGACCGTCTTCGCCTACGAGGAGGAGCCGGTGGTCTCCGCCGGCTTCGACTACGTCACCCTGCGCATCGACGGCCGCCCGGTCGCCGGCATCCACGGCGTCGGCACCGCCCTGCCGCGCGACCGAGGGCCGCACTGGATGACGTACTTCGAAGTCGCCGACACGGACGAGACGGTGGAGCGGGTCGTCGACCTCGGTGGTCATGTCCTCGAACCGGCCCACGACAGCGAGCACGGCCGCGTGGCGACGGTGGCGGACCCGGAGGGTGCGCGGTTCTCGCTGATCCAGATTCCGCGCTGACCGCTCAGACCGGCTGCACCGGGAGGACGTCCGGGGACAGTGCCGCCGCCCGGGCGCTGGCCGCCGTCATCCGGCGCCGGTGGTGGCGGCGGCACAGGACCTCGTAGCCGACGGCGTCCGCCTGATTGACGTCGCCGACGACCACCTGGGCGCCCTCGACGACCATCTCGCCGCCTGTCGTGCGGGCGTTGTGGGTGGCGCGGGCGCCGCACCAGCACAGCGCCTCGACCTGGAGCACCTCGACCCGGTCGGCCAGTTCCACCAGGCGCTGGGAGCCGGGGAACAGCTTGGAGCGGAAGTCGGTCGTGATGCCGAAGGCGTAGACGTCGATGCTCAGGTCGTCGACCACGCGGGCGAGTTGGTCGATCTGCTCCGGCGCCAGGAACTGGGCCTCGTCGGCGATGACGTAGTCCGCGCGGCCGCCCTGCGAGAGGTGGTCGACGAGATACGCGTACAGGTCCTGGCCGTCCTCGACCTCCACCGCGTCCGTGACCAGGCCCAGCCGCGAGGACAGCTTGCCCTCGCCGGCCCGGTCGTCACGGGTGAAGATCATGCCTTGGAGGCCACGCGCCGAACGGTTGTGCTCGATCTGGAGAGCCAGCGTCGACTTCCCGCAGTCCATGGTTCCGCAGAAGAACACCAGCTCGGGCATGTTGAGTTGAGCACCTTTCGGCAGCGAGGAGAACGGTGGGAGTCGTCAGGAGCGTACTTCGAGCAGGGGGACCAGCTGCTCGGCGGGGGTCATCGAACCGTGGTTGCCGACCATCGCCGACTCCTTCGGCTCCCGTTCGGACGCGATGATCAGGACGTCGTCCCGCGCGGCCGCGACCACGTCGCCGATGCGGTCGTACACCCGCTCGTCGATCCGCGGGCCGAACCAGCCCGCCTCGATGGCCTCGTCCCGGGAGGCCACCCAGAACTGCTCGCCGAGTACCTCACGCCAGCAGGTCAGCACGTCGCCTGCGGCACCCGGCACCGCGTAGACGTGCCGAGCCCGGCCCTCGCCGCCCAGCAGGGCGACACCCGCGCGCAGCTCCCAGTCCTCGTCGAAGTCGATGCGGTGCTCCTCGTCGAAGGCCACGTCGATCATGCCGTGGTCGGCGGTGACGTAGAGCGCGCTGCGCGGCGGCAGCTGTTCGGCGAGGCGCTGGACGAGCCGGTCGACGTACATGAGCTGCCCGCGCCAGGTGTCGGAGTCGACGCCGTAGCGGTGGCCGGCTCCGTCGAGTTCCGCGTAGTACGTGTAGACCAGGGAGCGGTCGCCGGCGGCCAGTTGCTCGGCGGCGAGGTCCATGCGGTCCTCGCCGGTCAGTCGCCCGAGGAACGTTCCGCCACTGAGCGCGACCTTGGTGAGCGGGGTGTTCTGGAAGGTGGGCGAGGACACCTGGGCGGCGTGCACACCCGCCTGCTGTGCCAACTGGAAGACGGTGGGGTACGGCTGCCAGACGCGCGGTGACGTCCACGGTTTCCAGCGCAGCTGGTTCATCAGCTCGCCGGTCTCGGGGTTGCGCACGGTGTAGCCGGGCAGGCCGTGCGCGCCGGGCGGCAGGCCGGTGCCGACGGAGGCGAGGGAGGTCGCGGTGGTCGCCGGGTAGCCGGCGGTGATCGGGCGTCCGGTGCCGCCGCGCGAGCTGCTCAGGAGCGAGGTCATGAACGGCGCGTCCTCGGGGTGCGCCTTGAGCTGCTCCCAGCCGAGTCCGTCGATCAGGAACACGCAGTTGCGGTCGGCGGCGGTCAGCTCCGGGATCGCGGCGGTCGTCCCCGGTACGGCCATGCCGGCGGCCAGCGTGGGCAGCAGGTCGGCGAGCGAGCCGCTGCCGTACTCGGGGACGGGTGCGGACTGGACGGCGAGGGGTTCCGGGTGGGAGTCCCAGGCGGTGAACTGCGCCATCAGCGAGTGAGGTCCGCGGTCGCCTCGGAGAGCGACTGGGCGAAGACGAGGGCCTGGCGGACGGTCTCGGGGCCGTCGCCGGCCTCGCTGACCCGGAGGCTGAGGTCGTCGGCCGTCGAACTGCCGGTGTAGCCGTGGTCCGCCTCGCAGTTGGGGTCGCCGCAGGCGGCGGGCTCCAGGTCGATACGGGAGACGGCGCCCCAGCCGATGGTCAGCACGACCTCGCGGGGCAGCGTGCCCGGCTTGTACTGCTCCGGGTTGGCGACGACACGGCTGACGACGACCGACGAGATCCGGCCGATCTTGACCGACTCGGTGGAGGTGGTGGCGTACGGCGTCGGGGAGGTGCTGTCCGCGGCCTGCTCGTCGGTGTGGCTGACGATGAAACGGTTGCCGGTGAGGACGAGGACGGTCACATGCCGCCGCACCTCGTTCTGGTCGAACGTCGTCTCCTGGTGGACCAGGTACGACCGGATGGGCTCGCCGCCCACGGCGGCCTCCACCGCCTCGGCCACGAGGGCCGGGTAGTAGCCGCTGCGCTCGATCGCCGCACGCAGCCCCTGGGTCGAAGTACTGGTCTTGGCCATGACGCCCATCCTACGGGGGCGCACTGACTGCGAGGCACCGCTCAGGGCGGTCTCAGTACGTGGGCAGGGTCCTCGGTCCGAGGTCGTCGCGGGCGGGCGGCGGGGCCAGGCGTACGGAGGCGCCGAGCACGCTCAGACCGTGAGTGGCGACGACGACCGGCTCCAGGGTGACCGCGACGACCTCGGGGTGGTCGTCGACCAGCCGCGACATCCTCAGCAGCAGATCCTCCAGGGCAGGGGTGTCCACGGGCTTTGAGCCGCGCCAGCCGAACAGGAGCGGTGCCGTCCGGATCGAGCGGATGATCGAGGTGGCCTCGCGGTCGGTGACCGGGATGAGCCGGTGCGCCATGTCGCCGAGCAGCTGTGAGGCGGCCCCGGCGAGCCCGAAGGACAGCACGGCACCGGCGGCCGGGTCGATCACGGCCCGTACGACGGTGTCGACGCCGCGCGGCGCCATGCTCTGCACGACCGGCCTCAGCTCCTCCGGCTTGCCGAACAGGTCGGTCAACTCGGCGTACGCCCGCCGCAGTTGCTCCTCGTCCGCGAGATCGAGCCGTACGCCACCGAGGTCGGCGCGGTGCCGCAGATGGGGGGCGGTGGCCTTGAGGGCGACGGGGTAGCCGAGGGTGTGGGCGGCGTCGGCGGCGGTGTCGGGGGTGGGGGCGTGCAGGGCGCAGTGGACCTGGATGCCGTACTTGCCGAGCAGGTCGGCGGTCTCGTCCATGCCGAGCGTGAGCCCCTGCCCGCGCGCGAGGAGCCCGCCGATCAGCCGGGCGGCGCCCTTCTCGTCGATGTCGTCGTACTCGGGCACCCGGCCGGGGTCGGCCGCGTCGCGCCGCCACTGGGAGTACTTGACGGCTTCGGCGAGGGCGCGGACGGCTCGCTCGGCGGCGGGATAGGCGGGGATGAGGCGGGGGGCGTCGTCCGCTGTGCCGGACGGGGCGGGCGGGGGGTCGGCCGGGAAGTCCAGGGGGCGGAACGGGTGGGCGCGGTTCGCGATGCCGGACGTCGTGGTGGCCGCCTGCGGTGCGGTGCTCGCCGCGGCCGACAGTGCCTCCGCGAGCCCGCCGAGCTCCACGTGCACCACCAGCACCGGCTTCCCCGGTACCCGCTCGGCCGCCGAGCGCAGCGCCTCCGCCAGCTCCGCGTCGCCGGTCGAGGCGCCCCCGATCGCCGGGATGGCGGTGACGACGACCGCGTCGCAGGTCTCGGCGGCCAACGCGTGCGACAGCGCCTCGTGGAAGTCGGCAGCTGACGCGCCGGTCGTCAGATCCAGCGGCGGCAACGGCCGCAGCCCTTCGGAGAGGCAGGCGTCGTAGGTCAGCAGGCCCAGCGACTCGGAGTTCCCGAGGATCGCCACGCGCGGGCCGGCCGGCAGCGGCTGGCGGGCGAGCAGCAGCCCCGCGTCCACGAGTTCGGTGATCGTGTCCACCCGGATCACGCCGGCCTGCCGCAGCAGCGCGGACACCGTGGCGTGCGGCAGCCGGGTGGCCCGTACGGCGTGACCCTGGGGCGCCGCGCCGCCGTGCCGTGCGCCCTGGACCACGACCAGCGGCTTGGCAGCGGCCGTGCGCCGGGCGAGGCGGGTGAACTTGCGGGGGTTGCCGATGGACTCCAGGTACATCAGCACGACGTCGGTGTGCGGGTCGTCGTACCAGTACTGCAGGACGTCGTTGCCGGACACGTCGGCGCGGTTGCCGGACGAGACCAGGGTCGACACGCCTGTGACTCCGGTCACGCCACCGCCCCGCCGGTGCAGGCGGGACAGCAGGGCGATGCCGATCGCGCCGGACTGGGCGAACAGGCCGATCCGGCCCGGGCGGGGCATCTCGGGCGCCAGGGAGGCGTTCAGTCGTACGTCGGCGGAGGTGTTGATGATCCCGAAGGCGTTCGGACCGATGATGCGCATGCCGTACGCGCGTGCGTGCCGGACGAGTTCGCGCTGCCTCTCCCGGCCGTCCGGCCCGCTCTCGGCGTACCCGGCGGAGAGCACGACCAGCCCCTGCACGCCGTGCTCACCGCACTCGGTGACCACGTCGGGGACGTACTCGGCGGGTACGGCGACCACCGCGAGGTCGACCTGCTCGTCGATGTCCCGCATCGAGCGGTGCGCGGGGACGCCGTCGACCTCCTTGAGGTCCTCCGGGAACGCCCTGTTCACCGCGTACAGCCGTCCCGTGAATCCCGCGTCCCTGATGTTGCCGAGGACGCTGCGGCCCACCCCGCCGGCGGCGCGGCCTACGCCGATGACGGCTACCGAGCCGGGCACCAGCAGACGGCGTACGGACCGGGCCTCGGCGCGCTGCTCGCGCGCGTACTGCACGGCGAGCGAGCGGTCCGTCGGCTCCAGGTCGAACTCCAGGCGTACGACACCGTCCTCGAAGCTGCGCTTCTGGGTGTACCCGGCGTCCGTGAACACCTTGATCATCTTGCTGTTGGCGGGCAGCACCTCGGCGGCGAAGCGGCGGATGTCGCGCTCGCGGGCGACGGCGCCGATGTGTTCGAGCAGCGCGGAGGCGACGCCACGGCCCTGGTGGGCGTCCTGGACGAGGAAGGCGACCTCGGCCTCGTCGGCGGGTGCGGACGCGGGCATTCCGTCGGCGCCGATCCGGTCGTAGCGTACGGTGGCGATGAACTCGCCGCCCACCGTGGCCGCGAGTCCCACCCGGTCCACAAAGTCGTGGTGCGTGAAGCGGTGGACGTCCTTCGCGGACAGTCGCGGGTAGGGCGCGAAGAAGCGGTAGTACTTCGACTCGTCCGACACCTGCTCGTAGAAGCTGACCAGACGCTCGGCGTCATCAACGGTGATGGGGCGGATGCGTGCGGTGCCGCCGTCGCGCAGCACCACGTCGGCTTCCCAGTGGGCGGGGTACTCGTGCCGGTCCGAGGCGCTCTGCATGGGGCCCAGAGTACGGCTCGCGTACGACAACGGCGCGAGGCAGTCTGTGGAGGACGTATGTCGGGTCGAGGCCGCGACCCGACGGTCACCTCGGGAGGGACGTTCTGTCCCTCCCGGCATGCTTCACGGGTGTGGGAAACTGGTCTAGACAACCCTGAACACCGAAGGGCAGCATCACATGGCTGAGCGCCGCGTCAACGTCGGCTGGGCCGAGGGCCTTCACGCCCGCCCCGCTTCCATCTTCGTCCGGGCCGCCACGGCCGCAGGTATCCCGGTGACGATCGCCAAGGCCGACGGCAACCCCGTCAACGCGGCCTCCATGCTGGCCGTGCTGGGCCTGGGCGCCCAGGGCGGCGAGGAGATCGTCCTCGCCTCCGACGCCGAGGGTGCGGACGCCGCCCTCGACCGTCTGGCGAAGCTGGTCTCCGAGGGTCTCGAGGAGCTGCCCGAGACGGTCTGAAGGACCTGAGCGGGACTCCATAGCGAAACGGTGAAGCCGCGTCCGCCTTTTCGGCGGGCGCGGCTTCGCTGTTTCGGGCAGGGGGCGGCATTTCCGGGTACGGGCGACCGGAAGAATTGACGGCACACCTGAAAAGGGCAGCGGAAATACACCGCCGCCGAATATCTCCTCTTTGTATACGGCGCCCGTGTTAATGCCGCAGGCTCGGCATGTTTACGGGATGTTGCGAATTCCTCACACGCTCGGCGCGATCACCGCCGGAGCCGAACCGCAGCCGGTGCGCGCTCATCGCGCGCTCGGCGTGCAGGGCCGTGACGCCCCGGGCGCGCTCACCGTCGCCGCGCGCCACCGCGTCCACGATCGCGCCGTGCTCGGTCCAGGACTCCACCGGGTTGACCGGCGCCTCCACCGAGTACATCCAGGCGATCTTGTGGCGCAGCTGGGTCAGCATCGAGGCCAGCGCGGGGCTGCCGGAGGCCTGGGCCAGCGTCTCGTGGAACCAGCCGCCCAGTGAGCGCAGATCCTCGCTGTTGCCCCGCCTGGCCCGCTCCTGGCCCAGCCTGACTAGGCCGCGCAGGACCTTCAGATGGGCCTCGGTGCGGCGCTGGGCGGCCCGGGCGGCGCCGAGCGGCTCCAGCAGCGTGCGCATCTCCAGCAGGTCGGCGGCCTCCTGCTCGGTCGGTTCGGCGACGCACGCGCCCGCGTGCCGCCGGGTCACCACGAACCCCTCCGCCTCCAGGGTGCGCAGGGCCTCCCGCACGGGGACGCGGGAGACGCCGTAGCGGCGTGCGAGCAGTTCCTCGGTGAGCCGGCCGCCGCGCTCGTAGACGCCGGCGACGATGTCGTCCCGGATCGCGGTGCATACCGAGTGCGCCGGAATACGCATGACCGACCTCCGCCTTAATCCCCGTGAAACGTCGACGAATGACGTGTGTTCAGTGACTCTATTGCAACCGGCCGGAATTTCCGACGGCGGGCCGGAATCCATGGATATTTTTTGGTCAGCCGATCGTCCGGGAAACGCCGAAAGCCCCGGCTCGGGAGCCGGGGCTTCGGGAAGCTACGGGAAGCGGAGCTTCGGGTGGGGCGCGGGAGGCGTCAGACGTTCACGCCGTGCGAGCGGAGGTAGGCGACGGGGTCGATGTCCGAGCCGTACTCGGCGGTCGTACGGGCCTCGAAGTGCAGGTGCGGTCCGGTGACGTTGCCGGTGGCGCCGGACAGGCCGATCTGCTGGCCCGGCGTGACGGTCTGGCCGACCGAGACGCCTATGGACGACAGGTGGCCGTACTGGGTGTACGTACCGTCGTTCATCTTGATCACGATGTTGTTGCCGTACGACCCGCCCCAGCCGGCCTCCACGACGGTGCCGGAGCCGACCGCGTGGACGGAGGTGCCGCTGGCGGCGTGGAAGTCGACGCCGGTGTGGCTGCCGGAGGACCAGACGGCGCCGCCGGCCTTGTAGCCCGTGGAGACGTAGGAGCCGAAGATCGGGGCGACATAGGACAGCAGGCGCTTGCGCTCGGCCTCACGGGCGGCGCGCTCCTTGGCCTCGCGCTCCTGCTTGGCCTTCTCGGCCGCCTTCTTGCGCGCGGCCTCCTCGGCGGCCTGCTTGCGGGCCGCGGCCTCCTGGGCGGCCTGCTTCTGGGCGGCGGCCTGGGCATCGATCTGGTCGGCGAGCGTGTCGTCGACGCTGATGACGGGGATGAGGCCGGTCTGCTCGACGACGGGTTCGGCGGCGAGCGCAGGGGCGGCCAGGGTGCCTATGACGCCGGTGGCGGTGAGCGCGGCGACGCCCGCCGCGCGGGCGGTGGTGCGTTCGAACCGGCCGGGGCGACGGTGCTTCCCGGAGGCGCGGTTCTTCCCGGTGGCGCAGGTGAACGCCATGTAGTGGCTGATCCTTTCCTTCCTTCTCGCCTACCGGGTTAGCTGACGGGTTCGGAGCAGGAAGGTCTCCTACGGACCCCCTCGCGGCTGCGCGGGCGTCCGATTCACCCCAGGGACTACGTGGGTCCCCGGCTCCCCTGGCTCGCGCCGTATGGGGACTCGGCGATGGCTGTCCGGTGCCGCGGGCGCGGCGCACTGCCTGACGGACAGCCCGGAAGACGCTAAGCGGCGCCACTTTCAATCCCCAAACGGATCGCGGCTTTTGTAGCGCATCCCACAGGCCAGACAGGCAACCTTTCTCTCAATTCGGGCATAAAGGGGCCCTGGTGGCTTGGAAGTCACCAGGGCCCCTCACGCGCACGTGCCGTCGTCCGGCGCGGTGCCGCCTTCTACTCGGCTGTCACGACGGTGACTTCGCCGATGCCGAGGGCCTCGACGGGCTCGCGGATCGCGGCCGCGTCGCCGACCAGGATCGTCACCAGCCGGTCCACCGGGAAGGCGCTCACGGCCGCGGCGGTGGCCTCGACGGTGCCGGTCGCGGCGAGCTGCTGGTACAGCTTCGCCTGGTAGTCGTCGGGCAGGTGCTGCTCGACCTGGTCGGCCAGTGTGTTCGCCACGGAGGCGGCCGTCTCGTACTTCAGCGGGGCCACCCCGACGAGGTTCTGCACGGCGAAGTCCCGCTCGGCGTCGGTGAGCCCCTCGCCGGCGACCCCGCGCAGGACCTTCCAGAGGTCGTCCAGCGCCGGACCGGTGTTCGGGGTGTCGACGGAGCCGCTGATGGCGAGCATCGCCGCGCCCGTCCCGTCCGGGGCGGAGCGCATGACCTGCCCGAACGCGCGCACACCGTAGGTGTAGCCCTTCTCCTCGCGCAGGACCTTGTCCAGGCGGGAGGTGAGGGTGCCGCCGAGGCAGTACGTGCCGAGCACCTGCGCGGGCCACACGCGGTCGTGCCGGTCCGGGCCGATACGGCCGATCAGCAGCTGCGTCTGCACGGCGCCGGGGCGGTCCACGATGACGACGCGGCCGGTGTCGTCCGCGGTCACCGGCGGGACCGGGCGGGGCTGGGCCGGAGAGCCGGTCCAGGCGCCCAGGGTGTCGCCCAGCAGGTCGTCGAGGTCGACGCCGGTGAGGTCGCCGACGACCACGACGGTCGAGGTGGCGGGGCGTACGTGCCGCTCGTAGAAGGCGCGTACGGCCGCGGAGTCGATGCCGGCGACGGTGTCCTCGGTGCCCTGGCGCGGGCGCGACATGCGCGAGCTCGCCGGGAACAGCTGCCTGGAGAGCTCCTTCGCGGCGCGGCGCGAGGGGTTGGCCAGCTCGTGCGGGATCTCGTCGAGCCGGTTGCGCACCAGGCGCTCGACCTCGGCGTCGTCGAAGGCGGGGGCCCTGAGCGCGTCGGCGAGCAGCGCCAGCGCCTTCGGCAGACGGGACACCGGCACTTCGAGGCTGACGCGGATGCCGGGGTGGTCGGCGTACGCGTCGAGCGTGGCGCCGCAGCGCTCCAGCTCGGCGGCGAACTCCTCGGCGGTGTGCTTGTCGGTGCCCTCGGAGAACGCGCGCGCCATGATCGTGGCGATGCCGTCCAGGCCCTTCGGCTCGGCGTCCAGGGGCGTGTCCAGGAGCACCTCGACGGCGACGACCTGCTGGCCGGGGCGGTGGCAGCGCAGGACCGTCAGGCCGTTGTCCAGCTCGCCGCGCTCGGGCGCCGGGAACGCCCAGGGCCGGGCCGCGCCGGCCTGGGGCTGCGGGTGGAACTCCATGCTGGCGAGCTCGGTCACTGCGCCGACTCCTCGTTCTCGTCGGTGGCGGGGGCTTCCGCGTCCTCGGCCTCGTCGGCGACCGGCTCGTACACGAGCACCGCGCGGTTGTCGGGACGCAGACGGGCCTTGGCGACCGCCTGGACCTCCTCGGCGGTGACGGCGAGGACGCGCTGTACGGCGGTGAAGGCGAGCTGCGGGTCGCCGAACAGGACGGCGTAGCGGCACAGTTCGTCGGCGCGGCCCGCGACGGTGCCGAGCCGGTCCAGCCACTCGCGCTCCAGCTGGGCCTGCGCGCGCTCCATCTCCTCGGCGGTGGGGCCGTCCGCCGCGAACCGGGCGAGCTCCTCGTCGACGGCCGCCTCGATGACGGGCACCTCGACATCGCCGGAGGTCTTCACGTCCAGCCAGCCCAGGGAGGGCGCCCCGGCCAGCCGCAGAAGGCCGAAGCCGGCCGCTACGGCCGTGCGGTCGCGCCGGACGAGCCGGTTGTAGAGGCGGGAGGACTCGCCGCCGCCGAGGACGGTCAGCGCCAGGTCGACCGCGTCGCACTCGCGCGTGCCGTCCTGCGGGAGCCGGTAGGCGGCCATCATCGCGCGGGCGGGGACGTTCTCCTCGACGACCTCGCGCAGCTGCTCGCCGATGATCTCGGGCAGCGAGCCGTCGCGCGGCTCGGGCTTGCCGTCGTGTCCCGGGATGGAGCCGAAGTACTTCTCGACCCAGGCGAGGGTCTGCTCCGGGTCGATGTCGCCGACGATCGACAGCACGGCGTTGTTGGGCGCGTAGTAGGTGCGGAAGAACGCGCGGGCGTCCTCCAGGCTGGCCGCGTCCAGGTCGGCCATCGAGCCGATCGGCGTGTGGTGGTACGGGTGACCGTCCGGGTACGACAGGGCGGTCAGCTTCTCGAACGCCGTGCCGTAGGGGACGTTGTCGTAACGCTGGCGGCGCTCGTTCTTGACGACGTCGCGCTGGTTCTCCAGGCCCTCCTCGTCGAGCGCCACCAGGAGGCTGCCCATCCGGTCGGCCTCCAGCCACAGCGCGAGCTCCAGCTGGTGGGCGGGCATGGTCTCGAAGTAGTTGGTGCGCTCGAAGCTGGTGGTGCCGTTCGGCGAGCCGCCCGCGCCCTGGACGAGCTCGAAGTGGCCCGTGCCCTTCACGCTGTTCGATCCCTGGAACATCAGGTGCTCGAAGAGGTGGGCGAGTCCGGTACGGCCCTTGACCTCGTGGCGGGAGCCGACGTCGTACCAGAGACAGACCGCGGCGACCGGCGTGAGGTGGTCCTCGGAGAGCACCACGCGCAGGCCGTTGGCCAGGCGGTGCTCCGTCGCGGTGAGGCCGCCGGATTGTGCCTCCGGTGTGGCCGTGTGACCCATGGGCAAAGGTGTCCTTCCGGTCGCGTGCACTGCGTTGTGCCGAGCAGTTCGGCTTCAGTTCCTGCCACTGTATGCAGCGTCCGAGGGGTCGGCGAAGTTCCCGGTCAGAACGCCGTGCCCGTACGGCGGCGAAGGCGAGCCGGGGACGCCAGGTGTCGCAGTGGCGGTGCGGCGGCCCGGCGGCGCGGGCGTGGTCGTCGCGAGCGCCCCTGGCTGGGTCTGTTCTCCTCAGCCGCCACCTGGCACGGCGGCCTGCGATCCGGGCTCGTCCCTCCCACGACCTGGGACTGTGCCCGGCGATCACTCCGCCGAGTGAACGGTCTCGCGGCGCGCGCTTGCCTTCGGTGCCGCCGCTCGCAAGCGCGGCCACGGCCAGGGCGGTTCGGATTCCGTCCGCCCCCTGTGTCGCGGGGGAGGCCGGGCGTCGGCGACACTTCTCCGACGCCGGGCCGGAGCCCAACATCGGGTCCTGGTCGGTGGTTGTCAGTGCCGCGGTCCACAATGGTCCGCGTCAGATACCGCAAACGCTCGAGCGACCAGAACCAGAGGAGCCGGCAGCGATGGCCCGCCGCAGCACGAAGAACCCGCCGCCCGACGACTCGTACGAGGAGAAGATCCTCGACATCGACGTCGTCGACGAGATGCAGGGCTCCTTCCTCGAGTACGCGTACTCGGTCATCTACTCCCGGGCCCTGCCGGACGCCCGCGACGGCCTCAAGCCGGTGCACCGCCGCATCGTCTACCAGATGAACGAGATGGGCCTGCGCCCCGACCGCGGCTATGTGAAGTGCGCCCGCGTCGTCGGCGAGGTCATGGGTAAGTTGCACCCGCACGGCGACGCGTCGATCTACGACGCGCTGGTGCGCATGGCCCAGCCCTTCTCGATGCGCGTCCCGCTGGTCGACGGCCACGGCAACTTCGGCTCGCTGGGCAACGACGACCCGCCGGCCGCCATGCGGTACACCGAGTGCCGGCAGGCCCAGGCGACGAGCCTGATGACCGAGTCGATCGACGAGGACACAGTCGACTTCACGCCCAACTACGACGGCCAGGAGCAGGAGCCGGTGGCCCTGCCCGCCGCCTTCCCGAACCTCCTCGTCAACGGCGCCTCCGGTATCGCGGTCGGCATGGCCACGAACATGCCGCCGCACAACCTCTCCGAGGTCATCGCGGCCGCCCGCCATCTGATCCGCTACCCGGCCGCGGATCTGGACGCGCTCATGAAGTACGTCCCGGGCCCCGACCTGCCCACCGGCGGCCGGATCGTCGGCCTCTCCGGCATCCGGGACGCGTACGAGACGGGCCGCGGCACCTTCAAGATCCGCGCGACCGTGTCCGTGGAGACGGTGACCGCCCGCCGCAAGGGCATCGTCATCACCGAACTGCCCTTCACGGTCGGCCCGGAGAAGGTGATCGCCAAGATCAAGGACCTCGTCGGGTCGAAGAAGCTCCAGGGCATCGCCGACGTCAAGGACCTCACCGACCGCGAGCACGGCCTGCGTCTGGTCATCGAGATCAAGAACGGCTTCGTGCCGGAGGCCGTCCTGGAGCAGCTGTACAAGCTGACGCCGATGGAGGAGTCCTTCGGCATCAACAACGTGGCGCTGGTCGACGGCCAGCCCCTCACCCTCGGCCTCAAGGAGCTCCTGGAGGTCTACCTCGACCACCGCTTCGAGGTCGTACGGCGGCGCAGCGAGTTCCGCCGCACCAAGCGTCGTGACCGGCTGCACCTGGTCGAGGGCCTGCTCACGGCGCTGGTGGACATCGACGAGGTCATCCGCCTGATCCGGTCCAGCGAGAACTCCGCGCAGGCGAAGGAGCGCCTGATGGAGCGCTTCTCGCTGAGCGAGGTCCAGACCCAGTACATCCTCGACACTCCGCTGCGCCGGCTCACCAAGTTCGACCGCATCGAGCTGGAGGCGGAGAAGGACCGGCTCAACGAGGAGATCGCCGAGCTGACCCGGATCCTGGACTCGGACGCGGAGCTGCGCAAGCTTGTCTCCGCCGAACTGGCCTCGGTGGCCAAGAAGTTCGGCACCGAGCGCCGTACGGTCCTGCTGGAGTCGGCGGGTGCGCCGCTGCCCACGGCGTCGCTTCAGGTGGCGGACGACCCGTGCCGCGTGCTGCTGTCCTCGACGGGGCTGCTGGCGCGTACGGCGAACGGCGACCCGTTCGCGGAGGACGGCGAGGCCAAGCGCTCCAAGCACGACGTGATCGTCTCGGCGGTGCCGGCCACGGCCCGCGGTGAGGTGGGCGCGGTGACGTCCACGGGCCGTCTGCTGCGGATCAACGTCGTCGATCTGCCGCAGCTGCCGGAGACGGCGTCGAGACCGAACCTCTCGGGCGGTGCGCCGCTGGCGGAGTTCGTGTCCTTGGAGGGTGACGAGACCCTGGTCTGTCTGATCACGCTCGACGAGTCGTCGCCGGGCCTGGCGATCGGCACCGAGCAGGGTGTCGTCAAGCGTGTGGTGCCCGACTATCCGTCCAACAAGGACGAGTTGGAGGTCATCACTCTGAAAGAGGGCGACCGTATCGTCGGCGCGGTCGAGCTGCGCACCGGTGAGGAGGACCTGGTCTTCATCACGGACGACGCGCAGCTGCTGCGCTACCAGGCCTCGCAGGTCCGCCCGCAGGGCCGGGCGGCCGGCGGTATGGCGGGCATCAAGCTGACGGAGGGCGCGAAGGTGATCTCCTTCACGGCGGTGGACCCGGCGGTCGACGCGGTGGTGTTCACGGTGGCGGGATCGCGCGGGACGCTGGACGACTCGGTCCAGACGACGGCCAAGATGACCCCGTTCGACCAGTACCCCCGCAAGGGGCGCGCGACCGGTGGTGTGCGCTGCCAGCGGTTCCTGAAGGGCGAGGACTGTCTGTCCCTGGCCTGGGCGGGCGCCGTCCCGGCACGGGCCGCGCAGAAGAACGGCACCCCGGCCGACCTCCCGGACATCGACCCGCGCCGCGACGGCTCGGGAGTGTCACTGGGGAAGACCGTCTCGGTTGTGGCCGGTCCGTTCTAGGCCTGTCGGTCGGATCAGGCCCTAGTCCGCCAAGTCCTCCTGGGAGGCGGAGGCCTCTCCCTCCGCCTCCGGTACGTACCGCAGCACGCCCCACATGCCATGTTCGTCGGCGTGTGGGGCGTCGCTCTTGCAGGCTTCCAGCTCCTTGCCGAGCGCGGACGCGTCGATGCCGGAGCCGATGAGGACCAGCTGCGTGAGGCGCGCGTCGGCTGCGCTCCACCGCTCCGGGTAGAAGCGCAGGAAGCGGCCGACGGCGTGGACGACGTAGCGGTTGGCGGGGTCGTACGGGCCGAAGTCGACGTACCCCTTGATCCGGTACAGCCCCTCCGGCCTGCTGTCCAGGAAGCCCATCAAGCGGCGTGGGTCGAGAGGGACTTCGGAGACGAAGGCGAGGCTGTCGTAGCCGGTGTGCAGGTGCGCGTGGTGGCCGCCGCTGCCCATGTCACCGCCGGTGCCAGCGGCGTGGTCACGCGGGTCGTGCGGGTCGTGCAGGTCGTCGAAGGACAGCTGCCCGATGCGCTCATCGCTGGGCCGGCAGTCGAAGAGGAACTCGGGATCGATACGGCCGTAGCTGGCCGGGACGACGGCGGCGCGGTCGGTGAGCCCGCGGACCAGGTCAAGCACGCGGTCACCGTCCGGCGCACGGTCGAGCTTGTTGACCACGACGAGGTCGGCGAGGGCGAGGTGCCGGTCGATCTCGGGGTGCTTCGCGCGGGTGCCGTCGAACTCGGCGGCGTCGACCACCTCGACCAGGCCGCCGTACACGATGCCCGGATGCTCACTGGCGAGCACCATGCGTACGAGTTCCTGCGGCTCGGCGAGCCCGCTGGCCTCGATGACGATGACGTCGATGCCGGTGGCCGGGCGTGCGAGCCGCTCCAGGTACACGTCCAGCTCACTGGCGTCGACGGCACAGCACAGGCAGCCGTTCCCCAGGGAGAGCGTGGAGTCGCCGAGCGCGCCGGCGACCGCCATGGCGTCGATCTCGATGGCGCCGAAGTCGTTGACGATGGCGCCGATGCGGGTGCCCTGACTGCGGTGGAGGAGGTGGTTGAGCAGCGTCGTCTTGCCGGAACCGAGGAATCCGGCGAGTACGACGACCGGGATCTGCTGCGGACCGGGGCTCGGCTGGCTCAACGTGCGACCTCTCTCACGCCGACGGGTGCACCGGCTCGTGGGTCGGCGCACATACGAAGGTTGAATGCCGACCCAGGATACGAGCCGGAATAATCACCGCGAAGTGAACGATTGTTAGCTGCACTTGCCGGGCAGACGTTGGGCATGGCGCCGGAGTGTGCGACCCTCGCTTCCCTCCGTGCGCCTCCTCTCCGCCTCCCCGCCGATCAGAGCCGCTCGGCACTTTGGGAGACGGCAAGCGCCGCCCACCGCTCGCCGGTCCCCTCCAGTCGACCCGCACCCCGACGACCGGCGGACGGCCGCCTGATCGGGGGTAATTGACATGGCCACACGGAAATGTTCTGCGGGGAGGCTGGCCACCGCCGCACTGGCCCTCCTCGCAGCAGCCGCCGGCGCTGCGACGGCAGCGCGTCAACGGCGGGCGGAGGAGGCCCGACTGCAGGAGAGGCAACTGGAGCTCGAGGAGTTGGCGATCCGCCGCAAGGCCTTGGCGCATCAGCAGCGCATGCAGTGGGAGCTGCTGGCCAGGGCGATCGACGATCCCTCCCTCGCCGCGGTGATCGACACCTACGACAAGAGCATCCCGGCGGAGAGGCGCCGCCAGTTCTTCTACGCCAACGCCTGGTACGTCCATCTGTTCCACCTCTACCGGGCGGGAATCCTGGACCGGGAGGAGCTGTACCGGCATCTGCGGGAGTTCTTCCAGAGCCCGATCTTCCGTGAGTACTGGGAGGCGTCGCAGCACATGCGCGCCTCCCTGAACGAGACATCCGAAGAAGCCCAGCTGGGGCACATGGTTGACGGTCTCGTCAGGGACCTCGACGAAGCCGACACGGACGAGTGGTGGGTCGTCGGAGATCCGCCCACCGACTGACTGGGTGACATTTTCTCCATCCAGCCACGAGAGAAACAGAAACACCAGTAACGTGCTCCCGACTACAATGCCCAGCCCTCGTAAGGACCAGTACCTTTGAAGATCGTGCGCCGCATCGGTGTGCCTCCAAGCGCCCGTGGCAGTAACTCAGGAGCTACCTGCCCGGACGTGTTCGAACTCAGCGACGGCAACTTCGCCGTCATCGGCACCGAGGCCACCGAGGCGCTTGACCCGGAACTGCCCGCCGACGCCGCCCGCGCCGACTACGAGCGCATCGTCATCGTCAGCCGGGAGACCCTCATCCGCGCCAAGGCAGACATCCCCGACGCCTGAGCCCACCGCACGAGCACGCGTCCACCCCAGACCCGTACCGTCGACGCTCCCCGGCCGCGCGCAACCGTTGAGCGAGCCGGGTGACCGACCCGGCGAGCAGCCGGCACCCCGTCACTGCTCGATCCCCACCCGATGAGGCCTGGCGCCAGAACGGCACCAGGCCACACGTATGCCGGGGTCGATGTCAGGCAGCCGTCACGGCCGTCGGCACCGTCACCGGCGCCCCGGGCCCCACATACCGCGCCACCGGCCTGATGATCTTCGAGTCCTGTGCCTGCTCCAGGATGTTGGCGCTCCAGCCCACGACCCGCGCTGCGGCGAACGTCGGTGTGAACATCTCGCGCGGCAGACCGCAGAGCTCCATGACCACCCCCGCGTAGAACTCGACGTTCGTGTGCAGCTCGCGGCCGGGTTTCAGCTCGGCGAGGATCGCCTCGACGCGGCGTTCGACCTCCACCGCGAACTCGGCACGCGGCCCGCCGAAGCCCTGGGCGATCTCGCGGAGCATGCGGGACCGGGGGTCCTCGGTGCGGTAGACCGGGTGGCCGAAGCCCATGATGCGGTCGCCGGCGAGGACGCGTTCGCGGATCCAGGAGTCGATGCGGTCGGGCGTGCCGATCGCGTCCAGGGTGTCCAGCGCCCGGCTGGGCGCACCACCGTGCAATGGTCCCGACAGAGCGCCCACGGCCCCGACGAGGCATGCCGCGACATCCGCTCCCGTGGGAAGTGATGACCCGAGCCGTGAAGGTTGACGCATTGAATCCGTGGTCAATGGTTGAGATCAAGTATTGCTCGACGGCCCGGGTCCGCCGCGGGTCCGGCTCCGCTCCCGTCAACATGTACAGATAGTTCGCCGCATACGACAGGTCCTCGCGCGGCTCCACAGGATCAAGTCCCGCACCCAGCCGGTGCAGCGCGGTGAGCAGCGTCGGTACGGCCGCGGCCGCGACGAGGGTGTCCCGCCGGCGCGCCTCGGTGCCGATGTCGTACACCGGCCGGAAGCCCTGTGCCGCGCCGAGCAGGGAGAGCGCCGTGCGCAGGCCGGCCAACGGTCCGGATCCTCCGCTCGCCGCCGCGATGGCGGGGAGCGCGGCCCACACCTGGTTGGGCAGCCGCCGCAGCGCAGCGGTCTCGGCGGCGAAGGCGGCGGAGCGCTCGGCGTCCGGCAGCTCACCGTGGACCAGGAGATGCCAGACGTCCTCGAAGGGGCGGCTCTGCGCGAGTTCCACGGCCGAGTACTGACGGTAGTGGTAGAAGCCCTCGAGCCCCCGGACGTCGCCCACCTCGGTGTCGGTGACGACGACACCCGCCAGCCCGCGGGGCACCTCGACGAGCGCGGTTGTTGACCTGTTGACGGACATGATTCCTCCCTGGACTTGATTCGACTGTCCATGATTGACTTATTTTCTGTCAATATTGATTGCATCAATGCTCAGACCACTCGGATCCTCATTCGCATCAACATCCGAAATCAATGTCCGACTTCCTGGATACGGTGACCCCATGCGCGATCAAGAGCCCGGCCCCGGCCCAGCAGGACGGCGGCTGACCACCCAGGAAGCCGCCGAACTGCTCGGTGTGAAGCCCGAGACCGTGTACGCGTACGTGAGCCGCGGACACCTGAGCAGCCGCCGCGCGCCCGGCGGCCGGGGCAGCACCTTCGACGCCGAGGAGGTGGAGGCGCTCGCCCGGCGCAACAGGCGGGAGAGCGCGGCCACTTCCGGGGCGGCCGGCGAGCTCTCCGTCCGGACCCGGCTCACGTTGATCGACACGGACCGCTACTACTTCCGGGGCGTGGACGCGACCGAGCTGGCCGCCCGGCACTCCTACGAAGAGGTGGCCGAGTGGCTGTGGACGGGTGAGTTGCGCCCCGGCGTCACCTTCACCGCCCCCGAGGTCTCCGTCACCGCCGCCCGTCGCGCCGTCGACGCCCTGTCCGAACACGTCGGGCCCACGGACCGGTTGCGGGTGGCGACCATCGCCGCCGCGACGGCTGACCCACTGCGCTTCGACCTGTCCGAGGAGGCCGTGCTCGGCACCGCGCGTGTCCTCATCCCGACCCTCGTAGCCTCCCTCGGGCCCGCGCGGTACACCCACCGCGACCAGGGCTCCGTCGCTCAGCGCCTGTGGCGACAGCTGAGCGGACGGTCCGCCGACGGGGCCGCACTGCGGGTTCTGGACACCGCCCTCGCCCTGCTCGCCGATCACGACCTGGCCGCCTCGACCCTCGCCGTACGGGTCGCCGCGTCGGCCCGCGCCCACGCCTACGCCGCCGTCTCCGCCGGACTGGGCGTGATCGAGGGCCCCCTGCACGGGGCGGCGAGCGGCCTCGCCCACAAACTGATCATGGAGGTGCTCGACCGAGGCGACGCGGGGCCCGTCATCGCCGAGGAACTGCGGGCCGGCCGGAGCATTCCGGGGCTCGGTCACCGGCTCTACCCCGGCGAGGACCCACGCGCGCGTGTCCTGTTCGATCTCCTGGAGGAGATCCCCGACTCCGCACCCGCCCTCGCCGCGGCCCGCGACATCGCCGCCACGGCGGCCCGCCACACCCCGTTGCACGCCAACGTCGACCTGGCCCTGGGCGTGTTCACGGCGTCCTCCGGCATGTCCTACACGGCGGGCGAGACGATCTTCGCCGTGGCCCGTACGGCGGGCTGGATCGCCCACGCCCTGGAGGAGTACGGCGAGCGACCGCTGCGCATGCGACCGAGCGGGCACTACACGGGTCCGAAGCCGCCCCAGCCGCTGCCGGAGTAGACGAGCGCGCCTTCCGGCTCCGAGGGGGCGCACCCCGGAGCGGCAAGGGGGCCCACAACGGGCGCAGCGCAGGTCCAGGACAGGCGCCCGGCCTGCCCCGGCCCAGGCCCCTCCACGGACCCCTCGACCCGCCGCCGCCACTCAAGTCAGGTTAGGCTCACCTCTGTGAGTACGTGCTCAACCGTCTCGCAGGACCTCGACGAGCCCATCGCGGGGACCGCGGCGACCGCGACGACCTGGCTGCTGGTGGAGCAGCCCGGCCCGTGGGGTGCCAAGGCGCTCACGCAGAGTCACCTGGACCCGGTGCTGGGCCGAGCCCTGGAGGCGGCCGCGAAGGGCACGGGCGTACGCGTCGCGCTGATCCGCCGCCCCGGCCGCCACGCCGACTGCGGCACCGCCGCCGAGCGGCAGATCTACGCGGCCCACACCGTGCCCGGGAACGTATGGCTGCAGGCCGCCACGATCACCGACCCCGAGCAACTGCTGAAGCTGGATTTCGCCGCCCTCGGCATGGGTGACCACCACACCTTCGACTCGGCACTCCAGGGGCGCCCCCACACAGGCGACCCCCTCGCCCTCGTCTGCACCAATGGCAAGCGGGACCGCTGCTGCGCGCTCCTCGGGCGCCCCCTCGCGGCCGAGCTCGCCGCCTCCGGCGTGGAGGGCGTCTGGGAGGTCACTCATCTGGGTGGACACCGGTTCTCACCGACGCTGCTCGTGCTGCCGTACGGCTACGCGTACGGCAGGGCGCAGGCCCACGCCGTCAAGGAGGTCCTGCACGGGGTCCAGGAGGGCCGGATCGTCGTGGAGGGGTGCCGCGGTAACTCGGCCTGGGAGCGGCCCGCCCAGGCGGCCGAGCTGGCCGTGCGCAGGGCCATCGGCGAGGACACCGCGGAGGCGCTGGGCGTCGTACGGACGGACGGCGCGGCCCCGCGCTGGGAAGTGACGGTCGCCCACAGGGACGGGCGCCACTGGCGGGTCGGCGTGGCCCAGGGCGCCTCCCTGCCGCCGCGCCCCGAGAGCTGTGGGTCGGTGCTCGGCTCGCCCGCGCGGATGGACGTGTTGATGGTGCGGGAGCTCACGATGACGACGGCACTGGCAAGTTGATCAGGTGCACCGGATGCCTCGCATGAACCGGTCGCATGGACCGGCTGACCGATATTGATCCGGAATTGATCCGGACCCTCCGGACCTTGATCCGACCTCCCGACCTCGATCCGGATGTTGATCAGGGGGTCGATCATGACTGTTGCCATTGATCAAGAGATCCACGCCACATCCCTCTACGGGACCTCCCGCACGTCCACGTACCGTCATGGGTATGAGCCCCACTCCCCCCGCCCGTCGCCTGCGCCTCGGTCTGCCCCGGCGGATGTTCGCGCAGGTGCTGCTGATGCAGGTGGCCATCGCGGCGGGAGTCGCGGTGCTCGCGACCGGACTGTTCCTCGCTCCGCTCAGCGACCAGCTGGACGACCAGGCGATGCGCCGCGCACTGTCGATCGCGCAGACCACCGCGGCCCAGCCGCAGATCGCCGAGGATCTCGCGCACACTCCCGCGACGGTCGGCGGTCCGGTCCAGCGGGAGGCGGAACGTATCCGTAAGGCCACCAGGGCCGAGTACATCGTGGTGATGGACCGGCGCGGGGTCCGCTGGTCCCATCCCACGCCGGGCGAGGTCGGCCGGACCGTCTCCACCGACCCGGGCCAGGCCCTCGCCGGCCACGAGGTCATGCAGATCGACAACGGCACCCTGGGCCGCACCGCCCGCGGCAAGGTGCCCCTGCGCGACGGCGACGGCGACATCGTGGGCGCGGTCTCGGTCGGCATCGCCTACGACAGCGTGCGGGCCCGGCTGCTGCACACGATCCCCGAGTTGTTCGCGTACGCCGGCGGCGCCCTGGCGGTCGGCGCGCTGGCGGCCTGGCTGATCTCGCGCCGGGTCCAGCGGCAGACCCGTGACCTGGCCTTCTCCGACATCTCGGCGCTGCTCGCGGAGCGCGAGGCGATGCTGCACGGCATCCGGGAGGGCGTTGTCGCCCTGGACCGCACGGGCCGTATCCGCCTGCTCAACGACGAGGCGGCTCGGCTCCTCGGCCTCGGCGACGAGGCCGTCGGCCGGTCCCTCGACGAGGCGCTCGGCGAGGGCCGTACCACCGACGTCCTGGCCGGCCGGATCACCGGCACCGATCTGCTCACGGTCCGCGGTCAGCGCGTCCTGGTCACCAACCGCATGCCCACCGACGACGGCGGCGCCGTCGCCACCCTGCGCGACCGCACCGAGCTGGAGCAGCTGGGCCGTGAGCTCGACTCGACGCGCGGCCTGATCGACGCCCTGCGCGCCCAGGACCACGAGCACGCCAACCGTATGCACACGCTGCTCGGGCTGCTGGAGCTGGAGATGTACGAGGACGCCGTGGAGTTCGTCGGCGAGGTGGTCGGCGATCACCGGGACACGGCGGAACAGGTCGCCGAGAAGATCCGGGACCCGCTGCTCGCCGCCCTGCTGGTCGGCAAGGCGACCGTGGCCGCGGAACGTGGCGTCGCGCTGCGGCTCGCGGACCGCACCGGGCTCCCGGACCGGCTGATCGACCCCAGGGGCCTCGTCACGATCGTCGGCAACCTGGTGGACAACGCTCTCGACGCCGTCGCGGGCACCACGCACGCGCGCGTGGAGGTCGAACTGTGTGCGGAGGGGCGTACCGCGGTCCTCAGGGTGCGCGACACAGGCCCGGGAATCCCCGAGGAACAGCGCGAGTTGATCTTCACGGAGGGGTGGTCCACCAAGAAGCCGCCGGCGCATCGTGAGCGCGGCATAGGACTCTCCCTGGTGCGCAGGCTCGCCGAACGGCAGGGTGGCAGCGCGGCGGTGGACGAGGCGGCCGGCGGAGGCGCGGAGTTCACCGTCGTCCTGCCCGAGGCATTGGCCGAACCGGACCTGGAACCGGCCCTTGCCGTGCCGTCAGATGCGCAGTCCGTCGTCGAGGAGGAGTCGCGATGATCGAGGTCCTGGTCGTGGACGACGACACGCGCGTGGCGCGCGTCAACTGCGCCTACGTCGAGAAGGTGCCGGGCTTCCACGTGGCCGGCGAGGCCCACAGCGCGGCCGAGGCGCTGCGCCAGGTGGAGGAGCTGCCCCGTGTGGATCTGGTCCTGATGGACCACTACCTGCCGGACGAGACGGGTCTGTCGGTCGTCCAGGAGATGCGCCGGCGCGGCCACCAGACCGACGTGATCATGGTGACGGCCGCGCGGGACGTGTCGACGGTGCAGGCGGCGATGCGGCACGGCGCGCTCCAGTACCTGGTCAAGCCGTTCGCTTTCGCGGGGCTGCGCGCCAAGCTGGAGGCGTACGCGGAGCTGCGCCGCACCCTGGACGGCGGCGGCGAGGCCGAGCAGGCCGAGGTGGACCGTATCTTCGGCGCCCTTTCCGCGTCCTCGGAGCCCGACCTCCCCAAAGGCCACTCCCCCACCACCGCGGAACTCGTACGCCGCTCCCTGATGAACGCCGAAGGCCCGCTGTCGGCCCAGGAGATCGCCGAGCGGACCGGGGTGAGCCGGCAGACCGCCCAGCGCTATCTCAAGCTCCTGGAACGCACGGGGAGGGCCCGGCTCACCCTCAAGTACGGGGACGCGGGCCGCCCGGAACACCGTTATGTGTGGGCGACCCGCGCCTGAGGCACGGCCCGTGGGGGCGGGGGAAGGGAACCGTGCCCTCCCTTTGATACGGACGCCGGGCGCCGAAATGTCAGCCGACCGCTCGACAGCGCACAGTGGCCCTGGCCATACGGCGCCGTGGGCGGTCGTACGACGACGAAGGCGCCGCCCTAGACCGCCCCCGCCCCCGTCAGCGACCGCACCTCGGTCTCCGCGTGCTTGGCCTCGTCCGGGATTTCGGCCGAGGTGACGGTGCCGAGCCAGCCCGCGACGAAGCCCAGCGGGATGGAGACGAGGCCCGGGTTCTGGAGGGGGAAGTACTGGAAGTCGACGCCGGGGACCAGTGATTCGGGGCTGCCCGACACCACCGGCGACAGCAGCACCAGCACCACGGCCGGGATGAGGCCTCCGTACACGGCCCATACGGCGCCCCGCGTGGTGAAGTCCCGCCAGAACAGCGAGTAGAGCAGCACCGGCAGATTGGCGGACGCGGCGACGGCGAAGGCGAGGCCCACGAGGAAGGCGACGTTGAGATCGCGGGCGAGCAGTCCGAGGACGATCGCGATGACACCGATGCCGACCGCGGCGACGCGCGCCACGGCCACCTCCCGGCGGGGCCCGGCGCGCCGGCGCCGGAGCGAGGCATACAGGTCGTGGGCCACGGAGGCCGAGGAGGAGAGCGTGATTCCGGCGACCACGGCGAGGATCGTGGCGAAGGCGACGGCGGCCACGACGGCGAAGAGAACCGTTCCTCCGGTGGAGTCCGCGCCGCCGCCCAGGTCGAGGGCGAGCAGCGGAACGGCCGTGTTCCCGGCCGCGTTCGACCCGCGTACGGCCTCCGGTCCGACGATCGCGGCGGCGCCGAAGCCCAGCACGATCGTCATCAGGTAGAACCCGCCGATGAGCCCGATCGCCCACACCACCGAGCGCCGGGCCGCGCGAGCGGTGGGCACGGTGTAGAAGCGGGACAGGATGTGCGGCAGCCCTGCGGTGCCCAGGACCAGCGCGAGGCCCAGGCTGATGAAGTCGAACCGGGACGTCCAGTCACCGCCGTACTTCAGCCCGGGCGCGAGGAACGCCTCACCGTGACCACTGCGCTCGGCAGCCGTGAGCAGCAGCCGGTCGAAGTCGCCGTGGAAGCGCACCAGGACGAGCACGGTCAATGTGACGGTGCCGCCGAGCAGCAGAACCGACTTGACGATCTGGATCCAGGTGGTGGCCCGCATCCCTCCCCACGACACATAGATCACCATGAGCGCGCCGACGCCGATGACGGTCCAGTCCCGAGCCGCTTCGCCCTCGCCCCCGAGCAGCAGCGCGACCAGGGTGCCCGCGCCCACCATCTGCGCCACCAGATACAGAACGGACACGGTGACCGAGGAAGTTCCCAGCGCGATCCGCACAGGGCGTTCCCGCATCCGTGCGGCGACGACGTCGGCGAGTGTGAACCGCCCGCAGTTGCGTACCAGTTCGGCGACGAGGAACAGCACCACAAGCCAGGCCACGAGGAAGCCCACCGAATACAGCATCCCGTCGTAGCCGAAGAGGGCGATGAGGCCGGAGATGCCGAGGAAGGAGGCGGCCGACATGTAGTCGCCCGCGATGGCAAAACCATTCTCCATGGGTGTGAAGAGCCGACCGCCCGCGTAGAACTCCTCCGCCGAACCCTGCCGGTCGCGGCTCACCCAGGTCGTGATCGCCAGCGTGATCGCGACGAACACGCTGAACAGAAGCAGCGCCAGGGTCTGGTGATCGTCCGTCACGAGGCACCTCCTCCGGTGGCCCGCGTCAACTCCTGGGTGTCCCACCGGAGTTCGAGCGCGGCCCGGTCCCGGCGCAGTCGCGCGTGACGTGCGTAGGCCCAGGTGAGCAGGAAGGTGGTGAGGAACTGTCCGAGCCCCGCGACCATCGCCACGTTCACGGCACCCGCCACGGGCCGGGCCATCAGCCCCGGCGCGGTCGTGGCGGCCACCACGTACGCCACGTACCACGAAAGGAACCCCACGACCGCCGGCACCACGAACCTCCGGTACCGGCTGCGCACCTCCTGGAAGGCCGCACTGCGCTGCACCTCGAGGTACACGTCACCCGCGCGGGGCGGCGCGGCGTCGGGCGCGTCGGCGACGTCCGCCTCCCCCCATCCGGAGGCGAGAGCGTCGTACCAGGGATCGTCTGAGTACATGCCCAAGCATGGACAGAACGGAAAGATCCCCGACCCGACTTCTCTCGGGTCTTCACCCCATCAGGTGACGACCCACGGCAAAGCCGCCAACGACGACTACGCCCCACAAGGGCCACCCGCACCCGCCCGACGACGAGAGCCGCACGGGCGGTGCGAGTGGGTACCCATATCAGGTGCCGAAGGCGAAGCCGAGGCCGAATACACGGCCCAGGCCCAGCGCAGCGGCTACGCGTCGATTCGCGAACGGTCCAACGTCGCCGCCGAGCTGGAGATGAACTCCTTGCGCGGCGCCACGTCGTTCCCCATCAGCAGGTCGAAGACCCGCTCGGCGGCCTCCAGGTCGGTGAGGCTGATCCGGCGCAGGGTCCGGTGCCGCGGATCCATCGTCGTCTCGGCCAGCTGGTCGGCGTCCATCTCACCGAGACCCTTGTAGCGCTGGATGGAGTCCTTGTAGCGGACGCCCTTGCTCTGGAACTCCATGAGCTTGTCGCGCAGTTCACGGTCCGAGTACGTGTAGACGTACTTGTCCTGCCCCTTCTTGGGCTGGATCAGCTCGATGCGGTGCAGCGGCGGCACCGCGGCGAACACCCGGCCGGCCTCGATCATCGGCCGCATGTAGCGCTGGAACAGCGTCAGCAGCAGCGTCCGGATGTGGGAGCCGTCGACGTCGGCGTCGGTCATCATGATGATCTTGCCGTAGCGAGCCGCGTCGATGTCGAAGGTCCGGCCGGAACCCGCCCCTATGACCTGGATGATCGCGCCGCACTCGGCGTTCTTGAGCATGTCGGTCACGGACGACTTCTGGACGTTGAGAATCTTGCCGCGGATCGGCAGCAGCGCCTGGAACTCGGAGTTCCGGGCGAGCTTGGCGGTGCCGAGCGCGGAGTCTCCCTCGACGATGAACAGCTCGCTGCGGTCGACGTCGTCGCTGCGGCAGTCGGCGAGCTTGGCGGGCAGCGACGAGGACTCCAGGGCGGTCTTCCGGCGCTGGGCGTCCTTGTGCTGGCGGGCCGCGATGCGCGTACGGGCGGCCGCGACGGCCTTCTCCATGACGACTCGGGCCTGGGCCGCGGCGTCCCGCTTCGTGGACGTCAGGAACGCCTTGAGCTCCCGGGAGATCACGGTGTTCACGATGCGGCGGGCCGCCGAGGTGCCCAGGACCTCCTTGGTCTGGCCCTCGAACTGCGGCTCGGCGAGACGGACGGTGACGACCGCCGTGAGGCCCTCGAGGGCGTCGTCCTTGACGATGTCGTCCTCGGCCACACGTAGCAGCTTCTTGGTGCGCAGCACCTCGTTCATCGTGCCGGTGACGGCCGTCTCGAAGCCCGCGACGTGGGTGCCGCCCTTGGGGGTGGCGATGATGTTCACGAACGACTTCAGCGTCGTGTCGTACCCGGTGCCCCACCGCATGGCGACGTCGACGTCGAGCTCGCGGGTGACCTGGGTGGGGGTCATCTGGCCGTGCTCGTCCAGGACCGGGACGGTCTCCTTGAAGGTGCCCTGACCGCCGAAGCGGAGGACGTCGCAGACCGGCTTGTCGGAGGCCAGGTACTCGCAGAACTCGCTGATACCGCCGTCGAAGCGGAAGGACTCCTCGCCCTTGCTTCCACCCTCGCCGAGACCGAACTCGTCGCGGACGACGATGGTCAGGCCGGGTACCAGGAACGCGGTCTGGCGGGCGCGCTGGTGGAGGTTCTCCAGGGAGAGCTTGGCGTCCTTGAGGAAGATCTGGCGGTCGGCCCAGTACCGCACGCGCGTGCCGTTGCGGGTCTTGGGGATCTTCTTGGTCTTGCGCAGGCCGCCGGTCTCGAACTTCGCGTTCGGGCCGTCTGCGGCGAAGGCTCCGGGGACACCACGCCGGAAGCTGATGGCGTGGGTGTGACCGCTCCGGTCCACCTCGACGTCCAGTCGCGCGGACAGGGCGTTCACCACGGAGGCACCCACGCCGTGCAGACCGCCGGAGGCGGCGTACGAGCCGCCGCCGAACTTGCCGCCGGCGTGCAGCTTGGTCATCACGACCTCGACGCCGGACAATCCGGTCTTGGGCTCGACGTCGACCGGGATGCCCCGGCCGTTGTCCCGGACCTCCACGGACCCGTCGTCGTGGAGGATCACCTCGATGTGGTCGCAGTACCCGCCGAGGGCCTCGTCGACGGAGTTGTCGATGATCTCCCACAGGCAGTGCATCAGACCGCGGCTGTCGGTCGACCCGATGTACATGCCCGGGCGCTTGCGTACGGCCTCGAGCCCCTCGAGGACGAGCAGGTGCCGCGCGGTGTAGTTGGAACCGTCCCGGTCTGCTCCTGCCAGCAGCGCTGTGGACGGCACGGACGTCTCGGCGGTCACGCGGTTCGCTCCTCGCTGAATTTCAGGTGGCGCCCTGTTGGGTAAGGGCTCGGCTTCGGTCGCCGTCAAGAGGGTACCGAGGCCTGGTAGAGCCGTTGTAACGCCACCCTCGTGCGGAACACAGACTAGTCCAGAGTCGTATGCATGTTCGATCCCTCGATGGGGTGAAGTACATATCACGTTCCCTTCCAGGCATGAACCATTTAGGCTCCGGGCACGTCCTCATGAACAAACCGGCAAGCCAGCCGGGAGGACCGACCTTGACCGACAGCGCGAAACCGTAAGCAAGACACCGACGCAATACGGCACATTCGCCGCCAAACCGGCAGCAGCCGGCCGCCCCCGAAAAAATTTCTCTCTGGGTGAAGCCACGAGCGGGAACGTTTTGGGGCTGGTTGGATGTTGACCCTGGTACGACAGCTCGTCGAGCTAGAGAAGAGGCGACGTGACTACTGTTCTGACCCCCGCGAGCCCACTGACGGCCGCTGACCGCTGCGACCGTTGTGGCGCCCAGGCGTACGTGCGCGTCGTCCTGCTGAGCGGCGGAGAACTGCTCTTCTGCGCCCACCACGGTCGCAAGTTCGAGCCGGAACTCAAGAAGATCGCCGCTGAGATACAGGACGAGACGGAGCGGCTGACGTCCGTTCCCGCATCGGCGTCCGAAGATGAGCGCTGACATCTCGCATTAACGACGAGCCAGCTTCCGGCACAGGCCGGTCGACGGGCGGCCGCCCCTGAGAGCAGGGGCGGCCGCCCGCGCTCATACCCCGCGGGCCTCCTAGCCTCCGTCAGCGGTCGGTACGGTGCCCGCGCACCGCGGCCCGCCACCCCATGGTCCTGAGGATCTCGGACACCCGGGTGTAGACGCCGGGATTACCCGCGCGCCCGCAGCCGGTGCCCCAGGACACGAGGCCGATCAGTCTCCCCTGAGCGACCAGGGGGCCTCCGCTGTCTCCCTGACAGGCGTCCCGGCCTCCCTCCCGTTCCCCGGCGCAGATCATGCTGGCCGGCATGTACCTGCCTTCACCACTGCCCGGATACGCCTGTCTGCACATGGCGTCGGGCAGTACGTGCACGCGTGCCGCCCGCAGGCTTCGCGGGTAGTCGCCGGCCCCCGTGACGTCCCCCCAGCCGTAGACCAGGGCGGGAGTCCCGGGCAGATAGGCGGGATCGCCGGCCCGCGCCATCGCGATGACCGCGCTCGCGGGAAGCGGCTGGGCGAGGGAGAGCACGGCGAAGTCCCCCGCGTTGGTGACACCGTCGTAGGCCGGGTTCACCCAGCTGCCGCGGACCCGGATCTCCTGACCCCGGCCGGACAGCAGGTCCGTACGGCCTGTGATGACGCTGAGGTCGCGCACCTGTTCCGGCGCTTCCCCGAGAACCTCCTTGCTCAGACAGTGGGCCGCGGTCAGCACCGTGGACCGGCTGACCGCCACACCGACACAGAACTGACCGGCCCGCGTACCCCCGAACCGGTCACGGCTGGCCAGTGCCACGGTCCAGGGACTGTCAGACACATCGACCGGGAACCCGCCGACGACGACGCTGTCGGCAGCCACCGGGGCGGCCGACGCCAACGGTATGGCAGCTGCCGCTGCCGCCAGGACCAGCGGCCGGGCCAGGGCCCGGACAAAAGGACGACGCATGCACGCTCCTCACTCTGGAGTGGTCATGGGACACCCAGAGTGATTCAGCCCACCGCACCCCGCACCCGCGCGACAGCACGAGGGCCCGGTCCCCACTCGGGAGACCGGGCCCTGTCTGTCGTACGCGTGCGACCTAGTCGAGGTAGTCGCGCAGTACCTGGGAGCGCGACGGGTGGCGCAGCTTCGACATGGTCTTGGACTCGATCTGGCGGATGCGCTCACGCGTCACGCCGTACACCTTGCCGATCTCGTCGAGGGTCTTCGGCTGACCGTCGGTGAGACCGAAGCGCATCGAGACGACGCCCGCCTCGCGCTCGGACAGGGTGTCGAGGACCGAGTGCAGCTGCTCCTGCAGAAGCGTGAAGCTGACCGCGTCGGCCGGGACGACGGCCTCGGAGTCCTCGATGAGGTCACCGAACTCGCTGTCGCCGTCCTCGCCCAGCGGGGTGTGCAGGGAGATGGGCTCACGGCCGTACTTCTGGACCTCGATGACCTTCTCGGGGGTCATGTCGAGTTCCTTGGCCAGCTCCTCCGGGGTGGGCTCACGGCCCAGGTCCTGCAGCATCTGGCGCTGCACACGCGCGAGCTTGTTGATGACCTCGACCATGTGCACCGGGATACGGATGGTGCGGGCCTGGTCGGCCATGGCGCGGGTGATGGCCTGACGGATCCACCAGGTGGCGTACGTGGAGAACTTGTAGCCCTTGGTGTAGTCGAACTTCTCGACCGCGCGGATCAGACCGAGGTTGCCCTCCTGGATGAGGTCCAGGAAGAGCATGCCGCGGCCGGTGTAGCGCTTGGCCAGGGAGACCACCAGACGGAGGTTGGCCTCCAGCAGGTGGTTCTTGGCGCGGCGGCCATCCTCGGCGATGATCTCCAGCTCACGCTTGAGCTTGGGGGCGAGCTTGTCGGCGTTGGCCAGCTTGTCCTCGGCGAACAGACCGGCCTCGATGCGCTTGGCGAGCTCGACCTCCTGCTCGGCGTTGAGCAGCGGGACCTTGCCGATCTGCTTGAGGTAGTCCTTGACCGGGTCGGCGGTGGCGCCGGCGGCCGCGACCTGCTGCGCGGGGGCGTCGTCCTCGTCCTCGTCGGAGAGCACGAAACCGGCGTTCTCGGTGCCCTCGGGCTCCTCACCGCCCTTGGGAGCGTCCTCGAGCACCTCGTCCTCGAGGATCTCGGCGTCGTCCTTCTTGGCGGTGGTCTTCTTGGCCGCCGTCTTCTTCGCGACGGTCTTCTTGGCAGCCGCCTTCTTGGCGGTCGTCGCCTTCTTGGCAGCGGCCTTCTTGGCGGGGGCGTCGTCCTCGACGGCGGAGTCGGCGACGGGCGCCGCGGGCGTGGCGGTGGCGGTGGCCTTCTTGGTGGTCACCGTCTTCGCCGCGACCGTCTTGGTGGCGGTGCGCTTGGCCGGACTCTTCGCTGCGACGCTCTTTCGTGTGCGCTTGGGCTCCGCGGCACTGACCATCAGCGTCACACCCTCTTCCTCGAGGATCTGGTTGAGGCTGCGCAGTACGTTCTTCCACTGAGTGGCCGGAATCTGGTCAGCTTCGAAGGCCCGACGCACATCGTCGCCGGCGATCTGCCCCTCAGCCTTTCCCCGCTCAATCAGAGCCATGACAGAGACGGACTCGGCGATCTCCGGCGGGAGCGTACGGGATGTGCTGGCCGACACGAACAACCTCTCGGAACGTTGAAAAACGGCTTCCGGCCCCGTCCACGGCGGACAGGAGCCGACCACCGGCCGGGGGATCGGGCCGACGGTGCGGGCGAGGGCCGGGAGGATTCACAGCGCCTTGAGCGGCGTCCGTATTCCCTCCTCGGCTGTCACCTCTTAGGTCATCGCGCTGTTTCCCCGAGCGTTACGCCCAATCTGCGTGGCCCGAGTCACATCCCGTAACCGATCAAAAGCAGCCATACGCGGACAGAACAGGTCGCCCGCAGCTTGGACCAAGCACTGTACGGCCTTTTCCACGGCCTCGTCGCACCGTCGGACCCGCAGGATCCGTGATGGATCCTGCGGGTCCGACGGGAGAGGGCGCTCAGACCGGGAGATGCCACAGGAGGGGGAGGCAGTCCCGGCCGCGCCCCCGGAGGCGCGGTCAGTGCTCGCGGGGGGCGGGCACCACGCGCTCGACCTCGGGATGGACGGTGAGCAGCTGACGCATGGCGGCCTCGGCGGCCGCGCCGTCGCCGGCCGCGAGGGCGTCGACGATCCTGCTGTGCTGCGCCAGCGACGTCTCGTTCGGTCGGTCACAGCCGGTCACAGGGCCGCCGGAGACCTGGAGGGCGGCCGAGACGATCCCCGACAGGTGCTCCAGCATGCGGTTGCCCGCGACCTGGATGAGCAGCGAGTGGAACTCGGCGTCGGCACGGGAGAAGGTGAGGACGTCGCCCTGCCCCATCGCGTGACTCATGATCTCGACCATGTCGCCCAGCCGCTGCTGGACGTCGTCGCGCCCGTGCCCGGCGGCGAGGCGGGCGGCCAGCGGCTCGATCGTCCAACGCAGCTCGCTCAGCTCCCGGCGCTGGTCGTCGCGCTGCGGCCCGAAGGCCCGCCACTCGATGATGTCCGGGTCGAGGAGGTTCCAGTCGCTGACGGGACGCACACGCGTGCCGACGTTCGGACGGGCGCTGACCAGGCCCTTGGCCTCCAGGACACGGAGCGACTCGCGGACGACGGTGCGGGAGACCTCGAAGCGCTGGCCGATCTCCTCAGGCACGAGCGGGCGGTCGGCGCCCAGGTCGCCCGAGACGATCATCTGGCCCAGCTGCTGGACGAGTTGGCCGTGCAGCCCGCGTCCGCGGCTGCCCGCGGCGCGGCGGCCCACACGGCCCAGTTCCGGCTCCGCGCTGTCCCAGGCAGGGGCTCCGACGCGGTCGGCGACGTGGGCCTCGGCGTAGGGGTAGCGGTCGAGATCGCCCGGGCCGGCAAGACCGGAGTCGGCGGAGCGGGCGGCGGTCATCATGGTGTGCGCAAGGGTACTCACGGATCCTTTGTCGGCGCCGTCCTCAACTCCCTTGAGGTCTTTGGTGAAAAGCACACGAAAGGGTGATCGCTCACCCCGTCGCAATTGACGCCTTATCGGAAAGAAATGGGCTTTCCCCGGGGAGTTGTGCGCACGACAGGCTCGGGAGCGGCAGGGGCGGCCGTCATCTGACCCTGCTCCGCAGGGTCGTGAGGACATAAGCGCAGAGCAGGGCGGTGAGCGACAACGTCAGGGCACCGCCGACGGGTTGGGTGACCACGCGCGCGGCGGCTTCCAGATAGCGCTCGCCCCCGAACGGCCACTGCGACAGCAGCAGCTCCCGCAGCCGCAGCGGAAAGCCCGCCGCCGTCCGCACAGACGGCCCTTCGAAGGCCTTCTGTACGAGTGGTACGACGACGACGGGTACGGCGACCACCGCTGCGAGCCCGGCCGTGGCGGACCGGAACAGACCCGCGGCGAGCACGCCTGCCCAGGCACAGCCGACCAGGAGCCCGATCCAACTCGCGCCCAGCGCAAGCCAGTCGGCGGGAACTTCCGCGAGCTCCGGTCCGTAGACGAGGTAGAGCACTTCGGTGTCGCAGCCCACGGTGAGGACGGCCAGCACCAGCGCGGTGGCGGAGGCGACGAGGAGTTTCGCGGCCAGCAGCCCCAGTCGGCGGGGGACGGTGCCGCGATCCGCGGCCAGGGCGGGGTGGCGGAACTCGTCGCCGAACGCGACCGCACCGAGCAGCCCGGCACCGAGCGCCGCCGGAGGCAGCGGCAGCTGCTGCGGCCAGGCCGCCATCAGGCGGTGCTGCGGCGTGTGACCGACGCGTGCCAGCAGTACGGCGGTGAGGGCGGACACCACGAGCACGGCGGCACCCGTGGCGAAGCTCGTGCCGACACCGACGGCACGACGGAGCTCGTAGCGGAGGGGGCGGAGGGGGCTGGGGGCGGGGCGGACGGAGATGGGGGGCGGAAGATCGGGAAGCGGGACGGCGGAAGAGCTGGACGAGCGCGAACCGGCCCTCGACGCGCGAGAGCCTTCTGTGGGCGCGTCGGCTGGGCGCGGACCGCCCGCCCGTGCCTGCGGAACCTCCGCCGACGCCTGCTGCCCCCCGCCGGCATCCCGCCCATCGGCCGTGGCCGGCTCTCGGCCCGGCGTCTGCGGTGCCTTGCCCGTGGCGGCGGGGTCGTCGGTCGCGGTGAACCCTCTTTCCGGCACCGGCGGCGTGGCCTTGCGTCCGCGGCCACCGGCGGTCGCCAGCGCGGCGTCCGGCGACTGTGGCACCTCGTGGGCCCGCGGCTGGGCCGTGCGGGTGCCCGCCTCGGCGTCCGGCCCCATGTCCCCGATCTCGTCCGCGAGTTGATGCACGAGGATGCCGTGGCGAAACGCGGTCTCACCGACGTCGGCACAGGTACTGCCGTACACGGAGAGGCGGTTGCCGCTCTCGCGTACGACCTCTACGGAGCGGTGGGCGGTGCGCGCCTCCTTGGTGAGGAGAGCGGCGAGGCGGGAGGCGTGCGGCGTGCGGACGGCGACGCGCGGGCGCAGCCGGGTGCGGGCGAAGTCGGCGGCCTCCTGGTCGGCGATGAGCCTGCCTCTCTGAAGCGTGACGACCCGGTCGGCGGTGCGCGCGGCCTGCTTCGGGTCTGCCGTGGTCAGCAGGACCGTGCCGCCCTGGGCGGCGTGTGCGCGCAGCATGCCGTACAGCCAACGGCTCTCGCGGGCCGAGAGCCCGCCCGCGGGGTCGTCGAGCACGAGGGTGTGCGGGTCGGACAGCAGTGCGCAGGCCAGACCGAGACGACGGTCCATGCCGCGCGAGAGGGTGCCGAGGCGTTCCTCGCGCAGGCTGACGAGTCCGACGACCTCCAGGACTTCGTCGGCGCGCCGGGCCGGTACGCCCGCGGCGGCGCAGAGCATGCGCAGGTGGCCGCGGACGGTGCGTGAGGGGTGGCCGGGAAGGTCGCCGAGAAGCACGCCCACCTCGCGCGAGGGGTGGGCGATGCGGTGCAGGGGGCGGCCTCTGAAGTAGGTGATGCCACGGCCGCGTTGGAGTTCGAGCATGAGTCTGAGCGCCGTCGTCTTACCCGCTCCCGACGCCCCGAGCAGCGCGGTGACGCGCCCGGCGCGCGCTTCGAAGGAGACGTCGTCGACGGCGGGGGGAAGCTCCTTGCGAGGGTCGCTGGTCAGTCCGATGGCCTGGATCACTCGCAGCAAGATAGCGCGCTATGTCCGTTTTTTCGGGTAGGGCAAGGCCCGCTGCAACGGCCGAAGTCGGTCCGGCCTGATCCGGTGGCCTTCGTCCCGAGCGCGGACTGAGCACCGACCGAGCGTGAACTGGAGCCGGACCGAGCCCGGATCGGCATCGGTTCGCGTCCGGATGGGCGCCGCGGACCCGCCCGTCGTGTCAGACCTCGGGGCGCAGCATCGGCGGGTTGAGCAGCGTGGCGCCGCCGGCCCGGAAGAGCTGGGCTGGGCGGCCGCCCTGGCGTGTGGTGGTGCCGCCGGTGGGGACGAGGAAGCCCGGCGTGCCCGTCACCTTGCGATGGAAATTACGCGGGTCGAGCGCCACGCCCCACACCGCCTCGTAGACCCGGCGCAGTTCTCCGACGGTGAACTCGGTGGGGCAGAACGCCGTGGCCAGCGACGAGTACTCGATCTTGGAGCGGGCGCGCTCCACCCCGTCGGCCAGGATCTGCGCGTGGTCGAAGGCGAGCGGCGCGACCGGTTCGCCGTCGCGGCCGTAGCCGCCCTGCTTCAGGAGCTCGTCGACCGGGGCCCAGCGGGCGTTGCTGGCGTCGCCTCCGGCGCGGGGTGCCGGCAGGTCGGGAGCCAGCGCCAGGTGAGCCACGCTGACCACCCGCATCCGCGGATCCCGCTTGGGGTCACCGTAGGTCGCGAGCTGCTCCAGGTGAGCGCCGTTGTCCTGCGCCGGTACGGCCGGGTCGTGGGCACGCAGCCCGGTCTCCTCGGCCAACTCGCGCGCTGCGGCCTGCGACAGATCCTCGTCGGCCCGTACGAACCCACCGGGCAGTGCCCAGCGCCCCTGGAACGGCGGTTCGCCCCTGCGCACCGCCAGCGCGCACAGGGCATGGCGGCGCACGGTCAGCACGACCAGGTCCACGGTGACGGCAAAGGGCGGAAAGGCTGACGGGTCGTAGGGCATGCGGCGATCATAGTCGTCTGCTTGACGATAAACACTCCCTTCGTCGGCCGCATCGATGGCTGATCCAATTCGGCCCGGTATGGGTTTCACCCACCCCGCACGCAGTCACGCCCTAGGGCGTCGTACGAGGTCACGCCCGCAGTTGCAGCCCGTCGGCAGCCTCCTCGACCATGGCGAGGCCCAGCCGGCTGACCCGCACGGAGAAGGGTGCGCCGGCGACCCGGAGGCCCGTCAGGACGATCTCGCCGAGCGGTGCGCTGCGCACGGGACGGAGTGTGACCGTCCCCGCCGGAGCGTCCGGGCGGATACCCGTGAGCGTGGTCAACAGCAGCACTCCGGCTGCCGCCGCCGTGGCCGCTGGGCGGCAGGCCGCCGGGTGCGGGAGAGGGGCGCCGCCGTCCGTGCGTCGCTCTCCCGCGTACATGTCGGGCAGCCGGTGGCCGAACGCGGCCGCGGCCGCGAGTACGCCCCGCAGCAGTCCGCTCGCCTCCTTCTCGTAGCCGGCGGCGGCCAGCCCCGCGACGGCGAGCGCGGTCTCGTGGACCCGGACGGCGCCACTGCGGTGTCCGAACGGGCTGTGCCCAGTCTCCTTCACGCCCAGTCCGCGAAGGCCCCAGCCCGAGTCCATGGCCGGGCCACCGAGCAGCCGGGCGAGCTGTTCGGTCTGCACCTTGTCGAGCAGGCCCAGCGCCTGTTCGCCCCCGCCCAGCAGGCCGGTGTCGAGAAGGTGGACGGCGGCGGCGCCCAGGTGCGGCACCAGGCGCCCGTCCGGGACCCGGGCAGCCGCGGGTCGGCCGCCACCCAGGTCGTCGAGCCAGAAGTCGGCACGGAACGCCGTCCGCAGTGCCCCGGCCCACTGCCGCAGCTCCGCACCGCCCGGTCTGCCGCAGGCGTCGAGCAGATCGGCCCCGAGCAACGCGGCGCGATGGGCGTGGGCCTGGGTCTCACAGCGGACAGGGCCTCCGGGGTGCGGGTCGGGCAGGTAGGTGCCGTCGCCCACCGTGGTCCGCAGCCAGGTCAGACAGCGCTCGGCAGCCGGGAGGAGTTCTTCGATCTCCGGATCGGGCAGTCCCCAGCGTCGGGCCTCCGCGAGCAGCGTGGGGAAGAGCAGTGTGGCCTCCGTGCCCGTGCAGCCCGGTGGCAGATGTGTGCCCGCGTCCCGTATCGGCGCGGGGATCATGCCGGATTGCGGTGACTGGCACGGGAGTTGGGTACGGGCGAGGGTGCGCAGCGTGCCGGCAGCGAGCCGGGTACCCAGGGGCAGGGCCATGCGGGCCGCGGCGAGAGCTTCGGCCGGGGCCAGGCCGCAGCGCCAGGGTGCCCCGGCGGCCAAGTGGACGTCGGAGGGGTGTGCGGGGTCTCGTAACAGAAGGGCCTGGAGGTCCTCGATGCTCGTCCCCAGTAAGGCTTCCACCCCGGGATCGTCTCCGGCGGCCCGCGCGGTCGCCAGCGGGCTGGTCGCCGCTCGGCCTGCGGCGCGCACCGGTCCGGCTCCGTCCGGCCGCACCCGCAGCTCGATGCTGGCGCTGCCGCCCGGAGGCAGCGCGAACTCCCACCGCAGCAGCCCCGCGGAGGCCAGTGCGTCGACGGGCGGCGGGTCGGCCGTCACAGCCGAGCCGCCCCTGGCGGACGACCAGCGCAGGCCGGAGTCGTGGACGGTGGCGGGGAGTTCCCGACCGGGGTTGCCACTCGCGATGGCACCGAGATCGGCGAGGTCCGTGCCCAGGGCGACCTCGACCGGCAGGCGGAGGGGCCGGACCGCCGCGCTGTGCAGGGTGATCCGCTCGGTGCCGTCCGCATGGCGGGTTCGCTCGATGACGACGTCCGGGTCCGGGCCAGCCTGGGGGGAGCTGCGCAGCGTGCCCACGAAGCGGGCGCGGTCGGCCGCGGTCATCCTGGCTTGGACCGGGACCGGCTCGCGTCCGGCCACACGGATCTGGCAGCGCGAGAGTACGCGTCGGCCCGCGCGGTAGAACCCGTCGAGTCCCCGGCCGGTCAACTGTCCCTGGTCCGTGGAGATGGCGAGGCCGGGTAGGGCGACACAGATCAGCGCATTGTGGGTGGGGGGCAGGTCGGAGAACCGCCGGGCGGTCGATGGCTGAGCCGACGCGGGGGTGTCCTGGGGCTGGGCAAAGCGCCGTGCAGGCCCGGCTGATGTCGGCGTTGCCGTGTGCGTGCTCGTGGGTGACGAGGGCGACGCCCGGCTCTGGTCCGTCGGCCGATTCGGCTGGTCGAACCGATGAGGAGCATCGTGCGGCGGCGTGGGCTCGCGCTGCCCCGCACCGCCCCTTGACGGAGTTAGCCCGGTGTCCAACCTCTGGGACGGGACCGACCCACCGGCTGTAGAGCGCTCGTCGGTAGGCGGCGAGGGCTGAGTCTGCGGTGGCACCGGAGTCGGCTGTGGCATGGGGCGACTTCCTCTGCGCTCTGTGCGCCTCGGGCGGGTGCGGCGCCGGCTGGGGGACCCGGAGTGACAGGGGCGGTGCGGCGGCACGGCCGGTTCGCGCGTTCCGCCACTCAGGTGAACGGGGAGGGATCCCTCCAGGTCACGCACGGGGCGGGGTGACCGCGGTGGAGGACCGCCCCTGTCAGCAAGTGCGCCGGGTGAGCGGAGACGATTCGTGGCGGTGGGGCATGCCTGGCTGCCGTGTCCGCCATGGCCAGGGCCACCATGCCGCCCAGCGGACGTGTCACGGGGGCCGCTCTGCCGCGAGCGTTCACGCATCCCCCTCGCCCCCTGGGCTTGCAGGACGCACGCTGTCCGGGCGGGACTCGCCCGGGCGAACGGCGCCCTTCTTCGGCGTACGCGGAGCCGTGCCCTTGGAACCGCGCGGAAGCGTGGCGCCCGGCCGTGGGGCCGCGGGGTGGGTGCCCGCTGAGGCGCGGGGGAGGGAGACGCTCGACTTCTGCGCTCGCCCGGTGGGCCCGGCGGAACGAGGCAGCCTTCCGGTCGAACTCGCGGGGTGCCGGGAGGGGCGACGATCACTGGCGTCGGAATGCAGGGCGGACTCGGAATTCAGCGCGGACTTCGCCGTTTCGTCCCGCAGCGGCTCTTCCACGTCCTCGGGCTTGCCATGAGGCCCGGCGGCAATCCCCTCGGGCCCCTGGCGCCCCTTGGTCCCCTGGCATCGTTGAGATACCTGGTGGCGTCCCGCATGGCCCTCCTGTGCCTCACGCCCCTGAGATCCCCGAGGTCCCTGATGTCCCTCACGCCCCTCACGCCCCTCACGTTCCGAACGCAAGCAGCGCCGGATCGATTCAGGGTCCAGACCCTCGTTGCAGGCTTGGTGCAGCAGACGGGCGAAGAGGTAGTCGCGGTCCGCGCCGAGTGCCATGGCAAGGGCTTCTCGGGCCTCCAGATCATCGCCGGTGGACCAGGCGACCCATCCGGCGAGGGTGAGGGGCGCCGCCGCGTGCTCGCTGTACGAACCGACACAGCGGCGGGCCAGCGCTCGCCACAGCCGGAGGGCGGGACCGGCCTCGTCGCCCTCCATCCATTCGGCCGCGCGGTCACGGGTCGCACGGTCCTGCAGACCCAGAATCAGCCTCGCGGCTTCGTCGTGCCCGAGCAGTTCGTCGTCCCTGAGGTCCGATGTGAGCGCACCGGAAAGTGGCGGCGCCGCGGCGAACCGGCCCATGAGTCGGTCAGCGAGTTCGAGCGTCTCCTGGGCCACACCTCCTCGGGTCGCGTCGTCGAGGATCCTGGAGACCAGCGCCAGCCCGGCCGCGTCCAGAGCGGCCTCCTGCTCCAGGGCGGCAGCGGTCTCAAGGGGCAGCAGCCTGGCCCGCAACTCGCGCAGTGTGCCGCGTACCTGAACTCCGGCGTACGTGGCCGCTGCGGCCAGCACGGACGTACCGGGCAAGCCCATGGGGCGGCCCTCGGGCGGGCAGCACTCGGCTCGATCGCAGCAGTACGACCAGAAGCGACCGTCCGAGATGCAGAGCGCCTCGATCACCGGCACGTCCAGGCTGCCGCATGCGACACGCATCTTCTGGGCCAGCGGTCGCAGCTGTTCCATGACCTGTCGGCCCGTCTCGCCCTTTGCCGGCTCCTGGCAGAGGAAGGCGACCATCTGCTCCGGCCGCGCTCCCCTGCGCTCGCTGCCCGTCACCAGCCCGTGCGCCAGCTGCGTGGCGGCGGAGTCCCAGTCGTCCGCACCCGCGGGGATGCCGAGCCGTGCCCGGCCGCCGAACCGGCCGCGGCCTGCCCTGTCGTGCAGTGCGACGAGCACGATGCTGTCCTCGGGGCGGTATCCGAGGAGATAGGGCAGGGCGTCGGCCAGTTCGGCCGGGGTGCGCAGGGTGACCTGGTGCTCGGGCAGGTGCGCTTCGTGCGGGGTGCAGTCGAGTTGGGCCACGTGACGCGGGCGTGCATGGTCTTCGTCCGGCCCGGCGGGCGCGTCGTACATCTCTGACGTGTCGTTCGAGTCGGTTGCTCCAGGGGCGACGTGGTGCTCGCCGCCCGGGTTGTCGTCGCGCTCAGGAGATCCGGTGGTGTCGCTGTGATTCGTCATGCGACGACGATCTCCCGGATCGCGATGTTCCGCTTGACCCTGTGGATAAGTCCGATCAGGGCCACGACAACCGGGCCACTACGGCCAGTTGTGTCAGGAACGACCGGCACCCCGCGTAACCCACTGGTCCGTGAACTCGCCCTCCTCAGCGCAAGCAGCGGCAGGCTCCTCCCGGACCCCGGCAGCGCGCTAGCGCGGGTCCTGGTCAACGAGCAACACACCGAACTCGTCTACGACGACATGCGGTTCGTGTCCTCACTCGGCATCGCGTCGCTGCGGGATCCGCTGATGGCTGGCTGATGTATTTGAGGGCCACTGACCGCATCGAAGTCCCGCACGTCAGGGACACGCCCGGCGCCGGGGCTACCCGCGGAGACGCGGCGACGCCTTCCGCTATGACGTCGACATCACGTCCACCGAATGCGTCCTCCGCTCCCTGCAGGACGGTCTCGCCGCAGACTTGGCAAGCGAGTTCGCCCCAGCGCACACCCCTCGATCACGCCTCTCTGCGAGGTCACCCCGCCGCAGCGAGAACCAAAGGAAGCACCTCTCCACTGCCTGCCCGGCGAAGCAACCGGGCCGCGACGGCGAGGGTCCAGCCGGAGTCGGTGTAGTCGTCGACGAGCAGGACGGGTCCCTGGGAGCTCGCCAGGGCACCGGCCAGTTCCTCGGAGACGGTGAACGTGCCGGACAGCGACCGCAGGCGTTGGGCGGAGTTGCTTCGCCGTACCGCGTGGGCGCCGCTCGGCCCGGTATAGGTCAGGGTTCCCAGGAAGGGCAGGCGGCCGATGCCGGCGATGCCCTGGGCGAGGGAGGCAACCAGTTGTGGGCGGGCCAGTGACGGTACGGCGACGATGCCCACCGGCCGGGCGGAGGCGTCCGGGACGTTCGGCGCCCAGCCGCCCGGTGAACGCGCCCAGTCGGCGAGCACCGCGACCGCGGCCTGAAGGACGTCATCGGGGACCGGGCCGTCGGGGGCGCTCTCGGCCAGCAGGGGGCGCAGGCGGTTGCCCCAGCCGATGTCCGACAGCCGCCCCAGGGCCCGCCCGGTGGAGCACTGTTCCTTCGCCGGGATACGTCCCTTGAGGTCGATACCCAAGGCAGGCATCCCCGTCGGCCACATCCTGCGCGGTTCGACCTCCACGCCGGGGCGATCGAGCTCCTTCGCCGCCCCTGTCAGCGCCTCGGCCGAGACGGACGACGCGATCCAGGTGCCCGCGCAGTTGTCGCAGCGGCCGCACGGAGCGGCACCCTCGTCGTCCAGCTGCCGACGCAGGAACTCCATCCGGCACCCGGACGCGCTCACGTAATCCCGCATGGCCTGCTGCTCGGCCGTCCGCTGCCGCGCCACCCACGCGTACCGCTCAGAGTCGTAGATCCACTGTTCGCCGGTGGAGATCCAGCCACCCTTGACCCGCTTGACCGCCCCGTCCACGTCGAGGACCTTGAGCATGGTCTCCAGCCGGGTCCGCCGAAGATCCACCGCCGCCTCCAGGGCCGGCACAGACAGCGGTCGTCCAGCGTCGGCCAGAGCCGAGAGCGTCTGCCGGACCTGTGCCTCGGGCGGGAAAGCCGTATCGGCGAAGTAGCGCCAGATGGCCTCGTCCTCCTTGCCGGGCAGCAGCAGCACATCCGCGTGCTCGACACCGCGGCCGGCGCGACCGACCTGCTGGTAGTACGCGATCGGCGAGGACGGCGAGCCGAGGTGCACCACGAAGCCCAGGTCCGGCTTGTCGAACCCCATGCCCAGCGCCGACGTGGCGACCAGCGCCTTGACCCGGTTCGCCAGCAGGTCGGCCTCGGCCTGCAGCCGGTCGGCGTTCTCCGTGCGCCCTGTGTAGGAGGCCACATGGAAGCCGCGCTGCCGCAGGAAGGCGGTCGCCTCCTCGGCCGCGGCCACGGTGAGCGTGTAGATGATCCCGGAGCCCTGCATCTCGTCCAGATGCTCGGCCAGCCAGGCCAGACGGTGTGCGGCATCCGGCAGCTGGACCACCCCCAACCGCAGGCTCTCCCGCTCCAGCGAGCCGCGCAGCACCAGAGCCTCACCGGCGCCGGTACCCAGTTGCTCGGCCACGTCCGCCGTCACGCGCGCGTTGGCGGTCGCCGTGGTCGCCAGCACCGGAACGCCGGGGGCCAGTGCGGCGAGCATCGCCCGCAGGCGGCGGTAGTCAGGCCGGAAGTCATGGCCCCAGTCGGAGATGCAGTGCGCCTCGTCGACCACCAGTAGGCCGGTCGTGGCCGCGAGCTTGGGCAGCAACTGCTCGCGGAAATCCACGGAATTGAGGCGCTCCGGGCTCACCAACAGAACGTCGGTCTCACCGCGCTCGACCTCCTCGTAGATGGTGTCCCACTCCTCGGGGTTGGCCGAGTTGATGGTCCGCGCCTGGATGCCGGCCCGGGCCGCCGATTCGACCTGGTTGCGCATCAATGCCAGCAGCGGGGAGACGATCACGGTCGGACCGGCGCCCCGACGGCGCAGCAGGGCGGTGGCGACGAAGTACACCGCTGACTTGCCCCAACCGGTGCGCTGCACCACCAGTGCACGTCGGCGGTCCTCCACCAGAGCCGCCACGGCCTGCCACTGGTCCTCACGCAGCCGCGCCGCCCCCTCCTGGGCACCGACGAGCTCGGCGAGGATGGCATCGGCTTCAGCGCGGAGCTCCAGATTGTTCATGCCTCCATGCAACCTGATGGCACTGACAACCAGCCACCTCACCCGGCGCGACCGGCGCTCCTGTGCCGTCGACAGAGCTGGTGAGCAGCCACGACCTGGTGATGCCGGCCGCCCCATGCATCGCACAGTGACGCACTGGGTAGGGATATAACCCTCGCACCACCAGATAACGGTCGGTGGCCCCAATTGCTCGTTGCCGCATTCAGGTTCGGCAGGAAGAATTGAAGTCCGCTCCCCGCACGGCTCGTCCGTGGACCGGTAGGGCTCTGCTGCGGTGTGCGCTCCCCCGATTCCGACCTCGCCCGCAGAGTGGGCGCGTAGCCGAAGGGAGGACCGTGACCTTCGGATTCGCTCCGTCCTCCGCGGCATCCATGTCGACGTCAGCCGACCTGCCCGCCGCATCCGCCAACCCTCTGGCCCGCATGCTCGAACCCGCGGAGTGGGCCGCCGCGGGCATCCCACTGCTGCGCAACCCCCGCGAGGTCGTCAGCGGTCTGCACTCCCGGCATCGCCCGAAACCTGCGACGGCGATCGTGGCCGTCCTCGACCCGGACGAGCGTCTTCGGGCGAGCGCCTCGTTCATTCGCCGCCCGTCCCCGGCCGACGGCTGGATGTTCCGCAACGCGCTGCTCGCCCAGCTGCGCCGCGTCATCCCGCACGACCTGCGGCGTCGCACCCCGGTGCGCACCGCGGTGCTGCTCTACTGCCGTGAGGGCGACGCCCGTTGGACGGAGGAGGACGGCGCGTGGATGTGGGGGCTGCGTGACGCCTGCACCTTGCATGGGCTGCGGTGCGGGGCGTACATCACGCTGACCCGTGACGGCTGGCAGGTGCTCGGCGAGGGCCGCGGCGGACGCCGCCCCAACACCGACTCCGCACCCGAGCCCTTCGCCACGTCCGAGTCACCGCTCCCGATACCCCGCACCGGCGGCGCGGCCTCGGAGGTCCTCCGGCGCGCGGCAGCCCGCTGAGGGAACGGACCGTGCTTCACAGCTGACAGCACGGCCACGCACCGTACGACACAACCGCCACGGCTCCCGACGCACGAGATTCGACGCTGCTGCACCGGGCACGACTCTGCCCTACGAGATACGACGCCTGCCGTACGAGATACGGCGCTGTCGGACAAGTCGCGGCGGCTGCTGAGCACGCTGCGACACCCGACATCGGCAACCGCGGACACCACGACACGAGCGCCCGGAGCTTTTCGAACTCGGCCGAGCAACGGCAGGCCAAGGCCCGTCCAGCTCGTACCACGAACCAGACGGCGACAGGCCCGGCGCTTCCGCCCAGGCGCCATCGCGGCATCCCGCGTCCGGCGATCGGCCGCGCCCTCACGACTGTCGACCCACGACGACTGTCCGTCGGCATGGACGCTCATGAGGGTTCGCCGAACCTGCGCACAGCGAGCTCTACGCTCGTCCGCGTACGCCAAGGGTGCCACCGTGCAGACGCCGCCTCAGCGACGGCGCCCTATCCTGTCCCCCGGTGTCCCGCGGAGTTTCCCCCAGGACGAGCCGGATCCGGCTCAGACGCCCGCGCCCAGCACCGAGTTGATCCGCTGCGGGTCGCCGCAGACGATCAGCAGGGCACCGGCCCGGCCGATGGCCAGAGGCAGGGCGGTGGCAGCAACGGTGTCGGGGCCGCCGTTGACAGCCACCACGACCACGGGACGCACCGCGGCACGACCCGCGACCGCGGCATCGGCGTAGAAGACGTCGTCTCCCGCGTCGTGCTGCGCCCAGTAGGAGGCTTCGCCGAAGGACAGCTCGTGGGCGGCCCACGGGTGCTGTTCACCCGTGGTGATCACCAGCACGTCGCTGGGGGCACGGCCCGAATCCAGGAGCAGGTCGACGGCTTCCTCGGCGGCGTCGAGCGCGCCCTCGGGGGAAGCCGGGATCAGCTGGATCTGCGGGGTCGCCGCAGCCGGAGCGGAGACGGCGGGGGCAGCCGGACCGGCCGGTCCGGGCTTGGTCACGGCCACGTCGCGCGGCGTACGTTGCGCCGGCGGCGCGGGCCGCGGGGGCCCGGTTCGGCCGGGACGCGACGGAGCCGCGGGGCGGGGGCCGGGTACGGGGCGAGGGGTCGGCGCGGTACGGCCGCTGGCCGGCGTGGCGCGGGGACCCTGGGCACTCTCGTGAATCTGAGGCTCCTCGGGAATGAGAGGCATGAGCTGATGTTTATCAAACGCTGGTGCGGCTCGCGCCAGCGGGTGGCACACAAGTGCGAGCGGAACCGTCAGAAATCGAAGCCGAGCTGACCCTCGATCTCCGGAACGCTTCCTTCCACCCAGGTGCGGGCCTTCTTGAGATGCCGCCACTGGGGCAGCGCATCAAGATACGCCCACGACAACCGGTGGTACGGGGTGGGCCCCCGCTCCGCCAGTGCGGCCTTGTGCACGGGTGACGGATACCCGGCGTTGTCCGCAAAACCGAAGTCTGCATGGTCGATACCCAGTTCGGCCATCATTTTGTCGCGCTGCACCTTGGCGATCACCGAGGCTGCCGCGACCGCCACACACGACCGGTCGCCCTTGATCACCGTCCGGACCTTCCAAGGGTTCCCGAGGTAGTCGTGCTTCCCGTCCAGGATCACCGCGTCGGGACGGACCGGCAGGGCTTCCAGGGCACGACCCGCGGCGAGCCGCAGCGAGGCCGTCATCCCCAGGTCGTCGATCTCCTCCGGAGAGGCGTGACCGAGGGCATACGACGTCACCCACGTCCGCAGCAGACCGGCGAGCTCGGTTCGCCGCTTGATGGTGAGCAGCTTGGAGTCGGTGAGCCCTGCGGGGGGCCGACGCAGTCCGGTGATCGCGGCGCAGACGGTGACGGGACCGGCCCACGCGCCGCGCCCCACCTCGTCGACACCGGCAATGATCTTCGCTCCGGTCGTGGCTCGAAGGGAGCGCTCGACGGTATGAGTAGGCGGTTCGTACGGCATGGCGCCCTTAGCGTACGCCGACCGCGACGGGCTTCGACACCCCGGTTCACCGACGCGACCTCCAGGCTGCCGGAGCGGTGCTTCAGTCGCGCGTCGGGCGGAGCAGCGGAAGCATCAACTGGTCGATCATCTCCTCGAGGTCCTGGTCGTTCCATTCGCTTGAGCACATCTTCGATCGGTACATCATCATCGCCGGAATGGCGTCGAACACATAGCCGTTCGCCGCGTCGGACCGCACCTCGCCTCGTGCAATGCCACGGGTGATGACCTCCCGGAGCAGCCCGAGCGTCGGCTCCACGACCCCCTCGAAGATCACGCCATGAAACCGCTCCGCCTGAAGGTTGTCGCATTCGTGAATCACCGATCGCAGCGCGAAACCGGGGCGGGAGAACATCGCCTCACGCGCCTGCCGACACAGCTCGAGCAGATCTTCGCGCACACTCCCCAGATCGGGAGCCGACTCGAACCGCGGCAGCCCGGCACGCAGCGCGTCGGCGACGAGATCCTCCTTGGACGGCCAGCGCCGATAGACGGCGGCCTTCCCGGTCTGCGCGCCGGCGGCGACGCCTTCCATCGTCAGGCCGTTCCATCCGACCGTACTGAGCTGTTCCAGCGCGGCGTCGAGGATCGCGCGTTCGAGCACAGCGCCACGCCGGCGGAGAGAGGCCGTCTGAGCGGGGGCGGCCGTCCAGGGCGAAGTAACCATCTGAGCGTCTCCAACGAACAAGGGATGCGGGGATTCCGGAGCAGGGGGAGCACCGCGCGGCCACTACGGGGGGACGGGCCGCGCAACGCCAACCTAAGTGAACGCTTGCGTTCACTACTGGGGACTCACTACGGTTGACGCGGCAGTGAACGCGGGCGTTCACTAAGGCATTTGTGGGGGACCCATAGTGACAACCTCTCAGTTGATCAAAGATCAGAAACCAGGTGCGGCCCGCCGGGAGGGGCACCCCGGCATCGCGCTCACCGTCATCGCGGCCTGCCAACTCATGGTGGTACTCGACGCGACGATTGTGAACATCGCACTCCCGCACATTCAAGACGCTCTCAAGTTCAGCACCACCGACCTCACCTGGGTCGTCAGCGCCTACACACTCACCTTCGGCGGTCTGCTGCTTCTCGGCGGCCGTGCGGGTGACATCCTGGGCCGCCGCCGGGTCTTCATGTCCGGCATTCTGCTGTTCACGCTCGCCTCCCTGCTCGGCGGACTCGCCCAGGAACCCTGGCAGTTGCTGGCCGCGCGCGTGCTCCAGGGCGTGGGAGGCGCCATTGCTTCGCCCACCTCGCTGGCGCTCATCACCACGACGTTCCCCGAAGGGCCGGAGCGCAACCGGGCGTTCGGCGTCTTCGCCGCCGTCTCCGCGGGCGGTGGCGCCATCGGTCTGCTCGCGGGCGGCATGCTCACCGAGTGGCTCGACTGGCGGTGGGTGCTCTTCGTCAACGTGCCGATAGGCATCGTGATCGCCGTCCTCACGCCGCTGTACATCAGCGAGTCCGAGCGGCACACCGGTCGCTTCGACATAGCGGGCGCACTGACCTCGACGACGGGCATGGCCTCCCTGGTGTACGGCTTCATCCGTGCCGCGGACGAAGGATGGCGGGACAGCCTGACCATCGGGTCCTTCGGCGCCGCGGTGGTCCTGCTGCTGGCCTTCGCGTTCATCGAGTCGCGGGCCAAGGAGCCCATCACGCCGCTCAGGATGTTCGCCGACCGCAACCGCTCGGGCACGTACGTGATCATGCTCAGCCTGGCCGCGGCGATGTTCGGCATGTTCTTCTACATCGTGCTGTTCGTGCAGAACGTGCTGGAGTACAGCCCGATCGAGGCAGGTCTCGCGTTCCTTCCGGTGACGGTCGTGATCGCGCTCGGCGCGGGCTTGTCGCAGCGCTTCCTGCCGGTGCTCGGCCCCAAGCCCTTCATGCTCGTGGGATCGGCGCTCACGGCGATCGGGCTGGCCTGGCAGACCCTCCTCAGCCCCGACAGCTCGTACGTCGGCGGGGTCCTCGGGCCGATGCTGGCGTTCGGCTTCGGCATGGGTCTGAACTTCGTGACCCTGACGATCACCGCCGTCTCCGGTGTCGCCCAGCACGAGGCCGGCGCGGCTTCCGGTCTGCTCAACGCCACGCAGCAGGTGGGTGGTTCGCTCGGTCTGTCCATCCTGACGACCGTGTTCGGCTCGGCCAGCAAGGACGAGGCGGAGAAGCAGGTGCCGAAGTTCATGGCGGAGGGATCGGTCGAACAGAAGGTGGAGTTCGCCAAGACGCAGCAGCTGCCCGGTCCCTGGGGGCACGAAGTGCTCACCCAGGGCATATCGATGGGTTTCGTGGCGGCCGCAGCGATGGCGGTACTCGCCCTGGCCACCGCGTGGTTCGTGATCCGGGTTCGCAAGAGTGATCTTGACGCCCTCGCCGGGACGGCAGGTCCGATGGCCGGCTGACTCAGCCCGGTCCGCCAAGGGCCGCGGATGGCCGGATCGCGTCCGGGGGACCTCCTGCGCGGACGACGAGCCGGCCATCCGCTCCACCCTCCTGGCGGCCGGGGACAGAAGAGCCTCTCCGGCGCCGGCTAGGCGAACCCTGGTCCACGCGACGGCTCCCGGGACGAACAGCGCAGCCAGCACCCACACGAACTCCATGACTCCACCCCCAGCGCCTCTCGTATGTCATGTGCGTACGGCCCGAGCGGGCCACACGCAGGCTGCCATGACAACGGACGGATGGTCACACAGAGTTCCCGGCATGCACAGAAAGTTAACGAGAGCGCCACGGGCGCCAGCGGTTCGGGCGGCTACACCGAAGTCGCCAGCCACTCGGGGAACGCCTCGGTCCGCTCCACCCACTCGGCCGGCACCGACCCGGCCTTCCCGGAGCCGATCACACCGCCCACGATGGCACACGTGGTGTCCACGTCACCGCCGACCTGCGCGGTCGTCCAGAAGGCCCGCTCATAGTCGCCGAGGGCCCGCGCCGCCGACCAGAGCGCGAAGGGCACGGTGTCATGGGCCGTCGTACGGCGTCCGCAGCCCAGGACAGCTGCGACGGTGCCCGCGTCGCCGTAGTCAAGCATGTCCCGGGCACGTCGTAGACCCGCTCCGACCGCACTCTTCGGCACGAGGGCGATGACATCGTCGAGAAGCGACTCAGGACTGGGCGGGCCGCCAGGAGCGGCAGCCAGCGCGGCAGCCGCGGCAACAGCCATGGCGCCGACCACGGCCTCGCGGTGCTGATGCGTGGGGTAGGCGGAGATCTCGGCCTGGTGGGTCGCCTGCTCCGGGTCGTCCGCGTACCAGGCGCCGAGGGGCGCGATCCGCATCGCGGCGCCGTTGCCCCAGGAGCCCTGTCCGTTGAAGAGTGCAGCCGACAGCTCGCGCCAGTCGCCGCCCTCCCGGACCAGGCGCAGCAGCCGGTTGACGGCGGGGCCGTAGCCCCGGTCGAAGTCGTGGTGCTCGGCGAAGGAGCGGGCCAGGGCGTCCTGGTCGATGCGGTGGTGGGCGGCCAGAACGGCGACCACGGAGCAGGCCATCTCCGTGTCGTCCGTCCACTGCCAGGGCCCGGCGGGCAGCTCGCGGCGCTTCAGCAGGGGGTAGTTCACCGGGACGAAGAACTGCGAGCCCAGCGCGTCCCCCACCGCGAGTCCGCGCAGGCTGGCCAGGGCGCGGTCCAGGCGCCCTTCGGGAGAGGAGTCAGCGGTCATCGCTCTGCCACTCTATCCGGTGATCCCGTACGGTTCCGGATCTCGCCAGCGTTCGAACGGCCGGTCAAGCGTGTACTTGCCGTCGTCCCCGAGAACGAGCATCCGCATCTCGGCGTTCCCCGGGTTCGACAGCGACTCGAATTCCGCGACCGTCCAGTGGAACCAGCGCATGCAGAACAGTCGCATCGCGAGTCCATGGGTCACGAGCAGCACGTTCGGCGGATGGTCGGGGGCCTCGAAGCTGCGGAACAGGCTCTCCAGGAAGTTGCCGACCCGGTCGTACACGTCGGCGCCGGACTCGCCCTGGGCGAAGCGGTAGAAGAAGTGACCGTATGCGTCCCGGTAGGACTTCTGGAGGCGTACGTCGTCGCGGTCCTGCCAGTTTCCCCAGTCCTGCTCGCGCAGCCGGGGCTCTTCGCGCACGCGTATGAGCTCGTGGTCCAGGTGGAAGGCCCGCAGCGTTTCGTGCGTACGGCGATAAGGCGAGACGTACACGCTGACCCGCTCCCGGCCGAACACGTCCCGCAGCCGTTTCCCGGTCTCCTCCGCCTGGAGCCAGCCCTGCGCGGTCAGGGCGAGGGCATGGTCGGGCTCACGCTCGTAGACGGTGTCATCAACATTGCCCGTCGACTCGCCGTGCCGGACAAGGACGATGCGCCGTGGTCGTGCCATGCCAAAACCCTAGATCGGGTCACGGCCCATCGAAGACTCCTACGGGCTCCATACGGCGTAAGTCACACATTTCCTGTACCACCAGCCACTTCCAGGCGCACCACTGGCGGGTCCGGAATTCAAACCGTCCAGGTCGTTTCGAGCTCCACGATGTCACCCGTAAGAGCCGCGATGTCCGCCTCGGTCTGGGCTCGCAGCGCCAGTCGCTCCACGCGCTCCGTCCGGTACTTACCGTGCTCCGCGGCCGACCGCCACATCGACAGCACCAGGAACTCATGCCCCGGGGCCTCGCCGAACAGCCCGCGGATCATGCCCGGGGAGCCGGCCATGGCGGGGTTCCAGACCTTCTCCTGCATAAGTGTGAAGTGTTCGGCCCGTTCTTCATGGACACGGCAGTGGGCCACCCGGACGAGATCCGCGTCGGTGAAGCGCGGCTCGAAACCGGTCTTCACGTCGAAGCGGTAGTCGAAGAGTCTTACCTGCATGTCCTTGTAGGTGCCCGACTGCGCCGTCGCCAGTCTGTCGTGGGAGCGGGCCATGAAGGAGTCGTAGAAGGAACGGCTCTCCCAGAACGAGAAGATGTGCGCCACCCCCTGCCGCCCCCGACTCCAGCCACCACCCTGCCCCCGAAATCCCGGCTCCCCCAGAAGCCCCGCCCACTTTCGCTGCCCCCGCTCGAAGCCGCGGCGGTCCACCACGGTGCAGCGAATCCACTTGACCAGCACCGCGCCATCGTAAGGCCACGGAGCGTGGCGCCGGTCACTCTCGGCAGGAGTGCTCTTCGGCGTACGCTCCCGCGCGCGTGGCAGGATGGACAACCGGCCTTGTCTGCTGGGCAGTTCGGGCTGAGACAAACGCGAAACGGGGAAGGGGACCTGGTGAACGCCATCAACAAGGGGATCCGGAAGGTCGAGATCTCACTCAAGTGGGATCCGAGTCCGTCGGGGCAGCCGCCCACCGACCTGGACCTCGTCGCCGCGACCTACCTGGCGAGTGATCCGTACGGCGATCCCGCGTACGTGGTGCATTTCGACAGCCGTTCTCCCGACGGCACCATCTATCTCAACCGGGACAGCAAGGACGGCAAGGGCTTCGGCTGGGACGAGGTCCTCACCGTGGAGCTCGACCGGCTCGACAGCCGGTACGCGCGCGTGATGGTCGGAGTGGTGATCCAGCAGAACCCCGCTCAGCGCACCTTCGTCAGCGTCATCAATCCGGCCCTGCGCATCCGCGAGGGCTACACCGTCATGGCCGAGGACGACTTCGGCGCCGTCCTCGGGGCGACGGCGACGACGGTCGCGGAGTTCGTACGCGACGGATCGAGCACGTGGGACTTCCACCCGGGCATCCACGGTTTCGAGGACGACCCTGAGACGTTCACAGCGACGATGGGAAGCGCTCGCCAGACCTGAGCCACGCGTAGGTTCGCCGGGCATACGGCGAAGAGGGGCGCCGACCATTTGGTCGGCGCCCCTCTTCAGGGCCTTCGTCGGGTCACCTCAACGGCTCCCCGGCCTCCGGGGCCAACCCCTGCCCGGGGTCAGCTGCAGCCGCTGGTCGAGCCGCAGCCCTCGCAGATGTAGCAGGAGCCGGCCCGCTGCATCTTCGTGCCGCAGGAGAAGCACAGCGGGGCGTCGGCCTGGATGCCCAGCTGCATCTCCACCAGCTCGGCGCTGGTGTGGGCCTGCTGCGGGACAGGCTTGGCCGCAACGGCGTCCGCCTTCGGGGTGGTGACGGCCTTCAGCTCCTGGGCGCGCGGCGCCGACTGGGCCAGGCCCTCGACGTCGACCTCGTCGTCGGACGGCTCGTACGAACCGGTCTCCAGGTGACGCTGACGCTCCTCGGCGGAGTGGATACCGAGCGCGGAACGCGTCTCGAACGGCAGGAAGTCCAGCGCCAGGCGGCGGAAGATGTAATCGACGATCGACTGCGCCATCCGCACGTCCGGGTCGTCCGTCATACCGGCCGGCTCGAAGCGCATGTTGGTGAACTTCGAGACGTACGTCTCCAGCGGCACGCCGTACTGGAGGCCGACGGAGACCGCGATGGAGAAGGCGTCCATCATGCCCGCGAGAGTCGAGCCCTGCTTGGACATCTTCAGGAAGACCTCGCCGAGACCGTCATCCGGGTAGGAGTTGGCGGTCATGTAGCCCTCGGCCCCGCCGACCGTGAAGGACGTCGTGATGCCGGGACGGCCCTTGGGGAGGCGCTTGCGGACCGGGCGGTACTCGACGATCTTCTCGACCGTCTCACGGATGGTGGCCTCAGCCTTCTCCGTGACCTCGGCCTTCTCCTTCTCCTTGGTCTTGGCGGAGAGGGGCTGGCCGACCTTGCAGTTGTCGCGGTAGATGGCGAGCGCCTTGACGCCCATCTTCCAGGCCTCGAAGTAAACCTCTTCGACGTCCTCGACGGTCGCCGTCTCCGGCAGGTTGACCGTCTTGGAGAGCGCGCCGGAGATCCACGGCTGGATCGCGGCCATCATGCGGACGTGGCCCATCGCGGAGATGGAGCGCTCGCCCATGGCGCAGTCGAACACCTCGTAGTGCTCGTGCTTGAGGCCGGGGGCGTCGACGACATTGCCGTGGTCGGCGATGTGGGCGACGATCGCCTCGATCTGCTCCTCCTGGTAGCCCAGGCGACGCAGGGCCTGCGGGACGGTGCCGTTGACGATCTGCATCGAGCCGCCGCCGACCAGCTTCTTGAACTTGACCAGCGCGAGGTCGGGCTCAAGACCGGTGGTGTCGCAGGACATCGCGAGACCGATGGTGCCGGTCGGGGCGATGACCGACGCCTGGGCGTTACGGAAACCGTTCTTCTCGCCGAGGCGCAGCACGTCCTGCCAGGCCTCCGTGGCGGCGGCCCAGATCGGCGTGTCCAGGTCGTCCATGCGGACGGCCACGCCGTTGGCGTCGGCGTGCTGCTTCATGACGCGCAGGTGCGGCTGGGCGTTGCGGGCGTAGCCGTCGTACGCGCCGACGACCGCGGCGAGTTCGGCGGAACGCTTGTACGACGTGCCCGTCATCAGGGAGGTGATGGCGCCGGCGAGGGCGCGGCCACCGTCGGAGTCGTACGCGTGGCCGGTCGCCATCAGCAGGGCGCCGAGGTTGGCGTAACCGATGCCGAGCTGGCGGAACGCGCGCGTGTTCTCACCGATCTTCTGCGTGGGGAAGTCCGCGAAGCAGATGGAGATGTCCATCGCGGTGATGACGAGCTCGACGACCTTCGCGAAGCGCTCGACGTCGAAGGACTGGTTGCCCTTGCCGTCGTCCTTCAGGAACTTCATCAGGTTCAGCGAGGCGAGGTTGCAGGACGTGTTGTCCAGGTGCATGTACTCGCTGCAGGGGTTCGAGCCGTTGATCCGGCCGGACTCCGGGCAGGTGTGCCAGTGGTTGATGGTGTCGTCGTACTGGATGCCGGGGTCGGCGCAGGCCCAGGCGGCCTCGGCCATCTTGCGGAACAGGGCCTTGGCGTCGACCTCTTCGATGACCTCACCGGTCATACGGGAGGTCAGACCGAACTTGCCGCCGGTCTCGACCGCCTTCATGAACGTGTCGTTCACGCGGACCGAGTTGTTGGCGTTCTGGTACTGGACGGACGTGATGTCGTCGCCGCCCAGGTCCATGTCGAAGCCCGCGTCGCGCAGGGCGCGGATCTTCTCCTCTTCCTTGACCTTGGTCTCGATGAAGTCCTCGATGTCGGGGTGGTCGACGTCGAGGATGACCATCTTGGCGGCGCGGCGCGTGGCGCCACCCGACTTGATCGTTCCTGCAGAGGCGTCGGCACCGCGCATGAAGGAGACCGGACCGGAGGCGTTGCCACCGGAGGAGAGCAGTTCCTTGGAGGAACGGATCCGGGAGAGGTTCAGGCCGGCGCCGGAGCCGCCCTTGAAGATCATGCCCTCTTCCTTGTACCAGTCGAGGATCGACTCCATGGAGTCGTCGACGGACAGGATGAAGCAGGCGGAGACCTGCTGCGGCTGGGGCGTACCGACGTTGAACCAGACGGGGCTGTTGAAGCTGAAGATCTGGTGCAGGAGGGCGTACGCCAGCTCGTGCTCGAAGATCTCTGCGTCGGCGGGCGAGGCGAAGTACTTGTAGTCCTCGCCGGCCTTCCGATACGTCTTCACGATGCGGTCGATGAGCTGCTTGAGGCTCACCTCGCGCTGCGGGGTGCCGACGGCACCGCGGAAGTACTTGCTGGTGACGATGTTGACCGCGTTCACCGACCAGAAGTCGGGGAACTCGACGCCACGCTGCTCGAAGTTCACAGAGCCGTCGCGCCAGTTGGTCATGACGACGTCACGGCGCTCCCAGGCCACCTCGTCGTACGGGTGTACGCCGGGGGTGGTGTGGATGCGCTCGATACGCAGTCCCTTGGTCGCCTTGGTGCCCTTGGCGCGGGAACTCCGTGCCGGACCGCTCGCCGTCTCTGTCATGCCGCCTCCCTGTACGGGCTAGAACGCCCTGAAGTGCCCCGATGTTCCCCGTGGCACGTGTTCTGTCTAGTGCTGCGGGCACCGTCCGATGGCCGCCCGCAGCAGGTCTTCTGTCGCCGCCCTCGGCCGGATCCGATGCTCCGAAGACCGGATCCGGCCCGCCCTCAGTCGGCGGCGTTGGCGGGCACGGGGACCTGTGCAGTCCCTCCGGGCCCGCGCTCGTCTTCCTGGCCCCCCGTGACTGCGTCGGCGTCGTCTTCGCGGTCGTCGTCGTCCGCGGCGGGGCGTCCCATCGCCTCCCTGAGTTCCGCAATCGCGGCCTCGAAGTCCTCGAGCGAGTCGAACGCCCGGTAGACGGAGGCGAATCGCAGAAAGGCCACGAGGTCGAGCTCCTGCAACGGGCCGAGTATGGCCAGCCCCACGTCGTGGGTGGTCAGCTCGGCGCTTCCAGTGGCTCGCACCGCCTCCTCGACCCGTTGGCCGAGCTGGGCGAGCGCGTCCTCGGTGACCGGTCGTCCCTGGCACGCCTTGCGCACGCCGTTGATGACCTTGGTGCGGCTGAACGGCTCCGTGACTCCGGACCGCTTGATCACCATCAGTGAGCATGTCTCCACCGTCGTGAAACGGCGGGAGCAGTCAGGACACTGGCGACGTCGGCGGATCGACGTGCCGTCGTCGGTCGTACGACTGTCGACGACGCGGCTGTCGGGGTGCCTGCAGAAGGGGCAGTGCATAACTCCCAACCCTCCTCACAGCAGACTCAATAGCCTCGCTGGGCCTCATGGGCCCCTCGAAGCAGCCCCAAGCATAGGCGATCTCCGAGCGGCCGAAGACCGGGGGGACCACAACTTCTGGGCTGCTGCCGCAATCCAACCACTACATGTGGGGATTGGCTCATACATCGACACGGCTCTCGCGTGTCGCACAGACCATGGCAGGCCGCGTACGTCCACACCGGCGCGCCGTGCGCTTTGGTGCACGGGCGTATCGCCCCGGCACATACGGAGATACCGTGAGCGCCGCACGAAGGCGACGTGGGACTCCCGCACAGATGGGGGTCGGTCCCCGGCTGATCCGATCTCGGATGGCAGACTGGGGCAACAACCCACGAGGTCGTCACCCCGGCGGTGAAGGGTACAACAATGAACCCTTTTGCCCGTCGGACCGCGCGCCAGCCATACACCCGGACACACGATCGCGTCAGGTGATTCGCGTTTTTTCACTCGAACGTGTGTTTGGCGCAACCTTTCGAAAGCAACTACCGTTGTGCAGCAGGGAGACCATCGAGAGGGGCCGACGTGACCACCACCGCAGACAGTGCCACCATCACTGCCCAGGACCGCTCCCAGGGCCGACTCGAGCCGGTGCATGCGATGAACGAAGCCATGAATCCCGAAGCGCACAAGCGCTCCCTGCCGGGCCGACCTCCCGGCATCCGGGCGGACAGCTCAGGGCTCACCGATCGCCAGCGCCGTGTGATCGAGGTCATCAGGGATTCCGTGCAGCGGCGCGGCTACCCGCCGTCGATGCGGGAGATCGGCCAGGCGGTCGGCCTGTCCAGCACGTCCTCGGTGGCACACCAGCTGATGGCACTGGAGCGCAAGGGCTTCCTGCGCCGCGACCCGCACCGTCCGCGCGCGTACGAAGTGCGCGGCTCCGACCAGGCCGCCTCCGTGCAGCCCACGGACACCACCGGCAAGCCCGCCGCGTCGTACGTTCCGCTGGTCGGCCGCATCGCCGCCGGTGGACCCATCCTCGCCGAGGAGTCCGTCGAGGACGTCTTCCCCCTCCCCCGGCAGCTGGTCGGTGACGGCGAGCTGTTCGTCCTGAAGGTCGTCGGTGACTCGATGATCGAGGCCGCGATCTGTGACGGCGACTGGGTCACGGTCCGGCGCCAGCCGGTCGCCGAGAACGGCGACATCGTGGCCGCCATGCTCGACGGCGAGGCCACCGTCAAGCGTTTCAAGCGCGAGGACGGCCACGTCTGGCTTCTCCCGCACAACGCTGCGTACGAGCCGATTCCCGGTGACGACGCGACCATCCTGGGCAAGGTGGTGGCAGTGCTGCGGCGCGTCTGACCGCCGCGGCGGGCGAAGCGCACGGCGTCGCCCTCTGACCGGGCCCCGGAACCCCTGCGCCGGTTCCGGGGCCCTGTGCTGTGCCGGGGCTTTCGCGGCTGCAGATCGTCCGCGGTACCGACCCCGACGTCAGTGGCCGAAAGATCGGGGGTTAGCCTGTCGCGGCGCCGCGACAGGCTAACCCCCGATCACTGTTCCGCTTCCGACTTCTGCGCCGCCGCGTCGATGGCGGCCAGCGACTTCCGGACCTGATTACGGTCCGTCGTGTACCAGAAGTCGGGCAGTGACGCCTTCAGATAGCTCCCGTACCGTGCCGTGGCCAGCCTCTGGTCCAGTACGGCGACCACTCCGCGGTCGCCCGTTGCCCGTACGAGGCGGCCGGCGCCCTGCGCCATGAGCAGCGCGGCATGCGTGGCCGCGACCGCCATGAAGCCGTTGCCACCGGCGTCCTCCACCGCCTTCTGGCGAGCGCTCATCAGAGGGTCGTCGGGGCGCGGGAACGGAATCTTGTCCATGACGACCAGCTGACAGCTCGGGCCGGGGACATCGACGCCCTGCCAGAGGGACAGCGTGCCGAAGAGGCAGGTCTTCGGATCGGCCGCGAAGTTCTTGATCAGTTCGCCGAGCGTCTCCTCGCCCTGAAGGAGGATCGGGAACTCGGGGATACGAGAGCGAAGCTCCTCGGCGGCCAGCTGGGCGGCACGCATCGAGGAGAACAGGCCGAGCGTGCGGCCGCCCGCCGCCTGGATGAGCTCGGTCAGCTCATCGAGCATGTCCACCCGATCGCCGTCCCGCGCGGGGCGCGACAGGTGCTTGGCCACGTACAGAATGCCCTGCTTGCGGTACTCGAAGGGCGAGCCGACATCCACTCCCTTCCACTGCGGAAGGTCATCGCCCTCGGTGCCCTCGGGGGCGAGTCCCAGGGACGCGCCCACGCCGTTGAAGTCGCCGCCGAGCTTCAAGGTCGCGGAAGTCAGGACGACGGACCGATCCGCGAAGAGCTTCTCCCGCAACAGGCCCGACACGGACATGGGGGCCACGCGCAGGGAAGCCCCAAAACGGTCATGCCGCTCGTACCAGACGACATCCCACTCGGAGCCGTTCGTGATGCGCTCCGCCACGTCGTGCACGGATTCCACCGAGGCGAGCGCCTGCTTGCGGACGGCGTCCTCGTCCTGCACCGACTTGTCGCGAGTCGCCCCGATGGCCGAGATGACGGTACGGCAGGCGTCGCGCAGCGCCATGAGCGCGTAACCGAGGTCTTCCGGGATCTCCTCCAGGCGGCCCGGCAGCGCAAGCTCCATCAGCCGTTCGAAGCCCTCTGCGGCGGTCTGGAGCTGATCGGCGGCCTTCTCGTTGACCAGCTTCGCGGCGCGGCGCACCGCGCGGTTGACCTGGCCCGGCGTGAGTTCGCCGGTGGCGACTCCGGTGGCCCGGGAGACCAGCTCGTGCGCCTCGTCGACGATCAGGACCTCGTGCTGCGGGAGGACGGGGGCGCCTTCGATGGCGTCGATCGCGAGCAGGGCGTGGTTGGTGACGACGACCTCCGACAGCTTGGCGCGCTCGCGGGCCATCTCGGCGAAGCACTCGGCGCCGTACGCGCACTTCGAAGCACCCAGGCACTCACGCGACGACACCGACACCTGGGCCCAGGCCCGGTCGGAAACACCGGGTGTCAGGTCGTCCCGGTCACCCGTCTCCGTCTCGTCCGACCACTCGCGCAGCCGCAGCAGGTCCTGCCCCAGCTTGCTGGTGGGTGCGGCGGCCTCGAACTGGTCGAAGAGGCCCTCCTCCTCGTCCTGCGGCACGCCTTCGTGCAGGCGGTGCAGACACAGGTAGTTCGACCTGCCCTTGAGCATCGCGAATTCGGGGCGACGGCGCAGGAGCGGGTGCAGTGCCTCGACGGTGCGCGGCAGGTCGCGCTCCACGAGTTGGCGCTGGAGCGCCAGGGTGGCCGTCGCCACGACGACGCGCTCCCCCTGAGCGAGCGCGGGCACCAGGTACCCCAGCGACTTTCCGGTGCCGGTGCCGGCCTGGACCAGCAGATGCGACCCGCCGTCGATCGCCTCCGCGACTGATTCGGCCATGGTCACCTGGCCGGGGCGCTCCGTACCGCCGACGGCAGTGACAGCAGCATGCAGGAGTTCAGGGAGTGAGGGCTTTGTCATAGCGCGACCACCCTACGGCCCGGCACTGACAAAGGGGCGCCCACGGTGGGGACGAGCGGCGGGATCAAGACCTGGGATTCCTCGGGTGGGGACCGGTTCGGTTCGGGTGGGTACGGGATCGAGTCGGGTGGGACTCAGCCTCGTTCGGTTGAGGTCGGAGGCCTTACGTCTGTGAGACCGGCGGCCCGGACAAAAGATCGACTGTGCCTGAATCCGGATCGCCGGGAGAGGGAACCGGATCGCCGCGAGCGGTGTACCAAAAGTGATGACGCTGCGACGTGGCGTCACAGCAGATGGCGCAGACTTCGGTCTCTGACCATGAGGGCGGCCCGCTTGGCGGGCAGGTCGACCTCGGCGGAGAACCGGAAGCCGGCACTGAGGAAAGCGGCGACGGAAGGGGTGTTGCGAATGTCGGGTTCGGCGACGATACGAGCACAGGCGGGGCGCTTGTCGAATGCGAGGTCGGCGACTGCTCGCAAAAGGGTTCCACCAAGTCCTCGGCCACGGTCGCCGACAGCTCCGATGAGGAGATGGACACCGGTGTCATGGGGCCGAGCCGGATAGTGCCGGGCCAGCGGGTCGAGGTCTGCTCGGTAGATCTCCCAGTAGCTCATCGGCGTGCCTTCCAACAATCCCAGGCACGGGACGGTGCGTCCGTCACCGGAGAGATGGGCCCGCAGGTGCTCCTCGGTCGCGTTCTGGGGCCCGGCGAGTCCCCAGAACGCCGCCACGGCGGGATCGTTCATCCAACGGCCGATGATCGGAAGGTCTCGGTCAACCCGCGCGGGGACCAGGTGAAGCACCCCTGCGGGTGTGCTGATCGGCCCCCAGTCGGCAATGTGGTCGAGCAGATCTTCGGCGATGGACAGGGCGGAGGCGGGTGCGGCTGCGGACTCGGGTACGGGTGCGCCTGACGGGTCGAGTACGGGATGGGGACCGGGCTTGGCTGCCGGCTCAGGCGCAGGTGTGGACTCCGCCCCGGCTGCTGAGCCTGCGCTCACGTTCTCTGCCCCCACACCACCGACGTCCTCCGCGAAGAGCGCGATGATCTCGTCGGGCAGGGGCACGTCCAGCGTGTCCTCACTGTCCGCGCTCCCGCCGGCAGCGGGGGCGCCACGGCTCTCACGAGCCCCCGGGCTCGTGGCGGTACCGATGTCGGTGAAGGGGGCGGTATCGGCGTCGGCAGTCGAGTCGGTGGGAGGCACGGCGACGCTCCTCTCAAGAGATGGGGTGGGTCATGTTCCCCAGGAATGAAGGAGGTTGGTGAAAGCCGGAGTCGGTGTCGGGAGCACAGAAACGGAGCGAGGAAGAGCGACGGGGGCGAGGGTTGGCGGCGGCCAGGAGACATGTAGGGATGGCACGGGTCGACCGTGAGGGTCAGGTCAGGCGTGGAGGGGATTGGCGATGGTGACGTAGACGGACTGGGTGTCCACCGGGCCGACGAGCTCGTCGAGGCCGTGCACGCGGGTCAGCAGATTCGCCTTGCACCGCAGGACCGGTGACTCGAGCAGGTGTGCAGGCAGTGTCGTGCGCAACCGGGCGGGACCAGAGGCGACATCGCCGAGGAAACGACGGAAGGCTGCGAGCAGCAATTCCTCGTCGGCGAGACGCTGGGAACCGAACGCACCGATGAGACCGAACACGTTGTTGATCGCGAGGTAGTACGCGAAGCGCTCGTCGGTGACCTCGTCCGAGACGAAGGTGTCGCTGCACTCGCCGATGCCGGGAAGCCGGGTGTCTAGTTCCGTGCGCCGGGACTCACGGAAGTAGTAGCCCTGGTTGTCGCGGTACCGGCCGCCTGAGGGCCAGCCTTCGCCATCCAGCAGGAGCAGGGTGTTCTGCTGGTGTGCCTCCAGGGCGATCCCGGCCTCGGAGTCCAACCACAGCACCGGACGGACGACCTGCTCGAGGTAGCGCAGGAACCACTCGGCAGCAACGGCCCCGCGAGGGCGCCTTGTCCGGGCGGCGAGATGCGTGACCACCTCGGCCAGACGGGACCTGAGGGGTTCCTTGCCCGACCAAGGCCGGCCGGAGGCGGTGCCGGGTTGGGTGCGGGGGCGCGGCGAGACGAGTCCGGCTACGCAGGACACGTCGTCGGAAGGCTTGAACGGGTTGTGCCGGATCACCACGTCGAAGCCGGGCACAGGAGCGCCGTCCGGCCCGTCGACGGCGAGCCACGCCGGGTCGCGAACGATGTCGAACCCCGGGTACGCGGCCCGCCACTGGGTCGAGAGCCCGCTGCGCAGGAGGCGGTGTACCTCGACACCGCGGTTCAACTCCTTGCGGAGGTTCTCACGGCGGGAGTTGGTGATCCGCAGGCCCAGCGACAGCTTGAGCATGGCGGGGGCGCCTGCCAGGTGGACGGTTCGGACGGAGGAGGTGGGGTGCCACAGGGCGCCGTGAGCGCCGAGGTCCCGGAGCAGGCCGGCCTCGACCAGGGCCGCCGAGTCTGAGCGGTACAGGAGCTCGCGGTGCTGCCAAGGGTGCAGGGGGAGGGCCGCGTACCCGTCGGGCAGTGGCAGGTCAGGACCGGCGAGTCGGGCCGTGAGGTGCGCGGCGGGGACACCCCGGCCCCGTTCGGTCCAAGCAGAGTCAGTGGCGACCAAGGAGGGAGCGACAGCCAGCCAGTGCAAGGGAAAGGAGCCACGCAACTCGGGTGAGTACCGCCGCGCTTCGCTCTCGGAGAGACCCTCGCGGCTCTTCGGCGTCGGGTGCAGCGGGTGTCCGAGCAGGAGTGCCTGCTCGGCCGCGAGGAAGCGGTCGGGGCAGTCGGCGGGGTCTTCACGGCGCTCGCTGATGAACGTGACGGTTCGCCGCACAGAGTCGGCGACACGTGCGACGAGGTCAGTGGCGGCGGAAGAAGACGCGGGGAGGGACGGGATTGTGGGCGCTGGAGTGGCGGGGGACTCGGAGGTCGGAGGCACGGCAGGCAGCGGAGATAGGGCAGGCGTCGCAGACGCGGCAGGCGTCACAGACGCGGCAGCGGTCGCAGACTCGGTGGACTTCACGGATACAGCGGCGGGAGACGGAACGGGCGAGGAAGCGAGGGAGGGCCCGGCACACGGTGTGGAGGCAGTCGACGGCGTTGCAGTATCGGGGTTCGGCGAAGGGCCAGGCCCGCCAACAGCAGGGGCGCCGGCGCCGAGCGTCTCCCTGATGAGTAGTGCGGCGAGGGTGACCGCGTCGGTAGGCGGGGCGTCGGCCAAGTGCGGGAGACCGAAGCGGTGCCAACCCGTCGGAGACCAGTAGTGGACCGGGACCAGCAGGGCGGTGCCGGTGGCCGGCAAGGAGATTCGGAGGACCCCGTTGCCGGGTGCCGGGACGTTCGTCTCGCGCACCCAGCAGCGGAGCAGGTTCTCCACTGCGGCGGCCTGGGCTGCCATGTGCGGGTCGGAGTGCTCCAGGAAGTCGGCGGTGCCCCCGTACAGCGACTCCGCGTCTGGCGCGCCTCGCTGCATCGGCGCTGGTACCGGCGTCTGGGGAACGGCGAGGCCCTGTGCCGGCACGGGCGGCTCGGGCTCCTGCTGGGAGAGCCGTCTAGTGGACGAGCTCTGCGCGCGGGCATAGGTACGGCCGTCGGTCGAGGGGGTGGTGGTCAAGGCTGGTCCTCTTGAAGTGGTTCCGGCTGCGCGGCGACGGTCGCCGTGCTGGTGGTGAGGTGCGCGGTGCCGTGAGGGCCCGCGTTCCAGAGGTGGGCCCGGAGGGGTGTGTCAGTTGGCGGTGGTGTCTCGGAGGGACGTGAGCCGGCGCTCGGACGTGGGTCGGTCGAATGCCGCCGAGGCGATGGCGGCCCACGCCGATGCGACGGCACGGCAAGAGGGAGGCAGTGACGCGCCCTCATCGGCTGCCGGGTTACACGGCACGATCGGCCCAGTCGGCCCGGCCCGTCCGATCCGTCCGGGCTGTTCGGTCACCGCGCCGTCGATTGCCCGGGGGCGGCTGATGGGTCCCGTCGTGGCCGGCCTGGTTGCGGGACACCGCGTCCACGGCGTCGGCCAGCCGGTCCAGCACTGCGGTGGCCTGCTCGTCGCTGATGGTCAGGGGTGGAAGCAGCCGTACGACACTGGAGTGGCGGCCGCCGAGTTCGACGATCAAGCCGCGTCGAAGGCACTCCCGCTGGATGGCGGCAGCGAGTTCAGGGGCGGCTGGGCGTGGGTGGCGGTCCTGGTCCGGCATTGCCGCCACCGCCCGCGCTCCTCCGCCGACGGGTGCCAGGTCCTCCGAGGCGCGGCCCGTAGTCCGGGCGGGGTCGGCGCCCACGAGACCGCTCGCGAGACCCCCTCGGGGCCAACCCAGGTCATCGGGACCACCGAACTCAGCCTGGTCGGGAGTACGCCCGTGCCTGCCCGGAGGAGCCGAGAGCCCCGGCCCGCTGCCCGCCCCCTCAAGCGCCGCCCTGTTCGCCGTCCGCGACCCCTCACTCCGCGCCGATTCAACCGGCTCCACCACCTCGACCCCGATCATCAGCCCTCTCCCCCGCACATCGCCGATGCAGGTGAACTCTCCTGCGAGTTCCCGGAGTTGACTCAGCATCTGCGAGCCCAGTTCGGCCGCCCGCTCGGCGAGCCGGTTCTCGCGGACGTAGGCGAGGGTCGCTGTGCCGGCGGCCATGGCGAGCTGGTTTCCGCGGAACGTTCCGGCATGCGCGCCGGGTTGCCAGGCGTCGAGTTCGTCGCGGTAGACGATGACCGCCAGGGGCAGACTGCCGCCGATGGCCTTGGAGAGGACCATGACGTCGGGGGTGACGCCGCTGTGCTCCACGGCCCAGAAGGCACCGGTGCGCCCGACCCCTGTCTGGACCTCGTCGGCGATCAGTGGGATGGAGCGGTCGGCGGTGATCTGCCGCATGCGCCGCAGCCAGCCGTCCGGCGCGGGGATCACGCCACCCTCGCCTTGGACGGGTTCGAGGATCATCCCGGCGGGATGGGGCACTCCCGACTTGGGGTCTTCGAGGACGGACTCGGTCCAGCGGGCGGCGAGTTCGGCGCCGCGTTCGCCGCCGACGCCGAAGGGGCAGCGGTAGTCCTGTGGGTAGGGCAGGCGCGCGACCCGTACGTCGAAGGCGCCCCCGGACGCTTCGAGCGCTCCGGCGGTCATCCCGTGATAGGCGCCGCTGAAGGCGAGGATTCCGTTGCGTCCGGTGGCGGCCCGGACGAGCTTGAACGCGGCCTCCACCGCGTCGGTGCCGGCCGGGCCGCAGAACTGCACCCGCGCGTGGCCGGCGAGGCCGGGCGGCAAGGTGTGGAACAGCTCGGTGATGAAGGCGTCCTTGACGGGGGTCGCCAGGTCCAGGACGTGCAGCGGTGCGCCCGAGTCCAGGACTTTGCGGATGGCCTCGAGGACCACGGGGTGGTTGTGTCCGAGCGCCAGCGTCCCGGCGCCGGACAGGCAGTCCAGGTAGCGGCGGCCGTCGGCTCCCTCGATGGTCAGTCCGCGCGCCCGCACCGGCACGATGGGCAGGGCACGCGCGTAGGTGCGTGCCGCCGATTCGCGCGCCGACTGCCGCCGCAGGATCCCCTCGTGCACCGGGTGTGGCCCCGTCGATTCGGAAGTTTCCCCGCGCACGGATTCGGTCACTGCCATGGCTCCCTGTCCTCCCGCTGTCCAGGGGCGAGCAGGCCTCTCGCATCCTCGCCCGACCCGACATACGAAGCCCCGCGAGCGTCCACTCGAAACTCCGGGGAACTGGGCACTGGGGACCGCACACAGACAGCAGGCCCCCCACCGCTACCAACCCCGGACCGTTACGCGGGTTACGGGTTGCTTCAAGATCCTTGCCGTGACGGAACCGTTGCCGTTCCGTCGGAACTCCCCCACAGCGAGCGCATAGTGTGTGGTGCCGTCCCAACGCGCCGTGACCCCGCCGGACCAGCGATGGATCCACGGGAGCGCACAGCCGCGGCGCCAAGTACCGTCACCCCAGGGGGAGTCAGATCATGCGTTCGATACGGCCGTCGTTCACCGCTCGTCGAGGGAGGAACACGCGCCGCACAACCTCCCCGCTCCCCGTGGTCGCGCTGGCCGCGGCGCTGGCCTTCACCGTCACGGCCTGCGAGTCGGGGGACGCCGAGGCCGGCGGCGCGGCCACCCCGTCCGCGGCGGCCGGGGGCGAGGGCAAGATCACGATCCCGGACGACATCAAGGACAAGCTCAAAGAGCACGGGATCGACATCGACAAGTGGAAGGACGGCGCCTGGAAGCAGTGGGACAAGGACGACTGGCTCCGCGAGGCGCAGGACTACGTCAACCCGATCATCGAGGGGCTGTGGGACCCGGACCGTATGCGGGACGCCGAGGATCCGGACCGGGGCGTCGACGACAGCGACCTCTCCGGTGACCAGGGTGTGACCGACCCGACGCCGGAGCCCGTGGACGCCCAGGCCGTGCCGACGTCGTACCACGCCAACGCGCCCGAGGCGGGCAAGGTGTTCTTCGACTCCCCCGAAGGCACGATGGTCTGCTCGGCGACGGTCGTTCAGGACCCGGCCAACCCCGGGAAGTCCAACATGGTCTGGACGGCCGGTCACTGCGTGCACGCCGGCAAGAGCGGCGGCTGGTACCGCAACATCGCGTTCGTGCCGTCCTACAACGACGCGGGCATGTCGGCCGCGGAGATCAAGAACGCCAAGCGGGAGCAGGTCGCTCCGTACGGCGTCTGGTGGGCCGACTGGGCGCAGACCTCGGACCAGTGGATCGCGCAGGGCGGTGCGACGGGCGGGGACGGTGCGTCGTACGACTTCGCCGTGCTGCATGTGAAGCCGGAGGAGGGCAGCAACGGCAAGTCCCTGGAGGAGATGGTCGGTTCGGCCCTGCCGGTGGACTTCAACGCGCCCGCTGTCCCCGACGTGGACAGCATCAAGGCGATCGGCTATCCGGCGGCCGCGCCGTTCGACGGCCAGAAGCTGTACCAGTGCCAGGACAAGCCGGGCAGGCTGTCGCTCAAGGCATCGGACCCGACGATGTACCGCATCGGCTGCACCATGACCGGCGGTTCTTCTGGCGGCGGCTGGGTCGCGAAGGGCTCGGACGGCAAGCCTGCGCTGGTCTCCAACACCTCCATCGGCCCGGTGGAGTCGGGCTGGCTGGCGGGCCCGCGGCTGGGCAAGGAGGCCAACGGCATCTTCGACAAGGTGAGCGACAAGTTCGCCGGTCAGTGACGTCGGCCGGAAGCCCCGTGGCTGAACCGGAAGCCGGCGGCTGAAACTGACCGCGGCACCTTGGGCATCGGCGGCGGTGGGGCGGGGGAGAAACCTTCACCGCCTCACCGCCGTTCACCCTCAACTCCCCGGGCATAGTGGGGTGTCGCGTCCGAGGGGTCGACACGAGAGCGTGCACGGCCCCTCCATGACCAGTACCTGGCCTAGCGACCCGTACCGACGTTCGTGATCGGTGCCTGACATCAGGCACCACAGCTCAGCTCAGCACGCTTCAACGGGGGTTACCGCACCATGCGTTCCACACACATGCCCACAGCTCCACGCCGCAGGCGGCGCTCCGCCCTCGCTGCCACAGGCCTCGTCGCCGCCCTCACGCTCACCGCGACCGCCTGTGGCGGCTCGGTGGAGCAGGCGGCGAGCGACAAGGCCGATGCCGCCGCGTCCCAGGCCGCCGACGGAATCGGCGACGGCAAGATCCAGATCCCGACCGACATCGCGGACAAGCTCAAGGAGCACGGCATCGATGTCGACAAGTGGACCAGCGGCGGCTGGAAGGACTGGGACAAGGACAAGTGGCTGAGTGAGGCCAAGGACTTCGTCAACCCGGTGATCGAGGGCCTCTGGAAGCCCGATCGGATGCAGTCCGCCAAGGAGGCCAACAAGACGGTCACCACGCAGGACGCCTCCGCCGACCAGGGCCTGAGCGATCCGGAGCCCGCCCCCGTGCAGGCCACGGCCGAGAAGACGCCGTACCACGACAACGCGGCCCCGGTCGGCAAGGTCTTCTTCGACTCCCCCGACGGCCCTGCCGTCTGCTCCGGCACGGTCATCAAGGACGTCAACCACCCCGGCAAGTCCAACCTCGTGTGGACAGCCGGCCACTGTGTGCACGCCGGTGGCAACGGCGGCTGGTACCGCAACATCGTCTTCGTCCCGGCGTACAACGACCTCGGCAAGTCCGCGGCGCAGTTGAGCAACGCGAACACCACCGAGATCGCCCCGTACGGCAACTGGTGGGCGGACTGGGTCTCGACGTCCAACGAGTGGATCCAGGGCGGTTCGGAGACCGGTGGCGCGGGTGCCGCGTACGACTACTCCGTGCTGCATGTGAAGCCGGAGCAGGGTTCCAAGTCGCTCGAGGAGACGGTCGGCGCCGCCCTCGACGTGGACTTCTCCGCGCCGTCGGCGACCGAGGCCGGCACGATGGGCGCCTGGGGCTACCCGGCGGCGCCGCCGTACAACGGTCTGCGGATGTTCAAGTGCCTCGACCAGCCGGGCCGGTTCTCGCTGAGCACGACCCTGCCGACGATGTACCGCATCGGCTGCACCATGACCGGCGGTTCGTCCGGTGGCGGCTGGTTCCGGGTGGTGGACGGCGAGACCAAGCTGGTGTCGAACACGTCGATCGGCCCTGAGGACAACACCTGGCTCGCGGGCCCGCAGCTGGGAGCGGGTGCCGAGTCGGTGTACCAGTACATGAGCAAGACGTACGGCGGTCGCTGACACCCGCGCATACGCCGAAGGCCCGCCCCCTCACGCAGAGGGCGGGCCTTCGGCGTATCTACGGCGCAGTGGCTGGCGTATCTACGGCACAGCTCAGGCGGTCGGAGCCGGAACGTACGGCGCGAGATCCGCCGCCAGTTCCTCGTGCACCCGCACCTTGAGCAGCGTGCCCTCCGGGGTGTGTTCCTCGGAGATCACCTCGCCCTCGGTGTGGGCGCGGGCGACCAGCTTGCCGTGCGTGTACGGCACGAGCGCCTCGATCTCAACGGACGGGCGGGGCAGCTCGTCGTCGATGAGCGCGAGCAGCTCGTCGATGCCCTGGCCGGTGCGGGCCGAGACCGCGATGGAGCGCTTCTCGATCCGCATCAGCCGCTGGAGCGTCAGCGGATCGGCCGCGTCCGCCTTGTTGATCACGACGATCTCCGGTACGTCGGTCGCGCCGACGTCCCTGATCACCTCGCGTACGGCGGCCAGCTGCTCCTCCGGGTTCGGGTGCGAGCCGTCCACCACGTGCAGGATCAGGTCGGACTCGCCGACCTCCTCCATGGTGGAGCGGAACGCCTCGACCAGGTGGTGCGGCAGGTGGCGTACGAAGCCGACCGTGTCGGCCAGCGTGTACAGCCGTCCGCCCGGGGTCTCGGCCCGGCGCACGGTCGGGTCGAGGGTCGCGAACAGGGCGTTCTCGACCAGCACGCCCGCGCCCGTGAGGCGGTTGAGCAGGGAGGACTTGCCGGCGTTGGTGTAGCCCGCGATGGCGACCGAGGGCACCTTGTGGCGCTTGCGCTCCTGGCGCTTGATCTCGCGGCCGGTCTTCATGTCCGCGATCTCCCGGCGCATCTTCGCCATCTTCTCGCGGATACGACGCCGGTCAGTCTCGATCTTGGTCTCACCGGGACCACGGGTGGCGAGGCCGCCGCCCTTGCCGCCGCCCATCTGCCGGGACAGCGACTGACCCCAGCCTCGCAGCCTCGGCAGCATGTACTGCATCTGCGCGAGCGCGACCTGCGCCTTGCCCTCTCGGGACTTGGCGTGCTGGGCGAAGATGTCGAGGATCAGGGCCGTACGGTCGATGACCTTGACCTTGACGACGTCTTCGAGGGCGATGAGCTGGCCCGGGCTGAGCTCACCGTCACAGATGACGGTGTCGGCGCCGGACTCGACGACGATGTCGCGCAGCTCCAGGGCCTTGCCGGAACCGATGAAGGTGGCCGCGTCGGGCTTGTCTCGGCGCTGGATCACGCCGTCGAGCACGAGTGCGCCCGCGGTCTCCGCGAGGGCGGCGAGCTCCGCGAGGGAGTTGTCCGCGTCCTGCACGGTCCCGGAGGTCCAGACACCGACGAGCACGACCCGCTCCAGGCGGAGCTGGCGGTACTCGACCTCGGTGACGTCCTCGAGCTCGGTGGAGAGGCCTGCGACGCGGCGCAGAGCCGCGCGCTCGGAGCGGTCGAACTGGTCGCCGTCCCGGTCTCCGTCGATCTCGTGGCTCCAGGCGACGTCCTCTTCCATCAGGGCATCGGCCCGAAGACCTTCGGGATAGGTGTGCGCGAAGCGCTGCGTGTCCTGGGAAGGGGAAGAAGAAGAGGAGGTCATTGGGTCCTTACGTCGATGGGGAATCCGTGTGCGGCGACGGCGGCAGTGGTTCTGGCCCTTCGGAGCAGGTCCGTAGCGGCCGGAAACTTTCCGTCACTACCCACAACGCACGAGGACCCCGGGAGATTCCCGCGCACCGTGCCGTGCCGACCTGAAGATGGTCGCACGGCACGGCCCGTCTCGTCACCGCCTTATTCGCCGGTCGCCTTCTTCCCGGCGGCCGTCTTGCCGGCGGCCGTCTTGCCGGCGGCCGTCTTGCCGGCGGCCGTCTTGCCGGCGGCCGTCTTGCCGGCGGCCGTCTTGCCGGCGGCCGTCTTGCCGGCGGCCGTCTTACTGACCTTCTTACCGGCCTTCTTTCCAGCCGTCTTCCCGCTTGCCGTCTGCCCGGCCGGCTTCGTCGGGTCCGCCGGCTTCCACTCCGGCTTGCCGGGCATCGGCGGGGTCTTCTCGCCGTACAGCCAGGCGTGCATGAAGCCGTCGAGGTGGCGTCCGGAGATGTCCTCCGCCAGCGCGACGAAGTCCGCGGTGGTGGCGGAACGGTCCTTGTAGCGCTGCACCCAGGCGCGTTCCAGGCGCTCGAACGCCGGGGCGCCGATCTCCTGGCGGAGGGCGTACAGGACCAGGGACGCGCCGTCGTAGACGTTCGGCCGGAAGATCCCGTTCTTCTGGCCGGCGGCCGCCACCTTGGGCGCCGCCGGAGGCCCGCCGGCCGCACGCCAGCGGTCGGAGGCGGCGTACGCGGCCTTCATCCGCGCCTCCATCGGCCGGCCCGCCTTCTCTGCCGCGTACAGGGTCTCGTACCAGGTGGCGTGCCCCTCGCTGAGCCACAGGTCGGACCAGGCGCGCGGGCTGACGCTGTCGCCGAACCACTGGTGCGCCAGCTCATGCACCATGATCGACTCGATGTACCACTTCGGGAAGGCGGACTCGGTGAAGAGGTCTCGCTCGAAGAGGGAGAGCGTCTGCGTCTCGAGTTCGAAACCGGTGGCGGCATCGGCCATGAGCAGGCCGTACGTCTCGAAGGGGTAGCGCCCGACCTTGCTCTCCATCCAGGAGATCTGGCCCGGGGTCTTCTTCAGCCACGGTTCGAGCTGCTTGCGGTCCTTGGCGGGCACGACGTCCCGGAGGGGCAGTCCGTGCGGCCCGGTGCGGTGCACGATCTCGGAGCGGCCGATGGACACCTGGGCGAGTTCGGTGGCCATGGGGTGCCGGGTGCGGTACGTCCAGGTCGTCGAGCCGCCCGCGCGGTCCACGCCGGTCGGCAGGCCGTTGGCGACGGCTGTGTAGCCGTTGGGGGCGGTGACCCGGATGGTGAACATCGCCTTGTCGGAGGGGTGGTCGTTGCACGGGAACACGACATGGGCGGCGTCAGCCTGGTTGGCCATGGCGAGGCCGTCCGTGGTCCGCACCCAGCCGCCCTCCCGGGTCTTGCCGTACACGGGGTCGCTGGTGTGCCGCACGGTGATCTGCGTCCAGCTGCCGTCGGCCAACGGCTCCTCGGGCGTGACGACCAGGTCCTCACCGGCGCTGCGGAACGTCGCGGGCGTCCCGTCGACCTCGACGGACTCGACCTTGCCGTGGGCGAAGTCCAGGTTGACGCGGTCCAGGTCCTTCGTCGTCCAGGCGTCGATCGTGGTGACGGCCTGGAGGGGTTTGCTGTTCGTGCCGGAGTAGGTGAAGGCGAGGTCGTACGAGGCCACGTCGTAGCCGGGGTTGCCCAGGTGCGGGAAGAGGCGGTCGCCGACGCCCAGGGGTTCGGCCGGGGCGCTCGCGGCGAGGAGGCCGAAGGACGCGGCGAGGGCGACCAGGGCGGACGCCTGGGCCCGTCGACGGGTTCCGGGACGGGTGCGAGGAGCGCCAGGGACTGGTCGCTGAGCCTCGGTGCGGGGGGTGAGCAGCATGCACCACGGCTATCAGCGCGCGCGTGCGAGGCGTCGACGACGCGCGACCGGCCCACTCGAACGGGTATGTCAGGTGGGTGCAGCCGCTGGAGCACCCCGTGGCTTCACGCCCCCGCGTCGCACCCTCACATCCCCACGCCCCCGCGTACGCTCCCTACTCACGCCCCCTGGGTCTGCGGCTGCGCCCGGCTCACGTCGTACACGCCCCCCACGTTCCGCATCGCCCGCATGAGCCCCGGCAGCAGCGCCGCGTCCGGCAGTTGGACGGTGTAGGTGTGGCGCACGCGCTGTTGCGTCGGGGGTTCGACCGTCGCCGAGACGATCTCCGCGCCCTCCAGGGCCATGGCCTCCGTGAGGTCCGCCAGGAGGTGGGGGCGAACGAACGATTCGGCGACCAGGGTGACCCGGCACTCGGTGATCTCCCCCCAGCGCACGCCGACCTCCGCGCGCCCGGTGCCCTTCATACGCGTGACCGCGGAGCACTCGACTCGATGGACCGTCACCACTCCCCCGCGCACGGCGAATCCGGTGACCTCGTCGGGCGGTACGGGGGTGCAGCAGCCGGCGAGGCGTACGGTCGCGCCAGGACGGTCGACGAGTACGTCACCGCCCTCGGACCGGCCGACCGGGCCCTCCGCCCCCAGCCGCACGGCGGCCCCCTCCGAGGCAGCCGTCTGGTTCATGCCCCCGTCCGCCGCCCCCCGGAAGGCCACCCCGGCGTCCTTGGCCTCCGCAGCCCCTTGTGAGGGATGAGCGGCCAGCCACCGCTGGATGGCGATCCGCGCAGCCGGCGTGTGAGCGTGCTCCAGCCACTCCCTGGAGGGCTCCGAAGCCGGGTCCTGGCCCATGAGGAGCTGGACGGTGTCGCCGTCCCGCAGAACGGTGCTGAGGGTCGCCAGGCGGCCGTTGACGCGGGCGCCGATGCACGCGTGCGCGTCCTCGCCGTACTGCGCGTAGGCGGCGTCCACACAGGTCGCGCCCTCGGGCAGCCCCAGGGTGCCGCCATCGGGCCGGAAGACGGTGATCTCGCGGTCCTGGGCGAGGTCCTCGCGCAGGGTGGACCAGAAGGTGTCCGGGTCGGGGGCGGCCTCCTGCCAGTCGAGGAGGCGGGAGAGCCAGCCGGGGCGCGTGGGGTCCACGCGCTCGCCGTCGCCGGCAGTGGCCTGCTCCTCGGAAGGAGAGGCGTAGGGATTGCCGAGCGCGACGACACCGGCCTCGGCGACCTTGTGCATCTGGTGGGTGCGGATGAGGACTTCGGTGACCTGGCCGTCCGCGCGGGCGACCGCCGTGTGCAGCGACTGGTACAGGTTGAACTTGGGTACGGCGATGAAGTCCTTGAACTCCGAGACGACCGGCGTCATACAGGTGTGCAGTTCGCCCAGCACGCCGTAACAGTCCGCGTCCTCGTTCACCAGGACCAGGAGCCGCCCGAAGTCGGCGCCGCGCAGCCGGCCGCGCTTGCGGGACACGCGGTGCACGGAGACGAAGTGCCGCGGCCGGATGAGGACTTCGGCCTGGATGTCGGCCTCGCGCAGTACCTTGCGCATCTCGTCGGCCATCTCCGCGAGCGGATCGTCGTCGCGTGAGGCGTTGCCGACGATCAGCTCCCGGGTGTGCTCGTACTCCTCGGGGTGCAGGATCGCGAAGACCAGGTCTTCCAGTTCCGTCTTGAGCGCCTGGACGCCGAGCCGCTCGGCCAGCGGGATGAGCACGTCACGGGTCACCTTGGCGATGCGGGCCTGTTTCTCGGGGCGCATCACGCCGAGGGTGCGCATGTTGTGCAGCCGGTCGGCGAGTTTGATCGACATCACGCGGACGTCGTTCCCGGTGGCGACGAGCATCTTGCGGAAGGTCTCGGGCTCGGCGGCGGCACCGTAGTCGACCTTCTCCAGCTTCGTGACGCCGTCGACGAGGAAGCGGACCTCCGCGCCGAACTGCTCGCCGACCTGATCGAGCGTCACGTCGGTGTCCTCGACGGTGTCGTGCAGCAGAGAGGCCGTCAAGGTCGTGGTCTCGGCGCCGAGTTCGGCGAGGATCAGGGTCACCGCGAGCGGGTGCGTGATGTACGGCTCGCCGCTCTTGCGCATCTGGCCGCGGTGCGAGGACTCGGCCAGCACATAGGCGCGGCGCAGTGGTTCGAGGTCCGCGTCGGGGTGGTGGGCTCGGTGGGCGTCGACGACATGGCTGATCGCGTCGGGCAGCCGGCCGCGCGAGGCGGGGCCGAGCAACGCCGCCCGGCCGAGGCGGCGCAGGTCGAGGCGGGCACGGGCCTTCCTGCGCGGCACCGCAGGCGTCACAGAGCCTGCTACCGGGCCTGGCGTCGCGGAATTCGTGGCCTCCGCACTCATGGGCACCTCCGGCTGCGTGGACCGGCGAACGGGGTGCCCCATGGCGGACACGGCTCAGGGGATGGCGACATCTCCCCCGTCCGGGCCGGTGCTTGATGCTACCGAGCCCATCACGTGCGACTGACCGCCTCTCGCCGAGCGTGAAACGGATCACCCATTCGAGCGAGGGTGTGCGGGTATACGTTTTTGCGCCAGACAGCCAGCTGCCGTTCGTGATCTCGAACAACCTGGGGTCCCGACGGCGCCTCTCTCAAGCCACGCCCGGCCCGCGACTCTGATGCCGCGCCACGAAACCGTTCAGCGAACGAACGTTTCCAGCCACTCGGCGTCGATCTCTCCCTCGGCCACGATCACCGCCGGGCCGGTCATCTCGATCTCGCCGTCGGGTCGCTCGGTGATCACCAGGGTGCCGCCGGGCACATCGACGGTGTACGTCACGGGGGCGCCGGTGGCCGCCGGGTCGGCCCCGTCCCGGCGCGCGGTGGCCACGGCGACCGCACACGCGCCCGTGCCGCACGACCGGGTCTCGCCGGCACCGCGCTCGTGCACGCGCAGCGCGACGTGCCGGGGGCCCCGGTCGGCCACGAACTCGACGTTGACCCCGTCGGGGTAGGCCGAGGCCGGGCTGAACGGCGGTGCCGAGTACAGGTCGCCGGCGTGCGCCAGGTCGTCCACGAAGGCGACCGCGTGCGGGTTGCCCATGTTCACGTTCCGCGCGGGCCAGCTGCGCTCACCGACACTGACCGTGACGTCCCCTGCGGGGAGCAGCGCCTTGCCCATGCCGACGGTGACGTCTCCGTCCTTGGCGATGTGCACGGTCTTCACGCCTCCGCGCGTGGCGACCGCGAGATCGCCCTCGGCGGCATAACCGGCACGCTGGAGGTAGCGCGCGAACACGCGCACGCCGTTGCCGCACATCTCCGCGATCGAGCCGTCGCCGTTGCGGTAGTCCATGAACCACTCGGCCTCGGCCGCCATGTCCTTGGCCTCGGGGTGCGCCGCGGACCGCACGACGTGCAGCAGCCCGTCACCACCGATGCCCGCGCGGCGGTCGCACAGGGCGGCGACGGCGGCCGGAGGGAGGTCGATGACGTTCTCGGGGTCCGGGACGATCACGAAGTCGTTCTCGGTGCCGTGACCCTTGAGGAAGGCGATCCGCGTGCTCATTCCTCGATCGTACGGTGCCGCTACGACAGACCCGTAAGGACGGCCCTCAGCGCAGGCGAGCCACGCGCCACACGGCCAGCACGACGATCGCGGCGACGAGCAGGACGTACGCCAGCACGACCCGCCAGTCCGGTCTGCGGCCGGAACCCCGCTGGGGCAGCCCTGGCCAGGTGTAGCCGACCCGGCGGGCGGCCATCATGCCCCAGCCGGCCGCGCAGGAGCAGATCAGCAGCCCCAGCATGGCGATCACGGCCCCGCTGTCGCCGAAGTCGAAGGCCAGCGGGAAGGCGAACATCAGGGAGCCGACCGCGGCCAGGGACACGATGGGCGCGAGCTGCCAGATACGCAGTCGGCGCTGCGGGCGCAGCTCGACCTCGACCTCCGGGCCGCTCGCGTACATCTCCTCGGGCTCGGGGCCGTCGTCGGTGACACCGCCCTCGGTCTCGTCGATCCCGTCCGGCCCGTCGGGGCTCAGGCGGTCGCCGTCGCGCTCCGGTTCGTCCCGGTCAGCGGTGACGTTCTCAGTGCCTTGTGCGGTGTCGCGAGGGCCGGCCTCCATCGCCACGCGCCCTCCCAACTCGGACTCCACTTGGTCGATCGAAGCTCGATGATGGCATGGCACCGCAGGCACGGATGACGGCCGGAGCGTCCCGATGCCATCACGTGATCAGGCTGTAACCGGTCGTTCGACCAACGCCAATGCGAGATGCGGAAGTTCTGTGAGATCCGCCGCAGCCCCACTCAGCCAGTGCACCCGCGGGTCGCGCCTGAACCATGAATCCTGGCGGCGCGCGAACCGCTTGGTGGCACGTACGGTCTCGGACCGCGCCTCTTCCAGGGTGCACTCCCCGGCGAGCGCCGCGAGCACCTGCTGGTAGCCGAGCGCGCGTGAAGCCGTACGCCCCTCACGCAATCCCTGCGCCTCCAACGCGCGCACCTCGTCCACGAGCCCGACGTCCCACATCCGGTCGACCCGGCGCGTGATGCGCTCGTCCAGCTCCGGGCGGGCCACGTCGACGCCGATCTGGACCGTGTCGTAGACCGAGTCATGGCCGGGGAGGTTGGCGGTGAAGGGCTTGCCGGTGATCTCGATCACTTCGAGAGCGCGGACGATACGGCGGCCGTTGCTGGGCAGGATGGCCTGCGCCGCCTCGGGGTCGGCGGCGGCCAGACGGGCGTGCAGCGCCCCGGAGCCGCGCAGCGCGAGCTCCTCCTCCAGCCGGGCCCTGACCTCGGGGTCGGTGCCGGGGAACTCCAGGTTGTCGACGGCGCCACGGACGTACAGCCCCGAGCCGCCGACCAGGATCGGCCAGCGCCCCTCGGTGAGCAGCGCGTCGATCCGTTCCCGTGCGAGCCGCTGGTACTCGGCGACGGACGCCGTGACCGTCACGTCCCAGATGTCCAGGAGATGGTGCGGAACGCCGTCCCGCTCCTGGGGCGTCAGCTTGGCGGTGCCGATGTCCATCCCTCGGTAGAGCTGCATGGAGTCGGCGTTGACGACCTCGCCGCCGAGTTGCCGGGCCAGGAAGACGCCCAGATCGGACTTTCCGGCCGCGGTGGGTCCGACTACGGCAATGACGCGGGGGGCGGGGGGTGCGCTGCTCACCGCCCCAGTCTCGCAAACCTCACGGGGTGGACTCGAACGAGTTACGTGACGGCACACGCGCGGGGTCGTTGCCTGTTGCGAGGTTTTCGCCGCCGGTTTCACGGAGGCGGCGGCCCGGGGGCGCAAACGGACGCACCGGACGACGCGGGATTTCGCCCGCACGAGTAACGTATGGAGTGGATATGGGCGTTTTCGCACGACTTTTCCGACGGTCGAAGGCCACGGAGGAGGCGTCAACCGTCGAGGCTCAGGCCGACACACCAACGGCCGAGCCCGCGGCGGAAGAGGCGGCGGAGGCGAAGGGGTCGGCTGAGACCAAGGCCGAGGACGCGGCGGAACCGACGGCGGCGGAGTCCGTCGAGAGCGGCGCCGACGACGGCGTCGAAATCCCCAAGCAGCAGTCTGCCGACGAAGCGGCCGACAGCGAGGCCGGCGAGGGCGCCCGCACGTAACTGCCCCGCGCGGGAAGGTGAACGATGGGTCTGAAGGACAATTTGAAAGCCAAACTCGCCCCGGCGAAGGACAAGGTCTCCGGCCTCGCGCAGCGGCACGAGGGCAAGATCCACCACGGTCTCGAGAAGGCTGCGAAGGTCGTCGACGAGAAGACCAAGGGCAAGTACAGCAACAAGATCCACACGGGCACGGGCAAGGCCAAGGGCGCCATGGACCGACTCGCGCACAAGGGGAACGACACGGCGACCGGCAGCAGCACACCGCCGCCGGACGCACCCCCGCCGACCACCTGAACGGCACATCGACGGACGGCCGCGGAGCTTGACGGCTCCCGGCCGTCCGCCGTTTTCGGAAACCTTTCGACGTCGGCTTCCTGGGTCGGCGCGCTACGACCAGGTCGCGACCAGGTAGCCCACCCCGTACGGCGCGTCCTCGAACAGCAAGGTGCCCGAGAGCCCCTCCCCCTCCGCGGCGCCCGCGAGGACCTGCCAAGGAGCCCGGCCCGACGCCTTCAGCTCGTGCGCGAGCCCCGTGTCCAGAGCCTTGAGGGCGGCCACGTCCGCGTCGCCGAGCGCACGCGCGACAGACGCGTCGAACGGTGCCGCTCGCTCGTCGAGGTACCCAGGCGCCTTGAGCGTGCGACAGGCGCTGGCGTCGCCCATCACCAGCACTGCCACCCGCTCGGCCCGGGCGGCGATGTCCCTTCCGATTTCAATACACCGCTCGGCCTCAAGAGGTTCCCCCACCCCGAGTCCCTCGATCGGGGCGTCCGACCAGCCGGTCCGCTCCAGCAGCCATGCGGCGACGGCGAGCGAGGACGGAAGCCGGAGCTCCGAAAGCGCCGGATCGGCCGTGTCGCCGTCGTCCTGACCTTCGCAGCGGCCCAGCCGTACGTCGATGTCCACACCGAAGCCGCGGAACGTGCCCCGTGTCCCCTGCGGATAAGTCCGCGCCGCGCTGCCCTCTGCGGGCCCCACGACCACCAGCCGGTCCGGTCGGGCGGCGGCGAGCAGGCCCAGCGCATCCGTACAGGCTGCCCGCGCGGCGTCCAGCTCGGGCGCGGCACCCGCGGCGACGTGGGGCACGAGGAGAGGCGGGCAGGGGCAGACGGCGGCAGCGACAAGCATGATCGGCAGCCTACTGCGCGGCCCCGGAGGCGCCCCGGCGACGGCATACAGGAGGCTGCTTCGGTCAGGCCTCCCGGGCTAGGAGGCGGCCTCCGTGCCCCACACGCGCTCCGCGAGCCAGTACCGCAGGCGGTAGGTGCCCAGACCGCCCTTGACCTCAACGAAGTACATGTCGTCGTGCACGCGGAACACCTCGCGACGCCGTTGTTGCAGCCCTTCGCTGAACTTGTGGGTGCACGCGGTCTCGTAGAGCCTGCGGCGTGCCTCCACGACGGTTCCTTCGAACCGCTCGATCGGCCGAAGCCTGTCCTCGAACTCCTCCACGACCACCCACTGAGCCATGTGCACGCCCCCTCGCGGTCCGCTCTCCGGGCTCCGTCAGTCGATGGCACAGCCCCCGGTGGCGGCCGGCAGCGGCTCGGGCACGCCCACCTTGGGCAGCCCCAGCATGACCCCCGCGGCCTTGGTGGCCTCGGCGGCGTTGCGCTTCTCCCAGGCATCCCCCGCGCGCGTGCGGCGCACGCTCAGGACGGCGCCCTCGGCGAGGAGGTGGTGGGGGGCGGCGTACGTGATCTCGACGGTCACCACGTCGCCGGGCCGGACCTCCTGATCCGGCTTGGTGAAGTGGACCAGTCGGTTGTCGGGGGCGCGGCCGGACAGGCGGTGCGTGGCACCGTCCTTGCGGCCCTCGCCCTCGGCGACCATCAGGTCGACGGTGCGGCCGATCTGCTTCTTGTTCTCGTCCCAGGAGATCTCCTCCTGGAGGGCGACGAGACGCTCGTAGCGCGCCTGGACGACCGCCTTGGGGATCTGGTTCTCCATGGTGGCCGCGGGGGTGCCGGGGCGCTTGGAGTACTGGAAGGTGAAGGCCTGGGCGAAACGCGCCTCGCGGACGACATGCAGCGTCTGCTCGAAGTCCTCCTCGGTCTCGCCCGGGAAGCCCACGATGATGTCGGTGGTGATCGCGGCCTGCGGGATGGCGGCGCGGACCTTCTCGATGATGCCCAGGTAGCGCTCCTGGCGGTAGGAGCGGCGCATCGCCTTGAGGACCGTGTCCGAGCCGGACTGGAGCGGCATGTGCAGCTGCGGCATCACGTTCGGGGTCTCGGCCATCGCCGCGATCACATCGTCCGTGAAGTCGCGCGGGTGCGGCGAGGTGAAGCGGACGCGCTCCAGGCCCTCGATGGTCCCGCAGGCCCGCAGCAGCTTGCTGAACGCCTCGCGGTCGCCGATGTCGGAGCCGTACGCGTTGACGTTCTGGCCGAGCAGCGTGATCTCGCTGACTCCCTCGGCGACCAGCGCCTCGACCTCGGCGAGGATGTCGCCGGGGCGGCGGTCCTTCTCCTTGCCGCGCAGGGCGGGGACGATACAGAAGGTGCAGGTGTTGTTGCAGCCGACGGAGATCGACACCCAGGCCGCGTAGGCACTCTCGCGCCGGGTCGGCAGCGTCGAAGGGAACGCCTCCAGCGACTCGGCGATCTCGACCTGCGCCTCCTCCTGCACGCGCGCGCGTTCCAGCAGGACGGGGAGCTTGCCGATGTTGTGCGTGCCGAAGACGACGTCCACCCAGGGCGCCCGCTTCACGATGGTGTCGCGGTCCTTCTGCGCGAGACAGCCGCCGACCGCGATCTGCATCCCGGGCCGCTTGGTCTTCATCGGGGCGAGGTGGCCGAGGTTGCCGTACAGCTTGTTGTCGGCGTTCTCGCGGACCGCGCAGGTGTTGAAGACGACGACGTCCGCGTCTCCGTCTGAGCCCTCGGGCGCGCGTACGTAACCGGCGTCTTCGAGCAGCCCGGACAATCGCTCGGAATCGTGGACGTTCATCTGGCACCCGTAGGTGCGCACCTCGTATGTCTTCACGTCCACTGCCTGGCTCCGGTCGCTGCTGCTCATGGGACAAGGGTATGCGGTCGCGAGAACCCGTCGCCCCGGCCCAAGGCGGCTGTAGCGGCGGGGAGACAGCTACCGCGCGGGAGCCGCCCATCCCTGCCGGCGCAGCACGCCCGACACGTCCGGCGCCTCGTAGTGCTCGCCCTTGAGAACCTTGCCGTCGGCTCTGCGGGAGATCCGGCCGTCGGGGCCCAACTTGGTCATGTTGGAGCGGTGGATCTCGGAAAGCACGGCGTCGAGGTCGATGCCGTGGACCAGGGCGGTGCCGTACGCGACGTAGACGACGTCCGCCAGCTCGTGCGCGAGCTTGTCGAGCGGGCCGGTCACGGCGACCTCGGCGACCTCCGCGGCCTCCTCGGCGAGCAGCTCTCCACGGTGGGCGGCGAGTTCCGGGGAGACCTCGGTCGGCGTTCTGCGGGCGTCGAGGCCGAAGGCGAGGTGGAATTCACGGACCAGGTCGGCGGGAGAGGAACTCATGCCGCGACTGTATCGGCCGGGTCTGACACTCCCCGGTGCGCGGCAGCCCCTGTGACCCCTGCCCTGGCCAGCACCGCGTACCGGCTGGCAGGATCGCGCCCATGTTCAAGGCACTCACCCGCATCAGCAGGCGCCGGGCCCTCGAGGGCGCGGCCGCCGGACTCGTGACCCTCGGGTTGCTGCTGTGGTGGGTGCTGCCGCTCGGTGAGGACCCGCCGAGCGGGACGATCACGTTCAGCACCGGCACGCGCGCGGGGGTCTACCAGGAGTACGGCGAGCTGCTGCGCGAGGAGCTCGCCAAGGACATGCCGCAGCTCAAGGTGCGGCTGACGACAAGCGCCGGGTCGCAGGAGAACGTCGAACGCGTGGCGACCGGTGAGGCCGACTTCACGATCGCCGCCGCCGACGCCGTGGACACCTTCAAGATGGGCGGCAAGCCCGTCACCGACCGGCTGCGCGGCGTCGCCCGCCTGTACGACGACTATGTGCAGCTCGTCGTCCCGCCGGACTCGGACATCCGCTCCGTCGCGGACCTGAAGGGCAAGCGGGTGGCCATAGGGCTGCCCAACTCCGGCGTGCGGCTGATCGCCACTCGCGTGCTGGAGGCCGCCGGCATCGATCCGGAGAAGGACATCACACCCAGGTCGGACGGCATCGACACCGGGCCGAAGCGGCTGGGGCACGAGCTCGACGCGTTCTTCTGGTCGGGCGGACTGCCGACGGGCGGCCTGGAGGAGATCGCCAAGACGTCCGCGTTCCGGTTCGTGCCGATCGACTCGGCCCTCGTCGCCAAGGTGCATGCCCAGGGGGACGCGGCCCACTTCTACCGCGCCACCAACATGCCGGAATCGGCCTACCCCAGCATCCAGGACGGTGCCACGGTGCCCACGATCGCCGTGTCCAACCTGCTGATCACCCGCAAGGACATGGACCCCCGGCTCACCGAATGGCTGACCCGGACAGTGATCAAGAGCCGCGACGGCATCGGCGCCCACGTCCACTCCGCGCAACTCGTCGACCTGCGTACGGCGATCTACACTGACCCGCTGACGCTGCATGAGGGCGCCAAGCGTTACTACCGCTCGGTGAAGCCCTAGCGACGGCTACCTTGGATCAGTCGTATCAGTCGTAGCGAAGGCCGCCTTGGAGCAGCCGTAGCTCAGCCCGCTGCCTTGGAGCACATGTAGCTCAGCCCGCCGCCTCGGACGAGGCGTAGCGCAGGCCGCGCCGGACCAGCCGTAGGCGACCACAGGAACCCGCCGACCTCGCTCGCGCACGCGCACTCACCCGCAGCCGCAGCCGCAGCCGCAGCCACACCCCCGCACGCGCAGCCGCACCCGCTACGGCCTCGGCCCCGACCTCGGCACCGTCACCGTCACCCGCAACCCGTGCGGCTCGTGACGGCCGTACGCGATCGAGCCGCCGCCCGGGGCGAGCAGGGCCCGGGAGATCGACAGGCCCAGGCCCGAGCCCTTGATGTTCTGGTGCCGGCCGCTGCGCCAGAAGCGGTCGCCGATGCGGGCGAGCTCCTCGCCGGTGAGGCCTGGGCCGTTGTCGGCCACCTCGATCGTGGAGGTCCTGCCGTTGGACGCGACGGTCACCTCGACGCGCTCGTCCTGCGGCGTGAACTTGACCGCGTTGTCGATCACGGCGTCGAGCGCGCTGGACAGCGCCACCGGGTCGACCCAGGCTGTGGTGGGCGGGCAGGTGCCCACCAGCCGTACGCCCTTGGCCTCGGCCGTCGGCGCCCAGGCCGCGACGCGCTCGGCGGTCAGCGCGCCGACGTCGGTCAGCCGGAGGTCGGCTTCGGTGTGCTCGGCCAGGGCGAGGTCGAGCAGATCGTCTAGGACCTGCGCCAGGCGCTTGCCCTCGGCCTGCACCGAGGCGATCTCGGCATTGCCCTCGGGGAGTTCGAAGGCGAGCAGTTCGATACGCAGGAGAAGCGCCGCGAGCGGGTTGCGCAGCTGGTGCGAGGCGTCGGCGACGAAGGCGCGCTGCTGCTCCAGCACGTCCTCGACGTTGTCCGCCATCTCGTTGAACGACCGGGCCAGCCGTCTGAGTTCCGGTGGCCCGCTGGCCACCGCGACGCGTGACTTAATGCGGCCGCTCGCGATTTCGTGCGTGGTGACGTCCAGCACGCGCACCGGTCTGAGCACCCAGCCGGTCAGCCTGAGGGCGGCCCCGACGGCCAACAGCATCGCGGCCGTCAGCCCCGCGCCGATGATCAGCCAGCCGTGCAGGATCCGCGAACGCATCTGCCCGGTGGGCGAGTCGGTGACCACGACCGCGACGACGTCACCGTCCCGGATGACGGGCGAGGCGATGACGAGGCGGTTGCGCTGCCAGGGCCATACCTGCTTGGGGTCGTGGCTGCGCCGGCTCAGCAGCGACTCCTCGAAGGCGTCGCGCTCTTCGCCGGTATCGGGCAGGATCCAGGTCGTCGGGCCGGTGGCCAGGGGCGTGTCGTCGGGCAGGAAGACACCGGCCCGGATGCCGTAGACCTCGTAGTAGCTCTCGAGTTCCCGGCTCAGGATGCGCAGGTCGTCGCGGGAGCCGGTCGCGGTGTCGGCGGCGGGCCGCGCGATGGCCGCGAAGTACGCGGTGTCGTCGATACGGTCGACGACCACCTTCTGCTGGTGTGCCGACGCCAGGCTGACGGCGAGCGGTACGCCGAGGGCGAGCAGCACCGCCGCCATCAGGACGATCAGCAGCGGGAGGAGACGAGTGCGCACCCTTGCCCGCTACGAGGCCGGGGCGACGAGTCGGTAGCCGACGCCGCGCACGGTCTCGATCAGCGCCGGCATGCGCAGCTTGGCGCGCAGGGACGCCACATGCACCTCAAGGGTTCGTCCCGTCCCCTCCCAGCTCGTACGCCACACCTCACTGATGATCTGTTCCCTGCGGAAGACCACCCCGGGGCGCTGGGCGAGCAGCGCGAGGAGATCGAACTCCTTACGGGTCAGTTGGACAACCGAACCGTCCACGCTGACCTGGCGGGTCGGCAGTTCGATGTGGACGGCGCCCAGGCGCAGCACTCCGTCACCGCCGGCCCCGGCGTCCTCCGGAACGGTGCGCCGGCTGACGGCGTGGATCCGGGCGAGCAGCTCTCCGGTGTCGTACGGCTTCACCACGTAGTCGTCGGCCCCGAGGTTGAGGCCGTGGATGCGGGAGCGGACGTCGGAGCGCGCGGTGACCATGATCACCGGGGTGCTGGTGCGCTTGCGGATCTTGCCGCAGACCTCGTAACCGTCCTGGTCGGGCAGGCCGAGGTCGAGGAGGACGACACCGAAGCCGTTGCCCTCGGGGACGAGCGCCTGGAGGGCCTCCTCGCCGCTACGCGCGTGCGTGACGTCGAAACCGTGCCGTGCCAGAACCGCGGACAGCGCGGCGGCGACATGGTTGTCGTCCTCGACGAGGAGCAGTCTCATCCCGGCCTCCTTCGGTTCATCGGCCGTACGATTCAGATAGGTACACAGTGCGTGCACACGCGCGCGTGCACCATGGAAGTCACGCTGATGGACGACGACGCCGTCAAGTGGGTTCCGGTTGCTCACGGCTTCCGTTATCCAGCCGGTACGTGCTCGACCTCAAGTGCTACGACACGTGTCCGATTGCTATCGGATCGTGATGCTCAGATTCCCCTCAGAACTGATGACGCAGGTCGGATACGGTTATTACTGTCCTCCGAAACCGAGGAGGACGGAGCCTGAGAGCGATGACCGAAGTATCGGTGGCCAAGGAAGACGTGGCCGCGACCGGCGAGCTGGTCGTCCTGAAGAACGTGAACAAGCACTTCGGCGCGTTGCACGTGCTCCAGGACATCGATCTGACGATCGCCCGCGGCGAGGTCGTCGTGGTCATCGGACCCTCCGGGTCCGGGAAGTCCACCCTGTGCCGCACCATCAACCGCCTGGAGACGATCGACTCCGGCACGATCACGATCGACGACAAGCCCCTGCCCGCCGAGGGCAAGGCGCTGGCCAAGCTGCGTGCCGACGTCGGAATGGTCTTCCAGTCCTTCAACCTTTTCGCGCACAAGACCGTGCTCGAGAACGTGATGCTGGGCCAGATCAAGGTCCGCAAGACCGACAAGAAGAAGGCCGAGGAGAAGGCCCGCACCCTGCTCGACCGGGTGGGCGTGGGCAGCCAGGCGGAGAAGTACCCCGCCCAGCTCTCCGGCGGCCAGCAGCAGCGTGTGGCCATCGCCCGTGCGCTGGCCATGGACCCCAAGGTCATGCTCTTCGACGAGCCCACGTCGGCGCTCGACCCGGAGATGATCAACGAGGTCCTGGAGGTCATGCAGCAGCTCGCCCGCGACGGCATGACCATGATCGTCGTCACCCACGAGATGGGCTTCGCCCGTTCGGCCGCCAATCGGGTGGTGTTCATGGCGGACGGCAAGATCGTCGAAGAAGCTGTGCCGGACCAGTTCTTCAGCAACCCGCGCAGCGACCGCGCCAAGGACTTCCTGTCCAAGATCCTGCACCACTGACGAGGTGCACCCCACGCACCACTGACGGACTGCTTCACGCACCCGACGACCTGCGTCACCGCCGTTCCTGACGGCACGCATCTCTTCTTCACACAAAGGATGTTCACCATGAAGCTCCGCAAGGCCTCCGCCGCGGCCGCCGCTGCAATCGTCCTCTCCATCACCGCCACTGCTTGTGGTGGTGACGGCGACAGCGACAGCAACTCGGGCTCCGGTGGCGGGGACAAGATCAAGATCGGCATTAAGTACGACCAGCCGGGTCTCGGCCTCAAGGAGCCGGGCGGCTACTCCGGCTTCGACGTGGACGTGGCTACGTACGTGGCCAAGGAGCTCGGCTACGAGCCCAACCAGATCGAGTGGGTCGAGACCAAGAGTGCCGACCGTGAGAACGCGCTCGCCCGCGGCGACGTGAAGTTCATCGCGGCGACGTACTCGATCACCGACGAGCGTAAGCAGAAGGTCGACTTCGCCGGGCCGTACCTGCTGGCACACCAGGACCTGCTGGTCAAGACCGACTCGGACATCACCGAGGCCACCGACCTCAACGGCAAGAACCTCTGCTCCGTGCAGGGCTCCACCTCGGCGCAGAACGTCAAGAACGACTTCGCCCCGAAGGCCAACCTGAAGGAGAACGGCACCTACTCGGAGTGCCTCGCCGGTCTCCAGAGCGGTGCTGTGGACGCTCTGACCACGGACGACTCGATCCTCGCCGGCTACGCCGCGCAGGAGCAGTACAAGGGCAAGTTCAAGCTCGCCGGCCTCAAGCTGAGCAACGAGAACTACGGCATCGGTGTGAAGAAGGGCGACACCGAGACCGTCAACAAGATCAACGCCGCCCTCGAGAAGATGGTCAAGGAAAAGGCCTGGGACAAGGCGGTCACCGACAACTTCGGTCCGGCCAACTACAAGAACGAGCCCGCGCCGAAGATCGGCGTCATCGTCAAGTAGCGCAAGGGTCCACCGGCGCGCCGCCGTCCACCGCGATCAGGGCGGCGGCGCGCCGCGCTATCCACGTACGCCACCCACCCGGAAGCGCGGGAGATCGTGTTCGACTTTCTTTCTGACTATGACAACCCGACCCTGTTGGGCGCCTTCTGGATGACGGTGAAACTCACCCTCCTCTCCGGCATCGGCTCCCTGGTCTGGGGCACCCTCCTGGCCGCGATGCGGGTCAGCCCGGTCCCGCTCATGCGTGGGTTCGGCACGGCCTATGTGAACATCGTCCGGAACATCCCCCTGACGGTCATCATCATCTTCACCTCGCTCGGCCTCGCCGACATCTTCGGCGTGACGATGGGCGCCTCCGACTTCAAGGTCCAGGGCTTCCGCCTTGCGATCCTCGGTCTGGTCGCCTACACAGCGGCCTTCGTCTGTGAGGCGATTCGTTCCGGCATCAACACCGTGCCGCTCGGCCAGGCCGAAGCGGCCCGTGCCATCGGACTGACCTTCAGCCAGACCCTCCGGCTGATCATCCTGCCGCAGGCCTTCCGCTCGGTCATCGGACCGTTGGCCAACGTCTTGATCGCCCTGACGAAGAACACCACCGTGGCGGCCGCGATCGGCGTGGCCGAGGCCGCCTACCTGATGAAGGAAATGATCGAGAACGAGGCTCAGACGGTCCTCATCGGCGCGGTCTTCGCCTTCGGTTTCGTGGTACTGACCCTGCCCACCGGCCTCTTCCTCGGTTGGCTGAGCAAGCGACTGGCGGTGAAGCGATGAGCTCCGTTCTCTACGACGCTCCGGGCCCCCGCGCCAAGCGGCGCAATCTGATCATCTCGGTGGTCTTCGTCGTCCTGCTCGCGCTGCTCGTGTGGTTCATCTGGGACACGATGGACGAGAAGGGCCAGCTGGAGTGGGCCCTGTGGAAACCGTTCACCCAGTCGGAGGCCTGGACCACCTATCTGCTGCCCGGCCTCGCCGACACGCTGAAGGCAGCGGCACTGGCCATGGTGATCGCCCTTCCACTCGGCGCGTTCTTCGGCATCGCGCGCCTCTCCGACCACCGGTGGGTGCGGCTTCCCGCCGCCTGGGTGGTCGAGTTCTTCCGAGCCATCCCGGTTCTACTGCTGATGCTGTTCGCCAATGAGTTCTACGACCGCTGGACGAACGTCACCAGTGAGCAGCGCCCCCTGTACGCGGTCGTCACCGGTCTGGTCCTCTACAACGCGTCCGTCCTCGCCGAGGTCGTACGGGCCGGCATCCTCTCCCTGCCCAAGGGGCAGAACGAGGCCGCCATGGCGATCGGTTTGCGCAAGAACCAGACCATGAGGACCATCCTGCTGCCGCAGGCCGTCACCGCCATGCTGCCGGCCATTGTCAGCCAGCTCGTGGTCATCGTGAAGGACACGGCCCTGGGCGGCGTGATGATCGGGTTCACCGAGCTGCTCAACTCTCGCGCGACCATGGCGTCCTTCTACGCGAACGTCATTCCCAGCTTCATCGTGGTGGCGCTCATCTACATCGTCCTGAACTTCATCCTCACCAGCTTCGCGAGCTGGCTGGAGAAGCGGCTGCGCCGCAGCAAGAAGAGCACGGGCGCGGTCCTCAGCGCCGAGGACATGGAGGAACTCAACCCCGCTGCGGTGGGCGGCTCCTTCGGGACCGGCGGCGAAGGCGGCGGTCTACCCGGTTCCAGGACCTATCTCTGACGAGCAGTCAAATAGCATGAACGACCCTGAGGGCAGTGGCATGATCGCCACTGCCCTCCGTCACTTGACGCAAGCACCGGCAATGGGTTGCATACGTTCTGTGATCGTGCACCCTGCTCCAACTTCCTGTTCACTTGCGTCCCTCGGGACACCGCTGCGGGCAGGGGGCGCCGCGCCGTGGACCCGGTGATCATCGTCGGAGCGGGGCCCGTCGGGCTCACGCTCGCCCTGGCGCTGGCCCGTCAGGAGGTGCCGTCCGTCGTTCTCGACGAGGGGCCCGGCAAGGACGAACCCCGTCTCGCGCGCACCGTCGTCCTGCGCGAGGACACCACCGCCCTCTTGGAACGCCTGACGGGCACGCCGCTCTCCGAGGCCGGGGCCCACTGGGCCGGATGGCGGGCGATGCGGCGCAAGCAGGTGATGCGCGAGGTCACGTTCGACGACACCGTGGAGGAGACGGAGGGACGCGAGGGCGTCCCGAACGCCGCGCCCCTGCACATCGCCCAGCACGTGCTGACCGGTGCCCTGCGCGCCGCCCTCGCCGACGAACGGCTCGTCAAGGTCGCCGTGGACAGTCGCCTGGACGCCATCGAGCAGGAGGTTTCGGGCGTCACCGTCCACACCCGGGGACCCAAGGGCACCTGGTGGCGTGGCAGTTACGTGGTCGGCTGCGACGGCCCCCGCTCGACCGTGCGCAAACTCCAGGACATCCGCTTTCCGGGCCGTACGGCGGTGGAGCGACATGCCGTGGCGGCGCTGCATGTGGAACTTCCGTGGGAGGGCCAGGCGTTGCTCCATCGGATGCCGCCATGGCGGACGTCCGGACCCTCGGGCGGGGAGGTGACCGGACGGCCGCTCCCGGACGGCGTCTGGCGCCTTGACTGGCTGCTGCCACCAGGCAAGGACCTGGTCACACCCGAGCTGCTGGTGACGCACGTCCGCGAGACACTCGCCGGCTGGTCCACCGGCCCGACACCGCCGTACGAGCTGCTCGACACCGGAGTGCACACGGTCCACCACCGTCTGGCTCGCCGCTGGCGCGTGGGCCGCGTCTTTCTCGCCGGAGACGCGGCGCACTGCCTCGGTACGCTCGGCACGCATGGGCTCGAAGAGGGACTGAGGGACGCCGACAACCTCGCCTGGAAGCTGGCGTCGGCGTGGCACCACGGGCTGCACGAGGCGCTGCTCGACAGCTACCAGACGGAGCGTCGCGCGGCCGTCGCCGCCCGGCTGCGCGCGGCCGACCAGGCGCTGCCGCTGCTGCGCGGCGGTGGAGGGCTGCGCGCGTACGTCCCCGGCTCCGCCCGAGGCCATGACGCGCTGCTGATCGACGGCCACCTCGGGCAGGGAGCGATCGGTGCGCCGGGGACGTACGCCGACTCGCCGCTCGCGCCCCCGCCCCTGGAGGGCGAGGTGCCGGTGGACACGCCGCGCGGTGCGCCGGTCATGGACGTACGCGTCACGGCCGAGGACGGCTCCTTCGTACAGCTGCGGGAGCGGCTAGGACGGGGCGCGCTGCTGGTTCTGCTGATCGCTCCGGGCACGGGCGTGTGGGACCGCAAGCACTGGGCGACCGCCGGGATCATGCCTCGACTGGCTGCCGCGGTGACGGCGCTGCCGTATCCGGCCGAACTCCTGGTCGCGGAGAGCTATCCGGGGGCGTCCGCGCACAGCGTGCTGCTCGTCCGACCCGACGGCCACCTGGTGACCGCTTTGAGCGGGGTGCGGCCGGCCGATCTGTACGCGGCGGCCGAGGCGGCGCTGGGTGGGCCGGTCAAGGCGACCAAGACGAGCAAGAAGGCCAAGGCAGACAAGGAGACCGAGGAGGCGGAGGCTGCGGCCGGCTCGCGCTGATGCCCTCGCCGGTGATCAGAACGAACCAACTCCTCACCCGAAGCTAACCGCTCCTGCCCCGGAGGCGGCACTCACTGTCACTGTGCGGTCCGCATAGTGACAGTGAGTTGACCGGCCCGCACCGGCATGGTGTACTCCGGATCGTGACCGACACCTGTGTGCGCCTGTGGCGGAGGGTCCATATGGACCTCGTCCGCTATGCGGGCTGCGTGTGTCGCCCGTCCTGCTGATCTCGCCGCTCTTTCTTCTCGCGCGCGCCACTCCTGGCCTCCTGATTCCTGTCGCCGGTGCCGTCGCGCGCACTTCGCGAACTTTCTTCAGGACGGTGTCCGTGTCTGTCTCCCCTGCCGCCGTTACCGCTTCCAATACGGCTGCCCCGCCTCCCACGCCGAATTCCGCGGTGACCTCCACGCCTACGCAGGCGGACCTTCTCGACTTCGTACGGCGTACGGCCGCCGATGCCGACTTGATCGCCTCGCTCCCACTCGACCCGGAAGGCCGTACGTGGGTACGGCTCGAAGGTCCCGGTGGCAGCGAGGCCTGGCTGATCGGCTGGCCGCCCGGTACGGGCACCGGCTGGCACGACCACGCCGACTCGGTCGGGGCCTTCGTCACCGCGGCCGGTGAGCTCAAGGAGAACGCGCTCGCCGTCCGGCTGCCCGCCGACGGCTGGAAGACGCTGGAACTGACGGACGACGTGGACCGGGAACGGCGGCTGCCCACCGGAAAGGGCCGTTCCTTCGGCCATCACCATGTGCACGAGGTCCTCAACGAGTCCTCCGACCAGCATGCGATCTCCGTGCACGCCTACTACCCGCCGCTGCCGCGGATCCGCCGCTTCAGCCGCAGCGGACCGATCCTGCGGCTGGAGCAGGTGGAGCGTCCGGAGGACTGGCAGTGAGCGGCGTGAGTGAGCGGCCGGTCGGCGGCAGCGGCGAGTCGAAGGTTCGGGCGGGCGTGGACGTGGGCAACGTGGATGAACAGCCGGTCGGCATCGACGAGTTGCTGGAGCGGGTACGCGCGGGCTACACGCGGATCGAGCCGCAGGAGGCGTACGAGGCCGCCCAGTCCGGCCAAGCTCTGCTGGTCGACATCCGGTACGCGGCCCTGCGTGAGCGGGACGGTCTGATCCCCGATGCCCTCGTGGTCGAGCGCAACGAACTGGAGTGGCGGCTCGATCCTCAGGGCAGCCATCGCGCCCCCGAGGCAACGAGTCACGACCTTCTGGTCGTGGTGATCTGCAACGAGGGGTACGCGTCGAGCCTGGCAGCGGAGTCGCTACGGCGGCTGGGGCTGCACCGGGCCACCGACCTGGTCGGGGGTTTCCAGGCGTGGCGGGCGGAGGGACTGCCGGTGACGTCGGGGGCGGGGGCTCAGGCCTGAGGGTGCTCAAGGGCAGTGGAGCGGGCTCGTGCCGCGCCACGCCCTGCGACTGATCGCTGCCCGGCCCCCGACGCGATGGGCGCCCCCGCGCGTCCACCGTGTCCGGGGCCGGAAATCCCGCGATCGTCGTCGGCCCTCGCCTATACCCAGGCCCTTTGTCCAGGCCCATGCCAGTCCCGCCACGGGTGCGCGGCCGTCGGGATCAGTACCCCTCGTCCCCGAGAAACTCCGTGTCCTCGCCCTCCTCCTCCAGGGCCTGCCGGACCACCCGTAGGGCCATGCCCTCGGAGTAGCCCTTGCGGGCGAGCATGCCCGCGAGGCGGCGCAGGCGTTTGTCGCGGTCGAGGCCACGCGTGGAACGCAGTTTGCGGGCCACGAGTTCGCGTGCCGTCGTCTCTTCCTGTTCGGAGTCGAGTTGTGAGACAGCCTCGTCGATCAGTGTGGGGTCGACGCCCTTGGTGCGCAGTTCCCGGGCGAGCGCACGTCGGGCGAGCCCCCGGCCGTGGTGCCGGGACTCCACCCAGGCGTCCGCGAACGCGCTGTCGTTGATGAGGCCGACCTCCTCGAACCGCGACAGCACCTCCTCGGCGGCATCGTCCGGGATCTCGCGTTTGCGCAGGGCATCCGCGAGTTGCTTGCGCGTGCGCGGGGTCCCGGTCAGCAGGCGCAGACAGATCGCCCGCGCCTGCTCCACCGGGTCCGCTGGGGGCGTCCTCTCCTCGGCCCTCGACGAGGAAGAGGCGCCTCCGTCCTCTCCGGGCGGCTCCGTACGACCGGGCCGACGACGCCCGCGTGAGCCGTCCGACCCCCGAGCCCCACGCCGACCGCGGCGTGAGCCATCACCGGGCGCACTGGCGCCGTGCACCGAACCGTCCTCCGCCCACGCTTCGCCGTCCACCGCGCCATGGCCCGGCTCGTCGCCGTAAGCCAGGCCCGACTCGTCGCCGTAAGCCAGGCCCGGCTCGTCGCCGTACCCGCCGAAGGACCTGCTTGCGCCGTACGGCGCCGTGCCGTCGTTCCCCCGGTCCGCGTCATGGGCCGTGTCTCCCGCATGGGCGTGGCCGCCCATCCCGGAGGAGTCCGCGTCACCGCCTCGTCTCCGCTCACGCGGAGCGTCCGGGTAGGCGGCGTACTCGGCCCAGTCCGTTCGCCGTGTCAAGGGTCAGCTCTTGGCGGTCGCAGCCTTGGTCTTGGCTGCCTTGGCCGCCGGAGCGGGGACCGTCTTCGCGGCGTCGTCCGGAGTGGCGGAGACCGCGGCGTCCGCACCCGGCTCGGCAGCCGGCTCCTCCGGCCGCACGCCGACGCCCAGCTTCTCCTTGATCTTCTTCTCGATCTCGTTGGCCAGGTCGGGGTTGTCCTTGAGGAAGTTGCGCGCGTTCTCCTTGCCCTGGCCGAGCTGGTCGCCCTCGTACGTGTACCAGGCGCCGGCCTTGCGGACGAAGCCGTGCTCCACGCCCATGTCGATCAGGCCGCCCTCGCGGCTGATGCCGTGGCCGTAGAGGATGTCGAACTCGGCCTGCTTGAAGGGCGGCGCGACCTTGTTCTTGACGACCTTGCAGCGGGTGCGGTTGCCGACTGCCTCCGTGCCGTCCTTCAGGGTCTCGATGCGGCGGATGTCGATACGCACCGAGGCGTAGAACTTCAGCGCGCGGCCACCGGTCGTGGTCTCCGGGGAGCCGAACATCACGCCGATCTTCTCGCGGAGCTGGTTGATGAAGATCGCGGTGGTCTTCGACTGGTTGAGCGCGCTGGTGATCTTCCGCAGGGCCTGGCTCATCAGGCGGGCCTGGAGACCGACGTGGCTGTCGCCCATCTCGCCCTCGATCTCCGCGCGCGGGACGAGCGCGGCGACGGAGTCGATGACGATGAGGTCGAGGGCGCCGGAGCGGACCAGCATGTCCACGATCTCCAGGGCCTGCTCGCCGTTGTCGGGCTGGGAGAGGATCAGGTTGTCGATGTCGACGCCGAGCTTCTTCGCGTACTCGGGGTCGAGGGCGTGCTCCGCGTCCACGAAGGCGACCTGGCCGCCGGCCTTCTGCGCGTTCGCCACCGCGTGCAGGGTCAGGGTCGTCTTACCGGACGACTCCGGGCCGTAAATCTCCACGACACGGCCGCGCGGCAGGCCGCCCACGCCGAGGGCCACGTCGAGCGCGGTCGACCCGGTCGAGATGACCTCGATGGGCTCCATCGACCGCTCGCCCATGCGCATGACCGCGCCCTTGCCGAATTGCCGTTCAATCTGTGCGAGCGCGGCATCCAGGGCCTTCTCGCGGTCGGTTCCTGCCATGGGTTCCACCCGGTTTGCTTGAGTCGATCGCTTCACGTCAAAGACGCTAACGCCTGCCACTGACAATGCGCCCCGACGCCCGTCCGGCCTGTGGATAACTCGGGAACATCTCCATCGAAAGCGGGGCGAAATGCCCGCCGAGCGCCTCGCCGGAGCCTCCATGAGAATGGATGTTCGATTTTCGTGTCAAGCGCACCACACGTCACCTACGAGACTACGTTCGCAGCCGGAGACGCCCCGGAATCTCACCCTGAGCCCTCCCGGAGTCTCCCGGCCTGAGTCGCCCGGTTCTCGGCCCGTCCGGCCGGATCCATCCCTCACGCAGACCCCACGCCCCCAGGCCCCCGGCTCTACTCAGCCGGAGTTCTCCGTGGAGCTCCCCCCGGAACCCCCGGCTCCCGATCCTGGCTTCGCCGATCCCGGCCGATGGGCCCACAGCGCACGCACGCGCGTGACGAGACCCCGTCCCGCTCCCCGGCCCCGGTGCCCATGGACCCGGGGATCGTCCGTGACGTCGTAACGCTTCACGTACGCCCCGAGGAACGCCTGCAGCGTGGCGATGGCCGGGATGGCGATCAGCGCGCCCACCGCGCCGAGGAGGGCGGTGCCCGCGATGACGGAACCGAAGGCGACCGCGGGGTGGATGTCGACGGTCTTCGAGGTCAGCTTGGGCTGCAGGACGTAGTTCTCGAACTGCTGGTAGACCACGACGAAGATCAGCACCCACAGCGCGTACCAGGGATCGACCGTGAAGGCGATCAGCATGGGCAGGGCGCCCGCGAGATACGTGCCGATGGTGGGGATGAACTGCGAGACCAGGCCGACCCAGACGGCGAGCACGGGTGCGTAGGGCACATCCAGGCTCGCCAGCAGGATGTAGTGGGCTATGCCGGAGATGAGCGCCATCAGGCCGCGTGAGTACAGGTACCCGCCCGTCTTGTTGACGGCGATCTCCCACGCGCGCAGTACCTCGGCCTGCTTGGCGGGCGGCAGTACGGAGCACAGCGCGCGGCGCAGTCGCGGGCCGTCCGCGGCGAAGTAGAACGAGAACAGCGTGATCGTCAGCAGCTGGAAGAGGCCGCCGAGGACCTGGGCGGACACGTCGAGGACGCCGGTGGCGCTGTTCTGCACGTAGTTGCGCAGCCAGTCGGACCGGAGCAGGCCCTCCTGGACGTCGACGCGGCGCAGCTCGGTGTGGAAGTGCGCGTTGATCCAGTTGATGACGGAGTCGAGGTAGTCCGGGAAGTCCTCGACGATCTTGATGATCTGGCCCGCGAGCATGGACCCCAGCAGCGTCACGAACCCCGCGGACACGGTGATCACGGCGAGGAAGACGACGCCGGTGGCCAGGCCCCGGCGCATACCGCGCGAGGCCATCCAGCTCACCGCCGGCTCGATGGCCAGGGCCAGGAAGAACGCGATGAGGATGTTGATCAGCAGCCCGGTGAGCTGGTGAAAGGCCCAGCTGCCCAGCTGGAACGCGCCGACGAGCGCCAGCGCGAGCACCATGGCGCGCGGGAGCCAACGAGGCATGCGGGAGTCCGGCCCGGCGGCTCCCTCGCCCGGCGGCGGGGTGGGCGGCGTCGTGCCGAAGGGCGATGCGTGCCGGGCGGGCTGCCCGGTCTCGTCAGTGCGTGCCACGGAGCAAGTGTCGCCCACGCCACCGACAACCGGCTGCCGTCCTGCGATCTTCGTGACCTGTCAGCGCTTCTCCCCCGGAACGTTCATGACGGCGCAGACCACGCGCCACACGTCCTTGGCCTCCCAGCCGCTGTTCAGCGCCTCGTGCACCGTGCGCCCGCCGAGCTCCGCCATCACATGGTCGCGCGCGAAGGTGTCGGCGTATCCAGGACCGAAGTGATCCGCCATCCGCTCCCAGAAGATCGTCAACCGCATGAGTTCCGCTCCAAGCCCACCTTGACCTGCATGTTTCCCACCTCTCACGCCTCCGCAGGACCGTCAGGGGGTTTCCAGGGAGTTCGCCTCCCCACTGAACCAGACATCCATGCCAGCGCGACCTCGCCTGCCTGCGTCGGGCATGAAGTGCGTGTATGTACGCAGAGTAAAGCCAGGATCGGCGTGCCCGAGCCAGCGAGCGAGGGAGACGACTTCTGAGCCGTGTCAGCCCCGGCCGGTTGCCGCGGTGAGGGCCGTGAGGTCGTCCTCGTAGGTGAGATAGCGGCCGGTGAGGGTGTCGGCCTCGCCCCGGATGAGGCGCAGTAGGTTGCCGAGGGCCTCGGTGACCGGGACGTACTTGCCGGCCTCGCGCTGTGCGTCGAGCCAGGAGACGATGCGGCGGTCCCACGGGTTGTCGCTGTCCTGGACCGGGGCGGCGGACCCGCCGAGGCCGACGTCCACGATGCCGGGGTGGTAGCTGAACGCGGTGACGCCGTGCGGCAGCAGTTCGATGGCGATGTTCTCCGTCAGCTTGTTCACCGCCGCCTTGGACACCGAGTACGCGCTGACGTGCGGCCAACGGGTGTGCCCCGCATGGCTGGAGATGGTGACGACCCGCCCCCGGCCGCGCTCGACCATGCCGGGCAGCACCGCACGGCAGGCCGCCAGCGCGCCGCCCAGGTTGACCTCCATGGCGTGCCACCACTCGGCCGCGTCGTTCTCCCAGGCGGGCCCGGCCGGTCCGGGCACACCGGCGTTGTTGACGAGCACGTCGATGCCGCCGAGCCGTGCGGTGGCCAGTTCCACGGCCTTGGCCAGCTCGACGTCGTTGGTGACGTCGGCCACGGCCGTGACGACCTCGGGGCCCCGGTCGAGTCCGGCGGCGGCCCTGGGCAGCGAGTCGGCGTCCCGGGTGGTCAGCACCAGGTGCGCGCCCTCGGCGTGCAGCGCCTCGGCGATGGCCCGGCCGAGGCCACCGGCCGCGCCGGTCACCATGACGCGCAGCCCCGTCGGGCCACCCATGTCCTGCGGCATCGCAACCTCCGTCTTGATCATGTGAACTTCCCTGGGGTGCTCGGGGTGGCCAGCTCCCGGTCGAGGTGGTCGGCCAGCAGCTGCGGCGAGGGATGCTCGAACACGAGCGTCGCGGGCAGCCGCAGCCCCGTCAGCGCGCTCAGCCGGTTGCGCAGTTCCACCGAGGTCAGTGAGTCCAACCCGGCCTCGTACAGGCTCCGTTCCGGCGGCAGCGCCGTACCGTCCCGATGGCCGAGCAGCTCGGCGGCGGCCGCGCGCACCTCGGCGAGGAGCCGTTCGGCCCGCTCGGCCGGGGCCAGGTCACGCAGTCGGACGGTGGGTACGGCGGCGGCAGGACCGGCGGGCACCAGGCCGCGCAGCAGCTCGGGCGCCCCTCGGGTGCGGAGCTTGGCGAGGTCGAACCTGGCGAGGGTGAGAACCGCGTCGTCCTGCCGCAGCGCCTCGTCGAACAGGGCCAGCGCGAACGCGGTGGGCATGGGCAGGGTGGAGTCCGGGAGGGTGCCGTCGCGGTCGGTCTCGCGCAGTACGTCGGTCATGCCGGAGGCCTCCTCCCACAGCCCCCACGCCTGGGACTGGGCAGGCAGCCCGGCGGCCCTGCGGTGCTCGGCGAACGCGTCCAGGAATCCGTTCGCCGCCGCGTAGTTGCCCTGCCCCGGGCTGCCCAGCACACCGGCCAGCGAGGAGAACAGCACGAAGGCGGCCAGGTCGGTGTCCCGGGTCAGTTCGTGCAGGTTCAGGGCGCCGTCGAGCTTGGGGCGCAGTACGTGCTCGACCTGGTCGGGGGTCATCCCGGTCACCACGCCGTCCGCGAGCACCCCGGCCGCGTGCACCACCGCGATCAGCGGATGCCGCGCGGGCACGAGGTCGAGGGCGTCGGCGAGGGCGCCCCGGTCGGCGGCGTCGCAGGCGGCGACGCGCACCTCGGCGCCCAGCCCGGTCAGTTCGGCGATGAGGGAGTCGGCGCCGCGACCCCCGCTGCGGCTGGTGAGGAGGAGGCTGCGGACGCCGTACCCGGTCACCAGGTGCCGTGCCAGCAGTGATCCGAGGGTGCCGGTGCCGCCGGTGATCAGCACCGTGCCGCCGCTGAGGTCCGGGCGGGCGTTCCGGCCCGGCGCGGCACGCGTGAGCTGCGGTGCCTGGAGTCGGCCCTCGCTGATGCGCAGGTGTGGCTTTCCGGCGGCCACGGCGTCGGCGAGGCGGGCCGGGGAACGGGGGTCGTCGTCGGTCTCGACCAGCAGGAATCGGCCGGGGTGCTCGGACTGGGCCGACCGTACGAGGCCGCGGGCGGCGGCGTGGGCGAGGTCGTGGGTGCGGGTGAGGACTACGAGGGGGGCGTCGGACGGGTGGTCGGCCGCCAGCCAGTGCTGGATGCGGGAGAGGGTCTCAAGGGTCGCCGCGCGGACGTCGTCGGGGGGTGGGGTGAAGAGGACGGCGTCCGATGCGGGTGCCCCGGCCGGTCCGTCCAGTTCCGTCCACCGCATCCGGTACACCGAGTCCGGCGCCAGTGTGCCGTTCAGCTCGCGCAGCGGCACGGTGCGCAGGCTGAGGGTGCCGTGGAAGAAGGGATCGCCCTCGGCGGTCGTGAGGCTCACGGTGAACTCGTCCCGGCCGGCGGGGGCGAGGTGGGCGTACGCGTGCGTGGAGTGCCGGTCGCTCGCCCATACGTCGTGCCATACGAAGGGCAGCCCGACGTGCCCGTCCGGGCGCTGTTCGGTCAGGGCGAGGGCGTGCAGGGCGGCGTCGCCGAGCACGGGGTGCAGGCCGGGGCCGGTGAATCCGCCGGGTGCCTCTTCGGGCAGCCGTAGCTCCACGAAGAGTTCGCCGCCGCGCCGCCACAGTCTGCGTACGGCCCTGAAGGCGGGACCGTACTCGTAGCCGCGCTCGGCGAGTGACGCGTAGTCGACGTCGATCTCGTCGGCGTCGGCGTCGGCTGGGGGCAGCGGCATGGTGGACGGCTCGGTGGTGTCGGCGATCGTCCCCTGTGCGTGGCGTCGCCACGGGCTGCCGGGCTGGTCCGGCCTGCTGAAGACCTCGACGGTGCGCCGGACGGGGTCGGCCACGACCTGGAGTTCCGCCGTGCCCTGCTGGGACAGGGCCAGAGGCTCCTCGATGACCAACTCGCCGATTCCGGTGCCCCGCGCGGCGCGTAGCGCGAGGTCGAGCAGGGCGGTGCCGGGCAGGACGCAGGTGCCGTTCACGGCGTGGTCGGCCAACCATGGCTGCTCTGCCGGTGAGAGACGGCCGGTGGCGACCGACTCGCCGCTGCGGGCCGATTCGACCGGCGGGCCGAGCAGCGGGTGCCCGGTGCGTGCCGTGGACGCGGCGGTCGTCGTGAGCCAGAAGCGGCGCCGCTGGAACGGTGTGGTCGGCAGCGGCACCAACCGCCCTTCACCGGTGGCCGGACGCACACCTCGCGTGTACAACTCGGCTGCGGACAACAGGAACCGTGCGAGTCCGCCGTCGTCACGCCGCAGGGTCCCGGTGACGGCCCCGGCCGTGCCGCACTCCTCCAGCGTCTGCTCGATACCCGAGGTCAGCACCGGGTGCGAACTGGACTCCACGAAGACCCGGAAGCCCTGGCCGACGAGATGCTCGACGGCGGGCTGGAACCGCACGGGCTGGCGGAGGTTGCGGTACCAGTAGGTGCCGGTGAGCGTGGCGTCGCCGACCCAGTCCAGGTCGACGGTGGAGTACATCGGCACGGAGGGCGCGCTGGTGTGCACCTCCCCGAGGCGGGCGACGAGTTCATCGCGCAGCGCCTCCATCTTCGGACAGTGCGAGGCGACGTCGACGCGGATGCGGCGGGCGTGCACGCCGTCGAGCGCGCACTCGGTGAGCAGCCCGTCGACGGCCCGGTCGTCTCCGGCGACGACGATGCTGGAGGGGCCGTTGAGGGCGGCGATCCAGAGTTGGTCCGGCCAGCGTTCCAGCAGCCAGTCGACCTGTGCGCGGGACGCGGTCACCGATGCCATGCCGGCGCTGACGCCGAGTTCGGCGATGACCTGGCTGCGCACCACGACGACCCGAGCGGCCTCCTCCAGGGACAGTGCGCCCGCGACGCACGCGGCGGCCACCTCGCCCATGGAGTGCCCGATCACCGCGTCCGGTTCGACGCCACGGGAGCGCCACAGGGCGGCCAGCGACACCATCACGGAGAACAGGGCGGGGTGGATGACCTCCAGCCGCTTCAGCCGGTCGGCGTCACCGGCCAGAACCTCGGTGAGCGACCAGTCCACGTGGGGTTTCAGGGCCCGTTCGCAGGCGTGGATGGATTCGGCGAACACCGGTTCGCCCATCAGCCCGGCCGCCATGCCCAACCACTGGGTACCCTGGCCGGGGAAGACGAACGCGACCTTCCCGTCTGCGGTGGATCCGCTGGAGACGACCACATTCCGCGCCGGCTTTCCCTCGGCCACGGCCCGCAACCCGGCGAGCAGTTCCTCGCGGTCGCCGCCGACCACGACGGCCCGGTGGGAGAAGTGACCTCGGGAAACGGCGAGTGAGTGCGCGAGGTCCGCCGGTGCGGCGTCCCCGGCCACCGGGAGCAGTCGCGCCGCCCACTCCCGTAGCCGCTCGGGGGTCTTCCCGGACAACGTCCAGGCGACGACGGACGGTTCGGCGACGGACGGTTCGGCGACGGGCGTAGGTGCCGGTTCCTTGGGTGGTGCCTCCAGGATCACGTGCGCGTTGGTGCCACTGACCCCGAAGGAGGAGACGGCCGCGCGCGCAGGGCGGTCCCGCTGCGGCCACGGCATGCTCTCGGTGAGCAGCCGGACATCGCCCGCCGCCCAGTCGACATGCGGCGACGGCTCGTCCACGTGCAGTGTCTTCGGCAGGACGCGGTGCCGCATGGCCTGGACGACCTTGATCACGCCGCCGACCCCGGCCGCTGCCTGGGTGTGCCCGATGTTGGACTTCAGCGACCCCAGCCAGAGCGGAGTGACGCGGTCCTGCCCGTAGGCGGCCAGCAGGGCACCGGCCTCGATCGGGTCGCCGAGCCGGGTGCCGGTGCCGTGTGCCTCGACGGCGTCCACGTCGGAGGGTGTCAGCCCGGCGTCCCGCAGGGCGAGCCGGATCACCTGCTGCTGTGCCGTGCCGCTCGGCGCCGTGAGGCCGTTGGACGCGCCGTCCTGGTTCACCGCGGAGCCTCGGATCACGGCCAGTACCGGGTGCCCGGCGCGACGGGCATGGGACAGCCGTTCCAGTACGACCATCCCGACGCCCTCGGCCCAGCCGGTGCCGTCCGCGGCCGCGGCGAACGCCTTGGACCGCCCGTCCTCGGCCAGCGCGCCCTGCCTGCTGTACTCCACGAACGTCTGCGGCGTCGCCATCACGGACACCCCGCCGGCCAGCGCGAGTTCGCACTCGCCCCGGCGGATCGACTGCGCCGCGAGGTGGATGGCCACCAGGGACGAGGAGCAGGCCGTGTCGACGGTGAGCGCCGGACCGCGCAGGCCCAGCACATAGGAGATCCGCCCGGTGGCGGCGGCGCCCACGGTACCGGTGCCGAGATAGCCCTCCACCTCACGGGGCACGCGGTCCGGGTCGGTGACGTAGTCGTGGTAGATCAGGCCCGCGTACACCCCGACCCGCGCGCCCTTCAGGGACGTCGGGTCGATGCCCGCGTGCTCCAGCGCCTCCCAGGAGGTCTCCAGGAGCAGCCGGTGCTGCGGGTCCATCGCCAGCGCCTCGCGCGGCGAGATCCCGAAGAACTCGGGGTCGAAGTCGGCCATGTCACGAAGGAACCCGCCCCGCCGGGTGCGCGAGGTGCCGCTGCGGCCGGGGTCGGAGTCGAACAGCCGGTCGAGGTCCCAGCCCCGGTCGTCGGGGAACTCGGAGGTGGCGTCGACCCCGTCGGCCACCAGCCGCCACAGCTCGTCGGGGGTGGCGACCCCGCCGGGGTAGCGGCAGCCGATGCCCACGAGTACCACGGGATCGTCGTCCGGATCGTGGTCGGTGCCGGTCGGTACGGCGGTGCGCGCGCCGGTGATGGCCTGCGGCTCGGGTGAACCGGTGAGTTCGTCCCGCAGGAATCCGGCGATAGCCCGCACCGACGGGTACTCGAACGCGAGCGTCGTGGGCAGGCGCAGCCCCGTGGCGGCGGCGACCCGGTCCCGCAGCCGGACCGCGTCCACCGAGGTGAGCCCGTACTCGCGCAGGGCCCGGTCCGGGTCGATCCCGACGGTGTCGCCCATCACCTCGGTGACCTGGCCGGTCACGAGGTCGACGAGCCTCCTGCCGAGGTCGGTCCCGGTGATCCCGGTCAGGTCAACCCGGTCCGGCAGCCGGTCCTGTGCGGCGGCGGGCGCCGATCGCACGGCTGCGACGAGGGTGCTGCCCGGCCGGCTCAGCGCGACGTCGACGGCGTTGCGGATCCGGTGCTCGGTCAGCCCCTCCGCCAGCACCAGGGTGGTGGGAGCAAAACCGGCGATGGTGATCGTCACGGTGGCGCCGGCCACCGTGACGGTGACCGTGGCGCCGTGCTCCGGCCCGGGCAGGCCCACACGCCACGCCTCGTGGTAGGCCACGAGGTGACGGGCGATCAGGTCCGCCGGCTCCCCGGCGTCTCCCGCCAGGACCACCTCGCGGCCGGCCAGCGACCCGGCCGCGGCGGGCAGTTCGCCGCCCGGGAGCGGAGCCAACTCACCGCCCGCCCCCATGAGATGGAGGCCGGTGTGGGAGCCCGCGACGGCGAGCAGCCGCCCGGGCAGCTCGGCGAGCGCCTTGCGGGCGACCTTGCCCGTGGCCGTCCTCGGCAGCGCGGTGACGGCACGTACCTCCACCGGCACCTTGAAGTAGGCGAGTTCCCGGCGGCACCACGCGAACAGCTCCGCGCAGTCGAGGCCGTCGGGTTCGGGCACCACCAGCGCCACCGGGACCTGGCCGAACTCGTCGTCCGCCAGTGCCGTCACGGCCGCGTCGCGCACACCGGGCACCCGGGCGAGCACGGCCTCGATCTCGGTGGGGTGGACGTTCTCCCCGCCCCGGATGATCACGTCGTTGCGCCGGCCGGTGATCCAGAGGTAGCCGGCGTCGTTGCGGCGGGCGAGGTCGCCGGTGCGGTACCAGCCGTCGCGCAGCACCTCTGCGGTGGCCTCGGGCAGGTTGTGGTAGCCCAGCATCACATTCGGTCCGCTGACCCAGACCTCGCCCTCCTCGCCGGTCGGGACCTCGACGCCGGTGTCCGGGTCGACCACGCGCAGGTCGAGGCCGGGCACGGGCGGGCCGCAGGAACCGGGGACGCGCTCGCCGTCCGGCCGCATGGCGGTCATGGTCCCGCTGGTCTCGGTGCTGCCGTAGCTGTCGGTGAGCCGGACACCGTAGGCCGCCTCGAACGCCTCGGCGAGCGCGGGCGTGCTGACCGCACCCGCGATGAAGCAGACCCGCAGCGCGGGCAGCGTGAGCCCTTCCGCACCGGCGGCGTGGACCAGGTTGTGGTAGATCGTCGGCACGCCGACCAGGAAGGTGTACGGCCGGGAGCGCAGCTCGTCGAGGACCTCGGCGGCGGAGAACCCCGCCATCAGATGGGCCGTGGCACCGACCGCCGTAACGGCCATCACGCACAGGTGATGGCCGAGGGTGTGGAACAGCGGCAGCGGCCACAGCAGCGTGTCCGCCGCGGACAGTCCGACCATCGGGACGTAGCAGTTGGCGGCGTTCCACAGCGCCGCGCGCTGCGTGGACAGCACGCCCTTGGGGCGGCCCGTGGTGCCCGAGGTGTAGAGCAGGAACGCCGGTTCGTCCAGGCCGAGGTCGTCGCGGGGAGGGACGGCGGGTTCGCGGGTGGACAGGTCGTCGTACGACAGCGTGTCCGGCAGCTCTGCGCCGGCCACGACGAGGTGCCGTGGTCCGATGGCGCGTACCTGCTCCGCGTGCGCGGTGTCGGTGATCACCGCCTGGGCGTCGCTGTCGGTGAGGACGTACCGCAGCTCCGCGTCGGAGGAGTGCGGGTTGACGGGTACGCCGACGCAGCCGGCGCGGTTGACGGCGAGGTAGCTCTCGACCATCTCCACCCGGTTGCCCAGCAGGATCGCCACCCGTGCGCCCCGGGGCAGACCGAGGGCGACGAGATGGCCGCCGAGCCGGGCCGTACGGCGCTCAAGTTCCCGATACGTCACCGCGCCCCGTACGTCGGAGAACGCGACCTTGTCTCCGCGCGACTCCGCGTGAGTGCCCAGCAGTTCGGGCAGCGGGCGGATCACATCGGCACCGGCGCCGCGGGGCGCTCGTGGCTCGGTCATGAGAGGGCTCCCGTCACGGACTCGACCGCGGCGAGCACGGCGCCCGATCCGACGAGTTCGACGGTGTCGTCGATCTCGGGTGCCAGATACCGGTCAGGGCCCGGGCCGGGCACACCGGAGGACCTCAGCAGCGCGACGACCTCGCCGGTGGCGGCGGACGGCGGCAGAGGGGCACGTAGGTCGAGGGCGCGGGCGGCGGTCAGGATCTCGATGGCGACGACGCGGGTGAGGCCGTCGACGGCACGGCGCAGTTTGCGGGCCGCGCCCCATCCCATGGACACGTGGTCCTCGGCCATCGCGCTGGACGGTATGGAGTCGACGGACGCGGGGGCCGCGAGGCGTTTGAGTTCGGAGACGATCGCGGCCTGGGTGTACTGGGCGATCATGTAGCCGCTGTCCACGCCGGGGTCGTCGGCGAGGAACGGCGGCAGGCCGTGGTTGCGGGCGGTGTCCAGGAACCGGTCGGTGCGGCGTTCGCTGATCGAGGCGGCGTCGGCGGTCGCGATGGCCAGGAAGTCGAGCGCGTAGGCGACGGGTGCGCCATGGAAGTTGCCGTTGGACGCCACCCGTCCGTCGCTGTGCAGGACGGCCGGGTTGTCGACGGCCGCGGCCAGTTCACGCCCCGCGACCACGGCGGCGTACTCGACGGTGTCGCGGACGGCGCCGTGCACCTGGGGAGTGCAGCGCAGCGAGTACGCGTCCTGTACGCGGGTGCAGTGCGGCCCTCGATGGGAGGCGACGACACCGGAACCGGCCATGATCGCGACCAGGTTGGCCGCGGCGGCGGCCTGCCCCGGATGCGGCCGCAGTGCCTGGAGCTCGGGGGCGAACGCCCGGTCGGTGCCGAGCAGCGCCTCGACGGACATGGCGGCCGCGATGTCCAGCGTCTTGAGCAGCCGCCGCAGATCGGTGACGGCGAGGACGAGTTGGGCCAGCATGCCGTCGGTGCCGTTGATGAGGGCGAGGCCCTCCTTCTCGCACAGGTCGACCGGGCTGAGCCCGGCGGCGGTGAGCGCCTCGGCGGCGGACATCAGCGCACCGGAGGCGTCACGCACCTCGCCCTCGCCCATCAGCGCCAGCGCGCAGTGCGCGAGCGGTGCCAGGTCGCCGGAGCAGCCGAGCGAGCCGTACTCCCGCACCACCGGCGTGATCCCGGCCGACAGCATGGCGGCGAGCCGCTCCGCGGTCTCGGCACGCACCCCGGTGTGCCCGGTCGCCAGCGTCGACAGCCGCAGCAGCATCATGCCGCGTACGACCTCCCGCTCGACCTCCTGCCCCGTGCCGGCGGCGTGCGAGCGGACCAACGACCGCTGCAGCCGGGACCGCTGCTCGGGCCGGATGTGCTGGGTCGCGAGGGCGCCGAACCCGGTCGAGATGCCGTACGACGGAGTGGGCGCGCAGGCGAGTTCCTCCACCACGGCCCGGCCCTTCTCCAACGCCGAGAAGGCGTCGTCACCGAGACGGACCGGCGCGCCCTCCCGTGCGACGGCGGCGACCTCGACGAAGGCGAGCGGGCGGGTCCCGACGGTCACGGTAAGGGTCCGGGGCCGGGCCGAGCCCCACTCCAGCTGTTTGGTCATCGCGTCTCTTCCAATCGAACCGGTCGTCAAGGGAGGCGGCGGAGGCGGAGGCGGAACTCGGGCGGGCTCCTGCCGGATCAGCGTCGGCCGCCCGCGGTACGGAAGCCCCTGCCGTTCTTGCGGCCCAACGCACCGGCGGCGACGAGGTCGGCCAGAAGGGGGGCGGGTTTCTGCTCCGGCTGGGCGAGTTGGTCGTACAGGCGGCGCTGGATGGCCAGCGCGACGTCCAGACCGATCGTGTCGAGGAGGGCGAAGGGGCCCATGGGATGGCCGTAGCCCTGCTGGACGGCGTTGTCGGTCGCCTCGATGTCGGTGCCGGGGCGGCGCAGCAGGCCGACGGCGGCGCCGAGGTAGGGGAAGAGGAGGCAGTTGACGATGAAGCCGGCGCGGTCGGGGCAGGTCACGGTGGACTTCCCGAGACCGGCGGCGAAGGCGTCGGCGCCGGTGAACGCGTCGTCGGACGTGGCGTCGGTGCGGACCAGTTCGACCAGGCGCAGTGCGGGTGCCGGGTTGAAGAAGTGCATGCCGACGACGTCGGCGGCCCGTCCGGAGGCTTGCGCGCAGGCCGTCACGGAGAGGCTGGAGGTGGTCGTCGCGAGGATGGCGTCCGCTTTGGCGACCGTGCCGAGCCGGGCGAAAAGCGGGCGTTTGACGTCCAGGTCCTCCGCCACCGCCTCGATGACCAGATCGCGGTCCGCGACCGCTTGCAGGTCCGTGGCGGGGGTGAGTCGGGCGAGGGCCGCGGCCTTCTGCTCCGGGGTGGTCCTGCCGCGGCGGACGGCGCGGGTCAGGGAGTCGGCAATCGCCGCCAGGGCGGCGTCGGCCTTGTCCCGGCCGCGTGCCACCAGCACGGTGGGATGACCGGCGGTCGCCGTGACCTCGGCGATCCCTCGGGCCATGACGCCGGAGCCGAGGACGGCGACGGTACGGACGGGGCGGCCCACGGGGCTGTCGCGGGGTGCCTCCGAGGATGTGCCGCCCTCGTCGTCGTATGCGTGGAACCCTTCGCCGGTCTTGCGGCCCAGCCGTCCGGAGTCGACCAGTCGGGTCAGCAGTGGCGCGGGGGCGAAGGAGGGGTCGCCGGTCTGCCGGCGCAGTCGCGTCAGGGTCGCGTGGGCCGTGTCGAGGCCGAGGGTGTCGAGGAGCCGCAGCGGCCCGTACGGCAGTCCGCAGCCGAGGCGCATCGCGGTGTCGATGTCGTCGCGGGTGGCGTGCCCGGCTTCGAGGAAGGCCACGGACCGGTTCAGGTACGCCATCACGAGCGCGGTGGCGTCCTCGGCCGGTCCGGCGCCGATCTCGACCGGGGTCAGGCCCAGTTCGGCGATCAGCGAGTCGACGGCGCTCGCGGTGGCCGGGGAGGTCAGGGCGGTGGGCGCCGGTTCGACCGTGCCGCCGGGGCCGGGCGGCACGAGGAAGCGCAGGCCCGCGACGGTCTCCGGGCGGCCGGAGGCGATGGCGAGGTGAGGGACGGAGAGGGCGGAGGCGGTGGTGAGCACGGGAGCCTGCGAGACCTCGCCGAGACGGCGTAACACCGCTGTCTTGAGGGCGAGTTCGTCGGGCACCGCCTCGATGATCACGGTGGCGTCCTTGAGTGCGGCCAGGTCGTCGGTGAGGACGACCGAGTCCGCGGCGAGGGCCTTGAGGCGGTTGCCGACGCGGGCGAGTACGTCCAGGTCGGTGTCGACGGCGACGATGCGATGGCCGGCCTGGTGGGCGAGGCGGAGGAAGGCCTCGCCGACGGTGCCGAGGCCGATGATGCCGGTCAGGCCGATCGTCACGACGCCTCCTGTTTCCGCGTCCGCGGGCGGAAGCGGTTGATGGCGTCGATGTGCTGCGCGCGTAACGCGTGGTCGCGCACGCCGAGGCCCTCTCGTGGGGCCAGGCAGAGGATGCCGACCTTGCCCTGGTGGAGGTTGGCGTGGACCTCGTACGCCGCGTGCCCGGCCTGGTCCAGCGGGTAGACCCTGGACAGCGTGGGGTGGATGCGGCCCTTGGCGACCAGCCGGTTGGCCTCCCAGGCCTCGCGGTAGTTGGCGAAGTGCGAGCCGACGATGCGCTTGAGGGACATCCACAGGTAGCGGTTGTCGAACTCGTGCCGGTAGCCGGAGGTGGAGGCGCAGGTGACGATGGTGCCGCCCTTTCGCGTGACGTAGACGGAGGCGCCGAAGGTCTCGCGCCCGGGGTGCTCGAAGACGATGTCGACGTCCTCGCCGCCGGTCAGCTCACGGATGTGCTTGCCGAACCGCTTCCACTCCCTGGCGTCCTGGTCGTGCTCGTCCTTCCAGAACCGGTAGCCCTCGGCGCTGCGGTCGATGACCGCCTCGGCGCCCATGGCACGGCAGATGTCCGCCTTCTGGGGCGAGGACACGACACAGACCGGGTTGGCGCCCCCGGCGAGCGCCAGCTGGGTGGCGTACGAGCCGAGTCCGCCGCTCGCGCCCCAGATCAGCACGTTGTCGCCCTGCTTGAGCTGTGCGCCGTTACGGGAGACCAGTTGGCGGTACGCGGTCGAGTTGACCAGCCCGGGAGCGGCGGCCTCCTCCCAGGTCAGGTGCTCCGGTTTGGGCATCAGCTGGTTGGATTTGACGAGGGCGAGCTCGGCGAGGCCGCCGAAGTTGGTCTCGAAGCCCCAGATGCGCTGCTCGGGGTCGAGCATCGTGTCGCCGTGGCCGTCGGGGCTCTCCAACTCGACGGACAGACAGTGCGCGACGACCCGGTCGCCGGCGCGCCACCGGTTGACGCCGGGCCCGGTACGCAGCACCACGCCCGCCAGGTCGGATCCCAGTACGTGGTACGGCAGGTCATGGCGCCGGGCCTGCTCGCTGAGGCGGCCGTAGCGCTCCAGGAAACCGAAGGTCGGCAGCGGCTCGAAGATCGAGGACCACACGGTGTTGTAGTTGATCGCGCTCGCCATCACGGCGATCAGTGCCTCGCCCGGTCCCGGTTCCGGTGTCGGAACCTCCTGCACCTGGAGCGACTTGCGGGGATCCTTCTCTCTGGAGTCCATCCCCTCGAACATCGCGGTGTCCTCCCGGCGCACCACGTTGCCCCGGTAGTACTCCGGCAGGCGCAGAGCCGCCACATCCCGCGACGTGACGTCCTCCGGGTCCGAGAGGAGAGCGCCGATGATCTCATCCATGGGCCATCCGTGAGTGTCGAGTGGCTGTCGAGTGATGGCCGAGTAGATCTCCTTGAAGATTCACATGTCACCCGCCCGTGCCACGGAGCGGCACAAGCGGAAGCGGGCCTTCGAGGGCGGCGGCAGTCTTCGGTCAGAGGTGAGAAGTTCCTTAGCAGTCACCGGAGTTGATGTCTGAGAGGGAGATCGACATGACGAGTCGGCCCGAGGATGTGCAGCCGCGGTACCGGCCCTACACGGCCAAGGCCAGTGAGCCCTGGGAGGAACTCGCGCACGACCGGGCCCGCTGTCCCGTGGCCCGCAACGCCGAGTTGGAGGCCGTCCAGGTCACCACCTACGAGGGCGTCAAGGAGGTACTGTCCGAACACCAGTCGTGGTCCAGCGCGCTCGGCAACATCTGGCCGCTCAAGGAGCCGCTGCCACCCGAGGAGCAGGTGCTGGGCTGGGCCGACCCGCCGCGCCACACCCGCCAACGGAAGCTGCTGGTCAAGGCGTTGTCGGCGTCCCGTATCCAACATATGCGCCCGTTCAGCGAACGCTTCGCGGACGACCTGATCGACGAGCTCTCCGAACGGGGCTCGTTCGAGATGTACGACGACTTCGCGGCCCGGATGGCGGCAGGCCATGTCTGTGAGCTGCTGGGCGTGCCTGAGGGCGAGCGCGACGAGTACGCGCGGTCGGCGCAGCGGATGGAGGAGCTGGTCACCGACACCATGGACGGCCGGGCGGAGGGCGGGTACGGCTCCGAGCTCAACGAGTGGCTCGACTACCTCGGCGAGATGATCCGGGCGAAGCGGGCGGCCGGCCCTGGCAGCGACGATCTGATCACCCAGCTGTCGTTCGCCCGCGTGGACGGCGACTACTTCGAGGTGGGCGAGATCGCCCGCGTGATCCAGCTGCTGAACGTGGCCGGGATCGGCACGACGATCGGGGCGATCGGCAACACCGCCTATCTGCTCGACCGTTACCCGGCGCAGAAGGCACGGTTCCTGTCCGACCCCGAGGGTCTCGCGCGTTCCCTGGCGGCGGAGTCGCTGCGGTTCGAGTCGCCCATCTCGGGGCTGTGGCGGACCTGTTCCAGGCCGACCAGGATCGGGGACCTCGATGTCGAGCCGGGTGAGAAGGCGTTCGTCGTGATCAGCGCCGCGAATCATGATCCGCTGGTCTTCGACCGGCCGGACGAGTTCCTCATCGAGCGTGACTGGGCGAACCTGCCGATGAACCTGCCGTTCGGGCAGGGGATTCATTTCTGCGTCGGCATGAATCTGTCCCTGTTGGAGATGCAGGTCGCCGCGGCGAAGCTGTATCAGCGGATGCCTGGCCTGCGGGTGAGGCCCGGCTTCGAACCGGAACTGCTGCCGGGGGCGGTGCTGCGGCGGTTCCGGACGCTGGAGATGGTCTTCGACGGGCCGGCGCTGCCGAGGACGACCTGAGGATCATCGGACGAAACCCGCCCGCCGTGCTTGAACAGCACGGCGGGCGGCTCGCGTTCGTCAGACGCCGAAGTCTCGTTCAAGGGCGTCACACCCCGAAGTCCCGGTCGCGGGTCTCCGGCAGCGCCCGCACACACCCCAGGCTGACCAGGCACAACACCCCGGCGTAGAGGCCGAGCACCAGCGGTGACTGCCAGTGCGAGGTCAGCCAGGTCGCGACCAGCGGGGCGAAGCCGCCGCCGAGGGTGACGGCGAGGATGAAGGTGGCCGAGGCCCCGGTGTAGCGCAGCCGGGCCGGGAACAGCTCCGGCAGGAACGCCGCCATGGGCGCGAACATCATGACGATCAGGACCAGCCCGACGGTGAACGCCCCCGTGATCAGTACGGCGTTCCGGGTCTCCAGGGCTCCGAACATGGGCAGCGCCCACAGCGCGCACCCCGCCGCGCCGGCCAGCATCACCGGCCGTCTGCCGTACCGGTCGGCCGCCAACGCCACCGGCACGGTGACGGCCACGTCGGCCGCCGCGGCGATGCTGGTGACGGTGAGCATCGTGGGCTGCGGGATGCCGAGGGCGGCCGGCCCGTAGGAGAGGCTGTAGACGGTGGCCAGGTAGTACATCGCGGAGCCGCCGAGGGCAGCGCCCACACCGAGCAGCAGGGTGCGCGGGTGCTCCCGGATCAGGGCGCCGAGCGGGAAGCGGGGTGTGTCGGCGGTGGGCCGCTCTTCGAAGACGGGGGACTCGGCGATCCGGGACCGGACCCAGAGGCCGACGACGATGAGGCCCGTGCTCAGCAGGAACGGGATGCGCCAGGCCCACTCGGCGAAGCCGTCCCGGCCCGCGATCGCCAGCGTCGGCAGGATCACCGCGCTGGACAGCAGGAAGCCGAGCGGCGGCCCGGCCTGCGGGATCGCCGCGTACAGCGCGCGGCGTCCGGGAGGCGCGTGCTCGGCTGCCAGCAGCACGGCTCCGCCCCATTCGCCGCCCATGCTGACGCCCTGCAGCAGGCGCAGGGCCACCAGCAGCACGGGCGCGGCGAGACCGGCGGTCTCGTACGTGGGCAGCAGCCCCACACCGACCGTGGACACGCCCATCAGGACCAGGGAGAGGAACAGCGCGCGCTTGCGGCCGACCCGGTCGCCGATGCCGCCGAACACCACCACGCCGAGCGGGCGGGCCACGAAGGCGGCGGCCACGGTGAGGAAGGCGGCCAGCGTGGACAGCGTGGCATTGCCGGCGGGGAAGAAGGCCGGGCCGAGGACGAGGGCGGCGGCCGTGCCGTACACGGCGAAGTCGTAGTACTCGATGATCGTGCCGACGAGACTGGCGGCGGCGACCCGCGACGCGGGGGACTTTCGTGCGGTCGCGGGGACGGCGACGGGTTGGACGTCTCTGGTGATCTCGGACATGGAGCGGCTCACTTCCGATCAGGCCCGCAGGCTCAGTGATCCAGGACACACGCCAGGGAGAGCTGAGCCGGGACTGTAACGGCCCGTCCCACGCCGGGAGTTGGCGCGTGCCGCCCCTCGGCACGCGCGCTTTCTAGGCCTCCCCCACCCCAACTGCAATGACTGCGCACCGGATTGACATCACCGAGCGCGGTCCGCCGGCGGAGCGAGACATCGGAGGCTTCATGGTCCACGACATCGACACCGTTCTCGACGCGCCGATCGGCGACCATCCCGACCCGGGTGAGTTCATCAGGGCGGCGATGCGCTGGCACTTCGACCCCAGGACCGGTTCGCCGTTCTGGCTGGCGCGGGCGAGGACCCTCGACTTCGATCCGCTGACCGATGTGAAGGGCGTCGATGATCTGGCGCTGTTCCCGAACGTGTGCGACGAGCTGCGCGACGTACGCGCCGAGGATCTCGTCCCCCGCGGTTACGGCGACCGCCCTGACATCTGCGGGATCTACGAGAGCGGCGGCACCACCGGCCGGCCGAAGCGCGTGGTCCTGCTACGGGACTGGTTCGACAAGTCGCAGGCGTGGCTCGGCGCGACCCTGGACGCGCACGGTGTGCCGCGCGGCGCGAACTGGCTGATGATGTTCCCCACCGGGCCCCACATGGGCGGCTACGCGTACGCGCGGTTGGCCAGGGACCGCGGCAGCCACGCCTTCTCGATCGACATGGACCCGCGCTGGGTCAAGCAGCTCATCGCCGCCGGTCGCACCGAGGACGCCCGTGCCTATGCCGGGCATCTCCTCGAACAGGCCCGGCACGTGTTACGCGGTCAGGACGTGGGTGTCCTCGCCATCACCCCGCCGGTGCTCGAACGCCTGGCCGTCGACGAGGAGTTGACCGCTCTCGTACGGGACAAGGTCGGGGCGATCGTCTGGGCCGGTGCGCACATGGACGCCGCCACCCGTGACCTGCTCGGCGGCGAGGTCTTCCCCGGCATCCCGATCGTGGGCTTCTTCGGCAGCACGATGATGCTGCACAGCTGCGGCCAGCGGGGCACCGAGGACCCCGGCGCGTGCGTCTTCGATCCGCCGGCCCCCTTCATCACCTTCCGGGTCGTGGACGAGGACGGGAAGCCGGTCGAGTACGGCACACGCGGCCGGGTGGTGGTGAACCACGTCAGCCGGAGCTTCCTGCTCCCCAACAATCTCGACCGCGACGAGGCCACCCGGGTACCGGGGCCGCCGGGACAGGTGGGCGATTCCCTGGCGGATGTGACGCCGGTTCAGGTCTTCGACGGTGAAGCGGTCATCGAGGGGGTCTACTAGTGAGCGCCACGAGCCACCTCGTACGGCTCGACGCACTGGGCCCGAGCGGCGCGTACCGGTCGAGGAACGTCCAGACCGTCAACGACATCCATGGTGCGCCGTACGCCGAACTGAGCCTGGTCCCCCCGCTGTTCGTCGCCAGGACGATGGCGGCGCTGCGCAAGGCCGACCCGCTGCCGCTGGAACAGCGCCTGGACGCGATAGCGGCGGCGGGCCGGGCCTTCGCGACCGGGACCGTCGGCGGACTGTCCGCCGAGGAGTACCAGCACGCCGTGTGCCGGGTGTCCGGCCTGCCCTGGGTCACTACGGAAATGGCCCTGGAGTTCACCGCGCAGTACACGGAACGTGCTTATCTGAGCTCCCAGTTGGCCCGGCCCGCCGGCGCCGTCAACGACTGGCGCGACCCGCGCACCCGGCACGGCAGCGGCGTATGGGCGCGGCGCGGCCACGTGTTCGCCGTCCACGCCCCTGGCAACACCCCGAGCGCCCACACCCTGTGGCTGCAGTCCCTGGCCCTCGGCTACCGGGTGGCGCTGCGGCCGTCGAGCCGCGAGCCGTTCAGCCCGCACCGCTGGATCACCGCACTGCGCGACGCCGGCTTCGGCCCCGACCAGGTCGCCCTGCTGCCGACCGACCACGCCACGGCCGACGAGGTGGTACGGGGCGCGGACCTGGCGATGGTGTACGGCGACGACGAAGTGGTGCGCAAGTACGCCTCGTCGGCGACGGTGCTGCCGCAGGGTCCGGGGCGGTCGAAGTTCCTCCTCACCAAGGACGCCGACTGGACGTCGTATCTCGACACCGTCGTCTCCTCGGTCAGCGCGCACGGCGGCGCGGCCTGCATCAACACCACGACGGTGTACGTCGAGGGCGACCCGGCACCCTTGGCCCGGGCGCTCGCCGAGCGGCTCGCCGCGCTGCCCAGCCTGCCGCCCCAGGACCCCAAGGCGGTGCTGCCCGTGAAGCCGCTCGCCGAGGCCCGCGGGATCGAGCGGTTCCTGCTGGCCAAGGCCGCCGGTACGACGCCGTGGCTGGGCGGCGACGGCATCGTGGACGATCTCGGGGACGGCACCGCGGTACTGCGGCCGGCCGTGCACCAGGTGGCCCGGCCCGACGCCCCGCAGACCCGGATCGAGCAGCGCTTTCCCTGTGTGTGGGTGGCGCCGTGGAGCCCGGAAGCCGGGGTCGCGCCGCTCAGGGACACCGTGGTGCTCACCGCCGTCACCGACGACGAGGCACTGGTGGACCGGCTCTTCGCCGAGCCCAGCATCGCCAACGTCTATCTCGGCGACCATCCCACGTACTGGCTGCCCCCGGGCATCCCGCACGACGACTACCTGGAGTCGTTCCTGATGCGTACGAAGGCCTGTATCCGCTGACCCGTTGTGAAGGAGGGACGTTGATCCACCCGTCATTCACCCCTCGCATGCTGATCGGCGGCCGGCTCGTCGGCGCCGAAGGCGACCCGCTGGGCGTGCTCAACCCCGCCACCGAGGAGACCGTCGGCCACGTCCCCGACGCCACCGACGCCCAGTTGGATGCCGCCGTCTCGGCCGCGCGAGGTGCCTTCGAGACATGGCGTACGACATCGGTGGACGAGCGCCGGGCCGTCCTGACCGCCTGCGCGGCGTCCGTCCGCGGGCACATCGAGGAACTGGCCGTGCTCCTCACCACCGAGCAGGGCAAGCCCCTGGCCGACGCGCGCGTCGAGATCGCGGCCTTCGCCGACTGGCTCGACGCGCACGCCGCCCTGCCGTACACCGACGAAGAGATCACCGAGACCGGCACCCACCGCGTCCGGATACGCCGCGTACCGCTCGGCGTCGTCGCCGGCATCGTGCCGTGGAACTACCCGGTCGTCATCGCCGCCAAGAAGATCGCCCCGGCGCTGCTCGCCGGCAACGCGCTCGTGCTCAAGCCCTCGCCGCACACTCCCCTCACCACACTGCGCATCGGCGAGTTGCTGGCCGACGTCGTCCCCGCCGGTGTCCTGAACACCGTCAGCGGTGGCGACAGCCTCGGCCCGCGGCTCACCGGGCATCCCGGCATCCGCAAGATCGCCTTCGTCGGTTCCACCGCGACCGGCCGCGAGGTCATGGCCTCCGCCGCCCGCACCCTCGCCCGCGTCACCCTGGAGCTGGGCGGCAACGACCCCGCGATCGTGCTGCCCGACGTCGACCTGGACGAGGTGGTGCCGCGGGTCTTCTGGACCTGCTTCGCCAACAGCGGCCAGCTCTGCATCGCCGCCAAACGCGTCTATGTGCACGAGGAGATCTACGACGCCTTCGCGGAACGCTTCGCCTCGCTCGCACGGTCCGTCAAGGTCGGCAACGGCCTGGAGGACGGCGTCCAACTTGGCCCGCTCCAGAACCGCGCCCAGTACGAGAAGGTCGTCGGCCTCATCAAGGAGACCGTCGGCTCCGGCGCCAGGCTGCTCGTCGAGGGCGCGATCCCGGACGGCCCCGGCTACTTCGTGCACCCCACGGTGGTGGACGACCCCGCCGACGACTCGGCGATCGTCACCCGGGAACCGTTCGGCCCGGTCGTCCCGCTGCTGCGGTTCCGGGACCTCGACGACGTCGTACGCCGCGCCAACGACTCCGAGTACGGGCTCTCCGGCACCGTCTGGAGCCGCGACCTCGCCGCGGCCGAGGAACTGGCCGCGCGGATCGAGGTCGGCACCGTCTGGATCAACCAGGAGGCGATCCCGGCACCTGACCTGCCGTTCGGCGGTCACAAGTCCTCGGGCCTCGGGGTGGAGAACGGCGTGGAAGGCGTGCGGGAGCACACGGACACACAGGTGCTGTCGATCCGGTCGTGAGGCGCGGGCGCGCCGTGCGGCTCAGCGGCCCCAGCGCAGCAGCGTCGTCCCCACCGTCATGCCCCCGCCGAACCCGGCGAGCAGCACCAGCTCGTCGTCGGCGGGGGCGTCGGGGCCGCGCCGTGCGTGGTCCAGGGCCAGCGGGATGGACGCGGCGCCGGTGTTGCCGTGCCGGTCCACCGGCAGATGGGTCCGGGCCGTGCCCAGGCCCAGCCGCCCGGCGACGGAGCGCAGCATCTCCCCGTTGGCCTGGTGCGGCACGAAGTGCGCCACGTCGCGGCCCGCCACCCCGAAAGCGGCCAGCGTGCCCGCGACCGCCGCCGGCAGCTCCCGCTCCACGAACTGCCGTACGGCACGCCCCTGCATACGGAAGTAGTGGTCGCCCTGGGCCAGCGTCTTCTCCGAGGCAGGCGCCCTGCTGCCACCCGCGGTGACGCCGATCAGGTCGTGCAGATGCCCGTCGGTGCGCATCCCGGTGCCGACGAACCCGCGACCCTCACGCACCGGCCCGACCACCACCGCGCCCGCGCCGTCACCGAACAGCGGCGCCGTCCTGCGGTCACCCCGGTCGAGGATGCGCGAGTACACCTCGGCGCCGACCACCAGCGCCAGCCTGCGCCCGCCGTCCGCCTCGGGCGCGGCCAGCAGCCGGGTCCCGGTGTGCAGCGCGGCGACGAATCCGGCGCACACGGCGTTGACGTCGAACGCGGCCGCACGCCGGGCACCCAGCCGGTGCTGCACGAAGGCAGCGGTGGCCGGCTGGGGCTGGTCGGGCGTGGACGTGGCCACGACGATCCAGGCCACGTCGTCAGGACCGGCCCCCGCGTCGGCCAGTGCGCGCGCCGCGGCCTCGGCGGCCAGGTCGGAGGCCGCCTCGTGCTCGGCGGCGTACCGCCGCTCCACGATCCCGGTCTTCCGCTCGATCCACTCGGCACTCACCCCGGCCCGCTCAGCCACGGTCTCATTGCCGACGACCTGTTCGGGCAGGTACGAGCCGGTGCCAAGGATGCCCAGCGCGCCCACGGCGGGCGCGTACACGGTCCCGCAGGAGGGCTGGTCAGCAGGGCGGCGGCCCGCCGTCGCGTCACGCATGACGTCAAGGAGACGACCTCGTCCCTGTCCCCGTCATCCGTCCATGCCACGGGGCGGCACGGCAGGGGCGGAGACCGGGTCCTGGATCTTGCATGCCGTCGCAGGTCAGGTGTACCTCGGAACCCCGCCGCAGCACCCTCCAGTGCTGAGTGGACCTCCGGTAGCCGCGACCTGGGCCGATGTAACAGGGCCACGGCTTCAGTCTCCACGCCGGACAGCAGCCGGGCTGTTGCCGCGGCCCAGCCTCTGGTGACTTCACGGTAGGTGGACCGTCAACCGCATGCGTCCAGTATCCCGCCCCTGAGAGTGGGCCTGTGCCAGGACCGCTTGTCGAGACCGCTTTCCGCCCTACGGTCTGTCGCATGCCCGAAACCGGAGCTTCCCCCCTCCCCCCGACGCCCCCGGCGCGCTCCCCTCTCTTCCGCGCCGAGCAGTTCGTCTGGCTCACCGCGCGCGTACTCGAGCAGCGCCTCTTCGCGTACCACTTCCTGAACGGCGCCGCCGACCCGGTGGAGACCGCGCTGGACGCGTACCGCAACGAGGACGGCGGGTACGGCCACGCCCTGGAGCCGGATCTGCGCGGTCCGGTCAGCCAGCCGCTGCACACCGGTCGCGCACTGCACGTCCTGGACGCCGTCGAGCGCTGCGGCGGACAGCGCGTGGACCGCGTGTGCCGCTACCTCACCTCGGTCTCCACCCCGGACGGTGCCCTCCCGGCGATCCACCCCAGCCAGCGCGGCTACCCGGCGGCGCCCTTCATCCCGGTCGTGGAGGACGCTCCCAGCTCGCTCCTGGCCACCGGGCCGGTGGTCGGTCTGCTGCACCGCAACGAGGTCTGGCACGCCTGGTTGTTCCGGGCCACGGACTTCTGCTGGCAGGCGGTCGAGTCCCTGGAGAAGTCCCATCCGTACGAGATCGAGGCAGCGGTGGCGTTCCTGGACTCCGCTCCCGACCGCCCGCGCGCGGAGGCGGCCGCCGACCGGCTGGGCCGCCTGGTGCGCGAACAGCGCCTTGCGGTCCTCGACCCGGACGACCTCGGGGCGTACCCGGTCTCCCCCGGCTACGCCCCCGACGAGCACCATTTCCCGCACCATTTCCCGCACCACTTCGCGAGGACACCGCGCTCCTTCGCGCGCGCGTGGTTCACGGACGACGAGATGACCCGTTCCCTCGACCACCTGGCCGGCGAGCAGCAGGAGGACGGCGGCTGGCCGATCCGATGGCGGCAGTGGGCGCCGGGCACCGCCCTGGAGGCACGCCCCGCGGTGACGATCGAGGCGCTGCGCACACTCCGCGCGTACGGCCGCCACATCGGCTGACGAGCCTCACGCACCCAGGGCCCGCACCCCAGCCGTCACCACCACGGCCGCCGCGACGACCAGCAGGAACGGTGCCCGCAGGACGAGTGCCACGGCAGCCGCGGCGACTCCTGCCACCCTCGCGTCCAGCACCAGCTCATGCCCGTCCCCGAACGTCTGCTGAGCCGTGAGGGCAGCGAGGAGGGCGACGGGCAGCAGGGCGGCAAGACGCCGTACGAGAGGCCGCTCCAGAGCACCCGCGGGCACCAGCAGCCCGACGAGCTTGACGGCATAACAACCGAGAGCGGTGACACCGATCGCGATCCAGGTACTCACCGCTCCCCCTCCCGTACGTCTCCCCCGCGACGCCCCTGCGCCCACAGCACGGCCGGCGCCGCGAGGGCGGCCACCAGAACGGGCACACCGGCAGGCAGCACAGGCAGCAACCCGAGCCCCAGCACCACGGCGAGACCGGCGACAGCCCGCTCGGTCGCGGACTTCAGCATCGGCGCGAGCAACGCCAGGAAGACAGCGGGCCCGGCCGCGTCCAGCCCCCAGGCATCGGTGTCGCCCATGGCCTCAGCGCCGAGTCCACCGAGCAACGTGGTGACGTTCCAGAGGACGTACAGACTGAGTCCGGTCACCACGAACCCGATCCGCGCACTGCGCCGGGTCGGCTGTGCCAGCGCGACAGCAGCCGTCTCGTCGATCACCCACTGCGCGGCGAACGGCCGCACCGCGCGCGTGAGGCTCAGCAACTGCGACAGCCGCAACCCGTAGAAGGCGTTGCGCACCCCCAGGAAGAAAGCACCGGCGGCCGCGGTCAACGGAGCACCGCCGGCCGCAAGCGCCCCGACCAGCGCGAACTGCGACGCTCCCGTGAACACCAACAAACTGAGCGCGCAGGTCTGCACGAGCGTGAGCCCACTGCCCGCCGACGTCACTCCGAACGCGAACCCGGACAGGCCGACGGCGACACCGACGCCCAGCGCGTCCCGTACGACGACGCCATCCGGCCTGTCTCCTTCGACACGGAGATCTTCGAGAGCTTTCTGTTCTGCCACACCCGCGACGCTAGGCCGGCCACTCCCGCGCGTCTTGTACGTTCTTGCGCTCCCGCTGATACGCCCCCGGAGGTACGCCGACGATCCGGGTGAAATGCCGGTTCAGATGCGGCTGATCAGTGAACCCCACCTCGACGGCCGCCTCCGCCGGCGAGACACCCACGTCCAACAGCCGCCGAGCCTCCCGCACCCGCGCATCGGTCAGCCAGGCGTGCGGCGGCATCCCGTAGAGCTCCCGAAACGCCCGCAGCAAGGCGAACGGACTACTGCCAAGATCAAGAGCCAGCATCTCCAGACTCGGCGGCTCGGCCATCCGCCCTTCCAGCACCTCACGCGCGCGTACAGCGACCTGGGCCCCCGCCGTCCGCACCTCCCGCTGCGGCAGGGCCCCACCGTTCAACCGCAGCAGCCGGGTCACCGCAACCCGAAGCAACGTGTCGGCAGCCAACGCGTTGCCCTCATCAGCGGCACGCAGCACCTGATGCACCAGCCCCACCGCGTACCGGTCATCCAGCACCGGCCTCACGAACCCCGGTGTCCCCCGGATCAAGGTGGTCTCGGCCGCGATCTCGGCCACCACCTCAGGCGACGGGTACACGGCCCCGTACCGCCACCCCTCCGGAACCCCGGCCCGCCCGGTATGCGCCGTATCCGGATTGACCAACGCAAGGGCACCTGCCCCCGCGTACTGATCGGCCCCGCGATGGTGAAAAACCTCCACACCGTCCGCGATGGCGGCGATCACGAAGTGCTCATGGGTATGCCGCACAAACGTCTTCCGGATGTACCGCGCCCGCAGCAGATCGACCCCGGGCAACTCGGCGTACCGCCAGTGCCGCGCCCGCTCGCCTGAACCTGCCATACATCCATTCTGGGTGAGGACGGCGGATGCCGATCGGGCGGATGCCGATCGGGCAGGCTCGTCACGGCGCCGCAGCCGCGTACGGCGGCAAGGGGCCGTGTCGGGGTGTCCGCCCGCAGCGGCCGGCATCCCCCACCGAACAGCAACAGACCGCCGCAGGCATCCCCCGCTCAACCACCACAGCCACCCCCACCCCCCACCCAACCAGCAAGCAGAAGACATCCGCCCAGCTCAGCCCCATTGTCAGTCCCCGGGTGCAGGATGGACGCATGGTCAGCAACCCGCACCGAGCCCTCGACGGCTTCTCCCCCGCAACCCGCGGCTGGTTCACGGGGGCGTTCTCCGCGCCCACCGCAGCCCAGGCAGGCGCGTGGCAGGCCATCCACGAGGGATCGGACGTGCTGGTCGTGGCCCCCACCGGCTCGGGCAAGACCCTGGCCGCCTTCCTCGCCGCCCTGGACCAACTCGCGGCCACACCCCCGCCGACCGACCCCAAGAAGCGCTGCCGTGTCCTCTACGTCTCCCCCCTCAAGGCCTTGGCCGTCGACGTGGAGCGCAACCTCCGCAGCCCCCTGACCGGCATCCGCCAAGAGTCCGTCCGCCTGGGCCTCCCCGAACCGGAGGTAAAGGTCGGCATCCGCTCGGGCGACACCCCCGCCGCAGAGCGCCGAGCCCTCTCGACCCGCCCCCCGGACATCCTGATCACCACCCCCGAGTCCCTCTTCCTGATGCTGACGTCGGCCACGCGCGACGCCCTGACCGGCATCGAGACGGTGATCCTCGACGAGGTCCACGCGGTCGCGGGCACCAAGCGCGGCGCCCACCTCGCGCTCACCCTGGAGCGGCTGGACGAACTGCTCCCGAAGCCCGCCCGCCGCATCGGCCTCTCCGCGACCGTCCGCCCGGTCGAGGAGATCGCCCGCTATCTCTCCCCCCACCGCAAGGTGGAGATCGTCCAGCCGAAGTCGGGCAAGGAGTTCGACCTCTCGGTCGTGGTCCCCGTCGAAGACCTGGGCGAGCTCGGCGGCTCCCCGGTCGCCGACGGCAGCGAAGGCGCAGGCGTGGAACGCCCCTCGATCTGGCCCCACGTCGAGGAGCGCATCACCGACCTCGTCCAGTCCCACCGCTCCACCATCGTCTTCGCCAACTCCCGCCGCCTCGCGGAGCGCCTCTGCAACCGTCTCAACGAGATCGCCTACGAGCGCGCCACCGGCGAAACCCTGGACGAGCACCACGCACCGGCCGAGCTCATGGGCGGCTCGGGCGCGGCCCAAGGCGCGCCCCCGGTCATCGCCCGCGCCCACCACGGCTCGGTCTCCAAGGAACAGCGCGCTCTGGTCGAGGAGGACCTCAAGGCGGGCCGCCTCCCGGCAGTCGTCGCCACGTCCAGTCTTGAGCTGGGCATCGACATGGGCGCCGTCGACCTGGTCGTCCAGGTCGAATCACCGCCGTCCGTCGCCTCCGGCCTCCAGCGCGTCGGCCGCGCGGGCCACCAGGTCGGTGCCGTCTCCACCGGCGTCGTCTTCCCGAAGTACCGCGGCGACCTCGTCCAGGCAGCCGTGGTCACCGAACGGATGCGCACCGGGTCCATCGAGTCCCTCAAGGTCCCGGCCAACCCCCTGGACGTCCTGGCCCAGCAGGTCGTCGCCATGACGTCGATGGACACCTGGCAGTTCGACGACCTCCTCGCCGCCGTCCGCCGAGCCGCCCCCTTCGCCTCCCTCCCCGAGTCCGCGTTCACCGCGGTCCTCGACATGCTGGCCGGCCGCTACCCCTCCGACGCCTTCGCCGAGCTCCGCCCGCGCGTGGTGTGGGACCGGGTCGCCGGCACGATCACCGGCCGCCCCGGCGCCCAGCGCCTCGCCGTCACCTCCGGTGGCACCATCCCCGACCGCGGCCTCTTCGGTGTCTTCCTCGCCGGATCCGACCCCAAGAAGGGCGGCGGCCGGGTCGGCGAACTCGACGAGGAGATGGTCTACGAGTCCCGCGTCGGGGACGTCTTCACGCTCGGCACCAGTTCCTGGCGCATCGAGGACATCACCCGCGACCGTGTCCTGGTCTCCCCCGCCCCGGGCGTCCCGGGCCGCCTGCCCTTCTGGAAGGGCGACCAGCTGGGCCGCCCGCTCGAACTTGGCCGCGCGGTGGGCGCGTTCCTGCGCGAGGTCGGCGCGCTGCCCAAGGACGACGCCCGCCTCCGCCTCCTCACGGCCGGCCTGGACGCGTGGGCTGCCGACAACGTGTTGTCGTACCTGGACGAACAGCGCGAGGCCTGCGGGCACGTCCCCGACGACCGCACGATCGTCGTCGAGCGCTTCCGCGACGAACTCGGCGACTGGCGCGTCGTCGTCCACTCCCCCTTCGGCGCCCAGGTGCACGCCCCCTGGGCGCTCGCCCTCGGCGCGAAGCTCTCCGAGCGCTACGGCATGGACGCGCAGGTCATGCACGCCGACGACGGCATCGTCCTGCGCCTGCCCGACGCCGATCTCATGGGCCTGGACCTCCTCGACCAGGAACCGACGAAGGCCGGCCTGGAGTACGACGCCGACCAGGCGCCCGTCGGCGCGGCGGACGTCGTCTTCGACAAGGGCGACGTCGACCAGGTCGTCACCGACCAGGTCGGCAGCTCGGCCCTGTTCGCGTCCCGGTTCCGCGAGTGCGCCGCCCGCGCCCTGCTGCTGCCGCGTCGCAACCCGGGCAAGCGCACCCCGCTGTGGCAGCAGCGTCAGCGCGCCGCCCAACTGCTCCAGGTGGCGAGCGAGTTCGGCTCGTTCCCGATCGTCCTGGAGGCGGTCCGCGAGTGCCTGCAGGACGTCTTCGACGTTCCGGGACTCGTCGAGCTGATGGGCGACCTCGAGTCCCGCAAGGTACGCCTCGTCGAGGTCACCACCCCAGAGCCGTCCCCCTTCGCCCGCTCCCTGCTCTTCGGTTACGTCGCCCAGTTCCTGTACGAGGGAGACTCCCCGCTCGCCGAGCGCCGCGCAGCCGCCCTCTCGCTGGACTCACGGCTGCTGGCCGAACTGCTGGGCCAGGCGGAGCTGCGCGAGTTGCTCGACGCCGAGGTCCTGACCGAGCTGGAGCGGGAACTCCAGTGGCTCACCGAGGACCGCCGCGTCAAGGATCACGAAGGCGTCGCGGACATCCTGCGTCTCCTCGGCCCGCTCACCGACGCCGAACTGGCCGAACGCGGCGCCGAACCCCACTGGGCCCAGGAGCTGGCCGCCGCCCGCCGCGCCATCAAGGTCCGTATCGCAGGCACCGACCACTGGGCGGCGATCGAGGACGCGGGCCGCCTCCGCGACGCCCTCGGCACGGCCCTGCCCGTCGGCGTCCCCGAGGCGTTCACCGAGCCGGTCAAGGAACCGCTCGGCGACCTCCTCGCCCGCTATGCCCGCACCCACGGCCCGTTCACCTCGGCCACCGCAGCGGGCCGCTTCGGCCTGGGCGTGGCGATCACGGACGGCGCGCTCCAGCGGCTGGCGGCGAGCGGACGCGTCGTGCAGGGCGAGTTCCACCCGGCCGGCATCGGCCAGGAGTGGTGTGATGCCACTGTCCTGCGCCGCCTCCGCCGCCGCTCCCTCGCCGCCCTTCGTCATGAACTGGAGCCGGTGCCGCCGGCCGCGCTCGCCCAGTTCCTGCCGCAGTGGCAGCACATCGGCAAGGGCCACGGGCTGCGCGGCATCGACGGACTGGTCCGCGCCATCGAGCAGTTGCAGGGCGCGTCCGTGCCGGCATCCGCTCTGGAGAAGCTCGTCCTGCCGTCCCGCGTCGCGAACTACACCCCCGCGATGCTCGACGAACTCACCTCCGCGGGCGAGGTCGTCTGGGCCGGAGCCGGCTCGCTCCCCGGCAAGGACGGCTGGGTCTCCCTGTACATGGCGGACGCGGCCCCCCTGCTGCTGCCGCAGCCCCACCCCCTGGAGCTGACGGCACTTCACCAGTCCGTCCTGGATGCCCTGTCCGGCGGCTACGGCCTGTTCTTCCGTCAGATCGCCGACCAGATCCGCGCCACCACCCACCCCGACGTCACCGACCCCCAACTCGCCGACGCTCTCTGGGAGCTGGCCTGGTCGGGCCGTCTGACGAACGACACCCTCGCCCCCATGCGCTCCCTGCTGGGCTCCGGCCGCACCGCGGGCTCCACCGCCCACCGCGCCAAGCGCACGGTCCCGCGCGGACGCTACGGCTCCCTCACGGCCACCGCCCGCCCCGCCTCCCGCTCCGGCCCGCCGACCGTCGCCGGCCGCTGGTCCCTGCTCCCGGCCCACGAACCGGACCCCACCGTGCGAGCCCACGCCCTGGCCCGCACCCTCCTCGACCGACACGGCGTGGTGACCCGGGGCGCGGTCGCGGCGGAAGGCGTCGAGGGCGGCTTCTCGGCGACATACCGCATCCTGTCCGCCTTCGAGGACAGCGGCCAGGCACGACGCGGTTACGTGGTCGAGGGGCTCGGCGCCGCACAGTTCGCCATGGACGGCGCGGTGGACCGACTGCGCGCGGTGGCCAACGCCCGCGACCGGGGCGAGGACCTGCCCGGCCCCGCCGCCCGAGACACCACCGACGCCCCCGACCCCTTCGGCGCACCTGCCCCGTACAGCACCCCAGACGGTTTCGGCGGCTCCAGGGGCCTCGGCTCCTCCGACGGCTTTCCCGCCCCGGACACCGATCAGCCAAACACCCCCGCATACGACCACCCCGACGGCACTCCCGCCTACGACATCCCCGACCTCGACCACGACTTCCTGGACGCCCACCTCGGCCCCGGCGACTACGACTCGCCCCGCGACCGCGCCCCGCGAGGCGGCCCACGCACCCCACAGGGCACCGCGTGGCGCAACGGCGGCACCCCCTACGGCCCCGGCCCCGCCTCCCGCCGCCCCCGCCCCACCCCCGACACCCGAGCCGTCGTACTCGCCGCCGCCGACCCGGCGAACGCGTACGGCGCCGCCCTGACCTGGCCCGAACCCCCCACCGGCGCCGGACACAAGCCGGGCCGCAAGGCAGGCTCCCTCGTGGTCCTCGTCGACGGCGAACTGACCCTCTATATGGAACGCGGCGGCAAGACCCTGCTGGCCTGGCCCTCCGCCCCGGACACCGAACCCACCGACGACCCCCGCCTGCACACCGCGGCAGAGACCCTCGCGTCGGCGGCCCGCGCCGGCTCCCTGGGCACGGTCACGGTGGAGCGCGTGAACGGCGCCGCGGCGCTGACGTCCCCCATAGGCACCCTCCTGGAAGCAGCGGGCTTCATCGCCACCCCCCGAGGCCTGCGCCTGCGCGCCTGACCCGAACCTCCAGGGACCGCCCCAACCCCGCCCGCAGCCCCGCCCAAGCCCGCACGACCCCGCACGCGCCTCCACACCCGTGCCACCCTTGACCCATGCCCGAAGGAGACACGGTCTGGCAAACCGCGAAACGGCTGCACTCCGCCCTCGCGGGCAAGGTGCTGACCCTCAGCGACTTCCGGGTGCCGAAGTACGCCACCGTCGACCTCACCGGCCGTTCCGTGCTGGACATCACCCCGCGCGGCAAGCACCTCCTCACCCGTATCGAAGGCGGCCTGACAGTCCACACCCACCTGGGGATGGAAGGTTCCTGGAAGGTCTACGCCGACGAGCAGCGCTGGACCGGCGGCCCCGCCCACCAGATCCGGGTGATCCTCGCCGCCGCCGACGCCTCTGCGGCCCGCACGGCCGTCGGCTACCGCCTCCCCGTCCTCGACCTCCTGCGCACCGCCGAGGAGGACAACGCCGTCGGCCACCTGGGCCCCGACCTGCTGGGCCCGGACTGGTCCCCCGACCGCGCTCTCGGCAATCTCCTCGCGGACCCCGCCCGCCCCCTCGGTGAGGCCCTCCTGGACCAGCGCAATCTCGCCGGCATCGGCAATGTCTACAAGAGCGAGCTTTGTTTCCTGCTCCGCGCCACCCCGTGGCTCCCCGTAGGCGCACTCCCCGCCGAGCACACCGCCCAGCTACCCGTGCTCGCCAAGAAGCTCTTGGAAGCCAACCGCGACCGTCCGATCCGCAGTACGACGGGCCGCCGCGGCCAGGACCTCTTCGTGTACGGCCGGGCGAACCGCCCCTGTCTGCGCTGCACCACCCCGATCCGCTTGGCGAACCAGGGTGACGGCTCCCGCGAGCGCCCCACCTACTGGTGCCCGAACTGCCAGGCCGGCCCGGCCCCGAGCCCCGCCCCACGGCACACGGCTCCCCGAACTCCCCGAGAGGCCCGGCCCAGCACTCCACGCCGTACGACTAATTGACGATCCGTCAGAAACCCTCGTACCGTCCCTTCATGGCCGTCAAGGCGTACGACCTCACCGGACGCACCGCATTCGTCACCGGCGCCGCCAGCGGCATCGGCCGCGCCTCGGCCGTTCTGCTCGCCGAGGCCGGCGCCGCCGTGCACTGCGCCGACCGTGACGCACAGGGCCTGCACGAGACGGCGGCCCTGATCAAGGCGAGCGGCGGCACCGCCCGCACCCACCATCTCGACGTCACCGACCGCGAGCAGCTCCACCAGGCCGTCACCTCGTGCGAGCGACTCGACGTCATGGCCGCGGTCGCCGGGATCATGCACAGCAGCACGGTCCTGGAGACCCGTGACGACGACCTCGACCGTGTACTGAGCGTCAACTTCAAGGGAGTGCTCTACGCCTGTCAGGAGGCGGCTCGCGCGATGCTCGCCCAGCACATCGGCGGCAGCATCGTCACCATGGCCTCGGGCGCCGTGGACACCGGCGGCCCCGGTCTGCTCTGCTACGGCGCGGCCAAGGCGGCCGTCGTGCAGCTGACGAAGACGCTGGCGACGGAGATGGGCCCGCACGGCATCCGCGTCAACGCGGTCGCCCCAGGCTGGATACGCACCCCCATGACCGACCGCCACGACTCCGCGGCACAGAAGCAGACCGAGGCGTTCATGGCCCGGATGTCACCCCTGGGCCGGGTCGGCGAACCGGAGGACATCGCGCACGCGGTGCTCCACCTGGCGTCCGGCGCCTCGGCGTTCACCACGGGGCAGATCCTGCGTCCGAACGGCGGTGTGGCGATGCCGTGGTAGCCCGCCCCGCCTGCCAGGCCTGAGCCCACCGCCGCGGGTCGACGGCTCCCGCGGCCCGCGCCTTGGGCACACAGTGCACCGGCAGCAGGCTCAACCCCCACCCTCCCGCGGCGACGGCCGCCTCCAGTGCCCCCGCGCCGGGCGCCAGCGCGAGCCTCAGCACGGCCCACCACCACAGCGCCCCGAGCCCCAGGGCCACCCCCCAGCGCGCTATCGGCCGTGCCATCCGCTCACCTCCAGCCCGAGGCTAGGCCGCCCGTTCACCCGCCGGGAGGGCGCACCAACGGCACACGGATGCAGCGCGGGCCAACGTCGTCACAGCGCGTCAGGCGCCGTCACACCCCTCCACCATGACCGCCGGGCCACGCACCGGCAAACGGACCGGGCAGGCCTCGGACACGGACACGAGAGGTCCTCAACAGCACGAAACCCCGACCGCACTCCCCCAGGTCTCCCTGGAGAAGGCCCGGCCGGGGCCTCACACAACTCTCGGCACGTGGTCGGCCCACGCGCACCCTGGTCACCGTCAGGCGGCGACCACGTCCACCGCCTCGGAAGGCGCCTTGATGGTCACCCGTTCCGGTGGCACACCGGTCACCGACACGGATCCCAGCATCGGGCGGACCGACGCCGGTACAGGCTCGCTGGGTGTGGCCGCAGCAGACTGGGCCAGCTCGGCGAGGGCGAGCTCGTCGCTCACTTCCCGCATGAGCTCGGACATCCGTACGTCCAGCGCGTCGCAGATCGCGGCGAGCAGCTCGGAGGAAGCCTCCTTCTGCCCCCGCTCCACCTCGGAGAGATAGCCGAGTGAGACTCGGGCGGACGAGGAGACTTCGCGCAGAGTACGGCCCTGGCGCTGGCGCTGCCGACGCAGCACGTCACCCAGCAGGCGACGGAGCAGAATCATCGGTGGCTCCCTCCTCGGACCGCGTAGCCGCATCCTTCACGCCCCACCGTACCGCCTTGCGCCGCGGCCGTGCGGGGAGCGATGTCGTGTTCACTCAGGGCTGCAAACATCAAAACCCCCCGTTCCGTTCCGTATCCTGTGCCCGCTCATTCCCACTGTGTTCGCTCGCAAGCTCCGTCAGGAGCAGTGCGAGTACGCTCCGTACACTCTCCATACGAATTTCCGCACGGTCGCCGTTCAACCGCAGGGCCTCTACTTTTCCGCCACCGGCGGAACCGGAACCCTGGTCGACTGGTCCGGCCACGGCCACGAAGACCGTGCCCACGGGCTGTCCGTCCTGCTCCTCGGGGCCCGCGACACCGGTCGTGGCGATACCCCAGTCGGTGCCCAGCGCCTTCCGTACGCCGGCTGCCATCTGGGCCGCGACCTGCGGGTTCACCGCTCCGTGCTGCTCCAGCAGAGTGGCGTCCACGCCGAGCAGCTCATGCTTCAGCTCGGTGGCGTAGGCGGTCACCGAACCCCGGAAGGCCTTGGAGGCCCCAGGGGCGGCTGTGATTTCCGCCGCAACCAGTCCGCCGGTCAGTGACTCAGCGACAGCGACCGTCTCGCCCTTCACTGCGAGTAGTCGCACCACGTCGGCGGCCGGGGAACTCACGCTTCCGCCTCCTCCAACGCGGCCTTGCGCTCGGCGATTCCCTGCCTGCGCAGCACAATGGCTTGTCTCACATAGTCGAGCCCGGTCACCACGGTCAGAACGACCGCAGCGGCCATCACCCACCACCGCAGGGTGGCCAGCCACCCCGTCAGCGCCAGGATGTACATCCCGACGGCCACGCCCTGGGTGAGGGTCTTGAGCTTGCCGCCCCGGCTCGCCGGGATCACGCCGTACCGGATGACGATGAAACGCAGCAGCGTGATGCCGAGTTCCCGGCCGAGGATGATGCCCGTGACCCACCACGGCAGATCGCCGAGGGCCGACAGACAGATCAGCGCCGCCCCCATGATCGCCTTGTCGGCGATGGGGTCGGCGATCTTCCCGAAGTCGGTGACGAGGTCGTACGTCCGTGCCAGGTGGCCGTCGAACAGGTCGGTGATCATGGCGATGGCGAAGGCCGCCCAGGCCAGGGAGCGCCAGGCCGGGTCGTAGCCCCCGTCGGCCAGCATCAGCGCGACGAAGGCCGGCACCAGGACCAGCCGGAGCATGGTCAGGAGGTTGGCGATGTTCCAGACGCTGGCCTGGTTGACGGCCGCGGCCGCGATCTTCCCGCCGCGCGCGGCCTTGGCACCGCCCGCGACACCCGGCTCGGCGCCGCCCGCCTTCGGCCCGGGGGCCTTCGACGAACCCACCGCGCTCGCCTTGCCCGCCGCACCCGCCGGGGAGGAGCCACCCGCGGCGGACGCCGGAACTCCGGTCATCTGCCCGCCTCCTCACTACACGCGAGCATGCCCTGAAGCGGCTCGGCCACCAGGTCGACACCCTCGGTGCCGACCACCTTCGCCTCGACCATACGACCGATACTCAACCCCTCGCCGCTCGTGAGCAGCACCTGGCCGTCCGTCTCCGGCGCCTGGTGCGCTCCACGGCCGTACACGCCCTCGGCCGGGTCCACGGACTCGACGAGCACGTGCACGGTCTCCCCGACACGCTCCTCGGCCCGCTGCGAGACGAGTTCCTCGGCCAGCCGGGAGACACGTGCCAGCCGTTCGGCGACGACGTCCTCGTCGAGCTTGTTGTCGTACGTCGCGGCCTCTGTGCCGTCCTCGTCGGAGTACCCGAAGACACCGATGGCATCCAGGCGCGCGCCGTTCAGGAACCGCTCCAGTTCGGCGAGGTCGGCCTCCGTCTCGCCGGGGAAGCCCACGATGAAGTTGGAGCGCACGCCGGCCTGGGGGGCCTTGCTGCGGATCGTGTCGAGCAGCTCCAGGAAGCGGTCGGTGTCACCGAAGCGGCGCATCGCCCGCAGCACGTCGGGCGCGGAGTGCTGGAAGGACAGGTCGAAGTACGGGGCGATCTTCGGCGTGGAGGTCAGCACGTCGATGAGGCCGGGCCGCATCTCGGCCGGCTGGAGGTAGCTGACGCGCACCCGCTCGAGGCCGTCGACCTCGGCGAGCTCGGGCAGCAGCGACTCCAGCAGGCGGATGTCGCCCAGGTCCTTGCCGTAGGACGTGTTGTTCTCGGAGACCAGCATGATCTCCTTGACGCCCTGCTCGGCGAGCCACCGCGTCTCGTTCAGCACGTCGCTCGGGCGGCGCGAGATGAAGGAGCCGCGGAAGGACGGGATGGCGCAGAAGGAGCAGCGCCGGTCGCAGCCGGAGGCGAGCTTCACCGAGGCCACCGGGGCGCCGTCGAGGCGGCGGCGCAGGGGCGCGCGTGGCCCTGAGGCCGGAGCGAGCCCTTCCGGAAGATCCACGGGCGCGTGCCCGGGCAGCGCGACCTCGGCTGCGGACTCCTGCCGCTCGGCCGGGCTGATCGGCAGCAGCTTGCGGCGGTCACGCGGGGTGTGGGAGGCGTGGATGCCGCCGTTCAGGATGGTCTGGAGGCGGTCCGAGATGTTCGCGTAGTCGTCGAAGCCGAGCACGCCGTCGGCCTCGGGAAGGGCCTCGGCGAGCTCCTTGCCGTACCGCTCGGCCATGCAGCCCACCGCCACGACGGCCTGGGTTCTTCCATGGCCCTTGAGGTCGTTGGCCTCCAGGAGGGCGTCGACGGAGTCCTTCTTGGCGGCGTCGACGAAGCCACACGTGTTGACGACGGCGACGTCCGCGTCCTCGGCGTCCTCCACGAGATCCCAGCCGTCCGCCTCCAAACGGCCTGCGAGCTCCTCCGAGTCCACCTCGTTGCGGGCGCAGCCAAGAGTGACGAGTGCGACGGTACGGCGTTCAGGCATGGGCTCAAGACTACTTTGTCTCACTGACAGCCCACGTCGACGGGGTTGGCCGATCTTGGCCAACCCCGTCCACAGCTCAACCCTTCGGCCTGACTTATCCGGCCTGCGGGTCGCCCTTCGTGTAGGTGAGGCGCTCCACGGCGCCCGGCTGCCAGTCGTCCTCGATCTTCTTGCCGTTGACGTACAGGTCGATCGCACCCGCGTCACCGAGGACGAGGTTGATCTTCTCGCTGTCCTGGAAGGTCTTGGTGTCGCCCTGCTTGAGGAGGCCGTCGAAGAGCAGCTTGCCGTTGTGGTCCTTGGCCGAGATCCAGCTCCGGCCGTCGGCGGCGCTGACCTGGACGGTCACCTTGTCCTGCGGGACAGCGGCGATGGCGCTGTCCGAGGGCTTGGGGTCCTTGGGCTTGTCGGTCTTCGGGGTGGGCGTCGTCTTGTCGGCGGTCGGCGTCGAGCCGCCCTCGGCGACCGCCGCCCTGCCGCCCTCGTCCTCGCCCTTGAACGCGGTGAACCCGACGAACCCGATCACGGCGACGATCGCGGCGACCATGGCCGCGGTCCAGTTGGGCCCGCGCCGCTCCGGACGGATCCGCTCCGCCTCGAACAGGGGGGCCGCCGGGGTCGGCGCCGGCCGTCCGCCGTGCGAGTCGTCGTACTGGGCGAGAAGCTGGGCGGGATCGAGGTGGACGGCTTTGGCCAGGGTCCGGATGTGGCCACGGGTGTACACGTCGCCGCCGCAGGGGGCGAAGTTGTCGTCCTCGATGGCATGCACGATGGCGATGCGGACCCGGGTGGCGTTACTGACGTCGTCGACGGTCAGCCCTGCGTCGATGCGCGCCTGCTGGAGGGCACGACCGATCGAGGGACGGACTTCGTCGGACACGTCTTCGAACGGACGCTCGTCTTCAGGGGAGTTGCCGATGGACACGGGGGCGCCTTTCGAGCGTTTAAGCCACCTGTGCTGGAGGTTCAGTCTAGGGGGGGTACGAAAGGGTGGGGCAACCGGGCGGTAGGACTTTGTACGCCATCGGAATGGCCGGACACGCCGACGACGGAGTACGAGATTCTCGCGCTTCCCTCAACTTGACGTACGCCGAAGGGGAACGGTTGCTCAATGATCCCTTACGGGTGAGTCACGATCGGACATCGACCCGTCACCCACCCGTCCGCAAGGCGATCACTGCGTCCCGTTTCCGCCCCGGACTCCCTTTAAGCCTCCCCGCGGATCACGGCGAGCACGCCGTCCAGCTCATCAGGTTTCACAAGAACGTCACGAGCCTTGGAACCCTCGCTCGGTCCGACGATGCCCCGCGACTCCATGAGGTCCATCAGCCGCCCTGCCTTGGCGAACCCGACCCGCAGCTTGCGCTGGAGCATGGACGTCGACCCGAACTGCGTGGAGACCACCAGCTCGGCCGCCTGGCACAGCAGATCGAGATCGTCGCCGATCTCCTCGTCGATCTCCTTCTTCTGCTTGGTGCCCACGGTGACGTCGTCCCGGAAGACGGGCGCCATCTGGTCCTTGCAGTGCTGGACGACGGCCGCGACCTCCTCCTCGGTCACGAACGCGCCCTGCATACGCGTGGGCTTGTTGGCGCCCATCGGCAGGAACAGCCCGTCGCCCTTGCCGATCAGCTTCTCGGCGCCGGGCTGGTCGAGGATGACCCGCGAGTCCGCGAGCGACGACGTGGCGAACGCGAGCCTTGAGGGGACGTTCGCCTTGATCAGACCGGTGACGACGTCGACCGACGGCCGCTGCGTGGCGAGCACCAGGTGGATGCCGGCCGCGCGCGCGAGCTGCGTGATGCGCACGATCGCGTCCTCGACGTCACGCGGGGCGACCATCATCAGGTCGGCGAGCTCGTCGACGATCACCAGCAGGTACGGATACGGCTGGAGCTCGCGCTCACTGCCCTCCGGCGCCTTCACCTTGCCGACCCGCACGGCTTCGTTGAAGTCGTCGATGTGCCGGTATCCGTACGCCGCCAGATCGTCGTAGCGAAGATCCATCTCCCGTACGACCCACTGGAGCGCCTCGGCGGCCCGCTTGGGGTTGGTGATGATCGGGGTGATCAGGTGCGGGATGCCCTCGTAGGCGGTGAGCTCGACGCGCTTGGGGTCGACGAGGACCATCCGGACGTCCTCCGGAGTCGCCCGCATCATCACCGAAGTGATCAAGCAGTTAATGCACGACGACTTACCGGAACCGGTCGCACCGGCAACCAGCACATGCGGCATCTTCGCGATGTTGGCCATCACGTAGCCGCCTTCGACGTCTTTGCCGAGCGCGACCAGCATCGGGTGGTCGTCCTCGGCGGCGGCCGCGAGACGCAGCACGTCACCGAGGTTGACCATCTCCCGGTCGGTGTTGGGGATCTCGATGCCGACCGCGGACTTGCCGGGGATCGGACTGATGATCCGCACGTCCGGGCTGGCGACCGCGTACGCGATGTTCTTCGTCAGCGCGGTGATCCGCTCGACCTTCACGGCGGGCCCGAGCTCGACCTCGTAACGCGTGACCGTCGGCCCGCGCGTGAAGCCGGTGACCCGGGCGTCGACCTTGAACTCGGTGAAGACGGTGGTGAGCGACTCGACGACGGCGTCGTTGGCGGCGCTGCGCGACTTGCCGGGACCGCCGCGCTCCAGGAGGTCGAGCGACGGGAGCGAGTAGGTGATATCGCCGGACAGCTGGAGCTGTTCGGCGCGCGGAGGCAGGTCGCGGGCCTCGTCGGGCGCGGCCTTGGTGAGGTCCGGGACCTCGGCCTTGGTCAGGTCCGCGACCTCGCTCTTGGGGAGCCTCTCCTGCTTGGGCCGCGCGGCCGGGACCGGCGTCGGCACCGGCGTGGTCTCCGCGCGGTCGCCCACGCTGACGCCCTGGGTGAGGTCGGCGACGATCGGCGACGGCGGCATCCCGTGCAGGACGGCTCCGTCGAGCGCGGCAGCGGCGGCCGCTGCGACGTCCACAGCGTCCATGGGACGGTTCATCTCGGGCTGTGGCACCGCGGAGCGCCTCGGACGGCCGCGACGCCGCGAGAGGGCCTCCTGCTCGGCGCTGTCGGGGTCGTACGCCTCGGGGGCCGGGCGGCGCTTACGGCCGCGCGCCGCGGGCAGAGCCTCGCGCCACTGGTCGTCGTAGCGCAGGTCGTCCTCGGTGACCTCGTCGTCGTCCTCGTCCGGGTCGGGCAGGATGCCGAGCTTGATGCCCAGCAGCCGCAGCCTCTGCGGGATGGCGTTGACCGGCGTGGCCGTGACGACCAGCAGCCCGAAGATCGTGAGCAGCACGAGCAGCGGTACGGCGAGGACCTCGCCCATGGTGTACGTCAGCGGGGTCGCCGCACCCCAGCCGATAAGGCCGCCGGCGTCCCTTATGGCCTGCATGCCGTCACTGCGGGCCGGCGAGCCGACGGCGATGTGGACCTGGCCGAGCACGCCGATGACGAGCGCGGACAGGCCGATGACGATACGACCGTTGGCCTCGGGCTTCTCGGGGTGCCGGATGAACCGTACGCCGATGACCGCGAGCAGTATCGGCACGAGCAGGTCGAGCCGGCCGAAGGCACCGGTCACGATGATCTCGACGAGGTCGCCGACGGGGCCGCGCAGATTGGACCAGGTGCCGGCGGCGACGATCAGCGCCAGGCCCAGGAGCAACAGCGCGATGCCGTCCTTGCGATGGGCCGGGTCGAGGTTCTTCGCGCCCTGCCCTATGCCGCGGAACACCGCGCCGACCGCGTGCGCCAGCCCGAGCCAGACGGCGCGCACGAGCCGGTAGATGCCCCCGGTGGGGTTGGGCGCCGGCTTGGGCGGGGGCGCGGCTTTCTTCGCCGCGGCCTTCTTGGCCGGCGCCTTCTTCGCGGGGGCTTTCTTGGCAGCGGCCTTCTTCGCCGGGGCCTTCGCGGAAGCGGCCGCCTTCTTCGCGGGCGGCTTCTTGGCTGCGGAGGGACGTGAGGCCATGGGTGTGAGGTTACCGGTGGAGACGGCAGCGGACACGTGTGCCTACTGCTTCACCCGTTCGTGTCGCCCTTGCGGAGGCGGCGAACTGACGCCGGTTCACGGACCGGTCACACGCCGGTCGGCCCCGAGACGGCGCGCGTCAACACGCGCCCCCCTCGATGTCAGTTCTGCGAGGTGACCGAGGACGTGCTCCCGGTGCCCGGCTCCAGCGCGTCCAGCGCCCGCCGCAACCCCGTGAGTTTGCGTTCGAGATGGGCCGCCGTGGCCACCGCGGCCGCGTCCGCCGACTCGTCGTCGAGCTGCTTGGACAGCGCTTCGGCCTGCTCCTCGACGGCGGCGAGCCGCGCCGACAGCTCGGCCAGCAGCCCGGCCGGCTCCTTCGAGTCGCCGCCCGCGGCCTTGCCGCCGCCCTCCAACTGGAGCCGCAGCAGCGCCGCCTGCTCACGCAGCTGGCAGTTCTTCATGTACAGCTCGACGAACACCGAGACCTTCGCCCGCAGCACCCACGGGTCGAACGGCTTGGAGATGTAGTCCACCGCGCCCGCCGCGTAACCCCGGAAGGTGTGATGCGGGCCGTGGTTGATCGCGGTGAGGAAGATGATCGGGATGTCCCGGGTCCGTTCCCGCCGCTTGATGTGCGCCGCGGTTTCGAAACCGTCCATTCCCGGCATCTGGACGTCCAGCAGAATGACCGCGAAGTCGTCCGTCAGAAGTGCCTTGAGCGCTTCCTCCCCGGACGATGCCCGCACCAGGGTCTGATCGAGCGCAGAGAGGATCGCCTCCAGCGCCAGCAGATTCTCCGGCCGGTCATCGACCAGGAGGATCTTGGCCTTCTGCACCATGGCCCGCCCTCCTCGCCCCGGCAGTGCACCGGGCTCCGCCCCAGGGGACGACTCCCTTACGCCGCCCGCCCTCGTGCCGGTCATGGTAGCCGCACCCCGCCTGTCGCCACACCCTGTCACCGCGATGTCACTGTGCACGTAGCAGAAACGCAGCAGGAGACCAGAAGGTTCCCCGAATCCCGCACTTCTACACGGCCTCGAGCACACTGAGTCAGCAACTCCGCGTGAACACTGTCGGCTCCGGTCACTGCTCCCTCATCCACTGATCCATCACCGCCAGCAGATGATCAGGATCGACCGGCTTGGTCACATAATCAGATGCACCCGACTCGATCGCCTTCTCCCGGTCGCCCTTCATCGCCTTGGCGGTCAGCGCGATGATCGGGAGCCCGGCGAACTGCGGCATCCTGCGGATCGCCGTAGTCGTGGCGTACCCATCCATCTCGGGCATCATGATGTCCATCAGGACAACCGCGACATCGTCGTGCTGCTCCAGGACCTCGATGCCCTCTCGGCCGTTCTCCGCGTACAGCACGGACAGGCCGTGCTGTTCCAGGACACTGGTCAGCGCGAAGACGTTACGGATGTCGTCGTCGACGATCAGCACCTTCTCGCCGCCGAACCGGATGCCCGGGCGGGACTGCGGCGCCGCGGCCGGCTCCGCCGGCGACCACTGCTCCTGCTGCGCCGGCCGCTGCTCCAGCTCGCTCGCCGCCCTGCGGCGGCGCCTGAAGAGCGCCGCGGCGCCGTTCTGCGTCTCCCGGTACGACCGCACCTCCGCCGGCGTCTCGACCTCCACGTCGGCCAGCTCCGCGAGCTCGGCTGCCGAGGCCACCAGGGCGCCCGCGTCCAAGGGCGGCAATTGCTGCTGGTAGCCGTGCGGAGGCAGTTCGCTCGGGTGCAGCGGCAAATACAGCGTGAACGTCGAGCCACGCCCCGGTTCGCTCTGCGCGTGGATCTCCCCGCCGAGCAGCTGGGCGATCTCCCGCGAGATCGACAGCCCCAGACCCGTACCGCCGTACTTGCGGCTGGTCGTGCCGTCCGCCTGCTTGAACGCCTCGAAGATCACCCGCATCTTGCTGGCCGCGATCCCGATGCCGGTGTCGGTCACGGAGAACGCGATCAGCGGCGCGTCCGCCTCGGTCAGCGAACCGGCCTCCAGCAACTGCTCCCGGATCTTCTGCGGCACGTCCATCCCGGCGGGCCGGATGACCAGCTCCACCGACCCGGAGTCGGTGAACTTCACCGCGTTCGACAACAGGTTGCGCAGCACCTGCAGCAGCCGCTGCTCATCGGTGTGCAGCGTGGCCGGCAACTCCGGAGAGACCCGTACGGACAGATCCAGGCCCTTCTCCGCGGTCAGCGGCCGGAAGGTGGCCTCCACGTAGTCCACGAGCTGGACGAGCGCGATACGCGTCGGCGAGACGTCCATCTTGCCCGCCTCGACCTTCGACAGGTCCAGGATGTCGTTGATCAGCTGGAGCAGGTCCGAGCCCGCGCCGTGGATCGTCTCGGCGAACTCGACCTGCTTCGGCGAGAGGTTGCCCTCGGCGTTGTCGGCGAGCAGCTTGGCCAGGATCAGCAAGGAGTTGAGCGGCGTACGCAGCTCGTGCGACATGTTGGCGAGGAACTCGCTCTTGTAGCGCATGGAGACCGCGAGTTGCTCGGCACGCTCCTCCAGGACCTGCCGCGCCTCCTCGATCTCGGTGTTCTTCACCTCGATGTCCCGGTTCTGCTGGGCCAGCAGCTCGGCCTTCTCCTCCAGTTCGGCGTTGGACGCCTGGAGGGCCTTCTGCCGGTTCTCCAACTCGGCCGACCGCTCGCGGAGTTGCTCGGTCAGCTCCTGCGACTGCTTCAGCAGCACCTCGGTCTTGGTGTTGACCGAGATCGTGTTGACGCTGGTCGCGATCATCTCGGCGATCTGGTTGAGGAAGTCCTTCTGGATCTGCGTGAACGGCGTGAAGGAGGCCAGCTCGATCACGCCGAGCACCTTGCCCTCGAACAGCACCGGAAGGACGATCACCTGCGCGGGCGGCGCCTCGCCGAGCCCGGAGGAGATCTTCAGATAGCCGCTGGGCGCGTTCTCCACCAGGATCGTGCGCTTCTCCTCGGCGGCCGTCCCGATCAGCGCCTCACCCGGCCGGAAGGACGTCGGCATGGAACCCATCGAGTAGCCGTACGACCCGAGCATCCGCAGCTCGTACTGGTCCTCGCTCTCGGCCGCCAGGTCCTTGCCGTCCAGGAGCGGCATCGCGACGAAGAACGCCCCGTGCTGCGCGGTCACCACCGGCGTCAGCTCGCTCATGATCAGCGAGGCCACGTCCTCCAGATCCCGGCGGCCCTGCATCAGCGCGGAGATCCGGGCGAGGTTGCCCTTGAGCCAGTCCTGCTCCTTGTTGGCGATCGTGGTGTCGCGCAGGTTGGCGATCATCTTGTTGATGTAGTCCTGAAGCTCCTGGATCTCGCCGGACGCGTCGACGTCGATCTTCAGGTTCAGGTCGCCTCGAGTCACCGCGGTCGCCACGCGCGCGATGGCTCGCACCTGCCGAGTAAGGTTTCCTGCCATTTCGTTCACGGACTCGGTGAGGTCGCGCCAGGTGCCGTCGACGTCACGCACGCGTGCCTGGCCGCCGAGCTGTCCTTCCGTGCCCACCTCACGGGCGACTCGGGTGACCTCCTCGGCGAAGGACGACAGCTGGTCGACCATCGTGTTGATCGTCGTCTTGAGCTCGAGGATCTCGCCCCGAGCGTCGATGTCGATCTTCTTGGTCAGGTCCCCCTTGGCGATGGCGGTCGTGACCATGGCGATGTTCCGCACCTGTCCGGTCAGGTTGGACGCCATCTGGTTCACGGACTCGGTGAGGTCCTTCCACGTGCCCGCCACACCCGGCACATGCGCCTGACCACCGAGGATGCCGTCCGTACCCACCTCGCGGGCCACCTTGGTGACCTGGTCGGCGAACGAACTCAGCGTCTTCACCATCGTGTTGAACGTGTCGGCGAGCTGCGCGACCTCGCCGCGCGCCTCGATCGTCACCGTCCGCGTCAGGTCTCCGTTGGCGACGGCCGCCGCGACCTGGGAGATGTTCCGCACCTGCATGGTCAGGTTCTTGGCCATCAGGTTGACGTTGCCGCTGAGGTCCTTCCAGATGCCCGTGACACCCGGCACATGCGCCTGGCCGCCCAGGATGCCCTCGGTGCCCACCTCACGGGCCACGCGGGTCACCTGCTCGGCGAAGCTGGACAGCTGGTCGACCATCGTGTTGACGGTCGTGACGAGTTCGAGGATCTCGCCCTTGGCGTCGACGGTGATCTTCTTCGACAGGTCACCCTTGGCGACCGCGGTCGTGACCTCGGCGATCTGACGCACCTGGATGGTCAGGTTGTTCGCCATGAAGTTCACGGACTGGGTGAGGTCCTTCCAGGTGCCGGAGACACCCTGCACCTCGGCCTGACCACCGAGCTGTCCCTCCGTGCCCACCTCGCGGGCGACCCTGGTGACCTCCTCCGCGAACGACGACAGCTGGTCCACCATCGTGTTCAGCGTGTTCTTGAGCTCCAGGATCTCGCCGCGCGCGTCCACGGTGATCTTCTGCGACAGGTCACCTCGGGCCACCGCGGTGGCGACCTGCGCGATGTTGCGCACCTGGGCCGTAAGGTTTCCTGCCATTCCGTTCACGGAGTCGGTCAGGTCCCGCCACACACCGGCGACGCCGGGTACCTGCGCCTGCCCGCCGAGACGGCCCTCGGTACCCACCTCACGGGCCACCCGGGTCACCTGGTCGGCGAATCCGGAGAGCTGGTCGACCATCGTGTTAATGGTGTTCTTCAGCTCCAGAATCTCACCGCGCGCATCGACGTCGATCTTCTGCGACAGGTCACCCCGAGCCACGGCGGTGGTCACCTGCGCGATGTTGCGCACCTGGGCCGTAAGGTTTCCTGCCATTCCGTTGACGGAGTCGGTGAGCTCCTTCCACGTACCCGCCACACCCGGTACGACCGCCTGCCCGCCCAGCCGGCCCTCGGTGCCCACGTCCCGGGCCATGCGCGTGACCTGGTCGGCGAACGACGACAGCTGGTCCACCATCGTGTTCACGGTGTTCTTCAGCTGGAGCATCTCGCCGGAGACGTCCACGGTGACCTTCTGCGACAGATCACCGTTGGCCACGGCCGTGGTCACCTGCGCGATGTTCCTCACCTGTCCGGTGAGGTTCCGGAACGCCGTATTGACGGAGTCCGTCAGGTCCTTCCACGTCCCCGCCGCACCCGGCACCTGTGCCTGCCCGCCGAGCTCACCCTCGACACCGACCTCACGCGCCACGCGCGTGACCTCGGAACCGAACGACGACAGCTGGTCCACCATCGTGTTCACGGTGTTCTTCAGCTCCAGCATCTCGCCGGAGACGTCCACGGTGACCTTCTGCGACAGATCACCGTTGGCCACGGCCGTCGTGACGGCGGCAATGTCCCTCACCTGTCCGGTGAGATTCCGGAACGCCGTGTTGACCGAGTCCGTCAGGTCCTTCCATGTCCCCGCCGCACCCGGCACGTTCGCCTGGCCACCGAGTCGGCCCTCGGCGCCGACCTCGTTGGCCACGCGCGTGACCTCGTCCGCGAAGATCCGCAGCGTCTCGGTCATCTGGTTGATCGTGTCGGCGAGCTGCGCGACCTCGCCGCGCGCCGACACCGTGACCTTCTGCGACAGGTCACCGTTGGCGACCGCCGTCGTCACCTGGGCGATCCCCCGTACCTGCGCCGTCAGGTTGCCGGCCATGAGGTTCACCGAATCGGTGAGGTCCTTCCACGTGCCGGCCACACCCGGCACCTGTGCCTGACCACCCAGCTCGCCCTCGGTACCGACCTCCCGCGCGACTCGCGTCACCTCGGACGAGAAGGACGACAGCTGGTCCACCATCGTGTTCACGGTGTTCTTCAGCTCCAGCATCTCGCCGGCCACGTGCACGGTGACCTTCCGCGACAGATCACCCTTGGCGACCGCCGTGGTCACGAGCGCGATGTCCCGCACCTGGGCCGTCAGCCGGTACGCCATCGTGTTGACCGAGTCCGTGAGGTCCTTCCACGAACCCGACATGCCACGCACGCGTGCCTGCCCGCCGAGCTTGCCCTCGGTCCCCACCTCGCTGGCCACGCGCGTGACCTCGTCGGTGAACGTCGACAGCTGATCGACAAGGTTGTTTACAGTCCGCCCGACCTTGAGGAACTCACCCCGCAGCGGATGCCCGGTCCCGTCCGGTGCCTGCGTCCGCAGCTCCATGCGCGGCGACAGATCACCCTCGGCCACCGCGGACAGCACCCGGCCGACCTCGGAGACGGGCCGTACGAGGTCGTCGACGAGCGCGTTGGAGTTGTCGATGGCGGTCGACCAGGAGCCCTCACAGGCACCCGTCTCCAGCCGTTCCGTGAGCTTGCCCTCACGTCCCACCATGCGCCGTACCCGCGACAACTCACCCGTGAGGTGGAGATTGCGGTCGGCCACCTCGTTGAAAACGGCGGCGATCTCCGACATCACGCCGTCCCCGGACACCGTGAGCCGCTTCCGGAAGTTCCCGTCCCGCATCGACACCAGGGCCGCCAGCAGCCGGTTCAGGGCAGCCGTGTCCACCGCAGTGGTACCGCCTTGCGTCTTGCGTTCGTTCCTCAGGGACTGTCCGCCTTTCGCGCGCGTCTTAGTGCCCCGCGTCGCTGCGCCAGACTCCACTGTGTCCCTCCCGCAGGGGTCGACCGTTACTGCTGTGCTCGGGTGCTACCGCTCGGCGTACCCGTTACTGCTGGGTATTCCTGCCGGATATACCAGGCCACTCCACGGGCTGCTGCCCGCGGTACGCGAATGTCACCCAGCCTGCCCGGACCTTCACAAGAAGCTTGCCCAGTGTTTCACCCTGGCTGAACCCGGCCATAACAGTTCGGCAGCTTCGCACATCGTCCGCACACCCTCCGGACGGAAACACTGCAGACCGGCATCCGCATGGACGGCGAAGGTAAGTAACCTTGCATGCGGCTGTCCAGCCGTGCCGGTCCCGTCCGGCCTGGGCGGTGACAGGAGGAGTACGAGCGGGCATCGGAGGGACAGCCGGACATGACCACCGGACTGATCCCGGGGGGACAACCCCCGGACCGGCCGACGGGCACGCAGATGCCGCAGCAGCGGCGCGAGCCGGTCGGCCTCGGAGCCCTGCACGTCGACAACCGGCCGAGGAGTTCTGTGATCACCGCGCGCGCGGCAGCCAGCTTCGATCCCGTCGGGCGATCGGTGGCGAGCGCCCGCTCGTTCGTTCGCGACACCCTCCAGGGGTGGGGTTTCGCCGACATCGTCGACGACGCCGTCGTCCTCACCAGCGAGCTGGTGACCAACGCCGTCGTTCACGCGGGCACTTCCGCGGACGTTCTGTGTCTGCGCAGTGACGACGGTGTACGGATCGAGGTGGCCGACCGGTATCCGGAGCGCGAGATCCCCCTCCAGGGCTCCCCCGTCAACATGGGCAGCCCCGACCGCGAGGGCGGCCGCGGCCTCCAGCTGTGCGCGGCCCTGTCCGGACGCTGGGGCGTCGAGTACACGCCCACCCACAAGCAGGTCTGGTTCCAACTGGACCTTCCCGAACGCCCCGTGGGCACACGCGCCGCAGGCCCGTCCCTGCCCTCCGACCTCCTCCCCCTCGCCGACGGCCGCGTCCGCGTCGCAGTGGTCCAGATCGACCGTACGGGCGCCATCTCGTCCTGGAACGAGGACGCCGAGGATCTCTTCGGCTATGCCGCGGAGCAGGTCACCGGGAAGCCCCTGACCGACCTCGCGGCCTGGCCGCACACACCGGGCACCAGCACGGGCATCGCCGAGGCACTCCAACTCTCCCGCTGGGAAGGCAGCTACGGCATAAGGGCCGCCAACGGCCGCGTCACGCCGGTCTACGCCTCCCACCTCCGCGTCCGCGACACAGGAGGCGAACCCTCCACGGTCTGCCTCCTGGTCCGCGACCACGAACGCGCGGTCCTGCAGACCCCGTTGCGCATCCCGGCCTCCGACACCTCCTCCGACGCGCAGAGCACCGACCCGTTCGAGGTCTTCATCGGCTCTCCGGCCCCGGACGACCTCGACGGCCTCCTTCAGCGCACGGTCGAACGCGCCCGCGACATGCTGGACGGCGACTCCGCGTTCCTGCTCCTCGCGACCGACGACGAGACGGAACTGGAGGTCCGCGCCTCCACCGGCCTGCCCTCGGCCCGCCAGCGCTTCGCGCGCGTGCCCGTCGAAGCCGGCCCCGGCCGCTACGGCTCGGCCCGCATGCCGGCCGTCCACGAGGACCTCACCATGGTCCCCGGCGCCGTCCCCCTGCTGAGGGGCACCGGCATGCGCTCGGTCGTCACGGTCCCCCTCAAGGTCGAGGGCCGCCTCACCGGCTCCCTCGGCGTCGCCGCCGAGGCCCCCAACAGATACTCCAACGAGGAGGCGCTGCGCCTCCAGTTCGCCGCCGACCGCATCGCGCTCGCGGTGGAATCCGCCCGCCTCGGCGAACTGGAACGCCTGCGCCGCGGCTCCCTCAGCTTCCTCGTCGAAGCCTCCGACCTCCTCGCCGGCACCCTGGACCGCGACCAGACCCTGGCTCTCATGGCCCAGATGACGGTCCCGACCCTGGCCACCTGGTGCGCGGTCTACACGATCGCCGACCAGGCCTCCGAGCCCTACCTGTCCTACGTCCTCCACGAGGACGAGGAACTCATCGACGGCATTAAGTCCCTGCTGTCGAAGATCGCCCCACCGGACCCGGTCCCCACCCCGGGCGCCCGCGTCTGGTCCGCTCCCGCTGAGTCGGCCCACCAGGCGGCCCTGCGCACCTCCATGCGCAGCCTTGGCCTCGGCGAGCCCATCGGACGCATCAGCGCGGGCATCGGCCCGACGCTGGCCACGGCGTCCGCAGTCGGCGGCGAGACGGTCGTCCTGCCGCTGGTGGCCCGCAACCGCGTCATCGGCATGCTGACCCTCGGCAAACCGACGGACGAACACTTCCGCCAGGAAATCCTGGAGTTGGCGGAGGACCTCTCCCGAAGGGCCGCCCTGGCCCTCGACAACGCCCGCCTCTACTCCGAGCGCACCGCCATCAGCCAGTCCCTCCAGCGCAGCCTCCTGCCGCCCGAGCTCCCCGAGATCGCCGGCGTCGAGGTAGAGGTCATCTACCGCGCGGCCGGCGAGGGCAACGAGGTGGGCGGCGACTTCTACGACCTCTTCCCGATCAGCGACGGCGCCTACGGCTTCGCCATCGGCGATGTCTGCGGTACGGGCCCCAACGCCGCGGCGGTCACGGGCCTGGCCCGGCACGCGCTCCGACTCCTCGCCCGCGAGGGCCTCAGCGGCCCGGCGGTCCTGGAGCGCCTGAACTCCGCGATCCTGGACGAGGGCGCCCGCAGCCGCTTCCTGACGCTCCTCTACGGCGAGTTGAGGCCCCAGGAGGACGGCAGCGCCGAACTGAAGGTGGTCTGCGCCGGCCACCCGCTCCCCCTCCGCCTCCGCCAGGACGGCACGGTCGAACCGGCCGCCGAACCCCAGCCGCTCCTCGGCGTCATGGAAGACCTGGAGCTCTACGAGCAGACGGTCACCCTCGACCCCGGCGACGTCCTGCTGTGCGTCACGGACGGCGTCACCGAACGCCGCGAGGGCAGCCGCATGCTGGGCGACGACGGCCTCACCGACGTCCTCACGACCTGCACGGGCCTCACGGCAGGCGCGGTGGCGGCCCGCATCATGCGCGCGGTCGAACGCTTCGCCTCGGACGCCCCGTCCGACGACATGGCCATCCTGGCGATGCGCGTCCCGGGCATCCACAAGGACTGACGAAGAGGGGAAGAAGGGCATGAGAAAGGCCCCGCCCAAATGGGCGGGGCCTTCTGTGTGGAGCCCCCAAACGGAATCGAACCGTTGACCTTCTCCTTACCATGGAGACGCTCTACCGACTGAGCTATAGGGGCCTGCTGCCTTTTGCGAAGTTCCCCTCGCGGCAACGGAATAGATCATACCCCGAACACACCCGTGCTCCCAAACCCATCAGAAGGCCGGCTGGAGCAGCCCTCCGAGCGCGTTGCAGGCGGACACGATCCGCTGCATATCCCGCTTGGTCAGAGCGGCATCGACGGGCAGAGCCAACGTTTCATCAGCGGCCCGCTCGGTCTCCGGCAGCGCCACACAGCGCCGATATTCAGGCAGCCGATGCACAGGCGTCTTCACCGGCACTCGACACTCAACACCCTTGGCCCGCACGGCACGGGCGAAGGCATCGCGATCCGGGCGCCCATTCCCCAGCACCCGCACGACATATTGCTGATAGGTGTGCCCGTCACCACCATCGGGCGTCTGCACACCCTTCAACTTCGCGTCCAGATACGAGGCCCGCTGCCTGCGCTGAGCAATCTCGTCGTACGGAACCTCGGACTCGCCCTGCTCCAACACCAACAGCCCATGCCGCTGGCCGATCCCATGCAACCGCGCGATATCGGCCGACCGACCAAATCGGTGTACGGCGACGACGGCCGCCGTCCGCGGAGTCACGACCGCCTCCACAGCGGCGGCCTCCAGGCAGTACGTCAGCGGATCTATGTCCGCGAAGACCGGCAGCGCCCCGGCCAGGACCACAGCCTCGGCGACTTCGACGTTCCCGAAGGCCGGTACGACAACCTCATCACCGACTCCGACGCCGGCGGCCCTGAGCATTGCAGCAGTACCCATACGGGGGATGTTGGTTGCGCAACGTGAACTTCAGGTGACGCACAACAAAAAAGGGTTGGTCCCGGAACCGAAGTTCCGGGACCAACCCTTTT
>NZ_KQ948927.1:715813-747781 GCF_001514235.1 Streptomyces caeruleatus | reverse complement strand
GCAGGTACGGGCGCAAACCCTCTTGGGCTGGGGCCGACGGCCTACGAGGCTTTAGGCAGCCACCATGGGGCGAGCCTCTAAGAACAGGGGGCCGATCGGGCTATTGCGGGCAGGTCCCAAAGACTGCCCGATCCGCAAGGCAGCGTAAGGCCCCCTGTTCACTCGCCCCATGGCAGCTCCCGCCCAAAGCCTCTACGGCCGGCGGCGTGCCCAAACCGCGCCACTACCAGGGCAAAGACCCGCCCCCGCCAGAGCTTCTTCAGAGCGGGGGGAACACCTCGATTCAGCTACGTCCGGCGGGGACGGGAGATCTATGGCGCGGAACCGGAAGCGGCAGCCACGCCCAGGACGAAGCCGCACGAACCCGAGATCATGATGATCATCAGAGGTCCCGTGAAGCGGGCTACCCAGTCCACCGCGCGGCGCATCACGTGTGCCGCCAGGCACGCCACGGACGGGTGATGATCTCCCGGAAGGTGTGGTGCGACGGGTTCTTGCCGCAGTGCTTCAGCACCCAACTCTGCCCCTCCGAGTAGTCCTCACTCCCGTCCGAGGCCTCACCGCACACCGCGCACTCCATCACGTAGACGGTCGGCTCTGCGTCCGGCTCACGGTCCGGCTCCAGCGTCCACGCCTCCTCACTGATCACCGACCGCACGCTCACCGGCCCCGCCCCGATCGCACGTTTGCCGCCTTCACTCCCGCGCTCAGTCGCTGCGCAGGAGTGGCCACACGGATCTGGTCCGGGTCTGCCTGCCACTCACGGCCACCGCCCACAGGACGCAGCACGGCGTACGGACCGGTTATGTCCCGGTACTCCCCCACCTTGCGGGTCGCCGGGTCGTACATCGCCGTTCCGACTTCAGGGGTTGCTGTCTCCGGTGCTCTGCCTTGAGTCGCCATGCCAATGACGCTACGTAGCCGCAGGAACACACCTCAATGGCACTTTGGCGAGGTGCCAGCCCGAAGTGCCACACCGCGTTACAGCGGCACGCCGATCGCGTCCGCAAGCCTCCGCATCTCGGGCGTGAGGGTGCGCCGACGTGCGATGACCCGACCGAAGATGTCCCGCGCGTACCGCTGGTTGGGCAGCCACTGAGGGGCCGCTGCCCGAATGCCCTGCAAGACCTCCACCGTCTTCGCGTAGTCGCGCGAGCGCGCATGCGCCTCTGCCACGTCCAGCAGGTGACGGTTCCGGTTGTTGGACGTGGGCCGCATGCCGCCGGTCGGGATACGCGCCGAGAGCTTGAGCACGAGGTCCGGCTTGTCGACGATCATCGCGTTCTCGGCACGCTTCAGAGCCACCGTGACCGGCCCGAATGCCTGCAAGAAGTCGTCACGGGGGGCGAACTCCCGCCCCATCGCAACCGCAGCCGAGTTGGCGTAGCGCAAGGCATCCTCGGCCTCCCCGGGCCGGTTGTCCCGGATCGCAGCGGCGGAGGCACGCAGCAGCAGCCAGCCCCACGCGCTCAGCTCGGCCGGAGTTGCGCGAGAGATACGCGGCTCGACCTCATCCGCCCACCGGGTTGCCAGCTCTCGCGCCTCGGCCAGCCGACCGCGCCGCAGCAATAGCCAGCACTGCGTGTTCACCGTCGCCGCTGCCTGAAGCCGGTCTGAGGATTCGTCCAAGGACCGCGTGAGCGCGGTGTCGGCTGCCTCAAACTGCCGAGTCTGGGTGAGCAGCCAGCCGGTCAGCTGCGAGAGCCGGACGCGTACGGCCCGCCCTTCTGGGCCATGCTCGGCCACGAGATCAGCGTCGCGCAGCAAGGGCGGAAGGATCACGCTCAGCTCTGCGAAACGATCACCTGAGAAGAGCGGCAGTGCCGCTTCCACGGCGTCTCGCACGCCATCGACAGTCGGCTCTTCGGCTACGGCGTCGGACCGCACCGGAGCCACAAGCGCCTGCCGGACAGCCTCCCAACGATCATCAGCCCCAGGCGCCGCCTGTCGCTCCTCCTCATGTCCAGCGATGAGGTGCGTCGTCGGTACTCGCAGGGCCAGCGCCAGTCGGCGCACAGTCTCCAGCCGCGTGTCTGCCCGCTCCCCTTGCTCCAACTTACGGATCAAGGACAGGGACACGCCGGATTCGCTCGCAAGCTGACGCTGTGTCATACCGCGCCGCTTGCGCACTTCCTGAAGCCGCTTGCCAATGTCGGCACTCATGATTCGAGCGTACGGCGCACGCTGCCCGTCCGTGCGACCTTCTGCGCCCGTCACTCCCCCGAGAGGTGATCTCATACGACCGCCGAGAGCTCAGGTCAGGGCAATATTTCGCATCCCCGTCCGGGCAACCGATGGGTAGTCTCTGATCCGATCTGGGGCCAGCCTCCAGGGCCCGCGTCAGCCAGTCCCGAAGCAGCCCCGGAGGTCGACACCTAGTCATCACCAGACCCCGTACCGTCCGGTTTCAACCCGTATGAACAGGGATTGAGGGCAGACCGTGAATAACCGCCTGACCTGCACAAACGCCGATCAGAGAGGTATGCCCCCTGACCCTGCGGAGAACTTCCAGTTCACCGGACAGCGGTTCTTCAAGATCGAGAACGGGCGGATCACCGGTCAGCTGCGGGACGTGGCCTACCAGGCGACGACCACGGACTTCTGGGGGTCGATGGCGGCCGTCGGCGGTCCCCAGACCTACGTGCTGGGCGGCGCCTTCAACTGCGGCAAGGCTCAGCCGGGGCAGGTCGCCGCGGTCTCGCACGGCTGCCCGTCGGCCCTCTTCAAGGGCGTCAACATTCTGAACACCACGCAGGAGGCCGGTCGATGAGCGCCCGTACCAACAAGCCGCACGAGATCGTCGAGCGGGCCCTGGAGCTGTCCCGCGCGGACGGGTGTGTGGTCATCGCTGACGAGCAGTCGACCGCCAATCTGCGCTGGGCGGGCAACGCCCTCACCACGAACGGCGTCACGCGCGGGCGGACGCTCACCGTCGTCGCGACGGTCGACGGCAAGGAGGGCACGGCCTCCGGGGTGGTGTCGCGTTCCGCGGTGACTGCCGACGAACTGGAGCCGCTGGTGCGGGCCGCAGAGGCCGCCGCGCGCGGCGCGGGGCCCGCCGAGGACGCGCAGCCGCTGGTGACGGACGCACCGGCGTCGCCGGACTTCACGGACGCCCCGACCGAGACGTCGTCCACCGTGTTCGCCGACTTCGCCCCGGCGCTCGGCGAGGCGTTCGCACGCGCGCGTGCGGGCGGTCGGGAGCTGTACGGCTTCGCCAACCACGAGCTGGTGTCAACGTACGTGGGCACGTCCACGGGGCTGCGGCTGCGGCACGACCAGCCCAACGGGACGCTGGAGCTGAACGCCAAGTCGCCGGACCGCACCCGCTCGGCGTGGGCGGGCCGCTCCACACGGGACTTCAAGGACGTGGACCCCACGGTGCTCGACGCCGAGCTGGCTGTACGCCTCGGCTGGGCCGAGCGGCGCCTGGAGCTGCCGGCGGGCCGCTACGAGACGCTGCTGCCGCCGACGGCCGTGGCCGACCTGCTGATCTACCAGATGTGGTCGGCGTCGGGGCGGGACGCGGTGGAGGGCCGGACGGTGTTCTCCAAGCCGGGCGGCAAGACGCGGGTCGGCGAGAAGCTGAGCGAGCTGCCGCTGAGCCTGCGCAGCGACCCGAACGAGCCGGGCCTGGAGTCCGCGCCCTTCGTGATCGCGCACTCCTCCGGTGGCGACCAGTCGGTGTTCGACAACGGGCTGCCGCTCACGGCCACCGAGTGGATGCGCGAGGGCGAGCTGAAGCGCCTCACGACCACCCGCCACAGCGCCGGGCTGACCGGTCTCCCGGTGGCTCCGGGCATCGACAACCTGATCCTGGACGGGGGCGAGGACCGCTCGCTGGAGGAGATGGTCGCGAACACCGAGCGCGGGCTGCTGCTGACCTGCCTCTGGTACATCCGCGAGGTCGACCCGGCGACGCTGCTGCTCACCGGTCTGACCCGGGACGGCGTCTACCTCGTCGAGAACGGCGAGGTGACCGGCGAGGTCAACAACTTCCGGTTCAACGAGTCGCCGGTGGGCCTGCTCGGGCGGGCGACGGAGGCGGGGCGTACGGAGAAGACCCTGCCCCGGGAGTGGGGCGACTGGTTCACCAGGGCGGCGATGCCGGCGCTGCGCGTCCCCGATTTCAACATGAGCTCTGTCAGTCAGGGCGTATAACCTCGTAGGCGTTTGCAGTCGGCTGTCATCCGGCTGGCCGAAGATCATCGAGGAGACACGAGAACCGTGACGGACATCGTCGACGAGCTGAAGTGGCGCGGCGTGATCGCCCTGTCCACTGACGAGGACGCATTGCGCAAGGCGCTCGCGGACGGTCCCGTCACGTTCTATTGCGGTTTCGACCCGACCGCGGCCAGCCTGCACGTCGGTCACCTGGTGCAGGTCCTCACCATGCGCCGCCTCCAGCAGGCGGGCCTGCGCCCGCTGGCGCTGGTCGGCGGTGCCACGGGCCAGATCGGTGACCCGCGCCCGACGGCCGAGCGCACGCTGAACGACCCGGAGACGGTCGCGAACTGGGTGAACCGTCTGCGCGCGCAGATCGAGCCCTTCCTCTCCTTCGAGGGCGAGAACGCCGCGGTGATGGTGAACAACCTGGACTGGACGGCCGGCCTGTCGGCCATCGAGTTCCTGCGGGACATCGGCAAGCACTTCCGCGTCAACAAGATGCTGACCAAGGACTCGGTGGCCCGCCGGCTCCAGTCCGAGGAGGGCATCAGCTACACGGAGTTCAGCTACCAGCTGCTCCAGGGCATGGACTTCCTGGAGCTGTACCGGCGGCACGGGTGCACGCTCCAGCAGGGCGGCAGCGACCAGTGGGGCAACCTCACGGCGGGTCTGGACCTGATCCACCGGCTGGAGCCGCACGCCCATGTGCACGCGCTGGCGACGCCGCTGATGACCAAGGCGGACGGCACCAAGTTCGGCAAGACCGAGGGCGGTGCCATCTGGCTCGACGCGGAGATGACGACGCCGTACGCGTTCTACCAGTTCTGGCTGAACGCGGACGACCGGGACATCTCGTCGTACATGCGGATCCTGTCCTTCAAGTCCCGTGCGGAGCTGGAGGAGCTGGAGAAGCAGACGGAGGAGCGTCCGCAGGCGCGGGCCGCGCAGCGGGCCCTGGCCGAGGAGCTGACGACGCTGGTGCACGGCGCCGACCAGACGGCTGCCGTGATCGCCGCGTCCAAGGCGTTGTTCGGGCAGGGCGAGCTGGCGGAGCTGGACGACCGGACGCTGACGGCGGCCCTGTCCGAGGTGCCGCACATCCAGGTCGAGCAGCTCGGCCCGGTCGTCGATCTCCTCGCCGAGGTCGGGCTGGTGGCCAGCAAGTCGGCTGCGCGGCGGACCGTGAAAGAGGGCGGGGCCTACGTGAACAACGTGAAGGTCGCCGGGGAGGATGCCGTGCCCGCGAAGGAGGATCTGCTGCACGGGCGGTGGCTGGTGCTGCGGCGCGGGAAGAAGAACCTGGCGGCTGTAGAAGTCACGGGCGTTTAGCGATTTCGGGGTTCGCCGTAGGGGTGCGGTGATCTGCGGGCTGCCGCTTCGTCGTGGCTGGTCACGCAGTTCCCCGCGCCCCTTTGGGGCGTCCGTCTCACGGCGTGGTTCGGTTACGCCCGTTCCTGTTTCCTCTTGCCCAGCGTCGACATGTACAGCATGTCCCCCGCGTACACGATGATCACCGCGGCGACGATCTGGAAGATGTGCCGGCTCCAGTCGATGCCCCTGGTCTCGTCGACGCCGAATCCGCGGGCCACGGCGTTGCCGACGATGGCGCCGAGCATGCCGAAGATGGTGGTCAGCCAGAGAGGGCTGTGCTGCTTGCCCGGGATGAGGGCCTTCGCGATCAGGCCCAGCACGAATCCGACGATGATCGCCCACAACCAGCCCATGGCTGCCTCCTCGTACGGCTCGGGGTGAGCAGTACGCCCAGTCTTGGCCCGATGGGAGTACGCCGCATGCCGGGTGCGGCCGTACGCGCTACGGCCCACCGCGTTCCCCCAGGTGACAGGGGCCCCGGTCTCGTAGGCGGCGGAGTCGAGGCGTACCGTGGGAGACGAGACGGGCCGGGGGGCGAGTCCGATGCGGGCGGATGGTGGAATGTGATGCGGAAGCTGCACGCGAGCGGCCACAGCGAGGTGTTCCGGATCACCGGAGCCCGGGCGGGTCTCCACGATGATGTGCGCGCGCGACAGCGCCGGTACATCATCTCGATGTCGGTCCGTACGGTGTCGGTGATTCTCGCGGCCACCCTGTGGAACGTCGAACGGCACGTCGCGATCGTGGCGTTGGTCCTCGGTGCGGTCCTGCCGTATATCGCGGTGGTGATCGCCAACGCGGGGCGGGAAAATGCGCCATCTCTGCCGTCGACGTTCGTGACCGCGCATGTGCGGCCGATGATCGCACCGTCGCGGACGAATGACGGTTTCGCGGAATCCGTCCCGGAAGATGTCGCGGGCGACTCCGCGCCGGGCGCACAAAGCAAACCCCGCGACGGGGCGTGATTTCGCGGACCGGCGCCTTCCGGAAGGCGCGTCCGCGCCAAGCTCAGGAAAAGCTCAGATCAATAGTGTTGTTCCGGTGCCGGGCGGCGGGTTACCCGTGACATACTTCGTAGGCGCTCCGCATCCCCCGTCGGAGCGACGGACCGACGCCGGGCAGCTCCCCCCGTGGCTGCTCGGCGTCGCCTTTTTGTGCGCGAATCTGTGAGACGAATCTGTGAGTGACGAGACGCCGATCTGCTCCGCCAAGGGGTGCCGTGCCGACGCCGTGTGGGTGCTGGCGTGGAACAATCCGAAGATTCATACACCGGAGCGCCGCAAGACATGGCTCGCTTGTGAGGAGCATCGCGAGCATTTGTCGCAGTTCCTCGGTGTGCGTGGTTTTTTGAAGGACGTCGTCCTGTTGAAGGAGTGGGAAGAGGACTCCGGGGGCGGCTCCTCAGCCACCGATGGCTGACATCGGACGGTCCGGCTGGACGAACGACGGGTCGTCCAGTCCCGCTCCCGCCTTCTTGCCCCACATCGCCAGCCGCCAGATGCGGGCGATCTCCTCGTCCGGGGCGCCCGAGCGCAGGGCCGCGCGCAGGTCCGTCTCCTCCGTGGCGAACAGACAGGTGCGCACCTGACCGTCGGCGGTCAGACGGGTGCGGTCGCAGGCGGAGCAGAACGGGCGGGTGACGGAGGCGATCACGCCGACCACATGCGGGCCGCCGTCGACCAGCCAGCGCTCCGCCGGGGCCGAGCCGCGCTTCTCCGCGCCCTCGGGGGTCAGCTCGAAGCGGGTACGCAGGGAGGTCAGGATGTCCCCGGCGGTGATCATGCCGTCGCGCTTCCAGCCGTGCTGGGCGTCCAGGGGCATCTGCTCGATGAAGCGCAGTTCGTAGTCGTGCTCCACGGCCCAGGCGAGGAGGTCGGGGGCCTCGTCGTGGTTCAGGCCCGGCATCAGGACCGAGTTGACCTTGACCGGGGTCAGACCGGCGTCGCGGGCGGCGTGCAGGCCCTCGATGACGTCCTTGTGGCGGTCACGGCGGGTGAGGGTCTTGAAGACGTCCGGGCGCAGGGTGTCCAGGGAGACGTTGACCCGGTCCAGGCCCGCCGCCTTGAGGGCGGACGCGGTGCGCTTGAGGCCGATGCCGTTCGTCGTCAGGGACATCTGGGGGCGGGGCTCCAGGGCCCCGACCCGCTCCACTATGCCGACCAGGCCGGGGCGCAGCAGGGGCTCGCCGCCGGTGAAGCGGACCTCCTCGATACCGAGGGAGGTCACCGCGATGTCGATCAGGCGGACGATCTCGTCGTCCGTGAGCAGGTCGGGCTTGGCCAGCCACTGCAGGCCTTCCTCGGGCATGCAGTACGTGCACCGCAGGTTGCAGCGGTCGGTCAGCGAGACCCTCAGGTCGGTGGCCACACGGCCGTAGGTGTCGATGAGCACTGGGCCCCCTCCCTCGTCACGACCAGATTCAACTTCCGTCACCTGTGAGCCTACGTGACCGCACTGACAGCGACACCAGCCCGATCCCACGACGTACGACGCGGCCGCGTCGTAGGGATCTACGACGCGGCCGCTCGGGGGTGCCGCTCAGTGGGCGCCGGTGCCGGTCAGGGACCGGACCTCCAGCTCCGCGTACTTGCCGGCGTCCGGCTCTTCCTTGGACAGGACCGTGCCGAGCCAGCCCATGAGGAAGCCGAACGGGATGGAGATGATGCCCGGGTTCTTCAGCGGGAACCAGGCGAAGTCGACGTCCGGGAACATCGCCTTCGGGTCGCCGGAGACGACCGGCGAGAACAGCACCAGGCCGACGGCGACGATCAGGCCGCCGTAGATCGACCAGAGGGCGCCCTGGGTGGTGAATCGCTTCCAGAACAGGCTGTAGAGGATCGTCGGCAGGTTGGCCGAGGCCGCGACCGCGAAGGCCAGGGCGACCAGGCCGGCGACGTTGAGGTCGCGGGCGAGGGCGCCGAGGAGGATGGAGACGGCGCCGATGCCGATGGTGGCGAGGCGGGCGGCCCGGATCTCCTCCTTCTCGGTGGCCTGGCCCTTCTTGATCACGTTCGCGTAGATGTCGTGGGCGAAGGAGGAGGACGAGGCCAGGGTCAGGCCGGCGACCACGGCGAGGATCGTCGCGAAGGCGACGGCCGAGATGGTGGCGAGCAGGATCGCGCCCCACGCCGAGTCGACGCCGCCGAGATGCAGGGCGAGCAGTGGTGCCGCCGTGTTGCCGGACGGGTTGGAGGCGATGATCTCGTCCTGGGAGATCAGCGCCGCGGCGCCGAAGCCGAGGGCGATGGTCATCAGGTAGAAGCCGCCGATGATGCCGATGGCCCAGTTCACGGACTTACGGGCGGCCTTGGCGTTGGGCACCGTGTAGAAGCGGATCAGGATGTGCGGCAGGCCGGCCGTGCCGAGGACCAGGGCGATGCCGAGGGAGATGAAGTCCAGCTTGGAGGTGCCGGTGGCGCCGTACTGGAGGCCGGGCTCCAGGAAGGCGGCGCCCTTGCCGCTGTTCTCGGCGGCCTTGCCCAGCAGGTCGGAGATGTTGAAGTTGAACTTCAGCAGCACCAGGAACGTAATGAGGATCGTGCCGCCGATGAGGAGGACCGCCTTGACCATCTGGACCCAGGTGGTGCCCTTCATGCCGCCGATCGACACGTACACGATCATCAGGACGCCGACGAGCGCGACGATGAGGATCTTGCCGGCGTCGGTGGTGATGCCGAGCAGCAGGGAGACCAGGACGCCCGCGCCCGCCATCTGGGCCAGCAGGTAGAAGATCGACACGACGATCGTCGAGGTGCCGGCGGCGGTGCGCACCGGGCGCTGGCGCATGCGGTACGCGAGGACGTCGCCCATCGTGTAGCGGCCGGAGTTCCGGAGCGGTTCGGCCACCAGGAGGAGGGCGACCAGCCAGGCGACCAGGAAGCCGATGGAGTAGAGGAAGCCGTCGTAGCCGAAGAGGGCGATGGCGCCCGCGATGCCGAGGAAGGACGCGGCGGACATGTAGTCGCCGGAGACGGCGAGACCGTTCTGGAAGGCGCTGAAGGAGCGGCCGCCCGCGTAGAAGTCGGCGGCGTCCTTGGTCTGGCGGCCCGCCCAGACGGTGATGAACAGGGTCGCGACCACGAAGCACGCGAACAGGGTGATGATCAGCGGTCGGTGCTCGCTGGCCTCGTTGGCGGCGAGCTGCACATGGGTCATCGCGGGGCTCATGCGCCGCCCTCCATACGGGTCTTGATGGCCTCGGCCTTGGGGTCGAGCTTCGCGCCGGCGTGGCGCGAGTACCACCAGGCGATGAGGAACGTGGTGAGGAACTGGGCGATACCGAAGACGAACGCGATGTTGATGTTGCCGAACAGCTTGGTGCCCATGAAGTCGCCCGCGTAGTTGGAGAGCAGGACGTACAGCAGGTACCAGATGATGAAGGCGACGGTCAGCGGGAAGGCGAAGGAGCGGTAGGAGCGGCGCAGTTCACCGAACTCCGCACTCTGCTGCACCTCGGTGAACTCCTCGGTGCTGGGGAGTTTGTGTGTCTCTTTCGAGGGGGGCGGTGCGTCGGTAGCCACGGAGTCTCCTCGCGTTGCGGGCGCTGTTGCGACGGTGGACGGGGACGGTTGGGGGGTTGGGGACGGATCGGAGGCCGGGGGCGGATCGGGTACGGGCATGACGGCTCTGTTCCTCGTGGTGACGTGGATCACTTGAGCCGGCTGGCGAGCTTAGGGCCCCGGCGCGTGATCCGACAGGGGGCTCGATCGTGCTCGCGCCTCCTGTCCAAGGTCACGGCGCCACGCGAGGACCGGTTCAACTGCCCGGACGTCTTTCCGAAGTCGCTCGGATCAGCGATTGCTGGCCGGGAGGTTCAGGGATAGCTTCACCCTGCACCTCTCGTCATGTACCTGCCCGCGCGCTACCCACGCTCGGGCGGTGCTCGTTCCGGATGATGTGGAGATCCCATGGGTCATCTGCGGTTCAGACGCGGGCTCGGTCTCGCCGTACCCCTCGCTCTGTCGCTGACCGCCTCGCTCGGCCTGCTGCCGTCGGCGGCCTCGGCCGCGCCGGCCGCCGAGCCCGTCGCACGGGCCGGGGACGCGCCCGCTCTGGCGTATGTCGTCAACGCCCGGCCGGACCACCGCACGATCGACTCGGTGAAGAGGGCCATAGCCACGGCCGGCGGAACGGTCGTGATCGCGTACGAGAGGATCGGCGTGATCGTCGTCCACTCGGCGAACCCCGACTTCGCGAAGACGATGCGCACGGTGCGCGGCGTCCAGTCGGCGGGGGCGACGCGTACGACGCCGCTGACCCCCGCCGGCACGACGGACGAGGGCCCCGTCCAACTGCTCACGAAGAAGCAGGCCACCAAGACCGCGCGAGTGTCCGAGGCGGCGGCCGACAGCGAGCCCCTTGAGGCCGACCAGTGGGACCTGAGGGTGATCGGCGCCGACAAGGCCGCCAAGATCAACCCGGGCAGTGCGAAGGTCACCGTCGCCGTCATCGACACCGGCGTCGACGACACCCATCCGGATCTGGCCCCGAACTTCTCCGCGTCCCAGTCGGCGAACTGTGCCGGCGGTGTGCCGGACACCGGCACCGGCGCCTGGCGTCCGGACAACCCGACCGAGGACTACCACGGCACGCATGTCGCGGGCGAGATCGCCGCGGCCCGCAACGGCATCGGCGTCGCGGGGGTGGCGCCGGGTGTGAAGGTCGCGGGCATCAAGGTGAGCGACCCCAAGAACGGCCTCTTCTACCCGGAGAGCGTCGTCTGTGCCTTCGTGTTCGCCGCCGACCACGGCGTGGAGATCACGAACAACAGCTATTACGTTGACCCGTGGCTGTACAACTGCATGGACGACCCCGACCAGAAGGCCATCGTCAACGCGGTCAACAGGGCCCAGCTGTACGCCCAGAAGAAGGGCACGCTCAACCTGGCCTCGGCGGGCAACTCCAACCACGACATGGACGCCGACTCCATCGTCGACGAGACCAGCCCCGACGACTCCACCCCGCTCAACCGCACGATCGACCCGCACAGGTGCTTCGATGTGCCGACCCAGCTGCCGGGCGTGGTCACGGTGAGCGCGACCGGCGTCAAGAACGAGAAGGCGTACTACTCGTCCTACGGCTACGGCGTCGTCGACGTCGCGGCACCGGGCGGTGACCGGAAGTTCCAGACCCCGGCCGACACCCCGTCACAGAACGGCCGCATCCTGTCCACCATGCCGAACGGCGAGTACGGCTGGCTGCAGGGCACGTCGATGGCCTCGCCGCACGCCGCCGGCGTCGCCGCGCTGCTCAAGTCCCGGTATCCGAAGGCGACTCCGGCGCTGCTGCGGGCGCTGTTGAAGGCCCAGGCCGACAACCCGGGCTGCCCGGAGTCGTACGACCAGGACGGCGACGGCAAGCAGGACGCGGAGTGCGAGGGCGGCCAGCGGTTCAACGGGTTCTACGGGTTCGGCGTCGTTGACGCACTGGACGCCGTTGACTGAATATATTGATCCAGTCAATACTGCATAGTGCAGTCATGACTGGAATCAAGTTCGCCTGGTCCGCGGTGGGCGGCGATCCCGCCCTGCTCCCTCGAGTGTCGACCGTGGTGCGGGAGGGCGCGCTTCAAGCGCGCCTTCCCGTACGGGAGTTGGCGCGCGCCTGTGTGGGTGCGTGCGCGCTGGCCGCCGCGGAGCTCGGGGCGCGGCGGGCCGGGCTCACCGAGGTGCCCAGGGTGACCCTGGACGACGGGGCGGTCGCCACGGCGTTCGTGAGTGAACGGCATCTGCTCGTCGACAGCCGCGCGCCCGTGACGTTCGCGCCGCTGTCGCGCTTCTGGCGGACGGCGGACGGCTGGGTGCGGACGCATGCCAACTATCCCCATCACCGGGCCCGTTTGCTGGCCGCGCTGGGCGTGGCCGAGGAGGATCCCGACGCCGTGGGGGCGGCTCTCGCCGAGCGTTCCTCGCTGGAGGTGGAGGAGACCGTGTACGCGGCCGGCGGCCTGGCGGTGGCGCTGCGGACGCCCGAGGAGTGGGCGGCGCACGAACAGGCGGGCGCGGTGGCCCGGCGGCCGCTGGTCGAGCACGAGCGGTCGGACGCGGTACGCGCGCGTGCGCTCCCGTCGCTCGACGGCACTCCCCTGCTGCCCGCCGCCGGGGTACGCGTACTGGATCTGACGCGGGTCATCGCGGGACCGGTCGCCACCCGCACGCTCGCGCTGCTCGGCGCGGACGTCCTGCGCGTGGACGCGCCGCAGCTGCCCGAACTGGCCGACCAGCACGCCGACACGGGCTTCGGGAAGCGGTCGGCGACGCTGGACCTCGCGTCCGACCGGCGCGCCTTCGAAGAACTGCTCGCGGCGGCGGACGTCGTCGTCACGGGGTACCGGCCGGGCGCCCTCGACCGGTACGAGCTGTCGGCCCGGGCACTGGCCGAGCGGCGGCCGGGGCTGGTCGTGGCGGAGTTGTCGGCCTGGGGGGCGTACGGGCCGTGGCGCGAGCGGCGCGGGTTCGACAGCCTCGTGCAGGTCGCCACCGGAATCGCGGCGATCGAGGGGGCCGCGGGAGCGACGGGGACCACGACCGACGAGCCGGCCGCCATGAGGTCGCCCGGCGCCCTGCCCGCGCAGGCCCTCGACCACGGGACGGGGTATCTGCTGGCGGCGGCCGTGCTGCGGGCGCTGACCGAGCAGCTGGAGCAGGGGGAAGGCCGGGGCCGGTGCGTACGGCTGGCGTTGGCGCGTACGGCGGAGTGGCTGGTGAACGGGCTGCGGCCGGACCCGGAGGGGTGCCCGGCGGACGGCTCTTACGACGCGCCCGACGCCTGGCTCACCGAGCGGGGCAGTGCGCTCGGGCGGCTGCGGTACGCCCTGCCGCCGGTGTCGTTCGCGGGTGGCCCGGTGGACTGGGCGCGGCCGCCGGGGGTCTGGGGCGCGGATCCGGCGCGGTGGGTCTGAGGTTCGGGGCCGTCGGAGCCGTACCTCCGTGCGGAATGCCGCACCACCACTTGTTTTCCGGTGCTTGCCCGAGTCTGTAATGTTTTGTGAAGATCATGAGGTGACATTGACGAGACCCTCCCTTGGCGTGGCCGACGCGAGTGAACCCGGAGCGCGCCCCGGTGTCGGCCGGGCCGTCGCCGTTCTCGTCCTCGTGGCGCTGGCGGCGCTGATCCCGCTGCTCGGGCCGTCGGTCGCGCTGGACGGCACCGGGGAGGCCGCCGCACCCGGCAGCGAGGGGATCGCACTGCTGCGTGCGGTGCTGTTCGCGGCGCTGTGCGTCCCGGTGGGCGAGCTGTTCGTGAACCGGCTGGCCCGGTCCGTGCCGGGCGCTCCGACGGTCGTGCCCCGCAGCTGGGCGCCGTACGCGGCGGGGGTCGGTTTCGTCGCCGCCCTGGGTCTCGCCTCGGTCGTCTCCACGGGCAACCTCGTGCCGCACAGCCTCGCTGACCTCGACGTCGGCGGCCTGTACGCGTCGCGCGACGGCAAGCTCGCGCTGCTGGAGGTCAACGCCTTCGCCGTGGCCGGGCTGTGCGCCCTCTCGCGTCGGCCCACGACCCAGCTCTGGCCACTGGCCGCGGTCGTGGTCGCCGAGGCGCTCCGCGCGCACCCCACGACCGAGCACGGCCCGCTGCTGGGGTCGGGTCTGACCTTCGTGCACCTGACCTGCGCGACGCTCTGGGCCGGCGGGCTGCTGCACGCCCTGCGGACGCTGCGCGGATGGGGCGTCAGGGAGACCGGCGCGGCTCTGCTCGGCCGCTACGCGCGCGTGGCGGCCGTACTGCTCGCCGCCATCACGGCGACGGGCGTGTGGAGTTCGCTGCGCCGGATGCCCTCGGACACGATCCTCCAGCAGCTCACCGAGACGGCGTACGGGCGGGCCCTGCTGGCCAAGGTGCTGCTGATGGTGGCCGTGGCCGGGCTCGCCCTGTGGGCCCGGTTCCGGCTGCGCCGGGCGGCCGACCCACTGACCGCCTGTTCCCCCGCGCGCGCGGAGGTCGTCGCCCTGGGAGTGGTGGTCGCGGTGTCGGGGCTGCTGACGGCGCTGCCGGTGCCGATCCGCTGGTGAGCCCGTCAGGTCCTCGTCGGCGAGTGCGGTAAGTCCTCGTCGGCGAGTGCGGCAAGTCCTCGTCGGCGAGCGCATTGAGTCCTCGGTCGGCCTGTCCACGGCCTCAGTTGGTCACCAGGACCTTGAGGGCCGTGCGCTGGTCCATCGCCTTGTAGCCGGCCGGGACGTCCTCCAGGCCGACGGTCAGGTCGAAGACGGGTGAGGGGTCGATCGTGCCGTCCAGGACGTCGGGCAGCAGCTCGGGGATGTACGCGCGCATGGGCGCGACACCGCCGCGCAGCGCGATGTTCCCGTCGAACATGACACTGAGGTCGAGGCCCGTGCCGCTGCCGTGCGGCACTCCGACGAAGCCGATGGCACCGCCGTCGCGGGTGATGTTGACGGCCGTCCGCATGGACTGTTCGGTGCCGACGGCCTCGACGACGGGGTGGGCGCCCTGACCGCGGGTCAGTTCGCGTACGGCCGCCACGGCCGCGTCTCCGCGCTCGGCGACGACGTCGGTGGCGCCGAAGCGGCGCGCGATGTCCGTACGGACCTGGTGGCGGCCCAGCGCGATGGTCCTCCCCCAGTGCCTTAAGGGCCTGGGGGGACCCCCACGGCGCCGAGCCGCTTGGCGGCGAGCACCGCGCACAGTCCGACGGCACCGTCACCGACGACGGCGACGGTCGCGCCCGGGCGGGCTCCGGCGCCCAGGGCGGCGTGGTGGCCGGTGCCCATGACGTCGGACAGGGTCAGCAGGGCGGACAGCAGGCGCTCGTCGGAGGCGGCGTCCTTGGGCAGCCGCACGAGGGTGCCGTCGGCGAACGGCACGCGCACGGCCTCGCCCTGGCCGCCGTCGGAGCCCGCGGAGCCCCAGAAGCCGCCGTGCTCGCAGGAGGTGGTGAGGCCCTCGACGCAGTGGTCGCAGACGCCGTCGGACCACATGAAGGGCGCCACGACGAGGTCGCCCCGCCGCACGCCGGTCACCTCGGAGCCGGTCTCCTCGACGACAGGCGCTAAGCCCCCGCCACGTCGAGCAGCGTCCCGGCCACGTAGGTGACCCCCATGGCCAGCGCCCCGCCCGCCGTGTTGCGCAGGACCGCGCGGGTCGGGGCGGCGGCGCCCAGGCGGGCGCTGCTCCAGCCGGTCAGGGCGAGGGCGGTCAGGACGGAGACGACGGTGACGGTCAGGCGCCAGTCCGCCGGTGGCAGGACCATGGCCAGCAGCGGCAGCAACGCACCGGCCGTGAACGCCAGGAAGCTGGCCCACGCCGCGTGCCACGGGTTGGTCAGGTCGTCGGGGTCGATACCGAGCTCCACGCGCGCGTGGGCCTTCAGCGCGTCCCGTTCCGTCAGCTGGACGGCCGCTTCCCGGGCCACGTCCTCGGACAGCCCGCGTCGTTCGAGCAGTCCCGTCAGCTCGTCCAGTTCCGCCTCCGGCCGCTCCCGCAGCTCGCGCCTCTCCTGGGCCAACGCGGCCTTCTCGGAGTCGCGCTGTGTGGAGACCGAGACGTACTCCCCCGCCGCCATCGACATCGACCCGGCGAGCAGCCCGGCGAGGCCGGCCGTGAGCAGGGCCGAGCGGTCGTCGGTCGCGCCGGCCACGCCGACGACGAGGCCCGCGGTGGACACGATGCCGTCGTTCGCCCCGAGAACGGCCGCCCGCAGCCAGTTCAGCCGCTCGCCCAGCGAGCCGCCGTGGGCCTCGTCATGCGTCGATTCGGTCACATGCGGAGCATCGCACCGTGGGGGACATCCGGGATGTATCGACGCTCGTGGGCGGACAGTGGGGGCACCTGCGTGCGGCAACGCCGCGCGCGCACCGGCCGGTTGACGCGCCGGCGTTCGGCGCGCTCGAACAGGCGGGCGGCGCAAGGCACCTGACGGCCTGGACTGTCAGTCCCGGCCCGTATCCTCAGTGACCATGCTCGAAGACCGTGCGACCGCAGCGCCCTCCCCCACCGTGTGGCCGACCGCGTATCCCGAGGGATACGCGGTCGTTGACGTGGAGACCACCGGCCTGGCCCGGGACGACCGGATAATCTCCGCGGCCGTCTACCGGCTGGACGCGCGCGGCGAGGTCGAGGACCACTGGTACACGATGGTCAACCCGGAGCGCGACCCGGGGCCGGTGTGGATCCACGGTCTGACGAGCGAGGCTCTGGAGGGCGCCCCCCTCTTCCCGGATATCGCCGAGGAGTTCGCGGCCCGGCTCGACGGCCGGGTGCTCGTCGCGCACAACGCCGTGTTCGACTGGCAGATGATCGCGCGGGAGTACGCGCGCGCGGAGCGCGAGGCCCCGGTGCGGCAGCGGCTGTGCACCATCGCGCTGTCGAAGGAGCTGGGCCTGCCGCTGCCCAACCACAAGCTGGAGTCACTGGCCGCCCACTTCGGCGTCGTACAGCAGCGCGCGCACCACGCGCTGGACGACGCGCGCGTGCTGGCCGAGGCGTTCCGGCCGAGTCTGCGGGCCGCGGCGGCGGGCAGTGTGCGGCTGCCGCTCCAGGAGTGCCGGCCGCTGACCGAGTGGCGGGACACGGCCACGCCCCGCATCGGACAGCAGGCGGGCGCAGGCGGCAGCGGTGGCGGATACGGCGGCGGTTACGGCAGCTATCGTCCGACCAGTTGGCGCCCGTCCCGCAAAAGGCCCGCCTGCCCCTATCCCAACCCAGGGCGTTACGAAGAGGGCAAAAGACTCAAGCAGGGCATGCGGGTCGCCTTCTCGGGGGACACGTCGATCGAGCGCGACCTGCTGGAGGACCGCGCGATCGACGCCGGGCTGCATGTGGCCACGAGCCTGTCCCGGCTGACCAGCCTGCTCGTCACGAACGACCCGGACGCGAGCACGTCGAAGGTGGTCAAGGCCCGCCAGTACGGGACGCCGGTGATCGACGAGGCGGCGTTCGGGCAACTCCTCAGGGACGTGGAACCGGCGTCGGAGCAGTGACCGTACGGACGGGTGATTGCCGGGCGACTCGCCCCGAGCCCTCTCGCCCGGACCGCGATGACGGCTCACCCTGTGGCGCATGGCGACATGTGAAGTGTGTGGAAACGACTACGGCATGACCTTCGAGGTGCACGCGCAGGGCGCCGTGCACGTCTTCGACTGCTTCTCCTGCGCGATCCACCGCATGGCACCCGTGTGCGAGCACTGCCGCGTCCAGATCATCGGGCAGGGCGTCGAGGTCGAGGGCCAGTGGTTCTGCGGCGCCCACTGCGCCCGCGCGGAGGGAAAGGTGGGGATCGTCGACAAGGTGTGACCGGCCCGGACCCGTACCCGCCTGAAAGCACCCCACGACCGAGTTGTACGGTCGTGGGGTGTACCGCTTCCTGTTGTCCCGGCAGTGGGTGATCCTCACGCTGGTCGCCCTGCTCCTCATCCCCACGATGATCAGGCTGGGCATCTGGCAGATGCACCGCTACGAGGAGCGCCACGCCCGCAACCAGCTGGTCGCCGACGCGCTGGGCGCGCGGCCGGTGGCCGTGGAGAAGCTGACCGCGCCGGGGCACACCGTCACCACCAAGGAGCGGTACCGCACCGTCACCGCGGTGGGCCGCTTCGACACCGGGCACGAGGTCGTCGTCAGGCGGCGCGTCAACTCCGACGAAGAGGTCGGCTTCCACGTCCTCACCCCCTTCGTGCTGGCGGACGGCAAGGTGCTGCTGGTCAATCGCGGCTGGATCCCCTCGGACGGGCCCAGCCAGACGGCCTTCCCCAAGATCCCGGCGCCGCCGAGCGGCCGGATCACCGTCACCGGGCGGCTGATGCCCGACGAGACGACCGAGGCCAGCGGCATCAAGAACCTCAAGGGCCTTCCCGACCGTCAGGTCATGCTGATCAACAGCGAGCAGGAGGCGCGGCGCCTCGACGCGCGCGTGCTCGGCGGCTACATCGTGCAGACGACACCGGAGCCGAAGGGCGACACACCGGAGCTGATCGGGAAGCCCGGCGAGGAGAACGCCCCGCTGAACTACGCGTACGCCCTCCAGTGGTGGCTGTTCGCCGCGGGCGTTCCTCTCGGATGGGTGATCCTGGCCCGCCGCGAGGCACGTGACCGGGCGGCGGCGCAGCAGAAGCCGGCGGAGGCGCAGGCCGAGCCGGCAGGGGTGTAGCGCCCGGCGTCACTCCCCCGGCCCCACCCCTGATTGGCCCACCGGCCCTTGGGGAACCCGCATTTGCGTGCACCCGCGCATCGAGGACTACGCCCTCATCGGCGACGAGCAGACGGCCGCCCTGATCGGCAGGGACGGGTCCGTCGACTGGCTGTGTCTGCCCCGCTTCGACTCGGGAGCCTGCTTCGCCAGACTCCTCGGCGACGAGGACAACGGCCACTGGCGCATCGCCCCGAAGGACGCGCGGGGCCCCTGCACCCGTCGCGCCTACCGTCCCGACACTTTGGTGCTGGACACCGAGTGGGAGACCGATGAGGGCGCGATCCGCGTCACCGACCTGATGCCCCAACGCGACCGCGCCCCCGACCTCGTGCGCGTCGTCGAGGGCCTCAGCGGCCGGGTCACCGTACGCAGCACCCTGCGGATCCGCTTCGACTACGGCTCGGTCGTGCCCTGGGTGCGCGAGTCCGACGGGCAGCGGGTGGCCGTGGCCGGCCCGGACTCGGTCTGGCTGCGCAGCGAACCCGAGGTGCGCACCTGGGGCGAGAACTGCGGTACGCACTCCGAGTTCACGGTCGAAAAGGGCGAGAAGGTCGCCTTCGTCCTCACCTGGCACCCCTCGCACGAGCCGCGCCCGCCGCTCATCGACGCGTACGAGGCGCTGCACAGCAGCGTCCGGGACTGGCGGGACTGGGCGGGGTGCTGCCGTTACGACGGCCCGTACCGGGACGCCGTGGTCCGTTCCCTGATCACCCTCAAGGCCCTCACCTACCGGCCGACCGGCGGCATCGTCGCCGCCCCCACCACCTCCCTGCCCGAGGCGCTGGGCGGCGTCCGCAACTGGGACTACCGCTACTGCTGGCTGCGCGACTCCACCCTCCTGCTGAACGTGGGACTGTCGGCGGGCTACCGGGAGGAGGCCGGGGCCTGGCGCGACTGGCTGTTGCGCGCTGTCGCCGGTGACCCGGCCGACCTCCAGATCATGTACGGCCTGGCGGGCGAGCGGCGGCTGCCCGAGTTCGAAGTGCCGTGGCTGTCCGGCTTCGCCGGCTCCACTCCCGTACGCATCGGCAACGAGGCCGTGACACAGCTCCAGTTGGACGTGTACGGCGAGGTCATGGACACGCTGGCCCTGGCCCGGCAGGCGGGCCTGCCCATCAAGCCGCACATGTGGGCGATCCAGGCCTCCCTGATGGAGTGGCTGGAGACGGAGTGGCGGCAGCCGGACGAGGGGCTGTGGGAGGTGCGCGGCGGGCGCCGGCACTTCGTGCACTCCAAGGTGATGGTGTGGGTGGCCGCGGACCGTGCCGTGCGCACCCTGGAGCAGAACCCGCACCTCGAGGGCGACCTCGAAGGCTGGCGGGCGATGCGCGACGAGGTGCATCGCGAGGTGTGCGAGAAGGGCTACGACGCCGAGCGGAACACCTTCACACAGTCCTACGGCTCCCGTGAACTCGACGCGGCACTGCTGCTCATCCCGCGTGTCGGCTTCCTGCCGCCCGACGATCCGCGTGTCATCGGCACCATCGACGCGATCCGCGCCGAGCTCAGCCACGAGGGGTTCCTGCGCCGCTACAGCACCGACGGGACGACCGTCGACGGGCTGCCCGGCGACGAGGGCACCTTCCTGGCGTGCTCGTTCTGGCTCGCGGAGGCCCTGCACATGACGGGGCGTACGCAGGAGGCACGGGAGCTGTTCGACCGGCTGGCGGGTCTCGCGAACGACGTGGGCCTGCTGTCCGAGGAGTACGACCCGGTGGCCGACCGTCAGCTCGGCAACTTCCCGCAGGCCTTCAGTCACATCGGCCTGGTGAACACCGCCCTCGCCCTGTTCGGGGGCGACGGGGCAGGATAGGGACCATGGATCTTGGACTGAAGGACCGGGTGTACGTCGTCACGGGGGCAACCCGTGGCCTGGGCAACGCGGCGGCGCGTGAGCTCGCGGCCGACGGGGCGAAGGTCGTGCTGACCGGCAGGGACGAGAAGCGGGCCGCCGACGCCGCCGCCGAGCTGGGGCCGAACGCGTTCGGGGTGGGCATCGACAACGCCGATCCGGAGGCGCCCGCACGGCTTGTCGCCACCGCGCGGGAACGGTTCGGCGCCTTCCACGGCATCTTCATCAGCGTGGGCGGGCCGCCGGCCGGGTTCGTCGCCGACAACTCCGACGAACAGTGGCAGACGGCGTTCGAGTCGGTCTTCCTGGGCGCGGTGCGGCTGGCCCGGGCGGCGGCGGCCGAGCTGGAGCACGGCGGCGTCATCGGATTCGTGCTGTCGGGTTCGGTGCACGAGCCGATTCCGGGGCTGACGATTTCCAATGGACTGCGGCCCGGGCTGGCCGGTTTCGCGAAGTCCCTCGCGGACGAGCTGGGGCCGCGGGGAATTCGCGTGGTGGGTCTGCTTCCGGCACGGATCGACACGGACCGGGTACGGGAGCTGGACGGGATGTCGGCCGATCCGGAGGCGACGCGGGCGGCGAACGAGGCACGGATTCCCTTGCGCCGTTATGGCGCTCCGGAGGAGTTCGGGCGTACGGCCGCGTTCCTGTTGTCTCCGGCGGCTTCCTATTTGACGGGAATCATGGTGCCGGTGGACGGCGGAATGCGGCACGGATTCTGAGAGCGCCGTCAAGTCACCCTTTCCGCATCAAGTCACCCTTTCCGCACGGTGTTTGACACCGCGCATGCGGACCTCCGTCGGCAGTGCCGCGAGGCCCGCCGAATTCCGGGCGTGGGCCAGGGCCTGGGCGGTGAGGTCGTTCAGGGCGGTCCCCGGGTCCACGTGCGGCTGCAGCAGGAGGCGCGCCCGGGCTTCGGGGGCGCCTCGGCGGCCGGTCAGGTGGACCTGGGCCCGCTGGACGCCTTCCAGGCCCGCCGCCTCGCTCGCCAAAACGCCCTCCAGGGCCCGGCCCCGCAGCAGCGCGCCCTCGCCGTCGCCGGTGTCGACGAGGACCTCGGTGAGCCGGCGTCGGCGCAGGACCGAGGTCAGCCACCACAGCGCCAGCAGGACCAGGACGGCCAGCACGGCGATCACGGTCGGCCACCACCAGCCGTCGTCCCGCCAGCGCGTCCGCTCGGCGTCGCTGAGCAGCACGTCGTGCCGGCTGTCGTGGATCCACCAGGACGGGGGGTCCAGACCGAGCCCCACGGCCAGCACGGAACCGCCGATCACGAGCAGCACCAGTCCGACGAGCCCGATCAGCACCCGGTTGACCACCCTGAGCACGGCCCTCACCCCTTCCGTCCGAGCCGCCGCACATGCACCGACAGCGAGGGCGGGCGGGACAGCCCGAGGCCCCTGATCGCGTCGGCGAGCGTGGTGTCCAGGTCGGCGCGTACCTCGTCCAGTTCGCGGAAGTGCGAGACGGCACGGACGTCGGCGCGGCGGCGGCGTACCCGCACCCGTACCGACTGGACGCCGGAGACCTCCACCGCCCGGTCGCGCAGGACCAGGGCGGCTAGGTCCCGGTGGAGGCCGGCGCGTACGTCGGGGTGCGTGCGGCGCATCGGCAGGACGGAGCGCAGGCCGGGGGTGGCGGCCAGGACGAGGAGCCACAGGCCGAGGACGGCGGCGACGCCCGCGCCGACGAGCACCCAGATGTCGTCGAGGGGGCGCTCGGCGAGCTGGTGGGCCAGTTCCCGGCGCCAGTACATGGGCGGCCGGCCGGCGCGCACGGAGGCGATGTCGTACAGGAAGAAGCCCGCCCCGAGCGCCAGCACCAGCGCCGTGATCGCGGCCGGGACACGGCGGGCCGACCAGAAGCGGCCGTCGCCGCGGCCCTTGTCGTCGACCGGGCGCGGGGGGTCGTAGTCCCCCACTGCCTTAAAGGCGTGGGAGGTGCCCCCATCCGCGGACGCCGACTGGTCGAGGGGGTCGGGCCCGGTCTCCTTCTCGATGACCGGCAGTCGTTGTGTGGTGCCTTCAAAACCCTGGGACTCGCTCATCGCGTCCTCCCTGCCGCGCCCTGCCCGCGCGCCGGGTGCAGCCGCTCCACGTGCACGGCGACCTCCGGCACCTCCATGCCCACCAACGCGCCTACCCGCTCCACGACATGCCGACGCACGGCCCTGCACCGGGAGCCGATGTCGCAGGGGTAGTCCAGTTCGAGATGGACCCGGACCCGGGCGGCGTCGACGGGCGTCCCGTCCCCTGCCTGGGGCCGGACGACGACGTCGGCGTACGGCCGGGCGGCGCCCTCGGGCAGCCGGCCGACCGCCTCGCGCGCGGCCTGTGAGGCGATCTTCGCCACGACCCGGTCGGCGATCCGGATCGCCCCGCGCTCACCGGGTGGGACGGCGTACGGCGCTCTGTCGAGTTCCGTGGCCCCACCGCTCACCGACGTCACCGCCGCCGTTCGTCACGCTGCCGGAAGAAGTCACCGAGCTCCCAGTCCCCCTCCAGGAACCGCCCGGTGACGAAACCGACGGCACCCAGGGCCGCCACCAGCAGGAAGGCGCCGAATCCGCCGAAGTACCCGGCGAATCCCAGTGCCATGCCGGCGATCATGCCGACCACGGCCATGCTCATGATGCGCTCCTCAGCTCATCGCTCCCTGGTAACTCCCGGCCGCTGCGTCGTCCGGCCGCCTGCGCGTCACTGGATCCGGCGCTCCGGTTCCTCTTCCTCATCCTCCGGCAGCTTCACATCACTCACCGCGATGTTGACCTCGACGACTTCGAGGCCGGCCATCCGTTCCACGGCGGTGATCACGTTCTCGCGTACGTCCCGGGCGACGTCGGCGATGGAGACGCCGTACTCGACGACGATCTCCAGGTCGAGCGCGGCCTGTACCTCGCCGACCTCGGCCTTCACCCCGCGCGTCACCGACTTCGTCGTCCCGCCCGGCACCCGGTCGCGCACGGCACCGAAGGTCCGCGAGATTCCGCTGCCCATGGCGTGCACGCCGTCCACATCGCGTGCGGCCATCCCGGCGATCTTCTCCACGACGCCGTCCGCGATGGTCGTCCGGCCCCGGGCTCCCGGGTCTCCCCCGCCGCGCTTGGTGACCTGGGTCCTGCGTGAGGTGGCGGCCTCGGCCTCCGTCCCCCGGTTCTGGTCCGTCGTCTCAGTCATGGCCGTTCGTCCTTTTCGGTTGCGGTCCCTTGACCACCGTAAGCACGCTTGCGTGATTGCGCCCCAGGGATGCGGCAGGCTGGAGGAATGACGACGGCGGATCGATGGTCGCAGGCAGTGCGGCAGCAGTTGGGGCTCGGCAGACTGCTGCCGCTGGGCGGCGCGCGCGACGGCGCGTGGATCTCCGAGAAGGCGGCCGAGGCGGTGCTGCGGCGCGCGGCCGAGGACATGCCCGGGGTACGGCTGGACACGCTCCGGATCGCCCTCGCCGACCCGGAGGAGACGTACGAGGCCGCCGTACCGCCGCCGCCGAGCGCCCTGCCACCGGGCCCGCTGCGGGTGACGGGGGACTTCGCGGCGACGGCGGCCGAGGCGCTGCCGGTGGCGGCGGACCGGCTGCGGAGGCTGCTGTCCGTCACGGCCACGGAACGCCTGGGCCTGACGGTGACCGAGGTGGACCTGCGGGTGACGGAACTGCTGGACGAGGACGCCGAACCCGCACCCGTACGGCAGCCGGAGCCGGCGCGGGACGCCGAGCCCCAGAACCCCGACGAGGAACGCGTCGCCGCCGTGACCCTGGCGGTGCCGGGGGTCACCCGGCTGACGGGCGTCCTGGGCGCGGCGAGCCACGCGGTGCACCTCGAGGAACGGCAGGACGGGACGGCCCTGCCGCGCCGGCATGTGCGGGTGGAGCTCGCGGTGGGCGCGGACCACCGGGCCGTGGAGGTGGCCCGGGAGGTCCGTAGGAGGGTGCAGGACGCGTTGGTCGATCACCCGACGGTGGCCGTACTGGTCACGGCCGTCGGTTGATCGGCGCGGCGCTATTCGCCGAGGCCCGCCAGGTCCCGCAGCCGGCGCGCCTGCGCGGCCCGCTCGGCACCGCGCTGCTCGTCGTAGGTCCGGTCCACGGCACCCCGAAGGAGCGCCTTGGTCTCGATCACCGCGTCCCGCGGCGCGGCCACGATCGCGCCCGCCAGATCCCGTACGGCGTCGTCGAGCTGGTCGACGGGCACCGCGAGGTTGGCAAGACCGCTGCTGACGGCCTCCTCGGCCGTCACGAAGCGGCCCGTGACGCAGATCTCCAGCGCGCGGCCGTATCCGACCAGCCCGACCAGCGGGTGGGTACCCGTCAGGTCCGGCACCAGCCCGAGGCTGGTCTCGCGCATGGCGAACTGCACGTCGTCAGCGACGACGCGCACGTCACAGGCGAGCGCGAGCTGGAAGCCCGCCCCGATGGCATGCCCCTGTACGGCGGCGATGGACACGACGTCGTTACGCCGCCACCAGGTGAAGCCCTCCTGGAACTCGGCGATGGCAGCGTCGAGTTCACCGTCGCTGCTGCGCGCCAGCTCGATGAACGAGGGCTCGCCCTCGATCCCGTCAGGCGTGAACATCTGCCGGTCGAGGCCGGCGGAGAAGGACTTGCCCTCACCGCGCAGCACGACGACCCGCACGCTGCCCGGCACGGCGCGCCCGGCCTCGGCGAGCGTCCGCCACAGGGCGGGGCTCTGTGCGTTGCGCTTGGCCGGGTTGGTCAGCGTCACCGTGGCGATAGCGCCGTCGACGACGAGCCGTACGCCGTTCTTGTCGAGCAGGGGTGCGTGTTCCTGGTCGGGCGAAGCCATGGGGCGCCTCCGATGAGTGCGGTCATCATGGGATGCCCGGAAGGGCACCCCTTAAGTGACTGCACAGTAACCACCCGGTCGATCAGCCGACCGACCGGGTGGCCACCATCGAAGCCGATGGGCCGCCCGCGATCAGCCTGCGGCCTTCTTGCCTCGTGTCGCGCCGCCACGCCCACGAAGCGTGACGCCCGACTCGCTGAGCATCCGGTGAACGAAGCCATACGAGCGGCCGGTTTCCTCGGCCAGCGCTCGAATGCTCGCACCGGAGTCGTACTTCTTCTTCAGGTCTGCCGCGAGCTTGTCGCGCGCGGCGCCGGTTACCCGGCTGCCCTTCTTCAGAGTCTCGGCCACCCGTGCCTCCTCATGGGAAGTGCGCTCTGGTCTCCTCATGATCACCCCTCCGGGCCTTCATGGCCACCCATTCGGCAAGGTCCGTGAGACAAGGTTTTGACGACAGGAGCACATCCCCACAAGCGGAATACGGGATTCCGCCGCGAGTTGTCCGTACGGCCGAACGGGTTCTTTTAAGAAATCCCAGGTCAGAGCAGCACGACGGCCGAGCCCTTGTCGATAAAGGACTCGGCCGCGAATTCGATGTAGCACACACCTCGGTACGAGGAGATCTCACACAGATGATGGATCACGGATGGGCCGAATGATCCATAGCCCGGTGATCACGCATTCGATCAAGCGAGGGCGACGAGATCCGCGTAATCCGCGCCCCACAGGTCCTCGACGCCGTCCGGCAGCAGAATGATCCGCTCCGGCTGGAGCGCCTCGACGGCGCCCTCGTCGTGGGTGACGAGCACGACCGCACCCTTGTAGGTGCGCAGCGCGCCGAGGATCTCCTCGCGGCTGGCCGGGTCGAGGTTGTTCGTCGGCTCGTCGAGGAGCAGGACGTTCGCCGAGGACACCACGAGGGTGGCGAGGGCTAGACGGGTCTTCTCGCCGCCGGAGAGGACACCGGCGGGCTTGTCGACGTCGTCGCCGGAGAACAGGAACGAGCCGAGCACCTTGCGGACCTCGACGAGGTCCATGTCGGGTGCCGCGGAGCGCATGTTCTCCAGGACGGTGCGGTCGGCGTCCAGGGTCTCGTGCTCCTGGGCGTAGTAGCCGACCTTGAGCCCGTGCCCGGGGATGACCGCGCCCGTGTCCGGCTGTTCGACGCCCGCGATGAGCCGGAGCAGGGTCGTCTTACCGGCACCGTTGAGCCCGAGGATGACCACCCTCGACCCCTTGTCGATCGCCAGGTCGACGTCGGTGAAGATCTCCAGCGAGCCGTACGACTTCGACAGGCCCTCGGCGGTCAGCGGGGTCTTGCCGCAGGGCGCGGGCTCCGGGAAGCGGAGCTTGGCGACCTTGTCGGACTGGCGGACCTCCTCGAGACCGGACAGCAGGCGCTCGGCGCGGCGGGCCATGTTCTGCGCGGCGACCGTCTTGGTGGCCTTGGCGCGCATCTTGTCGGCCTGGGCATTGAGCGCGGCGGCCTTCTTCTCGGCGTTCTGCCGCTCGCGCTTGCGGCGCTTCTCGTCGGCCTCGCGCTGCTGCTGGTAGAGCTTCCAGCCCATGTTGTAGATGTCGATCTGGGCGCGGTTGGCGTCCAGGTAGAACACCTTGTTGACGACCGTCTCGACCAGGTCGACGTCGTGGGAGATCACGATGAAGCCGCCGCGGTAGGTCTTGAGGTAGTCGCGCAGCCAGACGATGGAGTCCGCGTCGAGGTGGTTGGTCGGCTCGTCGAGCAGCAGGGTGTCCGCGTCCGAGAACAGGATGCGGGCGAGCTCGATACGGCGGCGCTGACCACCGGAGAGCGTGTGCAGGGGCTGGCCGAGCACACGGTCGGGCAGGTTGAGCGCGGCGGCGATGGTGGCGGCCTCGGCCTCGGCGGAGTACCCGCCCTTGGTGAGGAACTCCGTCTCCTGGCGCTCGTACTGCCGCAGGGCCTTCTCGCGGGTCGCGCCGCTGCCGTTGGCGATGCGCTGTTCGTTCTCGCGCATCTTGCGGATCAGCACGTCCAGTCCGCGCGCGGAGAGGACGCGGTCACGGGCGAGCACGTCGAGGTCACCGGTGCGGGGGTCCTGCGGGAGGTAGCCGACCTCTCCGGAGCGGGTGATGGTGCCGCCGGCCGGGATGCCCTCGCCGGCGAGGCACTTGGTGAGGGTCGTCTTGCCGGCGCCGTTGCGGCCGACGAGGCCGATGCGGTCGCCCTTGGCGACGCGGAAGGACGCGGACTCGATGAGGACGCGCGCACCGGCGCGCAGCTCGATACCGGAGGCGGAGATCAAGGACAGACTCCAGGGCGGGGTGGGTGGCGGGATGGGCGGCTGAGGACGTTCCCGCCGTCTAATGCGCGAGGAGAATGGCCATGGGGCCAGTCTAACGGGGCTGTGCAAGCACTTTTTCTGGGTCCGGGTGTTCGAGACCGGGTCCGCCGCGTCCCGGGGCGTCCTCGGCGCGCACCTCGTTGCCGAGCGGTCTGCGGTGCGGGGCGATCCGTCCCAGGTCGTCCAGGGCGACGAGCTGGGCGGTCCAGGCCGCGTGGGGGCAGGGCTGGGCGACGATGAGCGTCTTGGCGTGATGTACGGCACGTCGGGGCTGGAAGCCGCAGCCGTCGCTCGCGGGCAGCATCCAGCGCAGATCGCCGTCGGCGATCCGGTACGCGGCGATCCGGTGCGGGGTGACGACGGCCAGCATGCCGCGGCCGAGGAGGCGCAGGACGCCGGTACCGCCCTGGGCCGGCAGCCAGTCACCGTGGGCGGGCAGGGCGCGGTGCCAGCGGACGGTCCGGCCGTCGGTGGCGGTGACCAGGCCGTCGTCCCAGAGCGTGATGACGTCCCCGCGCGCGTGCAGCGAGGTGAGGGGGCGCCGGCCGTCGCGGGTGTAGCGCCAGTGCAGGGCGCCGGTGCGGGGGTCGTGGGCCCGGAGGGCGGCGCCGTCGGTACGGAGCCGCGGGGTGGCGTGCTGCACGCGCGCGGGGGCGGTGCGAGGGACCGTGAGGTGGTCGCCGTAGGGAGCGGGGCGGGCGTGCTGGGCGACGGCCAGGAGCGGGATCACGACGAGGAGGGCGAGCACGGGCGCCGGCAGTCTGGAGCGGATCGCCACCTTGCCCCCTCAGAACCCGTCTCGGAGCCTTCCGGCCTCACCCGGTCGATCCGCTGCCCGCGGACCCGGCGCAGAGCGTAGCGACGCCCGAGACGGCCGGCGGGGCGTCCCGTGACGACACGTCGGACGGGCAGGGGTCCGTCCCTCGTTCGGCCGCTGCCGGGGCCCGGCACGACCGGCCGTTGTCAGTGGTCGCTGCGAGACTGGGCACCGGGTGGGAGTCCCGGCCGGTGGCGGCGGACAGCACAGGGGTCACAAGGGAGTGATCGGCATGGCAGGTACGAGCGGTGGGCGTCCGAGCGTCTATCCCACGCTGCTCTACGCGGACGCGAAGGCGGCGATCAAGCAGCTCACGGAGGCCTTCGGGTTCACGGCGCTGGTGGTGTACGAGGGCGAGGACGGCTCGGTGGGCCACGCCGAGCTGGCGCAGGGCAACGGCGTGGTGATGCTCGGCTCCAAGGGCACCGGCAGCGCCTTCGACAAGGCGATGAAGGGCGCGGGGACGATGGGGGTGTACGTCGTCGTGGAGGACGTCGAGGCACACCACCGGCGGGCCGTGGAGCAGGGCGTGGAGATCCTGATGCCCCCGACGGACCAGGACTACGGCTCGCGGGACTACATGGCCCGGGACCGCGAGGGCAACGTGTGGAGCTTCGGCACGTACACCCCCGACATGGACCCCAGATAGCGGGCTGCGCGCCGGTCCCGCTCCGGCCCGCTCAGCTCCCCCCGGTGTGCACCTGGAAGGCGGCGCGGCGTACGGCCTTGGCGAGGGCGGGGTCGGGGTGCGCGGCGGCGAGCGCGACCAGGACCTGCACGGTGCGGGGATGTCCGACGGCGCGCACCTCGTCCAGGAGCATCGGCACCGTCGGCTGCACCGCGGACTCCAGGTGCCGTACGAGCATCGGGGCCTCGCCGTGGTCGGCGACGGCGGCGGCGGTGTCGACCCACAGCCAGGTGGCCTCTTCCCGGGTGAGCACCTCGTGGGCGTCCTCGGGGTCGATGCCGTCGTGCTCGGCGAGCCACAGCAGGGCGTACGGCCGCAGGGTCGGCTCGTCGGCGACGGCGCGCACGTCGGGCTCGGCGGGGGCGCCGACGACGCGCAGCGCCTCGAAGGCGAGGCCGCGCAGCAGGGCGTCGTCGCCGCGGGCGGCGCCGAGGAGTTCGGTGACGGCGCTGCCGACGGGGCGGGCGGCGAGCCAGGCGCGGTACTCGTCACGGGCGGCGTTCGGGCGGAGCTGGGCGCAGCCGCGGAGCATGTCCTCGGCCGCCTGCTCGATGTTCCCGGCGGGGCTCTGGGCGGCGACGCAGATCTGCTCCAGCTTGACCCAGACCGCCCAGTTGCCGAGCGGGGTGAGGGTGGCCTGTCCGTCGCCGTAGGTGAGGGCTCCGACGGAGGCGAGGGCGTGCAGGGCCCAGTCGAGGAGCGGGGCGAGGGGCGTGTCCTCGGCGGGCGGCGCGGCGGGGAGCGGCTCGGGCCGCGGTCCGTAGGGAATCTCGCAGCGTTCGGTGCGCAGTTCGGTGACCCGCTGCTCCAGCAGGTCAAGGAGCTGCTCCATGGGGACGGGGCCGGCGGACAGCTGGAGGAAGGAGAGCACCTGGGGCAGGGCCGAGACGACGTCGGACACGGCGCCGTGGGCGTGCTGCTCCGGTTCCGGGTGGGCGAGCGACCAGGCGTCGAAGAGGGCGACCCAGCCGCGCAGCACGGCGCTGTCGTCGCGGTCCCAGGCGCGCAGCCGCCAGCCGGGGCGGGCGCTGTCGCCGTGCACCTCGACGAGGCCGGCGAGCCGGGCGGTGTCCCAGTCGGCGCGGACCTGAGCGACGGTCAGGCCGAGGTCCCGGGCCGCGCGTTCGGCGGTCGCGTCGGACAGGGTGCCCTTGCCGTCGGGGCTCGCGCCGTCCCGGCCAGGGCGCAGCGCGGCGTCCGCCCAGTGGGCGACCCGGGCCGCGGCGGCCAGACCTGAGCGTGCCATTCTGGCCAGCTCGGACCGGGCCGGTGTGCCCTCCGGGGGGCGGGGTGCGGGGCGGCGTGGGCGCCGCTGGTTCACGGCTCTGGGGGCGGCGGCCAGGGGTCGCGGGCGGACGAGTCGAAGCCTGGAGTCGCGCGGGATACGGGACGTCACGGGTGCAGTCTTCCGGTTGACGGTCCGAAAACCCAAACGGAATGTCACGAGGGGCTACGGGGATGGCCAACGCACGGGGTCCGGTGAGCGGTGAGGGACGCAGAACAGGCCAGTGGTACGGGGTTAAACGGAATCCGAGGGACCGGTGCTCTCGGCGGGCTGACGACGGCTGGCCGGGGGGGCGGGTCCGGCGGCGTCACATGAGCGGTGTCATGAAGCGGCGCAGGGATTCCTCGTAGGACTCCGGGTCGGCGTTCCACATGGCGGCGTGAGGGGCGCCCTCGACGGTGCGCAGGGCCACCAGATTGGGGTGGGCGTCGGCGAGGCGGCGAGAGAGGCTCCAGGGGGCCACCCGGTCCTCGGGGCCGTGGAAGATCAGGGTCGGCACGGTGAGCGGCTGGGCGGCGCCGTCGCCGGTGAAGTGGTCGGCGCTCAGTCCGGTGCGACCCTGTGCGGCGCGGACGGCGAGCGGCAGCAGCGCGCCCGGGGTGTGGCGGGCCCTGGCGAGGGCGCGCAGGGTGGTCTCCCAGCTGAGGACCGGGGAGTCCAGGACCAGGCCCGAGACCCGGTCCCGCAGGCCCGAGTGCGCGGCGGCGCGCAGCGCCATGGTGGCGCCGGTGGACCAGCCGAGCAGGACGAGTTGCCGGGCGCCGTACCGCACGGCGTAGCGCATCGCCGCGTCCAGGTCGCGCCACTCGGTCTCGCCGAGGTGGCCCAGGCCGTCCGGTGGGCGGGGGGCGCCGAGGTCGCCGCGGTAGGCGAGGGCGAGGACCGGGAAGTGGAGGGCGCTGAGGAACTCCATGAGGTTCATGGCCTGTTCGCGGGTGGTGCCGAGGCCGTGCACCGCGATGATCCAGGTGTCCCGGGCGCCGGGGACGAACCAGGCGGGCAGGGAGCCGAGTTCGCCCGGGATGTCGATGTCGGCGTGGTCGAGGCCGAGGGCGGCGCTCGGGTTGCCGACGTGGACGTTCGGGGTGAGCCAGACGCTGTCGCCGGGTTCGAGGGTGCCGTGGGTGACGCGTTCCAGGCGGCGTACGACGGTGTCGGCGGAGTGCTTCGCCGTGGCGAGGACGGGGCCTACGACCGCGTGTGAGGCGTCGCCGGAGAGGCCGTAGGTGCCCGGTCGCAGGGAGGCGAGGTCGCGGGTGAGGGTGATCTGGCCGGCGGCCGTGGCGTGCACGGTGAGCCGGGGTTCGGTGGGCAGGGGGCGGCCGGCTGGGGCCGTCAGGGCGGCGCCGCTGGCGAGGCGGCCGGCGGCGACGCTTGCCGCGCCGGCGGCCAGAGCCACGGTGACGGCTGCGGCCGTCGCTTTGACTGTGCGCACCTGTCCAGTGTCCTGGCGGACGGGGGGTGGGGCCAGTGGGAGGGCGACTTGGGGTGAGGGCGGGGTGGGGGCACCGGCCTTTCCTCG
>NZ_KQ948927.1:586473-715611 GCF_001514235.1 Streptomyces caeruleatus | reverse complement strand
GATCCAGCCCCTAGCCGCGCTGCCCGTACCCCCGCAACCGCTCCCCCGCCTCCGCCACCTGCCCCTGCGACAGCAGGGCCGGGGACAGGCCGGGTACCGAGGATGCCGTGAGCCACAGGTGGGACATCCACTCCAGTTGGGCCGTGCGGTCGTAGGCCTGGGCCAGGGTGGTGCCGTAGGCGATCGTGCCGTGGTTCTGGAGGAGGCAGGCGGTGCGGTCGGTGAGGGCCCGGAGCATGTTCTCGGCCAACTCCGCCGTGCCGTACGTCGCATACGGGGCAACCCGGACGGGACCGCCGAGGGCGCCGGCCATGTAGTGGATCAGCGGGAGTTCGGGGACGAGGGTGGAGACGGCCGTGGCGTGGACCGCGTGGGTGTGGACGACGGCGCCGGCGTCGGTGGCGCGGTAGACGGCGAGGTGCATGGGCAGCTCGCTGGTCGGTACGAGTGTGCCCAGCACCCGTTCGCCGGTCAGGTCGACCCCGGTCACGTCGTCCGGGGTCAGCCGGTCGTAGGGCACTCCCGACGGTGTGACCAGCACGGTGTCGCCGACGCGCACCGACACGTTCCCGGACGTGCCGACGACCAGTCCGTCGGACACGGTCCGGCGAGCTGTCGCCACGAGGGCCTCCCAGGCCTCCGCCTCCTCGGGGCGGACACTTCTGCCCCACGACTCCCCCACTTCCTGTGCGCCCTCCCGCGTATCCCGCGTATCCCGCGCGCCCCGCTGGTCCCGCTGCTCCTCAGCCATGCGGCGATCCTGCCAGGCGGGACGAGGGCACGGCCTCAAGTCTCCGTCGGGCCGGGGCACTTTAGGGCGGAAGGTCGACGTCCGGAAGGGTGCATAACGGGGCAGAAAACCCCCGCTTCTTGCTTGGCCTGAGATCGACCGGGATTCAACGATCTTCCCGTAATCTCTGGGGGATTTGTCGTGCACGCAGCCATTCCGGGGGGAAATATGGCCCGTGATCGCAAACCGTCCCGTCACCGCTCCCGCCTCATGGCGGCCTCCGTGGCGGCGCTCACCCTGGGCGGAACCGCGCTGGTCGAGCTGCCGGCCGCGGCGGCCGGCAAGCCCAGGGGTCATGACGTCTCTTCCCATCAGAAGAACGTCAACTGGCAGAGCGCGAAGGGGAAGGGCGCCCAGTTCGTCTACGTCAAGGCGACCGAGTCCCACACCTACCGCAACCCGTACTTCAACCAGCAGTACAACGGCTCCCGCAACGCGGGCCTGCTCCGCGGCGCATACCACTTCGCGCTGCCGGACAAGTCGTCGGGCCGGACGCAGGCGGCGCACTTCGTACGCAACGGCGGCGGCTGGCGGTCGGACGGCTGGACCCTGCCGCCCGCGCTCGACATCGAGTACAACCCGTACAGCAAGCACAAGTGCTACGGGCTGAGCAAGGCGAAGATGGCCGGCTGGATCCAGTCCTTCAGCGACGAGGTGAAGCGACTGACCGGCCGCCGTCCGGTGATCTACACCACCACCCACTGGTGGAACACCTGCACCGGCGCCAGCCGCGCCTTCGGCTCGAACCACGCGCTGTGGATAGCCCGCTACGACTCCGCGACGGCGGGGAACCTGCCGGCCGGATGGCGGTTCTGGACGATCTGGCAGTTCGACAACGGCAGCGGCAGCCTGCCGGGTGACCAGAATCTCTTCAACGGGTCGACGGCCCAGCTCAGGAAGTTCGCCCGGGGCTAGTGACCCTTGGGGCGCCCGGGTCGCGCGGTGACCGCCGGAGGCGGGCGGAGGGGAGGCCTCCCCTTCCGGACGAACAACCCCCTCTTACGGACACCGTGCGGCCCGCCTCAGTTCATCTTCCGTTCACTCAGGTTACCTACGTTCGTCCAGCCAATGACCTCGAACGATTGCCTGGGTAAATGGAAAACTTCTCGCTGATCCTCGCGATTGTGGTGGTAACCGCACTCGCGTTCGATTTCACGAACGGTTTCCACGACACCGCCAACGCGATGGCCACCACCATCTCGACCGGTGCGCTCAAGCCCAAGGTCGCGGTGGCCATGTCCGCCGTGCTGAACCTTGTAGGCGCTTTCCTCTCCGTGGAGGTCGCCAACACGATCTCCAAGGGTCTCGTCGACGAGACCGGCATCCGTCCCGAGGTCATCTTCGCCGCGTTGGTCGGCGCGATCCTCTGGAATCTGCTCACCTGGCTGGTGGGCCTGCCCTCCAGCTCCTCGCACGCCCTGATGGGCGGCCTGATCGGCGCCACCATCGCCTCGGCCGGCATGGGCGCCGTCCACGGCGACGTGCTCGTCACCAAGGTGCTGATCCCGGCCATCGCCGCCCCGCTGGTCGCGGGCATCGCGGCACTGCTCGCCACCCGGCTGACGTACACGCTCGGCAAGAAGGCCGACGGCGACGCCTCCAAGAAGGGCTACCGCGCCGGGCAGATCGCCTCGGCCGGGCTGGTCTCCCTCGCGCACGGCACCAACGACGCGCAGAAGACGATGGGCATCATCACCCTCGCCCTGGTCGCCGGCGGCACCCTCGCCCCCGACTCCGACCCGCCCATGTGGGTCATCCTCTCGGCGGGTCTGGCCATCGCGCTCGGCACCTACCTCGGCGGCTGGCGCATCATCCGCACCATGGGCAAGGGCCTGACCGACCTCCAGCCGCAGCAGGGCTTCGCCGCCCAGACCAGCGCGGCCACCGTCATCCTGGCCTCCTCCCACCTCGGCTTCTCGCTCTCCACCACGCACTCCGTCTCCGGTTCGGTGATGGGCGCGGGCCTCGGCCGCAAGGGCGGCGTGGTCCGCTGGTCGACGGCCACCCGGATGTTCGTCGCCTGGGGTCTGACCCTGCCGGCCGCCGCCCTGGTCGGGGCGCTCGCCGAGTACGTGACGGGCTTCGGCGCCTGGGGCACGGCCCTCGTCGCGGTCTTCCTGATCGGCTCCAGCGCCGCGATCTGGAAGCTCTCCCGCCGCGAGGTCGTCGACCACACCAACGTCAACGAGACCGAGGAGCCGCCCGGCGTGGTGACCACGGCCATGGCCGCCGTGACCCCGCCGCCGGCGGGCACGACGGCCGAGGAGCTGTCGGCCACCATCCCGGCCCCGGCCTCCGAGCCGACGCCGTCGCCCTCGCAGGCCGCGGTCTGACCCCCACCCGGTTCCTCCTCCCGGTACTCAAGGAAGAAGAAGCATGAAGATCGACTGGGCGGCTCTCGGCTCCGTCTTCGGCGTCAGCCTCGTGGTCACCGTGGCCCTCGTGGGCCTGTTCACCCTCGGCATCTCGGGCCTGTCCCGCCGCGAACGGGCGGTGGCCCAGGGCGACTCGGCCGCGCTCGCGGTCACCGGCGCGTACGCGTGCTTCGCTGCGTGCGCGGCGGCCGTGGGATACGGCATCTATCTGATCGTGGCCTGACGGCCCGACGTACGGCACACGCGCCACCTGAAGCACCCGAGGTGCGGGACGGATCACCGTCCCGCACCTCACGCCTGTGTGGGCCTTCGCACACTCTCCCGTCGCAGGTCAACGGCAAGTTGACGGCCCTTCCAACCCCGTGGTGGACTTCCGGGGCCAGCTACGGCGGCAGGAGAGGAAGCCGGTGTGAATCCGGCGCGGTCCCGCCACTGTCACCGGGGTAGAAAGCCCCGGGAGCCAGGAACTCTCACCGCCGGACTCGTCGAACCAGGGCGTGGACACCCTGAGTGAGGACAGAACGCGATGCTCGCCTGCCGATCGACACGCAGTATCAGACCCTCGTCTGACCCCACGGTCGGCTGACCCCGATGCGAGCCGATCGCGTCTTCGCGTACGGCGCCGCCGCCGGACTTCTCGGTGATCTGCTGCTCGGCGACCCTCGCCGGGGGCATCCGGTCGCCGCGTTCGGACGTGCCGCCGGTGCCGTCGAAAGAGTGTTGTGGCGCGACGACCGCGCGCGGGGTGCGGTGCACACGGCCGTGTGCGCCGGTGGCGCCGTGGCGCTCGGTGCCGTCGCCGCCCGAGTCGTCCGTACGTCCCCCGCCGCCTCCGTCGCGCTGACCGGCGCCGCCACCTGGGCGGTCGTCGGCGGGACTTCGCTCGCCCAGGAGGCCCGCACGATCGGGCGCGCCCTGGAGGCGGGCGACGTCGAGGGCGCGCGGGCGCGGCTGCCGCATCTGTGCGGACGGGACCCGCAGGCGCTGGACGCGGACGGGATCGCGCGGGCCGTCGTGGAGTCCGTCGCCGAGAACACCTCCGACGCGGTGGTGGGGGCCCTGGTGTGGGGGGCCGTCGGCGGGGTGCCGGGGCTGCTCGGGTTCCGGGCCGTGAACACACTGGACGCCATGGTGGGCCACAGGTCGCCCAAGTACCGCCGCTACGGGTGGGCTTCGGCCCGGCTCGACGACGTGGCCGGATGGCCGGGGGCGCGGCTGACCGCCGTACTGGCCGCCGTCGCCGGGGGTGATCCGCGCGGGGCGGTGCGTGCCTGGCGCGCCGATGCCGCCCAGCACCCGAGCCCCAACGCCGGGCCCGTCGAGGCCTCGTTCGCGGGGGCGCTCGGGGTGCGTCTCGGCGGGACGCTGTCGTACGGCGGGCGGGTCGAGCATCGGCCGGTGCTCAACGGGGCGGGGCGCGCCGTCGCCGTCCGGGACATCGAGCGGGCCGTACGGCTGTCGAAGCGCGTCGGCTGGCTGGCGCTGGGCGTCTGTGCGGCCGCGCGCCGTATCCCGAAGGGACGTACGTCATGACGGGCGGGGGGCTTCTCGTCGCCGGCACCACCTCGGACGCCGGCAAGAGCGTCGTCACCGCGGGGATCTGCCGGTGGCTGGTGCGGCAGGGGGTCAAGGTCGCGCCGTTCAAGGCGCAGAACATGTCCCTCAACTCGTTCGTGACCCGCGAGGGCGCCGAGATCGGGCGGGCGCAGGCCATGCAGGCGCAGGCGTGCCGCGTGGAGCCGACCGCGCAGATGAATCCCGTGCTGCTCAAGCCCGGGGGCGAGCGGAGCAGCCAGGTCGTGCTGCTGGGCAAGCCGGTGGGCGAGATGAGCGCGCGCGGGTACCACGGCGGTCGGCAGCAGGCGCTGCTCGGGACCGTGCTCGACTGCCTCGCCGAGCTGCGGGACACGCACGACGCGGTGATCTGCGAGGGGGCCGGTTCTCCGGCCGAGATCAATCTGCGGCGGACCGACATCGTCAACATGGGCATCGCCCGCAGCGCCCGGCTGCCCGTGCTGGTGGTGGGCGACATCGACCGCGGGGGCGTCTTCGCCTCCTTCTTCGGGACCGTGGCGCTGCTCTCCCCCGAGGACCAGGCGCTGATCGCCGGGTTCCTGGTCAACAAGTTCCGGGGTGATGTGTCGCTGCTCGAACCCGGGCTCGACATGCTGCACGGCCTCACCGGCCGGCACACCTACGGCGTCCTGCCCTTCCGGCACGGCCTCGGCATCGACGAGGAGGACGGGCTGCGGGTCTCCCTGCGCGGGACGGTCCGGGAGTCCGTCGTCGCGCCGCCCGTCGGCGAGGACGTACTGCGGGTCGCCGTCTGCGCCGTGCCGCTGATGTCCAACTTCACCGACGTGGACGCCCTCGCCGCCGAGCCGGGTGTCGTCGTGCGGTTCGTGGACCGGCCGGAGGAGCTGGCCGACGCGGACCTGGTGGTGCTCCCCGGCACCCGGGGAACCGTGCGCGCGCTGGAGTGGCTGCGCGAGCGCGGGCTCGCGGACGCCCTGGTGCGACGGGCCGCCGAGGGGTGGCCGATCCTCGGCGTCTGCGGCGGCTACCAGGTGCTCGGCGAGCACATCGAGGACGACGTCGAGAGCCGGCGAGGGCATGTCGACGGGCTCGGGATCCTGCCCGTGCGGGTGCGGTTCGCCCGGGAGAAGACCCTCACCCGACCGGAGGGCCGGGCCCTCGGGGAGCGGGTCGAGGGGTACGAGATCCATCACGGGGTCGCCGAGGTCAGCGGGGGTGAGGGGTTCATCTCCGATGACGAAGGACACAGCCTCGACGGATGCCGGGTCGGTCAGACCTGGGGCACGCACTGGCACGGCTCGCTGGAGTCGGACGGTTTCCGGCGGGCCTTTCTGCGCGAGGTGGCGGCCGCCGCGGGCCGACGCTTCGTGCCGGCGCCGGACACGTCGTTCGCCGCGCTGCGCGAGGAGCAGCTCGACCGGCTCGGCGACCTGATCGAACAGCACGCGGACACGGACGCGCTCTGGCGGCTCATCGAGTCGGGCGCGCCGCAAGGACTGCCCTTCATTCCACCGGGAGCGCCCGCATGAGCACACCCTTCCCCTTCACGGCCGTCGTCGGCCAGGACGACCTGCGGCTGGCGCTGCTGCTGAACGCCGTGTCACCGGCGGTCGGCGGTGTCCTGGTGCGCGGCGAGAAGGGCACCGCCAAGTCGACGGCCGTACGGGCGCTTTCGGCGCTGATGCCGGAGGTCCCCGTCGTCCCCGGGTGCCGTTTCTCGTGCGACCCCGAGCGGCCCGACCCCGGGTGCCCGGACGGACCGCACGAGCCGGGAGCGGGCGTCGAGCGGCCCGCCCGTATGGTCGAGCTGCCCGTCGGCGCCTCCGAGGACCGGCTGGTGGGCGCCCTGGACATCGAGCGGGCGCTGTCGGAGGGCGTGAAGGCCTTCGAGCCCGGCCTGCTCGCGGACGCGCACCGCGGAATCCTGTACGTCGACGAGGTCAACCTCCTCCACGACCACCTGGTCGACCTGCTCCTCGACGCGGCCGCGATGGGCGCGTCGTACGTCGAGCGCGAGGGTGTCTCCGTACGGCACGCCTCGAAGTTCCTGCTCGTCGGCACCATGAACCCCGAAGAGGGCGAGCTGCGGCCGCAGTTGCTCGACCGGTTCGGGCTGACCGTGGAGGTCGCCGCCTCACGGGAGCCGGACCAGCGGGTGGAGGTCGTGCGGCGGCGTCTCGCCTACGACGACGACCCGGCCGGCTTCGCCGCGCGCTGGGCGGACGACGAGGCCGAGGTGCGTCAACGCATCGTCGCGGCAAGGGAGTTGCTGCCCTCGGTGCGGCTCGGTGACGGGGCGCTGCGGCAGATCGCGGCGACCTGTGCCGCGTTCGAGGTGGACGGGATGCGGGCCGACATCGTGATGGCGCGTACGGCGACCGCGCTGGCCGCGTGGGCCGGGCGGACCGATGTGCTCGCCGAGGACGTCCGGCAGGCGGCGCTGCTCGCGCTGCCGCACCGCAGGCGGCGCAACCCCTTCGACGCGCCGGGACTCGACGAGGACAAGCTCGACGAGACGCTGGAGGAGTTCGCCGGCGACGACGAGAACGAGAGCCGGGACGAGAACGACGGCGACGAGGATCCCGACCCGGACGGGCCCGGCGGGGGCGGCGGGGGCGGCGGGGGCGGTGGGCAGCCGCCTTCCGGACCGGAAGGGCCGGACGCGCCGCGGAGCGGTGACGTGGGCGCGCCGCCCGAGGCCGGGGAGGGCGGGCAGCCGCAGGCTCCCGGTGCCGGGGAACAGCAGCCCGTGCGGGCCTCGGAGCCCTTCCGGACCAAGGTGCTCAGCGTGCCCGGTCTCGGCGAGGGCGCGGCCGGGCGGCGTTCACGGGCGCGGACCGAGCACGGGCGGACGACCGGGGCGCGACGTCCCCGGGGGGCGCTGACCAAGCTGCACCTGGCGGCCACCGTGCACGCGGCCGCTCCGCATCAGCGCACCCGGGGACGGTCGGGGCCGGGACTGGTCGTACGGCGCGACGATCTGCGGCAGGCGACCCGGGAGGGGCGCGAGGGGAACCTGGTGCTCTTCGTGGTCGACGCCTCGGGGTCGATGGCGGCGCGGCAGCGGATGTCCGCGGTCAAGGGAGCCGTGCTCTCGCTTCTGCTGGACGCCTACCAGCGGCGGGACAAGGTGGGTCTCGTGACGTTCCGGGGCACGAGCGCGGACGTGGCGCTGCCGCCCACCTCGTCGGTGGACGCGGCCGCGGCCCGGCTGGAGTCGCTGCCGACCGGGGGGCGTACGCCGCTCGCGGCCGGGCTGCTCAAGGCGCACGACGTGCTTCGGGTGGAGCGGCTGCGGGACCCGGCGCGGCGCGCGCTGGTCGTCGTGGTGACCGACGGGCGTGCCACCGGCGGCCCCGAGCCGGTCGCCCTGGCCGGGCGGGCCGCGCGGCTGTTCGCCGCCGACGGGATCGCGTCCGTGGTCGTCGACTGCGAGGCGGGGTACGTACGGCTGGGGCTCGCCGGGCAGTTGGCGGGTGAGCTGGGCGGTACGGCGGTGACGCTGGACGAGTTGCGGGCGGACTCGATCGCCGGGCTGGTCAGGGATGTTCAGGGTGGATCGCAGGGTGGATCGAAGAGGAGGGCCGCGTAATGCCGCAGGGGCAGCCGAGTGTGGTGCCGGACGATGGACTGACGACTCGTCAGCGCCGTAACCGGCCGCTGGTGATGGTGCACACCGGGGTCGGCAAGGGCAAGTCCACCGCCGCCTTCGGGATGGCGCTGCGCGCCTGGAACCAGGGGTGGCCGATCGGGGTGTTCCAGTTCGTCAAGTCGGCGAAGTGGAAGGTCGGCGAGGAGAACGCGCTGCGGGTGCTGGGCGCCAGCGGCGAGGGCGGCACCGTCGACTGGCACAAGATGGGCGAGGGCTGGTCGTGGGTGCAGCGTGACCTCCAGGGGGACAACTTCAGCAACGAGGAGAAGGCCCGGGAGGGCTGGGAGCAGGTCAAGCGGGACCTGGCCGCCGAGTCGTACAAGCTCTACGTCCTTGACGAGTTCGCCTATCCGCTGCACTGGGGCTGGGTCGACCTCGACGAGGTGATCGAGGTGCTGCGTGACCGGCCCGGGACCCAGCATGTCGTCATCACCGGGCGGAACGCGCCGGACAAGCTCGTCGACTTCGCCGACCTCGTGACCGACATGTCCAAGGTCAAGCACCCCATGGACGCCGGGCAGAAGGGGCAGCGGGGTATCGAGTGGTGATGTCCTCGTCCTCGTCCTCGTCCTCGTCGGCTTCCGTCCCACGGCTGGTCATCGCCGCGCCGTCGTCCGGCAGCGGGAAGACCACCGTCGCCACGGGGTTGATGGCCGCGCTCGCCGCGCGGGGGCTCGCCGTGTCCCCGCACAAGGTGGGGCCGGACTACATCGACCCCGGGTACCACGCGCTCGCCACCGGGCGGGTGGGGCGGAACCTCGACGCGTATCTGTGCGGGCCCGAGCTGGTCGGGCCGTTGTTCCTGCACGGGGCGCGCGGCTGCGACATCGCGGTCGTCGAGGGGGTCATGGGGATGTTCGACGGGGCCGCCGGGCAGGGGGAGCTGGCGTCGACCGCGCATGTGGCGAAGCTGTTGCGGGCGCCGGTGGTGCTGGTCGTCGACGCGTCGTCGCAGTCTCGGTCGGTGGCGGCGCTGGTGCACGGGTTCGTGTCGTGGGATCCGGAGGTGCGGGTCGGGGGTGTGATTCTGAACAAGGTCGCCTCCGACCGGCACGAGGAGTTGTTGCGGGAGGGGTTGGAGTCGGCCGGGGTGCCGGTGTTGGGGGTGTTGCGGCGGACGGCTCAGGTGGATACGCCGTCGCGGCATCTGGGGTTGGTGCCGGTTGCCGAGCGGCGGGGGGCTGCGGTGGATGCGGTGGCTGCCATGGCTGCGCAGGTGCGGGACGGGTGTGATCTGGAGGCGTTGGTCTCGCTGGCGCGTGGTGCGGGGGCGTTGTCGTGTGCGGGGTGGGACGCGGCTGAGGCCCTCGCTTCCTCGCCCCCGCCGCCCCTACCCGTCCCATCCCTGGGGGCTGCCGCCCCCAGACCCCCGCATCGGCCCGAAGGGCCTCGTCCTCAAACGCCGGACGGGCTGAAAGAAACGGCCGGGCTGGAAGAAGCGGCCGGGTTGGAAGAAGCGGCTGGGGTGAAGCCAGTCGTAGCCGTTGCCGGGGGGCCCGCCTTCACCTTCTCCTACGCCGAGCACACCGAGTTGCTGGCCGCCGCGGGGGCCGTCGTCGTTCCGTTTGATCCGTTGCGGGACGAGCGGCTGCCGGAGGGGACGCGGGGGTTGGTGATCGGGGGTGGGTTTCCGGAGGTGTACGCGGCTGAGTTGGCGGCCAATGAGCCGTTGCGGAAGGCCGTCGGGGAGTTCGCGCTGAGTGGGGCTCCGGTGGCGGCGGAGTGTGCGGGGCTGTTGTATCTGTGCCGGGAGCTCGACGGGCGGCCGATGTGTGGGGTGCTGGATGCCCGTGCTCGAATGTCGGAGCGGCTGACGCTCGGTTATCGGGACGCGGTGGCCGTGACCGACAGTGTGCTCGCGGTGGCCGGGACGCGGATGCGGGGGCACGAGTTCCATCGGACGGTCGTGGAGCCCGGGGCGGGCGAGCTGCCCGCCTGGGGGATGCGGCTGCCGCACAAGCGGGTCGAGGGGTTCGTGCGGCGCGGGGTGCACGCGAGCTATCTGCACACGCACTGGGCGGCCGAGCCGGGTGTCGCCCGGCGGTTCGTGGAGCGGTGCCGTACCGGGGACGGGGGCGCCCGGTGAGAACGGGTGCGGACGGGGACCTCGTGGTGGGTGTCGGCGGCTCGAAGGGCGTCTCCGTGGCGGAGGTCCTCGCACTGATCGAGGGCGCCCTCGGCGACGCCGGCCTCTCCCCCGCGTCCCTCACCGAACTCGCCACCCTCGACGCCAAGGCCGATGAACCCGGTCTCGTCCGGGCCGCCGCGCGGCTCGGCGTGCCCCTCGTCACCTACTCCGCCGACGAGCTGGCCGCCGTCGACGTGCCCCACCCCTCCGAGGCGTCCCTCGCCGCGACCGGCACCCCGTCGGTCGCCGAGGCCGCCGCCCTCGCGCGCGGTGGGGAACTCCTCGTACCGAAGCGGAAGTCGCGGCGCGCCGACGGACGGCCGGCGAGGGCGACCTGTGCCGTCGTACGGCGTCCCGGGCCGGGCGCGCGCCATGATGACCGTGCCGCCCGCTCTGTCCCGCCCGCCGAGGAGTCACGGTGACCACTCCGCCGCCCGCCCTGCTCATCGCCGGTCATGGCACCCGGGACGAAGCCGGGGCCGAGGCGTTCCGCGCGTTCGTGCGGGAGTTGGGGAGCCGTCATCCCGAGCTGCCCGTCTCGGGCGGTTTCGCCGCCGTGCCGTGGATGCTGGTGTCCGCCGGGCACGCCAAGGGTGACCTCCCGGCCGCGCCGGCCCGCGAGAAGGAGCGGCACCCGGGGATCGCGTACGTCTACGGCCGCCCGCTGGGACCGCATCCCGCGCTGCTGTCCGTGCTGGAGCGGCGGCTGGACGAGGCGCTCGGCAGCGCCGGGCGCCGGCCCGGGGACCGTGCCGAGGTGACCGTGCTGCTGGTCGGGCGGGGTTCGACCGACCCGGACGCCGACGCCGAGGTGCACCGGGCGGCGCGGCTGTTGTGGGAGGGGCGCGGTTTCGCGGGCGTGGAGACGGCGTTCGTGTCGCTGGCGGCGCCGGACGTGCCGAGCGGCCTCGACCGATGCGTGAAGCTGGGCGCACGGCGGATCGTCGTGCTGCCGTACCTCCTGTTCCCGGGCGTCCTGCCGGACCGGGTGCGCGACCAGACCGAGGGCTGGGCGGCGGCGCACCCGGAGATCGAGGTGCGGTCGGCGGACGTGCTCGGTCCGGTGCCGGAGCTGCTGGATCTGGTGATGGAGCGGTACGCGGAGGCGGTCCGGGGCGTCCCCGACGGTCATCGGCCGGACGGATCCGACGGACATCACGGGCCCGGACACGGGCACGGGCATGGACTTGGACACGGTCACGGACTTGGACTTGGACTTGGACAGCAGGAAGCCCACTCTTATGCAGCCTGAGGCGCATGATCTCCGGCATCACGGTGACGCCGAGGTCCGTGACGACGGGTCGGCGCTCGTCGACCTCGCCGTGAACGTCCGCGCGGACACGCCGCCCGTATGGCTGCGGGAGCGGATCGCCGGCTCGCTGGGCTCGCTCGCCGCGTACCCGGACGGACGGGCGGCGCGGGCGGCGGTCGCGGCTCGGCACGGGCTGCCGGTGGAGCGGGTGCTGTTGACGGCGGGGGCGGCGGAGGCGTTCGTGCTGCTGGCGCGGGCGCTGAAGGTGCTGCGGCCGGTCGTCGTGCATCCGCAGTTCACGGAGCCGGAGGCGGCGCTGCGGGACGCGGGGCACAGCGTCGAGCGGGTGCTGCTGCGGGAGGAGGACGGCTTCCGCCTCGACCCGGCGGCCGTTCCCGAGGACGCCGACCTGGTGGTCGTCGGCAATCCCACCAATCCGACCTCCGTGCTGCACCCCGCCGCCGCCATCGCTGAACTCGCCCGTCCCGGGCGGACGTTGGTGGTGGACGAGGCGTTCATGGACGCGGTGCCGGGTGAGCGGGAGGCGCTGGCGGGGCGGACGGACGTGCCGGGTCTGGTGGTGCTGCGCAGCCTGACCAAGACGTGGGGGCTGGCCGGGCTGCGGATCGGCTATGTCCTCGCCGCGCCGGAGACCATCGCCGAACTGGAGCGCGCCCAGCCCCTGTGGCCCGTCTCCACGCCCGCGCTCGCCGCCGCCGAGGCCTGCGTGGCACCGCCGGCCCTGGCGGAGGCGGCGCACGCGGCCCACCGCATCGCCGCCGACCGGGCTCATCTCGTCGCCGGACTTGGCGAGTTCGCCTCGCTCGGGCTCCGGGTCGTCGAGCCCGCCGAGGGTCCCTTCGTCCTCGTACGACTGCCGGGGGCGGCCGGCGTACGGCACCATCTGCGCGACCTCGGGTTCGCGGTGCGGCGCGGGGACACCTTCCCCGGGCTGGGCGAGGAGTGGCTGCGGCTCGCGGTGCGGGACCGGGGGACGGTCAGCCGGTTCCTGCGGGCGCTGGACCAGGCGATGGCACTGGCCCGTCGCTGAGGCCGGCCGGCACGCGCTCCACAGTGCCGTCCGGGAAGCGGACCTCCACGGTGCCGTCGGCGGCGACGGTCGCGCTCGCTCCCGTGAGCGCGGTCCGCGAGTCGGCGCTGAGGACGACGAGCGTGACCAACAGCGGGCGGGGGCCGGGCAGTTGGAGCACGGGGGTCGCCGAGTGGTGGCCCACCGCGTTCGTGCCGGTGGCCCGTACGGCCGAGGCCTCGGCGTCGTCCCAGCCGTGGAGGCCGACCAGCGCGCTGGTCAGTCCGTCCGCGCGGCGGGCCACCGCCCGGCCGGGACCGGTCCGCACGTCCGGAGGCGCCGCGTCGTCGGCCACCGCCCAACCGCCCTCCCGTACCGGTGTGTCAGGCGGTACGTCGAGCCGGTGCACCCGTACTTCCCAGGCGCCGCGCACCACGCTGACGGTTTCGACCCGCCCGTCCTGCGCCCGGGACCCGGCCCGCCCGGCTGCGGTGCCCAGGGGGTGGATGCGCCCGCGTGGGGAGGGCGTGCCGTCGGGGGCCAGGAGCGCGAGGTGGTTGTCGACGCCCGGTGTCTCGGGGGCGGTCGCGCTGGAGTAGGCGAAGCGGGCGTAGTGGGGACTGTCGTCGTCCGTGGCGGGTGGGGGCGGGAGGCGGTCGCTGCCGTGGTTGACCAGCCGTACGATGCCGTCGGCCGTGGTGGACTGCAGCAGCCAGCCTGGGGCGGGCAGGGCAAGGCCGACGTCCCGCGTGTCGACGGGGGCCGGCTCCTCCGGTGCCGTCCAGACCGGGTGGTCGGCGGGCAGGAGCAGCCCCAGGAAGGCCTTGCTCGCCCAGTACGGGGAGGCGGGGCCCGAGTAGCGCTGGGTGACGGGGAGGAAGGGCCGGTACCAGCCGAGGCTGAGCAGGCCCCGCTCGTCGGGCACGCCCCGCTCGGTGAAGTGCTTCAGCGCGCCGGAGGCGAGGCGGCGGGTGCGGCCCGGCGGCAGGGGGGTGGCGTCGGCGAGGGCGCCCGCCCACAGCGGGGCGGTGGCCGCGAAACGGTAGGTGAGGGAGCGGCCCTGGTGGACGGGGGCACCGTCGGAGCCGAAGAAGTGCTGGTGGACGGTGAGGAACTCGCGCAGCCGGGCACGGTGCCGGGCCACGGTGGCCGGGTCCGCCCGTGGCCCGGCGATCCGCGCCCACAGCACCGGATACAGATGCAGCGCCCAGGCGTTGTAGTAGTCGAACTTCCGCCCGTCTCCGTCGGTGTACCAGCCCCCGCCCCGGTACCAGTCGTCCAGCCGGGCCAGCCCCGCGTCGATCTCGGCCCGGCTGTGCGGGGCACCGGCCGAGGCGAGGAACTCCTCGGTGATCACCTGGAACAGTCGCCAGTTGGAGTCGTTGACGTCCGCCCCGACGAACCCACCCAGCCAGGCGCACACCCGCTGCCGCACCCCGTCGTCGAGGTGGTCCCACAGCCACGCGCGTGACTCGTGCAGCGCGAGCGCGACCGAGGCGGCCTCGACCATCGGCTGGGCCCGGTCGGTGATCGGCGGCCAGTGCTCGGCGTGGTGCGGGTCGGTGCCCGCGTCCAGTCCGGCGGCATACCGCTCGATGAGCGCCGGGCCGACCCGGCCGTCCGAGCCCGCGATACGGAAGGCGGCCAGGAGGAAGGAACGCGCGAATCCCTCCAGCCCGTCGGACCAGGGGCCCGAATGGCTGGGCGGCCCGGGCAGCCGGTACTGGGCGAGGCCGGGGGTCGCGTAGGGCACCAGCCCGTCGAGAAGCCGGTCGGCGAGCGCCTCCCAGTGGGCGCGGGTCCAGCCGGTGAGGGGCGAGAGCGTCGGATCGTCGGGGAGCGACACAGGCGGCGCGGTCATACGGATTTCGGTCCTCCATGGATCGGGGCGACAGGAGCGCCCCTATAGGGGCGCGGGGCTGTTTCGATATGCGGCTCCGCCGCGTGGGCGCGACCAGCCACAAACCACCCGCAGCCGCCTACGCCCCCCGAGGCGAGGCGACGCTACGGCGCACAACGATGTGCGTGCCGAGCACATGGTGACTTCCCGAGGCATGCTCAGGATCCCGCAGAGCGATCCGCACGGCGGCCCGACCGAGCTCCTCGGCCGGCGTACGTACAGTCGTCAGCGGCGGATTGAAGTCCTCGGCCAGCGGAATGTCGTTGTACCCGACGACCGAGACGTCCTCGGGCACCCGCAGACCGGCGTCGGCAATCGCCCGCAGCGCCCCCGCGGCGACCATGTCGTCCCCGGCCACCACCGCCGTGAACTCCCGTGTCTCCTTGAGCAGTTCGGTCATCGCCCGCAACCCCGCCGCACGGCCGAGCCCGCAGTCCACGACCCGCCCAGCCGCCGCGGGCACCCCGTGCTCGGCCAGCGCGGCACGGTATCCGGCGACACGGGCGTCGAGGGCCGTGTTGCCGGGCAGCCCACCGAGGAAGACGATCCGCCGGTGACCGGCCGACAGCAGATGCCCGGTGACGGCCCGCGCACCGGCCTCGTTGTCGAACTCGACGACGAGCGCGGGGATGTCGGGATCCGGAGCAGGCCGGCCGCACAGCACCAGCCGCGCCCCCGCCGCGTCCAGCGCCTGCGCGTAGTGGGCCACGCGCGAGCGGTACGCGTCGTCCTCGACGACCCCGCCGACCAGGATCACCAGCCGCGCCCCCTCCTCCCGCATCAGCTGTACGAACTCCATCTCGCGCTGCGGTTCCCCGCCGGTCGCGCCGACCACGCACAGCCAGCCCCGGTCGGCGGCCTCGGCCTCGACGCCCTCGGCGACCTGGGCGTAGAAGGGGCTGGTGACCTGGCGGACGACGACTGCGGCCATCTTCCGGCCGCCGCCCACCAGGGCGCGGGCGTGGGCGTTGGCGACGTAGTCGAGGTCGCGCGCGGCCCGCAGGACGCGGGTCCGGGTGGAGGTGGGCACGGGATGGTTGCCGCTGAGCGCGCGCGACGCCGTGGCCACGGACACGCCCGCCCGTTCGGCGACCTCACGGATCGTCACCCTCCGCCTGGGCCCCGTGTCCCCCATGGTGTTCCCCATCCCCCGCGCCTCCTGTTCCGTCGGCCCGCCGCTCACGCGTTGGCCGCGTGGTCCCTCGCGAACTCCTCGGCCATTCTGTCGCCGCCCCGGGACCGCCAGGTCTTCACCGCCGCGTCCCATTCCGTCAGCGGCAGGCGTCCCGCGACGATCCCGGTGACCGTGTCGTCGAGGAGGGCCTTGAGGGTGGTGCCCTGGGAGTTCCTGGTGTGGGACTGCAGGCCGAAGGAGGCGTCGCGGACGGCGTGCGGGACGACCTTTTGCTGCCAGGTGTGCAGGGCGCGTACGGCGTCCGGCATGCCCGGCACGAACAGCACCTGGGGGCCTTCGGCGAGGTACTTCAGCGGCAGGTTGGTGTTGTTCTCCGTCTCGCCCAGCTTGGTCGGCTCGGGTGAGCCGTCCTTGCCGCGGGTGAAGTGGATGCCCTCGACGCCGTAGTGGACGAGTTCCCACTCCTGGCTGCCGAAGGGGGCGGCGAGGTAGTCGAGGACGCGCAGGAGCAGCTCGATCCGTTCCTTCTTCGCCTTCTTCAGCACGGTGTACCCGAAGGAGCGGCGGGCCGCGACGACGCCGCCCGGTTCGCCGCCGACGCTGTACGGGAGCGCCGCGGCCGGGGTCATCCCGTCCGGTGCCTCGCGGTACTTGGGCAGGTAGGCGCCGAAGCCGTCCTGCATGGAGCCGACGGTGCCGTTGTAGTAGAGGGTGGTCAGGTCGATCTGGGAGATCGACGTGGCGTCGGGGTGGTAGCAGCCCTCCTTGCGCAGCCGCGCCTGGAAGGCGATGGACGCCTTGTACCGTTCGTCGGCGCAGGCCGGCCGGAAGGTGCCGTCTTTGGTGACGGCCCAGTTCTGCGGCGCGTTGTGGGCGGCGGAGTGGACGGCGTTGCCGAACAGGGAGCCGTTGGCGGCGCCCAGGGCGTACGTACGGCCGCTGGTGGCCCGCTTGGCCACGGCGGCGAAGTCGTCGGAGGTCCAGCCCTCCTTCATGCCCGCGTCGGCGAACATGCCCTGGTTGAGCCAGAGGGTCGAGCCGGGCAGCGGGCGTTCCAGCGGGATGCCGTAGAGGCGGCCGCCGATACGGCCCATGTCGCGCCAGGCGTGGGTGGGGATGCCGGCGAGGTTGGGGTAGTCGGTGATCGCCTCGCCGGAGAGGAAGGGGGTGAGGTCCTCGGCGCGCCGCTGTACGAACTCGGCCTCGCGGGGCAGGACGAAGCCGGAGAACAGGTTGATGATGTCGGGCAGGGTGTCGGCGTCGGCCGCCATCACCGTCGCCATCTTCTTCTGGTAGTCGGCCTGGGAGACGATCGTGTACTCGATCCTCACCCCGAGGGCTTTCTCGACGGCCGCCCAGAACCGGTTGGCGGAGGCCGGCTTGGGCGGGGTGCCGAAGGAGACCGACATGACCTTGACGGTGGAGCCGTCGCCGGGGGTGCGGGGGACGGACCTGACGAGGTCGGCGGGGTAGGAGGTGTAGCCGGCCTGCACCCCGGCGTCGGTGGGGGCGAGGTCCGGCTTGGGGCCCGCGGCGGCCCGGTACGCGGGCCAGGGGGCGAGCTTCTTGCCCGCGTTGGAGACATCGCTGTCGCCGGAGCTCGTGGAGCAGGCGGTCAGCACCCCCGGAACGGAGGCGGCGGCCAGAGAACCGAGCAGGGTACGTCGGGACATGCTGGGCATGGGTGAATCACCTCGTGTCGGCTTGAGTCGGCTCGCGTCGGCTCGGGTCAGCTCTTGATGGCGCCGGTGAGCACGCCCTTGGTGAAGTACTTCTGCAGGAACGGGTAGACGAGCAGGATCGGGACGGTGGCGATCACCAGGACCGCCATCTGCACGGTCTGCGGCGCGGTGACGGTGCCCTCGCCGGTGGTGGCGTCGGTGAGTCCGGAGCCCGCGACGACGTAGGTGCGCAGGACCTGCTGGAGGGGCCAGTGGTCGCTCTCCAGGTAGAGCGAGGCGTAGAACCAGGAGTTCCAGTAGGCCACCGCGTAGAAGAGTCCCACGACGGCCAACGCGGCCTTGGACAGCGGCAGTACGACGGAGACGAGCACCCGCCAGTCCCCCGCCCCGTCGAGCCGCGCGGCCTCGTACAGCTCCTCGGGGACGCCCTGGAAGAAGCCGCGCAGGACGACGAGGTTGAAGACGTTGACGAGGACGGGCAGCACCAGGGACGCGTAGCTGTCCAGCAGGCCCAGTTCCTTGACCAGCAGGAAGCTCGGGATCATGCCGGGCGGGAAGAGGAAGGTGAACAGGACCAGGAGCAGTACGGGGCGGCCGCCGAAGACGCCGGGGCGGGAGAGGGCGTAGGCGAGGGTGACGGTGCAGGCGAGGCTGAGCAGGGTGCCGACGAGCGTGACGCCCGCGCTGACGCCGAGGGCGTGGGTGACGATGCCGCCGTCGAGGATGTCGCGGTAGGCGTCGAGGCTGGGCTCGGTCGGCCAGAGCACCCAGCCGCCGTTCGCCACGACCTCGTCGGTGGAGGCGAGCGAGGTCGAGACGATGACGAGGAACGGCACGCAGACCAGGAGGACGACGGCGACGAGGGCCACCGCCTTCGCGCCCTGGGTGACGGGCCTCGGCTTCTCCATCCAGCCCGGCCGGGCGGGGACACGGGTTCCGGCGCTCACTTGTAGACCCCCTGTTCGCCGAGGCGGTGGGCGACCTTGTTGGCGGCGTAGACGAGGAGAGCGCCGATGACGCCCTTGAACAGGCCCGCGGCGGCGGCGAATCCGTAGTCGCCGCCGACGATGCCCTGGTAGTAGACGAAGGTGTCGATGATCTCGGCGGCCTCGGGGCCGACCGCGTCGCGCTGGAGGAGCATCTGCTCGAAGCCGACGGAGAGGATGTCGCCGAGCCGCATGATCAGCAGCAGCACGATCACCGGGCGGATGGCGGGCAGGGTGACGTGCCAGAAGCGGCGCCAGGGACCGGCGCCGTCGATCGCGGCGGCCTCGTACTGCTGCTCGTCGACCTGGGCGAGGGCGGCGAGGAAGATGATCGTGCCCCAGCCGGCGTCCTTCCAGATGACCTGGGCGACGACCAGCGGGCGGAAGGCGTCGGGGTCGCCGATGATGTCGACGGTGCGCAGTCCCATGCCGTCCAGCGAGGAGTTGAGCAGCCCGGTGTCGCCGAGGACCTGCTGGAAGAGGGCGACGACGATCACCCACGAGATGAAGTGCGGCAGATACGCCACCGACTGCACGAAGCGGCGGACCGTGCTCCAGGTGAGGCTGTGCAGCAGCAGGGCGAGGGCGAGCGGCACCGGGAAGTAGAAGACGAGCTGGAGGACGGCGATCCAGACCGTATTGAGGACGGAGTCCCAGAACGCGCCGTCCTCGAACATCCGCTGGAAGTTGCCGAGGCCCACCCAGGGGCTGCCCCAGAGGCCGTCGAAGGGCACGTACTCCTTGAAGGCGATGACGTTGCCGACCAGGGCGCCGTAGTGGAACAGCAGGAAGTAGGCGAGGCCGGGGAGCATGAGCAGGAGGAGGGCGCGGGATTGAAACCGTTTACGCTCCACTGATCCCCTCGTATCTCGGAGTTGGAGTGAGGGGAAGTTAAAACGTTTTCAGACGCCGGTCAACAGCCCTGACAAGAAGGGCTGTTGACCGGGGTCGCCGCGGGACGGCAGCCTTGTGAGGTCAGCTCCTGCCGCGCCGCGCCAGGGCCACCGCTCCCCCGCCCGCGAGGAGCAGGGCCACCGCGCCGCCCGCGATGTACGGCGTCATCGAGTTGCCGCCGGTCTCGGCGAGGTTCTCGTCGCCGGACTCGCCCTGGGGCTTCACGTCACCGGCCGGACCGGCGCCCGGGTCGGTGCCGGCCTCGGCGCTCGGGTCGGCCTGCCGGGCGGGTGCGGCCGGGGTCTCGCAGGTCGCCTTGGCCAGGGTCAGGGTGCCCTGGACGTCGGCCACGTTCAGCTTCAACGGGTTGACGGACACCTTGAGTTCGAGGGCGGTGGCGGCCGCCGTGCGCGAGGTCTGCTCCGTCTTGGAGTAGTCGAGGCGCACGTCGCCCACGCCGGGGACCTTGACGTTCGTGGTGCCGCCGGCGGTCAGGGTGACCTTCTTGCCCAGGACGGTGACGTCGCCGAGCAGGTTGGAGGTGGCGGTCGGCGTCTTGCCGGCCTCGCAGGTCGCCTTGGAGGTGACCTGGCCGACCTCGATGAGCGAGAGCAGCGGCAGACCGGGGACGTGGACCTTGGCGTGGGCGAGGTGGGTGTAACCCTCGGCCTTGCCGTCCTTAACGGTGGCCTTCGACTGGGCGACCTCGGCGTTCAGCACACTGAAGGGCCGGCCGCCGTCGACGCCGTTCAACTCGGCGGTCAGCGTGGCCTTCTCGGCGCTCCGCGGCGCCTGGACCTCGTTGAGGGAGACCGCGAGCGGGACGTTCACGGTCTTGTTGAGCAGGGAGACGTCGAGCCCGGTGCGGAGCACGACGGCGCTCGCGCGACCCTCGTCACCGGTCGCGTGCGCGGTGCCCGCGGCGCCCAGGGCCGCGGGACCGGCGGCCAGGGCGGTGGCCGTCGCGACGATCGCGAGACGGCGTGCGGGCAGGCGGAAGTTCTTGCCGTTCAAGGTGGGGACCCCCAGGGGAGACTTGCTCGGGACCCGGCAAGAATCGCGTACCGAGAGTGAACAGTCAGCAATCCGCCAGGACTTCACTCCTACGTGGGGTTTCCGTGAACTTTTTCGATTCGCGCGGCACGGGTGTTCCATGCTTTCACCGTCGCACCGGCATCTTTCCGAATACGCCGGTTGACGCCCCGGAGCGCGGGACGGCGTGCGCGACGCCCCACCGCCGGGTTCTGTCACGCTCCGTCGCGGTTCGTGCGGTCAGTCGACGACCCGCCCGCTCAGCACCACCCGCCGGGGCGCCGCCAGCACCCGTACGTCCGCCCGCGGGTCGGACTCGTACACCACGAGGTCGGCCGCGGCGCCCTCCTCCAGGCCGGGGCGGCCGAGCCACGCCCGGGCCGACCAGGTCGTCGCCGCGAGGGCCTCGACCGCGGGAATTCCGGCGGTGACCAGTTCCGCCACCTCGGCGGCCACCAGGCCGTGCGGCAGGGTGCCGCCCGCGTCGGTGCCGACGAAGACCGGGATGCCGGCGTCGTAGGCGGAGCGGACGGTGTCGTAGCGGCGTTCGTGGAGCCGGCGCATATGGGCCGACCAGCGGGGGAACTTGGACTCGCCGCCGTCGGCCAGCTTCGGGAAGGTCGCGATGTTCACGAGGGTGGGGACGATGGCGACGCCGCGCTCGGCGAACAGCGGGATCAGGTCCTGCGTCAGTCCGGTGGCGTGCTCGACGCAGTCGATGCCCGCCTCGACCAGATCCTGCAGGGAGTCCTCGGAGAAGCAGTGCGCGGTGACCCGGGCGCCCAGCCGGTGCGCCTCCGCGATGCCCGCCTCGACCGCGTCCCGCGGCCAGGTCGGCGCCAGGTCGCCGAGGTCGCGGTCGATCCAGTCGCCGACCAGCTTCACCCAGCCGTCGCCGCGGCGGGCCTCCTGGGCGACGTAGGCGACCAGGTCCTCCGGTTCGATCTCGTGGGCGTAGCCGCGGATGTAGCGGCGGGTGCGGGCGATGTGCCGGCCGGCCCTGATGATCTTCGGCAGGTCCTCGCGGTCGTCGACCCAGCGGGTGTCGGAGGGCGAGCCGGCGTCGCGGATGAGCAGGGTGCCGGCCTCGCGGTCGGTGAGCGCCTGCTTCTCCGCGACGTCGTCGTCGACGGGGCCGTGCGGGCCGAGGCCGACGTGGCAGTGGGCGTCGACGAGGCCGGGGAGGGCCCAGCCGTCCACGGTCCGGACGTCGCGGGCGTCGACGGGACGGTCATACGAGATCCGGCCGTCGACGACCCACAGCTCGTCCCGGACGTCGTCCGGACCGACGAGGACCCGGCCCTTCACGTGCAGCACCGCGCGTTCGCTCATGACTGCACCCTAATGAGCCGCTAGTCGCGCTTGCCGACCTGGTCGGAGGTCTCCTCCTCGACCTCGGCCATCGCCGGGTCCAGGAGCCGGGACAGGAAGTGGCGGGTGCGTTCGTGCCGCGGGTTGCCGATGACCTGGTCGGGGGTGCCGTCCTCGACGATCACTCCGCCGTCCATGAAGACGACCCGGTCGGCGACCTCGCGCGCGAAGGTCATCTCGTGGGTGACGACCATCATCGTCATGCCCTCGTTGGCGAGCATGCGCATGACCGCCAGGACGTCCCCCACCAGCTCGGGGTCCAGCGCGGACGTCGGCTCGTCGAAGAGCATCACCGCGGGGCCCATGGCGAGCGCACGGGCGATGGCGACGCGCTGCTGCTGGCCGCCGGAGAGGGAGGCGGGGTACGCCGACGCCTTCTCCGAGAGGCCGACGCGCTCCAGGTTCTCGGCGGCGACCTTCGCGGCGGCGGCCTTGTCCCGCCCCAGGACCCGCCGCTGCGGCAGGGTCAGGTTCTCGGTCACCGTGAGGTGCGGGAACAGGTTGAACTGCTGGAAGACCATGCCGATACGGCGGCGTACGGCGTCGATGTCGACGTCCGGGTCGGTGAGCTCGGCGCCGCCGACGAAGACCTGGCCCTTGCTGGGCTCCTCCAGCAGGTTCACGCACCGCAGCAGCGTCGACTTGCCCGAGCCGGACGGGCCGATCACACAGACGACCTCGCCCTGCTTGATCTCCAGGTCGATGCCGCGCAGCACCTCGTTGTCGCCGAAGGACTTGTGCAGGCCCCGGACGTCGATCTCCGGTCGGGGGCCGAGGGTCTTGTAGGTCACTTCACGGCCTCCTGGGCCTTCGCCTCCATACGGCGCACGACGAAGCCGAGCGGGATGGTCACCAGCAGGTAGCACAGGCCGGCGACCAGGATCGGCGTGGAGTTGGCGGTCTGGCTGGCCAGGTCGCGGCCGAACTTGGACAGTTCGCGCTCCTCCAGCGTGACACCGAGGAACAGCACCAGCGAGGAGTCCTTGAAGAGCAGGACGAGTTCGTTGGTGAGCGGCGGGAGGATGATCCGGAACGCCTGCGGGATGATGATCGAGACCATGGCCCGGGCGGGCGAGAAGCCGAGCGAGCGCGCCGCCTCCATCTGCCCCTTGGGGACGGCCTGGATGCCCGCGCGAATCGTCTCCGCCATGTAGGCGGCGGCCACCAGGCCGAGCGCGAGCGCGACCTTGCCGTACGTCCCGCCCGGGATCTCCGTGCCGGGGAAGGCCAGCGGTACGGCGACCCCGATGAAGATGAAGATCAGCAGGGCGGGCAGACCGCGGAAGATCTCGATGTAGACGCCGGCGAGCCAGCGGTACGGCCCGACGGACGACAGCCGCATCAGCGCGATCACCATGCCGAGGACCAGTCCGACGACGAAGCCGGACACGGTGTACAGCACGGTGTTCTTCAACGCCAGCGTGATGACGTCCGGGAACATCTGCCGGGCGATGTCACCTTGCGCGAACTGGTTCGCGAGCCGGTCCCAGTCGGCCGCGACCGCGAAGGCGATCAGGACCGCGACGAAGACGACGTACTGGACGCCGCGGGACAGGCTGCGCTTCTGACGCCGGGTCAGGCCCTTTTTCTTGGGCTGGAGTCGTACGTCCGTGTCGGCCATGGATCAGGCGGCGGGCGACGCGGAGGCGGCCGACTCGTCGTACGGGCCGATCCACTGCTCGTACAGCTTCTTGTACGTGCCGTCGGCCTTCGCGTCCTTGAGCGCCTTGTTGATGGCCTCGCGGAGCTTGGTGTTGCCCTTCTTCACCGTGAAGCCGTACTGCTCACCGGTGTTGATCTGCTCGGCGACCTCGAAGGCGGCCGCGTTGGCCTTGTCCTTCAGCCAGCCCTGGACGACCGGGTAGTCGATGACGACCGCCTGGACCTGGCCGGTGCGCAGGCCGTTGATCACGGCGTCGGAGGACTCGAAGGAGACCGGGTCGAGGCCCTTGCTCTTGGCGTAGTCCTCGCCGGTGGTCTGCGCCTGGGCGCCGACCTTCTTGCCCTTGAGGTCGGCGAAGGACGAGATGCCGCTCTTCTTGTCGACCAGGACGGCCTGGGTGGCCTCGAAGTACGGGTCCGAGAAGTCGACGTTCTTCTTGCGCTCCTCGGTGATGGTCATGCCGGCGGCGGCGAGGTCGCACTGGCCGGCGTTGAGGGAGCCGCCGGTCTTGAAGTTCTCGAAGGGCTGGTCGACGATCGCCTGCTTCACGCCCAGGTCGTCCGCGACCAGGTCGATGAGGGCGACGTCGAAGCCCTGCACCTTGCCGTCGATCTCCGACTGGAAGGGCGGGTAGGGCAGGTGGGTGCAGGTGGTGAGCTGGCCCGCCTTGACGACTTCGACACCGCCGGCCGCCGTCTTCGTACCGCTGCCGCCGTTGCCGTCGGAGGAGCAGCCGGCCACGAGCACCAGCCCGGCCGTCGCGGTGGTGGCGGCCAGAACGCGGGTCCGGCGCCCGAGGGTCGTCTTCACGGGGGGCCTCCTGTCAGGGAACTATGAGTTCCGATTATAAGGAGAGGTTTGAGATCCCCAAACCAAACCGATGGTTAAGGGGCCGTTCGACCTAAGAAGTCGGGAGTGGGGAGGGGCGTCGGGGTGCGCGGTTACGCTCGTCACGTCGTCCCCCTGGAGCACAGAGAGCGAAGAGAGCCCGCCGTGACCCACCCCGCCTCGACCCATCCCTTCCTGGACCTGGCCCCGCTGAGCGCCGCCCGATTCGCCGCCATCGAGGACCGGGTGGCGCGGCTGCTCGGTACCGGGCAGGACGTCGTGATCATGCAGGGCGAGGCTCTGCTGCCCCTCGAAGGGGCGATCCGGGGGACGGCCGGGCCCGGCACGGTCGCGCTGAACGTCATCACCGGCCCCTACGGGCAGACCTTCGGTGACTGGCTGCGGGACTGCGGGGCGACCGTGATCGATCTGGCGGTGCCCTTCCACACGGCGGTCACCGCGGACCAGGTCCGGGAGGCCTTCGCCGAGCACCCGGAGATCGACTTCGTGTCCCTGGTGCACGCGGAGGCGGCGACCGGCAACACCAACCCCGTCGCGGAGATCGGTGAGGTCGTGCGGGCGCACGGGGCGCTGTTCTACCTGGACGCGGTGGCGTCGATCGGGGCCGAGCCGGTTCTTCCGGACGCGTGGGGTGTGGACCTGTGTGTCATCGGGGCGCAGAAGGCGATGGGCGGGCCGGCCGGGGTGTCGGCGGTGTCGGTGAGCGAGCGGGCGTGGGCGCGGATGGCGTCCAATCCGCGGGCGCCGCGGCGGTCGTATCTGTCGCTGCTGGACTGGAAGGAGCGGTGGGTCGACGGGGGGCGGAAGGTGCTGCTGCATGCGCCCGCGCAGTTGGAGATGCTGGCGTTGGAGGCGTGTGTGGAGCGGATCGAGGGGGACGGGCTGGAGGCGGTGATGGGGCGGCATCGGGCCGCCGCGCTGGGTACTCGGGCCGGGGCGGTGGCACTGTGCGGGGGTCTTGAGCCGTATGTGCGCGATGTCCGGGAGGCTGCGCCGGTCGCTACGACGTTGAGGGTGCCTGAGGGGGTGGCGGCGTCGGAGGTGGTGGCTCGGGCGGTGGCGGGTGATCCTGGGTTGCCGCTGGTCGCCGGGGGTGGGGCGTTGGCCAAGGAGATGATCCGGGTCAATCACTACGGGGCGGATGCGGGGGTGGGGGTGGTACGGGGGTGCCTTGCCGCGCTGGGTACTGCGCTGGCTGAGCAGGGGCTGATTGTGGATGTGGAAGGGGCACTGCGCGCGGTCGACGCCGGCTGGCACTGACCCCGCCTACCTCGCCCCCGCCGCCCCTACCCATCCCATCCCCAGGGGCTCCGCCCCTTCGACCCCGGTGTCGCTCTTCGGGTGCAGCCCGGCGGGGGTTGGTCGCGCAGTTCCCCGCGCCCCTTCTGGGGCTCCGCCCCAGACCCCGCTCCTCAAACGCCGGAGGGGCTGGATTTGCCGGGCCTGGATCTTTCAGCCCGTCCGGCGTTTGAGGACGAGGCCCGGAGGGCCGATAGCGGGGGTCTGGGGGCGCAGCCCCCAGGGATGGGACGGGTAGGGGCGGCGGGGGCGATATTTTGCGGGAACGTGTTGACGGTGTAACCGGAGCCTGAATTCAACGTAATTCCAGGAATTCTTTTCCGGGCAGCTTCCCATCTTCTTCTGCCCGCTTTCTCCAGCCCTAAACGCAAAGATTTCGCGAACGCCATCCGTACCAATTCGGGCAGGTCTCGTGAGAGTTACATGGCTGTGACGCGTTCCACATCGTGACCGTTTTGGGCGGGATTTAAGGGATGAAACCGGGCAAGCCGCCCCGGTAAGCCGAGGGCCCTCACGCCCGCGTGATAACACACCCACCGCTCATACGTAACCCCACACGGCCATGCAATTTCGAATTTCCCTCGGTAAATTCAATTCGCATGACTGCCGCACAAGCAGACCTGCAAATCGACCGTCCGGCGGTGGCCGACGGGGCCGCGCTGTGGCGTATTGCCCGAGACTCCAAGGCCCTCGACCTCAACTCGTCGTACAGCTATCTGCTGTGGTGCCGCGACTTCGCCGGCACGTCGGCCGTCGCCCGCGACGAGCGCGGTGAGCCGGTCGGCTTCGTCACCGGATACGTACGGCCGGAGCGACCGCGCACCCTGCTCGTCTGGCAGGTGGCCGTGGACGACGCCTACCGCGGACGCGGCATCGCCGCCGCGCTGCTCGACGGGCTCGTCGCCCGCGTCGGTGGCGAGTACGGCGTCACGAACGTCGAGACCACCATCACCCCCGGCAACATCGCCTCCGAGCGCCTGTTCGACGCCTTCGCCGAGCGGCACGGTGCCGCTCTGGAGCGCGAGGTGCTGTTCTCCACCAGCCTGTTCCCCGACGGGCCGCACGACCCCGAAGTCCTGTACCGCATCGGTCCCTTCTCCCTCTGACCTCCCCCCACGCAACGAGGAGCGATTCGTCGTGACCATCACCCAGCCCGACCTCAGCGTCTTCGAGACCCTGGAGTCCGAGGTGCGCAGCTACTGCCGCGGCTGGCCCACCGTCTTCGACCGTGCCCGGGGCAGCCGGATGTACGACGAGGACGGCCACGAGTACCTGGACTTCTTCGCCGGTGCCGGCTCGCTGAACTACGGACACAACAACCCCGTCCTGAAACGGGCGCTGATCGACTACCTGGAGCGTGACGGCGTCACGCACGGGCTCGACATGTCCACCAGCGCCAAGCGGGCCTTCCTGCAGACCTTCCAGGACCTGGTGCTGCGGCCGCGTGACCTGCCGTACAAGGTCATGTTCCCCGGCCCCACGGGCACCAACGCCGTGGAGTCGGCGCTCAAGCTGGCCCGGAAGGTGAAGGGGCGCGAGGCCATCGTCTCGTTCACCAACGCCTTCCACGGCATGTCGCTGGGCTCCCTCGCCGTCACCGGCAACGCCTTCAAGCGGGCCGGCGCCGGCATCCCGCTCGTGCACGGCACGCCCATGCCGTTCGACAACTACTTCGACGGCACGGTCGAGGACTTCCTGTGGTTCGAGCGGCTGCTCGAGGACCAGGGGTCCGGGCTGAACAAGCCCGCCGCCGTGATCGTCGAGACCGTGCAGGGCGAGGGCGGCATCAACGTCGCCCGCCGGGAGTGGCTGCAGGCACTCGCCGCGCTGTGCGAGCGGCAGGACATGCTGCTCATCGTCGACGACATCCAGATGGGGTGCGGGCGTACCGGTGCCTTCTTCTCGTTCGAGGAGGCCGGCATCACCCCGGACATCGTCACCGTGTCGAAGTCGATCAGCGGCTACGGACTGCCCATGTCGCTGTGCCTGTTCAAGCCCGAGCTGGACATCTGGGAGCCGGGCGAGCACAACGGCACCTTCCGCGGCAACAACCCCGCCTTCGTCACGGCCACCGCGGCCCTGGAGGCGTACTGGGCGGACGGGTCCGCGATGGAGAAGCAGACCCGCAAGCGCGGTGAGCAGATCGAGCAGGCGCTGATCTCCATCACCGAGGAGAACCTCGCCGACGTCAAGGAGTACCGCGGGCGCGGGCTCGTGTGGGGCCTGGAGTTCCACGACAAGGAGCGCGCCGGACGCGTCGCGCACCGAGCCTTCGAACTCGGGCTGCTCATCGAGACGTCGGGCCCCGAGAGCGAGGTCGTGAAGCTGCTTCCGGCACTCACGATCACCCCGGAGGAACTGGACGAGGGACTCAGCGTCCTCGCCCGCTCCGTCCGGGAAACCATCTGAAACACCACCTAGGAGGCATCGCAGCACCGTGATCGTCCGTTCGTTCAAGGACATCGAAGGAACCGACCGCCATGTGAAGTCGGCGTCGGGCACCTGGGAGAGCAAACGCATCGTCCTCGCCAAGGAGCGGGTCGGCTTCTCGCTCCACGAGACGATCCTGTACGCGGGTACGGAGACGTCGATGTGGTACGCGAACCACATCGAGGCCGTCGTCTGCGTCGAGGGCGAGGCAGAGCTGACCGACCACGAGACCGGGCGGACGCACCTGATCACGCCCGGGACCATGTACCTCCTGGACGGCCACGAGAGGCACACGCTGCGGGTGAAGGAGGACTTCCGCTGCATCTGTGTCTTCAACCCGCCCGTGACCGGCCGGGAGGACCACGACGAGAACGGCGTCTACCCGCTGCTCACCGAGCCCGAGGAGGTGTGAGAAACCCATGACCACCGCCATGACCGGAAACGTCACCGATCTCTACCCCAGCCGCGGCGCCACCGAGGTGTCGACCCCGCGCAAGGACCCCGTCGTGTGGGGCTCCCCCGACACGCCGGGCCCGATCGCCACCGGTGACCTGCAGTCCTTCGAGCGCGACGGTTTCCTCGCCATCGACCAGCTCATCACCGAGGACGAGGTCGCGGTCTACGCGCGGGAGCTGGAGCGGCTGGTCACCGACCCGGCGATCCGCGCGGACGAGCGCTCGATCGTCGAGCCGCAGTCCAAGGAGATCCGGTCCGTCTTCGAGGTGCACAAGATCAGTGAGGTGTTCGCCTCCCTGGTGCGCGACGAGCGGGTCGTCGGGCGGGCACGGCAGATCCTCGGCTCGGACGTGTACGTCCACCAGTCGCGGATCAACGTCAAGCCGGGCTTCGGGGCGAGCGGCTTCTACTGGCACTCGGACTTCGAGACCTGGCACGCCGAGGACGGTCTGCCCAACATGCGGACGGTGTCCGTCTCGATCGCGCTGACCGAGAACTACGACACCAACGGCGGGCTCATGATCATGCCCGGGTCGCACAGGACCTTCCTGGGCTGCGCGGGTGCCACGCCCAAGGACAACTACAAGAAGTCCCTGCAAATGCAGGACGCGGGCACGCCGTCCGACGAGGCGCTCACCGCCATGGCGTCCGAGTACGGCATCAAGCTCTTCACCGGCAAGGCCGGTTCGGCGACCTGGTTCGACTGCAACTGCATGCACGGCTCCGGCGACAACATCACGCCGTTCCCGCGCAGCAACGTGTTCATCGTGTTCAACAGCGTGGAGAACACCGCCGTCGAGCCCTTCTCGGCTCCCGTACGGCGGCCGGAGTTCATCGGTGCGCGGGACTTCACGCCCGTGAAGTGAGCCGCACGTGAGGTGAACTCACAGCAAGGCGCCCCGGAACGGCCATGCCGCTTCAGGGGCGCCTTGCGCTTGCCCTCGGCAGTGGTTCAAGAGGACAGGACGTCCAGCAGGCGTTCGACGTCGGCCGTCGTGTTGTAGAGGTGGAAGGCCGCGCGCAGGTTGCCCGCGCGGTTGGAGGTCTCGATGCCGGCGGCGCTCAACTCGGGCTGGCGGTGGCCGAGTCCGGGCACGGAGACGATCGCCGAGCCGGGTGCGGGCACCGGTTCGTGCCCGAGGCTCGCGAGTCCCGCGCGGAAGCGGTCGGCGAGGCCGAGGTCGTGGGCCTCGATGGCGGAGACGCCCAGTTCCTCGATCAGCTCCAGGGACGCGCGCAGCCCGGCGTGGCTGAACAGGCTGGGGCTGATGTCGAAACGCCGTGCCGAGTGGGCGAGGTCCTCGACGGGGCCGTAGCAGCTGTCCCAGGGGAACTCCCCGGCGACCCAGCCGGCGAGCAGCGGGGTCAGCCCGCCGAAGTCCTCGGGGACGACGCAGAACGCGGCGCCGTGCGGGCCGAGCAGCCACTTGAAGCCGACGGCGGCGACGAAGTCGTACGCCCCGGCCTCCAGCGGCAGCCAGCCGGCCGACTGGGAGGCGTCGACGTAGGTGCGGGCCCCGTGCGCCTCGGCCGCCGCGCGCACCGCGGCCAGGTCGGCGATCCGGCCGTCGGCGGACTGGGCGGCGCTGACGGCGACGAGGGCGGTGTCCGGGCGGACGGACTCGGCGAGGCGCTCCAGCGGAACGGCGCGGACCTTGAGGTCGCCGCGCATGTGGAAGGGGTTCACGAGGGAGGCGAAGTCGGCCTCCGCGGTGAGGACTTCGGCGCCGGCGGGCAGCGAGGCGGCGATCAGCCCGCCGTACTCGGCGACCGACGCACCGGTCGCGACCCGCTCGACGGGAACACCGGCCAGCCGGGCGAAGGAGGCGCGCACGGCCTCCACGTCCTCGTACAGGGGGCCCGTCGGCGTGCCCTCGGCCCGCATCCGCACGGCCCGGTCCAGGGCGGTGACGGTGCGGGCCGGCAGCAGGCCGTTGCTCGCGGTGTTGAGATAGACGTTCTTCGGGGCGAACTCGGCACGGACCAGGCTCTCGAAGGTCTCCATGGCTCCACTCTGAGCCCTGAGCACCTATTGGTCCATTGCGATTCTTTACGCGGTTTCGCTAAGCAACGCTTATAGATCCCCCGTGACCTGCGGGTTCGCTCGGTGACTCAGTGCTGCGGCACCGCGCACCCGTCGGGACCGCACGCGTCCGCGTCGCCCTGGTCGATGAGCTGGAGCGGCGACCGGTCGCCCCACGCCTGCGTCAGAGCCTGCGTGAAGACCTCGGCGGGCTGGGCGCCGGAGACGCCGAACTTACGGTCGAGGACGAAGAACGGCACCCCGCCCGCGCCGAGCTCGGCGGCCTCGCGCTCGTCGCTGCGGACGGCGTCGGCGTAGGCGTCCGGGTCGGCGAGAACCCCCCGGACGTCGTCGGCGTCGAGCCCGGCGGCGACGGCCAGCTCCACCAGCCGCTCGTCGCCCTCGGCGAACACGGACCGCTCCTCGACGAAGTTCGCCCGGTAGAAGGCCTGGATCAGCGCGTCCTGCCTGCCGTGTTCCTTGGCGAGGTGGAGCAGCCGGTGCATGTCGAAGGTGTTGCCGTGGTCGCGGCCCTCGGTGCGGTAGTCGAGCCCCTCAGCGGCGGCCTGCGCGCCGAGGTTCTCCTCTCCGGCCTGCGCCTGCGCCTCGCTCATGCCGTACTTCCTGGTGAGCATAATGATCACGGGCTGGATGTCGCCCTTGGCGCGTCCGGGGTCCAGCTCGAACGAGCGGTGCACCACCTCGACCTGGTCGCGGTGCGGGAAGGCGTCGAGCGCCTTCTCGAAGCGGGCCTTGCCCACGTAGCACCAGGGGCAGGCGATGTCGCTCCAGATCTCGACGCGCATGTCTGTGGCTCTCTCCAGTCGTACGGTTCGGAGACTCCCTCCGCTCAGTGTGTGAACCTTCAATCAGCCGACTTCATTCCCCGTTGACGGAGAAGCGCAGGAAGAGATGGTGGTCGCCCTCGGCGGGCGGGTTCTCCGGGTCCGGGACCCAGCCCTGACGGGCGTAGAAGCCCTGGGCGCGCCGGTTGTCGACATGCACGTCCAGCACGGCCGTCCGCTTGCCGTCGGCCCGCCACTCCTCGACGCAGGCCGCGTGCAGGGCGGTGCCGACGCCGGAGCGCCAGTGGTCGGGGTCGACGTGGAACTGGAACAGCTTGACCGTGTCACGGGGGGCGTCCTTTGGGGTGCGGAAGGAGGCCAGCCCGATGATCCGGCCCTCCTCGACGACGCACAGCACATGCCCGTCCGGCCGCTCGATGGCGCTGCGCCAGGAGGCGAGCCAGTCGGTGCCGTCCTGCGGGATCCCGTCGGGGTAGTACGTCGCCCGGGCGCGGGCGTGCAGCGCGACGACGTCCTCGGCCTCGGCGGGCACGGCGGTGCGGATCACACGGTGTGCGGTCATCCGGTCACTGATCATGCAACGGAGGACGTGGTTGCCGCGGCGCCGGTTCCGAGCCGGCTGAACTGCGCCCGGTAGGCGCTGGGCGTCAGTCCGGTACGCCGGACCAGATGCCCCCGCAGCGAGTCGGCCGTGCCGAGGCCGCAGGCGTGGGCCACCTGGTCCATGGGCAGGTCGGTGGTCTCCAGCAGCTCCTTGGCGCGCTCGACGCGCTGGTGGAGCAGCCACTGCAGCGGGCTCACCCCGCTCTCGGCGTGGAAGCGGCGGGTGAGGGTGCGGACGCTGACGCCGGCGTGCCGGGCCAGGTCGGTGAGGGTGAGCGGCTTGTCGAGGTTGCGCATGGCCCAGCCCCGGGTGTCGGCGCAGGCGTCACCGCGCTCGGGCGGCAGCGGGGTCTGGGTGAACTGGGTCTGGCCGCCGGGCCGTACGGGCGCGACGAGGGCACGCCGGGCGACCTCGTTGGCGACGGCGGCGCCGTAGTCGGTGCGGATGACGTGCAGGCACAGGTCGATGCCGGCGGCGTAGCCGGAGGAGGTGACGTACGGCCCGTCCTGGACGTACAGCACGTCCCCGCAGAGCTGGACGTGCGGGTAGCGGCGGCGCAGTTCGTCGGCGTGCGCCCAGTACGTGGTGGCCCGGCGCCCGTGCAGCAGGCCCGCCTCGGCGAGCTGGAAGGCGCCGGTGCACAGGGACGCGATCCGCTTGCCGGCGGCGGCCGCCTCGCGGACGGCGGTCACGATCCTGGCCTCCGGTTCGTAGGGTTCCCCGGTCCCGGCGACGAGCACCGTGTCCGCCTCGCGCACGACGTCGAGTCCATGACGTACGTACAGGTCGAGTCCGCCGCTGGTGGGCACCGGGCCGGGCTCCGCGGCGCAGATGACCACCTCGTAGCCGGGTTGTCCGGCCACCTCGACCTTGCCGAACAGCATCTCGGGGATGGCGAGGTTGAACATCGAGACGGGTGAGGGGGCGACGACGGCGATGCGGTGCGGGGTACGCGACTGCGGCATGGCCAGAACCTCCGGGTGCATGGCATTCCGGCCACTACTGTACGACGGTCCGGGCCCCCAGCATGGAGGGCATGTCAACGAACCAGACCCTGAAGGGCGACGAACTCGCCCTGCCGCACGGCGCGTTGGAACCCAGCAGGTCCTCCGCCGCCGTCACCCTCACCGCCGGTCTTCTCGGCTTCGCGCTGGTCTGCCTCGACGCGTCGATCGTGAACGTGGCGCTGCCCGCGATGGGTTCCTCGCTCGGGGGCGGGATGTCCGGCCTGCAGTGGGTGGTGGACGCCTACACCTTGGCGTTCGCCGCGCTGATGCTGTCGACCGGGGCGTTCTCGGACCGGGTGGGTGCGAGCCGGGCGTTCGCGCTCGGTGCCGCCGTGTTCACGCTCGCCTCGGCGGCCTGCGGTCTGGCGCCGAACCTGCCGACGCTGATCGGCGCGCGGGTGGTGCAGGGCGTGGCGGCGGCCGTCGTCCTGCCGGCCTCGCTGTCGCTGGTGCGGCAGGCGTACGCCGATCCGGCGCGGCGGGCGCGGGCGGTCGCCGTGTGGGCGGCGGGCGGTTCGGCGGCGGTGGCGCTGGGCCCGGTGGCGGGCGGTGTGCTGACCACGGCGTGGGACTGGCGCGGGATCTTCTTCGTCAACCTTCCCGTCGGCGCCCTGATCCTCGTCCTGCTCCTGCGGGCCCCGCGCTCGGAACGCCGCCCGGCGCCGCTGGACCTGCCCGGGCAGGTGACGGCGGTGGTGGCGCTCACCGCGCTGACGTTCGCGGTGATCGAGGGCGGCACGGCGGGCTGGGTGGCGCTGGCGGTGGCCGTGGTGGCGGCGGCCGTGTTCCTCTGGGTCGAGGCACGTCACCCGCATCCGGTCGTCCCGCTCGGCCTGTTCCGTGACCGGACCGTCGCGGTGACGGTGGCGGCGGGCACGGCGGTCAGCGTGGCGTTCTACAGCATGGTGTTCGTCTTCTCGCTCTTCTTCCAGCAGGTGCAGGGGCGTTCCGCGCTGGCGGCCGGGCTGATGTTCCTGCCGATGACGGGCCTGATCGCGGTGACCAACGTGGTGGCGGGCAAGCTCGCGGGCCGCCACGGCGCCCGGCTGCCGATGCTGCTGGGGCAGGGCCTGGCCGTGGCGGGACTGCTCGCGATGCTGTACGTCGACACCGACACGCCTGCGGCCGTGGTGGCCCTGCTCCTGGTCCCCATGGCCCTGGGCTGCGCGCTCACGGTGCCGCCGCTGACGGCGGCGATGCTGGAGGCCGTGCCCACCGAGCGGGCGGGTCTGGCGGCCGGGGTGCTCAACGCCGCGCGGCAGATGGCCGGGGCGCTGGGGATCGCCGTGTTCGGGGCGCTGGTCTCCGACGGTTTCGTGACGGGGATGCGGCTGAGCCTGGTGGTCAGCGCGGCGCTGCTCGCGGTGACCGGCCTGCTCAGCTTCCGTCTCGCAGGTCCTTCGGCCAGTCGGGCCTGAACTCCAGGTGGTCGTACGTCACGACACACCCCTCCCCCATCGGCGACTGCGTCATGAAGCCGACCAGGGCGGCGTCGGTCTCCTTCTCCTCGCCCAGCGTGAAGAGCCGGACGAAGGTCCAGCGCTCGCCGTCGCGGGAGGCGTGGAAGGCGAAGGCCCGGCCGGTCCGGCTCACCCGCAGCCAGACCGAACTGCCCTCCACGGTGAAGGAGTTGGCGTCGTCGGAGTGCCCCCGGGTGACCACCGTGCAGACGGTGGGCACGTCCGGGGAGTACTCCAGGCAGAGTTTCGCCCAGGCCCGTTCCCCGACGTGGACGTAGAGGACCCCGGCGTCGAAGGCGGCGGCGAACCCGACGGTGACCCGCGCGATCAGCTGGAAGTCGCCCTCGGGCGCCCCGAGCAGCCGCGGCGCGTCGGAAGCGGGGTCGAGGCCCTCACCGGTGGGCGGCACGAACCGGTCCTGGCGGGGGCCCGCCCATCCGGAGAGGATGCCGTCCTCGTAGGCCCAGTGGCCGTCGGGGCCGTAGGTGCGGAGGGGAAAGGGCAGTTCAGGAAGTTCCACGTCCATCTCCTGAGTCTTTCAGTTTCCCCTCCGCCATGTGGCCCTTAATTCGTTCAGCGTTCGAGCTGACCGTTGAACCGGCGCGGCAGCCCCAGCGGGTTGTCGTCCCGCAGTTCCGGCGGCAGCAGCGCCTCGGGGGCGCCCTGGTACGCCACCGGCCGCATCCACCGCTCGATCGCCGTACCGCCCACCGACGTGGACGTCGAGGTCGTCGCCGGGTACGGCCCTCCGTGGTGCTGGGCCGCCGCCACGGCGACGCCCGTCGGCCACCCGTTCACCAGCACACGCCCGGCCAGCGGCGTCAGCTCCGCGAGGATCTCCGCCCCACGTCCCTCACCCGCCGCCTCCTCGGCCGACAGGTGGACCGTGGCCGTGAGGTTGCCGGGCAGCCGGGACAGCACGGTCTGTGCCTGCGCGTCGTCGTCGTAGCGGACCACGACGGTCACCGGGCCGAAGCACTCCTCCAGGAGCAGGTCGTACGCACCCTCGCTCGCGAGCTTCTCGGCGGCGACCGTCAGGAAGCCGGCGCTCACGGTGTGCTCGCCGCCGGCGCCCGGCGTCACCGGGGTCTCCACGTCGGGGAGCTCGGCACGCTCGGCGACCCCGGCGATGAAGTTGTCCCGCATGCGGTGGTCGAGCAGGACACCGGAGTCGGTGTCGCTGACGGCGTCCGTGAGCGACTTGACCAGGCCGTCACCGGCGGCACCGGACGGCACCAGCACCAGGCCCGGCTTCACACAGAACTGGCCGACGCCCAGCGTCATCGAGCCGGCCAGCCCGGCGCCGATGGCCTCCGCGCGCTCGGCGGCCGCGGCCTCGGTGATGACGACCGGGTTCAGGGAGCCCAGCTCGCCGTGGAACGGGATCGGCACCGGCCGCGCGGCCGCCGCGTCGAAGAGGGCGCGGCCGCCCCGGATCGAGCCGGTGAAGCCGGCCGCGGTGATCAACGGGTGCTTGATCAGCTCGATGCCGGCCTCGAAGCCGTGCACGAGGCCGATGACACCCTCGGGGATGCCGTGCTCGGCGGCGGCCCGCCGCAGGACGGACGCGACCAGCTCGGACAGGGCCGGGTGGTCGGGATGGGCCTTGACGACGACCGGGCAGCCCGCGCCCAGCGCGCTCGCGGTGTCGCCGCCGGCGACGGAGAAGGCGAAGGGGAAGTTGGACGCCGAGTAGACGGCGACGACTCCGAGGGACACCTTGTAGCGGCGCAGATCCGGGATCGGCGGGGTCGCGGTGTCGTCGGGGTGGTTGATCACGACGTCGAGGAAGGCGCCCTCGTCGACGATGTCCGCGAAGGACCGCAGCTGGTAGCAGGTGCGGGCGAGTTCGCCGGTGAGCCGGACCGGGCCGAGCGCCGTCTCGGCGTCGGCGGCCTCGACGAGGTGGTCCTTGGCCGCCTGGAGCCTGTCGGCGGCGGTGCGCAGGAAGGCCGCGCGGACCGTGCGGTCGGCGAGGGCGCCGCGCGCTTCGTGCGCGGCGCGGACGGCGGCGTCCACCTCCTGGGCTGTGGCCTCCACCGCAACCTGTTCACGCTGCTTCCCGGTTCGGGGGTCGACACTCCAGACTGGTGCTGCTGCCACCGCGGGTCCCTCCACACATGTATTGCCGCAGTACGGGGTCATCCACCAGGCTCGTTCGATATACTGAACGTTGTCTCTGATGATGAATATGCTTCGGAGACTATTTCCCGTCCAACGAAGGGGTCAAGGGCGATGTCGGCTGGCGAGACGGGCGGCGGGGCGCAGGTCAAGTCCGCGGTACGGACGGTTGAACTGCTGGAATACTTCGCCGGACGCCCCGGCATGCACTCCCTCGCGTCGGTCCAGGAGGCCGTCGGATATCCCAAGTCCAGTCTCTACATGTTGCTGCGCACGCTCGTGGAGCTGGGCTGGGTGGAGACGGACGCGACGGGCACGCGGTACGGCATCGGCGTCCGGGCGCTGCTGGTCGGCACGTCCTACATCGACGGCGACGAGGTGGTCGCGGCGGCCCGCCCGACGCTGGACCGCCTCTCGGACGACACGACCGAGACGATCCACCTGGCCCGCCTCGACGGCACGAACGTCGTGTATCTGGCCACCCGCCAGTCCCAGCACTACCTGCGCCCCTTCACCCGGGTCGGCCGCCGCCTCCCGGCGCACTCCACCTCCCTCGGCAAGGCGCTGCTGAGCACCTACTCGGACGAACAGGTCCGCAAGCTGCTCCCGGAGACGCTCCCGGCCCTGACCGAGCACACGCTCACCGACCGCGAGAAGCTCATCGAGGAACTGCAGCAGATCCGCGAGCAGGGCTTCGCCGTGGACCGCGAGGAGAACACGCTGGGGCTGCGCTGCTTCGGCGTCGCGATCCCGTACCGCACCCCGGCCCGGGACGCGATCAGCTGCTCGGTGCCGGTGGCGCGGCTGACGCCCGCCCATGAGCAGCTGGTGAAGGACGCGCTCTTCGACGCGCGGGACCGGCTGACCCTGGCGACTCGGAGGCTCTGACTGCCTAGGCTCTGTCCTCATGGATGTGGAGCTCCGTGAGGTGCACGACAGTGATCTGCCCGTCTTCTACCGGCAGATGAACGACCCGGAGGCCCTGCGCATGGCGGCCTTCACCCCCAAGGACCCGGCCGATCGGGACGCTTTCGACGAGCACTGGAAACGGATCCGGTCCTCGTCGGACGTCCTGCGCACGATCCTGGCCGACGGCGACGTGGTGGGCAGCACGGCCGTGTACGGGGAGCCGGGCGAGCGGGAGGTGACCTACTGGGTCGACCGCGCGTACTGGGGGCGCGGTGTCGCCACGGCCGCCCTGCGGGGGCTGCTCACCGAGGTCCCCGAACGCCCGCTGTACGCCCGTGCGGCGGCGGACAACGAGGGCTCGCTGCGGGTGCTGCACAAGTGCGGGTTCCGGGTGACCGCGCAGGCGAGGGGGTTCGCGAACGCGCGGGGCGAGGAGATCGACGAGTTCGTGCTGCATCTGGAGGGGTGAGGGCCTCTCCCGAACGCCCTGACCGACGCCACGACCGGCGCCTCCCCCTGCCGCCCCGGCGGCGGTCACGGTCTGCGGGGCATCGCCGACCGGACGCGGCTGCTGGGCGGGACCGCGCAGGCCGGGGCTGCCGGGGGGACGTGGCGGCTGAACGTACGACTGCCCATGAAGGGACCATGAAGGGACCCGCATGAGCGACCGCCCGCCCGTCCGTGTCGTCCTCGCCGACGACGAGCGCATGGTGCGCACCGCCCTGCGCGCCATCCTCTCCGTCGAGCCACCGAGCAGATCCTCGCCACGCTCGACGAGCCGCCCCGCATCGTGCTCGTCACCACTTTCGAGAACGACTCCTAGGTGTACGACGCGCTGCGCGCCGGAGCCGCCGGGTTCCTGCTGAAGCGGGCGGACGCCGACGCGCTGGTGCAGGCCGTGCGGCTGGTCTCGCCCACCGACACTCTGCTGTTCCCGGCGGCCGTGCGCACCCTGGCGGCCGAGCACGCACGCGCGTACCCGGCGCCACCGCCCTGGGTGGCGCGGCTCACCTGCCGGGAGAGCGAGGTGCTGCGGCTGATGGCGCGGGGCCTGACCAACGCGGAGATCGCGCGGCGCATGGAGGTCGGCCCGGCCACCGTGAAGTCGCATGTGGCGGCGGTCCTCGCGAAGACCGGCATCCGGGACCGTACGCAGGCGGTGATCGCCGCCTACGAGGCGGGCTTCATGAACGCGGCTTCATGAACCCCCGATGAGAAAACCGGGTGGAAGGGAACGTTCCACCCCATCCTGATCGTCCTTCGGAGTGGGATGAACAAGACGATCAGGCGGGCGTCCGTCTTCGCGCTGCTGCTGGTGTTGGCTCTGCTGGTCAGGGCGACCTGGGTGCAGTTCTACGAAGGCCAGGCGCTCGCGGACGACAAGGAAAACCGGCGGAACACGATCGCGCTGTACAGCGAGCCGCTCGGCAACATCGTCGTGGGCGGAGAGGCCGTCACCGGTTCGGCGCGGATGAAGAGCGGCGACCTCGCGTACAAGCGGACGTACAAGGACGGCGCGCTGTACGCGGCGGTGACCGGGTACAGCTCGCAGGCGTTCGGGGCGACTCAGCTGGAGGGCGTGTACCGGGACCTGCTCGACGGGACGGACAACCGCCTGAAGAGCGTGATGGACACCGTCACCAACAAGCGGTCCGACCCGGGCAACGTGATCACGACGATCGACCCGGACGTCCAGAAGGCGGCGTACGACGCGCTCGGCGACAACAAGGGCGCCGCCGTCGCGATCGACCCGGCCACGGGGAAGATCCTCGCGGTCGTCTCCACTCCGTCGTACGACCCGTCCCGGATCACCACGGGCGACTCGGACGTCTGGAAGCAGCTGACCAAGGACTCCGACAAGCCGATGACGAACCGCGCGCTGCGCCAGCCGCTGCCGCCGGGTTCGACGTTCAAGCTGGTCGTGGCGGCGGCCGCGCTGGAGGACGGGCTGTACTCGTCGGTGGACGAGAAGACGGACAGCCCGGACCCGTACCCGCTGCCGCAGTCGAGCGACAAGCTGGGGAACGAGAACCCGTCCGCGCCCTGCGAGAACGCCTCGATCCGGGTCGCCCTGCAGTACTCCTGCAACAACGTCTTCGGGAGCATGGCCGTCGCCCTGGGCCAGGACAAGGTCAGGGAGATGGCCGAGAAGTTCGGCTTCAACGACAAGGAGCAGGACGTGCCGGTGCGGGCGTACACCAGCGTGTACCCCTCTGACATGGACGAGGCGTCGACCGCTCTGAGCGGCATCGGCCAGTTCGACGTCACCGCCACGCCGCTCCAGATGGCCATGGTGTCGGCCGCCATAGCCAACGACGGCAAGCTGGTCTCGCCGCACATGGTGTCCCAGATCACCGACGGCGGCGGCGACGTCCTGGAGAACTACGACGACGACGCCGACTCCACGGAGATCGTCAGTTCCGACACCGCCGAGCAGCTCCAGTCGGCCATGCAGACGGTCGTCGAGAAGGGCACGGGCACGAACGCGCAGATCTCTGGCGCGACGGTCGGCGGCAAGACGGGCACGGCCCAGCACGGCGAGAACAACAGCAAGACGCCGTACGCCTGGTTCACGTCCTACGGGAAGGCCGACGGCAAGGAGGTCGCCGTGGCGGTGATCATCGAGCAGTCGAACGCGGAGCGCTCGGAGGTCAGCGGCAACGGGCTGGCCGCCCCCGTCGCCAGGAAGGTGATGGAGGCGGCGCTCAAGAGCTAGGTCCTGTCTGCCCGGGCCCGGGAGCCGGGGAGGTCTACTTGACGCCCAGGATCTGCTCGATCGGGTTGATCGCGAAGTACACCAGGAACAGCAGCGAGGTCCCCCACAGCAGCCAGTGGATCTCCTTCGCCTTGCCGAGCACGACCTTGATCACGACGTAGGCGACGAAGCCGGCGCCGATGCCGTTGGTTATCGAGTAGGTGAACGGCATGACGGCGATGGTCAGGAACGCCGGGATGGCGATCTCGTACTTGTCCCAGTCGATGTGCTTGACCTGGGTCATCATCAGGAAACCGACGGCGACCAGGGCGGGGGCGGCCGCCTGGAGCGGGACGATGGTGAGCAGCGGGGTCAGGAAGAGGGCCAGGGCGAAGAGGCCGCCGGTGACCAGGTTGGAGAAGCCGGTGCGCGCGCCCTCGCCGACGCCGGCCGCCGACTCGATGTAGGAGGTCGCCGAGGACGAGGAGGCGGCGCCGCCCGCGGCCGCCGCGGCGCCGTCGATCAGCAGCACCCGGCCGAGGTTCGGCACCTTGCCCTGTTCGTCGAGGAGTCCGGCCTCGGCGCTGATGCCGACGACCGTGCCCATGGTGTCGAAGAAGTCGGACAGGACCAGGGTGAAGACCAGCAGGACGACGGTGATGGCGGTGGTCTCGCCGAACGCGCCGAACAGGCTGAAGTCGCCGATGAGTCCGAAGTCAGGGGTGTCGACGATCTTGTCGGGCCAGGCGGGTGTGGTCAGGCCCCAGGCCTTGATGTCGGCGATCGAGTTGATGATCATCGCGGCGACCGTCATCGTCACGATGCTGATGAGGATGGCGCCCTTCACCTTGCGGGCGAGCAGGGCGATCGTCAGCAGGACACCGAGGCAGAACACGAGGATCGGCCACCCGCCGAGCTGGCCGGTGCCGCCCAGCTGAACCGGCACGGTGGTGTTCGCAGCGTCCGGGATGCGGCTGACGAACCCGGCGTCCACGAAGCCGATGAAGGCGATGAACAGGCCGATGCCGACGCTGATCGCCTGCTTCAGCGGCTGCGGGATGGCGTGCATGACGGCCTCGCGCAGTCCGGTGAGGACGAGCACACAGATCAGCAGGCCTTCGAGGACGACCAGTCCCATCGCGTCGTCCCACGCCATGAGCGGGGCGATCTGGAAGGCGACGACGGCGTTCAGGCCGAGCCCCGCGGCGAGCGCGAGCGGGAGGTTGCCGCCGACGCCCATGATGATCGTCATGACGGCGGCCACCAGGGCGGTGGCGGTGGTGAGTTGGACGGCGTCCAGCTGGTGGCCGAACTTGTCCTTCGCGCTGCCCAGGATGATGGGATTCAGGACAAGGATGTAGGCCATCGTGAAGAACGTGGCGAAGCCGCCGCGTATCTCACGGGCGAAGGTGGAGCCCCGCGCGGAGATCTTGAAGTACCGGTCGACGCTGTTCACGCCTGGCGGCGGGGCACTTGACCGGTCGGCCACCTTCTGGGATTCGGACATGACGGTTGCTCCTTGCTGCCTGACTTGATCGGTGTGCGGATGCTGGCTGGATTGTTCCCGCGTTGAACGCGGTTCAGGTTTTCTCCGTGTTACGGAATCAGAGCTGTTCACGTGCGACGTACCACACGGTGTTCGAAGTCCCGTACGAAACGGGCTCTCGATCGCTGCTACAGTTCCGGACCTCGACCGGATGATCGCGAATTGATCGCCGGACGACCACATTCGTGATCGAAACGACACTTCGCAGGCAGGAGGGGTCGCCCGTGGGTACGGTCGTCGACGACGCCGCCTCCGTGGAGTTCCATGCCTTCTTCGAGCGCCACTACGCCGAACTGTCGCGCCTGGCCCATCTGTTGACGGGTGAGGCGGACGCCGCCGACGATCTGGCGGCGGACGCGCTGCTCGCGCTGTGGCACCGCTGGGATCGTGTACGCGCGGCCGACCATCCGGTGGCGTACGCGCGCGGGGTCGTCGCCAACCTGGCCCGCACGAAGATCCGCAGCGCGGTCCGGGAGCGGCGGCGGGTGGCGCTGTTCTGGTCGCAGCGCGAGGAGAAGACCGAGAACCCGGACGTGGCGGGGGTCGTCGACGTCCAGGAGGCGTTGCGTAGACTTCCGTTCCGCAAACGCGCCTGTGTGGTGCTGCGGCATGCGTTCGACCTCTCCGAGAAGGACACCGCGCTCGCCCTGGGCATATCGGTCGGTACGGTGAAGAGCCAGACCTCGAAGGGGATGGGCGAGCTGCAGCGGCTGCTCGGGACGCAGGGCGCTCCGCTCAAGGTGCACGCGGCGGCCATGGCCCGCACCGGGGGCGCCGGAGGAAGGAACCGATGATGCGGCGGGACGTGCACGACGAACTGCGCGCCCGGCTGCACGAGGCGGCCGAGGAGCACGAGCCCGACCGCGCACGGATCCTGGCCCGGATCGAGCGCGGCATGGCGGAGCCGTCCGGGCAGTCCCGCCGCGACCACCGCGCGACCCGTCCGCCCGTGTACGGCTGGGCCAGGGTGGTGACCGCCACGGCCGCGGTCGCCGGCGTTCTCGCGGTCGGCGGTTACGCGGTGGCGTCCGCCGTGAAGGAGGACACCCCACAGCAGACGGTGGCCACCTCGCCGACGCCGACCCCGTCCCCGGACGCCACGAGCCCTCCCCCGGCCCCGCCCGCCCCGCCGGCGGACCCGACCCCGCAGAACACACCGGAGTCCCGGGCGACGACCGGTGCACCGACCCGGCAGCCGCCCCCCACCGCCGCGCCGCCCGCCGCCAAGGGCGAGGAGGACGGCCCCCTGTGGTCGGACGGCTCGGTGGACCCGCACAGCAACGACTTCTGGGCGCAGAGCAACCTGACCCTGAAGACGAGCGAGCAACTCACCGCGCTCACCGTGCGGTTGACGGTGGCGCAGACCGGTGGGGTCAACAACACGGGCGCCTGGCGTTCGCTGCCCGAGGACGACTTCACGCTGACGGTCGAGGAGCAGGACGGCTTCCTCGTCTACACCTGGGTGCTCAGGGAGGGCCGTACGGTCCGTGCGGGCGAGTGGGTGTTCGCCGGGCAGTACGACCATGAGCGCGGCGGCCGGGACGCGCAGGACGACCGCTATGCGATGACGGCCACCGCGGGCGGCGAACAGCTGTCCGTGGCGGGCGACTTCGCGGCGCACGACGACAACGACTCGGCAGCGGACGGGGATTCGTAGCGAAGTTTCCGCCGGACCGGCAACCCCTTCCCCACGCGTGGCGACCAGGAGACGCAAGGATCCCCCCTCCACGCAAGGAACCGGTTCATGACAGCACAGACCGAACAGCGCGTCCGGCACCGCCGCAAGGCCACGAAGCGCCGGGCGCTGATCGCCGGAGTCTCCGCCCTCGGCCTCACCGGCGCGGCCGTCGTCACCACCACGTCGTTACTGTCGTCGGCCGGCGCGGCCGCGGCCTGGCCGACGCCCACCGACAGCAAGCCGGTGTCGAAGACGATCCCGGTGTCGGGCACGTACGACGGCAAGCTCGCGAAGTTCTACGGCACCGGCGACCTGGGCGGCAGCGGCCAGGAAGAGGGCCAGGACCCGATCTTCGAGCTGGCCGACGGCGCCACCCTCAAGAACGTCATCATCGGCTCCCCGGCCGCGGACGGCGTCCACTGCAAGGGCTCCTGCACGCTGCAGAACGTGTGGTGGCTGGACGTCGGCGAGGACGCCGCGACCTTCAAGGGCAAGTCGCCCTCGACCGTGTACACGGTGTACGGCGGCGGCGCGAAGAACGCCGACGACAAGGTGCTCCAGTTCAACGGCGCCGGGAAGCTCGTCGTGACCAGGTTCCAGGTGCAGAACTTCGGCAAGCTGGTGCGCAGTTGCGGCAACTGCTCCACGCAGTACAAGCGGTCGATCATCATCAACGACGTGGACGTCACCGCGCCCGGCAAATCGATCGTCGGCGTCAACTCCAACTACGGTGACACGGCCGCGCTGCGCAAGATCCGCGTCCACGGCGACAGCGGCAAGAAGATCAAGACCTGCACCCGCTTCGAGGGCAACAGCAGCGGCAAGGAGCCCAAGGAACTCGGCACCGGTCCGGATGGAACCGCTTGCCGGTTCTCGGCATCTGACATCACGTACCAGTGATCGATCCCCAAGGACCTGCTGATCTGAGCCCCCCTCGGTCAGCAGTGGAACGCCCCCGCCGGTGACGACCGGCGGGGGCGTTCGCGCCCTTAAGGGGCGCGGGGCTGTATTGATGATGCGGCTCCGCCGCGCGGGCGCGACCAGCCACGACCGAGCCTGCAGTCCGCAACCGGCCTTTAGCGGCAGTCACTTCATCGTCGAGCCGATCGCCGACGCCCCTGTCGTCAGGAATGTCGTCGTCGGCAAGGCCCCGCTCGCCTGCCGCGAGGCATACGCCGTCGCCGCGTCCGTCGACCTGAACGCCGGAGCAGCCACCCCACCGTCCCAGTTGTTCGCCGCACACACGGTGGACGCCCCGACCCTGGAAAGCGCCTTCTTGTTGCCCACCGCGAGATTCCGGGCCAGCCGGGCCTTGCCCGTGGCGAAGTAGAACCCGGTCTCGGCGTTGGCGTACGCGGTGTTGCGGTTCAGGACGATCGCGCCCGTGTTGGAGTTCTCGGTGAAGCCGTGCAGCGTGTTGTCCCAGGCCGCGTTGTTGTTGACGACGTGGGCCACCGAGGCACCCCCGCCGCCGAGCTTGAAGCCGTTGCCGTTGCCCTCGAAGGCCGAGTCGGACCAGCGGTTCTTGCCGTTGCCGAAGGCCCAGGTGTGTTCGATGGTGACGGGTGAGGAGAACTGCCAGAGGTCGAGGCCGTCATCCGAGTTGCTGTAGAGGCGCGCCCCGGTGATCCGGTTGCCGGTGCCGGAGCCGAACTTCACGGCGATGCCGTCGGCGTTCTGCCCGTGCCCGGCCGGGTCGTAGTTGCCGTGGCTGTCGAGGTTCTGCACGAGGTTGTTCGTGGTGCCGTCGCCGCGCAGCGTGAAGCCGGAGTCGCCGTTGTCCGCGGTGACGAGGTTCTTGAAGACGCCGCCGACGGACGACGTGGCGACGAAGCCCTGGGCCGGGGAGTTGACGAAGGTGAGGTTCTGGACGGTCCAGTAGTCGCCGTAGATACCGGCCAGCCAGGACCCCGCGGGCAGCTTGGCCCCGTCGATCCTCACCTTCTCGCCGCCGTACGCCTGGAGGGTGATGCGGGCCGAACCGGTGCCGTTCGCCGTGGACTTGAGGGTCGCGGACGGGGTGTACGTGCCGCCGCGGACCTGGATCGTCGTACCGGCGACCGCGTTCTTGACAGCCGCCTCCAGCCCCGCGGTGTCGGACACGGTGACCGTCGTGGCGGCGGCCTGGGCGCCGCCGTCGGAGAGGCCGAGGTAGACGCCGCCCGCTCCGGAGGCGACGGCGACGGCCGCGGCGATGGAGAGCGTACGGGTCCTGCGGTGACGGCCGGTGCTCGGACGCACGGGTGGTTCCTTTCCTGGGCCAACGGGGACGAAGCGGGCCGGAGGGGCCGCCCCGGCCCGCCTCTGCCATCCGGTCGCCGCCATGCCGGGGGAAGGTTGCCGCGCCTCACCGAAAGCAAGCGAAACTTTCGCCGGCTCTCATCGCCCACTCACCGATTGACGTGCTGTTTCCCACTGGTGAGACTCCGAAGGCGCACACGACCCAACAGGAACCCCCACACCCCCACACCCCCACACCCCCACACCCCCACACCCCCACAGGAGTGACATGCGCCCACGAATCCTCCTAGTCGCCTGTCTCTCACTGCTTCTCGCCCTCCTCACCGTCCCGTCCAGTACCGCCGGTACCGCTAACTCCGGAGCACCACCCGTGAAGAACCCCAAGTACGCCGGCTACCTCTTCGCCTACTTCACCGGCGAGGGCACCGCCGACGGCGAGCAGATCCGCTACGCCCTCAGCCGCGGCAACGACGCCCTGCACTGGCGGGAGCTGAACGCCGGGAAGCCGGTCCTGACCTCCACGATCGGGGAGAAGGGCCTGCGCGACCCGTTCGTGATCCGCTCCCCCGAGGGCGACAAGTTCTACATGATCGCCACCGATCTGCGGATGTACCAGAACAGCAGCGGCAGTTGGGACCAGGTCCAGCGGCACGGCAGCAAGTCCATCATGGTCTGGGAGTCCACCGACCTGGTCCACTGGACCGACCAGCGCCTGGTGAAGGTCTCGCCCGACAGCGCGGGCAACACCTGGGCGCCGGAGGCCTACTGGGACGACAGCCTCGGTGAGTTCGTCGTCTTCTGGGCGTCCAAGCTGTACGCCGACGACGACCCCGACCACACCGGATCGACGTACAACAAGATGCTGTACGCGACCACGAAGGACTTCCGCACCTTCAGCGCCCCGAAGGTCTGGGACGACCCCGGCTACTCGGTCATCGACTCCACGGTGGTCGAGCACGACGGCACGTACTACCGCTACACCAAGGACGAGCGCGACCCCTCCTCCAGCTCGCCCTGTTCGAAGTTCATCACGGCCGAGAAGTCGACGACGCTGACCTCGACGAAGTACGACTTCGTGGCCGACTGCATCGGCAGCGGCGCGATGGAGCGCGGCGAAGGGCCGACGGTGTTCAAGTCGAACACCGAGGACAAGTGGTACCTGTTCGTCGACGAGTACGGCGGCCGCGGCTACGTCCCGTTCGAGACCACCGACCTCGACTCGGGCAAGTGGACCCCCTCGCAGAACTACCAGCTGCCCGCGAGCCCCCGGCACGGCACGGTGATCCCGGTGACGCAGGCCGAGTACGACCGGCTGCTGGCCGCGTATCCGGCGAGCCCCGCCTCGGTGGTGGACGCGACGGCGAAGGACCAGAAGGGGTACGCGATCGTCACGGACGGCGCCGCGAAGGTCGTGCTCCCGATGGGGCCGGACGCGGACCTGTCCCGTCTCGCCCCGAAGCTGTGGATCGGCGAGGGCGCCTCGGTCAGCCCCCGCTCCGGCACCCCGCGCGACTTCCGCAAGCCGCAGAAGTACACGGTGACGGCCGCGGACGGCACGAAGCGCACCTGGACGGTCGAGGCGGTGCGCACCAACAGCCCCACGCTGCCCGGCCTCAACGCCGACCCCGACGTGCACTACCTGAACGGCGAGTACTGGATCTACCCGACGACCGACGGCTTCCAGGGCTGGAGCGGGACCCGGTTCAAGGCGTACTCCTCCAAGGATTTGGTCCACTGGAAGGACCACGGCGTCATCCTCGACCTCGGTCCGGACGTGAGCTGGGCCGACACATACGCCTGGGCGCCCGCGATAGCCGAGCGCGACGGCAAGTACTACTTCTACTTCTGCGCCGAGCAGCAGATCGGCGTGGCCGTGGCCGACTCCCCGGCCGGTCCGTTCAAGGACGCGCTGGGCAGGCCGCTGATCGCCAAGGGCGGTGCGCTGAAGGGCCAGATGATCGACCCCGCCGTCTTCACGGACGACGACGGCACGGCGTATCTGTACTGGGGCAACGGGCACGGGTACGTGGTCCCGCTGAACGACGACATGGTGTCGTACGACGCCTCGAAGGTCCGGGACATCACCCCGGACAACTTCCGCGAGGGCTCCTTCGTGATCAAGCGCAAGGGCGTCTACTACTTCATGTGGTCGGAGGACGACACCCGTAGCGAGAACTACCACGTCGCCTACGCGACCGGACCGTCCCCGCTCGGCCCGTGGACCAAGAAGGGGACGATCCTGTCCAAGCGTCCCGAGTACGGCATCCTCGGCACGGGCCACCACTCGGTGGTGAACACCCCCGGCACCGACGACTGGTACGCCGTCTACCACCGGTTCGCCCTGAACGGCCCCGGGAGGCCGGGCGGTGACGGCATGCACCGGGAGACGACCGTCGACCGCCTGGAGTTCGCGGCCGACGGATCGATCCTGCCGGTGGTGCCGACCCTGGAGGGCGTCAAGCCCGTACGCCGGTGAGCGGGCTCAGCTGACGTAGTACGTCGGGTTCGGGAGCTTGTAGGTCTTGTCCGCGTACCCGCCCTCGAGGTCCGAGTACTGGTCGCCGAAGTTGGCGACGATGTCGTACCCGAGGTCCTGCTCGATGTGCTTCCGGGTGCCGGACTTGTACTGCACCGTCGTGCAGGTCCAGGTGCCCGGAGTGGCACACGCGCTCAGGTAGGACGGCGGGGCGGCCTTGTCCTTGAGGAACATGTGGTCGGCGTCGAGGTTCACATCGGCGCCGATCTTCTTCAGGTTCTCGACGGCGGCGGTGCGCTGCGCCTCGGAGAGACCGGAGTTGTAGAAGACCTCGACGCCCCTGGCCTCGGCGTACCGGACGAGTTCGGCGCTGCCGAAGACTCCCGGACGGTCGGCCTTGTTCACGTAGTCGGCCCAAGTGGTGGCGTTGTACGTGTAGTTGGTCTTCTTCTCGTAGTCGAGGCTGAGCAGCAGCGTGTCGTCGATGTCGAAGACGACCGCGGGCTTGTGGCCCTTCTTCGAGGCCTTCTTGGCGGCCTTGTCGATCTGCTTCCTCGCCGCGCGGTCGATGGCCGCGAGGTCCTTGGCGTACTGGCTGCTCGCCGACGCCTGGTAGACGCCGTTGGCGTCCAGGGTGGTGCCGTAGTAGGTGTCGATGTCCTTGACCAGGACGCCGATGTTGTACGGCTCGTGGGTGCTGTTCGCGGTGGACTGGCCGGCCGTGGCCGCGCCGGCGCCGTAGAGGCCGGCACCGGCGACAACACACGCGGCGGCCATGGCCGCGATTCGCAGTGGCTTATGCATGACAGACGTTCTACGCGCGTCACCCGGGTGAGCGCGAGACCCGCAGGGCAAAAAACGGGTCAAGCGCCCCGGGAGGCGGTCCATGCTCAGTCCATCGTGGCGCCGATGGTCGTCGAGCCCGTCTTGAGGAAGTTCGTCGTGGGCAGGGTGCCGCTGGTGCTGCGGGCGTTGTACGTCGACGAGGCGTCCGTGGAGACGAACGACGGCGTCGAGATGCCGGAGTCCCAGTTGTTGCCGTCCGAGGTGACCGACGAGCCCTTGTTGACCGAGCCGCCGCCGTTGCTGACGGCGAGGTTCTTGCCGAGGCGGGCGGCGCCGGTGGCGAAGTAGTAGCCCCACTTGGCGTTGGCGTAGGCCGTGGTGCGGTTGATGACGATCGCGCCCTTGTTGCTGTTCTCGGTGAAGCCGTTGCCGGCGTTGTCCCAGGCGGCCGAGTTGTTGATGACGTGGGCGACGGTCTCGCCGTCGCCGCCCAGCTTGTAGCCGTTGCCGTCGCCCGCGAAGGCCGAGTCGGACCAGCGGTTCTTGCCGTTGCCCATGGCCCAGGTGTGCTCGACGGTGACGGGCGAGGAGAAGGACCAGAAGTCCAGACCGTCGTCCGAATTGTTGTACAGGCGGGCGCCTGTGATCAGGTTGCCGGTGCCGGAGCCGAACTTCACGGCGATGCCGTCGGCGTTCTCGCCGTGGTTGGCGGCGTCGTAGTGCCCGTAGGAGTCGATGTTCCTGACCGTGTTGTTGACGGTCCCGTCGCCGGTGAGCGTGAAGCCGGAGTCGCCGCCGTTGATGGTCTTGATGTTGTTCCAGTTGGTGCCGGTGCAGGACTGGCAGACGACCGCGCTGTCCGGGGAGTTCTGGAAGGTGATGTTGGAGACGTTCCAGTAGTCCGCGGTCAGCTTGAAGATCCAGTCGCCGTCGGGGAGGTTCGAGCCGTCGATCTTGACGGTCTCCGAGCCGTACGCGGTGAGCTGGACGGGCGAGGACGAGGTGCCGTTGGCCGTGGACTGGAGGGTGGCCGTCGGGTAGTAGGTGCCGCCGCGGACCTGGATCACGGTGCCGGCGGTGGCGTTCTTGATGGCGTTGGCCAGGTCGGTCGAGTTGCTGACGACGACGGTCGCGGCCTGCGCCTGGGTGGGGAGGACGGCCAGGCCGGCGCCCAGGGTGAGGGCCGCCAGGGTGGCGAGAGCGGTACGAGACATGGAGTGCGGGTCCTTCCTCGTGCGGGCGGGGGGACGGTGCACAGGCGAGGGTTCACAGGACGGCGTCGAGCCAGGTGAAGGCCTCTTCCTGCATGCGGTCGACGAAGACGTGGCCGAGGTCGGGCCAGGTCTTCAGGTGCAACCGCTCCTCGGCGTGGCGGGAACGCCAGACGGCGCGCAGCTTGTCGTGGGCCGCGCGGACGCCGTCGGCGGGGAACAGCGGGTCCAGCCCGCCGTCGAAGAACAGCATCGGCCTGGGTGCGGCGATGCTCGCCACGTCGGGGAAGTCGAGGAACCGGGGAAGCCCCGGGTGGAGCATGTAGTACGACGACTGCCCGCGCAGGGTGTTGTTGCCGGGCACCATCATTTCCTTCAGGCCGGTCATCCAGCAGACGGCGGCGGTGGCCGCGACGACGTCCGTCAGCGCGGCGGTCTGCCAGGCGCGGTAGGCGCCCATGGAGAACCCGAGGGCCGCGACGCGGTGTGCGTCCACGCGGTCGAGGCCCGCCAGGAACCCGGCGGCCCGGGCGTCCTCGCGGGCCATGAGTCCGGCGAGCGAGGAGCCGAGGTTGAAGAAGTTGGAGGCGAGGGCCTGCTGTTGGTCGTAGGTGAGCGGCCCCCGGTCGCCCCAGCCGAGCGCGTCCGCGCACAGCACGACGTAGCCGCGCCGGGCGAGCTCGTCGCCGACGAACCGCCCGCTGAAGTACTTGTCGGCCCAGGCCTGCGCGGAGACGAGCCGGGTGTCGTCGTACCAGGGCCGGACCAGCTTCTCCTTGCCGATGTCGAACTTCGCCCCGTGGTCGTGCAGCAGCAGCACGGCGGGGAACGGTCCGGGTCCGTCCGGGGTGAGGAGGGCGGCGCGGACGCGTTCGTGGCGGGTGAGGGAGAGGGTGACCAACTCCCCTGTGTAGCCGTCACCTTGGTCCGCGTCGGTGAACTGGGGGGCGTACGGCGTCCCGTCCTCGCGGTCGACGAGGAGATGCGCCTCGACCTTGGCGCGGGCCGCGCGCCGCCAGGACCCGAAGTCGCGGACCGGTGAAGTCCCCCAGGCGAGCGGGAAGTTCAGCCGCGCCTTGAGCGCCGGGTGGAAGTCGGGCAGCGGGCCGTCCACCACCCCGGCCTCCGCGGGGCTCACCGCTCCCCCGGCCAGGACGGCCGCTCCGGCGCCCACCATGAAAGCCCTGCGCCCGAGGGCGTCATGGCCGCCCATACTGCCTCCCGGTGCCGGCGTGCGTCAGGACGTGGCGCTCGACCGCCGCGGCGGAGGTGAGCGGCCGGTAGTCGTACACGTCGGCCGGGTCCCAGCCCACGTCGTCGGTCAGGCCGAGACCGGCGGCCGCCGCTTCCAGACGGGCCGGACGGCGGTCGAGCCAGGAGCCGGTGTCGTGGAAGCGTTCGCCTCCGTAGGCGGCGAGGATCGCGTCGTGCCGGAAGACGTTGCGCTCGGAGTAGAGCGCCGACTCGACGCCGACGCCGAGGGCGTAGAGAGGGGCCCGGCCCCGGGACACGTACAGGTTGTTGACGACGTGCACCTGCCCGAAGCGGACGCGGGGCCCGCGCTGCACGATGTCTTCGAACAGGTTGCGGAGGAACGTCACCTTCAGATGCCCCCGGTCCCGGTCACCGCGTCCGTCGCCGGAGCCGACGAGGATCGCCTTGTCGTGGTCCTCGAAACGGCTGTCGGAGACGGTGACGAAGTCGGAGCCGTCCTCGATGTCCAGCAGCCCGTCGTGACGCTGGACGCGTTCGCCGTGGAAGCCGAGGGGGGCGGTGCGGTCGGGGAAGCGGCCGTCGGTGAAGGTGCAGTGGTCGATCCAGAGGTTCTTGCCGGTGATGACCGTCAGCGCGTCGAAGCGGGCGTTCCAGTTGCCCTGGGTGCCGTCGTCCGGTGACCAGCTGGTGAAGTGGTCGACGGGTGCTTCGAGTCGAAGGTTCCTGACCACGATGTTCGTGCCGGTGTTGACGGTCAGGAAGACCCCGAGGAGCCGGGCGTCGTCACCCGTACCCACCAGCGTGGTGTTGCTCGGCACGGTCAGCTGGATCTGCGCCTTCTCCTTGTTCGACCCGGTCTGCCGGAGCCGGCGCTGCTGTTTGCAGTAGTCGTGGCGGGTGTCCGACCACTCGGCACCGTCCTCGCCGAAGCAGGACATGTACTTCGCCAGGTCGTACCCGGGCGCGTAGTCCTGCTCCCCGAGCAGCGAACCGTCGTCGCTCTCGTGTCCGTTGATGGCGCCGACGACGTGGATCACCTTGGGCGCGGTCGGGTCGCCGCCGCCCGCCAGGGCCTCCTTGAGCTCGGCGCGGGTGTGCACGGTCCAGGTCGTGCCGCCCGCGCCACCGGTGGTGCCGGCGCCCCAGCCGGCGGGGCCGCGCTCGGCGGCGGAGGCCGGCGCGGCGGCCCCAACGAGGCAGGCGCACGCGAGGAGGGCGGCGGCTCTACGCATGGGGCCGCCAGCCGCGCAGGTAGGTCTCCTTGGTATGCGCCTCGGCCTCGGCAGAGGCCAGTTGAGGCCGGTTCTCCGGAACCGTGATCACCGCTCCCTGGCCCGTGTTGCGGTGCTCCCGGAAGCGCATGGTCTGCCAGGGGTACGCCTCCCGCATGTTGGTGTAAGGCGCGACGGGGTCGATCCCCGGCCCGATCCGGGTGTCCCGCACGACCAGCGACGGCCACGCGCTCGTCTCGTACGTCGGCACCCACGGCCGGGCCAGCTTGTACGCCCCGTCCTCGGCGCCGGAGGTGATGCGGGAGCGGAGGGCGAGGATGCCGTACGGGTTGGCGCGGGCGGTGGACGGGGCGAAGACCATGCCCTTGGGGGTGAAGTCGACGTCCCGCTGGAGGGTGTGGAAGTGGCACTCCTCGAAGACTGCCGTGGCCCGGCCGAAGACGAAGTCGACGTCGCCCTCGATGTGGCAGCGGTGGAAGTACTGCCGGTCGAAGGCGTCGAGCGCGGACGTGTCGACGAAGAGGGTGTCCTGGTGGGCGAGGAGGCGGACGTTCTCGAAGTGGGTGCGGTCGCCGGTGAGGTACGCGGCGACGGCCTGGGTCCCCGTGATGTCCGGGTGGTCGGCGCGCAGCCAGTCGTTGGCCAGGGTGAGGTCGCGGACGGTGAGTCCGGGCGCCGCCGAGCTGAAGGTGGCGGAGCCCGCGGTGCCGTAGGTGCCCGAGCCGTCGGGCTTGGGGGTGCCGTTGGCGTTGTCGAAGACGATGACGGCGTCACGCGGGTCGCGGGAGGCGCCGCGCAGCGTCAAATCGACGGCGCTGACGGGGACTTGGACGACCTCGCGATAGGTCCCCGGGTGCACGACGATCGTCCGGCCGGGCCCGTCCACCGCGTCCACGGCCGCCTGGACGGAGTCGCCGGGGCGGACGTGCAGGACCCGGCGGCCTGCGCGCGGCGTCTCGGCGAAGGCGGGCCGGCCGCCGGCGACGGCGACGGCGAGTCCGGCCGTGACGCCGGCGAGGAGGGTGCGTCTGCCCAGCATGTCAGCACCCCTCCCGCCATGGCCGCCAGTCGCCGAGGTAGGCCTCTCGGGTCACCGACTCGGCCTGCTCGCGGGCGAGTTGGGGCCGGTTCTCCGGGACGGTGATCCGGGCGCCCGGGCCGGTGTTGCGGTACTCGGCGAAGCGCTGGTTCTGCCAGGGGAAGGCGTCCGACATGTTGGCGTAGGGCGCGACCGCGTCGATGCCGGGGCCCAGCCAGGTGTCCCGCACCACGAGCGAGGGCCGGGCGGTGGTGTCGGAGCTCGGCACCCAGGGCCGGGCCAGCTTGTAGTAGGCGTCGGGGGACTCGCTGCTGACACGGCTCCCGGTGACCAGGTAGCCGAGCGGGTTGGCGCCCGCCGTCGAGGGCGCGAAGACGAAGCCGTACGGCGCCGAGGCCAGGTCGGTGCGGGTCAGGGTCCGGAAGTGGCAGTGCTCGTAGACGGCGGTGGCCCGGCCGAAGACGAAGTCGACGTCGCCCTCGGCATAGCAGTGGGAGTAGTACTGGCGGGCGAAGGCGGTCAGGGCCATCGAGTCGGCGTACAGGGTGTCCTGGTGGCCGAGGAAGTGGCAGTGGTGGAAGGCGGCGCGGTCGCCCTGCACCTTGATGGCGACGGCCTGGGTGCCGGAGACGCCGGGGTGGTCGGCGCGCAGCCAGTCGTTGGCGAAGGTGATGCGGTGGGCCGTGAAGCCGGCGGCCTGGACGAGGGTGGTGGCGGAGCCGGTGGTGCCGTAGGTGCCGCCGCCGGGCTTCGGCGTCCCGGCGGCGTTGTCGTAGACGATGACGACGTCACGCGGGTCGTCACCGGCGCCGAGCCAGGTCATCTCCGTACGGGTCACGTCGACGGCGACGGTCTCCCGGTACGTCCCCGGCGCGATGACCAGCGTCCAGCCGCTGCCGCCGGCGGCGGTGACGGCGGCCTGGACGGAGGTGAAGTCGCCCTGGCCGGACGCGTCGACGTACAGGGTCTGCGGGGTCAGGCGGGCGGCCGGGGAGCCGTAGCGGCCGAGGGGGCGGGGTCGGGCGGCGGCTCGGGCGGGGACCGACGCGACCGCGACGGCGGCTCCGGCTCCGGCGCTCGCGAGCAGGAACCCCCTTCTGGACAGGGACACGGGGAGTCGGCGGTGGGGCGAGGGCATGCGGGTGCTCCTTCGCAGTGGGCCGGGGCTGCGCGCCCCGGCCCGGCGGCGGTGGGTCAGTGCAGGCGGCCGGCGCCCGCGCAGCGGTTGAGGATCCCCGGCAGTGCCTTGGGGTTGTCGACCTTGGTCCGCAGGGTCGGCTTCCAACCCGCGCCGGACTGGAGGGTCTCCCCCGGGATCTCGGCGTTGTGGACGGCGATGAGGTCGGTCAACTTGCCGTTGACGTAGTTGTTCTCGGCCGTCAGCGGCGACTCGTTCCACTTCTTCAGGACCTTGCCGACGCTCGCGCCGGCCGGCAGCGAGACGGCGTTGTCGCTGGCGTGCAGCTGCGAGGAGATGCCGACGCCGAAGACGTAGTAGTCGTCCTTCTGTTCCTCGGTCACCACGTAGTGGTTGTTGTAGACGTCGACCTGTCCGAACCGCACGCGCGGGGAGCGCTGGAGGATGCCCTCGAAGCGGTTGTGGTGCATGGTGACCTTGAGCTTGCCGCTGTCGGTGGTGGCGAGGCCGTCACTGTTTCCGATCAGCATGTTCTTGTCGTGGTCCTGGTAGCGGTTCCAGGACACGGTCACGTAGTTGGAGCCGCGCACGATGTCCGTCAGCCCGTCGTGCTGCTGGAAGACCTTGCCGAAGTAGACCGGCCGCTCGCTGTCGGGGTAGCGCCCGTCGGTGAACGTGTTGTGGTCGAGCCACACATGGTCGGTTCCGTAGACGACCACGGCGTCGTACTCGGAGTTCCAGGCTCCGGTCTTGTTGTCGTCGGTCGGGTCCCACTTGGGGAAGCAGTCCAGCGGCGCCTCGATGGTGAGGTTGCGCATGATGACGTTCGAGACGCCCTTGATCTGGAGGCTGCCGCCGAGGATGCCGGAGTTCTGGCCGACGCCGACGATGGTGGTGTTGCTGGGGACGTTGGCCTTGATCTCGGTGTCCTGCTTGGCGGCGGAGGCGACCCGGGCGTCCTCCTGCGGGCCGCTGGCGACCTCGTCGTTGCCCCAGACGGCCGGGTCGTAGTCCTTGAGGTACTGCTGGAGGTCGTAGCCGTCGGTGACGAAGGCCTCGCAGCCCTCGGAGACGGCGTCGATCATGCCCTTGACCTTGATGATCTTCGGGGCGTCACCGCCGGCCTTCAGCGCGGCCTTGAACTCCGCCCAGGTGGTGACGGTGTACACGTGCTCGGCGTCGGCGGCCGACCCGCCGGTCGTCCCGGCGCCCTCCGACCCCCAGCCGTCGTTCGCGCCGAGCACCTGCCGGCCGAGCTCGCGGGGGCCCGCCTCGGCGCTGGCGCCGGTGAGACCGAGAACGAGCGCGGTGCAGCCGATCAGCACAGCGGACTTTGCTGTGACATGCCCATGCCATACATGTGCGTTCATTGTGCGGTTCTCTTTTCTGCGGTTCGGGGATGGTTACGCGGCGGCCTGCGGCCAGGTGATCCAGGTCTCCGGGATCTCCTCGCCGAGCCGGCGCACGTCCTGCGGGGCGAGCACACGCGTCCGCAGCAGCTCCCGTGCCACGAGACGCGCCACGGCGATGGCGCCCGGCGGATTGAAGTGCGTGTTGTCCTGCTCCGTCGCCGTCCAGTTGAAGTACGTCTTCGTCCCCTCGACCCCGATCCGCTGCCACAGCGCGAGGGACAGGGCCTGGACGTCGAGCAGCGTGACCCGCTCCTCCTGCGCGAGCGCACGCATCGCCACCGGATAGTCGCCGTGGGTCGGCACGGCGTTGCCGTCGGCGTCGAACTTCCGCCGCTCCACAGCGGTGGCCAGCACCGGCCGCGCACCACGAGCCCGAGCGCCCTCGACGTACAGCCGCAGATAGTCCTGGTACGTCGTCCAGGGCTCGGTGTACCGGGTCGGATCGGCGACCTTCTCGTCGTTGTGCGCGAACTGGATCAGCAGCAGGTCACCGGGCTGGATGGCCTGGAGAATGGCGTCGAGTCGGCCTTCGTCGACGAAGCTCTTCGAACTACGCCCGTTCACCGCGTGATTGGAGACGAGCAGGTTCTTGCGCAAGAAGAAGGGGAACGCCATGCCCCACCCGGTCTCCGGGGCGGCGTCGGCGTATTTCTGGGCGGCGGTGGAGTCGCCGGCGATGAAGACAGTGCGGGTGCGATGGCGCTGCGCTGCTTGGGCGGTACCGGTGACCGCGAGGGCGAGGGGGGCGGCGGCGAGGGCCGCCAGACTGACCTGTCTGCGGGTAAGAGACACAGCGGTGCCTTTCAGCAGGGGTGAGTTGTCCCACCTAGGGGCGCGGGGAACTGCGCGACCAGCCACACAACCCGCGGCCGGTCGCACAGAGAAAGCCACCGACCTCTCAGCCGTTCCTTTCCTTCCACTCGGCCTGAGCCTCGTTCAGCTGACCGGCCATCGTGTCCAGGAACTCCTTGGCACTGAGGTCCCCGTTCAGCACCTTCTGGAAGTTCGGCTCGTTGTCGGCCTTGGAAATGGTGTTCCAGTCGGGCAGGTAGTACGGCAGCTGCACAATCGTCGTCGACCCGTCCGTCAACGCGGCGGCAGCCAACTTCGTGGGCTCGGCCTTGGAGATCCACGCATCCTTGGCCGCGTCGTTGTTGGACGGCACCTGCCCCGCCGCCTCGTTGAACTTCGAGTTCTCCGCCTTCGACGTGGCGAACTCGATGAACTTCCAGGCGGCTTCCTTGTTCTTGGAGCTCTTGAACAGCCCCATCCCGTCAACGGGGTTGGACACCTGAACCCGCTTACCGGCGGAGCCGACCGGCTGCGGAATACCCCGGAACTTGTCCGTGCCGAGCGCCTTCACATGGTCCTGGTACGACCCCAGGTTGTGGTTCAGCATCCCGATCGTGCCGGAATCCCACTGGGCGACCATCTTGGTGAAGTCGTTGTTGAGGTCGGCGGCCGGAGTGACCTTCTTGTAGAGCGCGGCGTACTTCTCCAGCGCGGCCACGTTCTTCGGGTCGTTGACGGTCGTCTTCTCCCCGCCGGCCACCCAGAAGGAGGTGATCCCGGACTGCCCGTACATCGCGTCCAGGGCCTGCGCGATGGAACCGGCGCCACCGCGGATGGTGTAACCGAACTCGTTCTTGCCGGAGTCGGTGAGCTTCTCCGCGGCCGTGTAGAAGTTGTCCCACGTGGTCGGCTCCGCCAGCCCGGCCTTCTTGAACAGGTCGGTGCGGTAGTACAGCACGCCGTTGTTCGCGGAGGTCGGTATCGAGTACAGCTTGTCGTCGCCGCCGCCCGCGGCCTTCAACGAGGTGACCATGTCCTCGTTGAGCTTGCCGTTCAGGGAGGACTTGGCGAGCCGGTCGTCCAGCGGCTCCAGCGCGTTCTGCGCGGCGAAGCCGGCGAGCATCGCCGCGCCGACGCCGCCGACGTCCGGCAGGCCGCCGCCCTGGATGGCGGTGTCCACCTTGGACTGGTAGTCGGTGGACGGGATCCCGACGTACTCGACCTTGATGTCCGGGTTCGCCTTCTCGAAGTCGGCGATGATCTCCTTCCAGCTGTCGGTGCGGACACCGCCGTTGTTGTCCCAGAAGACGATCTCTCCCTTGCCGCTGCCCTCGGCGCCGCTGTCGCCGCCCCCGCCGCCGCTGCCGTCGTCACCGCAGGCGGTGGCGGTCAGGGCGAGGACGGAACCCAGAGCGACGGCCACGGCGGCGCGCCTGCTTCTGCGAATGCTGCTCTTCATTGCTCGGCTCTCTTCGTCTGGATCAAGCACTTCTGGATCGAGTGGAGATATGCGGTTGTGGGGGTCTCAGTGGCGCGCGTACGGCGCCCAGCCGTCCGTGCCCCGGAGGTAGTCGGCGACGGTGTGGACCCGCGCCTCGTCCCTGCTCATCTGCGGCCGGTCCGCGGTGACGGCCGCCCCCGGTCCGAAGTTCCGGTACTCCGCGAACCGCGCGTCCTTCCACGAGAACCCGCCCATGTCGGTCCACGGGGAGGACTTGATCGCGGCGGGCAGCTCGGTCTCCCGGATCAGCACCTGCGCGACCGCCGCCGGCTCGCCGCCCGGGTGCCAGGGCCGCCCGAGGTGGTAGGTCCCGTCGGGAGCGTCGCTCACGATCCTCGACCGGGTGATCAGGAAGCCGTACGGGTTGCCGGTCCAGGTCGAGGCGGCCGTGATGTAGCCGTTGTTGGTGTCCGACCCCCGGCTCAGCGCCCGGATGACGGACCGCTCCACCACCGTGGTCGCCCGCCCGTACACGAAGTCGACGTCGCCCTCGATGTACGAGTCCCGGATGTAGACCCGGTTGATCACGTCCAGCTTGGGGCTGTCGGCCATCAGCGTGTCCTGGTTGCCCAGGAAGGCGGTGTTCTCGAAGACGATCCGGTCGCCCGTCGTCTTCATCGCGAGGGCCTGCTCTCCCTTCAGCTCGACCGCGGCCTCGTCGAAGTCGTTGCTGAAGGTGAGGTTGCGTGCGGTGACGTCGTGCGCGGCGATACGGACGGTCGCGCTGCCCGTCGAACCGCCGTACTCGGCGGGCGTGTCGAAGACGATGACGGTGTCGGAGCGGTCCCGTCCGGTCCCCAGCAGGACGAGGTTCGGCTTGCCCGCCGGGACGAACACCTTCTCGCGGTAGGTCCCCGGCGCGACGGCGATCGTCACCGGCACGGCGTTCCGGTCGGGCACGGCATCGACGGCCGCCTGCACGGTCGGGTAGTCGGCCGGGACGTGCAGGGTGGTGCCGATCCGCTGCTGCGGTCCGGAGAACCTCTTCACCAGCGCGGGTACTTCGGCCGCCGGGTCCAGCCGGTAGTCGTAGAAGTCACGCGGTTCGAAGGCTGTCCCCCACGCGTCCTGCCGTCCGCTGACGTTCTTCAGGATCGATCCGCGCTGCACCAACTCGGCGGTGGCGTCGGCCTGGTAGGGGTGCTGGACACCGTCGTAGTAGCCGTTCTCGATGACCATCCGCGTCCTGCCGCGCGACCAGTTCCCGTACGTCCAGGTCGGGTCGGCGTCGGCCACCTGTGCGGAGACGTAGTTGTTGTAGAGGTGGGCGTAGGCGCAGTTGTCGGCGGACGGGTTGCGTTGCTTGGTGCCCGTGAACCAGTTGTGGTCGATCGTGATCTCCGTCTGGACGTTGGTGGTCCAGCCGATCCCGAACGCCTTGTTGTGGTGGGCGAACTGGTTGTAGGAGACGGTGATGTACCGGCTGTCCTTGCGGATGTCGAGGAGTCCGTCGCCCATGTGCGTGAAGCGGTTGTGGTCGATCCAGACGTGGTCGACGGTGTCCATCTGGATGGCGTCGAAGTCGGTGGACTTGCCGTCCCAGTCGCCCTCGACGTAGGAGTCGCGGATCGTCAGGTTGCGGATGATGACGTTGCTGGTGCCGGGGTTGAGGTGCAGTTCGCCGTGGACGATCTCGCCGGTGTCGCCGACGCCGACGATGGTCTTGTCGGACGCCACCACGATGTCCGAGCCGAACGGCTCGACGTCGATCGACCCCGACACCCGGATGATGTACGGCTCCTTTGCCCCCGCGTACTCGGCCAGCGAGGCCTGGTCCGTGACGGTGACGACCTTGCCTCCCGCCCCGCCGGTCGTGCCTCCGGCGAGGGAGGCGAAACCGTGCGGCCGGTCGCTCCAGCGGTCGGCGGAGGCGGGGGTCGCCGTCGTCGGGCTCACGGCCCTCGCCTCGCCTATCGCCCCGAGGCTCAGCGCGGCGACGAGGCCGAGCACGGCGGCCAGGACCTTGCCTTGCCCCGGTTTGTGCAAGCGCTTGCTATCAAGGTGCTGCGTCATTGCGGCTCCATACAGGCTTACGGGTCCCAACAGGCTTACGGGTCAGGTGCGTTACAGGGGGTCGATCCTGAAGTGCGAGAAGGTTGCCGCGCCGGCGTGTCCCGGGCCGACGGGCGCGAGGGCGAACAGGCCGAGCAGGGCGCCGACCCAGCGCCAGGGGGTGGCCGCGAAGACCGGACCGGAAGGGATCAGCCCCTCCCCCACGTCGTGGAAGAACCGGCAGCGCGCCCCCGCCCCGATCTCGATCCGCAGCCGCACGCGCCCCTCCGGCGCGGGCCGCGCGGGTGCGGCGTCCCGCTCCCGCTCCGCGACGCCCTCCGCGAACCGGTGCACCACCTCCGCCTGTCCGTCCGTGCCCCGCTGCAGCCCGATCCAGCCGAACGCGTCCCCGAGCACCGCGAGCCCCGCCCGCGCGCCCGGCTCCTCGCTGTCCAGCCGTAGCTCCACCTCGACCGCGCAGGGCGTGCCCGGCAGTCGCTGGGTGAGGATGTTCGACAGTTTCCGCAGGTCATGGGCGTCGGCCGAGCGGACGCAGGCCAGCCTGAGCCCGTCGCCGGAGTGCTGGGTGGCCCAGCCGTCCCGCGGGGTGGCGGTCCAGGACCACTGGCGGCCGAAGCGTCCGCCGGGGAAGTCGTCGTCGGTGGCGGGCGCGGCGGGCGGCTGCGGCGGGAGGTCGGGCCTGCGGTGTACGGCGACGGGGGCGCCGTCGTCGCCGAGCACCGGCCAGCCGTCGGCGGACCAGCGCATCGGCTGGAGGTGGACGACACGGCCGTAGGCGCCCCGCTGCTGGAAGTGCAGGAACCAGTCCTCACCGGACGGGGTGCGCACCCAGCCGCCCTGGTGGGGGCCGTTGACGTCGGTGTCCTTCTGTTCGAGGACAATCCTCTCCTCGTACGGCCCGAAGAACTCGCGGGAGCGGAACGCGCCCTGCCAGCCGGTCTCCACTCCCCCGGCGGGCGCCAGGATCCAGAACCAGCCGTCGTGCCGGTAGAGCTTGGGTCCTTCGAGGGTGAACCAGCCGGGGATGCGGTCGCCGTCGACGATCAGCTTGCCGTCGTCGAGGAGTTCGGTGCCGTCGGGGTGCATACGGTGGCCGGTGAGCCGGTTCTTGACGCCGGACCGGGACTTGGCCCAGGCGTGCACGAGGTAGGCCTCGCCGGTCTCGTCGTCCCAGAGGGGGCAGGGGTCGATGAGGCCCTTGCCGGCCTTGACCAGGTGCGGGCGGGTCCAGGGGCCGCGGATCTCGGCGGCGTTGACCTGGAAGATGCCCTGGTCGGGGTCGCCCCAGAAGATCCAGAACCGGTCGTCGTGGTGGCGGAGGGAGGGGGCCCACACGCCGCAGTCGTGCCGGGGGGTCGCGAACTCCTCGGCCGGTTCCGGGTGGTCGACGGCGTGGCCGACCAGGGTCCAGCTGACCAGGTCGCGGGAGTGCAGCAGGGGCAGGCCCGGGGCGCGGCCGAAGCTGGAGGCGGTGAGGTAGAAGTCGTCGCCGACGCGGAGGACGTCCGGGTCGGACCAGTCGGCGTTCAGGACGGGGTTGGTGTACGTCTCGCCGGTCACGGGCTCACCGCCTTGCGGACCAGGGAGGAGGCTTCGAGCCGGCTGATCCGGCCGTCGGCGACGACGGTGACGATCCGGCGTACGGCGGTCTCGCCGGCCGGGAGCGGCAGCCGTTCCTCGGAGGCGAGCGAGGAGCCGACGCCGGGGTACTCCTCGGCGCGCACGAACCACGGGTCCCGGCGGGTCTGCTCGGTGGCCCCGGCGAAGATCAGCGTCCAGGTGGAGCCGGTGAGCGCCACCCAGGGGGCGCGGGTGCCGTGGATCTCCTGCTCGCCCTCGCGGTCGACGGTGAACACGTCCGGCGCCGAGTCCTCCTTGCGGGCCCGCCAGAAGAAGCCGCCGTACGCCGCGCCGGGGCGCCCGTTGGTGGCGGGGCTGCCGATGGACAGCGGGCCGGAGGTGACGTTGGTCAGGGAGAAGGTGAAGTCCAACGCCCAGGCGAAGTCGGTGAGTTCGGTGGCCGCGACCGTACGGCGCTCGCGCAGCAGCTCGGCGCCGGAGGCCACCCAGCGCAGTTCCTCGACGAAGCCGTCGGGGTCGCGCAGCTGGAAGGCGGTGTGCCGCTGGGCGCCGTGGTTGTCCAGTTCGGTCGGGCCCTGGCCGCGGACGTAGGTGCGTCCGCCCCAGAAGTTGGACCCCTCGACGTCGGGAACGGCGACACCGACGCCGAGGTGGTGTATGTGGTCGGCGGGGCTGAGTTCGGTGACCGCCGTGCCGGCCAGGGTGGTGACGGGGTGCAGATACGGGCGTGGGGAGAGCCTCGGCGGCAGTTCGGGCCGGGTGACGTACCGGCCGACGGGGCGGCCCGCGACGCGCAGCACCGCGTGGTCGTGGGGGGTCATATCAGGTGCTCACCTCTTTCGTTCTCGCCGGCAGCGCCCAGGCGGCGCCCAGCTCGGAGTAGAGGGCGAGGGTGTCGGCGGCGGCCGCGACCAGGCCGTCGATGCCGGGCACGACCCGGCGCTGCTCGTCGGGGAGCAGGTGCCAGGTGCCGTCCGGCAGCGGGGTCGGGTCGGGGGCCAGGCGGATCGCCTCGACGACCTTCATGAAGGCGCCGGTCGCGTCGGGAGCGGCCAGCAGGGGAGCGCCGTCGGTCAGGTGCTCGACGAGGTTCTCCAGCAGGTCCGTGCGGTCGTACTCGAACTCCTCGGGGCCGTGGCCGGCGCGCTGGAGGAGGACGCGGTCCTGCTTGTACCAGAAGGTGATCCGGCCGCGGTCGCCGTGGACGACGACGTACGGCTCGTCGGGGTCCTCGGCGCACAGGGTCGCGGCGACGACGACCTCGGGGCCGTGCGCGGTGGTGACACGGACGCAGGAGGTGTCGTCGGACTCGATGTCGTTGGCGCGCAGCAGTTCGGTCTCGATGGCGGTGACGTCCTCGGCGTGCACGGTGCCGCCCAGCGCGAGGGCGGTGGCGACGGCGTGCGCGAGCGGGTTGGTCAGTACGCCGTCGATGACGTCGACGCCGTTCAGCCGCCGCTTGCCCGCCCAGGGCGCCCGCCGGTAGTACGCCTCGGCACGCGCCCAGGCACCGGCCCCGCCGATCCCGGCGATCTCGCCGATCGCGCCCTCGGCCATCAGCTCCCGGATCGCGGGCACGGCGCGCGAGCCCAGCGACTGGAAGCCGATCTGACAGACGACCCCGGCCTCGGCCACCCCGTCGGCCATGCGGCGGAACTCGGCGTACGACGGGGCGGGCGGCTTCTCCAGCAGGATGTGCACGCCCCTGCGGGCGGCCGTCAACGCCAGGTCGGTGTGGGTCGGGATCGGTGTGCAGATCACCGCGACGCTCGCGCCGGTGGAGTCCAGCAGCGCGCCGAAGTCGGCGGACTGCTCGGGCGTTCCCAGGCCGTCGGGGAGCTCGTCCGCGCCCAGCGGGGTCAGCTCGCAGATCCCCGCGAGCCGGACGATCCCCTTGTCCTGGAGCCGGCGGATGTTGTCCAGGTGCCAGCGGCCGTGGCCACGGGCTCCTGCGAGGACGACGGGTACGGCAGTGCTCATGGGATCCTCCCTGCGCCCGCGCCGCGTGCCACCTCACGGTCGGCCGTGGCGGCGCTGTCGATCTTTGTGTGCAGGGTAGGTGTCCAGCCGACGTCTGCCGTGAGATCACGCTCGCTGCCGGAGTTGTAGGCGTTGTGGATGGCCAGTAAGTCCACCGGATAGCCGTTGAAGAGGGTGCCGGACTGGTGGAGGGCGGTGCCGTTCCAGCTCTTGACCAGGTCGGCTGCCTCGATGTGGCCGGGGGTGGTGAAGGCGTTGTTCTCGGCGTAGAGGGCGGACTCGGTCGACACGCCGAGGGAGTAGCGGTAGTCGTGGGCGTCGGCCGGGACGACGTACCGGTTGTTGTAGAGGTGCACCTGGCCGAAGCGGACGCGCGGGGCGCGCTGGACGACGGACTCGAACTCGTTGTGGTGCAGGGTGACCCGCAGCCTGCCCCTGTCCCCCGTCGCGGTGTCGCCGTTGCCGATCAGGATCGCCTTGTCGTGGTCGGCGAACCGGCTCCAGGAGACGGTGACCAGGTCGGAGGCGTTGGTGATGTCCAGCAGGCCGTCGTGGCGGAGGTAGTTGCGGCCGAAGTGGGTCGGCTCCTCGGCGTCCGGGTGCCCCTTGTCGCTGAGGGTCACATGGTCGATCCACACATGTGTGGCGCCGCGCAGCCATATGTTGTCGTACGCCGTCTTCCAGTCGCCGAGGCCGCCGGTGTTGGGCTGCCAGAGGGGGAAGCAGTCGTAGGCGTCGCGCAGTTCGAGATTGCGGACGATCACGTTGTCGGCGCCCTTGAGCTGGAGGCTCGCGCCCTTCAGTACGGCCTTGTCACCGAGGCCGACGAGGGTGGTGTTGGAGCCGACGGCCAGCTCGATCCGCCCGGCCTGCCGGGCCGCCGACGCCTGCCGGGCCTCCTCCTGCGGACCGCTGGGCTTGGCGGAACCCCAGGTGCGGGGGTCGTAGGCCGCCAGGTACTTCTTCGTGGTGTAGCCGTCGGTGGCGTAGTCGGCGCAGTCCAGGTGGTCGCCGTCGTCGTCGGTGTCGGCGTCGATGGTGCCGGCGACCTGGATGATCTTCGGCGTGGCGCTGCCACCGTCGAGAGCTCGAACGAGCTCATTGCGGTTGCGTACGGTGAAGACGTGAGCGTCGTCGGCAGTGGAACCCCCCGTGGTACCACCGTCGACGGCGGCCCAGCCATCCTTGAGGGGAAGGGTCTCGCGGCCCAAGTCACTGAGAGAGACGTCAGCGGCAGCGCCGGAAAGGGGCGCGGGGCTGTATCGATCTGCGGCTCCGCCGCGGGGCGCGACCAGCCCCGACGGCGCAGCAGACGACCAACCACCCATCGCGCCACTACCAGCTGCGAGTACCGGCAACAACACAGCGACCAGGCTGATCCGACGGAGTCTCATCCCTTCACCGCCCCCGCGCTGAACCCGGTGATCAGCCACTTCTGAATGAACGCGAACACGATCACCACCGGCACCGCAGCGATGATGCCGCCGGCGGCCAACGCGCCCAGGTCCACACTGTCCGCCCCCATCAACGTGTTGAGCCCGACCGGGATGGTCTGCTTCTCCTGGTTGTTGAGGAACATCAGGGCGAACAGGAAGTGGTTCCAGGAGTGCACGAAGGCGAAGGAGCCGACGGCGATCAGACCGGGCCGCAGCAGCGGCAGGACGACGATCCTGAACGCCGTCATCCGGTTGCAGCCGTCGACCCAGGCCGCCTCCTCCAGGGAGTACGGCACGTTCTTGATGAAGTTGCTGATCAGGATCATCGACAGCGGTAGCTGGAACACCGTCTCGGCGATGATGACGCTGCCCAGCGAGTTGATCATCTGGAGCTCGGCGAAGATCTCGAACAACGGCACCAGCAGCAGCGCGCCCGGCACGAACTGGGAGCACAGCAGGGCCAGCATGAACGCGCGCTTGACCTTGAAGTTGAAGCGTGCGAGGGCGTAGCCGCCGGCCAGGGCGACGAGGGTCGTCATCAGCAGGGTGACGACGCCGACGAGGACGCTGTTCTGGAAGTACGTCCCGAAGCTCCGCTCCGTCCAGACCTTCTCGAAGTGGTCGAACGTCATCGGCCAGGGCACGAGCGAGGTCGAGCCGGCCGGACGCAGGGAGAACAGCAGGATCCAGTAGAAGGGGATGAGGGTGAAGACGAGGTAGATCGACAGCGGGAGGTAGATCTGCCAGCGCGGAACCTCGTCCCAGGAGCGGTTCCGCTTCTTCTTCGCACCCGGCGATTCAAAAGCGGCAGCACTCACGGGCGCCGGCGCGACCTTCGTGGCTTCCTTCACGCTCACTTGTCCTCACCTCCGAACTTGCTCAGCCGCAGATAGACGATCGAGCAGAAGAGCAGAATCACGAACGCGACCGTGGTCAGGGCGGACGCGTAGCCGAAGTTGTGCGCGTCGACGCTGGTGTTGGCGATATAGAGCGGCAGGGTCGTGGTGACTCCCGCCGGGCCGCCGCCGGTCAGCGTGTAGAGCAGGTCGACGTTGTTGAACTCCCACACCGCGCGCAGCAGCGTGGACAGGACGATCGCGTCCTTCAGATGGGGCAGCGTGATGTGCCAGAACTGCTTGATCCGGCTGGCCCCGTCGACCTCGGCGGCCTCGTACAGGTCCTTCGAGACGGACTGGAGGTCGGCGAGGATCAGAATCGCGAAGAAGGGCACGCCGCGCCACAGGTCGGCGACCACCGCCGCCGAGAACACCGTGGAGGTGTCCGACAGCCAGCTGGTGCCGTAGGAGCCGATGCCGACGTCCGCGAGGTAACGGGTGATGCCCGTCTGGGAGTTGTAGAGCAGCACCCAGATGGCGGAGGTCAGCACGCCGGAGACGGCCCAGGGCGAGAAGACCAGGGCGCGGCCCAGCGCCCGGCCCGCGAACGTCTGGTTGACGATCAGCGCGAGCGCCAGCCCGAACAGCAGCTGGAGTCCGACCTCGACGAACACCCACTTGGCGCTGAAGACCAGCGTGTCCCAGAACAGCGGGTCGTCGGTGAAGGCGTGGACGAAGTTGTCGAAGCCCGCGAAGCCGTTCCGCCACGGTTTGGTGGGGTTGTACTCCTGGAGGCTGTAGTAGAAGACGCTGATCACGGGGTAGGCGATGAAGCCCAGCATGAGCAGGGCCGCCGGGGCGATCAGCAGATACGGGAGCCTGCGCGGCGTGGCGGAGGCACGGCGTCGCCGGGGTGGCGTGGGCGGTTTCGCCACGGCTGCGGCTTGGGCCATGACAGGGTCTCCGATCTCGGTACGTCGTGCGAGGTCGTTCAGGAAGCGCTTTCTCTATGCGCAGGGCGCGGTACGGGGTGCCTCTTGTGGTTGTGTGGCGGCTGCGGGTGCGTCGTGGTTTGTCGCGCAGTTCCCCGCGCCCCTAGAGGGCGTAGGGGTCCCGTACCTTGCCCGGGCGAGCCAGGAATTCGAAGTCGCAGCCGGTGTCGGCCTGCGTGATCTGCTCGTTGTAGAGCGCTCCGTAACCGCGCTCGTAACGGGCCGGCGGCGCTGCCCACTCGGCCCGGCGGCGCTCCAACTCCTCGTCGTCCACGTTGAGTTGAAGGGAACGGCCCTCGACGTCGAGCGTGATCGTGTCCCCGGTGCGAACGAGGGCGAGCGGTCCGCCGATGTACGACTCGGGCGCCACGTGCAGCACGCACGTGCCGTAGCTCGTGCCGCTCATCCGGGCGTCGGAGATCCGGACCATGTCCCGTACGCCCTGCTTCAGCAGATGGTCGGGGATCGGCAGCATGCCGTACTCGGGCATGCCCGGGCCGCCCTTGGGGCCGGCGTTGCGCAGGACGAGCACGCTGTTCGCGGTGATGCCGAGCGACGGGTCGTTGATGGTCCGCTGCATCGTCTTGTAGTCGTCGAAGACGACCGCCCGCCCGGTGTGCTTGAGCAGGTGCTGCTCGGCGGCGATGTGCTTGATGACGGCGCCGTCCGGGCAGAGGTTGCCGCGCAGGACCGCGACCCCGCCCTCGCGGGCGACCGGGTTGTCGCGGGTGCGGATGACGTCGTCGTTGTGGACGACGGCGCCTTCGAGCTGCTCGCCGAGGGTGCCGTTGACGGTCGGCCGGTCCAGGTGCAGCAGGTCGGTGATCCGGGAGAGGAAGGCGGGCAGTCCGCCGGCGAAGTAGAAGTCCTCCATGAGGTACGTCTGTCCGCCGGGCCGGACGTTGGCCAGGACCGGGACCGTGCGGGCGATGCGGTCGAAGTCGTCGAGGGTGAGCTTGACGCCCGCGCGGCCGGCCATCGCGATCAGATGGATGACCGCGTTGGTGGAGCCGCCCAACCCGAGCACCGTGGTGACGGCGTCCTCGAAGGCCTCGCGGGTGAGGATCTCGGACGGCCTGAGCCCGGTCCAGGCGAGTTCCACGGCGCGGCGCCCGGAGGCGGCGGCCATCCGCTCGTGCCCGGATTCGACGGCCGGGATCGAGGAGGCGCCCGGCAGTGTCATACCGAGGGCTTCCGCCGCCGCGGTCATCGTGGAGGCGGTCCCCATGGTCATGCAGTGCCCGGGCGAACGTGCCAACCCGCCCTGGAGTTCGCGCAGTTCGCAGTCGGTCAGGTTGCCCGCGCGGTGCTCGTCCCAGTACTTCCACATGTCGGTGCCGGAGCCGAGGGTCTCACCGCGCCAGTGGCCGGGCAGCATCGGCCCCGCGGGAGCGAAGATCGACGGCACGTCGGCCGAGGCGGCGCCCATGAGCAGCGCCGGCGTCGACTTGTCGCAGCCGCCGAGCAGGACCGCCGCGTCGATCGGGTACGACCGCAGCAGTTCCTCCGTCTCCATCGCGAGCAGGTTGCGATAGAGCATCGGGGTCGGCTTCTGGTACGTCTCCGAGAGCGTGGCGACCGGGAATTCGAGCGGGAAGCCCCCGGCCTGCCACACCCCCCGCTTGACCGCCTCGGCCCGCTCGCGCAGATGGACGTGGCAGGGGTTGATGTCGGACCAGGTGTTGAGGATGGCGATCACCGGGCGGCCCCGGTACTCCTCCGCCTCGTAACCGAGCTGGCGCATCCGGGCGTTGTGCGACCAGGTACGCAGCTGGCCCTCGGTGCCGTACCACTGGTGGCTGCGCAGTTCCTCCGGGCTCATGCGCTTTTCGTCGGTCATATCGACCACCCGGCGGCGATGGCGGCGACCTCGGCGCGCTCGTCCTCGGGCAGTTCCCGGCTGGGCGGGCGCACCTCCCGGCGGCACAGCCCCAGGGAGGCCAGGGCCTCCTTGACGACGGTGACGTTGTTGGCGGAGCCGTTCGCGGCGCGCAGTTCCTCGAAGCGGCGGATCTGCTCCCAGACCTTCATGGCGGCCGGGTAGTCCCCGGATCGAAGCGCTTCGATCATGTTCAGCGAGACGGACGGAGCGACGTTCACGAGTCCGGAGGTGAAGCCGGTGGCGCCCGCGGAGAAGTAGGAGGGGGCGTAGGGCTCGGCGAGTCCGGCGACCCAGACGAAGCGTTCCAGGCCCGCGTCCCGTGCGAAGGCGGCGAACCTGGCGGCGTCCGGCACGGCGTACTTCACGCCGATGACGTTCGGGCAGTCGTCGGCGAGTTCGGCGAGGCGGGCGCCGGCGAGCCGGTCGTTGCGGATGTACGGGACGACGCCGAGTTCAGGGACGGCCTCGGCGATGGCGCGGTGGTAGTCGACCCAGCCGTCCTGGGAGACGTACGGGTGGACGGGCTGGTGGACCATCACCATCTGGGCGCCGAGCTCGCGGGCGTGCCGGGCGGAGGCGATGGCGGTGGGCACGTCGTGGCCGACGCCGACGAGGAGGACGGCGTCACGGCCGCGGGTCTCCTCGACGGTCAGCTCGGTGACCAGACGGCGCTCTTCGGGGCTGAGGGCGTAGAACTCGCCGGTGTTGCCGTTGGGGGTGAGCGTGGTGATGCCGCCGTCGAGCAGTCGACGCAGCAGGGCCCGGTGGGCGTCCTGGTCCACGTGGCCGTCCTCGGTGAACGGGGTCACCGGGATCGCCACCACGTCGGCCAGGGCCGTCCGCTGGGTCTCGAACGTCGTGGTCATGCCGGACCGTCCTCTCCATGGGCCTCTACCTCCGCGTCGGGGAAGGCCCGTTGCACGAACGACGCGATGTGGGCGTGCAGGGCGCGCGCGGCGCCGTCCGCGTCACCCTCCAGCGCGAGCCGCAGGATCTCCCGGTGCTCGCCGGCCTCCCGGTCCCAGGAGGGCGAGGCGGCCCAGGCGACGGCCGAGACGAGGGCGGCCTGGTCGCGGACCTCGTCGAGCATCCGGCCGAGCAGCGGGTTGCCGCACGGCAGATAGAGCGCGCGGTGGAACTCCCGGTTGGCGAGGGAGCGTTCGGCGGTGTCGTCGGCCGCGTCGGCGCGGGTCAGCGCGTCCCGGGCGGCGTCCAGGGAGGCGCCTCGTCGCACGGCCCGCTTGAGCGCCTCGGGTTCGAGGAGCAGCCGCACGTCGTAGACCTCGCGCGCCATGTCCGCGTCCACCATGCGCACCGTGACGCCCTTGTACTGGCTCATCACGACAAGACCGGTCCCGGCCAGTGTCTTGAGCGCCTCGCGGACCGGGGTCTTCGACACCCCGAACTGCGCGGCGAGCTCGGTCTCCACCAGGGCCTGACCGGGCGTCAACTGCCCGGTGAGGATGCGGCGTTTGATCTCCTCCAGCACAAACTGCGTGCGCGAGGGGATCGGCGTGGGCACAGAGGTCATGCGCGCCTCTCGGATCTTCGCGGGATGGCTCTCGCGTATGGGATCTCACGTATCGCGTCTCATATATGACGTACGAAGTACGACGCGATGAAGGTAGGAAGGGGCGCATGGTTCGTCAATGCTTCTGACAAAGGAAGTTGGGACCGCGGGCCTACGCTGCTCCGACGGACCCCCTCAGGGAGGACACACCCGATGACGTTCGCACCGCTTCCCGACCGACCGCGGGACCGGTCGTCGGCGTTCCGTCTGCAACTGGCCGAACTGGCCCGGCTGATGGAAGTCGACCTCCCCGCAGGGGTGCCGTTCGACCGGGAGTGGCAGGGGCAGGCACGGATGGCGTTCCGGCGGGCGCTGCGCGACGTCGACGCCCTTGCCGACCAGCTCTTCGAGCCGCTGCTGCACACCGGGGTCCTCGATCCCGACCCCAGCCACAACCGGCTGTTCGTCGAGGCCGCGGTGACCGTGTTCGGCCGCCGGCGGGTGCAGGCCGCGCTGATCGGGTATGTGCGGTCGGGAACCGACAGCGAGCGCGCCGGAGCGGCCCGCGCCTGGTACTGGGCGCAGGCGCCGCTGAGATTCCGTGGCGGGCAGACGCGTGTGCCGACGCCCGGGAGCAAGGCCGAGTTCGACGCCGTGGCCGACCTCCGCGCCGCCTGGCACGAGGCCACGCTGCGTGCGTTCGTGGACAACGACGACCTCGACGTACGCCGCTGCATCCTCCCCGGGCTGCCTCTGAACCCGCGCCACTACCCCGCCGAGCTCCACGCCCTGGTCGCGGAGGCGGTGCACATCGCGCGTACCCACCCCGACGAATATCTGCGGCATCGGGTGGAGCATCAGGTCGGCTAGGTCAGCGTCGCTCGGGCCCCCAGCCCGGGTCCCGTCCGCTCAGGCCGATCGCCCGGTCGAGCAGGGGCGCGTCGGCGGGGACCGGCACCACGGGACCGAAGATCTGGCCTCGGCCGGGGTCGTCGACGGCGGCGAGGAGGAAGTCGTGCGAGGCCTGCAACGCGGCGGGGTCGGGGGTGTACTCCTGGCCGGTCGCGCGGGCCAGGTCCCAGCCGTGGACCACCAGCTCGTCCACGGCCACAGCGGCCGCCACCTCGCCCGGCAGGTCCAGGCCGCCCGCGCGGGTCATCCCGCTCCGGGCGCCGGGGTCCCGCCACGCCTCGGCCAGCTCGTCCAGCACCTTGGGCAGCTCCGCACGCCACCCGGGCCCGATGTCCGGTACGGCGGAGTCGGGGCTGGTGTCGGTCGTGACGCCGAGGTCCTTGCGGGCGGCGTCGCGGAAGGCCACGGTCAGCCCGAGCAGGTGCCCCAGCAGATTCCGCACCGCCAGCTCCGGACAGGGCGTCGGCCCCGACAGCTGGTCATCGGCGACACCGTCGGCGAGACGGGCGATGACACGCGTCTGCGGTCCGAGGTCGAGGGTGCTCGTGTCGGTCATGGTCCGGCTCCTCACAGATCTGGTCCTGGAGGGTGGACCGACGGCGCCGGCGAAACTCATCGGCCGGCACCGGAAACGGCGACCGATGTCAGCAGACGGGCTCCACGGCAACGGCGGTCGACGTCTCCGCGGTCGTCGACTCCTCGGACTCCACGCCCTCTTCCCGCCGCTTCTTCAGAGCCAGTTCCCTGGCCGTCTTTTCCGAGAACAGCCTCATTTCGGCCTCGGTCCGGAGATCGAACACCATTGCCTCCTTCAAGCGCGGTCGAGCCGCGGCTCCCTTGACCACCGCAGCGCCTCTTTGCCTGAACATTACCTTGTGATCCATTCCCGAGTCACGATCAAATTGCGGTCGCACACAAGGAATTGGCGCACTGTTCACCCTGGACGCGCCCCCGTCGCACGCCGCTCGCGCCCCTCCACATCCAGGGAACTTCCCCCATCCCCGGGCCCCCGCCTTAGCCGCACGATGGCATGGCATGACGACGACCCTCCCCCGCGTCCTGCGCGACCGCGACGCCGCCCTCTACCTCACCGCAGCCGTGGTCTCCGGTTTCGGCACCTCGGCGTTGTGGCTGGTGTCCGGCGTCTGGGTCAAGGACCTCACCGGGTCCGACGGCCTGGCCGCGCTGTGCATGCTCGCCCTGTGGGCGCCCGCCCTGGCCGGCCCGCTCCTCGGCACGCTCGCCGACCGCACCCGCCGCAAACCCCTGCTGATCGGCGCGAACCTCCTGCCGGCCGCCCTTCTGCTCACCCTCTTCACCGTCGACTCCCCGGACCGCCTCTGGCTCCTTTTCGCGGTCCTGTTCGTCTACGGCGCCGCAGGCGTCGTCCACGACGCCGCCGAGTCCGCCCTCGTCGCCTCCGCCGTGCCCGCACCCCTGCGCGGCGACTTCAACGGGCTGCGCATGACGGCCACCGAGGGCATGAAACTCCTCGCCCCGCCGGCCGGTGCCGCCGTCTACGCGGCGTACGGCGGTGCGAGCGTCGCCCTGCTCGACGCCGTGACGTTCGTGGCCGCGACCGGGCTGTACGCCGGCCTCCGCGTCCGCGAGAGCAGGCCCGAGCCGCCGCAGGGCGGCTGGCGGAAGCGGACCGCCGAGGGGGCCCGCCACCTCTGGACGCACCCCCGGCTGCGCCCCCTCGTCCTGGCTGGCGGCGCCACCATGCTCTGCGCCGGCCTCAACGGCGCCTTGATCTACGCCGTCATCGACAACCTCGGGCACGCCCCCGCGTACGCCGGTGTGCTGTACGGCGTCCAGGGCGCCGGGTCGGTGGTGATCGGGCTGCTGTCCGGCGCAGCGCTGCGCCGACTGGGCGAGCGCCGGTTCGCCGCGTACGGCATCGCCCTCGCGGCCGTCGCGGCCGGTCTGCGGGCCGTCCCGTCCGACCCCGTGGCCCTGGCGTGCAGCGCGGCGATCGGCGCGGGCCTGCCGTGCGTGCTGGTCGCCGCGCTCACCGCCGTACAGCGCGAGACGCCGGACGCCCTGCTCGGCCGTACGGCGGCCACCGCCAACACGCTCGTCTTCACGCCGAACGTCATCGGGCTGGCCGCCGGGGCGGCGCTGGTCGAACTCTTCGACGTACGGCTGCTGTCGGCCGTCCTGGGTCCGGTCTGGCTGCTGGCCGCCGTACCGCTGCTGCGTCAGAGGGCGGCGAGTCCCTCGCGTACGGCCACCAGGTCCCCGTCGGACGCCAACCCCGCGTGATAGAGCCGGATCTCGGTGGCGCCCAGCTCACGCGCGCGTGCCGCGTCCGACGCGAGGGTGCCGGGGCTGCCGCCCATGCCGGAGACCACACCGAGGTTGGCGGCGATGACCGCGCCCTCGCGGCCCTGTTCGGCGAAGGGGGTCAGCAGGGCGGGGCCGCCGGCGCAGGGTACGACCACGCCGTCGGCGACGGAGAGGATGTGCGCGGGGTCGACGCCGGGGTTGGCGCCGACGTGGTAGGTCACCGGGTCGGCGTGCAGCAGGATCTGGAAGCCGTCGGGGGCGGCCTGGCGGACCGCGCGGACCGCGGTCTCCTGGAGCGTGCGGGCGGTTTCGTCGCGCCACGCGCGCGTGGCCGCCGCGTTCGACTCGCCGAGCAGCTTCTCGACGTCGGCCCAGCCCTCGTCGGCGACGGTGCCCTGCCACAGCGGTTCGAGACCGGCGCGTACGGCGGCCGCCAGCTCGTCGGCGTCCAGGCCCTGGGCGCCGTAGCCCTCCTTGCAGGTCGGGCAGAAGCAGAGCGCCATCAGGTACATCCCGGCGTCGCCGAGCGGCACCCCGCCGGTCTTGTCGTGCGCGTGCAGATGCTCGAGGCCGTACCAGCCGAGGGACTCCAGTTCCGTGCCGCGCGCTCCGGGCCGTACGGCGGCCTCGGCGGCCAGTTCGACGAGGTACGCGCGCGTGGCGGGCTGTGCGATGCAGGGGGCCCAGGGGTAGCGGTCGCCGTAGGCGTTGACGACCGAGGTGTCCGGGTGCTCGGCGCCCAGGCGGGAGTTGTGGGCGAGGACCACCCAGGTGTGCACCTCCAGACCGGCGGCGGTGAGCGCGGCGGCCGCCTCGCCGAAGGCGTCGCCGGGGGCCCAGTCACCGGCCGGGTACGGGCGCAGCGCGCGGCCCTGCCACCGGTCGTCCGTCGGGTACAGCACGGCCGCGTGTTCGGCGGTGACGATGCGGTGGCGCGGGTGGCGCGGGGTGAGGGCTCGGGTGGAGTGGTAGGCGGCGGCGAGCGTCACCTGTCGCACGCCGAGCGCGGCGATCCTGCCGGGCGCCTCCGGGTCTCCGTTGATGTCCCAGGGGTAGACGAATGTCGACGCCTTCACTTGGTGTCCTCCAGCTCCTTCTCCAGCAGCGCGTAGCCGCGCTCGACCATCTCGGCGAGCTGCTTCACATGATCCTCGCCCGGCTCGTGCAGCGGCGACCGGACCTCCCCCACGTCCAGGCCGCGCATCCGTACGCCGGCCTTGACCAGGGCTACGGCGTATCCGCGGCCCTGGGCGCGCAGCTCGACGAACGGGCGGTAGAAGCCGTCCAGGAGGCGGGTGACGGTCGTGTCGTCGCCCGCCTCCAGCGCCCGGTAGAAGGCGAGGGCGATCTCCGGGGCGAAGCAGAACACGGCGGAGGAGTAGAGGGTGACGCCGATCGCGCGGTAGGCGAGCTGGGTCTGTTCGGCGGTCGGCAGGCCGTTGAAGTAGAGGAAGTCGCCGGGGACCTCGGAGCGTACGGCGCTGACGATGCGTTGCATGAGGTCCAGGTCGCCGAGGCCGTCCTTGAGGCCGATGACACCGTCCGTGCGGGCCAGCTCGACGACGGTGGCCGGGGTGAACACGGCGTTGTCGCGCTGGTAGACGATCACGGGGAGCGCGGTCGCCGCCGCGACCTCCCGGTAGTGCCGCAGCAGCCCCTCCTGTCCGGCGACGACGAGATACGGCGGCAGGGCGAGCAGCCCGTCCGCCCCGGCCGCCTCGGCGAGCCGCGCGTACCGCACGGCGAGCGCCGTGCCGTACCCGGCGCCCGCGACGACCGGTACCCGTCCGTCGGCCGCCTCGACGGCCGTCCGGACGCACGCCTCGTACTCCTCGGGCGTCAGCGCGTGGAACTCCCCGGTGCCGCAGCAGGCGAACACGGCGGCGGCCCCCGCCTCGACGCCCCGGCGCACATGGGTGCGGTAGGTGTCGAGGTCGACCGTGCCGTCGGGGCCGTAGGCGGTGACGGGGAAGAACAGTGGCCCGCCGGGGACGCTGAGGCGTGCGGCGAGGGGGGCAGGCGTCACGGGCTCTCCCTGGAAGAGAACGGGCGAGTGCAGGTTTCTGATCGGAGTTTACATTTATGAACGATACCTCTGCCACCCTTGACGAAAGTGGGTAGAGATCCTTAACTGGTCCATGAATGTGAATACCAGGCATGCATGAGGCCGATGACTCAAGGAGAACCGAGGATGCCAGCGCCCCGCACCGTTCTGCTCACCGGCGCCGCCGGCGGCCTCGGCACCCTGATGCGGGACCTGCTCCCGGCGTACGGCTACGAGCTGCGGCTGCTCGACCTGCACCCCATCGAGGGCGAGCCGGACGCGATCGTCGCCGACCTCGGCGACCGGGAGGCGCTGCGCGAGGCCGTACGGGGCGTGGACGCGATCATCCATCTCGCGGGCATCTCCCTGGAGGCCCCGTTCGAGAAGATCCTGCGCGCCAACATCGAGGGCACCTACAACCTGTACGAGGCCGCCCGCGAGGAGGGCGTCGGACGGATCGTCTTCGCCTCCTCCAACCACGCGGTGGGCTTCACGCCCCGCCCCCAGGGCGACGACCCCCTCATCCCCATCGAGACCCCGCGCCGCCCGGACACCTTCTACGGCCTGTCCAAGTCCTTCGGCGAGGACCTCGCGCAGTTCTACTGGGACAAGCACGGCCTGGAGACGGTGTCCGTGCGCATCGGCTCCTGCTTCCCCGAGCCCACCAGCGTGCGCATGCTCTCGGTGTGGATGAGCCCGGCCGACGGCGCCCGCCTCTTCCACGCGGCCCTGACCGCCGAGCACGTCGAGCACACGGTCGTCTACGGCTCCTCCGCGAACACCCGCCTGTGGTGGGACCTGACCACCGCCCGCTCCCTCGGCTACGACCCGCAGGACGACTCCGAGCCCTACGCCGAGAAGCTCATCGCCGAGCAGGGCGAGCTGGACCCGGACAACATCGCGCACGCCTACCTGGGCGGCCAGTTCATCAGCGACCCCCCGATCTGGCCGTACTGACCGGAAAGAGTCGTCACGGACAGCGGGCGGGCACCGAACGGGCCCGCCCGCCGCCGTATTCGGGCAGAACCCGGGCTCGCCTCCCGCAGGCCAGGACACGGCACCACCACCCACCCAAGGGGCGCGGGGAACTGCGCGACCAGCCACGACGCGCCAGCAGCCACCACACGACCGCACCCCCCGAGCTCCGAGTCCGCCCCGGGCACACACAAGACCGAACGGGCACACACCGGGCAGTATCACCCCCGTAACAGACCTGGTCACCACCCCGCACCCGCTGTAGAACTTCCCCCAAGGCCCACAGCAGGGCCCGAACGGGCAGCCCAGCGAGAAGGCAGGTGACGACCATGAACCGAACCGCGGAGGAACGCCAGCGCGCAATCGTCCGCACCGCCCGCGCGAGCGGCTCCGTCGACGTCACCGCGCTCGCCGCCGAACTGGGCGTGGCCAAGGAGACCGTACGGCGGGATCTACGCGTCCTGGAGGACCACGGACTGCTCCGCCGCACCCATGGCGGCGCCTACCCCGTGGAGAGCGCCGGCTTCGAGACGACGCTCGCCTTCCGTGCCACCAGCCATGTCCCCGAGAAGCGCCGGATCGCGGCCGCGGCGGCCGAGCTGCTCGGGGACGCCGAGACCGTCTTCGTCGACGAGGGCTTCACCCCACAGCTCATCGCCGAGTCCCTGCCCACCGACCGGCCGCTGACCGTGGTCACCGCGTCCCTTCCCGTCGCGGGCGCCCTCGCCGAGGCCGAGCAGGTCTCCGTGCTGCTGCTCGGCGGCCGGGTACGGTCCGGCACGCTCGCCACCGTCGACCACTGGACGACGAAGATGCTGGCCGGATTCATCATCGACCTGGCGTTCATCGGCGCCAACGGCATCTCCCGCGAGCACGGCCTGACCACCCCCGACCCGGCCGTCAGCGAGGTCAAGGCGCAGGCGATCCGGGCCTCGCGCCGCGCGGTGTTCGCGGGCGTGCACACCAAGTTCGGAGCGGTCAGCTTCTGCCGGTTCGCCGACATCGGCGCACTGGAGACGATCGTGACGAGCACCCTTCTCCCGGCGGCCGAGGCCCACCGCTACTCCCTTCAGGGCCCCCAGGTCATCCGCGTCTGACAACCGACCCCACTCCCCAGGGGGCCTCCGCACGCCCCCACGCACCCCTTATCTCCCGATTTCCCCCAATCGTCCCCTAATCGTCCAGGAGCGATCCATGCGAACCCAGAGCCGACGACGGCCACCGCGAGCCACGCTCGCCATGGCCGCCGCAGGGACGCTGCTCGCCCCGCTGCTCTCCGGCTGCTGGGTCGGAGCCGGCGGGGCGGGGTCGGGCGGCGACTCGATCAACGTCCTGATGGTCAACAACCCCCAGATGACCGAGTTGCAGAAACTCGCCCCCCGCTTCACCGAAGAGACCGGCATCAAGGTCAACTTCACCGTCCTGCCCGAGAACGACGTCCGCGACAAGATCAGCCAGGACTTCGCCAACCAGGCCGGCCAGTACGACGTCGCCACCCTCTCCAACTACGAGATACCGATCTACGCCCGCAACGGCTGGCTGCACGAGATGAACTCGTACGTCGCCAAGGACCCCGGATACGACGAGCAGGACGTCCTGAGGCCGATGCGCCAGTCCCTGACCGGCGACGACGGCAAGCTCTACGGCCAGCCCTTCTACGGCGAGTCGTCCTTCCTGATGTACCGCAAGGACGTGTTCGAGAAGGAGGGTCTGACGATGCCCGCGCACCCCACCTGGCAGCAGGTGGCGGACCTCGCGGCGAAGACGGACGGCGCCGAGCCCGGCATGAAGGGCATCTGCCTGCGCGGACTGCCCGGCTGGGGCGAGGTGATGGCACCGCTCACCACCGTCGTGAACACCTTCGGCGGCACCTGGTTCGACAAGGACTGGAAGGCCCGGCTGGACTCCCCCGAGTGGGAGAAGGCGACGAAGTTCTATGTCGACCTGGTCCGCGAACACGGCGAGTCCGGAGCCGCCCAGTCCGGATTCGCCGAGTGCCTGAACAACATGACCCAGGGCAAGGTCGCCATGTGGTACGACGCCACTTCCGCCGCCGGTTCCCTGGAGTCGGCGAAGTCCCCGGTCAAGGGCAAGGTCGGCTACGCACCCGCGCCCGTGGAGAAGACGGAGTCCGCCGGCTGGCTCTACACCTGGGCCTGGGGCATCCAGCAGGCCTCCCGCAACCCGGACAACGCCTGGAAGTTCGTGTCCTGGGCGTCCGGCAAGCAGTACGAGCAACTGGTCGGCGACGAGATCGGCTGGTCCAACGTGCCGGCCGGCAAGCGTGCCTCCACCTACGCCAACCCGGCGTACCGCCAGGAGGCGGCCGCCTTCCAGGAGATGACGAAGGAGGCCATCGAGGGCGCCCGCCCGAACGACCCCGGCGTACAGCCGCGCCCCGCGCCCGGCATCCAGTTCGTCGGCATCCCCGAGTTCACCGACCTCGGTACCAAGGTCTCCCAGGAGATCAGCGCGGCCATCGCCGGACGCCAGTCCGTCGACTCGGCCCTGAAGAAGTCCCAGCAGCTCGCCGAGAAGATCTCCGAGGAGTACGAGGGGCGATGACAGCGACGACCACGGCCCCGGTGGCCACGACTCCGGTACGCACCACCCGTCCGTCCTCCGCCCGGCTGCGCGCCTGGGCGACCCGGGCCCCCTTGCTCCCCGCCCTGATCTTCATGATCGCGGTGACCCAGCTGCCGTTCGTGGCCACGCTGGTGATCTCGTTCTTCGACTGGAACTCCCTCTACCCGGACGCCCGGAAGTTCGCCGGCCTGGGCAACTACCAGGAGGTCCTCACCGACGCCGACCTGCGCCACTCGGTCTGGACGACCGTGCTGCTGACGGTCGCGGTGGTGCTGGCCAGCCTGGTCATCGGCCTGGTGCTCGCCCTGCTGCTGGACCGCAGGTTCAAGGGCCGCGGGGTGGTCCGCACCCTGCTGATCGCCCCGTTCCTGGTGGTCCCGGTGGCGGCGGCCCTGCTCTGGAAACATGTGCTCTACAACCCTGAATACGGCCTGTTCAATGGGCTGTTGCACTATGTGGGCGGCCCACAGCCGGACTGGATCTCCAACACGCCGCTCCTCGCGGTCGAGGCCTCCCTGGTCTGGCAGTGGACGCCGTTCATGATGCTGATTTTGCTGGCCGGCCTGCAGAGCCGTGACCACGAGCAGATCGAGGCGGCGCGCGTCGACGGCGCGAGCGACTGGCAGATCTTCCGCCACCTCACGCTCCCGCACCTGCGCCGCTACCTCGAACTCGGCGCCCTGCTGGGCTCGATCTACATCGTCCAGAACTTCGACGCGGTCTTCACGATCACATCCGGCGGCCTGGGCACGGCGAACCTCCCCTACACCGTCTACCAGAGCTTCTACCAGGCCCACGAGAACGGCCTCGCCTCGGCCGCGGGCGTCCTGGTGGTCATCGGCTCGATCATCATCGCGACCTTCGCGCTGCGCGTGGTGTCGTCCCTGTTCCGCGAGGAGGCGTCACGCGCATGAGTGCAGCAGCCGTACGACTCGGAACACGCAGCCGCCGCAAGGGAGTTGGCCTCGGCCTGGTGGCCTGGCTGCTCGGCATCCTGTTCTTCCTGCCGATCGCGTGGATGGCCCTGACGTCCTTCCACTCCGAGGAGGACGCGGCGACCAACCCGCCGTCCTTCGCCGCGTCACTGACGCTGGACGGTTACCGCGAGTTCTTCGGCGCGGGCGGCGGCGCGAGCCCCTGGCCGGCGCTGATCAACTCGACGGTGGCGTCGCTCGCGTCGACCCTGTTCGTCCTGGTCCTGGCCCTCCCGGCGGCGTACGCGTTGTCGATCCGCCCGGTGAAGAAGTGGACGGACGTCCTGTTCTTCTTCCTCTCCACGAAGATGCTGCCGGCCGTGGCAGGCCTCCTGCCCCTCTACCTGTTCGCGAAGAACACGGACATGCTCGACAACATCTGGCTGCTGGTCATCCTCTACACCTCCATGAACCTGCCGATCGCGGTGTGGATGATGCACTCCTTCCTGGCCGAGATCCCGGTCGCGATCATCGAGGCGGCGAGGGTGGACGGAGCGAAGCTACCGACGATCCTGACCCGCGTCGTAGCCCCCATAGCCCTCCCGGGCATCGCCGCGACGGCCCTCATCTGCTTCATCTTCAGCTGGAACGAGCTGCTGTTCGCCCGCGTGCTGACCGGCGTGGTGGCGGAGACAGCCCCCGTCTTCCTGACCGGCTTCATCACCAGCCAGGGCCTGTTCCTGGCGAAGGTGTGCGCCGCGTCGCTCGCCATCTCCCTGCCGGTGCTCGCCGCGGGGTTCGCCGCCCAGGACAAGCTGGTCCAGGGCCTGTCGTTGGGAGCCGTGAAATGAAGGCCGCCGTCATCGAGTCCGTGGGCAAGGCAGTCGTCGCCGAGGTCCCCGACCCGACACCCGGCCCGCGCGAGGTCGTCGTCGAGGTCGCGGCCTGCGGCCTGTGCGGCACCGATCTGCACATCCTCCAGGGCGAGTTCGCGCCCAAGCTGCCGATCGTGCCCGGACACGAGTTCGCGGGCGAGGTGGTCGGGGTCGGCACCCAGGTCACGGAGCTGTCGGTCGGCGACCGGGTGGCGGTCGACCCGTCGTTGTACTGCTACGAGTGCCGCTACTGCCGTACGGGCCACAACAACCTCTGCGAACGCTGGGCGGCGATCGGCGTGACCACGGCCGGAGGCGCCGCGCAGTACGCGGTGGCCCCGGTGGCGAACTGCGTACGGCTCCCCGAGCACGTCCGCACCCAGGACGCGGCCCTGGTCGAGCCCCTGTCCTGCGCGGTCCGCGGCTACGACGTCCTCCAGTCCCGCCTCGGCGCCCACGTCCTCATCTACGGGTCCGGCACGATGGGCCTGATGATGCTGGAGCTCGCCAAGCGGACGGGGGCGGCGAGCGTGGACGTGGTGGACGTGAACCCCGCCCGTCTGGAGACGGCACGCCGGCTCGGCGTCTCGGCATCCGCCGCCGACCCCGACGAACTGGACCGTCCCCAGGGCTGGGACCTCGTCGTCGACGCCACCGGCAACGCGGCCGCGATCCAGGACGGCCTGGACCGGGTGGCCAAGGCCGGGACCTTCCTCCAGTTCGGGGTGGCCGACTACTCGACCCGCGTGACGATCGACCCGTACCGCATCTACAACCAGGAGATCACCATCACGGGCTCCATGGCCGTCCTCCACAGCTTCGAGCGGGCGGCGGAGTTGTTCGCGAACGGGGTCCTGGACCCGGAGATCTTCATCAGCGACCGGATCCCGCTGGAGCGGTACCCGCAGGCCCTCGAACAGTTCGCATCGGGGGTCGGCCGCAAGATCGTGGTGGTCCCGTAGGCTCCTCCGCCCCTGCCGCCCCTACCCATCCCATCCCCAGGGGCTCCGCCCCTTCGACCCCGGGTCGTCCTCCGGGTGCGGCCCCGGTGCGGGCTGGTCGCGCAGTTCCCCGCGCCCCTTTAGGCCCTTCAGCCCGTCCGGCGTTGAGGACGAGGCCCGGAGGGCCGATCAGGGGGTCTGGGGGCGGAGCTCCCAGGGATGGGACGGGTAGGGGCGGCGGGGGCGAGAAACGTTGGGCTTGCCTCGCCGGGCCGCATCCGCCAAATGGTCGCCAGGTAAGGGAACGGTAAAACGCCCCCGCTCGTTCACCCGGCATGACAGCTATGACCCCCGGCTCGAACATCCCTCTCCCCGCCGCGCGCGTGACGGTGGACGTCGCCGCCCCGGTGCGGCTCGACGTATCGGGCCTGCTGCTCACCGCCGACGGCAAGGTGCGCTCCGACGACGACTTCATCTTCTACAACCAGCCCCAGGGCCCGGGCGTGACCTACCGCTCGGGCGGCGGCACCAGCCCCGACGCGATCACGGTCGACACCGCGGCCGTACCCCCCGGCATCGAGAAGATCGTCGTCACCGCCAGCCCGGACGCCGCCGGCCAGACCTTCCAGGGCATCGAACCGACCGCCACCATCCGTAACGCGGACGACAACAGCGTCCTGGCCACCTTCACACCCCCGCAGCTCGGCACCGAGACGGCACTGGTGATCGTCGAGGTCTACCTGCGCAACGGCGCCTGGAAGGCCCGCGCGGTCGGCCAGGGCTACGCCAACGGCCTGGCCGGCATCGCCACCGACTTCGGCGTCACGGTCGAGGAACCGGCCCCGGCCGCCACCCCCGCGGCCCCCGCCGCCCCACCTCAGCCCACCATGCAGCCCCCGGTCACTCCCCCGGCGCCCCAGGCCCCCGCCGCTCCCCCGGCCCCGCCCGCGCCGCCCGCGCCCCCCGCGCCCCCCGCGCCCGGCGCCGGGAAGATCAACCTCGACAAGGGCCGCGTCAGCCTCCAGAAGAACCAGACCGTGTCCCTCGTCAAGGGCGGCCGCCCCCTGCTCTCCCAGGTCAAGATGGGCCTCGGCTGGGAGCCGGCGTACCGCGGCAAGGACATCGACCTGGACGCCTCGGTCATCGCCTACGGCCCGCAGCGCAACCACATCGACAGCTGCTACTTCGGCAAGCTCCAGATCGTGCAGGGCGCGATCCGTCACTCCGGCGACAACCTCACCGGCGAGGGCGGCGGGGACGACGAGGTCATCACCGTCGACCTCGGGCGCCTCCCCCAGGAGGTCACCGGACTCGTCTTCACGGTCAACTCGTTCTCCGGCCAGAAGTTCACCGAGGTCGCCAAGGCGTACTGCCGGCTGATCGACGCCGCCTCCGGCGAGGAACTCGTCCGCTTCGACCTGACCAACGCCGAGGCCCAGACGGGCGTGATGATGGCCAAGCTGATCAAGCAGTTCTCCGGTGAGTGGGAGATGACGGCCATGGGCGACTTCGTGAAGTCCCGCACGGTGCGGGGCATGGTGAAGCCGGCGGCCCAGGCGCTGTAGAAACCCGAGTCCGCGGCACGACGTCCAGGGCGCCCCGGTCGAAGGGGCGCCCGGCGTGTATTCGGGAGGGCTCACATGCGGGGAGATCTCTCCTGCGGAGGGCTCACATCTTCGTCGCCCCCGCCGCCAGGTCCCGCAAGAAGTGCCGCGCCCCGATCAGGAACACGACGACCAACGGGATCACGCTCGTCAACGCCCCCGCCCTCATTCGCGAGAGTCCGTGAGCATGCACGTGAACATTGCCGTCGAGTATCCGGGCCGGAGGAAAGGCAATTGCGGCACGTCGGGGCGTACCCGGCTCCCGGGCCTCAAGTCGAAGCACCAGCCCTGCCGCGAGGCGTGCCCGGACTCAGGCCGACGTCCGCACCACCAGCTCGGGGACCACCCAGGCGTCGGCGCCCCGCAGCGGTTCCTCGCCTGCGCGTAGGCGGGCGACCTGTTCGACGGCCAGCCGTCCCAGCCGCCGTTTGTCGATATGCAGGGTAGTCAGGGCGGGCTCCACCAGCTCGCCCAGCGACAGGCCGTCGAAGCCCAGGACGGCCAGATCCTCCGGCACCCGTCGGCCCCGGCGCCGGGCGACGCGCATGGCGCCGACCGCGATCAGGTCGTTGAAGCCGAAGACGGCGGTGACGTCGGGGCAGGCGTTCAGCAGTCGCTCCATGGCGGCCTCGCCCCCGGCCACGCTGTGCTCGGCACACAGCGCGATCCAGCTGTCGTCGACCGGCAGACCGTAGCGCCGGACCTGCTCCAGGAAGGCCGCCCTGCGCGGGCCGGGCCCGTGCACCCCGTCCAGCATGCCGATCCTGCGATGCCCCGCGCCCACCAGATGGGCCATGCCCTGTTCGAGGCCGGCGGCGGCGTCGATGCCCACGGCCGCGAAACGGGTCTGCTGCGGGCCGCGCTCCAGCAACACCAGCGGTACACCTCCCAGGTGCCGGGCCAGCACGTCGTCCGGGCTCCTGAAGTAGCCGACGATGGCATCGGCCTGGTGGGACAGCACGTCGAGCGCGTCCCGCTCCCGGGCCTCGTCGATGCGGGAGTCCCACATCACCACCTGCCAGCCCCGCTGCTCGGCCGCCTCCAGAACACCGGCGGCCACCTCGGGGAAGAAGGGGTTCATCAGATCCGGGATCACCAGACCGGCCGTCACGGCGCCCTTCTGCACCATGCCGCGCGCGAAACGGCTCGGCCGGTAGTCCAGCAGCCGGGCCGCCTCCAGCACCCGTTCCTTGGTGGCCGGGTCGATCTCGCCCTTGTCGTTGACCGCGCGGGAGACCGTCTGCCGTGACACTCCGGCCAGCTTCGCGACGTCGTGGATCGTGGCCCGGCGGCGCGTGCCGTCAGGCCGCTCGACACTCGTCTCCCACTGCTGATCGTCCGCCCGCACGGGGGCACCTTAGCGCTCCGCTCGGCGGGCCGCGCAAGGGTCGTCGGTCGTGTGCGGCGCCATCGTGGCTGCTCGCGCAGTTCCCCGCGCCCCCTCGCAGGCCCCCCGACCGGGCACCCCAACGCCCCACTCGACGAGCCACACAAAAGACCGTCAACCGCGTGCGGCACCATCGCGGCTGCTCGCACAGTTCCCCACGCCCCCTCGCAGGCCCCCCGACCGGGCACCCCAACGCCCCACTCGACGAGCCACACAAAAGACCGTCAACCGCGTGCGGCACCATCGCGGCTGCTCGCACAGTTCCCCGCGCCCCCTCCCAGGCCCCCGACCGGGCACCCCAACGCCCCACTCAACGAGCCACACAAAAGACCGTCAATCGCGTGCGGCACCATCGCGGCTGCTCGCGCAGTTCCCCGCGCCCCTTGCGGGGCGCCCCCACCGGTCAGAACAGCGCGCTGTACGCGTTCAGCGCCGGCTGGCCGCCGAGGTGGGCGTACAGCGCGGTCGAGTCCCGTCCGATCTCCCCCCGGCCGACCAGGTCGATCATCGCGGCCATCGACTTGCCCTCGTACACGGGGTCGGTGACCATGCCCTCTGTCCTGGCCGCGAGGCGCATGGCCTGGAGGGTCGTCTCGTCCGGGATGCCGTAGGTGCCGGCGTGGTACCGGTCGTCGAGCTCGATGTCGGCTTCGGTCAACTCGCGTTTGACGCCGATGAGTTGAGCAGTATTGTGAGCGATCCGGGCGATCTGCGCGCGGGTGGTGGCGGGCTTGGCGGAGGCGTCGATGCCGAGGACGCGGCGCGGTCGGGCGCCCGCTTCCTCCAGGGCGGCGAAGCCGGCGACCATGCCGGCCTGGGTGGAGCCGGTGACCGAGCACACGATCACCGTGTCGAAGAAGACGCCCAGCTCCCGTTCCTGTTCGGCGACCTCGTAGGCCCAGCCGGCGAAGCCCAGTCCGCCGAGCGGGTGGTCGGAGGCGCCGGCCGGGATGGCGTACGGCTTGCCGCCCGACTCCTCGACCTCGCTGAGGGCCTGCTCCCAGCTCTCCTTGAAGCCGATCCCGAACCCGGCCCGCACCAGGCGTACGTCGGCGCCGGCGAGACGGCTGACGAGGATGTTGCCGACCTTGTCGTACACGGAGTCGGGCCAGTCCACCCAACTCTCCTGGACCAGAACGCACTTGAGGCCCGCGCGGGCGGCGACGGCGGCGACCTGGCGGGTGTGGTTGGACTGCACGCCACCGATCGAGACGAGGGTGTCACAGCCCTTGGCCAGGGCATCGGCGACCAGGTACTCCAGCTTGCGGGTCTTGTTCCCGCCGTACGCGACACCGGAGTTGCAGTCCTCGCGCTTGGCCCAGAGGGAGGCGCCGCCGAGGTGCGCGGTCAGGCGCTCCAAGGGGTGCACGGGGGACGGGCCGAAGAGGAGGGGGTAACGCTCATAGGAAGAGAGGGACATGGGGCGCCTCCACAGGGTCACGGCGTCGGTCGGTCGGAGTCGGCCAGGTCGGCGAGGGTGCGCCAGATCTCCGCGGTGACCCGGACCGCCCGGTCCACGTCAGCGGCGGCGCACGCCTCGATCAACCGTTCATGGAGCCCGGCCGAGCGGCAGGTCCCGCCCTCGCCGAAGCGCCGGCGCTCCAGGCGGCGGATGAGCGGGGTGTAGCGGGCGACGGTGGCGGCGGCCGCGCGGTTGCCGCTCACCCGGACCAGTACGTCGTGCAGTTCGTCGTCGGCCCGTAGCGCGAGGTCCACCGCGCCGGACGCGACGGCGGCGGCGAAGCGGTCGTTCGCGGCGCGCATGATCTCCACGTCCGCGGCCGTCAGCCGGGACACGGCGACCCGTGTCACCAGCTCGTGCATGGCGCCGACCACGGCGGCGGCGTCCCGTACGTCGGCGGCCACGACCGGAGTCACCCGCGTGTAGCTCTGCGGCTTGCTCTCCAGCAGCCCCTCGTCCACGAGCCGCGAGAACGCCTCGCGCACCGGCGCCCGCGACAGCCCGAGCCGCTCCGCGAGATCGGCGTCCCGCACCACCGCGCCGGGCTCGATCTCCCCGGCGACGATGGCGTCGCGGATCGCTTCGTACGCCCGGTCCCTCAGCAGGGTCCGGGCCACGGGCCGTATCGCCTCCATGAACTGAAATGTTAGATGTCAATCCGCCGCCCGGCAAGGGTGTGGCCCGCACCCCCGTGAGTGCGGGCCACGCTCCCGGCGCGCGCCGGACCTCAGACCGCCCAGGGCCAGTCGGCGTTCCGAGCGCCTTCGAGCAGCGGAACCATCCGGAAAGCGGCGTCCGACAGGCCGCCGAAGGTGTGCCGGTTCGCCTTCCCCGACGGGTCGTGGCCCGCCCGGTAGCCGGCGAGGTTCCAGGTGTAGACCGGCACGTCGGCGGGGACCTGCTCGGTCGGGTCGCCGTGGCGGCTGTACGCGTACTGCTCGTCGGTGACGATCAGCACCCGGTCGTGCTTGCGGTAGTGCCGGCGGACCGCCTCGGTGGTGTCGGTGCCGCCCAGGTCACCGAAGCGGCCCAGGATCTTCAGCACCGACTCGCCCCCGCGGAAACGCACCGGGGCGCTCGTGGAGCCGAACTCCACCAGGTCCGCCTTCTTCGCCCGCAGCGCCAGCGCCGTACCGAAGATCGCCGCCGCGTCGGCCCGGTTGAGCTTGGAACGGTCGGACAGCGGACTCCACATCGAGCCGGAGCGGTCGACCAGGATCAGCGTCCGGCCGGGCAGCGCGGGCACATTGGCCAGCGCGTGGCCGAGCGCCTGCTCCAGCGGGTACGCCCAGCGCAGCGACGGCGCGTGCTGGTACGCGGCGAGGTACCGGAAGGGGAACTGCCGCGACCGTACGACCTCGGCTGGGTCGCTGATCCGCGCGGCGACCTGGGCCGCCACCTCGTCGGACACGCCCGCCTCGTCGAAGTTCCGCAGGTTGCGGATCAGCGCCATGGAGCCCATGGACGGGATGACGGCCTCCCAGGCCGCCCTGTCCATCGGGCCCTGCAGCCAGCCCGCCAGCGCCTCCCACGTCATCCCGGCCGCCGCGAGCCGCTCCGCCCCGCCCCGCGACGTGACCACCGCGCGCCGCTCCTCGACGGGCAGCGCCATCAGCTCGCGGTGCGCGACCAGCGTCCGGGCGGACGCGGGCGGCACGGCGGTGTCCGGGTTGTGCCGGCGGTCGAGGGCGTACTGGAACAGCTCGCCCTGCCACGGCTTGTCCGGGTCCGGCGCCGCGTGCACCAGGTTGAGGATGTCGCCGAAGCGGTATCCCTTGGACGCGGTGTCGTACTTCAGCAGCGACTTGCCGCTGTAGAGACGGCGTACGGCGTCGGCGACGCCGCGCTTGACGGGCTTCGGGACGTTACGGCCGTACAGCGCCGTCCAGTACGCGAGCAGCTCGCCGGGCTCGTCAGGCCGCTGGAGCACGGAGGCGACGACCTGCCGGTTCGACGGACCGTCGGTGGCCCCGGCGTCCAGGCGGGCCTTGACGTACTCGGCGGCGCCCACGATGGACGCGGTGCGGAGGTTGCCCTCGCCGCGCAGCCAGCCGAGCAGGCCGGCCGTCCACACCGGGTCGGTGACAGCGAGCTCGCGCACGAGCCGCGCGAACCGGTCGTCGCGGTCGGCGCCGGTCTCGTAGAACGTCTGCTGCGAGACGAAGTTGGCGACCGACAGCAGGAAGAGCTCGGAACGGGCGTCCCGCTCACGGCCCCGGCCGCCCTCGTAGGTACGCAGTACCCGCCCTGTCGATGTCACTCGCGAAGTGGGGCGCGCCTTGGCGGCCCGCGTGTTGAATCGCGCCATGCTGAATTCCCCCGAATTCACTGTGCTTTCGGAGGGAGGCGCAGCAAAAGGAGGGTGCCCGAGTTCGAAGTCGGCTGCGGTTGCTTATAACTGGCGCGTCTTCCGTTCCGCCACACCGACCCGAAGTCGATGACGGGATTCGAACCCGCACGAGGGGTTTCCCTCACCAGCTCCCGAAGTATCCGCTGCCTGCGCACCGGGCACCCACCTTGAGCTGCGCCTCCCGAGATCAAAATGCTCGCACCGGGAGGTGCATGAAGTTGTGGTGTCCAGAGTTCAGATCGGCGGAACCGACATTAGGTGCTCTGCCGCTGAGCTACACCGGCTCGTGGAACCGGTGGCGGGATTCGAACCCGCGGCCTCCCCATTAAGAGTGGAAGTAGGTCCTGCCTTCGCACCTGGACGTTCATCACTCTAGGAGGGGTGCCGCGGGCCGGGCGAGCGAATTAAGTTCAGCCGCGCTTCTGGCGCTTCCAAGGACCGGTGATCGCCAGCATGACGCCCGGCGTCTGGATGTTGGCGTAGAGGGTCTTTCCGTCGCACGAGAAGGTGACGCCGGTGAACTCGCTGTATTCCGGGTCGTCTTCCGTGCCGATGTTCAGCTCGTTGCGGGCGATGGGGTAGGTGCGGCCGCTGTCGGTGGCGCCGAAGAGGTGCTGGACGCCCTCGCCGTCCTCGGCGATGACGAGGCCGCCGTAGGGGGAGACGGTGATGTTGTCGGGGCCGTCGAGGGCGCCGTCCTGGGACGGGTCGGGGTTGACGCCGAGGAGGACCTTCAGGGTGAGGGTGCGGCGCTTGGGGTCGTAGAACCAGACCTGGCCGTCGTGCTGGACGGGGCTCTCCTCGCGGGCGTAGGAGGAGACGATGTAGGTGCCGCCGTCGCCCCACCACATGCCCTCGAGTTTGCGGGCGCGGGTGATCTCACCGTCGGCGAACTGCTTTCGCACGGGCGTGCTCTTCGCGTCGCGGTCGGGGACGTCCACCCAGTCGACGCCGTACACCGTGCCGATCTTCGTGGCGCGGGAGAGGTCGTCGACGAACTTGCCGCCCGAGTCGAAGCACTTGGGGGCCTGCAGGACACCGGCGTCGTCGGCCAGCGTGCGGAACTTGCCGTGGCCGTACTCGAAGCCCTTCGGCGGGGTCCAGCGGAACAGCAGGCCGTTGGGGCCCGCGGCGTCCTCGGTCAGGTAGGCGTGGCCGCGCCTGGGGTCGATGACGACGGCCTCGTGGTCGTAGCGGCCGAAGAACTTCAGCGGCTTGGGGTCGCGGTTGGCGCGGCGGTCGACGGGGTCGACCTCGAAGACGTAACCGTGGTCCTTGGTCATGCCGTTGGTGCCGGCCCGGTCGGAGTTCTCCTCGCAGGTGAGCCAGGTGCCCCAGGGGGTGCGGCCGCCCGCGCAGTTGGTGGAGGTGCCGGCGATGCCGACCCACTCGGCGACCTGCCCGCCGGGACGGACCTCGACGACCGTGCAGCCACCGGCCGCGGCGGGGTCGTAGACGAGGCCGTCGGTGAGCGGGACGGGGTACTGCCAGTTGGCGCGCGGGCCCTTCAGCTCGTGGTTGTTGACGAGGAGGGTGGTGCCGCGCGGCCCGTCGAAGGTGGCCGTGCCGTCGTGGTTGGAGGGGGTGAACTCGCCCGACTCCAGCTTGGTCTTGCCGCTGTAGGTGATGACGCGGTACGTGAACCCGGCGGGCAGCGCGAGGATGCCCTTCGGGTCCGGGATCAGCGGGCCGTACCCGACGCCGCCCCCGTGGGCGTCCGCCGGCTTCTCGCCCTCGGCCGCGGCCTCCGTGGACGCGAGCGCGTTCGGCGCGCTGGCCAGCACGCCGGCACTGCCCGCCAGCGCGACACCGGCACCGGTGATCGCGGAATTCCTGGCGAAGTCCCTACGGGTGAGCGACATGGTGTCTCCTGAGACAGTGGGTGCCGTGGAGGGTGGCGGACCTCGAGTCGGCGCTACGGTCCCGCCCATGCCTGAACGCGGGTTGAACGTGAGACGTCCTCAGGGCGCCCACTTCCATGAATCAACGCCGGGCGCGGCAACGCCCTTAGGGGCGCGGGGCGGTGTCAATATGCGGCTCCGCCGCGTGGGCGCGACCAGCCCCCACGCACCCGCACCCGCAAGCAGCCGTCACCCACCCTGCTGCGACCGCGCCTTGAAGGCAGCCTTACGCGCCTCCTTGGCGATCCTCTTGTCCGGATGCAACCGCCCCATCGCCTCCAGCACATCCGCGGTCGCCGGATGATCCACCCGCCAGGCCGCCGCGAAGAACCCACCGTGCTGCGCGGCCAGCCCCTCCACCAGCGCCCGCAGCTCGTCGGAGTTCCCCTCCGCCGCCAGCTGCGCTGCCACCGTGTCGACGGTCAGCCAGAACACCAGGTCCTGGGAGGGCGCGGGAACGTCGGAGAACCCCGCCTCGGTGAGCCAGACCCGGGCCAGTCCGCCCAGCTCGGGATCGTCGAGGACCTCCCGGAGGGCCGGCTCGGCCTCCGCGCCCAGCAGGGACAGCGCCTGCTGGCAGCGCAGCCGCCGCAGCGGTGCCCCGGCGTCCAGGCCCCGTGCCGCAGCCAGCAACTCCCGTGCCGCGGCGAGGGATTCGCGCCGGGCCAGCCACATCTCGGTCTCGGCGCGCGCGGCGACCTGGGGGAAGGTGGCCGTGCCGTCGAGCAGGGCGTCGGCGCCCTTGTCCGCGAGGTCGCCGACGGCGGGTGCCTCGAAGCCGGCCTCCAGCAGCCGCGACCGCAGCCCGTACAGGCCGAGCGGGGTCAGCCGCACCATGCCGTAGCGCGAGACGTCAGTCTCGTCGACGGCGGCCGACGTCCCCTCGGCTGCCTCGGCCTCGGCCTCCGCATCCGCGTCCGCGTCCGCGTCCGCCATCAGCGCCTCGTCCACCGGCCGGTAGTCCACGAGCCCGACCGGCGCCAGGACCCGGAACTGGTCGTCGAGGCGCATCATCGCGTCGGAGACCTGCTCCAGCACGTCGTTGGTGGGCTCGCCCATGTCGCTGGGCACGATCATCGACGCGGCGAGGGCGGGCAGCGGCACGGGGGCGTCGCCGGGGCCGTCCTCGCTGGCGGTCAGCAGGTACAGGTTGCCGAGGACTCCGTCGAGGAACTCCGCCTCGGCCTCCGGGTCCCAGTCCAGCGAGGAGAAGTCGATCTCGCCGCCCGTGTCGATGGCGTCGACGAGGTCGTCGAGGTCGGGCACGCACGCGTCGGCGATCACCGTCTCCAGCGCCGCCAGCCACACCCCGAGCACGTCCTGCGGCGAACCGCCGGTCAGCAGCGCCAGCTCCGCGCCGGTCCCGACCGTGCCCGCCTCCTCGTCGACGATCTCGACCAGCCCGGTGTCCACGGCCACGCGCCAGGCCTCGCTCGCGTACGCGGCGGCGTCGTCGCCGCTCAGCCCGAGCGCCTCGGCGGCCGCCGGCAGTTGCTCCTCGACGAGGCCGCCGCCGGCGTCGACCCGGGTGTCGGGCCCGGCCCAGCGGGCCAGCCGCGTGGCCCGGGAAAGCAACGGCGTGGACAGCGCGTCCCGCGCCAGCTCCGCTTCGGGGTGCAGCCGCACCGGCGGCAGGGAGGAGCTGTCTGACATCGGCTGTTTCTCCTAGGGCGTTCTGCATGGCCGTAAGCGACACGGCCCTCGGCCGTACGCATCACGGCTCAACCGCTCAGCCTAGACGGATTTCCACCCATGCCACCTGGTTCATCTCCCCGTCGGGCACCGTACATGGCCGAAACCTTGACAAGTGGCTTGACCAGGCAGGAGATTGACGCGCGTAGAAACCGAGCGGACATCTGTTCACTGTATTTTCTACGCGCGTCGCCACCGCCCCACCGGTCGCGCCTGCACCAGCCTTTGCACCCACCGTTCCACGCACCACCCTCGTCCCGGCGCTCATTCACGTCCCCGGAGGGATTTACGTTGCCGAGCAAGAAGTCCGCACGTCTCGCCGCGCTCACCGTCGCCGCCGTGTGTTCCGCTGCGTCCACCGTCGTCCTCACCACTCCCGCGCACGCCGACTCCGTGCGCATCCATGACGTCCAGGGCAGCACCCGCATATCGCCGTACGCCGGCAAGCAGGTCACGGACGTGGCCGGAATCGTCACCGGCGTACGCACCTACGGCTCGTCCAGAGGCTTCTGGATCCAGGATCCGGACGCGGACGACAACCCCGCCACCAGCGAGGGCGTCTTCGTCTTCACGAGTTCCGTCCCGAAGGTCGCCGTCGGCGACTCGGTCCTGGTCTCGGGCACGGTCTCGGAGTACGTCCCGGGCGGCACCTCCTCCGGCAACCAGTCGCTGACCGAGATCACCAAGCCGGTGATCACCGTCGTCTCCAGCGGCAACGCCGTCCCGGCCGCGACGGTCGTCGACGAGGACTCGGTGCCGGACCGGTACACGGGGGCCGGCGACACGGCCGCGAACGGTTCGCTCAACGGGCTGACGCTGCGCCCGGCGAAGTACGCCCTGGACTACTACGAGTCCCTGGAGGGCATGAACGTCCGGGTCGACGACGCCCGTGTGGTCACCGCCACCGACCCGTACACCGAACTGTGGGTCACGGTGAAGCCGTGGGAGCACCGCAACCGGCGCGGCGGCACGGTCTACGGCTCCTACGAGTCCCAGAACACCGGACGTCTCCAGATCCAGTCCCTGGGCAAGCCGGCCGACTTCCCGGTCGCGAACGTCGGTGACACCCTCACCGGCGCCACCGCGGGTCCGCTGGACTACAACCAGTTCGGCGGCTACACCCTGGTCGCGAGCGAGCTGGGCACGCTCAAGAGCGGTGGCCTGAAGCGGGAGACGACGCGGAAGCAGGGGCGCGGCGAGCTGGCGGTCGCGACGTACAACGTCGAGAACCTGGACCCGTCCGACGGCACCTTCGCCGCGCACGCCTCCGCGATCGTGAACAGCCTCCAGTCGCCCGACATCGTGTCCCTGGAGGAGATCCAGGACAACAACGGCGCGAAGGACGACGGTACGGTCGCCGCCGACCAGACGATGCAGAAGCTGATCGACGCGATCGTCGCCGCGGGCGGACCGGCGTACCAGTGGCGCTCGATCGACCCGGTGGACAAGGCCGACGGCGGTGAACCGGGTGGCAACATCCGTCAGGCGTTCCTGTTCAACCCGGAGCGGGTCTCCTTCGTGGACCGTGCGGGCGGCGACGCCACGACGGCCGTCGGTGTGACCAAGGTGAAGGGCAAGGCCGCGCTGACGGTCTCCCCGGGCCGTGTCGACCCGGCGAACGCGGCCTGGGCGAACAGCCGCAAGCCGCTGGCCGGTGAGTTCGCCTTCCGTGGCCGCACGGTCTTCGTGATCGCCAACCACTTCGCCTCCAAGGGCGGCGACCAGTCGCTGCACGCGCAGTACCAGCCGCCGGTCCGCAGCTCGGAGACCCAGCGCCACCTCCAGGCGACCGCGGTGAACGCGTTCGTGAAGGACATCCTGGCCGTCCAGAAGAACGCGGACGTCGTCACGCTCGGCGACATCAACGACTTCGAGTTCTCCGGCACCGCCAAGCTGCTGGAGGACGACGGCGCCCTGTGGTCGGCGATCAAGTCGCTACCGCAGAGCGAGCGTTACTCGTACGTCTACCAGGGCAACGCGCAGACGCTGGACCAGATCCTGATCAGCCCGTCGATCCGGAACTCCTGCGACTTCGAGTACGACAGCGTGCACGTCAACTCGGAGTTCAACGACCAGATCAGCGACCACGACCCGCAGGTGCTGCGGTTCCGCCCGTAGTCACGTCCGGGCTCAGGGCTGGCTGAACACGCCGTTCAGCCAGCTCTGCCAGGCGGCTTCGCACTCCTTGATGTCGGCGCCCGGCGTGAAGTCGTGCAGGGAGATGCCGACCGGGTGGCCCCAGTGGTTGCGTCCGAAGACGCGGGTCAGGCCCCGGTCCGTGCGCAGCCCGATGAAGTACGGGTTGCGGAAGTCGACCACGGCGTCGAACTCGTCGGGGCCGTGGACGCGCACGCTCGTACCGGCGGCCACGTCCTCCCCCACGCCGAGGGCCCGCCCCACGGCGGCGAGGGCGTCGGCCGCCTTCGAGGCGTCGGGCCCGTCGAAAGTGGCGAAGGCGGCCGGCCGGGGCGCGAAGTGGACCAGGTACTCGCGCAGGGTGTGCAGATAGAAGTCGGTGTGCCGGGCGGCGCCGTCGTACTGGTTGTCCCAGTCGTCGACGAAGATGCCGCTGTGCACGTACCGCACCCAGGCGCGCCGGCCCTCGTCGCGCGGCTCGATGGTGTAGTCGAGCTGGTTCATCGTCTGCTCGGCGATGCCGTCGACGTCCTCGACACGGTTGGTGTAGCGGTGCGGCGGGTCCCAGGCGGTGACCTTCGACCCGAACGGCCCACGGCCGCCGACCCTCGGCTCCGGCGGTTCCATCGGCCAGAGATAGCCTCCGGTGCCGGTGGTGACCGCCTCCCAGACCTCCTCGGGCGTGGCGTCGACCTCGAACTCGCGGGCGATCTCGAATTCCTTGGACATGGCGGGCTCCTGCGTCCTACTGCTCGATTTCCTGGGTTGGCTGCTGGTCCTTGACCGCGGGGTGGACGGCGACGACGATCCGGTGATCGCGGCCGCCCTCGGTGTCGGGCGCGTCGTACTTCTGGATCAGGGCACTCACGCCGACCGTCAACTCCTCGATGAACGCCGCCCGTTCGGCGGCGGAGGCGAACCTCACCTCGCCGTCCAGCGCGTACGTCGCCAGCCGCTTGCGGGCCTTCGCGGCGCCGGTGATCAGCGAACCGACGTCCCGGACGAGCCGGGCGCCGAGCGCGAGCAGCCAGCGGGCGGAGAGCTGGTCGCGGAAGCGGTCCGGGTCCGGCTGCACGGAGGCGAGCGCGAGCGGCGAGATGACGTACGACGCCGCCGTCGCCCGCATGAGCCGTTCGGTGACGTTTCCCTTGCGGCGCTCCCCGGCCAGCTCGACGAGGCCGTGCCGCTCCAGTGCCTTGAGGTGGTAGTTCACCTTCTGCCGGGGCAGTCCGACCTTGCCCGCCAGCATGGCGGCGGACGCGGGTCCACCCGCCAGTTCGGCGAGCAGCCGGGCCCTTGTGGGGTCCAGGGAGACGGCTGCGGCCTCGGGGTCCTCGATCACGGTGACGTCCAGCATGCGTCCACCGTCCCACCGAAAACTTTTTTTGTCCAGACGGATCGAGTTTTCGGTGAACCCAGAGACGGACGGACCTTCAGACGGGCAGAAGTCCGAGCGCGTGGTCGTACCGGCTGACCGTGCTGCCCTTCAGCCCCGGCCAGTTCTGCACGCGGTGCCACAGCTCCGTCGCCGAGCCGACGCCGTCGCCGGGGGCGGCGAGGGCGTCCGCGTGGGCCTGCGCGCTCTCCCACTCGGCGTAGTTGAGGACACGGGTGCCGTCAGTGCTGAGGTGGAAGTGGGCGGAGATGCCGCCGGGGTGGGGGTTCGGCTCGGCCTCCAGCGCCTCCAGGACGGCGTCCACCCAGGCCCGCTGCCGCTCGGGGTCGGGCCCCTCGAACTCGATGTCGACGATCACTACGCAGCCGGGGACCCGTGGGTTGCCCTCCCGCCGTGCGCTGCGGTAGCGCCGGTACCGGCCGAGCCCCAGCCGCTCGATGCCCGGTACGGCGGTGTCGATCTCGTCGACGCGTTCCTGCCGGTGTGTCCGTACGAATGCCTCGTAGGCCTGCTCATCGCGCCACTGCGAGTGGTGGAGGAGGGTGGAGCCGTCGTGGCCGATGTAGACGTGGTAGCCAAGCAGACCGTCGGCGGGCCAGGGACGTGCCTCCCAGGTGCCGGCGATGGCCTCGACGGTCTGCTTCTGCCGCAGGGGGGTGCCCACCCGCCAGGTGCTGAAGAAGGGGGCGCCGACCTCGGGGTGGGTGAGGTCGGGGCGGGTGAGGTCGGGGCGGGGGTGGGCGTCGGTGCGGCGGGTCATGGCGGCCTCCGGAGCGGGTGGTCGATGCGTGCACCGATCACCTTTCGGCCTCAACCGGACTTGAGGTCAAGAGGCCGGTCCGGCGACGGGCCTCGGGCGGGGCGACCCTGGCTGGGGCGGGGCGGGGCGAGGCTGGCCGGGGCGGGGCGGGGCTGGCCGGGCCCGGCAGGGCGGGACCGCCGGGGCGGGCCGGGCAGGGCAGGGCGGGCCGACCGGGACGGGGCCGCCAGGGCGGGGCCGGGCAGGGCGGGACCGACCAGGGCGGGACCGCCGGGGCGGGCCGGGCTGGGCGAGACCGACCAGGGCGGGACCGCCGGGGCGGGCCGGGCTGGGCGAGACCGACCAGGACGGGACCGGACAGGGCGGGACCGACCAGGGCGGGACCGCCGGGGCGGGCCGGGCAGGGCGAAACCGACCAGGACGGGACCGGACAGGGCGGGGCCGCCGGGGTGTGGCCGCCCCTGACTTCGCCGTACCGGTGTGCTCCGCGGTACCGCGCCTGTCTCAGCGCCGCCCGGCATCATTCAGCCCGTCCGGCGTTTGAGGACGAGGCCCCTTCAGGGCCGATGCGGGGGCCTGGGGGCGGCAGCCCCCAGACCCGTTCCGGCAGACGCGGTCAGACGGCTCAGCGCCCCCGCCTGCGCAGCACCCGTGTCGCGACGACCGCTCCCACCACCGCCCCGACGATCAGCACCGGCCGCGGATGCCGCAGGCCGGCCTGTACGACGGTGCGGACGGGGCGCGGGACGCTGTGCTCGACGACATGGCCCGCGTGGGTCGCCTTGTCCTGGACGGTGTGGCCGGTACGGCTCGCCCGGTCCTGCACGGTGTGCCCGGCCTGCGCGGCGCGGTCCTGCACCACGTGCCCGGCCTGCGCGGCGCGGTCCTGCACCACGTGCCCGGCCTGTGCGGCCCGGTCCTGCACCACGTGCCCGGCGCGCGCCGCCCGGTCCTGGACCACGTGCCCAGCCTGGGCCGCGCTGCTGCGCAGCTGCACGGTCATCGCGCCCGCCTTGTCCTTCAGGTCGGCGGCGCGGGCCATGGCCCGGCCCTTCACGTCCGCCTTACCGGCCAACTCCTCGACGGTGTCGCCGAGTTCGCCCCGCGTCCGCTCGATCTGGCGGCGCAGTTCATCAGGTCCCTTGGCCCCGCCGCCCGCCTTCTTTGCCGCGGCCTTCCCCGCGGCCGCCGCTTTCCCGGAGGCCTTCTTCGCGGCCTCCCCGCCGCCCGTCGCCCCCGCCTTCTTGTCCGTCATCGGTGCGCCCTTCCCTTCATCTCCTCGACATCGGCCCTGACACTGCCGAGGGCCTCCTCCGGTGTGGGAGGGGCGGCGCGCCGCAGCTGGGCGCGGCCGGTCGCGGCCAGCAGGCCGGCGAGGGCGAACAGGGCCCCCGTCACGATCAGCGCCGCGGCCCACACGGGCAGCGTCAGCGAGAGCGCGGCGGTGGCCGCCGCGGCCAGGAACAGCAGACCGGCGTACGCGACGGCACCGGCGGCGCCCAGCAGGCCGCCGCCGCGGCCGGCGCGCCGGCCCTTCTCGGCCAGCTCCTCCTTGGCGAGGGCGACTTCCTGCCGTACGAGCCGGGAGAGCTGTTCGCCGGCCTGTCCGACGAGTTCGCTCACCGAGCGATGCTCGTCGCGCAGCCGCTCGGGGGTCATGGAACCGGTCACGGTGTTCCGCCTCCTCTCGGTTCGGAACACCCGGGTACCCGTCGCGGCCCCCGCTATCCCTTCCGCTATCCCTTCCGGCCGCCGCCCGGTCCGCGCTCGCCCAGCCGGGCCAGCTGTGCCTGGAACCAGTCCAGGCGGGCCTGCAACAGCGCGGCCTCGGCGGTGAGTTCGGGCACTCCCGGCTCATCGCCCGCGGCGAGGCCGGCGACGGCCACGGACACCCCCTGCCCCGCCACCACCCGCAGCCCCTGCCCCGCCAGCCGGGCGAATCCGGCGAGCGAGACGGACGTACGGCCACGCAGACAGCCCGCACAGGAGGGGGCGAGGGCCTGCCATCCGGGGCGACCCCAGCCGGCGTCGGCCAGGGCGGCGGCGACCGTACCGCAGGCGCACGGGCCGGCCGTGGCGGTGCGCACACGCTGACGGGCGTAGCGGAAGCCGCGCTCGAAGCGGATGTACCGGCCCAGCACGGTGACCTCGAGCAGTGCGGCCGCGCGGTGCTCGGCCGTGCACAGCAGCGCCTCGGCCGTCGTACGGTCGTGGACGCAGTGGAAGCCGCAGTCGCAGCGGCGGCTCGGCGCCGGGTGCCGCAGGCCGTAGACGCAGGACGCGTCGGCCAGGACCCCGTACGGCAGCGCGCCGCCCAGCGACACACCGGTGAACCCGGCCCGGGTGCCGTCCTGCGACAGCACCGGGTGGGCGATCTTGTATCCGGTCGGCGGCTCCGTCGGGCGTTCCTCCGGAAGCCGCAGCCTCATCGGGTGACCGGGACCTCTTCGGCCACCGACGCCGCTTCGACGGTCCCGGTCTCGGCGATCTCCGCGATCTCCTCGACCTCCTCGACCTCCTCGACCTCCTCGACCTCCTCGGCGAGGCCGACTTCCCCGTCGTGGCCCTGCGGCCGCTCCTGCGCGACTCCGGCGGCGAGTGCCTTGCCGAGCTTCATGACGCCTCCCATGACCAGGGGTCTTTTCACCGTCCTGGCCATAGTGGCCCATGGCGCCCGACTTGGACATAGGGCCTACGACGGCCCTGATCAACCCCCACCTCGCAGCATTACTTACCTATATCCCGTAGAAGAATTAAGTAGAGCTTCACAGTCATCCCGCCGACACTACTGCCATGACGACGAAGCCCTCCCCCGCCCCGCCCTTCGGCCGCGCCCTCTGCGCCATGATCACGCCCTTCACCGAGGCGGGCGCGCTCGACCTGGACGGGGCGCAGCGGCTGGCCGCGTGGCTGGTGGACGAGGGCTGTGACGGGCTGGTGCTCTCCGGTACGACGGGCGAGTCGCCGACCACGACGAACGCCGAGAAGTCGGAGCTGGTCAGGGCCGTCCGGGAGGCGGTGCAGGGCCGGGCGTCGGTCGTCGCGGGCGTCGGCACCTTCGACACCCGGCACACCGTCGAACTGGCCCTGGCGGCCGAGAAGGCGGGCGCCGACGGCCTGTTGGTGGTCGCGCCGTACTACAGCAGGCCCCCGCAGGACGCCGTCGAGGCGCACTTCCGCGAGGTCGCGGACGCGGCCGGACTGCCCCTCGCGCTGTACGACATCCCGGCCCGCACCGGCACCCGCATCGAGCCGGAGACGCTGATCCGGCTCGCCGAGCACCCCCGGATCGTGGCCGTGAAGGACTGCTCCTACGACTTCCTCGGCGCCCAGAAGGTGCTGGCGCGCACGGAGTTGGCGTACTACGCGGGCTGTGACGAGCACAACCTGGCGCTGTACGCGGTGGGAGGCGCCGGTTACATCAGTACGGTCGCCAATGTCGTGCCGGCCCGAATGCGGGCCGTACTGGACGTGTTCGAGGCGGGCGACACCCCCGTGGCCGCCCGCCTCCAACAACGCGCCACGCCGCTCATCGAGTCGATGATGTCGGCGGGTCTGCCCGGCACGGTCACCGCCAAGGCCCTGCTCAACGAGCTGGGCCTGCCGGCGGGTCCCGTCCGGGCACCGCTGCGGCCCGCCGACCGCGAGGCGGTCGACAGGCTGCTGGCGGTCTACCAGGAGTTCGTCACCGGCTGATCAGGACCCGGCTTGGTCAGGGCCGTCTCCCGATCAGCGTCCGGTGCGCCGCGCACTCGGTGCTCAGCGCTCGGCGAAGACGGGCTCCCAGCGTCCGGCGTCCCCGTCGTTGCCCTTGCGGAAGCCGCTGAGGGGGACCGTCTTGGCGCTGCCGATGGTGACCTTCACGAGCCGCTGATGGAACTCGTTCTTGCTGTCCGGCCCCATGTCCCAGGCGATCAGCGACGTGTCGCCGACCCAGGCGAGCAGCTGCTGCCCGCGCACCTCGGTCTTGCGGCCGGTGCGCGCGTCGATGACCCAGGAGGACGTCTTCCACTTCTTGCCGGCGAAATCACCGGCGACCAGGCTGCCGCTGGGCGACTGCCACGCGTCGACGTACCACTGGAGGTGCTTCTGGTCCGCCGGGACGGGAACCTCGGCGCCGGCGAAGTCGTAGAACTGCTTGCCGATGTCCCCCATGGGGTTGCCGGCCCAGACATGCCGGCCGTCGGGGCTGAGGGCGAAGTCCTGGCGGGCGTTGATGAAGCCTGCGCCCATGGGGTCGTTCGGGTCGCCCTTGAGCTTGACCTCGCTCCAGGAGCCCTTACCGGAGAGGGTGTCCAGGAGGTAGAAGCCGGTCCGGGTCGAGGGCTGCTTCTGGTCCCAGAAGTCGGAGCCCTCGGTCTTGACCAGCTGGTCGGGGTTCTCGCCGTAGGTCGTCGCGACCAGCTTCAGACCGTCGCGCGAGAAGGAGAGCCCAGCGACCTTGTGGTCGAGCTCGATCCACCGCTCGACCTTGCCGGTGGCCAGGTCGAGCATGCCGATCCGCGAGGCGGGCAGCTCGCGCTCCAGCACGGCGGCGGTCTTCAGCCCCGGGGCGACGGCGACGTAGGACCACTTGGTGGTCTTCACGTAGGTGTCCGTCTTCTGGTCCAGCAGCCAGTAGTCGCGGACGAGTTCGGCCTGGCCGGCGGAGTGCTTGACGGTCCGGGGGACGTAGTAGGCGGCCAGCACGGTGTTCCCCGCCGAGATCAGATCGCGTGGCGGGGACTGGTCCGGGTGCGCGACGTCCTCGCTCTTCTGTACGACGTCCGCGGGGCGCACGTCCTCCTTGCCGGAGTCCAGCAGCGGCACCGCCACGCCGATGGCGACTACGGCCGCCGTGACCGCGGCGACGGAGGCGATCCGCCGGGTGCGGCGCCGCCGGCGCGTCACCAGGACCCGGTCGGCGAGCCCAGGTCCGGCCGACGTCTGCTCGTCGGCCAACTCCCGCAGGGAGTCACGCACGAGTTCCTCGACGTTCACGGTCGTACCTCCACGGGCGAGAAGTCACGGGACGGCGGCTGCGACTCGACCTCGGCCGGGCCCAGGGCCGCCAGCTCGGGGGCCAGCGCGCGCAGCCGGGCGAGGGAACGGTGGGTGGTGGACCGTACGGTGCCCACGGAGCAGCCCAGGACGCGGGCCACGTCGGCCTCCGGCAGGTCCTCGAAGTAGCGCAGCACCAGCACCATCCGTTGCCGTGCCGTCAGCCGGGCCAGCGCACCGCGCATCAGCAGCCGCAGCTCCGCGTCGGGCGCGGCGTCCGGGCTCGCGCCGGTCTCGGGCGGCTCGGCGACGGTGAGCTCACGCCGGCGCCACTTCAGCCGCCAGCGGCTGATCTGCTGCCGGTACAGGATCTGCCGTACGTACGCCTCCGGCTCGTCGATGCGGTGCCAGCGGTCGGCCGCCTTGACCAGAGCGGTCTGCAGAAGGTCCTCCGCGGCGTGCCGGTCGCCGCCGCTCAGCAGCACCGCGGTCCTCAACAGCGCGGACGACCGGTTCTCCACGAACTCGCGAAACCTGTCCTGCGCTTCGGCATCCATCGTCACCTTCTCTTCCCCCGGGCCGGGCCCGGCGCCCGCCCACTCCTACTTCTGGTGACGCGTGCGACGGCCGGCCGCTATGCCACCCCACAGAAAATAATCAGGAAACGGGCCGGGGCCCGTACCGCGGTGCAAGCGGTACGGGCCCCGACCCGTGCTGTATGCCTGACGGCTGATGCCCGATTACCTGATCAACCCCACTTGTACCCGTCACCGAAGAGCAGGAAGTGCTCCAGCACATCCTCCATCGGATCGTCCACCTGCCCGACATTCACCAGTCCGATCCGGGGGCCGTTGTGCGAGCCCGTGTTCGTCTCGTCGGCATACGCGCTCCCCGCCGGCAACCAGCACACCGCCCCCACGGCCAACGCCCCCACCACCAGCCGGAGCACAGCCCTGCTCCGCACGCTCGTCTTCCCTCGACCCGTCATCGGCCCTCATTTCGTCGGTTCGGCTTGTGATCGGAAACTGCGTCCAACCGTTCATCTGCCTGGACCGGGGTGAGGTCACGTGGAGTAACCCGTACGTGAGGGGGTGGGGTTGTCGACGGGGGCAGTTGTGGCTCTTCTGAACCCGTTGCGGGTCACGGGCTCATGTCGCCTCACGGGCCGTATCGGGGCCGTCGTCGGTGTCGCCCGGGTTCCGGGCCGTCTCTGGGCGAGCGATGTCAGCCGAAACCGAAAGGTGCATCCACCACCGTCCCGGGCCAACAGCGCGGGGGCGACCCAGTCCTGCTTGGTGTCGAAGTACTCGCCGAAGTGCTTGGCGTGGAGGCGGTCGACCTTGCGGTTGTCCTTGTCGACGTTGTTCGGGTCGGGGACGGGGAGGATGGTCGGGAGGTCGAGGAGCGGATACGGTCCCGGGCCATGGCGAATGGGAATGGTGTGCCGGAGAAGGTGGCGTGGATCCTGGTTCGGAACGACCGAGTGCTGGTGACTCGTAGTCACGGCAGGGATCGCTTCTACTTCCCGGGCGGTCATCGTGAGCCGGGCGAGTCCGACAGCGAGACCCTGGTGCGGGAGATCGACGAGGAACTGCAGGCAACGATCGACCCTGGTTCCATGGTGCATTTCGGCACTTTCGAGATCGGCGAGGGCCATCCGGGGCATGGCCCCTTCCGGATGATCTGTTACACCGCCGATTACCGCGGCGAGCTGATCCCGTCGCGCGAGATCGCCGAGAAGGCATGGTTCCGCTACGCCGATCGGGACCGGGTCTCGGTCGTCGAGGAGATGGTCTTCGACGCGCTTCACGAGGCCGGGCAGCTTTCCTGATCCCGTGACCGCTGTACAGCAGCGAAGTACAACAACCACCGTGAGCGCAGCCGACCACAGCCAGCCTCAGAAGTCCGGCTGCCCGGACGACCAGACCTCATCGACCGTCCTGTCGACAGTTCGCATCGAGGAAACACCATCTTGGCGGTCGCCCAAGCGACGGGGGCAGAAGCATCCGCCAAGCGCCTTCTAAGCCCCGGGTAGCTCACTGCGTCATGATCTGTTGATGGATGAGTATGCATGGCCCACGGGCCCGGATCTGCCGACCGCGGGCGTAGTTCTCCAGAGCTGGGCGGCAACTGTCGCAGCCTTGCCTGTGGGGACCCACATCACTGGAGAGGTCATCGGCCGCCAGCCCTTTGGCGTCTTCATACGTATGGACGGTGTACCCAACGCCGTGGCTCTGGCCGAGATCACCGCCATGCCGCTGGGGATGGAGCTGCCCGCCCTCGGGGCCTCCGTCGAGGGCGAGGTCTTCTGGCACACCCACAACCACCAAGTGAGGATCCGGCTGGATGAGTGGAGGACGTCTGCCGAGTGATCGTTCCCTGGGCCGGCGAATCCCCAGGTCATGAGGGCCTGGAAACGCCGGCACACCCCCAGGGTCTCGTCGCTGGGCTCAGCCCCCGTGAGCGAAGGCGCCCGTCTCATAGCGAACCACCGAGTCCACGTCGTACCCGTCGTCCTGACTCTGGCCGATCCGCCATGGCAGCAGGACGTCTGGCTTGACCCGCTGGCGTTCGAGAACGTGGACCACGTCTTTCACACGCTCTTTGATGACTTCTGCGACGCCGACGAGCCAGAGCGATGGCTCGGAGTCAGTCTGAGAACTGAGGAAGAGGTCGCTCTCATGCGTGAGCTGGGCATCACACTCAACGCCGCGGCGGCCGAGGCACCCCACGACACCGACGCGGAGTATCTGCGGAGCCCTCGTGGCCGAAGGTCGTGGCGGTCGCGGGTCGTCTCGCTCAGGTCATGGTCGCGAACGACCTCAAGGAACTCGCTGCGCTGCACCACGCAAGCGCCCTCCCGGGCCGCCCTGGGGCCGTGGAAGGGCGCTCAACGATGACCAACGCCGACAACTGCCGACAGCTCAGCAGCAGGTCAGGGCGCTGATCGTTTAGGCGGCCGCAGGTCACGGCCGCCGTTGATCAGTTGTGGCTGTGCAGGATCTCATTCAGCCCACCCCACACCGCGTTGTTCGGGCGGGCCTCGACCGTGCCGGTGACCGAGTTGCGGCGGAAGAGGATGTTGGAGGCGCCGGACAGTTCGCGGGCCTTGACGATCTGCCCGTCGGGCATGGTCACGCGGGTGCCCGCGGTGACGTAGAGGCCGGCCTCGACGACGCACTCGTCGCCGAGGGCGATGCCGACGCCTGCCTCGGCGCCGATCAGGCAGCGCTCGCCGATGGAGATGATCACGTTGCCGCCGCCGGAGAGGGTGCCCATGGTCGACGCGCCGCCACCGATGTCGGAACCGTCGCCGATCACGACGCCGGCGGAGATACGTCCCTCGACCATCGACGTGCCGAGGGTGCCGGCGTTGAAGTTGACGAAGCCCTCGTGCATGACGGTGGTGCCCTCGGCAAGGTGCGCGCCGAGGCGGACCCGGTCGGCGTCGGCGATACGGACGCCCTTGGGGGCGACGTAGTCCGTCATCCGCGGGAACTTGTCGATCGAGGTCACCTGGAGGTGCAGGCCCTCGGCCCGCGCGTTGAGGCGGACCTTCTCGATGTCGTCGACGGCGACGGGGCCCAGCGAGGTCCAGGCGACGTTGGCGAGGAAGCCGAACTGGCCCTCCAGGCTCAGGCCGTGCGGCTTGACCAGGCGGTGGGAGAGCAAGTGCAGGCGCAGGTAGACGTCGTGCGCGTCGATCGGCTTCTCGTCGAGCGAGGCGATGACCGTGCGGACCGCAACGACCTCGACGCCCCGACGCGCGTCCGGCCCGATCGCCGCGGTGGCACCGCCACCGAGCAGCTCCGCGGCCTGCTCGGCCGACAGCCGCTCACTGCCGGAGGGACCGGGCTCGGCAACGAGCTCGGGCGCGGGGAACCAGGTGTCGAGAACAGTGCCGTCGGCGGCGATCGTGGCGAGGCCGGCGGCCACGGCGCCGGTGGTACGAGGAGCAGTCGTGTCGGTCATAAGGGCAACCTAACGTGGCCCGCACCGCGGGGGCGAACCGACGGGGGCGCGTCTCACGTGCCGGGCGGTACGCCCTTCAGCCCACCCACCCGCACCCCCCAGCCCCCCAGCCCCCCAGCCCGTCCGGCGTTTGAGGACGAGGCCCGAAGGGCCGACAGCGGGGTCGAAGGGGCGGAGCCCCTTCAAGGGATGGGACGGGTAGGGGCGGCGGGGGCGAAGAACCGCCGGGCGGTCACGGAATGACCCGCGCCAGCACCTCCCGCGCGTACTCCTCGTCATACGGCACCTCCGTGAGCAACACCTGCAGACAGATCCCGTCCAGCAGCGCCACCAACGCCCGCGCCGTGACCGCGTCCGTACGGCAGGACAGACGATCGGCGAGGTCACGCGCCCACTCAGCGGCGACCGGCCGCAACGCCGGACGGCGCAGAGCGGCGAGATACAGCTCGTACTCCAGCTCCACACCCGTACGATCGCCGGCCAGCCACTCACCCATCCACCCCGCGAGCTCAACGGCCAGATCAGCCCCCGGATCCTCCAGCCCACCGCGCGAGGCGATCACCTTGGCGAACCCCTCGTTCGCCTGGCGCAGGGCCGCGACCAGCAGGTCGTCGAGGGTCTTGAAGTGGTACGTGGTCGAGCCGAGCGGCACATCCGCCTCGGCGGCGACAGTGCGGTGGCTCAGCCCGGCGATCCCCTTCTCCCCGACGACCCGGATCGCCGCGTCGATGATCCGCTGCCGCCGCTCGGGGTCGTAGCGCCGGCCCATCAGTGCGCACCGCCCAGGTTCAGCACGACGACCCCGGCGATGATCAAGGCGATGCCCGCGGCCTTGACGCCGGTCATCCCCTCCCCCAGGAACAGGATCCCGATGGTGGCGATGGCCGCGGTGCCGACCCCGGCCCAGATCGCGTACGCCGTGCCCATGGAGACGGACTTCAGTGTCTGGGCGAGCAGCGTGAAGGAGACGAGGTATCCGACGGCGGTCAGCATCGACGGCCCCAGCCTGCTGAAACCGTCGCTGTACTTCATGGCCGTAGTGGCGGCCACCTCGGCCGCTATGGCTCCGGCGAGCAGCAGGTATCCCATATGTACGAGCGTACACAACGTTGCGTACGGCCGTACACAAAGGATTCGATCTGGATACGGCTCGTTCCGAACAGCTACTCCAACTCCCCAGCAGCCACTAGTGTTTCACCGTTCACATACCGGGCCTTCGCAGCCGCGGCTGTCGTCGCGTGCCCCCGCTGGAGGAACAGCGCATGCCAGAAAACAAGCCCCGGCCGCCCCAGGACCAACCTTGGGAGAACGGCTGGGCCCCGGACACCTCGCGGGCGCCGGGAACGCGCCGTCTGTGGCTGGCGGGCACGATGGCGGTGGCGACGATCGTCGCGTGCGCCACGGCGATCGTCGTGACGGACCGGGCGCCTGACGGTCAGTCACGTTCCGCGCCGGCCGACGACAAGGCGTCGGTCCCCGGCCTGATCTCCTTCGCCACCCCCTCGGAGACTCCCCCGGCGGGCAAGAGCGGCCTGGCGACGGAGAAACCGACCACCAGGGCGCCTCGCCAACAGGACGCCGGCACCCCCGAACCCGCGCCGAAGCCGTCCAAGTCGGCTCCCCACGAGGCGAGTTCACCGCCCGCCGCCCCGAAGCCGCCGGCCACCACCTGGCGATCCGTCCGCTCGGTCAACTATCCCGACCGTTACTGGCATGCGAGCGGCGGCTTTGTGACCCTGGGCCCGGTCCGCGGCTCCGAGTCCCGCGAGGACTCCACCTTCAAGCAGGTCAAGGGCCTCGCCGACCGCTCCTGCCACTCCTTCGTCACCCAGGACGGCAGCTACCTGCGCCACCGCGACTTCGTCCTGCGCCCCGAACGCGACGACGGCTCCGCCCTGTTCGGCCGGGACGCCACCTTCTGTCCCCGGAGCTCCTCCTACTCCGGCGCGGTCATGCTGGAGTCGGTCAACTACCCCGGATACTTCCTCCGCCACAAGAACTTCGTCGTCCGCCTCGAACGCTTCGAGTACAGCTCCCTGTACCTGGCGGACTCGTCGTTCCGGCTGGTGGGCGGGCTGGCCTGAGCACTCGGGGAGAGCGGGACACAGAAAAGCGGCGGCACCCGGAAGGTGCCGCCGCTCTCACGTGTGCTCAGACGTCTCTCACGTGTGCTCAGACGTTGAACCCGAGCGCCCGAAGCTGCTCGCGACCGTCGTCCGTGATCTTGTCCGGGCCCCACGGCGGCATCCACACCCAGTTGATGCGCAGCTCGCTGACGAGACCGTCCGTGGCGGACTTGGCCTGGTCCTCGATGACATCCGTCAGCGGGCAGGCCGCCGAGGTCAGGGTCATGTCGAGCGTGGCGATGTTCGCCTCGTCGATGTGGATGCCGTAGATCAGGCCGAGGTTGACGACGTCGATACCCAGCTCGGGGTCGACGACGTCGTACAGCGCCTCGCGGACCTCTTCCTCCGAGGCCGGCTTCATCTCAACGGTCTCGCTCATGCCGTCTTCCTTTCGGCGTCGGCTCCGCCCAACACCTGGGCCGTCGCGTCCTTCCACGCCATCCAGCTGAGGAGGGCGCACTTGACCCGGGCCGGGTACTTGGAGACCCCGGCGAACGCGACCGCGTCCTCCAGGACCTCCTCCATGGCGTCGTCGGGTTCGATCTTCCCCTTGGACTGCATCAGCTCCAGGAAGGTCTCCTGGATCTTCTGCGCGTCCGCCAGTTCCTTGCCGACCAGCAGTTCGTTCAGCACGGACGCCGAGGCCTGGCTGATGGAGCAGCCCTGGCCCTCGTACGAGACGTCCTCGATCTTCGTGCCGTCGTACTTCACACGCAGGGTGATCTCGTCGCCGCACGTCGGGTTCACGTGGTGCACCTCGGCGTCGCCATCCCTCAGACCACGCCCGTGCGGGTTCTTGTAGTGGTCCAGGATGACTTCCTGGTACATCGAATCCAGCTTCATGCGTCGCTCGTCCCGTCCCGTCAGCCGAAGAAGTTCCGTACGTGCTCCAGGCCGTCCACCAGAGCGTCGATCTCGGCCGGCGTGGAGTACAGATAGAACGACGCTCGCGTGGTCGCAGGAATTCCGTAGCGCAGGCAGACGGGGCGGGCGCAGTGGTGGCCGACCCGGACCGCGATGCCCTGCTCGTCGAGGACCTGGCCCACGTCGTGCGGGTGGATGTCCCCGAGCGTGAAGGAGATCGCGGCGCCGCGGTCCTCGGCCGTCGTCGGGCCGATGATCCGCAGGTCGGGGACCTCTCCCAGCCGCTTCACCGCGTACTCGGTGAGCGCGTGCTCATGGGCGAGGATCTTGTCCATGCCGATCGAGTTGAGGTAGTCGATCGCCGCGCCCAGGCCGATGGCCTGCGAGATCGGAGGCGTGCCCGCCTCGAACTTGTGCGGGGCCGGGGCGTAGGTCGAGGAGTGCATCGACACCGTCTCGATCATCTCGCCGCCGCCGAGGAACGGAGGCAGGTCCTCCAGCAGCTCCTGGCGGCCCCAGAGGACGCCGATGCCGGTCGGGCCGCACATCTTGTGGCCGGTGAAGGCCACGAAGTCGGCCTGGAGGGACTGCACGTCCATCGGCATGTGCGGCGCCGCCTGCGAGGCGTCGATGCAGACCAGCGCACCGACCTCCTGTGCACGGCGCACTATCGCCTCGACCGGGTTCAGCGTGCCCAGGATGTTCGACACCAGCACGAAGGAGACGATCTTCGTCTTCTCCGTAATGATCTCGTCGATGTTGGACAGGTCGAGACGGCCGTCGTCGGTGAGGCCGAACCACTTCAGCTTCGCGCCCGTGCGCTGCGCGAGCAGCTGCCACGGCACGATGTTGGAGTGGTGCTCCATCTCGGTGATGACGATCTCGGTCTCGTGGTCCACCCGGTAGGGCTCGTCGGCCCAGCCCAGCATGTTGGCCACGAGGTTCAGCGACTCGGAGGCGTTCTTGGTGAAGATCACCTCGTCGCGCGAGGGCGCGTTGATGAACTCCGCGACCTTGTCGCGCGCGCCCTCGTACAGCGCCGTGGCCTCCTCGGCGAGGACGTGCACGCCACGGTGGACGTTGGCGTTGTGCTGCTCGTAGTACTCGGAGAGCACGTCGAGCACCTGGCGCGGGGTCTGCGAGGTCGCCGCGTTGTCCAGGTACACGAGCTTCCTGCCGTCGTGGACGACGCGGTCCAGGATCGGGAAGTCCTTGCGGAGCGCCTCGGTGTCGAGGAGGCCCGGCAGCTGTGTCACGCGGATGCGCCACCCTTCACGTACTTGTCGTAGCCCTCGGCCTCGAGCTGGTCCGCGAGCTCGGCTCCGCCGGACTCGGCGATACGGCCGTTCGCGAACACGTGCACGTGGTCGGGCTTGATGTAGCGCAGGATGCGCGTGTAGTGCGTGATCAGCAGGGTGCCGACCTCGCCGGTCTCACGGACCCGGTTCACGCCCTCGGAGACGACGCGCAGGGCGTCGACGTCCAGGCCGGAGTCGGTCTCGTCGAGGATCGCGATCTTCGGCTTGAGCAGCTCCAGCTGAAGGATCTCGTGGCGCTTCTTCTCACCGCCGGAGAAGCCCTCGTTGACGTTGCGCTCGGCGAAGGAGGAGTCCATGTTGAGGCGCTCCATGGCCTCCTTGACCTCCTTCACCCAGGTGCGCAGCTTGGGGGCCTCGCCGCGGACGGCGGTGGCGGAGGTGCGCAGGAAGTTGGAGACGGAGACGCCGGGGACCTCGACCGGGTACTGCATCGCCAGGAACAGGCCCGCGCGGGCGCGCTCGTCGACGGACATCTCCAGGACGTCCTCGCCGTCGAGGGTGACGGAGCCGCTGGTGATCGTGTACTTCGGGTGACCCGCGAGGGAGTAGGCGAGGGTCGACTTGCCCGAGCCGTTGGGGCCCATGATGGCGTGCGTCTCGCCCTGCTTCACGGTGAGGTCGACGCCCTTGAGGATCTCCTTCGTGGCGTTGTCGGCCTCGACGGTGACGTGCAGGTCTCGGATTTCAAGCGTTGCCATGGGTGCCTCAGGACTCCTGGGTGAGGGAGACGAGAACGTCGTCCCCTTCGATCTTTACGGGGTATACGGGGACGGGGCGCGTCGCGGGGAGGCCGGACGGCTTGCCGGTGCGCAGGTCGAACGCGGAGCCGTGCAGCCAGCACTCGATCTGGCAGTCCTCCACCTCGCCCTCGGAGAGCGAGACGTTCGCGTGGGAGCAGATGTCGTGAATGGCGAACACCTCGCCCTCGGTCTGCACGACCGAGACCGGCGTGCCGTCGAGTTCCACCCGCTTCGGGGTGTCCTCCTCCAGCTCGCTCAGCCCACAGGCGCGTACGAAAGCCATCAGACCGTGGCCTCCAGCTCCTCGTCGATCTTCACGAGGAGGCGCTCTTCGATGTCGTCGACGCCGATCTGCTGGACGAGCTCGGCGAAGAAGCCGCGGACGACCAGGCGACGGGCCTCGTCGGCCGGGATGCCGCGGGCCATCAGGTAGAAGAGCTGCTCGTCGTCGAAGCGGCCGGTCGCCGAGGCGTGGCCGGCGCCGACGATCTCGCCGGTCTCGATCTCCAGGTTCGGCACCGAGTCGACGCGGGCGCCGTCGGTCAGAACCAGGTTGCGGTTCATCTCGTAGGTGTCCGTGCCCTCGGCCTTGGCCTCGATCAGCACGTCGCCGATCCACACCGCGTGCGCGGCGTCCCCCTGGAGCGCGCCCTTGTAGACGACGTTGGACTTGCAGTGCGGGACGTTGTGGTCGACCAGGAGGCGGTGCTCCTGGTGCTGACCGGCGTCCGTGAAGTACAGACCGAGCAGCTCGGCCTCGCCGCCGGGGCCTGCGTAGGTGACGCGCGGGTGGAGGCGTACGAGGTCGCCGCCGAAGGTCACCACGACCGACTTGAAGCTCGCGTCCCGGCCGATGAGGGCGTTGTGCTGGGCCACGTGCACGGCCTTGTCGTCCCAGTCCTGGACGGAGACGACGGTCAGCTTGGCGCCGTCGCCCAGGATGTAGTCGACGTTGGCGGCGAGCACCGCGTCACCGGTGTGGTCGATGACGACGACGGCCTCGGCGAAGGCTCCGAGCTCCACGACCTGGTGGCCGTAGGCGACCCCGCCCTCGCCGTGCACGGCGATGCGGATCGGCTCGGTGAGGACCGTCTCCTTGGGGACGGTGACCACGCCGGCCTTCTCGAACGCCGAGTACGCCTGGGCGGCGACGCGGTCCACCGGGATGCCCGCCTTGCCGATCCGGGCGTCGCCGCGGTCGACGGCCTCGACGGTGACGCCCTCGGGGGCCTCGACCGCGACCTTCACGCCCTCGCCGGTGGCGACGGCGGTGCCGTCGTGCAGCCCGCGCAGGCGCTCCAGCGGGGTGAACCGCCACTCCTCCTCGCGGCCGTGCGGGACCGGGAAGTCCGCGACGTCGAAGGACGGGGGCGCGCTCATGCGCGTGGCGACGGTCGACTCGGCGGCCACCGCGATCTGGCCCGCGGTGGTGGAGCCCACGGGGATGTTCTGAGCCTCAGCCATGGCTGTCGGTCTGCTCTCTTTCCTACGTCAGATTTCGCTAGCTGCTTGCGGAGGGACCGGTCTTAACCGACCGCGCCTTCCATCTGCAGCTCGATCAGCCGGTTGAGCTCGAGGGCGTACTCCATGGGCAGCTCCTTGGCGATCGGCTCGACGAAGCCGCGCACGATCATCGCCATCGCCTCGAACTCGCTCAGACCGCGGCTCATCAGGTAGAAGAGCTGGTCCTCGGAGACCTTGGAGACGGTCGCCTCGTGGCCCATGGACACGTCGTCCTCACGGACGTCCACGTAGGGGTACGTGTCGGAGCGGGAGATGGTGTCGACGAGCAGCGCGTCGCACAGCACGTTGGACTTCGAGCCGTGGGCGCCCTCGCCGATCTCGACCAGACCGCGGTACGAGGTACGGCCGCCACCACGCGCCACGGACTTCGACACGATGTTGGAGGAGGTGTTCGGCGCCATGTGGACCATCTTGGAGCCGGCGTCCTGGTGCTGCCCCTCGCCCGCGAAGGCGATGGACAGGGTCTCGCCCTTGGCGTGCTCGCCCATCAGGTAGACGGCCGGGTACTTCATCGTCACCTTGGAGCCGATGTTGCCGTCGATCCACTCCATGGTCGCGCCCTCGTAGGCGACGGCGCGCTTGGTGACCAGGTTGTAGACGTTGTTCGACCAGTTCTGGATGGTCGTGTAGCGGCAGCGGGCGTTCTTCTTGACGATGATCTCGACGACCGCGGAGTGCAGCGAGTCCGACTTGTAGATCGGGGCGGTGCAGCCCTCGACGTAGTGCACGTAGGCACCCTCGTCGACGATGATCAGGGTCCGCTCGAACTGGCCCATGTTCTCCGTGTTGATGCGGAAGTAGGCCTGGAGCGGGATCTCGACGTGCACGCCCGGCGGCACGTAGATGAAGGAGCCGCCCGACCACACGGCGGTGTTCAGCGACGCGAACTTGTTGTCGCCGACCGGGATGACGGTGCCGAAGTACTCCTTGAAGAGCTCCGGGTGCTCCTTCAGGGCCGTGTCGGTGTCCAGGAAGATGACGCCCTGCTCCTCCAGGTCCTCGCGGATCTGGTGGTAGACGACCTCGGACTCGTACTGGGCCGCGACACCGGCGACGAGGCGCTGCTTCTCCGCCTCGGGGATGCCGAGCTTGTCGTACGTGTTCTTGATGTCCTCGGGCAGGTCCTCCCAGGACTCCGCCTGCTTCTCCGTGGAACGCACGAAGTACTTGATGTTGTCGAAGTCGATGCCGGAGAGGTCCGAGCCCCAGTTCGGCATGGGCTTCTTGTCGAACAGCCGCAGGCCCTTGAGACGAAGCTTGGTCATCCAGTCCGGCTCGTTCTTCTTCGCGGAGATGTCACGGACGACGTCCTCGCTCAGACCACGCTTCGCAGAGGCGCCGGCTTCGTCGGAGTCGGCCCAGCCGTATTCGTACTTGCCCAGGCCCTCGAGCTCAGGGTGGGCAGTCTCCTCGATGGGGAGAGTCATGCGGGGTTCCTCCCGGCCGTGCTTGCAGATGCGTTATGTGAGGTGTGGGAAATCTTTGGGATGAACGTCGTGCAGACGCCGTCGCCGTGCGCGATGGTCGCCAGTCGCTGGACGTGCGTTCCGAGCAGCTCGGCGAAGATCTCGGTCTCCGCCTCGCACAGCTGGGGGAACTGCTCCGCGACATGGGCGACCGGGCAGTGGTGCTGGCAGAGCTGCTCGCCTTTTTGAGGGAGGGGTGCGCTGCGCGCCGTAGCAGCGTACCCGTCGGCGCTCAGGGCCTTGGCCAGGGCTTCGGTGCGCTCGTCCGGGCTGACGGCCTCGATCGCCTTGCGGTACGCGCTCGCCTGGGCGGCGATCCGTGCCCGGGCGAAGGCGGCGACCGCCTCGCTCCCGCCCTCGCGTTCGGCGATCCACTTCAGGGCGTCCGCGGCGAGCTTGTCGTACGACTGGTCGAAGGCGTCGCGGCCGCAGTCGGTGAGCGCGAAGACCTTGGCGGGACGGCCGCGCGTGCGCGTGCCGTACACCCGCTGTTCCCTGGCCTCCACGACATCGTCCACGACCAGCGCGTCCAGATGCCTGCGGACGGCGGCCTGGGTGAGCCCCAGCCGGCCCGCCAGCTCGGCGACGGTCGACGGCCCGTGGTCCAGGATGGACCGCGCGACCCGGTTGCGCGTCGAGCGCTCCCCGGTCGCGAGCTCCTCCTGAGGGGCCCCCGTGGGGGTCTCCCGAGCCTCGCCGACGTTTTTCACAACGCCATTGTTGCGTAATTCCTCAGGACCGGGCAAGCCGCGCCCGGCCGCCTCGACGGTGCGCTGCGTCACTTAGGTCTACCTAATCTGACCTGCGGAAATGATCTCTGATCGATCAATTCGGTGGCGTCGTACGGACCCGTCCGGAACACTCCCGAAGCATGTCCGCACCCCCTCCCACCGGCCCTCTTGTCACCCGGGGCACCCTCGGCGAGCAATTGCGCGAGCTGGGCGTCCAAAGCGGTGAAACCCTCCTTGTGCACTCCTCGCTCAGCTCGCTCGGCTGGGTCTGCGGAGGCCCCGTGGCGGTCGTCCAAGGTCTGCTCGACGCCCTCGGCCCGGACGGCACTCTGGTCGTCCCCAGCCAGAGCGGAGACCTGTCCGACCCGGCGGTGTGGAGCAACCCGCCCGTGCCCGAGGAGTGGTGGGAGGCGATCCGGGCCACCATGCCCGCGTACTACCCCCTGGTCACGCCCACACGCGGGGTCGGCGTCATCCCCGAAACCGTACGGACCTGGCCCGGAGCCCTGCGCAGCGCGCACCCGCAGACCTCCTTCGCCGCCGTCGGCCCGCGCGCGGCCGAGGTGCTGGACGGCCACGCCCTCGACTGCCGGCTCGGTGAGCGCAGCCCGCTGGCCCGGCTGGAGGCGCTCCACGCGCGCGTACTGCTGCTCGGCGCCGGCTACGACGCCTGCACTGGCTTCCATCTGGCCGAGTACCGGATCCCGACGCCGCTGGTGAAGGTGGGACGTCCGGGGCCCGCGGGCTGGGAGGTGGTCACCGAGGTGTCGATCAGCTCGGACCGGTTCGACGAGCTGGGTCACGACTTCGAGCGGGACCGTCCGGTCGTCCGCGGGAAGGTGGGCGCGGCCGACGCACGGCTGTTCCCGCTGGCGGACGCGGTGGCGTACGCCGAACGGTGGCTGGGGATACACCGGCCCCGCGCGGAGGAGATGTGAACCCGGCCGTTCGGGTTACCCGCCCCGTACCTAGACTCTGGAGCCATGCGAACTGAGCCCGTGCTCCAGGTCCAGGCCCTGGTGAAGCGGTACGGCGGCAAAACCGCGGTGGACGGCCTCGACCTGGTGGCCCGGGCCGGTGTCACCGCCGTACTCGGACCCAACGGCGCGGGCAAGACGACGACCGTGGAGACCTGCGAGGGATACCGGAAGCCGGACTCCGGCACGGTGCGCGTCCTTGGTCTGGACCCGGTGAGACAGTCCGGCGAGCTGCGGCCCCGGATCGGCGTGATGCTCCAGTCCGGCGGCGTCTACTCGGGCGCGCGGGCCGACGAGATGCTGCGCCATGTCGCCAGGCTGCACGCGCATCCCCTGGACGTCGACGCGCTCATCGAGCGGCTCGGGCTGGACAGCTGCGGCCGGACCACGTACCGCCGCCTCTCCGGCGGCCAGCAGCAGCGGCTCGCGCTCGCCATGGCCGTCGTCGGACGCCCGGAGCTGGTGTTCCTCGACGAGCCCACCGCCGGACTCGACCCGCAGGCCCGCCGGGCCACCTGGGACCTGATCCGGGACCTGCGCTCCGACGGCGTCTCCGTGATCCTCACCACCCACTACATGGACGAGGCCGAACAGCTCGCCGACGACGTGGCGATCATCGACGCCGGCCGGGTCATCGCCCAGGGCTCCCCGGAGGAGCTGTGCCGGGGCGGCGCCGAGAACACCCTGCGCTTCACCGGGCGTCCCGGCCTCGACGTGGGGTCCCTGCTGAAGGCCCTGCCCGCCGACTGCACGGCCGCGGAGCTCACGCCGGGCTCCTACCGCGTCGTCGGCAAGGTCGACCCCCAGCTGCTCGCGACCGTGACGTCGTGGTGTGCGCAGCACGGGGTGATGCCGGACCGCATCTCGGTCGAACGGCACACCCTGGAGGACGTCTTCCTGGAGCTCACCGGTAAGGAGTTGCGCGCGTGACCGCCGTCGGAACAGGTTCGGGTACGGGTACGTACGTCCCGAAGCCGGGTGCCGCCCCCCTCCCCCGCATGATCGCGGCGCAGGCGGCCCTGGAGACGAAGATGCTGCTGCGTAACGGCGAGCAGCTGCTGCTGACCGTCGTGATCCCGACCCTGCTGCTGGTCCTGTTCAGCTCGGTGGACATCGTCGACACCGGCTCCGGCGAGGCCGTCGACTTCCTCGCCCCCGGCATCCTCGCGCTCGCCGTGATGTCGACGGCGTTCACGGGACAGGCCATCGCCACGGGCTTCGAACGCCGGTACGGCGTGCTGAAGCGGCTGGCCTCCTCACCGCTGCCGCGCTGGGGCCTGATGACGGCGAAGACGGTGTCGGTGCTGGTCACCGAGGTGCTGCAGATCGCCCTGCTGACGGGGATCGCGTTCGCGCTCGGCTGGTCGCCGCACGGCAACCCGCTGGCCGTCCTGCTGCTCCTGCTCCTCGGCACGGCGGCCTTCTCCGGGCTGGGCCTGCTGATGGCCGGCACGCTCAAGGCGGAGGCCACGCTGGCCGCCGCCAACCTGGTCTTCCTGCTGCTGCTCGTCGGCGGCGGCGTGATCGTGCCGCTGGACAAGTTCCCGTCCGGCGCCCAGGACGTGCTCGGTCTGCTCCCCGTCTCGGCGCTCTCCGACGGACTGCGCGACGTGCTCCAGCACGGGGCCGGAACGCCCTGGGGCGACCTGGGGATCCTGGCCGTGTGGGCGGTCGTCGGGCTGGCGGCGGCCGGGCGCTGGTTCCGCTGGGAGTGACCTGGCGGGCAGGCCGAGCGGGACCCTCGTGAAAGCGTGCACAAGCGGCCGCCTACGATAGGGCGCGTGCCAAAGCTGACCCGCGCCGACGCCGTAGCGGCCGTGCGCAACCCGCTCGCCTTCATCGCCGCCCGCTGGACCCCGACCCCGAGGACGGTCCAACGGGCGGCTCTCGCCGCACTCGTGATGTCGGTGATCATCGTGGTCACCGGCGGCGCGGTGCGGCTCACCGGGTCCGGGCTCGGCTGCCCGACCTGGCCCAAGTGCACCGACGACTCGCTCACCGCGACCAGCGAGATGGGCCTGCACGGCGCCATCGAGTTCGGCAACCGCATGCTGACGTACGTGCTGTGCGCCGCCGTCGGCTGGGCGATCATCGCCGCGCGCTCCGAGAAGCCGTACCGGCGCGGTCTGACCCGGCTGGGCTGGGCCCAGTTCTGGATCGTGATGAGCAACGCGGTGCTCGGCGGCATCGTCGTGCTGGTCGGCCTGAACCCGTACACGGTCGCGGCCCACTTCGTGGCGACGTCCGCCCTGATCGCGGTCGCCACCGTGATGTGGCAGCGCACCCGGGAGGGCGACGCCACACCGCGGCCGCTGGTCGGCAAGGCCGTGCAGCAGCTGGTGTGGGTGCTGGTCGGGGCGTCGGTGCTGCTGATCCTGGTCGGCACGGTGGTCACCGGAGCCGGGCCGCACGCGGGCGACTCCAGCGAGGTCGAGCGGATGCCGGTCGACTGGGAGACGGTCACCAAGCTGCACGCCGTACTGGCCTGGATCGTGGTCACGCTGACCTTCGCCCTGTGGTTCGTCCTCAAGGCGGTCGACGCCCCGAAGGGCCCGCTGAACCGCACCCGCGACCTCTTCCTGATCCTCCTCGCCCAGGGCGTCATCGGTTACGTCCAGTACTTCACGGACCTCCCGGAGATCCTGGTCGGTCTGCACATGCTCGGCTCGGCCGTGACCTGGATCGCGGTGCTGCGGGTGATGCTGGCCCTGCGGGAACGGCCGTTCGACGAGACCGCGGTCCCGGCCCCGGCGGCCGAGGCGGCGGTCGGCACGCGCGCGTGAGTCAGCCGTACGCCGTCACCAGCCCGTCGATCGCCGGTCCCAGGTAGCCCCGCGTCAGCCCGGCCCTGCGCGCCGTCCACGCGCCGGTCGGCGCCGGCGCGGCGGCGTCGTAGCGGCGCCTGCGGATGTCCTCGACGACCTCGGCGGGCGCCCCGAGGCCGGGGAGCAGGTCCAGGGCCTCGCGCTTGGAGATCAGCCGGCCGTCACGCAGGGTCACGCTCGCCCGGGCGAAGGTGATCGTCCCCAGGTCGACCCACACATCGCGGGTCCACAGCGGGGCGTTGTCGACGGCCGGCCGCCAGAAGTCCCGCTGATCACGTAGGACGAACTCGGCGAGCTCACGGTCCCGCACCGGCGGCAGCAGCCCGGCGGGCGCCCGCCCGTGCAGCACCCGGCCGAAGACGTGCAGCTCGCGCCGGGTCACCGGGCTCACCGTCCGTTTGAACAGCTCCTGGTGCGCCCAGGTGAGGTGACGCCGGCCGGCGTCGTCCGCCGTGTCCGGCGTCAGGTACGTGCAGTGCAGCAGCGCCGCGAGCGGCTCGGCCCGCAGCCTGGCGTGGAGCTTCGCCAGCCGCCAGACGGTGCCCGGGGTCAGCGGGCCTTCCAGTACGGCGATCAGGTCCAGGTCGCTGCGGCCCTCCTGGTAGTCGCCGCCGGCGAGCGACCCGTGCGCCCAGACGGCGACGGGCTCCAGTGCGGTCAGTTCGTGCAGGAAGCGGTCGAGTAAGGCATCGGTCGGCATGGGCCCAGTCTGGACAGCTCACTCCACCCCGTAAACCCGTCTTGCGTTGCCCGCCGCCACCATCCCGGCCACCCGTTGCGCGTCCCCCAGGGACCACGCCCCCTCGGCGACCCACCCGCCGAGCACCCTGGCGAGCGCCTCGCGGAAGAGCCGGGCGCCCACCACGTGCAGCTCGGGCAGGCCCTGCGCCCCGCTGGAGAAGAGGATCTTGCCGAAGGGGGCCATTTCGAGGATCTCGGCGAGGATCGTGGCCGCGCGGGCGCCGGTGCGGATGAGGGCGGCGCCGGAGTCGGCGTAGACGTGCGGGAAGACGCCGGCCAGGTGGGCGGCGTGCCGGTGGTACGGGTAGCCGTGCAGCAGGATCAGGTCGGTGCCGAGGCCGGCCGTGGCCCGGACGAAGTCCGTGAGCAGTACCGGGTCCGTACGGTCGATGCGCAGCCCCGGCTCCCCCAGCCCGGCGTGCAGTTGCAGCGGCAGCCCCGAGGCCACCGCGATCCACAGCAGATGGCGCAGCAGCACCGGGTCGCTCAGCTCGCCGCCGACCCTGCGCGCGGCCAGCCAGCGGCCCGCCGCGCCCCGTACCTCTCCCGGCCCGGGCGGTTCGGGCGCGAGCGCGAGACCGTGGCGTACGCCCGCCACGGAGGTGAAGGCCACCGCGTTCGCCGCCGCGCCGTGCACCGACTCGGCGAGGTTGGCCAGGAAGGACTCGACGGTGCCGGAGGTGTCGGCGACCTGTTCGGCGAGGAGTTCGAGCCGCACGATCTCGTGGACCTCGGCGGACGCGGTGGACGCCATCTCCGGGGGGCCGGTGAGGTCGCCGGGCAGGCCGGTGTCGATCAGATACGTCGTGATGCCGCTGCCCCGCAGCAGCCGCCGGCCCGCCTCCAGTACGCCGAGCTCACGACGTCTGGCCAGGTAGTGGGCGGGAGCGCAGTGCGGTTCCAGGCCGAGTAACGGCGGGCACCAGCGGCGTACGGCGAACCCGGTCTGGGTGTCGAAGAGCGTGGTGCCGGGCGCGGGCGGGCCCTCGGTGCGGGCCAGCTGGGCCTCGAAGGTGCCGAGACCCAGCTCTGTTCTGAGCACCCCGTGGCAGTACTGGTCCACGAGGGACGGCGTTTCGATCATCCGGGCTCCCCGTCAGCAGGACCGTGTGCTTCTCACAGGTCCTAACGGGTGAACCGGGGAGGAGGTGGCGCCGCAGAGCTCGGGTGGTGCGGTGATTTGGCGACTACAGGTCGCATGTGGTTGATCGCGCAGTTCCCCGCGCCCCTTACGGGGCGCTGCTCAACCGCCGATTTGGATACCGGCCATCCTCTTCCACTCGTACTCGCTCGTCGTCACCTTTGCCGCGAACTCGCCGTCGAAGGACTCGTGGCGGGTGATCCCGGCCTTCTCCACCGCCTGCTCGGCGATCTCGTACGTCGGTGCCACCAGGTCGCCCCAGCCGCCGTCCTCGCCGACGAGCACGATGCGGGCGCCGCGCTGTCCGATGTACGCGACCTGGGCCTCGGCGCCACCGTGGGACTTCGCGAAGGCGTTGATCTGCTTGGCCAGCTTGGCCACCTTGTCTGCCATGGCCAGGATGCTACCGACGAGTAGATCGAATGGCGACGGGTGGGGTGCGTGACCCGCGCCTCAGGGCCCCTGCTCAGGGCCCCGTGTCCCAGGGGCGCCTACCGCAGGAAGGGATCCACCGCGACGGCCACGAACAGCAGCGACACATAGGTGATCGACCAGTGGAACAGCCGCATCTCCTTCAGCTTCCCGCCCGTCACCTCGGCCTTCGCCCGGTTCTGCAGGGCGTGCGCCTCCCACAGCCACCAGCCGCCCGCGGCCAGCGCGACCGCGGTGTAGAACCAGCCCGTGTAGCCGAGCGGCGTCAACAGCAGGGACACCGCGACCATCACCCAGCTGTAGATGACGATCTGCTTGGCGACGACCTTGTTGGAGGCGATGACGGGGAGCATGGGCACGCCCACGCGCGCGTAGTCCTCTTTCACCTTCATGGACAGCGGCCAGTAGTGCGGCGGCGTCCAGAAGAAGATGACCAGGAAGAGGATGAGCGGCGCCCAGGTGAGGGAGTTCGTGACGGCCGTCCAGCCGATCAGCACCGGCATACAGCCCGCGATACCGCCCCACACGATGTTCTGCGAGGTACGGCGCTTGAGGATCATCGTGTAGACGACGACGTAGAAGAGGAGTGCTCCGAGGGAGAGCCAGGCGCTCAGCCAGTTGACGGTGAGGCCGAACAGCAGCGTGGAGGCGACGGCCAGCGTGATGCCGAAGGCCAGGCACTCGCGCGGGCTCACCATGCCGGTGACCAGCGGGCGCTGCGAGGTGCGGTCCATGAGCGCGTCGATGTCGCGGTCGATGTACATGTTCAGCGCGTTGGCGCCGCCCGCGGACAGGTAGCCGCCGACGCAGGTGAGCAGCACCAGACCGAGGTCGGGCACGCCCTGCTCGGCCAGGAACATCACCGGAACGGTGGTGATGAGCAGCAGCTCGATGATCCGCGGCTTCGTCAGCGCCACGAACCCCATGACCCGGGCCCTGACCGGCCGCCGGCTCGGGCTCTGGCTCGTCCCGATAATCCCCGCTGGACGGGATTCAACGGCCGTCACGCACACCCCTGACAGAGACATCCCAGCGAGCCTCCCCGTGTGAAGTCCCGGTAAAGGCTCGCGCGTACCACGCCACTGTAGACGTTGCCCAGACCCGGACATTCGCGGGGGTGGGGTCGTGTTGGAGGGCACCGTCCGACGGGCGCGCCGAAGCTCGATTGAGCACCCGGATGAGCGGCTGCGTATTCACTTGCCGAATGCGGAACGACCCGGTCGGGAGGCACATCCCGGCGACTCCCGGCAGTCTGGAATGACTCGAAAAAACGCACGTACTTCCGGGGGTAGGCTCGACAACGGCCGGCCGACGCCGAGAACGCCGGCAGCCGGTGGGCGTGTGCCCGTGACACCGGCAACCGACATGTGGAGAGGAGCCCTGACCCAGGGTGAGCACCAAGCCGACCACCACAGACCTCGAGTGGACCGAGTTGGACCAGCGGGCCGTGGACACCGCCCGCGTCCTGGCCGCCGACGCCGTACAGAAGGTCGGTAACGGCCATCCGGGTACGGCGATGAGCCTGGCGCCTGCCGCCTACACCCTCTTCCAGAAGGTGATGCGGCACGACCCGGCGGACGCCGACTGGGTCGGGCGCGACCGCTTCGTGCTGTCCGCCGGCCATTCGTCCCTGACCCTCTACACCCAGCTGTACCTGGCCGGCTTCGGCCTGGAGCTGGACGACCTGAAGGCGTTCCGGACGTGGGGCTCGAAGACCCCCGGCCACCCGGAGTACGGCCACACCACGGGCGTCGAGACGACGACCGGCCCGCTGGGCCAGGGTGTCGCCAACGCTGTCGGCATGGCGATGGCCGCCCGCTACGAGCGCGGTCTGTTCGACCCCGAGGCCGCCGAGGGCACCTCCCCCTTCGACCACTTCGTCTACGTCATCGCCGGTGACGGCTGCCTCCAGGAGGGCATCTCCGCCGAGGCGTCCTCGATGGCCGGCCACCAGAAGCTCGGCAACCTGGTCCTGCTGTGGGACGACAACCACATCTCGATCGAGGGCGACACGGAGACGGCCGTCTCCGAGGACACCGTCAAGCGGTACGAGGCGTACGGCTGGCACGTCCAGCGCGTCGAGCCGCAGGCCAACGGCGACCTCGACCCGGCCGCCATCTACGACGCGATCCAGCAGGCGAAGGCGGTCACCGACAAGCCGTCCTTCATCGCGATGCGCTCGATCATCGCCTGGCCGGCCCCGAACGCGCAGAACACCGAGGCCGCGCACGGCTCGGCGCTCGGCGACGACGAGGTCGCGGCCACCAAGCGCGTCCTCGGCTTCGACCCGGAGCAGTCCTTCGAGGTCTCCGACGAGGTCATCGGCCACACCCGCGGCGCCCTGGAGCGCGGCCAGGCCGCCCGTGCCGTGTGGGAGAAGTCGTTCCAGCAGTGGCGGGACAACAACCCGGAGCGCGCGGCCGAGTTCGACCGCATCAGCAAGGGCGAGCTGCCCACCGGCTGGGAGGAGAAGCTCCCGGTCTTCGAGCCCGGCAAGGGCGTCGCGACGCGTGCCGCGTCCGGCAAGATCCTCCAGGCGCTGGGTGCGGTCATCCCGGAGCTGTGGGGCGGCTCGGCCGACCTGGCGGGCTCCAACAACACGACGATCGACAAGACGTCGTCGTTCCTCCCGGCGGACAACCCGCTCCCGGAGGCGAACCCGTACGGCCGCACGATCCACTTCGGTATCCGCGAGCACTCCATGGCCGCGGAGATGAACGGCATCGCGCTGCACGGCAACACCCGTATCTACGGCGGCACGTTCCTCGTGTTCTCCGACTACATGCGCAACGCCGTCCGGCTGTCGGCGCTGATGCACCTGCCGGTGACGTACGTGTGGACGCACGACTCCATCGGTCTCGGCGAGGACGGCCCGACGCACCAGCCGGTCGAGCACCTCGCGTCGCTGCGGGCGATTCCGGGACTGAACGTGGTCCGTCCGGCCGACGCCAACGAGACCGCCATCGCCTGGCGCGAGATCCTCAAGCGCTGGACCAAGGAGTTCGGCAAGGGCGCCCCGCACGGCCTCGCGCTGACCCGCCAGGGTGTGCCGACGTACGAGGCCAACGAGGACGCCGCGCGCGGCGGTTACGTGCTGTTCGAGGCAGAGGGCGGCGACGCCCAGGTCGTCCTGATCGCGACCGGGTCCGAGGTGCACGTGGCCGTCGAGGCGCGCGAGCAGCTGCAGGCCGACGGGGTGCCGACGCGGGTCGTGTCGATGCCGTCCGTGGAGTGGTTCGAGGAGCAGGACCAGGGGTACCGGGACAGCGTCCTGCCGCCGGCCGTCAGGGCGCGGGTCGCGGTGGAGGCCGGGATCGGTCTCACCTGGCACAAGTACGTCGGGGACGCGGGTCGCATCGTTTCCCTGGAGCACTTCGGTGCTTCCGCCGACGGCAAGGTCCTCTTCCGGGAGTACGGCTTCACTGCCGAGAACGTGGCTGCTGTCGCACGGGCTGTGCTTGATTCGACTACGGGCCTCGCCGCGACCCAGCGCTGACGCTCATATACGAGACGTAGGAGTTTGATTTTCCATGACAGACGCACTGAAGCGCCTCTCCGAGGAGGGCGTCGCGATCTGGCTGGACGACCTGTCGCGCCAGCGCATCACGTCCGGCAATCTCGCCGAGCTGATCGACCAGCAGCACGTCGTGGGTGTCACGACCAACCCGTCGATCTTCCAGAAGGCGATCAGCGGCGGTGAGGGCTACGAGCAGCAGGTCGCCGACCTCGCCGCCCGCAAGGTGACGGTCGAAGAGGCCATCCGCATGATCACCACGGCGGACGTCCGGGACGCCGCCGACATCCTGCGCCCGGTCTTCGACGCGACCGGCGGCCAGGACGGCCGGGTGTCGATCGAGGTCGACCCGCGGCTGGCCCACAACACCAAGGCGACGGTCGCCGAGGCCAAGCAGCTGGCCTGGCTGGTGGACCGCCCGAACACCCTGATCAAGATCCCGGCCACCAAGGCGGGCCTTCCGGCGATCACCGAGGTCATCGGCCTCGGCATCAGCGTGAACGTCACGCTGATCTTCTCGCTGGAGCGTTACCGCGAGGTCATGAACGCCTACCTCGCGGGCCTGGAGAAGGCCAAGGCCAGGGGCCTGGACCTGTCCAAGATCCAGTCCGTGGCGTCCTTCTTCGTCTCCCGTGTGGACACCGAGATCGACAAGCGGATCGACGCGCTCGGCACCGACGCGGCCAAGGCCGCGCGCGGCAAGGCGGGCGTGGCCAACGCTCGGCTCGCCTACCAGGCGTACGAGGAGGTCTTCTCCGACGGCCGCTGGAGCGCGCTGGAGAACGCGGGCGCCAACAAGCAGCGTCCGCTGTGGGCCTCGACCGGCGTGAAGGACAAGGCCTACAAGCCGACCCTGTACGTCGACGACCTGGTCGCGCCGAACACGGTCAACACCATGCCGGAGGCCACCCTGGAGGCCACCGAGGCCCAGGGCGAGATCACCGGCAACACCATCGCGGGCACCTACCAGCAGGCACGCGCCGACCTGGACGCGGTGGAGGCGCTCGGCATCTCGTACGACGAGGTGGTGCAGCTGCTGGAGGACGAGGGCGTCGAGAAGTTCGAGGCGTCCTGGAACGACCTGCTCAAGTCGACCGAGGCAGAGCTGGAGCGCCTCGCCCCCTCGGAGGGCTGATCCCTTGTCACCCTTTACCGTCACGGAAGCGAACCCGCTTCGTGACGCCGCCGACCGACGGCTCCCGCGTATCGCGGGGCCGTCGGGCCTGGTGATTTTCGGCGTTACGGGCGATTTGTCACGTAAGAAGCTGATGCCGGCGGTTTATGACCTCGCCAACCGGGGTCTGCTGCCGCCGGGTTTCTCGCTGGTCGGCTTCGCCCGCCGCGAGTGGGCCCACGAGGACTTCGCTCAGGAGGTCCACGACGCGGTCAAGGAGCATGCCCGCACCCCCTTCCGTGAGGAGGTCTGGCAGCAGCTCATCCAGGGCATGCGCTTCGTGCAGGGCACCTTCGACGACGACGACGCCTTCGAGCGGCTGCGCGGCACCATCGAGGAACTGGACAAGGCGCAGGGCACGGGCGGCAACTTCGCCTTCTACCTCTCGGTGCCGCCGAGCTCCTTCCCGGTGGTCATCCAGCAGCTGAAGAAGCACGGCCTCGCCGACCAGACGAGCAGCTCCTGGCGCCGCGCGGTCATCGAGAAGCCGTTCGGGCACAACCTGGAGTCGGCCGAGGAGCTCAACAAGGTCGTCCACGAGGTCTTCGCCCCGGACCAGGTCTTCCGGATCGACCACTACCTGGGCAAGGAGACCGTCCAGAACATCCTGGCGCTGCGCTTCGCCAACACCATGTTCGAGCCGATCTGGAACCGTTCCTTCGTGGACCACGTCCAGATCACCATGGCCGAGGACATCGGCATCGGCGGCCGCGCCGGCTACTACGACGGCATCGGCGCCGCCCGTGACGTCATCCAGAACCACCTCCTCCAGCTCATGGCCCTGACGGCCATGGAGGAGCCCGCCTCCTTCGACGCGGACGCGCTGGCGGCGGAGAAGACCAAGGTGCTCGGTGCCGTACGGCTGCCGAAGGACCTGGGCCGGGACACGGTGTTCGGGCAGTACGCGGCCGGCTGGCAGGGCGGCGAGAAGGCGGTCGGGTACCTCCAGGAGGAGGGCATCGACGCCAACTCGAAGACCGACACGTACGCCGCGATCAGGCTGGGCATCGACAACCGCCGCTGGGCGGGCGTCCCCTTCTATCTGCGCACCGGCAAGCGGCTCGGCCGCCGTGTCACCGAGATCGCGGTCGTCTTCCAGCGCGCCCCGCACTCCCCCTTCGACCACACGGCGACGGAGGAGCTCGGCAAGAACGCGATCGTCATCCGCGTCCAGCCGGACGAGGGCGTCACGGTCCGCTTCGGTTCGAAGGTGCCGGGCACGTCGATGGAGATCCGGGACGTGTCGATGGACTTCGCCTACGGCGAGTCGTTCACCGAGTCCTCGCCCGAGGCGTACGAGCGCCTGATCCTGGACGTCCTGCTGGGCGACTCGAACCTCTTCCCGCGCACCGAGGAGGTCGAGCTGTCCTGGAAGATCCTCGACCCGATCGAGGAGTACTGGGACCAGCACGGCAGGCCCGCCCAGTACCCGGCTGGTACCTGGGGCCCCGTCGAGGCGGACGAAATGCTCGAGCGAGACGGACGGAGCTGGCGCCGGCCATGAAGATAGACCTGACCGACACCACGTCCAGCAAAATCAACAAGGCGCTGGTGCAGGGCCGTCGGGCCATCGGCACGCCGGCCGTCGGCATGGTGCTCACGCTGGTCATCGTGACGGACGAGGAGAACGCGTACGACGCCCTGAAGGCGGCGAACGACGCCTCGCACGAGCACCCCTCGCGCACACTGGTCGTCATCAAGCGCGTGTCACGCTCGCCCCGCGACCGTACGCAGTCCCGGCTGGACGCCGAGGTGCGGGTGGGCGCGGACGCGGGCAGCGGCGAGACGGTGGTGCTGCGGCTGTACGGCGAGGTGTCCGAGCACGCGCAGTCGGTGGTCCTGCCGCTCCTCCTGCCGGACGCCCCGGTGGTGGTCTGGTGGCCGGTGAACGCCCCGCTCGACCCGGCGAACGACCCGCTGGGCGCGCTGGCCCAGCGCCGGGTGACCGACACCTACGCCTCGGAGCAGCCGGTACGCGAGCTCTCGGCGCGGGCCGACACGTACACCCCCGGCGACACCGACCTGTCCTGGACCCGGATCACGCCGTGGCGCTCGATGCTCGCGGCGGCTCTGGACCAGGTGGTCTGCGAGGTGAAGGCCGTCGAGGTGGAGGGCGAGGAGTTCAACCCGAGCTGTGAGCTGCTGGCGATGTGGCTCGCGGACCGGCTGGACGTCCCCGTCAAGCGGTCGCTGTCCTCGGGCCCCGGTCTGACGGCGGTGCGTATGGACACCGACTGCGGCCCGATCACGCTGGACCGTGCGGACGGCTCCCTGGCGACCCTCTCCATCCAGGGCCAGCCGGACCGCGGTGTGGCGCTGAAGCGGCGCGAGACGGCCGAGCTGATCGCGGAGGAACTGCGGCGGCTCGACCCGGACGACACGTACGCGTCGGCCCTGCGGTTCGGGGTGGAGCGGCTGAACTCCGGGCTGGTTTCGGCGGTTCGGGGCGCCGAGGCCGCAGAGGCGGCGGTGGCGAAGGCCGTGCAGGCCGTGGCGCTGGCCGAGGCCGCTGTGGCGAGGGCGGAGGAGTCGCCCGCGGACCAGGGCGAGGGGTCCGCTGCGGGCGAGGCCGACGCGGGCGGGGCCGATGCGCGTGGGGCCGATGCGGGTGGGGCCGGGGAGGGATCGCCGGCGCCGGCCAAAGGAGCAGCCGTCGGAACGCCCGCCGAGATCGCTGCGAAAGCAGCCGCGGCATCCGCGTCCGCGAAGGAAACGAAGGCGCAGGAACCGGTGACGAAGGCGGCGGCGAAGTGAGTACTCCGCAGCTGGTCGTGCACCGCGACAAGGCACTGATGGCGCAGGCCGCGGCGGCCCGGCTGATCACGAAGATCGTGGACGCGCAGGCCTCCCGGGGCAGCGCGTCCGTGGTCCTCACGGGCGGCCGCAACGGCAACGGTCTCCTCGCCGCGCTCGCGGCCGCCCCCGCGCGGGACGCGATCGACTGGAGCCGGCTGGATCTCTGGTGGGGCGACGAACGCTTCCTCCCCGAGGGCGATCCGGAGCGCAACGTCACGCAGGCCCGCGAGGCCCTGCTGGACTCTGTGCCGCTGGATCCGAAGCGGGTGCATGCCATGCCGGCGTCGGACGGGCCGTTCGGCGCGGATGTGGAGGCGGCCGCTTCCTCGTACGCGGAGGAGTTGGCGAGGGCCGCGGGCCCCGAGAACCACGGATCCGTGCCCACCTTCGACGTCCTGATGCTGGGCGTGGGGCCCGACACGCATGTGGCCTCGCTCTTCCCCGAGCTTCCCGCGGTACGGGAGACGGACCGCAGTGTCGTCGGCGTCCACGGGGCGCCGAAGCCGCCGCCGACGCGGGTGACGCTCACGCTTCCCGCGATCCGGGCTGCGCGGGAGGTGTGGCTGCTGGCGGCCGGCGAGGACAAGGCTCGGGCCGCGGCTATCGCCCTCTCCGGGGCGGGGGAGATCCAGGCGCCGGCCGCCGGGGCGTACGGGCGTTCCCGGACGCTGTGGTTGCTGGACGCGGCGGCGGCATCGCAGCTGCCTCGGTCGCTGTATCCGCCGGCGTCGGCGTGAGCGGTTAGGGCCGACGGGGGTCTGTTTTCGCCCCCGCCGCCCCTACCCATCCCATCCCCAGGGGCTCCGCCCCTTCGACCCCGGGGTCGTCTTTCGGGTGCAGCCCGGCGGGGGCTGGTCGCGCCCTCGCGGCGGAGCCGCAAATCGACACAGCCCCGCACCCCTTCTGGGGCTCCGCCCCAGACCCCGCTCCTCAAACGCCGGAGGGGCTGAATTTGCCGGACCGGGGCTGGATCTTTCAACCCATCCGGCGTTCGAGGACGAGCCCCCGTC
>NZ_KQ948927.1:195812-586448 GCF_001514235.1 Streptomyces caeruleatus | reverse complement strand
TTTGAGGACGAGTCTCTGCCGTCCCGAACCCCCACCCACCCGCAGGGGGCGAGGCTTTTCAGCCCGTCCGGCGTTTGAGGACGAGGCCCGGAGGGCCGATAGCGGGGGTCTGGGGGCGGAGCCCCCAGGGATGGGACGGGTAGGGGCGGCGGGGGCGAGGGAAGGTCTACTTCACCGACCCGGCCATCACCCCCTGCACGAAATGCCGCTGGAACGCGAAGAACACGACCACCGGCACCACCAGCGAGACGAACGCCCCCGGCGCCAGCACATCGATGTTGCTGCCGAACTGCCTTATCTGGGACTGCAGTTCAACCGTCAGCGGCTGCGACGCACTGTCCGCGAACAGCAACGCCACCAGCATGTCGTTCCACACCCACAGGAACTGGAAGATGGCCAGCGAGGCAATCGCGGGCCGCCCCACCGGCAGGACCAGCCGCGTGAAGATCCGCCACTCGCTGCCGCCGTCCATCCGCGCAGCCTCCAGCATCTCCTTGGGCATCTCGGCGAAGTAGTTCCGCAGCAGGAACACCGCGAACGGCAACCCGTACGCCACATGGAAGAGGACGACACCGGGGATCGTGCCGAACAGCCCCAGCTGACCGAAGAGTTTGGCGACCGGAAGCAGACCGATCTGCACGGGTACCACCAGCAGCGCCACCACGACCAGGAACACCGCCTCCCGCCCGGGGAAGTCCAGCCACGCGAACGCGTACCCGGCGAGCGCCGCGAGGACGACGACCAGCACAGTCGCCGGCACCGAGATCAGCACGGTGTTCCAGAAGGCCTGGCTGATCCCGGCGTTCCCCAGCAGCGCCGAGTAGTTGTCGAAGGACAGCTGACCGGGACTGGTGAACACGGTCCACCAGCCGCCCGTCGCCGTGTCCTCGGCAGACCGCAGGGACGACAGGAACAGTCCGGCGAGCGGCGTCAGCCACACCAGCCCGACCACCACGAGAAGCGCCTGGACGACCCCGTTGCCCAGACCGCGCCTGACCGCGTTCATCGCTGACTCCCTCGGAAACGGCGGACGTTGAACACCATGGCCGGGATGACCAGCAGCAGGAGCAGCACACCGAGCGCGCTGCCCAGCCCCTGGTTGTTGCCGCCGCCGAACGACACCAGCCACATCTGCGTCGCGAGCACGGTCGCGTCCTCCTGCACCGGCCCGGGCGCGATGATGTAGACGAGGTCGAAGACCTTCATCACGTTGATGACCAAGGTGACGAACACGACCGTCAGCACCGGCGCCAGCAGCGGCACCGTGATCCGCCGGAAGATCTGCCACTCGTTGGCCCCGTCCATCCGGGCCGCCTCCAGCGCGTCCCGGGGGAGGGACGACAGGCCCGCGCCGATCAGGACCATCGCGAAGCCGGTCCAGATCCACAGGTACGCCCCGATGATCGCGGGCGTCACGAGCGTCGGCCCCAGCCAGGAGACGCCCTCATAAGGGGCCGCGAAGTTCGACGCCGGCAGCTTCACCGTGTACGAGCCGTCGTCCAGCCCGTCGAAAGCGAAGGAGCCGTCGGACGCCGTCGTGGTCGACGCGACCGTCTTTCCGGCCCGCACCGCCTCGATCTTCATCTCCGGCAGCCCGTTCTCCCGCCGGTCGACCTTGCCCTGTTCCCCTCCCCCACCGGGGGTGAAGTCGAGGTACACGACGCCGCGCAGCTCACCGGGGCTCGCCTTCTGCCCCGCCGCCGCGTACGCCGGCTCGGTGCCCCCGGGCAGGTCGTCGGGCAGGACGCCGACCAGGCCCAGCGTGACCGACTCACCCGGCGACGCGGTCGTACTCGTGCGGTACGAGCCGTCCGCCGCCTTCGCCAGCCCCTGCCCGTCGCGCGCCCGGGCCGTCGGATAGGTCGACGTGCCCTGGAAGGCGTCGTGCACGGAGACGACGGCGGCGTTCAGTACGCCCTTGTCGGGGTCCTCGTCGTAGGCGAGGCGGAAGATGATGCCGGCGGCGAGGAAGGAGACGGCCATCGGCATGAAGAGCAGCAGCTTGAAGGCGGTGGCCCAGCGGACCTTCTCCACCAGCACGGCCAGGATCAGACCGAGGCCGGTGAGCAGGGCCGGGGCGACCACCACCCAGATCGTGGTGTTGCGGACGGCCTTGAGCGTGGCCGGGTCGCGGAACATCTCGGCGTAGTTCTCGCCGCCCACGAAGCGGGTGCCGGAGGCGTCGAAGAAGCTGCGGCCGACGGAGAACAGCACCGGGTACACGACCAGCGCGCCCAGCAGGAGCAGCGCGGGGAAGACGAAGAGCAGGGCGATGATCCGCGCGCGCCGCCGCGAGCGCCGGGCACGTTCCCTGCCCGGGCTCACGGCGGCCCCGCGGCTCGCCTCTTTCAGGAGAGTGGCGGTCATGTCGGGTCAGCCCTGGCCTTCGTACGCCTTGGCCGCCGCGGCCTCCAGCTTCGCCGCGGTGCCCTTCGGGTCGGACGGGTCGCGCAGGAAGTCCTGGAGGAGCTTCCACTCGCCCGCGCCCTTGGTGCCGCCGAACGCGGCCGGTGCCTGGTCGGACATGTCGAAGCGGACCGAATCGGAATCGCCCGCCGCGACAAGGGACTTGGCGGTCGCCCGGGCCACGTCGTCGCCGTACGAGGCGAGGTCGACGTTCCTGTTCGGGGAGAGGAAGCCGCCCGCCTGAGCCCACACGGCCGCGGCCTCCGGTGTCGCCAGGTACTCCAGCAGGGCCATGCCGGCCTTCTGGTTCTTGCCGTCCTTCAGCACGACGGCCGCGTCACCGCCGCTGACGACCGGCGCCTTGCCGCCGCCGACCGCGGGGAAGGGGAAGAAGTTCGCGTCCTCGCCGATCTTCCTGCCGAACTGGTCCTTGGCGACGCCCGCGACGAAGTCTCCCTCGTAGACCATGCCCGCCTCGGGCTTCGGCCCGAAGACCTTCTCCACCGAGCCCGGGAAGTCGGTGTTGAGGGCGCCCTTCTGGCCGCCCGCGATCAGCTGCTTGTCCTTGAACAGCTTGCCGAGGGTCGTCAGCGCCTCGACCACCGACGCGTCGGTCCACTTCAGCTTGTGCGCGGCGAGGGCGTCGTACTTCTCGGGTCCGGCCTGGGAGAGGTAGACGTTCTCGAACCAGTCGGTCAGCGTCCAGCCGTCCTGCCCGGCGACCGAGAACGCGGCGAGACCCGAGTCGGAGACGGTCTGTCCGGCCTTCAGCAGGTCGTCGTACGACTTCGGCGGCTCGACGCCGGCCTGGGCGAGGGCGTCGGGGCTGTACCAGACGGTCGACTTGTGGGCGGCCTTGAAGTAGAGGCCGTAGAGGGTGTCGTCGACGCTGCCGTAGTTCTTCCACACGGGGGCGAAGTTGGCATCGACGGACTGCTGGGCGGTCTTGGACAGCGGCTTGAGCCAGTCGTTCTTCGCGAACTGCTGGAGCACGCCGACCTGCGGGACCATCACCACGTCGGGGGCGTTGCCGCCCTCGATCTTGCTGCCGACGACGGTGGAGACGTTGTCGCCGGTGGACACGAACGTCGTCTTGGCGCCGGTCTTCTCGGTGAACGCGTCCAGGACCTTCTGGAAGTTCTTCTGCTCGGTGCCGGTCCACACGCCGGCCACGGTGATCGTCTGCCCGCTGAGCGCCTTGTCACCGCCGCCGGCGGAGACCGGTCCGCCGCCGCAGGCGGTCACGCCGAGCGCCAGGACGAGGGCGGTGCAGCCGGTGAGCAGGGTCGTACGTCGTCGCATCATCGTTGATGTCCCTTCGGGGGGTGGGGAGTTGACGGGAGCTCGGGGCTCCTGGGGGGCTTCAGAGGTCGGCGCCGTCGCCGATCCACCACGCGGCCGTCGAGCCGGGCAGCACCCCGGCCGGGCAGGGTCCACTGGACAGCAGCGGCGTGCCGGAGACCGGTGCCGGGGTGGGGGCCGTACCGAAGTTGACGGCGCAGACGAGGCCGTCGCCGCGGACGAAGGCCAGGACGCCGGGCGGGCTGTCCAGCCAGCGCAGTGTGCCCTCCCCCAACTGGGGCAGGGCGTCGCGGAGTTGGAGGCCGTCGCGGTACAGGTGCCAGAAGGAGCGCGTGTCGGCGAGGGCGCGGTCGGTGGCGTACTCGGCGAAGTACTCCGGCTGCGGCAGCCAGGGCTTGGCGCTCTCGACACCGGAGGTGAAGCCGAAGGGCGACGCCTGTCCCGACCACGGCAGCGGCACCCGGCAGCCGTCGCGGATACGGGCGCGGCTCCCGGTGCGGTGGAAGATCGGGTCGGTGAGCACGTCGTCCGGAAGGTCGACGACCTCGGGCAGGCCCAGCTCCTCGCCCTGGTAGATGTACGCGGCTCCGGGCAGCGCCAGCATCAGCAGCGCGGCGGCGCGGGCGCGGGCGGGGCCGAGTCCGCTGCCCTCGGGGGCCGGTTCGCCGTAGCGGGTGACGGTGCGGACCTGGTCGTGGTTGTTGAGGACCCAGGTGACGGTGGAGCCGGTGCCGGCGATGTCCTGCATGGCCTCGGAGATCACCTTGCGGAAGGCGTCGGCCTCCCAGGGTGCGCTGAGCAGGTCGAAGAAGAAGGCCTGGTGGAGTTCGTCGTCACGGACGTACAGGGCGTGCTCGCGCGCGGTCGGCACGGAGACCTCGCCGACGAGGAGGCGCTCGCGGCCGTCGCGGGCGGTGTACTCCTCGCATATCGAGCGCCACTTGCGCCACACCGCGTGCACCTCGGGCTGGTTCCAGGCGAGCGGGTTGACCGAGTCACGGGTGCGGGCGTCGGCCTCCGGGTCGTCGGAGTCGGGCAGCTCGGGGTGCTTGTAGAGGCCGGCGGCGACGTCGATACGGAAGCCGTCGATGCCCCGGTCCAGCCAGAAGCGCAGGACGCGGTCGAACTCGGCGCCGATCTCGGGGTTGCGCCAGTTCCAGTCGGGCTGCTCGGGCGCGAACATGTGCAGGTACCACTGTCCGGGCCGCCCGTCCGCCTCGGTCACCCGGCTCCAGGCCGGGCCGCCGAACATGGAGTGCCAGTTGTTGGGCGGCTCCTCGCCGCCGCTCCCTTGGCCGTCGGCGAAGTGGAAGCGGGCACGGGCCGCGCTGCCGGGCTCGGCGGCCAGCGCCTCCGCGAACCACGGGTGCTCGCTGGAGCAGTGGTTCGGGACGATGTCGAGCAGCACCTTGATCCCGAGCCGCCGGGCCGCCGCGACCAGCAGGTCGAACTCGGCGAGATCACCGAAGAGCGGGTCGACGTCGCAGTAGTCGGCGACGTCGTAGCCGTGGTCGTGCTGCGGCGAGGGATAGAAGGGGCTCAGCCAGATCCCGTCGACGCCCAGCTTCTTCAGATACGGCAGCCCGGCCCGGACCCCGGCGAGATCACCGACACCGTCGCCGGTGCTGTCGAGGAAACTGCGGACGTAGACCTGGTAGATCACCGCGTCACGCCACCAGTGGTACTTACTCAGCATGCATGCATGTTAAGTAGCTGTTTCGGGAGGGTGTCAATGAACTGGACGCAAGCTACCGAGGAGTCAGGGCTTTATATCCGCTTATTTCACGCCAGACCGGCCACAGAAGAGACCTCGGCGTTACTTAACAAGTAACTAGAGAGGGCTAGCGAGAGGAGACGGCGGCGAGCTCTCTCGCCAGTCGCCGCACGGCCGCCGCGGGCGTCTCGTGCCCGGTCATCGCGTCGTGCACGACCGCCTGCACCACCAGGCTCACCTGGTCGTAGCGGGGACTCTTGGGGCGCGGCGCGGCCGTGCGCAGGCTCTCGCGCAGGGTCGGCAGATACGGGAACTCCCGCACCAGCGCGGGATCCTCGTACAGGTCGGCCCGTACGGGTGGCAGCGCGCCGCGCGTGAGGACCTGGCGCTGGACGCGCTCACTGGTCAGGTACGCGATCAGCCGGGCGGCCGAGTCGGGATGCCGGGCGTGGGCGCTGACGGCCAGGTTGGAGCCGCCCAGCACGCTCCTGCCCGGCCCGTCCGGACCCGGCAGCGGCACGGCGCCGATCCTCCCGGAGACCGGCGAGCCCTTGGCCGACGCGCCGACATAGGCGTACGGCCAGTTACGGAGGAAGAGCAGGCGGCCGTCCTGGAAGGCCTGCTTGGACTCCTCCTCCTTGAACGTCAGCGCCTGCTTCGGGATCCAGCCCTCGCGCACGCCCCGGGCGAGGAAGTCGATGCCCTCGCGGGCCGCCGTCGAGTTCACGGTGACGCGCTCGCCCTCGTCGCCGAGGATCGAGCCGCCGGCCGAGTAGACGGCCTCCGCGGCGTTCACGGTGAGGCCCTCGTAGGGCAGGAACTGGCCCGCGTAGCCGTCGAGCCCGTACTTCGGGGCGATGGTCTTCGCGGCCCGTTCCAGCTCTGCCCAGGTGCGCGGCGGGTCGACGCCCTCCTTGGCGAGGATGTCCTTGCGGTAGAGGAGCAGGCCGGCGTTGGTGACGTACGGGACGGCGTACAGCTGTCTGTCGTAGGTCGCCGTGTCCACGACCGGTGGCAGGAAGCTGCCCAGCGGGAAGCGACCCCGGTCCAGCGGACGGATCCAGCCGTGCGCCGCGAACTCCGAGGTCCAGCTGACGTCGATGTTGAGGATGTCGAAACGGCTGCGGCCGCCGGCGCGCAGGTCGGTGGTCATCTGCGCATGGGTCTCGTCGGCGGAGTCGGGCAGCTCGACGAGAGTGACCTTCTCGTCGGGGTGGGTGCGATTCCAGCCGTCCAGGACGGAACCGAGATAGCCCGTGAGGTCCCCGGCGGTGGCGAGGGTCATCGGTCCCCTGCCGCTCGCGGGGCCCTCGTCGGCACGTGCGCCGGAGGCGACGTAGCCGGTCAGGATCACAACGAGGACGAGAAGGCCCCTACCGGCGGCGTGGATCCACCGCATAGGTTCCTCCCTGTACAACCCTGTACAACTGGCGCCGAACATCTTCGCCCGGGGTCAGAGGCCATGTATACCTGTTAGGTATGCGCGATACTAGGGCCTGGCGGCAATCTCCTGGGCAGGCAGGAGACTGGCACGAGGCCCCAGGGCCTCGCGCCACATTAACCGGATGCGAGGAGGAGAGGTCGAGTGCGGCTGCCCCTCCTGGCCCTGCTGGCGCGCGGCCCGGCGCACGGCTACGAGCTGAAGCAGGACCTTGAGCAACTGCTGGGCTCCGCGTACCCTCAGCCGAACGTCGGCCAGATCTATGTGACCCTCGGCCGCCTCGAGAAGTCGGGGCTGATAGAGGGCGAGGACGTCGAGCAGTCGAGCCGACCCAACAAGAAGGTCTACCACCTCACCGACGCCGGGCGTGAGGCGCTGCGCGCCTGGTTCGAGGAGCCCGAGGACGAGCCGCGGGTACGGGACGAGTTCTTCATGAAACTGGCCGTAGCCCCGCAGACCGGTCTCGCCGACCAGATCGCCCTCATCAACAAACAGCGGCGCCAGTACCTGAACACCATGCGTCAACTGTCGAAGCTGGCCGCCGCCGAGGACCGGGACAACCGCATCGCGCATCTGCTGATCGAGGGCGCGATGCTGCACCTTCAGGCCGATCTCGACTGGCTGGAGCGGTGCCAGGAAGAGCTGGAGGAGCTGGAGTGAGCGACGATTCCACTCCTGGGGTGCGCGCCGGCGGTCCTGAGGCGGGGGCGAAGGTTGCCGGGCCGGGCGGGAAGAGTGCCGAGGCGGGCGGGAAGAGTGCCGAGGCCGGCGCGAAGAGTGCCGGGGCCGGCGCCGAGAGCCCTGTGCTGCGTTCCGAGGGCCTGGTCAAGACGCATCACGGCGAGGGCGCTCCGGCGCACGCCGTGCGAGGCGTGGATCTTTCCGTGCGGCAGGGCGAGTTCGTGGCCGTCACCGGTCCGTCCGGTGCCGGTAAGTCGACTTTGCTGCATCTGCTGGGCGGGCTCCAGCGCCCGGACAGCGGGAGCATCTGGCTCGACGGCGAGTGCGCGGACCGGTGGAGCGAGGCCCGCTGGGCGGTGGAGCGCAGGAAGCGCATCGGGATCGTCTTCCAGTTCTTCAACCTGGTCTCCGACCTGTCCGTCGCCGACAACGTCGAACTGCCGGCCCTGCTGGCCGGCGTCCCGCCGAAGCGGGCCCGCGCCGAGCGGGCGGAGCTGCTGGCCGAGCTGGGGCTCACCGGCAAGGAGCGCAGCATGCCGGGCGAGCTGTCCGGTGGCGAGCAGCAGCGGGTCGCGCTGGCCCGGGCCCTGGTCAACCGTCCGCCGCTGCTGCTGGCCGACGAGCCCGCGGGCAGCCTGGACAGCAAGGGCACCCGCGAGGTGATGCGCCTGCTGTCCCGCTTCCACCAGCGCGGCCAGACGATCGTGCTGGTCACGCATGACGCCCGGCTGGCGAGCGCGGCGGACCGGGTGATCAGCTTCTTCGACGGCCGGATCGCCGACGACGCCGAGCTGGACGCGGGCACTGCGCCGCGCCACACCGGGATATCCGGTGTGCTGGAGCTCCGGGACTGAGATGCGAGCCACCCTGCGCTGGGCGCACTCCGATCTGCGCACGCACCGCGGCGAGGCGCTGTTCCTCGTGCTCGCCACGGCCGGGATCGTCGTCTCCCTGCTGCTGGCCACGGCCCTCTTCGGCTACGCCACCAACCCCTGGCAGCGAGTCTTCACCCAGGCGCACGGCGCGCACGTATGGCTGCACACCGGCCCCTCGGCCGACACCGGGAAGCTGGCCGGCCTCGACGGCGTCGACTCCGTCGCGGGCCCCTACCCGACCTCCTCCACCACTGTCGCCTCCCGCGGAACCCGCGCCTCCGTCGAACTGCGCGGTACTCCCGAGCGCCCCACGGTGGGTCGCCCGCTCCTCACCTCCGGTCACTGGCTGGACCCCGCGAACCCGGACGGCGTGGTCCTGGAGACCCGGCTGGCCCGCGCCCTGCTGGCCGCCCCCGGCGACACCCTCACCCTTCCCGGCACCGACCGGAGCCTGACCGTGCTCGGCATCGCCGACAGCGCCGAGCCGCGCTACCGGCCGGGCGAGCAGCCGGGCCTCGTCTGGGCTCCGCCGTCCGCCGTGCGCGACCCGGCAGGGGAGGTGATCGGGCTCCGGCTGACCAACCCCGACGACACGGACTACGCCGTCCAGCGCGCCGTGACCGTACTCGGCGCCGGCGCGGTCAGCGAGGTCTCCACCTGGAAGCAGGGCCGGGCCGAGGCACAGGGCGACAACCGGCTGCTCGGGCAGGTGCTGGGCCTGTTCGGGCTGGGCGCGCTGGTCGCCGCCGGGCTCGCCGTGCACGGCGCGATCGGCACCCGGATCCGCGGGCATCTGCGGGACATCTCGGTGCTCAAGGCGATCGGCTTCACCCCGGGCCAGGTGGTCCGCGTCTTCCTGCTCCAGCACCTGGCCTACGCCCTGCTGGGCGCGGTGGCCGCCGCATCCGTCCTCCAGGCCCTCGGCAGCCGCGTTCCGGGACGGCTCGGGGACGCGGTCGGGGTCTGGCAGGGGCTGCCCGGACACACCCTGGCGCTGGTCGTGGTGCCGGTCGGGGCGGTGCTGTTCATCGGCGCGACCACGGGGCTCGCGGCCTGGCGGGCGGGGCGGGTGCCCCCGGTGCCGGTGCCTCGGCCGGCGGCTTCGCTCGGCGGTCGGCTCTCGGGTGTGGCGCGCGGCGCGCTCGGGCTACGGTTGCCGCCCGCCCTGGTACTGGGCTGGCACCGGGCCTTCACCCGCCGCCCGCGGTCCCTGGCGACGGTCGCCCGGCTCGCGCTGCCGCTGCTGCTGATCGTGGTGGCGATGGGCGCGTGGACCACCATCGAGCGGTTCGACAGCCGGCCCGAACAGATCGGCCTGCCGACCGCCCTCACCGTCCACGCCGAATCCGGCCTCGCCGAACGGGACACCCGCGCCCTGCTGGAACGCGACCCGCAGGTCGCCGCCGCCTACCCGGGCGTCGAGGTGGCCGCCCTGGTCCCGGGCCAGACCGCCACGATCGCCCTGCGCGGCCTCGGCACCCACGCGGACCCCTATCCGTACGCCCTGGCCGAGGGCCGTCCGGCCCAGGGCCGCGACGAGGCGGTGGCCGGGCAGGGGCTGCTGGAGCTGCTGGACGTGCGGGTCGGCGACTGGGTGCGGATGACCGTCGGCGACCAGCCGCAGATCCTGCACATCGTGGGCCGCAGCATCGAACCGGAGAACGCCGGCCGGGTCATCTCCACCTCCCTCGACACCCTCCGCGAGAACGACCCCGGCCTCGGCCCCACCCTCTACGAGCTACGGCTCGACCCGGGCGCGGACCCCGCCCGGGTGGCCGACCGACTCTCCACCGCCGGGCACGGCGGCCTGGACGTCCACGCCGTACCCAACCCCGCCGACGGGCTCTCGCCCCTGCGCGGAGTCGTCGTCGGCCTGATCGCCGTCCTGGCCCTGATCGGGCTCATCGAACTGCTCACCGCGATCGGCGGCACCGTCCGCGAGAGCGAACGCGACCTGCTGGCCCTGAAGGCGATCGGCCTCTCCCCACGACAGATCACCGCGATCACCGTCACGTCCACCGCCTGCACCGCCCTGGCCGCGGTCGTCATCGCCACGGCCCTCGGCGCACCCCTCGCGCACTGGCTGATCGACGCCCAGGGCAGATCGAGCGGCATCGGCGCCGGGATCGCCCAGGGACCGCCCGTCGCTCTTCTACTGCTGCTCGGCGTGGCGGCGGTCGCCGGAGCTGCCGCCCTCGCCGCCGTCCCGGCCTCCCGCGCGGCCCGCCGCCGCCTCGCGGACACCCTGAGCGCCGTCGCCTGACCGGCGGGACTACCGGGGGTGGTACGGGTTCCGCGGACCCGGCGCGTACGGGTTGCCCTGCGGCGGACCGTAGGGGTTCCCGGCCGGGGGCGCGTACGGGTTGCCCTGCGGTGGCACGAACCCGTTGGGCGCGTACGGCGGTGGCGGCGGGGTCGGTGCCGGAGTGGGCGGCAGCGTGGCCGGGTGGGCCGCGAGCCGTATGCCGTACCGGCTTCTGAGCCGGCCCATCTCCAGCAGGGCGATACCCGTGACGGTGATCGGAGCGCCCAGGATGAAGACGAAGCCCAGGGCGAGGCCTAGGCCGTGCAGGTCGCCCGTGACGAGATCGGGGATGGCCATGAGCCAACTCGTCACCGCGGCGAGCAGCGGCGGCAGACAGCGGTGCACGACCGCGGTGCCGAAGAAGTTCCCGGAGATGCGGTAGGCGCCGGCGATCACGAAGAAGGCCAGCCAGAGCCCGATGGCGCTGAACAGCAGGCCCCCGAGGGTCCCGAAGGCATCCCCCAGCCGGAAGACCAGGACCGTCCCGAACGCCGAGCCGATGAACAGCAGCAGCAGCTTCAGCGACCTGACCAGCGGCTCCCGCAGCTGCCCCACCGTGCCGGCCCCGGAACGCCGCCACAGGTAGAGCATCAGGCCGACCGTGAGCGGCGTGATGAACAACAGGACGACACACGCGGTCGCGGCGTTGTTCAACATCTCGTCGAACGCGAACCCGCCCTCGACGAAGGTGTAGACGCCGAACGCCGCGACCGCGCCCGCGATGACACGCGCCTTCTTGAGCGCGTCCACCGACGGATCCAGCGACTCCGGGATCCAGGTCGGATGGAACACCGCCCGGGCGACATGATGAGGTTTCAGGAACGACCGGGCGGTGAGGGCACCGCCGGTCCAACTCCCCTGTGGAGACGTCAACTTGCACTCCCCCGAGTGATCGTTGTCATGAGCAGCGAGGGAGTCTACGGGAAGCGGACGATCACGCGCCGCCCGCCTCCCGCGTCAGCCGTCCCAGGCCGCCCCGGTCACCGCCGGCCGCGCAGCTCCCGGTACTTCGCGACGAGCGCCTTCGTCGACGCGTCAAGTCCCGGTACCTCGGCGCCCTCGGTCAGCGCGGGCTCGACGCGCTTGGCGAGGACCTTCCCGAGCTCGACGCCCCACTGGTCGAAGGAGTCGATGTTCCACACCGCGCCCTGCACGAACACCTTGTGCTCGTACAGCGCGATCAGCTGACCGAGCACGGACGGGGTCAGCTCCCGCGCGAGGATCGTGGTCGTCGGGTGGTCGCCCTTGAAGGTCTTGTGGGTCACCAACTCCTCCGGCACCCCCTCCGCGCGCACCTCCTCCGGCGTCTTGCCGAACGCCAGCGCCTGCGTCTGGGCGAAGAAGTTCGCCATCAACAGGTCGTGCTGCGCCTTGAGTTCCTCACTCATCTCGGCGACCGGCTCGGCGAAGCCGATGAAGTCCGCGGGGATCAGCTTGGTGCCCTGGTGGATCAGCTGGTAGTACGCGTGCTGCCCGTTGGTGCCCGGCGTGCCCCACACGATCGGCCCGGTCTGCCAGTCGACCTGGCGGCCGTCCCGGCCGACGTACTTGCCGTTGGACTCCATGTCCAGCTGCTGGAGATACGCCGTGAACTTCGACAGGTAGTGGCTGTACGGCAGCACCGCGTGCGACTGGGCGTCGTGGAAGTTGCCGTACCAGATGCCCAACAGGCCGAGCAGCAACGGCACGTTGGACTCGGCGGGCGCGGTGCGGAAGTGCTCGTCGATCGTCCGGAAGCCGTCGAGCATCTCCCGGAAGTTGTCCGGCCCGATCGCGATCATCAGCGACAGGCCGATCGCCGAGTCGTAGGAGTAGCGCCCGCCGACCCAGTCCCAGAACTCGAACATGTTGGCCGTGTCGATGCCGAAGTCGGCGACCTTCTCGCCGTTCGTCGACAGCGCGACGAAGTGCTTGGCGACGGCTTCCGGGCCGGCGTCCAGCTCGGTGAGGAGCCAGTTGCGGGCCGAGGTGGCGTTCGTGATCGTCTCGATGGTGGTGAAGGTCTTCGAGGCGATGATGAACAGCGTCTCCGCCGCGTCCAGGTCGTGCGTGGCCTCGTGCAGGTCGGCGCCGTCGACGTTCGACACGAAGCGGACGGTGAGGTCGCGGTCGGTGTAGCTGCGCAGCACCTCGTAGGCCATCGCGGGGCCGAGGTCGGAGCCGCCGATGCCGATGTTGACGACGTTCCTGATGCGCCTGCCGGTGTGGCCGGTCCAGGCGCCGGAGCGGACGCGCTCGGCGAAGTCGGCCATCTTGTCGAGTACGGCGTGCACTCCCGGGACGACGTTCTCCCCGTCGACCTCGATCACCGCGTCACGCGGTGCGCGCAGCGCGGTGTGCAGCACGGCGCGGTCCTCGGTGGTATTGATCTTCTCGCCGCGGAACATGGCGTCCCGCAGCCCGAACACGTCCGTCGCGGCGGCCAGCTCGCGCAGCAGCCGCAGCGTGTCGTCGGTGACGAGGTGCTTGGAGTAGTCGATGTGCAGGTCGCCGACCTGCAGCGTGTACCCGGCACCGCGGCCCGGGTCGGCGGCGAACAGCTCCCGCAGCCGCACTTCGCCGAGCTCCTCGCGGTGCTTGGCCAGCGCGGTCCACTCGGGCGTCTGGTTGAGCCTGGTACGGCCGTCTGCGTTCATGTCCGACTTCAGCCTTCTTTCGTGCCTGTCCCAGCTGTTCCAACCTAATTGATCAGCGCGCGGCGTGAGCCGTCGTGGCGTCGTCGTCCGGCGCAACAACAGGTACGTCCGGCTTGCGCACAGGTATCAGCGCGCCGAGGGCCAGCACGAAGAAGGCCGCCGTGAGCAGGGGCGGGGCGTTGAGGCCCCAGGCGGTGGCGACGGCACCGCCCAGCAGGGCGCCGAGCGGCACCCCGGCAAAGGCCAGGGTCCGGAAGGCCGAGGCGACTCTGCCGAGCAGCTCGGCGGGGCTGCGTTGCTGCATGAGGGTCGTCGTGTTGACGTTCCACACCATGCCCATGAGGCCGAAGACGACCAGGGCGGCCACCAGCACGGTCAGGCTGCGCACGGTGCCCATGACGACGAGGGCCGCGATCTGCACCGCCCCGGCGAGCAGCACGGCCCGGACGGCGCCCAGCCGCTTCACGACCCGGCCGTTCACCACTCCCCCGGCCAGGCCGCCGACGGTGAACGCGGCACCCGCCGCCGCGTATCCCACCGGGCCGGCGTCCAGCCATCCGGTGACCAGGACGACCAGGGTGGCGAGCTGGGCTCCCATGCCGATGTTGCACAGGGCGGTGGCGGCGCACAGGCCGCGCAGGGCCCGGTCGCGCCACAGGGTGCGCAACCCTTCCGCGATCTCCCGGCGCAGGGTGCTGCCCGCCGGGGCCGGCTTCCGCTCGGGCGCATCGATCCGCACCGATGCCACCAGCAGAGCCGCCACCACATAGGTGCCGGCGTCGGCCACGAAGGGAACGGCAGCTCCCGCTGCCAGCAAGGCAGGCACGACCGGCCCGCCGACCAGTCCGCCGGCGATGCGCTGGCTGGTCATGAGGCGGGTGTTCGCACTGCCGAGGGCGTCGCGGTCCACCAGGACCGGGAGCAGAGAGGTGGCCGCGTTGTCGAACAGTGTCTGGAGTGCGGTCAGGGTGAAGGCCAGCGCGACGAGCAGCCCGATCGAGGCGTGTCCGAGGGCCACGGCCACCGCGAACGCGCCGACGAGCAGGGCTCGTAACGCGTCGACCGTCCACATCGCGCGACGCTGGTCCACCCGATCGGCGACGGCGCCGCCGAGCAGTCCGAAGAGGATCCACGGCAGATAGCCACAGGCGGTGACCGCGGCGATCAGCAGCGGCCGGTCCGTCAGCGTCACGGCGAGGAGCGGCAGGGCGGCCGTACGCAGGGAATCACCGAAGCTGGAGAGCACGGCGGCGCTCCACAGCCGTCCGAACCCTCCGCGCCACGCGGGCGCACGCACCCCCGCCGTCCCCGTCGTCGTAGTCACAACTCCCCCTCGGTCCATCGATGCAGAAGATCGATACACAAACCGTAGAGGGCACCACTGACAATCGGCCCCGGAGCGGGGGTCCACCGGCGGTGGGCCGGTGCGTCATACAGGTCCGGCCGGACACCCGCGGGTGTCCGGCCGGACCTCAACTCCTAGATTTCGCCCCGCAGTTTGGCGAGTGCCTCGGCGAGGATCGCCTCGCCGTCCGCGTCGCTGCGTCGTTCCCGTACATACGCCAGGTGCGTCTTGTAGGGCTCGGTGCGCGGCGGGTCCGGCGGGTTGTCCCGGTCCTGTCCGGCGGGGAAGCCGCAGCGCGGGCAGTCCCAGGTCTCGGGAACCTGCGCGTCGCTGGCGAAGCTGGGCTGCGTCTCGTGCCCGTTGGAGCACCAGAAGGAGATGCGGAGACGCGGCGCGGACTCGCCGCGCTCGGCCTCGCCCATCGGCCCCGCCCCGACCCGGCTTCCTCGGATCGCGTTGCCACTTGCCACGGTCGTAACTCCCTGCGTGATGGTGCCGCAAAGCGAGTCGGCGTTTCGCTTCGCTGCGAGCGCCTCAGTCTACGTAAGGCCCAACGCGCGTCCAGTGATTGGAGTTACAGAGCCCTCACACCTAGACGCAAGCCCCATGATAGGCCGCGCTCAGCTGCGCGTACCGAACATGGGGCCTTACGTGCGGATTGTGCGTGCCGGTCAGTTGTTCACCTTCATCAGGATGCCGAGCACGACAATGCACGCGAACCACAGCAGCCCGACCACAACGGTGATCCGGTCGAGGTTGCGCTCGGCGACCGAGGAGCCGCCGACGGACGACTGCATGCCGCCACCGAACATGTCGGAGAGGCCGCCGCCCTTCCCCTTGTGCATCAGCACCAGCAGCATCAGCAGCAGGCTGAAGACGATCAGGGCGATGGAGAACCCCATAACCACGGCTGGACCAACTTCCTCGGATTCGGATGGACGACGGGGGCACAGCACCGTGGCTGCGCCCCCGCAAGGGTACGACGGATCGTGGCTACCGCATACTCACTGGTCGCGGAACCGCACGATCTTGACGAACTCGTCGGCGTCGAGCGACGCGCCGCCGATCAGGGCTCCGTCGATGTCGGCCTGGGCCATGATCTCGGCGACGTTGCCCGACTTCACGGAGCCGCCGTACTGAATGCGGACCTTGTCGGCCAGCTCCTGTGTGTACAGCTCGGCGATCTTGCCACGGATGGCGGCGCAGACCTCCTGGGCGTCCTCGGCGCCGCAGACCTTGCCGGTGCCGATGGCCCAGACGGGCTCGTAGGCGATCACGACGGTCTCGGCCTGCTCGGCGGGGAGGTCCTTCAGACCGCCTTCGACCTGGGCGAGGGTGTGGGAGACGTGGTTGCCCGCCTCGCGGACCTCCAGCTCCTCGCCGACGCACAGGATCGGGGTCAGGCCGTGCTTGTAGGCGGCCTTGACCTTGGCGTTGACGATCTCGTCGGTCTCGGCGTGGTACTGGCGGCGCTCGGAGTGGCCGATGGCCACGTACGTGCACTTCAGCTTGGCCAGCATCGGGCCGGAGATCTCGCCGGTGTAGGCACCGGAGTCGTGCGCCGAGATGTCCTGGGCGCCGTACTTGATCTTCAGCTTGTCGCCGTCGACCAGGGTCTGCACGGAGCGCAGGTCGGTGAAGGGTGGCAGGACGGCGACCTCGACGGCGTCGTAGTCCTTGTCCGCGAGGGCGAAGGCGAGCTTCTGGACGTGGGCGATGGCCTCGAGGTGGTTGAGGTTCATCTTCCAGTTGCCCGCCATCAGCGGCGTGCGCGTGCTCATAAGGGGTCAGTCCTCCAGTGCGGCGAGGCCGGGGAGCGTCTTGCCCTCGAGGTATTCGAGGGAGGCGCCGCCACCGGTCGAGATGTGGCCGAACGCGTTCTCGTCGAAGCCGAGCGTGCGCACGGCCGCGGCGGAGTCACCTCCGCCGACGACGGTGAAGCCGTCCGAGTCGATGAGGGCCTGGGCGACCGCGGCGGTGCCCTGGGCGTAGTCGGGGTGCTCGAAGACGCCCATGGGACCGTTCCAGAAGACGGTCGCGGCGTCGGTGAGCTTCGAGGCGTACAGCTTGCGGGTCTCCGGACCGATGTCCAGGCCCTCCTGGTCGGCGGGGATGGCGTCCGCGGCGACGGTCGTGGGGTTGGCCGGCGCCTTGGTCTTGAGGTCCGGGAACTCGCCCGCGACCAGGACGTCGACGGGGAGCACCAGCTCCACGCCGAGCTTCTCGGCGCGCTCCAGGTACTCCGTGACGGCCGGGATCTGGTCGGCCTGAAGCAGGGAGGTGCCGACCTCGTAGCCCTTGGCCTTGAGGAAGGTGTACGCCATGCCGCCGCCGATGAGCAGCCGGTCGGCCTTGCCGAGCAGCTGGTCGATGACGGCGAGCTTGTCGGAGACCTTGGCTCCGCCGAGCGCGACGACGTACGGCCGCTTGACGTCCTCGGTGAGCTTCTTGAGGACGGTGACCTCGGTGGCGATGAGGTGGCCGGCGTAGTGCGGCAGCTTGGCCGGCAGGTCGTACACCGAGGCGTGCTTGCGGTGCACCGCGCCGAAGCCGTCACCGACGTAGACGTCGGCGAGGGCGGCGAGCTGCTCGGCGAAGGCGCCGCGCTCGGCGTCGTCCTTGCTGGTCTCACCGGCGTTGAAGCGGAGGTTCTCGACGACCGCGACCTGGCCGTCGGCGAGGCCCGCGACCACGGCCCGGGCGGAGTCGCCGACCGTGTCGGTCGCGAAGGCCACGTCGGCGCCGAGGAGTTCCCCGAGGCGCGCGGCGGCCGGGGCGAGGGAGAAAGCGGGGTCCGGGGCGCCCTTGGGGCGGCCCAGGTGCGAGGCGACGACCACCCGGGCGCCCGCCTCGGCCAGCGCCTTGACGGTGGGCAGGACGGCGCGGATACGGCCGTCGTCGGTGATCGTGGTGCCGTCCAGCGGCACGTTCAGGTCGGCGCGGACGAAGACCCGCTTGCCGGCGACGCCTTCGGCGAGAAGTTCGTCGATCGTCTTCATGAAGGGGACTCCTGAGAAGGGCTCGTGATCTCTCGTGATCGCTCGGAAGCGCTCGTGATCCAACAGGTCTGTTCTGCACGCGCGTCAGGGCTCGGACGGCGCGTCCCTGCGCCGCCCGAGCCCTGACTCACATCAATGCGCCTGCTCTGGATATATCAGAGCTGGTTGCCGACGAAGACCGTGAGGTCGACGAGGCGGTTGGAGTAGCCCCACTCGTTGTCGTACCAGCCGAGGATCTTCACCGAGTTGCCCTCCTGGACCATGGTCAGGGAGGAGTCGAAGGTGCAGGAGGCCGGGTCGCTGACGATGTCCGAGGAGACGATCGGGTCCTCGGTGTACGACAGGTAACCCGCCAGGTCGCCGTCCTCGGACGCCTTCTTGAACGCGGCGTTGACCTCGTCCTTGGTGACCTCGCGCTGCAGCTGCACGACCAGGTCGGTGGCCGAGCCGGTCGGGACCGGGACGCGCATCGCGATGCCGTCGAGCTTGCCCTTGAGCTGCGGGAGGACCAGCGCGGTCGCCTTGGCGGCACCCGTGGTGGTCGGGATGATGTTCTCGGCGGCGGCGCGGGCGCGACGCAGGTCCGAGTGCGGGAAGTCCAGGATGCGCTGGTCGTTGGTGTACGCGTGGACCGTCGTCATCAGGCCCTTGACGATGCCGAAGTTCTCGTCGAGGACCTTGGCCATCGGCGCCACACAGTTGGTGGTGCAGGAGGCGTTGGAGATGACGTGGTGGTTGGCCGCGTCGTACTTGTCCTGGTTGACGCCCATCACGATGGTGATGTCCTCGTCCTTGGCCGGAGCCGAGATGAGGACCTTCTTGGCGCCGCCGGCGAGGTGCTTGGCGGCGTCGGCCTTCTTCGTGAAGATGCCCGTCGACTCGATGACGATGTCGACGCCCAGCTCGCCCCACGGGATGTCGGCGGGGTTGCGCTCGGACAGGACCTTGATGGTGTGGCCGTCGACGGTGATCGTGTCGGCGGTGTGCGACACCTCGGCCTTGAGGCGGCCCAGGATGGTGTCGTACTTCAGCAGGTGCGCGGTGGTAGCGGTGTCACCCAGGTCGTTGACAGCCACGATCTCGATGTCAGCGCCCTGCTCCAGCAGCGCGCGGAAGTAGTTGCGACCGATACGACCGAAGCCGTTGATGCCTACGCGGATCGTCACGAACCGATCTCCTCGTTGGTACGCCGGCCATGCGGTGCCGGCGAGCTCTGTTTGGGATGTCCCCGACCGCCTACGACCCTACCTCTCTGAAGCCGCCGTGGTGACATTCAGATGCCTCATACACGGCACGGCGGCCCGTACCCGCCAGTAGGGGTACGGACCGCCCCGCCATGAAGGCCGGATCACTCGATTTGGTCACCCTGCGTGGTACGCGGTTGACCTCGGCGTGTCACTCGTCAAGTGAGTCGAGGGCCTTTCCGATGAGCGCCTTCCGGTCGGCCGCCGCGGTGACGTGTTCCAGGCCGAAGCCCAGCAGCACCGTGTCGTCCGTCGTGGTCGCACCGTACGTCTGGAACAGCGTGCCGGTGCGCGTCCAGTCCTTGAGGACGGCCGGGCTGCCCGCGGGCGGTCCGGTCACGCTCCAGGCGCCGAGCGACGTCTCGAATCCCTCGGTCTCGGTGGCCGTGCCGCCGACGACGAGCGCGGTCTCGTCGGCGAGGACGCCGTGGCCGCCGCTGCTCGGGTCGGTGACGTAGGCGATCGAGAGCTCGACCGACTTCCCGGCGTACGCGCTCAGGTCGAACTCGACCTGCTTCCAGCCCTCGGAGGCGCCGGTGAAGGCGTTCCACTGGCCGCTGCTGCCGCTCGCGGTGCACCCGCTCGTCACCACGGTCAGGTAGTGGTTCAGCCAGGGGTGCTCACCCGCGTAGAACCCGGCCTCGCAGTCGGCGGGCACGGTGTTACTGGTGGCGCCGTTCGCCTCGGGGAGGGTCGTCCAGTCCTCGACCCCGGTGGTGTGGGCCTCGACCAGGACGTTGTCGTAGCCGGGCTCGACGTCCCACAGCAACTGGGTGCGCAGCGTGGGCTTCTGGGCCGCGGTCACTCCGGTGAGGTCGACGGTCCTGGTCAGCCGCTTGTAGGCGTCGTCGGTGTGGACGGCGGCCACCATGGAGGAACCGGCGTACGGGCCGTACGGGTTGACGGTCCCGGCGAACTGGCCGGCGCCCGCGCCGGCGAACTGCGGGTACTGGTCGGCGGGCAGCTCGTCCGAGGTGACGCTGTAGGTGCCGGCCTTGTCGAGCGGGTTGCCGGTGGCGTCGCCGAGCGCGCCGGTGAAGCCGCCGAGCCTGCCGGAGCCGGTGAAGCCGGTGGCCCCGGGGATGGACGTACGGGAGTAGGCGCCCAGGTAGTACTGGCTGAAGTCGTCCGACAGGGTGCCGCCGCCGAGGTCGACGGCGCCGCCGGCCTGCTCGCCCGCCTCGATCAGCTTGCCGCCCTCGTTGAGGTAGGCGCGCAGCTCGAGCTGGGTGGCGTTGCCCGGGACGTTCGCGCCCGTGTAGTGGAGGACGGTGTCGAAGTGGCCCAGCACGCCGAGCGCGTGGGGCGCGCCCTGTGTGGCGACGTCCCAGACGATCGCCCGGTGGCCGTTGGCCTTGAGCGCGTCGACGTACTTCTGCGCGTGCGTGGCGGTGGCGCCTTCCTCGGCCACGACGAGGACGTCCGCGCGCGACCGTTCGGCGACCGTGTAGGTGAAGTGCGCGCTGGAGACGGGCTTTCCGCTCTTCGTCTCGCCGGTGAACCACACCTCGACCTTGTCGCCCACGTCGCCGTCGGCGACCTTGGCGCGGTACTCGTCGAAGTAGAGGTTGTCCTCACCGCCGTACGTCTCGCCGCCCTTCCAGGGCCTCAGCGCCATGTCGTGCGTACGGCCGCCGTTGACGCGGTACTTGAGCTCCTTGTCGCGCACGGACTTGCGTACGACGACGGAGACCTCCTGGTCGGCGCCGCGGGAGTACGAGGCGGTGAAGGGGGCCGGGGTGAAGTCGGCGGCCTTCAGGCCGAGCGAGGACTTGGGCTGGTCGGGCTTGGCAGCGGACTCGGCGACGGAGAGCGCGAACGGGACGTTCTTGGCGAACTCGTCCTGGATCAGCTTCTCGTCGTCCGGGAAGTTGAAGACGGACTGGCAGTCCCGGGCGTTCCACTGGTCGTCCGGGTCGATGTTCGACGCGGTCTGGCAGGTCGACATCTCGGGCGTGAACATCGCCAGGCCGTTGACGTTCGACGCGTGGCCGTCCGCCTCGCCGTTGGTGGTGTACAGCTCCGAGGAGACCTGCGGGTGGTAGCCGGGGATCGCGGAGTTGTCCGGGGTGCCGGCGAGCGCCTTGTAGAGGACGTCGTCCGGGGTTTCGGTGGCCACCTGCCAGCCGACGCCGTAGAGGAGGAGTTCGGCGGCGGAGTGGTAGTTGATGCCGTAGGTGAAGTCGATGCGCTTCTGGAAGGCGTCGATCGCCTTGGTCTCGGGCTCGGAGGCCGGGGACGCGCCGCGGTAGGTCTCGCTGGTGGGATTGGGGGACGAACCCTCGTCGTCGTAGCCCCACTTGTAGGCGAAGTTGCGGTTGAGGTCGACGCCGTCACCGGTGCTGATGGCACCGTCGCCGTTGTTGTCCCTTAGGTTCTTGCGCCACAGGCGGTTGCCGGGGTCCTGGAACGTGTAGTCGTAGCCGTCGGGGTTGGCCGAGAGGACGAACCACAGCTCGGTCGAGTCGACGATCTTCTTGATGCGCTTGTCGGACCTGTAGTTGTCCAGGTAGTGGTGCATCAGGCGGCGGGTCATCTCCGGCGTGATCCACTCGCGCGCGTGCTGGTTGGACATGTAGAGGACGGCGGGCTTGGAGCCGTCCTTGGTCTTCTTGGCGTTCTTGGTGAGCTTGAGCGCCAGGATGTCCTGTCCGCCGACGGTCTTGCCGATGGAGACGACCTTGGTGAGGCCGGGGTTCTCCTGCCCGGTCCGCAGGATCTCCTCCTTGAGGCCGCCGCTTCCGCTGTACGGGCGGTACACGCCCTCGGCGGCCTTCGCGGTGCGCTCCTCGGCCTTGGCGGACAGGTCGTGCTCGGTGAGCTCGACGCCCTTCTTCTCCAGCTTTTTGGCCTGGTCGTCGGTGAGGTAGACCTCGACGGTGGCCGTGCCCTTCTCGGGCGCCTGCTCACTGAGTTCGTGCCCGTCCTGGCCGGCCTCCAGCAGCAGGGGTATCTGCTTCTTGGTGACCTCGGCGCGGAAGACCTTGACCTCGTTCGGGTCGGTGTCCTGCGCACTTCCTTGCTGGGCCTGGGCGATGGGTGCGATGCTCGCTCCGCCTATCAGGAGCGCGCCGACAGCGAGGATCGATCTCGCTCTGTGTCTCATGAACCCCCCTAGCAGTGATTCGCCACAGTGACGAATGACTGCCAGGCTCATGCCACTTCACGACCCAGTCAAGAGTGCCGCAAAGACTGACAAACACCGGTGCCGACGTCCCAAGTGGACGTCGGCACCGGCACGTTGACGATCTTTCAGGTCAGCCCACGAGGTTGTCCGCCAGCTCCTCGCTGAGGTTGGCCTCCGTGCCCGGAATGCCGAGGTCCTGGGCCCGCTTGTCGGCCATCGCCAGCAGTCGGCGGATCCGGCCGGCGACGGCGTCCTTGGTCAGCGGCGGGTCGGCGAGCGCGCCCAGCTCCTCGAGGGAGGCCTGCTTGTGCTCCATGCGCAGGCGTCCGGCGGCGGCGAGGTGCTCGGGGACCTCCTCGCCGAGGATCTCCAGGGCGCGCTGGACCCGGGCTCCGGCGGCGACGGCCGCGCGGGCGGAACGCCGGAGGTTGGCGTCGTCGAAGTTGGCGAGACGGTTCGCCGTGGCGCGGACCTCGCGGCGCATCCGGCGCTCCTCCCAGGCCAGCACCGACTCGTGTGCGCCGAGCCGGGTCAGCAGGGCCCCGATCGCGTCGCCGTCCCGGACGACCACGCGGTCCACGCCGCGCACCTCGCGGGCCTTGGCGGCGATCGAGAGCCGGCGGGCCGCGCCGACCAGGGCGAGCGCGGCCTCGGGGCCCGGGCAGGTCACTTCGAGGGAGGAGGAGCGGCCGGGCTCGGTGAGCGAGCCGTGCGCCAGGAAGGCGCCGCGCCAGGCGGCCTCGGCGTCACAGGTGGCCCCGGAGACCACCTGCGGGGGCAGGCCGCGGATCGGGCGGCCGCGCCCGTCGACCAGGCCGGTCTGGCGGGCCAGCTGATCACCGCCCGCGACCACGCGTACGACGTAGCGCGAGCCGCGGCGCAGCCCGCCCGGCGCCATCACGATCAGCTCGGAGCTGTGGCCGAAGATCTCCAGGATGTCCCGCTTGAGGCGGCGGGCCGCCATCGCGGTGTCCAGCTCCGCCTCGATCACGATGCGCCCGCTGACCAGGTGGAGGCCTCCGGCGAACCGCAGAATGGCGGAGACCTCCGCCTTTCTGCAGCAGGTCCGGGTGACGGGGAGCCGGGAGATCTCATCCTTCACCGCTGCCGTCATCGCCATGGGCCGATCCTTCCATGCATCCGAAAAATACGGTCGTACGCGGCGGCGAGCAGCTCCGGGTCGTGCCGGGGCGTCCCGTCCGTCCGGGCCACCGGGGCCAGCTCGACCGCGGCACCGAGCCGCTTGGCGGCCTCGGTGAGCACATCCCGGTCCGGCACGGCGGCCTCGTCGGCCAGCACCACGTCCAGGGCGAGTTTAGGGGCGTGTCGTCCCAAAACCTCCAAATGACGCTGCGGTGAGAAGCCTTCGGTTTCTCCCGGCTGCGGCGCGAGGTTCAGGGAGAGTACCCGGCGCGCCTTCGTCTCGGTGAGGGCGTCCAGGAGTTCCGGCACGAGCAGATGCGGGATGACGGAGGAGAACCAGGAACCTGGGCCGAGCACCACCCAGTCCGCGTCCCGGACGGCGGCGACGGCCTCCGGCACGGCGGGCGGGTCGGACGGCACGACGTGCACCGACTGCACCTCACCGGGAGTGAGGGCAACGTTGGCCTGGCCACGGACGGTGTCCACGGCCTCGGGCTGGTCCGGGTCGTGCCCCTTGACCAGGGCCTGCAGCTCCAGCGGTACGGCGGACATGGGCAGCACCCGCCCGTGCGCGCCGAGCAGCTTGCCGACCAGGTCGAGGGCCTGGACGTGGTCGCCGAGCTGCTCCCACAGGGCGACGATCAGCAGATTGCCGACCGCGTGGTCGTGCAGGTCGCCCTTGGAGTGGAAGCGGTGCTGGATGACGCGGGCCCAGGTCTGGCCCCAGTCGTCGTCGCCGCACAGCGCGGCCAGCGCCTTGCGCAGGTCACCGGGCGGGAGCACGCCCAGCTCGTCGCGCAGGCGCCCGCTGGAGCCGCCGTCGTCGGCCACGGTGACGACGGCGGTGAGGTCACCGGTGATCCGGCGCAGCGCGGCGAGCGAGGCGGACAGGCCCATGCCGCCGCCGAGGGCGACGACCTTCGGCTGGGTGCCCCGGCGGCGGGGCTTCGCACCCCGGGCCTCGACGGGCCGGCCGGCACGCGACTCGGGAACGGCCCGACGCAACCTGCTCAGCCGCGGAGTACGTCCCGTCATTCCCGTCCCATGTCCCGGTGCACGACCACCGTCTCCACGCCCTGGGAGGCCAGGCGCGCCGCGAGCTTCTCGGATGTGGCGACCGAACGGTGCTTGCCGCCGGTGCAGCCGACCGCGATGGTCACGTACCGCTTGCCCTCGCGGCGGTATCCGGCCGCGATGAGCTGGAGCAGTTCGGAGTAGCGGTCGATGAACTCCTTCGCGCCGGGCTGGTTGAAGACGTACGCCGACACCTCCTCGTTGAGGCCGGTGAAGGGGCGCAGCTCCGGGACCCAGTGCGGGTTGGGCAGGAACCGCATGTCCACGACCAGGTCGGCGTCGACCGGGAGGCCGTACTTGAAGCCGAAGGACATGACCGTGGCCCGCAGCTCGGGCTCCTCCTCGCCGGCGAACTGGGCGTCCATCTTGGCCCGCAGCTCGTGCACGTTGAGGCTGGAGGTGTCGATCACCAGGTCGGCGTCGCCACGCAGCTCGCGCAGCAGCTCGCGCTCAGCCGCGATCCCGTCGACGATGCGGCCGTCGCCCTGGAGGGGGTGCGGGCGGCGCACCGACTCGAAGCGGCGCACCAGGGCGTCGTCCGAGGACTCCAGGAAGACGATCCGGCGCGTCACACCTCTGGTGTCGAGGTCGGAGAGCGACTCGCGGAGGTTGTCGAAGAAGCGACGGCCACGGACGTCGACGACCACCGCGATCCGCGCCACGTTGCCCTGGGAGCGGGCGCCGAGCTCCACCATGGTGGGGATCAGCGCGGGCGGGAGGTTGTCGACGACGAACCAGCCGAGGTCCTCCAGACACTTGGCGGCCGTCGAGCGGCCGGCCCCGGACATGCCCGAGATGATCACCAGCTCGGGGATGGCCGCTTCGGGGACCCCGGCCGAGTCGATGCCCGTACTCACCTGTTCTCCGTCTTCCTGGCGTGCGTCCTGCTGAGGGAGATCCTCGCCGCCCTTCTTGTGTGTTTCCTGAGCCTGTCGATCTCGGTCGGCCGTGGGTTGTGTGTCGTGCTCGCTCATCTCTCCTGCCCCCGTCGTTCGTCCGGGGCGCCCGCGGACACGGGCTCCCCCGAGGTCTCCGCCGTCGTACCGGATTCCTCGTCTTCCATGATCTCTCCAGTCGCCGTGTTGACAGCGGGTGCGGCCGGGGCCGCCTGGGCGAGGGCCGCGGCGATCGTCTCGGCCGTCTTGCGGCCTATGCCCGGGACCTCGCAGATCTGGTCGATTGTCGCGGATCGCAGCTTCTTCACCGAACCGAAATGCTTGATCAGCGCCTGCTTGCGAGTCTCACCGAGACCAGGCACGTCGTCCAACGGGCTCGACCGGAAACGCTTGGCTCGCTTGGTGCGCTGGTAGGTGATCGCGAAGCGGTGGGCCTCGTCCCGGACCCGCTGGAGCAGATAGAGGCCTTCGCTGGTGCGGGGCAGGACGACCGGGTCGTCATCGCCGGGCAGCCAGACCTCCTCCAGCCGCTTGGCGAGACCGCAGACGGCGATGTCGTCGATGCCGAGCTCGTCCAGGGCCCGCTGGGCGGCCGCGACCTGCGGCTGTCCACCGTCGACGACGACGAGCTGGGGCGGGTAGGCGAAGCGCTTGGGGCGGCCTTCGTCGTCCTTGAGGCCGCCTGCGAGGGCGTCGGGCGAGGTGGTGGTGAGGGGCTCGGTGGAGGTGTCGGCGATCGTGTCGTCGCCGTCGGCCCACTCGCCCGTCCTCTCCTTCTCGGCGAGGTAGCGCTTGAAGCGGCGGGTGATCACCTCGTGCATGGAGCGGACGTCGTCCTGGCCCTCGAAGCCCTTGATCTGGAAACGGCGGTACTCGCTCTTGCGCTGCAGCCCGTCCTCGAAGACGACCATGGAGGCCACGACGTCGTCACCCTGGAGGTGGGAGATGTCGTAGCACTCGATCCTGAGCGGGGCGCTGTCCAGGTCGAGGGCGTCGGCGATCTCCTCCAGGGCACGGGAGCGGGTGGTCAGGTCGGAGGCACGCTTGGTCTTGTGCAGGACGAGCGCCTGCTGGGCGTTGCGCTCGACGGTCTCCATGAGGGCTCGCTTGTCGCCGCGCTGGGGGATGCGCAGCGAGACGTTCGAGCCGCGGCGGCCGGTCAGCCACTGCTGCACCGGGTCCAGCGGGTCGGGCAGGGCCGGGACCAGGACCTCCTTGGGCACGGCGTCCCCGGTCTCCTCGCCGTAGAGCTGCTGGAGGGCGTGCTCGACGAGCGCGCCGGTGGTGATCTCCTCCACCTTGTCGGTGACCCAGCCGCGCTGGCCGCGCACCCGGCCGCCACGGACGTGGAAGATCTGCACGGCCGCTTCGAGCTCGTCCTCGGCGACCGCGATGAGGTCGGCGTCGGTCGCGTCGGCGAGCACGACCGCGTTCTTCTCCATGGCCTTCTTCAGGGCCTCGATGTCGTCGCGCAGGCGGGCGGCCCGCTCGTACTCCATCTCGTCGGCCGCCTCCATCATCTGCTTCTCCAGGCGGCGCAGATAGGTGCCCGTGCGACCGGTCATGAAGTCGCAGAACTCCTCGGCCAGTTCACGGTGCTCCTCGTCGGAGACGCGTCCCACGCAGGGGGCGGAGCACTTGCCGATGTAGCCGAGCAGGCAGGGGCGGCCGGTGCGGGAGGCGTTCTTGAAGACGCCGGCCGAGCAGGTACGGACCGGGAAGACACGCAGGAGGAGGTCGACGGTGTCCCGGATCGCCCACGCGTGCGCGTACGGCCCGAAGTACCTCACGCCCTTCTTCTTGTGACCGCGCATCACCTGCACCCGCGGGAACTCCTCGTTCATCGTCACCGCGAGGTACGGGTAGCTCTTGTCGTCGCGGTACTTGACGTTGAACCGGGGGTCGTACTCCTTGATCCAGGAGTACTCCAGCTGAAGCGCCTCGACCTCCGTGGACACCACGGTCCACTCCACGGACGCCGCCGTGGTGACCATGGAACGGGTGCGCGGGTGGAGGCCCGCCAGGTCCTGGAAGTAGTTCGCCAGGCGCTGGCGCAGGCTCTTCGCCTTTCCGACGTAGATCACCCGGCGGTGCTCGTCACGGAACCTGTACACCCCGGGAGAGTCGGGGATCTGTCCCGGCTTGGGGCGGTAGCTGGAGGGGTCGGCCATGTCTCACACCCTACTGGCGAGCAGTGACAGTCCGACGAGGCTGTGGACAACGGCCGGGCCGTCGGGCTCAGCGGTCAACGGCCCAGGGCATCTCTGGTGGCGGTGTCCCGGAATCCAGCAGGTGGCGGGCGATGCGCAGCGCCTCTGCGAGCGGCACCGTGTCCGCGTCCGGGTACTCGTCGCACTGCCCGTTCATGAGCACATAGCCCCCGCTCTGGCCCTCGGCGCCCGGGTCGGCGGCGTGGGCACCGGGGTCGTCCTCGTCGTCGAGCAGCATCACCATCGCTCGCGCGCCGTTGCTCACGACCGCCAGCCGACGCCCCGAGGAACTGGTCAGCCACGTCTCGAGCAGGCCGCCGGAGATCCGTCCCCGCAGCAGGCGGACCGCTCCGTCCGCCGTCACGGGCCCGGCATCGTCGCCGTACCGCCAGGTCTCCCCCATGGGCGCGATCCCCCACTCCTCTGTCTCTTTTCTGCCCCCTTCCAGGTGCTGAGGGGACCGGCGCCTCGGCTCGACGGTCTGCGGGAACAGCTCTCACTCTGACAACGGCGGTACGGGCACAGTGACTTGACGCAGAACCGTCGCGACTCGGCCAGGGCATGGCGCTGTTGGGCATCAGGTGTTGTCGGGACTTGGTCAACACGCTTCAATGCGGGGGAACTCAGGGCCCTGAGTGGCGGCGTACGGATGTGAAGACCAGACCCCCGCCGCGCCGACGAAGTGGCCCGGCCCAGCCGCCCGACCCGGTCTGACCAGCCGTTGTGAACAACCACAGAAAGGCCCCTGCATGCCGCACGCCACACAGCACGCGGACAGCCCCGCCGTCGCCACCGCGGAACTGGACACGGCCCTGCGAGGCGGCCCCTTCCATGTCGCCCTGCGCGCCGCGATAGCCGCCCGGGGACTGCCGCTGCAGCGCGTGCAGCACCACCTGTCCCGTCGTGGTGTGAAGGTCGGCGTCACCAGCCTGAGCTACTGGCAGCAGGGCGCCCGCCGGCCGCAGCGCCCCGAGTCGTTGCGTGCGGTGCGCGCACTGGAGGAGATTCTCCAGTTGCCGGAGGAGTCCCTGATCCGGCTGCTCGCCGAGGCCGACGACCACTCCGCCCTCCAGCGACCGGCGGCCCGTTCCTACCGCTCCCTGGTGGAGGCCTCAGGCGTCCTGGAGCAGCTGCTGGCCGAACTGAACTGGCCTATGGACGGTGGCCTGCACACCCTCGCCCACCATGAGCGGGTACGGATCGGGGCCCGCCGCGAACTGGCGGGCCGCGAGTCGCACCACATCGTGCGCGCCCACAAGGACGGCGCCGACCGCTATGTCGCTGTCCACCACGGCGACCCAGGATGCGCGCCGGAGCGCATGAAGGTGCACGCTCTGGAGAACTGCCGCACGGGACGGGTCCGGTGGCACCAGGAGACCGGTGTCCTCGTGGCCGAGCTGCTCTTCGGCACCCGGCTGCGGGCAGGCGACACCTACCTCTTCCGGCACGGCGTCGAGGACGGGACGGCCGACGTGTCCCGCGAGTACGCCCGCGGCTTCCCTCTCGCGGGCGGCCAGTACGCCCTCCAGGTCCGCTTCACCGAGAACACCCTGCCGGTGCGCTGCCACCGCTTCTCCCAGCACTCTGCGGCCGCGCCCCGCAGCGGCCGTCAGGGACTCGCCCTCAGCGGGCTGCACCGTTCCGTCCACCTGGTCGAGCCTCGGGTACGGACGGGGATCGTGGGGATCGGGTGGGAGTGGGAGTGAGTTGGCGCTTCCAGCCTCGCGGGGGCAGCCCAGGGTTCCAGCTTCCTCGACGCGGCTGACCACCCCCTTCTGACTTTTCGACGCGGCTGACCACCGCCTTCCGACTTCTCGATGCGGCCAGCCACCGCTTTGGTGCCGCGCGCCCGAGGGCACGCCCCCCCGCCGTCCCTCCCTCACCGGTCGAGCCCAGCACGTAAACGATTGCGCAAGCGTTTACGTGTGGCGCCGAATGGGATACCTTCCCCGCCAGAAGACCGCAGCTGCCCAGGGAGGGGCGGCGCGGCAGGGAGGGGATCTCGATGGCCACCATGGCGGACGTCGCGCGGAGCGCCGGCGTGTCCGTGGCGACCGTCTCGCATGTGCTGAACAGCACCCGGCCGGTGCTGCCCCACACCCGCCAGGCGGTGCTGGACGCCATGGACGAGCTGGGCTACACACCCAACACCCTCGCCCGCTCCCTGGTGACCTCCCGCACCCGGTCCATCGGGCTGGCGGTCTCGGCGATCAGCAACCCGTACTTCACGGAGATACTCCAGGGCGTCGAGGCCGGCGCCCTGGAACACGGTTACAGCCTGCTCATCGCCGACCCGCACGACGATCCGGAGCATGAACGCAAGGTCGTCCAGCTCCTGCACGAGCGTCGGGTGGACGGCATGATCGTCGCACCCTCCGCCGACCCGCGCGAGCTCCTCGCCTACCTCGGGCGTCACAAGGTGCCGACGGTCCTCCTCGACCGCTTGGTCGACATGCCGGACGACGGCCCGACACGGTTCGACCAGGTCTGCGCCGACAGCGCCGAGCCCATGGCCCAGTTGGTCACCCATCTCGCCGGCCTCGGCCACCGTCGGATCGGCCTGATCGCCGGTCTGCCGGGACTCAGCACCACCAGTGAGCGACTCACCGGATACCGGGAGGGCCTGGCTACGGCCGGGCTCGGGTACGACGAGCACCTCGTCGTGCACGGCGACTCCGAGTCGGCCGGCGCCGAGCAGGCCACCGCCGCGCTGCTGTCGCTCGCCTCGCCTCCCACCGCGCTGGTCACCGCCAACAACGCGATGACCATCGGTGCCCTGCGCGCCCTGCGTGGTCACGGCATGTCCGTGCCCGGCGACATCGCGTTGTGCTGTTTCGACGACTTCGCCTGGGCCGACCTTTTCTCGCCCAGGCTCACCGCGATAGCCCAGCCCAGCAGGGAGATCGGCGCCCAAGCGGTCCGTGTGCTTCTGGACCGCCTCGCCGAGCCGGACTTGCCCGCGCGGACCTTGCGTCTCCCTTGCGCCTTCGTACATCGCACCTCATGCGGGTGCCCCGCACAGCCCCTGCCGTCCGTGAAAGGAACCGTCTCGTGATCGTCGTCGCCGGTGAGGCCCTGATCGACCTGGTACCGCAGGGCACGGGCGCCCTCGCGGGTCTGAAGCCGGCGCTCGGCGGCGGCCCCTACAACACCGCCGTGGCCCTCGGCCGCCTCGGCTCGCCCACCGCGTTCTGCTCACGCACCTCCTATGACGCCTTCGGTGAGGCCCTGCTCGACGGGCTACGGGAGGCCGGGGTGGACGTGTCGGCCGTGCAGCGCGGCATGGAACCGACGACCCTCGCGGTCGCCACCATCGACGCGCAGGGCTCGGCCGCCTACTCCTTCTACGTCGAGGGCACCGCCGACCGGCTCTTCACGGCACCTTCGGCACTGCCCGCGGCAGCCCGCGCGGTCTCCTTCGGTACTTGCTCGCTCGTCCTGGAACCGGGGGCGAGCGCCTATGAGGAGCTGATGCGGAGCGCGGCCGCGCAAGGGGTGTTCACCGCGCTCGACCCGAACATCCGGGCTGGACTCATTCCCGACCCGGATGGCTACCGGGCCCGGTTCAAGAGCTGGCTTCCGTCGGTGTCACTGCTCAAGCTCTCCGAGGAGGACGCGCTGTGGCTGGGTGGCACGCCGCGTGAGTGGCTGGCCGCGGGACCTGCGGCCGTTGTGATCACCAACGGCGGTGACGGGCTGACGGCCTTCACGCGGGACGGCGCCGTGCACTCCGTGCCGGGTGAGGAGGTGGACGTCGTGAACACGATCGGTGCGGGCGACACCGTGAACGCGGCCCTGTTGCACGGCCTGGCCGCCCAGGACTGCCTGTCCGCCGAGGCGCTCGCGGAACTGGGCCCCGACGGCTGGACACGGCTGCTGCGGTTCGCGGCGCGGGCTGCCGCGATCACCTGTTCCCGGGCGGGCGCCGAACCGCCCTTCGCCTCCGAACTGGGGGACTTCTAGGAGGCGTTCCGTTCTCTTCCATTCCATTTTTGAGCAGTCAAGGTTCGTCACAGCCAGATCAATCGGGCCGCTGATGATCCAACGCACGGCGCCCCGCGGGGAGTTCCCACGGGGCGCCTTACTTTTCTGGAATTATTCGGGTTTTTCGGCCCGTGACTCGTGGCCGCTGGGCCTCAGGCCTTGCGTGCCCGCGTCGTCTTCTTCGCGGGCGTCGTCTTCTTCGCGGCCGCCGCCTTCTTGGTGGCTGCGGCGTCCTTGCCGGTGGCCTTGTTGTTGGCCGTCCTCGTGGTCCTGGCCGTCGCCGTCTTCTTCGCCGTCGACGCCGCCGCCACCGTCTTCTTGGTCACCGTCTTTCGCGGGGCCTTCACCGAGGCCGCGTCGCTGATCCGGTCGGCGCCGAGGATCTCGCGCAGGAACTTGCCGGTGTGGCTGGCCGGGACCGCGGCAACCTCTTCGGGCGTGCCCTCGGCGACGACGAGACCGCCACCGGCGCCGCCCTCGGGGCCCATGTCCACGACCCAGTCGGCAGTCTTGATCACGTCGAGGTTGTGCTCGATGACGATGACCGTGTTGCCCTTGTCGACCAGGCCGGCCAGGACCTTCAGCAACTTGCTGATGTCCTCGAAGTGCAGACCGGTGGTGGGCTCGTCGAGGACGTAGACCGTGCGGCCGGTGGAGCGCTTCTGGAGCTCGCTGGCGAGCTTCACCCGCTGGGCCTCACCGCCGGACAGAGTGGTCGCGGACTGGCCCAGCCGGACGTAGCCGAGACCGACGTCGTTCAGCGTCTTGAGGTGCCGGTTGATCGCCGGAACGGCCTCGAAGAAGTCCATGGCCTCCTCGATCGGCATGTTCAGGACCTCGGAGATGGACTTTCCCTTGTAGTGGACCTCCAGGGTCTCCCGGTTGTACCGGGCGCCATGACAGACCTCGCACGGGACATACACGTCCGGGAGGAAGTTCATCTCGATCTTGATCGTGCCGTCGCCCGCGCAGTTCTCGCAGCGGCCGCCCTTGACGTTGAAGGAGAAGCGGCCCGGCATGTAACCGCGAACCTTCGCCTCGGTGGTCTCGGCGAACAGCTTGCGGATGTGGTCGAAGACACCGGTGTAGGTCGCCGGGTTCGAGCGCGGGGTGCGACCGATGGGCGACTGGTCGACGTGCACGACCTTGTCGACGAGGTCGTCGCCGTCCACGCGCGTGTGCCGGCCCGGGACATTACGCGCGCCGTTGAGCTCGCGTGCCAGGTGCGTGTACAGGATGTCGTTGACCAGCGTCGACTTGCCGGAGCCGGACACGCCCGTGACGGCGGTGAACACGCCCAGCGGGAACGAGACGTCGATGTCCTGGAGGTTGTTCTCCCGCGCTCCGTGCACGGTGAGCCGGCGGGTCGGGTCCTGCGGGCGACGGATGTCGGGCAGCGGGATGGCCTTCTTGCCGGACAGGTACTGACCGGTCTGCGACTCGGCGTTGGCGAGCAGCTCCTTCATGGACCCGCTGTGCACGACCTTGCCGCCGTGCTCACCGGCGCCGGGGCCGATGTCGACAACCCAGTCGGCGACCTTGATGGTGTCCTCGTCGTGCTCGACGACGATGAGCGTGTTGCCCATGTCGCGCAGGCGGACGAGGGTCTCGATCAGCCGGTGGTTGTCGCGCTGGTGCAGACCGATGGACGGCTCGTCGAGGACGTACAGCACACCTACGAGTCCGGAGCCGATCTGGGTGGCCAGGCGGATGCGCTGGGCCTCGCCGCCGGAGAGGGTGCCGGCCGCGCGGTTCAGCGAGAGGTAGTCCAGGCCGACGTCGACCAGGAACCGCAGCCGCTCGTTGACCTCCTTCAGCACGCGCTCGGCGATCTTCTTGTCGCGGGCGTTGAGCTTCAGCTTGCCCAGGAAGTCCGCGCAGTCGCTGATGGACATCGCCGAGACCTCGGCGATCGACTTCTCCATGATCGTGACCGCGAGGACGATCGGCTTCAGGCGGGTGCCCTCACAGGTGGGGCAGGGCACCTCGCGCATATAGCCCTCGAAGCGCTCGCGGCTGGCGTCGCTCTCGGCCTCGCTGTGCCGACGCTTGACGAAGGGGACGGCCCCTTCGAACGGCGTCGTGTAGACACGCTCGCGGCCGTACCGGTTGCGGTAGCGGACCTCGATCTGCGTCTTGTGGCCGTGGAGCAGGGCCTTCTTGGCGCGCTGCGGCAGACCGGCGAAGGGGATGTCCGTCCGGAAGCCGAGCGCGTCCGCGAGGGCACCGATCAGGCGGCCGAAGTAGTCCTTGGTGTGGCCGTGCGACCAGGGGTGGATGGCGCCCTCGTCGAGGGACTTGTCCTCGTCCGGGACGATCAGCTCGGGGTCGACCTCCATGCGCGTGCCGATACCGGTGCACTCGGGGCAGGCGCCGAAGGGCGAGTTGAAGGAGAAGGAGCGCGGTTCCAGCTCCTCGAAGGAGAGGTCGTCGTACGGGCAGTACAGGTGCTCCGAGTACATGCGCTCGCGCTCGGGGTCGCCCTCGGGGAGGTCGACGAAGTCGAGCACGACCATGCCGCCGGACAGACCGAGGGCGGTCTCCACGGAGTCGGTGAGCCGGCGCTTGGCGGAGTCCTTCACCGTGAGACGGTCGACGACCACCTCGATGGTGTGCTTCTCCTGCTTCTTCAGCGTGGGCGGGTTGGACAGCTGGACCGTCGCGCCGTCCACACGCGCGCGGGAGTAGCCCTTGGTCTGGAGGTCGGCGAAGAGGTCGACGAACTCACCCTTGCGCTCGCGCACCAGCGGCGACAGCACCTGGAAGCGGCTCCCCTCCGGCAGCTCCAGGACCCTGTCGACGATGGCCTGCGGCGACTGGCGCGAGATCGGGCGGCCGCACTGGGGGCAGTGGGGCTTGCCGATGCGCGCGAAGAGCAGACGCAGGTAGTCGTAGACCTCGGTGATGGTGCCGACCGTCGAGCGCGGGTTGCGCGAGGTCGACTTCTGGTCGATGGAGACCGCCGGGGACAGTCCCTCGATGAAGTCGACGTCCGGCTTGTCCATCTGACCGAGGAACTGCCGGGCGTACGAGGACAGTGACTCCACGTAACGCCGCTGCCCCTCGGCGAAGATGGTGTCGAAGGCCAGCGAGGACTTGCCCGACCCCGACAGGCCCGTGAAGACGATGAGCGAGTCGCGCGGCAGGTCGAGCGAGACATTCTTGAGGTTGTGCTCGCGCGCGCCACGGACGATGAGACGGTCGGCCACGCCGGTCCGCACCTTTCTTGAGAGAAGTGACAGGGGGCGAGACCCCCGTGTGTTCTCGGCTTCGAGGCCCCCGTGCTTTTTCAGACTAGGGGGAGCCACTGACAACGCCGGTCGGATTCCGGGATGCATAACAATCCGCGGGCCTCCAGCATGCCCGACGCCACGACCGACCCTATAGCACGCGCATTCGATTTACGGCACTCGTTCACCACCTTCACCCAAAGGTGTGGCGGGGCTAATGTCAGCACCATGATTGATCACGGTCGTGACCTGGTGTCTGTACGTGAAGCTACGGAACGGCTGCTCACCGCAGCGGCCAAGATGGACAACGCGTCGGTGGCCGAGCCGTCACGGCTTCCCGGCTGGAGCCGCGGCCATGTCCTCGCCCACCTCGCCCGTAACGCGGACGCCCTCGTGAACGTCCTCGACGGGCGCCCCATGTACGTCTCGGCCACCGCGAGGGACGCCGACATCGACCGGGACGCCCCACGTCCCCTCGACGTCCAGCTCACCGACGTACGCCAGAGCGCGGCCCGTTTCCAGGAGACGGGAGCGACGCCCGCGGACTGGTCGCGCACCGTGGAGCTGCGCAACGGGGTCACCGACGCGGCGGCCCGGGTACCGTTCCGGCGGTGGGTCGAGGTGGAGCTGCACCATGTGGATCTCGGGCTCGGGTACGAGCTGGAGGATCTGCCGACCGAGTTCGTGGAGCGGGAGATCGACTTCCTCGCCGAGCGGTTCTCCGGGCACCCCGATGTCCCGCCGACCCGTCTGACGGACGGCACGCACGCGTGGAGCACGGGCCGGGGGGCGGCCGCCCCCGTGGTCACCGTCCAGGGCTCAGGGCCGGACCTGCTCGGCTGGCTCGCCGGGCGCCGTGACGGGGCGGGGCTGACCGTGGAGGGCGGCACCCTGCCGTCGCTGCCCCCGCTGTAGTCGCCCGGCGGTCTCCCGGGGGCGTTCTGCCGTTGCAGCGACTGGACAGCCCCTGGGCCGCCCTGCCGCTATAGGCTGCCGCCATGACGTACAGCGGACAGGTGACGGTCGGTGGCCCCGCCGACGTGCACGAGCTCAAGGACCTGATGATCACCAAGATCGCGGTCGGCCCGATGAACAACAACGCCTATCTGCTGCGCTGCCGGGCCACGGACGAGCAACTGCTGATCGACGCCGCCAACGACGCGACCACGCTGATCGGCATGATCGGTGACGACGGCATCGCGTCCGTCGTCACCACGCACCAGCACGGCGACCACTGGCAGGCGCTCGCCGCTGTAGTCGAGGCCACCGGCGCGCGCACGTACGCCGGTCGGGACGACGCCGACGGCATCCCGGTGCCGACCGACGTCCTGGTCGACGACGGCGACACCATCCGGGTGGGGCACGTGGAGCTCACCGCGCGCCACCTGGTCGGGCACACGCCCGGCTCCATCGCGCTCGTCTACGACGACCCGCACGGCCATCCCCATGTATTCACCGGGGACTGTCTGTTCCCTGGTGGTGTGGGCAACACCCGCAAGGACCCGAAGGCGTTCGCCCGTCTGATCCACGACGTGGAGACGAAGATCTTCGACGCCCTGCCGGACGAGACATGGGTCTACCCGGGGCACGGCAACGACACTTCGCTGGGCGCGGAGCGGCCGCATCTGCCGGAGTGGCACGCGCGGGGCTGGTGACCTCACGCCGGGAGCGCGCCCCGCGCACGCACCCCGTGTGAATCCTTCACACACGCCGGTGTCATGCGCGCGCTCCCGGCGTGCGTAGTTGCGCAGTCAACTGGAAGCAGCCCCGCACAGGATGACGGCTCCTGAGCGGTACGGGCCGCCGGCCTTCAATCCCCGCCCTCGGCCGGCGGCCCCGGCGGCTGCCGAAAGGGACGTGTTCACAAGAACGCAACACTGGTTCCCACTATGCGGAAACCAACCGTCGTGACCTCGACAAACACGACGCTGTCCTGCCAATCTCCCGCCATGCCTCTTGCCGCTCGCGCGCTGCGCCACGCCGTCGCCGTCGCCACGACCGCCCTGCTCGCCACCGCTGTCGGCTGTGCTCCACAGCCGGACGAGAAGGCCGCCGACACACCGTCGGGGTCGGCCGGAAACACCTGCGCCAAGGGCGATTTGGCCACCAAGACCTCCGGCAAGCTGACGATCGCCACCGACGAGCCGGCCTACGAGCCCTGGTTCAAGGACGACGAACCGGCCAACGGCAAGGGTTTCGAGTCGGCCGTCGCATACGCCGTGGCGAAGCAGCTCGGCTACGACAAGAGTGCCGTCGTCTGGCAGAGCGTGCCGTTCAACAAGGCTTTCGCGCCCGGCGAGAAGACTTTCGACTTCGACATCAACCAGGTGTCGATCAGCGACGAGCGCAAGAAGGCCGTGGACTTCTCCTCCGGCTACTACGACGTCCGCCAGGCCGTCGTCGCGTTGAAGGGCAGCAAGGCCGCCAAGGCGACGAGCGTGGCGGACCTGAAGGGCCTCAAACTCGGCGCGCAGGTCGGCACCACCAGCCTCAACTACATCGACGACGTGGTGAAGCCGACGCAGGAGGCTGCCGCGTACGCCAAGAACGACCAGGCCAAGTCCGCGCTGAAGAACGGCCAGGTCGACGCCATCGTGGTCGACCTGCCGACCGCCTTCTACATCACCGCCGCCGAGGTGACGGACGCGACGATCGTCGGCCAGTTCGAGAACCAGGGCGGCGCCACGGAGCAGTTCGGCCTCGTGCTCGACAAGGGCAGCGTCCTCACCGCGTGCGTGACGGACGCCGTGGACACCCTGCGCGAGGACGGCACCCTGGCCGACCTGGAGCAGCAGTGGCTGTCGGACGCCGTCGACGCGCCGGTGCTCAAGTGACGGTTACCAAGGAGGAGTCCGGTCAGGAGGGCGCGGACGACAACGGCGGCATGTCCAGCGAGAGCGACGGCTACGTCCCCTCGCAGCGACGCCTCGACCGCGAGCGCCACAAGCGTGCCCGCGCGCGGCGTGCCACGGCGATAGCGGCCCTCTCCACCCTGGTCACGGTCGTCGTCCTCTACCTGGTCGTGGTCAACGCGCCGGGCTGGCCGCGCACCAAGGAGACGTTCTTCAACGGGCAGTACGCGCGCGAGGCGTTCCCCAAGGTCCTCGAAGGGCTCTGGCTCAACGTCCGGCTGCTGCTGATCTGCGGCGCGGCGGTGCTGGTCCTCGGGATGCTCATCGCCGTCGCCCGTACGCTGCGCGGCCCGGTGTTCTTCCCGCTGCGGGCGCTGGCCGCCGCGTACACGGACTTCTTCCGGGGCCTTCCGCTCATCATTAACCTCATGATCGTAGTGCTCGGCGTTCCCGCGCTGCGGCTGCAGGGCGTGACCGTCGACCCGGTGCTGCTGGGTGGTACGGCACTGACGCTGACGTATTCGGCGTACGTCGCCGAGGTGTTCCGGGCGGGCATCGAGTCCGTCCACCCGTCCCAGCGTGCCGCGGCACGCTCGCTCGGTCTGACGAACCGGCAGGCGCTGCGGCACGTCGTCCTGCCCCAGGCCGTTCGCCGTCAGGTGCCGCCCCTGCTGAACGACCTGGTGTCGTTGCAGAAGGACACCGGTCTGGTGTCCATCGGCGGTGCGGTGGACGCCGTACGGGCCGCGGACATCATCGTGGGCCGCAGCCTCAACTACACGCCGTACATCGTCGCGGGCCTGGTCTTCGTGGCGCTGACCATTCCCATGACCCGCTTCACGGACTGGGTGACGGCCCGGATGGACCGTAGGCGGGCCCAAGGAGGAGCCCTGTGAGCGACGCGGCCGTGAACACCGCACCTGTGCTGCGGATGGAGTCCGTCCGGAAGACCTTCGGCGACTCGGTCGTGCTGCGGGACGTCGACCTGGAGGTCGCCCCGCACACGGTGACCGCGCTGATCGGCGCCTCGGGCTCCGGCAAGTCGACGCTGTTGCGGTGCGCGAACCTGCTGGAGGACATCGACGACGGCGCGATCTGGCTCGACGGCGAGGAGATCACCGATCCGCGCGTCGACCAGGACGCCGTACGGCGCCGTATCGGCGTGGTGTTCCAGGCGTACAACCTCTTCCCGCACATGACGGTGCTGGAGAACATCACCCTCGCCCCGCGCCGGGTGCAGGGCGTGTCCCGGGCCGAGGCCGAGACACGCGCGCGTGAGCTGCTGGAGCGGCTCGGGCTGGCGGACAAGGCCGGCGAGTACCCGGACCGGCTGAGCGGCGGCCAGCAGCAGCGGGTGGCGATCGTGCGCGCCCTGGCCGTACGGCCCCGGTTGTTGCTGCTCGACGAGGTCACCGCGGCTCTCGACCCGGAGCTCGTGGGCGAAGTCCTCGCCGTTGTCCGTGACTTGAAGGCAGACGGGATGACGATGGTGCTGGCCACGCACGAGATGGGGTTCGCGCGGGAGGTCGCCGACCAGGTTTGTTTTCTGGACGGAGGGGTGGTGCTGGAGCGCGGTACGGCGGAGCAGATCTTCGGGGACCCGCAGCAGGAACGTACGCGGCGCTTCCTGCGGCGGATCGTGGAGGCCGGACGCCTGTAAGGACCGCTCGCCATGGCGGGGCGGTCCTTACACGTCAGCCCCTCACAATCACGTCACGTGGCCGCCTGCCCCGCCCCCGCGAGCGCCGCGACCCGCTCCACGCCGAACGCGTACCCCTGCACACCGCACCCCGCGATGACCCCGTCGGCCCGCAGGGAGACGTACGAGTGGTGCCGGAACGACTCGCGCTTGTGGATGTTGGAGATGTGGACCTCCAAGACCGGAAGCCCGTCACAGGTGTTGAGCGCATCCAGGATGGCCACGGAGGTGTGCGAGTAGGCGCCGGGGTTGATCACGATCCCGCAGTGGTTGAGCCGCGCCTCGTGGATCCAGTCGACCAACTCACCCTCGTGGTTGGACTGTCGGAAGTCGATCGTGCCGCCGTGCGCGGCCGCCGCCTTGGCGCACAGGGCCTCGACGTCGGCCAGGGTCTCGGAGCCGTAGATCTCCGGCTGGCGCTGGCCGAGCAGGTTCAGGTTGGGGCCGTTGAGGATCATGATGGGGGCGTGGGCCAGGGTGCGGGGCACGGTTCCTCCGGTCCGTTCGGGGTCGGGCGGTCCGTCGATGACCGCTGCTCAGCCCCCGGTTTATCACGGTACGTAGGTCACGACGCGCGTCCTACCCTCTCGTTATGACCATGATCTCGTACCCTCCCAAGCCCTCCCCGGGCGACCGCGTCGCCGTCATCTCGCCCGGCGCCGGACTGCCCGGCCTCTTCCCGCGCCCCTTCGAACTGGGCCTGGAGCGGCTGCGCAAGGAATTCGAGCTCGAACCGGTCGAGTATCCGGCGACCCGCAAGATGGGCTCGACGCCGCGGGAGCGGGCCGACGACATCCACGCCGCGTTCGCCGATCCGGACATCAAGGCGGTCATGGCGTCCATCGGCGGCGACGACCAGATCACCATGCTGCCGCTGCTGGACCGGGAGTTGATCCGGTCGAACCCGAAGCCGTTCTTCGGGATGAGCGACAACACGAACCTGCTGATGTTCCTGCGCAACACCGGCATCGTCGGCTACCACGGTGCGACCGTCATGACCGCGCTGGGCCGCCCTGTCGCCATGGATCAGCTGACCGCCGAGTCACTGCGGGCGGCGCTGTTCACGTCGGGCGAGTACGAGCTCAGGCCCGCAGAGCGCTGGAACGACGTCAACCGCGACTGGGCCGACCCGGCGACCTTCGACGCGGAGCCGGAGACACGCCCCGCCGACGGCTGGACGTGGGTGAACGCCGGCCAGGTGGTGGAGGGCCGCAGTTGGGGCGGGTGCCTGGAGATTCTCGGCTGGTTGCTGATGGCCGACCGGGAGATCGCGCGCGACCTCTCGGAGTACGACGGCGGGGTGCTGTTCCTGGAGACCTCCGAGGAGATGCCGAGCGGCGAGGAGGTCTTCCGCACCCTGCGGAACATGGGCGAGCGCGGCCTGCTGCACCGGTTCTCCGCTCTGCTGATGGGCCGCGCGAAGACCTGGTCCTTCGAGCACCCCAACGGCCCCGAGGAGGCCGCTCGTTACGCCGCTGAGCAGCGTGAGGCCGTTCGGCGCGCCATGCGCGCCTACGCGCCCGACACCACGATCGTCTTCGACGTCGACTTCGGGCACACCGACCCCCAACTGGTGATCCCTTACGGCGGGGTCGTACGCGTCGATGGCCCCTCCCGGCGCATCACCGTCACATACTGAGGGAGGCCGACCGCCCCCGCGCGCCCCCGTAACCCGCGATCACTGTGGGTAGTTGACGCGGCATGCACGACGTACGCACCGTAAAGGCGCCCTCCATGTTGCGGCTCGCGACGGCCTCGCTCGCCGGGACGGCCATCGAGTTCTACGACTTCTTCGTCTACGGGACCGCGGCGGCTCTGGTCCTGGGCCCGCTGTTCTTCCCGACGTTCTCGCCGGTGGCGGGAACCCTGGCCGCCTTCGCGACGTTCGGGGTCGGCTTTGTGGCGCGCCCCTTGGGATCGGTGTTGTTCGGGCACATCGGGGACCGGCACGGACGTCGGCCGGTACTCGTCGCCTCGCTGCTGCTGACCGGCGCCTCCACGGTCGCGGTCGGCTGCGTACCGACGTACGACACGATCGGTGTGGCCGCTCCCCTGCTGCTGCTCGTGCTGCGCTTCCTGCAGGGGCTGGGGCTCGGCGGCGAGTGGGGCGGGGCCGTCCTGCTGACGGTGGAGCATGCGCCTGCCGGGCGGCGCGGGCTGTGGTCGAGCTTCCCGCAGGTCGGGCCCGCGCTGGGTTTTCTGCTCGCCAACGGAGTGGTGCTGGGGCTGTCGGCGACGCTGTCCGAGGCGCAGTTCGCCGCGTGGGGATGGCGGGTGCCGTTCTGGGCGGCCGGGGTGCTCGCGACGGTCGGGCTGTGGCTGCGGTCGTCGCTCGCCGAGAGCCCACGCTTCCTTGAAATCGACGACCACGCGCGCGTGCCGCTCGCCGAGGTCGTACGCGACCACTGGCGGCTCGTCCTGCTGACGGCCGGCGCGCTGTCCATCGGCTACGCGGTCTTCTACACCGTGACGACCTGGTCCCTCGCGTACGCCACCGAGCGACTCGGCGTGAGCCGCAGCGTCATGCTGACCTGCATCATGGGCGCGGTGCTGGTGAAGGGCTCGCTCACCCCTCTGGTGGCATGGCTCGGCGACCTCCACGGGCGGCGGCCGCTGTGCCTGATCGGGTGCACTGCCACCGCCCTGTGGATGTTCCCGATGGTCGCGCTCCTCGCCACGGGTGAGCCGCTGCTGATGTTCCTCGGCTTCCTCGGCGCGATGATCGCGTTCATCATGATGTTCGCGGTGATCGCCGCGTATCTGCCAGAGCTGTACGAGCCCCGGGTGCGCTGCACGGGCGCCGCGGTGGGCTACAACCTCGGCGGCGTCCTCGGCGGCGCGCTCACGCCGATCGTGGCGACCGCACTCGCTGACCAGGGCGGTCGGGTGCCCTGGGGTGTGGGGGCGTACATGACCGGGGTCGCGCTGCTCAGTCTGGTGTGTTTCGCGCTGCTGCCCGAGACCCGTCCGGTGCCGGCCGCGGCGGCGGAGCCCGCCACCGGGTGACGGGCTCCGGAGCATCTCAGTGTCCGCTACGGGTTGATCGCGAGCTCCAGATAGGCCGCGAACAGCACCAGGTGGACGCCGCCTTGGAGCGGCGTCGCCCTACCCGGCACCACCGTCAGCGAACTCACCACCACCGTCAGGGCGAGCAGCACCATGTGGGTGGGGCCCAGACCGAGGACGAGCGGGCCGGAGAGCCAGACGGAGGCCAGGGCTACCGCGGGGACGGTCAGGCCGATACTGGCCATCGCCGAGCCGAGCGCCAGGTTCAGGCTGGTCTGCACCCGGTCACGGCGGGCGGAGCGCAGCGCGGCGATCGTCTCGGGGAGCAGCACCAGCAGGGCGATGATCACGCCGACGACCGCATGCGGCAGGTCGGCTGCGGCCACCCCGGACTCGATGGTCGGCGACACGCCCTTGGCCAGACCGACCACACCGATCAGGGCCAGGCCCAGTAGCGCCAGGCTGATCAAGGCCGTGCGCTGGGAAGGCGCGTGGGCGTGGTCGTCCACGGTGATCACCTCGCCCTGCCGGGTGATGGGAAGGAAGTAGTCACGGTGGCGCACGGTCTGGGTCGTCACGAACAGGCCGTAGAGGATCAGCGAGGAGAGTGCGGCGAACGTCAGCTGGACGGTGGAGAACTCCGGCCCGGGCTTGCTCGTGGTGAACGTCGGCAGCACCAGGCTGAGCGTGGCCAGGGTGGCGACGGTCGCGAGGGCGGCTCCGGTGCCCTCGGGGTTGAAGACCGCCGTGCCGTGCCGCAGCGAGGCGACCAGAAGGCACAGGCCGACGATGCCGTTGCAGGTGATCATCACGGCGGCGAAGACCGTGTCCCGCGCGAGGGTGGAGCTCTTGTCGCCGCCGTCGGCCATCAGGGTCACGATCAGGGCGACCTCGATGATCGTGACGGCGACCGCGAGGACGAGGGAACCGAAGGGTTCGCCGACCCGGTGGGCGACCACTTCGGCATGGTGCACGGCGGCCAGGACGGCGCCCGCGAGGACCAGCGTCACCAGCGCGACGACCGCGCCGGGCAGGTCTCGTCCCCAGGTGAAGATCAGCAGGACGACCGCGAGCACCGGCACGGCGTAAGTCCACCGGGTCGTGAGCGGCCTGAGCCTGGCGATCATGGAGCGATCGTCGCAGAGGGGTGGGGGGTTCGCATTCCGGTCGGTGTGGTGGCCAGGCGGCCCCGCGCCCTCGGGATGCGGGGCCCCTGTAGGTCGTATGTCCCTACGCGAAATCGGTCGTCTCCTGTACGTCGCAGTCCGTGAAGGACGGCGGCCTGGTGCACAGCGCGGCCATCTGCTCCGCGAACTTGGTCGTCTCGGGGTCGTCGCTGTTGCGCACGGCGTCCTCGTAGGAGTCGAACTCGATCACTACGAGGTAGCGGTTGGGCAGGCCCCGGTCCTTGAGGACGAGACGGCGCGTGGGGCCGCCGCTGCGGCCGGCCAGGCGCTGTTCTGTCTCGTGGGCCAGCTCCCGCATCTCGTCGATGCGCTCGGTCTCGAAGTCGATGATCTGTACGAACTTCATGGGTGCGTCCACAGGTGCCTCCACCCCCGGCCGTAGTGTCCCCCGGCGAGGACACCCAGCACCCAAAGAAGCACCGGGAGCGGTGCTCGGCAATTCGCTGGGCACCACTCCCGGTGTTGGTTCTTCCTACGTACGACGGGGTCAGACGTCGATGCTGTCCTTCGGAGCGCCTTCGCTCTCCTCCTGCGCCGCCTCGGCCGCCGCCTGCTTCTTGGAAGCCCTGAGGCTGGTGATCGTCGTGATGATCAGGACCGAGCAGATCACGCCGAGCGAGACCGGGATGCTGATCTCGGGGACATGGACGCCGGACTCGTGCAGCGCGTGCAGCACCAGCTTGACGCCGATGAAGCCCAGGATGATCGACAGGCCGTAGCTGAGGTGGACCAGCTTCTTCAGCAGGCCACCGATGAGGAAGTACAGCTGCCTCAGACCCATCAGCGCGAAGGCGTTGGCCGTGAACACGATGTACGGGTCCTGCGTCAGGCCGAAGATCGCCGGGATGGAGTCGAGGGCGAAGAGCACGTCGGTGGTACCGATCGCCAGCATCACGACCAGCATCGGGGTCATGACCCGCTTGCCGTTCTCCTGGATCCACAGCTTGGTGCCGTGGTAGCGGTCGGCGACACCGAACCTGCGCTCGGCTGCCTTCAGCAGCTTGTTCTCCTCGAACTCCTCTTCCTCGTCGCCGGCCCGGGCCTCCTGGATGAGCTTCCAGGCGGTCCAGATCAGGAAGGCGCCGAAGAGATAGAACACCCACGCGAAGCTGGCGAGGATGGCGGCACCCGCGGCGATGAAGATGGCCCGCAGCACGAGGGCTATCAGGACACCGACGAGCAGCACGCGCTGCTGGTACTGGGTCGGCACGGCGAACTTCGCCATGATCAGGACGAAGACAAAGAGATTGTCGACGCTCAGCGACTTCTCGGTGATGAAGCCGGCGAAGAACTCGCCGCCGGCCTGTCCGCCGCCGAAGATCAGCAGGCCGAGCCCGAAGAGGCCCGCCAGGACGACCCAGACGACCGTCCAGATTCCGGCTTCCTTGATCGATACGTCATGCGGCTTGCGGCCGATGAAGAAATCGACCGCGATCAGGGCGGCAAGGCCCACGATGGTCAGGACCCAAAGGGTCGTCGAGACTTCCACTGCGCCTCCGGCAGTCGTAACGGCAAATGTCAGCGTCGTCGCGCGCCGGAGGTCTCTTCCACCCACGATGGGCCGACGCCCCGGGATCTGGCCTGATCCGTATTGACGGGTACGCCGCAGCAGACAGGGAGTACTCCCCTCCGTGGGACAAACAGTACCCCAATTACCAAGGAAAGGTAAAGCGCTTGGCAAAAGAAGTACCAAGTTCGCTGGTCAGGGGGTCTTTACCGGTACTTGGCCCGGGCCGCCGCCACCTGGGTGAGCACTTGGTGGAGGACCTGACTGCCGGGCGGCACGAGCGAGGGCTCATAGGTCCAGGCGTGCCCCACCCACGGGTCGGCGAGATGATCGTCCGGCACCGGGGTCAGTCGCAGCAGCGAACGCCACAGCGGGTCGAGCAACGGGCCGTAGGCGGAGGCTTCCTCGCGGTCGGCGACCATCATCAGGTGGACACCGACGGCCGGGCCCTCGTCCGCGAGGTAGCGCAGCTGGTTCACGGCCCGGTCGTCGAAGCCGTGCGGGAAGTCATTGACGATCAGCAGTTGCTGTGCCGTGTCGAAATCGGGTGGCAGGGAGTCGGGCGCCCCGCCGCGCAGCGCCATCTGTACCAGGTCGACACGTTGGGTGAGTCGCGCGAGGACGTCCGCGACACCGGCCGCTCCCAGGGCGGGCGGGGCCGCGAGCACGCCGGACTGCACCAGCGGTACGAGTGCCTGTGCGCCGGAACCGGCCGGGTCGATGACCTGCACGGCGAACTCGCCCGCCGGATAGACGGCGAGCAGCCGGGCCGCGTGCGCCACCGCCGTCTCCATCGCGAGGCGCCGCAGGTCGTGGGAGTCCGTGAACGAGCCGTCGATCGATCCGCCGCGCCCGCTGTCGATCCACAGGCCGCGCTCCAGCGGTAGCCGGACCAGCATCGGGATGCGCAGCTCGGCGCTCTCGGGCAGATGGAGGTCGCCCAGGCGCAGGGCCATGGGAATCTCCATCGGTACGCGGTAGCCGTGCCAGACGGGGTTGTCCCATCCCGCGTAGGCGGGTGGCAGTGCGGGCTCGACGACCTCGACTTCGGCGGTGAGCTGGACGAGGTCGCGGTCGAGCGTCGCCCGGGCCTGGTTGACGAGCTGGGCGTGCTTGGCCTGGGCGGCCTCGCGCGCGGCGTCGCTCTGTCCGCCGATCCGGCTGCGCGGATCCGACAGGACCTGGTCGAGCTCCTTCTCCATACGGGAGTCGGCGAAGTCGACCGCGCTGCGATAGGCGGCCGTGGTGCGGGCCAGGTCCTCGAACATGCCCCACACCTGGTTGTAGAGCCGCTCGTCCATGGACCAGCCGGTGGCGTCACCCGCGACGGGCCGGGCGGGCTGCCCCGGCTCGGCGGGCGGCGCGGTCGGCGGGGGCGGCGGCGGAGCCGCGGTCTGCCGGCCCGGGTGGCTGTAGTTGATCGGCCCCCCGGACGTGGGGGCGGACGGCTGGGCGGGGTCCGTGGCGCCGCTTCCGCTCTGGTACGGCGGCTGCGGTGCGGGCTGGCCCGGCGCGCCCGGGGTCTGAGTGCCGTAAGGAGAGGTGGGCTGCGGTGACGCGGAGCCGGACCCGGTGCCGGGGGCGCCCTGTGGTGCGGAGCCGCCCTGGTCCGGGCCGAGTGCCGGTGCGGCCGTCTGCCGGGAACGGTCGCCGTCCGTCCGGGTCGGGGGTGCCGGCACCGAGCGGGCCATGCCCTGGGCCACCGCCTCATGGATGCCGCCGGCAAGCTGATGGGCCTGGGCCAGGCCCTGGTCGGCGAAGAGGTCGGCGAGACCGCCCGCGTACCCCTGGCCGATGGCACGCACCTTCCAGGCGCCCTGGCGGCGGTAGAGCTCCAGGGCGACGACGGCCGACTCGGCCTCCAGACCGGTGATGGTGTAGCTGGCGATCTCGGTGCCGTCGAGGCCGGTGACCGCGACGAAGGGGGTGGCGACGGCTCCGAACCTGGTCGGGCCGCTGCCGGTGGGCAGGGCGAGCAGCACACTGACGCGGTGGACGGCTTCCGGCATGGCGTCCAGGTCCACCGCGAGGCGATGGTCGGCGGCCGCCTGCCGGGAGACCTCGAGGCCGGGCAGGGTAGGCGCGCCGGGATGGGCCACCCATTCGACGCCGTGGATCCTGCCCTGCTCGTCGCCGAGCGTGGCGGCGGCCACGACCGGTGTGCCGGCCGAGACCCGGATCTCCAGACGGGCCTGGGAGAGCGGGTGATTCTGCCCCCGCACCAGCTCGGCCGTCATGCCTTCGTCCCCCTGTGTCGCTTGTCTTGTCGTACGCCGCCCGCCGGGCCCCAGACGTCCTACAGGTGCGGCAGGATGGCCGGCATCAGGTCCTGGAACGTACGGCCGTTGGCCGGCGTGCCGAGGGCCGTCATCGTCCAGCTCGCTCCGGTGCGGTGCACCTTCGCCATGATCTGGGCGGTGTAGGCGCCGCCGCCCGCGAGCGTGTAGCGGGCGAGTTCCTGGCCGTTGGTCTCGTCGACCAGACGGCAGAACGCGTTCTGCACCTCCTGGAACGTCTGGCCCGTGAAGGAGTTCACGGTGAAGACGATCTGGTCGATGTGGACCGGGACGCGCGCGAGGTCGACGAGGATCGCCTCGTCGTCGCCGCCCTGGCCGACACCGCCGACGAGGTTGTCGCCGGTGTGGCGCACCGAGCCGTCGTCGCTCACCAGGTGGCGGAAGAAAACGACGTCGACCGGCTGCTTGTCCGCGAACAGGACGGCGGACGCGTCGAGGTCGACCTCCCGCGTGCGCGTGCCGAACAGGCCCCGCCGGGGAGCCGCCTGCCAGCCGAGACCCATGCGCACCGCGGTCAGGCTGCCGCCGTCGTCCTTCTGCAGACTGATGGCCTGACCCTTGGTCATGTTGACGGTCACGTGCTGTTTCCCCTCTCGAGCTGTCCCCTGTTGGCCGCGGACCCCGCGGATGACCAGAACCCTACGCAGGGGCCCTGACAGTGCCGTACCCCGGACCCCACTTTGTGTCGGTCTTGCAACACAGCGCGTGCCCGTCAGGCCAGGCCGGCCTCCTTCATCTGGCGCAGTTCCTTCTTCATCTCGGACACCTCGTCACGCAACCGGGCCGCGATCTCGAACTGCAGGTCGGCGGCGGCGGCGCGCATACGCTCCGTCAACTCCTCGATCTGCTCGGCCAGATCGGCCGCCGGGCGGTCGGTCGGCACCGTCTCCTTGGCCTTGCCCTTGACCGACTTGGCCGCCTTCGCGCCTTTGGCCGCCTTGTCGCCGAGGGAGGGCACGGGAGCCTTGGTTCCCCGGCCGTCCTTCTTCGCGCGGTAGCCGGTGCCGAGCAACTGCTCCGTGTCGACGTCCTCGCGGGCGATCTGCGCGACGATGTCGTTGATCTTCTTGCGCAGCGGCTGGGGGTCGATGCCCTTCGCCTTGTTGTACGCGACCTGCTTCTCCCGGCGGCGGTTGGTCTCGTCGATGGCCTTCTCCATCGCCGGGGTGATCTTGTCGGCGTACATATGGACCTCGCCGGAGACATTGCGCGCCGCACGACCGATGGTCTGGATGAGGGAGGTGCCGGAGCGCAGGAAGCCCTCCTTGTCGGCGTCGAGGATCGCCACCAGGGACACCTCGGGCAGGTCGAGGCCCTCCCGGAGGAGGTTGATGCCGACGAGGACGTCGAACTCGCCGGCGCGCAGCTCCCGCAGCAGCTCGACACGGCGCAGGGTGTCGACGTCGCTGTGCAGATAGCGCACCTGGATGCCGAGCTCCAGGAAGTAGTCGGTGAGGTCCTCGGCCATCTTCTTGGTGAGGGTGGTGACCAGGACGCGCTCGTCCTTCTCGACGCGTCCCCGGATCTCGTGGACCAGGTCGTCGATCTGGCCCTCGGTGGGCTTGACGACGACCTCCGGGTCGACGAGGCCGGTGGGGCGGATGATCTGCTCGACCTGGCCGTCCGAGCGGGAGAGCTCGTAGTTGCCCGGGGTCGCCGACAGGTAGACCGTCTGGCCGATGCGCTCCTGGAACTCCTCCCACTTCAGGGGGCGGTTGTCCAGCGCGGAGGGCAGACGGAAGCCGTGGTCGACGAGGGTGCGCTTGCGGGACGCGTCGCCCTCGTACATGGCGCCGATCTGCGGCACCGTGACGTGCGACTCGTCGATGACGAGCAGGAAGTCGTCCGGGAAGTAGTCCAGCAGGGTGTTCGGCGGGGAGCCGGGCTCCCGGCCGTCGAAGTGCATCGAGTAGTTCTCGACACCGGAACAGCTGCCGATCTGACGGAGCATCTCCAGGTCGTACGTGGTGCGCATCCGAAGACGCTGGGCCTCCAGGAGCTTGCCCTGCTTCTCCAGCTCGGTGAGGCGCTCGCCGAGTTCCTTCTCGATGTCGTTGACGGCGCGCTCCATGCGCTCCGGGCCCGCGACGTAGTGGGAGGCCGGGAAGACGTACAGCTGCTGGTCGTCGCTGATGATCTCGCCGGTGAGCGGGTGGAGCGTGGACAGTGCCTCGATCTCGTCGCCGAACATCTCGATGCGGACGGCAAGCTCCTCGTAGACCGGGAAGATCTCGATGGTGTCGCCGCGCACCCGGAAGGTGCCGCGGGTGAAGGCAAGGTCGTTGCGCGTGTACTGGATGTCGACGAAGCGGCGCAGCAGCTGGTCCCGGTCGATCTCCTCGCCGACCTTGAGCGGGACCATGCGGTCCACGTACTCCTGCGGGGTACCAAGGCCGTAGATGCAGGAGACCGAGGCGACCACGACGACGTCACGGCGGGTGAGCAGTGAGTTGGTCGCGGAGTGGCGCAGGCGCTCGACCTCCTCGTTGATCGAGGAGTCCTTTTCGATGTAGGTGTCCGACTGCGGGACGTAGGCCTCGGGCTGGTAGTAGTCGTAGTACGAGACGAAGTACTCGACGGCGTTGTTCGGCAGGAGCTCGCGGAATTCGTTCGCCAGCTGGGCGGCCAGGGTCTTGTTCGGCGCCATCACCAGGGTGGGACGCTGGAGCTTCTCGATCATCCACGCAGTGGTGGCTGACTTTCCTGTGCCGGTCGCGCCGAGCAGGACGACGTCCTTCTCGCCGGCGCCGATGCGCCGGGCGAGCTCGGCGATGGCCTGGGGCTGGTCGCCGTTGGGCTGGTACGGGCTGACGACCTCGAAGGGCGCCACCGTGCGTTCGATGCTGGAAACGGGCCGCATGGGATCCACCGTACGACCCGCCACTGACAACGCGGTCCGATCAGTGGTTTTGCGGAGTGCGGGAGCCTCGGAGGTCCTGGTTGCGGCGCGCGCGCAGCTGGGGGCGGCGGGCCTGGTGCGGGACGGCGGTGTGGGCCGGGACGCCCGGCTTGTGCTCGACGGGGGCCGCGGCGGGCTTGCCCATGATCATGTGCGGGTCGAACAGCACGACGGCGCCCGCGAGGAGCAGGAAGGCGAGCGGGCCGATCAGCATCGGTGCGAGCAGGGCGGCGGGTGAGTCGCCCGTCCCGGAGGTCCCGGTGCCGTGGAGATGGACGTTGAGGGCGGCCATGCCGGTGTAGTGCATGCCGCTGACGGCGAGGCCCATGACGAGGCTCGCGCCGACGCTCCACATGAGCCCTCGGACCTGTCCGGCAGCCCACAGCGCGGCGGTGGCCGCGACCATCGCTATGGCGACGGAGACGCCGACGGTGAACGTGTTGTACTCCAGCTTGCCGTCGAGCCGCAGGCCGGCCATGCCCAGGTAGTGCATCGAGGCTATGCCCAGGCCGGTGATGGTGCCGCCGGTGAACAGGGCGGTTCCCCTGGCCCCCTTGTAGCCGACGATGAAGATCCCGACGCCCACCATGACGATGGCGACGGCCAGGCTCGCGAACGTCATCGGTTTGTCGTAGTGGATCGGCGTCTCCTCGACCGTGAACCCCATCATCGCGACGAAGTGCATGGTCCATATGCCGGAGCCGATGGCCGCCGACCCGAGGGCGAGCCAGCCGGGGCGCCACGAGTGCGAGACGAGCATCGATCTTGTGGTGCAGCGCAGACCGAGGGCACCGCCGAGGCAGGCCATGAGGTAGGCCACCAGCGGTGTGACGAGTCCGTAGCTGAATCCGTCGATCGTGCCCTGCATACGCGACCGCCCTTCCCGCCCTCATACATCCCGGAATGCTGTGAATACGCCCCCCTCTCAGCGCCGCCCGAGCGGTCAGGGTTGAGGCAGAGAGTAACTCCCACCGGAATGGTCGAACGATTCTCCGGCAAAGAAACACGGCCTTGCCCCAGTTGTGCGGCACGAGTGAGCGGGCCCGGGCAACTCCATTCATTCTGTGGCCATTCTGTACTCCTCCACCGTTGACCCTCTGCTGTCACAGTTGTGCTGTCTGTGATCGTTCGACGCGAGGAGTACGTATGCACGCGCGCGCTGTAGCCGCCACGACGACCGCACTCCTGGGAACCGCCGCTCTTCTGCTTCCGGCCTCCCAGGCCCGGGCCGGCGCCGAGCGGCCTACGGTGATCGCCCACCGAGGAGCCTCCACCTATGCCCCGGAGAACACCCTGGCCGCCGTCGACAAGGCCGCCGAACTGGGCATCAGCTGGGTCGAGAACGACGTGCAGCGCACCAGGGACGGCGAGCTCGTCGTCCTTCACGACGACAACCTGAAGCGCACGACCGACGTGGAGGAGGTCTTCCCCGGCAGGGCGCCCTGGAAGGTGAAGGACTTCACCGCCGACGAGATCGCCCTCCTGGACGCGGGCAGTTGGTTCGGCCCCGCGTACGCGGGCGCGCGCGTGCCGACGCTGGAGCAGTTCATGGACCGTCTGGAGCTGCACCACCAGAAGCTGCTCCTGGAGATCAAGAACCCCGACCTGTACCCGGGCATCGAGGAGCAGACCCTCAAGGCCCTGGCCAACGAGGGCTGGCTAGACACGGACCACCTGGCGAGCCGGCTGATCGTGCAGAGCTTCAGCCCGGACAGCGTGCGGACCGTCCACGAGCTGAAGCCGACCGTGAAGACCGGCTTCCTCGGTACGCCGCCGACGTCGGAGCTGGCCGACTACGCGGACTTCGCCGACCAGATCAACCCCTCGCACAGCTCCATCTCCTCGGACTACGTCGCCACCGTCCAAGAGTTCGACGGACCGCACGGCAGGCCGTTGGAGGTGTTCACCTGGACCGTGAACGACGCGGACACCGCCCGGCTCGTCGCCGGGTACGGCGTCGACGGCATCATCACCAACAGCCCCGACGTGGTGCGGGACGCCCTGCCCGAGGAGTGAGGGCGGCCCCGGCGGAGCGGTCGGTCCGCGGTGACGGGGGCGTTGTCAGTGGTGGGTCGTACGGTGGGCGCATGGACAGCCATGGGCAGTACGAGCAGCAGGTCGTGTGGGCCGTCGTCGGTACCGACATCGGTCCGCTGATGCTGGCCGCGACCCGCGACGGCCTGGTCAGTGTCGTGTTCCACGCCACGGAAGCGGTGCGCGAGACCGCACTCGGCAGGCTGGCGTCGAGGCTGGGCGTCGACCCGGTCGAGGCGCCCGGCTCCCCGCTGCTGGCCGAGGCGATACGTCAGATGGAGCAGTACTTCGCGGGTGCGCGCCATGACTTCGAGCTGCCGCTGGACTGGTCCCTGATCTCCGGCTTCAACCGGCAGGTGCTGCGTGAGCTGGCGTCCGGCGTCCCTTACGGCACGGTCGTCGGGTACGGCGATCTGGCCGGGCGGGTCGGACAGCCGGGCGCGGCCCAGGCGGTCGGGACGGCGATGGGCGCCAATCCGCTTCCGGTCGTCGTGCCCTGCCACCGGGTCGTGGAGAGCGACGGCGGCATCGGAGGGTTCGGGGGCGGGCTGGAGACCAAGCGGAAGCTGCTCGCGCTGGAGGGAGTCCTGCCGGAGCCGCTGTTCTGAGGAGGGCCTGGCCCGGCCTGGGGTTGGGCAGGCGGGAGATGAGGGGGAGACTGCGCCTGTGACGACACTTTTCACCCACCTGTACGCGGCCGGTCCGGTGTCATGACGGCCGTGGAGCGGCAGGCCGTCGTGGCCGTCCCGCCCGACCGGTTGCCGGCCCTTCGGCGCCGGATCTCGGCCGTGCTGATCACCACGCAGATCCTGGGCGGCCTGGGCGTCGCCACCGGCATAGCGCTCGCGGCCGTGCTGGCCAAGGAGGTCAGCGGCACCGAGTCACTGTCCGGACTCGCGCCCACCGCGACCGTCGCCGGTACGGCGGTGCTGTCGATGCCGCTGGCCGCGTTGATGACCGCCAGGGGCCGTCGGCCCGGGCTCGTGCTGGCCTATCTGATCGGGGCTGTGGGCGCGGGGGTCACGGTGATCGCGGCAAGCGTCGGGAGCTTTCCGCTGCTGCTGTGCGGGATGGCCGCGTTCGGTGCGGCGTCAGCGGCGAACCTCCAGGCCCGGTTCGCGGCCGCGGATCTGGCCGAGCCGGAGCGGCGGGCCCGAGCCATCTCGCTCGTCGTGTGGGCGACCACCATCGGCGCGGTCATCGGTCCGAACATCGCCGCGCCCGCCGGTCGCAGTGTCACGGGCCTCGGGATACCCGCCGCCGCGGGCCCGTTCCTGTGGGCGGCCGGGATCTTCCTGATATCGGCGGTCGTGGTAGCCGTACTGCTGCGGCCGGACCCGCTGCTGACGGCGCGTGCCCTGGCGCCGGCTGAGGAGCAGTCGCCGGCGGCCCGTTCGCTGCGCGCGGGGGTGGCCGCCGTGGCCGCCTCGCCGCGGGCGCGGCTCGCGGTGGTGACCGTGGCCGTGGCGCACACGGCGATGGTCTCGGTGATGTCCATGACCCCGGTCGACCTCGCGCACCACGGTGCGGGCATCGATCTGATCGGACTGGTCATCAGCGGACACATCGCGGGGATGTACGCGTTCGCGCCGCTCATGGGGCGGTTGTCGGACCGGCTGGGGCGGCTGTCCGGGATCGGGCTCGCCGTCGGGCTGCTGGCGTGCGCGGTGTTCGTCGCCGGTACGGCGGGCGCCAGTCATGGGCAGACGGCCGTCGGACTGTTCATCCTGGGGCTCGGCTGGTCGGCGGCGCTCGTCTCGGGTTCAGCACTGCTCACGGACTCCGTGCCGCAGCCCGCGCGGGCCGCCGCACAGGGGTTGTCGGACCTGGTCATGAACGCGTCCGCGGGCGTCGGCGGAGCGGTCGCCGGGCTCGTGGTCGCCCAGGCGAGCTACGCCTGGCTGAACTTCACCGCCGCATGTCTGCTGGTCCCGCTCGCAGGGCTGGCCCTTTGCACGCGGCGTGGACGGGCAAAAAGCCTTCCGGCGGGCGACTGACGGCCCGTGCACGGCTGGACCGCGCGAGGACTGGCCGGACCTGGACGGCGGTAGCAGACTCGACCATGCGCACAGCCGCTGGCGTCCGACGGCATCCGTAAGACACGGGCCGAAGGGACGGCGATCACTCATGAGCGGAAGCAGGGCAGTGGCGTATCTCAAGCCGGGCGCGGTGGAGGTCAGGACCATCGACTACCCGACGCTCGAACTCCAGGACGGACCGGGAGTCGCCCCGACAACATCGGCCGCAAGGGCCGGCACGGGGTGATCCACAAGGTCCTCGCCACCAACATCTGCGGCAGCGACCAGCACATGGTGCGGGGGCGGACCACGGCGCCGGGGGGCTGGTCCTCGAACACGAGATCACCGAGGCGCGGGCCCACGGCCCGAACGCTCAGGAGGCCCCCGCGACGGTCCTGAACTCGTTGATGGGCGTCACTCGCGCGGGCGGTGCCCTCGGCATCCCCGGCCTCTATGTCACGGCCGACCCCGGAGGGATCGACCAGGACGCGAAGTCCGGGACGCTGAAGGTGCGGCTCGGCCTCGGCTGGGCCAAGAGCCACCGCTTCACGACCGGCCAGTGCCCGGTGATGCAGTACCACCGGAGCCTGATGATGGCGATCCTGCACGAGCGCGTGCACATCGCCAAGGCGGTCGACGCGACGGTGGTCTCCATCGAGGACGCACCACTGGGCTACGCCCGAGTTCGACCAGGGCGCCAGTCGCAAGTACGTGCTGAATCCGCAGCGGCGCTGGACGGGGGGTGCGGCCGGTCTGAGTAGTCGGCAGGCAGGAGGGGCCACGCACGCGTGGCCCCTCCTCGGCTCGCTAGTCGTAGTGCCGGGCCTCGAAGACGTTGCCGTCGGGGTCACGGAAGTAGAAGCTGCGCCTGGCCTTGCCGCGGGCGCCGAAGGAGTCGTACGAGTAGTCCGAGACGGGTACGTCCTGCTCCTCCAGGTGGGTGCGCAGCCCGTGGAAGTCGGCCTCCGGCAGGGACAGACAGACGTGGTTGACGGGGTGTCCCGCGCTCTCGGCGGCACCGGGGAGCATCTTCATGCGCTCCGCCATGGTCATGGGCATGAGGTCGAGGATGGTCTCGTCGTTGACGCGGACCGAGGGGAACGGCGCCTCGCCCGCGATGAACTCGGTGAGCCTGACGGGCGCCAGGCCGAGTGTCTCCTGGTAGAAGGCGGCCGATGCGGCGGGGTCGCTCACCCAGAGGACCACATGGTCGAGACGGGTCGAGTTGTCGGTCATGCGTTCAAGGCTGGTGTCCTCTCCCACAGGCCGCAAGGGTTTGACCCGGTGCGCCGCCCGCCAGAGATGAGGGAAGACCGAGCGACAGGAGGCAGGCGCGTGGTGCTGGTGGTGTCGGAAGAGGTACGGGAGGCGCTTGACGCGCGTCGGCCCGTGGTCGCCCTGGAGTCCACGATCATCGCGCACGGGTTGCCGCGCCCGCGCAATCTCCAGGTGGCGCTGGAACTGGAGGACGTCGTGCGGCAGGAGGGCGCCGTTCCGGCGACGATCGCAGTGCTGGACGGGCGGCCCCATGTCGGGCTGGACAAGGAGCAGCTGGAGCGGATCGCGAACGAGGACGGGATCCGCAAGCTCGGGCACCGGGATCTGCCGCTCGCGGTGGCCTCCGGGGCGAGCGGGGCGACCACGGTGTCGGCGACGGCTCTGCTGGCGAGTCTCGGGGGCGTACGGGTGTTCGCTACGGGCGGGCTCGGCGGTGTGCACCGGGAGTGGACGGTGACGCAGGACGAGTCGGCCGACCTGGGGCTGCTGGCACGCACGCGGATCACGGTGGTGTGCGCCGGCGTCAAGTCGATCCTGGATGTCCCGGCGACCCTCCAGCGGCTGGAGACGCTGGGCGTCGCGGTCGCCGGATATCGCACGGAACGCTTCCCGGGCTTCTACCTCTCCGACTCCGGGCACCCCGTGGACTGGACGCTGCGGTCGCCGGAGGAGGTGGCCGGGGTGATGCGCGCCCAGGACGCGCTCGACGGGCCGGAGTCGGCGCTGATCGTCGCCAATCCGGCGCCGGAGGCGGAACAGCTGGATCCCGAGCTGCACGCGCGTGTGCTCGCCGACGCGCTGCACGCGTGCGAGGAGCAGGGCGTCACCGGTCAGGCTGTCACACCGTTCCTGCTGGACTACTTGGTGCGGCACACGGACGGTGCCTCGCTGAGCGCCAATCTCGCGGCGGTACGCGGCAACGTACGGCTGGCGGGGCGGATCGCGGCGGCCTGGGCCAGGGCGTGAACGAGCCGGGGGACGGGACCGGGACCGGGCAGGGCGCGGAGGGGAACGTGCCCTCCCCTTGCGTCCGGCCCGCCCCGACCGTCCGGCCCGCCGCCCCCGCCGAGCCCACACCGACCGCCAAGCCCGCCCAAACCACCCAGACCACCCAGACCACCGAGCCCACCCCCGCCCTCGCGCGCGCCGGCGCGCTCCTGGTCGTCGGTGACGTGGTCACGGACGTCATCGCTCGCCACCGAGGCCCGCTCGCCTCGGGTACGGACACGGCGGCGGCCATCCGGACGATGCCAGGTGGCGCGGGCGCCAACGTGGCCTGCTGGGCGGCCCGTTGGGGTGCTGAGGAGGTGCGGCTGCTGGGGCGCGTAGGAGCGGACGCGGCCGCGTGGCACGAGCGGGAGCTGACCGCGAGCGGAGTGGAGCCCCTTCTAGTCGTCGATCCGCAGGCGCCGACCGGGACGGTGATCTGCCTGGTCGACACGGGCGCCGCCGCCGAGCGGACGTTCCTCACCGACAGCGGGGCGGCCACGCGGCTGGACCCCGGTGACTGGTCGGACGCGTTGCTCGACGGCGTCGGATGGCTCCACCTGTCGGGCTATCTGCTGTTCTCCGAGGCGAGCCGGGCCCTGGTGGCGAGGGCGCTGGCGTCCGCACGCGCGCGTGGCGTGCCGGTGAGCATGGATCCGGCGTCGGCGGGCTTCCTGGTGGAGCTGGGCGTGGATCGTTTCCTGGCGTTGGTGGAGGGCTTGGACGTCCTGCTGCCGAGCCGGGACGAGGCGTGTCTGCTGACGGGGCTGCCCGATGCGACGGACGCTGCGGCCAAGTTGAGCCGCCATGTCCCGCTGGTGATCGCCAAGCAGGGGGCCGACGGTGCTCTGGTGGCCCGGTCGGGCACGGTGCGCGCCCATGTCCCGGCCGTGCCGACGGCGCCGAGGGACACGACCGGGGCGGGTGACGCCTTCAGCGGGGCCTTTCTCGCGACCCTGCTCACGGGCGCCCGACCCGAGGACGCGGTGCGGGAGGGGTGTCGGGCGGGTGCGCTGGCGGTGGCACGGGTGGGTGGAAGGCCGCCCGCACCGGAGTGACAGCGGCAGCCGGGAGGACAGCAGCGGCAGCGTCCAGAAGCGAACGGCGGCAGCAGCCGTAGAGATGGCGTCGGCCGCGGCGCGGACCTTGGCTGAAACTACGTCAGCTCCCGCTCTCCTCCGGTGCCTTGCGGCCCCACACCGAGATCATCGGAGCGGTGGCCAGGTCCATGTCGCCGGCGGCGACGTTGGTGAGGTGGCGGTCGATCTCCTGGTCGGTGGCGATGCCTTCGGTGACGAGCTGATCGCGGATCTGCCGGACGGTGGCGGACTCCAGCGCGGTGCAGGCGGGTGAGGTGAGCGGGAAGTACGCGTCGGCCTCCACCCGGTGCAGACCCGCCTCACGGAGCAGGCGCGGGAGTCTGCGGCCGTAGGAGAGATCGGCGCCGCGGTCGGCGAGCAGTTTGCGGAAGCCCTGGCGGAGGCGGTTCGCCAGCTGCTGCTCGGGGCCGAACTCGTCGGGGCAGAGCAGGGGCTGCAGTGCGGGGTCGGCGTCCTCGATCAGAAGCCGGCCGCCGGGGCGCAGGGCCTCGATCATCGAGCGCAACGCCCGTTCGCGGTCCGGCACATGGACGAGTACGAGCCGGGCGTGGACCAGGTCGAACCCCTCCCCCGGCGGCTCGTCGGCGGCCACGTCGTGGACGCGGACCTCGACCGGCGGGCGGGCGGCCGCGGTGAGCAGCGAGGTGTCGATGTCGGTCGCGACGACCCGTCCCGTCGGGCCGACCTTCTTGGCCAGCCAGGACACCACCGAGGTGCCGCCGGCGCCGACCTCCCAGCAGCGCCAGCCTGGTCCGACGCCAAGCCGTTCGAGATGCCGGAAGGTCGTGGGGTCGAAGAGAGCGGCGAAGGCGTCGAAGCGCTCGCCCGCCTCGGCCTGCCGGTTGTCGAGGAGATAGCCGTGGGTTCGCGTCATGATGCGATCATCCCAGTTGTCCGGCTCGTCCGGACGGGGCGACGCTCGGCGGGGCGGCCCTGAAACTCGTACGGGCGCCCTCCCAACCGCGACGGGCGCGCAGCCCCATTGTCCACAGCCGGGCACCTAGCCCCTTTGTCCACAGCCGGGAACCAAGCGGAACCTCCTGCTCCCACAGGCTTACCCACCTCTCACGCCCAGCTGGCAAACTTGCGGCCACGGCACAGAAAGCGACGCACGGTGAGCGAGCCGAGGGGCTGAAGCGCCTCGGAGGTGAGCCGGTCGTCAAGGGGAGATCCACGCAAGGAGATCCAGATGTCCATGGCAGGGAATCTGCGGAAGGTCACGGGCCTCGGCAGGGTCGGTGGCCTCCGCAAGGTGGCACGGCTGGCTCGACGGCGCCCTCGCGTCGACCTCAGTCACCCCGCCCGGTCCCCGCTGGGCTCCTCGGTGGTGAACTGCGTGACCTACCGGGACGGTGTGCGGGTCCCGGAGAGCGGTGATCTGGTCGACGTCGTCCAGCGGGTGCGCAAGCGCGGTGCCGGATTCGTCTGGCTCGGCCTCCATGAGCCCACGGACCAGGAGTTCGCGGGCATCGCGGAGCTGTTCACCCTGCATCCGCTGGCGGTCGAGGACGCGGTCGAAGCACATCAGCGCCCGAAGCTGGAGCGCTACGACCAGACGCTGTTCGCGGTGTTCAAGACCGTCTGCTACGTCGAGCACGAGGAGCTCACGGCGACCAGCGAGGTCGTGAACACCGGCGAGATCATGGTGTTCGTCGGCCAGGACTTCGTGATCACGGTGCGGCACGGACGGCACGGCTCGCTGGGTCCGTTGCGTGAGGAGCTGGAGTCGAGCCCCGAGCAGCTCTGCAAGGGACCCGCGGCGGTACTGCACGCCATCGCGGACCATGTCGTCGACGACTATCTGAACGTCATCGACTCGGTGCAGGAGGACATAGACGAGGTCGAGACGGACGTGTTCGCGGAGAACGGCGCGCGGGCCGATCCAGGGCGGATCTACCAGCTCAAGCGGGAACTGCTGGAGCTGAAGCGGGCCGTGGTTCCGCTGAGCCGCCCCCTGGAGGAGCTGGCCACGGCCCCCATCCGGGTGGTCGAGCCGGAGATACAGGCCTACTTCCGCGACGTCTCGGACCATCTGCTGCGCGCCAAGGAGCAGATATTCGCCTTCGACGAACTGCTGAACTCGATCCTTCAGGCGCACCTGGCACAGGTCACCGTCTCGCAGAACGAGGACATGCGGAAGATCACGGCGTGGGCCGCGATCATCGCCGTGCCGACGATGGTGTGCGGGGTGTACGGGATGAACTTCGAGCACATGCCGGAGCTGCGCTGGACGTTCGGATATCCATTGGTTCTGGGCGTGATATCCGTCGCGTGCGTGGTGCTGTACCGCGGCTTCCGGCGCAACGGATGGCTCTGACACGGCCTGCGGGGACGTCGGTACGCCCCCGTCCGGCACGGTGAGCCGGACGAGGACGGCAGAAGGAGTGAAAGGAGTGAGCGGTGAGAGCCGGTCGCCTGGTCAGTGCGTCGTCGGCGCCCCGGTCCTGGCGTAGACGCTCTCGGCCCACTGACCGATCTCGTTCTCCCTCAGGTTCAGTGCCAGATCGGCCTCGCTGATCATGCCGACCAGGCGCTTGTTCTCGATCACGGGGAGCCGGCGGATCTGGTGCTCCTTCATCTCCCGGAGCACGTCGCTGATGTCGGCGTTCGCCTCGATCCAGCGCGGGGTGCCCTGGGCCATCTCGCCGGCGGTGACCTTGCTCGGGTCGCGGCCCATGGCCACGCAGCCGATGACGATGTCGCGGTCGGTGAGAATGCCGCAGAGCCGCTCGTTCTCGTCGCTGATGGGCAGGGCTCCGACGCCCAGCTCGCGCATCAGCTGAGCGGCGCGGTCCAGGGTCTCGTGGGCCGGGATCCACTGGGCACCACGGTGCATGATGTCTCCGGCAGTGGTCATGAAGTACCTCCCGATGCCGGACGGCCGGCGCGGCGCAGGACGCACCGCTAGTCCCGGCGCCCTTCATTCTCGCCGCGCAACCCGGCCGACGCACCCCGAACCGAGCGGTGACGCCTACCGGCCACCGACCTGACCGCCCCGGCGGCGGGCGGCGATCAGGCGGCGAAGCGCACGATCTTCCGTGGGAGGACACGGATGATCACCCGGGTCTCGTCCTCCTTTTCGGCGGGCGGGTCGATGCCGAGGTACTTGTGGGAGAGCTCGAACGGCAGGCGCTTGGACTCGTCCGGGACGATCTCGGCGGTGCCGCGGATCTCGACGGAGGAGTAGGGGTTGGCGAGGTCGTAGACCGAGACGCTGATGCGGGGGTCGCGGCGGAGGTTGCGCACCTTCTGGCGGGCGTCGACGGAGGAGAAGAGCACGGTGTCGCCCTCGCGTTTGATCCAGACCACCGAGTTCTGTGGGGCGCCGTCGGGGCCGAGCGTGGCCACGCTGGCGAAGTTCTTGGCGTCGAGCAGGGAGCGGACGGAGTCGTCGAAGGAGATCGGATCACCCGTGGAGGTCGTCATGACGCCCAGAGTAGTTAAATGCACGCGCATATAAAAGGGATTTGGCGGATCAAGGATCAACCGCTCCATGCCGGGTGCCGCGGGTCGTCGGCGCGCACCAGGACGTCCGCCGTGGCGGCCGGATCGGTCTCCTGGTCGTAGCGCTCGAAGGCGGGCAGGGTCCAGTGCTCGGTCTCGGGAGTGCGGCGGCGCAGGGCGCCGGGTGAGAGGAGGACGTGGACGGTCAGGTCGAAGGGGAACCAGTGACGCAGCAGGAGGGGGCCGTGCAGCAACAGGACGCCGCCGGGCGGGAGTTGGACGTAGGGGCTGCGGGTGGCCCGGTCGGTGGCCGGGTCCCAGAGGTCCGGCAGGACGCGGCCGTCGCCGTCGGGCTCCAAGGGGCCGAAGACCTCGCGCCACAGGGCGCCGGTGTCGAACCAGCCGTCGTAGTAGGCCTCCACGTCCCGGTGGCCGTACTCCAGGCGGACCGAGGCCGGGCGCAGGAAGCCCTGGGTGTCGACGGTGAGCGAGGGTCGGCCGCGTATGCGCAGTGCCTCCCCGACCCGCTCGGCGAGGTCTCCCGGGCGGGCGGCCGGGGCGCCGTCGAAGGCGACGCGGGGCCAGGGGCCGCCGTCGGCCGGCTTCAGGTCGAGCAGACGCTCGGCCAGCAGGTCGCCGAGCCGCTCCCAGGTGATCGCTTCGAGTCGCACACGCCCCATGATGCGACAGGGAGGCGCCGCTCCGGGCCGGGAGGCGTTCGGGGTGCGTCCACCGTGCGGCCGAACCGCTGCCCGGGCCTGGTCAGACGGCGTTCCGGCCCTCGCCGGATAGTTCCCCGGACCCGCCCGGAGGGGAATGAACCCCCTATGGCACCTCTCGCAACTCCCCCGCCCTGTACCGGCCTTGTCGTCATCCAACCCCTCCGGCGGCGGCACTGCGGGGATTGCCATGCGGGACCGTTGCAGATGCTCGTGCTGGAGGACGGTGCGCCGCGGTGCCTCGACTGCGCGGACCTCGGGCATCTGGTGTTCCTGCCGCGCGGCGACACGGCGTTGACCCGGCGGTCGCGGGAGGAGAGTGCGCTGTCGGCGGTGGTCGTGCGGTTCAACCGGCGCCGGGGCCGTTACGAGCGGCAGGGCGTCCTCGTGGAGGAGGCGGGGCTCACCCGGGCGGAGCAGCGGTGCCTGGCGGACGCGGAGGCCCGGCGGCGGCGCCGGGCGCGGGACGCGCGGCGGCGGGCACGGGAGGACGTGCGGTTCGCTGGGGCGTTCGCGGCGGAGATACGCCGGCTGTTCCCGGGGTGTCCGGCGGAGCGGGCGCGGGAGATCGCCGCGCACGCGTCGGTGCGGGGCAGCGGACGGGTGGGGCGGAGTGCGGCGGGGCGGGCGTTGTCGGAGGGGGCGGTGACCTCGGCGGTCGTGGCGTCCGTACGGCACATGGACACGCCGTACGACCAGTTGCTGATGAGCGGCGTTCCTCGACACGAGGCGCGGCGGCGGATCACGGCGGCCGTGGAGACGACGTTGCGGGCGTGGCGGGCGGAGGTGTCGGAGGTGGGCTGACGGCGGCCGAACGGTCGTCGTCACCCATCGCCGTTTCGCCGGCCGCTTCCTCCCCCTGGACGCTCACACATGTGCCGGCGCCGCTCGGCGATGGTCGACGTACTCGTCCAGGGTTTGACTTGTGGTGACGGATGGGGCCGGGCAGAGGCTCGGCGGGATGCGGGAGTTGACGTTGACATGATCGATGGGCCGTACTTCGTCCTGGTCGTGATCGGAGTGGTCGGGACCGGCCTCGTGGCCGGGGTCTTCTGCGCCTTCTCGACCTTCGTGACGCGCGGGCTCGCCGCGCTGCCGCCCGCGCAGGGTGTCGCGGCGATGAAGGCGATCAATGTGACCGCGTTGATGCCGGCGTTCATGCTGGTGTTCCTCGGGACGGCGGTGCTGTGCGCGGTGATCGCCGTGGTGACGTTCGTGCTCTGGCCGGACCAGGGCACGGTGGAACTGCTGCTGGGCAGCGCGCTGTATCTGTTCGGCTCGTTCGGGGTGACCATGGTGGCGAACGTGCCCCGCAACGAGGCGCTGGCCAAGCTGGAGGCGGGCACTCAGGAGGCGGCGGACTACTGGCCGACGTATGTGCGCGAGTGGACCATGTGGAACCACATACGTACGGTCGCCTCGGCCGCCGCCGCGGTGTCGTACGTGCTGGCCCTCAGCTGACCTGGCCGGTGACCTCTCCGCCGGGCCTGGCCGGTGCCTCTCCGCCGCTCTGCGCGGGCGGCCGGTGGGACGTATCGTGGCCAAAGGAGTGCGGCCCGCTGACGCACGGCTCCAGCACGTCACACGCGCACGCGAGGAAGACGGCCATGGCCGATCCCAAGGGTTTCATGACCACCCCCCGCCAGGACTGGCCGCGCCGGCCCGTCGAGGAGCGGGTGGGGGACTGGGACGAGGTGTACGTCCCCGGGGCGTTGCTGCCCATCGTCAGCAAACAGGCCGACCGCTGTATGGACTGCGGCATACCGTTCTGCCACGACGCCTGTCCGCTGGGCAATCTGATCCCCGAGTGGAACGACCTGGTGTCACGGGAGGACTGGCGGGCGGCCGCCGACCGGCTGCACGCGACGAACAATTTCCCCGAGTTCACGGGGCGGTTGTGTCCGGCGCCGTGCGAGGCGGGGTGTGTGCTGGCGATCAATCAGCCGGCCGTCACCATCAAGAACGTCGAGTGTGCCATCGCCGACCGGGCCTGGGAGGAGGGTTTCGCGCAGCCGCGGCCGCCGGACCGGCTCTCCGGGCGGACGGTCGCGGTGATCGGGTCGGGGCCCACCGGGCTCGCCGCGGCGCAGCAGCTGACCCGGGCCGGCCACACGGTCGCCGTGTTCGAGAAGGACGACCGGGTCGGCGGGCTGATGCGGTACGGCATCCCCGAGTTCAAGATGGAGAAGCGCCATCTGGAGCGCCGGATCGAGCAGATGCGGGCCGAGGGGACGAGGTTCCGTACGTCGACGGCGGTCGGGCGGGACATCGGGGCGGCCGAGCTGCGCTCGCGCTACGACGCGGTCGTGATCGCGACCGGGGCCACGGCCTGGCGTGAACTGCCCGTTCCGGGGCGGGAGTTGGCCGGTATTCAGCAGGCGATGGAGTACCTTCCGCTGGCCAACCGGGTGTGCGAGGGGGATCTGGAGGCCTCCCCCATGTCCGCCGCCGGGAAGCATGTCGTCATCGTCGGCGGCGGGGACACGGGGGCCGACTGTCTGGGCACGGCCGTGCGCGAGGGCGCTGCGTCCGTCACCCAGCTGGACATCTACGCCCAGCCGGGCGCCGAGCGGGACGAGGACGTCGAACCCTGGCCGACGTACCCGAAGATCTACCGTCTGTCGGCGGCGCACGAGGAGGCGCGCGATCTGGAGACGGCGCCCGCGGCGGACGCGGACGCGCGGCTCTTCGCGGCGTCCACGCTGCGCTTCACGGGCGACGCCGACGGGCATGTGCGGTCGCTGCACCTGACCGAGGTGGACGCGGGGCGCCGCCCGCTGCCGGGCACCGGGAGGGAGCTGCCGGCCGACCTCGTGCTGCTCGCCCTCGGCTTCTCCGGGCCGGACCGGGAGGACGGCCTGATCGACCAGCTGGGGATAGGGATGGAGCCGCGCGGCACGATCACCCGGGACGCGGGGTTCGCGACGAACGCGCCCGGCGTCTTCGCCGCCGGGGATGCCGCCCGAGGGCAGTCGCTCATCGTGTGGGCCATCGCCGAGGGGCGGGCGGTTGCGGCGGCCGTCGACCACTATCTGACGGGGAGTTCGCGGTTGCCGGCGCCGATCTCGCCGTACGACCGGCCCATGACCGTCTGACGGGCCGGCGGGACAGCACCGTCCGGGAGGGCCGGCACTGCCTGGGAGGAGCCGGTGCGCCTGGGCGCCTCGCCTAGCGCCGCTCGTCCGTCCCCGCGATCTTCCCCGTCGCCAACGCCACCCTGTTCCAGGTGTTGATCGTGAGGATCAGGGCCAGTACGTGGGCCAGCTCCTGGTCGTCGAAGTGGGCTGCGGCCCGGGCGTAGACCTCGTCGGGGACGCCGCCGTCGGCCACCAGGGTCACCGCCTCCGTCAGGGCCAGGGCCGCCTGCTCCTTCTCCGTGAAGAAGTGGCGGGCCTCGCGCCAGACGGCGACCAGGTGCAGCCGGTCCTCGCTCTCGCCGGCCTTGCGGGCGTCGTTGGTGTGCATGTGGAGGCAGTAGGCGCAGTGGTTGAGGTGCGAGGCGCGGATCTGGATCAGTTCGACGAGCGCCGGGTCCAGGCCGTCCCGGGCGGCGGCGTCGAAGCCGACGATGGCGCGGAAGACCTTCGGGGCGGACTTCGCGAAGTCCAGGCGGGTGCGGGCGGCCTCGGCCTGGTTGATGGATTCGGCGAGGGACTCGGCGGTGGTGGACTCGGCGAGGGACTGGGAGCGCTGGGTGTCGATCGTGTTCGTCGTCGTCATGTGGATCAACCTACGGGTCGAAAAGACCGGCTGTAGGGTGCATTTCCATGGCGAAATCATGGGTCAATTCCGAGGCCGGGCCGGGGGGCGACTCGTCGGGCGACTCGTGGGGCGACTCGTGGGGCGACTCGTGGGGCGACTCGGCGGGCGACTCGTCGGGCGACTCATGGGTCGACTCGTCGGCACGGATCGGCGCCGATCTGCATCTGGATCTGTCCGATCCGTCTGGGTCCTCGGGGCCGGGCGGGCGACGGGCCGCGTTGACCCGCGCGCTGCGTGACGCCGTGCGCGAGGGCCGGCTCGCGCCCGGCACCCGGCTGCCGCCGTACCGCTCGCTCGCCGCCGACCTCGGGATCGCCCGCAACACCGTGGCCGACGCGTACGCGGAACTGGTCGCCGAGGGGTGGCTCACCGCGCGGCAGGGCTCGGGGACGAGGGTGGCCGAGCGGGCCGAGCCCCTGCGGCGGGCCGAGCGGGTGCCGCGCAAGGCACCGCCACGCGCGCGTGGGCCTCGGCACGACCTTCGGCAGGGCACGCCCGACGCCTCGGCGTTTCCGCGCGCCGCCTGGCTGACCTCCTACCGGCGGGCCCTGCAGCAGGCGCCGAACGAGGCCTTCGGGCCCGGTGATCCCGCCGGGCGCGTGGAGTTGCGGGAGGCGCTCACCGAGTACCTGGCACGCGCGCGTGGCGTGCGCACCGAGCCCGGCCGGATCGTGATCTGCTCCGGGTTCGCGCACGCCCTGCGGCTGCTGTTCGGGCAGGACGGGAGCGGGGGCGGCGGTGTGCTGCGCGGCCCGCTGGCCGTGGAGGCGTACGGGCTGGGCTTCCATCGGGAGCTCCTCGCCGGCGCGGGCGTACGGACCGTGCCGCTCCCCCTCGACGAGGACGGCGCCCGCGTTGACCTGCTGGGACGCCAGCGGGCCGTACTACTCACGCCCGCGCACCAGTTCCCGACCGGCGGCCCGTTGCACGCCGAGCGCCGCGCCGCCGTGATCGACTGGGCACGCGCGCGGGGAGGCGTGGTGCTGGAGGACGACTACGACGGGGAGTTCCGCTACGACCGCAAGCCCGTAGGTGCCGTCCAGGGCCTCGATCCGGAGCGGGTGATCTTCATCGGCTCGGTCAGCAAGAGCCTGTCGCCGGCCGTGCGTCTCGGGTGGATGGTGCTGCCGGAGCGGTACGTCGACGGCGTGCTGGCGGCCAAGGGCGAGCGTGAGGCATGGGCGAGCGTCCTCGATCAGCTGAGCCTCGCCGACTTCATCGTCTCCGGGGCGTACGACCGTCATGTACGGCGGATGCGGCAGCGCTATCGCCGTCGCCGCGACCGCCTCGTGGCCGCCCTCGCCACGCACGCGCCGCGCGTCGAGGTCACCGGTGTCGCCGCCGGACTCCACGCGGTGCTGCGGCTGCCGCCCGGCACCGAGCGGTCTACGGTCAAGGCGGCCGTCTGGCAGGGCATCGCCCTGGACGGCCTCGCCGAGTTCCGGCACCCGGACGCCACGGAACCGGACATGCCGGTCCGCGACGGCATCGTCGTGGGCTATGCGACGCCCTCGGAGCATGCGTACGGAGCGGCACTGGAGGCACTGTGCGCGGTGCTGCCGCCACCGGGTGAGTGACGGGGTGCGCGGCACTGGAGGCACTGTGCGCGGTGCTGCCGCCGCCGGGTGAGTGACGGGGTGCGATGCCGGAGGTCACGACCGTGGGCGGGCGCGCCGCCGCCGACCTGCGTCTTCTTGGCACCGTCCGGCCCCGCCACCGCTGGCTCGCGCTGCTCGACTCGGCGTCCGGCGTCCGGCGTCCGGCACCCGGCACCCGGCACCCGGAGCGCGCGGGCTCGGCTCGGCCTGGCGCGCGTCGGGCTGTTGCGGTGGTCGGAGCTGGTCGTCTTGCCGGGCGGCGGTACCGTGCCCCGCGACCTCCACGCGCGCGTGCCGCGGGCCCGATCCGCCCCCCCCTCCCCCCCTCGCGCCCACCGCCGGCCGCGTTCCGGCTCGCGGACGGTCAGGTCGTGGTCGCCGAGCGCGGGGCCGGCCGGGGCGAAGGCCTGCGGGGCGTGTCCGCCGGGCCGCGTCGCGGGGACGGTGAGGGACGGCACGGGCCCCCGCCCGACAGACGCCGTGCTGGTCGTACGCACCCTGGACCCGCGCTCGCCCCCGCTGCTGCCCGGCCTCACCGGTCGCCCCGGCCTGGTCGCCCAGACCGGCAGCCGGTCATCCCATCTGGCGTTCCTGGCAAGGGAGTTCGGGCTACCGGCGGTCGTCGGCGCCACGGACGACGCCGCGCGTCACTTCCCGCCCCGTTCCCGGCTCACCGCCCCCGTCCCCGGCTCACCGCCCCCTTCCCGGCTCACCGCCTGGTGGCCGCTCCGCGGCGCATGAGGGCGTACCTGTAAGCACGGCCGGCAGTACGCCTAGGGCTTGCGCCCCACCGCCCCGTACCCGGGGATGACCCCGTCGTTCTGCCCGGGCACCGGCTCCCCCAGCTCGGGGTGCCAGTGGTGCGGCACCTCGACGCCGGGCTCGACGAGTTCGAGGCCGTCGAAGAAGCGGGCGAACTCCTCGCGGGAGCGCAGGGCCAGCGTGACGCCGGCCGCCTTCAGCTTCTCGGTCGCCGCCTTCGACTCCTCGGGGGTGAAGTCGGCGGTCGCGTGGGACACCACCAGGTAGCTGCCCGAGGGGAGTTCGGACAGCAGTCGGCGGACCAGTTCGTGCGCGCCGTCCTCGTCGGAGACGAAGTGCAGCAGCGCGACGAGGGAGAGGGCCACCGGACGGCTGAAGTCCAGGATCTTCCGGGCGCCCTCGACGATGGCGTCCGGATCGCGCACATCGGCCTGCAGATACTCGGTGACGCCCTCCGCCGTGCCGCGCAGCAGGGCGGCCGCGTGGGCCAGCACGATGGGGTCGTTGTCGCAGTAGACGACGCGTGCGTCGGGGGCGACCCCCTGGGCGATCTGATGAAGGTTCGGCTCGGTCGGGATTCCGGTGCCGATGTCCAGGAACTGGCGTACGCCGTTCTTGGCGAGCCAGCGGGTGGCACGGTGCATGAACGCCCGGTTGACCCGCGCCATCACCGGGACGCGCGGGTCGAGGGCGAGCATCTGCTGCCCCATGGCCTCGTCGACGGGGTAGTTGTCCTTGCCGCCGAGATACCAGTCGTACATCCGCGCGGGATGCGGCTTGCTGGTGTCGATCGCAGTCATGAGGCACTCCGTAAGACGCAATGGATTATCAACTAAGCACCAGATCAAGGTAGTTACGGTTCAGGGCAGGCAAGTGACTCAAACGGCTCAGGAGAGAAGGAAGTCCGCCTCCCCCGCCTTGGCGCCCTCGATGAACGCCGTCATCTCGGCCGAGGTGTAGATCAGCGCCGGCCCGTCCGGGTCGGTCGACTGACGGACGGCGATCCGGCCGTCGGCGAGCTTCATCGCCTCCAGGCAGTTGCCTCCGTTGCCGCCGCTCCACGGCTTGTGCCAGCCTTCGCTGCCCAAGTCCCGCGCGGGCATGCCGTTGTAGACCTGTATGCGCGGCTTGATGCGATCCATTCACAGCTCCTTGCGGAGATCCCGGAGGATCCCCTTCGTGCGATGCGCCGTAGCGGCCTGCGCCGCCATGCGGTCCATGACCTCCAGGTGGGTCGCCACCTCGGTGCGCGCGTCGAGGTAGACGGCGCCGGTCAGGTACTCGCTGTAGACCATGTCCGGCAGTTCTGACATGGCGAATCGGAACAGCACGAAGGGCCCGTACGTGCCGGGGTGCGGCCCGTTCGCGAACGGGGCCACCTGCAACGTCACGTTGGGCAGCTTCGTGGCCTCGAGCAGACGGTCGATCTGGGCACGCATCACCTCCGGGCCGCCCACCTGGCGGCGCAGTACGGTCTCGTCCATCACGACCCACAGTCGGGGCGCGTCCTCCCGGGTGAGCAGCTGCTGGCGTTGCATGCGCAGGGCGACATGGCCCTCGATGTCGTCGGGGCTGGTCTGGCCGATGGCGCCCGATCTCAGCACTCCGCGCGCGTAGTCCTCGGTCTGGAGCAGACCGGGCACGAAGTGGGGCTCGTACGACCGGATGAGGCTGGCGGCGCCCTCCAGGCTGACGTACATCGAGAACCAGCCGGGCAGGATGTCGTGGAACCGCTGCCACCAGCCGGGTCTGTTGGCCTCCTCGGCCAGCTGCACGAAGGCCTCGGCCTCGTCGTCGGAGATGCCGTAGGCCTTCAGGAGCAGCTGGAGGTACGGGATCTTCAGCCCCACCTCGGCCATTTCCATACGGCGGACCGTGGCGGGGGCGACGCGCAGGACGCGGGCGGCCTCCTCGCGCTTGAGCCCGGCGCGTTCACGCAGGTCGAGCAGGCGACGGCCGAGAACGACCTGGCCGACCGTAGGCGCGGACCGCGGCTCGCTCACGCTCCACCTCCACGAAACGAAATCCCATCGACTGAAATCTGACAGGCCGACCGGATCCTGGCCGGTCGGCTGATCCGGCCGACCGGATCCTGGCCGGTCGGCTGATCCGGCCGACCGGATCCTGGCCGGTCGGCTGATCCGGCCGGTCGGATCCTGGCCGGTCGGCTGATCCGGCCGGTCGGCTGCATCCTGACAGGCCGACGGCGCCATTCGAAGACCTATTCGAGGACCTCGGCAGAACCGGACGATCCTCGGTGATCCCAACTGGCGCCGTTCGACATGCTGTTGCCAGCAGTGTGCCACGGCCTTCCAGAGAGTCACACAGCACTCTGCATTTTTCAGAGTGACACTTGCCAAGTGTTCACGGCGGGGCGATAGTGGCAAGCGTGATTCCGTCCCCGCCCTTAGGAACAGACGCCGCCGCGGCCCCCCACGGCCTCGGTGCCGCCCCGGCGGTCGGGCCCCAGCGGGGCACCGCCGCCGAGCGCCGGTTCCGCTTCGAACTGGCCGCGCATCCGGGTTCGCCCGCGCAGGCCAGACGCCTGACCAGGGCGCGGCTGAACGGCTGGGCGGTGTGCGAGGACACCTGCGACACGGCAGCCCTTGTCGTGTCCGAGCTGGTCACCAACGCGATCGTGCACACGGCGAGCGAGCACATCGTGTGCGAGCTGCACGACGGTGCCGACCTGGTGCGAATAGCCGTACGCGACGAAGGGTGCGCGCCGGGTGAACCGCACCCGCTGGCCGCGCGCCCCGAGGACGAGCACGGCAGGGGGCTACTGCTCATCGACGCCCTCTGTCATGCGTGGGGGGCCCATGAGCAGGGGGCCGGTCTCGTGGTCTGGGCCGATCTGGCGCGCGCTGCCGGGTTTCCCGACCCTTCCGACGCCGGGACAGGGCCGTACAACGATCTCGGGTGGGGGTCCCGGCCCAAGCCGGGGCCGTCCGGGGGGTCCGGCGACGAGGACGAGGCGCAGGCGCGGTACGGCAGGGGAACGGGGTCCACATGGCTGTAAGGGGCGTGTCCGGCGGCGGTCAGGTGCTGAGCCTGGACACGCTGGTCCGTCTTCGCCGTGCTCTGCCCGCCGCCTCGGCCGCGCCTCGGCGACTGCCCGTGCCGGACGGGATGACGGCGCCGCTGGGGTGTGACGCGGTGGCGGTGCCGGCGCGGTTCGGGCCGCTGATCATGCCTCGGTTGCCTCGGGTGGGGTGTGTGTACGCCGATGAGGCGCACTGGTGGTGGATCGTGCCGTCGGATTCCGATTACGCGTTGGAGTGGCCGGGGGCTGTGCGGTACTCGACGGGGGCGGTGGTGCTGGACACGCCTCGGTTGATTCATCGGCCGGAGGGGTCGGTGCCTTACACGCCGCCGATTCCGCTGTATCTGGCGTTGTGCCGGGTGATGGGGATTACGCCGTCCTGGTCTCGGCAGATCTCGGCGTAGGGCTTCTACGGTCGTTTCTCGCCCCCGCCGCCCCTACCCGTCCCATCCCTTGAAGGGGCTCCGCCCCTTCGACCCCGCCAGGGGGCTCCGCCCCCTGGACCCCCGTCGGCCCTCCGGGCCTCGTCCTCAAACGCCGGACAGGCTGAGAGTGCACGCCCGCGCGCGCCTGCCAGGTCCGCTCGCGCCCTCCCCTGCTCATCCCCGGCCCGCCATAGTGGCCCTCCGTCGGTCGGGGGAGGGTGTGTGGTGGGGAAGAAGCGTGGTGCTGGTGAGGCTGGGGTTTCGGAGTCGGAGCGGCTGTTGTTCGGGGGGCCGCTGCGGTACGACATGGGGTGGAACCAACATCGGGACGCCTTTCTGGAGCTGAACTTCCGGGCGATGGTGACGCGGCTGCCGTCGTTGTTGGCGTCGAGCTTCCGGCTCGCGTGGCAGGCCGACCGGCGGGCGGCGCGGACGGTGCTGGTGGCCGAGGTGGGGCGGGGTCTGGGGCAGGCGGTGGGGCTGCTGGCCGTGAACAGCGTGCTGGGGCGGCTGATCGGGGGCGGGTCGCTGGAGGAGCGGTTACGGGGTGCCGTTCCCGCGCTGGTCGCGATGGCGGCGGTGATGGTGGTCTCGACGTTGCTGCGGGCCGCGTCCACGTATGCCACGGGGCGGCTGGAGCCCAAGGTGGAGCGGGTGGCGACCGAGCTGTATCTGGAGCGGGCGGCGGCGGTGGAGCTGGCCGCGATCGAGGACCACGCCTTTCACAAGCTGCTGGACACCGCGCAGTACGGGGCCGGGTCCGCCCGGCGCATGATCTCGTACAGCACGCGGGTCGTGAACGCGGCCATCTCGCTGATCGCCGCGGCGGGTGTGCTCACCGTGCTGCATCCCGCCCTGCTGCCCCTCCTCGCGACCATGACGCTGCCCAGCGCCTGGAGCGCCCTGACCAACGCCCGGCGCCGTTACGAGTCCTTCCACACCTGGGTGCAGCACTCCCGCGCCGGCCATCTGATCAGCGGGTTGCTGACCGAGCCGGCCGCCGCACCCGAGATCCGCGTGCACGGCGTCGGGCCCTTCCTGCTGCGGCACTACCGGGCGATGTCGGAGACGGCGGAGGCGGAGCAGGCGCGGCTGGCCCGGCTCGCGGCGCGTACGGGGCTGATCGCGGCGGCGTGGACGGGGCTCGCGACCGTCGCGACGTACGCGACGCTGGGCGGGCTGCTGCTGGCCGGCGCGATGGCGCTCTCCGTGGCGGGTACGGCCGTCATCGCGATCCGCACCGGCTCCTCCAGCCTCGACAGCCTCGTCCTGGAGGTCAACGCGCTCCATGAGGAGGCCCTGTTCGTGGGTGATCTCCAGCGGCTGTACGTCGAGGCGGCCGAGCGGGCGATTCCGGTGGGCGGGGTCGCGCTGCCCGAGGATCCGACGGAGATCCGCTTCGAGAAGGTCAGCTTCAGTTACCCCGGGGAGTCCGCCCGCCCCGCCCTGAACGACGTCACGCTCACCCTCCCGCTCGGCCGGATCGTCGCGCTGGTCGGCGAGAACGGCTCCGGGAAGACGACCCTGGTGAAGCTGCTGGCGGGGCTGTACACCCCGGACCGGGGCCGCATCCTCTGGGACGACGTCGACGCGGCGACCGCCGACCGGCACGAGCTCGCCGAGCGCATCGCGATGGTGGCGCAGGACTTCAAGCGCTGGCCGTTCACCGCCCGGGTCAATGTCGCCGTGGGCCGCTCCTCCGCGCCGCTCACCGAGGAGCGGCTGGCCGCCTCGCTGGGCGAGGCCGGGGCCGAGGACGTGGTGGCCGATCTGCCGCGCGGGCTGGACACCCTGCTGGCGCGCAACTTCAGCGGGGGGCACGAGCTGTCCGGCGGGCAGTGGCAGCGGCTGGGTATCGCCCGGGCGGCGTACCGGCGTGGCCGCATCCTGATCGTGGACGAGCCGACGGCGGCTCTGGACGCGCGAGCCGAGCTGGAGGTCTTCGAGAAGATCCGCGCCCTGGCCTCCACCGGGCAGACGGTCGTCCTCATCACGCACCGGCTGGCGTCCGTCCGCCACGCCGATCTGGTGCACGTCCTCGACCAGGGCCGGCTAGTGGAGTCCGGCACGCCCGACGAGCTGCTGGCCACGGGCGGTGTCTACGCGGAGCTGTACTCGCTCCAGGCGGAGCAGTTCACCTCGCGGGTGCCCGCGCCGAAGGCGGGCTGACCCGCACCGGCGGGTCAGGCGGCGGCGTCGAGCGGGACGTCACCGCGGACGATCACCAGGAAGGCGTCCGTCGCGAGGTCCATGACGACCTCGGCGGGCAGGCCTTCCATCCGCCGCGCGTGTGCGAACTCCTCCGCCGGCCACGAACCCCGCGGCCCGCCCGCGGGAAAGCGTTCGAGCACTGTTCGCCCGTTCACCATCCTGCACCTCCGATCAGCGTCGTACTTGTAGGAGTTAACGCCTGCCGGAGGTGAATCGCCTCGCCCGGTGACGGGACTGAGACGTAGTTGACACTCGTTCACCGCGATGTGTGAGCGCGCGCTCACCCTCGATGATCAACCGCTACGCCCCGTGTCAGTCCTCGTACTCGTCGTGATACCGGATGCGCTCACTGCCCGCAGGTGCCCCAAGGGCCGACGCACGCCCCTTGGGCTCCTCCCACTCCTCCTGCCGGCCCAGCGCGGTGAGGTCCAGGAAGCCGGTGGTCGAGCCCAGCCCGTCCAGACCGCGCTCATAGGTCGAGTAGGTGTGGAAGACCCGGTCCCGGTCCCGCAGGAAGCAACTGACACCGGGCCGTTCCACCAGCTCGCCCTCGTGCTCCAGGGTCACCTCGAAGTCGTGGTTGAAGTCGCTGCCGTAGGACGAGTACCAAGGCACCGTCCAGCCCATGCGCGCCTTGAACGGCAGGATCTTCGTGTACGGCGCCCTGGACACGGCCGCGAGGGTCGTGCCGCGCGCCTTGAGGTGGGCCAGGTGCCCGATCTGATCGAGGAATCCCGAGCAGCTGCGGCACCCGGCGTCCCATTCGGGGGCGAACATGAAGTGGTAGACGACGAGTTGGTCCCGCCCGTCGAAGAGGTCGAGCAGGTCGGCCTTGCCGTCGCCGCCCTCGAAGACGTACTCCTCCTCCACCTCGACCATCGGCAGTCTGCGCCGCTCGGCATTGAGCGCGTCACGCGCACGCGTGGCCGCCTTCTCCCTGACCAGCAGTTCCTCACGTGCCGCGCGCCACCGCGCACGCGACACGACCTCCGGAAGCGACATGGACGCCCCTCCTCGCAACGGTCCGTTCCGGGTGGTGACCGCTGGGAGGGGCGTAACTCATCGCGGGGCGCGGATTTTTTCGGAGGACGTTTCAAACGAGGACGCTTCATACGAGGACGTTTCAAACGAGGACGTTTCAGGTGTCGTATTCCTGGATCCGCCCGCCGTGGCTGCGGTCCAGGAGGGCCGGCAGCCGCTCCCCCAGTTCCCTCACCACCGCGGGCACATCGATCGTCAGCAGCTCCCGGTCGCGCATCAGGATCCGGCCGTCGACGATCGTCGTGCGGACGTCGGAGGAGCGGGCGCTGTGGACCAGGGTGGCGGCGAGGTCGTGGACCGGCTGGGTGTGGGGGCCGGTGAGGTCGACCAGGATGATGTCGGCGCGGCGGCCGGGGGCGAGGGTGCCGAGGGTGTCGCCGAGGCCGAGGGCGCGGGCGCTCTGGAGGGTGGCGTGGTGCAGGGCCTGACGGGAGGTCAGCCAGCGGGGGTCGCCGGTGGTCGACTTCTGGAGGAGGGCGGTGAGGGCCATCGACTCCCAGACGTCGAGGGAGTTGTTGGAGGCGGCGCCGTCCGTGGCGAGGCCGACGGGGATGCCGATGTCGTGCAGGGCGCGGACGGGTGTGGTGGTGGGCCAGGCGAACTTGAGGTAGCCGCGGGGCGCGGTGGCGACGGCCGTGCGGCCGGAGGCGTCCCGCAGAATCGGCAGGTCGCGGTCGAGGATGCCGGTGCCGTGCGCGATGAGGACGTCGACGTCGAGGATCCCGGTGCGCCGGAGCACCTCGACGGGGGTGACGCCGTGGCGGGCGAGGCTGGTCTCGGCCTGGTCGCGGTTCTCGGCGGCGTGCAGGTGCACGGGGAGGCCGTGCTCGCGGGCGAGTTCGGCGGTGGCGGCCAGGTCGGCGTCGTCGACGGTGTAGGGGGCGTGCGGGGCGAGGGTGGTGGTGATCCGGCCGTCGGCGGAGTCGCGGTGCCGCAGCGCGAACTCCAGTGACTTCTCCCGCCCTTGGGGGCCCTGGGAGGAGAAGTACGCCTCCCCCAGATGGGCCCGGATGCCGCACTCCTCGACGACGGCGGCCACGGTGTGCATCGAGAAGTAGTGGTCGGCGAAGCAGGTGACGCCGCCCCGGATCATCTCGGCGCAGGCGAGCCGCGCCCCCAACTCCACGTCCTTCTCGGTGAGGTTGGACTCGATGGGCCAGACGACGTCGTTGAACCACTCCTCGGTGGGCAGGTCCTCGGCGACCCCGCGCAGGGCCACCATCGGGGCGTGGGTGTGGCAGTTGACGAGGCCGGGGAGGGCGACCTGACCCGACGCGTCGAGGCGTTCGGCGGCGGGCCGGTCGCGTACGGCGTCCGCCGTGGTCACGGCCTCGACGACACCGCCGCGTACGACGATCGCGGCGTCCTCCTCGAACCCGATCCGCTCTCGGTCGTCGTGCAGGAGGACGGTGCAGCCGGTGACGATGAGGTCGGCAGGAGCTTCCGCGGGAGAAGGCGTCATCACGTCAACGTACGACGCGGTCGTCGGACCGCGTGAGGTGAACCGCGCATCCCGGCACGGCGCTGTCGCGCGGGCCTGCCGCCCGGGCACGTCGGCCTCAGCCCGCGACCGGCACCTCGCAAGCCCCGGGCCCACCTGGCCCGACCCGTTCCCGCTGCTCCGCGAGTTCCGCCAGCAACTCGGTGAGCTGAGCGCCGTCCCGCGGCGTCAGCCGACCCGAGTCGTCGAGGTGTACGGCGCACGCGGTGCTCGCGTCGACGAGCCGCTCCAGCGTGGCGACGACGTCGTCGGCACCCTCCGAGTGCCGGGCGAGCGCGGGCAGTTCCGCTGCGGCGAGGGCGATGGCGGTACGCGCCTCGGCGAGCGCCCGGTAGGCCTCGCGACGGAGCGTCCAGCGGAGGGCACGGGATGCTGTCCGGGTGTCCCGACTCGCACTCGACTCGCGCACATCCTGTACGCGGCCACCGTGAGCACCCTGATCTCCGTCCGCCTCGTCCGCCTCGTCCGCCTCATTCGCCTCATCCGCCTCGTCCGCCTCATTCGCCTCATCCGCCTCATCCGCCTCGCGCAGAACATGGGCGAGGTAGGCGTGCGCGGCCCGGTGCGCCTCGGTGAGGCGTGCGCGGACGCCTCCGCCTCGTTGGCCCGGCATCGGAAGGTGCCCCACGACCAGCACGATCGCGCAGGCCAGAAGGGTCTCGCCGATGCGGCTCGCGGAGGCCTGTGGCTCGCCGCCGACCATGACCAGGGCGAGTACGAGCACGGTCACGACGGCCGTCTGGGCGGCGAAGTGGCGGGTGGCGACGGGGATAAGGGCGCCGCTCAGGGCGACCAGCGCGACGAGGCCCTCGGGGCGGGGCAGTACGGCCGCGAACCCGGCGAAGAGAAGGGCTCCCAGCACGGTGCCGGCGGCCCGGCAGAGCACCCGGGACACGAGCGGGCCGAGGTCGGGCTTGACGAGGAAGACGGCGGTGGCGGGGAGCCAGTACCAGTGTTCGTGCTGGCCGTACCACTGGGCGTGGTGCAGGGCCTGGGCGATGGCGGCGCTGGCCCCGAAGCCGAGCGCGACCCGCAGGCCGTACTCCCGTCCGCCGGCCCCGAGGACGGCCCGGACCCGGTCCCTGGCCGTACGACGACGCCGGGTGTGCAGGTCGCTGTGCCCGCGGCCCCGGTCGAACGCCTCGGCGGCGTGCAGCAGGGCGTCGTCGAGGGCACGCAGGGCGGGCGCGGAACGGGAGGGCGCGGGGAGGGGGCCGGTGGGCGTGTTGCCGCGTACGGCCGCGGCGAGCCTGCGCGGCCCTTCGGAGGCACGCTCGGCTACGCCCTCCCCGGCCCAGGCGAGCGCGGTGGCGGCCTCGGCGAGGGGCAGGGCGGCGGCGTACTGCGCGTGCAGCCGTCGTTCGGTGGACGAGGAGGCGTAGCGCCGCAGCCGGGGTCCCGTGAGGGCGTCCTGTGCGTGGTCGAGGGCGGCCGTGAGCGCGACACGGCGGGCGACGGCGTCCCGGGTGCCGACGGCGTCGAGGAGGTCCGCGACGGCGTCGTACACATCGGCGACGGCGTCCCGCTCCCCGTCGAAACGGAAGTCCCCGACGAGGGAGCCAGGGGTGGGCAGGGCCAGCCGGAGCCCGAGCAGCCAGGCGGCACCGGCGAGATAGACGAGCGCCCGCTGCCACCCGCTCTCCGGCAACGGCATCCCGGCTCCGATGGCGGAGGCGACGAGGAGTTGCGTACCGGCGGCGGAGGCGACGGACCCGAGGGCGCTGATGCCGCCGGCGAGGAGGCCGAGGCCGGTGAGGAGCAGGGTGAGCGGGACGGCGCCGAGGTGGTCACCGGCGTATGTGCCGACGAGCAGCCCGGCGGCCCCGGCCAGCGCGGGCATCCCGAGCCGCTTGACGGAGGCGCGGCGGCTGCCGGGGCGGTCGTTGACGCCGGCGAGCATGGCGGCGATGGCGGCCACCACGCCGAGGGAGGTGCGGTCGGCGAGGACCGCGGCGAGGAGGAGGGGACCGGCGGCCAGGGCCCCTCGGAGGACCGCGTTCCAGGGCACGGGTCCGCGCTGGGCGCGCAGCGCGTGGGCGAGCCAGGGCGGGAGGGCGAGGGCCGGGAGTGCGGGGCGGGACACGGGGCTCCTGTCGGGGCGAGGGCGGGGGTGTGCCTTCGGGCGACGGTGGCCGGGCGGCGGGCTGTGCCGCCCACCGTAGATCGCAGTCCTGGAGGAGATGGGACGGTCGTATTTCGGGGATGTGACGATGCCTGGAAAGGCCGCGTTCTTTATGAACGCAACTGCGCCGGGCCGGCCCTACAGGCCGAGGGCCATGGCGAGGCGGGTGAGTTCGGCGGTGGTGTTGACGTCGAACTTGGCCCGGATGCGGCGCAGGTAAGTGTCGACGGTGTGCTGGGACAGGCCCATGTGGCGAGCTGTCTGGCAGTAGGTGCGGCCTGCGGCGATGTGGCGCAGGGTCTCCAGTTCGCGCGGGGTGAGCGAAGGGGTCGTGGTGGGGGTCGCGGTGGAGGTCGTGGTGGGGATCGCGGTGGGGGTGGGATGCATGGGGGTGTTCTCCCGGCTGGTCGGCGCGGTTGGTTCACCGGCTGGTCGGCGCGGTCGTTTCTGCTCACACCCTTGGAAGCAGAGGGCAATGGCCGGCAGTGACTGAATGCCCGAAGGCCCGAATGCCCGAAGGCCTGAATGCCTGAATGCCTGAATGCCTGAATGCTGCGTTTTGCCCCTTGTAAAGAGAATGTTTGGGCGAGGTCATCACCACGTCCGCCCGCTGTCACAGGCGTGTCACAGGCGCGGTCGCGTGCCGGGACCGCCTCCGGTTGTGGTTGGTGTGCGCCGGGATCATGCTGGTCAGGGGGCGGTGCCCGCACGTGAGCGGTGAACGGTGAGAGGAGCGGTGATGACGCGTCCTTCCTCCCGTTCCGGCGAGTGGGCACGGGCGAGCGTCGCGCCGCAGGAGCCGTGCACGGCCACGGTGGACGAGCGGGGCATCGTGACGGGGTGGAGCGAGGGGGCCGGGCGCCTCCTGGGCTACGGACCGGCCGAGGTGGTGGGGCGCCCTGCGGCCTGGCTGGTGGCCGATGACATCGAGGAACGGGTACGGCGGGTCGCGGCCGGGCGGCGGGGCTGGAGCGGCTCGGCGGTGCTGCGGCACCGGGACGGGCGCCAGCTGCCGCGGCGGCTGCTGGCGCACCGGAGGACGTCCCGTGGCGCGGCGGCCGAGTGGCTGGTGGTGGCGGGCGCGGCCGGGGGGCCGTCGTCGTCGCCGCCGGGTGAGGATCTGCCGAGGGACGGGATGCTCGGGGAGTGGGTGTTGCGCCAACTTCCGTGCAGCGTGGGCGTGTTCGACCGGGAGCTGCGGCTGGTGGCGGCGAACGCCGGCCTTGAGGGTGCGCTGTCGCTGAGCGCGGAGGAGATGCGTGGCTGGCGTCTGACGGAGCTCGCACCGCATCCGCTGAGCGACCGGGCCGAGGCAGCGATGCGGCTGGTGCTCGACGGGGGCGGCGTGCAGCATGTCGCGGATGTGATGGGTCCGGGGGGTGTGGGCGCGGAGGGCGGCTGGCCGGCGTCACTGGCTCCGCTGAAGGACCCGGAGGGTCAGGTCCGTGCGGTGTGCCTGGTGGCGTACCACACGGCGGGCGGCGATCCGGCCCGGCAGCGGATGCTGCTTCAGGCCCTGCCCCGCATCGGCACCACCGAGGACGCCGAGCGCACGGCGCAGGAGCTGGCCGGGGTGGTCGTACCCGCCGTCGCGGACTACGTCGCGGTCGAGGTGCTGGACGCCTTTCGGCGCAGCGGCGAGGCGGACCCCGTGCTGTCGGCCGAGTCGGCGGGGCGGGCCGTGCTGAGCCGGGTCGCGGTGCGGTCCGTCGTCGACGACGGCGGCGCCCGCGTCACACCGGGAGAGTCGGTGCGCTACCCGGCGGTCTCACCGGTGACCCGATGCCTGGTCGAGGGGCAGGCGGCCGTGTACGGGGTGGGCGAGGCGGCCATCGCGCGCTGGGCTGAGGAGGACCCGCAGGCCGCCTGGATCGGCCGGGCGCGGGTGCACTCGGTGATGGTGGTGCCGTTGCGCGCCCAGGGCGGCGGCATGCTCGGTGCGGTGCTGCTGGGCCGGCACCGGCGCCGGGAGCCGTTCGACGCGGACGACGTGTGGCTGGCCGAGCAGCTGGCGAGCGCCGCGGCCGAGGGCATCCGCCGGGCGAGGCAGCGCGGCCGGGAACGTACGACCACCATGACCCTCCAGCGCAGCCTGCTTCCGCAGACGCTGCCCGATCAGCACGCCCTGGACGTCGCCACCCGCTATCTGCCGGCCGGCGGCCGGGCCGGGGTGGGCGGCGACTGGTTCGACGTGATCCCGCTGTCGGGCGCCCGGGTGGCCCTGGTCGTGGGCGACGTGGTCGGTCACGGCGTCCGGGCCGCGGCGACCATGGGCAGGGTACGTACGGCGGTGCGCACCCTGGCCGACGTCGATCTGCCGCCCGACGAACTGCTGACCCACCTCGACGATCTCGTGGTGCACCTGTCCGCCGAGGAGGCCGGGCCGCAGGAGGCCGCGGAGGGCGCCGCGGGGATCGGCACCACCTGTCTGTACGCGGTCTACGACCCCATCTCCCGCCGCCTCGCGCTGGCCCGGGCCGGCCACCCCCCGCCCGCCGTGGTCGCGCCCGACGGCGCGGTGCGCTTCCTCGACGTACCGCCCGGCCCGCCCCTGGGCCTCGGCGGCCTGCCGTTCGAGACCGTCGAGACCGAACTGGCCGAGGGCAGCCTCATCGCGCTGTACACCGACGGTCTGCTCGAGGCACGTGACCACGACATCGACGAGGCCCTGGACAAGATGTTCGCCACCCTCGCGCGCCCCGCCCCGACGCCGGACACGGTCTGCGACCGGCTCCTCGCCGCCATGCTGACCCATCCGCCGGACGACGACATCGCCCTGCTCACCGCCCGCACCCGCTGCCTCGGCGCCGACCGGGTCGCCACCTGGGAGCTGGACTTCGAACCCACGGTGGTCGCCCGGGCCCGCCGGCTGGCCGCCGACCAGCTGGCCGCCTGGCAGTTGGAGGAGGCCGGGTTCGTCACCGAACTCGTCGTCAGCGAGCTGGTCACCAACGCCCTGCGCTACGGCCGCCAGCCCGTCCGGCTGCGCCTGATCCACGAGGGCCGCACCCTGATCAGCGAGGTCTTCGACTCCAGCAGTACGGCCCCGCACCTGCGCCGCGCCAGGGTGTTCGACGAGGGAGGACGGGGCCTGTTGCTGGTCGGTCAGCTCGCCCAGCGCTGGGGGACTCGGCACGAGGCCACCGGCAAGACGGTCTGGGCCGAACAGTTCCTCAACCCGGCCTGACCGGACGAAGATCCGGGGCGGGGACGCCGGGCAGGTCGGGCAGGTCGGGGCGACTCGGAGGCTCACGGGGAGGCGGGGGAGCTCGGGGGTGATGACGGGGGCCGGCGCCCGGCAGTCGGCCCACGGGGTGCCGCCTCTCGACGGGCCGGCGGGGTCCGGACTCCGCGTGGGGGTGCGTGGATACGGCACGGGCCGCGCCGGGGGTGATCGAGCGAGGGTGGGCTATCTGGGCGAGGCCGCGCTGCCAGAGCTGGGGGGACATGAGCGGTGGTTCCTTTCGGGAAAGCGTGACGGGGTGAAGGTCTCGGTGCCTTCACCCCGTCCGGAGTGTGTGTCGTGGTCCGCCGTCCGCCGTCCGGACTTACGCGGCCGGTGCGGGCTCGTCGACCTGGACTTCGGGCTCGGGCTGCGCGTCGGGCTGGGGCTGCGGCTCGGTGTCGGTGCCTTCCCCGTTCTCGGTGCCCTGCTCGGTCGTGCCGTCGTCGGTCTGGGTGCCGTCCTCGGTCTCGGTACCGGTCCCGGTCCCGTCCTCGGTGCCCTGGTCAGCCGTGCCGTCCCCGGCGTCGGTACCGTCCTCGGTCTCGGTACCGGTCCCGTCCCCGGTGCCCTGATCAGTCGTGCCGTCCCCGGCGTCGGTGCCGTCTTCGGTGCCGTCCTCGGTACCGTCCTCGGTCCCTTCCTCCGTCCCGGTCTCGGTCCCTCCCTCCGTCCCGGTCCCGTCCTCGGTCTCTTCCCCGTGCTCGCCGTTCTCGTCGTGCTCGTGCTTGTCCTTCGCCTCGTCCTCGTCCTTCCAGTGGTCCTTGTCCTCCCAGAAGTGCTTGTGGATCTCGACCTTCCATTCGTTGACGTGCTTCTCGAAGTAGTAGTAGTCCTTGTGGCTGTCCCAGAAGTAGCGCTTGACGTGCTTGATCACCACGAAGTAGCACTCGTACTTCTCCGACCAGTAGAACTTCTGGCCGCCCGCCCAGCAGTGGTACTTCTTCTCCCACTTGTCATGGTTCTTGTCCTTGCGCTCCTTGTCCTTGCGGTCCTTGTCCTGGTGCTCCTCCTCCTTGAAGCGCTCCTTGTGCTCACCACTCCAGCAGTAGTTCTTCTTGTCCTTGCGCTTGTCCTTGCGCTCGTCCTTGCGCTCGTCCTTGTCCTTGTCCCGGTCCTTGTCCTTGGCCTGGGGCGCCACGGCCGCCACCGACCCGGAGGACATCGGGGCCGCCGTCGCGGCGGTGGCCGGCAGGATGACGCCTCCGGTGACGACCGCGGCCGACACCGCCGCCATGGTCAGGCCCAGACGGCGATTGGAACGGACGTTGTCGCGAGTGCGGGTGGAAGAGTTCATGGTTCCTTCTGGAGTGAGTGGCCCTTGGCGGTGCCCCGGTGCCCCGGTGCCTCGTTCGATCCGGCGTTTCCGGTGAGGCGCACTTCCAGTAGGCCCGTTTCATCCCACTTGGTCACGTTCCGAGGGCTCGGGACTTGACGGGCTCGAAACGGTGAGGTAAAAGGCGCAGCCAGCCGGTCAGCGACCGGGCCGGCGATCGAAGACGGGCCGGGCCCACAGCGGCGGATGCGGCAGCGGCCCCGCGGCCCGGTCCACCTGGGTCGGCGGATGCGGAGCCTCCTGCGACTCCGGCTCCCGCTCGGCACCCCGCGCCGAGCCGCGCAGGGCCGCCACGAAGTCCAGGCAGGTCTCGTAACGATCCTCGGGCACCTTGGCCAGGGCCCGGGCCACGACCTCGTCCATCTCCGGCGGCGTCCCCGGCCGCCTCTCGCTCAGGGCAGGCGGCTGGTCGTACTGGTGGGCCCACAGCAGTTCCATGCTGTCGTCCCGCTCGAAGGGCGGGCCGCCGGCGAGGGTCTCGTAGACGACGCAGGCGAGGCTGTACAGATCGCACCTGCCGTCCACCGGACGGCCGGCGATCTGCTCCGGGGCCACATAGTCGAGCGTGCCGACGAACTCGCCCACGGACGTGAGCCCGGTCAGGGACAGCGATTTCTTCGTCAGCCCGAAGTCCGTGAGATAGACGTGCTCGGGGTGGTCACTGTCCGTCCCCCGGGCCACCAGCACATTGCCGGGTTTCACATCCCGGTGCACCAGATCGTGTTCATGGGCCGCGTCCAGGGCGGACGCCACCTGTGCGGCGATTCGCACCGCCGTCGCGACCGGCAAGGGGCCGTCCCGGTCGAGCAGGGCCCGTAGGTCCAGGCCCGGGACGTACCGCATGGCGATGTACAGGACGCCTTCCGTCTCGCCGGCCTCGAAGATCGGCACGATGTGCGGGTGGTCGAGCGCCGCGGCCGCCCGTTGCTCGTGCGCGAAACGGCGGCGGAAGGTGTCATTGCGGACCATGTCCGGGGTCAGCAGCTTCAGCGCCACCGTACGTTCCAGACGCAGATCCCTCGCGCGGTACACCACGGCCATGCCCCCACGGCCGAGCTCGCACTCCACCTGGTAGCCCGCGATCTGCTCCCCGACCAGTCCCGCACCCATCGCCGCGCATCACCCACCGACAAACGCCCTTTACATGGACAAATTATCCAGCGGATACGCTCGCGGGGCCACACCCCTCCAGGGACGCCGCGGCCCGCTCCATCGCCCCCTCGAAGAGCCGCTCCGCTTCACCGACCGCCGAGCTGAGCGCCTCACCGCAGGCACCGCCCAACGCTCCGACGACCCCGTCCACGCCCCGCAGCCCCGCCCGCTCCAGCAGCCGCTTCTCGTTCGTCACCCATTCCCCGCGCGCCGCCAGCACGGCGTGCCCGGTCTGCGCGGCAGCCGTGGCGAGGGCACCCGCGACCTCGGTGAGCCGGCCTGCCGGTGCGTGGTTGGCACGCGCATACGCGAGGGTGGCACGGGCGGTTCCGTACCAACGCTCGCTCGCCGTCCGACGCAGCCGCTCCGGATAGGCGGCCGGCCTCGGCAACTCGCCCCGCAGCACCCGGTTGACCGCCAACTCCGCCACCACCAGGTAACTGGGAATCCCCGCGAGATGGAACAGCAACGGCTCCACCCGGAACCGCCCTTCCTCCGCCTCCGCCAACTCCCGCTCCACGACATCGAGATCGCGATAGTGAACGTCCACCTGCCGCCCCTCGACCGTCAGCCACGCTCCCCCGTTGAACACGCCCCCGCCCCAACCCCCGACCTCCGACACCTCACCCTCCCAACCGACCGCACGGAGATCCTCCGGATCAAAGGGGCCGCGGTAGTAGATGGCCAGATCCCAGTCACTGTCCGGCCCGTGGGTCCCCTGCGCCCGTGATCCGCCGAGGGCGACGGCCTGGACGGTGGGGAGGGAGGCGAGGCGGTCGGCGGTGGGGGTGAGGAAGGCGGGGTCGGGATGAGCCGGCATGGGCGCAGCGTATGGAGTCGCCCGCCGTGGCTCCACCGAATTACGACCCGCGAATTACGACCCGCGAATTACGACCCGGCCCTCATCCGGTCGCCGCCACCCCGAAGTCCGCCCCCGAAATACCCCCCAGCCCTTCCACGATCCGCGTCAACGGCCCGCGCAACGCGGCCAGTTCGGCTCGCATCGCCTCGGCGTCCGGCCATGCCGCCTCGTGATCCAGGGGTGCCGCATCCACCGGGCAGCGGGCCTCGTACGCCGCGAGGCGCGGATGCCATGTGCTGGTGAACGGGCGGATCGTCTCGTTGATCAGGACGTAGGCGAGGTTCTGGACTGTCGGCGCCCCGCTCACCGAGCCGCGCTCCAGGTTCACGCTGTAGGTGTGCAGCGTCGCGCGCGTGAAGTCGATCAGGGACTTGAGGGAGGTCAACGCCTCTCGCAGACTCCCGGTCCCCGGTGCCAGTTCCTGCACTCCGATCCGGGTGACGAGCTCGACCTGAAGATCGTAGGCGGCCATTCGTTCCGACTCGCTGTGCGCTGCCATCGGTGCCTCCCTCCGGGTGCCGGGGAAGGCCAGCGTAACCGGGTCGCGGGCGTCCCGGCGGTCGTACAGGGTGCGCAGGGCGGCATGCCGGAGGGCCTCGGTCCGAGCGGGGGCCGGGTCGTGGTGGTGCCAGGCATGCTGGGTGACGGGGTGCAGGGACCAGTGTTCGTCGGCCGTCGGGGTCACCAGGCTGCGGGCGAGCAGCTCGCGGACGCCGTTGGCCGCGCGCCTGCGGGCGACGATCCGCGGGACGCCGTCGGCGGTGGCGAGGACCTGTGCCACGTCGTCGGCGGCGAACGGCAGCGGATGCAGGGCGGCGGCACAGCGCAGCACATCGGCGGCGTCCGCCGTGTCCACATCCCGTACGAGAGGGCCCGTCACATCCTCGTCGGCGAGGGAGTCGAGGAGGGACCTGCCCCGGGCGTGCAGCCGTTCGTAGAGGGTGCCGGCGTGGTGACCGGCGCGGACGGCACGCCCCAGCAGGCCGAGTGCCAGGGGGTGGCCCTCGACCGCGTCGGCGAGGGCCTCGTCACCGCCGACCAGCACCCGCGCGTGGGGAACGTCGAGCGGCCCCAGGTCGACCGGGATGCCGAGGGTGTCGTAAGCGCGGCTGCGGAGGGTGAAGAGGGTGTGGCCGAGCGGATGTGGCGCTGCCATGGCGGCCGTCTCCCGCAGGTGGAGCCGGTCGGCGGGGGCGGCGTCGACGATCCACAGGAACGGTTCACCGATGGCGTCGAAGTACGCGAAGAGGTCGCCCGGGCTGTTCGCGCCGAGCGCGCCCACCGACTCGTCGTACGCCTCCCCGTCCAACCAGCACACGCCGCCGGGGTAGGCCGCCTCGAAGCGCAGGGCGTACTCCTGGGCCAGCAGTGTCTTGCCGATGCCCGCCATGCCCCGGATCTGCACGGCGTGCGCGGCGGCGCGGCCCGTGACGAGGGGTGCGGTGTGGGCGTGCAGGGCCGAGTGGACCTGCCAGAGTTCGGACAGGCGGCCCAGGAAGTCGGGGCGCGGCTGCGGCCTGCCCAGAAGCCAGCGCCGTACGCCGGATTCGGCGATCGTCATGGGGCCGTCGAGGCGGGACACGTGCGCGCGGACGTCGACCACGAGGGCGGGGATGTCCTGCGCCGAGGCGTGTCGGGCGTCGCGCAGTTCGACGGGGTGGATGTGGTCCGCGTCCGGCTCCGGATTGACCACCATGACCCGTCGCCGCGGATCGCCGTCCCCAAGTCCCGCCAGATAGGCGGTGGTCAGCTCCCACTGGCAGGCCTCGCGCTCGGGGTAGCCCGCGGAGTAGAACGCCAGCAGCGCCTTGGAACGGCCCAGTTCGCGCCGGATGGTGGCGCTGATACCGGCGAAGGACTCGACGCCGGTCTCGTCCGTGAACACTTCCAGCCCGCCGTCGCGCAGCGCCCGCGCCAGCGGACGGACCCGCTCCACATCACCGCGGCTGTAGCTGAGGAAGACGTCCCACACGGCGACTTACCTTACTGTGGGTACCGGGAGGGCGATCATGGGACACAGGCAGCGCAGGCGACGCCGACCGGGCGGTCCGTCGCAGATCACGGCCAAGCTCACGATTCCGTTCGTCGGCGAGATATCCGGCATGTGGGAACCGGCCGACGCGGAGCGCAGCGCGGCCTGGGAGCTGTACCTGGAACTGGTCACTCGTGTGTCCGTCGAGGAACTCGACCCCGACGAGGGCTTCCTGCGCGAAGCCCTGTCGTCCCTCTACACCTTCTTCAACACGACCCGCGAGATCCTGCGCCGCTACGGCCCCGACGTCGCCCCGCCCCTCGCCCCCGGCCACGTCAGCTTCGGCGTCCTGGCCGTCACCGTCCTCAACCGCGTCCTGCGCCCGCTCCTCGCACAGTGGCATCCCCGCCTGACCGCGTACGAGTCGCAGCGCCCCGCGGGTCGCGATCCCGTGGTCCACGAACGGCAGTGGGAGCACGCCGAGGCCCTGCGCCGCGAGATCGCAGCCGTACGGGAGACGCTGGTGTCGCTGGCGCGGACCTTGCAGGAGGTCGCGAACGTCAGCGATCTGATCGACCTTCCCGCGCCACGGGCACCCCGGTCGCCGGGCAGCCCGGAAGGGGACACCCCCCCCCCGGAGCCCAGGGGGGACAGTGAAGGTTGAGCACTGCTGCCCGACCCGTCACGATCCCGTCCTCAGTCGACTACCGTTACGCCTTGCACATACCGGATGACCAGGGCGAAGGGACGAGACCCAGGTGAACGCGGCGCCTCTTGGCCCTGAGGATCCGACCGAGCTCGGAGAGTTCGAACTGCTCGGCCGGATCGGCCACGGCGGGATGGGGCAGGTCTATCTCGGCGAGTCACCGGGCGGCGAGCCCGCCGCGGTCAAGGTCATCAAGCCGTCGGTGGTCGACTCGGAGACCCGGCTGCGCTTCGCCCAGGAGGTCGAGGTCCTCAAGACGGTCTGGGGCCCGCGCATAGCCGCCTTCATGGACGCGGACCCTGACGCGGATCAGCCCTGGCTGGCCACGGAGTACGTCGACGGACCGGATCTGCGCAAGCAGGTGAACACCTGCGGGCCGCTGCCGACCGTCCTCGTGGCCTCGCTCGGCGCGACACTCGCCGAGGCTCTCTCCGGAGTGCACAAGCAGGGGCTGCTGCACCGCGACCTCAAGCCCGCCAACATCCTCCTCGGCCCGAACGGCCCGAAGATCATCGACTTCGGCCTCGCCGTGTTCACCGAGTCCAGCGCCTCCCTCACCGCCCCGAACACGGTGATGGGCACTCCTACCTGCATGGCCCCGGAGCAGGCGAACGGCGTCAAGCCTCTCCTCGCGCCCGTCGACGTCTACGCACTCGGTGCCGTCCTGCTCTACGCGGCGACCGGCCACTATCCCTTCCAGGCCGACAACATCCATGCCCTCTTCCATCTGATCACCAAGCCCGAGGCCCAAGCGGACCTGACCGGTGTCCCGGAGCAGCTGGTACCCCTGCTGACGGCGATGCTCGCGTATGACGCGACCGCCCGCCCCACGCTGCAGAGCGTCGTCCAGCAGTGCCGCGCCGTGATCGAGGGGGAGGGCCTGAAGGTCGCCCAAGCCCGCCGCAGGCTGACGGCCTACACGGCGGCGACCGCGCCACAGGAATCCGCACCACTGGAGCCCGCACCACTGGAGCCCGCACCTCAGGAGTCGGAACCTCAGGAGTCGGAATCTCAGGAGGTGACGCCGGCACCGAAGGCTCCGGCCGTCTCCCCGGCCACGCACACGCCGACGACCGTGAAGGCGGACCCCGCCGTGGCCGTCCGGCGACCGGCACGCGCTCCCCAGGTCCGGCATTCCGCCCAGGCCAGGCGTGTGGCCCAACAGCTGCGGGAAACCTACGCTCAGCGTGCGAAGTTCTGACCCGAAGCACCGTGATGTCCCGGGACATCCGGGTTCCGCCCTACAGGAGGCAGCCCTCGTGACCGTCGAGCAAGCCGGCACCACCAGCCCGGTGGACGCCAAGTACCCGCCCGGCTCGCAGATCGAGGTCCGTGACGAGGAATGGCTCGTACGGAACGTAGGACGTACCAAGCACGACGGTGACCGCATCGAGGCGGTCGGCGTCTCCGAGTTCGTACGGGACCAGGAAGCCGTCTTCTTCACGAAGCTCGACGACGTCCAGCTGATGGACCCGCGCCGGACCAAGCTGACGTGCGACGACTCCGCGAACTTCCGGCGCAGCCGCCTCTTCCTCGAAGCCATCCTGCGCAAGACCCCCCTCCCCCAGTCGGAGCGCGGTCTGGCCCTGGCGGACAGCTTCCTGCTCGACTCGCTGCCGTACCAGCACCGGCCCGCGCAGTTGGCACTCTCGGGCAGAAACCTTCGGCCGCGCATGCTCATCGCGGACGTGGTCGGGCTCGGCAAGACCCTCGAAATCGGTCTGACTCTCGCGGAGTTGATCCGCCGTGGCCGGGGCGAGCGCATTCTGGTCGTCACCCCGCAGCATGTCCTCGAACAGTTCCAGCACGAGCTGTGGACACGTTTCGCGATTCCGCTGATCCGCCTCGACTCGGTCGGCATCGAGCGCATCCAGCGCGAGATCCCGGCCGGGCGCAACCCGTTCACCTACTTCAAGCGGGTCATCGTCTCCATCGACACGCTCAAGAACACCGACCAGTACAAGCACCACCTGGAGCGCATCACCTGGGACGCGGTCGTCATCGACGAGTCCCACAACCTCATCAACCGCGGCTCCCTGCGCAACCAGCTGGCCCGGCTCCTCGCCCCGCAGACCGACGCGCTGATCCTGGCCTCCGCGACCCCGCACAACGGCGACGCCCGTTCCTTCGCCGAGCTGATCTCCCTCCTCGACCCGGCCGCGATCCGCGACCCCGAGCGGTACGCGGCGGACGACATCAAGCATCTCTTCATCCGGCGTACGAAGGTCAGCCCCGAGGTCCGCGAGCAGATGAAGGGGCAGTGGGCGGACCGGGGTCCCAGCACGTCGGTGCACTGCGCCGCGACCCCCGCCGAGGAGAAGATCTTCGAGGAGCTGGCGCAGGTGTGGCTCCCGGAAGACCCGGACAGGTCCTCGGTGAGCGAGAGCCGCCTGTTCCCCTACACCCTCCTCAAGTCCTTCCTGTCCTCACACGTGGCCCTCGCCTCGACGGTCGACACCCGCATCAGAACCCTGAAGGCGAAGGACGACGCGGGGACGGAGGCGGAGCTGGCCGCGCTCCGGCGCCTGAACGACCTCAGCTTCGTGATGTCGGAGACGGACTCGGCGAAGTTCCAGGCGCTGGTGGAGCAGCTGCGCGCGATCGGCGTCGGCCCGAAGAGCGACACCCGCGTGGTCGTGTTCTCCGAACGCGTCCAGACCCTGGAGTGGCTGCGCAAAGCCGTCCCGGCGGCCCTCGGCTTCAAGGGCAAGGCACTCCAGGAGGCCGCGCGCGTCATGCACGGCGGCCTCTCCGACGAACAACAGATGCAGTGCGTCGAGGACTTCGGCCTGGCCGACACCCCCGTACGCCTGCTGTTCACGGGCGACGTGGCCTCCGAGGGTGTCAACCTGCACCGCCAGTGCCACCAGCTCATCCACTACGACGTGCCCTGGTCCCTGATCCGCATCGAGCAGCGCAACGGCCGCATCGACCGCTACGGCCAGGCGCACCGGCCCCAGTTCCGCGCGCTGATCCTCACCAGCGAGGTCGACGGGGCGAAGGACGACCGTACGGTGGCCGAGCGGCTGCTGGAGCGCGAGGACGAGGCGCACCGCAGCCTGGGTACGGCGGAGGCGGTCTCCGGCCTCTACCGTGCGGAGGCGGAGGAGAAGTCCCTGATCCAGGATCTGCTGCGCGGCCGTACGGTCGACGAGTCCCTGGAGGACACGGCCCGGGCGGCCGCCGCCGAGGACTCCGGCACGGACTTCCTGGCGGACTTCTTCGGCGCGGTGGACGCGTCCGGCACCGACACGGAGGACGGCGACGCCCCGCCCGCCCCCGCCGACGTACCGCGCCTGTTCACCGGAACCCGGGAGTTCATCGACGAGGCGATCCGCGAGGTCTTCCCGGACCCGCAGCGGCAGCTGGAGCTGGACCAGGACCCCGAGACGGGCCTGATCTCCTTCAAGCCGCCGTCCGACCTCACCCACCGCATGAAGTCCCTCCCGCCGGACTACCGTCGTGAACAGCGCCTGCACGAACGCCTGTTGGTGACCCTGAACCGCAAGCTCGCCGACCTCTCCCTCGTACGCGCCAGGGAGTCGTCCTCGTCCAGCTGGCCGGAGATCTCGCTCCTCACCGATCTGCACCCGGTGGTGGAGTGGCTGACGGACAAGGTGCTGGTACGCCTGGGCCGTCAGGAGGCGCCCGTCATCACGGCGGACGTCGAAGCGCCGACGTACCTGATCCAGGGCATCTACTCCAACGCGCTGGGCCGCCCGACCGTGGTGAAGTGGATGGCCGTGAGCGGAGGCGAGGTCACCGACGACATGGTCGGCACACTGCGCCGCGCGGGCATCGGCCCCACCATGGCCAACCCGCTGCACCGCCACGACCTCGACCTGCTGAGCTCGGGCATCCCCAGCGCCCTGGAGGCGGCCGAACGCTTCCTGCGCCGCCACAGCAGCGAGTGGGACAAGGCACTGGCCGGCCCGATCGACGACTACAAGCGCCGCCTGGGCGACTGGGAACAGCCGACCCTGGCGGGCGAACGCACCAAGTCCGATCTCGCCGACCTGGCCGACTCGCTCCTCACCACCGGCCGCCCGATGCTCCGGGTTCTCGCCGTCCTAGACCACACCCGCTGATCCCGCCGCCGATCCCGCTGATCCCCGAGGTCCTTCCGTCATGTCGTACGACTCTCTCGTCAACCGCGGCGACTACTTCTCCGCGCACTACCTGGCCGAGGTCTTCCCGAAGGACCTCAAGTCGGGGCTGCTCGCGGCCTGGAAGGAGCGGGAGGAGACGGTACGCGGCGCGGACGGCGAGGACCTGGGGAACGCCGGCGGCACCGGTGACTCTGCGGACGCGTTGCCGGTGACCCCGCGCGTCGGGCTGCGTGAGCTGCGGCGCCCGTACTTCAAGGCGCGCGCGTTCTTCGCGGAGGCGGCGGCCGAACCGGACGACGCGACGACGTACGACGCCCCCGCATGGCGTGAGCGGGCGGCGGCGCTGAACGCGCACGTCCTGCGGGCCCTCGGCTACGACGCCAAGCCACAGACCCTGACCGTCGAGCGCGCCGACCACACCTACGAGGTCCAGGTCGCCCACGCCGAGCCCGGTCTGGTGGCCCTGGACTGCGGCTGGGCGGCCGAACCGGACGCGGCCCTCGATCCGTCCGGTCCCGGCCGCCTCCTCCACCGCCTGCCGCTCGACGGCTCGAACGAGGTGACGACGGGCTCGAAGCTGGCGTCATTCCTGTTCGCCTGCGAGGACGCCCCGCGGTATGTGCTGCTGCTGGTCGGCGGCGTGGTCGTACTGGCCGACCGGGCGGCGTGGGGCGAGGGCCGCTACCTCGCCGCCGCCCTGGACTCGGCCCTGGAACGCAACGACAGCCGCGCGGGCGGCGAACTGGACACACTGGCTGCCCTGTTCGGCGCCGACTCGCTCCGCACACCGGAGGAGGGCGGCGAGAACCCCCTCGCCGGGCTGGTCGACAAGTCGACGAAGCACGCGGTGGGCGTGTCGAGCGACCTGCGGGACGGCCTGCGCCTGTCGGTGGAACTGATCGCGAACGAGGTCCTGGACCGGATCCGGGCCGCGGGCGTCCGCCCGGACGAGATCGCCGAACTCCCGGAGCTGTCACGCCAGTTGACGCGGGAGTCGCTGCGCTACCTGTACCGGATCCTGTTCCTGTTGTACGCGGAGGCCCGCCCCGAGCTGGGCATCCTGCCGTCGGACTACCCCGAGTACCACCAGGGCTACGGCCTCGGACGGCTCGGCGAGCTGGTGGCGGAGCGGGACTTGGTGGGCGAGAAGGCCCGTGAGGGCACGTACCTGTACGACTCGCTGGACCTGCTCTTCCGGATGGTCCAGGAGGGCTACCGGCCCCGTCGGACCCACGGCGGCGTGCCGGCGGAGTCCTCTGGTTCGGAGGACGTCGGTCTGCGCTTCGAGCCGCTGCACTCCAAGCTGTTCGAGGCGGGGTCTATCCGGCTGATCGGACGCCGGTCGGTGACCGACCCGCGCTTCGACGAGGACGAGACCGGCGAGGCGCGGTACGTGGACACGCGTCTGCGCAACGCGACCCTGTACCGCGTGCTGCGGCTGCTGATGCTCACGCGCGGCAGGAAGGGCGAGCGCGGGGGCTTCATCTCGTACGCCCAGCTCGGCATCAATCAACTCGGCGCCGTGTACGAGGGGTTGATGTCCTACTCCGGCTTTGTGGCGGGCGAGGAGCTGTACGAGGTCGCCAAGGGCGGGTACTCGAAGGACGGGTCGTGGCTGGTTCCGGCGTCGAAGGCGGACGAGTACCCGGACGCGGTGTTCGTCCGGCGGAAGGACGAGGAGACGGGCGAGGAGGTACGGGTCCGGTACCGGCCGGGGTCGTTCGTGTACCGCCTGTCGGGGCGTGACCGGCAGACGTCGGCTTCGTACTACACGCCCGAGTCGCTGACCAAGGTGACCGTGCAGCTGGCGCTTCAGCAGCGGCTCGACCAGGACGGCGAGGTTACGCCGGCCCGCGAGCTGCTGGACTGGAAGATCTGCGAGCCGGCGCTGGGGTCGGGCGCGTTCTTGAACGAGGCCATCAATCAGGTGGCGGCGGAGTATCTGCGGCGGCGGGGCGTCGAGCTGGGCGCGCCCGTCGACACCGAGCAGTACGCCGTCGAGTTGCAGAAGGTCAAGGCGTACATCGCGCTGCACAACTCCTATGGCGTCGACCTCAATTCGACGGCTGTGGAGCTGGCGGAGGTGTCGCTGTGGCTGAACACGATGCATCCGGGGATGGAGGCGCCGTGGTTCGGGCTGCATCTGCGGCGGGGTAACTCGCTGATCGGGGGGCGGCGGGAGGTCTATGCCGCCGAGAGGTTGAAGAAGGGTGGCTGGCTGGGGGCTACGCCTGAGCGCTTTCCGCTGACTGAGGTGGTGGCGGGGGCGCCGGGGCGGGGGCTTCCGGAAGGGGCGGTTCATCACTTCCTGCTGCCCGCGAAGGAGTGGGGCGCGGTCGCCGGGGAGAAGGAGGCGAAGGCGCTGGCCGCTGAGGAGGCCAAAGCGCTGGGTGCCTGGCGTAAGGCGATCACCAAGTCGCCGTCCAAGAAGCAGACGGAGCGGTTGCAGGGGCTGGCTCGGCGGGTCGAGTACCTGTGGGGGCTTGTCGTACGGCGTCTGGAGATCTCCGAGCGGGACATCTCGCGGCGGATCGAGGTCTGGGGCGCGGAGGAGGGGTGGCTGCGGGCTCCCGAGGTTGCCGTGCAGCGGGATGACGTACTGGCGGATCTTGAGGCCGTTGACACGCCTTACTGGCGGCTCAAGACGCTGATGGATGCGTGGTGTGCCTTGTGGTTCTGGCCCGTGCAGCGGGCTGGACTGCTGGACGGGAGTGACGAGGGGTATCGGCGGGCTGCTGCGGTTGTTGAGGAGTCCGGGGCGTTCGCCGGTCTCGCGGAGGGGGCGGCTGAAAGGGCTGAGGACGACGGCGTGCTCATGGCCTGGGAGGCCGATGCGCTGCCGGGGTTCGGTGTCGAGGCGAAGCAGCTCTCGCTGACCCGGGAGGACTTGGACAAGCGGCGGGCCGGGCGGCGGAAGGAGGCGGTGAGCGAGCAGCGGCGGGCCGTTGTGGCGTTGGCCGAGTTGGATGACTGGCTGGACTTCGCGGAGTCGTTGCTGGGGCGGCGGGATGTTCCGGCGGACTCATTGGTGTCTGAGTTTGAGCGGCTGGATGAGCTTGAGCCGTATGAGGATGCGTTGCCGGATTTGATGGGGATGGATCTGGCTCATCATCTTGAGGGGCGGTATCCGTGGGCGGGGGTTGCTCGGGATATTGCGGGGCAGCAGGGGTTCTTTCATTGGGAGTTGGAGTTCGCGCAGGTGTTTGCGCGGGCGGGTGGGTTTGATTTGCAGGTGGGGAATCCGCCTTGGGTTCGGCCGAGGTGGCAGGAGGATGTGGTTCTGGCGGAGCTGGAGCCGTGGTTTGTTCTGGCGGAGAAGCCGAGTGCGGAGGAGTGGCGGCTCCGCAAGGAAGAAGCACTCGACGCACGTGGTCAGGGCCTTCTCCTCAACGCACTGGCCGTCCACGCAGGGACCGCTGCCACGCTGGCCAGCCCAACAACATATCCGCAGCTTGCGGGCACCCAGGGGGACTTCTACCGCGCCTTCATGGCTCAAGTCTGGCAGCACATCGGACCGCACGGAAACGCGGGCTTGATCCATCCGGACACCCACTTCGGTGGTGTGCACGAGGGTGTCATCCGAGCTGCCACGTACCGGCATCTGCGAGTGCACGCCCACTTCGTGAATTCTGCGAACTGGGCCTTCGAAGACTTGAACCGGTCTGCGGAATTCGGGATGCACATCTACGGCACGCCGCAGGAACCCAACTTCCTCCATGTCAGTGAGCTCCGCGGGGCCGACGTCCTGCCCGATTCACTCAGCCACGACGGACGAGGAGCAACCCCCGGTATCAAGCACAAGAGTTCGTGGGACATCCGGCCGCATCGCGAACGTGTGGTGCATGTGGAGGCAACGCGGCTTGCCAGTTGGCAAGCTCTGACGGGCTCAACGGGGGAAGTGTCCCAGACTCCTCTGCTGTACCCGCTACTTGTTAGCGAGCAAGGAGCGATCGAGGCGCTGGCTGCCTACAACAGCAATCTGAACGAATACCGCCCGATGATCTCAAGGGGATACGAGGAGAGTGGTTCCAGGAGGGATGGGCTGATCCGTTGGGGCAACCAGACTGTCCCTCATCTCGCGGATGTCATCCTCCAAGGACCGCACTTCGCATCCGCACTGCCTTTCTCGAAGGAGCCGAGGATCCCGTGTCGGAGTAACAGGGACTGGGACTCGCTCACGCCGACGGAGCTGTCCGAGACCCGTGTCCCGGTGACCAACCTCGTGCGGGCTACCGATGAGGCTACGTACCTTGCGGCCCAGGACTCATGGCTCGGCAGTGCGTTCACCACGTACTTCCGGTTGGCCTGGCGGCGGATGATCCCGTTCGACAGCAGTCGTTGCCTTCATGCTGCTCTCATCCCACCTGGCCCTGCGCACGTGAACACCGTGCAGTCGATGGCCTTGGAGAACAATCAGCTCACCGCTCTCAATGCCGGGTTCTGGGCGGCATTGCCCTTGGACTATCTACTCCGCATTACTGGCCGATCTGACCTACGTGTTGCCGAGGCACACAAGATGCCGGCTCCCAATCCAAAGCACCCACTAGCGCCGGCCCTACTCCTCCGCACCCTCCGCCTGAACGCCCTAACCACCCACTACGCCCCCCTCTGGTCAGAACTCTTCGACCCCCGCTGGTCAGGCTACGAAGACTGGGCCAACCCCAATTGGCCCGCCCTGAACCCCCTCGCCGCCAACCTCACCCCCACCTGGGAATACGCCACCCCCCTCCGCACAGAACACGAACGCCGAGCCGCCCTCGTAGAACTCGACGCCTTGGTCGCCGTATGGCTCGGCATCACCGCCGACCAACTCGCCGCGATCTTCAAGTCCCGCTACCCCCAGCTGTACGACTACGAGTCAGCAACCTGGTTCGACGCCAACGGCCGCAAAGTCGCCGCCGACTTCAACACCTACGGCCACGGCCAGACCAAGCAGGACTACCTCGACCTCATGGCCCACCTCGAAGACCCGGAACACACCCCACCCCCGGCCGGCTACGAGGCCCCGTTCTACAAGGCCGACCGCGAGGCCGAGATGCGCGCAGCGCACGCCCACTTCCAGGCCCGCCTGGACGAGGAGATCGCCCTCGGCCGGTGGACGCCCCCAACCCCCTCACCCCGCACCGACCGATAGGTTGCCCCGCATGCCTGGCCGCCTGCTCGAACTGCACGTGGAGAACTTCCGCAGCCTGCGCGAAGTAACCGTCCCCCTGGGCCCATTGACCGTGCTCGTCGGGCCGAACGCGAGCGGCAAGTCGAACCTTCTCGAAGTGTTCGACTTTCTCGCCGACGTCATCCGTACGGATCTCCAGCCCGCATTGGACTCCCGCGACGGTTTCGGGGAAATCGCGTTCTGGGGCGGCCCCAAGCCACCCACCACGCTGAAAATCGGCCTCAAGGCGACATGGACCACGCACGCGAACGAGAACTCACCCGACGAGTACGAACTCACCATCCGTCGCCGGGCCTTGAAGTCTGGTGCCGAAAGTCTCTCGCGCAGTGAGTCCTTCCGTTTCAAGCGAACCCAGGGGAAAGGACGGCGCATCACCATCACCGGCGAGTCCGCTGAGGTCGTCGACACGACAAAGGCGGGAACGGAGGACGACAGCGGCAGCTTCGGCATCCAGCGGCTGAGCAGCGGTCTGTCGACGCTCCCCCGCCTGGGGAGTTCCGACGGCGGCGAGGAGGTCTCAAGGTTCGCCCAACAGCTGTCCTCTTTCCGAGTGTTCGACGTGGACGTGGCGGCGGCCCGCCTGCCCTACCGACTGCGCCGAAGCCGACACCGCTTCGTCGATCTGTCCCCGCAGGCGGACAACCTTGCCGAGTTCCTGATGCACCTCCGCTCGGACGACGAGGTCTGGGATTCCCTCGTCGCCGATGCGTGCACTGTCCTGCCGCAGCTGGAGGACATCGAGTTCGCGACCTTTGGCGGCGCCTCCGACCAGGTCACCGTCCTGCTCCGGGAGAGCGGCCTGCGCCGGCCGACGCCGCTCGCCTTCGCCTCGTACGGCACCGTCCGCCTCCTCGGTCTGCTTGCCCTCCTCTACGACCCGAACCCCCCGGCGCTGACCTGCATCGAGGAGATCGACCACGGACTGCACCCCCAGGCTCTCGCCCTCATCGTGAAACGCCTGCGCGAGGCGTCGAGCCGTAGCCAGTTCCTGGTCGCCACGCACTCTCCGGCACTGGTCGACCGACTCCTGCCCGAGGAGATCGTCATCTGCGAGCGCGATGACGAGGGCGCGTCCCTCATCCCCGCGCTGACCGTCGAGGAGGTCGAGGCGATCGTCGAGGAGAGCGGGGACCAGCCCTTGGGTGACCTGTGGTTCTCCGGCGTTCTCGGCGGCGACCTCACCGGAGGTGAGATGTGACGAGGCCGGGACGCGGGGTGATCGTTCTGGCCGGTGAGGACGAGAACGACTGCAAGATCCTCGCCGAGTTGGTCCGAGCCCATCATCCGGGCCTCGGAAACTCCCGAATCGTACGGATCAACGATCCCGTCCGGTTGAAGAAAAAGACCGGCGGGGACCTGGAGAGCAGCGTGCGCGCGCTGGTCGGCAAGGCGAGGGGCAAAGCCCTCCAGCAGAAGGGCCAGCTGGCCGCCTTCGCCGTCCACGAGGACCTGGACGGCTATGCCGACGATCGCTATCGGGCCGTTCGCAGGACCATCGCCGCCGAGCTGAACCGCCAGTGCCCGGCCGACTCCGCGTACGCCCTCGCCGCGTGGGAGTCCGAGGGGTGGCTGCTCCTCTTCCCCGAGGCGTTCCCGCGCGTCCGCTCAAAGTGGAAGATTCCCGCCCAACTGCGCGGCAAGGACACGGGGCTGATCGACGACCCGAAGGGCAAGCTGAAGCGAGAGCTCAAGTCGCCGTCATTCCGGGAGAGCGACGGCCCGCTGATCGCGGCAGCGGCCGCGAAGCACGGCCTGCTCACCGCGCCGGTGGGCCACAACCGCTCACACGCCGACTTAGTAGCCGACTTCGGCCGCTGGACCCCTCGCCCGTGACATGCCGGTGCCCTGCGGTCCACCTCACGTAGACCGCAGGGCACCGGACTTGTCAGCCGCGAGCCGCGAACCCGACGAACGCGGTCCACGCCGTGGGCTCAACGGCCAGTGCGGTACGGGTCGTGTCCTTGGAGTCACGGACGTGAACCGCGCCTATCCCGGCCGCTACCTCGACGCACTGGCCCCCGTCGCCAGCGCTGTAACTGCTCTTGAACCACGCCAGGCCATCAGTGTCCGGCCAGGCCTTTTCCCCGCTCATCTCTCTCCCAGCAACTTCTCGATCAACGCCAGCGATTCTGTCGGAGTGAGGGCCTGTGCGCGAAGGATCCCGTACGTACGCTCAAGACCTCGCACCTTTGGACGCTCCGTGTGTACGCGGCTGTCGCCTTGTACCTCCGTGTACGCGATCCTGCGCCCATCCTTGCTCTCCATCAAGGTGAACGGGCCAGCCAGTCCCGCATGTTCCAGCCGAGCGAGTGGCATCACCTGGATCACCACATTGCGCCTCTCGGCCATCAGCATGAGGTGCTCCAACTGGCCTCGCCAGACAGCGTCCCCGCCAATCGGCCGGAGCAGGACAGCCTCCTCGATCACGAAGCTGAGATGCGGCGCCGGACGCCGGGTGAAGATCTCCTGCCGAGCCAGCCGCGCGGCCACACGCTGCTCGATGACCTCCTCATCCAGCAGCGGCTGCCACATCTCGAACACCGCTCGCGCGTAGTCCTCCGTCTGCAGCAACCCGTTGATCAGCTGGGTGTCATACACATGCAGCTCAACCGCCTCGGCCTCCAACTTGGCCGCATCCCGAAAGAACGCCGGATACTGAGCCCGAGCCACCTCCTCCTTACTCGCGCTCAACACCCCACCCGCACCCACCACTTCATCCGCCTGGTCGATGAACTTCGGCGGCGGAATCCGCCTCCCCTGCTCGAACGCCGCGATGGTCGAGGCCGAATACCCCGTCAGCGAACCGAACTTCACCCGGTCCATCCCCGCCCGTTCCCGGAACAGCTTCAACTGCCGCCCGAACACGCAAAGAATGCCCGTCCCGAACTCGTACTCCGGCTGCTGAACCTCGTCGCTCACGCCGCCGCTCCTCCCGTACCGCCACAGCCACCGGACTCCACCCAACGCACGGCCCGGGAACCGGTCACGCCCCACGCCGCACACAAGCGCACCGCCGACGCGTACAGCCCATGCCCGTCAGCGCATCACTCCTGTTCAACGCTACGCACAGTCCGCAACCGTTCACCTCATGAAGTCAGCAACTCCCACGAACGGGCATATGCCACAGCGCACCGCACCCGAACGCGAGTTCGCCATGCAGTTCACGTCGACCCCGCGCGGCGCCCGTCTCGCCCGCCGCCTGGTCTCCCACCGCCTGAACGAGTGGGGCCACCCCTACACGACCCCCACCAACGAGACCCTCACCCTCATCGCGGCGGAACTCACGGCCAACGCCGTACGCCACGGCCACGTCCCCGGCCGCGACTTCCACCTCCAACTCACCCTGACGGCAAGCACGTTCCGTATCGAGGTGACCGACACCCGAGCCGAGAAGCGGCCCTCCTCCACACCCCCGACACTCGCCCCCGATGCCGAATCCGGCCGCGGCCTCCTCCTCGTAGCCACCCTCGCGGACGAGTGGGGCGTCACCCCTCGCCCGGCGGCGCCCGGCAAGACCGTATGGGCGGAGCTGCTCGTACCGTCGCCGGACCCGATGACCCCTCGTCAGGCAGAATCGGCACCAGCGTCACGGATTCAAGTTCAGGCCGACCACGAAACGCACGTGAGGGCAGATGTCGCAGGAGGACAGTATCGGCAGCCGTAAGGCGGCACGGGACCAGGGATCTTTGTTCAGCCGCTATATGGACGACGTCGAGGACAGCGGCGGATTCCGGGTCGAGGTGGGTTCCGACGGCCGGGCGACCGACGTGGAAATGGAGCTTCCGGATCCCGAGGCCGAGGACGCGGCGGACCAGATCACCGCGCCCTACGACCCCTCAAAGATCGAGATCCAGACCCTCAACCCGACCATCAACCTGCTCATGTCCCGGCTGCGCAACGGGATGATCGACCTCGCGCCCGACTTCCAGCGGCACGCGGGGATCTGGTCGGACGAACAGCAGAGCAGGCTGATCGAGTCGCTGCTGCTGCGCATCCCGATCCCGTCCTTCTACGCGGCCGAGACGGACGACAGCGACTGGGCCATCATCGACGGCATCCAGCGGCTCACGGCGATCGCCCGGTTCATCGCGCCCCGGGCGCTGTACGAGGTGGCGGGCATCGACGCCGGGCCGCTGCGGCTGCGGGGTCTGGAGTACCTGCGCGAGGGCTTCGAGGGCAAGGGCTACGACGACCTGACCGGGCGGCTCCAGATCCGCCTGGACGAGACGCAGGTCGTCGTCCATGTCATCCGGCCGGGCACGCCGGAGGAGGTCAAGTTCAACATCTTCGCCCGGATCAACACCGGGGGCATGCCGCTCACCCGCCAGGAACTGCGCCACGCGCTGATCCCCGGACCGGCGCGGCAGCTGCTGTCGTCGCTCGCCGAGACGAACGCGTTCACGTCGGCCACGGGCGGCAGCATCCCCAGGGCGCGCATGGCCGACCAGGAGATGGTGCTGCGCGCCCTGGCCTTCCGGCTCACGTCTCCGCTCGACTTCAGGTCACAGGACTTCGACCAGTTCCTCGCGCACACGATGCGGCAGATCAACCGGCTGTCCGACGACGAACGGGGGATGCTCCGCTGGTCCTTCGAGCGGGCGATGTACACGGCCGCGGAGATCTTCGGCGCACACGCCTTCCGCAAGCTCTATCCGGGACAGACGCGGCGCTCGCCCATCAACAAGGCCCTCTTCGAGGCGGTCACGGTCAACCTGGCCGAACTCTCCGACGGGGAAAGGGACGCGCTGGTAGCGTTCCGCGAGAAAGTGATCGAGGGTTTCCAACTGCTCATGAAGGACCGGGACTTCGAACGCGCCGTGTCCGTCAGCACGGGCGACCGCGCCAAGGTCAGGACCCGGTTCGGCAGGGTCCGCGGTCTCTTCCGCACCATTCTGGACAGCAACGGGGGCAGTGCGCAGTGATCGACCAGTTGTCGCTGACCAACTTCAAGGCGTTCAGGTCGGCCGACATCCCGCTCGCCCCAGTCACGCTGCTGACCGGCCTGAACTCGTCCGGCAAGAGTTCGGTCCTCCAGGCATTCGTCCTGCTGCGGCAGTCGTACGACTCGTCCACCCTGTACTCCTCGGACGGCGGACTTCTCCTGAACGGCGATCTGGTGCAGCTCGGAACGGGACTCGACGTCCTGCATGAGGACTTCGTGCAGACGCCTGAGGCACCCGCTCCGCTCATCGGCATCGAGCTGCGCACGCGCGAGGGGCAGGCCTTCACCTGGTCGGCTCTGTTCGCTCCCGAGCAGGACGTACTGGCCCTGCACTCCGCCTCGGACGCCGAGCGGACGAAGGCGGCCTTCACCCGTCGCCGCTTCCAGTACCTCAGGGCGGACCGCATCTCCCCGGCCACCAGCTACCCCAAGTCCCATCACCAGGCGATCGGCCTCGGTTTCCTCGGCTCGCGTGGCGAACACACCGTCAACTACCTGCGGCACCACGCCCGGCGCCCGTTGGGCGGCAAGGCCCTGCGACACCCGGACGTGTCCACGAACAACCTCCTCGACCATGTCGTGGCGTGGATGCAGGAGCTGTGCCCCGGGGTCAACCTGGAAGCGACGGAGATCCCCGGCATCGACGCCGTCCGCCTCAGCTACGGCTTCGACGGCACCGCCGGCCTGGACTCCTCCGCCCGCCGCCGCCCCACCAACGTCGGCTTCGGCCTCACCTACGCCCTGCCGATCGTCGTGGCGTGCCTGTCGGCGGGGCCGGGGAGCCTGATCCTGCTGGAGAACCCGGAGGCCCACCTCCACCCGCGAGGCCAGTCCCGTATGGCCGCGCTGCTGGCCGCCGCCGCGTCGGCCGGGGCGCAGCTGATCGTGGAGACGCACTCCGACCACGTACTCAACGGCCTGCGTCTGGCGGTCAAGAACGGTGCCATCGCCGCCTCGGACACCGCCGTCCACTACTTCCGCCGCCGTGGGCTGCAGGCGGAGATCATCACCCCGCGCATCCACGAGGACGGCTCCCTCTCCGACTGGCCGGAGGGCTTCTTCGACGAGTGGGAGAACTCCCTCGAACAGCTCCTCGACTGACCGTCGTCCGTCGACCGTCGCGTACCACGATTGGGGGGCCGTAGTGCCGCTGTCCTTATTCCTGAACGAACTCTCCTGCCAGTCCGACGCCGGTCCGAGACACGTCGACGAAGCCATGGCCACGTTCGTGGCCACCCTGAAGCACCTCAAGAGCTGGGGGCAGAACGTCGAGCTCGTCACCGAAAGCCCGCTCCAGCCGGCCGAACTCGCCCGCGGCTACGTCTACCAGCAGTGGGTGAACGCCTCGCCCCGCAACAGGGAGCGGCACCGCTACATCCTCAGGCTGCGCGACCGCACCCCGGGCGCCCTGCGCGGCGTACTCGAAGCAGCCGGGCACGACCCGGCCGAGGTCGAGCACTTCCACGACGGCCGCCGCGCCATCGGCATCGGCGCCGCCCATCTCGTGGACGGCATGGCCATCAGCCTCCCGGTCAGCCCGAAGTGGGCGGCCTCCTGGCTCGACGTCGACATCAACCGCGTCGGCGAGGACGACATCGAGACGTACCAGGACAAGGTCAAGCACTGCTCCACCCCGCACAGCGCCGACGAGCACGAGACTTGGGCGCGCGGCGCCGGACTCAGCTCCCTGACCAGGCCGTCCCAACTCCTCGACGCCTGGGAAGAGTTCTTCCCGAGGCTGGAGCGCCTGCCCCGCTTCGACCGGGACCTGCGCGCCCTCGACCCGAAGTGGTTCCTGCCCGTCCGCGGCCTGCTCGCCGACCTCCAGTCCACGGCCGCCGACCACTGGAACCTCGCCCGCTCCCCCGAGCCCGACTGGCAGAACCCGCACATCACGCCCGAGTCGCAGTCCCGCCGTCACCTGTGCACGTTCGCGGACCCGGACCTCGACGGCAGGGACGCGTGCTTCTCCTGGCACGGCCGTATGACCCCGGGCAAGGGAAGGCTGTACTTCCGGCTGGTGCCCGAACGGAAGTCCTTCCGTCTGGGCTACGTCGGTGACAAGCCCGGCAGCGACCGCTTGTCCAACTGACGGTTCTCCCTGACCGGCGGTTCGGGCCGGTTCGGCCACCCCGTTGCGATCGGAGGCGTCGTACTTTCCCGACCAGGCCGTGTCACTGCTGGGCGGCGCTCCGGCCTGGGGCGCCGTCGCCGCGCCGCTCGGCAAGGCCGAGAAGCGCAGGGACTTCATGGAGCGCTGGTGGTGGGGCGAGAAGCCCAAGCGTGACTCCCCTAGCCGAGCGGGGGAACCGACGGGAAGGTTCCGCCAGTCCCCGGCCGTCGAACGGCATGCAGGCGCTGCTGCAACGCCTGGAACGCGGTGAGTCGCTGTACGACCCTCCTGCCGACGTGCGCTTTCCCCATCAGGCGGGCCGCGAGGCGAACGGGCCTGCCCCGGTACCGGCCGGCACCGCCGCCGTGGACGGCTGGGCCGCCGCCAAGGCCGAGTTCAACCGTGCGCTGCGGCACGCGGAGAGGCTGCGTGCCGCGCGGGTGACCGCGGCACGTGCGCTGCGCGACGTCGAGCGGCTCGGCATGGACGTGGTGTGCGCTCAGACGGCGGAGCGGCGGGCGCGCCAGGACGAGGAGCAGGCCGCGGAAGCGGTCGAGTCCGCGTACGCCGCCCTGCGGGAGGCGTCGGCGGCGTACCAGGACGTGCGTGCGGGAGCCGGGAGCCATGCGCAGGGCAGGCCCGGCGGTCTGCGGAGCATGCTGGGTACCGGGCACGCGTTCGCGGAGTGGCAGGAACGGGAGCGCTGGTTCCAGGCGGAGGTGGAGCGGACGTACCTCGCGTGCGGGGCGGCCCGCAACCACGCGCTCGCCGCGGAACGTGCGCTGGACGAATGCGTCGAGATCCGCAGGCACGCGCTCGAACGGCTGCGGCTTGCGCGGGACGCCGCCGATTTAGCGCGACGCGTTCTGGAGCAGGCGCGCGCCGACTGGGGTGAGCGCGTTCCCGAGGACTGGGAGCAACTCGACGACACACGGCGCGAGTTGTCCGCGCCCTGGTCCGACGAGGAGTTCTGTGCCGCGCGTACCCGAGTGTTCCACGCCGCGCTGAATCTGCACCGCGCCTTCATCGTCGCCAACGCCCGTACCCTGCGCCTGGACCTGCTGCTGCTCAAGGAGGTGTTCGCCGGGGTCGCGCCCCAGGACGCGGCACTGGCGGTCTGTTCCCGGTCGCGGTCCAGCAAGTCGCAACGCCTGACATACATTTCGATCTTGGCCGCCTGTGCGAGACGCTGAACCCGCCATGCCGCCGCCTGCTCGGTCCTGTTGTTGCGCTCACCGAAGAGGTGCACTTCCACCAGGTACAACCGCGAATCGCCGTCCGGCGTCAGTACTCCCGCCGCTGGGCCCTCCCCCCGGGCGAAAGAGGCGACCATCGGCCAGTCGCGCTGCGTGAACTCGCTCTCGGCCTTTTCCCAGTCCCTGGGCCCACCGCGCACCTCGACAAGTGCCAGTGCTCGCTGGTCGTACCGGACACGCACGCGTGCCTCCCCCATAGGCGTGTGCTGACTGCTGATGGATCATTCCACAGCGCCCATGAGCCGGCTCACGACGAAGTTCATGTGCTGGACGTGCCCCATCTTGATCCATGTCTCTGGTGTGCCGGAGCCCTTGGCCCCCTCTCCCACCGCGCACTCGTGCAGCCAGCGTTCGCCCTCGTTGCAGTCGGCGCCACGGAACTCCTCGGACTCCTGGATCCACCGGGCCATGGCACGGACCCGGTCGGCGTGCCCGCTGCCCCGGGTCGGCACACGGTGGTCACGCCCATGTCCAGGATGAGGTCGGTCCGTGACGGCACCAGGCAGAGGCGGGCGACCATCGCCAGCAGCTCGGTCGAGTACCGCTCGTCCGGTGGCTCGTCGACCAACAGCCGTATGCCGAGCCCCCGGCCGCTGAGGAACGCCAGATCGGCCGTGTAGCGCTGCAGCGTGTGGTCCCGTTCCGGGCCGGTGACCAGCCTCAGGGAGCTCCTGGTCGCCAACCGCCACAAGCCCACGGCGGACCCCCGGACATGGTTCTCCGCATGGACGGCGTCGACCCAACCCGGCGCCCCTTCCATGACCTTGATCAGTCGGTCCACGAGCGGGGTGAGCCAGCGCTCCGTCACCATCGCTTCGTCCTCCGGCTCCGGGCCGGCCCGTTCCCCTCGGGTCCGCTCCGTGCCGGTGCGCGGGACAATCGTCCACAGGGGTGCGACGCGTCTCCGTAATCGGGAATCCAGCAGCCCGTAGGCGTCCCAGGCACGCGGTCGTGTCGGCAGTACGGGTACATAGATCGGCTCGGTCATCGCGGCTCCCCCTCGCCGAATCACCCATCACCCCTGGTCACAGGGTGAGTGGGCACGCTTCGCTACGAAAGAGCGCAATTCCGGCCAGATTCGAACCGGAAACGAATGGTGTGCGTCCTGATTCGGGGGACGCTGTCGGTGCTCCCCTATACGGTTGGGCTGAACGGTTGATCCGTACACTGACCTGGGACTAAGGAGTACGTCGTGCGGCCCACCCTGGCCGCCGCGCAGGTGCGCGGCAGTCTGACTCAGTACCTCACGACGACGTACGCCCTGACCGACTCCGACACCCGCCTCGCCCTGGAGCGGTTTCTCAACCACCCCGAGACCGGGATCTTCCGGGGGCCGTATCTGCGCATCCGGACGCCGTTCCACACCGCCGACGACGGCTGGCGGCAGCACCTCGAATGGTCTCCTGGCTTCCCTCCGTACCGGCATCAGGCGAAGGCGTGGGAGCGGCTCAGCACCCTGCGAGGGCCCGCGCAGCCGACACTGATCACCACCGGAACGGGGTCCGGCAAGACGGAGTCCTTCCTCGTGCCCGTGCTCGACCACTGCCGACGGGAGCGGGCGGCCGGGCGGGCCGGCGTCAAGGCCGTGTTCCTCTACCCCATGAACGCCCTCGCCACCGACCAGGCGGGGCGTATCGGCGAGTACCTGGCACAGCCGGAGCTGGCCCAGGTCACCGCGGGGCTCTACATCGGTGACCGCCCGGACACCGACTTCCGGCGAGTCATGACCCGCCGGGAGGAGATGCGGGTCTCCCCGCCGGACGTGCTGATCACCAACTACAAGATGCTCGACCTGCTGTTGCAGCGAGGCGAGGACCAGCCCCTGTGGGACGGCGCCGACATCACGTATGTGGTGCTCGACGAGTTCCACACGTACGACGGCGCGCAGGGCACCGACGTCGCCATGCTGCTGCGGCGGCTCGCGACGGCCACGGGCAAGAGCCGGCCGGGGCGGCCGCTCGGGGCGATCTGTCCCGTTGCCACGTCGGCGACCTTGGGCGAGGGCGCCACTCACGACGGCGGGATCCTGGAGGTCGCCGAGCAGGTCTTCGGCATGCCCTTCCCCGCTGACACGGTGATCGGCGAGGAGCGGATGTCCGCGGAGCAGTTCACCGGAGAGATCGACTACGAGCTGCCCGAACCGCCGACGCCCAAGGAAGTCATCGAGTGCTCCGGCGGTCCCGGTATCGAGGCCCGGCCTGACCTGCTCGATCTCGACGGGCTCGCGGAGCGGCTGCTCGGGCGCAGAGGGCTGGACGCGTTCCAGATCGGCAGGCTGCTGAAGCGGCACGACTTCACGCACGGTGTTCTGTCGCTGCTCGACGGCGAGCCGCTGAGCGAGTGGGAACTGCGGGACCGTATGAGCCGGTTCGGGTATGCGTGGGGGCGTACCGCACGCGAGAACCCACGGTTGGTGCTTCAGGCACTCTCGCGGTTCGTGGCGCTGCTGTCCGCCGCCCGGGACCCGGAGTCGGACGCGAGGCGGCCCAGGCCGCTGCTGCATGTCGAAGCCCATCTGTGGGTGCGGCCCGTGACACGCGTCCTGCGCGGGGTGAGCCCGAACGCCGAGTTCCGGTGGTACGAGGACGACCGCACCGCCGCACGTCGTTCCGCGCTCGCCGCGCCGCCCGCCGATGCGGAGGCTTTCGAGGGCGTCGACGGCGAGCGGTCGTCCGGCGGATGGCCGTCCGGCGATGCCCGGCGCGCCCAGGCACAGCCGGGGGCGGACACCGCGGTCCGCCCTGCCGCCGTGCATCTGCCCGCTGTCTACTGCCGCACCTGCGGTCGGTCAGGCTGGGCCGCTTTGTCCCCGGAAGCCGACCCGCAGCAGCTCGTCATGGCCCAGGACCGGGTCTGGCGCGCCGGAGTGGGGCGCGACAAGCGGCGGATCCGGTACTTCATCGCCGCCACTTCGGCCGAGCGGGACGAGGCGCTGGACGCGCTGACCGGCGCCAGGCCGTCCTCGGGCAAGGGCAGCGGTGTCGATCCGCTCTCCGTGGTCGTCCTCGACGGAGCGCAGGGCACGTATCGTCTGCCGACGCCCGCCGACCGCGAAGAACTGCAGGACGGCTGGTTCGCGCTGGCCATCACCGACAAGAAGTCGGCCGACCGGGCGGCCGTCGACGACCGCTGCCCGGCCTGCAACACCGACAACGGCATCCGCTTCCTCGGTACGGCACTGGCGGCGCTCGCCTCGGCGACCGTCACGCAGCTGTTCACGGGCGGGGACATCGCGCTCGTACCGGAAGAGCGCAAGACGCTGCTGTTCAACGACTCGACACAGGACGCCGCGCACCGTGCGGGGTACGTCGCCAACGCCTCGTACAAGTTCTCGCTGCGCTCGCTCCTCGCCCACGCCCTCGCCGACTCGCCGGAACCGCTGCCACTGAACGACCTGATCGGCAATGTCCTCGACTCCATCGACGACACTCAGGCCCTGGCCGCCGTCGTACCGCCCGACCTGCACGACGAGCCCGGCGTGGACCGCCTGCTGTCCGGGCGGGGCACGGGGGATGCCCGTACCTGGAAGCTGATCGGTGAGCGGCTGGCCTTCGCCACGGTGATGGAGTTCGGCCTGCGATCCCGGCAGGGGCGCACGCTGGAGCTCACCCGCACCCTGGCGGCGGAGGTCGCCCTGCGCGAGCCGGACCGCATCACGGCGCTGGCCCGCGATCTGCATCTGTCGCTGCCCGGCCAACTGGTGGCGGTGGGCGAGTTGCCCACGCCGGACCGCTATCTGGCGTTCGTGCGCGGGTTGTTGGAGCGCATCAGGCTGCGTGGTGGCGTACGGCACCGCTGGCTGGAGCCGTGGATGCGGGACGCCGGGGTCACTCGGTTCAAGGTGTGGGGCGGGCGGCCCGACGGCATGCCCGCGTTCCCCGACGGAGTTCCCGCGCCCCGGTTCCTGCTGGACGCCCCCAAGGAGAAGTCGGCGTTCGACGCGGCCACCGGCCGGCTCGGCTGGTACCAGGACTGGACCCGGCGTTGCCTCGGCCTTGACGGCGCGGGCGCCAACGAGTACCTGCGGCGGCTGCTGCCGGTGCTCGCGGAGGAGCACGTGCTGGCGGTCCGCACGGCACAGGACCGGACGACGAAGGTGTACGGGCTGCAGCCCGGGCACATCGCAGTGCGGCTGCTGGACGACACATCGGTCAACAAGGCGTTCGTCAGCTGCCCGGACTGCGGATGGGAGCAGGTCGTCCTGCCGGAGCGCCGAACCCGCTGGTACGGGCATCCGTGCCCGCGCTACCGCTGCCAGGGCGTACTGCGGCCGCCCCAGGACGACGTCTCGGTGAGTATCGCCGGCACCTCCGGGAGCTTCGGCGGATCACGCGAGCGTGACTACGTCGGCGACTACTACCGGCGGCTGTATCTGACCGGTGGCACCTTCCGCGTAGTGACGGCCGAGCACACCGGCATGCTCACGCGGCCACAGCGCGAGCGCGTCGAGCGCACGTTCCGCGACGGCACCCACTACACCGACCCGAATGTGCTGTCGTGCACGCCCACGCTCGAACTCGGCATCGACATCGGTGACTTGTCGGCCGTGCTCCTCGGTTCGCTGCCGAAGGGGCCCGCGAACTACGTGCAGCGGGCCGGCCGTGCAGGCCGCAGGACCGGCAACGCGCTGGTGGTGGCGTTCGGCGGGCGGCGCGCCCGGGACCTGTACTACCTGGACGAGCCACGCGAGATGATCGCGGGCGACATCGTCCCGCCGGGTTGCTATCTGTCCGCGGTCGAGATCCTGCGACGCCAGTACACGGCGCATCTGCTCGATCTCGCGGCCCGGGGAGCGCTGGCCACCGCGGACGGCGAGCGGCTCCAGCCCGCGCCCCGGCTGGTATCCGCGCTCTTCGGCACGACCGGCTGGTGCCAGGACCTCGCGGACGCGGCACTCACCCATGGCGCGCGCCTGGTCGAGGACTTCCTGACCCTCATCGCCGGTGTCACCGACCATGCCGCGGGAGAGCTGCGGGCGTACGCGACCGGCGGGATCGTGCGCACTCTCCAGGAAGCCGAGGAGGACTGGACGGCACGCCGCGAGGAACTGCGCCGACGGATCGCGGCGATCGACACCGCGATGGACGGCCTGGTGCGCTCCGACCCCGAACAGGACCGGGAGCACCGGGAGTTGCTGGCCGAGCGCCGCACCACCGGGAATCTGCTGCGCGAGCTCAGCCAGACCAGCGCCCACGGCGCGCTCGTCGATCTGGGTCTGCTCCCGAACTACAGCCTCACGGACACGACGACCCAGCTGGAGGCCACGCTCTACTGGACGGAGGAGCAGGACTCCGGCGAGGCGGAGGGTGCGAAGAAGACCTATCGCAGCGAGGTACGCGACTACGAACGGTCGCGCCGGCTCTCGCTCGCCGAACTCGCCCCGGGCAACAGCTTCTACGTCAACGGCTACAAGCACGTCGTGCGCGCCCTGGACATCGGCAGCCCCGACCGCCGCGCCTGGTCGGTGTGGCGGCTGTGCCCGGCATGCGGATACGCGCGCACAGAGAACGCCAAGGCGGACACCTCGCCCTGTCCGCGCTGCGGTGGCCGGGAGATCGCCGACGCCGGGTGCGTCCAGCAGGTACTCGAACCGCGGCGGGTGATCGCCCGGGACAAACGAGACGATGCCCGCGTCCGGGACGACAAGGACGAGCGGGACCGTCGCCGCTACTCCATGCTCACGACGGTCGACATCGACCCCGTGCACCTCGCTCCCGGTTCCTGGCGGCACGACACCGCCGTGTTCGGCGTCGACTTCACCCGGCGAGCCGTCGTCAGAACCCTGAACCTGGGGCTCGACCGGCAGGACGGCAGCAGCACCGCGCCCGTCGCCGGTGAGGACGTACGTCTCAACCCCTTCTACGTGTGCACCAGTTGCGGTGGTGCGACCGCCGACGGACGTCCCGTGGTGGACCAGGCCCAGGACGGCCTCACCGAGTCGCTCGCCGCTTCCACCAGGGCCAGCGCCCACCATCTGCTGTGGTGCCCCCGCCGCAAGACGCGGTCGACCGGTGACGGGCAGGGCAAGGGCCAGGACATTCCGCTGCTGCTCGCCCACGAGCTGGTCACGGAGGCTGTGCGCATTCTGCTTCCGGCGTCCGTCGCCCGCGCCAAGGAGCGACTCGCCTCCTTCACCGCGGCCCTGTTCGTCGGCATCGCGGCCCGTTATGGCGGAGACCCGGACCACATCGACATCGCCGCCGCCTCCATGCCCGACGGTGGGGACGCCAACTGGCCACGGCGCTTCCTCGTGGTGTACGACCGGCTGCCGGGCGGCACCGGGTATCTCCACCGCCTCGCTTCCGCGGACGGCTTCCGGGAGGTGCTGCTCAAGGCCAGGGAGGCCATCGAGAGCTGCCCCTGCATCGAGAAAGGGCTCGACGGCTGCCACCGCTGTCTGCTGCGTCGCGTCCCCGCGAGCGACTACGACAAGGTCAGCCGGAACGAAGTGCGGCACATGCTGGACGAGCTGCTCGGCAAGGGCGGTGAGGCCTGGAAGACCTCGCCCGTGGCCGCGACGCAGGCCATTCCCATGGAGCGCCAGGCCGAGAGCGACCTTGAGGTCATGTTCATCGACACGCTCAAGGAGTGGGCACGCCAACCCGCGGCGCAGGCCAGCGCGGACGCGTACACGACCACCGCGGGCACCTACTCCCTCGACCTGCGGCTGACGAACCCGGCCGGAAAGACGCTGAGCTGGCGGGTGTCCCAGCAGCGCGTGCTCGACGGCACGCGTCCGGACGTACTCTTCGAACGGCTCGACGCGCCCGGACCGCGTCTGGCGCTCTATCTCGACGGGTACGAGTTCCACGCCTCGGCCCGGCACAACCGTCTCGCCGACGACGCCGCCAAGCGCACACGGCTCCGGGCGGAGGGACTCCGGGTCTTCCAGCTCACGTATTACGACGTCAAGCAATGGCGCACGCGCGTGCACGACACCGGATATGCGGCGGCCGGTCCGGCCGACCCGGTGTGGCGGCCCTACGGCGACCAGGGCCGGCGGCAGGCGCGCGACTACTACGCCAGGGTGAAGGGCGGACTGCCCGGCGAACTCGCCGAGAACGTCTGGGTCAATCCGGCCGAGACACTGCTTGCTTACCTCCGTTCCCCGGACGCGGACCGGTGGCTGGCCCGTGCGGAGGCGGCCGTCGCGGGGCTCACCGGGGCCCGGCCGGAGTCGTCAGCGGTCTCGGGGGATGCCGTGAGCTCGCAACTCATGGCTGCCCTGCGCGGAGCTCCGCTGACCGGTCAGAGTGGTCCCGTGCGCATTCTCGGCGCAACGGACCAGTCGGGGGGCCGTGTGGTCGCGGTGGCCGACGGGCGGCAGAAGCCTCCCGTGTGGACGGCGGTCACCGTCCTGGACGACACAACGGCCGCCGTCACCGACTCCGCACCGCACAAGGAGCGGTGGCGTGCCTGGCTGTACTGGAGCAATCTGCTGCAGTTCCTCGAGCGTGGGGGCGGGGACAGCGCACAGCTGACAACCAGTCAGCTCGATGCCTTCTCGCCGGAGACACTCGCGGTCACGGGAGGGTCGGGGTGGCTTGCCTCCACACGTGTCGACCTGGAGGCGGTAGCGCGGGAAGGGGACACGGAGCCCGTCGTCGAGACGCCTGTCCCACAGGGCGGGGACTGGAACGCCGTACTGGAGTACCTGGATCCCGACGAGCCCGGCCTCCAGCTCCTCGCGGTGTCCCTGGCCACTCGGGGCGTACCCGCCCCCGTCGACGGATTCGAACTCGACGAGAACGGTTGGCTGGCCGAGCTCGCCTGGCCGGACCGGAAGGTGGGAGTGGTTCTCGCGCCCCGGTCCGCGCAGCCGGAACCCGACTACGAGGCTCAGGACCGGGACCGGGCCTTCGCCGCCGCCGGGTGGGACGTACGGCCCGCGAGCGACTGGACCGCGGAAGAGCTGGCCCATCGGCTCGACGCACAGGTGAAGAACGACGGAACGACTCAGGGGGAGCCCCACCGATGAACAACGCGAGTGTGACTCTGCGTCTGCTGGACAAGGCCGACAAGGAGATCCTGAAGCTCCCTCGCGCGGTAAAGGGCGCCCTCTACGACTTCCAGCACAAGTTCAAGACCAACCCGCAGGCCACTGGTCTTCAGCTGAAGCAGCTCAAGGGAGACAGCAGGCTCTGGTCCGCGCGCGTCAACGACGAGTACCGCGCGCTGCTGCTGCGCCTGGCCGACACCGACTGGCTGATCGTCTCGCTCAAGCACCGCAAGGAGGTCTACGAGAATCTCGACCGGCTCTCCTACGGCATCAACCAGGTCACCGGTGCCATCGAGTACGTCGACCTCCAGGTGGTCGAGGAGAGCGTGCTGCGGCGCGTCTCGCCCGCTCGCCCTGCTGCGCCGGAACGGCCTGTGCCGGAGCAGACTCGGCCGCAGCCGCAGCCGCAGCCGCAACAGCAGCCGGAACCGACCCGGCCCGAGCCCCTGTTCGCGCGATTCACGGACGAGCAGCTCACCGACCTCGGTGTGGCAGAACCACTGATCCCGGTGGTCCGGACCCTCACCACGGAGGAACAGCTGCTCGGGCTCGTGGAGTTCGCTCCGCAGCTCACCGGCGAGATCCTGCTCTCGCTGTTCGACGGCAAGTCCTACGACGAGGTCCTGGAGCAGGTGACCGCTCCGGTCGCCGCACCCGAACCCGTCGACACGGAGGACTTCCAGGCTGCCGCCGAACGTCCGGCGACCATGGTGACGACCACGGACGAAGCACTCCGCGAGGCGCTTGAGGGAGAGGACTTCGGGCGCTGGAAGGTCTTCCTGCACCCGACACAGTCCAAGCTGGTCGAGCGGGATTACTCCGGTCCCGCCCGAGTGGGCGGCGGCCCCGGCACAGGCAAGACGATCGTCGCCCTCCATCGGGTCAAGCACCTGGTCGAGCAGCTTCCGCCGGGGCGCAACAAGCCCGTGCTCCTCACGACGTACAACAAGAACCTCGCCGCCGACCTTCGGACTCGCCTCCTGGAGCTCGGAGGCGAAGAACTCCTGTCCCGCGTGGAGATCAGCCACGTCGATCAGCTGGCCCTGCGAGTGGTGCGGGAGGCCGAACCCGGCAACGCCAAGCAGACCACCGACGACAACCAGGTACTGCGCGAGTGGCGCGCCATGCTGGACGAGCTCGGCGAGACGAACTGGGACGCGGACTTCCTCCACGACGAGTGGACGCAGGTCATCCTCGGCCAGGCGGTGGCCTCCCGCACCGAGTACTTCCGCGCCCGCCGGGCCGGCCGGGGGCGCAACATCGCGCGAGCCGAGCGGGCCGAGATCTGGCAGCTGGCGGAGAAGTTCACGCAGCGACTGGACCGGCTGGGGCGCCAGACGTGGGCCCAGGTCGCCGAGCGGGCCGCCCGACTGGAAATGGAGCGGGAAGGGCGCATCCATGCCGTCGAGCGGCAGCGCGAAGAGGCCGGCGGCCTGGACAACATCCATCTCCAGGACGGCTCCGCCGGACGGCTGCGCTATCGCTACCGGCACATCGTGGTGGACGAGGCTCAGGATCTTCGGCCGGGTCACTGGAAGATGCTGCGAGCCATGGTCGACCACGACCGGAACGACATCTTCCTGGTAGGTGACACACATCAGCGGATCTACAACAACCAGGTGACGTTGGGCAGCCTTGGCGTCAACATCCGAGGCCGGTCCGCCAAGCTCACCCTCAGCTACCGCACCACGCGGCAGATCCTCGGGTCAGCTCTCGGCGTGCTCGAAGGCGAGTCCTTCGACGACCTGGACGGCAACCAGGAAACCCTGGCCGGCTACCGTTCCGTGCTCACCGGCGCGCCCCCGGCCCTCCACCCGAGCCAGGACTGGGAATCCGAACGCGAGGAGATCGCCGAGCTTGTCTCCGACTGGAACGACATCCCCCTGGAACAGATCGCGATCTGTGTCCCCACCAACGCCATGGCACAGGAGGTGGCGTTCACCCTGGCCCAGTCCGGGATCAGGGCCGTCGAGATCGGTCCGGACGGACCGCGAGGCGACGAGGGCGTCCACATCGGGACGATGTTCCGCTTCAAGGGGCTCGAATACCAGCGCATGATCATCGCCGGGGTGAGCGAGGGTCTGGTACCGCGCAACACCGTGCTCGGACTGCAGCACAGCGACGCACTGCGGTACCGACGCGAACTCCAGCGCGCTCGCTCCCTGCTCTTCGTCGCCGCCACACGATCCCGCGACGCGCTCGCCGTCTTCTGGCACGGAAAGCCCAGCCGCTTCCTCGCCCCGCTGCTCACCGAGTAGCGCAGCCGCGCCGCGGCATTGTCAGTGGCACCCGCTATCAATGGAATCGTCACTCAACGTGACGATTCCATTGATGACGGGGGCAGCGATGACAGCACATGAGGAGATCCCAGAGGACCTGAGCCAGGGCAAAGCACCCCGTACCCACCTCTCCCCAGCCGGCCTACGAGCCCGCGGCTGGACCCCCGGCATGATGCGCCAACTGCTCGGCGAACCCGACCTGTTGCGCACCCACCCGCACTTCGACTCCGCCCCGCCGACCCGTCTCTACAGCATCGAACGCGTGGAGGGCGTCGAGCGGAGCGAGGAGTTCCGCGCCGTCGCGGCGGTTGCCGCCAGGCGTTCGGCTGCCGCGCGGGCCGCGGCGCTGCGCAGGCGGCGGGAGGTCCTGGTGCGGATCGCGGCGGAGCCCATCGAGGTGCCGCGCCTGGCCCCGGACAGGCTGGCTGCACTGGCGGTCGAGCACCGCAACCGCAGGGACGAGGAGCGGGCGTCGTGCCGGCCGGGCCATGTCGTGCAGCCCGTCACGGTCGACGGCGTCGAGCCCGGCGCGCTCGCCCGCTGGAAGGTCGACTATCTGCGCCATCGCCTCACCCGCTACGACGAGATCCGCGACGAGTTGTACGGCCGCACCGGCCGCGCGGCAGCCGAGGAACTGCTGCGTCACCGCGTCTACGCCGCCATCTCCGAGGCGTACCCGCACCTTGCACGGGAGTGCGAACGCCAGCTGCGCGCACGGGGATGCGGTCCACCGCCGGGCTGACAGCCCAGGAGCAGCTTCCGGGACGGAAATTCGGATGCGTATGCGGGTCGGCCCCCGGATGATCGGCAAGTTGCCACCACGACACCACCCACCTTCCACTCACCTCCCACCCACCCCCAGTCACCACCTCTCAGGCACCCCCAGGAGCTCCCATGATCCGGCGAGTCACCTCCCCCACCCTGTTCCCTCCCCCCACTTACTCCCACGCCTCCGTCGTCGAAGCCGGCACGAGACTCGCCTTCCTCGCCGGTTCCGTGCCGCTGGACGGTGACGGGAACCTCGTCGGCGAAGGAGACCCGGTACGGCAGGCCGAGCAGGTGATCGCCAATCTGGGGGCGCAACTGCGGGCGGTCGGCAGCGACTTGGCGCACGTGCTGTCGACCGACGTGTACGTCGTGAGCAGCGACACCGCCGTGCTGTCCGCCGTCTGGGAGGTCGTCGAGGCGTCGGGACTGAGCGCGGGTCCCCACTCGTCGACACTCCTGGGCGTGGCCTGTCTCGGGTACACGGGGCAGCTGGTGGAGATCACGGCCACGGCGGTCGTTCCCGAGGGGCCGACAGGAGAGTCGCGGCCATGACGCCGGTCGTGCTGCGCCGTGCCACCGCGACCGGCGCCGGCGCCGCCGCCGGAGTCTGGCTGCGGTCCTACTTCCGGGAGGTGGTGGTCCCGCTCAGGGAGACCTGGGTCGCCACAGCAAGCGAGACAGACGAGGCCGGCGAGGCAAGTGAGGCAAGCGAGGCAAGCGAGGCAAGCGAGGCAACCGACCGAGCCATCGGCCTCATGGTCCTCGACCACGACGAGCTCTTCCAGCTCTACCTCGCCCCCCCCACCGGCGCGGCCGCGGCATCGGCGACCGGTTCGTCGATCTCGCCAAGCGCCGCAGACTTCGTCGCCGTCGAGCACACGGACGACAGCGGCAACGAGGAGCGGGAGCCGGACGTACGGTACGTCTGGACTCCCCCCCGTCGCCCCCCGTCACCCCCCGTCACCCCGATCAGCCCTGAGCCGCCCCCCACGCCCGCCGCTTCGGCAACGGCTTCGCGTACGTCCCGACCCGACTCGTCCTCAGCCCCAACCCCACCAGTGACTCGGCGAGTTTGACGGCCGCCCCCACCCCGTCGACCACCGGAACCCCCAGCTTCTCCCCCACGGTCCGCTGCAACCCGGTCATCCCGGCACAGCCCAGCACCAGGACCTCGGCGCCGGCGTCACGGGCGCGTTCGGCGGCCGCCAGGAAAGCGGACTCGGTGCGCTCACCGTCCTCCAGCTCCAGTACGCCGAGGCCCGTACCGACGACTGCGACGCAGTTGCGGCCGACCCCGGCCGTCTCCAGGCTGTCCTCGATCTGCCCGCACGACCGCTCCAGCGTGGTCACCACGCCGTACCGCCGCCCGAGCAGACAGGCCAGATGCGCGGCCGCCTCCGTGATGTCGACGACGGGTACGTCCACCAGTTCCCGGACGCCCTCCCGCCCGTGCTCCCCGAAGCCGGCCATGACGACCGCGTCGTACTCGGGTCCCTCGTACGTCCGCAGCGCGTCCATCACGGCCGCCGCCGAGAGGTAGCTGTCGAGCCAGCCCTCCGCCGACTCCGGCCCCCACGAGGGGGTCAGTCCGAGCACGGTGGTGCCCGGGCCTGCGGCGGCCCGGGCACCTCGTACGATCTCCTCGGTCATCTCCTGCGTGGTGTTGCAGTTGGTGACGACGATCCGCACGTCCTTCAGACCTCCCGCGTCACGGACTTGGTAACCGGCGCGGCAGCGGACTCGGCGCGCTCACCGCGGCACAGCAGCAGGTACAGCCCCGCCGCCATCGCCGTCCCGATGAACCAGGAGTACGGCGACACATCGCTGAACGCCTTCACCAGCGCCAGCACCGCCGCGACCCCCGCCGACGGCAGGAACGCCCACAGCGCCTTGGGGTTGACGCCCTTGCGGTAGTAGTAGCGCGAGCCGGGCTCGGCGGAGAACAGCTCCTCGACGTCCACCCGGCCACGCTTGACGAGGTAGTAGTCGACCATGATCACGCCGAACAGCGGGCCGAGGAAGGCGCCCAGACCGCCCAGGAAGTAGTTGACGACCGTCGGGTTGGAGAAGAGGTTCCAGGGGGTGACGACGAGCGCCGCCACCGTGCTGATCATGCCGCCGACCTTGAAGGTGATCTTCTGCGGCCAGACGTTGGCCAGGTCGTACGCCGGGGAGACGAAGTTGGCGACGATGTTGACGCCCATGGTGGCGATGGCGAACGTCAGAGCGGCCAGCACCAGGATCCAGGTGTTGCCGACCTTCGCTACCAGCTCCGCCGGATCCGTGATGGCCTCGCCGAAGACCTCCAGCGAACCGGCGGTGACGATCACCGAGACGACCACGAAGGCCGTCGAGTTGATGGGCAGGCCCCAGAAGTTGCCCTTGCGGACCGTCCGGTAGTCGGGCGCGAAGCGCGAGAAGTCGCAGAAGTTGAGCATCAGCGTGCCGTAGGTGGCGAGGATCAGGCCGATCGCGCCGAACCACTGCCGCCACTGCTCACCGACGGAGACGGGGTGCGGGGTGGACGTGAGCGAGATCGTCCAGCCGGCCTTGGCCAGGATCCAGACCGCCAGCGCGATCATCACCACCCAGATCGCTGGCCCGCAGAAGTCCTGGAACTTCCGCACCGACTCCATGCCCTGGCTGATGATCAACGCCTGGATGAGCCAGAGGGAGAGGAAGGAGACCCAGCCGAGCGCGTGCAGGCCCAGGAAGGAGTTGTGGGTCCAGGACTCCAGGCCGGGCCAGGCTGCCAGCAGCATCACGTTCACGGCGACCGAGGCCAGGTAGGTCTGGATGCCGTACCACATGATGGCGATCACGGCCCTGATCAGCGCCGGGATGTTGGCGCCCCAGACGCCGAAGCTGATGCGGCTGACGACGGGGAACGGGACGCCGTGGCGCTGGCCGATCTTGCCCATCCAGTTCATGCCGACGTAGATGAGCACGAAGCCGACGAGCAGGGATGTGAAGACCTGCCACACGTTCATGCCGAGGACCAGCAGACCGGCCGCGAAGGTGTAGTTGCCGAGGTTGTGGACGTCGGACATCCACAGCGCGAAGAGGTCGAAGACCTTCCAGTTGCGCTTGTCCGCGGGCGCGAGGTCTTCGTTGGTGAGTCTGGGATCGGGGACGAACGCTGGCGTGCCGGTGACTTCGGCACGGTCGGCGAGGGACACGGGGCCTCCAGGAGCCAGGGGACGGAGGACTGCTTATGGAGGTGCCGCCCACGATACGGCGGCATTTGGTATACCAAACTGCCGACATGGTCCTCCCGTCAACAGTTCTGACCGATGTCGCTCTTGTTAACGCTCCGTAAAACACCCCCCGGGTCGGCCAAAATGGCCCCATGAGCTCCCCGACGAAGATCGAACCCATCGGCGCGGTACGGGAACGCGTCCTGGCGACCCTGCGCCAGGACATCATCGCCGGACGCCTGCGCCCCGGAGACCGGCTCGTCGAGCGGGAACTGGCCGAGCGCCTCGGAGTCTCGCGCGTGCCGGTCCGCGAGGCGATCCGCGCCCTGGTCGTCGAGGGGTTCGTCCACTTCGAGTCGGCACGCCGTACGGTCGTGCGCCGGCTGACCCCGGACGACGTCAAGGAGCTCTTCGAACTGCGCGAGGCGCTGGAGGTGTACGCGGCCGGACTCGCCGCGTCACGGGCGACACCGGAGGACCTGGCCGAGGTCGAGCGGCTCCTCGACCAGGCGGCCGCCGCAACCGAGGCCGGCGACGCGGAGACCATCACGGACGTCAACAGCCGACTGCACGACCGCATCATCGCCATGGCCGGCAACAACCTGTTGATCGAGGCCCTGGAACCGGTCGCCGGCCGCCTGCGCTGGATGACCCGACGCAACGAGGAGTGGCCCCAACTCCTCGTGGAGCACCGCGAGTTGTACGAGGCCATCGCCTCCGGCGACCCGGCACGGGCCAAGTCGCACGCGCTGGCCCACGTGCGGACCAACTACCGGTCGACGGTACGGCAGCTGTTCGGGGAGGACGCCGATCAGGATCCTGCCGGTCAGAGTCCTGCCGATCAGAGGCCCGTCTGAGCCGGCTCGCGCCCCGCGTACTTGTCCGTCGCCGCCACCAGCGCGTCCGCCATGTCCGGCGCCCCGGCGTTGTGCCCCCACGTCGTCGATGACGATCAGCTCGCTGCCCGGCCAGGCGTGGTGCAGACGCCAAACGATGCCGAGCAGGTTGCCGGGGTCGAGGCTGCCCTGGACAAGGGTGCCCGGAATGCCTTTGAGCAGGGGCGCGTCCCGCAGGACGACACCCTCCTCATGCGCCTCCTCATGCGCCTCATCGCGCCCCTCCCGACGCTCCTCGCCGAGGAAGTGGCCGTTGCCCCAGTAGTGCGTCACGGTGCGCGCGAAGCCCATGCGGAACACCGGATCCTCGTAGCGCGGGACGGAACGCGGCGGTGCGGCGGCCACGGCCGTCTCCCAGTCGGTCCACGCGCGCGCCGCCCGCGCCCGCACCTCCGGATCCGGCGACTCGATCAGCCGACTGGACGCGGCGGCGAGGTTCCCCACCCGCTCGGCCTCCGGCACCTCGGCGACGAACCGCTCGAAGGCCTCCGGGAAGAACTGCCCGAGAGGCATCCGGGCAACGTAACGTCCACACGGTCGTCCGGTCGCTTCAATTTCAGGTGAGAGAGGCTGCTCGCGCCGCCAAGCTCAACACGTCCCGCAGCATCTCGGGGGTCAGCCGGCCGGTGAAGGTGTTGCGCTGGCTGACATGGAAGCACCCGAAGAGGTCGAGCCCGTCGAGACCACCGGCACCGTCCAGTGCAACCCGCGCCCCGTGCGCGAACGCCGGCCGCGGCCGGGGCACACTCCACCCCGCCTCCACCAGCGCCGGCAACGTCGCCTGCCAGCCGAAGGCCCCCAGCACCACGATCGCCCGCAGCGTCGGCCGCAACAGCCCCAACTCCCGCACGAGCCAGGACCGGCAGGTCTCCCGCTCCCCCGGCGTGGGCTTGTTCGCGGGCGGAGCGCAGTGCACCGGGGCCGTGACCCGTACGCCGTACAGCTCCAGCCCGTCGTCGACGGCGACCGACGTGGGCTGCGAGGCGAGGCCCACGTCGTACAGCGCCTGGTACAGCACGTCCCCGGAGCGGTCCCCGGTGAACATCCGGCCGGTCCGGTTGCCGCCGTGGGCCGCGGGGGCGAGCCCGACGATCAGCAGCCGGGCGTCCGGCGGGCCGAACCCCGGCACCGGGCGGCCCCAGTACGTCTGGTCGGCGAAGGCGGCGCGTTTGGTGCGGGCCACCTCCTCACGCCAGTCGACAAGACGCGGGCAGGCCCGACAGCCCGCGATCCGTCGGTCGAGGTCAGTGAGGGCGTCCACGTTTCCACCGTAGTCACACCCGCACCGGTACAGCCGTCGCGGCCCCCGGTGCGGGCTAAGGTCGAGGCATGGCTTCCGAGGATGACGAGGACGACAAGGGGACGAGCGGCGGCACGGCCGAGGGACGGCCCGGCACGGCCGACCCGGAACCGACCGTCGACCCGCAGGTCGCCGCGGCCGTGGCCGCCGCCGAGGCCGCCGGTGCGCGCAGCGGCGAGAGCGTACGGATCGACAGCTGGATCTGGTCCGTACGCCTGGTCAAGACCCGCTCCATGGGCGCCACCGCCTGCAAGGGCGGCCACGTGCGCGTGAACGGCCACAACGTGAAGCCCTCCCACGCGCTGCGCGTCGGCGACGAGGTGCGACTGCGGCAGGAGAACCGGGAGCGGATCGTCATCGTCAAGCGGCTCATCAGCAAACGGGTCGGGGCGCCGGTGGCGGCCCAGTGCTACGTCGACAACTCGCCCCCTCCCCCGCCGCGCGAGGCCGTCGCCCCGGCCGGCCTCCGCGACCGCGGCACCGGCCGGCCGACCAAGCGGGACCGACGCGAGATGGAACGCCTGCGCGGCCTCATGGACGGCGGCAGCGGACAGCCCCGCGGGCGGTGACATACGGCTGCTGACCGGCGGCTGGCGACCCACGCGAACGACATACGGCGGTGGCGTCCGACCGGGCTCTCGGCCCACCGGACGCCACCACGCCGTTCAACTCCGTCGTCAGTCCCGTCAGTCCCGTCAGCCCCGTCAGCCCCGTCAGCCCCGTCAGCCCCGTCAGCCCCTCAGTCCCGTCAGAGCTGTCAGGCCCGTCGCCGCACCAACCGCAGTAGCTCCGCGTTCGAGCCTCGCCTCGCCCACGCGATGAGGGCGAGCGGCAGGATCAGGATGAGCGGGGTGATGGCGTACTCGCCGTCGAAGTACGTCATCTGGACGACGAAGGCGCCCACCATCAGCGCGCTCAGCGCGACCGCCGCCACCGACTGGAGGGCCGGGATCAACAGGGCGACGGCACCGGCCAGTTCGAGGACACCGATGGCGTACATGCCCGCGCTGCCCCAGCCTATCTCCTGGAAGCTCTCGGCGGCCGACGGGTGCGCGATCAGCTTGGGCAGCGCGCTCGCGACCGCGTAGAAGAGAGCGAGCACTATCTGCAGGCCGCGCAGGGCGATACGGGCCCGGCGACCGCGAGGGGTCGCGGACTCGGCGATGGCGATGGCGATGGCGGTGACGGTGGCGGTCGTGCCGGCGGGAGCGGAGGCGGTGGTCTCGGACATGGGGGTCTCCTCGTGAAGCGGTCAAGCGGTCCGTCGTGCTGTCACAGAGGTAGACCGGGCGTCGCCCCGGAACTCATCGCCGTACGAAGCGAATTCACGCACTTCCGTCGAACGGCTCGAACGGCTCGAACGGCAGCCACCCGTGCCCGATGTACCAGTGCCCGCCCGCCCGCAGATGGTCCCCGACGGCCCGCTCCACCGCCGTGCGGCGCGGCAGGCTCTCGACCGGCAGCTCCGGGTCGCCGAAGACGAACTGGACCGGCTCGGTGTCGGACGGCTCCCGGTCCTCGCGGGCGACGCCGAAGCGCTCCTGGAACCGGACGATGTTGGAGTCCCCGGGAAGGTACTTCCTGAGCTGCGGGTCCAGCAGCCAGGAGTGACAGAGCACCACCGGGTACCGCTCCTGTGGAAAGCACAGGGCGAAGAACTCCCGGGCCAGCTCCAGGGACCGGTCGACCGCGGCCGGGGACAGGGGCCCGCGGAAGTCGGGGATGTGCAGGTTGAGGCAGCGCGAGCCCGGACGTACGTCGAGCCCGGCCGCCGCGAGCCTTGTCCCCGTACGCTGCCCGAGCCGCGCCCGCTCGAACTGCAACCGCCCCAACTGGTACAGCTCGCCACGGAAGTGATGGACGAGCCACCACGGGGCCTGCACCCCCGCCCGGCCGTACCGCCTGCGGAACACGGCCATGTTCCGCCCGAGGTCGGCGAGGGTGCGCCGGGTGACGTCGGCCGGGACGCCGTGCTCGCGGTGGTACGCGCGCGTGGCCGGCAGGGCCGCGACGAAGACGTACACGGGAAAGCAGCGCTGCAGAGCGCCCGAGGCCCAGTCCAGGTCGGGCAGGTCGACCGGTCCTCCGACCTCCCCCATCCCCTGGACAAGCTCGTCGACGGACCGCTCCAGCACCTGGCGCAGCTCCGGGTCGTCGGTCACCCGTCGGGCCATCCGCACGAGGTCGTTGATGTCCTCGTGGGGTACTCCGAGGTCGAGCAGCACCTCGGCCAGTTCATCGGTGTCCGGCAGCACGCGGCCCCCTGCGAGGAGTACGAGGAGTACGTTTCAAGTAGGAGTGGTGATCCCGATGCGTACGGGCAGTGAGCCGACGACAGCGCGCAGTGCACTGCGGGCCCGCTTCTGGCTGTGCGTGTGGGGCCTGGTCTGGACGGTCTTCGGCACCGCCGCGTTCGCGCTGGCGGGGCGTCCCGGCTGGGCCGCGGCCTGCGCGGCGCTGTGGCTGGTGATCACGATCGACACGGCCATGGTCCTCAGACACATCCGCCAGGGCCCGCATTACCAGCCCGGCCGCGACATACCGCCGTATCTCCCGCCCGAGAGCCGTCCCTACGGCCGGACACCCGAGAACCGACCCCACCGGCCACCGCCGGAGGACCGCCGCGCCTAGGGGCGTGCTACGAAAGTCCCGCCCGCCGCACCGAAGACTCACCGAAGCCTCATCCCCCCTGGCCGCCCCTCACGCGTCGAACCGGGCCGCCTTGAGGTACTGCGGGTTCGGGTCGAGCGCGGCGGCCAGCCGGAAGTGGCGCTTGGCCTGGCCGCCCCGGCCCTGTCGCTCATAGGTCCGGGCAAGGGCGAAGTGCGCGAACGCGTTGTCCGGCTCGCGCTCCAGGACGATGGTGAACTCCAGCTCGGCGGGTCGCAGTTGCGCGGCGGCGAAGAAGGCACGGGCGCGCAGCAGCCGGGCGGCGGTGTTCTCCGGGTGGACGGCGATGACCTCGTCGAGCAGCTTCACCGCGCCCCGCGGGTCCCGCGCGGCGAGCAGTTGCTCGGCGGCGCGGTAGTCGATGACATGCGTCTCCGGAGTACGTCCGGTCGAACCGCTGGTCTCGGGCACGGCAATGTCCTTCCCTCGCTGGAGGGCTTCAACGCGCGAACGGGCCGCCGCTATTCCTGGGACGCCCGGGACGCCCGGGACTACCGGGACTACCGGCTCCCCTGTGCCGCATGGGCTCGGCGCACAAGCTCGTCCCACACGTCCTTCACGCGTCTTTGGAGCTCCTCCAGCGGTACGTCGTTGTCGATGACGATGTCCGCGATCTCCCGGCGCTGCTCACGCGTCGCCTGCGCCGCCATGCGTGCGCGTGCGTCCTCCTCGGTCATGCCGCGCAGCCGGACGAGGCGGTCGAGCTGGGTCTCGGGGCCGGCGTCGACGACGACCACGAGGTCGTACAGCGGCGCGAGGCCGTTCTCCGTGAGGAGTGGGACGTCGTGCACGACGACGGCGTCCTCGGCGGCGGCCTCTTCGAGTTCGCGGGAGCGGGCACCGACGAGGGGGTGCACGATCGAGTTCAGCACGGCGAGCCGGTCGGGGTCGGCGAAGACGATCGAGCCCAGCTTGGGCCGGTCGAGGCTGCCGTCCGCGGCGAGCACGTCCTCACCGAACGCCTCGACGACGGCGGCGAGCCCGGGCGTACCGGGCGCGACGACCTCGCGGGCGATCCGGTCCGCGTCGATCAGCACGGCCCCGTGCTCCACGAGCAGCCGCGACACCTCGCTCTTACCGGCACCGATGCCCCCGGTCAGGCCCACCTTCAGCATGTCCCGAAGCTTAGGCCCTGCCACTGACAGCGCACCCGGCAGGGACCAGCCCCCTCAGTTGTCGCCCTCGCGCTCCGCCAGGAACCGCTCGAACTCCCGCCCGATCTCGTCCGCCGACGGGATGTCCACCGGCTCGGCGAGCATGTTGCCCCGGGACTCGGCACCCGCCATCGCGTCGTACTGGTGCTCAAGGCCCTCGACGAGGGTGGTGAGCTCCTCGTCGCCCTCGCGGATCTGCCGGTCGATCTCGTTCTGTGTGCGGTGGGCTTCCGTGCGCAGGGAGTGCGCGATGCCGGGCAGGACCAGCCCGGTCGCCGCGGTCACGGTCTCCAGGACGGTCAGTGCGGCGTCCGGGTAGGCGGAGCGGGCGATGTAGTGCGGGACGTGCGCGGCGACGCCCAGCACATCGTGCCCGGCCTCCATCAGCCGGTACTCGACCAGGGCCTCGGCGCTGCCGGGCACCTGCGCCTCGTCGAAGGGGCTGCTGTGGCCGGGGACGAGGTCGGTGCGGTTGCCGTGCGGGGTGACGCCGACCGGACGGGTGTGCGGGACGCCCATGGGGATGCCGTGGAAGTTCACCGAAAGGCGCACCCCGAGCCGCTCCACGATCTCCTTGACCGCCACGGCGAAGCGCTCCCACTCCACGTCCGGCTCGGGCCCGGACAACAGCAGGAACGGCGCCCCGGTCGCGTCCTGCACGAGCCGTACCTCTATGCCCGGCACCTCGTACCCGGTCCAGCGGTCGCGCTTGAACGTCAGCAGCGGTCGGCGGGCACGGTAGTCCACCAGCCGGTCGTGGTCGAAGCGGGCGACGACCTGGTGGGGCAGTGAGTCCAGGAGTCCGTCGACGATCTGGTCGCCGGTCTCACCCGCGTCGATGTATCCGTCGAAGTGGTAGAGCATGACAAGACCGGCCGACTCCTGGGCGAGCGCCATGTCGACGACAGCCAGCCCCTTCGGCTCCCACGTGTACAAACCCTGCGGATCAAGCACAGTGACCGCTCCTCCTCGTGTCCGTACGTCACAACGCCCTTACGGGCGGCGGCATTCCCAAAGAGAAAGCTCAAGATCACAGAGAACGGCACGGACAACGCCCCGCTTCTAGGGGCGCGGGGAACTGCGCGACAAGCCCCCACCGGCCGGCACACGATAGGCAACGTACAAACGCCTGAGGGACCGCACCTCGAAAGGTACGGCCCCTCAGTCAGCTGCTAGGCCTCAGCGAGCCAGCGTTCAGCTCTGGCCGCCGGCCAGCTTCTCGCGCAGCGCGGCAAGCGCCTCGTCCGACGCCAGCGCACCGGAGGTGTCCGCACCCTCGGAGGAGTACGAACCGCCACCCGCGGCCGGAGCCGCACCCGCGGCGTCGCCACCCTCGGCGGCAGCGGCAGCGTCGGCCTCGCGGCTCTTGATGACCTGCTGCTGGTGCTGCTCGAAGCGGGTCTGCGCCTCGGCGTACTGGGACTCCCACGCCTCGCGCTGGGTCTCGTAGCCCTCGAGCCAGTCGTTGGTCTCGGGGTCGAAGCCCTCGGGGTAGATGTAGTTGCCCTGGTCGTCGTAGGACGCGGCCATGCCGTACAGGGTCGGGTCGAACTCGACCGAGGCCGGGTCGGCACCGAAGGACTCGTTGGCCTGCTTCAGCGAGAGGCTGATGCGACGACGCTCGAGGTCGATGTCGATGACCTTGACGAAGATCTCGTCGTTGACCTGGACGACCTGCTCCGGGATCTCCACGTGGCGCTCGGCCAGCTCGGAGATGTGGACCAGACCCTCGATGCCCTCGTCCACGCGGACGAACGCACCGAACGGAACGAGCTTGGTGACCTTACCCGGGACGACCTGACCGATCTGGTGGGTCCGGGCGAACTGCTGCCACGGGTCTTCCTGGGTCGCCTTCAGCGACAGGGAGACACGCTCGCGGTCCATGTCGACGTCGAGGACCTCGACGGTGACTTCCTGGCCGACCTCGACAACCTCGGACGGGTGGTCGATGTGCTTCCAGGAGAGCTCGGAGACGTGGACCAGACCGTCGACGCCACCCAGGTCCACGAAGGCACCGAAGTTGACGATCGAGGAGACGACGCCGGAACGGACCTGACCCTTCTGGAGGGTGGTGAGGAACGTCTGGCGGACCTCGGACTGGGTCTGCTCCAGCCAGGCACGGCGGGACAGGACCACGTTGTTGCGGTTCTTGTCCAGCTCGATGATCTTGGCCTCGAGCTCCTTGCCCACGTAGGGCTGGAGGTCGCGGACGCGGCGCATCTCGACCAGGGAGGCCGGGAGGAAGCCACGGAGGCCGATGTCGAGGATGAGACCACCCTTGACGACCTCGATGACGGTACCGGTGACGATCCCGTCCTCTTCCTTGATCTTCTCGATGGTGCCCCAGGCACGCTCGTACTGGGCGCGCTTCTTCGAGAGGATCAGGCGGCCTTCCTTGTCCTCCTTCTGGAGAACAAGGGCCTCGATCTCGTCACCGACGGCGACGACCTCGTTGGGGTCGACGTCGTGCTTGATCGAGAGCTCGCGGCTCGGGATAACGCCTTCGGTCTTGTAACCGATGTCGAGCAGGACCTCGTCCCGGTCGACCTTCACGATGACGCCGTCGACGATGTCGCCGTCGTTGAAGTACTTGATCGTCTCGTCGATCGCGGCGAGGAAGGCTTCCTCGTTACCGATGTCGTTGACCGCTACCTGCGGGGTGGTGGCGGTGGTCTCGGTGCTGCTCGTCATGTGGGAAAGGGCTCCGGTACGGACATTGAAGTCGTAGGTACTGCTACGCCGGGAGCCCGTATCGCTCTGAAGAAGCCGGACAGCCTAGGAAGCGCCACAGAAATCCGGTGGCGCCTCGACAACCGAGGGGACATACAACAGATGCGAGCGCAGCCTGCTACGTCTGAGGTGCGCAGGCCCGCAGCGCAACTTGTAGCATACGGGGGCAGCCGGACAGGGTCAATGCGCGAAGCCGCCCACCCGGGGCGGATCGCCGCATAACCGGCACAAAACCTGTCTCCTGAGGCCACGCAGGCCTTGGAGCACCCCTTTTGTGACACCGCCGTGAGGCCGCCGTGAGGGGCCGTGGCATTCAGGTGACGGAAGAGTACGACGAGGGAGCCGATCATCCAAGAGTACGAACCGGAGGCCACGCGCCGTGAGTCCGGCGTCGCGGAGAGCTCGCACGCCAACCGTGGCTGGTGGGACCGGAACGCGGACGAGTACCAGACCGAGCACGGCACGTTCCTCGGCGACGACCGGTTCGTCTGGGGGCCCGAGGGCCTGGACGAGGTGGAGGCCGAGCTGCTCGGTCCGCCGGAGGACCTCAAGGGAAAGGATGTCCTGGAGATCGGCGCCGGCGCGGCCCAGTGCTCGCGCTGGCTGACCGCGCAGGGGGCCCGTCCGGTCGCCCTGGACATCTCCCACCGCCAGCTCCAGCACGCCCTGCGCATCGGGAGCGCGTTCCCCCTGGTGTGCGCCGACGCCGGCGCCCTGCCCTTCGCCGACGCCTCCTTCGACCTGGCGTGCTCGGCGTACGGCGCGCTGCCGTTCGTCGCCGACCCGGTGCTGGTGCTGAAGGAGGTGCGCCGGGTGCTGCGGCCGGGAGGGCGTCTCGTCTTCTCCGTGACGCATCCCATCCGCTGGGCGTTCCCCGACGAGCCGGGCCCGGAGGGTCTGTCCGTCTCGGCCTCCTACTTCGACCGCACGCCTTACGTCGAGCAGGACGAGGAGGGCCGCGCGGTCTACGTGGAGCACCACAGGACGGTCGGCGACCGGGTCCGGGACGTCGTGGCGGCGGGCTTCCGGCTGGTGGACCTGGTGGAGCCGGAGTGGCCGGCCTGGAACACCTCCGAGTGGGGCGGCTGGTCGCCTCTGCGCGGAAACCTCATCCCGGGGACGGCGATCTTCGTCTGCGAGCGAAGCGAGATGGGGGCACCCCCGGCCGGAGGCTGGGGGAGAGACTGAGAGCGTGATCCGTTACGACGCCCTGGACGCGCTGCCCGTACGAGGTGCCCTGCCCGGCCTGACCGACGCCCTGGACGCGCACGGCACCGCGGTGCTCGTCGCGCCGCCCGGCACCGGCAAGACGACGCTGGTGCCACTGGCCCTGGCGGGGCTGCTGGGCGACGGGCCGGCGCGGCGGGTGGTCGTGGCCGAGCCCCGGCGGATCGCCGCCCGGGCCGCCGCGCGGCGGATGGCGTGGCTGCTGGGCGAGAAGGTCGGCGAGAGCGTCGGCTACACCGTGCGCGGGGAGCGGGTCGTCGGGCGCCGCGCGCGCGTGGAGGTCGTCACGACCGGGGTGCTGCTCCAGCGGTTGCAGCGCGACCAGGAGCTCGCGGGCGTGGACGTCGTGGTCCTGGACGAGTGCCACGAGCGGCATCTGGACGCGGACACGGTGGCCGCGTTCCTGTGGGACGTACGGCAGGCGCTGCGGCCGGAGCTGCGGCTGGTGGCCGCTTCGGCCACTACGGACGCGCAGGGGTGGGCGCGGCTGCTGGGTGACGCGCCGGTCGTCGAGGCCGAGGGCAGCTCGCATCCCGTGGACGTGGTGTGGGCGCCGCCTGCGCGTCCCGTACGGCCGCCGCACGGGATGCGGGTCGATCCGGCGCTGCTGGCGCATGTGGCGTCGGTGGTGCGGCGGGCGCTGGCCGAGCGGGCGGGGGACGTGCTGTGTTTTCTGCCGGGCGTGGGCGAGATCGCGCGGGTGGCCGGGCAGCTGGGGGGTCTCGGGGACGTCGAGGTGTTGCAGGTGCACGGGCGGGCGTCGGCGGCCGTGCAGGACGCGGTGCTGGCCGGTGGGGAGCGGCGCCGGGTGGTGCTGGCGACGTCCGTGGCGGAGTCGTCGCTGACGGTTCCCGGGGTGCGGGTGGTCGTCGACTCCGGGCTGGCGCGGGAGCCTCGCGTCGACCACGCGCGTGGGCTGAGCGCGCTGGCGACGGTGCGGGCCTCGCAGGCGGCCGGGCGGCAGCGGGCGGGGCGGGCCGGGCGTGAGGCGCCGGGGGCGGTGTACCGGTGCTGGGCGGAGGCCGAGGACGCGCGGCTGCCGCGCTTCCCGTCGCCGGAGATCAAGGTGGCCGACCTGACGGCGTTCGCGTTGCAGGCGGCGTGCTGGGGCGATCCCGACGCGTCGGGGCTGGCGCTGCTGGACGCTCCGCCGGGCGGGGCGATGGCGGCGGCGAGGAGCGTACTGACCGCCGTCGGCGCGGTCGACTCCGACGGGCGGGCCACGACTCGCGGCGCCGAGCTGGCCCGGCTGGGGTTGCATCCCCGGCTGGGGCGGGCGCTGCTGGACACGTCCGGTGCGGGCGGTGCCGAGGTGGTGGCGCTGCTGAGCGAGGAGGCTCCGCGGGAGTACGGCGACGACCTGGCGGCCGCGCTAAGGGCGGCTCGGCGGGGCGGGGACGCGTATGCGGGGCGCTGGCGTGCGGAGGTGCGGCGGCTGCGGTCGGGCGGTGAGAGCGCTCCGGCGGGTGACGTGGACGACCGCGCCGTGGGCCTGGTCGCCGCTCTCGCCTTCCCCGAGCGCGTCGCCAGGGCCGACGGCGGTTCCTACCTCATGGCCTCCGGCACCCGCGCCGAGCTCGCCGACGGCAGCCCCTTGCGCGGTGCTCCGTGGCTCGCCGTGGCCGTGGCGGACCGTCCGGTCGGCAAGGGGCACGCGCGTGTGCAGCTCGCCGCCGTGGTGGACGAGGACATGGCCCGCTCGGCGGCGGCCTCGCTGTACGGCGAGAGCCAGGAGGTCCACTGGGCCGACGGGGACGTCGTCGCCCGGCGGGTCGAGCGGCTCGGGGCGATCGAGCTCGCGGCGCGGCCCTTGCGGGACGCCGACCCCGTACTCGTACGCGACGCGCTCCTCGACGGGCTGCGGCAGGAAGGGTTCGGCCTGTTGCGGTGGACTGCCGATGCCCTCGTGCTGCGCCAACGGCTCGCGTTTCTCCGGCTGCGCCTCGGCGATCCCTGGCCCGACGTGTCCGACGACGCGCTGCACGCGCGCGTGGACGAGTGGCTGGAGCCCGAGCTGGGGCGCGCCCGGAGGCGGGCCGACCTCGGGCGGATCGACGCGGGGCAGGCGCTCGCCCGCTTGTTGCCGTGGGCGTCGGGGGAGGCAGGGCGGCTCGACGAGTTGGCGCCCGAGCGCATCGCCGTGCCGAGTGGGTCCAGAATCCGGATCGACTACGGGGATCCCGGACAGCCCGTGCTCGCCGTGAAGTTGCAGGAGATGTTCGGGTTGCAGGAGTCGCCGTCCGTCGCCGGGGTGCCGCTCCTCGTCCATCTGCTCTCCCCCGCCGGTCGCCCCGCCGCTGTCACCGCCGACCTCGCCTCCTTCTGGAGGGACGGCTACAAGGGCGTACGGGCGGAACTGCGCGGGCGCTATCCGAAGCATCCCTGGCCCGAGGACCCGGCCGGCGCCGAGCCGACCCGGCACACCAACGCCCGGCTCAGGCGGTGACCGGTTCGGGCTCGCTGTCCTTCGTGGGCTCGGGGTCGCCGGGGCGGCGGCCGCGTGCCTCCAGGTAGAGGGAGAGCGCCAGGAGCAGCAGGCCGAGCGCCAGGAAGCCCCAGGGCAGGTACGACGTCAGCAGCAGGAGCAGCGTGCGGTTGGACTTGACCAGGTCGACCGTGGACTCGATGTAGTCCTCGCGCATCTTCACATGGCCGGCGAACGCCGTGACCTTGTCCCGGCCGCCGAGGAGGGTGCCGCCGCGCAGCTCTTCTTTGTGGATCTCCTCGCCGTAGACGGGGGCGCCGGTGAGGGGTTCGACCCAGAACTTGCGGACGGTGGTGTACCAGCGGGTCGTGCCGGTCTTGGCGACCGACTCCGGGGTGATGCCCTCGACCGGCATCGTCCTGGGGAACCGGACCTTCGTCCAGGGGATGGTCTGCTCGAAGTAGTAGACGTCGACGCCGCGGAAGTTCTGGGTGCCCTTGTAGTGGATGGGGGCGGTGACGCGGGCCTGCGCGTCGAAGTACTGGTAGTCCCGTTTCTCCGTCAGGAAGGGCCACTTGAACTCGATGCCCTGCCGCTTGACCGGGTCGCCGTCGACCATCTCGCCCGTGGCGTGGACGGGTTCCTGGGTGTGGGCGTCGAAGATGTAGCGCTCGGGGATCTTGGAGACCATCTTGCCGTCGGGGCCGACGACGTAGGACAGGCCGTCCCAGACGACCACGTCCCTGCCCGCCGTCTTCTCGATCTTCTCGGACTCCTCGACGTTTCCCTTGAGGGTCTGCACGATGGTGACCTCGGGGACCTTGCGGGCCTGCATGGTGCCGTAGTCGAGGAGGGTGGCGTCCTTCGCCTCCAGGACCATGTCCTGGTACTGGTTGGCCGGGATCTTGGCCAGGCGCGGGAAGGCGTACCAGCGCAGCAGCGGGGACAGGGCCGTGAAGAACACGGCGAGGGCGAGCAGGATCAGGCCGGCCTTGCGGCGCATCTCGGCCTCCCTCCCGGTCGGGCAGACGGTCGGACGGGCGGTTACGGGTGTGCGGGCACCGTCGTGAGCAGCGGCTTGGGGGATGTCTCGCCGGCCGGGCTGCCGAGCGCGGTGATGGTGAACACCAGGGCGAGCGCGACGGCGAGGCCGGTCGCGGCGGCGATCAGGGCGCGCATACGGGCCTCCCGGGATCCCGGAGCCAGGGCATCTGATACTTCGTCAGGTTCGGCACCGTAGCAACGGGCGGGCGAGATGAGAACACGTCGCGCACATGCGCGAGGGGCGCCCTGCCCGCCGTGGCGGAAGGGCGCCCCTCGTTCGGATCCCGCGGGGCCTACGCGGTCGGGCTGGCCGACGCCGACCCGGATGCCGACTCCGACGGGGCCGGGCTGGGCGACGTGTCGGCCGCCGCGACCTTCAGTTCGACGGTCAGGGTGGCGCCGCCCGCGGTGTTGACGCGGAGCAGGAACGTGCCCGTGGTGTCGTCGGCGTACAGCTTCGGCAGCTTGAGCAGGCCGTTGGCGTCCGTGGTCAGACCGGTCAGGGTGCGTACGGTCTTGCCGTCGGCGTCCTTGAAGTAGGGGCCCTTGTCGTTCTCGGCCGGGTCGTCCGCCGACTTGATGAGCGTGGCGGTGGCCGCGACCTTGTCCGCCACGGCGCCCTTGTACGTCGCCTTCACCTCGACCTGGTCGGCGAACTCGCCGCCCGGGGTGCAGGTCAGCGCGGTGTCGCTGGTGCGGGTCAGGGTGTCGGCGGCGCGTTCGGTGACGGTGGCCGTGTAGTCGAGGCCGGCGACCGCCCGGCCGACGACGGTGGCGCGGACCACGAACTCGCCGGTGTCCTCGCCCGCCTTCAGCGCGGGTGCCACGACCCGGCCCGTGCTGTCGGTGAGTGCGGTGGCGTACTTCTCGCCGGTGCTGAAGGTGGCGTCGGTGTCGCCGGTGATGGTGAAGCGGACCCGGACCTTGGCGACGGCCTTGCCGGCCTGGGTCTCGGCGCGGGTGCCGATCCGCTCGGTGAAGGTGTCGCCCGCCATCGCCGTGAGCTTCGCGGTGTCCGCGTCCTCCAGGTGGTGGACGGTGTCGGTGGGCGTGGGCGGCGTGGTGCCGGGCGGCGGGGTGGTGCCCGGCGGAGTGAGCTCGGGGCTGCTGGAGCCGCCGCCGTTGTCACCGGGCCGGGGGCTGCTCGGCGTCGTCGGCGTGGCGGGCTCGGTGGGTGTGGTGGGCGTGACGGGAGTCGTCGGCGTGGGGCTCGCGCCCGCCGAGTCGTCGCTGCGGTCGGACGGGAGGGTGCCCGTGCCGTCCGGGATCTCGTGCGTGCCCTTGCGGTAGTACTCCAGCCACCTCATGACGAGGTTCAGGTAGTCCTGCGAGTTGTTGTAGCTGAGGATCGCGCGGTCGAGGTCGCCCTGGGTGGACAGGTCCCAGCCGAAGCGGCACAGGTAGTGGCCGGCGGCGAGCGCGGCGTCGTAGACGTTGTTGGGGTCCCTCTTGCCGTCGCCGTTGCCGTCGCGGCCGGCCCACTCCCAGGTGGACGGGATGAACTGCATGGGACCGACGGCACGGTCGTAGGAGCTGTCCCCGTCGTAGGCGCCGTTGTCGGTGTCGCCGATGTTCGCGAAGCCGTTGCCGTTGAGCTGCGGGCCGAGGATCCGGGAGATCGTGGTGCCGCCCGCGTCGACGCGGCCGCCGCGGGCCTGGCCCGACTCGACCTTGCCGATGGCGGCGAGGAGCTGCCACGGCAGGTTGCAGCCGGGCTTGGCCTCCCGGAGCGCGGTCTCCGCCTTCTTGTAGGCGTCGAGGACTGTCGCGGGGATGCCCGCCTCGCTGGTGCCCGGGGTGACGGGAGTGTCGGCGGACGGCGAGGGGTTGGGGCTGTGGAGCGGCGGCAGGTCCGTGTAGTACGGCGAGTTGCCGGTCGCGCTGTCCTCGGCGGCCGTGTCCGGTGAGGGCTGGGTTCCGGTGGCGATCTGTCTGCCGGCGTCGTCGGTCGTCACTCCCGGAGCCTGGGACGCGGCCAGCGCCGCCACCGCGACCGCGGCCACGGTGGTGTTCACCGCCCCCTTGCGCAGCCTGCCGAATTGCGCCGCCATGAAATGGACCCCTCCTGCGGACGCCCGAGCGCCCGACGCTGTCTGCCGGGCTCGCCGTGCCGAGCCCGCCCCTGTTGTGACGATCGACTCGCCGCGACAGTTGCCCTCGCGGCGCGTTTTCTGTCGCTGTTCACTTGTTCGACCGGGCTCCCCGGCACGGTGACCCAGGCGACCCTACGACAACTTCCTTTGCGGGGGCACCCGTTGGTGCCCGATTTTTACCGGTTGGCCATGTACGGTTCCGCCCGCCGAAGCGGCCGGCGGCGTCCCGCATACTGACCACTCCGACAACCGGGCCGACCGGCCCCTCAACACCCCGCACAAGGAGGCCCGTTGCCGTTCACGCTCAGCCACGCGGCGGCCGTACTGCCCGCCGTACGCACCGACGGAACCGGCCGGGGCGCGCTCGTACCGGCCGTACTGGTAGCGGGTTCCTTCTCGCCCGACATGACCTATTACGTGGCGAGTGTCCTGCCGGAGGCGATGGAGTTCGGCGATGTCACGCACTCGTTCCCGGGTGTGTTCACGGTCGACGTGGCGGTCGCCTGGGCCCTGGTGGGCCTGTGGCTGCTGCTGCGCGAGCCCCTGGTCGCCCTCCTGCCGCTCCGGTGGCAGGGCCGGCCGGCCGCGCTGGTGCGCTGCGGGGCGCCACGCGCGCGCGTGCGGCCGTCGCTGGCGGCGCGCTGGTACCTCTCGGCCGCGCTCGGCGCGCTGACCCATGTCGTGTGGGACGCGTTCACGCACCTCGACCGCTGGGGGATGCGGCTGTTCCCCGTGCTGGGCGAGGAGATCGCGGGGTCGCCTCTGTACTGGTACCTCCAGTACGGCGGTTCGGCGGTCGCCGCGGTCGTCATCGCCGCGTTCGTCGTCGTGGCGCTACGGCGCTCCCCTGCCGCCACGCCGGTCGGGGTGCCGGTGCTCTCGGTACGGGACCGGTGGCTGGCCTGCGCGGTGATCGGCGGGTTGGCCGCGGTGGCGGCGGTGCAGCGGGCGTCGCGGTGGTGGGACTACTGGGGGTCGACCGCGAGGTATTGGGAGCTGATCCCGACGCTGTGCTTCGGGGCGGGCGCGGGGCTCGTGCTGGGGCTGCTGCTGTATGCCGTGGGCGTCAGGGTGTGGCGTCCGGTTCAGGGGCCTGACAGTGGGGATTCGGATGGGGCCGGGTCCCTCCGGGGCGGGACCGTGGGAGCAGGGTGAGGGCGAGGGAGGCGTAGCCGCGGGCCAGCGCGGACCACCCCTGTGTCCGGTGGGTGAGACGGGTGCGGAGCGTTGTCGCCGTCTGCCGCCACGCGGTCGTCAGGTCGACCGGGATGCGGGCGGTGCTCGCGTCGATGGCCACGGGCGGCTGCGCCGGGCTCGGCGGATGGTCGGCGGTCGCTTGCGCCGGTGCCGGGGTCGGCCGGCGGTGGAGCGTGCGTATACCCATGTCGGCATCCTTACGGGTGCCGGGTGGGTGGGGCGTGTTTGCGGGGGCCGCGTGGGTGACGGGTCCCTCCGGGGGTTGGGCCGGGTTCCTCGCGTTGTGGCTGGTTGGGGGTTGGGGTGGTTCGGGGGTGCGGGTGCGGGTGCCTGAGCGTGTTCCTGGTTGCGGTGGGCTTGGGGGTGCGGGTGGTTTGTGGCTGGTCGCGCAGTTCCCCGCGCCCCTTCAGGGGCGCTGCAGTGCCGTCTCCCGAGATGCGCAGGATGCCGGGGCGGGTGGGTGGCCGGCCCCGGCATCCATGGGCGTCCGGGGGCTAGTGGGCGGCCGACTCCCAGTCCGGGCCCGCGCCTACCGAGACGCCCAGGGGGACGCTGAGGTGGACGGCGTTGGACATCTCTCGGCGGACCAGTTGCTCTGCGGTGTCCCGCTCGCCGGGGGCGATCTCCAGGACGATTTCGTCGTGGACCTGGAGGAGCATGCGGGAGGTGAGGTTCTCCTCGCGCAGGGCACGGTCCACGTTCAGCATGGCGATCTTGACGATGTCCGCCGCCGTGCCCTGGATGGGGGCGTTGAGGGCCATGCGCTCGGCGGCCTCGCGGCGCTGGCGGTTGTCGCTGTTGAGGTCGGGGAGGTAGCGGCGACGGCCGAAGAGGGTCGCCGTGTAGCCCGTCGCCCGGGCCTCGTCGACCGCGCGGCGCAGGTAGTCGCGGACGCCGCCGAAGCGCTCGAAGTAGGCGTCCATCAGGGCGCGGGCCTCGCCCGCGTCGATGTTCAGCTGCTGGGAGAGGCCGAAGGCGGAGAGCCCGTAGGCCAGGCCGTACGACATGGCCTTGATCTTGCGGCGCATCTCCGCGTCCACCGCGGTGGGCTCGACGGCGAAGACCTGGGAGGCGGCCGTGGTGTGCAGGTCCTCGCCCGAGGTGAAGGCCTCGATCAGGCCCTCGTCCTCGGAGAGGTGGGCCATGACGCGCAGCTCGATCTGGCTGTAGTCCGCGGTCATCAGGGACTCGAAGCCCTCGCCGACCACGAAGCCCCGGCGGATCGCGCGGCCCTCGTCGGTGCGGACCGGGATGTTCTGCAGGTTGGGGTCGGTGGAGGAGAGGCGGCCGGTCGCGGCGACCGTCTGGTTGAAGGTCGTGTGGATACGGCCGTCCGCGGCGATCGTCTTGATCAGGCCCTCGACGGTGACGCGGAGCTTCGCCTGCTCGCGGTGGCGGAGCATGATGACCGGCAGTTCGTTGTCGGTCTGCCCGGCGAGCCAGGCCAGGGCGTCGGCGTCCGTGGTGTAGCCGGTCTTGGTCTTCTTCGTCTTGGGCAGGGCGAGTTCGCCGAAGAGGACCTCCTGGAGCTGCTTGGGTGAGCCCAGGTTGAACTCGTGCCCGGCCGCGGCGTGCGCCTCCTTCACCGCCTGCTGCACGGCGCCCGCGAACATCTGCTCCATGGCCTCCAGGTGGGCCCGGTCGGCCGCGATGCCGTGCCGCTCCATGCGGGCCAGCAGGGCGGAGGTCGGCAGCTCCATGTCGCGGAGCAGGTCCGCGGCGCCGACCTCCTCCAGGCGGCTCTCGAATGCCTCGCCCAGGTCGAGGACCGCGCGGGCCTGGACCATCAGCGCCTCGGCCTCGGCGCCGTCGTCCGCGCCGAAGGCCAGCTGACCGTCGGCCGCGGCGGCGGGGGCCAGCTCGCGGTGCAGGTACTCCAGGGACAGCGCGTCCAGGTCGAAGGAACGGCGGCCCGGCTTGACCAGGTAGGCGGCGAGCGCGGTGTCCATGCGCACGCCCTCGATGGTCCAGCCGTGCTCGGCGAAGACGCGCATCGCGCCCTTGGCGTTGTGGAAGACCTTCGGCTTGTCGGCGTCGGACAGCCAGCCCGCGAAGGCCTTCTCGTCGGCCTCGTCCAGCTGCGAGGGGTCGAACCAGCCGGCCGTACCGTCGGCGGCCGCGAGCGCGACCTCGGCGACCGAGCCGGTGCCGAGCGCCCAGGTGTCGACGGTGGCCACGCCGAGCAGCCCGCCGCCGTGCTCGGCGAGCCAGGGGGCCAGCTCGCCGGTGCCGAGGACCGAGCCGTCGATCTCCACGCCGTCGGTCGCGATCGGGGTGGCCTCGGCCTCCTCGGATCCGGGGTCGACGCCGAAGAGCCGCTCGCGCAGGGAGGGGTTACGGATCTCCAGGGTGTCCAGGATCATCGCGACGGCCTTGCGGTCGTACGGCACGCGCGCGACGTCGGCGACGGTCTTGGGCAGCTCGACGGCCCGCTCCAGCTCGGTCAGCCGGCGGTTGAGCTTGACCGACTCCAGGTGGTCGCGGAGGTTCTGCCCGGCCTTGCCCTTGACCTCCTCGACGCGCTCGACCAGCTCGGCGAAGGAGCCGAACTGGTTGATCCACTTCGCGGCCGTCTTCTCGCCGACGCCCGGGATGCCCGGCAGGTTGTCGGACGGGTCGCCGCGCAGGGCCGCGAAGTCGGGGTACTGGGCGGGCGTGAGGCCGTACTTCTCGAAGACCTTCTCCGGCGTGAAGCGGGTCAGCTCGGAGACGCCCTTCGTCGGGTACAGCACCGTCGTGTGCTCGCTGACCAGCTGGAAGGAGTCCCGGTCGCCGGTGACGATCAGCACCTCGAAGCCGTCGGCCTCGGCCTGGGTGGCGAGCGTGGCGATCACGTCGTCGGCCTCGAAGCCGTCGACCGCGAACCGTGAGACGTGCATCGCGTCGAGCAGCTCGCCGATCAGCTCGACCTGGCCCTTGAACTCGTCCGGGGTCTTGGAGCGGTTCGCCTTGTACTCGGTGAACTCCGCGGAGCGCCAGGTCTTGCGGGACACGTCGAAGGCCACCGCGAAGTGCGTGGGCGCCTCGTCGCGCAGCGTGTTCGCCAGCATCGACGCGAAGCCGTAGATCGCGTTCGTCGGCTGGCCCGTCGCGGTCGTGAAGTTCTCCGCGGGCAGCGCGAAGAACGCGCGGTAGGCCAGCGAGTGCCCGTCCATGAGCATCAGGCGCGGCCGGCTGCCGCCGGGGGTGTTGTCGGTCTGCTTCGCTGCTGTCTCTGCCACGTCCCCGATCCTGCCACGCCCCACTGACAGTCGGTCCCCCTCCGCACTCCCTCCCCGGGCCCCCTGCCCCCGTTGTCGGTCCCGCGTGCGAGGATCGGAGATGTACCTCACACGTGTACACAAAGGAGAGCGCGCGATGGCCACCAAGCCGCCCAAGGGTGATCCGGTGCAGGACGCGCCTCAGGTCGCGGAGCCGCAGCACGCGGCGGCGGGGCTGCCGGCCATCGGGCACACCCTGCGCATCGCCCAGCAGCAGATGGGCGTGAAGCGGACGATGCTGACGCTGCTGAGCGTCAACCAGAAGAACGGCTTCGACTGCCCGGGCTGCGCCTGGCCGGAGCCGGACCACCGGCACAAGGCGGAGTTCTGCGAGAACGGCGCGAAGGCGGTGGCCGAGGAGGCCACCCTGCGCCGGGTCACCCCGGAGTTCTTCGCCGCGCACTCCGTCGCCGACCTCGCGACGCGCAGCGGTTACTGGCTGGGGCAGCAGGGGCGGCTCACCCACCCCGTGTTCCTCCCCGAAGGGGGCACGCACTACGAGCCGGTGAGCTGGGAGCGCGCCTTCGACATCATCGGCGAGGAGATCGCCGCCTGCGACTCCCCCGACGAGTCCGTCTTCTACACCTCCGGCCGCACCAGCAACGAGGCCGCGTTCCTCTACCAGCTGTTCGCGCGCGAGCTCGGCACCAACAACCTGCCGGACTGCTCGAACATGTGCCACGAGTCCTCGGGCTCGGCGCTCTCCGAGACCATCGGCATCGGCAAGGGCAGCGTCCTGCTGGAGGACCTCTACAAGGCCGACCTGATCATCGTGGCCGGTCAGAACCCGGGGACGAACCACCCGCGCATGCTCTCCGCACTGGAGAAGGCCAAGGCGGGCGGCGCGAAGATCATCAGCGTCAATCCGCTGCCCGAGGCCGGGCTGGAGCGGTTCAAGAACCCGCAGACCCCGCAGGGCATGCTCAAGGGCGCCGCGCTCACCGATCTGTTCCTGCAGATCCGCATCGGCGGCGACCAGGCCCTGTTCCGTCTCCTCAACAAGCTCATCCTCGAGACAGAGGGCGCCGTCGACGAGGAGTTCATCGGCGAACACACCCACGGCTACGAGGAGTTCGCCGCGGCCGCCCGCGCCGCCGACTGGGACGAGACCCTGACGGCGACGGGCCTCACGCGCGCGGACATCGAGAAGGCCATGGAGATGGTCCTGGCCTCGCGGCGCACCATCGTCTGCTGGGCCATGGGCCTCACCCAGCACAAGCACTCCGTGCCGACCATCCGCGAGGTCGTCAACTTCCTTCTGCTGCGCGGCAACATCGGCCGCCCGGGCGCGGGCGTGTGCCCGGTCCGCGGCCACTCGAACGTGCAGGGCGACCGCACGATGGGCATCTTCGAGCGGCCCGCCCCGGCGTTCCTGGACGCCCTGGAGAAGGAGTTCGGCTTCGCGCCCCCGCGCGAGCACGGCTACGACGTCGTACGGGCCATCCGCGCGTTGCGCGACGGCGAGGCGAAGGTCTTCTTCGCGATGGGCGGCAACTTCGTCTCCGCGACGCCGGACACGGACGTCACCGAGGCGGCGATGCGGCGCGCCCGGCTGACCGTGCACGTGTCGACGAAGCTCAACCGCAGCCACGCCGTCACCGGGGCCCGTGCGCTGATCCTGCCCACCCTCGGCCGCACCGAGCGCGATCTCCAGGGCAGCGGCGAGCAGTTCGTGACCGTCGAGGACTCCATGGGCATGGTGCACGCCTCCCGGGGCCGCCTGGAGCCCGCCAGCGCGCATCTGCTGTCGGAGCCGGCCATCGTCTGCCGCCTGGCACGCCGCGTGCTGGGCGAGGACAGCCGCACGCCCTGGGAGGAGTTCGAGAAGGACTACGCGACGATCCGGGACCGTATCGCCCGGGTGATCCCCGGCTTCGAGGACTTCAACGCGCGCGTGGCCCGCCCCGGCGGCTTCACGCTCCCGCACGCCCCGCGCGACGAGCGGCGCTTCCCGACGGCGACCGGCAAGGCCAACTTCACCGCGGCCCCGGTCGAGTACCCGAAGCTGCCCGAGGGCCGGCTGCTGCTGCAGACCCTGCGCTCGCACGACCAGTACAACACCACGATCTACGGCCTCGACGACCGCTACCGGGGGATCAGGAACGGCCGCCGGGTCGTCATGATCAACCCGGCGGACGCGCGGGGACTGGGTGTCGCGGACGGGGCGTACGTCGACCTGGTGAGCGAGTGGAAGGACGGCGTGGAGCGGCGGGCGCCCGGATTCCGGGTCGTGCACTATCCGACCGCCCGGGGCTGCGCGGCCGCCTACTACCCGGAGACCAACGTCCTCGTCCCGCTGGACGCCACCGCGGACACCAGCAACACCCCGGCCAGCAAGTCCGTCGTCGTGCGTCTGGAACAATCGGCGACCGACTGAGCGTTTGCTCAGTCGACGTCATCCGCTGATCACGTCCCCGACGGATCACGACGAACGGAGCCGGGCCCCATGGGCGAGAAGCAGCACGTGAAGTTCCCGCAAGAGGTCATAGCCGAGTACGCCGCGCTCGGCGTCGACCTCCCGGCCCTGTTCTCCGCCGGGCACCTCGGCACCCGCATGGGCGTCGAGATCGTGGAGGCGTCCGCCGAGCGGGTCGTCGGGACCATGCCGGTGGAGGGGAACACCCAGCCGTACGGGCTGCTGCACGGCGGCGCGTCCGCGGTGCTCGCCGAGACCCTCGGGTCGGTCGGGTCGATGCTGCACGCCGGCAGCTCCAAGATCGCGGTCGGCGTCGACCTCAACTGCACCCACCACCGGGGCGTGCGCGCCGGCCTCGTCACCGGTGTGGCCACGCCTCTGCACCGGGGCCGCTCGACGGCGACGTACGAGATCGTGATCAGCGACGAGGCGGGGCGGCGGGTGTGCAGCGCGCGGCTGACGTGTCTGCTGCGGGACGTGAACCCGAGCGACGGGGAGCACATGCGGTCGGCGGCGGGCTGAACCCGGCACCCCCCTGGACGCGGCACCCCGGCAACTCCCTTGGGGCCCACACCCCTTACCCACAACACCCGTACACCTTCACGCCGTTGAACCCGAGCCCCCGGCGGCATAACGTCGGGGCATGACGTCGGGAGGAGCCCTCACCAAGGCGGGAGCGCTCGGACTCGCGCTCCTGGCCGCCGGGTTGGCGTCCGGATGCGGGGGCACGGGCCCGGGGGGCGGCGCGACCGGCCCCCGGACCGGCGCCGAGTCGCCCTCCCCGCCCTCCTCCCCATCTCCCTCTCCGGCGGCCACCGCGCCCGCGCAGTTGTGCACGCGGATCATCGGGTACTGGTCGCGCCGGACGCTCACCGAGGACACCTACGGGGACTACCAGTCGATGGGCCTGTCCGACGGGCAGTACGAGATCCTCCGCAAGGTCGTGGACGCCGCCCGGGCGGAGCGTGAGCGCTCGGACGCACGGACGGCCGACCGGCTGATCGACCGCCGGGCGCGCGAACTGTGCGAGGAGCGGTACCGAAACGGCGAGCCGACCGGAGGGCCATGGGGCTGAGTGGCCAAATCCCGGCTTCCAGTTTTTCGTGTCGCGTACACGAAAAGGATTCGTGCCCCGTACATGAAAAAGACGAGGGGTGGCGAGCACCCATTCCCCAGCTGTAACTCTGCGTAATACAACCGCAATACAGACCCAGGGATCCCCCACCGCGAGCACCCTCCCCACAACACCGCGGAGGCCCTCGGGTAACGTTCAACAACGATCCGGGTAATCACCAAAACATGTGAACACTCGTGAAGGAGCTACGCGCGAACGCTGCGAGTTCTCACTATGTGGACAGGGCGAATCGGCTGGAAATCCACTCTTCCCCCCACTCAGCACCGCTCTGCGTTACCCCGTGTCATAACAAGAGCGTCACAGCCTTGGTCAGAGCCTCCTCCATGTTCCCCGCCCGCGCTTAGAGTCACCGCCAGTCACCGAGCTACAGGATTCGAAGTCACTTCGACCCAGCGCTCGACTCGGCGCGTTCCACGGGGAGCCGCCGTGCCAGGGAAAGGACCTGATTCGTGCGTCAACGTTCGATCATCGCCATAACCGCCGCGCTCGCGGCGGGATCGCTGACACTCACGGCTTGTGGGTCGCGTGACGACGACGGCGGCAGCAGCAACGGCGACAAGACCACTGTGGTGATCGGTGTCGACGCTCCGACGACCGGCGACCTGTCGGCCCTCGGCCTCGGCATCAAGAACTCCGCCGACCTCGCCGCCAAGACGGCCAACAAGCAGGAGTTCGTCAAGGGCGTCGAGTTCAAGATCGAGGCCCTCGACGACCAGGCGCAGCCCACCGTCGGCCAGCAGAACGCCCAGAAGTTCATCAGCGACAAGGACGTCCTCGGTGTCGTCGGCCCGCTGAACTCCAGCGTCTCGCAGCAGATGCAGAAGCCGCTCAACGACGCCGGCCTGACCCAGGTCTCCCCCGCCAACACCGGCACGGAGCTGACCCAGGGCGACGGCTGGAAGACCGGCGACTCGGTCCGCCAGTTCAAGACGTTCTTCCGTACCGCCACCACGGACGAGATCCAGGGCGCCTTCGCCGCCGACTACCTGTACAACCAGGCGAAGATCAAGAAGGTCTACCTGATCGACGACCAGAAGACCTACGGCGCCGGCCTCGCCGCCTCCTTCAAGACTAACTTCACGAAGTTCGGCGGCCAGATCGTCGGCAGCGACCACGTCAACCCCGACGACCGTGACTTCAACGCCGTGGTCGCCAAGATCAAGAAGACCGGCGCCGAGGCCCTGTACTACGGCGGCGAGTACCCGGCCGCCGGCCCGCTGAGCCAGCAGCTCAAGGACAGCGGCCAGAACATCCCGCTCATGGGCGGCGACGGCATCTACTCCGGCGAGTTCCCGAAGCTGAACAAGAAGGCCGAGGGCGACCTCGCCACCTCGGTGGGCAAGCCGGTCGAGCAGCTCGACTCCGCCAAGACGTTCATCAAGAACTACAAGGCCGCGGGCTACGAGGACGACTACGAGGCCTACGGCGGCCTCACCTACGACGCCACCTGGGCCATCATCGAGGCCGTCAAGATCGCGGTCGAGGGCAACGACGGCAAGCTCCCGTCCGACGGCCGCAAGGCAGTCCTGGACGCCATGGCCAAGGTCAAGTTCGACGGCGTCACCGGCACCATCTCCTTCGACGAGTTCGGTGACACCACGAACCACACGATGACGGCGTACAAGGTCAAGAACAACGCCTGGACGCCCGAGTTCAGCGGCGAACCCAAGCTCGGCTGACGAAGGACGAGTCAGAGAACCCTCCCCAGCTCACACATTGATCCAGGCCGCGCGGGAAGCGCCCACCAGCGCTCCCGCGCGGCGCCATATCCGAACCACTCCACGGAGGCCCTGCGGTGCACGAACTGCCGCAACAGCTGGCCAATGGACTCATCCTCGGCGCGATGTACGGACTCATCGCGATCGGCTACACGATGGTCTACGGCATCGTCCAGCTCATCAACTTCGCCCACGGCGAGATATTCATGGTCGGGGGCTTCGGAGCCCTCACCGTCTGGTTGGTCCTCCCCGAAGGCTTCGGCCTCGGCGCCGCCGTCCCGCTCATGATCATCGGCGGCGTGCTCGTATCGGTCGCCGTCGGCACGGCGGCGGAACGCTTCGCCTACCGGCCACTGCGCTCAGCGCCACGGCTGGCCCCCCTCATCACCGCCATCGGCCTGTCCATCGTCCTCCAGCAGGCCGTATGGATGTGGTACCCGGACGCGAAGAAGGACCACCCCTTCCCGCAGTTCCACGGCGGCCCCATCGAAATCCTCGGCGCCAACATCCAGCGCGGTGACCTCTTCGTCCTCATAGCCGCCCCGCTGTGCATGATCGCCCTCGGCCTGTTCGTCACCAAGACGCGCTCCGGCCGCGGCATGCAGGCCACCGCACAGGACCCCGACACCGCCAAGCTGATGGGCATCAACACCGACCGCATCATCGTCATGGCCTTCGCCATCGGTGCCGCGTTCGCCGCCATCGCCGCGGTCGCCTACGGCCTGAAGAACGGCCAGGTCGGCTTCCGCATGGGCTTCCTGATGGGCCTCAAGGCCTTCACCGCCGCCGTGCTCGGCGGCATCGGCAACATCTACGGCGCCATGCTCGGAGGCATCGTCCTCGGCCTGGCCGAGTCCCTCGCCACCGGCTACATCGGCGAAGTCCCCGGCATGGACCTCTTCGGCGGCGGCGCCTGGAAGGACGTATGGGCGTTCGCACTGCTCATTCTCGTCCTCCTGTTCAGGCCACAGGGCCTGCTCGGCGAACGCGTCGCGGATCGGGCGTGATACCCATGACCACCGACATCCCCATGGACAAGAGCACCGACACCGCCAAGGTGTCCACCGCTGAAGCGACCCCGATCATCCCGCTGCCGCAGGCCGCGGCACGCGGCATCACGGTCGCCGGCTCCGCCCTCGCCCTCATAGGCACCTTCCTCGCCTGGACCTGGACCAGGGAGTTCCCCGGCAACCTGACCGTCACCGGCTACCCGGGCGGCCTCCAGGTCCTCACCCTCGTCGGCTCCGCGCTGACCCTGCTGTTCGCCCTCTCCGGCTACGGCATCAAGGGCCTCGGCTGGCTCACCCCCGGCGGCAAGAACAGCCCCGTCCTGCTCGCCGCCCTCGGCGTGTTCGGAACCACGGGCTACGCCATCGGCGCCATCAGCCAGGAACTCGGCGGCCTGGTCAACCTGGAACCCGGCGCCTGGGTCTCCGGCATCGGCGCGCTCGTCGCCCTGATCGGCGCCCTCGGCCTCCCGGTCGACCAGCCCTACGGCGCGGGCGAACCGACCCCGAACCTCTGGGGCCGGATCCGCCACTCGCTCACCGCCCCCGACCCCGGCCGGGCCAAGGAACTGCCCTCCTGGGCGGAGATCCTGATCATCGCCGGCGGCTTCGGCGTCGGCCTGTACGTCTTCGCGTACGGCATCGGCACCGAGTACTCCGAGCTGTTCATCGGCTTCCTGATCGTCGCCGCGTTCGGCTTCACCGCCATCACCCGCGCCGGCCTCCTGAAGCGGCTGTCGGCCCTGACCGCCAAGCACCGCAACGTCACCCTCGGTGCCGCGTTCGCGGCGGCGATCTGCTTCCCCTTCACCCAGACCAACGACCAGTTCGCCCTCATCGGCGCGAACATCCTCATCTTCGCCACGGTCGCCCTGGGCCTCAACGTGGTCGTCGGCCTCGCCGGCCTCCTCGACCTCGGATACGTCGCCTTCCTTGGCGTCGGCGCCTACGCCGCCGCCCTGGTCTCCGGATCCCCCGCCTCGACCATCGGCGTGGAGTTCCCCTTCTGGGCGGCCGTTCTCACCGGTGCCGCCGCCTCGCTGATCTTCGGCGTGGTGATCGGCGCCCCGACCCTGCGGCTGCGCGGCGACTACCTCGCCATCGTGACGCTCGGCTTCGGTGAGATCTTCCGCATCACCATGAACAACCTGAACGGCAACAGCGGCCCGGACGTCACCAACGGCTCCAACGGCATCCCGCAGATCCCCGACCTGGAGATCTTCGGGTTCAACCTCGGAGTCCCGCACGACGTCCTCGGTCACGAGCTGACCCGCTCGGCCAACTACTACCTGCTGATGCTGGTCTTCACGGCGATCGTCGTGATGGTCTTCCGCCGCTCGGCGGAGTCCCGCATCGGCCGCGCCTGGGTCGCCATCCGCGAGGACGAGACCGCCGCGACCGCGATGGGCATCAACGGCTTCCGCCTCAAGCTCCTCGCCTTCGCGCTCGGCGCCTCCCTCGCCGGCCTCGCGGGCACCGTGCAGTCCCACGTGTCGTACAGCGTCACCCCCGAGCAGTACCAGTTCGCCGGGTCCGTCCCGCCGAACTCGGCCTTCCTGCTCGCCGCCGTCATCCTCGGCGGCATGGGCACCATCAGCGGCCCGCTGATCGGCGCCGCGCTGCTCTACCTGATCCCGGCCAAGCTCCAGTTCATGGCGGAGTACCAGCTGCTCCTCTTCGGCATCGCCCTGATGCTGCTGATGCGCTTCCGCCCCGAAGGCCTGGTCGCCGACCGCAGGAAGCAGCTCGAATTCCACGAGACCGGACAGCTCGACGTACCGGAGGACAAGCCGTTGCCCGAAGGCGCGACCGGCGTCGCCAAGGCAGGGGCGTGACCGCCATGACCACCACCACGACCGCACCCACCAGCACCACGGTGCTCGACGCCACCGGTGTCACGATGCGCTTCGGCGGCCTCACCGCCGTACGCGACGTGGACCTCAAGGTGAACACCGGCGAGATCGTCGGCCTCATCGGCCCCAACGGCGCCGGTAAGACGACCTTCTTCAACTGCCTCACCGGCCTGTACGTGCCGACCGAGGGCAAGGTCGCCTACAAGGGCACCGTCCTGCCGCCCAAGCCGCACCTGGTCACCCAGGCCGGCATCGCCCGTACGTTCCAGAACATCCGGCTCTTCGCCAACATGACCGTTCTGGAGAACGTGCTGGTCGGCAGGCACACCCGCACCAAGGAAGGCCTCTGGTCGGCCCTGCTGCGCCTGCCCGGCTTCAAGAGGGCCGAGGAGGCGTCCCGGGCCCGCGCCATGGAACTCCTGGAGTTCACCGGTCTGGCCGCCAAGGCCGACCACCTCGCCCGCAACCTGCCCTACGGCGAGCAGCGCAAGCTGGAGATCGCCCGGGCACTGGCGAGCGAGCCCGGTCTGCTCCTCCTCGACGAGCCGACCGCCGGTATGAACCCGCAGGAGACCCGGGCGGCGGAGGAACTGATCTTCGCCATCCGGGACAAGGGCATCGCCGTCCTCGTCATCGAGCACGACATCCGGTTCATCATGAACCTCTGTGACCGGGTCGCCGTGCTGGTCCAGGGCGAGAAGATCGTCGAGGGCCCCGCCGAGGTCGTCCAGGCCGACGAGCGCGTCATCGCCGCCTACCTGGGCGAGCCCTTCGAGGGCGCGCCCGGCAAGGAGGAAGCCGCCGAGGTCGAGGCCGCGGAGGCCGAGGCCGACGCGCAGAGCACCACGGAAGGGGACGAGAAGTGACCGCACTGCTCGAGGTCGAGGACCTCAGGGTCGCTTACGGCAAGATCGAGGCCGTCAAGGGCATCTCGTTCAAGGTGAACGCGGGCGAGGTCGTCACCCTCATCGGCACCAACGGCGCGGGCAAGACCACCACGCTGCGGACCCTGTCCGGTCTCCTCCAGCCGGTGTCCGGCGACATCAGGTTCGACGGCAAGTCGCTGAAGAAGATCCCCGCCCACAAGGTCGTCGCGCTGGGGCTCGCCCACTCGCCCGAGGGGCGGCACATCTTCCCCCGCATGACGATCGAGGACAACCTCCGCCTCGGCGCGTTCCTGCGCAACGACAAGGAGGCCATCGAGAAGGACATCCAGCGGGCCTACGACCTGTTCCCCATCCTCGGGGAGCGCAGGAAGCAGGCCGCGGGCACCCTCTCCGGCGGTGAGCAGCAGATGCTCGCCATGGGGCGGGCGCTGATGTCCCGGCCGAAGCTGCTCATGCTCGACGAGCCCTCCATGGGTCTCTCCCCGATCATGATGCAGAAGATCATGGCGACCATCCAGGAGCTCAAGTCCCAGGGCACCACCATCCTGCTCATCGAGCAGAACGCCCAGGCCGCGCTCTCCCTGGCCGACCACGGCCATGTGATGGAGGTCGGCAAGATCGTCCTCTCCGGCACCGGGCAGGACCTCCTGCACGACGAGTCGGTGCGCAAGGCGTACCTCGGCGAGGACTGATCGCCCGAGCGCATTCCCGTACACGACGAGGCCCGCGCCCCCTGAGCTGGGGACGCGGGCCTCGTCGTACGCGCTCGGGCGGGTCAGCCCTTGGCGGCCTTCTTCTCGTCGGCGTCCTGGATGACGGCCTCGGCGACCTGCTGCATCGACATCCGGCGGTCCATGGAGGTCTTCTGGATCCAGCGGAACGCGGCGGGCTCGGTCAGCCCGTACTCGGTCTGGAGGATCGACTTCGCGCGGTCCACCAGCTTGCGGGTCTCCAGGCGCAGGGTGAGGTCGGCGACCTCCTTCTCCAGCTCCTTCAGCTCGGTGAAGCGGGAGACGGCCATCTCGATCGCCGGCACGACGTCGCTCTTGCTGAAGGGCTTGACCAGGTACGCCATGGCGCCGGCGTCCCGGGCCCGCTCGACCAGGTCCCGCTGGGAGAAGGCGGTCAGCATCAGCACCGGGGCGATGGACTCCTCGGCGATCTTCTCGGCCGCGGAAATGCCGTCCAGCTTGGGCATCTTGACATCGAGGATGACGAGGTCGGGCCGGTGCTCACGGGCCAGCTCGACGGCCTGCTCACCGTCTCCGGCCTCACCGACGACGGTGTACCCCTCTTCTTCGAGCATCTCTTTGAGATCGAGCCGGATCAGTGCCTCGTCCTCGGCGATGACGACACGGGTCGTCAGCGGAGGCACGTGCGACTTGTCGTCGTCGGGCGCGTCTACGGGCTGGGGCGACTCGGGGGCGGTCACGGGGGCTCCTCGTTCAGGGGCAGGGGTACTGCTCCCAAGAGCCTACCTAGCTACGGTATGGTGGACGCGCGGAGGGTCGGGGGAAACCTTTGATTCTTCGAGCCCCGGTAGCCCAATTGGCAGCAGGCAACGGATTCAAAACCCGTACAGTGTCGGTTCGAGTCCGACCCGGGGCACTTTTCCTTCAATTTCAAGGTCGCGATTGCGGCCCCTCCAATGGACGCCAAGGGAGGGGCCTTTTCGCTTTTCCGTCTTCTTTTTCCGTCTTCTTTACTTCGGGCTGTCGTCCTCGCCGATGTGGTGGACGCGGACCATGTTCGTCGAGCCGGAAACCCCGGGCGGCGACCCGGCGGTGATGACCACGACGTCGCCCTTCTTGCAGCGGCCGTACTTCAGCAGCAGTTCATCCACCTGGTCGACCATCGCGTCCGTGGAGTCCACATGCGGACCCAGGAACGTCTCCACACCCCACGTCAGACTCAGCTGCGACCTCGTCGCGGGCTCCGGTGTGAACGCCAGCAGCGGGATCGGCGAGCGGTAGCGGGAGAGGCGGCGGACGGTGTCGCCGGACTGTGTGAAGGCGACCAGGAACTTCGCACCGAGGAAGTCGCCGATCTCGGCCGCGGCGCGGGCCACGGCGCCGGGCTGGGTGCGGGGCTTGTTGCGTTCGGTCAGCGGCGGCAGGCCCTTGGCGAGGATGTCCTCCTCGGCCGCCTCGACGATCTTCGCCATCGTGCGGACCGTCTCGATGGGGTACTTGCCGACGCTCGTCTCGCCGGACAGCATCACCGCGTCCGTGCCGTCGATGACGGCGTTGGCGACGTCGCTGGCCTCGGCGCGGGTCGGTCGGGAGTTGTCGATCATCGAGTCGAGCATCTGGGTGGCGACGATGACCGGCTTGGCGTTGCGCTTGGCCAGCTTGACCGCGCGCTTCTGGACGATCGGGACCTGCTCCAGGGGCATCTCGACGCCCAGGTCGCCGCGCGCGACCATGATGCCGTCGAAGGCGGCCACGATGTCGTCGATCGCCTCGACGGCCTGCGGCTTCTCCACCTTGGCGATCACCGGGAGGCGGCGGCCTTCCTCGTCCATGATGCGGTGGACGTCCTCGATGTCACGGCCGGAGCGGACGAAGGACAGCGCGATGACGTCGAAGCCGGTGCGCAGCGCCCAGCGCAGGTCGTCCTCGTCCTTCTCGGAGAGGGCCGGCACCGAGACCGCGACGCCGGGCAGGTTGAGGCCCTTGTTGTCCGAGACCATGCCGCCCTCGACCACCGTGGTGTGGACGCGCGGGCCGTCGACGGACGTGACCTCCAGGCAGACCTTGCCGTCGTCGACGAGGATGCGCTCACCGGCGGTGACGTCGGCGGCCAGACCGGCGTAGGTGGTGCCGCACTGCTGGCGGTCGCCCTGCGCGCCCTCCTCGACGGTGATGGTGAAGGTGTCGCCGCGTTCAAGCAGTACGGGGCCTTCGGTGAAGCGGCCGAGGCGAATCTTCGGGCCTTGAAGGTCGGCGAGGAGGCCGACGCTGCGGCCGGTCTCGTCGGAGGCCTTCCGCACCCGCTCGTAGCGCTCCTCGTGATCGGCGTGGCTGCCGTGGCTGAGGTTGAATCGGGCGACGTCCATTCCGGCGTCGACCAGTGCCTTTATCTGGTCGTACGAGTCGGTTGCGGGGCCCAGGGTGCAGACGATTTTCGCTCGGCGCATGTTTCGACCCTATGACTTACCGACGGGTAGTGAATTGGTCGTGCATGACGACTCAACAACCTTTGCGTGAAGGGCTATTGACAAGTGTTGAATTGTGCGGCGGGGTGCTCCGATGAGCATTCGCCCAGGCATTCGACACCCCGCCGGGGACTCCTTCGGAGCGTCGTGTTCACAGGCGCGGCGGCGCCATCGTGAATCGCGCGTTCACCTGCGCGTAGACGTGCTGCCGCTGGGGTTCCAGGTCGAGCGGGGCCGCCGCGGTGTCCTCGGTGGCGTCGTAGGCCATGGAGCGCATGCGGCCGGCCGGGGCGGCGCCCGCGAAGGGCTGGGGGTTCTCCGCGCCGACGTCGGCGAGTTCCACCAGCGCGGCCAGGGAGGTGCCGAGGGCCTCCGCGTACTCCCGCGCCCGCTGCACCGCTTCCCGCACCGCCTGCTGCCGGGCCTCCCGGTGGGCCGGCGAGTCGGGGCGCAGCGCCCACCAGGGGCCGTCCACCCGGGTCAGGTCCAAGTCGGCCAGTCGTGTGGTGAGTTCGCCGAGCGCCGTGAAGTCGTTGAGCTCGGCGGAGACGCGGACGCGGCCGTGGTAGGCGTGGATCCGTTCGCCGCGGCCCTTCTCCTTGAGCTCCGGGGTGATGGAGAAGGAGCCGCTCTCCAGGCGCTCGACCGCGTCGCCGTAGGACTTGACCAGGTCGAGGACGGCGGCGTTGCGGCGGGTGAGGTCGTCCAGGGCGGCGCGGCGGTCCTTGCCGCGGGAGGCCACGGTGACGCCGATGCGGGCGATCTCGGGGTCGACTTCAAGGCGGGCCTCACCGCGCACCGCGATACGGGGGGCGTCGGGGATGCCGTAGCGGACGGCGGGCTGAAGTTCCTCTGAAGGGGCGGTCATACGTCCCACTCTGTCATCGCTTGCTTGGTTACGGCCCCCGTGGGTCATCAGATCGAAACCTGCGGGGTCTATTGCTGCTCGCCATGACCAGGTCAGAATCTACGCGCGTTGTTGACCAATTCGCCCGGGAGAAGCACTCATGCCGTTGAACCGTCGGAAGTTCCTGACCAAGTCCGCCGTGACCGGAGCGGGGGTGGCGGTGGCCGGTGCGGTGACCGCCCCGGCGGCGCAGGCCGCCGAGACGGCGAAGGGCTCCCGGCCGAAGAAGCGGTACGCCCTGACGGTGATGGGCACGACCGATCTGCACGGCAACATCTTCAACTGGGACTACTTCAAGGACGCGGAGTACTCCGACGCCAAGGGCAACGCCAAGGGCCTGTCGCGCGTCTCGACGCTGGTGAACCAGGTCCGCGCGGAGAAGGGCCGCCGCAACACGATGCTCATCGACGCGGGCGACACGATCCAGGGCACCCCGCTGACGTACTACTACGCGAAGGTCGACCCGATCACGGCCAAGGGCGGCCCGGTCCACCCGATGGCGGCGGCGATGAACGCGATCGGGTACGACGCGGTGGCCCTCGGCAACCACGAGTTCAACTACGGCATCGAGACGCTGCGCAAGTTCGAGGACCAGTGCCACTTCCCGCTGCTGGGCGCGAACGCGCTGGACGCGAAGACGCTGAAGCCCGCCTTCCCGCCGTACTTCATCAAGAGGTTCTGTGTGCCGGGCGCCCCTGACGTGAAGGTCGCGGTCCTCGGTCTGACCAACCCCGGTATCGCGATCTGGGACAAGGCGTACGTCGAGGGCAAGATGGTGTTCCCGGGGCTGGAGGAGCAGGCCGCGAAGTGGGTGCCGAAGCTGCGTTCGATGGGCGCTGACATCGTGGTCGTGTCCGCGCACTCCGGTTCGTCGGGGACGTCGTCGTACGGCGACCAGCTGCCGTACATCGAGAACTCGGCGGCGCTGGTGGCCCAGCAGGTGCCGGGCATCGACGCGATCCTCGTCGGGCACGCGCACACGGAGATCGCGGAGCTGCTGGTCACGAACGACAAGACGGGCAAGAAGGTCGTGCTGTCGGAGCCGCTGTGCTACGCGCAGCGCCTGTCCCTGTTCGACTTCGAGCTGGTCCTCGAGAAGGGCCGCTGGACGGTCGAGTCGGTCAAGGCGTCGGTGCGTGACTCCAAGACGGTCGCCGACGATCCGAAGATCACCAAGCTGCTGAAGGACGACCACGACATCGTGGTGGAGTACGTCAACCAGGTCGTCGGCACGGCGACCGCCACGCTGACGACGGTCGAGGCGCGCTACAAGGACGCCCCGATCATCGACCTGATCACCAAGGTCCAGGAGGACGTGGTGAAGGCGGCGCTGGCGGGTACGGAGCATGCCGCGCTGCCCGTCATCTCCCAGGCCTCCCCCTTCTCCCGCACCTCGGAGATCCCGGCCGGCGACGTGACCATCCGGGATCTGTCGAGCCTGTACGTCTACGACAACACGCTGGTCGCCAAGCTGATGACGGGCGCGCAGATCAAGGCGTACCTGGAGTACTCGGCGCAGTACTTCGTGCAGACCGCCGCCGACGCGGCCGTCGACGTGGAGAAGCTGACCAACGCGGGCGACCGCCCCGACTACAACTACGACTACGTGTCGGGGCTGTCGTACGACATCGACATCGCGCAGGCGGCCGGTTCGCGGATCAAGAACCTGGCCTACAACGGTGCCGCTCTCGACGACGCCCAGCAGTTCGTGTTCGCCGTGAACAACTACCGGGCCAACGGCGGCGGCGCGTTCCCGCATGTGGCGTCGGCCCAGGAGCTGTGGGCGGAGTCGACGGAGATCCGCACCCGGATCGCGGAGTGGGTGACCGCGAAGGGCGTGCTGGACCCGAAGGACTTCGCGTCGGTGGACTGGAAGCTCACGCGGAACGGCACGCCGGTGTTCTAGGACCGAAGTCCCTTCTCAGGAGCCTCAGATCCCGTCCAGGAGCGGTGTCAGCGTCCTCGGCTGACGCGCGCGCGGGATCCGGGGCTCCTGCTGTTGGAGGCCGAAGGTGGTGAACGCCGTGCGGGTGGGCAGGGGGTAGGCCTCCTGGCCGGTGACGGCGTTGAGGATGCTCGCGCTGCGCCAGGCAGCGAGGCCGAGGTCCGGGGTGCCGACGCCGTGGGTGTGGCGTTCGGCGTTCTGGACGTAGACGTTGCAGCCGGAGCCGGTGACGGACGGGTCCATGACGAGGCGGTACTGGTCGTCGACGCGCGGGCGTTCCTGGCTGTCGCGGCGCAGATAGGGGTCGAGGCCGGCGAGGATGCGGCCGAGGGGGCGCTCGCGGTAGCCGGTGGCGAGGACGACCGCGTCGGTGGTCAGACGCGAGCGGGTGTTCTGGTGGAGGTGCTCCAGGTGCAGCTCGACCTTGGTGGTGGCGATACGGCCGGCCGTGCGGACCTGGACGCCGGGGGTGAGGACGGTGTCGGGCCAGCCGCCGTCCAGGGTGCGGCGGTAGAGCTCGTCGTGGATGGCGGCCAGGGTCTCGGCGTCGATGCCCTTGTGGAGCTGCCACTGCGAGGCGACGAGCTGGTCGCGGACCGGTTCGGCGAGGGACTGGAAGTAGCGGGTGTAGTCGGGGGTGAAGTGCTCCAGGCCGAGCTTGGAGTACTCCATGGGCGCGAAGGCCGCGGTACGGCCGAGCCAGTGCAGTCGCTCGCGTCCGGCGGGGCGGTGGCGGAGCAGGTCGAGGAAGATCTCCGCGCCGGACTGTCCGGAGCCGATGACGGTGATGTGCTCGGCGGCGAGCAGTGTCTCGCGGTGGTCGAGGTAGTCGGCGGCGTGGATGACGGGGACGGCGGGCGCGTCGACGAGGGGCCTGAGCGGGTCGGGGACGTCGGGTTCGGTGCCGATGCCGAGCACGATGTTCTTCGCGTACGTACGGCCGACGGCCTCGGCGTCCCCGCCGGGGTCGAGCTGGGTGTAGTCGACCTCGAAGACGTCGCGTTCGGGGTTGAAGCGGACCGCGTCGACCTGGTGGCCGAAGGACAGCGCGGGGAGGTTCTCGCAGACCCAGCGGCAGTAGGCGTCGTACTCGGCGCGCTGGATGTGGAAGCGCTCGGCGAAGTAGAAGGGGAAGAGCCGGTCGCGGGTCCTGAGGTAGCTGAGGAACGACCACGGGCTGGCGGGGTCGGCGAGCGTCACCAGGTCGGCGAGGAACGGGACCTGGATCCGGGAGCCGTCGATGAGGAGCCCCGGGTGCCAGGCGAAGGAGGGGCGCTGCTCGTAGAAGACGGCGTCGAGGTCGGTGAGGGGGTGGGCCAGGGCGGCGAGGGAGAGGTTGAAGGGGCCGATGCCGATGCCGACGAGGTCGCGGGGGGTGTCGGGGTCGTGGTGCGGGGGGCTGGGCTGGGTGCTGGGGGCGTGCGCGGGGGTGGTGTGTGAGGGGTTGGGGTGCGGGGTCTTGGGGTGCGAGGCCGTTCCGGGGGCCGAGGGGCGGGGGCCGGGGTCCGGTTCCGAGCGGGGGCTCGGTTGCAGGTCCGCTCGGGGAGCGGTGTCAGGGGCTTCCTGGAGGGTGGTGAGACGGGGGGCGGCGTGGGGGGTGGTGCGGGGGTTCGTCTGCGGGCTCATCCGGGGGTGTTTCCTTCCACCAGGTTCAGGAGGGCGGCCAGGTCGTCCGGGCGCGTGTGGGGGTTGAGGAGGGTGGTCTTGAGCCACAGGCGCCCGTCTGTGCGGGCCCGGCCGAGGACGGCGCGGCCGTCGGTGAGCAGCATGCGGCGTACGGCGGCGACGGCGTCGTCGTCGGCGTGCGCCGGCCGGAACAGGACCGTGCTGATGGTGGGCGGGTCGTAGAGCTCGAACCCGGGGTGACCGTGAACGAGGTCGGCGAAGTCACGGGCCCGGTCGCAGACCTGCTCGACGAGTCCGCCGAGTCCGCTGCGGCCGAGGGCCTTGAGAGTGACGGCGATCTTGACGACGTCGGGCCTGCGGCTGGTCCGTAGGGACCGGCCGAGCAGGTCGGGCAGGCCCGCCTCGGTGTCGTCGTCGGCGTTGAGGTAGTCGGCGCGGTGGTGCAGGACGGCGAGGTCACCCGGATCGCGCACGGCCAGCAGCCCCGCGGCGACGGGCTGCCAGCCGAGCTTGTGCAGATCGAGGGTGACGGTGTCGGCGGCGTCGAGACCGGCGAGCCGCGCCCGGTACCGGTCGCTGAACAGCAGGCCTCCGCCGTACGCGGCGTCGACGTGCAGCCGTGCCCCGTGGGCCGCGCACAGCTCGGCGATCTCGGGCAGCGGGTCGATGAGCCCGGCGTCGGTGGTCCCGGCGGTGGCGGCGACGAGATGCGGACCGGGCAGCTCCGTCAACGCCTCGTCGAGCGCGGCGACATCGAGGACACCGGCCGGCGCGGGCACGACGACCGGCTCGGCCAGCCCGACCAACCATGCGGCACGGGGCACCGAATGGTGAGCGTTGGCCCCGTGCACGAGCCTGAGCCCGGCGCCGTGCGCTTCCCGGGCGAGGAGGAGGGCGAGCTGGTTGGACTCGGTGCCGCCGGTGGTGATCAGGGCGGTGGGGGTGGCGGTGAGGCGGGTGGTGATCAGGGCGGTGGGGGTGGCGGTGAGGCGGGTCGTGGGGGTCGCGGGGGGTGGGGCCGAGGCGTCCTCCGCTCCCCCGCTCCCGAACACCTCCCGCGCCAGTGCTCCCGTCACCAGGGCCTCCAACTCCGAGGCGCCCGGCGCCTGGTCCCATGAGTCCAGGGAGGGGTTGAGGGCGGAGGCGGCGAGGTCGGCCGCGGTGGCGAGGGCCAGGGGCGGGCAGTGGAGGTGGGCGGTGCAGAGGGGGGCGGCGGGGTCGGCGGCGGTTTCGGCCAGGGCGTGGACGACGGTGTGGAGGGCGTTCGGGTCGCCGTCGGCCGGCAGTACGTCACCGACGGCGTCCCGCAGGCGCGCGGCCACCGCCTTCGGGCCGCCCCGGGGCAGTGGGCCGCCGCGTGCCCGGGTTCCCTCGCTCAGCGCGTCCAGCACGGTGTCGAGCAACGGCCGCAGGGCGTCGGGGCCTTCCGGGCCTGAAGCGAGCGACGGCGACGTACGCATCGTGTCCTCCCGGGCGCTGGGCAAGAGGGACTTCCAGCTTGTACGCCGATGCGCTGTCGCGCCCGAAAAGCCCAATGATCGGAACCCGAAAGGGGGTATTTCCGTACGGGGAACGCGTGTCGGAGGATGCGCGCCGAGGGTGGCGGAGTAAAAGCCCGCCGCCCTCGGCCCAGGGGGGCTGGTCTCTGGTCTTCCTTGGGTCCCGGCGGGCTAGCCCTCCCTCACCCGCAGCGCCCGCGCCAGGTCGTCCAGCTGGTCGGCGAGCCTGCGGCGCAGTGCCGGAACCGGATCTCCGTCGCGCAGGCAGCCCTCGCCCAGCTCCAGGGCGTCGGCGTCGACGGCGTGCACCGGGAAGGCGTGGCGGCCGGCGGCGTCGGCCATGGCGGGTCCGCGGCGGGCGCCGAGGGCGACGGCGTCCTTGTAGAAGCGCGGCACGTACTGCCGGAGCAGGTCGGCCTGTTCGGGCTGCCAGAAGCCGTGGGCGGTGGCGATGAAGAGGTAGTTGGACAGGTCGGCGCTGCCGTCGCCGCCGAACATGGCGTCCCAGGCCCTCGCCTTGGCCTCCTCGTCCGGCAGGGCGGCCCGGCAGCGGGCGGCGCCCTCCTGGCCGGTGGCGCTCGGGTCGCGCTCCAGCTCGGCGGCGATGGCGGGCTCGTCGACGGCGCCGAGGACGGCCAGCCGGGCGAGGAGGCGCCAGCGCAGGTCGGGGTCGAGCTCGGGCCCGCCGGGCACGGTCCCGTCGGCGAGCCAGGCGGCGATGGTGTCGGGGTGGGCGGCGACATCGATGAAGTGGCGTACGGCGATGAGGCGCAGCCCCGGGTTGTCGCCGTCCTCGGTGCGGCGGATGAGGTCGCGGCAGAGCGAGGAGAGGGTGGCCAGGGCGGCGGGCCGCTGCTCGGGGGCGAGGTAGCGGTCGGCGACCTGGGCGCCGGCGAAGGCGAGGACGCCCTGGACGACAGCGAGGTCGGTCTCGCGCGGGAGGTGGGCGCGGGCGGCCTCCAGGTAGGCCGTGGCGGGCAGTTCGCCGTCGCGGACGGCGTCGCGCAGGGCGTTCCAGACGACAGCGCGGGTGAGCGGGTCGGGCAGTCCGGCGAGGCTCGTGCGGACGGTCTCGAAGGACTCGGCGTCGAAGCGGACCTTGGCGTAGGTCAGGTCGCCGTCGTTGAGCAGCAGCAGGGCCGGGCGCTTGCCGATGGGCTGCGGCGCGGTCTGCGGGATGTCCAGGTCGAGGCGCTCGCGCAGGGTGAGGTGGCCGTCGTCGTCGCCGAGGTCCTGGTCGTACAGGCCGACGGAGACGCGGTGTGTGCGGCTGCCCGCGTGGTCGACGGTGAGCGTGTAGGTGCCGTTGTCGCCGCGGGTGACGGTCGGGGTGAGGGTGTCGACGCCGGTGGTGCGCAGCCAGGCGTCGGCCCAGGCGTGGACGTCGCGTTCGGTGGCGGTGGCGAGGGAGTCGATGAAGTCGGCGAGGGTGGCGTTGCCGAACCGGTGGCGGGCGAAGTGGGTGTTGATGCCGGCGAGGAAGTCCTTCTCGCCGAGCCAGGTCACCAGCTGCCGCAGCGCGGAGGCGCCCTTGGCGTAGGAGATGCCGTCGAAGTTGAGCATCGCGGAGGCGGTGTCGTCGACGGCCTCGGGGGCGACGGGGTGGGTGGAGGGGCGCTGGTCGGCGTCGTACCCCCAGGCTTTGCGGACGATGCCGAAGTCCGTCCAGGTGTCGCTGAAGCGGGTGGCCTCGGCGCAGGTCTGGTAGCCCATGTACTCCGCGAAGGACTCGTTCAGCCAGATGTCGTCCCACCAGCGCAGGGTGACGAGGTCGCCGAACCACATGTGGGCCATCTCGTGGGCGATGACCATGGCGCGGGTCTGCCGCTCGGTCTTCGTGACGGCGGAGCGGTACACGAACTCGTCGCGGAAGGTGACCAGTCCGGGGTTCTCCATGGCGCCGGCGTTGAACTCGGGGACGAACGCCTGGTCGTAGGAGTCGAAGGGGTACGGCTCGTCGAACTTCTCGTGGAAGCGGTCGAAGCACTGCCGGGTGACCTCGAAGAGTTCCTCGGTGTCCGCGTCCAGGTAGGGGGCCAGGGAGCGGCGGCAGTGGACGCCGAAGGGCAGTCCGCGGTGCTCGGTGCGCACCGAGTGCCAGGGGCCGGCGGCGACGGCGACGAGGTACGTGGAGATCAGCGGGGTGGGCGCGGCCTGCCAGCGGCCGTCGCCGAGGTGCTCGGTGATGCCGTTGGCGAGGACGGTCCAGCCCTCGGGGGCGGTGACGGACAGCTCGAAGACGGCCTTGAGGTCGGGCTGGTCGAAGGCCGGGAAGACCAGCTTGCAGTCGTCCAGCGCCAGTTGGGTGTAGACGTACGTCTCGCCGTCGGTGGGGTCGGTGAAGCGGTGCATGCCCTCGCCGGTGCGGGAGTAGCGCATGGCCGCGTCGACGCGCAGTTCGTGCTCACCGGCGGTGAGGTCCTTCAGGGGCAGCCGGTCGTCGGCCAGGATTCCGGGGTCGAGGGGGTGTCCGTCCAGCGTGACGGAGCGCAGCTCGGCGGGCCTGATCTCGATGAACGTGTCCGCGTCGGCGCGCGTGGTGAACCTGATGACGGTGCGCGAGTCGAAGGTCTCGTCCCCGGTGGTCAGATCGAGTTCGATCGAGTAGCGGTGGACGTCGAGGAGCTGGGCACGGGTCTGCGCTTCGTCGCGCGTCAGTACGGACATGCAGGACATGCTGCCTGATGGCACTGACAAGGCACAGGGGCGGATCAGTACGTGCGCTATGTCCGGTTCTTGGCCGCCGGGCTGTCGCGTTGCGGCGGTACGCGGGCGTCGGGGTGGGGCAGGGCGGGAGACGGGCCGGGGTTCTCGGCCTCGGTGGGGTCCTTGATCAGGGCGCGTAAGGTGCGGACCTCCTGCTCCAGCGCGCGGTGGCGTTCGTGGGCGTCGTACAGGTAGCGGACCTTGGTGCGCAGCGCCCAGGGGTCGATGGGCTTCATGACCAGGTCGGCGACGCCGAGGCGGAAGGCGGCGGACACCAGTTCCTGGTCGGCGCCGAAGCCGGTGAGGAGGATGACCGGTATGTGCTGGGTCTGTTCGACGCGTCGCATGTAGCGGACCACGTCCAGGCCGCTGACGCCGGGCATGCGGACGTCCAGGAGCAGCAGGCCGACCTTCCCGCGGAGCACCTGCTTGAGCGCCTCGTCGCCACTGGTGGCCCGGGCCAGTCGGTAGCCCAGCGGGGCCAGGGCGCTCTCCAGCGCGTACAGCGTGTCCTCGTGGTCGTCGACGATGAGGATCTTGGCATCCGACGGCATGGCCCGACGTCCCTCCCGCGTGGACATCCGAGGTATGTCCGGGGGCGCTGACGGGGAGTGCGTGTCAGCTGGCATGCGGTGCACAGCGCAGCATGCCCCGCCCGGGCCGCCGTGTCACTCCCTCGGGAGGGTCTGTTCACGTCCTGTCGTCACATTTGCGTCGTCCGCGCGACGGGCCACGCCGTGGTCGGGAATGCCGCGAGATGTCCCGGGCGGGCATCCCCTAGGCCCTGTCGACGCCTCCGGGCAGGCGGGAATTTGACGACAGGGCCTAGGAGCGAGGTGCGCTGGGCTCGGCGCCGTTGAGGGTGTCCTCGGCGATGCTCTCGTGGTGCCTGATCACCTCGGCGATGATGAAGTTCAGGAACTTCTCCGCGAACGCGGGGTCGAGCTTGGCGTTCTCGGCGAGGGTGCGCAGGCGGGCGATCTGGCGGGACTCGCGGGCCGGGTCGGCGGGCGGGAGCTGGTGCTTGGCCTTGAGATGGCCGACCTGCTGGGTGCACTTGAAGCGTTCGGCGAGCATGTGGACGACGGCCGCGTCGATGTTGTCGATGCTGTCGCGCAGCCGGGCGAGCTCCTCGCGGACGGCGGGGTCGACGTCGCCGGGGGAGGTGCTGGAGGACGTGTTGCTGGTCATGAGCGCCCAGCCTACGGGGCGCGTCAGGTGGTCATTCGTTCGATCACGGGTGGATCGGCGGGGTCGGGGACCTGGTTGCTCCAGCCGCCGGGGACGACGCGGCTCTGCTGGGCGCGGAAGCGGACCGGGGCCATGCCGACGCGGCGGGTGAACAGCCGGGAGAAGTAGGCGGGGTCGTCGTAGCCGACGCGGCGGGCGACGGCGGCGACGGGGAGCTCAGTGGCGGCGAGGAGTTCCTTCGCGCGGCCCAGGCGGATGCCGAGCAGATAGTCCTTGGGGCTGCACCCGGCGCCGCGCCGTACGGCCGTGCGCAGTTCGGCGAGGGTCATGCCGTGCCGGGCGGCGTGGTCGGCGACGGTCAGCGGCAGGCAGGCGTCGCGGGCGAGGGCCTTGAGCACGAGGTCGCCGTCCGGGGCGAGGTCGGCACGCGCGCGACGCAGGGCGACGAGGAGCTCATGGACGGCGGCGCCGGTCTCGACCTCCAGAAGCGGGTTGTCGCGGCGGGCGGCGCGCGCCATGCGACCGATGACGGCGCGCGGCCCGGAGGCGTCGGCGAGAGGCACCACGGGGCGGTCGGGTTCGATGTAGCCGAGTTCGGTGTACGAAGCGGTGGCGGGTCCGGCGAAGTCGACGAAGCCCTCGTCCCAGCCGGTCTCCGCATCGGGCGCGTAGTGGTGCGGGACGCCGGGGGTCAGCCACAGCAGCGCGGGCGCGGTGACGGGCGTGCGGCGGCCGTCGGGGTGGGCGTACCAGCCGCCGCCGGTGCTGATCACGACGGCGACGTGGTGGTCCAGGACGCGCGGTCCGACGGTCGGCAGGGCGCCGTACTGGAGGCCGACGCCGAGGCAGACGAGACCGAGGCGTTGGTGGGCGGGGCCGGGCGTGAAGAAGCGCATCCAGGTGTGGTACACGCCCCTACCTCCCGTCCGTGGCTTCGGTCCAAGCAGCGCCGATCTTTGTCCATGGACCGTGACCCGCGCCAGGGGCGAGGGTGGGGCGTATGAGCGAGTTCACGGTGGGGGAAGAAGACTTCCTGCTGGACGGGCGGCCGGTGCGGCTGCTGTCCGGCGCGCTGCACTACTTCCGGGTGCACGAGGCGCGGTGGGGGCACCGGCTGGCCATGCTGCGGGCGATGGGCCTGAACTGCGTGGAGACGTATGTGCCGTGGAACCTGCACGAGCCGGTGCCGGGACACAGCCGGGACGTGCAGGCGCTCGGCCGGTTCCTGGACGCGGCCCGTCAGGCGGGGCTGTGGGCGATCGTGCGGCCTGGGCCGTACATCTGCGCCGAGTGGGAGAACGGCGGGCTGCCGTCCTGGCTGACGGCCGAGGTGGGGGCACGCGCGCGTACGCGTGACGAGCGCTACCTGGGGTATGTGGCGAGCTGGTTCCGGCGGCTGCGGCACGAGATCGTGCCCCGGCAGATCGACCGCGGCGGCCCGGTGATCATGGTGCAGGTCGAGAACGAGTACGGCAGCTACGGCTCGGACGCCGCGTATCTGCGCCGTCTGGCGGACCTGTTGCGCGAGCACGGCGTCACGGTCCCGCTGTTCACCTCGGACGGCCCCGAGGACCACATGCTCTCCGGCGGCTCGGTCCCCGGGATCCTCGCGACGGTGAACTTCGGCTCCCACGCGCGCGCGGCCTTCGAGACGCTGCGCCGGCACCGCCCCGACGGTCCGCTGATGTGCATGGAGTTCTGGTGCGGCTGGTTCGACCACTGGGGCGGCGAGCATGCGGTACGGGACCCGGGGGACGCGGCGGCGGCGCTGCGGGAGATCCTGGAGTGCGGGGCGTCGGTGAACCTGTACATGGCGCACGGCGGCACGAACTTCGCCGGCTGGGCGGGCGCCAACCGGGGCGGCGGCGCGCTGCACGACGGGCCGCTGGAGCCCGATGTGACGTCGTACGACTACGACGCCCCGATCGACGAGTACGGGCGCCCCACGGAGAAGTTCTGGGCCTTCCGGGACGTCCTCGCCGAGTACGCCGACGGCCCCCTGCCCGAAGTCCCGCCCGCCCCGGCCGCGTTGGGCACCCCGGCCGAGGCGGACCTGACCGACTGGGCGCCCCTCACCGCCGTGCTGGAGGCCCTGGGCGGCGCGGAGACCGCCGGTCCCGTGCCGCCGACGTTCGAGGAACTGGGCGTCGAGCGGGGTCTGGTGCGGTACGAGGTGACGGTGCCGGGTCCGCGGCAGCCGTATCCGCTGACGGTGCGCGGGCTGCGGGACCTCGCCGTGGTGTACGTCGACGGGGAGCGGGCCGGGGTACTGACCGAGGACGAGGCGTGCCTCAAGGAGCCCGTCGCCGGGTACGCGCGCGTGGAGCTGTGGGTGGAGTCCCTGGGGCGGGTCAACTACGGGCCGCGGCTGGGCGAGCCCAAGGGGATCACCGGGGGTGTGCTGCACGAGCGGCAGTACTTGCACGACGTACGCGCGCGTGGGCTGCGGCTGGAGGCGCTGGACGACGTCGGGCAGGTCCGGGCGGTGCCCTCACGGGAGCTGCCGGAGGACGGTGCCCCGGGGCTGTACCGGGGCACCGTCACCGTGCGCGGCGCCGGTGACGCCTGTCTGGAGCTGCCCGGCTGGACCCGTGGCTTCGCGTGGATCAACGGGTTCGGCCTCGGCCGTTACTGGTCCGCCGGCCCCCAGCGCTCGCTTCACGTCCCCGGTCCCGTCCTGCGGGAGGGCGGCAACGAGGTGTGGGTGCTGGAGCTGGAGGGGACGGCCCGGTCGGGGTCCGGCGAGGCGGGTGCCCCGGTGCTCCGGGCCGTCTGACGCGCTGCTGGTGCGGCGGCCGCCTAGAGGGCGTTCGCCGCGCGGGCTATGTCCTTGGCGAAGGTGCTGACCTCGGTGTAGACGCCGGGCACACCCGTGCGGGCGCAGCCGTCGCCCCAGCTGACTATGCCGACCTGGAGCCACTTGCCGGCGTCGTCCTTGCGGAACATGGGGCCACCGGAGTCGCCCTGGCAGGTGTCGATGCCGCCGCTCTGCCAGCCGGCGCACAGTTCCTCCTTCGACACCAGCCGGTTCCCGTAGTGACGCTTGCAGATGCGGTCGGCGACGAAGGGAACCGTGGCCTTGCGGAGCTTGGTCGTGCCCGTGCCGGCTCCCTCCTGGGTGTCGCCCCATCCGGCGATCGTGAACATGCCGCGGTTGTAGCGGTCCGTGGTGGCGATCTTCAGCGTCGGCTTGTCGATCGGCTTGGCGAGCTTGATCAGCGCCCAGTCCTTGCCGTTGCCGTCGTAGCCCGGGGCCACCTTGACCTTCTTCGACTTGACCTTGATCGCGGCGGAGGAGTCGAGGTCGTTGACACCAGCGGTGACAGTGATGCTGGTGTTGTTGCCGGAGCCGTCCATGCAGTGGGCGGCGGTCAGGACGACGTCCTTCTTGTAGAGCGCTCCGCCGCAGCCCATCGAGAGATGGACCATGAACGGGAACTCGTTCTGCGCGGTGGGCGTTCCACCGACGACGCGGGTGGACGCGGCGTTCGCGCTGAGGGGCTGGAGGGAGGCGACCGCGAGGGCGACGGCGCCCACCGCCGCCGCTCTCTTGGCCAGGGTCATGCCGCTTCTCTTCGGCGAGCTGTGGGTCAACATACGTCCTCTCATGGCGTGTTGAGCGGCCCGCAGTATGAAGATCGGGTGGCATGCCTGGCAAGGACGGATCTCACGCCCCGGGCGTGGAACCTCGCCGGGGAAAAACCCCTCACCTCCCCGTAGAGTGGAATCGGGTTCCAGGCGTCTTGGGGGTAAGGGCGTGGCGAACGGCGGACCGGTTCAGCACGGCTTCCCGCATCTGGAGACGGTGCGGGCCTCGATCACCGCGCTCTACAAGCGGTTGTCGTACGACACCGTCCAGACGTTCGCGACCAGCGTGGCGCCGGCCGACGTGGCGTTCTGCGACACGGACGACCTGTATCTGGGTGCGCAGCGGGTGGCCCGTGAACTCGTCCGGCACTACCGCCTCCCGGACGCCCGGCTGATCGTCAGCTTCCGGGAGATGACCCACGCGGCGAGCGTCGAACTCGCCGCCGGGCCGGAGTACTTCGTGGAGCTGAACGACCGTTTCCGCACGCATCGGCGGGACATCGGGGCGGCCCTCGCCCACGAGGTGATGCATGTGTACCTGCACCGCCTGGGCCTGTCCTTCCCCGGCACCCGGGACAACGAGATCCTGACGGACACGGCGACGACGTATCTCGGCGCGGGCTGGCTGCTCCTCGACGCGTACCGGGAGGACTCGGCGTCCTCGCAGAAGCTGGGGTATCTGACGCCGGAGGAGTTCGGGTACGTCCTCGCCAAGCGGGCGCGGGTCTTCGCCGAGGATCCGTCGGTGTGGTTCACCAGTCCGCAGGCGTACACGGCGTACGGGAAGGGGCTTGCGGAGGCTCGGCGGGACGAGCAGCAGCCGCCGTTGACGGCCGCCGGGTGGGCGGGGAGGCGGCGGTACGCCCACGATCGGCGGCATGCTCAGGGTGATCGCGCTGCCGGTTCCAGTGCCGGCGCACGGGCGGGGGTGCCGTACTCGTTCACGCCGGACGGGCGGGGGCCGTTGCGGGTGTCGTTCCCGTGTCCGACGTGTCAGCAGCGGATTCGGGTGCCGGTTCGGGGGCGGGTGCGGGCGCGGTGCGGGTTGTGCCGGACGGTCCTGGAGTGCGACACATAGCCTTCCTCGCCCCCGCCGCCCCTACCCGTCCCATCCTTCTGGGGCTCCGCCCCAGACCCCGCTCCTCAAACGCCGGAGGGGCTGGATTTGCCGGGCCTGGATCTTTCAGCCCGTCCGGCGTTTGAGGACGAGGCCCGCAGGGCCGACAGCGGGGGTCTGGGGGCACAGCCCCCAGGGACGGGACGGGTAGGGGCGGCGGGGGCGAGGGAACTTATGTGCCGTACACCGCTCCCGCCGCCCCCGCCTCCCCCAGCAGCTTCACCGCCGCCGCCCCCACCTCCTCCGGCGCCCACCTCGCGCCCCTGTCGACCGTCGGCCCCGCCCGCCACCCCTCCATCACGGTGATCCGACCCCCCTCCGCCTCGAAGACCCTCCCCGTCACCCCCGCGCTTCCCGCGGAACCGAGCCAGACGACCAGCGGGGACACGTTCTCCGGGGCCATGGCGTCGAAACCGCCGCCGTCAGGGGCCGTCATCGTCTCGGCGAAGGTCCGTTCCGTCATGCGGGTCCGCGCAGCGGGGGCAATGGCGTTGACCTGGACGCCGTAGCGCCCGAGCTCGGCCGCGGCGACCAGGGTCAGACCGAGGATGCCGGCCTTGGCGGCGCTGTAGTTGCCCTGCCCGAGCGACCCCAACAGCCCGGCGCCGCTGCTCGTGTTGACGACCCGGGCAACCGGCCTACGCCCGGCTTTCGCCTCCGCCCGCCAGTGAGCGGAGGCGTGCTTCAGAGGAAGGAAGTGGCCTTTGAGGTGGACGCGTACGACAGCGTCCCAGTCGTCCTCGTCGAGGTTGACCAGCATCCGGTCCCGCAGAAAGCCGGCGTTGTTGACGAGGGTGTCGAGACGGCCGTACGTCTGCAGCGCGGCCGCCACCAGGGAGGCGGCCCCGGCGCCGGTGGCGACGTCCCCGCCGTGCGCGACCGCCTCACCGCCGGCGGCACGGATCTCGTCGACGACCTGCCGGGCGGGGCTGTCGGCGGAGCCCAGCGTGCCGTCGAGCCCCACGCCGAGGTCGTTCACGACGACCTTCGCCCCTTCGGCGGCGAACGCCAGCGCGTGCGCGCGCCCGAGCCCGCGCCCCGCGCCGGTGACGGCCACGACCCGCCCCTCACACATCCGGCCCATGTCATGCCTCCTTGTTGACCGTTGCGGCGTCCAGGAACACGGGCCGCTCGCCCCCGCCGTGCAGGAGCAGGCTCGCCCCGCTGACGTAGGCGGCGGCGTCGGAGGCGAGGAAGACCGCGGCGGCCCCGATGTCGGCGGGCTCGGCGAGACGCCCCAGCGGGACCGTGCGGGAGACGCTCGCGATGCCGTCCTCGCCCCCGTAGTGGAGGTGGGCCAGCTCGGTGCGGACCATGCCGACGACCAGCGTGTTGACCCGGACCTCCGGCGCCCACTCCACGGCCATCGAGCGGGCCAGGCTCTCCAGCCCGGCCTTGGCCGCCCCGTACGCGGCGGACCCGGGCGAGGGTCGGCCACCGCTGACGCTGCCGATCATCACCACTGACCCCCGCACCCGTCTCAGCTGCTCGTACGCGGCCAGGGACGCCGTCAGCGGGGCCACCAGGTTCAGCTCGATCACGCGTGCGTGCCGCCCGGCATCCGCGTCCGTCAACCGCCGGTACGGCGTACCACCCGCGTTGTTGACGAGGACGTCCACGCGGGGCAGGGCGGTGAAGAAGGCCCGTACGGCTTCCGGGTCGCGAAGGTCCAGTGCCCTGAACTCGGCGCCGGGCAGGGGGACTTCGGGTGGTCTGCGCGCACAGACCACGACGTCCGCACCGGCCTCGGCGAAGGCCTTCGCGACGCCTGCGCCGACCCCGCGCGTGCCGCCCGTGACGACCACGACCTTCCCGTCCAGCCCCATCCCCGGCTACCCTTCATCACCTAACAAACGTTTGGTGGAAAGGTAGCTGATGCGGCCATGGGTGTCTCCACCTCGTCCCCGGAAAACCCGTCTCCGGAAAACCCGTCTCCGGAAAACCCGTCTCCGGAAAACCCGTCTCCGGAAAACCCGTCTCCGGAAAACCCGTCCCCGGGAGGCTCGTCCCCGGAAGAGGGGAGCGGACCGAGTGGGATCGCCGTCGTCACGGTCGACTTCCCGCCGGTCAACGCGCTGCCGGTGGACGGCTGGTTCGCCCTGGCCGACGCCGTGCGGGCGGCCGGCCGTGATCCGGAGATCCGGTGTGTGGTGCTGGCGGCTCAGGGGCGCGGGTTCAACGCGGGCGTGGACATCAAGGAGTTGCAGCGGGACGGGGCCGGCGCGGTGATCGGCGTCAACCGCGGCTGCGCGGAGGCCTTCGCCGCGGTGTACGACTGCGAGGTGCCCGTCGTGGCGGCCGTGCAGGGGTTCTGTCTGGGCGGCGGCATCGGTCTGGTGGGCAACGCCGACGCGATCGTGGCGAGCGAGGACGCCACCTTCGGGCTGCCCGAGCTGGACCGGGGCGCGCTGGGCGCGGCCACGCATCTGGCCCGGCTGGTCCCCCAGCATCTGATGCGCGCCCTGTACTACACCTCGCGCACGGCGACCGCGGCCGAGCTGCACGCGCACGGCTCGGTGTGGCGGGTCGTGCCGCGCCGGGAACTGCGCGCCGCCGCCCTGGAGCTGGCCGGCGAGATCGCCGCGAAGGACGGCAGGCTGCTGCGGCTGGCCAAGGCCGCCATCAACGGCATCGACCCCGTCGACGTACGCCACAGCTACCGCTTCGAGCAGGGCTTCACCTTCGAGGCCAACCTGAGCGGGGTGGCGGACCGGGTCCGCGACACCTTCGGCAGTGGGAAAGAGAGGGCGTAGTGAGCGACAAGACGATGACCGCCGACGAGGCCGTCGCGCGGCTGCACAGCGGCATGACCCTCGGCATCGGCGGCTGGGGCTCGCGCCGCAAGCCGATGGCCCTGGTCAGAGCCCTGCTCCGGTCCGGCATCACCGACCTCACCGTCGTCTCGTACGGCGGCCCGGACGTCGGCATGCTGGCCGCGGCCGGAAGGATCCGCAGGCTCGTCGCCCCCTTCGCCACCCTCGACTCCATCCCCCTCGAACCGCACTTCCGCGCCGCCCGCGAACGCGGCGCCTTCGAGCTGACGGAGATCGACGAGGCGATGTTCATGTGGGGACTGCACGCCGCCGCGAACCGGCTGCCGTTCCTGCCCGTGCGGGCCGGGATCGGTTCGGACGTGATGCGGGTCAACCCCGGCCTGCGGACGGTGACTTCGCCGTACGACGACGGAGAGACCTTCGTGGCCATGCCCGCCCTGCGGCTCGACGCGGCCCTGGTCCACGTCAACCGCGCCGACCGGCTGGGCAACGGGCAGTATCTGGGCCCCGACCCCTACTTCGACGACCTGTTCTGCGAGGCGGCGGACACGGCGTACGTCTCGTGCGAACGGGTCGTCGACACGGCCGAGCTGACGAAGGACGCGGCCCCGCAGTCGCTGCTGATCAAGCGGCACACGGTGACGGGGGTCGTCGAGGCCCCGAACGGCGCGCACTTCACGTCCTGCGCCCCCGACTACGGCCGGGACGAGGCCTTCCAGAAGACGTACGCGACCACGCCCTGGCCGCAGTTCACGGCCCGGTTCCTCGGCGGTGACGAGCAGGCGTACCAGTCGGCGGTCAGGGAGGGGTCATGACGGAGGCAGACCGCACGCCCGCTCTCCCGCCGACCCGCGCCGAGTACTGCGTGATCGCCTGTGCCGAGGCCTGGCGCGGCGCCGGTGAGATCCTGGCGAGCCCCATGGGCCTGATCCCGTCCGTGGGTGCCCGGCTGGCGCGGCTCACCTTCGCGCCGGACCTGCTGCTGACCGACGGCGAGGCGATGGTCGTCCGCCCGGACGGCACGACCGAGGGCTGGCTGCCGTACCGACAGCATCTGGCCCTGGTCACCGGCGGGCGACGGCACGTGATGATGGGCGCGAGCCAGATCGACCGGTACGGCAACCAGAACATCTCGTGCGTCGGCGACTGGGCGAAGCCGAGGCGGCAGCTGCTCGGGGTGCGCGGCGCGCCGGTCAACACCCTCAACAACCCGACCAGTTACTGGGTCCCACGGCACTCACGGCGGGTGTTCGTCGAGAAGGTCGACATGGTGTGCGGGGTGGGATACGACCACGCGGCGGGCGCGCGTTTCCACCGCGTCCCGCGTGTCGTGTCCGACCTCGGCGTCTTCGACTTCGCCACGCCCGACCGCACGATGCGGCTGGCCTCGCTCCATCCGGGAGTCACGTTGGACCAGGTCAGGGAGGCGACCGCGTTCGACCTGGCCGTCCCGGACGACGTGCCGCCGACCCGCGAGCCCACCGCCGCCGAACTGCGCCTCATCCGCGAGGTCATCGACCCGGCGAACACCCGCGCCCGGGAGGTCGGTGCCTGATGGAGACACCGCTGACCCGGCTGGTCGGAGTGCGCCATCCGGTCGTGCAGACGGGGATGGGCTGGGTGGCGGGCCCCCGGCTGGTCTCGGCGACGGCGAACGCGGGCGCTCTCGGGATCCTCGCCTCCGCGACGATGACCGTGGACCGGCTGCGCGAGGCGATACGCGAGGTCAAGTCCCGTACGGACGCGCCGTTCGGTGTGAATCTGCGCGCGGACGCCTCGGACGCCGGCGACCGGGTCCGGGTGATGATCGCCGAGGGGGTGCGGGTCGCCTCCTTCGCCCTCGCGCCCTCCCCCGAGCTGATCACCGAGCTGAAGGACGCGGGTGTGATCGTCATCCCCTCGATCGGGGCCCGGCGGCATGCCGAGAAGGTCGCGGCCTGGGGCGCGGACGCGGTGATCGTGCAGGGCGGGGAGGGCGGCGGGCACACCGGGGACGTGGCGACGACGGTGCTGCTGCCCCAGGTGGTCGACGCCGTGGACATACCGGTCGTCGCGGCGGGCGGCTTCTTCGACGGCCGGGGTCTGGTCGCGGCGCTGGCCTACGGGGCGGCGGGCATCGCCCTGGGGACGCGGTTCCTGCTCACCTCGGACTCGACGGTGCCGGACGCGGTGAAGGCGCGGTACCTGGCGGCGACGGTCAGGGATGTCACGGTGACCCGGGCGGTCGACGGCCTGCCCCACCGCATGCTGCGCACGGAGCTGGTCGAGGCCCTGGAGCGCTCGGGCCGGGCACGGGCTCTGTTCCAGGCGCTCCGCAGGGCGGCGGGCTACCGGAAGCTGTCCGGCACGAGTTGGCTCCGCATGGTCCAGGACGGTCGCGCGCTCAGACACGGCAGGGACCTGACCTGGAGTCAGGTCCTGCTCGCCGCGAACACGCCGATGCTGCTGAAGGCGTCAATGGTGGACGGCCGTACGGATCTGGGGGTGATGGCGTCCGGGCAGGTCGCCGGGCTGATCGACGACCTGCCGTCGTGCGCGGACCTGGTGGGGCGGATCATGAAGGAGGCGGCGGAGGTGCGGGAGGGACTCACAGGTTCATAGGAGCCGACCTCGGGGTTCATAGGCGCCGGCCTCCGGGTTCATAGGCGCCGACCTCCGGGTTCATAGGAGCCAGCCTGCGGGTTCTAGGCGCCGGCCTCCGGTTCATTGAAGCCGGCATCACAACCGTTCAATGATCGTCACGTTCGCCTGGCCCCCGCCCTCGCACATCGTCTGAAGCCCGAACCGGCCGCCCGTACGCTCCAGTTCATGCAGCAGGGTCGTCATCAGCTTGACCCCGGTCGCCCCCAGCGGATGCCCCAGGGCAATCGCCCCGCCGTTGACATTGACCTTGTCCGGGTCCGCCCCGGTCTCCTTCAGCCAGGCCAGGACGACCGGCGCGAAGGCCTCGTTGATCTCGACGAGGTCGATGTCGTCGATGGACAGGCCGGTCTTCTTCAGGGCGTGGGCGGTGGCGGGTATGGGCGCGGTGAGCATACGGATGGGGTCCTCGCCGCGCACCGAGAGGTGGTGCACCCGGGCCCGGGGCGTGAGCCCTTGTTCGCGCACCGCCCGTTCGGAGGCCAGCAGCATCGCCGCCGCGCCGTCGGAGACCTGCGAGGAACAGGCGGCCGTGATCGTGCCGCCGTCGACGACCGGCTTCAGCCCGGCCATCTTCTCCAGCGAGGTGCCCCGGCGCGGCCCCTCGTCCACGGCGACCTGCCCGTAAGCCACCACCTCCCGCTCGAAGCGGCCCTCGTCGATCGCCCGCACGGCCCGCCGGTGCGAGCGCAGCGCGAACTCCTCCTGGTCCTGCCGGCTGATCCCCCACTTCGCGGCGATCATCTCGGCGCCGACGAACTGGTTGACCGGCTTCTCCCCGTACCGCGCCCGCCAGCCCTCGCTGCCGGCGAAGGGTCCCGCGGTGAGGCCGAGTGGTTCGGCGGCCTGCCGGGTGGCGAAGGCGATGGGGATCATCGACATGTTCTGCACGCCACCGGCGACCACGAGGTCCTGTGTGCCGGACAGCACGCCCTGCGCCGCGAAGTGCACGGCCTGCTGGGAGGAACCGCACTGCCGGTCCACGGTCACGCCCGGGACCTCCTCGGGCAGCCCCGCGGCCAGCCAGCAGGTCCGCGCGATGTCCCCGGCCTGCGGCCCGACGGCGTCCAGGCACCCGAAGACGACGTCCTCGACGGCGGCCGGATCCATCCCGGCCCGCCCGACCAGCTCCTTCAGCACATGCGCGCCCAGGTCGGCCGGGTGGACCGCGCTCAGTCCTCCCCCGCGCCGCCCCACCGGCGTACGGACCGCTTCGACGATGTAGGCCTCGGCCATGACAACTCCCTCATTGTTAAGGGCACTTCGACAGCTTTCTACGGCTGTGCACGTACGGCGATCCCGTCCAGCACCATCGACAGGTACTGCCGGGCGATCTCCTCGGGGCTGTGCTGTCCGCCGGGCCGGTACCAGGACGCCGCGACCCACACCGTGTCCCGCACGAACCGGTAGGTGAGCCGGACGTCGAGGTCGGACCGGAACACCCCGGCCGTCACCCCGCGCTCCAGCGTGGACAGCCACGCCTTCTCGAACCTGCGCTGCGACTCGGCGAGGAACGCGAACCGCTCCTGCGCCACCAGCTGGCGGTTCTCCTTCTGGTAGATCGCGACGGCGGCGCGGTGCCGGTCGATCTCCCGGAACGACTCGGTGACCAGCGCCTCCAGGGTCTCGCGCGGGCCGAGCTCGGCGCCCAGGACGGTGTCGTAGCCGCCCCACAGCTCGTCGAGGAAGGAGCGCAGGATCTCTTCCAGCATCGATTCCTTGGAGTCGAAGTGGTAGTAGAGGCTGCCCGCGAGCATGCCCGCCTGGTCGGCGATCTTGCGTACGGTGGTGGCGTTGTAGCCCTGCTCGGCGAAGACCTCGGCGGCGGTGTCGAGGAGTTCACGGCGGCGCGCCTGGGCGGCAGCGGCCGCGGGCTTTCCGGTGGCGGTCACCTGGGGCTTCTTCTTGGTCGGCACGGGTCCATTGTCGTCCTAGGCGTGCTGGCTGCTGACGGAGACGATCTCTCCGGTCATGTACGACGAGTAGTCCGAGGCCAGGAAGACGATCACGTTGGCCACCTCCCAGGGCTCGGCGTACCGTCCGAAGGCCTCGCGCGCGGTCAGTTCCTCCAGCAGTTCGGGGGTCGTCACCTTCGCGAGGTGGGGATGCATGGCGAGGCTCGGGGAGACGGCGTTGACCCGCACCCCGTGGTCGGCCGCCTCGATCGCCGCGCACCGGGTCAGCGCCATCACGCCCGCCTTCGCGGCCGCGTAGTGCGCCTGCCCGGCCTGGGCGCGCCAGCCGACGACGGAGGCGTTGTTGACGATCACGCCGCCGGTGTCCCGCATGCGGCGGAGGGCGGCGCGGGTGCACCGGAAGGTGCCGTTCAAGGTCACGTCGAGGACCTTCGACCACTGCTCGTCGGTCATGTCGACGAGGGGTGAAGTCCCGCCGAGACCGGCGTTGTTGACGACGACGTCCAGCCGCCCGTGCTCGGCCACGGCCGTCTCGAACAGCGCCGCCACCTGCGACGCGTCGGTCACGTCGCAGGGCAGCGCGGCCACCGACGCCGCGCCGAACTCCCCGGCCAGCTCCGCCTCGTACTCCTTCAGCCGCCGCACGTGCGCGTCGCTGACCAGCACGCGCGCGCCCTCCTCCAGGAAGCGGCGAGCGGTCGCGCCGCCGATGCCGGCGCCGGCCGCCGCGGTGATGACGGCGGTGCGCCCGCGGAGCAGTCCGTGCCCGGGAACGTACGTCGGCACCTCGACGTTTGTCATAGCAGCACGCTAACCTACCAAACACTTGTTAGGGAAGAAGTCGCAGGGAGACAGGAGGGAAGCCGACCGTGGATCTCGCTCACTCCGCCGCCGACGAGGCGTTCCGCGCCGAGGCCCGCGCCTGGCTGCGCGCGCATGTGCCGGTCGATCCGCTCCCCTCACTGGAGACCGAGGAGGGCTTCGCGGCGCACCGCGCGTGGGAGGCCGAACTCGCCGTCGACCGCTGGTCGGTGGTGAACTGGCCGGCGGCGTACGGCGGCCGGGACGCCACGCTGGTGCGGTGGCTGCTGTTCGAGGAGGAGTACTACGCGGCGGGCGCACCGGGCCGCGTCAATCAGAACGGCGTCAGTCTCCTCGCCCCGACCCTCTTCGACCACGGCACAGAGGAGCAGCGCGCACGCGTGCTGCCGCCCATGGCCACCGGCGAGGTGGTTTGGGCGCAGGCGTGGTCGGAGCCCGAGGCCGGTTCCGACCTGGCCTCGCTGAGGTCGAGGGCCACGCGCGTGGCGGGCGGTTGGCTGCTGTCCGGCCAGAAGACCTGGTCGTCCCGGGCCGCCTTCGCCGATCGCGCGTTCGGCCTGTTCCGCTCCGACCCGGGCGCCCCGAAGCCCCACCAGGGCCTGACCTACCTGATGTTCGACCTGCGCGCCTCCGGTGTCACGGTCCGCCCCATCGCCCGCCTCGACGGCAGGCCCGCCATCGCCGAGCTGTTCCTGGACGAGGTGTTCGTGCCTGACGAGGACGTGATCGGCGAGCCGGGCCAGGGCTGGCGGATCGCGATGTCGACGGCGGGCAACGAACGCGGTCTGATGCTGCGCTCCCCGGGCCGGTTCCTGGCGAGCGCCGACCGGCTCCACCGGCTCTGGCAGGACCGGGGCAGCCCGGAGAGCGCGCGGAACAGCGTGGCCGACGCCCTGATCGGCGCCCGCGCCTACCAGCTCTTCACCTTCGCCGCGGCCTCCCGCTTCCTCGACGGCGAGTCGATCGGCCCGGAGTCCAGTCTGAACAAGGTCTTCTGGTCGGAGTACGACATCGCGCTGCACGAGACGGCTCTCGATCTGCTGGGCGCCGAGGGCGAGTTGGCCGACACGGAGTGGGCGGAGCGGTACGTCTTCTCCCTCGCCGGCCCGATCTACGCCGGGACGAACGAGATCCAGCGCGACATCATCGCCGAGCGCCTGCTGGGCCTGCCGAAGGGGCGACGGTGACCAAGCCGCGTCGACGCCACCGAAAGGACCCCCGCTGATGCGCTTCCTCCTCGACCCCGAGCAGCGTGCCTTCGGCGACTCGCTGAACGCCATGCTGGCGGTCGCCGACACACCCTCGGTCATACGGGACTGGAGCCGGGGCGAGCATGCGCGGGGCCGCGCGCTGTGGTCCCGTGTCGCCGAGGCGGGGGTGTTCGCGCTGGCGGTTCCGGAGGCGTACGAGGGGATGGGCCCACGGCCCGTCGAACTCGCCGTCGCCTTCATCGAGCTGGGGCGTCACGCGGTGCCGGGGCCGTTGGTGGAGACGGTCGCGGCGGCGGTCCTGCTCGCCGATCTGCCTGACCCCGGCCCGGCCAAGCGGCTCCTGCCGGCACTGGCGACGGGCGAGGCCATGGCGACGCTGGCGTGGAAGGCACCGTACGCCCTGGACGGTGACGTGGCCGGCACCCGTCTGGCCGTCACCTCCCAAGGCCTTCACCTCTCCCCCGGCCACGGCCCCGTACGCCCCTCTCTGGACGCGGCCCGCCGCCTCACGCCCCTCGAACCGGGCGGCGAACTGCTCGGCCCCGCCCCGGCCAGGGCCCTCGCCTACGCCCGCCTCACCACCGCCGCCCAGGCCCTCGGCGTCGGTCAGGCCCTGCTCGACAAGACGGTCGCCCACGTCCTGCGGCGCACCCAGTTCGGTGTCTCCATAGGCTCGTTCCAGGCCGTCAAGCACCGTCTGGCCGACGTGCGGATCGGCCTGGAGTTCGCCCGGCCGCTCCTCTTCGGTGCCGCGCTCACCATGGCGCCCGCCGATGTCGCCGCCGCCAAGGTCACCGCCTGCGAGGCCGCGTACGCCGCCGCCCGTACCGCGCTCCAGCTGCACGGCGCGATCGGCTATACGGCGGAGTACGACCTCTCGCTCTGGCTGACCAAGGCCCGCGCGCTGCGCACGGCCTGGGGCGACCCGGACGCGTGCCGAGCCGACGTGCTGGGTGCCCCCACGCTCAGTGGTGATCGCCGCTGGTGAGTTCGCGGTACTCCTCGACCGTCGGCTTGGTGATCCGCGTCTGCGGCCCGAACATCGCCCGCGCCAGCCGGGCCCGCACCCGCTGCGTCGGGCCCACCCGGCGCCGGACGCCGTTCGCGTCGACGAGCGGACCGATCTCGTAGGGCGGCGGCTGCTCGTGCTGGGTGAGGGTGAACAGCTGCGCCTGCGAGAGGGGCTCGTGGACCTCGACGTACGCACCGTGCGGGAGCCGTTTGATGGTGCCCGTCTCCCTGCCGTGCAGCACCTTGTCCCGGTCCCGGCGCTGCAGGCCCAGACAGATCCGCTTGGTCACGTAGTAGGTGAGGACCGGCACGACGAAGACCGAGATCCGGACGAACCAGGTGATCACATTGATGGACAGATGCAGATGCGTGGCCACGATGTCGTTGCCGCCGCCGATCAGCAGCACCGTGTACAGGCTCAGCCAGGCCGCGCCGAGGCCGGTGCGCACGGGCACGTTGCGCGGCCGGTCGAGGATGTGGTGTTCACGTTTGTCACCGGTGATCCATGCCTCGACGAAGGGGTAGACCCCGAGCGCGAGCAGGATCAGCGGGAAGAGGGAGAAGGGGATGAAGACGCCGGGTTCCAGGGTGTGGCCCCAGAAGTTGATCTCCCATCCCGGCATCACCCGGATCAGTCCCTCGGAGAAGCCGAGGTACCAGTCGGGTTGGGCACCCGTGGTCACCAGGTCGGGGCGGTAGGGCCCGAAGGCCCAGACCGGGTTGATGCTGGCGATGCCTCCCATGAGTGCCAGGACGCCGAAGACGAGGAAGAAGAAGCCGCCCGCCTTGGCCATGTACACCGGCAGGAAGGGCATGCCGACGACCGTCTTCTGGTCGCGGCCGGGACCCGGGTACTGGGTGTGCTTGTGGTAGAAGACCAGGATCAGATGGGCGACGACCAGACCGAGCATGATCCCGGGCAGCAGCAGGATGTGGATCGGGTAGAGCCGGGCGATGAAGTCCTCGCCGGGGAACTCCCCGCCGAAGAGGAAGAACGCCACGTACGTGCCCACGATCGGGATGGACAGGATCGCGCCGTGCGCGAACCGCAGGCCGGTGCCGGACAGCAGGTCGTCGGGGAGGGAGTAGCCGGTCAGGCCGGTGATGATGCCGAGCATCAGCAGGGTCCAGCCGAACACCCAGTTGATCTCGCGGGGCTTGCGGAAGGCGCCGGTGAAGAACACCCGCATCATGTGCACGAGCATGCCGGTGACGAAGACCAGCGCCGCCCAGTGGTGGATCTGCCGGATGAGCAGCCCGCCGCGCACGTCGAAGCTGATGTCGAGGGTGGACTCGTAGGCCCTGGTCATCAGGACGCCGTTGAGGGGCTCGTAGGTGCCGTTGTAGACGACCTCGTTGGTGCTGGGGTCGAAGAAGAGGGTGAGGTAGACGCCGGTGAGGATCAGGACGAGGAAGCTGTAGAGGCAGACCTCGCCCAGCATGAAGGACCAGTGGTCCGGGAAGACCTTGCGCATGTTGGCCTTGGCCAGCGCGTACAGCCCGAGCCGTCCGTCGGCCCAGTCGGCGATCTTCTCGCCCCGGCCGGGCGGGCCGGACCGCCGCGCACCCGTCGTCCCGTCGTTCCCCGATCGTGCGCCGTCCATACGTCGTCGCCTCCCCGTCGGATCAACCACAGGGTGACACGGGCACAGGGGGCCCGCCAACGGGGCGGACAGCCCCGGCCACGCGTCAGGACGGCCGTACGATCCCCTGCGCCCGCGCCGCCACCAGCCACTTGGGGAACTCCCCCACGAGGCGGTCGTACAACTCGGCGTCGGACACGGTCCGCGGATCCGAACCGGCGTGGAAGAACCCGGCGTTGTCGACGACCCGCTTGGCGGGGACGGCGAGATCGTCGAGCTTGCGCAGGAAGTCGAACTGCTTGCTGGTCGGGTCCCCGAAACCGATGAACTGCCAGAACAGCGGGAGCGGGGCCGCCTTGCACAGATACCGTTCGGCGGCGAGCTTGTTGATCGGGCCGCCGTCCGTCTGGAACACGACCAGGGCGGGGTCCCGCGATCCGCTGTCCAGGTAGTGGTCGATGACGGCGTCCATCGCCAGGTGGTAGCTGGTCTTGCCCATGTGCCCGAGCCCGGCCACGATCCGCTCGATCCGCCCCTGGTGGTCGGCCAGCGCGATCTCGGTCTCGGCGTCGACGTCGGTGGAGAAGAAGACGACCGGCACGGTCCCGTCGTCGTCGAAGTGGGCCGCCATGCCGAGCACCCGGTCGGCGAGCGCCTGCACGCTGCCGTCCTTGTAGTACGGCTTCATCGACCCGGAGTAGTCGACCACCAGGTAGACGGCGGCCCGCACGCCGTCCAGGCCGTGCTTGTGCAGCGACACCCCGGCGCTCTTGTACAGGCTGACCAGCGCGGGCGCGGTCTCCTCGACCTTGCTGAGACTGATCGCCGCCATATGGTCTCCCCCTCGTACGCCTGGCTGGTTGCCGAGGTTACGGCACACCGGCCCCGCCTCTCCCTCCGTCCACAGGTGTTCGCTATTTTGTTCGCCGCCGACCCCACCGGCTCATCGTCCGTCCCGTCCCCTTCGAGGAGCCGGCTGTGGAGCCCGAGTCCACCCCTTCCACCGAGTCCGCCGTCACCACCTGCTACCGCCATCCCAAGGTGGAGTCCCACGTCCGGTGCGTCCGCTGCGACCGGTACATCTGCCCGGACTGCATGCGTGAGGCGTCCGTCGGCCATCAGTGCGTGGAGTGCGTGAAGGAGGGCGCGCGGTCGGTGCGGCAGGCCCGTACGGTCGTCGGCGGCCGGATCGCCGCGACGCCCCTCGTGACCTCCGTGCTCATCGTCCTCAACGTCCTGGCCTATCTGGCCGAGGTGGTGCGCCCGGAGATCGTCGACCGCTTCGCGATGCTCAGCGCCCGGCTGGTCGGCCCGGACGGCCTCTACTACGTCTACGAACCGGGATACCCGTCCGGATTCCACGCCGAGGGCCTCGTCGCCGGCCAGTGGGAGCGGCTGCTGACCAGCGGTTTCCTCCACCTGCCGCCGACCGAGGGCACCTTCGGGCTGCTGCACATCGTGATGAACATGCTCTCGCTGTGGCAGCTCGGCCGGATCGTGGAGCCCATGCTGGGCCGGGTCCGCTACCTCGCGCTCTACCTGCTGGCGACGCTGGGCGGTTCGGTGTTCGAGCTGCTGCTGACCGACGTGAACACGGAGTCGGTCGGCGCGTCCGGCGCGATCTTCGGCCTCGGCGCCGCGTACTACGTCCTCGCCCGCCGCGTCGGCGCGGACATGCGCGGCGTCAACCGCTTCATGGCCTTCCTCCTCCTCTGGCTCCTGCTCTCCGCCGGCCTCACCTCCTGGCAGGGCCACCTCGGCGGCCTCCTCACGGGAGCCGCGGTGACCCTCGCCTACGCCTACACGCCCCGCACCCCACGCCGAGCCCTGATCCAGACGGCCGCCTGTGTGAGCGTGCTGGTGCTGCTGGCGGTGGTCGCGGTCGTGAGGGTGACGGAACTGACGGGCGGAGGGATGGCCCAGTGAGACGAATCGCTGCCCACGCCGGCTCCCCCCGCACTCCGCGCCGAGGTGGAGGGGTGGGCCAGTGAGACGTGTCGGTGTGCTGCTCTTCGCGGCCGTGCCCGTCGCCGTCGCCGCGGGCGTCTACTTTCTCGTCCCGGCGGAATCCGGCGACAGCGCGGGCGGTGAGTCCGCGGTCGTCACCGCGCAGGAGGGGTCCCGGCAGGAGGCCAGGAGCCGGGCCGAGCAGGAGCGGTCGGCGGACGACGAGCTGATCGCGAGCCTGCCGCCGGGGCTGGCCGCGCCGGCGAAGAAGGAGCTGGCCCAGCAGCTGGTCGCCACCGCCGAGAGCTCGACCCTGGACTGGCGCCGCACCTACGGCGACATCGAGGACCTCGACGACGGCCAGGGCTACACGGCCGGCACGATCGGCTTCTGCACCGGCACGCACGACCTGCTCACCCTGGTCGAGAACTACACCGAGGCCCACCCGGACAACGGACTCGCCCGCTACCTGCCCGCCCTGCGCGCGGTCGACGGCACCGACTCCCACGAGGGCCTGGACCCCGGTTTCCCGGCCGCCTGGAAGGCGGAGGCCGAGGTGAAGGCCTTCCGCGCGGCCCAGGACGCCGAGCGCGACCGCGCCTACTTCGACCCGGCGGTCCGCCTCGCCAAGCTCGACGGCCTCGGCACGCTCGGCCAGTTCGTCTACTACGACGCGATGGTCTTCCACGGCGCCGGCATCGACGAGGACGGCTTCTACGTCCTGCGCGAACGCGCCCTGCGCAAGGTCGAGTCCCCCGCGCGGGGCGGCTCCGAGAAGGCGTACCTCGACGCCTTCCTCGACGTCCGCCGGGCTGCCATGCGGGAGCGGCGACCGGGCGCCGACACCAGCCGGGTGGACACGGCCCAGCGGCGGTTTCTGGAGGAGGGGAACCTCAAGCTGAGCACGCCCCTGACATGGCAGGTGTACGGGGAGACCTACCGGGTGCCCTAGCCAAGAAAGGCGACGGCGCCCGCCCTGTAGTCCGGTCGGGGACTGTGGGCAGGCGCCATCTGTGTTCCGTACGCCGTTGTACGGGACGTATGTGCGTGACCGTCAGGTCACTTGTCGGGCCGTCAGACCATCAGCGAACGGTCCGTCGGCTTGATCGGCGCCGGCAGTTCGCTGGCGCCGGTCAGGAAGCGGTCGCAGCCGCGGGCGGCCGAGCGGCCCTCCGCGATGGCCCAGACGATGAGCGACTGGCCGCGGCCCGCGTCACCGGCGACGAAGACACCCGGGACGTTGGTCTGGAAGTCGGCGTCGCGGGCGATGTTACCGCGTTCGTCGAGGTCCAGGCCGAACTGGTCGACCAGGCCGTTCTCGCGGTCGGTGCCCGTGAAGCCCATGGCCAGCGTCACCAGCTGGGCGGGGATCTTGCGCTCCGTGCCCGGCTTCGGGGTCAGCTTGCCGTCGACGAACTCGACCTCGGTGAGGTGCAGCCACTGGACGTTGCCGTCCTCGTCGCCCTCGAAGTGGGTGGTGGAGACGGAGTAGACCCGCTCGCCGCCCTCCTCGTGCGCGGACGTGACCTTGTACAGCATCGGGAAGGTCGGCCACGGCTGGTGCGGCGCCCGGTCCTCGCCCGGACGGGGCATGATCTCCAGCTGCGTGACGGACGCCGCGCCCTGGCGGTGGGCGGTGCCCACGCAGTCGGCGCCGGTGTCGCCACCGCCGATGACGACGACGTGCTTGCCCTCGGCCGAGATCGGGGCGGTGACGTAGTCGCCCTCCTGGACCTTGTTGGCCAGCGGCAGGTACTCCATGGCCTGGTGGATGCCCTTGAGCTCACGGCCGGGGACCGGGAGGTCACGGGCGGTCGTGGCGCCGGCGGCGATGACGACGGCGTCGTACCGCTTCTTGAGGTCGGTCGCCTTGAGGTCGCGGCCGATCTCGATGCCGGTACGGAAGCGGGTGCCCTCCGCGCGCATCTGCTCGATACGGCGGTTGATGTGCCGCTTCTCCATCTTGAACTCGGGGATGCCGTAGCGCAGCAGGCCGCCGATGCGGTCCGCGCGCTCGTACACCGCCACCGTGTGGCCGGCCCGCGTCAGCTGCTGGGCAGCCGCCAGGCCCGCCGGGCCCGAGCCGATGACCGCGACGGTCTTGCCGGACAGGCGCTCCGGGGCCTGCGGGGCGACGGTGCCCGCGTCCCACGCCTTGTCGATGATCGAGACCTCGACGTTCTTGATGGTGACGGCCGGCTGGTTGATGCCGAGCACGCAGGCCGACTCGCACGGGGCCGGGCACAGGCGGCCCGTGAACTCCGGGAAGTTGTTCGTGGCGTGCAGGCGTTCCGACGCGGCCGACCAGTCCTCGCGGTAGGCGTAGTCGTTCCACTCGGGGATGAGGTTCCCGAGCGGACAGCCGTTGTGGCAGAACGGGATGCCGCAGTCCATGCAGCGGCTGGCCTGCTTGCTGATGATCGGCAGCAGGGAGCCGGGGACGTAGACCTCGTTCCAGTCCTTCAGACGGACGTCGACCGGGCGGGACTTGGCGACCTCGCGGCCGTGGTTCAGAAAGCCCTTCGGGTCAGCCATTGATCGCCGCCTCCATCATCTTCTCGGTGATCTCGGTCTCGGACAGACCGTCTCGCTCGGCGGCGTCCTTGGCGGCGAGCACTGCCTTGTACGTGCTGGGGATGATCTTGCTGAAGCGCTCGACGGCGGTGTCCCACTCGGCCAGGAGCTTCTCGGCGACCGTGGAGCCGGTCTCCTCCTGGTGGCGGCGGACCACGTCGTGCAGCCACTGCTTGTCGGTGTCGTCGAGAGCCTCGACGGCGCTGACGTTACCGACGTTGACGTTGTCGCGGTCGAGGTCGATGACGTAGGCGATACCGCCGGACATACCGGCCGCGAAGTTACGGCCCGTCTCGCCCAGGACCACCGCGTGGCCACCGGTCATGTACTCGCAGCCGTGGTCGCCCACGCCCTCGGAGACGACCGTCGCGCCGGAGTTGCGGACACAGAACCGCTCACCCGTACGACCGCGCAGGAACAGCTCGCCGCCGGTCGCGCCGTACGCGATGGTGTTGCCCGCGATCGTCGAGTACTCGGCGAGGTGGTCGGCGCCACGGTCGGGACGGACGATCACCCGGCCGCCGGAGAGGCCCTTGCCGACGTAGTCGTTGGCGTCGCCCTCCAGGCGCAGCGTGACACCGCGCGGGAGGAAGGCGCCGAAGGACTGGCCCGCGGAACCGGTGAAGGTGATGTCGATGGTGTCGTCGGGCAGACCGGCACCGCCGAACTTCTTCGTCACCTCGTGGCCGAGCATGGTGCCGACCGTGCGGTTGATGTTGCGGACCTTGACCTGGGCGCGCACCGGCTGGGCGTCGGTCGCGGAGTCCGCGGCCAGCGCGTCGGCGGCGAGCTTGATCAGCTCGTTGTCGAGCGCCTTCGCCAGGCCGTGGTCCTGCTCGATCAGCTGGTGACGCACCGCGCCCTCGGGCAGCTCGGGCACGTGGAACAGCGGCTCCAGGTTCAGGCCCTGCGCCTTCCAGTGGTCGACGGCACGCGTGACGTCCAGCGTCTCGGCGTGGCCGACGGCCTCCTCGATGGTGCGGAAGCCCAGCTCGGCGAGGATCTCGCGGACCTCTTCGGCGATGTACTGGAAGAAGTTGACGACGTACTCGGCCTTGCCGGAGAACCGGTCGCGCAGCGTCGGGTTCTGGGTGGCGATGCCGACCGGGCAGGTGTCCAGGTGGCAGACGCGCATCATGACGCAGCCGGAGACAACGAGCGGCGCGGTCGCGAAACCGAACTCCTCGGCGCCCAGCAGCGCGGCGATGACGACGTCACGGCCGGTCTTCAGCTGACCGTCGGTCTGGACGACGATGCGGTCGCGCAGACCGTTGAGGAGAAGGGTCTGCTGGGTCTCGGCGAGGCCGAGCTCCCAGGGGCCGCCCGCGTGCTTCAGCGACGTCAGCGGGGAGGCACCCGTACCGCCGTCGTGACCCGAGATGAGTACGACGTCCGCGTGCGCCTTGGACACACCCGCCGCGACCGTGCCGACGCCGACCTCGGAGACCAGCTTCACGTGAATCCGCGCCTGCGGGTTCGCGTTCTTCAGGTCGTGGATCAGCTGGGCCAGGTCCTCGATGGAGTAGATGTCGTGGTGCGGCGGCGGGGAGATCAGGCCCACGCCCGGCGTCGAGTGACGCGTCTTCGCGACCCACGGGTAGACCTTGTGGCCGGGCAGCTGGCCGCCCTCACCGGGCTTGGCGCCCTGGGCCATCTTGATCTGGATGTCGTCCGCGTTGACCAGGTACTCCGAGGTCACACCGAAGCGGCCGGACGCGACCTGCTTGATGCTCGACCGGCGCGCCGGGTCGTACAGACGGTCCGGGTCCTCGCCGCCCTCACCGGTGTTGGACTTGCCGCCCAGCTGGTTCATGGCGATGGCGAGGGTCTCGTGCGCCTCCTTGGAGATGGAGCCGTACGACATGGCGCCGGTGGAGAAACGCTTGACGATCTCGCTGGCCGGCTCGACCTCGTCGATGGAGATCGAGGGACGGTCGGACTTGAAGCCGAACAGGCCACGGAGCGTCATCAGGCGCTCGGACTGCTCGTTCACGCGCTCGGTGTACTTCTTGAAGATGTCGTAGCGACCGGTGCGCGTGGAGTGCTGGAGGCGGAAGACCGTCTCCGGGTCGAACAGGTGCGGCTCGCCCTCACGGCGCCACTGGTACTCGCCGCCTATTTCGAGGGCGCGGTGGGCGGGCGCGATGCCCGACGCCGGGTACGCCTTCGCGTGACGGGCGGCGACCTCCTTGGCGATGACGTCGATGCCGACGCCGCCGATCTTGGTGGCCGTGCCGTTGAAGTACTTCTCGACGAAGGCGTCGTCGAGGCCGACGGCCTCGAAGACCTGGGCGCCGCGGTAGGAGGCGACCGTCGAGATGCCCATCTTGGACATGACCTTCAGGACGCCCTTGCCGAGGGCGTAGATCAGGTTGCGGATGGCCTTCTCGGCCTCGATGTCCGAGAGGAAGGTGCCCGCGCGGACGAGGTCCTCGACGGACTCCATCGCCAGGTACGGGTTCACGGCCGCGGCGCCGAAGCCGATCAGCAGGGCGACGTGGTGGACCTCGCGGACGTCACCGGCCTCGACCAGCAGGCCCACGTGGGTGCGCTGCTTGGTGCGGATGAGGTGGTGGTGGACGGCCGCGGTGAGCAGCAGCGACGGGATCGGCGCGTGCTCGGCGTCCGAGTGACGGTCCGACAGGACGATCAGACGGGCGCCGTTGTCGATGGCGGCGTCGGCCTCGGCGCAGATCTCCTCGATGCGCGCGGCGAGGGCGTCACCGCCGCCGTGCACCCGGTACAGGCCGGACAGGGTCGCGGCCTTGAAGCCCGGCATGTCGCCGTCGGCGTTGATGTGGATGAGCTTGGCCAGCTCGTCGTTGTCGATCACCGGGAAGGGCAGGGTGACTGAGCGGCAGGAGGCGGCCGTCGGGTCGAGCAGGTTGCCCTGCGGGCCCAGCGAGGAGTTCAGCGAGGTGACGAGCTCCTCGCGGATGGCGTCCAGCGGCGGGTTGGTGACCTGCGCGAACAGCTGGGTGAAGTAGTCGAAGAGCAGGCGCGGGCGCTCGCTCAGCGCGGCGATGGGCGAGTCGGTGCCCATGGAGCCGAGCGGCTCACCGCCCGTCTTGGCCATCGGCGCGAGGATGACGCGCAGCTCCTCCTCGGTGTAACCGAAGGTCTGCTGGCGGCGGGTGACCGAGGCGTGCGTGTGCACGATGTGCTCGCGCTCGGGCAGGTCGGACAGCTCGATCTCGCCGGCTTCCAGCCACTCGGCGTACGGCTTCTCCGCCGCGAGCTGGGCCTTGATCTCGTCGTCCTCGATGATGCGGTGCTCGGCGGTGTCCACGAGGAACATCCGGCCGGGCTGCAGGCGGCCCTTGCGGACGACCTTCGCCGGGTCGATGTCGAGGACGCCGACCTCGGAGCCGAGGACGACGAGGCCGTCGTCGGTGACCCAGTAGCGGCCGGGGCGCAGACCGTTGCGGTCGAGCACGGCGCCGACCTGGGTGCCGTCGGTGAAGGTGACACAGGCCGGGCCGTCCCAGGGCTCCATCATCGTGGAGTGGAACTGGTAGAAGGCGCGCCGGGCCGGGTCCATGGAGTCGTGGTTCTCCCACGCCTCCGGGATCATCATCAGCACGGAGTGCGGGAGCGAGCGGCCGCCGAGGTGGAGCAGTTCCAGGACCTCGTCGAAGGACGCCGAGTCGGAGGCGTCCGGCGTACACACCGGGAAGATGCGGTCCAGGGACTTGTCGTCCGAGCCGAACAGGTCGGAGACGAGCTGCGACTCGCGAGCGACCATCCAGTTGCGGTTGCCCTTGACGGTGTTGATCTCACCGTTGTGCGCGACGAAGCGGTACGGGTGCGCCAGCGGCCACGACGGGAAGGTGTTCGTCGAGAAACGCGAGTGGACGAGGGCGATGGCCGAGCCGAAGCGGCGGTCGGACAGGTCCGGGAAGAAGGGCTCCAGCTGGCCGGTGGTCAGCATGCCCTTGTAGACGATGGTGCGGGCCGACAGCGACGGGAAGTAGACGCCGACCTCGCGCTCGGCGCGCTTGCGCAGCACGAAGGCCTTGCGGTCGAGGGCGATGTCCTTCGAGGAACCGTCCGCGACGAAGACCTGGCGGAAGACGGGCATCGTCGACCGGGCGGTGGCCCCGAGCAGCTCGGGGGCGACGGGCACCTCACGCCAGCCGAGGACGGTGAGGTCCTCCTCGGACGCGATCGTCTCGATCTTCGAGACGGCGTCCTGGGTCCCCTCCTCCGGCAGGAAGGCGATACCCACGGCGTACGCACCGGCCTCGGGCAGTTCGAACCCGGCCACCTCGCGGAAGAAGGCGTCCGGCACCTGGGACAGGATGCCCGCGCCGTCACCCGAGTCGGGCTCGGAACCGGTGGCACCACGGTGTTCGAGATTGCGCAGAACGGTGAGCGCCTGCTCGACCAGCGCGTGGCTCGCCTCGCCGGTGAGGGTGGCCACGAAGCCGACGCCACAGGCGTCGCGCTCGTTGCGGGGGTCGTACATACCCTGCGCAGCAGGGCGAGCATCCATGAACGACCAGTTCTGGCCATTCGTGGAGTGCTGGGACGGCTGGCGCGGCGTACGCATCGGCTCTCCCGTCGTCGTCATCTGGCATATGCAAATTGCCGAGGGACGACGTTGGCCCTCTGCGTGAGTGCAAAATTTCGTGCAGGTTACATGATGGGGCGGTTCTCGGGAAGCGGGATAATCCGTTCCATCATGCGGACACCAAGGGCTGCGACAAGGGTTCCGCGCCCATGGCTTGAAGTATGTGGGGACCGAACGAGACAGGTCTATGTCCGTCGATCCGAGGCGGAGGGGGCGTCGTCGCTCACCCCGCGAGTGCGCCGCAGGCGTCATTGCCCACAGCGCTTACGGCTCATGCCCGGTGGTCATGCATCCGAAACCAGCGAGTAACGGCTACTTATGCGGCCCAACGCATAAGTTCCAGCCGAGCTATCCTACGGCCGTTCCGAACCAACTGCCCAGGGCGTACGTCACACCGGCCGCGGCCCCACCGAGCGCGAGCTGCCGCAGCCCGCTGTACCACCAGGTCCGCGCCGTCACCTTGGCCACGACCGCCCCGCACAGGAAAAGCCCGACGAGCGCGAGCAGCACGGCCGGCCACAGCGAGGTCGCACCGAGCAGATACGGCAGTACGGGCAGCAGGGCACCCAGCGCGAAGGACCCGAACGACGAGACGGCCGCGACCAGCGGCGAGGGCAGATCGCCGGGGTCGATGCCGAGCTCCTCGCGGGCGTGTATCTCCAGGGCCACCTCGGGATCACGGGAGAGCTGCTCGGCGACGGCCTTGGCGAGCCGCGGCTCGACGCCCCGGGCCTCATAGAGCGCCGCGAGCTCGGCTTCCTCGTCCTTCGGGTGCTTCCTCAGCTCCCGCCGCTCGACGTCCAGCTCGGCCTCGACGAGCTCGCGCTGCGAGGCGACCGAGGTGTACTCACCGGCGGCCATGGAGAAGGCGCCGGCGGCGAGTCCCGCGAGCCCGCTCAGCACGACGGTCTGCTGACCGGCCGCCCCGCCCGCGACACCGGTCATCAGAGCGAGGTTGGAGACCAGGCCGTCCATCGCCCCGAACACGGCGGGACGCAGCCAGCCGCCGTTCACGTCGCGGTGCGTGTGGTTGTCGCGGTGCGCCTCGTGCAGCGCGGCCTCGGTCTCGATGATGGCCATGAGGGTCCCCCAGGGAGCTAGGTAAGGCTGTCTTTAGACGAGTTCTATTCTTCGACAACACCAAATCTACGTCCGGAATTTCCCGCCCGCCAGCAAGGAAAGGCTGGGCTAACCTGCGGTTTTCCCTTAGAACGCTCATTCGTGTAGTGGGCTGCACAAATGTCGACCGGGTGACTCTGAGGCCTTCAAGGCTCAGGTCAACCGCCGACGGTGGGACATATCCACAAAGGTCTCCGCGCCCTGGGCGGAGCCCCCGGAGGAGAGGCCGCGCATGCCATCCATCGCCTGCATCCCCTCGGTCCCGGCGCCGGGGGACGCCGCCGAACTCCGCGAACGGGCGCGCGGCGCACTGCTGGGCCTGGCGGTCGGCGACGCGCTGGGCGCCCCCGCCGAGAACATGAAGCCCTCCGAGATCCGCGCCCGCTGGGGCCGCATCACGGGGTTCGTCACCGACAACCCCTCCGGTACGGACGACACCGAGTACGCGATCTTCTCCGGCCTCCTCCTCGCCCGCCACGGCTCGGCCCTCACCCCGGCCCATGTGGAGGCGGCCTGGCACGAGTGGATCGCGGACCGGGCGGAGGGCCCCTTCCGGGGCGCCGGCTTCAGCGAACGCGGCACGCTGGAGAACCTCCGCCGAGGCCTCGCGGCCCCCATCTCCGCCCAGCACCGCCACGCCTGGAGCGACGGCCTGGCCATGCGGGCGGCGCCCTTCGGCGTCTTCGCCGCGGGCCGCCCGGCGGAGGCGGCCCGCCTGGTGGCGATCGACGGCTCGGTGAGCCACGACGGCGAGGGCATCTACGGCGGCCAGGCGGTGGCGGCGGGCGTGGCGGCGGCGATGGCGGGGGCTCCGACGATCGCCGTGGTCGCCTCGGCCCTCGCGGTGGTCCCGGACGACTCCTGGACGGCCCGCTCGCTGCGCCGGGCGGTGGCGGTGGCCCACCGAGGCGAACGCGCGGTCCGCTCCGCGGTCGTCATCGGCGGCTACCCCTGGACCGACCTGGCCCCCGAGGCGGTCGCCCTGGCCTTCGGGGCGTACGCGGCGGCGGACGGCGACTTCGTCCAGGCGGTCCTCACGGCCGTGAACATGGGCCGCGACGCGGACACGACGGCAGCCGTGGCGGGCGCGCTGGCCGGCGCGACACAGGGCGCGCCGGCGATTCCCACGGAGTGGGCGACGGCGATCGGCCCGGCACGCGGCAGCTGCCTGCCGTCGATGGCCGGCCACCACGTACTGGACGTGGCGGAGCTCCTGGTGCCGGGCGAGGACAGGAAGTGGGTGACCGAAGGCCTCCCCGCGATCGAGGCCCCGACGCCGCGCACGGGGACCCCACGATGAGGCCACCAAGCCCTTGGGACGAGGGCACCTCCACGACAACCGCCCCCGAAGCCGAGCCCCCGCCGCCCGAACCCACGACCACCGACGACACGACTCCGACACCGCCGAACGAACCCACGACCACCAACAGCACGACCCTCACCCCGCCGAACGAACCGACGACCGCCAACCGCACGACTCGCACGCCGCCGAACGAACCGACGGCTGCCCACGGCATGACACTCACGCCGCCCAACCAACCCACGACTGCCCACGCCACGACACTCGCACCGCCCAACCAACCCGCGGCCGCCGACGGCGAGCAGGCCCCACTGGGGCCACCCGCACCCGACGACGAATGCCGCACGGGCGGTGCGGGTGGGAAACAAAGGGCCGAAGGCGAAGCCGAGGCCGAAACCGAGACCGAGCCCCGGCAACGCATCCTGGGCCTCCTGCTCGGCCTAGCCGCAGGCGACGCGGCCGGCTGGCCAGCCGCCCGCCACAGAGCCGCCCGCATGCCCGACTGGACCCGCCGCCTCACCCGCGAACTCGACACCTTCGCCGAACACAACGCCACCACCACCCTCCCCGTCCCCATCGCCCTCAACCAGCCCCCCGAACCCCTCCGCCTCGGCCCCTCCGACGACGCCGAATGGGCAGTCTTCGCCGCGGAAGCCGTACTCCGCGCCGGCGACGACACCACCCTCGGCGACCTCAGCCGTGAACGCCGCACAAGAGCCGCAATCGACCTCACCTGGAGCGCCCTGGCCGACGAGATCGCCGCCGCAGCGGACCGCGCCCCCGAGGTCGAGTCGGCCATCCTCCCCCTCCGCGCCCGCATCTCCGTCCGCGCCGGCCTCGGCAACCTCGCCACCGGTCTGCGCCCGCCCGCCACCGGACACGACAACCCGCACTACTTCGACGACGCGGCCTGCGTCAGGGCCTGCGTCCTCGCCGTCGCCCACCCCGGCGACCCCCACCGCGCCGCCGAGCTCGCCGAGTTCGACGCCCGCTACACCCAGGACGGCGACGGCGTCCACGGCGCGCGGGCGATGGCGGCGGCCGTGGCACTCGCCCTGACCGGCGCGGCGACGAAACCCTGCGTGGCCGCGGCCCTCGCCGAACTCCCCGAGGAGACGGAGATCGGCCGCAACGCCCGCCACGCACTGCACCTCGCACACTCCGCCGACAGCGCCTTCGCCCTGATCCCCCTCCTGGAACACCAGATCGTCGACCACGTCTACAGCTACGGCATCGCCGCCGCCGAGACCGTCCCGGTCGCCCTGGCCCTCACGGTCGCCGCGGACGGCCGTATCGCCGAGGCGGTCCCCGCGGCGGCGTGCCTCAGCCGGGTGGCCGACTCGGCACCGGCCCTGGCGGGGGCGCTGACCGGCGCGCTCGGCGGCGGTACGTCGATCCCGGCGACCTGGCGCGAGGCGTGCCGCACCCTCTCCGGCTGCGTACTCCCCCGGCTCACCGGCACCGACCTGGTGGAACTCGCCGGACTCCTGGAAGCCACGCAACCGGCCCGACCAGGAGGATGATTCGGGGCATGACGCCCAAAGCAGATGAAAGCAGTGGCCCGCGTCTCGATGAGCGGATCACCGGCGCCCTGGTCGGCGCGGCGGTCGGCGACGCCCTCGGCGGGCCGGTGGAGGGCTACTCCCCCGACCAGATCCTCCAGCGCCACGGCGGCCGCGTCCACGGCATCGTCGGCCCCTGGAACGGCGACGCCTGGCGCACGGCCCGCCCCATCGCGCCGTACCACAAGGGCGACGGGCACGTCACCGACGACACCTTGCTGACCCACGCGCTGGTACGGGCGTACGCCACGGTCCGCGACCACCTCGACGCGTACGCCCTCGCCGACCACCTGGTCCCGGACCTGATGACCAACCCGCGCTGGATCCCGGAGCTGGAGGCGGAGGCCCTCCCCCTGCACCGTGTCTTCCTCGCGGAGAAATGGCTGGTCACCCGCCTCCACTACGGCCATGTGGACCCGCGCGAGGCCGGCGTCGGCAACATCGTCAACTGCGGTGCCGCGATGTACATGGCCCCGGTCGGCCTGGTCAACGCGGCCGACCCGAGGGCCGCGTACGCCGAGGCCCTGGACATCGCGGGCGCGCACCAGTCGTCGTACGGCCGTGAGGCGGCGGGTGTCCTCGCGGCGGCGGTGGCGGCGGCGTGCGCACCCGGGGCGACACCGGACTCGGTCGTCGCGGCGTGTCTGTCCCTGGCGAAGGACGGGACGCGGGCGGCGATCGAGACGGTCTGCGACACGGCGGCCCGGTACACGGACTTCGAATCGGCCCTCGCCCCGCTCCGGGCGGCCGTCACCCCGTACGACACGGTGGGCCCCGACTACCGGCAGCCGTCCCTCGGCGCCCGCCGCCCCTCCCGTCTGCACGCCATCGAGGAACTCCCCGTCGCCCTGGGCATGTTGGTGGTCGCGAACGGCGACTTCCGCCACGCGGTCCTGGGCGCGGTGAACTACGGCCGTGACTGCGACTCGATCGCGACGATGGCCGGCGCCGTGGCCGGCGCGCTGGGCTCGCCGGTCCCCGAGGACTGGTCGAAGGCGGTCGCGGAGGCCAGCCGCCTCGACCTGTGGGAGCCGCCCCGCACGCTGACCGAGGTCGCGAGGGAGATCCACGCCCGGGACGTGGACCGCCGCCGGGCCCACGAGGCGGCGTTCGGCGCGCTGGAGGGCCGACCATGCTCCGACTGACCTGGGTCCAGCCGGAGGACCTGCTCGGGCACGAGTTGCGCCAGGCGGCGCTGGACGGCCGGGAGCCGGCGAGGATCGCGGAGCGATGGCGGGCGGCGGGCGGTGCGCAGGCCCCGCTGCGGGCCGGGGCGTCGACGGACCCGGCGTCGAGGTATCTGCGGACGCTCGCGGAGGACCTGCTGGACGAACTGGCGGACCTGCCCAGCCGGTTGAAGGACGACGAGCCGACGGACCTGGAGACGATCAAGTCCCTGTGCCCGCACTGGCCGCCCCGTCCTGCCGTCGCCGCCACCGCATCCCCCGAGGCCACCCGCTACGAAGCCGCCTGGCTCGGCCGGGCCGTCGGATGTCTCCTGGGCAAGCCCGTGGAGAAGCTTCCCCTGGAAGCCATCCGCCACCTGGCCGGATCCACCGGCAACTGGCCCCTGACCAGCTACTTCACCGCCCGTGGCGTCCCCGCCGACCTCCTCGCCGCCCACCCCTGGAACCGCCGCTCGGCCGCCACCTCCCTGGCCGAGAACATCGACGGCATGCCCGAGGACGACGACCTCAACTACCCCCTTCTCAACCTCCTCCTGCTCCAGCGCCACGGCAGGGCCTTCACCACCACGGACGTGGCCCGCCTCTGGCTCGACGAACTGCCGGCCGGCCGCACCTTCACCGCCGAACGCGTCGCCTACCGCAACCTCCTCACCGGCATCGAACCCCCGCACACGGCCCGCCACCGCAACCCGTTCCGCGAGTGGATCGGCGCGCTGATCCGCGCGGACGTCCACGGCTGGACCAACCCCGGCGACCCGGCCGCCGCGGCCGAACAGGCCCACCGCGACGCCACTCTCACCCACACCGCCAACGGCGTCTACGCGGCGATGTTCACGGCGGCCGTCATCGCCCAGGCGGCGACAGCGACCGGCCCCGACGCCGTCCACGCCTGCCTGCGCACCGGTCTCACGGTGGTCCCCCCGAACTCCCGCCTGGCCCGAGCCGTCCAGCACGCCGTCGGACTGGCCCGCGGCCACGCCGACTTCGACACGGTCGTCGACACACTGCACGCCACGCACGCGCCCACCCACCACTGGGTGCACGCCGTCCCCAACACCGCCCTGATCGCCGCCGCCCTCACCCACGCCGACGGCGACTTCACGGGCTCCATCTGCCGTGCCGTGTCGGGCGGTTGGGACACCGACTCGAACGGCGCGACGGCAGGCAGCGTCGCCGCCCTCCTCGCCGGCTCCCCCGCCGCGCTCCCCGACCACTGGACGGCCCCCCTCAAGAACCGCCTCACCAGCTCGGTCGCCGACTTCAACGGCACCGGCTTCGACGCCCTGGCCCACCTCACCCATGAGCTCACGCCCCCGGAGGCCACTCGCCCATGACCGACATCGTCGTGCTCGGCAGCACGAACATGGACCTCGTCACCTATGTCGCCAAAGCCCCGCAGCGCGGCGAGACCGTGACGGGACGGGAGTTCCGTACGGTCCCCGGCGGCAAGGGCGCCAACCAGGCCATCGCCGCCGCCCGCGCCGGCGGCAACGTCTCGATGATCGGCGCCGTCGGCAACGACGCCTTCGGCACCCGCCTGCGCTCCACCCTGGAGCACTCCGGCGTGGACACCGACGACCTGCGCACCGTCGAGGGCCCGTCCGGCACCGCGCACATCGTCGTGGACGACGAGGGCGGCAACGCCATCGTCGTGATCCCCGGCGCGAACGGCACCCTCGACCACCTCAGCCCCGGCGACGAGGGCGTCATCGCCTCCGCCGACACCCTGCTGCTCCAGCTGGAGATCCCGATCGCGGCGGTCCTCGCCGGCGCCCAGGCGGCCCGCCGCCACGACGTCCGTACGATTCTCACGCCGTCCCCCGCCCAGCCGCTGCCGGACGAACTCTTCGCCGCCGTGGACCTGTTGGTGCCGAACGAGCACGAGGCGACCACCCTCACCGGCCGCACCGACCCCCGGGAGGCCGCCGTCGGACTGCTCGACCTGGTGCCCGCGGTCGTCGTCACCCTGGGCGCGGCCGGCAGCCTGTACGTCAGCCGGGACACCGATCCGGTGACCGTGCCCGCCCCGGAGGTCACCGCCGTCGACTCGACCGGCGCCGGCGACACCTTCGTCGGCGCCCTCGCGGTGGCGCTCGGCGAAGGACGGCCCATGCTCGACGCCCTGGCCTGGGCGGCGGAGGCGGCCGCGCTGTCGGTGCAGCGGGAGGGCGCCACGGTGTCGATGCCGTACCGCCCCGAGATCGAGGAGCGGCACGCCTCATGAACGCGTCCGGAACCCGGTCCGCCGACGCCCCGCTGACCGGCCTGCGCGTCCTGGACCTCGCCACCCTGTTCGCCGGCCCCCTGGCCGCCACGATGCTCGGCGACTTCGGCGCGGAGGTCGTCAAGGTCGAGCACCCCGAGAAACCGGACCCCTCGCGGGGGCACGGTCCGTCGAAGGACGGGGTGGGCCTGTGGTGGAAGGTACTCGGCCGCAACAAGCGCACCATCGCCCTGAACCTCTCCAGGCCGGGCGGCCGCGCCACCCTGCTCCGCCTGGCCGCGACCGCGGACGTCGTCATCGAGAACTTCCGCCCGGGCACCCTGGAGAAATGGGACCTCGGCTGGCCCGAGCTCTCCGCCGTCAACCCCCGTCTGGTCCTCACCCGCGTCACCGGCTTCGGCCAGTTCGGCCCCGCCGCCCATCGCCCCGGCTTCGGCACCCTCGCCGAGGCGATGAGCGGCTTCGCCGCGCTCACCGGCGAACCGGACGCACCCCCGACCCTGCCGCCCTTCGGCCTGGCCGACTCCATCGCGGGCCTCGCGACCGCGTACGCGGTGATGACGGCACTGGCCGCGCGCGAGCGCACCGGCGAGGGCCAGGTCGTCGACATGGCCCTCATCGAGCCGATGCTGCTGGCCCTCGGCCCCCAGCCCACCTGGTACGACCAGCTCGGCTACGTCCAGGAACGCACCGGCAACCGCTCCGCCAACAACGCCCCACGCAACACCTACCGCACCGCCGACGGCACCTGGGTCGCCGTCTCCACCTCGGCCCAGTCGATCGCCGAACGCGTGATGCACCTGGTGGGGCGCCCCGACCTGATCGACGAACCCTGGTTCGCGACCGGCGCCGACCGGGCCCGCCACGCCGACGTCCTCGACAAAGCGGTCGGCGACTGGATCGCCCGCCACACCCGCGCCGACGTCCTCGCGGCCTTCGAGAAGGCGGAGGCGGCCGTGGCCCCGATCCAGGACGTCCGGGACGTGATGACCGACCCCCAGTACGCGGCCCTCGGCACCCTCACCACCGTCGACGACCCCGAGCTGGGCCCGCTGCGCATGCAGAACGTCCTGTTCCGCCTCTCGGCCACCCCCGGCACGATCCGCTGGGCCGGCCGCCCGCACGGCGCGGACAGCGCCGAGATCCTCACCGGCCTGGGTCTGACCCCCGCCGAACTGGCGGCCCTGCGCGAGGAGGGCAGCCTGTGACACGGTTCCCGCTGACCTGGCTGTACGCCCCCGGCGACCGCCCCCATGTGGTGGCCAAGGCCCTGACGTCCGGCGCCGACATCGTCATCGTCGACCTGGAGGACGCGGTCGCCCCGGACCGCAAGGACTACGCCCGGTCGGCCACCGCCGACCTGCTCTCCGAACCGGACCACCCCGTCCCCGTCCACGTCCGGGTGAACGCCCTGGACACCCAGGCCGCGGCGAAGGACCTGGAGGCGCTGGCCACCCGCCCCGGCCTGTCCGGCATCCGGCTGCCCAAGGTGCGCTCCGCCGACCAGATCGTGCGCCTCGCGGAGACCACCCCGCCGAGCGCGGGCGGCGCCCCACCGCTGCACGCCCTGCTGGAGTCGGCCCTGGCCATCGAGCGGGCGTACGCCATCGCCTCCGCCCACCCGTCCCTGCGCGGCATCGCCCTCGGCGAGGCGGACCTACGGGCCGACCTGGGCATCCGGGGCGACGCGGGCCTCGACTGGTCCCGTTCCCGCGTCGTCGTGGCGGCCAGGGCGGCAGGGCTGCCGCCACCGCCCCAGACGGTCCACCCCGACATCCGCGACCTGGAGGGCCTCGCCGCGACCTGCGCCCACGGCCGAGCCCTCGGCTTCCTCGGCCGTGCGGCCATCCATCCCCGCCAGCTCCCAGTGATCGAACGGGCCTACCTCCCCACGGAGGAGGAGCTGCAACAGGCGGAGACGATCATCAAGGCGGCGGCGACGAACCAGGGCGCACAGGCCCTGCCGGACGGCAGCTTCATCGACGCGGCGGTGGTGGCGACGGCGCAGCGGACCCTGTCCCTGGTGCGCCGCGGCTGATCACCCCCTCTTTCCTCCCACACACAACGGAGGGCGCCCGGTAAGCACCGAGCGCCCTCATCGCCGTACGGCTGTGCCTCACGTCTTCTTCGACGACCCGGCTTCGTCCTTGACGTCGTCCTTCACGTCGGTCTCGGCCTCGGTCTGGTCGTCGCCGTCGGCGGCCTGGTCCTCATCGGACGCCTCGGCCTCACCGTCGGCTCCACCGCCGGAGGCAGACGCTCCCGGCTCGACGACCTCTTCCCGGCCCGGCCGCTTCTTCGCCGACACCACGAGGTACGTCACCGCCAGCAGGAACACGATCAGCGCGGTCCAGACGTTCAGCCGCACGCCCAGGATGTGGTGGGCGTCGTCGACCCGCATGTACTCGATCCACGCGCGGCCCGAGCAGTACGCGGCGACGTACAGCGCGAACGCCCGTCCGTGGCCCAGCTTGAACCGGCGGTCGGCCCAGATCACCAGCAGGGCGACGCCGATGCACCACAGCGACTCGTAGAGGAACGTCGGGTGGTAGGTGCCCGGCACCCGTCCGTCCGTGGAGGAGGTGATCTCCAGCGCCCAGGGGAGGTCGGTCCGGCGCCCGTACAGCTCCTGGTTGAACCAGTTGCCCCAGCGCCCGATGGCCTGCGCGAGGGCGATGCCGGGGGCGATGGCGTCGGCGTACGCGGGCAGCGGGATGCCACGACGGCGACATCCGATCCACGCGCCCACGGCGCCGAGCGCGATGGCGCCCCAGATGCCGAGGCCGCCCTCCCAGATCTTGAACGCGTCCACCCAGTCACGGCCCTCGCTGAAGTACAGCTCGTAGTCCGTGATCACGTGGTAGAGGCGTCCGCCGACCAGGCCGAACGGGACGGCCCAGACCGCGATGTCGGCCACCGTGCCGGCCCGCCCGCCCCGGGCGATCCAGCGTTTGTTGCCGAGCCAGACGGCTACGAAGACACCGATGATGATGCAGAAGGCGTAGCCGCGCAGCGGAATGGGACCGAGGTGGATCACCCCGCGCGACGGGCTGGGAATGTAGGCAAGTTCCATGGCAAGGTCGACGCTACCCTGCCGGGCGGCAGCGATGGCAGGCAGCCCGGCTACGGGTCCATAACAGGCAGCGCCCGAAGTCGGCCCCGGGCGGGGCTCATCCCTTGGCGGCCTCCTCCACCATCTGCTTCAGCTTGGCCGGCGTCATCGTCTGGTCCTGGTAGATGTTCTTGCCGTTCAGCAGGACCGTCGGCGTGCCGCTGAAGCCGCCCTTCTTGAACGCCTCGTTGGACTTGTTGACCCAGCTGTTGTGGGTGCCGTCCTCGACGCACTTGCGGAAGGCGGGCGTGTCCAGGCCGTCGACCTTGGCCGCGAGCTCCAGCAGCTTGCTGTTCTTGGCGAAGGCGTCGTCCTGCTCGGGCGGCTGGTTCCGGTAGAGCACGTCGTGGTACGGCGTGAACTTTCCGGCGTCCTGGGCGCAGGCCGCGGCGTTCGCCGCGTTGCGCGAGCCGGTGCCGCCCATGCCGCCGTCGATGATCGTCGCCAGGTGGTAGTCGACTCTGAGCTTGCCGGCGTCCGTCAGCTCGTGGATCGTCGACCGGTACGCCTCCTCGAAGGACTTGCAGGCCGGGCAGCGGAAGTCCTCCCAGACCGTGAGCGTCGACTTGGCGCTCTCCTCGCCGACCGGGATCGCGAGGCCGTCCTTGCCCTGCGCTCCCGAGGGCCCCACGACCGGCCCGGCCGAGTCACTGCTGTCGTCCTTGCCGGCGTTCGCCGCGACGACTCCGATCACCGCCGCGAGTCCCAGCACGCAGACGACGCTCGCGCCGACGATCAGCGCGCGGCGCCGCTTGTCGGCGGCCTTCTGCTTGTCACGCTCGGCCGCCAGCCGCTCCCGGGCGGTCCGCTTTCCGTCACGATTCTTTTCGCTCACACCCGCAGAACGAACCGGGGAGGCGCAGCGCGCCTCCCCGGTCTCAGGTCCACCCGTTCGAGCGAGTCGTACGGAAGGCCCTTCTTCTGAAGATCTTTCACCCCTGAAGGTGTTACGCCTGGCCGCGCACGCCCTTCGCCAGGTCACCGGCGAGCGCGCGGACGGCCTCGACACCGGCCGCGTCGTCCGGCGCGTCCAGCATGCACTTGACGAAGGCCGAGCCGACGATCACGCCGTCGGCGAAGCCGGCGACCTCGGCGGCCTGCTCGGCGTTGGAGACGCCGAGCCCGACGCAGACCGGCAGGTCGGTGCCGGTGGCGCGGGTGCGTTCGACCAGGTCCTGGGCCTGCGCGCCCACGGACTCGCGGGTGCCGGTGACGCCCATCAGCGAGGCGGCGTAGACGAACCCGCTGCCCGCCGCGGTGATCTGCGCGAGCCGCTCGTCCTTGCTGCTGGGCGCCACGACGAAGACCGTCGCGAGTCCGTGCTTCTCGGCGTGCTCCCTCCACAGCGCCGACTCCTGGACGGGCAGGTCGGGCAGGATGCAGCCCGCGCCACCGGCCTCGGCCAGCTCGGCGGTGAAGCGCTCGACGCCGTAGCGGTCGATGGGGTTCCAGTACGTCATGACGAGGATCGGCTTCCCGGTGGCCGCGTGGGCCTCCTTGACCGTCCGCATGACGTCCGCGATCTTGACGCCGCCGCGCAGGGCGATGTCGTCGGCGGTCTGGATGACGGGGCCGTCGAGGACGGGGTCGCTGTGCGGCAGCCCGACCTCCACGACGTCCGCGCCGCCGTCGAGGGCGGCCTTGATCGCCTCGATGCCGCCGTCCACGGTCGGGAACCCGGCCGGGAGGTAGGCCATGAGCGCGGAGCGGCCCTCGGCCCTGGCGGCGGCGAGGGTGTCGGACAGCAGCTGAATGTTCCCGCTCACTTGGCGTCCCCCTCGATCTCCGCGCCCGTGCCGGCCTCGTCCGCTGCGACGGCCGCGTCGGTGTCGTACAGGCCGAAGTACCGCGCGGCCGTGTCCATGTCCTTGTCACCGCGGCCGGACAGGTTGACGACGATCAGGCCGTCCTTGCCCAGTTCACGGCCGACCTCCAGGGCGCCCGCGAGCGCGTGGGCGCTCTCGATCGCCGGGATGATGCCCTCGGTGCGCGACAGCAGGCGCAGGGCCTGCATGGCCGCGTCGTCGGTGACCGCGCGGTACTCGCCGCGGCCGGAGTCCTTGAGGTAGGAGTGCTCCGGGCCGATGCCGGGGTAGTCCAGACCGGCCGAGATCGAGTACGGCTCGGTGATCTGGCCCTCCTCGTCCTGGAGGACGTAGGAGCGGGAGCCGTGCAGGATGCCGGGCTCGCCGGCGGTCAGCGTGGCCGCGTGCTCGCCGGTCTCGACGCCGTGCCCGGCGGGCTCGCAGCCGATGAGGCGTACGTCCGTGTCGGGGATGAAGGCATGGAAGAGGCCGATGGCGTTGGAGCCGCCGCCGACGCAGGCGACGGCCGCGTCGGGGAGACGTCCGGCGCGCTCCAGGAGCTGGCGGCGGGCCTCGACGCCGATGACGCGGTGGAAGTCGCGGACCATGGCGGGGAAGGGGTGCGGGCCGGCGACCGTACCGAAGAGGTAGTGGGTGCGGTCGACGTTGGCGACCCAGTCGCGGAACGCCTCGTTGATGGCGTCCTTCAGGGTGCGGCTGCCGGACTTCACGGCGATGACCTCGGCGCCGAGCATGCGCATGCGGGCCACGTTGAGGGCCTGGCGCTGGGTGTCGATCTCGCCCATGTAGATGGTGCAGTCGAGGCCGAACAGGGCGCAGGCCGTCGCCGTCGCGACGCCGTGCTGGCCCGCCCCGGTCTCCGCGATCACTCGGGTCTTGCCCATGCGCTTGGTGAGCAGGGCCTGGCCGAGGACGTTGTTGATCTTGTGGGAGCCGGTGTGGTTGAGGTCTTCCCGCTTCAGGAAGATCCGGGCGCCGCCCGCTTCCGCGGCGAAGCGGGGGACCTCGGTGAGGGAGCTGGGGCGGCCGGTGTAGTTGACCAGGAGGTCGTCGAGCTCGCGGGCGAACTCGGGGTCGTGCTTGGCCTTGTCGTACTCGACGGCCACCTCGTCGACGGCGGCGACGAGGGCCTCCGGGATGAACTTGCCGCCGAACGCGCCGAAGTAGCCTTCGGGGCTGGGGACTTGACCCTCCGGGTCGGGGATGAAGAAGTCGCTGGGCATGCGTGTACCTCACGGTGAGTTTGTGTTGAGTGCACTAATCGCCGTGGGGGCGGAGATGGTCAGGCGACCGCGGGCCGTGTGTGGCTGGTCGCGCCCGCGCGGCGGTAGCCGCAAATCAAACAGAGCCCCGCGCCCCTGGAGGGGCGCTGCCATCGGCGGCCGTTGACCTGCCCGGGTTCGTCACCGATGACGTACCTGACCCTGCGGCCGTGCACGCGGCGGGCCGGAGCACGGCAGCCTCGGGGACGGCAGCCGCGCGCGAGGCGGGCGTGCCGGTCCACGGTGGTCACGGTGAGAGTCATCGGGGTCAGCCTAGCGGGTGATCAGCCTCTGCCGTGGCGGAGCGCGGGGTGCTCGCCGGCCGCCACCAGGTCGGAGACCGCCGACTTCGGGTCCTTGCCCGTGACGAGGGACTCGCCGACCAGGACCGCGTCGGCGCCGGCGTTGGCGTAGGCGATGAGGTCGTGGGGGCCACGGACGCCCGATTCGGCGACCTTGACCAGGCCGGAGGGGATCTCGGGGGCGACGCGCTCGAAGGTGCCGCGGTCGACCTCGAGGGTCTTCAGGTTGCGCGCGTTGACTCCGATGATCTTGGCGCCCGCGTCGACGGCACGCTCGACCTCGTCCTCGTCGTGCACCTCGACCAGCGGGGTCAGGCCGATGGACACCGCGCGCTCGATCAGCGACTCCAGGGCCGACTGGTCGAGGGCCGCGACGATCAGCAGGGCGAGGTCGGCGCCGTACGCGCGGGCCTCCCACAGCTGATACGACGTGACGATGAAGTCCTTGCGCAGGACCGGGATGTCCACGCGGGCGCGGACGGCCTCCAGGTCGGCGAGCGAGCCGCCGAAGCGGCGCTGTTCGGTGAGGACGGAGATGACGGCCGCGCCGCCCGCCTCGTAGTCCGCGGCGAGGCCCGCCGGGTCGGCGATGGCGGCCAGCGCGCCCTTGGAGGGGCTGGAGCGCTTGACCTCGCAGATGACCTTGACGCCGTCGCCCTTGAGCGCGGCGACCCCGTCCTTGGCGGCGGGAGCCTTGGCCGCGCGCTCCTTGAGCTCGTCGAGGCTGACGCGCGCCTGCCGCTCCGCGAGGTCGGCACGGACTCCGTCGATGATCTCGTCGAGCACACTCACGCGAGCGGCCCCCTTCCAGACGGTTGGACTGTGAAAGCGGTACGAAACCTACGGTCACTCGATGGTATCCGGAGGAAGGCCAAGGCTTCGCATCCGGTTGACGGCAATCCCAGTACCTGGGCATTCTCCAGTTGATCAAGGGTGTAGCCAGCCACCGAACGGCAGGTTTCGGACAATCGTGAAGACCAGCAGCAACGCCCCCGCGGCCCACAGCTGCACGGGCCCGGGATCGATCCTGAACGGGCGTCCGCGCGCCGCCCGGACCACCCACACGGTCCACAGCACGGCGAAGAGCGCGTAGCCGACGACGGCGAGCGCGTTGTCCTGGAGCGCCGCGAGGAAGTCCCCGTGGACCACGGCGTGCGCGCTGCGCAGTCCGCCGCAGCCGGGGCAGTAGATGCCGGTGTACTGCAGGAGCGGGCAGGCGGGGTAGTGGCCCGGCTCGTTCGGGTCCACGGCGCCGACGTAGGCGAAGGCGCCGGCGACGGCCGCGAGGATCCCGGCGGGGACGGCCAGCCGCCGGACCCTGCCCTGCGGGCCGGGCCGCGTCACGCTCTGGCCGTGGGTGTTCACACCTCGCATTGTGCCCGGTGCGGGCGCCCACGCGCGCATGAGGGCGGCTTCCGGTACGTCGTGCACCGGTAGCCGCCCTCCGCGAGGTCGGACGAGACCGCCCTGTGGGATCAGCCCTGGACGTCCGCCGTCTCACGCTTCTCCGCGAGGAGCACGTGCGAGTCCTTGGGCTGGCCGAGGCCCATGCCGCGCATGACCCAGCCGACGACGCCGCCGAGGACCACGACCCCCAGGCCGGCCCAGAAGCCCGCGGGCTGCGCCATCACCATGAAGGCGCCCGAGACGCAGAAACCGATGAAGGCGATCGTGACACCGGTCCAGGCGGCCGGGGTGTGACCGTGGCTGCTGCCCGCCATTGCTTGCTCCTCTTGCTGTGTACGTGTTGTACGTGGGTGAGCCGGTCGCTCGCTGTCATTGTCCCGCACGCGCCCGCGCGCGGTGATCGGGGGTCACGGCCTGCCCGCCCCGGTCGGGTGCCGGTCAGCTCCGGGTCGGGTCCTCGCCCCGGTCGAGGGCCTTCCAGAGTTCCTCGGGGCGGTCGGGGTCGGCGGCCGGGGACCTGCGGGGCCGGGGGGCGCCGCCGCGCTCGTAGCGGCCGGACATGCCGGGCCACAGCCGGCCGTAGCGCAGGGCCAGCAGTCCGGCGAGCAGGATCAGGGCGCCGCCGACGGCCGCGACGTACGGCCAGGCGGTGTGGGTGAGGGCCTGGACGGTGGCCGAGGTGTCGCCGGAGGCCTGCGCGGCCTTCTCGTCCAGCGCGGAACTGTCGGAGGCGCCGAGCAGGGCGGCGGCGACGGTGCCGGCGCCGGAGAGCGCGAGCAGGGCGGCGACCATGAAGCGGCCTGCGCGGCGGACGGCGAAGACGGCGACGAGCGCGGCGAGCCCCACTATGGCCAGGGCCGCCGGGACGCCGGTGACGTCGCTGCCCTTGGCGATCAGGGGGAACGGGCCGCCGGCCACCGTCACGGTGCCCTCCGACCAGCGCTGCCGGGTCGAGAGCAGCGCGACGGCCGCGCCGAGCGCGCCGCACAGCAGGGCTACGGCGAGGCTCATACGGCCGGCCCGGGCGGAGCCGGGGGCCTCGGAACGGGGGTGCGGAACAGCAGTCACGTACTCCACTATCACCCGAACCCCGAGCGATCGGTCACCCGGGGTTCGGCTGAAGCGGCTACGGGGATCACCCGAGGCGGCCGCGAGGCCTCACTTGAGGCGGTTCGCGGTGTGGACGGCCCGGAGGACCGCCGCCGCCTTGTTCCGGCATTCGGTGTCCTCGGCGACCGGGTCCGAGTCGGCGACGATGCCCGCGCCCGCCTGGACGTAGGCCGTGCCGCCGCGCAGCAGGGCCGTACGGATGGCGATGGCGGTGTCGGAGTCGCCCGCGAAGTCGAGATAGCCGACGCAGCCGCCGTACAGCCCCCGGCGGGACGGTTCGAGTTCGTCGATGATCTGCATCGCCCGGGGCTTGGGCGCGCCGGAGAGGGTGCCGGCCGGGAAGCAGGCCGTCAGGACGTCGAAGGCCGTGCGGCCGGGTGCCACGCGTCCGGTGACGGTCGAGACGATGTGCATCACGTGCGAGTACCGCTCGATGGACATGAAGTCGACGACCTCGACCGAACCGGGTTCGCAGACCCGCCCCAGGTCGTTGCGGCCCAGGTCGACCAGCATCAGGTGCTCGGCGCGCTCCTTGGGGTCGGCGATGAGTTCGTCGGCGAGGGCCTGGTCCTCCTGCGGGGTGGCGCCGCGCCACCGGGTGCCGGCGATGGGGTGGACCATGGCCTGTCCGTCCTCGACCTTCACGAGGGCTTCGGGCGAGGACCCGACGACGTCGAAGCCGTCGAAGCGGAACAGGTACATGTACGGGGAGGGGTTGGTCGCCCGCAGTACCCGGTAGACGTCCAACGCGCTTGCCGTGCACGGTGTTTCGAAGCGCTGGGAGGGCACGACCTGGAAGGCCTCGCCGGCCCGGATGCGCTCCTTGATGTCCTCGACGGCCTCCTGGAAGTCCTCGCCGCCCCACAGCGCGGTGTACTCGGGGAGCTCGGAGGGGGGCAGGACGGCGGGCGGCTGGGCGACCGGGCGGGAGAGGTCGGCCTGCATGGCGTCGAGGCGGGCGACGGCGTCGGCGTAGGCCTCGTCGACGCCCGTATCGAGGTCGTTGTGGTTGATCGCGTTGGCGATCAGCAGGACCGAGCCCTCCCAGTGGTCCATGACGGCGAGGTCGCTGGTGAGCAGCATGGTCAGCTCGGGGAGTTTGAGGTCGTCCCGCTCGCCGGGGCCGATCTTCTCCAGGCGGCGCACGATGTCGTAGCCGAGGTAGCCGACCATGCCGCCGGTGAAGGGCGGCAGGCCCAGGTCGTGGGCGAGGTCGCGGGGGGTGTGCAGGGCCTCGATGGTGGCGCGCAGGGCGGCGAGCGGGTCGCCCTCGGCGGGGACGCCGACGGGCGGCGTACCGAGCCAGTGGGCCTGTCCGGCGCGCTCGGTGAGGGTCGCGGCGGAGCGGACGCCGACGAACGAGTAGCGGGACCAGGAGCGGCCGTTCTCCGCGGATTCCAGCAGGAACGTGCCCGGGCGCTCGGCGGCGAGCTTGCGGTAGAGGGCGACCGGGGTGTCGCCGTCGGCGAGGAGCTTGCGGGTGACCGGGATGACGCGCCGGTCGGTGGCCAGCTTGCGGAAGGTCTCTAGGTCCATGGCGGCTGACCCTACTGATCCGAGGCCGGTGCGCCGGAATCGGCGCCGTCCTTGAGCAGCACGTCCTCGTCGAAGCAGGTCCGCGCGCCCGTGTGGCAGGCGGCGCCGACCTGGTCGACCTTGACGAGCACGGTGTCGGCGTCGCAGTCGAGGGCGACGGACTTCACCCACTGGAAGTGGCCGGAGGTGTCACCCTTGACCCAGTACTCCCGGCGGCTGCGCGACCAGTAGGTGCAGCGGCCGGTGGTGAGCGTCCGATGCAGCGCCTCGTCGTCCATCCAGCCCAGCATCAGCACCTCTCCGGTGTCGTACTGCTGGGCGATGGCGGGCAGGAGCCCGTCCGCGGTGCGCTTGAGGCGTGCGGCGATCTCGGGGTCCAGCCCACTGGGGCGGCGGGGCGTGCTGGTGGTCATGCAAGCCATTGTGCCGCCTGCCACTGACAGTGACGGTCCGATGTCCACTTCGTGGATGCGGGCGACGGGTGGGCGGACCTGATACGTGGTCGTAGGCTGACTGCATGTCGACCTTCGCCAAGCGTGAACGACTTCTCATGGCCGACCTCCTGGAGGCCGAGGGCCCCGACGCCCCCACTCTCTGCGAGGGCTGGACGACCCGTGACCTGGCCGCGCACGTGGTGGTGCGCGAGCGCCGCCCCGACGCCGCCGCGGGCATCCTGATCAAGCCGCTCGCCCCGCGTCTGGACAAGGCGATGGAGGAGTTCGCGGCGAAGCCGTACGAGGAGCTGATCCAGCTCATCCGCACCGGCCCGCCCCGCTTCTCGCCCTTCCAGCTCAAGCAGATCGACGAGGCGTCGAACACCATCGAGTTCTACGTCCACACGGAGGACGTCCGCCGCGCCCAACCGGACTGGACGCCCCGCGAACTCGACCCGGTCTTCCAGGACGCCCTCTGGTCCCGTCTGGAGCGCTCCGCCCGCCTGGTGGGCCGCACCGCGCCCACCGGCCTGGTGCTGCGCCGCCCCGACGGCCAGACCGCGGTCGCCCACAAGGGCACCCCCGTCGTCACGGTGACCGGCGAGCCCTCGGAGCTGCTCCTGTTCGCCTACGGCCGTCAGAACGCCGCCAAGGTCGAGGTGGACGGCGACAAGGACGCCATCGCGAAGCTGCACGAGGGCAAGCAGCTGGGGATCTAGACCCTGTCGTCCGGATCGTCCCGGCGTCCGGTCCGGACGCCGGGACCCGGCGTTCAGCGGACGGGGTGCCCCGTCCCCCGCAACGCGTCCTTCACCTCGCCGATCCGCAGGTCGCCGAAGTGGAAGACCGACGCGGCGAGTACGGCGTCCGCCCCCGACTCGATGGCCGGCGCGAAGTCGGCCAGCTTGCCCGCGCCGCCGGAGGCGATCACCGGGACCGTGACGTGCTTGCGGACGGCCTGGATCATCTCCAGGTCGTAGCCGTCCTTGGTGCCGTCCGCGTCCATCGAGTTGAGCAGGATCTCCCCGGCGCCCAGGTCGGCCGCGCGGTGCGCCCACTCGACGGCGTCGATGCCGGTTCCCTTGCGGCCGCCGTGGGTGGTGACCTCGAAGGTGCCCTCGGGGGTGCGGCGTGCGTCCACCGAGAGGACCAGGACCTGCCGGCCGAAGCGCTCGGCGATCTCGCGGATCAGGTCCGGGCGCGCGATGGCCGCCGTGTTGACGCCCACCTTGTCGGCGCCGGCGCGCAGCAGCTTGTCCACGTCCTCGGCCGTACGGACGCCGCCGCCGACGGTCAGCGGGATGAAGACCTGCTCGGCCGTGCGGCGCACCACGTCGTAGGTCGTCTCGCGGTTGCCGGACGACGCGGTGATGTCCAGGAACGTCAGCTCGTCGGCGCCCTCGGCGTCGTACACCTTGGCCATCTCGACGGGGTCTCCCGCGTCGCGCAGGTTCTGGAAGTTGACGCCCTTGACGACCCGGCCGTTGTCCACGTCCAGGCAGGGGATGACTCGGACCGCCAGGGTCATGAAACCGGCTCCTCTAACGTCCTCTGAATGCTTCTATTTCCACTTCGACCAGGATGCGCGAGTCCACGAAACCCTCCACGACGAGCAACGTCGTGACCGGGCGCACCGTGTCGAAGAACTCCTTGTGGGCGCGGCCCACGGCGTCCACGTCACGCGCGTGGGTGAGGTACAACCGGGTCCGGATCACGGACTCGACGCCGAGCCCGAACTCCCCGAGCGCCTCGACCGCGCTGGTGAAGGCGACCTTGGCCTGCTCGTAAGGGTCGCCCTCCCCGTACAGCACATCGCCCTTGAAGGAGGTCGTGCCCCCGACCAGGACGCGGTCACCCGCCGCGACGGCGCGTGCGAAACCGAAGGACTCTTCCCAGGGACTTCCGCTCTGCACGCGCCGCACGGCATCGGACGTCATGACGAGACAACCTCCAGGGCCTCTTCCAGGGTGAACGCCTTCGCGTACAGGGCCTTCCCGACGATGGAGCCCTCGACACCGAGCGGGACGAGCTCGGCGATGGCCCGCAGGTCGTCCAGGGAGGAGACGCCGCCGGAGGCGACGACCGGGCGGTCCGTCGCCGCGCAGACGTTCTTCAGCAGCTCCAGGTTGGGGCCCTGGAGCGTGCCGTCCTTGGCGATGTCGGTGACGACGTAGCGGGCGCAGCCCTCGTTGTTGAGGCGCTCCAGCGTCTCGTAGAGGTCGCCGCCGTCGCGGGTCCAGCCGCGGCCGCGCAGCGTGGTGCCCCGTACGTCCAGGCCCACCGCGATCTTGTCGCCGTGCTCGGCGATGACCTTGGCGACCCACTCGGGGGTCTCCAGGGCGGCCGTGCCGAGGTTCACGCGGGTGCAGCCGGTGGCGAGCGCGGCGGCCAGGGAGGCGTCGTCGCGGATGCCGCCGGACAGCTCGACCTTGATGTCCATGGCCTTCGCGACCTCGGCGATCAGCTCCCGGTTGTCGCCGGTGCCGAACGCGGCGTCCAGGTCGACCAGGTGCAGCCACTCGGCGCCCGAGCGCTGCCAGGCGAGAGCGGCCTCCAGCGGGGAGCCGTAGGAGGTCTCGGTGCCGGACTCGCCGTGCACGAGGCGGACGGCCTGGCCGTCGCGGACGTCGACGGCGGGGAGGAGTTCGAGCTTGGCCATGTCTCTACAGGGTTCCGATCCAGTTGGTGAGCAGCTGCGCTCCGGCGTCGCCGGACTTCTCGGGGTGGAACTGGGTGGCCCACAGGGCGCCGTTCTCCACGGCGGCCACGAAGGGCTTGCCGTGCGTCGACCAGGTGACCAGCGGTGCGGTCATCAGCGGGTTCCCGGTCTCCAGGGTCCAGTCGTGGACGGCGTAGGAGTGCACGAAGTAGAAGCGCGCGTCCGCGTCCAGGCCGGCGAACAGCTCGGAGCCGGCCGCCACGTCGACGGTGTTCCAGCCCATGTGGGGCACGATGTCGGCCTGGAGCGGCTCGACCGAGCCGGGCCACTCGCCCATGCCTTCGGTCTCGACGCCGTGCTCGATGCCGCGCGCGAAGAGGATCTGCATGCCGACGCAGATGCCCATCACGGGGCGCCCGCCGGCCAGTCGCCGCTCGACGATCCAGTCGCCGCGCGCCTCCTTCAGGCCCTGCATGCAGGCGGCGAAGGCGCCGACGCCCGGCACCAGCAGACCGTCGGCGTTCATGGCCCTGTCGAAGTCACGGGTGATCTCGACGTCGGCGCCCGCGCGCGCGAGGGCGCGTTCGGCGGAGCGGACGTTGCCGAAGCCGTAGTCGAAGACGACGACCTTCTTCACGCCGTTGCTCAATTCCACACCTCCAGCCTCACTACACCGGCCACGAGACACATCGCGGCGCCTATGGAGAGCAGCACGATGAGGTTCTTCGGCATCTGCTGCTTGACGAAGGAGATGATCCCGCCGATCAGGAAGAGACCGACGACGATCAGGACCGTGGAGAGGCCGTTCACAGCGCGCCCTTCGTGGAGGGAAGGATGCCCGCCGCGCGCGGGTCACGCTCGGAGGCGTACCGCAGGGCCCGGGCCAGCGCCTTGAACTGGCACTCCACGATGTGGTGGGCGTTGCGCCCGTACGGCACGTGCACGTGCAGCGCGATCTGCGCCTGGGCGACGAAGGACTCCAGGATGTGCCGGGTCATCGTGGTGTCGTACTCGCCGATCATCGGCGCCATGTTCTCGGGCTCGGTGTGCACGAGGTAGGGGCGGCCGGAGAGGTCGACGGTGACCTGGGCGAGGGACTCGTCCAGCGGGACCGTGCAGTTGCCGAAGCGGTAGATGCCCACCTTGTCGCCGAGGGCCTGCTTGAAGGCGGCGCCGAGCGCGAGGGCGGTGTCCTCGATGGTGTGGTGCGAGTCGATGTGCAGGTCGCCCTCGGTCTTGACCGTGAGGTCGAACAGGCCGTGGCGGCCGAGCTGGTCGAGCATGTGGTCGTAGAAGCCGACGCCGGTCGACACATCGACCTTGCCGGACCCGTCGAGGTCGATCTCGACGAGGACCGAGGTCTCCTTCGTCACCCGCTCTATGCGTCCTACGCGGTTCATGCGCTCTGCTCCTCCGGGGGTGTGGGGGTGTCCCCCACAAAACTCAGTAGTTCACGGACCGCGTCGAGGAACGCGTCGTTCTCTTCGGGGGTTCCCGCGGTCACCCGCAGCCAGCCCGGCACGCCGTTGTCCCGGACCAGGACGCCCCGGTCGAGGATCCGCTGCCAGACGGCGTGGGCGTCGTCGAACCGCCCGAACTGCACGAAGTTGGCGTCCGACGCGGTGACGTCGTAGCCGATCGCCAGCAGCTCGGTGACCAGCCGGTCCCGCTCCGCCTTCAGCTGCTCGACGTACTTGAGCAGCGTGTCGGTGTGCTCCAGGGCGGCCAGCGCGGTCGCCTGCGTGACGGCCGACAGGTGGTACGGCAGCCGTACGAGCTGGACGGCGTCGACCACCGCCGGGTGCGCGGCGAGATAGCCGAGGCGCAGGCCGGCGGCGCCGAAGGCCTTGGACATCGTCCGGGAGACGACCAGGTTCGGCCGGCCTTCGAGCAGCGGCAGCAGCGAGTCGCCGTGGCTGAACTCGATGTACGCCTCGTCGACCACGACCATCGACGGCTTCGCCGCCTGCGCGGCCTCGTACAGCGCGAGCACGGTCTCGGGCGGGACCGCGGTGCCCGTGGGGTTGTTGGGGGTGGTGACGAAGACGACGTCGGGCCGGTTCTCGGCGATGGCCTTCTCGGCGGCGACGAGGTCGATCGTGAAGTCCTCGCCCCGCGGGCCCGAGATCCAGCCGGTGCCGGTGCCGCGCGAGATGAGGCCGTGCATCGAGTACGACGGCTCGAAGCCGATCGCGGTGCGGCCCGGTCCGCCGAAGGTCTGCAGCACCTGCTGGATGACCTCGTTGGAGCCGTTCGCCGCCCAGACGTTGGCGAGGCCCACCTCGTGGCCGGACGTGTTCGTCAGGTACTCGGCGAGCTTGGTGCGCAGCTCGACCGCGTCCCGGTCCGGGTAGCGGTTGAGGTTCCGGGCCGCCTCACGGACGCGCTCGGTGATGCGCTCGACCAGCGCCTCGGGCAGCGGGTAGGGGTTCTCGTTGGTGTTCAGCCGTACGGGGACGTCCAGCTGGGGCGCGCCGTAGGGGGACTTGCCGCGCAGCTCGTCCCGTACGGGGAGATCGTCGATGCGTACGTCGTTCACTTGCTCTCCGGTACCTTCCAGCCGAACCTGGCCTTGATCGCCGCCCCGTGGGCCGGCAGGTCCTCCGCCTCCGCCAGCGTGACCACGTGATGCGCGACCTCGGCCAGCGCGTCCTTCGTGTACTCGACGATGTGGATGCCGCGCAGGAAGGACTGGACGGACAGGCCGGAGGAGTGGCAGGCGCAGCCGCCGGTGGGCAGGACGTGGTTGGACCCGGCGGCGTAGTCGCCGAGCGAGACCGGCGCCCAGGGGCCGATGAAGATCGCTCCTGCGTTGCGCACCCGGTCGGCCACGGCGGCCGCGTCGGCGGTCTGGATCTCCAGGTGCTCGGCGCCGTACGCGTCGACGACCTTGAGGCCCTCGTCGACGCCGTCGACCAGGACGATCGCGGACTGCCTGCCCTTGAGGGCCGGGACGATCCGGTCGTCGATGTGCTTGGTGGCGGCGACCTGCGGCTCCAGCTCCTTCTCCACCGCGTCCGCGAGTTCCACGGAGTCGGTGACCAGGACGGCGGCGGCCAGCGGGTCGTGCTCGGCCTGGCTGATCAGGTCGGAGGCGACGTGCACCGGGTCGGCGGTGGCGTCGGCGAGGACCGCGATCTCGGTCGGGCCGGCCTCGGCGTCGATACCGATCTTGCCGGTGAAGTAGCGCTTGGCGGCGGCGACCCAAATGTTGCCGGGGCCGGTGACCATGTTGGCGGGCGGGCAGGACTCGGTGCCGTACGCGAACATCGCGACGGCCGTCGCGCCACCGGCGGCGTACACCTCGTCGACGCCGAGCAGCGCGCACGCGGCGAGGATCGTCGGGTGCGGCAGGCCGCCGGCTGGATCATTTTCAAAAGCGGGGGCCTGTGCCGGGGAGGCGAGGGCGATCGACTCGACGCCGGCCTCCTGGGCCGGGACGACGTTCATGATCACGGAGGACGGGTAGACCGAACGGCCGCCGGGCGCGTACAGCCCGACCCGGTCGACGGGCACCCACTTCTCGGTGACCGAGCCGCCGGGCACGACCTGGGTGGTGTGCGTGGTGCGACGCTGCTCGCGGTGGACGAGCCGGGCGCGGCGGATGGACTCCTCCAGGGCCGCGCGCACGGCCGGGTCGAGCTCCTCCAACGCGCGCGTGAGCGCCTGGGCGGGCACCCGCACCTGGTCGAGCTTCACCCCGTCGAACTTCTCCGCGAAGTCGATCAGCGCCGCGTCGCCCCGATGATGCACGGCTTCGCAGATCGGACGCACCTTCTCCAGGGCGGCCGAGACGTCGAAGTCGGCTCGGGGCAGCAGGTCGCGCAGGGCGGGGCCCTCGGGGAGGGCGTCGCCGCGCAGATCGATTCGGGAGATCACGTGCTCAATTCTCTCAGACCCTGCTCCGGCGTCGTTCGCGCGTATCAATGGCTGATACAGATCCCTCCAAAGATCGCACCTGGAACCCGGAAGATCGCCTTCACGTCTTGCGTTCGGAGCGTCACTCAGCGGGCATGAACGGTTGTACGAACCCATGAGTAGATGAGGGGGATGGGCGAAACGTGACCGAAGGTGCCGGCCTCCGTGACGGAGACCTGCCGGACGACCTGCCGAACGACCTGACCGCCGCCGAGCTCGGCATGTGGCAGGCCTTCCGCAACGGCAGTGTGTACGACCTGAGCAGCGGCGACACGATCGTCGACGATCCGCACGGCGGCCATCCCTGGGGAGACGAGCGCACTGTACGCGCGCGGATCGTCTGCTGGCTGCTGCTGGACGGGCCGCCCGCCCTCGCGGGCCGGGTGTCCTCACTGAAGCTCGTGGGCGTGCGGATCAGCGACACGATGGACCTGGCGGGCGGCACGGTGGTGCCGTACGTCGAGATGCGCGGCTGCCGCTTCGACCGGGAGATCCGGCTGCCGGAGGCCCACTTCACGACCGTACGGCTGGTGAACTGCGCGGTGCCGCGCCTGGAGGCCGCCCGGGTGCACACCGAGGGCGACCTGCACCTGCCGCGCTGCCGCTTCCACAACGGCATCCGGCTCACCGACGCCCAGATCGGCACGGACCTGCTGCTCAACCAGGCGATCGTCTACCGCGACCGCAGTGGCCGCTCCATGGCCGCCGACGGCATCAGCGTCGGCCAGGACCTCCAGGCCGAGATGCTGGAGTCGCACGGTGAGCTGAGCCTGCGCGGCGCCAGCATCGGCGTGTCGCTGAGCCTGCGGGGCGCACGGCTGGTCAACCCGTACACGCGGCTCGCGCTGAACGCCCCCCAGCTGACCGTCGGACGCACGCTGTACCTGACTCCGGCCGGCGTCGGCAGCCCGCTGCTGAGCGGCCGTACGCCCGCGCGTGGGACGCGTATCCAGCGGTTCGCGTGCCAGGGCGGGGTGCGGCTGGACGACGGGCGGTTCGGGGACGCGGTGGACCTGGAGCGGGCCCGGTTCACCTTCACCGACGAACAGGAGCTGTCGCTGCGCCGCATCCAGACGCCCGAGCTGCGCTTCCTCGGCGAGCGGCCGGAGCGCGGCGGGGTGGTGCTGTCGGGGGCGCGGGTCGTCAACCTGATGGACCGGGCGGACGCCTGGCCCGGCCCCGGCATGCTCCACATGGGCGGCTTCACGTACGAGAACCTCGTGCCGCGCGGCCCGTTCCCGCTGGAACGGCGGCTGGAGTGGGTGACCGCGGCGACCGCCGAGTACAACCCGGAGCCGTACGAGCGGCTGGCCGCCGTGCTGCGGGCCGGCGGTGAGGACGAGGACGCGCGCGAGGTGCTGCTCGCGAAGCAGCGCCGCCGCCGCGAGACGCTGCCGCCCGCGGCCAAGCTGTGGGGGTACGCGCAGGACTGGATGGTCGCCTACGGCTATCGGCCGGGCCGCGCGGCCGTGTGGATGGCGGTGCTGTGGGCGGCGAGCTCGGTGGCGTTCACCTACGCCGACCATCCGCCGATCAAGGGCGGCGAGCACCCGACGTGGAACCCTCCCCTCTTCGCCCTCGATTTGCTGCTGCCGGTCATCGACCTGGGCCAGGTCGGGTTCTGGCAGCTGAGCGGCGCCTGGCAGTGGCTGGCCGCGGCGATGATCCTGCTGGGCTGGATCCTGGCGACGACGGTGGCGACGGGGGCCACGCGCATGCTGCGGCGCAACTGACACCGGTGGGGGCAGTGAGGGCGGTGAGGCCAGTGGGACGGCTGAGTCGAACGGATGCATGTCGGACAGTTGTTGAACAGTTGACCTTTACCCGTTCTTGACCTGACCGCGTACAACTTTCCACGTGTTACCCGATCCCTATGGCGCGGGCGTGACCAGCCGACTTTCAATGGTCGACACCATGGCTCTGCTGCCTCCGTTCGGCCGTGCGTCCCGGACGACAAGGACCGTAGAACACCGCGCCGTCGGACTCCCCACCGACGACGAGGTGCTCCTCGACGCGCCCGACGACCTCCTCGGACCGGCACTGGTCGCGGCCGGGCGGGGTGCGTACGAGGCCGCCGCGGAACTGCTGGCCACCACCCGCCACAGAGCGCTGTGGGAGAGCCGCGACGGATACGCGCTGCGCCTCGCGGCCTTCGCGCGCTCCCGGCCGGAGTGGCTGGAGGCCTGGCACGCGGCCGACCCGCAGGACCCCGACGTGCTCCTGGTCCGCGCCCAGCTCGCGGTGGACCACGCCTGGGGGTCACCGGCCCGGGCCGAGCTGCTGCGCGGGGTGAGCCCGTTGATCACCGCCGCCGCGCGCGCCGACGACCGCGACCCGGTGCCGTGGCGGATCGCCCTGGACCACGCGCGCGGCGCACGCGCCGGCCACACCTACTTCGGCGAGCTCTGGGAGGCGGCCCTGCGCCGCGCCCCGCTCCACTACGGCTGCCATGTCGCGGCCCTGCGCTACCTCGCCTCGTCCTGGCACGGCTCCCACCGGGAGTGCCTCGACTTCGCCGACCGGGCCGCGCAGGACGCCCCGGCCGACTCCCTGGTCCAGGCGCTGCCGGCCCGGGCCGTCCTGGCCTACCTGAACGACGGCTGCGGTCCCGGCGTGCCGCCCGAGCGGCTGGCCGCGGCGGCCGACCGGGCCATCGCGCTCTCCGCCCGCTTCCCGGCCGCCGACCTCTGGCCGGCCGCGATCCGCAACAAGCTGACGTACGTCCTGGTACGCCTCGGCCGCTGGGAGGACGCCCTGGAGCAGCTGCGGCTGATCGGCCCGTACGCCACGTCCTACCCCTGGAGCCGGTTCTCGGAGGATCCGCTGGGCCGTTTCCTGGAGGTGCGCGACGAAGTGCGGCTGCGAACCGCCGGTGTGCACGCGCCGAGCGGGCGCACCGGACATCCACAGGGTGGGCACGCCGGACGCGTTCACTCCGGCGACCACTAGGCTTTGGCGCCGTGACCGTCCGCCTTCCGCTCTTCCCCCTGAACTCGGTGCTGTTCCCGGGACTCGTGCTGCCGCTGAACGTCTTCGAGGAGCGCTATCGCGCCATGATGCGCGACCTCCTGAAGACCGCCGAGGAGGAACCGCGCCGTTTCGCCGTCGTGGCGATCCGCGACGGCCACGAGGTGGCCCAGAGCGCCCCCGGCATGCCGGACCCCACCTCCGTCCCCGAGCGCGGCCCCGCGGCGGGCTTCGGCCCCGACCCGGTCAAGGCCTTCCACGGGGTGGGCTGTGTGGCGGACGCGGCGACGATCCGGGAGCGGGCCGACGGCACCTTCGAGGTGCTGGCGACGGGTACGACGCGCGTACGCCTGCTCTCCGTGGACGCCTCGGGCCCGTTCCTGACGGCCGAGCTGGAGGAGCTCCCCGAGGAGCCGGGCGACGAGGCGGGAGCGCTGGCGGAGGGGGTGCTGCGAGCCTTCCGCCAGTACCAGAAGCGCCTCGCGGGCGCCCGCGAACGCTCCCTGTCCACGACCGCGGACCTCCCGGACCAGCCCTCGGTCGTCTCCTACCTGGTGGCGGCCGCGATGATGCTGGACACCCCCACGAAGCAACGCCTCCTCCAGTCCCCCGACACCGCCTCCCGCCTGCGCGACGAGCTGAAACTCCTGCGCGCCGAGACCTCGATCATCCGTACGCTGCCGTCGCTCCCGGCGTCGGACCTGACGCGCGGCCCGACGAGCCTCAACTGAGCGGAACGGAACGACATGGCGAAGAAGTCGAAGAAGAACCAGCAGTCGGCCGGCGGCACCCCCGCGACGGTCGCCCTCACCGCCGCCGGCGTCGAGTACACGGTCCACGCCTACGACCACGACCCCTCCCACCCGTCCTACGGCGAGGAGGCCGCCGAGGCCATGGGCGTCTCCCCCGCCCGCGTCTTCAAGACCCTCGTGGCGGACGTCGACGGCACCCTGACCGTGGCCGTGGTCCCCGTCGCCGGCCAACTCGACCTCAAGGCCCTGGCCTCCGCGGTCCACGGCAAACGCGCCGCGATGGCCGACCCGGCCCTGGCAGAACGCACCACGGGCTACGTCCGCGGCGGCATCTCCCCCCTGGGCCAGCGCAAGAAACTCCCCACGGTGCTGGACACCTCGGCCACGGCCCACTCCACGATCTGCGTCTCGGCCGGTCGCCGCGGCCTGGAGGTCGAACTCTCCCCCGACGACCTCACCAAGCTCACCGACGCGACCCTCGCCCCCATCGGACGTGCGTGACCATCAAGAAGGGCCGCTCGAACCATGGGCGGCGCCCGGCGTAGCCCTTCAGCCCGTCCGGCGTTTTGAGGACGAGGCCCGAAGGGCCGACAGCGGGGGTCTGGGGGCCGCAGGCCCCCAGGGTCCGGGGTCGAAGGGGCAGCGCCCCTGGGGATGGGACGGGTAGGGGCGGCGGGGGGCGAGAAACCCGGGTCGGCTACGCCCCGTACGGCCCCTGCTGCCCCGCCGGAGGCTGAAGCTGATACGGATCGGCGTCCCGGGGCCCGAACAACGCCGTCAGCCCGAGGTGCACCAGCAACGCCCCCAACGGCCACGCCAGCAACGCCCCCTTGGCCCCCAACTTCAACGGCGCCGAGAACGCGACCCCCTTACCCACCTCCTTGGCATGGGCGATCACGTCCCCCGTCGGCCCGAGCCACACCCCGACCCGCCAGGCCAGCAACGCCCCGAGGAACCCCCCGACAGCGAGCCCGACCACCAACGGCACACCCCCACGCCGCCGCCAGAGGAAGACGGCAACCGCACTCACCAGCCCAAACGCGAGCGCGAGCAGAGTGAACGTTCCGTCCACCCCGACGGCCTGCTCCCCCTCGGAGTCCTTGAAGTAGACGACCCAGCTGTCGTCGACGACATCCCCGACGAGCGGCACGCTGGGCGCCAGCCACCACCACAGCCCGCCGAGCAACGCCCCGAAGACCGCCACCACCACCGCGACCACGGCGGCCTCGCCCACCTCGGTCTTCATCCCAGGACCGTCCTGTCCGTACGAGCCGGATATGCCGTACGCGTCATGAGAGCCGTAAGAGCCGTAAGAGCCGTGAGACCCAGGAGATCCATGGGGTCCGTGAGATCCATGGGGTCCGTGAGCCTGCCCCGCGGCGGCAGCGGGCGGCTGCCATCCCTGCTGCGGGGACTGGTCACGGGGATGCGGCGGAGGAGTCAGCGGAGCGGTCACCCTGCCATCGTGCCAGGCCGCCCTGTGCGGCGCGTCACCGGACGGCCGCCCGGCGGTACGCCCAGGTGGCGACGGCCAGCGAGACGACGCCGACCACCCCGCACACGGCCAGGTCCCCGAGCACGAACGCCCAGTCGGGGTGCGGCCCGAAGGTCCGCGCGAAGGCCTCCACGCCGTACGTCGAGGGCAGCAGATCCCGAGCGAACCGCACCACCTCGGGCATCCGGTCGGCCGGCAGCACGCCCAGCAGCAGAGCCGCGGACATCCCCAACTGCCCGAGCAGCGTGGCCAGTTCGGGCCGCGGCGCGAGCAGCCCGAGCGCGGCACCGAGTCCGGCGAGCGCGGCGCCGGCCAGCGGGATCACCGCGACGAGCACCCACAGATGCGCCACCGGCAGCCCGAACAGCACGCACCCGAAGAGCGCCGTCACCACGGTCCCCGGCACGGTGAAGGAGGCGTACGCCCCCGCCGCCCCCAGCACCACGGCGGCGGGCGGCACCGGCAGCGTGGCGTAGTGGTCGAGCCCGCCGCTGGCCCGCAGCTGCCCGAAGTACTGGGCGAGCAGGTTGAGCGCGACGAAGGCCACGACGAGCACCGACGACCCGGCGACCACGGCCTGCGCCTCGGCGCCGCCGTCCACGACTCCGCGCATCAGGATCATGATCCCGATCGACTGGAAGGTCGCCACGAACAGCAGCGGGATGCGCGCGACCCGGGCACGGGAGAGCTGCGCCCGGTACACGGCGCACAGCGACGGCCACAGCCGCGCCCTCGGCCCGAGCTCGGCCGCGGCCGGGCGGGCCGTCTCGTCCACGGCCAGGACGCTGCCCGGCAGAACCTCGGCGGGTACGACACTCACGTGGCGCTGCTCCCTTTCACACGGGGGTCCACCGGGGAGGTGTCCCTGTTCCGCACGGTGGCCCTGTCCCGCACGGGTACGAAGACGGATACGGAAACGACAGTCTGTGTGCTCAAGCCTTCACCAGCCCCTGCTGCGCGGCCCCGCCCAGCGCCAGGTAGACGTCCTCCAGGCTCGGCGTGGCCAGCGTGAAGTCATCCAGCGCGGCGAACGCGGCCCCGCCGGTGACGGTGGCGACGACCGCGCGGGCCTCCTCGGGCGCGAGCCGCAGCGTCCAGCGCCGCCCGGACTCCACGACCCGGTCCTGGAGGGCTGCGACCTCGGGCACCTCCAGGGGAGCCCGGTCCCGCCACAGCAGCTCGACCCGCACCTCGCCCGCGACCCGTTCCTTGAGCCCGGACGGAGTGTCGCAGGCGATGACGCGGCCCCGGTCGAGCACCGCGACCCGGTCTAGCACGGTCTCGGCCTCGATGACGTTGTGGGTGACCAGCAGCACGGTCGTCGCGCGCTCGGCCCGTCGGCGGTCCACAGCCGACCACACGGCCCGCCGTGCCACCGGGTCCATGGCGGTGGTCGGCTCGTCGAGCACGAGCAGCGGCCGCTCCCCGACCAGCGCGGCGGCGAAGCAGGCCAGCCGGCGCTGACCGCCGGACAGCTTCTTGATCGGCCGTCCGGCGAGCGGCCCGAGGCCCAGCTCGTCGAGTACGGCGTCCCGTTCGGCACGCGCCTGCCGTACGTCCAGGCCGCGCAGCCGCCCGGTGGTCTCGGCGGCCAGCGAGACGGTCAGTTCGTCGAGCGCGGTGGACTCCTGGCCGAGGTAGGCGAGGATCCGCGCGGCCCGCTCGGGGTGGCGCACGATGTCGTGCCCGAGGATCTCCACGCTGCCGCGGTCGGGCCGCATCAGTCCGGTGAGCTGGCGTACGAGGGTGGTCTTGCCGGCGCCGTTCGGGCCGAGCAGCCCGAAGATCTCGCCGCGCCGGATGTCCAGCCGTACGTCGTCGGTGGCCCGTACCTCGGGTGTGCCGGGTGTGCCGCGGCGCCCGCGGACGGCCGGGTAGGTCTTGGTCAGCCCGCGCACCGCGCACACGACATCGCCGCTGTGCCGAAGTGCCTGTGCCGCGCGCGTACTCACAAGGGACGAGCCTAAGGGGTCCGTGAGCCTGATCTACCCTCGGGTCGGCCAGTCGCCACAAACCGCCAGCTCGCCGCCCGAAATCCACCGGGCCCCACAAATCAGCCGCAACGGCGCTCAACGCCGGCGGCGATGCGGGGCCCGACGGTGCCGGCCCCGCCGTCACCCGTCCGGCTCACTCCCCGGCGGGCGCGTGCTCCGCGGCCGTCCGGACGTCGATCTCGCGCCAGAACCCGGCCCGGATCGCGTACCGGTCGTGCTCGTCGATCTGGTCGTCCTTGTGCGCGAGCAGCCCGAAGCGGGCCGCGTACCTGAGCAGCTCCCCGTCGATGCGGTGCGGGATCCGCGGATACATCCCGGACAGCTTCTGCAGCTGCCCCTGCTCCCCGAGCCGGGCCATCCAGCGCCGTGCGAAGACCTGCCCGACCTCGTACGGGTCGCCGCCGACCGTGGTGATGTCCTCCTCCCGGTCGGCCCAGCGCTGCTCCGCCGTGGTCAGCTGCGCGAGGGTCGGCATCGAGGCGACGTCGGGCGACTCGGCCGCGACGCCGGGCCGGTCGACCCACCCCTTGTCGGAGGACCAGCGCAGCGTCGCGCTCGTCGGGTGCTGGGCGGGCGGCACACCGGGTGCGCGCAGGGCGGCGAGGTCCTTCGGCGTGGGCACGCCCTTGGGGGCCGGCACCCGCTCCTGGGTGCCGTTCTCCGAGGCGGCCGGGGCGTGCTCGCTCTCCTCGACGGTCCGCTCGGCCCGCGCGCCGAGCGCGGAGTCGGGCAGCGGCGCGGACAGGATCGCGGCGATCTCGGGCCGGGGCGCGGGCTGTGGGGCGCACACCCCGGTGAGCTCCTTGGCGCGTACGGCCTTGGTGATCCACGTACGGTCGAGGACGCGCCGCTCGTCGGCCTCGGCGACCAGGTCCTCGGACTGGTTGTAGTCGCCGTCGGCGGCCTGGACGGCCCACAGGTGTACGGCGACCCCGTGCTCCTTGGCGGCCATCATGCCCGGCAGCAGATCGCCGTCACCGGTCACCAGCACGACGTCGGAACAGGCGCGGTTGCGGGCCAGTTCGGTCAGTTCGGCGTGCATCGCGGCGTCGACGCCCTTCTGTGCCCAGCGGCCGTCGCTGCGGGTCAGGGCGCCGAGCCGGACGGTGACCCGGGGCATCACGCGCAGCCTGCGGTGCTCGGGTTGGGGGACGCGGTCGGGGGCGCCGTCGAACCAGTAGATGCGCAGCAGGGGCTGTTGGGTGTCGGACTCCGCGCGTTCGCGCAACCCCTGGATGAGGGCCGCGTGGTCGACGGTGATCCGGGACCGGGAGGGTTCCCCGGCGAGGAGGCTCGCGGCGGCCCCCAGCAGATACCCGGCGTCCACCAGGACGATGCAGCGGTCCACGCGTCTCACCCTCTTCCCGGGAGGTTTGCTTTGGGCTTCCTTCGAGTCTGCCCGACCACGCGGGGGTTAACGGGGCGAACTCGATCTTCGGCGTGGCGTTTCGGGGCATCGCCTCCTCGACGCGCCATGCCTCACGCCCCGACAACCGCTGTTACACACGGTAATTATCCGAAATGCGTTCTTTATAAGCCTATGTGAATCTGGTCCCGGCCCTGGCCCCTAGATCCCCACAGGAGGCATCACCATGGCCAAGAACAAGAAGCAGGACCGTAAGCAGCCGCAGTCCGAGCGTGGTCAGCAGCAGGTTGAGCAGCCGTCGATGGAGACGCAGACCGAGCAGCGCATCGCGCAGGTGACGCCGGGCGACATGGCCCGCAAGGGGCGGCAGAAGCGCTTCGGTCACAACTGACATCCGCATAACGGGTTGTTGAGACCCAGGCACATGGAAGAGGGGCGCACCCCGCACGGGGTGCGCCCCTCTCGCGCGTACGGCGCGGTCAGCCCGCGAGACAGGACGGTCCGAGCAGCACCTTCAGGTCGCCGAAGAGCGCCGGGTCGGGCTTCACGCGGTGCCGGTCCAGCCGGAGCACCGTCGTCTTGGTCGGTCCCTGGAGCTTGATGCGGACCTCGCTGTCGCCCTTGTGATGGGTGAGGATCTCGCCGAGGCGGTTGATCATCGGCGGGGTGACCCTGGTGGCCGGAATGGTGAGGATCACCGGCGCGTTGGTGCCCGCGTTCGACAGGTCGGGGACCTGGAGCTCCATCGCGACCAGCCGCGGCACGTCCTCGCGCTTGTCGAGACGGCCCTTGACGAACACGACCGCGTCCTCGACGAGTTGGGTCGAGACGAGCTGGTACGTCGCCGGGAAGAACATGCACTCGATGGAACCGGCGAGGTCCTCGACGGTGGCGATGGCCCAGGCGTTGCCCTGCTTGGTCATCTTGCGCTGGAGGCCCGAGATGATGCCGCCGATGGTCACCACGGCACCGTCGGCGTGCTCGCCGCCCGTCAGCTGGGCGATGCCCGCGTCGGCCTTGTCGGACAGCACGTGCTCCAGGCCGAAGAGCGGGTGGTCGGAGACGTACAGACCGAGCATCTCCCGCTCCTGGGCGAGCAGATAGGTCTTGTCCCACTCCTCGTCGGTGAAGACGACGTCGAGTCCGAAGCCGGGCTCGTCGCTCTGCTCCTCGCCCATGCCGCCGAAGAGGTCGAACTGGCCCTCGGCCTCCTTGCGCTTGACCGCGACCACGTTGTCGATCATCGGCTCGAAGTGCGCGGTGAGGCCCTTGCGGGTGTGTCCCATGGTGTCGAACGCGCCCGCCTTGATCAGCGACTCCGTGGTGCGCTTGTTGCAGGCGGTCGCGTCGACCTTGTCGAGGTAGTCAGGGAAGGAGGCGTACTTGCCCTTGGCCTTGCGGCTCTTGATGATCGACTCGACCACGTTCGTGCCGACGTTGCGCACGGCTTCGAGGCCGAAGAGGATCACGTCGTCGCCCTGGGCGGCGAAGTTGTGCACCGACTCGTTGACGTTCGGCGGGAGCACCTTGATGCCCATGCGGCGGCACTCGTTGAGGTAGACCGCGGACTTGTCCTTGTCGTCCTTGACGGACGTCAGCAGCGCGGCCATGTACTCGGCGGGGTGGTTCGCCTTGAGGTAGGCGGTCCAGTACGACACCAGGCCGTACGCGGCCGAGTGTGCCTTGTTGAACGCGTAGCCGGCGAACGGGACCAGCACATCCCACAGGGCCTGGATGGCCTCGTCGCTGTAGCCCTTCTTGCGGGCGCCGTCCTGGAAGAGGACGAAGTTCTTCGCCAGTTCCTCGGGCTTCTTCTTGCCCATCACGCGGCGGAGGATGTCGGCCTCGCCGAGCGAGTAGCCGGCGATGATCTGGGCGGCCTTCTGCACCTGCTCCTGGTAGACGATCAGGCCGTAGGTGACGGCCAGGACCTCTTCGAGGGGCTCCTCCAGCTCCTTGTGGATCGGGGTGATCTCCTGGAGCTTGTTCTTGCGCAGCGCGTAGTTGGTGTGCGAGTCCATGCCCATCGGGCCCGGACGGTACAGGGCCGAGACGGCGGAGATGTCTTCGAAGTTGTCGGGCTTCATCAGGCGCAGCAGCGAGCGCATGGGGCCGCCGTCGAACTGGAAGACACCGAGGGTCTCACCGCGCTGGAGCAGTTCGAAGGTCGTCGGGTCGTCCAGCGGGAGGCTCAGCAGCTCCAGGTCGATGCCCTTGTTGGACTTCACCATCTTGACGGCGTCGTCCATGATCGTCAGGTTGCGCAGGCCGAGGAAGTCCATCTTCAGCAGGCCGAGCGACTCACAGCTCGGGTAGTCCCACTGCGTGATGGTCACGCCGTCGGTGTGCCGCACCCAGACGGGCACGTGCTCGGTGATGGTCTCGCTGGACATGATCACGCCGGCGGCGTGCACGCCCATCTGCCGGACCAGGCCCTCGACGCCCTTCGCGGTGTCGATGACCTTCTTCACGTCCGGCTCGTTCTCGTACATCGCCCGGATCTCGCCCGCCTCCGAGTAACGGGGGTGCGAGGGGTCGGTGATGCCGTTGAGGTCGATGCCCTTGCCCAGGACGTCGGCGGGCATGGCCTTGGTGAGTCGGTCGCCCATGGCGTACGGGTAGCCCAGCACGCGCGCGGAGTCCTTGATCGCGTTCTTCGCCTTGATCTTGCCGTAGGTGCCGATCATGGCGACCTTGTCGGCGCCGTACTTCTCCGTCACGTACCTGATCACCTCGACGCGCCGGCGCTCGTCGAAGTCGATGTCGACATCGGGCATCGAGATGCGCTCGGGGTTGAGGAACCGCTCGAAGATCAGGCCGTGCGGGATCGGGTCGAGGTCGGTGATGCCCATGGCGTAGGCGACGATCGAGCCGGCCGCGGAGCCTCGGCCGGGGCCGACCGCGATGCCGTTGTTCTTGGCCCACATGATGAAGTCGGCGACGACGAGGAAGTAGCCGGGAAAGCCCATCGAGATGATGACGTCCATCTCGTAGTCGGCCTGCTTCTGGCGGTCCTCGGGGATGCCGCCGGGGAAGCGGCGCTCCATGCCCCGGCGGACCTCCTCCTTGAACCAGGTGACCTCGGTGTAGCCCTCGGGGATGTCGAACTTCGGCATCAGGTTCCGCGACTCGAACATGCCGGTGGTGTCGACCATCTCGGCCACGAGGAGGGTGTTGGCGCAGCCCTCCTGCCAGGCGTCCGAGGAGTCGATGGCGTACATCTCGTCCGTGGACTTCAGGTAGTAGCCCGTGCCGTCGAACTTGAAGCGGTCCGGGTCGGAGAGGTTCTTGCCGGTCTGGATGCACAGCAGGGCGTCGTGGGCGCCCGCCTCGTGCGCGTACGTGTAGTGCGAGTCGTTGGTGACCAGCGGGGGGATGCCGAGCTTCCTGCCGATCTCCAGCAGGCCGTCGCGGACCCGGTGCTCGATGTCGATGCCGTGGTCCATCAGCTCCAGGAAGTAACGGTCCTTGCCGAAGATGTCCTGGTAGTCGGCGGCGGCCTTCAGGGCCTCCTCCTCCTGCCCGAGCCGCAGCCGGGTCTGGACCTCGCCGGAGGGGCAGCCGGTGGAGGCGACGATCCCCTCGGACCACTGGGAGATCGTCTCCTTGTCCATCCGGGGCCACTTCTGGAGCCAGCCCTCGGCGTAGGCGTCGGAGGAGAGCCGGAAGATGTTGTGCAGGCCCGTCTTGTTCACGGCCCACATCGTCTTGTGGGTGTAACCACCCGAACCGGAGACGTCGTCCCGCTTCTGATGCGGCTGGCCCCACTGGATCTTGCGCTTGTTGCGCCGGGACTCGGGGGCGACATACGCCTCGATCCCGATGATCGGGGTGATTCCGGCCTTCTTCGCGGTGTGGAAGAAGTCGTACGCCCCGTGGAGGTTGCCGTGGTCGGACATGGCGATGTGCGTCATGCCCATCTCGTTGCAGGCGTTGAACATGTCCTTCAGCCGCGCGGCACCGTCCAGCAGCGAGTACTGGGTGTGGACGTGCAGGTGCGTGAACGGCGGCTTTGACACGGCTTGGCCTCCATGGAAAACACTCGGTGACAGGCGGACGGACACTTCCGGGGACAGCGTCGAAGTCTATGCCTCGGGACTGACACTGGCGGGGCTCCCCCGCGTACCTTCACAGCGAGGGCCTGTCGTTCGGATCAGGCCGGCTGTGAGGTGCGGTGCCTCGTGGCCGACCCGAGCGGGATCTGGTGCGTGCAGCTGCAAGGCGGAGGAGGGAGTCGACGCGGAGCGTCGGCGACCGACGACAACGCGGCAGATGCGCGTGCCAGATCCCGCGACGCCGGGATGATCCGAACGACAGGCCCTCGGGCCGCGGGCACTTTCCCGGCGGCCCGTCCGTTGGAGACGACAGAAACGCTGTCGTACACATGCACCAACCAGGAGGCACCCAGCGATGTCGGTCCCCCAGCTCAACGACGAGCAGCGCGGCGACGAGATCCTCGCCGTCTTCGAGACCGCCTTCGGCGAGCTCCTGGCCGCCGATCCGGCCGCGTTCCGCGTGAAGTTCCGGAAGATGGCGGCCTCGGCCTTCGCGTTCTACCGCGGCACGGCGTGCCTCTTCTACCACGATCTTGACGCCGAGAAGCGGGGCGGCCCGTTCCTCGACGAGCGCACCTCGCGCGTGTGGATCCACGGCGACCTGCACGCGGAGAACTTCGGCACGTACATGGACGCCAACGGCCGGCTGATCTTCAACGTCAACGACTTCGACGAGGCCTACGTCGGCCCCTTCACCTGGGACCTCAAGCGCTTCGCCGCCTCCATCGCCCTCATCGGGTACGCGAAGGCCCTCGGCGACGAGCAGATCACCGAGCTGGTGCGGATCTACGCGGCCGCCTACCGCGAGCGCGTGCACGCCCTGGCGACCGGCGCCAAGAGCGACGAGGTGCCGCCGTTCACGCTGGACACCGCGCAGGGCCCGCTGCTGGACGCGCTGCGTGACGCCCGCGCGCTGACCCGTTTCGGGCTGCTGGAGTCGATGACCGAGATCCGGGACTTCGAGCGCCGCTTCGCCGGGGGCGGCGGCGCCATCGAGCTGGACGCGGCCACGCGCTACAAGGTGCTCGCCGCCTTCGACGGCTACCTGGAGACCCTGCCGGACGCCTCGCTGGCCCGCCCGGACTCGTACCGGGTGAAGGACGTGGTCGGCCGCCGCGGCATCGGCATCGGCTCGGCCGGCCTGCCGTCGTACAACATCCTGCTGGAGGGCCACACCGACGCCCTCGAGAACGACGTGGTGATCTACATCAAGCAGGCCCAGACCCCGGCCGTCTCCCGGCACATCACGGACCAGGCGCTGCACGACTACTTCCAGCACGAGGGCCACCGCACGGTGATCTCGCAGCGCGCCCTCCAGGCCAACGCCGACCCGTGGCTCGGCTGGACCGAGCTCGACGGCGCGGGCCAGCTGGTCGCCGAGGTCTCGCCGTACGCGGTGGACCTGGACTGGGGCGACATCGACGACCCGGAGGAGATCGCGGCGGTCGTCGCCGACCTCGGCCGGGCCACGGCCACCATGCACGCGGCCGCGGACGACACCTCCGGCGAGTCGCTGGTGCCCTTCTCCACCGAGCGGGCCATCGACGCGGCCATCGCGGCCGACGAGGACGGCTTCGCGGAACTCCTGGTCTCCTTCGCCCACGACTACGGCGCACGCGCGCGTACCGACCACCAGATCTTCGTGGACCTGTTCCGCAACGGCCGGATTCCGGGTCTGTGACGGAAAGGTCGCTCACCGCCGTTCCCCAGCCGCTCACAGGCATCCTTTAGGGGTCTCTTACAGGACCACGTGACACACTCTCCTCCGCTATGGACATATCCGGGACCCAGCTACGAGCCGTACGCGCGGCGCTGTTCACGTCACTCGTCGTGACGCTCAGCACCGCGTCGCACGTGCTGCTGTCGCGGGCACCCCTGCCGTTGAACACGGTGGCCCTGCTCGCGGCCGCCGTGTTCGTCCTGGCGTACGCCCTGGCCGGCCGCGAGCGGAGCTTCGGGCGGATCGCCGCCCTGCTGATCCCGCTGGAGCTGGCCGCCGACACGATCCTCACCACCGGCCAGCACGTCTGTTACGGCAAAGTGGGCGGACCGGTCGCCGGCCCGCTGGCCTCGGTCGGCTGGGACGTGCTGTGCGGCGACGGCACCCGGGTCGGCACCCCGCTGGCCCAGGTCACCGGCACCGACCCCGACAAACTCGGCGGTCTCCTCGCGCACGCCGCCCCGGCCACCGCCTGGCTGCTGCTCGGCGCGCACATCGGCGTCGGCCTCGTCGCCGCCGCCTGGCTGCGGCGCGGCGAGCGGGCCCTGGAGCAGTTGGTGCGGGCCGTGGCCGCGACGACGTTCCGCCCGCTGCTGTTGGCGGTCGCCGCGGTGACGGTCCGCCGGACCGCGCCGGCCCGCCGGCTGCCGCGCCTCGCCCGCCGTACGGCCGGCGCCCGCGGCCTGCTCCTCGCGCACTCCCTGGGACGGCGTGGCCCCCCGTGCTCACCCGCCCTCGTGTGAACCGACTGCACCGTTGAACCGACTGCACCGTCACTGATCACACGCGCACGGCATTTCGAGCACCACCACGTCCCGATACGTATCCCGCACACACAGGTGTGCGTGTCCCCATGGAGATCACCAAGATGAGCAAGCGGAACAGCCAGGCGGCGAAGTCGGCGGCCCGGGAGCGGCTGCGCGCCGAGCGTGAGCGCGAGGCCAAGCGGGCCAAGGTCAGGCGGCAGATCATCGTCGCCTGCTCGGTCGTCGGCGTCCTGGCGGCGGCCGGTGGCATCGGCTACGCGGTCGTCCAGGCCAACAAGCCCAGCCACTGGGAGTCGATGACGGACGCCAAGGTCGTCGCGCCGGCCAACACCTCCGGCACCAACGGCACGACCGTCGTCATCGGCAAGGACAGCGCCAAGAAGACCCTCAAGATCTACGAGGACCCGCGCTGTCCCGTCTGCGCCTCGTTCGAGCAGGCCGCCGGCTCGGTCGTCGACAAGGACGTCGAGGCCGGCAAGTACAAGATCCAGTTCGTCGGCGGCACGTTCCTCGACGGCGACCAGATGAAGGACAACGAGATCGGAGCCCGCGGCGAGGGCTCCAAGAACGCGATGAGCGCCATGGGTGCCGCGCTGAACGTGAGCCCGGAGGCGTTCCTCGAGTACAAGACCGCGCTGTACTCGGCGAAGTACCACCCGGAGGAGTCCGACGACAAGTTCAAGGACGACGACTACCTGATCGAGGTCGCGGACTCCGTCCCCGCCCTGAAGAACAACACCAAGTTCCAGAACGCGGTGAAGAAGGGCACGTACGACGCCTGGGCGCTGGCCATGTCGAAGACGTTCGACACCAACAAGGACAGCGTGACGGGCACTCCGAGCTTCGTCATGGACGGCAAGAAGCTCGAGACCTCCAACCCCAACACGGGCTGGACGGCGGAGGAGTTCACCAAGGCGGTGGACGCGGCCCTCAAGGGCTGACGCCGGCCGTAGGTCAGCCGGAGGGCCCGGAAGGCGGCCTTCGCGCGAAGAGCGGGCGAATTTTCACCGGTTCGCCCGCTCTCGTTCATACCGATCAGTAACCTGATCGCTCGTGACCAATCGACGCAGATCTTCCGAGCGACTCAACGAGCGCCTCAACTCCCTTGCCCCGCGCCGCCGTACGGTCGTCAAGGCCGCGGCGGCGACGGCTGTCCTGGCCGGCCCGCTCGCGGCCGCGCTGCCCGCCGGCGCCGCCGACGCGGCCCCCGCCTTCCTGCACGGCGTCGCCTCCGGCGACCCGCTGCCCGACGGCGTCCTGCTGTGGACCCGGGTGACGCCGACGCCCGAGGCGACTCCCGGCTCCGGGCTCGGTCCGGACACCGAGGTCAGCTGGATCGTCGCCAAGGACAAGGCGCTGACGAACATCGTCACCAAAGGCTCGACCACCGCGACCGCCGCCTCCGACCACACCGTCAAGGCGGACATACGCGGCCTGGAACCGGCCACCGACTACTGGTTCCGCTTCTCGGCCGGCGCCGCGGACTCCCCGGCGGCGCGTACCCGCACCGCGCCGGCGGCGACCGCGTCCGTCACGGGCCTGCGCTTCGGTGTCGTCTCCTGCGCCAACTGGGAGGGCGGCTACTTCTCCTCGTACCGCCATCTCGCGGCTCGCGGCGACCTGGACGCCTGGCTGCATCTCGGTGACTACATCTACGAGTACGGCAGCGGCGAGTACGGCACCCGCGGCACCGTCGTACGGCAGACCGAGCCCACCCACGAGATCCTCACCCTGGCCGACTACCGCGTCCGGCACGGCAAGTACAAGACGGACCCGGACCTTCAGGCCCTGCACACCAAGGCTCCCGTCATCGCGATCTGGGACGACCACGAGATCGCCAACGACGCCTGGTCGGGCGGCGCCGAGAACCACACCGAGGGCGCCGAGGGCAGCTGGGCCGCGCGCCGGGCCGCCGCCAAGCAGGCCTACTTCGAGTGGATGCCGGTGCGCCCGGCCATCGCCGGCACCACCTATCGCCGGCTGCGTTTCGGCAAGCTCGCCGACCTCTCCCTGCTGGACCTGCGCTCCTTCCGCTCTCAGCAGGTCTCGGTCGGCAACGGCGACGTCGACGACCCGGACCGTACGCTCACCGGGCGGGCCCAACTGGACTGGCTGAAGGCGGGGCTGAAGTCCTCCGACACCACCTGGCGGCTGGTCGGCAACTCGGTGATGATCTCCCCGTTCGCGATCGGCTCCCTCACCGCGGACCTGCTCAAGCCCCTCGCCAAGCTGATGGGCCTGCCGCAGGAGGGCCTCGCCCTCAACCCCGACCAGTGGGACGGCTACACGGACGACCGCCGCGAACTCCTCGCCCACCTGCGTTCGAACGCGATCCGCAACACCGTGTTCCTGACCGGCGACATCCACATGGCGTGGGCCAACGACGTGCCCGTGGACGCCGGCACCTACCCGCTGTCCGCCTCCGCCGCCACGGAGTTCGTCGTCACCTCGGTGACCTCCGACAACCTCGACGACATCGTGAAGGTTCCCGAGGGCACCGTCTCCGCCATCGCCTCGCCGATCATCCGGGCCGCCAACCGGCACGTCCACTGGGTCGACACCGACCGCCACGGCTACGGCATCCTCGACATCACGGCCGAGCGCGCGCAGATGGACTACTACGTCCTGTCCGACAAGGCGAAGCAGAACGCGACCGCCTCCTGGGCCCGTTCGTACCGCACGCGCAGCGGCACGCAGAAGGTCGAGCGGACGTACGACCCGGTGTAACAGGGGCCGGTGCGGAGGCCGTTACCAAGAACGGTGTAAAGACCACGCTCCGAGGCAACCGCGAAGATCAATCCGACCTCGAACGTGTTGTCGGGCCGCTGTCCTGGCGGCCCGACAGTCGTGTTCACGACTGGAGTCACATGGCCACCCCCTAGCCCACCTCCTCGTCGACGAGGTACCGCTCGGAGCCGCGGGGCACGACCCTGCGGATCGCCTGCTCGACCACCGCCACCCCGTCGGGGAACCTCTGGTACCGGATCTACGACTCCCAGCCGGTGGCCTGGGTGTGGTCCGGGCACTTCCCCTCGCTGGTGCACCCGCCGAAGAAGTGCTGACGACCTGCTCCGGGGACCTGAGCTAGAGGGTCTCGAGGAAGCCGAGCGCCACCCGCCAGGTGGCCTCGGCGGCCTCCTCGTCGTAGTCCGGCAGGTCGGGGTCGGTGTAGAGGTGGCCGGCTCCTGCGTATCTGTACACCTCGACGTCGGCGCCCGCTCTGCCCATCTGGAGATACCAGGCGCTCAGCCAGTCGTCCGTCTCGAACGGGTCCGGCTCGGCGACATGCAGCTGCACCGGCAGCTCGTCCACCGTGGCGGTCGCCGCGATGTCCGACGTGCCGTGCAGAAGCAGTAGCCCGCGTGCCTTCTCGTCGCCGAGGGCGAGGGTCTGGGCGATGGAGGCGCCGAGCGAGAACCCGGCGTACACAAGCCCTCGCTCCGAGTAGGGCGCCGCGGCCAGCACGGCCCGCTTCAGCAGCTCGTCCTTGCCGATTCCGTCGTTGAACTCCATGCCCTCCTCGACCGTCTCGAACGTACGTCCCTCGAAGAGGTCCGGCGTCCACACCTCGTGTCCGGCGGCGCGCAGCCGGTCCGCGGCCCGGCGCACGGCGGGCCTGAGGCCATAGGTCGAGTGAAAGAGCACGATGTTCATGAGGCCATGGTGCCAGCCGGGTACGACAACGCCGTGACCACCGCCTCACCGGCGCACATGTTCATGACCGCCCTCGGGTGGTTACCTTCGACGGCATGGAGAACATACTCCGCCCGCTGATCGTGGTCGGCGGCTCGGTTCTGCTCACCCTGGTCATCGGGTGGGCAACCGACCGTCTGATGCGCAAGGCCGACGAACGGCACAGTGAGACCCCGCTGTGGGGTCAGCTGCGCCGCGCCCGCGTCCCGTACCAGCTCGTCCTGTGCGCCGCCCTGCTCAGAGGGTCGTACGACGAGTCGAAGCTGCTGGAGGAGCACAAGGTCGCCGTCGGCCGGGTGCTGACGCTGGTGCTGATCGGGGCGGCGGCCTGGCTGGCGATCCGGATCGCGGCGGCGGTCGTGGAGACCACGTACAGCCGCTACGCCCGGGCGCACCGCGATCCGGCCCGGGTCCGGCGGGTGCGCACCCAGGTGACGTTGATCATGCGCGTGGTCTCGGCGATCGTAGGTGTGGTGGCCGTCGCGGCGATGCTGCTGACGTTCCCCGCGATGCGCGCGGCCGGTGCCTCGCTGCTGGCCTCGGCCGGCATCCTCGGCATCGTCGCCGGTGTCGCCGCCCAGTCCACGCTGAGCAACATGTTCGCCGGGTTCCAGATCGCCTTCGGCGACATGGTGCGCCTCGGGGACACGGTGGTCGTGGACGGTGAGTGGGGCACCGTCGAGGAGATCACGCTGACCTTCCTGACGGTGCGGACCTGGGACGAGCGCCGGATCACGATGCCGGTGTCGTACTTCACCTCGAAGGCCTTCGAGAACTGGTCGCGCGGCGGCGCCCAGATGACCGGCACCGTCTTCCTGCACGTCGACCACTCCGCGCCGATGGAGAAGATGCGCGAGAAACTGCGTGACGTCCTGCGCGCGTGCCCGGCGTGGGACGGCCGTGACTACGGCCTGGTCGTCACGGACTCGACGCCGAGCACCATGGAGGTGCGGGCCCTGGTGACGGCCAAGGACGCGGACGACCTGTGGACGGTACGGGTCGCCGTGCGCGAACAGCTGATCCGCTGGCTGGCCGACGAGCACCCGTACGCGCTGCCCCGCGTCAACGCCACGGACGCGGCCCTGCCGCCCGGCTACCCCGTACCCGGCGGCCCGCCCGGCCGCATCCCGGCCCGCCGCGCCCACCAACACGACCACCTACCACCACAACGCCCCGACCGCCTCTGACGGGGGCGCGGGGAACTGCGCGCCCAGCCACAACGGCGCAGCAGACGCACGACGACAAACCACGGCACAACCCCCCGGCACAACCGCAGAGCGCTCAGTGGCCGCGCTCCGCCCCGCCGTTGACCTGGATGATCTGCGAGGTGACGTGCCCGGCGGCGTGGGACGCCAGCCAGTGCAGGGTGGCGGCCACGTCCCCGGGCGTACCGGCCCGGCCGGTCGAGGTCTCCGCGACCAGCCGGGCGCGCCGCTCCTCGTCCATGCCGTCGCCGAAGAACTCGGTGTCCTCGATGTACCCGGGCGCAACCACGTTCACGGTGATCCCGCGCGGCCCCAACTGCCGGGCCAGATCATGGGCGTACGGATGCAGCGCGGCCTTGGAGGCGGCATACGCCCCGCTGCCGGAGCCGCGGAAGCCGGCGATGGAGCCGATGAACAGCACCCGCCCGCCGGGGTCGGCGAGCCGGTCCTTCAGGGCCTCGGTGAGCAGGGCCGCGGTCAGGGTGTTGAGGCCGAAGTTGAGGGTCCAGTTGTGCAGGACCACGTCGAGCGGCTCGTCGCTGTCCACCTTGGGCTCCAGGTATCCGGAACCGCCGGCGCCGTGGATCAGCACGTCCACGGTGCCGAACTCCCGCGCCACGAACCGCTCCACGCCGCGCACGCCGCTCGGCCTGCTCAGGTCCGCCGCGTAGGTGAGGGCGCCGGGCACACCCGCCTGCTCCAGCACCTCGGGGCGTCTGCCGAGCAGCAGCACCCGGTCCCCGTCCGCCGCGAACAGCTGTGCCGCCGCGAGCCCGATCCCCGTACCGCCTCCACTGATGACAACGTTGCGAGCCATGATCAGATCATACGAAAGGACGTCCGCCGGCGACCGAATCACCGCAGACTGCGCACGTCCAAATGCCGCAGCACCCGGTCCACCACCTCCGGATCGGCCCCCGGCTCGCTGCGGGCCGCCAGCACCTCGTGCCGCGCCGCGCTCAGCAGCTCGTTCTGGATCCGCCGCACCCGCTTCAGCCGGCGCACCCGCTGCTGATGCGCCTCCCGGCGCTCCTCCTCGCCCATGTCCGGGCTGATCCGCACCCCGATCTCGAACGCCCGCCGCAGCATCTGCTCGGACAGTTCCTCGGGCAGGTCCTCGACGGCCTCGATCTCCTTCAGCCGCCGCTTCGCCGCCCGCGCCGCGCGCACCGCCAGCTGCTTCTCGAACTCCTTCTCACGCGCGCTGTCGGCCCGCACCCCGAGCCGCTTCACCAGCCATGGCAGCGTCAGCCCCTGAAGCACCAGCGTCGCCATGATCACGCCGAACGCGATGAAGATGATCTCGTCCCGGTCGGGGAACGGGCCCCCCGACTCGGTCTCCAGCGGAACCGCCAGCGCCAGCGCCACCGAGGCCACGCCGCGCATCCCCGACCACCACATCACGACCGTCTCGCGCCAGCTCATCGGGATCTCCTCGTCGATGTCCCGCTTGGCGTGCATCCGCTTGGTCAGCCAGGTCGCCGGCAGCAGGTACAGCAGCCTCACGAGGACGACGACGCAGACGATCGCGGCCGCCCAGCCGAGCATCTCGTTCCACCGCCCGGACGCCGTGCGCACCGCGTTGTGCAGTTCGAGCCCGATCAGGCCGAAGGCGACCCCGGTGACCAGCGTGTCGACGATGTCCCAGAAGGTGTGCCCGGCCAGCCGCGTCATCACGTCGTCGGCGTCGGTGGCGTACTCGGCGAGGAACAGGGCGGTGATGAGGACGGCGAGCACGCCGGAGCCGTGGAGTTCCTCGGCCATCACGTACGAGGCGTACGGCACCAGCAGCGAGAGCCCGATCTGAAGGGTCGGGTCCCCGAGCAGATCCATCAGTTTGTTGGCGCCCCAGCCGAGCGCGAGCCCGACGGCCAGCGCCACCACGGCGGAGAGCACCAGGTCGAGTCCGGCCTCCCAGGGGGAGAAGGTGCCGCTCACGGCGGCGGCGATGGCCACGTGGTAGAGCACGATGGCCGTCACGTCGTTGAAGAGCCCCTCGCCCTCCAGGATGGACACCAGGCGCCGCGGCAGTCCGAGTTGGCCGGCCACGGCGGTCGCCGCGACCGGATCGGGCGGCGCGACGAGCGCGCCGAGAGCCACGGCGGCGGCGATCGGCAGCCCCGGCACGATCGCGTGGGCGGTCGCGGCCACGCACAGCGTCGTGACGAAGACCAGCGCCACGGCCAGCAGGAAGATGGGCCGCACGTTCGCCGCGAACTGCCGCCAGGAGGTCCGTCGTACGGCGGCATAGAGCAGGGGCGGCAGCAGCAGCGGAAGGATCAGGTCCGGCGGAACCTCGACGTTCGGCACGAACTCGAGCAGCGCGAGCACGATCCCGAGCAGCGTCATCAGCACCGGCGCCGGCAGCCCCAGCCGGTCCCCCACCGGGACACTCACCACGGCCCCGAGCAACAGCACGAACAACAGGGCCAACTGATCCACGGTCAGCGCTCCGGGAAGGTCGACATCCACACAACAGGTCTCCAGCCTGCCACGCCGACTTTCCCACCAGCGCTTACGGGCCCTCGGCTACAGAGCGCGCCGCATCGCCCGGTGCGGTATCCCCGCGTCGGGGAACTCCGGACCGTACGCCACGTATCCCAGCCGCTCGTAGAACCCGAGGGCGTGGGTCTGCGCGTGCAGGTCCACGGCCGCGAGGCCACGCGCGCGGGCCGCGTCCTCGACGGCCCGCACGAGGGCCGCGCCGACGCCGAGGCCACGCGCCGCCTGCGTCACGGCGAGCCGCCCCAGCGAGCCCACCGACGCATCGCCGTCGACCTTCGCCGCGGCCGCCTCGCCGTACAGCAGGCGCCCGGTCCCGAGCGGCAGCCCGTCCTCCCGGACGGCCAGCACATGCACGGCACCGGCGTCGTAGGCGTCGTACTCGATCTCCTGCGGGACGCCCTGCTCGACGACGAAGACCTCCTTGCGCACCGCGAAGCAGGCCTCGCGGTCGGCGGGGTCCTCGGCGACGCGCACCGCGTACGACGTGGACGGCGACGGCGACGGCGACGGCGACGGCGAACTCACGCGTACGTCTCCTCGCGGACCTGGTCCAGGGCCTTCTGGAGGTCGGCCGGGTAGTCGCTCTCGAACTCGGCCCACTGCCCGTCCCCCGGGTGCTCGAAGCCGAGCCGCACGGCGTGCAGCCACTGGCGGGTCAGCCGGAGCCGCTTGGCGAGCGTCGGGTCGGCGCCGTAGGTCAGGTCGCCGACGCAGGGGTGCCGGTGGGCGGACATGTGGACGCGGATCTGGTGGGTACGGCCGGTCTCCAGCTTCACATCGAGCAGCGAGGCCGCGCGGAACGCCTCGATCAGGTCGTAGTGCGTGATCGAGGGCTTGCCCTCGGCGGTGACCGCCCACTTGTAGTCGTGGTTCGGGTGGCGGCCGATGGGGGCGTCGATGGTGCCGCTGGTCGGGTCGGGGTGGCCCTGGACGAGGGTGTGGTACCGCTTGTCGACCGTGCGCTCCTTGAACTGGCGCTTGAGCGACGTGTACGCGTACTCGGACTTGGCGACGACCATCAGACCGGACGTGCCCACGTCGAGCCGGTGGACGATGCCCTGGCGCTCGGCGGCACCGGAGGTCGAGATCCGGTACCCGGCGGCGGCGAGCCCGCCGATGACGGTCGGCCCGGACCAGCCCGGAGACGGATGGGCGGCGACCCCGACAGGCTTGACGATCACGACCACGTCGTCGTCGTCGTGCACGATCTCCATGCCCTCGACCGGTTCGGCGACGATCTGCACCGGCGCGGGCGCGCCAGGCATCTCCACTTCCAGCCAGGCCCCGCCGCGGACCCGCTCGGACTTGCCGACCACGGCGCCGTCGACCTGCACCTTGCCCGCCCCGGCCAGCTCGGCCGCCTTGGTCCTGGAGAAGCCGAACATGCGGGAGATGGCGGCGTCGACGCGCTCGCCCTCCAGGCCGTCGGGCACGGGCAGGGTACGGATCTCGGGAATCGTGCTCACCCGTCGAGTATGCCGGACGGGTCGGACAGCCCCGTACGGAGCCTGTGGACAACCCTCTCCGGGGCCTCAGTCCTTGTGGACGGTCCCGTCGGGGTCCAGCCCCTTGAACGACAGCAGCACGATCAGGATGCCGCCGCACACGATCGCCGAGTCGGCCAGGTTGAACACGGCGAAGTGCTTGGGCGCGATGAAGTCCACGACCGCGCCCTCGAAGACGCCCGGCGAACGGAAGATCCGGTCGGTGAGGTTGCCGAGGGCGCCGCCGAGCAGCAGACCGAGCGCGATGGCCCAGGGCAGGCTGTAGAGCTTGCGGGCGAGCCGGGCGATCACCACGATCACGGCCGCCGCGATCACCGTGAAGATCACGGTGAAGGCCTCGCCGAAGCCGAAGGCCGCGCCCGCGTTACGGATGGCCTCGAACTGCAGCCAGTCACCGATGATCTCGATCGGCGGTTGGTGCTCCAGCTTGGCGACCACGAGCATCTTGCTGATCAGGTCGAGGGCGTACGCGAACACGGCGACGCCGAACAGCACGGCGATCCGGCGCCTGCCCCGGGGCCGCTCGGCCGCGGTGTCGTTCGCGTGCCCGGCGGCCTGCTCCGGCTCGGCTCCCGCCGCCTCTGGGGTATCCGGCGTACCGATGATGCGCTCCGCCTCTGCCACGTGAGTCCCTCAACCTAGGTACCTGACTGAGGACGAGAGTACGACACGTCCGGGGGCACCCGCCTACCGGTCAGTACCGGCGTTCTTGCTTCTGTTTGCACTCGACGCACAGGGTCGCGCGCGGGAAGGCCTGCATCCGTGCCTTGCCGATCGGGTTGCCGCAGTTCTCGCAGAGGCCGTAGGTCCCCGCGTCGAGCCGCTCCAGGGCGCGTTCGGTCTGGATGAGCATCTCGCGCGCGTTGGCGGCGAGCGCCAGTTCGTGCTCGCGCGTGATGTTCTTGGCACCGGTGTCCGCCTGGTCGTCGCCGGCGCCGTCCCCTGAGTCCCGCATCAGGCCGACGAGGGACTGCTCGGACGAGGTGATCTCCTCGCGCAGCCGCGTCTCCTCGGCCTGCAGCTCGGCGCGCGCCTCCTCGACCTCCTCCGGGGTCCAGGGGTCCTCACCGGGGCGCACCGCGAGTTCGCCGGGCTCCACCGCGACGAGGCGTGCCTTGGGAACGGCGGTCTTGGCCGCCGTGGCCGTGCCAGGAGTCTTCTTCGCAACCACCGTCGTGGCTCCCGTCTGCTCCGCGGCCTGCGCCGCGCCCACCTTCTTGGCCCTGCCCTCGGCGACCCCACGCACTCCAGCCGCCCGCACCCCGCGCCCCGCCGCGCCCTTCACTGCCCCTTCCGCAGCGGAGCTCTTCTTGGCCGCCCCCTTCCCCACGGCACCCTTCTTCGCCGAGCCCTTCCCCACACCGCTCACCTCGGCCCCGCTCATCTCAGCCAAGCCCTTGTCCACGGCGCTCACCTCGGCCGCGTCCTTCCCAGCCGAGCCCTTCTCCACGCCCCTCACCTCGGCCGCACTCTCCGCCACGGAACCCTTCCCGGCGGCGCTCACCTTGGCCGCGCTCCCCGTTGCCGAACCCCTCCCCGTGCCGCTCAGTCCGGCCCCGCTCTCCCCCGCTGAGCCGCTCTCCACACCGCTCACCTCAGCCGCCCCCTTCGCCACCGAGCCCTTCCCCGCAGCGCTCACCTTGGCCGCGCTCACCTTGGCCGAACCCTTCCCCGCCGCGCTCCCCTTTGCCGAACCCTTCCCCGCCGAGCTCTCCTCGACCGCGCCCTTCCCTTGACGGCCCTTCTCCGAGCCACTCACCGCGGCCACGTTCTGCGTTGTCGCGCCCTTCCCGGTCGCGCTCACCTTGGCGGAGCTCTGCCCCGCCGAGCCGTGCTTCGCCGCGCTCACCTTGGCGGAGCCCTTGCCGGCCGCCCCGTTCTCGACCGCACCCTCCTCGACCGCCGCCGCCCGACCATCGGCCCCCTTCTTCCGAGAAGCCTTCCGACCTGCGACTTCCTTCCCCGCAACCGCCTTCGCGGTCGCCTTCTTGGCAGCACTCCCCTTGGATGTGCCCTTCTTGGCGGCACCGTCCTCGGCCGCTGCCTTCTTTGCCGTCGCCGCTTCCTTTGCCGTGGCCCTCTTGGCCGCTGCCTCCACGCCCTTCTCGTCGGTGCCCTTCCCAACGACAGCCGTGTCCGCACTTCCCTTGGCCGCCGCCCTCCTCGCCGGAGTCTTCTCGTCGCCGCCCTTCTTGGTGGCGGCCCTCGATACGGCCGCTCTCCCACCGCCCGCCTCGTGAGCGGTCGCCGTCCCGCCCGCCGTGGAAGCGCCCGTCTCGCCACCCGCCGCCTTGTCAGCCCCCCGCACCGCCTTCACCGACTTCCCGTCCCGCGCCCCCGTCGCACCCCCCTGCGCGCTCGTCTTCCCGCCCACACCCTTGGCCGCGCCACCGGAAGCCCCCGCACCACCCGAGGCCCCCGCACCTCCACCACCAGAGACCCCGGCACCCACCGGCACACCCGCACCACCTGAAACTCTGGCCCCCACCGACACACCGCCACCCCGGGAACCACGGGATCCACGGGATCCACGGGCACCACCAGCCACACCCGCGCCGCCAGAAGTCACAGCACCGCCCGACGCCCCCACTCCCACCCCGCCGGAGGCCCCCGCCCCCGCCCCCACTCCCACCCCGCCGGCGGCCTCCGCATGGATGGATCTGCCCGACGCCGACTGCTGTACGGCGGTCTTCTTCGCCACCATGCCGCGGCCCCTTCACATATTGTGATCTTGCTCGCGAATCGTGCTGGGACGATAAATCGACTTGAGTCCCGCGGCAACGGGGCACACCGCCCGATTCGCCCGCCTCGCGCATGCAGCGCGGGAGACCTGCAACCGTTGTGCCCAGCTCCCCGCCGGGTATGCAATCGAGCCGGACGTCCCAGAATCCGAACACGCGTACCGCTCCATTCGGGTCACCACCGGCCGGCCCGACACGGCCACCGAGGCCGCCGGAAAACCGGTCGGCCGCTGTCCCCGGGGCGCCGTACACTGGGCGGAGCGAAAAGCGTGGATGGGGACGAGTAGCGACGTACGCAGCCCAGAGCGACCCGGGGACGGTGGAAGCCCGGGGGCGAGCGCGACGTGAAGATCACCCCGGAGCCGCCGGAAGAAAGCCGCAGCCGAACAGCAGCGGCCAGTAGAACCGGCTCGCGACCCCAATGAGGGGGCTCGCCGACGCACACCCCGCGTCGGAGGGCCAAGGAGGGTGGTACCGCGGGAGCGCGCCGACACCGGCGTACGGAAAGACACGGCTCTCGTCCCTCCGGACGGAAGGCAGCAAGTCCGCCGGAGGAAGCCCGCTGATGACAACGCCGACGTACCGCCAGGTACCCGCCCAGGTCGACCTGCCCGCCCTCGAGCACGCCGTGCTCGACTTCTGGCGCGAGCAGAAGATCTTCGCCAAGAGCCTGGAGCAGTCCGAGGGCCGCCCCGAGTGGGTGTTCTACGAGGGCCCGCCCACCGCCAACGGCATGCCCGGCGCCCACCACATCGAGGCCCGCGTCTTCAAGGACGTCTTCCCCCGCTTCCGCACCATGCGCGGCTACCACGTGGCCCGCAAGGCCGGCTGGGACTGCCACGGCCTCCCGGTCGAGCTGACCGTCGAGAAGGAGCTCGGCTTCAGCGGCAAGAAGGACATCGAGGCGTTCGGCATCGCCGAGTTCAACGCCAGGTGCCGCGAGTCCGTACTGCGCCACACCGACGCCTTCGAAGAGCTCACGACCCGCATGGGCTACTGGGTCGACCTCAACGACGCCTACGTCACGATGGACCCCGAGTACATCGAGTCGGTCTGGTGGTCGCTCAAGGAGATCTTCAACAAGGGCCTGCTGGTCCAGGACCACCGCGTCGCCCCCTGGTGCCCCCGCTGCGGCACCGGCCTGTCCGACCACGAGCTGGCCCAGGGCTACGAGACGGTCGTGGACCCGTCCGTGTACGTCCGCTTCCCGCTCACCTCCGGGCCGCTCGCCGGCGAGGCCGCGCTCCTGGTGTGGACGACCACGCCCTGGACCCTGGTGTCCAACACGGCCGTGGCCGCCCACCCCGACGTCACCTACGTCGTCGCGACGAACGGCGAGGAGCAGCTCGTCGTCGCCGAGCCGCTGGTCGCCAAGGCCCTCGGCGAGGGCTGGGAGACCACCGGCCGGTCCTTCACCGGCGCCGAGATGGAGCGCTGGACGTATGAGCGCCCGTTCGAGCTGGTCGAGTTCCCGGCACCCGCCCACTACGTGGTGAACGCCGAGTACGTCACGACCGAGGACGGCACGGGTCTGGTCCACCAGTCCCCCGCCTTCGGTGAGGACGACCTCAAGGTCTGCCGCGCGTACGACCTGCCCGTCGTGAACCCGGTCCGCCCCGACGGCACCTTCGAGGAGGACGTCCCGCTGGTCGGCGGCGTCTTCTTCAAGAAGGCCGACGAAAAGCTCACCGAGGACCTCCAGCAGCGCGGCCGGCTCTTCAAGCACATCGCGTACGAGCACAGCTACCCGCACTGCTGGCGCTGCCACACCGCGCTGCTCTACTACGCGCAGCCGTCCTGGTACATCCGCACCACGGCAGTCAAGGACCGCCTCCTTGAGGAGAACGAGAACACCAACTGGTTCCCGGGCTCGGTCAAGCACGGCCGCTTCGGCGACTGGCTGAACAACAACATCGACTGGGCGCTGTCCCGCAACCGCTACTGGGGCACCCCGCTGCCGATCTGGCGCTGCGAGGACGACCACCTCACGGTCGTCGGCTCCCGCGCGGAGCTCACCGAGCTGACCGGCACCGACCAGACGAACCTCGACCCGCACCGCCCGTACATCGACGACGTCACCTTCGCCTGCCCGAAGGACGGCTGCGGCAAGACGGCCACGCGCGTACCGGAGGTCATCGACGCCTGGTACGACTCGGGCTCGATGCCGTTCGCGCAGTGGGGCTACCCGTACAAGAACAAGGAGCTCTTCGAGAGCCGCTACCCGGCGCAGTTCATCAGTGAGGCGATCGACCAGACGCGCGGCTGGTTCTACACGCTGATGGCCGTCGGCACCCTGGTCTTCGACAAGTCGTCGTACGAGAACGTCGTCTGCCTCGGCCACATCCTCGCCGAGGACGGCCGCAAGATGTCCAAGCACCTGGGCAACATCCTCCAGCCGATCCCGCTGATGGACCAGCACGGCGCCGACGCGGTGCGCTGGTTCATGGCGGCCGGCGGCTCCCCGTGGGCGGCACGCCGCGTGGGCCACGGCACGATCCAGGAGGTGGTGCGCAAGACCCTCCTGACGTACTGGAACACGGTCGCCTTCCAGGCCCTGTACGCCCGTACGTCGAACTGGGCGCCCTCCGCCGCCGACCCGGCCCCGGCCGACCGCCCGGTCCTGGACCGCTGGCTGCTGTCCGAGCTGCACGCGCTGACCGACCAGGTGACCCAGTCCCTGGAGGCGTACGACACCCAGCGCGCCGGCAAGCTGCTCTCGGCGTTCGTCGACGACCTGTCCAACTGGTACGTCCGCCGCTCGCGCCGCCGCTTCTGGCAGGGCGACAAGGCGGCCCTGCGCACCCTGCACGAGGTCGTCGAGACGGTCACCAAGCTGATGGCCCCGCTGACCCCGTTCATCACCGAGCGGGTCTGGCAGGACCTGATCGTCCCGGTGTCCCCGGACGCGCCGGAGTCGGTGCACCTGGCGTCCTGGCCGGAGGCGGACCTGTCGGCGATCGACCCGGAGCTGTCCAGGCAGATGGTCCTGGTCCGCCGACTGGTCGAGCTGGGCCGTGCCACGCGCGCGGAGTCGGGCGTGAAGACGCGTCAGCCGCTGTGCCGTGCCCTGGTGGCGGCGACGGGCTTCGAGTCCCTCGACCGCGAACTGCACACGCAGATCACGGAAGAGCTGAACGTCTCCTCCCTGGCGTCCCTCTCCGAGGTCGGCGGCAGCCTGGTGGACACCACCGCCAAGGCCAACTTCCGCGCCCTGGGCAAGCGCTTCGGCAAGCGCGTCCAGGATGTGGCGAAGGCCGTCGCGGGCGCGGACGCCGCTGCCCTGTCCCTGGCCCTGCGCGAGGGCACGGCGTCGGTGGAGGTCGACGGTGAGACGGTCACCCTCGCTCCGGACGAGGTGATCATCACGGAGACCCCGCGCGAGGGCTGGTCGGTGGCGTCCGACTCGGGCGCGACGGTCGCTCTGGACCTGGAGATCACGGAGGAGCTGCGCCGCGCGGGCCTGGCCCGTGACGCGATCCGTCTGATCCAGGAGGCCCGCAAGAACAGCGGCCTCGACGTGGCCGACCGCATCGCCCTGCGCTGGACGGCGACCGACCCGGAGACCGTCGCGGCGCTGGCCGAGCACGCCGAGCTCATCGCCGACGAGGTCCTCGCCACGGACTTCGCCCAGGGCGAGGCGGACGACAGCTACGGCTCCCCGTTCGAGGACGAGGGTCTGACCCTGACGTTCCGCCTGCGCAAGGCGTAGTCACACACCCCGCGCACATCGAAGGCCCGGGCCGCCAAAAATCTTGGTCGGCCCGGGCCTTCGGCGTTGCGTACGTCGGACACCGCATCCGATCCCCGAACAAACAGCGCAAACTCCATGAACACGCGTAGCACAAGGGCGGGGCCCCGGATCGAAATCCGGGGCCCCGCCCTGAACGCTGCCGACGCCTACGGCGTACTACCAACCGTCAGTTGTCGTCCTCGTCGATGAGGAACCCGCGCATCGGCGACGGAGCCTGGCCCATCGGGCCCGGACCCTGCGGCCGGACCGGCGCCATGGGCTGGGTCATCGCCGGGGACATCTGCTGCTGACCCCCGTAGGACGGAGCAGCCGGAGACGGGGCGCCGCCCATCGTCTGGTTGCCACCGTACGACGGGGCACTCGCGCCGGCCGGTGCCATGGAAGGCGCCGGGGACGGCGGGAGGGACGCCGTGGCCGGGGTCCGCGGCGGGGCGAGCGAGTCGTCCGCCTGGGTCTCCAGCTGGCGCAGCTGCGACTCGAGGTAGGACTTCAGCCGCGTGCGGTACTCGCGCTCGAAGCCGCGCAGGTCCTCGACCTTGCGCTCCAGCGTGGCGCGGGCGGACTCCAGGGAGCCCATTGCGACACGGTGCTTCTCCTGCGCGTCCCGCTCCAGGGCGTCAGCCTTGGCACGGGCGTCACGCTCAAGACCCTCGGCACGCGAACGCGCCTCGCCGACGATCTTGTTGGCCTCGGAACGAGCCTCGGCGATGGCCTGGTCAGCGGTCTGCTGGGCCAGCGAGAGGACACGGGCGGCGCTGTCGCCACCGGGGCCACCCTGACCGGGGCCGCCCATGGGGCCACCCTGACCAGGACCGCCCATGGGGCCACCCATCGGACCGCCCATGGGGCCGCCCATCTGCTGCTGCATCGGGGACTGGCCCATCGGCCCCGGACCCTGGCCCATCGGACCGGGGCCCTGCGGGCCACCCTGACCGCCGGGACCGGCGGGCAGCTGCGGAGCACCGCTGGGCAGCTGGGGCGGGCCTCCCATGGGGCCACCCATCTGCTGCTGCGGCGGGCCCGATATGCCGGCGGGTACCGGAGCGCCGGGACCGCGCATGCCCTGCTGAGGCATGCCGCCCTGCTGCTGGTCCTGCGGGCCGCCGGGACCCTCCGGGGGCTTGCGCATGTTCTGTTGGTTCTGCGCGGCGGCACGGGTGGCCGCGGCCAGTTTGGCGCGCAGGTCCTCGTTCTCGCGGAGCAGTCGCGTCAGTTCGGCTTCGACCTCATCGAGGAAGGCATCGACCTCGTCCTCGTCATAGCCTTCTCGGAGGCGGACGGTCGTGAACTGCTTGTTCCGCACGTCCTCGGGGGTCAACGGCATCTCTTCACCTCAACGTTGTCGTCGGCAGTCGGCAAGACCGTATCTGTCACATCGCTCACATCGCGCTCCGCACGAGCGTGATCAGGATGTAGACGATGATCATCAGTACGAAGAAGGACAGGTCGAGCGCCACGCCCCCGAGACGCAGCGGCGGGATGACCCGCCGCAGAAGCTTGAGCGGTGGATCAGTGACAGTGTAGGTGGCCTCCAGAACGACCACCATCGCCTTGCCGGGTTGCCACGAGCGGGCGAACTGGAAGACGTAGTCCATGACCAACCGGAAGATAAGCACGATGAGGAAGACCATCAGCGCGATGTAGAGAACCTGCAAGACCACGCTCATGACTGGTGCTTCCCTCTCCCCTGTTCCCTGATCCGTGCGGTTGTTTCCGGTGGTGCGTCTCAGCTCTGGTTGAAGAACCCGCCCTCTGCGATACGGGCCTTGTCCTCCGCCGTGACATCGACGTTAGCAGGCGACAACAGGAACACCTTCTGCGTCACCCGCTCGATGCTGCCGTGAAGACCAAACACCAAACCAGCCGCAAAGTCGACAAGTCGCTTCGCGTCTGTGTCATCCATCTCAGTCAGATTCATGATCACCGGGGTGCCTTCACGGAAGTGTTCCCCGATGGTACGGGCCTCGTTGTAGGTCCGCGGGTGAAGTGTGGTGATCCGGTACGGCTCTCGTTCCGACACGACCTTGGGCATGATCACCGGTGCGTTCTTCTCCAGGCTTGCGCGTTCTTGTGTGATGGACGCCACGGGCGCGATGCGCGCCGGGCGGCCGGATTCCGCGGGTAGCGAAGTCGATCGGGCCACGGGTTCACGCGGCGCGGGCGGCTGTACGATTCGTACCTCTTCGTCCCTTTGGGACTGGTGTGCACTGTGCGACTGATGTGACGGCTCGTGCCGTCGATGGTCCCGCTCGGGCTCCGGGTCCAGTTCGGGCTCGAAGTCGTCATCGGGGTCGAACCCCCGGCCGTCGTACCCATCGTCCTCCACGAGGCCGAGGTAGACCGCCATCTTGCGCATCGCGCCGGCCATTCTCTGAGTCCTCCGCTCTGTGGTGGATCGACTGCCAAGTGCCCGCGATCCACGCGGTCGTTACGCCCGCCTTCCGGCGATATTGACCATATTTTCTACTGTGGTCCGACTTCCTGGCGACGTTACCCGAGCCTGGGGCGGACTCCGAGTACCGCAGTGCCGACGCGCACATGTGTCGCACCGGCCGCCACGGCCTCTTCGAGGTCTGCACTCATCCCTGCCGAGACCATGTTCGCAGCCGGATGAGCTCGGCGCAGGTCCGTCGACAAATCCATCAACCGCTCGAACGCCGCCTGTTGGCGCCCCGCGTACTCCCCGCTGAGCGGGGCGACGGTCATGAGCCCGGCGAGCCGGAGCCCGGGGGCCTTCGCGACCAGGTCGGCCAACTCCTCGATCCCGCCCGGCGCCACACCACCCCTCTCACCCCTCTCACTGTCGCCCGCGTCCAGCGCCACCTGGATCAGGCAGCCGACCTCACGCTCCTGCCGTACGGCCTCCTTCGACAGGGCCGTCACCAGCTTGGAACGATCGACGGACTGCACGAGATCCGCGTAACCGACCACAGATCGCACTTTGTTGGTCTGCAACTGCCCGACAAAATGCCACATAAGGGGCAGATCAGAGCATTCGGCAGCCTTCGGTGCCGCGTCCTGATCGCGGTTCTCGGCGACATGGCGCACACCGAGTTCCGACAGCATCCGCACATCGCTCGCGGGATAGGTCTTGGTGACCACGATCAGGGTCACCTCCTCGCGGGCGCGCCCGGCCGCCGCGCACGCCGCGGCGATGCGGTCCTCCACCTTCGCCAGGTTCGCGGCGAGTTCGTCCTTACGGTCCGTCATGTCCATTCAGTCCAGCCATACATAGCTCGCGAGCCGACCGGTGGTGCGGTCGCGGCGGTACGAGAAGTGGTCGCGCGACTCCAGCGTGCAGACCGGCGACTGCTCCCGATCGCGCACCCCGAGGCGCCCGAGCTGGGCGTGCACTCCGGCGGCCACGTCCACCGCGGGCGTGCGCCAACTCGTCTCGGCGTACGCCGCCGGCTCCACGGCGGCCACTTCGGCGCGCATCGCCTCGGGCACCTCGTAGCACCGTCCGCAGACGGCGGGGCCGGTGCGGGCGACGATCCGGGCGGGGTCGGCGCCCAGTTCCGTCATCGCGCGTAGCGTGGCCGGGACGACCCCGGCGATCATGCCGGGCCGCCCCGCGTGCGCCGCGCCGACGATCCCGGCGACCGGGTCGGCCAGCAGGACCGGCACGCAGTCGGCGGTGAGCACGGCGAGGGCGAGACCCCGCTGCGCGGTGACGATCGCGTCGACGTCGGGCACCGGGCGATCACGCCATGGCCCGTCGACCACGACGACGTCCGCCCCGTGCACCTGGTTCATCCAGACGACCTCGCCCGGGCCGAGCCCCAGGGACTTGGCGGCGAGTTCGCGGTTGGTCAGTACGGCCTCGCTGTCGTCGCCGACCGCTCCGCCGAGGTTGAGCTCCTCATACGGAGCGGCGCTCACCCCGCCCCACCGGTCGGTGAAGGCGAAGTGCGCGCCGCTCACGTTGTCGCGCTGTCCTATCACGTCTGAAGGATCACTTAAGGAAGTCCGGAACGTCCAGCTCCTCCGCCGCGCTGTCGGCGTAGGTCCGCGACGGCGGGACCGGCGGGGCGATCGGGATGTCGTTCACCGGCTCCGGGGCGGACTCGGGCTCCTCCTTCGGCGTGACGCTGCCGAGCGAGCCGAAGGACGGCCGGCTCTCGGCCGGCCGTGCCGGAGTGGGCTCCTCACGGCGGGCCGGGGTCGAGGAAGGAGAAGAGGAGGAGGACGACGAGGTCGAACCGAGGACGTTGTCCCGGCGGGCCGGCGGCTGGCCCCCGTCGAAGCCGGCCGCGATCACGGTGACCCGGACCTCGTCGCCGAGGGCGTCGTCGATGACCGCGCCGAAGATGATGTTGGCCTCGGGGTGGGCGGCCTCGCTGACCAGCTGGGCGGCCTCGTTGATCTCGAACAGGCCGAGGTCGGAGCCGCCGGAGATGGAGAGCAGCACGCCGCGGGCGCCGTCGATGGAGGCTTCCAGCAGCGGCGAGGAGATCGCCATCTCGGCCGCGGCCACGGCGCGGTCGTCGCCGCGGGCCGAGCCGATGCCCATCAGGGCCGAACCGGCCTCGGACATGACCGACTTGACGTCGGCGAAGTCGAGGTTGATGAGGCCGGGGGTGGTGATGAGGTCGGTGATGCCCTGGACACCGGAGAGCAGGACCTGGTCGGCCGACTTGAAGGCGTCGAGCACCGAGACCTGGCGGTCCGAGATGGACAGCAGCCGGTCGTTCGGGATGACGATGAGGGTGTCGACCTCTTCGCGGAGCTCGGCGATGCCGTCCTCGGCCTGGTTGGCACGGCGCCGTCCCTCGAAGGTGAACGGGCGCGTGACCACACCGATGGTGAGGGCACCCAGGGAACGGGCGATATTGGCCACGACGGGCGCGCCGCCGGTCCCGGTGCCGCCGCCTTCACCGGCCGTCACGAAGACCATGTCGGCCCCCTTGAGGACCTCTTCGATCTCCTCGCGGTGGTCCTCGGCGGCCTTGCGGCCGACGGCCGGGTTGGCTCCGGCGCCGAGTCCGCGGGTGAGTTCACGGCCGACGTCGAGCTTGACGTCGGCGTCGCTCATCAACAGAGCTTGCGCGTCGGTGTTGATGGCGATGAACTCGACGCCCTTGAGACCGACCTCGATCATCCGGTTGATGGCATTGACACCACCGCCGCCGACACCGATGACTTTGATGACTGCGAGGTAGTTCTGCGGTGCTGCCACGTCGAAGGCCTCTCGCCTCGAGTTACGGGTCGTCGGATCACGAGAGGCTGTGCTTCGTGAACCGCGACTGATGCCGAATGGGACGGTCCGTAGCGCCGACCCGAACCCTAACCCTGAAGTTTAGGGTTACCAGTGTGTCTGTTCCTTGAAGTCTTCTGAACAGGACACTAAGTCGACAAGTGGCGCACGTTCAACGAACACGCCGAACCTCCCGTTTTTCTTTTCACCCTATGTGATCAGCCGTGTCGCTGCCCAACCAGGGTGCTGGCCTGCGCGGATGTGCGTCAACTCCCGGCTGACGCAGGCGCGGTGGGAACGCTGACGTCGAAGTACCGCGCATCCGGCGAGGCTTTCATGAGAGCGGTGAGTGCGCGGGCCTTCGCGGCCCCCTTCTCGCCACTCCCCCAGGCGACGGTCGTCCCGCCGGTCAGAGCCAGTGAGATGTCGTCGTAGGAACGGACCTTGACCACCTGGGTGTCGCGTGCGACGGCGTCCGGAAGGGCCCGGGCGACGCGCACCGCCTCCCGCACCAGACGGCTCTCCCCGAAGCGGCGCAGGCTCGCGGCGGCGGAGCTCGACCGGGACACCACCAATTCGAGCGCGGGAACGCCTTTCGGGGGCTGAGAAACCGTGGCGAAACGGACGCCTTCCTTGTCCACTTCGACGAACTTTCCGTCCTTTTGGACAATCAGAACCGGAGTACGCTCCGCCACTTTAAGGCTGATTCCATGCGGCCAGGAGCGAACCACGTCAACCACGTCAATTCGGGGCAATTCCTGGCGCAGCCGTTCCTCAATCGCGTCAGTGTCGACGGAAATCAGCGGCGCGCCCACGGGGACGTCGGCCACCTCCTGGACCTGTTCGGGCGTCAGAACCCGGGTCCCGGAGACGGATACACGCTCGACGCGCAGCCACTTGGAGCCGTACAGCAGCCAAACGGAGCCCGCGCCAAGGAGGACGAGCACCACAAGAAGGATGATGATCGTACGAAGTCGCGGCGTCGGCCTCAATCGCCGGGCGAGGGGCGGGTCGGACGACTCCTGCTGGCGTTCACCGCGCTCTGCGGTCGTCGGTCCGGCCACGCTCCCTGCCCTCCGTCATACGTTCCTAGCGGCGATGCGAGGCAATCGCCTCGTACACCATGCCGACGAGCAGGTCGTCGGCGTCCCGGCGGCCGAACTCGCTTGCGGCGCGGGACATCTCGTACAGCCGGTGCGGGTCGGCGAGCACGGGCAGGACGTTCTGCTGCACCCACTCGGGCGTGAGCTCCGCGTCGTCGACCAGCAGTCCGCCGCCGGCCTTGACCACCGGCTGGGCGTTGAGCCGCTGTTCCCCGTTGCCGATGGGCAGCGGGACATAGGCGGCCGGGAGTCCGACGGCGGAGAGTTCGGCGACGGTCATCGCGCCCGCGCGGCAGAGCATCATGTCGGCCGCGGCGTACGCGAGGTCCATCCGGTCCACGTACGGTACCGGGATGTACGGGGGCATCCCCGGCATCTGGTGCACCTGCGGCAGTTCGTTCTTCGGACCGACCGCGTGCAGGATCTGGATTCCGGCCTGCTGGAGCCAGGGCGCGACCTGCTGGACGACCTCGTTGAGGCGGCGTGCGCCCTGGGAGCCGCCGGAGACCAGCAGCGTGGGCAGGTTCGGGTCGAGGCCGAACGCGGCGCGGGCCTCGGGGCGGACGGCGGCCCGGTCGAGGGTGGCGATGGTCCGGCGCAGCGGGATGCCGATGTAACGCGAGTTGCGGAGCTTGCTGTCCGGGGTGGAGACGGCGACCTGGGCGGCGTACCGCGAACCGATCTTGTTGGCGAGGCCGGGGCGGGCGTTGGCCTCGTGGATGATGATCGGCACGCCGAGGCGCTTGGCGGCGAGGTAGCCGGGCAGGGCGACATAGCCGCCGAAGCCGACGACGGCGTCCGCCTTGGTGCGCTCCAGGATCTGCTCGGTCGCCTTGATCGTGCCGCGCAGCCGACCCGGGACGGTGATCAGCTCGGGCGTGGGCTTGCGGGGCAGCGGCACGGCGGGGATCAGCGCGAGCTCGTAGCCCCGCTGCGGGACGAGCGTGGTCTCCAGGCCGCGCTCCGTGCCCAGGGCCGTGATCCCCACGGTCGGGTCCTGCCTGCGCAGGGCGTCCGCGAGGGCGAGCGCGGGCTCGATGTGGCCGGCGGTCCCCCCACCGGCGAGTACGACATGCACCGAAATTCACCGCTCTCCGGACGAGCGCGCCGCCGAGGCACGCCGTCGCATCGTGTTCCATCTCCGAGGCGCCCGGCCGGAACCGGCACCTCCCGCACGCTTTCTACCAAAGCGGGGTTGCCGCACGGAAAGCGCTGCCCGCGCAGCGGGCTCCTCGCGCGCGAACGCGATCAGCAGCCCGATGGCGAACATGGTCGGCAGCAGGGCGGATCCTCCGTAGGAGAACAGCGGGAGGGGGACTCCGGCGATCGGCAGCAGACCGAGCACCGCACCGATGTTGATCACGGCTTGCGCGGTGATCCAGGTGGTCACACCTCCCGCGGCATACCTGACGAAGCGGTCCTCCGTACGTCCGGCCACGCGGATACCCGCATAGCCTAGAGCCGCGAACAGGGCGAGCACCGACAGCGTCCCCGCCAGGCCCAGTTCCTCACCGGTGACGGCGAAGATGAAGTCGGTGTGGGCTTCGGGTAGTTGGCCCCATTTCTCCACACTCGCACCGAGCCCGGAGCCGAAGATTCCGCCCGAGGCGAGCGCATAGATGCCGTGCACGGCCTGCCAGCAGTCGACGGCCCCGCTGCGTGGCTCGGTGGCACCCAGGCACTGCAGGCGGGCCATGCGGTTCTGGCTGGTCTTGATCAGGAGCAGACCGATCAGGCCGGCCACCGACAGGACCCCCACGAACAGCCGGGTCGGCGCCCCGGCCAGCCACAGCAGGCCGAACAGGATCGCCGACAGGATGATCGCCGTACCCATGTCGCCGCCGAGCATGATCAGCCCGAGCAGCATGAAGGCGACCGGCACCAGCGGCACCAGCATGTGCTTCCACTGCGTCAGCAGCTTCCGGTCCTCTTTGCGGGCGATCAGGTCCGCGCCCCACAGCACCAGCGCGAGCTTGCCGAACTCGCTGGGCTGGATCTGGAAGGAGCCGCCGAGGGCGATCCAGTTCTGGTTGCCGTTGACCGCCACTCCTATCCCGGGGACCTGCACCAGCGCCATCAGGAAGACGGCGCCCGCGAGGATCGGGTAGGCCAGCGCCCGGTGCAGTTTCACCGGCATCCGCGAGGCCGCGAACAGCAGGCCGGCGCCGATCACCGCGGCCAGCAGCTGCTTGCGGAAGAAGTACGACCCGGGCAGCGACATCTGCAGGGCGGTGATCTGGGAGGCCGAGTAGACCATCACCAGACCGAGCACGGTGATCAGCAGGCTGCCGCCGAGGATCAGGTAGTACGCGGTCAGCGGCCGGTCCCACGCCCGGTTCAGCCGGATGTAGAGCCGCCGTACGGCGTTGTCGTGCGACGACGGCCGGGGGGCGACGGGGCGCCGAACGGCGCGCTGGACGGGGGGTCGTCCCGTACGGCTACCGGGCATCGGCGCCCACCGCCCCGCCGTGGGAGTACGTACCGTCCGGCCACATCCGAGTCACGCGTCCCTCCAAGGGTCCCGAAGCACCCGCAGTGGCCGAGACCCGGCGTCAGGCGCCCGCGCCGAGTTCGCGAACCGCCTCCGCGAACACGTCACCGCGCTGGTTGTAGTTGACGAACATGTCCATCGAGGCACAGGCCGGGGCAAGCAGCACCGTGTCACCGGGCTGGGCGAGCCGCCTCGCTTCCTGGACCGCCGCGAGCATCGCCCCAGTGTCGGTCCGGTCGAGGTCGACGACGGGTACTTCCGGCGCGTGTCGCGCGAGGGCTTCACGGATCAGGCCGCGATCGGCGCCGATCAGTACGACCGCGCGCAGCCGCTCGGCCGACTTGGCGACCAGTTCCTCGAAGACGGCGCCCTTGGCGAGGCCGCCCGCGATCCACACGATGGACTCGTACGCCGCCAACGACGCTTCCGCCGCGTGGGTGTTGGTGGCCTTGGAGTCGTCGACGTACGCGACCCCGTCCAGGTCCGCCACATGCGCGATGCGGTGAGCGTCCGGGGTGAAGGCCCGCAGGCCGTCCCGTACGGCCTTGGCGGGCACGCCGTAGGCCCGGGCGAGGGCCGCCGCCGCAAGGGCGTTGGCGACGTTGTGCGGGGCCGGCGGGTTGACGTCGGCGACCTCGGCGAGCTCCTGGGCGTTCTTCTGCCGGTTCTCGACGAAGGCGCGGTCGACCAGGATGCCCTCCACGACGCCGAGTTGGGAGGGGCCGGGGGTGCCGAGGGTGAAGCCGACGGCCCGGCAGCCCTCCTCGACGTCAGCGGCCCGTACCAGGTCCTCGGTGGCCTTGTCGGCGACGTTGTAGACGCAGGCGACGCGATTGCCCTCGTAGATACGGCCCTTGTCGGCGGCGTACGCCTCCATGGAGCCGTGCCAGTCGAGGTGGTCGGGGGCCAGGTTCAGCACGGCCGCCGAGTGCGCCCGCAGCGAGGGCGCCCAGTGCAGCTGGTAGCTGGACAACTCCACGGCGAGGACGTCGTACTGCTCCTCGCCGAGCACCGCGTCGAGCAGGGAGACGCCGATGTTGCCCACGGCCGCCGTGCGCAGGCCCGCCGCCTTGAGGATGGAGGCGAGCATCTGGACGGTCGTGGTCTTGCCGTTGGTGCCGGTGACGGCGAGCCAGGGCGCGGCGTCCGGGCCGCGCAGCCGCCAGGCCAGCTCGACGTCGCCCCAGACCGGGACGCCCGCCTCACGAGCCGCCGTGAACAGCGGCTTGTCCGGCTTCCAGCCGGGTGCGGTGACGATGAGTTCGGTGCCTTCGGGCAGGGTCGCCCCGTCGCCGAGGCGGACGGTGATGCCGAGCGCCTCCAGTTCGGCGGCCTGGGCACGCGCGCGTGCGTCGTCGCCGTCGTTGACGACCGTGACGTGCGCCCCGCGCGCGTGCAGCACCTTGGCCGCCGGGATCCCGGAGACGCCGAGTCCCGCGACGGTGACGTTCTTCCCCTGCCAGTCGGTCACTTGTCCGCTGCCCATCCCGCGTAGAAGAGGCCGAGTCCGACAATCACGCAGATGCCCTGGATGATCCAGAAGCGGACCACCACAAGGACTTCGGACCAGCCCTTGAGTTCGAAGTGGTGCTGGAGTGGCGCCATCCGGAAGACGCGCTTGCCGGTGAGGCGGAAGGAGCCGACCTGGATGACGACCGACATGGTGATCAGCACGAACAGGCCGCCCAGGATGGCGAGCAGCAGCTCGGTGCGCGAGCAGATGGCGAGACCGGCGAGCGCGCCGCCGAGGGCCAGCGAACCGGTGTCACCCATGAAGATCTTGGCCGGCGACGTGTTCCACCACAGGAAGCCGAGGCAGGCACCCATCAGCGCCGAGGAGACGACGGCGAGGTCGAGTGGATCGCGTACCTCGTAACAGGCGCCCGGGTTGGTGAGGGTCTGCGCGTTGGCGCAGGACTCCTGGAACTGCCACACGCCGATGAACGTGTAGGCGCCGAAGACCAGTACGGAGGCGCCGGTGGCGAGGCCGTCCAGACCGTCCGTCAGGTTCACGCCGTTCGACATGGCGAGGATCATGAACAGCGCCCAGACGACGAACAGCACCGGGCCGATGGACCAGCCGAAGTCCTGCACGAAGGACAGCTTGGTGGAGGCCGGGGTGTTGCCCCGGTTGTCCGCGAACTGGAGCGAGAGCACCGCGAAGGCGATACCGCCGAGCAGCTGGCCGGCCATCTTGGCCTTGGCCCGCAGCCCCAGCGAGCGGCGCTTGACGATCTTGATGTAGTCGTCCAGGAAGCCGACCAGACCCATGCCGCCCATCAGGCCGAGCACCAGCAGGCCCGAGTAGGTCACGGGCTTTCCGGTGATCACCTTCGACAGGAAGTACGCCACGATCGTGGCGAGGATGAAGGCGATGCCACCCATGGTCGGCGTACCGCGCTTGCTGGCGTGCTCGCGCGGGCCGTCGTCGCGGATGTACTGGCCGTAGCCCTTGCGGGCGAGAAGCTTGATCAGCAGTGGTGTGCCGATCATTGTCAGGAAGAGCCCGATGACACCCGCGAACAGGATCTGATTCATCATCGGGCGTCGACCTCACCCTCGGTGCCGCCCGCGAGCAGCGCCTCGGCGACGCTCTCCAGACCGACCGAACGGGACGCCTTCACGAGCACGACGTCCCCCGGGCGCAACTCGCTGCGCAACAGGTCGACCGCCGCCTGTGCGTCGGACACGTGCACCGACTCCTCACCCCACGAACCCTCGTTATATGCGCCCAGTTGCAGCCAGGACGCTTCCCTGCCCCCGACCGCGACGAGCTTGCTGACGTTGAGCCGGACGGCGAGCCGTCCGACCGCGTCGTGCTCGGCGAGCTCCTCGTCCCCGAGCTCGGCCATCTTGCCGAGCACCGCCCACGTACGCCGCCCCCTGCCCATCGCCACGAGCGCACGCAGAGCGGCTCGCATGGACTCGGGGTTCGCGTTGTAGGCGTCGTTGACGACCGTCACGCCGTCCGGGCGCTCGGTGACCTCCATCCGCCAGCGGGAGAGGGAGCCCGCCTCGGAGAGCGCGGTGGCGATCTCTTCCGCGGACATGCCCAGCTCATGGGCGACGGCGGCCGCGGCGAGCGCGTTCGACACGTGGTGCTCACCGTACAGGCGCATGGTCACATCGCTGCACCCGGAGGGTGTGTGAAGCATGAAGGAAGGCTGTCCGCTGTCCGTGAGTCGCACGTTCTCGGCGCGTACGTCCGCTTCGCCGGACTCTCCGAAAAGGATCACCTTCGCCTTCGTACGGGACGCCATGGCCCGTACGAGGGGATCGTCGGCGTTGAGGATCGCCGCGCCGTCCTCCGGAAGGCTCTCCACCAGTTCGCCCTTGGCCTGCGCGATCTGCTCGCGGCCGCCGAACTCGCCGATGTGGGCGGTGCCGACGTTGAGCACCAGGCCGACCTTCGGCGGCGTCAGACCGGCGAGGTAGCGGATGTGGCCGATGCCGCGGGCGCCCATCTCCAGCACGAGGAACTTCGTCTCCTCGGTGGCGCTGAGCGCGGTCAGCGGCAGCCCGATCTCGTTGTTGAGCGAGCCCGGCGTGAACACGGTCGGCGCCTTGCTGCGGAGCACCTGGGCGATCAGGTCCTTGGTGCTGGTCTTGCCCGCCGAGCCGGTCAGGGCGACGAGGGTCGCGCCGAGCCGGCGTACGACATGCCGGGCGAGGGCGCCGAGGGCCGTCTGGACGTCGGCCACGACGATCGCGGGAACGCCGACGGGACGCGACGCCAGTACGGCGACCGCGCCCGCTTCGACGACCTTCTCTGCGAAGTCGTGGCCGTCCACGCGCTCGCCGACGAAGGCGGCGAAGAGGGTGCCGGGCTCCACTTCACGGGAGTCCCGGACGACCGGACCGGTGACCTGGACGGACGGATCCGGTATGTCGTACGTCTGCCCGCCGACGACTTCTGCGATCTCGGCGAGAGAGAGGGCGATCACAAGTTCATCCCTGGGTCTTCTGGATAGCTTCGCGCAGGACCTGGCGGTCGTCGAAGGGACGGACCACTCCGGCGATGTCCTGGCCCTGCTCATGGCCCTTGCCGGCGACCAGCACGGTGTCACCGGGCTGTGCGCGGGCGACGGCCGCGGCGATGGCGGCGGCCCGGTCCTCGAAGACCTGGACCTCGCCACGCTCGTGTGCCGGTACGGACGCCGCGCCCTGGAGCATGGTCGCGAGGATCGCGAGGGGGTCCTCGGAGCGGGGGTTGTCGGAGGTCAGTACGGCGGTGTCGGCGAGCCGGGCCGCGGCCGCGCCCATCGGCTCGCGCTTGGTCATGTCCCGGTCGCCGCCGCAGCCGAGGACGACGTGCAGGCTGCCCTCGGTGACCTTGCGGAGCGCCTTGAGCACCGACTCGACGGCGTCGGTCTTGTGGGCGTAGTCCACGACCGCGAGATACGGCTGCCCGGCGTCCACCCGCTCAAGGCGGCCCGGCACGCCGGGCACCGCGGCGATGCCGTCGGCGGCGGCCTGCACGTCGAGGCCGGCGGCGGCCAGGGCGGTGATGGCGGCGAGGGTGTTCGCCACGTTGAAGGGGCCGGCGATCGGCGACCTGGCGGCGATCCGCTCGCCCTTGGGCCCGATCACGGTGAACGTCGAGTCCATCGGGCCGATGGTCACGTCCTCGGCGCGCCAGTCGGCGTCGGGGTGGCCCTCGGCGGAGTAGGTGATGACCGGGACGCCGGCCTCCTTGACCAGCCTGCGACCGTACTCGTCGTCGAGGTTGACGACGCCGAGTTTGCTGCGTTTCGGGGTGAACAGCTGCGCCTTGGCCTGGAAGTAGTCCTCCATGTCGGAGTGGAACTCCATGTGTTCCGGGCTCAGGTTGGTGAACACGGCGATGTCGAAGACGCAGGCGTCGACCCGGCCGAGGACCAGCGCGTGGCTGGAGACCTCCATGGCGACGGCTTCCACTCCGCGTTCGCGCATGACGGCGAACAGGGCCTGGAGGTCGGTGGCTTCGGGTGTGGTGCGCTCGGACTTGATGCGCTCGTCGCCGATGCGCATCTCGACCGTGCCGATCAAGCCGGTCGACCGGGCGGTCTTGAGAGCACCTTCGACGAGGTACGCGGTGGTGGTCTTGCCGGAGGTGCCGGTGATGCCGATCTGGAGGAGATCGTGTCCGGGGTGGCCGTAGATCGTGGCCGCCAGTTCACCCATCTGCCCGCGCGGGTCCTCGACGACCAGGACCGGCAGGCCGGTCGCGGCGGCGCGCTCGGCGCCGGTCGGGTCGGTCAGCACGGCGACCGCGCCGAGGCCGGCGGCCTGTGTGACGAAGTCGGCGCCGTGCAGGCGGGCGCCCGGGAGGGCGGCGTACAGATCGCCGGGGCGGACGGCGCGCGAGTCATGGGTGATGCCCGTGACCTCCGCTGCGGCGTCGGCGCTGTCCGGCGCGGTGGCACCCAGCTGATCGGCGAGTTCCGCGAGGGGTGTGGCGGAGACCTGTACCGGCCTGGGCGGCCCGGGATATGTCACGGGATGCCCCTTCTGGGTGGTTTGGGACTGATCAGCGTGTGGCACGGCGGTGAGCGTACCGGGCGCACCCGCCCGGGAGCGAAGTGAGGGGCGGGGGGCGTCCTGGTTCCCGGAGTCGGGAGTGATCGTTGTCACGAGGTGGTTCCTGGCTGCTCGGTGCTGATCAGGGTGGTCGGTCGTCAGTGGTCAGTTGAAGGCGACCGGGAGCTTGGCGGCCTTGGCCCCGGTCGGCGGGACCTGGAGGGTCTTCAGGGCGAACTCCATCACCTTCTTGTAGATGGGTCCGCAGATCTGGCCGCCGAAGTAGTTGCCCTGGGTGGCGTTCTGGATGGCGCAGTAGACCGTGACACGGGGCTTGTCCGCGGGTGCGAAGCCGGCGAACGACGACGTGTAGCCGCGGTACTTGCCGGTGGCCGGATCCACTCGGTTCGCCGTACCCGTCTTGCCCGCGACCCGGTAGCCGGGGATACGCGCCTTGGTGCCGGTGCCCTCCCGGTCGTCCACGACCGACTCCAGCATCTGGGCGAGGGACTTCGCCGTCTTGGCGCTGATGACCCGGGTCTTCTTGGGCTTCGGGGCCTCGGTGAACTTTCCGTCGGGTCCCTCGGTGCCGCGTACGAGCGTGGGTTCGACGCGGACGCCGCCGTTGGCGATCGTCGAGTAGATCGAGGCCGCCTGCATCGCGTTGAGGGACAGACCCTGGCCGAAAGGAATCGTGTACTGCTGCGACGTCGACCACTTGTCCGGTGTCGCGAGGATGCCCGGGGTCTCGCCGGGGAAGCCGAGGCCGGTGTAGCTGCCGAGGCCGAACTTGCGCAGGTAGCTGTAGAGGACCTTGTTGGCCTCCCGCTGGGTCTTGCCGAGCTGGCCGGTGGCCAGGATGGTGCCGATGTTGCTGGACTTGGCGAGCACGCCGTTGAGCGTGAGGAACCAGGTGTCGTGGTCGATGTCGTCCTTGAACAGCCGGTCGCCGCGGTGCAGCCGGTTGGGCACGATGACATGCGTGCCGGGCGTGGCCACGCCCTCCTCCAGTACGGCCGCCATGGACATGATCTTGGCGGTGGAGCCGGGCTCGAAGGCGTCCTGGACGGCCGCGTTGCCCATGTTGGCGCTGCTGGCCGCGGAGAGGTCGTTCGGGTCGAAGCCGGGCGAGTTGGCCATGGCGAGGATCTCGCCGGTGCGGGTGTCCTGGACGATCACATAGCCGCGGTCCGCCCGGGACTCCTCGACCTGCTTGGTGATGGCGCTCTGCGCGGCCCACTGGATGTCGCGGTCGATGGTGAGCTCTACGTCGCTGCCGGGCACGGCGGGCGTCTCGGTGGAGCCCACCGTGGGGACCTGGCGGCCGCCTGACTGGGCGTAGCGGATCTCGCCGTCCTTGCCGGACAGCTGCTTGTTCAGCTGCTGCTCGATACCGCCGCCGCCCTTGCCGTCGGCGTTGACCCAGCCCAGTATCCCGGCGGCGAGGTCGCCGTTCGGGTACACGCGCTTGCTGCTGGCGACCGACAGGACGCCCGCGAGGACGTTGGCCGTGCTCTTGTCGCTCTCGGCCTTGGTGGCCAGCGCGCTCTTCAGATCCTTGATCTGCTTCCAGACCTGCGGGGTCTGGCGGCTGGCCAGCAGGGTGTAGCGCAGGTTCTTGTTCGCCGGCCGGAGCTTCCTGACGATCTTCTCCGGCTCCTGGCCGAGGATCGGCGCGAGGAGGGCCGCCGCCTGCTCGGGGCCGTCGTCGATCTTCAGCTGCTCACGGGAGAACAGGGTGGGGTCGGCGGTGATGTCGTACGCGTCCACACTGGCCGCGAGCGCCACGCCGTTGCGGTCGGTGATGCCGCCGCGCTCGGCGGCCAAGGTGTAGCCCACGTACCGGTTCTTCTCGGCCTTGGCGGCGTACGTGCTCGCGTCGACGCCCTGCACCTGGAGCAGTCGTACGACGAAGACGGCCAGGACGAGGGTCAGGGCCAGGCCGACCATGCGCAGCCGCGGGCGGGGGCTGCCGAGCCGGATCCTGCCGGTGGGCATGGGGCGGGGCCGGGTGGGCCGGCGGGCCGGGCGGGCGCCGGGGCCCGGGCGTCGCTGGGCGCCGGCGGAGCGGGCGGGCTTCGCGGGGCCGGGCACGCGGCGGCGGGGCGGTTCCCTGTCGGACACTTCCGTCACCTGCCGGAGGTCGGGTATGCGGAGGACTGCTGGACGGAGGGCGCGTACTGGGGCACGGCGTAGGTGGCCGCCGGCTGCGGCTCGGTGGGGGTGGCCGCGGAGGTCGGCGTCGTGGGCGTCGCCTCGGGGGCCGGCGTGGTGGGCGTCGCCTCGGTCGCCGGCGGCGGTCCTGGCTCGGTGTCCAGGGCCTCGGGGGCGAGGGCGAGCGGGTTGTACGCGGCGCCCTGGCCGCCGGGCGCGGGGCTGGGGGCGCCCCTGACCGAGCCGTCGGGGTTGAGGAAGGCGGGGTCGCCGCCGGGGACCATGCCGAGTTCGAGGGCGCGGCGCTGGAGGGCGTCGGGGGCGGAGTAGGAGTCGATGTCCCGCTGGAGCGACTGTTCCTCGTCGGTGAGGGACTTCGTCTCCTTCTGGAGGTCGTCGAGCCTGAACGCGCCTTCACTGAGGGCGGAGTTCAGTACGAGGAGGCCGATGAGGCCACCGCCGAGGAGGAGGACGACGAGGAGGACGAAGGGGGCACGGGCGGCCTGCCGGGCCCCGGAGGGGAAGAGCCGCGCGAGCCGGGCGGCCCGCCCCCTCAGTTCGGGTTTCCTACTCACTTGCCCTCCCCCGGGTCCGGTTTTCCAACTCGTGGGTTTGAATACTGGACCCGGACACCCGCCCCTGCCTCCCGGCCGTCATTCGATGGACTCCCTGATGCGTTCGGCGCCCCGCAGACGCGCCGGTGCGGCGCGGCGGTTCTCGGCGACCTCTTCCTCGGTGGGAAGTTCGGCACCACGCGTCAGCAGCTTGAGCCTGGGCTGGTACTGCTCGGGTACGACGGGCAGCCCGGGCGGCGCGGTGTTGGCGGCGCCGGCCGCGAACACCTGCTTGACCAGCCGGTCCTCCAGCGAGTGGTACGACAGCACCGCGATCCGGCCGCCCACGGCGAGGGCCTCCACGGCGGCAGGGATGGCCCGCTCCAGGACCGAGAGCTCGCCGTTGACCTCGATGCGCAGCGCCTGGAAGGTGCGCTTGGCCGGGTTGCCGCCGGTGCGCTTGGCGGCCTGCGGCAGCGCGTCGCGGATGAGCTCCACGAGCCGGGCGCTGTTGGCGAACGGCTCCTTGTCGCGCTCCCGCACGATCGCGGACACGATCCGCTTGGCCTGCTTCTCCTCGCCGTACGCCCGCAGGATCCGGACGAGTTCGCCGGGCGGGTAGGTGTTGAGGACCTCGGCGGCGCTCATGCCGGTCGTCTGGTCCATGCGCATGTCGAGGGGGGCGTCCTGGGCGTAGGCGAAGCCGCGGTCGGCCTCGTCGAGCTGCATGGAGGAGACGCCCAGGTCGAACAGGACGCCCTGCACGCGCGCGATGCCGAGCCTTTCCAGGACGTCCGGGAGCTCGTCGTAGACGGCGTGCACGAGGGTCGCGCGTTCGCCGTACGGGGCGAGGCGCTCGCCGGACAGGCGCAGGGCCTCCTTGTCCCGGTCGAGGGCGACGAGCCGGGCCTCGGGGAACTGCTGGAGCAGGGCCTCGCTGTGGCCGCCGAGCCCGAGGGTGCAGTCGACGACCACCGCGCCGGGCCGCTGGAGGGCGGGGGCCAACAGGTCCAGGCACCGCTGGAGCATCACCGGGACATGTCGACTCTGACTCAAGGGGCCCTCTCAGATCCGGCGGGTCCGTACACACCGCCGGGTCCCCGCCCCGCCCCGACAGAGTGGGGACCCCCAGTGAAGGGGAGGCCTGCCGGCGCCGGAAGCGTCAGCCGACCGGGAGCGGGAGGAGGCCGAGCCGTGCGTACGCGCCGCGCACGCGGGGAGACCTCCGGAAAATCGCCGGGGTCTCCGGGGAATTCAGTCCAGCAGGGAGTCTCGCCTCCCGCTTCGCGTCACTTTAGTCCACGGTGTCTCGCGGTCAATCAACCGGCCTGCGCGTCGCCACTTCGGGTTCCGGCCCAGCCGCCCCATGCGTGAAATCGCTCGTATGGGCGCACTCACGCCACCCCTGTGGGTTAGCTCACAACAAGACTCAATGGCGTTCTTTGTCCCCCCTCACAGCAGGACCATTTCGGACGTGACCAGTAACGTCATGGGTATGACGACTTCTGCATCGGTTCCCGCTGGTCCCGAGAGTGCGATAGTCCGCGGCACGGTCACCGACCGCCTGGTCGAGGCCAACGGACGCTACGCCTCCGCGTTCACCGACCCGGGCATGGACGCCCGCCCCGTGCTCCACGTCGCCGTCGTCGCCTGTATGGACGCCCGGCTCGACCTGCACGCCGCGCTCGGCCTGGAACTCGGCGACTGTCACACCATCCGCAACGCCGGCGGCGTCGTCACCGACGACGTGATCCGCTCGCTCACTATCAGCCAGCGCAAGCTCGGGACCCGCAGCGTCGTGCTGATCCACCACACCGGCTGCGGCCTGGAGTCCCTCACCGAGGACTTCCGCACCGAGCTTGAGCTGGAGGTCGGCCAGCGGCCCGCCTGGGCGGTGGAGTCCTTCCGGGACGTCGACCAGGACGTGCGGCAGTCGATGCAGCGCGTGCGCACCTCGCCGTTCCTGGAGCACACCGACGACGTCCGCGGCTTCGTCTTCGACGTGAAGACGGGCCTGCTGCGCGAGATCGACCCCGCGTAACCCTCCGCCTCAGCTGTCGTTTCGCTGTCAATTCCGGCTTCGGGGGGCGCAAAAGGCCCTAAGCCCTGACATATCGCGGACAGTTGTCCACAGTCGAGTGACACGAATCGGTAACGGCAGCAAGAATGCGAGTGTGACAGCACGCGGAACATTCCCCGCGTGGTGTCCGTGTTCCAGGGGTGGGCCGGTCCGCATCGCGTCGGCCCGGAAAGAACGGGCCGAGGAGGGCCGGGTGACGACCTATGACGATCGAGCGAGCCTCACTGATCTGACCGCCACTGTGGAGCGTGTCCGCAGTTCGGTGGAGGGTGTGATCGAGGGCAAGCCCGAGGTCGTACGGCTTTCGCTGACCGTACTGCTCGCCGAGGGACATCTTCTGATCGAGGATGTCCCCGGCGTGGGCAAGACGATGCTGGCCAAGACGCTGGCGCGGTCCATCGACTGTTCCGTCCGGCGTATCCAGTTCACGCCGGACCTGCTGCCGTCCGACATCACCGGTGTGTCCATCTGGGACCAGCAGCGCAAGGACTTCGAGTTCAAGCCCGGCGCGATCTTCGCCCAGATCGTGATCGGCGACGAGATCAACCGCGCCTCGCCGAAGACGCAGTCCGCGCTGCTGGAGTCCATGGAGGAGCGCCAGGTCACGATCGACGGCCAGACCTACGAGCTGCCGAGCCCCTTCATGGTGGTGGCCACCCAGAACCCGGTCGAGATGGAGGGCACCTATCCGCTGCCCGAGGCCCAGCGCGACCGCTTCATGGCCCGTGTCTCCGTCGGCTACCCCAGCGTGGAGGCCGAGCTGCAGATGCTGGACGTGCACGGCGGCGTCTCGCCGCTGGAGGACCTCCAGCCGGTGGCGCACGCGCACGACATCGTGAAGCTGATCGACGCCGTCCGCGGCGTCCACGTGGCCGAGCCGGTGCGCCGGTACGCGGTGGAGCTGGTCGCCGCCACGCGCACCCACCCGGACCTCAGACTCGGCGCCTCCCCGCGCGCGACGCTGCATCTGCTGCGCGCGGCGAAGGCGTCGGCGGCCCTGAGCAGCCGGGAGTACGCGCTGCCGGACGACGTGCAGGCCCTCGCCGTGGCCGTCCTGGCCCACCGTCTGCTGCCCACCGCGCAGGCCCAGCTGAACCGCCGTACCTCCGAGCAGGTCGTCCAGGAGATCCTCCAGCGCACCCCGGTGCCCGCCGCGCCTCAGCAGCAGAGCGGCTTCGGTGGCCTGGGACGCGGTACCGCGGTGTACGGACAGCAGCCGCCGCGGAGGCTCGGATGACCTCCGGTGGGACCGGGCAGGCGGAGGCGGACCGTGGCGAGAAGAGCGGGATGCGCACCGCACTGGCCGGTCTGACCACGCGTGGCCGTTCCTTCCTGGCCGCCGGCATCGCGGCCGCCGTCTGCGCCTACGTGCTCGGCCAGAGCGACCTGCTGCGCGTCGGCCTGCTGCTGGCGGTGCTCCCGCTGGTGTGCGCCACGGTGCTGTACCGCACCCGCTACCGGGTCGCGGGCAGCCGAAGGCTCTCCCCCGCGCGCGTGCCCGCCGGCAGCGAGGCCCGCGTGCACCTGCGGATGGACAACGTCTCCCGGCTGCCCACCGGCCTGCTGATGCTCCAGGACCGGGTGCCGTACGTCCTCGGGCCCCGCCCACGCTTCGTCCTGGACCGGGTGGAGGCGGGCGGCCGCCGCGAGGTGTCCTACCGGGTCCGCTCCGACCTGCGCGGCCGCTATCCGCTGGGCCCGTTGCAGCTGCGCCTGAGCGACCCGTTCGGCATGTGCGAACTGACCCGCTCCTTCTCCACGCACGACACCCTGACGGTCATCCCGCGCGTGGAGCCGCTCCCGCCGGTGCGCTTCAGCGGCGAGGCGAAGGGGTACGGCGACGGGCGGCAGCGCTCGCTGGCGCTGGCCGGCGATGACGACGTGATCCCGCGCGGGTACCGCTACGGCGACGACCTGCGCCGCGTGCACTGGCGCTCCACCGCGCGCTACGGCGAGCTGATGGTGCGCCGCGAGGAGCAGCCGCAGCGCTCCCGCTGCACGGTGCTGCTGGACACCCGGGGACTGGCCTTCCAGGGCGCGGGCCCGGACTCGGCCTTCGAGTGGGCCGTGTCGGGCACGGCGTCCGTGCTGGTCCACATGCTCGAACGGGGCTTCTCCGTCCGCCTGTTGACCGACACCGGCAGCTCGGTGCCCGGCGAGGGCGCCGACGGGTTCGCGGGTGCGAGCCAGGAGTCGGCGGACGCGGCCGGGCTGATGATGGACACCCTGGCGGTGATCGACCACTCGGACGGCACGGGTCTGTCGCGGGCGTACGACGTGCTGCGCGGCGGCAACGAGGGGCTGCTGGTCGCCTTCTTCGGTGACCTCGACGAGGAGCAGGCGGCGGTGGCCGCCAAGATGCGCCAGCGCAGCGGCGGCGCGGTGGCCTTCGTGCTGGACAGCGCGGCGTGGGTGCGGGAACCGACCGATGTGTCCGGCGCGTTGGACAGGAGCGGGGAGCGGCTGCGGATGCTGCGGGAGGCGGGCTGGACGGCCCTGAGCGTGCCGCGGGGCGCCTCGCTGGAAGAGCTGTGGCGTCAGGCGGACCGAGCTCGTACGGACGCGGTCGCGGCCGGTGGCGCGCGGGGCGAGGGGGGACGGCCATGAGCGGGCGGACGCGGATGGCGCTGTGCGCCGCGGTGGCCACACTGATGGCGTCCTGTGCCCTGCTGCCGCTGGTCTCCCCGGTCACCTGGCTGATCCAGGCGGTCTTCCTGCTGGCGATCCAGACGGGCGTGGGCATGGCGGCCCGGCGGGTACCGCTGGCCCGTCCCCTGACGGTGGCCGTGCAGGCCCTCGTCGCCCTGATGCTGCTGACCCTGGTCTTCGCCGACAAGCAGGCGATCATCGGTGTGATCCCCGGCCCGGAGGCCTTCCGTCACTTCGGCGAGCTGCTGCAGGCGGGCGCGGACGACGTCAGCCGGTACTCGATCCCGGCGCCGCTGTCGGACGGCATCCGGCTGATGCTCATCGGCGGTGTCCTGGTCATCGGCCTGGCGGTGGACACCCTCGCGGTGACGTTCCGCAGCGCCGCACCGGCCGGGCTGCCGCTGCTGGCGCTGTACTCGGTGGCCGCGGGGCTGGCCGACGGCGCCGGGGACTGGCTGTGGTTCCTGGTGGCCGCCGCGGGCTATCTCATGCTGCTCCTGGCCGAGGGCCGGGACCGGCTCTCGCAGTGGGGCCGGGTCTTCGGCGGGGCCCCGCGCGGAGCGGGCGGCGATCCGTCCGGCGCGCTGGCCCCGGTCCGCACGGGCCGGCGCATCGGCGCGGTCGCGCTGGGCATCGCCCTGGTGGTGCCGGCCGGACTGCCCGCGATGAACGGCGGCCTGCTGGACGCCGCGGGCGCCGGCGTGGGCTCCGGCAGCGGGAGCGGCGGCACGATCTCCGCGGTGAACCCGCTGGTCTCGCTGCGGGACAGTCTGAACGTGGAGGAGGACCGCGAGGTCCTGAGCCTGAGGACCGACACGGCCGACCTGTCGGACCTGTATCTGCGGATCGTGTCCCTGGACGACTTCGACGGCACCACCTGGCAGCCGGCCAAGCGCAACATCCAGGCCGTGCCCGATGAGTTCCCGACGCCCCTCGGCCTCGGCCCGGACGTCCGGCGCACCCAGGTCGAGACGACGATCTCGGCCGCGGACTGGTACGCCCAGAACTGGCTGCCGATGCCGTACCCCCCGAGCGGCGTGGACATCACCGGCAACTGGCGGTACGAACCGCTGGGCATGACGGTCGTCGGCGACCGCCGTCAGACCACGCGCGGGGCGACGTACACCGTGCGCAGCCTCGACGTACAGCCGACGGCGGAGCAGTTGGCGAACGCGCCGGAGCCGCCCTCCGCCCTGAAGCGCGAGTTCACCAAGCTCCCCGACTCGCTGCCCGCGGTGGTCGCCCGGACCGCGAGCGAGGTCACCGAGGGGTCGACCAGCCACTACGAGCAGGCCGTCAAGCTTCAGGAGTACTTCGCGATCACGGGCGGCTTCCAGTACGACACCAACGTCAAGGTCGGCAGCGGCCGGCAGGCGATAGCGCGCTTCCTGAAGGACAAGCAGGGCTTCTGTGTCCACTTCTCCTTCGCGATGGCGGCGATGGCCCGCTCGCTGGGCATACCGGCCCGGGTCGCGGTGGGCTTCGCGCCCGGTACCCCGCAGAGCGCCAGCTCGGTCTCGGTGGGGCTGAGGGACGCCCACGCGTGGCCTGAGCTGTACTTCGAGGGCGTGGGCTGGACCCGCTTCGAGCCGACGCCGACCCGGGGCTCGGTGCCGGCGTACACCCAGTCGGACACGCCCGGCTCCACGCTGCCGGACGTGGCTCGGCCCACGCAGTCCGCCAGTACGGGCCCCTCCGCCTCGCCCTCCGCGAGCGAGAGCTGCGCGGGGCGGAACCCGCAGCTGTGCGCGAGCGAGTCCCCGGCCGCCGCACCGGCCACGGATGACGACGGGCCCAAGTGGTACCTCGTCCTGGCGTGGTCGCTCGGTGGAGCCGCGGCGCTGCTGATCCCCTTGGCGCCGATGCTGTGGCGGCAGCGGACGAGGGCCAGACGGCTGGGAGCGCATGGCCGCACGCAGGCCGACGTGTCACTGCACGCGTTGGCGGTCTGGCAGGAACTGACGGACACGGCCTGGGACTTCGGCATTCCACCGGAGGACTCCCAGACCCCCCGCAAGACCGCCGCCCGTATCGTGCGGCTGGGCCACCTCGACCCGGCGGCCGCGGCCTCGGTGCACCGGGTGGCCGACGCGGTGGAACAAGTCCTCTACGCGCCCAGTCCCCGCCCGGTGGCCGGCCTGGCTGAGGATGTCCGTGGCGTCGTGTCCGAGCTCGGCTCCAAGGCCGACCGGACGACGAGGCTGCGCGCTCTGCTGGCCCCACGCTCCAGCGTGCGGGTGGTCTGGGAGCTGTCGGAGTGGTGGATCACCGTCAAGCAGCGGGCCGCCGCGGCCCGACCGACGCTGCGCAGGCCGTCCACTCCGGGTCAGCGGGGGTGACGGTGGGCTGAGGGGGCGGGGAGGGGCCTGGCCCCTCCCCGCCCCCGGAAGCCTTCACTGCTCCGGCCCAGCACCACGTCAGTGCAGGAACAGGTCAGCAGGAGTCAGGCGTACGTCCAGTCATTCGCCCAGGCATCCAGGCATTCGTCCAGGCATACGTCAGGGGGTGGCCACCCACCGGTGGTCACCCCCTGCGTCGGTATGGGAGCTGCTTGTCGAGCTAATGGCCGCCCTGTTCGTCGCGGCGGCGCTGCCAGCGCTCTTCGATGCGGTCCATCATGGAGCGCTTCTGGCGTGGCTGGCGGCGGGCCTGCTGACCGCCGGCGGGCTGTTCGCCCGGCTTGGGGGCCTTGCGCCAGCCGGTCACGGCGAGTACCGCACAGCCCAGCATGACGAGGAAGCCCACCACACTGAGCCAGACCTGCTTGGCGACCATTCCAGCCATGAGGAGCGCGATACCTACGAGGAAGCCCGCGACCGCCTGGTAGACCCGTCGCCGGGTGTACGTACGCAGCCCGCTTCCCTCAAGCGCTGTCGCGAACTTGGGATCTTCGGCGTACAGCGCTCGCTCCATCTGCTCGAGCATTCGCTGCTCGTGCTCCGAGAGCGGCACGGAGTCCTCCTCATCGTGCAGTCGCCGGGGCGACCCGGGGGGTCCCTTCAGGATAGGCAGGGAATCGCCCCCGTGAAACCCGCCCCTCTACGCCAATTGGCCAACCGGGCTCCGCCATGGACGTCCCGGCTCACTGAGATCTGCATTCCCCAGCGGCCGACCCGTCATGCCGGAACGGTCTCCCTCGATCATACGGCGCCCGGCGTCCGATCGGGGGGCCTGTGGCGTACTCCATGTGCAGCCAAGTCCCTGATCAACGGCGCGCTCCCGAGGTCCGCCGACGGACGGCACGGCGGGCGGCTCAGGCCCCGGCGGTCTCCCCCGTCTCGCCGAGCACGTGCAGCTGGGTGGCCACCGAGTGGAAGGCGGGCAGCTCGGCGGCCGCCTCCTCCAGCTTCAGCAGCGCCTCCAGGGCGCCGGGCTCGGTGTCCACCAGGACCCCGGGCACGAGGTCGGCGAAGACGCGGACACCGTGCACGGCGCCGACGGCGAGGCCGGCGCCCTCGACCAGTGCCGTGAGCTGCTCGGCGGTGAACCGGCGCGGCACCGGGTCGCCCTGGCCCCAGCGGCCGTCCGGGTCCTGGAGGGCCTGCTTGGCCTCCTTGAAGTGACCGGCGAGGGCCCGCGCCAGCACCGCTCCCCCGAGACCGGCGGCGAGCAGACTGAGGACGCCCTCGGCGCGCAGGGCGGCCACCGCGTTGCGGACACCCTCGGCGGGGTCGTCGACGTACTCCAGGACGCCGTGGCACAGCACGACGTCGTACCCGCCGCGCTCGACCACGTCGAAGAGGCCGTGCGCGTCGCCCTGGACGCCCTTCACCCGGTCGGCGACTTCGGCCTCGGCGGCGCGCCGCTCCAGGGCGAAGAGCGCGTTCGGGCTGGGGTCCACCACGGTGACGCGGTGGCCGAGGCGGGCGAGGGGCACCGCGAAGTTGCCGCTGCCGCCGCCGGTGTCGAGGACGTCGAGCGCCTGGCGACCCGTGGCCTTCACACGGCGGTCCAGGGCGTCCTGGAGGACCTCCCAGACCACGGCGGTACGGAGGGCGGCGCGGGGCCGCATAGGGTCCGACACGGCAGTTGACTCCTCGGCGCGGCACCGCCACTTGCACGGCGGAGCGAACGGGCTGCCTCCCCGGCCAGGGTCACGCGGGGTGGGAAGGCTTCAGGCGCCCTCCACCCTATTGCCTGCGGCGGCGCGACCGGCCATCGCGGTGCCGCGCGACGCCGCCCGTCCCCTCCGACGGACCGGCCCCGGTCCGGCTGTTTCGCCGTCAGCCGGCGTCCGGCATGTCGTCGCGCGCGTGACGCGAGCCCACGCCCTCCTCCCCGTCCGCGTCCGTTCGTGGCTGGGGCAGGACCGGCTGGAGCACCAGCATCCGCTCGACGAGGCGCAGGAACATCGCCACGTCGCGTATCAGGTCGTCTGCGTCCCGGCGGCTGGCCGCGCCCTGGATGCCCGCCTCGGCCCGGGCGCGGCGCCGGGCCCCGGAGGCGAACAGCGCGCTCCACTCGGCGAGTTCGGGCGCGATCTCGGGGAGCACTTCCCACGCGCTCCTGATCCGGGCCCGGCGCTTGGACGTGGGTTCCGGGCGCCCCCGTGCGGCGAGTACGGCGGCGGCTGTGCGCAGGGCGGAGAGATGAGCTGTGGCATAGCGCTCGTTCGGAGTTTCCAGAACGGCGGCCTCGTCCAGTCCGGCACGGGCCTGGGCGAGCAGGTCGAGGGCGGCGGGCGGGGCCGTGGCCCGGCGGAGCACGGGGTGCACATCGCTCGCCGGGCCGGTCAGTGAGGGGGCAGGGCCGGCGGCGCCGCGCCGACGGGCGGCTGCCGCGTGATAGCTGGCCATGACGAACCTCCTGTCGTCTGTGTGACGGCATGCCCGCTACGGGATGCCGTATGTGCCCATCGTGGGGTATGGCACTGACAATCCGTTCTGACCTGCGCTTTTGCATCGATCGAGCATTCGGGCTAGTTTTTGCACTGACCAGTCAGTTCAAATAAGGGGGCAGGGATGGGGGGAACCGTGGCCGCATCCGGCGTCACGGCCCACGGCCTCGGGCTCGAAGGGCCACGCGGATGGGCGTTCCGCGGGGTCTCCTTCGAGGCGGAGGCCGGTTCGCTGATCACGATCGAGGGGCCGTCCGGTACGGGCCGTACGTGTCTGCTGCTCGCGCTCACGGGACGCATGAAGCCCACGGAGGGCTCCGCCGCCGTCGGCGACGCGGGGCTGCCCAGGCGCATGGCGGCGGTGCGGCGGGTGAGCGCCCTGGCCCACGTTCCGGGTGTGACCGACCTGGATCCGGCCCTGACCGTCGCCGAGCACCTCCACGAACGTGCGCTGCTTCAGCGGCGGTTCGGCGACTCGGTGCGCGGGCTGCTGCGCCGGCGGGGCGAGCGCGGTGGCGAGGAGCGGCGGCGGATCGACGCGGCGCTGAGGACGGCGGGCCTGGACCTGGAGTCCCTGCCCAAGAGCTCCCGTACGGCTGTACGGGATCTGGAGCGGCTGGAGGCGCTGCGGCTGTCGATCGCGCTGGCCCTGATCGCGAACCCGCGCGTGCTCGGCGTCGACGACACCGACCTCAAGCTCTCGGACGCCGAACGGGCCGAGGCCTGGGCGCTGTTGAAGTCGATCGCCGAGGCCGGGACGACGGTCGTGGCGGTGTGCAGCGAGGCACCCGACGGCGCCGTCAAGGTGTCCACCGCCCCGAAGACCGCCGCCCCGCAATCCGATGGAAAGGAGGCCGCCGATGCGCTCGCCGAGGCTGGCCGCGCTTGAACTGAGGCGCTTCGGCCGGGGGAAGCTGCCGCGCGCCGCCCTGGTCGCGCTGCTGGTGCTGCCCCTGCTGTACGGCGCCCTGTACCTGTGGTCGTTCTGGGACCCGTACGGCCGTCTCGACCGCATCCCCGTGGCCCTCGTGAACGACGACAAGGGGGCGAAGGCCGGCGACAAGGAACTCACCGCCGGCGACGACATCACCAAGGGGCTGCGCGAGAGCGACGTCTTCGACTGGCGGGAGGTGAGTGCCGCCGAGGCCGAGAAGGGCGTCGAGGACGGCACTTACTACCTGTCGCTGACCATGCCGGCCGACTTCAGCGAGCGGATCGCGTCGAGCGCGGGCGACTCGCCGGAGACGGGCGCCCTTCAGGTGCGTACGAACGACGCGAACAACTACATCGTCGGGCAGATCTCGCGGACGGTCTTCAGTGAGGTGCGCGAGGCCGCGTCCACGAAGGCGTCGCGGTCGTTCCTGGACCGGATCTTCGTCTCGTTCTCCGACATCCACGGCGCGACGGTCAAGGCCGCGTCCGGTGCCGACCGGCTCGAAGGCGGCATCGGGAAGGCGGAGAAGGGCTCCAAGGACCTCGCCGACGGGCTGAAGGAGGCCAAGAAGGGCAGCGGCAAGCTGTCCACGGGTCTGAAGAAGCTCAACAAGGGCGCGGGCGACCTGGAGACCGGCTCCCGGCAGGTGGCCGAGGGGACACAGACGCTCGCCGACCGGGTCAACGGGGTCGACAACAAGATCGGCCCGTTCTTCCAGGACAACGAGAAGACCATCGGGGACACCGCGAAGCTGGTCGCCGACACCTCCGGGGCGATCCGCGACAACCTCGACGACCTGGTGGAGCACGCCCCGGGCGCCGCCAAGGGCGCCCACGCGGCCTCCGCCGTGCTGAACGGCGTCTACGAGGCGCGTTGCGAGAAGGCGGTCCTGCCCGACCCGGCCTGCGCCGACCTGAAGAAGGCCAAGAGCTCGGCCGCGGACGTCGCGACGATCGCCGACGACCTCAACACCCTGATCGCCGACCACGACGGCGACCTGAAGAAGCTCGACAAGAACCTCGCCACCCTCCAGAAGCAGTCGCAGGCACTCGCCGACCGGGCGCCGCGCCTCTCCGAGGACCTCGACGACGCCGTCACCCGGATCAACAAGCTGAACCAGGGCGCAGCCAAGGTCGCCGCGGGCGCCAAGAAGCTGCACTCCGGCCTCGGCGGGGCCAAGTCCGGCGCGGCGGACCTGGACACCGGCGTGGGCGAGCTCAAGACCGGCGCGGTCGACCTCAACGGCGGCATCTACAAGCTCGTCGACGGCTCCGGGAAGCTCTCGGACGGGCTGCACGACGGCGCCGAACAGATTCCCGACTACGACAAGAAGGCCCGCGAGCAGCGCACCGAGGTCATGTCCGACCCGGTCCAGCTCGTCTCCCGGGACATGCACAAGGCGGCCAACTACGGCACCGGGTTCGCCCCGTACTTCATCCCGCTGTCCCTGTGGGTGGGCGCGATGGTGGCGTACATGCTGATCTCCCCGATGAACCGGCGCGCGCTCGCCGCGGGCGCCTCCGCCTGGCGGATCGCGCTGGCCGGCTGGCTGCCCGTGGTGGCGATCGGGATCCTCCAGACCGTGGCGCTGATGTCTGTGCTGCACTGGGCCATCGGCCTTCAGATGGCACGAGCGGCCGGCACGGTGGGCTTCCTGTTCCTGGTGACGGCCTGCTTCTCGGCGATCGTGCAGTGGCTGAACGCCCGCTTCGGCGCGGCGGGCCGGATCCTCGTCCTGGCCCTGCTGATGCTCCAGTTGACGTCCGCGGGCGGCACGTACCCCGTACAGACCAGCCCGGGCTTCTTCAACGCGCTCCACCCCTTCCTGCCGATGAGCTACGTCGTGGAGGCACTCAGGAGGCTCATCACGGGCGGCGGTCTCGAACCGGTGTGGCACGCGTGCGTGGTGCTCGCCGCCTTCACCGCGGGCGCCGTCGCGCTGACCGCGCTGTCGGCCCGGCGCCGGCAGGTGTGGACGCTCGACCGGCTGCACCCGGAGCTGACCCTGTGAGCGCGCGCGGGACAATCAGGGCCATGGAAAGCAGCAACGCCGCGTCGGGCGGCAGCACGCGCCGTGAGGCCACCCGGCAGAAGCTCTACGAGGCAGCCGTCACCCTCATCGCCGAACAGGGCTTCTCCGCCACCACCGTTGACGAGATCGCCGAGCGGGCCGGGGTGGCGAAGGGCACGGTCTACTACAACTTCGCGAGCAAGTCGGTCCTCTTCGAGGAGCTGTTGCGTCACGGAGTGGGCCTTCTCACCGCCTCCCTCCGGGAGGCGGCCGAGCGGACCGCCCGGGACGGCGGCACCAAGGTCGACGCCCTGGACGCGATGGTCCGCGCGGGCCTCGTCTTCATCGACCGCTACCCGTCCTTCACTCAGCTCTACGTCGCCGAGCTGTGGCGGACGAACCGGACCTGGCAGTCCACGCTGATGGTGGTCCGCCAGCAGGCCGTGGCGGTCGTCGAGGGCGTACTGCGCGAGGGCGTGGAGAACGGCGAGTTCAGCGAGGAGATCGACGTCGCGCTGACCGCCTCCGCACTGGTCGGCATGGTCCTGGTGGCCGCGCTCGACTGGAAGTCGTTCCAGCCGGAGCGCTCCTTGGACGACGTGCACTCGGCGTTGTCCCGGCTGTTGCAGGGCCGGGTGAGCGGGCGCCGCTGAGCAGACGAAAGCGCCGGTCCGAAGTGGCCGCGTCCCCCGCGGGCCACTGTCGAACCGGCGCCTTCTCGTGCTCCCCCGTACCCCGTTTCCCCCGTACTCCCCCGTGATCCCCCCGCCGGGCCCCCGTTCGGTGTTCCCCCGGGTCCCCCGGTCTCGCTCCCGCCGACGCCTGGCCGGCGGAAGGAGCGGATCCGGGGTAGCTCCGTTCCGGCGCCCCGTGTCGCCGGTGCCGGAGCCGAACCCCTTCTCCGTGCCTCCACTCTCTCGTTCACGCAGGTCGGCCCCCATCCGCGCGCGTACTCATCTCACCGGCTAGGTACGCGTACTCAGGCCTGCGCACTCATCCCCAGGACCGTCCGTCGCCCACTGGTTACGATCGCGTCCGTGTCCATACTTCCCTTGATCTTCACCAGCGCCTGGGCCAGCGGCATCAACTCCTACGCCGTGGTCCTGCTGCTCGGCGTGTTCGGCGCGACCGGGCTGAGCGACGAGGTGCCCGAGGCGCTGCAACGGCCCGACGTACTGATCGCGGCTGGTGTGCTCTTCCTGTGCGAGGCCGTCGCCGACAAGATCCCGTACGTGGACTCGGCGTGGGACTCGGTGCACACGGTGGTCCGGCCGGTGGCCGGCGCGGTCGTCGCGGCACTGCTCGCCGGGCAGAGCGGGTCGCTGCCGGAGCTGGTGGCGGGCGCGGTCGGCGGTTCCACGGCGCTGGTCAGCCACCTGGTCAAGGCCGGGACACGGATGGCGGTCAACACCTCGCCGGAGCCGTTCAGCAACATCGTGGTGAGCATCGCCGAGGATCTCGGGGTCGGCGCCCTCATCACCCTCGCGATCTTCTACCCCGTCGCCGCCGCGGTCATCGCGGGCACCCTGCTGCTCGCCGGCCTGCTGCTGCTTCTCTTCCTCGTCTCGCGGATCCGTCGCTTCCTGCGCCGCAGGGCCGAACGGCGGGCCGAGAAACGGCTCGGGCAGACGGTGACCCAGCGGTCCGGCTGAGCCGTCCTTCGAGGTCAGTGGGCCATTGTCAGTGGCGGCCGATAAAGTCCCACGCATGGCACGGATTGCGGTGATCGGCGCCGGGATGGGCGCGATGGCGGCCGCTGCCCGGCTGGCCGTCGCGGGCCACCGGGTGGCGGTGTACGAGCGTACGGAGACGTACGGCGGAGCGGTGCGCCGCTTCGAGCGCGACGGCTTCGGGTTCGACACGGGCCCCGGGCTGCTCCCGCTCCCGGCCGTCTACCGCGACCTGTTCATCAAGACCGGCAAGGAGCCGCTGGAGGCGTGCGTCGAGCTGGTCCAGGTCGACCCGTCCGCGCGGCACGTCTTCGCGGACGGCACCGAGCTCTCCGTGCCGAACGCCTCGCGCGCGGGCGTCGTGGCCGCCCTCGACGAGGCCCTGGGCGCCGGAACCGGCGGCCGCTGGGGCGACTTCCTGGTCCGTGCCCGCGAGGCGTGGGACCGCACGCGCAGACCTCTGCTGGAGGAGCCCCTGTGGCCGAACTGGCAGGTGCTGGCCGACCGCGAGCCCTATCCGGCGGTCCCCCACAAGCGACTCCTGCGCACCCGCCGGGCCGGCACCCTCGCCGAGGTCGGCGCCTGGGAGCTGCGCGACCCCCGGCTCGTCGCCCTGCTGGAGAGCCACGCGCTCGCGTACGGCCTGGATCCGCGCGCGACCCCGGCGAGCGCGGCTGTGCTGCCGTACCTGGAGCACGCGTTCGGGACCTGGTATGTGCGGGGCGGCATACGGGAGTTGGCGCGTGCCGTGTACGAGCGGTGCGTGGCCCGTAAGGTCGAGTTCCATTTCGGTGCCGAGGTCGTCGGGGTCCTGGAGAAGGACGGCCGGGCGGCCGGGCTGGAGCTGGGCGACGGGTCGACGGCGGAGGCGGACTTCGTGGTCGCCGGGGTCACTCCCGGGGTGCTGGACCGCCTCGTCCGGGAGTCGGCGGTCCGGGGCGCCGACGAGGTCGCACCCCAGCGCGGGGCGGCGAGCCGTCTGACGGTGCTGCTGGCGCTGCGCGGCGCCCGGCCGGAAGCCACGGCGCACCGCACGGTGGTGCATGCGACGGATCGCGAGACCGAGTTGGGCACCCTGTTCGGCGCCGCTCCGGGCGTGGCCGCGCGACCCACGGTCGCGGTGCTGCGGCCCGACGATCCCGAACTGGTTCCGGACCTCGGTCATGAGGCGATCACGCTCAGCTCGGTGGTGCCTGCGCGGCCCACTGGGGACTGGGCGGAGCGGGAGGTCCTCGACCTGCACGCCGAGCAGCTGATCGCCGTCGCCGAGCGTGCCGTGCCTGGCCTGCGCGACCGCCTGCTCTGGCATGAGGTGTGCACTCCGGCCGACATCGCGGAGGCGACCGGCGCGGAGGGCGGAGCGGTTCCGGCGCCCGCGCTCGCCGCAGGTGACGGACGTCTGCTGCACCCGTCCAACAGCACTGCCATGCAGGGCCTGCTCAGAGTCGGCGGCTGGTCCCACCCCGGCGGCGGTCTCCCCCACGCCGGTATGTCGGGCGCGCTGGTGGCCGGGCTGATCGTGGAGGGGCCGGAGTTCCGGGGGTCGCAGTGAGCCGCGCGTAGGGCGTCTCGCGTAGGGCGTCTCGCGCAGGGCGTCTCGCGCAGGGCGTCTCGCGCAGGGCGCGCCCCGTGGGCCGTCAGAAGCGGTACTGCTCGTCGTACCCGTTCCCGTGGCCCTGGCCCTGGCCCTGCTGTTGGCCGTCGCCCTGGTACGGGTACTGCTGCTCCGGCGGGAGTTCGCCGCCGTACGTCTCGTCGGTGCGCTGCTGCGGGACCCAGACGCCGCCGGGTGGGGTCTCGCCGTAGGTGCCGGTGCCGGTGGCGTACTGGTCCTGGGCGTAGCCCTGCTGGCCGTACTGCTGCTGGCCGTAGGCGTCGTAGGAGCCGTCGCCGTAGGTCTGGGTGCCGATGTACGGGTCGGAGTAGGCGGCGTACTGCTGCTGGCCGGTGGCGTCGTAGCCGTACTGCTGCTGGTCGTAGCCGGAGTAGCCGGCGTCGTACCCGTAGCCCTGGTCGGCCGTCGCGTACTGGTCCCGGGGCTGGCCGGCGGCCGCGTAGTTCTGGTCGGCGGCGGCGTGGGCCGGGTCGCTGTATATGCCGTACGAGCCGGTGTCCTCGGGGAGGGGCTGCGGCTCGTAGACGGAGGTCGTCTCCGCGGCTGCGGGTCGGTCCGGGCGGGAGGGGGTGAAGACGTCGTCGCGGTCGTAGTCGTCCTGGCCGTAACCGGCGTCGCCTCGACCGTAGTTGGCGTCGTCGCCCGCGAAACCGCCGGTCGCCTCGAGGTCGGAGACCTCCAGGGTCGGATCCTGGCGGTCCGGTTCGCCGCGGCGGCGCTTGGCGGCGGCCAGGGGGCCGAGGGCCGGTGCGGAGACGGCCCAGCCGGCCGAGAAGCCGCGGCGGAACGACAGCGTGACGTAGGTCTGGCCGACCGCGAACGCCGCCGCGCCCAGACCGATGACGATGACGGACGGGATCAGTACCCCGACCACGACGCCGAGGAAGCCGACGAAGGCGAGCAGCCGCCAGCGCAGCCGCGCCTTGTACTGCAACAGCACTTCGCCCAGCAGCCACAGCGCGACGACGCCGAACGCGATGTAGAGGACCGTCCAGCCCATGTACGCCCCTCTCCCAGTGGCCGCCTGCGCAGTGTGACGTATATCAGGACGGCCGGTCTAGGCCTGCGGTGGATGGTGCAGGCCCAGGTTCTCGTAGATTTCCAGCGTCGCCGTGGAGTTGTTGAGCGTGATGAAGTGCAGTCCGGGCACTCCCTCGGCCAGCAGCCGTGCGCAGAACTCCGTGGCGAACTCGATGCCAATGGAGCGTACAGCCGCCGGATCGTCCTTTGCTGTGAGGATCCGCTCTTTCAGGGCGGCCGGGAAGGAGGCGTTGGTGAGGGACGGGATGCGCTCAAGCGTCCTTAGGCTGGCGATCGGCATGATCTCCGGAATGATCGGGGTGTCGCACCCGGCGGCCGAGACACGGTCGCGCAACCGCAGGTAGTCCTCGGGTTCGAAGAACATTTGCGTGATCGCGTAGTCCGCGCCGGCGCGGCACTTGTCGACGAAGTGACCGACGTCCGTCTCCCAGTCGGCGGAGCGCGGGTGCATCGCCGGGAAGGCCGCGACGCCGACGCAGAAATCTCCGGACGCCTTGATCAGTTCGACGAGCTCGGCGGCGTAGGTCAGCCCCTGCGGGTGCCGCACCCAGTCGCCGAGCGGGTCGCCGGGCGGGTCGCCGCGCAGGGCCAGCATGTTGCGGATCCCGGCGTCGGCGTACTGCCCGATGATGTTGCGCAGGTCGGCCACGGAGTGGTCGACGGCGGTGAGGTGGGCGATCGGGGTGAGCGTGGTGTCCGAGGCGATGGCCTCGGTCGCCTTGACCGTGCCCGCACGGGTGGAGCCGCCCGCGCCGTATGTCACGGAGACGAAGTCGGGTCCGACCGCCTCTACCCGGCGCAGCGCGTTCCACAGGTTCCGCTCGCCCTTCGGGGTCTTGGGGGCGTAGAACTCGAAGGAATACGTCGTCTTGCCGGTCGCGAGCATCTCGCGCACGGTACGAGCGTGGTCCGACCTGATGGATGCGGTGCCGAGGGCCATACTCGCAGGTTAGCCAGGGGTCCCCGGTCCCCCAACCGGGCGCCGGACATTTGCCGGAATTGTCGGGTTGTTGTCCACGCCTTGGACAGCAAGAGGTCACAGAGCAACATCACCGGGGCCGGACGGGGCCCCGGGGACCGCGAATCCCGCGAATCCCTCGTGTGCTGACCACTGGCTGAGACGGTCCAGGGCAAGAGTGAGACGCGGCTCAGTGAGACGCGGCTCCTCGATGAAGCCGCCGCGGCTACGCCTGCCGCAGCCGCTTCGCGAACTCCGCCGCCGCCTCCGCCGGGTCGGCCGCCTCGGTGATCGCCCGTACGACCACGACACGGCGGGCACCCGCGTCCAGCACCTCGTCGAGGTTGGCCAGGTCGATGCCGCCGATGGCGAACCAGGGGCGGTCCGTGCCGAGCGCGGCGGTGTGCCGGACCAGGTCGAGGCCGGGGGCGTGGCGGCCGGGCTTGGTGGGGGTCGGCCAGCAGGGGCCGGTGCAGAAGTAGTCCACGCCGTCCTGGACCGCGGCCGCGGAGGCCTCGGACTCGGCGTGCGTCGAGCGGCCGACGAGCACGTCGTCGCCGAGGATCGCGCGGGCGGCGGGTACCGGGAGGTCGCCCTGGCCGAGGTGCAGTACATCGGCACCCGCGGCGTGGGCCACGTCGGCACGGTCGTTGACCGCGAGCAGCTTGCCGTGCCGGGCGCAGGCGTCGGCGAAGACCTTCAGATGCTCCAGCTCCTCGGCCGCCTCCATGCCCTTGTCCCGCAACTGCACGATGTCGACACCGCCGGCCAGCACGGCGTCGAGGAACTCCGCGAGATCGCCCTGCCGCTTACGGGCGTCGGTGCAGAGGTAGAGCCGGGCATCGGCGAGCTGAGCGCGGGCGGTGCCTGCGGCGGTGTCGGACATACGGGAGCCCCCTGTGATCGGGTTGCCGGGCGGGTGACGTCGGGCTGGTGCCGGACGGTGGCACGGTATCCGGAGCGGCACGGTACCTGGGGGACGGCGCGGGGGGCCGTGGGCGGGCTTGCCGGCTGGCGAGCAGGGGCTGGCCTGCGGCTGGCGGCGAGGGCTGCCCTGCGTCTGGCGAGCAGGGGCTGGCCTGCGGCTGCGGCTGCGGCTGCGGCTGCGGCTGCGGCTGCGGCTGCGGCTGCGGCTGCGGCTGCGGCTGCGGCTGCGGCTGCGGCTGCGGCTGCGGCTGCGGCTGCGGCTGCGGCTGCGAGAAGCCTGCCTCGGGGCAAAGCAGCTAACCGACGCACGGGCCGGGCCGGAAGGCGCTCTGCCGCACGCGCCTCGCAGGCGCGCCCAAGCGACACCGCGCCCCCGCGGCCGCGGCCCGGCCCGTACGCCGGACGGTGTTCGGATCAGTTGGCCGGGGTCAGACGGCGAGCGCCTGGGCGCGGCGCTTCACCTCCGTGCCGCGATTCTCGCTGAGGGCCTGCGCGGGGGTGCCGGGCAGGCTCTCGTCGGGGGTGAAGAGCCACTCCAGCATCTCTTCGTCGGTGAAGCCGTCGTCCCGCAGGAGCGTCAGGGTCCCGGACAGGCCCTTGACGACCTTCTGCTCTTCCCCGTCGATGAAGGCGGCGGGGACGTGCAGTGCGCGGTTCTCACCACGGCGTACGGCGATGAGCTGGCCGTCCTTGACCAGCTGCCGCACACGCGTCACCTCGACATCGAGCATCTCTGCGATGTCGGGCAGGGTGAGCCAGGCGGGGACGAGAGCATCGATCTTTGCGTCAATCTCGGTCACGGGACAAGCCTGCCATCTGCCACTGACAGTCGGAAGCCAGGCCGGTCCACCCGGGCAGGGCCGGCGCGCTACGCCGTCGCCGCCTTCATCGGCCTGGCCGGGTCCACCAGCAGCTCCGCGTTCATCGGTGTGCCCGCCTCGATCAGCCGCCGCCCCTGCGCCAGATCCCTCGGCCGGCCCACCGCCAGCAGGGCGACGAGACGGTCGTCCCTCAGCCAGCAGACCGTCCAGGCGGGCCCCGAGGGGTCGCCGCGCCACAGCAGCGTGTCGGCGGCGCCGTGATGGCCGGCGTACTGGACGAAACGGCCGAACTGCTCGGACCAGAAGTACGGCACGGGGTCGTAGACGGCGGAGGTCTCGCCGAGGATGTTCGCGGCGACCGTACGAGGGCCCTGGAGGGCGTTGTCCCAGTGGTGGACCAGCAGGCGCTCGCCATACCTTCCCGAAGGGAAGGAGGCGCAGTCGCCCACCGCGTAGACGTCCGGCACGGAGCTGCGCAGCCGGTCGTCGGCCACGACGTCGCCGTGCGCTCCGAGCTCGATGCCGGAGCCGGCCAGCCAGGCCGTGGCGGGCCGGGCCCCGATGCCGACCACGACGGCGCCCGCGGGCAGCCGCGAGCCGTCGTCGAGGATCACCGACCCGGGTTCGACGCGCTCCACGCGCGCGTGCGTGCGCAGCACCGCCCCGCTGTCCTCGTACCAGGCGGTCATCGGCGCGGCCACCTCCGCGGGCAGCGCCCCCGCGAGCGGCCGGTCGGCGGCCTCCACGACGGTCACCGCGCAGCCCGCCTCGCGCGCGGCCGTCGCGAACTCCGCGCCGATCCAGCCCGCGCCGACGACCACGATGTCGTGCTGCCGCGCGAGCACCGGCCGCAGCCGCTCGGCGTCGTCCAGGGTGCGCAGCAGATGCACACCGGGCACGCCCTCCGCGCCCGGCAGCCGGATCGGTTCGGCCCCGGTGGCGAGGACGAGGACGTTGTACGGGACGGGCCCGGCCTCGGTGTCCAGTTCATGGTCGGCGGGGCGCACGCCCAGCACCTCGTGCCCGAGCCGCAGTTCGATGCCGAGCGTCTCGAAGTCCACGTCGAAGGCGGAGCCCTCGGCCTTGCCGAGCAGCACGGCCTTGGACAGGGGTGGCCGGTCGTACGGCTGGTGGGGCTCGGCGCCGATCAGGGTGACGGTCCCGGTGAAGCCCTGCTCCCGCAGGGCGACCGCTGTCTGCACCCCGGCCATGCCCGCGCCGGCGATGACCACGCGGGGCGTCGCTGTCGTACCCCGTTGCTGCGTCTGCTCGCTCACCTGATCACCATAGACAAGTGACTGTCCGTCAGTCAGGGGGCGTGCTCGGTGAGCTGCTCCACAACGCTGGTGCCCGACCCGTCCTGCGACTCCCACTCCCAGGTCTCGTCCAGTCGCACCCGCCCGTCGGGCAGCTCGACCACCGTCGACACACAGTGCCCCGAGGACGTCGTCCCGTCCGGCTTCAGCTGCACGTACCGGAAGTCCAGCCGGTCGCCGTCCCTGGTGCCCACCAGGTGCCCGCGCACGACGTCTCCGCCGGCGTACTCGGCCCAGATCTCGCCGTCCTTCTCGTGGTACGTGAACCGGGTGCGGGTACCCACCTGACCTGGGGCTTGGTCGGCCACGGGGGCGAGGACGAGACCGTCGAGCGAGCGGGGCACGGGCTGAGGCTCCCTTACTGAGACTTACGGCGGCGGGCTAGGGTGGCCAACGTAGAGCACTCGCGGGAGCCCGGACGCACCGGGCTGAGAGGGAGGCTGGCGGCCTCCGACCGTACGAACCTGATCCGGGTCATGCCGGCGAAGGGAGGGGCTGGACGCCCATGTCGCGTACGCGAACGTCAGACGTCCTCGTCATCGGGGGCGGAATCATCGGCCTGGTCACGGCGTGGCGGGCCGCGCAGCGCGGGTTCACGACGGCCGTCGTGGACCCCGAGCCGGGCGGCGGGGCCGCCCAGGTGGCCGCGGGAATGCTGGCCGCCGTCACGGAACTGCACTACGGCGAGCAGACCCTGCTCGGCCTGAACCTCGCCTCGGCCCGCCGCTACCCGGACTTCGCGGCCGAGCTCACCGACGCCACCGGCCACGACCTCGGCTACCGCCGGTGCGGCACGCTCGCCGTAGCCCTGGACGCCGACGACCGGACCCACCTGCGCGAACTGCACACCCTGCAACGCCGGTCGGGGCTGGACTCCGAGTGGCTGTCGGGGCGTGAGTGCCGGCGTCTGGAGCCGATGCTCGCGCCGGGCGTGCGCGGCGGGCTGCGGGTGGACGGCGACCACCAGATCGACCCGCGGCGGGTGGCCGGTGCGCTGGTGGCCGCGTGTGAGCGGGCGGGGGTGGTCTTCCACCGCACCTGGGCCGAGCGCCTCGACGTCGTGCGGGACCGGGCGGCCGGAGTCACCACGACGGGCGGTACCGAGCTCGGCGCCGGCCAGGTGGTCCTCGCGGCCGGCAGTCTCAGCGGACGCCTCGCCGGCGTCCCGGACGACGTGCTGCCGCCGGTGCGTCCCGTGAAGGGCCAGGTACTGCGGCTGACCGTGCCGAAGCGGTACGCGCCGTTCCTGAGCCGGACCGTGCGCGCCGTGGTGCGGGGCAGCCAGGTGTATCTGGTGCCGCGCGAGAGCGGGGAGCTGGTCGTGGGGGCGACGAGCGAGGAGCTGGGCTGGGACACGACGGTGACCGCGGGCGGGGTCTACGAACTGCTGCGCGACGCCCACGAGCTGGTGCCCGGCATCACGGAACTGCCGCTCACCGAGACCCGCGCGGGTCTGCGCCCCGGCTCCCCCGACAACGCGCCGCTGCTCGGCCCGACCGAGCTGGCCGGGCTCTCGCTGGCCACCGGGCACTACCGCAACGGCGTGCTGCTCACGCCGGTCACCGGCGACGCCATGGCCCATGTCCTGACCACCGGTGAACTCCCGGACGAGGCCCGTCCGTTCACGCCCCGGCGCTTCGGCGCCGCCGCCCTCACGGAGCAGCCTGCATGAACATCCCGGTCAGCCCGGTCCCCCCGGTCACCCCGGTCACCCCGGTCACCCCGGTCACCCCGGTCACCATCTCGGTCAACGGCGAGCGTCGGCAGATCGAGCCCGGCACGGCTCTCGACACGCTCGTCAAGTCCCTCACCGCGGCGCCCTCCGGAGTGGCGGCCGCCCTCAACGAAACCGTCGTCCCGCGCGCGCAGTGGCCGTCGACGTCCCTCTCCGAGGGGGACCGCGTCGAGGTTCTCACCGCTGTCCAAGGAGGCTGAACCATGGCCGACGATCCCTTCGTCATCGGCGACACGTCCTTCACGTCCCGGCTGATCATGGGCACGGGCGGGGCGCCCAGCCTGGAGGTCCTGGAGCGGGCGCTGGTGGCGTCCGGCACGGAGCTCACCACGGTCGCGATGCGGCGGGTGGACCCTTCGGTGCACGGCTCCGTGCTGTCGGTCCTGGAGAAGCTCGGGATCCGGGTGCTGCCGAACACGGCGGGGTGCTTCACGGCCGGAGAGGCCGTGCTGACGGCCCGCCTCGCGCGCGAGGCGCTCGGTACGGATCTGGTCAAGCTGGAGGTCATCGCCGACGAGCGGACGCTGCTGCCGGACCCGATCGAGTTGCTGGACGCCGCGGAGACGCTGGTGGACGACGGGTTCAGGGTGCTGCCGTACACGAACGACGACCCGGTGCTGGCGCGGAAGCTGGAGGACGTCGGCTGTGCGGCGATCATGCCGCTCGGCTCCCCGATCGGGTCGGGGCTCGGCATCCGCAATCCGCACAACTTCCAGTTGATCATGGAGCACGCACGCGTGCCGGTGATTCTGGACGCGGGCGCCGGCACGGCGTCGGACGCGGCGCTCGCGATGGAGCTGGGGTGCGCGGGCGTGATGCTCGCCTCGGCGGTGACGCGGGCGCAGGAGCCGGTGCTGATGGCCGACGCGATGCGGCACGCGGTGGAGGCGGGGCGTCTGGCGTACCGGGCGGGGCGGATTCCGAAGCGGCACTTCGCGCAGGCGTCGTCTCCCGCGGAGGGCATCGCACGGCTGGATCCGGAACGCCCCGCATTCTGAACGCGCGTTCGATAGAAAGTCTTCGGCCAATGAGGCGTCCGTCACAGGTCGGCTTCAGTACCAGCCCGATCCCGGCCGAACCCGTCGGCGTGTCAGTGTCGGCTCGTACACTCACCTGCGTGGATACGACCCTTCAGGACCCTCTGGTCGGGCAGGTGCTCGACGGCCGGTATCGCGTGGACGCGCGGATCGCCGTCGGCGGGATGGCCACGGTCTACCGGGCCGTGGACACCCGCCTGGACCGCGTGCTCGCGCTCAAGGTGATGCATCCGGCGCTGGCGGTGGACGGGGTCTTCGTCGAGCGGTTCATCCGGGAGGCGAAGTCCGTCGCCCGGCTGGCGCACCCCAATGTGGTGCAGGTCTTCGACCAGGGCACCGACGGGTCGTACGTCTATCTCGCCATGGAGTACGTCGCGGGCTGCACCCTGCGTGACGTCCTGCGCGAGCGCGGGGCGCTGCAGCCCCGGGCCGCCCTGGACATCCTGGAGCCGGTGCTCGCCGCGCTCGGTGCCGCGCACCGGGCCGGTTTCGTGCACCGGGACATGAAGCCGGAGAACGTGCTGATAGGGGACGACGGCCGGGTCAAGGTCGCCGACTTCGGGCTCGTCCGCTCCGTGGACACCGTGACCAGCACCACCGGTGCCGTGCTCGGCACCGTCTCCTATCTCGCGCCCGAGCAGATCGAGCAGCCCGGCGCCGCCGACGCCCGCGTCGACGTGTACGCGTGCGGGGTCGTGCTCTACGAGATGCTCACCGGCGACAAGCCGCACGACGGGGACTCCCCCGCCGTGGTGCTCTACAAGCACCTGCACGAAGACGTCCCGCCGCCCTCGGCCATCGCGCCGGGACTGGCGTACGAGCTCGACGAGCTGGTCGCCTCGGCCACCGCGCGCACCCCGGATCTGCGCCCGTACGACGCCGTGGCACTGCTCGCGCAGGCCCGGGAGACGCGGGCCGCGCTCAGCGAGGACCAGCTGGACGCGATGCCGCCGCAGGCCCTCACGACGGAGCACGGCAACGCCGACGACCGTACGAGCGTGATCCCGCGCGCGCTGACGATCCAGCGGCCGCTGCCCGTGAACGAGGACGAGCCCGAGGCCGTCTTCAACCGGACCAGCCGACTGGAGACGCCCCCGCCCCCGCCGCCCCGGCGAGGGCGCACCACGCGTGCTCCGCGCGGACCGCTGCTCGTCGTCGCCGCCGTCCTGCTGGCCCTCGGCCTCGGCGTCGGCATCTGGTACATCAACTCCGGCCAGTTCACCGAGGTCCCCCCGCTGCTCTCCAAGACCGAGGCACAGGCCAAGGACCGGCTGGAGGACGCCGGGCTGGAGGTCGGCAAGGTCGAGCGCGCGTACAGCGACACCTTCGACCGCGGCACCGTGATCAGCTCGAACCCGAAGTCGGGCGCCCGTATCCGACAGAACGACTCCGTCAGTCTGGTCCTCTCGCTGGGGCCGAAGACCGTGAAGGTGCCCGATCTCCAGGGCTACCCTCTGGACAAGGTGAAGAGCGAGCTGAAGGAGCTCGGCCTGGAGCCGGGCGTCGTGAACCGGGAGTTCAACGACGACGTCACCAGGGGCTCCGTGATCTCCTCGGTCCCCGGGACCGGCACCAAGGTCCGCTCCGGCTCCGCGATCGAGCTCACCGTCAGCAAGGGCAGCCCGGTGGACGTCCCGGACGTCACCGGCGAGAGCCCGGCCGACGCCCGGGCCGAGCTGGAGGAGGCCGGCCTGAAGGTGAAGATCGCCCCCGCACGGGTCAACTCCGAGTTCGACGCGGGCCAGGTCGCCCAGCAGACGCCGGCGTCGGGCGGCAAGCCGGCCGCCGAGGGCGACACCGTCACCCTGACGCTGTCCAAGGGCCCCGAGATGATCGAGGTCCCGGACGTGGTCGGTGACAGCGTCGACGACGCCACGGCGGAGCTGAAGGCCGCCGGCTTCGAGGTCGACGAGGACCGTGGCCTGCTCGGCCTGTTCGGCGACACGGTCAAGAAGCAGTCCGTGAAGGGCGGGAAGACCGCGCCCAAGGGGTCGACGATCACGATCACCATCCGATGACCGGGGCCGGTGGCGGCCATGACACCCTGAGCAGGTGAAGAGTCAGCAGTCCGCCACCCCGGGAACCCCTCCCGGCCCCTCCCGCAATCCCGTCGGCGGCCACGTCCCCGTGGCCGGCGGCCTCAGCTCCGTCGGGCTCACCTACGCCCACGACCTCAAGGCCGAGACCGTCCAGGTCTTCGTCGCCAACCCGCGCGGCTGGGCGACGCCGGCTGGTAACCCGCGGCAGGACGAGGAGTTCCGCGCGATCTGCGCGGCCGAGTCGATCCCGGCGTATGTGCACGCGCCGTACCTGATCAACTTCGGCTCGCACACCGAGGCGACGGTGGAGAAGTCGGTGGAGTCGCTACGGCACTCGCTGCGTCGCGGCCGGGAGATCGGCGCGCTGGGCGTGGTCGTGCACACGGGCAGCGCGACCGGTGGCCGGGAGCGGTCGGTGGCCCTGAAGCAGGTACGGGAGCACCTGCTGCCACTGCTCGACGAGCTGACCCACGACGACGACCCGTTTCTGCTGCTGGAGTCCACCGCCGGCCAAGGCGCCTCGCTCTGTTCCCGCACCTGGGACTTCGGGCCGTACTTCGAGGCGCTGGACGCCCACCCGAAGCTCGGCGTGTGCCTGGACACCTGCCACATCTTCGCCGCCGGCCATGACCTGACCGGCCCGTCCGGCATGCACCAGACGCTCGACCTGCTGGTGGACACCGTCGGCGAGGGGCGGCTGAAGCTGATCCACGCCAATGACTCCAAGGACGTCGTGGGCGCGCACAAGGACCGGCACGAGAACATCGGCGCGGGTCATATCGGCGAGGACCCGTTCCGGGCGCTGATGACGCACCCGGCCACCAAGGGCGTACCGCTGATCATCGAGACGCCCGGCGGAAGGGAAGGGCACGCGGCGGACGTGGAGCGGCTGAAGAAACTCCGGGACGTGTAAGCCGTTACGGAATACCCCAGGGGGGTATACGGTTCTTGCTCGATGCAGGAACCGTGACCTGACATTGGGGGCCGTCATGCAGCACGAAGCACACGCGTCACACGCTCACCACCACGAGACGGCGGCGACCAGCAGCTGGGCGATGGCCGTCCGGGCCACCCTGCACTGCCTCACCGGCTGCGCCATCGGCGAGGTACTGGGCATGGTGATCGGCACCGCCCTCGGCTGGGGCACGGTGTCGACACTGATCCTGGCGATCGTCCTGGCCTTCTTCTTCGGCTACGCGCTGACGCTGCGCGGCGTACTGAAGGCGGGCGTCGGCCTGCGCGCCGCGCTGAAGGTGGCGCTGGCCGCGGACACCCTCTCGATCGCCGTGATGGAACTGGTCGACAACGGCGTGATCGTGCTGTGGCCGGGCGCCATGGACGCCGAGCTCACCGACCCGCTGTTCTGGTGGGTCCTGGCCATCGCGCTGGCCGTCGCCTTCGTCCTGACGACACCGGTCAACAAGTGGATGATCGGGCGCGGCAAGGGCCACGCGGTGGTGCACCGGCACCACGGCTGACCGGCGCCGGGAGTCAGAGCTCGGGCCCGTCCCCGGGCTCCTCCTGGTACGAGTACCGCTGTTCCTTCCAGGGGTCGCCGATGTTGTGGTAGCCGCGCTCCTCCCAGAAGCCGCGGCGATCGGCGGTCATGTACTCGACGCCCCGGACCCACTTGGGCCCCTTCCAGGCGTACAGATGGGGGACGACCAGGCGGAGCGGGAAACCGTGCTCCGCCGTGAGCAGTTCGCCGTCCTTGTGGGTGGCGAAGATCGCGCGCTCGGAGGCGAAGTCGGCGAGGCGCAGGTTGGAGCTGAAGCCGTACTCGGCCCACACCATCACATGGGTGACGGCCGGCGCGGGCGGGGCGATCTCCAGGATCGTCCGGGCCGGAATGCCGCCCCACTCCGCACCGAGCATGCTGAACTTGGTGACGCAGTGCAGATCGGCGAGGACGGTCTTGTACGGCAGGGCCGTGAACTCCTCGTGGGTCCAGCAGTGCTTCTCACCGTCGGCGGTCGCCCCGAACACCCTGAACTCCCAGCGTTCGGGCCGGAACTTGGGGACCGGCCCGTAGTGGGTGACGGGCCAGCCGCGCTGCACCCGCTGTCCCGGCGGGAGCTCGGAGTGTGCTGCTGCTCCACCTTCGCGCTCCACCGGCTGACCCATGACTCCATCCTGACAGACCTGGGGCAGTGCACCTGACCACACCCCTCCCCAATTCACCTCATAACGGACTAAGCATGCCCTAACTTACTAAGTGAAGACTTACTGGACGATCTTCGCTGCCGGTGCAATCATGCGGCGCAACCTCCCAGTTCCCCCGCGTGGAAGGAGCCTCTGCGATGCAGGGCGACCCCGAGGTCCTCGAATTCCTGAACGAGCAGCTGACCGGCGAGCTGACGGCGATCAACCAGTACTGGCTGCACTACCGGATCCAGGACAACAAAGGCTGGACGAAGCTCGCCAAGTACACGCGTGAAGAGTCCATCGATGAGATGAAGCACGCGGACAAGATCACCGAGCGCATCCTCATGCTGGACGGCCTGCCCAACTACCAGCGCCTGTTCCATGTGCGGGTCGGTCAGACGGTCACCGAGATGTTCCAGGCCGACCGGCAGGTCGAGGTCGAGGCGATCGACCGCCTCAAGCGGGGTATCGAGGTGATGCGCACCAAGGGCGACATCACGTCCGCGAATCTCTTCGAGTCGATCCTCGAGGACGAGGAGCATCACATCGACTACCTGGACACCCAGCTGGAGCTCATCGACAAGCTGGGTGAGGCGCTGTACATCGCGCAGCAGATCGAGCAGCCGAGCTAGGGAGCCGACGAGCCGAGCGGAACTACGCCGCGTCCGCCAGGTCGGTGAGCACCGGCTTGCCCTGATCGGCCAGGTCACGGCGGGGGCACGCGCCCCGGCCCAGGATCGCCTGGATCCGGCGTACGCACGATCCGCAGTCGGTGCCGGCCTTGCAGGCGGACGCTATCTGGCGGGGCGTACAGGCGCCGTCCTCCGCGTGCTTCTTGACCTGCTGCTCGGTGACACCGAAGCAACTGCAGACGTACACGCGGATCACCTCCCGCCGGGATCGAAGTCGTGCCATCCCCTTGATCGGTGAGGCTAACCTAACCTTACCCGGCTCACAGGAACGGTAAAAGTGCTGTGGGGCGCGGATCGAATGTGATCCGCGCCCCACTCACGTCCCTGTGACAGGCGATCCCGTCACTGGTCCCGGTACATCTCCGCGACGAGGAAGGCCAGGTCCAGCGACTGGCTGCGGTTGAGCCGCGGGTCGCAGGCCGTCTCGTAACGCTGGTGCAGGTCGTCGACGAAGATCTCGTCGCCGCCGCCCACGCACTCGGTGACGTCGTCGCCCGTGAGCTCCACGTGGATGCCGCCCGGGTGGGTGCCGAGGGCCTTGTGGACCTCGAAGAAGCCCTTGACCTCGTCGAGCACGTCGTCGAAGCGGCGGGTCTTGTGACCGGAGGCCGCCTCGAAGGTGTTGCCGTGCATCGGGTCGGTCACCCAGGCCACCGTCGCACCGGACGCGGTGACCTTCTCGACCAGCTCGGGGAGCTTGTCGCGGACCTTGTCGGCGCCCATGCGGACGATGAAGGTCAGCCGCCCCGGCTCACGGTCGGGGTCCAGGCGCTCGATGTACTGCAGCGCCTCCTCGGCCGTCGTCGTCGGGCCGAGCTTGATGCCGATCGGGTTGCGGATCTTCGAGGCGAACTCGATGTGCGCGTGGTCCAGCTGCCGGGTGCGCTCGCCGATCCACACCATGTGCGCCGAGACGTCGTACAGCTGCCCGGTGCGGGAGTCGACCCTGGTCAGGGCGGACTCGTAGTCGAGCAGCAGCGCCTCGTGCGAGGAGTAGAACTCGACGGTCTTGAACTCCTCCGGGTCGGCCCCGCAGGCGTGCATGAAGTTCAGCGCCTGGTCGATCTCGCGCGCCAGCTGCTCGTAGCGCTGGCCCGACGGGGACGACTTCACGAAGTCCTGGTTCCAGGCGTGCACCTGCCGCAGGTCGGCGTAGCCGCCGGTGGTGAAGGCGCGCACCAGGTTGAGCGTGGAGGCGGACGCGTTGTACATCCGCTTCAGGCGCTCGGGGTCCGGGATCCGGGCGGCCTCGTTGAAGTCGAAGCCGTTGACCGAGTCGCCGCGGTACGTCGGCAGCGTCACGCCGTCGCGGGTCTCGGTGCCCTTGGAGCGCGGCTTGGAGTACTGGCCGGCGATACGGCCGACCTTCACGACCGGCACCGAGGCGGCGTACGTCAGCACGGCGCCCATCTGGAGCAGGGTCTTGAGCTTGTTGCGGATGTGGTCGGCGGACACCGCGTCGAAGGCCTCGGCGCAGTCGCCGCCCTGGAGGAGGAACGCCTCTCCCTTGGCGACGGCCGCCATCCGGGCGCGCAGCTGATCGCACTCGCCCGCGAAGACGAGCGGCGGATACGACTCCAGCTCCGCAACGACTGCGCGCAGAGCCTCGGTGTCGGGGTACTCGGGCTGCTGCGCCGCGGGCAGGTCTCGCCAGGTGTTGCCAGCACTCGCGCTGGTCTTAGCGTTCACGGTCACGCACTCAACATTACGGGGTCGTGTCGGGCGTCCTGCCCCATGCCCAGCAATTGAGACACGGGGTACACGACCTGGACATGGCGTGACCCGGCCATGGGGTAGGGTGCCTGGCATGTTCGCGCACTCGACCCAGAACTGGTGGTGGACCGCTCATCCGGCGGCCCACTGATCGCGCGTACGACAGACTTCGCGAAGGCCGCCCGAGGGGCGGCCTTCGGCGTTTCCCGGGGTCCGTTCCTCTCCGACTGAGCACCACCGAGTCTCACTGAGAAGGAGCACGGACCCATGAACCTGCTCGGCTTGCCGGACGATCCCCGTCCGTTCGCCCTGCTGCGCCGCCGCACCCCGGGCCAGGACCACGATACGGTCGAGGTCCTCATCGGCCCGGTCACCACGTACGACCGCCTGGCCGACCTCCCCGACGAGGGCCTGGCCCTCGTCCCCTTCCGGCAGATCCGCGAGCGCGGCTTCGACGTCCGCGACGACGGCACCCCGCTGACGGTGCTGACCCCCGAAGAGACCTACGCCGTCCCGCTCGCCGACGCCCTGGAGCAGCTCCCGGCCCACGCCGTGCGGGTCGAGGACGGTGGCTTCGACGTCGCCGACGAGGAGTACCGCGAGATCGTCGGGCGTGTGCTGCGGGACGAGATCGGACGCGGCGAGGGCGCGAACTTCGTGATCCGGCGGACGTACGAGGGGCAGATCCCGGGGTTCGGACGGGCCGACGCGCTGGCGCTGTTCCGGCGGCTGCTGGAGGGCGAGCGGGGCGCGTACTGGACGTTCGTCGTGCACACCGGGGAGCGCACGCTGGTCGGGGCGAGCCCCGAGGTGCACGTCCGCATGTCCGGCGGAACCGTCGTGATGAACCCGATCAGCGGGACGTACCGCTATCCCGCCGACGGCCCCACCCCCGACCGCCTGCTCGACTTCCTCGCCGACGGCAAGGAGATCGAGGAGCTGTCGATGGTCGTCGACGAGGAGCTCAAGATGATGTGCACCGTCGGTGACATGGGCGGGGTCGTGGTCGGGCCCCGGCTGAAGGAGATGGCGCACCTCGCGCACACCGAGTACGAGCTGCGCGGGAAGTCCTCGCTGGATGTGCGGGAGGTCCTGAAGGAGACCATGTTCGCGGCGACGGTCACCGGCTCGCCCGTGCAGAACGCCTGCCGGGTGATCGAGCGGCACGAGGTCGGCGGGCGCGGCTACTACGCCGGGGCGCTGGCCATGATCGGCCGCGACTCCGGCGGCGCGCAGACCCTGGACTCCCCCATCCTCATCCGCACCGCCGACATCGACGCCGGCGGCGGGCTGCGGGTGCCGGTCGGCGCGACGCTGGTGCGCGGCTCGGACCCGGCGAGCGAGGTCGCGGAGACCCACGCGAAGGCGGCGGGGGTCCTGGCGGCTCTCGGCGTACGACCGTCCCGGCCCCGTGCGGAGCACGCGCGCGTGCGTCTCGCCGACGACCCACGCGTGCGTGCCGCCCTCGACGGGCGCCGGGCCTCGCTGGCCCCGTTCTGGCTGCGGATGCAGGAGCCCTCCGAGGAGCTGACCGGACACGCCCTGGTCGTCGACGGCGAGGACACCTTCACAGCGATGCTCGCGCATGTGCTGCGGTCGAGCGGGCTGGAGGTGAACGTCCGGCGCTACGACGAGGACGGGCTGCGGGAGGCGGTCCTCGCGCACGAGGGACCGGTCGTGCTGGGCCCCGGCCCCGGTGATCCCTCCGACCTCACCGACCCCAAGATGCGCTTCCTGCGCGACCTCACCGCCCAGGTCATCCGCGGCCACCGGCACGGCGTGCTCGGCGTCTGCCTCGGGCACGAGCTGATCGCGGCCGAGCTGGGGCTGGAGATCGTACGGAAGGAAGTGCCGTACCAGGGGGCGCAGACGACGATCGACCTGTTCGGGCGGCCGGAGACCGTCGGCTTCTACAACAGCTTCGTGGCGCGCTGCGACGACGAGGTGGCCGAGGAGCTGGGCGCGCACGGCATCGAGATCAGCAGGGCCGGCAACGGGGAGGTGCATGCCGTACGGGGGTCCGGGTTCGCCGGGGTGCAGTTCCACCCGGAGTCCGTCCTGACGCTGAACGGGACAGCCGTCGTACGGGAGTTGGTCGGTCAGCTGCGGAACACGACCGTCTAGTCGTCGGGTCGGTCGTCCGGGCCCCCCGGACGACCGACCCGGCGTGCCGTCAGCCGAAGAACACCCCGACCTCGTCGTACAGCTTCGGATCCACCGTCTTCAGCTTGGCCGTCGCCTCCCCGATCGGGACGCGGACGATGTCGGTGCCGCGCAGGGCGACCATCTTGCCGAAGTCGCGGTCGCGTACGGCCTCGATGGCGTGCAGCCCGAAGCGGGTGGCGAGCCAGCGGTCGAAGGCGCTCGGGGTGCCGCCGCGCTGGATGTGGCCGAGGACCGTCGTACGGGCTTCCTTGCCGGTGCGCTTCTCGATCTCCTTGGCCAGCCATTCGCCGACGCCGGAGAGCCGGACGTGTCCGAAGGAGTCCAGCGACTCGTCCTTGAGGACCATGTCGCCGTCCTTGGGCATGGCGCCCTCGGCGACGACCACGATGGGGGCGTACGACGCCTTGAAGCGGGAGGTGATCCAGGCGCAGACCTTGTCGACGTCGAAGCGCTGCTCGGGGATGAGGATGACGTTGGCGCCGCCGGCCAGCCCGGAGTGGATGGCGATCCAGCCGGCGTGACGGCCCATCACCTCGCAGACCAGGACGCGCATATGGGACTCGGCGGTGGTGTGCAGGCGGTCGATCGCCTCGGTCGCGATGCCGACGGCGGTGTCGAAGCCGAAGGTGTAGTCGGTCGCGGACAGGTCGTTGTCGATCGTCTTGGGTACGCCGACGCAGGGCACACCGTACTCGTCGGACAGCCGGGCGGCGACGCCGAGGGTGTCCTCGCCGCCGATCGCGATGAGCGCCTCGACCTCCTGTTTGGCGAGGTTCTCCTTGATGCGCCGGATGCCGTCCTCCTGCTTGAGGGGGTTGGTGCGCGAGGAGCCGAGGATGGTGCCGCCGCGGGGCAGGATGCCGCGCACGGCGGGGATGTCGAGACGGATGGTGTCGTTCTCGAGCGGACCTCGCCAGCCGTCCCGGAAGCCGACGAAGTCGTAGCCGTACTCCTGCACGCCCTTGCGGACGACGGCCCGGATGACGGCGTTGAGACCGGGGCAGTCGCCGCCTCCGGTCAGTACTCCGACCCGCATGGAAATGTCCCTTCGCCACGGTTGCCTGGTGAGGCCACGCTAATGGTGAGCCAGGTCACAACGGGATGGGTCGGAACGGCAATTCCGGTGAACCGCCGGGTGTTCGGTTTACGCGCCGCCCATACATGACGAACATCGGACGGCCGATGGATCACTCGTCGTCGAGGCCGCGCTCTATCGCGTACCGCACCAGCTCCACCCGGTTGTGCAGCTGGAGTTTGCCGAGGGTGTTCTGGACGTGGTTCTGGACCGTGCGGTGGGAGATGACCAGGCGTTCGGCGATCTGCTTGTAGCTCAGGCCCTTGGCGACGAGCCGCAGCACCTCGGTCTCGCGCTCGGTGAGCTGCGGGGCCTTCGGCTGGTCGGCGTCGGGGGCGGCGGGCCCCGGGTCGGAGGCGAGGCGGCGGTACTCGCCGAGGACCAGACCGGCCAGGCCCGGCGTGAACACCGGGTCGCCGACGGCCGTACGGCGCACCGCGTCGAGGAGTTCCTCCGTCGAGGCCGACTTCAGCAGATAGCCGGTTGCGCCCGACTTCACGGCTTCCAGGACGTCGGCGTGCTCGCCGCTCGCGGACAGCACCAGGACGCGCAGGGCGGGGTTGTGGGCGACCAGTTCCTTGCAGACCTGGACGCCGGGCTTGGCGGGCAGGTTGAGGTCCAGCACGAGGACGTCGGGGGCGGCGGCCTTGGCGCGGCGGACGGCCTGGTCGCCGTCGCCCGCCGTGGCGACCACGTCGAGGCCGGACTCGGCCAGGTCGCGGGCGACCGCGTCGCGCCACATGGGGTGGTCGTCGACCACCATGACCTTGATGGGGCCCTGCTGTGCGTCCTGCCCGTTCGCGGTGTCCGTCATCGCTGTCCCGCCTTCCCCCGTGAAGCGCTGTCGGCCTTCGGTACTTTCAGTTCCACTTCGGTGCCCTGACCCGGCACCGAGATCAGCTCGGCGCTGCCGCCGAGGTCCCGCAGCCGCCCCCGGATCGACAGGGCGACACCGAGGCGGCCCTCGCCCTCGGCCTGGGCGAGCCGACCTTCGGGGATGCCGGGTCCGTCGTCCCGGACGGTGACGATCACCTCGTCGGGCTCGTCCTCGACGAGGATCCACGCACGCGCGTGCTCCCCCGCGTGTCTGCGGACGTTGTCCAGGGCCGCCCCCACGGCCGCGGCCAGCTCCCGCGCGGCGGCCGGGGCCAGCGTCACGGGCGCGCCGGGCTCGGCGAGGCTGACCTTGGCGCCGGCGTACGGGGCGAGCAGCGCGCGCAGATCGACGGGACCGGTGGAGTCGTCCGGCTCCTCCACGGCGACCACGACGGCCCCCTCGGCGGCGTCGTCCGACACCCGCGACACCGGCACCAGGCCGCCCGAGACCAGCGTGCGCAGCGCGACCTCCTGCTCGCCGGCCATCCGGCCCAGCTCGGCCGCCTCGCCGCCGATCACGGCGCCGCGCCGCTGCACCATCGCCAGCACCTGGAGCACGCTGTCGTGGATGTCCCGCGCGAGCCGCTCCCGCTCCCGGGTCGCCGCCTCGATCTCCAGCGCGCGGGCCAGGGTGCGCTCGGAGGCGCGGGCGACCTCGACGACGTAGCCGATGGCGATGGAGGCGATCCAGACGAGCAGCACCATGTGGACGGTGTCGCGGGTCGGTACGCCGGAGCGGTGGACCAGGTTGGCGGCGGCGACCAGCGTGGAGGCGAAGGCCGCCCAGCGCCAGCCGCCCTTGATGGCGAACGCGAGCACGGCGCCCGCGGTCCATATCGACGGCAGGGTCGGGGCCCCGGCCTCGATCCGCGCGGGCGTCTCGGCGAGCCGGGTGAGCAGGATGCCGGCCAGGGCGATGGTGAGGTCGACGGCGAGGAAGCGCTTGGTGCAGCTCGCGGCGTTCGCCACCCGGGGCAGGGTGGCCAGGGTCCACACGGCCAGTACGGCGTAATAGGCGATGGCCACCCAGGGGCGGGCGATCTCGTCGTAGGCGCTGATGAAGAGCCCGATCGCGTACACCATGGTCAGCACCCGGTAGCCGGCAAGCGCACGCCACAGCGGCTGCTCGACCGACATCCTCATGACCAGCTCGCGCTTGGCCATTCCCCCACCCCCGTTTTCGAGTCGCCCGCCCGGACTGCCTGCCGGGCCCCCGAGCGCTCTCGTCCGCCTACTTCGGCTTCTTCGCCTGTTCCTTCTTCGACTGTTCCTTCTCGGCCTTCGCGGCATCCGCGATCTGCCGCTTGGCGGCCGTCGCGTACATGTCGACGTACTCCTGGCCGGAGAGCTTCATGATCTCGTACATGACCTCGTCGGTCAGCGCGCGGAGCACGAAGCGGTCGTGCTCCATGCCCTGGTACCGGCTGAAGTCCAGGGGCTTGCCGATCCGGATGCCCGGTCGCATGAGCTTGGGCATGACCTGGCCGGGCGGCTGGATCTTCTCCGTGTCGATCATGGCGACCGGGATGACCGGCGCCCCGGTGGCGAGTGCCACGCGCGCGAGGCCGCCGGGCTTGCCCCGGTAGAGCCGCCCGTCGGGCGAGCGCGTGCCCTCCGGGTAGATGCCGAACAGCTCACCGCGCTCCAGCACCTCTATGCCGCTCTTGATCGCCGCCTCGCCCGCCCCGCGCGCCCCGGAGCGGTCCACGGGCAGCTGGCCGACGCCCTTGAAGAACGCGGCCGTCATCCGGCCTTTGACGCCGGGCGTCGTGAAGTACTCGGCCTTCGCGATGAAGGTCACCTTGCGGTCGAGGACCGCGGGCAGGAAGAACGAGTCGGAGAAGGAGAGGTGATTGCTCGCCAGGATCGCGGGCCCGTCTTCCGGAATGTTCTCCAGGCCCTCCACCCAGGGCCGGAAGGCGACCTTCAACGGTCCCCCGATGGCCACCTTCATCGCGCCGTACAACAACCGAGTGCCTCCTGTGTCTGTCGATCAGACCTTAACCCGGGGCACTGTCAATGAGTCCGACGGCCCTGGTCGGTGTCAGTGCGGTCGCGTACGGTGAACCACACCTGGCAGTACCGATGTGCGGGCTGTGCCGCGCGTCCTTGTCCGTCCTTCTCACGAACAGGAGACCGTAAGGTGCCGGTCCTTCCTGGAGCCGAGCCGTACCGCCGCGAGGGCGGGGAGACCGGGGTCCTCCTCTGCCACGGCTTCACCGGTTCCCCCCAGTCGCTGCGACCCTGGGCGGCGTATCTCGCCGAGCGCGGGCACACCGTCTCGCTGCCGCTGCTGCCCGGCCACGGCACGCGCTGGGAGGACATGCGGCTCACAGGCTGGCAGGACTGGTACGCCGAGGTGGACCGCGAGCTGCGCAGTCTGCGCGACCGCTGCGCCCGGGTCTTCGTGGCCGGCCTCTCCATGGGCGGCACCCTGGCCCTGCGGCTGGCTGCCAAGCACGGGGAGGGCGTCGCGGGCGTGCTCGTCGTCAACCCGGCGAACAAGGTGCACGGACTGTCCGCGTACACCCTGCCGGTGTCCCGCCACTTCGTCCGTACGGCACCGGGGATCGTGAGCGACATCGCCAAGGAGGGCGGCGTGGAGATCGGGTACGACCGGGTGCCGCTGCACGCGGCCCACTCGCTGCGGAACTTCTTCCGGCTGGTCGACGGCGAGTTGCCGCAGGTCACGCAGCCGCTGCTGCTTCTGCGCAGCGCCCAGGACCATACGGTGCCGGCGGCGGACTCGGCCCGGATCCTGAGCCGGGTGTCGTCCACGGACGTAACGGAGATCGTGCTGGAACAGAGCTATCACGTGGCGACGTTGGACCATGACGCGGACCGGATCTTCGAGCAGAGCATCGGCTTCATCGACCGGCTCGCTACCGGCGTCGGCAGAGAAGGGACGACTGCACGTGGCTGAGCACGACTCCGACCGCGAGAAGCGTGAGGACAGCGACGATCGCGAGCCGGAAGAGCAGCACGTCCCGTTCGACGAGGACGCTGCCTGGGCCGCGATCGTCGCCGGGTACGGCGAGGAGCCGCCGGACCCGCCGGGCTCGAAGCCGTTCAAGTCGGTGGAGAACCTGGCGCTGCTGGAGTCCGACACCAACGACGGGCCGAACGGCGCGACGAGCGACGGGACGGACGGGGACCGTAAGCCCGAAAAGGGCGAAAAGGGCGAAAAGGGCGAGAAGGGCGAGAAGAGCGAGAACGGCGCGAAGGCCCAGCAGGTCGAGGAGCCCACGGGCGACCGGGACGACAAGCCGGTCAAGCCGCTGGGCAGCTCCGTCTCCTTCGCCCCCGGCGTCGGCCCGCGTGACTACAGCGTGCCCGAGCCGTCCGAGGAGGACTTCGACGCGGACGACGAGGGCCACTTCGTCCCGCCGGAGCCGCCGCCGCTGCCCGCCGCCGACGCGACCGCGAAGTTCGCCTGGCTCGGCGTGATCGGCGGACCGATCCTGCTGCTGCTCGCCGTCCTGCTCGGCTGGGACATGACGTGGTGGCTGGCGACGCTGGGCATCGGCGGCTTCCTGGGCGGGTTCGGCACGCTGGTGATGCGGATGAAGACGGACGACGAGGACGACGACGACCCGGGGCGGGGCGCGGTCGTCTAGAACGCTCCGGGACGCGCTAGGACGCCGGAACCCTGAGGGCGGCCAGGACCGGCAGGTGGTCCGTGGCCGCCCTCAGGTCTGTCTCCGTCACATCGGGGTGGCCCACGGGCACCCCGCAGCCCAGCACCTCGATGCCCTTGGTGGCGAAGATCGCATCGATGCGCTGGTGCGGGTCGGCCGGGGTCGAGGTGTACTCGGCGCCCCAGGGGGCGGTGGCCCAGCAGTCCTGGAGGTCGTCGGCCATGCGGCGGAAGGTGCGGCCGGCGGGGCGTTCGTTCAGGTCGCCGCCCGCGACAGCGTGCTCCACACCCATGCCGGCGAGCCGGTCGAGCAGCATGCCGCCCTGCTCCTGACGCTCGTCCTTCTGCAGGGAGAGGTGGCAGCTGAGGACGCCCAGGCGGGCGGCGCCGAACCGGACCACCGCTGTGGCGAAGCCGCGCCGGTGGAGGCCGGGGGTGAGAGGGAGGAGTACGTCTTCCGTGCGTTCGACCGTGGCCCGCAGGTTGCACAGGACGGCTGGGCCTGCTGCCGTGGCGCCACCGGTGAGGATCACGAGGTTCGCCGCGCGGGCCAGACGGGAGAGTTTCTTGCGCCAGCGGAAGAAGCGGGGGGCTTCCTGGATGAGGACCAGGTCGGGGGCGCAGGCGGTGATGACGCGGGCGAGGGCGTCGGTGTCGTCGCGCATGGAGCGGATGTTGTAGCTCAGTACGCGGATGAGGGCTGAACCGTCGGGGTCTGTGCGGGACTCAGGGAGCAGCGCCATGTGGATCAATGTACGCCCAAGGGGGCGGGGCGCGAGGATCGTTGGCGACAGCCGGGACGTCGTGGCTGGTCGCGCAGTTCCCCGCGCCCCTGGGGGTTCGCCCCAGCGTCCCTTACATGATCGGGTCGGGCTCCCTGGCCAGGTCCGCCGCGCCCACCAGCCCCGCCTTGTTGCCCAGCTGGGCGGCGATGACGTCGGCGACCGGGCGCCAGTTGCCGCCTACGAGCCAGCGCTTGTAGGACTTGCGGATGGGGTCGAGGACCAGTTCGCCCTCGTCCGAGAGGCCGCCGCCGACGATGAAGGCGGACGGGTCGAAGAGGGAGGCCAGGTCGGCGAGGCCGGCGCCGGCCCAGCGGGCGAGTTCGCGGTAGGAGTCGACGGCGACCGGGTCGCCCTGGCGGGCGGCCATGGAGATGTGCTTGCCCTCGATGCCGTCGGGGCTGCCGTCGCCGAGGCCGAGCAGGATCTCGGCGTGCTCCGGGGTGGCGTTGGCGCGCTGCTTGGCGTATCTGACCAGGGCGCGGCCGGAGGCGTACTGCTCCCAGCAGCCCTGCGAGCCGCAGCCGCACAGCAGGCCGTCCGGCACCATGCGGATGTGGCCGAACTCGGCGGCCACGCCGTAGTGCCCGCGGCGCAGCTTGTTGCCGATGATGATGCCGCCGCCGAGGCCGGTGCCCAGGGTGATGCAGATGACGTTGCGGTGGCCCTTGCCGGCGCCGAACTTGTACTCGCCCCACGCGGCGGCGTTGGCGTCGTTCTCCACGACGACCGGGAGGCCGACGCGGGCCTCGACCTTCTCCTTCAGCGGCTCGTTGCGCCAGTCGATGTTCGGGGCGAAGTACACCTCCGAGCGCTGGCGGTTGACGTATCCGGCCGCACCGATACCCACGCCGACGATCTCGTGCCCGGCGCGCGCGCCCTCCACCGCGGAGGCGATGGCGTCCACGATGCCCTCGGGCGTGCCCGGGGTCGGCACCTTGTGGGTCGAGAGGATGTTGCCTTCCTCGTCGACCACGCCGGCCGCGATCTTCGTGCCGCCGATGTCGACGCCGATGGTGAGTCCCATGAATCCCTCAGTTTCGGTCGAGCCCCGCTACGGCCAACCGTACCCGAGGCCCTGCCGTCGGGGCCCCGTCGTCCGCCCGGCGGACGGGGTCGGCCGACGGTTCCGGATCCGGGGGAATCAGTCCAGGTCGATGCGTTCTCCGGGACCGGCGTCGTCGCCCCGGTCGGGGCGGTCCGGGCGCTCGTCCAGGTCGTGCCCGCCGGTCTCCCGGGTGGTCCAGCGTCGTTCCTGGGCCTGGACCGCGGAGCGGTAGGCGGCGAGGAGTTCGCCGCCGGCCGCGGCGAGGTGGTCGAAGACGTCCGGGTTGCGCTCTATGACGGGCTCGACGGCCGCCTTGGCCTGCTCCACGACCTGCTTGACCACCTGCTGGGCGGCGGGTCCGGCGACCGCGCCGAGCAGCGGGGACTGGAGGGTGGACAGCTCGTCCGCGACGGCGTCGACGAGCTTGCGCAGTTCCTCGGCGGCGGCGCCCGGCTGCGGACCGTGCTGGGCGCGGCGGCGCGCCTTCTCCTCCGCGAGGTCCTCGGCGCACGCCGTCGCCCAGGCGTCGGCGTCGGTCGCCCGTGCCTCGTCGATCGCCTCGTGCTCTCCGGCGTCGGACGGGGGGAGCTCTTCGCTCATGACGGACTCCTGACTACGGTTCGTCTCTACGACGTTACCCGAACGGGCGTACCTGCTTCACCGTGCGCCCGGCCAGAGATCCGGGTCCGGCGCGAACCGGATCCGCAGCTCGCCGTCGCGCAGTGCGGCCCCGTCCACCCGGCACCGGCGCAGCGCGGACGGCAGCGGCACGATACGCCGGAACTGCCCCGCCGTGAGGACGAGTTCGTCGCCGCGCCGGATGAGGTCGAGCTCGTCGCGTACCGCGCCGGGCAGCGGGATGTGCCAGACGAGGACGCCGTCCTCGGCGAGCCGGTCGGTGACGGGCCACTCGACCGTGGACGACGTGTCGTTGACGGCCGGCACGGCGAGATCGGCGAGGTCATGGGCGCCGCGCGGGTCCCGCCCGAGGTGGGCGACGGCGTGGATGTCGTGGCCGTCCTCCCGCCACTCCTCCAGGGTCTTGCGCTGCTGGGCGACGGGCCCGTCGAGCCAGCTGCCCGGTACCGCCTCCGCCTCCGGCAGGACCCGGTTGGCGACCAGCAGGTCGGGGCGCAGGCCCCGCAGGGCGAGGGCGAGGCGGGCGGCCCGTACGGCGTCGGCGCCGCCCGGACCGGGCTCGGCGACCAGCCGTACGACGGTGTCCCGGTCGGCGACGACGGCCTCGACGGCGGCGAGGTCGACGTCCCAGCGGGCCGCGGTCTCGTACAGCCACTCCGCGGGCATCGGAACGCCGGCCAGCCGCCCCAGCACGGGCCGCAGCGCGCGGGCCGCCTGCCGCTCGGGCGGGAGCAGCCGGCGCAGATAGCGGCGCAGTTCCTCGGGGAGGGAGAGCAGGGCGAGGGCGTGCGGGGTGGCCGGCAGGTCGACGACGAGGAGGTCGTGGGCCTCGGCCAGCGCGGCGTCCCGCAGCGCCCGCAGCAGTGCGAGTTCCTCGGCGCCGGGCAGCGGAGTGACCTCTTCCGGGTCGAGCCGGGAGGCGCCGAGCAGGTCGAGCGCGGAGGAGGCACGCTCCTGGAAGGCGGCGAGGTCGTCCCGGAACCCGGTGGCCGCGTCGGGCCGCCACGCGGTGAGGTTCGCCGCGACCCGGCTCGGGGCCGGCCCCGTACTCGCGCCGAGTGCCGCGCCCAGGGTGTCGGTGCGGTCGGCACTCAGGACGAGGGTCCGGGTGCCCGCGCGGGCGGCGGCGAGCGCGGTGGCGGCCGCGACGGTGGTACGGCCGCTGCCGCCGGGGCCGGTGATCAGGATGGTGCGCATGGGGCTGAACCGTAACGGACGTCGGGGTTCAGCCCGGTTGGCAGGCACCCCCCAGCCCGTCCGGCGTTTGAGGACGAGGCCGTTCAGGCCGATGGGGGTCCAGGGGGCGCAGCCCCCTGGCGGGGTCGAAGGGGCGGAGCCCCTTCAAGGATGGGACGGGTAGGGGCGGCGGGGGCGAACCCCTACTTGCCCGACTCCACCCGCTTCTTCAGCCCCGCCAGCGCCCGGTCGATGATGACCTTCTCGGCCTTGCGCTTGATCATCCCCAGCATCGGGATCTTGACGTCCACCGTCAGCAGGTAGGTGACCTCGGTCGCCCCCGCCCCGGCCGGCTTCAGAATGTACGAGCCGTCGAGAGACCGCAGCATCTGGGACTTCACGAGCGTCCAGGAGACCTCGTTCTCGCCGGTCCAGGTGTATCCCAGGACCTGGTCGTCCTTGATCGCACCCGCGTCCATGACGAGCCGGACCTGCTCGGCACGGCCCTGGCCGTCGGTCTTGAGGACCTCCGCCTCCTTCACCTCACCGGTCCAGTCGGGGTAGCGCGCGAAGTCGGCGATCACCCCCATGACATCGGCCGGTGCCGCCTCGATCGTGATGCTCGAGCTGGTGTGTTCCGCCATCGCCGTGGCTCCTCCAGAAGCGGTCCGGTAAGAAGTCGTGGTGCGCACGCGTGCGCAGCGTGAAGGCTACCGCGCCCCCGACCAGCCGCCTTCACCCCACCTCACCACTCCAGCGCCCACGGCTTCCCCGATGCGGCGAAGTGCCCCACGTTCACACACTCCGTCGCCCCGATCCGCATCCGCCGGACGAGCGGCTGATGGACGTGCCCGAACAGGGAGTAGCGGGGTCGGGTCCGGCGAATCGCCTCCAGCAGCGCCTTGCTGCCCCGCTCGAAACGCCGCGCCACCGTGTCGTACACCAACTCGGGCACCTCCGGCGGAATGTGCGTGCAGAGCACGTCCACCTCCCCCAGGGCCTCGATCTTCGCGGCGTACTCCTCGTCGCTGATCTCGTAGGGCGTCCGCATCGGCGTGCGCAGGCCGCCGCCGACGAAGCCGAAGACCCAACCGCCGATCTCGACCCGCTCCCCGTCCAGCACGGTCGTGCCGGGTCCGGCGTACTCCGGCCACAGGGGCGGCATGTCGACATTGCCGTAGGTGGCGTACGTCGGTGTCGGGAACGCCGCGAACAGCTCGGCGTACTGCTTGCGCACCGCCTTCTCGATCACCGCACGCCGGTCCGAGCCGACTCCGGCCCACAGCCGCGCCCCGAGCTCGCGCGCCTCCTCGAAGCGCCGGGCGGTGCGCAGCTCCACGATGCGGTCGGCGTTCTCCACGCCGAACAGGTCGGGGAAGATGCCGCGCGAGTGGTCGGCGTAGTCCAGGAACAACACCAGGTCGCCCAGGCATATCAAGGCGTCCGCGCCTTCGCCGGCCCTGGCCAGGTCGCGGGCGTTGCCGTGTACGTCGCTGACCACGTGGACGCGGGTCCTGCGGTTTCCCGTCGGTGTCGGTGCCATGGCGATCAAGGGTAAGCGTGTGCGGCAAACGTGAACAGTGGCGGCCGAACCGATGGTTACTGGCCAGTCGTCAGATGGCTCGACTACTGTGCGCGCAGAGGTACCAATCCGTGTGACGCAGCGAACATCTCGTCGGATCCCCCTGTCGAAGAAGCCATACCGGCGGGTAACGTCCGGTCGGTCCAGTCGTCCTCTGAGTTTCAACATGTGAATCCCAGAGCACTTGCCCGAGCCATGGACCGCACCGTCGCATCGCACAACGTCGTGGCGCCGGCGCCCTATGAGGAGCAGCAGTCTTGCGCGAGTTCAGCCTTCCGGCTTTGTACGAGGTCCCTGCGGACGGGAATCTGACCGACATCGTCCGCAGAAACGCCGCGCAGCACCCGGACGTCGCCGTCATCGCCCGCAAGGTGAGCGAAGCGAAATGGGGGTCCCCCCGGACGCAGTCTGGGGGAGGTACCTGGCAGGACGTCTCGGCCACCACCTTCCTCGCCGAGGTGCACGCGGCCGCGAAGGGGCTCATCGCCGCCGGGGTCGGGCCGGGCGACCGGGTCGGCCTGATGTCGCGTACGCGCTACGAGTGGACCCTGCTGGACTTCGCGATCTGGTCGGCGGGCGCGGTCACCGTGCCGGTGTACGAGACCAGCTCGCCGGAGCAGGTGCAGTGGATCCTCGGTGACTCGGGCGCGACCGCCATGATCACGGAGCTGGACGGCCACACCGCCGCCGTCGAGTCGGTGCGCGACGCGCTGCCCGCGCTCAAGCACGTCTGGCAGATCGAGGCCGGCGGCGTCGAGGAGCTGGGCCGGCTCGGCCAGGACATCAGCGACGCGGCGGTCGAGGAGCGCAGCTCGCTGGCGAAGGCCGACGACCCGGCGACGATCGTGTACACCTCCGGAACGACCGGCCGCCCCAAGGGCTGTGTGCTGACCCACCGCAGCTTCTTCGCCGAGTGCGGCAACATCGTCGAGCGTCTGCGTCCGCTGTTCCGCACCGGCGAGTGCAGTGTCCTGCTCTTCCTCCCTCTCGCCCACGTCTTCGGCCGCCTCGTGCAGGTCGCGCCGATGATGGCGCCGATCAAGCTGGGCACGGTCCCGGACATCAAGAACCTCACGGACGAACTGGCCGCGTTCCGCCCGACGCTGATCCTGGGCGTGCCGCGTGTCTTCGAGAAGGTCTACAACTCGGCGCGTGCCAAGGCCCAGGCCGACGGCAAGGGCAAGATCTTCGACAAGGCGGCGGACACGGCCATCGCCTACAGCAAGGCGCTGGACACCCCGTCCGGCCCGCCGGTCGGCCTGAAGATCAAACACAAGGTCTTCGACAAACTCGTCTACAGCAAGCTGCGCGCGGTGCTCGGCGGCAAGGGCGAGTACGCCATCTCCGGCGGCGCCCCGCTGGGCGAGCGGCTCGGGCACTTCTTCCGCGGCATCGGCTTCACGGTCCTGGAGGGCTACGGCCTGACCGAGTCCTGCGCCGCGACCGCGTTCAACCCCTGGGACCGTCAGAAGATCGGCACGGTCGGCCAGCCCCTGCCGGGCTCGGTGGTCCGTATCGCCGACGACGGTGAGGTGCTGCTGCACGGCGAGCACCTGTTCAAGGAGTACTGGAACAACCCGGGCGCGACCGAGGAGGCGCTGGCCGACGGCTGGTTCCACACCGGTGACATCGGCACCCTGGACGAGGACGGCTACCTCCGGATCACCGGCCGCAAGAAGGAGATCATCGTCACCGCGGGCGGCAAGAACGTCGCCCCGGCCGTGATCGAGGACCGCATCCGGGCGCACGCGCTGGTCGCGGAGTGCATGGTGGTGGGCGACGGGCGGCCGTTCGTGGGCGCGCTGGTCACGGTCGACGAGGAGTTCCTGGGCCGCTGGTGCTCGGACCACGGCAAACCGGCGGGCTCCACCACGGCGTCGCTGCTGGAGGACCCCGACCTGCTGGCCGCGATCCAGTCGGCGGTCGACGACGGCAACGCCGCGGTGTCGAAGGCGGAATCGGTGCGGAAGTTCCGCATTCTCCCCTCCCAGTTCACGGAGGACTCGGGCCATCTGACGCCGTCGCTGAAGCTCAAGCGCAACGTCGTAGCGAAGGACTTCGCGGACGAGATCGAGGCGATCTACCAGAAGTAGCGCACTCCGCAGAAGTAGCGCACGCCGTTCGTACGACGGCTCATGGCGCGGTGTCCTCCACGAGGACCCGCGCCATCGTGCGCTCGGCGAGCGCGGTGATCGTCACGAACGGGTTCACCCCGATCGACCCGGGCACGAGCGAGCCGTCGGTGACGTAGAGCCGCGAGTACCCCTTCACCCGGCCGTAGTCGTCGGTCGCCTTCCCCAGCACGCAGCCGCCCAGCGGGTGGTACGTGAAGTCGTCGGCGAAGACCTTGTTGCCGGAGCCGAACAGGTCGTACCGGTACATCGTGGTGTTCGCCCGGTTGATCCGGTCGAACAGCTTCTTCGCCATCCCCACGGACACGGCGCTCTGCGCGGCACTCCAGCCCAGCTTCACGGCTCCCGTGGCGCTGTCGTACGAGAACGACGCGCGCTCCGGGTTCTTGGTGATCGCCAGATAGAGGCTGACCCAGTGCTCAAGGCCCATCGGCAAGGGGGCGATCTCGGCGAAGACGGGGTTGGCGGCGTTGGCCCAGTCGTCGATGCCCATGACCGGCATGGTCGACTGGTTCGCCCCGACGGTGTCCCACAGGTGGTTGGCCCGCCCGAGCATGACGTTGCCGTTGGTCCCCCACCCGGTGCCGACGCCGGCGTCCAGGGCGGGCAGGGTGCCCGACTCCCGTGCGCGGACGAGGAGTTCGGTGGTGCCGACGCTGCCGCCGCCGAGGAAGAGGTACGTACAGCCGTACTCCTTGGTCTCCACGACGGTCCCGGTGTCGTCGATCCGGTCGACGGCCAGGACGTACGTCCCGTCGGCTGCCCTGCTGATCGACTTCACCCGCTCCAGGGTGTGGATGGTGACGTTCCCGGTGCCGAGCGCGGAGGCGAGATACGTCTGGTCGAGGCTGCGCTTGCCGTGGTTGTTGCCGTAGATGACCTCGCCGGCAAGTGCCGACCTGGTCGCCGTGCCGGCCGCCTCGCGCTGCATGTACCCGAAGTCGTAGACGTTGGGCACGAAGGTGGTCTTCAGACCGGCGTTGCTCGCGTGCTTGCGGGAGATCCGGGTGAAGCGGTACCACTCCGTGGACTCGAACCACGCCGGGTCGACGGTGTTGACGCCGAGCATGGAGCGGGCGCGCGGGAAGTACGTGCGGTACATCTCCGCGGTGTCCACGGTCGGGAACTGCTCCGCGAAGTAGGACTGGAGCGGGGTGACGGCCATGCCGCCGTTGACCAGGGAGCCGCCGCCGACGCCCCGGCCGACGTACACGGACATGTGGTCGTAGTGCACGCGGTCCAGGACTCCCGGGTACGGGCTGATGTCCTTGTTGACCACGTCCAGCCACAGGAAGGTGGCGAGCGGGGCCTCGGTGCGGGTGCGGAACCACATGGAGCGGCGGTCGGGGGTGGCGGTGGAGCAGAAGACCTTGCCGTCGGGACCGCTCGTGTTCCAGAGGCGGCCCATCTCCAGGACGAGGGTGCGGATGCCGGCCTCTCCGAGGCGGAGGGCGGCGACTGCCCCACCGTAGCCGGAGCCGATGACTATGGCCGGGGTGAACTCGACTGCGTCGGGCTCGGCTTCCTGGGCCGCCGCGAGGGAGACGCGGGTGAAGCCGAGGGTGGCTGCGGTCTGGAGGGCGGCCATGCCCAGGATTTGACGTCTTGTCAGCTGACGCTGCATCAGGTTTGATGTCATGTTTGGCAGCATCGGCGGATTTTGGGGTTCCGCCTAGTGGGGTGCCAAGTATTCATTGTTGGCGGCTGCGGGTTGTTTTGTGGCTGGTCGCGCAGTTCCCCGCGCCCCTAAAAGCTGGGCGTTGCCCTACAGCAGTGTTTGCAGGCCCTCCGCCAATAGGTCCCAGCGCCACTTCTCCTCGACCCACTCCCTGCCTCGCTCGCCCATCCGGACACGCAGTTCGGCGTCCCTCAAGAGAGTGACGATGCGGTCGGCCGCCTCCTCCGGGGAGCCGCCCCTCACCACCCAGCCGGTCTCGCCGTCGAGTACCGCGTCCGGCGCGCCGCCCGAGTCCCCGGCCACCACCGGCAGTCCCGTCGCCGACGCCTCCAGGTAGACGATGCCGAGGCCCTCCACGTCCAGCCCCCGCCGCCTCGTCCGGCAGGGCATCGCGAAGACGTCGCCGGCGCCGTAGTGGGCGGGCAGCTCGGACCAGGGGACCGGGCCGGTGAAGTGGACGGACGCGGCGACGCCCGTGTCGCGGGCGAGCTTGCGCAGGTCGTTCTCGTAGGGCCCGCCCCCGACGATCAGCAGTACGGTCTCCGGCTCGGCGGCCAGGATGCGGGGCATGGCCTGGATCAGGGTGTCCTGGCCCTTGCGCCGGACCAGGCGGGAGACACAGACGACGACCGGGCGGTCCGTGAGGCCCAGCCGGGCGCGGACCTCGTCGCCGCCCGACCCGGGATGGAAGGTCTTCTCGTCGACGCCGGGCGGCAACTGCACCATCCGTGCGGCCGCGGCCGGCGTCAGGGCGGTGGCGATCCGCGAGCGCGTGTACTCGCCCAGGTACGTGATGGTGTCCGTCGACTCCCCGATCCGCCCCAGCAGCTGCCGGGCCGCGGGCAGCTGGGCCCACCCCGCCTCGTGACCGTGGGTGGTGGCCACCAGCCGCTCGGCGCCCGCCTTGCGCAGGGCCGGGGCCATCAGGCCGAGCGGGGCCGCCGCCCCGAACCACACCGACGTACAGCCGTGCTCACGCAGCAGTCCGACCGCGCGCCGGGTCGCGCCGGGTGTCGGCAGCAGCATCGTCGTACGGTCCCGTACGACCGTGAAGGGCTGCTCGGCGTCGAAGGCGGCGGTGGCCTCGACGCCCTCCCGGCCGCGCTTCCAGGTGGAGGCGTAGACGACCAGCCGCTCGGGGTCGAGGCGGAGCGCCATGTTGTGCAGGAACGCCTGGATGCCGCCGGGGCGGGGCGGGAAGTCGTTGGTCACGATCAGCGTCTTGTGCATCGCCGCCGACCCTATCGAAGCCGCCGTTCACAGGTGGGGCTCGGCCACGTGTGTGGCCCGCACACAGCTGGACACGACATCATGTTGCACTGAGACGGGCAGCGAACGGCAGGGGTTCTGGTGGAGACGACAGGCACGCGGCGATCCCTGGCGTGGCTTGTGGGCATCTGGGCGCTGACCAGGGTGGTTCTGCTGCTCTTCGTGTTCAAGGTGTACGCCTTCCCCGGCCCGGACGTCACCAGCGACGTGTCGGTGATCTACCAGGGCTGGTACGAGGTGCTGCGCACCGGCACGTTCCCGCTGGACGACGTGACCTGGCAGTACCCGCCCGCCGCGGCGCTGGCGATCCTGTCCCCCGCGCTGGTGTTCTGGCTGGACTATACGTCGGCGTTCTTCGTCCTGTGCTTCGCCGCGGACCTGGTCGTGCTGCTGCTCCTGCTGTACGCCGGTCTGCGGTCGGGGCGGACGTCGCGCGGGGCCTGGGTGTGGGTGGTGGGGGTGCCGCTGCTCGGGCCGACGGTGTACGCCCGCTACGACGTGATGGTGACCGGGGTCGCCGTGGCCGCGCTGCTCGCGGGCGCGCGGTATCCCAGGGTGATGGGGGCGCTGACGGCGTTCGGGGCGATGCTGAAGGTGTGGCCGGTGTTGCTGCTGGTGGCGGCCCGTAGGCGCGGCTCCTGGGTCTGGGCCGCGCTGACCGCCGGGGTGCTGGCGGCGCTGTTCGCCCTCGCCATGCCGGGTGCCTTCGCGTTCCTGACCTTCCAGCGTGACCGGGGCACTGAGGTGGAGTCGCTCGGGGCGCTGGTCTTCCATGTGGCCCGGCAGTACGGCTGGGACGGGCAGGTGCTGCTGAACTACGGGTCGGTGGAGTTCCTCGGTCCGTATGTCGACGTCGTGAGTACGGCGGCGCTCGTGCTGAGCGGGCTGGCGTTCGGCTGGCTGTTGGTGTGGCGGTTGCGGGCGCGGAGCTTTCATGTCCACACGCTCGCGGACGGGGCCTTCGTGGCGGTGCTGATGTTCGTGACGACGAGTCGGGTGATCAGTCCGCAGTACATGGTGTGGCTGGTGGGGCTCGCGGCCGTGTGCCTCTGCTTCCGGGAGAGCCGGATGGGGGTTCCCGTGGGGCTGGTGCTCGTGGCGTCGTTCGTCACGGTGCTGGAGTTCCCGGTGTGGTTCTCCCACGTCGTCGCCAGCGACGGTCTCGGGGTCACGCTGCTGTTCCTGCGCAACGGCCTGCTGATCCTCGCCGCGCTCCTCGCCGCCCGCGAACTCTGGCGCTCCACGGTCCCCCTCCCGACCCCGCCCCCCGTCCCCACGGAGTCCCCGCGCCTCAGGGAAACGTCCCTGCCGTCCTGACCCCGACTTCTTCCCTCGCCCCCGCCAGGGGCTCCGCCCATTCGACCCCGGGGTCGTTCCTCGAGTACGGGCCGGTGGGAGCTGGTCGCGCAGTTCCCCGCGCCCCTCCTGGGGCTTCGCCCCAGGCATTTTCAGCCCGTCCGGCGTTTGAGGACGAGGCCCGAAGGGCCGACAGCGGGGGTCTGGGGGCGGAGCCCCCAGGGATGGGACGGGTAGGGGCGGCGGGGGCGAGGGAGCGGAGGGTCAGCTCAGTTGGGCCCGTAGATAGTCCCGCCACTGCGCCCTGAAGTCCTCCAGCGACGTCCCGAGGACATCCTTCAGCGCCCCCTCCACCGCCCCCGCCCGCCCCTCATGCGCCCCCACGGCCCGATAGAACTCCGCGAGCCGGACCTCCCCCCACCGATCCGCGATCATCCGGCAGGCCATCCACCCGCTTTCGTAGGCCCGCGCCAGCCTCCCCCCATCCCCGCTGAAACCGAAGTCCGCATCGGCCGGCAACTCCTCCGGCACCCGCCCCTCGGCCACCGCGCGATACAGCTCGGGCGCGGCCTGCGACGGGGAGCGGCCGCTGCCGAGGTAGCCGATCCAGTCGGCGTAGCCCTCGGAGAGCCACAGCGGGGTGGCGGCCGTGGTGTGGGCCCGGGTGGCGACATGAGTGGTCTCGTGGGTGAGGACGACCTGCCGGCCGGTACCGCCGAGCACGCCGTACGCGTCGGGATTGACAATGATCCGGTCCGCGGGCGCGCTCGCCGGCGCACCGGTCTCCCCGGTGGTGACCGCGGCGATCCCCCGGTAGGAGGAGGCGGGCGCGCCCAGCAGCCCGGCCATCCCGTCCAGCGACCTGGGCACGAGGACGACGACCCGCCGGGGCCACCGCGTGCCCCACGCCTGGGACACGGCCGGCACGGCCCGGTCCGCCAGCTCGGCGTACGAACGCAGCGCCGCACCGGACTGCCCGACGCCGAGAACGAGGCTGTCGCCACCCCGTACGACGCTCACCTCACCCTGGTCCCACAGCTGCGCGGCGGAGCCCTTCGCGGGCCGCTCGGCATCGACGTACCACCGGCCCTCCACGTCCAGGCTGAGACTCAGGGTGCGGCCGACCCTGACGGGCGCCCGGTCGTAGCCCTGGACGCGGTAGCGGAGCTCGGCCTCGGCGAGGGCGGTGTCACCGGTGCGCCGCAGACCGGTCAGGCGGTAGGACCAGGCGGCGAAGGGCACGGCACGCAGGTTGCCGTACCGGTCCCGGGCGCCCGTGCGCAGATACGCCGTCTCGTCGTGGTCGAGGATCGCGGCGGCCCGGCGGTCGAGAAGGCCCTGCACCTCGGCCTTGGCGCTGTCGGTGGCGGGCCGCCCGCCGCAGCCGACCAGGGAGACGAGCAGCAGACAGAGCGCGATGACGACTCGCGTTCCCGACGCCCGCCTTCGACCAGCCATTTCCCGATCGTACGGCGGGGACGGCGCGGAGGTCAGACCCGCGTCCGACCCGGCTCAGACCCGCGTGACCGTGGCGCCCGGCATCATGCCCACCGGGTCGTAGCGCACCGGGGCGCCCGGGTAGGGAGCGTGGATCACCTGGCCGTTGCCGGCGTACATCCCGACATGGCTGGCGTCGGAGCGGTAGGTGACGACGTCGCCGGGCTGGGCCTCGGAGAGCGGGACCTGCCGGCCGGCGTACCGCTGGCCCTGTGAGGTGCGCGGCAGAGCGACGCCGGCCTGGGCGTACGACCACTGGATCAGGCCCGAACAGTCGAACCCGGAGGGGCCGTTGGCCCCCCACACGTACGGCTTGCCGAGCGCGGAGTGGGCGGCGGCGATGGCGGCGGCCGCGCGGCCCGAGGGCGCGGCGAGGCTGCCGAAGTCGGGCATGACGTCACGGCCGGAGCGGGAGGCACGGTCGTAGGCGGCGCGGTCGGTCGCCGTGAGGGAGTTGAGGAGCCGGCGGGCCTGGGCGAGTTTGCGCTCGACGGTCCGCTTGTGGGCGGCGACGGTCTTGCGGCTCTTCTCCAGTTCGACGAGTTTCCCGGCCGCCTCGGCCCGCTCCTGGGCGATCTCGCGCATGGCGTCCTGGAGGTCCTTGAGCTCGCCTGCCTGGTGGGCGCTGAGCCGGGCGATCCGGGCTGCCCGGTCGAGGTAGTCCTCCGGGTCGTCGGAGAGCAGCAGGGCGAGGGAGGGGTCGAGGCCGCCGGAGCGGTACTGGGCGCCGGCCAGTGAACCGAGGGCGTCCCGCATGGAGTTGATGTCCTCCTGCTGCCGGGCGATCCGGTCCTGCGCGTCGTTCACCTGCTTCCGCAGCTTGTCGGCGCGCTCGTCGGCCTTGTTGTAGGCCTCGGTGGCCTTCTCGGCCTCCTCGTAGAGGCGGTCCACCTTGGCCCGGGTGTCGTCGTGCGGCGCGGCCGTGGCCGGTACGACCCCGATGGCCGCGGCGGCGGCCGACATGACGCACAGGGCTGCGTTGGCGCCCCGGTCGAACCCGGGCGATACAAGGCGGCGATGGGACCCCACGGGAAGCCGCTCTCCTTCCGCTGACGACAAGGACCTTCCCCGGCGAGGGGGAAACGCGGCAGACAGTAGCTCCGTGCCGGGGTGCCGACCAACGACCGCGCCGGGCACACAAAGTGACGCCCCGCCTCTGACGCAGGTCATGGGCGGGGCGTGGGGTCAGCGAAAGTTGTCGTGATTCGCCCGTTCGGGCGGCACGTGGTGTTGATCTTGCGGGGGTTCGGCCGGGATCAGATCCGGACGCCGAACTGGAACGGCATGTTGTTGATCGACTCATAGCGGACGGTCGTGCCGCTGCGCGGGGCGTGCAGCACCTGGCCGTTGCCCGCGTAGAGACCGACGTGGTGCAGGTCGCCGTAGAAGATGACGAGGTCGCCGACCTTGAGTTCGCTCATCGACAGGCGCGTGCCGGCGTTGGCCTGCTCCTGGGAGGTGCGCGGAATGTAGACGCCGGCCTGGTTGTAGGCCCAGGAGGTCAGGCCCGAGCAGTCGTAGGAGGCGGTGCCGGTGGCGCCGTAGACGTACGGCTTGCCGATCTGGCTCTGGGCGGCCTGGAAGGCGGCCATGGCCCGGCCGGAGGCGGAGCCGACGTTGCCGAGGTCCACGCGGTCGGCGGCGGAGCGGCTGGCGCGCTGCTCCTCGGCGGCGAGCGCGGCCTTCTCGGCGGCCGTCAGGGTGTTGAGGAGCTTCTGCGCCTCGGCGAGCTTGGCCTGGACCTGCTTCTTCTTCTTGCCCAGCTCGGTGCGGGTGGAGGCCAGGTCCTTGAGCTTGTCGGAGGCCTCGGCGCGCTGCTGGGAGAGCTGGCGCTGCTTGGCCTGGATCTCCTTGAGCGAGTCGACCTGCTGGGCGCTCAGCTGGTCCATGGTGGACGCCTTGTCCAGGTAGTCGTCCGGGTCGGACGACAGGAACAGCTGCACGGAGGAGTCGATGCTGCCCGTGCGGTACTGGGCGGCGGCCGCGAGGCCCATCGTGTCGCGCAGCTCGTTGAGCTCTTCCTGGCCGCGGGCGACGTTGTCCTGGATGGTGGAGATCTCCTTCTGGAGCTTCTCCTGCTTCTCCTTGGCCCCGTTGTACTTCTCGGTGGCCTGCTCGGCCTCCTCGTAGAGCTTGTCGACCTTGGCCTTGACCTCGTCCTTGCTCGGCTTCTCGCTGGGGGCGGCGTTGGCCGCCTGAGAAGAGATGGCCACGGCAGCAGCGGCGGCGGTGGTCAGCACGGTCACGCGTGCTCGGCTCGGCTGCTTCGGTCGACGGTGGGACGCCACGGAGGTGAAACCCTTCTTGTGAGTGATCACCCGCTCGGAGGTTCGACGCCAGACCCTAGTGACCTACTTGTGATCAGATCAAATCCTCACACGAAAATTCTCGTCACACCTGTCATTCTTTACACACAACTCACAGCGTGTGCAGGGCCGGTTGACGCTACGTCGTCCGAGATTGACGCCAATTCGGGTATTACGCCTGTACGTTGGCGTTTCAGGACAGCCGCTTGAGAAGCACCGCAGAAGCCACCGGCCGCGCTCCGGCCCGGGCGACGCCGTCGGCGACCTCGCGGTCGGTCGAGGCGACGATGACCGGCCGGCCCGGCGGCTCGGCGCGCACCAGCTGGCGGATCAGTTCGTCGGCGGTCACGCCCGGCTTGGAGAACAGCACCCGCACCCCGCGCGGCGGCGCGAGCAGCACCGGCGCGGCCAGCTCGGCCCCGTCGAAGACACAGGTCACCTCGGCGCCGGTCTGCGCGGCGAGCTGCGAGAGCTGGCCGAGCAGCCTGAGGCGCTGCTTCTCCAGCGGCATCTGGGGATAGCCGGTCTTGGTGACGTTGTAGCCGTCGACCACCAGATGCGCCTGGGGCAGCGCGAGGAGCTGGTCGAGGATCGCGGGGTCGTTCTCGGACAGCGCCCGGGCGGCGATGTCCTTCGGGGTCATCCGGCCCGGTTCGACCGCGTCGACGGTCTCGGCGGGCCGTACGGACACCGGTGGCAACGCCAGTTCCCGGCGCAGCCCTTGGGCGGAGTCCAGCAGGGTGTCCAGGAGCAGGCGGACGCGCATGTCCTCGACGCTGCGCCCCTCGCGCGCGGCCTTGCGGGTGGCCTCCAGGGCCGCCTCGGCCTCGCCGAGCCGCGCCCTGAGCCGCCGGGACTCGCTCTCGGCGGCGGAGACATGGGCGTGGCCCTCGGCGCGTACGGTCTCGATCTCGCCCCGGACCTTGCGCAGGGCGGCCTCGCCGCGCTTGACGTCGCTGAGCGCGGAGCGCAGCTTCCGGTGCAGCGATTCGGCTTCCTTCTTCGCCGTGTCCAGCTCGGTGCGCAGCCGCTCGGTCTCGTGCCGGGTGTGCTCACGGGCGTGGGCGAGCTCCTCGCGCAGCCGCTCCAGCTCGGCGCGGGTCTCGTCGTCGGCGCGCTCGGCGTCGGCCCGCTGGGCCTCCTCGCCGGCCGCGGTGACCAGCTTGACCCAGCCGGTGGGCCGCAGAACATAGGCCGCGGCCGCCACGTCGAGCGGGTCCGCGGCCGCGGGCACCGAACCGGAGTCGAGGGCGCCGGCGAGTTCCGGCTGGACCTCTCTGAACTTCTCACCGATGCGCTGACGGAACAGCGGATCGGTCTCCAGCGCCGCCGCCATCGCGTTGCCGGCGAACTTCGTCCGGCGGTTCGGGGCGAACCGGGCGTACTGCCTGAGCTGCGCGGGCAGTTCGCCGACCGTCAGTCCGCCGAACCCGTCGGACACGATCTGCACGACTCTGCGCCGTACGCCGTCGGGCAGCGGACGGTCGAGCACCTCGGCGGCGCCGTCGCCCGGCCCCCCGCCTTGTGTCTCCACCATCCGTCACACCCCAATGCTGTGCGGGGCCCGCTCCCCTCAGGAGCCGGCGCCCGGCCTGTCCACGAGTTCCACCTTGTCCACGGCGTTGCACCAGCGGCAGCGCACCGACTCGATGGTCTCACTGAGCACCTCGCGCTCCTCGACCTTGGGCTCGCCGGCCAGATCGAGGTGCATGTACTCCACGACCCTGGACGAGCGCGTCACGTCGAAACGCGTGAGGTTGCCGCAGAGGGTGCAGCGCCACCGCGTGGTGTCGGTCGGCAGGGGAACCGTCATCGTGACCGTGCTCTTTCCTCTAGGTCTCTATTGTCAGCGACGCGCCGGGCTCCCCGGTGCGTGTGGCTCGTTACCCTACGGCCTGGCGGGTACTCGTCGCCCGTTCGTCCCCAGGACCTCCCCGGCGGCGAGGCGGTCTGTGCACGTGCGTCCCGTTACGTCATGCTCTGTATTCATGATCGGCAACTGGCGCACGGTGCGCTTCCCGGCCCGTTTCGGCAACGTGGTCCGGGTGCCGTCGGCGCCGGTGACCCACGCCCTGATCGCCGGGTGCTGCCTGGTCTTCCTGATCGGCCCGGCGGCCGGGCTCGGTCCGGCGTACGGCACCGGTGACGAGCTGCTCGCCACGCAGCGGGCCTACTTCCACCGCTGGGGCGTCGTGCCCGCGGAACTGTTCGAGGGCTCGCCCCGGGCCGCCCTGACCCCCGCCACGGCCCTGTTCGTGCACGGCAGCTGGGTGCACCTGCTCGGCAACATGCTCTTCCTCTACGTCTTCGGCGTGATGACCGAGGAACGGATGGGCCGCGTCCAGTTCACGCTCTTCTACCTGGGCTGCGGCTACCTGGCCCTGCTGGGCTACGCGGCCGCCAACGACGACTCCACCCAGTCCCTGGTCGGCGCGTCCGGGGCGATCTCGGCGGTTCTGGGCGCCTTCCTGTTCCTCTTCCCCGGGGCGCGCGTGACAAGCCTGCTGCCGTTTCTGCTCTTCCTGCCGCTGCGGTTCCCGGCGTGGGTCGTGCTGCCCTTCTGGGCGGCCCTGCAGTGGGTGGCGGCGGGGCGGGCCGACCAGGGGCCCGGGGTGGCCTATCTGGCGCACCTGGTGGGCTTCGGACTGGGCTTCGGCTACGCGTGGGCCCGCTTCAGGGAGAAAGGAGGGCGCGTAGCGCGGCCTTGGAAGGGCGGTGGTGGGAGACGGGTGGGCGACTAGAGTGAAGGCCGCCCCAGCTTCGGCCTCCGAGGGAGAGAACCAGCCGTGATCACCGCGATCGTCCTGATCAAGACCAGCGTGGACCGGATCCCCGAGATCGCGGAGCGGATCGCTTCGCTGGAGAGCGTCACCGAGGTCTTCTCGGTCACCGGTACGTACGACCTGATCGCCATGGTGCGGGTGAAGCGGCACGAGGATCTCGCCGAGGTCATCCCGGGCCGGATCAGCAAGATCCCCGGGGTGGAGGCGACGGACACGCACGTGGCGTTCCGTACGTACTCGCAGCACGACATCGAGGCCGCGTTCGCCATCGGGCTGGACAGCTGACACGGGCGGCCCAAGATGAAGAGTTCTTCATCCTGGGCTCATCCTGACCGCCGGGTGGCAGGGGCAGGCTCGACCGCATGGTCTTCTCGCACCGGATCGCGGCGCTGGCCGCCGTAGTGGCGATTCCGCTCGGCATCGCCGCGACCAGCTTCGCCCTCACCGACAACCCGGAGTCCCCCAAGGTCCCGGCCAAGGTGGAGCTGGACAGCGGCTCCCCCACGCCGACACCGCCCCGGCCCACGCCGACGCCGAGCGACGAGGTCGTCTCCCGGCCCCCGGTGACCGACAGCCCCACGAGCGACGACGACGCCGACGACGGCCCCGGCCGGGAGACGGGTGACGACGACCGCGGCGAGCCCGGGGACGACGGCTGAGCGCTCTGTGCGACGTACGGCCCTGAGGAATGTGTCTGATGCCGACACCCGCCAGCCCGGTGCGCCGCCGGATCTCCGCCCGGGTTCGCATCCTGCTCTGGCTGCTGTTCGTCATGGCCGTGGGGCTCGTGTCCGTGGCGACGACCACACGGTCGATCCTGTTGCGGGACGTCGACCATCGGGTGAACGGGCTGCTGGCGCAGGAGGCCGGGGAGTTCGCCAACTTCGAGGAGCGGGGCGTCGACCCGGAGACCGGCCGTCCGTTCACCGACCCGTCCCGGCTGCTGGTGGAGTTCCTGGTACGGCAGTACGCCGACCCGGACGAGGAGCTGATCGGCCTGGTGGACCGCCCGGGCGCTGCCCCGGCACAGTTCCGCCAGCCGCGTGACATCCCCGTCGCCGTGCCGCTGCACAAGGACGCCGACGCCCGCCGCCGCATCTTCGACTCGCCCGACGCGACGGGCACGCTGCACCGGGCCTCGGGCGAGATCCGCTGGGCCAAGGTCGCGGTCGCCCGGGCCGGCGGCGAGGCCGAGGCGGCGTTCGTCGTCGCCTTCCACCCCGGGCGCGAACAGGCCGCGGTGAACGAGGAGTTCCGTATCCTGCTGGCCATCTCCGGGGTCGCCCTGCTGATGACGACCGGCATCGGCTGGGCGGTGGCGGGCCGCATCCTCAAGCCGGTGCGGCTGGTGCGCACCGCGGCGGCACAGCTCACCGAGCAGGACCTCACCCGTCGTATCCCGGTGCACGGGCGGGACGACATCGCCGCGCTCGCCGAGACCTTCAACGACATGCTCGACCGGCTGGAGCGCGCCTTCGCCGCCCAGCGCGAGTTCGTCGACGACGCGGGCCACGAGCTGCGCACCCCGATCACCATCGTGCGCGGCCATCTGGAGCTGATGGGCGACGACCCGGCCGAGCGCGAGGAGACCATAAGGCTGGTTACCGACGAGCTCGACCGGATGAGCCGGATCGTCGAGGACCTGCTGCTGCTCGCCAAGGCCGAGCGCCCCGACTTCGTCACCCCGGAGCCGGTCCAGCTCGCCGAACTCACCGCCGACGTCTACGTCAAGGCCCGCACTCTCGGCGAACGGGACTGGCAGCTCGCCGAGGTCGCCGACGTCGAGGCCGCGCTGGACCCGCAGCGCATCACCCAGGCCATGGTCCAGCTCGCCCAGAACGCCGTGCAGCACACCGCGCCCGGCCAGACCGTCCGGATCGGCTCGCGCGCCGACGGGCCGGGCATCGAGCTGTACGTCGCCGACTCCGGCTGCGGGGTCCAGCCACAGGACGGCGAGGTGATCTTCGAACGGTTCCGGCGCGGTACGTCCCGGCGCGGCGCCCGGGGCTCCGGTGCCGGGCTCGGCCTGTCGATCGTCCGGGCCATCGCGGAGGCCCACGGCGGCCGGGTACGGCTGCGCGACACCGAAGGCGGCGGCGCCACCTTCGTCCTGCTCCTGGGAGAGGCACACACGTGAACCGCATTCTCATCGTCGAGGACGAGGACAGGATCGCCTCCTTCGTCGAGAAGGGCCTGCGCTCCAACGGCTTCACCACGACCGTCGTCGGCGACGGCGACGCCGCGTACGAGTACGCGCTGACCGGCGGCTTCGACCTGGTCGTCCTGGACATCGGCCTGCCCGGCCGCGACGGCTTCACGGTGCTGCGGGAGCTGCGCGAGGCCCGGGTGACGGTCCCGGTGATCGTGCTGACCGCGCGGGACTCCGTACGGGACACGGTGGCCGGTCTGGAGGGCGGCGCCGACGACTGGATGACCAAGCCGTTCCGCTTCGAGGAACTGCTCGCCCGGGTGCGGCTGCGACTGCGTACGGCGGCCAGGGCGCCGGAGGTGACGGTGCTGCGGTCCGGCTCGCTGACACTGGACCTGCGCACCCGGCGGGCGCGGGCCGACGAGCGGACCGTGGACCTGACGGCCCGTGAGTTCGTGCTGCTGGAGCTGTTCCTGAGGCATCCGGGGCAGGTACTGTCCCGCGAGCAGATCCTGTCGCACGTGTGGGGCTACGACTTCGACCCGGGTTCGAACATCGTGGACGTGTACGTACGGGCGCTGCGCAAGAAGCTCGGCGCCCAACGGGTCGAGACGGTGCGCGGCGTCGGGTACCGCCTGTCCGCCTGAGGTCCCCGGTCCGCGTGAAGTCTCCTTCATCTACGGCTCATCAAGGGCTCACGGCGGAGGTGAACCCTCGATGACGTGACCCTGAACCTCCGGCTGGGCGCGGCCCTGTGCGTGGCGCTCTCCCTGTGCGCACTGCTCGCGGTGCCCGGCAACTTCCCGGGACTCGGCGCCGACGCCCGTCTCACCCTCGCCGTGTTCGCGCTGGCGACCTGCGCCTGGATCGGCACGCCGGTCGACGACACGTACATCGCGCTCGGCGCCGGGCTCGCGCTCACGGTGACCGGGGTGATCAGCAGCGACACCCTGTTCGGCACCCTCGGCGACTCCACGGTGTGGCTGCTGATCTGCTCCTTCGTGCTGGCGGCGGCGGTGACCCGGACCGGGCTCGCGGGGCGGGCGGCGGCGTTTCTGGTGGGCGGGGCGCGCACCGTACGGCAGCTCGTGCACCTGACCACTGCCGCCCTGGTCGTCACGGCGTTCGCGGTGCCGGCCACCTCCGGGCGGGCCGCGCTCGCGCTGCCGGTGTTCCTCGCGCTCGCCAAGGTGCTGGCCGGCCGGAAACGACTGGTCGTGATGCTGGCGCTGCTGTTCCCGACCGTGATCCTGCTGTCGGCGGTGGCGACCCTGATCGGGGCGGGCGCGCATCTGATCACCGTGTCGGTGCTGTGGCAGGCGACGGGTGACCGGATCGGCTTCACGGAGTGGCTGCTGCTGGGCCTGCCCCTCGCCGTGGCCTCGTCCCATCTGGCCGCCGAGGCCGTACTCCTGACGACCACGCGACGCGCCGACCGCAAGGGCGCCGTGCACATCACGCCCGAGCAGATCCAGGAGCACAGTGACGCCCCGGTCACCGGGCCCTGGTCGCAGGCCGAGAAGCGGTGCGCGCTGCTGCTCGGCACGGTCGTCGTGCTGTGGTGCAGCGAGCCGCTGCACCGCGTGCCGCCCGCCGTCGTGGCGCTGATCGGCGCGGTCGTGGCGGCCTCGCCGGCGCTCGGCACCGTGCATCTGAAGGACGCGCTGAAGACGGTGCCGTGGTCGCTGCTGCTGTTCATGGCGGCGACGATGGCGATGGGCGTGGCGCTCGCCGACTCCGGGGCGGCGAAGTGGCTGGTGGAGGGACTTCCGACGGGCGTGAGCCCGATGTGGTTCCTGGCTGTGGTGATCCTGGTCAGTACGGCGGCCCATCTGGTCCTGCAGTCCCGGTCGGCCCGGTCGTCGGTGCTGGTGCCGCTGGTGGTCGCGGCGGCGGTGGGGGCCGGGGTGAATCCGGTCGCGGCGGCGCTCGCGTCCACTGCGGCGGCCGGGTTCTGCCACACGCTGCCGGCTTCCGCGAAGCCGGTGACGCTCTTCTCCGACCTGCCCGGGACGCCGACGTATGCGCCGCGCGACCTTTTGCGGCTGTCCGCGGTGTTGGCTCCGCTGACTGCCGGGCTTGTGTTGCTGTTCGCCGTTGTGGTGTGGCCGGTGCTTGGTGTGCCGGTGACGAGATGAGAGTGCCGCGATGGGTTGTCGGCTGTGTGCGGCGCCGTCGTGGCTGGTCGCGCCCACGCGGCGGAGCCGCATATGTCACAGCCCCGCGCCCCTGAAAGCAGGGCGTTGTCCCTTCCGTATCCGATCTGCTCAGGAGGCCTCTGATGCTGACCCGCGTCGTCGTCGCCCCCAGTGGCTTCAAGGAGTCGCTGTCCGCCCAAGCCGCCGCCGATGCCATCGCCGACGGCGTTCGCCGGGTTCTGCCGGACGCCGAACTGGACCTGATCCCGCTGGTGGACGGGGGTGAGGGCACTGCCGCCTCGTTGGCGGCCGCGACCGGTGGGCGGCTTGTCGCGCTGCCCGCGACCGGTCCCGTCGGCGAGACCGTCGGCACGCACTTCGCGTTGCTCGGCTCCCGGGACACGGCGGTCGTGGAGATGGCCGCCGTGGCCGGGCTGTCCCTGGTGCCCCGCGCCCTGCGCGATCCGGGGGCCACGACGACGTACGGCGTCGGCGAGCTGATCCGGGCCGCGCTCGACACGGGCGTACGGCGGATCCTGGTCGGCTGCGGCGACTCGGGTACGTCGGACGGGGGTGCGGGAGCCCTCCAGGCGCTCGGCGCCCGGCTGCTGGACGCCGTCGGCTTCGAACTCCCTCGCGGCGGGCGCGAGTTGACGCGGCTCGCCCGGCTCGACCCGGCCGGCCTGGACCCGCGGCTGCGGGACGTGGAGCTGCTGGTCGCCTGCAACCCGTACAACGTGCTGTGCGGCGAGCGCGGTGTGGCCCGTGTCTTCGGTCCGCAGAAGGGGGCGACGCCCGCGCAGGTGGAGGAGCTGTCGGCGGGGCTGGAGAACTGGGCGGACGTCCTCACCCGCGATCTGGGAGGCACCGATCTGCGCCAGGGCCCCGGCACCGGGGCGTCGGGAGGCCTGGGCGCGGGCCTCGCGGCGCTGGGCGGCCGCCTCCTCCCCCGCTTCGACGTACTGCTTGACCACCTCGACCTGGACGCCCGCCTCGCCCGCGCCGACCTGGTCGTCACCGCCGAGGGCGCCCTGGACCACCAGACACCCAAGGGCAAGGTCCCGGCCGAGGTGGCCCGCCGGGCCAAGCTGTACGGCCGTCCGGTGCTCGTGCTGGCGGGCACCCTCGGCGAGGGCGCCCACGACGTGCCGGGCGTGGACGCGTTCAGCGGGATCCTGCCGGCGCCGATGGCTCTGGCGGAGGCCCTGGTGCGGGCCTCCGAACTCCTCACGGACGCCACCGAACGCGCCCTGCGGATGATCCTGCTGGGCGCCCGGCTACCGGCTCACGCGGAGGTGTCCGGCACGCAACGCCCGTCCTCGGTCCGGTAGTTCCACTTCGCGCCGTCCGTCACGAGCTCCTTCACGGCGTTCACGAACCGCTCGACGTGCTCGTCCGGCGTACCGGCCCCGAAGCTCACCCGGATCGCGTTGAGCGACTTCTCGCCGGGAGCCGCCTCCGGGGCGCCGCACTCGCCCTGGGTCTGCGGGTCGCTGCCCATCAGCGTGCGGACCAGCGGGTGGGCGCAGAACAGGCCGTCGCGCACCCCGATGCCGTACTCCGCGGAGAGGGCGGCGGCGAAGTGGGAACTGTTCCAGCCGTCGACGACGAAGGAGATCACACCGACGCGCGGGGCGTCGTCGCCGAAGAGGGAGAGGATCCGGACCTCGGGGACCTCGGCGAGACCGGCCCGCACCTTCTCGATCAGGTACTGCTCGCGCGCGACCAGCGTGTCGAAGCCCGCCTCCGTCAGCGCCTTGCAGGCGGAGGCGATGGAGTAGGCGCCGATGACGTTCGGGGAGCCGGCCTCGTGGCGGGCGGCGCTCTCGTGCCACTCGACGTCCACTCCCCCGTCCTCGCGCCGCGTGACCTTGCGGCTGGCGCCGCCGCCCGCGAGGTACGGCTCGGCCTCCCGCAGCCAGTCGGCGCGGCCGGCGAGGACGCCGGAGCCGAACGGGGCGTACAGCTTGTGGCCGGAGAAGGCGACCCAGTCGACGTCGAGGTCCTGGACGCTCACCGGGTGGTGCGGAGCGAGCTGGGCCGCGTCGAGCACGATCCGGGCGCCGTGGGCATGGGCGGCGGCCGCGAGTTCCCGTACGGGCCACAGCTCACCGGTGACGTTCGAGGCGCCGGTGACACAGACCAGGGCCGGGCCGTAGGGGTCTCGGCCGGCCAGGGCGCGCTCCAGGGTCTCGACGGCCTGGCGCGGGGTGCGGGGCGCGTTGAGGTAGGTGACCTGCGCGTTCGTCCACGGCAGCAGGGAGGCGTGGTGCTCGGTCTCGAAGACGAAGACCTGGCAGTCGGCCGGGAGGGCGGCGGCGAGGAGGTTCAGGGAGTCGGTGGTGGACCGGGTGAACACCACCTGGTCGCCGTCCCGGCAGTCGAGGAACTCGGCGACCGTCCTGCGGGCGTTCTCGAACAGGTCGGTGGAGAGCTGGGAGAGGTAGCCGGCCCCGCGGTGGACGCTGCCGTAGTACGGCGCGTAGGCGGCGACGTCGTCCCAGACGCGCTGGAGGGCCGGGGCGCTGGCGGCGTAGTCGAGCGCCGCGTAGGTGACCTCGCCGCCGGTGACGAGCGGGACGGTGACATCACGGCCCAGAACGGGCAGGGGGGTGCAAATGGCCTGGTCGAGGGCAGCGGTGGAGACAGACATGGGGAACTCCCGTGAGAGGCATGCGAGTTGAGGGCATGCGGAAAAAGAGAAAAGGGGTGCGCGGAGGCGGGGCTCGGCAGCCCTATCGCATTCGCTTGCTCACGGAAGACTCCCTCGAACGACCAGGACCCCTGGTTTCGAGAGGGGCCCGCGCTTGCCGTAGACCTCGCTGCCTACGGCCTGGTCTTCACCCGGGGCACCCCGCCACGGACGGAGGGTTGCCGGACAGTCGGCCGGGGCCTCATGACTGTCACTCATGACCTGTCGAGAACGTACGCGAAATGATCGTGGTCCCGCAACTCATGTCCGAATCGCGGGACCACATGCGTATCGACTACGCGTTGCTGGCAGCCACCCAGCGGTCCAGCGTCCGCTTCGCCGTCCCCGAGTCGATCGACTCCGCCGCCCGCGCCATCCCGGCGCGGAGCTGCTCGGTGAGCGGGGCGTCCGTCGGGTTCAGCGCCACCAGTGCGGCGGCCGAATTGAGCAGTACGGCGTCCCGTACGGGCCCTGTCTCCCCGTTCAGCAGGCGCAGCGCCACGTCGGCGTTGTAGGAGGCGTCGGCGCCGCGCAGCGCCTCCACCGGCACCAGCTCGATGCCCACGTCGCGCGGGTCGAAGGCCTCCTCGGTCACCTTGCCGTCGCGGACCACCCACACCTTCGACGTGGCCGTCGTCGTCAGCTCGTCGAGGCCGTCGTCGCCGCGGAACACCAGCGCGGAGGAGCCGCGCTCGGCCAGTACGCCGGCGATGAGCCCCGCCATCCGGGTGTCGAAGCAGCCGACGGCGGAGGCGGTGACGCGGGCCGGGTTGGTCAGCGGGCCGAGGAGGTTGAACGAGGTCGGGATGCCCAGGTCCCGCCGTACGCCACCGACGAAGCGCATCGAGGGGTGGAACTTGGCGGCGAAGCAGAAGGTGATGCCGGCCTCGTCCACCACCCGTGCCACGCCCTGCGGCGACAGGTCCAGGTTGATGCCGAGCTTCTCCAGCACGTCGGACGAGCCGCTCGCGGAGGACGACGCGCGGTTGCCGTGCTTGACGACCTTCGCGCCGGCGCCCGCGATCACGATGGCGGACATGGTGGAGATGTTGACCGTCTTGGCCCGGTCGCCGCCCGTGCCGACGATGTCGACGGCCGGCCCGGGGATGTCCAGCGGCTGCGCGTGGGCGTACATCGCCTCCACGAGACCGTTGATCTCCTCGACGGTCTCGCCCTTGGCCCGCAGCGCCACCATGAAGCCGGCGATCTGCGCGTCCGAGGCCTCGCCGCTCATGAAGCGGTCCATCGCCCAGGCCGTGTCTCCGGCGCTCAGGTCCTCTCCGGCGAGCAGGGCACTCAGCACCTCGGGCCAGGAACGGCCCGCCGCGGTGTCGCCTCCAGCGGGGGTCACAGCGCTCATAAGCCGCTCCTGGGTCAGTTGTGGCGTCCCGCACTACGGGACACGAGTCTCAACGGGGTCCACCCTATCCAGCCGCGGGGCACGGCGAAGGGCCCCGTCCGAACAACGGACGGGGCCCTTCAACCGTGGCGTAGCTAGCGGTACTGGCAAGATCGCGGTCCGCCGCGCCCCTTCAGGGGCGCGGGGAACTGCGCGACCAGCCACGACGGAGCCGCGGACGACAACGCACCCAACGCGGCGCCATCAGCGGAGCGTCAGTGGTGGCCGTGGCCGCTCGTGATCTCCTTGTACTCCTCGACGGACGGCTTGGGGATCTGGCCGTCCTCACCGAAGTAGGACTTGCTGAGCTTGGCGCGCAGCTTCTCGGAGCCCTTCACCTTGCGCTCGACGCCGTTCTCGTCGACCGTCGGGCCGATCTCGAGCGGCTTGTACTGCTCGTGCGCGGTGAGGGTGTGCAGCGCGTCCTGGCTGAGCGGCTCGTGCACCTCGATGAACTCACCGTGCGGCAGGCGCTTGATGATGCCCGACTCGCGGCCGTGCAGCACCTTGTCCTTGTCCCGGCGCTGGAGGCCGAGGCAGATCCGCTTGGTGATGATGAACGCGAGGACCGGTCCGACGAAGAAGCCGATCCGGACGAACCAGGTGACCGCGTTGATCGACAGGTGGAAGTGGGTGGCCCACAGGTCGTTGCCACCGCCGACCAGACCGATCATGTACACCGTGACCCAGGCGACGCCGAACGCGGTACGCGTCGGGGCGTTGCGCGGGCGGTCCAGGATGTGGTGCTCGCGCTTGTCGCCGGTGACCCAGGACTCGATGAACGGGTAGACCGCGATGGCCCCCAGGACCAGACCGAAGAGGACCAGCGGGATGAACACGCCCAGGACGAGCGTGTGGCCCCAGAAGTTGACCTCCCAGCCCGGCATGTACCGGACCAGACCCTCGGCGAAGCCCATGTACCAGTCGGGCTGGGCGCCCGTGGACACCTGGTCCGGCCGGTAGGGGCCCATGGCCCAGATCGGGTTGATCTGCGCGACGGCCGCGATGACCGCGATGACACCGAAGACCAGGAAGAAGAAGCCTCCGGCCTTGGCCATGTAGACCGGCAGCAGCGGCATGCCGACGACGTTCTTGTTGTTCTTTCCGGGGCCCGCGAACTGCGTGTGCTTGTGGTAGAAGACCAGGATCAGGTGGCCGACCACCAGACCGAGCATGATGCCCGGCAGCAGCAGGATGTGGATCGAGTAGAAGCGGGCCACGAAGTCGACGCCCGGGAACTCGCCGCCGAAGAGGAAGAACGAGATGTACGTGCCGACGATCGGCATGGACAGGATCGCGCCCTCGGTGAAGCGCACACCCGTGCCGGAGAGCAGGTCGTCCGGGAGCGAGTAGCCGGTGAAACCGGTGAACATGCCCAGGACGAACAGCAGGAAGCCGAACAGCCAGTTGATCTCACGCGGCTTGCGGAACGCGCCCGTGAAGAACACGCGCATCATGTGCACGAACATGCCCGCGAGGAAGATCAGCGCCGCCCAGTGGTGGATCTGCCGGATCAGCAGACCGCCGCGGACGTCGAAGGAGATGTGCAGCGTGGAGCTGAACGCCTCCGACATGAGCTGTCCCTGGAGCGGGACGTAACTGCCGTGGTACTCCACCTCGTTCATCGACGGGTGGAAGAACAGCGTCAGGTACACACCCGTGAGGATGATGATGATGAAGCTGTAGAGGCAGACCTCACCCAACATGAACGACCAGTGGTCGGGGAAGATCTTGCGCATGTTGGCCTTGGCCAGGGAGTAGATCCCCAGCCGGCCGTCGGCCCAGTCGGCTACCCGCTCGCCGGCCGGTGCCTTCCCGCGAGAGCGGGACTCGGTGGTCTCTGTAGTGCTCATCCGCGCTCCCAGAATGCAGGACCGACGGGCTCTTCGAAGTCGCCGAGCGCCTCGAGGTAGCCCTCGTCGTTCACGCCGATGCGCAGCTGCGGCAGGGCGTGGCCGGCGGGGCCGAAGATCACTCGGGCACCGTCGGAGAGGTCGAAGGTGGACTGGTGACAGGGGCAGAGCACGTGGTGCGTCTGCTGCTCGTACAGGGAGATCGGGCAACCGACGTGGGTGCAGATCTTCGAGTACGCGACGATGCCCTCGTGCGACCACTCGAGCTCGCGCTTGTCCTTGATGTCGTCGGGCTGGAGCCGGACGATCATCAGGGCGGCCTTGGCGATCTCGTTCTGGAAGTCGTGGTCGTGCTCCTCCAGGCCCTCCGGCTTGGCGAAGGTGAGGGAGCCGACCGCGACGTCCGAGGGACGCAGCGGCTCGTCGGTGTTCATGTTGACGAGCAGCTTGCCCTTGGACCACAGGGTGTGGCGCAGCTTGGTCCCGGGCAGCGGGCCGAGGTCACGCAGGAGGACGACGCCGGAGAGCGGGAACAGGGCCAGCGCACCGAACATCGTGTTGCGGATCAGCTTGCGGCGACCCAGCGCGGACTCCTTGGCGCCCTGCTTGAAGTCGGCCATGACCTTGGCCTTGACCTCGGGCTCCGCCGCGATCGGGTGCCGCTCGTCGGCGACCTCCACGTCGGACATCAGGGTGCGGGCCCAGTGGACCGCGCCCGCGCCGATGCAGAACAGCGCCGTACCGAGGGTCAGACCCAGCGCGAAGTTCAGCGCGTTGAGGTGACCGATCGGGAAGACGAAGACCGACTTGTCGTGCGGGATCGCCACGTACGAGGCGATGAAGCCGACGGTGGCCAGCATCGACACCGTGAACAGCAGGGCGACCGTGCGCTCGGACCGCCTGGCGGCCCGCTCGTCGATGTCCTGGATCCGGTGCTCGTGGGGCGGCAGACCGGGGTCGGCGAAGGGGTTCTTCTCGTCCGCTACCGCGACGTGGGCGTCCTGCTCAGCGGGCAGGTTCTCTTCTGGAATGTCTTGGCTACTCATGACTTCTTGGCCTTTGCGGTCCGAGCGGCGACCCAGACGGCGACCGCGATCAGTGCACCGAGCCCGAAGATCCAGGCGAAGAGGCCCTCACTGACCGGCCCGAGGCCGCCCAGCTCCAGACCACCCGGGTTGACCGTCTCGTCGCTGTTGACCGCGTGCAGGTACGCGATGATGTCCTTCTTGTTCTGCTCCGACAGCGTGGTGTCGGGGAACGACGGCATGTTCTGCGGGCCGGTCTGCATGGCCTCGTAGATGTGCTTGGGGTCGACGTTCTCAAGGCTCGGGGCGTACTTGCCCTTCGTCAGCGCGCCGCCCTTGCCGGTGAAGTTGTGGCACTGGGCGCAGTTGTTGCGGAAGAGCTCGCCGCCCTTGGCGATGTCCGCGCCCTCGGGGCCGTACTGCTCCTCGGTCGGGACGGACGGACCGGCACCCAGCGAGGCGATGAACGCCGCGAGCTGGTCGATCTCGGCCTGCGAGTAGATGTTCTTCTTGGCCGGAACCTGGGCGCCCTGGGAGGTGGCGGCCGGCATACGGCCCGTCGAGACCTGGAAGTCGACGGCTGCGGCGCCGACACCCACCAGGCTCGGACCGTCAGAGGTTCCCTGACCATCGGTTCCGTGGCAGCTGGCGCAGCCGACGGTGTAGAGCTTCTTGCCCTCCTCGATGGTGAGGGACTGGGCGGTTTCCTCGGCCTGCGCCTTGTCCGCGGGAGCGAACACGGCGTACAGCCCCCCCGTGCACGCCAGCGCGAGGAGTAGGACGACGACCGCCGCCAGCGGATGGCGTCGTCGTGCGGAGAGCTTTTTCACGGATTACCCCGGTGTCAGGATCTTCTGCGTCGATGCTTGCGGTGTGTGCGTTTGTGGAACGCGCGCGGGATCGGGCCCGGCTACTTGATCATGTAGATCGTGGCGAAGAGGCCGATCCAGACGACATCGACGAAGTGCCAGTAGTAGGACACGACGATCGCGGCGGTCGCCTGCTCGTGCGTGAACCTCTTCGCCGCGTAGGTGCGACCGAGGACCAGCAGGAAGGCGATGAGTCCGCCCGTCACGTGCAGGCCGTGGAAGCCGGTGGTCAGGTAGAAGACCGAGCCGTACGGGTCGGACGAGAGCGAGAGGCCCTCGTGCTTGACCAGCTCGGTGTACTCGTACACCTGACCGCCGATGAAGATCGCACCCATGACGAAGGTGACGATGAACCAGCCCCGGAGCTTCTTCACGTCACCGCGCTCGGCGGCGAACACGCCGAGCTGGCAGGTGAGGGAGGAGAGCACCAGGATGGTGGTGTTCGTCGCCGAGAACGGGAAGTTCAGGGCCTCGGCCTTCTCGTGCCAGAAATCGGGACCCGTCACCGATCGCAGGGTGAAGTACATCGCGAAGAGGGCCGCGAAGAACATCAGCTCGGAACTCAACCAGATGATGGTTCCGACGCTGGTGAGGTTCGGTCGGTTGACCGACGGGTGCGCGTGACCCTTGTCTACTGTCGTTGCTGTCGCCACGACCGACATTATGTCGGTCGCTTATCCCGCCCTCACTCCGGGGGGTGCCGTTCGGAGTGTCTTCCCCGTTCATACCGGTGTTGACGTGGTGTTCAAGGGAGTAGCATCCGGCCCAACGGGCCTGTCCTTACGACGCTGACGTCACGGAGGAACAATGCAGCCGACCGCCACGGTGCTGGTCTACAGCGACGACTCCAACACCCGCGAGCAGGTGAGGTTGGCCACCGGGCGCCGGCCCGCTCCGGACGTGCCTGTGGTGCGGTTCGTGGAGTGTGCGACGCCGGCCGCCGTCCTCAAGGAGCTGGACAAGGGGGGCATCGACGTCTGTGTGCTGGACGGTGAGGCCGTGCCCATGGGGGGCATGGGGGTCTGCCGGCAGATCAAGGACGAGGTGTTCAACTGCCCGCCGGTGCTGCTGCTGATCGGGCGGCCGCAGGATGCGTGGCTGGCGACGTGGAGTCGGGCCGAGGCGGCGGTCACCTTGCCGGTGGAGCCGGTGGAGTTCGCGGGGGCGTTGGCTTCTCTGCTGCGGACGAAGAAGCTTCAGAGTGCCTAGGAGCTCGGCGGCTTGAGGTTCGTGGGCGACTGCGGGAGCCGCTGTGGCTGGTCGCGCAGTTCCCCGCGCCCCTTGAGGTCGGCCGTCGCCCAGTCCGTCTAAACGCTCTGTGGCCTCAGTCTTGCCCGGTCCGACGGGCTCGGGCCCTCTGGGGTGCCGCCCAGCAGGGCGCTGCCGTTGCGCCAGTTCTTCCATTCGACGTTCCAGTCGCCGAAGCCGTTGCCGAACGGTTCCATCGTGTTGCCGTACGAGTTGATGACCTTGACGATGTCGCCCTCGCGGATGTTCTCGAAGAACCAGGCGGCGTTGGCGGTGCTCATGCCGGTGCAGCCGTGGCTGACGTTGGCGTAGCCCTGGGAGCCGACCGACCAGGGGGCGGCGTGGACGTATTCGCCGCTCCAGGTCACGCGGGTGGCGTAGTAGACGGGTAGGTCGTACGAGTCCGCGGAGCCCTCGGCTATGCCGATGCTCGTGCCGCGCATGCGTACGAAGTACTCCTTGCCCAGTACGACCTTGACGCCGTTGCGGGTCTCGAAGCCGGGCTTGCCGGTCGTGACGGGGATCGAGCGGACCTCCTCGCCGTTGCGGTAGAGCGTCAGCTGGTGGGTCGCGGCGTCGGTGACGGCGATGACCTGGTCGCCGATGGTGATGCGCAGGGGCTTGACCTTGCCGCCCCAGAGGCGGTCGCTGATCTTGATGCCGTCGAGGTTGCTGCGGGCCTGGATGACGGCGCCGGCGGGCCAGTACTCCTGGGGGCGGTAGTGGAGTTCCTTGTCGCTCACCCAGTGCCAGGTGCCCTCGACGGAGGGGGTGGACTCGACCTTGAGGGCCCGCTCGACCGTCGCGCGCTGGTTCTTGTCCTTGACGGGCTGGCTCAGTTCGGCCGTGACGGGCTGGCCCACGCCGTAGGTGCCCGCCTTCGGGCCGAAGGTCACCGTCAGGTGCTTCTTGCTGGTCGGCTTGCTGGTGTCGAAGGTGAGGACCTTGCGGCCGGGGGCGCCGTCCTCGTCCTCGGTGCTCACGCGGACCGTGTAGCGGGCGTTGGCGGCGAGCGGAGAGGTGCTGTGCCAGCGGGTGCCGTCGGCGGAGAGTTCGCCCGCGACATAGCGTCCTGCGGCGTCCCTGGCGGTGACGTCCGTGATACGGCCGTCGGAGTCCTCCGCGGTGATCTCCAGGGGCTTGTCGGGATCGGCCTTCCTGCCGTCGCCCGTGGGGCCGTTGAAGGCGATCTGGTCGGCCGCGTCGTAGGGCTCGGCGGACAGCGGGTTGCCGTCGCTGCTGCATCCGGCTGCGCCGGCGCCTATGGCTATCAGCAGCAGCGAGCAGCCTATGACGGTGCTCTTGCGCGGTGTTTGGCTCATGGCCTCACGCTAGGAAGCCACGTCACCCACGGCGCGCCGGATAGGGCGTACGGGTGACAGTCGTTGCTCCAAAAGCGGGAGCCCGGACACTCCTGGCGGAGTGTCCGGGCTCCTGTGAGCTCAGCTCGTGTTACTGGGTGCGGTTCTCACCGCGGTAGTACTCGAAGACCCAGCCCCACAGGCCGATCAGCAGCAGCGGGAACGAGAAGTACAGCAGCCACCAGCCGACCGCGATGGCCAGGAAGGCGAGTGCGCCACCGATCGCGAGGGAGAGCGGCTGCCAGCTGTGCGGGCTGAAGAACCCGACCTCGCCGGCGTCGTCCGCGACGTCCGCTTCCTTGTTGTCCTGGGCGCCCGTGTCGACCCGCCGGGCGGTGAAGCCCAGGTAGAAGCCGATCATGATGGACAGCCCGAAGGACAGGAAGAGCGCCGTCGTGCCGGCCGGCTCCTTCGACCACACGCCATAGACGATCGCCATGGCGAGGATGAAGACGGCCAGCCAGATGAACATCTTGCCCTGGATCTTCACTTGCCGGCCTCCTTGCCACCAGCGAGGGCCTTCTCACCGTGAGGGGCGTTCTCGAGCTGGTCGAGGGCGGCGATCTCAGGGTGGTGCAGGTCGAACGCCGGGGATTCGGAACGGATCCGCGGCAGGGTGAGGAAGTTGTGCCGCGGCGGCGGGCAGGACGTGGCCCACTCGAGCGAGCGGCCGTAGCCCCACGGGTCGTCGACCTCGACCTTCTTGCCGTACTTGGCGGTCTTCCACACGTTGTAGAAGAACGGCAGGATCGAGGCGCCGAGCACGAACGAGCTGATCGTCGAGATCGTGTTCAGAGCGGTGAAGCCGTCGGCCGCGAGGTAGTCCGCGTAACGACGCGGCATGCCCTCGGCGCCCAGCCAGTGCTGGACCAGGAAGGTGCCGTGGAAGCCGATGAACAGCGTCCAGAACGTGATCTTGCCGAGGCGCTCGTCGAGCATCTTGCCGGTCATCTTCGGCCACCAGAAGTGGAAGCCGGAGAACATCGCGAAGACGACGGTGCCGAAGACGACGTAGTGGAAGTGCGCCACCACGAAGTACGAGTCGGAGACGTGGAAGTCCATCGGCGGCGAGGCCAGGATGACACCGGTCAGACCACCGAAGGTGAAGGTGATCAGGAAGCCGGTCGCCCAGAGCATCGGTGTCTCGAAGGACAACGAGCCCTTCCACATCGTTCCGATCCAGTTGAAGAACTTCACGCCGGTCGGTACGGCGATGAGGAACGTCATGAAGGAGAAGAACGGCAGGAGGACGCCGCCGGTGACGTACATGTGGTGCGCCCACACCGTCACGGACAGACCCGCGATGGCGATGGTCGCCGCGATCAGACCCATGTAGCCGAACATCGGCTTGCGGGAGAAGACCGGGATCACTTCGGAAATGATTCCGAAGAACGGCAGGGCGATGATGTACACCTCTGGATGGCCGAAGAACCAGAAGAGGTGTTGCCACAGCAACGCTCCGCCGTTCGACGCATCGAAGACATGGGCGCCGAACTTGCGGTCCGCCTCCAGCGCGAAGAGCGCCGCCGCGAGGACGGGGAAGGCCAGCAGGACCAGGACCGCGGTCAGCAGCACGTTCCACACGAAGATCGGCATGCGGAACATCGTCATGCCGGGGGCGCGCATGCAGATGATGGTGGTGATGAAGTTGACCGCACCGAGGATCGTGCCGAAGCCGGAGAAGGCCAGACCCATGATCCACAGGTCGGCGCCGATGCCCGGCGAGCGGACCGCGTCCGACAGCGGGGAGTAGGCGAACCAGCCGAAGTCGGCCGCGCCGTTCGGGGTGAGGAAGCCGCCCACCGCGATCGTCGAGCCGAAGAGGTAGAGCCAGTAGGCGAACATGTTCAGCCGCGGGAACGCCACGTCCGGCGCGCCGATCTGAAGCGGCATGATCCAGTTCGTGAAACCGGCGAACAGCGGCGTCGCGAACATCAGCAGCATGATCGTGCCGTGCATCGTGAACGCCTGGTTGAACTGCTCGTTCGTCATGATCTGCAGACCCGGACGGGCCAGCTCGGCGCGCATGAGCAGCGCCATCACGCCGCCGATCACGAAGAACGCGAACGACGTGACGAGGTACAGCGTTCCGATCGTCTTGTGGTCGGTGGTGGTGAGCCACTTGACCACGACGTTGCCGGGTTGCCGACGCCGGACCGGCAGCTCGTTCTCGTACGAGTCCTCAGCTGCGGCGGCACCCTGGGGTTCGTTGAGGATGCTCACAGGTTTGTCGTCTCCCGGTTCTTCTCGTGGCCCGTCTGCGCGATGCCGGCGGGAACGTAACCGGTCTGCCCCTTCTTGGCCAGGTCCTTGAGGTGCTGCTCGTAGCGCTCGGGGGAGACGACCTTCACGTTGAACAGCATCCGGGAGTGGTCGACGCCGCACAGCTCGGCGCACTTGCCCAGGAAGGTGCCCTCACGGTTGGGGGTCACCTCGAAGGCGTTGGTGTGGCCCGGGATGACGTCCTGCTTCATCAGGAACGGCACCACCCAGAAGGAGTGGATGACGTCACGCGAGGTGAGGACGAAGCGGACCGTCTTGCCCTTGGGCAGCCACAGGGTGGGGCCCGGGTTGCCCGTCTGCGGGTTCCGCGTGCCCGGGGTGCCCGCGTCGTAGACGCCGCCGGCGTTCGCCGGGAAGTCTTCCTTGAAGCGGTCCGGGATCGCGGCCAGTTCCTTGGCCGTCTTCGCGTCGCCGCTGGAACCGTCGACGGGCTCGACGTAGTTGAAGGCCCAGCTCCACTGGAAGCCGACGACGTTGATCGTGACGTCGGGCTTGTCCTTGAGGCTGAGGAGCTTCGACTCGTCGCGGGCCGTGAAGTAGAAGAGGACCGAGACGATGATGAGCGGGACCACCGTGTACAGCGCCTCGATGGGCATGTTGTACCGGGTCTGCGGGGGAACCTCGACCTTGGTGCGGCTGCGCCGGTGGAACATGGCGCTCCACAGGATCAGACCCCACACGAGCACGCCGACGGCGAGCGCAGCCGCCCAGGACCCCTGCCACAGGGAGAGGATCCGCGGAGCCTCTTCCGTGGTCGGGGTGGGCATACCAAGGCGGGGGAAGTCTTCCCAGTTGTACGAGCAACCGGTGGCTGTCGCCAGGACCAGGCCCGCGGTCATTGCCTGCAGCAGCTTCCGCCGCATCGGGCGCCGCGGCGAGCGGTCGGAGCCGTTGGGACTCACGTAGCGCCTTCCCGAGAGTCTCGCCCGCGCGGTATGGCTGCGGCCTGGCCTTCTCGCGGGTCGGTCGCCGCCCTGCGACGGGCAGGGGTTTGGATGTTTATGCGGACCAAACCCTAGCCGACGCCCTCCGGGGGTTCGCGGGGAGGGGGGCCTAGTGGGGTGGGGGGTTCGCTGGATTGGCGGCTGCGGGTCTGTTGTGGTTGCTCGCGCAGTTCCCCGCGCCCCTTCAGGGACGTTGCAGCGACCGGCGGTTTAGCGTTGCCGTGTGGCCTACTTCGACGCTGCTTCAAGCGCTCCTCTTCATCCTGTCGCCCGGCAGGCGCTCCATGCCTCGCTCGACGACGGGTGGGCTGATCCTGCACGTCTGTACCGGGAGGGCCGCAAAGCCCGGATGCTGCTGGACGCAGCTCGGGAGGCCGCCGCCGAGGCCGTGGGGTGCCGGGCCGACGAGTTGGTGTTCACCTCGTCGGGGACGAAGGCCGTCCACTCGGGTGTCGCCGGGGTGTTGGCCGGGCGGCGGCGGGTCGGGCGTCACCTGATGGTGTCTGCCGTCGAACACTCCTCTGTGCTCCATGCGGCTGATGTGCACGAGGCCGGGGGCGGGGCGGTCACGCAGGTACCGGTGGACCGTGCGGGGGCCGTGAGCGTGCAGGGGTTCGCGGATGCCCTTCGGGCGGACACCGCGCTCGCCTGTCTGCAGTCGGCCAACCATGAGGTGGGGACCGAGCAGCCGGTGGCGGAGGTGGCCGGTGTGTGCCGGGAGGCCGGGGTGCCGTTGCTGGTGGACGCGGCGCAGTCGCTGGGGTGGGGGCCCGTCGAGGGTGACTGGTCGGTGCTGACCGGGAGTGCGCACAAATGGGGTGGGCCGTCGGGGGTCGGCCTGCTGGTCGTACGCAAGGGCGTGCGGTTCGCCGCGCAAGGGCCCGCGGACGAGCGGGAGTCGGGGCGGGCGGCCGGGTTCGAGAACATCCCGGCGATCGTCGCCGCGGCGGCCTCGCTGCGGGCCGTGCGGGCGGAGGCTGCCCAAGAGGCGGTACGGCTGCGGGAGCTGACGGAGCGGATCCGGGCCCAGGTGCCGGGGCTGGTGCCGGACGTGGAGGTGGTCGGCGATCCGGTGCGCCGGCTCCCTGGCATCGTCACCTTCTCCTGTCTCTATGTCGACGGGGAGACGTTGCTGCACGAGCTGGACCGCGCCGGGTTCTCGGTGTCCTCCGGTTCGTCCTGTACGAGCAGCACGCTGACGCCCAGCCATGTGCTGAGGGCGATGGGGGTGCTGAGTGAGGGGAATGTGCGGGTGTCGCTGCCGTTCGGCACCGCGGCGGAGGACGTCGAGCGGTTCCTGGAGGTGCTGCCGGGGGCGGTGGCCGGGGTCCGGGAGAAGCTGGGCGCGCCGACCACCGAGACGGTCGTACGCGACGACGTCCTGGTCGTGGACTCCCTCGGCAAGCTGTGCCCGATCCCGGTCATCGAGCTCGCCAAGGTCATCGGGGACGTGCCGGTGGGCGGCCTGGTCCGCGTCATCGCCGACGACGAGGCCGCCCGCCTGGACATCCCGGCGTGGTGCGAGATGCGGGGGCAGGAGTACGTAGGGGAGGAACCGGCGACAGAAGGGACGGCTTATCTCGTGCGCCGGGTGAGCTGAACGCCCGTTTTTTAGGGGCGCGGGGCTGTGTCGATATGCGGCTACCGCCGCGTGTGCGCGACCAGCCCTCACGCACCGGCACCCGACAACGCACCCTCCGAGGCAGCCGCGTAGTCGCACCCGCACCCGGCCTCAGCCGAGGTGCTCACGGACCTCCTCAGCGGCAGCGTCCCCGTACGCCTTCGAGAACCGCTCCATGAAGTGCCCCCGCCGCAGCTGGTACTCCTGCGTCCCCACCGTCTCGATGACGAGCGTCGCGAGCATGCACCCGACCTGCGCGGCCCGCTCCAGCGAGACGCCCCAGGCCAGTCCCGACAGGAACCCCGCGCGGAAGGCGTCGCCGACACCCGTGGGGTCGGCCTTGCGCTCCTCCTCCGCGCAGCCGACCTCGATCGGGTCGTGGCCGGCCCGCTCGATGCGGACGCCGCGCGAGCCGAGGGTCGTGACGCGGTGGCCGACCCTGGAGAGGATCTCCGCGTCCGTCCAGCCGGTCTTGGACTCGATGAGGCCCTTCTCGTACTCGTTGGAGAACAGGTACGTCGCGCCGTCCAGCAGTATCCGGATCTCGTCGCCGTCCATGCGGGCGATCTGCTGGGAGAAGTCGGCGGCGAAGGGGATCTGGCGGGCGCGGCACTCCTCGGTGTGGCGGAGCATGCCCTCGGGGTCGTCGGCGCCGATCAGGACCAGGTCGAGGCCTCCGACCCGGTCCGCGACGGTCTTCAGCTCGATCAGGCGGGCCTCGCTCATCGCACCGGTGTAGAAGGAGCCGATCTGGTTGTGGTCGGCGTCGGTGGTGCAGACGAACCGGGCGGTGTGCAGGGTCTCGGAGATACGGACCGAGCCGGTGTCGACGCCGTGCCGGTCCAGCCAGGCCCGGTACTCGTCGAAGTCGGAGCCCGCGGCGCCGACCAGGATCGGCTTCGTGCCCAGCTGGCCCATGCCGAAGGCGATGTTCGCGCCGACGCCGCCCCGGCGGACGTCCAGGTTGTCGACCAGGAAGGAGAGCGAGACCGTGTGCAGCTGGTCCGCGACGAGCTGGTCGGCGAAGCGGCCGGGGAAGGTCATGAGGTGGTCGGTGGCGATGGAGCCGGTGACTGCGATGCGCACGGCGGGAGGTCTCCTGCGGGGAGGCGGAATTGACAGTCCACGCTACCGTTCGTGACCGGCACTCTGAAGTGGCCGAAACTACCCGATAGTAGATCTTTCTTCACGGGGCCCGGCGTGTCTACGGTGCGGCTATGACGAAATTCGAGGTCCGCGCCCCCGCTCCGGCCGACCCGGAGGTCGACCTGGCGTCACTGCTGGGCGACTGCGCGCGGATGGCTCCGCACTGGGCCGCTCCCGATCGTGTCCTTTCCCGTCCCGTCTCCCCCTCACGCATCCACGGGGTGACCGTCCCGCCGAGGTCCGCGCGGCTGCTGGACGCGATGTCGGACTACGGCGACTGAGCCGACCGCGCCGTTCGGGGAACCGCGCGCTCCCCCGCTGCGTCCCATCGGCGTCCCCCGTAAAGGGGATGCGGGATACGACCCGACGGACCGACTCTTTTGACAGGGTCGGGTCAGGGTCATGGGACATGTGCGCAGCCGAAGGAGCGATGCGGTGAACACCGAGCGACCCGAGAACGACGACACGGGCGCCGACGGCTCCGCCGAGGAGCAGGTCGCCGGGCAGGACAAGGGCGCGGCCGCCGCGGACGCCGCCGGTACCGAGGCTTCGGGCGGCGGTGCGGAGGACGTCACGTCCGTTTCCGGCGCCGAGGACGAGGACCGGACCGGAGGCGACGTCGAGGTCGGGGCCGAGGTCGAGGCAGAGGGCGGCGCCGAGGTCGAGCCTGTCGCCGAGGCCGGTGGTGCCGAGGGGGCGGATCCGGCCGGTGTTCCCGATGTCGGCGCCGCCGACGACGCCGACGACGCCGATGGCTCCGATGCGCCCCGGCGCCGTTCCCCCGCGATCATCGCGTCCGTCGCCGCCGCCGTACTGCTCGTCGGGGGCGGTGGGGCCTATCTCGCCGCGAGCACGTCCGGTGGGTCGGGCGGCGGTACGGCGTCCGGGGCGGCCGACGGCGGTTCTCCGCCGCCGCTGCGTCTCGACGGCTACAGCGAGCCCGGTACGGGCGGTACGGGCGGTATCGCGCCCGGGGAGCCCAACCCGTACGGCGTCACCTACAAGGTCGACGGGGAGCTGCCGGACGGGCCCGGGTCGGCGCCCGTGTACCGGGCGGGCGGTGAGGTCGGCGCGGCCGAGGTGGCGCGGCTGGCCGAGGCGCTCGGGGTGGACGGGAAGCCGCTCGCGCAGGGGGAGACCTGGCGGGTCGGGGCCACGGACGGGGCGGGGCCCAGCCTTCAGGTGAACAGGCAGGCGCCGGGGACCTGGACGTTCTCCCGGTACTCCCCCGGCACCGACAACTGCGAGAGCACCACCGTCTGCCGGCAGGACCCGGCCGGGCCGGCCGACGACCCGGTGAGCGAGGCCGCCGCCAAGAAGGCCGCCGCGCCGGTGCTCAAGGCGGTGGGCCAGGACGACGCCAAGCTCGACGCGAGCCAGCTCATGGGCGCCCAGCGGGTGGTGAACGCGAACCCCGTGGTGGGCGGGCTGCCCACGTACGGCTGGACGACCGGGGTGACCGTGAGCGCCCAGGGCGAGGTGGTCGGCGGCAGCGGCCAGTTGAAGGCGCCGGTGAAGGGGGACACGTACCCCGTGCTGGACGCCGAGAAGACGCTCGGGCTGATGAACGCGGCGCCGGGGACCGGCCACCGCATGGGCACCGGCGGCTGTGCCAGCCCCGTACCGCTGAAGGACCGTCTTGAGGCGCCCTGTGGTGCTCAGTCGTCGACGGGTGCGCCGGCCGAGGACACCATCACCGTCGAGAAGGCGGTGTTCGGGCTGGCCGCGCACCAGGTGGAGGCCCGGCAGGCGCTGGTGCCGTCGTGGCTGTTCGAGGTGCGGTCGCCGGGCGCTCAGGACAGCTTCACGGTGACGTATCCGGCGATCGACCCGAAGTACCTGGCCTCGTCGGCGCCGTCCGAGGAGCCGTCCGGACCGGCCTCACCGCGGCCGAGCGGGCCGAAGGACGAGCCGAGTTCGTCGCCGATCGTCCGGAACGTGGCGGCGGACGGCTACACGGCCGACGGCACGGAGCTGACCGTGGCGTTCACGGGCGGGGTGTGCGCCGACTACAAGGTGACGGCGAGCGAGAGCGGCGACGAGGTGACGGTCCGGGTGACCGAGACGTCGCAGTCGGGCGAGGTGTGCATCCAGATCGCCAAGCTGTTCCACAAGACCGTGCGACTGGACGAGCCGCTCGGGGACCGGAAGGTCGTGGGCACGGACGGCCAGGCGGTCCCGCTGGAGAAGCCCGGGGCGCGGCTCCCGGCGACACCGCAGACGTCCGGGGCCCGGTAAGGGTCCGCGGACACAGGAAGGCGGCGGCCCCGTCGGAGGGGGTCGCCGCCTTTCCGCGTGTCAGCGGGCCCTTACCGGGCTCGGCCGGGCTGCCTCAGTTGAAGGAGTCGCCGCAGGCGCAGGAGCCCGTCGCGTTCGGGTTGTCGATCGTGAAGCCCTGCTTCTCGATCGTGTCCACGAAGTCGATGGACGCGCCGCCCAGGTAGGGGGCGCTCATGCGGTCGGTGACGACCTTGACCCCGCCGAAGTCCTTGACGACGTCGCCGTCGAGCGAGCGCTCGTCGAAGAAGAGCTGGTAGCGCAGGCCGGAGCAGCCACCGGGCTGAACGGCGACACGCAGCGCGAGGTCTTCGCGGCCTTCCTGGTCGAGCAGGGCCTTGACCTTGGCCGCGGCGGCGTCACTCAGGATGATGCCGTCGGTGGCGGTGCTGGTCTCGTCCGATACGGACATCTACATCTCTCCCGGGTTGTACGGAGACTGCTTGCCGACGTGTGCAACCGGCGGGGCCGCGGATTCATTCCAGGGCCGGGCGCTTGTCTTTCCGTCTTTCTTCATGCTCGCACACGGCGTGCGAAGCGGAAAACGCCTCTTTGGGGAATACGCGGACCCGTCACCGGGATTCACGTCACATCGACATGATGGCCATCGTCAAACTGACGTGAACCAGTTATGATAGATAGCGTCAAATCGACGAGAAGGTCGATGAAGGTGTCCCGCTTGACCCGCCGGATCCGGATTCTCCGGTGCCGGCGAGCCGCAGAACAGAAAGGGTGCGTGTCGTGACCACCGCCCAGACCCAGGAGCTCGACGTACAGCCGACGCCCCTCGCCCTGCTGCTCCTCGGCCGTGAGGCCGACCCGAGGAGCGAGCGCGGCGTCGAGTGTCCCGGCGACCTTCCCTCGCCGTCCGACCCGGACCTGGTCGAGCGCGCCCGCGCGGCCAAGGAGAAGCTCGGGAACAAGGTCTTCGTGCTCGGCCACCACTACCAGCGCGACGAGGTCATCCAGTTCGCGGATGTGACCGGTGACTCGTTCAAGCTGGCCCGCGACGCGGCCGCCCGCCCGGAGGCCGAGTACATCGTGTTCTGCGGCGTGCACTTCATGGCCGAGTCGGCGGACATCCTGACGTCCGACGACCAGAAGGTCGTCCTGCCCGACCTCGCCGCCGGCTGCTCGATGGCCGACATGGCGACGGCCGAGCAGGTCGCCGAGTGCTGGGACGTGCTGACCGAGGCCGGCATAGCCGAGCAGGTCGTGCCGGTGTCGTACATGAACTCGTCCGCGGACATCAAGGCGTTCACGGGCAAGCACGGCGGCACGATCTGCACCTCGTCCAACGCGAAACGGGCGCTGGACTGGGCGTTCGAGCAGGGCGAGAAGGTGCTCTTCCTGCCCGACCAGCACCTCGGGCGCAACACCGCCGTCCGGGACATGGGCATGTCCCTGGAGGACTGCGTCGTCTACAACCCGCACAAGCCGAACGGCGGGCTGACCGCCGACCAGCTGCGCGCCGCGAAGATGATCCTGTGGCGCGGGCACTGCTCGGTGCACGGCCGCTTCAGCCTGGACTCGGTGAACGACGTCCGCGAGCGGATCCCGGGCGTGAACGTCCTGGTGCACCCCGAGTGCAAGCACGAGGTCGTGGCGGCGGCGGACTACGTCGGTTCGACCGAGTACATCATCAAGGCCCTGGAGGCCGCCCCGGCCGGCTCCAAGTGGGCCATCGGGACCGAGCTGAACCTCGTACGGCGCCTGGCGAACCGTTTCGCGCCCGAGGGCAAGGAGATCGTCTTCCTCGACAAGACGGTCTGCTTCTGCTCGACCATGAACCGCATCGACCTCCCTCACCTGGTCTGGACCCTGGAGTCGCTGGCCGAGGGCAACCTGGTCAACCGGATCGAGGTCGACAAGGAGACGGAGGCGTTCGCGAAGCTGGCGCTGGAGCGGATGCTGGCGCTGCCGTAGCCAGGCCGGGCCGGGCCGGGCCGGAAGCGGACGACCGAGCGCCGTAGGCATGAGGGCGGGGCCCGACCGGGATGGTCGGTCCCCGCCCTTGTCCGTTTCCCCCTCAGGCGCGGCAGCGCAGCATCTCCAGCGGCGGCTCGGCGAGGAAGTCGGCCCAGAAGTCCGCGCCGAACTCGCGCAGGCCGGCCTCGGAGACCTCCAGAGGCACCCAGGTCAGGTCGCTGAATCCGGCCGCCCGCAGAGACGCTTCGTAGAGCTCGCGGCTCGGCACGGCGCCGATGATCGAGATCGGCGGGTCGAGCAGCGCTGTGACCCGGAAGCGCGGGCCGGTCTCGATCTTCTCGCCGGTCGGCTCGCAGAGAAAGCCGTACTTGGCCAGGGCCTGCTCGCCACCGGGGTAGTCGGGCGACTGGGCGAGTACGAAGAACTCGCCGCCGGGCACCAGGCCGCGGTGCACGTGGCGGCACATCGACTCCAACTCGGCAATGGTCTGCGCGTAGTTGAGCAGCTGGACCCCGAGGGCGATGTCGAAGCGCCGTTCAAGGGGCCGCAGTTCGGCCACGTCGCCCACCTCGTAGCGCACGCCCAGCGGGTCGCCCTCCTCCAACCGCTGCGCGGCGGCGACCATTTCGCCGGAGATGTCGACTCCGAGCACGTCCGTGGCGCCGCGCCGCTTGAACTCCCTGCTGTAGAACCCGGTGCCGCAGGCCAGGTCGAGAACCGACTTGCCGCGCACGTCCCCGACCAGGCCCAGAAAGCTGGGCACCTCTCCGTACCGCGTCAACGGCAGGGACTTGAAGCCCTCGAACGCCTCACCGATCTCGTCGTACTGCTGCACGCTCATCGTGGTGTCCTCCCCTGTGCTTCGTCGTCACGTCATGGGCCGCGACCGTCCCGTCCCGGGACACGCCGCGGCCTGTGACGGGAAGTCTTCCGGCGGGCCGGGGCAGGGCCGTACTGGCAGAAGACACAAAGATCCGGAGGCCGGTCCGTCGGACCGTTCGCCGGGCTCGATGTGCGGTGGGCCAAAAAACTTCCGGCGCGATGTCGAGAACCCGGTATCGGCTCCGTCCCCGTAGTGAACGCGACCAGAATGGGTCGCACAGCATCGAGGAGAGACACCATGGCCAAGTACCTGCTTCTCAAGCACTACCGTGGCGCCCCGGCTGCCGTGAACGACGTGCCGATGGACCAGTGGACGCCGGAGGAGATCTCGGCGCACGTGCAGTACATGAACGACTTCGCGGCCCGGCTCGAGAAGAGCGGTGAGTTCGTCGACGGTCAGGCGCTGGCGCCCGAGGGGGCGTGGGTCCGGTACGACGGTGAGGGGCGGCCGCCGGTCACCGACGGGCCGTTCGCCGAGACCAAGGACCTCATCGCCGGCTGGATGGTGATCGACGTCGACAGCTACGAGCGGGCCGTCGAGCTCGCCGGGGAGCTGTCGGCGGCGCCGGGCGCGGGCGGGAAGCCGATCCACGAGTGGCTGGAGGTGCGGCCGTTCCTGGGCGCGGCGCCCAGGGACGCGGAGTGCCTCTTCCATGGATGAGGCACTGCTGCGCAGCCTCACCCCGAGCGTCCTCACGATCCTCGTCCGCCGCGGAGCCGACTTCGCGGCGGCCGAGGACGCCGTGCAGGACGCGCTGGTCGAGGCGGTGCGGGTGTGGCCGACCGATCCGCCGCGGGACGCCAAGGGCTGGCTGGTCACCGTGGCCTGGCGCAAGTTCCTCGACCAGGTCCGGGCGGACAGCGCCCGCCGCCGGCGCGAGGACCTGGTCGACGAGGAGCCGGCGCCCGGGTCGGCGCCCGACGTGGACGACACGCTCCAGCTGTACTTCCTGTGCGCCCACCCGTCGCTGACCCCGTCGTCCGCGGTCGCGCTCACACTGCGTGCCGTCGGCGGGCTCACCACCCGGCAGATCGCCCAGGCCTACCTGGTGCCCGAGGCGACCATGGCGCAGCGCATCAGCCGGGCCAAGCGCACCGTCTCCGGCATACGGTTCGACCAGCCCGGCGATGTCGCCACCGTGCTGCGCGTGCTCTACCTGGTCTTCAACGAGGGTTACTCCGGCGACGTCGACCTCGCCGCCGAGGCCATCCGGCTCACCCGGCAGCTCGCGGCCACGATCGACCACCCGGAGGTGGCGGGGCTGCTCGCCCTCATGCTGCTGCACCACGCCCGGCGCGCCTCCCGGACCGCGCCCGACGGGAGCCTGGTGCCGCTCGCCGAGCAGGACCGCGGCCGGTGGGACACCGCGTCGATCGCCGAGGGGGTGCGGATCCTCCAGGCGGCCCTCGCCCGGGACCGGCTGGGCGAGTTCCAGGCCCAGGCCGCCGTCGCGGCCCTCCACGCCGACGCGCTCAGCGCCGAGGAGACCGACTGGGTGCAGATCGTCGAGTGGTACGACGAGCTCGCGCGCCTCACCGACAGCCCAATCGTCCGGCTCAACCGGGCGGTGGCCGTGGGCGAGGCCGACGGACCGCGCGCCGGGCTGGCCGCGCTCGCGGCGCTGGACGACTCGCTGCCCCGGTACACCGCGGCGGCGGCCTACCTCCACGAACGCGCCGGCGACCTGCCGACGGCGGCACGGCTGTACGCCGAGGCGGCCCAGAAGGCGCCCGACCTCGCCGAACGCGACTACCTGACACGTCAGGCCGCCCGCCTCAACACCCGCCACCGCCACCGCCACTGACGACCGACGCGCACCCCTTCGGCATCGCCCCGGGGCGGCCCGCCACCGGGCACTCAACCGGCCAGACCCGGTCCGGACACCGCACGGTGACCGTCGGCCCGGAGGAGCCAGCCGACGCAGCTCCTGCCTACGCGCCCCTTCGGCAACACGCCGGGACCAGACCGCCGCCCGCCGCCCAGACGCTCAACCAGCCAGACCCGGCCGGACACCGCACGGTGACCGCCAGCCCGGACGAGCCAGCCAGCGCAGCTCCCCACCTGCGCACACCCCTTCGGCACCACCCCGGGACCAGACCGCCGCCCGCCGCCCAGACGCTCAACCAGCCAGACCCGGCCGGACACCGCACGGTGACCGTCGGCCCGGACGAGCCAGCCAGCGCAGCTCCCCACCTGCACTCCCTGGCCTGCCGGCCAGGCGCGGCCGAGACGATGTCAGGCGGATTGCCCGGCCTGCACCGCTCCGAAGAAACGGCTCGGCCCGTCCCAGGGTTCCTGGGACGGGCCGGCCGGTTTCGCTCAGGTCGGGCGATTCGTCAGGCCGGAGGTCAGACGCCGGCCGGTTCCGGCTCGTCCGAGGCCGAGCCGGGACCCGAACCCGGCCCGGAGGCCGAACCCGACGTCGGCTCGTCGGGGACGCCCGCCTTCTTCGCCCTCTTCGCCGCCCGCTTCTTCGCCCGGCGCTCCTTGCGGAGCTCCACCATCGCGTACAGCGTGGGGACGAGGAGCAGGGTCAGCAGGGTCGAGGTGATCAGGCCGCCGATGACGACCACGGCCAGCGGCTGGGCGATGAAACCGCCCTCGCCGGTGACGCCCAGGGCCATGGGCAGCAGCGCGAAGATCGTCGCCAGCGCGGTCATCAGGATGGGCCGCAGACGGTGCCGGCCCCCCTCGATCACCGCCTCCACGACGCCGTAGCCCTGCCGCCTGTACTGGTTGATCAGGTCGATCAACACGATCGCGTTGGTCACCACGATGCCGATCAGCATCAGCATGCCGATCATCGCGGGGACGCCCATCGGGGTGCCGGTCGCCACCAGGAGGCCGATCGCGCCGGTCGCCGCGAACGGGATCGACACGAGCAGGATCAGCGGCTGGACCAGCGAGCGGAAGGTCGCCACCAGCAGCATGAACACGATCGCGATGGCCGCCAGCATCGCCAGGCCCAGGTTGGCGAACGCCTCGTCCTGGTCCTCGGAGACACCGCCGATCGAGGCCGTCGCGCCCGCCGGGAGCGTCAGCTCGTTGATCTTGGCCTGGAGGTCCGTGCTGACCGCGCCGGTGTTGTCACCGGTCGGCTTCGCCGTGATCGTGGCGGCACGCTGGCCGTCGATGCGGGTCATCGAGACCGGCCCGTCCACCAGCTTCACGTCGGCGATGTCGCCCAGCTTCACCGGGCCCAGGGGCAGGTCCCGAAGCTGCTTCAGCGTCTTCGCCGGCTTGGCCGACCTGATGACGACGTCCCGCTCGGTGTCGTCGAGGGTCGCCTGGGCGGCCGTGTTGCCGCGGACCGCCTGGGCGACGGCCATCCCGAGGGTCTGGTCGTTGAAGCCGGCCGCGGCCGCCTTGTCGTTGGCCTTCACCGAGATGCGCGGCACGCTCTGCGCCAGGTCGCTGGTCACGTCCGTGACGTCGTCCAGGCCGGCCACCGCCTCGCGGACCTGCTCGGCCGCCTTGCGCAGCACGTCCCCGTCGGCCGCCTTGACGACGACGCTCAGGTCCTGGGCGCCGAAGCCGTCACCGGCCGCGATGGTGGTCGTACCGACGCCGTCGAGCTTGGCCAGACCCGCCTCGATACGGTCCTGCACGTCCTCGTACGACGCCGAGTCCTCCAGCATCACCTGGTACGACGCCTGGTTGGTGTCCGTGCCGCCGCCGAAGGCCGCCATGAAGCCGGACGAGCCGATCGTGACCTGGTAGTCCTTCACGCCCTTGATGCCGGAGAGCAGCTTCTCGACCTTCGTCGCCTGCTCGTCGGTCGCCGCCAGGCTGGTGCCCGGCTTCAACTCCTGCTTGACGGTGAGGACTTCCTGCTCGCCCTGGTCGAAGAAGTTCGTCTTCAGCAGCGGCGCCATGCCGAACGTGCCGATGAGGACGACGATCGCGAGCAGCACGCTGGTGAGACGGCGCCGGGTCGCGAACCGCAGGACGGGGACGTAGAAGCGCTGGAGCCTGCTCCTCGCCTCCTTCTCCTCGGCCTTGCGGCGTGCCTCGTCGGCGTCCGCCGGGGTGCCCTTCGGGGCGCGCAGGAACCAGTACGACAGCACCGGGACGACCGTCAGCGACACCAGCAGCGACGCCAGCAGGGCCGCCGTCACCGTCAGGCTGAACGAGCCGAACAGCTCGCCCACCATGCCGCCGACCAGGCCGATCGGCAGGAAGACGGCGACCGTGGTGAGGGTGGAGGAGGTGACCGCCCCGGCGACCTCGCGGACCGCCTTGAGGATGGCCTCCTCGCGCTCCTCGCCGTAACCGAGGTGGCGCTTGATGTTCTCCAGGACCACGATCGAGTCGTCGACGACACGGCCGATGGCGATGGTCAGCGCGCCGAGGGTCAGCATGTTCAGGGAGAGGTCCCTGGTCCACAGCACGATCAGGGCCAGGACCACCGACAGCGGGATGGAGACCGCGGTCACCAGCGTCGAGCGGATCGACGCCAGGAAGACCAGGATGATGAGGACCGCGAAGAGCAGACCGAGGGCGCCCTCCGTGGTCAGTCCGTCGATGGACTTCTTGACCGCCGGGCCCTGGTCGCTGACGACCGTGACCGTGGCGCCCGTACCGAGGTCCCCCCGCATCTCCGGCAGCTTGTCCCGCACCGCGTCGGAGATCGCGACCGCGCTGCCGTCGCGGTCCATGGTGACGGCGATGGCGAGGGACGGCTTGCCGTTCGTGCGCGTGATGGAGTCGGCCGGGGCCTGCTCCTGCTCGACGGCGGCGACGTCACCGAGGCGGACCGGCTTCTTCGTGTCGGCGGAGGCGGACGTGCCCTGGCCGGTGACCATGAGGTCCTCGATCTGCTCGATCGAGGTGAAGCCGCCGCCGACCTGGACGGTGCGGTTGTCGCCGCCCTCGTCGAAGGAGCCGGCCGGGACGGTGGCGCCGCCGGCCTGGAGGGCCTGGGACAGGTCCGCCGAGGTCAGGCCGGCCTTCGCCAGCTTCGCGTCGTTCGGGGTCACGGTGACCTGGAGGTCGCGTACGCCGTCGACGGTGACCTGGCCGACGCCGTCGATGTCCTTCAGGTCCGGCACCAGCGTCCGGTCGAGCTGGTCGGCGAGGGCCTGCTGGTCCTGGTCGGAGGTGACGGAGAGGACGACGGTCGGGATGTCGTCCGTGGAACCGGCGATGACCTGCGGGTCGACGTCGTCCGGGAGCTGCACCCGGGCCCGGTTGACGGCCTGCTGGACGTCGGCGACCAGCTGCTGGGTGTCGGGGCCGTAGTCGAAGGACGCCATGATCACGGCGTTGCCCTCGCTCGCCGTGGAGGTGACGCCGGTGATGCCGTCGACGGCTTCGAGGCTGTCCTCGATCGGCTCGACGACCTGCTTCTCGACCACGTCCGGCGCGGCGCCCTGGTACGGCGCGAGCACGGACACCATGGGCAGTTCGATGGAGGGCAGCAGCTGCTGCTTGAGCTGAGGTATCGCAATCGCACCGAAGGCGATGGCGATGATCGACATCAGGCCTATCAGGGCACGTTGGGCGAGGCTGAATCTCGACAGCCAGGACATGGGTCAGGGTCTCTCTTCTGTGAGCGGCAGAAGTGGGCAGGTACGTCTGCGGCGCACAAGTGAGCGCCCGCCCTTACACCCTGAGCCATCGGGGAGCCCGGTTTCGTAGGCCCCAGGTCCATTTCCTTATACGGCGCCTACTCCCGGCGCAGTACGCCGCTTCGAGGTCACTCCACCCTTGGACGTACCAGCCCGGACTCGTACGCGATCACCACGAGCTGGGCCCGGTCGCGGGCGCCCAGCTTGGACATGGCCCGGTTGACGTGCGTCTTCACGGTCAGCGGGCTGACCTCCAGGCGCTCGGCGATCTCGTCGTTGGAGTGCCCGCCGGCGACCAGGACGAGGACCTCGCGCTCCCGGCCGGTGAGGGCGTCGAGCCGTTCGGCGCGGGCCGGGTCGCGGTCGTCGTCGGCGCCCTGGGCGAGGAAACGGGCGATCAGGCCCTTGGTGGCGGCCGGGGAGAGCAGGGCCTCGCCGCCGGCCGCGACGCGGATGGCGCTGAGCAGCTCGTCGGGTTCGGAGCCCTTGCCGAGGAACCCGGAGGCTCCGGCGCGCAACGACTGCACGACGTAGTCGTCGACCTCGAAGGTGGTCAGGATGACGACGCGGACCTGGGCGAGGGCCGGGTCGGCGCTGATCATGCGGGTGGCGGCGAGGCCGTCGGTGCCGGGCATCCGGATGTCCATCAGGACGACGTCCGCCTGCTTCTCCTTGGCCAGCCGCACCGCCTGCGCGCCGTCGGAGGCCTCGGCGACGACCTCCATGTCGGGCTCGGAGTCGACCAGCACCCGGAACGCGCTGCGCAGCAGGGCCTGGTCGTCGGCGAGCAGGACGCGGATGGTCATGCGGGGTCCTCGTCTGTCGGGGGATGTCAGGGGTGTCCCACGTCTTCGGTTGTCATACGTCTTCGGTTGTCATACGTCTTCGGTTGTCATACGGCGTCTTCCGCGGCGCGGGTGCGGCTCTTGACCGGCAGGATCGCATGGACGCGGAAGCCGCCTCCGTAGCGGGGGCCAGTGGTGAGGGTGCCGCGCAGGGCGGTGACGCGCTCGCGCATGCCGAGGAGTCCGTGGCCGCCGCCCTCGACGCTCTCGTCGTCGCCGGCTCCGTCGTCGAGGACGGTGATCTCGACGTTCGGGCCGACCCGGACGACGCTGACCTCGGCCTTCGCCTCCGGGCCCGCGTGCTTCCGCACGTTGGTGAGGGCCTCCTGGATGACCCGGTAGGCGGCCAGGTCGACGGCGGCGGGGAGCGTGGTGCCCTGGTCGGCGCGGGCGATCTCCACCTGGAGGCCCGCACTGCGGAAGGTGCCGGCGAGTTCGTCGAGTCGGTCCAGGCCCGGGGCGGGTTCGGTGGGGGCCTCGGGGTCGCCGGACTGCCGGAGCAGGCCGACGGTCGCGCGGAGTTCGTTGAGCGCCGAGCGGCTGGCCTCGCGTACGTGGGCCAGGGCCTCCTTGGCCTGGTCGGGCCGCTTGTCCATGACGTGGGAGGCGACACCGGCCTGGACGTTGACGAGGGCGATGTGGTGGGCGACGACGTCGTGCAGGTCCCGGGCGATCCGCAGGCGCTCCTCGGCGACGCGGCGGCGGGCCTCCTCCTCACGGGTGCGCTCGGCGCGTTCGGCGCGCTCACGGATGGCGGCGACGAAGGCGCGGCGGCTGCGGACCGCGTCGCCCGCGGTGGCGCCGATGCCGGTCCAGGCGAAGATGGCGAGGTTCTCCTGGGCGTACCAGGGCAGGGGGCCGGCGAGCATCGCGGAGCCGGTCAGGACGGTCATGGTGAGCAGGCCGACGCGCCAGGTGGTGGGGCGGTCGGTGGTCGAGGCGACGGTGTAGAGGGCGATGACCGCGGACATGGCGACGGGGGCGCGGGGGTCGCCGGTGACGGACTCGACGACGGAGGCGGTGCCGGTGAGGGCGAGGACCGTCATGGGGGCACGGCGGCGGAAGACGAGGGCCGCGGCGCCGAGGGTGATGAGCAGGAGGCTGAGCGCGTCAGGGGTGCGCAGGGCCCAGGTGACTTCGTTCTTCCCGTGCGGGTCCACGAAGGAGCCGGCGACCATGCAGGCCAGCACGGCGACCGCGAGCGCGGCGTCCAGTGCCATGGGGTGCGCCTTGAGGTGACGCCGGAGGCGGGTCCCTGCGGGGCTTGGAACGGGGGCCAACTGGAGGTTCCTTGTGGTGTGTGCCCGGCGTTGGGGTGCGCGTCGGCTGGGGGCTGCCGCCCCCAGACCCCCGGTGGTCGTTGTGCGGCTGGCTGCCGGTGGGGGCTTGTCGCGCAGTTCCCCGCGCCCCTTTGGGGGCTGCCGCCCCCAGACCCCCGCTTCGGCCCTGGACGGGCCTCGTCCTCAAACGCCGGACGGGCTGAAAGATTCGGGCCGGCGCCGACAGGTGACGCTCACCCCGGGATCAGGCCGTCGTCGCTCAGCAGCTCCCGGACCTCCTCCAGCGTCGCGTCCGGCGACGGCAGGATCAGTTCCGAGGGTTCCAGGGAGTCGTCGGGCAGGGGGTCGCCCAGTTCCCGGACCTTGGAGAGGAGGGCGGTGAGGGTGCGGCGGAAGCCGGGCCCGTCGCCGTTCTCCATCTCCGTCAGGAGCTCGTCGTCGAGCTTGTTCAGCTCGGGCAGGTGACTGTCGGACAGCTTCACCTGCCCCTCGCCCATGATCCGGACGATCATGTCGCCCATCTCGCCTCCTCGGCGTGGGCCCCGGCCGTCGGCTACTGCTTGTCGAAGCGCGGGGTGTCCTGCGGCTGCTGCTGGGACTGCGACTGGCCGTTGCCGCCCTCGATCGCCTGCTGCGAGGACGTGCCGCCCGCCAGCTCGGCCTTCATGCGCTGCAGTTCCAGCTCTACATCCGTACCACCGGAGAGCCGGTCCAGCTCGGCCTGGATGTCGTCCTTGTGCATGCCGGACTGGTCGTCGAGGGCGCCCGAGGCGAGGAGTTCGTCGATGGCGCCGGCCCGGGCCTGGAGCTGGGCCGTCTTGTCCTCGGCGCGCTGGATCGCCAGGCCGACGTCGCCCATCTCCTCCGAGATGCCGGAGAAGGCCTCGCCGATGCGGGTCTGGGCCTGGGCCGCGGTGTACGTGGCCTTGATCGTCTCCTTCTTGGTGCGGAAGGCGTCGACCTTGGCCTGGAGGCGCTGGGCCGCCAGGGTGAGCTTCTCCTCCTCGCCCTGGAGGGTCGCGTGCTGGGTCTCCAGGTCCGTCACCTGCTGCTGGAGGGCGGCGCGGCGCGAGAGCGCCTCGCGGGCCAGGTCCTCACGGCCCAGCGCGAGCGCCTTGCGGCCCTGGTCCTCCAGCTTGGACGACTGCTGCTGGAGTTGGTTGAGCTGGAGTTCCAGGCGCTTGCGCGAGGTGGCCACGTCGGCGACGCCGCGGCGGACCTTCTGGAGCAGCTCCAGCTGCTTCTGGTACGAGTAATCGAGGGTCTCGCGCGGGTCCTCGGCCCGGTCAAGGGCCTTGTTCGCCTTCGCGCGGAAGATCATCCCCATACGCTTCATGACACCGCTCATGGGCTTCGCGCGCCCCCTTCTGACGTCCAGCTCCAGCTCTGCGACAGAACCCACAGTACGGGCCCTGCATCCATTGACGCACTGTTCGGGGACGGATGCGCTCATCCCCAAGGACGACTGCTGACGCTCCCGCTCCGGCGTAAGGAGTAGGTGACTCCCGGGTGGCTGCCGGGTGACTCCGCGGCCGGAGGAGGAACCGTCTGCAACGTCCCCTCTGTCCCCCTACGACGACTGGTGTTGCCGGATCGTTCCCCACGGGGCTGGGGTCCAACCCCTGCCACCCCGTACCCTTGGGTTTTGTGTTCCGTAGCCGTGCCAAGGAAGAGAAGGCCCAGGACGCCGACAAGGCGCTGGTGACCGACTCCACTCAGACCCGCCACCCCGAGGCCCCCAAGGGCCGCCCCACGCCCAAGCGCAGTGAGGCCCAGACCCAGCGCCGCAGCGTCGCCAACACGCCGACGTCGCGCAAGGAGGCCGCCAAGCGGCAGCGCGACGAGCGCCGGGCCGCGCTGGAGAAGCAGCGCCAGGCGCTGGCCGGGGGCGACGAGCGGTATCTGCCGGCCCGTGACAAGGGCCCGGTCCGCAAGTTCGCGCGTGACTTCATCGACTCGCGCTTCAACATCGCGGAGTTCTTCCTCCCGATGGCCGTGGTCATCCTCGTGCTGAGCATGGTGCAGGTGGCCGCGCTGCAGAACGTCGCGCTGCTGCTGTGGCTGGTCGTGATCGTGCTGATCGTGCTCGACTCGGTGGTCACCGGCTTCCGGCTGAAGAAGCGGCTCGCCGAGCGCTTCCCGGACACCAACCGGCGCGGCGCTGTCGCCTACGCGCTGATGCGCTCCCTGCAGATGCGCCGGCTCAGGCTGCCGAAGCCTCAGGTCAAGCGCGGAGAGCGGCCCTGAGCGCTACTGCTTTTTCCGGGGGTGCGGCCGACGCGTGGCTCAGCAGACTGGGCGGGCTGCGTGATGTCGTACGGCAGGAGCTGGTGGGCCGGCAGCTCGACGAGCAGATAGCCGGGCGGTTCCCGGTCGGGCAGCGGCTGCGGGTGCTCGACGTGGGGATGGGCCAGGGCACGCAGGCGCTGCGGCTGGCCCGGGCCGGGCACCAGGTGACCGGCGTCGAGCAGGACCCGAGGATGATCGCGACGGCCCGTGAGGAGCTCGCCGGTGAGCCGGAGGGCATCCGGGAGCGGGTGCGCATCGTCCAGGGCGACGGGCGCGACACCGGCGTCCACTTCCTGCCGGGCAGCTTCGACGTCGTGCTGTGCCACGGCGTGCTGATGTACATCGAGGAGCCCGACCCGCTGCTCGCCGGGCTGGCCCGGATGCTCGCGCCGGGCGGGCTGCTGTCGCTGCTGGTGCGCAACGGCGACGCGCTGGCCATGCGGCCGGGACTGTCCGGGGACTGGGCGGGGACGCTGGCCGCCTTCGACACGACCGCGTACCGCAACCGGCTGGGCCTCGACGTCCGGGCCGACCGGCTGGCGGACCTGACGGCGACGCTCGCGGGGATCGCGGCGCCGCTGCACGCCTGGTACGGGGTGCGGGTGTTCACCGACACCGCCGCCGACGGGACGGGGATCCCGGCGGACGTGGAGGCGTTGCTGGCGGTCGAGGAGCGGGCCGGGAAGACGGACCCCTATCGCGGTGTCGCGGCCCTGCTGCATCTGTGCGGGGTGCGCGGCTGATCCCGTCCGCTCCCGTTCTCTCCGTTCGATCCCGTTCGGGTGAGCAGGACGCGCCTCGTCCCGGCCCCGCGGTGAGACTCGGGGCATGGATGCTCGCCGTTTCCGTGCCCGGCGCCCGGCCGTCGCGGCCGCCGTCCTCGTCTGCTGTCTCGGCGTGCTCGCCGCGTGTTCCGGTTCCTCGGCGACCCGCGAGAACGAGGACGCGACGCGGCAGGCGGCCGTACCGAAGGCGGTCGGCGCCGTCGACGACCTCCAGGACGGCTATCTGCAGGTGATCGAGGACGTCCTGCCGTCGGTCGTGCAGATCCAGGCCAGGAACGATTTGGGGTCGGGCGTGGTCTACGACGGCCAGGGACACATCGTCACCAACGCGCACGTCGTCGGGGACGAGCGGACGTTCCGGGTGACGACCGCCAACAGCGAGGACGAGCTCACCGCGCGGCTGGTCTCCTCGTACCCGGAGCAGGACCTCGCCGTGATCAAGCTGGACAAGCCGCCGGGCGGGCTGAAGGCGGCGGAGTTCGGGGACTCGTCGAAGGTGGCGGTCGGGCAGATCGTGCTGGCCATGGGCTCGCCGCTCGGGCTGGCTTCCAGCGTGACGCAGGGCATCGTCTCGGCGACCGGACGGACCGTCACCGAGGGCAGCGGCAACGGGGGTACGGGCGCGACCATCGCCAACATGGTGCAGACGTCGGCCGCCATCAACCCCGGCAACAGCGGTGGCGCCCTGGTGAACCTCGACAGCCGGGTCATCGGCATCCCGACCCTGGCCGCCGTCGACCCCGGTCTCGGGGAGGGTGCGGCACCCGGCATCGGGTTCGCGATCCCGGCGTCGACGGTGAAGTCGATCGCCGACCAGATCATCAAGGACGGCCGGGTCACCGACTCGGGCCGGGCGGCGCTCGGCATCACCGGCCGTACGGTCGTGAACGACGACTACCAGGCGGCGGGCGTGGCCGTCGTCGAGGTACTGGCGGGCGGGGCGGCCGACCAGGCCGGTCTGGAGCGCGGGGACATCATCACCCGGCTGGGTGACGAGGACATCACCACCATCACGTCCCTGGCCGAGGCGCTGGCCGCCGACAAGCCGGGTGAGCGGACGACGGTGACGTTCACCCGCAACGGCAGCAAGAAGACAGCGGATGTGACGCTGGGTGAGCAGTGACGGGGCGAGGGCGTACGGCCGCCCTCGCCCCGTCGGCTCATGCCTCGGCGTTCAGGCTCATCGGGCCGTAGATCTCGCTGGCGTCCTCGAACAGCCGCACCTGGTCCGCGCCGCCCTCCTGAAGCGCCTTCCAGTGCTCCCCGATCCATGACTCGGCGTCCCCCTGGGTGGTGAACTCCTCGGGCTGCACCGCGGGCTGGACCTCCGCCCCGTCGGCCTTCTCGAACCGCCACGTCCATGCCGCCATGTACGCCTCCAAGGTGTCAGCACGTGCAGAGCAAGGGCCGGATCAAGGTCCGGCTTCTGCCCAGAGCCTAGTCGGATGCGCGAGACCTGCGCGGACACGCGAAAATCAGTCTGTGGAACTGACTCTCCTCGGCACCGGTGCCCCCGCGGGACTCCCCCGCCCCGACTGTCCGTGCGCGGCGTGCGCGAGCGCGCTCGGCGGTGATGCGCGGGCGGCGACCGCGTTGCTCGTGGACGGGGCGCTGTTGCTGGATCTGACGCCCGGTGCGGCGTTCGCGGCGGCTCGGGCCGGGCGTTCGCTGGGGAACGTACGGCAGGTGCTGCTGTCGCATCCGCATGACGGGCCCGCCGTCGAGGTGCCGGCCGGGGTGCCGCAGCCCGGGCGGGTTCCGGACGGGCGGGAGTTGGCGCTGCTGACGGGGCATCGGGTGCGGGCGGTGGCGATGGACTCGCCGGGCACGGGGTACGCGGTGACCGGGCCGGACGGGCAGCGGCTGCTGTACCTGCCGCCGGGGGGTGCGCCGGCCGGGCTGGAGAACGGAGCCGTCGGGATGTACGACATGGTGGTCGCCGATGTCGTGGGGCGGCCGGACGCGCTGGCCAAACTGCGGGCGGTGGGGGCGCTCGGGCCGACCACGGACGTCGTCGCCGTACACCTGGACCACGACGCTCCGCCGGGTGCCGAGCTGCGGCGGCGGCTGGCGGCGGCGGGGGCGCGGGCGGTGCCGGACGGGACGACGCTGGTGGTGGGGGCGTACGAGGACGTGCCGGACGTGCCGCGCCGGACCCTGGTGCTGGGCGGCGCCCGGTCGGGGAAGTCGGTCGAGGCGGAGCGGCGGCTGGAGGCGTTCCCGGATGTGCTGTACGTGGCGACCGGGGGCACGCGGGGCGGGGACACCGAGTGGGCGGCGCGGGTCGCGGTGCATCGGGAGCGGCGGCCGGGGTCGTGGCGTACGGCTGAGACGTGCGATCTGCTGCCGCTTCTCTCCGAGGGTGGGGCGCCGTTGTTGATCGACTGTCTGTCGTTGTGGCTGACGGATGCGATGGACTCCGTCGGGGCGTGGGATGACGCGGTGTGGGGTGAGGGTGGGGAGAAGGCGCTTCGGGAGCGGGTGCGGGAGCTTACGGAGGCGGTGCGGGCTACTCGGCGGACCGTTGTCGCCGTGTCCAATGAGGTGGGGTCGGGGATTGTGCCTGCTACGGCTTCCGGGCGGCGGTATCGGGATGAGTTGGGGCGGTTGAATGCCGCGTTCGCCTCGGAGTGTGAGCAGGTGGTGTTGGTGGTGGCGGGGCAGGCTGTGGTGCTTCGGGGGTGAGTTCGCCTACCGGGGTGCCGCTAGTTGTCTGTGGGCGGGTGCGGGTTCGTTGTGGCTGGTCGCGCCCACGCGGCGGAGCCGCATATCGATACAGCCCCGCGCCCCTGGCCGCGCTGCAGTCACGGCGTATCAAGGCTCAACTGTTCCTTACGGGCGATGACCCGGTACGCGTTCGAGTAACGGGTGCGGCGCAGCAAGGGGGCCAAGACGTGGTCCAAGGCCCAGGCCACGGCTACCAGGGGGGCGCACGCTCGGGACACGAGTGAGGGCAGTAGGCGCGTCAGGGTCAGGGACGTCGTGGCGGCGATGTCGTAGGGGATGTGGGCGGCTCGGTGGTCCGTGGAGATGATCGTGCAGCCCTGGAGTTCGAGTTCCTCGCAGAGGGTGGTGAGGGGCATCAGGTGGAGGTGGCCCGGGCGGCTGTGCGGGATCCAGAGGGGGCCGAGGAGGAGGGCGAACAGGCCGCGGGGGTTGGGGAGTTCGAGGAGGAGGTGGCCGCCGGGGCGGAGGACCGTGAGGGCGGCGCGGAGTTCGGCGCGGGGGTCGGGGGCGTGTTCCAGGTGGCGGAACATGCTGACGACGTCGTAGCGGGCGCGCAGGCGGGCCGTGATGCGGGGGTCGGTGAGGTGGCCGACGTGGGCTTCCTCGACCCGTTCGGCGACGCGGGCGTCCAGGACGCGGTGGGTGAGGTCCAGGCCGTCGAACGCCGTGTACGGGAAGAGTTCCTTGGCCGCTTCCGGGAAGCGGGCGAAGCCCGTGCCGACGTCGAGCCAGCTCTCCGGCTCGGGGAAGGGGAGTGCGGCGCGGGCGGCGGCTCTCAGGCGGCGGTAGGGCAGCCGGGTGAGGCGTAGGTGCCGGGGGACGAAGCGCTGGTCCCGGCAGGCGGCGAGGGTGAACGCGCAGTCGGCGCGGTGTCGTTCGGAGGGTGCGGTCGCGGTCATGAGCGGCTCCCGGGCGCGAGGGCGTACGGCGGGGGCGTACGCCCGGGGGGTACGGCGGGCGGTGCGAGCATGCCCGGACCATGCCCCGACAATCCACGGCAAAACGGAACGTATGGGATGCCGATTCGGGGTGCAACGACGTCACACGGATGCGGTGGTGACGTGGCGGGCCCCGTGGGGGCCATGTGGCGCCGTTCTGTTCGACCGGTGCCGGTACTGTTCGGCGAATGAGCTCGCTTAATCTCGACGACTTCACTGATCTGATCGAGCGCCCCGACGGAGGGGTACGCCGTGACGCAGAGGCGCGCCGTGAGCGTCAGATCGTGCCGCCGGGGGCGCTGGGGCGCCTCGACGACCTGGGTGAGTGGCTGGCCGCCGCACAGTCCGCCGTTCCGGTGCGGCCGATCGAACAGCCGCGGGTCGTCCTGTTCGCCGGTGACCACGGGGTCGCCGAGCTGGGCGTGTCGGCGCGCGAGGCGGGCAGCGCCGGGGAGTTGGTGCGGGAGATCCTCGACGGCGGCCGGCCCGTGTCGGTGCTCGCGCGGCGGCTCGGGGTTTCGGTGCGGGTCGTGGACATGGCGCTGGACTGCGACCCGGAGTCGCTGCCGGAGGCGGTCGTACGGCATCGGGTGCGGCGCGGCAGCGGTCGTATCGATGTCGAGGACGCGTTGTCCCTGGAGGAGGCGGAGGCCGCCTTCCGGGCCGGTGTCGCGGTGGCCGACGAAGAGGCCGACTCCGGTACGGATCTGGTGGTGCTCGGGGATGCGAGCGTCGGAGGCACCACGGCGGCCGGGGTGCTGGTCGCCGCGCTGTGCGGGACCGACGCGTCGGTGGTGACCGGGCGGGGTGGGCTGGCCATCGACGACCTGGCGTGGATGCGCAAGTGCGCGGCGATCCGGGACGCGTTGCGCCGGGCGCGGCCCGTACTCGGGGATCAGCTCCAGCTGCTCGCGACGGTGGGCGGCGCGGACCTCGCCGCGATCACCGGCTTCCTGCTGCAGAGCGCGGTGCGGAAGGTGCCGGTCGTGCTGGACGGGGTCGTGGTCGCAGCGTGTGCGCTGGTGGGGCAGCGGATCGCCTTCCGGGCGCCGGACTGGTGGCTGGCCGCGCACAACAGCGGGGAGCCTGGCCAGGCGAAGGCCCTGGACCGCATGGCCCTGGAGCCGCTGCTCGACCCGGGCGTGAAGGTCGGCGAGGGCGCCGGGGGCCTGCTGGCCCTGCCGATGGTCCAGGCCGCGGCGGCACTGGCCGCGGAGCTGCCGGAGAAGCCGGAGCCCTCGGAGAAGCCGGACGACGCGGAGACGTCGGTGGGCTCGGAGACGCCGGCGGACGAGAAGCCCACGTCCGAGCCGGAGGGCGATTCGTCCTGATTGTCGGCATATGATCCCCACTCGTGAGAGCTGACACCCTCAGCCGTTGGATCCGTGCCGAGTGGGGGGCGCTGTACCTCGCCGTTCGGAGGGTGTCGGCCGGGCGGCGATGGTGGGCGGCCCTGCCGATGACGCTGGGGGCCGTCTGTCTGACGGGGCTCGTGCAGGTCGTGCAGAACCAGCCCTGGGGGTACCAGGCCGTTCAGGACCTCGGGGCCGTCCGCGCCGAGGACCCGCTGGGGCCGGCGCTCGCGCGGACGCCGTTGTCCCTGTTCGTGCCCGCCCTCGACCTGCCGGTGTGGGGCGCGCTCGCGCAGATCCTGGTGGTGTTCGGGATCGCGGAGCTCTGTCTGGGCCGATGGCGCACGCTCGTCGTCGCCTACGTCGCGACCCTCGCCGGCACGCTGTACGCGCGCGTGGGCATCGCGCTCGGTCCGGACCACCCGATCGGGCTGCCCGCCTCGGACGCGCGGGTCGTGGACACGGGGCCGTCGGCGGCCGTGGTGGGGCTGGCGGTCTTCCTCGGGTGGCGCTACGGCGCGTATGTCACCGCAGCCGTGGTGATCGTGGCGATAGTGGTCGAGGTCGTGCTGAAGGACAACCTCGCCGGGAAGGAGCACCTGGCGGCCATCGCGGCGGTGCTGGTGCTGTGCGCGGTGTCGGCGGTGCGTCAGCGGCGTTCCAGGGCCCGGGGCGGCTCCACGTCGGGGGCACCGCCGATCCAGTCCTGAAGTTTGCGGCTGGGTCCGCTCCAGCGTCTGTCGTGGTGGTAGGCGCGCAGCCAGGACTTGGCGCGGGCGCGCGGACGGCGCCGGTAGAAGCGTTTCGCCCACGGGGAGACCGGACGGGCCAGGCGGACGGCGCCGAACAGGGCGACGAAGGGGATGACCACCCCGAAGATCGCCATCCGGGCCTTGCCCTTGAACAGGGCGATCAGGGCGACGAAGAAGTTCCCGGCGATCGTGCTGAGCACCGTCCCACGGTTCTGGAGCTCGTCGTCACTGAGGTCGTTGACCCCGAAGGGCGCGTAGCCGAGGAGGAACAGGCCGGCCAGGGCGGCGGTGAGCACGACGACCTCGACGCTCTTGCGGCCCGCCTCGGTCCAGTACACGTCGTCCAGATGCAGGATCAACGCGAACTCGTCCAGGACGAGCCCCGCGCCGATCCCGAAGACCACCGCGGCCGCGGCCGCGCCGAAGCCCCGTTGACCACTGGCCACCGCGCAGAAGCCGCCGATGACCGTGAGGAGGATCCCGGGGACGACGTGGTGGATGTGGACGCTGCCGGTCTCGATGTTGCGGAACGGTCCTTTGCCCGCGCGGATCATGCGGGTGATGACGCGGGTGACGAGGAAGGTGACCACGAAGGCGGTCAGGGCCAGGAGCAGCGGAAGCTTCCCCGGTTCGACGATGTTGCGCTGCCACCAGTCACCCATGGTCTCAGTGTGTCCGGGTCGGGGGCGGGCCGCCTGGCGGGGCGGACGTCCGGGCTACCCTGCCGACGTGTCCATGACCCCGCCGCCCCTGCACGGTCTCCGTTTCGCCTTCGGCACCCTGAGCGTCCTCCCCGTGCAGGTGAGCCGCTGGGACCGGGAGGCGGCGCGCGGCGGAATGCTGTGCGCCCCGCTGGTGGGGGTCGTCCTCGGCTGCGGTGCCGCCCTCGCCGCACTCGCGCTGCTGTTCCTCGGTGCGGGTCCCCTCCTCGCCGCCGTCGCCGGCGCCGCCGTCCCCGCCGTACTCACCCGAGGGCTGCATCTCGACGGCCTCGCCGACACCGCCGACGGGCTCGGCAGCGGCAAGCCCGCCGAGGACGCGCTGCGGATCATGAAGCAGTCGGACATCGGCCCCTTCGGGGTCATCACGCTCGTGTTCGTGCTGCTCGCGCAGGTGGCCGCGCTCGCCCAGCTGTACGACGACTCCTGGGCCCGGGGCGCCCTCGCCACCGTCGTCCCGGCCGTCGCCGCCCGCCTCGCGCTCACCCTCGCCGCCCGCACCGGCGTGCCCGCCGCCCGGCCGGAGGGGCTGGGGGCCGCGGTCGCCGGCGTCGTTCCGGTACGGGCCGCGGTGGCCGTCGCCCTGGCGGTGACCGGGGTCGCCGCGGCGGCGGGCGCGCTCTTGGGGACGTACGACATCGTCCGCACCGCCCTGGCGGTCGTCGCCGCGCTCGCCGTCGCCGAGCTGCTGCTCCGGCACTGCACGCGCCGCTTCGGGGGCGTCACCGGCGATGTCTTCGGCGGCCTCGCGGAGACGGCGGCGACCACCGCGCTCGTGGTGCTGACCCTGGGCTGACCCCCCGTCCGCCCGGTTCTCAGCACGCCCGGCGCCACACCCCCAAGTCGTACTTCTTCAGCATCGAACTCAGTTTCAGACGACGGGACTGACCGCAGAAGCTGCGCGTCGGGACCTCGTACTCGACGTGGAAGACCGCCTTGCCCGCCTCCACGAAGGGGCTGAGGGCCGTGCACTCCTCGTACTGGGCGCACTGCTCGTTGACCGCGAAGTCGAAGTCGTCGACCAGCTCGGGAATCTGGTCCAGGTCGTTCTTCAGGCCGACCGCCAGGCCTCGCTCGTGGGCCAGCCTCGCGACGAGCCGGTTGTAGCGGAGCTGGTCGGCGGCCTTCAGCGGGAAGCCGGTGCTGTTGCGGTAGCCGTCCATGTTGTCCGGCTCGACCGCGTCGAAGCCCTTGTCGCGGCACATGTCGATCCGGGCCGCCAGCAACGGCTCCAGGACGTCCGTGCGCCGGATGTCGAGCCAGCGCTCGCCCTCCCAGCCGTTGCCCTTGCCGAGCACCGCCCTGGGGAACTTCCCGGCGTCGGGCCGCCAGTCCTCCCAGGCACCGGTGGAGAGATAGCAGATGACCTTGCGGTCCTGGCCGTGCAGCCCGGCGACCGTGGCCTTCGAGTGGTCGAAGCCGTCGATGTCGTACACCGGCACGTCGACGGAGGTGTCGAGGCGCCCGCTGAGCTGCCACTGCCAGGCCGTACCGGGGCGCGGCTGCCAGCGGTGCCCGCTCGGCTCCTCGTCCTCGGCGGGCCCCGCGGTGCAGCCCGCGAGCAGCGACAACAGGGCGACCAGCGACAGAACGCGTCTCACAGGGTGGGCTCCAGAGCGTGCGGCAACGTACCCCAAGGATGATCCCCCGTCCCGGGCACCCCGCAGTACACGCGGGCCCCGCGCTCCCGGGCCGTTCCGGCCAGGTCGACGCCGGCCGGGACGCCGTGGACCAGATGACACAGCCGTACGCCCGTGCCGCCCCGCCACTCCTGCGGCCGCGCGGCCGTGTACGACTCCCAGGTGCCCTCGAAGGTGACCAGGACGTCGGCGATCCTGGCGTACGAGGGGTCCGGCGGGGTGCCGTGGTTCAGGACGACCGTTCCGTGACCGGCGCCCCGGGCGGCCGCAGCGAGGCGCCGGTAGTACGGGAACTCCGCACGGCCGGAGGCGACCTGGTCGAGGAAGACGCCGTCGGCGTCGTACCAGTCCCGGTGCCGTACGAGGTCCTGTACGACGTCGGCCTGGGGTCTGCGGCCGTAGTCGGTGTCGACGTAGCCGAGCACCCGGACGTCCGCACGCCGCAGTCTGTCGGCGACCTCGGCGAACGCCGCGTCGGGTGTCTCGCCGGGGCCGCTGGCCGGGTTCAGGACGACCCCGTGGACGCGGGGCGCGGCCTCGATAATCGCGTCCCATTCGGCGGGGCGGGCGGACGGGTGCTCGTAGTAGGGGATCAGCAGGTCGTTCATCGGTGGGCGGTCACTCTCCCCAACAGGGCGCAGACGAGGGCGGTCTGCGCCACCGCGGCCGTCGCGTGGACGATCAGGCCGGTCCAGTGCGGGCCGCCTGTGTGCGTCACCAGGGCGACCGTCTGGGCGAGAGCGGCCACGCAGCAGATCGTCGTCGTGCCGAGTACCGCGCCGAAGGACTGGAGCAGCAGGCCCGTCCACAGGACGACGCCGAGGAGGAGCAGACCGGCCAGGTGCACGCCGGTGATGCCGGTGGTGAGGGTGAGGGCCAGGAGGGCGGCCAGGTAGACCGCTAGGCATTCGGCGACCGTTCGTGCCGTCGTGCGCCGGAACGCCCTGGGGGTGCCGCTGGATCGCAGGCCCGCGAGGGTCGCGCTGCGGAAGCGGTACAGGAGCCATTCGGCGGGGCCCATGCTGAGGGTGAGGGCTACGGCGGCTGGGGCGGCGCCCAGGGCCGTATGAAGGACCAGGGTGCCTGTGGCCAGGCCGAAGACGGCATAGGGGAGGGAGCCCAAGGGGTGGGGGCCCATTGTCGTTTGGCGGCTGCTGGTGCCTTGTGGCTTGTCGCGCCCACGCGGCGGTAGCCGCAAATCGAATACAGCCCCGCGCCCCTTGGGGGGTGCCACTTCGCGTAGGCCCAGAAGTACTACCACCGCGAGCGAACCCAAGAGAAGGACGAGTCGGGCGGCGTCCGGCAGCGGATGGACCAGCGTCAGTACCGCTCCCGCCGTCATCGGCGACAACGCGGCCAGCAAGGACCGTTCGCGGCCCAGCACCAGTAGTACCGTCGCCGCGGCCAGGTAGATCGACTGGCCGGCCGTGAAAGCCAGGGCGGAGGGGTGGGTGGTGCCCGCCACGGCCAGGGACAGCAGGGTGCCGAGCAGGGCGCCCGCTGGAGCGCCCAGCAGCAACGAGCGGCGGGCAGCCCCTCGGTCGCCCGACCCCAGCCAGGAGTACGCCCGATGTGCGAGCCCCTGGTTCCAGGTCCAGCCGACCAGGGCTCCGGCCAGCAGCGGGACCGTGCCGGCGGGGAGGTCGAAGTCGTCGCGTGGGCCGGTGAGGAAGGGGGCGCCGAGGACGTAGCCGAGGCCGGGGAGGGCGAAGACCACGCCGCGCAGGAGGCAGCCGAGCAGGCCGGTCCGCCAGGGGTCGTGGGTGGGGCCGTCCGGCTCCGGGTGGCGGCGTTCGACGCGTTCGTACAGCTCCTCCGCCAGGGCGAACGAGTCCTTCACGCCGTAGCGCTCGCGTATCTGGTCGTCGGACAGGCCGTCGGACTCCAGCAGCGCGGCGATCTCGTCCGGGTGGACGGCGGCGGCTATGAAGTCGGAGAGACGTTCGGCGAGTTCGTCGAGGGGGTCGGGCCGCGCCCAGCTGGGGGCGGTGCGCTGGCGCGGTACGGCGGGCAGGGTGTCGGGGTGGGCGCCGGGCGGCATCCAGAGGCTGCCGCTCACCAGCCGGTTCCGTCCGTCGCGACCTTCTCGTACCAGGGGTCGCGCAGTTCGAGGGTCCAGTCGGCGACCGTCTCCAGCGTGGGCTCGTAGACCTCGGCGCCGCCCGCGAGCTCCTGGTAGATCGTCCGGAAGTTGTCCACGGAGCGGCGCAGCGTGAAGCGGTCGATGACGCGCTGTCGGGCCGACTCGCCCAGTTCCAGGCGTCGTTCGTCGTCGCGGAGCAGGGTCAGCGCGGCGGCGGCCATCTTCTCCGGTTCGCGCGGCGGGACGACCAGGCCGGTGTCGCCGACGGCCTCGCGCACTCCCCCGACGTCCGTCGAGACGGTCGTACGGCCGCAGGACATGGCCTCGATGATGGAGAACGGGAAGCCCTCGGAGATGGACGACAGCATGACGACGTGACCGGCGGCGTAGGCGCGCCAGACCTCGCTGATGCGGCCCTCGAAGGTCAGGCCGTCCGTCACGCCGAGTTCGGCGGCGAGCTTCTCCAGTTCGGTGCGGTAGGCCTCGCCGCCGGGCGGGACCGGGCCGAACAGGCGCAGCCGGGTCTCCGGGAGTTCGGCGCGGACCATGGCGTAGGCCCGCAGGAGGGTCTTCAGGTCCTTGATGGGGTCGACGCGGCCGCACCAGGTGAGGGTCGGGACCTCGGGCTCGGGGCCGGCGTGCGGGAAGGCGTGCGGGTCGACGCCGTTGTACACGGTGCGGATCTTGTCGGCGTCGGCGCCGCCGCGCTCCTCCCAGCGGCGGTTGTACTGGTTGCACGGTGTGATCAGGTCGGCCGTGCGGTAACCGTGTGAATTCAGTTCACGGTAGAAGCCGAGCATGAACGCCTTCACCGGCCAGCGCTGGGCGTCGCTGCGGTAACCGAGGTAGCGCTCGCGCAGATAGATGCCGTGCTCGGTCAGGAGGAACGGCACGCCGTCCAGTCTGCGGGCGGCGAGGGCGGGGAGCGTGGCGAGGCCGCTGCTCACCGCGTGGGCGACCGAGTCCTCGGGGATCCGGATCCCGAGCGGGCGCAGGGCGTGTTCCAGCAGGTCGGTCGCGGTCAGTGCGTCGTGGACGGTCGGGTCGGCGGCCGCGGTCGGCAGATGCGGCATCGTCCATATCCACATCAGCGACCGCAGCGCCGACTCGGTGCGCAGGGCCGCCGACAGCCGTCCGTCGCGGGCGAGTTCGGCCAGCTCGTCCAGGGCCTCACCGAAGTCGCAGTGCGCGTCGGGGTCCAGGAAGGAGAGCAGGAAACGCTCGTAGGCGTCGAGGAAACGGCGCCGGGACCTGCCGTACGGAGGCCGTTTGTGCCCTGGACGCGGGCCCCAGGTCGGTACGGAGGTGTGCCGGTGGACGTTGGGCGGCAGCTCCCAGGTGACCGGTTCGCGGCCGGTTCCGGTGAGCGAGACGATGTGGAAGTCGACCTCGGGCATGCCCTTGACGAGCTGGTCGCACCAGGTGCTGACTCCGCCGTGGACGTGTGGGTAGGTGCCTTCGGTGAGCATGGTGACGTGGCGGCCTGTAGGCATGGCTGGGCTTCCCCCTGTTGTGCTGATGATGTGCGGGGAACTGCTGCCCGGACCCCGGCCACCGCCGCGTCGTGGCTGGTCGCGCCCACGCGGCGGTAGCCGCAAGTCCAAAACAGCCCCGCGCCCCCAAAGAAGGGGGCGATGCCCTACGGCAACTTCAAGGTGATGGCGCTTTGCAGAAGCTCCGGCTTGGTCCAGGCCGAGCGGCTGCCCGCGTACGGCGTCCCGAACGCGGAGGTTCCGAGCAGGAGTTGCTTGGTCGTGCCCTCCGGCGCGGTCACGGGGATCAATGTCCCGTTGGGCGCTTTGACGGTGACCGTCTTGCCGATGCGGTACGCCGTGACGGAGCCGTTGGCCACGGCGGTCTGCCAGGTGGCGCGGCGTTGGAGTTCGGTGCCGATGGCGCTCTGGGCGAGGTTCTCGACGGGGGTGTTGTCGGCGAAGAGCGACTGGTAGTCGGTGAGGACCTTGTCCAGGACCGGGTAGAGCGTCCGGTCCTCGGCGAGGTTGGACTGGTGGGCGTAGTGCGGGCGCGGGTCGTTGCTGATCGCATGCCCGAGGGCGGTACGGGCCTCCAGCGGGACGATGTACTCGCCGTACCCGGTGGTCAGGTCCAGGGGCGCGTCCAGGCAGGTGGAGGCGGGGTTGGTCGCGCAGATGCCGCTGCCGCCGTCGGCCGTGGAGGTGTAGATCCAGTTGTACTCGTCGACCATCTCCTCCTCGGTGCCCACGTTGTAGTAGACGTTCATCGGGTACCGGGGCACGGTCCGGGCGGCGCCCACCGAACGCTGGGCGGGGTCGCGGGAGTTGTCGGAGGCGATCCACGTGACGCCGTTGTCGGCGAGGGCGCCGGCCAGGTTGGGGTTGTCGGCGGGCTGCTGCGGGAGGGTCTTCAGGCCGGAGTGCTCGCCGGTCACGAGTTCCGTGCGGTCGAGCGGGAGGCCCTTGGCGACGCCCCAGTTGTGGTTGTCGCGGATCTGCGCGGAGATGTCCGCGCGGCTCATGTACCTCGTCGAGCCGTCGGCGTTCCTGGCGCAGCTCCACGGGACGGTCGAGGTGTCCTGGACGCAGCCGAGGAAGGGGTGCGTGTAGGTGTGGTTGATCCAGCGGTACTGCGCCTTGTCGGCGAGCAGCCGGTCGGTGAGCGGGTCGGTGCCGCCGTTCTCGCTCTTCCACTCCTCGCCGGAGCCGGCGTTGTAGACCATGTCCAGCTTGAAGCCGCGCTGCCGCTGCCACTGCGCGGCGTGCACGGCGTCCTCGGCGGTCATCCGGATCGGCGGGACCTCCTCGCCGGGGCCGCCCACGCAGTCGATGTCGCCCGGCGTGCAGTTGCGTGCGGTGTCCCAGCGGGCGTCGGGCGCGAAGACGTCGTCGACGTGCACCGCGAAGTAGTTGCGCGCCTGCCCCAGGTGCACGCCCTGCGTCAGCCATTCGACGATGCCGCGGGCGAGGACCCGGAACTGCTGCTGGTACTCGTTGTAGGCGAAGGTCACCACCAGCTCGCGGCGGCCGTCGTGGCTGTACTCGCCGATCAGGCTGCCGCGCCCGGAGCCGGCGGGCACGGGGGCGTCGACATAGCTGGTGAAGCCGGCCCGGGGCCGGGCGACGAAGCCGTAACTCTCCAGTACGGCCGGGTCGTTGTCCTCGAACCGGAAGGCGCCGTCGAGGTAGCCGAAGTACCCCGCCTTGCCCGCGGTCGTGACGGCTGCCTCCTGCCCGTCGAGTGACCCGGTCCAGCCGCCCTCGCTGGTGTAGTCGAGGCCGACGCCCGGGTGGGCCCAGGTGTAGGCGTCGACCTGCGGGATGCCGTAGGTCCGCTCGTAGCTCTCCAGCGCGGTCTGCTCGGCGGACCCCTCCCCGAAGGGCGCCTCGTTGGGCAGGACGACGCCCTGGTACTTGGCGCGGGGCGTGCCGTTCACCGTGTCGCTGAGGAACGTGGCCGTGATGGCCGGGCGGTTCGCGTCGTTCAGGTCGACGGTGGTGTACGGGATGCCGGTGCTCTTCAGCTGGGCGGTGATCGCCCGGACGGGGCTGTCGCCGTTGTCCACGACCAGCACCCTGAGATCGATCCGCGGCTGTGCGGCGGCCGCGGCGCCGGGCACTCCCAGACCCAGCGCCAGCAGACCGGTGGCCGCCACGACAGCGGCCGAGTTTCTCCATCTGTGCGCACTCTGCGCCATTGGTCGCCCCTTCCCCCCAGAAGATCCCCTTGTGGCCGCTTGCGGTGAATCGGCGGAGGATCCGTGGAAATCATGCAAACCGGCAAGCTGACCGCTCACCGGAACCAGACGAGTGTGACTCAGCTCACCAAGGCGGAGGATCAAGAAATGACCGTGACGCCACCGACGGGTGAACGCCCGTAGGAATGAGCGAACGCTCACACGAGCGTAGGCTCGTCCCGAGTGTTCGCCGTGCCGGGGAAGGCCCCGCTGATACCGCACCCGTTGAGACCGCGTCAGTGGGTCGGAAATAGGGTCGGCCGTCGGGCCCGGTCGACCCACACGTTTTCGGCCATCGCAAACTTCACATCGGAAGCGAGATTTCACCACCGTGACTGCTCTCACTCTCAGCACCGCCGCGGCGCCCGGCCTGCGCGCCGACGCGATCGTGATCGGTGTCGCCAAGGGCGCCGGCTCCAAGGCGGCGGGCCCGGTCGTCGCACCGGGCGCCGAGGCCGTGGACAAGGCGTACGACGGCAGGCTCGCCGGCGTCCTGGAGACCCTCGGCGCCTCGGGTGCCGAGGGCGAGGTGACGAAGCTCCCCGCGCCCGCCGGGTTCAAGGCCCCGCTCGTGGTGGCGGTCGGCCTGGGTGCCGCGCCGGAGAAGGACGGCGAGTACGACGGCGAGGCGCTGCGCAAGGCCGCCGGTGTCGCCGCCCGCGCCCTCGCCGGTTCGAAGAAGGCCGCGTTCGCGCTGCCGCTGGGCGACGCCGGTGACATCGGTGCCGTCGCCGAGGGCGTGCTGCTCGGGGCGTACTCCTTCGACGCCTACAAGGACAACGGCAAGAACGTATCGGCGAAGAAGAACGGCAAGGCCCCTCTCGCCGAGGCCGCGCTGCTCGGCGGCAAGCCCCGCGACAAGGAGCACAAGGCCGCGCTGGAGCGTGCCACCGCCGTCGTCGAGGAGCTGAACCGCGCCCGCGACCTGATCAACACCCCGCCCAACGACCTCACCCCCGAGTCCTTCGCCGCCATCGCCACGGCGGCCGGCAAGGAACACGGCATCAAGGTGCAGGTGCTCGACGAGAAGGCGCTGACCAACGGCGGCTACGGCGGCATCCTCGGCGTCGGCTCCGGCTCGGCGGCCGCTCCGCGGCTGGTGAAGCTGTCGTACACGCACTCCAAGGCGGACAAGCACCTCGCCCTGGTCGGCAAGGGCATCACCTACGACTCGGGCGGCATCTCGCTGAAGCCGGCCGGGCACAACGAGACGATGAAGTGCGACATGAGCGGCGCGGCCGCCGTGTTCGCCGCCGTCGTGGCCGCCGCGCGCCTCGGCCTCCAGGTGAACATCACCGGCTGGCTGGCGCTGGCCGAGAACATGCCCTCGGGTTCCGCCGTGCGCCCCGGTGACGTGCTGCGCATGTACAGCGGCAAGACCGTCGAGGTCCTCAACACGGACGCGGAGGGCCGGCTGGTGCTGGCGGACGCGCTGTGGGCGGCGTCGCAGGAGAAGCCGGACGCGATCGTGGACGTGGCGACGCTGACCGGTGCGATGGTGCTGGCGCTGGGGAACCGGACGTTCGGTGTCATGGCCAACGACGACGCGTTCCGCTCCGCGATCGTGGAGGCGGCCGAGGAGGTCGGGGAGGCGTCGTGGCCGATGCCGCTGCCGGAGCACCTGCGCAAGGGGATGGACTCGCCCACCGCCGACATCGCCAACATGGGTGAGCGGATGGGTGGCGGGCTGGTCGCCGGGCTCTTCCTGCGGGAGTTCGTGGGCGAGGGGATCACGTGGGCGCACCTGGACATCGCGGGGCCTGCGTTCAACGAGGGCGGGGCCTTCGGGTACACCCCCAAGGGGGGTACGGGGTCTGCGGTGCGGACGCTGGTGCGGCTTGCCGAGCTCACGGCTGCCGGTGACCTGGGCTGACGTCGGTTCTTGTTGACGGGGCCTCGCGCGCGGGTAGGGCGAGGCCCCGTCGCCACCCAGCTCGGTCCAGTCCGTCTTGTGGCGGCTGCGGGCCGCATGTGGCTTGTCGCGCAGTTCCCCGCGCCCCTTACCGGCATGACCGCGCCCCGTGCCTGGAAGCCGAAGGTGGGACGTCTCACACACCGGCCCGGCGTCTCGTTCGGTGTGGACAAGTGCGAAGATGGGGCTCGGCAGGACAGGGCCCCACCACAGGGCCGAAGAAAGAGCGGCCGGACACCAGCCGCCGACCGGTCACCGCTGACCGGCGTAGGCGCACATGCATGGAGGACGTGACGTGGCGAACGACGCCAGCACCGTTTTCGACCTAGTGATCCTCGGCGGTGGTAGTGGCGGTTACGCCGCGGCCCTGCGCGGGGCGCAGCTGGGCCTGGACGTCGCCCTGATCGAGAAGGACAAGGTCGGCGGCACCTGCCTGCACCGGGGTTGCATCCCCACCAAGGCCCTGCTGCACGCGGGCGAGATCGCCGACCAGGCCCGCGAGAGCGAGCAGTTCGGCGTCAAGGCCACCTTCGAGGGCATCGACATCGCCGGGGTCCACAAGTACAAGGACGGCGTGATCGCCGGCCTGTACAAGGGTCTCCAGGGACTTGTCGCCTCCCGCAAGGTGACGTACATCGAGGGTGAGGGGCGTCTCTCCTCCCCGACCTCCGTCGACGTGAACGGCCAGCGTGTCCAGGGCCGCCACGTCCTGCTGGCGACCGGCTCCGTGCCGAAGTCGCTGCCGGGCCTGGAGATCGACGGCAACCGGATCATCTCCTCGGACCACGCCCTCGTCCTGGACCGCGTGCCGAAGTCCGCGATCATCCTGGGCGGCGGCGTCATCGGCGTCGAGTTCGCCTCCGCCTGGAAGTCCTTCGGTGCGGACGTCACCGTCATCGAGGGCCTGAAGCACCTCGTCCCGGTCGAGGACGAGAACTCCTCGAAGCTTCTTGAGCGCGCGTTCCGCAAGCGCGGCATCAAGTTCAACCTGGGCACCTTCTTCTCGAAGGCCGAGTACACCGCCGACGGCGTCAAGGTCACCCTGGCCGACGGCAAGGAGTTCGAGGCCGAGGTCCTGCTCGTCGCCGTCGGCCGCGGCCCGGTCTCCGCCGGTCTCGGCTACGAGGAGCAGGGCGTCGCCATGGACCGCGGCTACGTCCTCGTCGACGAGTACATGCGGACGAACGTCCCGACCATCTCCGCCGTCGGCGACCTGGTCCCGACCCTCCAGCTCGCGCACGTCGGCTTCGCCGAGGGCATCCTGGTGGCGGAGCGTCTGGCCGGTCTGAAGACCGTCCCGATCGACTACGACGGTGTCCCGCGGGTGACGTACTGCCACCCGGAGGTCGCCTCCGTCGGTATCACCGAGGCCAAGGCCAAGGAGATCTACGGCGCGGACAAGGTCGTCGCTCTGAAGTACAACCTGGCGGGCAACGGCAAGAGCAAGATCCTGAACACCGCGGGCGAGATCAAGCTCGTCCAGGTCAAGGACGGTGCCGTCGTCGGCGTCCACATGGTCGGCGACCGCATGGGCGAGCAGGTCGGCGAAGCCCAGCTGATCTACAACTGGGAGGCGCTGCCGGCCGAGGTCGCCCAGCTCATCCACGCCCACCCGACGCAGAACGAGGCGCTCGGCGAGGCCCACCTGGCCCTGGCCGGCAAGCCGCTGCACGCGCACGACTGATCCCTCGGTCGACGAAGCGACGACTCAGACTTCCGCAATTTCGTAAGGAGCAACCGAAACCATGGCGGTTTCCGTAACCCTTCCGGCGCTCGGCGAGAGCGTCACCGAGGGCACTGTCACCCGCTGGCTGAAGGCCGAGGGTGAGCGCGTAGAGGCCGACGAGCCCCTGCTCGAAGTGTCGACCGACAAGGTCGACACCGAGATCCCCTCCCCCGCCGCCGGCGTCCTGGCCTCCATCAAGGTCGCCGAGGACGAGACGGTCGAGGTCGGCGCCGAGCTGGCCGTGATCGACGACGGCACGGGCGCCCCCGCGGCCGCCCCCGCCCCGGCCGCCGAGCCCGAGCCCGCCGCGGCTCCGGAGCCGGCCGCTGCCGCCCCCTCCACCGAGCAGGCGGCCCCGGCCCCCGCTCCCACCGCCGAGGCCGCCGCCGGCGCCGGCTCCGCCGAGGGCACGGACGTCGTCCTGCCCGCGCTCGGCGAGTCCGTCACCGAGGGCACCGTCACCCGCTGGCTGAAGTCGGTCGGTGACAGCGTCGAGGCCGACGAGCCGCTGCTGGAGGTGTCGACGGACAAGGTCGACACCGAGATCCCCGCGCCCACCTCCGGCACGCTGCTGGAGATCGTGGTCGGCGAGGACGAGACGGCCGAGGTCGGCGCCAAGCTGGCCGTCATCGGCGTCGCGGGTGCCGCTCCGGCTCCGGCCCCCGCCGCTCCGGCCGCGCCCGCCGCTGCCGCCCCGGCTCCGGCCCAGCCCGCGGCTCCGGCTCCCGCGCCGGCCGCCCCGGCCCCGGTCACCCCGGCTCCGGCCGCTCCGGCCGCCGCCAAGGCGACCGACGAGGGTGCCTACGTCACCCCGCTGGTGCGCAAGCTCGCCGCCGAGAACGGCGTCGACCTGGGCGCCGTCAAGGGCACCGGCGTCGGCGGCCGTATCCGCAAGCAGGACGTCATCGCCGCCGCCGAGGCCGCGAAGGCCGCCGCCGCTGCTCCGGCTCCGGCCGCTGCTGTGACTGCCGGAGGCCATGCCGCCCCCGCCGCCAAGAAGGCGCCGTCCCTGGAGGCCTCCCCCCTCCGTGGCCAGACCGTCAAGATGCCGCGCATCCGCAAGGTCATCGGCGACAACATGGTCAAGGCGCTGCACGAGCAGGCGCAGCTGTCCTCGGTCGTCGAGGTCGACGTCACGCGTCTGATGAAGCTGCGGGCCCGGGCCAAGGACTCCTTCGCCGCCCGTGAGGGCGTCAAGCTGTCCCCGATGCCGTTCTTCGTCAAGGCCGCGGCCCAGGCGCTGAAGGCGCACGCGCCGATCAACGCCAAGATCAACGAGGCCGAGGGCACGATCACCTACTTCGACACCGAGAACATCGGTATCGCGGTGGACTCCGAGAAGGGCCTGATGACCCCGGTCATCAAGCACGCCGGCGACCTCAACATCGCGGGCATCGCCAAGGCCACGGCCGACCTGGCGGGCAAGGTCCGCGCCAACAAGATCACGCCCGACGAGCTGTCCGGCGCGACCTTCACCATCTCCAACACCGGTTCGCGCGGTGCGCTCTTCGACACGATCATCGTGCCGCCGGGCCAGGTCGCGATCCTCGGCATCGGTGCCACGGTCAAGCGCCCGGCGGTCATCGAGACCGAGGAGGGCACGGTCATCGGCGTCCGCGACATGACGTACCTGACCCTGTCCTACGACCACCGCCTGGTCGACGGCGCCGACGCGGCCCGTTACCTGACGGCGGTCAAGGCGATCCTGGAAGCGGGCGAGTTCGAGGTCGAGCTCGGCCTGTAATCGCCGACGAAGCAGTACGGCGCCCCGTCCGGGACTTCTCCGGGCGGGGCGCCGCTTTTGTTGGGGCGCCTGAGAGCTCGGTGCGGTGCGTCGGTGGGCGGGTGCGGGTGGTTCGTGGTTGCTCGCGCAGTTCCCCGCGCCCCTTGGGGCAGGTGCAGCGGACCCACCTCCAGGGGCGCGGGGAACTGCGCGACCAGCCAACGACTACCCGCACCCGCCCACCGACAGATCACCCTCCCCCTTAGGCGCCCGGCCCACCCGAACCCCATGTAAGTCTCGTCTCACCTGCACCAAAGCACCCCCGTCGACCCACCCAGCGGAGCGCTACCGCCGTATTGTCTAAACGTCAACGCGCCCTAAGGAGCCCTCATGACCGCCCCCGTCATCCACTCGCTGCGCGAACAGATCCGCGAGCACATCCTGGAGGGGATCATCAGCGGGCGCTGGCAGCCGGGCGAGCGAATCGTGGAGCGGCGGATCGCCACCGAGCTGGAGGTCAGCCAGACGCCCGTACGGGAAGCGCTGCGCGAGCTGGAGTCCCTGCGCCTGATCGAGTCCGCGCCGAACAAGGGCGTACGCGTCCGCAGCCTGACGGCCGCCGACCTGGAGGAGAGCTACCCGGTCCGGGCCGGTCTGGAGGCCATCGCCGCCGAGCTCGCGGCCGACCGCCTCGCCGAGGACTGCTCCGCTCTGGACCCGCATGTCACGGCGCTGTACGACGCCGACCGCGACTCCGACGGCACGGCCCAGGTCCGGCACACCGTCGCCTTCCACCGCGAGATGGTCCGCGCCGCGGGCAACTCCGTGCTGCTGCACACCTGGGAGGGCCTCGGCATCGAGGTGTTCACGGCGCTGTCCATCCGGTGGCTGGGGACCGTGCAGCAGTCGTACGCCGAGGAGCACGCGGAGCTGGTGGCCGCGTTCAAGCGCCGCGACCCCCGCATCGCCGACCTGGTCAAGAGTCACGTCCTCGGCTGCGCACCCCGGGCCTGACAAGCGCCCTGAAGTCCCTGAAGGGGCGCCGCGCCCAGCCCGAGCTCATCCGCGCTCCCCCCTCCTCACCTGCGCAAATCGCCGACGAAACGGTCACCCCGTGCCACTGCCGGAGGCACCCCGTGCCGACTTTCTCGTGATCAAGAGGTTTTCGCCCTCAACCCTTTGATCGATCATCGATCAGAGGGTTATTGTCGCCGTGACCTTCACCGAGGTCTTCGCCCTGTCCTGCCAAAGACAAAGGGCACCCCCGAACCCTTACCGATGAGGGAACCCCCTTCGACTGAGGAAGGCGGCGACATGACCGACCCCAACGCCATCCAGCCGAGCGCGCTCGACCAGCTCCCCGACCGCGACCCGGAGGAGACGGCCGAATGGCAGGCCTCCCTGGACGCGGTCGCCAAGGCAGCCGGCCCGCACCGCGCCGCATACCTGATGCGCCGCACGCTGGAGAGGGCCGAGGGCACCGGCATCGCGCTGCCCAAGCTCCTCGAGACCGACTACGTCAACACCATCCCGACCTCCGCCGAGCCGGCCGTGCCCGGTGACGAGGCGATGGAGTCCCGTATCACCGCGTGGAACCGCTGGAACGCGGCCGCCATGGTGACCCGGGGCAGCAAACACGGCGTCGGCGGCCACATCGCCACCTTCGCCTCCGCGGCCTGGCTCTACGAGACCGGCTTCAACCACTTCTTCAAGGGCAAGGAGGGGGACGGCTCCGGCGACCAGCTGTACATCCAGGGCCACGCCTCCCCCGGCATCTACGCCCGCGCCTTCCTGGACGGCCGGCTGAACGAGGGCCACCTCGACAACTTCCGCCGCGAGTCCGGCGGCGACGGCCTCCCGTCGTACCCGCACCCCCGCCGCCTGCCCTGGCTGTGGGAGTTCCCGACGGTGAGCATGGGCCTCGGCCCGCTCTCCGCCATCTACCAGGCGCGCTTCAACCGCTATCTGACGGCCCGCGGCATCAAGGACGTCTCGAACTCGCACGTCTGGGCGTTCCTCGGCGACGGCGAGATGGACGAGCCGGAGTCCACGGCGGCACTCGCTCTGGCCTCCCGCGAGGGCCTGGACAACCTGACCTTCGTCATCAACTGCAACCTGCAGCGCCTCGACGGCCCGGTCCGCGCCAACTTCAAGATCGTGCAGGAGCTGGAGGCCCAGTTCCGCGGCGCCGGCTGGAACGTCGTGAAGTCGCTGTGGGGCACGGCCTGGGACGAGCTGTTCCAGCTCGACACCACCGGCGCGCTGGTACGCCGGCTGCGCGAGGTACCCGACGCGCAGGTGCAGACGTACCAGACCCGCGACGCCGCCTACATCCGCCAGGACTTCTTCGGCAAGGACCCGGCGCTCGTCGAGCTGGCGAAGCTGCTCAGCGACGACAAGATCCTGGAGTGCTTCCACCTCTCCCGCGGTGGCCACGAGGCCCGCAAGGTCTTCGCCGCGTACAAGGCCGCGCTTGAGTTCAAGGGCGCGCCGACCGTGATCCTGGCCCAGACGGTCAAGGGCTTCACCCTCGGCGAGGGCTTCGCGTCGAAGAACGCCAACCACCAGATGAAGAAGCTGACGGTGGACGAGTTCAAGGCGATGCGTGACCTGCTGGAGCTGCCTATCTCGGACAGCCAGTTCGTCGACGGGGTCGTCCCCTACGGCCACCCCGGCGCCGACTCCCCCGAGGTCCGCTACCTCCAGGAGCGCCGCGCGGCCCTCGGCGGCCCGGCCCCGGCCCGCCGCGTGCACCCGGTGGCCCCGCTGCCGGCCCCCGCCGAGAAGGCGTTCGCGTCCTTCGACAAGGGCTCCGGCTCCCAGAACGTGGCCACCACCATGGCCTTCGTCCGCCTGATCAAGGACCTGGTCCGCGACAAGGAGACGGGCAAGCGCTGGGTGCCGATCGTCCCCGACGAGGCGCGCACCTTCGGTATGGAGTCGCTGTTCCCGTCCCTCGGGATCTACTCCCCCAAGGGCCAGACGTACGAGCCGGTCGACCGCGACCAGCTGATGTACTACAAGGAGGCCAAGAACGGCCAGATCCTCAACGAGGGGATCACCGAGGCCGGTTCGATGGCCGACTTCATCGCCGCGTCCACCGCGTACTCCACGCACGGTGAGGCGATGATCCCGTTCTACATCTTCTACTCGATGTTCGGCTGGCAGCGCACCGCCGACCAGATGTGGCAGCTCGGCGACCAGCTGGGCCGCGGCTTCCTGGTGGGCGCGACGGCGGGCCGTACGACGCTGACGGGCGAGGGCCTGCAGCACGCCGACGGTCACTCGCCGGTGATCGCGGCGACGAACCCTGCCGCGCTGACGTACGACCCGGCCTTCGCCTACGAGGTCGCGGCGATCGTCAAGGACGGTCTGCGCCGGATGTACGGCGAGGCGGCGCCGGGTGAGGACCCGAACGTCTTCTACTACCTCACCGTCTACAACGAGCCGATGCCGCAGCCCGCGAAGCCGGCGGCGGACGGGGTCGACGAGGGCATCGTCAAGGGCCTGTACCGCTTCAACACGGCGGAGTCGGCGGGTCTGTCCCCCGTCGCGAACGCCCCGCGCATCCAGCTGCTGAGCTCCGGCACGGCGATCCACTGGGCGCTGCAGGCGCAGAAGCTGCTCGCGGAGGAGTGGGGTGTGGCGGCCGACGTCTGGTCGGCCACGTCCTGGACGGAGCTGCGCCGGGACGCCCTGGAGGCGGACGCGGCCCTGCTCCGCGGCGAGGAGCGCGTGCCGTACGTCCGTCAGGCGCTGCACGGCGCCGAGGGCCCGGTGCTGGCGGTCTCCGACTACATGCGCCAGGTTCCCGACCAGATCGCGCAGTGGGTCGAGCAGGACTACTCCTCGCTGGGTGCGGACGGCTTCGGCCTCTCCGACACCCGGGAGGCGGCCCGCCGGCACTTCGGCGTCGACGCCGAGTCGATCGTCGTCGCGGCCCTGGCCCAGCTCGCGAAGCGGGGCGAGGTCAAGGCGACCGCGGTGAAGGAAGCGCGCGAGAAGTACGGCCTGTAAGGGACAGAGTGTGGCCCTGACCGGAGTCCGGTCAGGGCCACACCCGTGCCACCGGGTCAGACGGTGCGGGCCGTGCCCTCTGCGCGGAAGGTGTTCGTGCTCCACGAGCTGGCGCCGACCGCGACGACGACGGGCTCACTCGTGGTGTTCCGCCACAGGTCACAGGGCTCCCGCAGGGACAGCGAGCACTCCTCTCCCTTGGCCTTGAAGATGACCGTCTCGTTCTGTGCCGTCCGCAGTTCGACCCTCAGGGTCTTGTGCGCGGGCACCGTGATGGTGAAGCAGTTGTTGTTCCAACCGAACTTCGGCACCACGCAGTTGAAGTTCTGGCTCACCGCGGCGACGGGCGCCGCAGCCTCGGCGGCGCCGAGGGATCCCACCGCGGCGAGGGTCAGGGCGAGCGGGGCGAGGAGGGACGGGACGGCACGCATGGCCATCCTCCTTTCGGGGGTGTCCGCACCCCCTTGGTGCGGACACCATCACCTTCGTCCGCCCGCTGTCCCGGGCGCCTGAGGCCGGTGTCTCATCCCTGTCCCAGGCCCGCGTCCCGGGCCCTGGCCACGGCGGCGGCCCGGTCCCGGACCCGCAGCTTGGCGAAGACGTGCGAGAGGTGGTTGCGGACCGTCTTCTCCGAGAGGAACAGCTCCCGGGAGATCCTGCGGTTGTCGTGTCCCCGGGCCACCAGGTCGAGCACCTCACGTTCACGGTCCGTCAGCTCCGGCAGAGCCGCCGGCGTTCCGCCGCCGACGGGAGCGGTGAGACAGGCCGTCAGATGAGCGGCGACGACGCCGCTGAACACGGCCCCGCCGTCGGCGACCGTGCGGACCGCGCGCAGGATCTCAGCCCGACGCGCCCCCTTGACCAGGTAGCCCTGTGCCCCGGCGCGCAGCGCCGCGAGGACGGAGCTGTCCTCCTCGGACATCGACAGCACCAGGATGGCCACACCGGAGAGTTCACGGATCGCGTCGATGCCGCTCATGTCGGGCAGGTTGAGGTCCATGACGACGAGGTCCGGGCGCAGCTCCGCGGCCAGCGTCAGCGCCTCCGCGCCGGTGGTGGCCCGGCCCACGACCTCGATGTCCGGGACACAGGACAGGGCGGCCTCCATCCCGTCCAGGTAGAGCGGATGGTCGTCGCAGAGCAGGACCCGCACGGCGTTCTCGGTGGTCATACGTCTCTCCTCACATCAGCTGCGTCGGCAGCAGGGCCAGCACCCGGGTGCCGGGGACCCCGTCCGGACGCGGGCCGATCCGCAGGTTCCCGCCGGTCTCCTCCGCGCGTTCGGTCATCGAGCCGAGGCCGACCCCTCCCGGCCGCTCGACGGGGCCCGGCCCCGTGCCGTTGTCGGTGATCTCCAGCACGAGCGACTCGTCGTCGACGCGCAGCGAGAGCACGACGGCGCTCGCCCCGGCGTGCTTGGCGACATTGATGAGCGCCTCCGCGGCGATGCGGTACGCGGCGACCTCGCAGGCCGCCGCGAGTTCCGGCAGCTCGCCCGGGTCCGGGAGCCGGGTCTCGACGCGTACGGAGTCCGGCATGCGCAGGGCCAGCCGGCGCAGCGCCTCGGGCAGTCCGCGCTCGTCGAGGTCCGGCGGGCGCAGCCCGTCCACCAGGCGCCGTACCTCCGTGATGCTGTGCGCGGTGTCCTCCTCCGCGGCGTCGATCAGCCGTCCGACCTGCTCCCGCGGGCCGTCGGCCAGAAAGACGTCGGCGGCGGTCTCCAGGCGCAGCCGGATGCCGGCGAGCGCGGGTCCGAGTCCGTCGTGCAGATCGCGGCGGAGCCTGCGGCGCTCCTCTTCCCGGGCGGCGACGATCCGTTCCCGGCCCGCCCTGAGTTCCTCGCGCAGACCGATGGCCTGCACCAGGGGGCCGAGATGGTCGCCGAGCACGTCGAGCACGGCGCGGTCGTTGGCGTCGAGGCTGCGTTGCCCGGGTCGCAGCCGGACGGTCAGACGGCCCACGTCCTCGCCGCGGTGCCGCAGTTCCACGAGGTGCCAAGGCCCTTCGTCGACACCCGTGCCGCCCGCGCGGGCGAGTTCCCGTGCGCCGTGCCGGGTGTGGGCCTCAAGCACGGCGGCGGGCATGCACAGCCGCTCGACGACGGTGTCCACGACCGAGCGGGCCACGTCGTCGGCCGGGACCCGGTGGGACAGCTCGTCCGAGAGGGCCCGCAGCATTTCGTACGGTTTGGCGCGGCGGCCGTACAACAGCAGGTCGACGACGCGCAGCAGCATCCCGGCGGCGGGCCGCAGGGCCAGCACCGCGACGCCGGAGGCGAAGGCGGCGTTGACCTCCTCGGACCGGCCGGGGAGGGTGTTCAGGATCGCGTACAGGCCCCGGTAGCAGTAGAAGAGGCCGAGGGTGAGACCGACGGTGACGAGCAGGGGGCGCAGCACGCGGTCGAGTCCGGTGAGGTCGTCGGCGAGGACGGTGGTGAGGGTGGCGAACGCCAGGGCGCCGGACGCGGGGCCGAGCATCAGCAGGTAGACCCAGTACGCCGGATCGCCGTCCTCGCCGATGTCCTGGACCTTGTCGCCGATCTGGATGGCCCAGTAGACGCCGTAGCAGACCAGCATGACGGTGAGCCGGCGGCGGGTGAGCCCGGTGGCACGGTAGGTGCGCAGCACGAGCCAGACGAGGACGGCGACGGCGAAGAGCCGTGGCATCCACACCACCGGCTCCGTCATCAGCCGCCACCAGTCATGGCGTTCCGCCACGTCCCAGGTGCTCCACTTGGGATTGGCGGAGCGTGGCCCGTACCAGGCGATGGGGGCGAGATAGACGACGTAGACCCCGGCCATCGCGAGCACCGCGAGCCGCCAGGCGCGGCCGGGGGACGTCCCGTCCGGGAACCACAGGGGCAGTACGGCCTGCGTCCCGTGCATGCCGAGTACGGACACGCCCATGATCAGCCGGAACCATCCGATGTGGACGTGCTCGCCCATCCCCTCGATGCCGCCGAGCGCGGAGGTGGTCCGTTCCAGCATGACCGAGACGGCGAACAGCCCCATGGTCGCGGAGACGGCGAAGAGACAGCGGGCGAGGGGAGCCAGCCGGCGGGAGCGCCCGCGTACCACGATGCCGGCGGCGAGATAGCAGCCGGCCAGTGCGAGATTGCGGCCGACCCGCCATTCCGCGTGACTGAACTGTCCGAGGTCCCCGGTCGAGGCGATCAAGGCGAGGCACAGGAGGACGAGCGCCGCGCAGAGCAGCGCGGCACCGACGTCGACGACGGCGGCGGCGCGGGTACGAGGTACGGCCTGCTCGATCGGCGTCACACCCACACCCCGGCTCGGTCGGCGACGAAACACCCGCACCAACGACATGCGGGCGGGCCGGGTGACGGCGGCGCTCGCGGCATCCGGCGGCGCACGGTGGCCCGGCGAGGGCGGGGACGTCCGCCGCCGACCGCCGTGAGCGGCGCGCACGGCATCATGGGGAGCATGCGCGCCGCCCGCCTGATCAAGATGGTGCTGTTGCTCCAGTCCCGGCCCTCCATGACGGCCGCCGAACTCGCGCGCGAGCTGGAGGTGTCCGAGCGGACGGTCACCCGGGACGCGCAGGCGCTGTCCGAGGCCGGGGTGCCCGTGTACGCGGATCGGGGGCGGGCCGGAGGGTACCGGCTCATCGGGGGTTACCGGACCCGGCTGACGGGCCTCGGCCGCAGCGAGGCCGAGGCCCTGTTCCTCAGCGGCGTCCCGGGCGCGCTGCGTGAGATGGGCCTGGAGGACGCCGCCTCCGCCGCCCGTCTGAAGGTGTCCGCCGCGCTCATGCCCTCCCTGCGCGACGCCTCCCGGTCCGCCGCCCAGCGGTTCCATCTCGACGCCCCGAGCTGGTTCAAGGAACCGAAGACCCCCGCCCTGCTCCCGGCCGTCGCGGACGCGGTGTGGGACGACCGGCGCGTCGTGGCCCGTTACCGGCGCGGAGAGGGCGAGGTCGAGCGGGAACTGGAGCCGTACGGGCTCGTGCTGAAGGCAGGGGTCTGGTATCTGTGCGCCCGGGTCGCGGGCGACGGCGGAGACGGCTCGTACCGGGTGTACCGCATCGACCGCTTCACGGCAGTGGACCCCGGTGACGAGCGGTCCGCGCGGTTCGAACGGGACGAGGAGTTCGATCTGCCGGGTTTCTGGGACGAGCGGGCCGAGCAGTTCGCGCGTTCCCTGCTGCGGGCCGAGGTCGTGGTGCGGGTGTCGCCGGACGGAGTGCGCCGGCTGCCGTACGCCGTCGACCCGCACTCCGCGCGGGAGGCGCTCCGGGCAGCGGGCGCCCCGGACGGGGACGGCTGGGTGACACTGACGCTTCCGGTGGAGTCCGAGGAGGTCGCCCACACCCAGCTCTCGGGGCTCGGCCCGGAGGTCGAGGTGCTGGCGCCGGAGGACCTGCGGGAGCGTTTCGCGAGGGACGCGATACGGCTGGCCGCGCTGTACGCGCCGTGAACGACGCGCGGATAACAATCCGTACCACTCCACGTGCGTCCCACCCCCACAGGGCCGATGCTTGACCCGTGATGGACGAGACGGAGTTCTGGGAGCTGGTGGACGGCGCCCGTGAGGCGGCCGAGGGCGACCCCGAGGAGCAGGCCGACCTGCTCGTGGACCGGCTGCTCCAGCAGGACCCCGACGCGGTGCTCGACTTCGCCCGTCACTTCGAGGCCCGCTACAACCGCGCGTACACCTGGGACCTGTGGGGCGCCGCCTGGGTTCTGCTGGACGGGGCCAGCGACGACGCGTTCGACTTCTTCCGGTGCTGGCTGATCGGCCAGGGCCGCGAGGTGTACGAGGGCGGTGTGCACGACCCCGACTCGCTGGCCGACCTGCTGGACGACTTCGACGAGGAGTTCGACGGCGACGCGGAGGAGCTCGGCTACGCCGCGGACGAGGCCTATGAACAGCTCACCGGCACCGTCGCCCCCGACCTCGGCATCCCACCCGCCCCCGCGGAACCGGAGGGCACGCCGGTCGACTTCGAGAACGAACGGGCGCTGGCCGAGCGGTATCCCAAGCTGTGGGAACGGTTCAAGGACTGAGCCGAGCCGTCGCCGCTCAGGCCGCGGCGCGTCTGCGGTTCAGGTCGGTCGGGATGTAGGCCTGCGTCTGCTCGGCCTTGACGGCGTGGTGCATCGGCGCCTTGTTGGCCTGGTCGAGCGCGGACGCCGTGACGGCGGCCGGCCCCAGGACGACGGACGCGACCGCGCAGACGACGGTCCAGACACGCGTGCCGCTCCTGCTGTTGCCGTACCTGTTGTTCATGGTCCCCGCCTCCGGTCAGTGCGTGTGCATGACGACAGGAAGGACGATAGGGAGGCTGTCTCGGGGAGATCCCTGAGCCGGCTGGGAGAAACCTGTGAGGCCGGCGCTCTTCGGCCCGGTGACCGACGTCACCGGGCGGGCCGGGAACGTTCACACCCCGTCTCTTGACCCGTTCCGTGAGCTCCGGCTTAGGGTGGCCGCCCCCGACCAGGAGCACCCTGCCCATGACCAGCCTGTTCGTGCGGGAGATACCGCGCGCGGAGCACCTCGCCCGGCTGCGGCGGTATCCCGACGCGAGCCATCTCCAGATCCCCGAGTGGGGCGATGTGAAGCCCGACTGGCTGCCGGAGAGCGTCGGCTGGTTCGAGGACGGCGAACTGGTCGCCACGGCGCTCGTCCTGTACCGGCAACTGCCCGGGACCAGACGCTTCCTGGCCTACCTGCCCGACGGCCCCGCGATCGACTGGCGTACGCCGCGTCTGGAGCGCTGGCTGGACCCGCTGGTCGCCCATCTGAAGAAGATCGGGGCGTTCTCGGTCCGGATCGGCCCGCCCCTCGTCGTACGTCACTGGGACGCGGCGACCGTGGCGGAGGGCATCGCCGACCCCGACGTACGTCATCTGCGCGAGCTGCCGCCGGACGGCATCGACGGCTACGCGCTCGACGTCGCGGAGCGGCTGGGGCGGCTCGGGTGGCGGCGGTGCGAGGAGGACGACGGGAGCGGCTTCGGCGTCGGTCAGCCGCGCTACGGCTGTGAGATCCCGTTGGCGGGGCGCTCGGTGGACGAGTTGCGCGGGGCCCTCGCGCCGCACTGGGAGCAGTCCCTGCGTACGGCCGAGGCGGCGGGCGTCCGTGTCTCCTGGGGCTCGGCCGCCGACCTGCCCGAGTTCCACCGCCTCTACACCGCGACCGCCGCCCGCGACGGTTTCAAGGCCCGCCCACTGGACTACTTCCGCCGCATGTGGGCGGCCCTGAACGCCGAGGACGACGACCGGCTGCGGCTCTACGTCGCCGAGTACGACGGCGAGGTGCTCTCCGCGGCCCTCATGATCGGCGTCGGCTCCCGCGTCTGGCACTCGTACGCCGCGTCCGGCCGCCGGGGCCGCGAACTCCGCCCCAGCAGCGCCCTGCTGTGGCGCATGCTGGGCGACGCGCGAGCCGCGGGCGCGAAGACGTACGACCTCCGGTCCATCACCCCGGCCCTCACCGAGGACCGCTTGCGCGGCCGGCTCCTGTTCAAGACGGGGGCCGGCGGCCGGGCGGTGGAGCACCTCGGGGAGTGGGAGCTGCCGGTGGGGAGCCAAGGGAGGGTGCTTCAGCGGGCGTTGGGGGTTTATCTGGGGCGGCGGTGAGGGGCCGGGGCGGCCGCCCGTCATGCGCCCCCGTCGCGCGACTGCCTGGATACCGGGCACACCGGCCTCCGCGGCGACGTCGACGCCCGGCCTGGTCGGCGTGGACGCGGACCGCACGCACGGCCCCGGCACGTCAGCTTCTGCCCTGCAGCCGGGCCGCTGTCTCCCGGATCTCCGGGAGGCGGGCGGTGAGGGCCGCGCCGGGGCAGCTCGTCATGTAGCCCTCGTTGTGACCGGCGACGGCCGGGAGCGCGGCGGTGGCGCCGGAGGCGTAGCGGCTCTGGCTGTTGCTGGAGGTCAGCCGGACCTTCGCGCGCGGGTCCGCGTCGGAGATGCCCAGCTTCCACGCGGCGAGCGCGGCGATCGAGTCGGTCATGGCCTTCGGCACGGGCACCCCGGCCGTGAAGGTGCCGATGGCGGCGATGCCGGTGGTGCGGTGGTTGAAGCCCTGGGTGTGGGCCCCGGTGACCGGGCGGTCGATGCCGCCCGCGCGGCCCTCGTAGATGGTGCCGCAGCGGTCGACGAGGAAGTTGTAGCCGATGTCGTCCCAGTCGCGGGACCCGGTCTGGCCCGCGTACACGTACCGAATGATGCGGGGCACGTCGGCGCAGTCGTAGCCGTTGGGCGAGTCGGTGTGGTGGACGAAGACGGCGACGACCCGGTCGTCGTAGCGCGGTGGCGGCTGGGCACGCCGGGTGTCGTCGTCCAGCCAGGCCGACCTCGGCACGATGGGCGGCCGGGGCGCCTGGTGCGAGGCGGCGGGACGCGCCGCGACCGGCCGTGCGCCCGCCGCGACGACGCGCTCGACCCCGTTCGCGCACAACGCCAGCGCGAGAACGGCGGCGAGTCCGGGCACACAGCCGAGCAGCACGAGCAGAACGGGCGGGACACGCCACTCCCGCTGGGCCGGCGCCCACCTCCGGGCCTGCCACCCGACGCCGGGCCGGAGCCGGCGCCCACTCCGGGTCTGCGCCTGGGCTCGGGAGAGTCGCCGAGCCCGGGCATGCCACCGGGCGCGAGGCCGTTGCCGACGCTGAGGTCTGGGCCGGAAGCCGGGGCGGGGACGGGTACGGGGGCGGGGCCGGGTACGTGACTGCTGCGAAGCACCGGTCGCAGGCCCGACCCACCCCTCCGGCACGCGCGGCACCTCCTGCCCGCCACCCGCACCCGGCCCCCGCGGCACCTCCCGCCCGCGGCCACCCACATCCGGCTCGCGGGAAGCCCCCCGCGTGGACCCCCCGTCCACCCCCCGCCCCGCAGCCTCGTCCCCCGGCCGCGCCTGCCCGCCCCTCCGCACAGCCCACGCCGCCCCCGCGGCCCACGGTATTCGTACGGCACGTGGTCTTCGTCTCCCCCGCGTTCGCCGGAAGACCCTTCGGGTGACCCGTCGGAAGGCACGCATGGTCCTACTGTCCGACGGATCCCGTCCGCCCGCGATGTGTGGTGTGACACGCAGTGGAACCATCGTCCCGGTGCGGGGCGTTTCTCCAGGTGAACGCGGCGTGGCCGGTTCCTGGCGGCATGTGTGCGTGTGCTGATCAACGGGCGCCTTACGCGCGTACTAAGGGGTCCGAGAGAAAGGCGGCTCTGTGGACCTGCTCGACATCCTGCTGTTGCTGGTGATCCTGGCCTACGCGGCGTCCGGCTACCGGCGCGGCCTGGTGGCCGGATGCGTCTCGCTGACCGGTTTCGTCGGCGGCGCGGTGATCGGCGTATGGATCCTGCCGTGGATGATGGACCTGGTCACACCGGGTACGACGCAGGCGACCGTGACCGCGGTGCTCACGGTGCTGGTCCCGGCCGTGGTGGTGCACGAGCTGGCCGGCCGGCTGGCCCTGCGGCTGCGCAGGGAGCTGGACCGGGGACCGCTCAGGGTGGCCGACGGGGTCGGCGGGGCCGTGGCCAACTCGGTGGCCGTGCTGATCGTGGCCTGGGTGGCGGCGAGCGTCCTCGCCGCGTCCTCCTCCCCGCTGCTGACCTCCGCGATCCGGGACTCCCGGCTGCTCGGCACCGTGCAGGACGCCATGCCGGACACGACGCCCGCCTGGTTCTCCCGGGCCACCAGCGCCCTGACCGAGGCGGGCTTCCCGCAGGTCTTCAACCCGTTCGAGAACGAGTCGACCGCCGAGGTCGCCAAGCCCTCCGGCGACAGCGTCACCGCCGCCGCGACGAACGCCGCCAAGCTCAGCACCGTCAAGATCGAGGGCGTCTCGGGCACCCAGGGCCGCGAGGGCAGCGGCTTCGTCTATGCCCCGCGGCACGTGATGACCAACGCCCACGTCGTGGCCGGCATCGACGAACCCGGCGTCCGGGTCGGCGGCGTGGGACGGTCGTACGAGTCACGGGTGGTGCTCTTCGACCCGCAGCGGGACGTGGCCGTGCTCTACGTCCCCGATCTGCGCGCCCCCGTCCTGGGGTTCGACGACGCCGCCACGCGCGGCGACTCGGCGGTCGTGGCGGGCTATCCGGAGGACGGCGATCTCAACCTCCAGGCGGCGACCGTCGCGAACCGGGTGCGGGCGACCGGCCAGAACATCTACAACGACGCGACCGTCACCCGCGAGATCTACTCGATCCGCTCCACCGTCCGTCCCGGCAACTCCGGCGGTCCGCTGCTGACCACCGACGGCAAGGTGTTCGGCGTCGTCTTCGCCCGTTCCACCTCCGACGACGAGACGGGCTACGTCCTGACGGCCGCCGAGGTCGCCTCCGACGCGAAGCGCGCGGCGAACGCGACGGCGCCGGTGGACACGGGCGACCTCGTCACGTCCTGATCCTCCCCCAAGCACCCCCCGGCATCTCCCTCACCTCCCCGCCGTCACAGACCCCGGCCCATGAGCACGTCGTCCACATACGCCCCGCCCAGGAAGAACTCCTCGGGCAGTACCCCCTCCACCACGAACCCCTCGGACTCGTACAGCTTGCGGGCCGGCGCGTTGTGGCCGAGGACGCGCAGGGTGAGCCGGCGAGCGCCCCTGCGGCGGGCCTCCTCGACGGCCGCGCGGATCAGCGCCCGGCCGACGCCACGGCCACGGACCCCGTCGGCGACGGCGAGGCCCTGGATCTGCCGGACGTGCGCGTTGCAGGCGAGCGGAGTGGCTAGGGCGAGCCGCACGTAGCCGACGATGCGCCGGTCGAGTTCCGCGACCAGATGGTCCTGAGGGGCGTGCCGCTCGTCGAAGAAGGGCCGGTACGGCGGCCGTGGCCGGGGCACGACCGCGTGCAGCGGCGACCAGGTGACACGGTCGAGGTGGGCGAGCTCCTCCTCGTCGTCGGGCAGGGCGGCGCGTATACGGGGTACGTACGAATCGGACATGGGCGTCACCCTACGGCCGGGGTCCGGGGAGCCGACCGGGACTTTATGCGGTCAGAGGCAGGATGAGGTTATGGAACTTTCAAGAATCGCGGTGGCCGGCGCCTCCGGGCTGATCGGCGGCGCCCTGGTGCGGTCCCTGGTCGCGGACGGGCACGAGGTGGTACGGCTGGTGCGGCGCGCGCCCCGTTCGGCGGACGAGGTGCGGTGGGACCCCGAGCGCAAGTACGTGGACGTGGCCGGGCTCGCCGGGTGCGACGCCGTGGTCAATCTCGCCGGCGCGAACGTGGGCTCGCGGCGCTGGACGGAGGCGTACAAGGCGCGGCTGCGGAGCGGGCGGGTGCTGGGCACGGCGGCGCTCGCGGAGGCGATGGCCTCGCTGGACAAGCCGCCGCGGGTCTTCGTGAACGGCAGCGCGATCGGCTACTACGGCGAGACCGGCGAGCGGGCCGTCGACGAGAGCGCGCCGCCCGGAGAGGGCTTCCTGCCCTCGCTGGTCGTGGACTGGGAGGGCGCGGCGGCGCCCGCGCGGGAGGCGGGCGTGCGGACCGTGTTCCCGCGCACGGGGCTGGTGGTGGCCCGGCAGGGCGGCGCCTGGGGACGGCTGTTCCCGCTCTTCAAGGCCGGGCTGGGCGGGCACATGGGCGACGGGCGGCAGTACTGGTCGTTCGTCTCACTGCACGACGAGGTGGCCGCGATCCGGCATCTGATCGACACCGACGGCTTGTCGGGCCCCTTCAACGTGACCGCGCCCCAACCGCTGACGAACCGTGAGATCACCGAGGTCATGGGCCGCGTACTGCACCGCCCGACCCTCTTCGCGGTCCCGGCCCCCGTACTGCGCACGGTCCTCGGCGAGATGGCCGGGGACGTGCTGGGCAGCGCACGGGTCCTCCCGAAGCGACTGCTGGAGTCGGGCTTCACCTTCGCGTTCCCGGACATCGAGGGGGCGATCCGGGCGGCCGTCGATAGCGGAGGGGGCGGCCCGGCGGCCGCACGGTGACGCCCGGACAGGAGTGGACGTCCGTATGCGACCGTCGTGCGACCGTGCTCTGTTCATGCGCGACTGTTTCCGACCGATCACGGCCCTAACCTCGATCCGAACTCGGGTATCTCCGACGCCTGTTGGGGGCATGACGTCTCCACCGGCCGCGCAACCTCGAGGAGGGGCACGTGCTTGAGCCCGCGTACCAGGCGGACGTCGTCATCGTGGGAGCCGGGGTCGCCGGACTCTCCGCGGCGCATCGGCTGACCAGCGCAGGAGTGAGGACCGCAGTCCTGGAGGCCGCCCCATATCCGGGCGGCCGCATGTCGACCGAGAAGATCGACGGGTTCCGGCTCGACCGGATCGGACAGCTTCTGTCGACGTCGTATCCGGAACTGCGCCGGACACCCGGCCTCGACGCGCTGGCCCTGCGGCCCTTCGCGCCGGGCGTACTGCTGCACAGCGACGGGCGCCGGCACCGCGCGGGCGCGTTCGCCAAGCCCCGGAGCGCGAGGGGCGCACTCCACGCGGTGCGCGCCCTGGCGAGCGCCCCCAGGGCCCCCAGGACTGCTTCCGTACGCGGCGTCCCCGGCCCGACGGCCCTGCCGAGGGTGCGCGCCGGCGCCCCGCTGGGCACCGCCGTCGACCAGGCCCGACTCGGCGCCGCCCTGGCCCGGCTCGCCACCGCCCCCGTCGAACGCCTGCTGGCCCGCCCCGAGTTGCCGGCCGCACAGGCCCTCGCGGAACGCGGCGTCCCCACCCGCACGATCGACGGCTTCCTGCGCCCGCTGCTCGCCGCGCTGCTGTGCGACCCGGACCTGACGACCTCCAGCCGATGCGCGGATCTGGCGCTGCGCGCCTTCGCAAGCGGACGCCTGTGCGTGCCCGAGGGCGGCGCCGAGGCGCTGCCGGAGCTGCTGGCACAGGCGTTGCCGCCGGGCACGGTGCACACCGGCGTACGCGTCACGTCGATCGCCACGACCTCCGTCACCACCGCCGAACACGGCGAGATACGGTGCCGCGCCGTCCTGCTGGCGACGGACGCCCGGACCGCCGCCGAACTGCTGCCCGGCTTGCGCGTACCCGACTTCCACCCGGTGACCGTCGTCCACCACACGACCGACGAACCGCCCACGACCGGCGCCTCGCTCCTGCTCGACGCCGACCGGGGCGGCCCGGTCGCGCACACGGCGGTGATCAGCCAGGTGGACCCGACCCGCGCTCCGGCCGGCCGGACCCTCGTCTCCTCGACGGTCCTCGGCAGCCCATCGCCCGACATCGACACGGCCGTACGGATGCACCTGTCCCGTCTCTACGGCACCTCCACCGCCCGCTGGGAGACCCTCGCCGTACACCACACCCCCGAGGCCGTCCCCGCGATGCGCCCACCCCACGACCTACGCCGCCCGGTACGCCTCCTGGCCGGCCTGTACGTATGCGGCGACCACCGAGACACCAGCACCATCCAGGGCGCCCTCCACTCGGCCCACCGGGCAACGGCGGCCATCCTGACGGACCTGGGGGCGGCGGGCTCGCTGAACAGGGCGGAGCCGTTGAGGGCAGCGGCATAAGAGGACGGGCCCCGCGCCCCGTCAGGGGCGCCGGGCCCGTCAGGGGCGCGGGGAACTGCGCGACCAGCCACAACGAGAGCCGCACCCGGCAGCAAGCCTTTGAAGCTACGGCGAGACCCCCTACAACAACGCCGCCACCTTGTCCCGATACCCCCGCACCGGCGCCGCATCCCGGTACGGCTCCAACCTCCGCTCGAAGTCCCGGACATACTCAACGGCCCGAACCGACCGCATCTCCGCCGCAGCCCCCGCCGCCTCCGCCCCCAATGAACAAGCCTGGTCAAGCTCACCGAGCCCAAGCCGCGCCGAGGCGAGCACGACCCGACAGAACAGCCGACTGCGGGCATAGGCGGGGGCCCGCAACTGCAGTGAGCGCTCGGCATGCTGCGCCGCCGCCCGGAACTGCTGAAGATCCCGGTGGCAGTGCCCGAACTCGTCGGCGAGCTGCGCCTCGTCGAAGAACCGCGCCCAGTGCGGTACGTCGTCGCCGGGCCGCGCCGCTTCGAGGGCGCGCTCGGCCCGGACCAGGGAGGCCGTACAGGCGCGCACCTCGCCCAGTACGCCGTGCCCGCGCGCCTCGCACGCGTGCAGCAGGGCCTGCACGACCGGAGGCGCGCTGGTGCCCACGCCCTGCTGGGCCACCCGCGCGAGCTGAACGGCCTCGCGGCCGTGGGCGAGGTAGACGGCCTGGCGGCTCATGGTGACCAGGACGTACGAGCCGAACGCCCGGTCCCCGGCCGCCTGCGCGAGGCGCAACGACTGCACGAAGTAGCGCTGGGCGAGCCCGTGCGCCGCGATGTCGAACGACGTCCAGCCCGCGAGCCTCGTGAGGTCGGCGGCGGCCTGGAACAGCCGGCGGCCGGTCTGCTCGCCGTAGGTGCCGCGCAGCATCGGCTCGCACTCGTGCTCCAGATAGCGCACGAGGGCCTGGCGGGCGTGGCCGCCGCCGTACATGTCGTCGAGGGAGCGGAACAGCTCGCCGACCGAGCGCAGCGCGGCGATGTCGCCGCCGGTGACCTTCTGGCCGGGGCCGCGCTCGCCCTGGCTGCGCTGGCGGGGTACGGCGGTGGGGCGGCCCTGGACCGGGATGCGGGCGAGCGGCTCGCCCCGGGCGACCTTCTCGTCGGCGCGGCCGATCAGCCAGTCCCGGCTGGGCACGACGAGTCCGGCCGGGGTGAAGGCGATCTTGCGCAGTTCGGCGTGGCTGCCGGAGTCCTTGCGCCACAGGCCGCTGACGATGTCGACGGCCTCCTCGGGGGTCGCGGCGAACTCCAGCCCGGCGTACACGGGCGCGCAGGCGTCGAGCCCGAGGTCCTGGGCGGAGAGCCGGCGGCCGAGGCGTCGGGTGAAGACCTCGGCGATGAGGGCGGGCGTGGTGCCGCGCGGCTGCTGTCCGCGCAGCCAGCGGGTGACCGATGTCTTGTCGTATCTGAGATCAAGCCCGTGTTCGAGGCCGAGCTGGTCCACCCGGCGGGCGAGACCCGCGTTGGAGAATCCCGCTTCTGCGATGAGCGCGGCGAGCTGGCGGTTGGGAGTGCGCTGCGCGGGTCGTTCCGTCATCTGCGGTGCGGTCTCCTGCCTTTCGGACCTCGCGGACCCCTGTGGCCGCCGAGTGCCCGGATTGCCGGTGAGCTGCCCTTTTGGCCTCTCGAACGGCGCGAATGTAGCGGAGAGTAAGCAGCCGATCGCACATTTCCCCGCCCATTCATCCGATCGTGTGAGGATTGCCCTACCGGGCTGACGCGGACCGTGAGACGTCACCCGAACAAGCCGGTCGTACAGTGGCGTAGGCACGCTTTGTGCCTTACGACTTTCCTGTGCTTCTAGGGAGGCGCTTGCCGTGAGTGAGTTGCGGTTCGTCCGTATGGGGTTCGGCGCGGACGCCGTCGAGTACCAGGAGGCGTGGGACGAGCAGCGCCGGGTGCACGCGGCGCGGTTCGAGGACGAGCTCCCCGACACGGTCCTGCTGCTCGAACACCCTCCGGTGTACACGGCGGGCCGGCGCACGGCGGACAGCGAGCGCCCCCTGGACGGCACGCCGGTCGTCGACGTGGACCGCGGCGGCAAGATCACCTGGCACGGCCCAGGGCAGCTGGTCGGCTACCCGATCCAGAAGCTGCCCCGCCCCGTGGACGTCGTGGCGCACGTACGGCGCCTGGAGGAGGCCCTGATCCGCACCTGCGCGGAGTTCGGCCTGGAGACCAGCCGGGTCGAGGGCCGTAGCGGCGTCTGGGTCCTCGGCGACCCCGTGGAGCAGCGCCCGGCGCTCGGCGGTCTCGCCCTGGACTTCGACCCCCGGCTCACCGACGAGGAGTTCGACCCGCGGCTGAACGGGCCCGAGTACGCGCCCTCCAACGCCGGACAGCGGCGCGAGGACCGCAAGATCGCGGCGATCGGGATCCGGGTGGCGAAGGGCGTCACGATGCACGGCTTCGCACTGAACGTGAACCCCGACAACAAGTGGTTCGACCGGATCATCCCCTGCGGGATCCGGGACGCGGGGGTCGCCTCGCTGGCGGGCGAGATCGGGCGCGACGTGACGATCGACGAGGTGCTGCCCGTCGTGGAGCGACACCTGAAGGCCGTACTGGAGAACGCCGACCTGAGGCCCCGGGAGATCGAGAAGACCCCGGCCGCCTGACCCGCCCCCGGGTT
>NZ_KQ948927.1:762-195787 GCF_001514235.1 Streptomyces caeruleatus | reverse complement strand
CGAGAGAAGTCGGCGGCGTGCAGGAATGCGCCGACGTTCCGCAAAGTTGCCCAGCCCGGAGACGCAAAACGCACGGGCGTACCCTGGTGTACGCCGAAGAATCGAAGCTACAGGGAGCCGACGTGTCCGCAGTCTCACCCGACGGACGCAAGATGCTGCGCCTGGAGGTCCGCAACAGCCAGACCCCCATCGAGCGCAAGCCCGAGTGGATCAAGACCCGGGCGAAAATGGGTCCCGAGTACACGAAGATGCAGAACCTCGTGAAGAGCGAGGGCCTGCACACGGTCTGCCAGGAAGCCGGCTGCCCGAACATCTACGAGTGCTGGGAGGACCGCGAGGCGACCTTCCTCATCGGCGGCGACCAGTGCACCCGACGCTGTGACTTCTGCCAGATCGACACCGGCAAGCCCGAGGCCCTCGACCGCGACGAACCCCGCCGCGTCGGCGAGTCCGTGGTCACCATGGACCTGAACTACGCCACCATCACCGGCGTCGCCCGCGACGACCTCCCCGACGGCGGCGCCTGGCTGTACGCGGAGACGGTTCGCCAGATCCACCAGCAGACGGCCGAGCGCGAGGCCGGCCGCACCAAGGTCGAGCTCCTCGCCCCGGACTTCAACGCCGTACCGGAGCTCCTGGAGGAGGTCTTCGCCTCCCGCCCCGAGGTCTTCGCGCACAACGTCGAGACGGTCCCCCGGATCTTCAAGCGCATCCGCCCCGGCTTCCGCTACGAGCGCTCCCTGAAGGTCATCACCGAGGCCCGCGACTACGGCCTGGTCACCAAGTCCAACCTCATCCTCGGCATGGGCGAGACCCGCGAGGAGATCAGCGAGGCGCTCCAGCAGCTGCACGACGCCGGCTGCGAGCTGGTGACCATCACGCAGTACCTGCGCCCGAGCGTCCGCCACCACCCCGTGGAGCGCTGGGTCAAGCCGCAGGAGTTCGTGGAGCTGAAGGACGAGGCCGACCAGATCGGCTTCTCCGGCGTGATGTCCGGCCCGCTGGTCCGGTCCTCCTACCGAGCCGGACGGCTCTACCAGATGGCCATCGAGAAGCGTGGTTCCTACGTCGCCTCGCAGGCCGTCTGATGGCACGGAGTGCCACCCTTTTCATGTGAACCTGCGCACAAGCAACTGCCCCTCGGCAGCGCCCGATTGACGCGGTCCTGGACGTCCCCGCAGATAGGGGGCCCATCAGGGCCGCGTCAAGCATTTCGGGCCACACATCAAGGCTTCATTGGTGTTTGACCGGTCGGTCACGCCCTGGTAACACCAATCAGTGACCCTGGTTGTACACCCCGTGCACCACTCACCAAAGCCGCCATTCCCGAGGGGGGACCTCCACCATGCAGGCCGCGCCCGTTCGCGCCACCGCCATCCCGTCGTTCACCACTGCACTGCGTGCCGTCGAGTCGCTGCTGATGGGCAGCGGCCAGCGCACCGCCCGCCGCAACGCCTGGACGTCCGTGCTGGAGGACCGTCGTCGCGCCAAGGACCGGGTCGAGGCACAGCGCGTCCTGGACCAGGTCACCGTCGTCCGCCACTGACCCTTCCCCGTCCGTCACGGCACTGCCGTCGTCGGTGCTCCGCGGGCCACGTAGACTTCGTGGCATGGCGAGGAAGGACACGGCAGCGGACGCTGCGAACCCCGGGCGACTCAAGCAGATCGCTCAGACCTACAAGATGACCCGCAGGGCCGACAAGAAGATCGGTCTTGTACTCGCGGCTGTCGGAATCGTCACCTTCGGTGTCTTCCTCGCGATCGGTTTCTTGATCGGTCACCCCATCTATCTCGGCATCCTGGGCCTGCTGCTCGCCTTCCTCGCGTCGGCGATCGTGTTCGGGCGCCGGGCCGAGCGGGCGGCCTTCGGGCAGATGGAGGGCCAGCCGGGCGCGGCTGCGGCCGTCCTGGACAACGTCGGCCGGGGCTGGACGACGACACCGGCGGTGGCGATGAACCGCAGCCAGGACGTGGTGCACCGGGCCGTCGGCAAGGCCGGCATCGTGCTGGTCGCCGAGGGCAACCCGAACCGGGTGAAGAGCCTGCTGGCCGCCGAGAAGAAGAAGATGAACCGCATCGTCGCGGACGTGCCGGTGCACGATCTGATCGTCGGTGTCGGCGAGGGCCAGGTCCCGCTGAAGAAGCTGCGCACCACCATGCTGAAGCTGCCCCGCGTGCTGACCGGCCCCCAGGTGACTGCCACCAACGACCGGCTGAAGGCCATGGGCGACCTGATGAGCAACATGCCGCTGCCGAAGGGCCCGATGCCCAAGGGCATGAAGCTGCCGAAGGGCGGACCGAAGGCCCGCTGACTCCCTCGTACGAGAAAGCTCGTACGACGAAGGGGCGCCCGGATCTCCGGGCGCCCCTTCGTCGTACGACCGCTAGAGGCGCACTTCCACGGTTCCCGCCAGCCGGTCGTGCAGACCCCGGCCGTCGCGGTCCCAGATCAGCGCCGGGATCGCGACGCACAGCAGGGCGGTGCGGAGCAGCACGCGCAGCGGGTTGACCGTGCCGGTCTCCAGGGTGACCACGCGGAGGCCGAAGAGGCGCTTGCCCGGGGTGTAGCCGACGGTGCCGACGGTCAGGACGCTCATCAGGAAGAAGAGGAGCAGCGCCCAGTTGCTGGTCGCCTGGCCGTAGCCGTCGGTGATGAGACCGTATGCGATCAACAGGCTGATGCCCCAGTCGACGGCCAGTGCTCCGAGCCGTCGTCCCGGGCGGGCGATGGAGCCCGGCCCGTCCTCCGGAAGGCCGAGCTGCTGACCCCGGTATCCGAAGTCGACACCCGCTTCCTCGGCGGCCGCGCGGGGGCCCGAGAGCCAGGATCCGATTGCTTGCCTCTTGTCCACCCGACCACCGTACTGTGCACGTTTTGCGATGTGGACAGGTGGGGTGAGGTACGGGATGTCCGGTTAACGTGTGCGAAACAAATGGGTCACGCCCGAGAAATCACCCGTCCCTAGGGTCGAGGACAGCGTGTGCCACCGCACTGGCCGCACGAACGAACTACCACCCCGGTCGGACGGTCGGGAGTAGGAGGAGCTGGATGTTCCAGAACGCCGACGAGGCCAAGAAGTTCATCGCGGACGAGGACGTCAAGTTCGTCGACGTCCGCTTCTGCGACCTGCCGGGCGTCATGCAGCACTTCACGGTGCCCGTCGAGGCGTTCGACCCGGACGAGGAGCTCGCCTTCGACGGATCGTCGATCCGCGGTTTCCAGGCCATTCACGAGTCCGACATGGCGCTGCGCGCGGACCTGTCGACCGCCCGGGTCGACCCGTTCCGCCGGGACAAGACCCTCAACATCAACTTCTTCATCCACGACCCGATCACGGGCGAGCAGTACTCCCGTGACCCGCGCAACGTGGCCAAGAAGGCCGAGGCCTACCTCGCCTCCACCGGTATCGCGGACACCGCGTACTTCGGTCCCGAGGCCGAGTTCTACGTCTTCGACAGCGTGCGTTTCGCCACCGGCGCGAACGAGTCCTTCTACCACATCGACTCCGAGGCGGGCGCCTGGAACACCGGCGCCCTCGAGGACAACCGTGGTTACAAGGTCCGCTACAAGGGCGGCTACTTCCCGGTCCCGCCGGTCGACCACTTCGCCGACCTGCGTGCCGAGATCTCCCTGGAGCTGGACAAGCAGGGCCTGAAGGTCGAGCGCCAGCACCACGAGGTGGGCACCGCCGGCCAGGCCGAGATCAACTACAAGTTCAACACGCTGCTCGCCGCGGCCGACGACCTGATGCTCTTCAAGTACATCGTGAAGAACGTCGCCTGGCGCAACGGCAAGACCGCGACCTTCATGCCGAAGCCGATCTTCGGTGACAACGGCTCGGGCATGCACGTCCACCAGTCGCTGTGGACCGGCGGCCAGCCGCTGTTCTACGACGAGGCGGGCTACGCGGGCCTGTCGGACACCGCCCGCTACTACATCGGCGGCATCCTCAAGCACGCCCCGTCGCTGCTGGCGTTCACCAACCCGACGGTGAACTCGTACCACCGTCTGGTTCCGGGCTTCGAGGCGCCGATCAACCTGGTGTACTCGCAGCGCAACCGCTCCGCCGCGATGCGTATCCCGATCACGGGTTCCAACCCGAAGGCCAAGCGCGTCGAGTTCCGCGCGCCCGACTCCTCCGGCAACCCGTACCTCGCCTTCTCCGCCCTGCTCCTCGCGGGCCTGGACGGCATCAAGAACAAGATCGAGCCGGCCGAGCCGATCGACAAGGACCTCTACGAGCTGGCTCCGGAGGAGCACGCGGGCGTCGCGCAGGTCCCGACCTCCCTCCCGGCCGTCCTTGACTCCCTGGAGGCCGACCACGAGTTCCTCCTCCAGGGCGACGTCTTCACGCCGGACCTGATCGAGACGTGGATCGACTACAAGCGCACGAACGAGATCGCGCCGCTGCAGCTGCGTCCGCACCCGCACGAGTTCGAGCTCTACTTCGACGTGTGATCGGCACCGTCGACGCCTGACCCAGGCACCCAGGCATCGCGCCCGCGCCCCCGCTGTCGTACCGACGGCGGGGGCGCGGGCGTATGTTCTATTCTTCTGTCGCTGATACGACACGGGGGTGGACGCAATGCCGGAGCGGCACGAACAGGACGATCAGGAGCGCGAGTTCGACCTGAGGTGGGCGGAGAGCGCCGAGCACAAGGAGCCCTCGGCCCGGGCCCGGATGCTGGCGGCCCGTTGGAAGGAGAACCCGCCGGGACCGGTGCCGTTCCGGGGCGAGCCCGACTATGTGGCGCGGCGGCAGCGGCGGTCGGGCTGGATCTCCACGGCGATCGTGCTGGGGTGCGTCGCCGGGGTGATCGTGCTGTTGGGCTACGTCAACTTCCGCGGCGGCTACTAGGCGGCTGCTAGGCGGCTGCTGGGCGGCTGCTCCCTGCGGCCTTTGCTGGTCCTAGGGCCGGTCACGACCCGTTCATGGGGGTCACCGGGTGCACACTGGGCAGTGGGACGAGTGCCTGAGTGCGTGCGCGGGGTGATGCGAGATGCAGAGCCGGTTCCGGAGTGATCGGCGGTTGACCGCCCGGATGGGGATCACTCTGTTTCTGCTCGGGTTGCTGTACGTGGCGTTCGTGGTCGCGTTGATCTTTCTGCTGAAGTCCTGGGTGCTCGTCGTGGTCGTGGCGGCGGGGCTGCTGGGGGCGCAGTACTGGTTCTCCGACCGGGTCGCGCTGTTCGCGATGCGGGGACGGGTCGTGGAGCGGGAGGAGTATCCCGAGCTGCACGGGGTCGTCGACCGGCTGTGCGCCATCGCCGACATGCCGAAGCCCGTGGTCGCCGTGTCGGAGATGGACATGCCGAACGCGTTCGCGACCGGGCGGAACCCCGATCACGCCGTGGTCTGTGTGACCACGGGGCTGCTGCGGCGGCTGGAGCCGGACGAGTTGGAGGGTGTGCTCGCGCACGAGCTGTCGCATGTGGCGCACAAGGACGTCGCCGTGATCACCGTGGCCTCGTTCCTCGGGGTGATCGCCGGGCTGATCGTGCGGTTCGCGTTCTACAGCCAGCTGTTCAGTGACGGGCGGCGGGACCAGAACACCGCCGTCGTCTTCGCCGCCGTGATGGGTGTGTCGGCCGCCGTGTACGCGATCAGTTTCCTGCTGATCCGGGCGCTGTCCCGGTACCGGGAGCTGGCCGCCGACCGGGCCGCGGCGCTGCTCACCGGGCGGCCCTCGGCGCTGGCCTCCGCGCTGACCAAGGTCTCCGGCGACATCGCCCGGATCCCGACCAAGGACCTGCGGACGGCCCAGGCGTTCAACGCCTTCTACTTCACGCCCGCGCTGGGCCGGGAGCCCGGTGTCGCGCGGATCTTCTCCACCCACCCGAGCCTGGAGCAGCGGCTCGACCAGCTGGGGCGGATCTCCGCCGAGCTGAGCGAGGCCGCGGCTCCCGGAGGGGTGTGAGCATGGGGCTGCTGGACATCCTGTTCGGCCGTACGAAGCCGGTCGCGCCCGATCTCGACCAGCTCTTCGCGCTGCCGTCGGCCGCGGTGACGCTGGAGGTGGCGGCCGGGTTCCGGCCGACGGGCAGCGGGGCGGTGTGCTTCGCCACCGTCGAGGGCGCCGTCTTCGAGCAGACGCACCGCGAGGTGCAGGCGCTGCTGGACGCGGACGCCGAGCGCGAGGGGCGGCCGGTGCGGCTGACCCGGGACGACTACGGCTACTCGTGGCTGGTCTCCACCCGCAAGCCCGACGATCTGCCGGAGCTGGTCAACGACCTGCACGCGGTGAACAGCGCGATGGAGGTCAACGGGTTCGGGCCGCAGCTGCTGTGTTCGCTGGCCGGGTTCGAGGACGACGCGGGACGGCGGCTCGCCCTCGTCTACCTCTACAAGCGGGGCACCTTCTACCCGTTCGCGCCGCTGTCCGGCCCCGCGGAGCGGCGCGACAACTCCCTGGAGCTGCGGGTGAAGGCGGCCCTCACGAACGATCTGCGGATCGAGCAGGACCTGGGCCGCTGGTTCCCGCTGTGGGGCGCCCCCGGCCTGTGACCGAAGGCGCCCCGGGCCGCGGGCGCGCTACCAGCGGAACTGGTCTCACTTGCTCTTCTCCCGCTCCTGCCGACGGGCTTCGAGGGGGCGCTCGCGGCGGTAGCGGCGCTCCCACTTGGCCTGCATGTCACGGCGGTCGCGGTAGGAGCGGTAGTCCGCGGGCATGGAGCCTCCCGCCGAGGCCCCTCCCCCGGCCCCGCCGCTCGGCGCGGAGAAGCTCCGGCCGTACCGCAAGTAGAGGAAGAGCACCGCGACGGCGGCCAGCCAGTAGAGGTGGTTGTCGAATCCTGAGATCACCAGGACGACGGTCCCGGACATGACGATGGTGCCCATCACGGGCCTCCGTTGAGCGTGGATCGATTCTGGATCTTGAGCGGTGAACGGTGAACGAGGTCCGGCGGGGTGCTGGGGAAGGGCGACCGTCCGTCGGTGCGTAGAGACTAGCGTCGAGTCCGCAGGGTGACGCCTGCCCTGCGCGAAGCGGCGTGAGCTGCTCCGTTACGCGTGTCCAGCGTAGGGATCCGGTCACCGGGCGTGCATCCCCTTTTCCCGTGACCGGGGTGCCGTGCGGGTCCGGGGTGGTCAGACCCCGGGCGCTGCGGTGATCACCCCGGCCCCGACGGCCGCGCCCAGGGTCGTGTGGTCGGTGACGGTCTGGTCGGCGTAGGCGAGGGCGAATTCGGTGACCGCGCGGTCGAATGTGTCGGCGCCGCCGAGGTAGCCGGCGATGGCGATACGGTCCCCGGAGCGGGCGTGTGCCCGGGCGAGGGCGGTGCCGCACAGCCGGGCGTAGGCGAGGAGGTCGTCCGGGCTCATCCCGGCGACGTCCGCCGAGCCCTTCATGTCGCGCAGCTGACGCCAGTAGAAGGCGCGGCCCTGCGGCCCGGACATCCAGCCGAGGAAGATGTCACTGGCCGCCTGCAGCAGCCGCTGCCCCGCGACGACGCGATGGCCGGGGTGGACGTACGGACCGCTCGGCAGATGCTCCTCCAGCACGGACGGCCGCGCCTCCTTGATCTGGAGGAACAGCGGGTCGTCGGTGTCCCGCCCGGCGAGCAGCACGATGAAGCAGCGCAGGCCGACGCTGCCGACGCCGACGACTTTGCGGGCGGCGTCGACGAAGCGGTAGCGGTCGAGGAGCAGCCGGCGTTCCTCGGTGAGGGTCGAGCGGTAGTCGCTGAAGATCTTGCGCAGCGAGGCCATGTCGGACATGCCCGCGGGTTCGAGGAGCGGCGGGTCGTGGATGATGCGGCGGCGGCCGTCGACGACCTCGGTCAGCCGGTCGAAGGCCCGCAGGCTGGTGCGGCGCCGGGCGCGCCCGAGGCTGGCCTCGACGCGGCGGCGGTCGCGGGTGGAGCGGACCAGGGGCAGCAGCTGATCGGCCTCGATGCTCGTGTACCAGACGTCGAGCTCGCCGCGCCGGGCCAGCCGCCGCATGGTGGTGCGGTACGCCGCCACGGACGCGAGGGCGGCTCGGGCGGCCTTGGCGTCCGGGTGGCCGATCTCGCGGGCGGCCACGGCGACCGAGGTGGCGAGCCGTTTGACGTCCCACTCGAAGGGCCCGCAGAACGTCTCGTCGAAGTCGTTCAGGTCGAAGAGCAGGGAGCGTTCCGGGGAGGCGTACAGGCCGAAGTTGAGCAGATGGGCGTCGCCGCACAGCTGCACGGTGAGGCCGGTGTGCGGCGCGGCGGCGAGGTCGGCGGCCATCACGGCGGCGGCGCCGCGCAGGAACGCGAAGGGCGACGCGGCCATCCGGCCGTACCTGATCGGCAGCAGCTCCGGCAGCCGGTCGCGGCCCTGGCGTTCCAGTACGGCGACGGGGTCGGGGCGGTCCACGGAGGGGATCCAGGCGGCGTGCGCGGAGCGGGCGACCAGCTTGCGGGCGGTCTTGCCGCGAAGGGCGCGGTCGGCAGGGGAGGCGGGGGTCGTCATGCGGTGACGGTTCTGTGGACGGCGGCCCTGGGCGCCGGTTTGGGCACGCCCGCCCTGGGCGCCGGTATCGGTACGGCCGCACCGTCGACCGGCCTTCGTATGCCGTGCCTGCCCATCGCACCTCCCGCCGCCACGCCCGCTCGGGGCGAGGTCCGTCACCTCCTGATCGCAGTGAAGGCGGGGCGGGAGGCGGACGCATGCCGGGTACGGCAATCGGGTGACGGCGCCGTCCGGCGCGCGGGGGCCGTTGTCAGTGCTGTCCGGCAGGATGCGGACACGGACGTGGTGTGGCGGCAGGACGGGTGGAGGCCGGGATGGGCGAGGGACTGCGGTACGTCGGGGCGGCGGAGCGGCGCGCTCGGCTGGGGCTGCGGCATCGGCTGGCCGGGGCGGCGCGGGCCGGGAGCCCGGAGGAGGTCGCCGACTCGCTCGTCGCGCTGCACGGGACCGACCCGGCGACCGTGTACCTGGCCGTGGGGGCGCGGCTGGCGGAGCCCGCGAAGACCGTCGTGGAGACCGAGCGGGCGTTGTACGAGGAGCGGGCGCTGGTCCGGATGCACGGCATGCGGCACACCGTGTTCGTCTTCCCCACCCGGCTGACGGCCGTCGTGCACGCCTCGACCGGCCTCGCGGTCGCCGCCCGCGAGCGGGCCTCGCTGGTCAAGCACATGGCGACGGCGGGGGCGCCGGACGCGGCCTGGCTGGCGGAGGTCGAGGCGTCGACGCTGGCCGCGCTCGCACGGCGCGGACAGGCGACCGCGGCCGAACTCGCCGCGGACGAGCCGCGGTTGCGCGAGCGGTTCGTGTACGGCGCCGGCAAGAGCTACGAGGGGGTGCACACCGTCTCGACGCGGCTGCTGCGGGTGCTGGGCGTCGAAGGGAAGGTGGTGCGGGGGCGGCCGCTGGGCTCCTGGACGTCCTCGCAGTTCCGGTGGGCTCCGGCGCCCGCTCACCCCGAGCTGGACGTCGCCGGGGCGCAGGCGGAGCTGCTGCGGGACTGGCTCGCGGTGTGCGGGCCGGCGACCGAGGCCGACCTCAAGTGGTGGACGGGGTGGCGGGTCACCGAGGTGCGCCGGGCGCTGGCGGCGACGGGGGCGCGGGCCGTGTCCCTCGACGAGGGGACGGGGTACGTCGTCGACGGCGACGTCGATCCGGTGGCGGGGCCCGAGGAGCCGTGGGCGGCGCTGCTGCCGGGGCTCGACCCCACGGCGATGGGGTGGCAGCGGCGGGAGTGGTATCTGGCACCGGAGTTGTGGCCGTCGCTGTTCGACCGGAGCGGCAATGTGGGGCCGACGGTGTGGTGGGACGGGCGGGTGGTGGGCGGGTGGGCCCAGCGCGGGGACGGGGAGGTCGTCTGGCGGTTGCTGGAGAAGCTGGGGAGCGTGGAGCGGCGGGCCGTGGAGGCGGCGGTCGCGGTGGAGGCGGAGCGGCTGCGGGGGTGGGTGGGGGCGGCTCGGGTGACGCCCCGGTTCCGGACGCCGTTGGAGCGGGAGTTGTCGGCGTAGCGGTGGGGCCGTAAGCACGGTGCCGGGTGCCCTTGGTCTTGGGGGCACCCGGCGTGGCGCGGCCTACCTGGCGTACCTCATGAGCGCCCGGACCATGTGGCACGTCGTGTCCGACGGCGGGTGGACGCCGATCGTCTGCGCGGTGCTGCGGATCGTCTCGTTACGGGCCTGGTTGGGCATGTAGACGCCCGTGTCGAGGAGGGCTATCGCGAGGCGCAGGGCCTTGAGGCGGCGGTTGTGGGTGATGTACCACTCGCGCGGACGGCCCGGCGGCAGCGGCCGCTTCTCCACGGGCGCGTACGGCAGGTCGAGCAGCACCGGGTGCTTGGCGGTGGACTGAGTGGGCTTCGCCTTCAGTGCGGCAGCGGGCACAGGCATCCTCCTGTCGCGGTGGAGCGCCGGCCGGGTCCCCGGCGACGCTCTCGAACACTGACTCCAGTCTAGTACCTGGCACTGACAATCGGGGGGTGCCGGACGTCCATGAAATCCCCTGGTCAGCAATGAGTTTGGCACCATGTCACACCGGGTTCGAGAGGTGTGCTTGAGACACCGGAAAATTCGAACACCGGGGACTCGGGATACGGTGAGCGGCATGGAGATCTGGATCAATCCGGCCTGTTCCAAGTGCCGTAGCGCTCTTACGCTGCTCGACGCCGAAGGGGCCGACTACACCGTCCGCCGTTACCTGGAGGACGTGCCGAGCGAGGACGAGATCCGGGAGGTGCTGGACCGGCTGGGACTGGAGCCGTGGGACATCACCCGGACCCAGGAGGCCGAGGCCAAGGAGCTCGGGGTCAAGGAGTGGGCCCGGGACGCGGATTCGCGGGAGCGGTGGGTGAAGGCGCTGGCCGAGCATCCGAAGCTGATCCAGCGGCCGATCATCACGGCGCAGGACGGTACGGCCGTGGTGGGGCGCAGCGAGGAGGCCGTGCGGGACGCGCTGTCGCGGGAGGGCGACTGAGGGGCCCTCAGGGCGTGTGTGACGCAGGTTACTTGAGCGACTCCCATGACCACTGAGTAACTTCGTTCGGTATCTCGTACATAGCGGCGTACGCTCCCCGACCTCTTCAGGAGGCGCGCATGTCGCGTAGGAGAACTGTCAGTGCAAAGAAGAAGCTCGCGCTGTTGGTGAGTGCGGCGACGGTGGCGGGAGGCGGCGCCTTCGTCATGGCGAGCACCTCGAACGCCTCGCAGGCGCCGACGGTCAAGTCCGCCGCGGACTCGACCGTCTGCCAGGGGCTCGCCACCGCGCTCGGCAACAACCAGCGGTTCATCGAGGGGCAACGGGCCAATCCCGACGCCCAGTCCGAGGCGCGGATCGCCAACCGCGAGGCCGTGATCGCGCAGATCAAGGTCCAGCAGGAGGCGTCCGGGTGCGCCGCCGGGGAGTCGGCTCAGGACTCCCAGGCGGCACAGCCGGCGGCGCCGAGTGCTCCGGCGGCGGGCGCCGAGGGTGCCGGAGGCGCCGAAGACGCGGGGGACGCGGGGGACGCCGGGAATGCGGGGGACGCGGCGGGCAACGGCGGCGGTGCCGCGGCCTCGGGCCAGCAGGTCTGCAACGGGTCGACCGTGACGCTCTCGGGTGAGGGCGGGGCCCCGGCCGCCTCCAGCAGCCAGTTCCCGGCCGGTACGAAGCTGAAGGTCACCAACCTGGACAACAACAAGTCCACGACGGTGGAGGTCACCTCGGTCTCCGGCAGCTGTGTGCTGCTCAACAACGCGGCGTTCGAGCAGGTGCGGGAGGCCGGCAAGTTCCTGATCCGGCGAGCGGTGATCGAGAAGGTGGGGTGACGCTCCGGTAACCACGCCGTACGTGTCAGGGGTCCCGCCACTCGCGGCCACGGGTGGCGGGATCCCTCTTGTGCGAGCGGGCGGGCGTGCGTGCGGGCGTGCGGGCGTGCGGGCGGAAGTGAAGCTCGCCACACCGTCGGCCGGTAACACGGGGTTCACATTCGGGCAATGATCGGGAAATCGCCTGTTGACAGGCTCGCGGGCATCAAGTGCGGCGCCCCAGTGCCGCAGCGCCGCAGCACCCGCAAGTGCGTCAGACACACCCCCGAAGGAAGTGGCCCGTGACCTTCAAGGCTGAGTACATCTGGATCGACGGCACCCAGCCGACCGCCAAGCTCCGTTCCAAGACGAAGATCATCACGGGTGAGCCCGTCGGTCTGGACGCGCTGCCGATCTGGGGCTTCGACGGGTCCTCCACGAACCAGGCCGAGGGCCACTCCTCGGACCGTGTCCTCAAGCCGGTCTTCACCTGCCCGGACCCGATCCGCGGCGGCGACGACATCCTCGTCCTGTGCGAGGTCCTCAACATCGACATGACGCCGCACGAGTCCAACACCCGTGCCGCGCTCGCCGAGGTGGCGGAGAAGTTCGCCGCCCAGGAGCCGATCTTCGGTATCGAGCAGGAGTACACGTTCTTCCAGGACGGCTACCCGCTCGGCTTCCCCAAGGGCGGCTTCCCGGCCCCGCAGGGCGGCTACTACTGCGGTGTCGGCGCCGACGAGATCTTCGGCCGTGAGGTCGTCGAGGCCCACCTGGACAACTGCCTCGCCGCCGGTCTCGCGATCTCCGGCATCAACGCCGAGGTCATGCCCGGTCAGTGGGAGTTCCAGGTCGGCCCGGTCTCCCCGCTGGAGGTCTCCGACCACCTGTGGGTCGCCCGCTGGCTGCTCTACCGCACCGCCGAGGACTTCGGTGTCTCCGCGACGCTGGACCCGAAGCCGGTGAAGGGCGACTGGAACGGCGCCGGTGCGCACACGAACTTCTCCACGAAGGCGATGCGCGAGGGCTACGACGCCATCATCACCGCGGCCGAGTCGCTCGGTGAGGGCTCCAAGCCGCTCGACCACGTCAAGAACTACGGCGCCGGCATCGACGACCGCCTGACCGGTCTGCACGAGACCGCCCCGTGGAACGAGTACTCCTACGGCGTCTCCAACCGCGGTGCCTCCGTGCGTATCCCGTGGCAGGTCGAGAAGGACGGCAAGGGCTACATCGAGGACCGCCGTCCGAACGCCAACGTCGACCCGTACGTGGTGACGCGTCTGCTCGTCGACACGTGCTGCTCCGCGCTGGAGAAGGCCGGCCAGGTCTGATCCGCCCGGCTTCCGACAGGGCCTAGGGCCTGTCCGACGCCGGCATGATCCGCCGGACAGCCCTAGGGGCGTCCACCGTCGTGGTGGGCGCCCCTTCGCCGTGTGACGTCCATGTCCGCGTCCGAGCAGTGAGAGGAGGCTCCTTTCCATGGGCGGTGTCTGCTTCAATGGGGGCATGGCCAGCTTCCAGAAGTACTCCGCGACAGGTCGCCATGACCTCGAGCCCTTCTGGCCTTCCCGTCAGCACCACGACTTCGACCGGGTGTGTTGCCGCGCGTGAACGCGCGGGCCCTGTAAAGCCGTGATCCCCCGGCCTTCGGCCAGCGCGCAACGACGTACGTCTCCCACGGACCTCTCGCGCGAAAAGAGCTGACCTCTCATGGCGACCACTCGTACCCTCTCCACCGCCCCCACGCTCACCTCCCCGACCGGTGCCCGGCATCATCTGCGCGCCGTCGACCGGGACGAGGTGATCGACGTGGCGGACCTCCTACCGCCGGGTGCCACCTGGCTGCCCGCACCCCAGCACTCCCTGCCCACGCTGCCCGGCCAGCCGCCGATGATCGGCTACCTGGTGCTCGTCCCGGCCGACCAGCAGCCGCCGGTCGCGGCGCCCGTCGACGTGGCGGGCGACCCGCTCGTCACCGTCGACACCGTGCGGCGCACCGCGGCGGTCGACGGGCGTGAACTCGACCTCACCTACCTGGAGTTCGAGCTGCTCGCCCATCTCGTGACCAACCCGCACCGCGTGCACACCCGCGACCAGCTGGTCACCACGGTGTGGGGCTACGGGCATGTGGGGGACGGCCGTACCGTCGACGTCCACATCGCCCGGCTGCGCCGCAAGCTGGGCGCCGAGCACCGGGACACGATCCGGACCGTGCGGCGGGTCGGCTACAAGTACACCCCGCCGGTCGGCCGCTGACCCGTCCTCTGCTGACGGCAGAGTCCTGTTCCGTCCGGGCCGCGCAGCGTGCAGAGTCGGCTGTATGAGGCTTCTGGTGCTGGGTGGTACGGAGTTCGCGGGACGCGCCGTAGTGGAGGCGGCCCTCGGGCGTGGCTGGGAGGTGACCGTCTTCCACCGGGGGCGGCACGAGCCTGTGGCGGGGGTGCGGTCACTGCACGGTGACCGCACCGCGGCCGATGGGCTCGCCGCCCTCGCGGAGGGCGAGTGGGACGCCGTGGTCGACACCTGGTCGGCGGCGCCCCGCGCCGTGCGGGACACGGCGCGGCTGCTGCGGGGCCGCGCCGGGCGGTATGTGTACGTGTCGAGCCGCTCGGTGTACGAGTGGGCTCCGCCCGCCGGATACGCCGAGGAGGCGCCCCTCGTCCAGGGCGCCGAGGCCGGCGCGGAGCAGACCGACTACGCGCGGGACAAGCGGGGCGGCGAGCTGGGCGCGGTCGAGGAGTTCGGGCCGGACCGCTCGGTGCTGGTGCGGACCGGGCTGCTGCTCGGGCCGTACGAGAACGTCGGGCGGTTGCCCTGGTGGCTGAGGCGGATCGCGCGCGGCGGCCCGGTGCTGGCGCCGGGGCCGCGCGACCTGACCCTGCAGTACGTCGACGTCCGCGACCACGCGGAGTGGATCCTCGGCGCTGTGGAACAGGAGCTGAGCGGGCCGTACCACCTCACGAGCCCGCAAGGACACGCCACCATGGGCGAGTTGCTCGACGCCTGCGTGGCCACCGTCGGCGGCAGCGCCGAGCTGCGCTGGACCGAGCCGGAGGTGATCCTGGAGGCGGGCATCGAGCCGTGGACCCAGCTGCCGGTATGGGTGCCGCCGGGCAGCGACATGCATGACGCGCTGCACAGCGCCGATGTGTCCCGGGCCGTCGCCACGGGGCTGCGCTGCCGTCCCGTGTCCGAGACCGTCGCCGACACCTGGCGCTGGCTCCAGGACATCGGGGGGACCGCGCCCATGCGGCCGGACCGGACGGTCAAGGGGCTCGATCCGGAGGTGGAGGCGAAGGTGCTCGCCGCGGCTGGGGGAGGTGTATCTGGCACCACCCCCTGATCCGGGGGCCCGGCCCCGTGCCCGGCACTCCCGCCTCCGCGAGACTGACGGCATGACCAACGACAAGAAGAGCAGGCGTGGTTCGAGGGCACAGGGCATGGGGCTCGCCGCGCTGCGGGGGCTGGCGCTGGCGTTGATCTCCCTGCCGGGCGCCGTCTTGTGCCTGGTCCTCTCCCTCGTGTCCATCGCGCTGATACCGATCGGCGTCGGCATCGTCACGACGCCGTGGGTGCTGGCGGGGGTACGGATGTTCGCCGACTGGCGTCGGGTGCTCGCGGCCGAGTGGGGCGGGGTGCGGATCCCGCCTGCGTACCGGCCGTTGCCTAAGGACGCCAATCCGTGGAGCCGCACCTTCGGGATGCTGGGCGACCCGGCGACCTGGCGTGACCTGCGGTGGCTGCCGGTCGACATGACGGCGGGGTTCGTCACCGCGCTGCTGCCGGCGGCGCTGCTCCTCTACCCGCTGGAGGGATTCGTGATCGCGGCGGGGCTGTGGCGGGTCTTCACGGACGGGGGCGGCACGTACTGGTACGGCTTCGTGCCGGTCAAGGACCAGACGTCCGCACTCGGCGCGGGGGCTCTCGCGGTCGGCCTCCTCGTCTGCGCGCACTTCTTCACCGCGCGGCTGTTCCAGGTCCACTTCCGGCTGACCCGCGCGGTCCTCGGCTCCAACCAAGGTGAACTCGCCGAACGTGTCAGGGTGTTGACGGAAACCCGGCGCGACGCCGTCGACACCTCCGCCGCCGAACTGCGCCGGATCGAACGGGACCTGCACGACGGGGCGCAGGCGCGGCTGGTGGCGGTGGGCATGGATCTCGGCACGATCGAGATGCTGCTGGAGAAGGACCCGGCGCAGGCCAAGCAGCTCGTCGCGCAGGCCCGTCGGTCCTCCGCCGACGCCCTCGCCGAACTGCGCGACCTGGTGCGCGGCATCCACCCGCCGGTGCTCGCCGAGCGCGGACTGGGCGACGCCGTACGGGCGTTGGCGCTGCGGCTGCCGATCGCGACCGAGGTGAACGTCGAGCTGCCCGGACGTGCGGAGGCGCCCGTGGAGTCGGCGGCGTACTTCGCGGTCAGCGAGGTGCTCACCAACGCCGTCAAGCACGCGGACGCCGACCGGATCTGGATCGACGTACACCACACCGACGGGATGCTGCGCATCGGTGTCACCGACAACGGCAAGGGCGGTGCGGTGATCGGGGGCGGTTCGGGGCTCGCCGGAATCGAGCGGCGACTGGGTACATTCGACGGCGTCCTGGCCGTCAGCTCGCCCGCGGGCGGTCCCACCATGGTCACCATGGAGATTCCTTGCGCGTTGTCCTAGCCGAAGACCTGTTCCTGCTGCGCGACGGACTCGTCCGGCTCCTTCAGGCCTACGACTTCGAGATCGCGGCGGCCGTCGAGACCGGCCCCGAGCTGTCCCGCGCGCTGGCCGAACTGGAGCCGGACGTCGCCGTCGTCGACGTACGCCTGCCGCCCACCCACACCGACGAGGGGCTGCAGTGCGCGCTGGAGGCCCGCCGGAGGAAGCCCGGGCTGCCGGTGCTGGTGCTGTCCCAGCACGTGGAGCAGCTGTACGCGCGGGAGTTGCTGGCCGACGGCAGTGGCGGGGTGGGGTATCTGCTGAAGGACCGGGTGTTCGACGCGGACCAGTTCGTGGACGCCGTACGGCGGGTGGCGGCGGGCGGGACCGCGATGGACCCGCAGGTGATCCAGCAGCTGCTGACCCGGCGCGCGGCCGACGACCAGCCGCTGGCCCGGCTCACCCCCCGGGAGACGGAGGTGCTGGAGCTGATGGCGCAGGGGCGGACGAACGCGGCCATCGCCGACCGGCTCGTCGTCACGGAACGGGCCATCGCGAAACACACCGCCAATATCTTCGCCAAGCTGGGCCTGGAGGTGTCGGACGACGACAACCGTCGCGTGCTGGCGGTTCTCGCGTATCTCGACCACGGCCGGTGAAATCGGACCGGGCCGCGCACCCGCCGTGCGGGATCAACAACTCCTGGCGTTTTCGGGGCTGTTGAGCACACAGCGTTCTCACGAATCTCTCAACAATTTCCGGGACGACTGAACACCCCTGGGACGCCCTGCGTATCAATGGGAGCCGCTTCACTCCTGTCGGGCGCCTCGATAGCCCGGAAAAGGAAGTCAGAGGAGTTCCATGGGACGCAACATTCGAAAACGCCGTACGCCGCTGGCCACCAAGGCCATAGCCGCATCGGCGGCCCTAGCGCTCGGTGGGGGCGGGCTTGTATGGGCCAACTTCTATGCTTCGGCGCACGAGGACAACTCCGGGTGGAACCAGACGAAGTCCACGAACGCCCAGGTCGCGACGATCAACTGCCCTGACGTCGGCCAGCAGCTGACGAAGGTGCCGAGGAGCGCGCGCAGGGGCGTCGCCAAGGAGCTGGCGCTGCTGGACAGGCAGGTCACGGATGCCTACAAGCGTCTCGCCGAGACGCGGCAGGCCCAGGCAGGGGACGCCAACTTCGTCAACAACGCCATCCTCGGCCCGCTGAAGTCCAAGCGCGTGGCCACGCTCGACCGGATCGGCATCAACATCAACCGGGCCGGCGGGCAGCGTCCGCAGAACCTGGACCAGCTCGCCCAGTGCCAGGGCGTCCCGGCCGAGCAGCCCGAGACCAACGACGGCCAGCAGGGCGGGGACCAGAACCAGGACGGTCAGGACCAGAACAACGACGGCCAGAACGACGGCCAGAACGACGGCGGGCAGGACCAGGGCGGACAGGACGGCGGCGGGCAGGACCAGGGCGGCGGCAACGGCGGTCAGGCCGGCAACGGTCCGAACGCGGACGACTTCGTCGACATCACGCAGGTCCAGGGCAACGCACAGCTGGGCGTCGGCGCGAACGGTCTCCCCGCGAACGGGGACGGCGGTTCGACCGGCAGCTTCACCACGAACTGCGGCACCAACGAGAACGAGAACCGCAACTCGGACAACGTGATCGTCGCTCCCGGTGTCAGCAACGGTGCGCAGCACCAGCACGACTACGTCGGCAACCAGGCCAACAACGCTTTCGCGAGCGACCAGGACCTGGCGAACGGCGACACCACCTGCCAGAACCAGGGTGACAGGTCGTCGTACTTCTGGCCGGTGCTGCGGGTGCAGGACGGTCAGAACGACATCGACGCCAACGCCCCCGGTGGCGGTCAGGACGGCAACGTCGGCACGATCGTCCAGCCCAGCGAGGCACAGCTGAAGTTCGTCGGCAACAGGACGAGCGACGTCGTCGCGATGCCGCAGGCCCTGCGCATCATCACCGGTGACGCCAAGGCCTTCGTCAACGGCAACAACAACGCCAACGCCAACTGGAGCTGCACCGGCTTCGAGGACAAGGTCCAGCTGCACGACAAGCTGCCGATCTGCCCCGAGGGCAGCTCCGTGGTGCGGACGTCCAACTTCCAGAGCTGCTGGGACGGTCAGAACATCGACAGCGCCAACCACCGTACGCATGTGGCGTTCGTACAGGGTGACGGCACCTGCGCCAACGGTTTCCAGGCGATCCCGCAGCTCCAGGTCCGCCTGGTCTACGACGTTCAGGCGCCGCAGATCCAGAACGGACAGGTCCAGAACGCCTTCGCGGTGGACTCCTTCCCGGACCAGCTGCACAAGGCGATCACCGACCACAACGACTTCATCAACTTCTTCGACGAGAACACGATGAACCAGGTGGTCCAGTGCATCAACAGCGGGCAGGACTGCCAGTAGTCCTGAACCACTGAAAAGCCGGCGGTGGGATTTCCCACCGCCGGCTTTTCGCCTGCTCCCGCTCGCGTGCTCAGCCGTGGTGGCCGCCGCTGTTGTGACTGCCTCCGGGATTCATGTGCGCGGAGCCTTCCTCCATGGTGCCGCCCAGCTTGCTCTGCAGCGTGGTGACCGTCTTCTCCTGGCCGACGGCGACCCATTTGCGGCCGACGAGGTAATAGCCGCCGTAGTCCTTCGCACCGTTCAGCCACTCGGCCTGGCCGCGGTCGGTGGCGAAGGTGGCGAGGATGTACTTGTCCTTGCCGGTCTTGCAGATGGCCTGGCGGATTTCGTCGGCGTCGGTCTGCATGTTCGGGTCGCACTTCGCCACGGCGGCCAGCTGCTCCAGGCTGCCGGTCGCCGTCTTCGGCGCCTCGGCCTCCTTCTCGCCGCCGGCGCCGCAGCCGGCCAGCGTGAGCACCGCCATGGCGCCGACTGCCGCGAGCATCGGTCGGGTCACCTTCATGTCTTCCTCCCTCGGGGGCCTCCCGGTGGATACGGCTCCCGTGCGCGGAGCGCTCAAAATACCGCTGCCGGTGTTCGCCCACCCGTGCGAGAGTGACGCCGTGAACCAGGACTGGGAAGATCGCGTGGCCGAAGCGTGGGCAGCCTTCGACGACAACCCCGAGACGGACGCGGCCGACTTCCGCGCCGTCATCGACACCCTTGTCGCCGAGCTGCCGGACGACAGCCCGCTGGGACCCTTCGAGCGGGCCTGCGCCTGGGACTCGACCGGACGCTCGGACAACGCGGTGCCGCTGTACCGGTTGGCGCTGGCGCGCGGGCTGAGCGGCTACAAGGGGCGGCGGGCGAAGATCCAGCTGTCCAGTTCGCTGCGGAATGTCGGGCTGGCGGAGGAGGGGGTCGCGCTGTTGACGCCCGAGCTGGATGCTCCGTCCGACGAGTTGGACGACGCGGTACGGGCGACGTTGGCGTTGTGTCTGTCGAGTCTGGGGCGGGATCGGGAGGGGCTGGCGCTGGTGCTGGGGGCGTTGGCCTCTCATCTGCCGCGTTATCAGAGGTCGATGGCGAATTATGCGCGGGCGCTGGTCGTCGATACGCCGTAGGGGTTGCCGCGATTTGTTGTGCGGCGACTGCGGGTGCGTTGTGGCTGGTCGCGCAGTTCCCCGCGCCCCTGGGGCGCGTCCCGCGCCCTGGGGCGTTGCCGGGCCCTGGGGCGTTGCCGGGCCCTGGGGCGTTCCCGCGCCCTGGGGCGTTGCCGGGCCCGTGGCTGAAATGCCGGGGCGCTTGGCGCTTGGAGTGGCCAGCCCAAGCGGCCCGCGTCACGGTGACCTACGGACCATTCGCTCGTTCTGCTGAACGTGCAGTCACAGGATGTCGCCCCGCGCCCCGCAGCCGAAGCCGTCGATCCGGTCGTCGATGTCGAGCGGGCCGAGGCCGCGCTCGTCGAGCACTATCCGCGTCTTGTCCGGCTCGCCTACCTGGTGCTGCCGCCGAGCCTCGGGCGCAACCGGCGTGTGGTGACCGCGCACTCCCTCATCCAGCGGGCACTGCCCCGGGGCCGGGCGGCGTCGGCGCCCGCGATCCCGGCCCAGTCGACGGGACGCGAGGGTGACCCGGGGTATGCCTTCCTGCGGCTGCGGGTCCTGACCACGGCGCTGGAGGCGGGCCTGCCGTTGCGCCGCCTGGCCTGGCCGAAGCGTTCCCAGTTGCCGCCCCTGCTGCCCCAGATCTGGGGCCTGCGCCTCTTCCCCCGGTCGGGCGGCGCCGACGAGCTCGCCCTGGACCAGCGGCTGTCGGCGCTGTCCGGCCCGGCGCGGGCGGCCTACGTGCTGCGCGGGCTGGAGAAACTCCCGGACGGCGAGGTGCGCGACGTGCTGGCGGCGGCCGGTGTCGAGGACGTGGACGAAGCGCTGGAGGAGGCCGACGCCGTCCCGGCGCAGTACGCGCTGCTCGACTCCCCCGAGTTCGACCCGTGCTCGCTGCAGGCCCGGCCCACCGACCTGATGCGGCGCAGGCAGCACACGAAGGCCGCGCTGGCCGCCGGGGCCGCCCTGCTGGTGTGCGGGGCGCTGCTCGGTATGCCCGGTGAGGGCTGGGGCCCCGACGGTCCCGCCGCGCCCTCGTACGCGCAGAACCCGGCGGCCGAGGCTGCCCTCGACCCGGCCCAGTTGACGAAGGTCCCGGCGCTGGCCTGGCAGTCCGCGGCCCGTACCGACTTCTCCGTGTGGCCCGCGCGCGGCGACCTCGCCGACGACTCGGCGCTGCTGCGGCGCGCGCTCGCGGTGTGGGCGCGCCCCGGCGAGAAGGTCACCGTCTCGGCGACGCCCGGCACCCCCTCGGGCGGCCCGTCCGGCGCGCCGCAACTGCTGTACGCGGGGGACGTCGACAACGCGCGCGTGGTGATCCTCTACGACGGTCTGCGCATCGCCCGTTACGCCGAGCCGCTGGACGGCACGGACGGTGCCGCCCTGGACTTCTCCCGGGTCGACAACGCGACCAGGGCGGAGGCCGGCGCGGTGGTGCTGAGCCGCGCCGACGGCAATGTGCGCTACCTCATGGCGCCCTGGGTGAAGAAGGCGGCCGAGCGGGACCTGCTGAAGCCGGGAGCCGGGGCGATGGACCTCACGGTGACCGACGGTGTGACCTCTCCGATGGCGAGCCCCGCCACCCAGCAGACCGGCGCGTGCTCGTCGTGGAACGCCCTCCAGGTGACCGACAGCACCGGCACCCGACTGCTGACCGACCTAGCCGAACTGGTCCCGGCCCGTCTTACCACCGGCCGCCCCGGCGCGACCAAGGACGTGTCCGGCACACAGGCGCTGCACACCTGGGCGCCGTACTCCTGCTGGCTGGGCGCGATGCGCTCGGCCGGGGTGCGCACGGTCAACGCCTGGGCGTACGCCCGGCAGGCGCTGCCCGACGGGACCGGCGCCGCAGACTGGGTGTGCTCGCGCGCGGAGACCTGGCGGGGTGGCGGCGAGCGGGTGCTGGCCCAGTTCCGGACGCCGGGCGCGACGCACGCGGCGGTGGCGGCGAAGGCACAGAACGTGCCGGCGTGCGGGGCGCGTGATCCGCATGTGCTGGCCGGGGTGCTGTGGAAGGCGCAGGCGGGCAGCTGGTATCTGCTGGCGGCGGGCGCCGGGGACACGGAGTCGATCCGGGCCACGGGCGGGGTGCGCGGCAGTTCCGAGGGCAGTCTGCTGGCCGTGCGGGCGAAGCAGGGCGCGCAGGCCGAGTTGCAGGGCACGTTGGAGAGCGGGCGCTCGATCGACGGCCTCAAGTGACTTGCTGACGGGAACGTAAACAACAGCCTGCACAAGGGTTCACCCCTGGGCTACTCGTCAGTACATTGACGCCATGTCTAATACGCAGGACCGGATACCCCTCAAGGCCCGCAAGGTGTCCTTCTCCTGGGACGACACCCCGTTGCACTGGGTCCCCGGCGATCCCTTCACCACGCACACCATCAACGTGCTGCATCTGCTCCTGCCCGCCGGCGAGCGGTGGTTCGTGCATGTCTACAAGCAGGTGCTGCCGTACATCCGGGACGAGCGGCTCCGCGAGGACGTCATCGGGTTCATCGGGCAGGAGGCGATGCACTCGCAGGCCCATGACGAGGTGCTGCCGCATCTGCGGGAGCAGGGGCTCGACCCGACGCCGTACACCGCCCAGGTCGACTGGCTCTTCGAGAAGCTGCTCGGCGACCGCACGCTGCCGCCGGGCCGGGCGCGCCGCTGGTGGCTGATGGAGCGGGTGGCGATCATCGCGGCCATCGAGCACTACACCGCGTTCCTCGGGGACTGGGTGCTGGGCGCCGAGGAGCTGGACCGGCGCGGCGCCGACCCGACCATGCTGGACCTGCTGCGCTGGCACGGTGCCGAGGAGGTCGAGCACCGGTCGGTGGCCTTCGACCTGTTCATGCATGTCGACGGCGACTACCGGCGCCGGGTGCGGACCTGGGCGACGGCGTTCGCCGCCCTGGTGTTCCTGTGGCAGCGCGGGGCGCGCTTCTTCATGGAGAACGACCCCACGCTCGTGGACGGCCGGGCCACCTTCAAGGACTTCTACGTCCGGGGCAGGCGGGGCACGCTCCCGGCGACCGGCGACATGCTCAGGTCCATCCCCCGCTATCTGAGCCGCACCTACCACCCCTCGCAGGAGGGCTCCACCGCGCAGGCCGTCGCCTATCTGGCCGCCTCCCCCGCCGCCCTGGCCGCCGAGAAGGGTGCCGCCTGATGCCGAAGCCGCTCACGGTCGCCGTCCTCGCCGGGACCGCCCTGCTCGTCCGGCGCGCGATGCGACGCCGAATCCGGACCTCTCCGCTGTGGCCGATGCCCGCCCTGGAGGAGCCGGTCTCCGGGCGGCCCCGGTCGCGGGCGCTGCGTGTGCTGGTGGCCTCGCGGGAGGAGGTCGCGGAGGGGGTCGTCCGACTGCGGCTGGAGGGGCGCGACCTGCCCGGCTGGGAGCCCGGTGCGCATCTCGACCTCGTGTTGCCGTCGGGTCTTGTGCGGCAGTACTCGCTGTGCGGGGACCCGGAGGACGGCTCGTCGTACACGGTGGCGATCAGGCTGGTCGCGGACGGGCGGGGCGGCTCGCGCGAGGTGCACGAGCAGGTGCGGGAGGGGATGGAGCTGGAGGTGCGGGGGCCGCGGAACCGTTTCCCACTGGTGGCGGCCCCGTCGTACGTGTTCGTCGCGGGCGGTATCGGGATCACGCCCGTGCTGCCGATGCTGCGCGCGCTGGGCGAGGGCGTGGAGTGGCGGCTGCTGTACTGCGGGCGGGACCGCGCCTCGATGCCGTTCCTGGAGGAGGTCGAGAAGCTGGGCGGGGACCGGGTGAGCGTCGTGGAGGGGGTGCCCGACCTCGACGGGCTCCTCGCGGACGTGCCCGAGGGTGCCGCCGTCTACTGCTGTGGGCCGGAGGGGCTGATGGCCGCCGTGGCGGAGCGGTTCCCGCACGTCCAGCTGGAGCGGTTCACGCCGCGCGCCTCGACGGGCGGTGCCTTCGAGGTGGAACTGCGGCGCAGTGGGCGGACGTTGACGGTCCCCGCCGACTCGACCGTACTGGCCGCCGTACGCGCGGAGTTGCCCGACACCGCCTACTCCTGCGAGCAGGGCTTCTGCGGGACCTGCCAACAGCGGGTGCTGGAGGGCGAGGTGGAGCACCGGGACGAGTTGCTGACCGACGCGGAGCGGGCCGACTCGATGCTGATCTGTGTGTCGCGGGCTCGGAGTGATCGCCTGGTGTTGGACATGTGAGCGCAGACGTGCGGGGGCGTGTGAACGTCCTCGATCGGTCCGGTCCGTTCGGGGCCGGAAACGATCGGTAAGGTGTTCGCATGACTACCGGGGTACGCCGAAGAATGGGAGTCGAGGAGCGACGGCAGCAGTTGATCGGCGTCGCCCTCGAACTGTTCAGCCAGCGCTCGCCCGACGACGTCTCCATCGACGAGATAGCGTCGGCCGCGGGCATCTCACGCCCGCTGGTCTACCACTACTTCCCCGGCAAACTCAGCCTGTACGAAGCCGCGTTGAAGCGGGCCTCGGACGAACTGGCGGGCCGTTTCGTCGAGCCGCGGGAGGGGCCGCTGGGGGCCCGGCTGCTGCGCGTGATGCGGCGGTTCTTCGACTTCGTGGACGAGCACGGCCCCGGTTTCTCCGCGCTGATGCGGGGCGGCCCGGCCGTCGGCTCCACGCGGACGAACGCGCTCATCGACTCCGTGCGGCAGGCGGCGTATGTCCAAATCCTTTCGCATCTGAACGTGGAGAACCCGCCCGCGCGTCTGGAACTGGTCGTCCGCTCCTGGATCTCGCTCGCCGAGTCCACGGCCCTGATCTGGCTCGACGGCCGGCGCATCCCGCGCGCCGAGCTGGAGGTGCAGCTGGTGCACGACTTCGCCGCGCTGGCCGCGGTCAGCGCCGCCAGTGACGAGGAGATGGGCGCTCTGTTGCGCCGCATGCTCAAGGACGAGCCGGCCGACGGCCCGTTCAACGAGCTGATCGGCCGGCTGATCTCGCTGGCTTCCTAGGGCGAACGCCCTAGCGTTCGAACTTGCGATACGACGGGTCGAGGTCGCGTACCTCGGCGGAGGCGTGCAGGACGACACCGCCGTCCTCCACGTGCTTGCGCAGCAGTTCCAGGACGGCCTCGGTCAGCCTGGCCTTCGTCTCGTCGGTGCGCCCGGCGAGCAGGCCGAGCGTGACGTGCACGATCGCGTGGCCCTGCGCCTCGGGGTCCTCGTAGCCGAACGCCGTGTACTGGCTCTGCCGGAACTGCGTCTTGCACGCCTCCGGCTTCGCCGCCGCGATCTCGACCGTGGCCGCGTGCAGCGCCCGCGCGAAACTCTCCCGGTCGAAGGCGTCGGCCAGTACGCCGGAATAGTCGACGGTGATCTGCGGCATGGGCACTCCTGTTCTACAGCGGCAACTGGGCTCACCCTAACCGCAGGGCCAGCATCGCGATGTCGTCCTCCTGGTCCCGCCCGAAGCACTCAAGCAACGTGTCGCACAGCTCGTCCCCGCCGGTCGGGGCGTCCGCGGCGGCCTTGCGGAGCTGCTCCAGGGAGACGGAGAGGTCGGTGCCGCGGCTCTCGATCAGACCGTCGGTGACCATCAGCAGGCAGTCCTCCGGGGTCAGCACCAGCTCGGTGGGCGCCGGCCGGTCCAGGCCCAGGCCGAGCAGCGGACCGTCCACGGGAACGTACGCGGTGTCGCCCTCGGACCGCACGATCAGCGGCGGGATGTGGCCCGCGTTGGCGATCCGGGTGCGTCCGGTGCCGGGGTCGACCAGGGCCAGGCAGACCGTGGCGGTGACGTCGGGGTGGTAGTGCAGCAGCATCCGGTCGAGGCGTTCGGCCAGCGTGCCCGGGTCGCTCTCCTCGACGCAGTAGGCGCGCAGCGCGTGCCGGATCTCGACCATGACGGTCGCCGCGTCCAGGGAGTGTCCGACGACGTCGCCGACCGCGGTGAGTAACCCGTCCGGGGTGCGCAGGGCGGCGTAGAAGTCGCCGCCGATCTCGGCCTGCCGGGAGGCGGGGACGTAGCGGACGACGACCTCGACGCCGGGGAGGGAGGGGAGGCGGTAGGGCTGGGGCAGGAAGCTGTGCTGGAGGGTGAGCGCGACGTGGCGCTCCGCTTGGTAGCGGAGGAGGGGTTCTGCGGCTAGGGCGGTGGCCTGAGCGAGGCGCTCCTCGGGTTGCGCCGCGGTAGGTGGTGCCGGGTTGTGCAGTCGGGCGGGTGCGGGTTCGTGGTGGCTGGTCGCGCCCCGCGGCGGAGCCGCATATCGATACAGCCCCGCGCCCCTTAGGGGCGCTGCCGGTGTCGCGATGCAGACTCGGGCTCGGTTCTCCTGGCCCGAGGCCAGGATCAGGTGGGCATCCTCGCGGACGCCTGGGTGGAAGAAGCCGGCGGGCCAGAGGGAGGCGGGGACGATGGTGCTGTGTACCTCGGTGCGGCCGGTCCGGCCTTCCGCGAGGCGGGTGATCAGGCGGGCCGCCGCGATGTGCGGGGCGGTGTCCGGCACGGCGGTGGGGGCGTCCGTCGGGCGGGTGAAGCCGTGGCCTCGGGGGCGGTTGAGGGAGGTGCCCCAGTGTGGTTCGCCGTCCGGGCCGATGACGAAGACGACCGCGGGTGTGCCGGTGAGCCGGGACATGCCCATCGCGGCCGCGTCGGCCAGTTCCCCTAGGCAGCGCGCGGTCTGCACGGTGACGATCGCCTCGGACAGCAGCGTCAGCCGGTGTGCGAGCACCTCGGCCGCGCTGCGCCGGCGCGCCCCGCGGACGGCGGCCCGTACCACCGCCTCGATCTCGCTCGGCTCGGCCGGCACGGTGAGGTAGGCGTCGGCGCCCGCGTCGAGGCCCCGCCACCGGTACCCCGCGTCCACGGCCATGGCGGAGAAGTGGACGACGGGCAGCGCGGCCGTGGACGGCCGGGCCTTGACCAGGCGGCACAGTTCGAATCCGCTCATGTCGGGCAGTCCGACGTCGACGAGGGCCAGGTCGGGCAGGGCGCCCGCGCGCAGCCGTAGGTCGAGCTCGCTCAGCGCCTCGCCCGCGCTCGCGACGGGGACGACGTCGTGGCCGGCGCGGCGCAGTACGGCGCCCATGGCGAAGCGGCTGGTCGGGACGTCGTCGACGACCATCACGGTCGTACCCGACTGCTTGCCGAATCCGTCCATCGTCGGGAGCCCTTGGAGACGCGTGAGTGGGGCGGCCCCGCTGCACCGGGACCGCCCCACTCACGTTAGTGCGGTGTCAGGACGTCCGTGAGAAGACCGCGACAGTACGCCCCGGAACGGCGAACGTGCCCGATTCCCTCTCGAACGACGAGGACTTGACGATAGGGTCCGCGCCCGAGGCCTGCACCGGATGCAGCCGGTAGCCCTCACCGGCCAGCGAGGCGACCTTCTGCTCCTGCTTCTCGGGCGTCGCGTTGAAGACGACGACCAGGTCACCGAGGCGCATGGTGATCACGCCGGGCGTCTCGTCCTTCCCGGACAGCGGGAAGGAGAGCTTCGACTGCACCTGACCGGCCGTGTCGAGAGAGAAGGCGCTCTCCGTCGTACGGATCCGCAGCAGGTCCTGGTACGCCGCCGAGCTGCCCTCGATCTGCTCGCAGCCGACCTTGACGGTGCCGAGCAGGGGCTTGGCGTACGGCCACTTGGACGCGTTGTCGGCCGCCGGCGGCAGCCCCCGTCCGAAGCCGTTGCCGTCGGCGCAGTTCCAGTGGATGGCGTTGAACCAGTCGCCGCTGTCGTAGGAGTTGCGGTCGAGGGACTTGGAGCGCAGCAGGTCGGTGCCGGCCTGGGAGAGGGCCGGGCCCTGCGACAGGGTGGCCGTGGCCATGGCGAGGACCTGCATCCGGGCGCGCTCGGCGGCGCTCACCGAGGTGGGCAGCTTGAAGGCGAGGGCGTCGAAGAGCGACTCGTTGTCGTGCGCGTCGGCGTAGGCGAGGGCGTCGCCGGGGGCGGCCGCGTAGCCGGCGGGTGCGCCGTTGTAGTCGACCTCGGAGCCCTTGACCTCCTTGCCGTCGGTGTCGGTGAAGCGGTAGTCGGCGAGGTTGCCGGACAGGCCGACCTTGATCAGGTCCTGGTAGTGCAGCAGGCGGGCCTTCTGTTCCGCCGAAGTGCCGTTGTTCTTCGAGGAGTTGGGGTCGGTGTACAGGCCGGAGGCGAAGCCCTGGACGCCGGGGTCCTCGTCGAAGGGGCCGCCGCCGCGCACCGCGTCACGGGCGCGGTCGGAGAAGGTGGCGATACCGGTGCCGGCCATGTTCTTCTGGGTGGCCTGGACGAAGCGGGCGTCGTCGGCGATCTCGCCGAAGTTCCAGCCCTCGCCGTACAGGATGATCTTCTTGCCGTCGACGCCGTCCTTGGCGGGGGTCAGCTCGTCCAGGGCCTTGCGGACGGCCAGGATGTTGGCCTTCGGGTGGTGGCCCATCAGGTCGAAGCGGAAGCCGTCGACCTTGTACTCCTTGGCCCAGGTGACGATCGAGTCCACGACCAGCTTGCCCATCATGGCGTTCTCGGTGGCCGTGTTGGAGCAGCAGGTGCTGTTGGCGACCGAGCCGTCCGCGAGGAGCCGCTGGTAGTAGCCGGGGACGATCCGGTCGAGGACGGAGGTGTCCGCCTGGCCGCTGGCCGCCGTGTGGTTGTAGACGACGTCCATGACGACCCGCAGGCCGTCCTCGTTCAGCGCCTTGACCATCTCGCGGAACTCGACCGTACGCGCGGTGCCGTCGGGGTCGGAGGCGTACGAGCCCTCCGGGACCGTGTAGTGGTACGGGTCGTAGCCCCAGTTGAAGGCGTCCTTCGCCGCGATCTTCGCCACGCACTCCTGCTGCTTTTCGGAGTCGGCCGGGAAGGAGGCCAGGTCGCAGTCGGTGGTCGCCTGCTCGGACTTCTTCTCGGGGATGGTGGCGATGTCGAAGGCGGGCAGGAGGTGGACGTACGACGTGCCCGCCTCGGCCAGCCGCTTCAGGTGCTTGGAGCCGTCGCTGAGCTTGTCGGTGAAGGCGCGGTAGGTGCCCCGGTCCCCCGCCGGCACCGTCTTGTCCGCCACCGAGAAGTCCCGGATGTGCAGCTCCTGGATCTGGGCGTCCTTCAGCGGTACGGCCTTGGGCTTGGTGTACGTGGACCAGCCGCTCGGTGCCAGGGACCGGTCGGCGAGGTCGACGACCAGGCTGCGCTCGGAGTTCGCGGTGAGCGCGACGGCGTAGGGGTCGGTGACCTTGTTGGTGACGACCTTGCGGACGCTGGGCGCCCAGACCTGCACGACGTACCGGTACGGCTTGTTCTTCCAGGACGCCGGGCCGGTGACGGACCAGACGCCGGTGCTGTCGTTCCGCTTCATGGCGACGGTGGCCCCGGTGGAGCCGCCGATCTCCAGCTTCACCGACTGGGCCGTGGGCGCCCAGACGGCGAGCGTCGGACGGCCCTTGGCGAAGGTCGGACCGAGGTCGGCCTTCGTCGCCCCGGGGTACAGGTCGTCCAGCACGCCCGCGATCTGTACGCCCGTCGCGGCCAGGACGGCACCGTTGGCCGCCCGCTGGGAGGCCACGAGCTGGCCGCGCAGGGCCTCGCGGACCCGGTCGCGGTCACGCGGGTCGACGGTCCAGGCGGCGTAGTTCTTCAGGTGCGGGAACCTCGCCTTCTGGGCGTCGGTGAGCGTGGACTTGGACAACCGGAGCCAGCGCTCGTCGTCGCTGGTCAGCGCGCCGTCCTTGACCTCGATCGAGCCGTCGCGCGAATACAGCAGCTGGGTGGAGGCGGCGGTCTCGGCGCCGTTCCAGGCAACGGTGTCCCGGTCGATCCAGATCGCCTTGGAGGTGGTCAGGTCGAGCGCGGCGGCGGAGCCCGCGGGCTGCGGGAGCAAGTACTTCTCCTGGCCGCTCAACAGCCACACCTCATGGCCGTTCGCCGTGAGGTCGAGCGACTGGTCGGTGGGCAGATCCTTCTCGTCGCCCTTGTGGAGGATGTAGCTGAGGCTGCTGGCACCGTCGGTGAGCGGTACCTCGAAGACTGCGCCATAGCTGTCAGTCTTGACCGGCTTGAGGGGGTTCGACCAGTCGGTGGGGCCGGCGGCACCCGTCCAGACGTGCAGGCCCCAGCCGTCGTAGTTCCCGTCGGCGCGCTGGTAGTGCAGGACGGCCTTGGTCTTGTCCGGGGCCGGGTAGTCGGCCGCCGGCTTCTCGGTGCGGACGGTCTCCTTGCCCTGCTCGATCCAGATCTCGCCGGTCTTGGTGACGTCGATCGTGCGGTCGGCGGAGACGTCCTTGTTGCCGTCCTTGTCGATGACGAGAAAGCCGACGCTGGAGGCGCCCGGCTTCAGCTTGACGTAGGCGAAGGCACCGTAGGCGTCACGGCCGACGAAGGGGTGGCTGTCCGGCCAGTTCGTGGACTCGCCGTCGGCGAGGTCGCCCCAGGCGTACAGGCCCCAGTTCGCGTAGTCGCCGTCGGTGCGCTTGTAGTGGACGACCGCGTAGTCACGGGAGGAGGCGGAGGGCGTCTCGGGGACGGGCGGCGTGCCGGTGGTGCTCTCCGCCGTCGCGCTCGCCGTGCGGCCCGCCGAGTCGATCACGACCGCCTTGTAGCGCAGGGCCGTTCCGGCCGGTACGTCCTTCCCGATGGCCTGCGTGACCTTGTACGGGGCGTGGTCGGCGGAGCCCAGGGTCTTCCACTTGCCGCCGCCGACCTGCGCGGCGAAGACGACGCGGTTGAGCCCGCCGCCGTCGACGTCGGCGTCGATCTCGACGGTACCGGTGGCGCCCGCTGCCGGGGCCTTGAGGGTGATCGTCGGCTCGGTGGCCGGCTTGGCGGGCCTGCCTGCCGCCTTGAGGACGATCGCCGAGCCGGCCGGGACGGTGACGGTGAGCTTCTTGTCGCCGCCGCTGCGGAGCGAACCGTCAGTCCCGTAGAGGCCCTTGTACGTCATGTCGGCCGCACCGGTCGCGAAGGTCGCCGACTTCGCCTCGCCCGCGTTGTTGAAGGCGACGACGTACTCGGTGCCGGTCCTGGCGTCGGTGCGGGAGAAGGCGTAGACGCCGGGGCCGTCGGCTGCGTGGCGCTCGGTCTGGATGCCGTCGGCGAGGGCGGGGTTGGCCTTGCGGAGCTTGGCGAGGGCGCTGATCTGCCGGTAGAGCGGGGCGCCGGTGTCGTAGGCGTCGCTCGCGTGGGTGCGGTCGGTGCCGAGCTGGTCGTCGTCGAGGTAGTCGGCGGTCTTCGAGGCGAAGAGGGTCTGGCGGGCGTCCTTGTCGCCGCCGGCGCCGGTGAAGCCCTGCTCGTCGCCGTAGTAGACGACGGGGTTGCCGCGGCTGAGGAACATCAGCTCGTTGGCGAGCTTGTCCTTCTTCAGCAGTTCGGCGTCGGTGGCCTTCGGGTTGTCCTGGTTCAGGAAGTACCCGATGCGGCCCATGTCGTGGTTGCCGAGGAAGGTGACCTGCTCGTAGGCGTTGGCCTTGTCGGTCGTGTACTTGTAGTCGTCGCCGAAGACGCTCGCGAGCTTCTGCGCGCTGCCGCCCTGGGAGGCGTACTGCCGTGCCGCCTCCTGGAAGGGGAAGTCAAGCGTGGCGTCGAGGCGGCCCTGGGTCACGTACGGGGCGGTGACGTTCGTGTCGGCGGAGTAGACCTCGCCGAACATGAAGAAGTCGTCTCGGCCCTTCTTGGCCGCGTAGGAGTCGAGGGCCGTGGCCCACTGGGTCCAGAACTCCGGGTTGACGTGCTTCACGGTGTCGATGCGGAAGCCGTCGATGTCGAAGTCCCTGACCCACCGCTGGTAGATCTTCTCCATGCCGCTGACGACCTCGGGACGCTCGGTCCACAGGTCGTCGAGGCCGCCGAAGTCGCCGTGGGTGGAGCTCTCACCGGCGAAGGTGGAGTCGCCGCGGTTGTGGTACATCGTCGGGTCGTTGAGCCACGCCGGGACCTTGGCGTTCTTCTTCGCGGCGGGGACGGTCGGGGTGCGCGGGAAGGAGTCGGCGTCGACGGCCGGGAACCGGGACTTTCCGTCCGCGTAGTCGGCGTCGTCGAAGGGCCTGCCATCCTTGGTGAGGTAGGGGAAGGCGCCCTTGGAGAGGTAGTCGTAGGACTTGCCCTCGTAGTCGACGACGTCGGCCGTGTGGTTGGTGATGACGTCGAAGAAGACCTTCATGCCCTTGGCGTGGGCCTTGGAGATGAGGGTCTCCAGGTCCTTGTTGGTGCCGAAGTGCGGGTCGACCTGGGTGAAGTCGGTGATCCAGTAGCCGTGGTAGCCGGCGGAGGCGTCGCTGCCCGTCCCCTGCACGGGCTGGTTCTTGAAGATCGGCGCCATCCAGATGGAGGTGGTGCCGAGGCCCTTGATGTAGTCGAGCTTCTTGGTCAGACCCTTGAGGTCGCCGCCCTGGTAGAAGCCCTTGTCGGTGGGGTCGTAGCCGGTGGTGAGGCGCGAGCCGGTCAGACCGCCCTTGTCGTTGGACGAGTCGCCGCCTGCGAAACGGTCCGGCAGGACGAAGTAGAACTGCTCCCGGGTGGCGTCGTGCCGGGCGGGCTCGGCGGCCAGCCTGGCGTCGGACGGGGGCGGAGGCGGGGTGTCCGCCCGCGCCGCGAGAGGCTGGACGAGCGCTGCGGCCAGCGCGGTCACGGTGACCGCAGCGACCCGCCCGGCATGAGCTGTTCGGCGCCTCGACGGCGACGGCCATCTCGGTATCACAGATGGACTCCTTGCGATTGCGGCTCTCTTGGGTCCGACCCCGCGTGACCGTATCGCCGTCGAAAGGTTTACAGCAAGACTTCTGAAACCACTGGAAAGAACTTTCAGCAGAGGGAGTTCGTCTGCGTCAGCAGGCCCAGGCGCCAGGGCAGGGTGTTGTAGGGGCCGCTCGCCGAGGGGTCCAAGCCCTGGTAGAGGAACTGGAGCCGGCACGGGTTGATGGTGAGGGACTGGTCGCTGGAGTGGCGGACCATCTCGCCGTGGCTGATGTCCTGGCTCCAGGGTGTGCCGCTGAAGGCGACGTTGTTCGACCGCGCGAAGGGGTTGGACTCGGTGTCGGCCAGCGGGGTCCAGGTGCCGGCGATGCTGTTCGACGTCCAGGAGCGGAAGTACCGCTTGCCGTTGCCGCCGATCGCCTCGTTGAGCAGCAGGTAGCTGCCCGAGTCCTTGAGTTTGTAGACGTTGGCCGCCTCCCACAGGCGGTACTTGTTGGCGTCCTGCAGCGCGATGACAGTGTTGGTGAAGCCGTTCGGGAAGTTGGCCAGCGAGGTCTCCGAGCGGTACAGGTGCCCGTTGTCGTCGGAGGAGAACAGATAGCACTTGGAGCCGTCGCAGATGTTCCAGAAGTCGACCCAGTAACCGCTGCCGATGTTGTCCCTGATGATCTGCGGCATGCCGTTCGCGTAGAACTTCTTCGGCGCGGTCCACGAGGCGGGGTTGGAGATGTCGGCCGTGGTCGAGTACGCCGCGTTGTCCCCGGTCTGGTAGACGAGGTACCACAGCTTCTGCGGCGCGAACCAGAACACCTGCGGCGCCGCCTTGTACCCGGCGCCGATCGCTGTCCGGTCCAGGTAGTGGTGCTGCGCGGCGCCGGCCTCATGCCAGCTGGCGAAGTTCAGGTACACCATGCTGTACGTGCCGCTGGTGGACGCGGTGCTGGCGAACACGTGCCACCGGCCGTTGTGGTACACGACCGACGGATCCTTGATCGCACTGAGCTGGTGGGTCGCGTCCGACTTCGGGGAGATCAGCACCCCGCTGGAGTTCCACTGGAAGCTGTTCGGCAGTGCGGCGGCCGACGGCGACGCCATGGCACCGAGCAGCAGGGCGAGGGCTCCGGCCAGGATCCCGAGCACTCTGGTCACACGCATGGCGACTCCTATCGCTTGACGGTGTAGGTGACGAGGGAACGGGCCGGGACGGTGGCCGTCAGCGAGCCTCCGCTCACGGGGACGGCGGCCTGCCGGGCCATGCTGCTGGAGCTGTTGGTGAGGTACGGCGTCGCGGTCCCGGTGGCGATCCCGGTGTTCTGGAGGCTGTACGACACCTGCTGGGCGGCGGTGCCCGCATTGAGCGCCACGACGGTCAGCGTGCCGTCGGTGTTGCGGAACGCCGACAGGCGGAGGTTGGCGTCGGGGGTGGTGGCGGCGATGCGGGTGGCGCCGGGCCGGATGAAGCGGCTGTAGTTGGCGAGCGCCCACAGCCGCTTGGAGACGTGGTAGTTCGCCCCGTCCATCTGGATCAGGCCGCGGGTGGCACCGACCGAGGCGCCGTACCAGTACACATAGCCGCTGGTGTTGCCCTTGGTGAGGGCGTCGTGGACGGCGGAGGCGACGGTGAAGCCGTCGTAGCCGCTGCCGTCGTCCCAGTTCTCGTTCCAGGTGGTGCCGTCGGGCGACCACTCCGACATCCAGGTGCGCTTCTGGGTCGGCAGCGGACCGTCGACCCGGCTGGCGTAGGTGTGGCCGGTGTGGGTGGCGACGAGGTTGCGGGCGGTGGCGTCGGCCTCGATCGCGCTGGTGTAGGCCTTCTGCTGGTTCCAGCCGAAGGAGTCGCAGCAGGCCACCTTGTACCCGGCCGCGCTCGCGACCGGCCCGAAGACCTTGGTGAACTCGACGGCCTGGGCGGGGGTGAGCCGCATGGAGTCGTACGTCGCCGTCCAGTCGGGCTCGTTCGTGAAGCCGAGGTCGGTGATCCCGATGCCCTCCTGGCCGTAGAACCTCGCGTACTGGACGAGGAAGTTCGCGTACGCCCGCCGCCAGTCACCGCTCGCGCAGGTGGCGCCGGAGAGTCCGCACAGGGTGCCGCCGCCCGCGTCCGTGCCGTTGGTCTTCATATAGCCGGGCGCGGTCCAGGCGTCGGCGTAGAAGCGGTTCACCCCGTATGCCTTGGCCTGCTGGGCGAGCCACACCTGGCCCTTGTCCTGGCGGTCCCAGACGTACTTGGGGGTGGCGTTCGGGCCGCCGGGGTCGGTGGGCTGGATGCCCGAGTCGATGCCGAGGCGCAGGATGCTGAGGCCGGCGCCGGTGGTGCGGCTGAGCAGCAGGTCGAGGAGCTCGCGCTGTTTCTGGGCCGGTAAGCCCTGCGAGCCGCGCATGATGTCGGCCCGTCCGAAGTGCTCGGAGAAGCCGAAGCCGTCGATGGGCTGGTGGGTGGTGGAGGCGTTGATGGTGGCCGTCGTGGCCGCGTAGGCGTTCGGTGTGCCCGCCGCGGTGAAGCCGGCCGCTGTCAGCAGCACCGACAGCGACGTCAGCGTCCAGTTCCTGAGTCTGCGTGTCATGATCCGCCAATCTTGGGAGCGCTCCCATTCACAGGGCGGAACGTAGGACGATGTTCTGAACACGTCAATCCCACCGCTGCCGCCCTCGTCGGGCGATCTGGTCCTCGACGTCGTGGACGGCCGGATCATGTACATCGAGATACTCGGACGGCCACCCCTGCGCCGGCGTGGTCAGCCGTGACCGGGGTGGCCGCATCGCGCGTGCGGGGAACTCAGCAGCTCGACTTGCCGGAGTAGATCGCGAGGGCGGTGTTGGAACCCAGGGTGGCCGTGAACTGGCCGCTGGAGTTCACCGTCACCGTCGTGTTGTTCTGCACGTTGCAGTACGTGCCCGCCGCCAGTGACGTCTGGTAGGTGCGGGTCAGGCCGCTCGACTCGTGGTTGATGGCCACGTAGCCCTTGCCGCCGCGGCCGAAGGCGATGGCGTCGCCGCCGTTGTCCCACCAGTTGGTGACCGACTCGCCGCGGGTGGCGTTGCGGAAGGCGACCATGCGGAGGATCTCCGGCCAGGCGTGCTGGCACTTCCAGCCGTCCTGCCAGCAGGCGGTCACGGAGCCGTTGTTGGGCGGCCCGGCGTCCGTGCTGGACCACTCGTAGCCGGAGTTGATGTCCGGGGCGCCGTAGGGGTAGGCGAGCATGAAGACGTTGGCGAGGGTGTAGTTCGCCCCGTCCTTGTAGTTCAGGGTGCTGCCGTTGCGCTCGGTGTCGTGGTTGTCGACGAAGACACCGGAGACGCCGCTGCTCATGTAGCCCCAGCCCTCGCCGTAGTTCTTCAGATACGCGAGGTTCTCGTTGTTGAAGACGCGCTTGAGGTCGTAGGCGTAGCGGAACTCCTGGACGTCGCCGTTGCCCGTGTACTCGGTGGGCTGGACGGCCTCGCCGCTGCCGTAGATGGCCTCCTGCTTCCAGTACACCGACGGGTTGCTCAGACGCGACTTGATGTTGGCGAGGTCGGCGGCGGGCATGTGCTTGGCCGCGTCGATGCGGAAGCCGTCGACGCCGTAGCCGAGCAGGGTGTTCAGGTAGCCGGCGATGGTGGCGCGGACGTACTCCTCGCCGGTGTCCAGGTCGGCGAGGCCGACGAGTTCGCAGTTCTGGACGTTGGTGCGGTTGGTGTAGTCGCTGATCGTGGCCGTGCAGTCGTTCATGTCGGCCGCGGAGTACAGGCCGGGGTAGTCGTACTTCGTGTACGACGAGCCGCCGGTGCCGGTGCCGTTGCCCGCGGACATGTGGTTGATGACGGTGTCGACGACGACCTTCACACCCGCGTTGTGGCAGGTGTTCACCATGTTCCGGAACGCGGTGGCGTCACCGAGGCGGCCGGCGATCTTGTAGCTGACGGGCTGGTACGAGGTCCACCACTGCGAGCCCTGGATGTGCTCCTGGGGCGGGGAGACCTGCACGTAGCCGTAGCCGGCCGGGCCGAGGGTGTTGGTGCACTCCTTGGCGACCGAGGCGAAGTTCCACTCGAACATCACCGCGGTGACGTCCTTGGTGCCGGGCGGGGCGGCGGAAGCGGTGGTGCCGGGGACCATGACGACCGCCGCGGCGGCTGCGGCGAACGCGGTGAGGGCGGCGGTAACGGTACGGCGCCTCGGGGGCGCCTGCCATCTCGATATCACGGGCGAACTCCTTGCGAATGCGGCTCAGTTGGATCCCCCCTGCACCGCGGCACGGCTTCCTTGCCGGGCGTGGCGGAAACGTACCGCCGCGAAAGATTTACTGCAAGAGAGTTGAAATTCATAGCAAGTAGTTTCATCCGCAACCTTGACGTGCCCTCCCCAACTCCCTCACTCTCACCAGTGGTTGGACCCCTGAGCGCAAGCAAAGAACCCGCTGCTCCTCCCCGGAGCAGCGGGTCCCCTGCTGATGACGGGCCGTCAGGCGGTGGTCCACCACACCGTCGTGTCCCCCGGCACCTTCGCCTCGCCGTCCGTCTCGCTGATCTCGCCGCTGGCGAGCAGGAGACGGCCGTACGCCGGGGTCGTCACGGACTCGCCGCCGGTGTTGGCGACGCAGACGAACTCGCCGCGGCGGAAGGCGAGGACGCCCTCGGGAGCCTTCAGCCACTCCACCGTCTCGCCGGCGCCGAGGTCGGGCTGCTCGCGGCGGGCGGCCAGCGCGGCGCGGTACAGCTCCAGGGTGGACTCGGGGTCACCCGTCTGCGCCTCGACGCTCAGCTCGCCCCAGCCCGCCGGCTGCGGCAGCCAGCTGCCGCCCGCGCCGAAGCCGTACGACGAGCCCTCGCGCGTCCAGGGGATCGGCACCCGGCAGCCGTCGCGGAAGCCGTCCTGACCCTCGCCACGGAAGTACGCCGGGTCCTGGCGGACCTCGTCGGGCAGGTCGACGACGTCCGGCAGGCCCAGCTCCTCGCCCTGGTAGACGTACGCCGAACCGGGCAGCGCGAGCATGAGGAGCGTGGCGGCGCGGGCGCGGCGCAGGCCCAGCTCACGGTCGCCGGCCGTGCGGATCTGGGTGCCGAGGCCGGGCGGGTTGGCGAAGCGGGTGGCGTGGCGGGTGACGTCGTGGTTGGACAGCACCCAGGTCGCCGGGGCGCCGACCGGACGCATCGCCTCCAGGGTGCGGTCGACGACCTTGCGCAGTTCCTCGGCCTCCCACTCCGTCGACAGGTACTGGAAGTTGAAGGCCTGGTGCAGCTCGTCCGGGCGGACGTAGTTCGCGGTGCGCTCGACGGTCGGCGTCCAGGCCTCCGCCACGAAGATCCGCCCACCCGTCTCCCACCACCGCCCTTCTGACGAAGGCCCTTCGGGCCCCTTCCTTTCTGCGTACTCGTCGAGGACCGTGCGCCACTGCCGGTAGACGTCGTGCACGCCGTCCTGGTCGAAGAACGGCATGACATCGTTGCCCAGCAGCTTGAGCTGGTCGTGGGATCCGAGGTCCGGCAGCCCCTCCGCCTTCACCAGGCCGTGGGCGACGTCGATCCGGAAGCCGTCGACGCCCATGTCGAGCCAGAAGCGCAGGATCGAGCGGAACTCGTCCCCCACCGCCGGGTGCTCCCAGTTGAAGTCGGGCTGCTCGGGCGCGAAGAGGTGCAGATACCACTCCCCGTCGGCGACGCGCGTCCAGGCCGGGCCGCCGAAGATGGACTCCCAGTCGTTGGGCGGCAGTTCACCGTCGGCGCCCTTGCCGGGGCGGAAGTGGTAGCGGTCCCTGAGCGGGGAACCGGGCCCCTCCGCGACCGCCCGCTTGAACCACTCGTGCTGGTCGGAGGAATGGTTCGGGACCAGGTCGACGATGATCCTCAGCCCCAGCTCGTGGGCGTCCCGGATCAGCGCGTCCGCGTCGAGGAGGTTGCCGAACATGGGGTCGACGGCCCGGTAGTCGGCGACGTCGTAGCCGGCGTCGGCCTGCGGGGAGGCGTAGAAGGGGCTGAGCCACACGGCGTCCACGCCGAGGTCGCGCAGGTACGGCAGGCGGGAGCGTACGCCTTCCAGGTCGCCCATGCCGTCGCCGTTGCTGTCGGCGAAGCTGCGGGGATAGACCTGGTAGATCACCGCGTCCCGCCACCAGTCGCCACGCTTGGCTTTGGCGGGGTTCGGGGCCGGGGCGAGGGCGGAGTGCTGCTGGCTCATGGCGTCCTTGGAACGTAAGGGGGTCATGGGGTCAGGTCGTACGTACGAGTTGGTGACGAGACGGCCGCGGTAGCAGCGGGGTCGGATGGCCACCGCGACCGCCTCGGGTTCAAGGGAAGGGGAGGGCAGCGCCCCTGCTTTTCAGGGGCGCGGGGCTGTGTTCGATGTGCGGCTACCGCCGCGTGGGCGCGACCAGCCACGACGGCGCCGCAGCAGAACGACGGCCCATCACTGCTGAAGCGGCGCTCAGCCCTTCGTGCCGCCCGCGGTAAGCCCCGTCACCAGGTTCTTCTGCACGAAGTAGAAGAACGCGGAAACCGGTATGGCGACCAGCACGGCCGTGGCGGCCATCAGGTTGCGCTGCGCGTCATGCTCACTGATGAAGGTCTGCAGACCGACCGCGAACGTGTACTTCGTGTCGGACAGCATGAACGTGGACGCGAACGCCACCTCACCGAAGGCCGTGAGGAAGCTGTAGAACGCGGCGACCGCCAGGCCCGGCTTGGCGAGCGGAAGGATCAGTCGCGCGAACGTGCCGAAGGGGGTCAGCCCGTCGACGCGTCCTGCCTCGTCGATCTCGAACGGGATCGTGTCGAAGTACCCCTTCATCAGCCAGGCACAGTACGGCACGGTTGTCGTGCAGTACACGAGGACGAGGCCAAGGTAGCTGTCGATGAGCTGGAGCTCGGACAGGATCTGGTACATCGGAACCATGAGGACGGCGACCGGGAACATCTGGGTCACAAGCAGCACCCACATGAACTTCTTGTAGCCCGGAAAGCGCATGCGCGAGACCGCGTAGCCGGTGGTGGCGGCGATGACGACGCCGATGAGCGTGGTGCCCAGCGTGACGATGAGGGTGCTCGTCAGCCAGTCGAGGAACTTCGTCTCCGTCAGGACGTACGTGTAGTTGTCCAGCGTCATCTTTTCCCAGATGCCGCCGGGGTGGAGGTAGTCGTCCTTGTCCGGGCCGAGGGACAGGAAGAGCAGCCAGACGACGGGGAAGAGCGCGATCAGGCTCGCCAGGACGAGGATGCCGTGCGAGACGAGGGAGGTGCCGCGGCCGCGGGTCCTGCGCGGGGGCGCGGCAGGCACGGAGTCCTGCTTGTTCACCGGGGTCTCAACAGTGGTGGTGGTCATGGGGACTCCTGCCTCAGATCGCGAGCTGCTGGTCGTTGCGGTTCAGCCAGCGGCGGTAGAAGGAGGTGAAGACGATCAGGATGGCCAGCAGCAGCATGCCGTAGGCGGCTGACTGCGCGAAGTCACGTGGCTGCTGTCCGAAGCCGAGGCGGTAGGCCCAGGTGACGAGGATGTCGGCGTCCGGGGCGGTCTTGCCGAACAGCAGGAAGATGATCGCGAACTGGTTGAAGGTCCAGATCACGCCGAGCAGTACGACGGTGGAGCTCACGGACCGCAGGCCCGGCAGGGTGACGTACCGGAACTGCTGCCACTTGCTCGCGCCGTCCATCTCGGCGGCCTCGTACAGCGCGGAGTCGATGGACTGCAGTCCGCCGAGCAGCGAGAGCATCATGAACGGCACACCGCACCAGGTGTTGACCATGACCGCGGCGAACCGCTGCCAGAAGGTGTCCTCCAGCCACAGCGGGGTCGGCAGGTGAAGTGTCTCCAGGAAGGAGTTCACGACGCCGCCGTCGGCGAGCATGATCCGCCAGCCGAAGACGGTGACGAAGGTCGGCACGGCCCACGGCAGGATGAGGATCAGCCGGTACAGGGTGCGCCCGCGCAGCTTCTGGTTGAGCAGCAGGGCGAGGCCGAGGCCGATCGTGTAGTGGAGGGTGACGCAGGCCGCCGTCCACACGACCGTCCAGATGAAGTGCGACCAGAAGCGGTCGTAGGCCGTCTCGCCCCACAGGATGTCGGCGTAGTTGTCGAAGCCGATGAACTTGTAGGTGGCCTCGATCTCGTTGACGCCGATGGTGCGGGCGCTGTTGAGGCTGGTGGCGTCGGTGAGGGTGAGGTAGAAGCCGTAGACCAGGGGGTACACGACGAGCACGCCGAGGACGATCACCACGGGGGCGATCATCGCGTAGGCGTACCAGTGCTTCTGGTAGCCGTGCTTCAGGCGCTGGCCGAGCCCACGGCGTGGCCCGCGTTCGCCTCGGGTCTTCCCGGTCGCGCGGTCGATGGCGACTGTCATGGTTCGACAACCTTCATAAGGATCGACAGATCAGGGTGTACGGCGCACAGCCGGTGGCCGCCGGATCCTTCCCCCCATGATCAGGAGGATCCGACGGCCACTCGGGGTCACTTGCTGAAGTCCGGGACCAGCTTGGTGATCTCGGTCTCCGCGGTGCTCAGGCCCTTGTCGAGGGACTCCTTGCCCCCGGCGATCTTGAGCAGCTCGGTGTCGAGCGGAACCCACAGCGAGCTGTACTCGGGCAGGGCCGGCCGCGGCTGGGCGGCGGCGAGGACGGTCTGGTAGCCGGCGATGCCCGGGTCGGCCTTGACCTTGTCCGTGTAGGCGTCGTCACGCGTGGGCAGCGTGGAGTTCTTCAGCGCGATGGTCTCCTGGGCCTTCGCCGACGTCATGAAGTTCACGAACTTCAGCGCGGCCTTCTGGTGCGCCTCGTCGGAGCCGGCGTACACGGAGAGGTTGTGGCCGCCGGTCGGGGCGCCCGCCTTGCCGGCGGAGCCGGCCGGGACGGTGGCGATGCCGAGGTTGGCCTTGTCCTTGAACGCCGAGCCCTTGTAGAAGTTGGTGATCTCCCAGGGGCCCTGCGTGATCGCGGCGACCTTGCCGTTGACGAACGCCTCCTGGATGTGGGCGTAGGCGTCGGCGGTGGTGTCGGCCTTGTGCAGGCCCTTGCCGTCGAAGAGGCTCAGCCAGGTGCCGTAGCCCTTCTTGGCCTCGGCGGAGGCGACGGTGATCTTCTTGGCGTCGGCGTCGACGGTGTCGGTGCCCTCGCCGTAGAGGAACGTCTGGGCGTAGTAGGCCTGGGTGGAGCCCCAGTAGCCGTCGACGCCGGTCTTGTCCTTGATCGTGGCGGCGGCCTTCTTCAGGTCGTCCCAGGTCTTGGGGGCCTCGACGCCGGCCTTCTTGAACAGGGCCTTGTTGTAGACGAAGGCGAGGGTGTCCGTGGTGAACGGGACGCCGTACGTCTTGCCCTCGTACTTGGCCTGCTCGATCAGGCTGGGCTGGAACTTGGCCTCGTCGGTGAGGGCCTCGGTGCCGTCCAGCGGCGCGAAGAAGCCCTTCTTGGCGAAGGCGGGGGTCCAGCCGACCTCGGAGCGCAGGACGTCCGGGGCACCCTTGGAACCGGCGGCGGTGTCGAACTTGTTCTGCGCCTGGTCGAAGGGGACGTTGACGTACTTGACCTTGACGTCCTTGTTGGCGGCCTCGAACTCCTTGACCAGGGCCTGGTACGTCGGCGCCTCATTGGTGGCGTTGGAGGTGTCCCACCAGGTGATGGTGACCGGCCCGCTCGAGTCGCTGCCACTGTCGTCCCCGCCGCACGCCGTCGCCGCGAGAGCGAGGGACGCCACCAGCGCGGTGGCCGCTATGCCACGCCGCATGAGTTCTCCTTGAGGGTGAAAGCCCGTGTGGTGCAGGGGCGGCCCCGTCTGCCTGCCCCTGCTGTCTTGCCGACTGCGCCGTTGCGGCCGCCGGGCGACGTGAACGTAACAGCGTTGAAAGATCGACGAAAGACCTTGCAGAAAAAAAGTGCAAGAGATCTCCGAAGTTATCCGCGTGTGACCAGTCGGCGACCGGCATGAGACGCTTCTTTCCCAGGGTGGAGCACCACGCGAGCCACTTGTGCAAGACTCTGCAAGCTCTTGCCACCACTTTCACGAGGGAGCGCGATGACGCAGCAAACCGGAGCGGGCCGGCCAACAGGTCGCCCCCGGCGTCCGATTGGTGTGCAAGGCGACTTTCGGCCGGTACAGTCCAGTGCCGTGACCACACGGCTTGCAGACATCGCTGCTCAGGCGGGGGTGAGCGAAGCGACCGTCAGCCGCGTCCTCAACGGGAAGCCGGGCGTCGCCGCCACCACTCGCCAGTCCGTGCTGGCCGCGCTCGACGTGCTCGGCTACGAGCGCCCGGTGCGGCTGCGGCAACGGAGCGAGGGCCTCGTGGGCCTGATCACCCCGGAGCTGGAGAACCCGATATTCCCGGCCCTGGCCCAGGTCATCGGCCAGGCGCTGACCAGGCAGGGCTACACCCCCGTGCTGGCCACGCAGACGCCGGGCGGCTCCACCGAGGACGAGCTCACCGAGATGCTCGTCGACCGCGGAGTGGCCGGCATCATCTACGTCTCCGGCCTCCACGCCGACACCACCGCCGACATGCAGCGCTACGAGCGGCTGCGCGCCCAGGGCGTCCCCTTCGTCCTGGTCGACGGCTTCTCCCCCAAGGTCCAGGCGCCTTTCATCTCGCCGGACGACCGCGCCGCGATGAGCCTGTCGGTCACGCACCTCGCCTCGCTCGGCCACACCCGCATCGGCCTCGCGCTCGGCCCCAAGCGGTTCGTGCCGGTCCAGCGCAAGATCGAGGGCTTCGTCCGCACCATGCAGGACCAGCTGAACCTGCCGCCGGACACGATCGAGGCGGACCTGATCCAGCACTCCCTCTACACACTGGAGGGCGGTCAGGCGGCCGCCACGGCCCTGATCGACCGCGGCTGCACCGCGATCGTCTGCGCCAGCGACATGATGGCGCTGGGCGCGATACGCGCGGCCCGGCAGCGCGGCCTGGAGGTCCCCAGGGACATCTCGGTCGTGGGCTTCGACGACTCCCCCCTGATCGCCTTCACCGACCCGCCCCTCACCACCGTCCGCAAGCCGGTCCCGGCGATGGGCCAGGCCGCGGTACGCACGCTCCTGGAGGAGATCGGCGGGACCCCCGCCCCCCACAGCGAGTTCGTGTTCATGCCGGAGCTGGTGGTGCGCGGTTCGACGGCTTCGGCACCGGGGAACAGAAACCATCCCTAGGACGGGGAATCCCCGCGCCCACCACACCGTTGGCAGGAGAACGGGGCTCTACGCCCGCCGTAGAACGTGCGTCCTGCCCCCGACCGGAGGATGATCGGTCGGGGAAGTCTTTTCTGGCAGACTCTGTGCCCATGGGTGACACGACCGTGACGACACTGGAAGGCCGGGAAGCGGCCGTTCTTCCCCCCGTCGCGGACGAGACGGGGCGGGGCCCCCTGCGCCGTCTGCGCAGTCCCCGCCGCCCCCGCCTCTGGTTCGAGATCCTGCTGATCGCGGTGAGTTACTGGACGTACTCACTCATCCGCAACGCGGTCCCGGAACAGAAGGCGGAAGCCCTCCGCAACGCGGACTGGCTCTGGAACCTGGAACACCACCTCGGAATCGCGGTCGAGCAGTCGGTGAACCACGCCGTGAACTCGGTGACTTGGCTCATCGTCGGCATGAACTACTACTACGCGACGCTGCACTTCATCATCACCCTGGCCGTCCTGGTCTGGCTCTACCGCAGCCACCCCGGCCGCTACGCGGCGACGAGACTGGTCCTCTTCGCCACCACAGGCGTAGCCCTGATCGGTTACTACCTGTATCCGCTCGCTCCCCCACGGCTGATGACCAACACCGGCTTCATCGACACGGTCCTGGTCCACGACACCTGGGGTTCCATGGCCTCCGGCGACCTGAAGAACATGTCCAACCAGTACGCCGCCATGCCCTCCATGCACATCGGCTGGTCCGTCTGGTCAGGCCTGACGATCTTCGCCCTCGCCAGAATCCCCTGGGTCCGCCTCCTGGGCCTCCTCTACCCCGCGGCCACCCTCCTGGTGATCGTGGCCACGGCCAACCACTTCTGGCTCGACGCGGTAGGCGGCCTGATCTGCCTGGCCTTCGGCTACACGGTGGCCCGCCTCTGGTACGGCGCCCTCCCCCACGCACTGCCGAGGCGGGTGGCACCACCACAGACCCACCCGCAGTCGCCCACGGCGGAGAGGGGACGTGCCGGGGGGTGCCCGCCCGCAGCGGCGGGCGTCAACGCCGAGCACTCTGCTGAGGAACCGAGCCGCCCGACCGAGGACGGACACCCCCCGGCACGGCCCCGCACCACACCCCACGCTTAGGCGCTACGCGCACCTCCACCGAACCCGCGCAGGCCGCCGCAGGCACCCCGGCCCAACCGCCGGAGGCACCGGTCACCCCCCGTAGAACAGCTCCTCCACGACCCCCCGAGCCCTCCGCGCCGTACGCCGGTACGCATCGAGCATGTCCCCCACATGCCCGGGCTCGTACCCCAGATACCGCCCCACCGCGGCCAGCTCACGACTGTCCGAGGGAAACGTGTCCCCGGCCCGCCCCCGCACCAGCATCACGGCATTGCGCACCCGAGTGGCCAGCACCCACGCCTCGTCCAGGATCCCCGCCTCCTCCTGCGGGATGAGCCCGGCCGAACACGCGGCGGCGAGAGCTTCCCGGGTCCGCGTGGTCCGCAGCCCGGGCTCGTCCCACCCGTGCTGCAACTGCAGCAGCTGCACGGTCCACTCCACATCGGACAGCCCCCCGGGCCCGAGCTTGGTGTGCAGCTTGGGATCGGCCCCGCGCGGCAGCCGCTCGGACTCCATCCGGGCCTTCAGCCGCCGGATCTCCCGCACGGCCTCGTCCCCGAGCCCCTCCGCCGGATACCGCAGCGGATCGATCAACTCGACGAACCGAGCCCCCAGCTCGGTGTCCCCCGCGACCGGCACGGCCCGCAGCAGCGCCTGCGACTCCCACACCAGCGACCACCGCCGGTAATACGCCGCGTACGACTTCAGCGTACGAACGAGCGGCCCCGACTTCCCCTCCGGCCGCAGATCGGCGTCGATCAACAGCGGCGGATCCGCACTCGGGAGCTGCAGCAGCCGCCGCATCTCCTCCACGACCCGGTTCGCCGCCACCGCGGCCTCGTGCTCGTCGACCCCGTCCCGCGGCTCGTGCACGAACAGCACATCGGCGTCACTGCCGTAACCCAGCTCCTGCCCGCCGAACCGCCCCATGCCGATGATCGCGAACCGGGTGGGCAGCGTGTCGCCCCATCCTTCCCGCACGACCGCCCGCAGCGTCCCCGCCAACGTCGCCGCCGTCAGGTCGGACACCGCGGCCCCGACCCGGTCCACCAGCGCCCCCTGGTCGGCCTCGGCCGGCTTGGTCTCGGTGCCGTAGGAGTCGACGACGTCGGCGGCGGCCGTACGGAACAGCTCCCGCCGCCGCACACCGCGGGCCGCCGTGACGGCCTGCGCGGCGCCGTCCGCGCGGCGCACCGCGGCGAGGATCTCCTGCTCCAGGTGGCCCCGCGACCTCGGCTCAAGACCGGTGCCGCCGTCGCCGTCCCCGAGCAGTGCCACGGCCTCCGGGGCCCGCATCAGCAGATCGGGGGCGAGCCGGCCGGCCGACAGCACCCGGGCGAGGTTCTCGGCGGCGGCGCCCTCGTCCCGCAACAGCCGCAGGTACCAGGGCGTCTTGCCGAGGGCGTCCGACACCTTGCGGAAGTTCAGCAGACCGGCGTCCGGATCGGCGGAGTCCGCGAACCAGCCCAACAGCACGGGCAGCAGGGTCCGTTGGATGGCCGCCTTCCGCGTCACCCCGGAGGCCAGCGCCTCCAGATGCCGCAGCGCGGCGGCCGGGTCGGCGTACCCGAGCGCGACCAGCCGCTCGCGGGCCGCCCCTGCGCTCAACCGGGCCTCGCCCGGGGCGAGTTGGGCGACGGCGTCGAGCAGCGGCCGGTAGAAGAGCTTCTCGTGCAGCCGCCGTACGACACCGGCGTGCCGTCTCCACTCGCGGCCCAGCTCGGCGACCGGATCGACGCGCAGGCCGAGGGAGCGGCCGATGCGCCGCAGGTCGGCGTCGTCCTCCGGCACCAGGTGCGTCCGGCGCAGCCGGTAGAGCTGGATGCGGTGCTCCATGGAGCGCAGGAAGCGGTAGGCGTCGTCGAGCTGCGCGGCGTCGGCGCGGCCGACGTAGCCGCCGGCGGCGAGGGCCTGGAGGGCGTCCAGGGTGGTGCCGCTACGCAGTGACGCGTCGTCCCTGCCGTGCACCAACTGGAGCAGCTGGACGGCGAACTCGACGTCCCGCAGTCCGCCGGGGCCGAGCTTGAGCTGCCGGTCCAGCTCGCCCACCGGGATGTTCTCGACGACCCGGCGGCGCATCTTCTGCACGTCGGCGACGAAGTTCTCCCGCTCGGCGGCCTTCCAGACGAGGGGTTCCAGCGCGGCGACGTACTCCTCGCCCAGCTCGATGTCGCCGGCGACCGGGCGGGCCTTGAGCAGGGCCTGGAACTCCCAGGTCTTGGCCCAGCGCTGGTAGTAGGCGAGGTGACTGCTGAGGGTGCGGACCAGGGGGCCGTTCCTGCCCTCGGGCCGCAGGTTGGCGTCGACGGGCCAGATCGATCCCTCGACGGTCGTCTCGGAGCAGATCCGCATCATGTGCGAGGCGAGCTTGGTGGCCGACCGCAGGGCCTTGCCCTCGTCGGCGCCGTCGGCGGTCTCGCCGACGAAGATGACGTCGACGTCGGAGACGTAGTTGAGCTCGTGGCCTCCGCACTTGCCCATCGCGATCACCGAGAGCCGGCACTGTGCGGCGTCCTCGGGTGCGGCGGCGCGGGCGAGGGCCAGGGCGGCGCGCAGGGTGGCGGTGGCGAGGTCGGCGAGTTCGGCGGCGGTCTGGGCGACGCCGGTGGTGCCGCACACGTCGCGGGCGGCGATGGACAGCAGGCAGCGCCGGTAGGCGACGCGCAGGGAGACCGGGTCGGTGGCCTCGGCGAGGCCATGCTCGAACTCCTCCACCTCGGGGTGCAGGTCCCGCGGCTCGTACATCACCAGGGCCTGCCAGTCGCCGGCGTGCTTGGCGAGGTGGTCGGCGAGGGCGGCGGAGGCGCCGAGGACGCCGAGCAGGCGGTCGCGCAGGGGTTTGGCCGCTATCACCGTGTCGAGCAGTTCGCGCTGGGCGGCGTGGCCGGGCTGTGCTTCGAGCAGGCGGACGAGGCCGTGCAGGGCGAGGTCGGGGTCGGCGGTGGCGCCCAGGGCCTCCAGCAGGACCGGGTCGTTCTTGATCGGCGCGAGCTCGGGGCTGTCCAGCAGCCGGTCGGCGGCCGAGGGGTCGGTGAATCCGTGCCGCAGCAGCCTGCTGAAGGTACTGCTTCTGCGCCCCGGCGCCGTCATGCTCGCCCTCCCGTCCGATCGGGGTACGCACCCGATCAAGGTCGTACGCGTTCGAGCGTAGCCGCTGCGCTGGGCTTGGGCGGGGTGCCTGTGCCTCCGGCGGTTGAGCGGGGGTGCCTGCGGCGGCCCGTTGCGGTGGGTGGGGGCTGGTCGCGCAGTTCCCCGCGCCCCTGATATGCCTGCGGTGGCCCGTCTCGGTAGGTGGGGGTACGCGCCATGAGGGTTCGCCCGCCTCGCGGCCGACGCCGGTCCGGGTCTTTCAGCCCGTCCGGCGTTTGAGGACGAGGCCCCTTCAGGGCCGAAGCGGGGGCCTGGGGGCGGCAGCCCCCAGCAGGGTCCCGCAGCGGCGCCGGTGTCCTCGAAAGATGCGGAACCTGAACCTCACGTGGCGCAGAGCATCGTTTTCCGCTTCGGTTGGGGGGAGCCGTTCAGCCAGACCCGCTGGCGATTCCCCATGGAGGACCGGTAATGGACTTCACCCTCGAAGTGATCCCGCTGCCCGTGAGCGACATCGACCGGGCCCGTGACTTCTACCGGGACAAGGTGGGCTTCCACGTCGACATCGACCAGGAGGTCATGCCGGGCATGCGCATCGTCCAGCTGACCCCGCCGGGCTCCGGCTGTTCGATCGCCCTGGGCGACAGCATCTGGGACCTGACCAAGGGCGAGACGGTCCCCGAGCCCGGCTCCTACCAGGGGCTCCAGCTCTGCGTCGCCGACATCAAGGCGGCACACGCGGAGCTGGTGGAGCGGGGCCTGGAGATCTCGGAGCCCGTCCAGTACTCCCCCGACGACGGCGCCACCTTCATGTACTTCAAGGACCCGGACGGCAACGGCTGGTCGATCCAGGAGTACCGGCGAAGGGCGACGGAACCCCTGCATCAGGTCCTTGCGGATCTGGCGAACAAGCGCGAGCAGTGACACCGTAATGGGGCGCGGAGCCGCATATGGATGCGAATCCCGCGCCCCACGGCGATCAGGCGCTAGAGGACAGGCAGGTTCTTCCGCAGCTCGAACGCCGTGACCTCGCTGCGGTACTCCTCCCACTCCTGCCGCTTGTTGCGCAGGAAGAAGTCGAAGACGTGCTCCCCCAGCGTCTCGGCGACGAGGTCGCTGCGTTCCATCAGTGTCAGGCCCTCGCCGAGGTTCTGGGGCAGGGGTTCGATGCCCATGGCGCGGCGTTCGGCGTCGGAGAGGGCCCAGACGTCGTCCTCGGCGCCCGGAGGGAGCTCGTAGCCCTCTTCGATGCCCTTGAGGCCGGCGGCGAGGAGGAGGGCGTAGGCCAGGTAGGGGTTGGCGCCGGAGTCCAGGGAGCGGACCTCGACTCGGGCGGAACCCGTCTTGCCGGGCTTGTACATCGGGACGCGGACGAGGGCCGAGCGGTTGTTGTGGCCCCAGCAGATGTACGAGGGGGCCTCGCCGCCGGCGCCCGCGGTGCGCTCGGAGCCGCCCCAGATGCGCTTGTAGGAGTTGACCCACTGGTTGGTGACCGCCGAGATCTCCGCCGCGTGGCGGAGGAGGCCCGCGATGAAGGAGCGGCCGACCTTGGAGAGCTGGTACTCGGAGCCGGACTCGTAGAACGCGTTCCTGTCGCCCTCGAAGAGGGAGAGGTGCGTGTGCATGCCGCTGCCCGGGTGCTCGGAGAACGGCTTCGGCATGAACGTCGCGTGGACGCCCTGTTCCAGCGCCACCTGCTTCATGACCAGGCGGAACGTCATGATGTTGTCCGCCGTGGACAGCGCGTCGGCGTAACGCAGGTCGATCTCCTGCTGGCCGGGGGCGCCCTCGTGGTGGGAGAACTCGACCGAGATGCCCATGGACTCCAGCATGGTGATCGCCTGGCGGCGGAAGTCCATGCCGACGTTGGTCGGGGTGTGGTCGAAGTAGCCGGAGTTGTCGGCCGGCTGCGGCCGTGAGCCGTCCAGGGGCCGGTCCTTCAGCAGGAAGAACTCGATCTCCGGGTGGGTGTAGAAGGTGAAGCCCAGGTCGGAGGCGCGGGCCAGGGCGCGCTTGAGGACGTAGCGCGGGTCCGCGAAGGACGGGGAGCCGTCCGGCATCAGGATGTCGCAGAACATGCGGGCGGTGCCGGGGGCCTCGGCGCGCCAGGGCAGGATCTGGAAGGTCGAGGGGTCCGGCTTGGCGATCATGTCGGACTCGTAGACCCGGGCGAAACCCTCGATCGCCGAGCCGTCGAAGCCGATGCCCTCGTCGAATGCCTGCTCCAGCTCGGCCGGGGCCACGGCGACCGACTTGAGGAAGCCCAGCACGTCCGTGAACCACAGGCGTACGAACCGGATGTCGCGCTCCTCCAATGTCCGGAGCACGAACTCCTGCTGCTTGTCCATCTTCCGCTTCCCCATCCTTGCTGGTCAGGCCGCCTGTCTCCGGTCCAGCGGGAGGCGGTCGGGCACCTGAGCATCACACCACAACACCGTTTCAGGCGCGTTGCGCACCTTGATCGCCGAAGCGACCTCGGGTCGAACTCCCGGCATACGGCGGGTGTCCCGCCGTGGTGCCGGTGCACTGCTCTGCCGCCCATCTTGCCTGCTCGGACCGACATCCGTAATGCCCGGCCCCACAGGACCCACCCCGCTTTAATTTGCATCTTGGATGCAAGTTTTAATGGTGGCACCGGATCGGCCCGATCGAGCCTGAGGAGACCCGATGCTGTCCGAGCAGTCCGCCGCCACCGTGCGTGCCACCCTTCCCGTCGTCGGCGGGGCCATCGGTGAGATCACCGAGCGCTTCTACGCCCGCTTGTTCGCCGCCCGCCCCGAGCTGCTGCGCGACCTGTTCAACCGCGGCAACCAGGCGGCCGGCACCCAGCGGCAGGCCCTCGCCGGGTCGATCGCCGCGTTCGCGACGTACCTCGTGGACCACCCCGAGGAGCGGCCCGACGCGATGCTGGGCCGCATCGCCCACAAGCACGCCTCCCTGGGCGTCACGGCGGAGCAGTACGCGCTGGTCCACGAGCACCTCTTCGCCGCCATCGTCGAGGTGCTCGGCGAGGCCGTCACGCCCGAGGTCGCGGCCGCCTGGGACGAGGTCTACTGGCTGATGGCGAACGCGCTGGTCTCGATCGAGAAGCGGCTCTACGAGGAGCGGGGCGGCAACGAGTGGCGGGAGTGGGAGGTCGTCGGGCGGGTCGAGGAGACCTCCGATGTCGCCACCTTCCGGCTGCGTCCGGCCGACGGGCGCCCGGCGCCGGACTTCCGGGCCGGGCAGTACGTCTCCGTCCAGGCCGAGCTGCCGGACGGGGCCCGGCAGATACGCCAGTACAGCCTCTCCGCCGCCCCCGGCTCACCCGTACGCCAGATCAGCGTGAAGCGGGTGGTGGGTGACGCGGCTCCCGACGGCGAGGTCTCGAACCACCTGCACGCGCGCGTGCGGGTCGGCGACCGGCTGAGCCTGTCGGCGCCGTCCGGCGATCTCGTGCTCGGCGACACGGACGCAGCCGCCCCGCTGCTCCTCGCCTCCGCCGGCATCGGCGTGACGCCGATCGTCGCCATGCTGGGGCACCTCGTGGACACCGGGCACGAGGGCCCGGTGCTCGTCGTGCACGGCGACCGCTCCCCCACCGAGCACGCCCTGCGCGCCGACCACGAGGCGTACGCGCGGAAGCTGGCGGACGCGTCCGTCCACTTCTTCTACGAGGCGGGCGCCGACGACGCCGAGGCGTCCCACCGCACCGGCCTGGTCGACCTCGCCGACGTCGCCGTACCGCGGGGCACGCGCGCGTACCTGTGCGGGCCGCTGCCCTTCATGCGGGCGGTACGGGCGCAGCTGATCGGCAAGGGGGTCGCGCCGGCCGACATCCACTACGAGGTGTTCGGGCCCGACCTCTGGCTGGCGCAGGCGGGCTGAGCCGAGCCGGGGCTCAGGGCGTGCGGCCGATCTGCAGCAGGAGCGGCCCGGTGGGGTCCGCGGTCACGTCGGTCACCGTCAGCGGGTCCAGTGAGGCGTAGAAGGCCTCCTGGGCCCGCCGCAGCGCGCCGCGCAGCCGGCAGCCGGAGTGCAGCGGGCAGGGGTGGTCGCCCTCGCACTCGACGACGTCGCCGTCGCCCTCGAAGGCCCGCACGACCGCGCCGACCGACGCGGTACGGCCCCGGTCGCTGAGCGAGAGCCCGCCGCCGCGCCCCCGGCGGGCGTCCACCAGGCCCATGTGCTGCAGTTCGGCGACGACCTTGGCGGCGTGCGTGTACGGCACCTCCATGTCCGCGGCGACCTCGCGGGTCGTCGGGGTGGCGTCCCCCAGCACGGCGAGCCGCATCAGAAGGCGCAGTGCCAGGTCGGTGGAGCGCAACAGCCGCATGTTCCGCAGCGTAGATAATGCGCATCCGCGATTCAAAATATTGGCCGGATCGGAACGATCCGGCCGTTCCGCCGGCCTTTCCCGCGCCCGCCCTACGAGAGGTCCGACCTTCCCCCTTACGATCAGCGGACCCGACCGTCCCTTTCGCCAGAAGGACAACGCCTCATGGGCTCCGCCAAGAACAAGGGCAACACCTCGCGCCAAGCGCGGATAGAAGAGATGCGGCGTGCCGAGCGTGCTCGGGAGCGCCGCAACCGCATCCTCACGATCGTGACCAGCACGGTGGTCGTCGCCGGTCTCGTCGTCGGCGGTGTCGTGCTCATCCGGTCGCAGTCCGACGACGGCGCCGCGGCGGTCGACTCCAGTTCCCCCGGCAAGTTCGTCACCGGCAAGGACGGCGTGCGGACCTGGGAGGGCAAGCTCGGGCGCACCCATGTCGCCAAGAGCGTGAAGTACTCCTCGGAGCCCCCGGTCGGCGGTGACCACAACCAGGTGTGGATGAACTGCAACGGCGACGTCTACACCAAGGAGCTGAAGAACGAGCACGCCGTGCACTCGCTGGAGCACGGTGCCGTCTGGGTGACGTACACGTCCAAGGCGTCCAAGAGCGACGTCGAGGCGCTGGCGGCGAAGGTGAAGCAGACGCCGTACACGCTGATGAGCCCGGACGAGAAGCAGCAGGACCCGATCATGCTGACCGCGTGGGGGCACCAGCGCACGGTGACGGGTGCGGCCGACCCGAACGTCGCCAAGTTCTTCGAGACGTACGTCCAGGGCAAGCAGACGCCCGAGCCGGGCGCGCCGTGCACGGGTGGTCTGCCGGAGTGAAGAGGCACGTCGGCTGGATCGCCGGGACCGCGGCGGCCGTCCTCGTCGCGGTCGGCGCGCTCACCTACGCCGTCGCCGAGGACGGCGGTTCGAGCGATACGCCGGGCGCCGACTCGGCGGACGCCGGGTTCGCGCGGGACATGGCGGTGCACCATCAGCAGGCCGTGGAGATGTCGTACATCGTGCGGGACCGCACGGACGACAAGGAGGTGCGGCTGCTGGCGTACGACATCGCGCAGACGCAGGCCAACCAGCGCGGCATGCTGCTGGGCTGGCTGGATCTGTGGGGGCTGCCGAAGGTGTCGGCGCAGCCGCCGATGACGTGGATGGGCATGGGCGACATGCCCTCCGCCGGGGACGGCTCGCTGATGCCGGGCATGGCGACCGACGCGCAGATGAAGAAGCTTCAGGGCCTCAGCGGCAAGCAGGCCGAGGTCTTCTACCTCCAGTTGATGACGGCCCATCACAAGGGCGGCATCCACATGGCCAAGGGCTGTGTCGACAAGTGCGACGTCGAGGTGGAGAAGCGGCTCGCGCAGGGCATGGTGGACGCGCAGCAGTCGGAGATCGACCTGATGACGGACCTGCTGAAGAAGCGGGGCGCGAAGCCGGAGGCGTAGTGCGTACGGCGGTGGTCCGTACTGTGAAATGGCGTTGTCATTAGGTTAGTTGGGACCTTCTTGGTCCGGGCATTCCCCTGGCGTGAACGGTTCGGCGATTGAGTGGCCACCGTCGGGTGATCCACTCGCACACGAATCGCACAGGGGGTTCCATGAGATCTCGACGTGCCGCGCTGCGCACCTCCGTGAGTCTGGCGGCGACACTGCCTCTGCTCACCGGCGCACTGGCGCTCGGCATACCGGTGGCGCACGCCGCGGACAACCCGGGGCGTGACCGGCTCGCCGGGACCAAGCCCGCGTGGGCCACGGCCAAGGCGGACCAGGGCGCGACCTCGGACGGCTCCCGGGTCGCCGTGCGCGTCTACCTCGCGGGCCGGGACGCGACCGGCCTCGCCGCCTACGCCAAGGCCGTGTCGGACCCGCGCTCGGCCTCGTACGGCAAGTACCTGTCGGCGGACCAGGCGCGGGCCCGCTTCGGCGCGACCAAGGCTCAGGTCGCCGCCGTCAAGGAGTGGCTGACCTCCGCCGGGCTGAAGGTCACGGGCGTCACGCAGCACTATGTCGCCGTCTCCGGCGATGTGGCCGCCGCGGAGAAGGCGTTCGGCACCCAGCTGCACAACTACACCAAGGGCGCCAGGACTTACCGCGCTCCCATGGCCGCCGTCACGGTGCCGGACGCGCTGAAGGGCGCCGTCCTGACCGTCACCGGCCTGGACACCGCCCCGCACCTGGCGAGCCACAAGGACCAACTGCCGCCGCCGGAGACCGTGTTCCGCAACTCCGGGCCGTTCTCGACGTACCACGGCTCGAACGTGGCGAGCACGCTGCCGGACGCGTACGGCACGAAGATCCCGTACGCCGTGAAGGGTTACACGGGCAGGCAGCTGCGCGCCGCGTATGGCGCGGGCAAGCACACCGGCAAGGGCGTGCGCATCGCCATCACCGACGCGTACGCCTCCCCGACCATCGCCTACGACGCGGCCACCTACGCCAAGCGCAACGGCGACGCGGCCTGGACCACCGGCCAGCTGCGTCAGGACCTGCCGGCGAAGTACACCCGGACCGAGGAGTGCGGGGCGGCCGGCTGGTACGGCGAGGAGACCCTCGACGTCGAGGCCGTGCACGCGGTCGCGCCCGGCGCGCAGGTCACGTACGTGGGCGCGGCCTCCTGCTACGACGAGGACCTGCTCGACTCGCTCGGCAAGATCGTCGACAACCACCTGGCCGACATCGTCTCCAACTCCTGGGGCGAGACCGAGGCCGCCCAGACCCCGGACCTCGCGGCCGCCTACGACCAGGTCTTCCAGTTCGGCGCGGTCGAGGGCATCGGCTTCTACTACTCCTCCGGCGACGACGGCGACGAGGTCGCGAGCAGCGGCACCAAGCAGGTCGACATCCCGGCGAGTTCGGCGTGGGTGACGGCGGTCGGCGGCACCTCGCTGGCGGTCGGCAAGGGCGACAAGTACCTGTGGGAGACCGGCTGGGGCACCGAGAAGGCGGGCCTTTCGGCCGACGGCAAGAGCTGGACCGGCTTCCCGGGCGCGTTCACCTCGGGCGCGGGCGGCGGCACCAGCAGGACCGTCGCCGAGCCGTACTGGCAGCAGGGCGTCGTGCCGGACGCGCTGGCCAGGGCCAACAGCGCCGACGGCAACCGGGTCGTCCCGGACATCGCGGCCATCGCCGACCCGAACACCGGGTTCCTGGTGGGCCAGACGCAGACCATGCCGGACGGGAGGACGCAGGCGTACGACGAGTACCGGCTCGGCGGCACCTCGCTGGCGGCGCCGGTCATCGCGGCCGTCCAGGCCCTCGCGCAGGAGGCCGGCGGCGGGAAGCCGATCGGTTTCGCCAACCCGTCGATCTACGCGCGGTACGGGTCGAAGGCGTACCACGACGTCACGGACAACCCGACGGGGGCCGGGCTCGCGGTGGCGCGTGTCGACTTCGTCAACGGCTATGACGCGACGGACGGTCTGGCCACGTCCGTACGCTCCCTCGGCAAGGACAGCTCGCTGAGCGCCGTGAAGGGCTACGACGACGTCACCGGCGTGGGCACGCCCGCGGCCGGCTACGTGGAGTCGTACCGCCGCCGCTGACCGGCGTCGCGGCGGGGGTGGCGCGGCACGGGGGGACGCGCCACCCCGGTCGTTCACCGGGTGATCGGGGTGGCGCCGGTCGCCGCCACGGACAGGTCCCACAGCCGTGCCGCGGCTTCGGGGTCGACGGCGTAGGCGCGGACGCCGCCGTCGTCCATGGGCTCGTCGGGAGCCGAGATCCGCGTGACGTCGCAGTCCTCCAGGTAGAGCCCGCCGTGGCCGTCTAGAAGGGGTGAGGTGGCTGCCCACAGGCCGGTGGCGGCTCCCTGGGAGGGCGTCTTGAAGCCGGCGCCGATCACGGTGCCGTGCTCGTCGACCCAGCCGCGTTCGATCTGCTCCTGAAGGGTCATCTCGCGCTGGAGGCCGGTGATGATCCGGCCCGGGTGCAGGGCGAACGCGCGGATGCCGTCGGCGCGGCCGAGCGCGTCGAGCCCCACGGCGAACAGGGAGTTGGCCGTCTTGGACTGGCCGTAGGCGAGCCACTTGTCGTAGCCGGTGCGGAAGTGCGGGTCGTGCCAGCGGATGTCGGTGAGGGCGTGTCCGGCGGAGCTGTTGACGACGACGCGGGCTCCGTCGGCGGCGGCCAGGAGCGGGTGGAGCGCGCAGGTGAGGGCGAAGTGTCCGAGGTGGTTGGCGGTGAACTGGCCTTCCCAGCCCGGTCCGACGCGGCGTTCGGGGGTGGCCATGACGCCGGCGACGGCCATGAGGAGGTCGATCCGGTCGACGGAGTCGGCGATCCGCGCGGCGGCGGCACGCACACTGTCGAGGTCCGTCAGGTCCATGGGGACGACTTCGCACCGGTCCAGCTCCGCGAGAGCGGCGCGGGCGGTCCCGGGCCGGCGGGCCGGAAGGACGACCCGGGCTCCGGCGGCCGCCAGACCCCGGGCGGTCTCCAGGCCCAGCCCGGAGGAGCCTCCGGTCACCACGGCGGTCGTACCGGAGAGGTCGAGGCCCGCGAGGACGTCCTCGGCGGTGCTGGAGGCGGAGTAGGGCGAGCCGAGCGGCTGTTGAGCGGTGGTCGTGAGGGTGGTCATGCCGATGACGCTAGGAACTAGAGCGGGGTCTAGATCAAGTCCTGGGCCGGCTCCTAGGCTGGGCCGTATGACGACTGCCGAGACTCGCGGGGAGTCACTGAGCATCGGCGAGGTCGCCGAGCGGACCGGACTCAGCGTGCACGCCCTGCGTTTCTACGAGCGCGAGGGGCTGCTGGTCGGACCGGTGCGGCGTACGACGGGCGGTCGGCGCCGGTACACGCGCGTGGACGTCGACTGGCTGCTGATCTGCGTCAAGCTGCGTGAGTCCGGTATGCCGCTCGCCGACCTCAAGCGCTTCGCCGAGCTGGTGCGGCAGGGCCCGGGCAACGAGACCGAGCGCCTGCGGCTTCTCGACGCCCATCAGCAGCGCGTCGAGGAGCAGATCCGGGCGTTGGAGGAGTGCCGGTCGGTCATCGCCTGGAAGGTCGGCGTCTACGCCGACCACCTCGCCCGCGGACAGGCCGACGGCCTCTGGGACCCGACGGCCTGAGGGAAGCACGGCCCAGCCCTTCCCTCCCGCCCCACACAGCAACCATCAATTGAGCCACCACGACGGCGAGCAACCACCTCCGCGAGAGCGGCGCCGGCTTAGGCGCAAAGGCAGACAGCCCGCCGACGGGGGAAGATCGGCGGGCTGTCGTGGTGGTGCCGCAGTGGCTCTGTGGGCCCCGGTGGGGCTCAGTGGACGGAGTGCTCCTCCAGCGGGAACGTTCCGCCGACGACGTCGTCCGCGAACGCCTTCGCCGCGTTGCCCATGACCTCGCGGAGGTTGGCGTACTGCTTGACGAACTTGGGGACGCGGCCGCCGGTCAGGCCCAGCATGTCCGTCCAGACCAGGACCTGCGCGTCCGTCTCCGGACCGGCGCCGATGCCGACCGTCGGGATGTGCAGGACGCGGGTGACCTCGGCCGCGAGCTCCGCCGGGACCAGTTCGAGGACGACCGCGAAGGCGCCCGCGTCCTGGACCGCCTTGGCGTCGCGCAGCAGCTGCTGGGCCGCCTCCTCGCCGCGGCCCTGGACGCGGTAGCCCATGGCGTTGACGGACTGGGGGGTCAGGCCGATGTGGGCCATGACCGGGATGCCGGACTCGACGAGCAGGCGGATCTGGTCGTGGGAGCGCTCGCCGCCCTCCAGCTTGACCGCGCCGACGCCGGCTTCCTTGACCAGCCGGGTCGCCGAGCGCAGCGCCTGCACCGGGCCCTCCTGGTAGGAACCGAAGGGCAGGTCGCCGACGATCAGGGCGCGCGAGGTGCCCCGTACGACGGCGGCCGACAGCATGGTCATCTCGTCGAGCGTGACGGGCACGGTGGTCTCGTATCCGAGGTGACAGTTGCCCGCCGAGTCGCCGACGAGCATGACCGGGATGCCGGCCTCGTCGAAGACGGACGCGGTCATCGCGTCGTAGGCGGTGAGCATGGGCCACTTCTCGCCCCGCTCCTTGGCGAGTGCGATGTCCCGGACAGTGATGCGGCGGGTGCCCTTCCCCCCGTACAGCGCCTTGCTGCCGTCGGAGGTCTTCGCCTGTGGCGTCTGGGCAGCCGAAAGCTGCGTCATTGCAACGGCTCCTTCACGTCATCTCGAGGCGCCCTGACGGCGTCCCCGGACTCCCCTCCATGGTGGCACTTCGTGCCAGGGAGGGCTAGGCCGTGCCGCGTGACTTCCGCCGCGTGGCCGCCGCACGTAAGTTCTCGGTAAGAAATTAAGATACGAGACGGTTCCGTATCGTAAATCAGGTACGTTCGACAGCATGACTTCTCCCGCCGCCACAGCCCCCCGCATACCGGAAGCCGTGCACCGGCGCCGCTGGGCGATCCTCGGCGTGCTGATGCTGAGCCTGCTGATCGTCGTCCTCGACAACTCCATCCTCAACGTCGCCATCAAGACCATCTCGACCCCGGCCCCGACCGGCCTGGGCGCCACCCAGAGCGAGCTGGAGTGGGCGATCAACGCCTACACGCTCGTCTTCGCCGGCCTGCTGTTCAGCGCGGGCATCCTCGGTGACCGGCTCGGCCGCAAGAAGGTCCTGCTGGGCGGGCTCGCGGTCTTCGGCATCGGCTCCGCCCTCGCCGCGTTCTCCGGCTCGCCCGGCGAGCTGATCGCCTTCCGCTCGGTGATGGGCCTCGGTGCCGCCTTCGTCATGCCGGCCACCCTCGCCGTCCTCATGAACGTCTTCGAGCGCGACGAGCAGCCCAAGGCCATCGGCATCTGGGCGGGCGGCGTCGGGCTCGCCATCGCCATCGGGCCGATCACCGGCGGTGTGCTGCTCGACCACTTCTGGTGGGGGTCCGTCTTCCTCATCAACGTGCCGATCGTGCTGCTGGCGCTCGCGCTGATGCTGTGGCTGGTGCCGGACTCGCGTGATCCGAACCCGGGGCGGATCGACCCGATCGGCGTCGTGCTCTCCGTCGTCGGGCTCGTCCTGCTCGTCTACGGCATCATCAAGGGCGGCCAGCTCGCCGACTTCACGGACGCCACCGTCCTCGCGACGATCGCCGCCGGGCTCGCCGTCCTCGCCGCCTTCGTGGTGTTCGAGAAGCGCAGCGACCATCCGTCCATCGATGTCACGTACTTCCGCAACAAGGTCTTCTCGGCCGCGATCGGCGTCATCGCGCTGGTCTTCTTCGCCCTGATGGGCGTGACCTTCTTCTCGGTCTTCTACACCCAGAGCGTGCGCGGCTACTCGCCGCTGGAGACCGGTCTGCTGATGCTGCCGCTCGCCGCCGCCCAGATGATCTTCGCGCCGCGCGCCCGGCTCGTCGTCGACCGGTTCGGCAACCGGGCCACGACCACCGGCGCCATGCTGCTGATCGCGCTCACGCTGGCCGCGTTCGCCACCTTCGAGGCGGACACGCCGATCTGGCTGCTGGAGGTCGTGTTCTTCCTGATGGGCGCTGCGATGGCACACATCATGACCCCGGTCAGCGTCGTCATCATGCAGGCCCTGCCCCGCGAGAAGGCCGGCTCCGCCTCCGCCCTCAGCAACACCTTCCGCCAGGTCGGCGGCGCACTCGGCATCGCCGTCCTCGGCTCCGTCATGTCGACGGCCTACCGCAACGGCATCGAGGACCGGCTCACGGTGCTGCCCGAGGGCGTACGGCACACCGCGGGCGAGTCCATCGAGGCCACGCTCGGCTTCGCGGACCGGCTCGGCCCGAAGGGCGACTCCCTCGTCGGCGCGGCCCACGACGCCTTCCTGCACTCCATGCACGTCACGGCGCTGTGGGGCGCGGGCGTCGCGGTGCTCGGCGCGGTGGTCGTGGCGCTGTTCCTGCCGGGGCGGCCGACGCCGGCTCAGGAGGACGAGGGCAAGCGGGAGTTGGTGTCCACCGAGTAGCAGCGGGCGGGGCCGTCGGCGGGCGCCGCGTGCGGGACCTGTCGTACCGGGAGGAGAACCGGGGGGAGAATCAGCACAGCCCAGCGAAAGGACCAACCACGTGAGCCTCGCCGACAGCCACCCCCGGCACGACGGCCCGGTCAGGGGCCGCCCCCGCAGCGAGGCCGTGGAACGGGCCATCATGGAGGGCATCCTGAAGCTGCTGGAGGACGGCGTGCCGCTCGCAGAGCTCTCCATCGAGCGCATCGCCCGGACCGCGGGCGTCGGCAAGGCCACCATCTACCGTCGCTGGCGCGGCAAGGAGGAGCTCTTCGTCGACGTCGTGCGCGCCGCCGAACCCCCGGACCCCGAACTGCCCGGCACCTCCATGCGCGACGACCTCGTGGCGCTGCTGGAGCAGTTGCGCCAGCGCGGTCTGATGACCCGTTCGTCGGTGCTCCTGCACAACGTCATCGCCCAGATGAAGAGCACCCCGAAGATCTGGGACGCCTACCACGCGATCGTCGTCGAGCCGCGGCGCAGGAAACAGCACGCGATCCTGCGCCGTGGGCAGGCCAACGGCGAGTTGCGCACGGACCTCGACGTCGACGTGATGAACGACATGATCTTCGGCCCGATGCTGGTGCGTGCCGTCATGCGGCCGGACGCCGACCTTCCGGAAGGGCTCGCGGAGCAGATGGCCGACGCCGTGCTGGAAGGTCTACGGCCCGTCAGTTCGCCCTCCCCGTAGCTCACATGTGCGCGTTTCGTCACAGAGCGCGCTTTCCCCCGCCGCAACCGGAACTCCCGAAGGCGACTTGTACGTCCTCGCCCCCGTACGGCCGTCATGAGTACGGCATGAACGGAGCCGATCATCCCCTAGGGTTTCTGTGGGCGCGGGGGGACGACGGTGTGCACGGCAGGTAGTGAGGCGACGGTATGGCGCAGCAGGCGTACGTGACGGAGACGGACAACGGCGGCTCGGGACCCGAGCGCCGGGAATCCGGGCTTCGGCGCCTGACGAACCGCCTGAAAGGCCTGGCAGCGGGCTGGCGCGGCGATCGGCGGATCTGGCGTCGCGGGATCGTGCTGGCCGCGCTCGCGGCGATCCTCGCCCTGGTGATGGGGCTGCACGCGAAGATCCCGAACGCGATCGGCAACCTCGGCAGCCTGACCGAGACGTTCCTGCCCTGGCTGGGCCTGTGCATCCCGGTGCTGATCCTGCTGGCCCTGGTGCGCAGGTCCGCGACCGCGCTCATCGCCGTGCTGCTCCCGGCGATCGTCTGGCTGAACCTCTTCGGCGGCCAGCTCACCGACAAGACCGGCACCGGCGGCGACCTGACGGTGGCCACGCACAACGTCAACGCGGACAACGCCGATCCGGCCGGCACCGCCCGGGACGTGGCGGCGTCCGGCGCCGACGTCGTCGCGCTGGAGGAGCTGACGACGGCTGCGGTCCCGACGTACGAGGCTGCGCTGGCGGCGACGTACAAGTACCACACGGTGCAGGGCACCGTCGGACTGTGGAGCAAGTACCCGCTGAGCGGCGTCAAGCCCGTCGACATCAAGCTGGGCTGGACCCGCGCGATGCGGGCCGCGGTGGCCACGCCGGCCGGGCAGGTCGCGGTGTACGTCGCCCATCTGCCGTCGGTACGGGTGAAGGTGGAGGCCGGGTTCACCGCCCGGCAGCGCGACAAGAGCGCCAACGCGCTGGGTGAGGCCATCGCAGACGAGCCGGTGCGGAATGTCGTCCTGCTCGGTGACCTGAACGGCACGATGAACGACCGCGCGCTGCGCGCCGTCACCGCGCAGATGCGTTCCACGCAGGGCGCCTCGGGCAGCGGGATGGGGTTCAGCTGGCCGGCGTCGTTCCCGATGGCGCGGATCGACCAGATCATGGTGCGGGGGGTCGAGCCGATGAGCTCGTGGACGCTTCCGGCGACCGGGAGTGACCACCTGCCGGTGGCGGCGCGTGTGAAGGTCGACACATCCGCGTCCTGACGCGCTTGTGAAAACCCCTGGTCAGCCCGTGGTGGGCGGCTGACCGGCCGCGTCTGGACGGGTTTCGGCAACCTGATCGTCAGCTGCCGGAATACTGGGCCTGAGAGGCTTTGTTCCGTAACTGAACATACAAAGTTCGGAACCCTGCTCTCGACCCCCTGAAAGGCACAGGCTCTTTTCATGCCCCTGGCCCTGCTCGCCCTGGCCGTCGGCGCCTTCGGCATAGGTACGACCGAGTTCGTGATGATGGGCCTCCTGCCCGAAGTCGCGAACGACCTGGACATCTCGATCCCCACCGCCGGGCACCTGGTCTCGGCGTACGCGCTCGGCGTCGTCATCGGCGCCCCGCTGCTGGCGGCGGTCACGGCCCGGATGCCGCGTCGCACGGTCCTGATCGGCCTCATGGCCCTGTTCGTCACGGGCAACGCCCTGTCGGCCTTCGCCCCGACCTACGACTGGCTGATGGCCGCCCGCTTCCTGAGCGGTCTGCCGCACGGCGCCTTCTTCGGCGTCGGCGCGGTCGTGGCGACCGGCATGGTCGCGCCGGAACGCAAGGCACGCTCCGTGTCGCTGATGTTCCTGGGCCTGACGATGGCCAACGTCGCGGGCGTTCCCGTGGCCACGCTGATGGGGCAGAGCCTCGGCTGGCGGGCCACCTTCCTCGGCGTGAGCACCATCGGTCTGGCCGCGATGGCCGCGCTGGCGCTGCTCATCCCGCGCGGCAAGGCGCACGCCGCTCCGCCGGCCGGCCTGCGCGGCGAGCTGGCCGCCCTGCGCTCCCTGCCGGTGTGGCTGGCGCTCGGCACGACGGTCGCGGGCTTCGGCGCGCTGTTCGCCGCGTACAGCTACATCACGCCGATGCTGACCGACGCCGCCGGGTACGCCGACGCCAGTGTGACGGTGCTGCTGGCGCTGTTCGGTGTGGGTGCGACCGTCGGGAACCTGCTGGGCGGGCGGCTTGCGGACCACTCGATGCGCAGGACCCTGTTCGGGGGCCTGCTGTCGCTGGTCGCGGTGCTGGCGCTGTTCCCGCTGCTGATGTCCACGGCGTGGAGTGCGGCGCTGGCGGTGGCGCTGCTCGGCATGGCGGCGTTCGTGACCGGGTCCCCGCTCAACCTGATGGTGATGGAGAAGGCGTCGTCGGCCCCGTCCCTGGCTTCCTCGGCCAACCAGGCCGCCTTCAATCTCGCGAATGCCGGCGGCGCGTGGGTCGGTGGCCTTGCCCTGGCGGCCGGGTTCGGTGTGACGTCTCCGGCGCTGGTGGGCTCCGGGCTGGCGGTGCTTGGGCTTGGGGTCGCTTCCGTCGCGTATGCCGTCGATCGGCGTCGTGCTCCGCGGGGCGCTTCGCTGGGGGCGCGGGAGCGGGTCGTCGCGGGGCGTGTTCCGGAGCGGGTCGAGGCGGTTCGACACTGACGGTTCGACTACGGATGTGCCGCGGTGTGTGGTCTGTCGGGTGCTGCGCCGTCGTGGCTGGTCGCGCAGTTCCCCGCGCCCCTAGGGGGCCCTCCGGGCCCCTGGGGCGGCGGGTCGGCTGTCGGTGAGCTGTCGGTGGTTTGTCGGTGGGGGCTGGCACCGTCGTTCTCATGACGCGAATGGAGAAGGAACCGGGCGGTGCCGGTGTGGCTGTCTCGGTACGGGGGTTGGTCAAGCACTACGGCGAGACCAAGGCGCTGGACGGGGTGGATCTGGAGGTGCGGGAGGGCACCGTGATGGGGGTGCTCGGGCCTAACGGGGCCGGGAAGACCACCCTGGTGCGGATCCTGTCCACGCTGCTGGCGCCGGACGCCGGGAAGGCCGTCGTCGCCGGGTACGACGTCGTACGGCAGCCTCGGCAGTTGCGGCGGGTGATCGGGCTGACCGGGCAGTACGCCTCCGTGGACGAGAAGCTTCCCGGGTGGGAGAACCTGTATCTGATCGGGCGGCTGCTCGATCTGCCCCGCAAGGACGCACGCGCGCGTGCCGATGAGCTGCTGGAGCGGTTCTCGCTGACCGAGGCGGCCAAGCGGCCCGCCGGCACGTACTCCGGTGGCATGCGGCGGCGGCTCGATCTGGCCGCATCCATGATCGGGCGGCCGTCGGTGCTGTTCCTGGACGAGCCGACCACCGGCCTCGACCCGCGCACCCGCAACGAGGTGTGGGACGAGGTCAAGGCCATGGTGGGGGACGGTGTGACCGTGCTGCTGACCACCCAGTACATGGAGGAGGCCGAGCAGCTCGCCTCCGAGCTGACCGTCGTCGACCGGGGCAAGGTCATCGCGGGCGGCGGCATCGAGGAGCTGAAGGCCAAGGTCGGCGGGCGGACCCTGCGGATCCGGCCGGCCGACGCCCTGCAGCTGCGGCCCCTCGCCGGCTACCTCGACGACCTCGGCATCACCGGCCTCGCGACCACCACCGTGGACACCGAGGCCGGCACCCTGCTCGTCCCGGTGCTCAGCGACGAGCAGCTCACCGCCATCGTCGGCGCGGTCACCGCGCAGGGCATCACGCTCGCCTCCATCACCACCGAACTGCCCAGCCTGGACGAGGTGTTCCTGTCCCTCACCGGCCACCGCGCCAGTGCCCCGCAGGACGCCACGCCCGCCGACGCCCGCGAGGAGGTCGCCGTATGAGCTCCCACCCGTCGCCCACCACCACCCTGAACGAGGCGCTTCGCGCCGCCCCTTCGAACACTGTCACCCCGGCCCCCGTGGCCACCGGCACCGACGACGCCCGCATCACCCTGCGCGCGCACCTTCGGCACACCGGCGCCCTCGTCCGCCGCAATCTGCTGTGGATCCGGCAGGACCCGGAGTCGATGGCCGACGCGCTGCTGATGCCGGTGATCTTCACCCTGCTGTTCGTGTTCGTGTTCGGCGGCTCGATCGGGCAGGCGCTCGGCGGCGGCCAGGACCAGTACGTGCAGTACGTGATCCCGGGCATGATCGCGATGATGAGCATGACGCTGTCGCAGGGCGTCGGCACCGGGTTCAGCCAGGACTTCAACTCCGGTGTCATGGACCGCTTCCGGTCCCTGCCGATCGGACGCGGTTCGGTGCTGTTCGCGAAGATCTCGGTGGAACTGCTGCGGATGCTGTTCGCGACCACCGTGCTGATGATCGTCTCCGTGGCCGTCGGGTTCGACATCACCAACTGGCCCGGTCTGTTCGCGACGGTGGCCCTGTCCACGGCGTTCGCCTCGTCGATCATGTGGGTGTTCCTCACCCTCGGCGTGATCATGAAGAACGCGCAGTCCGTGCAGGCCATGGGCTTCCTGGTGCTGTTCCCGCTCCAGTTCGGCTCGTCGATCTTCGCGCCCACGACCTCGATGCCGGGCTGGCTCCAGGCCTTCACCGACTACAACCCGCTGTCCACGCTCGCGGACGCCGCGCGCGGCCTGATGGTGGGCGGCCCGGTCGCGCACGACCTGTGGGTGACGCTGGGCTGGTCGGTCGCCATCACGGCGATCATGGCGCCGATCGCCATCCACAAGTTCCGTACGAAGAGCTGACACGGCCGGGGAGCCGGTGCGTGTCAGACGAGGGCGGCGGCCTCGTCGGGAGAGAGGCCGCCGCCCTCGGCGTACGCCGACTCGTAGGCCGCGTCCCCCAGTACCGCGCGCAGCCTGCGCGTGGCCCGTGCGCGGGTCTCGCGTTCGATGCGCGTCCGGACATGGCCGGGCGGCAGCAGCGTGTCGCCGGCACTGACGCAGAGGGCACCGTCGCGGGCGCGTCCGCCGTCGTCGAGGCCGGCGAGGGCATGGCCGGCGATGTGCAGGAGCAGGGTGCGCATGCTGGGCGCGATGGCCAGGGACAGCGGGTCAGCGGCCCGCTCCAGCGCCCGGCGGACCTTGACCAGGCACTCCTCATGGCGGCCGTCGACGGACTCCAGCCAGGCCTCCGAGCCGAGGATGACGGCGTCGAAGAGGACGAAGCCGGCGACGGCGAACTCCTGGCGCAGCAGCCGCAGTTGCTCCCGTGCCTCGACGATGCGGCCGGTCATGCCGAGGTGGCCGGCGAGGAACATCCGGGCGGCCGGCATCGCCTCGTTGCGCGCGCCGTCCCGGTGAGCGATCACCTCGTGCAGCAGGCGTTCACCGCGCTCGGTCTCGCCGGCCTCGATCAGCGCGTTGCCGAGGCGGGCGTTGAGGACGGAGATCTGGGCGCGGGCGCCGAGCCGTTCAGCCCGCTCGATGGCCGCCTCGTAGTTGGCGGCGGCGGCCTCCCACTCGCCCTTGCGCTCGCATGCCTCGGCCCGCGCGGAGAGGGCTTCGGCGGTGCCCCAGAGGTCACCGAGGCGCTCGTAGATCTCCAGCGCCTCGTCGGCGTCGCGGGTGGCGTCGCCCGCCCAGTCGCTGCGGTTGGCGAGCAGGTTGGCCCGCGCGTGCAGGCTCGCGGCGAGCTCCCAGTCGTACCCGGGCGTCTCACGGGACGTGCGGACGGTGGCGTCGACGACCTCCCGCAGCCGCTCCATGTCCCCGGTGAGCATGACGGCGAAGAACCAAAGGGAGCCGGGAAGCCGGCAGGTCTGCGGCATGCCGGGCTCGTAGGTGGCGGCGATGGCACGCAGTTTGGCCTGTGCCTCGGGGGTCTGCCAGAAGTCCAGCTCGGTGTCCATGCAGGCGAGATGGACGAGATGGACTCCGCGCCGGGCCTCGTCGAGGATCTCCCCCGTCCACGGCGGCGGGGCGTCCGTGCACCGCTCCCGCACGGGCCGCGCGCGACGGACCGGCTCGGCGAACGGGTCCGGGCCGAGGGTGTGCACCTCACGGGACCAGTTGCGGGCCTCGATCCGCAGATCGCGCATCTGCCAGTACCAGGACAGCGACAGGATCAGGCACAGCCCCTCCTGCTCGTCGCCGTCGGCGACGGCGTGGCGCAGGGCGATCCGCAGGTTCTCGTACTCGCGCTCCAGCCGCCTGATCGCGGCGAGCTGGCCGGGGCCCCGCAGCAACGGGTCGGTGGCGCGGGCGAGCTCGCGGTAGTACGTCAGATGCGCGCGCTCGGCCCGCGGACGCCGTCCCGTCTCGTCGAGGCGCTCGCCCGCGTACTCGGCGACGGTCTCCAGGAGCCGGTAGCGCATCGCGCCGTCCGCCGAAGGGGCGGCCACCACCAGGGACTTGTCGACGAGCGAGCCGAGGGTGTCGAGGGCGGCGGGACCGCAGACGGCCTCGGCGGCCGTGAGGTCACAGCCGCCCGCGAAGACGGACAGCCGCCGCAGCACCTCCCGTTCGTCCTCGTTCAGCAGCTCCCAGGACCAGTCGACGACCGCCCGGAGGGTCTGCTGGCGGGGCCGGACGGTACGACTGCCGGAGGTGAGGAGTCGGAAGCGGTCGTCGAGCCGGTCGGCAATCTGGCGTGCCGTCAGCATCCGCAGCCGGGCGGCGGCGAGCTCGATGGCGAGCGGGAGGCCGTCGAGACGCCGGCAGATCTCCACGCAGGCCGCCGCGGTCTCGTCGTCGGCGTCGACCCGGAAGCCGGGCCGGGCGGCCGCGCCCCGGTCGGCGAGCAGCCGCAGCGCGACGGGCTCCGGCAGCGGCTCGACGGGCCGCAGCAACTCCCCCGGTACGCCGAGGGGTTCGCGGCTGGTGGCCAGCACCGTCAGCTCCGGGCAGCGCTCCAGCAGCTCCGCCACTAGGCGGGCGGCGGCCTCGACGACATGCTCGCAGTTGTCGAGGATCAGCAGGATCCGTCGCTTGCCGAAGTGCTCGGCGAGCCGCTCGACAGGGTCGTCGTGCCGTTCCGATCCGGCGCGCATGGCCTCGGCCCCGGCGCCGTACAGCACGGTCTCGCGGGCGCCGACAGCGGTGAGCACGGCCTCCGGCACCCCGTCGGGGACGTCGACCGGCGCGAGCTCGGCCAGCCACACCCCGTCCGGCGCCCCGTCCCGCACGCTCTCGGCGGCCTCCTGCGACAGCCGCGTCTTACCGGCGCCGCCGGGGCCGAGCAGGGTGACGAGCCGGGTGGTGGTGAGATCACCGCGGATGGCCTCGATGTCGGCTTCACGTCCGACGAAGGAGGTGAGACGGGCGCGGAGGTTGCCGGAACAGCCCCCACCCCCAACCTGCGCGGCACCCTTCGACCCAGCGGCCCCATCCCACCCCCACCCGCCACCGGACGTGCCCGTGCCGGCACCCGCCGACATGCCGGACGCACCCGCGAACGCCGGACGGCGGGCCCTCACGTCGAAGTCGCCGCGGGGCCGGGCCCCTTGGCCGTCGCGGGCGGCACGCGACGCACCGTGGGCCTGTTTGAGCCCGTCACGTGCCCGCGGACCGCCCCCTGCCCCGTACGCACTTTCCCCCGACCGAAGCAACTCCCCATGCAGCGCGCGCAGTTCGGGCCCCAGGTCGGAACCGAGCCGGTCCGCCAGCAGTCGTCGTACGTCCTCGTAGGCGGCCAGCGCCTCCGCCGTGCGGCCCGCGTCGCGCAGGGCGCGCAGGCGCAGGGCGCGCAGGCGCAGGGCGTGGAGAGGTTCGTCCAAGGGGTGGGTGTCGCACAGGGCGGCCAGCTCGGGCAGGGACTGTTCGGGGTGGCCGAGGGCGAGGGCGGCGGTGTGGCGGGCGCGCAGTGCGGCGAGGCGCCGGGTCTCCCAGCGGGCCACTTCGGCGGTGCGGTCGGGCAGGTCGGCGAGGGCGGGGCCGCGCCACAGGGCGAGGCCGTCATCCAGGACGACGGCCGCCTTCGCCGGGTCACCGCCGGCCAACGCGCGCGTGCCCTCGCCGACGAGGCGTTCGAAGCGGTGCAGGTCGATGTCGTCGGGCGGGGCGGTGAGCCGGTATCCGCCCTCCACGGAGGCGACGGCGTCGGCGCCCAGGGCGCGGCGCAAGCGGCCGACCAAAGCCTGCAGAGCGCCCGAGGCGTCGGCGGGCGGGTCGCCGGCCCAGACCTCGTCGACCAGGAGGCCCGCGGGGACGGTGCGGCAGGGACGCAGTGCGAGCACCGTCAGCAGCGCACGCAGCCGCGCGCCGCCGACCGGGACGACCGTGCCGTCGGGGCGGAATGCCTGCGTGGTGCCGAGGATGCGATAGCGCACTGGCCCATTGTCTCCGGTGCCCTCGGGGACAGTCACCGGTTTTCTCCCCTGCGGCGCGGTGAAGCAGGACGGGCGGCACCACTTCCTGTCCAGGAAAGATCCATACGGGCAGTTTACGTAACTCTCAGCCTCTTAGATACAAACACGCTACCCTCAAGCCATGACACGACCTGTCAGGGCATTGATCGCTGTCCGGCTGACGGTACGAACCGACTCGACGACCAGTCCTGAGCGGCAACTCGATGGGTGCCGCGCCTTCTGTGTGTCGCGCGGCTGGGATGTCGTCGGCGTTGCCGAGGACCTTTCCGTCTCGGCCACCGCCGTGCCGCCGCGGCAACGTCCAGAACTGTCCCGATGGCTCGACGACCGTGCACCTGAATTCGACGTCATCGTCTTCTGGCGACTCGATCGGTTTGTTCGCCGGGTCGGCGACCTGCACGAGATGATCGAGTGGGCCGAGTGCCACGGCGGCAAGGGGCTGGTTTCCGCTACCGAACCGTTCGATCTCACGAGTTCGACGGGAAGGGAGACAGCCACCATGATCGCCACATTCGCCCAGATGGAAGCCAACGCTGTGGCTGAGCGGGTCGCATCGTCGCGTGCGCATTTGCTCACGTCCACGCGATGGGGCGGCGGTTCACCCCCTTTCGGGTATCGCACCTACGCGAAGGACGGTGCCCGCTACCTGGAGATCAACCCGAAGACGGCCGCCATCGTTCGGGAAGCTGCTCGGCGCGTCATCGACAGTGAGTCGGTCAACGCCATCTGCCGAGACTTCGAAGACCGCGGGCTGCCTGCACCTGCGGACACGTATCACCGAAACAAGTCCGGAAAGGACTTCCTCTGGTATCCCCGTACGCTCAAGGGGATCCTCACTTCCCCCACCCTGCTGGGCTGGAAGACACGCAGCGAGGACGTCCCCGGCAAGAAGTACAAGAATCGAGTCCTGGTGCACGACCAGGAGGGCCGTCCCATCCGCGTAGCCGAAGCGGTGCTGGACCAGGAAGTCTTCGATCGCCTTCAGGACGCCCTGGCCCGTTCCTCACCCCCCGTCGCCCAACGCTCGGCAACGCCCAAGACCCCGTTCCTCAACGTGATCAAATGCGGCGGGTGCGGCAAGAATCTTCAGCTTCACACATCCAGGAAGCGGCGCAAGGACGGGACATACCGGGTGACCGAGAAGGTTCGCTGCCTTTCACGAGTCGGCTCCCCGGCGTGCCCCGGCTATGTGTTCCAGACCGGCGCGGAGATCGTCACCCCTGTCCTGCACATGCTGGTCCAGGCAGTCGGGGCCGAGCCCGTCACTCGCCGCGTGTATGTCCAACGGGCCCGAGCCAGGGATGAGTCGTTTCCGTCACAGGATGTCGGAGGGGATCACTGGCGGTTCGTACCAGTCGGTACCACCTTCGCCGAGCGTTGGCAGAGCATGGGGGTCACCGACATCGGTGAGGATCTGGTCCATGCCGGCATCACAGTTCGATGCCACCCGCGAGAACGCGGCGGTCACGTACTCGACATCCCCGAAGACTTCCAGGAACGTCTTGCGAAGTTCTTGAGGTAGACAAGCCCCTACAGCTGCCGGGACCTGCGCCCTCCCGCGCCCCTCTGCTCTGGGAAACTCTCAGGTACACGAGTCTGTGTTCCCATATCAACTGGCACGGTCGAGGTTCCCTCGGCTCGACCGCCACGCACCAGGAGTCCGCCATGACCACCGCCTCTCGCACCGGCGAACAGCGGATCAGCCCTGTCTTCCTAGGAATCACCGCTGTCACGGCAGTCACCGGGTGGGCGGTGTGGACGGACTTCGCTGCGTCGCCGGGACTAGCCGTGTTCCTCTTCGTGACCTCGGCCTGGGTGGTTTCTCTGTGTCTCCATGAGTACGCACACGCTCGTACCGCACTGCACTCGGGCGACATCACCGTGGGAGCCAAGGGCTACTTGAGCCTCAATCCTCTCGCCTATACACACGCGCTGCTCAGCATCGTGCTCCCGGTCATCTTCGTGATCATGGGCGGCATCGGCCTGCCCGGCGGGGCCGTCTTCATCGAGCACGGGCGGATCCGGGGGCGCTGGCGGCACAGTCTGATCTCGGCCGCCGGGCCGCTGACCAACGTGCTGTTCGCCGTCGTATGCACGGCCCCGTTCTGGCTGGACGCGCTGGACGGCGTCCCCCCGGACTTCCGGTTCGCGCTCGCCTTCCTCGCGCTGCTCCAGGTCACGGCGGCGATCCTGAACTTCCTGCCGGTCCCGGGCCTGGACGGCTACGGCGTGATCGAGCCCTGGCTGTCGTACAAGATCAAGCGCCAGGTGGAGCCGTTCGCCCCGTTCGGTCTGCTTTTCGTGTTCGCACTGCTGTGGGTGCCGTCGATCAACAGCACGTTCTTCGACGTGATCGACGCGGTGCTGCGCGGCCTGGGCATCAGCGACTTCGAGACGTACTGCGGCTACGACCTGTTCCGCTTCTGGCGGGACTCGAACGAGCTCTGCTCGATGAGCGCGTAACCTCGGTCAGCCAGTGACGGAGCCGTTCCGGGCGTCCCGGCCGCGCTTGACGTAGTACCAGGTCATGTTCGACGACAGCCCGGCCAGCAGCACCCAGATGATCCCCAGAAAGCTGCCCTGCGCGAAGGACACGATCGCCGCGGCAACGGAGAGAAGACAGACGATCAGGGCATAGATGGCGAGGCGGGGCATTTCGGTCGGCTCCTTCGGGGGACACTGCTACGGCGACCAGTGTCCCCCATCTTCCGAAGGTCTCGTCCGGGGCCCTCACACGTCCGTGACGCGCAGCCCCGCGTGTGCCTTGTAGCGCCGGTTCACCGAGATCAGGTTCGCCACGAGCGACTCCACCTGGTGGGCGTTGCGCAGCCGTCCCGAGAAGATGCCGCGCATGCCGGGGATGCGGCCGGCCAGGGCCTGGACGATCTCCACGTCCGCCCGCACCTCCCCGAGCACCATCACATCGGTGTCGATCTCGTCGACCTCCGGGTCCTGGAGCAGTACCGCCGACAGATGGTGGAAGGCGGCCGTCACCCGGGAGTCCGGCAGCAGGGCGGCGGCCTGCTCGGCGGCGCTGCCCTCCTCCGGCTTGAGCGCGTAGGCGCCCTTCTTGTCGAAGCCGAGCGGGTTGACGCAGTCGACGACCAGCTTGCCGGCCAGTTCCTCGCGCAGGGACTGAAGCGTCTTGCCGTGGCCCTCCCACGGCACGGCGACGATCACGATGTCGCTGCGCCGCGCGCACTCGGCGTTGTCGGCGCCCTCGACGCCGTGGCCGAGCTCGTCGGCGGCGGCCTGGGCGCGGTCGGCCGCCCGCGAACCGATGATCACCTTCTGTCCGGCCTTGGCGAGCCGGTAGGCGAGGCCCTTGCCCTGCGGCCCGGTCCCGCCGAGTACGCCGACGACCAGCCCGGAGACGTCGGGGAGGTCCCAGGGGTCCTTGGCCGGGGCCTTCGCGGGGGCCCCGGCGGCCTGCTGTGCACTGTCGGTAGAGGTCATGGGCCGACTTTACGTGGGCGTACTCGACGGCTGCCCCTGCCGTCTCCGGCGCTCAGGTGAGGTCCGTCACGGGCACCCGCCGGAAGGTGATGGTCTCGTACGGGCCGAAGTCGCCGGTCTCGTAGAGGAGTCCGACCGTCGCGTCGTCGATCCGTACGAGGTCCGAGTACGCGGCGGGCAGCCCGTCCACCGGGTGCGCGGGCCGCCAGGTGAGGCCGCCGTCGGTGGAGGCGCGGATGGTCATCAGGGCGCGGGCGACGGGGTCGGCGGGGCCGGAGAACAGGAGGACGTCGGGGTCGCGGAGCTGCAGGACGCTGCCCTCGCAGATGGGGGCGGACAGGCCGGCCTGCGGGCGGAAGGGCTTGACCAGGGTCGCGCCGCCGTCCGTGGAGTAGGCGTCGGCGCGGTTGCCGGGGGACGGGGAGTCGTTGCGGGTGTTGAAGTAGACGCGGCCGTCGGGGAGTTCGGCGGCGGTGGTCTCGTTGACGTTGACGTAGCCGTCGGTGTTCTCGTCGACGTAGCCGATGCGCCAGGTGGTGCCCCGGTCGTCGCTGAGGAGACAGTGCCCGCTGTTGTATCTGGCCTCGTTGCCGATGTCGTCGCCGGTGGGCGGGACCGTGTGGTTGGCGGGGACGACGACCCGGCCGGTGCTCAGCTGGATCGCGTGGCCGGGGGTGGTGGCGTACCAGCGCCAGTCCGGCCGCTTCACCTGCGCGGTGATCTCCTTCGAGCTCGACCAGGTGACGCCGTCGTCGTCGCTGTACCGCACCCAGATCCGACGCCCGTCGGCGTCGCTCACCTCGCCGCGCAGGATGGCGGCCTCGGTGGCGGTGGCGTGGTTGCGGATGTAGACCAGCAGGATGCGGCCGGTGTCGAGGACGACGGGGGCGGGGTTGCCGGCGAGGTGCCAGTTGTTGTCGGCGACCACTTTGAGCGGACCCCAGGTGCGGCCGCCGTCCGTGGACCGCTTCAGCACGATGTCGATGTGCCCGTGGTCGGCGGCGGACTCGACCCGGCCCTCGCAGAAGGCGAGCACCGTGCCCGCACCGCTGACCACGACGGCCGGGATACGGAAGGAGGCGTACCCCTCCTGACCCGCACGGAAGGGAACAGTGGTCTCGGTCATCGTCGGACTCCTCGCCTTGGCCGCCGGGGCCCACTGCTTCCCCAGGCCGGGCGAATTCGGGGTGAACTCGCGGTCACGAGTGGCCGACTACGGCAGGATGCGGTCGCATGGATGCGGTGCGGGTGGCGTTGTTGCGCGAAGTACTCGCCGGGACCGAGTGGTTGGGGGCCACGCGGCGGTTCGCGGGGGCGCTGCGGGCGTCCGCTGTGGCGCACGGGGGTGGGCTGCTGCTGGTCGGCACGCCGGAGTACGAGCCGTGGCATCTCGCGGCCCATCTGGTGGACGAGGCCGCGTGGTCGGGGACGCCGGAGCTGGCCCCGACCCTCGTACGGCATGCCGCGCGCGCCTCGGATCCGGCCCATCTGGCGGTCGGCCTGGGCCGGTTGGCGGCGGCGCGGCGCGGGGAGACCCTGCTGGTGGTGTCGCCGGACGAGCCCGGGGCGCCGCTCCTGGAGCGGGTGTACGACGTCCGACGGGCCGGCGCGACGGTGTTGGCGCTCGGCCCCGGCGAGGGCGAGCTGACGGCCATGGCCCACGAGGCACTGGCCGTGCCGGAGGGCGGGGAGCTGGACCTGGACACCGTGCAGCATCTGGTGAGCGCGGCGAGCGGCGAGAACGCGGTGCCCTCCGGGCGGGGGCAGGGGTGGTTTCGGGACCGTCTGTCCAGGCTGGCGGAGTCTTTGACGGCGCCGCCACCGGCGCGGTGGTGATGCGCCGGGAGGGGGGTGGTTTCTGCCGCTCGGCGGGTGCGGGTTGTGTGGGGCTGGTCGCGCCCGCGCGGCGGAGCCGCAAATCGATACAGCCCCGCGCCCCTTAGCGGCGTTGCCCTCACGCCACTTGAAGCCCACGCGAAATCCGGTTGCCCCGCTACCAACCCGCCCCGACCATGACCCCTCGTGAAGAGTGACACTCCCGCATCCGGCTCCCGCATCCGCGCCCTACTCCCCGACCTCACCCCTTGGCGGGCCTCGGCCGACTTTCGGCGGCTGTGGCTGGCGGGGCTCGTGTCCTCGTTCGGGAGCTTCCTGACCTTTGTCGCGCTGCCGGTGCAGATCAAGGAGCTGACGGGGTCCGCGGCGGCGGTCGGGGCGATCGGGGCGGTGGAGTTGGTGCCGTTGATCGTGTTCGGGCTCTACGGGGGTGCCCTCGCCGACGCGCTGGACAAGCGGAAGCTGATCGTGTGGTCGGAGGCCGGGCAGGCGGTGCTGAGCGCGGCACTGCTGGTCAACGCGCTGCTGCCGAGCCCCGCGATCTGGCCGCTGTACGTCGTCGCCGCCCTGTCCTCCGCGCTGGTCTCGATCCAACGCCCCGCCCTGGACGCCCTGTTGCCCCGGATCGTCGCCCACGACCACCTCCCGGCCGCCGCCTCGCTCAACGCGCTGCGCTGGCAGGTCGGCGGGGTCGCGGGCCCGGCCCTGGCGGGTGTGGTCGTCGCGTACGCGGGGCTCGGCTGGGCGTACGGCGCGGATCTGCTGACCTTCGTCGTGTCCGTCCTGTTCGTCGTCGGCCTCGCCCCCTCCCCCGCCTCCCACGAGGCCGCCAAGCCGTCGCTCAAGGCCATCGCCGAGGGCGCCCGCTACGCCTGGAGCCGCAAGGAGCTTCTCGGCACGTACGTCATCGACATCGCGGCGATGCTCTTCGCGATGCCGCTGGCCGTACTGCCCTTCCTCGCGGACGAGTTGGACGCCCCGTGGGCACTGGGCCTGATGTACGCCTCCGTGCCGGCCGGCGCGATGCTGGTGAGCCTGACCAGCGGCTGGACCTCGCGGGTGCACCGGCACGGGCGGGCCGTCGTGGTGTCGGCCGCGCTGTGGGGCGTGGCCATCGCGGCGGCCGGTGTCTCGGGGAACGTATGGCTGGTGCTGCTGTTCCTGACCGCCGGCGGCGCGGCCGACATGGTCAGCGGCATCTTCCGCGGGGTGATGTGGAACCAGACGATCCCGGACGAGCTGCGCGGTCGGCTCGCCGGGATCGAACTGCTGTCGTACTCGGTGGGCCCGCAGCTCGGCCAGACCTATGTGGGCGGCGTCGCGGCCTGGCGTGGCGTGCGGACGTCCGTCTGGTCGGGCGGGCTGCTGTGCGTGGGCGCGGTGGGGCTGCTGGCGCTGTGCCTGCCGAAGCTCATGACGTACGACGCGCGGACGAACGAGCACGCGGTACGGCTGCGCGAGCAGCGGGCGGCGGCAGCCGCAGCGGCAGCAGCGGCGACCACGGCACGGACCACGGCACGGACAACGGCACCGGCACCGGCACCGGCACCGGCACCGACCGAGGGGTGATCAGGCGTCGTCCGCCGGACCGGCCTGGGCGTCGTGCCAGCGGGGGTCGTTCTCCCACTCCAGGTTGCGCTCCCGTGCGAGGTCCATCGCCTGCTGGGCCTCCTGCCGGCTGGTGTACGGCCCGAAGCGGTCCTTGGCCGGGCACTCCGGCCCCTCCTCGACCTTCTTGTGGACGAGGCAGTAGTACCACTCGCCCGGCTTGCCGACCGTGCGCTTCTTGAACAAGGCCATGTCCGGCTCCTCTCGCCACCGACATGTTCCCCCATGCCCGCTGGTTAGACTCGCTGGCATGTCTGGCCAGTCGCTGCTCGTCCCAGGGGAGCTGTCCCCCACCCGTTCCGTGCCCGGAAACATCCGCCGCCCCGAGTACGTCGGCAAGCCCGCGCCGACGCCGTACAAAGGCCCGGAGGTGCAGACCCCGGAGACCGTCGAGGCGATGCGCGTCGCCGGCCGTATCGCCGCGCGGGCGATGGCCGAGGCGGCGAAGCTGATCGCGCCCGGTGTCACGACGGACGAGCTGGACCGGGTGGCGCACGACTACATGTGCGACCACGGCGCCTACCCGTCCACTCTCGGCTACCGCGGCTTCCCCAAGTCGTTGTGCACCAGCGTCAACGAGGTCATCTGCCACGGCATCCCGGACTCCACGATTCTGCGTGACGGCGACATCGTCAACCTCGACGTGACGGCGTACATCGGCGGGGTGCACGGCGACAACAACGCCACATACCTGGTCGGTGACGTGGACGAGGAGAGCCGGCTGCTGGTCGAGCGCACCCGGGAGTCCCTGAACCGCGCGATCAAGGCGGTCAAGCCGGGCCGCCAGATCAACATCATCGGCCGGGTCATCGAGTCGTACGCCAAGCGCTTCGGCTACGGCGTGGTCCGTGACTTCACCGGGCACGGCATCAACTCGTCGTTCCACTCCGGCCTGATCATCCCGCACTACGACAGCCCGCACGCGACGACGGTGATCCAGCCCGGGATGACCTTCACGATCGAGCCGATGCTGACGCTGGGGACGCACGAGTACGACATGTGGGACGACGGCTGGACGGTCGTCACCAAGGACCGCAAGCGCACCGCGCAGTTCGAGCACACGCTGGTGGTGACGGAGATGGGGGCGGAGATCCTCACCCTCCCCTGACCCGCGCGAACACCGGAAGAACCCGCCCCCTGCGGAGGGCGGGTTTTCTTTGTACGCTTTTACCGACACGGCGTCGGCAAACCTATTGACTTAGGTAAGCCTAACCTCAGAAAATGGGTGCCATGGACTCCTTCGCGACAGTCATCCGCACCGCGTCCCACGAGCAGCACATGGAGGCGGAGACCTCGACGTTCATGAGCGACCTGCTCGGCGGCCGGCTGGGCGTGGACGCGTACGCGCGGTACACGGAGCAACTGTGGTTCGTGTACGAGGCACTGGAGACCGGCGCCGAGCGGCTGGCCTCGGACCCGGTGGCCGGCCCCTTCATCCGGCCCGAGCTGCTCCGGCTGGCGTCGCTGGAGCGGGACCTGGCGCATCTGCGGGGTCCGGAGTGGCGGACGGGGCTGTCCGCGCTGCCCGCCACGCGGGTCTACGCGGACCGGGTGCGCGAGTGCGCCGAGGACTGGCCGGCCGGCTACATCGCGCACCACTACACCCGCTACCTCGGCGACCTCTCCGGCGGCCAGATCATCCGGGACAAGGCGGAGAAGACCTGGGGCTTCGCACGCAAGGGCGACGGGGTCCGCTTCTACGTCTTCGAGGAGATCCCCAACCCGGCCGCGTTCAAGCGGGGCTACCGCGAGCTGCTGGACGGAGTCCGTGCGGACGACCTGGAGAAGCAGCGGATCGTGGCGGAGTGCAAGAAGGCGTTCGCCCTGAACACGGCGGTGTTCCGGGCGCTGGGCGAGGAGTTCCCGCTGTCGGCGTGAGCGGCTGTGGCTGGGGCTAGCGCTCCAGGAACACCCGGCCGCCGACCTCCACCCAGCCTCCCGGCTGCGGTGCCGTGAGGATCTGGGAGCCCGCGCCCTGGGTGATGTTCAGGGCGCGGCCCAGCTGGTCGGTCAGGAGCAGCGCCGCCGCTCCCGTGGCCTCGTCCTCCTCGATGCCGTCGCCCCGGCCGGGGAAGCCCCGGGCCCGCACCCGCCCGGCCGCCTCGTCCTCCCAGGCCCAGGCGTAGATCCACTCCCCCGGCGCCGGTACGGCCAGATCGTCGACCTCGGCGGCCGTGGCGTACCGGCGGAGCGTCCTCGGGGGCGCCCACTCCGCCCGCGCCTCGATCCAGCAGAACTCCCCGTCCTGCCGCGCCCCCACCACGCCGGCCGGGGTGACCAGCTCGGGCACGTCGAGCAGCCACGCCGTCCCGACGCACGGGTGCCCGGCGAAGGGCAGGCGCAGGGTCGGTGTGTAGATGTCGACGACTCCGCGCTCGGGGTCGTCCACGAACACGGTCTCGCTGAACCCGAGTTTCGCGGCGAACGCCTGCCGGTCGCTCCGCTCGGGGATCACGGAGCCCTCGCGGACGACACCCAGTTCGTTGCCGTAGCCGCCGGTCGGTCCGCAAAAGACGCGGAGGACGTCGTAGTCAGTCACGGGGGCATTGAAACACCCTTGAGGAAAGTGAAGTGGCGAAGGATGCAGGACGAGAAGGGGAACGCGGCATGACCGTGCTGGAGAAGGCCGCGTCCGAGGCCGTGGTCGACGTGCCGCCCCGCGGACGGCACACCGCCGCCTGGCTGCTGACCGTCGGCATGGGTGTCGCCCTGCTCGTCCTCGTGCCGGTCGCCGCGGGGATCGGCGCCTATCCGGTGCCGGTCGGGGACGTCCTCGCCTCCGCGCAGCACAAAGTCGGGCTCGGGGGCGGTGAGTTGGACCGGGTCGCCGAGTCGGTGCTGTGGAACGTGCGGTTCCCGCGGATCGTGCTCGCGCTGCTCATCGGGGCGTCGCTGGGGTGCGCGGGGGCGCTCATGCAGGGCGTGTTCGGCAACCCGCTCGCCGAGCCCAGCACCATCGGCGTCTCGTTGGGCGCTGCGGTCGGGGCGGTGGCGTCCATCTCGCTCGGGCTGACCTTCCTCGGGAACTGGACCCTGCCCGCGATGGCCTTCGTCGCCGGGCTCGGGACGGTGCTGCTGGTGTACGCGATGTCCCGGTCGGGTGGCCGTACGGAGGTCGTGACGCTGATCCTCATGGGTATCGCGGTCAACGCCTTCGCCGGGGCGTTGATCGGCCTGTTCATCTTCCTCGCGGACACGGCCGCGGTGAACCAGATCACCTTCTGGCAGCTCGGGTCGCTCGCGCAGTCGACGTGGCCGAAGGTGACGGCGGTGCTGCCGTGCGCGGTGGTGGGGCTGGTGGTGGCGCCGCTGTACGCGCGCCGCCTGGACCTGCTCGCCCTCGGTGACCGGCCCGCGCGGCATCTGGGGGTGGACGTGGAGCGCATGCGGGTCGCGTTGATTCTCGTGGTCGCGCTGCTCACGGCGGCCGCGGTGAGCGTTTCCGGGGTGATCGGCTTCATCGGGCTCGTCGTGCCGCATCTGCTGCGGATGGCGGCGGGGCCGGGGCATCGGTTTCTCGTTCCGGGCAGTGCGTTGGGTGGGGCGGTGGTGTTGCTCGCGGCGGATCTCGCTGCGCGGACGTTGGCGGCGCCTGCGGAGTTGCCGTTGGGGGTGCTTACGGCTCTGCTGGGCAGCCCGTTCTTCTTCTGGCTGCTGCGTCGGACTCGGCGGCGGCAAGGGGGGTGGGGGTGAGGGGGGAGGGGGTGAGGGGGGAGGGGGTGTGCCGGGGGCGGTGGGTGAGGCTGCGGGTTGTGTGCCGGGTGCGGGTGGGGTGGGGGCTGGTCGCGCAGTTCCCCGCGCCCCTGGGACACTGCCGAACCCGGCGCCGCAGGGACCCCCTGCCGCAGATCCGGCGCAGAAGCCCCGCACCCCTGGGACACTGCCGAACCCGGCGCCGCAGGGACCGCCTGCCGCAGATCCGGCGCAGAAGCCCCGCACCCCTGGGACACTGCCGAACCCGGCGCCGCAGGGACCCCCTGCCGCAGATCCGGCGCAGAGGCCCCGCGCCCCTGGGGACGTGGGCGGGCCCGGCGACGACACCGATCCCTGGCACCCGCGCCCACGCCACAGCCCCTGTCCCCCGCCCCGAGGGGCCTCGACCATCCCCCGGCAACGACACCGGCCACCTACCTCACGCCCAAGCCACAGCCCCCTGCCATGAGTCACCCCACTCACCGACCTTGACCGGCCCCTGTCCAACCACCGCCCTCCCCTTCTCCGCCGCAACGGCGCTCAATCCCCACGACCTGTTCGGCGGTGCCGAATCGTCCGCAACCAGACCTCAAGGAACCCGCAGATGAGACTGCTCCGGCCGCGTCCCACGCCCCCCGCGCCCGCTGAAGCCGGTGAGGTGCTCGCCGCCGCTGAGTCGCTTCATGTTCGGCTCGGGGGGCGTGAAGTGTTGCGAGGGGCATCCGTCGAGGTCCGGGCCGGGGAGGTGTTGGCGCTGGTGGGGCCCAACGGGGCCGGGAAGTCGACCCTGTTGGGGGCGCTGGCCGCCGATCTTTCGGCTGTTGAGGGCGTCGTACGGATACATGGGCGGCCGGCGGCCGAGTGGACGGCGCCCGAACTCGCGCTGCGTCGGGCGGTGCTGCCTCAGTCGGCGGTGCTTTCCTTCCCGTTCACGGTGGAGGAGGTCGTACGGATGGGGCGGGCGCCGCACGCGGTTTCGCCTGCCGAGGACGACCTGGCCGCTGCCGAGGCCATGGCCGTCACCGAGGTGACCGAGTTCGCGGCCCGGCCGTTCTCCGCGCTCAGCGGTGGTGAGCGGGCCAGGGTCGCGCTCGCTCGGGTGCTTGCCCAGCGGGCGCCGTTGTTGCTGCTCGACGAACCGACGGCGGCGCTGGACCTCAAGCACCAGGAACTGGTGCTGCGGGTGTGCCGGGAGCGGGCGCGGGCCGGGGACGCGGTGGTGGTCGTGCTGCACGATCTGGGGCTCGCGGCGGCGTACGCGCACCGGGTCGCGATCCTGCGCGCCGGGCGGATCGCGGCGGACGGTCCGCCGGCCGAGGTGTTCTCCGAGCGGTTGCTGTCGGAGGTCTACGACCAGCCCGTCGACGTGCTTTCGCATCCCCGAACAGGAGCCCTCCTGGTGACCCCGCGACGCAACCTTTGACCTTCCTTTGACTCCTCTATGGGGTTGTTTTTGGCCACTTAGGTAATCCTTAGGTGCGTTAGGTGAGCCTCACCTTCCTGCCATGTGAGGCGCGTCACGCACACTTTTCGGCCATACCCTGGAGCCTTCATGCGACCCGCCAGACTCTCCGCCGTCGCCGCTGCCGCCACCGTTGCGGCCCTGACCGCCGTCACGGGGTGCACCGAGAAGGGCAGCTCGGCCGGCGGCGACCGGGTCGTCACCGTGACGGCGACGGACGACAAGTGCGAGGTGTCGAAGAAGGAGTTCCCGGCGGGGCACGTCGAGCTCGCCATCGAGAACAAGGGGTCCAAGGTCACCGAGGTCTACATCCTGTTCCCGGACGACCGCATCGTCACCGAGCGGGAGAACATAGGCCCCGGCACCAAGCAGACCGTCACCGCCGAGGTGAAGGCCGGCGACTACACCATCGCCTGCAAGCCCGGCATGAAGGGCGACGGCATCCGGCAGACCGTCAAGGCCACCGGCAAGGGCGCCGCCGCCAAGCGTGACCCGCGCCTCGACAAGGCCGTCGCCGCCTACCGCGAGTACGCGCAGGCGCAGGCCGACGAGACGCTGCCCAAGGCGGAGGCGTTCGCCAAGGCCGTCAAGGACGGCGACGTCGAGGCCGCGAAGAAGGCCTACGCCCCCTCCCGGATGGGCTGGGAGCGCACCGAGCCGGTCGCCGAGTCCTTCGGCGACATCGACCCGAAGGTCGACTTCCGCGAGGACGGCCTGGAGGCCGGCCAGAAGTGGACCGGCTGGCACCGGCTGGAGAAGTCCCTCTGGCAGGACAAGAAGATCGGCGCCGAGGAGAAGGCCCTCGCCGACCAGCTCGTCACCGACCTGAAGGACTGGCAGAAGCGGGTCGGCAAGGCCGACATCACCCCGACCTCCATGGCCAACGGCGCCAAGGAACTCCTCGACGAGGTCGCCACCGGCAAGGTCACCGGCGAGGAGGAGCGCTACTCGCACACCGACCTGGTCGACTTCAAGGCCAACGTCGAGGGCGCCGAGAAGGCCTACGAGCTGCTGAAGCCGGTCGCCAAGGAGAACGACCAGGCGCTGGTCACCGAGCTCGACAAGCAGTTCGGCGCGCTGAACACGCTGCTCGACAAGTACCGGGCGGACAAGGCGTCGTACGACTTCACCTCGTACGACAAGGTCGGCGACGCCGATCGCAAGGAGCTGTCGGACGGCGTCAACGCGCTCGCGGAGCCGCTGTCCAAGCTCGCCGCCGCCGTCGTCGTGAAGTAGGGGCACCCCATGACTGAGACCTCGACCGGGAGTTCCCCCTCCCCGTCCCGGCGTGCGCTGATCGGCTGGGGCGGTGCCGGGCTCGCGCTCGGTGCCGCCGCGGCCGGCGGTGCCGTGGCGATGGCCCGCACGGGCGACGACGTGGATCCGGTGGGCGCCGACACGGGCGCCGCGATCGGCTTCCACGGCGCCCGGCAGGCCGGCATCGCCACCCCCGTGCAGGACCGGCTGCACTTCGCCGCGTTCGACGTGAAGACCGACGACCGCGCCGAGTTCGTGCAGATGCTGAAGGACTGGACGGCGGCCGCGCGCCGGATGACCGCCGGGCAGGCGGTCGGCGAGGGCGCGTACGGCGGTCTGGCCGAGGCGCCGCCGGACGACACCGGCGAGGCGCTGGGGCTGAAGCCGTCGCGGCTGACGCTGACGATCGGCTTCGGGCCGTCGCTCTTCGAGAAGTACGGCGAGGCGTTCGGCATCGCGGACGCCCGCCCCGAGGCCCTGGAAGAGCTACCGAAGTTCGCCGGCGACAACCTCGACAGGAACCGCAGCGGCGGCGACCTGTGCGTCCAGGCCTGCGCGGACGACCCGCAGGTCGCCGTGCACGCCATCCGCAACCTGGCCCGCATCGGCATGGGCAAGGTCGTCATCCGCTGGTCCCAGCTCGGCTTCGGGAAGACCTCGTCGACCACCCCCGAGGAGCAGACCCCGCGCAACCTCATGGGGTTCAAGGACGGCACCCGCAACATCGCGGGGACGGAGACGGACCGGCTGGAGAAGTTCGTCTGGGTGGGCGAGGAGGACGGCCCGCGGTGGCTGGCCGGCGGTTCCTACCTGGTCGCCCGCCGCATCCGTATGCACATCGAGACCTGGGACCGCACCTCGCTGCAGGAGCAGGAGGACATCTTCGGCCGGGACAAGGGCGAGGGCGCCCCGGTCGGCAAGGCCAAGGAGCGGGACGAGCCGTTCCTGAAGGCGATGCTGCCCGACGCGCACGTCCGGCTCGCGCACCCCGCCTCCAACGACGGGGCGACGATCCTGCGCCGCGGCTACTCCTTCACCGACGGCACCGACGGCCTCGGCCGTCTGGACGCGGGCCTGTTCTTCCTCGCCTACCAGCGTGACCCGCGCACCGGGTTCATCCGCATCCAGCGCAACCTGGCCACGGACGCGCTCAACGAGTACATCCAGCACGTGGGTTCGGCGCTCTTCGCGGTCCCGCCCGGCGTCCGTGACAAGGACGACTGGTGGGGCCGGACGCTGTTCGGCAAGGAGGCGTAGGCCGTGTTCTCCAACTACCTGATCGGACTGCGCGAGGGCCTGGAGGCGTCGCTCGTCGTCTGCATCCTCATCGCCTACCTGGTCAAGACGGACCGCCGGGACGCGCTGCGGCCCATCTGGACCGGCATCGGCGTCGCGGTCGCCCTGGCCCTCGGCTTCGGCTGCGCGCTCGAATTCGGCTCGCAGGAGCTGACGTTCGAGGCGCAGGAGGCGCTCGGCGGCTCCCTGTCGCTGCTCGCGGTCGGCCTGGTGACGTGGATGGTGTTCTGGATGCGGCGCACCGCCCGGCATCTGAAGGCCGAGCTGCACGGCAAGCTGGACGCAGCGCTCCGGATGGGCACGGGCGCGCTGGTCGCCACCGCCTTCCTCGCCGTGGGCCGGGAGGGCCTGGAGACGGCCCTGTTCGTGTGGGCGTCGGTGCGCGCGGCGGGCGACGGCAGCCCGCGCCCGCTGGTCGGCGCCGCCCTCGGCATCGCCACGGCGATCGTCCTGGGCTGGCTGTTCTACCGCGGCGCCCTGCGCATCAACCTCGCCAAGTTCTTCACCTGGACCGGCGGCATGCTGGTCGTCGTGGCGGCGGGTGTGCTGGCGTACGGCTTCCACGACCTCCAGGAGGCGCGCTGGCTGCCGGGGCTGAGCGACAAGGCCTTCGACATCAGTGACACCGTCGATCCGTCGAGTTGGTACGGCACTCTGCTGAAGGGCGTCTTCAACTTCCAGCCCGATCCGACCGTCCTCCAGGTCACGGTGTGGCTGCTGTACCTGGTCCCGACACTCGCGCTCTTCCTCGCCCCGGTAGGGTTCGCCTCCGGGAAGGGGAAGGTGAAGGAACCTGATGAGCAGGGATCGCGGCCCTCGAAAGCTCCGCAGGCTTGACCGGAGCGCACTGATTGCGGCATCGCTGACCGCTTTGTCGTTGACGGCAAGCGGATGCGTGGTGGTCCACGGGGAGCGGGAAGTCCTCCCGTCGGCCACCAAGGCGGAGGCCGCCAAGGCACTCCAGCAGTTCACCACCGCCTACAACGAGGCCGACAAGGCCTACGACAGTTCGCTGGACGCCGACCATGTCAGCGGCGCCCTCGGTGCCATCGACGAGGCGCGGCTGAAGGCCGGCAAGGCACTCAGTCCCGACGGCAACGCGGCGCACACCCCGCTGGAGCTGTCGGACACCAAGTTCACGATCCCGAAGAAGGCGGGCTGGCCGCGCTGGTTCGTGGCCGACGCGGCCGCCAACAAGGGCGCCACCGCCCGCTGGGTCTTCGTGTTCAGCCGCGACAGCCTGGCCGAGCCGTGGGAGGCGTCGTATCTGACGCTGATGGCCCCCGGCGACGTACCGCAGTTCAAGACGGACAAGGACGGCTGGGCCGAGGCCGTCCCGGCGAACTCGACCGAACTGGCCGTGCCGCCGGCGGACTTGAGCAAGGACTACGCGGCCTACCTGAAGGACGGCGGGAACACCTTCGCGGACAGCCGCCACACCAGCGGATGGCGTGCCAAGCGGGCCAAGGAGGCCGAACGTCCGGGCCTGGTCCGGCAGTACATCGACGAGCCGCTGACGGACGGTGACTACGCGCCGCTGGCGCTGCGCACGAAGGACGGCGGGGCGCTGGTGTTCTTCACCACCCGCCACTACGAGAAGGAGACGGCCCACTCCGGTGCCGCCGTCCCGACCCCGGAGAAGGCCGTGCTGGCGCTGACGACGGGCGAGATCAAGCAGTCGCTGACGGTGGAGATCGTCTCCAACGGGGCGGCGCTGGACCCGAAGGGCTCCGGCAAGGTGCAGATCATCGGCCGGACCCAGGGCATGACGTCGGCGAAGGGCGAGTAGTCACCGTTCGTACGGCGGCTCGCCGTTCACCGGAAGCTCAGTGGCGGCGCAGGGGCCAGGCCGCGGAGACGTGGTCGGGCTCCTCGCCGACATGGCGGGCGCAGGCGTCGGTGAGGGTTTCGAGGAGGCTGAGCGGGTCGGGCAGCGGGTGTTCGAGGCCGCGTACCCAGTGCACGGTCTGGCCCTCGCCGGGCAGCTGTGCGGGCGGTACGAGGACGTAGGACCCGCGGCAGTGCCAGCGCAGTCCCGGGTGCTCGTCCATGGTCTCGGGGTGGCAGTCCAGCTCGCAGGGCCACCACTCGTCCTCGTCCTCGGGGGTGCCGCGGGTGAGGGTGAAGAACAGCAGGCGGCCGTCGCCGCTCTCGGCGACCGGGCCGACCTCGATGCCCGCGCCGAGCAGCCGCTCCAGCGCCTCGCGCCCGGCCTCGACCGGGACGTCCAGGACGTCGTGCACCATGCCGGTGGCGGTGATGAAGTTGGCCTGCGGCTGGTGGCGGGCCCAGCGCTCGATCTGGGCGCGGTCGGTGGTGGACTGCGTCTGCCAGGCGAAGGACACCGGGTGCCGGGCCGGGGTGGGACAGCCGACGCGGTCACAGGAACATCGGTAGCCGGCCGGGTGCGCGGCGGGCGCGAGGGGCAGTCCCACCGCCGCGGCGGCGAGCAGCAGGTCCTCCCGGCCACCGTCGCCGGTGGCGTCCTTGGGGCGGCGTCCGCGCAGCCACTGGGAGAGTTTGCCCTGCAGGCCGGTCGGGCCGCCCAACTCCGCGCTCATCTATCCCCTCGCCTCGCTGTCGTGCGGAACAGCATGCCCTATGGTCCCACCATCGTGCGCTTCGGGGGGCCTTAGCGGACAACCGGGCCAGGTGGGGCGAGGTGTACACAGCACCTGGATCAGCGGTAATGGGCTCCTTTGGCGGGATTTACGCCTTTACCGCGCATGCGGGGCGATGCCGTACAGGGCGTAGTCGACGAGGGTGTCGGTGTACTCGTACGTGATCGGGCCGGTGTACTGCAGCCAGCGCTGGGCGAGGGGCGAGACCCAGAGTTCGAGGGCGATGCGCGGGTCGACCTCCTGGCGGACCTGGCCGGCCTCCTGGGCGGCGCGCACCCGGTCGACGTACAGCAGGAGCGAGGGTTCGAGCAGCTTGGTCATGCAGACCCGGCCGAGCTCCTCGTTGACCACGCCCTCGGCGGCCAGCGCGCGGGCCGGGACCTCGAAGCGGGGGTCCTTGAGCTGGTCGACGGTGAGGCGCAGCACGGCCTTGAGGTCGGCGGCGAGGTCGCCGGTGTCCGGGATGGCGAACTCGTACTCCGGACCGGCTTCCCGGGACGCCTGCTCACTGAGGTCGAGGAAGGCCTCCAGCAGGACGTCCGCCTTCGACGACCACCAGCGGTAGATCGTCTGCTTGCCGACGCCGGCGCGGGCGGCGATGCCCTCGATCGTGGTCCTGGGGTAGCCGACCTCCCCGACGAGGGCGAGGGCGGCGTCGTAGATGGCCCGACGGGACCTCTCGCTCCGGCGGGTGGTGTTGGGTGCGGGCTGCTGAGCGGACTTTTGAGCTGCCATGGCTCGAATTTATCAGGTTGACAAGACGGAGCGTCTCGCCGGACCCTGAACGGGTCGACATATCAAGACGATACGTCTCGTCCACGCGGGACATCGAGAGGAGCCCACCATGGCCCGAAGCGGCGGAAACATGCTCGGAGTCGGCGGCACCCGCCGCAACCTCGGCCGCAAGGCGCTGCGCGGCGGCGGCCGCGGCGGCCGGATCGGCGGCGAGGCCGACCCCCAGGCCCAGAAGAAGGAGCTGCTGCGCAAGTTGCAGGAGAAACAGCAGGGAGGCGACGGCACGGCAGAAGAGTCCGCGTGACCCGTCCGCCGCCAGGTGGCCGGCGCCCCGTCTCCTATACCTCTGGTACCTCTGGTACCTCTGGTACCTCTGGCTCCCGGTCCTCGGCCGGGGGCCAGGCGTCTCCCCAGTCCGTGTCGCGGGCCGCCCGGTAGAGGGCGCCGTGCCGTTTGGTGACCGTGGTGCGGCGCAGGGCGGGTTCGGTCTCGCACAGGTCGAGGAGGACCTGGCCCTTGCGGATCTGGGGTTTACGGACGACGCGGGCGGGGGCCGGGGTGACCGGGAGGCGGGTGGCGGCGACGTAGCTGAACTTCTCGTCCTCGTAGGGCAGGGAGCCGCCCTTGATCTGACGGTGGAGCGAGGAACGGCTGACCCTGGCCGCGAAGTGGCACCAGTCCGTGCCGGGGACGATGGGGCAGGCGGCGCTGTGCGGGCAGGGGGCGGCGATGCGGAAGCCGGCGGCGACGAGACGGTCGCGGGCCTCGATGACCCGGGCATAGCCGTCGGGGGTGCCGGGTTCGACGATGACGACGGCCTGGGCGGCGGACGCGACGGTGTCGAGGAGGGCGGTGCGGTCGGCCGCGGTGAGTTCGTTCAGGACGTAGGAGACCGTGACGAGGTCGGTGGGGTCCAGGGCGAGGGACGGGCCGATACGGGCCCGCTGCCAGCGGACCTCCCTCAGCGCCGGGTTCGCGGCGGCGATCTCCCGGCCGGCCGCGAGGGCGGGCTCCGCCCAGTCCAGCACGGTGACGCCGCGCTCGCCGGGCCAGGTCGCGCTGACCGCCCAGGTCGCGGCGCCGGTCCCACCGCCGACGTCGGCATGGCTGCCGGGCGCCCACTCCGGCACGGCCTCGGCGAACGCCTCCAACGCCGCGTGGACCGCCTCGAACGTGGCGGGCATGCGGTACGCGGCATACGCGGCCACGTCGGCCCGGTCGCGGAGAATCGGGGCGTCGGTGGGGGTCGCCCCGCGGTAGCTGGCGATCAGCCGGTCGACGGCCTGCGCGGCCTGGCGGGGCGGGAGACCGTCCAGGAGGGTGGCGAGGGCGCTGCGCAGGGTTTCGGCGGCCGGGAGTGCGGGGGCGTTCACCCGGCGATTCTACGAGTCCGGGACGCGCCCGCCTCGCCGGTCAGGGTGAGGACGAGGACCTCGTGCCTGAGGCCGAGCACCACGTCGGAGCCGAAGGTGGCCAGACCGTCCACCACGAGCGGCATCGCGATCGTCTCGACGAGCCTGTTCACGGCCAGGTCCCAGATCCGTACGGTCTTGTCGTCGCTGCCGGTCACCGCGTGGGGGCGGCCGTCGATGGTCAGGGGGGCGACGACGTTCACGGCGTCGGTGTGGCCCGTCAGCGTGGCCCGGTGCGTGCCGTCGGTCAGGTCCCAGACCCGGACGGTGTGGTCGTCGCCGCCGGTCACGGCGTGGGGGCGGCCGTCGATGGTCACCTTCGCCACGGCGCCCACCGGGGTCTCGTGGCCCTCTAGCGTGCTTCTGAGGGTGCCGTCGGTCAGGTCCCACACGCGCACCGTGTGGTCGACGCCGCCCGTGACGGCGCAGGGTGTGCCGTCGACCGTCACCGCGGTCACCGCACGCACGCCGCCGTCGTGGCCCACCAGGTTGGTGCGGAACGTGCCGTCCGTCAGATCCCACACCTGCGGTTCCGCCGGCGTGTAGCAGGAGATGACCGCGTGCGGACGGTCATCGACGGTGGCCGCCGTCATCGCGCGGACCCCGTCGATACGACGGCCTTTCAAGGTGGCACGGAGGGTGCCGTCGGTCAGATCCCACACCTTCGGACGCCCGGTCACGTAGCTGCTGGTGACGGCGCAGGGGCGGCCGTCGACAGTCGCCACCGCAACCGCACGTACCCAGAATTTGTGGTCGGCCAGGGTCGCACGATGGTTGCCGTCGGCAAGGTCCCACATCCGCACCGTCTGGTCGTCGCTGCCGGTGATGACACACGGGCGTCCCTCGACCGTCGCCACCGCGACCGCACGCACCCAGTCCCCGTGCCCCTCCAAAGTGGCCCCGTGGGCGCCTTCGGTCAGGTCCCACACCCGGACGGTCTCGTCCTGGCTGCCGGTCACGGCGTGCGGTCGGCCGTCGATCATCGCCACGGTCACCGCGTTCACCGGGAGGGTGTGGCCCCTGAGGGTGGCGCTGGGTGTACCGGCGGTCAGGTCCCACACCCGCACGGTGGTGTCGTCGCCGCCCGTGACGGCGTGGGGACGACCCTGGATCATCGCCACGGCCACGGTGTTCACCCCGTCGGAGTGCCCGTCCAGAGTGGCGCGCTCGGCCCCGTCGAGCAGGTCCCACACCCGCACCGTGCCGTCGTCATCACCGGTCACGGCATGCGGGCGGCCCTCGATCACGGCCAGGGCCACGGCGGACACTCCGCTGCCATGGCCTTCCAGGGTGGCGCGCTCGGAACCGTCGATCAGATCCCACACCTGTACGGAACCGCCCTGACCGGCGGCCACGGCGTGGGGGCGGCCGTCGAGGTCGGCCACCGCGACCGCCTTGATGCTGCCGCTGTGAACTTCGAGAGCGCCGCGCTCGGACCCGTCGAGCAGGTCCCACACCCGCACCGTGCCGTCGTCACCACCCGTCACCGCATGCGGACGGCCCTCGACCATCGCGACGGCGACGGCCCGTACGACGTCCGTGTGCCCTTCCAGGGTGGCGCGGTGACCCCCGTCGGTCAGGTCCCGTACCCGCACGGGACCGTCGTCCCCGCCGGTCACCGCATGGGGACGGCCGTCGATCACCGCCACGGCCACGGCTTCCACCTCGTCGGCGGGATCGTCCAGCGCTGCGAGCGTCGTGCCGTCGATCAGATCCCACACCCGCACGGCCCCGTCCTGACCGCCGGTCACGGCATGCGGTCGGCCCTCGACGGTCGCGACGGCCACCGCCCGCACGCCGCTGCTGTGCCCGGTCAAGGTGGTGCGCAGCGAGGGATGCACCAGCGCCCCGGTCGCCCAGCGCGGCTGCCAGGACCGTCGGCGCGTGAGTTCGGCGACGAGGTGGGGCTGGTTGTAGCGGGCCGCGTCGACGGCGAGGATGTCGCGTCTGGCGGTAGGTGAGGCAGCGGCGTGGGTGTCCGCCGAGGTGCGGTAGATGGCGCACACCGTCCGGGCTTCGGGGCTCTGGGCGGAGCGCATGGCCCGGGACAGCGGCAGGGGCGTCGCGTGGACGAGGTAGTCGGTGTCCTGCAGGAGGGCGTCGAGGGCGAGCGCCGCGGCCGCGTGGGTGGCGAGGTGGTCGCGGATGTACGGGTGGGCGGCCGGCCAGTCCCGGCTGCCGGTGCTCGGGTCGCGGGGTACCAGAGCGAGCAGCGCGTTCGTCACGGCCCGGTGCCGGTCGACGTCGTGGCCGGGGGCGCGCAGGTGCTCGGCCATGGTCTCGTGGAAGAGCCGGTAGGCGGAGCCGGCGGGCGTGGCGGCCTCGACGATGTAGGCGCCGGCGTGTTCGTGGAGCCACTGGAGGTCGTCCTGGGAGCACGGCACGCCGGACAGGGCCTCGACGAGCGGCGCCCAGAGCGTGGACCAGGGCAGGCCGGCGCCCTGGGCGTAGGCCAGGGGGCGCATGAGGCGTTCGACCTTGGGGCGGTGGGCGCCGAAGCGGGCGAGGTAGGCGGCGAAGGCCTGTCCGGCGTCGCTGGGCAGGGTCTGCTGCCAGCCGGGGCGGTCGGGGTCGATGGTGATCTGCCCGTGGACCAGTGCGCGAGCGGTCATCCGCGCGACGAGGAACGAGGTCCCCGCCCGGCCGGCTATCCCGGTGGCGACGACTTCCGCGAGCGCAGGGTTGCCCCGGTAGGGGGACAGGCTGTCGGGGTCGTGCGCGTCGAGCAGGAGGTCGCGCGCGTAGGCCGCGACGTCGCCGGGGCGGATGTAGCGGGGCTGGTCGAGGTCGATGATCTCGACGGCCCGGCCGAGCGCGGTGATCAGGGGGCGGCGGGTGCCGACGATCAGGCGTACGGCGGGCAGGGCGGTGAGCGGTTGCAGCAGTTCGCGTGCGATCCGGAAGCCTTCGGTGGCGTCGCCGACGGTTCCCGCCTCGTCGAGGGCGTCGACCAGGACGGTGACGGGTTCGGTGCGCTGCCCGAGCGCCTGGAGGAGCTCGTCGCGGTCGGCGCCCGGCAGGTGCAGGGCGCCGGCGAGGTCGGCGGCGATCTCCTCGGCACTGGCCCGGCGGGCGTGCAGCGGCACGACCGTAAGCCCCGCCGGTGGCAGTGCGTCGGCGGCGGTCCCGGCGCCGGGGCCGCGGGAGGGGTGGTCCGGGTCGGTCAGGGCGAGGAAGCGGCCGAGCAGGGCGGACTTTCCGGAGCCGGGGTCGCCGGTGACGACGCGGGCCTTGCGGTCGTGGCGGTCGGCGCGCAGCCAGCCGGACAGTTCGGTGAATGCGGCGGTGCGGCCGGTGAAGTAGTCGCCCTTCTCGCCCGCGTGCTCGACCCCGCGGCTGCGCGGGTCGAAGTGGCCGGCGTGCTGTCTGCGCAGCCGGGTCAGGGTCGCGACGTCGAGGTCGTCGGCGGGGAGGTCGGGGACGTGGGCGGGGTTGCGGAAGAACGGGTCCTGTCCGTCGCTGTCGACCGTGGAGTGGCGGGCGTGCTGGTGGGGGTGGTGGCCGCGGAAGTGGGCGTTGACCCGCTCGGTGACCTCGCGCACCCCCAGGAACTCCTGGTAGGCGCCGGCCCGTGGCTGGCCGAGCACGTCGGCGAGGGCGTCCACGAACGCGTTCTCCTTGGCCTTCTCCTTGCCGCGGGCCGCCGCGAGGAGCCAGCGCCCGGCACCGCCGCGCTGGGTGAGGGCGAGTTCGTTGGCGAGTACGGCGATGTCACCGGTGCCGGCGGCGGCGTAGCAGGTGTCGAGGATGACCAGGAGGTGGCCGACCGGGCTGCGGACCAGGGAGCGGGCGAGGTCCTCGCTGGGCAGTGCGGTGCTCCACAGGCCCTTCTCGGTGGTGGAGCACAGCAGGTAGTGGCGGTCGTCCGGGCGTTCGCCGTGGCCGGCGAAGTACACCACCACGACGTCCCGCGCGCCCAGGTCGGCGCCGGCCGCCCAGCGTTCGATCCCCTGGGCCAGTTCGGCACCGCCCGGGTCCACGGACAGCTCCGGCAGGATCCGGGTGTAGCCCATCGGCGCCAGCAGTGCGCAGACCCGCTCCACGTCGCGGGGGACCCCGGGCAGGTCTCCGATGCCCGCGTCGCGGTACGTGGAGACGCCCACGGCGATGAGGAAGCGCCGTCCGGGGGCCGTCGTCGTCCCGTCATCGTGCCGGCCGCTCACGAAGCCCGGTCTCCGCTCCCGGCGTCCTTGGTGGCGGGGCCGTCGAGCCCGGCGGCGACGGCGGCACCGGTGGTCCTGGCGGTGAGATAGCGCAGGAGGTCGTGCATGGCCGTTCCGTTGTGGATCCGACGGTCGCTCACCCGGTCACCGAAGCGCGGTGCCAGGGTGTGGACCAGGGCGACGATGTCGCCGGGGTCGGCGATGTTCGTCCAACGGTCCACCGCGCCCGGCCAGGCGCCAGTCCCGTCGGCGGGGGCGGGGTCGAGGCGGTCGAAGACGATCGGCAGGCCGAGCGGGGAGCCGACGGTGACGAGGTCGGTGACCGGCCAGTCCGGGTGTGCGCACAGGGCCTCGTAGGCGATGACAGAACCGAGGGAGTGCGCCACCAGGACACGGGTGTCGTCGGTGATCTCGGCGGCGATGCGCTCCCGCGCCGACCGTCTGATGTCCGGCTCGCTCAGATAGCGCCGGACCTGCTTCAACGCGAAGATCAGCAGCCGGTCGGAGACCTTGGCGAAGAACGGTGACGCGGCCAGCGCGACGAGCGCCTCCCGTACGCGGTCGGAGAGCAGGGCCCGGGACCCCGCGAACCCGACCAGGCCGCGGGTGTCGGTGTCGTCCGGGGGCGGCACCGCCGGGTCGGTGCGGGCCGCGGCCTCCCACCAGGCGGCCAGCAGCTCCGCCTCCAGCCCTTCCTCGACGTCGTGCTCGTCCCAGGGCGGCAGGTCGGTGCCGCGCATGCCGGGTTCGAAGTAGATGTCGCCGTAGAAGGCGCAGGAGACGTCCGAGGGGTCGAGTCGCGGTCCGGACGCGAGCCGTACGCCGTCGCGCAGTGCGGGACCGACCTGTTGTGCCATCAGTTCCGGACCGAGGAACTCCTGACCGACCCCGTGGACGACCACCACCCGAGCCATACCCCACCCCCAACTACCGTGCCCCGCGGCCCGATACGCCGGGCAGAGCCGCTGAAGCGAACTTTAGGACAGGCCGTGCCGCTCGCGCCGGAACATCCGGGAGCGCGCACCGAGCCGCTCACGCTCCCCGGACCGCCCGCGCCACCCGCGTCCCCGCCGCCGCCCGCGGCCGACTGTCCGGCGGTGTCCTGCGGCGCGGATGCACCGTGTTGGCCAGCAGGACGAGGAACGTGTCCGTCACCGGGTCCAGTACCAGCGAGGTCCCCGTGAATCCCGTGTGCCCCGCCGCTCCCCGCCCCGCCAGCTCCCCCATGAACCAGGGCTGGTCGACGCCGAAACCCAGCCCCGGCGGGGTCAGCAGCAGCTCCACGAAGTCGGGGCCCAGGATGCGGGCGGGGCCGTAGGAGCCGCCGGAGAGCAGTGTCCGGCAGAAGACGGCGAGGTCGCGGCCGGTGGAGAAGAGGCCCGCGTGACCGGCGACCCCGCCCAGCGCCCAGGCGTTCTCGTCGTGGACGACGCCCCGCAGCATGCCCCGGTCCGCCTTGGCCCAGGGCCGTCGCTGGTCCTCGGTCGCCGCGGCCTCGGGGCAGGGGCCGAAGCGGGTCGCGGTCATGCCGAGGGGGCGGGTGATGCCGTCGTGGACGAGGACGTCGAGGGTGCGGCTCGTGAGGCGTTCCAGGACGTGCTGGAGCAGCAGGAGGTTCAGGTCGGAGTAGCAGTAGGTGCCGGGCACGCCGACGGGTGGCTCCGCCCGGAGCGCCTCCAGGCGCTCGGCGTCGTCGGCGCGGTCGTACAGCGGGAGTTCGGGGCGCAGTCCCGAGGTGTGGGTGAGCAGTTGGCGCACCGTGAGGTCGTGCCGGGCGGCTGCGGGGAAGTCCGGCAGGTAGGCCCCGATCCGTGCGTCGATGCCCAGGGTGCCGCGTTCGATCTGCTGCACGGCGGCGACCGAGGTGAAGAGCTTGGTGAGGGAGGCCAGGTCGAAGGGGGTGTCCGTGGTCATCGGGACGCGTGCCCGGGGCGGCAGTTCCACCCCGGTGTCCTTCTCCTCGTCGTAGGAGGCGTAGCGCACCGCCCAGCCCGCCGCCTCCTCGACGGCGAGGTACGGTCCCCGCCCGGCGACCAGCACGGTCCCGGCCGCCCAGGGGCGTGGGCCGGTGGTGAGGTCGTGGACCTCCTGGACGAGGTGACGGATCTCCTCGGGGTCGAGTCCGGCCCTTTCCGGCGTGTCCCCGCGCAGTCTCGGCGCGCTCAGTTCTCTGCTCCCTCAGCATCCGTACGTTTGTTCCAGGGACGGCACATTCCCATGAAGCAGGCCAGCGCCACCAGTGCTGCGGCCAGTTGGACGACGGCCATCGGGACGGCGGTGTCCTCGCCGGCGATGCCCACGAGGGGCGACGCGACGGCGCCGATGAGGAAGGAGGACGTGCCGAGGAGCGCGGAGGCGGACCCGGCGGCGTCCTTGGTGCGGAGCAGGGCGAGGGCCTGGGTGTTGGGGAGCGTGACGCCCATCGCGGACATCAGGACGAAGAGGGCGGCGGCCACCGGGACCAGTCCGGCCTCGCCGAACACGTCGAGGGACATCAGCAGCAGCGCGGTCGCGGCCAGGATGACGACCGTCAGGCCCACGCCCAGCACCCGGTCCAGGCTGACCCGCCCCACCAGCACCTTGCCGTTGATCTGGCCGACGGCCACGAGGCCGACCGAGTTGAGCCCGAACAGCAGGCTGAAGGTCTGCGGCGAGGCGCCGTAGATCTCCTGGATCACGAACGGGGACGCCGCTATGTACGCGAAGAGGGCGGCGAAGGCGAACCCACCCGCCAGGGTGTAGCCGGTGAAGGCGCGGTCGGCGAGCAGCCCGCGCATGGCGCGCAGCGCCTCGCCGACGCCGCCGCCGTGCCGGTCCTCGGGCGCCAGGGTCTCGGGCAGCTGCCGCCAGACGAGGGCGGCGAGGAGCACGCCGACCACCGTGAGCACGACGAACACGCCCCGCCAGTCCGTGACTCGGAGCACCTGTCCGCCGATGAGTGGCGCCACGATCGGGGCGACCCCGGAGATCAGCATGAGGGTGGAGAAGAAGCGGGCCATGGCGACGCCGTCGTAGAGGTCGCGTACGACCGCCCGCGCGATGACGATCGCCGCCGCACCCGCGAGGCCCTGGGCCAGCCGGAAGGCGACCAGGAACTCGACGGTGGGCGCGAGGGCGCAGAGCGCGGTGGCGACGACGTAGACGGCGAGGCCTGTCAGCAGCGGGCGTCTGCGGCCCCAGCGGTCGCTCATCGGGCCGACCACCAGCTGCCCGAGCGCCATGCCGGCCAGGCAGGCGGTGAGGGTGAGCTGGACGGTCGCGGCGGGCGCGTGCAGGGAGCGGGTGACCTCCGGGAGGGCGGGGAGGTACATGTCCATCGCCAGCGGGGGTGTGGCGGTCAGGCCGCCGAGGACGAGGGTGACGAGGAGGCCGGTGCGGCGCAGGGAACGGGTGGATGCTTGTTTCGCCGTCGGTGCCGCCGTCTGCGGCACGTCCTGTATCGGCCGTCCACGCTCGCCCATGCGCCCCTCCCACTTCGACTGATCCGCCCTCTATGCTCTCAGCTCGTACAGAGTGCCGAGGGTCACATGAGCGAGGGGCGGGGCCGCAGTGGCGGAACGAAGCGTGCGGTGGGGAATCCTGGCGACCGGCGGGATCGCGGCCGCGTTCACCGCTGATCTGGTCGATCTGCCGGACGCCGAGGTGGTGGCGGTGGCCTCGCGGTCCCAGGCGTCGGCCGACGCCTTCGCCGAGCGGTTCGGGATTCCCCGGGCGTACGGGGACTGGCGCACGCTCGCCGAGGACGGCGACATCGATGTCGTGTACGTCGCCACCCCGCACGCGGCACACCGCGCCGCCGCCGGGATGTGCCTGGAGGCCGGGCGGAACGTGCTGTGCGAGAAGGCGTTCACGCTGAACGCGCGGGAGGCCGCGGAACTGGTCGCCCTGGCGCGGGCGCACGGCAGCTTCCTGATGGAAGCCATGTGGATGTACTGCAATCCGCTGGTCCGGCGCCTGAAGGCGCTGGTGGACGACGGCGCGATCGGCGAGGTGCGGCACGTCCAGGCCGACTTCGGGCTGGCCGGCCCCTTCCCGCCCGCGCACCGGCTGCGCGACCCGGCGCAGGGCGGCGGCGCGCTGCTGGACCTCGGCGTGTACCCGGTCTCCTTCGCCCAGCTGCTGCTCGGCGAGCCGTCGGACGTGACGGCGCGCGCGATGCTGTCGCCCGAGGGCGTCGACCTCCAGACGGGCGCCCTGCTCTCCTGGGACAGCGGGGCGCTGGCCTCGCTGCACTGCTCCATCGTCGGCGGTACGGCGACCTCCGCTTCGGTGACCGGCTCGGGCGGCCGTATCGACGTGCCGAACGGCTTCTTCTTCCCGGACCGTTTCGTGCTGCACCGCGACGGCCGTGACCCCGAGGAGTTCACGGCCGACCCGGCGGACGGGCCTCGCAACAGCCTGCGGCACGAGGCCGCCGAGGTGATGCGGGCCGTGCGGTCCGGCGAGACGGAGTCGCCGCTGGTCCCGCTGGAGGGCACGCTCGCCGTGATGCGGACGCTCGACGCGATCCGGGACCGGGTCGGCGTCCGCTACCCGGGCGAGGCCCCCGGGGAGGGTTCCGGCGAGGACCTCGCGCCCGTGCTCACGCCGGCGTGAGCCCCGGCTCCCCCACCTCCGTGACGAAGGACGCGGCCGTCGTGACCGGCGCCCCGGGCGTGGTCACGTACGGCACCGTCTTGAAGTCGGTCCGCGCCGACTGCTGTCCGAGCGCGACGGTCACATAGCCGCGCCGGCCGTTGTAGAACCGCATGTGCGGGTTGGCCCGCATGTACGTGTCCCAGTTGGCGGGCTTGTCGGTGCCGTCGCGGCCGCTGGCGATCGAGGTGGCCACGATCTCCGTGCCGAGCGTGGCGGAGTCGGGGTCGTCGAAGTCGTCCTTGATGTCGAAGCCGTACCCGACGTGGACGTCGCCGGTGAGGACCATCAGGTTCTCGATGCCGGCGGCCCGGGCGCCGTCCAGCACGCGGCGCCGGGAGGCGCGGTAGCCGTCCCAGGCGTCCATGGACAGCCGGGACGGCGTGGCCAGGTCGAACTTCCGCTGGGAGAAGGTGACCTGCTGCGGGACGACGTTCCACAGCGCCGCCGAGTCGCGCCAGCCGTCGAGCAGCCACCGCTCCTGGGTCGCGCCGGTCATCGTGCGCGCCGGGTCGTCGACGTCCGGTCCGGGGATCTGGGAGCCGTCGCCGTACGCCTGGTTGGAGCGGTACTGCCGGGTGTCCAGCACGTCGAACTGGGCGAGCCGGCCCCACGTCAGACGGCGGTAGAGCTGCATGTCGGGGCCGACGGGCTGCTGCGGGCGGCGCAGCGGCTGGTTCTCCCAGTAGGCCCGGTAGGCGGAGGCCCGGCGCAGCAGGAACTCCTCCGGCGGGACGCTGTTCTCCGGGGTGTCGCCGGCGTAGTTGTTCTCGGTCTCGTGGTCGTCCCAGGTGACGACGAAGGGGTGCGCGGCGTGCGCGGCCCTGAGGTCGGGGTCGGACTTGAAGAGGGCGTAGCGCAGCCGGTAGTCCTCCAGGGTCACCGTCTCCCGGTTGTAGAGGGCGGGGAGCGTGCGGTCGGTGTAGTTGCGGTAGCCGCCGACGGAGTTGACGGCGTACTCGTACAGGTAGTCGCCGAGGTGGAGGACGACGTCCACGTCGTCCTGCGCGAGATGGCGGTACGCCGTGTAGTAGCCGTCGGTGTACGCCTGGCAGGAGACGGCCGCGAGGGTCAGTGAGCTCGCCGCGCCGGCCGGCGAGGGCGCGGTGCGGGTGCGGCCCGTCTCGCTGATCCAGGTGCCCGCGCGGAAGCGGTAGTGGTAGACGCGGTCCGGGTCGAGCGCGCCGACCTCGACGTGGACCGTGTGGTGGAACTCCGGGTAGGCGATGGCGGCACCGCGTCTGGCGATCCTGGTGAAGTTCTCGTCGTGCGCCAACTCCCAGTGCACCGTGACCCGCTGGGCGGGCAGTCCGCCGTCGGGCTGGTAGGGGGCGGGCGCGAGCCGGGTCCACAGCAGGACCGAGTCGGGCAGCGGGTCGCCGGAGGCGATGCCGAGGGTGAAGGGGTCGGTGTCGATCCTGCGGGCGTCGAGCTCGGCGGCGCTCGCCGCGCCGGCCGCCGGCAGGTTCACGGCGAAGGCGAGCGCGGCGGCCGCGCCGGTCACGGTCAGGAAGCGGCGCCGGCCGATGTGGCGGGCGGCCGCACGCAGTTCGGGTGCGTGCTGGGGTCGAGGGTGTGCTGCGAGTGTCATCCGGTCCTCCCCTGACTGATGGATGCACGAGGCATTGGAGTGGCCGGGGACGACACTCGCTTGGCGCGTACACAACACCCGGATGGCGGATGGATGAGTTCCGAATGGCGGACCCTCCCGTACGCTGCCGGACCATGAATGACAGGCAGACGGAGACGGGGACGGACGCGAGGATCGCCGTGGTGACCGGCGCGGGCTCCGGCATCGGACGCGCGGTCGCGGCGGAGCTGCTGCGGGCGGGCTGGTCGGTGGCGCTGGCCGGGCGGCGCGTCGAGACGCTGGAGGAGACGGCGGCACTGGTGCCGGACGGGACCGCGCTCGCCGTACGGACGGACGTCTCACGGCAGGAGGACGTGGCCGCGCTGTTCGCCGCCACCGTGGAGCGGTTCGGTCGGGTCGACCTGCTGTTCAACAACGCGGGGACGTTCGGGCCGGGCGGGGTGCCGGTGGAGGAGCTGGCGTACGAGGCCTGGCGGCATGTGGTGGACACCAACCTCAACGGGGCGTTCCTGTGCGCGCAGGCGGCGTACCGGCAGATGAAGGAGCAGGACCCGCGGGGCGGCCGGATCATCAACAACGGCTCGATCTCCGCGCACACACCCCGCCCGCACTCCGTCGCCTACACGGCGACCAAGCACGCACTGACCGGCCTGACCAAGTCACTGTCCCTGGACGGCCGCCGCCACAACATCGCCGTCGGCCAGATCGACATCGGCAACGCGGCGACCGACATGACCGCGCGGATGCAGACGGGCGCCCTCCAGGCGGACGGTTCGGTGGTGCCCGAGCCCGTGATGGACGTGGCCGACGTGGCACGGACCGTGCGGCACATGGCGGAGCTGCCGCTGGAGGCGAACGTGCAGTTCGCGACGGTGCTGGCGACGGCGATGCCGTACGTGGGACGCGGCTGAACCCCCCGGTCTCCACAACTTGCACAAACGGAATCAGAAATTCCGCTGCGTAGATGCCGGTAGGCGACTTATGCTCAACTTCACCTACACCAGAGCTTCACATGTGGAGTAGGGGGCTTCGGTAGGCCGAACCGAGGGGGGAACGGCAGCCGTTCCATGAACCGGGTGGGGGTGGACCTCGCGTGGGACCGCGAGGTACGCACCGGTTCGTGGAACGGCTGCCGTATGCGTACGTCCTGCGGCGGCGCTCAGCGACCGAGGATCGAGTCGACCTCCGCCACCTGCCCGGCCGTCAGCGGCCCCTTCGCCAGCGCGCCGGCGTTCTGCTCGGCCTGCTCGACGGAACGGAACCCCGGGATCGGCACCGTGCGCGGGCTGCGGGCCCAAAGCCAGGCCAGGGCGCCCTGGCCGAGCGTACGGCCGCCGCTGGTGAGGATGTCCTTCAGCGCATCGACACGGGCCAGCCAGTCGGGGTCGGCGCCGGATCCGTCCTCGAAGCCCTGCAGCCACTCCGGCGGCCGGCTGCGGATGTCCCCGGCCTCCAGGGCCTGCCCGGTGCGCCGCTTGCCGGTCAGCAGGCCCATCGCCAGCGGGCTGCGGTTGATGCTGGCCAACTCCAGTTCCTCGCACAGCGCGAACATCTCCGGCGCGTCCTGGAGCACGTTCGCCATGTGCTGTACGGCCGCGCAGTGCTCCCCGCGCGCGAACACGGCGGCGCGGGCCGGGTCGTCGGTGCTCCACGCGTAGGCGCGGATCAGCCCCTCCCGCACGAACTCCTCGCACAGGTCACGCAGCTCGGCGGCGCGCTCCGGGTCGGCGTCGGAGAGGTGCAGCTGGTAGAGGTCGACGTAGTCGGTGTCCAGGCGCTGCAACGAGGCGGTCAGCGCGCGGCGGGCGTACGCCACGGTGTCGTCGGCGCCGGTGAGGGTGCGGGTCTCCTCGTCGAAGACATTGCCCCACTTGGTGGCGACGACGACCTCGGCACGGCGCTTGCCGAGGGCCCGGCCGAGGACGCGTTCGCTGTGGCCTGCGCCGTAGGTGTCCGCGGTGTCGAAGAAGGTGACGCCCAGATCGAGAGCGCGCCGGACCGCCCGCACCGACTCCTCGTCGTCCACCTTGCCCCAGCCGAGCGGCTGCCCGTCGGCGGACTGCCACTCCCCGCCGATGGCCCAGCATCCGAAGCCGAGGGCACTGACCTCGATGCCCGTGCGCCCCAACGTCCTCTTGGTCTCCATGGTCTCCATGAGGAAGGACGTTAGGAGTTGGAGTGCACACGAGGGCAAGCGCTTGTGAGGCTTTTTTGAGACGGGCCCTAGGCCTGCCCCGTCTCGAAGCGGGAGATCGTGCCGTCGTCCCCGACCTCGAAGTGCCAGCGGGTGCGCATCTCGCCCCAGGTGTCGTTGCGGTAGTGGGTGAGGAGGTCGCGGCCGCGGTTGGACTCGTTGTCGACTTCCATGTGGCCGTTGGAGGAGAAGATCTCCCGCTCGATCCAGTCGGCGAGGTCGCGGTCGGTGCCGTCGTCCGCCATGGTCGCGCCGGGCGCGAGGATGCTCAGGAAACCCTCGCGGTCATGAGCGTTGACGGCGGTGACGAAGGCACGGACGGCGGGATCGCTGAGTTTGGACGTCTGAATCGTCATACCGGTCAGCCTCACATCGCCTCCGTCGGCCCGCCACCCGAACGGCGGCGAGAGCGGGCCGGGTGGGTGTGGGCGGTGCGACGGTGGATACGCGGGAGGTCGTCCTGCCCGTGCCATCCGCCCGTGCTGTCTGTTCCGGGAGTCACCGTGAGTGCTTACGACCGACGTGATCTGGGCCTGCTGCTGCTCCGGCTGGGAGCCGGCGGCGTGCTGGCCGCGCACGGCACGCAGAAGTTGTTCGGCTGGTTCGGCGGACACGGTATCGAGGGGACCGGCCAGTTCATGGAGTCCGTCGGCTACAAGCCGGGCAAGGCCAGCGCGACGGCGGCGGGCCTCGCGGAGGCAGGCGGCGGCACCCTGCTGGCGCTGGGCCTGGCGACACCGGCGGCGGGCGCGGCGGCCGCCGGCGGCATGGCGGGCGCGGCCACCGTGCACGCCCCGAACGGCTTCTTCAACCAGGAGGGCGGCTACGAGTACGCCGCCACCCTCGCCCTCGCCGCGACCGGCCTCGCCATCGCCGGCCCCGGCCGCCTCTCCCTCGACCACGCCCTCGGCCATGTCTTCGACCGGGGCTGGATGGTGCCGACGGCACTGGGGGCGACGGCGGCGGTGACGGCGCTGGTGGTGGGGGCGCGGAACAGGAGGCTGGACCGGGCGGAGAAGGAGGAGCAGGCGGGCCTGTTCGACGAACAGGAGGCGCTGTTCGGGGAGTAGGCGCCCCTTCGGCCCACCTGAGCAGCCTGAGCGAACCGGGGCACGGTCCAGCAACCCCCTAAGGGGCGCGGGGCTGTGACATGTGCGGCTCCGCCGCGTGGGCGCGACCAGCCACGACGCACCCGCAGTCGCTCTACGACCTATCCCGGCACTGTCAGCGGGCGTTCGGCGTCAACCGCAACACCGCCCCCTCTCCGTTCCCCGACAGCAAAAGCACCCCATCCGACCCTGCCGCCAACCCCGCAAACCGACGAGCCATGCCCGGCATCCCGTTGGCAAAGAGAGCAGGTTCCGCACGCGGAACCACCCCCGGCGGCGCCCCGACCGGCAGGTCCTCCGCGTCGACACGGCCCTCCCCCACCGCCCCCTCCGCGAGCGACACCGCCCGCAGCCTGCGCGCCCCCGTCTCCACGACGAACAGCTCCTCACCCAGCACCGCCAGCCCCTGAGGCGCCGCCAGCCCGTCCGCCACCACCGCCGGCGGCCCCTCCGCCTCGATCCGCAGCACCGCGCCGAGCCGCTCGTCGCTGACGTAGCAGCGTCCCCCGGCATCGAAGGCCACGTCGACGGGCTGTTCGAGTCCGTCGGCGAGGACGGTGAGGGTGTCCTGCTCGTCGACGGCCACGACCCGCCCCGCGTCCGACTCGGCGACGACGAGCGAGCCGTCGGGCGCGACGCCGATGCCGAGCGGCCGCCGCAGCCCGCCGGCCCGCTCCCGCACGGCCCCGCTCCCGGGGTCGTACGTCTGAACCTGCCCGAACTGCGAGGTGAGGTGCAGCAGTTCGCCGTCGGCGACGATGCCGTGCGCGAAGTGCAGCAGGGAGTGGGTGGTGACGCCGGTCGGCGACGGCCCGGCCACCCGGTAGTGGTCGGCGGCGTACACCGTGCCGCCGAGGTCGATCGTCACGCCGTACGGTCCGTCGAGTCCGCGCGGCACGATCTCGCGGGTGCGCCCGTCGGGGTGCATCTCGGTGACGCCGCCGCTGGCGTAGCTGGAGACGAACATGCGGTTCTCGGCGTCGAAGGCCGCGTTGTCCAGCCCGACGACGCCGCTGGTGACCAGGGTCCGCGAGCCGCTGCCGTGCAGGTCGACCCGGGTGACGATGCCCTCGGGGCCCCGGGACAGCACATGCAGCACCCCGCCCCGGTCGAACCGCACGGCGACCGGCTGGTGCACGTCGTCCGCGACGACCTCGGGCGCGCCCCCGTCCGGCGGGATCCGCCAGACCTGGCCGGTGAGGAGAGGATTCGGGCCGCTCATCATGTGCGGGTAGTAGAGGTGCCCGTCCGGGCCGACCTGCATGGCGTTGCCGAGGGCGAGCCCGCTGGTGAGGACCACCGGCTCGCGGGCGCCGTCGGGGAAGAGCTCCATCAGCCGCCCGTCCGGCTTCATCTCGTTCACGAACAGCCGGTCGCCGAGGCAGGTGATGCCGTTGGGGTTGGCCACGTCCCCGGAGACGAGCGTGTACTCCCCGTCCGGGCTGCGCCGCCACACCCGCCCCGGCACCAGGTCGGCGATGAACATCGAGCCGTCCGCGCCGAAGGCGAGGTCGTCCGGCGACTGCACGGGACTGTCCATCGGTACGACCACCTCGACATCGCCGGTGGCCGGGTCGACGGCGCTGATCTGCCCGGCGAGGAACTGGGCGACGTACAGCCGCCCGTCGGGCCCGAACGCGACGCCGTTGGAACCCCACAGCCGGTTGGGCGGGTTGAGCCGCTCGACCGTCCAACGGGCGCTGGTGGCAGCGTCGCGCTCGCCCGCCGCGCCGTACCTGCTCGGCTCACCGCCGGGCTCGCGGGCGACGCTCATGCCTCTCCCTCCACCAGCACCTCGCGCATGCCGCCGTCCGACCGCCAGCGCCGCAGCAGTTCGTGGAAGGCGACGGGCCCGTCGCCGTACGACTCGCTGCGTTCCCGGGGCCGCCCCTCGTTGTTGTAGTAGCCGGGCGTGCACTCGGCCTGGAACTTGTACAGGTCGGCGGCCTTCTGACGGATCGTCGCCACCCAGGCGTCCTGCGCCGCACCGGTCGGCTCGACGTACCGGGCCTGCCGCTTGCGTGCCTCCGCGACGACCTCGGCGACATGTGTGGCCTGTTCGTCGAGGATGTGGACGTAGTTGACGGAGGCGGCGTTCTGCATGGAGCCGAGCAGGAAGAGGTTGGGGAAGCCGCGGGTGGTGAAGCCGTGCAGCGTCTTCAGCCCCTCGGTCATCCAGGTCTCCAGCAGCCCGGCGCCGCCCCGCCCGTACACCGGAAGCCTGCCGGACAGCACCCCCGACCGGCCGACGTCGAAGCCGGTGGCGAAGACGATGCAGTCGACCTCGTACTCCTCGCCGCCCACCACGACGGCGTTCTCGGTGATCCGCTCGACGCCGTGGGTGTCGGCGGTGTCGACGAGGGTGACGTTGGACCGGTTGAAGGTCTGGAGGTAGTGGTCGCTGAAGGTGGGCCGCTTGCACATGTAGCGGTACCAGGGCTTGAGCGCTTCGGCCGTCGCCGGGTCCTCGACGATGTCCTCCACCCTGGCGCGCAGCTCGTTCATCTTCTGGAAGTCGGCGACCTCGTAGGCGAGTTCGCGCTCATCGGCCGGGACGTCCGCGTAGGCGTTGGTCGGGATGAGCTTCTCCTGGAGCCGCGCGCTGGACGTCCAGGCGTCGTTCACCAGGTCCTCGTCCTGCCGGACGCCGGTGACGACCTTGAGGAAGTTCTCCATGCGGAGCCGCTGCCACCCGGGCTTCAGCGCTTTCGCCCACTGCGGATCGGTGGGCCGGTTGCCGCGTACGTCCACGGAGGACGGGGTCCGCTGGAAGACGTACACCTGCGCCGCGTCGGCCCCGAGGTGCGGTACGACCTGGATGGCGGTGGCGCCGGTGCCGATGACGGCGACGCGCTGGTCGGCGAGCCCGGTCAGACCGCCGCTCGCGTCGCCGCCCGTGTAGGCGTAGTCCCAACGGCTGGTGTGGAAGGTGTGCCCGCGGAAGGTCTCGATGCCGGGGATGCCGGGCAGCTTGGCCTGGCTGAGGGTGCCGCTGGAGACGACGACGTACCGCGCCCGCACCTCGTCACCACGATCGGTGCGCACGACCCACTCCAAGTCCTCCTCCTCCCAACGGAGTTCGGTGACCTGGGTCTGGAAGCAGGCGTGGTCGTAGAGGCCGAAGTGGCGGGCTACGGCCTGCGCGTGCTCGCGGATCTCCTCGCCCGGGGAGTACTTCCACTTCGGTACGTAGCCGAGCTCCTCCAGCAGCGGGAGGTAGATGTACGACTCGATGTCGCAGTGGATGCCGGGGTAGCGGTTCCAGTACCAGGTGCCGCCGAAGTCCGCGCCCTTCTCGATGACCCGGATCTCCTGAAGCCCGGCCTGCCGCAGCCGCGCCCCCGCGAGCAGCCCGCCGAACCCGCCGCCGACGACCACGGCCTCGACCCGGTCCCGCAGGGGCTCGCGGGTGAACTCCGGGTCGGCGTGGGGGTCGTCGTCGTACGTCCCGAACTCGCCGACGGGCTGCTGGTACTGCGCGGATCCGTCGGGCCGGATACGCCGCTCGCGCTCGGCGCGGTACTTGGCGCGCAGGGCTTCGAGGTCGAACTCCAGGTGCCGGGGCTCGGACATGGGGTGCTCTCCTGGTCGTGGGGCCGGCCACGGGAGGGCCGGGTCAGGGGAAGTGAGCGCCAGTCAAGCGAAGCGGGCTGACAGCTCCCGGACATATCCCGGACACTTGATCAATGTGCTCCAGGCCACAAGACGCCGCGCGGGTGCTTACGGCCTTCCTGCCTGCCCCAGCCAGTAGCCGAACCCCCGCCGGGTGTGGATCAGCGCGGTCTGCTCCCCGTTCACCTTGAGCCGCAGTCGCGAGACGAGCCGCTCGATCGCGCCGTCGGTCGGCGGGTCGTCCCAGACGTGCCGCCCGATCTGCTCCTTGGACAGCACGCGCTCGGCGTTGACGAGCAGGCAGCGCAGCAACCGGTACTCGGCGGGCGTGAGCTCGATGGCGCGCTCGCCACGCCGGGCGCGACGGGTGGAGTGGTCCAGCACGAGGTCGCCGTAGCGCAGGGCGCCGTCCCATCCGCCGGGCTCTGCGCCGCGCACCAACTGCCGTGCGTGGGCGAGCACTTCGGCCACCCGGCCGGAGGCCCCGCCGCCCTGCCCGTCCACGCCGTCCGCACCGTCCGGGCCGCCGCCGGGAAGGCTGCCCAGGAACTCGCCGTCGCCCGTGAGGAGCAGGACGGCCGGGCGGTCGGGGGCGAGGAGACGGCGGCTGTGCCGCAGCGCCTCGGTGTCCGGCAGCGTCACATCGAGGATGACCAGATCGAACCGGCGCCCGGCGAGCAGGTCGGTGGCCTCGGTGGCCCGGTCCACCACGACGGTCCGGTATCCAACGAGCTCCAGCATCGTGGAGAGCGGATCGGAGGTACGGGCGTCGCCTACGACGAGGAGGACGTCCGGTACGGCGTCTGCCGCGCCCACCGCGTTCACCGCGTTCACCGCGTTCACCGCGTCGGAGGACGGCGGCTTCGGCATGGGTTCACTTTACCTGCGGGTCGTCCGGGACGAGTCAGGGGCGAGTCAGGCGCGAGGGCGAGGCCTCAGGTCCAGGGCGAGGCCTCAGGTCCAGGGCGTGGCGACGAGCCGGATCCGCGCGTCCGGGCCGAGGAGGGGTGCGGCGGTGGTGGGAAGGGGAATGTGGGCGACCCAGCGATCCGGGGTGGGATCCTCGTCGACGCGCGGTTCCCCGGCGACGCCGTGGTCTCGGATGGCTCCCTCGATGTCCGAGTTCCAGGCGGCCCAGATACCGGGGCCGGCCTCCGGTGTGCCCACGTCGATGACGAGGGTGTCGGAGAAGTCGGCGGTCTGCTCCAGGTGCTCGCCGAGGTCGAGGATGCCGTGCCGCTCGCGCAGGGAGATGAGCCGCAGACCGAGGATGAACCGCATGGGTACGCCTTCGGACTGTCTCAGCGCACTGTTGAGAAAGGTGGTCGCGAGGGACACGGCGGCCGGCCCGGCTGCCGGTGCCGCCTGCCCGTCCGGGGCCACGTCGAGCTGGATGGGACACCAGTGGGCCGCGAGCCGCTGATGCATCACGACGGGCAGCCCGCGCACCGACAGACGTGTCTCGCCCTGCCACACGAGGTCACCGTCACGGCGCAACCGGTAGTCGACGAGCGAGGCCTCGATCCGGGTGTCCCCGAACAGGAACCGCCGCAGGTTCTGGTACCCCTCCTCGGAGTTGACCATCCCATAGCGCCCGCTGTGACTCCGGTGCACGAACGCCCGGTGCGCGCCCGGCACATACGCCCGCTCGATCTGCACGAGCCCGTCGCTGTGCGGTCCGACGGCGGCGGAGGACAGCCCGAAGGCCACGTCGTAGTCGGCCGGGTCGGTGCCGACCAGACAGAAGACCCGCTCGACGGGCAACGCCCCCGGCCCGGCCGGCATCCGACGGGCGTCCCACCCCTCGGGCGGGCCGTCGGGGTCGAAGTCGGCCTGCGGGGTGAGGTACTCGTACATCCGCCGGGGCCCGAAGATGTCCGCGCCCTGAACACCGGTCATGTCCCGAAGCCGGTCCAGCAGCCCGCCACCGAGGTCGAAGGTGATGCCTCCGTGCGGGGTGCCGTAGGTGAAGAACTTCGCCACGCACCCGACGGCGTCCCGCCCCCGGTCCGGCAGCACCTTCTGCAACAGACACCGGCAGATCAGCCCGCCCATGGAGTGGGCGACGAGGATGACGGCCGGCGCCCCTGTCCTGTCGAGGATCAGATCGATCAGCTCGAGCAGATCAGCGGCGGCGGTCTCCAGCCGGTACTCCTGGGGGCTGCCTCCCCAGGTGGTGGCCGAGCGGTCGTAGAAGCGGTGGATCCAGATGGTGTGGGCCGGGATGTCGTCGTGCTGGTCCAGGTAGGCCGCCTGGTCCCCCTTCACCAGCAGTTCGTAGCCCTCCTCGCGCAGGAGGCGCAGCAGCGGGCTCTCGAACTGGTGGAAGTGGGGCTGGTTGTTCGCGCCGACACGGATGTGCACGGAGCCCTCGTTGAAGCCGTAGAAGGGGTCGTCCACGGCTTTGTCGATGCCTCGGGTCCCGCCGGCGAAGCCGCGGACGTAGACGAGGGGAAGTTTGCGGGGGTCGTCCACGGCTCGCCTCCGAGCGTTCTGGGTTCACTCCTCCTGAGTCCTGAGTCCTGAGTAGATGAAGACCGGGGCTCTGGCCTCCGGGAATAGGCCGGAGCGGTGACGTGCCGCGGCGGGCGGCGTAATGGCACGTTCCTGGCCGCCGAGTTCCCCACGTCCCTCCAGGCGCGCCACGTGCTCTCCGTGATCGGCAGCGGCGAACGCACCTTCGAAACCATCGCCGCAAAGGCCCGGAGCCGCCGGTCGCCCCCTCCTTCCCGGCTCACTCGACCCGGCCCTGCGCGCCTTGGCGGACAAGCGGCTCATCGCCGTCGACACCCCGCGCCCCACTCGCCCCGGCGACCGCGACCGCCGCCACCGCGTCGCCGATTCCTACGTCCGGTTCTGGCTGGCCTTTCTGGAACAGGGCATCGCCGAGACCGAGCGCGGCCGCGGCCGACTGGTGGCCGAAGCGGTCGAACGCGGCTGGACCTCATGGCGCGGCCGCGCGATCGAACCCGTCGTACGTCGGCTGGACCTCGTGGCGCGGCCGCGCGATCGAACCCGTCGTACGGCGGCTGGACCTCGTGGCGCGGCCGCGCGATCGAACCCGTCGTACGGGAGTCCCTGGCCCGGCTGCTGCCCGACGGGACATGGCCGCAGGTCCGGGAAGTCGGCGGCTGGTGGCCCCGCACGAACAACCCCGAGGTGGACCTGGTGAGCGCGGACCGCTACCCCACCCGGAGATCGCCTTCGTCGGCTCGATCAAGTGGCACGAGAACGGCTCTTTCGACATGGGGTGGAGCGAGGGCGGGTGGGGCTGCCGCCCGGCTTGCTCGAGCCGGCGTGCGTTGTGGTCTTTGTGCGGTGGTGTCGGCAAGTCTGTCCGCGGTGGCTGTGTGGGGCCCGCTAGAGTCCGTGTTGTGAGGCGCTGATCAGGGCAGATCCAGATGCTCGAAAGTGGCCTCCTAGCCGTCGTGCGGGGCGTTGTCAATGCCCGACACGCGCGCAGGAGTGTGACGGGGAGTCAGTCAGGCCCCCCGGATGGCCCAGTGTTGTGGCCAAGTCGCTTCTCCTCTCACTTTTTGACGGCCCATCACATGTGCTGTTTCGGGATCTTGAACGCCCGATCGGCCCCTTCCTTGCGCCTCCCACAGATTTCTGAAGTGGCGACAGAATTCGGCGTGAGTAGGTTCTTCCGTAGGCGGCCGGGTCGGCTGACATCCCTGAGAGATGGAGAAAGCAATATGCCTGCGAGAGGGAGAAGCGGAATGCGTACGCGTACCGTGGTCGGGATCGCATTGTCGGTGGGCATCACCGTCGTCGCTGCAACCACCGTGAACTATGCGTCGGCTTCGAGTCCCGCGCCGGAGTCCGCCCCGGCGGTGCAGGAGGCCGCCGCCTCCTTGCCTCAGGGAGGGGACGTGGGCGGGAACGGGCAGACGGGAGGGGACGAGCTGTCGAACCACGGCTACGGGAGGGACGATGACGATCGCGGACGGGTCTATGTCAACGAGCGAACGTATTCGGTCGAGGGGGGCGAGTGCATCGCTGTAATCAGTAGTCCGGCCACCAGCTTCAACGTCCGGAACGAAACTGACAGGAGAATCGAATTCTTCACCGGGATTACGTGCGACAACGGCGCTGCAATTGCGACCATCGGCCGCGGAGACTCCAGCAACGCAATCCCCGGAACTGTGGTCTTCGACGGGACCGTGGTGCCCTTCGCGCTCGTCGGCAGCTTCCGGGCCGTCGACAGGAAGCACCACTGACCCCGATACCGGCCAGGGCCTGCGGCGACGGCAGCAGAAGTAACGCACGATGGGCCCGGACCGCTCGGTCCGGGCCCATCGTGTGCATGGTCAGGGTCCGCCTGGCCAGGTCCTTGGGCGGCAGACGAGTCGGGCTGTACGCCGGGTTCTGTTCCGGAGGGTCCTCACGAACCCCCCGGCGACGGCCATCCATCTACGACCGGCGTTGCCACCGGCCTCCTGCGGTCTACCCGCGGACTCGGGCGGGCAGCCCTCGAACGTCCGCGCAGAAACACCGGGGTGTTTCCTCTTGACCTTGCTCCGGGTGGGGTTTACCTAGCTGCTCAGGTCACCCTGAGCACTGGTGGTCTCTTACACCACCGTTTCACCCTTACCGAGGACCGAGGTCCCCGGCGGTCTGCTTTCTGTGGCACTGTCCCGCGGGTCACCCCGGGTGGCCGTTAGCCACCACCCTGCCCTGTGGAGCCCGGACGTTCCTCGGGAAGCTCCCTGGGGAGCTCCACGCGGCCGTCCGCCCGGCTCGTCTGCCGTGCGGACCATGTTACCGGCCCGGACGGGGCGGCCGTCGCCAGGACCGAGCCGGCCACGGCCGTGCTGATCGCGCCGACGGAACCAGAGTGAGGTGCTCAGAGAAAGTCCGACGTGTCCAGGTCGAAGGCGAAGGGCTCCGGGAGGGCGAGGGGTTTGCCGAGGGGGCGCGTGCAGTGCTCTCGGTAGTCGTCCTTCTCCGGGTCGCTGAACAGCGTGATCGAAGATGCCTCGCGATCGACGAGCAGGTAGAGCGGGATGCCACCGCGGGCGTAGCAGCGGCTCTTGGCCTCGCGGTCGGCCTTGGGCTTGGTGGACGTCACCTCCAGGACCAGGGCGACGCCCTCGCAGGGCATCCAGGAGTCGGCGCCCCGGTAGAGCCGCAGCTTCGTGGGAGCGATGGTGCCGTCCGGGATCACGTGGTCCTTCGGGCAGCCGCCTCCGCTCTGCAGCTTCAGCCCCTTGTTTCCGGAGAAGTCCATGTCGGTCCGGGACCTCCTGATCACCTGCTTCATGATCAGATTGATGTAGTCCTCGTGATCCCCGTCCGGCGGCGGCGTCACAACGATCTCCCCCTCGATCAACTCGGCCCGGAAACCCTCCGGGGTGTCCAGGGCGAGAAAGCCCTCCAGCAGGACCTCTTCCTGCGTGAGCGGCTCGTGGGCCATGGCAGTCATGTCACGCCCCTCCTTCTGTCGCTCGCCAGACTGGGACATCGGTTGATCACCTGGCCGTGAGATCGGGAACCGTTCCCTCGATCGTGGCACACCGGCAGCGCCACCGGCAGGCGACGAGTCCGCGTCCGCTTGACCCTGCCGCGACGTCAACGTCTCTACTGATCCCATGCGGATCGGAGAACTCGCCGCCACCGTAGGCGTGACCACGCGGACCGTGCGGCACTACCACCACCAGGGCCTGCTGCCCGAACCGGAGCGGCGGCCGAACGGCTATCGGGAGTACACGCTGCGGCACGCGGTCGTGCTCGCGCGGATCCGGCGGCTGACCGAGCTGGGGCTCGGGCTCGCGGAGGTGCGGGACGTGCTGGCCGAGGACGCAGGGAAGGATCTGGTCGAGGTGCTCACCGAGCTGGATGAGGATCTCGCCCGACAGGAGGACGCCATCCGGGAGCGGCGGGAGCGGCTGCGGGCGTTGCTGGAGACGGAGGGCGGGCTGCCGGCCGAGGGGCCGGTGTCGCCGAGGCTGGCCGCGCTGTTCCAGGACATGGCGCACATCGGCGGCGACTCCCCGATGGCCGCCAAGGACCGCGAGATGCTCGCGCTGATCGAGACCACGGCCGGTCCCGAGGCACGGGAGGAGTTCATGGGCGCCCTGGGCGGCGCGCTCGCCCGGCCCGGCGGCCAGGAGCGGGCCCTCGCCGCGTACGCCCTGCTCGACCAGCTGGCCGACGCCGACCCCGCCGACCCGCGCGTGGACGAGGCGGCCCGTGCCCTCGCCGACTGCCTGCCTCGCGACCTGTTCCCGGGGCCGGTCGGCGTCGACCCCGACAACAGCTTCCTGCGCGCCTTCTACGCCGACTTCGCCCCGGCGCAGGCGGAGGCCATCCGCCGTACCCTGCGCATCCTCACGGAAGGAGACGGGCCGTGATGCGGGCCTCGGTACGGTCCCTGCTCGCCCTCGTCCGGCACGAGCTGCGGCTCCTCGTCAGTCTCGGGCTGTGGGTGACCCGGCGCCGGCAGGGGATCGGCGACGGTGGCACCGCCTTCGGGTACGCGCGCGGGCAGGGCCCGATGATGTTCGGGTTCGCGTTCGTGTGCGTGATCGAGTCGCTCACCATGGCTGTTCTGTTGCGGGACTTTCCGGCCGTGCACCGGGTGGTGTTCATGCTGGACGTGTACACCGTCGTGCTCGTCGTCGGGATGCACGCCGCCTCCGTCGTACGGCCCCACGTCCTCGACGCCCATTTCCTGCGCGTCCGGCGCGCCGCGCACGTCGATCTGCGCATACCGCTGGAGAACATCGCGCACGTACGGCGCGAGCTGCGCACCACCCATGAGCGGGCCGACGGGGAGCTCAACCTCGCGATCGGCGCGCAGACCACCGTGACGGTCGAACTCGCCGAGCCCGTCGCCCACTTCACCTTCCTGGGCCGCCGGCGGGACGTCCGCCTCGTGCGCCTGCACTGCGACGAGGCCGCCGACCTCGTCCAGGCGGTCAAGCGGGCTCGAACCGCACCTTCGCCGCTCGGGTGAGGCGGACCCTGAGCCGCTCGCCCAGCGGCAGACGGTCCCCGTCGGTGTTCTCGATCCGGCCGATGACCGCCGGGGACTCCAACTGGACCGTCCCGACGGCAGGACGGCGTTCCTCCACGTCCACCACCCAGCCGTCGAACACCTCCCCGACCCGGTCCTTCAGCAGCGCCCCCTCGACGAGGTCCAGGCACTCCCGCTCCACCGTGCCCGCGCGCCGGGCCCCCTCGGCCATCCGCGCGGGCAGCGCGTCGAGGCCGGCCCGCACCCAGTCGGGCACCGGCTGCCCCGCCGCCACCGCGAGGCAGATCTCGCAGGCGTAGCGGTCGGCGAGGCGGCGCAAGGGGGCCGTGCAGTGGGCGTACGGGGCGGCCACGGCGGAGTGGGTGGTGATGGCCGGGAGGGTGCCGTCGTGGAAGACCGTGTATCCGGCGCCGCGCAGCAGGGTCGTGCATTCCTGGAGGAACGCCGCGTGGTGCGGGCGGTGCGGGTCCAGGGAGCGGACGAGTCCGGCGTAGGAGACGTGGTGCGGCCAGTCGATGCGCAGGGCGTGCGCGGTACGGCGGAGCCGGCCGACGGCGCCGTCGGGGGCGGGTGGGAGGGTGCGCAGGATGCCCGTGCCGCCGGCCAGCATCAGGTCGGCCGCGGCCATGCCGGTCAGCAGGGAGATCTGGGCGTTCCAGCCGTCGGCCGGCAGCGGGGCGCGATAGGCGAGCTCGTAGGTGTGGTCGCGCTCGACGATGTCCTGCTCGGGCACGCTGAGCGAGATCCCGCCCCGCTCGACCTCCAGCCGTTCCCGCAGCTCCCCGATCTCCTTGAGCAGCGCGAGCGGCTCCTCGGCCGTCGCGCCGTCGATCTCCTTCTGCACGCCCGCGTAGTCCAGCTTGGCCCGGCTGCGGACGAGGGCGCGGCGGACGTCGACGGCGAGCGTACGGCCGTCCGCGTCGAGGTCGATCGTCCACAGCACGGCGGGCCGGTCCTGGCCGGGCAGCAGGCTCGCCGCGCCCTCGCTCAGCGACTCGGGGTGCAGCGGGATGCGCAGGTCGGGGAAGTAGAGGGTCGTCACCCGCCGGTGGGCCTCGCCGTCGAGCGCGCCCGACGGTACGACGAAGGCGGCGACGTCGGCGATGGCGTACCGGACGCGGTAGCCGCTGCCGGTCCCGGCGCGGGTGCCCTGGCGGGACAGGTGCAGGGCCTGGTCGAGGTCGGTGGAGGTGGAAGGGTCGACGGTGAAGAAGGGGATGTCGGTGGCGTCGTACGGCGGGCGGGCCGGGGCCTTCGCGGCGCGCTCGGCCTCCGCCAGCACCTCGGGCGGGAAGCTCCCGGGGACGCCGAGTTCGGTACGCAGCGCGGTGAGGGCGGCCCGGAGGGGGGCCTCGGGGGCGCCGGTCACCCGGATGTGGCGGCGGGGCATGAGTCGAGCGTAGGGCGCGGGCCGCCGACCGGCACGCCGTACCCTCGGTGTCGGAGTTTTGAGAGAAGGAGTACGTGTGCTTGTCCTGCTGCCGCCTTCCGAGGGGAAGGCCTCGTCCGGTCGGGGTGCCTCGCTGAAGCTGGAGTCGCTGTCCCTGCCGGGGCTGACCGAAGCCCGCCAGGCCGTGCTGAATGAGCTGGTCGAGCTGTGCGGCGGCGACGAGGACAAGGCGCGCGACGTCCTCGGGCTGAGCGAGGGGCTGCGCGGGGAGGTCGCGAAGAACGTCGGGCTGCTCTCGGCGGGGGCGCGGCCGGCCGGGGAGATCTACACCGGTGTGCTGTACGACGCCCTCGACCTGGCGTCGCTGGACGCGGCGGCGAAGAAGCGGGCGGCCGGGTCGCTGCTGGTGTTCTCGGGCCTGTGGGGCGCGGTGCGTGTCAACGACCGCATCCCCTCCTACCGTTGCTCGATGGGCGTGAGGCTGCCCGGTCTCGGGGCGCTCGGCGCGCACTGGCGGGAGCCGATGGCGCGGGTGCTGCCCGAGGCGGCCGGGGACGGGCTGGTACTGGATCTGCGGTCGTCGGCGTACGCGACGGCGTGGAAGCCGCAGGGCGAGGTGGCCGGGCGGACGGCGACGGTACGGGTGCTGCACGCGCCGACCCGGAAGGTCGTCAGCCACTTCAACAAGGCCACGAAGGGCCGGATCGTACGGAGCCTGCTGACGGCCGGGGCGGCGCCGAAGGACCCGGCCGGGCTGGTGGAGGCCTTGCGGGATCTCGGGTACGAGGTGGAGGTGGAGGCGCCGGCCAGGGCGGGGAAGGCGTGGACGCTGGACGTGCTGGTGGCGGAGATCCACTGAGGCACAGCCGCAGCGCGTTGCAGTATGCGCAATGACCTTTGCGCACTGTGCTTGATGCCGACAGGATGAGGCCATGCCCTCTCCCCTGCCTGCCTCCGTGCTGGATCTCGCGCCCGTCGTCCCCGTGGTCGTGGTCGACGACCCCTCCGACGCCGTACCGCTGGCCCGCGCCCTCGTCTCGGGCGGGCTGCCCGCGATCGAGGTGACCCTGCGGACGCCGGCCGCGCTCCAGGCGATCCGGGCCATCGCGGACGCCGTGCCGGACGCGGTGGTCGGGGCGGGCACCGTGATCACGCCGGAGCAGGTGACGGACTCGGTCACGGCGGGCGCGCGTTTCCTGGTCAGCCCCGGCTGGACGGACGTACTGCTGGACGCGATGCGCGCGTCCGGGGTGCCGTTCCTGCCCGGGGTGTCCACGACGTCGGAGGTCGTGGCGCTGCTGGAGCGCGGGGTGCGGGAGATGAAGTTCTTCCCGGCCGAGGCGGCGGGCGGTACGGCGTATCTGAAGTCGCTGGCCGGACCCTTGCCGCAGGCCCGGTTCTGCCCGACGGGCGGCATCGGCCCGGCGACGGCAGCCGACTATCTCGCGCTCCCCAACGTCGGCTGCGTGGGCGGCAGTTGGATGCTCCCGGCGGACGCGGTGGCGGCGCGGGACTGGGGGCGGGTGGAGGCGTTGGCCCGCGCGGCGGCCGGGCTAGGCGCGCAGGTGTGACGTGTCGTTGAAGAGCCGTACGCTCGCGTTGCCGTCGGCGTAGTACGCCACCGCCGAGAGGGAGGCCGCCGAGAGTTCCATGCGGAACAGGGACTCGGGCGGGGCGCCCAGGGCGAGGCGGACGAACGTCTTGATGGGCGTGACGTGCGAGACGAGCAGGACGGTGCGGCCGGCGTGGGCCGCGACCAGCTTGTCGCGGGTGGCGGCGATCCGGGTGGCGGTCGCCGCGAAGCTCTCGCCGTCGCCGGTGGGGCGGGCCTCCGGGTCGGCCAGCCAGGCGTTGAGGTCCTCGGGGTAGCGCTCGCGCACCTCGCCGAAGGTGAGCCCCTCCCAGGCGCCGAAGTCGGTCTCGCGCAGACCGTCGTCGACGGTCACCTCCAGGCCGAGGCGGGCCGCGACGATCCCGGCGGTCTCCCGGGTACGGGCGAGCGGCGACGCCACGATCGCCTGGATGGTGCCGCGCCGGGCGAGGGCGGCGCCGACGCGCTCGGCCTGGTCCCGGCCGACGTCGGAGAGGGCCGGGTCGGTACCGCCGCTGCCGGAGAACCGCTTCTGCGGGGTGAGGGGGGTCTCGCCGTGCCGCAGCAGGACGAAGGTGGCGGGCGCGCCCATGTCGGCGGGGGCCCAGCCGGACGAGGGCGCGGCCACGGTACGGGCGGCCCTGACATCTCCCTCGGCCTTGGCCCTGGACTCGGCGTCGGCAGCGGAAGCGGAAGCGGAAGCGGATGCAGTGGCCGAGCCGCGTCCCTCCGCCAGCGCCGCACGCGCCCGTGCCGCGCCCGCGGCAGCGTCTCCCGGCGGGCCGGACGGCTCCGGCTCGGCGGCCCCCTTCGCAGCCCTCGCGGCCCTCGCGTCAGCCGCCTCCAGCTCCGCCGTCGAAGCCGCCGCCGACCACTGCTCCCCCCGCTTCCCGGCGTCCATCGCCTCGTTGGCCAGCCGGTCCGCGTGCTTGTTCTGCTCGCGGGGGATCCACTCGTACGTCACCTGGGCAGCCGGGTAGACACGCGCCGCCTCGAACGCCAGCGGCTTCATGTCGGGGTGCTTGATCTTCCAGCGGCCCGACATCTGCTCGATGACGAGCTTGGAGTCCATGCGGACGTGGATCGTGGCCGCCGGGTCCAGGTCGTACGCGGCGCGCAGACCGGCCACCAGACCCCGGTACTCGGCGACGTTGTTCGTGGAGACGCCGATGTACTCGGCCGCCTCGGCCAGCGTCTGGCCCGTCGCCGCGTCGATCACGACCGCTCCGTAGCCCGCGGGCCCCGGGTTGCCCCGTGACCCGCCGTCGGCCTCGACGATGAACTCCCGCACGGCACAGACTCCCTGGGCTCTTAAAGGCCGGACTCGGCCGTACGCACCAGGATCCGGCGGCAGTTCTCGCAGCGCACGACGGTGTCCGGAGCCGCCTGGCGGATCTCGTTCAGCTCGGTGATGGCGAGCTCCTGGCGGCAGCCCTGGCAGGTGCGCTGGTACAGCTTGGCCGCGCCGATGCCGCCCTGCTGCTCGCGCAGCTTGTCGTAGAGCTTGAGCAGGTCGGCCGGGACAGCGCTCGCGATGACCTCGCGCTCCTTCGTCACGGTGGCCACCTCGCCGTCGATCTCCTCGAACGCGGCGTCCCGGCGGGCGGTCGCGTCGTCGACCTTCCCCTGCACGGCGCCGACCCGCTCGGTCAGCTCGGCGACCCGCTCCTGCGCGGACTCCCGGCGCTCCATGACCTCCAGGACGATGTCCTCCAGGTCGCCCTGGCGCTTGGCGAGGGAGGCGATCTCGTGCTGGAGGTTCTCCAGGTCCTTCGGGGAGGTGATGGCGCCGGAGTCCAGGCGCTGCTGGTCGCGGGTGGCGCGCTGGCGCACCTGGTCCACGTCCTGCTCGGCCTTGGTCTGCTCGCGGGCGGTGTCGCTCTCCTCGGTCTGCGCGGCCACGAGCAGGTCGCGCAGCTGGGTGTGGTCCTTGGTCAGCGACTCGATCTCGGCGTGCTCGGGCAGCGACCTCCGCCGGTGCGCGAGCTGCTGGAGCCGGACGTCGAGGGCCTGGACGTCGAGGAGGCGGATCTGGTCGGCGGGCGCGGCGTTCAGTTGGGGGCTCCAGTTGTGTCGGTGACGGTGGATGCCGCGTGGGCGGTCCAGGGGTCGGTGACCGTCTTCGAGACGTGGACGCGCAGGTCCCATCCGTTGCGGTCGGAGATCTCGTCGAGCTGGGTGGCGGCCAGCTCGCACCAGGGCCACTCGGTGGCCCAGTGCGCCGCGTCGAGCAGCGCGAGAGGACTGTGGGCCACGGCCTCGGACGCCGGGTGGTGGCGGAGGTCCGCGGTGAGGAAGGCGTCGACGCCGGCGGCCCGGACCTGGTCGAAGAGGCTGTCGCCGGAGCCGCCGCTGACGGCGATCGTGCGGACCGTCGCCTCGGGGTCGCCGGCCACGCGGATGCCCTGCGCGGTGGCGGGCAGCCGCTCGGCGGCGCGGGCGGCGAGTTCACGGACGGTCAGCGGGTGGTCGAGTTCGCAGATCCGGCCCAGACCCCGGCGGCCCGCCGGGTCGTTCGCGTCCGGCACCAGCGGTCCTACGACCCGCAGGTCCAGGGCGCCGGCCAGCGCGTCGCTGACTCCCGGGTCGGCGGTGTCGGCGTTGGTGTGCGCCACGTGCAGGGCGATGTCGTTCTTGATCAGCGTGTGCACGACCCGGCCCTTGAAGGTGGAGGCCGCGACGGTCGTCGTACCGCGCAGATAGAGCGGATGGTGGGTGACCAGCAGGTCGGCGCCCAGCTTCACCGCCTCGTCCACGATCTCCTGGACCGGGTCGACGGCGAACAGGACCCGGGAGACCTCCTGGTCGGGGTCGCCCACGACGGTGCCGACCGCGTCCCAGGACTCGGCCCGCTCGGCGGGCCACAGGGTCTCCAGCGCGGCGATGACTTCAGACAGACGGGGCACGAAGGAAAGGCTACCTGGGCACCTCTGTGCGCCTGAACCGGCGCCGCTCTCGCGTAGGTGGCTGATCGCCGTCGTGGTTCCCCACTTGATGGTTGCGGTGGTCTTTGCGGGCGCGACGCTGCCGATCGGCCCGCGGCCACCTCCGGCCCGCCCAGCACAATCACCCCCGTTACCTCAGGCGAATCGTTCCTGGGCCACCCCTTTGTGTGAAGCCGAACCTCGTCGATCCCACGCCCGCGCGTGCGAAAACTAGCTTCGTTACCGGAGGTGACCGGACCATGACGGCCTGTGCGATCGAGCCTGCGGCGGAGCACGAGGACGGCGACGCGCCTCGGGCGGGGTGCAGCATCACGGCGGACGGTTCCTACGCCGCCCGTCTCGCGCCGTCCGGGGACTGCTGGTTCCCGGAGCGGTGGACCCTGGACGGCCCCGAGCCGTATGCCGTGCCGCTGCCCGCCCATCAGCCGGAGGAGCCCGGCACCGAGGTGCAGCCGATGGGCGACGGGCGGGTCCTGATCTGCCGCCGGACCGACGGACGGCACCTGTTCTCGCTGCTGTACCCGACCGGCCCCGGCACCGGTGAGCTGCCGCTGGGCGCGGTGCAGTGCCCGGACGAGCAGACCCGGCTGCGGCTGCTGCCCCCGGCGCCGGGCGGCGACAAGGCGTACGCCCTCGCGGTCGGCCGGCGCTCCAGCGCGGTGTGGCTGGTGGCGGGGGGTGCCTTCGGGCCCGAGCGGCTCGCGGAGGTCCCGGGGCGCTGCTCGGGCGGGGTGTGGCTGGACCGGGGCGGGCGGATGCTGGCCCTGGACCGGGAGTCCGGGGGCCGTACGAAGGCCGTCGTGGTCGACCTGGAGCGGGGCGGCGAGGTCTCTCCGCTGCTGCAGATCACGGACGACAGCGACGACCGGCTGGCGCTCGCCGACCCGGACAGCGGGCTGCTGCTGATCCGGTCGGACGCTCCCTCGCCGGGTCGGGAACGGCTGGGCTGGGGCGTGCTGGGCAGCACGCTTCCGGTGCGCTTCCCGGAGTGCCTGCGGATGCCCGACTGCGTGGTGACGCCGTTCGCGATCCAGCCGGGCCAGGTGCTGACCCCGGAGGGCTGCGGGGTGGCGTTGCGCATCGACGGCCCGGCCGGCACCTGGGTCGGCGTCTGGAGCGCGGCCGAACGCCAGGTACGCCATCTCCCGGCACCGGAAGGGTGGTTGGCGGGGTCGGGTTGGTGGACCCGGGAGGGGGTGCTGCAACTGCCGTACGCGACACAGGAGATGGGGTGCGGCGTCGCCGGCTGGGAAACGCCGCACAGGGAAACCCCCTCAAGGGGCGCGGGGAACTGCGCGACAAGCCACGACGCCGCCGCACCCGCCCAACAACAGCACCCGGCACCCCCAAAGGCCCCCTCGCCCCCCGCGCGGCAGCGCCCCGTGCCGCTCCAGCAAGCCCCGTTGGGCGGTCTTGTAACGAAGTAGTGGCGGTTGGCGTGGGCGCCTGGATTCGGCCCATGGTGCTCTGGTTAAACTCGCCCGGCTGTAAGAAAGATCATGTTGACGGGGTGAGTTTTCCGATGAGTAACGCCAGCACGACCCAGCCGGGGCCGGCCGACGTTCACGACGTTCAGAAGGCCGCCGGTCACGGCAGGCACCGGGGCCCGGTGTCCGCCCAGGACGGCGAGACGGCCCCCCGCGGCCGTCACCGCAAGCCGGTCGAGGAGACCGAGACGGCCGCCTGACGCCGCGCTAGCAACGGCATACGGCCCTGTCCTCACGAGGGACGGGGCCGTTCCCATTTCCACCGCCGCCTCCGGTCCCGCGTCAGGCCCGCTTCAGCCCCAGCACCTCCGCCGCCCCGAACGTCTCTCCCGCCGGCCGCCCGGCGAAGTGCGAGGTGAGCAGCGCGTCGAGCTCGTCGTAGGTGAACGTCTCCTGCTTGCTGTCGAACTTCGCGGCGATCCGCGGCCGTTCGACGACGGCCACCATGCCGCCGTGGACGACGAGCAGCTGGCCGTTGACCCGGGCGGCGGCCGGTGAGGCCAGGTAGCCGACGAGCGGGGCGACATGCTCCGGGGCGAGCGGGTCCAGTCCGTCGTCCGGCCGGGCGAGGCCGGCGAAGACGTCCTCGGTCATCCGGGTGCGGGCGCGCGGGCAGATGGCGTTGGCGGTGACGCCGTACTTGGCGAGCGCGAGGGCGGTGGAGGTGGTGAGCCCGACGATGCCGCCCTTCGCGGCCGCGTAGTTGGGCTGCCCGGCCGAGCCCGCCAGGAACGCCTCCGAGGAGGTGTTCACGATCCGTCCGTACACCGGCCCGCCCACCGCCTTGGACCGCTCGCGCCAGTGCGCGGCGGCGAAACGGACGGTGTTGAAGTGTCCCTTGAGATGGACCCGGATCACCGAGTCCCACTCACCCTCCGCCATGGAGAAGACCATACGGTCGCGCAGGATGCCCGCGTTGTTGACCAGGATGTCCAGCTTGCCGAACTCGGCTACGGCCAACTCGACCAGTGCCGAGGCCTGTTGGAAGTCGGCGACGTCCCCGGTGTGGGCGACTGCCGTGCCGCCCGTCGCGCGGATCTCGGCGGCGACCTCCTCGGCGGGCCCGGCGGAGGCCTCGCCCGAGCCGTCCCGGCCGGGCTGTCCGTAGTCGTTGACGACGACGGCCGCGCCGAGCCGGGCGAGTTCGAGCGCCTCTGCCCGGCCGAGCCCGCGCCCGGCGCCGGTGACGATCGCGGCGAGGCCTTCGAGTGGCAGTGACATCAACGCCCCTTCGCAGCAGGTGGGTTCAGATCTCTATGCAGGTGCGCAGGGCCGTGCCCGTGCGCATCTGGTCCAGGGCCTCGTTGATGTCGGCCAGCGGCACCCGGTGCGTGATCAGGCCGGCGAGGTCGATACGGCCCGCGCGCCAGAGGGCGATCGTGCGCTCGTAGGAGCGCAGGACGTCTCCGCCGCCGTACATGGACGGCAGGATCCGCTTCTCGTCGAAGAACAGCTCGAACATGTTGAGCTGGAGGAAGTCGTCCATGGCGCCCGCGCCGACGACGACGAGGGTGCCGCCGCGCCGGGTGTTCTCGTAGGCCGTGCGGGCGGTGGCCGACCTGCCGACGACCTCGAAGACGTAGTCGAAGCCCTCACCGGCCGTGACCTGCTGCTTGGCGTCGGCCAGCCCGTCCGGGGCGACCGCCTTCGTGGCGCCGAACCGGAGCGCGGACTCGCGGCGCGAGGCGACCGGGTCGACGGCGACGATCTCGGCGGCGCCCTTGAGCCGGGCGCCCTGGATCGCGGAGATGCCGACGCCGCCGCAGCCGATGACGGCGACCGACGAGCCGGCCTCCACGTCGGCGGTGTTGAGCGCGGCACCGAGCCCGGTGGTCACCCCGCAGCCGATGAGGGCGGCGATGTCGAAGGGCACGTCGTCGGGGATCGGCACCGCGCAGCCTGCGTCGACGACGACCTCCTCGGCGAAGGTTCCGGTGCCGGCGAAGCCGAAGACGTCCCCGGCGGGGCGTTTGAAGTTGGGGGTGCCGGCGTTCATGAACCCGGCCAGGCACAGTTCGGTCTGGCCGCGCTTGCAGGCGGCACAGGCACCGCAGGCGGGCAGCCAGCAGACGACGACCCGGTCACCGGGCTTCAGGTCACGGACGCCCTCCCCGACCTCGACGATCTCGCCGGCGCCTTCGTGGCCGGGTACGAAGGGCGCGGGCTGGGGCAGTACGCCGTTCATCGCGGACAGGTCCGAGTGACACAGCCCGGTGGCCCGTACCCGGACCCTCACCCGGCCGGGCCCGAAGCCCACCGCCTCGACGTCGTCGAGGACCTCCAGCTTGTCCTGGCCGGTCTCGTGCAGTACGGCTGCGCGCATGGTGCGGGCTCCCCTCGTACGGCGTTCTGGGTTCAGGAGTGTTCGACGACGGTGTCGGCGAGGACGGGCGCGTCCTCCCGCTCGACCGCGCTGACCGCGACCCGTACGGCACCGTCCTGCCGCCACATGCGGATGCGCAGGGTCTCCCCGGGGTACACGACCCCGGCGAACCGGGTGACGTAGGACCGCACCCGGGTCACATCGCCGCCGAGCAGCGTGTCGACGACGGCCTTCAGCGTGATGCCGTAGGTGCACAGCCCGTGCAGGATGGGCCGCTCGAACCCGGCGACCTTGGCGAACTCGGGGTCGGCGTGCAGCGGGTTCCAGTCGCCGCAGAGGCGGTAGAGCAGCGCCTGGTCCTCGCGGACGGGCCGCTCGACGGTCCGGTCGGGCTCGCCGGCCGGGGGGTCGAGGCGGGCGGAGGGGCCTCGGTCGCCGCCCCAGCCGCCCTCGCCGCGGATGAAGATCTGGGCGTCGTTGGTCCACAACGGGCCCTCGGCGTCGGCGACTTCGGTCCGCAGGACCAGGACGGCCGCCTTGCCCTTGTCGTGGACGGCGGCGACGCGGTGGGTGGCGGTGGCGGTGCCCGCCGTCGGGAGGGGCCGGTGGACGGTGAGCGACTGGCCGCCGTGCAGGACGCGGGCGAGGTCGACGTCGATGCCCGGCATGGACAGTCCGCTGATCACGCCGGGCGAGCCCGAGCCGGCGACGGTGGCGAAGCTGGGCAGGACGTGCAGACGGGACTCCAGGGTGTAGCGCAGCTCGTCGGGGTCGGTGGCCGGGATGCCCGCGCCGATGCCCAGGTGGTAGAGCTGGACGTCCTTGGAGTTCCAGGAGATCTCGCCGGTCCGGGGTTCGGCGGCGAGGGCCTTGGCTGCGTCGATGGGCATACGGCTCCTGACAGTGGCTTCGGTCAAGACCCCGGTACGGCCGTCCGCACCGTCGGCCGCACCGAGGTCGTCGCGGGCCGATCTAGAACGCGTTCCAGTCCGGCGACCTCTGTATAGCCGAGCACACCGCAGTTGTGAAGGCTCCTGACGGAGTGTCAGGTCGCCATGGTGCCACGGCCCGCCCCTCCCGTCCGTGACATTTGTCCTGCCGGAGTGCGGACAGGCGGCCCTGCCGGACGCGGGCCTCGATCCGTAACGTCGGAGGCATGACACTGAGGACGGGGCCGAGGACGGACCCGACGACCGAACCGGTGAACGGGGGACGGGACATGTCCTGGATGCGCAAGGTGTCGTGCACGCCGGCCCCGCACCCCACCGGCTTCGCCCTGCTGCCGTGGCTGCTGCTGGGGATGGGCTCCTTCTCCAACCTCTTCCAGGGCCGGACCCCCAACCCGTGGATCGGCGGCCTGGGCCTGTTCGTCTTCAACTCGCTCTACATCTACATAGCGACCCGCGCCTTCGTGAAGGAGAAGCGCGAGTCCCCCTCCACCCAGGTCGCGCTGGCCGCGCTGGCCGCGGTGACCTGCGGGCTCGGCATGGGGTACGGCGGTTCCTGGCTGCTGTTCTTCCCGCTGCTCGGGCTGGCGACCGGGGCGGCCGTACGGATGCCGCGGCTGCGCTGGACGGGTGCCGCGGTGACCGTGCTCGCCGGGGCGACGGCCTTCGTACGGGATGGCTGGGGCGGCCTCGACATCGCGTACGCCACCTGGATCTCGACGATCGTGACGGCGGCGATCCTCTCCTTGTCCGAGGCGGTACGGGAACTGCGGGCCGCCCGCGAGGAACTGGCCCGGCGCGCGGTCGAGGAGGAACGCCTGCGCTTCTCCCGCGATCTGCACGACCTGCTCGGTCACACCCTCTCCGTCATCGTGGTCAAGTCGGAGGCGGCGCGGCGGCTGGCGGCTCGCGATCCGGACGCCGCGCTGGCCCAGGTCGTCGACATCGAGTCCGTCGGCCGGCAGGCGCTCACGGAGATCCGGGAGGCGGTGACGGGTTACCGGGACGGGAGCCTGGCGACGGACCTGGACCGCGCGGGCTCGGCCCTGTCGGCGGCGGGTGTGACCCCTCGGATCACCCGGTCAGGCCCTCCGCTCGCGCCGCGCACCGAGGCCCTGCTGGGCTGGGTGGTGCGCGAGGCGGTCACCAACGTCGTCCGCCACAGCGACGCCACCCACTGCGAGATCGCCCTCTCCGGCACCCCGGAACACGCCCACCTCACCATCACCGACGACGGCACCGGCACCCCCGTCACCACCCCCCGCGAGGGCATCGGCGGCACCGGCCTGAGGGGCCTGGCAGAACGCCTCGCCGCGGCGGGCGGCACGCTGACGGCTGGGCCGGGGTCGCGCCGAGGGTTCGTGGTGACGGCGGAACTGCCGGTGGAGGCACCCTCTTTCAGCCCGTCCGGCGTGTGAGGACGCCGTCTCGGTGTGCGTGCGCCTGTGCGAGCAGGAGGTAGCTGCTCGCGGTCCACGTGTAGGCGCGGTCGCGCAGGCCGGTGCCGGTGAGGGCGTCGAAGTTCTCGGCGAACCCGTGGGTCTCGCACAGGGCGCGGAAGCGGGCGCTGATGTCGTCGGCGAGGCGGTCGTGGCCGGCGCGGCGCAGGCCGTCCTCGACGAGGACCGTGGCGGGGGCCCAGATCGGGCCGCGCCAGTAGCCGTCGGCCAGGTAGTGCGGCGAGGTGGGCAGTTCGGTGGCGAGGCCGTACGGGGTGAGGTGGGCCTTGATGTGGTCCGCGAGGGCGGCGGCGATCTCGGCGGGCAGATGCTCGCCCAGCGCGATGGGCATCAGGTCGAGGAGGCTGGCGCTGCTCCAGGTCTCCCCGGTGTCGGCCGAGCGGGCGACGAACCTGTCTCCGGTCCAGAGCTGGTCGAGCAGGGCGGTCTGCGTCTCCTCGGCCGCGGCACGCCAGCGGCTCGCCTCGCCGGGTCTGTTCAACGCCGTGGCCAGTTCGGCGAGTTCACGCATCTGGAGGGTGAGGAAGGCAGCCAGGTCGGCGGTGACGACCACGCGTTCGGGGTCGAAGGTGGTGGCGTTGTCCCAGCCGCTGTCATTGCCGTGCTGGTAGTGGGGCAGGTCGGCGCCGGGGGCGCGGCGGGCGGCGAGCCAGAAGCCGGTCCAGCGTTCCAACCGCTCGTACACCTCGGCCAGTTGGGCCTGGTCGAACGAGGTCGGGAGCCGACGGTTGAGGTGGCCGAAGGCCCAGCCGTGGATGGGCGGCTTGACGAAGTTGTAGAGGACCTCGGAGTGGGTGACCGAGTCCGGCAGGGCGCCGCTGTCGTCCTGGTGGTCGAAGGGCAGGTGGAACTGGTCCTGGGCCAGTTCCGGGCAACCGGGTGCGAGGGCGAGGGCGTTGAAGCAGTGGTCCCAGCTCCACACCTTGTCCATCCAGTGCTTGGACATCAGCACACCGGGCCGGGTGACCAGGCCCTTCGCCGCCACGGTCGCCGACCACACGACGTAGGCGGCGAGTTCGGCGGCCGGGGTGGCGTCCGAGCGCCAGGGGGCCACGGCGTCGACGAAGTCCGCGAAGGCGCCCCGCGCGGCCGCCACGATGTCGTCGAAGGAAGCCGAGGAGCTGTACGGCGGCCGGGCGGTGTCGAGTTCCTCGATCGCGATCTCCCAGCCGCCGTCCGCCCGCACGGTCACGGCGACGCCGCGCTCGCCGCCGCCCAGGGCCTGGGCGCCGGCCGTGCGGGCGATCGTGCCGGACAGCACGGTGACGCGGTAGCGGCGGCCGGTCTCGTAGGAGGTGAACACGTGCCCGTTCGCCGCCGGGTCGTGGAAGAAGTACGTCCCGCTGAAGGGGGTCAGGGTGTGCGCGGCGGCGAAGACGCCGAGGTCGAGGCCGCTCCCCCGCAGTCGTACGGTGTCCGGTGCCTCGTACGCGAGGTCGACGCGTCCGCGATCGGCCGTCCAGCTCAGCAGGCCCGGTGTCGCCTCGACGCGGGTCTGGGCGCGGGCGGCCGAAGCCGTGTCCAGGGGGGCCAGTCGCAGGACGGCGTGCATGCCGTTCTGGTGCGAGACGAGGTGGAGGTCCTCGGCATACGTCTTCTCCGCGATCACGGGCGAGATGTCGAACCAGGATCCGTACGTGCTGAACGGGATGTCGTGGACGGAGAAGGCCGGACCGGAGGGGGCGGCGGTCATGGGGCGTGACTCGTTTCTGGAGCAGGGGGGTGGGGGCTCAGTCCTTCACGGCACCGGCGGTCACGCCGGCGGCGACGTAGCGCTGGGCGAGGACGAGGATGACCGCGGCGGGCAGCGAGGCCACTACGGCGGTGGCCATGACGGCGTTCCACTCCTGGTTGTTGTTGCCGATGTAGTGGTAGATGCCGAGGGTGATCGGCTCGTGGGCGCCGCCGTTGACGAGGGTGCTCGCGAAGACGAAGTCGGACCAGGACCACAGGAAGGCGAACAGGGACACCGTGACGACGGCGTTGCGGCTCATCGGCAGGACGACGGACCAGAAGGTGCGCAGGGCCTGTGCGCCGTCCATCTGCGCGGCCTGGAGCAGTTCGCCGGGGATGCCGGACATGAACGCCGTGAAGATCAGCACCGCGAACGGGACGGCCAGGGTGGAGTCGGCGACGATCAGGCCGGGGACGGACTGGAGCAGGCCGAGTTGGAGGTAGATGGCGTAGAAGCCCATCGCCATGATGATGCCGGGGATCATCTGGGCCGCCAGCAGGACGAAGCTCAGGACGCCGCCGCCGCGCGGGCGCAGCTTGGCCAGGGCGTAGCCGGCCGGTGCGGCCAGGGCCACGGTGAGGACGACGGTGCCGAGGCCGATGACGAGGCTGGTGCCGAGGTAGGGCAACTGCTCGTCGAGGACCGTGCGATAGCCGGCCAGGGTGCCATGGGTGGGGAACAGGTCCGGTGGGCTCTTGCGCATGTCCTGGTCGCGGGTGAGGGACACGTTGAGCATCCAGTAGACCGGGAAGAGCATGATCGCGGTCAGCAGGACGCCGATCGTGGTCTTCCCCCGCGTACGCCCACGGGTTCGGCTCATGACAGCGCCTGCTTTCTCTGCGCCCGGACGTAGACCAGGCCGAAGACCAGGGCGGCGACGACGAGCAGGTTGCCGACTGCCGCTCCGGGGCCGAAGGCGGGCAGGAGGTTGCCGAAGCCGAGCTGGTAGGACCAGGTGGCGAAGGTGGTGGAGGAGTCGGCCGGGCCGCCCTTGGTCATGATCCAGATGATGTCGAAGACCTTGAGGGTGTAGACGAGCCCCAGCAGCAGGGTGATCGCGGACACCGGGCGCAGCAGCGGGAAGGTGATCCGCCAGAACCTCTGCCATGCGTTCGCGCCGTCGAGGGCGGCCGCCTCGTACAGCGAGGCCGGGATGGACTGGAGGCCGCTGTAGAGCACGACCAGGTTGAAGGGGACGCCGATCCAGATGTTCGCGACGGTCACCGAGGTCAGTGACCAGGACGGCGAGGTCAGCCAGTTCACCGGGTCGAATCCGAGGGCGCTCAACAGGGCGTTGACGACGCCGGAGTCGCTGTTGAGCATCCACGACCAGGTGGAGGCCGAGACGATCAGCGGCAGCAGCCACGGGACCAGGAACAGGGCGCGCAGCGTGGCCGAGAGCCGGAAGTTCTGGTGGAAGAAGACCGCGAGGGCGAGCCCGACGGCGTACTGGAAGAGCAGGCACACGGCGGTGAAGACCACGGTGTGCAGCAGGGCCGGTGCGAAGGTCGGGTCGTCGAGGATCTTGCGGTAGTTGGCCAGGCCGGTGAACGGTGCGTCGCCCTGGACGAAGGAGCGGACGGTGTAGTCGCGCAGGCTCAGGTCGAGGTTGCGGTAGAGCGGATAGGCGTAGAAGAGGGCGAGGTAGAGGGTCACCGGGGCGAGGAATGCCCAGGCGGCCCACTGGGTGGAGGTCGGACGGCGGCGCTTCCCGCTGCGGGCCGGTGGCGGGGCGGCGGTGGCCGCCCCGGTCCGGACGGCCGCGGACCGATGGTCCGGGAGCTGTGTCGTGTGGTGCATCAACGACCCTTGCGGTCGGGTCACTTGGCTGCGGACTGGGCCTCGGACAGCGCGTCCTCGGGCGACTTGGAGCCACTGAGGGCGGACTGGACGGCTCTCCACATCTGCTCGGAGATCTTCGGGTACTTGGTGCCGAGGTCGTCGCTGGTACGGCCCTTGGCCGCCTTGACCGCGTCGACCCACGGCTTGAGGTCGGCGTTCGCGGCCACCTGCTTGTCCTGGACCTCGCTGGTGGGGGCTACGTAGGAGAGCGTGGTGTCGGTGGTGTAGAGGTTCTCGCCGCTGGTCAGGCAGGTGACCAGCTTCTGGGAGGTGGCGTAGCGGCCGGAGTCCTCCTGGACCGGGACGGTGACGAACTCGCCGCCGGTGGGGGCCGCCGCGTTGCCGCTCGTGGCGGCGGGGATGGGCAGTACCCCGTAGTCGAAGCCGGTCTTCTTCGCGTTGGCGAGCTGCCAGGTGCCGTTCTCGCCGAACGCGTAGTCACCGCCGGCGAACTCCTGCCAGCTGGTCGTCTGGGTGTTGTTGAGCACCGAGTTGGGGGCGTAGCCGTTCTGCAGCCAGTCCTTCCACAGGGAGAGGGCGGAGGCGGCCTGGGCGGAGTCGAGTTCGGTCAGCTCGGCACCCGAACCCCAGAACCACGGCAGGAACTGGAAGCTGCCCTCCTCGGTACCGATCGCGGAGAAGGTGATGCCCTTCTTGCCGGCTTTCTTCACCTTCGCGAGGGCCGCCGTCAGCGACTTCCAGTCCTTGATGGAGGCGGCGTCCACGCCGGCCGCCTTCAGGACGTCCTTGTTGTAGTAGAGGGCGAGGGTGTTGGCGCCGATCGGCGTGCCGTACGTCTTGCCGCCCGACTGGCCGGCCGCGAGCAGGTTGGGGTCCACCTTGGAGGTGTCCAGCTTGTTGTCGTCGGTCGTGGTGAGCACGCCCGCCTCGGCCAGGGTCGACACCACCGGGTTGTCGACGACGAGGACGTCCGGCGAGTTGCCCTGCTGCGCCGCCAGCAGTGTCTTGTTGCCCAGGTCGCTGGTGTCGAAGGCGGTCCGCTTGACCTTCACACCGGCCTTGGTGCCGCACTCGTCCAGCAGCTTCGCCCAGTCCGAGGTCTTGTCGAACTGCGGGTACGGGTCCCAGACGGTGTACGTGCCGCTGTCGGCGCCCTGGGCGGCGCTGCCGCCGGAGCCGGAGGAGCAGGCGGTGGCGGTGACGGCCACGGCGAGCGCGGTGACGGCCACGCCGGTCAGACGGCGCTGTCTGGAGGAGCTGTTCATCGCGAGGGTTCCTTTGTTCTGGGCATGCGGGTGCCGGTGTTCTGGGCATGCGGGTGCCGAGGCACGGGGTGGCGGGCGCAGGCGGGCACGGCGAACGGCACGGTGAGCGTTCGTGCGTCCGGTGAGGTGAAGTGCGCTGAGGTGAAGTGAAGTGAGGTGAGGTGAACCAGGCGGTTGTGGTCAGGAGGCTGTGCAGGGACCGGTGCTGGCCCGCAGGGAGATGGGCGGGGTGAGGAGGTGGTGCCGGGGCGGCGCGTCGGGATGGTCGAGCCGTTCCACCAGCAGGTCGACGGCGAGCCGGCCCAGCTCCTCCGCCGGCACGTCCGCCGCGGTGAGCTGCGGGGTCACCGTCTCCGCCCACCGGCCGGCGACGACACCCGTGACGGAGAAGTCGCGCGGCACATGGCGACCCGCCTGGGCGAGCCCCCGGTACAACCCGCCCAGAGCGGCCTCGTTCAGGGTGACCAGGGCCGTGGTGGCGGGATCGTCGTGCAGGATCCGCGCCAGACACGCCTGCCCGGAGGCCGCGTCGTCCCCACAGCAGTACGTGCGTACGGTCAGCCCACGCTCGGCCGCGGCCTTGGTGAAGCCGTCCAGGCCGCGGTGCGCGGACTCGTACCCCGTCCGCAGCAGTTGCTCGGGCCGGTTGACGAAGGCGATCCGGCGATGGCCCAGATCCGCCAGGTGGTGCACACACGCCGCGGTCAGCGCGGTGTGGTCCAGGCCGACCCACCAGCCGCGCTCCGGGTGGGCGGTGCGGCCGATGGCGACGGCGGGGAAGTCCAGCTCGGCCAGGTGAGCGGCCCGGTCGTCCTCCAGTCTGATCTCCATCAGGATCGCGCCGTCGACCCGCCGCTCCCCCAGCAGCCGCTGGAACGAGCGGTCGCTGTCCACACCGCTCGGGGAGAGCAGGACGTCGTAGTCGAAGGCCGCTGCGGCCTCCACCACACTGCCGATGAAGTCCAGCTGCATCCCCGTGTAGTGGTTCCCGGCCGGCGGGAACACCAGGCCGATCGTGCTGGTCCGCCCGTTGGCCAGGGCACGCGCGCTGGCGTTGGGCCGATAGCCCAGCTCGTCGATGACCCGCTGGATCTTGCGACGGGTCTCCTCCGACACCGAGCGCTTGCCGCTCAATGCGTAGGACACGGTGCTCCGCGAGACACCGGCCCGCTTGGCGATCTCACCGATGTTCACGGGAACTCCTTGCTCGAACCGGTTCGCTGCTCCGGGAGGAACATAGCGCCGGTCGCGTGCGGCTGGGAACGGTGAAGAGAGGCGACGTCCGGCTGTCGAACCGGTTCGCTTGAAGTGAAAGTAGGAACAGACCGGACGCCTGTCAACACCCTCGGCAGCACATCCACGCTCGACAGAACGCCGGATTTCTTCGGGTCGAGGGGATTGCTGCCCCGGTTTCCCGGTGCTAGCTTCCCCGAACCGGTTCGATGAACAGATCCTTCCGACGACCCGACGCCGGTTCCGTGCCTTCCTTGGAGCCGCTGAGCCGCCATCCCCGTCAGTCACGCGAGTTTCCCGCTGCCCCACGCTTCGATCGAACCGGTTCGATGTACCGAGACTTCAGGATTGAGGACGCGATCCATGCCATCCGCTGACAGATCAGCCCCGCGCCGGGCCCCGGCCGCCGTGGCGCTGGCCCTCGGCGCCGGCCTGCTGGCCGCGCCGGCCGTGCCCGCGCAGGCGGCCGAGGTGCCCCAGCCCGTCGCCCACTACACCTTCGACCAGGACGATCTCGCCTCCGGAAAGATCACCGACAGTTCCGGCAACGGTCTGACGGCGGCCCTGGTGAACCAGTCCACCGCGCAGTCCGTCGTGGGCGCGGACGGCGGCAAGGCGCTCGCCCTGCCCGGCGGGGCGCCCACCTCCACCGGCGCGTACGTCCGGCTGCCCCGCGAGGTGCTCGCGGACGCGAGCGACCTGACGGTCTCCGCCCGGGTGAAGTGGAGCGATGACAAGTCGGCCTGGCAGCGGATCTTCGACCTGGGCACCGACACCACGAAGTACCTCTTCACCACCCCGTCCAACGGCGGGGTCCTGCGCACGGCCGTGACCACCGGCGGAGGCGGCGCCGAGGCGCAGGTCTCCGGGTACGCCCCGCTCCCCGCCGACCGGTGGCGGACGGTCACCGTCACCCTCGACACCGCCGCCGGACGCGTGACCACCTACCTCGACGGTGTGGCGGTCTCCTCGGCGGCTACGACCGTCAAGGCCAGGGACCTGCTGAGCACTTCGGCGACGGCCGCCGGCTACATCGGCAAGTCCTTCTGGCCGGACCCCCTGCTCAAGGGCGCGATCGACGACTTCACCGTGTGGCACGCGGCGCTCAGCGCCGAGCAGGTGGCCGGTACCGTCGCGACCGTGCCCACCCTCCAGCAGCTCTCGCAGACGTCCTTCGAGGTCCGCACCACCACCGGCACCGCCCCGTCCCTCCCCGCGGCGGTCCGCTCCACCTACTCCGACGGCTACGACCGTGACACGCGGATCGTCTGGGACGCCGTACCGGCCGAGAAGTACGACCGGCCGGGAAGCTTCACGGTGGCGGGCACGGCGGCCGGGCGCGAGGTGAAGGCGACCGTGACCGTGGTCCGCGAGGGACAGCTCACCGTCGACCTCGGCTCCGACACCGGCGCGTTCCACGGCGGTGCCTCCGGCACCCTCTACGGCGTGTACGGACCGGACGTCCCCACCAACAACCTCATCGAGGGCATGGGCCTGCGCACGGTCTCCACCAAGGCCCAGGACGGCCCCCAGCACCCGGGGGCCGACGCGCTGGAGGTGGTCAGGCCGCTGGCCGACTCCACCGACGGCGACGTGTACATCTACATGACCGACATCCACCGCGGCTTCCCGTACGAGTGGCCGGGCAGCACTCCCGCAGAGAAGCTCAAGCTCTACGAGGAGAAGATCGCGACGCAGGTCGACCAGGTGCTGAAGCTGCCGACGGAGTACCAGGACAACATCGTCTTCGTGCCGTTCAACGAGCCCGAGGGCAACATGTTCGGCACCGGCGAGTGGAGCTACGACAAGGTCAGCTGGCTGAACGACCCCGACGACTACTTCGCCGCCTGGGACTCCGCGTACAAGCTCATCAAGGGCAGGATGCCCGACGCCCGTATCGCCGGGCCCAACACCAGCGTCCTGTACGACCAGGTGCAGGGCTTCCTCACCCACGCCCTGGCCGCCGGCACCCTGCCCGACGTCATCACCTGGCACGAACTGAGCCACCCGGAGGCGGTGCGCCAGAGCGTGGCCAAGTACCGGGCCTGGGAGCAGGACCTGTTCAAGGGCACCGCCCGCGAAGGAACCCAACTCCCCGTCAACATCAACGAGTACGCCTTCAACTACCACACCTCCGTCCCCGGCCAGATGATCCAGTGGGTCTCCGCGATCGAGGAGTCCAAGGTGGACGCCGACATCGCGTACTGGAACATCGACGGCAACCTCTCCGACTCCGCGGTGCAGTCCAACCGGGGCAACGGCCAGTGGTGGCTGCTGAACGCGTACGCCTCGATGAGCGGGCACACGGTGGAGGTCGACCCGCCGTTCCCGGGCGAGAACTACACCATGCAGGGCGTGGCCACGCTCGACACGAGGAAGAAGCAGTCCCGGCTGGTCTTCGGCGGCTCCAACGGCAAGGGCCACATCATCTTCGACCACGTCCCCAGGAAGGTCTTCGGGGACAGCGTCCACGCCTGGGTGAAGGAGATCGACTGGAGCGGGCAGGTCGGCGACAACTCCGGCCCGAAGCTGCTCACGGAGACGAATCTGAAGGTCGGTGACGACGGCAAGGTGGTCGTCGACTTCGGCGACGGCGCGCTGCCGGAGCTGAAGGAGTCCTCGGCGTACGAGATCGTCCTCAGCCCGGCCGGGAAGGCGAAGGGCACGCAGACCGCGCCCGTGCGCTGGCAGGGTTCGTACGAGGCGGAGGACGCCGCCCACACCGGGTCCGGGTACTCGAAGAACGGGCCGGAGGGATCGCCGCGCGACGTGTCCAAGTTCTACACCTCCGGCGGCCACGACGTGGGCGGCCTGCGCACCGGCTCGGACGTCACGCTCGACTTCACGGTGGACGTGCCGGAGGAGGGCACCTACGACCTGAGCGTCTTCGCCAACTCCCTCAACACCTTCGACAAGGTGAAGGAGCAGGGTCCGACCAACGTCTTCCTGCGCGTGGACGGCAAGGCGGACAGCGAGCAGGAGCTGTACCTGCCGCTCGGCTACAAGTGGGTGGTGTGGGACCACACCGACACCAAGGTCCACCTCACCAAGGGCGAGCACACCCTGACCCTCGCCGCGCGGAGCGCCGACGGCAAGCGCGCCACCAAGGGCGACGCCATCGTCGACCGCCTCACCCTCGCGCTTCCCGACGCCTCGGCCGGCACGCAGGTGTACGAGGGCGAACTGGCCTGGCTGGGCGGCGGTGCACGGCCGCTCTACGACCTGCCGAAGCGGGCGGCCACCGGATCGGGCGCGGCCCGGCTCGCCAAGAACCAGACGGCCACGTTCTGGGTCTACTCCCCCGCCGACCGCGAGGCCACCCTCAGGGTCGACACCCTCGGCGGCGCCGACGGCCGGGTCTCGGTCAACGGACATGAGGTGCTACGGCTGTCCAAGGACCGGCGTGCGGTGGCGGTCTCCCTCTCGGGCGGCGTCAACAAGGTGACGGTGACCGGCGGTTCGGCCCCGACGCTCGTCGACCGCCTGACGGTCACACCCACCGAGGACGCGCTGCCGGCGCGGACGTACGAGGCACAGGACGCGGCACTCGCCGGTACGGCGACGCTCGCGACGCTGTCACTCGCCACCGACGGTACGGCGATCACCGGCATCGGCGGCGCCCCGGGCAACGGCAACACCGCGACCTTCACCGTCACCGCGGACAAGCCCGGCCTCTACGCGCTGCGCGTCCGCTACTCCAACCCCGAGCAGTCCGAGGCCACCCACTACAACCCGGACCCGCTCGCCCGTCACGCCGACATCAGCGTCAACGGCGGCGCGATCCAGCGGGTCGGCTTCCCGCACACCTTCCACCAGAACGACTTCTGGGAGCTGACCGTCCCGGTCCAGCTGAAGAAGGGACAGAACACGATCGCCTTCCGCTCCGAGGAACTGCCGAACTTCGACGGCACGACCTACGCCTCGGACACCTTCCCGGGAGTGCTGCTGCGCTCGCGCTACGCCCCGCTGATCGACCGGATCACGGTGGCGCAGTACGCACGGGAGGTGCGCTGAGTAGCTGACCACCGGCGGGGCGCTCCGCGGGGCGCCCCGCGTCCTACTCTTGGGCCGTGAACGAGATGCCCCGGGATCACCGTCCCGCCAAGTCCATCCGGGTTCTGCTCGCCGAGGACCAGGGCATGATGCGCGGCGCTCTCGCCTTACTCCTCGGGATGGAGCCGGACATCGAGGTCGTGGCGCAGGTGTCGGCCGGGGACCTGATCGTGGACGCCGCTCTCGTCCACCGCCCGGACGTGGCCCTCCTCGACATCGAACTTCCCGGCCGCAGCGGGCTGGACGCCGCGGCCGAGCTGCGCGACCAGGTTCCCGACTGCCGCGTGCTGATCCTGACGACGTTCGGCCGCCCGGGCTATCTGCGCCGGGCCATGGAGGCCGGCGCCGCCGGTTTCCTGGTCAAGGACGGCCCCGTGGAGGAACTGGCCGCCGCCGTCCGCCGCGTACTGACCGGCGAGACGGTGATCGATCCGGCCCTCGCCGCGGCCGCTCTGAGCGCCGGGCCCAGTCCGCTCACCGCCCGCGAGTGCGACGTCCTCACCGCCTCGACGGACGGCGCGACGGTCGCCGACATCGCGACCAGGCTGCACCTGTCGGAGTCCACGGTCCGCAACTACCTCTCCTCCGCCATCGGCAAGACGGGCACCCGCAACCGCATGGAGGCACTACGGGAGGCGCGTCAGCAGGGGTGGCTGTAGAAGGGCGGGGGCCAGCAGGGGTGGCTCCGGCAGGGCAGGGGTCAGCAGGGGTGGCTGTAGCAGGGCGGGGTCAGTGGCCGGCAGGCCTGCGCGGCAGCCACACCAGCATCAGCACCACTCCCCCGCCCAGCACCCACGCCCCCGCCCGGAACGCCAGCGCATACCCCTCCGTCAGCGCCTCCGGCGTCGCCGTGCCGCCCGTGCGGGCCGCCGCCAGCGTCGACAGGACCGCGAGGCCCAGGGAACCGCCCATCGTGCGGGAGGTGTTGACCAGCCCCGAGACCAGCCCGGCCTCCCCCGCTTCCGCCCCGGACGTGGCCAGCGCCGCGAGCGGGGTCGCCGCGAGGCCCGCGCCGAGCATCATGAGGATGCCCGGCACCATGATCGAGGTGACGTATCCGCCCGTGACGCTCAGCGTCGACTGCCAGCCGAAGCCGACGACGGCCACGAGCGTGCCGGCGACCGCGACCGTGCGGGTGCCCGTCCGCGGCATGAGCCGGGGCGCGAGCTTGGAGCCGAGGAGCACGGCCAGCGAGCTCGGCACGAGGGCCAGGCCGGCCTCCAGCGGGGTGTAGCCGAGCACGTTCTGCGCGTACAGCGTCATGAAGAACCACATGCAGAACATCGCCGACCCGCACAGGAACATCGCCGCGTTCGCCGACGACACCGCCCGCACCCGGAACAGCCCGAGCGGCATCAGCGGAGCCGCCGTACGCGACTCCACGAGGACGAAGACGCCGATCAGGGCGAGCCCCGCGAGCAGCGGCACGACCGTGGCCGTCGCCGTCCAGCCCGACGCCTCCGTCTGCGAGATGCCGTACGCCAGCGTCGCCAGCCCCGCCGTCACCAGCACCGCGCCCGGCAGGTCCAGCCGCCGCCCGTCCCCGGCCCGGCTGTCCACGAGCCACAGCAGCGAACCGGCCAGCACGACCGCGCCCACCGGCACGTTGATCAGCAGCACCCAGCGCCACGACAGCACGTCCACCAGCACCCCGCCGACGAGCCCGCCCGCCGCACCGCCGCCCGCGCCGACGGCCGTCCAGGTGCCTATGGCCCGCGCCCGCGCCGCGCCCTCCGGCACCGCCGCCGTGACGATCGTCAGCGTCGAGGGCGCCAACACCGCCGCGCCGAGCCCCTGCACGGCCCGTGCGAGCAGCAGCTGCCAGTCCTGCTGGGCCAGCCCGCCCGCCAGCGAGGCCAGCGTGAACACGGCGAGCCCGACGAGGAACATCCGCTTACGGCCGTACAGGTCCCCGGCCCGCCCGCCGAGCAGCATGAACCCGGCGAAGGCGATGGCGTAGGCGTTGACGACCCACTGCAGGCCCTGCGCGCTCATCCCCAGATCGGCCCGCATCGAGGGCAGCGCCACGTTCACGACGGACACGTCGAGCACGACCAGGAACTGTCCGGCGCAGGCGAGCGCCACCACCAGCCAGGCAGGGGGCGCGGTACGGCGGGACAGGCGGGCGGTGGCGTCAGCGGCTCCGAGCATGAGTGTCATGTTCTCAACGACCGACGCTCCTGGCATCAGGAATTGGACCCAGGTCCTCCGCCGCCGATCGACCTAGGCCCGCGGTCCCCGGTCGCCCCCGTCCACGCCACCTCGCCCCTTTTCCCAAGAGAAGGTCAAGAAATCGTTAGCTGGCCAAAGCATCGGAATAGTTGCCCAGGCACACCAGGTTGGTCCCTCACATGACACAAACGACGAACGACCAGCCCACCGGCAGAGCGACCGGCCCCCTCGTCCCGGTCCTCGCCTTCGCGGGCATCGTTGTCGCGGTAATGCAGACCCTGCTCGTCCCGGTCATCAAGGACCTGCCGCAGCTGCTGAGCACCGCGCCCAGCAACGCCACCTGGGTCCTGACCTCCACCCTGCTCTCCGGCGCCGTCGCCACCCCGATCATGGGCCGCCTCGGCGACCTGTACGGCAAGCGGCGCATGCTGATATCCAGCCTGGCCGTCATGGTGCTCGGCGCGCTGGTCAGCGCGGTCACCAGCGATCTGATCCCCATGATCGTCGGCCGCACCCTCCAGGGCTTCGCGATGGGCGCGATCCCGCTCGGCATCGGCCTGATGCGCGACATGCTGCCCCGCGAGAAGCTCGGCTCGGCGATGGCCCTGATGAGCTCCTCCATCGGCGTCGGCGGCGGCCTCGCCCTGCCCGCCGCGGCCCTGGTCGCCCAGAACGCCGACTGGCACGCCCTCTACTACGGCGCCGCCGGCCTCGGCGTGCTCGCCATCGCCCTCACCCTCCTCGTCGTACCGGAGTCCGAGGTCCGCGCGGAAGGCACCTTCGACCTGCTCGGCGCGCTCGGCCTCTCCGCCGGCCTCGTCCTCTTCCTCCTGCCCATCACCAAGGGCAGCGACTGGGGCTGGACGTCGGGCCTCACGCTGGGCCTGTTCGCCGCGTCGGCCGCGGTCCTCCTCCTCTGGGGCGGCTACGAGCTGCGCACGAAGGCCCCGCTGGTCGACCTGCGCACCACGGCCCGCCCGGCCGTCCTCTTCACCAACCTGGCCTCGATCATGGTCGGCGTCAGCTTCTACGTCGTCTCCCTCGTCCTCCCCCAGCTGCTCCAGCTCCCGAAGGAGACCGGCTACGGCCTCGGCCAGTCGATGGTCGTCGCGGGCCTCCTGGTCGCCCCGCTCGGTCTGACGATGATGTTCACGGCCCCCGTGTACGCCCGGCTCTCCGCCAAGTACGGCCCCAAGACCACCCTCATCCTCGGCATGCTGATCATCGCGATCGGCTACGGCGCCGGCCTCGGCCTGATGAGCGCCCCCTGGCAGAGCCTGGTCATCTCGGTGGTCCTCGGCGCCGGCATCGGCCTCGCCTACTCCTCCCTGCCCGCCCTGATCGTCGGCGCGGTCCCGGCCTCGGAGACGGGCGCGGCGAACGGCCTCAACACGCTGATGCGCTCCATCGGTACGTCGGTCTCCAGCGCCGTCATCGGCATGGTGCTGGCGAACACCGCGAACGACGTCGGCGGCGTCGAGATCCCGACCATGCACGGCTTCCGGGTGTCCTTCCTGATCGCGACGGCGGCGGTCGCCGTAGGCCTGCTCCTGGCCCTCTTCCTCCCGAAGCAGCGCCCCGCCTCCGCCCACCCCCAGCTGCGCGCCAGCAGCGAGGAGGACGCCAACCTGGAACGCGCCGAGCAGGCCCTGCGCGGCTTCCGCGGCCGCGTCCTGGACGCCGAGGGCACGCCGGTCGCCCGCGCCAAGGTCACCCTGATCGACCGCCGCGGCCGCCAGGCCGGCGCGACGCTCTCCGAGGATGACGGCAGTTATGCACTCACCGTCCCTACGCAGGGCGCGTACGTCCTGGCAGCGCGGGCCGAGGGCCACGGGCCGCTGGCCTCTTCGGCGACGCATGCGGGCGATGACAGCGCGGTGGATGTGGATCTGGCGTTGCCTGGTGCCAGTGTGACTGCGTAGCGCCCAAGGGGGTGCCGCGATGTGTTGTCTGGCGGCTGCGGGTGCGTCGTGGTTTGTCGCGTAGTTCCCCGCGCCCCTTTGGGTGCGCTGCCGCACCCCCCGTCACGAGTTGACGGGGGGTGGTGCACCATGGGCGCCCACACACCCGTACGACCGAAAGGGACCCCATGGCCCCGTCCCCCAAGCCCGAGATCCTGGCCGCGTTCGAGGCGGCGAAGGGCTTCATGCCGGTGGACGAGGGGCTGGCCCTGTACGCGGCGGCGGTCGAGGCCGGGCGCCTCGGCCTCCCCCTCCTGGAGGTCGGCACCTACTGCGGCCGCTCCACGATCCTGCTCGCCGACGCCGCCCGCGCGGCCGGGGTGACGGCCCTCACGGTCGACCACCACCGCGGCAGCGAGGAGCAGCAGCCTGGCTGGGAGTACCACGACCCGGAGACGGTCGACCCCGAGATCGGCCTGATGGACACGCTGCCGACGTTCCGCCGCACCCTGCACGGGGCGGGCCTGGAGGAGCACGTCGTCGCCCTGGTCGGCCGCTCCCCGCAGGTCGCGAAGGTCTGGGGCACCCCGCTCGGCCTGGTCTTCATCGACGGCGGCCACACCGACGAACACGCCACCGCCGACTACGAGGGCTGGGCCCCGCACGTCGCCGAGGGCGGCCTGCTCGTCATCCACGACGTGTTCCCGGACCCGGCGGACGAGTTCACGGGCCAGGCCCCCTACCGCGTGTACCTGCGGGCGCTGGAGTCCGGCGCGTTCACCGAGGTGTCCGTTACGGAGTCGCTGCGCGTGCTGCGGCGGACGGGGACTGGGGTCTGAACTCGGAACCGGCTCGACCGTGCCTTCCCAGCGCGGGCCCTGGTCGGCCCGTAAGGTGGCAGGCGTGTCGTACGTAGGCCCGGACTTCGATCCTCCCCAGCCCCGCCGCAACCGCCGCCGAACCCTGACCGTCGCGCTCGCCGCGCTGGTACCCGGGGCCCTGCTCGGCTGGGTGGTGTACGAGGCCGTGAGCAGTCCCGGCGACGGCGGCAGCTCGGGCAACGCGGCCGTACGGCTGTCGCCCTCGTCGCCGTCGAACACGGCGCCGACCATTTCCGCCACGAACGACGACAAGCCCCCGGGGCCCACTCCCACCCCGGAGTCCACGACCACCTCCGGCCCCCTCAAGGGCAAGGTCGTCGTCATCGACCCCGGCCACAACCCGAACAACTTCCAGCACACGGCCGAAATCAACCGCAAGGTGAACATCGGCACGAACTGGAAGGAGTGCGACACGACAGGGACTTCGACGAACGACGGCTACACCGAGGCCAAGTTCACCCTCGACGTCGCGCACCGCATGCGCACCCTGCTGGAAAAGCAGGGCGCCACGGTCGAGTTCACCCAGGACGGCGACCGCTCGTGGGGCCCGTGCGTGGACGAACGCGCCCAGATCGGCAACAAGGCGCACGCCGACGCCGTCGTCTCCATCCACGCCGACGGAGCCGGCACCGGCCAACGCGGCTTCCACGTCATCCTCCCCGGCAAGGTGAACGCGGGTGCCGCCAACACAGAGCCCATCGTCACCCCCTCCCGCGACCTCGGCGAGCGCATCGCGGGCTCCTTCGTTCGCGTCACGGGCAGCGCACCCTCCAACTACGTCGGCGACGGCACCGGTCTCGTCACGCGTGAGGACCTGGGCGGTCTCAATCTGTCAACGGTTCCCAAGGTGTTCATCGAGTGCGGCAACATGCGCGATAGCAAGGACGCGGCGTTGCTCACCAGTGGCGCCTGGCGGCAGAAGGCGGCGCAAGGGATCTCTGAGGGAATCGCGAACTTCCTGGAAAGGTAAGAAGTTCAAACCACCGAGATTCGTCATGCACACGCTCAAATCTACCTCAAAATGATTGCAGCAGCACCCACCCCCTTGATCGACTAGCTTCGACCGGAGGCGATCGAAGCCTTCTCTTTTATGATCATGGGGGATCATTTGAAGCTCCACTCAGTCCAGCGCGGGGCCACCGTTGTCGCCTTGTCCATGAGCCTGCTCAGCGTGGGCGCCTCGGCACAGGCCGCCTCGAGCACGACCAACTCCAATATCGCGAGCATGGAGACACCTCGGATCGGAGGTGGCTACATGATGAAGAGGCTGACTAACGTCCGCCCAATCGGGACTAAATGCGGCAAGGAGCCCATCGCAATAGCCTCAGGCCAGGGCAAGATGACCCTGCGCATAGATGAGACCCGATCCACAGGCTCGGTACTCTCGAAACACATCGAGGCTTCGGCGAAGGTCATCAGCGGGGGTGTCGGCTGGGATGTGACAAAGTCCCGAAGCATCACCGTGAGCGGCTCCAAGGAAGTGCCTCGCGGCAAGCACGGCACGCTCACCGGCTACGTGAAGTACTCCGGGAAGAAGTTCGACGTTCAGGGCCTGCTCGCCGTAGGCGGGTGGCACACCTTCCAGAAGAACAAGACGGCCTACAAGCCAATCGGCGTCTGCTTCAAGTACAGCCAGCGATAGCCGACTCTCGAGTCACGTTCAGCCCTTGACGAAGCGGCTCGCCGGACGCACCCCGGCGGGCCGCTTCTCACTGCGGACGGCGGTCTCAATCTGCCAACGGTTTCCGAGCCGTTCCACGGATCGGGCATCTGGGCCATAGCAAGGGTGCGGCTGCTGACCACCGGCGCGAGGTGCACGCGGGCGTCCGTGGAATCTCTGAGGGGATCGTGAGTTTCCTGCACGTGTAGTGGTCCACCGGCTGATCCCTGCGGACAGCCTCGTCGGTCGGACGATAAGGTCGTCCCTACGATGAGGGGCCACCCCCGCGCTTCACACCGGGGCCTGACGGCGACATGGTGACAGCGACGCCTCTACCGATGACGAGACGACTGACTGAAGGACCGACTGAAGTGAATATCCGCTCCCTCACTCGAGGCGACGGCGTGGTGATCGGAGCAGCGGTGTTGCTGTTCATCGCGTCGTTCCTCGACATCTACTCCGTCGACGGTGCCGAGGGCATCGACCTGCCGAACGCCTGGGGCAGCGGACCGCTCCTGCTCGGCGTCGTGCTGGCGGGCCTCATCGGCGCCGCGCTCATCGTGGTCGCCCGGGGACTGCCGCAGGCGCCCAAGGTTGCCGGACTGGACCTCGGCCAGTTCGGCGTCGCCTTCACGGTCTTCGCTGCCTGGAGTGCACTAGGCAATATCTTCGACCCTGCCGGCGGCGCGAACAACGTAGGCGAGAGTTCCTCCTCCGGCCCGGACGCGGGCACCGGACTGATCCTCGCCCTGATCGCCACTCTGGTCCTGGCCGCTGCCGCCATCGCCACCCCCTTGGTCCCCGCCCTCCAGGCCCCCCTCCTCCCCACCCCCAGCCCCGCCGCCCCCCAGCCCTACGGCGCCCAGCCCCCCGCTGGTTACGGCTACCCGGGTGCTCAGCAGCCGCAGGCCGGGCAGCCGTACGGTGGGCAGCCGCAGGCCGGGCAGCCGTTCGGTGGCGGGCAGCCGCAGCAGGCTCAGCAGCCGCAGGCGCCCGCGGCGGACTTCTCGCCGTTCTGGTTCGCCGTGCCGGTGGCGCGGCCGCTGTTCGCGGAGGACGGTTCGCCGACGCCGATCGCCGAACTCGCGCCGGGCACCTGGTACCTGGCCGTCGAGCAGCGCGGTCCGGCCCTGGTGGCGCAGACGCAGGACGGTCGCCGTGGCGTCCTCCAGGACACGTCGGGCATCCAGCGCGGCTGACCACAGCAACTGAACCCGTACGAACGGCCCCTCACCCTTCCCGGTGAGGGGCCGTCGTCGTACAGTCGCAAGCCGATGTAGAACTGACGGAGCGTCAGGAGGCGGACATGCGGCTCGGGCTCGCACTCGGTTACTGGGGTCGCGGCCCCTCCACGGACCATGCGTCCCTCGCGCAGGAGGCCGAGCGGCTGGGCTACGACTCGGTGTGGACCGCCGAGTCCTGGGGTTCGGACGCGTTCACGCCGCTCACCTGGATCGCCGCGCAGACGTCAAGAATCAAGCTGGGTACGGCCGTTGCGCAGATGGCCGCCCGGTCGCCGACCACGACCGCCATGCACGCCCTCACCCTCGACCACCTCTCCGGCGGGCGCATGATGCTGGGGCTCGGGCTGTCGGGGCCGCAGGTGGTGGAGGGGTGGTACGGGCGGCCGTTCCCCGCCTCGCCGCTGACCGCCACGCGCGAGTACGTCGACATCGTACGGCAGGTCCTGCGGCGCGAGGCACCCGTCGAGCTCGACGGGCGTTTTCACTCCCACCCGTATCGCGGCCCGGACGCCACCGGTATCGGGAAGGCGCTGAAGCCGATCACCCATCCCCTGCGCGCCGACCTCCCGGTGCTGCTCGGCGCCGAGGGCCCGAAGAACGTCGCGCAGACGGTCCGGATCGCCGACGGCTGGCTGCCGTTGTACTGGTCGCCGAGCAGGCCGGAGGTGTACGGGGACGCCGTACGCGACCTCCCTCAGGGCTTCCTCGTCGCGCCCATGGCCAGGGTCCAGGTCTGCGACGACGTCTCCGAGGGGCTCCTTCCCGTCAAGGTCATGCTCGGCTTCTACATCGGCGGCATGGGGCACGCGGCCCGTAACTTCCACGCCGACCTCATGGCGCGCATGGGGTACGAGGAAGAGGCGCGGCGGATTCAGCGGCTGTTCCTGGAGGGCCACCGGGAGGAGGCCGTGCGCGCCGTCCCGGACGCCTTCGCCGACGAGATCTCCCTCGTGGGGCCGCGTGAACGCATCGCCGAGCGGCTGGAGTTGTGGCGGAAGGGCCCGGTGACGGATCTGCTCGCCCTGTCCCCCGACCGGAACACGTTGCGTGTGCTCGCCGAGCTCAACTCATAGTCCGGCACGGCGGGTTTCATCCGGGATTCAAGGGCTACCCGCAGGGCATGTCCCCTCGATATCGCACTGGTGCCCATCAGGCCGGCACGGTCATAGCGATCGTCGCCGACGTCATGGCCCTCATCCTGGGCCTCTGGATCCTGATGTACCTGCTGGACGCCAACCGCGCCAACGATTTCGTCCAGTTCGTCCACGACGTGGCCCGCTGGCTGGCGGGATGGTCGCACGACCTGTTCACGTTCGACGAGGAGTGGGCGAGGGTGGTGGCCGGTTACGGCCTGGCGGCGGTGGTGTACTTGTTCGTGGGCCACGCCATAGCCAATCGAGTCCACCGCCACTGAAACGCCCCGAAAGGGGCGCGGGCCTGTATCAATATGCGGCTCCGCCGCGTGGGCGCGACCAGCCACAACGAACCCGCACCCGCCGCACAGCAGAACCACCCGAGCTCTCAGGCGCAACAATCCGGGTCAAGCCCCGTCGGCAACTGCTCCCCACCGAACACCGCACACGTCGCCTCATGCCCACCCAGCGCGGCCACGGCCAGCAACAACGACCCGGCCGTCCAGGTGGTCAGCTCCCGGGGCCAGACGGCGTCGTCCTCGAAGACGTACCCCGTCCAGTACAGCCCGCTCTCCGCATCCCGCAGGTGCTGGATGGACTGGAGGATCTCCAGGGCCCGGTCGGACTCCCCCATCGCCCAGAGCGCGAGGGCGAGTTCGGCCGACTCGCCGCCCGTGACCCACGGGTTGGGCACGACGCACCGCACCCCCAGCCCGGGGACGACGAAGCGTTCCCAGCCTTCCTCCATCCGGGACTTGGCCTCGGCGCCGGTCAGCGCGCCGCCCAGCACCGGGTAGTACCAGTCCATGGAGTAACGGTCCTTGTCCAGGAACCGCTCCGGATGCCGCCGGATCGCGTGCCGCAACGCCCCCGCCGCCAACTCCCAGTCCGGCTGCGCCTCTTCCCGCTGCTCGGCGATGGCCAGCGCGCACCGCAGGGCCTGGTGGATGGAGGACGAGCCGGTCAGCAGGGCGTCCGCGGTCGCCGTACCGTCGTCGTCGCGCCGCCAGCCGATCTGTCCGCCGGGCTGCTGCAGCTGAAGGACGTACTCGACGGCCGCGTACACGGACGGCCACATGCGGTCCAGGAACGTGTCGTCGCCGGTGGAGAGGTAGTGGTGCCAGACGCCTACGGCTATGTAGGCGACGAAGTTGGTCTCGCGGCCGGTGTCGGTGATGTCGTCGTGCGCGCCGTCCGCGTAGGCGGCGTACCAGGAGCCGTCCTCGTTCTGGTGGGTCGCCAGCCAGGTGTACGCCTTCTCGGCGGCCGTGTGCTCACCGGCCGTGTCCAGGGCCATGGCCGCCTCGACGTGGTCCCACGGGTCGAGGTGATGCCCGCGGAACCACGGGATCGCGCCGTCCTCTCGCTGCACGGCAAGGATCCCCGCCACGGTGGCGGCGGCCTGCTCGGCGGTGAGGACCCCGGGCAGGACGAGGTGTTCTGTCCGGGGAGTGGTCACCGCGCGTCCACCGCCGGGAGGTGGGGCTTGGTCGCGTACGCCACGAAGCTCTTGCCGATCAGGGGGTTGAGGGCCTGCTCGGCCACCCTCGTCGCCAGCGGTTTCTTCATGATGTCCCAGACCAGCAGCTTGTGGTACGCCCGCACCGCCAGCGCCTTGTCGTTGTCGACGCCGAACGCGCACTTCAGCCACCAGTAGGGGCTGTGCAGGGCGTGGGCGTGGTGGGTGCCGTACGGCTTGAGGCCGGCCTCGCGGATCTTGGCCAGCAGCTCGTCCGCCTTGTAGATGCGGATGTGGCCGCCCTCGACCTCGTGGTAGGCGTCGGACAGGGTCCAGCAGACCTTCTCGGGGCCGTACCGGGGGACGGTGATGGCGATGCGGCCGCCGGGCTTCAGCACCCGGACCATCTCGGCGAGTACGCCCTTGTCGTCCGGGATGTGCTCCATGACCTCGGAGATGATCACGACGTCGAAGGACTCGTCGGGGAAGGGGAGGGCCAGGGCGTCGCCCTCCATCGCCGTCGCGGTGGCCCCTTTTGGTGCCTCGCCCGCTTCCTTCATCGCCGCGAACCACTTCGCGACCTCGCGGATCTCCTCACCGTTCTGGTCCAGCGCCACGACCTGGGCGCCGCGCCGGTAACACTCGAACGCGTGCCGGCCGGCGCCGCAGCCGAGGTCCAGGACGCGGTCGCCCGGGGCGAGCGGGAACCGGGAGAAGTCGACGGTCAGCACGTGGGCCTGCTTTCGCGGTCGGAACGGTGGGCGGGGCGGGGGGCGTGGGTGCCGTGGTCACGGCCGACGCTCATGAGGCGGCCTCGGTCATGTGCACGGCCTCGCTGTCCCTCACGGTCCGGGTCACGCCCGCGGGACCGTCGGCCTGCGCAGCCTCGGGCCCCGGCGGGGTGCCGGTCCCCCTTGCCGGTGCGCCCTGTGCGCCCTGCGCGCCCGGTGCGCCCTGCGCGGAAGGGCCGGGAGGCAGGGGCGCGGAGCGGGGGGTGCCGGCCGGGGAGCGGCGTGGGCCGTCGCCCGCCGAGTCGGCTATGGCCTCGCGGTAGCGGCTCACCGTGCCCTCGGCGGCCTTGGCCCAGGTGAAGTTCCGCAGGACGCGGTCACGGCCGGCCGCTCCCAGGCGGTCGCGGAGTTCAGCGTCGCCCAGCAGTCGGCTGAGCGCGGCGGCCAGCGCCCCGGGCTCCCCCGGCGGCACCGCCAGACAGGTCTCGCCGTCGCGCCCGGCGACCTCCGGGATGGCCCCGCCGGTCGTGGCGACCAGCGGCGTTCCCGTGGCCATGGCCTCGGCGGCCGGCAGGGAGAAGCCTTCGTACAGCGACGGTACGCAGGCGACCTGCGCCGAGCGGACCAGATCGACGAGTTCGGCGTCGGAGATGCCCTTGACGAACTCGACGGCGCCTTCGAGGCCGTACCGTTCCATCGCCTGGGCGACCGGGCCCTCCTCGGGGCGCTTGCCGACGACGACGAGGTGGGCGTCGGGGTGCTCGGCGCGGACCTTGGCGAGTGCCTCGACGAGGAAGACCAGGCCCTTGAGCGGGACGTCGGCGCTGGAGGTCGTGACGATGCGGCCGGGGATCTGCCGTACGGCGGGATCCGGCGAGAACAGGTCGGTGTCCGCGCCGATGTGCACGACGTGGATACGGTCCTGCTGTACGCCGAGATGGTCGACGATCTCCGCCCGGGAGGTGCCGGACACCGTCAGCACGGACGGCAGGCGGCGGGCCACCCGCTTCTGCATGCGGGTGAAGGCGTACCACCGGCGCACCGACAGCCGCCGGCGCCGGCTCTCGGCCGCGTCCAGCTCCAGTTGGCGGTCGACGGTGATGGGGTGGTGGATGGTGGTGACGAGGGGCGCGCCGACATCGCCCAACAGCCCGTATCCCAGCGTCTGGTTGTCGTGCACGACGTCGAAGTGCCCCCGCCTGGCCCGCAGATGGCGGCGGGCGCGCAGCGAGAAGGTCAGCGGCTCGGGGAAGCCGCCGGTCCACATGGTCGCCACTTCCAGCGCGTCGACCCAGTCGCGGTACTCGCCGCGGCCCGGGGTGCGGAAGGGGTCGGGCTGGCGGTAGAGGTCGAGGGAGGGGAGTTCGGTGAGGGTCAGCCGGCCGGCGTACTCCGCGCCCTCGTCGAGGACGGGGTAGGGCTGGGAGCCGATGACCTCGACGCGGTGGCCGAGGCGGGCGAGTTCGCGGGAGAGGTGCCGTACGTAGACGCCCTGGCCGCCGCAGAACGGGTTCCCTTTATAGGTGAGAAGCGCAATGTCGAGCGGTCGCTCGCCGTCGGCGGCAGGGTCCTGTGAGAGCCCGGCCTCCCTGGCCTCAGCGGTCACTCCGGACCCCCTTCTCCCTGCGTTCTCCCTGCGATGTCCCGCGAGATTACGCGGGACGCTAATCTAGAACAAGTTTCAGACTTGATCGTTCAAGAGGCTCTGAATCTACCGGCAGGTAGCGCCGCTGTGAGCGATGGATCGGGTGATTCACGCCACGGCCGACGCACTGGCATGCTCTGTCCGGTCACTCAGCCTCACCGACTGTCACGGAACGGGATCCATGCCTGCGGAAGTCAGTAGCGCGAGCCCCTCCTCACCGCCTCTCACCGAGCGGCAGGAGGCCCGCCGCCGACGCATCCTGCACGCCAGCGCGCAGCTCGCCAGCCGGGGCGGTTTCGACGCGGTGCAGATGCGGGAGGTCGCGGAGTCCTCGCAGGTGGCGCTGGGCACGCTGTACCGCTACTTCCCGTCCAAGATCCATCTGCTGGTCGCCACGATGCAGGACCAGCTGGAGCACATGCACGGCACGCTGCGCAAGAAGCCGCCGCACGGGGAGACGGCGGCGGAGCGGGTGGCGGAGACGCTGATGCGCGCCTTCCGTGCCCTGCAGCGCGAGCCGCACCTGGCCGACGCGATGGTCCGCGCCCTGACCTTCGCCGACCGCAGCGTCTCCCCCGAGGTCGACCAGGTCTCCCGGCAGACGACGGTGATCATCCTGGACTCGATGGGGCTTGAGAACCCGACACCCGAGCAGCTCTCCGCCGTCCGCGTCATCGAGCACACCTGGCACTCGGCCCTGATCACCTGGCTGTCGGGCCGGGCCTCGATCGCCCAGGTGAAGATCGACATCGAGACGGTGTGCCGGCTGATCGACCTGACGGCCCCGGAAGGGCACAGGTAAAAGGGCACAGGTAAAACCTACGAGACGGGTTCCCTTCGCCGGTATTGTCCGGATCAGGTTCTGGGGGTCGCCTTCCGGCCCTGCTGCTGCCTTCCGGCCTCTCAGCCCGGACCGTCGACGTCGGCACCGGCGGAAACCGTCTGCTTCCTGCCAGCGTCGGCTACTCCGGTTCGGACTCCCTCACTCGTCCCGTAGGCCACTACCAGGATAGAACTCCCAAGCCCATATGGAACACCCCAAATAGGATATTTTTCACTATTCCTCCGGCGGGAACACCGGCTCCCCACTCCCCAGCACCGTGATCACGATCGCCTCCACCGGGCAGCTCTCCGCCGCGGCCAGGATCTTCTCGTTGGCGTCCGTCTCCGGGTCGGCCGGGTGGGACTGGCGGGCGGTGTCGAGGTGGAAGCCGTCGGGGGCGTGATGGACGCACTGGGCCGAGCCGATGCACACCGACCGGTCTACCTCGATGTGCCAGCGGTCGCCCATCCCCTACGCCTCCCAGCCCGCCGGGAGGTGGATCATCTTGTGCTCCAGGTACTCGCCGAAGCCCTCGGGGCCGAACTCCCGCCCCAGGCCGGAGTTCTTGTAGCCGCCGAAGGGGCCCAGCATGTCCAGGCTGAAGGTGTTCACCGAGTACGTTCCGGTACGGACCTGGCGGGCGACCTCGATGCCGTGCCCGGTGTCGGCCGTCCAGACGCTGCCGCTCAGGCCGTAGTCGGAGTCGTTCGCGATCTTCACGGCCTCGGACTCGTCGCCGTAGGGCAGCAGGCAGATGACGGGGCCGAAAATCTCCTCTCGCGCGATCCGCATGGAGTTGTCGACGTCGCCGAAGAGGGTCGGCTCGACGTACCAGCCCTTGTCCAGACCGGCCGGACGCCCGCCGCCGGTGAGGATCTTGGCGCCCTCCTCCTGGCCGATCCGGATGTAGTCGAGGTTCCTGCGCTGCTGCCGCTCCGCCACCAGCGGGCCCACCTGGGTCGCCGGGTCCAGCGGGTCGCCGACCACCAGCGCGCCGGCCGCCGCGGCGAAGGCCTCGGCGAACTCGTCGTAGCGGGAGCGCGGGAGCAGGATCCGGGTCTGGGCCACGCAGGCCTGGCCGTTGTTCATCCAGGCCGCCGGGACGACTCCGGCGACGGTCGCCGCGACGTCCGCGTCCGGCAGGACGACGGCCGCGGACTTGCCGCCCAACTCCAGTGTCACGCGGGTGAGATTGCGGGCCGCGACCTCCATGACGCGCTTGCCTGCGGCGACGGAACCGGTGAAGGAGACCTTGTCGACGGAGGGGTGCCCGACCAGGTACTCGCTCACCTCGCGGTCGGCCGGGAGGATGGACAGGACCCCCTCCGGCAGCCCGGCGTCCTTGGCGATCTCGGCGAGGAGATAGGCGTCGAGCGGCGATTCCGGGGACGGCTTCAGCACCACCGTGCAGCCGGTGAGCAGCGCGGGCGCGAGCTTGGCGGCGGCGACGAACTGCGGGACGTTCCAGGGGACGACGGCCGCGACGACGCCGACCGGCTCGCGCCGGACGAGGATCCTGCCGAGGACACCGTCGCGCCGCTCCTCGTACGTGAAGTTCCGCGCGACCGTGATCGCCGCGTCCCACACCATCATCGCGCCGAGCGCCTGCGCGAGGACGCTCCAGGAGTACGGGGAGCCGTTCTCGGCGGAGATGACGCGGGCGATCTCCTCGTGCCGTACGGCGATTCCGTCCTTGATGCGGGTGACGACCTCGATCCGCTCGTCGAGGCTCATCCGCGGCCAGGGTCCCTCGTCGAACGCCTTCCGCGCCACCGCGACCGCCCGGTCGACGTCGGCGGGCGAGGCGTGCGGGACGCGTCCGATGACCTCTTCCGTGTGCGGCGAGACGACCTCGATGACGTCCTGGCCCAGGGGGTCGGTCAACTCCCCGCCGATGATCAGCTGTCCGTGTTCCACGAGCTCGGTCATGGCCGACGCCTCCTGCGGAGCTGGAGCGGATTCCTTGGTTTCTGACGCTGTTTCAGGAACTGATACCAGTTCCACCCGGAGGAGTCCACGGACCGCACACGCCTCCCGCCCACTTGGTAGGTGACTCGGGCTCCCATCGAAACCCGTTCTAGTTATAGTGACCGGGAGTCCTTCACGGCCGGGACATGTCGCGGCGATTGGGGAGCCCATGGCGACGGTGTACGACCACGGCGGCGGCGTGAAGTCCATCCAGGTCCCCATCCCGGACAACCCGCTCGGCCACACGCTCGTGTACGTCGTCGACACCGACCGCGGCCCGGTGCTCGTCGACACCGGCTGGGACGACCCGACGTCCTGGGACACGCTCGCCGAAGGGCTCGTGGCCTGCGGCACCGCGCCCGGTGACATCCACGGCGTGGTGATCACCCACCACCACCCCGACCACCACGGCCTGTCGGGCACGGTGCGCGAGGCCTCCGGCGCGTGGATCGCGATGCACGCGGCGGACGCGGCGATCGTACGGCGCACCCGCGCGACCCGGCCGGGGCGCTGGTTCTCCTACATGGCGGCCAAGCTCACCGCGGCCGGCGCCCCCGACGCCCATGTGGCCCCCCTGCGCACCGCCCACCGCCCGAGCACCCTCCCCGGCCTCTCCCCCGCCGCCCCCGACCGCGAGATCGTCCCCGGCGAACTCCTCGACCTCCCCGGCCGCCGCCTGCGCGCGATCTGGACGCCGGGCCACACCCCCGGCCACGTCTGCCTGCACCTGGAGGAGGAGCACCCGGCCCGGCTCCCCGGCCACGGCCGCCTGTTCTCCGGCGACCACCTCCTCCCCGAGATCACCCCGCACATCGGCCTGTACGAGGACCCCGACGACACGACTGTCACCGACCCCCTCGGCGACTACCTCGCCTCCCTCGAACGCGTCGCCCGCCTCGCCCCCGCCGAGGTCCTCCCGGCCCACCAGCACACGTTCACCGACGCCCCCGCCCGCGTACGGGAGTTGCTGACCCACCACGAGTCCCGCCTCACCGACCTCCAGGCCCTCCTCGCCGAACCCCTCACCCCCTGGCAGCTCGCGGAACGCATGGAGTGGAACCGCCCCTGGTCCCATATCCCCTACGGCTCCCGGAACATCGCCATCGCGGAGGCCGAGGCCCATCTGCGCCGGCTGGTGAAGCTGGGACGGGCGGAGGCGGTGGCGGGGAGCGAGCCGGTGACGTACGTGGCCTCGGCCCGTCCGTCGCTGTAGCCCCGCCGGCCCGCCGCCGCTCACAGCCTCCCCTCAGCCGCTTGGCTACGGGCCGGTAGAGTGGCCGCGTCGTCATCACACCCGTACGTACAGGGGGAAGCCGGTGCAAATCCGGCGCTGACCCTCCCCCAGTGCCTTGAGGGCCTGGGTGGTACCCCCATCGTGAACCGGTCGTAGCAGGCCGGTGAGCCGGATCGCCCCGTACGGATTCGTGACCGGCTCACGTGCCCCGGCAGCCCGCCGGAGCGCGGCACCGTCGAGGTATACGGAGCCGAGCCGCCCGGGGGTCTTCCCTGTGCTGCCCGGCCCCTTGAGGGAAGGGCATCCGCCGATCATGTACGTCCGCCGCAGCGCCGCGGTCCTGGCCGCCGTCACCGTGATCGGCACGGTCACGCCCGCCTTCGCCGCCGACCCGTCCCCGTCGCCGTCCGTCGCCCTCCCGTCCGGGCTGTACGGCACCACGGACCCCACGTACGACGGCGTGTGGCGCCAGTCGCTCGCGCTGCTCGCCCAGGACACGGTGGACGTGAAGCCGGCCGCGAAGGCCGTGGAGTGGCTCGCCGGGCAGCAGTGCGCCGACGGCGGGTTCGCCCCGTTCCGTGCCGACGTCTCGAAGGCCTGCGACGCGAAGACGCCGGTCGACACCAACAACACGGCCGCCGCCGTCCAGGCGCTCGCCGCGCTCGACGGCCACGACACGGCGACCGGCAAGGCGGTGGAGTGGCTGAAGTCCGTGCAGAACAAGGACGGCGGCTGGGGGTACATGCCGGGCGGCGCGAGTGACGCGAACTCGACGTCCGTCGTGATCGGCGCGCTCGCCGCCGTCGGTGAGAAGCCCGCGGACGTGCGCAAGGCGGGCAAGTCGCCGTACGACGCCCTGCTGAAGCTGTCCCTGCCGTGCGGCGACGAGGACGCGGGGGCGTTCGCGTTCCAGCCCGACAAGAAGGGCGCGCTGGCGGCCAACGCCGACGCGACCGCCGCGGGCGTGGTCGGCGTCCTCGGCCAGGGGCTCGTGGCGGCCGCGGGCAAGGCCCCCGCGAGCACCCGGAAGTGCCTCGGCGGCAAGACCCCGACGCCCGCCGACGCGGCCCTCAACGGTGCCGTCCACCTCGCCCGCGGCATGAGCGGGACCGGCTACCTGAAGTCCGTGCTGCCCGGGGCCAAGGACCAGCCGGACTACGGCAACACCGCCGACGCCGTGGTGGCGCTCTCCGCCGCGGGCCTGACCCAGCGGGGCCGGGAGGTCCTGGTCTGGCTGGAGCAGCACTACGCCGCGTGGGCCGAGCAGAGCGGTCCCGCCGCCTACGCCCAGCTGATCTTCGCCGCGCACGCCGCCGGCATCGACCCGCGTGACTTCGGCGACACCGACCTCGTCAAGCAGCTCAACGCGACGGGGCCCGCCCCGCAGTCCGCGTCCGCGCCGAACGCGTCGGTCACGGCGTCGGCGAAGCCCTCCGAGGACGAGGAGAAGGAGGACGGCGACAGCCCGTTCGGCGTCTGGTGGTACGTCGGCATCTTCCTGGTCGTCGGCATCGGCATCGGCTTCCTGCTCAGCGGCCGCAACAAGGGCAAGTGAAGGTCACCGTGATCCGCCGCCGCGCTCTCACGCTCGTCCTGGCCGTACTGGTCGTCCTGACCGGCGCCGCCCAGGCGCAGGCGACCGGTTACCGCTACTGGTCCTTCTGGGACCGCGACGGCGAACGGTGGACGTACGCGACCCAGGGCCCCTCCCTCGCCCGCCCCTCCGACGGCGACGTCCAGGGCTTCCGCTTCGCGGTCAGCGAGGACTCGAACGACGCCGCCCGGCCGAGGGGCGCCGCCGAGTTCGCCGTGATCTGTGCGCGGACGCCCGCGCGGGACGGCACGAAGCGGGTGGCTCTGGTCATCGACTTCGGTACGGCCGCGGACGCCCCGTCGGGGGAGGCCCCGCCGGCTCGCCGTACCGCGTGCGCGCGGGTGTCGCCGGAGGCGACCACGGCGGAGGCGCTGGCCGCTGTGGCGAAGCCGCTGCGGTACGACACGAACGCTTTGTTGTGCGCAATCTCGGGGTATCCGGCGAAGGGGTGTGGGGAGCCGGTGGTTGAGGGCGAGCAGAAGAAGGAGGCGTCGGGGGCCTCGGGCGGCGGTCCGTCTCTTGGCCTGGTGGCCGGGATCGCGGTGGTCGTTGTGCTGGGGGCGGCGGGGGTCTGGCAGGTGCGGCGGCGTAGGGATGGGTGAGGGCTCCGTAGGAAGGGGGACGAAGGGTCGTTCCGAGGGTGCGGCGCCATCGTGGCTGGTCGCGCCCACGCGGCGGAGCCGCACATGTCACAGCCCCGCGCCCCTTCAGGGCGTTGTCCATCCCGGCGCCTGGTGGCTTTGGGCTCTCTCCCTCGGGGTTGCCGCCACCCGGACCACGAACCCCCTCCTCCTCGCCCTCCTCATCGCGACCTCGGCCTACGTGGTGGCGACCTGTCGCTCGAACGCGCCCTGGGCCCGCTCCTACGCCGCCTTCGTGAAGCTCGCCCTTGCCGTGCTGCTCGTCCGGCTCTTCTTCGCCGTGGCCCTGGGGTCCCCCATCCCCGGCACGCACACGGTCGTCACGCTCCCCGAAGTGCCTCTCCCCGACTGGGCGCAGGGGATCCGTCTGGGCGGCGCGGTGACGGTGGAAGCGCTGGTGTTCGCCCTGTACGACGGGCTGAAGCTCGCCACGTTGCTGATCTGTGTGGGCGCGGCGAACGCGCTCGCGAACCCCGCCCGGCTGCTGAAGTCGCTCCCGGGCGCGCTGTACGAGATGGGCGTGGCGGTGGTCGTCGCGCTCACCTTCGCGCCGAACCTGATCGCCGATGCCCAGCGCTTGCGGGCCGCGCGTCGGCTGCGTGGCCGACCGGACCACGGTATCCGCGGTCTCCTGCAGGTCGGGCTGCCGGTGCTGGAGGGCGCGTTGGAGCGTTCGGTCGCTCTGGCCGCGGCGATGGACGCGCGCGGTTACGGCCGTACCGCACAGGTGCCGGCCGCCGTCCGCCGTACCACCACCGCCCTCACCCTCGGCGGTCTCCTGGGCGTCTGCGCCGGAACGTACGGCCTGCTCACCGCCCAGGGCGCCGCCTACGGCCTCCCCGTCCTCCTCGCCGGCCTGGCCTCCGCGCTGGCCGGCCTGTGGCTCGGGGGCCGCCGCACCCCGCGTACCCGCTACCGCCCCGACCCGTGGGACGCCCGTGCCTGGCTGGTCACCGCCTCCGGCGTCGCGGTCGCCGCGCTGCTCACCCTGGCCGCCTCCCGGGACCCCGGGTCACTGCACCCCGGCGTCATCCCCCTGACCGCCCCCACCCTCCCCCTCTGGCCCGCAGCAGCCGTACTCCTCGGCCTCCTGCCCGCCTTCCTCACCCCCAAGGAGCCGTCGTGATCCGCTTCGAGGACGTATCGGTGACCTACGACGGCGCCCTCGAACCCACCGTCCAGGGGATCGACTTCGAGGTGCCCGAGGGCGAGCTGGTTCTGCTGGTCGGCCCGTCGGGTGTGGGCAAGTCAACGGTGCTCGGGGCCGTCAGCGGCCTTGTGCCGCACTTCACCGGCGGTACGCTGCGCGGTCGTGTCACGGTGGCGGGCCGGGACACTCGCAGTCACAAGCCCCGCGAGCTGGCGGACGTCGTGGGCACGGTCGGCCAGGATCCGCTCTCCCACTTCGTCACGGACACGGTCGAGGACGAACTCGCGTACGGCATGGAGTCGTTGGGGCTCGCCCCTGACGTCATGCGGCGTCGTGTCGAGGAGACCCTCGACCTCCTGGGCCTCACCGGCCTCCGCGACCGCCCCATCGCCACCCTCTCCGGCGGCCAGCAACAACGTGTCGCCATCGGCTCGGTCCTCACCCCCCACCCCAAGGTCCTCGTCCTCGACGAGCCCACCTCCGCCCTGGACCCCGCCGCCGCCGAGGAGGTCCTCGCGGTCCTCCAACGCCTCGTCCACGACCTGGGCACGACGGTTCTGATGGCCGAACACCGCCTGGAACGGGTCATCCAGTACGCCGACCGCATAGCCCTCCTCCCCACCCTCACCGTAGGCACCCCGGCAGAGGTCATGGCCGTCTCTCCGGTCTACCCACCGGTGGTGGCGCTGGGCCGCCTGGCGGGATGGTCCCCCTTGCCCCTGACGGTCAGGGACGCCCGCCGCAAGGCAGCAGGCCTACGTCAACAGCTGGAGGAGCGGGACACCAACGCCTCAAACGGGCGCGGGGCTGTGACATGTGCGGCTCCGCCGCGTGGGCGCGATCAACCACCCACAACCCGCACCCGCCAACGCCCGACACCCCCCACCCCATTGGGCGCCCCCCACCGCTGGTTCAGGCGCAACAGCACCGCAACCACCCAAACCACCCCCTACGCAGCCCAAATACAGGCCCTCTCCGTAACCCGCGCCCACATCCACGCCCTACGCCACGTAGACCTCACCGTCACCCCCGGCGAGACCATCGCCCTCATGGGCCGCAACGGCGCCGGCAAATCCACCCTCCTCAACACCCTCGTCGGCCTGGTCCCGCCCACCACCGGCTCGGTCCACGTCGACGGAGCCGTCCCCCACGAGACCGCCCCGAAGGACCTCGTACGCCGCGTGGGCCTGGTCCCCCAGGAACCCCGCGACCTCCTCTACGCCGACACGGTCGCGGCGGAGTGCACGGCCGCGGACCAGGACGCCGGCGCGGCCCCCGGCACCTGCCGCGCCCTCGTCGCCGAGCTCCTCCCCGGCCCGGGCATCGCGGACGACACCCACCCCCGCGACCTCTCCGAGGGCCAGCGCCTCACCCTCGCCCTGGCCGTGGTCCTGACCGCGAACCCGCCCCTTCTCCTCCTCGACGAACCGACCCGCGGCCTGGACTACGCGGCGAAGGCCCGGCTCGTCACGCTGCTGCGCGACCTGGCCGCCCGGGGCCACGCCATCGTGCTGGCCACGCACGACGTGGAGCTGGCCGCCGAGCTCGCGCACCGGGTCGTCCTGCTGGCCGACGGTGAGGTGATCGCCGACGGCCCGACCCCGGAGGTCGTCGTCGCGTCCCCGTCCTTCGCCCCGCAGGTGGCCAAGATCCTGGCCCCGCAGAAGTGGCTCACGGTCGCCGAGGTGCGAGAGGCCCTGTCATGACCGGCGGCCGGGGCACCCCCCAGACCACCCCCCAGAGCCCCCCGAGCCCCCCGAGCCCCCAGGCCCGAGCCGTCCGTCTCGGCCCCCGTTCCGTCACCGCCCTCGCCCTGGTCAGCGCCGTCGGCTTCGCCGCCTTCGGGTGGCCGTTCCTCGCGCCGCCCGCCTCCCAGCTGAGCGCGCACGCCCAGGACGCGCCTTGGCTGTTCTCGGCGCTGCTCGTCCTCCTGGTCGCGGTCGTCTCCGCCACGATCTCCGAGTCGGGGATCGGCCCGAAGGCGGTCGCGATGCTCGGGGTGCTGGCGGCGACGGGGGCCGCGCTGCGGCCGATCGGGGCGGGGACGGCCGGTATCGAGCCGATGTTCTTCCTGATGGTGCTCAGCGGCCGGGTCCTCGGCCCGGGGTTCGGTTTCGTCCTCGGCGGGGTGACGATGTTCGCGTCGTCGCTGCTGACGGGCGGCGTGGGGCCCTGGATGCCGTTCCAGATGCTGGCGATGGGCTGGTTCACGATGGGCGCGGGCCTGCTGCCGGGCCCGGACCGCCTGCGCGGGCGGGCGGAGCTGCTGATGCTCGCCGCGTACGGCTTTCTCGCGGCCTTCGTCTACGGCACGATCATGAACCTCGCGGGCTGGCCCTTCATGAGCGCGCTGGCCTCGAACGTGGCCTTCGACCCGACGGCGGCCGTTCCCGCGAACCTCGCCCGTTTCGTCGCGTACTGCCTGGCCACCTCGCTCGGCTGGGACCTCGGCCGGGCGCTCGTCACCGTCGTACTGACCCTCGCGCTCGGCCCGGTGATCCTGCGCGCGTTGCGCCGGGCCACCCGCCGTGCGGCTTTCGAGAGCCCCGTCACGTTCGACGCTCCCGCAGGGTGAGGAGCTCCGCGCACACGGTCACGCCCTCACCCCCTCTCCGGTGAAGCACCCCACATGACCCACATCACCTACTATTCACGCTAGTCGGGCAAATAGGACGCCATGTCCACGCCATAATGCGCCCTGACCTGCACATTGAGAGCCAGATCACACGAACGACCTTCGTCCCGCATACGACCACAACTAGCAAATGCCCTCATTGCGGACGCCTTCCCGGCCTGGTTCTGTGGATGACGTCGCACGGCGCCGACGTGCCCTCAGGGCCGCGGCGCCAACGTATGCCCCCGCCTCGCATCGCATCGCGTGGCTCCGGCATGCCCGCGATCCGACGTCCCCGAAGAAAGGCTCCCCGTGACCGTGTCCGTCGCTTCCTCCTTCCGCCGCATCTCCGCCCCGAAGAAGACCCTCACCGGTGTCGTCCTGGCGGCCGCCACCGCCGGCACCCTGTTCGCCGCCGCGCCCTCGCAGGCCGCGACGACCGAGACCGGCTCGGCGCAGCAGATCGCGCAGAAGATGATCTCGGACTCGGCCCAGTACCAGTGCTTCTCCAAGATCGTGGACCACGAGAGCGGCTGGAACGTCAGCGCCACCAACGCCTCCAGCGGCGCCTACGGCCTGGTTCAGGCCCTGCCGGGCAACAAGATGGCCTCGGCCGGCTCCGACTGGAAGACCAACCCGGCCACCCAGATCAAGTGGGGCGTGGACTACATGAAGGACCGCTACGGCAGCCCGTGCGGCGCCTGGAACTTCTGGCAGTCGAACGGCTGGTACTGAGCCGACACCGCCAGACGGAACTGAAGGCGGCGGCCCCCGATCCCCGGGGCCGCCGCCTTCGCCATGCCTGCTTGTCCTGCTTGTCCTGCTGCCTACTTCCGTTCCCCCGCCACCGCGTCGACGGCGAAGCCGACGGCCGCGAACGTGACGGCGAAGAGCAGCACCATCACGACGTGCCGCGTGTTGCCCGGATCGGTCAACGCCGGACCGGCGCCCCAGGAGACTGCCACGGCCGCGGCGATCGGCACCGATCGCTTCATGATCTTTCTTCGCACAGGGGCGAGGGTAGCCCAAGAGGTCTCGGGGGAGGCAGGAACGGGGCGTAGGGATAGGGGGTGCTCCTGCCTCCCTCGGGACAGGTCAGCCGTGCCGGTCGTCAGCCGGTGCTGACCTGCAGTTCCTTCACGCCGTTGATCCACGCGGAGCGCAGGCGGCGAGGGTTTCCGACCAGTCGCAGGCCGGGCATCGCGTCGGCCACGGCGTTGAAGATGAGGTCGATCTCCAGGACCGCGAGGGACTTGCCCAGGCAGTAGTGGGGGCCGCCCCCGCCGAAGCCGAGGTGGGGGTTGGGGTCGCGGGTGATGTCGAAGGCGTCGGGATCCTCGAAGACCTCGGGGTCGTGGTTCGCCGAGGCATAGAAGATGCCTACCCGCTCACCCTTCTTTATGCGCTTTCCGCCCAACTCCGTGTCCTGAGTGGCCGTCCGCTGGAAGGACACGACCGGCGTCGCCCAGCGGACGATCTCCTCGGCCGCCGTCGCCGGCCGCTCCCGCTTGTACAGCTCCCACTGCTCGGGGTGGGTGAGGAAGGCGTGCATACCGTGGGTGATGGCGTTGCGCGTGGTCTCGTTGCCCGCAACCGCCAGCATCAGCACGAAGAACCCGAACTCGTCCGAGCGCAGGTTGCCTTCACCCTCGGCTGCCACCAGCGCGCTGACGATGTCCTTCGCCGGGCACGCCCGCCGGTCGGCGGCCATGTTCATGGCGTACGCGATGAGTTCGGTGGCCGACTCCTGGCCGACCTCCTCGGTGATGGCGTACTCGGGGTCGTCGTACGCGATCATCTTGTTGGACCAGTCGAAGATCTTGGCCCGGTCGTCCTGCGGGATGCCGATGAGCTCGGCGATGGCCTGGAGAGGCAGTTCGCAGGCGACCTCGGTGACGAAGTCGAAGGGGCCGGAGCGGTCGCGAGCGCTCGCGGCGATGTTCAGCGCCCGCGTCCGCAGCCGTTCCTCCAGGGCGCGGATGGCCCGTGGCGTGAAGACGCGCTGGACGATCTGGCGGACCCGGGTGTGCTCAGGCGGGTCCATGTTCAGCAGGATCAGCCGCTGCGCGTCGATCGCGTCGCGCTCGATGTGCTCGTTGAAGCGGATGATCGCGGTGTTGAGGGTGGACGAGAACAACTCCGGGTGCGTCGAGACGTACTTGACGTCCGCGTGCCGCGTCACCGCCCAGTACCCCTCGTCCTGGAACCCGGCCACGTTGCCCGACTGCGGGATCCAGCGGACCGGTTCGGCGCGGCGCAGCTCGGCGAACTCCGGGAGGGGCACGCGGTGGTGCAGCACATCGGGATCGGTGAAGTCGAACCCGTCGGGAAGCGCTGGACAGGGCATGGACAGCTCCTGACGGTCCATCAGCAAAGAGGGTCCCCGTGACGGTAGTAACGGGTTCTACAACTGGCAATAGCCACGGACGTCCCAGTTGCCTGCACACCCCTTGCCGTCACTGAACCTTCGTCAGCACACTGCAAGACAGAACTAGAACGCGTACCAGTTCCGTCCCCGTTCCGCCCCCGATCCGCCCCCGATCCGCCCTGACTCCGCAGAGCCCTCGGAGAGGACCCGCACCCATGGCTGCCGAACCCGTGATCGTCGAAGCCGTACGCACCCCGATCGGCAAGCGCGGCGGCGCGCTCGCCAACCTCCACCCCGCCTATCTCCTGGGCGAGACCTACCGCGAACTCCTGGGCCGCACCGGTATCCCCGCCGACTGTGTCGAGCAGATCGTCGGCGGCACGGTGACCCACGCCGGCGAACAGTCCATGAACCCCGCGCGCACGGCCTGGCTGACCATGGGCCTGCCCTACGAGACGGCGGCGACGACCGTCGACTGTCAGTGCGGCTCCTCGCAGCAGGCCTCGCACATGACCGCCAACATGATCGCGGCGGGCATCATCGACGTCGGGATCAGCTGCGGCGTCGAGGCCATGTCCCGGGTGCCGCTGGGGTCGGGATCGAAGCACGGCCCCGGAAAGCCGTTCCCTGATGAATGGAACGTCGACCTGCCCAACCAGTTCGAGGCGGCGGAACGCATCGCCCGCCACCGTGGCCTGACCAGGGAGAACGTCGACTCCCTGGGCCTGCTCTCGCAGGAGCGGGCGGCCGCCGCCTGGGCCGAGGAACGCTTCAAGCGGGAGACGTTCGCCGTCCAGGTCCCCACGACCGAGGACGAGCAGCGCGCCGGGCAGGGCATGTGGCGGCTGGTCGACAAGGACGAGGGCCTGCGCGACACCTCCATGGAGGCCCTGGCGGGACTCAAGCCCGTCATGCCGACGGCCGTCCACACGGCGGGCAACTCCTCCCAGATCAGCGACGGCGCGGCGGCCATCATGTGGGCGTCGAAACGCATGGCCCGCGCCCTGAAGCTGCGGCCGAGGGCGCGGATCGTGGCCCAGGCCCTGGTGGGATCCGACCCGCACTTCCACCTCGACGGGCCGATCGACGCGACGAAGGCGGTACTGGGGAAGGCCGGGATGTCCCTGAAGGACATCGACCTCGTCGAGATCAACGAGGCCTTCGCGTCCGTCGTGTTGAGCTGGGCGCAGGTCTTCGAGCAGGACCTGGAGAAGGTGAACGTGAACGGCGGCGGGATCGCCCTCGGACATCCGGTGGGGGCCACCGGGGCCCGTCTGATCACGACCGCGCTGCATGAACTGGAGCGTGCGGACAAGGAGTTCGCGCTGGTGACGATGTGCGCGGGGGGCGGGCTCGCCACCGGGACGATCATTCAGCGGTTGTAGCCGACGTCCAGGTGACGAAGGTGGTGAACGCGGCGGGGTCGAGGGTGACGATCGGCCCCGCCGGGTTCTTGGAGTCGCGGATGGCGATGGTGGTGTGGGGGGTTTCGGCGATCTCGATGCATTCGCCGCCCTGGTCGCTGCTGTGCGAGGACTTGCGCCAGGCCAGGGCGCCGAGCGGCACGCACTCCACGCAGTTGCCGCCCTGGTCGCCGCTGTAGCTGGACTTACGCCACCGAATCCCCATCGGGATCACGTTGCTCGCCATAACGCCCCTCCATTGCAGGTTGGCTACCGGGACGGTCATGCAGCAGCTGCGGACGTCCAGTTGACGAAGGTCGAGAACGCGGCGGGGTCGAGGGTGACGATCGGCCCCGCCGGGTTCTTGGAGTCGCGGATGGCGATGGTGGTGTGAGGGGTTTCGGCGATCTCGACGCAGTTGCCGCCCTCATCGCCGCTGTGCGAGGACTTGCGCCAGGCCAGGGCGCCGAGGGGCGCGCACTCCACGCAGTTGCCACCCTGGTCGCTGCTGTAGCTGGACTTACGCCACTGGATCCCCGCCAGAATCTCGGTGCTCTCCATAACGCTCCTCCATCACGCGCCGGATCAACTCCGCCGAGTCCTTGAGGGAGAGAGCGGCGGCCTGAAGATGATCGTAACGGAGCGAGCAGTCCTTGACGGTGTCCGGGTTGGCGGTCGGATGCGCGCTGCCGTACCCCTCGGTGTAGACGATCGTCGGATCGCTCGGGAAGCGGTAGAGGTCGAACGAGCCTGTCAGTCCCGCGTGCGCCCCCGCCGAAAACGGCAGCACCTGGATGTTGATCCGGGGATTGCCCTCGAAGGACAACAGGTGGGCGAGTTGGTCCCGCATGGTCTCCCGGCCGCCAATCTCCTGGCACAGCGCGGCCTCACTGAGGATCACCCAGAAGACCGGGGGCTCCCCCCTCTCGAAGATGCGCTGACGGGCGAGCCGTACGGCGGTGCGGTCATCGAGGTCGGTCTTGTCGAGCACGCCGAGCACAGCACTGGCGTAGGCCCTGGTCTGGAGTAGGCCGGGCACCATCTGCGGCTCGAACGAGCAGATTTCGACGGCCCGCGCTTGCAGCTCCGCCACCTGCTGAAACCAGGCCGGAAGTTGACTACGCATCACCAGCTCATGCAGCCGCGACAGCGCCCCGCCCGTCCCCAGCGCGATGTCCACCCGCTCACTGAACGGCAACGTCGGCAGTTTCCGGGCCGTCTCGATCTGGCCGACCAGGGAGCCCGTGCAGTAGACGATGTCCCCGAGCTGTTTCTGCGTCAGCGAGGCGGCCTCTCGGTGGCGGCGTAGCTCGAAGCCGTAGTAGTCGAGGGGCGAGGCGCCCGGGTCAAGGGTGTTGATGTGGGTCACGCGGAACCCCTCTCACGCAACTCGGCCCACTTCGGGACCCGTTGTATTCGTTCCGTAGCCCAAAGTAGTCGCGCGAGGTCACGCTCGTACCGTGAACGGATACATTCCCCCCACCTACCTGGCCCCCTTCCGCCATCAGTACCGCCTGCGCCTCACCGTGGGCGAACACTCGGCCCGGCACATCCGTGCCATCGCGCGCTCTCTGCTCGCCGAGTGGCGCATGCGCGAGCTGACCGACGCCGTGGAGCTGGGCGCGACCGAGCTGGTCGCCAATGTCGTACGGCATGTTCCGGACCGGCGCTGTGAGGTGCTGCTCCTGCGGCAGACGGGCGGGGTGCGGGTCGAGGTGACGGACGGTTTCGGTCAACTCCCGGCGTTTCCGGCACAGTCGAGGCCGGAGGACGAGGGCGGCCGCGGGCTTCTGCTGCTTGACGCGGTGTCCGACAAGTGGGGTGTGGATCCTGTGGCAGGGGGTGGCAAGGCGGTGTGGTTCGAGTGCTGGTGCGGAAGTACCTGAGCGTGCGACGAGCGGTTCACCGAGGTCTGCGATCGCCGGCACCCGGTCCACACTCCAACGCGTGCGAACGGCTTGGTTGTTGCCCGCCCCGGCGCCCGTTCCTCCTGTCTAGAGTGAGGAGACTCAGGCGGTTCGGGGAACGGGGCGGACGAGGCGATGGCGCGAATCGTCGGTGTGCACGGGGTGGGCAAGCAGCGGCTGGGCGGCAACACGCTGCTGAAGGACTGGGAGCCGGCGCTCGCCGACGGGCTCGACCGGGTGGGCGGCGCCGCGAAACTCGCCCCGGGCGATCTGCGTATGGCCTTCTACGGAGACCTGTTCCGGCCGCCGGGCGACACCCTGGCCGTCGGGGACCCGCAGTTCACGCCGGACGACGTCGAGGCGGGCTTCGAGACCGAGCTGCTGCTGGAGTGGTGGGCGCGGTGCGCGCGGACCGACCCCGGGGTGCCGCCGCCCGGCGCGACGGACACGCTGGCCCGCTCCCCGAGGGCGGTGCAGACGGCGTTGCGGGTGCTCCAGCGCTCCCGTTTCTTCGCCGACGTCACCTTGCGGGGCCTGGTGTTCGACCTGAAGCAGGTGCGGCGCTATCTGACGGACGACGGCTTGCGGGCCGCGGCGCGGCGCCGGGTGGAGGAGGCGATCGAGCCGGACACCCGGGTCGTCGTCGCCCACTCGCTGGGCTCGGTCGTGGCGTACGAGGCGCTGTGCGCTCGCCCCGGCCACCAGGTGCGGGCGCTTGTGACGCTGGGCTCGCCGCTGGGCATGCGGATGGTGTACGACCGGCTGCGCCCTGAACCGGGCGGCTGGCCGGGCACGACGGTGTGGACGAACGTCGTCGACGAGGGTGACGTGGTGGCGGCGGTGAAGGACCTGTCCCTGTTCTTCGGTACGGGAGTGACAGGGGAAGGGGTGACGGGGGAAGGGGTGCCGCGTGAAGGGGTGACGGGGAAGGTCGTCCACAACGGCTCGCACGCCCACGACGCCACGCTGTACCTGACGGCGAAAGAGACGGGCCAGGCGGTGGCGGAGGGGCTGGCATGAGCGACGGCACGGCTGCCGGGGCCGGCGGGCCGCGCCGCTTCCTCATCGCCACCGCGGTCAGCCACTACCCGCACGCCCCGGAGTGGGACCGGCCGGGGCTGGTCGAGGCGCGCCGCACGATGGTGGAGCTGTTCACGGCCAAGCTCGGCTACGAGCACGTCTCCGACCTGGGCGCGAACCCGACCCAGCAGCAACTGCTGCGGGAACTGCGGGAGTTCTGCCGCTCACCGGAGCGGCGGGCGGACGACATCGTGGCGGTCTACATCGCCGGGCACGGCGAACTGCTCGACAACGACGAGTACGTACTCCTCACCTCGGACACCAACCCGGACGACCTGTACGACGCGCCGGCGCCGAGCACCCTGGCCCGGAAGATCCTCGCCGGGACGAAGGTGCGGCGCCTGCTGCTGATGCTGGACACCTGCTTCTCGGGCCAGGGCGGCAATGAACTGCTCGCCACCATGGCCAAGTTGAAGAACAACTGGCGGGAGAAGGACGCGGGCCTCGCCGTCATCACGTCCGCGCAGCCGAACGAGCTGGCACAGACCGGCGCCTTCCCCGAGCTGCTGGCGGAGGCGGTGAACAGCCTCGCCACGGCCGGTTACACACCGCCGCTGCTCTCCCTGGGCGCGGTCGTCGAAGCCACCCGCAACAACCCCAAGCGCCCCGACTTCCAGCACATCGGCTGGGAGATCATCGGTCTCACCGGCGAGATCCCGCCCTTTCTCCCCAACGCCAAGCACAGCAACCGGCTCTCGCACACCGACCTGGCCCTGCAACGGGCGGCGGAGTGGGAGGAGCAGGACAGCCGGCGGGACGTGGAGTTCCGGACCCGGTTGCTGCGTCGGGCGATGGGGCACCGGGACGAGGAGCGGGTGGGGTGGTGGTTCTCCGGGCGGCACAAGGCGTTGCGGGACATCACGGCCTGGCTCGCCGAACTGCCGTACGGGCGGCCCGCGTTGGTGGTGACGGGCGACCCCGGGTCCGGCAAGACGGCGGTGCTGGGGCTGTTGGCCGCGGTGAGTGATCCGGAGTACCGGCGGACGGTGCCGTTGTCGGGCCTGGGGCTGAGCGCGGAACTGCTGCCGCCGCCGAGGGCGATCCGTACGGCGGTGTACGCCCAGAACCTCACCGACCAGCAGGTGGTGCGGGCGCTGGCGGCGGCGTTGCGGCTGCCGCCGGTGGAGGCGGTGGCGGACCTGCTGAACCACCTCAACGCGGGGCCGGAACCGGACCGTCCCAGGGTCGTACTGATCGACGGCCTGGACGAGGCGGCGACACCCAGCGCCCTGTGCGGCCAGGTGCTGCGACCGCTGATGGAACTGGCAGGGGCCCGCCTGAGACTGCTGCTGGGCACCCGGCCGCACCTCCTGGCCCCGCTGGGCCTCGACCGGGGTGACCAGGTCGACCTGGACTCGCCCCGGTACGCCGATCCGCAGGCGGTGCTGGCCTACGCGGTCCGCAACCTGATCGACGCGCACCCTGAGTCGCCGTACCTGGAATGCGAGAACGATCTACGTCTCGGGGTGGCCCGGGCGGTCGCCGCGGCAGCGGGCCACTCCTTCCTCGTCGCCCGCATCACCGCCGGCACCCTGGCCGCGACACCCGCACTGCCCGATCCCCTGGACACCGTCTGGCGCCGCTCACTCCCGAGCGCCGCGGCCGACGCCATGCACCGCGACCTGCACCAGCGCTTCGGCCCGGCCGCCGACCAGATCCTCGACCTGCTGCGACCACTGGCCTACGCCGAGGGGCAGGGCCTGCCGTGGGAGGACATCTGGGCCCCCCTCGCCGCGGAGCTGTCGGGCCGGCGGTACACCAACGAGGACCTGCGTCAACTGCGGCGGGACGCGGGGGCGTACGTGGTGGAGGCCGTCGAGGACGGGCGGTCGGTGTACCGGCTGTATCACGAGGCGATGGCGGAGTATCTGCGGCAGGGGCAGGACTACGGCGAAGCGCACCGTGCCTTGACCACCGGACTGCGTCGGACCGTGCCGTACCGCCTCGACGGTTCGCCGGACTGGGGGCGGGCCCATCCCTACGCACTGCGGCACCTCGCCGTCCATGCCGATCACGCCGGCCTGCTCGACGGGCTGGTCACTGAGCCCGAGTACCTCGTACATGCCGACGCGGACACGCTGGTGCTGCTCCTGCTGGGAGTCAGGAGCGACACCGCCCGGCTGCACGCCGCCGTCTACCGAGCGTCCATTCAGGCCCATCGCCATCTCGAAGCCACCGGCCGTCGCGGAATCCTCGCCCTCGACGCCGCCCGCTACAACGAACCGTCCCTGGTGGAGGCGTTCGGCAGCGGGGTGGCCGAGCGGATGTGGAGACCCGTCGCCGCATCCGGTTCGCTGCTGTCCGGCAACCTGCTCAACGCCTTCACCGGCCCAACCGAAGGGGTTGTCGCAGCGGACTGCACAGTCGTCGATGGCCGCGAAGTCGTCGTCACCGGATCGGTGGACATGAGTCTGAGGGTCTGGGACCTGGCCACAGGCCAACCCCTCGGCAGGCCCATGACCGGCCACACCAAGAGGGTGGAAGCCGTGGCGTGCACGACACTGGACGGCCGTCCGGTCGCCGTCAGCGGATCGAGTGACGAGACGGTCCGCATCTGGGACCTGACCGCCTGCGTGCCGGTGGGGAAGCCCATGACCGGCCACACCAAGAAGGTGAACGCGGTGGCGTGCACGACACTCAACGGCCGCCCGATCGCCGTCACAGGCTCGGAGACAGTGCGGATCTGGGATCTGGCCAACGGCGAACCGGTGGGCGAACCGATCGACGTCGGCGGCCGGGTGACCGCCCTGGCGGTTGCCATGACGCCCAGCGGCCCTGTCGCCGTCACGGGCCTCACGAACGCACGGGTACGCGTGTGGGACCTGGCAAGCGGCCTGGAGCGTGGTGAGTTGGAGGGCGGCGAGGGACTCTATGTGACGGGGTTGGCGAGTACGGAACTGGGCAGCGACCCGGTGGTCATCGCCCTGACCCAGGCCAACAGGGCGCACGTGTGGAATCTGGAGACACATCGGCGCCTCGCCACGCTCGAGTCGCGCGAGGCGCACAGCCACGCCGTGGCGTGCACGCAGGTGGAGGGCCGTCCCATCGCCGTAGTCAGCTCGGTGGACCGGACACTGGCCGTCTGGAATCTGAAAGCCCGCGTGCGGGCGGGAAGCTTCGGGAACGACGGTGATGGCGTCACGTCGTTGGCATGCACGTCGTTGGCCGGGCGACCGGTCGTGGTGTGCTGTTCTCACGACGTCGTACGGGTCTGGGACCTGTCGTTCTCACGGCCCTTGGGCCGACCCGTGACCGGTCACGTTCGGCGGGTCGCTGCCATGGACATCAGCAAGTTGAACGGCCTGCCGGTCTTCGTCACCGGCTCCCACGATCGGACGGTCCGGATATGGGATGCGCGCACCGGCTCACCCATCGGTAAGTCCATGAAGGGGCACCGGCACAACGTGCAGTCCATGGCCTGCACCACGCTGGGCGGTCGGTCCGTCGCCGTGACCGCCTCCTTGGACGGCCAGGTGCGGGTGTGGGACCTGGAACGACAGGCAACGCTCGTCCATCTCACCGACGACCACCACGAACTCGTGAACAGGGTCAGGTGCGTCGTCCTGAACGGCCGTCCGGTCGTCGTCGGTGCAGGGCGGAACGACTGCTTGTGGACGTGGGACCTCGAAACCGGGAAGCGCCTGTACCCGCCTGTCCCCTCCGCCGGAGGAGCGGACAGGCGGGCGCGCCGGGTGATGGCCTCCACTGTCGCGGACGGTCGCCTGATCGCGATCACCTCGGGTGACGGGGTGACACAGTTCTGGGACCTGGCCGATGGCTGCGCGCTCGCCGAGATCCGGCACAGTGCCCTGGCCATCGTGTGCGGCGACATCGGTGACCGGCGCGTGGTCGTGACCAGTGGCAGGGACGCCACGGTCCAGGTGCGGGACCTCGCGACGGGCCGCCTCCTCGGCCCACCGATGACCGGCCACAGCAAGCCCGCGCATTCCGTGAGATGCGGAAGTCTGGACGGCCGTCCGGTCGCCGTCACCTGCTCCATCGATGACACGGTCCGCATCTGGGACCTGGAGAGCTGCACTCCCGTCGGCACCCTCCACGTCCCCGGACTCTCCGAGGCGGTGCTCCTCGACGACACCGGCCGCCTGGCCTGCACCTTCGGCAGCGACGTGGCCGTCTTCACGCGCCGATGAACGCTTCCACCCGGTTCCACGTCTTCGATCACGTGGCCCAAGCCGAGCAACTCACCCACGCCCCAGCCCCGCAGGCGGCGCCCCCTGCCCGGAACCAGCTGCTGCGCAGGGTGTGGGACCGCCACCGCATCCCCCTTCTCGCCACACTCCCCACGGTCCCCTTCTACGCCCTCTGGTGGGCCGTCCTCGCCACCGGAGGCGGCGACCTGGCCGCCCAGTACGCGTGGACCGACTTCGCGACCCGGCACGGCGGCTCGGCCTACAACCTGTTCTGGTACGGCGGCACCCACACGGCCAACTACAGCCTGATATCCCCGTACTTGATGGCCACGCTGGGCGTCCGGGCGGTCACCGTCGTGTCGGGGCTGGCGGCGACCTGGCTCGCGGCGGTCCTGATCAGCCGGGTCGAAGGGCTCCGAAGACCCCTGGGCCCGGCCCTGCTCGCGTCCTTCGCCCTGTGGTGCAACGTGGCCTCCGGCCGCACCACCTTCGCCCTCGGCGTGGCCTTCGGGCTCGCCGCCTGTCTGCTGCTGTCCCGTGCGAGACGGGTCGTCCTGGCCGCCGCGTATGCCACGCTCGCGACGATGGCGAGCCCGGTCGCCGGTCTGTTCCTGGTGGTCGTGGGCGCCGCCTTCCTCCTGACCCGGGACTACCGCCGCGCCCTCACCCTGCTCCTGCCGCCCGCGCTCACCGTCGGCGTGACGACGCTCCTCTTCCCCTTCAAGGGCGAGCAGTTGATGTCCATGGACCGCATATGGCCACCGTTCTTCCTGGGCCTGGCCGTCACCTTCCTCGCCCCGCGCTCGTGGCGGGTCGCCCGCTGGAGCGGTGCCGTCTACGCGGCGGGGGCCGTCCTCACCTATCTCATCCCCTCCCCCATCGGCACGAACGTCGAGCGCTTCGCCGAACTCTTCGCCCCCGCGGCCCTCCTCGCCGTCCTGCTCGCCCAGCCCCGCCTCGCGAAGGTCCGCCGAAGGCTGCTGATCACCGCGCTGGTCTTCTCCGTGGCCTGGGTCGGGAAGAAGACCGGAGACGACCTCTACGTCTCCACGAAGGTGCCCGCCTGGGCCGCCGAGACCCACGGAGTGGTCCGCGCCCTCGACCGCCTCGGCGCCGACCGCACCCGCGTCGAGGTCGTCCCGGCCCGCAACCACCGCGAGGCCAGCGGCCTCGCCCCGTACGTCAACATGGCCCGCGGCTGGAACCGCCAGCTCGACATGGAACGGGCCCGCCTCTTCTACGACGGCTCCTTCTCGGCCACCACCTACCGGGCCTGGCTGGACCGCTGGGCCGTCGGCTACGTCGTCCTCCCCCTCGGCAGGCCCGACGGCTACGCCAAGGTCGAGGCCCGCCTCATCCGCGAGGACCGGCCCGACTGGCTGGAGCCGGTCTGGCAGGACGCGCACTGGCGCGTGTACCGGGTACGCGACGCGGTACCGCTGACCTCCGCCCCGGCGACCGTCGCGTCGACGTCCAGCGCCGACCTCGTCGTCCACATGCCCCACGCGGGCACCACGACCGTCCGCATCGCCCACTCCCCCTGGCTCCGCGTGGACGGCGCCGCGTGCCTGACCCCCGAGGGCGAGTTCACCCGCCTCACCGTGCCCGGCTCGGGCGACTACCGCATCAGCTCGGAGTACGGTCCTTCAGCGGGGCCGGCGCGTCGCTGCTGACCTTCTCGGCCCGCGCCGTCACCATCCGGGCCCGCGGCCCCTGGAACACGTACGTCACGCCGAAGCCGGCGGCCACGACCACCGCTCCGCCGGCCGCGTCCAGGACCCAGTGGTTGCCGGTGACGACGATCGCGGTGACGGTGAGGAGGGGGTGGAGGAGGCCGAGGGCCTTCATCCACCATCTGGGGGCGAGGACGAGGATGACCAGGCCGCACCACAGGGACCAGCCGAAGTGCAGGGACGGCATCGCGGCGTACTGGTTGGTGAGCTCGGTGAGGGTGCCGTAGTCGGGCTGGGTGAAGTCCTGCGGGCCGTGGACCGTGTCGATGAAGCCGAGGCCGGGCATCAGGCGGGGCGGGGCGAGCGGGTAGAGCCAGAAGCCGATCAGGGCGAACACCGTGGCGAAGCCGATCGCGGTGCGGGCCCAGCGGTAGTCGACGGGGCGGCGCCAGTACAGGACGGCGAGGATCGTGAGCGGCACGCCGAAGTGGAACGACTCGTAGTAGAAGTCGAAGAAGTCACGCAGCCAGTCGACCTGCACCACGGCGTGGTTGGCCCAGTGCTCGATGTCGATGTTCAGGGCGCGTTCGACGGAGTGGATCTCCCGGCCGTGCTCCTCGGCGGTGACCCGCCCGGCCGAGTTGGAGCCACCCGCCGCGGCGAGCCGGATCTGGGCGTACGCGTAGTAGGTGACCCGGATCAGTAGCAGCTCGAAGAACAGGTTCGGGCGGGTGATCACCCGGCGCAGGGACGCCACCAGCGGGATGTGCCGGAAGCGGGACGGGACCGGGTCGGCGTACCGGGTCGGGATCGGCGTCTGCCAGTACGGCGACGTACGCGACAGGAACGGGACGACGGCGGCCGTGGCGAGCGCGGCCAGGAGGATCAGGTCGGCGCGCAGCGGGTGCAGGAACGCCTTGTCCGGCACCATCATCTTCGCGGGCAGCGTCATCACCAGGACGACGGCGACCGGCCACACATACCGGTCGCCCGTGCGTCTGCCCACCTGGCCGACGACCGCGAGCAGCACCCACAGCAGCTGGTGCTGCCAGGCGGTGGGCGACACGGCGATCGCCGCGCAGCCGGTGACGGCGACGGCGAGCAGGAGCTGCCCGTCGTGGGCGTAGCGCACGGCACGGCGCAGCGCGAGGACGGCGACGCCCGCGCCGAGCAGCAGGAAGAGAACGATCTCCAGGGGGCCGGTCAGCCCGAGCCGGAGCAGGGCGCCGTGCAGGGACTGGTTGCCGAGGTCGTCGGCGCGTCCGCCGAGGCCGACGCCGGCCATGTGGTGCACCCAGTACGTGTACGAGTCTCGCGGCATCGCCACCCAGGCGACCACCGTGCTCACGGCGAATGTGGCGCCCGTGGCAAGCGCGGCCCGGCGCCGGCCGGTGAACCACAGCAGCGGGGTGAACAGCAGCAGCGTCGGCTGCAGCGCGGCCGCGAGGCCGATGAGGACGCCGCTGGCGCGTTCGCCCCGTACGGCGAAGCAGCCGAGGAGGACGAGCAGCACCGGCATGATGCTGGTCTGACCGAGGTAGAGGGCGTTGCGGACCGGCAGCGACAGCATGAGCAGGCTGACGGCGACGGGCGCCGCGAGCAGCGAGGTCCGGCGGCTCACCGGCTGCGGCAGGGCGCGGGCGGCGACCAGGCCGAGGGCGACGACGAGCAGCAGCGTGCCGAAGGTCCAGCCCCAGCCGAGGGCCTGTTCGGCGGCGCGGGTGAGCGGTTTGAGGACGAGTCCGCCGAACGGTGTACCGGTGAACTGCGTCGACTCGTACAGCGAACCCTTCACATGCAGGACGCCTTCGGGGCCGACCCAGGTCTCCAGATCCGTGAGCCGCTCCCCGCGCGGCGTACCGAGGACGACGGCCACCTGGCGTACGGCGAGAATCGCGGCGATCAGCCACAGCCCGAGCCGTGCCACCCGCACGCGGGCCTGGACCGTACCGACGGCCGTGGCTCCGACGGCCGCAGCTCCGAGTGCCTCCGCCGGTCGCCCACCGCGCTCCGCGTTCGCCACGCCCCGTCGGCCTCCCGCCCCGGTCGTCTCACGTCCCACGTTTACGGAATCACTACGAACCCTATGCGGCTCGCCCACCTCCGGGCGACTGGGTGGTGCTCTGGCGGGTGCGGGTCGTGGCGGGCTGGTCGCGCAGTTCCCCGCGCCCCTGGGTTGGCGGCCGCGAGGCCGACCTTCAGGGGCGCGGGGAACTGCGCGACCAGCCACCGGCGACCCGCACCCGCCATCGAACCGCCACCCCCCGAGCTGTCAGGCACACCCCCCTGCGCCGACCGCCTGAATCCACCATCCTGGGAATCAGTGCCGCGCAAGACGGGTAGTTAGCGCATCTAACTAGCCATACGAAAGGCAAGGCGATGAGCGAGTCGCAGCTCTGGGACGACGTCGACGAGTACTTCTCCGCCCACCTCTCCCCCGAGGACGACACCCTCCAGGCGGCCCTGCGCGACAGCGACGCGGCCGAGCTCCCGCACATCAACGTCACCCCGTCCCAGGGCAAGCTCCTCCAGCTCCTCGCCCAGATCCAGGGCGCCCGCAACATCCTGGAGATCGGCACGCTCGGCGGCTACAGCACCATCTGGCTGGGCCGCGCCCTGCCCGCCGACGGCCGTCTGATCTCACTGGAGTACGACCCCAGGAACGCCGAGGTCGCGACCCGCAACATCGCGCGGGCCGGTCTGGACAGGATCGTCGAGGTGCGGGTCGGCCCGGCCCTGGAGTCGCTGCCCAAACTGGCCGACGAGAACCCGGCCCCCTTCGACCTGGTCTTCATCGACGCCGACAAGGCCAACAACCCGCACTACGTCGACTGGGCGCTCCGCCTCACCAGCACCGGCAGCCTGATCATCGTGGACAACGTGGTGCGCGGCGGCCGGGTCGCCGACCCCGCCGACACGGCCGCGGACGTCCGGGGCACCCGCGCCGCCCTCGAACTGATCGGCAGCCACCCGAGGTTGAGCGGTACGGCGATCCAGACGGTGGGTGCCAAGGGCTACGACGGCTTCGCCCTGGCCCGCGTCCTGGCGTGAGCCGCCGCCCCCGGCCCGCTCAGGCCTCGTGATAGAAGCCGACGTTGACGCTGCGCGGCGCGGTGCGGTCGTGGATGACGATCTCGCCGCTGCCGCCGCGGGGCAACGGCACGGTCCCGCCGTAGCCGATCGGCTGGGCGTACTCGCCGACGGTCAGCCGCACCTCGGAGGACGGGTCGGGCTGCGAGCCGCGCAGCCAGGTCACCTGCCACGCCCCGTCGGGCCCGCACAGGAACTCCAGGTGGACCCGGGACACGAACAGCCAGTCGTCCGGCGTCGAGAGCCGGCAGACCTGCTTGTCGCGGCCCACCCGCAGCACGGCGCCCGGCTCGCTGGGCGCGTCGGCCATGAGCATGCCGGCCGTGGCACCCTCGTCCGCCGCGGACACGGCGGCCATGGTGAGTTCGAGCACGTGCGCTCCTCCTGAAACCTGCTTGAGTGGCAGCCGTTTTGGCCACCGACGCCGCATGATAAATCGCCCGGCACCGCCGCGTCCGGCACAATGAACTCATGACCGAGCGAAAGCCCCCCGGTGTCCCGTTCGAGTCTTGGGTCGACAAGCAGATCCACGACGCGCAAGCGCGCGGCGACTTCGACAGCCTGCCCGGAGCCGGCAAACCCCTGCCGAACGATCTGGAATCCCCGTACGACGAACTGTGGTGGGTCAAACGCAAGATGGCCCGCGAGGGCCTGTCGGTCCTGCCCCCGGCGCTGGCCCTGCGCAAGGAGGCGGAGGACGCGCTGACGGCGGCCTACGCGGCCAGGTCGGAACCGGCGGTCCGGAAGATCATCACGGACGTCAACGCCAAGATCCGCGACATGCTCCTGAAGCCGCCGCCCGGCCCTCCCCTGGGCCGCAAGTCGTACGACGTGGAACAGGTCGTACGGGAGTGGCAGGAGAGACGCCGGACGGCGGGTGGGTCACGTGTGCCAGGAGTGTCAGAGGCGTAGCAGCCGTTCCGCCAGCTCGCGGTAGTCACGCAGCGCGAGCCGCAGCTGCTCGGTGTCGGCCTGCTCGTCGGCCGCCTGCCAGGACGTGCGCAGTGTGCGACGCCGTTGCGCCATGGCGTCGCTGACCCGCCCGACGAGATCCTCGACCAGCCGATCGGCCTCCTCGACGGCGGCCCGGGGGCCGTCGACGAACCCGGCGACGGACTGCTGAAGCCTGAGCTCGTACTTGTCGGACTCCTCACGCGGCACGAGCGCACTGACCTCGCGCCCGGCCTTCGCCACCTCCGTCATGTCCCTCAACTCCCCTTCGCGTGACGGCCGGTGAAGCCCCACGGCAGATGGCCGCGGTGACCGTCGGCGCCCCGCCGTGACTCGTGGGACTCCCGGTCCTTCTCTCCCGAGCCTCCGCGCCGGAGCGGCCCCGTCAGCTCCTCGAACAGGACCCGGGCCTCGACCATGGCCTCGCGCATCTCCTCCGTACCCGGCCCCCCGCCGTCCGCCCCGGCACTCGCCCGCGCATGGGCGACCCGGTGCACATGCCGGTACCCCTGCACATGGCGCGCATGGTGCACGGAGAGAGCGGAGAGCTGCTCCTCGTACTGCGCCCCGTCCGGAAACCCGCGCGCCCGCGCCAGATCCGCCAGCACCCGGTCCGCCTCTTCGACGGCATCCCTCGGCGAGTCGACGAAGTGCTCCTGGGCAGCCGTCCACCGAGCCTCGAACCGCTCGGCCTCCTCCGGCTCCAACGCCCGCTCCCGCAGCCCGCCGTGCCGCTCCACCCGTTGGGCGAGCTCCCGCTCGGCGGCCTTGGCGTCCCCGTCGTGCCGGGCCACGGCCCGCTCGTATTCGGGCCCGAAGCGCCGCTTCAGCCCTCGACCGCTCTGCGTACCCCGGGCACGCAGCGCAAGGACGGCCGCGCCGATCACCACGACGACCGCCACCACCACGACCAAAATGATCACACCTGTGGACATGTATGCCGGGTTGCCCCCAGAGCCCACCTCAAACGGCGGCCGAATCGGCCACCCCCGGCGTGTCGATTCGGCGGCGCCCCGATCGACGTCATGGTGAATGGCGTTGACCGCGCAGGAAAGGAAGGGCCATGACACTCGCCCGCGTCCACAACTTCTCCATCTCGCTCGACGGCTTCGGCACCGGTGAGGGCCAGAGCCGGGAGACACCGTTCGGCCACGCCGGTGAACGGCTGCACGAGTGGATGTTCGCCACCGGCTTCTGGCACAGCATGACCGGCCGTCCCGGCGGAACCGGCGGCGTCGACGACGCCTTCGCACGGCAGCACGGTCCGGGGATCGGCGCCGAGATCATGGGCTCCGGGAAGTTCGGCCCGCCCGGATGGCACGAGGACCCGGAATGGAAGGGGTGGTGGGGCCCCAACCCGCCCTTCCACACGCCGACCTTCGTCCTCACCCGTCACCCTCGCCCGTCGATCGAGATGGAGGGCGGCACGACGTTCCACTTCCTCGACACGTCACCCGCCGAGGCACTGGAGACGGCCCGCGAGGCGGCGGGCGACCTGGACGTACGCATCGGCGGCGGTGTCACCCTGCTCCGCGACTTCCTCGCCGCCGGCCTCATCGACCACATGCACCTCGTGGTGGCCCCGATCCTGCTCGGCCGAGGCGAACGCCTCTGGGACGGACTGGAGAACCTGGAGCAGTCCTACGACATCGAGGCCACCCCCTCGCCCAGCGGCGTCACCCACCTGACGTTCACCCGCGCGACCGTGGAACGCGGATAATCCGGGCCCCTCAAATCGGCTTGCGGCACCACCCCCCGTCACCACAATGACCGCCATGACCTGGACCGTCACCCCGGAACCCCCCGACTCCCCCACCGCCACCGCGCTCTGGCAGAACTGGAACACGAGATCGCCGCCCGCACCTGGCCCGAACTCCAGCCCCCAAGGGCCAGTTACTGGTGGCCCACCACAACAACGAGCCGGCGGGCACAGCAGGCATACGCCTCCTGACCCCGAGACCGCCGAACTGACCCGCGTCTTCATCCCACAAACACCTACGGTGGTTCACCAAGCCCTTGAACTGACGACACGGGGGACGATCCGTCAGCCGCGCACGGCCCCACCCACAGCAACGGGCCGCCGCAGGCACCCAAGGGGCGCGAGGCTGTGTCGATATGCGGCTCCGCCGCGTGGACGCGACCAGCCCCCACCCACAGCAACGGGCCGCCGCAGGCACCCAAGGGGCGCGAGGAACGGCGCGACCAGCCCCCACCCACCGCAACGGGCCGCCGCAGGCACCCCGCCCAACCGCCGGAGGCCCCCGCTCAACCGCCGGAGGCACCCGGCTGTTCCCGCTCCGACCCGCACAACTCCTCGTTGATCTCCTTGACCAACTGCACCAGATCAGTAGACCGCCCCGGCCCCCACCAGTCCCCCAACAACTCCGCCAACGACTCCTCCCGAACCCGAGCCAACCGCGCCGCAACCTCCCGCCCACCCTCGGTCAGCACCAGATCCAGCCCCTCCCGCACGGCCAACCGCCGCTCCTCCACCTGCCGAGCGGCCTCGAGAATCACCGGCAACGGCACGGAACTCCGCTCGGCGAGCACCGCCGGCTCCACCCACCCGTACTTCTTGATCCGCAGCAACAGCCAACTGGCCGCCGGCAACAGGTCGTACCCGGCCCGCTCGGTGATCTCCCGGTACACCTCCCGCCGCCCCTCCCGCGTCCCGAGCACCGACAACGCCCGGCACACCTCGTCGTACGACGACCGCTCCACGGGATTGCTGGCCAGCGTCTCGGTGACATCAGGCGCGGTCACCGACCCCCGCAGCCGGTCCTCCCGCAGAAACCAGGCCAGCACGAACCCGGCCAACGCCACCGGCGCCGCGTACAGGAAGACATCGGTGATCGAGGACGCGTACGCCTCCAGCGCGGCCGGCCGCAACGCCCCCGGCAGCCGGGCGATGTCGCGTGGATCGGCCTCCAGCCCTTCCAGCGAGACCCCGCTCGGCAGCCGCACCCCCCGAAACGCCTCCGCGAGCTTGTCGTCGAGGCGGCTCGCGAAGATCGTGCCGAAGATGGCGACGCCGAACGACGCCCCGATGGACCGGAAGAAGGTCGCCCCGGAGGTGGCGACGCCGAGATCCTCGTACGAGACGGCGTTCTGCACGATCAGCACGAGCACCTGCATGACGAGCCCGAGCCCCAGCCCGAACACGAAGAAGTAGCAGCTCATCTCCCAGGTGGAGCTGTCCACGTCGAGCTGGTGCAGCAGCAACAGCCCCAGCGTGGTGACCCCGGTCCCGGCGACCGGAAACACCTTCCACCGCCCGGTACGGCTGACGATCTGCCCGGAGGCGGTGGACGCGAGCAGCATGCCGGCGACCATCGGCAGCATGTGCACACCGGACGTGGTCGGACTGACGCCCTGCACGACCTGGAGAAACGTCGGCAGATAGGTCATCGCGCCGAACATGGCGAACCCGACGATGAAGCTGATGACGGCCGACAGGGCGAAGGTCCGCACCCGGAACAGCTTCAGCGGAAGCACGGGCTCGGCGGCCCGCCGCTCGACCGCGACGAACGCACAGGTGAGCACCACTCCCAGCACCGCGAGCCCGACGATCTGCGCCGATCCCCACGCCCATGTGGTCCCTCCGAGGGAGGCGACCAGTACCAGACAGGTGGCGACGGACGCGATCAGGAACGTCCCCAGATAGTCGATGACATGCCGCGTCGACTTCCGGGGGATCCGCAGCGCACCCGCGATCACCACCAGCGCGACGACCCCGACGGGCAGATTGACGTAGAAGACCCACCGCCAGCTCAGATGCTCCGTGAACACCCCGCCCAGCAACGGTCCGAGCACACTCGTCGCCCCGAACACACCTCCGAACAGCCCCTGGTACCGCCCGCGGTCCCGGGGCGACACGATGTCCCCCACGATCGCCATGGACAGCACCATGAGCCCGCCGCCCCCGAGCCCCTGCACGGCCCGGAAGGCGATGAGCTGGGCCATGTTCTGCGACATGCCGCACAGCGCGGACCCGACGAGGAAGATCACGATCGCGATCTGGTAGAGCCGTTTGCGTCCGTACTGGTCACCGAGCTTGCCCCACAGCGGAGTCGCGGCCGTGGACGCCAGCAGATACGCGGTCACGACCCAGGACAGATGCTCCAGACCGCCGAGGTCGCTGACGATGGTGGGCAGCGCGGTCGACACGATGGTCTGGTCGAGCGCGGCGAGCAGCATGCCGAGCAGCAGCGCGCCGATGGAGACGAGGACGTTGCCGGGCACGTTCTCGTGCGCGTCGGCTCCCCGCCTCGGAGGCTGCGCGTCACGCACATTTCCCGACATACCGTGCGCGTCCCCGGCCATGAAGACCTCCCGAGGGTCTCGTTACATCCCCCATCGTGATCGCTATGGCCGGTTATGGCCTGTCGAGTCCCATTGGAATCAGTCCTTCCGGGGGCTTCCGGAGACCACGTGAGGAACGTCTGCATAGTGTGGGGAGTTCGCGACGGGGAGGGACGGGGGAGGGACGAACGCGTGACAGAGCGGACGGGCACGAAGGGTCCGGAAGACCAGGAGGGCCCGATAGGCCAGAACGGTCACGCCTGCCCGGAGTGCGGTACGCCGAGAGCCCCCGACAACACGCCGTCCTGCGGCTGCGGGCAACGCGTGTCCGAGGCCCTGCGCGACGCCCGCACCGCGGAGGCGGCAGCGGCGGAGGACTTCGATCCCCTGCGCATACGCCCATACGTGGAGCTGGAGGCCGACGGCGACAACGGTGCCGCCGCGCTCCCCGCCGACGCGACGATGCCGCTCCGGCCGATCCCTCCGGCGCCGGCCCCCGCCCCCAGCACACGGGACCTCAGCCTCTTCGAGCCGGATCCCGACGCCGGCGCACCGGGCACCGCGGCGACCGGTCACCGCCGTACCCGCACCGTCCTGCTCGGCGCGGGCGGCGCGCTCGTGGCCGTGATCGCCGCGGCCGGCCTGGCGAGCGGCCTTTTCACCTACGAGACCCCGTCCCGGGACACGGCCCTGCCGGACGACGTACGGGCAAGCGTCCCGGCACCGTCGACCAGCGAGGCGTCGCAGCCGCCCGCCCCGACACGGACGCGGTCGGCGCCGCCCCCTGCGTTCCCCACCCCCACGCGGAGTACGTCCCCCTCCCCCTCCCCGTCCCGCTCCAGCGCGTCCCCCGCCCCGTCCCCCTCCACGGAACCGACGAACACCTCCGCCCCCTCACCCACGGATGCCGCCGGCGCCCAGGAGGAGTCCGCCGCGGCCCGTGACCCCGCCCCGCCGACGCTGCGCCGTGGCGACCGGGGCTCCGAGGTGGTCGAACTCGAACTCCGCCTGACCCAACTCGGCCTCTACACGAGGGAGGCCGGGGGCAGCTACAACGAGGGCGTCGAGGACGCGGTGAGCAGGTACCAGTGGGCGCGGGGGGTTCAGCCGGAGGAGTACGGCGTCTACGACCTGGCGACGCGGGAACGCCTGGAGTCGGAGACCCAGGAGCCCTGACGCGCTCCGCCTAAGAACTCGGGTGCGCAGGTCCGATGGCGACTACACCTCCACGGTGGCTGGTCGCGCAGTTCCCCGCGCCCCTGGGCCAGCAGCCACAAGGCCAACCTTCAACGACACGGGCACCTGCGCGAGCAACCCCCCACCCCCCAAGGGGCGCGGGGAACTGCGCGACCAACCCACCACAACCCGCACCCACCACCCAACCCGCACCCCCAACCCCCCAAGGGGCGCGGGGAACTGCGCGACCAGCCCCCCTCAACCCGCACCCGCCATCGATCCCGCACGCCCCACCCCCTCAGGCGACGTACAACCGAATCCCGCCCCCACCCCCCGCCTCAACCCGAACCTGCCACAAATCAGCCACAGCAACATCCGGCGCATAGAACGGGGCCCGCGGCCCAACCCCGACCACCCGCATCCCCGCGGAGCGCCCCGCCTGAATCCCCGCCCCCGAGTCCTCGAACACCACACACTCCTCCGGCGCGACCCCCAACTCCGCCGCCCCCTTCAGAAACCCCTCCGGATCCGGCTTGCTCGCCCCCACGGACTCCGCGGTCACCCGCACATCCGGCAGCTCCAGCCCGGCGGCAGCCATCCGTGCCGTGGACAGCGGAACATCGGCCGAGGTCACCAACGCATGCGCCAGCCCCCACTCCCGCAGCGAGGCCAGAAACTCCGGCGCCCCAGGAACCGGCACCACGCCCGCCACGTCCGCCGTCTCCTCGGCGAGCATGCGGGCGTTGTCCGCGTGGTTCTGCTCCATCGGCCGGCCGGGCAGCAGCAGGGCCATCGTGGCGTACCCCTGCCGTCCGTGGGCGACCTTCATGACCTCGTCGGCGTCCAGCCCGTGCCGTTCGGACCAGCGGCGCCAGATCCGTTCCACGGCGGCGTCCGAGTTGACGAGGGTGCCGTCCATGTCGAGCAGCAGGGCACGGGCGGTGAGGACGGTGGGCGTGGCCGGCATCGGCAGCTCCAGGGCGAGGGGCGCGGGGCGCGGGGGTACAGGGGTGGCCGCCGGAGGGACAAGGTGGTCCCGCCCGCCGGTCAGGGAAAACGGGCGGGAACCACTTTGTTCCCCCACGGTACAAAACCGATCCCGATCGCGCCAGCACCTCCAGGAACCGTTCACCGACAGTTCAGCTCGCGCCCGGCCTCACCCGGCGACCGCCTCCCACAGGCTCCACACGCCCAGCCCGAGCATCAGCAACGCCGCCACCTTGGTGATCAGCCGCAACGGCACCCGCCGCATCAGCGCCTTCCCGCCGACGATCCCGATCCCCGCCACGGCCCACAGCGCCAGCACCGCACCGACGCCGACCGACAGCGGGTCGTCGTAACGCGCCGCGAGGTTCGCCGTCATGATCTGCGTCAGGTCCCCGAACTCGGCGACCAGGATGAGCATGAACCCGGCCCCGGACACCTTCCAGAAGGACTGGTTCTCGGGCTTGCGGATCTCCTCCTCGTCCTCGTCCTTCTTCATGAGCAGCACCGCCGCGCCACCCAGGAAGAGCACGCCGGTCACCGCGTGCACGATCTGCTGCGGCAACAGCGTCAGCACGCTGCCGGCCGCCACGGCGAGGGCGACGTGCAGCGCGAACGCGGCGGCGACGCCGGCGAAGACGTAGGAGGCGCGATAGCGCGTGCCGAGGACGAGCCCGGCGAGTGCGGTCTTGTCGGGCAGTTCGGCAAGGAAGACGACGCCGAAGACGACGGCCGTCACGGTGAAGCTGATCAAGGTTCCTCAATCGGTCGGGGCTGCCCCACCGAGAGCATGGTCACTGCGCTGCGACACCTCGGCACGGCAGCACACGTGGGCACCCGCACCAAAGGGCACGGGCGTGCACTGCTTGCCGAAGGTCTCGCTGGCCGACCTCGTGACGAGGCCTGCCTCCGGGCGCCGGCTCAGACGAGCTGAGCAGTATGTCGACGGTCCGGCGAAGAGCTACTCCCCTTCTGCGTTCCCCATGATACGAGATCGTTTCGCCGTAAACCTTGTTATGTCATGTGCGCGTCATTAACTTCTAACCCGTCGCACACCTCCCGGCAACAGGGCGTCGCGAGCATTCCATTCGCTCGCCCGCCAACACCCCCACCTCCCAAGGGAGTTCGCACATGTCGAAGTTCTACGCGCGTCGACGCGTCAGCATACTCGCGGCGCTGACCGGCCTCATAGCCTCCGTCGGCCTTTTCAACGGCCCGACCGCCTCCGCCGCGCTCCCCACGCCCGTCAGTGCCGCCACCGCCCGCACCTACCTCGCCTCGCTCACCGTGGCCGCCGAGGACCGCACCGGCTACGACCGCGACCTCTTCCCGCACTGGATCACCCAGTCCGGCACCTGCAACACCCGCGAGGTCGTTCTCAAGCGCGACGGCACGAACGTCGTCCAGGACTCCGCCTGCGCCGCCACCAGCGGCAGCTGGTACTCCGTCTACGACGGCGCCACCTGGACCGCCGCCTCCGACCTCGACATCGACCACCTGGTCCCGCTGGCCGAGGCCTGGGACTCCGGCGCCGACAGCTGGACCACCGCCCGGCGCCAGGCGTTCGCCAACGACCTGACCCGCCCGCAGCTGATCGCCGTCACCGACAACGTCAACCAGGCCAAGGGCGACCAGGACCCGGCCACCTGGATGCCGTCGGTCAGCTCGTACCGATGCACCTACGTCCGCGCCTGGGTCCAGGTGAAGTACTACTACGGCCTCTCGGTCGACTCGGCCGAGAAGTCCGCCCTCACGAACTACCTCGCGAGCTGCTGACCCCGGTCCCGCTGACGGAGTTCCGCAAACCGTGACCCGCGGAACCTCCCCGCTCACCTCCGTCGTTCCGTACCGTACGGGGCGACGGAGGAGGGCGATCACGTGGCGGAACTGCGCCTGGGACCACTGCTGAGGTACGCCGACGGCACGTCCGCGACCGTCTGGGTCGAGGCGAGCCGTCCGTGCACCGCCGAGGTGCGCGGTGCGGACGGCGCCCACGGCACGTCCCGCACGTTCCAGATCGCGGGCCATCACTACGCCCTGGTCCCGGTGACCGGCCTGACTCCGGGATCCTCGGAGGCGTACGAGGTCCTCCTCGACGGCACACGCGTGTGGCCGCTGCCCGGCTCCCCCTTCCCGCCCTCGGTCATCCGCACCTCCGCCGCGGGCGACCGCGACGGCGACACCGTCCGCCTCGCCTTCGGCTCCTGCCGCTGGGCCGCGCCGCCGGCCGACGAGGAGGATCCGGTCGGCCCGGACGCCCTCGACACGCTGGCCGCCCGGATCGCGGCCGATCCGGAGGGCGAGCGGCCCGACGTGCTGGTCCTGCTGGGCGACCAGGTGTACGCCGACGAGACCTCCAAGGCGACCAGGCGCTGGCTGGCCGCCCGGCGTGATCTGCGCGACCCGCCGGGCGACGAGGTCGCGGACTACGAGGAGTACACCCGCCTCTACTACGAGTCCTGGCTCGACCCGGAGGTGCGCTGGCTGCTGTCCACCGTGCCCAGCTGCATGATCTTCGACGACCACGACGTCATCGACGACTGGAACACCTCCGCCGCCTGGCTCGCCGACATGCGGGCCACGCCGTGGTGGCGGGAGCGGCTGCTGAGTGGACTGATGTCGTACTGGGTGCACCAGCACTTGGGGAACCTGTCCCCGGTCGAGCTGTCCGCCGACCCCCTCTACGCCGCCGTACGCGAAACCCCCGACGGCACCGACCTGTTGCGCTCCTTCGCCTGCCGGGCGGACGCCGACCCGGCCTCGGTCCGCTGGAGCTACCGGCGTGACTTCGGGCGCGTACGGCTGCTGATGGTGGACACGAGGGCGGCCCGGGTCCTGGACGAGGACGCGCGCTCGATGCTCAACGCGGGCGAGGCCCGCTGGCTGCGCGAGCAGGCCCTGGACGCGCCCGGCTCCTACGACCACCTCCTCATCGGTACGTCCCTCCCCTGGCTGCTGCCGCACCTGGTGCACGACGCCGAGGCGTGGAACGCGGCGCTGTGCCGGGGCGAGCGCGGGGAGCGGTGGGCGCGGTTCGGGGAGAACCTGCGGCGGCGGGCGGACCTGGAGCACTGGGCGGCGTTCCCGTCGTCCTTCGACGCCCTGGCGGCGCTGATCGCCGAGGCCGGGTCGGGCGCGGGGGCTCCGGCGACGGTGTGCGTGCTCTCGGGCGACGTCCACCACGCCTACGCGGCCGAGCCGACCTGGCCGACCGGCGGCGGACCCGACGCCCGCGTCTTCCAACTCACCTGCTCCCCCGTCCACAACGCCATCCCGCTGGCCATCCGCCTCGGTTTCCGCTTCGGCTGGAGCGGGCTCGCCCGGGGGCTGGGGCACCGGTTCGCCGGGCACGGGGGCTGTCCGCGTCCGCCGATCGACTGGCGCCGCACGGGCGGGCCGTGGTTCGGCAACCAGCTGATGACCCTGACACTGAGGGGGCGTTCGGCGCGGCTGCGGCTGGAGCAGGCTCGTGTGCTGCGCGGGGGCGCTGCGCGGCTTCGGACGGTGGCGGAGTCGGAACTGGCGCCGTGAGGGCTGCGCTACCTCCCCTCCGGCAACGAGCCGCTCCTGTACGCCGGTTCGCGGCGCGGCATCCCGTACCAGGCGCGCGGCGACAACGCGAAGGGGCCGTACGGCCGCCATCTCCCGCTCGTCCTGACGCCGGAGGTGATCACAGTTTCCGCAAGCGGGCGGACTCGGGTGCGGCGCCGGACTTCCTGGCGGAGATATGGCCGCTGGTGGCGAAGGAGGTGGAGGCGGTGTACTACGCGGCGCTGATACCGCTGATACCGCTGACACCGCAGCTTCCGCGCATACCGGCGCCCCGGGGCCCGGGGTTCGTCGAGCGCTTTCTCGCCGTCCCGCACGGCGACCCCCAAGAGGCCGATCTGCTCGCGGAGTTCGGCGTACCGGAGCGCGAGCGCTTCTGCTGGGACCGGATCTCCCGGCCGTACGCGGGGCGCGACTTCGCGGATCCCGGGCAGTGGCGCGGCTGGCTGCTGGGGTATCTGCGCGAGGACGCCGCACAGGCCGGCCGGGGCAATGTGCACGGCCCGCTGAAGTCGGCCCTCGACGTGCTGCGCGACCAGGCGTTGAGCGGGGTGTACCAGCGGTCCAGGTGGTCCCGGCGGGAGGTGCCGGTGAGGCCGTCGTGGTCGGCCCGCCCCGGCGCCGGGTGGAGGAGTTGGTGGCCTTGATGGAGGCGGGTGTGGTGGAGGTGCTCGGGCCCCGGCTGGAGGTGCGGGAGGAGGCGGGGGCCTGGGTGGCGCGCTCGCCGGAGGTGCCGGTTCGGCGGTGCGGGCGACGACTCTCGTCGAGGCGCGGCTGCCGGAGCCCGACGTGCGCCGGAGCGCCGACGGCCTGCTGGCCCGGCTGCTGAAGAGGAGGAGTGCCGCGCGCACACCATCGACGGCCATGAGACGGGAGGGGTGGACGTGACACAGCGGTCGTACCGCCTGATCGACCGTCAGGGGCGGGCGCACGCACGGAGGTTCGCGTTCGGTGTGCCCACGGAGGGTGTGCACTGGGTGACGGCGGCGGGGGCTCGGCCGGGTGTGGATTCGGTCACCCTTTCGGACGCCGACGCGGTGGCAAGAGCCGCGCTACGTGCGGTTGTTCCTGTGGCGGATGGGGATGACGATGCCAAAACGTGGCCAAATGTTGAACTTGAAAGTATTGATTAGGGCTACCTAACGTGGGGCTACCGATCAGTATCCGTCCCCATGCCGTTCCTCAAAGGGACCGGTAAACCCCACACCGAGGGAGTCCCCCACATGACCGGACGCCTCAACAGCGCCCAGCCGTATGCCATCGGCCTCTTCCGCGCCGTCGTCGGCCTGCTCTTCGCCTGCCACGGCGCCAACTCGCTCTTCGGCACCTTCGGCGGCGACACCGTCGAGGCCGGCACCTGGCCCGGCTGGTTCGCCGCCGTGATCGAACTCGTCGGCGGCAGCCTGGTGCTGCTCGGCCTCGGCACCCGCGCCGCGGCGTTCATAGCCTCCGGCGCCATGGCGTACGCGTACTTCAAGGTCCACCAGCCACAGGCCCTGTGGCCCATCGAGAACAGCGGCGAAGGCGCCGCCATGTACTGCTGGGCCATGTTCCTGCTGATCTTCACGGGCTCCGGCGCGTTCGGGCTGGACCGCCTGTTCGCCAAGCGTTCCGCGACGCAGAGCCGGACAGCGGCCGACAAGACGCCGGTGGCCGCCTGACACCCGGTGGCGCCCTGTCGGGGCTCCGCTCTTCGAACGGCGGCGTCCGTACCTGCGCGGCTCACGCGGGTACGGGCGCCGTTCCATGTCCGAGGCCGTGTCCGCATCCGCATCCACGTCCACGTCCACGTCCACGTTCGGCCCGGCGGGCAGCCGGGTGAAGATGCTGTGCCGAACACACGAGCCCCCGATGAATCTCCTGTCACACCCCCGGCGTACGCTGTATGGCTGTCATAGGCCGCATCTGCCGCTCCCCCGCGACGTCGCGGCACGGCACGGACCGGCCACGGGGGTAAACGGGGAGTTGTGGTGCTCGAGGGTCTCGAGGACATGGGTTCGCTGACGGCGGCCCCATGGATCTATGTGGTCGTAGGACTGTCGGTCCTGCTGGACGTGTTCGTCCCCGTCCTGCCCAGCGGCGTCCTGGTGATCACGGCCGCGACGGCGGCGGCCGCGGGGACGGGTGCCGCGACCGGTCAGGTCCCCGGCGAGGTCCCCGACATCCTGGCCCTGACCCTCTGCGCCGCCACCGCCTCCGTCCTGGGCGACCTGGTCGCCTACCGCCTCGCCTGGCGCGGCGGCGCCCGCCTGGACCGTGCCATCGCCCGCTCCCGCCGCCTCACCTCGGCGCAGGAACGTCTCGGCACGGCCCTCGCCCGCGGCGGCGGTGCCCTGGTCGTCCTGGCCCGCTTCGCCCCCGCGGGCCGCTCAGTGGTCTCCCTCAGCGCCGGCGCCACCCACCGCAGCCCCCGCGACTTCCTCCCTTGGTCCGCCCTCGCCGGCCTCACCTGGGCCACCTACAGCGTGGCCCTCGGCTACTTCGGCGCCCAGTGGCTCGGCCCCACCTGGCTGGCCACGGCCGTCTCGGTCGGGGCACTCTTCGCGGCGGGCGCGGGGGCCACGTACCTGATGCGCCGGAAGCCGGCGTAAGCGCTCCGCTGGGGGGGCGGGGGCTGAGTCGGCGCGCTTCGACGGCGGCTTGTCCAGCCCCTTCGGCGTTTGAGGAGCGGGGTCTGGGGCGGAGCCCCAGAAGGGGCGCGGGGCTGCGTCAATTCGCGGCTCCACCGCGTGGGCGCGACCAGCCCCCACCGGCCCGCACCCGAAGGCTGCCGTGCGGGCACAGGCGATCCGGCGCCAGGCGGGCCTGGCCACCCGATGGCTGGCCGCGCGGGTACCACCAACCCGGTGACTACCGGGCGGGTACAACCGCCCGATGACCGCCGTGCGCGTGCAGCCACCCGATGGCTGGCCGCGCGGGTACCACCAACCCGGTGACTACCGGGCGGGTACCACCGCCCGATGACCGCCGTATGCGCGCAGCCACCCGATGGCTGCCGCGCGGGTGCCGCCAACCCGGTGACTACCGGACGAGCACAGCCGACCCGCGGACTACCGAGCGCGCACAACCGACCGGCGACCGACCACGCGGGTACAGCCGACCGGCGACTACCGGCGTGCACAACCGACCCGGGGACTACCGAGCGCGCACAACCCGACGACTGCCGAGCGGGCACGGCCGACCGGCGGCCGACCACGCGGGCACAGCCGGCCGGCGACTGGGCGTACGTGCCCTTCCGAGCGGCCAGGTCCGCACCCCGGCGTGGCGGGCGCCGACGGTGTGGCGGGGGCCTGGGCCTCCCGTGTCCTACCCGGCCTTGCGCGCCACCGCGCCGGCCCCGCGTACCTCCAGCCCGTCGAGGAGTTCGGCCGTGGCGGCCGCGATGAGCTCGACGGCGTGGTCGAAGACCTCACGGTTGTGGGCGGCCGGGGCGCGGAAGCCGGAGACCTTGCGGACGTACTGGAGGGCGGCGGCTCGGATCTCGTCCTCTGTCGCCTCTTCGGGCAGTACGGGCGGACGGAGTGTCTTGATGCTGCGGCACATGTCGAACAGTCTCCCTCGGGGAGGGGCCCGTCTGCCATGATCACGTCGAGGCGGCCACCGCATCGGGGCCGACCGACGAGAGGAATCGCATGACTGCGCAACGCACGACGGCGCGACAGACGACCGCGAACGACCCGCTCACCGTGGCGGTGCTGGGCCCGGGCGGCATCGGTGGCCTGCTCGCCGCGCTGCTGTCCAGGGCCGGCCACCGTGTCGTCTGCCTGGGCGGTGACGAGACGGCCGAGGCCCTGCGGACGAACGGGATCCAGGTCCGCAGCGCCCGCTTCGGTGACTTCACGGCCCAGGTGGAGGCGGACACCGAGCTCCGTGAACCGGTCGACGCCTGCCTGATCGCGGTCAAGGCCACCGCCCTGGACGCGGCCCTGACCCGCGTCCCGCCCACCGCACTCGGCGACGACGCCCTGATCGTCCCGTTCCTGAACGGCGTGGAACACCCGGCGGCCCTCCGCGCCCGGTACCGCCCGGAGCGGGTCGCCCCCGCCGTCATCCGCGCCGAGTCGACCCGCGTCGCCCCCGGGCAGATCGAACACGCCAGCCCCTTCGCCGAGATCGACCTCACCGGCGACACGGTCCCCCGCGACCGCCTCGACGCCCTGGCGCACGCCCTCGACACCGCCGGCCCCAGCACCCGCGTCCTCCCCGACGAGACGGCGGCCCTCTGGGCGAAGATGTCCTTCCTCGCCCCCTTCGCCCTGCTGACCACCCGCCACGCCCTCCCCCTCGGCGACGTACGCACCCACCACCGCGAGCAGTTGACGTCCCTGGTCGAGGAGACGGCAGCCGTCAGCCGCGCCTGCGGCGGCCCCGCCGACCCGACCCAGGCCCTCGCCCGCTACGACGCCTTCCCGCCCGGCATGAAGTCGTCGATGCAACGCGACGCCGAGGCGGGCCGCCCCCTCGAACTGGACGCCATCGGCGGCGCGTTGCTGCGCGCGGCGGAGCACCATGGGATTCCCGCGCCGGTCACGACCGGCCTGGTCCGTGAGTTGAGGGAGGCCGGCCACTAGCCGACCGGGCTCGGGCCTGTCCTTCGTGGTCGATGCCGGGTGACGCCGGGTGACGCCGGGTGACGCCGCTCGTCGACGCGGGACGGCTGACCACGACCGACGGCCCGAGCCCCGAGCCCCGATCACCCGCCCGCTGCCCGGCGGTCAGCCCGCGAGCCGGGCTTTCCAGATCTCCTCGCTTGGCCATTGGTGGGCCCAGTCGGCGGAAACCTCCTCGTAGTCCCGGTGTGCGGGCCGGGGCGCCTGGACCTCGATCAGGTCCTCGACGACGAAGCCCGAGGACCGGAGCAGACGAAGCATCTCGCCATGCGGCAGGACGAACTGCACGTGGTTCCCCCCGTCCAGCCGAGTCAGGCCGAACTGCCCGCGGGACAGTGTGGTGGACGCCGTTCCCTCGGGCCGTAGGCACAGCGCGAACAGCGGGGAGTAACGCATGAACACCAGACGGCCTCCGGGAACGAGTAGCCGGGCCGCCTCCGGGATCCACTGACGGGGGTCGCACCACAGCGAGGCGCCGTACTCGCTGATCGCCAGGTCGAAGGTGTTGTCGTCGTAGGGGACCTCCTCGGCCCTGCCCAGGACGAGCGGGAAGTCGATGCCGAACTCCGCCTGCATCGCGCGTGCGGTGGCGAGCTGCTTCTCCGATACGTCGATCCCCGTCGGGTGGGCCCCTGCTCTGGCCAGCCAGGCGGAGACGTACGCGGTACCGCAGCCCAGCTCGATGGTGCGCATCCCGGCGACGGAGTCGGGGAGCACCGAGACCTGTGACTCGGGGGTGGCCCACAATCCCCAGCGCCGCTCCGTCCGCGACCAGTGATCACGGGCGAGCGGCCCGTGCCACGCGGCCGCCTCGTCGTCCCAATACCGTCGGTTCTGCTCCACATGGTCCGCAGGGTCCTCGTGAACAGTCATGGGGGCATTCGATCGAAGACGCTGACGCTCCGGCAACGGATTTACGCCCTCGCAGCACAGATGCCCACACCCGTTGCCGCACACCCGTTGCCGCACACCCGTCGCCACACACCCGTCGCCACACACCCGTTCGCATGAACCACCCAAACAAGCTCGCCACCCAAAATCGAACAGGCGTAGCATTGGCCCGTGGCTACGCCCTATGACTTTCCGAGTGACCTGCTCGCCGGTCAGGAGGAGCTGCATCAGGTCCGGGCCGAGCTGTCGGCCCTCCTGAAGCGGCTCCCCTGGTCGGTCGTGCCCGTGGACGCCTTCAGCGACGACAACGGCTGGCGCAAGGTCGAGCGCCCCGCCTCCCCCGGCTGGACGGAGGACGAGCAGGCCCACGTGGAGAAGCTCCGCCGCCGCGAACACGAACTCACGATCTTCATCAGCGGCCACCGCTACTGGTCGGAACTCGCCGGAGCCGAACGGGTGGACGCCCGCTCCCAGTTGAAGCACGCCCATGAGGCGTCGGCACCACAGGAGAGCTGAAAAAGGCGAAGGACCCCGGCCGCGAACGGCGGGGTCCTCTACCGCGGTGGGCGCGGACGGTTTCGAACCGCCGACATCCTGCTTGTAAGGCAGGCGCTCTACCCCTGAGCTACGCACCCGAGAACGAGTCGACAGCCTACCTTGCCGGGGGCCATGTCCCGCAAACCCGTATCGGGGTCTTCCTGGGGTTATCCCCACCTCGGATCCGGGAGCGGCCCGGATCCCGGCCGGCCCCGTGGATCCGTACGGTCGAACCACATCCGAATCCTGGGCCCTGAAGGGCAGGTCTCAGGGAGTCTCAGGGGGAGATCGCCATGGCCCGTACCGTTCCCGGCCCCGTCCGCGCTGTCGCCGCCGTCGGAGTCGTCGTGGCGCTCGTCGGGGGGCTCGCCGCGTGTGGGGTCTCCGCCGGGGACGACAAGGAACCCGAGCACCGGTCCTTCGCGCTGGAGGGGCGGACGCTGACCGTGGACTCCGACGACTCGGCGTTGGAGATCGTCGCCGCCGCCGGGAACAAGGCGGGGACGGTCGAGGTGACGCGGTGGTTCCGGGGGACGGTCGCGATCGGCTCGGATCCGAAGGTGACGTGGTCGATGGAGGACGACCGGCTGGTGCTGCGGGAGAAGTGCTCGGGCATGATCGCGAACTGCTCGACGAAGCACCGCATCGAGGTGCCGCGCGGCATCACCGTGAAGGTCGAGGACGGGGACGGCAGTGTGCGGGCGCGGGGGTTCCGTGATCCGTTGAGCGTGCGGACCGGGGACGGGTCCGTGCGGGTCACCGACTCCAGCGGGCCGCTGGACCTGCGGGCGGGCGACGGTTCCGTCCGGGTCTCCGGCGTGTCCTCACGCACGGTGAAGGCACGGACCGGTGACGGCTCGATCCGGCTCGAACTGGGCACCGTGCCGGATCTGGTGGAGACCCAGAGCGGCGACGGCTCGGTGACGGTCGAGCTGCCCCGGGCGACGTACGACGTGACGACCGAGACCGGCGACGGGGCGGTCGACGTGTCCGTGCCCCGGGACAGCACCAGCCCGCACGAGGTCTCCGCGCGGACCGGCGACGGAAAAGTCACGGTGCGAACCGCGAACTAACCGGCCCGTGTGTTCGTCCTAAACCGGTGGGAGAATGAACCGGGCAGGGTGAATGACAGCACGGGAGAGGGATGTGACGGCGACACCTCCGCAGCCGAACTCGCCGTCAGCGCCGGGCGCGCAGACCGACCCGGAGTGCGTGCGGGCCGACCCCGTCGGCCCTGTCCCACTCGGCCTCCGCCGCGCCCTCCGTGACACCCTCGCCCTCGCCGCCCTCCCCCTCCTCGTCGCCCTCGCCCTGCCCACCGCGTTCGCCGGCGGCGGCACCCGGCGCTGGTTCGGTGGGCGCGCCGAGAGCCAGCGGGCCGAGGCGCAGGCCGCGAAGGACGCCGCGGCGGCCGCGTTCTACGAGCTGGACACCGCCCAGCGGGACCTGCGGATCTCGATCGAGACGATCGCGGCCGTCGACGACTCCCCGGCCGCCCGCCGGGCGATCGGCGACTTCGAGGCGCTCGGCCGGCGGATCGACGAGGTCAGCCACCAGTACATCCAGGCGGTCGACGCCCATGACCTCGACCGCGACGACCTGGAGGCCTCGGTCGCCGCCCGGGCCCGTGGCGAGCTGACCAAGGCCAAGGACGACCTGGACAACGTCAAGCGGGAGCTGGAGCGGTTCGCGGACGGGCTGGGACCGCTGCTCGGCAAGGCCGAGACCCAGCTGGCCCGCCTCGCCCCGGCCGTCGAGCGCGCCCGGCAGGGCCTGCTGGCCGCCTCGAACGCGCTGGACGCCGTACGGGCGTCGGGGCTGCGGGCGGACGACCTCGCGGCACGGCTGGCGGCGCTCGCACCGGAGCTGACCAAGCTGAACCAGGGTGCCGGGCAGCATGGCGTCCCGCAGACCCTGGAGCGGGCCGAGCGGGTCGCGCGGGAGGCGGAAGCGGTCCGGGTGGAGGCCGAGCGGCTGCCGGAGCGGGCCGCCGAGATCGATCACCGGCTCGTGTCGCTGCGGACCCGCGCGCAGGCACTGACCACGCGGGCCGGGCAGGTCGAGCCCGTGCTGAGCGAGCTGCGGCGGCGGTTCACGGTGGCGTGCTGGCAGGACCTGCAGCACGTGCCGGACGGCGCCGGGGAGAACGTACGGCAGGCCGAGCTGAAGCTGAAGGAGGCGCGGGCCGCTCGGGACGAGCAGCGCTGGCCGGACGCCACCGCGCTGCTGTCGACGGTCCGGGCGCTGCTGAACAGCACCGACGAGTCGGTGTCGGCGGCCGGTGACCGGCTGCGCCGGCTGAACGCCGTGCAGAAGGACCCGCAGCAGGAGATCGACCGGACACGGTTCGCGATCCGGGACGCCCAGCGGCTGGCCATGTCCGGGCGGAACACCCCGGATCCGCGGCACGCGCGCCCGCTGGACGACTCCGTCGCCCGGCTGGAGCGGGCGATCGGCACGCTGGAGGGGCGCCACCCGGACTACTGGCACTTCCTGACCGAGACGGAGGCGGTACGGCAGACGGTGGCCCGGGTCGTCATGCAGATCCGCGAGGAGCGCGGGGCCGGACACTGAGCCGGGCGGCCGTGCCGCCCCCGTCCGGGGTGATCAGGTGCGGTAGGCGTAGTACGCGGCGTTCGGGTCCGACGCGATGATGCTGGCGAGCGAACGCCGGTAGGTGTTCGTGGAGTGGTACGTCAGATACGGCACGCCCTGCGGGCTGCGGTAGGTGACGATCATCGTGTGGTCCTTGGAGCCGTTCCTGTCGAAGTCCATCTGGAGCACGTCGCCGATGTCCATCTGGTAGACGTTGGCGAGGCTGGTGGTCCGCTTGGAGTTCTGGGCGAACCAGGACCACTCGTTGACGCCGACGAACGAGTGCGACTGGATCTCGGCGTTGCCGAACCACTTCGTGTAGTCGTAGACGTAGCCGGGCACGTGCTTCCAGCCGCCGGCCTTCAGGGACTGGCTGACGAAGTTGGTGCAGTCGCCGCCCGCGCCCTGGCCGTTGAAGTCCGGGTAGTCCTTGTTGTAGGTCCTCCAGTACTTCTCCGCGTACGCCGCCATGCCCTTGTAGTCGAGGGCCGTGCCCGTGAGCGTCTTGGGCTTGGCCGGGGCGGGGTAGGTGGTCGCGGCGCGCGGGGCGGACGGCATGGTGTCGTCCACGGTGGGCGCCTTCACGGACGGCTTGGCGAGGGTGTTCACCGCGATGCCCTGGTCGGTGTCGCGGATGCCGGTCAGCTGCCAGTCGCCACGGGGGTCGGCGGTGAAGGTGAGCTCGTGGTGGGCCTGGAAACCGGTGGTCGGCGGCTCGTCGCCGCGCACCTCGGCGTAGGTCAGGGTCGTGGTCTCGGTGACGGCGGCCTTGGCCGTACGGCCCGTCACGCGTGTGGCGTCCAGGGTGACGGCGGTGTCGGCCGTGCGGTACCGCTCGCCGAGCCGCGCGAGCAGGTCCTTGCGGCTCTCCAGCGCGGCCCGGGCGGTGTCCTCGGCGCGGGCCGTCCGGGAGGACAGGCGGACGTCGCCGGAGAAGCCGTCGGTCAGCGGCTTCCGGGTGCGCTCGCCGTCGACGAGGGCCTGGGTGCGGTCGGTGAAGACCGCGTCCGCAAGCCGCTGGAAGGTGGCCCTGGTCCTGGCGTCCACCGTCGGGCCGTCGGCGACTGCGGCGCAGGCGCTCCAGGTGGGCAGCAGTGCCGCCGAGGCGGCGATCGAGGCGACGGCCGCCGCGACTATGGTGGCGCGGCAGCGCGTACGGATCGGTGTTCTTGGTCTCACGGGGATTCTCCTCACCCGGGGTGGTCGAACCCGGGTGAGGAATCTTTACACCATCTCCCCAACTCCCCCACGCCCGGGGGTAGTTGAACGCAGTAGCCGAGCCTCCGTCCGGCTACTTCACCACCGTCGACCAGTCCGGCGACTGCGCCGGGTCCAGACCGCGCAGCCGCCGCAGCGTCTCCGGCTTCTGTACGTCCATCCAGTCGGCGAGCTCCCTGAAGGACACGCACTTGACGTCCTTCTTGGTGCAGACGTTCTTGATGACCTGGTCGACGGCCTTCATGTAGATGCCGCCGTTCCACTCCTCGAAGTGGTTGCCGACGAACAGCGGTGCCCGGCTGCCGTAGTAGACCCGGTTGAAGCCGGCCATGTACGTGTCGAGCGTCTCCTGCTGCCACTCGGCATGCCGGGCCGGATCGCCGTCGGTCTCGCCGTCGGACTGGTTGTAGAGGAAGTTGAAGTCCATGGACAGGCCCTGGAAGTCGCCGTCCTCGTACGGGAGCATCTGCAGCGGGAAGTCCCAGAGGCCGTTCTTCTTCGAGGGCCATATCTGGAAGTCGCCGGTGGAACTGGCGTCGTAACGCCAGCCGTAGCTCTTGGCGGCCTTCAGCAGGTTCCCCTGGCCTTCCAGACAGGGCGCGCGGCCGCCGGTGACCTCCTTGCGGAAGTCGAACGGCAGCGGGGCGAGGTCGGTGTAGCCGGTGTTGGTCTTCCACTTCTCCACGAAGGCGTAGAACTGGTCGATCTCGCTCTTCCACTCCGCCACACTCCAGTCGTCGCCGCCCTTGGCGCCGCAGAAGTGGCCGTTGAAGTGGGTGCCT
>NZ_KQ948927.1:0-562 GCF_001514235.1 Streptomyces caeruleatus | reverse complement strand
GCTCCAGCGTGGTGCGGATGTGCTCGTCGGTGGCGAAGCTGATCGCGGCCAAGCCCTTGGGGTGCTGGGGTGGGGTGTACAGGTCCTTCTTGTCCTTGGGCAGCAGGTAGATACCGGTGAGGAAGAAGGTCATGTGGGCGTCGTACTTCTTCGCCAACTCGCGGTAGTGCGAGAAGAGTTCGTCGTCGCCCTGGAGCGCGCCGTCCCAGGAGAACACCACGAACTGCGGCGGCTTCTCACCGGGTTTGAGCGGCTCGGGCTTCAACTGGCCGCTCGGCGGGCCGGTGTAGGAGGTCGAGCCGTCGCCGAGGACCTTTGTCCTCCCGTCCCAGGAGGGTTCGCCGCTCGGCTCGGGAGAGGCCGGTCTGCCGCTGTCCCGGGTGGCGGAGGCCGCGGTGGGGGTGCTGTGCGTGCGGTTCAGGAGCAGATAGCCGCCGACGAGGGACGCCACGACGAGGAGGGCGGCCAGGGTCAGCATGCTCGGAGGCGGATTGCGGCGGGCTTCACGGGGGCGGCGGCGACGGCCGGACGGTGACATCATGCGCGGCTCATTCTGCGAGGG
>NZ_KQ948926.1:429860-820041 GCF_001514235.1 Streptomyces caeruleatus | reverse complement strand
GCGCTCGGGCCCGCCGCCCGCCTCGATCCCGTCGACCTCGACGAGCCCGTTCTTCAGCAGCCGGGACATCGTCGAGTAGACCTGGCCGTAGTGCAGCGGCCGGTCGTGACCGAACTTCTCGTCGAAGGCCCGCTTCAGGTCGTAGCCGTGGCGGGGGCCCGATTCCAGGAGCCCTAGGAGGGTGTGACCGATGGACATGAGCAGGACACTACACGGGGTGTATACGCGGCATGTATACGCCGGGTGTGGAGATCATGGCGGTGGGTGCGGAGGGCCAGGTAGGGGCCCATTGTCACGGTTCTGCTACTGGGACTCGGGGGGTTGCGCGGGTGACCCAGGTTGCGCGGGGGGTCGGCCGCGTCGCGGGATCGGCTTGGCCTCGCCCGGCAGCCGCCCCGCCTCCGCGAGGGCCCGCCGCAGCAGGAACTCGATCTGCGCGTTGGCCGAACGCAGCTCGTCGCCCGCCCACCGCGCGAGCGCCTCGTACACCGACGGGTCGAGCCGCAGCAGGACCTGCTTGCGCTGCTGCTGCGGCCGACGCCGAGGTGCCGACTCGGCGGAGTCGTCGAACGGATCGGAGGGTGTCGTCACTGGTAGAGCGTCCCGGTGTTGAGGACCGGCTGCGGGGCCCGGTCGCCGCACAGCACCACCATGAGGTTGGACACCATCGCCGCCTTGCGTTCGTCGTCCAGCTCCACGATGTCCCTCCCCCACTTTCGAATTCGCTCAAGCGGGGGGACCCCCATGGAGATCCGTGCGAGCGCCGCCTCGACCATGCCCACCGCCCCGTCGACGATCTGCCGCCGCGCCGCGACGACCGCCCCGGCCTGCTGCCGCTGGAGCATCGCGGAGGCGATCTCGGGGGCGTACGCGAGATGCGTGAAGCGCGACTCGATGATCTGCACCCCGGCTGCCTCCACGCGCGCGTGCAGTTCGACGGCGAGCTTCTCGGTGATGTCCTCGGCGTTCCCGCGCAGCGAGAGGCCGCTCTCGTCGTGGGCGTCGTACGGGTACTCGATGGCGATGTGCCGCACCGCGGCCTCGGTCTGGGTGGAGACGAACTCCAGGAAGTCGTCCACCTCGAACGTGGCCTGCGCGGTGTCCTCGACCTTCCACACCACGACCGCGGCGAGCTCGATCGGGTTGCCGTAGGCGTCGTTGACCTTGAGGACGGCCGTCTCGTGGTTGCGGACCCGGGTGGAGATCTTCGTGCGGGAGGTGAAGGGGTTCACCCAGCGCAGCCCGTCCTCCCGGATCGTCCCCCGGTACCGCCCGAAGAGCTGGACGACGCGCGCCTCGCCCGGCGCGACCATGTTCAGCCCGGACATGGCGAGGATCGCGGCGATGGCGACCAGGGCGCCGGAGATGATCAGCGCCGCCTGGCCGCCGGCCCCGGAGACCGCCGCGGCGCTGACGATCAGCCCCGCGCCGACCAGCAGCCCGACCAGGCCCAGCAGCAGGGCGAGCCCGCCGCCGATGCTGTGCGCGGTGAACTCGCGGACACGTGGGGCCGGCATCTCGGGGACGTCGGGCTGGTCGTGCTGGTCCTTCGGCATGGTGGTCCCCCGTCTCCTCCTGAAGCCCCAGGGGCGGCCTCGTCTATCGCCAGTCTAGCTAAAAGATATCACTTTACCCCGTCCGAGCAACCCTATGCATGCCTCAGTCGTCGGTTCCGTTGGGACAGGTGCTGATTGTCACGTCCCCAAAAGCCCGGATCGACAGGGCTTTGTCATAACTTCCGGTGTTAGCTTTCTGAGCTGACCTGAGCGGCGAACCTGTGTGGCGGTAGTGCACACAAGAACGAAGCGGAGCGGAACGGACCCATGGGACGAGCGGAAGACAGACGAGCGCGGCAGCGCGGTGGCCGCCGCGCGGCGCCCCGGCGTCCGTCCGGGTCGCCCTCGGCCGCCGGGGCGGACCCGTCGGCCACCGTCATCGGGACCCCGTCGGCCGCCACCGGCGGCCGGGCCGCGGCCCGGCGGGCGGCCAGGTCCGGGGGCAAGGGCGGTGACGGCAAGGGCCGGATACGCCGGCTCTTCACCTGGAAGAAGATCCTCGGCACGTTCCTCGGCACCTGCCTGCTCGCCATCGCCGCGTTCATCGGGCTGTACCTGTACGTGGACGTGCCCAGCGACAACGCCGCCGCCCAGGCCGCCCAGCGCCAGAGCAACGTCTACAAGTTCAGCGACGGCTCGACCCTGGCGCGCGACGGCAAGGTGAACCGCGAGATCGTGGACCTGTCCAAGGTGCCGAAGCAGGTCCGGTACACCTTCGTCGCCGCCGAGAACAAGTCGTTCTACAACGACAACGGCATCGACCTGAAGGGCACGGCCCGCGGTGTGCTCAACACGCTGATGGGCAAGGGCGCGCAGGGTGGTTCGACGATCACCCAGCAGTACGTCAAGAACTACTACCTCAGCCAGGAACAGACGGTCAGCCGCAAGCTCAAGGAGATGGTCATCTCCCTGAAGGTCGACCGCCAGATGTCCAAGGACGACATCCTCGCCGGGTACATCAACACCAGCTACTACGGCCGCGGCGCCTACGGCATCCAGGCCGCCGCCCAGGCCTACTACCGCGTCGACGCCGACAAGCTCTCCGTCGAGCAGGGCGCGTACCTCGCCGCGCTGCTTCAGGCGCCGAGCCAGTACGACTGGCAGGCGGCGTCCGACACCGGCAAGAAGCTGGTCACGGCCCGCTGGAACTACGTCCTGGACAACATGGTCGAGGAGGGCTGGCTCGACAAGTCAGAGCGCCAGGGCATGACGTTCGAGAAGCCCGAGGAGCCGAAGCCCGCCGCCGGTCTGGAGGGCCAGAAGGGCTACCTGGTCGAGCTGGCCAACCAGCAGCTCATCAGCCAGCTGATGCAGCAGGAGGGCATCCCGCGCTCCCAGGCCGAGGCCGAGGTCGTCAACCAGGGCTGGACCATCACCCTGAACATCGACAAGAAGAAGCAGGCGCAGCTGGAGAAGGCCGTCAAGGCGCAGCTCACCAGCAAGCTGGACAAGAAGAAGCGGCCGGTCGACGCGAACGTCCAGGCCGGCGCCGTGTCCGTCGACCCCAAGACGGGCAAGGTCGTCGCGCTGTACGGCGGCGTGGACTACTTCAAGCACTACACGAGCAACGCGACGCGCACGGACTACCAGCCCGCGTCGACGTTCAAGCCGGTGATCCTGGCCGCCGCCCTGGAAGAGAGCGCCCAGACGCGGTCCGGCAAGCCGATCACCGCGAACACGATCTACGACGGCACCAGCAAGCGCCAGGTCGTGGACGCCGACGGCGACAAGGTCGGCTTCGCCCCCGAGAACGAGGACGACCAGAACTACGGGCCCATCACCGTGCAGACGGCGATGAACAAGTCCGTCAACTCCGTCTTCGCGCAGATGGGCGTCGACGTCGGCATGAAGAACGTCATGGACGTGGCCGGCCAGCTCGGCATGGACACCGCCAAGGAGCAGGCCGTACCCGCGCAGACCCTGGGCACCATGGGCGCCAGCCCGCTGCAGATGGCCGGCGTGTACGCGACCCTCGACAACCACGGCGAGAAGGTCACCCCGAGCATCATCAAGAAGGCCGAGCACAACAGCCGTGCGGTCGACATCCCGAACCCGATCGGTGAGCAGGTCATCAGCCGTGAGGCGGCCGACTCGGTCACCTCGGTGCTGACGGGCGTCGTCGACGACGGTACGGCGCAGCGGGCCGTGGCGAACAACCCCAAGCGCGCCGGCCAGAAGGTCGCCGGCAAGACGGGTACGTCCGACGACAACAAGTCGGCCTGGTTCACCGGCTACACGCCCGACCTGGTCACCTCGGTGGGCCTGTTCGGCGAGGACGACAAGACCCACGCCCAGACCAAGATGTACGGCGCCGGCGGCAAGGACCGCGTCAACGGCGGTGGCTTCCCGGCGGAGATCTGGGCGGCGTACATGTTCGGCGTGACGGACCCGGACGCCAGGTTCGACCTGAACACCGACCAGGGCGCCGCCGTCCAGCCGACCTGGACCCCGACTCCGAGCCAGGAGCCGACGACCCAGGAGCCGACGGAGGAACCGACGACTCAGGAGCCGACGGAGACCCCGACGACGGAGCCCCCGACGGAGACCCCGACGACGGAGCCCCCGACGGAGGAACCGACGACCGAGCCGGCCCCGACGGTGCCCACGGACGAGCCGACGGACCCGATCACCTTGGACCCGGGCAGACCCGGCAACGGAAACGACCAGTAGGACAACGCCCCTCCAGGGGCGCGGGGCTGGGTTGAATATGCGGCTCCGCCGCGGGGGCGCGACCAGCCACGACGCACCCGCGTCCGGCGACGCGCAGTTCCCCCACGGCGCTCAGCCGCGATTCAACTCGAACCACACAACTTTCCCGGTGCTCAACCGCGTGGCCCCCCACCGCCGAGCCAGGCGATTGACCAGGTACAGCCCCCGCCCACCCTCATCCGTGGCCCGAGCCTGCCGCAACCGCGGCAACTGCGGCACATCGTCCCCGACCTCACACCGCAGCACATCGGTCCGCAACAACCGCAACGTCACTGGCCGCGTGGCATACCGCACCGCGTTCGTCACGACCTCGCTGACCAACAGCTCGACGGAATCCGTCAGCTCCTCCAGACCCCAGCGGGCCAGCGCACGCCGGGCCAGCCGTCGGGCACGACCCGGCGCCGCGTCCTCCGGCTCCAGGAACCAGTACGCCACGTCACTCGGCGCGATCCCGTCGAAGCGGGCGGCGAGCAGCGCGATGTCGTCGTCCCGGTCGCCCGGCCCGAGCATGTCGAGCACCTCGTCGCACAGGGCCTCAAGGGGCGGCGGATGGTCGGGCCCGGTGAGCTGGGCGACGGCGGCGAGCTTCTCGCGCAGCTGCTCTATGCCGGTCCACACGTCACGCAGCCGCGACTCGACCAGTCCGTCGGTGTAGAGGAGCAGCGTCGCGCCGGCCGGCGCGTCCAGTTCCACGGCCTCGAAGTCGACGCCACCGACGCCGATCGGCGCGCCCGCGGGAACCCGCAGGACCTCCGCGCGGCCGCCCAGGTGCAGCAGGACGGGCGGCGGATGGCCGGCGTTGGCGATGGTGATGCGGTGCGAGACCGGGTCGTAGACGGCGTACAGGCAGGTCGCCATGCGGTCCGTGCCCAGGCGCTGGGCCTGCTCGTCGAGGTGGTGCAGGACCTCCTGCGGAGGCAGGTCGAGCCCCGCGAGCGTCTGGGCCGTCGTCCGCAGCTGGCCCATGATCGCGGCCGACGTCATCGAGTGGCCCATCACGTCGCCGACGACCAGCGCCACCCGGCTGCCCGGCAGCGGGATCGCGTCGTACCAGTCGCCGCCCACCCGGGCCGTCTCGGCGGCCGGGAGATAGCGGGAGGCGAGCCGTACGCCCGTGGGGCGGGGCAGGGTCTCCGGCAGCATGGTGCGCTGGAGCTCGTCGGCGATGTACGCCTCACGGCCGTACAGCACCGCCTTGTCGATGCCGAGCGCGCTGTGCGTGGCGAGCTGGGCGGCGACCAGGAGGTCGTCTGGGTCGAAGGCGAGGCGGTCGGGGCGGCGCAGGAAGACGGCGGCGCCGATGACCCGGCGCCGGCCGCGCAGCGGGGCGAGGATCGCGCGCTGGCCGTCCGGGATGATCAACTCGCCGTCCTCGCCGAGGAGTTCGGGCAGGGCGGCGCGGGCGGCCGGGGCGTCGGCGAAGACGGGACGTACGCCGCGCAGTACCTCGGCGAGCGCGCCGCCGGGCCGTACCTCGCACAGTTCGGCGGTGACCGTGGACAGTTCGGCCAGCTCGGGCGGCTCCGGCTGCTGCGGTGCGGGCAGGAAGCCGCCGCTGTCGGTGTCCCGCTCCTCCGGGATGCGGTCCGTGCGGCGCAGCCGCAGCACGACGGGACCCGTGGGCCGCTCGTCGCCGACCGGCAGCGGGTCGCGCAGATAGACGAGGATCGCGTCGGAGAAGGTCGGCACGGTGGCCCGGCACAGCCCCATCACGATCTCGTCCAGGTCTATGCCGCGGGCGATCCGCCGGGTGGCTGCGCCCACGAAGCGCAGCCGGTCCCCGTCCCGTCGCATGGGCGTGGGCCGGCCGGGCGCCACGCCCTGTCCGGTGCGACGCTCGGCGGACGACTGCGGCGGCTCGGTGCCGGGCTGCGGCGGGATGGCCTCGGGGACGGGCCGCGGCCGGTGCGAGTCGGGCTCGGCGGCGACGGAGGGCTGCGAGTGCTCGGGGCCGTTGCCGGCGATGTCTGAGGGCTCCTTGCTCGGGCCGGACGGTGCGGTGGTGCCCGGCGTGGAAGGGGTCTCTCCGGTGCGCGCCTGCGCGGTTAAGGGTGTGCCCCCGCAGGCGTCGCCGCCAGGGGTGCGCGGCGGCGTGGAGTGCGTCGTCGACGGTGTCGAGGTACGCACGAGCGCCCCGCGGGGCTCCGCGGGGTCGTCGCCCGTCTCGGGGCGTTCGAAGGAGATCGGCTGCTCCGTCACGCCTTTCGAATCCATCCGTCCAGGGCTGCGCACCGCGCGCGCAGTTCGTCCCGCCGAAACTCCGATACCCGGAATAAGTGCCCCAGGAACGGAATTCCCGCGTGACCAGAGGCAGTTCCTGTGCCGCCGGTGGAGCGTCTGCTGCCCCCGGCGGTGCCCTGGTAACCCTCGCTCACGTCCTGCCGCCCCTCGGTGACGATCGGTCAAGCCCGGCGCGCACTGCGGTAGTTGCCGCCGATGCGCGCCCTTGCGGAGGACGATCCTACGTTTGTTGCCCGGGGGCGCATCAAGGGTCTCATGAGGACATGTGCGCGGGCGTGCGATCCCAGTCCTCAGGCAACGAAGGTACAGCCCAGGCGGGATCCGGTCGCCAGTGCTGCCAGCCGTCGGCGAACGGCGGCCCCCAGGAGCGGATCACCTCGACCGCGCCGCGCCCCGCCTCCCGGACCCGCGCGGCGAGCCGGTCGTCCACCAGTCCGTCCCGCTGGGCCTGCGCGAACTCGTCCTCGTCCAGCCAGTGCCAACTGCGGTCCGGGCGCACGGAGATGTCGAGGAAGTGGTCCTCGGAGTCCACCCCGCCCGCCCAACGGGCCAGCGGCGCCTCAAGGTTCACGTACCAGTTCTTGAACTGCCATCCGGGCTCCCAGAACAACCACACCGACCACGGCTCACCGGGCCGCGCGAGCTTCAGCACCCCGGTTCCGAACCACCGGCCGCGCTGGACGGTACGCGGCTTGATGTAGCGCGTCTCCAGCGGTTCCTCGTGCACGGACGTCCCGTCGGCGAGCACGGGTTTCACACACTCCGTGCCCGGAGCGAGCCATACGGCGAGGATCTCGTGGTCGTCCCGGACGACGGTGACGGGACGCGCGATGTGGAAGCGACGGCCGGCGTTCTCCCGGTACCGCCACAGGATCTGTGTCCCGGGCGCCCAGAACCCCGTCGAGCCGCCCGCTTCCACTTCCGTCGTCACCGCTCCACCGTCTGCCATGTACAGATATTAGGTGCCACAGGCATACGACGCTGCGGCGAGCGCCATGGTTCACCGCACCGCGACGATCGCACGGCCAGTCGTTACGGCCGCGTCATCCGCAGGACATCGAGCGCCTCGTCCAACTGCTCCGTCGTGAGGTCCCCGCGCTCCACGTACCCGCCCTCCAGGACGACTTGGCGGATGGTCTTCCGCTCCGCCAGCGCCTTCTTGGCGACCTTGGCCGCCTCCTCGTACCCGATGTACTTGTTGAGCGGCGTCACTACGGAGGGCGACGACTCGGCGTACTCCAGGGCTCGTTCGCGATGGGCGACGATGCCGTCGACGGTGCGGTCGGCCAGCAGCCGGGAGGCGTTGGCGAGCAGCCGGACCGACTCCAGCACGTTCTTCGCGATGACCGGCAGCATGACGTTCAGCTCGAAGTTGCCCGCGGCGCCGGCGGTGGCCACGGTGGCGTCGTTGCCGACGACCTGCGCGGCGACCATCAGGACGGCTTCGGGGATGACCGGGTTGACCTTGCCCGGCATGATCGAGGACCCGGGCTGCAGGTCGGGCAGGCTGATCTCGGCGAGCCCGGTACGCGGTCCGGAGGACATCCACCGCAGGTCGTTCGAGATCTTCGTCAGCCCGACGGCGATGGTCCGCAGCTGTCCACTGGTCTCCACGATCCCGTCCCGGGCGCCCTGCGCCTCGAAGTGGTCCCGCGCCTCGGTGAGCGGCAGCCCGGTGGTGCGGGCGACCTCCTCGATGACGGCGGCGGAGAAGCCGGGCGGTGTGTTGATGCCGGTGCCCACGGCGGTTCCGCCGAGGGGGAGTTCGGCGAGGCGGGGGAGGGAGGCGTGGAGCCGCTCGACGCCGTACCGCACCTGGGCGGCGTATCCGCCGAACTCCTGGCCCAGCGTCACGGGAGTGGCGTCCATGAGGTGGGTCCGCCCCGACTTCACCACGTCGGCGAACTCCTCGGCCTTGCGCTCCAGCGCGGCGGCGAGGTGCTCCAGCGCGGGAACGAGATCCCGGGTGACGGCGGCGGTGGCGGCGATGTGGATGGAGGAGGGGAAGACGTCGTTGGACGACTGGGAGGCGTTGACGTGGTCGTTGGGGTGGACGTCCCGGCCGAGGCGGTCGGTCGCGAGGGTGGCGATCACCTCGTTGGTGTTCATGTTGGACGAGGTACCGGACCCGGTCTGGAACACGTCGATCGGGAAGTGCGCGTCCCACTTTCCGGTGGCCACCTCTTCGGCGGCCTCCTGGACCGCCTCGGCGATGTCCTTGTCGAGCACACCCAGCCGGGCGTTGACCTTGGCGGCCGCTCCCTTGATGCGGGCCAGGGCCTCGATGTGGGCACGCTCGATGCGCTGCCCGGAAATGGGGAAGTTCTCCACGGCCCGCTGCGTCTGGGCCCGCCACTTGGCGTCCGCCGGGACGCGTACCTCGCCCATGGAGTCGTGCTCGATGCGGTAGTCGTCGCTCATGTCCCGTATAGCGATCGGGACGGCACCGATGTTCCGGAGGTCCGAAAGGCCCGTCTTTCGGTGGCTCTCGTCAGCCGCCACGGCATCAGGCCGGCCGGTCTCGCCGGGTTCGACAGCCGGCTGGTCAGCGAGCCCCGTGATCTTCGCACCGGCGACGACGTCATCCTGTTCCAGGGCTCGGACATGGCGCGGGAGCTGAAGCGCCTCCGGGCCGAGGCCGAGGACGACCTGCCGCCCGCCGTGATCCTCGCCGCCTGGCTCGACTGGGACGACGTGTCCCAGGCCCCGGTCGCCGCGGAACAGGTCAAGGCGGCCACCAGGGCCAGGGCGACGGTCCGCGACCGCCTCAGCCGCATCTACCGCAAGCTCGACGTACGCGGCCAGTCGGAGGCGATCCTGCGCTGGCTCGGGCACCTGAGCACATGACGGCAGATGCGGCTGACAGGCGGTACGTCAGTTGACGTTCCAGACGCTCGGCAGCGGGCTCGGAGCCTGGTGCTGATCGTCGCGGATGGTGTTCGTGCAGTCGGAGGGCCGCCAGTCGAAGTGCACGTAGTCACCGGCATCGACGTTGTACCCGCTGATCGTGGCGGTGCTGCCCGGCGTGAATGTGATGAAGTCGGAGATGTCGCCCGTCGAGGTGTCCGTCAGGATGACGCAGCCGGCCCCCGAGGGGATGGCCTGGCTGCCGACGTTGATGGTGATGGTGGCGGCAGAGGCCGGAGACGCGGCCAGGGCGACCGCGGAGGCGCCGGCGGCGATGGCCATGGGCAGGGCGAAACGCTTACCGGGTGAAACTGGACATGGGTGTTCTGTCGCTTTCTGGCGGAGCCGGTGGGGGGAATGGGTGGTTCAGCCGCAGAGCGGAAATGATGCTCGGTACGGGCGACTCCGAGCGCGAGCTGCGTGCAGTTGGCTGCGGCGGGCCGCACCCATCGGTCGGCGCCAGGATCTGTGATGCGCCTACGTCGACCTTTTCCTGGGGGAGTGCGCAGGTCGAGTATGTTCGGAGCACCACAGCGGAAAATAGAGTCATCTGCCCCCACCGAGACGGATGGTGGGGGCAAAGATGGTGGGGGCAAAGAGCGGGGTCTAAGGCACTACGCCAGCCCCGGACCCCGTACCGGAATCGACGTGAACGTCGGCGCGGGCGCCGGGTCCTGGAAGAAGTCGTTGCCCTTGTCGTCGACGACGATGAACGCGGGGAAGTCCTCGACCTCGATCTTCCAGACGGCTTCCATGCCGAGCTCTTCGTACTCGACGACCTCGACCTTCTTGATGCAGTCCTGGGCGAGACGCGCGGCGGGACCGCCGATGGACCCGAGATAGAAACCGCCGTGGGAGCCGCACGCGTCGGTGACCTGCTTGCTCCGATTGCCCTTGGCCAGCATGACCTTGGACCCTCCGGCCGCCTGGAACTGCTCGACGTACGAATCCATGCGTCCGGCCGTCGTAGGCCCGAAGGAACCGGACGCATAGCCCTCGGGCGTCTTCGCCGGACCCGCGTAGTACACCGGGTGGTCCTTCAGGTACTGCGGCATCTCCTCGCCCGCGTCCAGCCGTTCCTTGATCTTGGCGTGCGCGATGTCGCGGGCCACGACCAGCGGGCCGGTGAGGGACAGGCGGGTCTTGACCGGGTACTTGGTCAGCTCGGCGAGGATGTCGTCCATCGGCTGGTTGAGGTCGATCTTGACGACGTCACCGTCGGCGTCGAGGTGCTCGTCCGTCGTCTCCGGCAGGAACCGCGCCGGGTCGGTCTCCAACTGCTCCAGGAAGACCCCCTCGGCGGTGATCTTCGCGACGGCCTGACGGTCGGCCGAGCAGGACACGGCGATGGCGACCGGGCAGGACGCGCCGTGCCGCGGCAGGCGCACCACGCGCACGTCGTGGCAGAAGTACTTGCCGCCGAACTGCGCCCCGATCCCGATCTTCTGCGTCAGCTCGAAGACCTTCTCCTCCAGCTCCTTGTCCCGGAAGCCGTGCCCGAGCGGCGAGCCCTCGGCGGGGATCTCGTCCAGGTAGTGGGCGGAGGCGTACTTCGCGGTCTTGAGGGCGTATTCGGCGCTCGTACCGCCGACCACGATCGCCAGGTGGTACGGCGGACAGGCGGCCGTACCCAGCGAACGGATCTTCTCCTCCAGGAACTTCATCATGGAGGCCTCGTTCAGGACGGCCTTGGTCTCCTGGTAGAGGAAGGACTTGTTGGCCGAGCCGCCGCCCTTCGCCATGAACAGGAACTTGTAGGCGCCGCCGTCGGTGGCGTACAGCTCGATCTGGGCCGGCAGGTTCGACCCGGTGTTCTTCTCCTCCCACATGGTGAGCGGAGCCATCTGCGAGTAGCGCAGGTTGAGGTTCAGGTACGCGTCGTAGATGCCCTTCGAGAGGGCTTCCTCGTCGCCGCCCTCGGTCAGCACGTTCTGCCCGCGCTTGCCCATCACGATCGCCGTACCGGTGTCCTGGCACATGGGGAGCACACCCGCCGCCGCGATGTTCGCGTTCTTCAGCAGGTCCAGCGCCACGAACTTGTCGTTGCTCGACGCCTCGGGGTCGTCGATGATCCGGCGCAGCTGCGCGAGGTGGGCGGGGCGCAGGTAGTGCTGGATGTCGTGGATGGCCTCCTCGGCGAGCTTGCGCAGCGCCTCGGGCTCGACCTTGAGGAACGTCCGCCCGTCGGCCTCGAAGGTGGAGACACCTTCGGAGGTCACCAGCCGGTACGGGGTGGTGTCCTCTCCCATGGGGAGCAGATCGGTGTACGCGAACTCAGGCATGTCGCCCATTCCTCACTAAACAGACAGCGCGGCTGGCCTCCGTTGGCAGCGTCCACCAGCGTAGAACCTGCCACTGACGACGAGCTTGTGAGGTAAGGCTCAGTTCGGCGTCCAGGCCCCTCATCCACAGGGGTATCGCGATCTATCGTGTTTCGGTACGCTGCTGCCGTGGACCTTCAGAAGCAGACCGCACCCGCTGCCGCCACCGAGCTTCGTGCCTCCGACGCCGACCGTGACCGGATCGCCGACATCCTGCGCGACGCCCTGGCCGAGGGCCGCCTCACCGCCGACGAGCACGCCGAGCGCGTCGAGGGCGTGCTGACGGCCAAGACAGTGGGTGAACTGGATGTCTTCATACGGGACCTGCCCGCAGCCCACGCGCGCCGCGCCCCGCACATCCCCGCCCCCGGCCGCCCCGCGCCGGCCGCGATACCGGCCGACCCCGACGACAACGTGGTCGCGGTCTTCAGCAGCGCCGTCCGCAAGGGCCGCTGGCGCGCGGGCCGCCGTATCCACGCGTACGCGATCTTCGGCAGCGTGGAGATAGACCTCAGCGAGGCCCTCTTCGAGTACCAGCAGGTCGTGATCCGGGCGATTTCGGTCTTCGGCAACGTCGAGGTCCGCGTCCCGGAGAACGTCTCGCTGCGCGGCACCGGCGGCGGTGTGCTCGGCAACTTCGAGGTGGACCACCTCGACGCGGAGGACCCCCAGGCACCGGTCGTCCATGTCGACGGCTGGGCCGTGCTGGGCAACATCGAGGGCCGGCCGAAGCGCGGGAAGGTGGTGGCCGACATCCTCGACCGGGTTCAGCGCAAGGTCGACAAGAGTTTGCGCAAGCATCTGGATCGTTGACGGTTGTGAATCGGACCGGCTTCCACCGCACCTTTCGGTCGTTGCGGACGCCCGGACAAGCGTGCCGAACCCCCCGAGACCCAGCGGATCGGAACTCCCTGCATAGGCGTGCGCACAGCGGGTAGACCTTGCTGCATCGTCTCTCGCTCGCGAAGCCGTCGTCAGGAGTAGACCGTGCTGCAACCGCCGCATTCGTCCCTGCAGGTAGCTGCCGTTCCGGCCCAGCGGGTGCCAGTGCGAGACAGGGACCAAGACGCCCCATGGCACACGGAAGCCGTGTGCCGCCGCGATGAGGCCGGCCTGTTCTTCGCCCCTTCGAAAGAGCCCACCGCGGCCCGACTCTCCCGCGAGGAGGCGGCCAAGCGGGTCTGTGCCCGCTGCCCGGTCATGGTCGAGTGCCGCGAACACGCCCTCCTCCAGCCCGAGCCCTACGGCGTCTGGGGCGGTCTGACCGCGGCCGAACGCCGAGTGGTCCTGGCCAGGCGCCGCCGCCGCGAGATGGAACTGAAGAAGACGGCGAGGGCGACGACGGACCGCATAGCGCAGGCGGGCTGAGCAGCAAGAAGAAAGGGCGCCCCCTCCGCACCGGGGGCGCCCTGTCGGCTGCGCGGTTCAGCAGGGGGCGGGTGACCGCCCCTTGTTCACTTCGCCCTGTCGAAGTCGATCGCGCTGTAGGCCCGCAGCTTGCTCAGCCGGTGCTCGGAGTCGATCCGCCGCACCGTCCCCGACTTCGAGCGCATCACGATCGAGTCGGTCGTCGCGTTCTCCGACCGGTAGCGCACCCCGCGCAGCAGCTCGCCGTCGGTGATGCCGGTCGCGACGAAGAACACGTTGTCCCCGGCGACCAGGTCGTCAGTCAGCAGCACCCGGTCGAGGTCGTGGCCGGCGTCGATGGCGCGCTGGCGCTCCTCGTCGTCCTTCGGCCACAGCTTGCCCTGGATCGTGCCGCCGAGGCACTTCACCGCACAGGCCGAGATGATCCCCTCCGGCGTACCGCCGATGCCGAGCAGCATGTCGACGCCGGTGCCCTCGCGCAGCGCGTAGATCGAGCCCGCGACATCGCCGTCGGAGATCAGCTTGATGCGCGCACCGGCATCCCGGATCTCCTTGATGATGCCCTCGTGCCGGGGCCGGTCGAGGATGACGACGGTGACGTCCTCGGGCGTGGACCGCTTGGCCTTGGCGACCCGGCGGATGTTCACGGACACGGGCGCGTCGATGTCGACGAAGTCGGCGGCCTCGGGGCCGGTGACCAGCTTGTCCATGTAGAAGACGGCGGACGGGTCGAACATGGACCCCCGGTCCGCGGCGGCGAGCACGGAGATCGCGTTGGGCATGCCCTTCGCGGTCAGCGTGGTCCCGTCGATCGGGTCGACGGCGATGTCGACCTCGGCGCCGGTCCCGTCGCCGACCCGCTCTCCGTTGAAGAGCATCGGCGCTTCGTCCTTCTCGCCCTCACCGATGACGACGACGCCGTTCATCGACACGGTGTGGACGAGGGTCCGCATGGCGCGTACCGCGGCACCGTCGGCGCCGTTCTTGTCGCCGCGCCCGACCCAGCGGCCGGCGGCCATCGCCGCCGCCTCGGTCACACGGACCAGTTCCAGGGCGAGGTTGCGATCGGGGGCTTCGCTGGGTACTTCGAGCTCGGACGGCAAATGATGATGATTCTCGGTCATCGGAGCGCACCTTTCTGATACGACGACGGCCGGATGAGGGTGACCGCCCTGACTCTATCCTCGGGCGCGCAGAATGAGCAGGGGGCCCCACGGATGAGCAGGCCAGGGCACCTGCGACGATAGGGGGCGTGGCAGGTTCGAACGGCAAGCAGAAGTCGGTCCGCAACATGGTGCTCTCCCTGGGAGTGACCGTGCTCGCGGCGGGAGTCATCTATCTCTTCGTTCCCCATGAGGACGGCGAGCCCGACCTCCCGCGGGTCGACTACCGCGTCGAGCTGCTCACGGCCCGTCGTGCGGCGTCCTACCCGGTGGTCGCGCCCCAGGGGCTGCCCGACAGCTGGAAGCCGACGTCCGTCCGCTTCAAGGGCGCCGACTTCGACGCCTGGCACCTCGGCTTCCATACCTCGGCCGGGGAGTACGTCCAGGTCGAGCAGTCGGCCGAGAAGCCGTCGACGTTCCTGGAGAAGGCCACCCAGGGAGGGCGGGCCACCGAGGTCACCGAGAAGATCGGCGACCGGACGTGGACGCGCTACACCGGCGGCCGCTACGACGCGCTCGTGCACCAGGAGAAGGGCGCGACCACGGTGGTGGCGGGCACGGGGTCGTTCGAGCAGCTGACGCAGATGGCGCAGGCCCTGAAGGCGGAGTGAGCCTGACGGTCGGACCGGCTGGCCGGTGTACCGACCGGCCACGTACCGACCGGCCACGTACCGACCGGCCGACGTACCGACCAGACGGTGGACCGACCGTCCGCGGCTGACGAAGAGGCCCTCGGCACACTGCCGAGGGCCTCTGTCGTGCCGGTCGGTTCAGCTCAGACCGTGGTGATGACCTGGTCGTACGCCAGGCGAGGGGAGCGCGGGTACCAGGCGTCGGCGCCCGGCTTGCCGATGTTGACGACCATCAGCGGGGTGTGGTCGTCGTCCAGGAACTCCTTGCGGACGCCCTCGAAGTCGAAGCCGGTCATCGGGCCGGCGGCAAGACCGGCGGCGCGGACACCGACGATGAAGTACGCGGCCTGCAGGGCGGCGTTCATCCCGGCGGCGTTCTCACGGGCCGCGCGCTCGCTGAAGAAGACGTCCTTGGCCTGCGGGAACGCCGGGAACAGGGTCGGCAGCTCCTCGTGGAACTCGTTGTCCGCGGACAGGATCGCGACCAGCGGGGCGGCGGCGGTCTTGGCCTGGTTGCCCTCGGCCATGTGCTGCACCAGACGCTCACGGGCCTCGGCCGAGCGGACCAGGGTGATGCGCAGCGGGGTCTGGTTGAAGGCGGTGGGGCCGTACTTGACCAGGTCGTAGATCGCCTGGACCTGCTCCTCGGTCACCGGCTCGTCGGTGAAGGTGTTCGCGGTGCGGGCCTCGCGGAACAGCAGGTCCTGGGCGGCGGGGTCAAGAACGAGAGACATGCGGGACTTCCTAGGGGTGACGCCTGGGTCCTTACCGGACCGCGGTCCGGATCGGCTGACGTCCCGAAGGTACGTCAAGGAAGGTTGATGCTTCAACAATAGCTGGGGTATAGTGATCCGCTTCACAGCGGCACGTCGCCCACACGCGCGCGTGCGCGGCTACTCGCCGCTCTCTTCCTCGGTCTCGCGCTCCTCGGCCAGCGCCGCGTCCAGCCGCGCCCGCGCCCCGTCCAGCCAGCGCCGGCACACCTTGGCCAGCTCCTCGCCCCGCTCCCAGAGCGCCAGGGACTCCTCCAGCGTCGTACCGCCCGCCTCCAGCCGCCGTACGACCTCGATCAGCTCGTCCCGGGCCTGCTCGTACCCGAGTGCCTCTTCCACCTTGCTGGTCATTCGCCCACCCTATGCATCGCTTCGTGCATCGCTTCGTGCGTCGCTTCGTGCGTCGCTTCGTGCGTCGCTTCGTGCGTCGCTCTGTGCTTCGACTCGTACGGAGAACTCACCCTCGGCGACCCGCGCCCGCAGCGCCTCGTCCGCCGTCACCTCGCCCGGGTCCCGGACCACATGCCCGTCGGCCCGCTGGAGCACCGCGTAGCCGCGCTTCAGGGTCGCCGCGGGGGAGAGGGCCACCACGCGTGCGTGCGTGTGCGTCAGCTCGGACTGGGCGCGGTCGAGGAGGTGGCCGACGCAGCGGCGGCCGCGTTCGAGGAGCGAGGCCACGTGATCGGCGCGCTCGTCGATCATCCGGTGCGGATCCTCTATCGACGGCCGCGCGAGGGCGTGCGCGAGCCCCCGCTCCTCGCGCTCGACGAACCCCTGGACACACCGCCGGGCCCGGTCGCGCAGCATCCGCACCCGCTCGTACTCCTCGCCCACGTCCGGTACGACCTTCTTGGCAGCGTCGGTCGGGGTGGAAGCCCGCAGGTCGGCGACGTGGTCTAGGAGGGGGTTGTCGGGCTCGTGCCCGATCGCGGAGACGACGGGGGTACGGCAGGAGGCGACGGCCCGCACCAGCTGCTCGTCGGAGAAGGGCAGCAGGTCCTCGACGCTGCCGCCGCCGCGGGCGACGATGATCACGTCCACGGCGTCGATCTCGTCGAGCTCCTTCACCGCCTGCACCACCTGCGGTACGGCGTGCACGCCCTGCACCGGGACGTTGCGGACCTCGAAGCGGACGGCGGGCCAGCGGTGGCGGGCGTTCTCCAGGACGTCCCGCTCGGCCGCGGAGGCCCGGCCGCAGACGAGGCCGATGAGCTGCGGGAGGAAGGGCAGCGGCTTCTTCCGCTCGGGCGCGAAGAGTCCCTCGGCGGCGAGGGACTTCTTCAGCATCTCCAGCCGGGCGAGGAGCTCGCCGACACCGACCGGCTTTATCTCGGTGGCGCGCAGGGAGAGCTGGCCGCGCGGGGCGTACCACTCGGGTTTGGCGAGGACGACGACGCGGGCGCCCTCGCTCACCACGTCGGCGACGTCATCGAACACCTGTCGGTACGCCGTCACGCTCACGGAGATGTCGTACGACGGGTCCCGCAGAGTCAGGAACACGACGCCGGCGCCGGGCCGTCGCGACAGCTGAGTGATCTGCCCCTCGACCCACACCGCCCCGAGCCGGTCGATCCACCCCCCGATGAGCCGCGACACCTCGCCGACGGGCAGGGGCGATTCGGGAGACGTGTTCACAGCCATGCGCCGAGCGTAACGGCCCCCACCGACAACCCGGCCCAGCCAACAGGGGTTCCTCGCCCCCGCCGCCCCTACCCGTCCCGTCCCTGGGGGCTGCCGCCCCCAGACCCCTGCTGTCGGCCCTTCGGGCCTCGTCCTCAAACGCCGGACGGGCTGAAAGATCCAGGCAATTTCAGCCCCTCCGGCGTTTGAGGAGCGGGGTCTGGGGCGGAGCCCCAGAAGGATGGGACGGGTAGGGGCGGCGGGGGCGAGGAAACGTCAGTGGGGAACGCCGGTGCCCCGTTGTGTCGCCGTCACCGCAACCCGCGCGTTCATCGCGATGCCCGAGAAGAGGTAGGCGACGGCCGGGATCAGCAGGTGGTCCAGCAGCGCCATCCACCCCGCGACGCGACGAAACCGGCCCGCGCACCGAGCCCCACGCGCGCGTAGGCGAACACCGACCCCGCCTGGGGAACCACCCGCACCATCTGCGCGTAGCTGAATGCGGTGAACGCCATCGCGACCGTCGCGACGAGGTGCACCAGCGCGACCGCCCCGCGCGAACGGGCGTCCAGCGTGCCGAAGACGCCGACCGGTGCCATCGGCGCGATGAACAGCAGCCCGTAGACGACCAGGTCGCGGAAGTCGAGGCTCCGGCGCAGCGCGTGTCCTTAGTCCGGCGTACGCTCCGCCGTGCCGGTTCCGGACATCACGCCTCCGCCAGTACCTCGTCCCTCACTCCGTTTCCCGCCCCTCACAGCCCACGGCCAGTCTGTGCACCAAGCCGTCACCCACGCGATCTTCGACCCGCCGAACGCACCCTTACGATGGGACGCATGACTGCTTCGCCTGGCCGCCGTGTCCTGCTCGCCGCCCCCCGTGGCTACTGCGCGGGTGTGGACCGCGCCGTGATCGCCGTCGAGAAAGCCCTGGAGCAGTACGGCGCTCCGGTGTACGTCCGGCACGAGATCGTCCACAACAAGTACGTCGTACAGACCCTGGAGAAGAAGGGCGCCGTCTTCGTCGAGCGGACGGAGGAGGTCCCGCCGGGGAACATCGTGATGTTCTCCGCGCACGGTGTCGCCCCCGTAGTCCACGACGAGGCCGCGCGCGGCAAGCTGGCCACCATCGACGCGACCTGCCCGCTGGTCACCAAGGTCCACAAGGAAGCCGTCCGCTTCGCGAACGAGGACTACGACATCCTCCTCATCGGGCACGAGGGCCACGAGGAGGTCATCGGTACGTCCGGCGAGGCACCGGACCACATCCAGCTGGTCGACGGCCCGGGCGACGTCGCCAAGGTCGAGGTCCGCGACGAGTCGAAGGTCGTCTGGCTCTCCCAGACCACCCTCTCCGTCGACGAGACCATGGAGACCGTCGACGCCCTGAAGGAGAAGTTCCCGCAGCTCATCTCCCCGCCCAGCGACGACATCTGCTACGCCACGCAGAACCGTCAGCTCGCCGTGAAGCAGATGGGCGCCGAGGCCGAGCTGGTCATCGTGGTCGGCTCCCGCAACTCCTCCAACTCCAAGCGGCTCGTCGAGGTCGCCAAGCTCGCCGGCTCCCGCGAGGCCTACCTCGTGGACTTCGCGAGCGAGATCGACGAGGCCTGGCTGGAGGGCGTGACGACGGTCGGCGTCACCTCCGGCGCCTCCGTCCCGGAGGTGCTGGTCGAGGAGGTCCTGGAGTGGCTCGCCCAGCGCGGCTACGGCGACGTGGAGCTGGTGAAGGCGGCCGAGGAGTCGATCACCTTCTCGCTGCCCAAGGAACTCCGCCGTGACCTGCGCGAGGAGGCGGCCGCGCTGATCGCCGAGCGCACCGGGGCCGCGGCCTCCGGCGACTCCGGGGAGTGACGGTCGGTCCCGCGTCGTAACGTAGGGCCATGCAGATCTTCGGCTTGGACATCGGTGGATCCGGGATCAAGGGTGCCCCGGTGGACCTCGACAGAGGCGATCTCGCTCAGGAGCGCTTCAAGGTGCTCACTCCGCACCCGGCCACGCCCGACGGGGTGGCCGACGGTGTGAAGCAGGTCGTCGAGCACTACGGCTGGACCGGGCCGGTCGGGCTCACCTTCCCCGGCGTGGTCACCGACGGATCCACGATCCGTACGGCGGCGAACGTCGACAAGAGCTGGATCGACACGGACGCGCGCGCGTTGTTCAGCGACCGCCTCGGCGGCCTCCCGGTGACCGTGGTCAACGACGCGGACGCGGCCGGCGTCGCCGAGATGCACTTCGGGGCGGGCCGCGACCGCCGGGGCACCGTGATTCTCCTCACGTTCGGCACGGGCATCGGCAGCGCGGTCTTCATCGACGGCCGCCTGGTCCCCAACACCGAGCTGGGCCACCTCGAACTCCACGGCCACGACGCGGAGAAGCGCGCCTCCAGCAAGGTCAAGGAGGACGAGGACATGTCGTGGGAGCACTGGGCCCACCGTGTCCAGAAGTACCTCGCCCATGTCGATATGCTGTTCTCCCCGGAGCTGTTCATCATCGGCGGCGGGGTGAGCCGCAAGTCCCACAAGTTCCTGCCCCACATCGAGGGCATCAAGGCGGAGATCGTCCCGGCGCAGTTGCAGAACAACGCGGGGATCGTGGGCGCGGCGATGCACGCGGCGGAGAAGGACGGCTGATCGAGGACGGGCCGTCGGCGGACGCGGGGCCGTCGGCCGACGGCCACGGTCATGTGGCGCGTCGTCGGGCCGCCGCCCTGCGTGCCACCTGGCGGACCCTTCGTGCGAGCACGATGAGACCGGCCGCCAGCGTCCCCCCGTACAGCCACCCGGCCTGGGTGGCGAGGGCGGTGAACAGCCCCATCAGATGACCGCCGATCCCGCCGCCCTCGTCGGCCAGCGGAACCAGCCCCACCGCGAACGCGATCGGCAGCACCACCGGCGCGGTCATCAGGTCGCCCCGGCGCACCCACACCGCGGTCAGTACGCACACCGGCACGAACAGCACGCTGTACACCGTGAGCGACGACCCGAGCAGCAGCGCGTCGAGGTGCCCGAGCAGGAACATCACGGCACCGCAGAACAGCCCGCAGCCGAGGCCCGTGAGCCGGGGGTTGGGGAACCGGCGTAGGGCCTGCCGCACGGGCTGCGGCGCCCCGGAGCGTCGTACCGCCCTCACCCCCGCCCCCGCTGACGCGGACGCCGGGGCCGTGCTCGGGCGGCGCTGGGAGACGGGCCGGGTGGCACGGACGGGCTGGGCGGACGCGGGGGGCCGGGGTGGCCGGCCCTCTGGACCGGGACCGGACGACCGGGAGGCCCAGACGGACCGCCCGCCCGGATCCCTTCCCTCGCTCACCTTGCTCACCCCGCTCGCACGGCTCGCACCGCTCACACCGCCCACCTCCGGCGCCCACCCGCCCCTGTCGCGCCTCGCACGCCCCTCGCCCCGCTCCACACCGTCCCCGTCGCCGATCCCGTTCGGCGCGAACCCGCGCTCACCCCGCCCCGCACCACCCCCACCCCGCACCGCCTGCGGCGGCAACGGTGGCGGAGTACCGCGTCGCGATCCGAACCCGGCAGGTCGCGCCCTGTCCTGCTCCACCGGTCCAACCTAGGTCGGTTTATGTGGCGAATTCGCCCTCGGACACACCTTGGGGCGGACCTTGGCCAGGTGTTCGATACGGCGCCCGGGGTCCGGCCCGGTACGCCGTAGACTGGTGGATCGGCCCGTACATCTGCGTCGTCGGCATCGTGTGCAGCATCTGCAGCGAAGATCGAGGAAGGACCGGGCCCCAGCCCAGCCCCCTGAAGTCCTCTCACGTACGGGAAGTCGCAACGTGTCGCTCACGATCGGAATCGTCGGTCTGCCGAATGTCGGCAAGTCGACCCTGTTCAACGCCCTGACCAAGAACGACGTGCTGGCGGCCAACTACCCGTTCGCCACGATCGAGCCGAACGTGGGCGTGGTCGGCGTCCCGGACCCGCGGCTGGCGAAACTGGCCGAGATCTTCTCCTCCCAGAAGATCCTCCCGGCGACCGTCGACTTCGTGGACATCGCGGGCATCGTGCGCGGCGCGAGCGAGGGCGAGGGCCTGGGCAACAAGTTCCTCGCGAACATCCGTGAGTCCGACGCGATCTGCCAGGTCATCCGCGCCTTCAAGGACGAGAACGTCGTGCACGTCGACGGCAAGGTCTCGCCCAAGGACGACATCGAGACGATCAACACCGAGCTGATCCTCGCCGACCTCCAGACCATCGAGAAGGTCCTGCCCCGGCTCCAGAAGGAGTCGCGGATCAAGAAGGACATCGCGCCGAAGGTGAAGGCCGTCGAGGAGGCCCAGGCGATCCTGGAGAAGGGCGACACGCTGTTCTCCGCGGGCATCGTCCAGGGCTCCGGCAACGAGGAGCTCCTGCACGACCTGCACCTCCTCACCACCAAGCCCTTCCTCTACGTCTTCAACGTCGACGAGGACGAACTGGTCGACGACGACTTCAAGGCCGAGCAGCGCGCCCTCGTCGCCCCCGCCGAGGCGATCTTCCTCAACGCCAAGCTGGAGGCGGACCTCGCCGAGCTCGACGAGGAGGACGCGATGGAGCTCCTGGAGTCCGTCGGCGCCGAGGAGCCCGGCCTCGCCACCCTCGCCCGCGTCGGCTTCAACACCCTCGGCCTGCAGACCTACCTCACGGCCGGCCCCAAGGAATCCCGCGCCTGGACCATCAAGAAGGGCGCCACCGCCCCCGAGGCGGCCGGCGTCATCCACACCGACTTCCAGAAGGGCTTCATCAAGGCGGAGGTCATCTCCTTCGCCGACCTGGTGGAGACCGGGTCGGTGGCGGAGGCGCGGGCGAAGGGGAAGGCGCGGATGGAGGGCAAGGAGTATGTGATGCAGGACGGGGATGTGGTGGAGTTCAGGTTCAACGTGTAGAGAGTGACGGACCGCTACGTCGCTTATCTGGCAAATATGCAGTTCAGACGGGGTCTGGCCCTTCGGGGCCGGGCCTCTGGTGCTTTCCCGTGCAGGAAGGGCTCCCCCGCCGCGGCGTGCGGTCAAGGGGAGCCCCGGAGAGCCGAGCGACTACCGGATCAGCTCCCGGCCTCGTCCTCATCCCGTGTTCGAGGTGCGGCGGGCCGGTGTGGGCTGTGCGAGGTGTCCCAGAAATGCGGAGGCGTCATGTCGTCGTCGCTCGTCTCCTGTCGGTCGTGGTTTCGTTCGCCAGCGCCGCTCTCCGCTATCCCCGGTGTGAACATGCCCGCGCCCGCGCCCGCGTCGGCATCCGGGTCCGCGGCCGCGTCGGCGAACGGCGAGCCCTCGGGGGCTGGGGAGCCCGGCGACCAGGGCCCCGTTATGTCGCCTTCGCCCGAAGGCGCACCCTCCGGCCCCTCGCTCCCGCCCTCGGCGGGCGTCGGGAGAACGGTCCGCCTGATCTCCTCGGCGGCCTCGTCCAGCCCGGCCGCTTCCAGGCTCCGCACCACGCGGTGCACGAACACCGTGTACTCGTCCATGTCCGGCTTCAGGCCCAGCGCCGCCAGCAACAGGAGCAGCCGATCCGAGACCCCTACTTCCTCCTCGCGGTCGAAGGCCCCTCCTCCCTGGCCGTCCCCGCGCCACAGCGGACCCCCTACGGTTGCCTCGCTCAGCGCGCTCACGGGCGGGACGAGCAGGTGGCGGAACAGCTCGGGCACCTCCTCGTCGTTTGCCGCCGCCGCGATCTGGGCGAGCGGGCCGATCATGTCGACGGCCTTCTCGATCTCGTTGTCGTGGCGGGCGAGCCACCACACCACCGCGCTGCCCGCGCTCTTGAGCACGTCGTCACCGAGATAGCGCCGCTTGTTGCGCTCGTGCTGACGTTCGTGCTCCCAGATCTCCTCGTCCTTGCGAAGGTCGTTCAGCTTCCGCAGGCGCTCGCGGTCGGCGTGGGCGAGGGTCAGCGTCACATCGGCCGCGAGGGCCTTGACCCGTCCGCTCCGGTCCGGGAGCGGGACTGCCAGCTCCCCCTCCAGGAGATACCGCGCGAAGCTCGCCCGGCCCGGCTCCTCACGGTGGACGACCTCAAGGGCCCGGCTGACGATCGAGGACACGGCGAGGGCAGGGGAGGATCCGTCGGACCGGTCAGGGTGGTCGGAGACCGGCCTCCACCACACGGTGGCGGAGAAGAGGAAGTCGTAGCCGGCCACGGCGCTCGGCAACGCCGCGTCCACCACCCGCGTCTCCTGGTACGGCGGCTCCGTCGGCGCGGCGGGTGGTTCGGGGTCCCCGGGCTCGGAAGGGGCGGCCGACGCACGGCCAACGCCGAGGGCCGTCGTCACCAGCAGCAGTGAGCCCGAGACCGTGACCATGGACATGAAGCCCCACAGCCACGCCGACCAGTGCAGGAGGTTTCCGAGCCCAGCAGGTGCGAGGCCGCAGAGAGCGACGAACAGCAGGCTGGGAAAGCGGTGCTTCATCGTTCCTCTTCCGTGATCCGTGGTCCGGCGCCCGCACGCTCCGTACTCTCTGTGCGGGCGTACTGCGCGTGGTCGATGTGCTGCCAGAAGAGGGCGGCGACCGCCGCCCGGGTCGGGTGGCGAGCGGGCCCCGCCCACGCGCATGCGATGGTGTAGAGGCGGTGGAGAGCGGCCGTGCGGCCGTGCGTGGCCTCGACCATCACGCTCAGCGCCATCTCCCGTGTACCGTCGCGCGCCGCGGCGTTCAGCCAGCCGCTCACCAGCGGGTTCCAGAGCTCCGTCGGTGGCTGGGAGAAGACCGTTCCCCAGCCCTGGAACAGGTCCGGCCACGGTGGCGGGTTCGGTGCCCGGTCGCTCGTCAACAGCCCCGTGAGCAGCCGAAGATGGGGTTCTGCCCTGCGCGGCTCCTGATGTGTCCGGTGCCGCAGGCGGTCGATCAGCAGCCGGTAGAGCCGACGGTCGCCGCCGGCGAGGTCGAGAAGTGCCTTACCGGCCTCGCGCGCCGCCAGCCCCTCCCGTACAGCGAGGTAGTGGAGCCGCACCATCGCCTGATCCGGGTGCGTCGCGCCGAGGCTCTGAAGGCAGGCGGCGGTCAGGACGCGGACAAGACCGTCCGACAAGGGGCCCGACGTCACACACTTGTACATCCGGTTGCGGAACCATCCTCCGAACCCCTCGTGGCTGAGGCCGAGTTCAAGGGCCGCCACGGCTCGCGGGTCGCAGGACGCTCCGGTCGCGCGGTCGGCCCAGTGCACCACGACGTCGAAGAGGTGGTCGGGCCGTCCGACTGCCAGGGACCGCTCGCCGAAACGGACGACGACGTTCACCTGGTCGTCGGTGGTCAGACCGCGCAGCCCGGCGGCCTGGCCGATCCAGCTCCTGAGGTCGTCGCGCACTCCGGGGAAGTTCGCCCAGAAGTACGTCCGGACCGCGTCCGCGTAGGCCAGTCGCTCGAAGCGGAGCCGACTGTCCGGGCCTCGTTCGATCCCGAGCGCCGCCAACCGCTCCCCGAAATCCGTGCGCGCGAGCTCGGTCGTCGCCTCTTCCTCGTGCCCCACCGTCCTCATCAGGCCGTGCCACGCCTCGTAGACGGCGTCGGCGCGAGCCTCTTCGAAGACCGCCGTCGCGAGGAGCAGGGCCCGCTCGGGCGCAGTACGGACCGTGGCCATCTGTCGGCCCACCTCGTCGGCACGGTCGGTCAGCGCGTGTATCGCCTGGTCGAGCCATCCCGCGAAGTCGGTGCCGAACCGGCCACTGTCGCGAGCGGCTCTCACCAGCCCCGCGAGCCGCGCCAGTTCCCGCATGGGGGAGCGGTCGCACAGGTGCTGCAGGTCAGCGCTGACCAGGTCCGCGGAGCTAAAGGCCATCCGGTCCATGCGGAGGTGCCGAGTGACGACGGCGACGCCCCGGGGACGCCCCAGCGTCACTGTGTGCGGTTCGAGGTCCGGCGAGTGCGCGTGCTCCATGCCCGAGGGCAGGACGACGACCATGTGGGCCCCCGCGTCCTGGACCTGTGACCGGTGCACGGCCAGGCGGCGCTGGGCCGTGGCGTACGCCTCCTCGTCGGCGATCCCGGAGAGGTCGAGGAGGTAGCGGTCCCCCTCACCGGGAGCGAAAGGCAGCTCCTCCTTCTCCGTGGCGGGAAGCTCATCGAACCGGCCGCCCTCGTCGTCGGCGCCCCCGTCCTCACCGAGCCCGTGCAGCAGCATGATCGCCGCGGCGCGGCGGCCGCTGCCGGGCGGAGCCTCCAGCAGCACCACCGATCCGGGCTTCTCCAAATGGTCGGCTGCGACACGATAGCCAACAGGCCGAACGAACCGGTCGGCCAGGCGCACCCGGTCCTCGCGGACGATCCGGAGGGACTCGACCCCTCTGCGGATCATCCAATCCGTGCCGACGCCATAGAAGACGTACTGGTGCCCCACTCCGCTGTTCACGGGACCACGCGGATCGTTGACGGTGACGCGGTCCTGCTCGGTCATCGTCCGTCGTCCGAGCGCCGACTCTCGCGCTCGAAGCGCTGGTGGACCGTACCGCTGTTGTCCCCGGCCGTGAACTGGACCCCGGTGTTGTCGCCCTGGAAGTGGGGAGCGTTGTACTGGTGTCCCCGACCGGTGTTCACGGGCCCCTGTGGCTCGTTGACGAAGGTGCCGGACAGGTCTCCGTTGAGGTTTCCGATGCCGCCGCGCACGCGCTGCTCGACGTCGCGCGTCCGCATCGTGGTGTGCTCGGCACCCTGGGTCGGCTTCTTGCGAGCCTTGGTCTCCGCCCGATCCTGTCCGGCACGGGCGTCGCGGTCCACCGCGCCCAGCTCGGGCAGCAGCCGGGCGAGGGCGTCGCCGAGCGTCGCCAGGTCCGACTCGGCGTTGCGGTGGTCGAACCTCCTGTACTGGCAGTCCGCCAGCTCCCGCAGATCGTCCGGGAGGAGGGAGGGGTCGATCCGCGTGGTCTTTCCGACGAGCAGGGGGATCACCAGGATTCCTCGGTCGAGCGCGGTCTGAATCTCGCGACGGGTCCAGTCCTGTGGGGCTTCGAGAGCGGGGCGGCCGTCGGACCTATGCACCTCCGCCCAGCGAGGGCCGATCACGGCGAGGAGCGCCTGGCACTCCTCTACCGCCCTGACCAGCTCCGCCGGGAAGCGGTGTCCGAGCTCTATCGAGTTGCTGGCGAAGAAGATCCGCTCGCCGCCGAACCGCCGGGCGAGCTCCCGAGCGATCATGGTGGCCGCGGATTCCTCATCGCCCGTGCGGTAGTTGACGAAGACGTCGGGCATGGAGGTTCCCTTCGTGAGCGAAAGACGGAAGACGGGGGCAGTGGGTACGAGCCGGGGCCGCGGACCGGGACGTCGGTCCGCCCGACCCATGAGGTCCCGACCGTGTGACGGCGTGACGGGTCCACGGGAGGGCGTATGGGTGAAAGCGCGCCGCCCGCTGCGCTTCTGGCCTTCGGCAGCCCGAAGAAGCCGGGGAGCGGTGCGACGTGTCGGAGGGGACTGGAGGATCCCGGCGGGGCGTGGGATCCGGAGGGCCGAACCGGGTAGCCCGGTGTGCCTGCGGCTTGACCCGGCGTCGGTCGTGGAGCCGGTTTCAGCCGTGCGTCGGGGCCAGTACCCGTGCCAGCGACGGCTGCAGATCGCGTACGGCCCGGCTGCTCCGGAAGCGGGAGAGCTCCCGCGCGAGACGCCGGATGTCGCTGTTCACCGTCGCCGAGGGCACTGCCGGCATCACCCCCAGGAGCTCCTCGGCGATCACGCACGCGTGATCGACCTCTCCGGAGGCGGCATGGGCCAAGGCCCTGCGGAAGCCGTACCGGGCGCGGGTGCGCAGCGCGTGCGGCGGGAGGCGGCGGCACTCCCGGTCGAGGACCTCGGCGGCGGCCTTGGGGCGACCGAGGTCCTGCAGGCACCAGCCGGTCGTCATCGCCGCCGGATCGCTCACATGGGTAGTGCCGATCACGGGCTCGGCGCCGCTGCGGGCGTCGTCGCTGTCGAGCAGTTCTCGCGCCCTGTCGAGGCTGCGGAGGCAGTCGCGTTCGTCGCCGACGAGCGCGTGTCCCTGCGCCTCCCGCTGTGCCGCGAGCCCCCGGATGCGCGGTGGGAGTTCGTCACTCTGGGCCCGGCGGGCCAAGGCGACGGTGCCCGCGGCGTCCCCGCCGTAGAACGTGACCAGGGCGCGCCGCACGAGTGCGTAGGAACCGAGGTAGGGATCGCCCCCGGCACGCGCCAGTTCGGCGGCCTCACCGGTCCAGCCGAGCGCCGCGCCGCTGTCCCCGGCCTCCTGGGCCATCCAGCCGGTGAACTCCGCGAACCGCGACGCGAGCAGAAGCGCGGGCGTCCGCGTGGCGGCCGGGGAGTCGGCGGCCAGCCCGGCGACCGTGCGCGTCTGTGTCTCCAGCAGGGGAAGCAGGACCTTCGGTGCGGTGGACTGGCCGAGCTTTCGCAACTGGTCGAACTGCTCGCGGAAGGAGGGGAGGAGGGGGCTGGCGGCGGCGGAAGGCTGACAGCCGAGCTTCAGACCGAGGTCGATCAGCGCTCCCGTACCCGCCGCGAGGACCTCCCTGCGCCCGACGAGCCAGGGGCTCTGGGTGGCGGGTGTCTCCGTGGTGTCCGAGCGGGTCTCGGGGCGGATGACCAGGCGCTGCAGCTGGCCGTTCGCGCTGAGGAAGGCGTCGCACCGGCGGGCCAGCTCTGGGGAGGCGGAACGCTCCCCGCGCTCGACCTTGCTGAGGTGCCCCTTGTCGTAGTTGAGCGCCACGGAGAACTCGGTCAGAGTCAGTCCCGCCTCCTGTCGTAAACGGCGAAGTTCCGGGCCAAAACGTAAAGCTGCGCTCATTGCTAGGCTCCCCCTTCAACAGTGGCCACAAGAACAGAGCAAATGCCGAACACTCCACGTGACGGATCCGTTCCGCTTCGCATTCAAGAGCGAGTTTGGCATGAGGTGCGCCTTGAGAATCGAGGTTCGACGGGGTTGCCCGTTGCCTCTTCTGTTCCTCGATGTTCTCCGTCTGCCCCTGCCCGTGACTGGAGCCGACCACGATCGGGCAAAGTGATCGAGAATAGGCCCTGGAGATACTAACGTGCATGTTAGTAACGTGGCCGTTAGTCTCATGCCTGGAGGTCGGCGGACATGGCGGAATTTGTAGGCCGTCGGCAGGAACTGGCGATCTTGGAGCGAGAGCTGCACAAGGTGGCGGCAGGGGTTGGCGGGGAGCGTCCCGGCCGGTGCGTGATGTTGCGTGGGCGGCGCCGGGTGGGCAAATCGCGGCTGGTCGAGCGGTTTGCGGAGCGCTCCGGAGCTCCGTTCTTGTTCTACGCGGCCACAGGTGCATCGCCTGGGAACGATCTCGCACGGCTGGCGCGGGACGCCCAGGCATCGACGTTGCCACTGGCGGGGCTGGTGGCTGCCGCGCGCCCGGAGAGTTGGGACACCGCGTTCGATGTGCTGGCCGCGGCGCTGCCCGCCGACCGGGCGAGCGTGCTGGTCATCGACGAAGTGCCGTACCTGATGGATGCCGATGGCGCCTTTGAGGGAATGCTGCAGCGGGCCTGGGACCGGTTGCTGGAGACCAGGCCTGTGCTGCTGGTCCTCATTGGCTCGGATCTTTCGATGATGGAGGCGCTGAACAGTTATGGACGGCCTTTCCATCAGCGTGGTCGGGAGATGGTGCTCGGGCCGCTGAACCCCGCCGAGGTGGGGAAAATGATCGGGCTGGAACCGGCGGAAGCCTTCGACGCCGCGCTGGTCACCGGCGGGCTGCCGCTGATCTGCGCGGAGTGGCCGCACGGTGCAGGGCTGTGGGACTTCCTCGGCGAGGCCCTGCATGACCCCGTTTCGGCCCTGCTGGTATCGGCTGAGCGCTCGTTGGCTGCCGAATTCCCTCCGCAGGCTCAGGCGCGTACGGTGCTGGCCGCCATCGGCAGTGGCGAGCGGACCTTCACCAACATTGCCCGTGCGGCCGGCGGGATCGGGGCCACGCCGCTGCAGCGAGCGCTGGAGCTGCTCACCAACAAGCGGATCGTCGCTGCGGAGCTGCCCGTATCGCTGCGTCCCTCGAAGGATCGCCGCTACCGGGTGGCAGATCCCTACCTGCGGTTTTGGCTGCACCTGCTCGGCCCCTCCATGGAGGAGATCGAGCGAGGGCGGGGTGATCTGACACTGGCGCGGATCCAGGAGAGCTGGACGAGTTGGCGCGGCCGGGCGATCGAGCCGCTCGTCCGCGAGTCCCTCGCTCGGGTACTGCCCGACGACCGACTCCCCGCGGCGCCCGCGGTGGGCGGCTATTGGACCCGCACCAACGACGTCGAGATCGACATCGTCGGGGCGGACCGCGCCCCGATCGCCAAGAGGATGATCTTCGTCGGCTCCATCAAGTGGCTGGAGCACTCGCCCTTCGACCGGCACGACCTGGCAGCTCTCCATCGGCACCGGGCCGCCCTCACCGGTGAACCTGTTCCCGTCGTGGCGGTCTCGCGCAGCGGAGTCGACTGTCCGGGGCTCGATGCCGCCTACGGTCCCGGCGATTTGCTGACTGCTTGGCCGCTGTGAGTGGGGGATCGCGGGCGAGGGCCGGAGTTGGTGAGCGATTCCGCTTCAGTGCCTTGGGCGGCTGAGACCTGTGCAGGAGCCCGGGGCCGCTGCCGTACTCACACCCCGCGCCACACGACGGAGGCGGGGGAACCGGCCTCGGCGACGACGCCGAGGGGGTGCAGGTGGCGGCCCCGGTGACGAGGGTGTAGCCGACGATGGTGTCGGTGACCTCGTTGGCGGCGAAGAGTCGTCGGCCGGACGGTTCCAGGCCGAAGAAGCGCGGTCGGATGCCCTGGGTGGAGACCCAGCTGACGGGCTTGAGGCCGCCGTGGTGTTCGACGGTGAAGACGCCGAGGGTGTCGGGGTCGGGTCCGCCAGGAGTGGAGTCCCCTGCGCCGCTTCGGTTGGAGGCGTAGACGTGTCCGCCTCTGGGGGAGACGGCGATCTCGGCGGCACGGGTGTCGCCGGTTGTCGACGGCTCGGTGGAGGCGAGTGTCTGGAGAGGCGTCAAGGTGCCTGCTTCCGCGTTCCACCGGTAGGTGTGAACGGTGGAGCGGAGTTCGTTGACGACGTACGCCAGGGGACGGTGCGGGTGGAACGCGATGTGCCGGGGGCCTTCCGCCTCCCTGGTCCGGACCCAGCCCGGGTCGTTGAGGGCCAGCGCACCGGTCGTGGAGTCGAGGGTGGCGACGAAGACGCGGTCCAGGCCGCGGTCGGGTATCGCAAGCCAGCGCCCGGTGGGTCGACGGTGTCGATCAGCGTCAAGGTGCCGTAGGACGGGTCGACGGCGAAGGCACTGACACTCGTGGCGTCTCCGTGGACGGCGTACAGGCGGGTGCTTTCGGGGTTGAGAGCGAGGAAGGACGGGTTGATCGGGATCGCGCCGGGCGGCGACGGTGTGATCCCAGGTGTCCTGTCCGGTGTCCACCCGCCACACGGTGATGCCGGCGCCGCGGGTGTTGCGCTGCCTGCTGGCCCGGGAGCCCACGTAGGCGTACTGCGTACTGATCGGAGAGCGTCTGCCGGGAATCGAGGCCGTAGGCGGGTGGGTGGCCGCCGATGCCAGGGGGGCGCCGGCCGACGCCAGCAGCACCGCCCTTCGAGAAGGCCGAGCAGGCTGAGAAGGCCGAGCAGGCTGGGAAGGCTGGGAAGGCTGGGAAGACCCGGCGTTCATGGGTGTACCTCACTGGTCGGTGCCCGTCGCACCTGAGAGCAGGCCGCGAAGGACGTACGGCATGACCCCGCCGTGGCGGAAGTAGTCGGCCTCGCGGGGGGGGGCAGGCGGACCCGGGCGGTGAACTCGCGGCCGTCGGCGAGGACGCGGACCGTGGCGGGGACGTGTCCGGTGTTGAGGGTTTCCAGCCCTGAGACGGTGATGGTCTCGGTGCCGGTCGGGGCCAGGTCGCGCGGGCCGCTGTCGACGAGTTCCAGGGGCAGGACGCCCATGGCGATCAGGTTCGAGCGGTGGATACGTTCGAAGGACTGCGCGATCAGGGAGCGGACGCCCAGCAGCGCGGGCCTCTTGGCGGCCCAGTCCCGGGAGGACCCACCGCCGTAGTCCCGGCCGGCCACGACGACCATGGGGACGCCGGCCGCACGGTAGGCGGCCGCCGTGTCGTGGATCGAGTCCTCGCGGCCGTCCGCGAGGAAGTTGCGGGTTCGGCCGCCCCGGGTGCCGGGTGCCACCTGGTTGCGCAGCCTGACGTTGGCGAACGCGCCCCGCATCATCACCTGGTGGTTGCCGCGCAGGGAGGCATATGTGTTGAAGTCCCCTCTGGGTACGCCGAGTTGTGCGAGATAGTCGGCCGCCGCACCGGCAGCGGTGATGGCGCCGGCCGGGGAGATGTGGTCGGTGGTGACATGGTCGCCGAGTTTTATGCACGTCATGCAGCCGAACCCGGCCAGATGGAAGCCGAGGGCCTCCAGATCCTGGACGAGGCCGGCCCGCCGGAAGTAGTCCATAACGGCCCGCGAGCCGGGGCTGAGGGTGGTCTTGACCCAGGGCTTGCTGCGCAGTCCCGCCCTGACGGCGTTGCGGGCGAGCAGACCGGCGCCCACCATGACCGCCGGGTTGGAGGTGGTGGTGCAGGACGTGATGGCCGCGACCGCCACCGCGCCGTCGGACAGCTCGTGCGCGGTTCCATCGATGACGACAGTGGAGGTGTTCGAGGTGTTCGAGGTGTTGGAGGTGCCCGAGGTCCTCGTGTCGTCGCTCTCGCTCTGGCGGCGGACGGCGTCGACGGCGCTGCGGAAGCGGGACTTGGCCTGGTCCAGGGGAACGCGGTCCTTGCCGATGACTCCGTGGGCCCGCAGGAGCTCGGTGAGGGTGAGCACCAGGTCGGTGGCCGTGGCTCCGGCGGGGAGTACTTCTTCGGCGCCGCGATGACGTCCTTGTACGCGGCGGGGTAGTACGAGGGCGCCTTGCCGGACTCGATGACGTTGTCGGTGCCCGGCTCGTCCTGGCCGGCGCCGCAGGCGGCGACGAGCAGGAGGGAGGCCACGGCGCCGAGTGCGAGGGCGGTCCGGGACCGGCGGCGGGGTGCTGCCGCGGCGGCCCGGCCCGCGTCCGGCGCGGTTCCGCAGGGGTTAGCGGTCGTGCTCTTCCTCCTTGAAGAGACCCGACGTACGCCTCAGGTAAGTCGCCGCAACAGTGACGGTTAGGCGGTGACCGGCGGCGCGTCCGTCCCGCACCGAACCCGGCGCGCCTCGCGGTGGACCCCGACACCGACCCTGGAGTTGCAAATGCACAGGACATCCCCGATCGCCACCGCCGACCTCGCCGACGAGCACGGTGACCAACTGTGGGTCTGTGACGTGCAGTTCATCTCGTACGGCGCCGTCCACTCCTTCGCCGGCCCGGTGCGCGCCCTCTCCTGCCCCGGCGACAACGCCCTGCTGCACGAACTGCTCCGCACTCCCGGCGAGGGCTGTGTCGCGGTCGTCGACGGTGGAGCCTCGCTGCGCACCGCGCTCCTCGGGGACCTGATGGCCGAGCGGGCACGTGACAACGGATGGGCGGGAGTCGTCGTGTACGGGGCCGTCGCGACAGCGCCGTCCTCGCCGGCATGGACATCGGCGTCCACGCCCTGGGCACCAGCCCTCGCAAGAGCGGGAAAGCGGGCGCGGGCGCCGTCGACCTGCGCGCGTCGTTCGGCGGGGGCAAGTTCACCACCGGTGACTCCTGCACGCCGACCACGACGGAGTCGTCCTGCTGCCGGGCGCCTGACGCTCGCGCCCACGGGCATCAGTGGTCCGCGCCGCGCCTCCAGGCCGGGCTCGTGCCGGGGAGCCCGGCGGGGTGTCCGGCGGGGTGCCCGTCAGGCAGGGAACACGTGGTCGTGACTCACATGCCGGGAGCGCAGGAGCAGGTCGCCGTTGTCGTCGCGGACCAGGACGTCGTGGACGACGCAGCTCGGGCCGAACTCGGGTTCCTTGACGTCGGCGTGGACGGTGAGGACCAGGCAGTAGCTGGTCGCCGTGAGGGAGCCGTCGGGGGACTGGGTGACGGCCACGTGGTTGAACCAGTGCCGGCGCTGGATCTTGCGGGCGTCGAACTTCTGGTGGAAGTCCTCCAGGACGGCGAGGATCCCGGCACGGGTGTGGGCGGCGGGCAGCGAGGGGGAGTGCTTGAACTCGCCGTCCTCGGTGAAGGTCGCGGCGTAGCCCGCGAAGTCACGGCCGTCCAGCTTCTGCATCTGGTGGCCGTAGAACGACAGGACCTCGGCGTACAGGCCGGTGGGAAGCGCGGTGATGGTCATGCGGCCACGGTCGCCCCGTGGCCTCGAAGTCCGCTCGAGCCGGGTTCGAGTGGGCGCTGCCAGCCTCGTCGCCATGTGCACCGTGACAGTGATCGGGGCGGGCACGATCGGTCTGGGATGGATCAATCTGTTCAGCGCCCACGGACTGACCGTACGGGTCAACAGCCGCAGGCCCGACGCCCGGCGCATCGTGCGTGAGGGGCTCGAACTGTTCTCCCCGGGCCGCGCGGAGGAGCTGGCGGCGCGGATCGAGTACGAGCCGGACGTCGGCCGCGCGGTGACCGGGGCCGACTTCGTCTCCGAGAACGCGCCCGACGACCTGCCTCTCAAGCAGCGGTTGTTCGCCGAGATCGGCGAGGCCGCCCCGGACCACGCCCTCGTGCTGTCCTCGACGTCGAAACTGCTCCCCGACGACCTGGGCCGGGACATGCCCGGACCGGGCCGGCTGGTCGTCGCCCACCCCTTCAACCCGCCGCACATCGTGCCGCTGGTCGAGGTGCTCGGCGGGGAACGCACCGACCCGGACGCCGTCGAAAGGGCCGTGGCCTTTCTGGAGTCGGTCGGCCGGACCCCCGTCGTGCTGCGCAGGGCGCTGCCCGGCTTCGCCGCCAACCGGCTGCAGTCCGCGCTGCTGCGCGAGAGCATCCACCTCGTCCTCGAAGGCGTGGTGACCGTCGAGGAGCTCGACCGGATCGTCACCGACTCGATCGGGCTGCGCTGGTCCACCATCGGCCCGTTCCACGCCTTCCACCTGGGCGGCGGCCCCGGCGGCCTGCGCAAGTGGCTCGAACACCTCGGCAGCGGCCTCGAACAGGGCTGGCGCGGCCTCGGACAGCCCGCCCTCGGCACGGAAGCGATCGAGGCCCTGGTCGCGCAGACCGAGGCCGCCTACGGAGACCGGACCTACGCCGAGCTGGTCCGCGACCGTGACGAGAGGCACCACGCCGTACTGGCCGCCCTGGGGCGGACCGGGAAGTCCCAGGAGAAGGAGAAGGAGATGGAGAAGTGATGCGTGCCATCCAGTTCGACCGGTACGGCGCACCCGACGTGCTCCACGTCGCCGAGCGTCCCGTTCCCGAGCCCGGACCCGGCCAGGTGCGCATCGCCGTCGAGGCGGTCAGCGTCGGCCACGCGCAGACCCAGATGCGGCGCGAGGTCTTCCCCGCGCCGATGTGGAAGCCCGAGTTCCCCGTCGTCCTCGGCGGTGACGTGGTCGGCAGGATCAGCGCGGTGGGGCCCGACGTCACGGGGCTGAACCCCGGGGACCGGGTCGGCGCCTTCACCCTCTACGGCGCCTACGCCGAGCAGGTCGTCGTCGACGCCGCCACCGTCGTCCCCGTACCCGAGGAACTGGACGCCGCGGAGGCCGCGGTCCTCCCGGGCACCGGACTCATCGCCCTCGGCATTCTGCGGACCGGGCAACTCGCCAAGGACGAGACGGTGTTGGTGCACGCGGCGGCCGGCGGCGTGGGCCACATCGCGGTCCAGCTCGCCCGGGCGGCCGGCGCGGGCCGGATCATCGGCACCGCGGGCGAGCCCGCCAAACGCGAGTTCGCCCGGGCCGTGGGCGCCGACGCCGTCGTCGACCACCGCTCCCCGCACTGGGCCGAGGAGGTCCGCGAACTCACCGAGGGACGCGGGCCCGACCTGATCCTGGACGGCGTGGGCGCCGAGGTCCTCCAGCAGGGCGTCCGCCTGCTCGCCCCGGGCGGCCGGCTGGTGTTCTACGGCTCGTCCGGCGGCGAGCTGGAGATCCCGCGGGTGTCCGTGATGGACCTCATCGGCATCAAGTACGTCACCGGCTTCGCGCTGTCGGCCTGGCGGCTCGGCCGACCGCACGAGTACGCGGCGGGCGTCGCCGAACTCACCCGGCTGCTCGCCGAGGGACAGGTCAAGTCCGCCGTACACGCCCGGCTGCCCCTGGAGCGGGCCGCCGAGGCGCACACCCTTCTGGAGGCCAGGGCCCAGCTGGGCCGGGTCGTGCTCATTCCCTGACCCTTCCCCGGCCTTCCGTTCCGAGCCATCCGTTCCCATTTCCCATTCCCCTTCCCCTTCCCATTCCCATTCCCATTCCCATTCGCATTCGCATTCGCATTCGCGTTCCAGAGTCCGAAGGAGATCCATTCATGACCTCGTCGCGTCAACACGTGATACGTCTGACCACCGCTTCCGCCATCGCCCTCGGGGGCGTGATGAGCCTGGGCACCAGCGCGCACGCCGCCACCGTGGACGTGCCGTACGAGTGCCGGACCTATGTGCAGGGCAACACGCACCCGGTCTACGACTACAAGCGCGGCTTCGACGTCACCGTGCCCGCCTCGGTCCGTGCGGGCAAGCAGTTCCAGGCCACGTACGACCCGGCCCCGATCACCGCCTTCGCCGAGTACAACAAGACCGTCAAGGACGTGCGGGTCGCCTACCGGATCCCCGAGGGCGCGAAGGTCAAGAAGGTGAAGCTCACCGGCGGCAGCGGCCTCGGTGACTCCGCGCTCAAGGTGCAGATCGAGGGCAAGGACATCATCGTCAGCGCCTCCGGCCCGCTGGAGGGCGGTGTCGAGTTCGACCTGCCGACGCTGAAGGTCACCTACAAGGCCCCGAAGGCCGCCGGTACCCTCAACTTCGGTCCGGGCGGCTCCAGTTACGAGCAGCCCGGTTTCTACTGGTACCGCTACCAGCCGATCCTGGACGAGTGGGGCCCGTTCGAGTGCTTCCCGGACCCGGCGAAGCCCCAGACCGTCCTGGCCAGCACGCAGGTCAACAAGTAACAAGCACCGTCAAGCGAAAGTGGAGAACGCATGCCTAAGGCCGTAGCCATCCACCAGTTCGGCGGGCCGGACGTACTGGGCCTCGTCGACGTCCCCGAGCCGGTGCCAGGGCCGGGTCAGGTGACGGTCCGGGTGCGGGCCGTCGGGGTCAACGGGTTCGACTGCCGGGTGCGGTCCGGCGGCATGCGGGGGCGTTATCCGGTCGAGTTCCCGCAGATCATCGGCAACGAGTTCGCCGGGGTCGTCGAGCGGACCGGACCGGAGGTGACCGGGTTCGCGCCCGGCGACGAGGTGCTCGGGTTCGCCGTCATGCAGTCCGGCACCGAGCTGCTCGCCGTCGGCGCGGACCAGATCACCGCCAAGCCGCCGGAGCTGTCCTGGGAGGTCGCCGGGTCGCTCTCGGCCGTCGGGCAGACCGCGGACATCGCCCTGGACGCCCTGCGCGTCGGCCAGGGCGACACCGTGCTCGTGCACGCCGCGGCCGGCGGCGTCGGCAGCCTCGCCGTCCAGCTCGTCCGCGAGCGGGGCGGCACGGCGATCGGCAGCGCCGGCGAGCACAACCACGAGTTCCTGCGCTCGCTGGGCGCGCTGCCCGTCGCCTACGGTCCGGGCTTCGCCGACCGGGCGCGCGCCCTCGCCCCGGACGGCGTGGACGCGGCCCTCGACTGCCACGGCGGTCCGGAGGCGCTCGCCGTGTCGCTCGAACTCGTCGCGGACCGGGGCCGGATCGCCACCATCGCCAACTTCCGCGCCGCCGCCCAGGAGGGCATCGTCATGCCGCAGGTGGTGCGCTCCGCCGAGCGGCTCGCCGCGCTGGCCGCGCTCTGCGCCGAGGGCCGGCTGCGGCCGCACGTCGAGGCCGTCCTGCCCTTCGCCAAGGCGGCAGAGGCCCACCACAGGCTGGAGCAGGGCCATGTGCGCGGCAAGCTCGTCCTGGTGCCGGACCTGTGACAGCCGGACCTGTGACCTCGGGTCCCGCTCGACCGGGCGGCCCGGCGCACGCGCACGAGGGGCATCCGCGGCGCTGGGCCGTCCTCGCGGTGCTGGTCCTGAGCCTGGTGAGCATCATCCTCGACAACACCGTGCTCAACGTGACGCTGCGCACCCTCACCGACCCGGAGCAGGGCCTCGGCGCCTCGCACAGCCAGGTCGAGTGGGTGCTCAGCGCCTACACCCTGGCCTTCGCCGCGACCCTGTTCACCTGGGGTGTGCTCGGCGACCGGCTGGGCCGCAGACGCGTACTGCTGCTGGGCCTCGCCCTGTTCGGGCTGTCCTCGCTGGCCGGGGCCTACGCCGGGTCGCCGGAGCAGCTCATCGTCGCGCGGGCCTGCATGGGGGTGAGCGGCGCCGCGGTGCTGCCGAGCACGCTCGCCACCATCGCCGCCGTCTTCCCGATGCGCGAGCGCCCCAAGGCCCTCGGGATCTGGGCGGCCTCGGTCGGCTTCGCCCTCGGCATCGGCCCCGTCACCGGCGGGCTGCTGCTCGCGCACTTCTGGTGGGGCTCGGTCTTCCTGGTCAACGTGCCGATCGTGGCGGTCTGTCTGGTCGCCGTGGTGCTGCTGGTGCCCGAAACCCGGGGCGCCACCGGCAAACGCGTCGACGCGGCCGGGCTGCTGCTCTCGATCGCCGGGCTCGTGCTCGTCGTCTACGGCATCATCGAGGCCGGCCGGACCGGCGGGGTCACCCAGCCCACCGTCTGGGGGCCCGGACTGGCCGGGCTCGGACTGCTCGGGGTGTTCCTGTGGCACGAGCGCCGTACCGCGGAGCCCTCGCTGGAGCTCGGCTTCTTCCGGCTGAAGGCCTTCTCCACCGCTGTCGCGGCCGTCGGCTTCGTCAGCTTCGCGATGATGGGCTTTCTGTTCTTCAGCGCCTTCTACCTCCAGAGCGTGCGCGGCTACACCCCCCTCCAGGCCGGGAGCTGCACCGTGGCGCTGGCCGTCGCGAACGTGGTCTGCGGGCCCCTCAGCACGGTCCTCGTGCGCTCGATCGGCCCCAGGAACGTGTGCGCGGCGGGCATGCTCGCCGTGACCGCCTCGCTCTGCGGGGTCGTCTTCGTGACCCAACACGCCCCGCTCTGGCTGATCCTCGCCTTGTTCGGCGCACTGGGAGCAGGCGTAGCCTGCGTCATGCCGACCGCAGCCGTGTCCATCATGAACGCGATCCCACGCGAGAAGGCGGGCGTGGCCTCCGCGATGAACAACACCGTGCGCCAGCTGGGCGGCGCCCTCGGCGTCGCGGTGCTCGGCTCCCTGATGGGCGCCGCCTACCGCAGCGGCATCGAGGACGAGCTCGCCGTACTGCCGCCTTCCGTGCGGCACGAGGCCGGCGAGTCCCTGGACGCCACGCTGCTGGCTGCGACTCGGTTGGGGGAGAGCGGACTTGTCGGTCCGGCACGGCAGGCTTTCCTGGACGCCATGCACCTGGCCGCCGGGGCCGCCGCCGCGGCGGCCCTCGTGGGCGCCCTCGCCGTGCTCCGCTGGTTGCCCTCCACCGTCACGACCCCGAAGCCCCCGGCGGGCCCCGCGCCCCGCCGGGAGCACTCCGACCACACCAAGGCCCAAGGAAGCTGACATGCCTTTCACTCCTGACGAGCTCGAGTACTACGCCTCCCAGAACCTCGGCCGGCTGGCCACCGTGGCGGCCGACGGGCAGCCCCAGGTCAACCCCGTCTCGTTCACGATCAACACCGAGACCGGCACGATCGACATCGGCGGGCACAACCTGACGGCCAGCAAGAAGTTCCGCAACGTCGGCAAGAACGACCAGGTCGCCTTCGTCGTGGACGACCTGCTCTCCATGCAGCCGTGGAACGTACGCGGTATCGAAGTGCGCGGCCGGGCCGAGGCACTGACCGACGCCCAGCCGCCGCACCCGTACTTCGGCACCGCGATGATCCGCATCCACCCCAGGCGCATCATCACCTGGGGCATCGGCGAGGACACCGCGCAGCGCGGCCGTAACGTCTGACCGACGACCCTGCCCAGGGGCCCAGACCCCTTCGACTCCGCTTCGAGTGGAGCTCGATGCCCTCTTGCCAGGGTGGAGCCCGTAGGACGGGCACACCACGGGGAGGGCCGGATGAGTACAGAAATCTTCCGCGAGGATTTCACCGCGGGACTGGTGACCGAGGGACCGGGCGCGCCATGGCGGCTGCGCCCGGTCGACGGTCTTCCCGAGGGGGACGGGGTCGTCCGCGGCGGGCCGGGCGGCCTGACGGTCGTACCGAGCGCCCTGCAGCCCCGCACCCGGCGGCCGGCGTTCACCGAGCCCAAGCCGGGACCGGACGGCGCCCCGCTCCATCTGCGCTGGGGCGCCTTCACCACCGGCGGCACCGCCTCCGCGCGCGGCGGCTTCACCGCACCGCCCGGTGAAGTCCTCTCGGTCACCGCCGAGATGGGACTGCGCGGCTTCGGCCTGCGCTCCCACCCGTACGACGACGTGGCCGAGGCCACCACCGACCCCCGGCTCGGCGCGGGCGGTCTGATCTCGGTCGACCTCGAGACCGGCATCATCTTCGACTTCTTCCTCACGCACAGCCGCCTCTACGCGGTCTACGAGCGGCTCGCGCTCCAGCCGGACGCCGAGTTCGCCGCCTTCACCTACTGCGTCCCGGTCGCGGACCGCACCCCCGGCACGCTCCACCGGCTGGAGGTCGCCTACGACGCCGCGGCCGGCACGGCCCGCTGGACGGCCGACGGGCAGGAGGTGCTGTCCGTGGACCGGATCGGCCTGCGTTCGCTGGACGCGCGCTGGCTGCGCCGCGACAACGGCGGCCGTGAGGAGGCCGTACGGCCGCGTGGCCTCAGCTTCGGGCTGGGGCTGTTCCTGGAGCGCTACTTCGGCCAAGGGGTGCGGCTGTCCGCCCGCGGGCTCTCGGTGTCCACCTCGCCGGCCGCCTCCCGCCACTCGTGACGACGACCAACGAAAGGCACAGCCATGCCCGATGAGAACAAGCCCGTACTGGTCCTCGGCGCCACCGGCAAGCAAGGCGGCTCCGCGGCCCGGTACCTGCTGGAACGCGGCTGGACCGTACGGGCGTTCGTCCGCGACCCGGGCGCGCCCAAGGCCAAGGAGCTGCGGGAGCTGGGCGCGAGCCTGCACACCGGCGACCTGGAGGACGCCGAGTCGGTGCGCGCCGCGATGAAGGGCGCGTACGGCGTGTTCAGCATCCAGACGCCGATGACGCCGGCGGGCGTGGAGGGCGAGGAGCGGCAGGGCAAGATCTGCGCCGACGCCGCCCGTGACCTCGGCGTCCAGCACTACGTCCACAGCTCCGTCGGCGGCGCCGAGCGGCCGGAGGGCGTGAACTGGCGGCTGTCCAAGCTCGCGATCGAGCGGCGGATCCAGGAGAACGAGCTCAACTTCACCTTCCTGCGGCCCTCGTACTTCATGGAGAACCTCAACCACGACATGTCGCCCCTCGTCATGGAGGACGGCGTGCTGACCTTCCGGCGGGGGCTCGGGCCGGCCAACACCCTGCAGATGATCAGCGGCCCCGACATCGGCTACTTCGCCGCCGACGCCTTCGACGACCCCGACACCTTCGGCGGCGCCAAGATCGAGCTCGCCGGGGACGAGCTGACCGGCGAGCAGATCGCGGACGCGTTCGGCCGGCACACCGGGCTGCCCGCCCGCTTCGTCTCGGTGCCGATACCGGAGCTGCACCGCACGGGCTTCGAGTGGCAGGCGATCTCGTACACCTGGCTCAACGGCATCGGCTATCACGCCGACATCCCCACGCTGCGCGCACAGTTCCCGCAGATGCTCACCCTCGACCAGTGGCTGGCCAAGACCGGCTGGGCCCCGATGGACCCGGCATGAGCGAGGACGCGATGACCCAGGAGACCCAGGAGCGGTCATCTCTGGTGGCCGGGGCGCGCCGGATCGCCGGGCTCGCCGGGAAGCGGACGGCCGAGGCCGAGCAGCAGCGCCGGCTGAGCCCCGATGTCGTCCGCGCGGTCCTCGATGCCGGGTTCGCCGCCCACTTCGTGCCGGTGGCGCACGGCGGCCGGGCCGCGACCTTCGCCGAACTCGTGGAGCCGGTCGCGGTACTGGGGGAGGCCTGCGCCTCGACGGCCTGGTACGCCTCGCTCACGGCGAGCCTCGGCCGGATGGCCGCCTATCTGCCGCAGGAGGGCCGGGCCGAGCTGTGGTCCGACGGCCCCGACGCCCTGATCGTCGGCGCCCTGATGCCGCTCGGCCGCGCCGAGCGGACCGCGGGCGGCTGGCAGGTGTCGGGCACCTGGCCGTTCGTCAGCGTCGTCGACCACTCCGACTGGGCGCTGGTGTGCGCCATGGCGGGGCAGGAGCCGTGGTTCTTCGCGGTGCCGCGTGAGGCGTACGGCATCGTCGACAGCTGGTACCCGATGGGCATGCGCGGTACGGGCAGCAACACCCTCGTGCTCGACGGGGTGTTCGTGCCGGACGGGCGGTCCTGCACCCGGGCGGCCATCGCGTCCGGCCTCGGTCCGGGTGCCGAGGCGATCTGCCACACCGTGCCGATGCGGGCGGTCAACGGGCTGGCCTTCGCGCTGCCGATGCTCGGCGCCGCCCGCGGCGCCGCCGCCGTGTGGACCTCGTGGATCGCCGCGAAGCTGGCCGGGCCGACCGGGCAGAACGCCGTCTCCTCCCAGGACCGGGTGCTGTACGAGCACACGCTGGCCCGGGCCACCGGCGAGATCGACGCGGCCCAGCTGCTGCTGGAGCGGGTCGCCGCGGTCGCCGACGCCGGCGGGGTGACCGCTGAACTGGTGGGCCGGGGGGCGCGGGACTGTGCCCTGGCGGCCGAGCTGCTGACCGCCGCGACCGACCGGCTGTTCGCCTCCGCGGGCACCCGGGCGCAGACCGAGGACAGCCCGCTGCAGCGCCTGTGGCGCGATGTGCACGCGGCCGCGAGCCATATCGGGCTGCAGTTCGGGCCGGGAGCGACGCTGTATGCCGGAGAGCTGTTGAGGAGGAGCAACGATGGCTGAAGTGAACGACCCTCAGGTGGGCTTTGTCGCCGTCGTCACCTTCGCGGTGGACGGCCCCGCCACCCAGCGCAAGCTGGTGGAGCTGGCCACGGGCGGGGTGCAGGAGTGGATCCGCGAGGTGCCCGGCTTCCTGTCGGCCACGTACCACGCGAGCACGGACGGCACGGCGGTCGTCAACTACGCCCAGTGGGAGAGCGAGGAGGCCTACCGGGAGAACTTCAGCGCCGACCCGCGCTCGGCCAAGCTGCGGGAGGCGCTGAGCTCTCTGCCCGGGCTCATGGGACCGCCGAAGGCCGTCTTCATGACCCCGGAAGGGTCGATCCTGCCGTCCTGACGTCGTTGTCAGCGTCTGCAGCGTCTGCAGCGTCTGCAGTGCCGTCAGTGCCGTCAGTGCCGTCAGTGCCGTTCATGTGTCCCCGTCGTCGCCGGCCCCGGCCACCAGGCCGGCGATGATGATCTCCAGGCCGAGCTCGAACCGACGGTCGGAGTCGAGCGAGGTGATCGGGCCGGCCAGGTGGACCAGGTTCGGGAACTGGGTGGCCGGCAGCGACTTCAGATAGCCGTGGAGCTGGTCGGCGAACATGCCGGCCTGCTCCTCGCTCTGTTCCGTACCGGAGTGCCGGGACGACTGCTCCAGGGCCTCCGCCGTGACGAACGTCGACAGCAGATCGCCCCCGTAGGCGGCGAGTTCGTCCCGCAGACCCCCCGCGCGCAGCAGGTTCAGGGTGCGCTCCATCCCCAGGATCCCGTTGGGGCCGAGCGGGACCCGGTCGATCGCGATGCGCGCCAGGTCCCGGTGGGCCAGGAACATCCGCCGCAGCGACCGGCACATCTCCTTGACCTGCTCCGCCCAGCGGCCCGGCTCCGGCTCCGGGATCTCCACCTCGGTCAGCACCAGGTCGAAGACGAGGTCGAGCAGCTCGTCCCGGTTCCCCACGTGCGCGTACAGCGAAGCGTGTCCGGTCTTCAGCTCCTGCGCGAGCCGCCGCATGCTCAGCGCGTCGAGCCCCTCGGCGTCGAGGATGCCGAGCGCCGTGTCGACGATCCGGTCCTGGGTCAGGGGCATCCGCGGCGGCGCCTTCTTCGGCCGGCGCCACGGCGGTACGGGGATCTCCTCGGGCATGGGCCTCCTTCCTTCGCTTCGCAACAGGGGATGGCCGTCATCGTATGTCATCGTCGGCCACCGTTTCTTGACACGACCACCGTTCCACTATAGAACGGTGGTCGTTCATGGACCTGTTGTCGAGGATCTCGGGGGATGCCATGAGTTCCGTTGAACCAGACGAACCGGACAGGGGGGCGGCGCCACCGACGGCGCTGGTGCCGGAGCACGAACCCGCCCCGGACACGACCGCCGCCGAGACCGCGGCCGAATCCGCGTCGGAGTCGCCGGCCTACGCGCGCCGCTGGGCCGCGCTCGCCGTCATCCTCGGCGCCGAGATCATGGACCTGCTCGACGGCACGGTCATGAACATCGCCGCGCCCGCGGTCCGCGCCGACCTGGGCGGCAGCCTCAGCGTCATCCAGTGGATCACCGTCGGGTACACGCTCGCCTTCGCCGTCCTGCTCGTGGTCGGCGGCCGGCTCGGTGACATCTACGGCCGTAAGCGCATGTTCGTCATCGGCGCCGTCGGCTTCACCCTGGCCTCCGTGCTGTGCGCGGCGTCGGGCAGTTCCGAGATGCTCATCGCCGCGCGCTTCCTGCAGGGCGGGCTGGGCGCGCTGATGATTCCTCAGGGGCTCGGCCTCATCAAGCAGATGTTCCCGCCCAAGGAGACCGCGGCGGCGTTCGGCGCGTTCGGGCCCGCCATCGGACTGGGCGCCGTGCTCGGCCCGATCGTCGCCGGATTCCTGGTCGACGCCGACCTGTTCGGCAGCGGCTGGCGGTCCGTCTTCCTGATCAACCTGCCGATCGGGGCGGCCGTGATCATCGGTGCGGTGCTGCTGCTGCCCGAGGGCAAGGCACCCGTACGGCCCAGGTTCGACGTCGGCGGCATGCTGCTGGTGACGCTCGGCCTGACCCTGCTGATCTTCCCGCTCGTCCAGGGCCGCGAACGCGACTGGCCCGCCTGGACGTTCGTGCTGATGGCGGGCGGCGCGGCCGTCCTCGCCGCCTTCGTCGCCTACGAACTGCGCCAGGAGAGGCGCGGCGGCGCCACGCTCATCGAGCTCAGCCTGCTGCGCAGGTCCCGCTACGCCGCCGGACTCGCGGTGGCGCTGGTGTTCTTCACCGGCATCTCCGGAATGTCGCTGCTGCTCGGCCTGCACCTGCAGATCGGCCTGGGCTTCAGCCCGACCCGGGCGGCGCTGACGATGATGCCCTGGTCGGTGTTCCTGGTCGTCGGCGCGATCCTGACCGGGGCGGTGCTGGGCGCCAAGTTCGGCCGCAAGGCCCTGCACGGCGGGCTCGTGGTGATGGCACTCGGCGTACTGATCATGCTGCTGACCATCGGCGACCAGGCCGGCGGTCTGACCAGCTGGGAGCTCGTCCCCGGCATCGCCGTGGCCGGACTCGGCATGGGCATCATGATCGGTCTGCTCTTCGACATCGCCCTGGCCGACGTCGACAAGCAGGAGGCCGGCACCGCCTCCGGCGTCCTCACCGCGGTCCAGCAGCTCGGCTTCGCGGTCGGTGTCGCGGTGCTCGCGACCCTGTTCTTCGGGCTGCTCGGCTCCCAGGCCCCGGCGAGCGTCGCCGACGGCGCGAGCCGCACCCGGGCCGAACTCAGCGCCGCCGGGGCGAGTCCGGCCGAGCAGGACCGGCTCCTCGCCGACCTGCGGGAGTGCCTGCGGGAATCGGCGAGCCAGAAGGACTCCGCACACACGCCCGTGAGCTGCCGCGACATCCAGCAGGTCCGGCCGGAGCTGGCCGAGGCCACCGCGCGCGCCTGGCAGACGGCCCACACCGAGAACTTCAGCACCGCGATGGTCCGCACGCTCTGGATCGTGATCGGACTGCTGGCGGTGTCCTTCGCGCTGGCCTTCCGGCTGCCGCCCAAGCCTCGTGAGGAAGAGGGTTTCTAGATGACACGCAAACTGCTGGCCTGGCCCGGTGGGCGCCGGGTCAAGTGGCTGGTGCTCGTCGGCTGGATCGGTCTGCTCATCGTGCTCCAGCCGCTGGCCGGCAAGCTCGGCGACGTCGAGTCCAACGACGCCGCCGCCTGGCTGCCCGGCAACGCCGAATCGACCGAAGTGCTCGAACTCTCCGAGAAGTTCCAGCCCGCCGACACCAGCCCGGCCATCGTCGTCTACGACCGCGCCTCCGGGATCACGGCCGCCGACGAGGCGAAGGCCCGGGCCGACGCCGCGGACTTCGCGGACGGCACCCACGTGGTGGGCAAGCCGTTCGGCCCGGTGCGCTCGGAGGACGGCAAGGCCTTGCGCACGGTGGTCAACGTCCACCTCGGCAAGGAGGGCTGGGAGGGGCTCAACGAGGCCACGAAGGACCTGCGGAAGGTCGCACAGCCCAACGCGCCCGACGGTCTCGGCGTCCATGTGACGGGCCCGACCGGCTATGCCGCCGACTCCGCGGAGTCGTTCAGCAGCGCCGACTTCAAACTGACCCTGGTCACCCTGCTCATCGTCGTGACGATCCTCGTCGTCACCTACCGCAGTCCGCTGCTCTGGCTGCTGCCGATGATCTCCGCGGGCATGTCCCTGGTGATCTCGCAGGCCATCATCTACCTGCTGGCCAAGAACGCCGGACTCACGGTCAACGCCCAGACCGCGATGATCCTCACGGTGCTGGTGCTCGGCGCGGCCACCGACTACGCGCTGCTGCTCGTCGCCCGCTACCGGGAGGAGCTGCGCCGGCACGAGGACCGGCACGAGGCCATGGCCGTGGCGCTGCACCGCGCCGGTCCCGCCATCGTGGCCAGCGCGGCCACGGTCGCCATCAGCATGCTGGTGCTGCTGCTGGCCGCGCTGAACTCCACCAAGGGCCTCGGCCCGGTGTGCGCCGTCGGTGTGCTGGTGGGCCTGCTGTCGATGATGACGCTGCTGCCCGCCCTGCTGGTGATCTTCGGCCGCTGGATCTTCTGGCCGGCCCGGCCCAAGCACGGCACGGAGCCCGATGTCACCCGGGGCGTGTGGACGCGGGTCGCCCGACTGGTCTCCGGCCGCCCCCGCACGGTCTGGATCACGACCACCCTGGTGCTGGGCGCGGTGGCCACGCTGGCCGTCACCCTGAACGCCGACGGGCTCCAGCAGAAGGACGGCTTCAAGACCAAGCCGGAGTCGGTGGTGGGTGAGGAGATCCTCGCCCGGCACTTCCCGGCGGGCTCCGGTGAGCCGATGGTCGTCATCGCCAAGGACTCCGCGGCGGCCGAGGTGCGCGGCGCGCTGGAGAAGGTGCCCGGTGTCAACGAGGTCGCCGAGCCCCAGGTCAAGGACGGGCTGGCCTATGTCGAGGTGACACTGGCCGCGGGAGCCGACTCGCCGGCCGCGATGGACACGGTCACCGCGGCCCGTGAGAGCCTCGGCCGGCTGGACGGGGCGGAGGCGAAGGTGGGCGGCAGCAGCGCCGTCGTGCACGACATGCGCGAGGCCTCCAGCCGTGACCGCGGACTGATCATCCCGGTGATCCTCGCCGTGGTGTTCTGCATCCTCGCGCTGCTGTTGCGGGCACTGGTGGCACCGCTGCTGCTGATCGCGAGCGTGGTGCTGTCCTTCTTCACGGCGCTCGGCCTCGCCGCCTTCTTCTTCAACCACGTCTTCGACTTCGCGGGGGCCGATTCCGCCTTCCCGCTCTGGGTGTTCGTCTTCCTGGTCGCCCTGGGCGTCGACTACAACATCTTCCTCGTCACCCGGATCAGGGAGGAGAGCAACCGGCTCGGCACCCGGCAGGGCGCGCTCAAGGGCCTCACCTCGACCGGTGGTGTCATCACCGCGGCCGGTCTGGTGCTGGCCGGCACCTTCGCCGCACTGGCCACGCTGCCCCTGGTCTTCATCGCCGAGCTCGGCTTCACGGTGGCGGTGGGCATCCTGCTCGACACCATGATCGTGCGGTCGGTGCTGGTCACCGCGCTCACGCTCGATGTCGGCCGGTGGATGTGGTGGCCGCACGCCCTCTTCCGGCGCCAGGATCCGGAGGAATCCGCCGGTGCTGGAATTTCCGATTCCAGGAATTCGGAGGCGCCAGCTCCTGTTTCTCGGTAAAATCCCGGTAAATATAAATCAGCGCAGCCTGGCTGCGCTGATTTATATTTGGACAATTTGTGGATCTTTTGTGACGGTAACCACGTTGAAGTCGGTCAAGTAGGCCTGTTATCGTCGCCCCAAAGAAAACGGAGAATCTCGACGGGGGCGCAGGATGAGATTCAATCTGTTGGGGCATGTCCATGTAATCACTGATGCGGGGCGGTTAATTCCGCTTAAATCCTCGAAGGCGACCCAGCTGCTGGCGTTGCTGCTGCTCAGGCGGCATGAGGTGGTGGGCTCCGGGGTGCTCATCGAGGAACTGTGGGGGGACGATCCGCCGCGCAGCGCCATGACCACACTCCAGACCTACGTCTACCACACCCGCCGACTGCTGGCGGAGCACCAGGTGACATGTGCGGAACGGGAGTTGGTCCTGACCCGGCCACCCGGCTACTTCGCCCTGATCGACGACGACGAGCTCGACGTCACGCTCGTCGAGCGCCTGATCCGCAAGGGCGGCCGGCTGCTGGAGGAGGACCGGCCCGAGGAGGCGCTCGCCTCGCTGAACGCGGGCCTTGACCTGTGGCGCGGCCCGGCGCTTTCCACGGTGCCGTGCGGCCCGGTGCTGGAGTGCCATATCGCTCACCTGGAAGAGCTCCGGCTCTTCGGAGTGCAACTCCGTATCGACGCGAATTGGCGGCTCGGCAGGATAGGGCCCATGATTCCCGAGCTGCGGTCCCTGGTAATTTCCCATCCGCTGAACGAGACCCTGCACGCCAAGCTGATGGGGGCGCTCTACCGGGTCGGCAGGCGAGCGGAAGCGCTTGCCTCGTACCGAAATCTCCGGCAGATACTGTCCGACGAGTTGGGGGTGGACCCCACGCCAGAAATCCAGCGTATGCATCTGGAAATTCTCAACGGCGACCAGGTGCTCGCCTGACCCGCACACAGGTGGAGCCCCTCGCGGTCCGCGAGGGGCTCCAACCATGTGCGCGGACAGCCGGGTGTCAGTAGTTCCCGAGACCGCCGCAGACGTTGAGGGCCTGCGCGGTCACCGCGGCCGCCCCGTCCCCGATCAGATAGGCCACCATCTCCGCCACCTCGGACGGCTGCACATAGCGGCCGATCGGCACGCGCGCGGTGATCCGGTCGAAGGCCTCGTCGGTCGACACCTCCCAGATCTCCGAGTAGTGCTCGCGCACGTTCGCGGCCATCGGCGTCTCGACGAAGCCCGGGCAGACGGCGTTCACCGTGATGCCGGTCCGCGCCAGTTCGAGGCCGAGCGCCTTGCTGAACCCGACCACGCCGTGCTTCGACGCCGAGTACGGGGCCGCGTGCACCACGCCCTGCTTCCCGCCCGTCGAGGCGATGTTGATGATCCGCCCCGAGCCCCGTTCCAGCATGCCGCCGGCCTTCAGGACCTGCTTGGTCATCCGGAACACGCTGGTGAGGTTGGTGTCGATGACATCGAGCCAGAGCTCGTCGGCGAGCTCGGCCGTGGCACCGCCGCCGGGCCGGCCCGCGTTGTTCACCAGGACGTCGACGGGGCCGTACCGCTCGACGGCCGCGGCGACGACGGCCTCGATGTCGGCGACCGAGCGGACGTCACAGGTCCGGCCGTCCGCCTCCACTCCCGCCTCCCGCAGCTCCTTCAGCGTCGTGCGCAGCGCCTCCTCGCCGCGCGCGCAGATGAAAACCTGCAACCCCTCCTTGCCGAGCCTGCGGGCGATCTCCAGCCCGATACCGCTGGTTGCGCCGGTCACCAGTGCGACCTTCGAGAGCTGCGTGGCCATGTCTCCCTCTCCCTGCTTCGTGGTCCCTCAGCCGCCCAGCCTCGGACGCCCCGCTAGAGCGGCGGTCGAAGGGGATTGGGGCACGGCTCGGACACCGCGACGGTGGATCCGGCATCGAGGGGTCCCGTATCCGCCTTCGAGCCGCTTTCGAGCCACCCGGCCCACGATGACGACGACCACCGGACGAACTCATCGAAGGAGCTGTTCGGATTGAAGCGCAGAGTCGTCATCACGGGCGTCGGCGTCCGCGCCCCCGGCGGGAACGGCACGCGGCAGTTCTGGGAACTGCTCACCTCGGGGCGGACGGCGACGCGCCGGATCTCGTTCTTCGACCCCTCGCCGTACCGCTCGCAGGTCGCCGCGGAAGCCGACTTCGACCCCGTCGCCGAGGGGTTCGGCCCACGGGAACTCGACCGCATGGACCGGGCCTCGCAGTTCGCCGTGGCCTGCGCCCGGGAGGCCGTCACCGCCAGCGGGCTCGACTTCGGCGCCCTCGACCCCACCCGGGTCGGCGTCAGCCTCGGCAGCGCGGTGGCCGCCGCGACCAGCCTGGAACGCGAGTACCTGCTGCTGTCGGACTCCGGCCGGGAGTGGGAGGTCGACGCGGACTGGCTGTCCCGGCACATGTTCGACTACCTGGTGCCCAGCGTCATGCCGGCCGAAGTGGCCTGGGCGGTCGGCGCCGAGGGCCCGGTCGCGATGGTCTCCAACGGCTGCACCTCGGGCCTGGACTCCGTCGGCCACGCGGTGCGGCTGATCGAGGAGGGCAGCGCCGACGTGATGCTCGCCGGGGCCGCCGACACCCCCATCACCCCGATCGTCGTCGCCTGCTTCGACGCGATCCGCGCCACCACGGCGCGCAACGACGACCCGGAGCACGCCTCGCGGCCGTTCGACGGCACCCGCGACGGGTTCGTGCTGGCCGAGGGAGCCGCGATGTTCGTCCTGGAGGACTACGAGAGCGCGCTGGCCCGAGGCGCCCACATCCACGCCGAGATCCCGGGCTACGCGACGCGCTGCAACGCGTACCACATGACCGGGCTGAAGGCCGACGGCCGTGAGATGGCCGAGGCCATCCGGGTCGCCCTGGACGAGTCCCGTACGGACGCGACCGACATCGACTACATCAACGCCCACGGCTCCGGCACCCGGCAGAACGACCGGCACGAGACCGCGGCCTACAAGCGGGCGCTCGGCGATCACGCCCGGCGCACCCCGGTCAGCTCGATCAAGTCGATGGTCGGGCACTCGCTCGGCGCGATCGGCTCGCTGGAGATAGCGGCCAGTGTGCTCGCCCTCGAACACGGGGTGGTGCCACCGACCGCGAACCTGCACACCAGCGACCCCGAGTGCGACCTCGACTACGTCCCACTCGAAGCGCGGGAGCGCAAGCTCGGGACCGTCCTCACCGTGGGCAGCGGCTTCGGCGGCTTCCAGAGCGCCATGGTCCTGCGCGGCGCCGAGGCTGCGGAGGCCGTCGCATGAGCGTCCTCATCACCGGAGTCGGCGTCGTCGCACCCAACGGCCTCGGCCTGGAACCGTACTGGGCGTCCGTCCTGGCCGGCCGCATCGGCCTCGGCCCGGTCACCCGCTTCGACGTGAGCCGGTACGCGGCCACGCTCGCCGGCCAGATCGACGACTTCCACGCACCCGACCACGTCCCGGGCCGGCTGCTGCCGCAGACGGACCCCTCCACCCGGCTCGCGCTGACCGCCGCCGCCTGGGCGCTCCAGGACGCGAAGGCCGACCCGGAGTCGCTCACCGACTACGACATGGGCGTGGTCACGGCCAACGCCTGCGGCGGCTTCGACTTCACGCACCGAGAGTTCCGCAAACTGTGGACCGAGGGCCCCAAGTCGGTCAGCGTGTACGAGTCCTTCGCCTGGTTCTACGCCGTGAACACCGGCCAGATCTCCATCCGGCACGGCATGCGCGGCCCGAGCAGCGCCCTGGTCGCCGAACAGGCCGGCGGCCTGGACGCCCTCGGCCACGCCCGCCGCACCATCCGCCGCGGCACCCCCCTGGTCGTCTCCGGCGGGGTCGACTCGGCGCTCGACCCCTGGGGCTGGGTCTCGCAGGTCGCGAGCGGCCGGATCAGCACCGCCACCGACCCGGAGCGGGCCTATCTGCCCTTCGACGAGCAGGCGGCCGGCTATGTCCCCGGCGAGGGCGGCGCCCTCCTCGTCCTGGAGGACAGCGAGGCCGCCGAGGCCCGGGGCCGGCACGAGGCCTACGGCGAACTCGCGGGCTGCGCCTCGACCTTCGACCCGCCCCCCGGCTCCGGACGCCCTCCGGGCCTGGAGCGCGCCATCCGGCTCGCGCTGGCCGACGCCGGGCTCGGCCCCGAGGACGTCGACGTCGTCTTCGCCGACGGCGCGGGCGTACCCGAGCTGGACGCCGCGGAGGCCCAAGCCATCGGCCAGGTGTTCGGCGACCGCGGCGTCCCCGTCACCGTCCCCAAGACGACGACCGGCCGGCTCTACTCCGGCGGCGGCCCACTCGACGTGGTGACCGCCCTGATGTCCCTGCGCGAAGGCGTGATCCCGCCGACCGCGGGCGTGCGCTCCGTACCGCGCGAGTACGGCATCGACCTGGTGCTCGGCGCCCCGCGCCCGGCGCCCCTGCGCACCGCCCTGGTCCTGGCCAGGGGCCGCTGGGGCTTCAACTCGGCGGTCGTCCTGCGCCGCCCCGAACCGACCTCGTAACCACCCACCCCACAGCCACACCGAGAACTGGAGACCGTAATGGCAACCCTGCTGACCATCGACGACCTGCGCCGCGTCCTCATCGAATGCGCGGGCGAAGCGGACGGAACGGAGCTGTCCGGGGACATCCTCGACACCCGCTTCGAGACCATCGGCTACGACTCGCTCGCCCTGATGGAGACCGCGGCCCGGCTGGAGAGCCGCTACGGCGTCGCCATCCCCGACGACGTCGCGGGCCGTGTCGACACCCCGCGTGAGCTGCTCGACCTGGTCAACGGCGCGCTGGCCGAGGCAGCATGAGCCGGCCGGACGAACACCGGGTGGTCCACACCCTGAGGACCACGGCCCCCGCGCGACGGCTGTACGAGCTGGTCGCGCGGGCCGAACACTGGCCGGCCGTCTTCGAACCCGCCGTACACGTGCGGATCCTGGAGCGCGACGGGGGCACGGAACGCTTCCGGATCTGGGCGAGCGTGGCCGGACAGGTCAAGACCTGGACGTCCCGTCGCACCCTGGACCCCGACGCGCTGCGGGTCACGTTCCGCCAGGAGCGCACCCAGCCGCCGATCGCCTCGATGGGCGGAAGCTGGGAGTTCCGGGCCGACGGCGACGGCACCGAGATCGTGCTGACCCACGACTTCGCCGCCGTCGACGAGGACGCCCTGCCCGCACTGCGCGCCGCGCTGGACACCAACAGCGAGAAGGAACTGGCCGCGCTGGCCCGGCTCGCCGAGCGGCCGTACCCGGTCGACGAGCTCCTGTTCACGTTCGAGGACACCCTCCAGGTGCCCTCCGGGGGCGACGCGTACGCCTTCATCGAGCGCAGCGACCTGTGGCCGGACCGGCTGCCGCACGTGGGGAAGGTGACGCTGACCGAGGAGTCGGCGGACGGCCGCTCGCCTGTCGTGCAGGACATGACGATGGAGACCGTCACCGCCGACGGCAGCGCGCACACGACCCGCTCGATCCGGCTCTGCTTCCCCGGCGAGGCCATCGTCTACAAGCAGCTCGTGCCGCCCGCCCTGCTCACCGGGCACAGCGGCGCCTGGCTCTTCGACAAGGACACGGTCACCGCCCGCCACACCGTGGCGATCGACCCGACCCGGATCGAGGAGGTCCTGGGCGAGGGCACGACCGTCGCCGACGCCCGCGCCTATCTGCGGGACGCGCTCGGCGCCAACAGCCGGGCCACGCTCAGCCACGCGGCGGCGGCCGCCGCCGACGCCGGGCAGACGTCATGACGGCCGCCGTCCACGAGGTCGCCGACGGGGTCCACGCCTACGAGCAGGCCCCCGGCGGCTGGTGTGTCAGCAACGCGGGCATCGTCGTGGGCGGCGACGGCGCCCTCGTCGTCGACACCCTGTCGACGATCCCCAGGGCGCGGCGGCTGGCCGAGACGGTCGACAAGCTCGCCGCGGGCCCGGCCCGCACCGTGGTCAACACCCACTTCCACGGCGACCACGCCTTCGGCAATCAGGTGTTCCCGCCGGGGACGCAGATCATCGCGCACGAGGACATGCGGACCGCCATGGTGACGACCGGCCTCGCCCTCACCGGGCTCTGGCCGCGCGTCGACTGGGGCGACATCGAGGTGACACCGCCGACCGTCACCTTCCGCGACCACCTCACCGTGCACATCGGCGAGCGACGGGCCGAACTGATCCGCGTCGGCCCCGCGCACACCGACCACGACGTGGTGGTCTGGCTGCCCGAGGAACGGGTGCTGTTCGCGGGGGACATCGTGATGTCCGGCGTCACCCCGTTCGCGCTCTTCGGCTCGGTGACCGGCACGCTGGCCGCGCTCGACCGGCTGGCGGCCCTGGAGCCCGAGGTGGTCGTCGCCGGGCACGGCCCGGTCGCGGGACCCGAGGTGCTCGACGCCAACCGGGAGTACCTGCGCTGGGTCCAGCGCCTCGCCGCCGAGGCGGCCGACAGCGGACTGACCCCGCTGCAGGCCGCGCGCGAGGCGGACCTCGGCGCCTACGCCGAACTGCTGGACGCGGAGCGCCTCGTCGCGAACCTGCACCGCGCTCACGAGGAGCTGCTGGGCAGGCCCCCGCGGGACGCCATGGAGATCTTCTCGGAGCTGGTCGCCTACAACGGTGGGCGGCTGCCCACCTGCCTCGCCTAAGGAGTCAAAAGATGGCCGCCGACCAGGGAATCCTCCGGGACGCCATGGCCCGGGTGCCCGCCGGGGTGGCACTCGTCACCGCCCATGACCGCACCGGGGTCCCGCACGGCTTCACCGCCAGCTCGTTCGTGTCCGTCTCGATGGAACCGCCGCTCGCGCTGGTCTGCCTGGCCCGTACGGCCAACTCCTTCCCGGTGTTCGACAGCTGCCGCGAGTTCGCGGTGAGCGTGCTGCGGGACGACCACACCGAGCTGGCGATGCGCTTCGCGCGCAAGTCGGCGGACAAGTTCGCGGGCGGGGAGTTCATCCGCACCGCACGGGGCGGGACCGTGCTCGACGGGGCGCTCGCGGTCGTCGAGTGCACGGTCCACGAGCGCTACCCGGCGGGCGACCACATCATCCTGCTCGGCGAGGTCCAGTCCGTGCACGTCGAGGAGAAGGGGGCGCCCGCGGTGTACGTGGACCGCGGGTTCGCCGCCCTGTGCTCCGGGACGGGCGCCTGCGTGGCCGCCGCCGGACAAGGCGCGCACGCGCACGCCGGCTGAGGAGAGTTGAGGAGGAACCATGTCCGTGACCGACGACGTGACCCACGCGGTGACCGGCGAACTGACCGGTGAGGACCTGGCCGGCCTGGCGCGGATCCGTCAGGAGGCCGAGGCCGGCCCGGGGGAGCAGGCCACCCGGGCGCAGCACGCCAGAGGGAAACTGACGGCCCGCGAGCGGATCGCGCTGCTGCTGGACCCCGGCTCCTTCCAGGAGGTGGAACAGCTGCGCCGGCACCGGGCGAGCGGCTTCGGCCTGGAGCACCGGCGGCCGTACACGGACGGGGTGATCACCGGCTGGGGCACGGTCGACGGCCGGACGGTCTTCGTCTACGCGCACGACTTCCGGATCTTCGGCGGTTCGCTCGGCGAGGCGCACGCGGCGAAGATCCACAAGATCATGGACATGGCGCTCTCGGCGGGCGCTCCGCTCGTCAGCCTCAACGACGGGGCCGGGGCCCGGATCCAGGAGGGCGTCTCCGCGCTGGCCGGCTACGGCGGGATCTTCCGGCGCAACACCCGTGCCTCGGGGGTGATCCCGCAGATCTCGGTGATGCTCGGACCGTGCGCGGGCGGCGCGGCCTACTCGCCGGCGCTGACGGACTTCGTGTTCATGGTGCGCGAGACCGCGCAGATGTTCATCACCGGCCCCGACGTGGTCAGCGCCGTCACCGGCGCGCAGCTCACCCAGAACGCGCTGGGCGGCGCCGATGTGCACGCCACCACGTCCGGGGTGGCGCACTTCGTCTACGAGGACGAGGAGACCTGTCTGGCGGAAGTGCGCTACCTGCTCTCCCTGCTGCCCTCCAACAACCGGCAGAACCCGCCCGTCCACCCCTCGGACGACCCGGCGGACCGGGTCGCCTCCACGCTCTACGACCTGGTGCCGCAGGACGGCAACCAGCCGTACGACATGCACAAGGTGATCGAGGAACTCGTCGACGACGGGGACTGGCTGGAGGTCCACGAGCGCTGGGCCCGGAACATCGTGTGCGGCCTCGCCCGGCTGGACGGCCGGGTGGTCGGCATCGTCGCCAACCAGCCGCAGACGCTGGCCGGAGTGCTGGACATCTCGGCCTCGGAGAAGGCCGGCCGCTTCGTGACGATGTGCGACGCCTTCAACATCCCGATCGTGACCCTGCTCGACGTGCCGGGCTTCCTGCCCGGCGCCGACCAGGAGCACGGCGGCATCATCCGCCACGGCGCGAAACTCCTCTACGCCTACTGCAACGCCACCGTCCCCCGCGTCTCGATCGTCCTGCGCAAGGCCTACGGCGGCGCCTACATCGTGCTGGACTCCCAGTCCATCGGCGCCGACCTGACCTTCGCCTGGCCGAGCAACGAGATCGCGGTGATGGGCGCGGAGGGCGCGGCGAACGTCATCTTCCGGCGCGAGATCGCCGCGGCCGACGACCCCGAAGCCAAGCGCGCCGAGATGGTCAAGCAGTACAAATCCGAGCTGATGCACCCCTACTACGCGGCCGAGCGCGGCCTGGTCGACGACGTCATCGACCCGGCTCAGACCCGCGAGATCCTGATCCGCTCGCTCGCGATGCTCCGTACCAAACACGCCGACCTGCCGTCGCGCAAGCACGGCAACCCCCCGCAGTGAGCACCCCGGCCGGCGCGGTCGCCGCCGAACTCCGCGTCGAGAGGGGCAGGGCGAGCGCCGAGGAGATCGCGGCCCTCACCGCGGTCCTCCTGGCCCGCGCCGCCGCCCGGCCCGACCCCGCCGAGGAGCACTGCTCCGACGGCCCGGCGGGCTGGCGCCGACTGGAACGCACCCCGGGCTTCCGCGCACCGCACAGCTGGCAGGAGTCAGGCTGAGCCCCGCACTTCTCCGGCACCCTCCTGATGCAGTTCCAGGCTCACCGCCAGCTGGATCTGGGCGTCGGCCCACGCCGGGACGGCCGCCGTGGCGCCCTCACGCGTGAGGGCCGTGTCCAGGGCGCCCACCAGGTGGGCGGCGGTGTGCAGTCCGGTGCGCCGGAGGGCGGTCGCGCTGTCGGTCAGGCGGGTGCGGGCCGGGGCGGTCAGCCGGCGCAGACCGTGATGGGCGGCCTCGGACAGGGCGCCGAGCGCCGACTCCAGGGCCGCCGTGACCGGGTCGGACGGGCGGGACGGAACCATGGCGAGCGTGGTGTCGCCGTCCCCGGGGGCCAGGTCCGGGACGGTCACGCCGATGGCGGTCAGCACGGCCAGCGGGTCGAGGACGATCCGGCCGTGGGCGCGGCGCAGCATGCCGCTGACACACTGGACCTCCTCGTCACCGAGCGCGGCCGCGAGCGCGTCCAGGCCGCCTGGGCACAGGGGGTTGTGGTCGGCGCGGACGAGGATCTCGTTGCCCGCCGGATCGCGTACGACCGCTTCCAGTCGCTGCGCGGCGGGGTCGTAGCCGATCGACTCCACGGCCGACACCCGCACCACCCGCACCGACTCCGCCTCGACGCGCGGACGGATCAGCCGGGGCGGCCGCTCGCCGGCCGCCCGCAGATGAGCGGCGACGTCGGTGAGCAGCAGGCTGCCGGGCAGCTCCCGCCAGGCGGAGCCGAGCGGGGTGACGCTGGTGGCGGCGATCCGGCCCCGGGCGATGGTCACGGTCCGGTCGGCGGCCCGTGCGGTGTGCTCGCTGACCACGTTCGCGGTGGCGAGCGCCCGCAGCGGGGAACCCAGCAGACGACGGGCCGACAGCTCGTGCCCGGTGAGCGACTGACCCTCCGTCACCTCCCAGCGCTTGCGCAGCACCAGTGCGATCCCGGCCTCGGCGTGGGCGAAGTACGTCTCGGCGACCCGGTCGCCCGCGGTGCCCCCGACCCGGCAGCCCAGCGCCACCAGCCGCACCCGCCGCAGCGGCGTCTGCGGAGCCTCCTTGGTGCCGAGCACCCCGACCGGGTCCCGTCCGGCGGCGCGGTGCCGGGCGTGGAGCTCGGCCAGCAGCAGGGCGAAGCGCTCCGCCGCGTACCGGGTGCCGCGCGCGGCGTACGCGTCGAGCTGCTCCCGCAACTCGGCCACCGCCCCGGCCGGCCAGTGCAGCGAGGCCGCCGTCAGCGACCGCTGGGCGCGCGCGAGGGATCCGGCGAACACCGGCCCCGCCTGCTGTACGCCGTCCAGGAGGAGGTCGTCGGCGAGGGCCAGGGCGCTGCGCAGGGCCGCGTCGGCACGCTCCGTGGTGGCCGTACGGCCGCCGACGCTCACCTCCGTCGACCGCTCGGCGTCCCCGGCCCGGAACGCCCAGACCGCCAACGCCACGACCTCGCCCCGCAGCGCGGCCGACGCGTCGGTGAGGGCGTACCCCAGCTCGTGCGGGACCGGGAAACGGACGGTGCAGGTGGGCAGTTCGACGCGGGGCTCCGGGTCGGCGGCGGTCGGACGGTGCAGCCGCGCGAGGTAGCCGTGCTCCTTGACGCGCCGCGCGGCGGTCAGGGCGGGCCGGCCCAGCGCGGCGGCCAGTGCCTCGTCGTCGAACTCGGCCGGAGACCAGTCGACGAACACGGCCTCGGCTCGCGGTGAACCGTCCACCCCGGCGTCCGCCCCGCCCTCCGCCTCAGGCTCCGTGTCCGTGTCCGTGTCCTCGGCGGTGCGCTGGTACGCGAGCACCAGACCGATGCGGTGCCGGCACACGCCCGTCGCCCCGCACCCGCAGTCCGCCGCGTCCAGGCCGAGGCCCGGCGGGAGGGCCGTGTCGGTGCCGTCCGGGAAGCGTCCGTGTACGGTGCCGTCTTCGCCGACGGTGACCTTTGGGCCGGCGCCTGCCGCGAGGTCCTTCTCGGCGCGCTTGACCAGGCCCCGGTTGGCGAGGGAGGCCAGCGTCCGGGGCGTCAGGGCCAGCAGATCGGCGCGGATGGTGACAGCTTCGGTCCTCATCGTCCGGTGTGTCCTCCCCGGCCGATCCGCTCGGCGACGAACTCGGCGAGCCGCCCCGGTGTCATCGCGCCCACCGGGGCACCGGCCTGGGCCAGCCGCCCGGCCAGGGCACGGTCGTAGACGGGATCGGCGGCCTCGTCGAGGGCGGCCAGGCACAGCACGGTCGTCCCCTGTTCCACCAGCCGGCGCACGGTGCGGACCAGCCGGAACGGGTCGCCGCCCTCGTAGAAGTCGGAGATCAGGGCGACGATCGTGCGCCGCGGGTTCTCGACCAGACAGGCGCCGTAGTCGACGGCCCGCGCGATGTCGGTGCCGCCGCCGAGCTGCACGCCCATCAGCAGCTCCACTGGATCGGTCACCTCGGAGGTCAGGTCCACCACCTCGGTGTCGAAAGCGACCAGGTGGGTCTTCAGCCCCGGCAGACCCCACAGACAGGCGGCTGTGACGGCGGAGTGGATGACCGAGCCGGCCATGGAGCCCGACTGGTCCACCAGCAGCACGAGTTGCCACTGCTCCAGGCGGCGGCTGGTGCGGGAGTGGAAGTGCGGCCGCTGGATGAGGATCCGGCGTTCTGCGGGCTGGTAGTGCGCGAGGTTGGCGCGGACGGTGGTGCGGAAGTCGAAGTCCCGGGCCAGGGGGACGCGGCTGGGGCGGCGCGAGCGGGAGCCGGTGAAGGCGCGGCGGACCTCCGGGCGCAGACGCTCCATCAGCTGCCGTACGACGGTCTCGACGATCCGCCGTGCCGCCGCCAGCACGGCGGGGTTCATCAGGTGCTTGGTGCGCAGCACCGCGCGCAGCAGGGTCGGGCTGGGCTCGACGCGGGCGAGGACGTCCGGGTCGGTGACGATCTCGTCGATGCCGTACTGCTCGACGGCGTCCCGCTCCAGCCGCTCCACCGTCTCCTTCGGGAACAGCTTGTGGACGTCGTCGAGCCAGTCCACGGCGGTGAGCTGCGAGGGCCCGCTGCCGCCCTCCCGGGACCCGGCCGAACCGCCCCGGCGCACCCCGCGGCGGCGCAGGTCCTCGTCACGGCCGTAGAGCCAGTCGAGCGCGGCGTCACGGGCCGCGGCGGAGCCGTGCGGGGGGCCGGTGTGGCGTTCGGCGGGGGAGCCGAGGATCAGGCGCCAGCGTTCGAGCGACGGGTCCGCGGCCGCCGGCGTCCCCTCGGGAGCGGCGGAGCTCATCGCACCGCCCCCAGACCGTGCCGGTCGAGCAGTAGGGCCACGTTCTCCTCCAGGGCTCGGGCGCGGGCCAGCAGCAGCGGGTCGGCGGTCGTGCGCAGCAGGGAGCGCGCCGAGCCGTGCTTGCCGCGCCGCCGCAGCAGGCGTTCCGCGATGCGTTCGCGTTCGCGGGGCGGGAAGAAGGCGAAGGCCTGGCGCAGGGCGGGCAGGCCGGTCAGGAAGTCGCCCTCGGTCATCGCGGAGACGACGCCGTCCAGTACGTCGATCAAGGGCTCCCCGTCCCCGGCCGTCTCGGCGGTGACCTCCTCGCGGGCCAGCGCGAACAGGCCGGCCAGCCAGTCCCCCAGGGTGTCGGACGCGGTGGCGGCGAGGGCCTGGACGGCCGTCGCAGGGTCGTCGGGGGCGCCCAGCGCCCAGCGCAGACCGAAGGCGGCACCGCGCAGGTCGGCGGGGGCACGCGGGTCGCGGCCGATACGGGCGGCGGCTCCGACGGCGGCCTCGCGGGTGACCGACGGCAACTCGGGGGCGTGCAGCAGTACGTCGCGCGCGGCCGCCAGTGCGCGCAACCGGGCGAAGTCCACGCCCGGCCCGCCGTGCAACCCCTCCGCCAGCCAGAACACCCGGTCGGTGGCGCCCCCTACGACTCCGCCCAGCAGTGGGCCGCGGGCCACCCCGAAGACCCGGTCGTGCCGCCACAGACCCAACGCGGCCGTCAACACCTCGCCGAGCGGCCCGAGTTCGGGCACCCGGCCGACCTGGGCGGCGATTGTCTCCAGCAACTCGTCGCACAGGGGCCCGACGCCGCACAGCACGGCGTCGAACAGCAGCCCGGCGAGCGGCCCGGCATCCGTACCCGCCACCTGTGCCCGCTCACCGAGCACCACCGAGGCCGCCTCGTCCAGCCGCGCCCCGTACGCGCCCGCCTCGATGAGCGCCGCCTCACGCCCGCTCGCCGATCCGGGCTCCCAGCGCTCGGTGAGCACCGGGTCGGCGCCGTCGGACGGACCCGAGACCCGGGTGAACCCGGGAACGCCCATCACGCGCAGCCGGTGCAGGACCTGGCTGCGTGTCAGGCCGTCCGCGTGGGTCAGGTCGAGCCTGACCGGGCCGTCCGCGTCGGCCAGGCCCAACCGGGCCAGTTGCTCGGCGACGTCGTGCACCAGCGGTGGCAGCGGGGTGTCCGGGTGCAGCCGGCCCTCGGTGTCTCCGGCGCAGGCGGCGATCATCTCCACGACGACCGGATGGGCGCCGACGCCGAGCGTGCCCCGGCCCGTCCACGGCAGCGGCTGTTCCAGATCGTCGCTGATCAGCGCCCCGGCGAGACCGTCCAGGACGTCCACCCGCGTCTCGTACGCATGGCCCCGCATCAGCGCGAGCCCCTGGGCCAGCCCGCGCGCGGCGATCAGGTCGGCCGTGGACGCCGGGATCCCGCGGGTGCGCAGCCGCTCGGCGACGGACCGCAGCAAACCCTGCGCGGCGGCGTGCGGGCCGTCCTCCCACAGCCGCTGGTAGTAGCCGGGAGAGGGCATGCCGGACTGGTAGCCGGCGAAGGCGTCCAGCTGCCGGAAGGAGTACGGCACCAGGAAGCTGCCGCCGACCGCGCCCTCGGGCGGCGCGGGGACCTCCGGCCAGGGCGGCGTACCGACGCGGCCGTCCTCCCGCGCCGACAGCGCGCGCAGCGCCGGCTGATGGAAGCCGCCGGTCACCACCAGCACGGGCCGCTCCCCGGCACGGGCCACCGCCGCGCGCACCCAGGACGCCATGTACTCCTCGCGCGCACGGTCCCCGGGATCGGCCTCCGCGTCCCCGCGCACCAGCTCGAAATAGGCGTCCAGGCGCGCCCGCAGATCGACCTCGGCGCCCAGGCTGTCCGTGCCGTCCGGGCTGCCCGAGCCGTCCGCACCGTCCGTGCCGCCGGCACCGTCCCTGCCGTCCGTGACCTCGAACAACCCGTCCCACAGCGCGTCCACCGAGTCCACGGCGAAGTGCGCGCAGAGCCGCTCCGTCGCCCGCGCGTACCTCGCCTCGGCGTCGGCGTAGCGGTTGGTGTGCCGGTCGGCGCGCTCGGCGAACGCCGGGTGCCAGGACGGCAGGTCGATGAAGCGCACCTCGGCGCCCGAGGCGCGGCCCGCCCGCAGGGCGACCCACTCCGGGGAGTAGTCGCACAGCGGCGCCCACGAGGTCGCGACGCGCGTGTCGTCCCGGTAGTGGCTGAACACGGCGACCGGCAGCCGGTGCCCGAGCAGCAGCTCGTCCAGCCGGTCGTTCATGTCGGCGGGGCCCTCCACCAGGACGTACGCGGGCCGCAGTTCCCCGATCGCCCGGCCGACCAGTCGGGCGCACGCGGGCGAGTGGTGCCGTACGCCGAGGAAGACGGCGGACCCGGCAGCGCGCGGCGGCACGTCGACGGCCGTGGATGTGCCCGGCATCAGTCCGCCAGCAGATGCCGCGCGTCGTGCAGTGCCTGCCACTGCCCGCCCTTGCGTCGCGGCACCTCCTGCTCCAGGAACCGCCGCAGCCGCGCCAGATCCTCCGGACTGTCCTTCGCGGCCGTGCCCGCCAGGCTCGCCACGACGTCCGCCGCGCCGCCCGGCTCACCGCGCAGGAACCAGCCGCGCACCCCCACCGCGTGCGCCACCGACACGGCCTCGGCGGTGCTCATCACCGCCGACATCCGCTCACCCCGCCCGGCCGTACCCCGCAGTTCACGGAACGTGCCGACCAGGACCTCCAGCACGTCCCGGCGCGGCGCCGCCGTCACCCCGGACTGCCGCAGCAACGCCGTGGCCTCGGCCTCGACCAACGCCAGCTCGGTGTCGAAGTCCGGGATGGGGAAGACCGTCTCGAAGTTGAAACGGCGCTTGAGGGCGGCGCTCATCTCGTTGACGCCCCGGTCACGGGTGTTGGCCGTGGCGATGACGTTGAAGCCCTGACGGGCGAAGACCATGCCCTGCGGCCCGTCCAGTTCGGGAACGGCGATGACCCGGTCGGACAGCAGCGACAGCAGACAGTCCTGCACCTCCAGCGGACAGCGGGTGATCTCCTCGAAGCGCACGATCCGGCCCTCGGCCATGCCGCGCAGCATCGGCGCGGGCACGAGGGAACGGGAGGACGGGCCCTCGGAGACCAGCAGCGCGTAGTTCCAGGAGTACTTGATCTGGTCCTCGGTGGTGGCCGCGCCGCCCTGCACGGTCAGCGCGGAACTGCCGCTGACGGCCGCCGCGATCAGCTCGGACAGCAGCGACTTGGCGGTGCCCGGCTCGCCGACGAGCATCAGCCCCCGGTTGGTGGCCAGGGTCACCAGGGCCCGCTCCACCAAGGAGACGTTGCCGACGAACTTACGGCTGACGCCCGCCTGTTCGTCGCCGACGACGAAGCGGCGCGCGGCGCGCAGGCTGAGCTGCCAGCCCGGCGGGCGCGGATCACCGTCGGCCGCGCGCAGGGCGGCGAGCTCGTCGGCGTAACGGACCTCGGCGGGCGGGCGCTGCAACCGCTCCTCGGCGCTCTCGGACGTCACGGGTGCGGTCACTTCGCGGTCACCTCGGTGAGATCGGCGAGCAGCTCGGAGGCGATGACCGCGTCGAGGCCGCCGAAGCGCAGCCCGCTGTCGCGGTTGTTCCACCAGCCGTCCGGGCGGTTGTCCAGGCCCACGGCCCTGAAGGTCTGGTCGCCGAGTTCCTCGACCATGCCGACCGGGATGCCGGGGTCGAGGTCGATCACCAGGTAGCGGCCCTCCCCGAGACGCCGGTAGAACCAGCACTCCACGCCCGCGTCCTGCGGTTCGCCCCGCTCCCAGCCGCGCTTGGTCAGGCCGAGCAGCTTGCCCACCGGCACGGTCGCGCCCTCGAACCGGGCCAGCCGGCGGCTCGTGGCCTCCTCCTCGCCGAGGGCGTGCACGGACCGGCCCAGCTGCGGGAACGGCTGGAGGATCTCGTAGTCGGCGAAGAGCTCCGACCAGGCGCCGAGGTCGTCACCCAGGTGCAGCGGATGCGCCAGACGGACGCTCGCGCCCTCCGGCAGCGTCAGCTCGTCGTCGCCCACGTCCGCGAACGTACGGTCCTCCGCCACCCGGAACGCCGTCACCTCCCCGTCCGCCTCGCCGAGCCAGACCAGGCGCCGCACCAGATGCCACAGCAACGGATGCGCCACGAACAGCTCCTGGAACTCCGCCGCCGTCCAGGACCGCCCGGTGACCATCGCCGCCTCCAGCCGCCGTACCTGGTCGGAGGCGACCGTCCGGACGTCCTTCTTCAGCGCGGCGAACCGCTTGCGTTCGGCCGGCGCGAGCTCCGGGTCGTCCTTGGCGGCCGGGGCGGGCAGGGCCTTGCGGGGCTTGCCGTCGGCGTCCCGCACATACGGGCGCAGCTGCTCGTCGAAGCCGACGGTGAAGCGCCGGGTGCCGTAGTCGATGACCGTGCTGCCGTCGGAGTCCAGGCCGAAGTCGGGGACGAGCCGGTCGCCGAGCTGCTCGGCCGTGAGACCGAGACCCTCCGCGACCTCGGCGATCTTCTCCTGGGCCCGGACCTTCAGGGCCTTGAACGGCACCCGCTGGGCGATGCCGTGCAGATGCAGCAGCGCCACGTCGGTGCCGATCGACGCGAGGACGTTCAGCCCCTCCACGGCACGGTGGTGCGCCCCCTCACCGGGCCACGCGCGCAGCACGGGAGTCAGACGCCGGACAATGTCGTCGTCCCCGAGCCAGCCCAGCGCGTGCAGCGCCCAGCTCTCCTTCGGGGGCATCCCGGCGAGCCGCCACTGCTCGAACACACCCCAGGCGAAAACGGCGAGGGAGTCGGCCGTGCAGTGCTCGGTCAGCACGTCGAGGCCGGGGTAGACCTCGCCGGGCTTGGACACCGCCAGCACGGTCAGGACGTGCCCCACCGCGTCGGCGGGCAGCGCGCCGCCCTCCTTCAGCAGGATCTGCGGCAGCAGCGCGGGGGCCGCCCAGGCGCCCACAACCGGCATACGTGCCGGCAGCGAGCTCTCCAGCGGATCGGCGGCCAGCAACTCCTCGACGATGTCCGCGGCCTCCTGCCCGCACTCGGCGGCGGCCTTCAGCACCGCCTCCCCGCCCTGGGCGTCCGCCACCAGCCGCAAGGCCTGCTCGGCGCCCCGGCGCACCAGGCCGGGCTTGCCCACCGCGTGGGGGACGAGGAACGGGACGGCGGCCAGACCGTGCCGCGCCAGCCACGAACGGGCCGTCGCGTCGGCCGACTTCAGCCGGGCCAGCCAGTCGCACACCAGCGCGGCGACCTCGACACTCAGATACGGCAGGACCGGCCCGCCCAGGGTGGAGGGATGCCGGGCGGCGGCGTGCAGCAGCAACGGCAGGGCGTGCACCCCGTGCCTGGCCGCGACCGGCTTGAGCGAGGCCTCGCCGTCCCAGTAGTCCTTGGGGGCGCAGACGGCCAGCAGCGGCCGTACGACGTCCTCGGGCCCGTCGACGAACAGCCGGACGTCCCGGACGTCCTTCAACTGCTCGCCCCGCTGCAGGATCCCGATCTCCTTGCTCCAGGTGTGCCCCTTGCGCCACCGGGCGTACCAGGACGTGGTGCCGGCCCACTCCTCCCGCTCACCCGGCAGCCAGGCGACCCGGGGCTCCGGCACGACCGGCGTCCCGTCCGCCACGCGCGCCTTGCGGGCCGTACGCTTCCTCGACCACGGCGGGCTGACCAGCAGTGCGGGCAGCGCCTGCGGCGGGGCGTCGGCCACTCGGTCGCTGCTGGTGAGCATCGGTTCGACGAGGTCGGCGACGGCGCCGGGCAGGTCGGGCAGCACGGCGGCCGTCAGCTTCGGGTGCGTGTGGACGTGCGCGGCCAGCAACTGCCGGGCCATGGAGGCGTACTTGGCGGTGCCCAGCGCCGCCCTGCCCAGCAGGCGCAGGGCGCGCACCGGGTAACGCCGCATCGCCTCCAGCAGATGCGGGCGGACGTGCTTGTCCTCGACGCGGGCGAGAAGGATGCCGAAGGCGTCGTCCGAGGGCAGTTCGACCAGGGCGCCGGCGAGGGCCTTGGTCCGGTCGGAGCCGTACGCGACGTCCAGCCCCTCCTCCAGCATCGGCGCGAACGCGGTGCCGGTGCCCTCGGCGAGCGTGGCGACGAACGCCATCGACCAGCCGCCCCAGTGCAGACGCAGCCTGCTGCCGAAGTGGGCGAGCTGGTCGGGAGAGCCGATCGAGCACAGCAGCATCTCCCGCAGCAGCGGGTCGTCCACGACCTCGCCCGTGCAGCACTCGGCGACCCACTCCCGCTCGCCGGGCACCAGATAGGACACGACGACGCGACGGCGCTCCGCGTCCCGGCACGGCGCGAGCGCGGTGACGGCCTCCCGGTAGGAGTCCTCGTCGGCCGAGGCGAGCAGGGCCCGCATCCGGTCCGCGAAGTGCGGGCGCGCCCACTGGCCCTCGACATAGCCGCCGACGGCCCGGAAGCTGAGCCGGGGGTCCTGGCGGTTCACGCCGTACTGCCGCCAGTGGACCTCTAGGTCGAAGTACTCCACGACCGCGCGGGCGGCGAAGGCCAGGCCGTGGTCGTGGACCCAGGTGTCCACGAAGACCCCGTGGGGGAGCTGGTAGTGCATGGTCATCGCGGCCAGCGCGGCAGCGCCGAGCGGACCGTGACTGCCGCTCAGATGCGAGCGGACCGCCCCGACGATCCGGGCGTCGCTCAGCGGGGAGGTGAGCATCTGCTCGATCCAGTCCGCCTCCTGCTTCAGCCGGCCGGCCACCAGCTCCTCGGCGTCGCTGTGCGGCGCGACAGCGCCACGCTTGATCCCGCCCCGCCTCGGGTGGACCAACCGCCGCCAGGCGGCCGGTACTTCGAAGGTCTCCTCGTCGGGCAGCACGACCTCGTCGGCCGGAGCGGCCCGGTCCGGCGAGTTCGGCGCCGCGTCCGCGGCCTCGACGGCGGCTGCTGCGACCTCGGCCGAGATCTCCCGGTACCCCTTGCGCTCCTTCTCCGCGATGACCTTCGCCAGATGAAGTGCGGCCGCCTCGGCCGAGTCCAGCTCCTTCACCTGCGTACGGCCCTGCGCGCCGACTCGCCCGTAGCGCACGGTGACGACGGCTCCCTCGGCCCCCGCCTCCCAGAACTTCGCCGAACCGTCTCCGACAAACTCCCAGCGCCGCACGGCCCCTCCCCTTCGCCGGCCCCCCGGCCGGTGATCGTTCGATCAAGTGGCCGTCACAGTAGTGGGGGCCACTGACAGTGAGGTCACCGACCGGGGGACGCGGACCGCAGCTCGGACCCGCCCCCGCCCGGATGGCAGGATGCGAGGACGCGGCGGGAGGGGCGGGAAGGGGCCGGGGGCGATGGGGCGGAGCGAACGGGAGACGGTGGCCCGGGGCGGGCGGCTGTACGAGGCGGCACAGGCGTTGGCCGGCGACCACGCGCGCGCCGTGGAGGCCGTACGGGAGGCTCTGGCGCCGATCCACGACGACCTGGCCCGGCGCGAGCTGGACGTCATCCCGGTGGCGCGGCTCAAGGACGTCACCGAGGGCAGACTGCGGCTCGGCGAGGTGGAGAAGGGCGGGTTCCGGACGGTCGGGCAGGTCCTCGACGCCGGGCCGTACCGGCTGCGTCAGCTGCCCGGGGTCGGACAGCAGACCGCCGACCAGACGGTGGCCGCCGCCCGCCGGATCGCCGACGCCGTACGGGACACCATCGCCGTACACATCGACGTGGACCGCCCGGAACCCCGGACCACGGCCCTGGTCATGGCGCTCGGCGTACTGGTGGAGGCGGGCCCCGAGGCGCGCCGGGCCGTCGACGCGGCCGGGGCGCTGAGCGGGAGGCTCGGCCCGCTGCTGGCCGAGGCGGGGCCGGTGGCCGGGCGGCTGCGCATGCTGTTCGCGGGGCAGGCCAAACGGGAGCGCGCGCTGGCGGCGGCCGCCGAGATCCGCGCCCTGACCGAACAGGCCGACCGGGACGGCGTACCCGAACTGCTCGCGCAGGCCTCCGTCGACCTGCTGCGCCACCCGGAGTCCGAACCGGCCGCCCTGGTCGACTTCGAGCTGCGCTCCGCCGAGTACTACGGCCTGCTCGCCGAGGTCTGCGGCCGCGCCCCCGACCCCGCCGCGGCCGAGGGGTTCCTGCCGGACGAGGTGGCCGAGCGGGTCCGGACCCAGACGCTCGACGACACCCACCGCAGGGTCTCGCTGCGCGGCTACCAGGCCTTCGGCACCCGCTTCGCCCTCGCCCAGCGCCGCACGATCCTCGGCGACGAGATGGGACTCGGCAAGACGATCCAGGCCATCGCCGCGCTGGCGCACCTCGCCGCCGCCGGACAGAGCCACTTCCTGGTGGTCAGCCCGGCCAGCGTGCTGATCAACTGGACCCGGGAGATCGAGAAGCGCAGCACGCTGCGCGTGACACCGCTGCACGGCCCCGACCGGCGGGAGGCGTTCACCGACTGGAAGGACCGCGGCGGCGTCGCCGTCACCACCTTCGACGCCCTGCGCGGCTTCCCTGCGCCGGGCGGCGGCGAGCTGGGCATGCTCGTCGTCGACGAGGCGCACTATGTGAAGAACCCCGACACCCTCCGCTCCCGGACCGTCTCCGCATGGGCCGGGACGTGCGACCGGGTGCTGTTCCTGACCGGTACGCCCATGGAGAACCGCGTCGAGGAGTTCCGCAGCCTGGTGCGGATCCTCAGGCCCGACCTGGCCGAGTCCGTCGACGACCACGACTCGGTGGCCGGTTCGAAGGCGTTCCGCAGGGCGGTAGCGCCGGTCTACCTGCGCCGCAACCAGCAGGACGTCCTCACCGAACTCCCCGCCCTCCAGCACACGGACGAGTGGGAGGAGCCCAGCGCGGCGGACGAGGAGGCCTACCGCGAGGCCGTCCGCGCCGGCAACTTCATGGCGATGCGCAGGGCGGCGTACGCCCGCCCCGAGCGCTCGGCGAAGCTGGACCGGCTGCGCGAGATCGCCGGGGAGGCCGCCGAGAACGGACTGAAGGTCGTTGTGTTCTCCGGCTTCCGGGACGTGCTGCGGGCGGTGCGGGACGCACTGACGGACGCTCAGGGAGGAGCCGCGGGCACGAGTCAGGCGCCCGGCCGGCTCTTCGGGCCGATCTCCGGCAGCGTGCCGCCCGCCCGTCGGCAGCAGCTCGTCGACGACTTCGCCGCCGCGCCCGGCCACGCGGTCCTGCTCGCGCAGATCGAGGCCGGGGGAGTGGGCCTCAACATGCAGGCCGCCTCCGTCGTCATCCTCTGCGAACCCCAGCTCAAGCCGACCGTCGAACACCAGGCGGTCGCCCGCGCCCACCGCATGGGCCAGGTCCGCTCGGTCCATGTGCACCGCCTGCTCTGCACGGGCGGCGTCGACGAACGCCTCGTGCGGCTGCTGGAGAACAAGTCCCGCCTGTTCGACGCCTACGCCCGCCGCAGCGCGGTCGCCGAGTCCACCCCGGACGCCGTCGACATCTCCGACCTCGCCCTGGCCCGCCGCATCGTCGAGGAGGAGCAGGCCCGGCTGGGCACGACCCCCGCCGAGCCGGCGACGGAACAGGCATGAACACAGCCCTGGCCACGCCCGCGCGCCCGCCCGCAGGCTCCGGCACAGGCGCGTAGGAGGGCCCCCGTCCGTCCTCGCGACGTCAGCCCAGGGCGTAGCGGCCAGGCGGGCCCGCGGCGGAGCGGGCGTGAGCGTGTGCCCGGTCATGGCTGCCCCGTGGCCTGTCGGCAGGCCTGCGCGTAGGCACGCACGAGGGGTCGGTGGGCGTCCTCGCGGCGCCAGGCCAGGGCGTAGCGGCCAGGCGGGCCCGCGGCGGAGCGGGCGTGAGCGTGTGCCCGGTCATGGCTGCCCCGTGGCCTGTCGGCAGGCGTGCGCGTAGGCGCGCACGAGGGGACGCCGGGCGTCCGCGCGGCGCCAGGCCAGGGCGTAGCGGCTGGGCGAGAGCCCGCGGACCGGGCGGGTGACGACCCCGCCCAGGGTGATCAGCGGGGCGTTGCCCGTCGCGACCAGGCAGATGCCCAGGCCGGCGACTATGGCCTCGTACGTCTCCTCGGTGCCGGCGATCTCCGCGCCGACACGCGGCGTGCGGCCGCCCCGCTCCTCCAGGGCGAGCCAGTGGTCGCGCAGCGGACCGGCGCTCGGCGGCAGGGCGAGGAACGGCTCGTCCAGCAGGTCGGTGAAATCGATCTCGGCGCGGGTCGCGAGCGGGTGGGACTCCGGGAGGGCGACCAGGCGGGGTTCCTCCGCGAGCACCGTCCAGGCGTAGCGGCCGGCGTCGGGGAGGGGCAGCCAGACGAAGGCGACGTCGGCGGTGCCGTCCGCCAGGCCCGCCGTGGGGTCCTCCCAGCTCGTCTGGCGCAGCCGCAGGGCGGTGTCCGGGTGTGCGGCGGTGAAGCGGGAGCGGATCGCCGGGAGCAGGCCGCCGCGGCCCGGGCTGGTGCTCATCCCGACCACCAGCGTGCCGCGCGCCGCCGCGCGGGCGGCCTCCAGCGCCGCGGACCCCGCCGACCAGGCGTCCAGCACCTGCCGCGCGTACGGCAGCAGCACGCTCCCGGCCTCGGTCAGCCGCACGCCCCGCGGATCGCGCCGGAACAGCTCGACACCCAACTGCCGCTCCAGCGCCCGGATCTGCTTGCTGAGCGCGGGCTGCGAGAGATACAACCGCTCGGCCGCGCGGGTGAAATGCAGTTCCTCGGCCACCGCCACGAAGTAGCGCAGGTCGCGCACATGAACGTCCATGGTCATAACCATCGGTTATCGGCGTGGGTCTTGGACGGGCTACCGCCGCCCGCCGCACGCTGGGCAGTGGGCCGATCCGGGGCCGATGCGACTACGAGGAGCTGTCATGAACAAGGTGTGGCTGATCACGGGCGCGACCAGCGGTTTCGGACGGGCGCTCGCGGAGGCGGCGCTCGCGGAGGGCGACGTGGTGGTCGGCGCGGCCCGCCGGCCCGAGGGCCTGGACGACCTGGTGGCCGCGCACCCCGACCAGGCGGAGGCGCTGCGGCTGGACGTCACGGAGACGGGCGCGGCTCAGGCGGCCGTACGGGACGTCGTGGCGCGGCACGGGCGGATCGACGTCCTGGTCAACAACGCGGGCCGCACCCACGTCGGCGCCTTCGAGGAGACGACCGAGCGGGAACTGCGCGAACTGTTCGACGTGCATGTCTTTGGGCCGGCCGCCCTGACCCGGGCCGTACTGCCGCACATGCGCGAGCGCCGGTCCGGGGCGATCGTGCAGATGAGCAGCATGGGCGGGCAGATGTCCTTCGCGGGCTTCTCGGCGTACAGCGGCACGAAGTTCGCCCTGGAGGGCCTGTCCGAGGGGCTCGCCGACGAGGTCGCCGAGTACGGCATCAAGGTGCTGATCGTCGAGCCCGGTTCCTTCCGCACGGCACTGTTCGAGACCGGCCGGGCGGGGACCAGCACGGACAGCGGCCTGTACCCCAAGGTGGCGCAGACCCGCGAAGCCGTCTCCGCCGGGGACGGCACCCAGCCCGGCGACCCGGCGAAGGCGGCGGCCCTGATCCGGGCCGCGCTGGAGGCCGAGCGGACCCCCCTGCGGCTGCCCCTGGGCGACGACGGGGTCACGGCCGTACTCGGCCATCTGGACCAGGTCCGCGAGGACGTCGGGGCGTGGGAGAAGTCGACGCGGGCGACGGGGTTCGACGACTGAGGCCGTCCTGCCGTTCCGCAAGAACGTCGCGAGAACGTCGCGAGAACGTCGCGAGAACGGGGACAGGCCGCGACGCCGGGTCCACGGCCTGTCCCTCGCTCAGGAAGCGATTACCAGCAGAGCCTGCTGAGGGTGTGGGAGTCGCACGGCATGGGGGCGGCGGGGGCGGCCGAGGCGGCGGGGGCGGCGACCGCCGCGAGTATGGCGGCGATGAAAAGGGCAGCTGCGTAGCGCATGTGAGCGTCCTTCCTGGGAGGCCCGCGAGGACACGTCGTCCTGGCGGAATGCCCCCAGGCTTGCGTAGACCCGCACAGCCTGCATGTCGAAGGTTCACGGACAGTGATCGGTCACCCGGTCGCCGTGTCGGTCGGCAGGCGGGGTTCGGGGGCCTGAAACCCCGGACGGGCGGGCGGAGTTCGCCGTGCACGGCCCTTGTGCAATTCCTGTGGAGGCCTCAATCTTTCGGCTGACGCACAGGAGTGGCACAGGAAATTGACATGCTCCTGTCCACTTCGGAGTTCCCCCACCGGCGCACCACCGATCGAGGAGGACCCCTCAGATGGCAGTGATGCGTAACTCCCGAAGAGGCACCCGGCGAAGACTGGCCGCGCTCGGCGTGGCGGCCACCGCGGCCCTCACCGCGGGCCTCGTCTCCGCTCTCCCCGCCGCGGCGGCCCCCGAGGGCCGTGTCCAGTACGCGGGCGCCGCCGACGCCGTCGCCGGCAGCTACATCGTGAACCTCAAGGCCGATCACGCCCGTTCGGGTTCCCAGGCCGGGCGCGCCCTGGTCGAGAAGTACGGCGCCGACATCGAGCGCACCTACCGGAAGGCCCTCAACGGCTACGCGATCGAGGCCTCCGAGGCCGAGGCCGAGCGGCTCGCCGCCGACCCGGCCGTCGCCTCCGTCGTCCAGAACCGCACCTTCAGCGTCGACGCGACCCAGACCAACCCGCCCTCCTGGGGCCTGGACCGCATCGACCAGAAGGCCCTGCCGCTCAACAGCTCCTACACCTACCCGGACTCGGCCGGACAGGGCGTGACGGCGTACGTCATCGACACCGGCGTCCGCATCACCCACGGCGACTTCGGCGGCCGCGCCTCCTACGGCTACGACGCCATCGACAACGACAACACCGCCCAGGACGGCCACGGCCACGGCACGCACGTGGCGGGCACGGTCGCCGGGTCGTCGTACGGCGTCGCCAAGAAGGCGAAGATCGTCGGCGTCCGGGTGCTGAACAACTCCGGTCAGGGCACCACCGACCAGGTCGTCGCCGGCATCGACTGGGTCGCCCAGAACGCGGTCAAGCCGGCCGTCGCCAACATGTCCCTCGGCGGCGGCGCCGACTCCGCCCTCGACACGGCCGTACGCAACGCCATCGCCTCCGGCATCACCTTCGCGGTGGCGGCGGGCAACGAGTCGACGAACGCCTCCACCAAGTCCCCCGCCCGCGTCACCGAGGCCATCACGGTCGGCGCGACGACGAGCTCGGACGCCAGGGCGAGCTACTCCAACTACGGCTCGGTGCTCGACCTCTTCGCGCCCGGCTCGTCCATCACCTCGGCCTGGAACTCCGGCGACTCGGCGACCAACACCATCTCCGGTACGTCGATGGCCAGCCCGCACGTGGCGGGCGCGGCCGCCCTCTATCTGGCCGACCACCCCTCGGCCACCCCGTCCGACGTCGCCTCGGCCCTGACGTCCGCCGCCACGACCGGCGTCGTCACCAGCCCCGGCACGGGCTCGCCCAACCGGCTCCTGTACGTCGGCGGCGGTACGACGACCCCTCCGGGCCCACGCTTCGAGAACACCGCTGACCACACGATCAGCGACAACGCCACGGTCGAGTCCCCGGTGACGGTCTCCGGCGTCTCCGGCAACGCGCCCTCGTCCCTGGCCGTCGAGGTCCACATCGTGCACACGTACGTCGGCGACCTCCAGGTCCAGCTGATCGCCCCCGACGGCACGGCGTACACGCTGAAGTCGTACGGCACGGGCGGCAGTTCGGACAACATCGACACCACGTACTCGGTGAACGCCTCCTCGGAGGCCGCCAACGGCACGTGGAAGCTACGCGTCAGCGACAACGCGAACTACGACACCGGACGCATCGACGCCTGGGCACTCCAGTTCTGACCTGACGTCACCCCTCATCCTCGTCCTCGCGGAACGGCTCCGGGTCCAAGACCCAGCCGGCCGCGAGGACGAGCCGCGTGTACCGAACGCCGAGCGCCGCAGCGCCCCCAAAGGGGCGCGGGGAACTGCGCGACCAGCCACACCGAACCGCGGCCGACGGATGCGGTGAGCGCGTCGATCATCCGGATCGTCGCATGCGTAACCCGCATGACATCCCCCCTCGTCCCCCGCTTACCATTCGCCCAGTCGTACGCCCGTTCCCACCCCGGCACCGCCGCCTGAACCAGGAGCACGGTACCCGTGTCCATACCTCCGCCTCCCGGCCCGGAGCAGCCCCAAGGGCCGTACGGGCAGGGCCAGTACCCATCGGCGTCGCCGTACCCGCACGGCGCACCCGGTGCCCCGGGACCGTTCGCGTACCCGTACCAGCCCTACGGCCCCTACGGCCCCTACGGCCGTCCGGTCCGCGTCAACGGCGTCGCCATCAGCTCCCTGGTACTCGGCATCCTCTGCTTCGTGCCGGCCGTCGGGCTCGTGCTGGGGCTGATCGCGCTGGCGCAGATCAAGAAGCGGGGCGAGAGCGGCAAGGGCATGGCGGTGGCCGGTTCGGTGCTGTCCACGGTCGGGCTCGCGCTGTGGGCGCTGATGCTGTCCACGGGGTCCGCCTCCGACTTCTGGGACGGCTTCAAGGGCGCCGCGAGCGGCGAGGGCACCGCCTACGCGCTGGCCGAGGGCGACTGCTTCGACACACCGAACGGCGACCTGGAGGGCGACGCCTACGACGTCGACGAGGTGTCCTGCGCCGGCGGGCACGACGCCGAGGTCTTCGCCGTCGTCACGCTGCCGGGCGGTTCCTTCCCGGGCGACGACGAGCTCGGACGGACCGCGGACGACAAGTGCTACGACCTCCAGGACGGCTACGCCATGGACACCTGGGCCCTACCGGACGACGTGGACGTCTACTACCTCGTCCCGTCCCGGCAGAGCTGGCGCGCCGGCGACCGCGAGATCACCTGCATCTTCGGCAGCACGGCCGACGACGGCAGACTGACCGGCTCGCTGCGCGCCGACCCCACGACACTCGACGCCGACCAGACCGCCTTCCTCACCGCGACCAACGCCATCGACACGGTCCTGTACGAGGAGCCGGGGGAATACCCCGAGGAGGACCTGGCGGCCAACCAGGCCTGGGCGAGGGACGTCCACACCGTGCTCGGCGAGCAGATCGAGGCGCTGCGCGGACACAGCTTTCCGACCGGGGCGAAGCAGCCGGTCGCCGATCTGATCGAGGAGATGGAAGACGCCCGCACGGAGTGGTCGCGGGCGGCGGCGTCGAAGGACGCGGACACGTACTACACCCACTACGAGAAGGGGTACGAGTACGTCGACGGCCCCACCACCGTCACCGCGCGCAAGGCTCTGGGCCTGGACACCACGATGCCGACCTACGAGGACGACTTCGGCAGCGGCGACGACAGCGGGAGCGGGGGCGGCCTGGCCGTGTGAGCGGAGGTGTGAGCGCGGCTATAGCGGGGAGAAAGTGCCTGCGTAAAGCCCTCCGCGGGCACAAGTCATCACATCGAGTGATTCTCTGGCCTTTGCTTGCACGGGACAACCCACGGTTGCCACGCTGTAGCTGTCTGTACAAGCTGATGGGAGCGGCCAGTGACTTTCGGTGAGCAGCCGGCGTACCTGCGCGTCGCGGGTGATCTCCGCAAGAAGATCGTCGACGGTTCGCTGCCACCGCACACCCGCCTCCCGTCCCAGGCCAGGATCCGCGAGGAGTACGGCGTCTCGGACACCGTCGCCCTCGAAGCCCGCAAGGTGCTGATGGCCGAGGGGCTGGTCGAGGGCCGCTCCGGCTCCGGGACGTACGTCCGGGAGCGCCCCGTGCCCCGCCGTATCTCCCGCTCCGGCTTCCGCCCGCCGAGCGGGGCCACCCCCTTCCGCCAGGAGCAGGCCGACGGCGAGACGCGCGGCACCTGGGAGTCCAGCAGCCGGCAGGCCGAGGCCAGCGTCGCCGTCGCCGAGCGGCTCGGCATCCGGCCCGGCGACCGCGTCATGTGCACCAAGTACCTCTTCCGGGACGCCGGCGAGGCGATGATGATCTCCACCTCCTGGGAGCCGCTCGCCGTCACCGGCCGTACGCCCGTGATGCTGCCCGAGGAGGGCCCGCTCGGCGGCATGGGCGTCGTCGAGCGCATGGCGGCCATCGACGTCGTCGTGGACAACGTCACCGAGGAGGTGGGCGCCCGCCCCGGCCTCGCGGAGGAGCTGCTGACGCTGGGCGGCGTCCCCGGTCATGTGGTCGTGGTCATCCAGCGCACCTACTACGCCTCCGGGCGTCCGGTGGAGACGGCGGACGTCGTGATTCCGGCGGACCGTTACCGGGTCGCGTACCACCTCCCGGTGAAGTAGCGCACACCTTCACCGCAGTTACCTCCGGCCGGGCCTCAACTCCCGCCCCTTCAAACGTCGTTCGAATCTGGCAGTTTTCGCAGGTCGTCGCGGGCGTGCGCGGCATGCCCGTGACCGGATGCATCGACGTCCACGCACGGCGCGTTCGACGCCGTGCGCCCCCTCCGACTTGGCTGGTTGCGTACCTCTTTGTGAAAAGCCGTATTCGCAGCGTAAAGGTTAGGCGTAGGCTCGGGCATATGCGGATTGCGGTTTCCTTAGCGGGCGGGGCACGGCACAGGCCGCGAGCGGTACCCGGGCGGCTGTGGGCGGGAAGGAGCGGTGGGGCGCGATGAACGACAGCACGATCACTCTTCCTTGGCTCGTGGTTCGACAGGACGACAACGGCAATCGCTACCGCGTAGGCCGGTACGCGACCCGGGCCGAGGCCCAGAAGATCGCAGACAGCCTCGACAGCCGCGGCCACAAACAGCTCTACTGGGTCGAACGCCTCGCCCAGACCGGCGACTAGACGCGCCCCGAGGGCCGCGGGGAACTTCGCGACGAGCCACGACGGCGCCGCACCCTCCAGGGGCGCGGGGAACTGCGCGACGAGCCACGACGGTGCCGCACTTGCAGGGGCGCGGGGAACTGCGCGACCAGCCACGACGGCGCCGCAGTCGAGAGTCGGCTTTCCGAGCGGAGCGCCTAGGCTCAGGCGCATGACGGAACGGATCGTGGTCGGGGCCGCGTTGCTGGACGGAGGCCGCCTGCTCGCGGCGCGCCGTAGCGCCCCCGAGGAACTGGCCGGACGCTGGGAGTTGCCCGGAGGCAAGGTCGAGCCCGGCGAGGCGCCCGAGGTGGCGCTCGTGCGGGAGCTGCGAGAGGAACTCGGCGTGGACGCCGAGGTGATCGAGCGCCTGCCGGGGGAGTGGCCCCTGAAACCCCCTTACGTCCTCCAGGTGTGGACGACCCGTCTGCTCCCCGGCTCCGGAGACCCCGAGCCCCTCCAGGACCACGACGCCCTGCGCTGGCTCGGCGCCGGGGAGCTCTGGGACGTCGACTGGCTGGACCCGGACGTCCCGGCGGTCGAAGAGGTGGCGGGACGGCTTCGTTCCTGAGGAAGCTTCCCGGGTTCCTACCCGTTCGCATACCTCGCGCGCGGTACCGCCCCCCGAATATCGGGTATGGGGTCACTAACCCTGCGAAACCGGACATGGGCGAACCCGCTGGCCTGGGAAGTGATCGGCGTGATCGACACCGATGGCGACTGCGCCGAGTGGACCTTTCCCGCGGAGGCGGGAGCGGTGCGCGCGGCCCGTGCCGCCGTGCGCGGCAGGCTGCGCGACTGGGAGCTCGACAGCCTCGCCGACCTCACGGCGCTGCTGGTCAGCGAGCTGGTGACCAACTCCCTGCGGCACGCCACGGGCCCCATCGGGGTACGTCTGGTACGCCCCGCCGACCTCGACGGCGTCCTCCTGGTCGAGGTCTCCGACCCCCTCCCGGACCCGCCCCGTGAACGCGCCCCCCACCCCGAGGACGAGAGCGGCCGCGGACTCCAGCTCGTGGCGCACTCCTCGCGCCGCTGGGGCACCCGGCCGGGCCGGAACACGGGCAAGACGGTGTGGTTCGAACTCGCGGTCCCACGGTGACCACCACGGTGAGGGCGGTGTACGCCCACCCCGACCCTGTCGAGCGACTGGTTCAGGCCAGTGGCAGTTGTCGAACCGCGTGATTCGACTGCGTGTCCGCTGGTTAGAAGACTGGAAGTGTTTCCGGTGCCGGGACCGAAAACCATCGGGAACGTGCTGTGATCGTGAACACCGTGTTGTGCGGGGCCGTAGTGCTGGATACTGCGGGCAGCCGCCCCCGGTGACCGGTGCCGGACGCGGTGAGCTGGAGGGGACGGTTCGCGTGAGCGAGATACCAGCGAAGGCCACGGAGTCCGAGGACCCGTCGGACGGCGCGAGGGCGAGGGCCGCGGGGGAGCGGGCCCACGACCCACAGGCCTCCGACGACACACAGGCCTCCCACGGCACCTCCCGGGGCACACACGCCTCTCCCGAAACACAGGCACCCCCCGCTTCCCGGGCCCCCGGCTTCGCCTCCGACGAGCCCCGCCCCGGCGACCCCGTCTGGCAGAGCAGTCCGCCCGGCTCGATCTACGACTACATCAAGGTCGCGTCCTTCTCGATCGGCCCCGACGGCCTCGTCGACCAGTGGAGCCTGCGCGCCGAGCAGTTGTTCGGCATCCCCGCCCGGCGGGCCGTGGGCATGGACCCCATCGAGGCGTTCATCGACCCCGACCTGCGCGAGCAGGGGCAGCGCAAGATGGCCGAGATCCTGGACGGACGGGAGTGGACCGGAGTGGTCCCCTTCCGGACGCCGGACGACGTGGACGGACGGCGCGGCCAGGACGGTCTCGCCGAGGTGTACGTCATGCCGACGCGGACCGAGGACGGCGAGAAGGCCGCCGTCTGCATCGTCGTCGACGTCCGCACCCTCCGTCGGATGGAGACCGACCTCGCGGCCTCGCAGTCGATATTCGGTCAATCTCCGTTCGGTTTCCTGCTGATCGACACCGATTTGCGGGTGCGCCGCGTCAACCACCGGTTCGCCTCCCTCTTCGGCGGTTCCCCCGACGACCATCGCGGCCGGGGCGTCCACGACTATCTGCCGCGCTCCGAGGCCGACCGCGTCGCGGCGACCCTGCGCCGCGTCCTGGAGAGCGGCAACTCCATCACGGACATGCACGTCACGGGCTTTCTGCCCGGCTCCGACGAGCGCCGCCACTGGTCCGTCAACCTCTACCGGGTGCACAGCGGCAGCGGCCGCCCCATCGGCATCGCCTGGCTCGGAATCGACATCACCGCGCGCCGCGCCGCCGCCCGCGAGGCCGCCGCGGCCCGGCGCAATCTCGCCCTGCTGAACGAGGCCGGCGCCCGTATAGGCAACTCCCTCGACCTGGAGACCACGGCCCGTGAACTCCTCGACGTCGTCGTCCCCGGCTTCTGCGACCTGGCCACGGTCGACCTCTACCAGGGGCTGCTGGCCGGCGACGAGACCCCGCCCGGCCTCGCCGACGGCAGCGCGGAACTGCGCCGCGTCGCCTTCTCCAGTGCCGTCTCCGACGCGCCCTTCGTCGGCGGCGGCGTGCCCGTCGCGGTCGGCGCCGTCCACCACTACCCGTTCAACTCGCCCTGCGCGGACGCCCTGCGCACCACCCGGCCGCAGTTCGTGCCCGGCGAGGAGGGCGGCCTGGTGCAGTCCACGCTCGCGGTGCCGATGGTCGCCCACGACACGGTCGTAGGACTGGCGCAGTTCGCCCGGACGAAGGGCAGCGAGCCGTTCGGCGACCGGGACCGTGATCTCGCGGTGGAGCTGGCGGCGCGGGCGGCGGTCTGTATCGACAACGCCCGCCTCTACCGGCGCGAGCACGAACGGGCGCTGATACTGCAACGGTCCCTGCTGCCCCCCGGGGACCCGGTCGCGTCCGGCCTCGACATCGCCTGCCGCTACCTGCCCGGCAACTCCTCCGCCGACCGGCCCAGCGAGGTGGGCGGCGACTGGTTCGACGTGATCGAACTCCCGGGCCACCGTACGGCGTTGGTTGTCGGGGACGTGATGGGGCGGGGCCTACGGGCAGCCGTCGCGATGGGCGAACTCCGTTCGGCAGTACGAACACTGGCGTTGCTGGACCTCGAACCGGCCGAGGTCCTCTCGGCGCTGGACGAGATCGCGCGCGGCCTCGGTGCCCCCGGCGGCGTCCAGCAGGCCACCCGCGCGGCCCGCCGGCCCCGGGAGGCGGACCTGTCGGAGGTGTACCTCGCCACCTGCGTCTACGCGGTCTACGACTCCGTCACGCGCCGCTGCACCTTCGCCAACGCCGGCCATCTGCCGCCGGTCCTCGTCGAACCCGGCGAGGCGGCGCTGATGCTCGACGTGCCGCCCGGGATGCCGCTGGGCGTGGGTGGCGAGCCGTTCGAGGAGGTGGAGGTCGAGCTGCCGGAGGGCGCGCTGCTGGCGCTCTACACGGACGGCCTCGTCGAGTCCCGCGACCACCCCCTGGACGAGGGCCTCCAGGCCTTCGTGGGCGCCCTGACCGACCCCACGCGTCCCCTGGAGGACGTCTGCGACCACGTCCTCAACACCCTCGACAGCCATCACGGCGAGGACGACATCGCGTTGCTGATGGCACGTGTCCAGGGGCTGCCCGCCGAGTCGGTCGGCGACTGGACGCTGCCGCGCGAGCCGCGCAGTGTGGGGCGGGCCCGGGAGTACGCCCGCGGGCAGCTGCTGTCCTGGGATCTGGAGCCGCTGGTCGACACCACGGAGCTGTTGGTCAGTGAGCTGGTCACCAACGCGCTGCGATACGGCGAGGGCGAGATCCGGCTGCGGTTGCTGCTGGACCGCACGCTGGTGTGCGAGGTCTGGGACTCGGGGCTGGTCCAGCCGCGGCGGCGTCGTGCCCGGGACACCGACGAGGGTGGCCGGGGGTTGCAGCTGGTCGGGCTGCTCAGTGCGGCGTGGGGCTCCCGTCGTACGCCGCGGGGCAAGACGGTGTGGTTCGAACTGCCGCTGCCGGACGGTGAGAACGGGTTGGCGGACCCGGCGGAGGCGCTGCTGAGCCTCTTCTGACGGGCGGCTCCGCCAGAAGGGCCGCAGCCTCGGCTTCGCCTTCGGCCGGATCGTTACCCACCCGCACCGCCCGTGCGGCAATCGTCGTCGGGTGCGGGCGGCCCCGGTGGGGCCATCTCACCGTCGCCGCCCGCGGGTTCGCGTGGCGGAGCGCGCGGGGCTCACGGACGTGCCGTGTCCCCTGTACGCCGGGCCCGGGTGCGCGGGCCGCCATAGCTTGCCGGTGGGCCGGTGTTCGGCTGGATGCCGCCCAGGAGGGCTCCGGTGAGGCCTTGGACGGTCTCGGTGGGGGTGGTGGGGTGGCCGTGGCGGCGGATGTCCTGTTCGGCCAGGTCCTGGGCCTGCCAGGCGAGGGTGTCGGCGGACAGGAGGTCGGCGAGGGGTGCCGGGGGAGCCAGCAGGCGGTGGGCCTCGGCCAGGTGGGTGCGGGGCTCGCTGCCGACCGCCGCCCGATGGGTCGCGACGACGTCGTCCGCGCCGGCCACCGCGGCACGGGCGCAGAGCAGCGCGGCGGCCGGGATCACCCCGGCCCGCCCCGTGGCGACGGGCGAGACGGCCCGGACGATCCGGCGCAGCAGGTCCAGGGGGTCGTACGGCCGCCCCGAGGTCAGCTCTTCGCGTACGCCGGACAGGGCGAGGTCGGCGTGGGTGACGCGGGCGCGTAGCTCGCCGGGCGGTATGGGCAGGTACGGGTCAACGGCACCGGGCGGCGACCTCCGTGCGCCGGCGATCTCCGCCTCGCCGCCGGTCAGCGCGGCCGGCACCATCGTCGAGGCGGTGGCGAGGTCCCCGGCGAGGCGTTCCACGCCGTCGACGAAGACGGCCGCCTGGCTGATCGCGCCCTCGGCGGCACGCAACCGGCCCGCCGCCCGTTCGTGGTCGCCCGAGTCGGCGGACTGGCGGGCCTGGTTGAGGCGGGTGGTGGCGAAGACGAGCCGGTCCTTGGCCTGTTCGACATGGCCCGCGACGGCGGTGGTGGCCGAGGGAGCGTACCGCTCGCCGAGCTCCCGGAGCGCCGCGCCGGCAGCTCCGGTACGTCCCGTCAGTTCCCGGAACCGGCCCTCCGCGACTACCAGGGCCTGCCCCAGCCCTCCGCCCAGGCCCTCCTCCAGCCCCCGTACCTGATCGAACGCGGCGGCCCGCGCGTCCAGCAGCCGACCCGCCTCCTCGCACCGCCCGACGATCCCGGCGAGCGCGTGCCGCCGCGCGGCGCCTTCCTCCGGCACCCCGCCCTCGTACTGCCACCGCATCCGAAAGGCGACCGCCAACTCGGCCCGGGCGTCCCGCAGCGCCCGGACGAAGGGCTCGACCAGCTCGGCGCCCCCTGCCTTCTCCGCGACGAACCCGAGCTCCTCCGCACTGACCCGCACCCAGTCGTCCGCCTCGACCAGCAGCGCCCGAGCCCGCTCGTCGAGGTCCCCGGCTGGCGGCACGGCCGTCTCAACGGGCGCCCCACCGGGTGTCGTACGCCCCCGCGCCCGCCGCCTGCGCCGCACGAACCCGTACCCCCCGACCACCACCGCCGCGACGACCGCCAGCACCGGCAGCACCAGATCGACGTCCGAGGTCCCCTCGGCCTCCCCCTGGGCCGCCGCACCGGCCACAGGCCGATCGGACCCACCCGCGACCGCACCCCCGTTCAGAACCGTCACCACGGGCAGCACCAGCCACGCCACCCCGACCAGCCCGCCCACCAGCGCGTGCACCACCCGCGCCCGTATGTGCGAGCTGCCCCGCCGCGGCCGGCCCCGTATCAAGGATGACGTCACATTTCGGAGCGTATGAGGAGGAATGCCGGGGCGCGACCGGGATGGGTCCGGGGTGGGGCCGGGATGCGTGAAGGGTGGGCGCGGGATGCGTCAGGGGCGGGTGCGGACGGCCGCGTGCGCTGGGAAAACCGGCTGTGGCCCGACCGGCGGCGGTGCCAGGATCGGAGGCTCGCGTGCCGCCGACAGCGCGGTGCCCGTACCGTCGACCAGCGAGGAGCCCACCCCCGTGACCGCCACCCGCAAGCACCTCACGCGCGCCGACCTGGCCCCTCTCGCCCGGGCCGCCACCGGCCCGCGCCGCACCCTGGCCGGCGTCACCCGGTTGCGCGGTGGCTCCAAGAAGGGCGTCTACCGGCTGACCTTCGACGACGACACGACCGCCGTCGCCTACGTCTGGTCGCCGGAGGAGGACTACTGGGACGCCCAGCCCGACCACGCGGTCGATCCCGTCGACCCTTTCCACGCAAGCGACGGCCTCGACCAGCTCACCGCGGCGCACGACCGGCTGACCGCGGCCGGTGTCCGCACGCCCCGCCTCATCTACGCCGACGCCACCCACACCCACCTTCCGACGGACGCGGCGATCGTCGAGGACCTGCGGGGAGGGAGCCTGGAGGAGGCGATGGAGCGGGACCCGGTCGCGGGCCGCGTGGCCCTGGAACGGCTGGCGGAACAGCTCAGCACCCTGCATGCGCACGAGGGCCCGGCCTTCGGCAAGGTCGCCCTCGTCGACAACGGAGTTGTCCCGTCCGCCCTTTCCTGCGAGCAGCGCATCACCGAGGGCGCCCTGCGGGACATCGCCGGGACCGCCGTACGGGACGCACGGATCGCGGCCGCGCGCGAGGACCTGGAGACGGCCGTGCGCGAACTGTCCGCCGCGGTCCGCCCCCGCGGCCGCCACACCCTCGTCCACGGCGAGCTCGGCCCGGACCACGTCCTGCTGGACGCCGACGGCATGCCCGCCCTGATCGACGTCGAGGGCCTGCTGTACTGCGACGTGGAGTGGGAGCACGTGTTCCTGGAGCTGCGCTTCCACGAGGCCTACGACGTCCTGCGCGCCCCCGGCCTGGACGAGGACCGCCTGCGTCTCTACCGCCTCGCCATGCGGCTGTCCCTGGTGGCCGGACCGCTTCGGCTGCTGGACGGCGACTTTCCCGACCCGCAGGCCATGCGGGGCATCGCGGAGCACAACCTGCGCGAGGCACTGGAGCTGGTCGGCCGCGGACTCAGCCCGACGAGGTCCGGCGCATGATCTTGTTGCCGAGCCACACCAGCGGGTCGTACTTGCGGTCGACCGCCCGTTCCTTCAGCGGGATCAGCGCGTTGTCCGTGATCTTGATGCCCTCGGGGCAGACCTCCGTGCAGCACTTGGTGATGTTGCAGTAGCCGAGGCCGTGTTCCTCCTGGGCCGTGGCCTTGCGGTCCAGGCCGGTCTCCGCGGCCGCGTCCAGGGGGTGCATGTCCAGTTCCGCGACGCGCATCAGGAAGCGGGGGCCGGCGAACGCCGGTTTGTTCTCCTCGTGGTCGCGGACGACGTGGCAGGTGTCCTGGCACAGGAAGCACTCGATGCACTTGCGGAACTCCTGCGAGCGGTCCACGTCCTCCTGCATCATGCGGTACTCGCCGGGGCCGAGGTCGGCGGGTGGGACGAAGGCGGGGACCTCGCGGGCCTTCGTGTAGTTGAAGCCGACGTCCGTGACGAGGTCGCGGACCACCGGGAACGCCCGCAGCGGCGTCACCGTGATCGTCTCCTCCCGGGTGAAGACCGACATGCGTGTCATGCACATCAGCCTGGGGCGGCCGTTGATCTCCGCCGAGCACGAACCGCACTTGCCCGCCTTGCAGTTCCAGCGGACGGCCAGGTCGGGGGCCTGGGTGGCCTGGAGGCGGTGGATGATGTCGAGGACGACCTCGCCGTCGTTCACCTCGACCTCGAAGTCCTCCAGGCCGCCGCCCTGAACATCGCCCCGCCACACCTTGAAACGGGCCTCGTAGCTGCTCACTGGTAGAGCTCCTCTTCGGGGAGGTACTTGACCAGCTCTTCCTTGTCGAAGAGAGCCAGCAGGTCCTGGCGGACGGGGTCGGTGGTCTCGCGCAGCAGGGTGATCTGGCCGCGTTCGGGGTCCGTGGCCGCCAGGCCGCCCGTCGGGTCGGCCAGTTGGCACAGCAGGTTGATGTTGCGCCACTTGCGGTCCATCGTCGGATGGTCCTCGCGGGTGTGCCCGCCGCGCGACTCGGTGCGCTCCAGCGCCGCCCGCGCCACGCACTCGCTGACCAGCAGCATGTTGCGCAGGTCGAGCGCGAGGTGCCAGCCGGGGTTGAACTGGCGGTGCCCCTCGACGCCGGCCCGGCGGGCCCGTACGCGCAGATCGGCCAGCTTCTCCAGCGCCTGCTCCATCTCACCCTCGCGGCGGATGATGCCGACGAGGTCGTTCATCGTCTGCTGGAGCTCCTGGTGGAGGGTGTACGGGTTCTCCGGTGGACGTCCGTCGTCCGCGCCCCCGGCCGGACCCTCCGCCGAGAAGGGCCGCAGCGCCTCCGCCGCCGCCGTGTCGACCTGCATGTCGCTGACCTCGGGGCGTTCGAAGGCCTGCGCGGCCGCGTACTCGGCGGCGTGCCAGCCCGCGCGGCGGCCGAAGACCAGCAGGTCGGACAGAGAGTTGCCGCCGAGCCGGTTCGAGCCGTGCATGCCGCCCGCGACCTCGCCGGCCGCGTACAGGCCGGGCACCCCGCGCGCCGCCGCCGTGTCCGACGCGACCGCGATGCCGCCCATGACGTAGTGACAGGTCGGCCCGACCTCCATCGCCTCCGCCGTGATGTCCACGTCCGCCAGCTCCTTGAACTGGTGGTACATGGAGGGCAGTCGGCGGCGGATCACCTCGGCCGGCATACGCGTCGACACGTCGAGGAAGACCCCGCCGTGCGGGGAGCCGCGGCCCGCCTTCACCTCGGCGTTGATGGCCCGCGCCACCTCGTCCCGCGGGAGCAGCTCGGGCGGACGCCGGTTGTTGTCCGGGTCCTCGTACCAGCGGTCGCCCTCCTCCTCCGACTGGGCGTACTTCTCCTTGAAGACGTCGGGGATGTAGTCGAACATGAACCGCTTGCCCTCGGAGTTGCGCAGCACCCCGCCGTCGCCGCGCACCGACTCCGTGACCAGGATCCCCTTCACCGACGGCGGCCAGACCATGCCCGTCGGATGGAACTGCACGAACTCCATGTTGAGCAGGGGAGCCCCGGCGAGCAGGGCCAGCGCGTGGCCGTCGCCCGTGTACTCCCAGGAGTTCGACGTCACCTTGAAGGACTTGCCGATGCCGCCCGTGGCGATCACCACGGCTGGGGCGTCCAGGACGAAGAAGCGGCCGGTCTCGCGCTCGTAGGCGAAGATCCCGGAGACCCTGCTTCCGTCCTTCAGGATCCGGGTGACGGTGCACTCCTGGTAGATCTTCAGCCGGGACTCGTAGTCCCCGGTCTCCTTCTTGTCCTCCTGCTGCAGGGAAACGATTTTCTGTTGCAGTGTGCGGATCAGCTCCAGTCCGGTGCGGTCGCCGACGTGCGCGAGACGCGGGTACTCGTGGCCGCCGAAGTTGCGCTGGGAGATACGGCCGTCCTTCGTGCGGTCGAAGAGCGCCCCCCAGGTCTCCAGCTCCCACACCCGGTCCGGCGCCTCCCGCGCGTGCAGCTCGGCCATCCGCCACTGGTTGAGGAACTTGCCGCCGCGCATGGTGTCGCGGAAATGGACCTGCCAGTTGTCGTGCTCGTTGGCGTTGGCCATGGCCGCCGCGATGCCGCCCTCGGCCATCACGGTGTGCGCCTTGCCGAACAGCGACTTGCAGATCACGGCCGTACGGGCGCCTCGCTCGCGTGCCTCGATCGCGGCACGCAGGCCCGCGCCCCCGGCGCCGACCACGACGACGTCCCACTCCTGCCGTTCGACCACGGTCATCTGTTCAGTCCCCACCCAATCTAGAAGAAGCGCGGATCGTCGAAGACCCCGGACGCGACGAGATAGACGTAGAAGTCGGCGAGCGCCACGCTCAGCAGCGACGCCCAGGCGAGCTGCATGTGGCGGGCGTTGAGCTTCCCGATCCACTGCCACATGCGGTAGCGCACGGGGTGTTTGGAGAAGTGCTTGAGCTTGCCGCCCACGATGTGCCGGCAGGAGTGACAGGAGAGGGTGTACGCCCAGATCAGCACGATGTTGAGGAGGAATACGAGGGTGCCGAGGCCCATGTGGCCCCACTCGTAGTTCTCGTCGCGGAAGGCGAGCACCGTGTCGTACGTCAGGATCCCGGCGACCAGGAGCGCGGCGTAGAAGAAGTACCGGTGGATGTTCTGCAGGATCAGCGGGAAGCGGGTCTCACCGGAGTACTTCTTGTGCGGCTCCGCCACCGCGCAGGCCGGGGGCGACATCCAGAAGCCCCGGTAGTAGGCCTTGCGGTAGTAGTAGCAGGTCAGACGGAAGCCGAGCGGGAAGATCAGGATGATGATCGCGGGGGAGATGCCCCACCAGCTCCCGAAGAGCTCCCAGTTCGGCCCGGCGCGCATCGGCTCGCAGTTCTCCGCCAGACAGGGCGAGTAGAACGGGGAGACGTACGGCGCCGCGTAGTAGTCCGCGTTGGCGAAGGCCCGCCACGTGGAGTACACGATGAACGCGAGCAGACCGGCCGCGGTGACGGCGGGGGCCAGCCACCAGCGGTCGGTCCGCAGGTGCGGGGCGGAGATCGCGGCGCGCGTACCGGTGCGTACGCCGCCGCTGTTCAGATGGGGTTCCGTACCAGTGGCCAATGCATGACTCCGGTCGGGTCAGGTGGGGGATCAGGGGGCGCGGCGGTCCCTTGCGCCGAGACCCTCGTCATCCGTGTCGATCCACAGAGAGTCGTCGTACGGCGTGTCGGGGATGGTGACGAGCTCCGGTTTGCGCTGGGTGGCGGGGGACGCGGCAGCGTCCCTCAGCAGCGCGACGCTCTCGCGCAGATGGTTGGCGTCGGTGCGGACGCGGCGCATCTCGATTCCGCCGGTGCCCAGCTGCTTCTCCAGCCGGCCCACGGACCGGGCCAGGTCGTCGAGGCAGCGCTGGACAGCTGTCAGGTCGTCTTGCACGGACATGACGTGACCTCACTTCCGTGGGCCCTACGGCCCTGGGTGGCAACGTTCATGCGCCTGCGAGTGTTGCGCGTCACACCTGTCGCTGTGAAGGGATGTGCAGCGATTGGCGGATTGCACGCCTCCATTGCACGCCCGCAAGCGCTCTGTGCACGCCGGGGGGCCGAAAGGTGGCGAGGAGTGCGAGGTGCGGAGCGCGTTGCTCCGCACGGGTGGCCTTGTACGCCCCTGCCGCCGTGTCGTCTCCGCCTGGCGAACCCTTTCCTCTTCAGTGGGGTGCCTTAGATCTGATCAGCTCCAAAATACCGCCAAATGTGATCAGAACGCACTTATTGTCACCGGCGGGCCGCTCCCCGGAGGTACCTGAGATGTCCCACGTCGGCATCGGACCCAGCGTCGGACCCAGCGTCGGACCCAGGCCTGGCCGCAGCGCGGTCCTGCGCTCGGCCACTTTCCTCGTCGCGGGCGCGCTCGCGCTGCCGGCACTCGCCGGGTGCAGCGACCCGGATCCGGCCGGAAAGCCGCTGGCCGGGCAGGACATCGCCACGGCCGCCCGGGCCCAGCTCCTCGACGGCGGCACGCTGCGGTGGGCCGTGGACGCCGTACCGGAGACGCTGAACACCTTCCAGTCGGACGCCGACGCGGCCACGACCCGGATCGCGCAGGCCACGCTGCCCTCGATGTTCCGGCTCGACGGGAACGGGCGCCCGCAGCGCAACCCGGAGTACCTGGAGTCCGCGAAGATCGTCAAGACCGAGCCCAAGCAGGTCGTGCTGTACAAGCTCAACCAGCAGGCCGTCTGGAGCGACGGCCGGGAGATCGGCGCCGCCGACTTCGCCGCCCAGTGGCGGGCCCTGTCCGGCAAGGACAGCGCCTACTGGACCGCCCGCAACGCCGGCTACGACCGCATCGAGAAGATCGAGCGCGGCGACAACGACCTGGAGGTGCGGGTCACCTTCGGGCGCCCGTACGCGGACTGGCGCTCCCTTTTCTCGCCGCTGTACCCGAAGGAGGTCATGGGCACGCCGGACTCGTTCAACGACGGGGCGCGGCGCGGGCTCAAGGTCACCGCCGGGCCGTTCATCGTGCAGAAGATCGACCGCAAGGGCGGCGACGTCACCCTCACCCGCAACCCCCGCTGGTGGGGGGAACCGGCCAAGCTGCACGAGATCGTGCTGCGCGCCGTCCCGCGCGACCAGCGGGCCGCGGCCCTGGCCGCCGGCGATCTCGACATCGCCGAGATCGACTCCGCCGCGGCCCGGCGCATCGCGCTCGCCGCGCCGCCGCGAGCGGCGTCCGCCAGCCCCTCCGGCACACCGCTGATGGGCCCCGACCGGCGCACCCTCACCGCGAAGCAGCGGCAGGACCGGGCGAAGTTCCGGGGCTTCGAGGTACGGAAGTCCCTGGAGCCGGCGTACACCCAACTGGCCCTCAACGGCGGCGACAGCGTGCTCGCCGACGAGCGGATCCGGCGGGCCGTCGCCCGCGCCATCGACCGGGAGGAACTCGCGAAGCTGGTCCTCTCCCCGCTGGGCCTGCCCGCCAAGCCGGTCGGCAGCCATCTCGCCCTGTCCGGGCAGGCCGCCTACGCCGACAACAGCGGCGCGATCGGCGACCAGGACACGGCGGAGGCGCAGGCGCTGCTCGCGGACGCGGGGTGGGTGCCGGGCGGGCCGGTCAAGGAGAAGAAGAAGGGGGAGGAGGCGGCGGGGAGTGAGGGGGAGAAGGCCGGGAAGGCCGGGAAGGCCGGGAAGGCCGAGAAGGCCGAGAAGGCCGACAAGGACGACAAGGACGACAGGGCTGACAAGGACGAGAGGGGCGACAAGGGCGACATGGACGAGAGGGCTGACAAGGCGGAGAAGGGCTCTGAGTCCCGGTCCCAGTCCCAGTCCGAGTCCAAGTCCCACTCCAAGTCCGAGTCCGGGTCCGACGACGACGGGACGTACATCGTCGGGGAGGACAACAAGGCGCACCGGCACGAGGGCCACAAGGGGGAGGACGCCGATCACGACGAGGCGCGGAACCTCGCTCAGGACGGCAAGCAGTACGGCACCAAGCAGGTGCAGCAGGGCGGGGCGCCCGGGGCGTACGCGCCGCAGGGCACTCCCGCGCCGGCGGGTGCGGCGGCTCGGCCGTTGGCCAAGGACGGCAAGGCGTTGACGTTGCGGTTCGTGGTGCCGGAGGGGGCGGGGTCGCAGACGCTGCGGACGGTGGCGGACCGGATCGGGGTGATGCTGGAGCGGGTGGGGATCCGTACCGAGATCATGAAGGTGGCGGACGAGAGTTACTTCAAGGATCACATCGCGTCCGGTCAGTACGATCTCGCGCTGTACTCCTGGCCCGCCTCCGCGTACCCCGCCACCGACGCCCGGCCGATCTACGCCAAGCCTGTCCCGGCCGCCGACGGGTCGTTGAACGTCGAGCAGAACTACACCCGTGTCGGTACCGATCAGGTGGACCAGCTGTTCGACCAGGCGGTCGCCACGTTGGACGAGTCCGAGTCGCGGGCGCTGATCCGGAAGGCCGACTCCCGGATCTGGGCGGCGGCGGGTTCGCTTCCGCTCTTCCAGCGTCCTCAGCTGATGGCCACGAGGTCGAACGTCGCCAACGCCGGGGCCTTCGGGTTCGGCACGCCGGTGTACGAGGACATGGGCTTCCTGAAGAAGAGCCCGAAGCCCGCCGCGACCGCATCGACCAACTGACCTTTCTTCGCCCCCGCCGCCCCTACCCGTCCCATCCCTGGGGGCTGCCGCCCCCAGACCCCCGCTGTCGGCCCTTCGGGCCTCGTCCTCAAACGCCGGACGGGCTAAAAGACCTCGCCCCCTGCGGGTGGGTGGGGGCTAGGGACGGCAAAGACTCGTCCTCAAACGCCGGACGGGCTGAAAGATCCAGCCCCGGCAAATTCAGCCCCTCCGGCGTTTGAGGAGCGGGGTCTGGGGCGGAGCCCCAGAAGGATGGGACGGGTAGGGGCGGCGGGGGCGTTCAAAGGGGGGTTCACCTGCGGAGACATAGGCCGGCGAGCCCCAGTGGGAACGGCCACGTACCATGGGGTAAGGCCGTGGCGTGTCAAGCCCGGCAGGGCCCGCGTAACACAGATGTACGCGAGAGCCGTCCTCACACTCCGGGAGTACGCCGCAATATGGCCACGCGCCACGACATCCGCAACGTCGCCATCGTCGCCCACGTCGACCACGGCAAGACCACCATCGTCGACGGAATGCTGAAGCAGGCCGGTGCCTTCGCCGCCCACCAGCTCGAAGGCGTCGACGACCGCATGATGGACTCGAACGACCTGGAGCGTGAGAAGGGCATCACGATCCTCGCCAAGAACACGGCGGTGAAGTACCACCCCAAGGACGGGGGGGACGTCATCACCATCAACATCATCGACACCCCCGGCCACGCCGACTTCGGTGGTGAGGTGGAGCGCGGTCTGTCCATGGTCGACGGCGTCGTGCTGCTCGTCGACGCCTCCGAGGGCCCGCTGCCCCAGACCCGCTTCGTGCTGCGCAAGGCGCTGCAGCAGCGCCTGCCCGTCATCCTGTGCATCAACAAGACGGACCGGCCCGACTCCCGGATCGACGAGGTCGTCAACGAGACGTACGACCTCTTCCTCGACCTGGACGCCGACGAGGAGCAGATCGAGTTCCCGATCGTCTACGCCTGCGGCCGTGACGGCATCGCCTCGCTGACCAAGCCGGAGAACGGCACGGTCCCGGCGGACTCCACCAGCCTGGAGCCGTTCTTCTCCACGATCCTCCAGCACATCCCGGCCCCGACCTACGACGAGGAGGCCCCGCTCCAGGCGCACGTCACCAACCTGGACGCGGACAACTTCCTCGGCCGTATCGCGCTGCTCCGTGTCGAGCAGGGCGAGCTGCGCAAGGGCCAGACCGTCGCCTGGATCAAGCGTGACGGCTCCATCAGCAACGTGCGCATCACCGAGCTGATGATGACCGAGGCGCTCACCCGCAAGCCCGCCGAGAAGGCCGGCCCGGGTGACATCTGCGCCGTCGCCGGTATCCCGGACATCATGATCGGCGAGACGCTGGCCGACACCGAGAACCCGATCCCGCTGCCGCTGATCACGGTCGACGAGCCCGCGATCTCCATGACCATCGGCACCAACACCTCGCCGCTGGTCGGCCGTGGCGGCACCGGCAAGGGCGCCGACAACAAGGCGGCCGTCAAGGACCGCAAGGTCACCGCCCGCCAGGTCAAGGACCGCCTCGACCGCGAGCTGATCGGTAACGTTTCGCTGCGCGTCATCGACACCGAGCGCCCCGACGCCTGGGAGGTCCAGGGCCGTGGTGAGCTCGCGCTCGCCATCCTGGTCGAGCAGATGCGCCGCGAGGGCTTCGAGCTGACCATCGGCAAGCCGCAGGTCGTCACCAAGGACGTCGACGGCAAGACGTACGAGCCCGTCGAGCGCATGACGATCGACGTGCCCGAGGAGCACATGGGCGCGGTCACGCAGCTCATGGGTGTCCGCAAGGGCCGTATGGACAACATGTCGAACCACGGCTCCGGCTGGGTCCGCATGGAGTTCGTGGTGCCGTCCCGCGGTCTCATCGGGTTCCGGACCGAGTTCCTGACCCAGACCCGCGGCACCGGCATCGGCCACTCCATCCACGAGGGCTTCGAGCCCTGGTTCGGCAACCTCCAGACCCGTAACAACGGCTCGCTGGTCGCCGACCGCTCCGGTGCCGTCACCGCGTTCGCGATGACGAACCTTCAGGAGCGCGGTGTGCTCTTCACGGACCCCGGCACCGAGGTGTACGAGGGCATGATCGTCGGTGAGAACTCCCGCTCCGACGACATGGACGTGAACATCACCAAGGAGAAGAAGCTCACGAACATGCGGTCCTCCTCGGCCGACTCGTTCGAGGCGATCGTCCCGCCGCGCAAGCTGTCGCTGGAGCAGTCCCTGGAGTTCTGCCGCGACGACGAGTGCGTGGAGGTCACCCCGGAGGCCGTGCGCATCCGGAAGGTGAACCTGGACGCCCGCGAGCGCGCCCGCGCCGCGAGCCGCGCCAAGCACGGCTGAGGACGCGCCGAGCACGGCTGATCCACGCTCAGGACGGCACCGGGCACCCCGCCAGCGGGTGCCCGGTGCCGTTTTGCGTGGGATGTGAGAGGGGGCGCGGCGGACCGCGGCGGCGCGCGAAGGGGCGTAGGGAAAACCCTTGAATCTGTTGCGAGAGGCCGTTGAGCGGGTCGAATCCTATTAACCTGCCCGGAAGCAACGCGCCTGACGGTCCCTCGACGCTTTACGTCAAGCGTGTTGAGCACGACACGGCCCGGCAGGGCACCCTGCACCGAGAGTGCGCGACTGGCAACCGTTTTTCCGGCGTAGAACGTCCGGTAAACGGACACCTCCCCCCGGTAGATGTGTAACAAGTCCGTTTCGCAGCGATCTCTCACCAAACCCTTTGTCCGGGTTTTGGAAGACCTAGCCCCTATCTGTGATCGAACCGAGACCTCGAGAGTGTGGTTCGTCCCCTGGCCGATAGCAGATAGTTAGGCGCGTAGAGCTCGGAAGAACGGGTCACGCGCTGACGGGGCGCCGACTCGCGAGCGTGGGGGCACCTGGCGAACCTGGGCACCGGAGACGGGCCCGGACGTGTCGCGCGCTGCCCCTTTGCAGTGAACCAGCGGATTCATGAGGAGGAACCCATGCGAGGTGCCACAAGCGCCATATGGGTCACGTCGTCCCGGATGGCAGATGTAGGCCCCGCGGGTGCGTGGAGTCCCGTCGCGGCGGTTGTGGCCGCGGCCAGGCGACGCGAACTGCCCTGACGGTACGTTCCGTCGGCGGTCGGTTCCGATCGCCAGCCAGGGTTCCTCAGGGGGTTCACCCCCAACCGTTGTTGTTCTCCTCGCGCGCTGCGAAAGATGTACGCCGTGCGAAGGCCGTCGGGCACTGTGCAGTGCAGACGACCTCCAACATCTGTGAAACGGACGAATCATGACGAGTCCAATCGAGCTCGAGGGTGCTGAAACCCCTTCCCTCGTGGACAAGGAGAGCGCGCCCCAGAGCGACGCCAAGGAGTCGAAGAAGCTTGAGGGACGCAGCCCCGGGCAGTTGATGTGGGGCCGCTTCAAGCGCGACCGAACCGGTGTGGTCTCCGCCGTCGTCGTCCTGTTCTTCTTCACGATCGCGGCAGCGGCGCCGCTGATCTCCAAGGTGTACGGCAAGGACCCGTACACCCTCTACGGGCAGGATCGGCCGGAACTCCTGGACATGTTCACCATGCCGGCGGGGCCCGCCGGTGGCATGAACGGGGAGTTCTGGTTCGGCATCGAGCCGGTCCTCGGCCGCGACGTCTTCACGCAGTTGCTCTACGGCATGCGGACGTCGATGTTCACGGCGCTGGCCGCGACGGTGCTGATGACCGTGGTGGGTGTGCTGATCGGCCTCGCCGGCGGCTACTTCGGCGGCAAGACCGACTACTGGCTCGGCCGCATCACCGACTTCTTCATGGCCCTGCCCAACCAGCTCTTCTTCGTCGCCGCGATGCCCGTCATCACCACGGTCTTCGTCGCACCGGACGAGGAGACGCCCACCTACGTGCGCACCTGCGCGATCATCATCGTCCTGTCCTTCCTGGGCTGGATGAGCATGGCGCGGCTCATCCGGGCCGCCACCCTGTCGCTGCGCGACCGGGAGTTCATCGAGGCGGCACGGATCTCCGGGGCCTCGCCCTGGCGGATCATCCGCAAGGAGCTGCTGCCCAACATCGTCACCCCGGTGCTGGTGCAGGCCACGCTCACGCTGCCGAGCACCATCCTGAGCATCGCCTTCCTCTCCTTCGTGGGAGTGGGCTACGTCGAACCCACCCCGGACTGGGGGCGGATGTTCGCCATCGGCGCCGACATCGTCGAGCAGGACCCGTACTACATGCTCTTCCCCGGCGTGGCCATGGTGGTCTTCGTCGTGGCCTTCAACCTCCTCGGTGACTCGGTCCGGGACGCCTTCGATCCCAAGACCGGTCGCTGAGAGCCCCCCACGCACGGGCAGGCCACACGCTCTTGCCCACGTCGGCCTCGGTCCCCACGGCCCGGCTCCGGCCAGCTACCAGCAATGCTCACTACTCACAGGCAGGTGGATTCAACTCCATGAGCATCTTCCGTAACCGCACCACGACGGCCGCGCTCGTCGCGGTGGCAGCCGGCGCCCTGACCCTCACCGCCTGCGGCGGCGGCAGCGACAACGCGGCTCAGGACAACAGCAAGAAGAAGGAGGACGCCAAGGCGCAGTCCAAGCCGGTGCAGATCGGCGATGCCAAGGCGTCCACCGGCCCCGCTCCCGAGGTTCCCGGTGCCAAGGCGGGCGGCACCGCGAACGTCTACCAGGAGGCGGACTTCTCGCACCTGGACCCGGGCCAGATCTACGTCTCGGACGGCAAGCTGCTCAGCCGCCTCATCTTCCGCGGTCTGACCCAGTACTCCGAGGACGACCAGGGCAACCTGACCGTCGTGGGCGACCTCGCCACCGACGCCGGCAAGGCCTCCGACGGCGGCAAGACCTGGACGTACACCCTGAAGTCCGGCCTGAAGGACGCCAACGGCAACCCGATCAACTCGGCGGACATCCGTCACACGGTCGAGCGCCTGTACGCGTCGTACATCACCGACGGCCCGACCTACCTCCAGCAGTGGCTGTCCGGTGCCGGCACCACCTACCGCAAGGCCTACGCGGGTCCGGACAAGGGCAAGCACCTGCCGGACAGCGTCCTGGAGACGCCGGACGACAAGACGATCGTCTTCCACTTCAAGGACGCGCAGCCCGACCTTCCGCAGATGCTGACCATGCCCGGTTACAGCGTCGTCCCGGAGGAGACGGACACCAAGGAGAAGTACGACAACGCCCCCGTCGCGGCCGGCCCGTACAAGATCGCCGACTTCAAGCCGGGCAAGTCGATGAAGCTCGTCAAGAACGACCAGTGGGACCCGAAGTCCGACTCGGTGCGTCACCAGTACGTCGACGGCTTCAACATCGAGATGAACCACGACGACGAGGACCAGACCAAGACCCTCCTCGCCGACCAGGGTGACGCCAAGAACACGATGATGTTCACCGGTCAGGTCGCCACCACCCAGCTGCAGAAGGTGGTGAGCGACAAGGCCGCCATGAAGCGCACCATCCAGGGCTACGCGCCCTACGTGTGGCAGCTCAACTTCAACCTGGACCGCGTCAAGGACAAGAAGCTCCGCGACGCCATCACCCTGGCACTGCCGGCCACCTCGGTCTTCAAGGCCGACGGTGGCGCGTACGGCGGCGAGGCGGCCAACTCCCTGATGTCGCCCACCACTCCGGGCTACGACGAGAAGTACGACCCGTTCAACCGGGCCAAGAAGCCCAACGGTGACATCGCGGCCGCCAAGAAGCTGATCGAGGAAGGCGGCTTCAAGGGCAAGAAGCTCGTCTACGCCTACGGCAACACCCCGGTCCGGCAGCAGCAGGCGGTTCTGATCGCCGACGCTCTGGAGAAGATCGGCCTCGACATCCAGAAGAAGGAGATCGACTCCGCCACCTGGTACGAGCAGGTCGGCAAGGTCAAGAACGGCTACGACCTGTACATGACCGGCTGGGGCCAGGACTGGCCGTCCGCCTCCACGGTCTTCCCGCCGGTGTACGACGGCACGCAGATCCAGGACGGTTCGTCGAACTACTCGCACATCAACGACCCGCACGTCAACTCCGAGATCGCGCGCATCGTGAAGATCACGGACATCGCTGAGGCCACCAAGGCCTGGGACGCGCTGAACAAGTACATCACCGAGAAGGTCAACCCGGCCGCCCCGATCTACTACACCAAGGTCTTCCAGATCTTCGGTTCGAACATCGGCGGCATCCGCTACAGCTCCGACTCGAGCTACGTGGACGTCACCCGGATCTTCCTCAAGAAGTAACCCGGTTCGTCGGGAAACCGGTGGTGGGCGCGTGGCGGAGCGCCCACCACCGGGGCCCGGATCTTCCAGACCTCACCATCGACTGCCGCCGTCCTGAGAGCAGCTGCCTGCCATGCTTCAATTCCTCATTCGCCGGACCTTCGGCGCGGCGCTGATCCTGCTGTTGATCAGCGCGTTCACGTTCTTCATGTTCTTCGCCATCCCGCAGGACCCGGCCCTGCTGGCCTGTGGCAAGAACTGCACTCCGGACGCGTTGGCGATCATCCACAAGAACCTCGGCCTCGACTCGCCCGTCCCGGTGCAGTACTGGAACTTCCTCGTCGGCATCTTCGCCGGCCGGGACTTCGCCGTCGGCCACTGCGCCGCCCCCTGCTTCGGTGTCTCCTTCGCCAACAACCAGAACGTCTGGGACACGATCCTCGACCGCTTCCCGCTGACCCTCTCGCTGACCGTCGGCAGCCTGCTGGTCTTCCTCGTGGTCGGCCTCGGCACCGGTCTCCTTGCCGCCAAGTACCGTGGTACCTGGCTGGACAAGACGTTCAGCTCGGCCTCGCTGGTCATCAGCTCGATGCAGATCTACTTCCTCGGCCCGCTGGTTTTGCTCGCCCTGGTCTACAGCACCGGCTGGCTCGAGAAGCCGAAGTACGTGCCGTTCTCCGAGGACCTCGGCGGCTGGTTCATGGGCCTGTTGATCCCCTGGGTGGTGATGGCGACCATCTTCACGGCCAACTACACCCGTATGAGCCGCTCCTCGATGATCGAGCAACTACAGGAAGAACACGTGAAGGCGGCCCGCGCCAAGGGCATGTCGGCCAACTTCGTGTTCTTCCGCTACGCCTGGCGGGGCTCGCTCATCCCCATCGTCACCATCCTCGGCATCGACCTGTCCTCCCTGCTGGCGGGCGGCATGGTGACGGAGCTGACGTTCGGTCTGGCCGGTCTCGGCCGGCTCGCGCTGAAGTCAGTCACCGACAAGGACCTGCCGATGCTGATGGGCGTCATGCTGATCAGCGCCGCGCTCATCATCGTCTTCAACCTGATTGTGGACGCCCTGTACGCCGTCATCGACCCGCGCGTGCGTCTGTCCTAGGAGAACCACCGTGACCACTCAGACCAAGCCCGAAGAGGCCGCGGCCACCGCCGCGGAGCGGGCCTTCCTCTCGGTACGTGACCTCAAGGTCCACTTCTCCACCGAGGACGGCGTCGTCAAGGCGGTGGACGGGCTCTCCTTCGACCTGGAGCGCGGCAAGACCCTCGGTATCGTCGGTGAGTCCGGGTCCGGCAAGTCGGTGACCAACCTCGCCGTACTCGGCCTGCACAACCGCAAGAACACCGCCATCGACGGCTCGATCACGCTGGACGGCCAGGAGCTGACCGACGCCGGCGAGAAGCAGCTGGAGTCGCTGCGCGGCAAGAAGATGGCGATGATCTTCCAGGACGCGCTGACCGCGCTGTCGCCGTACTACACGGTCGGCCGGCAGATCGGCGAGCCGTTCATGAAGCACACCGGCGCCTCCAAGCGGGACGCCCGGGTGCGCGCCATCGATCTGCTGGAGAAGGTCGGCATCCCGCACCCGCAGCAGCGGGTCGACGACTACCCGCACCAGTTCTCCGGCGGTATGCGCCAGCGCGCCATGATCGCGATGGCGCTCGCCTGCGACCCGGACCTGCTCATCGCCGACGAGCCCACCACGGCGCTCGACGTGACGGTGCAGGCGCAGATCCTCGACCTGCTCAAGGACCTCCAGCAGGAGTTCGGCTCCGCGATCATCATGATCACCCACGACCTCGGCGTGGTCGCCAACATGGCCGACGACATCCTGGTGATGTACGCGGGCCGGGCGGTCGAGCGGGGCACGGTCCGCGAGGTGCTCAAGTCGCCTCAGCACCCGTACACCTGGGGCTTGCTGGGGTCGATGCCGAGGCTCACCTCCGATGTCGACGAGCCGCTGGTGCCGATCCCCGGATCGCCGCCCTCGCTGCTCAACCCGCCCTCGGGCTGCGCCTTCCACCCGCGGTGCGCGTTCACCGAGGACGTGTCCGGTGGCCGTTGCTCCAGCGAGCGGCCGCTGCTCGCCCAGGGGCGCGCAGCCGCGTGCCATCTGACGGGGGATCAGCGACAGCAGCTGTTCATCGAGACGATTCAGCCCCGGCTGGGCTGAGCCAAACCGGGACTGGGGCATCACCATGAGCGACAACAGCAACACCACCACGGCGGTCGCCGACGCGACCCCGCAGCAGCGGGACGAGGACAGCGCGCCGCTCCTTCGGGTCACCGGCCTGAAGAAACACTTCCCGATCAAGGGCGGCTTCCCGATCCGGCGCACCGTCGGCCACGTCAAGGCCGTCGACGGCGTCGACCTGGAGGTCTTCCCGGGCGAGAGCCTGGGCCTGGTCGGCGAGTCCGGCTGCGGCAAGTCGACGACCGGGCGACTGCTGACCCGGCTGTACGAGCCGACCGAGGGCACCATCGAGTACAAGGGGCGGGACATCAGTCGCGCCAGCCGGTCGCAGATGGCGCCGATCAGGTCCGAGATCCAGATGATCTTCCAGGACCCGTACGCCTCGCTGAACCCGCGGCAGACGGTCGGCAAGATCATCGCGGGCCCGATGGAGATCAACGGGATCAACCCGCCCGGCGGCCGTGAGAAGCGGGTCCGGGAGCTCCTGGAGATCGTCGGTCTCAACCCCGAGCACTACAACCGCTTCCCGCACGAGTTCTCCGGCGGTCAGCGCCAGCGCATCGGTGTCGCGCGCGCCGTCGCGCTCCAGCCGAAGCTGATCATCGCGGACGAGCCGGTCTCGGCCCTCGACGTGTCGATCCAGGCCCAGGTGGTGAACCTGCTGCAGGAGGTGCAGCGGGAGATGGGGATCGCGTTCGTCTTCATCGCCCACGACCTGGCGATCGTGCGGCACTTCTCGCAGCGCATCGCGGTGATGTACCTCGGCAAGGTCGTGGAGATCGCGGACCGCGACTCGCTCTACAACAGGCCCCGTCACCCCTACACGCACGCGCTGCTGTCGGCGGTGCCGGACGCGGACATCGACGCGGCCAAGCGGGAGCGGATCCGGCTCGCGGGCGACGTGCCCTCGCCGATCAGCCCGCCGTCCGGCTGCCGGTTCCGTACGCGCTGCTGGAAGGCGCAGGACAAGTGCGCGACGCAGGAGCCGCCGCTGGTCCGTATCGAGGGCAGCAAGCCGGGGCACCTGACGGCGTGCCACTTCCCGGAGGAGCCGACCATCGCGGACCGGGGCGAGGACGTGGTGCTGGACCAGGGGCTGAAGGCCCTGGAGGACAGCGCCGACGGTGACACGGCGGTCTCGAAGGGCTGACCGGCGGAAATCGTCAGGAGACCGGGGGCGGGAGAGCGAACTCTCCCGCCCCCGGTCTTTCACCTTTCCCGCCCCCGGGTCCGTCCCCCTTCCCGCCCCCACGTCCGTCCCCCTTCCCGCGCGCCTCACGCGGTGATCCGCGCCCGGGCCCAGTGACACGCCACCTGCGCCCGCGCGTCGCCGCCGAGCACCTCCGGGTCCTCGTTCCGGCAGGTGTCCGCCACGCCCGCGCGCTCCGCCTCCCCGCTCGCCAGCACCTGGCAGCGGGCGTGGAAACGGCATCCGGCGGGGATCCGGGTCGGGTCCGGGGGCTCGCCGGTCAGCACCACCGGGTCGCCCGGCGCCTCCGGCAGCACCGACAGCAGAGCCTGGGTGTACGGGTGCCGGGGTGCCGTGAGCACCTGCTCCACGTCCCCCGTCTCCACGATCCGGCCCAGGTACATCACCGCCACCCGGTCCGCGATGTTCCACGCGAGACCCAGGTCGTGCGTCACGACCAGCGCCGACAGACCGAGGTCGGCGCGCAGCCGCAGCAGCAGGGCGAGGATCTCGCCGCGCACGGAGGCGTCCAGGGAGGCCACCGGCTCGTCGGCGACGAGGAGTTCGGGTTGAAGGACCAGCGCGCCCGCGATGACCACGCGTTGGCGCTGCCCGCCGGACAGCTCGTGCGGATACCGCAGGAAGAAGCGCTCCGCAGGCCGCAGACCGGCCCGCGACAGCGCCTCGGCGACCGCCGTGCGCTCGTCGCCGCCGTGGCCGTGGATCCGCAGGCCCTCCGCCACCGCCTCGTACACCGTGTGCCGTGGGTTCAGCGACCCCGTCGGATCCTGGAGCACCAGCTGGACGCGCCGCCGGTACGCCTTCAGCGCCCGCGACGAGTACCGCAGCGGCTCCCCGTCGAAGACGACCCGCCCGCCGGTCGGCGGCTCCAGCCCCAGCAGAGCACGCGCCAGCGTCGTCTTGCCGCAGCCCGATTCGCCGACCAGGGCCACGATCTCCCCGGCGCCGATGCCGAGTTCGACCCCGTCCACGGCACGGGCGGGCGGGCTGCCGTGGCGGCGGGGGTAGGTGACGTGCAGGGCCTGTGCGCTCAGGAGGGTCATGGTCGGGTCCTCGCGGCTTGCGTTGCCCCCGGCGCGTACGGCGGGGCCGGTGGTCGGTCCTGTGTCCATGGGGCCGACGGGCGCGGGGCGCGGGGTGGCGTCGTCCTGCCGTAGGCGGAGTCGTCGGCCGGGGCCGGGCTGGCTCCGGCGCCGTGCGGGGACTGTGCCGTCAAGAGGGTCATGGGCCGCTCCTTGTCGCGCTCACGTGCACACAGGCCGCCCGGCGGTCCTCGTCGGCCGTGCGCAGTTCCTGGTCGTCGACCGCGCAGGAGTCCAGGGCGACCGGACAGCGCGGGTGGAAGGCGCACCCGGAGGGCACGGCGGACGGGTCGGGTGGGTCGCCGGGCAGGCCGCGCGGGGCGAACCGCGACGCCGGGTCGCCGATCCTCGGGAACGCCTCCGACAGGGCCTTGCCGTAGGGGTGCCGGGCGTCCTCGTAGACCTGGCGGGCCGGGCCCTCCTCGACCACCCGGCCGGCGTACATCACCGCCAGCCGGTCACAGGTGTCGGCGAGGACCGCCAGGTCGTGGCTGATCGCGATCAGGCCCAGTTCCTGCTCCGCGACGAGCTGTTCGATGAGACGCAGGATCTGCGCCTGGATCATCACGTCCAGGGCGGTGGTCGGCTCGTCGGCGACGATCAGCCGGGGGTCGCAGGCGAGCGCCATGGCGATCATCACGCGCTGACGCTGGCCGCCGGAGAGTTCGTGCGGATACGCCGACGCCCGCGCCGCGGGCAGCCCCACCTGCTCCAGGAGCTCGCCGGTCCTCTTGCGGGCGCCCGCCGGGGTGGCCTTGCGGTGCAGCAGGATCGGCTCGGCGATCTGGTCGCCGACGCGGTGGACGGCGTTGAGCGAGTGCATCGCGCCCTGGAACACGATGGACGCCCCGGCCCAGCGCACCGCACGCACCCGGCCCCACTTCATGGTGAGGACGTCCTCGCCGTCCAGCAGGACCTGCCCGCCGATCCGCGTCCCGGCCGGCAGCAGCCGCAGCAGCGCGAGGGCGAGCGTGGACTTCCCGCAGCCCGACTCGCCCGCGATACCGAGTTTCTGCCCGGCCGCCACCGTCAGGTCGACGCCCCGCACGGCGGCGGCCCCGCCGGGGTAGGTGACAGTGAGGTCTCTGACGTCGAGCAGGCTCAACGCCCCACCCCCAGCCTCGGGTTCAGCACCGACTCCACCGCGCGCCCGCACAGCGTGAACGCCAGCGCCACCACCGCGATGGCGATGCCGGGCGGCACCAGGTACCACCAGTTCCCCGAGCTGACCGCCCCGGCCTCCCGTGCGTCCTGGAGCAGCCCGCCCCAGGACAGGACGGTCGGATCGCTCACGCCCAGGAAGGCGAGAGTCGCCTCGGCGAGGACGGAGGACGAGATCATCAGGGTCGTCTGGGCGAGGACCAGGGGCATCACATTGGGCAGCACATGCCGGGACATGACGTGCCAGTGCCCGCCGCCCAGCGCCTTCGCGCGTTCGATGTACGGCCGTGACTCCACCGCCAGGGTCTGCGCCCGCACCAGCCGGGCCGTGGTCGGCCAGGAGGTCACGCCGATGGCCAGCACGACGGTGCCCAGCGAGCGGGGCAGCACGGTGGCCAGCGCGATGGCGAGGACCAGGGTGGGCATCACCAGGAACCAGTCGGTGATCCGCATCAGCACGGTGGCGTACGCCCCCTTGAAGTGCCCCGCGGTGACCCCGACCGTCGTGCCGATCGCCACTGACAGCGCGGCCGCCAGCAGCCCGACCAGCAGCGACACCCGTGAGCCCCACACCAGCAGACCCAGCAGATCCCGCCCGAACCGGTCCGTCCCCAGCGGGAACTCGGCGCTCGGGCTCTCCATGGGCCGCCCCGGCGCCCCGGTCACGCTGGACACGTCGGTGCCGACGGTGAGCGGGGCGGTCAGGGCGAGCAGCGCGAACAGGGCGAGCCCGGCCAGGCCGACCAGGCCCGCGCGGTGGGTGCGGTACTGCTGCCAGAACCGCACGGCGGAGCGGCGTCGTCGCTGCCAGGCGAGCGCGCGCGGCCCGGCCGCCCCGGCCTTGGCCTCGGTCGTCATCGGCCCACCCTCGGGTCGAGCAGCGGATAGACCAGGTCGGCCAGGGTGTTCATGACGATCACCGCGGCCGCGAAGAAGAGGAACAGGCCCTGCACCAGCGGCAGGTCGGGCACGCTCAGCGCCTGGTAGAACAGCCCGCCGAGCCCCGGCCAGGAGAACACCGTCTCGACCAGGATCACGCCCGCGACCGTCCGGCCCAGATTGACGAAGACCAGCGTCACCGTCGGCAGCAGCGCGTTCGGCACGGCATGCCGACGGCGGACCAGGTCGTCCCTGAGGCCCTTGGCGCGGGCGGTCGTCAGATAGTCGCTGCCCATCTCGTCCAGCAGCGCCGAGCGGGCCACCAGCAGGGTCTGGCCGTACTCCACCGCGACCAGCGTGACGACGGGCAGGATCAGATGGTGGGCGACGTCGAGGACGTACGCGAAGCCCTCCTCGCCGCCCGACTCCATGCCACCGGTCGGGAACAGCCCGGGGACCGGGCCCACCCCCACCGAGAACACGATGATCAGCAGCAGGCCCAGCCAGAACGACGGGATGGAGTACAGGGTCAGCGCCAGACCGGTGTTCAGCCGGTCGCCGAGCCCGCCGTGCCGCCACGCCGAGCGGGTGCCCAGCACGATGCCGAGCAGCGTGTACAGGACGAACGCGGTGCCGGTGAGCAGCAGCGTGTTGGGCAGCGCCTCGGAGATCTTGTCGACGACGGGCGCCCGGAACTGGTACGACGTCCCCAGGTCCCCGGTCAGGGCCTTGCCGCAGTAGTCGGTGAACTGCTGCCACAGCGGCAGGTCCAGTCCGAACTCCTCGCGGTAGGCGGCGAGTTGCTCCGCCGAGATGGGCCGGCCGCCCGTCATGGTCTTGACCGGGTCGCCGGGGATCAGCCGGAACAGGAAGAACCCGGTGGCCAGGACGGCGAGCAGGGAGACGGCGGCGCCGCCCACCTTGCCGGCGCCGTAGCGCAGATAGCCCGTGGCGGTGCGCGCCCGCTGTCCCCGGACAGCGGGCGCGGCGGCCTTGACGGCCGAGGCGGAGGGTGCGTCGGCGGTCATCGGCGGCTACTCGCGGTCCTCGGCGGTCGCCCGGCGCCGCAGGGCGAAGAACACGCCCGCGGCGACGAGGAGGGCGGCGCCGGCGACGACCCCGATGACGACGCCTGCCGAGCCGGAGCCGCCGGAGGAGGCGTCGGAGTCCGCCGGGGTCGCCGACCACCAGCTCCAGTAGCCGTCCTGCCCGTAGATGTTGCCCGCCTTCTCGGGCATCGTCGTGATCGACTTGATGTGGTCGGTGCGATAGGCCTCGACCGCGTTCGGATACGCCATGACGTTCATGTACCCGAGGTCGTACAGCCGGGACTGCATCTGCTTGACGATGTCCGCCCGTTCGGCCGGGTCGTACTCGGCGAGCTGGCGCGCGTACAGCTCGTCGTAGCGCTTGTCGCAGATGAAGTTGTCCGTCGCGCCTGTGTCCTTCGGGGTCGCGGGCAGGGCGGCGCAGGTGTGGATGGACAGCACGAAGTCCGGGTCGGGGTTGACGGACCAGCCGTCGAAGGCGAGGTCGTAGGTGCCCGCGAGCCAGGGGTCGGTGACGTTGTCCAGGCAGTCGAGGGTCACGCCGATGCCGAGCTCGCCCCACCACTCCTCGAGGTACTGGCCGATCGCCTTGTCGTTGGGGTCGGTGGCGTGGCACAGCACGCGGTAGGTGATCGGCTTACCGTCCTTGCCGAGCCGTTTGCCGTCGCCGTTCTTCTTGTAGCCGGCCTGGTCGAGGAGGCGGGCGGCCTCGGCGGGGTCGTAGGAGAGTTCCTGCCCGTCCGCCGGTTTCCAGAAGTACGAGGAGAAGCGCGGCGGGATGTAGCCCTCGCCCCGCACCGCGTGTCCCTGGAACACCCGGTCGATGACGGTCTCGCGGTCGACCGCCCGGAACAGCGCGTGCCGTACCCGCTCGTCCAGCAGGGTCGGGTGGCCGTCACCGAACTTCTGGCCGTTCGCGGCCCGTGCCCCCGGGTTGGTGGCGAGGGCGTAGAAGCGGCGGCCGGGCGCGTCGTTGACGTGGATGTTCTTCTCGCCCTTGAGGGAGTCCGCCTGGGCGGGCGTCAGGGACGGCGACCCGGCGACGAAGGAGACCTCGCCCTTGCGCAGGGCGGCGACCGCGGCGTCCTGGTCCTTGTAGTACCGGAAGACCAGCTCGTCGAACTTGGGCGCGCCGCGCCAGAAGTCCTTGTTGGCCTTGAGACGGACGTAGCTGTCGGGCTTGTAGTCGGTGAGGATGAACGGCCCGTTCCCGACGACGGGGAAGTCGTTGTCGTTGTTGAACTTCGAGAAGTCGCCGACCTTCTCCCAGACGTGCTTCGGCACGATCGGCACGTCCAGGGCCGTCATCGTGGCCTGCGGCTTCTTCAGCCGGATGACCAGCTCGGTGGGGCTCGGGGCGCTCACCTCGCGGAAGTTGCCGACGAAGCTGCCGTTGGCGGTGGCCGCGCCCTCGTCGGTCATGATCTTCTGGAACGTCCAGGCCGCGTCCTGCGCGGTGACCCGCTGCCCGTCCGACCACTTGGAGTCGGAACGGATCGTGTACGTCCAGGTCAGCTTGTCCGGCGACGACTTCCACCCGGTCGCCAGCGCCGGGACGGCGTGGGCGTCCCCCGGGTCGTAGTTCGTGAGGTACTCGTACATCAGCCGGTGGATGCTCGTGCTGAGCAGCCGCTGTGCCAGGAACGGGCTCAGTGAGTCGACACTCTGGGCGACCGCGACGGTGAGGACCTTGTCGCCGTCAGCGGCCGCCGCCTGGTGCGGCGCGAGTCCGGCCGACACCGTCAGGGCGGCGGCCGCGGCGGCGAGGAGACGCCGCGCTCTGCTGTGCTGCTCTCGTGTGCTCATGATCGTGACCTCACGTCATCGCTTGCACAGGGACGGCTTGTTGCGCTGTCAGCGCTTTACTGCGCGCGCCGACAGCGCATGAAACCCCATGTGGCCTGCGAGAACAGCGAAGTGATGAGATTGAGACAGCCAGTGGTCCATACCGGTGAAGAGCACCAGGTCACATGCCGGTGGTGCCGTCCGCCAGCTCCCGGAGGATGTCCAGGTGACCGTTGTGCCGGGCGGTCTCCTCGATCAGGTGGTTCAGGATCCAGCGCAGGGTCACATGCACGCCACCCCGGACGGGCTCGGCGGCGACCGAGTCCAGCGGGGTGTTCGCGACCAGCTCGCGCAGCTCGGCCGACTGGTCCTCGTACTCCTGGAGCAGCTTGGCGAGCGGCACGTCGAGGGCGATCCGCATCTCGCGGTCGGGGTCCTCGTCGGTGGCCGGGTGGTGGTCCTCCTCGCCCAGGAAGATCACGCGCAGCCAGAAGTAGTCGACCCAGCGCACATGACTGACGAGCCCGGCGATGCTCATCAGCGGGGAGCCCGGCAGCGGTGCCTTGCGGGCGTCCTCGTCGGTCAGCCCCTCGCACTTCGCGGCCACCGTGGCCCGCGCGTAGTCGAGGAACGTGGTCAGCGTGGAACGCTCGTCCCACGCGTCGGGGGTGTCGGTGCGCACCGTGGTCATGAGTGCGTGTGCCTTTCGCAGGTACGGAGCCGGCGGCCGGCCGGGCGGGCCGCCGGGCGGGGCGAGGACGGACGGTCGGGTCGGACGGTCGGGTCAGACGGTCAGGTCCGCGACGAAGGCGTCGAGCAGATCGTCGGGGGCCTCCATGAAACGGTAGTGGGGCCCCTTGAGCAGACGGAACGTTGTTTCGCCGCAGTCCGCCCAGGAGTCCATCAGCCGGTGGTCGACCTCCACGTCCTGGTCCCAGCCCAGCGCCGTGATCGGACAGGGCAGCAGGGTCGGCTCGGCCGGGTGGTACCGCTTGTTGGTCTCCACGTCCGCGCGCAGGATCTCCAGGCTCAGCTCCACCAGGTCGGGGCGCGGGGTGCCGCCGAGCTCCACGATCAACTGGTGGACCTCCTCGGCGAGTTCGGCGTCCGTCATCCGAAGGAAGCGGCCGTGCGGGCCGCGGTGCGGGGCGACCTGCGAGGAGATGAACAGCCGGGTCGGCATCGGACAGCCCCGCTCCAGCAGCCGCACCGCGGTCTCGTAGCCCGGCAGCGCCGACCCGCAGTGCCCGAAGAGGCCGAACGGCCGGTCCAGATAGGGCAGCAGCACCTCGACGAGGTCGTCCGCGAGGGCCTCGTACGTCTTGTACGACTCCTCCCGGAAGCGGTTCTCCCGCCCGGGCAGCTGGATCGGGACCACCTCGATGTCCCCGATGAAGCGTGGCCACTTGCGGTACATGGTCGCGCCGCAGCCCGAGTACGGCAGGGCGAACAGCCGGGCGGCGCTCTCCGCGGAGGGCCGGCGCAGGAACCAGCGGGCGTCGTCGCTCATCGGGCCAGCTCCGCGTAGCGCTTGACGGACCCCTGCTTCAGCTTCGCGACCATCGGCATGTGCTTGATGCCGGCCACGAAGTTGGAGTGCAGGTGCTCGATCTCACCGGCCAGCTCGAAGGACTCGAAGTTCTCGAAGAGCTCGGTGAAGAGGATCTTCAGACTCATCCGGGCCACGGTGTGGCCGACGCAGTAGTGCGCGCCGCTGCCGAAGGCGATGTGCCGGTTGGGCTTGCGGCGGATGTCGAAGGTGAACGGGTCGTCGAAGGCCTCCTCGTCCCGGTTGGCCGAGCCCAGCCAGGCCACCACCGCGTCCCCCGCGCGGATCTTCTTGCCGCGCAGCTCGATGTCCTGAAGGGCGTAGCGCATGAAGTGGTTGGCCGGGGAGGCCCAGCGCAGCGCCTCGTCGACACCGGTGTTGAGCAGCTTCGGGTCGGAGCGCCACTCGTCGAGCAGCGGCGTGCCGACCAGCTCGGCCATCGCGCCGGTCGGCACGAACGGCGTGGTGACGTTGGCACCGAGGATCAGGCTGTAGCAGTTGGACAGGATCGCGCCCGTCTCCAGCCGCCGCCCGTCGATGTCCATGCCCAGCAGCAGGCTGATCAGGTCGTCGCCGAGGTTGTCGCGGCGCTCGCGCAGGATGTCGTGGAAGTACGCGAACAGCTCGCGGTGCGCCGACTGCAGGGTCGCCTCGACCCCGCCCGGCCCGGCGAACTCCGGGTCCTCCGGGGCGATGGACATCGTGGTCAGCTGGGTCAGCCGGGTCCAGTCCGCCCGGGGCAGGCCCATCATCGTGCCGGCCGTCGCCATCGGCAGGTTCATCATCGCCTCGGCGAAGTCGAACGGCTCGCCGCCGAGCGCCGGGGTCAGCAGCCGGTGCACCTCGGTGGTGACCGCGTCGCGGTACTTCTCGACCTGCTTGTTGGTCAGCGCACGCTGCATCGGCACCCGCATACGGGTGTGCCGCGGCGGGTCGGTGGCGGCCATCTGCCGGCCCCGCGCCGGGTCCTCCTTGCCCAGCAGGAACAGCATCGTGCCCCGCTGGGACGTGAACAGCGTGTGGTCGCGCAGCACGAGGTCGGCGTCCTCGAACCTGGTCACCGACCAGAAGCCGAGGGTCTCGTCGACCTGCTGCCAGCGCACCGGGTCGCGGTGGCGCATGGCGTTCCATATCGAGTGCGGGTCGCCCGCCCCGTACAGGGTGGAGTCGGTCAGGTCGACCGCCTCCAGATCGATGTCCTCGTGGGGCACCGGCTGGTTGAGCCTCATGTCGGGGTGTTCTCCTGTGTCCTCAGCGGCCGGTCGGGGCGGCCGGGTGGTTGTCGAGTTCTTCGGCGAGTTCGGCGACGGTCGGCCGCAGATAGAGGGTCCGCGCGGACAGCTCCACCGAGAACCGGGCCTGGAGACGGCCGAGCAGGTCGGCGGCGATCAGCGAGTGGCCGCCCAGCTCGAAGAAATCGTCGTCCACGCCGACCGGTTCGACGCCCAGCAGATCGGCCCACTCCTCGGCGACCGCGCTCTCGGTCGAGGTCCGCGGGGCCGTGTACTCGCTGCCCAGGGAGCGCGGGCTGCGGCGGGCGGCGGGCAGGGCCGAGCGGTCCACCTTGCCGTTGCGGTTCAGCGGGAACTCGGCCAGCGGGAGGATCGCCCAGGGCACCATGTATCCGGGCAGCTCGTCGCGCAGCCACTCCCGCAGCCGCCTGCCCAGGGCGGCCGGCTCGTCGTCCTCGGGGCGTTCGGCGGTGATGTACGCCAGCAGCCGCTTGCCCTGGACGTCGTCGGTCTGGGTGAGCACGACCGCCTGCCGGACGTCCTCGTGCCCGGCCAGGACCGCCTCGACCTCGCCCGGCTCCACCCGGTAGCCCTGGATCTTGATCTGCCGGTCGGCGCGGCCGAGGAACTCCAGGGTGCCGTCGGCCAGCCGTCGGGCCAGGTCGCCGGTGCGGTAGAGACGGGCCCCCGGAACGGTCGAGAACGGGTCGGGCAGGAACCGCTCGGCCGTGGCGCCCGGCCGGCCCACATAGCCGTCGGCCAGGCCCTCGCCGCCGGCGTACAGCTCGCCGGGGACTCCGGCGGGGACCGGGCGCAGCTCGGGGTCGAGGACCAGGGCGCGGGTGCCGCTGACGGGCCGGCCGAGCGGGACGGAGTTGCCGGCCGGGGGTTCGGCGGAGGTCCAGCAGGCGGTGAACGTGGTGTTCTCCGTCGGGCCGTAGCCGTTGGTGAACAGCAGGCCCGGGTGGGCCGTCAGCAGGCGGCGGACATGGGAGGCGGATACCACGTCGCCGCCCGCGATCACATGCCGGAGGCCCGCGAAGGCGTCGAGGTGCTGGGTGACCATCTGGTGGAACAGCCCGGCCGTCATCCAGGCCACGGTCACCCGCTGCTCGACCAGGGTGGCGGCGACCTCCTCGACGGCGACCGGCCCGGGCCGGTGCAGGGCCAGCCTGCCGCCGTTGACCAGGGGGGCCCACAGCTCCAGCGTCGAGGCGTCGAACGCCACCGGGGCGAGCTGGAGGAACACGTCGTCGGCGCGGAACTCGGCCCAGTCCGGGGCCACGACGAGCCGGGAGACCGCGGCGTGCGGCACCCGGACGCCCTTCGGCTCGCCCGTCGAGCCCGAGGTGAAGCTGACGTACGCCGCCGCCGAGGCCGGCACCCGTGCGGGCGGTGCGCCCGCCTCGCGCGGGTCCGCGCTTCCGGCGGGTTCCGGGACCAGCGCGGTGACACCTGCCGGGACCAGCGGCGCGAACCTCTCCTGGACCAGGGCCGTACGGGCCCCGGTGTCCGCCAGCAGCCGCAGCAGCCGGTGCTGCGGCAGGTCCGGTTCGAGCGCGGCGTAGGCGGCGCCGGTCCTGAGGACGGCCAGCAGCGAGACGACGAGTTCGACGGAGCGCTCCGCGAGCACCGCGACCACCTCGCCGGGGCCCGCTCCTGCCGCCCGCAGCCGTGCCGCCAGCCGGTCCGCGTCGGCCGTCAGCCCGCGGTAGGTCAGCGAGAGCTGTCCGTCGCTCACCGCCACCGCGTCGGGCGTACGGTCCGTCTGCCGCTGGACGAGCACGTGGACCGGCTCGGCGGGCCGGGGCGCCCGGCCCGTCCCGGCGTGTACGGCCGCCTCGGCGAGGTCCTCGTCAAAGGCCAGCGGCAGCACGGCGAGGCGGACCTCCGGCGCGGCCGTGGCGGCCAGCGCGTGCCTCAGCTGACGCTCCAGCCGGGCGGACTCGCCGGCCGGGAACGCGCCCGCGCCCAGCGTCACGCCGACGCCGCCCGCCGTGTCCGCGGCGACGGTCACGCCCCGGGCGGGTCCGTCGGCGGCCACGTCCCAGTCGAGGCGCGCGTCGGTGAGCGCGCCCGGGTCGGGCTCCTCGTCACCGGCGGTCAGGACGGCCTTCTCGGCGTCCGCGAGGAGCTCGGCGAGCGTCGTCGCGTCGGCCACGTCGAAGGCGAACACGGCCTCCGCGTCGGCGTCCCGGTAGCCGATCCGCACGGTGTCCTGAAGGGTCCGCCGGTACAGCACCGCGACCAGCGCGGCCAGGACCGGCGCGGCGGTCACGGCGGCCGAGCCGTCCGCCGGGGCCGGCTGGGTTTCGGTCAGTTGCGTCACGAGTGCTCCTTGGAGACGGCGGAGCCCGACGGGGCTCCCGGCTTGCGTCGGCGCAGGGCGGACCGGTCGACGCGTTGGATGGCGGCGGGAGTTTCCCGGGGTTTCGCCGTCTGCTCGTCCACGAACGCGGCGATGGCGGCGATGGTCGGTGACTCGAACAGGAGGCTGAGCGGTACGTCGATCTCGTACTCGCCGCGCACCCGCTCCATGACCTCCGAGCCGAGCAGGGAGTGCCCGCCCAGGGCGAAGAAGTCGTCGTGCACGCCGACCCGGTCGACGCCCAGGGCCTCGGTCCAGATGCCGGCCAGCGCGAGCTCCGTCGGGGTGCTCGGCGCCCGCTGGGCGTCGGCCGCCGCCCCGGACAGGTCGGGGCGGGGCAGGGCGTGCCGGTCGGCGAGACCGGCGCCGTCCACGGCGAAGCCCGGCACGACCACCACATGGGCGGGTACGGCGTGGAAGGGCAGCTGTTCCGTGAGCCGTCGGCGCAGATCCGACGTGACGGCCTTGGTCCGGGCCACCCCCGATGGGTCGCTGGCGAGCGGGGCGTCGCCCGCTTCGGCACCGGGAGCCGGTCGGCCCAGGCCCGGCGGCAGCGACAGCGCGGGCACCTCGCCGTCGGCTCCGGTGCGGCTGAGGAACAGCTCCAACTCGCCGACGCGCGGCCCGAACTGCACCAGCGCGGAGTAGCCCGCCTTCTCGGCGGCCGTCACCAGGGCGCCGGGGTCGACCGGGCCGCCCGGCGACGCCGCGCTGGGGGCGAGAGCCGCGAGGGTGTCGGCGACCGTGTGGGTGCGGCCCTCGTGCAGCGCGTCCAGGGCGGCCAGCCTGGGGTGGACCCGGGCGTCCGGCACCGAGCCGACCAGCAGCCGCTCGGGGGCCTGCTCGGCGAGGTGCTCGGCCAGCGACCGGGCGGTGAGCCCGGCCGCCTGCCAGTCCAGGGCGGGGCCGGCGGGCGGGGCGGCGGGCGCGGCCGGGTCGTGGGCGCGCAGCACCACGTCGTAGTGGTACAGGCTCAGTTCGTTGCGGGTCCTGCTGAGCCGCGGCAGCAGATACACCTCGCCCAGCCCTGCGAGCCGCGCGGACAGCGTGCCGAAGTACCGCGGGTCCAGCAGGAGTTCCTCCTCCTGGCCGGTCCGGGCAGCCAGCGCCTCCCGCAGCCGGGCGGCCGGGTCCTCGGGCTTCAGCTGCTCCAGCCGGCCCGGCAGGTGCAGGGCGCCGGCCAGGGGCAGGCTGCGCACCGAACCGAGATAGACGTGACCGCCGGGCCGCAGCACCCGCAGCGCGCCCTCCAGCACCCGCTCCAGGTACTCCGCGCTCGGGAAGTGCTGGACGAGGGCGTTGAGGACGACCGTGTCGAAGGTGTCGTCCGGCAGGCCCTCGAAGTCGTCCGCGGCACGCTCCAGCAGGGTGACGTCCTCGACCTTGCTGGCGAGCCAGTCCTGGTGGTCGCGGATGTGCCGCAGGGCGTGCGCCGACAGGTCGGTGCCGGTGTACTCGGCGCAGCGCAGGGCGAGGCGGAACAGCAGGGTGCCGGTGCGGCAGCCGATCTCCAGCACTTTGGCCGGACGCAGCGCCATGATGCGGCGGAACGTGGTGTCGGCCCACTCGCGCATCTCGGCCGCGGTCAGGGTCTCGCCGGTGTGCGGGCTGGTCCAGCCGGTCACGTTGAGGGCGGGGTCGTCCTCCGCTGCCCGGCCGGCGTAGATCTCCTCGAACAGGGCGCGCTGACCGTCGCCGCCGAAGCCGTCGGCGGCCCGCAGGGAGACATGGGCGACCAGGTCGGGCGCGTCGTCCTGGTCGCCGGAGTGCGCGGTGACCAGGGCGCGGTCGATGTCGGGCGCCTTGTGCAGGACGGCCTCGACGTCGGCGGTCTCCACCGGGTGGGTGCGGACGCGCAGTTCCTCGGCGAGCAGGTCCAGCGTGCCGTCGGGCAGCCGTCGGGCCCGCAGACCGGTGCGCAGCACCTGTCCGTCGCCCAGCGGGTCGTCGACAACGAGCCGGCGCAGTTCCTGGGGCCGGCCCAGGATCCCGTCGGGCAACGGCACCCCGCCGACGCAGAGTTCGCCCGGCAGCGCACCGGGCACCGGCAGACCGGCCGCGTCCAGCACGCGCAGCACGGCGCCCGCGGCCGGGGGCCGCAGTACGGGCAGGGCGCCCGGTGCGGGCTCGCTGAACGACTGGACCACTATGTCCAGGGCCGCGTCGGCCCGGCCGGAGCGAAGGTGCAGCGACGCGCCGGGGGCGGCCTCGCGCAGCCGGGCCGCCAGGGCCGGCCAAGGGCGCTCGCCGGTGCAGACGACCTGGCGCAGCGACGGCAGCGGGCCGTCCGCGTCGAGCAGCGCCGAGAGCGTGGACGGGGTGCAGCCCAGCACGGCGGCCGACTCGGACCGCACGGTCGCGGCGAGAGCCGCGGGTGTGGCGTCGGCGGGCAGGACCAGACGGGCACCCGCGAGGAGCGGCCACAGCAGCTCCCAGGGCGCGAGGTCGAACGCGGAACCGGTCGTCAGGACCGCCTGGTCACCGGTCGACCGCGTGACGCGGACCGTCTGACGCAGCCGGTGGACGACACCGGCGTGGGTGTTGACCAGGCCGCGCGCCGAGGAGTCCACGGGCGGGCGGTAGTTGACGAACGCGCCCTGCGCAGGGCCGGGCGTCGCCGCGGGCCGGTCGGCGGGCCACCTGCCGAGGTCTGCCGCCATGTCGACGGGCTCCACCATCGGATCGAGCCCGTCGGGACCGGCGCCGTCGGTGAGGACGAGCGCCGTGGAGCAGTCCAGCAGGACGTCGTTGAGGTCGGCCACGGGAGCGCCCGGGGAGAGCGGCACGGCCAGGGCGCCGGCCTTGAGGACACCCAGCAGCGCGACGAGCAGCCGGGGTGAGGGCGGCAGGCAGACCGCCACGGGCTGGCCGTCGAGCACACCGAGGTCGCGCAGCCGCCAGGACAGCCGGTTGGCCCGCTCGTCCAGCGCCCGGAAGGTGAGGCTCTCCGCCCCGTGCCGGACCGCGACGGCGTCGGGCCGCTGCCGCGCCTGCTCGGCGACCAGCGCGGGGACCGTCCCGTCCTCGGCGCCGGCGGGCTCCGCGGCGGTGTCGCCGGGCTCCTCGGCCAGTCGTACGGAGTCGAGGTCGCCGATCACGGGAAGGGAGCGGACCGGGGTGTCGGGCGCCTCCAGGACGGAGGCGATGACCGTCGTCAGGGAGTCCATCATGCGGCGCACGACGTCCTCGGTGAACACGTCGGTGGAGAAATAGATGGTGCCGCGCACGCCGTCGTCGTCGTCGGGCTCCAGGTCGACCTCGATGTCGAACCGTGCCGTCTTCGTGCTCAGGGGCTCGACGGAGAAGGACAGTTCGGGGAGCTCCACGCTCCAGCGGGGCGAGTTGTCGAAGCCCATCTGGTGCCTGACCAGGGGGACCTTGGCGCGGGTGTCGCGCTCCGGGGTGATCACCTCGATGATCCGCTCGAAGGGCACGTCCTGGTGGTCGTAGGCCTTCAGGCACACCTCGCGGGCCTGGCGCAGCAGGTCGCGGTAGGTGGGCGAGCCGGTGGTGCGCATGCGCAGGACGAGCTCGTTGACGAAGCAGCCCGCGAGGTGCTCCAGCTCGGCGCGGCGCCGGCCCGCCACGGCGGAGCCGATGATGATGTCGTCCTGGCCGCTCCAGCGGGACAGCACCAGGGACTGCGCGGCGAGCAGCGCCATGAACGGGGTGGCCCGCTCCGTCTCGGCGAGCTCGGTCAGCCGGCGGAAGGTCTCCGGCTCGATGCGGTACGGGATCGTGCTGCCCCGCCAGGTCGGCTCGGCCGGGGTCGGCAGCCCGGTCGCGAGGTCGACCAGCCGGTTCTCCGCGAGCTGCTCCTTCCAGTACTCCAGCTGCCGGTCGATGACCGGGCCGCTCAGCTCCTCGCGCTGCCAGGCCGCGAAGTCGCCGTACTGGACGGTCAGTTCCGGCAGCCGCGGCTCCACTCCGTGGACGCGGGCGGAGTAGCGCTCCCCGAGCTCGCGGATGAGGACGTTCATCGTCCAGCCGTCGGTGGCGATGTGGTGCTGGACGATCAGCAGCAGGTGCTCGTCCTCGGCCAGCCGCAGCAGCACGGGCCGCAGCATCAGGTCGCGTTCGAGGTCGAACGGCTGGTCGGTGACGGCCTGGCAGTGGGCCTGCGCGGCCGCCTCGCGCTCGGCGACGGGCAGATGCGTGAGGTCGACCAGGGGGATGTCGAGGCCCGCGAAGGGGTTCACGGACTGCACGGGCAGGCCGTCGACCTGGTGGTAGGTGGAACGCAGCACCTCGTGCCGCTCGACGATCTCGCTCAGGCAGCGGTGCAGCAGGGCGGTGTCCAGGCGGCCCTTCAGCCGGGCGGCGCCCGAGACGTTGTAGAAGACGGCGTCGGGCTCCAGCTGGTTGAAGAACCAGATGCGCTGCTGGGCGGGGGAGAGCGGGATCGCGCCGCGGTCTCCCTCGTACCGGGTGATACGGCCGCCCCCGGCGGACGGCAGCTGACGCGCGACCAGCCGGTCGAGCAGCTCCCTCTGTTCGGCTGTCAGTGTGGCCGGACGCATGCGCGCCTCACCCTCTCGCTCTGTCGGGCTGGTAGTGGGCTGAGTGCTGATGGGGGACGTCATGACGGCCGTCCCGTGTGTGCCGTGGACATGCGCAGGTGCTCCACGTCGGCACGGACCCGGGCGACCACGTCGGCCGCCTGCTCCTGGACGAAGAAGTGGCCGCCGTCGAAGCGGCGCACCGCGAAGTCGCCGTCGCTCTCCTCGCGCCAGGCGAGGGCCCGGTCCTCCCGGACCGTGGCGTCCCGTTCGCCCAGGTAGAGCCGGACCGGGCAGTCCACCGGGCGGTCGTCCGCCGGGCGGGGGCCGGCCAGGACCGTCAGGTCGGCCCGCAGGACCGGCAGGGTCATCTCCAGGAACTCCTTGTGGGCGAGGAGTTCGGGCGGGGTTCCGCCCATCTCGTGCAGATACGCGAGGACGCCGTCCTCCGTCAGCCAGCGGGCGTAGTCCCGGCGGGGCTCACGCCGCGGCGCCTCGCAGGCGGCGACGATCAACAGCCGCGGGGTGACGCCCAGTTCGCGCCGCAGGCAGCGGGCGAGCTCGGCGGCGAGGGTGCCGCCCATGCTGTGGCCGAAGAGCACCAGCGGACGGTCGGTCAGCGCGGCGGCCTGAGCGCACAGCTGCTTGAGGATCTCGTCCATCGTCTCCAGCGGCGCCTCGCCGAGCCGGGAGCCGTGGCCGGGCAGCTCCGCCGCCACCACACCGACGTCCGGGGGCAGCAGGCGCGGCCAGCGCCGGTAGACGTGCGCCGCCGAGCCTGCGGGGTGCAGACAGAGCAGCCGCAGCGCGACATCGTCACTCAGCGACCAATCGCGCAGCCAGGTCATGCGGTTTCCTTCCGGGCTCGGGCGGCCTGCGATCGGCCGTCGGCAACCAGCTTCGTGAAGCGGGCGGGGAGTCGAAATCGGGAGAGTGCCTGACAGTGGGTCCTCCCCCGGGTCCGGCACCCCGCCCCTGATCAGGCCGCCGGCACCGGCGCGGCGGGCGTGGGCAGCGAGGGGTCCGGGAGCGGATGGTCCGGCAGCGGGAAGCGGTCGCACAGGGCACGCGCCCGGGACGCCACCGCGCCGCGGACCGCCTCGTCCAGCTCGTAGTCGCGGTCGCCCGACGGGCGTACGGCGGCCAGGACCGTGTGGACCAGGTCGGCGCACTCCGCCATCTCGGCGACCCCCATGCCGCGCAGCGCCAGCACGTTCGTACCGAGGCGGACGCCGCTGGTGACGCGCGGGCCGTGCGGGTCGCCGGGGATGCTGTTCTTGTTGACGACGATGCCGCAGCTCTCCAGGGCGCGTTCGGCGATACGGCCGGTCAGCCCGCGGCAGCCGACGTCGAGCAGCACCATGTGGGTGTCCGTGCCGCCGGTCAGCACCCGGTGGCCGTGGCTGTCCAGCTCCTTCGCCAGCGCCCGCGCCGTGGCGACGATGCGCTCGGCGCGCTCCCGGAACGCGGGCGTGGTCAGCTCGGCCAGCGCGCGGGCCTTGGCGGCGACGGTGTTGAGCCGCGGGGTGCCCTGGAGGTAGGGGAAGACGGCGTCCTCCAGCGTCGCGCGCAGGGTCCGGCCCGAGGCGGTGCGCGTCTCGGCGTCGCGGCCGAGCAGGATCAGGCCGCCGCGGGGGCCGTAGAGCTGTTTGTAGGTGCTGGTCGTCGTCACATGGGCGACGTCGACCGGGCTCGGGTGCTCACCGGCCGCGACCAGCCCCGCGATGTGCGAGATGTCGGCCACCAGATAGGCCCCGACCTCGTCGGCGACCGCGCGGAAACGCCGGAAGTCGACGGTGCGCGGGTAGGAGCTGGCACCGCAGAAGATCAGCCGGGGCCGGTGCCGGCGGGCCAGCTCCGTCATGCCGTCGTAGTCGATCAGACCCCGCTCGTCGAGGCCGTAGCGGACCGGTGTGAAGAACCGGCCGCTCATCGACGCCGAGGCGCCGTGGGTGAGATGGCCGCCCGCCTTGAGGTCCATGCCGAGGACCACGTCGCCGGGCGACAGCAGGCTGCACAGCACGACCTGGTTCGCCGTCGAGCCCGAGTGCGGCTGCACGTTGGCGTGCTGGGCGCCGAAGGCCTCCTTGGCCCGGCGCACCGCCAGCCGTTCCACCTCGTCGACGAGTTCGCAGCCGGCGTGATAGCGCGCGCCGGGGTAGCCCTCGGTGGTCACGTTGCTCGTCGCGCTGGCCTCGCAGGCCAGGACGGACGGGTCGGCCGTGCTCGCCGCCGCCACCATGGCGAGGGTCTGCTGCTGGCGCAACTGCTCGCGCTCCAGCAGGTCGTACAGGTCCGGATCGCGCTCGGCCAGCAGGCGCGCGCCGTGGTACAGCGTCCGGTCGAACAGACCCGCCGTCATCAGTGCTTCTCCTCAAGGGTGTCGAGCAGGTCATGGGTCTGCGTCGCGTCCAGGGCGCGGACCTGGAGGTAGATCTCGGCGATCGCGGTGGCGTCGATCCCGGCGGCCTCGCCCGCGGATGCGGCCAGGGCCGCCTGTCCCTCGACGGTGCTCGCGTCGAACAGGTCGCGCAGCGACACGTCCAGCCGCAGATGGTCGCTGAGCGCGTAGGCGATCTGGGTGACGCCCAAGGAGTTGCCGCCCAGCTCGAAGAAGTCGTCGCGCAGGCCGACCTGTTCGGTCTGCAGCACCTCCGCCCAGATCCCGGCGACGGCCCGCTCCAGCGGCGTCCGGGGAGCGACGTGCGCGGCGGACCGGCCGACCGGCTGGGCCTCGGTGCGGGCCAGCGCACGGCGGTCGACCTTGCCGTTGGCCGACAGCGGCAGCGCGTCGAGCACCGCGAAGGCGTCCGGCACCATGTGGTCGGGCAGGGTGGCCGACAGGTGCTTGCGGAGCTCGCCCACGGACGGGGCGGCGCCCTCGGCGGGGACCACGTACGCGGTCAGCCCGACGCCGTGCCCGGCCTCGTCGGACCGGACCACCGTGACCGCCTCGGCGAGGTCCGGGTGCCGGCCGAGCGCGGCGTCGATCTCGCCCAGCTCGATCCGGAACCCGCGCACCTTCACCTGGTGGTCGAGCCGGCCGATGAGGTGGATCGTGCCGTCCTGTCCGTACCGGGCGAGGTCACCGGTCCGGTACAGCCGGGCTCCCTCGGGCACGCCCGGGAAGACACCCGCGTACGGGTGGGGCAGGAACCGCTCGGCGGTCAGCGCGGGGCGGTTCAGATAGCCGCGGGCCAGGCCGATGCCGCCGAGGCACAGTTCGCCGGGGACGCCGACCGGGACCGGACGCAGGTCCGCGTCGACGATCAGCGCCTGCTGGTTGGCCATGGGACGGCCGTACGGGATGTGCACCCAGTCGGCGCCGGTCTCGGTGACCCGCTGGAGGATCGAGTGGATGGAGGCCTCGGTGGCCCCGCCCATCACGATGACGTCGAGGTCGGGGAAGAGCGCGCGGGCCCGGTCCGGCAGCGGCACCGGCACCCAGTCGCCGCCGAGGAACGCCACCCGCAGCGTCGGACGGGCCGGCCGGGTGTCGCCGTAGCTGTCCACCAGGGCGTCCAGCAGCGCGGGCGCGGAGTTCCAGACCGTCACCCCGTACCGCTCGACGAGGTCCGCCCAGTGCCGCGGGTCCTTGGCGGCGTCGGCGTCGGGCAGGACGGTGGTGCCGCCCGCGGCGAGCATGCCGAGCAGTTCGTACACGGACATGTCGAAGCTGAGTGACGACAGCGACAGCACCGAGTCGCCGGGGCCGACGGACCGGCCGCGGTTGAGGTCCGCGATGTTGTTGGCGGCGCCGCGGTGGGTCACGGCCACGCCCTTGGGCCGGCCGGTGGAGCCCGACGTGTAGATGACGTACGCCAGGTCGGCGGGGACCGCGGCGGGCCCCTCGGCCACCTCCTCGACCGGCTCGGACTGCGGGACCTCGCCGGAGGCGGGGTCGATCAGCACGACGCGTACGGCGGTGTCGTCGCCTACGCCGCTCACGCGTCCCGTGGCCGGGTCGACGGGCAGCCGCTCCAGGTGGCCCGCGTCGGTGAGCAGTACGGCGGGCCGGGAGTCGGCGAGCATGAACGCCAGCCGCTCGGCCGGGTATCCGGCGTCCAGCGGCACATAGGCGCCGCCCGCCTTGAGCACGCCCAGCACCGCCGTGGCCAGCGCCACCGAGCGGTCCAGGCAGATCGCCACCGGCACGTCCGGGCCGATGCCGGCGCCGCGCAGCACGCGGGCCAACCGGTCGGCGCGCGCGTCCAGCGCGGCGTAGCTGATCTCGCCGCCGCTCCAGGCGAGCGCCCGCGCCTCGGGACGCTCGCGCACCTGCCGCTCGAACAGCTCGTGCAGACAGCCGCCGGGCTCCTCGGCCGCGGTGGCGTTCCACTCGGCGACGGCGCGGGTGACCTCGTCGTCGGTGAGATAGGGCAGGGCGCTCACCCGGCGGTCCGCGTAGGTGGTCGCGGCCGTCAGGAGGACCGTGTAGTGGTCCCACATCCGGCGGATCGTGGCCTCGTCGAACAGGTCCGCCGCGTACTCCACGAACCCGGTGAACTCGCCGTCCACGTGGCGCAGCTGGATGTTCAGGTCGCACTGCGCGCCGCCGCGCTCCACACCCTCGGCCGAGGCGTCCAGACCGGGCAGGCGCAGGGCCGGCTCGGGGGCGTTCTGGAGCAGGAACAGCACCTGGGTGAGCGGGTTGACGCTCAGGTCGCGCTGCGGCTGGAGCTCGTCCACCAGCCGCTGGAACGGCAGTTCCTGGTGCTCCAGCGCCTCGACGGTGGTGGCCTTGACCCGGTCGAGGAGCTCCGCGAAGGTCGGGTCGCCCGCGGTCGAGGTGCGCAGCAGCACGGTGTTGATGAAGCAGCCGATCACCCCCTCCGTCTCGGGCGTACGGGTGGCCACACCGGTGCTCACCACGATGTCGCGCTGGCCGCTGTAGGTGCTCAGCAGCAGCTGGAACGCGGCGAGCAGCGTCATGAACGGGGTCGCCCCGGACGTGCGCGACAACTCGGCGACGGCGGCGGAGAGTTCGGACGACAGGGCCACCTGGACCTGGGCGCCGCGCAGCGACTGCACGGCGGGGCGGGGCCGGTCCAGGGGCAGTTCGAGCAGCTGCGGGGCGTCGGCCATCCGCTCGCGCCAGTACGCCAGCAGGCCCTCGGTCTCGTCGCCGGCGAGCCGCTCGCGCTGCCACACGGAGAAGTCCGGGTAGTGCACGTCGAGTTCGGGCAGCTCGACCGCCCGGCCCGCGGTCAGCGCCGCGTAGGCCGAGCCGACCTCCTGCATGAGGATCCCGCAGGACCACATGTCCGACACCAGGTGGTGCAGGGTGACCGTCAGGACGTGGTCCTCGGGGCCGAGGCGCAGCAGCGAGGTGCGCAGCAGCGGGCCCGCGGCGAGGTCGAACGGCCGGGACGCGGCGACCGCGACGTGCCCGGCGAGCTCCTCCTCGGGCACGTCGGTGACCGGCAGTTCGAGGGCCACGGACTCGTCGACCACCTGCACGGCCTGGCCGTCGATCTGGGTGAAGCGGGTCCGCAGGGCCTCGTGCCGGTCCAGCACGTGCTGGAGGGCGCGGTGCAGCGCGTCCCGGTCCAGCGGCCCGCGCAGCCGGACGGCCAGCGGGATGTTGTAGGCGCTGGTGCCGGGCGTGAGCCGCTCGACGATCCACAGGCGTTCCTGGGCGGAGGCCATGGGGAAGATGGTCGGTTGCGAGGTCTGCAAGGCCGTCTCCACGGGTAGGCGTTGCGGGCGGGACGATAAGGAACTCGGCGTCGCGCGCCGCACGGCGGTGGACCCGGTCCGGCGCGCTGTGCGAGGCCGCTCAGCCGTGGGACGGCTGGGAACACCCGAGCGCTGCTCAGCGTGTCAATCGCGGCGGGCCGCAGGTAGTCCGGGACATTCCTGACGGGCTCGGGGAGCGTCCGCGGGCGGCGCCCGGGGCAATCCGTCCTAGGGTCGCCGGTATCCACCGGCCGTGTTTCTGAGCCGCTGTCCCCCGGCCGTGTCTCTGAGCCGCTGTCCATCGGCCGTGTCTCTGAGCCGCTGTCCCCGGCCGTGTCTCTGAGCCCGTGTCCACCAGCCGTGCCCATGAGCCGGTGTCCACCCCGCCCCGCCCCTGACAGGAGTCGCCGTGCCCGCTGCATCCGTCCTCACCGTCGCCCCCGAGTTCAACGGGCCGCCCGACAGCGCGAACGGGGGCTACGCGTGCGGTCGGATGGCCGCCCTGGCGGCGGAGTCCGGGCACCTCGCCGGACAGGTCGCGGTGACGCTGCATCTGCCGGTGCCGCTCGGCACACCGGTCGAGTACCGCCCGGCGGGCCGCCGCGGGCACGTCTGGCACGGGGAGGACGTCATCGCCTCGGTGGCGGCCACCACGGAGGACGTCCCTGCCCCGGCGCCGGTGGAACCGGACCTCGTACAGCGGGCCGAGCACGCCTTCACCGGCGTCGGCCACCCCTTCCCCGGCTGCTTCGTCTGCGGCACGCAGCGCCCGCACGACGGTCTGTCGCTGCGCCCCGGCCTCGTCGAGGGACGTCAGGGCACGGTGGCCTGTACCTGGCGGCCGTCGGCCGAGCCGGCCGGCGGGGACGGCACGGTTCCCGCCGAGATCGTGTGGAGCGCCCTGGACTGCCCCGGAGGCTGGACGGCCGACCCGGTCCGGCAGCCGCGCCTGCTCAGCCGTATGACCGCCCGGATCACCGAGCTCCCCGTGGTGGGCGGCAGCTATGTCGTGGTCGGGTCCCTGGAGGGCGTCGAGGGCCGGATGGCGACCAACGCGACCGCGCTGTACGACGCCGACGGACGGCTGCTCGCGGCGGCGCGGGCGCAGTGGATCGCCGTGGACGTACGGTCCTGAGGTCCGGGTGCGGCCAAGGCACGCGCACCCGGGAGAGCAAGGAAGGGGGGCGGGCTCACCGAGCCCGCCCCCCTTCTCGTGTCCACCTCTTTCAGACGGTGAACGCCCTGGTCACCAAGGTGAACCCGGAGTCCAGCCCCGACCAGGTGAGCGTCGAGGGCGGAGGCGTCCGCAGGGCGCCGCGCGGGAAGCCGGTCGTCTGCGCCACGGCACGCACGCGCAGCGGCCCCTTCCCCCGGACGGTCAGCGTCAGGTCGAAGCCCGCGGCCGGCGGCGCCAGATAGGTGTAGCCCCACGTCCAGCGGCCGTTGAGGGACTCCCGGGTGTCACCGCCGGGCAGCCCGAGGCCCTCGGCCCCGCCGCTGACGACGGTCGTGTTCCGGGTGTCCACGAACAGCATCAGCTGCTCGGGGCCGCCGCCCTCGGCGGAGACGTGCAGCCGGACCTCCCGTGTGCCGCCCCGCTCGCGCGAGGACACGACCTTCACCGTCGGCGACGGCGCCGCCATCCGGTCCGCCGGGCCGGTGCGCCAGACCCCGGGCCACCGCATTGGCGGGAACGCGTCCTCCAACCGGGCCTCGCCGCCGTCCACATAGGGCTCCAGCCAGGCATGCGAACCCAGTCCCGTGCTGGCCCAACGCGCCCGGTGCGTGTCGCCGTCGAGGGCGTAGACCAGGCTGACCTGGCTCGGGTGACGGCTGTCGACGCCGTCCCGGGCGACACCGGCCGCGATCACCGCGACGCCGGTCGCCAGGGCCAGCCCCGACCGCAGGGCGAGGACCCGGGCCCGCACGGGCGGCCGGGAGCCGGTGAACGGCAGCGGCAGGGTCGCGGCGCACAGGGCGACCAGCAGCAGCGGGCCCGCCGCCATGGCCAGTCCGAGCGTCGGGAAGAGCAGCACCGCGACCGGCACCAGGAGCAGGGCGGCGGGCAGACAGGCCAGGGCCCCGGCCGCCTCCCGCAGCGGCGCGTCCTCAGGCATCCGCGCCGCGACCGCCAGTCCCGCCGCGCCGAACAGCGCGGGCCACACGAACAGATAGGAGGCGCCCGGCGTCAGCCACGCTGTCACCACCGCCAGCCCGGTCAGCCAGCCGGTGACGGCCGCGCTCACCTCCAGCGCGCCGGCCCTGCGCCGCAGCAGCGCCGCCCAGATCCAGACCACGGCCACCGTGAGCACCGCGAACCCGGCGGCCGTGACGCCCGGCCGGTACGGGTCGCCGTTGACGAAACCCGCGTAGTCCGGCCGTACCAGCAGCAGCAGTTGCCAGCCCGCCCAGCCGAGCCCGGCCGCGCCGAGCGGCGGAAGCGGAACGGTCGCAGCGGCCACGGCCACCCGCCGCGCACCCACCGCCGAACGCCGCGCCGCCCACCACAGGGCCGCCGCGAAACCGGCCGTCGCCAGCGCCGCGAGCGGCAGCGCCAGCCCGCCCGGGTAGCGCACCAGCAGACCGGCGAACGAGAAGTACGTGGCGTCGGACCCCTCGCCGACCGCCGCGAGGTCGGCGGAGCCCAGCTTCCGGGTCGCCGCCAGCGCGGTGGAGCCGAGATCCTGAAGCGAGGCCCGGCTGGAGTTGGCGAGGTTGTCCTGCGCGGTGTCGTAGTTCGCCGAACCGGCGACGTTGGCGAAGTTCATCCCGGTGAGACCGGCCTGCCGGAAGGCCGTGAAGTCCGTGTAGTTCGGCAGCAGCCGGTACACCTCGTACGCCAGTGAGGTGGTGACCGGCACATGACCGGACAGGGCCGGGACCAGCGCCGAGTTGTGGGGGCCGGTCTCGAACATCACGACGCGGCCCGAGGTGCCGCGCGACTCCAGGTTCAGCACGACGGTGCGGTCCGGGTCGCCCAGCTGCGACGAGGTGGCGTACGCCTGGGCGCCCACCATGCCGGGCTCCTCGCCGTCCGTGAACAGGACGGTGACGTCGTTGCGCGGCGCCGGGCCGGAGCGCAGCGCCCGGACGGTCTCCAGGATCGCCGCGACGCCGTGCCCGTCGTCCGTGGCGCCCGGGCCGAGCTCCACCGAGTCGTAGTGCGCCACGAGGAGCACCCGGCCGGTGGGGTCCGTACCGGGGATGGTGGCCCGGATGTTCTGCATCCGGCCGGTCACCGCCGAGCTGCGCTTCGTCTCCACCCCGACGACCGGCAGGACCTCGGGAGACAGTCCCGCCGCGCGCAACTCGGCCACGAGGTAGTCGCGTACGCGGTCGTGCGCGGCCGAGCCGACGGGCCGGGGCTCCGTCGCGATCCGCTCGACATGGCGATGGGCCCGGGCGGCGGAGAACCGGCCGGCGGGCGCGTCGGCGCCGAGCGGCTTCGGCGGGGAGAGGTCCGCGACCGTGGTGCCGACGGCGAGCAGGGCCACCACGGCGAGCAGCAGCAGGGCGGCCAGGCCCCGCGGGCGTCGGCGGTGGACGGGCTCGGTGCCCGGGGGCGGTGCGTCCGCCGCGGGGTCCGGGGCGAGTTGAGGCGTGGTCACTGGTCAGCCGTTTCTGTGGAAGTGGGGGAGGCCGGGTCCGAGGTCCCCGCCGGCCGGTCGGCGAAGGGTTCGACGGCCCGGTCCGACAGCAGCCGGAAGGAGGCGAGGGCCCCCACGGCCAGCAGGGCGGCCGCCAGGAGGAACGGGGCCCGCAGGCCCGCCTGGTCCGCCACGAAACCGCCGGTCAGACCGCCCAGCGGGGCGAGCCCGTTGAGGACGAGGCGGTAGGCGCCGTTGACCCGGCCGAAGCTCTCCTCGGGGACCAGCTCCTGACGCAGCGTCGTGGTGATGACGTTGGAGATCGACACCGCGATCCCCACGAAGACCAGGGCGCAGGCCGCCACGAGGGCGTTCGAGGTCACCGCGGCCACCACGAACGGCAACGGGCTCATGGCGAAGACCAGTTGCAGCGACCGGCCGCGTCCGGCCACGGCTACGACCTTCGGGGCGACGGCCAGTCCGAGCAGACCGCCGGCGGCGATCACCAGGAGCAGCAGCCCGTACACCGTCTCGCTGACCCCCAGCGTGTGCATCGCGTAGAGCACGGCGATGCCCAGCACCGCGAGGACCGCGAAGTTGAGCAGCGCCATCAGCAGGCACACCGTGCGCAGCAGCCGGTGCCGCCACAGCCAGCGGATGCCCTGCGCGGTCTGCGCGCCCAGCAGCCGCGGGGAGAGCCGGGCGCTCTTGTCGCCGCTCGCCGCGCCGGCCGGGCGGACGCCGAACACCAGCACCGTCGAGACGGCGAAGCACACCGTGGCCACCCCGAACGGCAGCAGATGGGCCAGCGCGAACAGGGCCGTGCCCACCGGCGGGCCCAGGAACTCCATGGTGATCAGCCGGCCCGACAGCACCCGGCTGTTGGCCGTGTCCAGGGACCGGGTGCCGACCATCTGCGGGATGACGGCCTGGGCGAGGTTGTCGGCCATCGTCTCGACCGAGGTCAGCAGGAACGCCGTGACCGCGAGCGCGGCGATGCCCACCCGGTCGGCGAGCACCAGCGCGGTGAAGCAGGCCAGCACCAGGGACCGCGCGGCGTCGCAGACCCACAGCGCGCGCCAGCGGTCCACATGGTCGATCAGCGTTCCGGCGAACGGGCCCACGAGCAGCCACGGCAGCTCGCCGGCGACGGTGACCAGGGAGACCTGGACGGGGTCGTCGGTCACGGTCGCGGCGTACACGGACAGCGCGATGATCCGAATGCCGTCCCCGAGACCGGACATGGTGTTCGCCGACACCAGCCGCCCGAAACCGGGCGCGAAACGGCGCCGCGAGGAGACCGGCGCGGGAAGCGAAGCGGGCACCTGGGACGGCCCCCTCTCTGACAGCGCGGACACGACCCAGATCGTGGCAACCCCCGGCCCGCCCTACGAGTCGGGGGAACCCCTCATGCGGCGCGGCCCGGCGCCGCGCAGTCGGGGTACCTCCTGACTTTCTGCGCGTCCCGGTGTTCGCGGAGCATTCGGACCACGTCGTCAGCCCAGACGACACCGCCGGCGGTCACCCGACCGCCGGCGGTGCCACCCGCACCTTCCGCGGACGCCCACGCATCCACCCCCATCGATCGGAGGACCGCCATGAGCAGCGCGGACACCACGGACACCACGTCCTTCCAGGTCGTCGTCAACCACGAGGAGCAGTACTCGATCTGGCCGGCCGGCCGTGCACTGCCGCTCGGCTGGACGGCCGAGGGCAAGCAGGGCACCCAGGCCGAATGCCTCGCCCACATCGACGAGACCTGGACCGACATGCGCCCCCTGAGCCTGCGCGAGGCCCTCGCCGCCGAAGGCGCCTGACCCCGGCCACCGGCCCCCACCGCCCCGCAAGCACCGGCCCGAGCGACGAGGAACGCAGATACGTGAACGCCCCCCAAGCGCACCAGAACTGGATCTCCGTGATCGCCTCCACGGCGGCGACGGACCCGGGACGGACGGCCTTCACGTTCTCCGGGACGGAGGACGAGGCCCCCCAGGTCCTGACCTACGGCAGGCTCGACCTGCTGGCCAGGGCGACCGCCGCCCGGCTCCAGCGGGAGGGCGCCGCCGGCCGGCCGGTCGTGCTGCTGCAGCCGCCCGGCCTGGACTACGTCGTCTCGTTCGTGGCCTGCCTCTACGCGGGGGCCGTCGCCGTGCCCGTCTACCCGCCCACCCGCAGGCCCCGTTCCGTCGAACGGCTGGCCGCGATCGTCGTCGACTCGGGCGCGTCCCTGGCGCTCACGACGGCCCGCATCCGCGACCGGCTGCTCCCGGAGAACCCGGACGGCCTCCTCATGGAGATGCTCCGGCTGGTCGCCTCCGACCTCGTGCCCGAGGACGAGGCAGCCGCCTGGACCCGCCCCGACGTCGGACCCGACACCCTCGCCTTCCTCCAGTACACCTCGGGTTCCACCGCGACCCCGCGCGGCGTGCTGCTGACCCACGGCAACCTGCTGCACAACTCCGCGCAGATCCAGCGGGCGTTCCGCACCACGCGGGACACCGTGGGGATGTCCTGGCTGCCCCTCTTCCACGACATGGGACTGATCGGCGGCATGCTCCAGCCGCTGTACTACGCCGGCTCCTGCGCCCTGATGTCACCGGCCGAGTTCAGCCGCGACCCCCTGCGCTGGCTGCGCGAGATCACCCGGAGCGGGGCGACCGTGAGCGGCGGCCCCAACTTCGCCTACGACCTCTGCGCCGACCTCGCGACCCCCGAGACGGTCGCCGGCCTCGACCTCAGCCGCTGGGAGGTCGCGTTCAACGGCGCCGAGCCGATCCGCGCCCAGACCCAGCGGCGCTTCGCCGACGCCTTCGCCCCGGCCGGCTTCCGCGCCGAGGCCTTCACCCCCTGCTACGGCCTGGCCGAGGCGACCCTGATCGTCTCCTGCAAGCCGCACGGAACCAAGCCGGTGCTGTCGTACGCGAACAGGGCCGAAACCTCCGGCAGCGGCGCCGAGGAACCCGTTCTCTTCGACCGGGTCAGCAGCGGCCGCGTCGACGAGGACCAGCGGCTGGAGATCGTCGACCCGGTCGGCCTGACCCGGGTCGAGGAGGGCGCCGTCGGGGAGATCTGGCTGTCGGGGCCGAGCGTGGCGCAGGGCTACTGGAACCGGCCCGAACACAGCGAGCGCACCTTCCGTGCCCGGCTCGCCGACGCCGGGCCCGAGGCGCCCGCGTTCCTGCGCACCGGTGACCTCGGACTGCTGCGGGACGGCGAGCTGTTCGTGACCGGCCGGCTCAAGGACCTGCTCGTCGTGCGGGGCCGCAACCACTACCCGCAGGACATCGAGCGCACCGTCGAGGCCACCCACCCCGCGCTGCGTCCCCACTGCGGTGCCGCGGTCCAGGTCGCCGTGGACGGCGAGGACCACGTCGTCGTCGTCCACGAAGTGGCCCGCGACCACCAGGACGGCGACCTCGCCACGCTCGCCCGTGACGTGCGCAACGCCGTGGCCGAGACCCATGGCGTACGGCCGCTCGCGGTCGTGCTGATCCGCGCCGCGACCCTGCCCCGGACGTCGAGCGGCAAGGTGCAGCGCCATGTCTGTGCCGCGTCCTACCTGGACAGCTCCCTGACCGTGCTGGCCGTCGACGGCCGTGCGCCGCAGGGTGAGACCGGTGCCTCCGAGCCCCGACCCGCGCGTCCGACGGACGCCGACGTGGCCGCACTGCGCTCCGCCGACGCCGAGCGGCGCCCGGCGCTGCTCCTGGACCTCCTGCGCACCCTGGTCTCCGGCCTGCTGGACGTGGCACCCGACAGCCTCGCCCCCGACCTCAAGCTCTCCTCCGCCGGGCTCGACTCGCTGGGCGCGGTACGGCTGCGGCACGAGCTGCGCACCCTGCTCGGCGTCGACCTGGAGGTCGAGGCCGCGCTCGGCACCGACCTGGCCGGGCTCGCCCGTTCGCTCGCCGAGCAGATCGCGGCGGGGCCGGACACCCCGCACCACGCCGAGGACCGCGCCGCCGACTCCGCGCCCGGCGACCACCCGCTCTCCCGCAACCAGTCCGCCCTGTGGTTCCTGGAGCAGGTCGCCCCCGGCAGCGCCGCGAACCTGATCTCCTGTCACATCGAGATCCGCGACACCGTGGACCCGTCGGCCCTCGAAGCGGCCCTCGCCCTGGTGTCCGCCCGGCACGCGGCCCTGCGCAGCACCTTCCCGCTGGTGGACGACCAGCCGGTGCAGCGCGTGCACGCCGAGCTGCCGCCCGCCTTCGAGCAGAGGGACGCGGCGGGCTGGAGCGACGAGGAGCTGACCGAGCGGGCGGCCCGGCTGGCGGAGGAACCGCTCGACCTCGTGACCGGCCCCCTGCTGCGGGTACGGCTGCTCACCCAGGCCCCCGACCGGCACCGGCTGGTGCTCACCGCGCACCACCTCGTGTCCGACCTGTGGTCGCTGTCCCTGCTGTTCGACGAGCTCGACACCGCGTACCCGGCCGCGCTGGCCGGCACCGCCCCCGAGTTGCCCGAGCCGGTCGCCTACCCGGTCTTCACCCACCGGCAGAGCCGCCACCTCGCCTCGCCCGACGGCGCACGCCGACTGGAGCAGTGGGCCCGCCAACTCGCCGACGCGGCCACCGAGACGACCCTGCCCGCCGACCGCACCGCGCCCGACGGCACCTCCCGGATGCGGGGCGCGGCGCTGCCCCTCGCCGTGGACGACGCCACCACCCGGGCCCTCACCGAGCTGGCCCGCGGTGCGGGCACGACGCTCTACGGCGTCCTCCTCGCCGCGTTCCAGGTGCTGCTGGCCCGCAGCTCCGGCCGGCCTGACGTGGTCGTCGGCACCCCCGTGCACGGCCGCTCGGACGCCGACCTCGCCGGCACCGTCGGCTGCCTCGTCAACACCGTGCCGCTGCGCGCGGACGTCGACGCCCGGGAGCCGTTCGCGGAGCTGCTGCGCCGCGTGCACGGCGCGTCCGTCACCGCGCTCGGCGGGGACGACGTGCCCTTCGCCGCGCTCGTGGAGCGGCTCAGCCCGGTCCGGGACCGCACCGCCCGACCCCTGCTGCGGACCATGTTCACCTACCAGCAGGCCCCCGGCGCCCGGGCCGGCGCCCGGGCCGACGCCCTGGTCGCACTGGCCGTCGACCGGGCCGGCACCCCCTTCACCCTCGGCGGCCTCGACTGCCGCAGCGCCGAACTGCCCGTCACCAGCAGCCAGTTCGACATCCACCTCACCCTCGGCCGCTGCGCCGACGGCCTCGTCGGCTCGCTGCGCTACGACACCGACCTCTACAGCGACGCCGCCGCCCGCCTCGTCGCGGACCGGATCACCGCCCTGCTGACCGCCGTCGCCGCCGACGCCACGGTGCCGGTCGGCGAACTGCCCGTACTCGGCGCGTCCGAACAGCGGCTGCTCGACGACTGGAACGCCACCGACCTGCCGTACACCTTCGACCGCGGGGTCGTGGGTCTGATCGAGCGCCGGGCCGAGACCACCCCGAACGCCCTCGCGGTGGTCGCCGCGGGGTCCCTGAGCTCCGCGGACCCGACGGGCCCGGCGGACTCCGGGGCCGCGCCCGCCGACGCCCTCACCTACGGCCGCCTCGACCGCCTCGCCAACGGACTGGCGCATCGGCTGCGCGCCGAGGGCATCGGTGCCGGCGCCATCGTGGCCGTACTGATGGAGCGCACCCCCGTGCTCCCCGCCGTCCTGCTGGGTGTCCTGAAGTCGGGCGCCACCTATCTGCCGCTCGACCCGGCGCTGCCGCCCGACCGGCTCGCGTTCCTGCTGGAGGACGCCCGCGCGGCCGCGATCCTGACGGAGCAGCACATCGAGGGCGCCCGCGTCCTCGCGCCGTACGACGGCGTCGAGGCGGACCTGCCCCCGGCCGTGCCCCTCCCCGAGGACTCCCCGGCGTACGTCATCTACACCTCGGGATCCACCGGCAAGCCCAAGGGCGTGCTCGTACCGCACCGGGGATTGGCCAACCTGGTCCTGGCGACGGGCCGCGACCTGTCCATGACGGCGCGGGACGGCTGGCTCTCGGTCACCACCCCGTCCTTCGACATCGCGGCCCTGGACTACTACCTGCCGCTGGTCAGCGGCGCCACCCTGCACATCGCCGACGCCGCCACCGCCGCCCAGGGCGCCCGGCTGCGCGCCTGCCTGGAGGGCCCCGGCATCACCCGGCTCCAGGCCACGCCGGTGACCTGGCAACTGCTGCTCGACGCCGGCTGGAAGGGCACCCCCGGCCTGACCGCGCTGTGCGGCGGCGAGCGGATGCCGGCCGAGCTCACCCGCGAACTGCCCGCCCGGGGCGCCGAGTTGTGGAACATGTACGGCCCCACGGAGACCACCGTATGGTCGCTGCGGGAGCGGGTGACGACCCCCGGCGACGACGTGCCGCTCGGCCGGCCGCTGGCCAACACCCGGCTGTACGTCCTCGACGAGGCCATGCGACCGGTGCCGCTGGGCAGCACCGGCGAACTGCACATCGGCGGCGACGGCCTGGCCCACGGCTACCTCGGCTGCCCGGGGCTGACCGCCGGCCGCTTCGTGCCCGACCCCTTCTCCGGCCGCCCGGGCGCCCGTCTCTACCGCACCGGTGACCTGGTCCGGATGCGTGCCGACGGGCGGGTGATGTTCGTGGGCCGGGCCGACACCCAGGTCAAGGTGCACGGGCACCGCATCGAACTGGGCGAGATCGAGTCCACGCTGGAGCGCCTGGAGTCCGTGCGCCGGGCCGCCGTCATCGTGGACGGCACCGGCTCCGACGCCCGGCTCGCCGCCTACGTCGAGCCCACCGGAACCGCGGTGGACCCCGGCGCCCTGCGCGAGGCCCTGAAGGCCTGGCTGCCGGCGTACGCCGTGCCCTCCGTGCTCACCGTGCTGGAGACGATGCCGCTCACCGCCAGCGGCAAGATCGACCGGCGCGCGCTGCCCGACCCCGACGAGGCCGCCGGACCGGCGCAGGACGCCGGCTTCGAGGCACCGCTGGGCCCGGTGGAGATCAAGATCGCCGAGATCGCCTCGGGGCTGCTGCCGCAGACCCGGATCGGGCGCGGCGACGACCTGTTCGACCTGGGCGCCCACTCGCTGATGATGTCCCGGCTGGTCGAGCGCGTGCGCTCGGAGTTCGGCACCGTCCCGCCGCTGCGGCTGCTCTTCGAGACGCCCACGGTGGCCGCCATCGCCGCCTTCGTGGAGCAGAGCGCGGGCACCGCGCCGTCGGCCGCCGCCGGTCCGGGCTCCGGGCCGCGCCGGGTCGACCGCTCCCGCTACCGCGCGGGCCGTGCCGCGGACGGCGCCCTGCGGCTGCCCGCCGACACCGCGGGAGAGCGCCGGTGACAGCGCGCGGATGACCGCGGCGAACGCGGTCCATCGCCACCGGCCCGACCACATGCAAAAGAGAGGGAAGTACATGGCGACGTACGCCGAACCCCTGCCGCGCTACGACCTGTCCGCGGACGAGGTCGCCCAGCTGGAGGTGCTCCTGGCCGACCTCGTCCGCAGCGAGCGGGACCCGGGCGAGATGCGCTTCCACGACGACGCGTGGGAGTACGCGGCCCGGCTGCCCACCGGCCTGCGCGCGGCCCTGGAGGACTTCCGGCGCACCGACCCGGCCGCCGGTCTGCAGATCTTCGGACTGCCGGTCGACGACACGGTCGTGGGGCCCACCCCGGGCGACTGGCAGGCCGCCGCCGCCTCGGTGCGGGCCCGGCGTGAGGAGTTCTTCCTCGCCCTGGTCAGCCGCTGCCTGGGCGACGTCTTCGGCTGGTCCACCCTCCAGGCCGGGCGCCCCATCCAGAACGTCCTGCCGATAGCGGGCGAGGAGGACCAGCAGAGCGGCCACGGCAGCGACACCCTGCTGGAGTGGCACACCGAGGACGGCTTCCACCCGTACCGCTGCGACTACCTGCTGCTGTTCGGCGTCCGCAACCACGACCGGGTGCCGACCACCCTGTCCTCCGTCCGGGACGTGCAACTGCCCGACGACGTCCGGCGGTTGCTCGCCGAACCGCGGTTCTACATCCTCCCGGACGACGAGCACCTGCGGCAGCTGGCCGCGCGCGACCCGCACCACCCGGGCCTGATGCGCATGATCCGGATGCGGGAGACCCCCGAGCCCGTGGCCGTCCTGTTCGGCGCGGCCGACTCGCCGTTCCTGCGCATCGACCCGTTCTTCATGCGCTGCGTCGACGACGACACCGAGGCCGAGCAGGCGCTGAAGGCGCTGGTCACCGAGCTGGAACGGGTCCAGCAGGACGTGGTCGTCGGCGCGGGCGGCCTGCTCGTGGTCGACAACTACCTGGCGGTGCACGGCCGGCGTGCCTTCACCGCCCGTTACGACGGCACCGACCGCTGGCTGAAGAAGGCCACGGTCACGCGCGATCTGCGCAAGTCCCGGGACAGCCGGGAGACGGCGGCAGACCGCGTCCTGGTCTGACCGGCCCCGCGCACCCGAATCCCGCCGCGACAACGGAAGACGAGATGTTCGACGAAAACCTGACGGCCGAGCAGTCCGACGAGGCCGACGAGTCCCTGATGGCCGAAGCCTCCTTCGCCCAGCGGAGCCTGTGGCTGCTCGACCGGGTCGAGCCGGGCACCGCCACCTACAACGTGGTCGCGGCGGTACGGGTGCGCGGCAAACTGGACACCGACGCGCTGCGCCGGTCGCTCGACGCGGTCGTCGAGCGGCACGAGTCGCTGCGCACCGTGTTCCACTTCGACGGAGTGGAACCGCTCCAGGTGATCCTGCCGACGCTCCGCCTGGACCTGCCCGTGGACGAGGTGACCGAGGAGGAGCTGCCGGCGGCGATCCGCGCCGAGGTCGAGCGGCCCTTCGACCTGGCCACCGGCCCGCTGCTCCGGATGCGGCTGCTGCGCCGCGCCCCGGACGACCACGTCGCCGTCCTGACGCTGCACCACATCGTCACCGACGGCTGGTCCAACGCGGTCCTCTTCCAGGAACTGTCCCAGCACTACGAGGCGCACGTCGAGGGCCGCCCGCCCCGGCTCGAACCGCTCGACATCCAGTACGTCGACTACGCGGCCTGGCAGCGCGACACCCTCCAGGGCCCCGCGCTGGACCGGCTCGTCGACCACTGGCGCACCCGCCTCACCGGCCTCACCCCGCTCCAGCTGCCCACCGCCCGGCCCCGCCCCGCGGAGCTGTCCTCGGCCGGCGCGACGCACGCCTTCGAGGTGCCCGCCGACCTGGTCGCCAGGGTGGAGCGCATGGCCCGCGCGCACGAGGCGACCCCCTACATGTTCTGCCTCGCGGCGTTCACCGCGCTGCTCTCCCGCTACTCCGGCAGCCACGACTTCTCCGTGGCCTCGCCGGTCGCCGGCCGTCACCGCACCGAAATCGCCGGGGTCATCGGCTTCTTCGTCAACACGCTCGCCCTGCGCATGGACAGCGGCGGCGACCCCACCTTCGCCCAGCTGCTGAGCCGCGCCCGGGAGACCTGCCTGCAGGCCTACGCCCACCAGGACCTGCCGTACGAGAAGCTGGTGGAGGAACTGCGTCCGCCGCGGCACTCCGGGCTGGGCGGGCCCCTCGCCCAGGTGATGCTGTCGCTGCAGAACATCCCGCAGGACGGCTGGACGGCCGGCGGACTCGACTTCGAGCCCGTGCACGTGGACACCGGCACCACGATGTTCGAGCTGTCCCTGGAACTCGTCCCCGGACCCGACGGCTGGCACGGCGGCCTGGAGTACAGCACCGAGCTGTTCGACGCCGACACCATCGCGCGCATGGGCCGCGAGTTCGTCACCCTGCTGACGGCCGCGGTGACCGATCCCGCCACACCCGTCTCCCGGCTGCGGCTGCTCCAGGACGCCGAGCGGGCGGCGCTGCTGCACGTCGACGAGGCCGACTTCGCCGACGCGCCCGACACCCTGCACGGCGCGTTCGGCCGGCAGGCCGCCGCGACCCCGGAGGCGACCGCGGTGGTCTGCGGCGACCGGGCGCTCACCTACGCCGAACTCGACCACGCCTCCGACCGGCTGGCCCGGCATCTGCGCGCCCGCGGTGTCACCACCGGCACCCCGGTCGCCGTGCACCTCGCCCGCTCCCCGGAACTGGTCGTCACCTACCTCGGCATCGTCAAGGCGGGCGCGTACTACGTCCCGCTCGACCCCGACTACCCGGCCGACCGCATCGCGTACATGCTGTCCGACTCGGGCGCCGCCCACGTCGTCACCAGCACCCCGATGAGCGACGCGGCGGGGCTCGGCACCCTCGACCGGATCCTCGTGGACACGCCCCTGACCGCGCCGGACGACCTGCCCCTGCCCGCGGACATCACCCCCGGCCATCTCGCCTACCTCATCTACACCTCCGGATCGACCGGCCGCCCCAAGGGCGCGATGAACACCCACCGGGGCGTCCTGCGCCTGTACCGCGCCCTCGCCCACACCCATGAACTGGGCCCGGGGGAGCGGGGCCTGCAACTGGCGCCGCTCGGCTTCGACGTCGTCGGCGAGGAGATCCACCCGCACCTGCTGAGCGGCAGCACCGTCGTCCTGCCCGACGGGGACCCGCCGATGGCCACCCACGAACTGTGGGACCTGGTCCGGGAGACGGACACCACCATCCTGTCGGTCACCCCGTCCCGGATGGCCGCCATGACCGACGCCGAGCGCGCCGCGATCCCGCCCCGGGTCCGCGTCCTGGTCTTCGGCAGCGAGGCCGCCCCGGCGCTGGGCCAGATCCTGCCGTGGCAGAAGTGGCCGGGACGGCTCGTCCAGGCCTACGGCGTCACCGAGGCGTCCTGCATCACCGTCATGGCCACGGTCGACTACAGCGGGGCCCCCGAGGCGATCGTGCCGCTCGGCCGTCCGCTGGCGGGCTTCCCCGCGTACGTCCTGGACGAGTGGCTGGAGCCGGTGCCCACGGGCGCGGCCGGCGAGCTGTACCTGGGCGGGCCCACCGTCGGGCTCGGCTACCACGCGCGGCCCGGCCTGACCGCCGAGCGCTTCCTGCCCGACCCGCACTCCGCACGGCCCGGCGGACGCCTCTACCGCACCGGGGACCTGGTGCGCCGGCTCGCCGACGGCACCCTCGTGTTCGTCGGCCGGGCCGACGGGCAGGTCAAGATCCGCGGCTACCGGGTCGAGCCCGGCGAGGTCGAGGCCGTCCTGGCCCAGCACCCCGACCTGACGGGCTGTGCGGTCGTGGCCCGCCAGGACGCACGCGGCGACACCCGGCTGGTCGCCTATCCGGTCCCGGTCCCCGGCACGGAGGTCGAGCCGGCCCGGCTGCGGGACTTCCTCGCCGAGCGGCTGCCCGACTGGATGGTCCCGAAGGCGTACGTCCTCCTCGACGAGCTGCCGTTGAGCGCCAACGGCAAGATCGACCGGAGCGCGCTGCCGGACCCGGGCCAGGCTGTCGCGGCCGCCGAGTACGTGGCGCCCCGCACCCCCGTCGAGGAGGAACTCGCGCGGATCTGGGCCGAGGTCCTCGGCGTGCGGCGCGTCGGTATCCACGACAACTTCTTCGAACTGGGCGGCCATTCGCTGAGCGCCGTCCGGATGCTCGCGGACGTGGACGAGGAACTGGGGGTGCGGATTCCGTTCCGGGTGCTGTTCGCGATCGAACCGACCGTCGAGGAACTCGGCAACCGGATCTTCGAGCAACTGCGCGCGGAGAGCGAACAGGCGGGCCCGGCATGACGACGACCGACGCGGAACTCGCCGCCCGCGCCCGGCTGGAGGCCACCCTGCTGGCCCGCCGCCAGAAGACCGCCCGCCCCGGGATCCCCCGGCTGGCGCGCTCCGGCTCCGGTGACGACACGGTCTTCCCGGCGTCCCGGATCCAGCGCCTGATGTGGGACCTGCACCATGAGCACCCCGGGTCCAACACCTGGATCACCGTGGGCGGGGTCAGGCTCCACGGGCCGCTGGACACCACGGTCCTGGCCCGCGCCTACGCCGCGCTCGTCGACCGCCACGAGGCGCTGCGCACCAGGTTCCGGCTGGACGAGCGGGGCGAACTCCTCCAGGTCGTACGGCCCGTCGGGCATCGTGTGCCGCTGCTGACCGCCGACGTGAGCCCCGAAGCCGTCACCGACAGCGCGGCGGCCGTCATCACCGAGCCCTTCGATCCCGGCGAGGACGACCTGGTGCGGCTGAAGGTGCTGCGGCTGAGCGCGCGGGAGCATCTGGTCGTCCTGGTCCTGCACCACGCCATCAGCGACCTGGCGACCACCCAGATCGTGATCGAGGACCTCGGCGCGCTGTACCTGGCGTTCTCGTCCGGACTGCCGTCCCCGCTGCCGGAACTCCCGGTCCAGCCCGGTGACCTGGCGGTGTGGCAGAACGAGCGGCTGAGCGGCCCGGAGCACCGGAACCTGGTGGACTACTGGACGCGGCGGCTGGACGGCGCCGTCCCGGTGGCACCCCCGGCCGACGGCCCGGGCGGCTCGGGCCCCGAGGGCCGCACCCTCCGGCTCGCCGTCCCCGACGACGTCGTCGCGGCACTCCGGGAGCTGGCGCGGCGGCACAACTCCACCCTGTTCATGGTCACCCTGAGCGCCCTGCACATCCTGCTCGCCCGGCGCTCCGGGCAGCGCGACGTCCTCGTCACCACCCCGTACTCCTACCGCGACCGGCCGGAGCTGGGGCGCACGGTCGGGGCGTTCATCAACTACCTGCTGCTGCGGGCCGACCTGTCGGGCGACCCCTCCTACCTGGACGTGCTGCGTCAGGTGCGGCAGCACACGGTGGCCGACTTCGAGCACCACGAGCTGCCGCTGGACGACGTGGTGAGCGCGCTTCGACGGGCGCCGGCCGCAGGCCGACGGGACCTCACGCGGGTGCTGTTCACCGAGGAGAGCGACCCCGACGTCGGCCTGGACATCGGTCCCGGCCTACGCGCCGAACCGGCCGTCGACCTCCCCTGGGACCGCGCCGAGCGCGACCTCGCCCTGCGGGTCACCTCGGGTGCGAGCGGCACGGACATCATCGTCACCCACCGCACCGCCGCCTACACACCCGAACGCGCCCACGACATCGCCGCCGACTACCGCACCCTGCTGACCCGCATCGCCGGCGACCCGACCTTCCGGGTCTTCGGCCCGCGGGACACGCCGTAGGCCCGGTGCGGCCGGCTCACGGGTCGACCGTCTGCACCCAGCCCCGCAGGGCCGCCTCCACGCCGGCCTGGAACCTGCTGCGCGCGCCGAGCTTCTCCATCAGCTGGGCGGCGATACGGCGGGCCGTGCGGGGGGAGACGCCCAGCCGTTTGGCGATCGTCTCGTCGGTGTGCCCCTGCGCGAGCAGCCGGAGGTACTCGTGCTCGGGCGACACCAGCGACTCCTGGCCCCGCTCACGCTCCCGCTCCTTGTGCGAGCCGTCGCCGAGCGGCGCGGCGTTGACCCACGCGGCCTCGAAGAGCTCGCACAGGGCCAGCAGCACACCGCCGCTGCGGACGAACAGGGCCCGACTGCCACCGCCATGGGCGTCCATGGGAATGATCGCCGTGGACCGGTCGAAGATCAGCAGCCGGACGGGAAGGGTCGGTGCTGTACGGACCTGGCCGCCCGAACTCGTCAGCCATGCCGCGTAGTTCACCGTCGGCCGGTCGTTGCGCAGGCTGTCCTGGTAAAGCGTGCGCATGCGCACACCTCGGGCCAGCAATTCCGCGTCCTGCGGTTTGGCTGATTCCATGTTCTCGGCCGTCTGCGCGCCGGAGGGAGCCATGGCCATGACTTCCTCGCGCACTTCGGAGCACAGCAGGTGGATACGGTCACGAATTTCGTCGATTCCCTGGGCCGCGTCGATTCCGTCCACGCCGGAGCTGAATCCCTGCCGGAATTCCTCGGAGAGCTCCTCCATGGCCAGACGGATATCGGCCGTCTTTTTCTGTTCCGCGGCCAGACGGGCTTCCTGGCGCGCGAGGATGAGCTTTGTCGCCACCTGAGGCCCCACCGCGTGCAGCGCGCCAGGCTCGCTGGTCGACGGGCGGACCAGGGAAAGCTCACTCAGTCTGTCCAGTTGCTCACGGAGATCGTCTTCCGGCAGACCGGTGCAATTCCTGAGCTCCTGGAGATCCATACTCGGATGCGCCAGCATCGCCCGATAGACGCGTGCGGCGTCGCCCCCAATGTCAAGACTGTTCGACAAACAGCCCTCCCCCGTACAGGCTCATGGTCAGTGAGCATCCTGATGGCGAGCGTCAGTATAACCGCTCACGCAGTCCTGTATGCCCCTTTTTTCGACGTTTTTTCTAAATGGTCAGAAAGTTTACTTCTACGGATTTCAGTCGTCTGTAAGTGATCGGACAGTGGCGCCCAAGAGGTGTCCGCGATCATTTCCTGAGCAGTGACTCCGGATATCTCTCGCGGAGTCTTGGGATGGGAGAGGCATGCGCTGGAATGAAGTACACATTGCGGGAACCGGCAGCTGGCTGCCGAAACGCAAACGTGTCGAGGAAGCCTTGGCCTCGGGTCAATACGACACCGATGAACATCAGGCGAACCGCATTGTCTCGGTCACCGCCGCGGACGGCGAGAACCAGCCGTCCCCGCCGGACATGGCGGTCGCCGCCGCCCGGGTCGCGCTGTCCCGCTCGGGGCCGGCCCGCCAGGACGTCACGTCCGTCCTCCACAGCCGCACCTGGTTCCAGGGCGCCGAGATGTGGGCCCCCGCCTCGTACATCGCCCACCGGACCGTCGGCGCGGACGTTCCGGCGCTCGAACTGCTCCAGTCGTGCAACGCCGGACTCGCCGCGCTCGAACACGCCGCCCGGCTGCTGGGCCCCGACGACGCCGCCCTGCTCACCACCGCGGACCGCTTCGCCGCACCGGCCTTCGACCGCTGGCGCTGCGAACGCGGCCTGGTCTACGGCGACGGCGGCACCGCCCTGGTGCTCTCCTCCCGCGCCGGGTTCGCCCGCCTGCTCTCCACGGCGACCGCCGTGGACAACTCCCTGGAGGCCGTCGCCCGCGGAGCCGCCCTCGACGCCCTGCCGGACACCTCGACGCCCGTCGACCTCAGCGCCCGGGCCGACGCCTTCCTCCACACGCCCGCCCTCGCCCGCCAGGCCGGCCTGCGCATCGCCGAGATCGCCGACCAGTCGGTCCACCGTGCCCTCGACGAGGCCGGAGTGAAGATGGCGGACATCACGCGCGTGGTCCTCAACGCCACCGGACGCTCCCGGATGCGCTGGCAGTTGGAGCTCCAGCTCGGGGTGCCCGAGAAGATCTCCAACTGGGAGTTCTGCGGCGAGGTCGGCCACCTGGGCGCCGGTGACCACTTCGCGGGCCTCAACGACCTCATGGAGCGGCGCGCCGTCCACCCCGGCGACCTCGTGCTGCTGGTCGGCGGCGGCACCGGGTACAGCTGCACCAGCGCCGTCGTGGAGATCACCGGCAGCCCCGAGTGGGAGACCGGCGAACAAGCGGAGCCGACGTCGTAGGCAGGCAGGGCTCAGTGCCGGTCGCCGAGCCGCCGTGCGCGATACGGCGGTACGGCCGCCCCGCGGGACGGCGTGGCACCGCCGCCCGTGCCGTGCACCAGGGTCAGCCGCGGCCGGCCCGGCGCGCCACCCGACCGGTGCTGCGGCGGCCGGACCGAACCGGCGCGGGGCCGCGCGGCCAGCGTGGCGCTGGGCACGCCGGCCAGGATCGCCTCCTCGACGCGGCGCAGTTCGGGGCCGGGGGAGAGCCCGAGGTCGTCCTTGAGGGCGCGGGCGGCCCTGCGGTACGCGGCGAGCGCGTCCGCCTGCCGGCTGCCTCGGTACAGCGCCACCATCAGCAGCGCCCACAGCCGTTCCCGGTACGGGTGTTCACGGGTGAGCGTGAGAAGCGCGGGGATCACGTCGTCCTCCGCGCCGGTCTCCAGGGCGAGTTCGAGGTGCTCCTCGGTGGCCGCCAGGCGCAGTTCGGCCAGCCGGACGCGTTCGACGTCCAGCAGCGGGCCCTCGACCCCGGTCAGGGCCGGACCCGGCCAGAGCGCGAAGGCGTCGCCCAACGCCCGTGCCGCCTCCGCGAGTCGACCGGCCGACCGCAGCTCGCGTGCCTCCGTGCGCGCCCGCTGGAAGCACCCCAGATCCCACTGGTCCGCCTCGACCGCCAGCCGGTAGGCGTTGCCGACCCGGGGCAGCAGTGATGCGGCGGCCCTGGGCGCGCGGTCGGGTTCGAGGAGCCGGCGCAGCTTCGACACGTACACCTGCACGAGGTTGGCGCCGTCCACATGAAAGGAGTCGCCCCACAGACCGCCCAGGATGTGGTCCCGGTCCACCGGCGCTCCCTCGCGCAGCAACAGCGCGGCGAGCAGGGCACGTCCGCGGGGCGGACCCAGCGGGACCTCGACCCCGTCGCGCCAGAGGCGGACCTCTCCGAGAACGGCGAACGCAAGTCCGGCCCGGCGGCTCATCGGATGGCGTATGTTACTCATGGAATCCTCCGTGAAGGACCGGCCTTGGGAGAACGGGTCGGAAGTCAGCTTCCTGTTCGGTTTTCCACCGGCGATACCGGCGCCGCCCCACCCTGCGCGGCGCACACGATTCTGGGGCACCATCTTCGGCCCCGTCGTGATCTCGCCCTGGCAGAAACATGTTCAGGCCGGGATATGCCACCCTGCCGACGCGCATCGCTCCGATGCGCACGACTTCCCGGATGCCTACTCATGTATCTAGTCCATGTGCATTTGCGGCGGACCTCCGATGCCGCCGTTCCCACGGACTTGCGAAATTCCCTGTCGTCACTCGCGCAACCCGCCGAGCACGTGGAACACGTCGTGGTCCACACCGACCGCTCGGACCTGCTCGTGCTCGGCCTGTATGTGACCGCCCCTTCGCTGGAGAGCGCGGAGCGCACGGCGCGCGCCCTCGTGCTCAGGGCGCTCGGGCTGCGACCGCCGTTGCTGGACGCGGAGATCGTCTCCTGCGGTGTGCCGCTGGTGGCCCCGTTCTACGACCTGCTGCTGTCGGACGGCGCAGGTGAACGGTATGTGCCATTGCAGGATCAGGACAGGTCCGAGCGGTGACACGGCGCCTCGGCATCGTGAAAAGTGAGTGGTGAACGGCACGGGGGTGCGGGCGGCGACGCCATGTGCTCCGTCGCGCCACGGAACCGCCCGCACCCTCTCGGGAGTTGACATGACCAGGGTTCGCCTCGCCATCGCCGCGCTCGTCCTGCCGCTGGCCCTCCAGGTCGCCGCCGCGGGACACGCGTCCGCCGCGCCCGCGTCCGCCACCGCTCCGGTGGCCGTCGTACAGGCGTCGAAGGACACCACCGGCTGGCAGTGAGGAGCGGGGAGAAACGGCCACAAGCCGTTCCCCTCGCGCAATTTGTTCCGGGTCACCAGCCCTTGCGAACTTCTCGTCGAAGAGGCTTTCTCACATGACTATCGAGGCCCATCTTCCGCCGCTCATCAGCACTGGAAATCCAACTCCCGCGCAGGGCGACGCAGCGTGGAACGGCGCGACGGAGTCGTTTCTCGGAGCTTCCCGCACCTATTCGGTGATCGAAATCCAGGGAGACCGCTGGACCGGTAAGAGTGTCCTGCTCTCCCATATTCTCGACGAGGCCACCGGACGCGGTTGGAGAGCCGTCTCGGGATATGCCGAATCGCGCACGCTGCCCAATGTCGCCTTCGGTGTCTTCGTGGACGCGCTCGACGATCTGCTGGCCGGCTGCGCTCCCGAACTGCTCGACGCCTGGACGGACGGTCAGGCCGCCGCCCTGGCCACCGTCTTCCCCTCGGTGCCCGCCGCCGAGCCCCGTCTCTTCCCCGCCGACCCGCTGGAGCGCTACCGCGTCTTCCGTGCCGTACGCGCCCTGCTCGGCTCGCTCGGCGCGGACGGCGGGCTGCTGCTGGGCCTCGACAACGTGCACTGGGCGGACGAGGCGTCGCTCGCCCTGCTGTCGTACCTGCTCAGGCATCCGCCGCAGGGAGACGTGGTGATCGCCCTCACGCACCGGCCGCGCCAGGTGGACCTCGGCCTGCGCAGCGTGCTCAACCTGGCGGTGGGCACCGGCCTGACCCGCCGGGTCGGCCCGCCCGAACTGTCCGACGAGGCCGCCCGCGCACTGCTGCCCGGCGATCTCAGCCGCACCCGGTGCGCGTCGATGCTCACCGGCTCGGGACGCAACCCCGGTCTGCTGAAGGCGTTCGCCGCCACCCGTTCGCTCCTGGAGACCGGCGGCCACGTCCTGCCGCTCGACGTCCTCACCGAGAGCCTGCGTGACTTCCGCGGTCTGTCGGACCTCGGCCGGCTGGTCGCCGAGGCGGCCTCGGTCGTGGGCGAACCGTGCGGACTCGACGTGCTCCAGGCCGTGGCCCAGGTGACCGACGCCGAACTGCGCCGCGCCATCGACGAGTTGATACGGCAGGACCTGCTGCGTGCCGACGACGGCGCGGCCCGCCTGCGCTTCAGCAACCCGCTGCTGCGCGCCGCGGCCTACCAGTCGGCCGGCCCCGGCTGGCTCCTCGGCGCCCATGCCCGCGCCGCCCAGGCCCTCTCCGGTCCGGGCGACCACTCCCCAGCGATCCTCGCCGACCACCTCGACCGCGCCCTCACCACCGTCGACAGCGCCGACCGCTCCCGCACCCTCCTCGCCGCGGCGAGCGCCCGGTTGTGGGCCGACCCGGCGCGGGCGGCGGACTGGGCGCGCAGGGCGCTGGACAGCGGTCACCGTGCGCGGCTCGTGCTCGGCGCGGCCCTGGTGCTCGACGGACGGCTCGGCGAGGCACTGCGGGTGCTGCCCATGCCGCGGGACGAGAGCGCACCGGACGTCGCTGTCGCGGCGGAGGCGGCGCGCTGGCGTGCCCTGGCGCTCAGGCTGCTCGGCCGGCATCCGGAGGCCGGCGCGGAACTGGCGGCCGCGGCCCCGGCGACCGAGTCCCGCGACGCGGACCACGACGTCACCGGCCTCGGCCCGGCCCGGCCCGGCATGCTCCTGGCAGACCGGCTGGTCGGTCAGTTGGACGCCCGTATCGGCGCCCCGGACGGAGCGCTGGTCACCGAACTGCTCGGCGCGCTCGAAACGCTGGCCGGAGCCGCGCGCGGCCGGGCCCACGCCCTGATCGCCGCCGCGGCGGCCCGCTCCGGGGCGGCCGAGCACGCCGAACTCCACTCGGTGGTCGCCGCCCGACTGCTGGACGGTCTCTCCGGCACAGCCGTCGTACCCCATCTCGACGGCGTCTTCTGGCTGGCGGTGGCCGAGTCGGCCCTGGGACGTGAGGAGGCGGCGCGTGGACACCACGAACGCGGGCTGCGTCTCGCCGAGTCCCGCTCGCTGCGTGCCCTGGTGCCCGGATTCGCCGCGGCCGTGGGCGCCCTGGACCTGAGCCGGGGAGATGCCGCGGGCGCCGCCCGGCACGCCGCGTGCGCGCAGTACGCCGCGGCGGGCACCGACAGCGAACGCCTGCGGCAGGAGGCCGGCGCGCTGTGCGCCGCGCTCGCCGCCCTCCAGGACGCGGGCCCGGACGAGGTGGTGGACGACGTATCGGACGCCGGGCCGTCGCCGACGCCGGACGTCGGTGCCGCGCCCCGGCCGCTGGGCTCGCTGAGCAACCGGGAGACGGAGATCGCCGTCCTGGTCAGCGGCGGACGGACGAACCAGCAGATCGCCCGGGCACTGGCCATCAGCCACAAGACGGTCGAGACCCATCTGGGCCGGATCTTCAAAAAGCTCCGGGTCTCGTCCCGTGCGGAGGTGGCGGCCGTCGTCGGCCGGGCCCACCGGCCGGGCCGGGAGGCGGGCGCCGCCTGACCCGGGGCGGTCGGCCTCCTCCCCACCCCGAAAGGGGGGCGTACTCATGCGTTGCGCACCTTATGGGTTGATATTGACCGATAAGGGATCGGCGTCTCGGCGCCGACCAGCGCAGCGCACACAGAGGAGGCCTCCATGCGGGGAGCCACGCACGCCGGACGGGCCGTATGCGCGGTGGTGGTCGCACTCGCGGCCACGGCCTGCGGAGGCGGGGGCGACAGCGCGGGCGCCGGCGGCGCCGTGTTCAGCTCCTCGTGGACCGACCCGCAGAACCCGCTGGAGCCCGCCAACACCAACGAGGTACAGGGCGGCAAGGTCCTCTCCATGATCTTCCGGGGCCTGAAGCAGTACGACCCGAAGACCGGCGCCGCCGAGGACATGCTCGCCGAGAAGATCGAGACCCCCGACTCGCGCACCTACACGATCACCCTCAAGGACGGCTGGACCTTCAGCAACGGCGAGAAGGTCACCGCCAGGTCCTTCGTGGACGCCTGGAACTACGGCGCGAGCCTGAAGAACAACCAGAAGAACGCCTACTTCTTCAGCTACATCGAGGGCTACGACCAGGTCCACCCGGAGCAGGGCGAACAGCGCGCCGACACCCTGTCCGGACTGAAGGTCGTCGACGACCGGACGTTCACCGTCCGGCTCAGCCAGAAGTTCTCCGGCTTCCCCGACACCCTCGGCTACAACGCCTTCGTCCCGTTGCCGAGGGCGTTCTACGACGACCACGCAGGCTGGCTGGCCAAGCCCGTCGGCAACGGCCCCTACACGGTGGAGTCGTACACCAAGGGCTCCGAGATGCGCCTGACGAAGTGGGACACCTACCCGGGCCCGGACGCGGCACAGAACGGCGGCGTCACCCTCAAGGTCTACACGGACAACAACACGGCCTACACCGACCTGATGGCCGGCAACCTCGACCTCGTCGACGACGTCCCCGCCCAACAGCTCAAGAACGTCCGCGGCGACCTCGGCGACCGCTACCTCAGCACCCCCGCCGGCATCATCCAGACCCTGGCCTTCCCCCACTACGACAGGGAATGGAACACCGCCGGCTCGGTCAAGGTCCGCAAGGGGCTGTCCCGGGCGATCGACCGCGAGCAGATCACCGACACCATCTTCGACAAGACCCGTACCCCCGCCACCGACTGGACCTCACCCGTCCTCGGCAAGGACGGCGGCTACAAGGCGGGGCTGTGCGGCGAGTGGTGCCGGTACGACGCCGCCGCCGCGAAGAAGCTGATCAAGGAGGGCGGCGGGCTGCCCGGCGGGCAGGTGAAGATCACCTACAACGCGGACACCGGCTCCCACAAGCTGTGGGTCGACGCCGTCTGCAACTCCATCAACAACGCCCTGGACAACGACCGGGCCTGCGTCGGCAACCCGATCGGCACCTTCGCCGACTTCCGCAGCAAGTCCACGACCCAGAAGCTGTCCGGCCCGTTCCGGGCGGGCTGGCAGATGGACTACCCGCTCACCCAGAACTTCCTCCAGCCGCTCTACTACACCAACGCCTCCTCCAACGACGGCAAGTTCTCGAGCAAGGAGTTCGACCGGCTCGTCGACGAGGCGAACGCCGAGACGGACCCCGCGAAGGCCGTGCGGATGTTCCAGAAGGCCGAGGAGGTCGTCCGGGACAACATGGCCTCCATCCCGCTCTGGTACCAGAACGGCAGCGCCGGCTGGTCGCAGCGGCTGTCCAACGTGGCCCTCAACCCCTTCAGCGTCCCCGTCTACCACGAGATCAAGGTCGGCTGAGCCCGCCATGGGCCAGTACGTCGTACGCCGCCTGCTCCAGATGGTCCCGGTGTTCATCGGAGCCACCCTGCTGATCTTCCTCATGGTCCATGTGATGGGCGACCCCATCGCGGGCCTGTGCGGCGACCGGCAGTGCGACCCGGCGACGGCGACCCGGCTGCGCCAGGAGTTCGGCCTCGACATGCCCGTGTGGCAGCAGTACCTGACCTACATGGGGAACGTCTTCACCGGGGACTTCGGCACGGCGTTCAACGGCCAGGAGGTCACCGAGCTGATGTCGACGGCGTTCCCCGTGACCCTCCGGCTCACGATCGTGGCGATCCTCTTCGAGATCGTCGTCGGCGTCACGCTGGGCGTCCTCACCGGCCTGCGCCGCGGCCGCCCCGTCGACACCGGCGTCCTGCTGCTCACCCTCGTCGTCATCTCCGTCCCCACCTTCGTCACCGGCCTGCTGCTCCAGCTGCTGCTCGGCGTGGAGTGGGGCTGGATCCGCCCGTCGGTCTCCCCGGCCGCCCCCTTCGGCGAACTGCTCCTGCCGGGCCTCGTCCTGGCCACGGTCTCCCTCGCCTACGTCACCCGTCTGACCCGCACCTCCATCGCGGAGAACCGGCGCTCCGACTACGTCCGCACGGCCGTCGCCAAGGGCCTGCCCCGGCACCGGGTGGTCACCCGGCACCTCCTGCGCAACTCCCTGATCCCCGTCGTCACCTTCCTCGGCGCCGACATCGGCTTCCTCATGGGCGGCGCGATCGTCACCGAGCGGATCTTCAACATCCACGGCGTCGGCTTCCAGCTCTACCAGGGCATCCTGCGCCAGAACACCCAGACGGTCGTCGGCTTCGTGACGGTCCTCGTCCTCGTCTTCCTCCTCTGCAACCTGGTCGTCGACCTCCTGTACGCCGTACTCGACCCGAGGATCCGCTATGCCTGAACAGCCGTTCCAGCCCGAGGGCGCGGGAGCCGTCGCCGGCAGCGGTGGCACGGGCGGTGCGATGCCGTGGGCCACGAGCGAGGCGGAGACCCTCGAAAGCCCGCTGTCCCCCCGGACGGCCACGCTGAAGCCCTCAGCCCCCGAAGACCCCGGGGCACCCTCCGCCTCCCCCGAACGCCCCCGCAGCCTGTGGTCCGACGCCTGGCGGGACCTGCGCCGCAACCCGGTCTTCATCCTCTCGACCCTGATCATCGTCTTCCTCGTCGTCATCTCCCTGTGGCCCTCGACGATCGCCTCCGGCAGCCCCCTCAAGTGCGACCTCGCCAAGGCCCAGCAGGGTTCCGCGCCCGGCCACCCCTTCGGCTACGACGGCCAGGGCTGCGACGTCTACACCCGCACGGTCTACGGCGCCCGTACCTCCGTCGCCGTCGGCGTCTGCGCCACGCTCGGCGTCGCCGTCCTCGGCTCGGTGCTGGGCGCGCTCGCCGGCTTCTTCGGCGGCCTGTGGGACTCGCTTCTCTCCCGCGTCACCGACGTCTTCTTCGCGATCCCGGTGATCCTCGGAGGCCTGGTCCTGCTCTCCGTGGTGACCAGCAACAGCATCTGGCCGGTCATCGGCTTCATCGTGCTGCTCGGCTGGCCCCAGATCTCCCGTATCGCCCGCGGCGCGGTCATCACCGCCCAGCAGAACGACTACGTCCAGGCCGCCCGCGCCCTCGGCGCCTCCAACTCCCGCATCCTGCTCCGCCACATCGCGCCCAACGCCGTGGCCCCCGTGATCGTCGTCGCCACCATCGCCCTGGGCACCTACATCGCCCTGGAGGCAACGCTGTCCTACCTGGGCGTGGGCCTCAAACCCCCCAGCGTCTCCTGGGGCATCGACATCTCGGCGGCCTCCCCCTACATCCGCAACGCCCCCCACGCCCTCCTCTGGCCCTCAGGCGCCCTGGCCGTCACGGTCCTCGCCTTCATCATGCTGGGCGACGCGGTCCGCGACGCCCTGGACCCGAAGCTGAGGTGAGGTTGACGTGGGGCGGAAGCTTCCGGGGTCGGCGAGGCGGGGGCCGACCTTCGTCAGGCGAAGCAGGCCGAACGGAGTCCGCGCCGGTTCGGCAGTCCCCACAGGGGCGCGGGGCTGTATCGATTTGCGGCTCCGCCGCGTGGGCGCGACCAGCCACGACGGACCTGCACACAACCGACGACCCATCGCGGCACAACCAGCGCAGCGCCAACGCCCTGAACCGGAAAGTGAGGTGAGCCCCGGCATGCTGCTCGAAGTGCGTGATCTGCAAGTGGAGTTCCGGACCCGGGACGGGGTCGTCAAGGCGGTGAACGGCGTCAGCTACGGCGTCGACGCGGGAGAAACCCTCGCCGTCCTCGGAGAGTCCGGCTCGGGAAAATCCGTCACCGCACAGGCCGTGATGGGCATCCTCGACATGCCACCCGGCCGGATCACCGGCGGCGAGATCCTCTTCCAGGGCCGGGACCTGCTGAAGCTCAGGGAGGACGAGCGCCGCAGGCTCCGCGGCGCCGAGATGGCGATGATCTTCCAGGACGCCCTGTCCTCCCTCAACCCCGTGCTGACCGTCGGCGACCAGCTCGGCGAGATGTTCGTCGTGCACCGGGGGATGTCGCGCAAGGACGCGCGGGCGAAGGCCGTGGAGCTGATGGACCGGGTGCGGATCCCGGCCGCGAAGGAGCGCGTCAAGCAGTACCCGCACCAGTTCTCCGGCGGTATGCGCCAGCGCATCATGATCGCGATGGCCCTCGCCCTCGAACCGGCCCTCATCATCGCCGACGAACCCACCACCGCCCTCGACGTCACCGTCCAGGCCCAGGTCATGGACCTGCTCGCCGAGCTGCGGCGCGAGTACCGCATGGGGCTCGTCCTCATCACCCACGACCTCGGCGTCGTCGCCGACGTGGCCGACCGGATCGCCGTCATGTACGCGGGCCGCATCGTCGAGTCCGCGCCGGTCCACGACATCTACAAGGCGCCCGCGCACCCGTACACCAAGGGCCTGCTGGAGTCGATCCCGCGCCTGGACCACAAGGGCCGGGAGCTCTACGCCATCAAGGGCCTGCCCCCCAACCTCATGAACATCCCGCGGGGCTGCGCCTTCCACCCCCGCTGCCCCCTGGCCCAGGACCTGTGCCGCACCGACGTACCCCCGCTGTACGAGGTCACCGGCACGGACACCACCCGGCACAGCGCCTGCCACTTCTGGAGGGAGTGCCTGCATGGCTGAGGCGATTCTCGAGGTGAGCGGGTTGGTCAAGCACTACCCGCTCACCCGCGGCATCCTCTTCAGGAAGCAGATCGGTGCCGTCAGGGCCGTCGACGGCGTCGACTTCACCCTGCACCGCGGCGAAACCCTCGGCATCGTGGGCGAGTCCGGCTGCGGCAAGTCCACGGTCGCCAAGATGCTGGTCAACCTGGAACGCCCGACGGCCGGTTCGATCAGGTACAAGGGCGAGGACATCACCAGGCTCTCCGGCCGCGCCCTGAAGGCCGTACGCCGCAACATCCAGATGGTCTTCCAGGACCCGTACACCTCCCTCAACCCCCGCATGACGGTCGGCGACATCATCGGCGAGCCGTACGACATCCACCCCGAGGTCGCCCCGAAGGGCGACCGGCGCCGCAGGGTGCGCGAACTGCTGGACGTGGTCGGCCTCAACCCCGAGCACATCAACCGCTACCCGCACCAGTTCTCCGGCGGCCAGCGCCAGCGCATCGGCATCGCACGCGGGCTGGCGCTGCGCCCCGAGGTCATCGTCGCCGACGAACCGGTCTCCGCCCTGGACGTCTCCGTCCAGGCCCAGGTCGTCAACCTGATGGACCGCCTCCAGAACGAGTTCGACCTCTCCTACGTCTTCATCGCCCACGACCTGTCCGTCGTCCGGCACATCTCCGACCGCGTCGGCGTGATGTACCTCGGCCGGATCGTGGAGATCGGCAGGGACGCCGAGATCTACGACCACCCCACGCACCCCTACACCCAGGCCCTGCTCTCCGCGGTCCCCGTCCCCGACCCGGAGGCCCGCGACCGCCGCGAACGCGTCATCCTCACCGGCGACGTGCCGTCCCCGACGAACGCCCCCTCCGGCTGCCGCTTCCGCACCCGCTGCTGGAAGGCCGAGGACCGCTGCGCCCGGGAGGTACCTCCGCTCGCCGTGCCATCGCGACTGCGGACGCCGAGCGGCCCCGAGGCACACGACTCGGCGTGCCATTTCGCGGCGGTGGCGGCGGTGGCGGGGCACAGCAACGGGCCGGGGTGACATGGCGCACCCCGGCCCGCTTACGGCACCCGCACGGCCGTACGCTGTTCAGCCTCCACCGTCCGTATATCGGTACCGCTTCCGTGAAGTTGCCTGCGTGTTAACGCGGTTCGTGTGCCTTTGCGTGGCTATGCCGTCACAGGGCCAACGACCGCTTCAGGAAGTCCACCTGAAGCAGCAGCAGATTCTCCGCGACCTGCTCCTGCGGGGTCATGTGGGTGACCCCGGACAGCGGCAGCACCTCGTGCGGCCGGCCCGCGGCCAGCAGGGCGGAGGACAGCCGCAGGGCATGGGCGACCACGACGTTGTCGTCCGCCAGCCCGTGCACGATCATCAGCGGCCGGTGCGGCTCGGCGGGTGAGGAGAGCCCGTCCTCGGTGATCAGCGAACTCCTCGCGTACGACTCCGGCCGCGCGGCCGGGTCGCCCAGGTACCGCTCCGTGTAGTGCGTGTCGTAGAGCCCCCAGTCGGTGACCGGCGCGCCCGCGATGCCCGCGTGGAAGACGTCCGGGCGGCGCAGCACCGCAAGCCCCGCCAGCCAGCCGCCGTACGACCAGCCCCGGATCGCCACCCGGGAGAGATCGAGCGGGTGGGACTTCGCGAGGTCCTGGAGCGCGTCGACCTGGTCGTCCAGGGAGGCCGTGAAGTCCCCGTGGACCGCCTTCTCCCAGGCGGGCGAGCGCCCGGGCGTCCCGCGCCCGTCCGCCACGACCACCGCGAACCCCTGGTCGGCGAACCACTGCGAGGTCAGGTAGGCGTTGTGCGCGGCGACGACCCGGGAGGCGTGCGGTCCCCCGTAGGGATCCAGCAAAACCGGGAGCGGTGTGTCTCCGGCGTAGTCCCGAGGCATAAGCAGGGCGCACGGGATGCGCCGTGCGCCCCCCTCGGTGAGGGTCACGCGCGGGGTCAAACCGGGATCTTCGGCATACGACCGGACTGTCGCCGCCTGCTTCCCGTCGCGCACCACCCGAACCTGGGCCCCGGGCCGGTCCGGCGTATGGGACACCAACACCGTCACGCCCCCGGCGCGCACCGCCGAGTGCACGCCGGGCCCCTGTGACACGCGCTCCATGCCGAGCTCGTTCACCCGGTACACATGCACTTCACCGATCTCCGGGTCCGCGGCGCCCTGGCCCGCCGAAGCCGAGATCAGCACGTCGTCGTCGGAGACGTCCAGGACCGCCCGGACATGCAACTGCGACCCGGTCAGCGGGCGTTCGCCCACCGTGAGCACCCGCGCCCCGCCCTCGTCGGCGATGCGCACAAGGTGCCCGGAAGGGCTCCAACAGGGCACCCCAGGGAAAAGATCCAGCCATTGTGGATCTTCGTCCGCGTGCACCATCCGCGTCGCCCCGGTCGCCGGGTCCACGGCCAGGAACAGCTGGCTGCGCTGGTCGCGCGCCTGTACGAGCAGCAGCGGCGCACCCGCCGCTGACCAGTGCACTCGTGCCAGATACGGGTACCGAGCCCGGTCCCACGCGACCTCCGTACGCACCCCGTCGAGCCCGATCACGAACAGCCGTACCTCGGCGTTCGCCGTCCCGGCCGCCGGGTACGCCACCTGCTGCGGCTCCCGCTCCGGACGCGCCGGATCGGCGATCCACCACCGGCGCACCGGCGTGTCGTCCGCGCGCGCCACCAGCAACGAGTCCGACTCCGGGCCCCACCAGAAGCCCCTTGAGCGCCCCATCTCCTCGGCGGCGATGAACTCGGCCAGTCCGTACGTCACCCCGTCCGACTCCGGCTCGGCGAGCGCACGGTCGCCCTCCCCCTCGGCGCCGACCACCCGGAGTGCGCCCTGCGCGACATACGCGATGTGCCGTCCGTCGGGGGAGGGGCGCGGGTCGATCACCGGCCCGGGGACCGGGAGTTCACGTGCCGTACCGGCCCGCAGCTCGGCCGTGAAAAGCCGCCCTGACAACGCGAAAGACGCCAACTCGACAGCCGCGTCGGTGGCCTGTCCGACGATGCCGGCACCGCCCTCCCGACTGCGCTCGCGGCGCGCCCGCTCCTCGGCCGAGAGGTCCTCGGAGACGCCGCCCAGCAGGGCGCGCGGGTCGGCCGCCACGCGCTCCCGGCCGTCCGCCGTGTCCAGCACCCACAGCGAACTCGCCGGATCCGTACCGGAGCTGGAGCGCAGGAACACGACACGGGAACCGTCGGGCGCCACCGCGAACGCGCGCGGCGCGCCGAGCGTGAACCTCTGGGTGCGGGCGTGCCGGCGGGGGAAGGAGACAGGCTCGGTCGTCATGCCCCGACCATATTGGCCAGTGCGCCCCCTTGTGCGGCTGTGCGCCGATCGATGCGCACGGACGGATAGTTATGATCACTAGCGCATAGTGGGTATGAACCTGCTGGCTGTTGTTTGGATTTATCTGCCCCCATAGTCCGACCCCCCCGCCCTCGGGATTCTTGGAGGTGAACCGCCGTGGCACTCTCGATTTCGGCGGTGGTGCTGCTGGCGATCATCGTCTTCTTGTTGATCAAGAAGTCAGGACTGAAGGCGGGCCATGCGGTCGTGTGCATGCTGCTCGGCTTCTATCTCGCGTCCTCGACCATCGCTCCCACGATCAGCGAGCTGACGACGAACATCGCGGGCATGATCGGCGGCATCAAGTTCTGAGCCGCCGCTCGGCGCGGCGCTGTCAGTGGCGCCTCGTAGGGTGGTGCCCATGACGGAACTGCCCGACCGGCGTCTGCTCCTGGTGCACGCGCATCCGGACGACGAGTCGATCAACAACGGCGCCACCATGGCCAGGTACGCGGCCGAGGGTGCCCGGGTGACCCTGGTCACCTGCACCCTCGGTGAGCACGGCGAGGTCATTCCCGCCGGGCTCCGGCACCTGACCGGCACCGCGCTCGGCGAACACCGCCTCGGTGAGCTCACGGCCGCGATGCGCGAGCTCGGCGTCGAGGACTTCCGTCTCCTCGGCGGCAAGGGCCGCTACGAGGACTCCGGGATGATGGGCATCGCCGACAACGACGACCCGGCCTGTCTGTGGCAGGCGGACGTCGACGAGGCGGCCCGCGAGCTCGTCGAGGTGATCCTGGAGGTACGCCCCCAGGTCCTCGTCACCTACGACCCGGACGGCGGCTACGGCCACCCCGACCACATCCAGGCCCACCGCATCGCGATGCGCGCGGCCGAGCTCGCCGACGACGCCGGCTGGCGGATCCCCAAGATCTACTGGAACCGCGTCCCGCGCACGGTCGCCGACGAGGCCTTCGCCCGGCTTCAGGCGGATCTGCCCGGACTGCCGTTCGGCAAGGCGGCCGTCGTCGCCGACGTCCCGGGCGTCGTCGCCGACGAGCGGATCACCACCGTGATCGACGGCGCCGCGCACGCCACCGCCAAGGCCGCCGCGATGCGGGCGCACGCCACCCAGATCGAGGTGGCCGAGCCGACCGCGCCGTACTTCGCGCTCTCCAACGAACTCGCGCAACCCCTCTTCACCACCGAGTACTACGAATTGGTCCGTGGGGAGAGAGCGGCGGAGCCGGGCGCCGCGAAGGAGACCGACCTGTTCGCCGGAGTGACCCTCGGGGAGGCGTCATGAGCTCGATGCTCGCCCAGCCGCTGAAGCTGAAGCGCCCTTCCGCCCTGCGCGTCCTCGCCCACCTCGGACTCTTCGTGCTCGGCGCGGTCGTCGCACTGGCCGGAGCCCTGGTGCAGCCCGCCTGGTTCCCCGGCGGCCTGCTGCTCGCGCTCGCCGGCGAGGCGGGCCTCTGCCTGGGCGCCGCCCGGGCGCTGGGCAGCCGGGCCGGGGCCGTCGCGCCCGCCGGCGGCTGGATGATCACCGTCATCCTGCTCACCGCCAGCCGCCCCGAAGGCGACTTCGTCTTCGGCACCGGCGCCTCGTCCTATCTCTTCCTGCTCGGCGGCATGGCCGTGGCTGTGATCTGCGCCACCCTCGCCCCGGTGCGGCAACCAGGTGGCGACGGCGTCCGACTTGGCAAGTGACGTACCACTTCTCCACAACGCACACGTGCGAGTCCCGTGTGGGTTTCCCAGGCGGTCGTGGGATACGGGCCAGAAGTGGCCAGTATGGTGGTGCGCGCCGCCGAGCCGCCCGGAGCAATGGGGTCGAAACGGCGGCGGAGCCAACCGGGAGAACCTGCCTTGAGTCGTGAAACTGACACTCCGTCCTCCGGGCCCAACGGGCACGGCGGAGCCGCATACCCCTCGGGCACGCCGCCGTACGGGACCCCCATGGCTTCCGACAGCGGTGCGGACGCGGGCCGTTCGGCCCCGCAGCCGGAGGAACGCAAGACCGAGACCACGCTGACGACGCGGATCCGGATCAACATCCCCGGATCGCGGCCCATTCCGCCCGTGGTCGTCCGCCAGCCCGTCGCCGACGCCGACGGGCAGCCCTCGGGCTCCGGCTCCGGCGCCCCCGCCGAGACGCCGACGCCGTCCGCCGCCACCTCCATGTCCACGGGCACCGTGGAACCCCCGGCCGAGCCCACGGCGCAGGCGGGGGAGAAGACGAGCGACTGGTTCGCACCGCGCAAGTCCGGCGCGCCCAAGGGCGGTCAGGGCGGCCCGCCCTCCAACGGTGCCGGTCTGCCCGGCGGTTCGGTCCCCGGCGGTCCCGCGGGCCCGAGCGCCGGTGGCGCGCGTCCGGGTGCCGGTGCCGGCACCGCTCGGCCCGGTGGTGCCGTCGGCTCGATGAACGTCCCGGGCGGCTCCCGCCCCGGTGCCACGAACGGCGCGGGCCTCTCCGGCGCGACCGGCGGCCCCGTGGCTCCCGGGCACGGCGGAGGCACCGGTTCCTTCGACGTGACCGAGGCACTGGCGGCAGGCCCCCGCGGCAACGGCAACGGTGCCCGCCCCGGCGACGAGGCGCGCCGCGACGACCTGCCGTACTTCTCGGACAACGGTGGCCAGCACGGCCCGAACGGCCAGGGCGGCCAGCACGGCTACGGCACCCAGGGCGGCCCCGGCGGCTTCGACCCCGCCGCCGATTTCAACGCCCCGAACGACTTCGACGACTTCGGTGCCCCTCGCGGCCTCGACGACTTCGGCGGCCCGAGTGACTTCAACGGCCCGAACGGCCGCGGCGGCCAGGGCGGCCCGCACGGCCCCACGGGCCCGACGACCGGCCCGGTCACCGGCGACGGCCCGGCGGTGCCGCCGGTCGCGGGCGCCGGCCAGGGCGGATTCGGTGGCCCCGGAGGCCCGGGTGGCCCCGGTGGCCCGCGTGGTTCCGGTGCGCCCGGCCGCCCCGGCGGTCCGGTCGGCTCCGGCATCTCCGCCGGCCCGGGTGGCCCGGCCGGTCCGGGCGCTCCCGGCATCTCCGCGGGTCCGAGCCGCCCGGGTGGCCCCGGTGGGCCTGGCGGGCCCGGCAGCGGCCTGGGTGGCCCCTCCGGCCCCGGTGGCCCTCCCGGACCCTCCGGCCCGGGCGCCCCGGTCGGCCCCGGCATCTCCGCGGGCCCCGGCGCCGCCTCCCCGCACGTCCCAGGCCACGGCCCGGGCGGTGGGCTCAGCGACGACACCGCGATCCTCACCCCGCAGAAGCCGGCCCCCGAGCCCGGCACCCCGCACTACGGCGGCGTCGCCGACAACGTCTCCGGTCACACCGTCACCAGCGGCATCCCCGTCGTGCCCTCGGGTGCCCAGAGCGGACCCTTCGGGCCGGGCGGTACCGAGCCCTCCGGGCCGCACACGCCGCCGAAGCTGCCCGAGACCGGCTCGTCGGACACCCAGTCCTCCCGCGCGCCCAAGAAGAAGGGCCGCAACAAGCTGGCGCTGGTCGGCGGCGGAGTGATCGTCCTCGCGGGCGGCGTGTACGGCGCGGGCCTGCTGATGGCCCACTCCGACGTGCCCAAGGGCACCACCGTGCTCGGCGTCGACATCGGCGGCGGCACCCGCGACGACGCGGTCAAGAAGCTCAACGACGCCTTCGACGACCGCGTGAACAAGCCGCTGAAGCTGTCCGTGGGCGGCAAGACCGTGACGCTGGAGCCGGACAAGGCCGGGCTGCAGTTCGACATGCAGCAGACGGTCAGCTCGGCCGCGACCAGCGACTACAACCCGGTCTCCGTCATCGGCTCCCTCTTCGGCAACCACCGTGTCGTCGACCCGGTCATGCCCACCGACGAGGAGAAGCTGCACGCCGCCCTGGAGGAGGCCTCCGGCGGCTCCGGCTCGGTGACCGACGGCACGGTCAAGTTCGACTCCGGCAAGGCCGTCGCCGTCTACGGCAAGGCGGGCAAGGGCATCGACGTCGCCAAGTCCACCGACGCGGTCGAGGAGGCCTACCGCGTCCAGGTCGAGACCGGCGCGAGCGACCCGGTGACCGTGCCGACGACGACGCAGCAGCCGACGGTCTCGAACGCCGAGGTCGACCGGTTCATGAAGGAGTTCGCGGAGCCCGCGATGGCCAACAAGGTCACGATCCAGACGGACGCCGCGCACAGCATCCCGTTCGGCGCCCTGTCCCTGCCGAAGATCCTCGGCGTCAAGGCCGTCGACGGCAAGCTCGTGGACACCTACGACCTCACGGCACTCAAGGCGGCGTACGGCGCCACCTTCGACGGCGTGCAGATCAACGGAGCCAGCGGCAAGCGCGACGTCCTGCCGCAGGACGTCGCCTCCGCCCTGCGCAAGGCCCTGCGCGCCAAGACGGCGGCGGAGCGCACCGTCACCATCGACACCAACCCGAGCTAGCGCGACCGCTCGGACCAGGGGGCACCCGGCACCTGCCGGGTGCCCCCTGGCCGTCGTATGACATCTGTCATCCGGCAGTCAGGACCGTCGGCACTGCCGGTCCGGGGGCCCGCCCGGCCACCCTGGGCACATGACAACGACAGTGGTCGGATTCGACCAGGTGACCAAGAGCTACGGGGATGTGCGCGCCGTCGACGGCCTGACGCTCGCGCTGCACCCGGGGGAGACCGTGGCCCTGCTGGGCCCGAACGGGGCGGGCAAGTCGACCACCCTCGACCTGCTGCTCGGCCTCAAGCGCCCCGACAGCGGCACGGTCGGCCTGTTCGGCACCGAGCCGCGCGAGGCGATCGTCGCCGGGCGGGTCGGCGCCATGCTGCAGAGCGGCGGACTGATGGACGAGGTCACGGTGGCCGAGCTGGTGCGGCTGGCCTGCGATCTGCATCCGCGGCCGTACCCCGTCTCCGAGGTCCTCGCCCGCGCCGGCGTCACACAGATCGCCGACCGCAGGGCCGACAAGCTCTCCGGCGGCCAGGCCCAGCGCGTCCGCTTCGCCCTCGCCACCGCCGGCGACAGCGACCTGATCGTTTTGGACGAGCCGACGACCGGCATGGACGTCACCACCCGCCAGGCCTTCTGGGCCACCCTGCGCGAACAGGCCGACCAGGGCCGTACGGTCCTGTTCGCCACGCACTACCTGGAGGAGGCCGACGCCATCGCCGACCGGGTGCTCGTCCTGCACCGGGGCCGGCTGCTGGCCGACGGCACGGCCGCCGAGATCAAGGCGAAGGCGGGCGCCCGCAGGATCTCCTTCGACCTGCCCGACGGCCCCGTCGACGAGGCGGCACTGCGGGCCCTGCCCTTCCTCACCACCCTCGATGTGTCCGGCCGCACGGTCCGGCTCCAGTCCTCCGACGCCGACGCGACCGTCCACTCCCTCTACGGCCTCGGCCTCTACCCCCGCAACCTGGAGGTCGCCGGGCTGGGCCTGGAGCAGGCCTTCGTCGCCATCACCACCGCCGAGGAGGCGCGTACCTCATGAAGGGCCTGATCCGGCTGGAACTCACCCGCGCCCTGCGCAACCGCAAGTTCCTGTTCTTCTCGGTGCTCTACCCGTCGATCCTGTTCCTGCTGATCGCGGGCAGCGCCGACAGCACGACGAAGGTCGACGGCACCGGCCTGACACTGCCGACCTACATGATGGTCTCGATGGCCTCCTTCGGCGCCCTGACGGCCGTCCTGATGGGCAACAGCGAGCGCATAGCCAAGGAGCGCGAGAGCGGCTGGGTACGGCAGCTGCGGCTGACCACCCTGCCGGGCCGCGGGTACGTGTTGGCGAAGACCGCGAGCGCCGCCGTGGTCAGCCTGCCGTCCATCGTCGTCATCTTCGTCGTCGCCGCCGTGGTGAAGGACGTACGGCTCGACGCCTGGCAGTGGCTCGCGCTCACCGGCGCGATCTGGGCCGGGAGCCTGGTGTTCGCCGCGCTCGGAGTGGCGATCGGCTACCTCGCGAGCGGCGACTCGGTCCGTCCGATCACCATGATCACCTACTTCGGGCTGTCCATCCTCGGCGGCCTGTGGATGCCCACGACCACCTTCCCGCAGTGGCTCCAGGACATCGCCGCCTGGGTGCCCACGCACGCGTACGCTGCCCTCGGGCAGGCCATCGAACAGAGCCAGGCCCCGCACGCGAAGGACCTCGTCGTCCTCGCCGTCTTCTTCGCCCTGTTCACGGGCGGCGCGGCCTGGCTGTACCGGAAGGACACACTGAAGGCGTGAGCGGCACAGGCGTCGGCATCGGGCAGCGCCCGGAGAACACCAAGCAGCGGCTCGTCAAGCTCCTGTGGACCGGCATCTGGCTGGTCTACCTGAGCGCCCCGGCGAGCGACCTGCTGCACGGCGGCCACAGCACAGGCGTGCGGATCCTCGGCTGGACCGGTCTCTGCGCCTTCGTCACCTGGTACATGCTGCTGCTCTTCCGCACCGGCCGCGGCGAACGCAACAACGTCGTCCTCGCCTCCCTCGGCGTCCTCGCGGCCCAGTCCACGGTCCTCGCGCTGACCCTGGGCCGGGAGTGGCTGGTGCTGTTCGTGTACGTCTCGATCGCCTCCGGCGCGGCCCTGCCCCTGCGCATGGCCCGCTGGACGATCCCGGCCGCGTGCACGCTGATGACCCTGATCGCCCTCGCGACCCCGGGCGGCAGGTCCTTCCTGGCCGGTCTGCTGATCCCGGCCCTGCTGGGCGGCTTCGCCATGACGGGCGTACGCGAACTCGTCCGCACGACGGTCGCGCTGCGCGAGGCCCGCGCCACGGTCGCCCAGCTCGCCGCGAACGAGGAGAGACTGCGCCTGGCCCGGGACCTGCACGACCTGCTGGGCCACTCCCTCTCCCTGATCACGCTCAAGAGCGAACTGGCGGGCCGGATGCTCCCCGACCACCCCGACAAGGCGGCCCGCCAGGTCGCCGACATCGAACAGGTCAGCCGCCAGGCCCTGGTGGACGTCCGCGAGGCCGTCACCGGTTACCGCCGCCCGCGCCTCGCCGCCGAACTGGCGGGCGCCAAGGTCGCGTTGACCGCCGCCGGAGTCGTCGCCGCCCTGCCCGCCGCCGAACCGGACCTCACCGGCGTCGCCGAGGACGGCGAGACGGCCCTCGCCTGGGCCCTGCGCGAGGCGATCACCAACGTCGTGCGCCACAGCGGCGCCGGACGCTGCACGGTCGAACTCCTGCGCCGCCAGACCCTCGACGGCCCCGTCCTCGAACTCTCCGTCGAGGACAACGGCTCCGGCGACCAGGGCGGGGGCCCCGGCAACGGTCTGACGGGCCTGACGGAACGCCTGGAGAAGGCGGGCGGCACCCTGGACGCCGACGGCACCAGGCACGGCTTCCGTCTCACCGCCCGCGTCCCCGTCACCGCCACCGCGGCAGCCGTAGAATCCGCGCCATGAGCCCCACGATCAAGGTCCTGCTCGCCGAGGACCAGTCGATGGTCCGCGAGGCCCTGGCCGCCCTGCTCGGCCTGGAGGACGACATCGAGGTCGTCGCCCAGGTCGCCCGCGGCGACGAGGTCCTCCAGGCCGCCCGCGAGCACGACATCGACGTGGCACTCCTGGACATCGAGATGCCCGGCGCGACGGGCATAGAGGCCGCGGCCCTGCTGCACAAGGAACTCCCCGCCGTGAAGCTGGTCGTCCTCACCACCTTCGGCCGCCCCGGCTACCTCCGCAGCGCCATGGAATCCGGCGCCGACGCCTTCCTGGTCAAGGACGCCCCCGCGGCCCAACTGGCCCAGGCCGTACGAAAGGTCCTGGCAGGCGAGCGGGTCATCGACCCCACCTTGGCGGCAGCGGCCCTCGCCGAGGGCGCCAACCCCCTGACCGACCGCGAACGAGAGGTCCTCAGAGCAGCAGAGGACGGCTCCACCAACGCGGAACTGGCAGCCGCCCTCCACCTCTCCCAGGGCACGGTCCGCAACTACCTCTCGACAGCCATCCAAAAGCTCACGGCACGAAACAGAGCGGAGGCGGTGAGGATAGCGAGGGAGAAGGGCTGGCTGTAAGAGGCAGAGAGCTGCTTCCGAACGCCGCCTGCGGGCAACCCCCTAGGGGCGCGGGGAACTGCGCGACAAGCCACGACGTACCGGCACCCCGCCCACCCACCGAACCCCCTACGGCGCCTGGGCGCACCGTCAGTTCAACATCGCCCGAGCAGCCCGAGCCTCCCCCCGCACCCGCTCAGCCGCCCCCTCATCCACCCCGCTGATCAACTCCGCGTACTCCTCCAACCCCACGGCCCCATCGACGAAGTCACCCCGCTGAACAAGCAACCGCGCCCGCTCAACCCGCAACCGAGCCGGATGCGAAGGCAACGCCAACGACAACTCCACGGCCCACAGCGCCACATCCGTCCGCTCGGGCCGAGCCGCGGCCCACGCCCGGACGTTGTTCAGAATCCGCGACACCACATCCAACGGATCGGCCGGCGCCAACATCGACGGCTCCAGCGCCGCCCCCGTCGCCCCCGCCACCAGCAACTCCGCATCGCCCCCGGTCAGCACCCGCCCCCCGTCGAACGGATCGGCCAGCACCTGCTCCTCAGCCGGCCCGAACCCGACGACGAAGTGCCCCGGCAGAGCGACCCCGTACACCGGCGCCCCCGCCCGCCGCGCCACCTCCATCCACAGCACCGACAACAGGATCGGCAGCCCCCGCCGCCGCACCAGCACCTGGTGCAGCAACGACGACTCCAGCCGCTGGTAGTCCGCGGCCGAGCCCCGGAACCCGTACCGCTCCCCGAGCAGCTCCCGCAGGGCGACAGCCCACGCCCGCGGCCCCCCGGGCCGGAACGGCAGCTGCCCCGCCAGCGAGTCCAGCTCCACCTGCGCCGCGTCCATCCCCGCCTCGTCCAGCTCCCCGTCCGCCTCGGCGCCCACCAGCAGACAGAGCAGGGACAGATCGGGCCGCTCGGACCGTGCCTCTTCGGCGAACCGCCGCCGCAGTTCGGCGGAGCGTTCGGGCGGCGGGGGGTAGGGGGGACGCATAGCCGGCTAGTGCCCTTTCACGACGATCCGTACCGCTGCTCACACTGATCGAACGCGGCTGATCAAGCTGATCGGTAGTGGTGATACGAGTGATGCGCGCCGAACCCCATCCCGGCGTACATCTCCCGCGCCCCCACGTTCTCCGCCTCGACCTGCAACCACGCCGCCGACGCCCCCTCGTCGAGTGCCCGCCGCGCGAGCGCGGTCATCACCCGGGTCGCCAGCCCCTGCCGGCGCAGCGCCGGATCGACCTCCACGGCGGCGAACCCGGCCCACCGCCCGTCCACGACACACCGTCCGATGGCGGCGGGCGCACCGCCTCCCGCACCGGGAACCGTCGCGAACCACACCGACGGCCCACTGCCCAGCACCTTCAGGGCCACCTCGCTCACCCCCTTGCGCTGATACCGCGCGAGCCAGGCCTCGTCCGCCTCCCGGGACAGCACCACCCCGGCGTCCTCGCCCCGGTCGGCGACCGGCGCCAGCGCCCCGATCCACATCTCGGCGGAGACCTCCCGCACCCACCCGAGCCGCTCCAGCTCCGCGCACAGCAGCTCCTGCGTGCCCTCGGCCCCGGTGGCGGTCTGGACATAGGCGGGGAGCCCCCGCTCGCCGTACCAGCGCCGTACGACATCGAGCGCGTCCGGCAGCGGCATCCCGGGGTCGCCGAGCGGCAGCACCGAGTTGGCCCGCCGGGTGAACCCGGACGCGGCCCGCAGCTCCCACGCGCCGAGCATCTCGCTCTCCACCGGCCGCCACGCGCGCGTGGAGACATGCGCGAGTTCCTCGTACGAGGCCGAGGGCCCCCGGCGACGGGCCGGCGCGCCCGGCACGACCTTCCCCGCCACCAGCGACGATTCCGCGATGCGGACGGTCTCGCCACTCTTCCGTGTGATCAGCAGCACACCTTCGTCCCATGATGCGAGAACACCCACCGTGTCGGTGAATTTCTCACCCGCCGCCAAAGGATCGTTCAGGCGGCGTACGGAGACCCGTTTACCCACGTCAGCAGCGGTGATACGGACCTCAAGGCGCCCTGTCGCAGAGATTTCCACAGGTCAGTTCACCCCTCCTGTTCGGATCATGCCCAAGAACGGAGATACTAGGGGCGGGCATCGACGACGCCGCGCTCCCGCGCGCCAGGCGGCGGAGCCTGCGGAGGCCCGCCAGCGCCCTATCGAGGAGGAACGACAGCGTGACCTACGTCATCGCGCAGCCTTGTGTCGACGTCAAGGACAAGGCGTGCATCGAGGAGTGCCCGGTCGACTGCATCTACGAGGGCCAGCGGTCCTTGTACATCCACCCGGACGAATGCGTCGACTGCGGTGCTTGTGAGCCGGTCTGCCCGGTCGAGGCGATCTTCTACGAGGACGACACTCCGGAGGAGTGGAAGGACTACTACAAGGCGAACGTCGAGTTCTTCGACGAGCTCGGCTCCCCCGGCGGCGCCAGCAAGCTGGGCCTGATCGAGCGGGATCACCCCTTCATCGCCGCGCTGCCGCCGCAGGCCGAGTAGTCCCCACCGGCGACCCGCACAGCGTGCCGCCTCGGTCCCGTACGGCCTGATCGCCTTGATCGCCGTACGGGACCGGGGCGTTGCCGTATCCGGCAGTACCAGAAAGTGAGCGAGATCCCGTGTCCGCAGTCTCCGACCGCCTTCCGACCTTTCCCTGGGACAAGCTGGAGCCGTACAAGAAGACGGCCTCCGCGCACCCGGACGGCATCGTCGACCTCTCCGTCGGCACGCCGGTCGACCCGGTCCCCGAGCTGATCCAGAAGGCCCTGATCGACGCGGCGGACTCCCCGGGCTATCCGACGGTCTGGGGCACCCCGGCGCTGCGGGACGCGATCACGGGCTGGGTGGAGCGCCGCCTGGGCGCCCGCGAGGTCACCCACCGGCACGTCCTGCCGATCGTCGGCTCCAAGGAACTCGTCGCCTGGCTCCCCACCCAGCTGGGCCTCGGCCCCGGCGACCGGGTGGCCCACCCGCGGCTGGCGTACCCGACGTACGAGGTGGGCGCCCGTCTGGCCCGCGCGGACCACGAGGTCTACGACGACCCGACGGAGCTCGACCCGCGGGGCCTGAAGCTCCTGTGGCTGAACTCGCCGTCGAACCCCACGGGCAAGGTCCTCGCCAAGCCGGAACTCACCCGGATCGTGGCGTGGGCCCGCTCGCACGGCGTCCTGGTCTTCTCCGACGAGTGCTACCTGGAGCTGGGCTGGGACGCCGACCCGGTCTCGGTCCTGCACCCGGACGTGAACGGCGGCTCGTACGAGGGCATCGTCGCCGTCCACAGCCTCTCCAAGCGCTCCAACCTGGCCGGCTACCGCGCCGCGTTCCTGGCCGGCGACCCGGATGTGCTCGGCCCCCTCCTCCAGATCCGCAAGCACGGCGGCATGATGACGTCCGCGCCCACCCAGGCGGCCGTCGTCGCGGCCCTGGGCGACGACGAACACGTCCGCGTCCAGCGCGACCGCTACGCCGCCCGCCGCGACGCCCTGCGGGCGGCCCTGGAGTCGCACGGCTTCCGCATCGAACACAGCGAGGCCAGCCTCTACCTCTGGGCCACCAAGGGCGAGTCCTGCTGGACCACCGTCTCCGCCCTGGCCGACCTCGGCATCCTGGTGGCCCCGGGCGACTTCTACGGCGAGGCCGGCGCCCAGCACGTACGCGTGGCCTTCACGGCGACGGACGAACGGGTACGGGCAGCGGTACAGCGCTTGACGTAGCACCCCAGGCAGGCAAAAAGCCGACGGGGCCCAGGGAACTCCCTGGGCCCCGCCGGCTCGGACCAGGCGTCAGCCGAGCGTCAGCTGAGGGGCAGACCCTGCACCGGCAGCGAACCGGTCGCCGGCACGCCGCCCTGCGTGGCCGTACCGGCCGCCTCGCCGAGGACGGACCCGACCGACCCGGCCACACCGCCGGCGGTCTGCTGCGCCGCGGGCGTCGCCTTCTTGGCGACCTTGCCGCCGGCCTTCGTCGCGGTCGGCACGGCCTTCTTCGCGGCCTTGCCGCCGGTCTTGGTCACCTTGTCGCCGGCCTTCGTGGCGGTCGGCAGCGCGCCGTCGACGGCCGTGTCGACGGCGCCACCCGCGATCCCGGTGGCGTTGGTGGCCGCGCCGTCGACGACGCTCGCGCCGTCCAGGGCGGTCAGCCCGCCGACCTTGGTGGCGTCGGGCAGTTCGGGGGCCGCGCTGGCGGAGCCGGCCGCACCGACCCCGGCAGCCGCTCCCGCAGCGACGATCAGCGCGGCACGGGCGATCCGGCGGGTCAGGGGGAGGGACATGATGCTCCTTCGACGGGTATGTCGGATGAGAACGATGAAGTGTCCGACCGCACCCGGCAGTTGACCGACTGGCTGTTGATCTCCGGGCTCGGACGCAGTGACTACCGCTCGAAGCCCGTGAAGGTTGCGGCGGCGCAACGTAAAGAGTTGGCAATGCGTCGCATTATCGCCTGCGGATAAATACGGGCAAAAAGATCCTCGCCGGAAAGCCTGCGGAATCCTTACAGCCCTTGATTCCCAAGGGCTTTTACGGATACCGGGGTGACCGCGCGGAAACCTGCCCACACCATCGCCGGCCGACACCTCGGGTGATCCTCACGAGTGAGCCGCCGAACTCCTGCGCGTACGGCCCGCGCGTACCTCGCGCGTACGACGACAGGCTCGCGTGACCGGCAGGTCCTAGTGGGTCGTCACGATCCGGACCGAGTCCAGCCCGCTCTCCGCCCCCGAGGAACCCGACGCCGCGGTCGCCCGCCACTGGCTGTCGGTGTTCCCGGCGGTCCACTCCCGGCCGGCGTACGCGACCCGCTTGATGTGCAGATCGGAGGCGTTGGCCACGGCCCAGTGGGCCAACTGCCAGCCGCGCTCACGGACCCCGCGCCCCGCACCGGAACCCGAGCCGCCGGTCACCGGCAGCAGCACGGTCTGCCCGTCGCGCTGGATCACCGTGGGAGTGGGCGAGGGCGTGGCCTTCCGGTCGCCCACCTCGGCCCCGGCCGACTGGAGCGCGTCCTGCCCGAAGTCCCGTACGAGCGCCGCCCGTACGGCGTCCGGACCCGAGGTCCGCGTGGCACCCGGACGGCCCTCGCAGGTCAGCGTGGCCGCCGAACGCCCGGTGAGGGCCGCGGCGAGCAGCGTCGCGTCCGGCTCGTGCTTGGCGTACGCCTCCGGGAAGCCGCTGCGCTGGACGCGCTGGGCGGCGACGGTGAGCGGCAACTGCGTGTAGCCACGGACCTTGACCAGGTGCTCGTAGAAGATGCCCGCCGAGTAGATCGGGTCCTGGATCTGCTTCTCGGTGCCCCAGCCCTGCGAGGGCCGCTGCTGGAACAGGCCCAGCGAGTCACGGTCGCCATGGCCGATGTTGCGCAGCCCCGACTCCTGGAGCGCGGTGGCGAGCGCGATCGTCACGGCCCGCTCGGGCAGCCCGCGGCCGGTGCCGACGGCGGCGATGGTCGCCGCGTTCACCGCCTGCTCCGGCGTGAACTCGTACCGCGCCCCGTCGGCCTTGCCCGAGACGACCTCGCAGCCCGGTGTGCCCGTGCCGCCGGTGACGTACTGCACCGCGAGATACCCCGCGACGGCGAGCAGGACCACGAAGGCCGCCCCGCGACGGAGGAGGCGGCCACGGCGACGGCGTTTCGGAGAGGGTGACGGCTTTGGCACGCCCTACAAGGTAGCTGAGGTTACTGAGGGGTATTGGCGTAGTTGAGAATCGGTGGGAAAAGTGAGGTGAGGGCCCGGCGGGTTAGGGTCGGAGCCATGGCCGACACCTCCCTTGACCTCACGCTGGACGCCGCGAAGCTCACCGCGCAGCTCGTCGACTTCCCCTCCGTCAGCGGCACCGAGCAGCCCCTCGCGGACGCCGTCGAGACCGCCCTGCGCGCCCTGCCGCACCTGACGGTCGACCGGTACGGCAACAACGTCGTGGCGCGGACGAACCTGGGGCGCCCGGAGCGCGTGATCCTGGCCGGGCACATCGACACGGTGCCGATCGCGGACAACGTCCCGTCGAGGCTGGACGAGGACGGCGTGCTGTGGGGCTGCGGGACCTGCGACATGAAGTCGGGCGTCGCGGTCCAGCTCCGTATCGCCGCGACGGTCCCGGCCCCCAACCGCGACCTGACCTTCGTCTTCTACGACAACGAGGAGGTGACCGCGGACCTCAACGGCCTCAAGCACATCGCCGAGGCCCGCCCCGAGTGGCTGGAGGGCGACTTCGCGGTGCTCCTGGAGCCGTCGGACGGCGAGGTCGAGGGCGGCTGCCAGGGCACGCTCCGGGTGCTCCTCAAGACCACCGGCGAGCGCGCCCACTCGGCGCGCAGTTGGATGGGCTCGAACGCGATCCACGCGGCGGCCCCGATCCTGGCCCGCCTGGCCTCGTACGAACCGCGTTACCCGGTGATCGACGGCCTGGAGTACCGCGAGGGCCTGAACGCGGTCGGCATCAAGGGCGGCGTGGCCGGCAACGTCATCCCCGACGAGTGCGTGGTGACCGTCAACTTCCGCTACGCGCCGGACCGCACCGAGGAGGAGGCCGTCGCGCACGTCCGCGAGGTCTTCGCCGACTGCGGCGTGGAGGAGTTCGTGGTGGACGACCACAGCGGCGGCGCGCTGCCGGGCCTGTCCCACCCGGCGGCCGCGGCGTTCATGGCGGCGGTCGGGGGCACCGCGCGCCCCAAGTACGGCTGGACGGACGTCTCCCGCTTCTCCTCCCTGGGTATCCCGGCGGTCAACTACGGCCCCGGCAACCCGCACTTGGCGCACAAGCGGGACGAGCGTGTGGACACGGCGAAGATCCTCGCGGGGGAGCAGCGGCTGAAGGCCTGGCTCACGGCGTAGTGGCGCGTGGCAGCCGGGCGCCGCCGCGGTGCGCCGGGGCGGCGCTTCACGGCAGTCATGCTCACGTCCCCCGTCCGTAACCCACGTGGATCTACGCTGAGGTGGAACGACCTGCAACACTCGCAGGCCCCGCAGCGGAGGGAGCGCACATGGCTACCGGCAACCCCGAGGGGAAGAAGCAGCCACCGTCGGAGCAGCGGTTGGGACCGGTTCTGCGCAGGCGGGACCAGGTGACGGCGAGCACGACCGACCAGCGGCTGCTGGACGCGGGCGGGCCCTCCGACTGGGTCCACACCGACCCCTGGCGGGTCCTGCGCATCCAGTCGGAGTTCATCGAGGGCTTCGGCACCCTCGCCGAACTCCCGGCGGCGATCAGCGTCTTCGGCTCGGCCCGCACACCGGCCGACTCTCCCGAGTACGACGCCGGAGTCCGCCTCGGCCGAGGCCTGGTCGAGGCCGGCTTCGCGGTGATCACCGGTGGTGGCCCCGGCGCCATGGAGGCCGCGAACAAGGGCGCCTGCGAGGCGGGCGGAGTCTCGGTCGGCCTCGGCATCGAACTGCCCTTCGAGCAGGGCCTCAACCCGTACGTCGACATCGGCCTGAACTTCCGGTACTTCTTCGTGCGCAAGATGATGTTCGTCAAGTACGCCCAGGGCTTCGTGGTCCTCCCCGGCGGCCTCGGCACCCTCGACGAACTCTTCGAGGCCCTCACCCTCGTCCAGACCCAGAAGGTCACCCGCTTCCCGATCGTCCTCTTCGGCAGCGAGTACTGGGGCGGCCTGGTCGACTGGCTCAAGAACACCCTCATCGCCCAGGGCAAGGCCTCGGAAAAGGACCTCCTCCTGTTCCACGTCACGGACGACGTGGACGAGGCGGTGGCCCTGGTGTCGAAGGAGGCGGGACGCTAGCGCCGGGCATCTTCAGCCCGTCCGGCGTTTGAGGACGAGGCCCGAAGGGCCGAAGCGGGGGTCTGGGGGCGCAGCCCCCAGGGACGGGACGGGTAGGGGCGGCGGGGGCGAGGAAACGCTAGGCCAGCCCCCGCCGGGCCACCGCGGGAGCCCGATGCCCGGCGATCGACGCCACCATGTCCAACACCTGCCGCGTCTCCGCCACCTCGTGCACCCGGTACACCTGCGCCCCCAGCCACGCCGACACCGCGGTCGTCGCCAGCGTCCCCACCACCCGCTCCTTCACCGGCTTGTCCAACGTCTCCCCGACGAAGTCCTTGTTGGACAGCGACACCAACACCGGCCATCCCGTGGACACCATCTCCCCGAGCCGACGGGTCGCCTCGAGACTGTGCCGGGTGTTCTTCCCGAAGTCATGCCCCGGATCGATCAGAATCGACTCCCGCGGCACCCCCAGCTCCAACGCCCGCTCCGCGAGTCCCACGGTCACCCGGAGAATGTCGGCCATGACGTCGTCGTACGCCACCCGATGCGGCCGAGTCCGAGGCTCCGCACCCCCGGCATGCGTACACACCAGCCCCACCCCGTAGCGCGCGGCGACCTCCGCGAGCCCGGGATCCACCCCACCCCACGCGTCGTTCAGCAGATCCGCCCCCGCCTCGCACACCGCCGCCCCCACCTCGGCCCGCCAGGTGTCCACGCTGATCACGACATCCGGGAAGCGCCGCCGCACCTCCGCCACGAAGCCGACCGTCCGCCGCGCCTCCTCCTCGGCGGTCACCTCTTCGCCCGGGCCGGCCTTCACCCCACCGATGTCGATGATCGCGGCACCCTCCGCCACGGCCTGCTCCACGCGCGCGAGGGCCGGCTCGTCCCGGAACGTCGCCCCTTGGTCGTAGAAGGAGTCCGGGGTCCGGTTCACGATCGCCATGATCACCGGCTCGTGCGTGTCGAACTCACGCCTGCCCAGCCTGAGCATCCCCTGTGACCTCTCCCTGTGTGTCCTGGCATGTCCTGGCCTTTCGGCCGCCTGCGACCCTAACTGTCAGAGTCGCATGGCACGATCGGACACTGACAGATCCGACCGCTCGTATTCACCGACTGCACCGACCGTGGGGGCCGCCGCGATGGTTATGTTCTTGTTCCTGGTCATCGCGCTGGCCGTGGTGGTCGCCGCGGTGACACTCGCCGTGGTGGGCGGCGGCGAGGGCGACGGTCCGCTGCCGGAGGCCGCGCCGGAGCGGCTCCAGGACCTGCTGCCGCTGGACCGCCCGCTCGACCGCGCGGACATCGACAGCCTCCGCTTCCCGCTCGCCGCCCGGGGCTACCGCATGTCCGACGTCGACGACGCCCTCAGCCGCCTCGCCGCCGAGCTCGCCGAGCGCGACGCCCGGATCGCCGACCTGGAGTCCGCGCTGTCCGGCGCGCAGGCCTCGACCGGTCATGTGTCGATGGAGAAGCCCGCGCAGGAGGACCAGCAGTGAGCGACGGCACGGCCCTCGCCGGACCGGACGGCGCCCTGCGCTGCCCGTGGGCCCTGTCCACCCCGGACTACGTCGCGTACCACGACGAGGAGTGGGGCCGCCCGGTCCACGGCGGCGACGCCCTGTTCGAACGCCTCAGCCTGGAGGCCTTCCAGTCGGGCCTGTCCTGGATCACGATCCTGCGCCGCCGCGAAGGCTTCCGCGCCGCCTTCGCGGGCTTCGAGATCGCCAAGGTCGCGACCTTCACGGACACCGACCGGGACCGTCTCCTCGCCGACGAGGGCATCATCCGCAACCGGGCCAAGATCGACGCGACCCTCGCCAACGCCCGCGCACTGGCCGACTGGACCCCGGGCGACCTGGACGAACTGATCTGGTCCCACGCCCCGGACCCGTCGACTCGTCCGGCCCCGAGGACGCTCGCTGACGTCCCCGCGGTCACACCCGAGTCGACGGCCCTGTCCAAGGCCCTCAAGAAGAGGGGCCTGCGCTTCGTGGGCCCGACGACGGCATACGCCCTGATGCAGGCGTGCGGCCTGGTGGACGACCACTTGGAGACGTGCGTCGCGAGAAGCGCCCTTTAGGGGCGCGGGGCTGCAGCCCCACGCTCACCGGCCCAAATACTTGGGCTTCTCCTTGTTCACGAACGCCTGCACCGCAATCGCATGGTCCTCGGAAGACCCCGCCCGAGTCTGCAGCTCGTCCTCCTTCTCCAAGGTCTCCTCCAGGGAGTGCGACATCCCGAACGCGACGGCTTCCTTGATCGCCCCGTACGCCACCGTCGGCCCCTCCGCCAACGCCCGCGCCACCTTCTCGGCCTCCGCGCGCAGGTCGGCCGAGGGCACGACCCGGTTCGCGATCCCCAGCTCGTACGCCTCCTGCGCCTTGATGTTCCGAGGGAAGAGCAGCAGGTCAGCGGCGCGACCGGGCCCGACCACCCGCGGCAGCGTCCACGAGATCCCGGAGTCGGCGGTCAGCGCCACCCCCGCGAACGACGTGTTGAAGGCAGCCGTGTCGGCCACGACCCGGTAGTCCGCGGCCAGCGCGAAACCGAAGCCCGCCCCGGCAGCGACCCCGTTCACCCCGGCCACCACGGGCTTGCGCATCTCGGTCAGCGCCCGCGTGATCGGGTTGTAGTGCTCCCGCACCGTACTCATCGTCTGCCGGGACCCGGTCTCCCGGTCCGTCAGCAGCAGCCCGATGTGCTCCTTGAGGTCCTGTCCCACACAGAAGGACCGGTCCCCGGCAGCGGTCAGCAGCACCGCGCGCACGGCGCTGTCGTCCGCCGCGGAGCGAACCGCGTCCCGCAGGGCGACCTTGGTCTCGACATTCAGCGCGTTCATCGCCTCGGGGCGGTTCAGCGTGATCGTCGCGAGTCCGTCGCTCACTTCGTAGAGCACGGTGTCGGCCATGGGGTGTCCCCTCCGCTGTCGTGGCTTGGGCGTACTGGTCGGTACGCGCCTGTCTGAAGGACAGCATGGCGGAGATCACCGACAACGGGCCTGACCGGACGTGTGACCTGCGTCAAAGAATTCGTGTCCGGTTCCGTTCGGCGGAAGCGAGTGCGGTGGCGCAGTATCGCAGTCACATCGCCGAATTGAGTGGTTTTGCTCGCGCGCGTTGCCCAAGCGATGCCGACTGATGTTGGTCATCGGGTCCTGAGATGCGGGATAATGGCTTGGAAGCAATGTGTTCGATGCCGGTGTCGCGTGTCTCATGCCAGACACACGTGCCCTCCCATGGGGCCGTCGGCTTTGACGATGAGCTGGTTTCAGGAAGGGGAACGAGCATGGCGGCCATGAAGCCGCGGACGGGCGATGGCCCGCTCGAGGTGACCAAGGAGGGGCGGGGCATCGTCATGCGCGTTCCGCTCGAAGGCGGCGGTCGGCTCGTCGTCGAGTTGACCCCTGACGAGGCCGACGCGCTCGGCGACGCCCTCAAGAAGGTCGTCGGCTGACGCGGCAGCGACCCTACCTTTTCGGCGACCCCGGCATCGCACATGGTGCCGGGGTCGCTGCTTTCCCCGCGGTCAGCGTTTGACCGCGCACAGCAGGCCGTCCCCGACCGGCAGCAGCGACGGCACCAGCTCCTGGCTCTCGCGCACCGCGCGCAGCAGCTCCCGGATGCGTATGACCTCGGTGGGCTGGGGGCCCGAGTCGACCGTGCGGCCGTTGGCGAAGACGCCCTCGAAGACGACGAGGCCACCCGGACGCAGCAGACGCAACGATTCAGCGAGATAGTCGAGAAACTCCAGTCGGTCGCCGTCACAGAAGACGAGGTCGTAACCGGCGTCCGCGAGGCGGGGCAGGACGTCCAGGGCGCGGCCCGGGATGAAACGGGCGCGGTTGCTGGCGAAGCCGGAGGCGCGGAAGGCCTGGCGGGCGAACTGCTGGTGCTCGGGCTCGGGATCGACGGTCGTCAGGACGCCGTCGGGGCGCATGCCGTGCAGGAGGTGGATACCGGAGACGCCGGTGCCGGTGCCGATCTCCGCCACCGCCTTCGCGTCCACGGAGGCGGCCAGCAGTCGCAGCGCGGCGCCCGTGCCGGGCGACACCGAGCGCAGTCCCGCCTCACGGGCCCGGTCCCGGGCCCAGCGCAGGACTTCGTCCTCGGCGACGTAGGCGTCGGCGAACGCCCAGCTCGTCTGCCGGTTGCCGGTAATGACCCTCTCCTGTCCCCGTGGTTGCCTGGGCGTGACTGTATCCGTTGCGGGCGGGAACCCGCAGATGGGACCGGGCGTTTAGAGGGGTGGGAAGACGACCGGGGGGACACAGTTGGATCACGATGACGAGCGGGGCGGCGAGCAAGTGCTGACGCACGCGCATCAGCCGTGCCAGCCCAGATCAAATTCTCGTAAAACCGCTTATCCGGAGCTAACGGGCGAGGTGGCTATGGTAGGGGCTCCACTGGACACCACCAGAGCCGATAGGGGAGGTGCGGCTGCGCCTGTGGATCGGGGAGGAGTGCTGCGGCGCTTTCTCGGATCGGCGGGCAGGCCGAAATCCGTGAACAACACCGCTGACCACAGCCACGCCGGCGACTACGCCCAGACCGCGACCTTCTCCACCGACGCGGACGGGCAGGCGTGGACTCCGCCCACCTGGGAGGAGATCGTCAGCACGCACAGCGGTCGCGTCTACCGACTGGCGTACCGCCTCACCGGCAACCAGCACGACGCCGAGGACCTGACGCAGGAAGTATTCGTCCGCGTCTTCCGCTCCCTGTCGACGTACACGCCGGGCACCTTCGAGGGCTGGCTGCACCGCATCACCACGAACCTGTTCCTGGACATGGTCCGCCGCAAGCAGCGCATCCGCTTCGACGCCCTGGGCGACGACGCGGCCGAGCGGCTGCCCAGCAAGGAGCCCACGCCCCAGCAGGTCTTCAACGACGCGCACTTCGACGCCGACGTCCAGCAGGCCCTCGACACGCTCGCGCCCGAGTTCCGCGCCGCGGTCGTCCTGTGCGACATCGAAGGACTGTCGTACGAGGAGATCGCCGCGACCCTGGGCGTCAAGCTCGGCACCGTCCGGTCCCGGATCCACCGCGGTCGCTCGCAGCTGCGCAAGGCCCTCGCCCACCGCTCGCCGGAGGCGCGCGCCGAGCGTCGCTCCTTCGTGCCGCGTGTGGCCGCTCTGGGGGGAGGGGGCGCGACCGCGTGAATGGCTCCCGACCCAACCCGGCTGAACGGCTCCTCGCCGAGCAGCACCTTGGCGACCGACTCTCCGCCCTCGTCGACGGAGAGCTCGGTCATGAGACGCGTGAGCGTGTCCTGGCGCACCTGGCGACCTGTGCCCGGTGCAAGTCCGAGGTCGACGCCCAGCGCCGGCTGAAGAACGTCTTCGCGGAGGCGGCCCCGCCGCCTCCCTCCGAGAGTTTCCTGGCCCGTCTTCAGGGGCTCCCCGGGGGAGGTGATCTGGACGGCGGCGGCTCGCCGCTCGGCGGGGGCGGATTCGGCGGACTGTCCGGACGACCCGGCGCCTCCGGAACCTTCGGCATGAAGCGCGGCGACCGCTTCGAGTTCGGCTATGTCCCCTCCCGTTCGCACGGCTCCGCGCTTCCCGCCACCGGCAGCGGCTTCCGTACCCACCCCGTGGGCCGTCAGGACGCCGACCGCTCCGCGTCCTCCCGGATGCGGTTCGCGTTCGTCGCGGCGGGCGCGGTCTCGCTGGCCGCCATCGCGCTGGGCGGTGTCACATCGAGCGCGCCGACCGACGCGGAGGCCCGCGGCGGCTCGGGCGGCAGCAATGTGACACCGGCCCGGACCCAGGGCGCCGGCGCCGCGACGACAGCCGAGAACCAGCGCCGCCGCGCGGTCGGCCCGCTCCTCGCGCAGGGCCAGGGAACCTCCGACACCCCGGTGGCCCCGACCGAGGTGTCGGCGCCGCTCCTGCCCGGTATGCCGGCCCAGCCCGTCGACGCGGACCTGCACACCCTGACAGCGCCCGTGGTGGCCGGCGCGGCCGCCATGTCCCCGCTGATACGCCCGCTCAGCGCGAACCCGCCGCTCGCCCTGACGGCGTGGTCGACGACCCCCGGAATCACCACCACTCCCGACCTGCTCGCCGCACCCGTCCCCGACGCGACCTCCTCCCCCTCCACCTCTTCGGCCACCGGCCGCTGACCCGGCCTCTGCGCAGCGGCCCACGAACCTGGTTGAATCCGGGGGTGGGCCGCGCGCCGTGCCGGTGGGCCGGGCGCGGAGTCGAAAAACCGCGGCCGCCGTTGACGCCGCGTGCCGGATGGGGGAGGTAGGACGGGGTCGCCCGGTTTCCTGAGGGAACTCGAGTGCGACAGCGCAGAGTCGAGTAGGCATTCGGGTTCCGGGCGTTCCCGGTGGCGGCCTGCCGTGAAACCAGGGTCACCCGCGTCCGCCTCCGCCGACGCGGCGCCGTTCGGTTCTCCGTGCGGACGCGGCCCGGAGCGAAGCGTCCTACTCGAGCCACGGTCAGCAGCGAGCAGGAAGCAGAGCATGAACGAGGGGAAGCCCGCGAAGGCGAAGTGGTGGAACCGCCCCAGACCGCAGGGACCTTCGGGCCAGGCGGACGGGGTGGCACCGACGCCGGACGAGTCGAGCGGGGCAGGGCCGGCCGTATCGGCGGCACCTGAAGACGCCGGTGAGCGGGTCCGGGCCGGTGACACGGCCCACGACACGGACGGTGACTTCGAGCTGGCGCGGCCCGCGGTGGGCACGGTCGGCGACGGGGCTTCGGACGGCGGTGACTTCGAGCTGGCGCGCCCCAGGGCGAGCGCGGCGACCGGTGGCCCGGTGCTGCCCGAGGGCGACTTCGAGCTGGCGCGACCGGCCGGGGCGCCTGAGGCCCCCGTCCTGTCAGCGGGTGACGCTGCCCCCGTCCCCGCCTCCGCTGTTCCTGCCCCCTCAGCTCCCGCCGCCCCTGTCACCGCTGCGCCCGCCCCCGCTGCCTCTGCCCCCGCAGACCCCGGCGACGCCCGCCCCAAGCCCCTGCACGACCCCGACCCCTACAGCACCCCGCCCTACGGTGAGCCCGGCCCCTGGGCCCCCGCCCCACCGGTCCAGCACCCGGCGACCACGCCTGCGCACGGGACGGCCGTACCGGCGCCGCCACCACCGACCCATGGCGCGCCCGCGCCCGCGCCGGTGCCCGGCACGCCTGCACCGTCGATGCCCCAGGCTGCGGCCCCGGCCCCGGCCCCGGCCCCGGCTGCGGCCCCGGCCCAGGCACAGGCACCGGCCCTGGCGACCGCCGAACCCGCCCCTGTCCCGACCCCGACCCCGATTCCGGCCCTGGCGACCGCCGAACCCGCCTCCGTCCCGACCCCGACCCCGACCCCGGCCCCCGGCATCCCCGCCCAGACGGGGCTCTCCGCCCCCGACGCCCCCGCCCGAGCCACCCCGGCCCCCGCCTACGCCGAGGTCCCGCCCCCCGCCTACGCGGAAGCCCCGCCCCCCGCCAACCCCTGGCAGAACTACGACCCCTGGTCGCGCGAGGCCCGCCCCGGGGCGCCCCTTCAGCAGAACGGCGCCGCCGTCACCACCCAGGAGCAGCGGCACAAGCGGGGGAGGAAGGTGCTCCTCGTCGGCGCCGTGCTGCTCGCGCTCGTCTCCGGCGGCGTCGGCGGGGCCGTGGGGGCGTATCTGGAGCGCAACGGCGGGGTGGGGGACGTCGAGCTGCCCCAGGCCGGTGCCGAGCCCGCCGGGCGGTCGCCGGACAGTGTCGCCGGGATCGCCGCGCGGGCGCTGCCCAGCGTCGTGACCCTGCATGTCAGCGGGAGCGACGAACAGGGCACCGGTACCGGGTTCGTGCTCGACGACCGCGGTCACATCCTCACCAACAACCACGTCGTCGAACCCGCGGGCGACGACGGCGAGATATCGGTGACCTTCCACAGCGGGGACACCGCCAAGGCCACCGTCGTCGGCCGCGACAGCGGCTACGACCTCGCCGTCGTCAAGGTCACCGGCGTCAGCGGCCTCAAGCCCCTGCCGCTCGGCAACTCCGACAACGTCCAGGTCGGTGACCCGGTCGTCGCCATCGGCGCCCCGTTCGACCTGGCGGGCACCGTCACCTCCGGCATCATCAGCGCCAAGGAGCGGCCCATCACGGCCGGCGGCGAGAGCGGCGACGGGAGCGACGTGTCGTACGTGGACGCCTTGCAGACCGACGCGCCCATCAACCCCGGCAACTCCGGAGGCCCGCTCCTCGACGCCCGGGCCCGGGTCGTCGGCATCAACTCCGCGATCCGTTCCGCCGACAGCGGCTCCGACCTCGACGGCGGCCAGGCCGGCTCCATCGGCCTCGGCTTCGCCATCCCGGTCAACCAGGCCAAGCGGGTCGCCGAGGAGCTGATCAACACCGGCAGGGCGACCCACCCGGTCATCGGCGTCACCCTCGACATGGACTACACCGGCGACGGAGCCCGCGTCGGCACCAAGGGCAGCGGCGGCGGCTCAGCGGTCGCCGACGGCGGCCCCGGCGACAAGGCCGGCATCAAGCCGGGCGACGTCATCACCGAGGTCGACGGCCAGCGCGTCCACTCCGGCGAGGAACTCATCGTCAAGACCCGTGCCCACCGCCCCGGCGACCGGCTGGAGCTGACCTTGGAACGGGGCGGCAAAGAGGTCCGGATCTCGCTGACGCTGGGCTCGTCGAGCGGGAACTGAGACTCACATAAACCTCACACCGAACGCCGCCCGACCGCCCCACTTATGCCCTGACAAGGCAAACAACCCGGAAAACCGCACGCCTACCCGCATTCGGAGGCCTCGGGACAGTACCGGTCGTAGCGGATCGCCGGGTACCGTGGAGCCGGCCCGGACCACGGAAGACCCGCATTCGACCACTGAGGGCCGAGGACCGAGGACATCGCAAGGAGCTTCAGGTGTTCAATGACATAGGACCTCTCGAGCTGGTGACGCTCGTCGTCCTCGCCGTGCTCGTCTTCGGTCCGGACAAGCTCCCGAAGATGATTCAGGACGTCACGCGGACGATTCGCAAGATCCGCGAGTTCTCGGAGAGCGCCAAGCAGGACATCCGGTCGGAGCTCGGCCCGGAGTTCAAGGACTTCGAGTTCGAGGACCTCAACCCCAAGACGTTCATCCGCAAGCAGCTGGACAACGACGAGCTGGGCATCAAGGAGATCCGCAACGGCTTCGACCTGAAGAAGGAGATGGCCGAGGTCACCGACGCCGTCCACGGCCGTGAGACGGAATCCTCGTCCTCCTCTTCGTCGTCCTCCTCGGGTTCCTCCGGCGGAACCGTCGACATGACGAAGAAGCCCGAGAAGCCCGGCGACGAGCGCCCGCCCTACGACGCGGACGCCACCTGAGCCGTACGAACACGCGGGCGGGACACCGCTCGTACGTGACGCTTCTCATACTCCGCCCGGGTCGCGCACGGCCTGAACCCGCTCCCTGTGCGCCTCGCGCGCCGGGCGCTTTCCATACTGCTCGGAGCGGTGTGGCTATGCTGCCGAGTTGTTGTGCGGACCGGACGAGTACGCCCGAAGGGGGGCGGGCCGGGCTGGTCCGGCGAGAACGAGGAGGCGTCCGGGCACATGGAGACGACGAGTCAGACGACGAGTCGGGCAGTCGCGCAGGAACCGGCCGTGGAGAGTGGACAGCAGCTCCCCTCCGCCCGGCGCACGGTCGACGGCTACCTGCTGGCGCCCTTCCCCTGGTACGGCCTCGACGAGGCCTTCACGGGGCCGCGCTGGCTGATGCAGGTCGGCACGGCGGCCGACGGGACCGTGGAACACGGTTCGACCGGGCACGGTGACGAGCCCTCCGTACGCAACGAGGCGACGGAGGACCGGGAGAAGTTCGCGGTGGTCGTGACCGTCGCGGCGAACCCGTCCCGGCGCAGCGCCGACGGCACGGGGCTGCTGGAGGCCACGTCGGTGTCCTCGGCGGCCTGGCTCGCGGGGGTGGGACTGCTGTCCTTCACCTGGCCGGGGCAGATGGACCACACGCTGCGGGACGACTGGCTGGAGCAGCAGACGGAGACGGCGTGGGCGTTGGCCGACGATCTGGACGGGCCTGACTGGTCGACGCTGTCCCTGCCGGTGGACGGGGTGTCGACGCCGTTCCACTACCGGGAGTCGGAGTTCGGGTGGGTGCTGGCCGGCTCGACGCAGGAAGGCGTGCACGTGGGGGCGTACGGGAGAGGGATGAGCGCCTACGGGCTCGGCTTCGCCATGATCAAGGACATCACGGCGTACGCCTAGGCCTCGACCGGCAGCAGGACACGGATACGCCGATGGGGGCGCCGTCGCACCGGACGGCGCCCCCATCGGCGTATCGGAATCAGAACTTGTTGCGCGGCGTGATGCCCAGGGACAGGCCCGACAGGCCCCGCTGCCGGCCGCCCAGCTTGCCCGCGATGGCGCGCAGGGCCGAGCCCGCGGGGGAGTCCGGGTCCGTGAGGACGACCGGCTTGCCCTCGTCGCCGCCCTCGCGGAGGCGGACGTCGATGGGGATGTTGCCGAGGACCGGGACCGTGGCGCCCGTCGTGCGCGTCAGGCCGTCGGCGACCAGCCGGCCGCCGCCCGTGCCGAAGACGTCGACCATCTCGTCGCAGTGCGGGCAGGGCAGGCCGGACATGTTCTCGACCACGCCGACGATCTTCTGGTGGGTCTGGACGGCGATGGAGCCGGCCCGCTCGGCGACCTCGGCGGCGGCCTGCTGCGGGGTCGTCACGACCAGGATCTCGGCGTTCGGGACGAGCTGGGCGACGGAGATCGCGATGTCACCGGTACCGGGCGGCAGGTCCAGGAGCAGGACGTCGAGGTCGCCCCAGTAGACGTCCGCCAGGAACTGCTGGAGAGCGCGGTGGAGCATCGGGCCGCGCCACACCACCGGGGCGTTGCCCGGCGTGAACATGCCGATGGAGATGACCTTCACGCCGTTCGCGGACGGCGGCATGATCATGTTCTCGACCTGGGTCGGACGCCCGTCGGCGCCCAGCATGCGCGGCACGCTGTGGCCGTAGATGTCGGCGTCGACGACGCCCACCTTGAGACCGTCGGCCGCCATCGCCGCGGCCAGGTTGACCGTGACCGAGGACTTGCCGACGCCGCCCTTGCCGGAGGCGACCGCGTAGACCCGGGTCAGCGAGCCCGGCTTGGCGAAGGGGACCTCGCGCTCGGCGCCCCCGCCGCGCAGGGCGTTCGCCAGCTCCTTGCGCTGCTCGTCGCTCATCACGTCGAGCGTGACGTCGACCCGGGTGACCCCCTCGACCGCGGAGACCGCGTCCGTCACGCGCTGCGTGATCGTCTCGCGCATCGGGCAGCCGGAGACCGTCAGGTACACGGTGACCGCGACCGCACCGTCCGCACCGATCTCCACCGACTTGACCATCCCCAGTTCGGTGATGGGGCGGTTGATCTCGGGGTCGTTCACCGTCGCCAGTGCCTCGCGCACCGCGTCTTCCGTAGCCATAGGACGATGGTACGGCTCGGTAGCCATGCCCCGGTAAGCCCGTCAGCGGTCGTCTACGTCACGTCCCGGGGACCGATCTGCCGGGAATACCCCGTGCTCGCGGTGACCGTCGTGCCGTTCCTCCAGCTCTTTCATCAGGTCATGGAGTTCCGAGCGCATCCAGTCGCGGGTGGCCACCTCGCCCAGGCCGATGCGCAGCGCCGCGATCTCCCGGGTCAGGTACTCGGTGTCGGCGATCGAGCGCTCGTTCTGCTTGCGGTCCTGTTCGAGGTTGACCCGGTCCCGGTCGTCCTGCCGGTTCTGCGCCAGCAGGATCAGCGGGGCGGCGTACGAGGCCTGGAGCGACAGGACCAGGGTGAGGAAGATGAACGGGTACTCGTCCCAGCGCAGATCGACCGGTGCGGCGATGTTCCACAGCACCCACACGACGATCACGACCGTCATCCAGACCAGGAACCGCCCGGTACCGATGAAGCGGGCGATCCGCTCCGACAGCCGTCCGAAGGCCTCCGGGTCCCACTCGGGCAGGATGCGGCGACGCGGCGGCCTGGGTTGGTCGAGGCGTGCGCGGGGCGCCCGGGTGGCCGCGGTGGCGCCCGACGCCACGCGTTCGCGCGTCCCCTCCCGCTCAGGAGCCATGGGCCACCACCCCCTCACCCGTGTCCTCGTCCAGATGGAACTCCGTCTCCCGCCAGTCCTCGGGCAGCAGGTGGTCCAGTACGTCGTCCACGGTCACCGCGCCCAGCAGCGACCCGGACTCGTCGACCACGGGCGCCGCGACCATGTCGTACGTCGCGAAGAACCCGGCGACGACCGGCAGCGCGGCGTCCGGGTCCAAGGCCTCCAGAGCCTCGTCGACCATCGAGCTGACCAGCGTGTACGGCGGGTCGCGCAGCAGGCGCTGGAAGTGGACCGTGCCCAGGTACTTGCCGGTGGGTGTCTCGTCGGGCGGGCGGCAGACGTAGACCTGGGCGGCGAGGGCGGGGGACAGGTCGGGGTTGCGGACGCGGGCGAGGGCGTCGGCGACGGTGGCGTCGGGCCGCAGAATGATCGGCTCGGTCGTCATCAACCCGCCGGCCGTGTGCTCCTCGTACGCCATCAGACGGCGCATGTCGGCCGCGTCGGCGGGCTGCATCAGGCTCAGCAGCCGCTCCTTGTCGTCCTCGGGGAGCTCACCGAGCAGGTCGGCCGCGTCGTCCGGGTCCATGGCCTCCAGGACGTCGGCGGCACGCTCCTCCTTCAGCTTGCCGAGGATCTCGATCTGGTCGTCCTCCGGGAGCTCCTCCAGTACGTCGGCGAGGCGGTCGTCGTCCAGGGCGGCGGCGACCTCGGCGCGGCGTTTGGGGGAGAGGTGGTGCAGGACGTTGGCGAGGTCGGCGGGGCGCAGCTGTTCGAAGGTGGCGAGGAGGCTCTCGGCGCCCTGTCCCTTCTCCTCCAGGGAGAAGCCCGTGACCGCCGACCACTCCACGGTCAGCGACTCGCCCTTGGCCCGCCGGAAGGCACCGCTGCGGCCGCCCTTGCGTACGAACACCTTGTCGATCTCCCAGTCCCGGCGGGCCGGCAGCTGCCCGACCGACAGATCGAGGACGGTGACCTCCTCGCCGGTCTCGACGAGGGTGACGCGGCGGTCGAGGAGCTCGCCGAAGACGAGGCGCTCGGTGGGGCGCTGTTCGAAGCGGCGGACGTTGAGCACACCGGTGGTGATGACCTGGCCGGACTCGATGCTGGTGACGCGGGTCATGGGCAGGAAGATGCGGCGCCGGGTGGAGAGTTCGACGACCAGACCGAGCAGCCGGGGCGGGCGCCGGCCGACGCGCAGCATGACCACCAGATCGCGGACGCGGCCCACCTGGTCGCCGTTCGGGTCGAACGCGGCGACGTCGGCCAGGTGCGAGACGAAGATCCGGGGAGCGCCGGCTGCCATGGCTGAGGCTCCTTCGTGTGCGGGGTGTGCTGTGTCGCTGTCGCGGCTGCGCTGCCGGGCCGCATTTCCGAATTGCCCGCTCGGGTGAGCTTCAGGCTAGCCCGTCCGGATCCGATACGCCCTGGTGAGCGGTCCGGACGGACTGGCTCCGCCGCGGCCTCGACTCACCGGTACGCTGCGGTACGCCGACCGGGTCCCACAACAGAAAGGCAGCCCCACCTGTGACTGCGATTCCTCAGGGTCGTACTCGCCGGGCCGCGATGGCGAGCGCCATGTGCGCGCTGGTCGTGTCGGGAGCAGGACTGACGGGATGCAGCGAGGACCCGGACGAGGGCACCAACGGGGTCGGCAAGCTGCCGGCCGCCGAGATCCAGCGCAAGACCCGTACGGCCGCCGACTCCGCGGACGCGGTCCATCTCGCCGGGAACGTGGTGGCGGGCGGGCGCACCTACAAGCTCGACATGCAGCTGAAGTCCGACGGCGGGACCGGGTCGGTCAGCGCACAGGGGGCCACCTTCCAACTGCTGCGGATCGACGAGCAGCTGTATCTGAAGGCCGACGCCGGCTTCTGGAGCGACGCGGGCGGCGACGGCAAGGCGGACGCCGGCGCCGTGGACAAGCTGAACGGCAAGTACGTGAAGGTGCCCCAGGGCGACCCGACGTACAAGAAGTTCAGCGGCTTCACCGACAAGGCCCTGCTCCTGGACGGCCTGCTGACCCTGCACGGCACGCTGGCGACGGACGGCCACCACGAGCAGGCGGGCACCCGCACCATCCGCATCACCGGCGACAAGGGCTCCGGCGGCACCCTGGACGTCTCCCTGGAGGGCGACCCGTATCCCCTGCTGCTGACCCGCGCGGGCGGCGGTGGCACCCTGACCTTCTCCGACTGGGGCAAGGACTTCACTCTGGAGAAGCCGGCCAAGAACGACACCGTGGACTACGGCAAGCAACTACCGACCTCGTGACCACCCCCTAAGGGGCGCGGGGCTGTGACATTTGCGGCTCCGCCGCGTGGGCGCGACCAGCCACGACGGCGCGGCAGACAAAAGGCGGCCTGTCGGGACCGCTCAACGCCGCCTTTTCTTGAACAACAGCCGCGGCAACCCCGCCGGGACCGGCTGACGCGTAGTCGCCGCAGACGGCAACGGCGCCGCAGCCAGCGACCCGTCCGGCAGAGCCCCCAACGCACCCGTGGGCTCCAGCCGCAGCACCCGGCACTCACGCGCCCAGCGCTCCGGCATCGCCTCGCCGTCGGGGGCGTTCAGCCGCTTGCCCTTCAGCTCGCCGACCGTCGCCTCCCACGCCTCGGATCCGGACGCGAGTTCGACGACCTTCGCGTTCCAGGAGACCAGCCGGCCCCCCTTGTCCTTGCTGCGCACGGTGACCTCGGCGGAGCCGCCGTCGGCCAGCCCCGGCAGCGGCTGCTCGCCCGGACCGTCGCCGACGACACAGGCGGCACCCTCGTGCCACGCGTGCCACAGCGCCCGGGCCGGGACGCCGGGGCCCTTGACCCAGATGAGGCCGGACTTCTTCGTGGCCTCCTCGACGAGGGCCTGATCGAGCAGCTCGCTTGTCATGGCCCTCAGCCTATCCAGCGGGATCGGGCCGGGTCAGAGCCAGCCGTTCCGCTTCAGCGTGCGGTGGATGCCGAGGCAGATACCCACCGTGATGCCCATGATCACCGGGTAGCTGTACTTCCAGTGGGTCTCCGGCATGTAGTCGAAGTTCATGCCGTAGACGCCGCACACCATCGTCGGTACGGCGATGATCGCGGCCCATGAGGTGATCTTCCGCATGTCCTCGTTCTGCGCGACGGACGCCTGCGCGAGGTTGGCCTGGAGGATCGAGTTGAGGAGCTCGTCGAAGCCGATGACCTGCTCGTGGACGCGGGCGACGTGGTCGCCGACGTCCCGGAAGTACTTCTGGATGTCCGGGTCGATCAGCCGCATCGGCCGCTCGCTCAGCAGCTGCATGGGGCGGAGAAGGGGCGACACGGCCCGCTTGAACTCCAGTACCTCGCGCTTGAGTTGGTAGATCCGGCCCGCGTCCGTGCCGCGCGGCGAGCCCTTGCGGCCCGGCGAGAAGACCTCGGTCTCCACCTCGTCGATGTCGTCCTGCACCGCGTCGGCGACGGCGATGTACCCGTCGACGACATGGTCGGCGATGGCGTGCAGCACGGCCGAGGGGCCCTTGGCGAGCAGCTCGGGGTCGTCCTGGAGGCGATGCCTGAGCGCCCGCAGGGAGCCCTGGCCGCCGTGCCGGACGGTGATGAAGAAGTCCCGTCCGGTGAAGCACATGACCTCGCCGGTCTCGACGACCTCGCTGTTGGCGGTGAGTTCGTCGTGCTCGACGTAGTGGATGGTCTTGAAGACGGTGAACAGGGAGTCGTCGTAGCGCTCCAGCTTCGGGCGCTGGTGCGCCTGCACCGCGTCCTCGACGGCGAGCGGGTGCAGTCCGAACTCGCCCGCGATACCGGCGAATTCGGCTTCGGTCGGCTCGTGCAGACCGATCCACACGAAGCCCCCGTCGCGCCGCACCTGACGCATCGCCTGGTGCGGGGTCAGCGGCTTGTCGGTCTCCAGCCGGCGGCCGTCGCGGTAGACGGCGCAGTCGACGACGGCGGAGGGGGTCGCGGGGTCGCGGGTGGTGTCGTACGCGCCACTGTCCTTGCGCAGCGAGATGCGGGAGGGGCGGACCACGGCACGCAGGTCGCGGATCATCGACATGAGCAGGCTCCTTCGCAACGGGCAACGAAGCGTGAAGAACCGCAGCACGGTTGGAACTGCCCGGAATGGGGACGTCCTGACCTCAGGATGTTTGGCACGTCCACAAAGCGGGGAGCACCGCACCGTTGCGGTGGAGGCTTCGTTGCTGATTCAGATCAGACGATCAGGCAAAGCGAAACGAAGTGCTCTTCCGTGGGAGGACGCAAGCGTGAAAGGACGGCGGTCAGCCGGAGCGGAACAGCCGGATCAGCTACATCAGCGGCGGGAAGAGCGAGTGGTACTGCACGGTCGACTTCGATCCATGACAGCCCCACCTCCTCCGGCCGGTCCCTCGTAAGGGACGTTCCATACCCCCTGAGGGGTTCCCCGTAGGGGAGTCTCCATCAGCGTCGGGACTCGATCGCGACGCTTCTGCGTGCTGCCCGAACACCGGGCAAGAGTATCAGCCGACTGAAGTGTCAAGGCGCTGCTTTGCCCGGTACTGACGAGTTCTATGCTCGCCGCATGGCTGATGTTCTTCCTCTGGTCGAGGCCCGGTTGCGCAGTGCGCTGGGCGAACCGGACGCGCGCGCGGCGGTCACCTTCCTCGGTACGGACCGCATCGAGGTGCTCCGTTTCCAGGAGGGAGACCTCGTCCGCTACGCCACGCTCGGCATGTCCGCGCACCCCATGAGCGACCCCACCGCGATGGTCGCCGACCCGGTCAAGGGTCCCCGCGCGGAGCTTGTCCTCTCCGTCCGCGCCGGGATCGCCGACACCGGCAAGGTGCTCCGTCCACTCGCCGTGCTCGCCGCGTCACCGCAGGTGGAGGGCGTGATCATCGCTCCAGGAGCCTCCCTGGACGTCGGTGAGCCGCTGTGGCCCGGCGCCCCGTTCACCTCCGTCCTGGTCGCCGAGCCGGGCGGCCTGGTCGAGGATCTGGAGCTCGACGCGCCGGCCGACCCCGTGCAGTTCCTGCCGCTGCTGCCCATGACGCCGAACGAGGCCGCCTGGAAGCGTGTGCACGGCGCCCAGGCCCTCCAGGAGCGCTGGCTGACGAGCGGGACGGACCTTCGGGATCCCGCCCGGAAGTCCGTCCCGCTGGAGTGAGGAACCTCACCAACCAGTGGCCGAAACCCGTCAGTTGGCGAACACGGCGACGCTGTCCTCGGTCGCGTGCCTCGTCTCCAGCTCCTCAGCCTCGTGCGTGAGGGAATTCCGCCGTACGACGACCACGAGCGCGCCCGCCACGGCCGTGACCGCCGCCACCACGAACGGGACGCGGATGCTGCCGGTCCACTCCTCGATCCTCGGCGCGAAGTAGGGCGCGGCCGCCGCCGCGAACCAGCGCACGAAGTTGTAGCCCGCGCTCGCCACCGGGCGCGGCGCGTCCGACACGCCGAGCGCCAGTTCCGTGTAGACGGTGTTGTTCACGCCGATGAACGCGCCGGACAGGATCGTGCAGACGACGGCGGTGGTGTGGTCGCCATAGCCGAGGACGAGCACGTCCAGGGCGAGCAGCACCAGTGACCCACCGAGCACCTTCAGCGAACCGAACCGCCGCTGCATGCGCGGTGCCACGACCACCGAGAACACGGCGAGCAGCACACCCCAGGCGAAGAACACCGCGCCCGACCGGTACGGGCTCATGTCCAGCACGAACGGGGTGAAGGCCAGCACCGTGAAGAACGTGTAGTTGTAGAAGAACGCCGAGACCGCCGCGGAGGCCAGGCCGCCGTGGCCGAGCGCCTTGAGCGGGTCGAGCAGCGAGGTCTTGCGGGCCGGCCTGGGCTGCTCCTTCAGGAACACCGCGATGCACAGGAAGCCGACCGCCATCAGGAAGGCCGTACCGAAGAACGGGTAACGCCAGCTGGCGTCGCCGAGCAGCGCGCCCAGCAGCGGCCCGCACGCCATGCCGAGGCCGAGGGCGGACTCGTACAGCAGGATCGCCGCGGCGCTGCCCCCGGCCGCCGCGCCGACGATGACGGCGAGGGCGGTGGAGACGAAGAGCGCGTTGCCGAGCCCCCAGCCCGCCCGGAAGCCGACCAGTTCGCCGACCGACCTGGACGTGCCCGCGAGTCCGGCGAACAGGACCACGAACGCGAGGCCGAGCAGCAGGGTCTTGCGGCCGCCGATCCGGCTGGAGACGAAGCCGGTGACCAGCATCGCCACGGCGGTGATGAGGAAGTACGAGGTGAAGAGCAGCGAGACCTGGCCGGCCGTGGCGTTCAGACCGCTCGCGATGGACGGCAGGATCGGGTCGACGAGTCCGATGCCCATGAAGGCGACGACGGACGCGCCGGCCGTCGCCCATACGGCCTTCGGTTGCCGCAGGATGCCGCCCGCTCCCGCGTCGAAGGTGTCCATACCGTTTCTCCCATCCGGTCCGAGGTAGCTGGCAGTTACACATAGTATGTTAGCTAGTCTAATTAATGCAAGCTACATCTATATGGGGCCGGCGAATCGGTTCCGTCCGGACGGGTGATCGTCCTTGACGTGACGCAGAAGGGGTAGGACCGTGGGGGCCCATGAGGGGCGAACCCAGTTGCCCGAAGTGTGGTGGCCGGGTCAGGGCTCCCGGACTCTTCGCCGACACCTGGCAGTGCGACGTGCACGGCACCGTGCATCCGGTGCAGCCCGTGATCCCGCCCAGCGTCGAGGCCCTCGGCGTGGTCGTGCATCGCACGCAGGTGCCGGTCTGGATGCCGTGGCCGCTGCCGATCGGCTGGCTTTTCACGGGTGTCGCCAGCGCCGGCGACGACCGCACCGGAGGTCGCGCGACGGCCGTGGCCTGCTCCGGACCCGGCCCGCTCGGCGGCATGGGCGAGCTGATCCTGGTCGCCGAGGAACTCGGGGTGGGGCTCGGCGCGCGCTATGCCGGCATCGACGGTCCGGATCCGGGGTCGTACATGAACGTCGAGAAGCCACCCCAAGCGAAGGTGCTGGCCGCCGGGCGTCCTACGCCGCTGTGGCATGTCTCGGGTACGCCCGACGATCGTGCCGTGTTCGCGGGAGAGGCGCTCGGGATGTGGCTGTGGGCGGTCATGTGGCCCGAGCAGTCGGGGCTGCTGATGTACGACGAGCTGGTGCTGACGGATCTGCGGGATGCGGGGGCCGAGGTGGAGTTGGTGCCCTGCGGAGCGTTGTCGCCGCGCTTGCTTGGGCCGTAGCGCCTACGGGGGAGGGGGCGGCTCTGGTGTGGCGGCTGCGGGTCGTCTGTGGCTGGTCGCGCCCACGCGGCGGAGCCGCACATGTCGCAGCCCCGCGCCCCTGGGGTGGGTGCGTGTAGGGGTCTCTCGCGCTGTGCGGGTGTGACATGAGGTCGTTGAAAATGCGGTTATCCTTGAGCGGCCCCGTCCGTGTCGTCACCCGTCTGGAGTTCGCGTAGTGCGTATCGATCTGCACACCCACTCCACCGCTTCCGACGGGACGGACACGCCGGGCGAGCTGGTGCGGAATGCTGCCGCGGCCGGGCTGGACGTGGTGGCGCTCACCGATCACGACACCACCCGTGGGTATGCGGAGGCCATCGGCGCTCTGCCAGAGGGTCTGACCCTTGTCACGGGTGCCGAGCTGTCCTGTCGGGTCGGTGGGGTCAGCATGCACATGTTGGCCTATCTGTTCGACCCGGAGGAGCCCGCGCTGCTCGCCGAGCGGGAGTTGGTGCGGGACGACCGGGTGCCGCGGGCGCAGGGCATGGTCGGGAAGCTGAACGAGCTGGGTGTGGCCGTCACCTGGGAACAGGTGCTGCGGATCGCCGGTGAGGGGTCGGTCGGGCGGCCGCATGTCGCCACCGCGCTGGTCGAGTTGGGCGTCGTACCGACCGTGGGGGACGCCTTTACCGAGGACTGGCTGGCCGACGGCGGCCGGGCCTTCGTGGAGAAGCACGAGACCGACCCGTTCGAGGCGATCCGGCTGGTCAAGGCCGCGGGCGGGGTGACGGTGTTCGCGCATCCCGCCGCGAGCAAGCGGGGCCGTACGGTGCCGGAGGCCGTGATCGCGGAGATGGCCGCGGCCGGGCTCGACGGCATCGAGGTCGACCACATGGACCACGACCCCGACACCCGGGCGCGGCTGCGCGGGCTCGCCAAGGAGCTCGGGCTGCTGACGACCGGGTCCAGCGACTACCACGGCAGCCGCAAGACGTGCGTGCTCGGCGAGTACACGACGGATCCCGAGGTGTACGGCGAGATCACGCGGCGGGCCACCGGAGCGTTTCCCGTCCCGGGGACCGGCGGGGTCTAGGTCGGCCACCTTCACGTCCGTTCCGAGGCACCCGGCGCTGTCGGCTGTGCCCACCCGTTCCGCCCCGCGGAACGACTGCCCACAGCGGTAGCGGCACAGCGGCTGTAGCCCCGCGCTGCCTGACCACCGCGCGTTCACTCACCTCGCAAGGCCCACCACGCATGTTCGACCTCGCTGTCTTCGGCTCTCTCTTCCTGACCCTCTTCGTCATCATGGATCCCCCCGGGATCACCCCGATCTTTCTCGCGCTCACCGCCGGGCGGCCGGCCAAGGTGCAGAGGCGGATGGCCTTTCAGGCCGTCTGTGTGGCGGGTGGGGTGATCACGGTGTTCGGGCTTCTGGGGCACCAGATCCTGAACTACCTGCATGTCTCCGTGCCCGCGCTGATGATCGCGGGCGGGCTGCTGCTCCTGCTGATCGCGCTCGACCTGCTCACCGGCAAGACGGACGAGCCGAAGCAGACCAAGGACGTCAATGTCGCCCTCGTCCCGCTGGGCATGCCGCTGCTGGCCGGGCCGGGCGCGATCGTGTCGGTCATCCTGGCCGTGCAGAAGGCCGGCAGTGTCGCCACGCAGGTGTCGGTCTGGACGGCGATCCTCGCCATCCACGTGGTGCTGTGGCTGGTGATGCGGTACTCGCTGCTGATCATCCGGGTCATCAAGGACGGTGGCGTGGTCCTGGTGACGCGGCTCGCCGGCATGATGCTGTCGGCCATCGCGGTGCAGCAGATCATCAACGGCGTCACTCAGGTGATCAAGGGCGCCTGACCCGGCGTATGCGCGAAGCCCCCGCACGGCCTGAGTGCCGTACGGGGGCTTCGAAGCTTCCGCGGTGATCCGCGTCTGTTATGAGGCCGTGGTCTCGGCCGGTCGGATCCAGAGTCGCTGCCCGATAGCGGCGGCCTGCTGAACGATCCGGTTGACGGAGGCGGCGTCCACGACGGTGCTGTCCACGGGGGTTCCGTCGAACTCGTCGAGTCGCATGATTTCGAAGCGCATGGGCTTCTCCCTTCGTCTGGTCATCCTCCTGCGGAGAACTACTGGGGTTACACACGTATGCAACGGGGTGCGTGTTACAAACATTCCCTACGCTAAAGAAATTTTTCGAACGACTAACTACTGACCGGTAAGCGGTCGTCGTGCGATCAAGGGGGGGACCGACCGGGACCGGTTGTGTTCGCAGCGTGACCGCCGGGACAATGGAAGCGATGAACGACGACCTCGCGGCACTCGCCGCCCGCATCGACCACACCAACGAGCTGCTGCAACGCATGCTCGCCGAGGTGGCGAAGACGCCCTCGACCCATGCGATCTTCGTCGACGCGGGCTACCTCTACGCGGCCGCGGGACGGCTGGTCGCCGGGACGGAGGACCGCCGGGCCTTCGACGTGGACGCCGAAGGATTGATCGAGGCGCTCATCGACCGGGCGCGCACCATCTTCGCGGACAGCAGGCTGCTGCGCGTCTACTGGTACGACGGCGCGCGGCGCCGTATCCACACGGCGGAACAGCAGTCGATCGCCGAGCTCCCCGATGTGAAGGTCCGCCTGGGCAACCTCAACGCCAACAACCAGCAGAAGGGCGTCGACTCACTGATCAGGACCGATCTGGAGTCGCTGGCCAGACACCGGGCCATCAGCGACGCCGCCCTGCTCGGCGGCGACGAGGACCTGGTGTCCGCGGTCGAGGCGGCGCAGGGGTACGGGGCGCGGGTGCACCTGTGGGGCATCGAGGCACCGGAAGGGCGCAACCAGGCCGAACCGCTGCTCTGGGAGGTCGACAGCCAGCGCACCCTCGACCTCGACTTCTTCAAGCCGTACGTCGCCCGGCGCACGGCCGCCGCCTACGAGGGCGCCGGGTCCCGGCCGACGCGGGAGGACGTCCGCTTCGTCGGCGCGCAGATCGCGGCGAAGTGGCTCGCGGCACGGGGCCGCGAGTCACTCGTGGAACTGCTGCCCGGCCACCCGTACCTGCCCGGCTCCGTCGACCAGGACCTGCTGGTCGAGGCGGAAGGGCTGCTCCAGTACTCGCTGCGCGGCCAGTCGGATCTGCGGCGGGCGCTGCGGGACGGGTTCTGGGAGCACCTTCAGGCGCAGTACTAGGCCCGGACAGGGGCTAGGCCTCGGTCGCGCGTACGCCCCCGTCGTCCACGGTGTCCCAGAAGTCCGCGACCGCCTGGGCCGTGCGCAGGGGCTGGTCGGCGTTGGGGGAGTGCTCGGCGCCGGGGATGACCGTGCGCCGGGCGTTCAGCCGGGCGGCCATCTCGTCGAGGACCGGGACCGGCCAGGTGTCGTCGCTGGCGCCGGACAGCACGTGGAACGACAGCGGCAGGGCCGCGAGTTCGTCGACGCGGTCCGGCTCCGTGCACAACTGACGCCCGGTGGCGAGGAGTTGCGCGGGCTTCGTGCCGAGCCAGCGGCGGCGCAGCAGTTCCTGGCCGCCGATGCCGCGTGCCGGACCGCCGACCTCCTCGGGCGGGCCCATCGCGAGGATCGCCTCCCATGTCTCGGCCATGTTCATCACCCCGAGCGCGTCCCGCAGCAGCTTCACGCGCTGCTGCTGGGAGTCGGAGATCTGCGCGGGGCCCGACGCCATCAGGGTCAGCGAGCGGAACGGCGTGTGGTCGAGGAGGACGGCGGCCCGGGCGATCTGGCCGCCGAGGGAGTGACCGAAGAGGTGGAGCGGGCTGCCGAGGTCGCCGAGGGCCGCGGCCTGCGCGAGCACGTCCCTGGCCAACTCGCCCTGCGCGTAAGGGGCTTCGTCGCGCTCCGGACCGTCCGACTCGTGCTGGCCCCGCCCGTCCACGGCGACCGTACGGTAGCCGCGCGCCGCGAGCGGTTCGTGCATCAGCGTGAAGTCCTCCTTGCTGCCGGTGAACCCGGGGAGCAGCAGGGCGACACCTCGGGGCTCGACGCCGGGGGCGACCGGGGAGTCGACGACGGCGAACGTGCCGCGGGAGGTGGGGAGGGGGTAGGCGCGGGCGTTCGGGGGCGGCGTGAAGGCGGGTTCGGTGGTCACGGGGGGAGGGTAGCCGGTGCGCCGCCAGACCCCCACCCACCGGTCCGGGAACGCCGACGGCCCGGCCCCGCGCTGGGCGGGACCGGGCCGTCGTACGGGAGATCAGCTCTCCGCGGGCTCCGTGGCTGCCGTGGCCTTGCGGGTGCGGCGCACCTTGGGCTTCACCTCGGCCGTGCCGTCGGCGGCCTCCACGGTCGTCGCCGTCGCCGCGGTCTTGCGGGTACGGCGGCGAGGCGCGGGCGCCTCCGTGGCCGTCGGCTCCTGTGTGGCCTGGGCCGGGATGTCGGCGGCCGGAGCGGCGGCGGTCGCCTTGCGGGTACGGCGAGCCTTGGGCTTGGCCTCGGCTGCCTCGGCCGTGTCCACGGCGACCTCCGCGGTGGCCGTCGCCTTGCGGGTCCGGCGCGGCTTGGCCTCGGCGGCCTCCGGCTCCGCGACGGTCGCCGCGGCCTTGCGGGTCCGGCGCGGCTTCGCCTCCGTGCCCTCGGCCGTGTCCACGGCGGCTTCGGCGGGCGCCGCCGCCTTGCGCGTACGGCGCGCCGTCGGCTTGGCCTCGGCTGCCTCGGCCGTGTCTACGGCGGCCTCGGCGCTGACGGTCGCCTTGCGGGTGCGCCGCGCCTTGGGCTTGGCCTCGGCGGCCTCCGGCTCCTGGGCCGTCTGGGCCGGGATGTCGGCGGTGGCCGGGGCGGCGGCCTCGGCGGGCGCCGCGGTCTTGCGGGTGCGGCGCGTCCTGGGCTTGGCCTCGGTGGCCTCGGCCGTGTCGACGGCGGTCTCCGCCGCGGTCGTCGCCTTGCGGGTGCGGCGGCGCGGCTTGGTCTCCGCGGCCTCCGGGGTCTCCGCGGCGGCCTCGGTGGTGCCCTCGGCCGTGTCGACGGCGGCCTCGGCGGCAGCCGTCGCCTTGCGGGTGCGGCGGCGCGGCTTGGTCTCCGCGGCCTCCGGGGTCTCCGCCGCGGCCTCGGTGGTGGCCTCGGCCGTGTCGACGGCGGTCTCCGCCGCGGCCGTCGCCTTGCGGGTGCGGCGGCGCGGCTTGGCGGCGGGAGCGGGAGCCTCTTCGGACTCCGCGACCTGGGAAGCCGTAGCGGCCTCGGACGGCTGGACGGCCTCCGCGACCTTCGCGGTCTCCGAGGGCTTGGCGGCCTCGGGCTCCGGCGCCGTCACGGTCGCCGTCGTCGTCTCGGCCGAAGTCGCCTGCGGCTCCGCCGACTTGCGGGTACGACGGCGGCGCGGCTTCGCCGGGGCCTCGTCGGTGACCTGGGGGGACGGGCCCTCCGCCGTGGCGACGGCCGCCTCGGCGGCCTCCGTGGGCTCGGGGGACGTGGCCGGCACGGCGGCGGTCGGCTCCGCGGCCCCGCCGCGGGTGCGGCGACGGCGGCGCGGGGTGCGCGGCGCGGTCACGGCCTCCGCCGTGGTGGGCTCGACGGTCTCGTCCGTCGTCGCGGGACCGCCGGCCGGCGCCGACGTCCCGTCCAGGGCGGCCCCGCCGCGCGTACGGCGGCGGCGACGCGGCGTGCGTGCCGAGCGCTCGCGCTCCGGCGAGGACGAACGGGACTCGTCCCGGCCGCCTCGGCCGCCGCGACCGCGGCCGCCACGACCGCCGGTCTCGCCGAGGTCCTCCAGCTCCTCCGCCGCCAGCCCGGCGCGCGTGCGCTCCGAGCGGGGCAGGATGCCCTTCGTGCCCGCGGGGATCTTCAGGTCCTCGAAGAGGTGCGGGGACGTGGAGTACGTCTCCGGCGGGTCGTTGAAGTCCAGCTCCAGCGCCTTGTTGATGAGCTGCCAGCGCGGGATGTCGTCCCAGTCGACGAGGGTGATCGCCGTACCCGTGTTGCCCGCGCGGCCCGTACGGCCGATGCGGTGCAGGTACGTCTTCTCCTCTTCCGGGGACTGGTAGTTGATGACGTGCGTCACGCCCTCGACGTCGATGCCGCGCGCGGCGACGTCGGTGCAGACGAGGACGTCCACCTTGCCGTTGCGGAAGGCGCGCAGGGCCTGCTCGCGGGCGCCCTGGCCGAGGTCGCCGTGGACGGCGCCGGAGGCGAAGCCACGCTGCTGGAGCTGGTCGGCGAGGTCGGCCGCGGTGCGCTTCGTACGGCAGAAGACCATGGCCAGTCCCCGGCCGTCGGCCTGCAGTATGCGCGCGACCATCTCCGGCTTGTCCATGTTGTGTGCGCGGTAGACGTGCTGCGCGATGTTCGCGACGGTCACGCCCTCGCCGTCGGGCGAGGTGGCGCGGATGTGGGTCGGCTGCGACATGTAGCGGCGCGCGAGGCCGATGACCGCGCCCGGCATGGTCGCCGAGAACAGCATGGTCTGGCGGCGGGCCGGCAGCATGTCGATGATCTTCTCGACGTCGGGCAGGAAGCCCAGGTCGAGCATCTCGTCGGCCTCGTCGAGGACGAGCGCCTTGATGTGCTTGAGGTCGAGCTTCTTCTGGCCCGCGAGGTCCAGCAGCCGGCCCGGGGTGCCGACGACGACGTCGATGCCCTTCTTGAGGGCCTCGACCTGCGGCTCGTAGGCCCGGCCGCCGTAGATGGCGAGGACGCGTACGTTGCGCACCTTGCCCGCGGTCAGCAGGTCGTTGGTGACCTGCTGGCACAGCTCGCGCGTGGGGACGACGACGAGCGCCTGCGGGGCGTCGGTGAGGGCCTCGGGCTTGGCGCGCCCGGCCTCCACGTCGGCGGGGACGGTGACGCGCTCCAGGAGCGGGAGACCGAAGCCCAGCGTCTTGCCGGTGCCGGTCTTGGCCTGGCCGATGACGTCCGTGCCGGAGAGGGCGACGGGGAGGGTCATCTCCTGAATGGGGAAGGGGTTCACGATGCCGACGGCCTCAAGGGCCTCGGCGGTCTCGGGAAGGATTCCGAGCTCTCGGAAAGTCGTAGTCAGGGTGCTGCCTCTTCTGTGTGCGCGGTGCGAGGCGAGCGCGGGGGTCTTGACGGACCGTGCCGGGGACGTCGGCTGCCTTACGGGCTGGCCGTAGGGCACGGGACCACTGCCGACGCTCTAGCGCTCGTACCGCTGAGGGTGTCCCTCCGGTCGTCGTACGCAGAGTGCCGTACGGCCGGGGAGGGCTGTCGGGTCGGAGCCGATCGGGCCACCGACCGGGCATCCTCATAACGCGCGGCCCGTCGAGATACGTCTGAGTACTCAGCGGGCGCATTACCACCATACCCCGGAAACGCGCACATGCGATGGCCGAATTGGTCACGTAGTCGGCGTCACAGTGATTGACCAGGGACTTCCGTGACACGGTGAGCGGGCTATTGTGCGCTTCATGACGACGCCTGACAACACCTCCGACGTCCCTGACCCCACCGACACCCCCGCCGAGCACACCGGGGTCGCCGCCCAGGACTGGGCGCGGGCCTCCGCCGATCCGCAGTACCGGGCCGCTGTCGTGGATCTGCTCGGCGCGCTGGCCTACGGGGAGCTGGCGGCGTTCGAGCGGCTGGCGGAGGACGCCAAGCTGGCGCCGACGCTGGCGGACAAGGCGGAGCTGGCGAAGATGGCGTCCGCCGAGTTCCACCACTACGAGAAGCTGCGGGACCGGCTCACCGAGATCGGGGCGGAGCCCACGCAGGCCATGGAGCCGTTCGTCGCGGCGCTCGACGGGTTCCATCGGCAGACGGCGCCTTCGGACTGGCTGGAGGGGCTGGTCAAGGCGTACGTCGGTGACTCGATCGCCAGTGACTTCTACCGGGAGGTCGCGGCTCGGCTCGATTCGGACACGCGTGGGCTGGTGCTGGCGGTGCTGGACGACACCGGGCATGCGTCGTTCGCGGTGGAGAAGGTGCGGGCGGCGATCGACGCGGATCCTCGCGTGGGTGGGCGGCTCGCGCTGTGGGCCCGGCGGTTGATGGGGGAGGCGTTGTCGCAGTCGCAGCGGGTGGTCGCCGACCGGGACGCGCTGTCGACGATGCTGGTGGGCGGGGTCGCGGACGGGTTCGATCTCGCGGAGGTCGGGAAGATGTTCTCGCGGATCACTGAGGCGCATACGAAGCGGATGGCTGCGCTGGGACTCGCTGCCTAGGGCGCGCGCCCCCTGGGGGCTGCCGCCCCCAGGCCCCCGCTGTCGGCCCTTCGGGCCTCGTCCTCAAACGCCGGACGGCCTGGGAATGCCCGGACCGGCGTCGAGAAGAAGCCGCGGGCGTCAGTCGTCCCGCGGCCGGTCGTTGTCGGGGCTTACGCGGTCGCTGAGTGGCGGCTGAGTCTTCCCGCGGGGCGGACCAGCAGGGAGAGGGAGGCGGCGGAGACGACCGCCGCGCCGATGAGGATCACGAAGAGGTTGGCGAAGTCGAGCGCGGTGTGGGTGAGGAAGGCGCCGAAGAGGGCGCCGGCGACACCGGTCGGCAGGACCAGGGAGCGGGTGGGCAGGCGGTGCGGCAGGCGGTGGGCGGCGGCCCATGCCAGGGCCAAGCCGAGGATCGCGGAGCTGAGCGCTTCCAAGAGCATGCTGGGGTCCCTCCCACATGGCCGACCTGCTCGAAACGGTCGTAGCCCGTCATACCCCTGACCTGCGGAATGCAATCCTCCTCTGTGAGAGGCCTGTGCTCCGTTCGTGGAGGAACGCGGGAGGGGCCCGACGACCGTGGTCGCCGGGCCCCTCCCGTTCTGCTTGTCCGCCGCGCCCTGTTACAGCGCGCCGAAGCCCACCTTGCGCGGAGCCGGCTCACCGAGCTCCACGTACGCGAGGCGGTCGGCCGGGACCAGGATCTTGCGGCCGTGCTCGTCCACGAGGCTCAGCAGCTGCGACTTGCCGGCGAGCGCCTCGGACACCGCCCGCTCCACGTCCTCGGCACTCTGACCGCTCTCCAGAACGATCTCGCGGGGCGCGTGCTGCACGCCGATCTTGACCTCCACGGCTATGTCCCTCCGACGGTCAGTGAAGTGCGCGACCTTCCGCGCCGTACCCAGCACACATTAGCCCGGTGAGGGGACGTTCACGCTCCGCCCAAGAACGCCAGGAGCGAACAGCGGACGGGAACAAACGCCCGGCACACGTGCGTGCCGTCGTCTCAGTGGTGGTCGGTGCCGTGCAGCGGGAAGCCCGCGATGCCGCGCCAGGCCAGGGACGTCAGCAGCTGCACCGCCTCGTCGCGCGGCACGCTGCGGTCGCTGTGCAGCCAGGAGCGGGCCACGACCTGGGCGAGGCCGCCTAGGCCGGAGGCGAGCAGCATCGACTCCGCGCGCGAGAGGCCGGTGTCCTCGGCGATGACGTCGCGGATCGCCTCGGCGCACTCGATCGTGACCTTGTCGACGCGCTCGCGCACCGCCGGCTCGTTGGTCAGGTCCGACTCGAAGACCAGCCGGAAGGCGCCGCCGTCGTCCTCGACGTACGCGAAGTACGCGTCCATCGTGGCCCGGACGCGCTGCTTGTTGTCGGTCGTCGACGCGAGCGCGTTGCGTACCGCCTGGATCAGTGACTCGCAGTGCTGGTCCAGGAGGGCGAGATAGAGGTCGAGCTTGCCGGGGAAGTGCTGGTAGAGCACCGGCTTGCTGACGCCGGCGCGCTCGGCGATGTCGTCCATCGCGGCAGCGTGGTATCCCTGCGCGACGAAAACCTCCTGGGCAGCGCCCAGAAGCTGGTTCCGTCGGGCACGGCGCGGCAGGCGAGTGCCCCGCGGGCGTGCCGCCTCTGTCTGCTCGATGGCTGTCACGCCGCCTCCCAATGTCGTCCACATGCGGTGTGCGCCGCGTCGCCATCGTACTTTTCGGTAACCCCGGTGTGCGCGGTGCGAGCGCAGAATTTCACGGACCGGACGGTGGCGAAAGTCGCACAGAAGGTTTGAAACCCGGCCAGAACGGGCAAGAAGTGGCCTCTCTCCTGCTCAACGGCACTCTCTTCTGTGCCCTTCTGTACCTGAGTTCGCACTCAGCGGCCCCCTGTGCCGCTCCGCGTCACCGGTAGTCGTCCTCGTCGATGGAGACCACGCGCGCCTGCTCGATCAGATCGGCCTCGTTGGCCCGGTCCTGGTTCGCGCCGGTCAGCCGGTCGTCGCGGTCGGGCCTGACGTCGGCCTGCTGCTCGGCGGCGTCGGCCGCGGGGGCCTCGACGTCGAACTCCTCGTCCTGCTCGGTGTCCTCGTCCACGAAGGTCTCGGGGTCGCTGGGATCGACGGCCATGGCGGGCTCCCTTCCTAGAACGTCCCCGTGGGCACGACGTCCCTGGGTGAAGCAGGGGTCCAACATCCGGGTGCCCTGCGTACGAGCCTAGGAGACACCGGTTCCGGACGCTATGCGATCCGCGGGGGATCCGTGGGCGATTCGGACGTGCTCGGGGCGGCTTCTGCGGTCATGGTGCGGGTGCCCGGTTTCCCGGCCGGGAAGCTGCCATGTACGTGTCGACTTGTGACGGCGAACACATGAACCAGTGCGTGATCGTCTCGTAACATTGCCGCATGTCTTCGACCGAGCTCCCGTCAGCGCCGGCCGCCAATGTGCTCCCCAAGGTGGCGACCGTCAGGGTCGCCGAGGGCGAGCGGCTGCGCTCGGTCGGGCTGCCGGGGATCACGCTGACGGTGCGGTCGAGACCGCCCGCGCGTGAGGGGCTGCCGCCCGCGCTGTACGTCCATGGGCTCGGCGGTTCCTCGCAGAACTGGTCGGCGCTGATGGAGCTGCTCGACGGCGACGTCGACTGCGAGGCGGTCGACCTGCCGGGCTTCGGTGACTCGCCGCCACCGGACGACGGCGACTACTCGATCACCGCGCACGCACGCGCGGTGATCCGCTATCTCGACGCCTCCGACCGAGGCCCCGTACACCTCTTCGGCAACTCGCTCGGCGGCGCCGTCACCACGCGCGTCGCCGCCGTCCGTCCCGACCTGGTCCGTACGCTCACGCTCGTGTCGCCCGCCCTGCCCGAGATCCGCGTCCAGCGCAGCGCCGTGCCCACGGCCCTGCTCGCGGTGCCCGGCGTGACGACGCTCTTCACCCGGGTGACCAAGCAGTGGACGGCGGAACAACGGGTCCGTGGTGTGATGCACCTCTGCTACGGCGACCCCACGCGCGTGTCGCCGGAAGGATTCACCAACGCCGTCGAGGAGATGGAACGGCGGCTGCAACTGCCGTACTTCTGGGACGCGCTGACGCGTTCCGCGCGCGGCCTGGTCAACGCCTACACGCTGGGCGGCCAGCACGCGCTGTGGCGCCAGGCGGAGCGGGTGCTGGCGCCGACGCTGCTCGTCTACGGCGGCCGCGACCAGCTCGTGGGCTACCGCATGTGCCGCAGGGCCGCCCGCAGCTTCCGCGACTCCCGCCTGCTGAGCCTGCCGGAGGCCGGGCACGTGGCGATGATGGAGTACCCGGAGGTGGTCGCCCGGGCGTTCCGCGAACTCCTGGCGGAGTCGGGGCAGGCGGCGGCAGGAGAGCCGGCGGCCGCGAGCCCTGCTCGGGACCGGTCCCGGGGCAAGCAGGCCGCCGCGGGCCAGGGCGAGGCCGTGACCGAGAACGCGGGGAGCTGAGGCGCGACGTGGGACGCCACAGCCGTCGCGGGCCCGCCGCCAAGCCCAAGCGCGACACCGCGGACACGCCGGCACGACAGGACACCCGGGGTGAGTCCCGGGGCGTGACGCCGGAGACGGGTGCGGGCCGGCGGGGCCCGTCCGTGCCGGGCCAGGGTCCGGCCGCGGGTCCGGGCCAGAGTGGCTGGTCGCAGTCGGGCGGGCCGGGTGGCCGCCGGATGCCGGGACCACCGCCACCCCGGCAGGGGATGCCGGGCGGTGGGGCGCCGACGTACGGCGGACGGGGCTTTCCCGACGGCACGCCGGCGCAGGGGGGTCCGCGGCTGCCCGACGGTACGCCCGCGCATGGTTTCCCGAGGTTCCCCGACGGCACGCCGGCGAACGGGGGCCCGCGGCTGCCCGACGGTACGCCTGCCCATGGTTCTCCGAGGTTCCCCGACGGCAACCCGGCCCAGGGTGTCCCGAGGCTGCCCGACGGCACGCCGGCGCACGGCACCCCCCGGGCCCGTGGCGGGCACCCTCAGCAGCGTGAACCCGGGGGCGGCTGGGGTGAGTTGAGGGGGCGTACCGGGGTCGCGTACGGCGCTCCCGCGGGCCCCGGTGCGCCGCCCGCGACCGGCGTTCCGCTGCCGCGGCCCCGGCGGGCATCGCCGACCGACGGGCCCCGGCAGGACTACTTGGAGGCCTTCGACGCGGACGTCGACGTCTTCGAGCCCCGTACGTCCGAGACCGCGCATGCGGCTGACCCGTACGGCTCCGTCACCGACTGGGACACCCGGTCCGGTGCCGGCAACGGCGTCGCGGACGATGCCGAGACCGACCTGGACGACGACGCTCCGCCGACCGGCGAGCCCGCGGCGGCCAAGGGCGGCAAGGGCCGGACCTTCTCCGGCATCGCGGCCGCCGCCGTTGTCACCGTGCTGGCCGTCGTGGTCGCCGGTCAGGTCGCCAAGGGGCGGGACGACAGCGACGTGCAGTCGCAGTCCGCCGCGGACCGGGCGCGGGACGACCGCGACTCGGCCTCACGCAGTGACGGGCGGCCGACGCCGTCCGGTTCGCCGAGCCTGGCTCCGCTGACGTACGGGCAGAAGATGGGCAGGACGTACGCGCTGAGCGCCACGCTCAAGGGATCGGGGAAGTTCGAGGCGATTCCGGGAGTCGACAAGGCGCCCGGCAGGGGGCAGAAGTTCAGCTATCGCGTGGACGTGGAGGAGGGGCTCGGGCTCGACGGCGAGCTCTTCGCCGCGGCCGTGCAGAATACGCTCAACGACGACTGGAGCTGGGCCCACAACGGCGCCCGTACCTTCGAGCGCATCTACTCCGGCAAGCCGGACTTCGTGATCACGCTGGCCAGCCCGGGGACGACGGCCGACTGGTGTGCCAAGTCCGGTCTGGACACCACGGTCGACAATGTGTCGTGCGACTCCGCCGCCACCGAGCGCGTCATGATCAATGCGTACAGATGGGCTCAGGGGTCGGAGACGTTCGGTGATCGGATCTACGAGTACCGGCAGATGCTGATCAACCACGAGGTCGGCCACCGGCTCGGCTACCCCCATGTGACCTGCGACAAGGACGGCGAGCTCGCCCCGGTCATGCAGCAGCAGACCAAGTTCCTCGACCACGACGGAATCCACTGCCGCCCCAACCCCTGGGTCTACCCCGGGAGTTGACGGGTGACATATATGTCACATTGACATGTGCAGCGAGTTCATACATATTTCTGCACATGTCGACCCGTCACGCCTCCTCTCGCGCCGCCATCGAGCTGGCGCTCATCGGCGTGACCGCTCTGTGCGTGGCCGACATTCACTGTCGCTGACGCTCGCCCCTCGGCGTGCGCGTCGCGATCTCCTTTCCTCTTCTGTGAGTCTCTGACGGGTTTTTGGGCCCGTGGCTCGCGCTTGGACCTGGCTCGCGCATGGACCTCCGACGGCCTGATCCGTCGGCCCGATCCCTCGGCCCGATCTGACGGCCGGCGATCCGACGCCCTGGGGCAGACGTCTGCTCGTTTCCGTCTCACTCCGCGTCATTTCGTCTCGTTATCCGAGACTCATCATTTCGAGAGGTCGTCTCCGATGCGTCAATCGTCCGTCATAGCGCGCCGCGTGGCCGCGGCATCCGTCAGCCTGGTCGTGGCAGCGGGCGCCGCCGCCTGCGGGCCTGAGGACAACGATGCCAAGAGCGCCGGTGGCGACTCCACGCCCCACAAGGGCGGCACGCTCACGGTCCTGAACTCCCAACCGCAGCAGGACTTCGACCCCGCCCGTCTGTACACGTCAGGCGGCGGAAACGTCCCTTCCCTGGTCTTCCGTACGCTCACCACCCGCAACCGCGAGAACGGCGAGGCCGGCGCCAAGGTCGTTTCCGACCTCGCCACCGACACCGGGCGCCCGAACAAGGACGCCACCGTGTGGACGTACACCCTCAAGGAGGGCCTCAAGTACGAGGACGGCACCGCGATCACCTCGGCCGACATCAAGTACGGCATCGAGCGCTCCTTCGCCCCCGAACTGTCCGGTGGCGCGCCCTACCTTAGGGACTGGCTGGTCGGTGCGGCCGACTACCAGGGGCCGTACAAGGACAAGCGGGACACGAAGGGGCTCTCGGCGATCGAGACGCCGGACGCGCGGACCATCGTCTTCCATCTGAACAAGCCCGAGGGCGAGTTCCCGTACCTGGCGACGCAGACGCAGTTCGCGCCCGTGCCGAAGGCCAAGGACACCGGCACGAAGTACGAGGAGCACCCCGTCTCGTCCGGGCCGTACAAGGTCGTCAGCAACGACAACGACGGTGAGCGGCTCGTCCTGGAGCGCAACACGCACTGGTCCGCCTCGACAGACGCCGAACGCAAGGCCTACCCGGACAGGATCGACGTACGGTCCGGGCTCGACTCGTCCGTGATCAACCAGCGACTGTCCGCGTCCCAGGGCGCGGACGCGGCGGCGGTCACCACCGACACCAACCTCGGTCCGGCCGAACTCGCCAAGGTGACCGGCGACAAGGACCTTGCCGCTCGCGTCGGCACCGGACACTTCGGCTACACCAACTACATCGCGTTCAACCCGACGATCAAGCCGTTCAACAACGTCAAGGTGCGTCAGGCGATCTCGTACGCCGTCGACCGCTCGTCCGTCGTCAACGCCGCGGGCGGATCCGCGCTGGCCGAGCCCGCCACCACCTTCCTGCCGAACCAGAAGTCCTTCGGCTACGAGCCCTACGACCTGTTCCCGGCAGGCGAGGCGGGCAACGCCGCGAAGGCCAAGGAGTTGCTGAAGGAGGCCGGTTACGCGAACGGGCTCACCGTCACGCTGACGCATTCCAACAGCAAGGACTTCGAGACCAGCCCCGAGATCGCGACCGCGGTCCAGGACGCGCTCAAGAAGGCCGGCATCACCGTCAAGCTCCAGGGCCTCGAGGAGAACGACTACAAGGACAAGATCCACAGCGTGCGGACCGAGCCCGGGTTCTTCCTGGCGCACTGGGGTGCCGACTGGCCCTCGGGCGGCCCCTTCCTCGCCCCGATCTTCGACGGCCGGCAGATCGTCAAGGACGGCGCGAACTTCAACACGGGCCTGCTCAATGACAAGTCGGTCAATGCCGAAATTGACGCGATCAACAAGTTGACCGATCTTGACGCCGCGGCCAAGAGGTGGGGTGCACTGGACAAGAAAATCGGCGAGCAGGCGCTGACCGTGCCGCTGTTCCACCCCGTCTACAAGCGGCTGTACGGCGAGGCCGTCAAGAACGTCGTGATCAGCGACTGGACCGGTGTGCTGGACATCTCCCAGGTCGCGGTGAAGTAGCGCCGTGAGTGAGGCAGTTCTCGCCGTCGAGGCTCCCGGGGTGTCCGCTCCGGGGGCCTCGGGGGCCCGTCAGTTCTGGCGACGGCTGCGGACGCAGCGCGCCGCCCTCGTCGCGGCGGTCGTCGTCGCGCTGCTCGTCCTGGTCGCGCTCGCCGCACCGCTGCTCACCGCGATCGAGGGCCAGGACCCGACCACGTACCACCCGTCCCTGGTGGACTCCGCGCGCGGTGGCGTGCCCATCGGGTCGTTCGGCGGGGTGAGCGCCGAGCACTGGCTCGGCGTCGAACCGCAGACCGGACGGGACCTGTTCGCACGGCTCGTGTACGGCGCCCGGGTCTCCCTCGGGGTCGCGCTGGCGGCGACCGTCGTCCAGGTCGTCATCGGTGTCGTGGTGGGGGTCGCGGCCGCGCTGGGGAATCAATGGGTTGATCAACTGTTGAGCCGGATCACCGACGTCATCGTGGCGATGCCATTGATGATCATGTCGTTGGCACTGCTCGCGATCGTGCCGTCGAGCTTCCCGCGGCCCGTGCTGGTCGCCCTCGTCATCGGGCTGATCGCGTGGGGCAACATCGCGAAGATCGTGCGCGCCCAGACGCTCACCCTGAAGGAGCTGGACTACGTCTCCGCCGCCCGGCTCAGCGGCTGGGGTTCGTGGCGGGTCGCCCGCCGCGAGCTGCTGCCCGGGATCGCGGCACCCGTCATCACGTACGCGGCGCTGCTCGTCCCTACCAACATCACCGTCGAGGCCGCCCTGTCCTTCCTCGGCGTCGGCGTGAAGCCCCCGACACCGTCCTGGGGACAGATGCTGACCGCCGCCGACGTCTGGTACCAGGCGGCCCCGCAGTACCTGCTGCTGCCCGCCGGAGCGCTCTTCGTGACCGTCCTCGCGCTGACCGTCCTCGGCGACGGCGTGCGCACGGCGCTCGACCCGCGCGCGGCGTCCCGGCTGCGCGTCGGCACGGGCCGCAAGAGGGAGGCCAAGGCATGAGCGGCTTCGGAGGATTCGCCCTGCGCCGCCTCGTCGGCGCCGTCGTCACCCTGTTCGCCATCTCGGTGATCGTCTACGTCGTCTTCTACGTCACCCCCGGCAACGTCGCCCAGATCACCTGCGGCCCGCGCTGTTCGCCCGCCCAGGTGCAGCAGGTCGCGGAGCAGCTGCATCTCGGCGACCCGCTGTACGTGCGTTACTGGCACTTCCTGGAGGGCCTCGTCGCCGGCCAGGACTACTCGACCGGTACGTCCGTCCAGCACTGCTCGGCGCCCTGCCTGGGGCTGTCGTACCAGAGCGATCAGCAGGTCACCGAGCTGATCCTCGCGAAGCTGCCGGTCAGCCTGTCGCTCGTGTTCGGGTCGATGGTGCTGTGGCTGATCCTCGGTGTCGGCACCGGCGTGCTGTCCGCGTGGCGGCGCGGCCGCCTCACCGAGCGGCTGCTGACCGGCATCACGCTCGCGGGCGTGGCCACACCGGTCTTCGTCATCGGCCTGGTCCTGATGATCGTGGTCTGCGGGCAGCTCCAACTGCTGCCGTTCCCGCAGTACGTCGACTTCACCGACGACCCGGAGCAGTGGGCGTGGAACCTGCTGCTGCCCTGGCTGTCGCTCGCCCTGATCGAGGCCGCCGCGTTCGCCCGGCTGACCCGGGCGGCGATGCTGGAGACCCTGGCCGAGGACCACATCCGGACCTTCCGCGCGTACGGCGTCGGGGAGCGGTCGGTCATCGGGCGGCACGCGCTGCGCGGGGCGTTCGCGCCCGTCATCGCGCTCAACGCCAACAACTTCGGCAGCGCGGTCGGGGGTGCCGTGCTCACCGAGACGCTGTTCGGGCTGCCCGGCATCGGTCAGGAACTGGTCCATGCGGTCAATGTGGTCGACCTTCCGGTCGTCGTCGGCATGGTCCTGGTCATCGGTTTCTTCGTGGTCGTCGCCAACGTCGTCGCGGACGTCCTGTACGCGGTGGCCGACCGACGGGTGGTGCTCGCATGAGTCTGGTCAACGTCACCGGCCTGACGGTCGAGTTCGGGTCCCTGCGCGCGGTCGACGGCCTCTCCTTCCGACTGGAACAGGGCGCCGCCCTCGCCCTGGTCGGCGAGTCCGGCTCCGGCAAGTCCACCGTCGCCTCCGCCCTGCTCGGGCTGCACCGGGGCACGGGTGCGCGCGTCGGAGGCTCGATCGAGGTCGCCGGCGTGGACGTCCAGGAGGCGCCGGACGAGGCGCTGCGGCGGCTGCGCGGCGGGAAGGCCGCGATGGTCTTCCAGGACCCGCTGTCGTCCCTCGACCCGTACTACGCGATCGGCGACCAGATCGCCGAGGTCTACCGCGTGCACACGCGTGTGTCGCGGCGGGCGGCACGCGCGCGTGCGGTGGAGGTGCTGGACCGGGTCGGCATCCCGGACGCGCTGCGGCGATCCCGTTCGCGCCCGCACGAGTTCAGCGGCGGCATGCGCCAACGCGCCCTCATCGCCATGGCGCTGGCCTGCGAGCCCGATCTGCTGATCGCCGACGAGCCGACGACCGCCCTGGACGTGACCGTCCAGGCCCAGATCCTCGACCTGCTGCACACGTTGCGCCAGGAGACGGGCATGGGGCTGCTCCTCGTCACGCACGACGTGGGCGTTGCCGCGGAGAGTGTCGACGAGGTGCTGGTGATGCGGCACGGCAGGGCGGTGGAACACGGGCCGGTCGCCGCCGTACTGGGATCGCCCTCCCAGCCGTACACCCGCGACCTGCTCGGTGCGGTCCCGCGCGTGGACGCGCCGCGCGCCGCTGCCCAGGTGCGCGAGGAGCCGCCCGAGGTCGTCCTGGAGGCGAGGGGGCTCCGCCGTGAGTTCGGGCGCGGGAAACGGGCGTTCACGGCCGTGGACGACGTGTCGCTGACGATCCACCGCGGCGAGACCCTCGGGGTCGTGGGGGAGAGCGGCAGCGGCAAGACCACCCTGGGACGCATGCTGGTCGGCCTGCTGGAGCCGACGGCGGGACAGGTCCGTTACGACGGCCACGCGCGCGTGGGCGTGCGTCCCGCGGTGCAGATGGTCTTCCAGGACCCCGTGTCCTCCCTCAACCCCCGCCGCAGCGTGGGCGAGTCGGTCGCCGACCCGCTCCGCGCGCGTGGCGAGTCGGACGAGGGGCGCATCCGGGAGCGCGTACGGGAACTGCTGGAGCGCGTGGGGCTCGAAGCGGCGCACTACGACCGCTACCCGCACGAGTTCAGCGGAGGTCAGCGCCAGCGCGTGGGCATCGCGCGGGCGCTCGCCGCCGACCCGCGCGTCATCGTCTGCGACGAGCCCGTCTCCGCGCTGGACGTGACCACCCAGGCCCAGGTCGTCGCCCTGCTGGGCGAGTTGCAACGGGAACTGGGGCTCGCGCTCGTCTTCGTCGCGCACGACCTCGCCGTCGTACGCCAGGTCAGCGACCGGGTCGCGGTGATGCGGCGCGGGCGGATCGTCGAGGAGGGGCCGGCCGACGAGGTGTACGACAACCCGCGGGACCCGTACACCAGGCAGCTCCTGGCCGCCGTACCGGCACTCGACCCCCGGATCGCGGCCCAGCGGCGCTCCGCGCGACGGGAGTTGGCCACCCTGTGACCGTCCGGGCCGTCCACGCGTGACGATGCGTGCGCGTTTGATCTCCTAGCGCGACGGAACGCGACCTGCACGGGAAAGTTACGACCGTTCACCCCTTTTGGTGGCGCGATGGACAACCGTCCGTCGCGCCACCGCCTTGTCCGCATACGTTCGTCCCGCTGTGAGCCGCCGGGGGAACGGCGGCTCCCCTTAGGGAGATCGGGGGTGTGCTCGTGCGCATCGGACTGATTGCGGAGGGTGGCTATCCGTATGTGAGCGGTGACGCCAGGCTCTGGTGCGACCGGCTCGTGCGCGGGCTCGGACAGCACGAGTTCGACCTCTACGCGCTCAGCCGCAGCGAGCGCCAGGAGGACGAGGGCTGGGTCCCGCTGCCACCGCAGGTCAGCCGCGTGCGTACGGCACCGCTGTGGACGGCCGAAGACGACGGGGTGGTCTACGGCCGCCGCGCGCGCCGACGGTTCGCCGAGAGCTACGGAGAGCTGGTGGGCGCGCTCTGTGCGGGGGGCGCCGTGGACGGGCCGGGGGCCGCCGCAGACGCATTCGGAGCTGCCCAGCACGCGTCGGCCACTGAGGCGGACCGTTTCGGCAACGCGCTGTACGGGCTCGCCGAACTCGCCCGCGACGAGGGCGGCCTCGTGGGAGCGCTCCGCTCCGAGGTCGCCGTACGCGCCCTTGAGCGCGCCTGCCGGGCGCGGGGCGCCCTGCGCACGGCGCGTGAGGCGCGCGTACCCGATCTGCTCACCGTCGCCGCGCATCTGGAACGCGCCCTGCGCCCCCTCTCGCTCGACTGGTACGAGGACGACGGCCTGGGCTCGGTCGACCTCTGCCACGCCACATCCGGCGGCGCCGCGGCCCTGCCCGGCCTGCTCGCCCACCACTTCAGCGGAGTACCGCTGCTGCTGACCGAGTACGGCGTCCGTCTGCGCACCCACTACCTCGCCGCCCCCGAGGCCTCGCCCGCCGTGCGCTCCCTGCTCGCCGCCCTGCACGGCAGGCTCGCCGCCGAGACCTACGCCCGGGCCGCCCTCATCACGCCCGGCAACGGCCACGCCCGCCGCTGGCAGGAGCGCTGCGGCGCCGACCGCGCGAAGCTGCGCACGGTCTACCCCGGCATGGACGCCGCCCGCTTCGCGGAGGTCGGCGAGGCCCCGGAGTGCGCGGAGCCGGACTCGCTGGTCTGGGTCGGCCGTATCGAACCGGCCAAGGACATCGTGTCGCTGCTGCACGCCTTCGCCGAAGTGCGCAAGGAGGAGCCGAAGACCCGCCTGCGGATCGTCGGCAGCCCGTCGGGCGCCGAGGGCGCCGCCTACCTCGGTCATTGCAGGGCGCTCGCCGCGCAGCTCTTCCCCGACGAGGCCGAGGGCCCGCACACCGTCGGCGACAACCCCGTCTCCTTCGAGGAGATCGGCGGTCCCGAGATCCCCACCCTGGCCGACGCGTACGCCTCGGGCGCCGTGGCCGTCCTGTCCAGCGTCGTCGAGGGCTTCCCGATCGGGCTGGTCGAGGCCATGTTCAGCGGCCGCGCGACGGTGTCCACCGACGTCGGCGCGGTGGTGGAGGTCATCGGCGGCACCGGTCTCGTCGTCCCGCCACGCAATCCGCGGGCGCTCGCAGAGGCCTGCGTGGCGCTGTTGCGCGACCCCGAGCGCCGTGAGCGGCTGGGCGCTGCCGCACGCGCGCGTGCGCTCGAACTGTTCACCGTCGAGCAGAACGTCGCAGCATTTCACGGCATTTACCTGGAGATCGTGTCCCGCACGCCGGTCCGCCGTCTCGTTCTGGACGAGGCCGGAGACCCGCTGCCCTTCGCCGTCCCCGCCGAAGCCCATGTCCCCGGCCGCTGGACCGAGCGCACCGCACGCCTGGTGGCCCGCGGCGGCCCGGCCCGGCCGCCGGGTGCCCCCGTTCGCGCCACCGCGCTGCCCGCGACGGAGGGAGCGCGATGAGCAGCGGCCTGGGCGGACTGGACCGCCCCGGGGCTCCGACCAGCCCAGGGGCCTGGGACGAGCGATCGGAGGAGTGGCTCTCGGCGGAGGGAGCCGTCCTGGAGACGGCGGAGGAGGACGTCCAGGAATTGCCGGAGGGGGACGTCCGGGAAACGGCGGAGGGGGACGCCCGGGAAACGGCGGAGGGGGGCGTGTCGGAATCGGCGGAGGGGGGCGTGTCGGAAACGGCGGAGGGGGGCGTCCGGGCAGGCGCTGCCGACTCGCGGCTCGCCGCCTTCGACGCACCGACCTCCACCCGCACCACCGGCCCCCGTCCCGCCTCCCCTCGCCGCACCGGCGCGGACCCCGTGAAAGCGCTGATGCACCGTCATCGCGCCCTCTGCGAACGCGCGGTGGACCCCTTGGAGATCGCCGCCGGCCTGGAGGCCCACGGCATCACCGACCGCACCGCGTCACGCTTCCTGCACCGGGACGTCTTCTCCCTCGCCGAGGAGATGTACGCCCGAGTACCCCGCGACGCCGACGCGCCCCCCAGCCCCGCGCCCCCCGACGCTCCCCGCGCACGCGCCGACTGGATCCTCCTCAGCCTCCTCCCCGGAGCCCTCTGCACGTCGGCCGTAATCGCCCTGCACCTCACCCACGGCCAGTCCCGCCTGATCGCGGCCGCCGCAGGAGCCCTCGCCGTGGCCCTCGCCCTGCGCGCGGCCCTGGCCCGAGGCCCCCTCGCAGGCAAGGACCGCAGACACCCCTGCGCCACCCGCATCACCTGGCTCGCCGCCTACGCCCTCCTCGGCGACGGGCTCCTCCAGACAGCCGCCGCCGGAGGGCCCGACGCCCTCCCGAACGGCGCGGCCGACGGCCCCTGGCCTTTCACCACCGCCCCCGTCCTGGCCCTCACCCTCTCCTGCGCCCCCGCGGCATGGTGCGCCCACCTCCTCGCCGTACGGGCCCGTCGCAAACTCTCGTCCAGCCGGGCCCTGGAGGAGTTCGCCACCTCCGCGAAACCCCTGCTCCTGGGCGCCTTCGCCCTCTATCTCGGTGCGCTGGCGGCCCTGCTGACCCTCACCACCAGCGTCCTGGACGAGCCCCTCGCCTACCCCCAGGCCCTCACCCTGGGCGGCCTCCTGTTCCTCGCCCGCCTGCTCACCACGCACGGCTTCACCCACGCCCCCGGGCTCGTCCTCACCGCCGCGGCCTCGGCCGAGGCCGCGGCCCTGGCCGCCCTCTTCGCGGCCCGCCTCCCCGGCTGCGCATGGCTGGCCACCCCCGTCGAGACCCTCGTCGACACCTGGGGCCCGTCCGCCATCCCCACCGCCGCCTGCGGCACGGCCGCCCTGATCCTCCTGCTGCACGCGACCCGCACCCTCACGAGGGCCTCCGCACACGCGACTCGGGACCAGCCGTGAACCCCCGCCGAGCGGCACCGACCGCCTCGCACCACAGCACCCACCGCCCCACCACCGGAGGCATCACCACCCCGACCCCTCCGTCTGAGACCCCCTGAAGGAGAACCCCAAATGATCACCTCCCGACCCGACCACCCCTCGGCCCCGGGAGCCGCCCGATGAGAGTCCTGCTGATCGGAGCCAACGGCTACCTCGGGCGCTTCGTGGCCGACCGTCTCCTCGCCGACCCCGCCGTCCAACTCACCGCCCTCGGCCGCGGTGACGACGCCGACGTCCGCTTCGACCTCGCGTCCGGCAGCCCCGGTGCCCTCACCCGCTTCCTCGACGCGGTCCACCCCGGTGTCGTCATCAACTGCGCCGGTGCCACCAGAGGCGGCGCCCGCGAACTCACCCGCCACAACACGGTCGCCGTGGCCACGGTGTGCGAGGCCCTGCGACGCAGCGGGTGCGGCGCCCGCCTCGTGCAGATCGGCTGCGGCGCCGAGTACGGCCCGAGCCAGCCCGGCTCCTCCACGGCCGAGGACGCCGTCCCCCGCCCCGGCGGCCCGTACGGCGTCAGCAAACTCGCCGCCACCGAACTGGTCCTGGGCTCCGGCCTGGACGCCGTGGTCCTGCGGGTCTTCTCACCCGCCGGCCCCGGCACCCCGGCCGGCTCGCCTCTCGGTCGGCTCGCCGAGGCCATGCGCCGCGCCATGCAGTCGGGCGACGGCGAGCTCAAACTCACCGGCCTCGGCGCCCAACGCGACTTCGTCGACGTCCGCGACGTCGCCCGCGCCGTCCACGCCGCCTCGCTGTCCGCCGCGCAGGGCGTCATCAACATCGGCTCGGGCCGCGCCGTCCGCCTCCGCGACGCCGCCGCCGTGCTCGCCCGCGTGGCCGGCTACGGCGGCGCCCTCCACGAACTCGACGGCCCGCCCGGCCCGTTGCGCCCGTCCATCGGCCACCCCCGTGGCGACTCGGACCACGCGATGCACGTGACCCACGCGGTCCACGCCGCGCACGCGGGCCAGTCCGCCCCGGTCGTGTACCCGTACCCGGACGGCTGTGGCAGCTGGCAGCAGGCCGACGTGCGCACCGCACGCGACCGGCTCGGCTGGCGGCCCCGGATCAACCTGGAGGAGTCTCTGGGTGACATCTGGATGGAGGCGGCATGCCGTATCTGACCGGCACCACGCCGATCACGGCGAACACGGACTTCCGCGCCGGCCTCGGTGTCCCCGGCTACGCACACCCCCTGCTCGCCCAGGCCGAGTGGGGCGAACTCACCCGGCCCGGCACGCCCGTGCACTGGGTCGTCCTCAACGTCGCCGACGGCCCCGGAGCCCGTCCCGACCCGCACTGTCTGCAAGCCGCCGGCATGCTCCACAACGCGGGCGTCCGCGTCCTCGGCCACCTGGACACGGCCCACCTGGACGCCGGCCGCATCGACATGGGACGGGGCGCCCGCGCCTTCGGCGAGGTGATCTCGGAGGCCCAGCGCTATCTCGACTGGTACCGGGTCGACGGCTTCTTCCTGGACCGCTGCCCGACCGAGCGTGCCGCTCTGCCCGAGATCCGCCGCACGGTCACCACGCTCCGCGCGCTGCGTGACGAGGCCCACATGGTCCTCGGCCACGGCACCCACCCCCACCCGGGCTACGCCGAGTGCGCCGACCAACTGGTCACCTTCCGCGGCTCGTGGAGTGACTACCGCTGGTCGCAGGTGGCCGAGTGGACGGCGGACTACCCGCCCGACCGCTTCTGCCACTTCGTCCACGGAGTGCCCCTCGGCCACCTTGACGAGGCATTGCGCATCGCCCGCTGGCAGGGCGCCGCGACCGTCTGGTTCACCGACCGCACGGACCGCGGCGGACGCACCGACCCCTGGGAGGCCATGCCCGGCTACTGGGACGAAATCGTCTCGCGGATCGGAACAGGTGTCTCGGAATGAAAAAGGCCATGGCACTGTTACGGAGAGAACAACCGTAGTGATCGACCGACCAACGGAGTCCCCGTGTCGCTGCCACCCCTGGTCGAGCCCGCTTCCGAGCTCACCGTAGACGAGGTTCGCAGGTACTCCCGCCACCTGATCATCCCCGACGTCGGGATGGACGGGCAGAAGCGGCTGAAGAACGCCAAGGTGCTCTGTGTGGGCGCCGGCGGCCTGGGCTCGCCGGCGCTGATGTACCTGGCCGCGGCGGGCGTCGGCACGCTCGGCATCGTGGAGTTCGACGAGGTCGACGAGTCGAACCTCCAGCGGCAGATCATCCACAGCCAGGCCGACATCGGCCGCTCCAAGGCCGAGTCCGCGCGCGACTCCGTCCTCGGCATCAACCCGTACGTGAACGTGATCCTTCACGAGGAGCGGCTCGAGGCCGACAACGTGATGGACATCTTCAGCCAGTACGACCTGATCGTCGACGGCACGGACAACTTCGCGACCCGCTACCTGGTCAACGACGCCTGCGTGCTGCTGAACAAGCCGTACGTGTGGGGCTCGATCTACCGCTTCGACGGCCAGGCCTCCGTCTTCTGGTCCGAGCACGGCCCCTGCTACCGCTGCCTCTACCCGGAGCCCCCGCCGCCGGGCATGGTCCCCTCCTGCGCCGAGGGCGGCGTCCTGGGCGTGCTCTGCGCGTCCATCGGCTCCATCCAGGTCAACGAGGCCATCAAGCTTCTCGCCGGCATCGGTGAGCCGCTGGTCGGCCGTCTGATGATCTACGACGCCCTGGAGATGCAGTACCGCCAGGTCAAGGTCCGCAAGGACCCGAACTGCGCGGTCTGCGGCGAGAACCCGACCGTCACCGAGCTCATCGACTACGAGGCCTTCTGCGGCGTCGTCTCCGAGGAGGCCCAGGAGGCGGCCGCCGGCTCGACGATCACTCCCAAGCAGCTCAAGGAGTGGATCGACGACGGCGAGAACATCGAGATCATCGACGTCCGCGAGATCAACGAGTACGAGATCGTCTCGATCCCCGGCGCCCGGCTGATCCCGAAGAACGAGTTCCTCATGGGCACCGCCCTGGAAGGTCTTCCGCAGGACAAGAAGATCGTCCTGCACTGCAAGACGGGTGTCCGCAGTGCGGAAGTCCTCGCGGTCCTGAAGTCCGCGGGCTTCGCCGACGCCGTGCACGTCGGCGGCGGCGTCATCGGCTGGGTCAACCAGATCGAGCCCGACAAGCCGGTCTACTGACCCGAGCCGGTCTGCTGACCCGAGCCGGTCCGCTGACCCGAGCCGGTCTGCTGAACCAAGTCGGTTCACCGAGCGGGCTTCCTCGCCCTCGCCGGTAAGGCGTACATGGCTCCCACGGCGGGGGCTTCGAGTACCACGAGTGCTCGAAGCCCCCGCCGTCGTCATGAGCAGACCTTGCCGTCCTCGGGCACCGCCCCCTCCAGCAGATACGCGTTCACCGCCGAGTCGACGCAGTCGCTCCCCTTGCCGTACGCGCTGTGGCCCTCGCCCTTCCAGGTGAGCACCACACCGACGCCCTTGCCCAGTTCGTCCGCCATCCTCCGGGTGCCCTCGTAGGGCGTCGCCGGGTCGCCGGTGTTGCCGACCAGCAGGATCGGTACCGCACCCGGCGCGCTCACCTCCGGGGTGTCGTACTGCCCGGCCACCGGCCAGTCGTGACACCAGCCGGCCGTGTCCCAGCCCAGCATGGGTCCGAACACAGGCGAGACCTTCTCGAACCTCGGCAGCAGCTTCTTCGTCTCCTCGACCGTCGGCCGCTGCTTGTCGTCCAGGCACGATATGACCCGTTGCGAGTGGGACCCCGTGCCGTAGCGGCCCGACGGGTCGCGGTCGTTGTAGCTGTCGCCGAGCGCCAGGAGTTCCGAGCCGTCGCCCTGCTCGGCCGCCTCCAGGGCGCTGGTCAGGGTCGGCCACCGCGACTCGCTGTACAGCGGCTGGATGATGCCGGTGAGCGCGAGCGTCTCCGTGAGCTTGCGCTCGGACGACGTCGGCAGTGGGCTCACGTCGATCCGCTTCAGCAGGTTCACGATCTTCCGCGTGCCCTCCTCGGCGCCTTGGCCGGTGGACCGGAGGTAGTTGTTCAGAGCGCGCTGGAAGCCCCTGGCCTGGTTCTCGGCGTGTCCGGCGGAGTCGGCGCCCGGGTCGGCGACCGCGTCCAGGATCAGCCGTCCGACGTTCTTCGGGAACAAGTGGGCGTAGACACCGCCGAGTTCGGTGCCGTAGGAGATGCCGAAGTAGTGCGTCTTGCGGTCGCCGAGAACCTGGCGCATCAGATCCATGTCGCGGGCGGTGTCGGTGGTCGACACATGGGCCATCAGGGGCCCCGCGGACTTCTCACAGCCCTTGCCGAAGGCGGCGGCGTCCCGGAAGTACGCCGTCTCCTCGGCCGGAGTGTCCGGTGTGATGTCCACGGACTCGGAGGCCTGGATCTCCTTGTCGCCGCGGCAGCGCACGCCTTCACTGGCGCCCACTCCGCGCGGGTCCCAGCTCACCAGGTCGTACCGCTTGCCCAACTCGGACGCGGTGGAGGCGTACCACGACAGTGTGGACACCCCCGAGCTGCCGGGGCCGCCGAAGTTGAACAGCAACGAGCCGATGCGGTCGTCGCCGGTGGCCTTGGTGCGGATCAACGCGAGGTCGATCGTCTCGCCCTTCGGTTCGGACCAGTCCAGCGGTGCCTTGAGCGTCGCGCACTGCCACTCGTCGCCCGGCGCGGGGGAGCCCTCGGTGGCCTCGCAGCGTCCCCAGTCGAGCTTCTGCGAGGTCAGTGACGACGGCAGTGGGGTCGCCGTGCTGTCGGAGGAGGCCGACGAACCCGTGCCGTTCGTCTCTCCCTCGGCATCCGCGCTGTCCGACGAGCCGCCGCTGCAACCCGTGGCCAACAGGGCAGCGGCCGCTGTCAGGGCCGTCCACCGTACGAAACGCGCCATCTCACTTCCCCCCTCGCAGGCCGTCCGCACCGTGCCGCGGATGGCGGTCTGGCCATAGTAGGCGGATCACGAAAAGACCGTCGGGGCCTGTGGATAACTCTCTGACCTGCACTTTTTTCTTCCCGCTCGGTCTCAGGAGCAGACCGTGCCGGTCGCCGGCACCTTCCCGTCCAGCAGGTATCCGTTCACCGCGTCCTGCACGCACTTGTTCTTGCTGTTGTAGGCCCCGTGTCCCTGACCCTTGTACGTCAGCTGCACACCCACCCCCGCGCCCAGCGCCTCCACCATCCGCTGCGCGCCCTCGTACGGCGTGGCCGGGTCGCCGGTGTTCCCCACCACGAGGATCGGTGCCGCGCCGGGCGCGCTGACGTCGGGATGATCGGCAGCCCCCGGCACGGCCCAGTCGGTGCAGCTGAGCAGGGACCAGGCGAAGGCATCGCCGAACAGGGGCGAGGCGGCCCGGAACTCGGGCAGCTTCCGCTCGACGTATTCCGGGGTGTACCGCGGCTTGTCGTCGGCGCAGTTGATCGAGATGTTGGCGGCGGTGATGTTGCTGTACTCGCCGTTCTCGCTGCGCCCGTTCAGCGAGTCGGACAGCAGCATCAGGATCCTGCCGTCGCCGTCGTACGCCTGCTCAAGACCCTCGGTGAGGTACTGCCAGAGATCCTTCGAGTACAGCGCCTGCGCGATGCCGTTGGTCGCCGCGCTCTGCGTCAGATCGCGCGGGAAGACGCCCTGGATCGGCTTGCTGTCGAGGTCCTTCAACAGCTTGGCGATGCGGTCCTTGACGTCTTGGGCGGTGTCGCCGATCGGGCAGTCCTCGGTCTTGGAGGTGCAGTCCTCGGCGAAGTTGTCGAGCGCGAGCTGAAAGCCCTTGACCTGCCCGAGTGTGCCCTGCTCGGAGTTCTGCGTCGGGTCGACCACCGCGTCGAAGACCGCGCGGCCCACGTTCTGCGGGAACAGGTGGGCGTAGACGCCACCGAGTTCGGTGCCGTAGGAGATGCCGAAGTAGTACAGCTTGTCGTCGCCGAGCACCTGTCGCAACAGGTCCATGTCGCGGGCCGCGTCGGTGGTGCGCACATGCGGGAGCATCCCTTCGGAGTTCTCCTCGCACGCCTCGTTGAACTCCTTGGTGTTGTCCAGCAGTTCGGTCCGCTCGGCGGCGTCGTCCGGCGTCGTGTCCTGCTGGAAGAAGGCGTCGAGCTGCTGGTCGTTCTCGCACAGCACGGGCGAGCTGCGGCCGACTCCGCGCGGGTCGAAGCTCACCAGGTCGTAGCGGGTGCGCAGCTTCTCGTAGGCGTCGCCGAAGGAGGGCAGTGTGGTGACGCCCGAGAGGCCGGGGCCGCCGAAGTTGAAGATCAGCGAGCCGATCCGCCGGTTCTCGGCGCCGCTGGTCCTTGCCCGGATCAGCTCAATGTCGATCGTGTCGCCCTTGGGATCGTTCCAGTCGCGGGGCGCCTTCATCGTGGCGCACTGCCATGACCCGCCGTCCGGCAGGGGCGACGGGCTGCCCGCGCCGCCCTGTGCCTGGGAGGGGGTCGGACAGGCCTTCCAGCTCAGTTCCTGCGCCGTCAGGTCCTCGTCCCCGGAGTCGTCGCCGCCGCATCCCGTCAGCAAGGAGGACAGCAGCAGGGCTGCGGCGGTCAGGGCAGCGGCACGCGTCCGGGGCGGGTTCGGCATGGTCCCATCCTGGGGTCGTGCGGGGTGGGGCGCTCGGGGCGCGAGCCGTACGAGGTACGGGGGCGCCCTGACCTGTCGAGCCTTACAACGTACGACGCCGAGTTCGTCGTACGACATGCTCCCGCAGGCTCGCGTACGCCGCCTCGCGCTACAGCGCGCCCTTGCGGGTCAGGTGGTTGAAGGCCAGCCAGCCCGGCAGCACGGGCAGCCAGAGGGTCAGGAGCCGGAACAGCAGCACCGCGGGCGCGGCGACCTCGCTGGGCAGGCCCACGGCGATCAGACCGACGGTCAGGGTCGCCTCCACGGCGCCCACGCCGCCCGGGGTCGGCGCCGCGGAGCCGAGCGCGTTGCCCGCCAGGAAGACGACGGCCACGCTGGCGATGCTGAGCGAGGTGCCCTCGCTGCCGAACGCGCGGATCGAGGCGTCCAGGCACATCACGAAGCAGGCGGTCAGCAGCAGCATGCCACCGATACCGGTGACCAGCTTCTGCGGCCGCTGCAGCACATCGAGCATGCGCGGCACGACACCTGCGAACAGCGACCTCACGCGCGTGACGACGAATTTCCGCAGGAACGGCACCGAGGTCACCACGAGCACCAGCACCGCCACCGTCAGCAGACCCGCGATGACGGTCCGGGACGGCGACAGCGACGGCGTCTTCTCGGTGCCGGTCAGGTAGCCGAAGGACAGCAGCATCAGGATGTGACAGCCGAGCCCGAACAGCTGCGAGGCGCCGACGCTCGCCACCGCGAGCCCCGGCCGCACTCCCGCGCGCTGGAGGAAACGGGTGTTCAGAGCGACGCCGCCGACCGCGGCCGGCGCGACGATCTTCACGAACGACCCGGCCACCTGGGCCCCCACGGTCCGCCGGAACGGGACCCGCTCGGGCACGAAGCCCAGCAGCGCCATCGCCGCCGCGAAGTAGCTGGCCGCCGAGAACAGCACGGCCGCGGCCACCCAGCCCCACTGCGCGTTGGAGATGAGCGGGCCGAACTCGATGTGCGTGAGCTGCGTCAGCAGGAAGTACGCGCCGATGGCACCGGCGATGAAGCTGATCAGCGTGCGCGGCCGCACCCGTTCGAGGCGGGCCGGTTCGACCGGGGCCTGCGGCCTGATCCGCAGCACCTCGTGGCGGATCTGGGTGAGCAGATCCTCCTCGCGCGCCTCGTCCAGAGCCTCGTCGATGGCCCGCTTCTCGGCCCGCGCCTGCGCTTTCACGGTCTTCTTGTCCGGCTTGTCGAGGGCCGGCCCGGCCTCGCTCGGGGCCTCCTCGCTGCGGGCGTGTCTGGCGTGCTTGGACGCCTCCAGCACGGCGTCGCGCTCGCGCTGGGCCCTCTCCCGGGCGAGTCTGCGCAGTGTCGCGCGCGTGGAGCGGCTCAGGGCGATGGGCTGGAGCATCGGAAGACAGTCGGCCACCGCGTCGGGGCCGAGCACGCTCACCGCCGAGGCCACCGCGCGCTCGGCGCCCACGCGCAGGCCGAGGGTCACCAGCAGCTGGGAGATGTCCATGCGCAGCAGCAGGCTGTTCGCCGCGATCTCGCCGATGCGCAGGTCGGTGATAATCACCTTGCCGGAACGATCCACCAGAATCGCGTCACCCACCAGCCTGCGGTGCGCGATGCGCCGGGACTGCAACGCCTTGACCTGGAGCCAGGTGTCGCGCAGCAGTCCGTCGGTGATCTCCTGGTCCGCCAGCGAGTCCAGGGTGTGCCCGCCGGTGTGCTCGTAGACCAGCATCACGGCGTCCGGGCCGAGCTCGGAGGTGGCGATCAGCTTGGGCGCGTTGGCACCGGCGGCGATGGCCGCGTAGGCGAGCAGCGCCTCCTGCTCCAGGGCCTGGCGGAGCGACTGGAGGCTGCTTCGGGTGGCGAAGCCGCGCAGCGTCAGATTGCGCCACGCGCGATAGAAGAAGCCCTGCGCCTGCTGCTCCCGGTCGACCACGGTCACGTCCAGCGGCGGACCGTCCTCCAGGGTGACGAAGTAGCGCCGGCCGCGGTCGCCGGTCTCCTGTGTGTCGGAGATCTCCTCGCGGGCCGCGCTCACCGGGCGGAAGCCGACGTGCCTGAGGCCCGCCATCAGGGTCCGCCCGGTGGGACGGACATTGGGCGAGCCGACCGCGTACAGCGTGCCGTAGGCGACGGTCCAGCCGATCAGCAGCGTCAGGAGGATCGAGAACGGTGTGGTGTAGCCGGTGACCAGCATGGAGAAGGCGTAGAGAAGCAGGACCGCCCAGAGCACCGCACGCCAGCGCGGTCTGCGGGACATGCCCACGGCGGTCATGTACGCGATCACCGGCGCGAGATACCCGTGCACCGGGTCGGTGAGGGAGCCGATGTCGCCGGGTGAGGGCTGGGTGAGGGCGTCCCGGATCGACTCCGGGGCGGCCCGCGCGACCCACAGGTCCGTGGCGAGCGTCACCCCGTGCGCCAGGACGGCCGCGAGGACACCGTCGGCGATCCGCAGCCCGTCCCGCTTGATGAGCCGTTCGATCGCGAAGGCGACGGGCACCAGGAGGATGGCGATGCTGGAGACGAGCCCGGCCATCTTGCTGAACACGTCGGGCGCCTGGCCGGTGCCCTTGTTGATGTCCTGTTCGAGGCCCGAGGTGGTGCCGTGCGCGAACGCGGCAATCGCGAGCAGCAGCACGATGCCGAGCACGCCCACGAGGAGCCGCATCAGGTCGGAGGGACGGTGCACGCGCGCGGGGAGCAGCGGTTCGTCGCCCTCGACCTCGTCGGCGTGCGCCTCGTCCAGGTCGTACGCGGCCTCGTCCTTCTTGCCGGTGTCGCTGTCGCTGCCCTTGTCGCCGCCCTCGCCGGTGCCCTTCTTGTCGGCGTTCGCGGTGTCCGGGCGCGACGAAGCGTCAGAGGTGCTTTCCGCGTCCTCCGGGTGCACACCCTGCTGCTTCATCGTCTCTTCTTGATCTCGTATCACCAGTCACCGCCCGCACGATGGTGGCATGCTCCACCGACACACGGGGGCATCAGGGTGCAAATGCGGGGGCGCACAGTCTGCCCGAAGGGCCGCCGCAGGGCGAGGCACACGCTCAGTGGCGAGCGCGTCACATTGTCGGTGGGGTGGTGCAGGATGGGCCGGATGAGTGAGGAGAGTCTTCCGGACCATGATCGCCCGGACCGCGCCGGCGTCCGCCCGGACCACGACGTTCGCCCGGAGCACGCGGACGCGCTGCCGGAGTACGCCGAGCGGGTCCTCGAGGTCGCCGACCTGGTTCCGCCGGGCCGCGTCATGACGTACGGGGACGTCGCGGAGTGGCTGGAGGAGGGCGGGCCCCGCCAGGTCGGCCGGGTGATGGCCCTCTACGGGGGCGCCGTTCCGTGGTGGCGGGTGGTCCGCGCGGACGGGGTCCTGCTGCCCGGGCACGAGCTGAGGGCGCTGGAGCACTACCGCGCGGAGGGCACGCCGCTGAAGGAGGCGAGCAGGGCCGCCGAGGGCCACCTGCCGCGCCTCGACATGAGGCGGGCGCGCTGGGACGGCGGCGAACGCGCACAGGGTCACACCTGACAGCTTCCGCCATCGGCGGACCCGCTGTGTGACCCGTGATCCGTACGGGGGAAAGAGGGCACGTCCGTGGCATGACGTACGTTCGTGAGGTGAGGGACGTACGTGTCGCAAGTGAACCGAGGGATGAATCGGAAGCCCTGCTTCCGCGCCACCCGTCGGCGTAGCGTCGGCTGCGCGTGTCCCCCTCACCCCGCGGCCACCGCCCTCCACGCGCGAGGGGCGTCCCACCAGCACACCCACCAGGACCGGCGAACCACGTGAGCTCCTCTTCCTCCACCAGGCGCCTGTCGCACCCCCAGGTGCGACAGGGGACCCGTGGCGCTTACCGGCTGGTGCGTACCCCCGTCGTGCGAACGGCTCCCCCTCGTCTGGACGCGGCACAGCGCGCAGTGGTTGACCACAAGACCGGACCACTGCTCGTTCTCGCAGGCCCGGGCACCGGCAAGACGACCACGCTCGTGGAGTCGGTGGCGTCCCGCGTCGCCCGTGGAGGGGACCCCGAGCGCATCCTGGTGCTGACGTTCAGCCGCAAGGCCGCCGTGGAGCTGCGCGACCGCATGGCGCTGCGCATGGGAGCGGCCCGCGCGCCCCGGGCGACCACGTTCCACTCGTTCTGCTACGCCCTGGTCCGCGCCCACCAGGACAGCGACCTGTTCGCGGAGCCGATGCGACTGCTGTCCGGCCCCGAGCAGGACGTGACCGTACGGGAGCTGCTCGCGGGCCAGCCGGACCTGGAGCGGCTCGGACTCGCCCATGTGCGCTGGCCGGACGAGCTGCGCGCCTGTCTGACCACGCGAGGCTTCGCCGACGAGGTCCGCGCGGTCCTCGCCCGCAGCCGCGAACTCGGTCTCGGCCCCGACGCGCTGGACGCCTTCGCCCACCGCATCGGCCGCCCCGACTGGCGCGCCGCGGCCGCCTTCCTCGCCGAGTACCTCGACGTGCTCGACATGCAGGGCGTCCTCGACTACGCCGAACTCGTCCACCGCGCGGTGCTCCTCGCCCGCCGCCCCGAGGCCGCCCAGCGGCTCGCCGCGCAGTACGACGCCGTGTACGTCGACGAGTACCAGGACACCGACCCGGCCCAGGTACGGCTGCTGCACGCCCTCGCCGGCGGCGGGCGCACCCTCGTCGCCTTCGGCGACCCCGACCAGTCGATCTACGCGTTCCGGGGCGCCGACGTGAACGGCATCCTGGAGTTCCCGCACGCCTTCCCGCGCGCGGACGGCCGCCCCGCGCCTGTCGAGGTCCTGCGCACCTCCCGCCGCTCCGGCGCCGCCCTGCTGGCCGCGACCCGGCTGCTGACCCAGCGCATGCCGCTCACCAGGCTGCCGGCCGAGAAGGTACGCGCCCACCGCGAGCTCACCCCGGTCCGCGAGGGAGGCCGTGTCGAGGTCTTCACCTACCCGACAGCCGGCACCGAACTGGACAACATCGCCGACATCCTGCGCAGGGCACACCTGGAGGACGGCGTGCCCTGGGGCGAGATGGCCGTCCTGGTACGCGCGGGCTCGCGCACGATCCCGACGGTGCGCAGGGCGCTCACCGCGGCCGGGGTGCCGCTGGACATCGACGGCGACGATCTGCCGCTGCGGCACGAGCCGGCGGTGGCACCGCTGCTGACGGCATTGCGGGCGGTGGCCACGGCGGAGGCCTCGGTACGTGCCGAGGCCGAGACCGCGACCGAGGAGCCGGAGCCGTCCCGGCTCGACACCGAGACCGCGCCCGAGCAGCCGGAGCCCTCCTGGCTCGACACCGAGACTTCGACGGAGCAGCCGGAGCCCTCCTGGCTCGACACCGAGACCGCCCTCACCCTGCTCGCCTCCCCCCTCGCTGCCATGGACGCCGCCGACCTGCGCCGTCTCGGGCGGGCCCTGCGCGACGAGGAGCGGGCCGCGGGCAACCCCTTGCCGCCGCCCTCGGACGAGCTGCTCGCGCGGGCGCTGGCCGAGCCGGAGCGGCTGGCGGTGCACGACCCCACGTACGCGCGTGGCGCCCAGCGCCTCGGCGCGCTGCTCCGTAAGGCCCGTGAGCGTCTCGCGGGCGGCGGTACGGCCGAGGAGGCGCTGTGGGACCTGTGGGAGGGCACGCCCTGGCCCACCCGCCTGGAGCGGGCGGCCCGTCGCGGCGGCGCCGCCGGACGCAACGCCGACCGTGACCTGGACGCCGTATGCGCCCTTTTCGCGACAGCGACCCGCGCGGAGGAGCGCACCGGCGGCCGGGGTGCCCTGAACTTCCTGGCGGAGATCGAGGCCGAGGACATCGCCGCCGACACCCTCACGCGGCGTGCCGTACGTCCCGACGCCGTGCGCCTGATGACCGCGCACCGCTCCAAGGGGCTGGAGTGGCGCCTGGTCGTCGTCGCGGGCGTCCAGGAGGGCCTGTGGCCGGACCTGCGCCGCCGCGGCTCCCTCCTGGAGGCCGACCGCATCGGCCGCGACGGACTCGCCGAACCGCTCACCCCGGGAGCCCTGCTGGCGGAGGAACGCCGCCTGTTCTACGTCGCCGCCACACGCGCGCGTGAGCGCCTCGTCGTCACGGCGGTGAAGGCCCCGGCGGACGACGGCGACCAGCCCTCCCGCTTCCTGACCGAGCTCGGCGTCGAACCGAGGGACGTCACGGGCCGCCCGCGCCGCCCTCTGGCTGTCGCCGCGCTCGTCGCCGAGCTGCGGGCGACGACGGTCGACCCGCGCGCGTCGGACACCCTCAGGGAGGCCGCTGCCCGCCGGCTGGCCCGGCTCGCCGCGCTCGCCGACGAGGACGGCCGCCCGTTGGTGCCCTCCGCGCACCCTTACCGCTGGTGGGGCATGTTCGAGCCGACCGAGTCCAAGGTGCCGCTGCGCGACCGCGACCAGCCCGTGGTGCTCTCCGGAAGCGCCCTCGACCAGCTCGCCAACACCTGCTCCCTGCAATGGTTCCTGGGCCGCGAAGTGAAGGCCGACGCGCCCGCGACCGTCGCCCAGGGCTTCGGTAACGTGGTGCACGTCCTCGCCGACGAGGTCGCCTCCGGGCACACCCCGGCCGACCTCGCCGTCCTCATGGAGCGCCTCGACTCGGTGTGGAACGCGCTCGCCTTCGACGCGCCGTGGAAGTCGGCGCAGGAGAAGGACAACGCGCGCGTGGCGCTCGAACGCTTCCTCAAGTGGCATGTGATGGACCGTGCGGGGCGTACGCCGGTGGCGAGCGAGCACGACTTCGACGTGACCCTGGAGGCCGGCGAGTTCGAGGTGCGCGTCCGCGGCCAGATGGACCGAGTCGAGGCCGACGGCGAAGGGCGTGCCTACGTCGTCGACTTCAAGACCGGCAAGCAGGCACCCAGCGCGGCCGAGGTGGCCCGCCACCCGCAGCTCGCCGTCTATCAGCTCGCCGTTCACGAGGGCGCCGTCGACGAGGCCTTCGACGGAGTACGTCCCGAACCGGGCGGTGCCGAACTCGTCCAGCTGCGTCAGGGCGCCGCCAAGCGGGACGGCGGCGACACCCTGCCCAAGGTGCAGGGGCAGGAGCCTCTGGACGGCGGCGAGGGGGAGTGGGTCGGCGACCTGCTCGCCACGGCCGCGGGCAAGGTCCTCGACGAACGGTTCACGCCCACCGCGGGCCAGCACTGCACGCACTGCGCGTTCCGGGCGTCCTGCAGCGCGCGGCCGGAGGGGCGGCACGTGGTCGAGTGACGCCGTGTCAGCGACCGGAGTGACCGATCGCACCTCCCGTGCTGACCTGCGCTTCTCCCGTCCCCGAGGGGCGGTCCGGCACCCACTGTCAGTGCCCGCGGCTAGCCTCTTTCGATGTGCCCGCAAGTATCACCGATCCCGAGCAGCTCAAGGAGCTCCTCGGCATCCCGTTCACTCCGGAGCAGACGGCCTGCATCACCGCGCCGCCCGCCCCGCAGGTGATCGTGGCCGGAGCCGGCTCGGGCAAGACCACGGTGATGGCGGCGCGCGTGGTGTGGCTGGTCGGCACCGGCCAGGTCGCCCCCGAACAGGTCCTCGGCCTGACCTTCACCAACAAGGCCGCCGGTGAACTCGCCGAGCGCGTCCGCAAGGCGCTCGTCAAGGCCGGCGTCACCGACCCCGACGTCATCGACCCGGACAACCCGCCGGGCGAGCCGGTGATCTCGACGTACCACGCCTTCGCCGGCCGTCTGCTGACCGATCACGGCCTGCGCATCGGCCTCGAACCGACCTCCCGTCTGCTCGCCGACGCTACCCGCTACCAGCTCGCCGCGCGCGTGCTGCGCGAGGCCCCGGGGCCGTACCCGGCCCTCACCCGCTCCTTCGCCGACCTGGTCAGCGACCTGCTCGCCCTCGACTCCGAACTCGCCGAGCACCTCGTCAGGCCCGAGGCCCTGCGGGCGTACGACGCCGAACTGCTGCTCGGCCTGCAGAGCGCCAAGCTCAGCAACGCCGACCTGCGCAAGGTCCCCGCGGCGGCCGCCGCGCGCCGGGAACTCGCCGATCTCGTGGTCCGCTACCGCGCCGCCAAGAGGGAGCGCGATCTGCTCGACTTCGGCGACCAGATCGCCCTGTCGGCACAGCTCGCCGGCATCCCCGAGGTGGGCCGCATCCTGCGCGACGAGTTCCGCGTGGTCCTCCTGGACGAGTACCAGGACACGTCCGTCGCCCAACGCGTCCTCCTGGCAGGCCTGTTCGGAGAGGGCACCGGCCACCCGGTGACCGCCGTCGGCGACCCCTGCCAGGCGATCTACGGCTGGCGCGGCGCCTCCGTCGCCAACCTGGACGACTTCCCCGAGCACTTCGCCCACGCCGACGGCCGTCCCGCCACCCGCCAGGCACTCAGCGAGAACCGCCGCAGCGGCGGCCGCCTCCTCGACCTCGCCAACGGCCTCGCGGAGCCCCTGCGCGCCCTGCACGCGGGCGTGGAGGCCCTCCGGCCCGCCCCAGGAGCCGAGCGTGACGGCACGGTGCGCTGCGCGCTGCTGCCCACGCACGCCGAGGAGATCGACTGGATCGCCGATTCCGTCTCGCACCTCGTCCGCACCGGCAAGGAACCCGGCGAGATCGCCGTCCTGTGCCGTACGGCGACGGACTTCGCCGAGATCCAGGGCGCGCTCGTCGCCCGTGACGTCCCCGTCGAGGTGGTCGGACTCTCCGGGCTGCTCCACCTGCCCGAGGTCGCCGACCTGGTCGCCGTCTGCGAGGTCCTCCAGGACCCCGGCGCCAACGCCTCCCTGGTCCGCCTGCTCACCGGCCCGCGCTGGCGGATCGGCCCGCGCGACCTCGCCCTCCTGGGACGCCGCGCACGGATGCTGGTGTCCCACGCGCGCGTGGACGGCGACGACGACCCGGACCGTCGGCTCGCCGAGGCGGTCGAGGGGGTCGACCCCGCCGAGGTGATCTCCCTCGCGGACGCCCTCGACACGTTCCTGGAGACGCCGCTGGACGGCGCCGGTGACGACGACAGGCTGCCGTTCTCGCCGGACGCGCGCGTGCGGTTCGCGCGACTGGCCACCGAACTGCGCGACCTGCGCCGCTCCCTGTCCGACCCGCTGATGGACGTCCTGTACCGCGTCCTCGCCGTCACCGGCCTGGAAGTGGAGCTGTCGGCGTCCCCCCACGCGCTGGCCGCCCGCCGCCGCGAGACCCTGTCCAACTTCCTCGACATCGCCGCCTCGTTCGCGGCCGGCGACCACGAGGCGACCCTGCTCGCCTTCCTCGGCTTCCTGCGCACCGCCGCCCAGTACGAGAAGGGCCTGGACAACGCCCTGCCCGGCGGCGAGAACACCGTCAAGGTGCTCACCGCGCACAAGTCCAAGGGCCTGGAGTGGGACGTCGTCGCCGTCCCCGGCCTGGTCACCGGCACCTTCCCCAGCACCCAGGGCCGCGAGAAGTGGACCGCGCAGGGCAAGGTCCTCCCGCACGAGCTGCGCGGCGACACCGACACGCTCCCCGACGTCGCTTCCTGGGACTCCCGCGGCCTGAAGGCCTTCCACGAAGCCATGAAGGAGCACCAGCACACCGAGGAACTCCGCCTCGGCTATGTCACCTTCACCCGCCCCCGCTCCCTGCTTCTCGGCTCCGGCCACTGGTGGGGCCCCAGCCAGAAGAAGCCCCGCGGCCCCTCCGACTTCCTTCAGGAGCTGTACGACCACTGCGTTGCCGGTCACGGCGAGATCGAGGCGTGGGCCGACGAGCCGGCCGAGGACGAGGAGAACCCGGCCCTGCACCGCGAGAGCGCCGACCAGGTGTGGCCCCTGCCCCTCGACGACGCCGCCCTGACCCGACGCCGCGCGGCTGCCGAGACGGTCCTGGCCCACCTGGAGAACCTCGGCTCTCACGAGGACGGCCACCCCGCCGCGACGCACGACCCGCAGACCTACGAGGATCCGGATTGGCCTCCGCCACCGGACGACGAAGCGTTCGACGGCGAGTTCCCCGACGCGATCCCCGATGAGTTCGCCGAGGACGGCGATCCCTTCGAGGCGGACCCCGCGCACGAGGAGGACCCGGGCGACTGGGACTCCTGGACCGCGGACCGCCCGGCAGCCGCGCGCGTCCCGACCGTCCCGCACCAGGCGACGTCCCCGGAGCCCTCCGCCGGCCCCCTCGCTCGCCCCCACCCCGCCGAACCGGCGCTCACCCCGGAGGAAGCCCGCACCATAGCCTCGTGGGACCGCGACCTCGACGCCCTCACAGGGGAGCTCCTGCGCGCCCGCGCGAGCGTCACGGACGTGCCCTTGCCCGCGTCACTGAGCGCGTCGCAGCTGCTGCGGCTGGCCGCCGACCCGGACGGGTTCGCGCAGGAACTCGCGCGCCCCATGCCGCGCCCCCCACAACCCGCCGCACGTCGAGGCACCCGATTCCACGCCTGGGTAGAGGCCCGCTTCGAAGAGCTGACGCTGCCCATGCTGGAGCCGGAGGACCTGCCCGGCAGCGAGGCCGAGATCGCCGACGAGCGCGACCTGGAAGCCCTCAAGGACGCCTTCGAGCGGACGGAATACGCGCACCGCACGCCGTACCGGGTCGAGGCCCCGTTCCAGCTCGTGATCGCCGGCCGTGTCGTACGGGGCCGGATCGACGCCGTGTACAAGGACGTCGACGCCGAAGGGGCGACGGCGTACGAGATCGTCGACTGGAAGACCAACCGCACCCACACCGCCGACCCGCTCCAGCTCGCCCTGTACCGGCTTGCCTGGGCCGAGCAGCAGGGGATGCCCCTGGAGTCGGTCAACGCCGTGTTCCTGTACGTCCGCAGCGGCGAGGTCGTACGCCCGGACGACCTGCCGGGCCGGGCCGCGCTGGAGCGGCTGCTGACCGAGGAGCCGGTCCCGGGGGCGGGGTGTGAGGAACCGCCCACCGAGGATGTCGGTGCGGGCCGATAGGCTCGTGACCATGAGCCAGACCCCGGACAGCGCCGTCCGCCCGTACATCGAGCAGCATCGCGCCGCCTTCCTCGACGACCTCGCCGAGTGGCTGCGCATCCCCTCCGTGTCGGCCCAGCCCGACCACGCGCCCGATGTACGCCGCAGCGCCGACTGGCTCGCCGCGAAGCTCAAGGAGACCGGCTTCCCGACCACGGAGGTCTGGGCTACGCCGGGCGCGCCCGCCGTGTTCGCCGAGTGGCCCTCCGACGACCCCGAGGCGCCCACGATCCTGGTCTACGGGCACCACGACGTGCAGCCGGCCGCCCGCGAGGACGGCTGGGACAGCGAGCCCTTCGAGCCCGTCGTCCGGGACGGACGCCTCTACGCGCGCGGGGCGGCCGACGACAAGGGCCAGGTGTTCTTCCACACACTCGGCGTCCGCGCCCACCTGGCCACCACCGGCCGCACCACCCCGGCCGTCCACCTGAAGCTGCTGATCGAGGGTGAGGAGGAGTCCGGCTCCCCGAACTTCCGCGCCCTCGTCGAGGAGCACGCCGAGAGGCTCGCGGCCGACGCCGTGATCGTGTCCGACACCGGCATGTGGTCCGAGGACACCCCGACGGTGTGCACGGGCATGCGCGGCCTCGCCGAGTGCGAGATCCGGCTGTACGGCCCCGACCAGGACATCCACTCAGGTTCCTTCGGCGGCGCGGTGCCCAACCCCGCGACCGCGGCCGCCCGCCTGGTCGCCGCCCTGCACGACGAGCACGCGCGCGTGGCGATCCCGGGCTTCTACGACGGCATCGTCGAGCTGACCGACCGCGAGCGCGAGCTCTTCGCCGAGCTGCCCTTCGACGAGCAGCAGTGGCTGCGCACCGCCAAGTCGTACGCCACCCAGGGCGAGGCCGGTCACACCACCCTGGAGCGCGTCTGGGCCCGCCCCACCGCCGAGGTCAACGGCATCGGCGGTGGCTACCAGGGCCCCGGCAGCAAGACGATCATCCCGTCCTCGGCCATGCTGAAGCTTTCCTTCCGGCTGGTCGCGGGACAGGACCCCGACCATGTCGAGAAGGCCGTCCGTGCCTGGGCCGACGCACAGGTACCCGCCGGGATCCGCTGCGAGATCACGTTCGGCGGGGCCACGCGCCCGTGCCTGACGCCGCTGGACCATCCGGCCCTCCAGTCCCTCGTGCGAGCCATGGGCCGCGCCTTCGAAGGGCCCGTCCGCTTCACGCGTGAGGGCGGCTCCGGTCCCGCCGCCGACCTTCAGGACGTCCTCGGCGCACCCGTGCTCTTCCTCGGCATCTCCGTCCCCTCCGACGGCTGGCACGCGCCGAACGAGAAGGTCGAGCTCGCCCTGCTCCTCAAAGGCGTCGAGACCACCGCCTACCTCTGGGGCGACCTGGCCGCGAACTGGCGCCATGAGCCCTGACCTGTCCGGGCCGTCCGAAGGGGCATCGCGCGCGGGGCACACTGAGAAGGCCGCCCCGCACCGCCGAGCCCTGCCGCACCCGGTCGCCTCCCGTCCCACGTTCCGCCGATACGCCCGCCGAAGCACACCGTTCCACTGGGGGAGTTGGAAGCACCCGTGACCACCTCGACCGACCACACCGCCGACCGACCCATCTCGCTCACCGCCCCGAGCGGCATCGACCGCGCCGCCCACCACCGGCTCGACGAGGCCTGGCTCGCGGCGGCATGGAGCCACCCCACGACCCGCTGCTTCGTGGTTTCCGGCGGCCAGGTCCTCATCGACGAGACGGCGGACGGGGGCACCGAACTCGTCATGACCCCCTCCTTCGAGGCCCCCCTCACCGAGGCACACCGCTACTTCCTCGGCATCGACGAGGAGGGCGTCAGCTACTTCGCCCTCCAGAAGGACGCGCTGCCCGGCCGCATCGACCAGTCCGCGCGCGCGGCCGGGCTGCGCGAGGCGGGCCTGCTGCTGTCGCCGCGCGACGCCGGCCTGATGGTGCACGCCGTCGGCCTGGAGAACTGGCAGCGCACCCACCGCTTCTGCTCCCGCTGCGGCGAGCGCACCGTGATCGCCGCGGCCGGTCACATCCGCCGCTGCCCCGCCTGCGGCGCCGAGCACTACCCGCGCACCGACCCCGCCGTGATCATGGCCGTCACGGACGAGGACGACCGCATCCTCCTCGGCCGCCAGGTCCACTGGCCCGAAGGCCGCTTCTCGACGCTCGCCGGTTTCGTCGAGCCCGGGGAGTCCATCGAGCAGGCGGTGCGCCGGGAGGTCTTCGAGGAGGCCGGCGTCACCGTCGGAGAGGTCGAGTACGTCGCCAGTCAGCCGTGGCCCTTCCCGTCCAGCCTCATGCTGGGCTTCATGGCCCACGCCACCTCCACCGAGATCCAGGTCGACGGGGACGAGATCCACGAGGCCCGCTGGTTCTCCCGTGAGGAACTGCGCGCCGCCTTCGACTCCGGCGAGGTCATGCCGCCGTACGGCATCTCGATCGCGGCCCGCCTGATCGAGCTCTGGTACGGCAAGCCACTGCCGACGCGCAGCGTCTGAGCACAAACGCGAAGGGTGGCCGCCCCTGAGGGGGACCGGCCACCCTTCGCGTTTGTGTCGATCACACGCCGATCTTCTGCTTCACCTGGGCCAGCGACGGGTTCGTCAGCGTCGAGCCGTCCGCGAAGAGCACGGTCGGGACCGTCTGGTTTCCGCCATTCGCCTTCTCGACGAACGCGGCGGACGCCGGGTCCTGCTCGATGTTGATCTCGGTGTACGCGATGCCCTCACGCTCCAGCTGCTTCTTCAGCCGCTGGCAGTAGCCGCACCACGTGGTGCTGTACATCGTCACAGTGCCCTGCATGTCTCGCGCGCTCCTCTGATGGCTCGGGGAAACAGGTCGTTCAGAGGGGGAACGTACGCGACCGGGGCGCCATTCCCACCCGGGGTATGCCCGGCACGTGACGCCTGCCGCATTAGTACGACTATCCATGCCTGCCTGTGGACAACCGGCACAGCCGTCTCCGGCGACCTGGCAGCATGGCGGTGTGACAGCAGCAACGCACTCCACCCTCTTCCCGCAGGTACCGGACTCTGCCGACGCGGTGCTCGAAGGGCTCGACCCCGAGCAGCGCGAGGTGGCCACCGCCCTGCAGGGTCCGGTGTGCGTGCTCGCGGGCGCCGGCACGGGCAAGACCCGGGCGATCACCCACCGCATCGCCTACGGAGTGCGCGCCGGCCTCCTCCAGCCCTCCAGCGTGCTCGCCGTCACCTTCACCAACCGCGCAGCCGGAGAGATGCGCGGACGGCTGCGCCAGCTCGGCGCCGCCGGGGTCCAGGCCCGCACCTTCCACTCGGCAGCCCTGCGGCAGCTCCAGTACTTCTGGCCGAAAGCGGTCGGTGGTTCCCTGCCCCGGCTGGTCGACCGCAAGATCCAGCTCGTCGCGGACGCGGCCGCTGCCTGCCGCATCCGCCTCGACCGGAACGAGCTGCGGGACGTCACCGCCGAGATCGAGTGGTCCAAGGTCACCCAGACCGTCCCCGCCGACTATCCGCCCGCCATCGCCAAGGCAGGCCGCGACGCCCCCCGCGACCCGGCCGAGATCGCCCAGATCTACAACGTCTACGAGGACCTGAAGCGGGACCGCTCCTTCATCGACTTCGAGGACGTCCTGCTGCTCACCGTCGCCATCCTCCAGGACCGGCACGACATCGCCGACCAGGTCCGCTCCCAGTACCAGCACTTCGTGGTCGACGAGTACCAGGACGTCAGCCCGCTGCAGCAGCGCCTGCTGGAGCTATGGCTCGGCGACCGGGACAACCTGTGTGTGGTCGGCGACGCCAGCCAGACGATCTACTCGTTCACAGGAGCAACTCCCGACCATCTGCTCGACTTCCGCACCCGCCACCCCGGCGCCACCGTCGTCAAACTGGTCCGTGACTACCGCTCCACCCCCCAGGTGGTCCACCTCGCCAACGGCCTGCTCGCCCAGGCCCGGGGCCGCGCCGCCGACCACCGCCTGGAACTGGTCTCCCAGCGCGAGGCGGGCCCCGAACCCGTCTACACCGAGTACACCGACGAACCCGCCGAGGCCGAAGGCGCCGCCCGCCGTATCCGCGAACTGATGGACTCCGGCGTCCCGGCCGCCGAGATCGCCATCCTGTTCCGTACGAACGCCCAGTCCGAGACCTATGAGCAGGCCCTGGCCGACGCGGGCGTGCCCTATCAGCTGCGGGGCGCTGAGCGGTTCTTCGACCGCCCCGAGGTGCGCAAGGCCGGTATCGCCCTGCGCGGCGCGGCCCGCTTCGGCGGCAACGACTCCCTCCTCGACGACGCCCCCGACCTTCCCTCGCAGGTGCGTGCCGTGCTGTCGGGGGAGGGCTGGACGACGCAGCCGCCGGCCGGCTCCGGCGCCGTCAGAGAGCGCTGGGAGTCGCTGGCAGCCCTGGTGAATCTCGCCCAGGACTTCGCCGCCGCCAAACCCGACGTGACCCTCGCCGACCTCGTGGCGGAGCTCGACGAGCGGGCGAACGCCCAGCACGCCCCGACCGTCCAGGGCGTCACCCTCGCCTCCCTGCACTCGGCCAAGGGCCTGGAGTGGGACGTCGTCTTCCTGGTCGGGGTAGCCGAGGGCATGATGCCGATCACCTACGCAAAGACCGACGAGCAGATCGAGGAGGAGCGCCGCCTCCTCTATGTCGGTGTCACCCGGGCCAGGCGGCACCTCCATGTCTCCTGGGCGCTTACTCGCGCGCCCGGCGGCCGTCCGAACCGCCGCCCCAGCCGCTTCCTCGACGGACTGCGCCCCGGCTCGACCGCCACCGCCGGACGCACCGCCGCAGGCGGCTCCGGGGGCGTGGTCCGCGGCTTCACGAGCAGACCGGAGACCGCCCCGAGACGCACCCAGCGCACCCCGGCGCGCTGCCGCGTCTGCGGACGCACCCTCACCGACGCCGGTGAGATGAAGCTGATGCGCTGCGAGACCTGCCCCTCTGACATGGACGAGGGCCTCTACGAACGACTCCGCGAGTGGCGCGGCGTCCAGGCGCGCCTCAGCGGCCAGCCGGACTTCTGCGTCTTCACGGACAGAACCCTGATGGCCATCGCCGAGGCGGAGCCGGTCAGTCCGGTTGAGCTGTCCCGTATCCCCGGCGTCCTCAAGCGCAAGCTCGAGCGCTACGGAGCCGATGTGCTGGCCATCTGCGCAGGCCAGGAGGTTGGGGAGGACGCCGGCGGGGAATGACACGAACTCGTCGAAAAAATAGTTTGCGCATGCCCCAGCAATCCCCATAGGTTCTTAGCCACGGGAACGGAGGCCTTCTCGGAGGCCCCAATTCCGTGTTCTACTTGCATACCCGTCGGACTGGCTCACCCCAGTCCCCTTAGACGCCGAGAGGAGGCGAGTCCAGTGATCAGCATCAACACCAGCTCCATCAGCATCGTGAAAATGACCGATCGCTCGGTCGTCGCTTCCCTGTGCATGCTCGGCGCCTCCAACCAGGGCACCGGTCTGTCCGGCATTCGTGCCGACCGTCCGGCGTCCGCCCTGTCTCTCGCGGGTCTCCCTGTCCGCGAGGGCAATGAGCGACCGACCAAGGCACTGGAAGCGGCAGTAGAGGCAAAGGCGCGGGCCTATGCCTTCACGGCGACCGGTGCCGGATTCCGGAAGCAGACGACGCAGCACCACCAGATGTGGGCCTTCCGTGGGCCAGAACCCTGGAGTGATCCAGCCTGATCGCCGATCAGGCCGGCGCCTTCAGGGCCGCGGAACCCCATCCGGGATCCGCGGCCCTTCTGTTTGTCCCCCAACGGGGATGACGGAGTGAAGGGGCCTCGGGACAAGGAACAACCCGGTACCAGCCGCCACCCGGTCCCACAGGACCGGAACGAAAAGACGAGGAAGACGAACCGTGCAACTCGAAGCGCACGCCCCGTCCGTACCGCCCTCAGACGCGATCCCCAAGCCCGGCTTCACGGAGGACTCCACCTTGACCCCCCTCACCGCGCTCACCGCGCTCGACGACGCCATCGAGAACCTCGGCGTACCCGTCCCCTGCCGCTCCTACGACCCGGAGGTCTTCTTCGCCGAGTCGCCGGCGGACGTCGAGTACGCCAAGTCCCTCTGCCGCACCTGCCCGCTGATCGAGGCCTGCCTCGCCGGCGCCAAGGAGCGGCGTGAGCCCTGGGGCGTCTGGGGTGGCGAGCTGTTCGTCCAGGGTGTCGTCGTCGCCCGGAAGCGGCCGCGTGGTCGCCCGCGCAAGAACCCGGTCACGGCATGAACACCGCAGGAACGATCGATCGCCCCCTCACGCACGACCCCCAGAAGCAGGCCCCGATGAAGCCGTCCACCCACGAACTTGCAGGCTCCGCGCCTGAAGACTTCACCACCAGTGGCGCGAACGACTCGCGTCAGAACAGGAACCGAGAGATGCAACTCCTCCAAGAAGCCCTGGCACGTGCGCATATGCACGAGCGACACCACGAGGCCGAGCAGGAACGCCGGGCCATGCGCCTGGCGACCGCTCGCCGCATGCAGCGCAGGGCCGAGCGTGCCTCGCTGCGCGCGCGCCGCGCGCTCGCCATGGCGGTCATGCAGTAACCGACCACACCACCCAGCGGTGGCCTCCCGACCTGGGGAGGCGGTAGCTCCCCGCGGGGGCCGGTCCGTGCGAACGGACCGGCCCCCGCGGTGCGTTGTGCGCGCTGATCAGCGAGGTACGGCGGTATCGTCGCCGAGTGACGAGTCCTTCCGGAGGCAGTGCCAACGGCGGCTCCGCGACGGAGCCCCAGCCCCTCGTGTGCGCCCGATGCGGCGCCGAGGCGGACGCCCCGCAGCCCACCTGGACCTGCTCCGTGGAGAACGGCGCCCGCCACTACATCTGCGACACCTGCTCCCGGCAGAACCTCAGAGCCATCGAGGGGCGGCTCGACTCCGCCTGGTGGTAGACCGGTCAGGCCTCGGCCGCCGGCTCCTCCTCGTCCGTCATCTCCTGCGGAACGAACCCCGGCAGCCACTCCTCCAGTTCCTCGCGCAGTCGCACCGTCGCCCCCAGCTGGCACAGCACCCCGATCGTGCTCAACGTCACCCGGTGGATCAGGAGGTACGCCGGGGGCAGGTTGAGCCGCTTGCCCAGCTGGTAGGCGGGGGAGCGGGGGTCAGCCACGCGGGCGGCCTGGCTGCGCATCCAGCCGCGGGTAAAGGTGAACTCGTCGACCTGGGCCGGTTCGATGATCGGCAGGAGGTAGTCGAGGACGGCGTCCGGCTCCAGGTCGATGGACTCCTTGACGAAGCCCTCGGCGCGGAGAAGGTCGTAGACGGCGTCCGCCTCGCCGTCCAGGGTCATACGCAGGGACTCGCCGATCGGCGTCGGAAGACCGCCCGGAAGTCGGTCCACCGTGCCGAAGTCCAGGACACCCAGCCGCCAGTCGTCCGCACCGTCGGGGCCGCCCGGCAGCAGGCGGAAGTTGCCCGGGTGCGGGTCGGCGTGCAGGAGCCCGGTGCGGGCCGGGCCGGAGAAGAGGAAGCGGGCTAGGAGCTGCCCAGCGCGGCTGCGCTGCTCCTCGGTGCCATCCGAGATCACCTCAGAGAGCGGGATGCCGTCGATCCACTCCGTGACCAGGACCTGCTCGCACTGCTGGACCACGGCCGGCACGACGACGTCCGGGTCGTCGGCGAACTCCTCCGCGTGCATCTGCTGGGCCTGCGCCTCCAAGGCGTAGTCCAGTTCCTCGGAGACCCGGTCCTTGAGCTCCGCGATCAGCGGCTTGATGTCCATGCCGGGAATCAGCGGACCCAGTAGCCGGGCGAAACGACTCAACTGGTTAAGGTCGGACAGCAGGGCCTCGCCGGCTCCCGGGTACTGCACCTTGACCGCCACTTCGCGGCCGTCGTGCCACACCCCCCGGTGCACCTGGCCGATCGAGGCCGCCGCGGCGGGTTTGTCCTCGAACTCCAGGAACAGGTCGTGCCAGTCCTCGCCGAGTCGCTCCGCCAGCACCGCGTGCACGGTGCGCGTCGGCATCGGGGGCGCCGCCTCCTGCAACTTGGTGAGCGCCGCGCGGTAGGGGCCGGCGATCTCCTCGGGCAGGGCCGACTCGAAGACGGACAGGGCCTGCCCGAACTTCATCGCGCCGCCCTTGAGCTCGCCGAGCACCTTGAACAACTGCTCCGCAGTGCGTTGCTGCAGCTCGCGGCCGACGATCTCCGCGGACTCGCCGACGATCCGCTTGCCGAGTCCCCAGGTCGCCCGCCCGGCGAAGCCGAGCGGAAGCGCGGCGAGCTTGGCGGTACGGGTGACCGCCTTGCGGGGAAGATCAGACATGCGCCCTCCTGGTCCCAGCCGGCCGCTCCGCGTCTGCCTTACGGCGTAACTTCTTCGACGGCCCTTGCTCCGCCATTGTCTCGTGTGACCCCGCGTCCTCGGAGGGGTGTTCTCCCTCACCTTTTTCCGTGGCGCCGCACGGGCATGCGGGGTGTGCCCACACCGGTCGGGCGTGCCAGCTGAGACCGGGCAGGGACACCTCCCAGCGTGCACCCGCGCTCGACGGAACCCGGCCGTCCAGGAACGCGAGGGCGTGCGCCGCGGCCAGTCCGGCGATCGTGGTGGCCAGCGTGAGATCGCAGGGCGGCACCTGGCGTGCCCTGCCCAGGCCGGAGCGCCACTGCGCGACCAGGCGGGGCCAGACGGGGTCCCGGTCGGTACGCCCCTCGTGGAGACAGCCGGCACAGGCGGTCTCGCCGGGCAGGACGAACGGGCCGACCACGCCGGTCGCCTCCACGACACCGGCGTACAGATGGGGCGTACCGGAGGAGATCAGAGGTTCGGCGGCGGACGGGGAGGGGGCGTGCACCGCGACGTCGTCCCTCGGCGCGATGATCACCAGCGAGTAGCCGATGCCGTCCGGATCGCGGGCTGACCGGGAGCTGCGGCGCGGTGGGCGGTCCGGTGCGCAGCGGCGAGCGGCCCGCCGCGCCGCCTCGTCCCTGCGCTCGCCGACCGCCTCCGCGGGCAGCCCGCCCGGTGCCACGTCCCCCGGCTCGACACGGCCGACGTCCCGCACGTCGACCTCGCCGACCCCGGCGCCGGACAGCAGCGAGGCCACCATCGAACCCACCCGGCCGGCCCCCCTCACCTGCACTCGCAGTGAGCGGCGGGCGGCAAGCCGGCCCATCGCCTCGCCCGGCTCGGACGTGGTCAGGGACAGGGAGGCCAGATCGGGGCGCAGCCGGTCCAGGACCTCCTTCTTGCGGCGCAGTGCGTCGGCGGCCGGGCCGCCGCCCTTCGCGTCGTCGAGGAGCCCCGCCCCCGCCAGCCGCCGCACCAGACCGTCGACATGACCGTCCGGCAGATCCATGCGGCGGGCCTCTTCGCGCAGCAGCTCCAGACCGCGGGTGCCGTTGAGCAGGTCGAGGAAGCTGCCCGTCGCCGTGTCCATCGGACCCAGCGTCAGCGCGTGTGCCGGAGTCATCCCGAACTGAACGGTGTTGAGATCCCGCCAACCCCGCCGGAGCGCGGGCTTCAGCAGCGGAGCCACCGGTGCCGCCGAGTCGTCCGAAGCCTCTGAAACCGTCGAAACCGTCGCTTGCATGAACAGGCCCCCGTAGCCCTCGTGGTGCGTCCCCGTGTGCCGGTGGAGCTCGGTCGCAGCTCCGCCGGTGACTGCCAGCATGCCCCGACGCGGCGTCCGGCGCCGAAAGTTGTCCACAGGCGGTGGATATTCGTCGTACAAATCAAACGCATGGTGGGGGATCGGCATCGAACCGTCCCGGAGTCGGGACTTCCCCCATGTGCAGCGGGTAACGTCGGGGCGTGTCCGCCGACCCACTGCACCGCGCCGGAACGCCGCAGCGCCGTACGACGAGCCCGCCGTCGAGCGGCTCGGGGGCGAGCGCGATCGAGGTCCGCAGGAGCGCCCGGCGCCGCCGGACGGTCTCGGCGTACCGCGAGGGCGACCGTACCGTCGTGCTCATCCCCGCCCGGATGTCCGAGGCGGAGGAGCAGCGCTGGGTGAACGTCATGCTCGACAAGCTGGCCGCCCAGGAGAGCAAGCGGGTCCTCGGTGACACCGAACTGGCCGAGCGCGCCGAGCGGCTGTCGGAACAGTACTTCGACGGCCGCGCCCGACCCAGCTCGGTTCGCTGGGTCACCAACCAGAACACGCGCTGGGGCTCGTGCACCCCGGCCGAGGGCAGCATCCGTCTCTCGCACCGTCTGCAGGGCATGCCCGAGTACGTCGTCGACTACGTCCTTCTGCACGAACTCGCGCATCTCCTGGTGCCCGGTCACGGGCCCCGCTTCTGGCGGCTGCTGGAGGCGTATCCGCGCACCGAGCGGGCGAAGGGGTACCTGGAGGGCGTGGTCGCCGCCGAGCGGCTGCCCCATCTGCCCGGCGCGCGCGGCGAATGACTCGCCCTGTCCCTGTCTGACCCGGCGAGGGTTGTGTACCGGGTCTGTACCGGCTTCGCTCGATGTCCGAGTTTGCCGTTAGCCTGGCGCGACGCACTCACATTCGGGATGGGGGACGGTCGTTACGCATGGCCAGGGAATTCCAACGCGGCCACAAGGCCAGGATCAGTGACCTCACCACGGGCACAGATCTGTACGTAGGGGTACAGATCGCCGCTCCAGGGCTGACCTTCGACATCAGCTGCTTCGGTCTCGACGCCGACGAACGGCTTTCGGACGACCGCTACTTCGTCTTCTTCAACCAGCCGAAGTCCCCCGAGGAGTCCATCCAGCTCCTCGGCGCCCAGGCCGGGGACACGGAGTCCTTCCGGATCACGCTCGACAAGATCCCTCCGCAGATCCACAAGCTGTCCTTCACGGCGACGATCGACGGCGACGGACAGATGTCGCAGGTCAACCCCGGATACATCCGTATCGTCGCGGGCGGCGAGGAGGTGGCCCGGTACGCCTTCAGCGGCTCGGAGTTCTCCACCGAACGCGCCGTCATGCTGGGCGACTTCTACCTCAAGGACGTCTGGCGGTTCGCCGCGGTCGGCCAGGGCTTCGACGGCGGCCTCGAGGCGCTGCTGAGGAACTTCGGCGGCGAGGTCGCCGAGGAGGAGACGCCCGCCGCCGCGCCGCAGGCTCAGGCTGGCGCGGCCCCTGGCTTCGCACCGCCCGCGTTCGGCGCCCCGGCCGGGGCCCCTGCTCCCGCCCCGCAGCCCCCCGCCCCGGCGCCCGCTCCCGCGCCCGCCCCAGCCGCGCAGGGCTTCGCGCCCCCGCCGGGAGCCACGCCACCGCCTCCGAGCCCGGCGCCCTCGGTGCACGCGCAGCCGACCATCGTCGCGCCCATGACACCGCCCGGTGGTGCTCCGCCGCCGCCCGCCCCGGCACCCGCGCCCTACGGCCAGCCGAACCAGCAGCCGTACGGCCAGCCCAGCGCACCGCCGCCTCCCGGCTACGGCTACCCCCAGGCACCGCCGGCACAGCAGGCGCCCCAGGCCCCCGCCCCGCCGCCCGGTTACGGCCAGCCGACCCCGCCTCCGGGCTACGGCCAGCAGCCCCCCTACGGGCAGGTCCCGGCCCAGCAGGCGCCGTACGGAGCCCCGCAGGGCGCGCCTCAGGGCGTTCCTCAAGGCGCCCCCCAGGGCCCCGGTGTGGCCGCGGCTCTCCAGCAGTTCAAGGAGACGCCCACCGGCCAGCGCTGGACGCAGCAGAACAAGAAGCTGGTCCGCGTCGACCTCGGCGTCGGCGGGCACCCCGTGCTCGCCCGACAGGGCAGCATGGTGCTCTACCAGGGCAAGGTCGACTTCAGCTACAAGGGCGCCGGCTTCGCCGGCCGGATCGTGGGCAACGCGACCGGCCAGGAGATGCAGCTGATGCGCTGTACCGGCCAGGGCCAGGTCTTCCTCGCCGAGAACTCCACGATGCTGCACCCCATCGAGCTCCAGGGCGACGGCATCTGCGTCTCCGCGGAGAACGTCCTCGCCTTCGACGAGAGCCTCCAGTACGAGGTCCGTCGCATCGAGGGGCACGGGATCCCCGGCGGCGCGCTGTTCACGATGCAGTTCACCGGCACCGGCACGATCGTCGTGAAGACGCACGGCACGCCCGTGGTCCTCCCGGTCACGCCCACGACGTTCGCCGACGCCAACGCCGTGGTCGCCTGGTCGTCCGCCGCCCAGGTGATCGTCTCCAGCCAGGTGCGGATGCGTCGCAACGCCTACCCCGGAGACACCGGAGAGAGCGTCAACCTCCAGTTCCGGGCCGCTCCCGGCAACTTCATCGTCGTCCAGCCGTACGAGATCTGAGGGAGCCCGTCATGAACCAGCCACTCGCGGGCTTCGCCCCCGCACCCGTCACCGCCCGCATGGAGAACCACGGCAACCACATGGCGAAGATCGCCATGCAGACCGGGAACGACCTCTTCGCGCGCGTGGGCTCGATGGTCGCCTACGAGGGCTTCGTCCAGTACGAGCCCAACCCGCCGGCCGTCCGCCAGATCGCCAAGGACTGGATGACCGGTGAGGGCGCACCCCTGATGAAGTGCACCGGCGACGGGCTGCTCTACCTCGCCGACTACGGCGCCAACGTCGTCGTCATCAACCTCAACGGCGACGGCATCTCCGTCAACGCCACCAACCTGCTCGCCTTCGACGCGCATCTGACGTGGGGTGTCGAGCGGGTGAAGGGCCTGGCGAAGTTCGCCGGCCAGGGCCTGTGGAACACCAAGATCTCCGGGCAGGGCTGGGTCGCGCTGACCTCCCGGGGCAAGCCGATCGTCGTGGACTGCGGCGGTGGCGAGGACGAGACGTACGTCGACCCCGACGCGCTCGTCGCCTGGTCGCCCAACCTCAAGGTCAAGGGCAAGCGCAGCTTCAAGGCGCAGTCGCTCATCGGCCGGGGCAGCGGCGAGGCCTACCAGATGGCCTTCTCCGGCCAGGGCATCGTCGTCGTCCAGCCCAGCGAGGACAGCACCGACCGTCTCCGGGTCCGGGGCTGAGGGGGAGCCAGAACGCCATGCAGAGTCCGCTTTTCGCCTACAACGACCAGCAGACCCAGGACCGCTGGAGCCTGCAGAACAAGCAGATGCTCCGCGTGGCCCTGGAGGGCCACGACGACATCCTCGCCCGCAAGGGCACGATGGTCGCCTACCAGGGCCTGGTCGAGTTCGACGCCGAATTCCAGAGCAACCAGCAGGGACGCGCGCGTGCGCACACCGGTGAGGGCCTCGACCTCATGCGCTGCCACGGGCAGGGCACGGTCTATCTCGCCAACCTCAAGCAGCACGTGCATTTGGTGGACGTGGAGCAGGACGGGCTGACCGTCGACAGCAGCTACGTGCTGGCGATGGACTCCTCGCTGCACCACGAGGTCATCGCCGTGGACAGCCTCTACGGCATCTCCGGCTCCGGGAAGTACCAGCTCAACATCACCGGCCGCGGCAAGGTCGCCCTCATGACCTCCGGGATGCCGCTGATGATGCAGGTGACGCCCGACAAGTACGTCAACTGCGACGCCGACGCCATCGTCGCCTGGTCGACCAGCCTGCGCGTGCAGATGCAGGCCCAGACGCACTCCTCCGGAGTGTGGCGGCGCCGCGGCAACACCGGTGAGGGCTGGGAGCTCAGCTTCATGGGCAGCGGTTACGCGATCGTGCAGCCCAGCGAGCTGCTGCCGCCGCAGAACGCCCAGATCGGCTCCGGCCTCGCCGCGCAGTACGGCATGGGGCAGCAGGGGGCCCGGGGGCAGAACCAGGGCAACGTCTGGAGCTGACCGTCCGGAAAACAGACGTAAGGGGCGACCGCCATGGCGGTCGCCCCTTACGCGTGCCCGAAGGTCTAGAGCCTCGCTCGCGTCGCCTCCAGCAGTCGTACGACCGACTCGTCGGCCACGTCCGCCACCTCGTCGTAGGCGAACCAGCGCAGGTCGAGCGACTCGTCGCTGATGGCCTCCACGGCGCCCGCCGGGGCGAGCGCCGCGTACTGGACATCGAGGTGCCAGGCACACGGAGTGTGATGGCGGTCCAGGCGCACCGGGCCGCCGGGCAGCAGGGTCAGTCCCGCGATGCCCGACTCCTCGCTCCCCTCACGCAGCGCCGCCGCCTCCAGCGTGTCGTCGGCCGGCTCGCAGTGGCCGCCCATCTGCAACCACATGCGCAGCTTCTTGTGGAGCGTGAGCAGCACCCGCTCGCTCGACGGGTCGATCACCAGCGCGCTCGCCGTGATGTGTCCGTCCCCGCAGGCCTTCCACATGCCGTCCGGGTGGGTCTCCAGGTGCTCCAGATACGTCCGGCGCAGCTCTTCCTGGTCCTCGTACCCCTTGAGCACGAGGACCGCGTCGTCGTACAGGCTCACTCCGCGCCGTCGCCCTTGCCGTCGTCCTTGGACTCGTCGTCCTTCGTCAGGTCGGGCTTCCCGGCCGAGCCGCCCGCCGCCTCGCCGAGCATCTTGTCCAGCTCGGAGAAATCGATCTGCTCGCGGTGCACGAAACCGTCCGGGTCGTCCAGGTCGGTGGCCGTCGGCAGCATGTCCGGGTGGTGCCACAGGGCGTCACGGCCGTCGACACCGCGCGCGTCCGTGAGCGAGGCCCACAGCCGGGAGGCGTCCCGCAGGCGGCGCGGGCGCAGCTCCAGGCCGATCAGCGTGGCGAAGGTCTGCTCCGCGGGCCCGCCCGAGGCGCGGCGCCGCCGCAGCGTCTCGCGCAGGGCGTCGGCGGACGACAGGCGCGGCTTCGCGGCGGCGTGCACCACCGCGTCCACCCAGCCCTCGACGAGCGCCAGAGCCGTCTCCAGACGGGCCAGGGCCGCCTTCTGTTCCGGGGTGTCCTCCGGCTGGAACATGCCCTGCTGGAGGGCGTCCTGGAGCTGCTCGGGGTTCTGCGGGTCGAACTGGCCGACCACGTCCTCCAGCTTGGCCGTGTCGACCTTGATCCCGCGCGCGTAGCCGTCGACCGCGCCGAACAGGTGCGAGCGCAGCCAGGGCACATGCGCGAACAGGCGCTGGTGGGCGGCCTCGCGCAGGGCGAGGTACAGCCGCACCTCCTCCTTGGGCACGCCCAGGTCCTTGCCGAACGTCTCGATGTTGACCGGCAGCAGCGCGGCCTTGCCGACCGGGCCGAGCGGCAGACCGATGTCGGTGGAGCCGATCACCTCGCCCGCGAGCACGCCGACGGCCTGCCCGATCTGCGTACCGAACATGGCGCCGCCCATCGAGCGCATCATGCCGATCAGCGGGCCGGCCATGGCCTGCATCTCCTCCGGCAGGACGTCGCCCATCGCGGTGCCGACGCGCTCGGCGACCGGGTCGACGAGCTCCTGCCACGCGGGCAGGGTCGCCTCGACCCACTCCGCGCGGGACCACGCCACGGCGGAGCCCGCGCCGGACGGCAGGGACGTCGCGTCGTCGAGCCACAGGTCGGCCAGGCGTACGGCCTCCTGGACGGCGGTGCGCTCGGCGGGGCCGACGCTCGCGTCCTTCGTGCCGTCCGCGGTGCCCTGGGAGACCGTCTGGCGGGCGATCTGCTTGGCCATGTCCCAGTTCACCGGGCCGCCCTCGTACGAGAGCATCTGCCCCAGCTGCTGGAACGCGGCCCCCAGGTCGGTGGGGTTCAGCGAACCGAACATGGCAGCGAACGGATTGTCCGCGCCGGGGCCGCCAATGCCCCCGGCACCGGGCAGCCCGCCGAAACCGAACGGGTTGGCCGGACCCTGACCACCACCGCTCTGCTGGTCCTTCTTCTTGCCCTCGTCGCCGTCGTCCGGCTCCTCCGGCGGAAGGCCGAATCCGAATGGGGTGTCACTCACGGGATTCCTCGGCTGGTAAGGCCACCGGCTGGCACCGGCGGCGCGGCTGCCCGATAACACCACCCAGCGTAGACACCGCGAGCCGATCGGGCCTCGGTGCTTCGCCGGCTCTTCGCCTGCGGCAGGATGGATGCCACCTGGTACGTACGCGTCACTCACGTTCGTACTGAAGACAACCGCTGGAGACGCCCGGTGAGTTCCCCTGATCCGCAGGTTCGCGCAGCGCGAAACCAGTCAACCCCGTCCGCGCGCGGCGTGCGCGGTCCCGTCGTCGCGGTGACCGGTGCCGCGTCCGGCATCGGCGCGCTGCTCACGGAGCGGCTCGTCGAGTCCGACGAGGTCAAGCAGGTCATCGCGATCGACGAGCGGCGCGGTGAGTGCGCTGCGGCGCAGTGGCACATCCTGGACGTGCGGGATCCGGCCATCGCGGACAAGCTGCGGGGCGCCGACGTCGTCGTGCACCTGGCGCTCGACCTCGATCTGGAGACCGATCCCGCCGCCAGGACGGCATACAACGTTCGGGGGACGCAGACCGTGCTGACGGCCGCGGCGGCGGCCGGGATCCACCGGGTCGTGCTGTGCACCTCGGCGATGGTCTACGGGGCGCTGCCGGACAACGAGCTGCCGCTGTCCGAGGACGCCGAGCTGCGGGCCACGGCGGAGGCCACCGGCGTCGGGGACCTGCTGGAGATCGAGCGCCTCGCGCGCAGGGCGCCCCGGGCCCATCCGGGACTTAATGTCACCGTCGTCCGGCCCGCGGTGCTCGTGGGCGGCACCGACACCGCGCTGACCAGGTACTTCGAGTCACCTCGGCTGCTTGTCGTCGCCGGCTCGCGGCCTGCCTGGCAGTTCTGCCATGTCGAGGATCTGTGCAGCGCCCTGGAGTACGCCGTCCTGGAGAAGGTCGACGGGGAACTCGCCGTCGGATGCGACGGGTGGCTGGAGCAGGAGGAGGTCGAGGAGCTCAGCGGCATCCGGCGCATGGAGCTGCCGTCGGCGGTCGCGCTGGGCGCTGCGGCCCGGCTGCACCGGATCGGACTAACGCCCTCTCCGGCCGGCGACCTGGCCTACACGATGTATCCCTGGGTGGTGAGCGGGAGCCGGCTCCATGACGCGGGCTGGCGGCCGCAGTGGACCAACGAGGAAGTGCTCGCGGAGCTGCTGGATGAGGTCTCCGGCAGGCACACCGTCGCCGGACGGCGGCTCGGCCGCAAGGACGCCACGGCGGCCGGTGCCGCGGGAGCGACGGTGGCCCTGCTGGGCGCGGCGGCCGTGGTGCGGCGGGCCCGGAAGGCCAGGCGGCGGATCTGAGGGGGAACAGGGCCCGCGGCCCCTGCGCGGTGTCGTCCGCTCGCGGACTGTAGGAGGCTCCAAGCCGCACACGCGTGTGCCGGGCGATAAGGCTATTTCCCGCCCTCGCGCGTGTGGGGCACGATGGGGTCATGGCACCTTCCAACGATCACCCCGGTGAGCAGGGCGCTCAGGATCCCGTCAAGCTCATCGCCATTCGCGAGACGGCCCTCTCCCTGGACGAGGTCTTCCGGGCCGTCGGGGACGATGCCGCCGGTGGGACCGCCTTGTTCGTGGGAACCGTGCGGAACCACGACGGCGGTGCCGATGTCGACGAGCTCGGGTACTCGTGCCACCCGCAGGCCGAGGCCGAGATGCGGCGCGTCGCCGAGAAGGTCGTTGCCGAGTATCCGGTGCGGGCGCTCGCGGCCGTGCATCGCGTCGGGGACCTCAAGGTCGGGGATCTCGCCGTGGTCGTCGCCGTCTCCTGTCCCCATCGCGGCGAGGCCTTCGAGGCCTGCCGGAAACTGATCGACGACCTCAAGCACGAGGTGCCCATCTGGAAGCACCAGAGGTTCTCGGACGGCACGGAGGAGTGGGTCGGCGCCTGCTGAACCACCCGTCCGAGCCTCGTACAGCCCTTCCGCACCCCCATCCACCCCACTCCGGTTGCGTAACCGCACCCCTGGCGTGAGCGTTGTCAGTGCCAGTGGTTAATCTGCTGATCAGTCAGTTCGCGGTCGCTCATTTGGGGATGGGAGGTCGGCATGGCGGCGCTCGCCTGGTTGCTGATTCCGCTTGTGGCTGCGGTCTTCGCCGGCCTGTGGGGCAGTTGGGCCAACCGGACCCGGAAGGCACGGGGCGACGGCCCCGAGCTCGACGGCTATGCCCGCTTCCGCGCGGCCATGGAGAAGCCCTCTTCCCATACATGATCAAGAGGGCCCGGCTCGCGGCTCTGACGGGACACTGTCAGACGGCCCTGACGGGGCACTGACAGGACTGTCACGTACTGTCGTGGCATGCCACGCCGCACCGCGACGATGCTCGCCTCCACCCTGATGCTGATCGCGCTCCTGTGCGCGGGAGTCTTCATCCCCGTGCCCTACGCGGAGATGTCCCCGGGGCCGACGGTGAACACGCTCGGCGATCACGACGGCGAGCCGGTGCTGCAGATCTCCGGACACAAGACCTACCCGGCCTCCGGGCACCTCAACATGACCACCGTCCGGGTCACCGGCGCCGACTACAAGATGAACCTGGTGGAGGCCGTCTACGGATGGCTCGCGCACGACAACAAGGTCGTCCCGCACGACACCCTCTACCCGGACGGCAAGACCGAGGAGCAGTCCACCCAGGAGAACGCCGAGGAGTTCAGCCAGTCCCAGGAGAGCGCCAAGGTCGCCGCCCTGGAGGCGCTGGACATCCCGGTGCAGAGCTGGGTGATCGTCTCGACCGTCGTCAAGGGAACTCCGGCCGAGGGCGAACTGCACGCCGGTGACGTCATCAAGTCCGTCGACGGCACGACGGTGAAGGAACCCGGCGACGTCGCCAAGCTGGTGACCAAGCACAAGCCCGGCCAGGACGTCGTCTTCACGATCGTGCCGGCCAAGGAGCAGGCCGCCGCGGAGAAGGAGCGCAGGACGCCGACGAAGACCGAGAAGGTCACCATCAGGACCGCCCAGTCCGACGACAGCGGCGAGAAGCGCGCCATCGTCGGGATCTCCGCCGGGACCGACCACACCTTCCCGTTCACCATCGACATCAAGCTCGCCGACGTCGGCGGCCCCAGCGCCGGCCTGATGTTCTCGCTCGGTCTCTACGACAAGCTCACCCCGGGCAACCTCACCGGCGGCAAGTTCGTCGCCGGCACCGGCACCATCGACGACGACGGCAAGGTCGGGCCCATCGGCGGCATCGAGATGAAGACCATCGCCGCCCGCGACAAGGGCGCCCAGTACTTCCTCACGCCGGCCGAGAACTGCGCGACCGCCGCCAGGGACGTCCCCGACGGGCTCACCCTGGTCAAGGTCGGCACCATCGACGACGCCCTCGGCGCCCTGAAGGACATCCGCTCCGGCGACACCGCCGGCCTGCCGAAGTGCACGACCAAGAGCTGAGCGAGCAGGCATCGAGCACACGGCAGTGGGGGCGCCCTTCATCTCAAGGGCGCCCCCACTGCCGTACCAGAAGAGCTCACGAGCTCCGATGCCGTACGGGAAAACCTCAGTCCTCGAACGTCGCCGCCAGTGCCTCCGCCAGACCCGGGATCAGGTCCGGGCCGGTGAGGACCTCCGTCGGGGTGTCCTTCTCGCGCAGGCGCAGGGCCGACTCGCGGGCGCCGTCGCGCAGCACCGCGACCGTCATACGGACCTCCTGGCGGTCGGGGTGGTCCGCCACCCACTTCGTGAGCTTGGCACCACTGAGGCCCTGCGGGACCTGGGCCTCGGCGGACGGGGGCAGCATGAGCCGCTCGACGGTGAGCGCGCAGCCGACCACCGCGTCGGGCCAGGCGATGGTGCCGAGGAACTCATCGAGCGCCTTGCCCGTTTCAATCTCGTCCTGCTCGATCGGGGTCAGGCCGGAGGACTCCTGCTCGTCCCCCAGGCCGAGCTGGGCGGCGAGGCCGGGTTCCTGGGCCCGCAGCCGTGCGGTGTCTACGAGGGCGAAAAGGCGGGCGGGCTGGTCCCAGCCGAGGCCGGAGGCGTACTCGTCGATCTCGAGAACGGCCCGGGTGAGCGGGCTCGCCGCCATGGGAGTGTTGGACATGGTCACAATCCTCTCTCGTTCCTGGGCGGAATCGGGAACTGAGTAAACGGTGAGTAAGTTGCATAGGTGTGGGCCCGCGATCACGGGGGGCCACGGAGGGTCCACGAAGACGCGGGCCTGACGGATCAACAGCGAACCTCGGGGTGCGAACCTTGGCTTTCCAGATGCCGGACCGCGGCGGAGGCCCGACCGGGCCACGGATCAGAGTGGGCCGCCCGTCCCGGCGTGTCCGGACGCTGCTCATGACACTGGGCGTCCTCGCCGTCCTCGGCATGGCCTTCACCATGTTCGCGGGCTTCTGGACGGACTGGCTCTGGTACCGGTCGGTGAACTACTCGTCGGTGTTCACGACCACGCTGTGGACGAAGATCGGACTCTTCTTCGTCTTCGGTCTTTTGATGGCCCTCGCGGTCGGCTTCAACATCTGGCTGGCGCACCGGCTGCGCCCGCCGCTGAGCGCCATGTCGATGGAGCAGCAGAGCCTCGACCGCTACCGCATGGGCATCGCGCCGTACAAGAAGTGGCTGCTGCTCGCGATCACCGCCCTGGTCGGCCTGATCGCCGGCGCCTCCGCCTCCGGCCAGTGGCGCACCTGGCTGATGTGGGTCAACGGCGTGCCCTTCGGCGAGAAGGACCCCCAGTTCCACCTGGACGTCGGCTTCTACGCCTTCGACCTGCCCTGGTACCGGTTCCTGCTCGGCTTCGGCTTCGCCGCCGCGATCCTCTCCGTGATCGCCGCCGCGCTCACCCACTACCTGTACGGCGGGCTGCGCATCACCAGCCCGGGCGCCCGCGCCACCGCCGCGGCCACCGGCCATCTGTCGGTCCTGATCGGCATCTTCGTCGCCCTCAAGGCGGTCGCCTACTGGCTCGACCGTTACGGGCTCGCCGTGAAGTCCAGTGACTTCAAGGCCACCGACAACTGGACGGGCCTCAGGTACGTCGACGCCAACGCCTATCTGCCGGCCAAGACGATCCTGTTCTGCATCGCCGTCATCTGCGCGCTGCTGTTCTTCGCCACCCTGTGGCGGCGCACCTGGCAGCTGCCCGTCATCGGCTTCGGCCTGATGGTGCTCTCGGCGATCCTCATCGGCGGCCTGTACCCCGCGATCGTGCAGAAGTTCCAGGTCCAGCCGAACGAGCAGGCCAAGGAAGCGCCGTACGTCGAGAAGAACCTCAAGGCGACGCGCGAGGCCTACGGCATCGACGGCGCGCAGGTCACCGAGTACCCGGGCACCAGCAAGACCGAGGACAAGACCCAGCTGCGCGACGACGTCGACTCCACGGCGAGCATCCGCATCTTGGACCCGAACATCGTGTCGCCGACGTTCCAGCAGCTCCAGCAGATCAGGAACTACTACGCGTTCCCGACCAACCTGGACGTCGACCGGTACAGCAAGGACGGCAAGGACCAGGACACGGTCATCGGTCTGCGTGAGATCAATCTCAACGGCATTCCGAAGCGGAACTGGATCAACGACCACTTCCGCTACACCCATGGCTACGGCGTGGTGGCCGCCGAGGGCACCAGCGCCGACGCCCAGGGCCGACCGGACTTCACCGAGTCCGACCTGCCGTCCAAGGGCGACCTCGGGACGTATGAGCAGCGGGTCTACTACGGCGAGAAGACCACGATGTACTCGATCGTCGGCGGTCCCCAGAAGGAGATCGACTACTCCGACGACAGCGGTGAGAAGACCTACAGCTACAAGGCCGACAGCGGGGTCAGCCTCTCCAACCCGGTCAACCGGGCCGCGTACGCGGTGGCGTTCGGCGAGCCGCAGATCCTGTACTCCGGTGCGATCGGCGACGGTTCGCGCATTCTGTACAACCGCACGCCCAAGGAGCGCGTCGAGGCGGTCGCCCCGTGGCTGACCATCGACGGCGACGCCTACCCGGCGGTGGTGGACGGTCGTATCCAGTGGATCGTCGACGCGTACACGACCACCAATGGATACCCGTACGCCTCCCGTACGACCCTCGGGGACACGACAGCCGACTCGCTGACCGCGACCAACGACTCGCGCGCTGTGGTGGCCCAGCAGAACCAGGTCAACTACATCCGCAACTCCGTGAAGGCCACCGTCGACGCGTACACCGGCGAGGTCAAGCTCTTCCAGTGGGACACCAAGGACCCGGTCCTGAAGACCTGGATGAAGGCGTTCCCGGGCACGGTGGAGTCGAAGAGCGAGATCTCGAAGTCGCTGATGGACCATCTGCGCTACCCGCAGGACCTGTTCAAGGTCCAGCGTGAGCTGCTGACCCGCTACCACGTGAAGGACGCGACGACGTTCCTCAGTGGCAGCGAGGTCTGGCAGGTGCCGGACGACCCGACCAACAAGTCGGGCAGCGCGGTGCCGCCGTACTACCTGAGCATGAAGATGCCCGACCAGCAGGCACAGGCGTTCTCGCTGACGACGACGTTCACACCGAACGGCCGGGACAACCTCAGCGCCTTCATGGCTGTCGACGCCGAGGCGGGCACCAGTGACTACGGCAAGATCAGAGTTCTGAAACTGCCGACCAACACCACGGTCAACGGGCCCAGTCAGGTCCAGAGCCAGTTCAACTCCGAACAGAACATCGCTGAGACCATCAGGCTGCTGAGAGGCGGCGACTCGGAGGTCGAGTACGGCAATCTGCTGGCGGTCCCGCTGGACGGCGGACTGCTCTATGTGGAGCCGGTCTACGTACGTGGTGGCGGACTGAAGTACCCGTTGCTGCGGAAGGTGTTGGTCTCCTACGGCGGCACCACCGCCTTCGAGGACACCCTCGGCGAGGCGCTCAACAAGGTCTTCGGAGCCGAGGGCCCGGCCACCGAGCCCCCGGACGAGGGCGACGAGGACGGCGGCGGTACGACACCTCCGCCGACGTCCAGCAACCCGAACGTCCAGGACGCGCTCAACGACGCCCAGAAGGCCTTCGAGGCCGGCCAGGAAGCCCTGAAGAAGGGTGACTGGGAGGCGTACGGACGGGCTCAGGAGGACCTGGAGGACGCACTGAAGCGGGCCGAGGACGCCCAGGCTCAGGCGGACAAGACGGGAGGCAACGGCGGCGGCGAAAGCGGCGGCGATGCGAGTCCGAGTTCGAGCCCGAGTTCGAGCCCGAGTTCGAGTCCGAGCCCGTCCGGCAGTCCCACCAGCGGATAGGGACGGCGGTTGATCGAATAGCCCACCCCGCGCCGTGATACGGTTGCAGAACAACGGCGCGGGGTGGAGCAGCTCGGTAGCTCGCTGGGCTCATAACCCAGAGGTCGCAGGTTCAAATCCTGTCCCCGCTACTGAAGTCGGCGAACATTTCGTACGACAGCGAAGGCCCGGATCCTCCAGAGGATCCGGGCCTTCGTGGTGTGCGAACGCATGTGCAGGGCAGGGGGACGGTCGCGCCGCCGTGGGGAGTTGAGGGAACTGTGTTTGACTTGTCTCTCTGTGGGCATGTCGACAAAACGCTGAAGTGACCTCACTGGCTGCGGTATACCAGGTGTACCCAGGTTGCAGGTGGTGCGACGATGGACGTTATGGGGGACAAGGCAACTCTGTTGGAGACAGGGCGGTTTGTGCAGCCTGCCGACTTTGTGCAGCCGACGGGCGATTTGGCGCGGCCGACGGACGGTGCCTCGCAGCCGGTGGGCGATTTCCCGCAGCAGGAGGGTGAGCTCTCCCTGGACCGGCCGACGGACCCGGACGAGACCGGGGCGGCCGCCGAGGAGGCACGACAGCTGCTCGCCGCCGAGGCTGGTGACGTGGAGGCGATGAGCGTCCTCGGGGCCATGCTGCTGCGTCGCGGTGACCTCGACGGGGCCGAGCCCCATCTGCGTGCCGCCACCGCCGCGGGCGACCGGGCCGCGGCCAACAACCTGGGAGTCCTTCTTCACCAGCGCGGATACGCCGACGACGCCGCCGGATGGTGGCGGATCGCCGCCGTCGCCGGGTCGGCCGCGGCCGCGCACGCGCTGGGACGCCACCACCGTGAGCGCGGCGACGAGCCCGCCGCCGAGTACTGGCTGCGGCAGTCCGCCGAGCAGGGACACGCGCTGGGCGCGTACGCGCTCGCCGATCTGCTGGAGCACCGCAGCGACGACGGGGCCGAGCACTGGATGCGGGCCGCGGCCGAGCGCGGGCACCGGGAGGCGGCGTACCGGCTGGCGCGTGCGCTGGACCGGCAGGCGGTGCACACGGGCGAGGAGGGATCCGACAACGGTGTCGCGCGGGGCGAGTCGAAGCTGGACGAGGCCGCGCAGTGGTACCGCCAGGCCGCCGCGCGCGGGCACCGCAGGGCCGCGCTGCACCTCGGGGCGATCCTCGAGAAGCGCGGGGAGCTCAAGGAGGCCGGGCGCTGGTATCTGACGTCCGCCAAGGACGGCGAGGCGCGGGCCGCCTGCGCGCTCGGGTTCCTGCTGCGTGACGCCGGGGACACCGAGAGCGCGGCCGTGTGGTGGCTGCGGGCCGCGCAGGACGGTGACGGCAACGCCGCGAACGCGCTGGGCGCGCTGCACGCCGAGCGCGGCGAGACACAGACCGCCGAGCGCTGGTACCGGGCCGCGATGGACGCCGGCGATGTGAACGGGGCGTACAACCTCGGGCTGCTCTGCGCCGAGCAGGGGCGTACCGCGCAGGCCGAGCAGTGGTATCGGCGGGCGGCGTACGCCGGGCATCGGGAGGCGGCGAACGCGTTGGCGATCCTGCTGCTTCAGGGCGGGGACACGACGGGGGCCGAGCCGTGGTTCTCCAAGGCCGCGGAGGCCGGCAGTGTCGACGCCGCGTTCAACCTGGGGATCCTGCACGCCGGGCGGGGCGAGGAGCGGGCCGCGCTGCGATGGTACGAGCGTGCCGCGGCCGCCGGGCACACGGAGGCGGCGCTCCAGGTCGGGATCGCGCGTTTGCGGGACGGCGACGAGCATGCCGCCGAGCGGCATCTGCGGCGCGCGGCCGGGGCCGGCAGCGGGGAGGCCGCGTATCGGCTGGCGACCGTGCTGGACGCTCGGCGTCCGCCGGAGCCCGCGCATGAGCTCGGGGAGACGGTGCACGAGAAGACCGAGTGCGAGGAGTGGTACGAGCGGGCGGCTTCGCAGGGGCATCGGCGTGCGCAGGTGCGGGTGGGGATGCTCGCGGCGGCGCGGGGTGATGTGGTGGAGGCGGCTCGGTGGTATCGGAAGGCCGCCGAGGCCGGGTCGCGGAACGGGGCGTTCAATCTGGGGCTGCTGCTGGCTCGGGAGGGGAGTGAGCCGGAGGCGGCGGTGTGGTGGACGCGGGCGGCGGATGCCGGGCATGGGCGGTCGGCGTTGCGGCTCGCTCTGGTCTACGCGCGTCGTGGGGAGTTGTCGGAGGGGCAGCGGTGGGCTGATCGGGCGGTGGTGTTGGGGCCGCGGGAGGTTGCGGAGCGGGCGGCGCGGTTGCGGGACGCTCTGCGGGAGGAACTGTCGGCGTGAGGTTGTCGCCGGGTTTCGCCCCCGCCGCCCCTACCCGTCCCATCCGTTGAAGGGGCTCTGCCCCTTCAACCCCGCTGGGGCTGCCGCCCCAGACCCCGCTGTCGGCCCTTCGGGCCTCGTCCTCAAACGCCGGACGGGCTGAAAATGCGGCTGGGGGTGCCTGGACCGGAAGCGATTTGCTCTGGACGGACGGCTGACGTAATGTTGCGTTCACCGACGCGGGGTGGAGCAGCTCGGTAGCTCGCTGGGCTCATAACCCAGAGGTCGCAGGTTCAAATCCTGTCCCCGCTACTGAAGGCCTAGGGCCGGAATCCGAAAGGGTTCCGGCCCCAGGTGTTTTTGGCGTTTTGGCGTTTTGGTGTTTTAGCGAGAGGGCGCGTGGCCCACTGCCTCCTCATACAGGGCGCGGTTCACCGTCCGGGACTCCGGGAGTGGGGATCCCTCCGCCACGCCCTGGGCCTCGTAGGCCGACTGGAGTCGAGTCGTCGTGCCGGAGCGGATTTCCCAGTCCATGCGGAGGGGTGGGGTGGACTGGAGGATGGATGCGTCTGACTTCAGGAGTTTGGACAGGTATGTGACAAAGGTCGCATTCTTCTTGTAGTCGGATGCGAAGTATGAATTGACCGTGCGGATGTAGGCCCTGAGGAGTGCGACGCCGGCGTCGATGTCGTCCTGGAGCAGGGTGCGGCCGTAGAGCATGCCGCCCAGGGGTTCGCCCTGGGGCTGGCCGCCGAGGAAGGCGTAGCCCTGTCGGGCGTCCACCTTGCGCCAGACCGGGTCCAGGAGCCAGGCGGAGTCGACGCCGCCGTTCTGCAGGGCCGTGAGGACGTCGGCTGAGCCGAGTTGCTGGTACTGGATGTCGGCCAGGCCGCCGCCGTGCTGTTCCAGGGCCTTCTCCATGGGGTACGCGATCACCGAGCCCTTGCCGATCATCGTGCCGAGCCTGCGGCCCGCCATGGTGACGCGGCTCGCGCTCTCGCCCTCCTTCAGGCGTACCCACAGGCCGCTCTTCGACCTGGGGTCGGGGGAGAAGTTGGCCGCGACCCATTTGATGTCGAAGCCGCCCTTGATGCCGTTCATGACAGCCGCCTCCGGGGCCGCCCACAGGGCGTCGATGTCTCCCTTGGCCAGGAGGGGCAGTGCGTCCGGGGTGGGGAGGACCTTCAGCTCGACGTCCAGGCCCTCCTTCTTGAACTCGCCCTTGTCGAGGGCGACTTGCAGGGGAGCCACGTACTCGGCGCTCAGTGTTCCCGTGGCGATCGTCAGCTTGCGGGGCTCGGACAGCGGCTGTGGGGGAGGGGATCCGGGGAGGCAGCGGGCCGGGGCGCGGGTCGGGGAGAGGTCCTTCGGGTCCGTCCAGGACTTCGCGCCGCAGCCGTCCACCGGGCGGACCGTGCGCTGTCCGGCGGCCGCATTCGAGGAGGAGTCCGACCTGGACGGTGACGAACACGCCGCCGACGCCAGCAGTACGGCTGCGGTTGCGGCTGCGGCTGTGACGGCGGTGACCACCGTGCCGTACGCGTGGGTTCTCTTGTTCATGAGTGGCGCCCTTCCATTCATGACTGGCCCCGTCCCCGGTCCCTCGGTGCCTACGGGGTGAGCAGGCGGCCGGTGAAGCGGATCAGTTCGGAGAAGAGCACTCCGAGGGCCGCGACGCAGACGATGCCGACGAACATCACGTCGTTCTGGAAGAGTGCGCGGGAGTCGAAGATCAGATGGCCGAGGCCGTCGGTCGCGGCGATCTGCTCCGACGCGACGATCACCAGGACCGCCACGCCCGCCGCGATCCGTGCGCCCACCAGGACGCCGGGGAGCGACGCCGGGAGCAGGACGTGGCGGAACATCTGCCACCGCGAGGCGCCGAAGACCTGGCCCGCGTCGCGGTGACCGGCGGGGATGGACATGACCGCGGACATCGTGGAGATCCAGACGAAGAAGAACACCGTCGCCGCCACCAGGGCCACCTGCGGGCCCTCGCCCAGGCCGAACATGTTCAGGAAGACGGGGAGCAGGGCCAGTTTCGGTACGACGTACAGCGCGTCCAGGAGCGGTTCCAGGGCCGCTCGTACCAGGGACAGGGAGCCCATCAGCAGGCCCAGGGCGTAGCCCGCCGCCGTGCCGGCCGCGTATCCGGCGAGGACGCGCTTCAGCGTCGCCCACACGTCCGGCCAGAGGTCGCCGGCCGCGGCACGGTCCCAGCCGTCGGCGAGGATCGTGGACGGGGCCGGGTAGACGCGGTCGTCGATCCAGGCCTGGGCGGCGGCCAGTTGCCACAGGAGGACGAGGAAGAGGGGCACGGCGAGCGCCAGGGACAGCTCCAGGGCGCGCCTGCGGCGGTGGGTGCGGGCGGGGTGGAGTTCCCGCGGGCCGGGGCGGCGGACCAGGACGGAGCCGGAGGGTGGTTTCGTGAGTGTCGTCATGCCGGTACTGCCTCCTTCCGCAGCAGGTCCCACAGCTCGCTTCTCAACGCCGTGAACTCGGGGGTGGCGCGGATGTCGCCGGTGCGCGGGCGGGGGAAGGGCGGGCGGTGCTCGGCGATGATCCGGCCCGGGCGGGCGGACATGACCAGCACACGGTCGCCGAGGACGATCGCCTCCTCCAGGCTGTGGGTGATGAACAGCGTGGTCGTCCTCAGAGACTGGGTGAGGTCCAGGAGTTCGTCCTGGAGGATCGTGCGCAGCTGGGCGTCGAGGGCCGCGAACGGTTCGTCCATCAGCAGCAGTTCGGGCTCCACGGCCAGCGCCCGGGCGATGGCCACGCGCTGGCGCATACCGCCGGAGAGGGTGGCCGGGTAGGCGTCCGCGAAGTCCGACAGGCCCATGCGGGCCAGCCAGTCGTCGGCACGGGCGTTCGCCTCGCGGCGCGGGACGCGCTGGATGTCCAGACCGAAACGGACGTTGGCGCGGACGGTCTTCCAGTCGTAGATGCCGTAGTCCTGGAAGATCATGGCGGCCGGCCGCGCACTGGTCGTATGGATCTCCAGGGTGCCGGTGCTCGGGCGGAGCAGTCCCGCGGCGATCCGGAGCAGCGTGGACTTGCCGCAGCCGGAGGGGCCGACGACACAGACGAACTCGCCGTGCGTGACGGTCAGGTCGAGAGGGCCGAGGGCGTGGACCGTGTGGGGGGTTCGGCCGAAGGTGCGCGTCAGGTGGGTCGCTCTCAGTTTGGGGTACGGCTCTCCCACTTCGGTCTCCTCGCGGAGTGCGGAACGGACGGTGGGTGCCGTAGACCATATGACGGGCCGTCAGATTCGGGAACCCCGCCCGCGGGTGGGCAGCGCGAAGCCCCGGCACGCGAAGCCCCGGTACGCGAAGTCCCGGCACGCGAAGCCCCGGCACGCGAAGTGCCGGGGCTCGAAGCTGCCGAGGGTCGCAGGTGCCGGGGCTCGAAGGTGTCGAGGCTCGAAGCTGCCGGGGCTCGAAGGTGTCGAGGCTCGAAGGGCGGTGCTAGGCCTTCGCGCAGTTCGGGCAGGTGCCGCGGTAGGTCACCTCGACGTCGGAGACCGTGAAGCCGAAGCGCTCGGAGTCGGGGAGGTCGGCCATCGGGTTGCCCGTCGGGTGTACGTCCCGGATCGCGCCGCACTGGGCGCACACCAGGTGGTGGTGGGGCCGGTGGGCGTTCGGGTCGTACCGCTTGGCGCGCTTGTCCGTGGAGACCTCGAGCACCTCGCCGAGGGTGACCAGCTCGCCCAGCGTGTTGTAGACGGTCGCGCGGGAGATCTCGGGCAGCTTGGCCACGGCTCGCGCGTGCACCTCGTCGGCCGTCAGGTGGACGTGATCGCCGGCGAGGACCTCGGCCACGACGCGTCGCTGCGCGGTCATCCGCCATCCGCGTCCGCGCAGCCGTTCCAGAAGGTCACTCATGGAGAACACCTTAACAGAGGAGGACCAGGTTCCGAACGGGTGTGACTTTGGAGCTCAGCTTGACTTAGACAAAGTCCAGTATGGGATCGGGTCATCTTTGGTCACTGGACAGGAGTGGCCGGAGGTGGTCGAACCTATGCAGGAGGCGCACGGGACCCAGGGACCGCTCACGACGGAGGCCGGTGCGCCGGTCGCCGACAACCAGAACAGCGAGACCGCGGGCACCGGCGGCCCGGTCCTCGTCCAGGACCAGCTCCTGCTGGAGAAGCTCGCCCACTTCAACCGGGAGTGCATCCCGGAGCGGGTGGTGCACGCGCGCGGCGCCGGCGCCTACGGCACGTTCACGGTGACCGCCGATGTCAGCCGGTACGCGCGCGCCGCCTTCCTCTCCGAGGTCGGCAAGCAGACGGAGACGTTCCTGCGCTTCTCGACGGTGGCCGGGAACCTCGGCGCGGCGGACGCCGTGCGCGACCCGCGGGGCTGGGCGCTGAAGTTCTACACCGAGGAGGGCAACTACGACCTCGTCGGCTACAACACCCCGGTGTTCTTCATCAAGGACGCCGTCAAGTTCCCGGACTTCATCCACACGCAGAAGCGCGACCCGTACACGGGCAGCACCGAGCCGGACAACGTCTGGGACTTCTGGAGCCTGAGCCCCGAGTCGACCCACCAGGTGACCTGGCTGTTCGGTGACCGCGGCGTCCCGGCGTCGTACCGCCACATGAACGGCTACGGCTCGCACACCTACCAGTGGAACAACGAGGCCGGCGAGGCCTTCTGGGTCAAGTACCACTTCAAGACCGACCAGGGCATCAGGAACCTCACCCAGGAAGAGGCCAACAGGCTCGCGGGTGAGGACCTCGACTCCCATCAACCTCTTCGCCGAGGTCGAGCAGAGCATTTTCAGCCCCGCGCATTTCGTGCCGGGTATCGGCCCGTCGCCCGACAAGATGCTCCAGGGGCGCCTCTTCGCGTACGGCGACGCGCATCGCTACCGCGTCGGCATCAACGCCGACCACCTGCCGGTGAACCGTCCGCACGCCACCGAGGCGCGCACCAACTCCCGTGACGCTTCCTTTACGACGGCCGCCACGGAGGCGCGAAGAACTACGGGCCGAACAGCTTCGGCGGCCCGGCCCAGACGGACCGCCCCCTGTGGCAGCCCTTCACCGCCTCACGCCCGGCACGGGCAATCACGAGGCGCCCGCCCACGCCGAGGACGACGACTTCGTGCAGGCGGGCAACCTCTACCGCCTGATGTCGGAGGGCGAGAAGGAGCGGCTGATCGCCAACCTGTCGGGTGCCATCGCCCCGGTGTCGCGCGAGGACATCGTCGAGCGGGCGATCGACAACTTCCGCCGGGCGGACGACGACTTCGGCAAGCGGCTGGAGGCCGCGGTCTCGGACCTGCGCGGCTGACTCCAGCACTGGACCGCTTGCCGTGGCGGACGGGCCGGGTTCCTTCGGGGGCCCGGCCCGTCGTGCGTGGTCAGGCCGGCACGTGCTGTCGTGCGGGTGCCCAGCAGCGGATGATGTCGCGTACCGAGACGATGCCGGCGGGCTCGCCGCGGTCCAGGACGATCAGATGCCGGAAGCCGCCGTGCGCCATGGCGCGGGCCGCCTCCTCCAGGGTCCATTCCGGGGCGGCGAACACGACGTCGTTGGTGGTGTGGTCGTGGGCGTGTTCGTGGTCCGGGTTCTGGCCGAGGCCGACGGAGTTGAGGATGTCGCGTTCGGTGAGGATGCCGATGCCGCCGGCGTCGGGGTCGTGGACCACGGCCGCGCCGATCCGACGGGCGGACATCAGCGCGGCGGCCTGGCGAAGGGTGTGGGTGGGGCCGATGGTGAGGACCACGGTGCTCATGGCGTCACGTACGAGCATGGATGGAGCCACCTCCTGAAGTGCCCCCGCACCGTTGTTCATGCCCGGCGCCGGAGGCGCCTATTGAACGGTGCACAAATTCACAAGCGGGGGGACTTTCAGAGTGACAGGTAAAGAGGGGGTCAACAAGGGGGCGTTCAGGAGCGCTCGTTGAGATCGACTGCGCTTGCGGGGTGCGAAGCTACGCCACACCCGCAAGAGGGTTGGGAAGTTGTCGGTGTCGGGCCTCACGGTGAAGGTGGCCCGCTTGGAGCCGATGTCCGGTCGGAGGCCCCGGCTCGTACCACCGGGTCCGCCTGCGCCAGCAGGTCCGCCCGGAGTCGAAGCCAGAGTCCAGTGGCAACAGTTGCCGGCTGGCATCGTTGCACAGCACCTGCGGCAACGGCTCGATCAGCGCCCACAAGTCGTTGTCCATGATGGACGGCCGGTTCTCTCCGTGAGCTCGTGTTGCGAGCTCGGAGCGCCGTCAGTAGTGATGCTTTCGCCGTTGTCGGCCGGTCAGTACAACTGGCCTTCGGTTGTGGTTCTGAACCGGCGCTTCCGAGGAAAGCGCTCTTGCTCTGGGTCGAGGAAGTCAATCAAATCCATTAAGGCTACTTGCAGGTCTACCAAACGTGGATGCCGTCCCGGAAGTGAAGCAAGTTCGGCGATACTGTCAGATAGGCGTGCAAACCATCCTGCGAACTCTGGGTCCGATTCCAGCCGTGCACAGAACTCCGCGTATCCCATGCAGTCATCTTTGCCGTCCTTCATTACAAGCTCTCCGATGGCTCTCTGCTCGCTGCGAAGCAAGTGAAAATGCCGATCTGGATAGCCATCGCTGTTCAGGACGGTGCCGATGCGAGTGAACAGGGCCACGATCTGGCGATTGGCTTCCTGGTTGCCGAGATCAAGGAAGTAGATGCGGCGCCTGAGCATCTCGACCCATCCAAGGTACTCGGCAAGTACATGCAGAGTGCTGCGAACTGCGTACTGTCGGTCATGAGATTGCGTGAAGTAAATTCGCAGGAAGCCTCCCCTGAGGATATTGAAGAGGCGGGACTGAAAATCGAAGGCAGCCCAGAGTAGTGGGTCGCGAAAACGACTCATGGCATCTTGGCGCTCCAGGACGCGATTGTGCTCCGCCTTCTGTCTTTCCAGGTCATCAGCCAGAAGGGAATTTTTCTTGTTTGCCTGAGAGCTGTAGACCGCGCTCACCAGGGCGGCAGCCCCGGAAAGGGTTGCCACAAGCAGCTCCGTCTTCATGGAATTGCACCGTGCCGAGTTGGCTGGGAAAGGAAGCGGGAGGTTTCTTGCGTCAAGATCCCTGACTACCCGTGGGTGCCATCAGCACAAACAAGGTTTGCGCCGAACGAAGTGCTCTTGGCTTCCTCACTCACTCGCTGTAGTGCTGTGGCTGCCGGGAAACGGGTATCCGGTCACGATTGACGCACGTACGCCGATGGCAGCCTCACGGCGGCTCAGGTGGCCTCCATGCGGTGGGCACGGGCGGGGGCCGGCCATAAGCGGCTTCAGGAGCGCTCGTTGAGGTACCCGAGGAGCTCGTCGTGCAGCAGGCCGTTCGACGCGGCGGCGTTGCCGCTGTGCGGGCCGGGGCGGCCGTCGAGGCCGGTGAAGGTGCCGCCCGCCTCCGTCACGACGATCGCGGTGGCGGCCATGTCCCACAGGGAGAGTTCGGGCTCGGCGCAGATGTCCACGGCGCCCTCGGCGACCATCATGTACGGCCAGAAGTCGCCGTACGCGCGCGTGCGCCACACCTCGCGGGTGAGGTCGAGGAAGCCGCCCAGCCTTCCCTTGTCCTCCCAGCCGCTGAGGGAGGAGTACGCGAACGAGGCGTCCGTCAGCTTCGAGACCTGGGAGACCTGCAGGCGGGTCGCGGAGGAGAGGCTGCGGCCGGTGAAGGCGCCGTGGCCCTTGGCTGCCCACCAGCGGCGGCCGAGGGCGGGGGCGGAGACGACGCCTACGACTGGCTGGTAGCCGCCCTCTCCTGCTTCCATCAGGGCGATGAGGGTGGCCCAGACCGGGACGCCGCGTACGTAGTTCTTGGTGCCGTCGATGGGGTCGATGACCCAGCGGCGGGGGCCGGTGCCCTCGATGCCGTACTCCTCGCCGAGGATGGCGTCTCTTGGGCGGGCGCGTTGCAGCTGGCCGCGGATGAGGTCCTCGGCGGACTTGTCGGCCTCGCTCACCGGGGTCATGTCCGGCTTGGTCTCGACCTTGAGGTCGAGGGCCTTGAAGCGGTCCATGGTGGCGGCGTCGGCGTTGTCCGCGAGGACGTGGGCGAGGCGGAGGTCGTCGAGGTAGTCCGGCATGGAACGAACGGTATCTGTCGTGGTCGGGGTGGGGCTACAGGGGCCAGCCGATCAAGTTCCCCGGCCTCTTCTCGCCCCCGCCGCCCCTACCCGTCCCATCCCCAGGGGCTCCGCCCCTTCGACCCCGCCAGGGGGCTGCGCCCCCTGGACCCCCATCGGCCTGAACGGCCTCGTCCTCAAACGCCGGACGGGCTGGGGGTGCCTGGGGCCGCGTCGCCCCCTGCGGGTGGGTGGGGTTGGGGACGGTTTTGTTCTCCAGCGTCGGGCGGGCTGGGGGTGTCTGGGGCCGTGTAGCGCCGTGTGGGTGGGTGGGGGCTGGGGACGGTTTTGTTCTCAAGCGATGGACGGCACCTCCTGGCCAAGGCCCGTCACCGGACCGAGGACGGACACCTCCCGGCGCGGCCCCGGCCCACCTACCCACCGCACCGCGCCCGGCACCAGCAGGCCGCCGCAGGCAAACGCTCGCGCGCCCCCGCGTGCCTTCGCGAACCCTTGACAGTGACCCTGTGCGCGTCAAATCTGGGCGCAGAGCCGCTCGTCCCACGGAGGCGATGATGCCTGCAGCGCGGGAATCCCTGCTGGACGCCGCTTATACGGCGCTGGCGCGTCGGCCGTGGTCTGCCGTGCGGATGGTGGACGTGGCCGCGGCGGCCGGGGTGTCCCGGCAGACGCTGTACAACGAGTTCGGGAGCAAGGAAGGGCTTGCCCGCGCACTCGTCAGGAGGGAGGCCGACGGCTACCTCGCCGGCGTCGAACGCGCCCTCGCCACTCACAGCGACGCCAGAGAACGCCTCACCGCCACCGCGGAGTGGACCGCCGCGCTCGCCCGCGACAACGCCCTCGTCCGCGCCATGCTCACCGGCTGCTGGAGCGAGCGCCTGCCCGCGCCGACGCTGTCCGCCGTACCGTCCACCTCCGCCGTACCGGCACAGCGCCGCGCCGACGGCCCGCTCCCGTCTCCGGGCGACTTCGTGGCCCTCGTCCGGGACCGGGCCGTGGTGGTCATCTCCGGGCCTGGCATCAACAAGTCCGACGTCGCGGACCTCGCGCGGTCATGCGAACTCGTCGTCAGACTGGCCCTCTCCTGCGTCGCCGCCCCACCCGGCGAAGGCGGCGTCGCCGACCTCGTACGCAGCGCGCTGCACCGGTAGTTGGCGGGATGACCGATGCCGTGGAGTCACTGTGCCGAGCCCGACAGCTGCAGGCCCACGACCCCCACGATCACCAGGCTGATCGACACGATCTTCAACGTCGACACGAGGTCCCCGAGGAAGATCATCCCGTAGATCGCCGTACCCGCCGCCCCGATCCCCGTCCACACCGCGTACGCCGGCCCCACGTCCAGTTTCTTCAGTGAGAGTGTCAGCAGGCCGAAACTGCCGAGGGCGAAGACGCAGAAGGCGACCGTCGGCCAGAGCCGGCTGAAGCCGTGTGACAGTTTCAGGCAGACGGCGAAACCGGTTTCGAGCAGCCCCGCCACGATGACCAGCAGCCACGCCATGTGCTGTCCTCCCGTATGCCCACGTTCTGTGACCGCTTCGTCAGGCTTGGATCAGGCTCGGTGCGATTATGCCTTTACCGGACTCGCAGGGGGACAAACAACGCGGAGGTCAGTCCCCTTCCGTGCGCTCCCGCGTCGCCAGCAGTCGTCGCAGCGAGTACAGCCGGGCGGGATCGGCGTGACCCTCCGCCACCCATTCGTCCAGCGCGCAGTCCGGTTCGTCATGACTGCACGCACGCGGACAGCCTTCGGTTCCCGGTTCCAGGTCGGGGAACGCGTGGATGACCCGGGAGGGGTCGATATGAGCCAGGCCGAAGGAGCGGACGCCGGGGGTGTCGATCACCCAGCCGTCCGTCACCGTCAGCGGCAGCGCCAGCGCCGACGTCGTCGTGTGCCGACCCCGGCCCGTCACCGCGTTCACATGGCCCGTCGAACGCCTGCGTTCCTCCGGCACCAGTGCGTTCACCAGCGTCGTCTTGCCCACACCCGAGTGACCGACGAACGCCGTGACCCGGCCTTCCAGTTGCTCCCGCACCCGGTCCGCCGCGCCCCCGGCCACCAGTTCCTCCCGGCTGGTGACGACGTACGGGATGTCCAACGCCCCGTACAGCTCAAGGAGCTTGTCCGGTGGAGCCAGGTCCGACTTCGTCATCACCAGCAGCGGTTCCAGGCCGCCGTCGAACGCCGCCACCAGACAGCGGTCGATCAGCCGGGGCCTCGGCTCGGGGTCGGCGAGAGCGGTGACGATGGCGAGTTGGTCGGCGTTCGCCACGACCACGCGCTCGTACGGGTCGTCGTCGTCGGCGGTACGGCGCAGCAGCGACGTCCGCTCCTCGATCCGTACGATCCGCGCGAGCGTGTCCTTCTTGCCGGACAGGTCGCCTACCAGCGCGACCCGGTCCCCGACCACCGCCGCCTTGCGGCCGAGTTCGCGGGCCTTCATCGCCAGTACGACCCGGTCCTCGACGAGGCAGGTCAGGCGGCCCCGGTCGACGGTGAGGACCATGCCCTCGGCGGCGTCCTCGTGCTTGGGCCGGATATTCGTACGGGGTCGGGTGTTCCGGCGGCCCGGGCGGGTGCGGATGTCGTCCTCGTCGGTGTGCTTGCCGTAGCGGCGCATGGCTGTTTCCCCGCGTCCCTACGCCCCGAGCATTCCGGTCCACAGTTCGGGGAAGTCCGGGAGGGTCTTCGCCGTCGTCGCCACGTTCTCGATGCGTACGCCCTCGACCGCGAGGCCGATGATCGCGCCGGCCGTCGCCATGCGGTGGTCCTCGTAGGTGTGGAAGACGCCGCCGTGCAGTCGGCGCGGGCGGATGTGCAGACCGTCGGCGGTCTCGGTGACGTCGCCGCCGAGTTCGTTGATCTCCTTGGTCAGCGCGGCCAGCCGGTCCGTCTCGTGCAGACGCAGGTGGGCGACGCCGCGGAGCGTGGAGGGGGAGTCGGCCAGGGCGGCGACCGCCGCGATGCCCGGGGTGAGTTCGCCGACCTCGCCCAGGTCGACATCGATGCCGTGGATGGCACCCGAACCGGTGAACACGAGCCCGTACTCGGTGAGTTCGCAGGAGCCGCCCATCTCGGTGAAGATCTCGCGCAGCCGGTCGCCGGGCTGGGTGGTGCGGGCCGGCCAGTCCGGGACGAGGATCTTGCCGCCGGTCACCAGAGCTGCCGCCAGGAACGGCTGGGCGTTGGACAGGTCCGGCTCGATGGTCAGGTCGCGGCCGAGCAGGGCGCCCGGCGTGACCCGCCAGACGTTGGGCTCGCCGCCGGACTCCGGGGTGTCGACCTGGGCGCCGACCGAGCGCAGCATGTCGACGGTCATGCGGATGTGCGGCATGGAGGGGAGCGAGGAGCCGATGTGCCGGACCTCGACGCCCTGGTTGAAGCGCGGCCCGGACAGCAGCAGGGCCGACACGAACTGGGACGACGAGGAGGCGTCGATCTCCACCGGGCCGCCGTCCAGGGCACCCCCGCCGTGGACCGTCAGCGGCAGCGCCCCCCGGCCGTCGTCGTCGATCCGGGCACCGAGGGCGCGCAGGGCGTCGATCACGCCGTGCAGGGGACGCTCGTACGACCTGGGGTCGCCGTCGAACCGGATGGGGCCGTCGGCCAGCGCGGCCACCGGCGGCAGGAAGCGCATCACCGTGCCGGCGTTGCCGACGTCGACCGTGGCCGGTCCGCGCAGGCCCGCGGGGAGCACCCGCCACGCCTCGCCGGTGCCCTCGGGGCCGACGCCCTCCTCGATGCCGACGCCCATCGCCCGCAGCGCGCCGGCCATCAGCAGGGTGTCGCGGGAGCGCAGGGGGCGGCGCAGCCAGCCGGGTTCGCTCGCGAGGGCCGCCAGAACCAGGGCACGGTTGGTGACGGACTTGGACCCCGGCACGTGGACCGTCGCGTCGACGGCTCCGCTCGCGTGCGGGGCGGGCCAGAGGGCGGTGTGGGCGGCGGGGTTTTGGGCCATGGGTTCACTTTATAAGGAGGGGGTTGTGCAGGCCGTTCTTCGGGTGCGGCGCCGTGGGGGCTGGTCGCGCCCCGCGGCGGAGCCGCAGAGCGATACAGCCCCGCGCCCCTGGGTCGGCTGTCACACCTCCAGCAACCAGCGACCCCCACCTATCAATGAGCACAGCGAGACGGCGTGGAACAGGAACAGCCACAGTCCCGCCGGCACATGCGTAAGCCGCGACAACTGGTCCGCGTCCGAGTCGCCCGCCCCACCCCGCGACCTCTTCGCCTGCAGCTCGAATGCCGGCCTGACTCCTCCCAGCAACAGGAACCACACCACCGCGTACGCGAAAGCCGCCTGAACCTGCGGGCCCGTCAGCCAGCTGACCAGCACGAATGTGCCGCCCGTCACGAAGACCGTCAGTGCCCCGTAGGCGTTCCGGATCATCACCAGCATCGCCACCAGCAGGGCCGTCGCCAGCCAGAGGAGCAGGGTGATCCGGCCGGAGGCCAGGAGGGCGGCGCCGCCCAGGCCCAGGAGCGGGGGAGCGGTGTAGCCGGCGGCCGCGGTGAGGATCATGCCGATGCCGTGCGGCTTGCCGCGGCTGACGGTCAGGCCGCTGGTGTCGGAGTGCAGGCGTATGCCGGTCAGGGTGCGGCCGGTCAGCAGGGCGACCAGGCCGTGGCCGCCCTCGTGGGCGATGGTGATGGCGTTGCGCGAGAGGCGCCACAGGACGTGCGGGACGACCACGACGAGTGCGGCGACCAGCGTGGCGACCACCACCCACAGATCCGGGTCGGGCTGGGTGCCGGCGACCTCGTCCCAGAGGGAGGCGAGCGAGGCGGATGCGAGGCTGTCCATGTAAGGCGTCGGCTCCCTTGGGTCGGATGGAATCTGGCAGTGTGGCACGTATGTGCGGACGGTATGCAGCCAGTCGTGGACCCGAGGATCTCGCAGGAATCTTTGAGATCGAGAAGTGGGAGCCGGAGGAGACCCTGGAGCCCGACTACAACGTGGCCCCCACCAAAGAGGTCCACGTCGTCCTCGACCGTCCTGTGAAAGACGCGCCGGACCCGCGGCCGGTTCGACAGCTGCGCAAGCTGAAGTGGGGGCTGGTGCCCAGCTGGTCCAAGACCCCGGAGACCGCCTTCAAGATGATCAACGCGCGCGCGGAGACGGTCCACGAGAAGCCCTCGTACCGGCGGGCCTTCACCTCCCGGCGCTGCATCGTCCCCGCCGACGGCTACTACGAGTGGGTCACGGGCAAGCAGGAGCTGGACCTGGAGCAGGAGGGCCGACGCAAGCGGCCGCGCAAGCAGCCGTACTTCGTGCTGCCCGCCGACGGGTCCGTCTTCGCGATGGCGGGGCTGTACGAGTTCTGGCGGGACAGGACGCTGCCCGACGAGCATCCGCAGGCCTGGTGGGTGACCTGCTCCGTCATCACGACGGAGGCGGAGACGACGCCGTTGGCGGTGACGCCGCCCGAGGGGCCGAACTCACTGGCCGACATCCACCCCCGGATGCCGCTGATGCTGACCCCGGACCGCTGGGACGCCTGGCTCGACCCGGCCCGCACCGACCCCGAGGAGCTGCGCACGCTGCTCGACCCGCCGCCGGCCGGTCTGATGCGCGCCTACCCCGTCTCCACGCTGGTCAGCAACGTCCGCAACAACGGCCCTGAGCTGCTGAAGGAGCTGGACGGGCCCGAAGAGGGCACCCTCTTCTAGGCACCCTCCTCGGACCCGACCATCGCCTGACCCATCGCCCGGACCACCGCCCGACCCATCGCCCGGACCATCGCCCGGCCCACGTTCCGACCAGCGCCGATCAGACGGCTCCGGCCGGCGTCAGGGCCTCCCGTACCGTCGCCCGGGCCAGCGCGGCCGTGGGGTCCACCACCGGGAGGCCGACGCTGCGGTCGCCGAGCAGCAGGGGCAGCTCGGTGCAGCCCGCCACCAGCAGGCCCGCCCCCCGGGCCGCCAGCTCCTCGGCCGCCCGCTCGATCAGGGCGGCCGGGGCCGGGCCGAGGTCGCCCGCCTTGACCCGGCGGATGGCGCCCGTGACGGCCTCGCCCTGGGAGAGCTCGCCCGGCACCAGGACCCGCAGACCCGCCGCCTCCAGGGCCCGCTGATAGAGCCCGGCGCGGACCGTGCCGGTCGTGGCCAGGAGCCCGACCGAGGCCACGCCCGGGTGGTGGTCGCGGATCTCGGCGACGGTCTCCGCGATCATGTCGAGCATCGGGACCCGCACCGTGGTCCGCACCTCGTCGAGGAAGGCGTGCGCGGTGTTGCACGGCGTCGCGATGACCCGTGCCCCCATGGCCTCGAGCCGGTGGGCCCCGCGCACGAGCCACGGCGTCGGGTCGGGACCGTGCCCGATCAGCGCAGCCGAGCGGTCCGGGACCGTGGGGTCGGCCCAGACCACGACCGGCAGATGGTCCTGGTCGACGTCGGCCGGGGTCGCGTCGATGACCTTCCGGTAGAAGTCGACCGTGGCCAACGGGCCCATTCCGCCCAGGATTCCGATGGACATCTCATGTCCCCCATTGGTCGAGTGCGAGCTTGCCGACGAGCACGGTCACGACGACGAGCAGCACCGCCCGTACGAAACCGCTGCCGCGCTTGAGTGCCATGCGGGCTCCCACCGAGGCGCCCGCGAGGTTGAACACCGCCATGAAGGGCGCGAGGGCCCACAGCACCGTCCCCTGGTACGTGAACATCGCGAGCGCGCCCAGGTTCGTCCCGACGTTGACGACCTTCGCGGTCGCCGACGCCGTGACCATGTCCATCGACAGCACCGCGACCAGGCCGATCACCAGGAACGTCCCGGTGCCGGGGCCGAGCAGGCCGTCGTAGAAGCCGATGCCCGCCCCGACGACCACGACGGCGGCCAGGACCCGCTGCCGGGTCACGGCGCCGCCCGGCCGCTGCCCGAACTGCGGCTTCAGGACGACGAAGGCGGCGACCGCGAGCAACAGCACCATGATCACCGGGCGCAGGACCTCGCTGTTCACGCCGGCCGCGAAGAACGCCCCGGCCACCGCGGCCAGGGCCGCGACCGAGCCGAGCCGGGCCGCGAGCCGCACGTCGATCGCGGCCCGCCGGGCGTACGTCACCGCCGCCGCCGACGTGCCGACGACGCCGACGGCCTTGTTGGTGCCGAGGGCGTACGCCGGGGCCAGCTGCGGGAAGGCGATCAGCAGGGCGGGCACCTGGAGGAGCCCGCCACCGCCGACCACCGCGTCCACCCAGCCCGCGAGCGCGGCGGCGACGCACAGCAGCACCGCCGCGGTGAGGGTCAGGTCATGCACGGGCGTAGCTGTCCTTGCTGAGCACCCGGCCGCCGGCCCGGACCAGCACGTCGGCCCGCAGCTCGCCGGGGTACGGGTAGAACCGGCGCAGCCAGCGGTCGTCGCCGTCGTAGCGCGGCGTGAAGTCGCTGCGGCCGTGCACGACGATCCGGTTGTCGACCAGGAGCAGTTCGCCCCGGTCGGCGCGTACCGCGCGGTGCACGGTGTGCATGGCGCGGTTGAGGCGCTCCAGGGCCGCCTGGGCCTCGGGGTCCGTGCCGAAGGTGTTGTGCATGTTGAAACGGACCCGCGTGCCGGGCGCGTCGGCCGGGCCGTCCGTGAGCACCGGGTGCGGCTCGGTCACCGGACGCTCGTCCTCGGCGAGGCCCCGGGTGAAGGAGAGCGGGAAGCGGCTGCGGTAGCGGTCGGTGCGCAGCAGCTCGCGGTCGTCGGCCGAGAGCAGCGGCTCGGCCTCGCGGACCGAGGCGACCATGGTGGCCGCCCGCCGGTCGTGGTCGGGGCGCAGGCACAGCAGGCCCAGGTGCGAAGGACGCACCGGGTGGTGGACGTTCTCGGTGTGGAAGTCGAAGAGCGTGGAGCCGGAGTTCAGGGGCTTGGCCGCGTCGGTGGGGACCGGGTACACGTCGTGCACGAGCGCCCCGGACTTCTCGTCCTCGTACCCGATCAGCCCGCCCAGCGGGTGCGCCACCAGGGCCACGAGCAGGCTGGAGGGGTGCGTCTCGCCGAGGACGTTGGAGCCGTACGTCGCCGGGGTCGGCGGGATGTCGCCGACGGGCAGTCCGCGCACCACGAGCAGGCCGTGGTCCGGCGGCGTGTCACGGAAGGACTCGATGCCCTCGCGCAGCCGGGCCGGCAGCCGCTCGGCGAGCGCGGCGAACGCCTCGGTCTGCAGGGCCTGTTCCAGAGGGTCCGTCAGTCGCGCCGCGACCTGGACCAACCCTTCCAGGCGCTTGGTGTCGGACGGGTCGAGGGTGAGCGCGGCGAGGTCCGCACGGGGTTCCGCAGTAGTCGTCATGCGGAAGATCTTTCGTCCCCAACAAGGGCTGCGAACAGGAGAGTTGACCGTCCGGAAACGTCCATGACCCGCACCGGTCACACCTCGCACCTGTCCGGTACGGGACGCGGCCTGATGCGGACGCGTCCCGGCGCGTCACCGCCGCGTGCGGTGCGGCAGCATGTGGGGTGGCGCGGCCATGTCTACGGGGGAGGTGTCCGCCATGTCTGAAGTTTCCTTGTTCTCCTTCATATGGGGATGATCGGTGCGATCGATGCGGTCGGTGTCCTTGTCCGCGGTCAACGCCGGCGTGGTGGCGATGGCGGTCTCCTACGCGGGGCCGCTCGCCCTCGTCCTGGCCGCCGCCGACGCGGCCGGTCTGAGCCCGGCGCAGACCTCGTCATGGGTGTGGGCGATATCCGTCGGCGCGGGCCTGACCTGTGTGGGGCTGAGCTGGTGGAGCCGTACGCCGGTGATCACGGCGTTCTCCACGCCGGGCGCGGCCATCCTGGTCACGGCCCTCGCGCAGCACGACTACGCCGAGGCCGTCGGCGCCTTCCTCTTCGCGGGCGTCGCGGCCACGGTGCTGACCGCCACGGGGGTGTTCACCCGGGTCCTCGCCCGGATCCCGGAGGGAATCGTCTCGGCGATGCTCGCCGGGATCCTCTTCTCGTTCGGCACGGCCATCTTCACCTCGCTGCGCGCGGCCCCGCTGCTCGCGGGCGCGATGGTGATCGCCTATCTGCTCGCCAAGCGCCTGTGGCCGACCTACGCGGTGATGTGCGCCCTGGCCGCGGGGCTCGCCGCCGCCTGGGCCGGCGGCGGCCTGGGCGCGGACCTCGCCGGCCCCGGCCTGGCCGTACCGCACTTCACGGCACCGCACTTCTCGGCGGGGGCGCTCATCGGCATCGGCGTGCCGCTGCTCGTCGCCACGCTCGCCGGTCAGTACGCGCCGGGGATGGCCGTGCTGCGCGCCGACGGCTACCGGCCGAACGAGCGCGTGGTGTGCGCGACGACCGGTGTCGTCTCGACGCTGCTCGCGCCCTTCGGCTCGCACGCGATCAACCCGGCGGCCATCACCGCCGCGATCTGCACCGGGCCCGAGGCGCACCGGGATCCCGCCAGGCGATGGATCGCCGGAGTGAGCTGCGGCGTCGGCTACCTGGTCGTGGGCTGCTTCGGCTCGACGCTCGTCGCCCTGTTCACCGGGCTGCCGACGGCGCTCGTGGCGACCCTGGCCGGCCTGGCGCTGCTCGGGGCGCTCTCCGGCAGCCTGGCCCGTACGGTCGCCGACGAACGCCACCGCGAGGCCTCCGTGATCACCTTCCTCGCGACGGCCTCCGGAGTGACGGTCGCCGGTATCGGCTCACCCTTCTGGGGACTGCTCGCCGGAGTCGTCGCGCACGTCCTGCTCAAGATCCGCGGGCGCGAGCCAGCCGGCGCGCTCGGCGAGGACGGCGACCTGGAACCGGCTGGTGGCACCGAGCGTCGAGGTCAGGTCGTTGACCATCCGGCGGACGGTGCGGTCGGAGACACCGAGGCGCCGCGCGACCGCCTCGTCGGTCAGACCCTCCGCGAGTAGCCGCAGGACAGCGCGCTGGCGCCGGTCGGGCCGCCCCTCCGGGACCTCCTCCACGGTGGAGCGCGCCCCCGTGTCGAAGGCGGCGGCCTGCGCCCACGCGTACTCGAACTGGCTGCGGAACACCTCGACCAGGTAGGGGTCGTAGACGACGACGGCCGCCTGCTGCCCGTCCGAGCCGGTGGCGGGCACGATCGCCAAGTGCTGGTCGACGACGATGAGCCGGTGCGGCAGCGTCACGGCGGTACGGACCCGTCCGCCCGCCTTCTGCAACTCCCGCAGGTACGCGCCCATATGGGGCTGCGCGGCGGACGAGGCGAGATGGACGGTGCGCATGGCGACACCGCGTCGCAGCGCCCGCCGGTCGCGCGACAGACCCTCCTCCACCATGTGCTCGGGCACCCCGCGCCCGGGATGCAGCGAGATCACCTCGTCGTGGGCCTGCTGGGCGGCGTCCTCCAGGGCGGCCGCGATATTGGTCGTCCCCTCCACGAGCTGGGCCTGGGTGCCGGACAGGCGCATCGCGTGGATGGGGTGGAAGTCGGTGAGCATCCGCACCATCGCCTCGCGGGTGCGGGTGGTCTGCTCGACGAGCTCGGCCACGCGACGCGCGTCGGCGGCGAGCAGGTGGTCCAGCGCGGACTCGGACGACATGCAGGCCCACCCGCTGGGCGTGGCGGTCGTCCGCACCAGCAGACCCAGCCCGGACAGGACGTGGATGGCCGTCGCGTACTCCTCGCTGCTCCAGCCGAGCCGCCGGCACACGGACGTCGGCGTCCAGCCGGCGTCCTGGACGGCGATGACATAGAGACTCTGCGCGAGCTTGTGCTCCAGCGCAGTCGTCCTGGTCAATGGGTCCCCCTCGTCGACGCTGCCCCCGGTCGCGAGGAAGGCCTCTCCCTCCCGCACGGGGGAGTGACAGCCTCGTCACACAGTCGGACACCCTACGTCGAAGAGGGCACACTCTTCTGTTGTGACTGATGTGACGACCGAGATCGTTGGCACGGACGCGGGGGACGCCCGCGTCACCTGGCATCCGGCGCCGAAACCCCGGCTCGTGCTGGCGGTGAGCCACGGCGCCGGCGGTGGCATCGAGGCCCGGGACCTGCGCGCGCTGGCCGAGGTCCTGCCCGCCCACGGGGTGACCGTCGCACGCGTCGAGCAGCCCTGGCGCGTGGCCGGCAAGAAGGTGGCGCCCGCGCCGAAGACCCTCGACGTCGGCTGGCGGGGCCTGTGGCCCGCGCTCGCCGCGCCCGGGCTCCCCGTGATCTCCGGTGGCCGCAGCGCCGGCGCCCGCGTCGCCTGCCGTACGGCCGTCGAACTCGGGGCGCACGCCGTCCTCGCCCTCAGCTTCCCGCTCCACCCGCCGGGCAAGCCCGAGAAGTCCCGCGCCGAGGAGCTGTTGGGGTCCGGGGTGCCGACTCTCGTCGTACAGGGCGGGAACGATCCCTTCGGGAAACCGGAGGAGTTCCCGGCCGGGGACTTCGAGATGGTCGAGGTGCCGTACGGCGATCACGGGTTCACCGTGCCCAAGCGCGCGCCCCTCGGTCAGGACGAGGCCGTGGCGATCGTCACGGACGGTGTCGTGAAGTGGGTCGGGTCACTCGGGTAAAGGCCCGGGAATGTCGGGGGCCCGGCCTCTGTTGTGGCGGACACGGGTGCTGAAGCACCAGCGCCGACGCCGTAGGAGAGGAAGTCCGCCGCATGGGTTCGACCTACTGCCCGAGCCGCAGCAGCCGTGCCGACCTGGAATGGACGGTGCTGCACGCGGCCAAGGCCGCTCCTATTCGAGGGGCGGCAGGCACGGCAGGTCGTCTATCCTCCGATTCAGGTGGGACCGGTTTCGGCCCTGCCCGCAATCTTGAGGAGGTGGGTCCGGTTCCCGGTACCGACGCAGGGACCGACAACGGCCAGGCGGAGCAGCCCGAGGGCCAGGGCATGAGCGTGGACACGTCCGCGGAGACGACCGCCGAGCGCACCGCGCGCTTCGAGCGGGACGCGCTCGAATTCCTCGACCAGATGTACTCGGCCGCGCTGCGCATGACGCGCAACCCGGCCGACGCCGAGGACCTGGTGCAGGAGACGTACGCCAAGGCGTACGCGTCCTTCCACCAGTTCCGCGAGGGCACCAACCTGAAGGCGTGGCTGTACCGGATCCTCACCAACACCTTCATCAACTCGTACCGCAAGAAGCAGCGTGAACCCCAGCGCTCCGCGGCCGAGGAGATCGAGGACTGGCAGCTCGCGCGTGCCGAGTCGCACATGTCGACCGGTCTGCGCTCCGCCGAGTCGCAGGCGCTCGACCACCTGCCCGACTCGGACGTGAAGGAAGCGCTCCAGGCGATCCCCGAGGAATTCCGTATCGCCGTGTACCTCGCCGACGTAGAGGGCTTTGCGTACAAGGAGATCGCGGACATCATGGGGACACCCATCGGTACGGTGATGTCCCGGCTGCACCGGGGCCGCCGTCAACTGCGCGGCATGCTCGAGGACTACGCGCGTGAGCGCGGGCTGGTCCCGGCCGGCGCCGGAGAGTCGAACGAAGCGAAAGGCTCGGGCTCATGAGCTGCGGAGAGCCGCACGAGACGGACTGCAGTGAGGTACTCGATCATCTCTACGAGTTCCTCGACAGTGAGATGCCGGACGTCGACCGCGACAAGTTCAAGCAGCACTTCACGGAGTGCTCGCCGTGCCTGGAGAAGTACGGGCTCGAAGAGGCCGTGAAGAAGCTCGTCAAGCGCTGCTGCGGACATGACGACGTGCCGACGGACCTGCGCGCCAAGGTCCTGGGACGGCTCGACCTCATCCGCTCGGGTCAGGCCGTGCCCGACCACGACGTGACGGCCACCCCGCAGGAGTCCTGAACGCACGGCCGTCACCCGAACGTGCTAATCCCGCTGTCCCGGACTGCGGACCTCCCCTGCCCGCCCTAGGGTGCCGTGCTTGAAGCGCGTTGCCGGGGAGGGACGTTATGGAGGCGACACCCAGGGCGACACCCGCACGGGTCCGTGGCTACGTCGTCTGTGTCACCCTCGGCGCCCTGTTCTGTCTGCACACGCTGCCGACGACGCCCACCCCCTGGTGGGCGCCGGCCCTGCTCGCCGCGCTGTACGCCGGGGGCGCGTGGCTGTCCGGCTCGTTCTATCCCGTGCTCCTCGCCGGCGCCTTCCTGCTGCCTCCGTCGGCCGCCGCCCTGGTCGCGGTGCCGGGGGCGCTGATCGCCCCGGTCGCCGGCCGGCCGGACCTGCTGCGACGGCTGTGGCGGGCGGCGCAGCTCGTGATCGCGGTGTGGGTGGCCGCCCGCGTGCACTGGGCGCTCGGCGAGCACGACGCCGTACAGGCGTCCGACTTCCCGTACGCGCTCGCGCCCGCCGGGGCCGCGGTGCTGGCGTTCTGCCTGGTCCTGACGGCGCTCGACGGCGGGATCCTGAAGCTCGCCGACCGCGTGCCCGCTCGCCGTGCCTGGCGGGGGCTGTTCCTGCGCTCACTCGCGCCGATCTCCGTGCACGGTCTGGCCGGGCTGATGATGGCCGTGCTGTGGCGCAGCCCCTACGGCCCCGTCGCCGCGCTGCTCGTGCTGCTGCCGATGTGCGTGTCCTGGTGGGTGTTCGCCCAGTACCACCGGGAACGCGCGGCCCATCAGGCGACCATCCGTGCGCTGGTCCAGGCCGTCGACATCAAGGACGGCTACACCCGCGGCCACAGCGAGCGGGTCGGACAGGCCACGATGATGATCGCGCGTGAGCTGGGCATGGCCGACGAGCGCGTCGAGGTGCTCCGCTTCGCCGGCATCCTGCACGACGTCGGAAAGCTCGGGGTGCCGACGCGGCTGCTGCGCAAGGACGGGCCGCTCACACCCGAGGAACGGCGCGTGATCGAGCTGCACCCCGAGTACGGGCACGAGATGGTCCGGGGCATCTCCTTCCTCGGCGAGGCCCGGGCCGCCGTACTGCACCACCACGAGCGGCTGGACGGGAGCGGGTACCCCTACGGGCTGGCGGGAAGTCAGATCCCGGAGTCGGCGCGGGTGGTGGCGGTCGCGGACGCCTTCGACGCGATGACGTCCAACCGGTCGTACTCAAGGGCCCGGCCCGTACCGGTCGCCCTGCGGGAGCTGGAGAAGTGCGCGGGCTCGCACTTCGACTCCCGGATGGTCACCGCCCTCGTCCGAGCCGTGGACCAGCAGGGATGGCACCCCGCCGTGACCGCCGACGAGACGTCCGTGCCCCCGCCGCGCCCGTCCGTCTCCAGCACCCCGGGCGCGCACCGATGAGCGCCCCGAGACCACGCCTCCTGCTCGGTCTCGTGCACGCGGGCGCCGCCCTCCTCGTCGCCGTCTGCCTGGTCGAGACCCTGGGCAGCGGCCTCGTCGAACGCGGCACGGCGCTCGCCTTCGGGATCCTCGTCGCGCTCGGCGAACTCGCCCGCTGGACGGGAGCGGCGAGCCGGGAGGCCGCGCCGCTCGGCGCCGCCGCCGCGCTGTCGTACGCCCTGCTGGGGGAGAACGACGGACAGTCCACCCAGCACGGTGTCGCCCAGGTGATCGGCGTCGTCCTCGCCGCCTCGCTCCTCGGCAGCGTGCCGCACATCGCGCGCGGCCGCCCCGTCCTGGACCACCTCGCCCGGCGCGTCCTGACCGTCGGCTTCGCGGCCGTCTGCTTCCAACCGCTGTACAACCAGGGCACGTTCCACGGCTGGGGCACCGCCTACGCCCTGCTGCTGCTCGCCATCCTCACCCTCACCGCCCTGTGCGACGCGCTGCTCGCCGCCGCGCTCGCGCACTCCCGCACCCGGTGGCCGTTCGGGCCGCTGCTGCGGGACGAACTGCGGGCGACGCTGGGGATCGGTTCGGCCGTCTGCGCGACGGGCGCGGTGATGGCGCTCGCGGTCGCCGTGGCCGGGCTGTGGGCGCTGCCCGTCTTCTCCCTTCCCCTTCTGCTCACCCAGATGTCCCTGCGCCGGTACGCCGCCGTCCGGGCCACCTACCGGCAGACCATCGCCTCCCTCGCCCGGGCCACCGAGATCGCCGGGTACACCCCGGCCGGCCACGCCCGGCGGGTGGCCGCACTCAGCCGGGAGGTGGGGCGGGACCTGGGGCTTTCCGAGGCCGAGCTCACCGTGCTGGAGTACGCGGCCCTGATGCACGACATCGGGCAGCTCAGCCTGGTCGACCCGGTACCGGCCGGGGCCACCGCCGTACTGCCCGTCGAGGAGCAGCGCCGGATCGCGCTGCTGGGCGGGGCCGTCGTACGGCAGACCGGGGTGAACCCGCAGGTGGCGATGGTCGTGGAGCGGCTCGCCGACCCCTGCCTGGAGCAGCCGGTCGCCGCGCGGATCGTGCGGGCGGTCAACGCCTACGAGGAGAAGACGCGCGATGCCGGGCCCGGAGGGCCGCTGAAGGCGCTGGAGGAACTGCGGCTGGGTGCCGCCGGGGACTATGCGCCGGAGGTGGTCAGGTCGCTCGCACGGGTGCTGTCCAGAGACTGTCTTACACCCCCTGTGGTTGGGTAACCCATGGGTAATGAGCGCCCTTCCAGCCGTACGTGGTTGGATGCGAATGAGAGTGTGTCCGGGGGCGAGCACTAGCCAGCCCACTCCACGGAACTGGCAGGCGGGAATCGTGAGGATCTTCGGCAAGGGACGGCACCGGCCCTCCGCCTCCTGGCGGCAGGCCACCGACCGTGCGTTCACGCTCATCGGCGACGGCCGGTACGAGGACGCGGGCGCGCTGCTGACGCGGGCCGCCGATCTGGAGCCCTGGCTTTCGGAGTCCTGGTTCAACCTCGCGCTGCTGCACAAGTTCCGGCACGACTGGGAGCAGGCCCGCGCGGCCGGGCTGCGGGCGGTGGCCCTGCTCGACCGGGAGACCGGGGCGCCCGACTGGTGGAACGTCGGTATCGCGGCCACCGCCCTGCAGGACTGGCCGCTGGCCCGGCGGGCCTGGCAGGCGTACGGGCTGCGGGTGCCCGGCGCCGCGACCGACTCCGGTGAGCCGGTCGGGATGGACCTGGGCAGCGCGGCCGTACGGCTGTCCCCGGAGGGGGAGGCCGAGGTCGTGTGGGGGCGGCGGCTGGACCCCGCCCGGATCGAGGTGCTGTCCATTCCGCTGCCGTCGTCCGGGCGGCGCTGGGGCGAGGTCGTGCTGCACGACGGGGTGCCGCACGGCGAGCGGACCACGTCGGCGGGGCACGCCTACCCCGTCTTCGACGAGATCGAGCTGTGGGCGCCGTCGCCGGTGCCGACGTGGGTGGTGCTGCTGGAGGCCGCCACGGAGGACGACCGGGACGCGCTGGAGCAGCTCGCCGCGGACGCCGGGTTCGCCGCGGAGGACTGGTCTTCTTCGGTGCGGCTGCTGTGCCGGATGTGCTCGGAGTCACGGATGCCGTCCGATGAGGGGGACGGGGAGCATCTCGATCCCCACGACCACAGTGAACCGGGTCACCCCGGGCCCCTGGGGCACCGGACGGACGGGCAGCTCTGGGTGCCGGAGCGGGAGTGTGGCCTTGCGGCGCCGGCTTCGCTGGTGCGGGGGTTGTTGGACGGGTGGGTTGCGGACAGTCCGGATTCGCGGGATTGGCGGGACTTGGAAGAGGTCTGCTAGTCGCCGTAGGGGCGAGGCCGTCCGCAGGCCGCGGGCTGTGTGGGGCTGGTCGCGCCCACGCGGCGGAGCCGCATATCGACACAGTCCCGCGCCCCTGACGGGGCGCTCCCCGTACCCTGTACCAGCACCACACCCTCTGTTCTTGTGCAAGGAAGGCATACGTCGGTCATGGCCCAGCAGGACACCGAGCAGCAGCACGCGGGCGTGCTCCCCGTGGACGACGAGGGGTTCGTCGTCGACACCGAGGACACGGAGGAGCGCGAGAACGCCTGGCGTGAGCGCGGCGGCTCGCGGCCGATCACCGTCGTCGGAAACCCGGTGCTGCACAAGGAGTGCAAGGACGTCACCGAGTTCGGCGCGGAGCTGGACCAGCTGGTGGCGGACATGTTCGCCTCGCAGCGCACCGCCGAGGGCGTCGGTCTGGCCGCCAACCAGATCGGCGTCGATCTGAAGGTCTTCGTCTACGACTGCATGGACGACGAGGGCAAGCGGCACGTCGGTGTCGTGTGCAACCCGAAGCTCGTCGAGCTGCCCGCCGACCGGCGCCGGCTGGACGACAGCAACGAGGGCTGCCTGTCCGTGCCGACCGCGTACGCGCCGCTCGCCCGGCCCGACTACGCCGAGGTCACCGGGCAGGACGAGAAGGGCAACCCGATCAAGGTGCGCGGCACCGGGTACTTCGCCCGGTGTTTGCAGCACGAGACCGACCACCTCTACGGCTACCTCTACATCGACCGTCTCTCCAAGCGGGAGCGCAAGGACGCGCTGCGGCAGATGGCCGAGAACGAGCCCCGCTACCCCGTGGTCGCGAACGACTGAGGCTCCTCAAGGGCCCCACAAGTCACCTACGCACGGCGCCTGTTCAGGTACACCTTCCTGACCAGGCGCCGTTCGTATGTCCGGCACGTGTTCGAGCCCATACAGGCAGGTACTGATCCAAAACCAGTCATAAAGAGGGAGGCTCGCGGCATCCAGGGGTGGTGAAAGAAGCAAATCCGTTCCCAGAACGGTCAGTTATGGTGCTGAATGGAAGAGCGGGGATACGCGACGGCGCACGCCCGGCACAGCGGGAGGGGTGTGCGCGACCGCATGAAGGGCGGCTGAGAGGAGTTTGTCCGTGCATGCTTTCTCAGACAGCACCACAGCGACATCGACGGCGGCCCCGGTTCCACCGTCGCTCTCTCTCCCGGTGATCGAAGCGGCGTTTCCCAGGCAACTCCATCCGTATTGGCCCCGGCTCCAGGAGAAGACCCGCGCCTGGCTGCTGGAGAAGCGGCTGATGCCGGCCGACAAGGTCGCGGAATATGCCGACGGTCTTTGCTACACCGACCTCATGGCCGGGTACTACTTGGGCGCCCCGGACAATGTCCTCCAGGCGATCGGGGACTTCAGCGCCTGGTTCTTCGTGTGGGACGACCGCCACGACCGCGACATCGTCCACCACCGCCCGGCCGCCTGGCGGCGGCTCAGGTTCCGGTTGCACGCGGCGCTGGACTCCCCCGAGGACCATCCGCACCACGAGGACCCGCTGGTCGCGGGGTTCGCGGACAGTGTGAGGCGGCTGTACGCATTTCTGCCCGACACCTGGAACGCGCGGTTCGCCCGCCATTTCCACCTGGTGATAGAGGCGTACGACCAGGAATTCCGCAACCGTGTCGAGGGGATCATCCCGACGGTGGAGGAATATCTCGAACTGCGTCGGCTCACCTTCGCGCACTCGATTTGGACCGATCTGCTGGAGCCGAGTGCCGGAACGGAACTGCCGGACTCCGTGAGAAACCACCCGGCCTTTCGGCGGGCGGCACTGCTGAGCCAGGATTTCGCCGCCTGGTACAACGATCTGTGCTCGTTCCCGAAGGAAATAGCGGGTGCGGAGGTCCACAATCTCGGAATCAGTCTCATCACGCACAAGGGGCTGACCCTCGAAGAGACGGTGTCGGAAGTCAGGCGCCGGGTCGAGGACTGTATCGCCGATTTCCTCGTGGCCGAGTGCGAGGTCCTGGAATTCGCCGACTCCCTCGCCGACGGCACGCCGCGGGGAAGGGAACTCGGCGCCGCCGTGCGGGCCTGCGTCGGCAATATGCGCAACTGGTTCAGCTCGGTCTACTGGTTCCACCACGAGTCCGGTCGCTACCGCGTCGACAGCTGGGACGACCGGTCCACGCCCCCGTACGTCACCAACGAAGCGGCAGGTGAGCTATGACCGTCGAGTCCGTCCGCCCCGAGGCCGGCCCGCCCGCGACCCCGCAGCCGGGTGAACCGCCCCTCGCAGGCGGGGGCGTTCCGCTTCTCGGCCACGGCTGGAAGCTGGTCCGGGACCCGCTGGCCTTCATGGCGGCCCTGCGCGACCACGGCGACGTCGTGCGGATCAGGCTCGGACCGAAGACGGTGTACGCCGTCACCACGCCCGAGCTCACCGGCGCGCTGGCCCTGAGCCCCGACTTCGAGATCGCCGGGCCGCTGTGGGAGTCCCTGGAAGCCCTGCTCGGCAAGGAGGGCGTGGCCACGGCCAACGGCCCCCGGCACCGACGGCAGCGGCGCACCATCCAGCCCGCCTTCCGGCTCGACGCGATCCCGGGGTACGGGCCGATCATGGCGGAGGAGGCACGGGCGCTGACCGAGCGCTGGCGGCCCGGCGCGACCGTCGACTGCACCGCCGAGTCGTTCCGGATCGCCGTCCGGATCGTCGCCCGCTGTCTGCTGCGCGGCGCTTACATGGACGAGCGGGCCGACCGGCTGTGCGCCGCCCTCGACGTCCTGTTCCGCGGGATGTACCGGCGGATGGTGATCCCGCTCGGGCCGCTTTACCGCCTGCCGCTGCCTGCCAACCGCCGCTTCAACGGCGCCCTGGCCGATTTTCATCTCCTGGTCGACGAGGTCGTCGCCGAACGCCGGGCATCCGGTCAAAAGCCGGACGATTTGCTGACGGCATTGCTCCAGGCGGAGGACGAGAATGGCGACCCCATCGGGGAGCAGGAGATCCATGATCAGGTCGTCGCGATATTCACCGCGGGCGCCGAAACCGTGGCGTCCACGATCCTGTGGCTGCTCCATGTGCTCGCGGAACATCCGGAACACGCGGACAGGATCTGCGCGGAGGTTGAATCCGTCACCGGCGGCCGGCCCGTCGCATTCGAGGACGTCCGCGGGCTGCGGCACACCAACAATGTCATCGTGGAGGCGATGCGTTTACGTCCGGCGATCTGGATTCTGACGCGACGGGCGGTGACCGACACGTCACTCGGTGGCTATCGCATTCCAGCCGGGGCCGACATCGTATACAGCCCCTACGCCGTCCAGCGCGATCCGCGGTCGTACGTGCGCAACCTCGACTTCGACCCCGATCGCTGGCTTCCGGAACGCGTCAAGGACGTACCGAAATACGCCATGAGCCCGTTCGGCGTCGGCAACCGAAAGTGCCCGAGCGACCACTTCTCCATGGCGATGCTGACGCTGATCACGGCGGCTCTGGCCGGCGCGTACCGCTTCGAGCAGGTGCCCGGCTCGAACGACGCGACCCGGGTGGGGATCACGCTGCATCCGCACACCCTGCTGCTGACGCCGGTGGCGAGGGAGCGGCGGTAGCTCAGGCCGCCTCGGGGCCCCGGAACGTCCTTCGGTAGGCGTTCGGGGTCGTCCCCAGGGCCCGGACGAACTGGTGGCGCAGCGCGGCCGCGGTACCGAACCCGGTCCGGCCGGCGATCGTGTCCACCGTCTCGTCCGTCACCTCCAGCAACTCCTGGGCCAGCAGCACGCGCTGGCGCAGGATCCAGCGGTAGGGGGTGGTGCCGGTCTCCTGCTGGAAGCGGCGGGCGAAGGTGCGCGGGGACATCAGCGCACGCTCGGCGAGCTGCTCGACCGTGACCTCCTCGTCAAGGTGCCGCTCCATCCAGGCCAGCACCTCGCCGACCGTGTCGCACTGGGAGCGGGGCAGCGGGCGCTCGATGTACTGGGCCTGTCCGCCGTCCCGGTGCGGCGGGACCACCATGCGCCGGGCGATCTTGTTGGCGACATCGGGCCCCTGCTCCTGCCGCACGATGTGCAGACAGGCGTCGATTCCGGCGGCGGTGCCGGCGCTGGTGATCACCGGCCCTTCGTCGACGTACAGCACATCGGGCTCGACGACCGCCCGTGGATGCCGCAGGGCCAGCTCCTCGGCGTGCCGCCAGTGCACGCTGCACCGCCGCCCGTCCAGCAGTCCGGCCGCGCCCAGCACGAAGGCGCCGGAGCACACACTGAGCACCCGCGCGCCCCGCTCCACCGCCCTGACCAGGGCGTCCAGCAGCTCGGGCGGATAGGTGCGGGTGACGTACTCGCTGCCGGCCGGTACGGCGATCAGGTCGGCCTCGTCCAGCCGCTCCAGGCCGTACGGCGTGGAGATGGTGAGCCCGCCGACATGGGTGCCGAGCGTCGGTCCCTCGGCGGAGACGACCGCGAAGTCGTAGGTGGGCAGGCCCTCGTCGCTGCGGTCGATGCCGAACACCTCGCAGACGACGCCCATTTCAAAGAGATGTACGCCGTCGAGGAGGACGGCGGCGACGTTCTTCAGCATGCTGCCAGTGTGCCTCGAAGCTGGCAGTAAATCGAGGGTGTGCGGCAGTCCTGCCACTGTTCGTAAGGAGTGTCCGGCGCGACAGTGGTGTCATGACTGCAGAACAGACACAGACGCTGCTCGCCATGGTCGTCGTCCTCGGCATGTTCGTCCTCCTGGTCCTCCCGTCAGTGATCGGGATCGTGCACGACCGGCGCATCGACCGTCAGATCAGGGAGGCCCAGGAACGCGACAAGGCCAGGACTCGGCAGACCAGCTCTCAGAAGTCCTCGTCCAGGTCGACGGTGCCCTCCACCGCCACCTGGTACGCCGAAGGACGCCGCTCGAAGAAGTTGGTCAACTCCTGAACACCCTGGAGCTCCATGAAGGAGAAGGGGTTCTCGGAGCCGTACACCGGAGCGAAGCCGAGGCGCGTCAGGCGCTGATCGGCGACACACTCCAGGTACTGCCGCATCGAGTCGGTGTTCATGCCCGGGAGACCGTCACCGCACAGGTCGCGCGCGAACTGCAGCTCGGCCTCGACGGCCTCCCTCAGCATGTCGGTGACCTGCTGCTGAAGCTCGTCGTCGAAGAGCTCCGGCTCCTCCTTGCGGACGGTGTCGACCACGTCGAAGGCGAAGGACATGTGCATGGTCTCGTCGCGGAACACCCAGTTGGTGCCGGTGGCCAGACCGTGCAGCAGACCCCGGCTGCGGAACCAGTAGACGTAGGCGAAGGCGCCGTAGAAGAACAGGCCCTCGATGCACGCGGCGAAGCAGATCAGGTTCAGCAGGAAGCGGCGCCGGTCGGCCTTGGTCTGCAGGCTCTCCAGCTTCTCGACCTCGTTGATCCACCTGAAGCAGAACTCGGCCTTCTCGCGGATCGAGGGGATGTTCTCGACGGCGTCGAAGGCGGCCGCCCTGTCCTCCGGGTCGGGGAGGTAGGTGTCCAGCAGCGTCAGATAGAACTGGACGTGCACGGCCTCCTCGAAGAGCTGGCGCGACAGGTACAGACGCGCCTCCGGGGAGTTGATGTGCTTGTACAGGGTCAGCACCAGGTTGTTCGCCACGATCGAGTCGCCCGTCGCGAAGAACGCGACCAGCCGGCCGATCATGTGCTGCTCGCCCTCGGACAGCTTCGCGAGGTCGGCGACGTCCGAGTGGAGGTCGACCTCCTCCACGGTCCAGGTGTTCTTGATGGCGTCCCGGTAGCGCTCGTAGAAGTCCGGGTAGCGCATGGGGCGCAGGGTCAGCTCGAAGCCCGGGTCGAGAAGGTTGGCGTTGCGGGTGGTGGACATTACTGGCAGGCCTCGCAGGACTCGGGGTTTTCCAGGGAGCAGGCGACGGCGTCTTCGGGCGCCGGCTGCTGTACGGGGATGGTGGCTTGGGCCTGTGCGGCGCGGGCGATGCGGGTCGCCGGGCGCGAGCGCAGGTAGTACGTCGTCTTCAGGCCCGACTTCCAGGCGTACGCGTACATCGAGGAGAGCTTGCCGATGGTCGGCGTCTCCATGAAGAGGTTCAGGGACTGCGACTGGTCCAGGAACGGGGTCCGGGCCGCGGCCATGTCGATGAGCCCGCGCTGCGGGATCTCCCACGCCGTGCGGTACAGCGCCCGTACGTCCGCCGGGATCCAGGCGAAGTCCTGCACCGAGCCGCCCGACTCGCGCAGCGCCTCACGGGTGCGGGCGTCCCAGACGCCGAGCGCCTTCAGCTCGTCGACCAGGTACGAGTTGACCTGGAGGAACTCGCCGGACAGCGTCTCGCGCTTGAACAGGTTGGAGACCTGCGGCTCGATGCACTCGTAGACACCGGCGATGGACGCGATGGTCGCGGTGGGCGCGATGGCGAGCAGCAGGGAGTTGCGCAGACCGGTGGCGGCGATACGGCCGCGCAGGGCCGCCCAGCGCTCGGGCCAGGTGAGTGCGGCGTCCGGGAAGTGGTCCGGGTGCAGGACTCCCCGCGCGGTCCGGGTCTTCTCCCAGGCCGGCAGCGGGCCGCTGCGCTCGGCGAGGTCGGCGGAGGCCTCGTAGGCGGCCAGCATGATGCGCTCGGCGATCCGGGTGGAGAGCTGCTTCGCCTCCGCCGAGTCGAACGGGAGCCGCAGCTTGAAGAAGACGTCCTGGAGCCCCATCGCGCCGAGCCCCACCGGCCGCCACCTGGCGTTGGAGCGGCCCGCCTGCTCGGTCGGGTAGAAGTTGATGTCGACCACGCGGTCGAGGAAGGTGACGGCGGTACGGACGGTGGCGTCCAGCCGCTCCCAGTCGATGTCGCCGGTCGCCGTGTCGACGAACGCGCCGAGGTTGACCGACCCCAGGTTGCAGACCGCCGTCTCCCCGTCGTCCGTGACCTCCAGGATCTCCGTGCAGAGGTTGGAGGAGTGGACGACATGGCCGGGCAGCGCCGTCTGGTTGGCGGTGCGGTTGGCGGCGTCCTTGAAGGTCATCCAGCCGTTGCCGGTCTGCGCGAGGGTGCGCATCATCCGGCCGTACAGGTCGCGGGCCGGGATGGTCTTCTTCGCCAGGCCCGCCTCCTCGGCCTTGCGGTAGGCGGCGTCGAACTCCTCGCCCCACAGGTCGACCAGCTCGGGCACGTCGGCGGGGGAGAACAGGGACCACAGGCCGTCGGCGTTCACCCGGCGCATGAACTCGTCCGGCACCCAGTGCGCGAGGTTCAGGTTGTGCGTACGGCGGGCGTCCTCACCGGTGTTGTCGCGCAGCTCCAGGAACTCCTCGATGTCGGAGTGCCAGGTCTCCAGGTAGACCGCGGCCGCGCCCTTGCGCCGGCCGCCCTGGTTCACGGCGGCGACCGAGGCGTCGAGCGTCTTCAGGAACGGGACGATGCCGTTGGAGTGCCCGTTGGTGCCCCGGATCAGCGAACCCCGGGAGCGGATACGGGAGTACGACAGGCCGATGCCGCCGGCGTGCTTCGAGAGGCGGGCGACCTGGTGGTAGCGGTCGTAGATGGAGTCCAGCTCGTCCAGCGGGGAGTCCAGGAGGTAGCAGGACGACATCTGGGGGTGGCGGGTGCCGGAGTTGAAGAGGGTGGGGGAGGAGGGGAGGTAGTCGAGGCGGCTCATGAGCCCGTAGAGCGCCGCGACTTCGTCGACGGAGCGGGGAGTGTCGTCCTCGGCCAGGCCGGCGGCCACCCGGAGCATGAAGTGCTGGGGCGTCTCGATGACCTTGCGGGTGATCGGGTGCCGGAGCAGGTAGCGGCTGTGCAGGGTGCGCAGGCCGAAGTAGCCGAAGCGGTCGTCGGCGCCGGTGTCGACGAGCGCGTCGAGACGAGCCCCGTGGATCCGCGCGAACTCGGCGGTCCGGTCGGCGATGAGGCCCTCGCGATGCCCGACCGCGACGGACTCGGTGAAGGACGTGACGCCCTGCGAGGCGGCCTCCGCGCGGATGCCGATGGTGAGCAGCCGGGCGGCCAGCCGGGAGTAGGCGGGGTCCTCGGAGATCAGACCGGCGGCGGCCTCCGTCGCCAGCTCGCGCAGCTCCGACTCGTCGGCCCGGGCGGACCGGCCGCGCAGCGCGGCGGCGGCGACCCGGCCGAGGTCGGCGTCGGGGAGGTCGGCGGTCAGCTCGGTGAGGGTCCGCAGCAAGGCCGTTCCGGGGGCGTCCTCGTCGATGGCGACGGTCGGGACGGTTGAGGCCGGATCTGCTGGCGCGATGGTCACGTGGGGGCTCTCCCTCGCTCGGCACGGGGGCCTTGCGGAGGGCAGGGGGCAGCACACGAGCGCACGCGGCGTCGCGTCCACCGGCCCATTCCGCGAGGCCCGGACGTCAGGGCGCACCGGCCGGGTGGCCGGGCGCGCTGTCGGCAGGTCCTCGGACTGACTCCTGTGCACGGTCTGGGAACAGACGTGCACAAGTACACCGTTGCGGGACAGTTCCGGATTCGCACCGGATTCCCCTGCGGCGACAGCGAGCATGAGCATACATCTTGTGCCGAGCTGTCGTGTCACCCCCAGATGTTGTGTCGCTCTGGTTTCAGAGCGTCAACTGGTAGGTGAGGAGAGTGATGTCGTCCAGGTGCGGGAGCGGGTTCCAGTCCCGCTCGGGAGTGCGGACGAAGTCCAGGCGTTCGTAGATGCGGTGGGCGCTGCGCATGGTCCGCTGGGTCGACAGGACGATCCGCACACAGGCTTCCGTGGCCCGTGCGCGGTCGACGCAGGCACGTACGAGGGCCTCGCCTGCGCCCCGGCCGCGCGCCGCCCGGTCGACGGCGAGCATCCGGATCTCGGCCTCCCCGGCGCCGGCTATGTCGGCCATCGGACCGCCGCCCGGCACGAAGGTCACACCGCCCAGCAGGCGGCCGTTCTCGACGGCCACCAGCACCTCGGCGGCGGCCGCCCGCTTGGCCACGTCCCTGAGCTCACCGAGGTACTCGTCGCTCTCGCCGAAGTCGAGGAGGCCGTCCCGGAGGTAGGCCTGGGCGGTGATCTCGCCGAGGAGGTCGTACTCGTCGGGGTTCGCCCGCCGGATCGCGAAGTCCATGGGGGTGAGTGTGCCGGACGGGGGTGCGACGGCGGCCCGGTTTTTCACCGAGGCCCGCCGCGGTCCGCCGTGTTGCGGGGTGGTCCGCCGGGTTGCGGAGCGGTTCGGGAGTGCTTCCATGGAAGGTAGGTGTCGGCGTCCGCGGTCCTCCGTCCAGAGAGCTTTCGAGAGCCTTCCACGGCCTTCTCGGAAGGAGACGCACGATGACGAGGGTCGTCCGTCACCCGCCCGGCAAGGACCGGCCGCGCGCCGCGCCGATGGCGACACTGGCTCCGAGACGGGCGGGCAGCTGGGTCCAGCGGGGGGCCGTGGGCCACTGGCACCGGCTGACGATCCGTCTGGAGGCCCGCCGCGGCACCACCCGCCCCAGGAAGTGGCGCCGTTGGCTCTCCTACACCAACCTCACCCGGGCCGTGTGGACGGTGGCCGCGCTCGCCCTGCTCGCGTGGGCCGTGCAGGGGCTGTACATCCTGATCGCGAGCACCACCACCGGCTTCGAGGAGTGGCGGCAGGGCAGCGAGGGGTTCGACGCCGTCATGCGCTTCGTCGGCCCGGTGCTCGCGGCATCGATCGCCGCGACGCTCTTTCTGTTCTGGTGGTACCGGTGGACCAAGCGGCGCTACCTCGCCAAGGCACGGGACGACCCCCATCGACTGGTCCTCACCGCCGGCCCGGACACCGCCGAGATCGTCGGCCGGGAGGACATCGCCCAGGTCATCGCCGAACGGCTGCGGGCGCGCGACACCCGCCGCCCCTATCTGCTGGTCGGCGGAGTCGGCGTGGGCAAGACCGCCGTACTCGTACGGCTCACCGAACTGCTGGCCGAGCAGAACGCCGTGCCGGTGCCGATCCGGCTGCGGGACGCGACCGGCGACCTGAACTTCGAGCGCATGGCCAGGCAGCGCTTCGCCGACGAGGCGCCCCGGGGCATCCTCGCGCGCACCAAGACCGAACGGGTCTGGCAGCAACTGCTCGCCGACGACAAGCCGGTCGTCATCGCCGACGGGCTGGAAGAGGCGCTCCTCGGCGAAGGCGTCCAGCAGAACCGGGACAACATCATCCGGCGGGCCATCGAGCGGGCCCACGAGGAGAAGCTCCCCCTGGTCATCGCCTCCCGGCCGCACAGCCCGCTGGAGAGCACCCCGGCCGCGATCGTGGAGCTGGAACCGCTCAGCGAGGAGGAAGCCCTGCGCTTCGTCCAAGGGCGGGACCCGGAGCCGGACGAGCGCCACCTGGACTGGATCGTGGAGACGGCGGAGGCGACCGAGTCGCCCGTCTATCTGCAGATAGCCCGCGAACTGCACCGCCACGGAGCCCTGGAGCACGAGGGCCCGGACGCCGGCCCGCGGTACCTGGACAGCCACAGCCGGGACCGAGGCACCCTGCGGCTGTGGCTGCTGGAGACCTGGGACGAGGCGCTGTGCGCGGGCCGGCTGCGCAAGGACGTCGCGCTGGACCGCAGGGAGCGCCGGGACGCCCTCGAAGTGGTCTCCGCGCTGGCCTGCGTAGGACTGCTCCAGGACAAGCTGGAGGTCGGCTTCGGGGAGTTGCTCGACACGGACGTCCACCCCGGTCCGGTGCGGCGCGCGCAGGCCCGGGCCGAGCACGCGTGGACCAGCGGCCGCTCCTTCGACCGGTACGGCAGGCGGGGCAACGACTTCTCCGAGTGGCATCGGCAACAGATCTGGGACGTCCTCTGTCAGAGGCTCGGCCAGGAGGAGACGAGACGGCTGCGCCGGGGGAACATGGACCAGTGCCGGGCCGCCCTCGCCCGGCTCGCCCGCAGCGCGGACCGGCTCGGACTGGTGGAGGGCTTCGAACGGAAGGTCCGCTTCCCGCACAGCATCATCCAGGCGTACTTCGGCTACCGCGTCCTGAACCACCTGGGCGAGCGGCGTGCCGGAGAACTCGTCGAGCAGGCGCTCTCGCCCCCCGGCCCCAGCCGCGAACTGCTCATGTCCCTGGTGCTGTTGTCACGCGGGCGGGCGGCGGCGCTCAGGGCGCCGAGCAACGGAGTCCGGGGCGAGGTGACCAAGGAGATCGAGGAGCTGCTCCGCCGGTCACCCGTACGGGGGCACACCCTGGCCCACCGGCTCTGCCGGGCCGCGCGCCGCCGCACCGACGACCCCAAGACCCTCGACCTGTACGCGGCGGCGGTGGAGATCGAGAGCGTGGAGGAAACCCCGAGGCTGCTGGGCGACATCGTCGGAGAAGTCCGCGGGAAGTGGCCCGCCTTCAAGGGAGACCGGCGCACCCTGGAGGACTCCAAACTGCGGCTGCTCAGACAGCTCGGCGCGGCGTTGCGCGATGTCTCCGCCAGGATCGACACCACTCCGCTCTACGAGGACCTCTTCGAGATGGGCGTGGGGGAACCTTCCTACTCCATACGCCTGGCCGCGGCCCAGGAGTTCGGGACCGGCGGCAACGCGGCGTTCGCCGTGATCCGCGGGCGGGTCGGGCTGAACACCGACCCCGTGAAGGAGTACAACGACAGGCTCGGCGAGCTGAAGGCCTGGAAGCGGCAGGCGTACGAGCGATGGGCCGAGCGCATGGTTCGGGTACGGGCCGGCGGCGGGTCCTCACAGGCCAGGTCCGAGCGGATCGGCCGGCTCCAGCAGGACCGGCGCCGACTCAACCAGGACTACCGCAGGCAACGGGTCGATCTCTTCCGCGAGTTCGTGATGCGGGCCTGGATGGTCCCCATGCTGCTGGGCTCCGTCGACGAGGCGCACCGTGACGAGGCCCGGGAACGCCTGACCAAGTGGCTGCGCCACCTCGACCCGAACGCCACCGACGGCGCCTCCGACCTGCCGCTCGCTCTTGAGGCCGCGCTGGCCCAGGGCTTCAAGTACGCGGCAAACCGTCGGATACGGCATCCGCAGGCCTACTCGGGCGGTCGCGCCGACCTGATCCGGCAGGCGGAGACCGTGCTCCAGCAGTCCCGGTGCTGGTACGCGCAGCTCATCCTGCTCCAGGCGCTGTGCCTGTGGGAGCTCCCGGACAGCCCGGGCGTCCAGCACGAGGAGACCCACGCGATGTCCGGGAGGGCCGAACGCGACGGCGCGGCCGAGCCGCAGTCCCGGGCGATGCGCGGGACGACCGCCATCCGGACCGTGGAACGGTGGCTGTCGATGGCCGGCACCGTGAACAGCGCGCCCGGCCCCTCGGGGGCGAACGGCGACACACCCCGGCGGCTGCTGCATCCGTTCGTCGCCGAGGCGGGCGACCTGGTGGCGCTCGCGCTGGAGACCGGGCAGCCGGAGCGGTTTCTCTGGATCGACGAGAAGGGCGTCGCCGACACTATCGGCGCGCGCACCGGCGACTCCGACGGGTACCGCAAGCACAATCTGTGGATTCCGCCCTCGGTCGGGTGGAGCACCCTCGACGCCCGCGCCCAGCGCCTTGTCGCCGATGTGCTGGTGATGCTGAACCTCGTCGAACGGGACGGACACCCGGACGAGGTCGAGGAGCGGATGGCCCGCGTGGAGCAGCCGGACATGGCGCTCCCGCCGTGCATCCGCAGCGACCGCGGTCCGCTCCGGCCCGACCTGCGGGCCGGCATCTCGGACCCACCCGCCCCGGGCTCGACCTGCCTGCCCGACTGCAGGTTCCAGCTCTGCCCGTACCCGCCCCGGGGCTGTGTGCCCCGCGGCGAGATCCGGGAGCCGTTCTGCCGCCAGCAGCAGGCCCTGCTACCGGGACGCGTGCGCCGCCACTTCCCCCGGGGCCTGCGCCGCAAGACACCCCACTGGATCAGCATGCGCGTCACGGAACTCGACAGCTTCTGGCAGCAGATGGCCGGGCGTACCCGCAGCTAGGCCCTGTCGTCAAATTCCCGCCTGCCGCGCGACGACGACGGGCCGCCGGATCTCTCCGACGGCCCGCCGATGTCAGTTCGGGTCAGCTCAGGTCCGGGGACTCAGTGGGACGAGCCCGCCGTCGCCGGCGGCAGTTCCACCTTGACGCCCGGGTCGCCCGCGTCCGCCGTGTAGTCCTCCGGGCTGGTCTCGTCGATGCCCTCGGGGGCCTTCGCGGCCTTCAGGACGAAGGTCAGGACCACCGTGACCACCACGTTCAGGACGAAGGCGGTCAGGCCGATGTAGCCGATCTCGCCGATGCCCGGGATCTCCTTCGCGGAGCCGCCGAAGTGCTTCTGCGTCGGGGAGGCGACGCCGTACGCGGCGAGTGTGCCGTAGAGCATGCCGACCGCCCAGCCGGCCAGCAGGGCCCAGCGGTGGAACCAGCGGGTGAAGAGGCCGCCGACCAGGGCCGGGAAGGTCTGCAGGATCCAGATACCGCCCAGGAGCTGGAAGTTGATGGCGACCGTCTTGTCCATCGTCAGCACGAAGACCAGCGCGCCCACCTTCACCAGCAGGGACACGATCTTGGAGACCTTGGTCTCCTGCGCCGGCGTCGCGTCCGGCTTGATGAAGTCCTTGTAGATGTTGCGGGTGAAGAGGTTCGCCGCCGCGATGGACATGATGGCGGCCGGCACGAGGGCGCCGATGCCGATCGCCGCGAAGGCGACGCCCGCGAACCAGTCGGGGAACATCGTCTCGAACAGCTGGGGGATCGCCAACTGGCCGTTCTGCACCTTGATCCCGGCCGCGATGGCCATGAAGCCCAGCAGGGCCAGCAGACCCAGCATCAGGGAGTACAGCGGCAGGATCGTGGTGTTGCGGCGGATCACCTCACGGCTGCGCGAGGACAGCGTCGCGGTGATCGAGTGCGGGTACATGAACAGCGCGAGCGCGGAGCCCAGCGCCAGCGTGGCGTACGTCCACTGCCCCGCCTCGGCCGGGACCAGCGCACCGCGCGGCGCGCCCGTGGCCGGGTTGGTCTGGCTGTACGCCTCGCTCGCCTTGGCGAAGATCTCGTCGAAGCCGCCCAGCTTGATCGGGATGTAGATGATCGCCACCGCGATGACGATGTAGATCAGCGTGTCCTTCACGAACGCGATCAGCGCGGGCGCGCGCAGACCCGAGGAGTACGTGTACGCGGCCAGCACACCGAAGGCGATGAGCAGCGGCAGGTCCTTGATGAACCAGTTCGTGTTCTCGCCGCCGCCGACGCCCATCACGTCGAGCACGGCCTGGATGCCGACGAGCTGGAGCGCGATGTACGGCATCGTCGCGAGGATGCCGGTCAGCGCGACCGCCAGCGACAGGCCCTTCGAGCCGAAGCGGCCGCGCACGAAGTCCGAGGTCGTGACGTAGCCGTGCTTGTGGGAGACCGACCACAGGCGGGGCAGGAAGGTGAAGATCAGGGGGTAGACGAGGATCGTGTACGGCACCGCGAAGAAGCCCGCCGCGCCCGCCGCGTAGATCGCCGCCGGGACCGCCACGAAGGTGTACGCCGTGTACAGGTCGCCGCCGAGCAGGAACCAGGTCACCCAGGTGCCGAACGACCGGCCGCCCAGGCCCCATTCGTCGAGGCTGTGCTCGTTCTCGGCCTTGCGCCAGCGCGCGGCCAGGAAGCCCATGACCGTGACGGCCAGGAAGAAGAAGATGAAGACGCCGAGCGCGACGCCGTTCACGCCGTCGTTCATTCCGACGCACCGCCCTTCTGGGAAGCACGGGCGCGCTGGTCACGCTGCCACAGCTTGTACGCGACCATCGTCAGCAGCGTGGAGATGAGGACCCACAGCATCTGGTACCAGTAGAAGAACGGGATGCCGGCGAGCTCCGGATCCGTCTTGGCGTACGAACCGACCCACAACATCGCCACGAAGGGCGCGACGAGGCAGAGCGCGATGACGACCCGTACGGGTGTCACCAGCCCTCTGTTCGCCTCTGGGGCATCTGACATCTGACGGCTCCGTCCCCTCACTGATCACCTGTGAAACGCCCGGGCAATGTAGGTGACGCTGCAACTACAGCGGAAGACCCTGTCCGCATATCGGATGTGGAGGATTGGTGTGCGCAGCAGCCGTACGGCGACGGGGGGAACGTAGAACAGGAAGGGGAGGAGCGCTACCCCGCGCGCACCGCGGGGCACTTGCCGCACGGAACTTTCAGAACACCCCCTAGTCCTGCGGCCGCTTCAGCCTCGCCACGAACTTGTAGCGGTCCCCGCGGTACACCGACCGCACCCACTCCACCGGCTGCCCGTCCCGGTCCAGCGAGTGCCGGGACAGCATCAGCATCGGCAGGCCGACGTCGGTGCCGAGCAGGCCGGCCTCGCGCGGGGTGGCCAGGGAGGTCTCGATGGTCTCCTCGGCCTCGGCGAGATGGACGCCGTAGACCTCGGCGAGCGCGGTGTAGAGGGAGGTGTACTTGACCAGGGAGCGGCGCAGCGCCGGGAAGCGCTTGGCGCTGAGGTGGGTCGTCTCGATGGCCATCGGCTCGGCGTTCGCCATGCGCAGCCGCTCGATGCGCAGCACCCGGCCACCGGCCGTGATGTCGAGCTGGTCGGCGAGGCGGTCGTCGGCGGTGATGTAGCCGATGTCCAGCAGCTGCGAGGTGGGCTCCAGGCCCTGGGCGCGCATGTCCTCCGTGTACGAGGTGAGTTGCAGGGCCTGCGAGACCTTCGGCTTGGCGACGAACGTGCCCTTGCCCTGGATGCGTTCCAGACGCCCCTCGACGACCAGCTCCTGGAGGGCCTGGCGCACGGTCGTGCGGGAGGTGTCGAACTCGGCGGCCAGGGTGCGCTCGGGCGGGACCGGCGTGCCGGGCGACTGCGTCTCCGTCATGTCGAGCAGGTGCTTCTTCAGGCGGTAGTACTTGGGCACGCGCGCGGTACGTACGCCTGCCCCACCCTCGTTCTCCGCACTGCTGACGTCGGTACTCATGGCCTGCCTTCCCGGCTCCGGAGGAGGGTCACCTCGTGATCCCTTCTGTATACCCGTCGCCGCCTCTTTTGGTCTAGTCCACAGCGCCGAGTGGTCTAGCGGACGAGAGTACTCCGGCGCGGCTGTTTTCGCTGCCTTCTTACTTAAAGGTTCCTGCATATGTAGGTCCCATAACGGCTGGTCAGAGGCTATTCGGCCACCCTTGACACGCTTCGTGGTCTGGTCCAAGCTCCCCCTACTGGTCTACACCATTGGTCCAGGTCCCGGCCTGTGGGCGGGGGAGGTGTGGGCATCCCTGAGGAGGGTGGCGTGAAGCGCAAGCTGATATCCGCGATCGGTGTCGCGGGCATGATGATCTCCCTGGCGGCGTGCGGGGGCGACAACGGCGACAACGGCGACGGCGGGGACAAGGCCGGGGCGGACGGGTACGCGGGCCAGACGCTCACGGTGTGGGTGATGGACGGCTCCTCCCCGGACCAGTGGCAGAAGGACGTCCAGGCGGCGTTCGAGAAGAAGACCAAGGCCAAGGTCAAGTTCGAGGTCCAGCAGTGGAACGGCATCCAGCAGAAGCTGACCACCGCCCTGTCCGAGGAGAACCCGCCGGACGTCTTCGAGATCGGCAACACCCAGACCCCGGCCTACGCCAAGACCGGCGGCCTCGCCGACCTCGCCGACCTCAAGACCGAGATCGGCGCCGACTGGACGGCGTCCCTCAACGAGTCCTCCATCTACGACGGCAAGCAGTACGCCGCCCCGTGGTACTTCGCCAACCGCGTCGTCCTCTACAACAAGAAGATCTGGGCCGAGGCGGGCATCAAGGACACCCCCAAGACCCGCGACGAGTTCTACGCCGACCTCAAGCAGATCGGTGAGAAGACCGACGCCGAGCCCATCTACCTGCCGGGCCAGAACTGGTACCACTTCGTCGGCCTGACCATCGGCGAGGGCGCCGAGCTGGTCAAGAAGGACGGCGACAAGTACGTCTCCAACCTCGCCGACCCGAAGATCGGCGCCGCCATGGAGACGTACAAGAAGTTCCAGGCGCTGTCCAAGGCCCCCAAGGACAAGGACGAGGCCACCCCGCAGCAGGGCGAGGTCTTCGGCAAGGGCGACGTCGGTGCCTTCATCGGCATGGGCTGGGAGGCCGGCATCGCCATCAAGGCCAACCCGAAGATCGAGAAGGAGATCGGCTACTTCACCATCCCGGGTGCCACGGCCGACAAGCCCGAGGGCGTCTTCCTCGGCGGCTCCAACCTCGCGGTCGCCGCGGGCAGCCAGAAGCAGGAGCTGGCCAAGGAGTTCCTCAAGATCGCGCTGTCCGACCAGTACGAGGGCGAGCTGGCCAAGCTCAACGGCGTCATCCCGAACAAGGAGTCGCTGCAGACCAACCTCAAGGGCAACGTCGTCGCCGAGGCCGCCGCGCCGGCCGCCGCGGGCGGTGGCACCACGCCGCTGATCCCCGAGTGGGCCGCCGTGGAGAACGCGCCCAACCCGGTCAAGACGTACATGACCGCCGTGCTGAACGGCAAGTCCCCGGCCGAGGCCGCCAAGCAGGTCGAGGACGAGTTCAACAAGCGTCTGTCGCAGCAGCAGTAAGCAGCCGCAGCAAGGCGCCGGTGTCGCGCCGGGGCAGCGGGACGCGCATGCGGTCCCGCTGCCCCGGCGACCGCACGCTGGTCTACGTACGTAGGTCGAGAAGAGAGATCGCGAGCATGACCGTGCAGACCGAACGGCCGCCCTCCGGCCCGGTGGACGTGACCAAGAGGGATGAGAGCGGGCCCGCCCGGCCGCGGCCCCGAGCCGCGTTCCGCGCCGGCGCGCTCACCCCGTACCTCCTGCTGCTGCCCGCCTGCGCGGCCACCGTGCTGCTGCTCGGCTGGCCGCTGGTGAAGGACGTGCTGCTGTCGTTCCAGAACCTCAACATGGCGCAGCTGATCCAGCACGTCACCGAGTGGAACGGCGTCGACAACTACAAGGAGGTCCTCACCGGCGAGGACTTCTGGCGCGTCACCCTGCGCTCGATCCTGTTCACGGCGGTCAACGTCGCCCTGATCATGGTCGCGGGCGCGCTGGTCGGCCTGCTGCTCGCCCGCCTCGGCAAGCGGATGCGGGTCCTGCTGCTGGTCGGGCTCGTGCTGGCCTGGGCGATGCCCGTGGTCGCCGCCACCACCGTCTACCAGTGGCTGTTCGCGCAGCGCTTCGGCGTCGTCAACTGGGTGCTGGACAGGCTGGGCTGGCACTCCATGGCCGACTACAGCTGGACCAGCAGCCAGATGTCGACGTTCTTCGTGGTGACGGTCCTGATCGTCTGGATGTCGATCCCGTTTGTCGCGATCAACCTCTACGCGGCCACGACCACCATCCCGAGCGAGCTGTACGAGGCCGCGTCGCTCGACGGGGCGGGCGGCTGGAAGAGCTTCACCACGGTCACGCTGCCGTTCCTGCGGCCCTTCCTCTACGCAACGACGTTCCTGGAGATCATCTGGGTCTTCAAGGCGTTCGTGCAGGTCTTCACCATCAACGGCGGCGGCCCCGACCGGCTCACCGAGATCCTGCCCGTCTACGCCTACATCGAGGGCGTCGGCAACCAGCACTACGGCATGGGCGCGGCCATCGCCGTCCTGACCATCCTGATCCTGCTCGGCCTCACCGCCTACTACCTGCGGATCGTGCTCAAGCAAGAGGAGGACGAGCTGTGAAGCGCTCGCTCTTCGGCCGCCTGTGGCCCAACGTCACGGCCGTCGTCCTGTTCATCGGCTTCGTCTTCCCCGTGTACTGGATGTTCTCCACGGCCTTCAAGCCGACCGGCGACATCATCTCCGAGAACCCGGTCTGGTTCCCGACCGACATCACCTTCGAGCACTTCAAGAAGGCGACCGGCGTCGACCACTTCTGGACGTACGTCACCAACTCGCTGATCGTCACCCTGTGCGCGGTCGGCCTCTCCCTGGCCGTCGCGCTCGCGGGCTCCTTCGCGCTGGCCCGAATGCGGTTCAAGGGGCGGCGCGGGTTCGTCATCGGCTTCATGGTGGCCCAGATGGCGCCCTGGGAGGTCATGATCATCGCGATGTACATGATCGTGCGGGACGCGTCCATGCTGAACAGCCTCGTGCCGCTGACGGTCTTCTACATGATGATGATCCTGCCCTTCACCATCCTGACCCTGCGCGGCTTCGTCGCCGCGGTGCCCCGGGAGCTGGAGGAGGCCGCGATGGTCGATGGCTGCGGACGCGCCCAGGCGTTCCGCAAGGTCATCCTGCCGCTGCTGGCGCCGGGCCTGATGTCCACCTCCCTGTTCGGCTTCATCACCGCATGGAATGAATTCCCGCTGGTCCTGGTGCTCAACAAGGAGGCGGAGGCGCAGACCCTGCCACTGTGGCTGTCCAGCTTCCAGACCGCCTTCGGCAACGACTGGGGCGCCACGATGGCGGCGTCCTCCCTCTTCGCCGTCCCGATCCTGATCCTCTTCGTCTTCCTGCAGCGCAAGGCTGTCAGCGGCCTGACGGCCGGCGCCGTGAAGGGATAACGCCCCCGATGACGACATTCGCCAGCGGCACCACCGCGTCCAATCCGGAAAAGGATGGTCTGACGCGCGATGCCCTGACCGTGCTCCAGCCGGGCTTCACCGGCACCACCGCCCCCGACTGGCTGCTCCGCCGCCTCGGCGAGGGCCTCGCCTCCGTCGGCCTGTTCGGCCGCAACATCGCCTCGCCCGAACAACTGGCCGCGCTGACCGCCCAGTTGCGCGCCGAGCGGGACGACGTGCTCGTCGCGATCGACGAGGAGGGAGGTGATGTGACGCGGCTGGAGGTGCGCACCGGCTCCAGCTTCCCCGGCAACCACGCCCTGGGCGCCGTGGACGACGTGGAGCTGACCCGGGAGGTCGCCTTCGAACTGGGCCGCCGCCTGGCCGCCTGCGGGGTGAACCTCAACTGGGCCCCGTCGGCCGACGTGAACTCCAACGCGGCGAACCCGGTGATCGGCGTGCGCTCCTTCGGCGCCGACACGGCCCTGGTGGCCCGCCACACCGCGGCCTACGTCACCGGCCTCCAGGCGGCGGGCGTAGCGGCCTGCACCAAGCACTTCCCGGGCCACGGCGACACGGCCGTCGACTCCCACCACGCGCTCCCGCGCATCGACGCGGACGCCTCGGTGCTGGCCGACCGCGAACTCGCCCCGTTCCGCGCGGCGATGGCCGCCGGCACCCGCGCGGTGATGAGCGCGCACATCCTCGTCCCCGCCCTGGACCCCGACCACCCGGCGACCCTCTCCCGCCCGGTCCTCACCGACCTCCTGCGCGGCGAGCTCGGCTACACCGGCCTGATCGTCACCGACGGCATGGAGATGCAGGCCATCGCCGCCACCTACGGCATCGAACGCGGCAGCGTCCTCGCCGTCGCGGCCGGCGCCGACGCGATCTGCGTGGGCGGCGGCCTGGCGGACGACGAGACGGTACGCCGTCTGCGCGACGCCCTGGTCGCGGCGGTCCGCTCGGGCGAACTCCCCGAGGAACGGCTGGCGGAAGCGGCCGAACGGGTACGCGAACTGGCCCGCTGGACGTCGGCCGACGCACCGGCGGCCGACGGCGGCCGGCGGCCGGACGTGGGCCTCGTCGCGGCCCGGCGCGCGTTGACCGTGACCGGCGCGGAGGGCGCGGGCCCCTTCACCCCCCTCACCGAACCGCCGTACGTCGCCGCCTTCACCCCGGTCGCGAACATCGCGGTGGGGGACGAGACCCCCTGGGGCGTCGCCGCCGAACTGGCCCGCCTGCTCCCCGGCACGGAGACCGGCAGCTACACGGGCGCGGACGCGGGCCGAGCGGCCCTGGAAGCGTCCGGTGGACGCCGCGTGGTGGCCGTGGTCCGCGACGAACACCGCCACCCCTGGATGGCCACGGCCCTCGACACCCTGCTGCACGCCCGCCCCGACACCGTCGTGGTCGAAATGGGCGTCCCGCAGGCCGAGCCCCGCGGCGCCCTGCACATCGCCACCCACGGCGCGGCCCGCGTGTGCGGCCGCGCGGCGGCGGAGGTCATCGCCGGGACCTGAGCCCGGCACGGGCAGTCGTCCCGGCAGCCGGCTGTCCCCGCTGTTGCACCTCTCTCTCCGAATGTAGTACTTCTTATACATGAGCGAGCAGGTGCACAACAGATTGGCGATGGTGCGTGCCGAACGGAAGGTGTCGCGCCAGAGCCTGGCCGAGGCAGTGGGAGCCCACTACCAGACCATCGGCTATATCGAGCGGGGGCAGTACAACCCGAGCCTCGACCTGGCTTTGAAGATCGCGAAGTTCTTCGATCTGCCGGTCGAGGCCCTGTTCTCCCTCGAACCGTTCCGCCCGCTCACGGACGAGGTCTACGGGAGGAAACAGTCATGACGACCACACGCCTGACGCGCCACGACCGGAGCATGCTGCGGCTGATGAACGACCGCCGAGCGCTCCCGCTCTACGCCACGGCCACCCGCCGCCGACTGGTCGTCGCCACGCATGTCACGCTCACCGCGGCCATCGTCGCGCTGATCGGGTACTTCTGCCTCGCGCGTGCCGAGCCGGTGTGGTCCGCCGCCGTCGCCGCGGTGCTCATGCTGCCCTGGATGGTGGCGACCGGCGTGATCAACGGCGCCACCCGGGGCCTGATGGAACTGCGCGAACACGTCCTGGACGAACGCCAGTCGGCGGAACGCAGGCGGGTGCTCGCCCGCGCCCACCGCCTGATGACCTGGCTGCTGCTCGGTTCCGTGGTCGGCCTGCTGGCGGCGGGCGCGGCCGACGACGACGCCCTCCGGGTCTACGCGGCCCCCGTCCTGGTCGCCGTCCTCACGCTCCACTGGCTGCTGCCGCTGTGGGTGGCGGGCCTGGCCGCCCAGGACGAACCGGGCGACGACGAGGCGACCGCCCTCCAGGGCTGAGCCGCCGCGCTCTGTCTGCGTGGCGCCGGTTCGCTGCGGCGCGCCTAGATCCCCTGCCAGTCCGGCTTGTTGACGTAGGTGTGCCGGAAGTAGTCGGCCAGCTTCAGCTTGGACGCGGCGGCCTCGTCGACGACGACCGTGGCGTGCGGGTGCAGTTGGAGTGCCGACGCCGGGCAGACGGCCGCGACCGGCCCCTCGACGGTCGCGGCGACCGCGTCCGCCTTGCCCTCACCGGTGGCCAGCAGCACCAGGTGCCGCGCCTCCAGGATCGTCCCGATCCCCTGCGTGATGACGTGGTGCGGCACCTGCTCGATGTCCCCGTCGAAGAACCGCGCGTTGTCGATCCGGGTCTGCTCGGTCAGCGTCTTGATCCGGGTCCGCGAGGCCAGCGAGGAACAGGGTTCGTTGAACCCGATGTGCCCGTCGGTCCCGATCCCGAGCAGTTGGAGATCGACACCCCCCGCCTCGGCCAACGCCGCGTCATACGCCTGGCACGCCCCCTGCACGTCCTCGGCCGTGCCGTCCGGCCCCATGAACGCGTCCATCCCGATCCCGAGCGGCTCCAGCACCTCCCGTCGCAGCACCGACCGGTACGACTCCGGGTGCTCGGCGGGCAGCCCCACGTATTCGTCCAGCTGCGCGATCCGCGCCCGCGAGGTATCCACGGCACCGGAGCGCACCTTGGCCGCGAGCGCCGTGTAGACAGGCAGCGGGGTCGACCCGGTGGCCACGCCGAGCACGGCGTCGGGCTTGCGCGCGAGCAGCTGGGCCATGGCCTCGGCTATCAGCTCGCCACCCGCCTGGGCGTCCGGAACGATGACAACTTCCACGCTGGGCCTGCCGATCTGAAGAGGGACTCGAAGGGCACCCTGAAGGGCTATGTGGTTTAGACCAATCTAGACCAATCTAACAGAGTGGAGCCCCGCAGCCCAGGTGAACGGAAGTCCCGCGGACATTTCGGGAGTCCGCCGGAAGGCGTCATTCCCCGTGGGGGAGTGGAATGGAGACTGTCCGTCCGAAGCGCCGGGCGCCCTGCCCGGCACGACGAGCGCGAGAGCAGGAAGGGCCCATGACCACCACGCCCCCGTACCCTCCCGACCCCCACGCCCCGCACAACGAACGCCCCGGCCTGATCATGGCCCGCGAGATGGCCGAGCAGCCCGCCGTGCTGCGCCGGGTCCTCGCCCACGGCGCCCCCGCCATCCGCCGGGTCGCCCAGGAGATCGCCGCCCGCGCACCCCGCTTCGTCCTGCTCACCGCCCGCGGCACCTCCGACAACGCCGCCCTGTACGCCAAGTACCTCCTGGAGATCCGCCTCGGCCTGCCGTGCGGCCTGACCTCGATGTCGACCACCACCGCCTACGGCGCCCGCCCCGACCTCACCGACGTCCTCGTCGTCACCGTCAGCCAGTCCGGCGGCTCCCCCGACCTCGTCGCCTCGACCCGGGCGGCCCGCGAGGCCGGCGCGACCACGCTCGCGGTGACCAACAACCCCGACTCCCCGCTGGCCGCCGTCTCCGAGTACCACCTCGACATCATGGCCGGACCCGAGCGCGCCCTCCCCGCGACCAAGACCTACACGGCCTCCCTCCTCGCCCTGTACCTCTTCGTCGAAGGCCTGCGCGGCGGCGACGGCACCGCCGCCAAGGTGCTCCCCGACCTCGCCGAGCAGACGCTCGCCCGGCAGGACGAGGTCCGCGCCCTCGCCGCCCGCTACCGCTTCGCCGAGCGCATGGTGATCACCTCCCGCGGCTACGGCTACCCCACGGCCAGGGAAGCCGCCCTCAAGCTGATGGAGACCAGCTACATCCCGGCCCTCGCCTACTCCGGCGCCGACCTCCTGCACGGCCCGCTCGCCATGGTCGACAACGTCTCCCCGGTCATCGCCGTCGTCACCGACGGCAAGGGCGGCGAGGCCCTCCAGCCCGTCCTCGACCGGCTCCGCGGCCGGGGCGCCGACCTGGTCGTCGTCGGCGCCCGCCACCAGGTCGAGCAGGCCTCCGCGGGCTTCGTCCTGCCCACCGACGGCGTGGCCGAGGAACTCCAGCCGATCCTGGAGATCCTCCCGCTGCAGCTCCTGGCGTACGAGGTCACCATCGCCCGGGGCCAGGACCCGGACGCACCGCGGGCACTGGCGAAAGTGACGGAGACACGCTGAATACGTCCGGTCACAACAGGCGCGCGAGGGGGCGAGCCGGGAGGAACCGGAGGCGCTCGCGGAAATTGCCATGGCCAACTGGCCCCGCACATGAACCCACACGGGTTAGGCTGCGTGGTGGATACCAGGGCGTCCCACTAGTCCTCCAACTGGTCGGACCCCGCGAAGAAGCGTCAACAGCAAACAGGCTCCAACGCATGGACACATCAGAGTGGTCTAGTCCACAATTGCGGAGGAGTGCGTAGTACGAGAACGCACCGACTTCCGTCTTCCCCGCACAGGAAGACGGACCGAGGAACCGGAGCTCTCTGCCCTGACTGCCCCGGGTCCTCATCCTTCGGCCGACCGGGACCGCACACCCCACGGCCGATGTTGCTCCGGGCTGCGGTGCCGGGAGGGTTGAGGGTCCCTCTCAGGCGCCGCGGCCCGCGGGTGTTTCCGAGGGCCTTCCATCGGCTGGATCGCCTCCGCGGTGGCTGGTTTCGAACCATGTCCGTACCGCCAGGTACGCTCGGCCACGTGCCCTCCATGAACGAACTCGTACGCCAGCACACGGCCCTCGACGACTCCGACCTCGAGTGGCTCCACCTGCTGGTCTCGGAGTGGCAGCTGCTCTCCGACCTCTCCTTCGCCGATCTCGTCCTGTGGGTCCCCACCAGCGACGGCACCCGCTATGTCTCCGTCGCCCAGATGCGGCCCAACACCGGCCCGACCTCCTACCAGGACGACATGGTCGGCCATCTCGTCCCGCGCGGCCGCCGCCCGATGCTCGACGCCGCGCTCGACGAGGGCCGGATCGTGCGCGAGGGCGACCCCGAGTGGCGCGAGGAGGTACCGGTCCGCGTCGAGTCGATTCCGGTACGCCGGGACGGGCGCGTCCTGGGCGTCATCGCCCGCAACACCAACCTGCTGACCGTCCGCACCCCGAGCCGCCTGGAGCTGACGTACCTCCAGAGCGCCTCGGACCTCGCGCAGATGATCGCGGCCGGCTCCTTCCCGTTCGCCAACCAGCAGGTCGACATGGACGCCTCGCCGCGCGTCGGCGACGGCCTGATCCGCGTCGACGCCGACGGCATCGTCCAGTACGCCTCCCCGAACGCGCTCTCCGCGTACCACCGCCTCGGCCTCGCCGCCGACCTCGTCGGCCACCACCTGGGCATGACCACCGCCGAACTCGCACCGACCCACGGGCCGGTGGACGAGGCCCTCGCCAAGGTCGCCAGCGGCTGGGCCCCCCGCGAGTTCGAGATCGAGTCGGGCGACGGCGTCATCCAGTTCCGGGCGATCCCGCTCAAGCCCAAGGGCACACGCATCGGTTCGCTGGTGCTGCTGAGGGACGTGACCGAACTGCGCCGTCGCGAGCGCGAGTTGATCACCAAGGACGCGACCATCCGGGAGATCCACCACCGGGTGAAGAACAACCTCCAGACGGTGGCCGCCCTGCTCCGCCTCCAGGCCCGGCGCATCGAGTCCGACCGCGGCCGCGAGGCCCTGGAGGAGGCGGTACGGCGGGTCGGCTCCATCGCGATCGTGCACGAGACCCTCTCCCAGAACCTCGACGAGCGCGTGGAGTTCGACGAGATCGCCGACCGCGTCCTGGCGATGGTCGCCGAGATCTCGCCCGGCAAGGTCACCGGCCGCCGCTCCGGCCGCTTCGGCATCCTGGACGCCGAGGTCGCCACGCCGTTGTCGATGGTCCTGACCGAGATCCTCCAGAACGCCCTGGAGCACGGCTTCCGCGAGGGGGACAGCGGCGCGGTCGAGGTCTCGGCCGTCCGCGGCGGCACGACCAAGCAGGCCCGCCTCCTGGTCACCGTCCAGGACGACGGCGTGGGTCTGCCCGACGGCTTCGACCCGCACACCGCCGGCAACCTCGGCCTCCAGATCGTACGGACCCTGGTGGAGGGCGAGTTGGGCGGCACGTTCGACATGGTCCCGGCGCCGGAGCGGGGGACGAGGGTGATCCTCGACATCCCGGTGCGGGCGCACAAGTAGACCTGCCGTCGCACTACGGCGCGTTGCGGACAGCAAAGAGCCCCAGCCCGTTCAGGGGGCTGGGGCTCAACATGCTCGTTGCCAGCGTTTGCTGCGCATCGGGGGTACTGCGCGCTGCGGCTCGGGGGCGGGAGATGCGTACTCGCTGTACGCGCCGCCAAGCTCAGGCTGTTTGCGGGGCGGGTGTTGTCAGGCGGAGGCCTGACGGGCCCGGTTGCGGGCGGCGCGGCGCTTCATGGCGCGGCGCTCGTCCTCGCTGAGACCACCCCAGACGCCGGAGTCCTGGCCGGACTCGAGCGCCCACTGCAGACACTGCTCCATAACCGGGCAGCGACGGCAGACGGCCTTGGCTTCCTCGATCTGCAGCAGCGCAGGACCGGTGTTGCCGATGGGGAAGAAGAGCTCGGGGTCTTCCTCGCGGCAAACGGCGTTGTGACGCCAGTCCATGGCTGCTACCTCTCCTTGGTATTACGTGCTGATTGCTTGTGAATGTGAACGCTTTCACGAATCCCTCAACAAGTGAAGGGCCGACCGCCAGGTTCCCTGGCGTGGGTCCTGTGATTTGAAGGGGGATTCCGGTGATCAGTGGAGGCCGGTATTGCGGGCCGTCCCGATCGCCACGTAGAGACTCGCAAACCTCAGCGACGGATACAACCCCTTCCGGAAAGTTTTTTTTGATTCCTCGGTGTCGACTAGGTCACAGCCGTACTTCCATGGGGTGGATCCTGGCCTAAACGTTCGAGTGAAAGGACTTTAGCCCGTTCCGCTCACACAATCACACGCAGTGCACGGCGTACGCCTGTGAACGTCACGCTCGTACGCAGTCCGAGGTGGTCGCCGTCCATCTGAAGGGGCAACGGCACCTTCGAATGCAAGGTGAACTGGTCCAGGTCGTGCAGTGTGACCGCATGCTTGCCACGGGCCCCGCGCTCGGGGGACGAAGTGAGCAACTGGGTGGCATACCGGGCAACCGCGACCGTGGACATACGGCTGAGACCGAGTACGTCGAGCCCGGTATCGAACGAGGCCTTAGGGGCCGCGTACACCGGGCGATTACCCAGATACGTCCACGGAGCGGTATTGCAGACTATGGACAGCACCAAATCGGTCACCGGGTCCTGACCCGGCCGCTCCAGCGTGATCGTGCCGTGTCGGCGGTTGGGCTCCTGGAGGAACTGGCGGACCACCTGGCGCAGGTAAAGGGCGTGTGTGGATTTCTTGCCCTGTTCGCGCTGCTGCTCGACCCGGCCGACGACACCCGCGTCGAAGCCGAGCCCGGCGCAGAAGGTGAACCATCTGGCCGGAACCGCCTCGTCCTCGGTACCCGGCGTGCCCGCGGCTATGCCCATGCCGACCGTACGTTCGCTGCCCTCGCGCAGGGCGTCGAGCAGGGCGCCGGTCGCCTCCACGGCGTCGTTGGGCAGACCGAGGGCGCGGGCGAAGACGTTGGTGGAGCCGCCGGGGACGACGGCGAGGCGGGGGAGGCGCTCCGGGTCGGGGCCGTTGTGCAACAGTCCGTTGACGACCTCGTTCACCGTGCCGTCGCCGCCGAGGGCGACCACCAGGTCGACATCGTCGCTGTCCGCCGCCTGTCGGCCCAGGTCGCGGGCATGGCCGCGGTACTCGGTGGTGACGGCCTCGAGTTTCATCTCGCTGGCGAGCGCATGGATCAGGACATCGCGCGTACGTGCGCTTGTGGTGGTTGCTGCCGGATTGACCACGAGAAGTGCACGCATGGGTTGCAGCGTACCTACTGGGGGGTACCGGGCACAGGTCGAGGTGGGGATCCAGTAAGAGATGAGGCGTGAGCCTCGACACCGGGGGGCTCCGCCGGTTGGGCCGGGCTATGGGGTGCCGCTCGCTGCGAAATGAGGGGCGTTGGGGGCTCGGGCTGCTGGGGGCTGCCGCCCCCAGACCCCCGCATCGGCCCTGCGGGCCTCGTCCTCAAACGCCGGACGGGCTGAAAAGCGTTGACCGAAGTCAGCCAGGTGCAGGCGGGAAGGCGATATCGCGGAGGGCTACCCTTCAGGGGTGACCAAGGAGCAGAACCCCGCCACCCCGGAAACCGCCGAGCCGCGTCCGCGGCGGCTGACGTATGCGGCCGTGCTGACCGCGCTGGAAGGCGTGGGCCTTGCCGTCGGGGGCGTGTGGGTGCTGGTGCTGGGGCTCGCCGGGGATCCGGACGACAGGCAGCAGGCCGTCACACTGGGGGTGACTCTGGTCGCTCTCGCGCTGCTGCCGCTGCTCGCCGCGCGGGGGCTTTTCGGCCGGCGCAGCTGGAGCCGAGGGCCGTCCATCATCACGCAGATCCTGGCGCTGCCGGTGGCCTACAGCCTGTTGCAGGCGGACAGCATCGCCATCCCGGCGGGCATCGTGATCGCCGCGAGCGCGATTGCCACGCTCGTCCTTCTGGTCAATCCGGCGACCACCGAGGCCCTCGGGATCCGGGGGCCCGGCAACACGCCGGATCAGAAGTAGCCGACCGCCGTCACTCCTCCACCAACAGCTTCTCCCGCAGCTGCGCCAGTGTGCGCGCCAGCAGGCGGGACACGTGCATCTGGGAGATCCCGACCTCCTGCGCGATCTGCGACTGGGTCATGTTGCCGAAGAAACGCAGCAGCAGGATCCGCTTCTCGCGCGGCGGAAGGTCTTCCAGCAGCGGCTTGAGGGACTCGCGGTACTCGACGCCCTCCAGCGCCTCGTCCTCCGCGCCGAGGGTGTCCGCGACCGCCGGGGACTCGTCGTCCGTGTCGGGGACGTCCAGGGACAGCGTGGAGTACGCGTTGGCGGACTCCAGGCCCTCCAGGACCTCCTCCTCCGAGATCGCCAGCTTCTCGGCGAGCTCATGGACCGTGGGGGAGCGCCCGTGCTGCTGGGACAACTCGGCCGTGGCGGTCGTCAGGGCGAGGCGCAGCTCCTGGAGCCGGCGCGGAACGCGGACCGCCCAGCCCTTGTCGCGGAAGTGCCGCTTGATCTCGCCGACCACCGTCGGCGTCGCGTACGTCGAGAACTCGACGCCGCGCTCCGGGTCGAACCGGTCGACCGACTTGATCAGCCCGATGGTGGCGACCTGGGTGAGATCGTCGAGCGGCTCGCCGCGGTTGCGGAAGCGACGCGCGAGGTGCTCGACGAGCGGCAGGTGCATACGGACCAGCCGGTTGCGCAGTTCCGCGTACTCGGCGCTGCCGTCCTGCAGCTTGCGCAGCTCGATGAACATGGCGCGCGCCCCGCTGCGGTCCTGAGGGTCGTGCCGCGTGGCCTGCACGCTGTGCGTGCTCGTCGCCTCGTCCTCGGCGTTTCGCTGGTGCTCGCTCATCGTCCCGCCCGTTGCCCTCTCCCGAGCCCTCGCCTCTACTCGGACCGGGGAGACCCCCATCCGCCCGCCCAGAGGCGCGCCCTGCACGGCACCTTCGTCATCCCGTCCCTCGGCCAGGAGGCCCACCTCCGCGGAGTCGTCCTCCGGGTGCGGCCGGGCCTGCTCGGGGATGCCGTCGATGCCGTCCGCCATGCGTCGGGAACCGCTCGGACCGCTCGGGCCCGCCCCCGGGCTCTCGGCTGCTTCCGAGAAGGGGGCAGTGCCGTCCGACAGCTCCCGTGTGCCGCGCTCTTCGTCCCGCACCGGCCCGTCCCCGTTCCTCACGCCGGCCCGGGTCCCGCGCCGCGCTGTTTGTAGAGGCTGATCGAAACGGTTTTGTCCTCGTCCACGGCGGAGGAGACCTTGCCCGCGAGCGCCGACAGGACGGTCCAGGCGAAGGTGTCCCTGGAGGGGGCGTGGCCGTCCGTGGTCGGGGCCGAGACGGTGACCTCGAGCGAGTCGTCGACGAGTCGGAAGACACAGCTGAGCACCGAGCCGGGCACGGCCTGCTGGAGCAGGATCGCGCAGGCCTCGTCCACCGCGATGCGCAGGTCCTCGATCTCGTCGAGCGTGAAGTCCAAACGGGCCGCGAGGCCGGCAGTCGCCGTACGTAGCACCGACAGGTAGGCACCCGCGGCCGGCAGCCGGACTTCCACGAAGTCCTGGGTCGCGGGCTCGCCTGCGATCTGGGACACCCTCACCTCCAAGGTGGTACAAGCTTCTCGGGGCCGAGGGTCGCCCCCCGGGGTAACGCGATGTGTGGTTCAGCGGTGACGCTATCGCGCCCTGAACTTTCCTGTCCCCAGGACCCCAACCCCTTGCCGTCACTCACAGTAAACCTGTGGATACGCTCCGTGTCTAGGGGTCTGCGGCTCCAATTGGGAAGAGCGCGCGCCGGGTTGACGTACCCAGACGTCAGACGGTCGAACCGTCCGGATCCAGGGTCACACGAGTACGTGGTCGACGAAGCACCAACGCCATTCCTCGCCCGGCTCGAAGGTCCGCATCACCGGGTGACCGGACTCCTTGTGGTGTTCTGTCGCATGCCTCCCCGGCGACGAGTCGCAGCAGCCGACGTGCCCGCAGCTGAGACAGAGCCGCAGTTGTACGGGGTGCATGCCTTCCGCCAGGCACTCCGGGCACGTCTCGTTCAGCGCCTCGGGTTCCGGGTGCGGCAGCGCGTCGGCGTGCGTGCACTGTTTCATGATTGCCAGGTTACGACGGCCGCGACGATGGCCGCGCGGGAAAAACGAGGGCGGGCGAGAACCATGGATGTGATGCCGCTGCTGTTGCTGGTGGCGGGGAGCGCCGCCGTGGCCGCGGCCGCTCGGCGCTCGCCCGTGCCGGCGCCGCTGCTGCTGGTCGCCGCGGGGCTCGCCGTGTCGTATCTGCCGGGGGTGCCCGAGTACACGCTCGACCCGCACATCGTCCTGCCCCTGGTGCTGCCCCCGCTGCTGCACAGCGCGGCGACGGACAGCTCCTACCTGGATCTGCGGGCGCAGATGCGGCCCGTGATGCTGCTGTCGGTCGGGTACGTGCTCTTCGCGACCTTCGCCGTCGGCTGGGCGGCCTATCTCGTCGTACCGGATCTGCCGCTGACGGCGGCCCTGGTGCTGGGCGCGGTCGTGGCGCCGCCGGACGCGGTCGCCGCCACGGCCGTGGCACGCCGGGTGGGGCTGCCGTCCCGGATCACCACGATCCTGCAGGGCGAGTCCCTGGTGAACGACGCCACCGCGATCACCGCCTACCGGGTCGCCCTCGCGGCGGCCGTCGGCGAGGGCGCGAGCTGGGCCGGCGGCATCGGCGACTTCCTGCTGGCGGCGTTCGGCGGCATCGGGGTCGGGCTGGTGCTGATGGTGCCGATCCACTGGCTGCGCACGCACGTGAAGGAAGCGCTGCTGCAGAACACGCTCTCGCTGCTGATCCCGTTCGTCGCCTACGCGGCCGCCGAGCAGGTGCACGCCTCCGGAGTGCTGGCGGTGGTGGTCGTCGCGCTGTACCTGGGACACCGCGCGTGGGAGGTCGACTTCGCCACCCGGCTCCAGGAGGAGGCGGTGTGGAAGATGGTCGCGTTCGTGCTGGAGTCGGCCGTGTTCGCGCTGATCGGACTGCAACTGCCGGTGGTCCTGAAGGGCCTCGGGGAGTACGAGGGCGGCCCCGCCGCCTGGTACGCGGTCGCCGTCTTCCTCGTGGTCGTCGTCTCGCGGTTCGTATGGGTCTATCCGGCGACGTTCCTGCCGCGCATGATGTCGGCGCGGATCAGAGCCCGCGAGGGCGGCCTGACCTGGAAGGCGCCGTTCGTCATCTCCTGGGCCGGGATGCGCGGCGTGGTCTCGCTGGCCATCGCCTTCTCGATCCCGCTCACGATGCACGGCGGCGAGCCGTTCCCCGAGCGTAACCTGATCCTCTTCCTCACCTTCACCACCGTCATCGGCACCCTGGTCGTCCAGGGCGTGACCCTGCCGCCCCTGATCCACCTGCTGAAACTCCCCGGCCGGGACGCGCAGGCCGAGACCCTCGCCGAGGCCAACGCCCAGGCGCAGGCATCCCGGGCCGCGGAACGACGCCTGGAGGAACTCCTCTCCGACGAGCGCAACGCGCTTCCCGACCCGCTGGCCAACCGACTGCGGGCGGTCCTGGAACGCCGCCGCAACTCCGTCTGGGAGCGCCTGGGCCAGGCCAACCCCGTCACCGGCGAGTCCGTCGACGACACCTACCGCCGGCTGTCCCGCGAGGTGATCGGCGCCGAACGCACGGTGTTCGTGAAGCTGCGCGACGGTCGGTACATCGACGACGAGATGCTGCGGACGCTGCTGCGCAGGCTCGACCTGGAGGAGGCGGCGGCCTACCGGGAGGCGGAGTGAGCGGCCGCCGCGGGCCACGGTGACCCGGTGACCACGGCCGCCACCGTCGACCCGGGCGGAAAGGCGCCCTCCTCGGCCAGGGCGACAAGTCCGTACAGCAACTTGGCGACATAGAGACGCTCGACAGCCATTCCGTGCCGTGCCTCGAAGTCCTCGGCGAAGGCGTCGAGTTCCGGTGTCGTACGGGCGTATCCGCCGAAGTGGAACCGCTCGTCGAGCCGCCAGTCGCCCCGCGGGCCGCCGAACGCCTCTGCCTGCAGCTCCCGTATGTCGTCGGCCAGGAACCCGCCCTTGAGGACGGGGACGCCCAGGGCCCGTTGCCCGGGACCGAGACCGGCCGCCAGGCCCGCCATCGTGCCGCCCGTCCCGCACGCCACCGCGACCACGTCGGCCCGCCCGCGCAGCTCCTCGCCGAGCGCCCGGCATCCGCGTACGGCAAGGGCGTTGCTGCCGCCTTCCGGGACGACGTACGCCCCCTCCGCGTCCGCCGCGCGCAGGACGGCCGCCAGCGTCTGCGGCTCGGTCTTGCGGCGGTACGTCGACCTGTCGACGAAGTGCAGCCGCATACCGTCGGCCGCGCAGCGCGCGAGGGACGGGTTGAGGGGGCGGTCGGCCAGTTCCTGGCCGCGGACCACGCCGACCGTGCGCAGGCCGAGGAGGCGGCCGGCGGCGGCGGTGGCGCGCAGATGGTTGGAGTAGGCGCCGCCGAACGTGACGACCGTACGGCCCGCGGCGGCCGCCAGGTTCGGCGCGAGCTTGCGCCACTTGTTGCCGATCAGTTCCGGGTGGATCAGGTCGTCGCGCTTGAGGAGCAGCCGCACGCCCCGCCGCGTGAACCGCTCGTCCGCCGACTCCTGTGCGGGGGAGGGGAGCCGGGGGTGGAGGGCGGTGAGGTCGGGGCTGGTCACCCGGTCATTGTCGCCCGGCCCTACGTCAACCGCTCCCGGATCCGCTCCCGCATCCACGCCATCGTGAACCCGCGCGGGTCAACCTTCCCGGGCTGCCACTCCAGATGCCCGATCACCGAGCGCTCCGTCCACCCGTGATGACGGCAGACGGCCGCCGAGACCCGTTCGATCGCCTCCAGCTGGGGCTGTGGCCACGGGTCCTGTCCGTCGCCCAGGTTCTCGCACTCGAAGCCGTAGAAGTGCCGGTTGCCGTCGGTGTTGGCCTCGTTGTCGGGCGGCAGCGCCGTTTCGGCGATGACCGCGCGCAGGACGTCGTCGTCGCCGAGGCCGGCGTGGTTGGCGCGGCCGTAGCCGACCAGGTGGACCCGGCCGTCCTTGGTGATGACGCCGTGGCAGAGCGGGCCCGGCAGCCCCTCGTAGCCGTTGCGGCACAGGTCCACCGTGTGCGCGCTGCCCTTGGTCACGGTGTGGTGGATCATCACTCCGTGCATGGGACCCCACGGGCCCACATGGTTGCGGTTGTGGTGCTCCCAGTCGCCGACCTCGACGACCGTCGCGCCCTCGGCCCTGAGTCTCTCCAGGAATCTGCTCGCGGACATGGGTGTGGCCACGGCCGCCTCCTTCACGCCGAACGCCGGCCGCCGTTCGCGGCCGTCTCGTTTCGGTGCTTTACCGAGAACGGGCAGACGGGACTCCTCGCCTCGCACGGTGTGCGATGTGTTTCGGACACGTGGCGTGGCGGGTTCGGGACGACCGTCGTGACCGCGCGAGAGAGCGTCGCGACTGGACAAGGTCCCCCTATTTGCCCAGGCGGACGGTGATCCATTCCCGCTCTTTCGGGTAATAGCACCGGCACCCTCCGTGATGCAAGGCTCGGACATGGAGATCGCGATGCGTGGCGCCAGAGCGGTGCCGGTGCACGACCGGGAGGGCAATTCCTTATGTCGGTAGGCGAAGAGGTCCGCACGGAGCAGGGCCAGCCGCAGCAGAGTCTCGGCACTGCGGCCGCGCGGAACCTGGCCACCACGACCAAGTCCGCACCCCAGATGCAGGAGATCAGCTCCCGCTGGCTGCTGCGCATGCTGCCCTGGGTGAATGTGCAGGGCGGCACGTACCGGGTGAACCGGCGCCTGACGTACGCCGTCGGGGACGGACGCATCACGTTCGTGAAGACCGGAGACCGCGTCGAGGTCATCCCGGCCGAGCTGACGGAACTGCCGGCGTTGCGGTCGTACGACGACGAGGACGTGCTCTCGGAGCTCGCCCAGCGCTGCCAGCAGCGGGAGTTCGCGGCAGGGACGCTGATCGCCTCGTTCGGCAGTCCGACCGACGAGGTGTACCTGCTGGCGCACGGCAGGGTGGAAAAGCTCGGCACCGGACCCTACGGCGAGGACGAGTCCCTCGGCGTCCTCGCCGACGGCGCCTACCTCGGTGAGCAGGCGCTGCTCGACTCCGACGCCATCTGGGAGTACACGGTCCGCGCGGTCACCGCGTGCACGGTGCTGGTCCTGCCCCGCCAGGAGGTCGAGCGGGTCGCGGAGCGCGCCGAGTCGCTGAGCGGGCACCTGGAGCGGCTGCGGGCGACCCCCTCACAGCGCACCAACAAGTACGGCGAGAAGGAGGTCGACCTCGCGGCCGGCCACAGCGGTGAGCCGGACATCCCGCACACCTTCGTCGACTACGAGGCCAGGCCCCGTGAGTACGAACTGAGCATCGCGCAGACCGTGCTGCGCATCCACTCGCGCGTGGCCGACCTGTACAACCAGCCGATGAACCAGACCGAGCAGCAGTTGCGGCTGACGGTCGAGGCGCTGAAGGAGCGCCAGGAGCACGAGCTCGTCAACAACCGCGAGTTCGGCCTGCTCCACAACTGCGAGTACGACCAGCGGCTCCAGCCGCACGACGGCGTGCCCAGCCCCGACGACATGGACGAGCTGCTCTGCCGGCGGCGCGGCACCAAGCTGTTCCTCGCCCACCCGCGCGCGATCTCCGCGTTCGGGCGTGAGCTGAACAAGCGCGGACTGGTTCCCGAGACGATCGAGGTGGGCGGCAACCGCATCCCCACCTGGCGCGGGGTGCCGATCTTCCCGTGCAACAAGATCCCGGTCACCGACGCCCGTACGACCTCGATCATCGCCATGCGTACGGGCGAGTCGGATCAGGGCGTCATCGGGCTCCAGCAGGCGGGCATCCCGGACGAGATCGAGCCGAGCCTGTCCTGCCGCTTCATGGGCATCAACGAACAGGCCATCATCAAGTACCTGGTCACGGCCTACTACTCGGCCGCGGTCCTGGTGCCGGACGCCCTCGGTGTGCTGGAGAACGTCGAGATCGGGCGCTGGCGGTGACCCTGCCCGCCCGGTTCTCCGCCGCCCGGACCCTCGTCGGGGGCCCGCCGTGTCCGGTGGCCCCCGCGCGGGTGGACCCTCCGGGTAGGCGCCCAGCCGTAGCGGAAATGCCACTGCCCGCCGACTCTCCGAGGCGATGCCATGGGTGAGTTCATGACGGAGACGCACACGCGCCCCGCCGGGGTGCGGCCGTCCACGGAGACGCTCGAAAGGCGGGGTTCCATCGCGACCGACAGGGACGACGGTCCGGGTCCGCTCGACGGGCCCGAGGCGGCGGCGATCCTGGAGCGGGTCCGGGCGACGGTCGACCCCGAACTGCGCGCCGCCGTCGAGGCGTTGCCCACCTCCCTGCGCCGGATCACGCGCTACCACTTCGGCTGGGAGCACGCGGACGGCACCCCGGCGGCAGGCAACGCCGGCAAGGCGATCCGGCCCGCCCTCGTCCTCACCGCGGCCGCCGCGCTCGGCGGCCCACGGGCCCGGGCGGCGGCCCTTCGGGCGGCGGTGGCGGTGGAACTGGTTCACAACTTCACGCTGTTGCACGACGACGTGATGGACCGGGACGCCACCCGCAGGCACCGGGCCACCGCCTGGACCGTGTTCGGCGACGCCGACGCGATCCTCGCCGGGGACGCCCTGCAGGCCCTGGCCCTGCGGCTGCTCGCCGAGGACCCGCATCCCGCGTCCGCGGCGGCCGGCGCCAGGCTCGCGGACTGCGTCGTCGAACTGTGCGCCGGCCAGCAGGCCGACACGGCGTTGGAGAAGCGGGGGCCGGGCGAGGTCGGGCTGGACGAGGTGCTCGCCATGGCCGAGGCCAAGACCGGGGCGCTGCTGGGGTGCGCGTGTGCCCTCGGGGCGCTGTACGCGGGCGCGGCGGACGAGGACGTGGTGGCGCTGGACGCGTTCGGCCGGGAGGCCGGGCTCGCCTTCCAGCTCATCGACGACGTGATCGGCATATGGGGCGACCCGTGTCACACCGGCAAGCCGGCCGGCGCGGACCTCGCCGCCCGCAAGAAGTCCCTGCCGGTGGTCGCCGCGCTGACCTCCGGTGGTCCGGCGGCGGCGGAGCTGGCCGCGCTGTACGAGGTGCCGTACGACGAGGAGGACCTCCAGCGGACCGCGCTCGCCGTGGAGCGGGCGGGTGGCCGTGACTGGGCGCAGGCCCAGGCCGCCGAGCGGATGGCCCGCGCCATGCAGGAACTGGCCCGTGCGGTGCCCGACCCGGAGGAGGCGGGCGGACTGCTGGCTCTGGCGGAGTTCGTGACGCGGCGCAACAACTGACACAGCGACGAGCCGGTGACCGAGGCCGCGGCGGCCGGCGGTCGTGAGGACCCCGGAGCCCCGGGACCGTACGGTTCCTGACCCCGTACGGCCGCCGAGCGGCTCCGGCCCGGCGGGTCCCGCACATCCCCACGGTGTGCGGGGCCCGCCTCTGCGTACCGTACGGATCCGTGGACCGTGCGGATCTCGACAGACTCCGCCCGCGGACGGCACACGCGTCCGCATCGCCCTACGATCAACGGCAGTTGACGCGAAGGGGCGGGAAGACATGGGCGTGGCGATCCGGACGGCGGGCGAAGGGGACCGGGAGTTGGTGGCTCGGCTGCTGGACGCGGCCTTCCAGGACGATCCGGTCAGCGGCTGGGTGTTCCCGGGCGAGGAGCACCGACGTGCCGCCCACCCCCGGCTCATGGCCGCGTTCACCGACATCGTGCTCGCCGTCGGCCGGATCGACGTCACCGAGGACGGCACGGCGTGCGCCCTGTGGATATCCGTACCGGCCGACGAGCCGGACCACGACGAGGAAGGACCCGCGCGGCTGCGCGAGGCCGTCGATCCGCAGAACGAGCGCGTCGAGCTGATCGGCCGCCTGACGGACGGCATCCACCCGACGGGTCGTGCGCACGAATACCTGTGGATGATCGCCACGGCCCCCGAACGCCAGGGCGAGGGACTCGGTACCGCCCTCCTCAACTCGGTCCTCGACCGCTGCGACCGGGAGGGCCTGGCCGCGTATCTGGAGGCGAGCAGCGGGCGCAGCCGGAAACTGTACGAACGCCTCGGCTTCGCCCGGCAGGGCCGCCCCCTCGACCTCCCGGACGGCCCCCGGATGTGGCCGATGTGGCGCGAGCCGCGGGGCTGAGTCCAGGGGGCTCGGCCTACTTCGCGGGCACGATCGTCGCCGCGATCCGCTCCACCAGCCCTTCCGGCACACCCACCCCGGGCAGGACGCCTTCCAGCACGTCCGGCAGTGTCAGATGCTCCAGGAGCAGCCCGAGCATCGCGAGATAGAGCACGGTGACGACCTCGTCGCCCCCGGGCAGCCCGGCGTCGCGGTGGAACTGCATGGCCTCGTCGAGGTCGCCGCGCACGGTCCGGGTGAAGGAGGAGCGCAGCTCGGGACGGCGGGTGGCCTCCAGGCGCATCTCCAGCAGGGCCAGATAGCCCGTCCGGTCGCGGGTCGCGCGGCCCATCAGGTCATGCATGAACGCGGTGACCAGGGCGCGGTCCTTGGGCCGGGCCAGCAGCTCGGTGATCACCGCGGGGTCGGGCGCCAGCCGTACGTGCAGGCGGGCGTCGATCTGGCGGAGCAGGTCGTCGCGGCCGGTGAAGTAGTTGGAGGAGGTGCCCACCGGCACCCCGGCCTCGGTGTCCACCGCGCGGAAGGTCAGCCCGCGTGCGCCCTCACGGGCGAGCACCTCGACGCCCGCGTCGACGAGGGCGGCACGACGCTCCGGATTGCCCGCCATACGGAATCCCCTTTCTCACTTTCACTCGGTCCCTAAATGTCCTTGCAACCACTACAAGCGAAGTACTACAACTGAAGCACTACAACCGGAGTGGTTGTTTGACACCCTACGAAAAGAGACCGGCTTGCGAAAGCTCACCTACTTCATCGCCTGTTCGATCGACGGTTTCATCGGCGGCCCGGACGGTGACGCCACGACGATGTACCCGTTCGTCGACGAGGAGTTCCTGGAGTTCCTCAAGGCGGAGTACCCGGAGACCAATCCGGTCATCGTCCGCCGGGCCATCGGCACCGACGACTTCCCGAACCGCAGGTTCGACACGGTCATCCAGGGCCGCGGGAGCTACGACCTGGCACTGAAGGACGGCATGACCAGCCCGTACGCCCATATGCGGGAGTACGTCGCCTCGCGCACCCTGACCGAGTCGCCCCACCCGAACGTCGAGATCGTCGGCGACGACCTGGTCGCCAAGGTCCGCGAACTCAAGGCCGAGGACAGCGAGTTCGGGATCTACCTGTGCGGCGGCTCGCAGCTCGCCGGCGCGCTGCTCGACGAGATCGACGAACTCGTCATCAAGACCTACCCCGTCGTGTACGGCACGGGCATGCCGATGTTCGGCTCGGACTTCGCCGTCACCGAGTTCACCCTCGGCGAGGTCCGCTCGTTCGGCAACGGCGCCGTGGTTCGTACGTACAGCAGGAAGCGCTGAGCCCTCTCCCGCCCTACTCTGAGGGCATGGGCAGCAGCGCAGAGCACCACTGTCCCGACTGCGGACAGCCCGTCGACACGGTCGTCCGGCGCCACAAGACGCTGGGCGCCTGGGTCCCCACATGGGTGGCCGGCCCGTGCCGGAACCCCGAGTGCGGCGCGTACGCCGAGAGCGGCGCCGAGCACGAAGAGCACCACGCGCACCACCACCAGCAGCCCGAGCAGCCCGAGCAGCCCGAGCGGCCCGAGCGGCCCGAGCAGCCCGAGGAACCTTCCGCGAAGAATTCCTGAACCCCTGTCGAGAATCCCGGACCGGCTCCGACGTCCCCTGTGAGAGCCGCCGAAACGGTGGCCCGAGCCGACGGAAAGCGAAGGAGCGGACTGATGAAGTACCTGGTCATGGTGCAGGGCACGCAGGAGGACTACGAGGCGATGCAGGGCAAGGGGTCCGAGAACTCCGTGGCCTGGAGCCAGGAGGACGTCCAGGCGATGTACGCCTTCATGGGCGACCTCAACAACGACCTCGCCGAGAGCGGCGAGATGGTCGACGGACACGGGCTGGCCGAGCCCGCGAAGACCCGGCACGTCACCCTGGGCGACGACGGCAAGGCGGCGATCACCGACGGGCCGTACAGCGAGACCAAGGAGCTGCTGGCCGGGTACTGGGTGCTGGACTGCGCGAGCCTGGAACGGGCCACGGAGATCGCCGAGCGCGTCCTGCAGTGCCCCCAGCCCGCCGGGGCACCCACGTACCCCGTGGTGATCCGGCCCATCGACGACGGCTCCGGGGACGTCTGAGCCGTCCGAGGCGTACGAGCCGTACAAGCCCCGGGAGCGCCCGACCCGACATGAGCGTCACGCCCGAGACCGAGGACCTGCTGCGCCGTCACGCGCCGCAGGTCCTCGGCGCGCTGGTGCGACGGTACGGCCACTTCGACACCGCCGAGGACGCCGTGCAGGAGGCACTGCTCGCCGCCGCCGAACAGTGGCCGCGCACCGGCGTCCCCGACAATCCGCGCGGCTGGCTGATCAAGGTCGGCGCGCGCCGGCTGACCGACGCCCTGCGCGCGGAGGAGGCTCGCCGGGCCCGCGAGGAGAAGGTCGCGGCGCTGTCGCCCCGCGACGCCTTCACCGCACCGCCGCCCGGCGCGGACCGCGCTCCCCGCGAGGACGACACCCTCACCCTGCTGTTCCTGTGCTGCCACCCCGACCTGACCCCGCCCGCCCAGATCGCCCTCACCCTGCGCGCCGTCGGCGGTCTGACCACGGCGGAGATCGCCCGCGCCTACCTGGTCCCCGAGACGACCATGGCCCAGCGCATCAGCCGGGCCAAGCAGAAGGTCCGCGGCGTCCGCTTCGCGCGCCCCGACAGCGGGGAGGAGCAGCTGCCCGCGGTCCTCCAGACCCTGTACCTGATCTTCAACGAGGGCTATACGGCCACCTCGGGTACCGCCCTGCAGCGGCGGGAACTCGCCGGCGAGGCGATCCGGCTGGCCCGCGAGGTCCACCGTCTCCTCCCCGGCCACGGCGAGGCGGCCGGGCTGCTCGCCCTGATGCTGCTCACCGACGCCCGCCGCGACGCGCGCACCGGCCCGCACGGCGAACTCGTCCCGCTCGACGAACAGGACCGCGACCGCTGGGACAAGGCCGCGATCGACGAGGGCGTCGCCCTGGTCACCGGCGCCCTCTCCCAAGGGCGCGCCGGCCCGTACCAGCTGCGCGCCGCCATCGCCGCCGTCCACGACGAGGCACCCTCCGCCCAGGCCACCGACTGGGAGGAGATCCTCGGCCTCTACGACATCCTCGTACGCCTCGTCCCCGGGCCCGTCGAGCGTCTCAACCGCGCCGTCGCCGTGGCCATGGTCCAGGGGCCGCGCGCGGGGCTGGACGAACTGGCGGAACTGGAGGGCGAGTTGGGTGCGGGGCACCGGCTGGACGCGGTCCGCGGTCATCTGCTGGAGCGGGCGGGCGCGCACGACGAGGCACGTGCCGCCTACGAGGCCGCTGCCGCCAGGACCCTGAGCCTGCCGGAGCAGCGCTATTTGCACGCGCGGGCGGCCCGGCTGAAGCCGTAGCGTGGACACATGCCCGAACAGACGTTCATCCTCCACATCACCGAGCGCTCCCTGTGGGACGCGGCCCGCGAGCGCGGCGCGTACGAGATGTCGACGCGCGGCCGCACCCTCCAGGAGGAGGGCTTCATCCACTGCTCGACCCGCGCGCAACTCCCGGCCGTGGCCGACTTCCTGTACGGCTCCTACGACGGCCCCGACGAACTCGTGGTCCTGGTCGTGGACCCCGCGCGGCTCGACGCGCCGCTGAAGTACGAGGCGCCGGAGCCGGGGGGAGAGGCGTTCCCCCATGTGTACGGGCCCGTTCCGGTGGACGCGGTGGTGGACGTGGAGGCGTGGGGGTGACGGCACGCCGGTTATGGCGGTGGGCCGTGGCCGTGTGGGTGGTTCTCGTGGCCGTCGCGGGCGGGCTGACGCTGTGGCTGCGGGACGCGGCGGAGCCGCGGGGTCCCTACGTCTGGGAGCGGGCCGGCCCCACCACTGCAGTGCCGTCGCCCCCGGAGGGGTGGGAATCGGCGTGCACGACGCCCACGCCGAACGAGGACGGCCCGGTGGACAGGCTCTGCGTCTTCAGCTCGCGCTAGCGCCAGGCAGACCGCCCGTCTCCGGATCCCGCCCCGTCAGGCAGTAGACGCCGCCCGCCGGATCCCGCATCACCGTCCAGTGGGCACCCTGGGCGACGAAGGCCGCGCCCAGCTCCTCGTGCCGGGCGCGGGTCGCCGCGATGTCCGCGCAGGCGAGGTCCAGGTGGGCGGAGTTGGCCCGTTGTTCACCCAGCCGTTCCTTGCCACCCCGCTTCTCGCCGAGCCGCTGGAGCAGGATGCGGACCGGCAGCCCGGCCGGCGGCCTGAGCACATGGAACTCCGGGCGGGAGCCGGGCGCCGACGTCCAGTCGGCCAACAGGTCGCTCCAGAAGCCGACTTCGGCCTCGTACAGCGAGAGCGGTACGTCGACGCAGACCTGGTCGAGCCGACTGCCGTGCACCACGGGCGGCCGTAGCGACTCCCCGTGCCAGGGCACGGCACAGAAGAACTGCCCGGCGGGCGAGCGCAGTACGGCCCACCCCTCGTGCTCGGCGGCGATCCCCGCGCCCCGCTGAAGCGCCGACCCCACGAACCCCGCAACGTCGTCCACCGCGAAGTCGAGATGCGCGCCACCGGAACCCGAGTCGACCCCCTGGACCTTCACACAGGCGTCGGCGCCGGAGCCGGGCAGCAGCGTCACGAACTCCCCCTGATCGCCCCGGAACCCGGACAGCCGCGTGTCCGTCACCGCGGTCCAGAACGCGTGGGCCCGGGCGAAGGACGCGACGGGGCGGTCGACGAAGGCGTACGTCCAGCGGATGCTCATGGGGGCGATCGTAGATCCGGCGCGGTCACCACCGCGGCTTCGCAGGACCCTTACCAACAGCGCGCCGACTCCTGGGACACGCTTTGCCAGCGGTTCGCCGCGAATTGGCCCGAGCTTGTTTGCATTGGGGAATGGACCACATCACGTTCCTGGTGGCGGTCGTCATTGTGACGGCCCTCGCTTTCGACTTCACCAACGGATTCCACGACACGGCGAACGCGATGGCCACCTCCATCGCCACGGGGGCGCTCAAACCGAGGACGGCCGTGCTCATCAGCGGCGTCCTGAACGTCGTCGGTGCCTTCCTCTCCACCGAGGTCGCCAAGACGATCTCCGGCGGCATCGTGGACGACACACTCGTCAGTCCGGGCATGATCTTCGCCGGGCTCGTCGGGGCCATTCTGTGGAATTTGCTCACCTGGCTGGTCGGGCTGCCGTCCAGTTCGTCGCACGCGCTGTTCGGCGGGCTGATCGGCGCCGTCTGGGTGGGCGCGGGGTCGCACGGCGTGCACTTTGACAAGGTTGTCGAGAAGGTGCTGATCCCGGCGGTGGCCTCGCCGATCGTCGCGGGGGTCGCGGCGCTGCTGGCCACGTTCCTGGCCTACAAGCTCACCGCTCGCGCCCGCAGCCAGTCCGTCACCAAGGGCTTCCGGGTCGGGCAGATCGCCTCGGCCTCGCTCGTCTCCCTGGCGCACGGCACCAACGACGCGCAGAAGACGATGGGCGTCATCACGCTGACCCTGATCTCGGCGGGCGCCCTGGGCCACGACGCGGGCCCGCCCCTGTGGGTGATCGCCTCGGCCGGTCTGGCGATCGGCCTGGGCACCTACCTCGGTGGCTGGCGGATCATCCGCACCATGGGCAAGGGCCTCACGGAGATCCAGTCCCCGCAGGGCTTCGCCGCCGAGACGGCCTCCACGACGGTCATCCTCACCTCGGCCCACCTGGGCTTCGCCCTGTCCACCACGCAGGTCGCCTCGGGCAGCATCCTCGGCGCGGGCCTCGGCCGGCGTCTGGCGGAGGTCCGCTGGGGCGTCGCCGGGCGCATGGTCGTGGCCTGGATGGTCACCCTGCCCGCCGCCGCCCTCGTCGGCGGCGTCTCGGCGAGCGCGGTCAAGCACGGCGGCAACCTCGGTACGGCCGTGGTCGCCCTGGTCGGCGCGGCCGTGGCCGCCGGCATCGTGCTCGTCTCCCGGCGCAACCCGGTGTCCGCGCACAACGTGAACGACGCCCACGAGGTCACGATCAGCGGCACCGAGCCGACCAAGGTCGGTACGGCCGCCTGAGACAGCCATGGCCGCCTGAGAGACGGCCGCCGTACGAGATATGGCCGTACGAGACAAGGCCGTACGAGACAAGGCCGTACGAGACAAGGCCGTACGAGACAAGGGGAGTTCCCATCATGAAGCTCGACTGGACCGCACTCGGTCAGGTCGCCGCGGTGAGCCTGGCCGTGACCGTGGCCGTGGTCGCCGTCTTCGCCCTCGGCGTGCTGGGCCTGGCCCGCCACGAAGGGGCGCGCGAGGAGGCCGGCGGCACCTCCGCCCTCGGCCTCACACAGGCCGGGCTGTGCTTCGTCGCCTGCGCGGCGGTGGTGGCGTACGGGATCTATCTGATCGTGCCGCAGTTCCACTGACGGATGCCGACATTCAGGGCGGGGCCCGGCCGGGGGAACGGCCGGGCCCCGCTCGCTGCTGATCCCTGCTCAGAGCCGTTCGTAAGCCGTCACGCGTCGCCCACGGACCTGTACGTCCGCCACCACGGTGAAGTGCTCCTTCAGCACCGCGGTCTTCGTCCTGTCCCGCTCGGCGGAGACGGGCCGCGCCACCGCGGGCACGTCGGTGACCAGCAGTATGCGCCGCTGCGCCAGCATCGCGTCCCGTATCCGGGCCGGACCCGCCTCCTCGCCCTTCAACGTCCCCGACTCGACCGGGCCCACCGCCAGCGCTATGTCCCGCAGCCCGGCGAACTCGTCGGGGCAGACCAGCGCGGTGTCGCGCCGGGCCGCCGGCACGAAGACCACCGCGTCCCCGTCCTGCTTCAGCCGCCGTACGTCGGCCGCCACCGCCAGGACGTCGTCCACCCGGCTCGCCGGGGACCGCTTGGCCAGCGACTGCGGCAACAGGGCGACGACCGCCACGGTGACCGCGAACGGGACGAGCCAGGGCGCCGCTCTCGGAAACCGCGGCCTGCTCGCCCGTACGGCCGTCCCCAGCGCCGTGCCGATCAGCAGGGCCAGCCCGAGCATGCTGAACAGCACATAGCGGTCCAGGAAGAGCGGTCTGACCAGGGAGAGCCCGAGGAGGCCGAGTTGCGGCACGGCCAGCAGCGGCAGCCCGACCGCCGCCACCGACAGCCGTCCCGCACACGGCCGGTCCAGCAGGGCCGCGAGAGCCCCGATCGTCAGCAGGACCGCGGGACCGATCAGCATGTGCCAGGTCAGCGGCGGGATCCAGGACACCTGGGCGGACTGGTGCCGGCTGAACAGGATCAACGGCAGTACGGCCGCCAGGGCGAGCGTCGCGGCCGGTAACCAGCACCTCCAGATGCGGCGGGGTGCCCGTACCCAGAGCAGGGTGGCCAGATGGGCCGGCAGGATCAGCAGCGACAGCCAGTTCAGCAGCCCGCACACCGCGACCGTGCCGGCGTACGCGACCCAGTGCGCCGCGCGCCCACGTCCCTCCAGGGCGGTCACCAGCAACAGGGTCGCGATCCCGGCGCCGGCCGCGACCAGCGCGTACGGGCGGCCCTCCTGGAGGTAGAACTGCACGGCCGGAAGCAGCCCGAACGCCAGCCCTCCCGCCAGGCCCGCCCAGACCCCGGCCAGCCGTTGCCCGATGACCGTCACACAGGCCGCCGCCACCGCCATGGCCAGCACGGACGGCAGGCGCAGGGGCGCGGTACCGGCGCCGAAACAGGCGAACACGCCGTGCATCAGCAGGTAGTAGAGCCCGTGCACGGCGTCGACCTGCCCCAGCATGTGCCAGATGTCGGCGACCGGCCGCCGCGCCACCTGCCAGGTCGCCGCCTCGTCCCGCCACACACTGTGCTGCCGGGACAGCCCCCACAGGCCGAGCGCGAGCGTCCACAGCAACGGGATCGGCCAGAGAGGCAGGCGGCGGCGCAGGGGGTTCTCCCGGGGTCGGCGTTCCATCCGGCGGGGGCCGGCCAGGCCGCCGGGTGACCGGTCCCCTGTCGGGGCCCCACTCGCCCGCTCGTCGCAGAGCACGAAAAACCCCGCCTCGGCCACGGGCCGAGACGGGGTCGGAGCGCTGCTCACTCCCCCTGTGAATTCAGCAAGAATTTACGGGACATGGAGGATGCGGGGCCAGTGTCCGGTGCGTGAACACAATCACCGCCAAGACAGGGAACCGTGGGGGAGCCGGGTGGCCAATTTGCCCCGCACGACCCGTAATCGAAGGGTCCGTGCGGGTGCTCAGTCCCGCGGTTTGCGCCAGATGATGCTGTAGCGCCACAGGATGTGACGGCGGTACCGGGAGCCGGGCAGGATCTCGGCGGCCAGTGCGCGCATCTCCGGGTAGGTCACCGGCGGCGGCCACACGACGGGGGAGGGGTGCTGCCATTCCCCTTTCACGGCCCGGTGGGCAGCGCCTACGGCGATGGCGGAGAGCACGTACGGCAGATCACGGGGCAGCGTGTCACGGGCGAGGCCGACGACGGCCAGGACGCCGCCGGGGCGCAGCAGGTCGCGCATGCGGGCCAGCCCGGTCGCGGCGTCCATGTGGTGCAGCGTGGCCACCGACGCGACGACGTCGAACGAGGCGGGCTCGAAGGGGTGGTTGAGGAAGTCGCCGAGGACGTAGTCGACCTCGTCCGGGTACCGGCGCCCTTGGTCGATGCTGGGCGCGTCGAGGTCGATGGCGGTGACGTGCGGGACGGTCCGCCGCAGCGCGCGGGCGAGCATGCCCTCACCGCAGCCGACGTCCAGGGCGCGCTGGGCTCCGCCCGGGACCGCGCGGAGGATGCGGGGGTGGTAGTGGATGTTGTGGTTCCATCGCCTGCCGTTCTTCTCCGTCATGCGGTCATCCTGCCGCGCGGGCGCGCAGCGCCGTGACGGCCCAGTCGATGAGGGTGCCGTCACGCATGACCCCACCTTCGTGTCTCCCCCCGCGGGAGACTTGAGTCCGCTGGTCGGGGCCCTCGAACCAGACCGCACCCGGACCGTCACGACCGCCGTTCTCGGCGGCCTGCGGGCCGGGTGCGGGAGGTGGAGCGGCGATCGAAGAGATCGCGGGTCCAAGGGGGCTTGACCGGGGTCAGGCCTTCTTGGTCTCCCAGAAGATCTTGTCGATCTGGGCGATGTAGTCCAGAGCCTTCTGACCGGTGGCCGGGTCGGTCGAGCCCTTGGCGGCCGAGAGGGCCTTCAGGGCGTCGTTGACCAGCTGGTGCAGCTCCGGGTACTTCTCGAAGTGCGGGGGCTTGAAGTAGTCGCTCCAGAGCACCGAGACGTGGTGCTTGGCGAGCTCGGCGCGCTGCTCCTTGATGACGGTGGCGCGCGCCTGGAAGTGCGGGTCGTCGTTGCCGGCCATCTTTTCCTGGACGGCCTTCACCGACTCCGCCTCGATGCGGGCCTGGGCCGGGTCGTACACACCGCAGGGCAGGTCGCAGTGTGCGCTGACCTTGACCTTGGGGGCAAACAGGCGGGAAAGCATGGAGCATTCCTTCCTCGTGATCGTCTTCTCAGGTTGGACATTACTCCCTGCGAGACGGGTTTTCGCGAGTGCCCCCATGGGCTTAGGACAAAAGTCCAGGGTCAGACTGAGACTGGTGGAGGACAGTACCGGGGAGGTGCCGGGGATGCCGGAGTTGTCGCAGGACGCCGAGCGCGGGCGGGCCGCTCAGCCCTTCGGGTGGGCCGAGGTGACGGGACCGTCGATGGTGCCCACGCTTTATCACGGCGACCTGCTCGTGGTGTGGCACCGGGGTCGGATCAGGCCGGGGGCCGTGGTGGTGCTGCGGCATCCCTTCCAGCAGGACCTGCTCGTCGTCAAGCGGGCGGCGGAGCGGCGCGAGGGCGGCTGGTGGGTGCTCGGCGACAACGCGTACGCCGGCGGGGACAGCACCGACTACGGCGTCGTGCCCGACGAGCTGATCCTGGGCCGGGTCCGGCTGCGCTACCGGCCGCGCAAGCCGGGTCAGCGCTCGCCGTTCGCGGTGGCGCGCTGGGCGCTGTCGGCCGTGCGGCCCGTCTTCGCCGACCGGTCGGCCTCCAGGCGCTTGCGGGCGCGGTAGGCGGCCACGTTGGCGCGGGTCGCGCAGCGGTCCGAGCAGTAGCGCCGTGAGCGGTTGGTGGACGTGTCGAGGTAGGCGTTGCGGCACGGGGACGCCTCGCACAGGCCCAGGCGGTCCACGCCGTACTCGGTGAGGTGGAAGGCCAGGCCCATCGCCGCGATGGCCGCGTAGCCGGCGGTCGCGTTGGACGGGTGGTCCGCGAGGTGCATGTGCCACAGGGGGCGGCCGTCGTCGTCCCGGAAGTCATGGCCGGAGATCTGCGGGCTCACCGGGAACTCCAGAAGGAGCGCGTTCAGCAGGTTCACCGCCAGCGCCTCGTCGCCCTGGTCGGCCGCCTCGAAGACCGCCCTGAGCCGCGCGCGCACCGAGCGGAAGCGGGTGACGTCCCCGTCGGTGGCGCGGCGGGCCGCCTCCTGGCTGCCGCCGAACAGATCGCGGACGGCCTCGACCGAGGTCAGCGAGTCCTTGCCCCGGGCCGGGTCCTCGCTGTTGACGAGGCGTACGGCGTAATCCGAGTAATAGGCCAGTTCCACTTGTAGTCCTTACGGAGGCGTTCTATCGTCGTGTTGCGGTCGGTAACAGCTGATCGTGCTTCCAGGGTATTACGTGATGTTGCGCGACGGAGGGGTTTCGATGACGGACACGGACATCACCACCACGGCCGGAACCGACTGGGCGGCCTGGCAGCAGAGCTGGGACCGCCAGCAGGAGTGGTACATGCCCGACCGCGAGGAACGCTTCCGGATCATGCTCGACATGGTCGAGGCCCTGGTCGGCCCCGCCCCGCGCGTGCTCGATCTCGCGTGCGGCACGGGAAGTATCACGGCCCGGCTCTTCGCCCGGTTCCCGGGGGCCACCAGCACCGGCGTCGACCTCGACCCCGCCCTCCTCGCCATCGCCGAGGGCACCTTCGCGGACGACGACCGGGTCTCCTTCGTCACCGCCGACCTCAAGGACCCCGACTGGCGGGCGAAGCTGCCGTACGACTCCTACGACGCGGTCCTGACCAGGAGCGCTCGTTAACCACACTGTATCGCGTGCCCCCTCTGGAAGCCTGGCTGACGTGGTAGCTGGTCGCATCAACAAAGAATCAAGCCCCGCCCGGCAAGTGCCGGACGGGGCTTGGTAGTTGGTTGGCCCTTGCGGGCCTGCACGGGGCTCAGTGGGTGCCAAGCTTTCCGGTCTTGATGCCCGCCACGAACGACGCGAAAGCGTTGGCGGGTACGTCCACGACCGGACCGTTCAGGTTCTTGGAGTCACGGACGGGGACCGTGCCGCGCGAGGCGGCAAGGTTGGCGGCAACCTCGACGCAATTGCCGCCGTTGCTGCTGTACGAGGACTTGAACCAGCGGGGGGACTCGGTCGTCACGGGATGCCCTTTCGCAACTTCTCGATCATGGCCACAGACGTTGCCTGCGACAACGCCTCGGCCTGCAACTGATGGTATGCCGTCATCATGGGGAACACGGCGGTGCCTTCGCGCTCCAGGCGCCCCCGCGCCTGGGACTCGGCATACGCGACAACGGATCGGTCAGCCAGAGTCAGGAGGTTGACCGGCAGGTTGAACGGTCGCCGTGCTCCTATGTCGAAGGGTGCCACTTGAAGCACCCAGTTGGGGAGGGAAGCAACTTCGATCAGGCGTCGGAGTTGGCCTTCCCTGACCTCGGCACTACCGACTTCATGGCGGAGACAGCTTTCATCCATCACCACAAGCACCATGGGTGGTCGAGGTCGTACTAGGGCTGCTTGCCTCTCGGCAAGGAAGGAGACACGCTCCTCAGCTTGTTCGGGAGTGATAGCCCCTCGCTGTACGTCACCGTCCGCGACGGTCCGCGCGTACTCCGGCGTCTGCAACAGGCCAGGGATCAGACCGATCTCAAACAACCGGATCTCTACTGCCCTGCCCTCGTACCCGACGTACTCCGGGAAACCTTCCAACAGGCTGCCGTGTTTGATCTCGCGATACTCGCGCTCGAACGAGTCTGCCGTGCCCTCGATACCGAAGGCTCCGTCCGCGCTACGCGAGAAACGGAGGGTTGGAGGCTTCCGACCGTTTTCAACGGCTGAAATATGCACACTGGAATATTCCGTCTGCTCGGCAAGATCCTCCTGAGTCCAGCCGCGTGCTTCTCGCAGGCTGCGTAAACGCGCCCCGTAGGCCGCCTGGGGTGAGGCGTCCGGGTTCAACTCGTTGCGGTTCAAGGGCTGTTCACGATCCTTCCGTTCCATTCCAACAAGTTGAACGGTTCCCCGGACCGGGCCACGCTGAACCTGCTTGGTAGTGGAGGCGCTACGGAGAGGAACAGTCGTGTCTGATCAGTGGTCGGCTCCGCCCCTGGCTGACGATGTGGCGGAGCGGGAAGGGCTCAGGCGGGAGTTTTGGCGGCTCGCCCCGGCATGGGTGCCTCGTAGTGGTTATGCGGCGCCAACTGCCCTTCAACTGCGTGATGTTGAGGCTGCATTGAGGCGGTGTCTGTGAGCTCGGGCGCGGAGTCTCCGGCGGCGGCGCCGACTGATCCGCAAGGGAAGTCTGAGGCGTCGCAGGGACAGCCGACTCAGGAAGGGCTGGCCGCCGAGGTGGAGAGGCTCGGGGCGCGGATTGAGGCGCACTTGGCAGAGCTGAGGCGGAAGTGACTGGTGAGGACGGCTCGCGAGGCTGGTGGGTGAAGTACGGCGGGGCAGTGGACCAGGGTTCCGGCGTCGTCTCTTTCCCGCCCGGATCGCTTCCGCCGTGCCGCTTCCCGGACTGCGAGCGATGCAAAGAGAGAGGGGGAGTGATGACGTGCGGTGAGTGCCTGGATGTGTCCGAAGGGATGCGTGCGACGGCTCTGGACTTCCCGGGCGGGTTGCCCGATGAGGCGCCGTTGCCGGACTCGGCCACATGTGAACTCGGCCAGCACGAGCACGGGGAGCACACCGCGCGTTTGCGGGAGTTGTTCGACGGGGCCGTGTGGGTCACGTGGGAGGGCGGCGACATCAAGGTTCGGCCCATCACCTACTGCCAGTCATTCCGCTCGTCGGATGGAGGGGTCCCGTTGTCTGACGCGCTGTGTTGGCTGCCTGACGCTCATCGTGGCCGCCACACCTGGGAGTGGTGCGCGTGACCACTGACCTGAAGACCCCTCGCCCTGGCTTGGTGGACCCCCAAAGCTGCCCGCTGTGTGCAGGGCTCCGCGAGGTGCTGGGGGCGGCCGTTCTGCTGGGTGATCCGCAGGCAGCGGGCAACGTCGTGCGTGCCGCACACGCACACATGATCCATGGCCACCCGGACGACCGGCGGACGCAACGCGCGGCCTCCGCGCAGACCTCAGGAAAGGCGGCTGAGCGATGACCAAGTGGCCTCCGCAACTCGACTACCGGACGACCGGTACCCATCGCCGGTTACGAACCTGGCGCTTCAGCGCCGACGGCCCTTTCTGGGGCGGGGTGCTGCTTCTGGTGATCTGGGGGTCCGCAGTCACCGTCATCGTGTCGGCCATCGTGAGTGGCACCAGGTCCCCGTAGGCCCCCGCTCTGGCCGGATGATCCCCTTCCCCCCATCTCCGGTCGGAGCGGGTTCCACTTCCTCTGTCGGTGGTCCTGGTGGGCGATCCCCAACCAGGGTCTCTCGTTGACCGATGGAGGGCCCGTGAACCGCAGTCGAATCGCGAACATCCAACGGCCGCGTCGGCTGCCATCCGGTCCGAACCCGGACACGGGCACCATCCCCTTGTAGCTCAGTCAGGAAGAGCCTCCTTGCTCCTTGAGGCGACTTAACGTCGCTGGCGCGCGAGACCACCGCAGCGCCCGGGAGAGACCCCGGTTCGAGTCCGGGCAAGGGGACTGCGGCGCCCTGGACGAGCGTTCGCCGGCGCATGGCGGGCGGCCGAATCAGTACCCCTCGACGAGGGAAAGGTGCAGGTCACGTGCGTGGTGACCTCACGCGCGCACGGACATCAGCTACGACGAAACTCGCATTCGCGCGTGAGGTTGCCACGCTGGGCGGGGTCCAGGGGCGCGCTATAGCGTCCCTGGTACCACCGGCCTGATGGATGTTTGTCCTGGCCTTGTGCAGGACGGTGGGCGGGGCTGGCATCCCTTGGAGAACCCAGCGTGTGAGCGAGCGGAGCTGGCGCCCGTGCCGTAGAGCGTGGGCCGTGTCGGTCGTGTTGCTCGCCTTCCCGGTGACTGACGGGACAGACGGCTAGTCACACTCGCGACGATCACGCAGGGGTTTCTCTGCTTGGTCCGGGTCGGACTGGGGGTGTCGGGCGGTTGGCCGTCCGGACGGGACCGGCCGAAGGCCGCATGCCCGGCCGAGGCGGCCAAGGCCGCCCGGCGCGCCGAAGGCGCGCCCTTGAACAAGTAAAGAGAAGTCACTCCGATCGGGATCGGCGCCGGGTGCTGCGCTGGGCGGCTGCCTTCGTCGGCGTCACGGGAAAGGTGAGCTGACAGGTAGCGGCGGGGGCCTTCAGCTCCTCACACAACAGCGGGCGCTCCTGGTCCGCATCGGCGGTCACGCGATAGGTGATCAGCAGGGGGCTTGCGTCGCCGAGCCCGAGGGCTGTGCGCTCGTCCGGGTAGGGGGTGCGGGCGGTGACATGCTCGGTGAACGCAAGGGTGAGTCCGGCTTCGGCCAGCTGCCGGTACAAGTCGGCGACCTCGGCGTCGGGCTGCTCTGCGAGCGTGGGAACGTCGGCTGCGGTGGCAAGCGGGATCAGCACACGGTGTGCCATGCGGGCGCCGGTCGCCAGGTCGTACAGCGTGCGGTCGACGCTGATCGCGTCCTGGTCCTGCTGCTCCAACAGCACTGCGGGCGGCCCGTCCAGCGTCGTCCTGCTGACAGTGGGCGCTTCCGTCTCCGTCATCCCTGGCAGGCTCCAACTCCCCTTTGCTGTACGGCGGATGGAGCGATCCAGGCGGGTGACCGGAAGATCCCCCCTACCGGCAAGGACGATGCTGCCCTTGCCCTGCTGCGACTCGACCAGCCCCATACGACGCAACTCGGCCACGGCGCTGCGCGCGGTGTGCTTGCCGACTCCGTACATCTCGACCATCTGGCTCTCGGACGGCAGGAGGTCTCCGGGCTGGTAGCGGCCCTTGCGGATGTCCTCGGCCATGCGCTGAGCCACCTGCATGTACATGGACGGGGCGCGTTCGATGTGCTCTCGCACTGCCATGGCTCATGCCCTCCTTGGGTGGCGTCGGTGTGCCGCGCTGCTGTCGGTGCTGTCGGTGCTGTCGGTGCTGTGGACGGGTGCGGCCACTCATGAGGATATGTGGTCGCCCTCTGACCTGCCGCCCCACTCATCCGGATAAGTGGTTGACTCAAAAGTGATGTCCGGGTGACGATGGCCGCCCAACTCATCCGGATGAGTGGCTGGCCCGGGTGTGGGTTGGTCTGTGTCCGCTGTGCCTGTCCCTCGCGAAAGGGGGCCTTGCTGTGTATCCGCTGTCGAACGAGGCGCGGCGCTCAGTCCTCGGCGAGGCTGAGCGCCTGCGCCGTCTGTCACCCACCGAGCGTGATCTCATCCGGCTCGTCCACGAACCTGGTTTCCCGCGCTGGCTGGAACAGATCAAGTCCATTGGCGGGTGCGCGCACCCGATCTACCTCGCCGGACACACCACCACCCATGACGCGGTCACGGGTGAGGTACTGCGGCACTACGACACCAGGGACGAACCTGGAGGTCGTATGCCGGTGCGCTGCCGCAACCGCAGGGAGACGCGCTGTGAGCCGTGCTCGTATCTGCATGCGGGCGATACGTTCCACCTGGTCCGCTCCGGCCTCCTGGGCGGCAAGGGCGTCACAGACGACGTGCAGCGTCACCCCCGGCTCTTCGTCACCCTCACCGCCCCCTCGTTCGGCGCCGTGCACCGCGTCAGCGGCCCTGATACGGCCGTGTGTCGCCCTCGACGAGACGGCGGCATGTGCGAACACGGGCGGCCCCTGGGCTGTGGCCACCAGCACGCTGACGCCGATTCCGCGGTGGGCCAGCCGCTCTGCCCGGACTGCTACGACTACGCCGGACACGTCCTGTGGCACGCTTCGGCCGGCACCTTGTGGAACCGCTATTGCCACATGCTCAGGCGGCATCTGGCGACCGCCGCAGGGATCACGCAAACCCGTCTGCGTGAACACCTGACGGTGTCCTTCGCGAAGGTCGCCGAATACCAGAAGCGCGGGGCCGTGCACTTCCATGCGGTGATCCGGCTCGACGGGCCTGACGGCCCTTCCTCGCCTCCGCCACCGTGGGCCACGACCGAACTCCTTGAAGGCGCCGTGCGGTCGGCTGCCGACCTGGTAGAGGTGAACACGCCCTACTCCCCGGCAACCGGCGAGCGGGCCGTCAAGTGGGGGAAACAGCTCGACGTCCACCCGATCCGCAGCGACGCATTCACCGAATCATCGGCAGTGACGGACAACGCCGTTGCGGCCTACGTCGCGAAATACGTCTCCAAGAGCGTCGGCGACGCTGGCGGCATCGACTACCGCATACGAGACTTCGACAGCATCCGCCTCGCCCCGGTCAACGCCCACCTACGCGCCCTGATGGCTGCCTGCTGGCGCCTGGGCGGCCTGGTGGAACTGGAGGAACTCAGGCTCCGGGCCTGGGCACACACGCTCGGCTACCGGGGCCACGTCCTCACCAAATCCCGCCAGTACTCCACCACATACGGAGCACTCCGCGCCGTCCGCGCGGAACACCAGAGTGGCGGCGGCCCCCTCGTCCTGGAAGACAGTGACACCGTCACCGAATCCGCCTGGCGCTACATCGGCTCCGGACACTCCCCGGCCGAATCCGACGTCGCAGTCGGCATAGCCGAAGATCTCGCCGCCCTCCGTGAAATCAGAAGAGACATGATCGCCGAGGGGTGGAAGTATGCCGCGTAAGGGCCACGCAGGGTGCTTCCATTTGGATCGTCCAATAAACGGCCGGACTGATATTCTGCGCGAATGGCGGGTAACGACAGATTCCCGGAACGCGGCACAGGCGGCAGCTCGGCGACTGGGTGGCGACGTGCAGAGAGCCGAAGATTCCCATAATGGTCAATGGGAAGTGCTGACGCAGTCCCCTGCTGTTGAGATTCTGGTTAGCGATGCTGTCGACGGGGGGCATTACCTTCTTTCTATCCGAAGAAATCGATATCGGGTCGTTCTTCTTTAGTTCTGCCATGTGGAATCCTGAAGAGATATCCCAGTTGTCGATTACCGGGGAACCCTATTCCGTGCGATGTGAACTAAAGCTAAAGCCTGTCGAATTCGAAACGCGAACGGGCCTAACGGTTCTCTATATTTTGCCTTCAATCGAATTGCTGACCTCGGGTGTTTAAGGTCTTTTGGGTGCAAGTGAGCCCCGGCGAGTTGGTGTCCTCGCTGGGGATCACTCGTGATCTTATGGGTTGTGAGGTATTAGGCGGCTTGGCTCCAAAGGTCGACTCCCGTAATCCGGACTCGTTCCTTGACCGCTGCGGGGAACAGGGTCACGCGTACGTTGAATCCGCTCAGAAGCTCACGACGGGCCGCGTCGTCGAGGGCTGCTGCCCACTCATCCTTCACGGTCTTTCCGGTGGGTACCATTCGCATTCCGGCGGGGCGCTCCGGGAGCTTCTTGAGCTCGACAATTTCCCGTCCCATGCGGGCGTACTCTTCCCGGTACCATTCCGCATCGTCCTCGGAATCGTAGAGGCCTGCTGAACGGTCGTCCCGGAGACGCTTTCGATCTGCCTCTAGTTCGGCAATTCGTGCGGCATAGCCGGTGCCGGGGTCGTATTGGCGCTTCATGACCTGACCGTTTCCGTACCTCTCCAGGAACCAGGCGGTCAGAATTTTGTCGAGCTTCGGAATGGACATGGTCGGTGCGGGTGAGCAGTCCTTTGAAGCGACAACGCCGAGAACGCGCCCATCGCAACCGTAAGCGTTGTGCTGGGTCGTTCGGGACAGAATGTGTAGGGGTTGTCCACAGTTTCCGCAATAGCTACGGCCGGAGGCGAGATAAGTTGTCCTCGGGGCTCGGCGCTGCGCTTCGGTTACTTCGCGCTTAGGGGCCGTCTTTTTGATCAGGGCGTCCCGAGTCGCTCGGTCCCACAATGGATCAGCTAGGCGCCTGGGGTGGCCGTCTGGCCCGATTACCGGGCGGCCTTTGTGCATCAAGTACCCCAAGGACCCCTCGCTGACGAGAAGCCTTTTTAGGGTCTTTGCATTCCATCGGAATCCCTTGGGCTTTCGGCCCTTCTGAATGGCGCGGTAATCCTCCGGGGTCGGTACGCCTTCCCGGCTGAGGCGTGCCGCCTCAGTGTGCACCGTGATCTCTCCTGTTTCGTCGACAAGGATGCGTTCGGCGGCAGTTCGGAGAATGTCAGCCGGAACAGTGTCGACCTCTACGTGATCGACCTTCCCGTCGGGGGTGAGTCGCACGTAGCGGTAGCCGTATTGGTTCTTCTGCTTCGGTGTTCCGTTGGCGCGCGCTCGCTCTGTTTCCTCTCGATTGCGCTTCTGAGCCGCCCTCAACTCCAGTTGTGCGCCGAAGGATTCCATGGAAAGGCGCATCTCGTCGGTGGGGTCGTCCAGATCCCACGGCCCGTCATGCCCGTGCGTGATCAGCAGGCGGCCGGACTCGTGGATCGTGTAGGCGGTGTTCAACACGTCCCGCTGGTTGCGGCCGATCCGGTCGACGGCGGCGCCCACGATCCCTGAGTACGGGCCTGCCTCGCCCCGGAGCCACGGGCCGAGCCCCGGGCGCGTGAGGGGGTCTGTAGCGCCCGAGACTTCCCAGTCATCGGCCCACGTGATGATGTGACCGCCGACGGACTCAGCCGCGCTCAGAACCTGGTTCAGCTGCTTCTCGGGGCTGTTGCTCGCGTCCTTCATCCGCGAGAGCCGCCGTACGCCTACCAGGCACTTCCCGCATCCGTCATAGTCGGTGGTGATCACCTGATCCATGATGACCGCTCTCCGTTCCGCACGCATGTGCGTTTAGGGAGCGCTCCTCACCGCCACGGCCCTGCACTGGCTGCACCGTGAACCCCTCGCGGCCCTCTACGGTCAGATCGCGGAGCTGGTCCGCGACGGCGGTGTGTTCCTGAACGCGGACCACATGATCGACGACTCGACGCCCCGGATCAACGCGGCCGAGCGCGCCCTGCGCCACGCCCGCATGGATCAGGCCAAGGCGGACGGCGCCCTCGACTGGTCCGAGTGGTGGCGGCTGGCGGCGCAGGACCCGGTCCTCGCCGAACCCACGGCCCGGCGCTTCGCGATCTACGGCGAGCACGCCGACGGCGACATGCCGTCCGCCGAGTGGCACGCGCGCGTGCTCCGCGAGAAGGGGTTCGGGGAGGCGCGGCCGGTGTGGTGCTCGCCTTCGGACACGCTGTTGCTGGCGCTGAAGTAGGGCCCGTAAGCGAGGCCTGTTTCCAAGGCTCGTAGGGGTGGTGCTCGCCTTCCATGTGATGCCCGCGAAGGCCGACGCCCGCGCGGATCGAGTGCATCAAAGGTGAGGCGGCCGGCGGTGCCGTCTTCAGCATCTCTTGCAATGAACCGCACCCTGAACGTCCAGTCCACGGACAGTGGCGCCCAGCTGGAAGCCCACCTGCGTCTCCAAGTCAGCTGCTGCCTTGGTGAACCATGCGAAAGAGGCGGTACGGGGATCCCCTACCGCCTCTTTGTGAAAGCCGGACGCTGTCCTAGTGGAAAACCGCGGCGCAGACGCTGATGGACTTGCTGAACGCGTCGTCCTGGCGGCCCAGGACCACCCGGGCGGACAGGTCGTTCCGCAGGCAGATCTGCTTGTGACCCGGGTGGGGGGTGGCGTCCCAGTTGTCCGGCTTGAAGGTGACGGGAGTGCCGGTGTTGTTCTGGACGTAGGCGTGGTCCTTCCTGTTCCACGCAGACGACGCCTTGGCCACCTTGAAACGGCCGCACTCCCTGGTCGGCGTGACGCCGATGGCGAACGGGGCGTTGACGGTGATGGCCGTGGAGGTCTTGCACCCGCGGTCGTAGATGTACTGCGACATCTTGATGCTGTCCACGTTCCGGTACGCCGCGTGGCCGCCGTTGCACTGACCCCTGACGATCATCTTCAGTTGCGGGTTTTTCAGCTTGACCTGATCGATCCAGACGTCCTTGCGGTTGCCGTGGGGCTGCTTGAGCCACCAGCGGTACTGCATCTGTCCGGTGACGCTGAGTGAGACGCATCGGCCCAGCGGTGCGGACCAGGCGGAGAAACCGCCGCTGTACGTCCTGGTCGACCAGTGCTTGGCGGTGTCGGCCGCGTTCGCCTCCGTGTTCACACCGACGACCATCGTCAGGGCCAGCGGTACCACCGCGAGGAGCCTCTTCTTCACCTTCATGCGTTGCTCTCTTCATGAGAAGGCGGCACTCAACGGCCGCCGGGCGACAGTGATGATCGCGCCGGAAGCCACGCATCCCGCCATGCACATATGTATGGCGGGGTGAAGTGCCGGACCACGTGCACCTCTTCGTCAAGCACGATCCGAAGTCGTCCGCCTCGTATGTCGCGAACCAGTTCAAGGGCTTCACTTCCCGCGTCCTGCGGACCGAGTTCCCGCATCTGAAGTCACGGATGCCCACGCTGTGGTCGTCGTCGTACTTCGCCGCCTCGGCCGGCACGGTAAGCGCGACGATGGTGGAGAAGTACATCAACACCCAGTGGGAGCGCCCCTGGAAGAAGGGCAAAGGGGCGCAGGGCTGACACGTGCCTACAAGTTCCTGCTCAGGCCGACCGCCGGTCAGGAAGCCTTGCTGCGGGCCATGCCGGCCGATCACTGCTCGCTCTACAACGGAGCCCTGCAGGAACGCCGGGATGCCTACCGGCACAGCTCGAAGAGGAGCACCAGGTACGGGGACCAATCCGCGCAGCCCAAGGACCTGGCGAACAAGGCTGAGAGTGCCGGTCGCCGCGCGATCCCGGTGGACGCCCGCAACACCTCCCGCACCTGCCCGCGCGGTCTGGTGGAGAACGCCGACCGCGTGAGCGCGCTGAACGTCCTGCACAGGGCCGGGCTGGTCCTCTGCGCGGAGGCTTAGCCACCGGCGCAGGAAGCCCGCGACTTCAGTCGTGGGTGGAGTCACGAAGACCAGGCTGTCGCGCGCGCGAGATCTGCGAGCTCAGCAGCTCGCTACCCGGTGGACGCCGGAACGGCTCTGAGTACTGCCCAGCGATCCCCAACTCGCTCCTGCGCGGCCACCTGCGCGACGAACGCCCGTACCGGCGCCAGCAGCCGGAGCCTGCGACCGTCAGGCGTGTCCTGCGATTGGACGAATGACTGCTCGACGAGTCCGGCCAGCAGTTGAAGTGCACAACCGGATTGGCGGTGGAACTCAACCGTGGTTTCCACGTCGGCCAGGCTGAACTCGCCCTCCCACTGGGCAAGATGACGCAACAGCAGTCGCTCGTTCGTGCTGAGGCGGTCATGCGCCCAGACGAACGCGGACGTGAGGCTCTCATACCTCCGGGGTACGCCCGTGGCCGGGGCCAGCAGACACTCCAAGCCTGTGTCCAGTCGTTCGGCGAGTTCGGGGAGGGAGAGAACCCGCAGCCGGGTCGCTGCCAGTTCGATGGCCAGCGGCAGTCCGTCGAGGCTACGGCAGATCCGTGCTACCAGCGCCTGGTGCCCGACGCCTGCGCGGAAACCGGGGGTCGCCTGCGCGGCCCGCTGCACGAACAACCGGGTTGCGGCTGTCTCCTCGTCCGCCACCGGAGTGGGCAGGGGACCCAGCGGCCACGTCACCTCTCCGCTGATGCGCAGCGGCGCCCGCGAGGTGGCCAGCACGGTGCTGCCCGGCTGGGAGAGCAGCCTGCGGGCCAAAGCAGCCACGCTCGGCTGGTGCTCGCAGTCGTCCAGTACGACAAGGGTGTGCCGTCCGGTGCCGGGGCCGGGCAGCGTGTCGGGGGCCATGGTCCCGGCCGTGGCGGGGTCAATGACAGTCACCCCGTGCGCGAAACGGGCGGCCAGTGTCTGCGCCGTGGCCAGGGCGAGCGCTGACTTGCCACAGCCGCCGGGGCCCGTGATGGTCACCAGCCCGCCCCGCATCGTGAGTGCAGCAAGTTCGGCATGCTGCTGCTCTCGTCCGACAACACTGACGTACGGCTGTGGACCCTGCCACCGGGGCTGCGGGAACACCGTGTCCCGGCCTGTGTCGGCTGCCGCGAAGATCTGGTCGTGCAGCGCCCGCAGTTCCTCACAGGGCCCGACCCCTAGCTCGCCGTCGAGGAGGGCGGACAGCTCTTGATAGGTCGCCAGCGCTTCTTTGACGCGCCCACAACGGTGCAGAACCGTCATCAGTCGGCCCCACCGGTGCTCACGATACGGCTCCGCACGCACCAGCTTCCTGAACTCCGCGACGAGGTGTGCCGGTTCACGGACATCGAGGTACGCGTCCATCAGCTCGTCCTCGGCCGACAGGCGCAACTCCCGCAGCCCGGCTGCCTCGTCCCGCAGGGTCTGCGTCATCTCCAGAGTCTCCAGAACCTCGCCCCGCCACAGGTTCAGAGCCGTTGTGAAGCCTCGCACAGCCTCCTGCGGACGGCCGGTACGCGCGGCGGTACGGGCCTTGGCGACGAGGTGGGCGAAAAGAGCCGCGTCGAGGTCCTTTGTCGCGACTTGAACCCGGTATCCGCCATGCGCGGCCGTCAGCAGGGTGTCGCCCAGATGCTCGCGCAGAGTCGAGACATAGGAGTGAAAATTGGCCCGGGCCGACGCCGGCGGTGCGTCTTGCCACAGCGTGTCGGTCAACTCGCGTGTGGAGACAGTGCGGCCGTTGCACAGCAGCAGCATGGCGAGCAGGAGACGGGGTTTGCGGCGCCGTAGCACCAGCGGTTCCCCTGTCTCCGTACGCACGTGCAATGGCCCGAGTATGCGGTACTTCACTGGAACATCCCCGTGTTCAGCGATCAACTGTCACTGCAATGGGGAGTCCGAAATCCGTCCTGTGGGTTGCCCGGGCAGCCTGACTCTTTGCCCGTTGAAGACTTCGCTGTTTGCAGACCTTTGAGCAGGACGCCATGCGCCCCGCCATACAGAGGTGCATGGCGGGGCGCGGGGCGATGAACGCGTACGTGGTCAGAGCACCTTGGAGAGGAACGACTTGGTGCGATCGTGCTGGGGGTTCGTCAGGACCTCGCGCGGGCGGCCGGCTTCGACGACAACGCCGTCGTCCATGAACACCAGAGAGTCGCCGACCTCGCGGGCGAAGCCCATCTCGTGTGTGACGACGATCATCGTCATGCCGTCCTCCGCGAGGTCCCGCATCACATCGAGGACCTCGCCGACGAGCTCCGGGTCGAGTGCCGAGGTCGGCTCGTCGAAGAGCATCAGCTTCGGGTCCATCGCCAGCGCCCGGGCGATCGCCACGCGCTGCTGCTGGCCGCCGGAGAGCTGGGAGGGGTAGTTGCCGGCCTTGTCGGCGAGGCCGACGCGGTCGAGCAGCTCCCGTGCGCGCTCCTTGGCCTGGGCCTTGCTCGTGCCCTTGACCTGGACCGGCGCCTCCATGACGTTCTCAAGGGCCGTCATGTGCGGGAACAGGTTGAACCGCTGGAACACCATGCCGATTTCCCGGCGCTGCTGGGCGACCTCGCTGTCCTTGAGCTCGTACAGCTTGTCGCCCTTCTGGCGGTAGCCGACCAGCTCGCCGTCGACGTACAGCCGCCCGGCGTTGATCTTCTCAAGGTGGTTGATGCACCTGAGGAACGTCGACTTGCCGGAGCCGGAGGGGCCGATGAGGCAGAACACCTCGCCGGTCTGCACCTCCAGGTCGATGCCCTTGAGGACCTGTACCGCGCCGAAGGACTTGCGGACGCCCTCGGCCTTCACCATTGCGTTCATGGGTTATCGCCGCCAGCTGGAGAGGGGGATCATGTTGGCCTTGATCTTCTGCCACGGCGTCGGCGGCAGCTGGCGCAGTGAGCCGCGGGCGTAGCGGCGCTCCAGGTAGTACTGGAAGACGCTGAACACGCTGGTCATGACCAGGTACCAGATGCACGCCACGAACAGCATCTCCATCACGGCGTACGACGTGGAGCCGATTGTGGAGGTGGCGCGCAGCAGTTCGTTGTACGTCACCGCGTACACCAGCGACGAGGTCTTCAACATGTTGATGAACTCGTTGCCGGTCGGCGGCACGATCACCCGCATCGCCTGCGGGATCACGATGCGGCGCAGCGTCTTCGCATGGCTCATGCCGAGCGCGTGCGAGGCCTCGGTCTGGCCCTCGTCGACGGCCATCAGACCGGCGCGGCAGATCTCCGCCATGTACGCCGCCTCGTTCAGGCCCAGGCCCAGCAGGGCGGCCATGAACGGGGTCATGACGTCGACCATCTCGTCCTTGTAGATCGGTCCGAGATTCAGCACCGGGAAGATCAGCGCCAGGTTGAACCAGAGGAGGAGCTGGACGTAGACCGGTGTGCCGCGGAAGAACCAGATGTAGACCCAGGCCACCCAGCTCGTCACCGGATTCTTGGACAAGCGCATCACGGCCAGGATCACGCCCAGGATCACGCCCAGGATCATTGCGAGGACGCTGATCAGCAGCGTGCGGCCGGCGCCCGGGAGGACCGTGTCGTCGAACACGTACTCACCGACCGCGTTCCACTGGATCTTCTCGGCGGTGGCGAAGGCGTTGACCAGCAGGGCCACCAGGGCCAGCACGACCACACCGCTGACCCAGCGGCCGTAGTGCCGCACCGGAATGGCCTTGATCGCCTCGGGCGGGAGGGCCCCGCCGTCCTTGGAGACGGCGGCCGACGGGTTGGCGTCGGCCTGCTCCTTGTCGAACTTGTCAGTCACTGTGACTGCCCTTCAGTCTTGCTCGGGACGGTCACTTGCCGCCGTTGATCGCGGCCTTGTCGATGGCGCCGGTCTCGGCGCCCCACTTCTCGAGGATCTTCTTGTACGTGCCGTCCTCGATGATGGCGTTGACAGCCTCTTCGAGGGCCGCGCTGAGCTGCTTGTTGTCCTTGTTCACCGCGATGCCGAACGGCTCGGCGGCGACCTGCTTGCCGACGACCTCGAAGGCGTTGCCGCCGTCGGCCTTGCGGGACAGGTCCACGGCCACCGGGTAGTCGTTGACGCCGGCGACCGCGCCGCCCGACTTCACGCGGGTCTGGGCCTCGGTGTCGTTCTCGAACGACTCGATGTCGATCTTCTTCTTGCCGCCGTCCGTGCAGGCCTTGGACTGGGTCTGCAGCGCCTTCTCGTACGTCGTGCCGCGCTGCACCGCCGCCGTCTGGCCGCAGAGGTCCTCGATCGAGTTGATCTTCTTCGGGTTGCCCTTCTGGACGTACACGGCGGTGCCGGCCACGAAGTAGTCGACGAAGTCGACGCCCGGGCCGAGCTTGTCGCCCTTGTCGTTCAGGCCCTCCTGGCGCTCTGGGGTGTCAGTGATGGAGGACATGGCCACGTCGTAACGGCCGGAGTTCAGGGAGGTGATCAGGTTGTCGAAGGAGCCGGAGGTGAACTGGAACTCCACCCCCAGCTTCTTGCCCAGCGCGGCGGCGATGTCGGGGTCGACGCCGACGATCTTCCCGCCCTCCTGGAATTCCATGGGCGCGTACTCGGCGTTCGTGCCGGCCTTTATGACGCCCGCGTCCTGGATCTTCTTGGGCAGCTTGTCGAACAGCGGGGCAGCGTTGGTCTTGGTGTCGCCGTCGTCCTTGTTCGTCTGGTCACCGCAGCCGGTGAGAATCAGGGCGCCTGCGACCGCGATCGAGCCGACCGCTGCCAGCCGGGAGCGCGTGGCGGTCGTACGACGGGTGGAGCGTGCGGTCATGGTGGGTTCCTCCGGCGGATGGGTGGAGTTGCCGATTCGGCGGGCGCCCGCCGATGGGATCGGCCGACGCCTTGGTTTCCTAGGTCGACGAGAGCACACACCTTCGAGTGCAGCGACCTCGTGTGATTACGGCATCTTGCCATTCGGACTTAGGCATTCAGGGCGCCCGCGATGTCAAAATCGGATAACGGGTGACTTCCGAACCGCCTCAGGTCGGACATCCTGGCCGCACCTTCTACGGGAATCTGCCCTTCCGGCCGAAAGATCTTCGGCGTATCCCGGGATGTGCGCGAGTTGTGGATCGGCCGCGACCCGTTGGGGGCCGACTGCCGGGTTGTTTTGCGTTTGACAGTTACTCTTTGCACTGTACGTCGTCGATTGTCGGCTTATTTGGTCATGAATCGCACCGGCATCGTCATCGGCTCGTGTCCGATTCGTGTCGTCCGCGTGCGTGTTTCCCTTCCGGTCATGTGATCTTGCACGTATTGGACTCGTCGTCGGCGGCGTCCGTCCGGTAAGAAGGTTCTTTACACCCCTCATCCGGGGCTCAGGGCGCGTGTGCGGCGCGCCCGTCGCGTATGTGCCCGTACGTCGTACGTCGCACGTATCAACGAGCAGGGTCATACGCGGTCCCGCCCACTTCTCACCAGGAGTGGTCCCACCCTCAAACCATGAACACTTAAGGGGTCAGACAAAGTGGCAGCGGAGATCGTCAATCCTCGCAGCGGCGGCAATACCGATCAGGACGGCGGGGTCGAACCCCTCGATTCCTTCGATCCGGCCTTCGCGCTGCACCGTGGCGGCAAGATGGCCGTGCAGGCCACCGTGCCGGTCCGCGACAAGGACGACCTGTCCCTGGCGTACACGCCCGGCGTCGCGAAGGTGTGCAGCGCGATTGCCGAGCAGCCGGAGCTCGTGCACGACTACACGTGGAAGTCGTCCGTGGTCGCCGTCGTGACCGACGGCACGGCCGTTCTCGGGCTCGGGGACATCGGGCCCGAGGCCTCCCTTCCGGTGATGGAGGGGAAGGCGATTCTGTTCAAGCAGTTCGGCGGCGTCGACGCCGTGCCGATCGCTCTCGCCTGCACCGGCGTCGACGAGATCATCGAGACCGTGGTGCGGCTCGCGCCGTCCTTCGGCGGTGTGAACCTGGAGGACATCTCGGCGCCCCGGTGCTTCGAGATCGAGCGCAGGCTCCAGGAGCGGCTGGACATTCCGGTCTTCCACGACGACCAGCACGGTACGGCCGTCGTCACGCTGGCCGCGCTGCGGAACGCCGCGCGGCTGACCGGGAAGGGGCTCGGGGATCTGCGGGCCGTCATCTCGGGGGCCGGTGCGGCCGGTGTCGCCATCGCGAAGATGCTGGTCGAGGCCGGCATCGGGGATGTCGCCGTGGCCGACCGCAAGGGCATCGTGTCGGCCGACCGGGACGACCTGACGTCGGTCAAGCGGGAGCTTGCCGGGTTCACGAACAAGGCGGGCATCACCGGGTCGCTGGAGGCGGCTCTGGAGGGTGCGGACGTCTTCATCGGCGTGTCCGGCGGTACGGTGCCGGAGGAGGCCGTCGCCTCCATGGCCGAGGGCGCGTTCGTGTTCGCCATGGCCAACCCGAACCCCGAGGTGCACCCCGACGTCGCGCACAAGTACGCGGCGGTCGTGGCGACAGGGCGGTCGGACTTCCCGAACCAGATCAACAACGTGCTGGCGTTCCCGGGGATCTTCGCGGGGGCGCTGCAGGTTCGGGCGTCGCGGATCACCGAGGGCATGAAGATCGCTGCGGCCGAGGCGTTGGCTGCTGTGGTGGGGGACGACCTTGCCGCGGACTACGTCATTCCGTCGCCGTTCGACGAGCGGGTGGCGCCGGCGGTCACTGCCGCGGTGGCCGCGGCGGCTCGGGCGGAGGGGGTTGCTCGGCGGTAACCGGCCCTGCCGGGAGCTGAGCTGTACTGAGCTGCGCTGGATGGCCTCGCCCTGGTGGGCGGGGCCGTCTTTTTGGGTGCGGCCGATTGGGTGGGGTGCCTGCGGGTGCCTGCGGCGGTGGGGCGGGGGGTGCCTGCGGGTGCCTGCGGCGGTGGGGCGGGGGATGCCTGCGGCGGCCTGTTGCGGTGCGTGGGGGGTCGCGTAGTGCGGTTCGTCCCCTTGCCGCCATACGCGGGTGCCGCGCCGTGGGGGTGCGCCGGGCACATCAGGTTTCGTGGCTCGTCAAGCGGGCGTGTCTCACAGGGAGCCGTGGTTCCGTCGGTCGGCCGGGGAGCCTATCGTCAAGGTCATGTTCGCTGTCTACGCCGCCCGAATCGACCGCGACGAGCCGCTCTCCGGACTGGAGTTGGGGGAGCGTCCGGCCCCTGAGGCCCGCGTCGGTTGGAGTACCGTCAACGTCAAGGCCGCCTCGCTCAATCATCACGACCTCTGGTCACTGCGGGGCGTGGGTCTGCCCGAGGAGCGGTTGCCGATGATCCTCGGCTGTGATGCCGCCGGGGTCGACGAGGACGGCAACGAGGTCGTCCTGCACTCTGTGATCGGACAGAGTGGGCATGGGGTGGGGCCCAAGGAGCCGCGGTCGATCCTGACGGAGCGGTATCAGGGGGCCTTCGCCGAGCAGGTCGCCGTGCCCACGTGGAATGTGCTTCCCAAGCCGAAGGAGCTGTCCTTCGAGGAGGCGGCCTGTCTGCCCACGGCCTGGCTGACCGCCTATCGGATGCTGTTCACCAACGCGGGCGTACGGCCCGGGGACTCGGTGCTGGTGCAGGGGGCCGGGGGCGGCGTCGCCACCGCTGCCATCGTGCTCGGGAAGGCCGCGGGGCTGCGGGTCTTCGCCACCAGCCGGGATGAGGCCAAGCGGAAGCGGGCCGTGGAGCTGGGGGCCGTGGAGGCGGTGGAGTCCGGGGCTCGGCTGCCGGAGCGGGTCGATGCCGTGATCGAGACCGTCGGTGCCGCCACCTGGTCGCACTCCGTGAAGTCGCTGAAGCCCGGGGGCACGCTGGTGATCTCCGGTGCCACGAGTGGGGACCGGCCCTCGCATGCCGAGCTCACGCGGATCTTCTTCCTGGAGTTGAAGGTCGTCGGGTCCACGATGGGGACGAAGGACGAGCTGGAGGATCTGCTGGCCTTCTGTGCCGCCACGGGGGTGCGGCCGGTGATCGATGAGGTGCTTCCCATGGAGCGGGCCCGGGAGGGCTTCGAGCGGATGGCTTCGGGAGAGCAGTTCGGGAAGATCGTGCTCACCAACTGACAGTGCCGGTAGTGGTGGTTGCGCTTTGCGGCGGGTTCGGGGCTTTGCCTCGTGCCCGCCGTTTTTGTTTGTCAACTGGGGTTGACGAGGGCCGCTCTGTCAACTTAGGTTGACGGTATGGGTGAAGCCACAGATCTTGCCGAGCGGGCCGGGGACCGCGATCCGCGGGTCGGGTTGCGGGCCGTAGCGGCGTTGCGCCGGTTGTTGGAGCAGCTGGAGGCGGTGCAGGTGCGCAGTGCGCGCAATCAGGGGTGGTCGTGGCAGGAGATCGCCGCGGAACTCGGGGTCAGCAGGCAGGCCGTGCACAAGAAGTACGGGAGGCGTTGATGTTCGAGCGGTTCACGAAGGACGCCCGTGCGGTGGTGACGGGGGCGGTCGAGCAGGCCGGAGAGGGAAGCGTCGATGCCGAGCATCTGCTGCTTGCCCTGCTCGACCGGGAGGGGAGCCGGGGCTCGTTCGTGCTGGCCGCGCTCGGGGGTGGGGCCTGGCTGGACTCCGTGCGGCGGGAACTGGGCGAGGCTCGGCGCAGGGGCGGGCTGTCCCAGGCCGAGTCCGATGCGCTGGCCGGGCTGGGGATCGATGTCGCGGAGATCGTCGCCCGGGTGGAGGAAGCGCACGGGGTCGGGGCGTTGTCCGGGAACCCCAAGGACAAGGGGTGGTGGTCGGGGCGGCCGTCGTTCGGCCGGGGTGCCAAGGATGTGCTGGAGCGGGCCTTGCGTATCGCAGTCGCCCGTCGGGACCGGCACATCGGTGACGAGCACATCCTGCTGGCGCTCGTGAGCCGCCCCGGCGTGCCCGCCGAGGTGCTCGCCGATCACGGAGTGACGTACGAGTCCGTCACCTGGGTGCTGTATGGCGGGGGACAGGCCAAGGCCGGTTGAGTTGAAGTGGGCGGGTCCGGGCGGGCGGACGTGGGCGGGCGGACGTGGGCGGCGGGGGTCGGCGGGGTGCCGGCCCGGGGCCCCGCTGGGGGCCGCCGGACCGGGCAGTGCCGCAGAAGCGGCTGCCGTACCGCCCAGGGGGCCGGCGTCACTGCCTCGGCGTGCGCAGTAGGGCACCGATGTGGGCCGCCGCCGTCGACAAGTGGCGGCGGGCGTCCCTGAGCTGGTCTGGGGTGACGCCGTGGTCCCTCGCCGCGTCGCGGATGTCGTCGCGGAAGCGGTCGAGCAGGCGGTCCAGGTCGCGGGTCGGGTCGTCGGTGGGGGGCTCGTGGGCCCAGGTGGGCTCGTAGTCGGCGGGGAAGTCCTCGGGGGTGTCCGAGTAGTCGGGCTGGTGCTGGGGGGACTTCGTGGTGTCCTGGCGGCCGAAGCCGAAGTCGCGGCCGAACTCCTTGCCGTAGTCCTTGCCGAATTCGCCGAACTCCTTGGCCAGCTCGGTCAGGCCCTCCCGTACGCCCGTCGGCCAGTCGCCGCGGACGAAGTGGTCCTGTACGTGTTCCTGGACCCGGCGGGCGATGCGCTGGACCTCCTCCTGGGCCTCGGTGCGGGCGCGGTCCTGGGCCTCCTTGGCCTGGCGTCGGGCGCGCTGGGCCTCCTCGCGGGCGCGGCGGCTCTCGTCCTTGGCGCGTCGGGCCTGTTCCTTCCACTCCTGCTTGGCGCGGCGCATCTCCTCCTTGGCGGCGCGCCAAGCCTCCTTGTCGGTGTAGTCGGAGAGGTCGGAGAAGGGGGTGTCCGGCCGGGGGCCGTTGCCCTGGCGGGCCTCGGAGGCCGCCGCTCGCATCTCGCGGCGCAGGTCACCGGCCGCGCCGCGTACGTCGGCCCGGATCTCGGCGGCCAGTTCGGCGACCGACTCCCTGATCTCCAGCTCAAGGTCGGCCAGTTCGCCGGAGCGGTCGGCCAGTTCGGCGCGGCCGGCGTCCGTGATGGCGTAGACCTTGCGGCCGCCCTCGGTGGTGTGGGTGACCAGGCCCTCGGCCTCCAGCTTGGCGAGGCGGGGGTAGACGGTGCCTGCCGACGGGGCGTACAGACCCTGGAAGCGCTCTTCGAGGAGGCGGATCACCTCGTAGCCGTGGCGGGGGGCCTCGTCCAGCAGCTTCAGCAGATAGAGGCGGAGGCGGCCGTGGGCGAAGACGGGAGGCATGTCAGAGCACCTTCTTGTCGGTCGTGCCGTCGGCCGGGGCGTGGGGTGCGGACTGGGGTGGGGTGTCCGTCGCGTCGGTGTCCTGGCCGGAGACGGAATTGTCCCCCGAGGTGTCGTGCCGGTGGGGCAGCGGGTCGGTCGTCGGGTCCGTGGCCGGCGGCTCGGGCTCCTCCCAGGCCTCCGCCTCCCACGGCTCGTCCTCCCTCGGCGGGCGGCGCAGCAGGGCGATCGAACCGGAGACCGTCGTCGCCCGGAGCTTGCCGGTGCCGGCGCCCAGGCGGCCGGTGATCTTGTGCGCTCCCCACTGGCCGTGCACCCGCAGGCCCTCGAAGGCGTTGGAGATCCTGCCGCTCGCGGTGTTGGCCTCGACGTCCGCGTCCGCCGGGGCCGGCAGCCGGATGGCGATCTCGCCCGAGACGCTGGTCAGCCGGACGTCGGTCGGGCCCTCCGGGTCGAGGTCGACGATCATGGAGCCGCTGACCGAGTCCGCCTTCACGGAAGGGCCCGAGCCCTCGACGACCGTGAGGTCGCCGGAGACGGAGTTGAAACGGAGGTCGCCGGTGACGGCCTGGGCCTCCAGGTTCCCGGAGACGGTGTCGGCGCGGACCGGGCCGGACAGGCCGACGAGGGTCGTGTCACCGGTGACGCCCTTGACGACCGACGGGCCGTGGATCCCGGAGACCACCGCGCCGGCGCCGACCACCCCCACCTCGACGCGGGTGCCGGCCGGCACCGCCAGGGAGACCACCGCGCTGCGGCGCCAGCCCTTGCGGTCGAGCCACTTGAGGAAGCCCTTCCAGGGCAGGTCCTCGTACGCCACCGTCAGTGTGCCGTCCCGCTGGGTGACGATCAGGGGCGGGCCCTCGATCTCGGAGACCTCCAGGCGGGCGGAACCTTCGTCCGTCCCCACGACGTTCACCGTTCCGTTGACGACGCGCACCCGGAGCTCGCTCACCGGCTCGTCGAAGGTGAGCTTCCTGGGCTCTGCTACGGACCACTCGGACATGGTGCGGACCTCCTGGGCGACCGGACGCGGCCGCACGGGCCGGACGGGAAACGCGACACGCCATATCGCGTCTTACGAAAAACACGATATATCGCGGTGAGGGAAAGTCAAGGCACTCGTTCTGGTGATCACAAATCTCGCGAGGTGGACAAAGCGGCCTAGCGTGTTGTCGTGTCGACGGAACAGTCCAGGACCGCTCGTCAGGCCCGCCCCGCCCCGGGCGCCCTGCTGCTCTGCCGCGCGGAGCCCGAGTCCGTCGCCCCCGCCGCCCGGCTGCTGCGTGAGGACATGCTGCTCGCGTCGGCCGGCGGGGAGTGGAGCGTGCTCGTTCCCGAGGGCCGGCCGTGGCTCGGGGGCGGCGAACCCGTCGACCGCGTCCTCACCGGCTGGGCCTCCGCCCTCGCCGTCGGCGCGCCCTGGCCCGTCCTCGCACTGTGGTGGGACGCCGACCGCGCCGGATACGCCCTGGCCTCCGGCTTCCGCCGTCCCGTCGGCTACGTGTGGCTCGCCAACGGCACCCCGGCCGGCGAGGACGAGGCCATGCGCACCTTCGCCGGGCGGCTCGGGCTCGACCCGGTCCTGGACATGCAGTCCCTGGAAACGCTGACGCGCCCCGACTCCGCGGCCGACGCACGGGCACGCATGCGTGGCCTGATCGCCGTCCTCACGCGCGCGGGCCTGTCCCTGCCCGTCGGCCTCCTCCCCGGCGAGGACGCCGACAGCCTCCAGGAGGCCGCCCGCGACCAGCCGCACATCCGTCTGGTCTCGTGGTCGGGTCGGCTGCACGCCCTGCGCGCGGAGCTCGACGCCGTCGAGGGCCGCCACCTCGGCCCCTGGCTGCCCTGGGCCGGCGGTCCCCGCTCACCCGCCCTCGCCCTGGCCCAGGTCGCGGCCGGTCTGCCCCTCACCGTCTGGGGTCTGCGGCGCCGCAGCGGTGGCTGGGCCGTGGCGGGGGCGGTGCTGCTGGCGCACGGCGCGCTGGGGCTGGCGTACGGCCTCACGCACGTACCCGACTGACGCCGGGGAAGGTCCGGCACGGCGCGGCATACCCTGAGGGAGTAGGTCCCGAGGGCTTGTCCCGTCAGTATCAGGAGCAAGAGTTGTACTTCACCGACCGTGGCATCGAGGAACTGGAGAAGCGGCGCGGCGAGGAGGAGGTCACCTTCGAGTGGCTCGCCGAGCAGCTGCGGACGTTCGTCGATCTCAACCCGGACTTCGAGGTGCCGGTGGAACGGCTGGCGACGTGGCTGGCCCGCCTGGACGACGAAGACGACGACTAGGGATCCCGTCACCTGCCGGCGCCCGCCCCGGCCGCCCCCCCCCGCGGCCGACACCCGCCTACTCCTGCGCGACGCCCGCATACTTCCGCAACCAACCTGGGTATTAGCCTCGTCGCTGTTCAAGTGGGCGCCGTCCGGGATCGGTTGACCTGGCGGCTCGGGCTCTTCGGGGGAGCGTTATGAGTCACATCCAGGACGTCGAACTGCCGGACGGCACGGTGATCACCGCCAGGATCGGCGCGGCCGACCCCTACGACGACCAGGAGGACGTCGGCTTCACCGAGGCCGCCGTAGCCAAGGTCGAACAGCTCCAGGAGCTGATCAAGGCCGTCGGCGGCACCGTGCTCGACGCGGCCCGGGCGGCCAGGCCGGACGAGGCCTCGATCACCTTCGGCGTGGAGCTGACCGCCAAGGAGGGCCTCGCGGTCGCGGTGCTCGCGCGTGGGGAGGCCAAGGCGTCCCTGGAGGTCACCCTCACCTGGAAGTTCGATCGCGGCGGCGCGGAGGAGGGCGACCGGAGAGCGGTCGACGCATGAGCGAGCGGCACGATCGTCTCTTCGAGCTGGTCAGGGCGGCCACCGTCCATCTGCTCCCGGCCGGCGGCAAGGACGGCCCCCTGTGGGGCAGCGGCTTCTTCGTCGCGCCCGGCTGGGTGCTGACCGCCGCCCATGTGCTGTGCCGGCACCTCGCGGCGGACCGCACGGCCGCCTTCCGGGTGCGCGGCGAGGGCGTCGACGCCGAGGCCCGGCTCGCGGACTGGCTGATCACCGACCCGCGCAACCCCAAGGTCCCGCTGGCCGAGGACCTGGCCCTGGTCCGGCTGACCGGCGAGCACCCGCACGAGTGCGTGTGGCTCACCGACCGCGCCGCCCGTCACTCCGGCGCCCTGAAGGCCTGTGGCTACTACCCCGGCCCGCCCGAGGCCCACTTCCGCATGGTGGACGCCGTGGTCAACGGCCAGGAGGACACGCACGGGCTGATCATCAAGCCCGACATCGACCTCCAGAGCGGGATGTCGGGGGGACCGCTGCTCGACCCGGAGTCGGGAGCCGTCGTAGGGCTGATCAAGTCGAAGCGCAGGGACAAGGACGGCGGCAAGGCGGTGGCCATCGCCGCGCTGCGCCGCTTCGGGGAGACCTACCGCACGGTCATGGCCGCCCATGACCGCTGGCACGGCGAGGAGCCGGTGTCGGAGAGCGGGGACAACTGGATCGACCTCCAGGGCGGACCCGCGGACGGCCAGGGCGCCGCCTGGACACCCCGCGACCGGCGCCAGGCACTCGCCCTGCTGGCCGAACTGCCGCCCCCGCCCGACGAACCCACCGTCAACGTCATCGCCAGGGAGGCGCGCAGCGGCAACAAATGGCCCGGCGCCACACCCGAGCTGCGGACCTGGCGCGACGGCCACGGCCTGCTCTACGCGGGCACCACCCCGCTCGACCCGCTCACCTTCCTGCGCTACCTCGGCCTCGTCGAGGCCCACGCACGCGCGCGTGACGCCGCGAACCCCGCCCTCGCCGACTGGATCACCAGGCGGCTGCGCCGGGACCCCCGCAAGGACCTGCACGCACTGGCCCGGAACGTCGCCCTCCCCGACGAACTCCTGCCACCCCCCGCGGACCACGGCCCGGAACGCGTCGTGATCTCCTATCCCGGCCCCGGCGAGGGCCCCGTCGTGGCCCTGCTGCTGGACCCGGTGATCAGCGCGCAGCCCGTCCGGTTCTTCTGGCAGATCTGGTACGACGACGGCGACGGCCTGCCCGAACTCCACGAGGCCGACCCCTCCGTGCACGGCTGCCGGCCCGACGAACTCGTCCAGGCGCTGCGCGTCCCGCTGGGCGGACTGCTGGAGTCCAAGGACCGGGAGGGCCAACCCGTACCGCTCGAAGTCGGACTGCCCGCCGAGCACTTCGACACCGCCGTGCACCGCTGGCGGTTCGCGGACATCGCCGCGCTGAACGACCCCGGGCACCTGGGCGCACGCCGTCGCCTCGTGCTGCGCGCTCTCGAGCGCCGGGGATATCCGGACAACCTCTGGCGCGACCGCTGGCAGGGCATCACGGCCGGGCGGCGCTTCGAGGGCTGGCGCATGCCCCCGCCGGGCGCCGTGGACGCCACCGGCTACCAAGCCGCCGAGCGTCACCGCATCCCCGTGATGTGCCGCCCGGCCGGCCAGGGCACCGGCAACGTCGCCATGAAGCACGCGCTGCGCGGCGGCCACCCCGTGGCGCTCTGGCACACCGGCCCGCACCCCGAGCGCGGCGCCTGTCCGCCGGAGTGCGACACGCTCCACGCGCGCGTGGAGAAGTTCCTCGAGACGCTCGGCTCGCTCGCCGAACTCCCCGACCGGCTGCGGCACGTACGGCAGGACATCAGCGAACAACGGCCCGACAGCGCCTGGGCCGAGCCGCTCGCCCTGCTCTACGACGACCCGCGCCGCCCGCTCCCGGCCGAGGAGACCGAAACCGTGGACGCACCGCTGTGAACAGCGTCGAGGCCTGGCCGAAATCCCCGGTGTACCACGGCAGTTCCGGGTATGTTTCCAAGGGCCCGCTGCGGGCGCACGACGCTCCCTTCGGCCAGGACGTGGACCACCACCGACCGTCGACGAGGAGCGCACCATGAGCGAGTGGTTCATCTACCGGGGCGTCGGGGAGCCGGATCCGGCCAGGATCGACGCGCTGCCCGAACCACCGCCCTGGCGGAAGTTCGACGCCACGCCCGTCGACTACGAGGTCCCGCAGCTCGACTCCGCCACCCACCGCAGGCTCGGCGAGCGCACCGTCCCGCTGCCCGTCCAGGACCCCGACGCCCTCGAACTCGTCAACGCCGCCCTGTACCTGAGGCGCCCGCTGCTCGTCACCGGCGAACCCGGTGTCGGCAAGTCGACACTCGCCCACTCCGTCGCCTACGAGCTCGACCTCGGCCGGGTCCTGGAGTGGCCGATCGTCAGCCGCAGCGAACTGCGCGACGGCCTCTACACCTACGACGCCATCGGCCGCCTGCAGGACGCCCAGCTGCCCGGCGAGGAAGGCGCCCAGGACATCGGCCGGTACATCAAGCTCGGCCCGCTCGGCACCGCGCTGCTCGCCGCCGACAAGCCCCGGGTGCTACTCATCGACGAGCTCGACAAGAGCGACATCGACCTGCCGAACGACCTGCTGAACGTCCTGGAGGAGGGCCGCTTCGCCATCCCCGAGCTGGAGCGCATCGCCGACCGCGACCCCGAGGTACGCGTCCTCACCGACGACGGGCGCCGGGTCACGGTGACCGGCGGTCAGGTCCACTGCCACGCCTTCCCGTTCGTCATCATGACCAGCAACCGCGAGCGCGAGTTCCCCGCCGCCCTGATGCGCCGCTGCATCCCGCTCGACCTCAAGGCCCCGCGCGACGAAAGGCTCGCCGCCCTGGTCCAGGCCCACTTCGGGCACGGCGCCTACGAGGCCAACCGCGACCTCGTCGACCAGTTCACCCAGTCCGAGGCGGACGGCGCGCTGCGCCCCACCGACCAGCTGCTCAACGCCATCTTCCTCGCCCAGCACGCCGCCCGGGAGGCCGACCGGCGCCGCGAGGAGATCTCGGAACTGCTGATGCAGCCCCTCGACCGAGGGCCCCGCTAGCCATGACGCCCCGCGCCCCCGACCTCCCGGCCGACGGCGTGAGCCCCGTGCTCACGGCGCTGGTCGCGCGTATGCGGGACGCGGGCATCCCACCCGGCGTCGAGGAACTGGCCGACGCCCTGTGGCTGGCCCGCTGGCTGCCGGCCTCCCCGGACCGGGCCGGCAGGGCGAAGACGGCCCCCGCGCCCGGCCCGGAACCGGCCCTCGGCACCGGCACACTCCCCCCGCTCCCATCCCGGCCCCCCGGCACGCCCGCCGAGGACGACGAGGAGCGGCAGCCCGACAGCGCCCGCCTGTTCGCGCCCGGCCCGGGCGGCGACGGCACCGACGTCCGGATGACCCCGGTCCGCGTCCCCGCCGCACCGGCCCTGCCCGAACCCCTCGCCCTGCAACGAGGGTTACGGCCCCTCCAGCGCTACCGCGCCCCCGTCCGCCCCGTCCCGCGCACCCTCGACGAGCACGCCACCGCCGAGCGCGCCGCCGAGTCCGGCCTCGTCCTGCCCGTCCTGCGCACCGACCGGCGCCGCGAGGCCCGGCTGCTGCTCCTGATGGACGTCTCCACCTCGACGGTCGTATGGCAGCAGGCCCTCGACGAACTGCGCCAGGTCTGTGCCCGCGCCGGCGCCTTCCGCGAGGTGCAGGTGCGCTATCTGCACGAGGCGCCCGGCGGCCGCCCCGGCTGCGCGGCCGGCCCCGAGCCCGGTGCCGCCCTGCACGCACCGGAGCAGCTCAGCGACCCCACCGGACGCCGGGTCACCCTGCTCCTCAGCGACTGCGCCGGGCCCATGTGGCGCAGCGGACAGGTGCAGCGGCTGCTGCACCGCTGGGCCGGCACCGCGCCCGTCGCCGTCGTACAGCCGCTGCCGCAGCGGATGTGGCTGCGCACCCATCTGCCCGCCCGGCGTGGGGTGTTGCACCGGCGTGAAGGCCCGGCCGGATCGCTGCTGTTCCGGCCCGACAAGGAGCCGGTGGCCTGCGGCGCGCTGCCCGTACCCGTGCTCGCGCTGCGGCGGGAGTCGGTGGAGGGCTGGGCGCGGCTGGTGTCCGGCGCGACGGGACAGTCGCTGTCCGCCGCGGCCGGCTGGGTGCGGGCCGACCATCCCGCGTCCGCGGCGCCGGTGCGGGCCGCGCAGGAACGCAGCGGAGCGGACCGCGTTCGCACGTTCTGGCGCCCGGCGTCGTCCGAGGCGCGCCGCCTCGCGGTGTACCTGTCCGCGGTGCCGCTGTACCTGCCGGTGATGCAGCTCGTCCAGCACGCCATGCTGGCCGGGAGCGGACCGGACGTCCTGTCCGAGGTGCTGCTCAGCGGGCTGCTGCGGCGGCGGGAGGACGCGGACGATCCACGGGCCGTGCGCTACGACTTCCTGCCGGGGGTGGCGAGCGAGCTGCGCTCCCGGCTGTCGGTCGACGAGGTGGAGCTGCTGTTCAAGCACTGCTCCGAGTACGTGGAACGGAAGTTCGGGCGCAGCGCGCGGAACTTCCCCGCGCTCGCGGGCGCGTTCCTGCGGGGCGCGGTGCCGCCGGGCGCGGCCCCGGAACAGCTCATGGGCCCGGGCGAGCGGGAACCGGCCGGGCTGCGGGCCTTCGCCGAGGTGTCGGCCGAGGTGCTCAGGGACCTGGGGGCGCGGCTGCCCGCGGCGGCGGGCGCCACGGCGGCCGGGCAGAGCGCGACGGAACTGCTCGATCTGGGCCGGAAGGCGCTGGCGCGGTTCAACGGCGAGGGGCTCACCCGGGAACTCGACGCCGCGGTGGAGTACGCACGGCAGGCGGTCGCGGTCGCGGGCTCGGGCGGCGAACGGGTCACCGCCGGCGAGGAGCTGGCCCAGGCGCTGCTCGCCCGGTGGCGGGTGCGCCGCGTGGGCGAGGACCTGCGGGAGGCGTGGGAGACGCTCGACGGCCGGGCGGTCACGATGCGCGGCCGGCTCGTCCTCGGACTGGTGCACTGGGCTCAGGCGCAGGAGGTGCGGGGGAGCGGGGTCGAGTTCGACGGGATCCCTGAGAGCCTGCGGGACTGGGCTCGGGGCGAGCCGGGGCGGGCGGCGGAGCGGGCGCGCGATGTACTGCTGTACCTGGCCGACCTCCACCTCGGCGCGGTCGTGGCCGACGAGGACACGGAGCCTGCGACACAGGCCCGCAGAAGCGCCGCAGCGGAGGCGCTCACCGGCGTACGCCGGTCACTGACGGACGTGGGACCCTACGCCCCGGACTGGCGCGTGCTGCACCTGCATCGGGCCGTCGACGCGGCGAACGTGTGGTTCCAGCTGTCCGGCTCCGTGCGCGCCCTGGTCGCCCGAGGACGGCTGTGGCTCGACCTGGCCCGGGAGCACGAGGGGTACGCACCGGTCGCCGACGCCGCCGCGGACGCGGCCGCGAGCGCCGCCGAGGACCTCATGGAGGCCGTCCGGGACGAGACCGCCCTGCCGGCCGCCGACCGCTGCCGGATCTGGCTGGACGTGGCCGCCGCCGTGGAGATCCCGCCGACCGAGCGCGAGGAGAGCCTGCTGCTGTACGCCGTGGAGCAGGCCGAGCGAGCCGCGGGCGACGACCCGGAGCTCAGGTTCGAGTGCCTGCTGCGGGCCGGGCGGATATACCGCGACCGCCACGACCAGACCGGAGGGCTGATCGAGCTCAACCGCGCCATCGAGGCATGGGAGCAGGCGGTGCGGCTGCTCGGTGAGGACGACCGGCGACGGCCGCGGACGCTGGCCGACCTCGGCCGGGCCCTGTACGTCCGGTTCGGCCTCAGAGGAGAGCCCGAGGACATCGGCGGGAGCGTCGACCATCTGCGTCAGGCGGTCGAGGAGTGCCTGCCGGACGACCCCCAGCTTCCGTGGCTGCGCCGGAACCTGGGGCGCGCCTACTACCGGCGCTACCTCTTTGCCGGTGTGCTGACCGACCTGTACGAGGCGGACTGGCTGTTCGCGGAGGCCGCCCGCGGATCCGAGCACCCATGGCTGCTCGCCCAGTGCCTGATCAACCGGGGCAACGTGGCCCGGCTGCGGTACGAGCGCACGGCGGCCGTCGCCGACCTGCACAAGGCCGTCGACTTCTTCAGCCAGGCCGTCGAGATCGCCGACGAGGCGGGCGAGGTGGAGCTGGTGGCCGCCGCCCTCACCGAACGGGGCCGGGCACGCGCCGCGATGGGCAGGGACTACGAGGCCCGTACCGACTACGACCGTGCCCTCGGCCTCACGGACGACCGCGACCGCATCCGTCTCCTGCGCGCGCTCCTGTCCCGTCAGTCCCCCGAAACGGCCGCCGAGTGACCTTCCCCGTCGACGACACCCACATACCCCTCCCGGAGATCGCACCCCCCGACCAGACCGACCACCCGGTACTGGCCGCGATCCTCACCGAACTCCGCGACCGGCAGCAGGACCCCCTCGTCGTCGCCCACTACGAAGACGCGCCATGACGACCCACCCGCACCCGCCCTGGCCGTACGCCCTGCTCGACACCACGGCCCACCGGCCCGTCCCCTTCCGGCAGTTCGTGCTGAAGGTGCACGGCCGGTGCAACCTCGACTGCACCTACTGCTACCTCTACCAGGGCCCCGACCACGGCTGGCGCGACCGGCCGGCCCGCACCCCCGAGCGCACCATGCGCCGCGTCGCGGACCGAATCGCCGAGCACGTCCGCGGCCACCGCCTCGACGCCATCCGCGTCGAACTCCACGGCGGCGAACCCCTCCTGACCGGCCCCGACCCCGTCCTCGCCTACGCCGACGCGGTGCGCGAGGCCGTCGACTGCCGGGTGACCGCAACCGTCCAGACCAACGGCACCCGGCTGACGGCGGGCGCCCTCGACCGCCTCGCCGCCGCCGGCATCCGGGTCGGCCTCAGCCTCGACGGCGGACGCGCCGCGCACAACGCCCGCCGGGTCGACCACGCCGGACGCCCCGCCTGGCCCGCCGCCCGCGCGGCTGCCGAGCGGCTCGCGGCACGACCGCGGGCGTACGCCGGAATCCTCTGCACGATCGACCTGGCCGTCGACCCCCTGGACGTCTACCGCTCGCTCCTCGCCCTGCGCCCGCCCGGCGTCGACTTCCTCCTCCCGCACGCCAACTGGGACCGGCCGCCGCCCGGCATCCCTGGCCGGCCCCCGGGCCGGCACCGGCCCACCCCCACGCCGTACGGCGACTGGCTCGCCGCCGTCTTCGACGCCTGGTGGGACGAGGGGCGGCTCAGCACGCGCATCCGGCTGTTCCAGGAGATCGCCGGGCTGCTGCTCGGCTCGCCCAGCCGCGCCGAGGCCGTGGGGCTCTCGCCGATGGCGGCCGTCGTGGTGGAGACGGACGGCGCCATCGAGCAGGTCGACTCGCTCAGGTCGGCGTACGAGGGAGCCTCGGAGACCGGGCTCGACGTCTTCCGGCACTCCTTCGACCAGGCCCTGCGCCACCCCGGCGTCGCCGCACGCCAGCTGGGGGAGCGGGCGCTGGCCGAAGAGTGTCTGGGCTGTCCCGTGGGCAAGGTGTGCGGGGGCGGGAACTACGTGCACCGGTACGCTCCCGGGACCGGGTTCCGGCACCCCAGTGTCTACTGCGCCGACCTGGAGCGGCTCGTCCGGCACATCGCACACCGGCTCCAGCGGACGTCACGCGCGGCTCGGTGACAGGAACAATGCTCAACTCATTACCTCTGGAACCCATTTGACGCACAATTGAATGACCTGTGCACAGACGTGACCAGGTTCAGTCGAGGGGAAACGGCGAGATGGCGGCGGAACTCGGACACGTCACGGTGGTCTTCGCCGGACAGAGCGAGTCCTGGGCCAAGTGGATCGACCACCAGATCCGGGCCGCGGGACGGGGCACCACGCTGATCAGGTGGAACCCGCTGCGCCGACCGCCCACCGCCGCGGCCTTCACCAGCCTGCTCAGCGCGCCCGGGCGCGTCCTGCTCGTGATAGACGACTGGCACGAACGGCTGGGCAACGAGCGGTTCGAGGCCTGGGCCGAGGCACTGCGCCAGGTCCTGCCGACGTACCAGGACCGGATCGCCGCCGTCAGCATCACCGCCCGGCCCATGCCCGAGGCCGTCATCGCCCTCGCCCCCGTCGAACTGCGCGGACTGCGCCCCGAGGTGGCGCGCAGCCGGGTCCTGGAGTGCGCCGGCATACCCGCCCCGGGCGTCCTGATCGACCTGCGCCGCGGCCCCCGCTTCCCCGACGATCCGCCGGACGTCTGGCACGTCCCGCGCCGCAACCTCCGCTTCGTCGGCCGCACCGAACTGCTGGAGAAGGTCTACGGCGCCCTCTCCGCCGCCGGACCCACCGGCGCCGCCGTGGCGCTGCTCGGCCCCGGCGGCTTCGGCAAGACCCAGCTGGCCCTGGAGTACGTCCACCGGTTCGCCGGCGAGTACGACATCGTCTGGTGGATCAACGCCGCCCAACGCGTCACCGCCCGCCAGCAGTTCGCCGACCTCGCCGCCGCCCTGGACCTGCGCGACTCCGGCGACCTCGCGAACACCATCACCGCCGTCCGCCGGGAACTCGACCGCACCGCCCGGCCCTGGCTGCTCGTCCTGGACGGCGCCGGCGACCCGGAGCGGCTGATCGACCTGGTGCCCGAGGGACGCGGCCACATCCTCGTCACCACCCACCGCAGCGAGTGGGGCGCCCACGCCGAGAACATCGCCGTACCCGTCTTCGAACGCCGCGAGAGCGTCGCCTTCGCCGGGCGCCGCACCGAGCGCCTCAGCGGCATCCAGGCCGAGCGGCTCGCCGAGGCCGTGGAGGACATGCCGCTGCTGCTCGACCAGACGGCCGCCTGGCTGGACATCAACCCGACCGTGCCGGTCGACGACTACATCCGGGACATCCGCGACGGCCGCCCGGACCGCTTCGGCGTCATGGCCTCCGGCCAGTACCCGGAGAGCTTCGAGGTCGCCTGGGCCAAACTCGTCAACACCCTGCGCGACGGCTCGGAATCCGCCTGGCAGCTGCTCAACCTGCTGGTCTGCTTCTCCCACGACGTGGTGCCGGTACGGCTGTTGCAGACCGCCCGGCACGGCGACCTGCCCGCCGAGCTGGACGAGCTGATCGCCGAGCCCAGCAGCTGGAACACCGCCCTGCGCCGGCTGTCCGAGATCACCTCCATGCGGATCGAGTACGAGGCCGGGCCGCGCATGGACACCCAGACCGTCGGCACCCTGCGCATGCACCGCCTCTTCCACCGCTTCGTACGGTCCATCCAGTCGCCGGCCGACGCCCAGCGCTACTCGGCCGCCGCCCGCAAGGTCCTCGTCTCCGCCGACCCCCGCGACTCCTCCTCGGCCGGCAACTGGGCCCGGTACGCCGCCCTCATCCCGCACCTGGAACCCTCCGGTGCCCTGGAGTCGGCCGACGACGACGCCCGCGAACTCGTCCTCAACTGCATCGAGTACCTGCGGATGCGCGGCGAGTACCACGACGGCTGGTGGCTCAGCCGCCAGGCCGTGGAGCACTGGCGGGGCACCTCCGGCGACACCGACCGCTCGGTGCTCATCGCCGTCCACCAGCTCGCCAACATGCTGCGCCGGCTGGGCAAGTACACGGAGGCGGAGACCGTCGGCCGCGAGATCCTCGGCCGGCTCGAACGCTCCGAGGACGTCCGCCCGATCGAGGTGATCCGCGCCAAGGACGGCCTCGGCGGCACCCTCATGGCGCTCGGCCGCTACCCGGAGGCCCGCGCCCTGTTCGACGAGGCCGCCGCGAGCGCCGCCTCCGAACTCGGCGGCGAGCAGGTGCCGCGCACCCTCGCCATCCGCAGCAACCTCGCCGTCGCCCTCGGCCTCCAGGGCCACTACACCGAGTCCCTCGCGCTGCACCGCAGGATCTACGAGGCCCGGCTGGACCTGCTCGGCGAGCGCGACGCCCTCACCCTCAACTCCTCGCTGCGCACCGCCTGGATGCTGCGGCTGCTCGGCAGCTACCGCGAGGCGCTCACCATCCAGGGCCACAACTCCCGGGTCCACAGCCAGGTCCTGGACCGCACCCACAGCCAGACCCTGCTCGCCGAGCACAACCTCGCGCTGTGCGCCCGGCGCGTCGGAGACCTCCAGTTCGCGCACGCCATGCTGCGCGGCGTCCGCGAGAAGCTGATCCGCCGCCGTGGCGCCCTGCACCCCGAGACGCTGATGGCGTCCTGCGACTACGCGATGCTGCTGCGCGACCTGGAACTCACGGAGGAGGCCAGGGGCCTGGCCGAGGCCACCGCCACCCAGTACGCCGCCCAGCTGGGCGAACGCCACCCGTACGCGATCGGCGCGCGGGACAACGTCGGCACCGTCATGCGGGACATGGGCGAGCACCGGGCCGCGCTGGCGCTGTCCCGGCAGACCACGGCCCAGATGCGACGGGCGGTTGGCCGGGACCACCCCTGGGCCATCGGCTGCGCGAAGAACGAGGTCGCCGCGCTGGCCGGCGTAGGAGAGGTCGAGGCCGCGGCGGCGCTGGGCCGGGAGAGCGCCGAGCGTTCCGCGCGCGTCCTGGGCGACGCGCATGTGCTCACCATCAGCCTGCGGGCCGGTCTCGCACTGGACCTGGCCCAGCTGGGCGAGCGGGAGGAGTCCGAGGCGCTGCACCGGGACACGGTGGCCCGGCTGACCTCACGGCTCGGCGCCGACCACCCGCAGACCCGGCACATCCTCGAACGGCAGCGGCCGTACTGGGACTTCGAGCCTCAGCCGATCTGACACCCAGGCACAGAAAGCTGAACCCGAATACCGAGAGCCCGATCTTCTGCTTCTCGGTGAACCGGTTGGCCGGGTCGAAGGAGATCCGGGCCGCTCTGATGAGCCGACGGCACCGCAGTTCCCAAGGGGCGCGGGGAACTGCGCGACGAGCCACGACGGGCCCGCAGCCGCGTACGGTCTCCACGGCCCCCAGGGATGGGCGAAGGGCCCGGTGCCGAGCGAGAACTCGGTACCGGGCCCTGAGCGTCGGCTGAACCGCCGGAGGCTTACGCCTCGAACACCTCACGCACCAGCTGCTCCTGCTCGGCCTGGTGCCGCTTGGCGGAACCGACGGCCGGGGACGAGCCGTGCGGACGCGAGATGCGCCGCAGCCGCTCGCCGTGCGGGACCTCGGCGCCGACGGCCAGGTCCAGGTGGTCGATCAGGTTGAGCGCGATGAACGGCCAGGCACCCTGGTTCGCCGGCTCCTCCTGGGCCCACAGGTACTTCTCGGCGTTCGGGTACTTGGCGATCTCGGCCTGGAGCTCGGCACCCGGCAGCGGGTACAGGCGCTCGATGCGGATGATCGCCGTGTCCGTGACGCCGCGCTTCTTCCGCTCGGCCTCCAGGTCGTAGTAGACCTTGCCGGCGCAGAAGACGACCTTCTTGACCGCGGCCGGGTCGACCGAGGAGTCGCCGATGACCGGCTGGAACTGCCCGGTCGTGAACTCCTCCGCCGTCGCCGCCGCCGCCTTCAGACGCAGCATCGACTTCGGGGTGAAGACGACCAGCGGCTTGTGGTGCGGGTTGTGCACCTGCCACCGCAGGAGGTGGAAGTAGTTCGACGGCGAGGTCGGCATCGCGACCGTCATGTTGTTCTGCGCGCACATCTGGAGGAAGCGCTCCGGGCGGGCCGAGGAGTGGTCCGGGCCCTGGCCCTCGTAGCCGTGCGGCAGCAGCAGGACGACGCCGGAGGTCTGCGCCCACTTCTGCTCGGCCGAGGAGATGAACTCGTCCACGACCGTCTGCGCGCCGTTGACGAAGTCGCCGAACTGCGCCTCCCACATCACGAGCGCCTCGGGGCGGGCCAGCGAGTAGCCGTACTCGAAGCCCATCGCGGCGTACTCGGACAGCAGCGAGTTGTAGACGTTCAGCCGCGACTGGTCCTCGGAGAGGTACTGCAGCGGCGTGTACTCCTCGCCCGTCTCACGGTCGATGATGACCGCGTGGCGCTGGCCGAACGTACCGCGCTGCGAGTCCTGACCGGCGAGCCGGACCGGGACGCCCTCCAGCAGGAGGGAGCCGATCGCGAGGGTCTCGCCCATGCCCCAGTCGATGGTGCCGTCCTCGACCATCGACGCCCGGCGCTGCAGCTGCGGAAGCAGCCGCGGGTGGACGGTGATGTGGTCGGGGATGTTGACCTGGGACTCGGCGATCCGCTTGACGGTCTCCGAGGTGATCGCGGTGTTGACGGCGACCGGGAACTCGGCCTGCGGGTCCGAGGGCTCCGCGGCGGCCGGCTGCGAGGTGGCCTCGCGGACCTCCGTGAAGACCTTCTCCAGCTGGCCCTGGTAGTCCTGCAGCGCCTGCTCGGCCTCTTCCAGGGTGATGTCGCCGCGACCGATGAGGGACTCGGTGTAGAGCTTGCGCACCGAGCGCTTCTTGTCGATCAGGTCGTACATCAGCGGCTGGGTGAAGGCCGGGTTGTCCGACTCGTTGTGACCGCGGCGGCGGTAGCAGATGAGGTCGATCACGACGTCCTTGTTGAACGCCTGGCGGAACTCGAAGGCCAGACGGGCAACGCGGACGACCGCCTCGGGGTCGTCGCCGTTCACGTGGAAGATCGGCGCCTCGATCATGCGGGCCACGTCGGTGGCGTACATCGAGGAGCGCGACGACTCGGGGGCCGCCGTGAAGCCGACCTGGTTGTTGATGACGATGTGGACCGTGCCGCCGGTGCGGTAGCCGCGCAGCTGCGACATGTTCAGGGTCTCGGCCACCACGCCCTGGCCCGCGAAGGCCGCGTCGCCGTGGATCGCCACCGGCAGGACGGTGAAGTCCGTGCCGCCCTTGTTGATGATGTCCTGCTTGGCGCGCGAGACGCCCTCCAGGACCGGGTCCACCGCCTCCAGGTGCGAGGGGTTCGCGACCAGGGAGACCTTGATCTGCTCGCCGTCGAGACCGGTGAAGGTGCCCTCGGCGCCCAGGTGGTACTTCACGTCACCGGAGCCATGCATCGACTTCGGGTCGAGGTTGCCCTCGAACTCGCGGAAGATCTGGGCGTACGACTTGCCGACGATGTTGGCCAGGACGTTCAGGCGGCCGCGGTGGGCCATGCCGATGACGACCTCGTCCAGGCGGGACTCGGCGGCGCTGTCGATGACCGCGTCCAGCAGCGGGATGACGGACTCGCCGCCCTCAAGCGAGAAGCGCTTCTGGCCGACGTACTTCGTCTGCAGGAAGGTCTCGAAGGCCTCCGCGGCGTTCAGCCGGCGCAGGATGCGCAGCTGCTCCTCGCGCTCCGGCTTGGTGTGGGCGCGCTCGATGCGGTCCTGGATCCACCGGCGCTGCTTGGGGTCCTGGATGTGCATGAACTCGACGCCGGTGGTGCGGCAGTACGAGTCGCGCAGCACACCGAGGATGTCCCGCAGCTTCATCAGGGACTTGCCCGCGAAGCCACCGACGGCGAACTCGCGCTCCAGGTCCCACAGGGTGAGGCCGTGCTCGGTGATGTCCAGGTCGGGGTGCTTGCGCTGCTGGTACTCCAGCGGGTCGGTGTCGGCCATGACGTGGCCGCGGACCCGGTAGGAGTGGATCAGCTCGAAGACCCGGGCGGCCTTGGTGACGTCGTCGTCGTGGCTGGCGTCGATGTCCTTGAGCCAGCGGACCGGCTCGTAGGGGATGCGCAGCGCCTCGAAGATGTCGTCGTAGAAGCCGTTCTCACCGAGGAGGAGGTTCGCGACGATCCGCAGGAACTCGCCGGAGGCGGCGCCCTGGATGACCCGGTGGTCGTAGGTCGACGTGAGCGTCATGACCTTCGAGATGCCGAGCTTGTTCAGGGTGTCCTGGGAGGTGCCCTGGAACTCCGCCGGGTAGTCCATGGAGCCGACGCCCATGATGACCGACTGGCCGGGCATCAGACGCGGGACCGAGTGGACGGTGCCGAGGCCGCCGGGGTTGGTCAGGGAGACCGTCACGCCGGTGAAGTCGTCCATGCCCAGCTTGCCGTCGCGGGCACGGCGGACGATGTCCTCGTAGGCCTGCCAGAACTCGAAGAAGTTCAGCGTCTCGGCCTTCTTGATGCCCGCGACCACGAGCTGGCGGTCGCCGTTGGGCTTGACCAGGTCGATGGCGAGGCCGAAGTTGATGTGCTCCGGCTTGACCAGGGTCGGCTTGCCGTCCTTCTCCGCGAAGGAGTAGTTCATCGACGGCATGGCCTTGATGGCCTGCACCATCGCGTACCCGATGAGGTGCGTGAAGGAGATCTTCCCGCCCCGGGCGCGCTTCAGGTGGTTGTTGATGACGATGCGGTTGTCGAAGAGCAGCTTCACCGGGACCGCGCGCACGGACGTGGCCGTGGGCACCTCCAGCGAGGCGTTCATGTTCTTCGCGACCGCGGCGGCGGGGCCGCGCAGCGTCACGAGCTCGGGACCGTCGGCAGCGGCGGCAGCGGGCTCGGCCTTCTTCGGCTGAGCGGGCTTCGCGGCCGGCGCGGGCGCGGCGGGCTTCGCGGCGGCCGGGGCCGGGGCGGCCGGAGCCGCGGGCGCGGCGGCCGCGGGCTTCGGGGCCGCGGGGGCCGGCGCGGGGACCGACGGGGCGGCCGGAGCGGCCGGAGCGGTGGTGGTGGTCTCTGCGGCCCCCGCGGCCGCAGTACCCGCCGGAGCCGAGGCGGCGGCCGCCCCAGGCTTGTAGTCGGCGAAGAAGTCCCACCAGGCTCGGTCCACCGAATTGGGGTCCTGGAGGTACTGCTGATAGATCTCGTCGACGAGCCACTCGTTCGGACCGAACGCGGCCGCGGGATTCTTGCCCGCTTGGTCTGCGTCGGTCGAGATGCTCGAGTTACTGGGGGACTGTGGCGACACGGCGGCAACCGCCCTCTTCCGCTTCACAAGGTGATGGACAGCGGGAATTAAGGCTACGCCCCCATGGCCGGGAAGGTCAGGCTGAGCAAGGTCATCGTCGCGTAAGTCACATCGGAAAGCGTGTTTCGTGCCTGGAAATGGCGGGAAACAAGCGTGGTTCCGCTTCGGATGACCTCAGATGGGAAGGCGCGATCACGACCTGACACGCCGAAGGCGCAGGTCTGTACCTGATCACACGTGTCCGTCAGCCAGGACAGACGTGGATCTTGACGCTCCGCTTCGAACTTTACGTCAACTTGGTACGGATGGCTGCCCTGGAAGTGTGACAAGAATCCGGCAACCCCGATCGGATTCGGCCACTCCGATCCGGCCGCCGTGCAGATCGACGGCCCAGCGCGCGATGGCCAGCCCCAGCCCCGTACCGCCGTCGCTGCCCGGCCCGTGCGGACGGCTCACGGCACCCCGGTTGAACCGCTCGAAGACCCGGTGCCAGTCGGAGCGCGGAATGCCCGGACCCTCGTCCAGGACCTCCAGCACCAGCGACTCCGGGTGCGCGCCGCGCCGCGCCTTGACCGTCACGCGGCCGTGCGGGGGGCTGTGCTTGATCGCGTTGTCGATGAGGTTGGCGACGACCTGGTGGATGCGCTCGGGGTCGGCGTGCGCGGTCAGCTCCGGCGGGGAGACGTCGAGATGCAGATGGACGTCGGTGCGGGTGTGGCTGCCGGAGCCCGACGCCATGCCGCCGCGCGCCGAGGAGACCATGTTGGCCTCCTTCAGCACCCCGGACAGGTACGGCCACACCTCGAAGCGCCGCAGCCGCAGCGGTACGACGCCGTTGTCCAGGCGGGACAGGTCGAGGAGGGTCTCCACGAGCCGGCCGAGGCGCTCGGTCTGCTTCAGCGCCGTGCGCATGGTCTCGGGGTCGGCCTCGGCGATGCCGTCGACGACGTTCTCCAGAACCGCCCGCAGGCCCGCGATCGGGGTGCGCAGCTCGTGCGAGACGTTCGCCACCAGCTCCTTGCGCTGCTGGTCCTGGGCCTCCAGCTCGTCGGCCATGAGGTTGATCGTGCCGGCGAGGTCGCCCAGCTCGTCCCGGCGGTTGTCGCGCACCCGGCGGGTGTAGTCGCCGTGCGAGATGGACCGGGCCACCGCGTTCATCTCGTCCAGCGGCGCGGTGAGCGAATGGGCCACGAACTGCGTAATGAGCAGTGTGGCGATCATCGAGAAGACCGTGATGAAGCGCAGCTCCGTCTGGGTGCGCACGGCGATCATCGACAGGCCGGTGGTGATCAGCACCGCGATGATGACCAGCGCGCCCAGCTTGGTCTTGATCGAGAACGGTCGTACGCCGCCCCAGGGTCCCCCGGGGCCTCTCCGCGCGGCCGGTCCGTCGCTCATGGCGTCGGGGTCTCCAGGGCGTAGCCCACGCCGTGCACCGTGCGGATCCGCTCGGCGCCGATCTTCCGGCGCAGCGCCTTGATGTGGCTGTCGACGGTCCGGGTGCCGGAGGCGTCCGCCCAGTCCCACACCTCGGCGAGCAGCTGCTCACGGGAGAGCACCGCGCGCGGGGTGTTCGCCAGGCACACCAGCAGGTCGAACTCGGTGGGGGTGAGGTGAACGTCCTCACTGCGCACCCGCACCCGCCGCTGCGCGTGGTCGATCTCCAGCTCGCCGAGGCGCAGGATGCCCGACCGCGGGGTCGTGGCGGCCAGCGCGGCCCGCTCGACGCGGCGCAGCAGCACGTGCACGCGTGCCGCCAGCTCCCGCATCGAGAACGGCTTGGTCATGTAGTCGTCGGCGCCCACGCCGAGCCCGACCAGCATGTCGGTCTCGTCGTCGCGCGCGGTCAGCATCAGCACCGGCACCGGCCGCTGGGCCTGCACCCGGCGACAGACCTCCAGGCCGTCGAAGCCCGGCAGCATGATGTCGAGGATCAGCAGGTCGGGCTGCCACGCCTCGGCCGTGTCGACCGCCGCCGGACCGTCGCCCGCGGTCTGCACGAGGAAGCCCTCGGCGCGCAGGCGGGCCGCGATGGCGTCCACGATGGTCGGATCGTCCTCGACCACGAGGACCCGGCGCTGGGCGCCGGGGGTCGCCGCCGTGCCGTTGTGGGAGGTGTGTGTCTGCTCCATCGCCCGCCCCAAAGTTGCTTTCCGGAATCCGTGGGGTGATCCCGCTAACTGGCTATGCCTGCGCATGCTTGCGATTGACGCTTGAATGATCCGCGTCAGGTGAGCAGAGTACGGGGAGTCACCGCGCCACGGCTATCCAGGCCGTACGGCGAGGTGCACGACGTCCGGAACGCCCCGGGCAACGGGGATCTCTTCGGTACGCACCTGTTGGAATCCGGCATTACACAAGGTTTCTTCGAATTCCGGAGACGGCTGGGCGGACCAGACGGCAAGCACCCCGCCGGGCCTCAACACCCCTGCGCAGCCCGCCAGTCCGGCCGGTGAGTACAGGCTGTCGTTGCCCTCGGTGACGGTCCAGTCGGGCCCGTTGTCGATGTCGAGACACAGGGCGTCATACGTGGCGGAAGTCTCATGTACGTACGCCACGAGATCCGTTTCCAGAATCTCGGTGCGCGGATCGGCGAGGGCCGGGGCGGAGAAGTCGGACAACGGGCCGTCGAGATGCCAGTCGATAATCGCGCGCTCACGCTCCACGACGGCGATCCGTCCCGGACGCGGATCGGCGGCGGCATGTGCGAGCGAGAACCCGACGCCGAGCCCGCCGATCAGCACCTCCGGGGCGGGCCGCCCGTCCAGCGCGCCGAGCGCCGCGTCGACCAGCAGCCGCTCCGAGCGTCCGTCGGAGGTGTCCATCAGGAAGCAGCCGTTGGCGATGATCTGGAGCAGTTCGCCGTGCCGACGCAGCACGATCTCGCCGTGCGGCCCCTCGCGACGGTCCAGGACTTCGGGGATGTCGAACGAAGTGGGCATCCGGTCATCCTGGCAGGTCCGGCCGGGCCGGCCGAGGGATTTACCTTCGAATGCGTGAAGGGGTGAGACGCGAGAACTTGTTGAGAGGTTGCTGAGAATCCGCTGTTCTGTGGCGCAGATCACAGACATGGATGATCCGTGGTCCGAGGGTGGGGAAAACGGAAGGAGCGCCTCACCTTGGAACGGACTGCGGTCGGGGGCGTGACGGACTCGGTTCCCGAGCCCGAGGTCGCGGAGCTGCTGGACGGGATGCCCCGCCAGCGCGGGCCGGTCGCCGCCGTGACGGCGCCTCCGGTGACACCGAAGCCGCCCGTGATGCCGGTCCCCGCAGGGGCCACCGCGCCGCGCACCCGTCCGTTCCGCCCCTGGCGCCTGCTCCCCACCCCCACCGGCACCCCGTTCACCCTCGCCTACGCCGCCGTCCTGGCCGTCACCTCGCTGATCGCCACCTACGCCGACCCTGACCTCGTCCACGCCCTGCACCAGGGCTCCAGCACCGATGTCGCGCACCTCGTGCGGACGCCCGTGCTGGTGCTGCTCGCCAGCGCCCTGTGGGTGGCGGGCGGCTTCCTGGGGCCGTACACGCTCGGCTTCCTGCTCGTGCTGACCGCGCTGGAACGGCGGATCGGCGGCGTGCGCACAGCCCTTGTCTTCCTGACCGGACACGCCCTGGCCACGCTCGCGACCGAGGTCCCCGTGGGGCTCGCCGTGCTGGTCGGCCACCTTCCCGACAGTTCGCTGTACCGCCTCGACTACGGCATCAGCTTCGGCGTCGCCACCAGCACCGGTGCCCTGGCCGGGCTGCTGCGGCCCTGGCTGCGGTGGCCGGTACTGGCGCTGTTCGGCGGGATGCTGCTCCAGGACCTCCTGAACCTCACGGACCCGCTGACCAATTGGGGACACCTCATCTCGCTGGCCATCGGGATCGGGATGTGGCCGATCGTCAGGCGCTGGGCTCGCGGTGGGACGGGCGGGAAGGATCGAGCCCCGTTGACCGTTGATCCCACGAAAGCCCGAGGTCACCGTATGTGCGGCCGCTGATCGCTCACAGCGAACCCGGGTCCGGGAACATTCGAGCCTCCCCGTGCATTGAGTCGGCATAACTCAACTTGACTGCCTAAGGGGAGATCATGGCTTCGACGTCCACACCGCTCACCCTGCCCGTGCTGCCGCTCGACGACGAGGTCGTGCTGCCCGGGATGGTGGTCCCGCTGGACTTGAACGACGCCGATGTACGCGCCGCGGTGGAGGCCGCTCAAGCGGCCGCCCGTTCGCAGCCCGGGAAGCCACGGGTGCTCCTGGTGCCGCGCATCGACGGGACGTACGCGAGCACCGGTGTGCTCGGCACCGTCGAGCAGGTCGGCCGGCTGGCCGACGGCGACCCCGGCGTCCTGATCCGGGGACGCGGCCGGGTGCGGATCGGCGCCGGGACGACCGGGCCGGGCGCGGCCCTGTGGGTCGAGGGCGCGCGGGTCGACGAGAGCGTGCCCGAGCCGCTGCCCGGACAGGTCGCCGAACTGGTGAAGGAGTACAAGGCCCTCGCCACCGCCTGGCTGCGCAAGCGCGGCGCCTGGCAGGTCGTCGACCGCGTCCAGGCCATCGACGACGTGTCCCAGCTCGCCGACAACTCCGGTTACTCGCCCTTCCTGACCACCGAGCAGAAGGTCGAGCTCCTGGAGACCGCCGATCCGGTCACCCGCCTCAAGCTCGCCACCCAGCAACTGCGCGACCACCTCGCCGAGCAGGACGTCGCCGAGACCATCGCCAAGGACGTCCAGGAGGGCGTCGACAAGCAGCAGCGCGAGTTCCTGCTGCGGCGTCAGCTGGAGGCCGTCCGCAAGGAACTGCGCGAGCTGAACGGCGAACAGGACGGCGAGGAGTCCGACGACTACCGCGCCCGCGTGGAGGCCGCCGACCTGCCGGAGAAGGTCCGGGAGGCGGCGCTCAAGGAGGTCGACAAGCTGGAGCGGTCCTCCGACCAGTCGCCCGAGGGGTCGTGGATCCGCACCTGGCTCGACACCGTGCTCGAACTGCCGTGGAACGAGCGGACCGAGGACGCGTACGACATCCAGGGCGCCAAGGCGATCCTCGACGCCGAGCACGCCGGCCTGGAGGACGTGAAGGAGCGCATCACCGAGTACCTGGCGGTGCGCAAGCGTCGTACGGACCGGGGTCTCGGTGTCGTCGGTGGGCGGCGCGGCGGTGCCGTGCTCGCGCTCGTCGGCCCGCCCGGCGTCGGCAAGACCTCGCTCGGCGAGTCCGTGGCGCACGCCATGGGGCGCAAGTTCGTCCGGGTCGCCCTCGGCGGCGTCCGCGACGAGGCCGAGATCCGCGGCCACCGCCGTACCTACGTCGGCGCGCTGCCCGGCCGGATCGTGCGCGCGATCAAGGAGGCCGGTTCGATGAACCCGGTCGTCCTCCTGGACGAGATCGACAAGGTGGGCTCCGACTTCCGGGGCGACCCGGCGGCGGCCCTGCTGGAGGTGCTGGACCCGGCTCAGAACCACACGTTCCGCGACCACTACCTGGAAGTGGAACTGGACCTGTCCGACGTCGTCTTCCTCGCCACCGCCAACGTCCTGGAAGCCATCCCGGAGGCCCTGCTCGACCGCATGGAGCTGGTCCGCCTGGACGGCTACACCGAGGACGAGAAGGTCGTCATCGCCCGCGACCACCTGCTCCCGCGTCAGCTGGAGCGGGCAGGTCTGAAGGCGGACGAGGTCGCGCTCGACGAGGGCGCGCTGCGCAAGCTCGCCGGCGAGTACACCCGCGAGGCGGGCGTACGCACCCTGGAGCGCTCGATCGCACGGCTGCTGCGCAAGGTCGCGGCCCAGCACGAACTGGGCGAGCGGGAGCTGCCGTTCACCATCGGCGACGGCGACCTGCGCGGACTGATCGGCCGGCCGCACCACGTGCCCGAGTCGGCGCAGGACCCGGCCGAGCGGCGTACGGCGGTCCCGGGCGTCGCGACCGGCCTCGCGGTGACCGGCGCGGGCGGTGACGTCCTGTACGTCGAGGCGTCGCTGGCCGACCCGGAGACGGGCGCGGCGGGCCTGACCCTGACGGGCCAACTGGGTGACGTGATGAAGGAGAGCGCACAGATCGCCCTGTCCTTCCTGCGCTCGCACGGCGCCGAACTGGAGCTGCCCGTCGCCGATCTGAAGGACCGGGGCGTGCACATCCACTTCCCGGCGGGTGCGGTGCCGAAGGACGGTCCGAGCGCGGGCGTCACGATGACGACGGCGCTGGCGTCGCTGCTGTCCGGCCGCCTGGTCCGCACGGACGTGGCGATGACCGGTGAGGTCTCGCTGACCGGCCGGGTGCTGCCCATCGGCGGGGTGAAGCAGAAGCTGCTGGCGGCCCACCGGGCGGGCGTCACGACCGTCGTCATCCCCAAGCGCAACGAGCCCGACCTGGACGACGTCCCGGCCGAGGTGCTGGACAAGCTCGACGTCCACGCCGTGACCGACGTCCGCCAGGTCCTGGAGCTGGCGCTGTCGCCGGCCACCAACGGCGCGGCGCCGGAGGTTCCGGTCGCGGCGTGACGGACGTCGACCGGAAAGGCAGGGCCCGGGCCCCGTGAGGGACCCGGGCCTTCGCCACCGCGAGAGGGATCAGCCGTCGGCCAATGCCTTCAACCGGTCCAGCGCCCTGTTGCTGCATCTTCCGGGGGATAACCCCCGGACCCCCAGCCGGGGCGTTGTGCTAACCGTCGGCCAATGCCTTCAACCGGTCCAGCGCCCCGTTGCTGCATCTTCCGGGGGATAACCCCCGGACCCCCAGCCGGGGGCGTCGTGCTATCCGTCGGCCAATGCCTTCAACCGGTCGAGCGCCCCGTTGAAGTGGTTGTGGTCGCCGACGGTCGGGCCGGAGGACGTGTACTGCCACATCGTGTAGTAGTCCCAGCCCGCCGGCAGTTCCCCCACCTCGGCGGCGTACCGGGCGACCCACAGCGGGTTGGCGGTGGCGAAGCCGCTGTGGTTGCCGGTGCACTGCTTCCACCAGCTCGTCGCCGTGTAGATGACGGGGGCGCGGCCGGTGCGGGCCTTGTACTGGTTCACGAAGTCGCGGATCCAGGTGACCATCGCGGTCGGGGTCTTGCCGTAGCAGGCGTCGCCGTACGGGTTCCACTCGATGTCGAGGGCGCCCGGCAGGGTCTTGCCGTCGCGGGACCAGCCGCCGCCGTGGTCGACGAAATAGTCGGCCTGGGTTGCGCCATTGGTGGTGTCCGGGGTGGCGAAGTGGTAGGCGCCGCGGATCATGCCGACGTCGTAGGAGCCGTCGTACTGCTGGGCGAAGTAGGGGTTGGTGTAGTAGGTCCCCTCGGTGGCCTTCACATAGGCCCACTTCACCCCGCTGTCCCACAGGGTCGACCAGGCGACGTCGCCCTGGTGGCTGGAGACGTCCACGCCTTCCGTCTGAGCGGCCAGGTCAGCGACGGGTTCGCCGTCCGTGCCGTCGTGGGTGAGGACGCCCATGCCCATGTGGGCGGAGCCGCGGGCCGGGGGATCGTCGGCGGACGCGGAGGCGGGCCGGGTGGTCAGCAGAAGGAGGGTCAGGGTCAGGAGGGCTGCGAGCAGGAGCCCGGCGACAGGGGTGTGCCGGGAGCGGAGCGGTTCGGGTCTGTGCACGGGCATAGCGTGCCTCCGCAGGCTCGGTGACGCTCGGTGGGGAAGTGGCGCGTATCCGTGACCGGCCGCCGTCCGGCCACTCTGTGGCGTGGGCATGTCGGCAACGGTCTCGGCAGAGCCGCCAGGCAGCGAGAAGAGCTGGTGGAAGGGGGTCCGGCGGCTGCCGTTGGTCTGAGCCTGCGAAATACTGACGGAGCTGCGGCAACGACGGCGGGCGGCGGAAACTTTCAGGACCGGGAAAATCGAGGCAGGGGCTGACGTGCGGGAAGACGGAAACGGGGACGAACGGCGAGGGCGGTCGGCGAGCGCGCCCTCCGAGGAGGCGTCCGGCGGTGTTCCGGGCCGGCCCGAGTTCCTCGATCTGGAACGGGAGTTGACCGTTCTGTTCCGGCGCGCCCGGGCCAAGCAGGGCGAGATGGCCCGCGAGGTCCATCCCGACCTGGAGTCGGCGGCGTACGGGCTGCTGGTGCGGCTCGACGAGTCCGGTCGGCTGCGCGCCACCGAACTCGCCGCCTACATCGGCGTCGGCAAGGCCACCATGTCCCGCCAGCTGCGCGCTCTGGAGGACCTGGGCCTGGTCGCCCGCGAGCCCGACCCCGCCGACGGACGGGCGTGGCTGGTGCACCTCACGGAGGAGGGGCGGGGCCGGGTCGCCAAGGTGCGCGAGGCACGGCGGGCGCGCTATGTGGAGCAGCTCTCCCACTGGGACCCGCGCGAGGTCGCGGAGCTGGGCCGGCTGCTCAACCAGCTGAACCGGGGCATGGAGAAGTAGGGCAGGCCGAAGGGGTGCCGCGGCGCTTCACCGGGGAGCGCCGAATCGGGCCGCGGGCCGGCCGGGGCGAGCACGGGAGCCCCTGCCCGCTCACCACTCCACGTACACCACCGTCGCGTCGTCGTGCGTCTTGCTCCGCCCCAGATACGTCCGCTCCTCCGCGTCCGCCCGTTCCAGCGCCCGCACCCGGTCCACCAGGCCCTGCGCCCCCTCCTTCCGTACGAAAGTGAAGCAGTCCCCCCAGTCGCCCTCCCGGAACTTCTCCACCCAGCGCGTCGCCCCGTCCGTCAGCGCCGCCAGGGCCCGGACCTCACCGCGCGGCAGCACCCCCGTCACCGCCCGCGCCGCCACCGACGGATCCGCGGCCGCCGTGAAGAAGCCGCCCTCCTTGTTGCGGACATGGGCGTCGATCAGGGCGTCCGTGGCCAGCGAGGCACGGGGGAGCCGGGCCAGACGGTCGTCCAGGCACGGGGTGATGGTGCCGTCGGGCGACTCCAGCAGGAGGGCCGAGTCGGAGAGGATCAGGTACTCGACCGTCTCCGGCGACCAGCGGGCCAGAACCGCCGTGGCCTGTGGGGTGCGTGGGTGAGAAAGGTCACAGGTTTGGGCGTGTGCGTCAGCGGTACGTGTGATGGCCCGGCTCAGCGCCTCGGCGAGCGGCACATCGGGGAGTGAAACGGTCAGTTCGGTCAGGGCTCCGCCGAGCCGGGCCGTGAACCAGGGGACCGAATGCAGACAGCCCGTCTCACCCCGCGGTGGGGTCACTCCGTCCAGGACCACCAGTACGCCGCCCTGTCCCGAGGCGGGAAGGCCGACGCTCGCGAAGTCCTCGTTGGGGCGGGCCGGATCGCCGGGCTCCGAAACAAGCTCTGTTCGCATTCGGCCAGTCTGCACGAGCCCTTCACAAGGTCCACGAAGGGGTCACATCGACTGCTGAATGAGCGATGGCTCGCAGGTCAGACGTCGGATTTGGGATGGAATGGAGCGCTCCGGGAAGGCGTGGCGGCGAATCCTGCCACCGCGTGCCGCAGACGTCCAACCGGCCTGCCGTACAAGGCGTGTGCACGCGCCGGAGGAACTTGCCCGCCAACTCCCCTCCGGGGTTCACTCCTTCGGGTGGCGGGTCAGGTGATGCGCGGCCGTCACCGACCGGCACTGGGAGGGTCGGGGACCGGTGAGGACACCCCCTGCTCGAATGCTGCATCAATCAGCGAGCTCCGCTCGCGGGCGAGAGCTTGGGGGAGGGGTGTACGCGAGGTCGGCGGTAGTTGACGGAGCGTCATCCGGACCCATGGGTATCACGAGTCAGGAATGCGAGCACCGGTGCAGAAGACGCGGCCTCGTCGCTCAGGCAAGCAGACGGCCTCCGCAGGGGGCACGCAGCCCACTCCCGGCGCCGCGACCGGCACCACAGGCGACGCCCCACCCGCGGGCAAGGGGCGTCCGACACACGTACGGAACCGGCTGATCGTCGCCGTGGCCGTCGTGGCCGCCGCCATCGCGGGCGCAGGCGTCCCCTCGGTCGTCACCGCCTCAGCGCAACTGCACGACTCCCAGGAACTGGTGACCCTCGCCGAGCAGACGGAGAACGCGCTCACGCTCGCCCACTCCCTCGCCGACGAGCGTGACGAGGTCACGTCGTACGTCGCCGCCGGCCGCCCCAAGTCCAAGGCGCCCAGCGAGCAGCGCAGCGTCCGCGTCGACCGGCAGGTCGAGGAACTGCGCGCCGACCCCGACGCCCCCGCCTCGCTGCGCGACGACCTCGACGCCATCGCCGCCGTACGCAGGGGCGCGCTCACCGGCAAGAGCACCGCGCTGGAAACGCACACCGCCTACTCGGCCACCATCACCGAACTCCACCGGATCGCCGAGAGCCTGGCCGAGCAGACGCCGCCCCGCGCCGGGGCCGGCGCCCACGCGCTCGCCGAGCTGGACTCCGCCGTCCAGCAGGCCGCCGCCGCGCGGGGGCTGCTGCTCGCCGCGCTGAGCGTGCCGACCACCACCGAGACGGTCGTCGACCCGATCACCGGCATCGCGAGCACCCAGAAGACCTCCTCGGACGCCGACGCCCGGCAGCGCGCCGCCCTCAGCGCCGCCGCCCAGCAGGCCCGGCTGCGCTCCGACGCCGCCCTCGCCGACTTCCACGACACCGCGCCCAAGACGGCACGCACGTCGTACGACTCCACGGTCACCGGCCCCGAGGTCAACACCGCCAACCGCTATCTCGCCGCCCTCACCGACCAGCCCGCGCTCTCCGACCGTGACCTGGCCACGAACACCAAGCGCGCCGAGGCCGCCCTCTCCGCCCGCGTCGACCTGATGCGCGGTGTGGAGTCCGCCCTCTACGACCGCCGCACCAAGGACCTGGAGCAACTGCGCGACGACGACGTCACCGCGCTGGAGATCCGGATCGCGATCCTCGGCGCCCTGACGCTGCTCGCCGTCGGCGTCGCCACCGGTATGGCCCGCAGCCTCACCCGGCCCCTCGCCGTGCTGCGCCTCGGCTCCGCCCGGCTCGCCCGCGCCGAGGACCCGGCGGCCGAGGAGCCGGTCAAGTTCACCGGCCGCAAGGACGAGTTCGCCCAGGTCGTCGACTCCGTCAACGCCCTGCACGCGCACGCCCTCGCCCGCCACGAGCGCATCACCACCCTGGAGTCCGACCGCAAGCACCTCGTCGGCCAGCGGCAGAAGATGGCCGACGCGCGCGAGGGTCTGCGCACCGAACTCGCGGAATCGACCGCCCAGCTGGAGCGCCTGCGCGGCAGCATCGGCAACACCTTCGTCAACCTCGCCCTGCGCACCCTCGGCCTCGTCGAGCGCCAACTCGCGGTCATCGAGGGCCTGGAGGAGCGCGAGCAGGACCCCGAGCGCCTCGCCACGCTCTTCAAGCTCGACCACTTCGCCACCGTCATGCGCCGGCACAGCGAGAACCTCCTCGTCCTGGCGGGCACCGAGCATGTCCAGCAGCACGCGGGACCGGTCCCGCTGGTCGACGTCGTACGGGCCGCGGTCAGCGAGATCGAGCGCTACGAGCGCGTACGCATCGCGGCGCTCCCGCCCCACGCGCACGTGGCGGGCTTCGCGGCCGACGACCTTTCCCACCTCCTGGCCGAGCTGATGGAGAACGCGACCTCGTTCTCCCCGCCCGACCTGCCCGTCGAGGTCTCCGGCTGGCTGCTGGAGAGCGGCGAGGTCATGCTGTCGGTCCAGGACGAGGGCATCGGCATGACGAGCGAGCGCCTGACCCGCCTCAACTCCCGCCTCGCCGACTTCGACCCCGAGCACTCCTACGACCAGGAGGGCGACGACGGCCTGGGCCTCGGTCTCTACGTCGTCGCCCGCCTCGCCCACCGCCACGGCGTCCGCGTCCAGCTCCGCGAGCAGAAGCAGGGCGGTGTGGCCGCGGTCGCGGTCCTGCCGAAGGGCCTCCTGGCCCCCGCACCCACGGCCGCGGTCCCCTCGGACGCACGGCACCCCGACGGCACCCACACCTTCTCCCTCCCCGGCGCCGACGCGGAGGCCAACTCCAACGTCCTCCACGGCCGCGCCAAGGCCACCGACCCCTTGGTGGAACTCGCGGAGAAAGCCGTACGGGAGACCCCCCAGGCCCCCCCGACGGCCCCCGAGCCCGAGCAGGAGCGCGAACACCCTGCCGAGACCACGATGGAACTCCTGCTCCCGGCAGAGCCGCTGACCGAGCCGGCGTCCGGAGAGCGCACACCCGGTGGCCCGGCGGCTGGTGGGCCGCAGGATGGCGGGGCGGCGGCTGAGGCGTTCGGTGGGCCGGGGAGTGACGGACTGCCCGCGGCTACTGATGGTGAGGGCGCCCCACCGGGGCCACCGCCGGGAACTGACGGACCGCCCGCGGCTGCCGACGGTGAGGACGCCCCACTGGGGCCACCGCCGGGAACTGACGGACCGCCCGCGGCTGCCGACGGTGAGGACGCCCCACTGGGGCCACTGCCGGGAAGTGACGGACCGCCCGCGGTCGCCGACGGTGAGGACGCCCCACTGGGGCCACCGCCGGGGAGTGACGGACTGCCCGCGGCCGCCGACGGTGCGGACGCCCCACCGGGGCCACCCGCACCCGACGACGATGGCCGCACGGGTGGTGCGGGTGGGAACGAAATCCCCGCCGAAGGCGCAGCCGAGGCGGAACACACCCGCACCCCGGACGAGGACCCCCTCACCGACAAGGGCCTCCCCAAGCGAACCCCGAAGATCACCACCCCCGCACAGGCCCCGCGCCGGCGGACCGGCACCGTAGACGCCGAAGCCCTCCGCAGGAGACTCGGCGGATTCCGCAGGGGAGCGGAGGCGGGACACCGCGAGGTACAGGCAGAGATCGCCGAACAGACGGGCCAGCACAAGGCCCCGATAGCAGAATCCGAAGCAGCCACGGGGGGCACAGTCGAGGAGGCAAGCAGTTGACCGCGCCCAGTACCTTCGGACTGAGCAGTGAAGCCCGCAACCTGCACTGGTTGTTGACGAATCTGGTCGAGGAGGTGCCGGGCATCCAGTCAGTCGCGGTGGTCTCCTCCGACGGATTGCTCCTGCTCTCCTCTGACCACGCCCGAAACGCCGAGGCCCGGGAAACCAGGCCCGACAAGCCCACCGGCCCGCGAGGCTCCTCCGCCGACCTGGCCACCATCGTCTCCGGCATCGGCAGCCTCACCATCGGCGCCGCCAAGCTGATGCAGTTCGGCGGCGTGAAGCACACGATGGTCGCGATGGACGAGGGCAGCCTGTTCGTGATGTCGATCAGCGACGGCTCACTGCTCGGCGTACACGGCTCCGCCGACTGCGACATGAGCGTCGTGGCGTACCACATGGCGCTCTTCGTCGGCCGGGCCGGCCACGTGCTCACCCCCGAACTCCGCAGCGAGCTACGGAAGTCCCTCGAGACCGCGTCGGCAGGGAGTACCCGATGAGCAACGCCCCGCACAGCAGGCCCCAGCTCCCCGTCCGCGGCGGCGACCGCAAGCCCGCCCGCGTGCGCCCCTACTCGCTCACCGGCGGCCGTACCCGTTTCGGCCACGTCCTCCTCGTGGAGACGTTCGTCGGCAGCACGGCCGCGCTGGAGGCCGCCGAGGAGCGCAGGGAACTGACGAATGGCTCCCTCTCCACCCGGGTGATGCCGGAGATGCGGGCCATCGTCGAACTGTGCCGCCGTATGCGCACGGTGGCCGAGATCGCCGCGCTGCTGAAGATGCCGCTCGGTGTGGTCCGGGTGCTCCTCAGCGACCTCGCGGACCAGGGAAAGATCCGTGTGTACGGCACCGGAACCGGCCATGGCACGGGCCGGCCGGAACGCGCGCTGCTGGAAAGGGTGCTGAGTGGACTCCGTCGTCTCTGACGTCGCTCGCGGCGTCTCCCCGCTCCTCGCCGACGAGGGGCCCGAACAGCCCTGGCAGAGCGACCGCACCCGGGCCCCGATCGCCACGAAGATAGTCGTGGCGGGCGGCTTCGGCGTCGGCAAGACCACGCTGGTCAGCGCCGTCTCGGAGATCACGCCCCTGCAGACCGAGGCCCTGATGACCGAGGCGAGCGAGGGGACCGACGACCTCACCTCGACGCCCGGCAAGCAGACCACCACCGTGGCCATGGACTACGGCCGCATCACGCTCGACGACGACCTGGTGCTCTACCTGTTCGGCACGCCGGGCCAGCAGCGGTTCTGGTTCATGTGGGACGACCTGGTGCGTGGCGCGATCGGCGCGGTCGTCCTGGCCGACACCCGGCGTCTGAAGGACTGCTTCCCGGCGCTGGACTACTTCGAGAGCTGCGGGCTGCCGTACGTCGTCGCCGTCAACCACTTCGACGACAGCGAGCTGTTCGAGCCGGAGGACGTCCGCGAGGCCCTGACCGTGCCCGCGCACATACCTGTCATGATCATGGACGCGCGGCGTCGGATTTCGGCCATCGAGACCCTGTTGGCCCTCGTCCGACACGCCCTGGACGAAACCCCCGAGTAGAGCCGAGTAGGAGAACAGCCCCGGATGCGGAAGATACTCGTCGTCGGAGCCGGTCAGTCCGGACTCCAGATCGCCCTCGGACTCCAGTCGCACGGGTACGAGGTCACCCTGATGTCCAACCGGACGGCGGACGAGATCCGCTCCGGTCGGGTCATGTCCACGCAGTGCATGTTCCACACGGCACTCCAGCACGAGCGCGATCTCCAGCTGAACTTCTGGGAGTCCCAGGCCCCGAAGATCGAAGGACTCGGCGTCTCGGTGGCGGCCCCCGGCTCCTGGAGCGAGGGTCCGGCGGCGCGGGCGATCGACTGGCGGGGGCACCTCGACGGGTACGCGCAGTCGGTCGACCAGCGGGTGAAGATGGCCGGCTGGATGGAGACGTTCGCGCAGCGCGGCGGCCAGCTGGTCATCCACGGCGCGGCGGTCGGCGACCTCGACTACTTCTCCCGCACGTACGACCTGGTGCTGATCTCGTCCGGCAAGGGCGAGCTCGTCCAGATGTTCGAGCGGGACGCCGAGCGGTCCCCGTACAGCGAGCCGCAGCGCGCGCTGGCCGTGTCGTACGTCCACGGACTCGGCCCGCGTCCGGAGCACCCGGACCAGGAGGCCGTGCGCTGCAACCTCGTCCCCGGCGTCGGCGAGCTGTTCGTCATGCCCACCCTGACGACGTCCGGGCGCGCGGACATCCTGTTCTGGGAGGGCATACCCGGCGGCCCGCTCGACGTCTTCGACGGCGTGAAGGACCCGGCGGAACACCTCTCCCTGACCCTGGAACTCATGGAGAAGTACGTCCCCTGGGAGTACGCGCGGGCCACCAAGGCCGAACTCACGGACGCGGGCGGCGTGCTGAGCGGGCGGTACGCGCCGACCGTGCGCAACCCGATCGGGCGCCTCCCCGGCGGCGGGCTGGTGCTGGGGGTCGCGGACGTCGTCGTGGCGAACGACCCGATCACCGGACAGGGCTCCAACTCGGCCTCCAAGTGCGCCGCCGCCTACCTCGCCTCGATCGTCGAGCACGGGGAGAAGGAGTTCGACGAGGCGTGGATGCGCGCCACGTTCGACCGGTACTGGGCCACCGCGCAGCACGTCACCAAGTGGACCAACGCGATGCTGGCGCCGCCGCCGGAGCACATCCTGAACCTCATCGGCGCGGCCGGACAGCTGCCGCCGGTCGCCGACCGGTTCGCCAACGGGTTCAACGACCCGGCTGACTTCGAGAACTTCTTCTACGATCCGGAGAAGACCGCGGCATATCTCGCTGCGGTTTCCGGGACCTGACCTGCTTGTCCGCCTGCGAGGGCTCCTGCGGGCGGACGGCTCCCAGGACCGGGTTCGACGCGATCGGCGAGACCTTGATCTTCTCGCCGGTGCGCGGAGCCTGGATCACCTTGCCCTTGCCGAGGTACATCGCCACATGGGTGGCGTCCGGGAAGTAGACGACCAGGTCGCCCGGGCGCAGCTCGGTCAGCGGGATGCGCTCCAGCCGCGCCCACTGCTCCTGGCTGGTGCGGGGGATCGGGGTGCCGGCATGGGCCCAGGCCTCGGACGTCAGACCTGAGCAGTCGTACGACCTGGGGCCCTCGGCGCCCCACTTGTACGGCTTTCCCAGCTGCTTCCTGGCGTAGCGGATGGCCCGGTCGGCCTCGGAGGACGGTTTGTGGTCGTCCTTGGCCAGGGCGCCGGACGCCAGGAAGGCCCGCTGGGCCTTGGCGATGCCGGTCTTCTCGAACTCGGCCAGGGCCGCCAGCTGGTCGGTGGTCAGGGACGCCAGGAGCTCCTCGACCTTCTTGAGGCGCTTCTTCACGGTGTCCCTGTCCTTCTTCTGACGCGCCGCCAGGGCGAGTCGCGCGTCGAGGGCCTTGCGGGCCTTGCGGGCCAGCTCGTCGGCCTTGCGTTCCGTGCCGGTCAGCCGGCCGACCGCCGCCGCGCGCTCGCGTGCCAGCAGGCCGATGACATGGCCCTGGTCCAGGGCGTGCTGGGGGTCGCGGGCCAGGAGCAGACGGATGTACGGGGAGATGTCCGAGGTGTTCTGGTACTGCTGGCGGGCCAGGCGGCCGGCCGCGCCCCGGCTGTGGTGCAGGGAGACACGGGCGCGGGCCAGGGCGGCGTCCAGGCGGGTCACCTCGGTGCGCTGCTTCTTCAGCTTCTCCTCGGTGGCGTTGTAGGTCTCCGTGGCCTGTTCGGTCTGTCGGTACAGCCGCTGAAGGTCCGTCAGGAGGCTCGCGGTGGAGCGCTCCTGCGGGTCGGGGGACGACGGCTCGGGTGCCGCCGTCGCGGGCGCCGGGGCCGACGCGAGGATCGTGGCGGCCGACGCCGCCGTACACGCCAGACGCAGAAGCCTTCCTGACACGTCATCACCTCCGATGCGGAGAGGATCTCTGCTCCGCATCGCGAGCCTTAGCCCGGGACGACGTGTTCGCGCGACGGGTGTGCTCGGGTCGGCGGAACCCGATCACTCGTTCGTGTCGTCCGGCTTGCCCTGCGGCGTGGCGGCTGGCTTGGACCACGGCCAGTTCAGACGGCGGGTCTGCCTGCCCTCGGGGTCGTACTCGTACTTCCAGCGCCGGGAGAGGCCCATGCGGCCCGGGGTGCGCGGCACGCGGTGGTAGACGAGGACCGTGGGCGGGCCGCCGTGCGGGTCGGGGACCGGGACGCGGTACGTCTTGGGCGGGTGGCCGGTGATGCCCAGCAGCACGGGCAGGACGCGGCCGTCCAGGGGGCCGCCCTCGAAGGGGGTGTCTTCGCTCTTCACGGCACCAGTGTCAGCCATCCGCCGCGAGCTTCTCGGCCAGGGCGGCGGTCTGGGGGTCACGGTTCGCGGTGACGGAGAGTACGGCGGCGAACTGGTCGACCAGCCAGTCCCGCAGTTCCTCCACGGGGGGCTGCTTCCCCTCGTCGAGCCAGATCAGGGACGCCGCCTCGACCGCGGTGATCCACATGCGGACGGTCATGCGCAGGTGGAGGCCGGGGTCGGTGACCTCAAGGTGGCTGAGGATGTGCTCGGCCGCGGCGCGGCGGACTCCGTCCACTATGGCTGTCGTCCGGGAGGTCTCCACGACGCTGCCGCCCTGGAGGAGGGCGCTGAAGCCGGTGTCGTGCTCGTCGACGAAGGTGAGGTAGCGGTCGAGGGCGCGGGAGAGGCGGGGAAGGAGGGGGCCGTCGCGGGGTTCGTCGAAGCAGTGCTGGAGCTCTTCGGCGGCCGAGCGGAGGGCGGCCTCGTAGAGCTGTTGCTTGCCGCCCGGGAAGTACCGGTACACCAGGGGCCGTGACACCCCGGCCGCCTCCGCCACGTCGTCGAGGGAGACGTCCTCGGGGGTACGGTGCGCGAACAGTTCCAGTGCGGCGTCGAGGAGCTGACTACGTCGCTCCTCGACGCTGAGGCGGCGGTAGGCCGGGGCGGCTGGGGGCATGTGTGCAGCCTAGTCGCCGTAGGGGTGCTGAGATTTGGCGGCTGCGGGTGCGTTGTGGCTGGTCGCGCCCGCGCGGCGGAGCCGCATATCGACACCGCCCCGCGCCCCTGGGTTGGCCGGCGCGCCGCCGGCGCGGGCGAGCGACACCCCCCGAGCTCAGCCCCGCTCACGCCAGCAGACCGGACGACCTCCACAGTCGCCGCCCCACCCCCCGCAGCACCCCGATGTCGTCCAGGAAGTCCGTCAGCCTCTTCGCCCCGGTCTGCATCACCTCCCGGCGATGCCCGCTCGCCTTCACCTGGGCCATCGCCTCCCGCTGGTCCAGGCCCACGTTCGTGTACACCTCGGGATTCACGAAGGCCACGGAGAACACCCGGGCGAACTCGCCGGAGGTGACCCGTGTGAACTCCTGGGACCACTTCGGGGCCGTCACCATCTGGCGGCGCAGCTCCTCACGGGCGTAGCGGACGTGGCGGGCCTCCTCCACGACGTGGATGCGCGTCACGCCCCGGATCAGCGGCTGCACCCGCTCGTCCGGGAACGTCAGCCGCTGCATCCAGTCGAGGACCTCCTCGCCGAGCAGGGTGGCGGTGAAGGAGCCCGGGGTGGTGGAGATCGTCTTGAAGAGGCGGCCGAGGTGCTGATGGGCGCGGCTGACGGGGTACCAGGGGGTGTCGCCGTGGGAGATCAGGCGGGCGAACATCTTGGAGTGCCGGCACTCGTCCTCGATCTCGGTGAGGGCGTAGCGGACGTGGGCGCTCGTCGCCGCCTTGTCGTAGATGTGGCGGACCAGGAGCTGCATGAGGATGATCTCGAACCAGATGCCGAGGGAGGCGAGGGCGGCGGCCTCGTGCTGGGAGAGGAGGATCCGCTGTTCCTCGCTCATGCGCTTCCACAGGGGCGTGTCGTAGAGCGAGACCAGCTCCGGGGGCCAGAACCACTTGCCCTCCTCGAAGGGCGCGTCCCAGTCCAGCTCCTTGTCGGGGTCGAAGGAGTGCTTGGCCGAGGAGGCCAGGAGGCGTTCGGCCACCTGTTCGCGGTCCTTGAGCAGGCCGAGTGCGTCGCGCAGTCCGTCGAGCGCGTCGGCTTCCGTCAGGGTCGTCATCGGTCGCTCACCTCTGTTACCGGGGGTATGCCGTCCGCGTCTTATGAGACTGCTTGTCAGCAAGACCGTCAATCCCTTGCGCGCGACTTGTTGACGCCTCGTCTATCGCGTGTGAGCCTGCGGGGCATGCCGACCTATGACCTGTACGCCAACGACCCCGGAGAGCCGCTCTGGCAGGTGCCCGCGGCCGGTGCCGCCCGTTTCGGCTGGGAGTACGACGACGGGCGTGAGCGGCTTCTGGCCCTGTACCAGAAGGGCAAGGACAAGCAGTGGGACGGGCAGCTCAGGATCGACTGGGACCTGGAGGTCGATCCGTGCGACGCGCTCGGTACGCCCGAGGAGGCGATGGCCCTGTACGGGACGTCGTACTGGGCGAAGATGAGCGAGCGGGAGCGCGGCGAGCTGCGCAAGCACTACGCCTCCTGGCAGTTCAGCCAGTTCCTCCACGGTGAGCAGGGCGCGATGATCTGTGCGGCGCGGATCGTCGAGTCGGTGCCCGACATGGACGCGAAGTTCTATTCGGCGACCCAGACGATGGACGAGGCGCGGCACGCCGAGATCTACGGGCGCTTTCTGCACGAGAAGATCGGGATGCTCTATCCGATCAACGACAATCTCCAGGCCCTGCTGGGCGACACCCTGCGCGACAGCCGCTGGGACATGCCGTATCTCGGTATGCAGGTGCTGATCGAAGGGCTCGCGCTGGCCGCCTTCGGGATGATCCGGGACACCACCACCAAGCCGCTGCCCAAGCAGATCCTGGCGTATGTGATGCAGGACGAGGCCCGGCACGTGGCCTTCGGCCGGATGGCGCTCAGGGACTACTACAAGCAGTTGACCGATGCCGAGCTCCGTGAACGCGAGGAGTTCGTCATCGAGGGCTGCTATCTGATGCGGGACCGGCTGCGGGGTGTCGAGGTTCTGGAGAACTTCGGCATCGCGAAGACGGAGGCCGAGCAGATCAGTGAGCGGTCGGAGTTCCTGCAGCTGTTCCGGCGGTTGCTCTTCTCCCGGATCGTTCCCTGTGTGAAGGACATCGGGCTGTGGGGCCCGCGCCTTCAGCAGGCCTATGTGGACATGGGCGTCTTCGAGATGGGGAACTCGAATCTGGACCTGCTGATGGCACAGGACGAGGAGATCGCCGAGAAGCTGGACGCCGAGCGGTTCGCCGCCGAGGAGCGGGAGCGGGTCGCCGAGGTCGGGCAGGCGATCGAGGAGGGGGCGAGCGAGGAGGGGGCGGGCGAGGTCTAGGGGTGTTCTGACGGGCCCTAGGCCGAGCAGCCCAGGCCGTCCGGCACTTCGCCGAGCACCGGCTCCGCTCCCTGCGGCGGGAACGACGTACGCAGCGTGAAGGCGTACGGCGTCGGGCCGTTCGTGCGGAGGTGGAGGAGGCGGGACTCCGCCTCGGCGACCGTCGGGCGGTGGCCAGCGGGCACCCACCACAGGGCCGTCATCGCCTCCTGCACCCGCTCGAACCACTCCCGGCGACGGGCCAGCATCTCGCGGTGACGGCCCTGGTACATGTACGCGGTCAGCGCGTTCGTGTCGCGCCACATCGTCAGATTGATGATCAGCCACTCGTCGCCGAAGACGCTCACATCGGTCGCGTCGCCGGAGTTCCCCTTCAGCCGCCACACGAAGCCGTCGGCGGCGTCGGCGTCGGCGTTCACGGGTTCGAGGTTGTCGACGAAGTCCTTCAACTGCGGGGAGTCCAACGGGGCCTTGAGGCGGGCGATGTTGACCTGGGCGAGTTCGTAGGCGGCTTCCGGAGCGGCAGATGTCGTCATGTACCGAACGGTAGGTCGGGGCGGACAGCAGGTCCAGGGGGTGTCTCAGTACGTGGGCGCCCGGGCTGTGTCGTCAACGGGCGTCCTGCGACGGCGAGTTCAGCACCGCCTCCATCACCGCCCGCGCGATCGGCGCCGCGTCCCCGCCACCGCTGATCTCACCCCGGTCGGCGTCCGCGTCCTCCACCACGACGGCGACGGCGACCTTGGGTTCCAGGTCCGTGTCGCCCTTCGCCCAGGAGACGAACCAGGCGTACGGGGTCCCGGAGTTGCCGAGGCCGTGCTGGGCCGTGCCGGTCTTGCCGCCGACCGTCGCACCCGGGATCCAGGCGTTCGAGCCGGTGCCCTCGCGCACCACGTCCACCATGAGTTCCTTGAGGAGGACGGCCGTAGAGGGCCGCATGGCCTGCCGTGCCGGGCGCGACCCGCCCGTCGACACCGTGGAACCGCCCGCCCGGGTCGTGCGCTCCACCAGATACGGCGAGCGCACCTGACCGCCGTTGGCCACGGCCGCCGCGACCATCGCCATCTGGAGCGGGGTGGCACGGGTGTTGTACTGGCCGATCGACGACAGGGCGAGCTGCGCCTTGTCCACCTTCGTGTCGAAGGTGCTCTCGGCGACCGAGTAGGGGATCTTCAGGTCCGCGTCGTTGAAGCCGAAGGCCTCCGCGGTCCTCGCCATCCGGTCCACACCCACCTTGACCCCGAGCTTCGCGAACACCGTGTTGCACGAGAACTCGAACGCCTTGCGCAGCGGGACGTCCTTGCAGCCCTTGGACTCGTTCGTGAGGGAGGTCCTGGTGCCGGGAAGGGTGTAGGGGTCGGGGGAGTCGGTCGGCTTGTCGAGGTCCTCGATCACTCCCGAGTCCAGGGCGGCGGCCGCCGTCAGCACCTTGAAGGTCGAACCCGGCGGATACGTCTTGCGCACCGCCCGGTTCAGCATCGGCTTGTCCGGGTCGCGGTTCAGCGTCGCCCAGGACCGGGCCACCGCCGAACGGTTCCCGGACAGCACGGACGGGTCGTACGACGGGGCCGACACCAGCGCCAGGACGCGGCCCGTCGCCGGCTCCACGGCCGCCACCGCCCCCTTGCGGCCCGCCAGCCCCTCGTACGCCGCCCGCTGCGCGGCCCCGCGGAGAGTGGTGACGACGTCGCCGCTGGGATACCGGTCGCGGGCGGAGCCGTTCCAGAGCGGGAAGGGCGAGAGCAGCGGGTCCGTGCCCGACAGGACGCCGTCCTCCGTGTGCTCCAGCAGGGTCGTGCCGTACACCTGGGAGGCGAAGCCGGTGACCGGGGCGTACATCGGGCCGTTCGTGTACGTCCGTTCGTAGCGCAGCGGCTCCCGGGTGTCGCGGGATCCGGTGACCGGGGCCCCGTCGACCAGGATGTCGCCGCGCGGTTGGCCGAAGCGGGAGATCGTGGTGCGGCGGTTGGCGATGTTGTCGTCGTAGGACGGGGCCTCGAAGACCTGGATGCGGGCGGCGTTCACCAGCAGTGCGACCAGCAGTACGGCGCAGAAGAAGGCGGCGTGGCGGATGTGCCGGGTCATCGGGCCGCCTCCTCGCCCTTGGGCACGCCGAGCCGGCTGCGCGCCCTGTCGCTCACCCGGATCAGCAGCGCCACGATCGCCCAGTTGGTCACCACCGACGAGCCGCCCTGCGCCAGGAACGGCATCGCCATACCGGTCAGCGGGATCAGGCCCGTCACCCCGCCCGCGATGACGAACACCTGGAGCGCCACGATCGAGGCCAGCCCCACCGCGAGCAGCCGGCCGAAGGGGTCGCGCAGGGCGAGCCCGGCGCGGTAGCCGCGCTCCACCAGCAGGCCGTACAGGATGAAGATCGCGGACAGGCCCGCCAGGCCCAGCTCCTCCCCGGCCGTCGCGAGGATGAAGTCCGACTTGGCCGCGAAGCCGATCAGGATCGAGTGACCGCGGCCCAGCCCCGTGCCGAGCATGCCGCCCGCCGCGAACGCGAACAGCGACTGCGACAGCTGGTTCGGGCCCTCGCCCGCCTCGATCGACGCGAACGGATGCCGCCAGTCCTCGACCCTGCCGTGCACATGCGGCTCCAACTGCCCGACGGCCACCGCGCCCAGCGCCGCGAGCAGCAGACCGAGCGCGATCCAGCCGGTGCGGCCGGTGGCGACGTAGAGAAGGACCACGAACAGGCCGAAGAACAGCAGCGAGGTGCCGAGGTCGCGTTCGAGGATCAGGACGCCCACGCTCAGCAGCCAGATGGCGACGATCGGGCCGAGGACACGCCCGGTGGGCAGTTGCAGCCGGTCGATCCCGAGGACCCGCCGGCCCGTGTACGCCAGCGCGCTGCGGTTGGCGGCCAGATACGCCGCGAAGAACACCGCCAGCAGCACCTTCGCGAACTCGCCGGGCTGGATGGAGAATCCGGCGATCCGGATCCAGATGCGGGCGCCGTTCACGGAGGGGAAGAAGATCGGCAGGGTGAGGAGCACGAGGGCGGCGACGACGCAGACGTAGGAGTAGCGCTGGAGGACCCGGTGGTCGCGCAGCAGGAGGACGACCACGATGAACAGCGCCACGCCCAGGGTGGACCACACGAGTTGGGCGGGGGCCGCCAGGTCGTCCGGTGTCTCCAGGTCGAGCCGGTAGATCAGGACCAGACCGAGGCCGTTGAGCAGCACGCCGATCGGCAGCAGCAACGGGTCGGCACAGGGGGCGCGCAGACGCACCGCCAGATGCGCGACCAACGCGAGTACGCCGAGCCCGGCGCCGTAGCCGGCGGCGCCGGGCGGGACGGTGCCGTGCTGGGCGATACCGACCGCGCAGTAGCCGTACACGGAGAGCAGGACGGCCACGACGATGAGGGCCAGTTCGATGCCACGGCGCCGGGGGAGACGTACGGCGGGAGCGGGCGTGTCCGCTGCCACCAGGGTGGTTCCGGCCTTGGTCATGTCCGGAACTTACACAATTAGTCCGTCTTGTGTGCCTTATGGCTCAGCACCAGCGTGGCTAGGAGTACCTCGGATGCGGGCAGACGGCAAACGACCTGTGGGCCCGGGCCCTTTTCCGCTTCCCCCGCTCACCGCAACACCAGAGTCGCGACAGCACCCCCATCCACCGCATTGGCAAACGACAGCCGCGCCCCCAGCACCTCCGCCTGCCCCAACGCGATGGTCAGCCCCAGCCCATGCCCCTTGGCCCCACCCTCCGTACGGAACCGCTGCGGCCCATGCGCGACGAGATACTGCGGATAGCCGTCCCCGTGATCCCGAACGGTGACCACCGACCCGTCCACCGTCAGGGACACCGGCCCCCGCCCGTGCTTGTGCGCGTTGGCCACCAGGTTCCCCAGCACCCGCTCCAGCCGGCGCCGATCGGTCTCCACCACAAGGTCCCGCACGACAACGACCTCGGTCTCGGTCCCGGACGCCCGGACAACCCGCTCCGCCAGCGCGGCGAGCGGCTCGGTGTCCAGCTCCGACCGCTCACGCCCGGTGTCCAGCCGCGAGATCTCCAGCAGGTCCTCGGTCAGCGTCCGCAACGCGGCCACCCGGTCCCGCACCAGCTCCGTCGGCCGCCCCGGCGGCAGCAACTCCGCCGCCGCGTGCAGCCCGGTCAGCGGCGTACGCAGCTCGTGCGCGACGTCCGCGGTGAACCGCTGCTCGGCCAGCAGCTTGCTCTGCAGCGACGACGCCATGGAGTCGAGGGCGGCGGCCACGGCGGCCACCTCGTCCTGCGGCCGGGTCGGGTCCTTCGTACGGGGATCGTCGACGCGCGCGTCCAGGGCGCCCCCGCTGATCCGCCGGGCCACCTGGGCCGTGGCATGCAACCGGCGCGTCACCCGCGTCACCGCGAACGCGCCCACCAGCAGCGTCGCCCCGATCGCCAGCCCCGACGACCACAGGATCGCCCGGTCGAGACCCTCGATGGTGCGGGCCTGCTGCGAGTAGTCGACCTCGACCGCGAGGGCGTGCGCACCGTCGGCGGGGCCCGCCGCCCACATCGTGGGCCGCCCCCGGGAGTCGGCGACCATCGTGCCGCGCTCCCCGGCGACGGCCAGTTCGCGCAGGGAGTCCGGCAGCTCGGGCGGGTCGACGGAGACACCGTGCCGGAGGGTGTCGCCGGCCTCGAACGCCGCGGTCGCGTCCTCCAGCCGGGACAGCGCGAGCTCGCGGGCCTGGCCGACGGTCTGGTTCGTCACCGAGACGTGCACCAGGATGCCGAGCAGCGCGGCGAGCGCGCAGCACATCACCGTGATGAAGACGGCGGCCTTCGCGGCGAGCGTGCCGGCCCACTGGGGGAGCCCGAGCCTCATGGGGTGCTCGCCGAGGGGGACGCGGAATGCGAGCCGGACGGTGAGGTGGAGCGTGACGGCGAGGCGGGGTGCGACGGCGAGGGGCTCGGCGTCTTCTTCTTGCGCGGGCCGGTGCGCAGCATCTCGTCGTGCGTGAGCAGCATCGCCTTCTGGTCCGCGTCCCAGGTCCACTGGAGCCGGTACTCGTAGCCGGCCACCTCGGACGGTGAGCGTATGATCACCGACCGCCGGGCCAGCTCGACGGCGCTGACGGCGTCGTCCCAGCTCATCACCTGCACCAGCCGGTCCTTCTCCACGGTGTAGACGCGCACCGCGGTCGTCTTGCCCGGCAGCAGCCGGAACCCGAGGGTCAGCTCGGGCCGCCCGTCGCCGGTCAGATCCCGGTAGTACGGCCGCAGCACCGGGCACTTCCCGTGCCCGGCGCCCTTGGCGCAGTCGGCCATCAGCCGGCCGGTGTCGCGGTACGGCGCGTCGGCGCCCTCGTAGTCCCCCCGGCTCTTGGCGATCTCCTTGCGGACGACCTCCACCGGGTTCACGTCGCGCAGATCCCCGCCGGGGACGGTGACGCCCTTCACGGCCTCCCGGTTCACCTCGCCGATCTCATACGCGGGACGGGACGCCGGCGTCAGACTGGGCCAGAGCTTGTCCGGGCTGACCGCGGTCTCGGTCGGGCCCGCGCCCTGGAGCTCCCCGGCGTCACCGCAGGCCGTCGCGGCCGCCAGCAGCAGGGCGACGAGCGCGGTGACGCGCGTGGGGCGGCTGCGGGGCACGGTTCTCCTGGGGCTCGGGGCGGTGTCGGCCCGTACACACTATTCGGACGGAAGTCCTTTTTGCGCACCCGGTGGGCGGACGGGCGAAACGGTGGGAAACGGTTACTCGGCGAGCTCTTCGAGGAGCCGGGCGGTCGACAGGCCGGTTCGGAGGTAGTCGACGAACAGCTCGTTGTGCAGGGCCCAGGGAGAGCGGCGGGAGCGTATCAGCCGGATCGCCTGCTCGGGGGAGCGGCTCCGGCGGGTCAGGGCGTGGGCGACGACGAGCCCCGAGCGGTTGTACCCGTGACAACAGCGGACGAGGACCCTGCGGCCCTCGTCCAGCGCCTCGCACGCCGCCTCCGCCAGCCGTATCACCCCCGCGAGCTGGGTCCCGTCCAGCGGCCCGTCGGGAATCGGCCACACATGGTGCTCGACGCCGGGATCCGGCCCGTGCCCGGGCAGGCGCAGCAGCGTCTGTACGAGATCGAACTGGTCCCGGACGACCGCGAACTCCAGTCGCCCCGACTGCCCCCGGAACTCGTGCCCGCCCATCCACAGGCCTGGCTCGATCTCGCTCCACGGGCTGTCCGGAGCCGGTACGTCGGGTTGCTTCCTGCGGGTACGCAACGGCGCCTCCCCAACCACCCCCAGGGCGGTCTGCCCAACTCCTCTCAAAGGTAACCGGGTTCTTGCCCCCGCAGCACCCCGCCTGTTCCCATGGTCAGTGGGGTGATGGTGCATGAGCGGACTGCGCGTCATACCGACCTGGCGACACGGCCAGGAACGGCTCTACGTCTGCCTCAAGGACGGGCGGAACGTCGCCTGGTACGACCGGGAGGCAGCCAGGATCAACCTGCTCTCCGCCGACCGCGAGGACGCTGTGCTGGAGGCCCTCGGCCCCTTCGTGACCGGCCCGGTGACCATCGGCCCGCCCCCGGTCCCCACCCCCGCCGAACTGGCCCGGCTGGCCCTCCACCCGGACGACGACCTCGCGCCCAACCGCCCCGGCGAGGCGCTCCTCGTCGCCCTCGACCGGGACCCGGGCCCCTCCCACCGGCTGCGCGCCGACCCGCGTCGCCGGGCGCTGACCGCGGAGCAGACGGTCGGCGAGGCCCTGGACCGTCTGGACGGCGCGGGCTGGCACACGCTGCACTCCGTGCCGCTCCCGGGCGGCGACCGCATCCACCATCTGCTGCTCGGCCCCGGCGGCCTGTTCGCCGTCCACTCCCTCTACGCCCGTAAGCAGAAGGTGACCGTCGCCGACCCGATGATCTCCCTCGGCCGCCGCGAACCCACCCCCCTCCTGCGCCACCTCCGCCACAACGCCGACCGCGCCTCCCACGCCCTCACCGCCGAGGTCCACCCAGCCCTCGCCCTCCTCGCCCCCACCGACATCACCATCACCGCCCCCCACCTGGACATCCGCGTCCTCCAGCACACCGACCTACCAGGCCTGGCCCACCTGGGCGGCGTACTGAAACCGGCAGACGTGGAGTCCCTCCACGCGATAGCGAGAGACCGCCGAGTGTGGTCCGCCCAAGCCTGAGGGACACCCTCACGACCCCAGAGCCGCGGAAACCTACACCCCCAGCCCCCAAAAAACACCGGCGCCCCTGAAACCTACGGCCCGCTCACCCCCCAGGGGCGCGGGGAACTGCGCGCTCAGCCCCCACCAACCGTCAGCCACACACGGCGAGGAAGCCCCCACGCCCCCCCC
>NZ_KQ948926.1:281290-429835 GCF_001514235.1 Streptomyces caeruleatus | reverse complement strand
AACACCGGCGCCCCTGAAACCTGCGGCCCGCCCACCCCCCCCAGGGGCGCGGGGAACTGCGCGCTCAACCCCCACCAACCGTCAGCCACACACGGCGACCTCACCCACGCTCACGGCAACCGCCCCACCCCCTCCGGCAGGAGCAGCCCAGCGAACAGGTCGCCGTAATCCTGAAGCCGAGGCGCAAGGTCACCCGCGAGAAAAGCAAGCGCGGCAGGCACCCGACACTCCGCCACCTCCTCCCACGTCACCGGCGCGGACACCGCAGGCTCCCGCCGAGCCCGCAACGTGTACGGCGTGGCCGTCGTCTTCCGCGCGGCGTTCTGGCTCCAGTCGACGAACACCTTCCCCGGCCGCAGACTCCTCGTCATCCGATGGATCACCAGCCGCGGCATGGCCTTCTCGGCCTCCACAGCCAACTCCTTGGCATACTCGGTCGCCCGTTCGGAAGGCGTCGGCCGAATGGCCGCCGCGAGATGCAGCCCCTTCGAACCGGAGGTCTTGGCATACGCCTCGATCCCGTCCGCAGCCAACCGCTCCCGCAACCAGAGAGCGACCTCACAGCACTCCACCACGGTGGCGGGCGCCCCGGGGTCCAGGTCGAAGACCAGCCGGTCCGCCTCCCCGGGCGCACCGATCACCCACTGGGGCGTATGGAACTCGGTGACGAGGTTCGCGGCCCACATCAGACTCGCGAGATCCTGCACGAACACCATGCGCGCCGGCCCCTCCACGCGCGGCACCTCCCCCGTGGTGACCCAGTCAGGGGTCCCCGGCGGAACGTTCTTCGCGAAGAACACCTGGCCGTCCGGCCCGTCCGGGTACCGCAGGAAGGACACGGGCCGATCCCGCAGATGCGGCAGCAGGAAGTCGGCCGTGGTGGCGTAGTAGTGCAGCAGCTCGCCCTTGGTGAAGCCGGTCGCCGGATACAGCACCTTCTCCAGATTGCTGAGCGCGAGCCGTCGCCCCTCCACCTCTGTGATCGGCGTCATACCATGAGAATTCCAGAAAACCTGACGGATGTCCGGGTGATCCTGGCATAACCACCGAAAGGGTGCTGCACGTGCGATCCATCTGGAACGGCGCCATCTCGTTCGGCCTGGTCAGCATCCCGATCAAGCTCGTGAACGCCACGGAGAACCGCTCGATCTCCTTCCGTCAGATCCATACGGAGGACGGCGGCCGCATTCGCTACCGCAAGGTCTGCGAGCTGGAGGACCGCGAGGTCACCCAGGGGGAGATCGGCAAGGGATACGAGGACGCGGACGGCACGATCATCCCGATCACTGACGAGGACCTGTCCCACCTGCCCCTTCCGACCGCGAAGACGATCGAGATCGTGGCCTTCGTACCGGCCGACCGCATCGACCCGCTCCAGATGGACAGCGCCTACTACCTCGCCGCCGGCGGCGCCCCCGCGGCCAAGCCGTACACCTTGCTGCGCGAGGCGCTGAAGCGCAGCCAGAAGGTCGCCATCGCGAAGTACGCCCTGCGGGGCCGTGAGCGTCTGGGCATGCTGCGGGTCGTCGAGGACGCCATCGCCATGCACGGACTGCTGTGGCCGGACGAGGTCCGGGCCCCGGAGGGCGTAGCCCCCGACACCCACGTCACGGTGAACGACAAGGAACTGGACCTCGCGGACGCCCTGATGGACACCCTCGGCGAGATCGAACTCGACGAACTGCACGACGCCTACCGCGAGGCCCTTGAGGAGGTCGTCGCCGCGAAGGCCGCCGGCGAGGCCCCGCCGGAGACACCCGAACCGGCCAAGGCCGGCAAGGTCCTCGACCTGATGGCGGCCCTGGAGAACAGCGTACGGGCGGCCAAGGAGTCGCGCGGCGAGGAGCCGACGGCGCCGGAGAAGAAGGAAGCGCAGGTCAGACGCCTGCCCGAGCGCAAGACCTCCCGAGCGGCACCGAAGCAGACGGCCGGCAAGAAGTCGACGGCGACGAAGAAGACAGCGGCGAAGAAGACGGCGTCCGCGAAGAAGTCGACGGCGAAGACGGCCCAGGGAGCGAAGAAGACGGCGGCGAAGAGCACCACCAAGAGCACGGCCAAGAGCACGGCCAAGAGCACCGCGAAGAAGTCGACGGCGAAGAAGACGACGGCCCGCAAGCGCACGGCATGACCATCACGCCGCCGCGCGCGCCCCCTCCCCGCACCTCACCTCACCTCACCTCACCTCACCTCACTTCACTTCACTTCACCGGGCCCTCCGCAACGCCAACACCGCGTTGTGCCCCCCGAACCCGAACGAATTGCTCAGCACCAGGTCCCCGTCCTCCGGCAACGCACGCGGCACCCCCGTCACCACATCCAGATCGATCGCGTCGTCGAGCACCCCGCCCCCCACGGTCGGCGGCACCACCCCGTGATGCAGCGTCAGCACGGCGGCGACCGCCTCGACTCCGCCCGCGGCCCCCTGCAGATGCCCGAGGTGCCCCTTGAGCGCGGTGACGGGAACCCTCCGCCGGCCGAGCACCGCCCGGAGCGCCCCCGCCTCCGCCAGGTCGCCCTCGATCGTCGCCGTGGCATGGGCGTTCACATGGACGACGTTTCCGACCTCGCCGCCGGCGTCCCGCAGAGCGCGCCGCAGGGCGAGCGCGACGCCGGTGCCGGACGGGTCGGGCGCGGCCATGTGGTGGGCGTCGGCGGACAGGCCCCAGCCCGCGGCCTCGCAGTAGATCCGCGCACCCCGGGCCCGCGCGTGCTCCTCCGCCTCGAGTACGAGGATCCCCGCACCCTCGCCGTTGACGAACCCGCTCCGGTCCTTGGCGAACGGCCGCGAGGGCGAGCCCTTCGAGGGGTCCCCGTCGGCCAGGGCCCGCATCGCCGCGAAGGACGCCATGATCGCCGGCGTGACGACCGCTTCGGCGCCGCCCGCGAGAGCGAGGTCGACCTGCCCGTACCGTATGCGGTCGATCGCCTGCCCTATGGCCTCCGTCCCCGACGCACAGGCGCTCGTGACCGTCCTGGCCTCGCCGGTGATATGCAGGTCGAGCGAGACCTGGGAGGCGGCCTGCGACGGTACGGTCATCGGGGTGGTCAGCGGCGAGACGGCCCGCGGCCCCTTCTCCTGCAGCTTCCGGTCCCCGCCCACCAGCACGGACGCGTCCCCGAGGATCGCGCCCAGACTCACCCCCACCCGCTCCGGGTCGACCCCGCTCTCCCGCGTCCCGCCCTCGGTGAACCCGGCGTCCACCCACGCCTCCCGGGCCGCCAGCACCCCGAACCGCGCGGCCCGGTTCATCCGCCGCGCCACCGGCCGCGGCAGCAGTTCCCCGGGATCAACAGGTACGACCCCGGCCACCCGCACGGGCAGTCCGGCGAACTCCTCCCCCTCCAACTCCCGGATCCCGTGCCGCCCGTCGAGCAGCCCCCGCCACAACTCCCCGACCCCGACGCCGAGCGGAGTGACCGCCCCGAGTCCGGTGACGACGACCTTGCGGGGCCCGGATGCGGCGCTCAGGCTCATCTCTGCATGTCCCCTCTGATCGTTGAAAGGGGAACATGCCCAGCTTCCTCATGGCGTGCACATGCGCAACGACGACAGTCAACTCCTCTTTCCGCGGGTTGAGGGATCCAGCTCGCGGACGTGATCCAGGATCTCCCTGTCGGCCGGCACCGGGCGGAGAGCACACCAGACGGATCCCGGGGGGCATTCGCCGGTGATTGACCGATGGACTGGCCCCACCAACTGCCGTCTCCCTAGGATGTGTTGTCGGAGAGGTGATCGCCTCGGCCGGCCCTGTGACTGGGGGAAACGATGGAGTCTGGAAAGCTGTCCACGTCGATCGATGCCACGATCCCGACAGCCGCACGCATGTACGACTACTACCTCGGCGGCAAGGACAACTACGCCTCCGACCGAGCCGCCTGCGAGGAGCTGGACAAGGTCGTCCCCAGCACCCGCGCCCTCGCCCTGAACAACCGCCGCTTCCTGCAGCGCGTGGTCCGCACGCTGGCCGAGGACTACGGCATCCGGCAGTTCCTCGACCACGGCTCAGGCCTGCCCACCCAGAACAACGTCCACCAGGTCGCCCAGTCCGTCGACCCGTCCTCGCGCGTGGTGTACGTCGACAACGACCCGATGGTCCTGGTCCACGGCCGCGCCCTGCTCGACCAGAACGACAACACCGCCGTCATCCACGCCGACATGCGTGAGACCGACGCCATCTTCGCCCACGCCGACACCCAGCGCCTGATCGACTTCTCGCAGCCGGTCGCCGTGCTGTTCAACTCGGTCTTCCACTGCATCCCCGACGACGACGCCAACGGCCCGCTCGCCGTGGCCCGCCGGGTCCGCGAACAGCTCGTGCCGGGCAGCTGCATGGTGATGTGCCAGCTGGTCAGCGAGGACGCCGAGGTCCGCAAGTTCGTCACCGACTTCATGGCCCAGGCGACCCAGAACCACTGGGGCCGGGTACGCCAGGAGAAGGACGTCGCGGAGTACTTCGAGGGTCTGGAGATCCTTGAGCCCGGCCTGGTGGAGGTCTCCACCTGGCGTCCCGACACCGAGGTGGCCCCGCGCCAGCTCACCCAGGAGTGGATCGAGTTCGGCGGCGTGGGCCGACTTCCGTAGCGGGCCGCGGGCCGCGGGCCCGGCTCAGGGCTTCGGGGAGTACCGCTCCATCGTCTCGCGCAGCCGCTCCAGGGACTCGCGCGGGTTGAGGGCCTCGTCACCCAGACGGTCCAGGACGAGGCGGTACTCCTCGGTCTCGTCGCGGTCCTCCAGGAACGCCGCGCTCTTGATGTGCTCCAGATAGACGATGTCGGGCAGATCGACACCGCCGAACCGCAGATAGGTCACCGGCATCGCGGGCGCGGAGGCGTTGGTCACGTCCAGGGGCACGATCTGTACGGTCACATGGGGCCGCTGGGCCATCTCCACGAGATGTTCCAGCTGCTCCCGCATCACCTCGCGGCTGCCCAGCACCCGCAGCAGCACCGACTCGTCGACGATCGCCCACAGCTGCGGCGCGTCCGGCCGGTGCAGCAGCTCCCGCCGGCGCATCCGCAGCTCCACACGCCGCTGTACCTCACGCCCGGGCGCCGACGGCAGCCCGCGCTCCACGACGGCGCGGGTGTAGTCCTCGGTCTGCAACAGGCCCGGCACGTACTGGAGTTCAAAGGTACGGATGGCCGTGGCGGCCTCCTGGAACCCGACCAGCCGGTCGAACCACTCCGGCATCAGCCGCTTGTCGTAGCGCTGCCACCACCCGGGCTCACCGGCCCGCTGCAGCAACTGCAACAGCACCGTGGCCTCGTACTCCTCGGCCCCGTACTGCTTCAGCAGCGCACGGATGTCGGACTCGGTGGGCGGCCGACGCCCCTTGCCCGCCTCGATGCGCGACAACTTCGCCGGGCTGAACCCCACGGCTCGCGCCGCCTGGTCCTGGGAGAGGCCCGCGTCCTCGCGGATCCCCGCCAGCTGTACGCCGACCAGCATCTTCAGCAGGGTCGGCGCGGGTTCGGTCCGGTTCAGATACGGCTCGAGGCGGGAGATGCGAGGTGACTCGGCGGACATCCTGACTCCCCGTAGACCGGCATACGACAGACCGCATTATCGCATCCTGCCGCCTCGTGCCGCCGGAACCGCAGGAAATCGAGGGCTCACCTTCCGCTTGGCGGCGGTGTCCCGCACCTCGCCGCCCTTCCGTTCCCGGGCAGAGGGCACGTATCACCCGTAGGGGTCATACGAGGTGGTCGAACTCTCCCTCCTTCGCGCCCGCCAGGAACGCGGTGATCTCGGCCGGGGTGTACACGAGGGCCGGCCCGTCGGGGTCGCGGGAGTTGCGCATCGCGATGCTGCCGTCGCCCAGGGGCGCCACCTCGACGCAGTTCCCCTCGGCGTTGCTGTGCCGGCTCTTGATCCAGCGGACGCCCAACGAGCTTGCCCGCACGCCGTTCGATGCTGTTGGCACTGCACTCTCCTTGCTCACGTTCCGCCACGCGTGCGCCCCGCCGACCCTCCGGGTCCGAACCGCACCACGTGCTCTGTCCGACACCGCTCACGCAATTTCCCGTGAAATTGCACGGAGGCGCCGTCGGCGTGGATAATAGTCCCTGGCGTCAACGGCAGTGCGGACGCCCCGTCCTGACCGTGTATCAGGGAGACGTTGTGTCCTTACCTGCGTACGAAGGGCTCCGACTGCCCGGCAGTGCCGCGTCCCCCGCGGGGCTGGCAGTCACACCGGAAGCACGCACCGGCACCCCGCCCCGGGCCCGCCTCACCAGGCCCGAACCCCCGCGCATCCCGCCCCGTTCCGCCGCGCTGCGTCTCGTCGGCGCCGAACAGGGCTGCGGTCAGGCCCGCGACTTCGTCCGCCGCACCCTCGCCGACTGGTCGCTGGACCACTGCGGCGCGGACGCCCTCACGGTGGTCGCCGAGCTCCTCGCCAACGCCGTACTGCACGCCGCACCGCATCGCCCGGCCCACCCGGCGGCCGGCGGCGACGCCGAGATCTGGCTGAAGCTCAGCCTCCGCCGTCCGGCCCACCTCGTCTGCGCGGTCACCGACACGAGCGACGACCCGCCGGTGTACCCGCACACCAGCGAACCCTTCGACGAGCACGGCCGCGGACTGCGCATCATCGACGCCCTGTCCGAGCACTGGGGCTGGACCAGACGCCAGCCCGCGGGCAAGACGGTCTGGGCGATGCTCCCGACCGACCGCCGGCCCTGACTTCTCGCATCGCGAAGGCCGGCCGGCGCACCGCATCCCCAAATGTGCCGGGGGGCGCAGGCATTTAGGCAAGTACAATTGCATGCGTGCTCGAGTGCCGGGCGCAGGACCGCCGCTATTCCTACCTCGACCCCTTCGAGGGTTTCCTGCCAGATGCTCTGTCCAGCATCAAAGTCACCCCACTTCAAGTCGGTCGCCGAGGGGTAACCCGGCGGGGTGTCCATCGCGGTAGGTGACGCCTGATGCGTGGGTTGCGCAGTCCCCGAGGGATGAGTGGCAGTGTCTGCCGCGGCATAGTTGTTGGCCGTGGTGGTGAAGCCCACGGCTTTACCCCCCACACTGACCATGGTCTTGCCCCACACATCAAGGAAGCGGTTGGCCACCTTCAAGTACGCGGAGGCGAAGGCCGATGAAGCGTCGCCATGACCGCCCCGAATCCGGATAGCTTTGCAGCCGGGCAAGGAACTCGTTCATGCCCTTGTGCATGTAGTCCTGCTGTGCCGCTACATGGCCGGAGACGCTGTACTGGATGGTCGGCGTGACGTCGATCTTCCCCGTTTGGGGCGGTATGGGCAAGGGAGGTGGTGTGGTCATCAGAGTGCGCCCCAACCCCGCAGCACGGCTCGATGCGCCGACGCGTAGTTGCCCTGCCCTTGGGCCACAATCCTGTGCAGTCGGGCCTGGGCGGCCTGGAGATCCTGTGCGGAGCGGTCCCACTCGTCGAGCTTGTCGACGAATATCTCGCGCGTCTCGCCTTCCCAGGCCAGAACGATAGGCTCCACTTTGTCGTAAAGCATCCCAAGCCTGCTGTTCAGCTGCTTGAAGACGTCTTCCAACTCGATGGCGAGATCGCGCAGCTTCGCGAAGTCGACTGCTATGTGATCGTCGTTGGCCATCCTGTCCCCCGGTTCTCGTCAATTGTTCAGTCGAAGTCGGCGAGGCTGCTGCGCTGAGGAAGCGGAGCAGCGGATGTGTTGTTCGGCGTGGACAGGTCTGCAGCCTCGCGGACCACATCAACGTGAGCCTCGATCTGCCGGAAGCTCTGGAGGGTCTCCACCTCCTGCTCCGTGAAATTGTCCCTGCTCAGCCGCACCGCATGCTCGATCAACCGCAAGACTCCGCGGATACGTACAGCATCCTCGGCGGCTTCGCGATGCAAGTCCCGGTACGCCTTTGCCGTCGGACTGCTCCAGCCGGCTTCAATGCCATCGACAATGCCGTCCATGCGTCGGACCTGGCGCTCCAGGTAGCCCTGCATGTCATGGAGCTCGTCGGCCAGCTGCGTCAAGTCGTCGTGACTGACTTTGAGATTGGCCTGCCCACCCATTGGTGCCCCCGAGGTCTCGACCCTCGTTGCGCAAGCAACGCCTGTCACCCGAACAACACAGCTCATACGTTCGGGTGACGGCAAATGGCGGGATCTCTCGTGGTCATCACTCAGGATCTTTTGGTACTACGGGATCAAGATCCAGGAGGCGCCAAGACATCGGGGGAACGTGGGCTGGCAGGAAGAAGTCGTCACGGCACTGGACGCCTGGGTGGCGCACGAGGGGGTGCAGGCGCGCGAGCCGCGCTGGCGAGCCCTGGGGCGGGCAGTGAAGGGCCGCAAGTCGGGGGAATTCATCGTCGATGTTCGCGGCTCCGACGTAGCGACGGACCAGCTCCAGGGCGACAGCTTGAGGTTGGCCGGACCTGATGAGAGTGAGGTCGACGCGGGCCACTCCGTGCTCGATGTGTTCAAAGACGGTACAGCTGTGCGCGTGCGCGTCGCTGAGTTCGCTGACCCCCGCGACCCTCACTTGTGGATGAAACCGCAGCCCACCGGTTTCCTGGTGAAAGCCCTTCGGGAGGGTATGGCTGCGCTGACCAACGCCCCGCTCGCGCACCTCATGGCACGTGGCGAAGCGGGGTCGGGAAACCTCGCGGCGACGGGAGCGCCATCGGGCGTGCTCTTGCCGGCGCAGGATCACGCCTACCGTGCCTGCACTGGTGAAGGGCTGTGGCTGGTCTGGGGGCCGCCCGGAACCGGCAAGACGACGGTCCTCAAACGGGCCATCGGGGATCTCACTACGCGGGGCAAGCGAGTTCTGCTGGTTTCGGCGACCAACATCGCCGTGGACAACGCTCTGTGGGGCGTGGTGAAGGAGCGGCGGCACGCCGACGGCGAGATCGTCCGGGTGGGGCCGCCTCACCTGCGTGAGGTCGCCGAGGATGCGAGTGTCTGTCTGACGCTGATGGTTCGCGAGCGGCTCGCGGACGCAGACGAACAGCGCCGGGCTGTGGCTGCCCAGCTCGTCGACGCACGGGAGCGGGCACGTCGCCTGAAGGATCTTGAGGGGAGTCTCACAGGCTTCGACGCCGCAGCGTATGCGGCAGATCGCGCCCGTCTCGATGATCCCGCCCGCACCTCCGAGGCCCTGACACGAGTACGTGACCAGGTTCGCCACGAGGTGCATGCAGCAGGAGAGCGCATCGCGCAGCTCGAACAGGCAGCAACAACGGCAGCCGACGAGGTGCGCGCGACGGAACAGGCACAGGCTGATTGGGCGGCTCATGATGAGGTACAGGCGCAGTTCACCGAGATTCGGGAGGCCGTGACCGGCCTGGAGGCCAAGGCGCTGCTTGCCGAGGGCCGGCGTGATGCTGCCGAGCAGCGACTCAGTGATCTGGAACAGCTCAAGGGCTTCTCGAAGCGCCGGGCCAAGAAGGACCTGGTGACGGCCCGGTCTGAGGCAGAGAAGACGCGTCATTCCGCTGAAGAAGCGGAGCAGAAGGCCGCGAATGCCCGTGATGTACTCGCACGCGCCCAGGAGCAGCTGGGACAGCGGATCGCCGATCTCCGTGCGCGGATTCTCTTCAGCAAGGAGGAGATCGAGCATAGGCAGCGGTCCTTGCATGCCCTGGAGACAGATCTCCGGAACATTCGGCGCACCGCGGACGCCCTCAGCGCGCGGCTCCTCCCCCTCGAAAGGGAGCTCGGTCTGGCGCAGGCGGCGGAGGCACGCGTAGCGGAGGCCGTTCGTCTCGGCCACCCGCAGCGCTACGCCGTGGCATCGGGATTGAGGCCCCAGGCCGCGGCGGACGAGAAGAACCGCCCCTCCCTGGAACGCCGTCATCGAGAGTTGCAGGAACAGTACGACAAGCTCGCCCGGGACGCCCAGGGCGAGATCATCCGCGGCGCGAAGGTCGTGGCGACCACACTCGCCCGGTTCCGTACCACCAAGGCGGTCTTCGAGGGCGAATACGACGTCGTCCTGATCGACGAGGCCGGAGCGGCGACGCTGCCCGAAGTGCTCCTCGCGGTGGGCAAGGCCAGGACCACGGCCGTACTGCTCGGCGACTTCATGCAGCTTGGCCCCGTCCTCCCGGAACTGGATGGCGAGAAACGTCCCGATGTCGCGCGCTGGATCCTGCGCGACGTCTTCGAACACTTCGGCATCGACTCTCCGGCCGCTGCTGTGAACCACCAGGGCTGTGTTGTCCTCGACGTTCAGCACCGTTTCGGCCACGACGTGATGGGCCTCGCGAACGCCCTGGCATACGACGGTGTCCTCAAACCCGGCCCTGGCGTCGAGCGGCGTGCCGCGCTGCGCAAGCCGGACGACCCCGAAATCGTGATCATCGACACCGATGGGCTGCAGAGCCTGGCTCAGGTGCGCCGAACCGGTCGCCGTAAAGGGTGGTGGCCCGCTGGGTCCTTGCTCGCGCGGGCGTTGATCGATTTGCATGATGAAGAGGGCGAGACGGCCGGCGTCGTCACGCCATACCCCGTGCAGGCGGAAGCCACCTTGGAGGCCCTCCGCGACATCGAAGGCAGCGGAGGAGGCCGGCTGGCCGAAGTGGGCACCGCCCACCGCTTCCAGGGGCGCGAGTTTCCCGTGGTGGTCTTCGACACGGTGGAGGACGACTACGGTGACGGCCTTTGGATGGCCCACGCCTCCCGTTCCCCAGAGGCGACCACCTGGGCCCGTAACGGCGTGCGCCTCTTCAACGTAGCCGTCACCCGCGTACAGACCAGGCTGTATGTCATCGGAAGCCGCAGCCGCATCCTGGCTGCAGAAGAACACACCCCCATGGGAAAACTGGCGGAGTTCATCCGCGCACAGCGCGCCCGATCGGTCCCCGCAACCAGACTCATCGCTCCAAACGCCCAAGTTCCGCCAGACCTTGGCCAGTTCAGCTCCCGTCTCGCCGATGTTCTCTCCCGCCACGTCGAGGTCTCCGACATCGACGACGAGATCTCCTTCTACGACACCTTCGCCGACCGTCTCGCAGAGGCTCGAACGTCGCTGTGGATCTGGTCCCCCTGGACTGCGAAGCGACTGATCGGCTTGCTGCCCGTGCTGGAAGACGCCGTGCGGCGAGGAGTTCGTGTCACGGTCTTCGTCCGGGACCCCTACGACACAGGCCAGAAGAAGCAGACCGAGCTGGTGAAGCAGTTGCGGAAAGTCGTGCCGACCGTCGTCTCCGTCAATGTCATGCATCAGAAGATCGTCGTCATCGACGAACACACAGTCCTGCTCGGAAGCCTCAACTCCCTGTCGCAAAGCCGCTCGCGCGAGGTCATGCTGACGATCAAGGGTGGCCACTTCGCCCGCAAGATCCTTGCTCACGAGCACGCGGAGGACTTCGCGAGACCTCCCCGGTGCGGTGCGTGCAAGGGGGATGACGTGGACCTGCGCCGCCGAGGCAGCGGAGCCTGGTATTGGCGGTGCTTCAATCGGGCGTGCTCGGCGCGGAAGGGACAGAAAGCCTGGGAGGCACCCATACGCATTTCGCGAGGGGCACGCCGAAGGTGATGCGAATCCGCGGTTGGCGGCACTGCAGTGGGGAGCGCCGAAGGGGATCGGTATCGCAGGCGAGCGTCGATGCTCAGACCTTGATGACGGTGATGCGAGAGCCGCACAGGGCGGTTAGATCCTCGGGGTCTGAGGTGAGAACTGTCGTCGGGCCGGGGGCAGCGAGGGCGGTGGCGCTAAGCATGGCGTCGATGGCGTACTTGTGGCCGTGCAGGCCGGCGGCGGCGAGGAGGGTGGCGGCGTGGCGGGCGACGGGCTCAGTGACCGGTTCGATGGCGAGGCGGGAGAGGGTCCACTCCAGGGCCGGGCGGTTGATCCGGGGGTGGACCACTTCCACGAGGGTTGCCGCGGAAGTGATCACCCGCAGGTCGTCGGCGCGAGCGAGGGCGAGCCAGCCGGTGACGGTGCGGTCGCGAAGGACGGCCTTGGCCAACCCTTCGCTGTCCAGGACCAGGGTGCCGCCGGGGGTAGCAGGGGAGGGGCGGGTCACGCGGCGTTCGCCCCGCCTTGCGTCTGCTGCTGGCGGGCCTGGTGGAGCTGGTCGCGCAGGGCCTGGATCTCTTCGTCTGTGACGGGCCCGTGCTCGGCCTCGGCGACCTGGATGAGCTCGTTGAGATTGTCCCGCTCGACCTGGCGCGCGACGGCGGCGGCGACATAGGCAGACAGGCCCGAAGGGCCGCTGCGGGCCTTGGCGGCTTCGGCGATGTCGCGGGGCATGGTGATTGAGTACTTGCCGGTAGGATCACTCATGCTACTCATCCTACCTCCGATCCTCCCTGTATCCAGTGGGCTGGCACAGAAGGACCGCATGCCGTCGTTGCTGCCGGGGCTTGATGTGGGCATCCAGGACGTTCACCTGAACGGAAAGGTGGTGGACGTCATGAGGAACTCGAAATCTCAGGTGCGCGGCGTCCCCGGCCAGAGACATGTAGGAAGGGCCGTGGCGGGCCGGCGCACGGCGGGTGCGACGGATATCAGGGCGCTGGCCGATGACCTGGGCGCGGCGCTCCTCCGTGCCGTTCGACAGGGCGTCGCGGATGAGTCCCCTGCGGGTATCAGCCGTGGCTTGCCACAGGGGCGCGCGGCTGGGATCAGTTGGTATGCCTTTGCTCTTGAGTACATGGAGATGAAGTGGCCGCTGATCGCGGCGAAGACCCGGGACGAGACCAACGACGCGCTGTGCGCGATCACCCGGGCGATGCTCCGGGATGTGCGGGGCCGTCCGAGCGATGAACTGCTGCGACGGGCGATGCGGGGCAGTGCGTTCGTCGTCCCGCGCCCGGAGCCGCGCCAGATGCCGGCTGATGTCCGGCAGGCCCTGCGCTGGGTGGCGGGAGGCGCACGTCCGCTGGCCGATCTGATGGATCCGGCGTGATGCGATCCGTGCTGACAGCACTGCGGCTCAACCTGGATGGCGCGGTGGCAGCGGCCGAGACGCAGCGGCACAAGCACAAGGTGCTGGTCAACGCCGTGCGATACGCCGTCGAGCAGCGCAGCCAGGCACGTTCCCTGCTGCGCGCGGTCTCGTACGTCGGCGGTTACCGGCGGGCACGTGGACGGCGGCTGGTCGGGCTGTTCGCCGGGATGTACTACGCCGGGCTGCGCCCCGCCGAAGCGGTCGGGGTGTCTTTGCCCAACTGCGTGCTGCCCGCGGAGGGCTGGGGCCAGGTGACCGTGCACCGCACACTGCCGCAGGCGGGCAAGCGGTGGACCGACAGCAAAAGAGCCCATGACGAACGCGGTCTCAAGAGCCGTCCAGCCGACGACACCCGGCCCGTACCACTGCCGCCAGAACTGGTGGCGCTCTGGCGGGAGAGCATCGATACCTTCGGCACTGCGGACGACGGGCGGCTGTTCTTCAACGAGCGCGGCGGCATCGTCGGCTCCAGTACCTACGACCGTGTCTGGCACGAGGCCCGTGAACTCGGCCTTCCTGCATATCTGGTGTGCTCGCCGCTCGCAGCCCGCCCGTACGACCTGCGCCACTCGGCTCTGTCTACCTGGCTGAATGCCGGAGTGGACCCCACCGAGGCCGCCGAACGTGCCGGCAACAGCGTCGAGGTCCTCATGACCCGGTACGCCAAGTGCTTGTACGGACGGCAGGCGGTCGCCAACCAGCGCATCGAGGCGCTGCTAAACGAGTACCAGTAGCAGTTGGTACACAGACGTTCCACCACGGTGGCTTGAGCTGTACGCCTATTGAAGGCGCCGCTTTGGAGGTATCGGCCCAGGGATGACGTCGAGGTTCATGTGCTCCTTGAACAGGTGCACCAGGTTCGCTCCGTCGAGGAGTTCGAGGCGCCCGTGCTCGTTGGCGAATGCCTCGCTGGCGCGGCCGAACCAGGAGGTCGTCACCAGGATGCCCTTGGCTGCCCGCTTGTGTTCCACTACTCCCGCGAGCGCCGAGACGGTCTCGAACGGAACCACGTTCTTGGTGCGTTTGGCCTGGATGATGCACAACCCCTTCATCACGGGGTCGGTGTTCATCGCGACCGCGTCGACACCCTCGTCCTTCGACGGCTGGGTGTTCACGCTGTCCAGGCCGATGGCTTCAAAGAGTTGTCTGATGAGGTGTTCGAACTCTGTGGGTGTCAGGTCCATCAGCACGGGTCGGCTGTCCAGGCCCGCCACGACATCCAGGCTGTCCATGAGCCGGAACTTGGACAGGTCGAACGTGACCAACGGTCGCACTGGCTCCAGCTCGTACGGGTTCGGCGAGATCAGTGACCGCAGTCGTTTCAGACAGGCCCGCGGATCCACCTGGGTCAGAACCAGCTGCTTGAATTCGTCCCGATCCGTCTGGAGCGTGATCAAGCACGGATGGACGTCCCGCCCCGTGGCGCGGTCGATGGTGGCCACATGCCCGTTCAAGGCGATGGACTGAACCACACCCTCGGTGTCGGCGGCAAAGAACTCGTACACGGTGCGCAGAGCCGTTTGAGCCAGGACCGATGCGTACAGTTCCTTGCGCTCTTTGTCCTGACGCGGAACAGGCGTGATCTCGTCACGCGTTTTCACGTAGCGGTATGCGCGGGCCGCAGGGACCACGTCCTCCAGCGGCAGGTCAATCTCAACCAGCAGGTCACCCGTGTCCGCTTGGTACGAGACCTGATGTGCCTTGGGGAAGCCGTGCGGATACACGGAGGCAGCCAAGACCTGGTCGGCGAACCACTCGACTGCCTCTACGTCCCTGTCCTGGTACGCGCTGCGTCGCTGTTCGAGATCGGTGTTCCATATCTCGATTCGTGTGGCCTCCTCGTGGTTGCGTTCCTCGTGTTGGGCGCGAGATTTCTCCAACTTCTCGACGCGCTTCTTCTCGTCGCGTGCATGGTCTCGCAACGCTCTGTCGAACCGCTTACGGGCTGCTTCGACCTCTGCGTCGTAGCCGCGGCGTCCAAAGCCGAGAGCGCCGAGCCGCATTGAGTGCGGAAGGCGTAGCCACGCACTCGCGCGGTCGTTCCTTGCCCGGTGGTACCCACTCACCGGCGACGCCACTTCCGGCCCAGAAAAGTGAAACGGCCTGTTTCTCCGTGTGCCTTCTGGCTATCCCACTTGGTAAACATGCAGGTCAAAGTAGCCACCCGATGGTGGCGGATCCGCCTTACGGCCTTCTGTCCCACGCATGTCCCGCAGGAATCAAATTCGCGGGATCGGATAATTGGGATTTCGTCTGCCCGGCCATGGAAAACCCCTGATCAGGGCTATGAGGGGTCGAGTGGTCACGGCCAAGTAGGCCGTGTGCGTTTTGGCATGCACAAGAAAGGCCCTGACCGGCGTTTCCGCTGGTCAGGGCCTTGATTTCCGGTGCCCCCGGCAGGATTCGAACCTGCGCAAACGGCTCCGGAGGCCGTCGGCATCCTGGGCGTTTTCCCAGGTCAGCGACCTGTCTAACGTCCTGTCAGGCCCGCCGTCCCGTGTATGTCCCGCGGAAATGAAATGCCCTGTTTGCTCGTCTTGTCTCGATCATTCCCCGCGGCGGTCGATCCATGCACCATGACGTAGATCACGACTTCCTCAGACAAGCGTAGGGGGTATAAGGTGCCGCCTTCAATCGAACGTGGAGGCGTTCCGGGGCGCGTGGATGAGTGAAGTGCGCCGGGGGCGCCCCCGGCTCCTCGCGGGTGACAGCGTGGCGCCTCGGGTGACGTAAGTGGCGGGCGTGTAGTGCCCGCGTGGCGGTTCCGGCTCCGGCGCGGGCGGGAGAAGGGCCCGATGTCGGTGCCGTGCCAGAGCGCCGGCATCGCGGCCGGGCTCGAAGCGATGAGCGGCGCTGGCTGGAGGGCAGGGCTTGGCGGGGCTCGATAGCGAACGGGCGAGCGGGGGTATTGGGGCGCTTGCCAGGGCGGCCAGCGGGTGACGGAGCGCGGCATCACGGATCAGAGGACGGCCTGTCACTGGTTCTGCACCCACCAGACCAGGGCCGCGACTCCGGCGGTTCCGAGCGCCGTGCAAGCGCCCCGCACAAGACTGAAGAGTGCGGTCCGACCCAGGCGCCTCACCGTCTGAATCTGCCGTTCGTGCCTGCTCACGATTACCCCCTCCGGTCGCAGTGGGCCTCGTGCACCGCTGCATGACCTCATTGACGGGGCTGGGGCGGGTTGGCGCCAGGGATCTCGGAGCACGTCAGACTTCCGGCGTGAGACGGTAAGTTCCCGTACGAGTCGGAAGTTCCGAGTCGGAAACGACGGTGTGCTTGGGGGAGCCGCGTGACATCGCCGATCTTGGTCAGGTTTGCGGAACTCTGGGAAGTAGCGCGAACTCGGTTAGTCGCTTCTGGCGATCGGCTGACCCTGGAACGGGTGCAAGCGGCAACAGGAGTGCCGAAGGCCACTCTGAGTGACTGGCGCCGAGGGCATCACGCCCCAAGAGAGATGGACGACCTGATCAAGGTCGTTCGGGTGCTGAGTGACTGGGCGAACCTACCGGCTCCTGATTTCCGCGAATGGTCTCAGCTTGTCGAGCGGGCCCGAATCCCTAAGCCGAGCCAGCAAACACCCCAGGAGCGATCACCGGATCGTGACTGGCCCATGATGCCTGCGATGGTTAGCATCAGAGGCCCTTTGGCATCCGCCTTCGAGGCGGAAGATGTTGAAATCGATGCCATCTGTGTGACTGGGCATGCGCTTGCGCTGGGTATCGCCGGACCGGTTCAGGACATTCATGCGGGAAGGCTGCGGCCGCGGCAGATCAAGCTTCGGATACTCACGGCCAATATCGATGTCAGCCTTCCACTTCCTACCCATCGCCAGGAGGAAGATGCTGAGAGGGTTCGTCAACTGCGGCTACGCGATCGCAACATCTACGTGAACACTCTGCATGGTGCTCTCGCATCACTCCGCGACACGCATGGCATTGAAGTGCGGATGGAATTTCGGGGAATTCCATTCACTCCTCTGACGGAGCTGATCCTCCTGAATGGCGTCGAGGCTCTCTTCTCGTACTGCAAGATTTCGGCTCGTTCGGTCACTGATGCAAAGGGTGACTCGGTGGAGGTGTACGACACTGTGACGTCCCAGGGCATGATGAAGCGATTCAACGCCGCGAGCGGATACTACGCAGACCGAGAGTTCGTTACCGAGTCATACCGCTGGTTCAACTCGATCTGGGAAACAATCTCCACTGAAGGCTTCTCATCCTGAAACGCACTGGGTCCCGCAGCGGTTGCATCGAGCCCGGGCCGAGCGTGGCCGTGAATACAGACGGCTGTCGTGCGAAGTTGTGGGATTGGTTTTGGATGCGGCCTTCCGACGTGCGGGCAGGTGGTGGCGGTGGACTCTCCATGGTGCGCGGGATCGCCGGTTTGGCCAAACGGCGATCCCAAGCTATGTTGCGCCGCCGGAAGCGGAGAACCTGAGCCAGAACGTCCGCCTGAACTGCTGGCTCAGAGGGGGCGCCGTTTGCGGACGGGCAGGATGCTGAGGGCCATGACGGTGCCGTCGTCGCGGAACGAGATCGGGCCGTTCCATTTCTGCCCGGCTTCGCGGGTGTTGTGCTGTGCGGGGCGGAGTTCGTAGGCTGCTTGCCGGTACTCCTCGACGCGGCCGTCTTTGATCAGTTCGTACAGTCTCGAGTCCATGCCGGAGAACGCCTCGATGCGTACGGTCTCCATGCGGAAGACGTGGTCTGTGCCGACGAATTTCGTGTCGCCGATCTCGATGTCCGCGTCTTGGTAGCTGGATGTGGCGGCGAAGGTGGGCGCTGCATAGTGCTTTTGCCCTTGGTGTGCGGTGAGGTACCGGGCGGTTGTCGGTCCTCCGCCCGAGAATGCGCTCAGGCCGGCGGCTTCGGTGCGGGCCAGGAGCTGGCCGAACCAGCCGAGGTCTTTCTCGGGTACCTGGAAGCCGTCGACGGTCCGCGCCCGCTTCCCGTCGCGGGCGGGCATGCGAATGGCGTTGGGGTAGGGGATACCGGGCTTATCCCTGATTTCCTGATCGGCGTTGCCCGGGCCGTCCGGCTTGCGGAGAGGGAGGAGCGCTTCGCCGGGGGATTGCAGGGCGTTGACCACGACTCCTCCCTGACCCATGAGTTCGGTGGACAGCATCAGACACGGCGTCGTGTTCCACGGGCCGATCTGCATGCCTTCGGTCAGTTCGGAGCCCTTGACCAATTGCTGGAGAGTGGTGCTGCGGGTCCGGCCGGTCCGCTTGTTCGGCTTCTGGTGGTTTCCCCGGCAGGCCACGAACGTGACTTTCGACGGCTCTCCGGGCTTCCATGCCTCTACGAGGTAGTCGGGGCGGGGCCGTGAGCCTTTGCCGCGCTGCGAACCGCCCAGGGCCCAGCCGGCCCGCAGCACCGTGCTCGTGTCGACGACCGAGACGATGTGGTCCGGGTAGCGCTGCTGCACGATGTGTTCTGCCGCGGCGAGTCCGAAGCCGACGGCCAGCTCCCGGGCCTGCATGGACTTGTACCAGCGCTCGGAAGAGCGGCCCTTCTCCGTCAGGTCCATGGAACCGGCGCGATTGCCGTGCAGCGCCTCGCAGTACTTCAGGCTCAGCCAGTGTTCCGCGAGTCCGCGTCCCATTCCCTGGCTGGGCAGCACGAAACCGCGCGCCAGGGCGTGCAGCACCTGCCACGGCGTCAGCTCGATCGACCGCTCGCACTCAGCCCGCGCGACGGGGTGCAGTTCGGGTTTCCGGCGTACTGATTCCTGGCCCTTTTCCCGGCGTTGCTTATCGATGGCCGTCGCTGCGGAATCAACATGAACTCCGAGTTCCGCCGACGACCGGACGTGAATGGTCCTCTGGTGGCTGAGTCCGTTCAGGATCTGTCGCGCGGTTCTTGCCATGTATCCCCCAGGTGTCCGCGTGCTCTGGCCGGCCGGGAACGGTAGTTCGGCGCATCGGGGCGCATGCAAGTACGCATGGTCGGCCATGGAGCCAAACTGGCCACAATGGGACCGGATGCGGCCAGACACGAATGGAGCCGGGGCGAACTTCCGACAATCCGCACCCGTCAACCGGCTGCCGTCAGAGTGCGCTCTTGCCGGGGGATCTTGGAGTGGATGTGCCGGGCAGTCATGCCTCCGCCGATCACAAGGAGGCAGGCATGGACACGAACGGGCATCGCTCTGCTGCACCGGTCCTGGAACAACTGGAGGACCGGTTCCCGGCGCAGCCGCACGATGATGGGCGGCAGGAGCGCGGCAGTGCGGTCGCGGATCTGGCGGGCGAGTTCGGTGCGGAGTTGGTCCGGGCCATCCGTACGGGCCTGGCCCAGGGCAACAGCTCCTCCTGCGAGCCCCGGGGGCCGTCCCGGCTGAGCTGGTACGCGTTCGCGACCGAGTACGCGCAAGCGCACTGGCCCGGCAGGGCGGCCAAGACCCGGGACGAGGTCAGTGAGGCGCTGACCGCTGTCACCACGGCGATGCTGTGGGATGTGCCGGGGCGTCCGACGAGGGAGGTTCTGCGCCGTGCCCTGCGGCACTGGGCTTTTGTCCTGCCCGGGGCGGGACAGGAGGCGATGGGGGCGGAGGACCGGCTGGTGCTGCAGTGGGTGGCGAAGGCGTCCCGGCCGCTGGTCGACCTGCACGATCCGGTCCTGGCGCGTGATGTGCTGGAGTCGCTGCGCCGCAAGCTGGACGGCGGTGAGGCGGCGGTGGAGACGATGCGCCGCAAGCGCAAAGTGCTGGTGCACGCACTGCACTACGCCGTCGAGCGGGGTGAGTTGGGCAGCCACCCGCTGGCGAAGATCCGATGGCGGGTGCCCAAGCCCGCGGGCGTGGTGGATCCGCGGGTGGTGGCCAACCCCTACCAGGCACGGGATCTGCTGAATGCCGTCTCCTACGTGGGCGGCTACCGCCGGGCTCGTGGGCGCCGGTTGGTCGGGTTCTTCGCCGGCATGTACTACGCGGGCCTGCGTCCGGAGGAGGCGGTCGCGGCGGCGCTGCCGGACTGCCGCCTGCCCGATACCGGTTGGGGGCGGCTGATCGTGCACCGCACCCGGCCGCAGGCGGGCAAGCGGTGGACCGACTCCGGCGAGTACCACGACGACCGCGGGCTGAAGAACCGCCCGCCGGGGGATGTCAGGGTGGTGCCGCTCCCGCCGTACCTCGTGGCCCTGTGGCGCGAGGATGTCGCCACCTTCGGCACGGCCGACGACGGCCGGCTCTTCTTCAGCGAGAGCGGCCGTGTCCTCACCTACACCACCTACCACCGGGTCTGGAACGAAGCCCGCAGCCTCGGCCTGCCGCCGGCCCTCACGAGCACCCCGATCGCGAAACGCCCGTACGACCTGCGGCATTCGGCGTTGTCTACCTGGCTGTGCGCGGGGGCGGACCCGGCCGAGGTCGCCCAGCGGGCGGGTAACAGCGTCGAGGTCCTGCTGTCCCGGTACGCGAAGTGTCTGTACGACCGGCAGTCGATCAACAACCAGCGCATCGAGGGCCTGTTGAGCGCCTACGACCAGTCGCCGAAAGAGGAAGCGGCGTAAGGGGATTCGGCACCGTGGTTGCGGGAACTGGGGTAGGTGATCTCGGCAGTGGCAAGACGTAGGTGTGTGGCGGGAGTCGCGAAGGCGAACCGGGAGCGGTTGGAGGAGCTGGTTGCCGACGAGGGGATCTCGTTGGCTCACCGTGCGCTGTGGTCGGCGCTGTGGGACGGCGAGGCGCGGGTGGCGGATTGGCTGCGGGTGCAGATCGAGGACGTGGACCTCCCGCGTCGGCAAGTGCGAGTGCGGGAGCCGGTGAGGCCGGGCACTCCGCAGTGGGTACCGGTGAGTGAACTGACGGCATCGCTGCTGGGCCGGTTGATCGGTGATCTGATGAGCGGACCGTTGTTCCTCGACGGCCCGGTGCGGCTCACGCGTGAAAGGGCCTTCTCCACGGCGCGCAGCAGCGCGGGGATGAACCTTCACGCGTTCCGGTCCGGTGGCTTGAGCGCCCGATTCCCTCGAGCAGCCGCGGAGTCAGCGTCGTAGCTCGGCCGACTGGGTAGTGGTGAACGTGAGCGCTGGCCGCGCCGGTCGGGAAAACGCCTTCCGGGCGGCAGGTGTGTTCGGCCCTGCTGGAGACGTTCGCCCTGCTAGCGCACCAGGGCTTTCCGGCACTCGGGTCCCACAGGGTGGGCCTTGGTCTCGGCCAGCGCTGCGTCGATCTCCGCTTGGTCCGCGCCTTGGGCGTAGCGGTTCCAAGCCCGGTATTCGGCGTCCGTGGCGCGCGCCAGGTCGTTCCATGCGTCGTCCAGGCGTGCGGCCCTCGCTGCATCATCAGCAATCTCGCTCCAGCCTTCCGCCTCCTCACCGGGTGCCTGAGTTTCGTCCGCCTTGGCCGAGTCGCCTGGCGAGAGATCAAGGGCGATGGCTTCGCAGGCACGGCGGGCATAAGTCAGCGCAGACTCGCTCGCGTCTGGGTCGGTGCCAGCTGCTGACAACCCGATGGCCACGCCACTTCCGAGGACTACAACTGTGGCGGCTGCAATGAGCGCGATCCGCAGCGTGGCGCGGTGTTGCTGCTGCTCTGGTCTGGCAGGCGTGTCGAGGTCCTGCTTCTGCTCGTCGTCTTCCATCCCCACCCCTTTGCCTGCCGTGCGCGAATCTTACGAGCACCCCTGGATCACCGCTTCCCCCAGCCCGCACGCGAGCGGTGCAGGTCGGCTTACATCCACGGTGCGGGGCCGGCGCGGGTCGCCCAGGCGGCCAAGGCCGCCTCGTCGAACAGCCGGATTCCGTGCTGCGTTCCGTAGTTCATGGCAGGACGGGTGAAGACCGAGGTGGTGACGACTGCGGCGACCTGCGCGCCGTGGACGCTGTAGCAGGTGCCGCCGAACCGCTGAAGGTCAGGGCTGCCGACCTTCGTGGTGGGCCCGTAGCGCTTGCACTGGATCACGATGCGCCGTCCGTCCGGGGCGCAGGCGAGGACGTCGGCTCCGAGATCTCCGGCCCCGCCGACGACGCGGGCCTCTGTGCAGCCGTCGCGTTCGCAGAGGAAGGCGACGGCCTGCTCGAACTCTCGGGAGTTCATCGCGTGGTAGCGGGCGATCTCGGTGGACTGGATCTCCTGGAGACGCTGAAACTCGGCTGCCTGACGCCGGCGCTCGGCCGCCCGACGGATGCCGTATCTGATGTGCGCGACAACGCCGCCGACGAACAGGAGGAACGGCAGGATGGCTGCCACTCCGAATCCGTTGTCCGCCATCACCCCTGTCATGATCAGTGCGGCGAGGACGGCTATGCCGTAGGCGCAGCCTATGAGGCACGTGTCCTCGGGCTGCCAGTCTCTTCGGAGTTCGGGCGTGCTCAATATCCCCCCTGGGATTGCTGGTGCTGGTGGAATCATGCAGGGGTGTGAACGCCGCGGGTAGGTCATGTGTCCGTTCCGTGACGTTCCGTGTTGGCGCAGCGCGGGGCGGGGGTTGGCACGGCCGGGCGGGGTTCCGGTTCGGCCCTAGGCGCTCGGGCTTGGCCAGGGCCTCACCCGTCTCGCGGCACCATCACACGCATGGCTCGCCACCGAGGCGCTGGATGACCCACGCGCGCGGGGCGGACGCGGCCGAACAGCGTAGGACCACCCCCGGGTCATGGGATGACAGGGGGCAAGCGTCATGCAAGCCCGGAGATCGGGAGCCCCAAGCCCGGAGCCACGTAGAAGGTAACTAGGGGAAGGAGCGCTCGGCCCCGCTCGCCGACGGTCGCCTCGGGCGGCGCGGGCCGCGGAGACAAACGTCCAGCCAGCCTGGCCCAGGGGCTTGGGCATGCCCCGCCGCGTGGACTGCCCGTTGAGGGGGTCAGTAGCGTCCAGGGTGAGGCGGTGACAGCTGTGGAGCCCGTCGCGATCCAGGAGCGCGCTGGGTCAGATCGTGATCACGGTGGCGCGTCCGCCGCACAGCGCGGTGAGGTCCTCGGGATCCGAGGTGATGATGGTGACGGGGCCGGGTGCGGCGAGGGCGGTGGCGCCGAGCATGGCGTCGATGGCGTACTTGTGGCCGTGCAGACCGGCGTCGGCGAGGAGGGTGGCGGCGTGGCGGGCGATGGGCTCGGTGATCGGTTCGACGATGAGGCGGGAGAGGGTCCACTCCAGGGCCGGGCGGTTGATCCGCGGGTGGACGACTTCCACCAGGGTGGCCGCGGAAGTGATCACCCGTAGGTCGTCGGCGCGGGCCAGGGCGAGCCAGGCGGTGACGGTGCGGTCGCGGAGGACGGCCTTGGCCAGTCCCTCGCTGTCCAGCACGAGGGTGCCACCGGGGACGGCGGGGGAGCGGCTCACGCGGCGTTCGCTCCGCCTGCTGCCTGGTTGTCGCGGGCCTGGTGAAGCTGGTCGCGCAGGGCCTGGATCTCTTCGTCCGTGACGGGTCCGTGTTCGGCTTCGGCGACGGCGATGAGCTCGTTGAGGTTGTCGCGCTCGATCTGGCGAGCGACGGCTGCCGCGACGTAGGCGGACAGGCCGGAGGGGCCGCTGCGCGCCTTGGCGGCTTCGGCGATGTCCCGCGGCATGGTGATCGAGTACTTGCCGGTAGGCTCACTCATGCTACGTATCCTACTGTCAATCCTCCCGGTGAGGGTGTGCGGAACTCGGGCCTCTTCGGAGGAGGCCGGTCAGGTACTGGCCCGCTGGTGCTCCGTCCCGGCAGGAGTCTCTGGGCGAGCCGGTGCAGCGGCCGGGCCATGCCGCACCCGCGCCGGTCCGCGACACATGGACTACGACGCGTTCAGGGCCGACAGGCGGCCGGTCGACCAGGGATAGGACGCCCATCCCTGGTCGAGGACCGGGTTGCGGGCGCTCTCGTGCCCGTTCAGGCATTCGTTGAGCGCCCAGGTGGAGCGCTGGGGGTCGGCCGCCCGTTCCAGCAGCAGAGAGCTGGGCGTGGTGTCGGTCAGCATCACCAGGCGTTCGACTTCCTGGGCCCCGACGACCGCGGTGGGGATGTCGGCGGCGGGCAGGCCGAGGTGGGGAAGGTTGGCGTTGGCGACAGGGAACGGTTCAAGGGTGACGATCAGCGCCTGGCGCGGACGGTCACTCGGAATGCCGGCGAATGCCGGATGGTGCTGGTCGATCTGGGCCGAGGTGGCGTTGACCTGGCGGTAGGCGCGGGCCAGTTTGCTGTCGGTCTCGGCGACTCCGAGTTCCAGGCCGAGCCGGGCGTTCTCCGTCGGCATCATGGACTTGACCTCCACGAGCAGCACCAGGTCGTCGAAGACGACGATCCAGTCGACGCTTTGCAGTTCGTTCCGCTTCACTCGGTACGTGATCTCTGCGACGACGTCGGCGTCCGGTATCAGGCGGAGCAGGCGGCCGACGTACTCCTCGAAGAGGTAGCCGGTCTCCTGCAAGAAGTCCGGTCCGAAGTGCTCGCGTCCTGTGTGGTAGATGCCCGCCGGGGTCGCCTTGCGTCACACCAGTTGAGGTGAGGGGCACAGCAGGCCGGGCCCGAAGCCGGTGACCGCGGGCCGGCCGATTAGCGGGTTGTATGTGAAGCGCCGCAGCTGGGCTGCTTTACCGCCGGCCACCCTTGCCAGTTTCTCCGTTGTCTGCTTCTCGATCGCTTTGACGGAGGCCGCGTCGGTGGCGAAGTGCCATTCGATGACGGGCAGGACCGTGTCCCGGCTGACGACGCGGTTGAACTTCTCCCCGTCCGGGCTGTCGTAGATCGCGGGATCGAAACGCCCGGCGTTGAACAGCGCACATCCCCACAGCAGTTGCGCGGTGCCGATGTAGTCGGGCAGGGGGCAGCCGAACAACTCGGTGTCCCAGCCGGGGACCATGCAGCGGGGCTGACGGCGCGCGGGGAACGGCGTGTGCAGGTACAGCGCCGCGGTACGGGCGAGAGTGACGAACTCCGGGGCCTGGAAGGCCATCTGCTCGCCACCCAGGCGCATCATGAAGTCCCTCAGGCGCACCGCGCCCTCATCGGTGCCGTGCAGGGTCGGTTCCTTCAGGCTGGAGTACGCCGCCAGGATCTCCAGCAGATCGCGCTCAGTGGCGTCGGAGCGCAGATGCTCGGTGCCGTAGGCCAGGCTGACGCGGGCCGCGTCAGCCAGCGCCCAGGGTGTGTATTTCAGCGAGGGGCTTTTCAGCCAGGGCTGTGGCCGCTCGGGCGTGCTGTAGCGGGCCGCCGCTGCGGCGATCAGTGGCAACAGCGAGCTGGGACGATGCCGCCGGACGCGCTGGCGGTATTCGTCCTCCGTCACCAGCCGGTCGTACAGGTACGGAGCCATCCCGCCATGATTCTCGCCGTGAGGGGAATGGTCGAGTGGTTTCTCCCGGGTTGCCGCCCTTGTGGATGCTCATGGTCGGGATGGACGTCACACCGTACGGGTGGCGGTGGGTTCTCGCCGATGCTCAGCTTGAGATCTCGATCTCGTCGCCAATTCGGGGGATGTGCTGAATCCCGGGCCGCGTTGCCGTTGGAGGTCGTACGGGAAGGATGCCTCGCATGGGGGCCTCACGTGCACGTCGGACAGCTCTGGTCTACGTCGGTCTACTGGCCGCAGCCGCAGGACTGGCGATGTGGCTGTCCAAGGAGTTCGAGGGTGCCCGCTTGGCGGCCACTGCCATCGCGCTGGTTCTTGCCACCCCCGGTGCCTACCTGGCCGGGGCCTCTTACCTCGCCGACCGTCGCGAGGCCGCAGCAGACACCGATGCAAAGACCAAGAACATTGCCGCCGCTGTGGCAGTGGCCGAGACCCGACAACGAGCGCAACTGATCGGGCCCGGAGCACACCGCATCGACTTGTCCTTCCGCTACCGCGCCGAGCCTGCGAACAATGCCGAAGGCGCCGAACCTCAAGGCAGCCTGACAGGCATCGTCGCCTACTACCGCCGGGTGAACCCTGCCCGACTGGTGATCACTGGTGAACCCGGCGCCGGCAAGACCCTGATTGCTCTGGACCTCCTGCTCGGCCTGCTGACCAGCCCCGACCGCGCCGACACTGACCCTGTACCGGTCCGTCTCTCTCTGGCTGGCTGGGACACCGACCGATCCTTCAGACAATGGCTCGCAGACCAGGTCCACCAGCACTTCCGCGACCGCGGCATTACCGCCGCCGACGCGCTGGTCCTCGTCGATCACCACCGCATCCTCCCCGTCCTGGACGGCCTGGACGAAATGGACGCTGACACCACGCCGATCGGCCGACGCCGCGCCACACGCGTGCTGCAGCAGCTCAACGCCTACCAAGACCCCACCGGCAGCGCCCCGGTAATCCTCACCTGCCGCACCACCCAGTATGAGCAACTGGCTGCCCGAGACCTCCGGCTGCGCGAGGCCGCCCGCATTGAGATCGATCCCGTCACCGCGTCCCAGGCCACCGCGTATCTCACCACCCGCAGCACCAACCCAGACCGCTGGACCTCGGTCCTCGACGAGTTGACCGCTGCACCCGGCGGGACCCTTGCCCGCGCCCTGAACACTCCGTGGCGGCTCAACCTGGCAGTCACCGCGTACGAGGAACGTCACCCCGACACCCTCACCTACCCGTATGACCCCGCGTACCTGCTCACTCTGGCCTCGCCCAACGTGGTCCGCGACCACCTGCTCGATCGCTACGTGCCCGCTGCGACTCAGCAACACCCAACGCACCCCGATCGCTACCGTCCCGAGCAGACTCACCGCTGGCTCACTGCAATCGCCACACACCTCACCGCCACGACCACAGCCGCCGGACCAACCACCGACATCGTGCTTCACCAGCTCTGGCCGATGGCCGGTGCCCGGCGCGTCCGCGCCGCGGACACTCTGCTCACCACTCTCCTCCTGCTTGTCTGCACCGCCTTGCTCGTGACCCAACTCCCCATCGGCTCCTCACTAGGCCAGCTGTTCCTGGCCGGAGGGGTGGTTCCTTCCGTCCTTTCGACTGTCTGGCAGGCCAGTAGCCACGTTGTTCCGGACCCCAAGTCCCTCCAGCTGCACCTGCTGCACAGTCGAGCCCAGCGCGGACAGATCGCCCGGGAACTCGTACGCGGACTCGCCTCCGGGCTTCTAGCTGGGCTCGCGGTCGGGCTCACGTTCGCGCTCTTGGTCTTCCTCTCGGTCGAGCCGACGTTTGCGCTTCTGGCCTTGCTTGTGTCCGCGCTCCTGGCCAGGCGCGTGTTCGGGCTCGCGGGCGAGCTCGTTGCGCCTCTGAATGACGCTCCACCCACAGAGCCGCGCCGTGCCCTACGGGACGATGTCGTGGTGGGTCTCACGATGGGCTTCACGGTGGGGCTCGTGTCCGGGCTCGCGCTGGGGCTCACGCTCATGTTCGTAGTCGCGCTCATCTTCGGTGTCTCGTACGGGTTCGGCCTCGGGTTCGGGTTGGCGTTCGGGCTCGCGTTGGGACTCGCATTCGGGCTGCGGATGGCAGGGGCCAGTCGCCGCTACGTGGTCTTCCTCTGCTGCGCAAGCGGCCAACTGCCCTGGCGTCTAGGTGCCTTCCTGCACTGGGCATACGGCGCAGGACTGCTGCGGATCTCCGGGAGGGCCTACCAGTTCCGCCACCGTGAACTCCAGGACTGGCTTGCCTCACACTCTGTTCCGTAGCGCCAGGCCGGAGACGCACCCGTTGAAGAGCTGCCGTCCACCGCGACAACGTCACGTGATGCTCATGGCTGGGTGAGGATCCGGACCCGGAGGAGTTCGAATGAGGCCCGGCAGCAGTTGCGGAAAGTTGTGCCGACCGTCGTCTCCGTCAATGTCATGCACCAGAAGATCTCGTCATCGACGAACACACAGTCCTGCTCGGCAGTCTCAGCTCCCTGTCGCAGAGCCGCTCGCGCGAGGTCATGCTGACGATCAAGGGTGGCTACTTCGACCGCAAGGGCATCGAGTCCCCGGCCCGCCTGGGACGACACCGGTGGACTGTTGAGCGCACGGTGAGTTGGCTGAGCGGCATTCGCCGCCTGCACCGGCGCTACGAGCGCACATCGGACCACTTCCTGGCCTTCGTTGGCATCGCCGCCGCCCTCATCTGCTACCGCCGACTCAACCGGGGGCGCAGCCATAATGCGGGGCATGTCGCTTCATGGAACCGACGCATACAGAGGCCACGACGCATTGCCCATGCTGGTTCAGCGGGCTGTCGAGGCGGCGCGCGCACAGGGATTCGCGTTCTCCTGCCGACCCGAACAGGGGCGTTTACTCCAGGTGCTGGCTGCAGGAGCACCCCACAGCATCGCCGAGACCGGAACAGGTTGCGGTGTGGGCTTGGCTTGGCTGGCCTCGGGTGCACCTCCGGGCACCCGGCTGATCAGCATCGAACGTGATCCGGAACGAGCCCGTATCGCTTCGGACATCTTCCGTGACTGCGACCATGTCGAGGTCCTCCACGGCGACTGGCAGCGAATCGAAGAACGCGGCCCTTATGACCTGCTCGTGCTCGACGGCGGAGGCCAGGCCAAGGGCGACGGCACCGCAGACCCCGCGCGCCTGCTCGCCGCCGGCGGCACGATCGTGATCGACGACTTCACCCCGACCACAACATGGCCGCCCCGCTTCAACGGCGCACCAGACCACGCTCGACTTCACTGGCTCGAACACCCCGAACTACGAGCTGCTGAACTCCGCCTCGCAACAGACCTCAGTGTGATCGTCGGCACCCGCCTACCGGATAGCTGAGCCAGCCCCGCTCGCCAAATGCAACGACCTCTTTAGCCGAAGGCCCTGAGGCGGCTGGGTGTTGCGGTGGGGGGGCCTGGCCGAATCTCTCTTGGACGGGCTACTGCTGATGGTCAGCGCGCGCCGCCACTCCTGGTCAGGAAGTGATGCGCCGAGTCACCGCTCCGATGAGGTCGGTCTTGGCGACCTGCAGTGCGAAACCGTTCGTGCTGTTCAGCGCAGGCTTGGCGTACCAGGGCAGGGCCCGGCGGCGCCACTTGGCTGCCATGAGGTTGTTGGGGAGTTCTGGGAGGGGCAGTACCCAGTTGCCGAGCCGGAGTTCCCCATGCCAGGTGCCGGCTGAGAGTTCGGCGACAGGGATGCGTACGACGAGGGCATCGCCGGTCGTCGAGGCGGGGAAGGTGGCGTTGTCTCCCCGGTCGTTGCGCAGGGTCGCGGTGAGAGTGCCCTCGGGGTGGGCGGCGAGGGTGCAGCGGCCGGTGAACTCCAGCTCTGTGGGGGTGTCGGAGGCCCACTGGACTGTGTCGTTCAGGCTGAGATGGGGCAGTACGGCGTGCTTGTTCTCGCCGAGGTCGAGGGTGAAGTTGCCGTGCGGGTTGGTGGTGTAGAGGGTGGCGGCACGGGGCCCCTCGTTTGTGTCCACGACGTGTGTGGCGGCCTTGCCGGACACGTCGACGGTCCGCTTGCTGCCGATGCGGACTTCCCGGGTGATGCCCTGGGCGCCGATGGCGAGCGAGATGTCCCACAGTCCGTCGCCCAGCGGGCTGCCGTCGGCGGCCGTGGTGATGTCGAGGGCGGCCTCGAAACCGGCCTTCTCGTAGACGTAGTGGCCCTGGTCCTCGTCGGCGCCGAGTCCGGGTGTCGCGGTGTGGGTGACCGGCAGCCGGAACTCCTCCTTGCGGTCACGCTCGCGCAGGACGAGTTCCGTGGTGACGTCTTCGGTGGCGACGCGGTGGAGGTAGCCGTGCCCGGCGAGGTAGAGCGTGGTGCTGTGCAGCTCGGCGCGGGTGACCCGGTGGCGTACGCCGAGTTGTGCAGTGACGTCGTAGCAGCTGTCGGGGATGGCCCGGGCGGGATCGCGGAGGAATGGATAGCGGGCGAGGGCCCTGCCTTCGTCGACGAGGACCGGGGTGGAGAACTTTCTCCCGGCCAGTTCCTTCTCGAACCGGGTGAGTTCGAGGGCTTCGTCGAGCATCTGGTGCCGGACGAGGTGGAGGCGGAGGCGGGCCATGGCGGAGAGCTGGTTGTTCATGCCCTTGTGCCAGAGGGGGGCCACGGTGTCGGCAAGTTGGGCGAGGGCTTTTTCCTGCTGGGGGCGGGGTTCTGCCGCGAGGTGGCCGAGGATCTCCTGTACTTCGATGGTGAGGTGTCGGTGCGCCAAGTGGTCGCGGCCGGGGCCGGGCGGCACGTTCTCCAGCAGAATGTCGATCACGTGCGGCAGGAACCGCAGCCGGGGCTCCGAACCGCTATGACGCACGGTGGTGTTGCCGCCATCTTCCCGCAGGGTGCAGAACAGGCAGTCGTAGTCGGCGATGACGGAGATGCCCGACGAGTGCAGGTACGCCAAAGCCACGAACGATTGGTCTTCCCCGATGGGCAGGCTGGTGGGGAACCGCAGCGCATGCCGCTCCAGCAGTTCGCGGCGGAACAGTTTCAACGGGTTGAGGGCCCAGTAGACGCGTGAGCTGAAGACGTCCGTCTTCGGCTGATTACGCTTGAACATCGACGTGGGCAAGCCGCGTCCCCCGACGCCCACCATCTTCCCGAGCACGATGTCGGTGCCGTTTTTCTCGGCCATCGCGACCATACGTTCCAGGGTCTCGGGGCCCAGGTAGTCGTCGGCGTCGAGGAAGAACACGAACGTGCCTCGGGCGTGGTCGAGGCCGACGTTACGAGGTGCCGAGGGACCGCCGGAGTTCGCCTGCTTGAAAATGTTGATCAATCCGGGGTGCATACCGGCCAGGCGTTCAAGTTCCTTGGCCGTCCCGTCCGTTGAGCCGTCATCGACAACGATGATCTCCAGCTCGTCCGAGCCGATGGTTTGCTCCGCGACGGACGTAATGCAACGCGTCAGATAAGGCATCGCATTGTAGGCGGCGACAATCACCGAAACGGCCGGGGCAGCCATCGTCACGCTCTCCAAGAAATAGGGGGCACGCCCCGTTTTCTGGATGGCTTAGCTGTTGGCTGGTCTGGGCCATTTGCGGGGAAGATGCCACAAAGAACTGTGAAGATAGCATGACCTTCCTGCGACCGTGGGGTGACCTCCCGGCGAAGGGGGGCCTTGCGTCGAGTTCGGAGCAGCTGACTTGGCGAGCGATTCGCCTATGTGAAGCCATATGGGCGATATATGCATCTGCTGTGATCTTTGTCATATTGCCGAGTGGCCGGGCGTGTATTGCATGTGCACTTCATGTGAAGCGATGATCTCTTGACTTTCTTTAGCTCCTCTTTATGTACGGGGTGTTTGTGTCAAGGGTGGGGAAAGCGTGGCGTCGCAGTGCTGTCACTGTTCTGGCAGGGGCACTGCTGACCTTGGGGGTCGGATCCGGCGGTACACCCGCAGCAGCGGCCGTCGCGTGTCCGGCGGGGACCGATTCGGACTTCAACGGGGACGGCGTCCGGGATACGGCGATCGCCGACCCGGAGGCAAGCGTCGACGGCGTGCAGAAGGCGGGAGTGGTGCACGTCGTCTATGGCGGCGGTAAAGGCACCTTCACGTTCTCGCAGGCCACGGACGGCATACCGGGCGTTCCCGAGGCGGGCGACGAGTACAGCCACGCGCTGGCTGTTTACGACGCCGATCTCGACGGTTGCAGCGACCTGGTGGTCGGTTCTCCGTACGAGGACATCGGTGCCGCGCCCGACGCCGGAGGCGTGCAGGTGATCTACGGCTCCACGAGCGGGCTGAACGCCGGCGGCAGGGCCGTGAAGGAGATCTACCAGGGCAGCGACAAGCCACTGGGCGGCACCGCGGAGGCCGACGACTGGGTCGGGTACGCGGTCGCGGCCGGAAAGACCTCGGGCGGCACGCCGTACCTGCTGATCGGCAGCCCCGGTGAGTCGATCGGCACCATCGAGGACGCGGGCTCCTTCTACTACGTGAGCGGCACCGCGCAAACCGTCGTGGGCATCGACCAGGACACCGAAACGGCCGGTGCCGTCCCCGGGGTAGCCGAGCAGGACGACCGTTTCGGCAGCGCGTTCGCCGCGACCCCGACCCACTTCGCGGTCGGCACACCCGGCGAGGCACTCGGCACCGCGACCTTCGCCGGCGGCGTGGCCTGGTTCAACCACACGCTGACCTCCGGCTACCCGAAGCCACTCGGCGGACTCGGCCAGGATCAGGACGACATCTTCGGGGACGAGGAGGCCGGCGACCAGTTCGGCACCGCACTCGCCATGGTCCCGTACCGGCCCTCCGGCGCCACCTCCACCACCGAGTCACTGCTCGCGGTCGGTGTTCCGGGTGAGGACGGGCTGACGACTGTGGATGCGGGCGCCGTGCAGGTCTTCCGCCTCACGGCCAGCGGTACCTTCACCGAGACCGCCTGGATCAGTCAGAACACCGCGGAAGTTGACGGCGCGGCAGAGTCCGGCGACCTCTTCGGCAAACAGCTCGCCGCCGCCAACACATCCCCGAACGCGACCTCCACGGCCACGACCACCAGGCTCGCGATCGGCGTGCCCGGCGAGGAGACGACCGAGGAATTCCCGGATGAGGGCGGCGTCCACGTCATCCCGCTGGTCGGTGCGCCCGGTGCCTCCGACATCTCGATCGACCCCGGATACGGCGTTCCGTCCGCACCCGCACCGCGCATGCTCACCGGCCTCGCCCTGGGCGCCACTCCGTCGCTGCTGTACGTGGGTGTGCCCTATGGCCCGGCCGAGGGACGGGCGGTCTACGGCTTCCCGTGGAACGTGGCCTCCGGCGGTGCGCCGACGCAGACCTTCAAGCCCGGTGAGGGCGGTATTCCGGCCGGCGGCGTCGCATTCGGTGCCACTGTCCGCTGACGACGCGTCCACGATCGCCGCACTCGCACATCCGACAACCGCGACGACGCGCAACCCGGCAAAGGCGGTAGCCCCCACGGGCAGCGGCCTTCGGCCGACGGTCCGCTGAGGTCCGTCAAGCGCGTAAGGCAACTGGCCGGACCAGGTGTTCCGGCAAATCGACTTCTGAGACAGACGTGAACCGACTGGAGCGTGGACACGTGTCCGCAGACAGACACAGACCGATACGGCGGGGCATGGTGCTTCGTGCCGCCGTGGCGGCGGCCGTCACCGGCGCGGTGGTAGCCGGCGCGGCGGTCCTTCCGGGCGGCGGTGGCAGCCCGGCGCAGGACCAAGCGCCGGTGGCCGCCGACCAGCCGATGCAGACCGAGCAGCAAGCTCTCGCCGTCGCGCAGGAGAGCGGCAAGAAGACCGAGGTCGTCGGGCTGCGCACCGAGCACCGGGAGATTTTCGCCGAGCCCGACGGCAGCTTCACGGCCCGTGAGTACACCGAGCCCGTCCGCACGGTCCGGGACGGCAAGTGGGTCGACATCGACGCGACGCTGGTGAGGCGGTCAGACGGCAGCTGGGGGCCGAAGGCCGCCACCGTCGGCCTGAACTTTTCTGCCGGGCAGGCAGGCAAGCCGTTCGTGACGATGCAGCGGGCAGGCCGGGAGTTCGCCCTGACCTGGCCGTACGGCAAGCTGCCCGCGCCGAGCGTCGAGGGCGACACCGCCACCTACGTCGATGCCCTGCCCGGTGTGGACCTCACCGTCCGCGCCGAGGCCGACGGATTCGGTCATCTGCTGGTCGTCAAGTCGCCCGAGGCGGCGGCCGACCCGCGGCTGGACAGGATCGACCTGGGCATGGCCACCGACGGCCTGAAGGTCTCTGAGGACGCCGCCGGGGCGATCGTCGCCGAGGACGCCGTGGTCGGCGGCGCCGTCTTCCAGGCGGGGGAACCCGCGATGTGGGACTCGGCCGCCGTGACCGAGGCCGCCGCCCGCCAGCAGGGCCCCAAGGCCGTGGCAAAGGCCCTGAGCTCCGCCACGGCCGGTGCTGAGGAAAGCGCGGCGCCCGGCCCGCAGGCCGACACGGCCGCCGAGCCCGCCCTCGAAGGCCCGGGCGGCGGCGGACGTGTCGCCGAGCTCGGCGTCGAGGTGGCCAAGGACAAGCTGAGCCTGGTCCCCGACCAGAAGCTCCTCAAGGGCGAGGACACTGTCTTCCCGGTCGTCATCGACCCGATCCAGCGCACCACCTCGCGCACCTCCTGGACCGGCATCATGTCCGGGATGCCCACCGAGCAGGACTGGAAGTACTCGGGCAGTGCGGGCGTCGGCAAGTGCCCCACCGACTACAACCCGGTCTCCTGCAACGGCGTCGGCGTGCGCCGCACGATGTTCACGATGCCGCTCTCCTTCTACAAGGGGAAGCAGATCATCGAGGCGACCTTCTCCGCCCGGGTGGAGCACATCTACAGTGCCACTCCGACCGCCGAGCCCATCCGGCTGTACCGAGTCGGCGGCAAGGACTACTCGCTGACCTCGTCCAGCAACTGGTCCAACACCTCGGACGACTGGGTGGACCACCTGCAGACCGTAGACAAGGCGATCTCCCCGACATCCTGCTCCAGCCAGGCCAACCTGCACTTCGAGAGCGGCGAGAGCGGCGAGCTGACCAACGAGATCAAGTCGGCCGCCGCAGGCGACTGGAACGCCATGACGCTGGGCTTGCGCGCCGCCGACGAGAGCAGGTTCGCCGAGTGGAAGCAGATCTGCGGCAACGCCTACCTGTCGATCAAGTACAACAACCTGCCGCGGCAGATCAAGACGTCGGACATGTACACCGACCCTGGTGGCCGGTGCCGTTGGGGTTCGGACCGCGCGTACGTCGACGAGCCGCCGAAGCTGCAGGCCATCGCCAGCGACCCCGACCACGGAAACGGCCAGACGGACAAGGTCAAGGTCGAGTTCAAGGTGGAGTGGACCGACCCCAAGACGAACACAGCCCAGTCCTACACCTACGTGACTGAGGATGCGCTGTCGCCGACCACCAGTACCAGGTTCGACCACACCGTCCGCTCGGTGATCCCGGAGAACACGGTTATCTACTGGAGTGCACGGGCCGACGACGGTGATGGCTCCGGCCCATGGAGCTGGGAGGGCGACTCCGCCCAGCGCTGTGAGTTCACCTACGACAAGACTTCTCCGGGCAAGCCGTTGGTGCACTCCAAGGAGTACCCGTCGGACACCACCTACCACGATGGCGTGGGCACCTACGGAACCTTCACCTTCTGGCCCAACCCGAATGACTCCATCCTGGACACCGACGTCGTCAACTACCAGTACTCCTTCGATGGCGCCGCGCTGAAGGACCTCCCGCCGAGCACTCCGGGCGGTTCGGTCTCCCTCCAGTGGATGCCGACCTGGTCCGGGCGGCATGTGCTCGAGGTGATCGCCGTGGACAGGGCCAACCGCACCGGCAGGACCCCCTACCACTTCCTGGTCAGCGAGGGCACGCCGGTCCGCGCCCAGTGGAACCTCGCCGACAAGGCCGTCAATACCGAGGCGCACGACGAGAGCGAGAAGTTCTCGGCCACGGCCGGCCCCGCCGTCACCTTCGAGGTGGACGGTCCCGGCGGCAAGGCCGACAGGGCGGCCCGCTTCGACGGCACCGCCGACGCCTGGCTGGACACCAGCGAGACAGTGCTCGACACGTCCAAGAACTTCAGCGTGAGCGCCTGGGTGCGGCCCACCGCGCTGGACCGGAACATGACGGTGATCAGCCAGGACGGCACGGGCGAGCCCGGCTTCACCCTGGGCTACGACGCGTCCGCGCAGACCTGGAAGTTCGCCGTCCCGGTCAACGACGTCGACTCGCTCGGCGAGTGGAAGGCCGTCTCCACCGGAGTGTCCGTGGTCAAGGACCAGTGGGTGCTGCTGACCGGCGTGTACGACGCCCAGAGGAGCGGCGGCCCGCAGCTGCAGCTGTACGTCAACAAGGACCTCAAGGGCAGCGCCGGTCGCCGCTCCACCTGGAAGTCCTACGGCCCGCTGCAGATCGGCCGCGCCACGGCCAAGAGCGGCTACCGCGACCACTTCACGGGTGACCTGGCCGAGGTCCGCGTCTTCGACCGCGTACTGCCAGCGGCCCAGGTCGCGGACTTGATGACGGTCAAGCCGACCCGCAAGGGCTACTGGCAGCTCGACGATGCGAGCAACGGGGCCTCCGCCGAAACCGGCGGTGGACAGGCCCTGACCCTCGCGGGCAACGCATCCATCTACCGCCCGGCCGACGTGTTCGACAACGCCGCCCTGGTCGGCGACGGCCACCTGCTCCTGGACGGCGACGGGGACTACGCGTCCACCGCGACCGCCCCGGTCACCGGCAACAGCAGCTTCACCATCTCCGCCCGCGCCCAGCTCACCTCGCTGGACCCGGTCAAGTCACAGACGGTGCTGTCCCTGCCGGGCGCCAACGCCAACCGCGTCCAAGTCCGCTACCAGGCCGCCACCAAGCAATGGGAGCTGGCCGTGGCGAAGACCGACTCGGCGACCGCCGAGATCGTCACCTTCACCGACAACCAGGAACTGGCGAACACCGGCGGCTCCGGCCAGCACCTCGCGGTCGTCTACGACGCCGTCGCCAACTCCATCCGCCTGTACGTCCAGGGCCAGCTCGTAGCCGGTGCCTACGGCAAGAACGACACTCTGTGGTCCGCCACCGGCGGGCTCCAGGTGGGCCGTTCGCTGCGCGGGGCGGGCGAGTACTTCGCCGGTGCACTCGACGAGGTCCGCGTCTACAGCGGGGCCGCCGACCGGATCGCGGTACAGCAGATGGCCGCGCTGACGGCCGTTCCAGACATGTGACAGACCGTCACTTCCTGGAGTGTGCCGGGCCCTCAGGGACCCGGCACACCCGTCCCCCCCACCTCCTTTCCTCCTCCAATCCATGACGTTCTCCTCCGAAGGGAACCGACCGCATGTTTCGTGGCCGCTCACTGAGCCGCCGCATGCCGAGACAGGCGGTCGTCGCGACAGTGATAGGGCTTTCCCTCGCACTGTCCGCGTCGACCGTCCAGGCAGTGGTGCTCGACGACGGCGCCCGGGGCCGCACCAGCAGCCCCGGCGTCCAGGACGACGGCGATCCCGTCAAGAGACGCGACGCCAAGTCCAAGCCCCGCCCCTCGGACCCGGCCCGCGAGGCCGCGGTCAAGGGCCTCGACAGGGCGGCCTGGCCCAAGCAGGGCAGCACAGAGGTGAAGCTGGGGGCCACCGCGGAAGCGGGCGGTCTGCCGGTGAAGGTGCTGAAGCCCAGGAACGCCAAGGCTGCGAAGTCAGCGCCATCCGAGGTGCAGGTCGACGTTCTCGACCCGGCCCGTGCCGCGAAGCTCGGCGCCGGAGTCCTGCTCGGTGTTGAGCGGGCCGACGACGGCAACAAGGCCGCCAAGGTGCGCCTGACCGTCGACTACTCCGACTTCGCTGAGGGCTACGGCGGCTCCTACGCCTCCCGGCTGCGCCTGGTCCAGCTGCCCGCGTGCGCCGCGTACGCGACCCCCGGCAGCAGGAGGTGCCCGCAGCAGCCGAAGGTGCTGCCCACGGTGAACGACGTACGGGCGGGCACCGTCTCGGCCGACGTGACCGCCGCCCCGGCTTCCGCCGAGGGGGTCTCCACGATGGCGGGCGAGTCGACCTCGCTCCTGGCGGTGGCGGCGGGTCCGTCCAGTGCTCAGGGCACCTACAAGGCGACCGCTCTGTCCCCGTCGGCCAGCTGGAGCGTCGCCACCTCCTCCGGCGGGTTCAACTGGGACTACCCGCTGCGCTCCGTCCCGACCCCGGGCGGTCAGGTCCCCACCGTGGGCCTGGGCTACTCCTCCCAGTCGGCGGACGGCCGCACCTCGGCCACCAACAACCAGGGCTCCTGGATCGGCGAGGGCTTCTCCTACGACCCGGGCTACATCGAGCGTCGCTACAAGCCCTGTTCCGAGGACGGCCACAGCAGCTCCGGTGAGCAGTGCTGGGCGTTCCAGAACGCCACCGTCATGCTCAACGGCTCGGCCGGCGAGCTGGTCAAGGACGACGTCTCCGGCAAGTGGCACCTGTCGTCCGACGACGGCTCCAAGGTTGAGAAGCTCCCCGGTGCCACCAACGGCGACGAGGGCAGCACCACGGACGACAAGGGCGAGCACTGGAAGATCACCACGTCCGACGGCACCGAGTACTACTTCGGCCTGAACCGCCTGCCGGGCTGGGCCACGGGCAACGAGGAGACCAACTCCGTCTGGACCGCCCCGGTCTTCGGTGACGACTCCGGCGAGCCCTGCTACAACGCCACGTTCGCCAGCGCCTACTGCCAGCAGGCGTGGCGCTGGAGCCTGGACTACGTCAAGGACACCCACGGCAACGTGATGTCCTACTTCTACGAGCGCGAGACCAACTACTACGCGCTGAACGGGAAGACGGACGTCAACGGCACCGCGTACCACCGCGGCGGCTGGCTGAAGCGCATCGACTACGGCCAGCAGGACGGCAAGGTCTACGCGGCCAAGGCCCCGGCCCGGATCGTCTTCAACACCGACGAACGCTGCCTGCCCACCGCCGACTTCGACTGCGCGGAGACCAAGCGCACCAAGGCGAACGCCGCCCACTGGCCGGACGTCCCGGTCGACCAGGAGTGCAAAGCCAGCACCAAGTGCACCTCACCGGTCCAGACGTTCTGGACCACCAAGCGCCTGACGTCGATCGTCACGCAGATGCGCAAGGACGCCACGAACTACCAGGACGTGGACGCCTGGAGCCTCACGCACCTGTTCACCGACAACGGCGACGACTCCAAGACGCTGTGGCTGTCGAAGATCGAGCACGAGGGCCGCGCCGGCACCGCCGTCAAGCTCCCCTCCGTCGACCTCTTCGGCGAGCAGCTCGCCAACCGCGTCGACGCGATCGGCGACAACATCGCCCCGTTCCACCGCTTCCGCCTGTCGATGGTCCTCAGCGAGACCGGCGCCCAGCTCGACGTCAACTACGCGCCCACCGACTGCACCAAGGCGACCCTGCCCCAGCCCGGTGAGTCCACCAAGCGCTGCTACCCGGTCAAGTGGGCTCCGCCCGGCAACCTGGAGCCGATCACCGACTGGTTCCACAAGTACGTCGTCGCAGCGGTCATCGAGACCGACCGCACCGGCGGCAGCGACGGCATGGTCACCCGCTACGACTACCAGGGAGACGCGGCCTGGCGTAAGGCGAAGCCGGACGGCATCACCGACGCCAAGTACCTCACCTGGGGCGGCTGGCAGGGCTACGGCAAGGCCACCGTCACCAGTGGCACCGCCGACAAGCAGACCACCCGCATCGACTACACCTTCATGCAGGGCATGAACGGCGACGCGAACCCGGCCGGCGGCACCCGCTCGGTGACGGTCAAGGACTCCACGGGCGCCACGTACGACGACGACGAGGAGTTCACCGGCCACCAGCTGGAGGCCGCGACCTACGACGGCGCAAAGCTGGTCTCCAAGACCATCGCCACTCCGTTCAGGCACTACACCGCCACCCAGACCCGCAGCTGGGGCACCACCCGCGCGGCGATCGTGCGCGCACAGACCGGCCGCGGCTTCCAGCTGAAGTCGGACGGGACCTGGCGGGAGACGAAGTCCACCACGGCATACGACACCGCCAAGGGCGGCCGAGTCACCCAGGTCGATGACCTCGGCGACGTCTCCACCGCCAAGGACGACTCCTGCACCCGCACCTGGTACGCGGACAACACGACGCAGAACATCCTGTCGCTGCCCTCCCGCAGTGAGTCCGTGGCGGTGAAGTGCTCTGTCACCCCGGACTACAAGACGCAGGTCCTGGCGGACGAGCGCACGTCCTACGACGGCGGCGCCTACGACGTGGCCCCCACCAAGGGTGACGCGACCAAGACCGAGCGCCTGACGTCCCACAACGGCACCACGGCGACGTACCAGATCACGGGTGCGACGACCTACGACACGTACGGTCGCCCACTGTCCCAGAAGGACGCCAAGCAGTACGGCACGACGGACGAGACCAAGACCGCCTACACCGAGACCAACGGCCTGCTGGCGAAGACCACCGTCACCAACGCCCTAGGCCACGTCACCACCACCGACTACGCCCCCGCCTGGGGTATGTCGGCTGGCCAGACCGACCCGAACGGCAAGCGGACGGACCTCGCCTACGACGCCCTGGGCCGTCTGACCTCGGTGTGGCTCGCGGACCGGGCGAAGACCCAGACGCCGAGCATCAAGTACTCGTACAACGTCCGCAAGGACAAGGTCACCTCGATCAAAACCGAGAAGATCGAGAACGACGGTACCTACGGCGCCGAGTACCAGCTCTACGACAGCCTGCTGCGCCCCCGGCAGATCCAGACCGAGGGCCCGGACGGCACGAGCATGGTCGCCGACACGTTCTACAACGGCACCGGCAACCTCAAGAAGACCAACTCGACGTACAACGCGGCCGGCGCCCCCTCCGACGAGCTGTTGCCCGTCAGCAACAGCCAGGTCGGCGCACAGAACCTGCTGGAGTACGACGGACTGGGCCGCACCACAGCCCAGATCTTCGCGGTCAGCGGCGCCGAGCAGTGGCGCACGACGACCACGTACGACGGCGAGCTGACCCACGTCGACCCGCCGGCCGGCGGCGTGCCCACGACCACGGTCACCGACGTCCAGGGCAACGTCTCGGAGCTCCGCCACTACCGGGGCTCCGCGCCGGGTGCGGGTGTGCCGAACGACTCGACCAAGTACACCTACAACACCCGCGGTCTGCTGGAGACGGTCACCGACGCCAAGGGCAACGTGTGGCGGTACAAGTACGACCAGCTGGGGCGCAAGACCGAGGCGATCGACCCGGACGCGGGCACCTCGCGCACGGAGTATGACGAGCTGGACCGGCCCGTCGCCTCCTACGACGGCCGGAACAAGAAGATCTCCAGCGTCTACGACAAGCTCGGGCGTGTGGCCACGACCTGGCAGGGCGAGCCCACGACTGGTACGAAGCTGACGGAGACCAAGTACGACAAGGCGGGCTGGCTGGGCCAGGCTTACGGCTTCCTGAGCTACGTGTCGCCGACGGAGTACTTTGCCACCGCAGTCCAGTCGATGGATGAGTTCTACCGCCCGCTGAAGACGGCCTACCAGGTCCCTGCCTCGCAGAACTCCCTGGCCGGCACGTACGTCTTCAGCACGACGTACAACCGTGACGGCACCGTCCAGAGCACCGGCCTGCCCGCCATCGGCGACCTGCCGGCGGAAGCGCTGACCTACACCTACGATGCCCTGCAGCGTCCGAAGACGATGACGGGCTCCACGTCGTACGTCACGAACACCGTCTACTCCCGCACCAGCCAGCTCCAGCAGCTGGAGCTGTATTCGGGCAGCGGCAAGAAGGTCTGGCAGACCTTCGACTACGAGACGGGCACCGATCGGCTGACCCGCTCAGTCGTCGACGTCTACGGCGCCACCGCACCGGCGAAGGACTCCCAGTACTCCTACGACCAGGCAGGCAACGTCCTGTCCATCGCGGACACCGCGAACACGTCCTCGCCGGATATGCAGTGCTTCGCGTACGACAGCCGTCAGCGCCTGGCAGAAGCCTGGACCCCGGCGGCCACGGCGACGACGGCGGGCGGCACGGGCACCCGTGGCACCACCACCCCGGTGGACGGAACCGGGCCGACCGCCTGCAACACGGCGCCCGGATCGAGCTCGCTCGGCGGCCCGGCCCCGTACTGGAAGTCGTACGTAACCGACGCCCTCGGCAACCGCACCGCGGAGACGCTTCACGACACCGGGCTCGACACTGCGAAGAACACCACCCGCAGCTACGAGTACGGCACCGCGGGCGCCCTGGGCGACGGCCCGCACCAGCTCACCAAGGTCACCGAGAACACTCCGACCGGCGAAAAGCAGTCGACGTACGAGTACGACGACGCGGGCAACACCACCAAGCGCACCATCGGCGGCGACGCCCAGTCGCTGACCTGGACGGACACCGGCAAGGTCAATGAGGTCACCGAGGCGAACGGTTCGAAGACGAGCTACCTCTACGACGGCTCCGGCAACCGGCTCGTCCGCAAGGACCCGACCGGTACCACCGTCTACCTGCCCGGCACCGAGCTGAAGCTGTCGGCCGACGGCACCAAGAAGGAGGCCACCCGCTACTACGACTTCGCCGGCCAGACCGTCGCGGTCCGCACCGCGGCCAAGCTGTCCTATGTCGCCGCGGATCACCACGGCACGGGCGAGGTGGCGATCGATGCCACGACAGGCGCGATCAGCCAGCGCCGGTTCGACCCTTACGGCGTCGACCGCGGCGAGAAGACCGGCAGCTGGCCGGGGGAGAAGGGCTACGTCGGCGGCACCATCGATGCCTCGACCGGCCTGACCCACCTGGGGGCGCGTGAGTATGACCCGGTGATCGGCAAGTTCATCTCGATCGACCCGATCATCGACTACACACAGCCCCAGCAGATCAACGGCTACGCGTACGCGACCAACTCACCGGTCACGAACGCCGATCCCAGTGGCCTGAAGAACGTGGCGTGCGAGGACCCACGGATCGAGTGTTACGGAGGCCAGCCTGTCACCAGCAGCACCCCCGACCCGGCGGTTGTCCAGGCGCAGTCCGAGCACAACGAAGCAGCCGCGAATCTGTCGGGCGCGCAGCAGCAGCAGGCTTCCGCCAAGCAGCGGATCAAGTCCGCGGGCAAGGCCCTGGTCAAGATCGCCCGGGACATCCTCGGCGTGGACGCGGCCCTGGACTGCATCTCCAGCGGTGACGTCGGGGCCTGCGGCGAGACTGTGCTCAACATCGCAGGCAGCTTCGCGGGCGGACTGGCGGGCAAGATCCTCGCCAAGTACGGCGCGCCGTGGAACTGGGCCAAGGGCTTCCAGCTCGCCAAGAGGGTGACCAACCTGGTCGGGGACCTGATCGGCGGGGCCAAGGACCTGTGGAACGCCACCAAGGCGGTCGCCAACGCGAGCGCCGGACTCTCCAAGGCCGCGGACAAGCTCGCGGACGCCAGAAAGAAGGCGGCCGCGGCCCTCAAGAAGAAGAAAAAGACCGAGGAACCGCAGTGCCACAGCTTCCTGCCCGGCACGAAGGTCCTGCTGGCCGGCGGCGGTACCAAGCCGATCGAGAAGGTGAAGCTCGGCGACAAGGTCGTCACGACCGACCCGAAGACCGGCAAGGCGACGGTTCGTCAGGTAGCGGGCACCATTGTCACCGAGGACGACAAGCACTTCTCCGACCTCACGGTGACATCCCCCTCGGGCCAGAAGCAGGCACTGATCGCCACGACGACCCATCCCTTCTGGGTCGAGTCCGAGCAGGCATGGATCAAGGCCGGCGACCTGAAGCCCGGCATGAAGCTGCACACCCCCTCAGGCGACACGGCTGAAGTCACGGCCAACCGTCACTTCGACAAGCGACAGCGCACGCATGATCTGACGGTCACAGGGATCCACGCGTACTATGTGCTGGCAGGGACGACGCCGGTCCTCGTCCACAACTGCAGTATCGCTCAAGGTTTGGCCAACCGCGCATCCGAGATTCACGGTCAAGCCGGTAGCGATATCGCTATGAATAAGTCAACGGTTGCAGTGGTCAGTGCGGAAACACCGCGGGGTGTCGTCCACGTTGTTGCCGGAAGTGGTCGCGGCTTGAATAGGGCACAGAAGGCGATGCTTAGTGGAGTGGAGGTGCCTGCTCGAAACATTCCTGGCGCCCACGCTGAGCAAAATGCGCTCCTGTTCATCAATGAGATGGGGTGGTCTCCGATTGCTGGAGGCGCCTCACGGAGTGTGTGTAGTGAGACTTGTGCTCCCCTAATTAGGGCAAGCGGGGGTCGAATCACTGGCCGCGCCTATGGGAACGAATCAGGGACACAGGTTAGGACCTTCGAGTGGTGAGTATCGAGTCAGCTATCCGAGAGTTCTCGGATAGTGCGAGTTCAGGGCAGATGAGGATCTTCGTTGCCTCGTGCACGGAGCGAATGGCTCAACTCTTCACTGGTCTGGTGGGTTCTGATGCCGCGCGATCACAGGACGTAGACACGGCGATCCGCTGCCTAGACCTACTCTGGCAATCTCAACCTCAGATCTCCTGGAGTGAGATCGCCGAAATTATCAGCTCGTTTCCAGAGTTGGCAGGCGACGAGGAGCCGCCCGGATTGTTGGCGTACGCCTACGACGCGGCTGCTACGTTGTACTATGCGGCCAAGTATGGCGAGAACGGAAATGTGTCAGATGTGATCAGCTGCTCAAACCATGCGCTCAACTCGGCTGAGTACATCTCGGAAGAGTTGGATGACGGGGTGGACAGGTATGAAATCGAGCTCCGGAACCAGGAATCTGACATTGCATCCCTGTTGCGGACGAGCAGCCCTTATGATCGCGAATTCGTTCAGGCTCTCAGGGGTCGCGCGCGCGAAATTTCACGGACAAGACTGGCTGAACTGATTGCGGTGTGATTTGGCGCCGCTTTTAGACGTGTCCCTGCTTAGGGAACGCAGTCTAGGTCGAAACTGCTAGCAACCACTGATGCCCCACCGACGCAATCGGTGGGGCATCAGCGTCGTTCGAGGCAGCAGTTGGCGTCGGTGGAGATAGGAGCAAAGTGGCGGCCCATTGCCGCTGCTGTCGACCGTCTCGGTGATTTTCGGGCTGGCGAGGGGATGCCCGCTCGGCTCGATCGCCTACATGCGGCGACTCGACAGCACGGTGAACCGAAGCCCCGGATCCCAGATATCGCACCAGCTGAAAGGGCAAGGGCTGCAAGCGGGCGACATAGTGTGCAGCGTCTCGATCACAGTCAGGACATGTTAGGTGGGGCAGAGCCATGCAGTTGAGTGATGTGGACGTCTCTCACGCCGTAGCGACCGATGCGGGCCTCTTCGGCCTGTGGCGTGCGAGCGCCTTCGGCCACGTCAATGAGCTGGAACAGTGGGAGAACGAGGTAGCCAAGGACGCTGCCCTCGAACGACGGATCTCAGACGGCGCCTTTGTCCCGATCAACGTCGGAGGCAACGGGGCATTCCAGATCGCCGTCCGCGGCGTGGATGCCCCCGGAACCCTCAGCGAGCGGGAAAGGGCATATCTCCTCGTTTCATCCGAGCCGTATCTTCTTGTCTCGGACGGAGCGCTGGAGCTGGGCGGGCTCGAAGCCGTCGGGAATTACAGTGGCGCCGAGAAGGAGCAGCTGCCGCTGGATAGTGGTAAGTACGCCGCAGTTGTTCACCTGGTGGACTGGCAGGCTGAGCCCGGCAGCCAGACAGCCGATGGGGAGCCGTCCGCGGATGCTCTTCCCGACTTCATCGTGGAGGTCTTCGACCCCAAGGATGGAGAGCAATTTCGCACCAAGGTCGAGACATTCGATCAGCCAGAGTGAGATGAAACCGTGAACAGTCGGCGCCGCCATCGCTGTGCAAGCGACGGCGGCGCCGACTTGGCGTACGGCTCCCACGACAACAGGGGCCGGCATGGTTGACCCTGCAGGGACAACTTCGGCGGGTTCAGGAGTGGATGTGGCCCGATCGAGAGAGCGGCCGGTCTCGGCCAGTCGTGCGAAGCTGTTCAAGGTCGCCTTCGACCTTGACGCGGATCACGCGGACTGGCCGCCGGTCTCGGTGGAACGCCTCTGAGCTGAACGCGGCTGGCGGTGCCCGGAAACTACCCAGCGAGTCGGCCGTGCCGATGGATCCCTGCCCCTTGGGTATTGGCATGCTCGTGCAAATGTAGGCCGCCTACCCGCCGAGCGCGTCAATCTGGGCAACCTCGTGACTCCGATGACCGCGATGACGAAGAGAACCAGGCCCATTTTCACTCCTCTGACCCAAACGGCAACGACGCGATGACGCCGTGTGACACCAACGGCCTGGACCCTGCCGTTTCTCCGATCGGGGCAGGGGGACAGGGCGGACCGCCGGACGTCCGCTCAGCCTCCATCGCTTCGGGACCGGGTGAATCCGAATCCGCTGGGCTCCGGGGGCGGGTGGCGAGAGCGCACTGGGCGGCAGGTGATGCGGTTGTCTACACCAGCGGGCCGAGCACCAGCACGACGCCGATGGCCATGAGGAAGAGGGCGGCCACCTCCGACAGCAGGGCCGCGAGCAGGGTGCGGGCACGTCTGTGATTGACCGCTCTCAGCTCGGCGAGCAGTCGGGCCAGGATCTGGTACTCCGTGCGGGAGCTCTCTCGATCGGCGACGTCCCAGTCTTCCCGCAGCGCCAGGCTCGCCAGGTCGTCGGCATCGACCATGGGCAGGCGGGCCGGGAGGTTGATGACCAGCCCGGCGGCGGAGGCGGCGACGAGCATGGCGAGGGCGACGGTGAGCAGCACCACCACTGCCGGGCGCAGCGTGGTGGCCTCGTCGGTGGAAGCCAGCGCAGCGAATCCGAGGGTGATGGTGACCAGCGCGCCCGCGTTCGCGATGACCGCCATGCCACGCTGCTCGATGGAGTTCTTCGTCGCCCGCTCGTCGGTGAGCTGATCGAGCAGCAGCGATCGATGGCGTCCTTGGGGGAGGTCCTCGTCGCTCATGAACGCCCGAATCTGATCGAGGGGCCCTGGCGCTGCGGAACGGCGAAGGCGGTGATGGGCCAGGAGAACCGCCGCCAGCTGAGCAGGCCGTGCGTCTCAGTTCGCCGCAGCCCGAGGGCTTCGGTCGCCGAGACCACGACGGGCCCCAGGCTCAGGGCGCGACAGCGGCGTCTCTTCTCCGCCTGAAGCCTGCCGATGGCCTCGTGGCAGGCGTGTACGCGCTCCGCCGCCGCTCGAAGGTCGTCATCGGTCGGGTCCGCGACTGGCGGCGTTTCGGGATCCGCCTGGTTCAGTCCGTTCAGCGTCCGCCGCAGGCTTTTGAGCAGCCGCCGCCGCTCTTTGAGGGGTAACGCGCCGAACCTGCCGTGGAGCAGTGTGAGCAGCCGCTGCGCTCGGGCATTCTCGGCGGCCGTCAGTGGACTGTTGCGACGCAGCCGGGAGCTCATCCAGTGACACAAATGGACGGTGTCGGAGTCCATTTGGTCGGCGGCGTCGGTCAGTTGGCGCGCGAGACGGCCTCGGCGCTCGCTGCTTTCATGAGCCTCGGACAGCTCCTGTAGTGCCCGCTGCCCGCGATGCCAGTCCTGGCGAGTGGCGGCGAGTTCTGCCTCGGTCTGGTTGATCCGTGTCACGGCCGGTTCCATCGCTACCTTGAGCTGCTTAAGCAGCCCGTACATGGTGACGGGCTTGGCGAGTTGAACGGCGAAGGCCGCCCGTTCCTGCGGTGCCACGATGACGGCGCACGGCAGGAAGGACTCGGAGATCCCGAAGAACTCCTGGAGCTGTGTTGCGGTATTCGTCACGACCGACCGATGCTCCAGCTCGTCCCGGGGCATGGCTGCGGCACTGAAGGCGCGCGGCGTCGGATCCGCATCGTCCATGCAGACGGCCTGGCGCGAATACCTTTGTAACTGCCTCTCCTCCCCGAAGAGGTGCATGTCCCGTACGACGTAGCCGATTCCGCCGGCGAACGGCCCCGCGACCACGACTCCCGACTCTGGCATGGGCGTGATGACCGCGAGATAGCGTCCGGTCAGATCGTGGATACTGCCCCAGCCCTCGAAGAACTCCAGGTACACCTGTGGGTCATCTGAAGCACGGCACACCAGGAAGATCAGCCCCGCGAAACCGCCGTCCTCCGCCGGGGCCAGGGGCAGCTTTAAGAGCGCGTCTGTGGGCACATTGATGATGAGCAAGAGGTCGGCCCTTCTGCTCCGGGGGCACTGCCGGCGATGATGCGGACCTACCCCGTGCTCCGTGCCGATACACGACGTCCGAGGTGCCACACCGAGGAGGCTGGCCTGGGCCAGGGCGTGAACAGCCGCTGGTCACCGGCCCCGAGAGTCGTTCTCCGGGCGGCTTGAGCAGGATTCGGAGCCGCCCAACGAGCGCACTCCGTGATCCTTGGACCTGGGGCATCGGAGGCCGAAACGCAGGATGGCATTGGACCCCACAGACAGGACCCGGCCGTGGCCTCCTGCAGCAGGAAGGCCCGGGCGATCTCAGCGGTGGTCTGTTCGGCGACCGCGCGGAGGGTGAGGGCGACCTGGGCGTCGGCGTCGAGGGCCGGGACTCCGCATCCAAGATCGACATCGACCAGATGGTGCCGCTGGTCAACGGCTGGCGCTCCGGCGCCGACACCTGGACCACCGACAACCGGAAGAAGTTCGCGAACGGCCTCGACATCAAGTGTCACCGGCCCTGAGAAGAACAAGCTTGTCGAGATGCTCAATACCTGCGACTGAGGGTTGCCGCACCCGAACTGCTCTGGCTCTGCGACCGCGCGGACGCAGAGCCGGAGGCTCCGTCAAACCGCGTGCTGCCCGCGGTCTCCGCGGCGTGAACGAGCTGCGGGCACGGGGCAGTCGCGGCCCGACACGGCGGTCGGCTCGCCGATCAGGCTGGGCCCGATGTTCGTGCCCGTCCTGTGAAGCGAGTCCCATTCGAGCTGCGGACCATCTCGCTCGATGATGCGCCGCCCTCGGGTGTGACAGAAGGGGCGGGGCATCCGGGGTGATCGCATCTGTCCGGATCCATTCCTGGCCCCCGGGTCGGTTGCCGGGGCCAACGCGGCCAGCTCAGGGCGGCGGTAGATCAGCTTGCACAGGCCAGGGACAGCGAAATTCTGACAACGCGTCCGTTTTCGCTGCACCCGTGCCGAAGTGTGAGGGGATCGCTTTTGAGCTGCACCAGGCGCCTGAGGAAGAGGAGTTGACCGGGCGGGACTGGTGCTCCAGAGCGATCGGCGGTCTCGGCGGACATTTAGCACCTCGCACCAGACGAGGCGCCTGCTCCGAGTAATTCCAACTGCGTGTACACGAAAACGAATCGAGCAGGCGCAGTGGGAGCGACCGAAGCGGAGGGGCGCATGTAGCGGGGTACGGACCGGCGCGGGCGATTGACCGCGCCCACCGCGGAGTCACGGGGCACATTGCGTACCGGAAGGAACACCCACGCTCAGGTGTCTCATCCTGCACTGTCAGGAGCGCCGGTTGGGGGTGAAAGTGCAACGACCCACCAGACCGCTTGCGCATCTGTGTGCCGTCATTCACATCGAAGCAGGTCACACACGGTATGCCTGGGATACCGGCGCCAGGACTCCCATAACGCGACACGACCGGTATTTATTGGTGAACGAGACCGTCGAGCGTCCAGCTGCGAGGCTTTGACCTGCGCAGATGTGATGGAACGAGGGGTTATCCACAAGGTGTGGATCGGTGCGTGCGTCGAAAAGAGCAACGGTCAAAAGACCGTGTGCGTTTTGGCATGAACGAGAAAACTCCCGACCTGTATTTCTGCAGGTCAGGAGCTTAATCCGGAGTGCCCCCGGCAGGATTCGAACCTGCGCACACGGCTCCGGAGGCCGGACAACTCCCAGGCGTTTTAGCAGGTCAGCGGCCTATCTGACGGAATGTTAGTCCCGCCGTCCCGCGCATGTCCCGCGATCTGGAAATGTCCTTTTCTGACCTGCTTGCCTTGATTGTATTGTCCCGGGGATCCTCTGGACCAGCCTGCGGAGTACCCGGAAATAAATTCGACAGCCCCTGCTGTTGAGTGTCGGCCACACTGGCTGCACGGGAGGGGCGGTGCCGGACCTGAAGCTATACAACACGAAAGGCGGCGTGACGGAGGTCGCGCCGCGTCTTGCTGATGCCGAAGCCGATGTGCAGAGCATCGTCGAGGGCAACATGGAGGAGCTGCTCGGGGTCCGGTTCCTGGCAAGCGAGTACAGCACTGGCCCGGTCCACAGTGGCCGGATCGACTCACTGGGCCTCGACGAGAACGGGGCGCCGGTGGTCGTGGAATACAAGCGGGGTGTGGACTCTGGCGTCATCAACCAGGGGCTGTTCTACCTGGGTTGGTTGATGGATCACCGGGCCGAGTTCCAGCACCTGGTCCGCGACCGGTTCGGGGCCACGACCGCGGCCCAGGTGCTGTGGCGTGCGCCCAGGCTGATCTGCGTCGCCGGCGACTTCACCCGGTACGACGTGCACGCCGTACGCGAGCACCGCCGCAGCATCGACCTGGTCCGCTACCGACTCTTCGGCACGGACCTCCTTGGTCTTGAGACCGTGGCTTCCGTCGCCGGGCGCACGCAGGCCGCCGAGCGGGTACGCCGACGCGCGGCCGGGCTGCCGCCGGTCCGCAGTCACAGTGGGGCGCTGGCGGAGCTGGCGGAGGCGGTCGATGAGGTGTTGCTCGGCCTCGGGGACGGCGTCAGCCGGGTGCAGCGCAAGCAGTACCGTGCGTATCAGCGTCTGCGGAACTTCGCGTGCGTCTGCCCGCCGCAGAAGACCAAGCTCCTCGTTTACCTCAAGGCCGATCCGACGGATGTGGACCTTGTGCCCGGCTTCACCCGGGACGTGGCGGGGCTCGGCCACCACGGTACGGGCGACCTGGAGGTGCAGTTGCGCTCCGAGCGGGACGTGGAGCGGGCTGCGGACCTCTTCCGCGCGAGCTACGCGGCGGGGTAGCCGCCTCGTGCAGCTGTGACGCGGATGCGTGCGTGGCTGCGCGGCTGTGGATGGTGTGGTGGCGGTGCCTTCCGACGTACGGGCAGGTAGTGGCGGTGGACTATCAATGATGCGGAGGATCGCCGGTTTGGCCAACCGGCGATCCTCGGCTATGTTGCGCCCCTTGGTCGCCGGGTTGATGTCCGGGCGCGAGTGTCCCGACCAGTCACCGGGGGCTTGTGCGCAACCGTGTCCATGCTTCCCGGCTGTTTGGCCTGTGGGTTCACGGGTGCAGAGGGTCTGTGCGAGAGCGCCTGCCGCTTCCATGCCCCGCTTGATCACTCTGGACGGCCCTGCTGGTCCGGCGGCGGATCGGGCAGTGGCCAGTACGCCGTGTCCCGCTTGCCGTCCAGCGCTTCGAGCAGGACGTCCTCGGACAACTGCAGGGCCGGGGCGCAGCGCATGAGCTGGGAGGGCGTGACGGGAGCACCGTCGAGCCAGGCGGCGACCAGGGGTTCGGGGAGGATGGCTTCCTCGGCAAGCTGCGCGCCGCTCATACCGAGCTGGCGGGTGCAGTAGCCCAGCATGCCGGCTGGGGTGAGGTCCCGTGCGAGTTCGCGCAAGCGAGCGGGCAGCACCTCGTTGTAGAGCTGCTGGTCCAGGGGCGGGCTCGGAGGGCCGCCTCGAAGGCGGTCCAGGGCGGTGTGCCCGTGGTTGGCCAGGATGTACTTGGCGCAGTCCTCAAGGAGAGCGACGGCCCACTGGCGTGCCTCCCGGTCCGTGCGGTCGGCGCTCAGGCGCCAGGTGCGGGTATATCCCTGAAGGCAGAAGTCGGGATCGACGAGCAGCAGCCCCGTTTTGACTGCGCTGGCGCGGGGGTTGAGCGGCCAGATGTCGAAGGGCACCACGGTGTCGGTGTCGAAAAGGCGGGTGAGGAGACGGTCCAGGCTTGCGGCCATCGCGATGGCGCACGGCTCGTCGAAGAAGCGGCGCTGGGCCAAGCCGGTGAAGTGCTCGAATTCGTCGCGGAGCCCGTCGGGCAGCACGGTGGCCGTGTCCGCCTCGGCGGACGGGAGAGGAGCTTCGGCCAGGGCTGGGGTGCTGGCGAAGAAGATGCCGGGATCCGCGTCGGCGAGGCGTGCGCGGTCCTGGTCGGTCAGAGGGCGAGGGGTACGGGGGCGGACGTTACCGAAAGGCGCGAACCAGGCGCGGGGGCGCAGGTCTCCGGTGCCTGCCTGCTGACTTACTGGGTGGTCGGGGTCGGCGGCGATGCCGGCGAGGGCCTGGTCGTAGTGCATCAGGACGTCTTCGTCCTGCAGGAAGGCTCCCCGCCACTGGTCGAAGGTGCGGTGGCGTACGGTGAAATGGCCGCCGGTCGGCAAGCCCACGGTCTGGGCGTATCCGTCGCTGTCGTCGAGGAAGTCCAGGACCGCCTCCGCCTCGGCGAGGATCAGGTGGAACGCGAGTTCCTCCGCCGTGCAGGTGGGCAGCGGAGCGCGTCCCGAGCGCAGGTCATCGGCCAGGTTCTCCACTGCGCGCACCATGGCCAGGCGCCAGGCGGCGGACTGGCCGTCGCACAGCGGCGGCAACTGGAAGAGGAAGGACTCCTCCAGCTCCCAGGCATCCTCCGCGTCGTCGGGGCGTGCGAAGACCCGGTCGCCGTGGGCGAGCAGGTCTTGCCAGCCCCGCTCGGCCACCATCTCGGCGGCCACCGTCAGCAGCCTGGCAGCCAGCGGAGTCAGGGTGTCCGCCATCGTCCGCAGCCGGGGGTGCAGCACCTCGCTGTCGGCCGCCTGCCACGGGTCGAAGTCGTCGCCCAGCCCCAGCAGATGCACGGCCCTGTCGGTGCTGGGCAGTCCCGATGGCGCAACGATCTGCTCGGGCGCGTCGGCCCAGTCCGGGTGGCCTCGCCCGGCGTCCCGGGGGCGGGCGATGCCGTACGGGGAGAACCAGTAGGCAGGGGCGTCCCATCCGCCTTCGGGCTCCGTGACAGCGCCGGCTTCCTCAACTCCGTCCCCGGTCTCCTCGGCGGGGGCAGGCGATTGGGCCTCGGGGATGGTGTACTTCGCGTCTTCGATGACGAAGTCCCAGGCTTCCTCTTCGAAGTACGGGGCCCGGTAGGAGGATTCGTTCGTACCCGAGGGGACGGGCACGCCGAGCGCAGTCAGTTCCTCGTCGTCGGCGGCGCACATCCGGGGCGCTGCGTCCAGCATGACTGTGAGGGCCCATGTCTCAGCCTGGCAGCGCGGTAGCGGAGCGCGCCCGGCCGCGAGGTCGTCAGCAAGGTCCCAGAAGGCGCGCGCCACATCCCGGCGGAAGGCGTGCCCCTGGCCGTCGCACGTCTCGGGCAGCAGGTTCAGCACCGTGGCGGCGGCGTCCTTCTCACCTCGGTCGAAGGGACGGTCGGCGTAGTGGGCGGTGTCGCGGTAGGCGCTGACGGCCAGCATGCGGCCGGCCGCCATCAGCAGTCCGGCGTCGAACGGCCGCAGATACTCGCCGAGATCGCCGTGGGGCAACTCGCTGAAGGACTCGGCTTCTTCGGTATAAGCGCCGAAGGGATCATCTGCCGTGCCGGCCATCTCTCGCCCGTCCTGCCGTCCGCCCTGAGCTAGCACGGACAGTCTTGCAGGGCAGCACCACGGGCCGCGCCGGTTACGGCGGGAGTCCACCCGTACGGGACGGAGCCCCTCGGAGGCGATCACCAGCGTTGGAGTTTCACGCTCAATGGCGCTTCGAAGGAACCAGCTCCGCAGCTCCCTCTGATCTGTAGAAACACGCGTTCGTTCAAGCCCGATCAGCGCGATTGACTGGGCTGTTTGGTGGCTGCTGTCGGAGGCGGTGCTGTGGGGGTGGCGGTGAGGTGCACGGTGGGCTTCACCTGCACGGAGGCATGCGTCCGGATGCCGGTGCCATGGGCGAGGGTCTCGGCGAGGCCGCCCAGCAGCGCGGCGGGTGTGTAGAGGGAGGCCGTGATGGTCCAGGTGGGGCGGTCGATGCTGGTGCCGGACCAGAGGGTCCAGGTGGCGAGGGTGCTGTGGGGGTTCTGGGCGGCGAAGGCGTCGAACTGGACGCCGACGTCGCCTTGGAGGGGTTCCCAGCGGATCCAGCGTCCGTCCGTGCTTCCTGCCGGCGCCGGCGAGGGAGGGGGCAGGCGGCCGAGCTTCCGGCCCCTCGGTAACAATGGCTCCAGTACCGTCCACTGGCCGTCCGTGAGATCTCCCCGGACCACGAAGCATCATTCAACACGCAAGATCCGCTTTCGAAGAACGCCTAGAGCCTTCGCGGCGGGGCGTGACAGGACGACTTCGCCCGGCCTTTGGACCGCGACCGGACAGGGTGTGGTCGCAAGACACGGTGGAATTCCGCCTAGTTGAAGACTGTGGGCGCTTCAGGACTGCTGTCTGGTTTTAGTCGGTGGGGCCGTCAAATCAGCAAGCTTGCCCCCGGAGTTTACCGGCTTGAGGGCTACCCACCAATCGGCGCGACGGAATTCAGCAATACGCCACCGGGCGCATCAAGCCATATGTCGAGCAATAAAATTGGCCGATTCTGTGAGGTTTCTTTGTAAACCATGAGTTCGACCACGCCACCCCTAGATGTATCCGTGATGAGGTGATCTTCTTATTCTCGAACAACGGGGAAGTGTGTAGTGACCGGACAGAGACGTCTTGTGGCTTTAGCCCTCGGAGTCGTGACTCTTGCCGCGATGCTCACCGGTACCGGCGCGCAGGCGGCAGTTCCTGCGGACGGTGGCGAGGGCCAGACGGTCTGGCTTCGATCGAGTGAGCCCTTGCATTTCGAGCTGGGTGCTGACTTCGCCACGGAGCTGGCGAAACATCGGTCAGTTGTCTCGGTGGAGCAGCTGCAGGGCAGCGAAGAACCTCAGGCGCCGAAGCCGTCGAGCGATGCGAACGAGCAGAGAATTGCTCGCGAGAACGGCCAGACCTATCTGGCCCGCGGGGGTGATGCGACTGCGGCCAATCGCATCGCTGCCGCCAGGGCCCTTACTAAGGAGGAGTGTCGGCGGGTCCCGTCTGGGCACACCGAGGAGGGCTACGTCCTGCGCATGAGCTTCTGCCGCTGGGGCTACAACACCGCCACCAAGCTTGACGGGCAAGGCAGGATCGAAGGCCAAGTTCGGTTCCGCGAGACTGAGGTCGGCACGGGCTCCGGCCAGATTCGGGACGCAACCATCGAAGTCCACACCGACCAAGTCACAGCCTCGGGTGTGTTCAACGACAGTGCTCTGATGAGCTTCGAGGTGAAGCAGGCAGGCTGGCCCTCCGCCGCCGCCTGCAAGGTGACTGACACCTCCTCGAACCCCTTCACCACCACCGTCGGGGACTGGCGGGACGAGTACATCGCTTACGGCCTGGTGTCCGCCAGGGGCACGGGACGGGGCGTCGATGACCGGGCCACCTGCGTCTACCAGCACAACTGGAAGGTCACCGGCGGAGGACGCACGACGCCCTGGAGCGACGGTCCCGACAGCGGCATACGCTTCGACTCCTCCAAATCCCTGGGCAGCAACTTCTACGACGCGGGAGTGGTCTTCGACCGTGCGATCCCGCAGTTCTCGTACAACACCCAGGAGGCCGACACCAAAGGCGTCGCCAACCACATCGCGGACGCCCTCTACCGGCCGGAAAGCACGTATCCGACAAAGGCCGGCAAGGTAATTCCGGGCGACATCCACGCCGGTCTACCTCCGCTCCACCGAAACTGGGCCAACTACGACGACGCCGCGGCTGAAGTAGCGCGCAAGAACCGCAATGCCAAAGACGCTGCCTGCCGGGGCCTGAACCGCCCCGACGACACACATCAGTGCGACGAGTTCCCCTTCGCCTCCACCCAAGAGGGCGCCGGCAAGGGCGATGGTAACTTCTCCGTCCGTTACGTCCCCGGCGCAGAGAATGAGCAGGCGGGACGCGAACTGGGTAACTGGTACGGCACCGACAGAATCCTGCACAGCGACGCGTACATGATCTATGTACATAGCGGCGCAGGGTGAATCGAGGGCCACGTACGGCGGGTGAGAAGTGAGCCACGCCGCGACCTCTTGATCCTCCTGACTTCACTGATCTGGAGTCAGGGGGGATGCGAGGGCGATCCACGTGGAGGGCTGGCCTGGGATCCGCCCGATGCACCGGATGGAAGGGCGATCCACACGAGGGAGTGACCCTCAGGAGCGACAGAAGGGAGCGGCACCGGCCGCTCCCTTCCTCGTTCCTCCGACGTGTTAGCGCGCGTTGAGGGGTGGCTTTCCGTGACGACTGGCCAGTCGGTCTCGTCGGCTCTCGGGGGCGGCCTGAGACGGCGGTTCCTGCGCGCCGGAGGGAGTGAACACGATCAGATACGCCTCCAGTTCGGAGGCGTCCTCGGTATCAGCGCCCGGCGCGCCATCCTCGAACCGCTCGCGGGAGTCGGAGCGGCCTTGCGCCCACACCTGCACGTCATACGTGTGCGACGGATCCAGCTCAATGGTCGGCTCGCCCGGGGCGACCTGCTGCCCGAACGCTCTGACAGGTTTGTTGGCGCTCCGTGCCTGGCCATTTGTCGTGTCGAATGCAGCCATGCGGCCCGTGTAGACAGGGTGGTACGTCACGGAAGCGAGCAGTTCCCAGCCTGCCCCCGGCGCCTGGTCTTGCTGTCCGCTGAGGGCCAGGACAACGTGCGCGGTGTGTTCCTGGACGCGTGATCTGACGATGATGCGACCAGGGGTGGCCATGACCGCTTCGCTCGTCTGAAAGTCCGGCCTGTCGTCCCGTCGTTCGAAGCCCGGTTCCCACAGCTCCCCGATGGGGAAGTGGCTGTACTCGATGTTGACGGCCCCGGCCTGGCTGATGTGTGGCATGACCTGAGGCTCGCAGGGAAATCGGTGCAGTGCACGCGGATCTTCGGCCAGCCTTCGTCCGCTGGCTGGCTTGGCCGGTGACGGTGTCGCAGTATCGGGTGATGACTTTGGCGAGGCACGGGTCTTACCCGGTGACCTGGCCTGCCGGTCGCCCTCCGGGGCGATCGAGGATCGCAGCAAAGTGACCGGGCAGTGCCGGAGGTGAACCGCGGTACGTGTGAGCTCATTGGCTTGGCGCGGCATCCCCGGGGGCCTCGTCTGCCCTATGCATGCTGCTTAGGTTGCGGCGCTCGTGTTCGTCGTCCCAGACCTTCAGCAGGATGTGGTGGTCGGCGCCGCAGACGCGGGCGAAGCGGATGGCGAGGTGCCGGCTGGGGAACTGGCTGCCGGACAGGACGGCGGCGATGTGCGCTGGATCCGTCCCGATATGGCGGACGATGTCCTCGGTGGTGAGTCTGCTGTGGCGTTGGATCTGTTCCATGACCAGGCCGATGTGGGTCGCTCGGCGGTGTGAGGCGCGCGGTGCTTGATTCATCTGCAGGACCCCGCGTGTTCTGGAGCGTCGGTGATGGGGCTGAGGGGTGCTGCGTGGGCAGCACCCCGCGTGGTGGTGGTCAGTGGGGTTGGTCGCCGAGGTTGTGTCCGTGGCGGTGGCGGGTGAGGCGTAGGCCGAGCAGGGCGAGGAGTCCGGCGGTGGTCAGCCAGTGCCCGTGTGGCGGGAGGAGCAGCAGGTGGCCGGCTTGGGTCAGCGTGATTTCGAGGCAGCTGCTCAGACACGGCTCGCACACGCGGACGCGTGGGGGGCGGGGGCGGGCGTGGCGCGGTTTACCGCGTCGTCGCCGAGGGGAGGGGTCCATAGCGCTCTCCTGAATGGAGGGTTGTGGACACGGGCCCCGGCGAAGGATTCCCACATCGCTGCTGCCGGGGCCTGGTGCCACCCGGCCCTGTGACCGAGTGCGAACGACGGTAGGAGAAGCGGGCCAAGCCGTCTGACGGTTCGCCAGACCCAAGTCCGCTCGTGCGCCCCGCTGCGGTGTACGGCGCCGGGTTCGCCTGCTGCAGCCGTGGGTTGAGTGTTCGACCGCCGCCATTCGTATGGGTCGGGTGTGCTTTCTCTTTGCGCTGGTGAGGGTTCCGTCCGTCGGGACGTGCTCACGCGGGTGCGGGCGTGTTCGATCGCGCTGCCGAGGGCGGGACCGCGTTCTGGTGGTGGTGTGACGGAGCGGTGAACAAACCCCGCACGACGGCGCATTTGCAAGCAGCTCGGCGGCTGATCCAAGACATTGTTGCTTCAATCAGGCATATCCGCTGCAAGAGCGGTGATCCTCCTAGCGTCGGACCGAAATGCAATTGCATTCGGGCAACGGGGTGTTCGTTCACCGCAGGAGGTCGTCCGGTGGAGAAGCCGACACGTGTACACGGCAGTCCCGCAAGTAGCGGTCAACGAGAGCCGGTTGTCTGGCGGAAGAGTTCTTACAGCAATCCTCAGGGGGCATGTGTTGAGGTGGCGCAGCCGTCCGGAGGGCAGGTCTGGTTCCGTGACTCGAAGGTGCCCGGTGGCGCTGCGATCGCCTTAACCAGGCGGGCGGCGTCCGCCTTCACCTTGGCTGCGGGACGCGGGGAGCTGTAGCCGGTCCTCACGGGTGACGCTGTTCGGTCCTGTACGCACCTGCAAAGAGGGGTGTCCGGGGTACTGCCGGCCGGGCACGGTTCGCGGAACCTGTGGTTCCGCGAACATGCCCGGGCGCAGACGTGCTCGCAAGTTCAAAAAGTCATTCAGTGCTCGACATTCCCGGCGACCAGCCGGTGATCAGGAGCACAATGCAAGTGCATTCCGCCGCTGACGTGGGCGGACGGTCGCGGGACGGCGGGAGGACCATGGTGGGGGAGCAGTCCGAACCTGTGCACGGCAGGGGCACGGACTTAGGGCAGGACAAGGCGCACAGTGCCCGGGTGTACGACTACTTCCTCGGCGGGAAAACCAACTACGCCGTGGACCGGGAGGTCGCCGATACCGTCATTCGCCTCTTCCCCACGGCAGAGTCAGCGGCCCGCGTCAACCGGGCCTTCATGCACCGCGCGGTACGCGCCCTGACTCGGCTCGGAGTGCGCCAGTTCATCGATGTGGGTACCGGGATCCCCATGTCGCCCAACCTCCACCAGGTCGCCCAGAGTGTCGCGCCCGACAGCAGGGTTGCCTATGTGGACAACGATCCGATCGTGCATGTCTACTGCGACCCGCTCCTCGACAGCACGGCCGAGGGCGTCACCTGCTACGTCCAGGCTGATGCGACCGAGCCGGCTGCCGTCATCGACGCGGTCAAGAGGGAGGGCGTCATCGACTTCGGGCGGCCGGTTGCGCTGAGCCTGCATGCCCTGCTGCAGTTCGTCACCGGCGACGACGAGCCCTACCGCATGGTGCGGCGCCTCATGCAGGAGCTGCCCTCGGGCTCATATCTGAGTCTGTCGCACGACACCGGGGACTTCGTTCCGGAACCCTGGCAGGCCGTCGTCGACACCTACGCGCAAGCCGGGACCCCCGCCCGGGTACGTACCCGGGCGGAGGTCATGAGGTTCTTCGACGGTCTGGATCTGATCGAGCCGGGCCTGGTCGTCGGGCACCGCTGGCGGCCCGAGCCCGGCAGCGGGCCCAGCCTGGTGAGCGACGCGCAGGTATCCCTCTATGCCGGCGTGGCCCGTAAACCCTGACAGGAGGAGCCGGCCTGCTCAGCGGCGGTAATGGCGGAGCAGGTCGCTGATCCGGCGGCGCGTCTGACGGGGTGCCAGAGAGGCGAACAGCAGCGCGTCAAATGCCTTCACCCGCAGGTCGACCGCCTCGTCGTCCTCGATGATCAGACCGCCGTCGAATCCCTCGGCGTAGACAAGGGTGGGCAGCATGCCGGCGAAGTCGAAGATGGTCGTCGCCCCCAGGTCGACGGGCAGGTCGCAGCGGCCCAGCTCGGCAAGCCGGAACTGATAACGCGGGTCGGCTGACAGTTCAAGCAGGTGCTCCAGCTGCCCGCACATCACCTCCATGGACCCGACCGGCCGGCGCAGGGTGACCTCGTCGATGATGAACATGCCGGTCTTGTCCGCAGGCGCGTCGGCGAAACGAGCCTTGCGTTCCCGGCGCAGTTGCGCCCGGGCTTCCAGTTCCTGGAAGGTGCCCGGGCCCCGGTTGATCACGGCTTGGGAGTAGGCCGGGGTCTGCAGCAGACCATGAATATGGAGGGGCTCGTACGACCTGATCCGCTGAGCCATCTCCTCAAAACTCACCACGGCCTGCAGATGCTTCGACGTCGCCCACGACCAGGGCTGCCACCACGCCGCCTCGTTGGCACCCGCGGCCAGTCCCAGCAGCAGCTCCTGCTCGGTCGGGTCGTCGATGCCGTACAGCTGGAAAAGGGCCTGCAGATCACGTTCCTTGAACTGATGGCGCCCGTTCTCGATCCGGCTCACCTTCGAGGCTGATCCGCCTATGAAGCGGGCCACCTGCCCCTGCTTCAGGTTCAGGCTCTTGCGGCGCTTGCGCAGTGCATGGCCCAGCACCATGCGCTGCGCGGACGGTGCGGGCTCGTCCCGCAGGTACCGCACCCCGCGGCCGGCTTTGGGGCTCTCGGTCTCGCCTGGGTCCCCGGCCCCTGCCAACTGCTGGACCACAATCGCTCCTTGGTACTACGAACTGAGGGTGAAGCTATCGGCACTCATCGTGCACGAACCGCCCGGCTCCGGCGGCGGAATCGGAAAAAAGTCCAACATCGTTTGTATGTGTGACCGACACCACAAGCCTCTTGTGAGGTAAGCGAGTGTCCCGTAGGGCCTCAACGCGGCGCGCTGCGAGGTGAGTTGACGCCTCGCCGGAGTGATGCTCCCCGAGCGTCTCGCTGGGGCCCATTGCGACAGGCTGGCTGAAATGGGCGTATGGGTGGCCCGTGTGCTTTTGAGGTTGATGCTCGGTCGGGCTGGTCATCGGGTGGCCGGATCGGAGCACTCGCGGCCCGCAGGCGGCTTGTTGTGCGGTGTCGGTGTAGGGCGGGCTCTGGGGCGGGCAGTGTCGCCGAACAGGGCCGGAAGTCGGCTTTGGTCTGGCAGACCACGTTCCGATGGGTGGTGGGGGCACCACGTGGTGCCCCCACCACCCATTGCCCGCCTCCGTGCGATGCCGGGGCGGGGTCAGAATGATGGCCCAGTGAGGACGCGCTGCAGGCAGAAGACTTGCTGCTCCACCGTGTATGCAGGGGCGATCACGTACTGAACCGGCAGGCGGGGATCACACGAGAGCCAGGCCGCCTGGCGTGTCGGGTCGATTCGTGCCCCGGGCAGCATGTCGAAGTCCCACCGGAACGGCAATCCGGTGCGCTGCGCCCGTTGCCGTAGCGCGTGCACTTCCGTCAGAACGTGGTCGATGCGGGGGACGAGTGCTTTCCGCCCGGCCGCGTTCAGGCCGAGGGCCTCTTCGACGAGGCCGGCGGTAGGGCAGTCTTGGAAGAGCGCGCGGGTCAGCTCGCCGAGGAACCACAGGGTGGCGGGTTCGTAGGCAGGCCGGCAGGTGCTGGCTGCGGTGGCGGCGAGCGCCAGCGACGCGAGGTGGTGTTCGACCAGGGACTGGTAGTCGCGGGCGATGGTCTGGTGGTCGGCATGCGCGTTGGATGGAAGGTCTCCGCGCTGGCGGGTCTGTGCGGCCAGCATGGCGGCCAGTCTCCTCTCCAACCGCTCCACGCGAGCGCTGGTGTGGAGGAGTTTCTGACGCAGATCCTTGTTGTCCCGCTCCACAGCGGAGAGGCGCTGGTTACCCCGGTCGAGCTGATGTTGGAGTCGTCGCACGTCCTCGCGGGTTGTGAGCGAGGATTGCTGCTGGGGCACCTCCGGGCGGGAGCCGGGGGTTTCCGGCGGATGCGAGAACTCGGGGATGTTCAAGGGTGCTCCTGGACGAGTCAGTAGTCGGAAGCGAAGTGGACGGTGGTGGAGACCTCTTCGCCGGTCTTCTGCACGAGAGCGCGTACCTTGATCTCTGTTTCGCCGAACCGCAGGTGTACCCGCACCCCGCGATCGTCGAGGGCGTGCCTCATGGCCCCGGCCAGGTCGACGTGGACGGTGCCGATCCGCTCGCAGCCCGGGTCCGTCACATACCGAGGGTCCCTTTCCATAGTGGTGTACAGGTCAAAGGTCAGGCTCTTGGTGGTTCCCTCAACGGGCAGAAAGACGTCGCTGATCTCCTTGCCCGTGTCCACCACGTCCCCGATGGTCACCAGCTTGGCGAAGCGGTTCCGGCAGCGGGCTACGCCGTCGGAGGCAACGAAACGGAGATTCTCGGAGTCGATGCCGGGCTCGAATGGGCTGCAGCAGTCCACGCCGTAGGTGTAGCGGGCGCGGCGGGCGCGCGTCTGTGGACTGTAGGCGAAGTGCACGGCTCCGTAGAGCACGGCGGAGCTCGGATCCGGCGGGACCAGGACGTGGGCGCGGCCCTGGAGGTGTTGCTTGAACGCGTGCTGGAGATAGCGCGAGTTGCTGAATCCGCCCACCATCAGGACCACTGGCTTGGGTGCGTCGGGCGGGCTGTTCTGGGGTGTCACCTCGGCGAGTTGTTCATCGATGAGGTCCAGGACATCGGGCACAACTGTGTCGAAGACGTCCCGCATCTCCTCGGGAGTGACAAGGATGTAGTCGGTGACGCCACCCTGCCTGCGCGACAGACGCTTGCGTACCGCAGCACCCAGCTTCCGGTCGATCGCGGCGGGGATGGGCAGCGGGACGGGGGCCGTGGTCTCCGGTCCAAAAGACAGTTTGTGGCGCTCCCACGCATCAACCAGTTCCAGCATCGCCTCGGGTACTTCTTCGCGAAGCAGTGCGACGAGTTCGGGCTTGCCGAAGCGGTCGGCCAGGAGCCGATCCTCGAAACGGTGGTTGAGCTCGTTCGAGCCGTGCCGACCGCCGTTGACCAAACCGATCTCGACCATGCGACCGTCGTCGTCGTTCACGTAGGCGGCCAAGTCCACAGTGCCGCCACCACTGTCGACAACAAGGATCCGGCGCCCGGGAGCACAAAGGTCCGTCGGAGACTGGTCGTCCTCTCCTGGCGGTCGGGCACCGCGAACACGCGCGTGGTGGACCGCTGCCTCCGGTTCCAGAGCCAGAATGAGCCGACCGTCCTCGGCGGGGAAACAGGCTGCGGCGGCACATCGCCTGACCGTCTGCTTGTCCACGTCGGTGAAGATCGCCGGCACCGTGATGCTCCAGCGGATGTCTTCTGCCAGGTAGCCGCTGCTCGTGATCTGCGCCAACGCCGCCTCACGTACCCGAGACAGCAGCTCGATCGTCAACCTCTCTGCTTCGCTTGGAGGTTCCTGCACCCTCAGATATGACTCATCCTCCCCCTCCTCGTCCTCTTCAGAGCACGCCCCCGTGTCTTCACCGTGCTCCTCCGCTGTCGACGCAGCGCTCTCTGTTTCGGCAGTCTCGGCGGTCTGAGGACCTTCCGCTTTGGCGTTGCGGCCACTTCCCCTGGGCCCGCCAACGGCTCGCCGTGTCGACTGCATCAGGTCCATCTTGAACGCTGCACGGTACCGGCGGCCCTCTTCACCGCTGAGAAGACCCAGTGCACGGTTCCTGGCCTCATACCCCCAGGCGAGAACCTCGTCACCCTCGCCGAGCAGCAGAGCGGAGAGAGTCTTGACTGCGGCCACGGGCTGGCCTGGCCACTGAGTGAAGAAATGGATACGGCGAAGCGCGGCGTCCTCGTTCTCCTCGTCGATCACCGCCCAGGCAAACCCTGTGGCATGTGTGCCCAGATCGATTCCGCAGACGACCAAAGGTTCGGACATGACTCTCCCTACGAAGTGTGGTCCACGAAGCACCCGATGGCTTCGTCGGCGACAGGTTCGGTTCGGAAGAAGAATCCCTGGCCAATTCCCAAAATGGGCCCGACCTGTCCCTTCGCCGGGCTCAAGGACACCAGAACAGACGATATTGAGCAGTTAATATCACGGGAGGGATGCCTGAATTTGGGCATGTATATTTCCGGGCATCTCGCTTCTTCTGATCGTGAGGTTCGGATGACCGATGCCCTGACCCAAGCCGTGCGACTCGCGGACGACGAACCGACGGAGGAAGAACGCGGCTTCTGCCAGAGGGCACTCAACTCCGACGCCAGTGAGGGCGACAGTCAAGAGCCGCCTGAGAAGGAGGGTGCCGAAGGAGTTCTCGGAAAGCTCCGCGCCTACGGGGAGATGAAGGCATCCCGTGACGACCTGATTCGCGAGGCCGGCTCGCACCAGATCGAGGAAGCGCGCATTGCCCGCCTGATGGGCCACTCGCGTTCCACCGTCCGGTCAGTTCTCGGGAAACGCTGAGACCGATCTCCGAAGGTGTCGAATCGCCTGATCCGGCCAGCGAGGGTCGGCCGGATCGGGAGGGTCAGTGGAGGGCTCGGGGTGCAGATCGTGATGGCCTGGGCTCCGCCGGCCTGGTTACAGGGCTGGCGCGGCCGGGGTGGGCGCGGTTTCGCGCGCTGGCGATGGTGCGGGCGGCACCGCGTTCTGGGTGGCCGGCGTCGATGGCGGCGTGAAGCAGGGCGTCGGCGGCGGCGTCGGGTTCGTCGGCTGCTTCGTAGGCACGGCAGGCCGCCCAGTACAGGCGGTTGTTGAGCTGTCCGTCCGGTGAGTCGCGTACGAAGCGCACGAGGGGTTCGATGCTGTGGGGCCCGGTGCTGCGCGGCGGTGGGGTCACGGCCGGTGGCCGGGGCGGTTGTATGAGGCGCAGCAGCGGCAAGGGCGCCGGGGCAGGGTCGCTGGGGTGGCCTGGAAGCGTCTGGTAGGCGCCCTTGGGGCTGAGAGAGCCGGGGCCGACGAGGTAGCCGCCGCTGCCGCGGACGTCGATGCCGGGGCCCAGACGGCTGGCCGAGTTGGGGATGGCCGCGTCTGGGGGTGCGGCGAGCCAGAGGTGGCGGCCCCCGCTCGGGGTGGCGATGGTGACGGTGTCCGGGAGGTGGAAGCCGTGCCGTGTGGCCAGGTCGGTGAGGGCGGTGATGCCGTCGAGGCCGTTCTTGCGGTCGAGGTCGAGTCCGATCAGGTGGTGTGGGGGGCGTCCGCAGGCGATGCCGTAGCCGGTGGCGCGGCGGGCGGCCCGGAACAAGGCCCGCACGGTGTCGGAGTCGGTGGAGGAGTCGTGGACGCCGTGGCCGAACTGCCCGCACTCGCCGCGGCAGGCGCGGTCGGGGTGCGGGTTGCGGATGACGGGCTGCTTGAGTGGCCCGAGGGGGAAGACGGCCAGCCCTCGCCCGGCAGCGGTGAGGGCGTGCGTAAGCGCCGAGGACCAGGGAACGGAGTGGTTCAGGGGGGAGCCCTTCGGTGATCGTGGCGTGGGCAGAGCGCGGGCACGCGGCTATCAGGCAGCGAGGGTGAAGTCGTCGGGGGCGAGGGTGACGCCGAGGTACGGGGCGAGAAGGTGGGCGGCGAGGCGGGGTGGTACGGCGTTGCCGATCTGCGAGAACTGCTGGCCCTTGTTGCCCTGCCAGGGGTAGTCCGCGGGGAAGGTCTGGAGGATGCCGGCCTCGCGTGCGGTGATCCGGATCGGCTCCGGCGCGGCCCCCGTCTCGTTCTCCGGCGGTGTGTCGTCGGCGGGCTCGGCGATCCAGCGGCACTCGTTGACGCGGTGCCCGAAGAACAGCGTCCCGGCCGGTTCCTCGATCGATCGGACGGTGGCGTTGGCCTGGTTGTTGCTGCGCAGGGACCACTTCCAGTGCGTGGCCTTGCTTGTGAAGGCGGGGGCTGGGGCATCTGCGGATGTGGCGGTGCGCGGGCCGTGTCGGGATGTCCGGCCTGTTCCACGCGTCTGCGGTTCGAACACCGTCTCTGCGGCGGGTAGTTGAGGGCGCCACAGGCCCCGGTCGCGGGCGTTGGCGAGGGTTTGGCGGGAGCCGGAGGGGAAGGGCTCGGGGCCTCCACCGGGGCCGCCGCCGGCGCACACGGTGGGGACGGGCCGGTCGGTGGCGCCCCAGCCGAGGGCCTCGGCCATGGACACCCACCGGGCGCGGCCCGGTCCGAACAGCGACTCGGGCTCGGCGGTCTGGGCATGGGTTGGTGCGGGTGGTTCGGCGATGCGGACTCGGGAGGCCAGCAGGATCGCCCGCCGTCTTGTCTGCGGTACGCCGTAGTCGGCGGCGTTGAGGATCCCGGTCCACACGGAGAATCCCCAGCGGCGGAGGATGGCCGCGTACTGCCGCCATAGCGGCAGGACGTCGGGGACCTCCTCCATGGCCACCCATTCCGGCTCACCGACTGTGTTCAGGGCGTGCAGGTAGCGCATGGGTTCGGCGGCCAGCAGACTGCGCTCGTCCTGGCAGGCGGCGAGCAGTCGTTCACGGGTGTCCCGGCCGGCGGCGAGGTCCGCGACCGCATGGTGCACCAGCGGCTGGTCCAGCAGCCCGAGCCGTTTGCCGGCCATACTCCACGCCTGACAGGGAGGGCTCGCGATGAGCCCGACGGTCCGTCCGAGGAACGGCCGGACCGGATACAGGGCCACGTCCGTACGAATGGTCAACTGCCCCGCTGCCGCACGGGTCTTACAGGCCCATTCGTCCCATTCCAGGCCCACGTCCCGGGCGCCGAGGATGGTCAGAGAGTGGCTCCATCCCCCCGGACCGGCAAACAGGTCCAGGATCAAGAGGCCAGCCCGAAGTCGTCCTGCGAAACCGTCGGTTCGCTGCCCCGGCAGGCCCACGGGGAGCAGCCGTCCACCACGCCCTGCTCCAGTTCCTGTTCGTTCGGTGCGTCGGTCAACTCGGCCTGGCGGGCGGCCCATTCGGCGGCGGTGACGTGGTCGATCGGGGCTTCGCTGAGCGGTATACGGGAGCGGTGCAAGAACGCCTGGCCGAGCAGATGGTTGCCGTTCGCGTTCGCGCGGGCGTTGCCCTGTCGGATGGCGGCGTCGAATTCCACCACGTCCTGCCATTCGTCCGGACTCGTGTCACGGATGTTCCGCCACTGCGAATTTCCGTGAAATGGGCAGCCCAGGCAACTCGATTTCGGTGTGTTTTCCAGGCCGATGGAGGTCAGGTAGCGGATGCAGTCCCTTCGCGACCAGCCCATGTCGATGAGCGGATGCCGGTTGCGCATGTAGCGGACGTCGGCGTCCTTGGCGCGATGGAACTCGTCCGTGGAAATGCCCACCCACTGCTCGACAAAGACATCTTTCGGGATGCGCGTGGGGTAGGGATATCCGAGGATTTCCCGGACCTTCTTCTTGATTGGTTTGATCTTGTATTCCCCGGTGCATTGCCGCCTGGTCATCCCTTGCCTGCCGTCCTGGTTGAGGACATACAGGGGCATGGAGGCGAAGCGATGCGACGGGTCGAGGGCGTCCTTTCGGATGTTCCCGGCGGAGACCCGGAGGATGGGTATTCCGGCGGGCTTGGCTATGTCGCGTTCGAGTCGGTCGAGATGCTGATAGACCGCGCGGGGTTCCCAGCCGGTGTCGGCGAAGATGGCGTAATCGGCCTTGGGTAGGACGCCGTTGGCGGAGAGGGCGAGCATGGCGCTGGACTGAATTCCGGCACCTAGCGAAATGCAGATGTGGGTGGGAGAAGCGGGAATCGGGATGTCCTTGCATGAAAAGAGGGAGACGGCGGGGCCCGGGGGTGAGGGTGCGCGCTGTCAGCGGTGTGCGCGGGCGGAGATGACCGCACCGGGAGCGGGGACCGGGACGGGGCCGGACGCCTGTCCGCTGATGTAGTGGGGGGAGACGAGGACCGTGCTGAGGGCGCGGGTTCCGAGGGTGGTCAGACGGGCGCGGTCGCGGGGCGGCCCGCCGGGAAAGAACGGGGGCGCGGAGGCAGGTTCGCGGGTGACCAGGCCCTCGGCTTCGAGGTGGCGCAGCATCTCGGTGTCCACCGCCACGGTGTGGCCGTGGACGCGCTGGTGCTCGTCGTGGCCGGTGACGGCGATGTGGCCGCGGGCAATTTCGAGCAGGGCGGTGCGACGGTCGGCGTCCATGGTGGGGATGGTGGTGGTGCTGCGGGCCCTGCTCGGCAGCCTGCCGGCGATGGGGTAGGCGGATTCGATGATGGTGAGTGGGGCCAGGGCGGTGAGTTCGCGGGCCAGTCGTACGTACTGGCCGAATCCGCGCCGGAGGTCAGGGTGCGTGTGGTCCGCATCGTCCAGGGGGCGCACGTGCTGGGCGGCGGTGAGGTAGCGGGTGGCCCCGCCGGTCAGGTAGGCGAGTTGCTTGAGCCGTACGACGGCGTTCTTGACCGGTTCGATGGCCGGCAGGGGCTGTCGGCGGAGCGCTGTGATGCAGGCGAGGGTCTCGCGGTCCAGACGGTGGGCCGAGGCCGCGCAGGCATCCGGATCGGGGCGAGGGCTGGGTCCGAACAGGAGGAGGTCGAGCCGGTCGTTGTGCTGGGTGTAGAGGCCGGCGAGCGCCAGCAGCCGCTCCACGGGCGTCGGCGCAACGGGCACGTCGACGTCGAACAGGGGAGTGTGATCGGGGTCGGGTGATGTCGTCATCAGGGGTCTTCAGAGGCGAGCGGGCTGGCGGTCAGTGCCGACGCGTGGGCTGTTGGGCGGGAGGCGGCGGCGGCGTTGGCGCGGCGCGGCCGGTGCCGGCGGGGCGGGTGCCGTGGCCGCGGGAGGGACGGGTTGGTGATGCGAAGGCGGGGCCGGCCTCGTCGAGGCCGGCGGCGAGGCCACGGGCGGTGGCCGTGGCGTCACGCAGCCATTCCCAGGTGAGGGTGGGCAGTTGACGCCAGTGGGCGTTGTTGCGTGCCCATTCGAGGACCTCGGCGGCGTTGCGCAGCTGCTCGGCGAGCTGGGCCAGTACGGCCTGCTGCTGGTCTGCGTCACGCTCGGTGCTCACGTACTGGAGGAGTTCGTCGAGGGCGGCGGGTACCGGGCTCGGGTCGTCGGGGAGTCCGTAGAGCCGGGCGTGCAGGGCGTGGGCGGTGCCGGTTGCGGGGCCGCCGGAGGAGCGGTGGTCGTAGTGCGGTGCGGCCAGGCGGCGCAGTGTGAAGTGGACGACGACGTCGCGGGGTGTGGCGTCGGGGTGGACTTGCGCGGCCAGGGCGAGCGCGATGTCGTGCGCGGTGGGGGTGTCGGAGGGCGTGAGGTCTCCTGGGAGGTCGGGTACGGGTCAGCGGGCGCGGCTGGCAGCGGCCTTCGGTGGGGGCGGTGCGGGGCTACTGGTGGTCAGGCCGGTGGGGCGCGGCCGGGCGAATGAGGCGGCGAGGTCGCGGCGCCCGGCCTCGGTGAGATGGACACGCTCGTCGTGGAACCAGAGCGGAGTGTCCTCGCGGGCGAGAAGGCCGCGGCCCTCCAGGGCACGGACGGTGCTGATGGTGACGCGCAGGTCATCGCGGCGCAGGCGGGGCTTGCCGTCGGCGATGGTCACCTCGCCGCGTGCCACGGCCCGCAGCGTGGCCTCCTGGGCTGGTGACATGGGCGGCGGCTGGTGCTGCGGAACAGCACCCCAGTGGCATCGTTCGCTGACTTAGAGTTCCGCGGCTGCCGATGCGTCGGATGCGCCGAGCACGGTGAGGTGCATGACGAGGGTGAAGCGTCGGCCGGCCTCCTGGAGAGCCTCGTGCTCGCTCAGCACGGCCAGGAAGTCGTCGCCGAGTTCGACGGGCAACCCGTCGCGGGTGTGGTTGAGGATGCCGACGGCGTCGAACAGGTGGTCGGCGGTGTCGGTGGCGAGGTGGGCGAGCTGCCGCACCCGCGAGTACACCGCTCGGATGTCGGGGCTGTGGTACATCGGCTGGGCGTTGAGGGTGCCCACGATGTCCAGTGCCGAGCGGGCGAGGTGCCGGGCGGACGCGGTGCGCTCGGTGAGGAAGGCGCCGGGGTGAGGGTGGTTGAGCCGGTGCCGGGTGAGGGCGTCGTTGTGCCGGGTGAAGTCGGCAGCCAGCAGCAGGAGTTGTTCGGCGGGCTCCAGCGAGAGGATCTTCTCGGGCAGGGATGGCTCCAGAGCAGGGGCGGTTCATCGACGTCGGCCGGTGCGGCCGAACTGAGCGAGGGCGTGGTCGATCTGCGGGTTGATCGCAGAGCCGCGGACGGGGGTGATCAGGTTGTGGTGCTCGTGGCGCGTGCTGAGGGGGACGTCGGCGAAGGCCCGTTCCACCGGCGCGGGTGTGGCGAGGTGGGCGAAGAAGTTGCGGACGAGGCCCTCGGGGACCTCGCGCGTGAAGGTGGCCAGCGGCTGCTTCTCGAAGAAGGCGTGCTCGATGCGCCACGTGATGTCCGCCTCGGGCGTGTGAAGGAGCCGGCAGCACCAGTCGGGCGAGGTCAGGACGCCGTCCTCGACGGACCAGTCGTTGAGCGCCGCGAGCTTGTTCAGGGGCATGTCCGTGATCGGAATGCGCTCGGCGTGCCGCTCATCGCCGAGAAGCTGCGGCAGCGCCTGGGTGGCGGCGGCGACGGCCTCCAGGGGCGTCTGGCGGCTGAACTGCACTTGCCAGTACGGCTCGTGGTGTGTGATCGTCCACCACCGGCCGACAGGCTGGACGGGGTCGAAGTCGCAGAACACGCTGCCGTCCGGGCTACTGATCGCGACGTGTCCGGTGGCAGCGTCGTGCTGCGTGGGCCAGCCGAAGAGGTGGATCAGCGGGCCGAGCGCGTCGGCGAGCCGGTCGCCGGCGCCCGCCATGTACCGCGGGGAGACCAACACCCGCTCGTCGGGTCCGTACGTGGTCACCGGTGAACTCCCTGCGCGAGCGTGGTCTTGGGCGGAGTGGCCACCGCGGTCGCAAGAGCCGCGCGGGGGCGCGGCTGAGCCAGGGCCTGCTGCCCCTGCTCGGTGCCGGTGATCTTCTGCCCGCCGGTCCACAGGGAGGTGCTGGTGTCCCTGGTGACGAGTCCACCCTTCTCAAGGGCCCGATAGGTGGCAAAGGAGACGCGGGTGCAGTCGTTGGTGGCGACGCGGGTCACGCCCAGGCCACGGGTGGCACTCTCATATAGATGGCCTCCGCCGTTCAGCGAGGTAGGGCGTCGTGCTGGGAGGGAGTCAGTGCGGGGCCTGTCGTTTTCTGTGCGGCCTTTGACTTGTGCTCCTGCTCGGCCGCCGGGTCCTCGGCGATGCCGGATGCTCCACCACATGCCGTCGAAGCGGGTCGGCTCGAAGCCGACAAAGACGCTGCCGCAGACCAGGACAAGGTCGTCGGGGGCAGGCGCTCACCGGTGCCGGGCGCTCGTTGCGACGACAGCAGGCGCCTTGGCTGGTGCTGCCGCCGGCGCACGGCGGGGTTGCTGTGTCTCCAGGGCCAGCCGTCCGGCGGTGGTGATCGTGACGTCCTGGCCGCCGAATGAGGAACCCTGTCCGTCTTTGCGGATGAGCCGGTTCTTCGCGAGGACGTGGAACGGCTTGCTGTGGATGGTGCTGCGGTCGCCCGCGCGGATCGTGTCCCGGCCGCCGCGCAGGGACCGGGAGAAGACGCTGCCGCCCTGGGCGATTTTTTCGAGAGCCGTGTACTGGGCGGGGGTCAGCTGCGGGAGCGGCGGCAGGTGCTCGGGGTGGTCCTTGAGGTCGCTGATGATGCCTGATGCGGTGTAGTGGCAGCCGGTTGCTGACAGGGCCAGTTGGTGGGCGGCGTCGGCGAGGGCCTTGGTCAGATGCGGCTGGGCTGCGGCGTGCCGGGCCTGGCGCACGGCATCGTCGTCCAGGGGCGGGCCGCCCGCGGAGCCGGCCGCGTCGAGCGGGTTGTCGGTCACTGCGTGCGCGCGGTCGAGGGCGGCGGATGAGGCCGATTCCACGACGCCGGCGAGTGCCTTCAGGGAGGTGCGGCTGCCGGGCACGACGGTGTACTGGCTGCCGTTGAGGGAAGCCAGCCGGACCAGGGTGCGGCCGGTCAGCTCGTGGACCTGGGCGATCTTCGGGGCGAGGTGCTGCAGCAGCGCGCTTCCCGGCTGCACGTTCAGCGCGGTGACGCTGTTCTTCAGGGCGTCGAAGTCGGCTGCGAGCTGACGCAGGTGGTCGACCTGCACGGGCAGATCGATGGGGCGGATGGTGATGGGGGTCTCCGGGGATGTCAGTGGCTGCGGCGCGGCGCCTGCCGTGCGCCCGGAGCGGCGGGGACGGCGCTGCGGGCGCGGTGGGTGGGGGCGGGGATCGCGTCGGGGGTGGGGATGCCCAGCTCGACACGGACGCCGAGACCTTGGACGTAGGCATGGATCTCGGCGCGCACGACCGTGCCCAGCAGGGCGTGATCTTTCCGCCGCTCGGGCGGACGGTAGGAGGAGGCGTCGGCGGACGGGGTGAAGCCGTGCTGTTCCAGGAGCGAGCGGGCCTCGGGTGTGGCGGCGCTCGCGGTGACGGTGGCGTCGGTGAACGTGAAGCGGAGATCCGGATCGGGCAGAGGACCCTTCGGGCTCCAGCGGGTGGTCCAGGAGAGGTCGACGAGGTCGTGGGTGCGGGCCAGGAGCCCGTGCATCGCGGTGCCGGCTCGGTCGTGGGCTTCCTGGGCTGTTCCCGGCGGGAGGAGGTAGACGGTCCGGCCGTTCACCTCGCGGACGGTGAATCCGGCGTCGGTCAGCAGGCGGTCGGCGCCTCGGAGTGGGCGGTTGAGGACGACGAAGGTGTGCGCGTCATCGGTGGACCCGATGAATACGTCGGGGAGGTCCAGGAAGTGCATAGGGGATCCAGGGGGTGCGGGCAGTGCAGTGTGTGCTGCCGGGAGCGGGTGGCGGACTGGCGGCGTGTGCGGGTGTCAGCGCTTTCTGGGGGCGGGCGTGTGCGTTGCCGGTCCCGGCGGTGTGGCGTTGGCCGGGGTGTGGGCGGCGGCATGCTGCGAGGTGAGGAGCAGTTGGTCTGGGTTTCGGGCGGCGGCTGAGGTAGCCAGGTGGCGGGACAGTCTTTGGGCCAGGCTCCGGTAGGTGGTGGCCGCTCGTCTCATTTCGTCGGCGGCTCGGCGGAGTTGGTCGCGGCTGGTGGTGGGGGTCGGGTCGGCGTCTTCGTACAGCAGGATCTCGGTGCGGTGGTGGATGGCGAGGTTGCACAGGGTGGCGGCGAGGGAGATCTGGGAGCAGGCGCCGGCGAGGTAGGCGAGGTTCTCCCGGCCGTCCTTCATCAAGGCGTACTGGCTGAGGGAGAGTTCGTGGAACTGCTGGGTGCACTGCGTGGCCAGCTGCTGCACGCGCAGGCTGGTGGGCGCGATTGTCAATGGCCATGAGGTCACCCCCGGTGACGGACGGCGGAACCCATGCACTGGCGGACACGAGAATTCCCCACGGACTCCCCGCGGACAGCGGATTTCCCCGCCCGGTCCGCGTGATCCTTTCTGGAGCAGGGTCAGTTCATCGGCCTCACCCCCTTGCCCGAGGTCGCCTCGGTGAGCCGAAACGAGTCACCCTGAGTGACGACGACATGGGCATGGTGAAGTAGCCGGTCGACGGTCGCGGTGGCGAGGGTCTTGGGCATGATCTCGTCGAATCCAGACGGATGAAGGTTCGAACTCACCGCCATTGCACGCCTTTCATAGGCGGCATCCACCAGCCGAAAGAAGCCCTCGGCGGCGTCCGCTGAAACCGGCAGCAGGCCAATGTCGTCGACAATGATGAGGTCGCTCCGGATCAGCCGGGTCATCGCCCGTGCAAGAGAATCGTCGACGCGGTGGCGGCGGATGAGGGCGCCCAGGTCCTCGATCGCGAACCAGGCCACCGTCATGCCGGCCTCGACCGCGGCCTGCCCCAACGCCTCTGTGAAATGCGACTTCCCAGTTCCGGACGGTCCGCAGACGCAGAGATTCTCCTTGCGTGAAATCCACTCCAGCGTCTTCAATGAATCCTGGACCTGTCGCGTGATGGAGGAGGCGGTTTCGTCCCAGTCGCCGAATGTCTTTCCGGCAGGGAAACCGGCCCGCTTGCGGCGAGTGCGGAGATTCGCCGCATCCCGGCCTGCGGCTTCCTCGGCCAGCAGGACGCGGACGACCTCGGCCGGGTCCCAGCGTTGGGCTTTCGCGGTGGGAATAAGATCGGTCAACGAACGGCGAATGTGGGGAAGTTTGAGCCGACGAGTCAGCTCGATTGCCTCGGCGAGCGGATCGCCGTTCGATCCTGAAATGGTGCGAAGAGGGGTAGCCATCAGATTTCTTCTCCTTCAGGGGCAACGCCGAATCGGGACCAAGCGGATGTGCCCGGCTGGAGGCTGTGGTCCTCGGAAGCCCGGGTCGGCTCGGCAACGTGCCGTCCGATGTGGTGGTCGAGGATTGAGATGAGGTCGTTTTCGGCGAATCGGCCGGCGATTGCCGCGGTTCCCAGGGCCCGGTCGACTTCCGCGGCCCCGTGGAGCTTGGCGAGTTGGACGGCCTCGGCCATCTTCGGCCGCATCCGGCGGGCCCCTGAGGCCGCGGCCTCGACCAGCCAGGAGGCCGCTCCGGGGCCGAGTTGCAAGAACGCAGCCTCCTCGGCGGAAGCGGCCTTTGGAGTCCTCTCACCTGGTTCTTCTTCCCGTGGCGGGTAGTGCTCATCCTTGATCGACGGGTTGCCCGGGGTGGACCGGCGGTGGCGGGCGGCCTCGGCGGCGCCGTCCTCGGTGACCGCGGTGACGACGAGTTCGTCGCCGTGAAAGCGGGCCCAGACGGTCTGTCCGGCCAGCTGGTGCGGGACCGAATACCGCACCGAATCCACTGAGATTGTGGCATCGTTGGCGACTTTGCGGGTGGTTCCCAGGGCCGCGGTGAACGGATTCTCCGGGAGCCGGTGCAGGCGGTGGACTTCCTCGGCGAGAGCCTCAATGGGCCGACGCCGAGACGCGCGATGGACCTTGTTGTTCACCTCGGTGGTGAACTGGCGGCACGCTTCCTCGAGTTCCGAGAAGTCCCGATAGCCCGGACGCAGGTTGATGTCAGTGGGCACAAGATCCCGTTTCGCGATTCGCACCGTCGCTTCGGAACCGCCCTTGGACTGCGGATCCGCAGGGACACAGGTCCGGATAGTCAAGCCGTAATGGTGACCGATCTCGATGATCTGCGGATTGCGTACCGGGATTCGCGCGATATGGTCGCTGGTAACCGTACGCTCGTTGTCGGTGAGTGCGTAGGTCGGGGCGCCGCCGATCTGACGCAGCGTGGCATCCAGACAACTCGCGATGGTCGGCAGGGTTTTATCGAGGACAGGGATCACGACCCGGAACCTCGACCAGGCCAGCCAAGCGCACCACAGCCACGTTTTGCGGCCTGCTATTTTCGGTCCGTCGCCCCAATCCCATTGGATCCAGAGTCCCGGTTCTGGAATCCATGGGCGGAATACTCGGCGGTGGCCGGCGCGATAGGAAGCTTTCGCCGCGGCGACTGCCCGCCGAGTCGTGCGGTCGGTGCCGGTGAACCCCATCGCCTTTATCTTGTCGTGCACTCGGTCGGCCCCGATGCGGCCGCCGGATCGTTCGATGAGTTCCTCGACCTTCGGCAGAAAGTCGTCGATCATCTTTGGCCGTGGCAGGCGCTTCGTCGCGTCGCCGCCCTGGTCGCGAAGCTCGACATACCGCTTCACGGTGTGGTGGTCGCACCCGGCCAGCTCGGCCGCCGCACGGTAACTGCCCGTGAGGTCGTACGCCTCAAGAATCTCCATGATCTCCTCTTTGCTCTTCACACTGGCCAAGAGAACAGGCCAAGTGGTCCAGACAGCCAAGAAGGATCACGCGTCCATCAGCGGGGACATCTCGTGTCCGCCTGCGGGGAGCCGATCAGACCGCCTGCAGGGAGCTTTGCATTTCCGCCGTCACGCGATGTCGCGGACCGGCTGGGCGAGGTCGCCTTCCCGGATCCGTTCCACCTCCGCGCACAGAGCCTTCAGCGTGGGCGCCACCTGGCCCATCAGACGGGTGTGCTCGGTCAAGTCGAGGGTCTGCAGGGCAACTCCGAACATGCAGGGGCGTGAGGAGGAGGAACGTGGAGGGCCCGTCACTGTCCGGGCTGAGAAGGGGGTGCTTGCCACAGGAGGCGGGCGATGCGGTCGGTGCCGTGGTCGGCGCGGGGCCGGGCGGGGGTGTGCCAGCCGGCGCGGGGCGGCCGGCTGGCGATGACCCGCCATCCCGCACCACGTAGCGATGCGCCGCTCTCCCCCTCCTGCGTGTAGGTGACCAGGCGCCGGTATCCGAGAGCCTTCGCTGCCCGCCACGCCGCCCCGTACAGCAGCGAGTTGGCGTTGCGGGCGCCGTCGCTGGAGGTCCGGGTGACTTCGAGGGTGGCGCCGTCGTCGAGGTGGCGGGCGACCGGCCGGCCCACGATCGCCACGGCGTGCAGTGTGCCGGTCTCGTCGGCGGCGCCGACGGCGAAGATCTGTCCGACGGGCGGCGGGTGGTGGCGGTGCCAGGCGCGCACGAAGTCCTTCGCCTCACGTGAGCGGACCGGCACCAGGTGCAGCCGGGCCCCGCTCATGCGGCCTTCCCGAAGTCGGACTGTGTCGGCGCGTGCTTCGCGACGGCGCGGGCGGTGATCGCCTTCGACGCGCGGGCGGACGCCGCCGACAGCTCCTCTGCTCCGGGCTCCAGGTACCACGGGCGCAGGTCCAGCATGGCGGCCCTCATGCCGGTGGCGAAGCAGAGCGCGGTGCCCTTGGGCAGGGCGCGGATGGCGTCGGCGGGAAGGATCCGCTCCTGCCGCATCGACACCGAGGTCGACTTCCCGGACTCCGAGTGCGAGGTGGAGGTGGTCTCGACGTCGTGGTCGCCGATCAAACGGCTGAGCTTGTCGGCGAAATCGGGGTCGTCGATACCGGAACCGATGACCTTCACGGTCGAGGCGGACCACATGGCGTCCATGCCGGCGTCCGACCAGACCTTCTGGCCCTGGCGGTAGGACTGCAGGATCGTGATCGGGATGATCCCGCGGGAGCCGAGGTGCGAGTACAGGTCCGGCAAGTCGCTGATCTTGCAGACGTTGGCGGCCTCGTCGAGGATCGCGAGCATGGGCGGGTCGAGCCGTCCGCCGGCGCGTTCGGCCTGCGCGGTCGCCGCGCGCATCACGGAGTCCGCGCACGCAGCGATCAGCGCCGAGGCGCCTCCGCCACCGTCCTTGCTGAGCAGGAAGAGCGTGTCGGTGGAAGTGACGAACGCGGACGGCCGGAACTCGGCGGTGTCCTTCTGCGGGGTGACCCAGGCGGCGATCTCGCTGTTCAGCAGCGCGGCAGCGTACTGCCGGGCGGTCTCGTAGATGCCGTCGCGGGTTTCCGGCGGGCCTTCCACGGTGCCCTTGAGCTGGGCGGCGACGGCGGCGAATTGGTGGTCGCGGAGGATGTCGAGCGGGGTGCGGTCGGCGGGGAACGCGAGCCATTGCATGACGTCGGTGATAGGCCGGTCGTCGAGGGCCGCGGCGAGAAAGAGCTGGGCGAGGATGTTGGATCCGGCCTTGGACCAGAAGTCGCCCTGCTGGCTCGCGTCTACCGAGGCGGCTAGGAAGTGGCCGGCCAACCGTCCGGCGCCGTCCAGGGTTTTGGCGTCCGCCAAGGGGTTCCACCACATGGCGCGTTCGGCGTGCGCGATCTGCTGCGGGTCCATCGACCACACCTGTCCGACGCGGGCGCGTGCGTCGTAGGTGGCGGTGAAGGCGTCGCCCGCGGCCTTGTTGCTGGTGAGCAGGACGGGGCCGGGTGCGCTGAGGATGGAGGGGATCGCGAGGCTGGTGGTCTTGCCCGAGCGGGGCGCCATGATGGCGACGGCCACGTCCTCGTACCCCATGCGCACTTCGTGCTTGGTGCCCTGCAGGTTGCCGAGCAGGATGCCGGTGTCGCGGGCCTGGATGTGCTTGGTGTACTTCAGGCTCGGGCGTAGAGAGCGGGCTTTGTCGGTGATCGCCTTGGCCATGAGGGGTTCGATGTCCCGGGCCTTGGCCATGCCGGTGATCTTCTTCTTCCGGCCGCCGCTGCGGTTCTTGTACCGGGCCCACAGGACACCCGCCCCCACACCGAGGGCCAGGAACATGACGACAGGGATGATGCGTGCACCGATCAGCAGGGACGTCTCTCCTGCGCCGGGCCAGACCTGCTCGGGGTGGAGCAGGGCGGCGGTCGGCTGGTACCGGGCCCAGTCGGCTCCGGTGAGGTAGGCGGTGACGTTGCCGGACAGCCAGGCGAGGTGGGCGAGTGGGACGACGACGGCGCTTACGCCGAGGAGGAGGCGCAGGACGAGGTCGTACCCGTCGGTGTTGGTGCTGGAGGAGGAAGGGGGCAAGGGCTACGTGTTTCCGGGCGGGGACTGAGGGATCAGCGGCTGCGGCCGTTCCTGGCCGGCGGCTGGGGCGAGGGCATCGGTGGGGCCGGCGGGGCGGTGCGCCGGGCAGAGAGGGTGTGGACGCGTTCTTTCAGCTCCGCGGCGACGTGCACGGCGAGCACGTCGGTGGTCCGTCGGGTGACGACGTTCGGGTCACGGGTCGGCAGACGGTGCACGCTGTCGGTGCGCGCTACGGGGGCCGGATCGGCGAGCGCGGCGGTGAACGCGGCGATCAGGCGGGCGGGAGTGTGTTCGCCTAAGCGGGCCTGCCACACCGGCCGGTCTGGGCCGAGGGTGGCGGTGATGAACCAGGCGCCCGGTTCTTCCGCGCTGCCCAGCCGCTGGACGTACGCGGTGCCGTCGGGCGATACGAGGCCGTTGTCCGTGGCGGCGGGCGACCAGCCGATCTGTTGGAGCGGTTCGTACGGGTCGCAGGAGGCGTTCGCTGCCGGGGCGGGGTCGGTGAGGGCATCGGTGACGGCGGCGATGAGTTCGACGGGGGTGCGGGCGCCGAAGCTCGCGTACCAGGCGGGCCGGTCGGCTTCCGGGGCGTGGTTGAGCGTCCACCGCTGGCCGTCTGGGTTGGGCTCCAGGTGCAGGTGGGCCGTCTGGTCGGGGCTGGAGAGCAGGACGCGTGGCATCAGGGTGTCGTTGCCGTGTCTCCAGCCGCAGGCCCGGTGGAGGGGGACGGTGATCCAGGCGGGATCACCGCCGCCGGCGAGGTGGCGCGGGGAGATGAAGTCGACCTCGACGGTCTCGGAAGTCGGGGGCATGCTCACTTCCGGCCCGCGCGCCGCCGCATGAGCGCCGGGATCGGTATGGGGGCCAGGGGTGAACGGGCTTTGCGGGCGGCGGAGTTGATTTCCCGGAGGGCTTTGCCGTGGGTGGCCCAGTCGTCGAGGTAGCCCCACGATTCGGCGTGATGCTCGGCGAGGGCGTCGTCGAAGCCGGCGGTACCGGGCGTGGCGGTGGCGGGAAGGGCGTCTCGGGCGGCCAGCCACTGCTGGTGCAGTTCGTCGAGCCGGTCGAGGGCGTCGCGCAGAACACCCAACTGGTAGACCCAGCGGCCTTGCACCGTGTTCTGCGGCAGCTGGACCAGCTGGGTCTCGGCCGTGGCCAGCAGGTGACGGGCGCCGTTGCGGAGCGCCTCGAACGCGGTGTGGGTGTCGGCGTCGCGCTGGCTCGCGCGCAGGCCGTAGGCGTGGTCGTCGTAGGGCCAGCCGTCGAGGTCGGTGTGCTCCTCGGAGTAGGCGTCCCAGGCGTCGAGGATCTTCTTGCTGTCGCTCAGGTAGCCGTCGAGGTGACGGAGGAAGTCGCGGTGTGCGTGGTGGTCGGTGGAGATGAGGAGGGTCCTGTCGGTTCAGCGGCGGGCGGCCGGCTGGGCCGGGCCGGTCTTCGCCGCTGTAGTGGCGGGTTTCGTCTGGTGCCGGCGGGCGGAGCGTGCCTGCGCGCGAAGGGACTCAAGGCGCGCAGTGTGGGCGTCGACCACATCCTGCGGGCGCAGTGGGCTGGGCTCCTGCACAGCGCTGTAGTGGCCGGTGCGGTCGTACAGGCCGCGCTGGAGCGGGCTGCGGTTGGCCAGCGCGGCGAGGAACGATCCGACAAGGTGGGCGGGGGTGCGTTCGTCGAAGTACGCGTGCCAGATGAGCGGGCCGGGGAACTCTTTGTGGCCGGACTCGCGGGTCTCGACGTGCCAGGACGGCCGGTCGTGGAATTCGCTCAACGGGCGCAGTTCGATACGGCACATGGAGTCCGGCGAGCGCGCTGTGCCGTCCGAGTCGCGGTGCCACCCCGCCGAGATCACCGGCTGCCATGGATCCGCCTGCTGAGGGCGGACGACCAGAGCGTCCGTGAAGCTGGCGAGGACCTCGGCGGGCACGAGTTCGCCGAACTCGGCATACCAGCCGGGCTCGGTGTCGGTGGACTCCGCCCGCAGCCGCCACCACGCGGAGGTGTGGGACTGCGGGTCGAACTGGAGGCGGTGGCGCAGATCGGGGCTGCGCAGGACGACCTCGGCACTCAACGGGTCGGAGACGGCGCTCCATCCGGCGGCTGCCAGGCCGTGGGTGACGTGGCGGGCATCCCCGGGGCCGGCGAGATGGCGGGGGCTGGTGTCGAAGGGGATCTGCCAGGCGTGCTTGTCGGCGAACGCGGCGACCTGCCGTTCACTCAGCGGCACCGGCCACACCCCGGCTCGCTCCCGCCGACGCTGCCGTACAGGTGGCGGAGGTCGTCCAGGACGTAGTGGAGGGTGTGCTGGTCGGCCTGCTCCCAGGCTGCCGTGCGGAGTTCGGTGATCAGAAGGTCGACCTGGGCGGTGCGCGGGACGTCCGGGGCCTCCTGCAGGGCACGGGCGAGGGCGCGCAGGGTGTCGGCGAGCTGGACGGGCAGGCCCGTGTACTCGTCGAGAAGGGGCTCGACGAGGGCGAGGGCCTCTACGGGGTCGGGGTTTTGGCGCAGGTAGTCGGTGAGGTCCGACAGGGTTTCGGTCGCGGTGTGAATGGTGTCCGGGGTGAGTGCGGGCATCGGGCTCCGTAGGGCGGGGCGGCGGGTCAGCGGCGGGTCCGGGTGCCGCCGGCGGGGGTGTGGGGACGGGCGGTGGTGCGTGGCCGAGTAGTTCGGGCGCTGTTGCGGGCCCAGGTGGCGGCGCGCGCGGCGGTGATCCGGGCCTGTTGCCACGCACGGAGCTGGGAGGGCTTGACGGAGACCGACCAGGTGCGGATCTGTGCGCTGTGCGGGACACGCCCGCGCGGGCGCATCACGGGATCGGGGTTGGCGAGTTCGGCCGAGAAGGCTTGCACCAGGTACATCGGGGTGTTCGGGGTGAAGTTGGCCGTCCAGCCGTTTCCCTGCTTGTCCTTCGCGCCGGTCCACCACATCGCCGAACCGTCGGGGCTGTGGCGGTACTGCATCCACGCAGCCCCCTCGGGGCTGGTCGCGGTGTAGCGCTCGCCCTCCAAGCGTGTGTGCCAGTTCTGCTCCTCCAACGGTGCCCAGACGTTGGGAGCGTGGGCCGAGCGGGGTTGGGTGAGGGCGTCGGTCAGACCGGCGACGATCTCCACCGGGGTCTGCCGGCCCAGGTGCGCCGACCACGCGCCGTTGGGGTCGTCCGCTTGGCCGTGAACGGTCCACCCGCCGGGCAGGACGTAGGGGTCGTAGGCCACACGGACGGTGCGGTCCGGGCTCTCCATGAGCAGCGGGCCGCCCGTCTTGGACCTGTCCCGCCATCCCGAGGCGCGCAGGAACTCCGAAACGTGCCGCACGTCGCCGCCGCCGGCGAGAGCGCGAGGCTGGACGAGGTAGTGCTGCTCGGCCTGCTCGCCTGGCCCCCAGCCCTGCCATTGCTTCTTCCTCACCGGTGCCGCCGGACGACGAGCGGTGCGGGCGCCGGGGGCTTCGCCACGGTGGAGGGCTGGGTGCCGACGCGTTGCAGGGTTTCCTTGTGTTCGTCCAGGTCGAAGCTGATGTCGTGCAGTTCGTTCGAGGCGCGGCCCAGGGCGAGCCACACCTCCGCGGGGAGGGCGCCTCGTTCGGCCTGGTCCTTGGCGAACACGCTGCCGGTGGCGACGAGGTGGGAGATGCCGCCCAGGACTCCGGTGTCCGGGTCGAGGACGCGGGCGATGACCTGCGCGGCCTGGGGCGGGGGGAGCTGCGAGAGGTGGTCGGCGAGCTGGCCGAGCTGGCGGGTGATCTCGTCGGCCAGCCTCACCGAGTTCAGAGTGCGGTGGTCCATGCTCCTCCAGGGTGCGGTGCGGGCTCAGTGGTGATGGTGGTGGCCGATTCGGTGGGCCTCGGCGAGCACGTTCTCGGGGCGCGCGCCGGCCAGGGGCACGGTGTGGTCGGGACCGGTCGGGGTGCAGGCGCGCAGGTAGCGGCGGAAGAGGAGGACGGTCAGCCGAGGCCGACGCTCGGCGGCGATCGGTGGTGGCTCGGTACGAAGGGGAATGCGGGGTACGGAAGGCTCCTGAACGAAGGGAAGACGGGGGAAACGAAGAGGGTGGTGGCGTGCGGGGGCCGTGCGGGTCAGCGGATACGGGTGGCCGCTGTGGCCCGGACGGGCTTCGGTGCAGGCGCGGCGCTCTCCGATGCGGTGGTCCGCTTGGTGCGGGCGTCGGTGATCCGGGCTTCGAGCAGCGCCTGCTCGTCGTGCCACCCGTGCGCTGTGCGGGCCAGGCGGGTGTGGGGCCCGCAGCCGTACAGCGGTGTTCCGATGGCCGTCCGCGGTAGCGGATCGCCGCGGGCGAGACTGCGGGTGAACGCCGTGACCACGGCGAGCGGGGTGTGGGGGCTGAAGGCGGTGCAGGCGCCCGTCGGGGCTGGCCAGCGCGGTGTGCTGGTCGATCGTGGACACGTTGTGCCAGCCGTGCCCGCGCAGCAGCAGCTCGGTCAGCTGCTCCCAGCCACCTGCGCCAGTGAGGTAGCCGGGAGCGGCCAGGACGTAGGGGACGGCAGACGGCTGACGGGCAGGCACGCGGGTGTGGACTCCTGTCGGACGGACAGCGGGCAGGGATGATTCAGCCCCGCGAGCGGCGGGGCCGGCGCGGCGATGCGGGCGAAGCCTCTGCCGCCCGCTGTGCGCGGATGTCCATCGCGGCGCGGCGGTAGACGGCTTGGCCGAAGAGATGGGCGGGGATGTGAACGGCGTACGGGGCTGTGAGCAGAGTGGGAACGGCACGCGTGGCCAGCCGCCTCGTTTCGTCCCAGCTGAGGTGTCCGGGCGCCTGATGCCAGGCGTGGGTCGGGCCCTGGGCGCTTGGGGGCTGGATGGTGTTGCGTTCGCAACTCAACGGGTCGAGCAGCGTGACGAGTTGTTCGCGAACACCGATGTCGGTGCATTCGTCGTCGGCTCGGTTTCCCAGAGACGGTTCTACGGTTCACCGGTGGCGGGACATGGGGGTGGATGGTTGCGCCGGGCTGGGCGGCGTCGTGGCGGGTGCCGGCCGGTGGGCCGCACGCGCGGCGTGATTGCGGGCGAGGAGGATGCTGTCTTCGGCGCGGGCGAGGGCATGGGCCGTGTCCCCGAGCTGCGCGGTCGCCTCCGGGTCGGCGCCGGCGGTCTTGAGCAGCTGGGACCAGCCGATGCAGGTGCCGACGACGGCCTCGCGCAGGAGAGGCAGCAGGCCGGCATCGGGTTCGGCGAGCTCGGTCAGGACTGCGGCGACCTCGCCACCGCTGCGAGCGTCGAGGGCCCGTCGGGAGAGCTGGGCGAGGTAGCGCAGGGCGGCTTCGCGGTCGTCGTCGGGCGGGTCGAAGGCGTTCAGCGCCGGGTCGAGGTGGACGCTGTATCCGGCGGCGAGCAGGGTGTGCGAGGCGGCCGTGGCCCTGTGGCTCTCTTCCTTTGCCGGGAGGCCGTGAGGGAGCTGGTGGTACTCGCTCCGGGGACCGGGGGTGTTGAGGAAGCCGTTTCGCTGGAGGATGCCGGCTGCTTCCTGGGTGCCGCCGAGGGCGATGACCAGCTTGGTGTGGGAGTCCTTGGTGATGGTGATGTACTCCCACACCGCGAAGTCGGGCTCGCCTTTCCTCATCGGGTCCTGGTCGCCGAGGCCCGGGCGGCGGCCGGGGCCGGAGGCGTGGTTGCCGGTGTGGTGGCGGGGGTGATCCGGCCCGAGGGATGCTGGATTGCGAGGGCGATGCCATGGGCATTCAGCCGTCGGCCGGTCGCGCGGACGGCGTGGGCCTGGACGGTGGTGTCGTCGCCGTTGAGACGGTAGATGCCGCTCTGCTGGTCCGCCTCGAAGCCGTGGGCGGCCAGTACGTCCTGGGCCATCGTGCCGACGGGGTCGGCGGCAAGGCTGCCGTCGGCCTGCCAGGTCAGCACGACCCGGTCGGGCCCGGATGGCTCGATCGTGGCTGGCGTGTTGTGGCGGACGTGGGCGAGTGCGGTCTCGTAGCGGGCGAGCAGGTCGCCGGCGACCTGCTCGGCCCCCAGGAACGGATCGTCCGCCAGGGCGATGCCGTTGGGTTCGCGCACGTCGCGGTACGCCTCGTCGGGCAGATCGCGCGGTGCGACGGCGGCGATGAGGAAGCCCTCGCGGGCGCCGGGCCGGTCCAGAACGACGAGTTGGGTGCCGTCCGGGCGGGACAGGACCGCCGCCTGCTGCAGCGGCTGCTCGGCCAGGGCGGCGGCGACGAGATCCAAGTCCCAGATCTGGTCCGTCAGTTCGGCCAGGTCGTCCTTGTCGTCGTAGGGGTGGTAGGTGCTGGTCCAGTCGCCGGGGAGTTCGCCGGCGAGGACGTCGGCGTAGGAGGCGAGGCGCGCGGAGGTGTCGTTGTCGTGCATGGTGTCCTTGGGCGAGGTGGGGGTCAGCGGCGCAGTCCGGCGGCGACCGAGGGCGGCGGGGCCGGAAGCGCGCGTGGTGGGGGTGGGCAGGCGCACACGGCGGAGCGCTCGCGTTCGGTGGCGGGGACCTCCCCGGTGCAGGTGCTGCGGCCGGGGTGCGGGGCGTGCCGGTCGGCGAGCGTGTTGCGGGTGTGGGCGAGGTCGGTGCGGATGACGCGCAGGTTCTCGTCGGCGAGGTAGCGCAGCCGCCGTGCGATGTGAGGGTCGGCCGGCTGGCCGAGCCCGTCGTGGAAGTCGGCGGTGGCGGTGAGGACTTCCTCCAGCGCGGCGAAGATGCCGTCGTGGGCGGCGGTCAGCTCGGTCAGTGCGTCGGCCGCCTCGTCGGTGGTGGTGGCGTCGCGGATGCGCTCGGCGAGGTGGGCGACGGAGGAGCCCAGCGGGGGGTATCGCGACGGGCGGTGATCGGTGTCGAAGTCTGCCTCGCAGTCGACGTTGTATCCGGTGGCCCTCAGGCGGGCGACGGCGTCGGTGGCGAGGCGGTTCTCGTCGTCCGGGGCGAGGCCGGTGGGGGCGCGGTGATAGGTCTCGTGGAGGCGGACGACGGCGATGAAGCCCGCGCGCTGCAGGACGCTGTGCGCTTCGAAGTCGCCGCCGCGGGCCAGGAGTTCGTCGGAGTACGGGTCACGGCGGATGTCCAGGAAACGGTCGGTACGGGGCAAATAGACGTTTCTCCTACGGCGATCGGTGGACGGTGTGCCGGGCGGCGGGCGCTACGGCGGCGACCCGGGGCTGGACCATGTGCGCGGCGGCGGTGTCCAGGTCCTGCTGGATGGCGTTCAGGCGGCGGGCGATCAGCTCCAGGTGGTGCGCCGTGCCCGTGCCGGCGGCGCCGGGCTGGCGGGCGATGCGGTGCGCGGTGTGCTCGATGAGTCCGCGGACCGTGGCCAGCGGGCCGGCCTGCTCGTCGGCGAGCTGCGTGAGGATGCGTCCGAGCTGGGCCGATGCCGTGGGCGCCGTACGGATGGCAGGCCGTGAGGTGAGTCCGGTGCGTAGGGGGATCAGGTGGAGGTCCTGCTCGATGCGGCGCGCCTCGTCCGAGAGGCGCAGCAGGACGTCTGTGGGAGGGGCGTGCCACGCACCGTCGAGGTGGATCAGGTTGGCGATCAGGTCGAAGCGGTCGGACTGGGTCTGAATGGCGATCCACCGGCAGCCGTCCTCCTTGCCGGGAATCTCGATGCCGGCGGCCCGTGCGAGCCGGTGGGCGATTTCAGCCCACTCGGGGCCGGTCAGGTCCCGGTCGTCCGGGTGGAGGCGGACGTCGATGTGGAGGATCGGCCGCCGGTCGCCGTCCGGGCTGACGGCGAACGGGTGCTCCAGGTAGGGGTCTTCGAGGTGCTCGGCCCACTGGTCGGACGTCCAGGTGCGGTGCTCGTCGTCCGGGGCGAAGTACTCCAGGCCCGGCCAGTAGGCGACGACCGTGTGCTCCGTCATGCCCTCGCCCGGCAAGACCGGCCGCCCCAGTGCCTCGGCGAGCGGGTCGTGCGGCGTGTGGGCTCGCTCATTGAGGCGGGGGATCACCGGCCGCCCCCGATGTCGGCGATGTGCACGAGCTGGCCCAGAGCGGTGGTGGTGTACCAGCCGCAGTCGATCAGCTCGTCGCGGCCGGCGAACCGCGCAAGGAGAGCGTCCTCCATGGCCCGCAGGTAGATCAAACAGTCGGGGCAGCGGCGCGAGAGGTGCACGAGGTAGCGGGGGTGGGCGGTGACGTAGGACTGGGCTCCGCCGGTCGCATCCCGCAGGCGCCATCCGTCCTCGTCGGTCAGGGCGTGCCAGGACGGGGCGACGACGCGCATCGCATCCCCCCACAGTTCACCGCCGGCCACCCCCTTCAGGACGACGACGGTGTCACCGGCCTGGAAGTGGGCGTGGGTGATATCCCGGTCGGGAGTGAGCGGGTCAGGGGTCGGCGCGAACGCCGAAGTGGGCGGGGGTTGGGACATGCGGTTCCTTCCACGCAAACGCTGGCGGGGTGGGAGGAACAATGGTCCGCACGAACGCCGGTTTGGCTAACCGGCGTTTCCCGGCTATGTTCCCCCGCCGTCAGCGGAACGGGTTCTCCGTCCCGCGGTCCGTCTCGGTGGCTGCGTCGAGGAGTTCAAGCACGTCAGTGCCCTCCGCGTCCCGCTGATCTATCCACCACCCGGCGCGCGTGACGGAGCGGGCCTTCTCCTCCAGCGCCGCCCAGTCCGCCTCGTCCCAACTCCCCTCCACGACCAGCGCGGTGTGCGCGCCCGTCATCAGCTGGTGGCGTGAACGCGCCCCCCAGTCCCGGGCCCTTTCGGTGCCTTCCAACTGCGGCATCTCGAACTGCTTCGCCCACGCGACGGCAGCCTCCTGCTCCGCGGCCCGCTTGGCGGCCAGCCATTCCTCCTTGCCGGCGCCGTCCTCGTCGCGGGCGGCCTTCCAGCAGTCGGTGCAGTCGCGTGCCTCCAGCCAGCGGGCGAATCCCGCGCGCCGGTCGGCGGGACGGTTGGAAAGATCATGCGGGATTTCGTGTCCACAGCTGTGGACGATGTTCCACGTCGTGCGTACTGCCACGTGGTTGTTCCTGCTTTCTGTCTTCTGTGTTGTCTCAGCGTGTCCTGCGGATGGCGTCTGTGGCCGCCGTGGCGATGGCGACGGGAGCGCTGGAGGGCTGGGGCAGGTGCAGCAAGGTGGTGCCCGGCAAGTGGTGGGAGTTCGGGGTGAGGGTGAGTTGGAGTACGGCGCAGCCGGCGGTCGTGAGCTGCTTGATGCGGGTGACGGCTTGAGTGGTTTCGTCGCTGCCGTACCGGGCGTCGGTGACGATCACGAGGAGGCGGCCAGCGCCGGGGCGGCTGAGTTCGAGGCCGTGGTCGAGTGCGTCGATGGCGTCGCCGAGGTTGTGGTGGCCGCCGTTGGCATCGAACGTCGTCACGCGCTCTGGTGCGCGGTGGGTGGGTCGGGTAAGTGCGGTCAGGTGCTTGTCGTAGGCGATGGTGGCGGTACGGGAGTCGGGGTCGGTCAGGGCTGCTGCGCGTGCCACGATCCAGGCAGCGGACGCGACGGGCGCGCAGGCGGCACGCATGGAGCCGGAGACGTCGACGGCGATACCCACACGCAGCGGTGGGGTGGGGGAGTTCCGGCGGTGGGTGTGGGTGAACGGTTGTGCGGTGGGGACCGACCCGGCCGCGCGCTGAGCGTCGCGGGCGAGGGCCGCGCGCATGTTGAGGCGGCCGGGCGGGGTGGGGCTGGTGGTCCGCTCCTCGGTCCGCTCGCGGTAGGCGGCGGCACGCAGGGCGCGGCTCAGGCGGGCGGCGGCGCTCTTCTCAGCGGCGGTAGGCCGGCGGGTGCCGGTGACAGGGTTGCTGTAGGGCGCGGGTGTGCCGTCGGGGTTGACGGTGCCGCCGCCGGGGTTGAAGACGGACCTTGCGGTGGCGGCGGCCTGGCGTCGCCGACTGGCCTGCTGGGCGCGGTCGTTGGCCTGTGCCCTTGAGCGGGTGGCCATGGCGTTGGTCGCTGCGGCTTGTGCCGCGAGGTCGGCGGCGTCGGTGGCTGCCGTGCTGTCCATGACGACCCCCACGGCGCCGGACAACAGATCGGTGAGGTTCTCCGGCACGGGCAGGGCGGGGGCCGCGGTGTCCAGAGCGTCGCACCATTGTTGAGCGTGCGCGAGCATGGTCGTGGCGTCGTGGTCGGCGCACTGGTGGGCTGCGGTCCAGATGCGGGTGAGTGTGGCCAGCAGGTTTGCGCCCAGCACCTTTTCGCACAGATCGGCGACGGCCCGGGTCTCGCCGGCGTCCAGGATGCCGACGTCACGGCGGCCGAGGACCAGGGCCGCCACGGCGGCGGCGTGCTCGATGCCCTGGAGGGTGGGGTGGGCGATGTCGGGCATGACCAGGGTTCGGGCACTGGTGCGCAGGTACGTGCGGTCCGTGGGCCGCGTGATCAGGTGTGCGCCTTCGACACGGCTCTCCTCCAGCAGGAGCGCGGCCTCGACGACACGGGGGTTCGCTCCGGCAGGCGCCGTCCAGATGGAGTGGGCCGCGTGCGCGGCCTCGTGGACGAACACTCCCCAGGCGGCGGGATACCGCTCCTCGTCGCCCACGATCCGCGGATGGATCTCGTGGGGCTTAAGCGGGGCGAACAGGCCGGCGTCGAACTCGACCTCGCCCAGAGTGGGGAAGAACGCGGCCGGTGCGCCGCTGCGTGTGCCGGGGCGGCAGGTGACGAGGAGGTCCTGGCGGCCGGAGAGGGCGACCAGCCGGTCGCCGAGTTCGGCTCCCACGCGCAGCCACAAGTGCGGGGAGGAACGGGGTTGCGCGGGCGGGGCGCCGTCGTCGTCCCATCGCGCGAGGTCGGCGTCGTCGTCCGGCGTGGTGGCGGGGGACTGGACGTGGTGGTGGGCGCTCACCGTGAGCGGCCCCGGTGTGCGGAGCCGGTGCTGCCCGGGGGCTGTCGGACGGCCGAGGCGGAGAGCTGCTTGCCGAGGGTGAGGGGCGCGATCTTCTTGACGCCGGCAGCCTTGATGACGGCGGCGGCGACGGCGTCGCGATCCTCCAGAGGGGCGATGCCGACGAGGTTCGCGAGCGCGGCTTTGGTGCCGAGGACGGCCTCGGTCTTCTGGTAGCTGAGCAGTTCCCGCAGTTGGGGGGCCCAGCCCAGCTCGCCGAGTTCGACTTGGTGGGCGAGGTGTCGGGCGACCCGGACCACCCGGGCATCGATCCTCAAGGCCAGGGCGAGGTCGTAGTCCGTGCCGATCTGGATTTGCACGCTGAACCGGCTCGCGAGCGCCTCGGTCAAAACCGCCCCGTGGACGCCGGGATTGTGGCCCGCCACCACGTAGAAGCCCGGCTCGGCCTTGATGGTCTCGCCCTTGTGGGCCTTGACCTGGATCTGCCTGCGCCCGTCCATTGCGGGGTACAGCGCCGCCAGGACCTTCGGTGAGATCAAGGTGGCATCGTCGATCAGCAGGGCGCGGCCCTCGGTCATCGCGGTGACCAGCGGACCGTACTGGAAGACGTAGCCTCCCGCGTCGTCCTGTGTGTACTCGCCGATCAAGTCGCCGACCGTGGTGTCGCCGTCACCGGCGACGGTGAGCAGGTCCGGGAACGCCGCCTCGACCAGACTCGTCTTGCCGGTGCCCGGAGGGCCGTAGAGCAGCACCGGCACGTCGGCGTCGCGCAAGCGATTCAACGCCTCGACGTCGGGCAGATCGGCCAGCTCCCGGGGGTGGTAGACCTGGCCCCCCGCGCGGCGGATCGGGCCGGTCTGCCTGGGCGTGGCTGCTGCGGGAATGGTCGTGCGGGCCGTGGCCGCCTGGGCGCGGGGAGAGTGGGTGCCCGGTGGGCTGATCACAGCGGTCTGCGCGGCTGCGGCGGTTTTCGCGTTCGCGCGGAACTCCGGTTGTCCCCTTCCGCCTTGGTCGGCCTCGCCGCGTCGCACCAGGGTGAGGGCGGCGTTGCGGACGGCGCCGTGGGAGTGGCCCAGCTGCCTGGCCATGTCCCCGATGGTGAGCGTGTCCGCCGGCCGGTCGGCCAGCAGTCGGGCCACCTTGGCCCGTAGTTCGCCGCCCTTGGTGCGCGCTGGACTGGTAGGCGTTACGGGTGTGGTCAAATCGAGGATCTTTCAACAGGTGCGGGTGCGGGCGGGGTTGGCGATGCGCTGGGGAGGCTGGCCGCTCTCGGAGCGGATCACGGACTGTGCCGACATCGGCGAGCGGGCCAACCGGGGCGTACCGTCGTCGCTCACCGGCCGACCGAGGGCTCGGTCCAGGTGCACGGGATGGCCGGCGCCGAGCAGCTCGCTGGCTGCCGAGCAGGCCCGTGTGTCTGCTCCGTACCGGGTTCCGTCGCTCGGCAGGCGCAGCCCGGCGTCTCTTCGAAGCCGTCCTGGAGCAGGATCCGCCGGGCGGCGGCGTTGTAGCCGGTGGTGGTGATCTCGCCGGTGAGGGTGTGCCGGATCGTCATGAACGGCTCTGCTGGTGCTTCGGGCAAGGCGGATCTCCTATCGGTGGTGGCGGGAAAGCGGTGGGGTGTTGGGCGAAGGCGAGGCGGGCCCGGAGCTTCCAGCACATCCACGGTGCGTGGCTGGACCACGAACGATGGGCAATGACTGCCGACATGCTCCAGGGCGGGCCTCACCGCCCCGCAGCTACCTGACTCGCCTTTCCGCACGTTCCGATAGCCGGGTGTACCAACAACGGCCATAAAATGGATCTCCTCAAAAGGGTTGGAAGTGCCCTAGGTGCTTTTTCGGCGCTCAGCGGTGGCGGGCGGGTGTGCTGGCGCGGGGCGGCGGGGTGGGGGGTGTGGTGTCCACGGCGGGGCGCGGGCGCACGCGCAGCACGGGGGTGCGGTGCGGCGGCAGGACGGCGACGGTCGCGCCGAGGTCCTCGGCCGCCTCCTCGACTTCGCGGGTGAGGAACTCGATCTGCCGGCCCAGCGCGGCGAGGCGGGCGGCGATCTGGCGGCCCTGCACGGTCCCCAGCGCGCCGGCGAACTGACCGCTCATTTCCAGGAGTTCCTGGAGACGGACCATCGGGCCCGCGTCGTAGCCGCGCTGGACGGCGCTGAGGAGCGCGTCGGACGCGTCACCCGCGGTGCGGCCTTCGACGACGTCGCGGATGAGTTCTTGCAGCGACATCTCCGGGGCTGTCGCTGGGCGGTTGAACCGGGAGACGTCTGTGCGCAGTACGCCGGGCGGGACCGGGGCGGGCAGGACCTTTCCTGCCTCGTATTCGTGGGTGTAGTGACCGATCACTTGCCAGCCCGGTGCGTCCGGGTCTCCTCGCAGCGCGACCAGCGTCGAGTCGTCGTCTTCGACCAGGTAGGCGAGGGTGATCGGCTGCCCGTCGGCGGCGTACCAGGACTCGGTCAGTTCCAGCTCGCCTCGCCTCTGAGCGGCCTGGGCCCTCTCGGTCCACACCCGCTGTTCCTCTTCGGTCAGCGGGGCCTTGTGGTGCTGGCCATCACTCTGGTCGGCGAGGTTGCTGGCGATGATGCCGTGATCCGCCCACGCAGCGAGGTGCGGCCACAGGGCCGCGCGCTGTGCGCGTTCGGCCGGGGAGCCGGGGGCGGCCGGACGGTCGAGCGTCCGGCGGATCTCGGTGGCGGAGGCGGCCAGGCCGTCCAGCACGGCCCGCCACCCGGCCAGATGCCGGGCGGGCGGCAGCTCGTCGAGTGCACGGCGGGCGGAGTCGAGCAGGGCGTGGGTGTGCGGGGCGAGATGGGTGGTGTACGCCTCCACCGCCGCCTTGTCGCGGCGGGCGCGAGCGGTTGCCGCGGCGTCTGAGTGGAGGGTGCGGCCGTAGCGGTCGCGTGTCATGTCGAGCGCGGTTTCGGTCTCGTGGTCGATGACCGCTATCCGCAGCCGGAAGTCGCGGGCAGCGTTGGCAAGTTCGGGTACCACCGGCCGAGGGTCGTCGGGAGCCGGGTTGTTTGGGGACGTCATCGGGACCGCCCGCCACTCGGGGCCGTCAGGTGGACGGTCGGTGCGTAGGTGGGCTTCGGCGGGATCGGCCGGGCGGCCGGCGCGGAGGTGGTGGGCGGTGTGGCGCGACGCTGCGTCGTTCGGCCGGCGGCGGCCTGGGCGAGACGGCGGCGGCGTTCTGGGAGTCCGTTCGGCAGGACCGGGAGTGGTGGGCCTGTGGAGAGGGCCGGGTCGAGGCGCATGTCGGCCTGCACCGTGTAGCCGAGGAGGCGAAGATCGTCGACGGCCTGGCGGGTGCGGCGCGAGCCGTCGCGCTCGGGCTCGTTGAGCCGGTACAGCCCGCGTTCACCGGGGATGGGCTCGAACTGCTCGCGCTCCAGGTACCAGTGGGCGATGTGCGCGGGCACGGAGGAGGTGAAGGAGGCGACGACACCGTGTGTGTCGTGGGCGCCGAAGGCGAAGTGGGTGCCGGGTTGCAAGGGGGAGGGGTTCTCCTGACGTTGACGGGGCGGGGGCTGTCAGTGGCTGCGGTGCGCGGGACGGGCCGCACTTAGGGACTGGGCGGGTGAGGCGACGGGGAGGACGGGGCGGCGGTGGGGTGCGCTCACGCGGGCTTGACGCAGGAAGATCTCGCCGTCGGTGAGCCAGGTCTCGATGGCCGGCCACGCGCGGGCATTGCGCTCCTGCGACAGCACAGGACCGCCGTGGACCAACTCGTCGAGCAGGCTCTCGGCATCGCTCACGGCACCGGCCAGGCGGGACAGCGCTGCGGCGTCGTCGGGCCACGGGCTGCTGGCGGGAGCGCACCGGTCGAGCAGCGTCGGGGCGTGGTCGACGAGGGTGAGGAAGCGGCGCCAGGAGTGGTCGAGGAATTCCTCGGTCGCGGCGCCGCGGGCGGCGGCGCTCAGCGGGCTGGCGTCGCTGTGGCGGCCGGAGGCGACCATGGCCTGCCAGGTGTCGTGCTCGGCGCGGATGCCCCCGAGTACGGCGGCGATGGCCGAGGTCCGGCGGGCGTGGACGGCCTGCTCGTAGGAGGGCAGGTACCGGTCGGTGACGGCCTGGGCCGCCCGTCCGGGGAACGGCGGCAGGACGATACTGCGCGGCGCGTGCGGATCGCCGTAGCCCTCTTCGAGCCCTTCCGGGGCGAAGGCGCCGACCAGGTAGCCGAGTTGACGGCCCGGGCGTTCGATGAACAGCAGCATGGTGCCGTGCACCGTGTCGGTGAGCGTGGCGGCGTACGGAATCCGCTCGCTCTGCAGGACGCGGCCGAGTTCGCCGCTGTCCCAGATCCAGGGCACCAAGTCTTCCTGCCAGGCGGGATGGGAGTAGATCTCCACCGACACGTTCCAATGCCCGGGCAGGTGGCGCCCGAGGTCGCGGGCGGCATCGCCGATGAAACGCCGGCTGCTCGTGTGCACGCTGGTGCGGTGCCGTTTCGCGCACGCGACCAGATCGACCACCGTGGACCCGTTGCCGTCCGCGGGCAGGTGCCAGACGCCGTCGGCATCCCGACTGAAGCCGCTCTCCGCGAGGGTGGTGTGCGCCCACGGGTGCTGCTCGCCCGCGGCGAAGGCGACGAGGCCCGACTCCCGGCTGTGCGCCAGGATGATCTGCGCCTCAGCCATCGACCTCGTCCTCACCGCGGCGCATGACCGCGCGCAGGCTGCGGCCGTAGGACCAGGCATGCTCCCGGGCCGCCGCCTCCAACTGGTCGTATCCCGCCTGGGCGGTCATCTGCCCGTCCCACTTGCGGTATCGGTAGACGGGGACCGGCAGGAGGATTCCGGGCGCGAGAGCGGTCACGCCGAGGGCCGCCACGTAGTCCTCGCCCTGGACGAGGCCGCCCATCGGGGCGGCGCGCACGAGGTCGGTGCGGGCGAGGATCGTGGTCGGCCCGATCGGGATGGTGTTCGCCGGGGACTTCCAGTACGTCCACACGTCGCCGGCCTCGTGCAGGCCGGGCGGCGTTGGGCAGCGCCACAGGGTGGTCGATCCGTCCGTGTGCTCGTCCTCGCTCCATCCCGCACACCATCCGACCCCGGTCGATTCCAGGGTGTTCAGTCGTAGGGACATGGCGTTGTCGGTGAACTCGTCATCGTCGTCTGCCCAGTTGGTGTACTGGGTGCGGACGTGGGCGAGGGCGAGGTTGCGGGCGCAGGCGGCGCCGACCGGTCGGGGCAGAGCAAGGGTGCGGATGCGGGGGTCTTGCGCGAGCGGGGTCGGCAGGCGGTCGGGCGAGGCACCGTCGAGCGCGATCACGGCCTCCCAGGGCACGGACTGCCGGGTGAGGCTGGCGTGCATGGCGGTCAGGTAGTCGAGCCGGTCTTCGCGCAGACGGCTGGCGATGACGACGGTGATCAGGGGAGGGGAATGCGGGGGCAGAGAAGGCTCCGGGGGAGACGAGAGGGAAACTAGCGGCGCGTGGCGGGGCGCGGGGTGCCGGCCCGTGCGGGGGATGCGGCGGGAGTGCTCGGGGGCGGCGCGCTGCGCGATGCCCGGAGCACCGGTACGGGGTCGAGGGAGGACCAGGCCGCCGGGTGGTCGTTGAAGGCGGTGCGCGGGTCGACGGCCCAGTCCACGACCGGTCCGATGTACTCGTGGAGGAGACTGATCACCTCGATGCCCTCCTCGTGCAGGACGTACCCCCACTGCATGTCCTGCGTGTCAACGGTCACGTCGGTGAGCGACATGCGCGCCGGCGGGGAGCCGTCCGGGGTGATCAGGTGGTCGAGGGTACGGCTGGGCCAGTGCTCGCCGCCGGTCAGCGCGGCCACGAGCGCGGGCGGGGCGTCGTCGAGGAGATCGGTGCCCAGCTCCTCCCAGCCGACGGTGACATCGTCGATGAGGTGCCGGGACATGGCCTCCACGTCCCGTCGGAACTTGTACTGATAGGCGGCCAGGAGCAGCGGGAGGTGGTGGCTGGGCAGGCCGTCGAGCTGGACGTGGATGCCGCTGTATCCCATGTGGTCGGTGGGGCGGGCGATGAAGGAGCGTGTGGACAGGGAGTTCTCCGGATCGATCAGAGGGCTGGGTCAGCGCGTACGGCTGGCCGAGGGTGTGGCTTTCGGCGGCGCCGGGGAAAGGGCGGCGCTGGTGGTGGGCGCCGAATGGCGCAGGTTCACGCCGATGCCCTTGGCCGTGAGCTGCTGGACCACGCCGTGGACGCGAAGGGCGCGACCGCTTTCCCCGTAGGCGGTGGGCAGGAGGAACGCTGCTTGCTGCGGGTGGTATTGGAAGCCGTGGGCGTACAGCGTCATGCGGGCATCGGCTGGCACGCTCCCGTACGGCGCGCCGAGGACTCCGTCGCCGTACAGGGTCAGGGTGAGGACCTGGTCGACCTGGGGTAGGCGGGCCGGTGCGGGAGGTCGGGCTCGTCGGTCGCGTTGTCGAGTACTGCTTGCAGGGCTTGTTGGTAGCGGGGGAGCACCCGTCGGGCGACTCGTGCCGCCGTACGCGCGGGGTCTTTGGCGACGGCGATGCTGTTGGGCTCCTTGACCGTTGCGGAGCGGTGGGGCTTTATGCGCGGGCCGTCGGGGGCGAGCGCGCCGACGACGAACTGGTGCGGGTAGCGGGGCCGCTCGGCCACGAACAGCCGCTGGCCGGCTGGCCCGTGGAGCACGGCGTTGTGGGTGAGGACGTACTAGCTGACGATGTGCTCGACGTGGCCGGTGTCCCAGAGCTGCTCGGCTCGGGGGAACTGGTCCGCGTACCGCGCGTGGCGCTGGTACTCGCTGGTCCAGGTGCCCGGTAGACGTGCGGCCAGAGCGGCAGCGAAGGCGGACAGGGCGGTGCGGGGCGGGGTCATGTGTGCCTGGAGAGAGGCGCTGGTCGCGCGTCAGCGTGTGTGCCGTGGCTGCGCTGCTGGGAGGGCTCGCGAGGGAAGGGACGGTGGACAGGCCGGGGCGGGCGGGAGCCGCGGTGCCGGCAGGAGCGGGGTCAGTGTCCGCATCCGGTCCTCAGCCAGGTGCAGCACCTCTGCGAGGTTGCGGATCTCGGCGGCGGCGTCGGCGAGGTCGTAGGACAGGTCGAAGCCGTCGTCCTCTTCGGCTTCCTTGGCCTTCTCCCCAGCTGCTTCGAAGAACTCGCCGAGCCGTTCGAGTAGGCCGTTGGTGGGCTCAAGGATCTGGTGCAGCAGGAGGGCGGCTTCCGCATGCGACTCGGCTCCGTTGAGCCGGTCGGTCAGAGCGAGCATCGCGTCCCCGTAGACGTAGGCGGGAGCTCGCTCTGCTTTGTCGAGCAGGTCTGCCGCCTCCGGTGCGTGGTGCGTCGGCGTAGCCGGGCCCGCGTGCGGGTCTGTGGTGGGCGAGCCGGGATGCGGCAGCAGCCCGAGCTGGGCGAGGCGATGGTCGATCGCCTCGATCAGGGGCTGAGCGCTGCCGCCGTGGCGAACTTCGGGCCGCTGGAGTGCACCGGGGTCGTGGGAGGGAGCCGAGTCGTAGACGACCTCGAACAGCGCCTGGTCGTCGGGGTGCTCACGGGTCGCGGTCCAGCCCTCCGGGTCTCCCGGCGGACGGTCGCAGGACGGCTCCTGTGGTGGGCTGATGATCAGGTAGCTGTCGTCGGGGAGTGATACGCGCACGATGTAGGCGCTGAGGCCGAACTCGATGTCGCACTCCAGCCCGCGCTCTCGCAGCGGCGTGGTGATGTGCGCGTGGCGGCGCCACAGCTCCTGCCACCACGAGGTGTCCACGTTGCGATGGTCGGGAGGCGGCGCGAGCGCAGCCGCACGGAGGGCGTCCGGGGTGCTCGCGCCGTCAGAGTCCACGGCTCCTCCTGTGGGAGGCCGGCGTGCGGTGCGGCGGAGGCATCCGGCGATCGGGGGTGGCCTCAGGTTTCGGCACTGGACTGAAATCGAGTTCGTACTCGTCGTAGGCGGCGATCAGGCCGTGTTCCATCTGGGCTTCGCGGTCGGCGACCTGCGCCATGAGGTCGTCGTGCTCGGCCTGGCAGTGCTGGTACTCGGCCCAGTCGGCGTCGCTGAGGTGGGCGGGGCGGTTCAGGGGACTCCTTGTGAAGGGGTGGGAGCGGCCGGTCAGCGGCGGCGACCGGCCGGTTTGGGCGGCGGTGGCACGGGGCGCTCGTGGTGGGAGGGCGCGCGGAAGAAGCGGTGGAAGTCGAGGTGGGTGTCGAGTTCCTTTATCGCTTCGCGCAGGGCCTCTGAGGTGCGCCGCAGGTAGGCGCGGGCGGTGGCGTGGTCGATGACCATGCGGTTCTTCGGGTAGTGCTGGGCGGTTGGGCTGGAGGAGCGCGGCAGGCCGAGGGCGGTCTCGGCGGTGTCCGCGAAGTGCGATGTCGCGTGGGCCGACATGGTGCTGGCCGTCGCGAGGTGGGCCAGGGTGGCGCGGCCTGCGCGGTTCGTACTGTGAGGGCTCGCGGCGAACTCGGCAGTGAGCCGGAGAACGTCGCGGGAGAGGTCCTGCGCACCGGTGGCGTGCTGGAACAGCTCGGCGAAGGAGGGCTCGTCCGGCACGTGGCCTCTCTCGTCCAGCAGCTTCCACTGCTCGGAGTTGTCGGAGAACTTGGCCATCATCGCCTTGAGCGCGCCGATCAGGCGGAGGGTGTCGTCGCGCGGTATCAGTTCGCGCTGGATTTCGGGTTTCATGAGCCTCTTGCGGTTGCCTGTAGGGCCGTCAGCGCGGTCGGGTCCGTCCGAGCTGGAGAGCCGGGTTCTGCAGGGTGGAGGGCCGGGATGACTAGCGCCTCCGTTTTGGTGATGGTGCGGGAGGTGGCACCCGTGGAGAGGCCGCTGGGTGGTGTGGCGCAGACTCCGGGCAGGTCCCGTAGCCGCAGCCTGGGAGAGCCTGGCCCTCTTCGGTGAACTGCATGTCGACGAACGCGGTGTGGGTGCGGCCGTCGGAGCTGAGGTGTGTGGATAGCCAGCGCTTGAAGAAACCTTCGGTTTCCAGCCGTTGGCCATCCGGTGCGGTGAGCGTCGTGTAGCAGACGAGCACCCAGTCGCCTTCGGCGGGTTCCTGCTGCGGCGGGTAGCCGCCGTATGCGCGGTAGGCGGTGATGAGCTGTTCGAAGGCGGCGATGTCGTCTGCGGTGAGTGTGCTGTGAGGGAGGAAGGAGAGGGTCATGGATGGTGTGTGCGGGGCCTGTCGGTGAGGGCGACGCTGCTGTCGTCCGGCCGGCGGGAGTCGTCTTTGCTGCTGGGGCGTTCGGGTTCACCGGTCAGGGCTTGGAGTAGCTCGTCGGGAGCATCGTCGAGGACGTCGCAACGGAGCTGGGACCGGGCGTAGTTGCGACGAGGTGCCCGGAACCGCTGGCGGCACTGGGCAGCGTCAGAAGAGGACGGCCTGATCCACCTGGTCTTCGCTCCAGCCGAAGGCGACGCGCTCCAGGTCTTCGAGACAGAGGATGTCCCTGTGGGCGCGGTAGGCGTCGAGGACTTCGTCGGAGTAGTCCTGGACTTCGTCGTCGGCCCGGTCGACGCGTGCTCGGTTCTTCCTCGACAGCCGCCGCCATTGGACCATGTCGGAGTCGGTGGAGCGGCCCATCCATACCCAGATTCCGTTGCCCAGCTTCATGACGGACCGGGGGTGGAAGAAGCGGCCGGTGCTTTGCCAGCGGCGTGGGTTGTGTTCCTCCCCCCACCCGGTGACGGCGCTCTGAGCGAGCTTGGACAGGGCAGCGACCATGAGGTCGGGGGCGAGATCCTCGCGCGCGAGATGTTCGAGGACCGCCTCGATGAGGTCGTTTTTGCGGAACCGGCCGTCGGCGTCGGTGAGGGCGACGGCGCACTGCTCGACGATGTGCCGCAGGCGTATGTCAGCGGGGGTGGTCACGGCAGATCGCGCTCCTGCCAGACCTGGTCCATCTCCGCCAGCGCGGTCATGGCATGGGCGATGGTCTCGCGGGTGACGGGCGCCCCGCTGGCGTATGCGGGGTCGTACCGGCTGAACGTTCTCGTTCCTCGGGTCTGGGCGAGCGGCGGGACGACTTCGTCGAGCAGGCGGGTGGCGACCCGGCGCTGGCGCTTGTCCTCCTCGACGCGCTCGGTGCGCTCCGCCCGCGCGCCGGCCAGGGTCAGCTCGCCCTGGACGACCCGGTCGGCGAGTTCGGGGTCTTCTTCGCGCAGGCGGGCGAGCTGCACCTCTGCGGAGTTGGCCTTGGCCTTGTTCTCCCGGGCGACGGAGTATGCCTCGTCCAGGCCCATGGCGCCGGTGATGACCGGGTCCACGAGGTCGGGTGCGTGCTGCAAGACGACGCTTGCCCGCCCGATCACGGCCCGGGCGACCCCAAGTTGTTCCCCGAGGTCGCGGACCGTCTGTCCCTTTTCGGGACGCGGGCTCGGTTCCGAGTCGGGACGGACTTCTTGTCCCGAAACGGAACGGGCCTTCACGGTGATCATCGCGGCCTGTCCCTTGGTCAGGCTGCGGCGCTGGAGGTTGACCGACAGGATGTAGATGTCCGGGGTGTCGCCGTCGTAGGTGACGAAGTCCGGTTCGGTGCCGGTGCGTTCGCAGGCGGCGAGGCGTGCGCGGCCGTCGAGGAGGCGTCCTTCGGGGTCGAGGACGATGGGCTGCAAAAGCCCGTTCAGCTGGATGTCGTTGGCGAGGGCATTGAGGTCGTCCTCGTCCATGGCGGGGAAGAGCTGGATGGTCGGATGGAACTGGATGGAGGGCTCCTCACGAGTGGCTCGTGGCGGGTGGTTGGCCGTGGGAAGGTGTGTGTGCCGTGGTCGTGGGCCTGGCGCTTTTCAGTGCATGCGGGCGTCGGTGTCGAAGAGCGACAGCTCATGCGGATGAAGGAGGTGCTGGACGATGAAAGATCGTCCGGCGACCCGCCAGAGCCCCCGCCCGCGGTTGAGGTGGGAGATCGCTTCGCTCTCCACCGAGGTCAGGCCCAGCAGGACTGCTGCGGCGTGGAGTTGGTCGCTCTCCTGGCGGTAGATGATGCGGGTGGAGCAGTCGGCGAGCAGTCCTTCGGCCAGGGCGCGCCCTTGGGATCCGGCGTCGCCGGCGGTGAGCAGGTCGGACAGCCGGTGGATCACCATGAGGTTGGCGATGCCCAGGCCGCGGCTCAGTTTCCACTGGGACTGCATGCGCTGCAGCAGCCCGGGGTGGCGCATCAGCCGCCAGGCTTCGTCGTAGACGATCCAGCGTCTGCCGCCGTTCGGGTCGGTGAGCGCGGATTCCATCCACGCGGATGCGCAGGTCATGGCGAGGACGAGGGCGGTGTCGTCGCCGGAGCCGCCCAGGCGGGACAGGTCGATGGTCAGCATCGGCGAGGTGGGATCGAAGGCCACCGTGCTGGGGGCGTCGAACATGCCGGCGAGGTCGCCGTGGACCAGGCGGCGCATGGCGTGGGCGAGGTCGCGGGAGGCGTCGCCGAGGCGGCCGGACATCAGGCCGGCGGCCCGGTCGAGTTCGTCGGGGTTGTTGAGGGTGGCGGCGATGTCGCCGAGCAGCGGGGTGCGTCCGGTGGCGGCGGCGCGGGTGACGACGGCGTCCAGGGCGACGTCGAGGCCGGTGTGTTCCATCGGCAGCAGGTCCCGCCCGAGCACGGTGCGGGCCAGAGAGCCGAGCAGCAGCAGACGGCGCTTGCGGATCTCGCCCGCCCAGTCCGTCTCGGAGACGCTGGTGGGCCGCGGCGCCGCGTCCAGCGGGTTCAGCTTCCCGGGCAGGCCCGGCCCGAGGGCGATCGAGGTGCCGCCCAGCGCCTGTGCCACGGGCGTCCATTCACCCTTCGGGTCGCACGGGACGTAGACCCGGTAGCCGAAGGCGATCGAGCGCAGCGCGAAGGACTTCGCCAGGGCGCTCTTGCCCTGCCCGATCACACCTGCGAGCAGCACGTTCGGGTTGGTGAAGCCTTCGATCTTGCCGTACAGCGCGAATGGGTCGAAGCAGAAGGAGGCTTCGGCGTGGACGTCGCTGCCGATGTAGATGCCCTCGGCGCCGAGGCCGCCTTCGGCAAGGAATGGGTACGCCCCGGAAGCGGTGGCGGTGGTGATGCGGTGGGCGGGGAGCTTGAGCCTGTTGTTTCGGGCCGATGCCGGGCCGGGCCGCCCGGCTGGCGGGAAGAGCGGCGGCGGCATCTCCTGTTCCTCCACGCTGGCGCCGCCGGGGTGGGCGGCTGCTTCGGCGCGGGCTTTCGCGGCGGCCTCGGCGAGCTGCCGGCGGGCGGCTCTGCGGGAGGCGCGGTCGGTGCCGTGCGGGGTGAACAGGGGAGAGGCCGAGGCGCGGCGGGCGCGGCGCGCGGGCCGGTGGCTCATGACGGGGCGGCTTTCACGAAGGCGGCGGTCTGGACGCGGTGCGGGGGTCAGACGACCGGTGAGGCGGTGAACAGAATCGGGCTCCGGTAGCTCTTGCCGTCGCCGGACCAGTCCAGCTGGATGTAGCCGTCGGCGAGGTAGCGGCTGCCGGAGCCCGCCCTGTGCTTCAGGGTGCCGGTCGAGTAGGAGCCGTTGCCTCGGCTGTTGCTGTGTTCGAGTGCGTACTCAAGCCCGGTGTGGGCGGACGACTTCACGACCGGGTCTGTGCCGCGGACGCTCTTTTTGGTCTGGAGCTGGAACTTGGCCTTGTCGAAGGTCCAGGTGCCGCGTTGGCGGGACGCGTAGGGGCCGTCCCAGTACACGGTGGCGTTGGTGTAGATGTAGCCGCCGGACCTCATGGCGCAGACCGTCACGTCAAGATCCCAGTTGTCGGTCTCAGGACCGTTGTACGAGGCGTCGTCGGCGGTGTGGCTGCTGGTCTTGCACTGGTAGCCGGCGGCGGTGGCCGGGGTGGCGGTGGCCAGGGCGGTGGTGCCGGCGAGCGCGGCGAGTATGGCGGCGGTGGTGGTGGAACGCTTCAGCTTGCGCATGTGGGGGCCTTTCGGGGGAGGGCGGTTACTGGCTGCGGGTGGTGTGGCCGTGCAGTGGGGTGTTGAGGTCGCTGGGGGTGGTCTTGCGCCGTACGGCGTGGCCGGCGGCGAGGTGGCGCTGGCAGATGGTCAGGACGGGCGGTCCTTCGGGGAGGCGCTCGGGATGGCATTCCGTGTTCGCCGAGGGCTCGTCCGCGACGGGCAGGAGGTGGAAGGCGTCGTGCACGGCGGCGGCGGACTGCCACAGCCGGGTGTGCGCGGTGGCGAGGTGGCGGCCGGCGGCGGGGTGCGGGGGCCGGGTATATGCGGCGAGCCGGTCGAGCAGCTGGTGCAGTGCGGTCAGATGGGCGTGCAATGCGTCGAGGTGCACGCGATCCGCGGGTGCAGCGGTGTGTTGGGTGCGTGGGGTGAGAGTGCGGGCGTGGTGGCGGATGCCGGCGCTGGCGGCCCGCAGGTACGGGTACGCGTCACCGACGGGGAGGGCAGAGGTCAAAGGGTGAAGGGTTCCTTCCTGCCGTGGTGGCAGGACGTCGGCGGATTCCGGAGGGCGGGGATTACAGGGCTGTGCGGGCGAGGGGGAGGGCGCCGAGCGTGAACGCGGCGGGCTGCTGGAAGTTCAGGCGGCGCAGGTCGATCTGGGCGGTGACGGCGGCGGTCTCGATCTGCGCGCACGCGGCGTCCAGCGCTGCGTCGGTCTCGGCGGATACGGTCAGAAGGCCGGTCAGTGCGACGTCGGCGTGCCCGGCGATGAGCTGGCGTTCGCGGGCCTTGACGTCGGCGTATTCGATCGAGTCGGCTTCGGAGTCGACCTGCCCGCGGCGGGCGCGTTCGTTGGCGTCGGCGATGATCGCCGCCTTCTTGCGCTGCACGTCGCGCAGCGCGGATTCGAGTCCCTGCGGCACGTAGATAAGGGAGAGGGTGCGGCGGACACCGGCGGTGAACATCAGCCCGTGCAGGAAGCCCGCTGAGGTTTCGGTGCGGGGCCAGTCCTCGACCCAGTAGGTGGCGTGCCGGGCGGAGTCAGTGGCGAGCCGGTCGTACTCCTCGACCTGGACTACCGGGCCGGCGGCGGCCGGGTCGGCCTCGGCCCGCCCGGACTCCGACCACTGCTGCAGCGCGGACAGCGCCGCCGGGTCGTAGGCGGTGCGGATGACGGCGGCGATCTCCCGCGCGGTGAGCCAGCCGGTCACCGTCAGCCCGGCGCTGCGTGCGGCCTGGGCGACGGACGCGGTGGTCTGTTGCATGACGGTGAAGGCGCCGGGCAGGCCGCCGCCGGCCTGGCTGATGAGGCGCTTGGCGGCCTTGAGGTCGAGGGAGATCGCCAGGTAGGTCTCGTGCGGGGCGGCGGCCGGTCCTGCGGAGGCGACGAGTTCGCTGTAGACCTGCCCGGCGACCGGAGCCTCGGGGTGGCCCTGCTGACTCCAGTGGCGGGCGAGGGTGTCGCCGCTGTCGGGCACGGTGCGTTCCAGGACCTGCACTGTGGCGACGTGCCCGGTGCGGGCGATACCCGCCAGGGCCCGCCCCCACCCGGCCACGTTGTGGTTCTGGGCCGCCGGGTCGAGGAGAGCGAAGGCCCTGCTGGAGACGCGGGCGACGGCGGTCAGGGTCTGCTGGTGGGGGTCGTGGACGGCGGCGGCGCCGTTGGCGGAGTCGCCGGGGGTGACCACCTTGAGGGAGGCGGCGGTGCCGGGCAGGTGGAGGATGCCGTCCTGCCGGGGCCGGGTGACGGGCCGGGCGAGCCAGAGAGTCTGGCCACTGCGGCGGCGGTGTGCGTAGCGGGTGACGATGGGCGCCCAGTCGATGAGGGAGCGGCCGTGGCGGCGGATCGCGACGAGCGCACCGGAGGCTGCCCACAGCGGGGCCAGGACGATGGTGCCGAGCAGTCCGGTGGAGACCACCGTCATCAGCAGCAGCGCCAGCGTGCACGACACGAGGACGAGTTGGGGTAGGGAGAGGCCGAGGAGGATGCCGCGGCGGGACCGGTGTGGGAACTTCACCGTGAGGGGGGCGACGGAGAGATCAGTCAAAGGGGCGAGTCCTGGAGGCGCGGGTGGAACCCGGGGGCGGGAGGCGGTGCGCACACCCGCCCCCGGGAGTCGGGCAGCGGGTCAGAGGCCGGCCGGAGGCGGCGGCGGTGAGGCCGCCCCGCTGGAGGTGGCGGTCTGTGAGCCGGGGGCCGGGGGTGCGCCTTGCGGCGGCGGGGTGGTGCTCGGGGCTGCGGACTGCCATCCGCCGCCCTGGCCGGAGGCGGCGTTCGCTCCGGATCCGGCCGGCGCCGGGCTGCCGCCCGTCTGGCCGCTGGTGTCGTCGGACACGCTCGTCGGTGGGGGCTGGACGGCATTGCCGCCGGGCGGGACGCCCGTTCCGCCGCTGTGCGAACCTTCCTTGCCCTCTGCGCCTGCGCCGGTCGGGTGGGCGGCGATATCGCCGGGGAAACCGCCTCCGCCGGCGGCGTCGGGCCCCTGCGGTGCGGCGCCCGCTGCGGCGGCAGCGCCACCGGTTCCGGCGGTGGCCACAGCTGCGGCGGCCTTGCGGGCGCCCTTCTCGGCGTGCGCTTTGGCGATCTGGGCGCCGGCGCCACCGGCCCGGTGGATGGACTCGCCGTCCGAGCCTTCAGCGGCCCAGTGCACGAACTTGAATGTGGCGTACGGGCACATCAACACCAAGGCCATGATGGCGATGCCGGCCATGACGTCGGCCAGAGCGCCGATGCCGTCCTTGGCCTCGGTTTTACCCATGGCGGCGATACCGAGTACGAAGATCACGGTCATCAGCAGTTTGGAGACGACGAGGGTCGCGGTGGCTTCGATCCAGCCCCTGCGCCAGCGCCTGGCGACCTCCCAGCCGCCGCCGGCGGACGCGAAGATCGCCAGGGTGACCATGACGAGGATGCCGACCTTGCGGACCATCATCACGCACCAGTAGAGGAACGCGCCGATGGCGGCGCCGAGACCGGCGACGACCGCGACGAGCCAGCCCAGCCCGGACAGGCCCGGGATCTGGTTGACCTTCACGATGCGGCGCACGGCCGACTCGATGTTCAGGTGCGCTGTCTTGAACAGGCCGGCGGACAGGGCGTCGACCACTTCGACGGCGACGGTGGTCAGGGAGATGGCGCAGAAGGCGAACAGGACGCCCGACATGGTGCCGGTGAAAGCCTGTGTGAGGGCTTGTCCGTCGCGTCTGACGGCGGCCCGGACCAGTTGCGCGCAGAACGTGGCGACCAGCAGGACCAGGCCCAGTGGCAGCAGCATCTCGTAGTTGTCGCGGAACCACCCGGCGTTCAGGTCGACCTTGGTGGTGGTGTTGACCGCGTCAGCGGCCAGGTCGGCTGCGGCGGCGGCCAGTTCACCGGCGGACTTCGCCATCCAGTCGCCGATGGCCTTGCCGGGATCCGAGGCGAACGCCACCGCGTCACCGACCGCGCACAGCTTGTCGGCCAGGGGGAAGTCACAGAAACCCACGGGGAGCTAATCCTCCTTTCTTGTCTCAGGCGCGGGTCACTGCGTGACGCTCGGGGCGATGGCGGCAAGGCGGCAGTCGTGGTTCGGGCGGCACTGGACGGCGAGGGTCACGGCCCGTTCCTCGGCTCCGCCGCCGCCCTTCTTCCAGGCGATCTGCTGCTTGCCGTTGACGGTGACGACGTAGATGTACGCCTCGGTGATCGCGGACGGGTCGTCGGCGAGGGCCTGCTTGAACGCGGAGGGGTAGTGGCCCTCGGTGACGTGGGCGGTGGCGTGCTGGTCCTGGTCGGTCATCCGCGACCACAGCACCGGATCGGGAACCTGGCCGGAGACCGAGGTCCAGTCGGTGTACTTGGGCTCCGTGGTCATCCAGGCGCGCATGCCGGCGAGTTGCTGGTCGCGGCTGGTGTCGCGGGTGTCGTAGGACCACAGCATCCGGGCCGCGGCCTTGGCGTAGGCGACCGGCTCGGCGATCTGCGCAGGCTTGGGCACCGACCCGGATCCGGAGGAAGGCATCGGGGCGGCCTCGGAGGAGGACGGGCTGTCAGCCGGGGCAGGCCGGGCGGTGTCCGGGGCCAGGTGGCCGCTGCTGTTGCCGGTCAGCAAGGCGACGGCCCCGGCGATGGCGAGCAGGACGGCGACGGCGCAGGCGACGATCGCGATGCGCCGGTTGGCCGACCAGCCCGCGCCGTACGAGGACAGCGAGCGGGAGGGGAACGGGTTCCGCATCAGTGGACCTGCGACCCGAGAGCGGAAAAGAAGGCGACTATGCCATTGGCGGCGCCGAGGCCCAGGGCGGCACCTGCGGCGACGGTCGCACCCTTTTTGCCGTTTGCCTCGGCCTGGTGACCACCGGTGTGGTGACCCCAGGCCCAGACGACCAGACTCACGGCGAGGGCACCGACGACGGCGATGATCCCGTACAGGTTGATCGAGTTGACGACGTTCTTCAGGACGCTCAGTCCGGGCAGTCCGCCGCCCTTGGGTTGGATTCCTGGGTCATAGGCGAGCTGCATGAGGCGGTCTGCGAGAGGGACGGACATAGGTGTGGTGGGGCTCCTTGCATACGCCGGGCCAGGCGAGGGCCAGCGGGAAGGGGGGAAGCGGAGGGGAGGTGCGCTCGGGACGCGGAAGTGGCCGCGGCGGCGTCCCGCCCGGAGCGGTGCCGGGCGGGGGCGGCGTCAGAGGACGCGGCGGGCGGCGAGAATCGTCCAGTCCTTGAGCGGGGTGATCCGGACGGGCTTGGTGGTGCGGGGCGCCTCGATCACGAGGCCCTCGCCGATGTACATGCCGACGTGCTCGGGCCGGGCGGCGGTGCCACGGCTGAAGATCAGGTCACCGGGCTTCAGGGCCTTGGGTGAGACGGCCTTGCCCTCGCCCACCTGCGTGTACGTGGTGCGGGTGAGCGTGACGCCGGCGTGCGCGTACGCCTGCTGCATCAGCGAGCTGCAGTCGCAGCGGTCCATGGGGTCGGGGCCGTGGGCGTTGGTGCAGGATCCGCCCCACTGGTAGAGCGTGCCGAGCTGGTGCATCGCCCACTCGATGGCCTTGCGCGCCTTCGGGCCGGAGTCCTTGGGGATCGTGTATCCCTTCGGGACGCTGCCCTCGGGGATCCGTCCGAAGGACGTGCCGTCTTTGCCCGGAGCGCACCCGCCGGCATTGGAGTCGGTGTCCTCGTCTTTGGCCGTGTCCTTGGCGGGCTTGTCCTTGTCGGCGTTCGGGAACGTGGCAGCGATGGCCTTCTGCAGCGCGGTGGCGAGGTCCTCCCACTGCGCGTAGGCGTGGGGGTAGCCGGATTTCTGGACGGCCTGGGCTGCTTGGACGACCTTCATCTGCTGCCAGCCGTCGACCTTCAGCAGGGCCTTGTAGAACCGCTCGCTGGCGTAGACCGGATCGCGGATCTGCTGCGCGGTTCCCCACCCTTGGCTGGGGCGCTGCTGGAACAAGCCGAGGCTGTCCCTGTCCCCGGAGTTGAGGTTGCGCAGCCGCGACTCCTGCATCGCGGTGGCAATCGCGATGATCTGCCCCTTCTTGGGTACATCAAGGCTGATGCCGGTGGCCACGATGGTCTGCGCGTTGGGGATCTGCTCGGCAGGAAGGTCCAGGCCCTGGATGTGGACGTCCTTGCCGGACGCACCGTCGAGGAGCTTGGTGACTTCCTTGGTCACCTTGCCGGTGTCGATGCCGGTCAGGCATCCGCTGAAGGATGCGGTGGTCGTGGCTTCGCTGGAGGACGCCATCATCATGGCGGTGCCCGCGAGCAGGAGAGGAGAGAGGACGACGACGCCGATGGTGGCGGCGAGCCACTTCAACCGGAGCGGACCGCTCGGGGTTCAGCGTTGTCGGGCAGGGGTGGGTGTCGAGACGTCATGGACGTGTCCTTCGGGGTGCGGTGTCCGGCTTGCCGCGTGCGCGAGGCGTGGTGGAAGGGCGCGGCGGCCGGGGTGGGCGATCGGGGCGGGCCGGTGCGGGCGAGTTGCCGCTCGCTCCGCGTGGCCGGACCGCTAGGTGTGCCGGGGCAAGGGGTACCTCCGTGAGGTGAGGCGGGGAAGTGGCCAGCGGCGGTGTGCGCCGGGCGGTTCAAAAACAGTAGACGTGGATCGGCGGTTGACCAAAAAGTCGGCGTGAGGTGCCGGAATCCGGCACCTCGGCAACGCACTTCTTGGTCGTCGGCGCTTTTGCCTCTACAGTTTTTGGACTCCCCCCTCGCCCTCCTCGGTCTGCGGCCCTGGGCTTCTGCATGCCCAATTCCGGCCCGTGAGGACTCCGTTGCGAGGCGGTGAGTTCACTCCGCGCTTCCGCACCCGAATTGGGGTTCCTCTTTGCCTTTTTCCCTGCACCAGGGCGACGCCCTCAGCGTTCTTTCCGGCCTTCCGGACGACTGCGTCGACTCCGTCATCACCGATCCGCCGTACAACAGCGGGGGCCGGACCGCGAAGGAGCGCACCACCCGCTCCGCGAAGCAGAAGTACACCTCCGCCGACGCCAAGAACGATCTCGCCGACTTCACCGGCGAGAACATGGACCAGAGGTCTTACGGGTTCTGGCTGACGCAGATCATGACCGAAGCCCACCGCCTCACCAAGACCGGCGGCACGGCGTTGCTGTTCACCGACTGGCGTCAGCTTCCCGTCACGACGGATGCGATCCAGGCGGCCGGGTGGCTGTGGCGTGGGGTGCTGGCCTGGCACAAGCCGCAGGCCAGGCCGCAGAAGGGCCGGTTCACCCAGAACTGTGAATTCATCGTCTGGGCCTCGAAGGGGGCGATCGACGGCTCCCGTAACCCGGTCTATCTGCCCGGCTTGTACTCGGCGTCGCAGCCCTCGGGGGCGAAGCGCCAGCACATCACGCAAAAGCCCGTCGAGGTGATGCGCGAGCTGGTCAAGATCAGCCCCGAGGGCGGCACGGTGCTCGATTTCTGTGCCGGCTCCGGATCCACGGGCGTCGCCGCCCTGCTGGAAGGGCGGGACTTCATCGGCGTGGAGAAGACCGAGCACTATGCGTCGATTGCGGCCGACCGGCTCACCGAGACGATTCGCGAGACGCTCACGCAAGACGGCGTGATTCTCACCGCCTGAGCCGCGAGCCCGCTACCCGTCAAGACGGCCGGCGCCCCTGGGCGGCAATCCGGCGGCGCGGATATCTATCTCGCTGCCCGGTCCGCTCGTCGCGCATTCCGTCCTTCTCTCAGAGCACGTCCTGTAGGAGGCCGAACTCTTTCATGCCCGAATCCATAAACCCCTCTGACGATGGGGAGTTGGAGCCGGTTCGTATTCCGGATCCGCAGCTGGAGGGAATCGAGGCGAGCGTCCGACGGCTCATGGAGCAGTCGGCGCAACAGGCGCAGCAACTCGACCACCTCGCCTCCGCCCCGGCACCGGGTGGATCGCCGTTCGCCGCGTTCGGCATGCCGGGGCTCGGCGGGCCGCCCGCCGCTGCTCCGCCGGAACCCCGCCCGATCCTGGAACTTGACGGGGAGGAGCGGGAGGACGAACTCGACGCCCTGTCGGACTGGGTCGACGACTTCCTCCTCCCGGTCTACGGGGCGGAAGTCACCACCGCGGCGCCCTGGTGCCTCAAGTGGCAGGAGCACGACGATGTCGTGGCCTGGCTCCACGCCCTGTGGCTCGCTTATCAGCAGCACAAGGACCCCGAAGCCGGATTGAGCGGCTTGTTCGTGTGGCACCGGGACTTCCTCACCCATGCCGTTGCGGCGATCCGCGCATCGGGCGGGCCGCTGTCGGCCTGTATGACCTCTCCCGACCGGCCCGCGCACCGCCTTCTGCCCGGCCCGCCGCCGTCCGCGCGCACGGAGACGGCGTCCACGGCGGAGAGCGCCGGGACCGCCGAGCCCGACGAGCCGACGTCATGACCGTGGGAGCGGGACAGCCCGCCTTCGGACTGAGCTTCGACCCCCGGGCCCTGACGGATCTCCTCCAGGCCCCCGGCGATATCCGCGACCTTACCCTCGCCTACCTGCAGGAAGTCGTGAACGCGCAGCGCTTCGGGCTACGCCTCGACGGTGACCTGGCGGGCTATCGCAAGCTGTTCATCGACGCGCGCAAGGACTGGCGCGTCGTCTACGGCGTCCGCCCGGCGCCTGCGGAGTCCGCGCATCCGAAGGAGATTCACGTCGTCGCGGTCCGGCCGCGTGCGGGCAATGACGTCTACGACGAGGTCGGCCGCCGCCTGGGGATGACCCGCCGACCGCTGAGTGCCCGCACCCACGCGGCCCGCTCCCGCTCCCCGCAGCTGACCGCCCGCACTCCCGCGCCCCGGCCCGGTCCGCCGCCCACCGCGCTGCCGGGTCTGCCCCGTCCCGCGCAGAACCCCGCGCACCATCACACCCGCTGAACACGGAGCGTCGCCTATGCCCCCTGATCCCGCGCCGGCACCAGACCGGCGTGCGGTCTCCCCGCTCGATGACCGCATCGAAGCCGTCACCGGCCACACCATCGACACCCTGTGGGCCTACCGCGACCGGGGCGTCCTCGACGAGCCGCATGCCCACCTGGTCGACCGGCACCGCGAGTTGGCCAAGGCCCAGACCGGCGTCACCTTCTACCTCCGCCTCCTGAGCCGCCTGTCCAGCGGCGAGTTCGACGTCGATGCCGCCCTGTTCACACGCATCGACCGCACCGTGGACCAACTGGAGGAGGCCGCCGCCGCGCGGGACGCCGCTGCCCGGAAGGTGCTCGCCGCTCTGGAGCCCGTCGAGGCCGCCGCGGCGGCCTCGGGGCCCGGTGCGAAGCCGCTCTCGACGGACGACCAGGCGGCTCTGCTCGCCATCGCCGGCGGCGCCAAGCTCTACGAACACCTGCTGACCGGCCGGCTCTCCGTCACAGCTGCCTCCGGGACCCGCATCCCGCACACCAAGCTGCGGCGGCTGGAGGACGCCGGACTTCTCGTCCGGGACACCGCCCACCCCGTGCACGCCGGCCAGCCCGTCGCACTCACCGACGCCGGACGCGCCGCGCTGCTCGCCACCCGACGCGCGCCCACGACCCAGGCGCCGCGGCTCCCGGCCCGGTCCGGCACACCGCCGTCCGCCCCGGCACAGCGTCGCTGAACTCCACCGAAAGGCCCTTGTTGTCTCCCACCGAACCGGCGCCGGCCCGGACATCCACACCCCAAGTCGACTTCGAGCTGGACGCCTTCGATGCCGACGAGGAGATGTACCTCGATTTCTACCGCCAGGTCGCCGTCCGCGAGGACATGCTCGTCCCCCTCGCCGAACACCACAGCCCCGACGGCGCGCACAGCTACTACGTCCTGTTCGACCGCTCCGCCGCCTACGGGCACCCAGGCATGCCGTCCTACGTCGCTGTGCACCTGAAGCGGGACCGGGAGAAGGAGACGTTCGACTTCGAGCAGGCCCTGCTGCCGCTGCCCGCGATGGCGCAGTCCTGGCTCATCCACCGCGGCTGCCCGCCCGACGCCATCGGCCTCAACCCCGAGCTTGGCCCGCCGCCGGCCGACGAGGCCACGCGAGCGCTCGCGCGGCGCCTCGCGGGCGACGGCGACCACTACGCCATGGGCTACTCCTACACCAGCGTTGACCCGGACGACATGGTCACCGTCGTGGCCCTGCGCGCCCTGGATGAGGGAGCACCCTCCCCGTTCCGTGTCGTCGTCGAGGAAGTCGACACCGACGCCTGGACGCACACCCTGCGCGAGGGCGGCTTCGACACGGTCGGCGAGGCCCTGCAGTGGTGCGACGACCGGCTCACCGGCCAGGCCGACCCCCTGCCGCTGGTCCGCCCGGCAGCGGCAGCCACCCGCCCGGCCGCCCGGCCGAAAACCCCTGCTCCGCGCCCCATCGGTCGCTCGCGCTAAACGCCCGAGCCGACCGGGCGCGGCGCAACATAGCCGACGATCGCCGGTTAGCCAAACCGGCGATTCTCCGGACTCTTATACAGCCGCCGGGACAACCCCGCGGCACCCATCCACGCAATCCCTATGCCTTCCCGGAGGTTTCTTCCGCATGCGCTCCACCCGAATTGCCATATCCGCCGCGATACTCGGCGCACTCGCGCTCCCGGTCCTGTCCACTGCGCCCGCGAGCGCGGCCCCCGCCGCTGCCACCTCGATAGCCACGAGCATTGTTACGCCCTGCCCGGACCTTCCGCCGCTGCCGTACAAGGTCCACGCATCCGCCGTGACCATCCGCTCCAAGGCCAGCTCGAAGTCCACGGCGGTCGGAGTGCTCTACAAGAGCCACAAGTTCACCGTGCACAAGAAGAGCGGCAACTGGCTCTACATCACCGACCGGACCACTCGCGTCAAGGGCTGGGTCTCCGGCACCTACGTCTACCGCGACACCCGTATGTGCCTGAGCTGACAGGAATTCCGCAGGTGCCCGTAAGCGGCTGAGCCGCCGGGTACGGCCGTCCCTCACATTCCCGCCAGGCATCGGCCTTTCCAGAACAGGAGTTTCCCTTTGTCCGACGGCATATCCAAGGAAGTCGTGGGCGTGCTCACCGAACGGATCGAAGCGCGCTTCGCCATGGACGTCGACGAGTTGAAGGCCGCGGTCGCCGCTGCGCCGACTGCGAATCCTGAAGCCACCGTTGTCGTCAGGTGGCACGGCCTTCTCGTCGAGGCCCAGTTGGTGCTCGACCGCGCGGAGGACGACCTCCTCGCCGCGCTGGAGACCGGCCCCGACCTCGTCTTCGACCCGACGGTGGGCCTTGCCCACCGCGTGAGCGCGGCGGTCACCACGCGCGACGGCAGGGCCCTGGTCGTGCGGTGGCTCCTCGACCCGGACGCTCGGGGCAAGAAGGACCTCGCCGCCGAACGGCTCGCCCACCACCGCCCCCGAACCGGTCCGGCCGTGCAGACCAGCCCTCCCCACCGACCCGCGGGTACACCCGCGCAGGCGTCGGCAGGGCAGGCGGGAAGGCCCGTCCGATGAGCCGCTTCAAGACCAGCACCATGGACGCCGATCTGGAGGATGTCTTCGGGAACCCTGTCCCCGAGCTGCATGAGGCGGCTGCCGGACCCGATGCCTCTCCTGCGCTCGCCCGTGCTCTGGAGCTGCGCTCCTTCCTGGCCCTGACCGAGGAGCAGGTCGCCCGCGTCCGCGACCGCGTGCACGCGGACATGGATCCAGGCCGCGACATGGGCGAGCTGTCGGCGGACAAGCTTCGCTTCGATGCGCAGTGGCTGGAGGCGGCGCTGGATGCCCGCGACGGCTACCGCGCAGCCCTCGGCGAGCTGCTGCGCACCATGCCTTCGCCCGACCAGAGGGCCCGTCCCGTCCGCATGACGCAGCTGCGGGCCACCGCAACCCTGCCCCCGTCCGCTGCCCCGGCACCCCCGCGTGCCGGGGCGGCCCGGGCCCGCCAACCGTGAAAGCCCCCGCTTGCCCCACCTCACGTCCCTTGAGATAGCCGGACGGATCGAGGACCTGTACGGCGCGCCGCTCGCCGGCCTCGAAGCCCACGCCCAGGACCAGCCGCCCGGCATGCTCTGCGCCCTGCTCGGCATGCACGACGACCTCGCCGACGCCGAGCGCAGCATCGACCTCCACCGCGACCAACTCGCCCGGCTCATCCACCCCGAGCGGCAGATCGGCCGCCACGAGGTCTCCCACCTTCTCGACGGATCCCGCCGGCTCGCCGAAGCCGTCGCAGTCCGCGACGTCCAAGCCAAGTCGGCAGCCGCCGTCCTGCAGAGCCTGGCCCGCGTCCCGGCCCCAGCGCCGTCCCCGCCGACTCCCTCGCCGCCGCTGCCGGCTCCGCCCCGTCCAGCCGAGAGCACGGCGCACAGCCGCTGACCCGCAGGCGATCCCCCTTTCATTCACCCAGGAGTTCCTCAATTGGCCATCACCGCTCTGCCCCCTGACACCGACGCCGACATCGCCCGGGTCTCCGAGGCCCTCGCCATGATCACCCCGCGCTGGAACGTCAGGATCCTGCTGGCACTCTCCGGCCCGCCGCAGCGCTACACCGAGCTGGCGGCCAAGGTGTCGTGGCTGCAGGACGGCCAGCTCCACCCCAAGCTCAAAGCGCTGTGTGACGCCGGTCTTGTCGAGCGCACCGAACACACCGCACGGCATGTGACCTACGGCCACACCGAGCGTGGCGTGGCCCTGCTGCCGGTCCTGCCGATGGTCGTCACCTGGGCCGAGGAGCATCTGGAGAAGGCGGACCGGCCGCTGCCCGCGATCGAGCAGATCGAGGACTGCCTCATTTTGCTCACCCGGCGGCACGCCGCCGCCATCCTGTGGGTGCTGAAGTCCCGCGAGGAGGTCAGCGGGCGGGCCCTGGCCCGGATCGTGATGCCCAGCAGGGACTGGACCAACGTGTATCCGCCGCTGCGGCAGCTCGTCGCCGACGGTCTGGTCGACACCGACGGCATCGGCCAGCCCTACCAGCTGTCCGCGGCGGGCGACAGTCTGGGCCCCGTTCTGGGTGCCCTGTCCGCATGGTCCGCCGGGCAGCCCCTCAACACCGCGGCCCAGCACCCGGTCTGGGGGCACCCGCAGGCGAAGCCGACACCGAGGCCGTGGGTCAGCAGCCAGGCCCGGCCGACCCCCGCAACCCTCCCGCAGGCCCGGACGGGTGAGTCCTCTCCGGCGTGGCACAACCGCGATCTCTTCTCCCATGCCACGACCGCCCGCCCGAAGACGGCCATCCAGGCAGGAGGCCCGCGCCGATGACCACCCTCTTCACCCCTGCCGAAGCCCGCAACGCTGTCGAGCTGCTGGCGTCGCGCCCCTTGATCCGCCTGGTCACCGAGATCGACGACAACGGGGCGATACCGCCGCGACGGCTGGCCGACACCCTTCCCGATCTCGCGACGCACCAACTGCGCCGCGCCACCGAAACGGCCTGCACCCACGGTCTCGTCCGTCTCGCGCCTGGCACCGGTCTGGAACTCACCGAGCAGGGCTCACAGTTGGCCGACCTGTACGATGCGGCGGCGCGCTGGGCCCGACGCCACGCCTTCCCGGAACCGGTCTGCGAGTTCAGCACTCGCATCCGACACGTCCTCGACCTCCTGGCGCCCTCGCTCGCGACCCAGCGCACCGACAGCCTCGCGCGGCGGTCCGCTGCACGCCTGCCCGGCGACGAGGCCGATGCGGACCTTGCCCGTCCCCGCGCTCTGCTGATCCAGTGGCTGGCCGGCAACCCCCAGGTCACCGGAGTATCCGCGCCTGAGCCGGCCGCGTGAGCGCAGCGGTCACACCCCGGCATGCAGGCCACACCGCCGGGCTGATGCGCAGCATCTACCTGCCGCGCACGGCGGACGCGTTGGCGTTCGCGATGTCCACCTACGGTATCCCGCTGCTGGTCCTGGCGAGCACCGGCTCCGCCGCGCTGACGGGAGCGGCGTTCGCTCTGGAGTGGATCCCGCGGCTGGCGGCGTTCGGGTGGGCCGGATCGGTCGTCGACCGGCGAGGGGCGGCCGTCGTCTTCCACCTCGCCTCCCTGGGGCGCGCGCTGGCCCTCGCCGCCGGCGCGGTCCTGCTCTACCTCCACCCGTCCGGCGCCGTGGCGGGCGCGACGGTGATGGTGCTCGCGGCGACGACCGGCGTGCTCACCGAGTTCAGTTACATCGCGGCAGAGACGGCGGGCGCCGCCGCAGGCCGACGAGCAGGTACGCGGGCCCACCGTGTCCAGGCCGTCCTGCTCGGCATCGACCAGACCGCGACCCTGGCCGGCCCGGCCCTCGCTGGGGTACTTCTGCTTGCCGGGCCGCCGCCGATGCTCGCGGTGATCACCGTGCTGTCGCTTCTCGCCGCGCTGCTCGCCCTGCGCACACCCCCCTCGCCCGTCGCCCCGGCCCGGGCGCCGAAGGGGCGTTCCGGTAGCGGACTCCTCGCCGGGTGGCGCACCATCCGCTCGCTTCCCGCGCTCGGCTGGCTCGTGACCGGGCTGACCCTGTCCAACCTGGCCACCGGGCTCCTCCAAGCGGCCGGCCCGGTGATCGTCGTTGAGCACTTCGGGCAGTCCACCACCGCTGTCGGCCTGGTCTGGTCCGCCGCCGCGGCGGCCACCCTCCTGTCCGTCACCATCTGCCGGTTCGCCATCGACCGCCTGGGCCTGTGGCCCGTCGGCGCCGCCTGCGCGACCCTCGCCTCGCTCGCCGCCCTCGCCGCCGCCCAGGCCCCCGACTACCTGTCCTACCTGGTCCTGGTCGCGGTCCTCATGGCCGCCGACGGCGGCATGACGGTCGTCCTGCGCACCCTGCGCTCCCGCCTGATCCCACCGGAACAGTTCGGCAGCACCCTGTCGGCGACCATCCTCATCCTCCTGCTGCCCCTCCCCGTCGCCGGCGTACTCACCGCGCTCACCCCACCCGACGCCCTGGGCCACGTCATCACCGCCTGCGCCGCCCTGCAGGCCCTCGGCCTGTTCTACGCCTTCGCCCGCCTGCGCACCGGCCCCGCCCTGCGCACCTGACCCTGCTGCGCCCCCAGCCTGTGGAGAACCTCAATGCCCACCGCCGTCCCCGGGACGAACCGCGCGAGCGGTCGCACCATCACCGAACGGTTCCACGCCTTCGACGCGCGCAACCCGCACGTCTACCGCGCGCTGGAACGCATGGCCGCCCGCCGACTGGCCGCCGGCGCCACACGAGTCGGGGTGAAGGACCTCTTCGAAGAGCTGCGCTGCCAACTCCCGTACGGCGTCGCCGGGCTGAACAACAACTTCACCGCCCTCTACGCCCGCCGCCTCATCGACGACCACCCCCACTGGGTGAGCGTCTTCGAGCTGCGCCGCCGCCGTGCCGCCTGAAACCCCCCTCTTCGCTCGTCCTGCCTTCCACCGATACGGAGAACCCCCTTTCTTGTCCGCTCGTGCCGGTCATCCCGGCCACCAGGGACTGCTCAATGCCTGCCCGGCCGCTGTCCGCCGCCGCGCCCCGGGCACCGAATCACCGGCCCGCCCGGTCTCGCACAACGCTCTGAGGACCTGGACGCCTCGTTCAGCCCGTCCGCTCACATGGCCGTTCGCCGGTCAACGATCGCAACAGGCTGCGTACGGTGGTCTGCTGGCCGCCGCATACCTGGGCACGGTCCCCGCGGCGAATCTGCTCACCGCACACGTCGGTACGGTCCCGGTCGGGCTCGGCATGATGGCTCCGGCCGGTGTCTACCTGGGTGGCCTGGCGCTGGTCCTGCGTGACCTGACCCGGGAAGTACTAGGCCCCCACGCGGTGCTCGCGGCGGTCGCAGCGGGCGGCGCCGTGTCGTGGCTCCTGGCGGAGCCGCGTCTGGCGCTGGCTTCGGTGGCCGCGTTCGTGCTGTCGGAACTGCTCGATACGGCCGTCTATGAGCCCCTTAGGCGTCTTAGCCTGATGGTGGCGGTGGCCGTCAGCAACACCGTCGGCGCGGTCGCCGACTCGGTGATCTTCCTGTCGCTCGCCTTCGGATCCTTGGCCTTCCTGCCGGGCCAACTGCTCGGCAAGACGCTGATGACCCTCGCCGCCCTCACCGTGATCGCGGTCGTGCGGCGCCGCCGCCGGACGGTGACCGCGTAGCCGCCACTGCGGCGGTCGGCGAAGCGGGCGGCCCGACGTTCTACCTCGGCACCCACATGGTGAACTGGCTCGCCGACAGCGACATCCCGTTGTTCATATCCCGCAACCGGCTGAAGAAGCGCAAGACCTTCCCGCGTGCCCGCACCGCGTGGGCGCTGGACTCCGGCGGCTTCACCGAGCTCCAGCGGCACGGCCGATGGACCATCTCCGCCGCCGAGTATGCCGCCGAGGTACGGCGGTACGCCGAGGCGATCGGCCGGATGGCGTGGGCGGCTCCGCAGGACTGGATGACGCTCCTATGTGCTTGCAAGTGCGGATGGACGCCGGTACCGGGCGAGCAAGGTGCGGTAGATCTCCCTGGCGACGTACCGCTTCAGGCACCGGACGATCTCCTTCTTCGACTTGCCCTCGGCGGTCCGACGGGCGAGGTACTTCTGGGTCCTCTCGTCGGTCCTCATCCTGGTCACGACGACGGTCCACAGCGCGTTGTTCGCCTGGCGGTTGCCACCGCGGTTGAGTCTGTGTCGGCCGCTGGTCAGACCGCTGCCGGTGGGGAGAGGCGCAACGCCGGCCATATGCGCGAAGCTCGCTTCGCTGCGCATACGGGTTGGATTGTCGCCGGCAGCGACGAGCAGCGTGGCGGCTGTGCCTGTGCCGACGCCGTGCAGTTCCAACAGCTCGGGGGCAGCTCGCCTGACAATCTCGGCGACCTCGGCATCCACCTGGTCGGCTTCTTCGGTGAGCATGCGGCAGCGACGCGCCAGGTGCCGCAGGGTGCGCTTCGCGGCGGCCTCCAAGCCTTCGGCGGCCGGGCGCAGCCGCAGGCACCGCTCGATCAGCTCGTCCTTACTGGTGCCGCGGAGGCGGTTGCGCAGTTCGTCGGGCGCGGTAACCAGGATGGCGCGCATCGCGTTCACGGCTTGTGTGCGGGCCTTGACCGCACTGCGCTTGGCGATGAGAAGCAACCTCAGCACCTCCACGTCGCCGTCGCGGTGCTTCGGGGCGATGTCCAAGTCCTCGGCCAGCAGGGCCTTGGCCGCGCGCAGAGCGTCCATGAAGTCGCTCTTTCCGTCGTTGCGGCTGGCCTGTCGGTCGCGCCGGGGCCGTGTGGCCTCGACGACGAACTCGCCCGCCGTCAGCAGGTGGCGGGTGAGGCTGGCGCCGTAACTGCCGGTGCCTTCCAGAGCGAAGCCGCGCACGGTCTCGCCGAGCGAACGTGCCCAGGCCAGGAGCGACTGGTTGCCCGCGCTGGTGGTTGGAACCGTCAGCGTGCCGAGCTTCCGGCCACGCTCGTCCAGTGCTGCGGCCACGTTGAAGTCCCGATGGGTGTCCACGCCTATCCAGACCTCCAGGGCAGTCGCCTGCTGCCGTGCTCCTCGGCCTGGCCGTACGTCCGTGCTGGTCACCGTGTCATACCCTCCGTCGCTGCCGTTGGTTGTGGCGCCGTGGAACCGCTGGACATCACTGGTATGAGCCGCGCTGCTTATGCGCGATCAAGCTCCTATCAGGTCACTTCCGGTTCCACGTCGGCACTGTCGCGCCGCCTGAATTCCTCGGGCGGCGGGTCAACGACAGGACATGGCGTCAGTGCGAGATACGGAGCCAGCGCGGGGAGGGACAGCACACACTGCGCAGAATCCCACCACGAAGATCACGGCCGGGGGCACCTTGGAAGAACGCTTCGCCGCCTGGCCGACAACTCATCCAAAAGGCACCTAGGTGGGCGTGAACCGCACGTCGGGCCCGCGTGCGAACTTGTGTCAGACCCGACGGCGAAGCAGGTCTACAACTACCAGTGCGAACCCTGGGTGATCTTCGGCAAACGCGACCCACCGTCCGCAAGCCCTGGCTGGTTCCACGGCACACGTACCGCCCGCGGCCTGTCGCCCGGCGAGCCGGACCAGGACATGGACGCGGCCATAGCCGTTCACCAGCGCTACACGGTGGCGAACCTGATCGAGCTGCGCACCATCGCCCCGGACCTGCCGTTCATCCCCGTGCTGCAGGGCTGGGAGCTGCGCCACTACCTTCACTGCGCGCAGCTGTACGCCGACGCGGGCATCGATCTCGCGGCGGAGCCCGTCGTCGGGATCGGCTCCGTCTGCCGCCGCCAGGCCACCGATGAGATCGCCTTGATCGTCCGTGAATTCGCCCGCCGGGGGCTGCGCCTGCACGGCTTCGGCGTCAAGACCGCAGGGCTGGGCGCCTACGCCGACGCTCTGGTCTCCGCCGACTCGATGGCCTGGTCGATGGGCGCCCGCCGCTCCGCTCCGCTGCCCGGCCACAGCCACAAGAGCTGCGCCAACTGCTGGGACTGGGTCAGCCGCTGGTATCAGCGCGTCACCGCCCAGCTGCCCTAGATCCGCCCCCCCAACCCGTACCGCACGTCTCTACGGAGGACCAACTCCCGGATGCCGCACCCCAATCCCTCGCTCAATGTGACCTCCCGTTCGCCCCGTGACTCGTCGGATCGTCCGGTCGTCCTGGTCGTGGCCGCGGCCGACATGGAGGCCGAGCACTATCGCCGCCACTGCCTCGAATCCGTCGCCGCCGCCTACGACATCGTCCTCATCACCGGCGAAGAGCCGTCGTGGCAGCTGCCGTACATCCGCGACTGCGTGGTCGTGACCGACCCCACCGACCAGGCCGCGCTGAACGCCGCTGGCCAGGCCCTGGCCGAACGCCACCGGCTCGCCGGGGTGGTCACCTGGACCGAGTGGTACCTCGTCCCCGTCGCCCGCCTCGCCCGCCGGCTCGGCCTGCCCACCACCGCACCCGAGGCCCTGCGCGCGTGCCGCAACAAGGCCGCCGCACGGGCCCTGTTCGCCCGCCACGGTGTCCCCTCAGCGACCTCGGTGAGCGTCCGCGACGTGCAGGAGGCGCGCACAGCCGCCGCTCGGATCGGTTACCCGGTCGTCATCAAGCCCGCCGCACACGCGGGCAGCATCGGCGTGACCCGGGCCAGTACCCCCGGCGAACTGGATGCCGCGTACGCCGTCGCCGAGCGTGTGGTGGGGCGCGGCGGGGAGAACACCGAGGTCCTGGTCGAGGAGTATCTCGACGGACCAGAGGTGAGCGTCGAGTGTGCCACCTACCGGGGCCGGACCGCGGTGGTCGCCGTCACCCGCAAGACCCTCGGCCTTCAGCCTGGCTTTGAGGAGATCGCGCACTGTGTGGACGCGGCCGATCCGCTGCTGGCCATCGTGGCCCCGGCCGCCGAGGCAGCTGTCACCGCGCTGGGGGTCACGGACGGGGTCAGTCATGTCGAGATGCGGCTGGTCGACGGGCGCCCGCGGCTGATCGAGGTCAACGCCCGCCTTGCCGGCGACCTGATCGGCCACCTCGTGCAGCTCGCCACCGGCGTCGACCTCGCCCGCGCCGCCGCGGACATCGCCTGCGGACACGCCCCTGACCTGGCCCCGACGCACCAGCGTGCGGCGGCCATCCGGTTCGTCTACCCCGCCTACTCCGGGCTGCTCACCGCCTGCCGGCTCACCGGCCGATTCGCCGAGCAGACCGAGGGCTTGGAGCGGGTCCGGTTCCAGCGGCGGGTGGGGGAGCCGGTGGTGCTGCCGCAGGACGGCGGTGATCTGTTCACTGCACGCATCGGCTACCTGATCACCACCGGGCCGTCCGCCGCCCTCGCCCAAGCACACCTGCAGGAGGCGTACCGCAACCTCGAAGTCCAGGTCGCCTCGGCATCGCAGGTGGATGCGCTGGGGGAGGCCGGTGCCGCGTGAGCGGTCCTGCCGTGCCCGAGCTGGTGCGCAGCCGCCGTCTGCTGACCGGGTACTTCTTTGGTCTCGGCTTGGTGATGGCCGTGTGGGGGGCCCGCCTGCCCGCGGTCCAGCAAGCCGCCGGGCTGAGTACCGCCGGTCTTGCCCTGGTCCTGCTGGCCGCCGCGCTCGGCATGGTCGCCGGCCTCCAGGCCGCCGGACGCCTCGCCCGCCCGGCCCGGCTCCCCGCTCTGGTGACCGGCGGCGCGATCGGACTCGCTGCCTGCCTGGCCGCGCTCGGAGCCTGCGACAGCCTCAACGCGTTGCTTGTGGTGGCGCTTCTCTTCGGTGTCGCGCACGGCGTGCTCGACGTGGGAGTCAACTCTGCCGCGGTCCGCTGCCAGGACGCCATCGGGCGGCCCGTCATGGGCGCCTTCCACGCGAGTTACAGCGTCGGCGCCCTCCTGGGCGCCGCGCTCGCCGCGGTCAGCGCCCACCTCTCGTACACCCTCCTGTTCGTCGCCGTCGGCACCGTGGCCGGGGCAGCAGCCTGCGCGGCGGCCCGGGCAAACCGATGCCTGGTCACTACCGCGCCGGAACTCGCCCCGGATCCCTGCCGGCCGGTCCCGCAGACCAGCGGAGGTCTGTCCCGGGGCCAGCTGTGGCTGCTGGGCGCGCTCGCAGCCGCAACGCTGCTGGGGGAGGGGGCCGCCGCCGACTGGGCCGCCGTCCACCTGCACGGCCTCGGCGCCACGGCTGCGGTCAGCGCGGCGGCGTTCGGCTTCTACAGCGGGGCCATGGCTGCCGGACGCCTCGCCGCAGACCGGCTCACCGCCCGCTACGGTGTCCCCGCGGTCGTACGCACCGGTGCCGCCCTGGCTGCCCTCGGTCTTGCCACTGGCCTCGCCGACTCCACCATCGTCTTCGCGCTGGCCGGGTGGACCGTCTTCGGCCTGGGCCTGTCCGTCGCGGTCCCCAGCCTGATCACCGCCGCCGGCCCCGGCGGCCCCCGCGCGGTCGCCCACGTCTCCGTCACCGGCTACGTCGGCCTGCTCGCCGGCCCCGCCCTCATCGGCGCCCTCGCCACCCTCACCTCCCTGACGACCGCGCTGCTGCTGCCCGCCCTCCTCGCCGCCGCTGTCGCCTTCCTGTCCCGCAAAGCCCTGGAGAACCCCGCCCCTTGACCACCCCCGCCACTTCCCCCACCGCCGTAGACGCCGTGATCATTGACTACAACGGCGTAATCGGCCGACAGCCCAGCACGCTCATGTGGAGGTGCCTCGCCGCCCTCGCCGAATGGCCCGCCGACCAACTCGACTCCTTTAGGGATGCCTTCTGGGCACCTCGTGAGGCGTACGACGCCGGAGAACTCAGCGACCTCGCGTACTGGGCCAAGGTTCTCGGCCACCACCCCAGCCCGCGGTGGCTGCGCACCCTGATCGCCGCCGACACCGCCATGTGGACCGGCACCGATCCCTTCGTCCTCGACACCCTGTACCTCGCCCGCGCCGAGGGGCTGCCCATGGTGCTGCTCTCCAACGCCCCGGCGCACCTCAGCAACGTCCTGAATGCCACCGACTGGCGGCGCGAGCTGATGGACGACGCCCTGTACTCCGCCCGCCTGGGCCTGTGCAAACCCGATCCGGCCGCGTACGAACACGCCCTGGCCGCCACCGGCGTCGACGACCCGTCACGCGTGCTGTTCGTCGATGACCGCGAGGACAACTGCCAGGCCGCCGCCGAGCTGGGCCTGCGCACCCTGCACTACACCGGCCAACTCGCTGATCTGGCACAGGAGTTGCTGCCCGCCCCGGCCGACAGTTTTGGTGCCTGACCCGCGGGCCGCCCCAACCGTCACCACTCTGCCCCCAGGACATTCGTGCCCGACACCGAAACGCTCGACGGCGACGTCTATGTCTCCCCGCGCCATCTCGCCTCCACCACGGGGACCGGCGACCTCGCCCTCGCCCCTCTCCTCGGCCTTGGCTGGGACTTCCAGTACGACGAGGATTCCAACCTCTATGTGACCGCTCCCGACCGGCGCGTCCGCTTGGGCTACCTGCCCGAGGGTGAGGACGACGGGCTCTGGCGCATCAACGCCTACAAGGATGCGTTCGGCCCGCCGGTCTGGGGGGTTTGTTTCAACGACCGCGTCCCCACCGAGTTCGTGACCGCGTTCACCACCGCCCTCGCCACGGCGTACGAGCAGGGGCCGGACGCCTACCTCGCCCAGCCCGTCTCCGGGAACGACGAGCATGACCCCTTCCTCGCCGTCGTGCCCCTGCTGAAACACGGTTGGGAGATCGACCGCCCGCGCTGGGGCGTCTTCGCCATCCAGGCCCCGGACGGACTCGCCGGCATGGAGTTCACCACCGGCGACCTCGATCCCGACGCCGAGCTGACGACGCGGGACGCCCGCTGGCAGCTGTGGGCGGGCATGTCCATCGACCGGCCCGTCTGGTACGCCACGGCCAGCACCGACACCCCCGTCGCCCTGCTCACCGCCGTCACCGAGTGCGTCGCCGACCCGGCTCCACTGCCCCGATGGCGCGAGGCGACCTTCAGCTACATCAAGGGCATGGCCCAGCTCACCCCTATCCTCCCGCCCGGCCCGCCGGCCCCCACCCCGCTCGACGTGCAGCGTGCCGTCGTGTCCCGCCGCCCGGCCGTCCTGCCCGCGGCCAGTGTCCCGCGCTGGAGCACCACCAGCCGACCCGCCCTGCCCGGCCCCCGCCGCTGACCACCCCTGACCGTCCGACCGGAGGCATCCGCTTGGCCCTGTACGCCCGCGAGTTCTTCATGGAGCACCTGAAGCTCCCGTTCACCGAGGCCACTGTCGTCGGCAACACCTACTTAGCCGCCCCCATCCCAGGCGGGCCGCTACGGCTACGGATCGCCTTCAGCCGCGCCTTCGTCGCAGACACGTACGGCGGTCTGCGCCTCGCCGCCATCCACCAAGACAGAGGCGAACTCGACGCCGTGGCACTGCGGTTCGAGGACCACAAGACCTTCGATCACCGCGACGCGACCCTTGGCCGCAGACCAGGACAATCGGGGTACAGCACGATCTACGAGCACCGCGACCGGCCCGACTTGGTGCCATGGAAAGGCGCCCACACCATCGGACTGCGCGACGCCATCGAGCAGTACACCGCCGTCTGGTTCCCCGGCGCCTGGACCGTCTCCGCGCCGAGCCGCGACCGGGGCCGGACCGCGCACACGGCCCCCGCCGTGCCCGTCGCCCGCAGCGGGACCCGCGCACGCTGAGCCGCGCCTCCACCGCCATGCAACCGGCTGCCAGTCGCTGACCTCCTCCTTCCGACCCCGACGGATATACCCATGAACGACCCCACCCCGATCGAGGGGGATGTCTACGTCTCCCCGCGCTACCTCGCCGGCCTCGGCCATGTCGACCCCATGTACTTTGAGTCCGTCAGAGAGTGGCCGCACCACCACCTGGGCGACAGACCGTGCCAGCTCCTCATCACCTCCCCGGACCACCGCATCAAGATCGGCTGGTTCGGCGACCACTTCGACGTGTGGAAGATCAGCGCTGCCGAAGACGCCGTCTCCGCCTCCCGCTGGACGGCGAGCATCAGCGACAAGATGCCGCCCGAGATCGTCCGCGACTTCGTCCACGCCCTGGCCGACGAGTGGGACGAGGACAGCGAGAGCTTCCTGACGAACCACTCGTACTACTGGACCGACGCCGTCCAGCCGCTACTCGACGCGGGCTGGGAACGCCGACCGCTCAAGCACGGCTCGGTCGAAATCGTCTCCCCGGACCAGTTGGCCGGCGCGAGTATCGACATCGTCAGGACTGACCCCGATGCCGAAGTGGTGACGCTGTGGGCCGGCCCTGACAAACGAAGGGTCCTTCGCGCGGAGGCGAACTTCACCGCGCGCACCCCGAAGCATCTGATCGCCGCCATGGCCGCCTCCTTCGTCGCACCGGACCCCATCGCCCGCTACCAGGACGACCTGAGCCCCGGGCTCGCCCAACTCGCCCAGCTCACCCCCGTCGAGCCACCGAAGCCTGCCGCGCCCACCCCGCTCGACGTCCAGCAGATCGCCGCAGCCCGCCGCCGGCCCGCGCTCGGCACGCGCAGCGTCCCGCGCTGGAGCACCACCACGCTCCCACCGGCCGCGCCCGGTGCCGGCCTGCCTGCCCGCCGCCGCTGAGGACCCGGCTATGTCGACCGACCCCTTCACCGCCGGCCGCCACACCCCCAGCGCTCCCCGGCCCGAGCCGTGCCCGCTGACCGTCCCCTCACCGCCGGGCAGTCCTTTCCCGTCCCTGGAGAGTTCCTACTTGCACACCCCCTCCGCCCGCTATCTCCCCTCTGCGGCCCTCACCGTTGCCGCCACCGTGACCGGTTCCCTGATCTGGGCCCCGGCGGCCTTCGCTCAGACCCCGGATCAGTCCCCGGCCGCCTCCACCATGCCCACATCGCGCGCTGCCGCAGAAGGCGGAGGCGTCGCCATCCTCAAGAAGGACGCGGGCGGCGACGTCCTCGCCGGCGCGTCCTTCACCCTCTACGACTCCACGGGCAAGGAGGCAGGCAGCGGCAAGACCGACGCTCAGGGGCAGCTGATCTTCCAGGACCTGGCACCGGGCGTCTACCGTCTCAAGGAAGTTTCCAGCGGCAGCCCGCTGCACGACGTCGTCGCCGATCAGGACGTCATCGTCACCCCCGGCGCCGTCGCCCCGCTCACGGTTATCGACCCGTTCAAGCCCGCCGAGGTCACGCTCAAGGCGAAGGACGACAAGAGCGGCAAGCTGCTGGTCGGCGCCACGGTCAACATTGGCAGCGGGGACAAGACCATCCTGACCCTGACCACGGGCTCCGACGGCACGGCCAGCGCCCAGCTGCCTATCAACTCCCGTACCGGCAGCGACTTCTGGCTTCAGCAGACCGCGGCCCCCGCCGGATACGCCCTCTACAAGCCCTCGAAGAGCTTCACCGCGAATCCCGGCGACCCGGTCATCGTCACCGTCACCAACGCCAAGAAGACCAGCAGCACAACCCCAGCCCCCACGTCCTCCGCGAAGCCGTCCGACGAGCCGACCACCGTCCCGACCACGCCGGGCACCACGACCCCGGCCCAGGGCAACAGCACGGCCTCGTCATCGAGCGCACCGTCAGAGACCCTGGCCGGCGATGAGACCGCGCCGAGCAGCACGGCACCCACCGCTACGGGTGCACTCGCCCACACCGGGGCCGACGCCACCCCCTGGCTGTTCGGCGGCGCCGGCATCCTCCTTGCCGCCGGCGCCGGAGCCGTCTTCGCCGCCCGCCGCCGTACCGAGGACGACGGCCACAGCATCCAGGACTGATACCGCCCGGCAGTCACAGCCCCCGAATCCTCTCGCGGACTTCGGGGGCTTTCGCCTGCCCGCAACTCGGTCCGGCAGCGAACACCGCCCAGTACTCGAAGGCTTGGTCAGTCGGCCCATCCAATCTCGCGAACCTCGATCGCCCCGGCATGCGGCATGTACTGGATCCAGCAGCGCGCCCCGAACGCCTCGCGGATCTCCTCGACGCTGCCGGCATCCCGGACGTCCGGCCATGCCCGCGGATCGGTCCGCACCAGCTCGACGAGGTCGAGCACCTCGCGTCGCGCCTCGTCGGTCGGAAGCTGCGCCATGACCTCGACTGCAAGCTCCTCGAACACGGTTCCGTGCCTGTGCATAACGCCCCCTTGTGATCCACAGGAGCAGCACGGTAGGGGAAGTACCCGAAACCTGTTGTGGCCTGTGGATAACTCAGGCTCCGGTGACGGGCCCCAACGTTGCGGTCCCACACCCCGCCAGTCGATTGTCACCGGACGGTTGCCTGCGTCGGGGTCAGGGGGTAGGTGAGCATGCAGGCGTCGGAGGCGGGGGCCTTCAGCTCCTCGCACAGCAGCGGGCGGCCCTGGTCGGCGTCGGCAGTGATGCGGTAGGCGATCAGGAGAGGGCTCGCGTCGCCCAGTCCGAGGGCGGAGTACTCGCCCGGGGTGCAGGCGCGGGCGGTGACATGGTCGGTGAACGACAGGCTCAGGCCGGTGTCGGAAAGCTCACGGTACAGCTCGTGGATCTCGGCGCCCGGATGCTCGGCGAGAGCGGGCACGGCGGCGGCCGTGGCCGTCGGGATGAGGACACGGTGGGCCATGCGGGTCCCGGTCTGCGGATCGTGGATCATGCGGTCAACGCTGATGGCATCCCCGTCCTGCTGGTCCAGCAGGACGGCAGGGGGCCCGTCGAGCACGGTCCTGTTGATCACGGGAGACCCTGTCCGTGTCATCTCCGGAACGTGCCAACCCCCCTTCGTGGTGCGCCGGATGGAGCGGTCCACGCTGGCCGCAGGCAGAATGCCCCGGGCTAGCACCTTGGTGCCCTTGCCCTGCAAGGATTCGACCAGCCCCATCCGGCGCAGCTCGGCAACGGCCGCACGGGCGGTGTGCTTGCCGATCCCGTACCTCTTTTCCATCTCGGCCTCGGAGGGCAGGAATTGGCCGGGCTGGTAGCGGCCTCGCAGGATGTCATCGGCCAGATACCGGGCGACCTGCAGGTACATCGCGGGTGCGCGCTCGATGCGCTCTGCTGCTGTCATGGCTGATGTCCTCCTCGGCCGCAGGTCCGGGTGCGGTGCTGTTCGTCGGGCGGGCTTGCCGGTGGCGCATGATCCGCACGCGGGAACTCATGAGGATAAGTGGTTGACGGTACATCGCAACCTCTTTTGCGGAGGACGGGCCTGTGACGTGCAGGGCCGCCGGCCGGACGGCGGTTTGCCTCAGGCGGGGGTTCGCGCAACCGGGCGGCAGGGGCCCTCGCTAGGCTTCCTCGGTGATCGAGTCCTCATCGCTGCCCGCGGACCCCGGCGAGCTGCACCTGTGTATCTCCTACGCCGATGATCTGCGCGACACCCCCGATGCGGACACCCTGGAGCAGTGGGATGTGGCGATCCGCCACCGCCGCCGCGTGCACGAAGCACGTCGTTGCCCGTCCTCGCCTGGTGAATGCCCGAGCGACGACTGCCCGGCCAACGTCGTGGATGACGTTGCCGTCGGGTCAATGACCTTCTACCGTGTGCATCTCGACCGCGGGTGCAACGCGTACGTGGCCATGGAGGAGCTGTCGGAGGACCTCTCCGAGATCGCTCACGTGCTCCTCGACCCGGCTACGGGCTACTACACGGACGAGGCCGGGGAACTGCTGGCGTACAGCGGCTCCGCCCTGCTCGTCATGGATCGCGTCACCCTGGACGAGGGCTGGCGTGGGCATGGCCTGGGCGTGATTCTTGCCGCTGAGGCCATCTTCCGGCTGATGCCCGGATGCCGAGCCGTGGCCTGCTCACCCGGAGTCTCCGACCTCAGCGCGAACCGGTTGCGCGAACGGTCCGAGTTTGATCGCGTCACCACCAGCATTGCCGAGGGCTGGGAGAAGATCGGGTTCCTCCTCTACCGGGACAACGTCTACCTCTTGTCACCGACCTCGCTGGTCCTGGAGGAGCAACGAGCCCTACTCCGTCGGGAGTTCGTGGAACTCGGTGCCTCATGGGCAGCACAGGCCCGCAGGTAGCGGTCTCCGGCGTTCCTCTGCCCCGGTGCTGGTCGGGGAGTCTCGCCGGGAAGCGACGGCCGCAGCTGGCTGCCTACTGTGGGGGCGTGACGGCGTCTTCCGATGGCAGCGCCGGGTCCGGACCGGTGCCCGTGCGGGTAGTGCTGCCTGCCGACCCTGTGCTGGGCACCGAGCCGCAGGAGATCGTTGCGCGGCTGTGGAAGCGACGGCAGACGCAGGCGGGCTGGTGCTACCTCGTGGGGCTGCCGTCGTACCGAGTCAGTGAGGACGGCGACGTGGAGGCGGCGGAGTACCGGGTATGGGTGCGCGCCCCGGAGCATGTGCGGCCGGTCGACGGCGTCGACTACGACCAGGTCGTCACCGAGCGGCTGGAGCCGTCACCGCAGTCGGAGGTCCGAGACGTGCTCGGAGAGCGCCGGCCTGCGGGATGGGTACTGCAGACGGTGCCCGGGGTCCGGGGCCCGGCGGCCCAGGCTGTTCTGCACGCGCGGGACTGCGAGGAGGCACCGAAGGATGCTCCGCTGCTCGACTGGCGGCGCGCCCTGGACGTCGCGGAGAAGCCGACGACGCGGCTGTGCACCCTGTGCGGTTGCGCCCAGGAGCTCACACCCCTGCTGCGCGGCTTCGATCACATCAACGACTCCTGATCTCGTACTGCACCGTGTCCGTCTGCGCCCTTCCGGCACCGTGGCGTACGGGACTGCGCCAGTCCCGACGCTGTCCTCGATGAAGACGGCGTTCGACGGACCTCACCGTGATCGCGGGTAGGGTCTGGGCACCGAACCGCCAGCCGGAGCAGGGGGATACTGATGGACGAGTCCGATGCCAGGCGTGCCGATGCGGCGCTTCAGGCGTACAACTGGGCGAAGGTCGCCGGAAGCCCGGAGCGCGCGTGGAAGGAGTGGGAGCAGGCGAGGGCTCTCAGTAACTCTTCCCCGGATGAGCTGAGCGAGTGGCAGCGGTGGCTCCTGGACCATCTCGACAAGAACCAACGACTGGGTGCCGAGCAGCCGATCGCCCTGGCGGAGATGTGGGTCAGGGTCGCCGCAGTGCAGCCGACCGCTGTACCCGTCCCGGAAGAGAACTGAGACGGCCCGCTTCAGGGCCTCGCGCCCCCAGAACAGCATCACCTCGAACCGGGTCAGTGTCGGCGGTCCGCCTGGTCACCTCCCGAATGAACTCGTGCAACAACTTCCGGGGGCTGCCCCGGACGGCCGTCGCGGCGCAGCTGGAATACTCCCGCCATGGATCAGTCGAGGGGGAACACCGGCCAGCACACAACGCCGTGGTGGTACCGCATGCCGCGGTACCTCTTCAGCGTCATCGCTGTTGTCGTCACATGCGTGCTCTACACCTGGGGCGCGCAGTCCGCGGTTGTCTCGGTCGTCGTAGGCGCAGTTGTCGCGTATGCCGCGGCGTTCATGCGCGGGATGGCGCAGGCCGCGTACGACGAACGGCACGGGCAGAACCGGCAGACCTGACGGCTACATGGCGTTCATCGCCGCCGTGGCAGCGTCGGCGGCCGAGAGGGGCAGCAGGTCGACGGCGGCTCCGGGGTTGCCGCGCGCAATGCCACGGGGCATGCCGTCCCAGCGCGGTCGGGGCCGGGACGGCGGGAGGCCGTCGACATCGTCGGGCGGCTCCGGCGGCCACAGACGGGTCAGCCACAGCCACGTCGCGCGCGCAGGGTCCCCCGCAGCGGGCACGGGCGCGGCCGGGTCGGTGTCGAGGCTATACGCCAGGCTATCGCCGACCAGGACCACGGCCAGATCCCGTACGTGTCCCGGGCCGCGCTCGCAGTGCCGCTGCAGCACTTCAAGAGGCACGTCCTCAGGGGTGCGGCCCGTCTGCTGGGCGAGGGCCTGGAGGACGACGGCGAGGACGCCACGGATACCGACGTAGTCCCAGTGGGCTTCTGTGCAGAGCGCGGGCGGCTGATCCGCTGCCGCGATCAACCCGGCCCGGGCCAGTGCCTGCTCCCACTCGTCAGCTTTCGGGTCGGGATTCATGGCCGTCGGAGGCGGCCTGCGAGCACCACCGTGTCCAGCAGATCCCCCAGTGCGTCCTGAATCGCACGCTGGTCCTCCGCGCTCGTGCCGCTCATACCATCGAGCAAGTACCCGCACCGAGCCGCGACGGGCGCGAGACGCGCCCCGGTCCCGTCCGGCCCGGCAGTCCGTAGCCCGGCCCGAATGGTGTCCGCTTTCGCCCTGCCCTCTGTCTGCACCGCCACGGCGATCGCTCGGTCGTACTCGTCCGGCACCCATGCTCCGGTGTCGAGATCCTCGCTGAGTTCCGCGATCGCAGCCAGCACCGCCTCAGTCGTTGCCATGACCGTGACCATACTCGGTCGGGTGAAGACGCCGGGGTGAGAGAACCGCCGCCGCTGTCGGCGTGTATTGCTGTGCCCGAAGCTGATCAGTGAAGTGCAAGTGGCGGAGCCGGGTTTGGCTGTGGTCCAGGCCGCGGCCTGCGACGACCAGACCGCCTTCGCTATCCAGCAGCTGCTCGTCGCGTGGTGCGCGATCGCGCCAGCAGACCGCACGACGCGGGAGCCGGGCGAGCCCGGTGTGCGGCTGCTCTGCTTCTTGGACCTGCGCCGGGCGCCCGACGCGTAGATCTTTGCGGCCGGGTGCCGACCGTCCTCCGTGCCGGGCGCAGCGCGGCGCACCTCACAGCACGCCGAGTGACGTCAACACCGCCAAACAAAGGATCATGCAGCCGGCGAACGCGCCACCGCCGCATAGGACAGCCTCGCTGACCGGTGCCCCAGAAGTGTGGCTCAACAATCCCGCCACGATGGCAATGATGACGGAGAACAGAGTGCAGGTGACAATCACCAGCACCTTGACACCGAGAGTGAGCTTCAACGGTCCGACTACCTTCCTGGTGGTCGAACCTCCGGCACTCAGCCCTCAGCCGACCACCACCTGACAGAGTGTGGTCTCGCTGAGGCCGTGCCGACGTACAAGGCTCTCGGTGCCTGGCCAGGGCTTTCCTTGGCCACCCTCCTTCTTGCATTGACGGAAGTTCCGAACCGTGCGTGGCCTGCGCTCCCTCGCGGGGGCGTTGGTCACTGCCTGCCCGGGGAACGTCGGACCCCGGGGAGCACGGTGGATTGGTCTCCGGAGCCAACTGTAGCCCGGTTGAGGCCAGTTAGCGGCTATGACGTCACTTTGAGCGGCGATGTGGCAGTGGCGCATGAGGGTGTTCGCGGTTGTAGGTTCTCAGGGCGCGTGTCATACGGCGCCGCTGTGACCGGCGGTTCCGTCTGGTGTCTCACGCCTTGTCACCCGTCAGCTGTCTCAGCTTCCGTGTCAATTCCTCAGTGCACACGTTCGATGCGAGCCGCTGACCTGCGACATGACATCGGCCTGAGACTGCGCCGGAGAAAATGACACGGAACTTGAAACCCCGCAACTGTCCACGGACAACAGTTCGCCGGGGGCAGACAAGGAAGACCGCGGAATCACTGGCCAACGGGTGCGAGAGCATGTCAACGTAGACGACCTTGCAAGAATCCCCAGGTCAGAGAGGTGATTGCCTGTGACCGTGGCGCCCGTGGGCCCCGGTTTCTCCACTACCGTCGAAGCCCTGCGGCTGCGTGAGTGGCAGCTCGGCCCTGGCCAGCCCACTCTCGTCATGGACCAGTTCTCCGCAGACGACTTCCACCTGATTGTGGACGACCGCGCGGACGTGCACGTCAGCTCGAAGGACGGCCGCTTCTACCTCGGCTGGTTCCCTCTCGGCCGTCCTGGTACGGACGGCGAGGGATGGAAGATCGCCGTCACCGGCACGGCCAAGGTGCGTGGCTACCACCTGTCGTTCGACACGGAGACGCCGGCCGACATCGTCGCCGCCGCCGTGGCGCGCGTGCTGGAGACCTCACGGCGTGTACGACAGCCAGACGGCCACGAGTAGTCCTCGCTCTGGCGGACGGTCGGCTGACGGCCCCCGCCCTTCCTGGCTCGCCGTTTCCCCTCACCCCAGGAGGCTGTTCGTGACGTCCTCGGAGATGACCGTCGGTGAACTCATCGACCTGCTGTCCGCCTGCGACCGGGATGCTCCGGTCCGCCAGGCCATGAACCCGTTCTTCCCGATGGCGCACCGCCTGGCCCAGGTCGTGCAGTCCGTGGACGAAACCGGCCGGAGAGTCGTCTACCTCGCCGAAGGGCGGGACGCGGACGCGCAACTCGGCTATCTCCCGCCCGAGGTCACCGTCGCCCTGACCTGGCAGGGGCCCGTCCAGGCACCCCCGCGCCGCCCCCGCCGTACTGCCGGCGGCAACTAGCCCCGCACCGAGCCCTTGGAGGCGCCCCTGTACCCCGACTTCCCGCTCGACCCGTCCACCCCGCCCGGCGGCCAGCCCGCGTTCTGGGTCGGCCCCCGGCATCTGGCGGGTGACGACGGGCGCCTCTACGACGGTGTTGCCGACACACTCTCCGGTCTGGGCTGGACGAGCCTGACGATCGTCCGCGGACGGCAGGAGCCGGACGAGGAGCCGGAGGACCGCCAGGTCCTGCGCAGCACCGTCCTGCACATCAGCCCCGACGCCCTCCGATGGGCGCAGTGGAATCTGCCGGACGAGCCGTTCCACCTGGGAGACCTGCCGATCGCCTGGCAGATCTCCGCCCGCGCGGACACCAGCAGCCCGCTCGCGGCGTGGTCGTCCTACTTCACCACCGACGTCCCCGGCGAGGCCGTGGCCGACTTCCTCGTCGCGCTCGACGCCCGCGACCAGCCCGCCGTGCCGCTCACCGCCCCCGAGAAGGTCCTCGACGCCGTCGCCGCACACGGCTGGCTCCGCGACATCGACCAGCCCCAGGCGGCAGCGACGGACCCGACGTTCACCTCGCACATCAGCCTCGGCGAGGTACCGCCCCTCATCCAGGATGCCGACCCGCGCGCCCTGACCACTGCAGCCGACGAGGCGGGGCCAGCCGGATGGCAGGCGTGGGCCGAGCCCGCGCTCGGTGCCCCCTGCCTGTGGGCGGTCTCCTTCGGTTCCAGCGCGCCGCACGACCTCGTGGCAGCCTTCGCCGCCTCCCTCACCTCGACCGCACCCGTCCTGCGCCGGGTGCTGCCCGAGGCCACCCGGGAGCGGCTGCTACGGGCGCCGGCCTAGCGTCGACGGCGCTCCTCGGCCAGACGGCAGTAGCCCGGTCCTCCCGAATGAGGGCCGGGCTCCTGGTATTTCCCTCCAGGGCTGGGGCGCGCCATCAATTCGGAGGAGGGCGACCCGTGGGACGAGCACGAGGTGTCGGGTGCCCGGTATCGGTGATCGTCTCGGGCCCAAGGTGGGGAAGTGGGATGAAGTGGGGTCTGCTCGGTGTGGCGGTGGGGATTACTCGCGTGGTAATCCCAGCGTCTCAAACGGGGCAAAGTGGCCACACTTTGGCGTAGTCGTGCTGCTCAGCACGTGGTAATCGGTGGCCCGTTGAAGTGGGGTGAAGTGGCGAAGGCATGGCGTAGCGGTGCCACATTCCAGTGCGGCTGGATAGCCATTTGCCTCAAACCGAAGAGAAGCAGCAGCTGGCCTCTTGAGCTCCGTTGCAGTGGAGTGCACGTCATCGTTCAACGCACTCGCCCTGGCTGGTGGCGGCTTTTGTCACCACGATGGGGAGTGGACTCGCAGCATGGTTCACGTCCCGTTGAGAACCTGCCGGACTGTGCAGCGGCGCGACCCGCACAGCGCTGCTGCCCCGACCATCGTGGTCGGGGCAGCAGTGCGTCGGGGGCGGTCAGCCGGCTGCCGTGGCCTTGGTGAGGGCCTGTTCGAGGTGGCGGTCGACAAGGGCGGGGGAGCCCGAGACGACCAGCAGCAGGCCGCCGTCGCGGATCGCGGTCTGCTTGACCACGCTGCTCCGCCCTGCGGTGGAGAACGTCAGGAGCTGGCTCCACCGCTCGTCACCGAGGCCGTGGGGGGCGGTCAGCTTCTGCGAGGCCATGTCGATCGGGGTGTCGCCCGCGACGACCTGATAGGTCGGGCAGCCGGTCATGGCGTCGAAGATCCGGCCGATGCCGTCGGACAGCTTGTTCGCGCTGTCGCTGTACAGCTCCTCGGAGATCTCCGAGGAGTTGCCGCCGTAGGTGAAGGCCGTCTTCGCCTTGCGGGGGAAGGCGAGCGTGCCGCCGGTCGCCGCGTCGCCTCCCAGCTCGCTCAGGGCATGGCAGCCGTTGACGGTGACGTCGGCGTGCTGGGCGGGGCGCTCCGGCTTGCGCTGGTAGCCGCTGCCGAGGTCGTGCTCGTCGAGCAGGCGGGTCTCCAGGACAGCCGACGAGAGCACGGTGGCCTTCTGGACTGCGTCGGCCGGCTTCCCGGTACGGGCGGAGGCGGTGGTGTCTGGCGTGGTGTCGGTGGAGCAGGCGGGTACGGCGAGGAGGGCGGTGGTGATGCCGAGGGCGGTGGTGGCGACGCGAACGTGCATGACGGAACTGACCCCTTGGTGCTTGGCGACGGGTGGTCAGTGCGGGCCTGCGGGCCCGGTGGGGTCGTAGGAGTGGGGGTCAGTGCCCGAGGTAGCGCAGGCAGTCCTCGAACGTGGCGTGCGTCGCGTCCGCCGGCCCGCAGTTGCGGTTGAACCAGGCGGTGTCGAGGCGGGTCTCCTGCTGCTGGTGGCCGACCCGGCACCGCAGCCAGATCTGGTCGCGGGTGGAGAGGATGAGCCAGTCCCGGTACGCGCCGCACTCGGCGCAGGCGGCCATCTCACCGTCGAGGACGAGGGGCTGCTTCCACGGCATCATCTTGCCGTCGAGCTGGTCGTGGCTGGGCACCCGCAGCTCCGGCGGAAGGAAGTCGTCCACCACCGCGGTTGTCGGCTCGGGTCGTGCCGGCTCGGCCGGCGGCACCCCGATCCCGGGCGGGACCTGATTCTGCAGCTGCGCCGACCACTCGAAGAACCGGCGCTGTGCCTCGCTGGGCTTCTTGGTCCGGCGGCGTATTCGGTGAAACACCCTGGCGTTCTCCTTTACCTCGTCCTGCTCGCTTCATGATCGTGCCCTAGGCTCCCGCTGGTTTCAATTCACAAAGTCCACAGTCACCTTCGGGCAGGTCATAAGGCGTTTCCGTGCCTCCAGGGGCCGGGACGAGTGCAGTGCCTTCCCTCCTGCGTGTGCACCAGCGCTCGCGACCCACAGCGGGTCTGTACTCCGCTGAGGTCCGTTGTGGCGTACGGCCATGGTGTGGGGCGCGAGCGCGGCGGTGGCGGTGTCCTGCTCTCGGTGGTGCGCTGAGACTGCCCCCGGCCCTCGGTAGGGCTTATCGGGTCTTGGCCGATGTCTCCTCTCCGCTGCGTCGGCTGCCGGGGGCGTTGGGGCGGGTCGCCGTTGTGCGTGTTGTGGGCTGGCCACCTGTGGTGCCGTTCTCGGACAGGGGCGAGGCGTCGGCGGGCAGGTCGGCTGTTCGCCGTAGCCGCCACACCAGCACGTCGCTGACCGAGTCCGCGGTGTCGAGTTCGCGCCGCTCTACGGCGGCGGTCAGGAGGGCGGCCGGGTCGTGGCCGGCGGCTTCGGCTTCCGCGATGGTTGCGGCCAGGGCGTACCAGCCGGGCTCGGCGAGGATCTGCTCGGCCAGCTGCGGCAGTGCCTCGCGCAGCAGCATGGTCTGCCGCTGGAGCATCGGCCGGCTCAGACGCCGGCCTCGCTGGTAGAGCACGCCGAGGGGCTGGGCGGCGGCGGCCTGGTAGGCGGTGCGCAGGTGCTCGGCGGTCCGCGCGGCGGCCTCGGCCTGCTGGGCGTGGCCCTTCTTCGCGTGCCAGTGCGCGGCGGCGGTGATGAGGAAGAACAGCATGTCGATCGCCATCGCGGTGGTGGCGCCGTCCTCACCGCGGCCGAGGGCGGGGCCACCGTGGACGAGTTCGCGGGCGGCCTGCCGCAGCTCGCGGTCGTGTCCGCGTGCGGCGCGGATGTGGGAGCGCGAGGCCCGCTCGAAGGCCGTTGCCGCGTCGCGTAGTTCGCGGCGAGTGTGGGCGGCGGACGTCTTCGCGAGCGCGTCCAGGACCTCGCCGGCCGCGGCGATATGGGCGGCGACGACCGCGTCGTCGCCCTGCCAGACAAGCATCACGGCCTGCCACGCGGCCGATGCCGTCGTCCGGCGGGCACCGGCCGGAGCGCCCAGCCCCGTACGCACTGCGTCCTCCGGCCGGGGGGCCGGATCGTTCCGGGTGTCGCCGGTCCAGCGCTCCCGGATGCGGGGCAGGGAGAGGTCGGGGGCGAGGCGCGCGCCGGGGTAGAACACCGGCTCGCCGTCCTTGTTGAGGTCGTCGGGCAGGGCGACCTTGTACCCGAGGAGGTCTCCGGAGGGTGCGGCGCGCGTACGGATCAGCAGGCCGGCGGCGGCGAGCCGGTCGAAGAACTCCTCCTCGCTGGTCACGCCAGCCACCGCCCGCCGTACCGTCTCCCGCAGTTCCTCGCGGGCGGGGCGCTCGCGGCCCTGGCGCTCGGCCTTGTGGCGTTCGGCACTGGTGGGCCGCTGAGCAGCTGTGCCGTCGCCCGGCGCGACCTGGCGGAGGCCGAGTTCCTTCTCGATAAGCCGGGCTTCGGCCTGGGCGCGGGCGCCGGAGCGGTAGTCGTCGGGGCGGTGTCCGTCCTCGGTCACGAGGGTGGCGACGATGTGGATGTGGTCGTCCGCGTGTCGTACGGCGGCCCAGCGGCAGCCGGGCTGTCCGTCGCCGGGGTCGATGCCAGTGGCGGCGACGATGCGGCGGGCGATGCCGGCCCACTCCTCGTCGGACAGGATCCGGTCGCCGGGGTCGGCGCGGACGGAGGTGTGCCACACGTGCTTGGCCGGGCGGGCGTGCCCGGCGAGGGCCATCACGGGTTGGTCCAGGAGCTGCGCAAGGTCGTTGAGGGTGGCGTTGGGGTCGCGGCCGGGGTCGGGGGACATGCCGTCGAAGGAGGCTACGAGGTGGGGGTCGGTGTGATCCTCGTACTGGCCGGTCTCGTAGAGGTAGTTGAGGAGACCGATGGTCCGGGAGCCCGAGTTGTTGACGCTGGGGATCATGAGCCGTGGCGTGCGATGAGCCGCGTGGCGGCTGCGTGCGCGGTGTCGGCGGCACGCCGTACGGCGGCGACGGCTGCGTCGAGCTGGGGAGCGTCTATACCGGAGTTGAGTGCCTTGACTGCCTGGTTGAGGTTGCTGCCGGCCCAGCCGAGGCGACGTCGGCTGTCGAACAGGGCTGTGATCACTTCACGTTCGTCGGCGATCTCGGCGCTGGTGCGGTCGAGGTCGCGGGCGGCGGCGAGCGCGGAGTGTGCGAGGAACCCGGCGACGGACAGATTGCATCGGGCGGCGGCGGACTTGATCAGGGCGAACTCTTCGTCGTTGAAACGTGTGTTGGGCTGGTGCAGGCGCTTCTTCTCGGGCGACTGGCGCGGGCGCTGGCGTGCGCGAGGAGCGCGCTGTCGGCGTACGCGCGGCACGGGCTGCTTCTCCTCCTGCCCCGGCTTCGATCCGCCCTCGGTCGAAGCCCGATGGACCTGCGCCCCCCGGTGCAGGTCCTCTCCCGCCCCCTCGGGGGCGGGTTCGGCGGAAGCTACGCTTCCGCCCCAACTTGCTCGCCCCGAGACCGAGTTGGAGTCGCGATCAGGTTCCGGGGTGGTGCCGTTCTGAGTGGGGTTCGTCATCGGATTTCGGGCCTCCGAGTGTGGTGCTGGATGGTCGCGGCCAGCGCGACGACGTCGGCCGGTCCGTCGAGGACGCGGACGGGTCCGTCGGGCCGGGCCTGGATGAGCCACTGGCCGGTCGGCGCGAGGACGGCAGCGTGCACAAGCCGTCGGCGGAGCAGGACGTCCGCCCAGGCGCTGGCCTCGGCGGCGGTGGGGTCGGAAGAGCGAGGGGGACGCGGAATCACTGCGTGTCTCCTGGAACGGGGTGGTGGCCCGGCTCGGGGCCGGACCACCCGTCGCGGATAGGGGAGCTGAACTGGGGCTTTGCCGGTTCAGCCGCACTCGGGACAGCGACCGACGTGGCTGTTGAGGGCCCGGGCCATCCGCTGCTTCGTCGAGGCAGCCTGCTTCGCGCTGGACTTCGCCGCGGGCCTGCCCTCGTGCCGCTTGGAGTGGGCGAGCATGAAGCCGATCTCCCGCTCGTACTCCGCACGGACGGTGTCGAACTGGTGGCAGGTCTTCATCGGACGGCGGTGCTCCTTGTCTTGCTGGTGTCGTCGCTCCGCAGTTCCTGGAGGACGAGGCTCAGCCGGTCGTTCCGGCCGCCCTTCAGGCCCTCGCGGCGCAGGATCTCGCGCAGCTGGACCCGGGTGACGGACTCGTTGCCGTCCCGTTCGAGCAGGGCGGGGACGTGGGGGCGGACCTGTTGGACGAGCTGGTCCACCGACTGCTCCGGCTCGCGTGGCGGGCGCTGTGTCTGCGGGGTGCGGGACCGGCCGCGCTTCCCCTTGTTCTTCGCCCTGGTCTTCGTGGTTGTCTTCCGCCGGAGGGGGACCTTGTGTCCCCGGTCCCCGGTGGGCTCGGTCCCCGTGTCGGTGGTGGTCGGTCCCCGGTCCCCGGTGGGCTCGGTCCCCGTGTCGGTGGTGGTCGGTCCCCGGTCCCCGGTGGGCTCGGTCCCCGTGTCGGTGGTGGTCGGTCCCCGGTCCCCGGTGGGCTCGGTCCCCGTGTCGGTGGTGGTCGGTGCCCGGTCCCCGGTGGGCTCGGTCCCCGACTCGGCGGCGTTCGGTCCCCGACGCGATTCAGGGCCCTGAGCAGGCACTTCTCGCGTTAGACGCGCGGTCCCCGCTCTTCGGGCGTCCCTCTGCGCGGCTTCCGGATTGGTGGGACCGGTCCCCGCGACCGCGCCTGCTTCTGGTGCCTCGGTCCCCACCTTGGTCCCCGCGTTCTCGCCTTCGGTCCCCGCGCATGCCGACGCCTTCGAGTCCTCGATCTCGGTCCCCGGTCCCCTCGGGATGCTCGGTCCCCGGTCCCCGTCCCACTCGTTGGAACCGTGGGGACCGGCTCCGGGGACCGGTGCCTTCGAGGCTGACTGCGAGGGGACCGTGGTTGTTGCGGTGCTGTGCACGGGGGACCAGGGCGAGGGCAGCGGGACCGTGGCGAGCGCGAGTGCGTGCCGGCGGGCGGCGAGCTGGTCGAGCAGCTGCGCGCGCTGGAGGGGGTCGGTGCCGACGGAGGCCCTGCCGACCGCCTTCGACAGGCGGCGCGTGAGCTGCCGGCCGCGCCGGCTCCGTTGCTGCTCGGGTGTGCGTGCGGCGAGGCGGGCGGCGAGGGCGACCGCTCGGGCGGTGGCCCGGTCGCGGGTGATCTGCGCGGCGTCGCGGTCGCGTGCGGCGATGCCGAGGCGGGACAGGAGCCGCTCGCGTGCCTCCCGCCCCAGGACGGCGATCAGCCCGTGGGAGGCGGCACCCGGGGTGCGCAGGCGCAGCTCGATCCCCATCGCGAGGTGCCACAGCATCGCCGCCATGACCGGCCCGACGAAGGCGCGGACGGTGCCGCCGATGGGACCGCTCTCGGCGTAGGCGGGGATCACCTGCACGCCGGTGATCACCCAGACCAGAGTGCCCGGTAGACCAGGAGCACCCTGGGTGGTCAGGTTCTGGCGCGCCATCAGCGCGGTCGCGAAGAGCGCCAGCTCGGCTGCGGCGAACATCCCGGCACGCTCGGCGGTGCCGGCCATGTCGAGGTAGTCGGCGGCGAAGCGCCACGAGGTGTCGGCGCTGTAGGCGGTACAGCCGAGGGCAGCAACGGCAGCGACCTTGACCGCCGGACCGCCGAGGCGGTTCTGCGGGCGCACGGCCCGGCGCCGGATCGCCCAGACGGTCAGGGCCAGGGCGAACACGGCGCCAGCGGCGCCGATGCCGACGAGCAAGGACGGATGCGGGGTGGTACCGAAGGACACCGCGATGAGGTGTGTCATGCAGCCTTTCCGACAGGGGCGTGCGCCAAGGGCGCTTCCGGGAAGGAGAGTTGGTCCCAGCTTTCGCGGCGGGTGACTCCACGCCGGGCAGCGCGATCTTCGATGGGCTTGACCGGGGGTGAGGAGTGGCATCGCTTCTGCGGTGGCTGGTTTGGCGGGGAGGCGGGGCCGGAAGGCGCGGGGACCGTCCCGCGCACACCCGGGGCGGGGCCGGTGTCCGCTGGCAGGGCAGGACCGCCGGCGGTTTCCGGAGCCGTGGAGGACGGCGTCGCTGGTCGGGCTACCGGCTGCTGTGTGCCGAGAGCAGGGGGCGCGGGGCTGCCTGCTGCCGGGGTGGTCTTCTTCCGCTTCTTCTTGGGCCGCGGCACGCCGTAGGTGCGGTCGCGGTCGAAGACCTTGTTGGCGGCCTGCCGGAGCAGGTCCCGGGCGTGTTTGTGGCTGATCTGCAGGGCTGTGGCGAGCCGGGCGGGCCGCCAGCCGCGTACGTAGGCGTGGTCGATGACGACTTGACGCTCGTCCTCGGTCAGATGCACGTCGCGTCCCTGGAAGAACCCGGTCACGCGCCGGTAGTCGAGGCGCCGGTGCAGTCCGTCGTGCCAGGGGCGCCGCTCGTCTTCGGTGAGGCCGCCCCAGATGCCCTCCTTGAGGACGTTCTCCAGGGCGAAGTCGAGGCAGTCGCGGCGTACCGGGCACCAGCCGCACAGCTCTTTCGCCTCAGCGATCTCTTCGTGGTCCCGGGGCCCGGGGAAGAACACGGCGTCGGCGTCCTCGACGTCCATGCCGTGGCACGCTCCGCGAACGTGCCAGCTGGTGTCTGCGATGCCGCGCAGGCCGGTGGCCGGTGCGTCGTGGGTGGTGATGTGGCGCAAGCGGATCTCCGATGTGTTGCCGCGTCGGCCGGCGGGGGCGGTGCTCGGCGGATGCGGCGTCGGGTACCGGCTGCGGCGCGAGGGCGTGCGCGGCAGCCGGGGTGGGGGGACGGTGATGTTCGGGTGGCGGTGCACCGGACGGGATGCACGGCCGCCTGCGCCAGTCAGGCCATGGCGGGCTGTTGGGCCTGCTCGATCGGCCGGTTCTGCTGGGCGACGGCGAGGTCGAGGCGGCCGGGATGCGGGGTGGCGCGCGGGGCGGTGGCGCGTACCCCGTCGTCGGGGCCGATCCGGCGGCGGCGACACGGCTCGCCGGGCTGGGCCAGGCACCACTCGCAGCGCACACTCAGGGCGTCGGGCAGCCCCTGCGCGACGGCTGCCTCGCGTGCTGCTCGGGCGGGCCGGTAGGGCGCGAGGGCGGCTCGGGCGGCGGGCGGTATGCAGGAGCCGACCTGCCGCAACCGCGCCTCCAGTTTCGGGTCGATCCCGTCGTGACCGCTGGTTATGGCCCGGGCCTGCGCGGGCTGCGCGGTGCCGGCGGCGACGGCGCGGCGCGTGCCGACCAACTCGGCAGTCCACGCGGCCTGGTCGTCCGGATCGGCGGACGGCGTGGGATCGGAGTGCCGGGCCAGACGGTCGCGCCGGTAGCTCTCCCACGGACGGGCCACGTCCGCGGGCAGGATCTGGTACGGCGAAGTGCGGATGTGCTGGCGGGCAGCGACGCAGGCATCCCAGCCGTGCGCAGTGGCCATCGGCACGTCGCCGAGCAGCTCATGCCACTGGGCGAGCTGGTCGCGGGCCTCGCCCTGGTCGGTGCGGATGGTGCGCGGGTCGAGTCGGCCGATGTAGGCCAGCAGGGCGGCGGTTTCGCGGCGGTCCACGGTCAGCCCTCCGTTCCGGTCGGCTCGTCGAGAGCGGCAAGCAGGGCGGCGGTGTGGGCCTCGGCCCGCGTCATGCCGCCCGGCGCGGCAGTGCTCTTTCCGGGGACGGCGTAGAGGTTCGGGCGGCTGGGGGCGTGCTCTCGGGCGACCCAGGAGCGCCAGTCAGCAGCCCAGGCATCCGCCGACCTCGGCTTGAAGCTGGCCCGGTGGGCACGCCACTTCGCGTCGGCTGCCTGCAGGCCCTGCTCACCGAGGCGGTCGAGGTGTCCCTGCTGGCGGGCCCAGGCGTGGGCGGCGGGGTCGACCTGCCACTCGGCAGCCGCCACGACGGCGGCACCACTACTGCTGTACCTCCGGTTCAAATCAGGTTCACTACGGTTCTGTGTGCCGGTTTCCGGTACACCGGGGTGCCGGTTTCCGGTACCTCGACGTGCCGGTTTCCGCCTCGACCTGCCGGTTTCCGGTACTGCCGGTTTCCGGACCCTCGCGGGAGATTCCGGCACCTCACGGAGGCGGATTCCGTACCGCCGCAGAGCCGAGAGCTGGAGCTTCGCAGGGGCAGCAGGATCGTCTGATGCTGCCGTCTCACCGCCCTCCTCCTGTTCCTGCTGCTCGCGCTGAGCCTGGGCGACCGCTTCGGCGGCGAAAGGAAGGCGGTAGACCGTGCTGCGCTGCGGGCCGACGAGGTCGTCGAGCTGTTCCAGCTCGTCGGCGTCGATCAGGCGCTCGACGGCCTCGCGCACCGTGGAGACCGAGGCGCGCGTGCGCTTGGCCAGGCTGGACAGCGAGGCCCAGGCGATGCACTGGTTGTCGGTCACCCGGTCGGCGATCGACAACAGGACCAGACGCGCGGCTCCTCGGCTGGAGCTGTGCTCCCACACCCACTCGCTGGCTTCGATACTCATCGGCTGCTCCCGGCGAGCGGGCGGGACCGGCGGCTCGCCTGGGCCGAAATGGGGCGATCCGGCTCGGGGCGCTGAGGCGCCGAGGCGGAGGTGGCTGCCGCGCAGGCCAGACGGAAGGGCCTTTTGCGCAGGGCAGGAGGCATGCGATACTCCTCGTTGCAGTGTTGCCACGCTGACGTGCCCCGTGGAAGGGATCAGCGTGGTGATGGTGGGCAATCTCCGCCCTTGCCGGGGCGGGTATGCCGCTTAGCGTTCGGCGTCCGCGAGTTACCGCTCTCGGGCGCCGTCGCTGTGTTCGGGCCTATGCAAGTCAGTCGGTGCCTGCCGTGCTCCTCACGTTCGCCGCACCGGGTCGATTTGCCCGAGGCGACGACGAACATACGCAGAGTCCCGCGTCAAGATCCAGAGTTGGTTCTCAAAGTCTGTAGTAGTCGCGCAGAGTCACAGGAAGCGCAGATTCCGTGACTGCAACCGGCAGGTGACTTTCGCGGAGCCGCAGGGCGTTCCGGCGCAGCGGGAACCCTGGATGCCGGGAAGCACGCCGATGTGCTTGAAGCGGAATGCCGGTACGGAAATGGTCGCACCGGTATAGCGAAGTCGATCTAGGCTTTTCACTGCCACCTGCCCGCCATATCGAAGATCAAATTGGTCCGGCAAACCGGAACGTGATGCATGCCCCCGGGTGAAAGTGACACGTGTCACGTCATCGGTGTGCGCCCGCAGGTAAATGCGGGCAGACCGTCCCGAAGAGTGGACGTGCAAACGCGGAAAGCGTTTGCAAGGTAGAACTTTTCATACGCAAGATCGATGCGTCAACTCTCGTTAATGGCGGGATACAGTGACTGAACCACTGTGAATCCCATCCAGGAAAGGATCATGGAAGAGCTAACGGAGGAGTCGGTGAGCCCGCGTCCGCGCGAGCTCAAGGACCGGCTTAACCAGCTGTTTGACGCGGTGCACCCACCCGATCGCGGCCCGTACAGCAACGCCGAGGTTGCTGAGCTGATGGCCGAGCGAGGGCTGGAAACGGTGAGTGACACCTACTTGTGGATGCTGCGCACGGGGAAGCGTGACAATCCGACGAAGCGTCATCTTGAAGCCCTGGCTGCCTTTTTCGGGGTGTCGCCTGCCTATTGGTTCGATGACCAGGTTGCCGAAAAGACTGCGCAGGAACTGAAGTTGCTGGCGATGCTTCGCGATTCGAGGATGCAGAGCGTGCTCCTTCGTCTGTCCGATGTCTCGGCGGACGGAAAGGATGCGGTGCTTGGTCTCGTGGAGGGGGTGCGGAAGATGGAGGGACTTCCGCCCGACAACTAGCCGGATTACGGGGGCAGTTAAAAAATGATCAAGGAGTGGAAATGTGGTCCGCACTTAGCCCGCGCCAGGGTGACCTCCTGGCCGAGCTGAATCTCCCGGCCGTCACGAGCATCAGAGACCTACGGGACGAGATCTCTCGTCGCACGGGCCGTGAGGTGATCCTGATGCCGATGGAGCAGGCGCCGGCGGTCTGCGGGGCATGCGCAGTCCTTGAGAAGGCGATCTACGTGTCCTACGACCCGCGTACCAGCCTCTGGCACCAGGACCAGATCATCGCCCACGAGTTCATGCACCTCCTGCTCAGGCATCACGAGACCCGCCCGCTGTCCGCCCTGGCGCCCACGCTCTTCACCAACGTGGACCCCGCCACCGTGCAGGTGATGCTGGGGCGGACCAAGTACGACGAGGCCGAAGAACGCGACGCCGAGCTGCGCGCCTCGCTCCTGCAGCGCCGGATCATCGACCGCTGGCTGCGCAGCGACGAATCCTCCGGCGACGACGTCCAGGACCGCGTCACCCACACCCTGCTGCGCCGACGGGAGGCGCGGCCGTGAAGGACCTGCTCCACCCGGTCAGCCTCTCTGTCGCTGTCCTGGGCTTCCTGTGCATGCTGCGGGACGTCCCCGCGCGGCGCCGTGACCCTGCCACCTTGGCCCTCACCGCAGTCTTCGCCCTCTCGGGCCTGTCGTTCCTGTTCTCCATCACCCCGATGTGGGCGTACCTCGACAGCGTCCTGGGCACGGTGAACATCGCCGTCCCGCTGGCACAGGGGTGCGTGATCGCGCTGATCGCCTGCCAGCAGGTCGTCCTCACCTACTGGGGTTCGCCGCCCGAGCACGCCCGCAGGAGGGCGCGGGCGTGGCTCGGCGCCGGACTCGGGGTGATCGCGGGCCTGCTGGTGCTGTTCGCCCTGCTGACACCGAGCGCGCCCCGGCCGCTCGACTTCACGCTGTACTACGCACACGACAACGTGTACGCCGCCTACCTCACCCTGTACATCACTGCCTACACCCTCGGTGAGCTGTTCCTGGCCCGGGCATGCTGGCGCCTGGGGCGCCGCAACGGCCATGGACCCGTCCGTGTCGGCCTGCGCATCGTCGCCATCGGCGCCACCATCACCCTCGGCTACAGCGCCGTCCGGATCGGCAATGTGATCGCCGGATTCTTCCACGCCTCACTCGCAGCCTGGGAGGACTTCGCTTGGATCTGCGGTGACATCGGCGCCATCCTCACACTCACCGGCTGGCTGGTGCCCACGATCAGCGACCAGGCCCAGAGCGCCTGGTACTGGATCAATCAGCACCTCAGTCACCACCGCCTGCGCCACCTGTGGCTGGCCTTCCACAGCGTGGCGCCCGAGATCGAACTCCCGGTCGACCAGCTCGACCACGCCCAGCGACGCCGCAGCCGCAGCATCGGGTTCAAGCTGTACCGGCGGGCAACCGAAATACGCGATGGCCGCTTCGTCATCCGCCAGTACCTCGACGCCGACGTGCGCCGGCGCAGCCAGGCCCACCACAAGGCGAGAGGGCTCAAGGGCGAGGACCTTGACGCCGCCGTCACCGCAGACCAGATCATCGCAGGCATCGCCGCCCGGGCACGGGGGGATCGTCCCGCCCCCGACCGGCTCACCGACTTCGCCGACGCCGACCGAGACATCAGCAAGCCGATGGACGACATCGACGCCCTCCTGGCTGTCGCCCGCCGCCTTTCCCGCGAACCTGCCCGCGCCCCCCACCGTGAGCGAGCCTCCGCATGACCACCGACCTGACCCACCGGCCCGCCCACGTCCAGCTCCGCGCGCTGGACCGCCGCGAGATCTCCAGCCGGGAGCTCCTCGACCTCCATCTCGACCGGATCGATGCCAGCACCGTCAACGCCGTCGTCACCCGGGACGACGACACAGCTCGTGCTGCTGCCCGTGCCGCCGACGAACGCCGAGCCCGCGGTGAGAGCACCGGCCTCCTCGACGGCCTCCCACTCACGATCAAGGACAGCTTCGAGACGGTCGGCCTGCGCACCACCAGTGGCGCCGAGGACCTAAAAGACCACGTTCCCCAGCGGGACGCCGACGCCGTCGCACGGCTCCGCCATCAAGGCGCGGTGATCATGGGCAAGACCAACACCCCCACCTACTGCCAGGGCCTCCACACCGACAACGCCCTGTTCGGCCCCACCCTCAACCCGCACGATCCAGCCCGCACGGCCGGCGGCTCCTCCGGCGGAGCCGCCGCAGCCATCGCGGCACACCTCACACCCGCCGAACTCGGCAGTGACCTCGCCGGCTCGCTGCGCCTTCCTGCCCACTACTGCGGCGTGTACGGCCTGCGCCCCACCCACGGCCTCGTTCCAGCCCGCGGCCACATCCCCCGACCTCCTGGATGGCTCACCAGCAGCGACATGGTCACGCCCGGTCCCCTGGCCCGCCACTCCCGCGACCTCGATCTGCTGCTCGCGGCGTTGACCACCCCCACGCCGACAGAGAACACACCCTGGCGCCTAGACCTCCCTACCCCGAGCGAGGACACCGCGCAGCTCCGCGTCGCGATCTGGGCCGAGGACGCGAGCTGCCCTGTCGACCACGCAACCGCCCAGGCCCTCGCCACCGTCGAGAAGGCGTTGTCCGGGACCCGAGCCGTGGTCCGCCACGTTGCCAGCCCCATCAACTTCGGCGACTCCACTCGCCTGTTCGAGCAACTCCTGCACGCCACGGCGACAGCCACCACCAGTGACGAAGCCGCCAGCGCAGAACTCGCCGCCGTACGAGAACTGCGAGCCGACGACGCCAGCCCTGGCGCCGCGTTCCTGCGCTCCCGCACCCAGACCCATCGCACCTGGCTCCGCGCGGCCGAGGAACGTGCCCGGCTCCGTGAGACCTGGAACCGGTTCTTCACGGAGCATGACGTCGTCGTCATGCCGGCCGCGCCGACCCCCGCGATCCCTGCAGGCAGTGACGTTCTTGAAGTCGATGGCCAGGAGCGTAACTTCTTCGATCAGACCGGCTGGGCCAACCTCACCAGCCACGTCGGTCTGCCCAGCCTCGTCCTGCCCGTGACCACGACCATGGAAGGGCTACCGATCGGCGTTCAGATCGTCGGCCGGGCGCACGCCGACCGAGTCCTGCTCGCGCTGGCCGACACGCTGGCAACGTTCCTTCCGCCGTCCACTTCGCTCTGATCCAAAGACCGATGGACAATCGGCCTGCGGGTCCGGGAGCTCCGCGGAAGTCCGCCGTCAGGGATGGCGGGCACCCTTAAGGAACGCGACGGGCGCCCAACGCCGACTCAAGGGTGACCAGCGGATCCAGACCCGGGACGCTTACGTCTCGCTGGCGAAAGCGAAGGGCGAGCCACACACGAAGAACTTGTGCGCGATCATTCGAGCCCTCCAGTCTCGACGAGATGCTCCATGAGCGCGGTGGTGATCCGGGGCGAGGGGCGTCCGGGACGGGTGTGTCGGGGAGATCGGCTTCCAGGCCCCACTCCGTGTTGAACACGATGCTCACGCCCGCTGGCACTAGGGCGTGTCCGACGGGTCGGTGCCTGTGCGCGGGCGCTCGGAGTCCAGACGATACGGAACGGGCGCCCTCCGTGATGCCGTTCCGTATCGCCTCGCCGATACCGCGTGAGTGGTCAGCCGGCCCGCTGCCTCGGACGTGTCGTACTTGCTTTGACCGGTCCGTGGTTCCTGCCCGCCGTGGCCTCGACTCGACAGTGCGAGGCACTGCTTACCTGCTCACGAGCGGGCTGGATGTGCGTGCATTGCATCCATGACTCCATGAGCGTCCGCACACGTCCACCGTCCCCCTTGTGGCGGCGGGGACTTGACAAGGTTGAAACGGTCGGGATGGGCGGCGAGTATGGCGTGAACTGACCAGCAGGCATCGTCGCTTCGCCGGGCCGCGGGCCATGCTGCCGCTACTCGTCGGTACTGCTTCATGGCCTCTGGCGTGAGGCCGACGGACTCTGCGTAATTTGACAGCCTTCTGCCGGTGAAGGGGGCGTTCAGGGGTACCAACCCCAGGGCCAGATCCCCGAGCAGGAACCTTGCCGCCTTACCCTTGTGATCTTTCACCTGGTACGCGGCATTTTCGGCGTAGAACTTGTCGCAGATTCCTTCCCACCAAGTCAGCATGGATCCGGCGGCGAAGACTTCATCGAGCGGGGCCAGCCCGTATCCGCATGCGGTACAGATGATCAGGCTCCCGTCAGGGCCGATGTCGATCGGCTGCTGTTGGTAGCAGTACTTGCAGTACCAGACCGAGGGGATCAGTTTTCGCTTCGTCACGACTGCCCCTCATCGGACTGCGCGGCGGACTCGGCGTACCTGATCAGAGTGCTGGGCGTCATGTCGATCGCTTCGGCGAATCGCTTGACGGCGTCGGGGCCCTGGAAGGTGAGTATGTCCAGTACGTACCAGCCAAGCCTCCGCTGGCTTTCCTTGCGCTGTGCTACCAGCATGCGGCCCCGAGCGATCAGTGCGGCACGTTCTTCGTCGGAGTAGTCGGAGGGAAAGCTTCGGTGGGACATCTCGCACCCCGCAGGCCCGTCAGGAAACCCCCTGTGTTGGCAAGCGCTTCACCCGGCTACGGCACACAGGATTATCTTAACAAAGTGGCGTAAATTGGTCACAGGGGGGCGTGGAAGCGCTGTACCCATGGCCTTGACGCTCGACAAGCGAGGAGGCTCCTCGTGACGACCCTGACTGTTCCCGACGGCTACACGAAGGCCGATTGGACGAAGATCGTCCGCCGCGGGCAGAAGCTGATGAAGCAGAAGTCCGGGATCCAGTGGGCTCTCGGCGATCTCGTGATTGACGCTCTCGAAGGACACGGCCGCGGACACGGCGAGGTAAACCTGGTGATCAAGATCCTGGCGCATCAGATCGGCGCCAATCCGGAGACACTGCGGACCTACTACGACGTGGCGCGGCAGTGGCCGGAGGCCAAGCGCCGGGAGGATGTGAGCTTCTCGGTGCACCAAACCTTGGCCTACGTCCGGAGCCGGTACACCTTGATCCGTAAGGACCCCTACGACCCGTTCACCGATGAGAACCACTGGACGGTCAACGAGGCCCAGAAGGTCGCCCACCGTGCGGTCGGGACGCCGACCAACCAGGAAGAGCGTCTGGCTCACACCCGGCGCCTGCTCCACACGGATGAGGATGCGGCCAAGGCGGTCACCGAGATGCTCGGACGCCCGGACGTCCGGGCCCGTCTCGCATCCGACCAGCATGCCCGGAGCCTGATGCGTGAGGCTCAGTACGAGCACTGGCAGCAGGTTGACGAGGCAGCGGAAGCCGAAGCCGAGCTGGCCTCAGCGGACGACGCCGCGGAGGTGGAGGAAGAGTTCGAGGAGGAAGCCACTCCCCTCGGC
>NZ_KQ948926.1:96354-280883 GCF_001514235.1 Streptomyces caeruleatus | reverse complement strand
TCCCTCCTGCGGAGGCCATGGGCCGCAACACCAGGGGCCAGTTCGAGCGTGGCAAGAGCTGGATCCGAGACGTCAAGTGCGGAGCCGAGAAGAAGAGCTTCGTCCGGTACCGCGGCCATTACACGGTCACCGTTGACGCCGACAAGTGCACCGCCTACGCGGCCGAGCGCATGCAGTCCCTCTATCGGCAGGCCGTGCGCATCTACAAGTGCTCGCTGAAGGAACTGCCGCCCGAAGCTCAGGAACTCCTCACAGTGACGCTGCTGACCAAGCAGCTACAGTCCATCTTCGACGCGATGGACATCCTCAAGGCCGCCGGCTTCTCACCGCAGACGGCGGCAAAGGCAGCGGCAACGCCCCCGAAAAAGAGGTCTCCGGCAACGGCCAGGAGCCGGAAGACCTGACCGCCAGCCACGAGACGAGGTGGGCCCACAGCCAGGGTGGACCCACCTCGCCAGTTTGAGGATCGCCTTGTTGAGACCTGTCAGCAAGCCACGCCAGTCCGCGTGAGCGCCGACTCTTCTTCAGCATGGCCACGGAGAGTGACGACTTCACGCGTCTCGGAAATGGGCGAACCGATCGCTGAGGACGGTAGGCCCTGCCGGGCCTTGGGCTTCGACCGAGTCCGCGTGGTGAGCGTGATACGGGGGCCATGGGCGAAGGGCCCACGCGCATGTCGCTCGACCGCGAGGTCACCACCGCCTCAGCGGTCTGCCGGCTTCCGCTGCCATGCGGATGTGGCGGGTGATCTCGGTGCCGGACTCGCCGAGGCCGAGGCCGGTACTGATCGCCGTACCGATGGCCCGGGAGCGTTCGGCGGGCCCTCGGACGTCGGCCAGAGGACTGCCCGGATCTCTGCGCCGGGCAACCCACTCCGCTCGGTTCTCAGCCGCCGTGCACAGCCGAATGTGTGCGGGCTGCTGGCAGGAGTGATTGTCACAGGTGTGGCAAACGGCCGGACTGTCGTTTCCCCAGCCCAGGCGAGGGATGACGCCGTGCGCGAGCTGATACCCGTACAGGTGGCCCGGCATCGTGCCCCGTCGAGTCCTACCCGGCCGCGAGGCCGCCCTGAATACTGGCATGGCCGGTGCTGGAGATCCCGCCGAGGAAGAACCAGCAGTTCCCAGCGGACTCGGTGCGGTAGACCTTGGCCCAGTAGCGGGCCTGAACAGACTCGTCGGCCAGCCAGGATTCCCACTCAACAGCCGGTATGCGTACGGGCGTTGGTTCACCGATGAGAGCAAGCTGTTCGTCAACGGGCGCGGGCCCGGACCCATTCACCGCTGCGAGCGGGAAGAGTCCGGGCCCGAAGTCGTACTCAGGCGGCATCAGCCCGGCCGTCGTCTGGTTCGGAGACCCGGACTGGAACGTTGGAGACCAGAGGGGGCGGAGGCGACGCCTCTTCCTGAGACCTAGGGGCCCGGCGGGAGCGAGGCGGGCGTTCCGCGCGGGCGCGCAGGGCCTCGATGACCTCCTTGGCACGAGCAGCGGTACCAGGCTTCGCCGCACACTCCAGTTCCTCCGCCGGCACACCCAGCAGACCCGCGACCAGGTCCGTGTCATTGTCGAACAGCCGCAGGACGACCGCAGCGGCCTCCCGCGCCGCAACATCAGCCTCGTCCTTCGCCCGTGCCGCCTTCACCGCGGCCTCGCGCGTGGCCAGCACGGCCGCCGCGGCCGTCTCCTGCGTCTTCGCTTGGAGCGCTTCGACAGCGCGAACCCGCCGCCGCAGCTCTGCCGCGCTCACCGATCCTGCCGGAGTCGTGCTCACCCGAGCCCCCAGTCCCGTTCGAAATCTCTGCTCGTCGCGCGCACCGTAGGCACAGGTCCGCGGACATCTCGAACTGACGGAAGGTGACAGTTCAGGCGATGCAAGCCCAGCCGTGTTCGCCCGTCGGCGTCCGGCTGCTGAACCGCTGCCGTCCTGGAACCCGGACTCGGTGTAGGCCAGCGGTACACGGTGAGCTGACGGAACAGCGCGGACAGCTGCGAGTCGTCGTCGAGGTCGTGGCGGCGTTTGATCAGCCGGCCACGCCCGGCGCCCCGCGCCCGCCGTGTGACCCACCGCACCGCCGGTACGCGCTCTCGGAGCAGAGCTCCGACCACGCTGAGCAGCCTTGACGGACCGGGTGGCAGAAGCGTCCGGGTCGTGACGTTCTACTCGTACAAGGGCGGCACCGGCCAGACCATGGCCCTGGCCAACACCGCCTGGATCCTGGCCGCCGACGGCAAACGGGTGCTCGCCGTGGACTGGGACCTGGAGGCGCCCGGCCTGCACCGCTTCCGTGCCGACCGCGCTCCAGGCCGGCAGTCACCACAGCAGCCCCCGACCGGACCTGATCCGGCCGGGGGCCGTTGAGTCACTCTGGAGAACTCACTGCCGGTGGGACTGCTGGATCCGCCGGGTGAATGGTGGGTCGTCGGCAACCCGACGTGCTGACCCATGTAGCGGCGCACTGGGGGTGTCCCTCCCCGCCTGCCATCGACTTTCGTCTGCCGCACGAAACTTGGGACCACCCCCCCCGGGGGGCCGGTGCGGGCGGTTCTGGCCCGCAGCACGGCCTTGACCTGCGACTACGCCTGGCCAGTGGGGCGGGGGCGAGGGCTGGGCCGCTCGGCCGGTTGCGGAGGGAGCGTGTGCACGGGGGGGCGGCTGACGGTGGAGCTGACGAACGCGGCGAGGACGCGGTCTCCAACGCCCCCCGTCGCCGAGCTGCTGATCCGTTAATTTGCGCGATGGACCGAATGCAGCCCTGACCAGTAACTTCGCTGTGGAGGGGGTGTGATGACACGGGAGCCGCGCGAACGCTCGGTGGCCCGCGGTCAATTGAAGAACCGCTTATTTGCAGTCGGCCGAATCAAACTGCGATCAGCGCGCTGTAGAGTCTTTCCAATCCCTTGTCAGGTGACCCTGCACCCTCCAGCTGGGGGTGCGGATACGTACCCCGGCGCTGGCGGGCTCGCCCCGCCTGATCTGGCCTCACGGCCAGAAGGGAGAGGTCCTTGAAGTCGATCAAGAGGTGGCTCAAGGACCGGTACGAGGAACACGTACAGCCGCACGTCACTCCGTGGCGTGTGTGCATGGCCGGCGAAGCGCTTCGCTGGACCCTGTGGCTCATTGAGCGCGGTTCGTGACCTGAAACGAGTGAACCCCAGCTGATCACTCAGCCGGGGCTCACACGTACCGGTGCCAATGCCTCACTCTCGTAGTCCGTCGGCGGCAACCGACGGGAGGGTGAGGCTTTGGTCGTTTTGCCGGGCTGCTTCACGTGAAACGCCCCGCTGTCCGGAGCGTATCGCGAAACCCGAATAGGCAACACTTCGGATCCTGTATCGCGGAAGACCGTTTGGGCGTAGCGATTCAAATCGATTTGGTAGCGCCCAAAGTTCGCGGACCAAAGTTACGAACCAAACTTCGCATCACCGCAACTGAGTCACCGTGACCAACACCTCCACGACCAGCCCGAATGCTGCCACCGAGTACGCCTCGCCAGCGACCGAGCGGGCACCGCCACGGCGACAGCCCGACTCGGTCAGGCCCTGGTCGCGGCGGGGCGCGTTGGGGAGGCGCTGGCCCTGCTGACCGGCAGTCCGGCTCCGTCCGGCGCACAGAGCGACCTGGCTCGCGCCGCCGCCCACCGAGCGCTCGGGCAACACGGCCTTGCCTTGGCCGCGGCGGTGAACGCCGCCGAATACGCCGCCTTCCACGCCCGCTACCAGTTGTACGGCTCGGCGCTCACCTTCCTCGCTGACATGGCCTCGGAGCTGCGGGACGAGAAGTTGCTCCGGACGTGCCGGTCCAAGGAGACGGAGCTGGCGCAGATGACCGGGCTCGCTCCTGACCGTCCGGCGACGTGACCCGCTGCGCGCCAGCGCAGGAGGAGGGCCTGCCGGGTGCGGGATTGGCTGGTCAACCTGTCGAGGCAGCGGTCGAATCGATACCGTGCTGCCTATGGAATCGAGTCTGCGGACAGCGGTGGAAGAGGCTTCGGAGATCGGTCAGGACGAGCCTGGATGGGACACTGCTGTTGCCCGGGCTGCACGACTGGGCCTTGAGCTCGGTTTCGTGGCTGATCGGTCATGACGTGTTCGGAGGCCGGCCGAGCCAGAAGGCGGCGACGGAGGATTGGTCGATTCCGGCGGTCGAGCCGTCGTGGGCAAGGAATTCGGTCGGAGCGATGTAGCCGTCGCCCGGATCGAAGCGGATGCGCAGGCAGCGCAGCGGGTGTCCCGCGGCAACGTACCGGCGGATGTCCTCGGTGTGGGGGTGGTGCCGGTCCGGGTCGGCGTAGAGGGTGCGGCAGATCTGCTGGATGTCGTGGTCGCCGATGAGCAGGTAGCGCGGGCCGGGGCCGAGATTGAGGCAGAGCCGTCTGCGGCCCTGGTGGCGTCGGCCGTACGGCAACCGGTCGAAGTTGTCGACGTGCAGGCCGATCCGGCGGCCGGTGGTGGAGTCTTCGGTGGTGGTGGCCCAGTTGCCGGGGCTGGCCGCGCAGCCCAGGAGTTCGGTGGGCCAGTGACCGTTGAGGGGATCGAGGCGGGCGGCGGCTTCGAGGCGGCCTGCCAGGTCGCCGGGATCAAGGTCCGGCAGTGGGCGGCGTACGAGTTCGATGCGGGCACTGTCCGGCACCGAGTCATTGGCACGATGCTGCTCGGCGTCGTCAGCGGTGAGCGGTTTCCAGTTCTCGTTGGGAACGATGGCGCCGTCGTCGTAACCGGGCTCGCTGGCGGTCTGCCGGGCCGGTGCGATGTCGCACCGGCCGCGTATGTCGTCGAAGGTGCCGAATAAGAGTCGTGGGCCCATGGCCGTGCCTCCAAGGGCGGGTGCGGGGCTACTTGTCGTCGAGGTCTTCGCCGAAGGTGACGTCCAGATCCGCCGTGAGCGCCTCGGCCAGCTGGAGTTTCTGGGCCTGGTCGATGACGATCTGCTTGAGGGAGGCCAGGCCGCGGAGCTGGGAGAGGTCGTTGTCCCGAAGGTCGAGGCCGCGGTACTTTCCGCCGTCGAACTCGGTCAGCCGCAGGTCGCAGTCGTCGATCAGGGCGGCGCCCAGGTCGGCGGCGGTGAAGGTGGTCTCGCGCAGCGTGCACTTGGAGAAGATCACAGGGCCGGCGGCCCGGAGCCGGGTGAAGGTGCTGTAGTCGATCTTGCAGTTGTCGAAGAGCACGTTGTCGAGTGTGACGTCCTTGAGCGTGGCGCCCATGAGCTTGCAGTCACGGAAGACGGCCCGGGAGAGCTTGCTGTCGGTCCACTGCAGGGAGGCCAGGTCGCAGCTGGTGAACTCCACGGAGTCGACGCGTAGTTTCTCCAGCCGGGTGCGCTGGGCCTTCAGGCCGGTGATCCGCCCGTCGATGAGGTGGGTGTCGGCGAGGTCGAGGTCGCGCAGATCGGCGTCGGCGTAGTGGAACTCCGCCAGCCGTCCTCGGCCGCCCTCCAGCGAGGTGACGTTGGAGAGGTAGAGGCCCGGCTCGTTCAAGGCCGGGAGAGTGACGCTCGTGCGGCGGATCGTGCGGGTGTCCATCTACAGCCTCTCAGCGCGGTGATTCGATCGCCGGCGCTGCTGGCACCCCCCGTGAGAGTGCCAGCAGCTGCGCGGTTACTTCTTGTTCCAGTTGTCCCAGGTCGGGCGGTTGTCGAAGGGAGCCGGGTTCTTCGCCCAGTTGTCCCACGTGGGCCGGTTGTCCCACGTCGCTTCAACGATCACCGGGGTCGGAACGTCGTGTGTGGCTACCAACTCCATCACGACGGGGCTGTTGGATGTGGCGAGTCGGTCGAGGACCGTCATGCAGCTGTCTCCTTCGTTGCGAGCGTGGACAGGGCCGTGACCAGGGCCTGCCGGGAGACCCGGCAGTAGTTGGTCTCGGTGGACTGGAGGCTGCCGTTCTCGAAGTAGCGGTTGGCGGCCTGAGCTCCGCGGCAGAAGTCGAAGAACTCGCATTCGGTCTCGCAGCGGTCCAGGCCGGTGAGGAAGTCGCGTACGTAGCGCAGCCGGTGGGCGTCGCGGAGGATCTCGGGCAGGGGCTGTTCGAGGATGTTGCCGGCCACGAAGTCGCCGTGCTCGGGCGCCGCCGTGTCCGCGAGTTCCGGGGAGAGCAGGACCACGTCGCCCTTCCAGGAGACGGTGGGGATCGGATCGAGGCGGCGCCGTTCCCACTCGGCTCTGTGGCCGGAACGGATCAGCTGGAGGTACTCGGCGAGGCGTTCGACTTCCCGGACCACCGGGGCGCCAGGGTGCTCGCGGGACCATGTGAGGACGCGGCGCCAGAACTCCTCGGCCTGGACCACGGTGGGCGGCTGCCTGTCGGTGTTGACTCCTTCGATCTCCTCGATGTTGAAGCCCACCGAGCGGCCTCCCAAGGAAGCCAGGAACTCCAGCAGCTCCTCCGGCATCGCGATGCCCAGGGTGCCGACCACCGAGATGACGGAAAACGGGATGCCGTGCTCACGCAGCTGCGTGATGCCGCGCAGGATCCGATCGAAGGCGGGCTTGCCTCGAAGATCGACGCGCTCGGCGTTCAAGGCGGCCGGCCCGTCGATGCTCACCCCGACGCGGACGTCGTACGCAGCCAGGAGTTCGCACCACGTCTCGGTGAGAAGCGTCGCGTTGGTCTGCACGTAGTGGTGAACCCGGCCCGCACGGCGCAAGCCCTCGAACGGCGCGAGCAGGGACGCGAACTTCTGCTGGCCGACGGCGAGCGGCTCCCCGCCGTGCCAGACGATGCCGACCGGATGGCCGCTGTCGTCGAACTCGGCCACCGCCTGCGCCAGGACCTCGGCCACCTCCGACGACATCTGGTGCTTGAGCTTGCGAAAGGGCAGATAGCAGTACCGGCAGTCCAGATTGCACCAAGTCGTGGGCTGGACCACCAAGGTCTGCGGGGCCGCGAACCGCTGCTGGTACCGGGCACGCCACGAGGTCGGGCGGGAGCGCATCGGTGTCCTCTCCTCGACGGACAGGGACATCGCCGACCACGAGCAGGAGCCGCGGACCGGGATACGACCACGATCCGTCCCGCCATGGCGTGTACGCGATGACATCGCGTTGTCATTGCCGATGACATGTCATCGACGGCGCGATGACAGTGCCGAAGTCGCCTGATCTGCCCAGCAGTTCGGGCATCGGGCGGTGGGATATCGTGGCGGATGTGCCTCGCTCGATTCTGATCCAAGACGACCAGACGTTCCGGGATACCGGCTTCGTCTACATCTGCTCGGGCTACCTCGTCGAGCACGGCCGAGTGCTGCTCGTGCACCACAACCGCTTCGACAAATGGGTGCCCCCAGGCGGCCACATCGAGCCCGGCGAGTCCTTCGCCGGGACGGCGGTGCGTGAGTTTAAGGAGGAGACCGGCCTGCTGGTGCAGGCCATCTCAAGCCAGCCGGCAGTCCACCCGGCCGACGCCAACGCCACGCCCGAGCCCGTGCCGTTCTACGTCGACATCGAGCGGGAGGGGTTCGCCACCCCGGCGCTGGTCCAGTTCTTCTACGTCCAGCGGCAGCCGTGCACCCGGGAACAATCCGTGGCAGCGCAGCTCGAAGAGGTGCACGGGGCCGCCTGGTTCGGCCTGGAGGACCTCGACACCCTCAAGACCTTCGACCAGGTTCGATCCCTGGCCCGGTTCGCCCTGTTGAACTACCCAGTGGCTGAGGAGCGCGCCACGTCGTAGGCGGCGGCCTACCGTCCCACGAGGCGATACCCGCTGGCCCCATCCACGGTGCTGGCCAGCAGTAGCCGGGCAGGGGCGCCGCCGAAGGCCGCAGAGACAGCCTGGTTGACGCGCTGAACGTACTTGGGCACCGAGGACGGGGCAACGTAGAGCATCGCAGCGATCCGCTTGGTCGACAGCCCGGCCTCGGGAGCGTCGTACACGACCTTCACCACGTCGAACAGCCGCTCCGACAGCTCACACGCCACGTTACCTTCGCTGTCGCGTGCTGTGACAAGGACGGCCCGGCCCGGACCGAGTGCAACATGGACGATGACCATCTCAGCCGACGCCTCGCTCGCGACCTCGGAGGTGCCGTCGGAAAGGTTGATCCGGGCCAGACGCTGCATCGCTTCCTCGTAGGCCGACACCGTGTAATACGCGGCCCGGATAGTGGCGCGTTTACCCGAGGCGCCCGGCTCGTTCCACAGTCCGGCCTTCGGGTCCCACAGGTCGTTCATCAACTTCCACGCCTTGGCGAGCCGCGGATCACGCGGGCTGGCGCCGGCCCGGACGGCGGCCTGGGTGCACAGCGCGTACGCCATGTGCTCCCAGGCCGTGCCCTGCACGTCCTTGTCGTCCTCGACGAACGTCTCCCACCGGTGGTGGTTGTGCAGCAGCCACTGGCCGGCCTCGACGACCACCTCCGACAGCTGCTTGTGCTGCACCGGGCCGTGCACCCCACCCGTCTCCCGCGGATCGTCCCGGTACGCGGGCTCGCCGCCAGGCCCGGTTCCGGCACAGACGGCCGACAGCGCGAGCAGGCACAGCGCGGTCTTGCTCGGGCTCGGATCGGTGTCGATATAAGTACGCCACCCCCATGCCCCGCTGGGACGCCGGTGATACAGCAGGCCGCGAACTCCGTGGTCGATCAACGGCTCGACGCGCTTCAGCAGGCTGTGGGTCTCCACCTCGCCGGGTAAGAGGAGTCCGGGGCCGAAATCATGGAGGGCATCTCTGAGCTCGGCCAGCCGGTGCACCACCAGGGCGGTCTGGTGCAGCGAGGTGTCGTCGAGTCCGAGGACTTCGGGCCAGCCGTGATCGACCTGGTGGTCCTCAAGCCAACCGACGCACCAGGCCGCGGTCTCCGCGACGCCATCGTGGTGGAAGAAACGAGGGTGGGACAGCAGTCCAGCCAGGCCGAAGGCTATGAACCGGGTGTGCTCACCACGACCGCCTTTGGGCCGGGGCCGCGAGTGCTCCGCGATGACGCCGGTCAGGAAGTCGAGCCCCTGACGAACCGGCTGTCCCGCGATGCCGGCGGCCCGCAGAATCGGCAGGACCTCGCTGGTGTTGACGATCGACGAAACCGAGGTCAGGGTGAGGCCCCACCCGCCGTCGTACCCCTGGTTGTGCAGCAGGGTCCGGGCAGCCTCGCCCGCTCTGGTCTCGAACGCCGCGAGCCCCACATGCGCACTCATCAAGATTCGCCTCCGCCGCCCAACGCCCCGGACCACCGGTCGGACCGTACCCAACTCGCCTACTGCCGACGCGCGTTCAGGGTCGAGACGCTACGGTGCATGGCCACGAACCGGCCGTGTCGGCCGCCCAGTCCCCGCCGCTGGCCTGTTGCCACTGCACGGCTACCGCACGGTGGATACCCAGCATGCGCGCCAGGATCGCCGCCGGAACCTGAGCGGCCAGCGTGAACAGGGCAGTGGATCGGTCCTGGCGCGGATGGACGCCCAACGCCCGCAGCCGGAGCACCAGCTGGTCGCTGCTGAGTGGCTTCCGGGGAACCCGCTCGGGGAAGAGCCAGGTCCCTGGCACGTCCACGAGCGTGTGGCCGCGCCGGCTTGCGATCAGCTCTTCCACCAGGGCATCGAGCGGCGCGGGCAGCACGATCGGGCGGTCCCCGAGCAGGATCTTCGGCTAGTCGCCGTCGTGCTGAATGTGGTCAACGGCGAGGTGGCGAATGGCGTTGCTGTCGGATGCCACAGGTTCTGCCCATCTCGCTGCTCTGTCCTTTGGGCCGGACAGAGGCCACGGTCAATGAGAAAGGGACCCATGAAATGCGGACACAGCGGGATGAACGGCTTCATGCCTGCAACTCCAGGTCATTGCGACCGAGATGGATCTCGTGCACGCGGGTGAACGTGTAGCGGTTCGCCACAGGGTCCTGCCGCTCCAGCACGAGCCACACCGAGGAGATGGTCGCCGGGATCCGGCTGCCCGGGCGAAGGCCCCGGCCGAGTTCGGAGGCGAGGAGGTCCGAGCGCTCGGCAAGCTCTGGGGTGTCGGTGTCCTTCAGACCGTAGCCCCCGGTCGCGTGACCCCAGAAGAACTCGGCTGGGGCCGGCAGGGTCAGGCTGGCGGCCATGAGGCCGTCCCGAATCCGCAAGTGAAGCTCGTGCAGGACCGTCTCCGGCCAGAGGTCAACTACAGCAGCGGAGGCAGAAGCGCGGGGAGGACCGATCTCGATGTCGATCGGTGCCTGGCCAGCGAGTGCGTCCTGAAGCGCGGGTCCGGCCCGGTGCAGGCGCTGCTCGCCGACCCTCTTGCCCTCGGAGTCCTCGTAGTTGATCTTCTGGAGCGTTCCGTGGATGTCCTTGTCGGCGACCGGGGTGATGATGTCCGGGTAGCGGCCGAGGATCTCGCGGATACGAGCAAAGTAGGCCATCACCTGCGGTTGGTCCTGGGGCAGCCAGAGCACGTGCGGGCGGACCCGGTCCTCCCCAGGCCCGTCCTCCGGTACCCACAGCCGCTTGTCGTTCATGAACAGCCTCATCGGCCGCCCCTCTTCACTGTGATCTTGGAGGGGGCGAAGTCCACGTAAACGGGGAGGTGGTCGGAGGCTTCTTCGGCTGCGGCGCTCCGATGAACCTGGTAGCCGGTCAACGCGGGGGCAATGGATCGGGTCGCCAAGATCAGGTCGATACGCCTTGGCCCCCACGGGTCGGGATCACCGCGGCCGTCCTCCCAGTGCCCCACCGTCGGCTGCCACGGAGCACCGAGGTGGGCGGCCGTATCGACCATGTACCCCTTGCGCAGCAGAGCCTTGGTCTGGCGGCGGTCCGCCAGTTGCGTCGTGCCGATCGTGTCGGCTTGCACCTGGAACTCAAGATCGTCATGGCGCATGTCGACAAAGGGCTCGTCGTCGTAGTACTTGCGCCCTGCCTGGCCGTCGTCGACCTCGGCGGCCGAGATCGAGTTGAAGTCCCCAACGCAGAAGCCGGGTTGCACGCCACCCGTCATACGGAAGGTGCCCTTCAACCGGAGCGCTTCGTTGTACCGGAAGTCGGGGCGGAAGGGGTCTCCGTGGTAGCTGGCTACGAAAATCGGCTCTCTGGCGCCGACGTCGAAGCGGGCTGTGGTGCAGCCGTGCCAATAGTCAGGCGCGCCGAAGGGGCGGTAGGAACCCTGGACCAGTCCCACGGCGTTGGGGTTCCACATCAGCGCAGTCCACCACGGCCGGTGCCAGTTCGCGGCCATGGCCGTGCCGTGCGGGTGGCCGTCGCTCGCTCCGACGGTGGCGCTCAGGCCGCACCGTTCGGCCAGGTCTCGGATGAGTGAGGCGGCTTCGTCCTCCCAGCTGCCGCGGTCGGTGGTGCTCTCGTCAATGACGACTTCCTGCAGAGCCAGGATGTCCGGCGCGATCTCCTGGATAGCCGTGACCCGAGCGTTCCAGGAGCTGGTGCCTCGGGTGGCGGGGGTCAGCTTGTAAGCGTTCAGGTTGGCGATGCGTTTGGTGTGCACGTTCAACTCCTGTGTGGGATTGTCGATTTGGTGCGACCTGTTACGCCATCCTCGATCGTGGGTGGCGTCAGCGCTTTCGCGGCCAGTCGACGACGAGGCGGCTGACCGGCTTGTTCAGGATGAAGCGGCGGTCAGCGGCAGTGATGTGTTTGCGGGCGTCACCGAGTGCCATGCGGAAGCTGGGCTCTGGAGCGTCGTTGCCCCAGCCTTGGTGCCACTCGCGGATCTCGGCGGCGACTTGCTCGGCGAGATCGGTGGCACGCGGTCCGTGGCCGATGACTCCGAGCTGCCAGTACGTGCCGTGTGCGTCTTCACCCTCGCGTTTGGTGAGGTAGGCGAGGGTGTCGCTGCCGAGTGCGGCCATTGAGCCCCAGCCGAAGTTGGGGGTGAGGCCGGGGCGGGAGCCGGGCATCCGGGACAGGCCGTTGGGGAGCACGTAGGCCAGATACAGGTACAGCCACTGGTAGGAGTCGCCCTTGCGGAATTTCACGCTGGTGTAGACCTCGGCTGGGGGCTGGTCCAGAACGCTGCGGATGGCTTCGAGGTCGACGTCTTGTTCGGGATACGTCTCCAGGCGGACGTCTCCTTCGCCTGCCATGTCGGTCATGGTGCGGAGGTCGTCGCAGATGCCGTTGCGTAGCGGGACGAACGTCATCATCTCGGTGGACACGGTCTTCCACGTCTGGCCGTCGCGTTCGAAGGCGAAGCTGCGGGAGATGCTGCCGCGCACCCGGAGCGGGATGACCAGGCGCCCGCCGGGGGCGAGCTGATCAAGGATCTGGACGGGGATGTCGCTGGCGCCGACGGTGAATTGGACGCGGTCGAAGGGCGCGTGCTCGGGGAGGCCGGCGGCACCGTCGCCCTGCACGACGGTCACGTTGGTGGTGCCGGCCTGAGTGAGGTTCCTCCGGGCGCCTTCGACGAGGTCGTGATCGACGTCGATGGTCCACACATGGCCGTCGGGAGCCACCAGGCGTCCGAGCAGGCTGGCGTTGTAACCGGTGGCGGCTCCGGCTTCCATGATCTTGTCGCCTGGCTTCGCAGCGAGCTGTTCCAGTTGGACGGCGACGATCGAGGGTGCGGAGATGCAGGAGATCATCTCGCCTGTTGCCGCGTGCTTGATAGGCACGGCGTCCTCTGCATACGCGGTGTGCTGGTCCACGCCGGGAAGGAACTGGTGGCGTTCAACGTCCCGGAAAACGGTGATGACTTCGGGGGAGCGCACATGGCCGTCGTCGATCAGACGGGTCACAAGGGCTTCGCGTAGTTCGGCCGGGCCGGTGGCAGGAAGAGTCAAGGGAGGCGTTCTCCGTTCGAGCGTGAGTGGACGGGGCCGAGGGTGAGCCGCGTTGCCTACGTGTGCGCGGCCCGGCGGGCTCGGATGAGTTGTACGACGACGGGGTTGTCGGCCTCGGGGGCGCGCAGCAGGTCGATCGCCTCCACGCGAAATGCGTAGTCGACCAGCAGGTCTTCCCAGAGCTGGGGCGTCAGGACCCACATCTGTACGGGGATCGGCTTCTGGCCGCGAATCCGGATCATCTCCTCCCGGGGCGCGACCATGGAGGAAGGACCGTGGCCGTGGAGGTTGGTGTGCAGCGCGGAGAAGACCAGCCTTCCGCCCTCGATGAGCCCGTCCCGGAGGGCCGGCAGGAGGTAGTGAGGGTCGTTGCACGCGAGAGTTCCGATCGCGTAGACCGTCTCGTACGGCTCCGCTGTGCGGAGGTGCTCAACAACGTCGGCGTTCACGAACTGGACACCGGGTACTGCGCCGAAGTGCTGGACGGCCCGCTGATGCTGGGTGGGCGACAGCTCGACTGCGTCGACGAGGGCGCCATGGTCGCGTGCCAGGTGCACAGCATGGTGCCCAGGTCCTGATCCGAGGGCCAGCACCAGCCTTCCACGGAGGGAGCTGAGCGCTTCTGTCCCCGGTCCGACGCCGTCCCAGAATCCCCACTTCATCTGCTCGGGAACCGGCGGCATGTACCCGCGGTCGAGCTGCACCTGGCCGTAGCGGACCCAGGTCTGCGTGTTCACCGTCTCGTTGTCCGGCATGGGGTGCTCCAGCAGCAGGGGGCGGTCAGGGGCGCAGGGCGTAGCAGCGAAGGACGTCCAGGTCGGCCGTTCGCACGACGGACCAGCCCGTCGTGAGCAACTCCGCGTCCGCGGGGGTGATCCCGAGCCCTTGGACGGCCAGGTCGGTGGTCGTACGGCGGCCGGCGATCTCGGTGACGACCCAGAAGGTTCCGCCGGGCGCCAGGAGGTGGCGGACGCGGTTGATGAATGCGGCCTTGTCGTCCATCCACCGGTAGACCAGACGGCAGGTGATCACGGCGTAGGCCGGGTCTGGCAGGGCAGTGAGGCTATCGGTGGTGATGTCCAGGCACCGCCAGTCCGGGCCGGGGCCGGGGTCCTGGGCGGCAGCGAGGGCGAGGGCGCTGGGGGAACAGTCGACGCCGGTGGCGCGGTACCCAAGCACGTGATGGAGGTGGCGGGCCAGGGCGCCGGCGCCGCTGCCGATGTCGAGGGCTGGGCGGGCGCGGCCGGGGCCGAGGTTCTCGTCGATCAGCCGCTGCTCAGCTTCGTCGAACTGCCGGTACTGGCGGCCGTCGGCCCAGAGCGGCTCCCAGTAGGCGGCGCTCGCGGTGGACTTGGTGGTGGTCACGATGCTCCTTCTCGGGCGGGCGGCAGTGCAGCGGTGTCGTGCGGCGTGGGCATGCTCCGCAGGGTGCGGACGGGGGAGGCGAACAGCAGGACCACTGGTACGACTTGGAGGAGCGCGCCGACGGCAAGGACGGCCCTTACATCGAGGAGTAGTGCCAGGGCGCCGGCCGCCGCCGCGGCCAGGGGCCGGCTTCCGGCGGTCACAGTGGTACTGGCAGCCTGCATCCGCCCCTGGAAGCGCGGGTCGCACAGGATCTGGCGCAGTGATCTCTGGCTGGTCCCGGCGGCCGTCGCCCAGAACAGCTGTGCGGCCAGCGTCGCGGCCAGCGCGATCTGCCAGCCGAAGCCGGGTCCGGCGAGGAGGAGCGGCACCTGGGCGAGCGGGCTGACCGCGAACCCGGTGATGATCGTCGGGCCGACGCCGATCCGGGACGTGATCGTCGGTGCGAGCAGTGCGCCGGCCAGGCTCCCCGCGCCGCCGACACCCATGATCACCCCGAACGCGGTCGGGGAGGCGCCGAGCGTCGTCAGCAGGTAGTACGCCCAGAAGGTGTTCATGATCGCCAGGCCGAAAGAGAGCACGGCGAGAGCGGCGATCACGGTGCGGATCGTGGGCTGCCCGATCACGTAGCGCACGCCCGCCGTGACGTCCTTCCCGAGACTGCGGCGCGTCTCAGCGGGGTGAGCGTGCTGCCCGGGCGTGCGGATGCGCCAGACGAGCACGGCCGAGACCAGGAAGGAGACGACGTCGGCGAGGACCGACCGCGCCGGGCCGACGGCGCCGACGAGCGCGGCGCCCGCGTTGCTGCCGGCGCTGTCGGCCACTGAGGATGCCGCGCCCAGCCGCGAGTTGGCGCCCTGTAGCAGGTGCGGGGCGACGATGTGGGGCAGGAGGCTGATGGCCGCGGCGTCGTGCACCACCTTGGCCGTGCCGAGCACGAGCGTCACCCCGTACAGCTGGACGATGGTGAGTGCCCCGGCCATGGCCGCGGCCGGGATCGTGGCGAGCGCCGAGGCGGCCACCAGGTCCCCGACGATGAGCTGGGGGCGCTTGGCGTACCGGTCCGACAGGGCGCCGGCCCACAGCGCGAGCGTGCTCGGGAGCTGACCCAGGAAGGCGAGCATCGCGACTTCCCCAGTGGTGGCGCGGAGTTCCAGGACGGCCAGCGCGGGCAGGGCGATGGCGCTCACCGCCGACCCGGACAGGCTCGCGGCCTCACTGCCGAGCAGGTTCCGGAAGGCCGGGATCGCCCAAGCCGAGGTCCGCCGGGGACGTGCAACGACCGTCATCCCGCCTCACCCCCGCGAGCCAGGTTCGGGGCGGACGTGCGGTGGGGGACGCGGCCGTGGGCTGCGGTGAGGGCGGGGCGCACGGTTCCTCCTGGAGGTGCCGGTCCCGTGGCGGCGGGACGGGCGGGGGGCGATAGCGGTCAGCGGTCCTGGGAGAGTTCGAGGAGCTCGGCGAAGGTTCCGCCGGCGTGGACGAGGTCGTCGTACCGTCCCTGTTCGGTGATCCGGCCGTGCTCCATAACGACGATGTGGTCGGCGATCTTGGTGTTCTCCAGGCGGTGGGTGACCACGATGGTGATGCGGTCGGCGGCGATGGCCTTGATCTGCTCGAAGATCTGGTGCTCGCCGCGCGGATCCATCTGCGACGTGGGCTCGTCGAGGATCAGCAGTCCCGGGCGGCGGTACAGGGCCCTGGAGCACGCGATGCGCTGCCACTGGCCGCCGGAGAGTTCTGATCCGCCGAAGACGTCGCGGGACAGGAGGGTGTCCAGGCCCCCGGGGAGATCGTCGACGGCTTCGCGCAGGCCGACCGCGTCGATGGCTTCCCACACCGGGGCGTCGTCGTGGGTGCGGGGCTGGCCGAGGGTGACGTTCTCGCGGATACGCAGCGGCCACTGGGCGAAGATCTGTGGGACCAGACCGGTGTTCGCCCACACGGTGGCGGGGTCCACCTCGGCGAGATCGGTGCCGTTCCAGGTGACCCGGCCTTTGTCCGGCAGGTAGATCCCGGTCAGCAGCCGGGTCAGCGTGGACTTCCCTGAGCCGTTCGCTCCGACGATCGCGAGGATCTGGCCGCGATGCAGGGCGAGGGAGACGCCGTCCACGGCAGGCTTGTCCTTGCCCGGGTATTGGTAGACGGCCTCCTCGACCCGGATCTCCTCGGTCGGCGCGCAGTGCTCGCGGGGGCCGCGCTTGGGGGCGCGGACCGCGGCGTCGTCGAGGAAGGACTGCATGTCGCTCAGGTACAGGCTGGTGTGGAAGACGGCGGCTCCGTTGATGACGACCTGGGAGAGAGCGGCGAGTGTGGTCTGGACGGCGATGACGGCCGTGGCTGCGACCGCGAGTTCGATCCGTCCGGACACCGCCAGCCACGCGAGGGCACCCCAGGTCGCGACGAGGAAGACACCCCCGGCCAGCGCGGAGAGCAGAGCGATCCGCAGGGTACGCGGCGCGGCAGCGAGGGTGCGCCGGTCACACCGGTCGGACAGGGCCCGATACCAGTAGACGAGATAGTCGGTCATCGAGTTGGCGCGGACCTCGTCGCCGTACTTCGACGTGGTCGCCCACCAGCGCATCATGCCGCGCACGTTGCGGTCGGCGACGTTGGCATAGTGGATCTCGTAGTCAACCCTGGCGGTCAGGACGGCGCCGACACCGGCGGGCAGCACGGCGAGCAGGAGCAGCGGCAGCATCAGCGGGTTCAGCACCGACAGCACGCCGCCGGCGGTGACCATGCGGATCAGCGCGGACAGGAACCGCTGTGCGTCGGTGACCATCACGTGGGTGCGGATCACGCCCATCTCGGCCGCCTCGTGTCGGTCCGAGAATCCGTCCTCCGAGTACGCCGCAGCCTCGACCCGGCACACGGCCTCCACCAGGGCGCTGTCCGTCTCCGTCGTCAGCCGGGGGGTGATCCGCCGCGCGGCGTATGTGGCCACCGCCCCCGCAGCGCGGCCCAGCGCAGCGGCGAGCCCCACCACCAACAGCGCCGGCAGGGCCCCACGCAGCCGGTCGCCGGCGGAGCCGTTCCCGAGGACGGGCTCCATGGCCCGGGCGGTGGCGGCCAGAAGGACAGCGGCCGAGACGCCCGTGACCACCTGGCAGCCGAGCAGGAGCTGCACCGCCCGCCGGTCGGTCCGCAACGACAACCGGGCGATCCGTCCCAGGACGGCCGGGATCTGCGCGCACATCCGCCGGAAGGAGACCTCGGCGAGCGGGTTGACGGAGTACTGCCCGCTGTAAGTGATCTCCGCTGGCGGTGGCGGAGGCGGCGCGGTGGCCTGCTGCTCTTGTGTATCGGCCGAGGTCAACTGTTCCCCCTAGACGGTCATCCGGCGTGGTCGTGGGGCTCAACGACCCGGCCGGGATATCGAACATATGTGTTTCGGTCGGTCTCGGAATCCCGAGATAGAGCGCGCGGCGGAGCGTGGAAGATGCATCGACCCGCCCCCTGCAACAGGAGTACGAAGCACGGTGATTGGCCGAAACGCCGATGACGGCGCCCGTGATGCTGAAAACCAGTTCTGAGGCCGCCTGATCCGAGCGATGGGCGCGTTGGCGCACACCGGCTCTGGCCCAACTTGGCTGGGGAGGGACAGCCCGCGCTGCGGGCAAAGTGGAGTGGCCGGAGCGCGGGCTGGTGCATGCGGGCCTCCACTGTGCGGGGCGAATCAGCGGGCGTGCGCGCGGCGCCGTGAGCTAACGGAGTGCGGTGGTCAATACGGGTGCTCCGCCTCACCTTCGGGGGAGGGAGAGTGGAAGCCCTAGAAGGTCTTGAAGACGTTCCGCAGTGAGTGTCGGGCTTGTGGCATGGATCGTCGTGATGCCGAGGGCGTGTGCTGGTGGAAGATTCGCTTCGATGTCGTCGACGAAGATGCAGTCCTGCCCTCGGCAGCCGAGCTGGTCCAGCGTGAGCTGGTAGATCTGCCGGTCGGGTTTGCGTAGGCGGACTTGTTCGGACAGTACGACCGCGTCGTGGGCGTTCTCAAGTTGCCATGGCTCGTATGGGTTGAACGGGCTCATGCCCATGCTGTTGGACAGCACGGCGGTCTTCAGGCCGGCGCTGCGGATGGAACGGGCGGCGTCAACGATGAGGTGTTCGGGACGGAGGGTCGCCAGGGCCCGGCGCATCAAGTCGGTGCCGTCGATGTCGAGCAGGCTGGCAATTCCCGAGTTCCAGTATTCCTGGGTGATGTTACCGCGTTCCAACTCCGCGTATAGGCGGCGGCCGGTGGGATTGACGGAGACGGCGTGGAGGTAGGCGTCGTCGGGCAGTCCGCATTCCTTGGAGAAGGCGCGGGCGCAGTCGTCCAGGCTCGTGGTGAGGACTCCGCCAAAATCGAATATGACAGCTCTGTATGGCATGGCAGTTCCTGGGGTCATCGGCTGATCTGCGCGGTGGGGTGCGGTGCCTGGGCAGGCAGGCTTCAGGAGGGTGCGGGGACGAGTCGGTCAGAGGTGCGCGGCGCCGGGCAAGCGGCCCAGGATTGGTACGGGAGTAAAGGCTTCGGCGTGGGACGCACCGATCCGGCCGCCCCACAGTGCGGCCAGGTTCTGGGCCATCGGGCCGAAGTGATCGTCGATCGGCTGCGACCGGTGCTCGGCGAGGGCGCGCATCTTCTGGTCGAAAGTCGTCGTGATGTCGATGATCACCGGGGCGTTGACCGGGCCGCTCAGTGTCAGCGAGTTGTAGCTGTCGCAGGTGTATAGACGTCGCGGGCAGCCGGTGTGGATGTGCGCCTTGGGCAGGCCCGCAAGAACAGCGGCTGCCACCGCCCGGTGGTCGGGGTGGACGTCGTCGACGGGGTGGGTGATCAGGACCTCCGGCCGGTACCGACGTATCAGCTCGTCAACCGCGGTGGCGTCCAGAATGTCCCGGAGTTCGAGTTCGATGCCGAGGGCCTGGGCGCTGGCGGCTGCTTCGGCATTGCGCACCTCATCGTGCGTCTTGACCGCGCCGATCACAGGAGCGTGGCGGGCGTGCAGGGCGAGCGTGCCCCCGGCCCACAGCTCCAGATCATCGGGGTGGGCCATGACGGCTAAGACGGATCCCGGCACTCTCACCACATCCCCAGCTTCTCGATGACGTCCGCCGGCCGGGGCAGCGACGGGCTGGCGTGTCCGGTGGCCTGCCAGGGGATGGGCACATCGCGGCGCATCCGGCTCAGCTCGCGCCAGCGCAGCACGTCGTCCCACGCACTGGTGATCGCGGCCCCCTTGGTGCCGGCGAGCCGACCGGAGGCAGGAAGATCATCAAGGGTCAGGCCGCCGTCGAGCAGCCCAGCGGCGGTTTTGGCGCCGATGCCTTTGACGCCGGGCAGGTTGTCCGACTTGTCCCCGGTCAGGGCGCGGTAGTCGGGCCACTGGGCGGGGGTGACGCCGTAGCGCTCGTGGACCTCGGTGTCGGTGATGATCCGCTTGGACGCTTTACGGGAGCGGTTGATGATCCGTACGCGTTCCCCGTCCAGGAGCTGGTAGTAGTCCTGATCGGCGCTCATGATGCGGATCGGCTGGTCCAGGTGCCGGTGGACGAGGGTGGCGACGACGTCATCGGCCTCGGCGTCGTCGATCTCCACCCAGGCGATCCCGTAGGCGTCGAGGGCCTCCTTCATCGGCGCCAGGAACTGCAGCGGCGCCAGGGCCTCCGGCGTGGACTCCCGGTTGGCCTTGTAGTCGGCGTCGGCGTCCTTGCGTCCGGCGCTGCCGTGCTCCCCGTCCAGGACGACGCACACCTCGGCCGGTGCCGTGTCCAGGTCGTCGCGGAGGGTCACTCGCAGCAGGGCGAAGAACGCGAACAGGCCCGTCAGGTTCCGCTGCTTGTCGCGGGAGAAGATCGGGGCTGGGAATCCGAAGTGCCCGCGCCACAGCACGTTGAAGCCGTCGACGAGGAACAGCGGGGTTGCCGAGGAAGGAGACGGGGCTACAGCACCCATCACGACACCGCCTTAATAAATTGCAGGGCGATTCGGTCGGGCCTGTAGTCCTGAGCCAGGTGGTACATGGCCTTTGAAGTTCGCCCGTAGGCTACCGGATCGGCGAGGAGTGCATCGGCAAGGCCGAGGAGCGTGTTGGGCCCTGACCGGGGATCGCCCATCAACCGCTCGGCGGCGTACGGGTGTTCAAGGAGGGCAGGGAGGTTGCCGACCGGGTAGCTGACCACGGGCACGCCCACGCTCATGGCTTCCAAGGCCACGAGCCCGAACGTCTCACGCAGGGACGGAACGATCACGGCGGCGGCCCCGGCCAGCCAGGTGGGAACCTCTCGCCAGGCCAGGCCCCCTTCGAACAGGGTGATGCGCGTCGAGGCGTCCGCGACGGCCCGGCATTCCGCCCGGAGCCGGGCTTGGGAGCCCGTGGCCGACTCGAAGCCCGCCGCCGCGACCATGACCTCCAGATCCCTGCCCCAGCCGGCGGCGGCCGTCAGCAGCGGCACGAGACCCTTCTCGTGCCCGAGGCGGGCCAGCACCCGCACGGGCCCGGACCGGCGCCGTTCGACGTGATCGTCGTCGGGCGGTGCGGAAGGCGCGTGAAGGAGCGCATTGGGCACAACGCGCCACTCGCCGGTCGACAAGCCGGCAGCCTCGGCCTCGGCCCGCACGACCGGCGAGGGAATGATCACTCTGTCCGCGCGGGCGAGAGCCGCGGGGGCGTCCTCCGCGTTCGGCAGCACGTGCGCCGCGAGCACCCGGCATACGCCGTCGGGTAGATCGGCGGCCAGCCGCCCCAGACCCCACAGGGCGTCTGCGAAGACGACCGCGTCGGCCCGGTGGCGGGCGATGATCTCCCAGAGGCGGGCCTGGAGCTTGTCCTCGTGCTGCAGGACAGCTCTGCGCAGCGTCTCGTCCGGGCACGGGAAGGCGACCGGAAGGTCGAGGTGCTCGATGGCGACACCGTCGAGCCCGCTCCCCGCCTCGTGCGGTACGGCGGTGGCGATGGCGACGCGGTGGCCAGCTGCGGCCAGGCCGCGGGCGAGCGCGGCCGTGGCGCGTTCGATGCCGGCGGGTGCGTCCATCTGCCAGGAGGCGAGAACGAAGACGATGCCGCGGGCGGTCACGCGGATGTTGGTCACGGCGTGTGGATCCTCTCGGGCATGGGCAGTGGCTGCATGGCGGTGTCCGGGCGGGGCTCCCAGGGGAAGACCACCCAGTCGTCTACGTCCCAGGCCCACCAGTTGGGGCGCAGAGGGCTGCCCACGTTCCGGCACAGGGCGACGGTGTCCATGCGGACATCCGGTGCCAGGCGCGGAGCGAGCGCCTCGGCGACCGCGGTGAAGGTGGCTCCGGTGCCGCAGATGTCATCGACGAGGAGGGTGCGCCCGCCCGGCGCGGCGGGAAAGCCGTCCGGGATGTTGACCGTCACCGTGCCGGTGGCCTGGGTGTACAGCGCGTCGGAGGTGTTGTGCTGTGCCTCGACGTGGCACACGGGCACGCCGAGCCGGGTGGCGATCTCTTCGGCGGGCCGCCGTCCGCCGCCTGCGATGCCGATTACCGTGGCGATCGGGCCGGCTGCGGCGGCGGCATCGGCAAGGAGTGCGAGCGCCGTCTGGTACGCCTGCGGAGTCAGCAGGTAGGCGGTGCGGTGACGGAAGATCCGCTGCACCGGTTCTGTCCGGGTCATCGCCGGGCCCCCTCGGCGAGAGGGAGGTGCAGATCGGCGACGGTCACCAGCGGGCGTGTGGCCTGGATATCGGTGGCTCCGCGCACGTTGTGGTACACCTGCCCGTCGGCACGGATCACCGTGAACCCTTCGGCTAGTTCGCGGGTCCGTAGCCGGATACGGAGCCCGTGAGGCGGCCGGACGGACTCCACGATGCGCCGCGCTTCGGCGTCCGGGACAAGCTCGGAGGCGGCGAGGCCGGCGCCGTCCCCGATGGGCAGCATCTGCAGGAAGGTGACGCCGACGGCGCCGAGGTCGGCGGCCAGGTCGGCGACCGACTGGGCCCGGTGGGCGGTGGACTGCATCAGGACTACGTGCAGTTGCACCGGCACACTCTGGGCGACGGCGGCGCGGACGCCGGCCACGGCCCGTTCGAAGCTGCCCTTGCCCCGCCAGTGGTCGTGCGAGGCGGCGTCGGGGCCGTCGAAGCTGACGCGCACCGCATCGAGAACCGGGGCGAGTTCCTCCGCTCGGCGCCGAAGGTGCCAGCCATTGGTCGTGCAGCTGACCGCGGCCCTCTGGCTGGCGAGCGCCTTCAGCAGCTGCGGCAGGGACCGCAGCAACAGCGGCTCGCCACCGGAGATGTCGTGGCCGAGGACGTCGCTGTCGGCGAGGAGGCCGGCGATGCGCTCGCGCTCGGTGGCGCCGCTCTCGGGGAGCGTCTTGTCGTCCAGACACTGCGGACACTGCAGGTTGCAGCGCACCAGAGGCGACCAGCAGACGTTGAAGGGGAGGTGGGTGTTCACCTGTTGCTGGGTGACGGTGGGCCACTCGGCCACCTCCTCGTCGTCCAGCAGGACCCGCCCGGCGGTCACCTGCCGACTGGGGGTGTGGGTGAGTTCGGTGGCCGGGTCGTACACCAGTGGCGTCTTCCCGAGGGTGGCCGCCGCGAAGATCCGGACTGTCATCGGTTGATCACCTCGGACTCGGCGAGCAGCTGTTTGGCGGCGTCGCGGAAGGCAGTGGTCCGGCTGTGCGGGACCGGACCGTCGAGCAGGCGGCGGTAGTAGGCGAGCGTGCTCGGCCAGCCGGCGAGCTTGGTCTGCCACTGGGCTTCGGCGTCCGGAGGATCGAGGTGGAAGCCGACGCACTGCCGCAGGGGGACCACTAGGCATCCGGCGGAGATGAGAGCGGCGCCGAGGTGGGTGTCCTCCATGCCCCAGCCGACGAGCCCGAACACCGGGTCGAAGCCCCCGACGTCGACGACCTTCTCGCGCGGGGCAGCCATCAGGGCGGTGACGACCACGCGCGGGAGGTCCCAGTCCAGATACGTGGTGCCGTGGCCGAGCTTTTGGAAGTCGTCGGTGTCGTTGAGGGGGCTGCCGGTGGTGGGACGGTCCAAGGTGATGCCGGTGTACATCTGCTTGCCTCCCTGGCTGCGCCAGGTGACACGGTGGTCGGCGGCCAGGTCGGGCATGCCTCCGGGAACCTTGGCGACGCCGTCACGGCCCGGCTGGTAGGGGGCGTTGTGGCGGAAGCCCAGCAAGACGGCATCCGGGCGGGAGCGGGTGGCGATGTCCGCGAGGACGTGGGGCGCGAGGACCATGTCCCCGTCCAGGTAGACGACCGTGTCGGCGCTCGCCAGGGCGGTCCCGGCGTTGCGAGCCGCTGCGGCACCGCTCTGTGTGCGGAGCCGAATCAGGGTGTCGACCGCCGGGTGGGCTGCGGCTATCTCGGCGGTCGCATCCTCTGACGCGTCGTCCACCACGATGGTCTCGACGGAGCCGTTGGTGTCCTGGGCGGCGAGGGCGTCGAGTACGGGCCCCAGTGAATGAGCCGTGTTCCGCGCCGGAATCACGATCGACAGGGCATGGCCGGCCGCCAGGGTGGCGGGCGTGGGGGCGTGCCAGGCGATACCGGTGCGTGCTTCGAATTCCTCCCGCAGCCTGCTGTGGTCGTTGGGCCGGGTGGTGAGGGCCTCGGCGAGGGTGAGCGTCACGGCCAGTTCCAATCGTCGAGTACGGCGGCGGCCTGGGACCAGCCGCGGGGGTCGGGGATCCAGTGCATGAACGGGCGGTCCTCGTCGGCGAGCAGGTCCGCGATCAGGACCAGGTAGAGCGGCTCGGCCACGACCAGAAGTCGTGCCCGGACATCGAGGGCGTCGAGACGCCAGCGCAGTTGGCGGTGCACCGTGGGGCGCAGCACGGAGGCGTGCTCGGCGGTGAGCGCCTGGTCGTAGGGCAGCAGCGGGGTATCGGCACCGACCAGGCCGTGCCTGGCGGACAGAAAGAAGACACGCTGACGCAGATCGGGTTGATCGCCCACGCGTTCGCGGAGCTGCGGCGCGATGCCGCCGGCGTACAGCTCAAGTACGGGGACGGGGACGATGGTGTCCGTCTTGCGACGCGAGCATGCGGCCAGCACCAGGGTGCCGGGCAGTGGGGTGGTCATGGTTCACGCACCACCCTGAAGCCGATGCCGTCCGACTCAAGTTCGGCCGGTGCGGCGTTGAGGAAAGTCGACTTGGCGTACAGAGCAGGGGAATTGTGGGAAGCGCCGCGCAGGATGAACCCGCTGCCGAGGGTGGTGCTGCTGGTCCACTCCCAGACGTTCCCGGCCATGTCGAGCAGCCCGTCCGGCGTCGCCCCGTCCGGGTAGGCGCCCACGGGGGTGGATCGGCCAGGCCCGCCCCGCAGGTTGGCTCGCCGAGGCGTGGGTTCCTCCTCGCCCCAGGGATACGTGCGACTGGTGGGCCCGGATGCTGCCCACTCCCACTCGACGGAGCGGGGCAGCCGTCCTCCCAGCGCGCGTGCGAGGGCGGCTGCATCGGGTTGTGCGAGGCCCGTGACGGGCCTCGGGTCGGTGCCGCAGGCGAGCTGGGCCCAGCTCAGGACCGTCCGTGTCCACTCCAGGGTGCGCACTTTGATGCGGCGCTGTTGATCGCCGAAGCGGCATATCCCACCCTCGATACGGACCCAGCGGATTGTGCTGCCCACTGTGGCGGTGACGGCGGTCGCCGAAGACGCGGTCATGAGGATCACCCGCTGATCAGGAACAGGTCCTCGGCGTGGGCCGAGGAGCGGATACGGCTCTTGTCCGGGTGCGGGCGCAGGCCGGCCGCTGCGAGCGCGGCTACCAGCGCGGTGTGGGCGTACTCCGCCTCGGTGCGGCTGGTGGCGAAGAGGCAGTAGTTGTCCGCGAAGCGGACCACTGCCAGGTCCCGCAACTGTGCGTCCACCTGCGACAGGCGGAGGTTGATGAGCAGTGGGCTCAGCCCGCACCCCGGCATGATCGGGTCGGGCAGGGCGTCCAGGGCCGTACGCACCCTGGCCAGGAAGGTGCCGTCGTGGACGTGGCCGGCCAGCCAGTCGAGTACTTCGCCAGTGCCCGCTCCGGCCGACGCCCGCTGAACATCGACGTCGACCACCCAGGTCCGTCCCTGGGCGAGGTGCTCGGCGGCCTGGCGCAGCGAAGTGAGCCGGTTGCGGCCTCGGCGAAACCCCGACACCCACGTTGCGAACGCGGTTTGGTCCAGAACGGGTTCGACAGCGCGGCGCATCGCCCGGTGGACGACGCGGTCGCGGACCGTGGGGATCACGGTGTCGATGTGTTTGCCCGTGTACGCGACCACGTGCGACGCCCGCAGAGGTCCGGGCTGCCATGTGCCCTGGTGTAGCTGCTCGCCCAACTCGTCGAGCTGCGCCTTCAATCTCGTGCGGAACCCTGCCCAGCTGAGGCCGTCCGCCCCCGGCGCGGACGCCCGGCGCATGCATTCCCGGGCGGCTCGTTTCAGGTGTACCGGCTCGATCAGATACGGCATCAGCGAATGGGGTGCCACGCGAGGGGAGTTGGGCGCTACAGTGAAGGCAGCCTGGGTGGCTGGAACGATCCCGCCCTCCTTTTGAGAGCCGCTTCCCAACACGCGCGGTCCTGGAGAGCCGGAACGACGGCCCCACCCAGGCGTCGTCATGTCAGCCTCCATATCCGCCTCCCGGCCGCGAGTCCTGAGTTCCCGGCACCGGCAGGTCCGCCCTACGGGTGACCGCTGGCAGGTCGGCCGGCCTGTGGCTCTCGGGGCGGACATGGAACGCCTTCCAGCTCACGGGACTGGGTGCGGGTTCGACTCTGTTCACTGGTCGGCTCCCTTCAGCGCGAGCCCACGGAACAGCTGTCCGAGGGGCTCGTTTGAGCTGAAGCGGCCGCGTGTGACGGCGTTGGTGGTGAGCGCTCCCATCGCTCGGACGCCCCGCATGCTCATACACGCGTGCTCACCTGCCGCCGACACCGCGATGTCCGAAGCTCCGGTGACCTTCGCCATCTCCTCGGCGATGCCGCCTACGATGCGCTCCTGAAGCTGCAGGCGGTGGCCGTGGGCCTGGGCGATCCGGGCGATCTTCGAAAGGCCCAGGACCTGGCCGACGGGGCAGTAGGCGACAGTGAGGGTGAGCGTCATCGGCAGGAGATGGTGTTCGCAGAGTGAAGCCACCACGATGCCGGAAACGATCACGACTTCCTCGCCGTCCACGTTGGCCTGCTCATGAGTGAACAGCGTGTCCGTGCGCCCCGGTTCGTACTCAAGGAACTCCGACCACCAGCGGGCTACACGCCGGGGGGTGTCTTTCAGGCCATCCCGGTCGGGGTCCTCCCCGAGCGCGAAGAGCAGTTGTCGGTACAGGCCGGCGACCTGCTCTTGGTCGATGACCGGTTGGCGCGGCGAGGACGCGACGTGGCTGGTGGTCAAGGTGCTCTCACTGTTGTCGGCCGCTTGGCGGGGCGCGGTTCGGGACTCAGCGGCCACGCTCATCACCCCACAGAAGGACGTGCAGACGGGTCCCGAGCCGCCAGCCCCGCCCGGCGACCGGCTCGACCAGGGTCCGCATCCCGTCCAGGACCGCCTCGGGGGTCGTGCCTTCGGGCATGACGGATATGGGGGCGAGGCCATACGTCGCCTCGAGCCCGGCGATCTCGTCCAGCTCGCATGGGTCCGTGACCACGAACTTCCACCGCGTTCGGCCGCTGGCTGCGAGGGCACGGAGCGCGTCGGGAACGATGCGTCGGCTCTGTGGCATGCCGGATCCGAACCCGGACAACTTGGGCGAGGCGTTGAACCACGGACCGGCGTCCACGAGCTCCTTCGCCGGGGGAATGGTGCCGTTGGTCTCGATCTCCACGTCCCGGCCGGCCGCCCGCAGCTCCTGGACCAGCGTCAGCAGCTCCGGCTGCAGGAGCGGCTCGCCGCCGGTGATCACCACCAGCTTCTCCGGGCGGCCCAGCACCCAGCCGAGAAGGTCGTCGATGCTCCGCCACTTCGATTCGGCCCGCAGATCGAACCTGGAACTGTCCCACGTGTAGGGGGTGTCGCATCCTCGACAGATGAGGTTGCAGAGCATGAAGCGGATGAAGAGCGCGGGAGTGCCGGTGCTGGGTCCCTCGCCCTGGACCGTGTCGGCGAACGTCTCGGCGATCCTCAGCGAACGACGCTGGGGCGCTTCCAGCAGTGCGGCCCTCATGCCGGCCTCCCCTCGTGTTCGCCCCAGGTGCTCTCCGTCTCGGACACCCGTACGGTGAGGACCTCTTCGTCGATGCCGGCGATGTCCCGCTCGGCCAGCCACTTCGCGAAGTGCTCGGCCAGGTGCTCGCAGGTGGGGTTGAACGCGAAGACGTCGTTGAGCACCTGGCCGTCGAGTCCGCTGGTGAGGTAGTCCGCGAAGGACGGCGGCAGGTTGACCGGGGCGGGCCACTCCGGACCGCTGGCCGGAAGGAAGACCCGGTAGGTGTGTCCGTGGTGGTGACCGCACTGGTGGCCGGGGGGTAACCCCTCAAGCCAGTGCGTGGCGCCGAAGTCCACCGCCGTGCCGGCCGGAGGCGACATGGTCCTGCCAGTGCGGATGCGGACGTCCTGGAGCACCGAGGAGACTGCGGCCGGCAGATGGTCCCGGGCCCATCCCCTCAGGTGCTCCGCGATTCCCTCGTCACTCGGGTCAGGTACGACGTCGTTGAGCATGCGGTGGTCGAGAACGGCGTCGATGTGCTTCTTCACCGGGGCAAGCTCACCGAAGTCGGCGACGAATCCCGGGCCGGTTAGCGCCTCGGAGGCCAACACGATTTCGGCGGTGAAGGAATGACCGTCCCGCCGACCGCTGAGCTCGCGGGTCGCCTCGAAGCGGAACAGCTTCCCGATGCGCCACTTGCCACTCATCGGCGCTCTCCCGCCGCTTTGTCCGCGTAGGGGGTGGGGTCCGAAACTCCCGCCACCTGGAATGCCTCCCGGCGCTCCCAGCAGGTGCCGCACGTTCCGCAGTGCAGGTCACCGCCCTTGTAGCACGACCAGGTCTGTTTGAACGGCACTCCCAGTTCCTCCGCCGCGGTCACGATGTCTGCCTTCGTGGCGTTCAGGAACGGCGCCAGGACCTGAAAGTCCTCGGCGAGAAAGCCCTCGTTGCCGACGTGGATCGTTCGGGCGATGTGTTCCAGGAACTGCGGCCGGCAGTCTGGGTAGATCGCATGGTCCCCGGCATGAGCGCCAAAGGCCACGGTGTCCGCCTTCGACGCCACCGCGACCCCTGCTGCCACCGACAGCATGATCGCGTTGCGGTTGGGCACCACTGTGATCCGCATGCTGTCGTCGCTGTAGTGCCCGTCCGGCACAGGGATCGTCGTATCAGTCAGTGCCGACCCGCCCAGAATGTGGCCCAGGCTCCTTAGGTCGACCACGTCATGCGACGCCCCGAGTTCCTCGGCGATGAGGGCGGCGGACTGCAGCTCCTTGCGGTGGCGCTGCCCGTAGTCGAAGGACAGCAAGCTCAGGCTGGCGCCTTGCGCGGCCAGCAGGTATGCCACGGCGGAGCTGTCCAACCCGCCGGAAGCGATTACGACCGCATGACGCGGCACATGTCCAGTCATCTCCAGAGAACCCTTCGAGATCCCCCGGGCCATCCAGCGCGGGGAAGTGGAGTGAGTCCGCCCTCAAGTAGGGGCGGCAGTCGGACGAGGTCGCCGCAGCGACGGGTGGAATGCGGCGGACGCGGCACCCAGGGACGTAGCCGAGGCCACCGCCTGGCACTATTGGGCTCCAGGCGGGCAGGATGAGGCGACCATGAGGAGCGCTCACTCACGATCTTCCTCAACTCCCGGAAAGGACCGTCATCTTGGAGAGCGAGGAGCGGAGCACTTTCGCTGCGGAACTCACGCACTGGCGCAACGTGCGGGGTCTGTCGAAGGCGGCCCTCGCGGGACGGCTCAACATCGATCCCTCGTACGTCAGCCACATGGAGGCCGGCCGCGAGCAGGGGAGTTCCCAGCTGGCACGCCGTGCTGATGCGGAACTCGACGCGGGTGGCGCCCTGTGGCAGGCGTGGCAGCGCACCGATGCATCGCCGCAGGCGGCCGAGCAGTCCGAACCTCCATCCAGCACTGGGCTGTTGGTCCTGGAAGACGAGGCGGCCCTGAGCTTCGACGGCAGCGTCTACCACCTGAGCATGCGTCGGCTCCTGCGTAATGTCGGCATCGACCCCGTCACCCGCTACCTCGTACGCATCGCAGTAGACCGCTACCCCTCCGAGCCCGAGCGCTCCAACGCCCTGTACCGGCGCAGCCCGCTCACGTGGGACGAACTGGGCTTGACGGCACACTGCGGTAACGAACCGATGGACTGGACCGTCAAGCACGACCGAGACGCGTTCAAGGAGGTATGGCTCCGGTTCCGGAACTCCACCAGCCGCTTCCCGCTCTACCCGGGGCAGGAGGCGGAGATCACGTATTCGTACTCCGTCGGCGCGGAGCTGTGGGGTCCCTGGTTCCAGCGTGCCGTCCGGCTTCCCACTCGCCGGCTCGCCGTGGAACTCGCCTTCCCCCGCGATAGCGAACCGTCCGTGTGGGGCACGGAGACTTCCATGAGCGCGGACTTCGCTCCATTGCGCACCCCGCCCCAGCGCACCGAAAGAGGCGACCAGTCCGTCTTCTCCTGGGCGACGGTCGATCCGACTCTGCACGCCCGCTTCCGCCTCGAATGGCGCCTGAAGAGGGCTGATGACACGAAAGAGAACGACCCTGTGAACACCCTCTCCGCCAGCCAGGCGATGGCGAACGCCGGCATTGTCCAGGAGGGCGCCCCGGTCCTCGTTCGCCCCGCTCGCCCCTTCGACCTGCCAGCTGAAGCCGACGAGGCCAAGCAGGTCATCCGTGAGCTTCTGGACGCTGTCGGCCGTGTCCGCCAGCTGCACACCTTCGGCAAAGGCATGGGCATCGCCGCCCCGCAGATCGGCATCGACCGATCCGCCGCCGTGATCTTCCCGCCTGAGGCCGGAGCGGAGCCGATCGTGCTGCTGAACGCCACTGTCGCCGAGTCCGCTGAAGAAGAAGACGAACAGTACGAGGGCTGCCTCAGCTTCTTCGACGTACGCGGCCTCGTGTCTCGTCCCCTGAGTATCGTTGTCGCCCACAGCGACCTCGACGGCACCCCACACCTGTCCCGCCTCTCCCAGGGTCTGGCTCGCCTCGTCCACCACGAGGTCGACCACCTTGGCGGGGTGCTGTACCGCGAGCGCATGCGCCCAGGCGTGCAACCGATTCCCGTCGAGGAGTACCGCGGCACCGGCCAGCAATGGACCTACGGCTGACGCCTTTCTCGGGGCGCGGATGTGACTGATCACCGGACCGCCGCCTGTCTGGCGGCAGCATGCGATCCGGGGCGATGGGCGGTGCTGATGCCCCTGTGAGGGCACTGGACCTGCATGTTCATCCTGCTCTCGTTCAGGCGGTCGTGCGTGGGGGAGAGCCCGCGGGAGGGGGTTCTCCCTCACGTGCTCCGTCCGGTGCCGAGCCTTCTTGCAGGTCCGGTCGCCGGGGGGACTCGCCTGTTTCCAGACGGGGCGTCTCGTCAGCCTGCGCACAGCGCGTACCGGCCTTGGGTGAGCACGCGTTCCAGGCGGGTGCGGTGGAAGCGGTAGAGCAGCAGTGCGTGGTCGGAAGCCTCGCGGGTGTCCTTGGTGTCGACGACCTCGACGTACTCAAGAGCGGAGGCCACGCCGCCGACGGCGTATCCGCGATCGACGCGCTGTGGCCCGCCCTGGTCCGGCTTGCTGAATCCAGCCGTGGCCGCGAGTGCGCCGTTGCCGACGCCGCTGATGTGGTCGGCAGCGTGACGGGCGAGGTCCACGTACCCGGCATCGATGAGAACGCCGTCGGGACGGGTGTCGCTGCGGCGGGTGCCGTCTGCGTCCAGGTGGGTGCGCTGCACCATGTGCGCGCGGTCGGTGACCGTATCCCAGTTTGGCAGCGCGACGGGCTCGGCCCGCCGTGGATAGCTGTTCGTGTCTCCGGCCGCAATGGTGGCCATGCCGGTCTCGGCCTGTGTGGTCAGCCATCCGGCTTCCGTGAGTCGCTGGTCGGCGTCGTAGTAGCACATGTGGAACGACACGAAGTTGAGCGGCACGGTGCAGGCGCCGAGCTGCGCCTGCACCCGGCAGGGGTGCAGCCACCATGGCTTGGCGTGTGGCTTCTGCTCGGCGACGTGGAACATCTCGGCCCGCAGGTACACGGCGGTCGCGATGTCGGCGTCGACGTACGGGTTGGGCGCGGCTAGGAACCCGCGTAGCCTCAGCCGCTTCTCCGCGGCATGCATGAGTCGCCCACCGCGTTCCCGGCTGTGTTTCGCCTCCTGCTGGAGTACGACGTCGGGGTTGTACTCGGCGAGGATGTCGAGTGCTAAGTCGCGGCGTTCGCCGTTCCGGCCGCCGTCGGCCTCGATGTTCCAGACGGCGACGTCGACGGTGCTGGCGTCCATGGAGTCCCTTCATTCCAGATCGAGTAGGTCACGTGGGATGTGGGTGGGGTTGGGCCGGCCGCTGGCTACTCACAGAGCGCGGCCGAGGCGCGGGGTCTCCGCGCTGCCTCCTCCCGCGGAGGGCGGGGTCGTGAGTCCGGTGGGAGCGGGCGCAGCGGTCCTCGCGACCGGGAGGAGACCCCCGTCCTAGGCGTCGTCGTCAGGCGGGTTCAACAGATCTCCTCGTGCTGGACCGCTGGGCGGGTCGGCCGGGCCCGTCGGCTGTTGTCCAGCGGACGGACGATTGGTCCGTGGGCAGGTGATGACGGCGGCGTAGGCGTGCGAGTGCGCGGCGGACGGCAGACAGCGGATGCTCCCGGTACGCCACTGCGCGGTCGGGACGAGGCCCGGTGGGAGCGGGGGCCACGTGCCCAGCAGCGACTGGATCTGCTTGAGCGGGCGGGGCCGGTAGGTGATGCCGGCCTTGGCGTAGTGGTCGATGAGGCTGTTCATCGCTTGCGGGTCCGTGTCGGTGCTCGCGTGGGTGATGGAGATGGCGCTGCCAGCCGGCAGCCAGTCCCGCAGGGCGGCCATTGCCGTGGTAGCCGCCTCGTCGTCCACCCATGGAAGAAGGTCGTGGGCCAGGACGGCGATGGGCTGACTGGGGTCGAGGGTGTCGTGGATCTCGTGGTGGTTGAGGAGTTCGTCGATCTGGCGGATGTCGGCCCGGAGGGCGGCGGTCGCGGTCTCCTCCAGGAGGAAGCGGGTGAGGGCGAACACCATCGGGTCGTTGTCCACGTATATGACGCGGGAGGCCGCGTGGACGCCGACCGCGGCCTCATAGGTCAGGGCGGGTTCGTGGCGCTCGTGTGCGCGGCTCCAGCTGGAGGGCAGCCCGCATCCCAGGTCCAGGAACTGAGTGATGCCGAGTTCGCGTGCGAGGACGGTCACGGCTTGGGGCCCGTGCCTCTGGTTGATCGTCACCATGTCCGTCAGCCACGGGGCCGAGCGCAGGAGGTGGCCGGCCAGCTGCCGGTCGGCTTTGTAATGGTCGGTCCCGCCCGTGAGGAAGGTGTTGATCCGCGCGACCGCGGGACGCAGGAACCAGCCTTCTGGCAGGCCAGTGTGGGTCGTTTGCGTCGTCGTGTTCATCGGTGGGTGTTTCCTCGCTGGCAGGTGTGTGACGCCTGGAACGCCCCTCGGTCCCCGAAGCGCCGGAACGGGAGGGCAGGTCCCTGCCGCCGAGCGGGGAGTTAGGGGGTTGCTCGGCGACAGGGAGTGGAACCCGTGCGCGGCATTGGATGACGACGGGGCTGCCGCGCACGGGAGTCAGCAGGTGTTGCTCTGATCAGTGGAGCTGGCCTGTTCGAGCCGCCGGGTCAGCAGATCGGCCTGGCCGGGGTCGAAATAGAGCTCCACTCGGTCGGGTTCATGCCGGCATCCCGTGCTCCCCTGTGCCTGTACGAGGGATTCGGTGACCCCGGTGAGCAGCCAGGCGAGCCGGTCGGTCAGGCGGCGGATGCCGCGGCCACGGGCGAGGTCGAGTCCGGCGTCGATGCCTGGGGCGCCAAGCAGTGCGGCGAACGCGGGGCCGGTGCCCGCGTCTTCGGAACCGTGGAGGACGAGGCTCAGCTGGCCGGGTCCCGTCACCTCGACCTCGTAGGCCAGGCGGTGGGCGGCGAGTGCGCCGTCCAGGGCTGCTGCGGCGGCATGCGTGGCGATGCGCGCGTCGAGAGCCAGCGCGGTCAGTCGGTGAACGGCCTCGGCCGTGGGGAGCCTGATCACGATGTCCATGGCATCGTTGAACCGTGCGCTGGCGTCGATGCTGTGTTCGGCGAGCCAGGCGTTGGCCTGGTCAGGGTCACGGTCGAAAGGCATCCTTCCGGCCGTGAGCAAGGTCAGGTCCAGGGCTGCGCCGGGCGCTGCCTCGACCCGGGCAGCGATCCGGGCGGCCACGAATGCGTCGTCCAGATGCTTGTGCAGCTCAGCCGCCGACGGCGTGCCGGTGTCGGACGGACAGTCCAAGAGCGGGGTGTCGGGCATCAGAACATCAGCTCCCTGTCTTACGGATGAGGGCTGTCCACCGGGTAGGCGACGGCGGTGACCTGGCCGAAGACAGCCCGGCCGGGGAATGTGCTGGTGTGGGCGTCAACTACGGGCAGCCGTTGCACGGTCACCAGTGCTCCGTCGAGCAGGGCCTGGCGGTGAGGAGGATCGAGCACGACCCTGAGGACGATGGGCTCCTCTCCGTCACTGACGCCGATCTGCTGGGGGCAGCATTCGGCATGCCCCGGGGCTGGAATGGATGGCGCGGGCGCCGCGGGCGGGTCGGCGACTATGCGGTACGAGCGTGAGCGGCCCGCGTCATAGGCGATCAGCCCCATCTTTTGCAAAAGGCTGAGCTGGCGGGTCACGGAGGACGTGCTTGTCAGCCCGGCAGCGTCGCCTATCTCGCGTAGTGAGGGCGGGTATCCCTGCTCTTTGGTGGCGTCGCCGATGAAGGCGATGATCCGCCGCTGCCGCTCTGTCAGTTCGGGCGGTGCCGTCGTGTGCCGAGTGGCGGTGTCGTCAGTTGCCTCGGGCGCACTGCCGTCCGCTACCAGTAGAACGTCATTCGTCATGGATTACCTGGACAGGTCAGTGGGTGGATGAAGCATGGGACGGGAGGAGCGGGCCTGCCGCGCAGGGTCATGCGGGGGCCGGGTCTGGTGTGGGCTGGCTCCAGGCGGCCTCGGACGCGAAGTGCTCGGACCACTGCCGGGGACCGGTTCCCAGAGCGGTCCTGGCCAAGTGGATGCGCTGGAACTCACCGGTGCCCGCAGGCGAGTAGGTGTGCTGGATGTCGCGGAAGAAGCGCTGGAGTTCGCAGTCGCCGTCCAGGGCGCGGGCACCGTGCAGCTCCATCGCGTCTCGTGCGGACTGGGCGGCGAGCTGGTGGCCGGTGAGCTTGGCACCGACGAGCAGGTGGTCGCAGGCCACACGGTTGTCCAGGAGGTGGACGGCGCCGTAGGCGGTGGTCAGGGCAGTCTGGAAACGCCCCTGCATCTCGCCGAGACGGTCCTGGATGACGGGATGCTCAGACAGGTAGCCGCCGTAGCGCGGCCGGCTGCTCAGGAACTGCGCCGTGGTCTCGACGAGTGCTTCGTGGATACCGAGGCTGACGGCGGTCAAATTGGGCCGGCCGTAGAGGACGCTGGCGCTCTGCGCCACATCCATGCCCTGGCCGACCTCGCCGAGAACGTTGGCCGCCGGTATGCGGACCCGGTCCAGAATCAACCGCCCGGCCGAGAAGCCGTGCAGCCCCAGCCGCGCCCGGTGCATGCCTTTGCCGAGTCCTTCGCGTTGGTTCTCGACCAGGAACGCGGTCAGCGCCTGGGAGGCGGAAACGCCAGGTGGTGCGGTGCGTGCAACGACGACGTGGAGACCCGCGAGGTGGACGTTGCCGATGTGGATCTTCTCGCCGGTGATGACCCACTCGTCCCCGGCCAGTTCGGCGACGGTCTGGATGCCGCCGATGTGGCCGCCGGCGTCCGGTTCGGTGACCGCGATGGACATCAGCACCGTGCCGCCGGCCACCTTCGGCAGCCACCGCTGCTTCTGCTCGACCGTGCCCCAGTGGCACAGAGCGCCGACGGGGATCAGAGTGGCCTGAAGGATCGCCGCCACAGCAGCGGAGACCACACCGACGCGGTGGATCAGCACCGTCTTGGCGACATGCCCGGCCGCCATCCCCCCGTACTGCTCGGGGATGGTCACGCCGAACCAGCCCCGCGCCGACATGAGCCGGGGCAGCTCCCGCTCCAGCTTGCGCGGAGCCGCCTCCATACGCGAAACACGGCGCGCGACGTGGTCAGCGGCGAACTCCTCTGCTTCAGCCCACAGTTGCTCGTGGGCGGCGGTGAGATACGGGCGGAGCGCCGGGGGTGGGGTGTCGGTGGTGGGCATGGGCGTCTCCCTCTCCCTGTGTGGGGTCGCAAGGCGGGGTGCGGCCGGATCCGCGGGTGGGGGCCTGGAGGGGGTTGTGTGTCAGGGGCCAGAGGTTTTGATCTTGAGGACGTCCGCCGTGGTCTGGGCGGCGTCTTTGACGATGGCCTGGAGCCTGGCCGCATCGTTCAAGGTGCGCGGCTCGGGGTCGATGATGCAGAAGGTGAGCAGGACGAGGCCGGTGGCGTCGTCGATGACGGGGCTGCCGAAGTAGCTCTGGATGCCGATGGAGTCGGCGACGTGGTTGCTGTCGAACCGGGGGGAAGCGGCCACGTCGGGTAGCGGCAGGCCCCGTCGGCGCTGTACGACCTCGGGGCAGTATCCGTGGCCGCGGCTCATCGTGCGGCCTACGACGGGGTAGCCGGCGTCGGGCGGCGGCTGGTAGAGGCCGAGGAAGGTCTGTTCTTCGCCGAACGCGTTCGCCATCGCGTAGACGAACCCGCTGCGCTGGGCCATGTCGGCGGCGATGTCGTCGAGTACCTCGTGGCCTTCCAGGCGGATGCCCAGCTCGTTGAACCTGTTCAGGCGCTGTTGCATGTGGGCGAGTTCGGTGGCCGGGTCATCGGTGAAGGTCTCGATCTGGGCGGTGCGGGGTGCCGGGATGGGCACGGTGGGGGCCTGGTGGTCCGGGGGGTAGGTCATCATGCGTCCAGGAGGGCGGAGTTGGCGGATTTGGTGTTCGCGATGTGCTGGACCAGGGTGATCAGGACCCCGGCCACGGAATCGGCGTTGCGGGCGTCGCAGAACATCAGCGGTACCTGCTCGTCCACGTCGAATGCCTCGCGGATCTCGACCGCGGTGCGGGGCGTGGTTCCGGGAAACCGGTTGATGGCGATGACGAAGGGCAGGCCGAGCTGTTCGAAGAAGTCGGCCGCGGGGAAGCTCGACTCCAGGCGTCGGGTGTCGGCCAGCACCACGGCGCCGAGCGCCCCTTCGGACAGGTCGTGCCAGAAGCTCCAGAAGCGGGGCTGTCCTGGCGTGCCGAAGAGATACAGCTCCACGGGGTCGGGGACATCCCAGCCGACGCGGCCGAAGTCGAAGGCGACCGTGGTGGTCGTCTTGTCCTCGATGCCGCGGAGGCTGTCGGTTGCCGTGCTCTGGGTGGTGAGGACTTCCTCCGTGCGCAAGGGCGTGATGTCGCTGACGGCTCCGATGGCGGTGGTCTTGCCGACGCCGAAGCCTCCCGCGATGACCAGCTTGGCGGTGGCCCGGGTGGCAGGCTGCGGGAACTGGGTCATGGAATTCACCCGGCCTTCGCGGTCGCGTTGGGGTGCCGGCGCTTGAGACCGGCCGTGATCGCGTGCAGAAGTTGCAGGTCGCTGTCCTCGCTGCGCCGGTCCGGAATGGGAAAGGCCAGTGCCCCCGCGTCGATCAAATCGGAGACGAGAACGGACACTGCGGTCACGGGGAGAGCGAGGGTGCCGGCCAGCTCGGCGAGCGGCCGGTGCCGCTGACCGCACAGCTCGACGATCCTGACGCTCTCCTCGGCCAGCCCGGGGCGCGGCGAGCGGCGTCCGGGCCCCAGAACGGTGTGGAGAGCGAGGTGGTGCCGGGCGCGAGTGCGGCCGTCGGTCACCGCATACAGCCGGACGATGGTAGCCGTGTCGTCCAGGGCCTCGGCCTCTAAGGAGTCCTGGCCTGTCGGGGAGTTCATGCGACACCGTCGCCCTGGCCGTCGTGGGCGCGGACCGGGGTCGTCATGAACGGGGAGAACCGCTGTACCAGACGCCCGACGGCGTAGGCGACGGTACCGACGTTCGCGTCCGTGCGGGTCAGCACCAGCAGCACCGTCGCGACGCTCTTGCCGTTCTCGGTGAACGCGCTACCCACCCCGGCCTCGGTGAGGAGGAACAGGGCGTCGTCCCGCTCGATGAGGACCTGCTGCACCGGCCGCTGCTCGCCTTCGGGGCGGCCTTTGACACCCTTGGCCAGGGCTGCCAGTCCCGAGGCCGCCGCGGCCAGTTCGTCGGCCCAGTCCGCGTCGGATTTGGTGGAGAGCATGTTTGAGGGGACGACCTGCGTCAGGCCGTCGCGGGAGGCCAGCAGGGCGTGCGTGACACCGGGGGTGTCCTCTACGAACTCGTCGATCAGGCGCGTCATCTCCCCTTTGACCTCCTCGGGGGAGATCACGGGGGCCGCGGCGTTCACATCGTGGGTCATGGCGGATCGCTCCATGCGAGGTAGTGGGGGTCAGGACTGGGGGGAGGCGGGCGTGCCGGGGACAGGGGTTGGATCCGTGTCCAGCCCGGCGCGCAGTCCCGTACGCCAGTCAGCCAGGGCCTGGGGGTTCGCGGCCGGGGCCGGCGCCCCAGGCCCGTCGGCCGCGTGGTCAGGCATCGGCCTGGACACCCGCCTACGCCGGGGCAGCGGAGATGCGCTGGCACGGTCGGCCTGCTCGACAGGACGTCCGGAACCTGGCGCGGGGCGCACGGGCTGCTGCGCGGCCCCCGCAAACGCCAGTTGCGGAGCGGCGGACACGGGGGCGGAGACCGTGACGGTGCCGATCGTGGGGACGGTCGGAACGAGGTACTGATTGGGGACGATCACGTGGGCGGTCGTCCCGCCCATCGGGTTCATCGCCAGCCAGACCTTCAGGCCGTACTTGGCAGCGATCTTCGAGGTAGTGACCAGGCCCAGGTTCCCCGATCGGACCTGGCCTGCCACATCGGCTTGAGCCGGGTCGGCGAGGAGCTGATTGAGCATGTCCCGCTTGTGCGGGTCCATCAGCAGCGTGGCCCGGTCCTCAACCTCGATCAGCAACCCGCGGGCCACCTTCTGCGCACGTACGGTGACCTTGGTTGCCGGATCAGAGTGCTCCAGGCCGTTGTCGATGAGTTCGGCGAGCAAGTGCGCGATGTCGGGGTGCACATGCGCGGGCAGCGCGAACTTGCTGCCGACGTCGCCGGACACCGTCTGCACTCGCGTGTACTTGACCACCTCGGACTTCGCCCCGCGCAACACTGTGGCGACCTGGACAGGTGCCCGCGTCTCGCGCAGGGACTGGCCGCCGAGGACGACGGAAACGCTCTCCACCATGCGACGCAGCCGCGTCGCCAGGTGGTCGATCTTGAAACTCCGGTCCAGGAGTTCCGCGTCCTCGGTGGCCGTCTGCAGACGGGTCAGGTGATCCAGCAACTCATCGATCAGCCCGTGCTGGCGCCGCGTGAGGGTCCGGTGCATCGCTACGAGTACCGCCGCCTGCGACTCGTCGTGCGTCCGCAGCAAGGCGCCGGCGCCCTGCACCTGGAGGTGGCCGATCAACTCGATGACCTTCTCAAGCGGGCCGTCACCAGCCAGTTGAGGCTCCTGCGGGAGCGGTGGGCGGGCGCCCTGGCAGAGCTGCTCTGCTGTCCAGATCATGGTCTGTTCGGCAGCACTCGCTGATTCCGCGATCCGCTCGAAGTCGGCAGCACGGTGGTCATGAAGAGACATGGCCACGGCCCGTATCCGCAAGACGCCAACCAGGCCGGCGATGAGGAGGCTGCCGCCGAGCGCCAGCGCGAGCTGCGTGATGCTGAACTCGTACAGCCACGCGGCACCGAGGACCACGCCCCACAGCGCGATGATGCACACAAGCGGCGCGGCCAGCACGCCGGCGACCTCGTCGAAGAGGTAACGGTCCACCCGGGGCCGGCGGTCTCGCCGGCGGCGGTGGGTGACCGGGCGAGTGGGGGACACACGGTCAGACATGGGGATCCTCAAGAGTCGAGGGCTGAACAGGGACGAAGAACAGGAAGGGACGGTGCGCGGCGCGCATCGAAAGGCGAGGCGTGCAGCACGACGCGGACGCTCTTACCGAATCCCTCCGGCGGAACCTGAAGGGAGACGTCGCCTCCCAGCGCGCGCACCAGCCCGAGGCCCGTAGGCTTCTGAGCGGCAATAGCGCGTTCGAACGTGGCGAACTCGGGTCCCTGATCCGCCACCTCGACGACCAAGTCCTCCGTCTCATCCAGGAACAGCACCAGCAGGACCTCACCCGCGCCGACATGCTCCACGGCGTTCTGCACCAGCTCCGTCACGACACGAAGCGCAACAGTGCGATCCCCAGCCCAAGCCGCCATCGCCAGCCGGGTCTGAGCATGCAACCGGGCCAACCGCGCGGTGCCTGACGCAATCGGCCACTTCCGCTCCCACCTCTGAGGGCGGACTGGCCCGTCATTGTCGGTGAGCGGGGATTTGAGGGCAGGGACGGAGGCTGTCCGTCCGCTCGGAGCCGATGACGGACAGTCAGGCGCCGCCACGGAGAGGGCGAGACTGTCTGCCTCTTCGCCGACACGAACGGTGACGTGCGTGATAGCTCCGCTGACGATGGGGCTCATGCAACGCCCCCTACCAGCCCGGCTGCGGGGCGATGGGGAGCGATGATCTCACCGTTCGGCAACAGTTCCCCTGTGTCGTCGAAGATGATGGTGCCGTTGCAGAGCAGGCACCAGCCCTGTGTGTCACCGCGCGCGATGACCTTTGCGGCCTCTCGGTCGGGAGCATCGGGGCTGGGACACGGTGGGCTGTGCCGACACATGGTGTGCTCGTCCTCTCGGATGTCTTGGGTGTGGGAAGGTGCTTCTTCGACGGTTACGAGGCCGCAGTGGAAGGGAACGCGTACGCCGAAGCGAGGGACGGGGGCGCGTGCTCCCGGAGGTAGGCATCGATCGCGGTCTCGCTGTAGCCGTAGAACCGGCCCCGAGCGGCGTCGTCCCACATCGGAGATTCCGCGCCCCACTCGACCACGTGGCAGGTGTCGCGGTACGGCGACCAGCGGACTCGAAGGTTGGGGAATCCCGACCGAGCGTCGAGGAGAGAACGGACCTCCAACGCGAGTGTCACAAGCTCCAAGGACATGTATCCACCACGGCGGGCACCGCCAACCGGTACGGCGAGCAGCGGCGCTCGAAAGAGGCAGACAGCAACAGACTTGTTGAGCATCGTCGTGTCAGCAAGACGAGCACGGAAGTACTCGTAGTCGTAGGCGTGTCCCGCGGGCAGCAGACGCACATTGAGCGCTGAGCGAGTCCCGGTGATCACGCCACCTCCCTGGAACGCTTCGCAGCGAGTTGCTCCAACGGCTCGCTGGTGCCCCGCGTGCCGCTTCTACTTGCTTGGACGGGACTGACCGTCTGCGGAGTCCCACAACCGGTGGGGGCGCGGCTGAGGTGCTGAAGGGCAGAGGCGAGGCACTGGTCTGCAGGCAGGCTTGTATCGATGACGATCTTCGGGTCCGGAATCGGCTCAGCAGGCGCTTCGTTCGCAACGGCGAGCGGCTCCGTGGATGTCGGGCTGGCTCGGGCACGGTCGACGGCTACCTCGTCGGGGCAGACGCACTCGATGATGCGGAGAGGCTGGTCTACGCCGGATGCGAAGCGGCGCAGGGCAAGGACCTCGCGGATCCGTGTGAGGGGGCGGCCGTCGAGCACTACAACGTCTCCGGGCGTTGTTTCCAGATGCCAGACCGCGGCCTGAAGGAGGAACTCGTACAGGCGATCGTTCTGCTCCGGCGAAGCCGGTGCTGGCCTAGGGAATAGCACCTTCTGTAGCGCGGCTTTGTCGAGCAGGACGCCCGACATGGCCTTTGCCAGTGCTTTGGCGAGCGTCGTCTTTCCGGTCCACGGTCGGCCGCCCACGGCGACGATCATCGACTCTCCTGTCCGTGCACAATTCACGTTGACATCCCCGTCACGCCGATTGAGGCAGGCCAGCGGTCGTGAGGCATCGGAAGAAGGCACACACCTTCTTTCCTTGGCCTGGACCCGGGTTCTGACGGGGCGCCACAGTCCAACCGTCCGCCAGCGCGTCGACGAGTAGCAGCCCGCGCCCGTCGGTGGCCTCGGCCGACGGCTGGACGCCGATCAGCGGCATCTTGTGGGAGTTGTCAGCCACCAGCACTGCGATGGCTTGGTCCAGGTCGAAGGCGAGCGTGAGGTCGATGAGCTCGCTCTCACTCGGCGGCCGGGTTCGGGCGTGCAGAACCGCGTTGGTCACCAACTCGCTGACTGTAAAGACGACCCGATCATTGAGACCGCTGCCCTCAGCGAATCCCCACACTGCAAGCTGCTCTCGGGCGAAGCGTCGGGCGATGCCGACAACGCCGGCCTCGCACTCGATCTGAATCGTGGCACGCTCGGTTCCGTCTCCGAAGGCCAACAGACCCTCCAGATACTGCCGGTTCATCACGGTCGTCATCGCGTCCACCTCCCAGTTTTGATGGCGCGCGCCGCCGTCTCCTGGTCCATTGGCCGGGATTGACGGCGCCCGCTGGCTCAATGACCGGGGCACTAGTTCCTCTGGCCAGCGAGCGTCTGTGGGCTTTCGAGTGAGCAAGATTCGCCCTGGAGACGTTGCCGGGCAACAGTCAGCGACCGCTGATCAGTGACTCCCCACTCCTGCAGTCACTGTTTTCATGACTATGCGTTGGAGAAGTGACTGTTTTGACGCAGAGTCGATGGGCCGTCACTACGCTGTTGGGAGGTGAGCCTGGTGAGGGAGGGTTGATGGACCGTAGTTCGCACCGCCCGTCCTGCGCGCGCCGGTTACGGCAGGAGGGCGTCGGCCGTGGCCAACCCATCCACGAGATCGCTCAAGTTATCCACAACCACTGTTCGGTCTCACTGCTGCGCGCGCATCGTCTGGCACGAGGACTAACCCTTAAGCAAGCGGCGGACGGCCTCAATGCAGTGGCGGCGGCACGAACGCAGGTTCCGCGAGCGGACAAGGATCAACTGGGGCACTGGGAGACCGGCCGACAACCACGCTCGCACACGATTGGGCTGCTGTCCGAGTTCTACGGATGCCTTCCTCATGACCTGGGGCTTGATGTCGCAGCGGTTACTGTTCGCCCGTCATCATCCAGTGAACTGGTCCTGGCGGAGCATTCGCCGCCCCTACCGCGGGTCTTCCTAGGCGCAAGCACGAGTGAGTCGCTTGAGCAGCGAGTCGATGCTGCACGACGTTCGGTGGACCGCACCCTTGCTGCTGGCACTGTTAACGCGACACAGCTGGATCTTCTGGAAGAACAGGTGCTTTGGGCGCGGGAGGAGTACCTCTTCACGCCACCCACACCGATGCTGAAGACGCTCCTTGGGCACCTGGCAGAGGTCGAGCATCTGGCGATGGACCGGCAGCCGGCCTCAGTGCAGGTACGACTCTCCGAACTCGCTGCGATGCTAGCCACGTTGGTGGCCGATGCGCTCATGAAGCTCGGTGACCTGACGAGGTCACGGTCATGGTTCGCGACAGCCCGCAACGCTGCGGACGACAGCGGCAACGTGGAGCTTCGGGCACGAGTGAGGGCGCAGGCCGCGATGCTCCCCTTCTACTACGGTCCGCTGGAGTCGGCCGTCTCTCTGTCCAGGGAGGCTCGCATCCTCAGCCGGGGTCGGCCCGGTGCCACCGCAGCCTTCGCGTCAGCGGCAGAGGCGCGAGCCCTCGCGAAACTAGGTGACGCTGAGGGGGCGGAGGCCGCCCTCCGGCGTGCGATGGCAGCGTTCGAGCAGAGCGGTGCCGGAGGCGGTGCCGACAACGATGCCTTCGCCTTCCCGCAACGGCGCCTGTTGCTCTACGAGAGTGGGACGTTGACCGCTCTCGGCCGGACCAGCCAGGCACGGCGCGTACAGGAGGAGGCGCTGAGCCTCTATCCGAAGAGGACCGGCATCGACCCAGCCCTCCTCCACTTTGAGGCAGCTCTCTGCCTTGTGAAGGACCGCAGCCTGGCAGAGGCATGCCAGCTGGCCGGAGCGACGTTCCTGCGAATCGATCCCGCCCACCGCACACCGATCGTGGAGGAACGTGCCCGCGACGTCATCGAAGCCCTTCCGCCCGCGATACAGGGCACTCGTGCAGCGCGGGAGCTGCGCGAGATCCTTGCGCTTCCTCCCGGGCAGAAGTGACAGCAGCGCGGGTGATCGGCGAGCCTGGAGAACATGACAGAAGCGGCGCCGGCCCCCGGCGGGTACGACGAGTCCGAGATGTATCAGGTCCTGGAACGAGGATGCGCGGCCGTGGGCCTCGACAGTCGCGACGCACGCCTCCTCCGAGGACACACCAACGCGGTCGTCCTTCTCAAGCGGGAGCAGGTCGTTGTAAAGATTGCTCGACGAGGAAGCCGCATCGACGATGTCGCGCGCACTGTTGCCTTTGTCCGCTGGCTGATGGACGCCGGGTTCCCAACGGTCCCCCTGCACCCGGTTGACCAGCCCGTCGTCGTCGATGGACACGCGGTGACTTTCTGGTTGTATCTGCCCCAGCCCGAACGGCCGGTGGAGGCGGCGCAGCTCGCGAAGCCTCTCTACGCCCTGCACACCTTGCACTCCCCCCGGCTCGCCTTCCCTGGGCATGACAACATCAGGGCGATCCGTCGCTCGCTATCAGCCATCACCTCCCTGACGGCGGACACTGTCCAGTTCCTGTCGAAGGAGGCGGACCGCCTCGAAGGGGAACTGGAGGACGTGGAGTTCGCTCTGGCGGAGGGGCTGATCCAAGGTGATCCCCAGCATCGAAATGCGCTGCACACGGCCGACGGCGGTGCTGTTCTGTGCGACTGGGACACCATTGCGCGGGGGCAGCCCGAGTGGGACTTGGTCACTGTAGAGGTCCATTGCCGGCGATTCGGCTTCGGCCGAGCTCACTATCAGGCATTCGCCGACACCTACGGTTGGGACGTCACATGCTGGCCGGGCTACCGGACCGTGGCTGCCATCCGCGAGCTACGCATGATCACGACGAATGCCCGGAAGGTGCACCACGCACCGGCAAGCCTGGCCGAGGTGCAGAAGCGAGTGGAGGGACTGCGGAAGCGGGACGGTCTACTTCAGTGGAGCATCCTGTAGCCGTAGGAGTCGGCTGAATGAGGAGATAGACGTGGAACCGGGGCCCGAGCAGTTCAACTGGTCGAACAAATGTTTCACCGGCTTGACTGCGGCGGCGGTGGGCCGCTGGCTTGGTGCAGCAAGCCTGGCCCTTCGGGAGCTTCGCGCGGGGTGCCTTGGAACCGCACGATGTCGATGTCGCTTTCCAGTTCGACTACAGCGTCCTGATCGAACTCGTCCACCGGCCGCTACCCGAATACGAGCCGGGCGACCTGGCGGGGCGCCTCGAAACCTCTGCCCGCCTCGACCCGCTCGACGGCGGCTGGCCCGCCAAGCTCCTGGGCTGCACAGTCAGCCCCGGCAACTGGACCACCACCACTGAGGACTCCGCCACCGGCCGCCGCATCGGCCTGCACGTCGACAACTTCGACCGGCTGCCTTACGCCACGCGCCACCAGGGCCGCCGACGGCTGTGCCTCAATCTAGGCCCCGGCCCCCGCTACCTGCTCATCGGCGACCACAACATCCAACAGATCTGCCTGACGCTGCACGTCGACTTGGAGCAGTACTACCCCCACACCGAGGGCATACGCCGGTACGTAGCCGCAGGAGACTGTCTTCGCTGCGTGCGTATCCGCCTCGAACCGGGTCACGGATACATCGCCCCGACGGAATTCGTGCCCCACGACGGCTCCACCGACGGAATCGACTTGGCCTCCGTCGCCGCCTTCTGGCTCGGACGGCCATCGAGTGCGGCCTGATCGGCAATGGCTCCTTGGAGGGCTTGCGGATCTACGCGGAGAGTGGGAGAGGCTGCCAACTGGTAGGTCGGAGTGCGTGATCCACGGAGATGCATGGCGTGGGAATTGTGCGGTCATCGAAACGCCGGGACCGAACGCCACAGTTTTCCGGGACGGAGGCGTCGGCGGTCAGTGGTTGTCCTTCGCCACTGAAGACGGCGGCGTAGGCAATAGTCGGGCCGACGACGTCGCCACCGCGTGTGAGTCCGCAGAACCACAAGCTGATTGGACGGAGCCGGGCGAGCCACAGGAGGGCGCCAAGCCCGCTGACACGCTGACGCTTTCCGGATGGCCTCTCCCTTGGTCCGGAATTTCGTCCACAGCAGACGAGAAAGAGCCCCAAGGGACTGGAACCTCCGCCGGGATCATGTCAACGTACAACGTCCCGGAAAACACCAGGCCAGCAGTACAGATGCTCCGCTGCGCTCAGGGTTGCGAAATATCTCGGAATCTCGAACCGCGTGAGGCTGCCTTGCTGGCACGGCCCCTACTTGGGAGGTCCGCCTGTCCGATTCTGCTATTCGATCCGCTCGGCTCACTTCGCCCGTTCTCTTCGTCCTCGGTGCGCTGAATGCTTGGTCCGCACAGGCGGCGGGCGACTACGGCGCGGTCAGTACCGGGCTGTGTGTCTGCGTCTGTGGGGCCGGGCTGTTCGGCGAGGATCTGCTGCAACGGAGCTACCGCGACGACCGTGCCGTCCTCGCGCACGTCGCGCCACACCCTGGAGTCACAGCCCGGCACGTGGCCCGGGTCACAGGAATCCCCGAGCGCCTGGTAGCACGAAGCCTTGACCGCCTCACGGATGACGGTCTGCTGGTGCCTGTCGCAGACGGCGCGACTCCGGAGGTGCGCTCATACTGACTGGCTTCCTGACTGAGGCCACCCCAAGACACTGCCGGGCTCATGCGAAGCGGCAGGCAACATAGCCGACGATCGCCGGTTAGCCAAACCGGCGATCGTCCGGAGTATTGATGTCGTTCGCACCGGCTACTTGGCGGTGGACCTGGAGCGGACAGCGCCTTCCTGGTGCCCGGGCGCGGGGTAGCGCCTGTTGGCGCGCAGGACCAGAGCCCGAAAATCCGAGAAAGGCACGACACTCGCCCGACTGTCATCCACCCCACTACATGCTGCGGTGGATTCTGCACAAAATTCGTAAGGATCCCTCATGCGTCCTTTCGCAATACCCCCTGCCCAAAGACTGAATCGAACGCTCCCGCTGCAGCGCTTCTTCGTGCTATGTGACGTAGCGGCAGCGGCGCTTCGGCCTTTGGTGACTCCGTACAGGGGGCGCTGAGTGAGGAAGGGCGATAAGGGCGACGAGTTGATGACCGTTCCCGAGGTCCTGGCAGAGCTGAAGGGCACATCCCGCCGAACCTTCTACCGGTGGCGGGAGATGGGAACAGGGCCTGAGGTACTGAAGCTTCCGAACGGCGAGTTGCGCGTCTGGCGGAGTGTATTCATGGAATGGCTGCATGAGAGAGAGGAAGTCGCAGCTTGAAGACGACCGACGTTCGGATATGGGACGTCAGGGTAAAGCAGCGCCAGGGCAAGGACACCTATGAGGTGCGCTGGGTCGTGGCAGGGCGTGAGGTATCTCGTTCGCGTCGCACTAAGGGGCTTGCCGACAAGCTGCGGTCGCGGCTCCTCATGGCCCAGGAGAGTGGGGAGCAGTTCGACACAGAGACGGGTTTTCCTCCATCTATGGAGGAGAAGGCGCCCGCCCTCACCTGGTACGCCTTCGCCTTGAAATACCTGAAGGTGAAGTGGCCGCATGCCGCGCCGAACTATCGGGACGAGATCAATGAGGCGCTCACGGGTGTCACAAAGGCGCTCATGCCGAAGCGGCCCGGCCGGCCGACCGAGGCGGCGATGCAGAGGGCGCTTCGGGATTGGGCATTCGTTCTTCCTAGCCCGGAAGATCGAGAAATTCCGCCAGAGGCCAGGGCCGTAGTCGACTGGGCGGCAAGGAACTCGCCTCCGCTTGCTGATCTGGCCAAGCCCGCGGTTATGCGGGGAGTGCTGGAAGCGCTCATGTTGAAACTCGATGGAGAAGCGGCATCGAGTGAAACCTTCAAGCGCAAGCGCAAGGTCCTCGTCAATGCGCTCAACTACGCCACGGAGCTGGGCGAGTTCGACGACAATCCTGTCCACTCGGTTTCCGTAGAGGAACCGTCAAGAATCGTCCCCGTTGACCCTCGCGTCGTGGCCAACCCGAAGCAGGCCGGCAACCTGATCGGCGCTGTCTCGTACGTGGGCGGTTACCACCGAGCCAGGGGCAGGCGACTGGTGGGTATGTTCGCCGGCATGTACTACGCCGGGATGCGTCCGGCCGAGACTGTCGGCGTCGCGGTCCAGGACTGCCACCTCCCTGAGGAGGGCTGGGGGTTGGCGAATCTCCATCGGACCAGACCGACGGCAGGGAAGAAGTGGACCAAGACGGGCGAGGTGCACGATGACCGGGGGCTGAAGAATCGGGATCCCAAGGAGGTGCGCCCGACCCCACTGCCGCCGGTCCTCGTCGCTATCTGGCGCGACAGCATCGACACGTTTGGCACGGCAGATGACGGCAGACTCTTCTTCAACGAGCGTGGTGGACTGGTCGGCTCATCGACCTACTCGCGAGCGTGGGCCGAGGCCCGCGAGCTCGGTCTGCCACCGGAGCTTGTTGCGAGCCCACTCGCTGACCGCCCGTACGACTTGCGTCACTCGGCGCTGTCCACGTGGCTGAACGCCGGAGTTGATCCGACGGAGGTCGCAGAGCGAGCCGGAAACACCGTGGAGGTGCTGTTGGCTCGGTATGCGAAGTGCCTCCACGGGCGGCATGTGGTGGCCAACAAACGAATCGAGGATCTGTTGCTCGAATACGAGTGACGATGATCACACCGAACGCCCCGGGGGTAAACCCTCGGGGCGTTTGCTGTGTGGTGGATTGGATGTTTGGTGACCCAATGTCCGATCCCGCGTATGTCCCGCAGCGTGCGTCCTACGGCTGCTTTCGCTGGCCCTCGGCTGCATATGGCTGCAGTTACTTCATTTTGGCATCTGCGCTGGTCAGGTGGCGTTTTAGCCCTCTGACCTGCAGTGCCCCCGGCAGGATTCGAACCTGCGCACACGGCTCCGGAGGCCGTTGCTCTATCCCCTGAGCTACGGGGGCGTGTCGGGCGCCTTGCTTGGCGGCGACGGGTAGAACCCTACCAGCTCTTGGGGGGTGTTCATGAACGGGTTTCAGGGGCGGCGGCACCGTGCGTGACCTGGGGTGGCTCGCTCGCGCGGGGTGGAAGTGGGGAAAACCCGGACGCGGTGGCCGGTCCCGACCTACTCTCGAGTTGTGCCAGGCGCGTCGGGCCGGGTGCTTGTTGTGGACGACAACAAGGTCATCCGGCAGCTGATCAGGGTCAATCTCGAGCTGGAGGGGCTCGAGGTGGTGACCGCGGCCGATGGTGCCGAGTGTCTGGAAGTCGTTCATCAGGTGTGCCCCGACGTGATCACCCTCGACGTGGTCATGCCCCGCCTCGACGGGCTGAGTACCGCCGCGCGGCTGCGTTCCGACCCCCGTACCCGTGATCTCCCCCTCGCCATCATCAGCGCCTGCACCCAGTACGAGGTCGACACCGGCCTCGACGTCGGTGTCGACGCCTTCCTCGCCAAGCCCTTCGAGCCCGCCGAACTCGTCAGCGTCGTACGGCGGTTGATCGAGCGGAGCCCGAGCCGGGAGTGGACGGGGGAAGCGGAAGGGGAAGGCGGGGGCGAGGGCAGAAGCGCGGACAGGCCGGACCCGTCGGACAGGGCAGATCGGTCGGACGGGGCGAACGGGTCGGGCAGGTCGGGCAGGTCAGGCACGTCAGGTAGGAGCGTCGACGCGGCCGTGGTCGGCGGGGTCCTGGGGGGCGCCGGAGAAGCCGCAGGGCGTACCGGCGGCTGATACCGGCGCTGGACGTCCACATCCCGGGACCCAGCCCAAACCCATTCGCATACCCGCCCCCCTCCTCCCCTACGCTTGTCCCGTGACCCCCGTCGAGCTCTCCCGTACCGTGCTGCGCGCGGTGCGTCGTGCTGTCGACGAGGGGGAGCTGCGCGTCGCCGTGCCGGAGCGGGCCCTGGTCAGCGTTCCGGGACCCGGTGGCTGTGGTGACTACGCGACCAACATCGCCCTGCAGCTCGCCCGCCCGGCGGGGGAGCCGCCCCTGCGGGTCGCCGAGATCCTGCGACCGCGCCTCGCCGACGCGGACGGCGTCGCCGACGTCGTCGTCACCGGGCCCGGATTCATCAACATCAGCCTGCGTGAGACCGCGCCCGCCGCCCTCGTCGAGGAGATCCTGAGGCGCGGTACGCGGTACGGGTTCGTCGAGGGGCCTGGCGTGCCCGGTCGGTCCGACGGGCACGCCGGGGCCCGCGCCCGCAGCGGCCACGGCGATTTCTTCGGGCAGGTTCTGCAACTGCACTGCGCCCACGACGTCCGTGCCGTCGTCGTCACGGATGTCCTCGCCCGTCTCCTGCGCTCCCAGGGGGCCCTCGTCCGCACCAGCTGCGAGGGCCGGCCCGAGCTGGAGTGGGAGGCCGTTCTCGGGGCGCGGGTCGACGCTCATGGCAGTGTCGAGTCGCCGGCGCCGCTCGGCGTCGGCGTACGGCCCGTGCCGGCGCCCGCCGACCCGCTCCCGCTCGGCCGTGACGCCGCCCGCTGGGCGCTGCTGCACCCCGCCGGACACGACCGGCCCCGTATCACCGACGAGCACCTCGCCCAGCGTGAGAGCAACCCTCTCTTCCGCGTCCGTTACGCCCACGCCCGCACCCGGGCCCTCGGCCGTAACGCCGCCGACCTGGGGTTCGGCGCCGAACCCGGGGACGTACGACACGACGTCGCCGTCCTGCTCGCCGACCACCCCCGCGTCCTCGCCCAAGCCGCGGCGCACCGCGCGCCCGACCGGCTCGCCCGGCACCTCGTCAGCGTCGCCGATGCCGTGCTGCCGCTGCTGCCCGCCGTCCTGCCCCGCGGTGCGGAGAAACCCTCGGCCGCCCACCGCGCCCGGCTCGCGCTCGCCGAAGCCGCCGGGACGGTGCTGGCCGGTGGCCTGTCCCTGCTCGGCATCGACGCACCCGAACACCTCTGAGAGAGCCCACGAAAGTCATGAGCCGTTCCGCACACCCCGCCGGGCCCCGCCACGCAGACGTCCTCCCCGAGGGCCACTACTCCGGCCCGCCGGCCGACCTCAACACCCTCGATGCCAAGGTGTGGGCCCAGACGGTCGCCCGGGACGCCGAAGGAACCGTCACCGTCGGCGGTGTCGACGTGAAGACCCTCGCCGAACAGCACGGCACCCCCGCCTACATCCTCGACGAGGCCGACTTCCGCGCCCGGGCCCGGGCCTGGCGCGGTGCCTTCGGGGCCGACGCCGACGTCTTCTACGCCGGCAAGGCGTTCCTCTCCCGCGCAGTGGTGCGGTGGCTGCACGAGGAAGGGCTCAACCTGGACGTCTGCTCCGGGGGCGAGCTCGCCACCGCCCTGTCGGCCGGTATGCCCGCCGACCGCATCGCGTTCCACGGCAACAACAAGTCGAAGGATGAGATCCGTCGCGCCATCGAGGCGGGCGTCGGACGTATCGTCCTCGACTCCTTCCAGGAGATCGTCCGGGTCGCGCACATCGCGCAGGAGCTGGGCAAGCGGCAGCGGGTGCAGATCCGTATCACCGTGGGTGTCGAGGCGCACACGCACGAGTTCATCGCCACCGCCCACGAGGACCAGAAGTTCGGCATCCCGCTCGCCGGGGGACAGGCCGCCGAGGCCGTACGGCGGGCGCTGCGGCTCGACTGGCTCGAGGTCATCGGGATCCACTCCCACATCGGGTCGCAGATCTTCGACATGTCGGGCTTCGAGGTCGCCGCGCACCGGGTGGTGGGTCTGCTCAAGGACATCCGGGACGAGCACGGCGTCGAGCTTCCCGAGATCGACCTCGGGGGCGGCCTCGGGATCGCGTACACGAGTGACGACGACCCCCGCGAACCGCACGAGATCGCCAAGGCGCTCACCGAGATCGTCACGCGTGAGTGCGAGGCGGCCAGGCTTCGGACACCGCGTATCTCCGTCGAGCCGGGCCGGGCCATCGTCGGGCCCACCGCCTTCACGCTCTACGAGGTCGGCACCATCAAGCCCCTCGACGGGCTGCGGACGTACGTCTCCGTCGACGGCGGCATGTCGGACAACATCCGTACGGCGCTGTACGACGCCGAGTACAGCGTCGCCCTGGTGTCCCGGACGAGCGACGCCGAGCCCATGCTCGCCCGGGTCGTCGGCAAGCACTGCGAGAGCGGGGACATCGTCGTGAAGGACGCGTTCCTGCCCTCCGACCTGGCACCGGGTGACCTGATCGCCGTACCGGCGACCGGGGCGTACTGCCGGTCCATGGCCAGCAACTACAACCATGTGCTCCGGCCGCCCGTCGTCGCCGTGAACGACGGTGAGTCCCGGGTGATCGTCCGGCGTGAGACGGAGGACGACCTCCTGCGTCTCGACGTCGGGTGACCCCAGGGGCCGGGGACGAAGACCCGGGGGCGGAAGATCTCCTGTCATCCACCCCCGTACAAATGAAATCGATGTCTCACGATCCGGACGAAGGGCAGAAACTCCCGTCCGGTGAGTGAGACTGGTGCAACCGTAGACGGTATGAGGAAACGAGGTCGGATGATGCGTACGCGTCCGCTGAAGGTGGCGCTGCTGGGCTGTGGGGTTGTTGGCTCAGAGGTGGCGCGCATCATGACGACGCACGCCGACGACCTCGCCGCCCGGATCGGGGCTCCCGTGGAGCTCGCGGGCGTGGCCGTACGGCGGCCCTCCAAGGTCCGTGAGGGCATCGACCCCGCGCTCGTCACCACCGACGCGACCGCCCTCGTCAAACGCGGCGACATCGACGTGGTCGTCGAGGTCATCGGGGGCATCGAGCCCGCCCGCACCCTCATCACCACGGCCTTCGAGCACGGCGCCTCGGTCGTGTCCGCGAACAAGGCCCTTCTCGCCCAGGACGGCGCCGCCCTGCACGCCGTGGCGGAGGCGAACAACAAGGACCTCTACTACGAGGCCGCCGTCGCCGGCGCCATCCCGCTGATCCGGCCGCTGCGCGAGTCCCTCGCCGGCGACAAGGTCAACCGGGTGCTCGGCATCGTCAACGGGACCACCAACTTCATCCTCGACAAGATGGACTCGACGGGGGCCGGTTACCAGGAGGCCCTCGACGAGGCCACCGCCCTCGGGTACGCCGAAGCCGACCCGACCGCCGACGTCGAGGGATTCGACGCCGCGGCCAAGGCCGCCATCCTCGCCGGCATCGCCTTCCACACGCGCGTGCGTCTCGACGACGTCTACCGCGAGGGCATGACCGAGGTCACCGCTGCCGACTTCGCCTCCGCGAAGAACATGGGCTGCACCATCAAGCTGCTCGCCATCTGCGAGCGGGCCGCGGACGGCCAGTCGGTCACCGCGCGCGTGCACCCCGCCATGATCCCGCTGACCCACCCGCTCGCCTCCGTGCGCGGCGCGTACAACGCCGTGTTCGTGGAGTCCGACGCCTCCGGTCAGCTCATGTTCTACGGTCCGGGCGCGGGCGGTTCCCCGACCGCCTCGGCCGTACTCGGCGACCTCGTCGCCGTCTGTCGCAACCGACTCAGCGGGGCAACGGGGCCCGGCGAGTCGGCGTACGCCGCCCTGACCGTGTCGCCGATGGGCGATGTCGTCACGCGCTATCACATCAGCCTCGACGTGGCGGACAAACCGGGTGTTCTCGCCCAGGTGGCGACCGTGTTCGCGGAACACGGTGTCTCGATCGATACGGTTCGCCAGCAGGGCAAGGACGGCGAGGCCTCCCTCGTCGTCGTCACCCACCGTGCGTCCGACGCGGCCCTCGTGGGGACCGTCGAGGCGCTGCGCAAGCTCGACACCGTGCGGGGTGTCGCCAGCATCATGCGGGTTGAAGGAGAGTAACCAGCAATGACCCACCAGTGGCGCGGAATCATCGAGGAGTACCGGGACCGGCTGCCCGTCTCCGACACCACGCCGGTCGTGACGCTCCGCGAGGGCGGCACGCCCCTCGTGCCCGCGCAGGTGCTCTCCGAGCGCACGGGCTGCGAGGTCCACCTCAAGGTGGAGGGCGCGAACCCGACCGGGTCCTTCAAGGACCGCGGTATGACCATGGCCATCACCAGGGCGAAGGAGGAGGGGGCCAAGGCCGTCATCTGCGCCTCCACCGGCAACACCTCCGCCTCCGCCGCCGCCTACGCCGTGCGCGCGGGCATGGTCTCGGCCGTTCTAGTCCCGCAGGGCAAGATCGCGCTCGGCAAGATGGGCCAGGCGCTCATCCACGGAGCGAAGATCCTCCAGGTCGACGGCAACTTCGACGACTGCCTCACGCTCGCCCGCGACCTGAGCGACAACTACCCTGTGGCCCTGGTCAATTCGGTCAACCCGGTGCGTATCGAGGGGCAGAAGACGGCCGCCTTCGAGATCGTGGACATGCTGGGCGACGCCCCCGACATCCACGTCCTGCCGGTCGGCAACGCGGGCAACATCACCGCGTACTGGAAGGGCTACACGGAGTACGCCGCCGACGGCATCGCCCAGCGGACCCCGCGCATGTGGGGCTTCCAGGCCTCCGGCTCCGCGCCCATCGTGCGCGGCGAGGTCGTCAAGGACCCGTCGACCATCGCCACCGCCATCCGCATCGGCAACCCGGCTTCCTGGCAGTACGCGCTCGCCGCGCGGGACGAGTCCGGCGGGTTCATCGACGAGGTGACGGATCGTGAAATCCTGCGCGCCTACCGGCTGTTGGCCGCGCAGGAGGGCGTCTTCGTCGAGCCCGCCTCCGCCGCGTCCGTCGCCGGTCTGCTGAAGGCCGCCGAGCAGGGCAAGGTCGACCCGGGCCAGACCATCGTCTGCACCGTCACCGGCAACGGCCTGAAGGACCCCGACTGGGCCGTCGCCGGCGCCCCGCAGCCGGTCACCGTTCCGGTGGACGCCGCCACTGCCGCCGAGCGCCTCGGCCTGGCCTGACGTACCGCTTGACCCGGGGAAATCCCTGGATGGGGTGCACAGGGGGCATACGACACGCATCGTGCGCCTCCTGTGCGCCCTATGTCGCCACAGAACCTACCTTCGATAGGCTGTACCGAACCCGCCCGCCGCATATGCCTCCGCAGGGGGCGCGGTGCCGCGCCGTCTCCGCGGCCCGGAAGCGGCCCCAGGGGTTCTCGTACACATCGAATGTCTTCGTCATCGAATGTCTTCGACCATCACGCAGCTCAAGGAGAGTCATCAAGCGATGGCCGGTCCAGCGTTCCGCGCCGCCGCCGTCCGGGTGCGCGTCCCCGCCACCAGCGCCAACCTCGGCCCGGGCTTCGACGCCCTCGGCCTGTCGCTGGGGCTCTACGACGACGTGGTCGTCCGGGTGGCCGACTCCGGGCTGCACATCGACATCGCGGGTGAGGGCAGCGAGACGCTGCCACGTGACGAAAAGCACCTTCTCGTACGCTCCCTGCGCACCGCCTTCGATCTGCTGGGCGGCCAGCCGCGCGGCCTGGAGATCGTCTGCGCCAACCGCATCCCGCACGGCCGCGGCCTCGGCTCCTCCTCGGCCGCCATCTGCGCCGGCATCGTCGCCGCCCGCGCCGTGACCATAGGCGGCGAGGCCAAGCTCGACGACGCGGCCCTGCTGGAGCTGGCCACCGAGATCGAGGGCCACCCCGACAACGTCGCGGCCTGTCTGCTCGGCGGTTTCACCCTCTCCTGGATGGAGGCCGGCGCCGCCCGGGCCATCAGGATGGATCCCGCCGATTCCATCGTTCCGGTGGTTTTCGTGCCCGGAAAGCCGGTCCTCACCGAGACCGCGCGCGGCCTGCTCCCGCGCACCGTCCCGCACGTCGACGCCGCCACCAACGCGGGCCGTGCCGCCCTGCTCGTCGAGGCCCTGACCAGGCGCCCCGAGCTGCTGCTGCCCGCCACCGAGGACCGTCTCCACCAGGAGTACCGCGCACCGGCGATGCCGGAGAGCGCCGCGCTGGTGGAGCGACTGCGGGCCGACGGAGTCCCGGCAGTCATCTCAGGAGCAGGACCCACCGTGCTCGCGCTGGCCGACGCGGACAGTGCCGACAAGGTGGCCCATCTGGCAGGCGAGGGCTGGGCCGCCAACCGGCTCGACCTCGACGCGCTGGGAGCGAGCGTGTTGCCGCTTGCTCCCTCCGGTGACATTTAAAAGCGCGCGGTTGCCGGATTTCGAGAGGGGGAATGTTTGTTGGATCCGGTAGTGTTAACCTCAAGTCTGCACCCGACCCCACCATGGCGAGGTGCTTCGTGTCCCCGTCCGGGACAGACATTCTTCCGGGAGCCTCCCAAGCCGCACTGTGTTCCGTACGACGTATGCGGGCAGTACCTCGTACGCGGGCGCTGAGCGACTTGCCGGGCACGCTCCGGAACCGGCGCGACCGAGCCGCGTGACACAGACACTGAGTGCCACGGCTCTGGGAAGCGCCATCACCAGATATTTCCTCCGCCGCTTTGGCGGACCACCGCCCCGGCACGGTCCACACACCAAGGACCGAAGCCGGACAGCACAAACGGTCGCCGAGCCAGACAGGCCGACGTCCGCTCCAGGGAAGGACCCTTCGTGAGCGACACCACCGATCTGATGGGCGCACGTGTCGAGGAGACCGCTGCCGCGCCCGCCACGGACGCCTCCGCGCCTGCCACCGGTGCCGGCTCCCGGCGGCGCCGCGGTACCGGCCTCGAGGGCATGGTGCTGGCCGAGCTGCAGCAGGTCGCATCCGGCCTCGGCATCAGGGGCACGGCGCGTATGCGCAAGAGCCAGCTGATCGAGGTCATCAAGGAGGCGCAGGCCGGAGGGGGATCCGCCCCGGCGAAGGCCGAGGCCGCCACCGAGACCAAGCCGAAGCGCCGCGCCACCTCCCGGGCCCGTACGGGCGACGAGGCCGCCGCCGCGAAGAAGGCGGAGAAGGCCACCGAGGCCCCCGCCGAGAAGGCCGTGGCCCAGCAGCAGATCGAGATTCCCGGCCAGCCGGCCAGCGAGGACGCGCCGGTCGAGCGCCGTCGTCGCCGTGCCACCGCCGACGCCGGTGCCCCCGCGGCCGCCCCCGAGACGGTCGCCGCCGAGGCGAAGAGCGAGCCGAAGGCCGAGACGCCCGCGCAGTCGCAGGGCCAGCAGGGTGACGCCAAGGGCGACGCCGGTGACGGTGGCGAGGGCCGCCGTCGCGACCGCCGTGAGCGCGGCCGGGACCGGGACCGCGGAGAGCGCGGGGACCGCGGCGACCGTCGCAAGGGCGACGACCAGCAGGGCGGCGGCCGTCAGGACCGCCAGCAGGGCCAGCAGCAGGGCGGCGGTCGTCAGGACCGCCAGGACCGTCAGCGCGACAACGGCCCGCAGGACGACGACGACTTCGAGGGTGGCCGCCGTGGCCGTCGCGGCCGTTACCGCGACCGCCGGGGCCGTCGTGGTCGCGACGAGATGGGCGGCGCGGAGCCGCAGATCAACGAGGACGACGTCCTGATCCCCGTCGCGGGCATCCTGGACATCCTCGACAACTACGCCTTCATCCGGACCTCCGGCTACCTGCCCGGTCCCAACGACGTGTACGTCTCCCTGGCTCAGGTTCGCAAGAACGGCCTGCGCAAGGGCGACCACGTCACCGGTGCGGTCCGTCAGCCGAAGGAAGGCGAGCGGCGCGAGAAGTTCAACGCGCTGGTGCGTCTCGACTCCGTCAACGGCATGGCGCCCGAACACGGCCGTGGCCGCCCGGAGTTCAACAAGCTCACCCCGCTGTACCCGCAGGACCGCCTCCGCCTGGAGACGGACCCGGGCGTGCTGACCACCCGCATCATCGACCTCGTGTCGCCGATCGGTAAGGGCCAGCGTGGTCTGATCGTGGCCCCGCCGAAGACCGGCAAGACCATGATCATGCAGGCCATCGCCAACGCGATCACGCACAACAACCCCGAGTGCCACCTGATGGTCGTCCTCGTCGACGAGCGTCCGGAAGAGGTCACCGACATGCAGCGGTCGGTGAAGGGCGAGGTCATCTCCTCGACCTTCGACCGCCCGGCCGAGGACCACACGACGGTCGCCGAGCTCGCCATCGAGCGCGCCAAGCGGCTGGTGGAGCTGGGGCACGACGTCGTCGTGCTGCTCGACTCCATCACGCGTCTGGGCCGTGCGTACAACCTCGCCGCGCCCGCCTCCGGCCGCATCCTCTCCGGTGGTGTCGACTCGACCGCGCTGTACCCGCCGAAGCGCTTCTTCGGTGCCGCGCGGAACATCGAGGACGGTGGCTCGCTCACCATCCTGGCCACCGCTCTGGTCGACACCGGGTCCCGCATGGACGAGGTGATCTTCGAGGAGTTCAAGGGCACCGGCAACATGGAGCTCAAGCTCGACCGCAAGCTCGCGGACAAGCGCATCTTCCCGGCGGTGGACGTGGACGCGTCCGGTACCCGTAAGGAAGAGATCCTGCTCGGCAACGAGGAGCTGGCGGTTGTCTGGAAGCTGCGGCGGGTGCTGCACGCGCTGGACCAGCAGCAGGCGATCGAGCTGCTGCTCGACAAGATGAAGCAGACGAAGTCGAACGTCGAGTTCCTGATGCAGATTCAGAAGACGACGCCGACGCCGGGCAATGGCGACTAAGAGCTCGGGTATGCGGGTTGCTCGTCGAGTGCGGGTGGTTCGTGGTTGATCGCGCAGTTCCCCGCGCCCCTAGAGGGCGTTGAGGCCGCCCCCCGTCAGACAGTGACGGGGGGCGGCCTTTTGGCGCTGAGAGGAACGGGCGTATCCATGCGCCCCTTCCTGCACATGCATCCCTGGGGGGACCTACTTGAGCACCACCATGTCCGGCAGCGGTCGGCACAAACGCCGGATACGTCTCGGGCTGCCCGTTGCCGCTGTCGGTGTCGCCGCTGCCGTCGCGGCGGCGCTGCTGACCGCGTCCGCGGGGGCCGCGACCGCGCTGCCCACGCCCACCGTGAAGCCGGCGACCGGTTCGGCCTCGCTCGCCGAGCTGGAGCGGCGGGTCGCGGGGGCCGTTGCCGGGGACGACGCCGCAGGAGAGACGGCGAAGAAGTCGTCGTACGGCGCGAGCACGACCGACGCCGCGGGCGACTCCACCGTGAGCCCCATGGTGATCGGCGGCACGACCACCGGCATCACCTCGGCGCCCTGGATGGCGCAGCTCTGGTACTACGACGACCAGGGCACCGCCGACGAGGCGGACGACCTCGGGTTCTTCTGCGGGGGCGCCGTCGTCGCGCCGACGAAGATCCTCACCGCCGCGCACTGCGTCAAGGGCTACGACTGGTACACCTACGGCGCCGTCATCACCGGCACCGCCCAGCTCCCGACCACCGACGACGCCGGCGACAGCGATCTGCACGGCGGCACCGTCAGCCTGCCGCACCGGCAGTGGTACCACCCGTCGTACAACGCGACGACGATCGACAACGACATCGCCGTCATCACCCTGGCGGGCCCGGTCAAGGCGACGCCGATCCGCATGACGGCGTCCGGTGACACCGCCTCGTACGCCGCCGGGACCAGCGCCAAGGTCTACGGCTGGGGCCGGACCAGCTCCACCGGCCAGGACATCTCCGGCACGCTGAAGACGGCCACGCTGCCGATCCAGTCCGACAGCACCTGCGCGGGCTACTACGGCAGTGAGTTCATCAAGGGCCACATGGTCTGCGCGGGCACGCCGGCCAGCGGCAGCGACACCGGTACGACCTCCGCCTGCAACGGCGACTCCGGCGGGCCGCTCGTCGTGAACGGGCGGATCGTCGGCGTCGTCTCCTGGGGTGTGCAGGACTGCGTCGCCCAGGGCGCCTACAGCGTCTTCGCCAAGGTCACCTCCTACGTCGGTGCCGCCTACCCCCGGGTCGACGACACCAACATCAGCGGGGACCACCGGGCCGACCTGTGGCTGCGCAACGCCTCCACGAAGACCGGCTACTCGAAGGACTCGGGCGGCACCTCCTTCGCCGCGCGCGAGTCCTGGGGCAACTGGAGCGGCGCCGACCTCGTCCTCCAGACCGACCTCGACCGGGACGGCTACCAGGACCTCATCTACCGGCGCGGCTCCGACGGCGACCTGTTCTGGTCGCACTACGTGCCGTCGAGCGGCAGCTGGGCCACCAAGCAGCTCGCCGACAACTGGAAGACCCGCACCCGCATCGTCGTCCCGGGCGACGTCACCGGCGACTACCTGCCCGACCTGCTCTCCGTCGACTCCGGCGGGTACCTGTGGATCTACCCGGGCAAGGGCAACGGCACCTTCGGCACCCGCGTGAAGGTCGGCTCCGGCTGGAACCAGTACAACTCCCTGCGCGGCCACGGCGACTTCACCGGCGACGGCAGGACGGACCTGATCGCACGCAGCAGGACGGGCGGCTACATCTACCTGTTCAAGGGCACCGGCAAGTCCGGCACCGGCGCGTTCGCCCCCCGCATCAAGGTGCGCACCTGGGCGACGTACAACGGCTTCGACGCCGTCGGCGACGTCACCGGCGACGGCAAGGCCGACTTCCTGGCCCGTAACACCGCCGGCACGCTCTACCTGTACCCGGGCACCGGAAAGGCCACGAGCGAGATCTTCAGCACACCGAAGTCCGTCGGCACCGATTACAAGCAGTACGACATTCTCGGCTGAAAGCGCAGGTGAGACCGGCCTGCCCGGGATCGCCGACTACGGACCGTGCCCATCGCTCCCCGGCGGTGGGCACGGTCCGTTGTGCAACCCTTCTCCGAGTTTCCCCGTCTGACCGGACGGGGCGACGATGGTGTGGTACGGGCCAAATGGCCACGCCTGTCCCTGAAAGCAGGGGGTAACCGACCGGAACGAGAACCGAGGAGCACAGTGTCCGCCGAGAGCACGCCGGAGCCCGGCATACCGGGCGAGACCGGCACCGCAGGTCCGCGCCACCGGGCCAAGGGCCGCCGCCGCAAACCCCGGGACAAACGCAAGGGCCTGCTGATCATGGCCTGGACGGCCGCCGGGATCGTGATCCTGGGCGGCACCGGCGCCGGGTACCTGTACTTCAAGCTCAACGGCAACCTCAAGAGCGTCGACATCGACCAGGCCCTCGGCACCGAACGGCCGGAGAAGGTCGACAACGGCTCGGAGAACATCCTCGTCCTCGGCTCGGACACCCGCTCCGGCAGCAACAAGCAGCTCGGCGGCGGCACCGACGACGGCAGCGCCCGCTCGGACACGGCGATGATCGTGCACGTCTACGAGGGCCACAAGAAGGCCAGCGTGGTCTCCATCCCGCGCGACACCCTCGTCGACCGCCCCCGGTGCACCGACACCGACGGCGACACGCACGACGCCGCGTCCGGCGTGATGTTCAACGAGGCGTACTCCACGGGCGGCGCCGCCTGCACCGTGAAGACGGTCGAGTCCATCACCGGCATCCGCATGGACCACTACCTGGAGGTCGACTTCTCCGGCTTCCAGAAGCTCATCGACGAGCTCGGCGGCGTAGAGGTCACCACCACCAAGGACATCAACGACCCCGACAGCCACCTCCACCTCAAGGCCGGAACCCACCAGCTCACCGGTAAGCAGGCCCTGGGCCTGGTCCGCACCCGGCACGGCGTCGGCGACGGCTCGGACCTCGGCCGCATCCAGCTCCAGCAGGCCTTCATCAAGGCACTCCTCAACCAGATCAAGAACATCGACCTCTTCGACAACCCGAAGAAGCTCCTCGACCTCGCCAACACCGCCACCAAGGCCGTGACCACCGACTCCGACCTCGGCTCGGTCAACAAGCTGATGTCGTTCGCAGGCGGACTTAAAAGCATCAGCTCCAAGAACATGCACATGGTCACGATGCCGGTCCGGTACGACCCGGCGGACCCGAACCGCGTACTCGTGGCGAAGGCCAAGGCCCAGCTGGTGTGGGACGCCCTGAAGCACGACAGGCCGATCCCGAAGTCGGCCACCGAAGGCACGGCTGCGGGAGCTGCCAAGGGCGTGGTGAGCGCCCCTTGAGGGGCGCGGGGCCGGCAGGGAATACATGACGCGAACCCCCGGTTTTGGGGGATGGCCCCAGTCCTGGCAGACTGGTACGTCGGCCCCGGTTCACGCGACCGCACCCCGCGGGAGCGACCCGGTGCCCTCCCGAAACTAGGAGACACCTTGAAGCGCGACATCCACCCCGAGTACGTCGAGACGCAGGTCAGCTGCACCTGTGGCGCGTCGTTCACCACCCGTAGCACGATCGAGAGCGGCACCATCCGCGCCGAGGTCTGCTCCGAGTGCCACCCGTTCTACACGGGCAAGCAGAAGATCCTCGACACCGGTGGCCGTGTGGCCCGCTTCGAGGCCCGCTTCGGCAAGGCGACTGCCGGCTCCAAGAAGTAGCGAGCTCCAATTCGCCGGTCCACGGTCGCGCCCCTCACAGGCGCGCCGGGACCGGCGTTTTTGGTCGCCCGCCTTCCCCCTTCTTTCTTACGCAGTTCAGGAGCCCAAGATGTTCGAGGCCGTCGAGGACCTGGTCGTTGAGCACGCCGACCTGGAGACGAAGCTCGCCGACCCGTCGGTCCACGCCGACCAGGCCAACGCGCGCAAGCTCAACAAGCGCTACGCCGAGCTCACCCCGATCGTCGGTACGTACCGCTCCTGGAAGCAGACCGGCGACGACATCGAGACGGCGAAGGAGTTCGCCGCCGACGACCCGGACTTCGCGGCCGAGGTCAAGGAGCTGGAGAAGCAGCGCGAGGAGCTGACCGAGAAGCTGCGGCTGCTGCTCGTCCCGCGCGACCCCAGCGACGACAAGGACGTCATCCTCGAGATCAAGGCGGGCGCGGGCGGCGACGAGTCGGCGCTGTTCGCCGGCGACCTGCTGCGCATGTACCTGCGGTACGCCGAGCGGGTCGGCTGGAAGACCGAGATCATCGACTCCACCGAGTCCGAGCTCGGCGGTTACAAGGACGTCCAGGTCGCGGTGAAGACCAAGGGCGGCCAGGGCGCCACCGAGCCCGGGCAGGGCGTCTGGGCCCGACTGAAGTACGAGGGCGGTGTGCACCGCGTGCAGCGCGTGCCGGCGACCGAGTCCCAGGGCCGTATCCACACCTCCGCGGCCGGTGTGCTCGTCACGCCCGAGGCCGAGGAGATCGATGTCGAGATCAACCCGAACGACCTCCGTATCGACGTGTACCGGTCGTCCGGCCCGGGTGGCCAGTCCGTCAACACGACCGACTCCGCGGTGCGCATCACGCACATTCCCACCGGAGTCGTCGCCTCCTGCCAGAACGAGAAGAGCCAGCTGCAGAACAAGGAGCAGGCGATGCGTATCCTGCGCTCCAGGCTGCTCGCGGCGGCGCAGGAGGAGGCCGAGAAGGAGGCCGCCGACGCCCGCCGCAGCCAGGTCCGCACCGTCGACCGCTCCGAGAAGATCCGTACCTACAACTTCCCGGAGAATCGCATCTCGGACCACCGCGTCGGCTTCAAGGCGTACAACCTGGACCAGGTGTTGGACGGCGACCTCGACTCGGTGATCCAGGCCTGCGTCGACGCGGACTCGGCCGCCAAGCTCGCGGCCGCGTAAGGACGTACGAGTACGACACGGAGGACTTGCGTGCAGCAATTCATCGGGGGGCGAACCCCGAGCCCCCGCAGCGTGCTGCTCGCGGAGGTGGCCCAGGCCACCCAGCGGCTGGCCGACGCCGGCGTGCCCTCGCCGCGCAACGACGCGGAGGAGCTCGCCGCGTTCGTGCACGGCGTGAAGCGGGGCGAGCTGCACTCCGTGAAGGACTCGGACTTCGACGCCCGCTACTGGGAGGTCATCGCCCGGCGCGAGCAGCGCGAGCCGCTGCAGCACATCACCGGGCGGGCGTACTTCCGCTATCTCGAACTCCAAGTCGGGCCCGGGGTGTTCGTGCCCCGCCCCGAGACGGAGTCGGTGGTCGGCTGGGCCATAGACGCCGTGCGCGCGATGGACGTCGTCGAGCCCTGCATCGTCGACCTGTGCACCGGCTCCGGCGCCATCGCGCTCGCCCTCGCCCAGGAGGTCCCGCGCTCCCGCGTGCACGCCGTGGAGCTGTCCGAGGACGCCCTGCGGTGGACCCGCAAGAACGTCGAGGGGTCCAGGGTCGACCTGCGGCAGGGCAACGCCCTGGACGCCTTCCGCGACCTTGACGGCCAGGTCGACCTGGTCATCTCCAACCCGCCGTACATCCCGCTCACCGAGTGGGAGTACGTCGCTCCCGAGGCACGGGACTACGATCCCGAACTCGCCCTGTTCTCCGGCGAGGACGGCCTCGACCTCATCCGCGGTCTGGAACGGACCGCACACCGGCTCCTGCGCCCCGGCGGCGTCGTCGTCATCGAGCACGCCGACACCCAGGGCGGCCAGGTGCCGTGGATCTTCACCGAGGAGCGGGGCTGGGCCGACGCGGCCGACCACCCGGACCTCAACAACCGCCCCCGGTTCGCGACGGCCCGCAAGGCACTGCCGTGACCACCGCCCCGACTTCGATTCCGCAGTACGTGTACGAGGAGGCCCGCTAGATATGGCACGGCGATACGACACCAACGACGCGACCGACCGCACGACGGGTCTGCGTGAGGCCGCGTCCGCCGTCCGCCGTGGCGAGCTCGTGGTCCTCCCGACCGACACGGTGTACGGCATCGGCGCCGACGCGTTCACCAAGGAGGCCGTCGGCGACCTGCTGGAGGCCAAGGGGCGGGGCCGCAACATGCCCACCCCCGTGCTGATCGGCTCCCCGAACACGCTCCACGGTCTCGTCACCGACTTCTCCGAGCTGGCCTGGGAGCTGGTCGACGCGTTCTGGCCGGGCGCGCTGACGCTGGTCGCCAAGCACCAGCCGTCGCTGCAGTGGGACCTGGGCGACACCCGGGGCACGGTCGCCGTGCGCATGCCGCTGCACCCCGTCGCCATCGAGCTGCTGACCGAGGTCGGCCCGATGGCCGTGTCCTCGGCGAACCTGACGGGCCACCCCGCGCCCGAGGACTGCGACGCCGCGCAGGAGATGCTCGGCGACTCGGTCTCCGTCTACCTGGACGGCGGCCCGACCCCCGGCAACGTCCCGTCGTCGATCGTCGACGTCACGGGAGAGGTGCCCCTCCTGCTGCGTGCGGGCGCGATCTCCGCCGACGAGCTGCGGAAGGTCGTACCCGACCTCGAGGTGGCCAATTGACAGCCCCTGACGTGGGGCGTGGCATAGGCAACGGGGAAAGCGCGGCGGAGATCACGACGACCTTCGTGGGACTCCCGCGCGACAGCTTCCGCATCCTCCACGTCAGCACCGGAAACGTGTGCCGCTCGCCGATCACCGAGCGGCTGACCCGTCATTTCGTGGCGCAGCGCCTCGGGGTGCTCGGCGGCGGGCTGATCGTGGAGAGCGCGGGCACCTGGGGCCACGAGGGCGCGCCCATGGAGTCCAACGCGGAGACGGTCCTCGGCGACTTCGGCGCGGACGCCTCCGGCTTCGTCGGCCGCGAGCTCCTCGACGAACACGTCATCCGGGCCGACCTGGTCCTGACCGCCACCCGCGACCACCGTGCCCAGGTCATCTCCATGGGCCACTCGGCGGGCCTGCGCACCTTCACCCTGAAGGAGTTCACCCGCCTGGTGAAGGCGATAGACCCCGCGACGCTCCCTCCCCTGGAGGAGGGCGTGGTCTTCCGCGCACGCGCCCTGGTCCGTGCGGCGGCGGCTCTACGCGGGTGGCTGCTGGCGCCGACGGCGGAGGCGGACGAGGTGTATGACCCGTACGGGGCGCCGCTCACGTTCTTCCGGTCGGTGGGGGACGAGATACATGAGGCGCTGGATCCGGTGGTGACGGCGTTGACGGGGGTTCCGGCGCGGGCGTGACGCGGGCGCGGGTGCCGGCGAAGGCGTGACAACGCCGGGCGGCCCTGACGTCCCCGGCCTACATTGGACGTACGTCACCGTCGACGCACGCCCGGAGCCCACCATGTCGGTCACCCATACCCTCGAGGCCGATGTCCTGCGCCGTCAGGACCCTCAGCTCGCCGACATCCTGCTCGGGGAGCTCGATCGGCAGTCGACGACGCTTCAGCTCGTCGCGGCCGAGAACTTCACCTCGCCGGCCGTACTGGCGGCGCTCGGGTCGCCGCTGGCCAACAAGTACGCGGAGGGGTATCCGGGCGCCCGGTACCACGGCGGTTGCGAGATGGTCGACGTCGCCGAGCGGCTCGCCGTGGAGCGGGCGAAGGCGCTGTTCGGGGCCGAGCACGCCAATGTGCAGTCGCACTCCGGCTCGTCGGCCGTCCTCGCCGCGTACGCCGCCCTGCTGCGCCCCGGCGACACCGTCCTCGCCCTCGGGCTGCCGTACGGCGGACACCTCACGCACGGGTCGCCGGCCAACTTCTCCGGGCGCTGGTTCGACTTCGTCGGATACGGCGTGGACGCCGAGACCGGGCTCATCGACTACGACCAGGTGCGCACGCTCGCCCGCACCCACCGGCCCAAGGCGATCGTGTGCGGGTCCATCGCCTACCCGCGCCACATCGACTACGCCTTCTTCCGTGACGTCGCCGACGAGGTGGGCGCGTATCTCATCGCCGACGCCGCCCACCCGATGGGGCTGGTCGCCGGGGGAGCGGCGCCGAGTCCGGTGCCGTACGCCGATGCCGTGTGCGCCACCACGCACAAGGTGCTGCGCGGACCGCGCGGCGGGATGATCCTGTGCGGCGCGGACCTCGCCGAGCGGATCGACCGGGCCGTCTTCCCGTTCACCCAGGGCGGCGCGCAGATGCACACCATCGCCGCCAAGGCCGTCGCGTTCGGCGAGGCGGCAACCCCGGCCTTCGCCGTGTACGCCCATCAGGTGGTCGCCAACGCGCGGACGCTGGCGGCGGGGCTGGCCGCGGAGGGGCTCGTCGTCACCACGGGCGGCACCGACACCCACCTCATCACCGCCGACCCGGCACCCCTCGGCGTCGACGGCCGTGACGCCCGCGGCCGGCTCGCCGCCGCCGGCATCGTGCTGGACTGCTGCGCGCTGCCGCACGGCGACGCCCGCGGCCTGCGCCTCGGCACGGCGGCCGTGACCACCCAGGGCATGGGGGAGGAGGAGATGGCGTGGCTCGCGGCGCTGCTGGCGGGTGTGCTGCGCGGGGAGACCGAGAGCCTGAAGGCACGTGAAGAAGTGCGGGAGCTGACCGGTAGATTTCCGCCGTATCCCGGCTGAGCGGGGGTAGACGCACCTGCGTGCACAGCCACACGTGCAACCATCGTCGCTACCCGGAAGTCCCTACACATATGCGTCGCCCATGAGTACGTCGCTAGGGTGTGGGGCTGAGATGGCCAGCGAGACCTGTGGGGAAGCCCGTGCGTGAATACCTGCTGACGCTCTGCATCACGGCCGCGGTGACGTATCTGCTGACAGGGCCGGTACGTAAGTTCGCGATCGTGGCCGGAGCGATGCCGGAGATCCGGGCACGTGACGTGCACCGGGAACCCACTCCGCGGCTCGGCGGGATCGCGATGTTCTTCGGCCTGTGCGCGGGCCTGCTGGTCGCCGACCACCTCACGAACCTCAGCGCGGTCTTCGAGAAGTCCAACGAACCGCGCGCCCTGCTCTCCGGAGCGGCGCTCATCTGGCTGATCGGCGTCCTGGACGACAAGTTCGAGATCGACGCCCTGATCAAGCTGGGCGGCCAGATGATCGCCGCCGGCGTCATGGTCATGCAGGGTCTGACGATCCTGTGGCTGCCCATCCCCGGCTTCGGCTCGGTCGCCCTGACCCAGTGGCAGGGCACCCTGCTCACGGTCGCCCTGGTCGTCATCACCATCAACGCGGTCAACTTCGTCGACGGCCTGGACGGCCTCGCGGCGGGCATGGTGTGCATCGCGTCGGCCGCGTTCTTCCTCTACGCCTACCGCGTCTGGGTGTCGTACGGCATCGAGGCCGCCGCCCCCGCCACGCTCTTCTCGGCGATCCTGATGGGCATGTGCCTGGGCTTCCTGCCGCACAACATGCACCCGGCGCGGATCTTCATGGGCGACTCCGGCTCGATGCTGATCGGCCTGGTGCTGGCCGCGGGCGCGATCTCGATCACGGGACAGGTCGACCCGGACGCGCTGAAGCTGTTCGCCGGCTCCGAGAAGGAGGCCGTGCACCAGACGGTCCCGGTCTACATCCCGCTCCTGCTCCCCCTGACGATCATCGCGATCCCGGCCGCCGACCTGGTGCTGGCGATCGTCCGCCGCACCTGGCGCGGCCAGTCGCCGTTCGCCGCCGACCGGGGCCACCTGCACCACCGCCTCCTGGAGATCGGTCACTCCCACAGCCGCGCGGTGCTGATCATGTACTTCTGGTCCGCGCTGATCGCCTTCGGCGCCCTGGCCTACTCCGTGAACTCGGCGTCCATGTGGATCGTGCTCGGCGTGGTCTTCCTCAGCGCCATCGGCCTGGCCCTGCTCCTGCTCCCGCGCTTCACACCGCGCGCCCCGCGCTGGGCGGAGGCGTTCGTACCGCCGCGCTATCGCCGGCGCGGGGCGGTCGCCGAGCCCGCGGCCGCCACACCGCAGACCGCTGCCGCCGAGGCCCCGGCCGACGAACCCCTGGCCGAGGACGAGCCGCGCACTCCGGTCGCCGCGGGTGTGGCCGGGGTCAACGGCGCGACCGCCATCGGCGCCCGTTCGCGCTTCCTGGACCGACGGAAGGCCGGGACCTCCCGCTGACGGTCAAGGGGGTCCGGGTAAGAGCGCGGTCAAGGTAAGAATCTGACTAGAGCATTGCCAAACCATGGGGGAACGAAGCGCCCCAATACCAGACAAGTGGGCGCCGTTTCTGCACAGACGCGCAGAGTCACTCTCATGTGTGACACCGAGCACACGCCCCAGGTAAAGACCTCATCAAATAGTTTGTGATACGGTTCACGAGAACCCCCGGATAGAGCCGAAGGACCGCAGTGCGACGGTCCACCGGCGTGAGGTTCTCTCTCAACCCGGGACTACGCTCGTCCATGACGACACCCTGCCCCCACCGTGAAAGCGGAGTTGCCGCCATGCCGTCCAATGACGCCCGGATCCTGCTCCAGGCCGCTGTGCCCACAGCCGCCGTCGGCGCTGTCGCAGCCGTCGTCAGTGGTGTGGTCGCCGGTGGCAAGGGAGCGATCGGGGCTGTCGTCGCGACGGTGGTCGTGATCCTCTTCATGGGAATCGGCCTCTACGTTCTGCAGCGCACTGCCAAATCGCTTCCGCACCTGTTCCAGGCGATGGGCCTGATGTTGTACGCGGCGCAGATCCTGCTGCTGTTCATCTTCATGGCCGCGTTCAAGAACACGACGCTGTTCAACCCGCGAGCCTTCGCGGTCACGTTGCTCGTCGGCACACTCGTGTGGATCGCCATGCAGACGCGCGCCCACATGAAGGCCAAGATCCTCTACGTTGAACCCGATTCGGGCACTCCCTCGAAGGGTGACAAGCCCGAAAAGACGGGGCACTCGTCGTGAGAGGTAGGGGCGGGATAAGGGCGCTCGAGAAGTCCTGCTATCGTCCGGTGCCAACTGCGGCATCGCGGGCGCGGGCATCTGAGCTGACGCCTGCTCAATCGCGAGGCGAGATGCCCCCCAGCCGCCCCCACATCCGTAACACCAGTCCCGTGCCGAACCGCGGCTGCGCGCCGCGCCGACACAACGAGGTTGCCGTACCTATGCGCCACGCTGAAGGAGCCCGCGGTGAGTGCTGACCCGACGCAGGTGCTCGCCTTCGACACCAACTGCCACCTCTTCGACGGGTGTGGCTTCGCCGATGTGTCCCCGGGCCTGCACTCGTTCATGTTCCAGCCCCTGTGGGGTGACGGCGACAGCAACGTGTACTTCAACAAGACGATGCTGCTGGCGCTGCTCGGCTCGATCATCATCGTGGGCTTCTTCTGGGCCGCCTTCCGCAGGCCGCAGGTCGTGCCGGGCAAGCTCCAGATGGTCGCCGAGGCCGGCTACGACTTCATCCGCCGCGGTGTCGTCTACGAGACCATCGGCAAGAAGGAAGGCGAGAAGTACGTACCGCTCGTCGTCTCGCTGTTCTTCTTCGTCTGGATGCTGAACCTGTGGTCGATCATTCCGATCGCCCAGTTCCCGGTCACCTCGATCATCTCGTACCCGCTGGTCCTGGCGCTGATCGTCTACATCCTGTGGGTGTCCCTGACCTTCAAGCGGCACGGCTTCGTCGGCTTCTGGAAGAACGTCACCGGCTACGACAAGTCGCTCGGCGCGGTGCTTCCGCTGGCCATGCTGATCGAGCTCTTCTCGAACCTGCTGATCCGGCCGTTCACGCACGCGGTGCGACTGTTCGCGAACATGTTCGCGGGCCACACCCTGCTGCTGCTGTTCACGATCGCCAGCTGGTACATGCTGAACGGCTTCGGCATCGCCTACGCGGGTGTCTCGTTCGTGATGGTCATCGTGATGACCGCCTTCGAGCTGTTCATCCAGGCCCTGCAGGCGTACGTGTTCGTCCTGCTGACGTGCACCTACATCCAGGGCGCTCTCGCCGAGCACCACTGAGCCACCGCCCTCCCACCTCCACAGATCGTCCGGTGGCCAACCCCCACCGGTCCGTAAAGAAAAGGAAGAACTGGCATGTCCCAGACCCTTGCTGCTGTCGAAGGCTCCCTCGGCTCCATCGGTTACGGCCTCGCCGCGATCGGCCCGGGCGTCGGCGTCGGCATCATCTTCGGTAACGGCACCCAGGCGCTCGCCCGTCAGCCCGAGGCCGCCGGCCTGATCCGTGCCAACCAGATCCTCGGCTTCGCCTTCTGTGAGGCGCTCGCCCTGATCGGTCTGGTCATGCCGTTCGTCTACGGCTACTGATCAGCGAATCCAGTCCAGCCGACTAGACGAAAGGCACTCACATGAGCCAGCTGCTCATCGCGGCGAGTGAGGGGGAGAACCCCCTCATCCCGCCGATCCCTGAGCTTGTCATCGGCCTGCTCGCCTTCGTCATCGTCTTCGGCTTCCTCGCCAAGAAGCTCCTCCCGAACATCAACAAGGTTCTGGAAGAGCGCCGCGAGGCCATCGAGGGCGGTATCGAGAAGGCCGAGGCCGCCCAGACCGAGGCCCAGAGCGTGCTCGAGCAGTACAAGGCTCAGCTCGCCGAGGCCCGGCACGAGGCCGCGCGTCTGCGCCAGGAGGCGCAGGAGCAGGGCGCCACGCTCATCGCCGAGATGCGCGCGGAAGGCCAGCGGCAGCGCGAGGAGATCGTCGCCGCCGGTCACGCACAGATCGAGGCCGACCGCAAGGCAGCCGCGTCCGCGCTGCGCCAGGACGTCGGCAAGCTCGCCACCGACCTGGCCGGCAAGCTCGTCGGTGAGTCCCTGGAGGACCACGCCCGGCAGAGCCGCGTCATCGACCGCTTCCTCGAGGACCTTGAGGAGAAGGCCGAGGCCGCGCGATGAACGGAGCGAGCCGCGAGGCCCTGGCAGCCGCACGTGAGCGTCTCGACGCGCTGACGGACTCCACGTCCGTCGACGCGGCCAAGCTCGCCGACGAGCTGGCCGCCGTCACCGCGCTGCTCGACCGCGAGGTGTCGCTGCGTCGGGTCCTCACCGACCCGGCGCAGGCCGGCGAGGCCAAGGCCGAGCTGGCCCAGCGCCTGCTCGGCGGTCAGGTCGGCGGCGAGACCGTCGATCTGCTGGCCGGCATGGTGCGCTCCCGCTGGTCGCAGTCCCGCGACCTGGTGGACGCGCTGGAGGAGCTGGCGAACACCGCCGACCTCACTGCCGCGCAGAAGGCGGGCACGCTCGACGAGGTCGAGGACGAGCTGTTCCGGTTCGGCCGGATCGTCTCCTCGAACACCGAGCTGAGGGCCGCGCTGACCAACCGCGCCGCCACCGGGACGGCCAAGGGCGAGCTGCTGCGCAGCCTGCTCGGCGGCCGGGCCAAGGCGACCACCGAGCGTCTGGTCACGCGTCTTGTGACCGCGCCGCGTGGACGTAGCCTGGAGTCGGGACTTGAGTCCCTGTCCAAGCTCGCCGCCGACCGCCGGGACCGCATGGTGGCCGTGGTCACCTCGGCGGTGCCGCTGAGCGACCGGCAGAAGCAGCGCCTGGGCGCCGCCCTCGCGAAGCTCTACGGCCGCCCGATGCACCTCAACCTCGACGTGGACCCCGAGGTCGTCGGCGGAATGCGGGTGCAGGTCGGTGACGAGGTCATCAACGGCTCCCTCGCGGACCGCATCGAGGACGCCGGCCGCCGCCTGGCGAGCTGAACAGCAACTCAATAGGCAGTAATACTTACGACGGCCCTGGTTGGGCCGTGCAGAAGAATCCTGGGGGTCGCCCCCAGACCCCCAAAGTGAAACTTCGGGCCCAACAAGGAGAGCAGGGAACCCAGATGGCGGAGCTCACGATCCGGCCGGAGGAGATCCGGGACGCGCTGGAGAACTTCGTCCAGTCGTACAAGCCGGACGCGGCCTCGCGCGAGGAGGTCGGTACGGTCACCCTTGCCGGCGACGGCATCGCGAAGGTCGAGGGCCTGCCCTCGGCCATGGCCAACGAACTGCTGAAGTTCGAGGACGGCACCCTCGGCCTCGCGCTCAACCTGGAAGAGCGCGAGATCGGCGCCGTCATCCTCGGTGAGTTCAGCGGCATCGAGGAGGGGCAGCCGGTCTCCCGTACCGGTGAGGTCCTCTCCGTGGCCGTCGGCGAGGGCTACCTCGGCCGCGTCGTCGACCCGCTCGGCAACCCGATCGACGGCCTCGGCGAGATCGAGACGTCCGGCCGCCGTGCCCTTGAGCTGCAGGCTCCGGGCGTCATGGCCCGTAAGTCGGTGCACGAGCCGATGGAGACCGGCTACAAGGCCGTCGACGCGATGACCCCGATCGGCCGTGGCCAGCGTCAGCTGATCATCGGTGACCGCCAGACCGGCAAGACCGCCCTGGCCGTCGACACGATCATCAACCAGCGCGACAACTGGCGTTCGGGCGACGTGAACAAGCAGGTCCGCTGCATCTACGTCGCCATCGGCCAGAAGGGCTCGACGATCGCGTCGGTCCGCCGCGCGCTGGAGGAGAACGGCGCGCTGGAGTACACGACCATCGTCGCCGCCCCGGCGTCCGACCCGGCCGGCTTCAAGTACCTGGCGCCGTACACCGGTTCGGCCATCGGCCAGCAGTGGATGTACGAGGGCAAGCACGTCCTCATCATCTTCGACGACCTCTCGAAGCAGGCCGACGCCTACCGCGCCGTGTCCCTGCTGCTGCGCCGCCCGCCGGGCCGTGAGGCCTACCCGGGTGACGTCTTCTACCTGCACTCCCGTCTGCTGGAGCGCTGCGCGAAGCTCTCCGACGACATGGGCGCCGGCTCGATGACGGGTCTGCCGATCGTCGAGACCAAGGCCAACGACGTCTCGGCGTTCATCCCGACCAACGTCATCTCCATCACCGACGGCCAGTGCTTCCTGGAGTCGGACCTGTTCAACGCCGGTCAGCGCCCCGCGCTGAACGTCGGTATCTCCGTCTCCCGAGTCGGTGGTTCCGCGCAGCACAAGGCGATGAAGCAGGTCTCCGGTCGTCTCCGTCTGGACCTGGCCCAGTACCGCGAGCTGGAGGCGTTCGCCGCCTTCGGTTCCGACCTGGACGCCGCGTCGAAGGCGCAGCTGGAGCGTGGTTCGCGTCTGGTCGAGCTGCTCAAGCAGGCTCAGTACGAGCCGATGGCCACCGAGGACCAGGTCGTCTCGGTCTGGGGTGCCACCACCGGCAAGATGGACGACGTTCCGGTCGCCGACATCCGCCGCTTCGAGAAGGAGCTCCTGGAGTACCTGCACCGCAAGGAGCAGGGCCTCATGACCTCCATCAAGGAGGGCGGCAAGATGTCGGACGACACGCTGACCGCCGTGGCCGACGCCATCGCCGAGTTCAAGAAGCAGTTCGAGACCTCGGACGGCAAGCTGCTCGGCGAAGAGGCCGGTCCGAAGGCGACCAGCGCCTCCAAGTGACGTAAGGAAGGGACCTGACTCATGGGAGCCCAGCTCCGGGTCTACAAGCGTCGCATCCGATCCGTCACCGCGACCAAGAAGATCACCAAGGCGATGGAGATGATCGCCGCCTCGCGTGTCGTCAAGGCACAGCGCAAGGTGGCGGCCTCCACGCCGTACGCGACCGAGCTCACCCGCGCGGTCACGGCGGTCGGTACCGGCTCGAACACCAAGCACCCGCTGACCACGCAGGCCGAGACGGTCACGCGGTCCGCGGTGCTGCTCCTGACGAGCGACCGCGGTCTCGCCGGCGCCTTCAACTCGAACGCCATCAAGATCGCGGAGCAGCTGACCGCGCGTCTGGAGCGCGAGGGCCAGGAGGTCGAGATCTACATCGTCGGCCGCCGTGGTGTCGCCCACTACAACTTCCGTGAGCGCAAGATCGCGGAGTCGTGGACCGGCTTCACCGACGAGCCGTCGTACGCGGACGCCAAGAAGGTCGCGGCTCCGCTGATCGAGGCGATCGAGAAGGACACGGCCGAGGGCGGCGTGGACGAACTCCACATCGTCTTCACCGAGTTCGTCTCGATGATGACGCAGACGGCCCTCGACGACCGTCTGCTGCCGCTCAGCCTCGAAGAGGTCGCGAAGGAGGCTGCCCCCAAGGGCGAGATCCTTCCGCTGTTCGACTTCGAGCCCTCGGCGGAGGACGTCCTCGACGCCCTGCTGCCGCGCTACGTGGAGAGCCGTATCTACAACGCGCTGCTCCAGTCGGCCGCCTCCAAGCACGCCGCCACGCGGCGCGCGATGAAGTCGGCCACCGACAACGCGGGAGAGCTCATCGAGACGCTCTCGCGGCTTGCCAACGCGGCCCGCCAGGCCGAAATCACCCAGGAAATCAGCGAGATCGTCGGTGGCTCCGCAGCCCTGGCCGACGCGACCGCGGGGAGTGACAGGTAATGACGACGACAGTTGAGACGGCCGCTGCCACGGGCCGCGTCGCCCGGGTCATCGGCCCGGTCGTCGACGTGGAATTCCCCGTCGACGCCATGCCCGACATCTACAACGCCCTTCACGTCGAGGTCGCCGACCCGGCTCAGGAGGGTGCGAAGAAGACGCTGACCCTGGAAGTCGCCCAGCACCTGGGTGACGGCCTGGTCCGCACGATCTCGATGCAGCCCACCGACGGTCTGGTCCGCCAGGCTGCGGTCACCGACACCGGTGCCTCCATCACGGTGCCCGTCGGTGACTTCACCAAGGGCAAGGTGTTCAACACCCTCGGTGAGGTGCTGAACGTCGACGAGCAGTACGAGGGCGAGCGCTGGGGCATCCACCGCAAGGCCCCGAACTTCGACGAGCTCGAGTCGAAGACCGAGATGTTCGAGACCGGCGTCAAGGTCATCGACCTTCTCACCCCGTACGTCAAGGGTGGAAAGATCGGCCTGTTCGGCGGTGCCGGCGTCGGCAAGACGGTGCTCATCCAGGAGATGATCTACCGCGTCGCCAACAACCACGACGGTGTCTCCGTGTTCGCCGGTGTCGGTGAGCGCACCCGTGAGGGCAACGACCTCATCGAGGAGATGGCCGACTCGGGCGTCATCGACAAGACCGCCCTGGTCTTCGGTCAGATGGACGAGCCCCCGGGCACCCGTCTGCGCGTCGCACTGGCCGGCCTCACCATGGCCGAGTACTTCCGTGACGTCCAGAAGCAGGACGTGCTGTTCTTCATCGACAACATCTTCCGCTTCACCCAGGCCGGTTCCGAGGTCTCGACCCTGCTCGGCCGTATGCCCTCCGCGGTGGGCTACCAGCCGAACCTGGCCGACGAGATGGGTCTCCTCCAGGAGCGCATCACCTCGACCCGTGGTCACTCGATCACCTCGATGCAGGCGATCTACGTCCCCGCGGACGACCTGACCGACCCGGCCCCGGCCACCACGTTCGCCCACCTCGACGCGACGACGGTTCTGTCCCGTCCGATCTCCGAGAAGGGCATCTACCCGGCCGTGGACCCGCTGGACTCCACGTCCCGGATCCTGGACCCGCGCTACATCGCGGCGGACCACTACAACACCGCCATGCGTGTCAAGGGCATCCTGCAGAAGTACAAGGACCTCCAGGACATCATCGCGATCCTCGGCATCGACGAGCTCGGCGAGGAGGACAAGCTGGTCGTCCAGCGTGCCCGCCGTGTCGAGCGCTTCCTGTCCCAGAACACCCACGTCGCCAAGCAGTTCACCGGCGTGGACGGTTCGGACGTGCCGCTGGACGAGTCGATCACCGCGTTCAACGCGATCATCGACGGTGAGTTCGACCACTTCCCGGAGCAGGCGTTCTTCCTGTGCGGTGGTATCGAGGACCTGAAGAAGAATGCGAAGGAGCTGGGCGTCTCCTGACGCACCAGTGCTCTTGAGCCACTGAGCTCTTGACGGAGGGGGCGGGGGTTCGTCCCGCCCCCTCACTCACGCCTACTAGACTTGTAACCAACACCCGGCAGAACCGCCGGGTGGTGACCCGAGGAGCCACCTTGGCTGCTGAGCTGCACGTCGCGTTGGTCGCCGCCGACCGTGAGGTCTGGTCCGGCCAGGCCACCCTGGTCGTCGCGCGCACCACGTCCGGCGACATCGGCGTCATGCCCGGTCACCAGCCGCTGCTCGGTGTGCTGGAGTCGGGCCCGGTGACCATCCGTACGAGTGAAGGTGGAACCGTCATCGCCGCGGTGCACGGCGGTTTCATCTCCTTCGCGGACGACAAGCTGTCGCTGCTGGCCGAGATCGCCGAGCTGTCGGACGAGATCGATGTCCAGCGCGCGGAGCGGGCACTCGAGCGCGCGAAGGGGGACGACGACGCGTCCGCCGAGCGCCGCGCGGAGGTCCGCCTGCGGGCGGCGACGGCGCGCTGACCCCCCAGGTCACCTCCCGAGCCCTTTAGGCTCTGGGGGAGCGCACGCGATGACGTCACTCAGCCGCGGCTGGGACCGGAGCAATCCGGTGCCGGTCGCGGCTGAGGCAGATATGGAAGTTTTTTCCGTTCCGTTACCTAGGAGACGAGGAGGTCGGTGCCGATGGTCCTCGCTCTGACTGTGTGCGGAATCGTCGTCGCCCTCGTGGTGCTGGGATTGTTCGTCTTCGGCCTGCGCCGCAGACTCATCCAGCGCTCGGGCGGCACCTTCGACTGTTCCCTGCGCTGGGACGTCCCGGAGAAACCCGACACCAACGGCAAGGGCTGGTCCTACGGCGTCGCCCGCTACAACGGCGACCGCATCGAGTGGTACCGCGTCTTCTCCTACGCCTACCGCCCGCGCCGCATCCTGGAGCGCTCCGCCATCGAGGTGGCCGGCCGCCGCGTACCGGACGGCGAGGAGGAACTGGCGCTGCTCTCCGACGCGGTGATCCTCACCTGCCTGCACCGGGGCACGCGCCTCGAACTCGCCATGAGCGAAGACGCGCTGACCGGATTTCTCGCGTGGCTGGAAGCAGCCCCGCCCGGTCAGCGCGTCAATGTCGCTTAGTGCCTCTGGCTGTTAGCTGAGCCCGTTGTTGATGGCGGTCACCAGCTCACCGTTGCCGGTGTCGCCGCTGAACTCCCAGAAGAACGCGCCGCCGAGGCCCTGGTTCTTGGCCCAGGTCATCTTGCCGGCGATGGTCGACGGGGTGTCGTACGACCACCAGTTGTTGCCGCAGTAGGCGTACGCCGTGCCGGCGATGGTGCCGTTCGCGGGGCAGGAGTTCTTCAGGACCTTGTAGTCCTCGATCCCGGCCTCGTAGGTGCCGGGGGCAGCGCCGGTCGCCGAGCCGCCGGGGGCGGCCTGGGTGACGCCGGTCCAGCCGCGGCCGTAGAAGCCGATGCCGAGCAGCAGCTTCTTGGACGGCACGCCCTTGGACTTGAGCTTGGCGACGGCGTCGGCGGAGTTGAAGCCCGCCTGCGGGATGCCGGCGTACGAGGTGAGCGGCGAGTGCGGGGCGGTCGGGCCGTCCGCGTCGAAGGCGCCGAAGTAGTCGTACGTCATCACGTTGTACCAGTCGAGGTACTGCGAGGCGCCGCCGTAGTCGGCCGCGTCGATCTTGCCGCCGGCGGAGCCGTCGGCGGTGATGGCCGCGGTGACCAGGTAGTTCGGGCCGAACTCGGTGCGCAGGGCGGACATGAGGTTCTTGAAGGCAGCCGGCCCGCTGGTGTCGCAGGTCAGGCCGCAGGCGTTCGGGTACTCCCAGTCGATGTCGATGCCGTCGAAGACGTCCGCCCAGCGCGGGTCCTCGACCACGGCCTTGCAGGACTTGGCGAACGCGGCCGCGTTGGCGGCGGCCTGGCCGAAGCCGCCGGAGTAGGTCCAGCCGCCGAAGGAGTACAGCACCTTGATGTGCGGGTACTTGGCCTTCAGCTGGCGCAGCTGGTTGAAGTTGCCGCGCAGCGGCTGGTCCCAGGTGTCGGCGGTGCCGCTGACGGACTGGTCGGCGGTGTAGGCCTTGTCGTAGGCGGCGTAGGTGTCGTCGACGGTGCACTGACCGTTCTTGACGTTGCCGAACGCGTAGTTGATGTGAGTGATCTTCGAGGCGGAGCCCGAGGTCACCAGGTTCTTGACGTGGTAGTTGCGGCCGTAGACGCCCCACTCGGTGAAGTAGCCGAGCTTGACCTTGTCGCCGGTGGGCGGCGGGTCGGTGGTGCCGCCGGTGGTGCGGACCGCGCGGGCGCCGCTGACCGGGCCGGTCTGGTCGGCGGTGTCGCGGGCCTGGACGGTGTAGGAGTAGTCGGTGCCGGCGGTGAGGCCGGTGTCGGTGTACGACGTGGTCGTCACGGTGGCGACCTTGGCGCCGTCACGCAGGACGTCGTAGTTCTTGACGCCCTTGTCGTCGGTGGCGGCGGACCAGCTCAGCTTCACCGAGGTGTTGGTGATGTCGGAGGAGCTCGGCGTACCGGGGGCGCTGGGCGCGCTGTCGCCGGGTTCCGTGGTGCCGCCGTCACAACTGCCGCCGTTCAGCTTGCAGTTGGCGGGGGAGCCGGAGCCGGATCCGTTGAAGCCGAAGCTGACGGAGGCGCCGGGGGCGAGGGTGCCGTTCCAGGACTTGTTCTTGGCGGTCCAGTGGGTGCCGGAAGAGGTGACGTCGGCGTCCCAGGCGGAGGTGACGGAGGTGCCGGAGGGGAAGTCCCACTCGACGGTCCAGGAGCTGAGGGAGGTGGTGCCGGTGTTCTTCACCGTCCACTTGCCCTCGAAGCCGGAGCCCCAGTCCTGGGTCTTCGCGTAGGTGGCGGTGGCGGATGTCGCGGCCTCGGCCGGGCTCGCGAGGCCGACCAGGCCAGCCAGCGGCAGCAGCAGGGTCGCGAACCCCGCCACGGCTCTGTGTCTGAAGCGCATGCTGCGCCTCCTCGGGGAATTGGGGGCGTGACTGAGCCTTCACGCCCACGGTGCCGCGAGAATAGAAAGGTCTGGACCACAGGTCAATAGGTCTGGACCACTCTCGTGCACGGCCGTGCTCCGAACCCCTAGATCCCCAACTCCTGGGCCAGCACGGCCGCTTGCACCCGGCTGCGCAGCTCCAGCTTCCCCAGCAGACGACTGACGTGGGTCTTCACCGTCGCCTCGGCCATATCCAGCCGTGCCGCGATGTCGGCGTTGGACAGCCCTTCGCCGAGGCAGGACAGCACCTCCCGCTCGCGCCGGGTGAGGGCGTCGAGCACGGCCGGGTCTGCCGTGGGCTCCCGCACCGGCTTCGCGGCGAACTCGGCGATCAGCCGCCGGGTGACGGCCGGGGCGATCAGGCCCTCGCCGCGCGCCACCGTGCGGACGGCCGCCAGCAGGTCCTTGGCCTCGGTGTTCTTGAGCAGGAACCCGGACGCCCCGGCGCGCAGCGCCCCGAACACGTACTCGTCCAGGTCGAAGGTGGTCAGCACCAGCACGTCGGCCAGTCGCTCGGCGACCACCTGCCGGGTCGCCGACACCCCGTCGAGGCGTGGCATCTGTACGTCCATCAGCACCAGGTCGGGCCGCAGGTCACGGGCCATGGCCACCGCCTGCTCGCCGTCCGCCGCCTCGCCGACCACCTCGATGTCGGGCGCGCTGCGCAGGATGAGGACCAGCCCGGCGCGGACGGCGGACTGGTCCTCGGCGACCAGGACGCGGATCATTCTCTGTCTCCTTCGGACACGGGCAGCGTGGCGCGTACGACCCAGATCTTGCCGTGCGTCGAGGCCGGGTCGTCGACGGGACCGGCCTCGAACGCGCCGCCCAGCAGCCCGACCCGCTCCCGCATCCCGACGAGCCCGGCACCCGAGCCGGGCGCGCGGGGCCCGTCACGGTCACCGAACGGGCTGGACACGGCCACGCTGAGGGAGCCGTCCCGGTGAGTGAGGGCAACCGTGACGCGGCCGGGGGAGGCGTGCTTGAGGGCGTTGGTCAGGGCCTCCTGGACGATGCGGTAGGCGGCGAGCTCGACGGGGGCCGGGACATCGCAGGGCTCCGCGTCGAGGCGGACGTCGAGACCGTTGACGCGGGCGCCCTCGGCCAGCGCGTCGAGGCCGTCCAGCGTGGGTGCGGCGACCGGTTCGGTGTCGCCGCTGGAGTCACGCAGGATGCCGATGAGCCGGCGCATCTCGGCGAGCCCCGCGACGCTGTTCTCGCGAATGACGGAAAGAGCCTCCTGGGAGGTCTTCGGGTCGTCGAGGGAGAGCGCGGCCGTGGAGTGGATGGCGATGGCGGAGAGATGGTTGGCGACCATGTCGTGCAACTCCCGTGCCATACGGGCGCGTTCCGACGTCACGGCCTGGGCGCGGTCCACCTCGGCCAGCAGCGCGGTCTGTTCGGCGCGCAGCCGGGCGGCCTCGGCGGCGTCGCGGTGGTTGCGGACGATCCAGCCGGTGGCGGCGGGCGCGTACGCCACGACACCGACGACCACGCCGATCAGCAGCGCCTCCGGGACGCGCCACACCGCGAACGGCACCAGCGTCCCGGCCACCGTGAGCAGACCGGTGATCCACTGGATACGGCGGGCCGAGGCGAGCGGGCCGTACAGCACGGCCGCGTACATGATGTCGGTGAACATCAGGATCGTGGCCAGGTTGCCCTGGGTGAAGACGTCCGCGCAGATCGCGGGCGTGCCGATCAGCAGGGCCGCGCGCGGCGCCGCCCGGCGCAGCAGCTCGCAGCCGGCCATCACGGTGAGCGGCACCAGGATCGGCCAGGGGCCGTCGAAGAGCGTGATCGGATCCTTGGCGGGCCGCGTGGCCAGGCCGATGCCCACCAGCAGCAGCCCGCCGAGCAGCCCGCCGATGGCGATGTACACGTCGAAGCGGTGCGGGCGGGGGAGGGCCATGACTCCATCCAACACGGTGGCCGCGGCCGACGCCTGATTCCGGGGGAGGGTCCTGGACTGCATCTTTCGATGTACGGCGGTTTCGTCACCGCCGACGACGAAAGGGGCCGCGCCCGCCGGGAGCCTGGAAGGGTGACCGAAGGGAGCATGTTGTGATCGTCGCCCTCATCATCGCCTGCGAGGTCGGCTTCTGGGTGCTGCTGGCCCTGGGCCTGGCCGTCCGCTACCTGCTGAAGTGGCGTCGTACGAGCGTGGTGCTGCTGCTGTGCGAACCGGTGCTGGAGCTGGTCCTGTTCGTCGCGACGGCGATCGACCTCAAGAACGGCGCCGAACCCGGCTGGGAGCACGGCCTGGCCGCGCTCTACATCGGCTACACCGTGGCGTACGGCCACTACACGATCCGCTGGCTCGACGGCCACGCCGCCCACCGCCTGGCCGGCGCCCCGCGCCCGCCGAAGCCGCCGCGGTACGGCATGGCGAGGGCCCGGCACGAGGGCCGCCTGTGGCTGCGCACGCTCCTCGCGGCGGCGGTGGCCCTCACCCTGCTCCAGGGCGCGATCTGGTACGTCGGGGACGGCGACACCTCGTCCCTGCGGTCCTTCCAGTGGGCGGCACTGCGCGCCGCGGGGATCCACGGCCTGGTCGCGCTGGCCTACCTGATCTGGCCGAAGCAGCCGAAGGCAGAGCCGGAGCACGCCGACAGCCTCGTCACCTCGAAGGAACGGGTCCGATAAGCCGTGATCATCCAAGGGTCCGTCGCGGCTGGTCGCGCAGTTCCCCGCGCCCCTTTGGGGCGCGATCCGCTCAGCGCTCTCCGCCGGGTACCCACAGCACGTCCCCGACCTCCTTGTTCGCCGTCCTCGCCAGGATGAACAGGAGGTCGGACAGACGGTTCAGATACGTCGCCGTCAGCGGGTTCATCACCTCGCCGTGCACCTCAAGCGCCGCCCACGTCGAGCGCTCCGCACGGCGTACGACCGTGCAGGCCTGGTGCAGCAGGGCCGCGCCCGGCGTGCCGCCCGGGAGGATGAAGGAGCGCAGCTTCTCCAGCGCCTCGAGGAAGTGGTCGCAGTCCGCCTCCAGCTTGTCGATGTAGGACTGCTCGACCCTGAGCGGCGGGAACTCCGGGTTCTCCACCACCGGCGTCGAGAGGTCCGCGCCCACGTCGAACAGGTCGTTCTGCACGCGGGTGAGGACCTTGACGACCTCCTCGTCCAGTCCGCCCAGCGCGATGGCCGTGCCGATCACCGCGTTCGCCTCGTTGGCGTCGGCGTACGCCGAGATCCGCAGATCGGTCTTGGCGACCCGGCTCATGTCGCCGAGGGCGGTGGTGCCCTGGTCGCCGGTCCTGGTGTAGATGCGCGTCAGATTGACCATGTGACCAGCGTAGTTACGCGTCGGCGGTTCGGAACACGCGTGTGCCGACTGTCACGGCCAGTGCGGTGAAGCCGAGCGCGACCAGGACGCCGTACACGCCGGTCCCAGAGCCATCGGCAGCATCAGGCCCGACAGCAGCATCATCGGCATCGTCATGGCGTTGACCGCCGGGCCGAACTCCTGCGGCGTGCGCACCTTCATCGCGAGCGCTTACGACAGCGAGGCCAGCGACAGCGTCAGCAGCGCGACGAACGCGAAGCCGATCAGCACACCGGGCAGGGGAGCCCGCTGCCCCATCACGAGCGCGGCCAGCACAGCAGCACCGCCTGGAAGACGAAGACGGTGGCATCGCGCAAGACGCGCCCCAGCAGCAGGGCGAGACGGCTGACGGGCGTCACGCGCATGCGTTCCACCACGCCGTGGCCCTTCTCGATGATGATCGCGAAGCCCGCGAACGATGCCCCGAACAGGCCGAGTTGGAGGAGCAGCCCGGGCACCAGCACCTGCCACGAACTGCCCTCCTCGCCCAGCGGCAGATCCGTCAGCAGCGGACCGAAGAACAGCAGGTACAGCAGCGGCATCAGCACGCCGAAGAACAGGGCGAAGCGAGAGCGCAACGACTGGCGGAGATAGCGGCCGTAGATGAGGGCCGTGTCCTGGAACAGCATCTAAGGATTCCCATACGGCTACGGGGGCGGCGTCGGCCGGCGTGGCTCTGCGGCCGGTGATGGCGAGGAACGTGTCCTGGAGCGAGGCGTCGATCGAGCCGCCGTGCTCCAGCTTCAGCGCGCTCGGCGTGCCCTCCGCGACGACCACGCCCCGGTCGACGACGACCAGCCGGTCGGCGAGGGCGTCGGCCTCGTCGAGGTAGTGGGTGGTGAGGAAGACCGTGGTGCCGTGCTCGTCGCGCAGGCACCGGATCTGGTCCCACAGGTCGGCCCGGCTGCCCGGGGCGAGGCCGGTCGTCGGCTCGTCGAGGAACAGGAACCTTCGGGCGGTGCGTCAGCGCCAACGCGATGTCGAGCCGGCGCCGCTGCCCGCCGGAGAGGGCGCCGGCCTTGCGGTCGAGGAGGTCGGTGAGCCCCAGGTCGCGGGCCAACTCCCCGGCACGCTCGGCCGCCTGCGCCTGCGCCTGCGCCTGCGCCTGCGCCTGCGCCTGCGCCCGCGCCTTCGGCAGGCGGTACAGGCGGCCCTGGGTGACGAGTTCCTCCCGCACGGTGATCTGCGGATCGACGCCGCCCGACTGGGCCACGTATCCGCAGACCCGCCGTACCGCGGCCGGGTCGGCCGCCAGGTCGTGGCCCGCCACGGTGGCCGCGCCCCCGGTGGGCGCCAGCAGGGTCGTCAGCATCCGCAGGGTCGTCGTCTTGCCGGCCCCGTTCGGGCCGAGGAAACCGAGGATCTCGCCCTCGCGGACGGTCAGATCGATGCCGCGGTGCCCTGGCGGGCTGCCTGAGCCGTGGGCTGGGCGCGTCGGGGGAGGGGGAGGGGGAGGGGGGCTCCGCACCCGCCCTCGGATCTGGTTCTCCCGCCGGAGGCATGCGCCGCCGACGTCTCCGTGAACACCGTCTGCAACTACTTCCCGGCGAAGGAGGACCTCTTCTTCGACCGCTCCGCCGGAGTCGTGGAACAGCTCTCCCGCTGGGTGCGCGCCCGGGACAAGGGGGAGTCGGCCGCCCGGACCGTGCTGCGGGAGCTGCGCGCGGAGGCGGAGGCGGTCTCGCCCCGGCTCGGCCTCATGGAGGGCTATGACCGTTTCATGCGCGTCATCCACGAGGTGCCGCCGCTGCGGTCCCGGCTCTGGAGCCTCCAGCAGGAGATCCACGACCACCTCGAAGCGACCCTGCGCGAAGAGGCCGGCGCGTCCGCAGGTGACCCGCTTCCGGGGCTGATCGCCGGTCAGATCGCCTGGATCCATCAGACGGTCTTCGTCGCCGTCGGCCGCGAGATGCTCAAGGGGCACAATCCGGACGAAGTGTCACGCGAGATGCTCGTACTTCTCGACGACATCGAGGAGCTGTTGAGCGCGAAGGTGCTCAACTACGCCGTCCGAGGCGCTCAATGACCCGTGCCGGTGTGATGTCCGTCAGATGAGACGTGACTCGCGTTACTAACCGGTCACACAGTCCCTCACGAGCGCTAAGGTCCGCCGAAGAGCAACCTAAACAGGGTGTAAGGCGTTTCAAAGGGGAGTCGCAACAGTGGCACGGAAGCTTGCCGTCATCGGCGCCGGCTTGATGGGTTCCGGGATCGCCCAGGTCTCCGCTCAGGCGGGGTGGGACGTAGTCCTCAGGGACGTCACCGACGAGGCTCTCAAGCGTGGCACCGACGGCATCAAGGCGTCGTACGACAAGTTCGTCGGCAAGGGCAAGCTGGAGGCGCACGACGCCGACGCCGCCCTCGCCCGGATCACCGCGACCACCGACCTGGACGCCGCCGCCGACGCGGACGTCGTCATCGAGGCCGTCTTCGAGAAGCTCGAGGTCAAGCACGAGATCTTCCGCGCGCTCGACAAGATCGTGCGGGACGACACCGTGCTCGCCTCCAACACCTCCGCGATCCCGATCACCAAGATCGCGGCGGCCACCGAGCGCCCCGAGCGGGTCGTCGGCGTCCACTTCTTCTCGCCGGTGCCGATGATGCAGCTGGTCGAGCTGGTCCGCGGTTACAAGACGAGCGACGAAACCCTCGCCACCGCGCGGGAGTTCGCCGAGTCCGTCGGCAAGACCTGCATCGTCGTCAACCGGGACGTGGCCGGCTTCGTCACCACCCGGCTGATCTCGGCCCTCGTCGTCGAGGCCACCAAGCTGTACGAGTCGGGCGTCGCCACCGCCGAGGACATCGACCTCGCCTGCAAGCTGGGCTTCGGCCACGCCATGGGCCCGCTCGCCACGGCCGACCTCACCGGCGTCGACATCCTGCTGCACGCCACCAGCAACATCTACACCGAGTCCCAGGACGAGAAGTTCGCCCCGCCGGAGCTGATGCGCCGGATGGTGGACGCGGGTGACATCGGCCGCAAGAGCGGGCAAGGCTTTTACAGCTACTGAGGTTTCGTAGACCACCGCACAGACCCTCGCGCCCATCACGCGATGGGGTGAATTCGGTATCGGTTCGCTTACAGACGGCAACCTCTGGCCGCTGAACGCAGTCAGAGGTTGCATCACCGGCCACAGCGAAGACTCGTAGCAAACACAGGCACAGGAACAGCACAGGCAACGCATCGCGGAGCAACGACGCACGCTTGGGGAGCGCATATGCACATCAGGGGCGACCACGCCGAACTGGTCGTCGGGGGCGTCCTCGACGTCCGCAGCGCGGCGGACGCCCGTACGGTCCTGCACTCGGCCGTCGACGACGGAGTCGGCGATCTGGTGCTCGACCTGTCCGAGCTGGTCTCCTGGGACGCCACCGGACTCGGGGTGATCATGGGGGCCCACCGGCGGGCCGGCCGCTGCGGGCGACGCCTGGTGCTGCGCGGCGTACCGCCGCAGATGCAGCGCCTGCTGGTGGCCACCCGGCTGCACCGGATCCTGGCGATCGAGGGCGGTATCGGGGTGGAGTCCCTGCCCCGGGTGTGACACCCGGCACGGATGGGGCGGGACAGTCGGGCGTTCCGGTTGCGAAGCGCACCTCACGCACAATCCTCACGAGACTGTGATGTCTCGGACGGCGCGGCACCCCGGTCTGTCGTAGATACTGTGCAAAGGTTTAGGGTTCGGCTGCCCGCCACCTAGACAAACCCTTCTCGGCGGGCCCGGACCAGAAGCGACAGCGCGGTGTGCAGCAAGGCCGGGAGGGGCTTGGCTTGGGCACACGACGCTTTTGGGGGGCTTGAAACCTATGGACCCGAACAACCGGGGACCCGAGGAGTACGGCCATGACGGTGACGGCCAGTCGTCGCGCCATCGCCCGCCCAGGGACCCCCTCACCACCGACTTCGGACAGCACGCGCCCGCACTGGCCCGCACCGTGCAACTGGTCTCGGGCGACTTCCTGCTCACGGTCAACCCCGTCGACGGCAGCGAGATCGAGGTCTGCCCGCCGGCGGAGCGCCCGTCGCGGCCCGAGAAGCTGACCCCGGCCGAACGCGCCGAGGTCGACCGCGCAGCCAGGCCGCCCGTCCCACCCGGCCCGACCCGTCCCGCCGAGCCACTGCTGGCCCGCCAGGACGAGCGCGAACAGCTGGTCCGGATGCTCGCCCGCGGCCGCTCCGTACGCCTCGTCGGCGCCCCGGGCGCCGGCCGCACCAGCCTCCTCGACCTGGTCGCCGAGGACTGCGCGGACCTCGCCCCCGACGGCGTGGTCCGGCTCACCGGCTACCACCGCACCCCGGACGACCTGCTGTACGACCTCTTCTACGCCGTCTACAGCGCTCCCCTGCACCGCCCGGATCAGGACGAACTGCTCGGCTTCGTGCGGGAGATCGGCGCGGTCGTCGTGCTGGACGACGTCGAGTTCGGCGGCGCCGCCCTCGACGAGCTGCTGGACGCGACCCCCGAGTGCGCGTTCCTGCTCGGCGCCACGCCCGACGTGCCCGCGCCGTCCGTCGACTCCGGCATCGAGGAGGTCGCCCTCGCCGGGTTCGACCGGGCCGCGAGCGTGGAGCTCCTGGAGCGCCAGGTCGGCCGGGTCCTCACCGAGGACGAGGCGAACTGGGCGGGCGACCTGTGGTTCGAGTCGGAGGGCCTGCCCCTCAGGTTCGTCCAGGCCGGCGCCCTGCTGCGACAGCGGGACCGGCTGCGGTCCGGCGCGGACGCGGTGGACGAGTACGGCGTCTTCGAGGACACCCCGCCCTCGGCCGACGCGCCCTTCGACGGGGCGTACGACACCGAGGGCCGCGGCGAGGAGACACCGCTGCCCTCCCTCGGCGAGGCGGCCGGACCCGCCCCGCTGCTCGCCTCACGGCTCAGCGCCTCGGCCCGTACCGCCCTGAGGTTCGCCGTCGCGCTCGGCGGCGAGGTGCCGCACCAGGCGCATCTGCCCGCGCTGGTCGGCGACACCCACGCGGACGCCGCGCTGGGCGAGCTCGCCGACTGCGGGCTGGTCTCGGCCGTCGGTTCCCGCTACCGGCTCGCCGCCGGTGTGCAGGCCCAGCTGGCGGCTGCCGGATACGCCGCGGACGTCCAGGACCACGCCCTCACCGCCGCCCAGCACTACGCCTGGTGGGCCGGCCACCCCTCGGTCACCCCGGAGCGCGTGTGCGCCGAGGCGGACGCCGTGCTCGCCGCCCTCGGCGTACTCGTGCCGGGTACGACGCCGCCCACCGAGGGCGAGGAGAGCCCGACCGTGCGGCTCGCCCGCACGGCGGGACCCGCGTTCGCGGCCGGGCTGCACTGGAGCGCCTGGGAGCGGGTGCTGCGGGCCGGCGCCGAGGCCTCCCGCCTGGCCGGTGAGGTCACCGAACAGGCCTACTTCCACCACGAGTTGGGCGTCCTCGCGCTCTGCGGCGGCCGGCTGGACCGGGCCCGCGCCGAGCTGGAGACCTCCATCGGCCTGCGCGGCGCCCTCGCCGACAAGCGCGGCACCGTCGCCGGCCGCCGTGCCCTCGCCCTGGTCTCGGACCGCTCCGGCACGACACCGGGAGTGGCCGCGTTCGGTGCGACGGCGGGGGAGGAGGTGCCGGACGCGCGGTACGAGGAGTCGCAGTCGCCGCCCGGAGGCGTACCGGCCGCCGCGTTCCCGCCGCCCGGCGGTGACGCCACGACGCTGGTCACCCACCGCGCCTCGCCGCCCTCGCCGTCGCCGTCCCCGGCGACCTCGCACAAGGGCCGTGGCGGCGTCCGCGGCTTCGCCCGGCGCAACCTCGTCGCGGCCGGCTCGGGCGCCCTGCTCGTGGCCGTCCTCGGCACGGTGGTGACCCTCGGCGCCACCTCCGACAACAACACCGACAGCCCGGCCACCCAGGTCGGCGTCAACCCGTCCGCCAGCCAGGGCATCGGCGACGACAGCATCGGCGCCGACAGGGCCGAGGGCGACGACGGCAAGGGCTCCGGCGACACGGGCACGGCCACCAGCCGGCCCACCGACCCGGGCCCCGACGGGACGTACGGCACGTCGGACGACCCGACGCCGACGGACGGCGCGACGGAGCCGTCGGACGATCCGAGCGGGACGCAGAAGCCCGGCGGCGGTTCCTCGAACTCGCCGACGAAGCCACCGTCGTCGCCGACGAAGCCGCCGACCTCTTCGACCAAGCCGCCGACGGAGGAGCCGACCACAGACGAGCCGACGCCGACGGAGGACCCGACGACGGAGGATCCGACGCCGACCGACGAGCCGACGACCTCTCCGACGGAACCGCCGACGAGCTCGACCTCCGCCAGCGGACCGGCCTCCTCCAGCCCCACGGAGACCACCAGCTCCGCGAGCGCCCCCCAGAGCACGGACGACGGCACGCCGAGCACCGGCTCGGACACCGTGATCTGACACACCTGAGGCCCGCTTCAGGACAAGCACGAAAGACAAGAGGGCCGGGTCCGTTGGCGGACCCGGCCCTCACCGTCGTAGAACCGCCGACAGCCGCGCGTCAGAACAGCCGCAGCTTGTCGTCCTCGATGCCGCGCATGGCGTCGTAGTCCAGCACCTGGCAGCCGATCCCGCGGTCCGTCGCGAGGACGCGGGCCTGCGGCTTGATCTCCTGGGCCGCGAAGATCCCGCGGACCGGGGCGAGATGGGGATCCCGGTTCAGCAGATCCAGATAGCGCGTCAGCTGCTCCACGCCGTCGATCTCGCCGCGCCGCTTGATCTCGACCGCGACGGTCTGGCCGTCGGCGTCCCGGCACAGGATGTCGACGGGGCCGATGGCCGTCATGTACTCGCGGCGGATGAGCGTGTAGCCCTCGCCGAGGGTCTCGATGCGGTCGGCGAGGAGTTCCTGGAGGTGCGCTTCCACGCCGTCCTTGATCAGGCCGGGGTCCACGCCGAGTTCGTGCGAGGAGTCGTGGAGGATCTCCTCCATCGTGATGATGAGCTTCTCGCCCCCCTTGTTGGTGACGGTCCAGATGTCCTTCTGCTCGCCGTCACCCTCCTTCAGGGTGCACGGCGGCGACATCCAGTTCAGGGGCTTGTAGGCCCGGTCGTCCGCGTGGATCGAGACGCTTCCGTCCGCCTTGACCAGGATCAGACGGGGCGCCGAGGGCAGGTGGGCGGTGAGCCGGCCCGCGTAGTCGACGGAGCATCGGGCAATGACGAGACGCATGGTCCGCAACGCTACTCGACGGGCCGGTGTCGACGCGATTCGCCCTGGGGTAGTCCGTATGACCCCGGACTGCCCCTGTTCATTTCTGGCCGATTGTGCGCCTAACGAGGACCGCCCATGTACGCATTCTCCTGGTGCCGTCACCGTCTGTTGCCTACCGTATTAAACGGGAGGTCGCGACGCGTATACGCAGAGTGTTCGGTATCGCGAACTCCCCTATCTGTCAGGTAACCCCCGCTGTTGTGGGGGTCCGAGAGGAGAACCCATGTCGCTCGACGTCTCACCGGCCCTACTCGAACAGGCCGAGCGAGGCGAGGTCGATGAAGCAGAATTCGTCGACTGCGTCCGGACCTCCCTGCCCTATGCGTGGGAGATGATCAGCTCCCTGGTGGCCCAGCTGAAGGTCGACGGCGGCTCGTTCGCCGACAACCAGACGCCGCCGCCGGACGAGCAGGCACGTGGCCAGTTGCTGCGTGCGCTTGCGAGTGACGCGATACGCGGCGCGCTGCAGCGGCACTTCGGGGTGCGACTGGCCTTCCAGAACTGCCACCGGGTGGCGGTGTTCCCGCTCGACGGCTCGGTCGACGAGTCGCTTGCCCGCTTCACCTCGGTGCGCAGCCAGCTGCTGAACCAGTCTCCGGAATTCAGGGACTGCTGACGCAGTAAGCCGCTTGCTTGCCGCTCCGTACGCGGGAGGTGCAATCAGTACTGGGCGGCAAGCCCCCTGGCGGCACGGTGGGACAGGGCCTTTCAGCCGAGGTGCGGGAGCACTTCGGCGCCCAGTCGACGGACGTTCTCCTCGGTCGCCGCCAGGTCGCCCGAGCCCTCGACGAGCAGGGCGAAACGGGAGATGCCGGTCCGCTCGCTGGTCGCCGCCAGGCGGTCGGCGGCGAGGCGCGGGGTGCCCACCGGGTGCAGTCCGCAGAGCAGTTCGGTGTACGCCAGCGGGTCGCGCATCGCGCGATGGCGGCCGTCCACCGTGACATGGGCCTCCAGGCCCTGCCGCAGCCAGCCCGGCATCGCCTTCGTCAGCGTCTCCACCGCGTCCGTGCGCCGGTCCGCGATCTGGCAGACGCCGGCCGACACATGGGCCGCGCCCCGGATCTCGTCGGCCGGTCGCCCGGCCGCGCGGGCGTGCTCCCGCCACAGGGCGACCATCTCGGCCTTCTCCTCGTCGCCCACGTGCATGCCGAGCAGCATCGGCAGCCCGCGCTCGGCCGCCAGCCGTACGCTCTTCGGCGACGTGCACGCGACGACGACCTCCGGGCCCTCGGCGTCCGTGAGGCACTCCGACGGCCGGGGGACGACGGGGACCTCGCGGAAGTCGAACTGCTCGCCGGCGGACGCGACCGAGGGCTCGCGCAGCCAGCGCAGCAGCAGGTCGAGTGATTCCGGGAACCCCTCCTCGTACGCCTTGAGACCCGAGCCGAACACCTCCAGGTCGACCCACGGCCCGCCGCGTCCCACGCCCAGCGAGAAGCGCCCGCCGGAGGTGATGTGCAGCAGCGCGGCCTGCTCGCCGAGGGCCACCGGGTGGGCGGTGGGCAGCACGCTGACCGCCGTGCCGACCCTCAGCCGGCGGGTGCGGCCGAGCAGCAGGGCGGCCAGGGTGATCGCGGACGGACAGGTGCCGTACGGCACGAAGTGGTGCTCGGCCACCCAGGCGGTGTCGAGCCCCGCTTCCTCGGCGACCTCGGCGGAGCGGACCGCGCGGTGCAGCGCCTCCCCCTCGCCCTGTCCCGGGAACCGGGCCGCCAACACGAAACTACCTACGTGCATTGCCTTTTCCTGCTTCCTTGGCTCCGACGCGGAGCTCCCCCACCCGGCATAACCGTCTGACACGTGCCGAGGACACGGCTTGACGAAGAGATTTGCGGATTGTCTGCAGAATCGATCGTCGGCATGGGGGACTTGTGGGGGTTGGTGCCGTACGGCTACCCCTGTCCGCGCCGCGTAGGCTGGACATGGCCCCTGCATCCTGTATAGCCCCGTGAGGTGTTCCGTGTCCCCGCGTCGCAACCGACCCAAGGGAGTCGGCTCGTCCGGAAACAGCGCCGAGGACGATCGCTCCGGCCGCTACGGCGGCTGGCAGTCCACGGAGAGCTGGCAGGACGAGGAGTGGAACGTACGGCATGTGGCGGGCGCGAGCGCCCAGGGCAAGGCGTACCGCTGCCCCGGCTGCGACCAACTGATCCCGGACGGCGTCCCCCACGTCGTCGCCTGGCCGGCCCACGCGGGCGTCGACGACCGCCGCCACTGGCACAAGGCCTGCTGGAACGCGAAGGACCGCCGCACCACGCGGGTGCAGCGGTCCCGTAACGCGCCGAAGTTCTAGGGGCGGGTCAGACGTCGCGCTTCTCCAGGAGGGCGTAGGCGCCGGCGAAGGCGGCCGCGGTGACGCCGAGCATGATCCACAGGGGGTCCCAGCCCGACGGGCCGGAATTGCTGAGGGACTGGGAGTAGAAGACGCTGAGCTGGTTCGGGATGGAGTACTCGAACAGGGCCTGCTGCAGGTCCTGCAGCGACTCCGAGAACATGAACAGCGCGATGACCAGCGGGGCCAGCAGCACACCGATCATGATGGTGATCGCGCCCGCCGAGTGCCGGATGATCGAGCCGACGACGAGCGAGAGCAGGCCGAGCAGCGCCATGTAGAGCGAGATGCCGAGCGTGCCCTTCAGCCACTCCTGGCCGCTGGGCTCCCGCGCGTCCAGCATGGACACGTCGGCGAGGGCGACGAGCAGGGCCGAGCCCAGCGTCACCACGAACGCGACCGCGAAGAACACGATCGACTTCGCCACCAGCACCCGGCCGCGGGACGGGCACGCGGTCACCGTGGTCCGGATCATGCCGGTGCCGTACTCCGAGGCGGTGGTCAGCACGCCGAGCGTGATGATGCACATGCTGCCGAGCAGCAGCCCGAAGAACCCGAACGACAGCGGGTTCTCCTTGCTCAGGCTGCCTTCCGAGGCGTTGCCGGCGATCAGCGCGGCGACGGACAGGCCGATGCCGACGACGAGCAGCACGAAGACGCCGAGCGTCCACATCGTCGAGCGCACCGACCGGATCTTCGTCCACTCCGAGGCGAGCGCGTGCCCGAGATGCGTGCGCACGACGGGGATCGGCGAGGTGTAGGAGGGGTACGAGGAGCCGGGCGCCGCCTGCCAGTTCGGTGCGGCGGTCTGCGGCATCGGGGGCTGGGGCGTGCTCATCGGGCGTCCTCGGGCTTGGTCAGGGCGGCAGGGGCAGCAGGGGCGGGCGCGGCGGGCGGCTGGGCCGGGGCCTGCGGCGGCGCGGCAGGGGGCTGAGCCGGTGCCTGGGGCGCCTGGGGCGCCTGCTGGGCGTACGGGTTGGGCGCATCCGCCCCCGGCGCCGCGACGGGGGCGCCAGGGCCGCCGTACGGCCCCGGCTGACCCTGCGGCGCGGTGAACGGCTGCCCGCCCTGCTGGGGCGGCGGCGGGGCGTACCAGCCGGGCTGGCCCTGCCCCGGCACCGGCATCGGCGGCTGCGCGCCCGGCGGCAGCTGCTGCTGGAGCCCTGCCTTCTGGTCGACCGTCGAGCGGTAGTCGACCGCGCCCTGCGTCATCCGCATGTACGCCTCCTCCAGCGAGGCCTGGTGCGGCGACAGCTCCCACAGCCGTACGTCCGTGTCGTGCGCGAGGTCGCTGATGCGGGGCAGCGGCAGCCCGGTCACCCGCAGCGCGCCGTCCTGCTCGGGCAGCACATGGCCGCCCGCCTCGGTCAGCGCCGCGGACAGCTTCTCGCGCAGCTGCGGCTCGGTGTCGGGCGTACGGACCCGGGCGAAGCCCGCCGAGTTGGCCGCGATGAAGTCCTTGACGCTCATGTCGGCGAGCAGTTGGCCGCGCCCGATCACGATCAGGTGGTCGGCGGTCAGCGCCATCTCGCTCATGAGGTGCGAGGAGACGAAGACGGTACGGCCCTCGGCCGCCAGCGACTTCATCAGATTGCGCACCCAGAGGATGCCCTCGGGGTCGAGGCCGTTGACCGGCTCGTCGAACAGCAGCACCTGCGGGTCGCCGAGCAGCGCGGCGGCGATGCCGAGCCGCTGGCCCATGCCGAGCGAGAAGCCCTTGGAGCGCCTGCCGGCCACGTCCTGGAGGCCGACCACGCCCAGTACCTCGTCCACGCGCCGGGCCGGGATGCCGGACAGCTGGGCGAGGGACAGCAGGTGGTTGCGGGCGGCCCGGCCGCCGTGCACGGCCTTGGCGTCCAGCAGGGCGCCGACCTGGCGGGGGGCGTTGGGCAGCTTGCGGTACGGATAGCCGCCGATCGTGACGCGCCCGGCCGTCGGGTTGTCCAGGCCGAGGATCATCCGCATCGTCGTCGACTTGCCCGAGCCGTTGGGGCCCAGGAAGCCGGTGACGGAACCGGGCCGCACCTGGAAGGACAAGTTGTACACAGCGGTCTTGTCGCCGTAGCGCTTGGTCAGGCCGACTGCTTCGATCATGCTCCGCACCCATCGAAAGGATCAGGACAGCGGGGCACACGCCCCCCGTAAGGGTTAGGAGGATACCTAGGCGCTGACGGTTCCACTCAAGGGCAAGTAAAACTTCGCGCGCCGACGGCTCTCCAGCGGCCCCGCGCCCCTGTCCCCAGGCCCCGCTAGGCGTCCCGCTTCTTGAGCGTGAGGTAACCCCCGAGGAGCGCCGCGATCACCCACAGCACCATGATCCCGAGGCCGCCCCACGGGCCGTACGGCTTGTCGTCGTCGATCGGGGTGACCACCTGCATGATCCGGCTGCCGGCCTGGTCGGGCAGATAACGGCCGATCTTCTCGGTCGCCGAGACGTTGCCGAGGATGTTGGAGACCAGGAAGAAGAACGGCATCAGGATGCCCAGCGACAGCATCGGCGAGCGCAGCATCGCGGCGACGCCCATCGAGAACATCGCGATGAGGGTCATGTAGAGCCCGCCGCCGATCACCGCCCGCAGCACCCCGGGGTCGCCGATCTCCGCCCGGTGGTCGCCGAGCATCGCCTGCCCCAGGAAGAAGGTGACGAAGCTGGTGGCCAGGCCGACGACGAGCGCGAGGCCGGTCGCCACCGCGATCTTGCTGGCCAGGAACGTCCCGCGCCGCGGCACGGCGGCCAGGGAGGTGCGGATCATGCCGGTGCTGTACTCGTTCGAGACGACGAGCACCCCGAATACGATCAGCGCGAGCTGACCGAGGCTCATCCCGGCGAAGCTGATGAACGTCGGGTCGAAGGAGAGCCTGTCCCGTTCGCTCATGTTGTCGAACTCGTTGTTCGACAGGGCCGAGATCAGCATCCCGAGGGCGATGGTGACCACCACGGCGAGGGACAGCGTCCACACGGTGGAGGCCACGGACCGGATCTTGGTCCATTCGGAGCGGACGACCTGGGTGGCTGCCATGCTCAGCTCCTCCTCCATTCGCTGCCCCACTGCTGTTGCTGTCGCCGCAGCTCCTGCTGTTCGCTGGGCAGGGCGTCGGCGTGCGCGTGGTACTCCACCGACTCCGCCGTCAGCTGCATGAACGCCTCCTCCAGCGAGGCCTGCTGCGGGCTCAGTTCGTGCAGCACCACACCGTGCCGCGCCGCCAGCTCACCGATCTGCTCGGCCTTGCTGCCGTCCACCTCCAGCGCCTCGTCCCCGGCCTCCACCGCCGTGATCCCGGTCGTGTGCAGGACGTCCAGCAGAAGCTCCCGCTGCGGGGTGCGGATCCGGACGTACGACCGAGAGTTCCGCTCGATGAAGTCGGCCATGGACGTGTCTGCGAGCAGCCGCCCCTGTCCGATGACCACCAGGTGGTCGGCGGTCAGGGCCATCTCGCTCATCAGATGGGAGGAGACGAACACCGTCCGCCCCTGCGCGGCCAGCGATTTCATCAGGTTCCGGATCCAGTGGATGCCCTCGGGGTCGAGCCCGTTGACCGGCTCGTCGAACATCAGGATCCGTGGATCGCCGAGCAGCGCGCCCGCGATGCCGAGCCGCTGGCCCATGCCCATCGAGAAGCCCTTGGTCTTCTTCTTCGCGACCGCCGTCAGCCCGACCGTCTCCAGCACCTCGCGCACCCGCCTCGTCGCGATGCCGTTGCTCTGCGCGAGACACAGCAGATGGTTGAACGCACTGCGCCCGCCGTGCCAGGCCTTGGCCTCCAGCAGCGCGCCGATATAGGTGAGCGGGTCCTTGAGCTGGTCGTAGCGCTTGCCGTCGATACGGACCTGACCGGCGGTCGGATGGTCGAGGCCGAGGATCATCCGCATCGTCGTGGACTTCCCGGCGCCGTTGGGGCCGAGAAAACCGGTGACGATGCCCGGTCTGACGGTGAAGGTGAGGTTGTTGACCGCCACCTTCTCGCCGTACCGCTTGGTCAGCCCCTCGAGCTCGATCATGCCGCCCACGCTAAAACGGGACAAAGCCCTCTGCCACCCCAGTGGCAGAGGGCTTTGCCAAAATTCAGCAGACGTGCGCCGGATCGTTACCGGGTCTGCTGGGCGGGAACCCCACGGGTGATCGGCTCGTCCTCGGCCGGGGTGCCGGCGGCGGCCACCGCGGCGCCCGTGAGCGTCGCCAGCATCTCGCGGACGTTCGTCAGCTGAGCGTTGATGCTGTCGCGGCGGTTGGTGAGCGCCGCGAGCTCGCGCTCGGATTCCGAACGGATGCGGTCGGCCTTGGCATTGGCGTCCGCCACGATGTCCTCGGCCTGACGCTGGGCGGTCTCCACCGTCTGGCGGGCCCGGCGCTCGGCGTCGGTGCGCAGCTTCTCCGCCTCCAGCCGCAGCTGCTCCGCGCGGTGCTCGATCTCCGCGAGACGCTTCTCCGCCTTCTGCTGACGGGACGCCAGGTCGCGCTCCGACTGCTCGCGGCGCTTGGCGAGGTTCGTCTCGAAGTCGGCGGCGGCCTGCGCGGCCTTCGCACGGGTCTCCTCGAAGAGGGCGTCGGCCTCCTCGCGCTTGGACTGCGCGTCCTTCTGCGCCTCGGAGCGCAGCTGGGACGCGTCGCTCTTGGCCTTCTCGACGATCCGGACGCCTTCGTCCTCGGCCTTGGCCTTGCGCTCCGCAGCGAACGATTCTGCGTCGTTGCGGACCTGCTGGGCCGCCGACTCCGCGAGCTCGCGGTGCTGCTCGGCCGCGCGACGTGCCTCCTCGCGCAGATCCTTGGCCTCTTCCTCGGCGAGGCGGAGGATCTTCTCGACACGCGCGCCGAGACCGGCGTACGACGGCTCTGCGTCGGTTACCTGAGCCTGGGCGTTCTGCGTCTCGAGGTGGAGCTCCTCGATGCGCTTTTCCAGAGCGGTGATGCGGGCGAGAGCGCTGTCACGGTCGGAGACGAGCTTGGAGATCCGTTCGTCCACCTGAGCGCGGTCGTACCCACGCCGCACAAGCTCGAAGCCGTAGGGGGAAGTGTCGCTCATGGGGTTCCTGTCGAATGAGACCGGTGAGGTGATAAGTGGAATCCTAGGGGCCGAAGCGGTGTGTCATCGAGCGGATACGTGTTTGATCTGGAGAATGAGACCCCTTTTGAGTGGCTAACCGTCGGACGGCTTGCCAAAAACTTGGTCAAAGGCCCCAGGAGACACCCGAACGCGCTCGCTTCGCTAGCCGTCTGACGACTTGCCACCCGATCGAGGTGCTCCCACCGTCGCACCCGCCTTGACCCCGCCGTCCTTCGCGGCGGACGGCGTCTCGAAGGACTCCAACGCCTCCAGGACGTCCTGGACACGGGAGATCTCGGCGTTGATGTCCTCGCGGCGCCGGACCAGGACCTCCAGTTCGCGCTTGCCCTCCTCGACCGTGCGCCGGGCCTCGCGGATCGCCTCGGCCTTGAGCTCCTCGGCCTCCCGGATCAGCGTCGACCGCTTCTGCTCGGCCTCCTTCAGCAGCCCCTCGGCCTTCTTCACGGCGGCGATACGGACCTTGCCCGCCTCGGAGTTCGCCTCCGAGACCAGCTCCTTCGCCTTCGCCTGGGCCTTGGCCAACTGCTCCTCGGCGGCCTTGATGAGCGCGTCGCAGCGGTCGCCGGCCGACTTCATCGTCTCGGCCGACTCACGGCGGGCCCGCTCGTGCAGCTCCTCGATCTCGGTCGTGATGCGGTCGCGCAGCTCCTCCGCGCGCTCCCTGATCGAGGTGGCGTCCCGGCGGGCGCCGACGAGCAGCTCGTCCGCGTCCGTACGGGCCTTCTCCACCATCGAGTTGCCCTCGACCGTCGCCTCGGAGACCAGCCGGTCGGCCTCCTTGCGGGCCGCGCCCACCATGGTGTCGGCCTGCGCCTCGGCGTCCGCGGTCGTCTTGTGCGCCTGCGCCTGCGCCTCGGTCAGCAGCTTGTCCGCCTCGGCCGTGGTCTCCGTGATGAGCTTGTCGACCTGCTCGGCCGCGTCCTGACGCCGCTTGCCGGCGTCCTTGCGGGCCTCTTCGAGGGTGCGCTCGGCCTCCTCGCGCGCCGCGTTGACCAGCCGCTCCGCCTCCGCGGCCGCCTCGGCCCTGACGCGCTCGGAGTCGCCGCGGACCCGCTCGGCGTGCTGCTGGGCCGACCCCACCGTCTGCGCGGCCTCGGCACGCAGCCGCTCCGCCTCCGACGTGGCGTCCCCGACCAGTTTCTCGGCCTTGGCGAGCGCGTCGGTGCGCACCCGGTCGGCCTCCGCGATCGTCTCCGACTGGAGCCGCTCCGCCTCCGAACGCGCCTCGGTGATGAGGGTGTCGGCCTGCGTCGCCGCGTCCGACCGGATCCGGTTGGCGTCCTCGCGGGCGTCCGCCCGGGTGCGCGACGCGGCCTGGTCGGCCTCGGCGATGGCGTCCGACGCCTCCGTACGCACCCGCTGGGCATGCTCGGCGGCGTCCGAACGCAGCCGCTCCGCCTCCGCGATGGCCTCCCCGACCGTCCGCTCGGCGAGGGACTTGGCGGCCTCGGACTCCTCGTTCGCCTCGCGCCGGATGCGGCCCGCGTCCTCGCTGGCCCGCTCCCGCACGGCGTAGGCGTCGGAGCGGACCCGGTCCGCCTCCTCCTGCGCCTCCCGGCGGGCACGGTCCGCCGCGTGCTCGGCGGCGCTGCGCAGCCCGGAGATCTCCTCCTGGGCCTGCTCGTGCAGCCCGGACACGGAGTCGCGGACCTGCTGGGCGTGCTGCTCGGCCGCCGACACCATCTCGGTGGCGCGCCGGTCGGCCTCCTCGACCAGCCGCACCGCCTCGGCCTGTGCCTCCTCCACCCGCTTGCGGGCGGAGGCCAGCAGCTCCTCGCTCTGCTCGCGGGCCCGCTCGCGCTCCTGGTCGGCCTCCTGCCGGGCGGAACCGAGGGTCTCCTCGGCCTCGCGGCGGCGCCGGGCGGCCTCCTCCTGGGCGGCGGCCAGCGTCTCGGACGCCTCGGCGGCGAGCCGCTCGGCGGCGGCCTGCGCCTCCGCGCGAACGCGGTCCGCCGTGTCCTGCGCCTCCGACTTCAGCCGCTCGGCCTCGGCCGCGGCCTCCGACCTGAGGCGTACGGCGATGGCCTCGCCCTCGGCACGGGACGCGGACGCGTCCGACGCGGCCTCGTCGCGCAGCCGGTCGGCCTCGTCCTCGGCCTGCTGCTGGAGCGTACGGATCCGCTCGGCGGACTCGGTGCGCAGCCGGTCGGTCTCCTCGGCGGCCTCGCGCCGGATGCGCGCGGCCTCCTCGCGGGCGTCGGCCAGCGCCTGCTCGGCGGCGGTGAGCCGCTGCTCGGCCTCGGTCTGGAGCCGCGTCAGCTCCTCGGCGGCCTCGGTACGGCGGGCCTCTATGGCCCGCTCGGTCTCCTCGTGCAGCTCCCGCGCGGCCCGCTCGGCGTCGGACTTGATGCCCTCGGCCTGCTCGACGACCTCCTCGCGGTGCCGCTCGGCCTCCTGACGGGTGCGCTGAAGGGTCTCCTCGGCCTGCCGGCGCAGCGTCGTCGCCCGCTCGATGGCCTCGGTGCGGACCTTCTCGCTGTCCGACGTGGCCTTCTGGCGCAGCTCGTCCGCGTCCTGCCTGGTCTTGGCGAGCAGCTCCTCGGCGGTCTTGGCCGCCTCCTCGATCTGCTGGACGGCCTCCTTGCGGGCCTCCGCGCGGATCTTCTCGCCCTCGGCGACCGCCTCGGAGCGCAGCTGCTCGGCCTCGCCGCGCAGTCGGCGGGCCTCCTCCTGCAGCTCGACCGTCTTGGCGCGGTACTCCTTGGTGTCGTCCTTCGCCGAACCCTTGAGCTGCTCGGCGATGTCGTGCGCCTCGGCGCGCAGCCGGTCCGCCTCGGCCTCGGCCTCGGTGCGGATCCGCTCGGCCTCCTCGGCCGCGGCCTTGGTGGTGTTCTGCGCGTCCTGCTGCGCCTTGTTGAGGACGTCCTCGGCCGTCTTGGCCGCCTTGGACAGCTGGGTCGCGCTCTCCTCGGCGGTGATCGTGCGGGCCTTCTCGGCGGCCTCGGCGACGATCTTCTCGGCCTCGGCACGCGCGTCGGCGACGATCTGCTCGGCGTCCGCCTTGGTGCTCTCGGCCTCCTTGGTGGCCTCGCTGACCAGGCGGGCGACCTGCTCCTTCGCCGTACGCGTGCGCTGTTCGTTCGCCGACTCGGCGCCGGCGAGCGTCTTCTCGGCGGCCGTCTTGGCCTCGGTGATCAGCTTCTCGGCCTCGGACTGCGCCTTGCGCAGCGCCTCCTCGGCCTCCGTCATGCGCTGCTCGGCGGCCCGGCTGAGCTCGGTGGCCTGGCGGCGGGCGGCGTCCGACTCGGTCGCCGTGGAGCTGCGCAGCTGCTCGGCGTGGTCGGTGGCCTCCTGGGCCTGCGTGGAGGCGGCGTTCAGCAGCCGCTCGGCGTCCGTACGGGCCCGGAGCAGGATCTGCTCGGCCTCCGCACGGGCCTCCTCGGCCGCGCCGGTCAGGCGCTGCCGGGCCTCGCTGGTGAGCCGCTCGGCCTCGGCACGCGCGGCAGCCATGGCCTGCTCGGCCTCGGCACGCGACTCGTCGAGGAGCCGGCGGGCCTGCTGCTCGCTGCGGGCGCGCAGCTGCTCCGCCCAGGCCACGTTCTCGTTGACGTGTGACTCGACGGTCTGGCGGCGCTCGGCCAGTTCCTGGTCCAGCTGCTGGCGGCGGGTCACCGCCTCCTGGTGGAGCTCGGCCTGCAGGCGTGCGGCGTTCTCCGCGTGCTCCTGGAGGATGCGCTGGGTCTGCGCCCGGGCCTGGCTCAGCTCGCGCTCGGCCTCCTGGCGCAGCTGGTCCGCCTGGACCTGCGCGTTCCGCAACAGCTGCTCGGCCTGGTAGCCGATGTCGCCGCCGTCGAAGGCGGGCCGGGACATGATGGTCCGCCGCGCCTCGTGCAGCTTGGCGCGCAGCACCTCGACCTGGTAGCCGAGGTCCTCGGCGTGCTGGATCGCCTTTTCCCGCTCGGTCTTCAGCCGATCCATCTCGGCCTCGAACCGAGAGAGGTGGTCGACGTCAGCCGCCGGCTCTCGCTCCTGGCGTTCGTAGCCCCGCACTGCGCGGTCCCATCCGTCCCCTGGTCGCAAGTCTCTCCATACGAGCACCGTCCATCCGCCGAACGGGGCCCCCGGGGAATGGTGTCAGATCAACGGCGGAGCACGGGCTGTTGCCCCACCCTCGTCCCCCGAAACCCGGACCCCGGAAACGGTCCCACCTCTGACGGAGGGGCCGGGTCACCCTGGACTGAGCGGCGACCGCCCCCAACCCTACCGGCCCATATGTACGGGGGTCAGTGCTCAGGTGACTCAACAGGCGCCGAAGTGACCAGTTCTGTCAGTACGCCATGGCAATCCTTTGGGTGCAGGAAGGTGATTCGTGACCCCATGGAGCCGCGTCGGGGCTCTTCGTACAGAACGCGTACGCCCTTGTCCTTGATGTCGGCGGCGTCGCCGTCCACGTCCGCCGTACCGAAAGCGATGTGGTGGACACCCTCGCCGTTCTTGTCGAGCCACTTCGCCACGGTGGAGTCCGGGCGGGTGGGTTCGAGAAGCTGCAGGTAGGAGGCGCCGCCGTCGGAGGTGTCGTTGATCTTGAGCATGGCCTCGCGGACGCCCTGCTCCTCGTTGACCTCGGAGTGGAAGACCTCGAAGCCGTACGTGGCCCGGTAGAACTCCACGGTCTTGTCGAGGTCGAAACAGGCGATCCCGATGTGGTCGATTCGCGTCAGCATGGAATTCAGTGCAGCGCCCCGGAGGTGGTTACGCAACGTGCGCGCGATCACACCGACGGCCCGGTGACGGCACGGAGTGCCACTCAGTACATTCGAAGTAAACCCTCGTTCACTCCTCGGCTGTCCAGCTGGAAGGGGATCGCACCTCATGTCTTCTGGAACTACCTCTGTGATCGTCGCGGGCGCGCGTACGCCCATGGGACGGTTGCTCGGTTCACTGAAGTCCTTCTCCGGAGCCGACCTCGGCGGCTTCGCGATCAAGGCCGCCCTCGACCGTGCGGGGATCGGCGGCGACCAGGTGCAGTACGTGATCATGGGCCAGGTGCTCCAGGCCGGCGCGGGCCAGATCCCGGCGCGCCAGGCCGCGGTCAAGGCCGGCATCCCGATGAACGTGCCGGCGCTCACCGTCAACAAGGTGTGTCTGTCCGGCCTCGACGCCATCGCGCTCGCGGACCAGCTGATCCGCGCGGGCGAGTTCGACGTGATCGTCGCGGGCGGCCAGGAGTCCATGACCAACGCCCCGCACCTGCTGCCGAAGTCCCGCGAGGGCTTCAAGTACGGCGCGATCGAGATGCTCGACGCGATGGCGCACGACGGGCTGACCGACTCCTTCGAGAACATCGCCATGGGCGAGTCCACGGAGAAGCACAACACCCGCCTCGGCATCCGCCGTCCCGAGCAGGACGAGATCGCCGCGCAGTCCCACCAGCGCGCGGCCGCCGCCCAGAAGAACGGCATCTTCGAGGCCGAGATCACCCCGATCGAGATCCCGCAGCGCAAGGGTGAGCCCGTCGTCTTCAGCAAGGACGAGGGCATCCGCGCGGAGACCACCGCGGAGTCGCTGGGCAAGCTGCGTCCGGCGTTCGCCAAGGACGGCACGATCACGGCGGGTTCGGCCTCCCAGATCTCGGACGGCGCCGCCGCGGTCGTCGTCATGAGCAAGGCCAAGGCGCAGGAGCTCGGCCTGGACTGGATCGCCGAGATCGGCGCCCACGGCAATGTGGCGGGCCCGGACAACAGCCTTCAGTCCCAGCCGTCCAACGCCATCGCCCACGCCCTGAAGAAGGAGGGCCTGGAGGTTTCCGACCTCGACCTGATCGAGATCAACGAGGCCTTCGCCGCCGTCGCGGTGCAGTCAATGAAGGACCTCGGAGTGTCCCCGGAAAGGGTGAACGTCAACGGCGGAGCCATCGCCCTGGGTCACCCGATCGGTATGTCGGGTGCGCGGCTCGTCCTGCACCTGGCCCTGGAGCTCAAGCGGCGGGGCGGCGGCGTCGGCGCGGCCGCGCTGTGCGGCGGCGGCGGCCAGGGTGACGCGCTGATCGTGCGGGTACCCAAGGCCTGAGTTCTCCTGGCAGGACCCCGTAGGACCTTTCGTGAACGGAGCTGTGATGCAGGACGTCTCCACCCTGGTGGCCCAGGCCAGGGAAGGCCGGCCGCGGGCCGTGGCCCGGCTGATCTCCCTGGTGGAGGGGGCGTCCCCGCAGCTGCGGGAGGTCATGGAGGCACTGGCGCCGCTGACGGGCAACGCGTACGTGGTCGGGCTGACGGGCTCGCCGGGTGTCGGCAAGTCGACCTCGACGTCGGCCCTGGTGACGGCGTACCGCAAGCAGGGCAAGCGGGTCGGCGTCCTGGCCGTCGACCCGTCCTCGCCCTTCTCGGGCGGCGCCCTCCTCGGCGACCGCGTCCGGATGTCCGACCACGCCTCCGACCCCGGCGTCTACATCCGCTCGATGGCCACGCGCGGCCACCTGGGCGGTCTCGCCTGGGCGGCCCCGCAGGCGATCCGCGTCCTGGACGCGGCCGGCTGTGACGTGATCCTCGTCGAGACCGTGGGCGTGGGCCAGTCGGAGGTGGAGATCGCCTCGCAGGCGGACACCAGCGTGGTCCTGCTCGCCCCGGGCATGGGCGACGGCATCCAGGCGGCGAAGGCGGGCATCCTGGAGATCGGCGACGTCTACGTCGTCAACAAGGCCGACCGCGACGGCGCCGACGCCACCGCCCGCGAGCTCAACCACATGCTCGGCCTCGGCGAGTCCCGCGGCCCCGGCGACTGGCGCCCCCCGATCGTCAAGACGGTCGCCGCGCGCGGCGAGGGCGTCGACGAGGTCCTGGAGGCCCTGGAGAAGCACCGGGCCTGGATGGACGAGCGCGGAGTCCTCACCGAACGCCGCCGTGCCCGCGCCGCCCGCGAGGTCGAGGCCATCGCCGTCACGGCCCTGCGGGAGCGGATCGCCGACCTGCACGGTGACCGCCGGCTGGGTGCGCTGGCGGAGAGGATCGTCGCCGGGGAACTGGACCCGTACCGGGCGGCGGACGAACTGGTGGCGGGGCTCACTCGGACCTGAGCACTTCGACAGCACCGCGATGTGTCGACATTCGTGTCAACTCCGGTGCTGCGCTGCTAGGTTGACCCGCATGTACCTCCTCTTGGCATAGGGCACGCCTCGCCCGCGTACGGTGCACGGCCGCTCGGTCGTGACCGGCGTGGCGCTTCGGCGTCCCCTTTCCGCCTTGAGTCGAGGAATCCCCCCTGTGTCTTCCACATCTGTGGCGCGGCCTTCGTATGCCGCCGTTCTCCGGATCCCCCATGCCCGCCGAACCTTCGCCGCCGCCCTGCTCGGCAGGCTGTCCTACGGTGTCGCCCCGCTGTCGGTGATGCTCGCGGTGACCCGGGCCTCCGGGTCGTATGCGGTGGCCGGCGTCGTCATGGCGCTGTTCTCCGGTACCAGCGTCTTCCTGTCGCCCGCGCGGGCGGCCCTGATCGACCGGCACGGGCCGCGCCGGGCCCTCGTGCCGATGGCCGCGGCCCACTCGGCGTTGCTCGGACTGCTCGCGGCGCTCGCGTGGCGGCCGGGTGTCGCCTCGCCGCTCGCCCTCGGGGTCGTCACCGCCCTCGCCGGTGCCTGCACTCCGCCGCTCGGGCCCACCATGCGTGCCGTGTGGGGGCGGATGGCCCCGGACCGGGCGTTGACGCAGCGCGCCTACAGCCTCGACGCCGTCGCGGAGGAACTGCTCTTCGTCTCGGGGCCGCTGCTGGTGGGCGTCCTCGTCGGGTTCGCCCCGCCGGCGGCCGGGGTGCTCCTCGGGGCGGGGCTGATGGTCGTGGGGACGGCCGGGTTCGTGTCGTCGCCCGTGGTGCGCGCGGTGCCGGCCGGCGGACGCGAGGCGGGGCCGGGTGCGGCCGGGCGGCGGGTACTGCGGGGTCTCGGCCGGCCGGTGATCGCCGCCGCGGGCGTCGGCCTCGCCCTGGGCGTGCTCGATCTGCTGGTCGTCGTCTTCGCCGGGGGAAGCGGCCACGGCGCGGGCAGCGCCGCCTGGGTGCTCGCCGCGCTGTCCGCCGGAAGCGCCGTCGGCGGGCTGCTCAACGGGGCGGTGGCATGGCGGTGCGCCGCCGGGACACGGCTGGCCGTGCAGGCCGCCGGACTGGGACTGGCGCTGTGCGCGGCGGCACTGACGCAGGGGCTTGGCGCCCTCGCCGTGGCGGTCGCGGTCGCCGGTGTCTTCGTGTCGCCGCTGATCACCACCGCGTATCTCATCGCCGACGAGACCGCCGCGCCCGAGGCCCGGGTCCAGGCCGGGGCCTGGGTCAACACGGCCGTCAACGCGGGCAGTACGGCCGGTGCCGCGGCGGCCGGTGTGCTGGTCGGGCGGCTGTCCGTAGGCGTGTGCTTCGCGGTGACCGGGGGCGTGATGCTGCTGACGGCACTGGCCGTGGCGCGGACTGCGCCGGGACGCGAGAAGGGGTACGGGATGTCCCGTACCCCTCGGGTCACGCTGTGACGTGAGGCGCTCGGCGTCAGTCGTCGTCCTGGTCCTGGGTGACCTTGCCCGTCTTGAGGTCGACCTTCCACTCGCCCTTCGTGGTGTCCACGTTCCAGGCGGCGGGACCGTCGTCGTCCAGGTCGACGTCGGTGACGGTGCCCTTCGCCGACGCGGCCCGGGCGGCCTCGCCGGCGTCGACGCCCGCGCCCTTCAGCGCGGCGAGGTCCTCACGGCCGTCGTTGTCGTCATCGTCGTCGCGCTGGACGCCGAGGACCTTGCCGTTGTCGGCGGAGACCCGGACGTCGTGCTCGGTGCCGTCGCCCTTGACGACGTTCACCTCCCAGGCGTGGGAGCCGTCGTCGTCCAGGTCGGCGGAGACGGCGGTGCCCGGCGTGTGCGCGAGCGCGGCGGTGATCGCGTCGGCGGCGGTGACGCGGGTGCCGGTGACCGCCGTACGGTCGTCGTCGTTCCGGTCGTCCGCCTTGTCCTCGGCCGCGTCCTGAGCGTCGTCGTCCCGGTCGTCGTCGGCGACCCGCACGTTCGACTGCCGCTGCGTGGGCGCGCTCTCGTCGCCGCCGACCGCGTAGGCCGCGACGGTGCCGCCTCCGATCAGGGCCGCGGCGGCGACGGTGGCGATGACGATGTTGCGCTTCATGGGGTTCCCTCCCGGGTGGTCATGTTCTACGTCGTTTCGTATGACTTCGTTTCGACGCAGACCAATCTGCCGAACCGACGCTGAGAGGAACCTGAAGCCCCCTGAAGAGATCTTCAGCTTTGCTTTGCGAACCTTTACGCATGCGCCTGTTGATCGTGGAGGACGAGAAGCGGCTGGCCCTGTCGCTCGCCAAGGGCCTGACGGCCGAGGGCTACGCCGTCGACGTCGTCCACGACGGCAGGGAAGGGCTGTACCGGGCCTCGGAGGGGTCGTACGACCTCGTGCTCCTCGACATCATGCTCCCCGGCATGAACGGCTACCGCGTCTGCGCCGCCCTGCGCGCCGCCGGCCACGACGTGCCGATCCTGATGCTGACCGCCAAGGACGGCGAGTACGACGAGGCCGAGGGGCTGGACACCGGCGCCGACGACTACCTGACCAAGCCGTTCTCGTACGTCGTCCTGGTCGCCCGCGTCAAGGCGCTGCTGCGGCGCGGAGGACAGGGTGCCGGCGCCTCGCCCGTGCACGTCCACGGGGATCTGAAGGTCGACACCGCCGCGCGCCGCGTCTTCCTCGGCGACGCCGAAGTGGTCCTCACCGCCAAGGAGTTCGCGGTCCTGGAGCAACTCGTGGTGCGGGCCGGCGAGGTGGTGTCCAAGGCGGAGATCCTGGAGCACGTCTGGGACTTCGCGTACGAGGGCGATCCGAACATCGTCGAGGTGTACGTCAGCACCCTGCGGCGCAAGCTGAGCGCCGGGCTCATCCGGACGATGCGCGGGGCCGGTTACCGGCTGGAGCGAATGGAGGCATCGCCATGAGGCGCCCTCTGTTCGGTTCCGTCCGGTCCCGGGCGACGCTGGCCGCCACCCTGGTGGTCGCCGTGGCACTGGTCGCGGCCGGGACCGCCGTACTGCTGTCGCTGCGGTCCAACCTGGTCGGGCAGGCCGGCACGGAGGCGGAGCACACCGCACGGGCCGTGGCCACGGACATCGCGCTGAAGCGTCCGGACGAACCGCTGTCGGTGGACAACGACGAACCCGTCCAAATCCTCGACGAGCAGGGGAACCTGCTCGCGGCCAGTGAGGACCTGGAACGGATCAGCGGCACGGGCAGCGAGGCGGTGCGGCCACAGCCGCGGACCTCGCCCGGTACGGCCGACAGCGGTGAGGACCCCGGCGACGACGCCGACGACGCCGACGACGACTCGGCCGGCGAAGCCCTCGAACCGGGCGAGATCAGCGAACACACCAGCTTCACGAACGGCACCGCCACGCTCGACGGCGAGAGCGACGACTACCGCTTCGCCGAGGTCCATGTCGAGGTCGAGGGCCGGGGGCAGCTGACCGTGTACGCGGGCGCGCCGCTCTCCGCCGAACAGAGCGCCGTCAGGACGGCGTTGACGGTCATGCTGATCGGCTTCCCGCTGCTGCTCGGCGTCGTCGCGGGCGTCACCTGGCTGGTCACCCGGCGCGCCCTGCGCCCGGTCGAGGGGATCCGCACCGAGATGGCGGCGATCACCGCGTCCGAGGACCTCGCCCGTCGCGTGCCGGTGCCGGACACCCACGACGAGGTCGCCCGTCTCGCGCTGACCACGAACGAGACGCTGGCCGCCCTCCAGGCCTCGGTGGAACGCCAGCGCCGGTTCGTCGCGGACGCCTCGCACGAGCTGCGCAGCCCGATCGCGTCCCTGCGCACCCAGCTGGAGGTGGGCACCGCGCACCCCGAGCTGCTCGACCTCGACGGCGCCGTGCAGGACACCGTACGACTCCAGGATCTCGCCTCCGACCTGCTGTTGCTCGCCCGTCTGGACGCGGGGGAGCGGCCCGGCGACACACGGTTCGACCTCGGCGCACTGGCTCGCGAACAGGCCGAGGGGCGCACGGGAGTGACGGTGGACGCGGGGGCCGTGACGGTGGCCGGGTCACGGGCGCAGGTCGGGCGGGTGCTCACCAACCTGCTGGACAACGCCGGACGGCACGCACGCTCGGCGGTCACCGTGACCGTCGAACGGCAGGGGGAGTGGGCTGTCGTGGCCGTCGCCGACGACGGGGACGGGGTGGCCGAGGCCGACCGGGAGCGGATCTTCGAGCGGTTCGTCCGGCTGGACGAGGCCCGCAGCCGTGACGACGGCGGTGCCGGGCTGGGCCTGGCCATCGCCCGGGACGTCGCCGTACGGCACGGGGGCACGCTCACCGTGGGCCGGGCGCCGGCGGGCGGAGCCCTGTTCGAACTCCGCCTGCCGCAGGCTCGCTAGAGCCGGGGGCCCCGGCTCACGGGCGTCCCCGCTGGCCGCGCAGGTGCTCGGCGATGGGCTTGAGGGCCTTGTCGAGCTCCGTCAGGGAGTCGGGGGACAGCAGGTCGATGAAGTGCCGGCGCACCGACGCCACATGATGCGGCGCGACCTTCTGCATGGTCTCCATGCCGTGCTCGGTGAGGACCGCGTAGAGCCCGCGGCGGTCGGACTCGCAGTTCTCACGCCGGACCAGGTTCGCGTTCTCCATCCGGGTGATCTGGTGGGACAGGCGGCTCTTGGACTGAAGGGTGGCGGACGCGAGGTCGCTCATCCGCATCCGTACGTCGTCCGACTCGGAGAGGTTCACCAGGATCTCGTAGTCGTTCATTGTCAGGCCGAACGGCTGCAGGTCCTTCTCGAGCTGGTACGTCAAGAGCCTGTTGACCTCCAGGTGGGTGCGCCAGGCGCACTGCTCCGCATCGGTCAGCCAGTGGGTGGCCGTCTCGGTCTCCATGAATGAAGTCTACCTAAAAAGTTGAAAGGCGAACTAGCGAGGGTTTTCTGTGACATCCCTGTGTGCGCACACGTTCGATGTCACACTCCGCAGACTACCGCTCACAGCCCGAAGCGACGCTGGAGGTCTCCGAGCTGTCCGGGAAGGCGCTGTGTACCGGCCGTCTGTGAAGGGCTTGTGTGCGTCCCGCCGGCACCCGGTACTCCGGCCCCCGACGGAACAGCCCCCGTGGCCTGCTCGGCCAGCAGGGTCTCGGTCGACTGGAGCAGGACCGTACCCGCTCCGACGAACTCGAACTGGTGCTCCTCTCCGGAGGCCCCGCCGAGGCCTGTCAGTGCACGTAGACCGCCCATCACGCCGGTCATGTAGCCATGGTCGTAGTGGTGGCACGGCGACGGGCAGTCGGCCCAGCCGACGAGCGCCTGCGGGTCCACCCGGATCGGGGGTTCCATGAACACCACCGGACCGTTAGATGCGGCCACGAACTTTCCGGTTCCGATCAGTGTCAGAAAACCCGGCACGATCGATTGTTTGAGTGCGAGAGTTGGCTGAAAAGCGAGCAGGTTGCCGGAGCGAATGGTCAGGTTGCCGTCTTCGAGGTCGTACGAGTTCACGTCGAAGGCCCGGTCGGCCAGCAGCATCTTTCCCGAGCCCTCGGCCACGACCCAGTCGCTCGCGTGCAGAGGCGAATGAAAGGACGTACGGACAAGTCGGTCGAGCCGGCCGTGTCCGACGCCGTTGAACTCCATCGAGCCGTAGTAGGCGATCATCTTCCCCTTCTGCAGGAACCACTGGCTCCCCTTGAGCTCCACGCAGAAGGTGTAGGCGTTGACGTTGTCGTCGCAGGGCAGGGTCGCCGGGTCGAAGACCGTGGGACCGGCGGGGGTTCCGAAGCCGCCGGGGGTTCCGTAGGGGCTCACAGCTTCTCCTCCGACGCCTGGACGTACACCGCACCGCTTCCGCTGAGCTCCAGCTGGAAGGCCTCACCGGAGCCCCGGCCCACCATGTCGCGCCAGCCCAGCGCCGTCGACAGCTTGTTGCGCACGTCGCCGTGGTGGGCGACATAGGCCTGGGGGTCCACATGGACCGGGCGCTGCGGGGTGATCGGGATCTCGAAGACGCCGCCGTGCGCCATGACGGCCACGGCCCCGTGCCCCTTCAGGGTCGTCGTGAACAGCCCCTGCCCGCTGATCTGCCCGCGCACCATGCCCATGACCCCGCCCTGCGAGCCGAGGAACATCGTGCCCTGCTGGAGGGTGCCCTCGAAGGCGAGGAGGCGGTCCGCCTCGACGCACAGGGTGTCGCCGGAGAGGTTGATCACCTGGACGTGGTGCCCGCCGTGCCCGAAAAGCACGGTCCCGCTGCCCTCGACGGCCATCAGCGGGGTGTCCTCGTTGGCGACCCGGCGCCCGATCATCGACATGATCCCGCCCTGGCCGCCGGCCATGTTCGGGGTGAAGGAGACGTCCCCCTTGTAGGCGAGCATGGCGCCCCGCTGGCTGAACAGCTTCTGCCCCGGCACGACGGTCGCCTCGACCATCCTGGAGTTGATCTCACGGAAGCCCATCTCACACGTCCCCCGCGATCGTGTTCCGCTCGCTCGGCTGTACGTACACCAGCCCGTCCCCCTCGAACCGGATCTGGAAGGCCTCGCCGCCGCCTTCCCCCATGAGCGTGCGGAACGTCACACCGGACTGGAAGGACTGCCGCAGATTCCCCTGATGAGCCACATAGGCCCCAGGATCGACGGTCAGCGGATACTGCGAACTGACCCGCAGCACCACAGCTGGCCCGTCCGACATGATCGCCGCCTGCCCGTGCCCCTCGACGGTCGTCGTGAACAGCCCGTTGCCCTGTGAGGCGCCCCGCATCCCCGTGAAGGACGTGCCGGTCCGCAGTCCCGCGTCGGTCGCGAGCAGGTTGCTCGACTCGACGTACAGCTTGTCGCCCTGGAGGTTCACCAGGTTGATCTCGGAGGCCCGGTCCGCGAACCAGCACGTCCCGTGCCCCTTCACCTCCATCACCGTCATCTGCTCACCGGTGAGCCGCCGGGTCACCATGCCCCGCAGGCCCTCACCGCCACCGCTCATCTTCTTGAAGGCCATCTGCCCGTCGTACGCGACCATCGAGCCGTTCTTCGCCTTCACGGCATCCCCGGTCATGTCGACGGCGAGCACCTTGCTGCCTTGCAGTCGGAACATCGCCACGCAGCGAAGGTAACCGGCGGTGCCCACCGCCAACAGATCCTGAGGGTGGACTTCATCCCTGACGCCACCCCGAGGCCGACCCACGCCCCGGTGTTTGCCACAATGGACGAGCGTTTGTGCTTGCGTTCACAAGCTCGTCCGAACGACGGAACGTCTCTCCCTGAATCCCTGAAACCCCGAATCCCTGAAACCCCGAAGACCCGAAGACCCGAAGACCCGAAACCCACCGAACCCACCGAAGGTGACCCGTGGACATCAAGACCGCCACCTCCCTCCGCCGCCTCCGCCTCGTCTCGGCCCCCGAGGCGGTGTCGTTCCTGCTCCTGCTCGTCTGCTCGGTGCTGAAGCGGACCACGGACTTCAACGCGGTGCCCGTGATGGGGGCGGTCCACGGCGTCCTCTTCATCCTGTACGTGATCTTCTGGGCGGACGCCTGGAACCGTGCCAAGTGGCCGCTGAAGACCGCCGCGCTCTACTTCGTCCTCTCCGTCCTGCCGACCGGCGGGTTCTTCGCCGACCGCAGGCTCAAGCGCGAGGCCGAGGACGCGGTCATCGCCACCCGTGCCCGTAAGGAAGGGATCGTCAACGCATGATCGTCGCCTTCTCCGTGACACCGCTGGGTGTCGGCGAGGACGTGGGGGAGTACGTCGCCGACGCCGTCCGGGTGGTTCGTGAGTCCGGTCTGCCCAATCGCACCGATGCGATGTTCACCTCCGTCGAGGGTGAGTGGGACGAGGTCATGGACGTGGTCAAGCGAGCCGTGGCCGCGGTTGAGGCGCGGGCGCCTCGGGTCTCCCTGGTCCTCAAGGCCGATATCCGGCCCGGCGTGACGGACGGACTCACGTCCAAGGTCGCCACGGTGGAACGCCACCTGGCCGACTGACCAAGTCCCCCCGGCGACTTGCCCGACCGGGGCCTTTCCTCGCCCCCGCCGCCCCTACCCGTCCCATCCCCAGGGGCTCCGCCCCTTCGACCCCGCCAGGGGGCTGCGCCCCCTGGACCCCCATCGGCCTCCGGCCTTGTCCTCAAACGCCGGACGGGCTGGGGTGCCTGGGGGCGCGTAGCCCCCTGCGGGTGGGTGGGGGCTGCGGCTGGTCTTGTTCTCAAGTGCCGGGCGGGGTTGGAAGTGCCTGGGTCGGAGTAGCCCCCGTGGGCGGGCTGAAAGGGCCTGGGGAGGGCCTTGTACCGCGCCACGCGCACCCCCACCAAGCCGCCACGCCCCGCCGCAGGCACCCCCCCCGTACCCCAACCCACGCGCCAGCAACGGCACATGCCCCACCCACCCCCCCCGCAGTTCCCTCAATTGGCCCGCGCGGCTCGCGGACCCCAGGGCCCTGACCCACGATGAAGGCTCAGGGCCGAAACCCGCGTTCGCGCTGGTGGACACGGACGGCCGCCGCTTGCTCCCGCGAAGGAAGGGTCTGCCGGATGACCACTTCGCCCTACACATCCCAGTCGGCGTTCGACGGCTCCAGGATGCGAGTCCTTCTGCTGGTCGACCTCCACGAAGGCGCCGAGCAACAGTTCCTGGACGCGTACGAGCAGATGCGCGACCGCGTCGCGTCCGTCCCCGGTCACCTCGGTGACCAACTGTGCCAGTCCCTGGAGAACCCGTCCCAGTGGCTCATCACGAGCGAATGGGCCACCGCCCCGCCGTACCACGCCTGGGTCAACAGCGACGAGCACATCGAGACCGTCCGGCCCCTGACCCGCTGCGCCCGCGAGATCCGCTCGCTGCGCTACGGCATCGTCCGCGAGACCGGCGGCCAAACCGGCGGCGCCCACCCCCGCACCGACGGCCTCCAGAGGAACGTACGCGTCGGCGACGGGGTCATCCGCCACGCCCTGACCTTCACCGTCAAACCCGGCTCCGAGTCCAAGGTCGCCGAGATCCTCGCCGGCTACGCCCCACCAGAGGCCCGCGTCGACGACAGCACGCGACTGCGCCGCACCACCCTGTTCATGCACGGCAACCGGGTCGTCAGAACCGTGGAGGTCGAGGGCGACCTCACGACGGCGCTGCGCCACGTCTCCCGCCAGCCCGAGATCCGGGCCGTCGAAGAGGCCCTCAACCCCCACCTGGAGCAGCACCGGGATCTCACCGACCCCGAGTCCGCCCGGACCTTCTTCGCCCGTGCCGCCATGCCCCCGGTCCACCACGTGACCCGCGGCGGCCCGGAACCGGCCGGCCTCACCCGGCGCGCCCTCTACTACCCGGCCAAAGAGGGCTGCGGAATGGCGCTGGCCCGGTTCCTCGCGAGGCAGGACGAGACCGCCGCGGCCGACCCGGCAGGGCCCGTGCACCGCAGCACCGTCTTCCAGCGCGAGGACATCGTCGTCCGCCTCATCGACGTACGGGGCGACCCCGAGACCGATCCGGTCATGGCACTCGGCATCCACGGCCCGAGGAAGGCCGCCGTGCTGGCCCGGCTGCTCGACGGCGACGCGCTCGGCGTCGAGGGACCGCTCAGGGGCGAACGGGAGGCGACCCGTCTCCTGACGCACGCCGACATGGCACTGATCACCGACCGCAGGGCAGCGCAGTCCTGACCGAACAGGGAGTCGCACCGGGACCCGCCGAGCGAACCGCCGGTCCGGCGGACCGCACAGCGAACCGCACAGCGGCCGCCGTCCAGGGCCCCGTACAGCGACCCGCCCCCACCGAACGACCTGGAGACAGACCATGGACAAGATGCGCCCGCGCGTCGTGGACCTGAACGAGATCGAGCCCAACCGCAAGCGCGGCGGCGACCTGCGCACCCTGCTCACCCCGGTCACGGTGGGTGCCACGAGCGGCTTCATGGGCCTGGCCATCATCCAGCCCGGCGAACGCATCAGCGAGCACTATCACCCGTACTCCGAGGAGTTCATCTACGTCGTCGAGGGCAGGCTGGAGGTCGACCTGGATGGGGAAACGTTTCCTCTCCGGTCCGACCAGGGCCTCATGATCCCCATCGACATGCGCCACCGCTTCCGCAACGTCGGCGACGAGGAAGCCCGCATGATCTTCCATCTGGGCCCCCTCGCACCGAACCCGAAGCTCGGCCACGTCGACACCGAGGCCCCCGAGATCAGCGACGACGTCCAGACGTACCCGCTCGTCCAGGGGGAGGGTGCGCAGCCGGAACGCCCAGGGGTGCTGTCATGACCCGGCGGGTGGCGGTCACCGGTATAGGCGTGGTCGCCCCGGGCGGGATCGGGGTGCCGGCGTTCTGGGACCTGCTCTCCAACGGCCGTACGGCGACCCGCGGCATCACCCTGTTCGACCCCGCGGGCCTGCGCTCCCGGATCGCCGCCGAGTGCGACTTCGACCCGCTCGCGCACGGCCTCGACATCGACGTCGTGGAACGCGCCGACCGGTACATACAGTTCGCCCTCGTCGCCGCCCGGGAGGCCGTCGCCGACAGCGGTGTCGACTTCGCCGCCGAGGACCCCTGGCGGGTGGCGGTGTCGCTGGGCAGCGCCGTCGGCGGCACGACCCGGCTCGAACACGACTACGTCCTCGTCAGCGAACGCGGACAGCGCTGGGACGTCGACCACCGTGCCGCCGAGCCGCAGCTGCACCGGGCGTTCTCGCCCAGCACACTGGCCGCGGACGTCGCGGAGCGGTTCGGCGCCCAGGGCCCGGTACAGACCGTGTCCACCGGCTGCACCTCCGGACTCGACGCGGTGGGCTACGCCTTCCACACCATCGAGGAGGGCCGCGCCGACCTCTGCATAGCCGGCGCCTCGGACTCCCCGATCTCCCCGATCACCATGGCCTGCTTCGACGCCATCAAGGCCACCTCCCCCAACAACGACGACCCGGAGCACGCCTCCCGACCCTTCGACGCACAGCGCGACGGCTTCGTCATGGGCGAGGGCGCCGCCGTACTCGTCCTGGAGGAGCTGGAGCACGCCCGGGCGCGCGGTGCGCACATCTACTGCGAGATCGGCGGCTACGCCACCTTCGGCAACGCCTACCACATGACCGGACTGACCTGTGAGGGCCTGGAGATGGCCCGGGCCATCGACGACACGCTCGACCACGCGCGCGTCGACCCCACGGAGATCGACTACGTCAACGCGCACGGCTCGGGCACCCGGCAGAACGACCGGCACGAGACCGCCGCGGTCAAGAAGTCGCTGGGCGCCCACGCCTACGACACGCCCATGAGCTCGATCAAGTCCATGGTGGGCCACTCGCTCGGCGCGATCGGCGCGATCGAGGTCGTCGCCTGTGTGCTCGCGCTGGCCCGTCAGGTGGTCCCGCCGACGGCGAACTACGAGACCCCGGACCCCGAGTGCGACCTGGACTACGTCCCGCGCACCGCCCGCCCGCGCAGGCTCGACAACGTGCTCTCCGTGGGCAGCGGCTTCGGCGGGTTCCAGTCCGCGGTGCTGCTGACGGGGCCGAGTGGGAGGAGACGACGATGAGCGGTCGAGGCACCCGGCACACCGCGGTCACCGGCCTCGGTGTGGTCGCGCCCAACGGACTGGACGCGGACACCTACTGGAAGTCCGTCAAGGAGGGCGCGAGCGTACTGGACCGGATCACCCGGGAGGGCTGCGAGCACCTTCCGCTCCGGGTCGCCGGCGAGGTCCGCGGATTCGACCCGTCGGCCCTCATCGAGGAGACCTTCCTCGTCCAGACCGACAAGTTCACCCACTTCGCGCTGGCCGCCGCCGACGCCGCCCTCCAGGACGCGGGGCTGAGCAGCAGCGCCGCCGACTCGCCGTACTCCGTCGGCGTGGTCACCGCGGCCGGGTCCGGCGGCGGCGAGTTCGGCCAGCGCGAACTGCAGAAGCTGTGGGGACAGGGATCCCGGTTCGTCGGGCCGTACCAGTCCATCGCCTGGTTCTACGCGGCCAGCACCGGCCAGATCTCCATACGCAAGGGCTTCAAGGGCCCCTGCGGGGTGGTGGCCAGCGACGAGGCGGGTGGCCTGGACGCCGTCGCGCACGCCGCACGGGCCGTGCACCGGGGGACCGAAGTGGTCGTGGTCGGGGCCGCCGAGGCGCCGCTCGCCCCCTACTCGGGTGTCTGCCAGCTCGGCTATCCCGAGCTCAGCACCGAGGCCGACCCGGACCGCGCCTACCGCCCCTTCACCGCGGCGGCCTGCGGTTTCGTACCCGCCGAGGGCGGTGCCGTCCTGGTCGTGGAGGACCTGGAACGGGCCCGGCGCCGGGACGCGTTCGTGCGGGCCACCGTGGCCGGACACGCCGCCACCTTCACCGGTGCCTCCCGCTGGGACCGGTCGCGGGAGGGGCTCGCGCACGCCATCCGCGGTGCCCTCGACGAGGCCGGCTGCGCACCGGAGGAGATCGACGTGGTCTTCGCCGACGCGATGGGCATCCCCGAGGCGGACCGCGCGGAGGCGCTCGCCCTCGCCGACGCCCTCGGCCCGCACGGCACCCGCGTGCCGGTGACCGCCCCCAAGACCGGCATCGGACGGTCGTACTGCGGGGCGCCGCTGCTGGACATCGTGGCCGCGGTGCAGGCCATGGAGCACGGGCAGATCCCGCCGACGCCCGGCGTCTTCGACATCTGCCACGACATCGACCTGGTCACCGCCAGGCCCCGCCCGGCCGAGCTGCGCACCGCGCTGGTCCTCAGCCGGGGACTCATGGGCTCCAACGCGGCGCTCGTCCTGCGCCGTGGCCCCGGACCGGCCCGCTGAACCGAACAGGAACAACAAGGAGAACCCCGCATGACCACCGACGTGACCGAAGTGACCGTCGAGGAACTGGCCGCACTGATGAAGAAGGCCGCCGGCGTGACCGTGGACCCGCAGGAACTCGAACGCCGGGTGGACACACCCTTCGGCGAGTTCGGACTGGACTCGCTCGGCCTGCTCGGCATCGTGGGCGAACTGGAGAACCGGCACGGGCGGGCGCTGCCCACCGACGCCGAGCGCTGCAAGAGCCCCCGCGCCTTCCTCGACCTCGTCAACGGCGCCCTCACGACAGGAGCCTGAAGTGCCCGGACACACCGAGAACGAGATCACCATCGCCGCACCCGTCGACCTCGTCTGGGACATGACGAACGACCTGGACCGCTGGCCCCAGCTGTTCAGCGAGTACGCCTCCTGCGAGGTGCTCTCCCGCGAGGGCGACACCGTGACCTTCCGCCTGACCATGCACCCCGACGAGAACGGCAAGGTGTGGAGCTGGGTGTCGGAGCGGGTCGCCGACCGCGAGAAGCTCGTCGTCCGTGCCCGCAGGGTCGAGACCGGCCCGTTCGAGTTCATGAACATCGTGTGGGAGTACGAGGAGACCCCCCGCGGCACCCGGATGCACTGGACGCAGGACTTCGCGATGAAGCCCGACGCCCCGGTCGACGACGCCGGGATGACGGAGATCATCAACCGCAACTCGCCCATCCAGATGGAGCTCATCCGCAAGCGGGTGGAGGCCGAATGCACCACGGACTGATCGTCGCCAGGATGGCCCCGCAGTCGGCCAAGGACATCGCCGACGTCTTCGCGGACTCCGACCGCGGCGAACTCCCGCACCTGGTCGGGGTGACCAAGCGCTCCCTGTTCCAGTTCGGCGATGTGTACATGCACTTCATCGAGGCGGAGCAGGACCCGGGACCCGCCATCGCCAAGGTGGCCCAGCACCCCGAGTTCGTCGGCATCAGCAAGCGGCTCGAAGCCTTCGTCAGCCCGTACGACCCGGAGACCTGGCGGAGTCCGAAGGACGCGATGGCGCGCTGCTTCTACCAGTGGGAACGCTGACACCGCCGAACCCGGAACAGACCGGAAAGGGCCGCCGCCCGCGCAGACTCAGCGCGGGCGGCGGCCCTTTGCGAACCCCATGAGTTCTACGAACGCGCGAGGCCCGGCATCAGCCGCAGCGCGTTCTCCCGGTTGATGCCCTGGAGCTGCTGCTCCGAGAGGAACGGGTCGCCGTCCAGGGCGGGCGTCACGCTGTCGACGATGACGTGCGCGGGGGTGGGCGGCCAGTCGGTGCCGAAGAGGATGCGGTCGGGGTCGACCGTGGCCAGCAGGGTGGGCGTGGCCGAGGGTGACATGGGGCCGGCCGTGTCGAAGTAGAACCGGTGCAGGTAGTCCTGGACCCGGCCGGGCTCGATCGGCGGGTTGATGCGCCCGCCGAAGAGGTCGAGCCGGGTGGCCATGTAGGGGAGGAAGCCCCCGCCGTGCGGGAGGATGAAGCTGAGGTTCGGATAGCGGTCCAGGGTGCCGTTGCGGATCAGGTTGATGGCCGCGCGCGTGGTGTCCAGCAGGAAGTCGCACACGAAGGGCGGCGTCCCGGGCAGCCCCTCGCCGCCGTCCTTGCCGGGGACCGCCACCTCCATGGGGTGCGTGCTGATGACCGCGGACCGGTCGTTCAGCTCCTGGAGCAGCCGGTCGTGCGACTCGTCGCCGAGGAAGACGCCGTTGACGCTGGTGCGGGTGCTCACCCCGATCGCCCCGAGCTCGTCCAGACCGTGCCGCACGCTCCACGAGGAGAGCTCCAGGTCGTCGAGGAAGACGGGGGTGAAGAAGGCGAAGCGCGCGGGGTCGGCCTCGACGACGTCGGCCGCGGCCCGCAGGGCGACCCGGGCGCTCTCCTTGCGCTCGGCCTGCTCACGGAACCGGCCCAGCATCGCCACGGTCATGACGGAGGTGCCGATCCCCGTCTTGTCCATGATCTCCAGCGCCGCGTTCAGGTCCCAGCGGGTCCACCAGGGCAGCTTCTCGCGGTTGACGACACCGCGTTCCTCGGCCCAGTCCAGCCAGGCCGGGGCGGTGAAGTGGTGATGGACGTCGATGCGTCCGGCAAGGGTCATGGCAGCGTCCTCGGGGTGGGTCTGCGGAAGGGGGAGCGGGGGTGGGGCGGGTGTTCAGTCACGGCACAGCAGGCTCTGCATCACGTTCGTCAGGACTCGGTCGGCGTCCGGCATCGCGGCGTCCGCCCGCCAGGCGACGAAGCCGTCGGGCCGTACGAGCACCGCACCGTCCTCGGCCGTGCCGTGCAACTCCGCCCAGTCGGCGTCCGTGTCGGGCACGAGGTCGTGATCGGGTCCGGTCCCCACGAGGTACGCCTCGATGGGCACGCCCAGGTTCAGCGAGGCCCGCTCCACCGCGGTCCGCCACTTCTGCCCGCCGGACCCGGCGAGCAGCACGAAGGAACGCTCGTACAGATCGAGCGTGGAGATCCTCATGTCGCCGCGCATGACCCACATATGGGGCGCGCGGCTGCCCGGCTCACCGCCCAGCTGGAAGGCGTCGGGCACGATCGGCTGCTCCGCGTGGGCGCCCACCACGGCGTTGGACGCGTACCGGTAGCACAGGGCGACGGTCATCAGGTCCGCCGGGTCGTTGTTGCGTCCGGCTGCGGGGCTGAAGCCCGGGTGCTGCTCGTCGGCGGCCTGCACGCACGCGCGCGTGCCGGTCGCGAGGGCGACGGGGCGCCGTTCGAGCTCGTAGCTGTCGAGCAACGACGTGCAGGCCCAGCCGCGCAGCACCGCGGCCAGCTTCCAGGCCAGGTTGTGGGCGTCCTGGATGCCGGTGTTGGAGCCGAACGCCCCGGTGGGCGGCATCTCGTGGGCCGAGTCGCCGGCCAGGAAGATTCGGCCGGCGCCGTAGCTGTCGGCGACCCGCTTCGAGGCGTGCCAGGGCGCCTTGCCGGTGATCTCGACGTCGATGTCGGGCACGCCGACGGCCGCGCGGATGTGTGCCGAAAGGCGCTCGTCGGTGAAGTCCTCCAGTTCCTCGCCCCGGTCGGGATACCAGGGCACGTGGATCACCCAGCGCTCCTTGTTGTCCACCGGCAGCAGGGCGCCTTCGCCGGCGGGGTCGGTGACGTAGCAGACGACGAACCGCCGGTCTCCGACGTGGTCCTGCAGGGTCCTGCTGCGGAACGTCACGCTGACGTTGTGGAACAGCTCGCCCGGCCCCGACTGACCGATCGCCAGGTGGCCCCGGACGGGGCTGCGCGGACCGTCGGCGGCCACCACGTACTGGGCGTCCACGGTGTACGTCTCGTCGGTGTCCCGGCGCCTGATCTGGGCCCGTACCCCGTCCGCGTGCTCGGCGAAGGAGAGCAGCTCCGAGCTGAAGCGGATGTCGGCACCCTGTTCGCGGGCGTACTCCAGCAGCACGGGTTCGAGGTCGTTCTGGCTGCACAGACACCAGTCGGAGGAGCTCACCCGGGAGATGTCCATGCCGCCGGAGATGTCCCCGACGATCCAGCGGCGCTGCGTCCCGGTGAGTCTGTCCACCTGGAGGATGCCGTCGTTCCCGGAGAGCACACGGGCCGCCTCACGGATACGTGACTCCAGGCCGGCGGTCCGGTAAATCTCCATGGTGCGCACGTTGTTGCCGCGGCCGCGCGGGTGCGTGGAGGTCGCGGCGTGCCGTTCCACGAGCATGTGCTCGATTCCGAGGCGCCCCAGGAAAACCGAAGTGGAAAGACCCACCAGGGATCCGCCCACGATGAGAACAGGTACAGATTCCGCTTCGTGTCCGCTCACGTCGACGATGTTTACCAAGTAGGACTGTCACACACACGTGTTCCGGCGAGCCGACCCATATGGACCAGCATCGTTTGCGGCGCGGTGCGGCCCGGGAAACTGTGGCTCCGACCACGGAAATTCACGCCGACCCGGGGACCAGTCATGACGCAAGCATTCGCATCCGAGGAATCCGAGGCACTGTCACCCGAGGAGGCCGCGGCAGCGGCCTCGAACTGCACCCGGGAGTTCCGGGCCAACCCGCATCCCGTGTACGCCGCGCTCCGGGACAAGGCGCCGGTCTGCCCGCTGTCTCCGCCGCACGGCGTCGAGACGTACCTCATCACGCGTTATGACGACGCCCGAGCCGCCCTCGCCGACCCTCGGCTGAGCAAGGACATGTACGGCGCCATCGACGCCTACCACCGCATCTTCGGCGACTCGTCGATCGCGCTCGACGACAACATGCTCTTCTCCGACCCGCCGAAGCACACCAGGCTCAGGAGAATCGTCGGCAGCACCTTCACTCCGAAAAGGGTGGAATCGCTGCGGACGCGCGTCCAGCAGATCACCGACGAACTCCTGGAGCAGTGCCCGAAGTCGGGGGCGGTGAACCTGCTCCCGGAGTTCTGTTTCCCGCTGCCGCTCCATGTCATCTGTGAACTCCTGGGCGTCCCGGAGAACGAGCGCAAGCAGGCCCAGGAATGGTCCGCCACCGTCGCGCAGACCGGTTTCGGACCGGAGGCGCGGAAGAAGCTGGAAATCGCCGAGGGAAATCTGCGCGACTATCTCGTCGACCTGTGCGCCCGAAAGCGTCAGGAGCCGGACGGAGGTCTGCTCAGCGCACTCGTCTCGGCCCAGGACCAGGAAGGCGCGCTCACCGACCACGAACTCGTCTCGACGGCGTGGGTGCTGCTCTTCGCCGGCCACAAGTCGACGGCGTACCAGATCGGCAACGCCGTCTACCACCTGCTCAGCCGGCCGGACCAGAAGGCACTGGCGCTGCGGGACGCGAACTCCATGAACGCGGCCATCGAGGAGATCTTCCGGTTCGAGACCTCCGTGGAGAACTCGACCTTCCGGCACGCGAAGGAGGACATCGTGATCCGGGACGTGCTCATCCCCAAGGGCGCGCTCGTCCAGATCTCCATCACCGGCGCCAACCGCGACCCGGAGATGTTCGCCGCGCCCGAGGAGCTGGACGTCCAGCGCCCGAACGTGCAGGCGACCCATCTCGCCTTCGGCTACGGCCCGCACTACTGCATCGGCGCACCACTCGCCCGGCTGGAAATGCAGCTCGCCCTCACCTCGCTCTTCGCCCGGTTCCCCCGTATGACCCTGGCGGTGGCACCGGAGGAGGCGCGCTGGATGACGGTGCCGTTCCCCGCCTTCCGCGGGCTGGCGGAACTGCCCGTCGTCCTCGACCCGTCCTGACGCGAGGCACGGTGCAACCCATGGAACGCGTGCGCGTCCTGCGCCTGCTCCACGTGCGCGAGGGCCGCGAGAGCGACTTCGTGGAGTCCTACCGGTCCGTGCTGAAACGCGCCGAGCGCTTCCCCGGACACCTCGGCGAGCAGCTCTGCCGCTCCCTGGACGATCCCGCCCGCTGGCTGCTCACCAGCGAGTGGGAGAGCCTTCAGGCCGTCCAGCGGTGGCGGACCGACCCCGACCACCAGGCCCTGGTCCGACCGATGAACGCCTGTCTGCACGAGGACCGGTCGACGTCCGTCTTCCGGATCAGGGACCTGGCCGGCCCGGCGGCCGTATAGAGCGGCCGACCGATAGGCGAGACAGGGCTGACCGGCATGTGACCGGCCGGTAAGGTCGGTCGCGTGCCGAAGCCGCTCAGTCTTCCCTTCGATCCCATCGCGCGCGCCGACGAACTCTGGAAGCAGCGCTGGGGCAACGTGCCGTCGATGGCCGCCATCACCTCGATCATGCGCGCACAGCAGATCCTGCTCGCCGAGGTCGACTCGGTGGTCAAGCCGTACGGGCTGACGTTCGCGCGGTACGAGGCGCTGGTGCTGCTCAACTTCTCCAAGGCCGGCGAGCTGCCGATGTCCAAGATCGGCGAGCGGCTCATGGTGCATCCCACGTCCGTGACGAACACCGTCGACCGGCTGGTCAGGTCGGGCCTGGTCGACAAGCGGCCCAACCCCAACGACGGGCGCGGCACGCTCGCCTCCATCACCGGCAAGGGCCGCGAGGTCGTCGAGGCCGCCACCCGCGACCTGATGGCCATGGACTTCGGGCTCGGGGTGTACGACGCCGAGGAGTGCGCGGAGATCTTCGCGATGCTGCGGCCGCTGAGGGTGGCGGCGCACGACTTCGACGAGGGCTGAGCGGGCCCCGGACAAGATCTCCCGGAACGGGTGGTTACGCTCGTACGCATGAAGAAGAGCGTCCTGACCCGCTACCGGGTGATGGCTTACGTCACCGCCGTCATGCTGCTCGTGCTGTGCACCTGCATGGTGTTCAAGTACGGCTTCGACAAGGGCGAGGACGTCACCTTCGCCGTCTCCCAGGTCCACGGCTTCCTCTACATCATCTACCTGGTCTTCGCCTTCGACCTCGGCTCCAAGGCCAAGTGGTCGTTCGGCAAGCTGCTGTGGGTGCTGCTCTCCGGGACGATTCCCTTCGCGGCCTTCTTCGTCGAGCGCAAGGTCACCGCGCAGGTGGAACCCCTGGTCAGCGGGCAGGCCCCGGCCGTCGCCAACGCCTGACACAACCGCCGTACCGACGCGTACGGCGGTTCTCCCATCGACATTTACTAGGACGTCCTAGTAAATTCGAGGGTATGGACGCTGACGCCATCGAGGAGGGCCGCCGTCGCTGGCAGGCCCGGTACGACGCCGCGCGCAAGCGCACGGCGGATTTCAGCACGCTCTCGGGGGATCCCGTGGAGCCGGTGTACGGGCCCCGGCCGGGAGACAGGTACGAGGGCTTCGAGCGGATCGGGTGGCCCGGGGAGTACCCCTACACGCGCGGGCTGTATCCGACCGGCTACCGAGGGCGGACGTGGACCATCCGGCAGTTCGCCGGGTTCGGGAACGCCGAGCAGACCAACGAGCGCTACAAGATGATCCTCCGCAACGGCGGCGGCGGACTCTCGGTCGCCTTCGACATGCCGACGCTCATGGGCCGCGACTCCGACGACCCGCGCTCACTGGGCGAGGTCGGGCACTGCGGGGTCGCCATCGACTCGGCCGCCGACATGGAGGTCCTGTTCAAGGACATCCCGCTCGGCGACGTGACGACGTCCATGACCATCAGCGGGCCGGCCGTCCCCGTCTTCTGCATGTACCTGGTGGCGGCGGAGCGCCAGGGCATCGACCCGGGCGTCCTCAACGGCACGCTCCAGACCGACATCTTCAAGGAGTACATCGCCCAGAAGGAGTGGCTCTTCCAGCCCGAGCCGCACCTTCGTCTCATCGGCGACCTCATGGAGCACTGCGCGGCCGGCATCCCCGCCTACAAGCCGCTGTCCGTCTCCGGCTATCACATCCGCGAGGCCGGGGCGACGGCCGCGCAGGAGCTGGCGTACACCCTCGCCGACGGCTTCGGCTACGTCGAGCTGGGCCTCTCCCGAGGTCTGGACGTCGACGTCTTCGCTCCCGGCCTGTCCTTCTTCTTCGACGCGCACGTCGATTTCTTCGAGGAGATCGCCAAGTTCCGCGCCGCCCGCCGCATCTGGGCGCGCTGGATGCGGGACGTGTACGGGGCGCGGACCGACAAGGCGCAGTGGCTGCGCTTCCACACCCAGACCGCCGGCGTCTCGCTGACCGCCCAGCAGCCGTACAACAACGTCGTCCGTACGGCCGTGGAGGCGCTGGCGGCCGTGCTCGGCGGGACGAACTCGCTGCACACCAACGCCCTCGACGAGACCCTCGCGCTGCCCTCCGAGCAGGCCGCGGAGATCGCCCTGCGCACCCAGCAGGTCCTCATGGAGGAGACCGGCGTCGCCAACGTGGCCGACCCGCTGGGCGGTGCCTGGTACGTCGAGCAGCTGACGGACCGGATCGAGGCCGACGCGGAGAAGATCTTCGAGCAGATCAAGGAGCGGGGCCTCAGGGCACACCCGGACGGGCGGCACCCGATCGGTCCGATCACCTCCGGCATCCTGCGAGGGATCGAGGACGGCTGGTTCACCGGGGAGATCGCCGAGTCGGCGTTCCGCTACCAGCAGTCGCTGGAGAAGGGCGACAAGCGGGTCGTCGGCGTCAACGCCCACACCGGCTCCGTCACCGGCGACCTGGAGATCCTGCGGGTGAGCCACGAGGTGGAGCGCGAGCAGGTGCGGGTGCTCTCCGCGCGGCGGACGGCGAGGGACGAGTCGGCGGTCCGGACGGCCCTCGACACCATGCTGACGGCCGCCCGCAGCGGCGCCAACATGATCGAGCCGATGCTGGAGGCGGTCCGGGCCGAGGCGACCCTCGGTGAGATCTGCGGGGTCCTGCGGGACGAGTGGGGGGTGTACACGGAGCCGCCGGGCTTCTGAGCCGCCCGCCCTCCCTCCCTGCCGACCCCCTCAGGGATCGGCGGGGAGCGCGGCCGCTCCCCGCAGGCCCAGCAGCAGGACCTGGGTGAAGCCGCGTACCCACTCCTCGTCGGCGGGGCGGCCGCTGACCAGGGTGCGGTGGACGACCGCGCCGGCGACGACGTCGAAGACGAGGTCGGCGGTGCGGGCCGCGTCCTTGGAATCGGACTCGGGTGGCAGCTCGCCGCGGGTCTGGGCGCGGGTCCGGCCCTGGAGGACGAGCCGTTTCTGGCGTTCGACGATCGACTCGCGGATGCGTTCCCTGAGCGCCTCGTCCCGCGTCGACTCCGCCACCACCGCCATCAGGCCGCTTCTCGCCTCGGGGCGGTCCAGGATCGTCGCGAACTGGAGGACCACGCCCTCGATGTCGGCGGCCAGGGAGCCCCGGTCGGGAAGCTCCAGTTCGTCGAAGAGCTCCGCCACCGCGTCGACCACCAGCTCGTTCTTGCCGGGCCAGCGTCGATAAATGGTCGTTTTCGCTACCCCCGCGCGCGCCGCGACGTCTCCCAGGGTGAGCTTCGACCAGCCCAGGTCGACCAGAGCCTCCCGCGTCGCCGCCAGGATCGCCGTGGCCGCGGCCGCGCTGCGCGGGCGGCCGGGGCGGGTGGCGGGGGTGCGGCTCTGCATCCTCCGACCATATCCCCGCGATATCCGGGGATTCTGTGTGGTCGTGAGGGAGATCACCGGGGGGTGGTGTTCCGGAGGCACTCGATGCCATTACGCTACGTCTCGTAGCGAAAGCGACGACCACTGACGTGGGGTGGGGACCCGGCGTCGACATCATGGCCGGGCGGGGCCCGGCTTTCACACCGCTTTTCACAGTGCGCGCCGGACGGGGGAGGATAGACGCATGCAGCCACGGAACATGTCCATGAGCGGAGTCGTCGACCTCGCCGCGGTGAAGGCGGCCCAGGAGGCCAAGGCGAAGGCGGAGCAGGTGCGTGCCGAGGCCGCCCGGCAGGGCGGGGGAGGGGCCATCTCGCCCGCCGACCTCGTCATCGACGTCGATGAGGCGGGGTTCGAGCGGGAGGTCCTTCAGCGGTCCGCCGAGGTGCCCGTCGTCATCGACTTCTGGGCCGAGTGGTGCCAGCCCTGCAAGCAGCTGAGCCCGGTACTGGAGCGGCTCGCCGTCGAGTACAACGGCCGCTTCCTCCTCGCGAAGATCGACGTCGACGCCAACCAGATGCTGATGCAGCAGTTCGGCGTGCAGGGCATTCCCGCCGTGTTCGCCGTCGTCGCCGGGCAGGCGCTGCCGCTCTTCCAGGGGGCGGCCGGTGAGGCGCAGATCCGCGAGACGCTGGACCAGCTCGTCACCGTAGCCGAGCAGCGGTTCGGTCTGACCGGCCTCGCCGTCGACCCCGACGCCGAGCCCGGCGGCGGCGCCCAGTCCGCTCCCGCCGAACCGGTCGGCCCGTACGACGCGTTGCTGGAGGCCGCGGTGCAGGCCCTGGACGCGGGGGACTTGGCCGGCGCGGTCCAGGCGTACAAGAACGTACTGAGTGCGGACCCGGCCAACATGGAGGCCAAACTCGGGCTCGCGCAGGCCGAGTTGCTCCAGCGCGTGCAGGGTCTCGACCCGCAGCAGGTGCGCAAGGACGCCGCCGACAAGCCCGCCGACGTGAGCGCGCAGATCGCCGCCGCCGACCTGGATCTGGTGGGCGGACATGTCGAGGACGCCTTCGGGCGGCTCATCGACACGGTCGCGCGCACGGTGGGTGACGACCGGGATGCCGTACGACTTCGGCTGCTGGAGCTGTTCGAGGTCGTCGGCGGCGAGGACCCGCGGGTCGCGGCGGCGCGCCGGGCCCTGGCGCGTGCGCTGTTCTGACCGGGCCCCGGGGCGGGGCGGCGACCCCGTTCTGACCAGTCACTAAACGCATCGGCGCGTGTTGCCCGAGTGAAGGATTTTGCTGACAGAGCATCATTGCGGCCGCGCTTTACCAAATCTTGGTAATCGCGGCCGCAGTTACTGCGGGTAAGTCGGAGGCGTCGTTCTGTCGGATTCTGTCCGGTGATTAATGGACTTGTCCGGCCACTGGACACCACCCTGAGTCGCTGTCCGAGACCGGCGGGTCGTTGTTCGGTTATCCCGCCGTTACTACCGAGTAACGAAGCCCCTTGTGCGGGCGGCGAGAATGCACCACGATCGGCCACGCTCGGTCCATTCCCGTACCCCGACAGCCGGTCGGGTCACGGGAGTTCCTGGGTCCCCACCGAGCAGAGTCGGCGGCAGTGGCGCCGGCTCTTGGACAGGGGGGTCTTCGCTCATCCGGCGAAGCCTGTCCAGCAAGGTTGTGCGTGATGCGTGTCAGGCGCGACCAGTGGTTGTCGCTCGGGGGTGATCGCCGGTTGTTCGGGCGCGGTTCGCGCCACCGATCGCAGGCGCTCTCCTTCCCGAGGACGTAGCACTTCTCCCATCCCTGCCCGGCCGAGCCGTCGACTTCGAAAAGTTCGGTCGAGGCCAGGAGATGTACGTCCGAGAAGGAGGAAATATGGAGTCCCAGGTGCGTGGCGGGACCAGATGGAAGCGGTTCGCTGTGGTCATGGTGCCCAGCGTCGCCGCCACGGCTGCGATAGGTGTCGCCCTCGCGCAGGGCGCTCTCGCCGCGTCGTTCAGTGTCTCCGGCCAGTCGTTCAAGGTCACGACCGACAAACTCGTCGGTAACGGTTTCTCGCAGTACGGCGCTCTTGACGAGGGCTACACGCTCTCCGGCAAGAAGACGGTTCACCCCGTCGCCGTCTCGGGGTTCCAGACCGCGACGATCAACAACCTGTGCCAGTCCGTGGTCACCCCCGACATCCCGATCCTCGGGAGTGTCAGCCTGATCCTGCGGGCGGGTGAAGACCCGAAGAAGCCGGTCGAGGCCAAGAACCTGTACATCGACGTGGCCGACCTCGAGGCCGACGCCACGTTCGAGAACATCGACATCGGTGTGGCCGCCAAGGACGCCAGCAAGGGTCCGGGCATGAAGGGTGGCGGCGAGCAGGCCAACCCCTTCGGCTTCGCCCAGCAGGCCGACAAGGCCACGCTGGTCGGCGTGAAGCAGACGGCGTGGGCGACCACCGCCGGAACCTTCAAGCTCAGCGGTCTGAAGATGTCGCTGTCGACGGGTGTCAAGGAGTGCTACTAAGCACTCACTGACGGGCGGGGGAGCCGATGGCGCCCCCGCCCGTCCACTCTCCGCCCGCTTTCTTCACAAGTGGTCACAGGCACCACAACCCACCTACACCGCACCACCATCACAGCAACGCCGTACCAGGGAGCTGTTTTCGATGAGCGCCGAGACTCCTGCCGCGCCCGGCCATGACGAGCACTACCTCCGGGTCTTTCGGCGGAACTTCCGGGCCTGGCGGGGCACGAGGCCGTTCTGGGCCGGTCTGTTCGTCATGTTCGGCGGACTCCCGATCGCCTACTTCCCGTACGCGAACCTGCAGATCGGCCATCTGACGCTGGCGATGCAGACCGCGGGGGGCTCCAGCTCCCTGATCATCGGTGTGCTGCTCGTCGTCCTGGGCTTCACTCTGTGGTTCCAGAAGCACGTCCGCACCTTCGCGGGCGTCGCGGCGATCCTGCTGGCGCTCGTCTCCATCCCGCTGTCCAACCTCGGTGGCTTCCTCATCGGCTTCCTCTTCGCCCTCATCGGCGGAGCGATGGCCGTGTCGTGGGTCCCGGGCACGCCGCCCGACTCGGAGGCGGTGGCGCAGGACGGGACGGGAGCGGGTGGCGCTCCTGAGGGCCGGGACCCCGACACCACGGTCCTCAAGCCCGTTCAGGACACGGACGCGTGGGGCAAGCCGAACGATCTGTCAGGAACGAGCCCGGCGAACGGGGCGAACGGGAGGCACAGTGCCGGCTGACGAGGTGACCCACGGGACTGAGGTGGACAAGTCCCGTGTGAGAACCGGGCCGCGACACGCGGCACCCAAGAAGCCGCTGTTCACCAGGTTCCACATGCCGGCCGGCAAGGCGATAGCCCTGGCGGCGATGCCCACCGCGGTCCTCATGGGAATGGGGTTCACACCGACGCTCGCCCAGGCCGACAGCGACAACGCCACCAAGCCGACGTCCAACAGCCTCACGGCGGACGAGTACAAGGACTGCGTGGCGGCTCTGGAGGACGACGCCTCGGCGTCCCCGTCCCCGAGCGCCAGTGAGTCCACGGACGACGACACGGCCGAGCCGACCCCGTCGGCGTCCGCGGGCGAGGACTCCTCCGACTCCTCGGGTTCCTCGGAGTCCTCCGGTACGGGCGGTTCCTCGGACTCCGCGGGCGACTCCTCCTCGTCGGATTCAGGTTCCGACGAGGCGGCCGAGCCCACGCCGACGCCTTCGCCCAGCAAGTCGAGCGAGGCCCAGTCCGGCGACACGGCCACGGCGTCCCCCTCGCCGTCCGAGAGCGGCGGCAACCTGCTGGAGAACATCGGCGACGCCATCGAGGACGTCTTCACGGGCGGCAACGCCTCCGAGGAGTCCGCGAGCCCGACGCCGACGCCCTCCGCGAGCGCGAGCGAGGAGGCGTCCGACGGCTCCTCCGACGCCGGTACGGACACCTCCAAGGACTCCGACCCGGTCAAGGACACCGCCGAGAAGGCCACCGACACGGTGAAGGACACCGTCGAGGAGGCCACCGGCAAGGCGTCCGACACGGTGCAGGACACCACCGAGGCGGCCAAGGAGGCGGCCGACGAGGTCACCGCCACGCCGAGCCCGTCCGCGAGCTCCAGTGCGGACCCGGAGAACTGCCCGGTCGCCACGGACGAGGAGGGCGGCGTCGACAACCCCGTGCCGCTGCCCGACGAGCCGTGGTACCTGGACGCCAGCTCGCTGCTGCTGAGGGGCGCCGACTACAAGGGCATCGTCACGGTGAAGACGGCGAGCGGCAAGACCAAGAGGGTGTTGAAGTACGTCGTCTCCGACGGAATCGACATCGGGGACCTGCACCAGACGGTGAAGGACAAGCAGTCCGGCAAGACCTACCACGTGCAGGCGGCGCGGGGCTCGACGTCCACGTTCCGCGACGGCGCCACGGTGATGTACACGGAGAGCATCTCCGGCAACCTGCTCGGCCTGATCCCGATCACGTTCAGCCCGGACAATCCGCCGCCGCTGAACATCCCGCTGATCTACTTCACCCATGTGAAGGTCGTCCAGGCAGGCCAGTTCGGTGGGACCCTGCACATTCCCGGGTTGCACAACTACATGACCGACTGAGCACCCCGTAAGCCCGTTCCGGGAGCCGCGCACAAAGCTGAGGGCGCCCCCTTTCACAGGGGGCGCCCTCAGTGGCGTACGCAGTCGTCCGCGGCTGTGCTCAGAGGTTTCGCGCCGTGGACAGGGCGCCGATCCAGGTGCGGGTGAGGTCCGCCACCTCTTCCTGCTGCTCCTGGAGATAGAAGTGCCCGCCGGGCAGCACCCGTACGTCGAGGCCGCCGTCGGTGTGCTCCGCCCAGGAGTGGGCCTCCCTCGGACTCACCAGGGGGTCCCGGTCGCCGACCACGACTCTGACGGGGCAGTTGAGCCGCTGTCCCCGCGGGTGGACGTATGTCTCGAGCGCCGCGTAGTCGGCGCGCACCGCGGGCAGCGTCAGCCTCATCAGGTCCTCCTGTGCGAGAACCCGCGGGTCGGTGCCCGCCAGCCGCCTGAGCTCAGCCAGGAGCGCGGTGTCATCGAGGTGGTGGACCGTCTGCTCCCGAGGCGCGGAGGGAGCGGGGCTGCCGGAGGCGACCACTCCCAGGGGGCCCGCGCCGCGGGCTTCCAGGCGGGCGGCGACCTCGTAGGCGACGATGGCCCCCATGCTGTGTCCGAACAGGACGCAGGGGCCGGTGTCGCAGGCGGCGACGGCCTCGCTCGCCCGGTCCGCGAGCGCGTGCAGGTCGCGCAGCGGCGTCTCGGCGGAGCGGTCCTGCCGCCCCGGGTACTGCAGGGCCAGGACCTCGACCTCGGGCCGCAACAGTGCGGAGAGCTTCAGGTACGCGCCGGCCGATCCGCCCGCGTGCGGAAAGCACACCAGCCGTACGGCAGCCGAGGGGGAGGGGTGGAAGCGCTTGATCCAGCCGGCCGGCCCGTTCCGGGTGCGCTCAGCGTTCAGCAACGAGTTCCTCCGAGATCTCCCACAGCTGTGCCGCGAGGGACGCGTCCTGTGACTGCGGCGAGCTCGCGCGCTGTCGGCGCCCCGAGAAATAGGTCCCGGTGACTCCGGCGACGTCGGGGGAAGTGGCCAGCCAGGCCAGGTCGCCGCCGGAGCGGGCCACGGAGCGGGCGCCCGGCAGGATCCGGACAAGCACCGGGGCCATCGCGTGGTACGACCGCTGTGTCCACTTCGGCCAGTCCCGGTCGAGTCCGGTCTGCGGCATCAGGCCGGGGTCGAACGCGTTGACGGTGATGTCGCGTCCGTCGAGGCGGCGGGCCAACTCGTAGGTCAGATAGAGGTTGGCGAGCTTGGAGGTGGCGTAGCGGACGCGTCCCGCCTTCGGGGAGTCGCCCAGCTCGGTCTGCGCCGGGTCGGCCAGCGCCTTGGGGTGCTGCCAGCGCGGCGCGGGGAAGCCCATCGACTTGTGCGGGCCCTGGTGCACCTCGCTGGACACCAGCACGATCCGCCCCGGCGTCGCGATGTGGTCGACGAGCAGCCGGATGAGCAGGAAGTGGCCCAAGTGATTGGTGGCGAAGGTGAGTTCGTATCCGTCGGCCGACTGCTGCACTCCGTTGACGACCTGGATGCCCGCGTTGCAGACCAGTCCGTGCAGGGGCGGCCGGCCGGTGTCCGCCAGCAGCTTCCCGGCGGCCGTACGGACCGATTCCAGGGAGGCGAGGTCGAGTTCGAGCACCTCCAGACGGGCGTCAGGGGTACGGGCCCGGATGCGCTCGGCAGTGGCTTCGCCGCGCTCGGGACTGCGGCAGGCGAGGATCACGTGATGGCCGGCGGCGGCGAGCTCCCCGGCCGTGATCTCCCCCAGCCCGGCGGAGGCGCCAGTGACGATGATGGACGTGGTCACAGTTGAATTCCTCTGGTTGCGAAGCGAGTTGGGGCATCGGGTGGTCCGTGGCTCACTCTGTCACGCCGGTTCGTCGTCCAAGGTCGCCCTGGTTCGTGGTGCAGGGCCCGTCGGCGCCCGAGCCGGGGCAGGGCCGGCGATCCCAGCTCCTCGGTGTGACGGTGTCGGTGGTTCAGCCCGTCGTGATGACGTGTTCCAGGGCCCGTGACACCGAGCGGTCGGCCAGGGCCGTGGTGGTCAGTGCCGGCGGCATGGCGCCGGTGGATCCGGGCAGCAGGGAGCTGTCCACCGCGAACAGGTTGCGGTGGCCTATCAGTTGGCCCGCCGAGTCGGTGGCCTCGCCCAGGACGACGCCCCCGGTGGAGTGGGAGGTCAGCAAGGGGGTCACGATGTCGAGGCCGAGCCCGGTGGCGGCGCCCAGCCGCAGCGCGGTGCTCTTCACGGCAGCGGTGACGCGCAGGATCCGGGGGTCGGCGGCGGGCCAGTACAGCTCCGCGCTGTCGCTCAGGGCCCGGTAGCGGAACCGGCCGATCGGGGGCGCCACGGACATGGCGAGCGCGGTGTTCACGAGCGGTCCGAGCGCCGGGTAGCCCAGCGGGAAGCTCAGCAGGCTCACCGGTGCCTTCGGGTTGTCCCAGTCGGTGGCGAGGATGTGCGCGGGACCGCCTTGGGCCGTGCTGGTGAGCGGCAGACCGGCGTGGGCCACGAGGTGGTCGCCGCCGCTGCCCCAGTTGCGCCCCACCTGGTCGTTGAGGTGCGGCAGGTCGCCGCGGGCCTTCGCCCGGACCAGCAGGCGGGTGGTGCCCAGCGAGCCGGCGGCCAGGAAGACGTAGCGGGCGGTGAACCGCGGGCGCGCCAGCTCACGGCCCTGCTCGTCGATGCGCCGGCAGTCGATCACGTAGCGGTCGCCGAAGGCCCGGATGTCCACCACCTGGTGGAGCGGCAGCACCTCGGCGCGTCCGGTTGCCTCGGCGGCGGCCAGAACGGTGCGGTCCACGCTGCGCTTGGCGCCGCTGTTGATACCCCACATGGCGTCACCGACGATCGCCGAGCGGACCGCCGTACCCGCGATCTCGGCGCGCACGGTCTGCCAGTCGATCGCCATGTCGACCCGTCGGGTCCCCAGCCCCGCGCGCTGTGCGGCGGTGAGGAAGCCGCGCGCGTCGGAGTAGTGGCGCGAGGCGAGCACGTCGTCGGGGATGGGAGCGACGCCGATCAGCCGGCGCGCCCGGGGGTACCAGATGTCGGCCATCTCGGTGTGGTCGAGCCGGGTGCCGAAGCTCTCGCGGAAGAGCCGCTCGGACGGGGCTTCCATGACGGCGTAGTTGACCAGGGAGCCGCCGCCGACTCCGGCGCCTGCCAGACACGTCACCCCGCCGCCCTTGTATGCCTCCAGGACGCCCGTGAACAGGTTGACCGGTTCCCGGGTCAAGGGGGAGGTGGTGGACAGCCAGGATGTCCGTCCGTCCGGGCGGGTCTGGGGTGCGAAGGTGTCGCCGGAGGGGGTGATGGTCCACCGTCTGCCCCGCTCCAGGACGACGGAGTCGATTCCGGCCTGGGCGAGCCGCAGCGCCGCCACCGAACCGGCGTAGCCGCTGCCGATCACAACGGCGTCCACGGATTCGGCGGCCTTCGCGGTGCCGCTGAGGAGGGGGACGGCCAGTGCCGCGGTCCCGGCTGCTCCCGCACCGCGCTTGAGGATCTGTCGTCGGGTGGGCGCAGGCTGGGTCATGGGCGGCGTGGGCTCTTCTCTACCGGGGGTCTGCGGAGGTTCTCCCGCCCACGATTCCGGGCGCGTCCGCGTCGGGGCAACCCCTGACTTCCGTCGCCCACAACAGGGGGGTGTGACCATAGGTAACAGGGGTTGGTTCGAGGTTCTTTACCATCTATGGGGTTCCGTGAAACCGGCCGTTTACAGATGGCGAAATGTGAGGGGTCGGCAAAGGAGTTGCAGGGGTCCACCGAGGGCTCGGGGTTTTTGTCGGGTGCTGGCTCCTAGGCTGATCGATGTAGCGGTCATCGGTCGGCGTAGCCTCATCTACCTGCGTGATCCCGTCCGGTGGCGGTCTTGCCGCACGTTGAAACACCCAACGGGGAAAGTGATGAAGAGGATGCATTTAAGCGAACGGGGCGAAGTGCTTCAGCAAATACGAAGCCTTCTGGCGGAATGCGAAAATGGGCACGGTAGAGTCGCTTTGATAAGCGCAGTCGCGGGTGCGGGAAAGACCGCGTTATTGAGAGAGTTCACCGAGGAGATTTCCGGCGCCGACGTGGCCGTGCTCAGCGCCGGCTGCACCCCGTCCGATCGCGACATCCCCTACGGCATGCTGAGCGAGCTCCTCGACAGTCCCGCGCTCGGTGCGGAGGACGCCAGGCGGGCGAAGAGGTTACTGGGCGGCGGTGGCGTTCTGGCCGGCTCCGGCTTGCCCAGACTCATCCGGGACATGGCCGAGCTGAAGCCGGTCGTCATCACCGTGGACGGCATACACAACGCGGACGCCGAGTCCGTCGCCCACCTGGTGCGGCTGGTGCGCCGACTGCCCTCCGCCCGGGTGCTCGTGATCCTCACCGAACGTCCGCGGCCGGCCGAGGTGTACTCGGTGCTGCACAGCGAACTGCTCGGCCGCCCGCACGTCAGCTTCATCCGGCTCCGTCCGCTCTCCCGGCAAGGTGTCCGGGAGATGGTCGAGGCGGCCACCGCGGCACCACCGGCCGCCGACCTTCACGCCCTCACCGGAGGCAGCCCGCTCCTGGTCCAGGCGCTGCTGCAGGACCTGCGGGCGTCCGGACGGACGGCGGTCGAGGACATTCCGCCGGCCGGCTCCGCCTTCGGTCACGTCCTGCTGGGCTGCCTGCACTCCGCCGGCCCGACCACGCTGGCGGTCGCCCGCGGGATCGCGTTACTGGACGGGGCGGCCACCCACGCGCTGCTGAGGCGCCTGCTCGACCTACCGCTGGAGGCGGTCGCCCGGGCCGTGGCCGAGCTCGACGCCGTCGGGCTGGTGTGCGGCTGCCGGCTGCGCCATCCCGCGGCGGTCCGGGTGATCCTGGGCGAGATGGCCCAGGAAGACAGGAGGGCGTGGCACCAGCGGGCGGCACGGCTGCTCCTCGACACGGGCGCGCCCGCGGCCGCCGTCGCCCGTCAGCTGCTGCGCGCCGATCACGCCGCCGAGACCTGGACGGCGAAGGCCCTCATCGACGGTGCCCGCGAGATGCTCGACGACGACGACGCCGAGCAGGCCCGGGCGTGTCTGCTTCTCGCACTCCGGTTCAGCGCCGCCGATCTACGGCGGCAGGCAGAGGCGGCCGCCGCGCTGGCCCGCGCCGAACTGCGGCTGCGCCCCGCCGCGGCACCGCGGCTGTATCCGTATCTGGCCGCCGCGATCAGGCACGGTCACCTCGCACCACGACTGGCCCTCGAACTCCCGGAAATCCTCTGGTCGCACGGCCGGGTCGAGAAGATCGCGCGGCTCTACGGCAGCCTGACGCGGCTGGTGGACGACATGGACCCCCCGTTGGCCATGGAACTGTGCGCCCGCCGAGCGATGCTGACCACGGTCTTCCCCCAACTCGCCGAGCGCATCCCGGACACCCGGGAGAAGGTGAGCGATCTGCAGCTGGCCAGCAGCGCGTTCAGCACCGCCACCCGGCTGAAGATCTTCACCGATCTGCGTACCGTCCAGCTGCAGGGCCCCAGTGCCGACGCCGTGCGCAGCGCCGAGCTCGTGCTCGGCGCCACCCGGCTCACCGACCGCACCGTCGAGTCGCTGGCCGTGGCCGTGGTCACGCTGCTCGACTGCGACGAGCCCGGGCCGGCCCGCGAGTGGGCGGAGCGGTTGCTCGCGGAAGCCACGGACCGGGGCGCCGCCCAGTGGGAAGGCCTGATGGCCTCCGTGCGGTCCCAAGTCGCCCTGTACGAGGGCGATCTGGCCGGAGCCGAACACTTCGCGCGGCGAGCGCTGAGCCGGATGCCACCGCAGGCCTGGGGCGTCGGTCTGGGCGTCGTCTACGCCATGCTGCTCCACGCGCTCACCGAGACGGGACGGCATGTCGAGGCCGCCGATCTGCTCAGCATGCCCGTGCCAAAGACGCTGTTCGAGAGCACCCCCGGGCTGCGGTATCTGCATGCCAAGGGCTGTCACTATCTGGCCACCCACCAGTACCGGGCGGCCCTCGCCGACTTCCAGGCCTGCGGCGAACTGATGGCGAAGTGGGGAATGAAGCACTCCACGATGGTGCTGTGGCGCTGCGGCGCGGCGGAGGCGCGACTGGGTCTCGGCGAACCCGACGCGGCCCGCCGCCTGGCGGAGGAGCAGCTGTCGGTTCTGACGTCCGGCGGACACTCCCGGGCGAGGGGAGTGACGCTGCGCGTCCTGGCCGCCACCCGGCCGCCCAGGCAGCGGTCCGAACTGCTCACCGAGGCGGTGAACCAGCTGCAGCACAGCGGCGACCGGGCCGAGTGGGTGAAGGCCCTCGCCGCTCTGGAGGAGACCCACCGCGGACTCGGCGAGACAGCGCAGGCCCGCATGGCGGCCCGGCGTTCCCTGCACGTGGTCACCGGCCTCCCGGCGGCCGTGCCCCTGGAGCCCCCGATGCCGACCGCTCCCGACGCCCTGCCCACTGCCGCGGAGGCGGACGAGCACACGTCCGCCGACCTGTTGGACCACCTCACGGAGGCCGAACGACGGGTGTGCGACCTCGCCACCCAGGGCCGCAGCAACCGGGAGATCGCCGGTGAGCTCTTCATCACCGTCAGCACCGTCGAACAGCATCTGACCCGCATCTACCGCAAGCTGAACGTCAAGGGGCGCCAGGACCTGCCCGTCCAGTCGGCCTTCAGCCATTCCGACACCGCGTCCTACGCACCCACCCGACTGCGTCCCACCGCCGACCAGACACCCGAACCCCGCTGTCCCTAGGCCGCCGGGCGGGGCGCTCCGTTCGTGGGCGCCCCTGCCCCCGTCGCTCCACGCAGGGGTCCGTAGGGGTGGTGCCCGTCGGCGGGGATCCGCAGGTCAGACAGGCACCCCGAACCCCCTACAAGCCCGGATAAGGGTTGTCACGGGCACCGCGTTCGACAAGCCTCTTGTGTATCTGATGCCGCCGCGTCGTCGCGGTGGCGATTTCTCCGGCCGTTCTGGCCGGGGCCGCAGCACACGGGCCGACACCGATGTCGGCGGGTGGTGCGCCTTTGCCGATTCCGAATCCTCATCGCCATCTGAATTTTTCGGGGGAACCATGCCTGCGCGTGACGAATTCGTCGAGCCGATCGCTGTCGTGGGGGTGGGGTGCCGTTTTCCCGGTGCCGGTGCGGGAGTCGAGGGCTTCTGGGGCCTGCTGGCCGAGGGCCGGTCGGGGGTGCGGGAGGTGCCTGCGGACCGGTGGGACGTGGACGGGTTCTTCGACGCGGACCCCGACGTGCCGGGAAGGACGTACGCACGCCACGGCGGGTTCGTCGACGGGGTGCGGGAGTTCGATGCGGGGTTGTTCGGTATTCCGCCGCGGGAGGCGGTGAGTGTCGATCCGCAGCATCGGCTGGTGCTGGAGGTGGTGTGGGAGGCGCTGGAGCACGCCGGGATCGCGCCGGACTCGCTGCGGGGCAGCCGCACGGGTGTGTTCGTCGGGATGGGCGGCAGTGACTACGAGCGGTTGACGGCCTCGGGTGGTGATGTGACGGGGCTGGACGGCTATACGGCGACGGGGGGCGCGCAGAACTTCGCCGCGAACCGGGTGTCGTATGTGCTGGGACTTGAAGGCCCGAGCCTGGTGGTGGACACGGCCTGCTCGTCGTCGTTGGTGGCTTTGCATCTGGCGTGCCAGGCGCTGCGGGCGGGTGAGTGCGACCGTGCGCTGGTGGGCGGCGTGAATCTGCTGTTGTCACCGGGGACGACGGTGGCGTTGTCGAAGGCGCGGATGCTGTCTCCGGAGGGGCTCTGCAAGACCTTCGATGCCTCGGCGGATGGTTATGTGCGGGGTGAGGGCTGCGGTGTCGTGGTGTTGCGGCCGTTGTCCGAGGCGGTGCGGGACGGGCAGGACGTCCTGGCCGTGGTCAAGGGTTCCGCCGTCAACCAGGACGGGCGCAGCAACGGTCTGACGGCGCCGCGCGGCAGCGCCCAGCAGGATGTGGTGCGGCGGGCGTTGGCGGTGGGCGGGGTGGCGCCTGCGGATGTGGGTTATGTGGAGGCGCACGGTACGGGTACGGCGCTGGGTGATCCGATCGAGGTGCGGGCGCTGGCCGGGGTGCTGGGTGCGGGGCGTGCGGTGGACCGGCCGGTGGTGCTGGGTTCGGTGAAGACGAACATCGGGCATCTGGAGGCGGCGGCGGGTATCGCGGGCCTGATCAAGACGGTTCTCACGGTGAATCGTGGGGTGATCCCGCCGCATCTGAACCTGTCCACCCCGAATCCGCTGGTGGCGTGGGACGAGCTGCCGGTGACGGTGAAGACGGAGTTGACGCCGTGGGTGGAGGAGCGGCGGGTGGCGGGGGTGTCCTCGTTCGGGTTCGGCGGTACCAACGCGCATGTCGTGCTGGAGTCCCCGCCCGCGCCCGCGCCCGCGCCCGTGACGGCTGACGAGGCCACGGATGCGTCTGCCGGAGACGGTCCGGTGCTGGTGAAGGTGTCCGGCCGGAATCAGGACGCGTTGCGGGCGTCGGCGGGTCGAATGGCCGCTTTTGTGCGGGAGTCGGCGTCCCCTCTGGCGCTGCGTGAGGTCGCGTGGGCGGCCGGTGTGGGCCGGGCGGACCTGCCGCAGCGGGCCGCCGTGGTGGCCGGCTCACCGACCGAGCTCGCCGACGGGCTCGACCAGATCGCCGACGGAACGGTCCGCGGACGGCTCGCCGCGGCCGGCACCCCCCGGGTCGGGTTCGTGGTGCCGGGCCAGGGGGCCAGGCTGGCCGGAGTGCTCGCCGGGCTTCACGGCCGGGTGGACGCGGTGACCGCCGCCGTCGACGAAGTCGCCTCGGTGGTCGGCGGGTTGTCCGCACCGCCGCTGGCGGTCCTCCTGGACCCCGGTGCGCAGGCGGCGGCCGCGCTGGCCGAGACCGACGTCGCCCAGCTGGCTCTGTACACCACCGGGGTCGCGCTGGGGTCGTGGTGGAAGTCCGTGGGCGTGGCACCCGAGGTCGTGGCGGGACACAGCGTCGGTGCCTACGCGGCCGCCGCGCTCGCCGGAGTCTTCACCGTCGCCGACGGCGCCCGCCTCGTCGCCGCTCGCGCCCGGCTGATGGCGGACCTACCGCGAACCGGCGCCATGGCCGCGTTGTTCTGCGGCCCCGAGGAACTCGCCCACATCGCCGGGATCGAGTCCGGAGCGGTGGAGATCGCCGCCTACAACAGCCCGCGCGAGACCGTGGTCTCCGGGCCGCGCGACGCCGTGGCGGAGGTCGTGGCCCGGATCTCCGAACGCGGAATACGCGCCGTACCCCTTCGGGTGTCGCACGCGTTCCACTCCGCACAGATGGAGCCCGTGCTGGCACCCTTCGCGGAGGCCTTCGACGGGGTACGGCTGCACGAACCCGCCCTGGACTTCGTATCGGACCTGACCGGCGAACTCGCCGGGCCGGAACCGGCCACCGTCGAGTACTGGCTGCGGCATGCGCGGGAGGCGGTGCGGTTCGCCGACGCCGGGCGTGCCCTGCTGGCGGACGACACACGGATCGTGGTGGAGCTGGGCACCGGCGGGCTGCTGCCACACATCGTCTCCGCCGCGGGTTCCGCCGCCGTGACCTGCCTGCCCTCCGTGGCCTCGGACGGCGACTCGCACCGCCGGCTGCTGGAGTCACTGGCCCGAGTCTGGGCCGACGGAGTACCGGTGGACTGGGCCCGGGTCTCCGGCACGCGCCCCGCCCACCTGCCCAAGTTGCCCACCTACCCCTTCCAGCGCCAGACGTACTGGGGGCCGGACAGTCCGCTCGTGCCCACCGGGACCGGTGCCGCAGCGACCGTCGAGCCGCCCCATGCCGTCCCCGAGCGGACAGCGGCCTCCCGCCCCGCGCCCGTGGCCGTCCCCTCGGACAACCGCGACGAACACGTCGCTGCGCTCGTCGCCCACCTCAGGCGCGAACTGGCCGCGGTGATGGAGCTGGACGAAGCCGGCGCACTAGACGCGGACACCGGACTGTTCGATCTCGGGCTCACCTCCACGATGGTGGTGGAGCTGCGCGTCGGACTCGAACGCGCACTGGGGCGCCAGATCCCCACGACGGCCGTCTTCGACCACCCCACCATCCGCCGACTCGCCGAATACCTCGCCGACCTGGACGTGGCGGCCCCCGCCGCCCCCGCCAGGTCCGTCGAACGAGCCGATGCGGCCGGGTCGGCCACCGCGGAACCCCTCGCCATCATCGGCATGGGCTGCCGCTTCCCCGGCGGGGCCAACGACCTCGACGCCTACTGGCGGCTGCTGTCGGAAGGCCGCGACGCCACCTCCCCCGTACCCGAGGACCGGTGGGACCGGGACGCCTTCTACGACCCGGACCCGGCCGCGCCCGGCAAGGCGTACACCTACCGCGGTGGCTTCCTCGACGTACCCGTAGACCTGTTCGACGCCGAGGCCTTCGGCATCGCGCCCAGGGAAGCCCGCAGCATGGATCCGCAGCAGCGGCTGCTGCTCGAAGTGGCCACCGAGGCGCTCGCGGACGCCGGCTGCACCACCGCGCGGCTCGCCGGCTCCACCACCGCGGTCTACGTCGGCATCAACACCAGCGACTACATGCAACTGCTGTCCGCCGGCGGCACCCAGCACATCGACCCCTACCAGGCGACCGGCAACACCTTCAGCGTGGCCGCCGGACGGCTGTCGTACCTCCTCGGTGCCCAGGGTCCCAGCATGGCCGTGGACACCGCGTGCTCCTCGTCACTGGTCGCCGCCCACCTCGCCGCCCGCAGCCTGCGCTCCGGCGAGGCGGATCTGGCGATCGTGGCCGGGGTCAACCTGATGCTGGCCCCCGGCACCACCGTCAGTCTGGCCAAACTCGGCGCGCTGTCCCCGGACGGCCGCTGCAAGACCTTCGACGCCTCGGCCGACGGATACGGCCGTGGCGAGGGCTGCGGTGTCGTCGTCCTCAAGCGGCTGTCCGACGCGGTCGCCGACGGGGACCGGGTGTGGGCCGTGCTGCGCGGCTCCGCGGTCAACCAGGACGGTCGCAGCGCCGGCCTGACCGTCCCCAACGGGCAGGCCCAGCAGGCCGTCATCCGGGAGGCGCTGCGGGACAGCGGGACCGACCCGGCGACGGTCGGTTACGTGGAGGCCCACGGCACCGGCACCCCGCTCGGCGACCCGATGGAGGTCGGCGCCCTGGTGGACGTGCTGCGCCCGGACCCCGACACGGCGGACCCGCTGACGGTCGGCTCGGTGAAGACCAACATCGGGCACCTGGAAGCCGCCGCCGGGGTCTCCGGCCTGATCAAGGTGGCGCTGTCCCTGCACCACGGCAGGATCCCGCCGCACCTGCACTTCGACACCCCCAACCCGCACCTTCCGTGGGACCGGCTGCCGGTGGAGATCCCCACGGAACTCGCCGAGTGGAAGCAGCCCGACGGCACCCGCACCGCCGGTGTCAGCTCCTTCGGCTTCAGCGGCACCAACGCCCATGTGATCCTCGGAGAGGCCCCGCCCGAGACCCGACGGGACTTCGCCGACGAGGTCCACCCACACCCCGCGACCGCGCCCGCCGAAGAGCCCTCCGCCCTACTCCTGCTGCTGTCGGCCCGCACCCCGGACGCCCTGGCCGCCACCGAAGAGACCTACGCCTCTTTCCTGGCCGCGGCCGACGAGGACCGGCCCGACGCGGCGTCCGCCGGCCGACCGGACTGGGCGGGCATCACCAGCACCGCCGCGCTCCACCGTGACCACCTGCCGCGGCGTACCTCGGTGGTCGCCCGCTCGGCGAGCGAGGCGGCCAGGACAGTGTCCGCCGCCGCGAGCGGGGCACGGGCCACCGGCATCCGGCGCGGCTCGGTCGTCCCCGCCGAGAACCGACGGCTGCTCTTCGTCTACAGCGGACAGGGCTGCCAGTGGGCCGGCATGGGACGCGGTCTGCTCGCGGACCCCACCGCCGCACGGGTGCTGCGGCACTGTGACGCGGTCGTCCGGAGGCTGGCCGACTTCTCACTCGTCGACGAGCTCACGGCCGACCGCGCCCGCTCCCGCCTGGCCGACACCGTGATCGCCCAGCCCGCGGTGCTCGCCGTGCAGGCCGCGCTCACCGAGGTGTGGCGCAGCTGGGGGATCACCCCGGACGCGGTGCTCGGACACAGCGTGGGCGAGGTCGGCGCGGCGTATGCCGCCGGGGCGCTCGACCTGGACACCGCGATGGAGATCGTGGTCCGCCGGGGCGAGGTCATGGGGGCCACCCGGGGACAGGGCGCCATGGCAGCCGTCGGCCTGGGCGCCGACCAGGTCGCCGACCTGATCGCGCCCTACGGGGAGCGGGTCACCGTCGCCGCCGTCAACTCCCCGGTCAGTACGGTGATCGCCGGTGACCCGGCGGCCCTGGCCGAGGTGGAGGAGCGTGTCCGCGCACGCCGGGCCCAGTGGGCGACCGTGCAGAAGGAGTACGCCTTCCACAGCCCGTACATGCTGCCCGTCCAGGGCGACCTGGAGCGGGCGCTGGCCCACCTCCCGGCTCCCGCGCCCGCCGGCCTGCCCGTCCTGTCCACCGTCACCGGGAAACCCGCCGAGCCCGGTGCGTTCGACACCGGCTACTGGTGCGCCAACATGGTCAGCCCGGTGCGCTTCGCCGACGCCGTACGAGCCGCCGTGGGCGAAGAGGCCCACACAGCGGTGGTGGAGATCGGACCGCACAGCGTGCTCCGCTCCGCGGTCGCCCAGACCCTGACGGACCGCGCCGAGCACCTGACCGTGCTGGGCTCCATGCGGACCGGCGCCGACAGCCGCACCACCCTGCTCGACGCGGCCGGCGCACTGCACGTCCTCGGATACGACCTCGCGCACGAGGCGATACAGCCGACCCGTGCCCCGCGGGTCTCCCTGCCGGGCTACCCCTGGCAGCGACAGCGGCACTGGCTGCCCGCCAAGCCGGTGTCCACCGGGCCGGGAACCGCGGACCCCACCGACGACCTCGACACCCAACTGGCCGAGAACACCTACGAGCTTCAGTGGCGCACCGCCGAGGCCCCCCAAGGGCCCGGTCCGGACCAGGCCGGCGAGGGCACCTGGCTGCTGGTCGCCGACCGGCAGGGCGTCGCCGCCCGCGTCGCCGCACTGCTGGAGGCCACCGGCGCCGACTGCCGGCTGCTCACCCCCGAGGAGGCCGCCGGCGAGGACTTCCCGTCGGCCGGGCGGCCGGTCCGGGGCCTGCTGCACCTGGGCACGCTGGACGCCGACCCGGAGGCGCGGGCGCCGGGAGAGGAGCTGGACGCCGCACTCGCCGTCTCCTGCGGCCCCCTGCTGTGGGCGGCCCGGAACCTCACCGTCACCGACGGACACCCTGCCCCCCGGCTGTGGCTGGTCACCCGCGGAGCCGCCGCCGTCGACGGCACCGCCGTGACCCCGTCGCACGCTCCGGCATGGGGACTCGGCCGGGTGGTGGCGCTGGAACACCCCGAGGTGTGGGGCGGCTCGCTCGACCTGGACCCGGAGACGGCCGACCTCGACGCCGACGCCGCGGCCGTCGTGGCCGAGGTGCTGCGCGCCGACGGCGAGGACCAGATCGCCTACCGCACCGGGACCCGCAAGGTCGCCCGGCTGCGCGTGGCCGACGCACTCGACCCGCGGGAGACCGTGCGGGTCGACGCCGACGCCGCCTATCTCGTCACCGGTGGTCGCGGCGCACTCGGCCTGCGGATCGCCCGCTGGCTCGCCGACCACGGGGCCCGCCACCTGGTGCTGACCGGTCGCCGGCCACTGTCGGACGACCCCGACGACCCGGCCGTACGCGCCGTCGGGGAACTGCGGGACGCGGGCGTCACCGTGCACACCCCCGCCGTCGACGTGGCCGACGCGGAGGGGATGGCCGCCGTCTTCGACGCCTGCGGCACCGAGTGGCCCGCGCTGCGCGGGGTGGTGCACGCGGCCGGACTGTTCGACCCGTGTGCCGTACAGGACATGGACGGGGAGCAGCTGCGCGCCGTACTGCGGCCCAAGGTCGAGGGCACCCTGGTCCTGGACGCGCTGGCGGACCGGGCGGAACTGGACTTCTTCGTGATGTTCTCCTCCGCCTCCTCGGTGTGGGGCTCGGCGCTCGCGGGGCACTACGCCGCCGCCAACTACTTCCAGGACGTGATGGCGCACGACCGCGCCGGACGCGGGCTGCCCGCACTCGCCGTCAACTGGGGCTGGTGGTCCGGCAGCGACATGGTCTCGCCCGAACACGTCGGCTACTTCGAGTCGATGGGCCTGCACGTGCTGCCCGACCGGGTCGGTTTCACCGCGCTCGACCGGCTGCTGGGCGCCGGACGCCACCAGATGACCGTCGCGCCGGTGGACTGGAACGTCTTCCGTCCGGTCCTGGAGGCCAAGCGCCGCCGTCCGCTGCTGGAACTGCTGGGCACCGCCGCCACGGCGACGGACACCGTGGACCAGGACCTCCTGGACCGACTGCGCGAGGCACCCGGCGCGGTGCGCCGGCGGCTCCTTGAGGACCGTCTGCGGGAGGAGACCGCCGCCGTGCTCGGCGGCACCCTCCTGGAACGCGAGGCGGGCTTCTTCGAGGCGGGCATGGACTCGATCACCAGCGTCGAGCTGAAGACCCGGGTGGACGGAGTGCTCGGCGTACGCCTGCCCGCCACCGCCACCTTCGAGCACCCGACCATCGCCGCACTGGCCGAGTACGTGCTCACCGAGGTGCTGCCGCCCGAAACCGCTCCCGCACCGGAGCCCGCCGAACCCGAGGACCAGCAGGCGGCAGAGCTCGACGACCTCTCCGAGGACGAGCTGATGCGCCTTCTCGGCGAGGAACTGGAGCGCTAGCCACCCATGAGCCCCACCACGCACACGCACACCACAACCATGCCCGGCACTGGGGGAATATCATGACAACAGCCACCAACGGCAGCACCGCACACGATCGTTCCGACCTGCTGCGCCGCGCCCTCGTCGAGCTGAAGACCGCACGCGCCGAGGCCGCCGAGGCCAAACGTGCTCTGACCGAGCCGATCGCTGTCGTGGGGGTGGGGTGCCGTTTTCCCGGTGCCGGTGCGGGAGTCGAGGGCTTCTGGGACCTGTTGACCGAGGGCCGGTCGGCGGTGCGGGAGGTGCCGGGAGACCGGTGGGACGTGGACGCGTTCTTCGACGCGGACCCCGACGCACCTGGAAGGACGTACGCACGCCACGGCGGATTCATCGACGGGGTGCGGGAGTTCGATGCGGGACTGTTCGGCATTCCGCCGCGGGAGGCGATGAGCGTCGATCCACAGCATCGGCTGGTGCTGGAGGTGGTGTGGGAGGCGCTGGAGCACGCCGGGATCGCGCCGGACTCGCTGCGGGGCAGCCGCACGGGTGTGTTCGTCGGGATGGGCGGCAGTGACTACGAGCGGTTGACGGCCTCGGGCGGTGATGTGGCCGGGCTGGACGGCTATACGGCGACGGGGGGCGCGCAGAACTTCGCCGCGAACCGGGTGTCGTATGTGCTGGGACTTGAAGGCCCGAGCCTGGTGGTGGACACGGCCTGCTCGTCCGCGTTGGTCGCCTTGCACCTGGCGTGCCAGGCGCTGCGCGCGGGTGAGTGCGACAGCGCCCTGGTCGGTGGGGTGAACCTGCTGTTGTCACCGGGGACGACGGTGACGTTGTCGAAGGCGCGGATGCTGTCGCCGGAGGGGCTCTGCAAGACCTTCGACGCCTCGGCGGACGGCTATGTGCGGGGTGAGGGCTGCGGCGTCGTGGTGCTGCGGCCGTTGTCCGAGGCCGTGCGGGACGGGCAGGACGTCCTGGCCGTGATCAGCGGTTCCGCCGTCAACCAGGACGGAAAGAGCTCGGGCCTCACCGTGCCCCGTGGTCCCGCCCAGCAGGATGTGGTGCGACGGGCGTTGGCGGTGGGCGGGGTGGCGCCTGCGGATGTGGGTTATGTGGAGGCGCACGGGACGGGCACGGCGCTCGGCGATCCGATCGAGGTGCGGGCGCTGGCCGGGGTGCTGGGCGCGGGGCGTGCGGCGGACCGGCCGGTGGTGCTGGGCTCGGTGAAGACGAACATCGGGCATCTGGAGGCGGCGGCGGGTATCGCGGGCCTGATCAAGACGGTTCTCACGGTGAATCGTGGGGTGATCCCGCCGCATCTGAACCTGTCCACCCCGAATCCGCTGGTGGCGTGGGACGAACTGCCGGTGACGGTGAAGACGGAGCTGACGCCCTGGGTGGAGGACCGGCGGGTGGCGGGGGTGTCCTCGTTCGGGTTCGGCGGCACCAACGCGCATGTCGTGCTGGAGTCCCCGCCCGCGCCCGCGCCCGTGACGGCTGACGAGGCCACGGATGAGCCTGCCGACGACGGTCCGGTGCTGGTGAAGGTGTCCGGCCGCAGCGAGGCCGCGCTGCGGGCGTCGGCGGGTCGACTGGCCGCGTTCGTGCGGGAGTCGGCCTCCCCTCTCGCGCTGCGTGAGGTCGCGTGGGCGGCCGGTGTCGGCCGGGCGGACCTGCCGCACAGGGCCGCCGTGGTGGCCGGCTCACCGACCGACCTCGCCGACGGGCTCAGCCGGATCGCCGAGGGCGGCCCTCTGCCCTCCGGCGTGGTCTCGGGCCGCCGCGACGAGACCGGCGCGCCCAGGATCGCCTTCCTGGCGCCGGGCCGGGAAGGCCCAGGGGTGCCGGCCGGCCTGTACGGGCGGATCGACGTGGTGACGGAGACGGTCGACGAGGTGTGCGAGGCCCTGGGCCTGAGGCCGTCGGCACTGACCGTCCCCGACACGGGGGCGCACGACGGTGACGCGCTCGCGTCCTACACCGGGGCGGTGGCTCTGGGGTCGTGGTGGAAGTCCGTCGGCGTGGCACCGGACGTCGTGGCCGGCCATGGTGCGGGCGCCTACGCGGCCGCCGCGCTCGCCGGAGTCCTCACCGTCGCCGACGGCGCCCGCCTCGTGGCCGCGGCCGACGACCAGGAGACGCTGGCGAAGGTGCTCGCCGACACCGAACTGCGGCTGCCCGAAGTCGAGTTCGTGTCGGACGCCACTGGCAAACCGGCCGGTGCCGAGGCGGCCACCGTCGACTACTGGCTGCGCCAGGCCGCCGATCCCGCCCCGTTCGAGGAGGTGCTGTGGGCCGCGCTGGGCATCCGGACCCGTGTCCTGGTCGAGCTGGGTCCGTCGGCCCCGTGGCCGGTGCTCGATGAACTGGCGGCGGAGGGCGGGCTGAGTCGCGTCGCCTCCGCGGCCCCCGCGGACACCGCGGCCGGTGCGCACCAGTGGCTGCTCCAGTCGCTGGCCCGCGTGTGGAGCGAGGGCGCCGACGTGGACTGGGCCCGGGTCAACGGCCCACGGCCCGCGCGGACACCCAAGCTGCCCACGTACCCCTTCCAGCGCCGTACGTACTGGATGCGGCCCCCCGCCCGGGACACCGCGGCGCAGCAGCCCGTCCCCGTCCCCGGCGACGCGGACGCGGCGCTGCGGCCCCGCGTCCTCAAGGCGGCCACCGGGGACACGATCGGCGAGACCCGGCTGTCGCTGTCCCTCCTGCCGTTCCTGGCGGAACACCGGGTGCACGACCGGCTCGTCGTGCCCGGCGTGGTCTACCTGGAACTGCTCCTGCGCTGCGCGGCGGAGGTCTTCGACGGCCCGGTGCGCGTCGAGGGCCTGGAGCTGTCCCGGCCGCTGGTGCTCGGCGACGCCGACCAGGCGACCGTCCAGGTCGTCATCGCTCCGGCCGCGTCCGGCCGGGCCCGCGCCCGGGTGTTCAGCGCGGACCCGAAGGGCGGCTGGCAGCAGCATCTGGCCGCCTTCGTCGTCGCGGACGACCCCGCCGGCCCCGAGGAGCCGGACACCGGTTCCCAGGGCACGGAGGTCGATCTCGCCGCCGTACGGGCGCGCTGCGCGGAGACCCTCGACAAGGACGCCTTCTACCGGCGGGCGTGGCACCCGTCCTTCCGGCTCGGCCCCAGCTTCCGGCTGGTCGAGGGCGCTTCGCGGGGGCCCGGAGTGGCGGTCGGCACCCTGGTCCAGCCCCGTCCGGACGCCGCTGGGATCACCGCGGGCATCCGGCCGGAACTGCTCCTGCTCGACGCCTGCGTGCAACTGGTGGCGGTGGCCGCGCACTCCGGGACCGCGGGGTGGGACGAACGGCCGGTACGGCTGGGCACCGGCTACCAGCGGATGACCGTGCACCGGGCGGTCGAGGACGCCGAACTCGAGTGCGCCGCCGTGGTGCGGGACACCGCGGACGGTTCGGTCATCGGTGACATCACGCTCACCACGCCGGACGGCACCCGGGTCGCCGAGCTGCTGGGCGTCTCGTTCCGCCCGGTCAGCCGGCAGATGCTGAGCCGGCTGACCGCCGAACGGGCCGTCGGCGGGGATGGACCGCAGGCGCCGGACGCGGCCTCCGCGCCGGGCCGCGAGGCGCTCCGCGCGGCGGACCCGGACCAGCGGCGGCGTCTCCTGCTCGACCACTTCGTACGGACACTGGCCGGCATCCTGGGCTCCCAGCCCGAGGAGGTGCACCCGGACACTCCGGTGGTCGACCTGGCCGACTCGCTCATGATGGCCGAGCTGCAGACCATGGTGGACCGGGATCTGGGCATCGCGATCCCGATGGAGATGATCTTCGACGGCAGCGGGCTGCGCAGTCTGGCCGCTTGGGCCGCCGAGGAGATGGACGGGACGGCGGATGCCGCCGACCTGGCGGACACCCCGGACACCGCGCACACCGCGGATACGGCGAGTGCCGGTGAGGCCGCGGAAGCCGCTGCCGCAGCCGCTGCCGAAGTGGCGGAGTCGGCACCCTCCGCCAAGCCCAAGCCCCAGCCCGTGCCCAAGCCCCGCCCACGCCGCCGGAAGATCATGACCGTCGAGCAGATGGCCGAACGGGCGTGGCTGGAGGAGTCGATCGCCGCCACCCTCCCGCCGGAGCCCGCGGCCACCGCGCCGGAGGCCACCCTGCTGACCGGCGCCACCGGATTCGTCGGTGCCTTCCTGCTCGCCGAACTGCTCGACCGTCGCCCCGGCGACGTCCTGTGCCTGGTCCGTGCCGACGACGAGGCGCATGCCCTGCGGCGGATCCTGGCCAACCTGGAAGCCTACGGCGTCGACCCGGGACCGCACCGGAACCGCATCGTGCCGCTCGTCGGCGACCTAGGCCGGCCGCTGCTCGGGCTGGACAGCGACGCGTTCACCGCACTCCACGCCCGGGTGGGCTCGATCATCCACTGCGGCGGCATGGTGAAGTGGACGTACCCCTACAGCGGTCTTGAGGACGCCAACGTCGGCGGCACCCGGGAGGTGCTGCGGCTGGCCACGGCCGGCGCGGCCCGGCCGGTGCACTTCATCTCCACCGTCGGTGTCTTCTCCTCCATCGACTACACCGCCGACCTGGTGCGGGAGAGCGAGGACCTGCACAGCAGCGGAGCGCTGGCGGTCGGCTACGCGCAGACCAAGTGGGTGGCCGAACAGATGGTCCGCACCGCCCACGAACGCGGCGTACCGGTCACCATCCACCGCATCAACACCGGTGGGCACAGCCGGACGGGCTCCTTCAACCGGCTCGACCACCTGAACATGATGCTCAAGGGATGCATCGAGGCCGGCATCGCACCGCAGGACGTGCGGATGCCGGTACAGCCCGCTCCGATCGACTACGTGGCCGCCGCCGTGGTGGAAGTGGCCGCCCGTCCCGAGCTGAGCGGCCGCACCTTCCACCTGGTCAACGACCGGCCGCTGAGCTGGGCGCAACTCTTCGACCACGTCGAGGAGTTCGGATACCCGCTGCGGCGGCTGCCGTTCGACGAGTGGAAGGAGCGGGTGACCAGCCGCAGTTCGGGGACCATGGCGCTCCTCGGCCTCGCCCCCTTCCTCAACGACACCGTCGACGACGTACGGCTGCCTCTGTCCGACTCGGCCGAGACCCGCTCGGCCCTCGACGGGACCGGGCCGGCCTGCCCGCCCCTGGACACCGAGCTGGTCCACACGTATCTGCGGCGATTCGTCGCCACCGGCTTCATCGACGCGCCGGCCCGGCCGGACGCGCCGGAACCGGCCTGAGCCGGACGCACCAGAGCACACTCTGACAGGAGTTCACGGATGACGACCCTGGCCATCGACCTCACCAGCCGCGAGTACCGCCTCAACCCCTGGCCGCTGTACGCCAGGCTGCGCGACGAGGCTCCCGTCCACCATGTGCCGGAGGGCGCCGCGGACGGATCGGACTTCTATGTGCTGAGCCGGTACGACGACGTCGCACTCGCGCTGAAGGACAAGAAGCTGTTCTCCTCCCAGATCCGGCGGGACGACTACATGAACCTGCCGATGCTGGTCAACCGGGACGCCCCGGAGCACACCCGGCTGCGCCACATGGCCAACCGCGCGTTCAACGCCCGCCTGGTCCGCACGCTCGGCGACTGGGTCCAGACCATCGTCGACGACCTGATGACCGACCTGCTCAGCCACGACCGGGTCGAGTTCGTCGAGGCGTTCACCACCTCGCTGCCGCTGCGCGTGGTCGGCGGCATGCTCGGCATCCCGCTGGACCGCAAGGCGGATCTGCGCCGCTGGTCACAGGCGGTGATGGACAGCTTCGCGGTGGCCGCGGGCATGGATCCCGACGAGGCACCCGGGTTCTTCGAGGACCTGATGGAGTTCGGGAACTACATGGGTGACCTGGCCGCCGAGCGCAAGGGCAAGCCCAACCGCGAGGACATCCTGGGCGAGCTGGTGGTCCAGCACGAGGCGGGCGACCTGACCCGGGACGAACTGGTCACCATGGCCTGGTCGTTCGTCGCCGCCGGGCACGAGACCACCATGAACCTCCTCGGCGGCGGCTTCCACCTGCTGCTGAGCGACCCGGAGGTGGCCAAGCGGATGGCTGCCGAACCCGAGCGCACCGGGGACTTCGCCGAGGAGTACCTGCGTCTGAACAGCCCCACCCAGTGGCTGCTGCGCCGCACCAAGCAGGACGTCGAACTGCACGGGTCCGTCATCCCCGAGGGCGCGTTGGTGCACGTGCTGCTCGGGGCGGCCAACCGCGACCCGCGCCACTTCCCCGACCCCGACACCTTCGACCTGGACCGTCCCAACAAGGGCGACCACATGGCCTTCGGCGCGGGCCCGCACTTCTGCCCCGGCGCCGCCCTGTCCCGGCTGCTCGCCGACCGTGCCTTCCACGCCTATTACGCCCACCTCGACCGGTTCTCGCTCGACCCCGAGGAGCCGGCTCAGTACCGAACGCGGCAGGGGTCGTACGGCATCGCGAAGATGAACGTCCTCGTGTCGCGGTGATGCCGCAACAGCCCGCACCGCCAAGCCATTCGGACAGCCCGGCCGCCGCCGGGTGACACAGACCACGGGGTTCACGTCATGACAACATATGCGACATCTATGGCATCAGCGGCATCTCAGGCGCCGTCCTTGACCACTTCGCAGCCGACATCGCTGCTGACGACGACCGTCCTGGACCGCCTCCAGCACTACGTCGACCAGCAGCCCACGGCGCCGGCGTTCACCTTCCTGAACGAAAGCGGCGGGGAGCAGCAGACCCTGACGTACGACGCGTTGCAGAGCACGGCGCACAGCATCGCGGCAGGGCTGCGCGCCAAGCTGGGGCGCGGAGACCGGGCGCTGCTGCTGCTTCCCGAGGGGCTGGACTTCGTTCCGGCGTTCCTGGGCTGCCTGCAGGCGGGGGTCATCGCCGTACCGGCGTACCCGCCGCTGCCCCTGCACTCCAAGCAGCGGCTGGAGACCCTGCGGTCCATCGTCGAGGACTGCCGGCCTTCCGCGGTGATCGTGGCCGTACCGCCGGAGCTGGTGGACGCGCTGCGCGGCGTGGTGCCGGAACTCGCGGACCTGTGGTGGACCACGGTGGCGGAGCTGTCCGCCACCGAGGCGTCCGGCGCCCCGGCCGACCACCGCCCCGGGCCCGACGACCTCGCCTTCCTGCAGTACACCTCCGGTTCCACGGCGCTGCCCAAGGGCGTGACGGTCACGCACCGGGCGCTCGCCTACAACGAGGAGATGATCCGCGAGGCCTTCGAGCACGACGAGGGCCTCACCGGTGTGGGCTGGCTGCCGCTCTTTCACGACATGGGCCTGATCGGCCATGTGGTGCAGCCGTTGTGGGTGGGCGGCCACTCGATCCTGATGTCGCCGCTGACCTTCATCAAGCATCCCGTCCGCTGGCTGCGGGCGATCTCCGACTACGGGGCCACCACCAGCGGCGCCCCCAACTTCGCCTACGACATGTGCGTCAACCGCATCCGTGAGGCGGACTGCGAGGGTCTGGACCTGAGCAGGTGGAAGGTCGCCTACACGGGCGCCGAACCGGTGCGGGACAGGACTCTGCGCGCCTTCGCCGAACGCTTCTCCGCGTACGGCTTCGACTCCGCCGCCTCCTACCCGTGCTACGGCCTCGCGGAGGCCACCTTGCTGGTGACCGGGGTCCGGGTGTCCGACGAGCCCACCCGGCTCACCGTGGACAACGAGGCCCTGAGCGCCGGGCGGGTGGTGCCGTCCGATGCCGGGAGCACCCTGGTCAGCAGCGGGGTCACCCGACTGGACCGCGAGGTCGTCATCGTCGACCCGGACACCGGTGAACGGGCCGATGCCGACCAGGTGGGCGAGATCTGGATCGGCGGGCCGGGCCTGCCCACCGGATACTGGGGCAACCCCGACGCCACCGAGGAGACCTTCGCCGCCAAGCCCGCCGGTGGCGGCGACGGCCCGTACCTGCGCTCGGGGGACCTGGGTTTCCTGTACGACGGAGAGCTGTACATCACCGGGCGCTGCAAGGACCTGATCATCATCGGCGGCCGCAACCACTATCCCCAGGACATCGAACTCACCGCGGAAGAGGCTCACTCGGCGCTGCGGTCCGGCTCCTCGGCGGCGTTCGCGGCCGATGACGGCGAGGCCGAGCGCGCGGTGATCGTGGTCGGCGCGGGGCAGGGCGCGGCCGGGCGGGACGCGGAGGCCGCCGCCAAGCGCGCCGAGATCGCCCGCTCGGTACGGACCGCCGTGGCCACCGTGCACGGAATCACCCTCGACGACGTCGTCGTGGTCAGTCCGAAGACGGTCCCGCGGACCTCCAGCGGCAAGGTGCAGCGCGGCGCCTGCCGGGCCGCCTACCTGCGCGGGGAGTACGCCTACGAGACCGCCGAACCCGCCGGGGAGGCGCCCCGGGAATCCACCGAGCCGAAGGACGCACCGTGACCACGAAGCATCTGACCCAGCGACAGGTGAGGACCTGGATGGTTCGCCGGGTGGCGGAACTTCTCAAGGTCGCCCCCGAGGCCGTCTCCCCGCAGGCCGTCTTCGGCGAACTGGGCCTTTCCTCTCTTCAGGCGGTGCAACTGGCCGCGGAACTTGAGGAGTTCACCGGTCGGCAGATATCCGCCACGGTGGTCTACGAGTACCCCACGATCGAGGAAGCCGCGGCGTATGCCGCCGGTGCGTGACCGGCTCCGACACGACCGCAGCGAGGAGACTCCCCATGGAATTCAGCCCTGTTCCCGGGGCGCGGATCGTCGCGTTGGGCCACTACCTCCCGGCCACCGTGCTGCCCACCGAAGTCGCCGCCGAGCGGCTCGCCGTGGACGCGGAGTGGATCGTGGCCCGTACCGGGATCCGGGAACGCCGGCTGGCGGACCCGGACGAGACGGTCGCCGACATGGCGACGAGCGCGGCGCGGGAAGCGCTCGCCAAGCTGTCCGCGGATCCCCACCACGCCCGTCGGGCCGGTGAGATCGACACGGTGATCGTGGCGACGTCCAGCGCGGAGTCGACCATGCCCACCACCGCGGCCCGGGTCGCCGCCCGGCTCGGGCTGGCGCATCCGGCGGCGTTCGACCTCAACAACGCCTGCGCCGGCTTCTGTCACGCCCTGGCGGTGGCCGATGCGCTGATCAGGGCCGGCACCAGTCGCGGAGCGCTGGTGATCGGTGCCGACAAGGCCAGCGCCTGGCTGGACTGGGAGGACCGGAACACGGCCATCCTGTTCGCGGACGGTGCCGGTGCGGCCGTGGTGCTGCCGCACGAGCGCCGGGACATCGGGCCGGTGCGGTGGGGCAGCGTGGGGGAGCGGGCGGACCTCATCGCCATCGACCCCGTGACCCGGGTGCTGCGCCAGGACGGCCGGGCGGTCTACCGCTGGGCCACCGGGCTGGGCGGCACGGCCCAGGAGATCTGCGACAGCGTCGGAATCAAGCCCGGTGACCTGGCTGCCTTCGTTCCCCACCAGGCCAATCTGCGCATCGTCGACGCACTCGCCCGGCACCTGAAGCTGGACGGCGTACCGGTGGCCACCGACGTGGTGGACACCGGCAACACGATGGCCGCGACGATCCCGATCGCGCTGTCCCGCATGACCGGCAGCCCGGAGACCGACGTGCGGGGCAACGTGCTGCTGTTCGGCTTCGGTGCCGGGCTGGCGTACGCCGGGCAGGTCGTCCATCTGGATCTGGCGTCCGAGTCCCCGGCGGCGCCGCCCGGGGAGGTAGCCGCGGGGGGAGGAGCGCCGTGACCGGGCCTCCCGCACCCCGGCTGGGCCGCGCCGAAGGCCTGCCCGTATGTCAGACGGACGACCAGGTTCCACAGCGTCAGGCGGCACAGCGTCAGGCCCCACAGCATCAGGCGGTACAGCGTCAGGCTCAGGACGAACTGGATCAGCACGACCACGCCGTGGTCCGCGCCCTGCTCACGTTCGCCCGCGGCCTGCCCGCCGGCGGCTGGGCTGCCGACGGCTGAGTGACCGGGGGCTGGAACGGGGCGGCTGTCGCCCCGTTCCAGCCCCCGACCCATGGAGACAGGGCCCGCTCAGACCCGTGCGCCGCCGCCGAGGTGGTGGACGCGGACCATGTTGGTGGTGCCGGGGACGCCGGGCGGGGAGCCGGCGGTGATGACCACGATGTCGCCCTCGGCGAAGAGGCCGAGCTTGACGATCTCCTGGTCCACCAGGTCGACCATCTCGTCGGTGCTGTTCACGAACGGCACGACGTGCGGCTCGACGCCCCAGCTGAGGGTCATCTGGTTGCGGGTGGACTCGTCCGTGGTGAACGCGATGATCTGCTGGGCGGCGCGATAGCGGCTCAGCCGGCGGGCGGTGTCGCCGGACTGGGTGAAGGCGACCAGGCCCTTGCCGCCGAGGAAGTCGGCGATCTCGCAGGCCGCGCGGGCGACCGAACCGCCCTGCGTGCGCGGCTTCTTGCCGGGGACCAGCGGCTGCAGGCCCTTGCTCAGCAGCTCCTGCTCGGCCGCGGCGACGATCTTCGACATCGTGCGGACGGTCTCGATCGGGTACGCGCCGACCGAGGACTCCGCCGACAGCATGACCGCGTCCGCGCCGTCCAGGATCGCGTTGGCCACGTCGGAGGCCTCGGCGCGGGTCGGCCGGGAGTTGGTGATCATCGACTCCATCATCTGGGTCGCCACGATCACCGGCTTGGCGTTGCGACGGCACAGCTCGATGAGCCGCTTCTGCACCATCGGGACCTTCTCGAGGGGGTATTCGACGGCGAGGTCACCACGGGCGACCATCACGGCGTCGAACGCCATCACGACGTCCTCCATGTTCGCCACCGCCTGCGGCTTCTCCACCTTGGCGATGACGGGGACGCGGCGGCCCTCCTCGTCCATCACCTTGTGGACGTCCTGCACGTCGTGGGCGTCCCGGACAAAGGACAGCGCGACCATGTCGCAGCCCATGCGCAGCGCGAAACGGAGGTCCTCGACGTCCTTCTCGCTCAGCGCCGGCACGTTCACCGCCGCGCCGGGCAGGTTGATGCCCTTGTGGTCGGAGACGACACCGCCCTCGATGACGATCGTCTTCACCCGGGGGCCGTCGACCTCGGTGACCTTCAGCTCGACGTTGCCGTCGTTGATGAGGACCTGGTCGCCCTTGGTGACATCGCCCGGCAGGCCCTTGTAGGTGGTCCCGCAGATCTGCTTGTCACCCGGGACGTCCTCGGTCGTGATGACGAACTCGTCACCGCGCTCCAGCTCCACCGGGCCCTCGGCGAAGGTCTCCAGGCGGATCTTGGGGCCCTGGAGGTCGGCGAGCACACCGATGGCCCGGCCGGTCTCCTCGGCGGCGGCGCGCAGGCGCTCGTACCGCCCCTGGTGGTCTTCGTGCGTTCCGTGGCTGAAGTTGAAGCGGGCCACATTCATGCCGGCCTCGATCAGCGAGACAAGCTGCTCATGGGAGTCGACCGCGGGGCCGAGAGTACAGACGATTTTCGAACGGCGCATGGGACGATCCTATCGGTTTGTTTCGCCGCGGAATATTCCGTCTGGCGGAAGATACAAATGAGCTTCGTATTGCTCAGCCGTGTTACTCGGCCGTTTAGACGTTCTCCCCGAGCAACGCGTAGGTCTGCGTCGCGATCTCCAGTTCTTCATCCGTCGGCACCACCGCGACCGCCACCCGCGCGCCCGCCGGCGAGATCAGCCGCGGCCCGTCACCGCGGACGGCGTTCAGCTCGGGGTCCACCGCGAGGCCCAGCTGCTCCAGGCCCGCCACGGCGGCTTCCCGCACCGGCGCCGCGTTCTCGCCGACCCCGGCCGTGAACGCGACGGCGTCCACCCGGCCGAGCACCGCGTAATAGGCGCCGATGTACTTCTTCAGCCGGTGAATGTAGATGTCGAAGGCCAATCGGGCCCGCTCGTCACCCTCGTCGATCCGCCGGCGGATCTCTCGCATGTCGTTGTCGCCGCACAGGCCGATCAATCCGCTCTTCTTGTTGAGAAGAGTGTCGATTTCCGCGATGGACATTCCGCCAACACGCGCCAAATGGAAGATGACGGCGGGATCCGTGTCTCCGGAGCGCGTACCCATCACAAGCCCCTCCAAAGGCGTTAGCCCCATGGAGGTGTCCACGCAGCGACCGCCCCGTACGGCCGACGCGGACGCCCCGTTGCCCAGGTGCAGCACGATGACGTTCACGTCCTCGGGCGCCTTGCACAGCAGCTCGGCGGTGGCGCGGGAGACATACGCGTGCGAGGTGCCGTGGAAGCCGTACCGGCGGATCCGGTGCGCGTCGGCGGTCTCGACGTCGATGGCGTAGCGGGCGGCCGACTCCGGCATCGTCGTGTGGAACGCGGTGTCGAAGACGGCGACCTGGGGCAGGTCCGGGCGCAGCGCCTGCGCCGTGCGGATACCGGTCAGGTTGGCCGGGTTGTGCAGCGGTGCCACCGGGATCAGCCGCTCGATCTCAGCGAGGACGGCGTCGTCGATGACGGTCGGCTCGGTGAACCGCTTGCCGCCGTGCACCACCCGGTGTCCGATCGCGGCCAGCTCGGGCGAGTCCAGGCCGAGCCCGTCCTTGGCGAGCTCGGCCGACACCGCCTTCAGGGCGGCCTCGTGGTCGGCGATGGGCGCGGTCCACTCGCGGCTCTCGCCGCCGGCCGCCAGCGGGGTGTGCTTGAGCCGGGAGGTCTCCTCGCCGATGCGCTCGACGAGGCCCGTGGCCAGCCGGTTGCCGCCCTCCATGTCGAGCAGCTGGTACTTCACCGACGAGGAGCCGGAGTTCAGGACGAGGACGCGGGACGGACTCACTGGGCGGTGGCCTTCTCGTGGAGGGACGGGGCGGGGGACTGGGCCTGGATCGCGGTGATGGCGACGGTGTTGACGATGTCCTGGACGAGGGCGCCCCGGGACAGGTCGTTCACCGGCTTGCGCAGACCCTGGAGCACCGGGCCGACGGCGATGGCGCCGGCCGAGCGCTGGACGGCCTTGTAGGTGTTGTTGCCGGTGTTGAGGTCGGGGAAGATCAGCACGCTGGCCTGGCCGGCGACGTCGGACTCCGGCAGCTTGGTCGCGGCGACCGACGGCTCCACCGCCGCGTCGTACTGGATCGGCCCCTCGATCTTCAGGTCGGGCCGCCGCTCACGCACCAGCTCGGTGGCCTCGCGCACCTTGTCGACGTCGGCGCCCGAACCCGACGTACCCGTCGAGTACGACAGCATCGCGATCCGCGGCTCCACACCGAACTGCTCGGCGGTGGCCGCCGCCTGGATGGCGATGTCGGCCAGCTGCACGGCGTTCGGGTCGGGGTTCACGGCGCAGTCGCCGTAGACGAGGACCTTGTCGGCGAGGCACATGAAGAAGACGGACGAGACGATGTCGGCGTCCGGCTTGGTCTTGATGATCTCGAAGGCCGGGCGGATCGTCGCGGCCGTGGAGTGCACGGACCCCGAGACCATGCCGTCCGCGAGGCCCTCCTGCACCATCAGCGTGCCGAAGTAGTTCACATCGGAGACGACGTCGTACGCCAGCTCCACCGTGACCCCCTTGTGGGCGCGCAGCTGCGCGTACTTCTCGGCGAAGGTGTCGCGCAGCTCGCTGGTGGCCGGGTCGATCAGCTGGCAGTCGCCCAGGTCGATACCGAGGTCGGCGGCCTGCTTGCGGATCCGGTCGACCGGGCCGAGGAGCGTGAGGTCGCAGACGTCGCGGCGCAGCAGCACCTCGGCGGCGTGCAGCACGCGCGGCTCGGTGCCCTCGGGCAGCACGATGCGGCGCATGTTCGAGCGGGCCCGCTCCAGCAGCTTGTGCTCGAACATCATCGGCGTGACCCGGTCGCTGCTCGGCGCCGAGAGCCGCTTCAGCAGCTCACCGGTGTCGACGTAGCGCTCGAACAGACCGAGCGCGGTCTCCGCCTTGCGCGGGGTGACCGCGCTCAACTTCCCCTCCAGCGAGAAGAGCTGCTCGGCGGTGGGGAAGCTGTAGCCCGGCACCGAGAGCACCGGGGTGCCCGGGGCGAGCCGGGCCGCGAGGGTGAGGACCTCGTCGCCGGGCCGCTCGTCCAGGGTGAGCAGCACACCGGCGATCGGCGGGGTGCCGGCGCTGTGCGCGGCCAGCGAGCCCACGACCAGATCGGCCCGGTCGCCCGGCGTGACGACCAGACAGCCCGGGGTCAGCGCGGTCAGGAAGTTCGGCAGCATCGCACCGCCGAAGACGAAGCCCAGGGCGTCGCGCGCGAGCCCCGAGTCGTCGCCGAGCAGGACCTTCGCGTCCAGGGACTGGGCGATCTGCGAGACGGTCGGCGCGGCCAGCGCGGGCTCGTCCGGGACGACGTAGCAGGGCACCGGCAGCCGCGACCCGAGCCGCTCGGAGATCTCGTCCCGGTCGTCCCGGGCGACCCGGTTGGCGACCATGGCGAGCACGTCACAGCCCAGGTTCTCGTACGCCCGGTAGGCGTTGCGCGTCTCGGCCAGCACCGACTCGGCGGCCTGCCCCCGCCCGCCGACGACGGGTATGACGCTCGCGCCGAACTCGTTGGCGAGCCGGGCGTTCAGGGACAGCTCGTCCGGGAGCTGGGTGTCGGCGAAGTCGGTGCCGAGGACCAGCACGAACTCGTAGTCGCGGGCGACCGCGTGGAACCGGTCGACCAGCGTGGACACCAGCTCGTCCGTCCCGCGCTCGGCCTGGAGGGCGGACGCCTCGTGGTAGTCCATGCCGTACACCGTCGCCGGGTCCTGGGAGAGGCGATAACGGGAGCGCAGCAGCTCGAACAGACGGTCGGGGACGTGGTGGACGAGCGGCCGGAACACCCCCACCCGGTCGACCTGTCGGGTCAGGAGCTCCATGACCCCCAGTTCGACGACCTGCCGGCCGTCGCCGCGGTCGATACCGGTCACGTACACGCTGCGCGTCACGCGTGCTCTCCGTTTCGTCTGTCGTCCGTCGTTCTCGTCGAGCGTCGACTGTCGGTCGTCGCCGCTCGTCGCCTCGGGTGTCCTCGTGGGCGTCGCGAAATCGCCCAGTGGGGTGAGCGAAACCCTCTTGACAATACCCTTGGCGGTGGATAAGGCGCCCGTCAGTAGGGGAGCGACATCGTCCTCGCGGACGTGAAACAATCGGACTGGCTCACCGGTATCAACAGCGAGCAGGAGACACAGCACGATGCGCATCGGAGTTCTCACCGCAGGCGGCGACTGCCCCGGCCTGAACGCCGTGATCCGGTCGGTCGTGCACCGAGCGGTCGCGCAGTACGGCGACGAGGTGATCGGCTTCGAGGACGGGTACGCGGGCCTGCTGGACGGCCACTACCGCGGCCTCGACCTGGAGGCCGTCAGCGGCATCCTGGCCCGCGGCGGCACCATCCTGGGCTCGTCCCGCCTGGAGCGCGACCGGCTGCGCGAGGCCTGCGAGAGCGCCGTCGACATCGCCCGTGACTTCGGCATCGACGCGCTGATCCCGATCGGCGGCGAGGGCACCCTGACGGCGGCCCGCATGCTGTCCGACGCCGGGCTGCCGGTGGTCGGCGTACCGAAGACGATCGACAACGACATCTCCTCGACGGACCGCACCTTCGGCTTCGACACGGCCGTCGGCGTCGCCACCGAGGCCATGGACCGCCTGAAGACCACGGCGGAATCGCACCAGCGCGTGATGGTCGTGGAGGTCATGGGCCGTCACGCCGGCTGGATCGCCCTGGAGTCCGGCATGGCGGCCGGCGCGCACGGCATCTGCCTGCCCGAGCGCCCCTTCGACCCCGCCGACCTGGTCAAGATGGTCGAGGAGCGCTTCTCCCGCGGCAAGAAGTTCGCCGTGATCTGCGTCGCCGAGGGCGCCCACCCCGCCGACGGAAGCATGGACTACGGCAAGGGCGCGATCGACCAGTACGGCCACGAGCGCTTCCAGGGCATCGGCACGGCCCTCGCCTTCGAACTGGAGCGCCGCCTCGGCAAGGAGGCCAAGCCGGTCATCCTCGGCCACGTCCAGCGCGGCGGCGTGCCCACCGCGTACGACCGCGTCCTGGCCACCCGCTTCGGCTGGCACGCCGTGGAGGCCGCGCACCGGGGCGACTTCGGCAGGATGACCGCCCTGCGCGGGACCGACATCGTGATGGTGCCGCTCGCGGAGGCCGTGACCGAGCTGAAGACGGTGCCCAAGGACCGGATGGACGAGGCGGAGTCCGTCTTCTAGGACTGTTCAGTTCAAGCCGCACCCGCGGACCGGCCACTGAGGAGTCGGCCGGTTCAGGCGGTGGCGCCCCCGACCGTCGCCCAGAAGTGCTCCACGATCCGGTCCATGAACTCGCGGCCGGCCGCACTGGACTCGCTGCCCCCGCCGCCCCAGCTGAGCGTGGCGGTCATCTGCCCCTGGTAGTTCTGGTGCAGCTCCTGGAGGGCGTCCTCCAGCAGCCGCCGGTCCAGGGGCACCATCCTGCCGACCGGGCGGACGTACGCCTGCCAGCGCGTCGTCACGGCACTGCGCAGCAGCTCGGCGAGGGCCTTGTCACGGCCGGTCACGGTGATGAGGTCCGGGACCGTCAGACCGAGGACGTCGGCGAGGGCGGCGGACTGGCGGTCGTTGCCCTGCCAGTCGTCGTTCTCCTCCATGCGCAGGTACGCGACGAGGTCGTGCCCCACGGTGCGCGCCACGTCCTCCGGCGCGAGGCCCCGGGCGAGCCGGTGTTCGCGCAACGTCCGCGGCTTGCCCAGCAACTCGCTGGGCGAGCACCACAGCACACCCGCGAGGGCGGTGAGTTCGCTGTTGTCGGGGGAGGCGATCTCCCGTTCCCAGGCGACCACGAGGTCCTGGGTGACGTAGGGCAGTCCGTACGACGCGCGCATCCCGTAGGCGACGTGCTCGGGCCCCATGTTGAGGGCGGCACGGAGCCTGCGGGCGGCGGGGGCGTTGAACGGGGGAGTGGGTGGGGTTCGGCGGCTGGAGCGGTTGGGCTGGTTCGGTTGGGCTTGGGGTCGGCGCACGGGCCACAACGTAGGCCGGGCCGGGTGGCGTGACTACGGTCTGTTCGGCCAGGATTACGGATTGTATGAAGCTACGGCTACTGACGGGTTCGTTGACGGGCGAGATCGTTTGCGGTGCGGGCCGGGTGGCACTGCGGGTGCCGTGCGAACGGAGTCGAGGCGCGGTCGGCCGCCGGTGACGTGCGGTGAACGGCAAGGTCAGGCGGCATATTCGCGAGCGCTTTCTGTCGTCGATCTCCTTCCGGCTCGCGGCGCCGGTCGCGGCGGGAGTGAAGCGGGGGTCGACTGTGCGTGCGGGAGTCGAAGACGAGTGCGTCAACGGGGGACGGTCCGACGGGTCCGACGGGTCGGACGGCGGGGGTGGCGCGCGGCTCGATCCCGACGGTGCGACACGGCCCGCCCCGCCGCGCGATCACCCCTTCACCGCCCCGCTCAACGCGAACCCGCCCCCCAGTCGCCGGGCCACCAGCAGGTACAGCAGGATCACCGGCGTCGAGTAGATGATCGAGAACGCCGCCAGCTGCCCGTACACCACGGTCCCGCGGTTCCCGAAGAACTCGTTGATGCTCACGGCCGCCGGCATCTGGTCCGGGGTGAGCAGCAGCATGAAGGGAACGAAGAAGTTCCCCCACATCATCACGAACGAGAACACCGTCACCACCGCCACCCCCGGCCCCATCAGCGGCAGCACCACCCGCACCAGCGACTGGAGCGACGACGCCCCGTCCGTCCAGGCGGCCTCCTCCAGCTCCTTCGGCGCGCCCTGTCCAGCAGATCTCCTGGCAAGGGGACTACCGGCTTTGGCTGGTGGGGGAATTGTTTCTCAGCGCTGCTCCGGCCTCGACTGTGCACGGGTTCGCAGCGCATCGCGAAATGGTAGCATCTTGGTTGTGGCGAGAGGTGATCGCCGGGAGTCGTTGAACCTACGCGTCTCACCGGACCTGAAGCGGCAGATCGAGGCATACGCCGAGCGCGTGGGCATCTCGATCAACGCCGCCGCCTGTGTGCTACTCGCCGAGGGGCTCCGCGCCGAGCGGAGGCGTGATCGGTGATCCGCGCGTACAGGTTCCTCCTGCGCCCAACGGCCCGTCAGGCGGTCGCGCTGGGCGAGATGCTGCGGGATCACTGCTCGCTCTACAACGGTGCGCTGCAGGAGCGCCGGGACGCCTACCGGCACGTCTCGAAGACCACCGTCCGCTACGGCGCCCAGTCCGCCCAGCTAAAAGCCATCCGGACGTTCGACCCGGAGCGTCAGGGCCGCTGGTCGTTCTCCTCCCAGCAGGCCACCCTGCGCCGTCTCGACAAGGCATTCCAAGCGTTCTTCCGCCGGGTAAAGGCCGGGCAGACGCCGGGCTACCCGCGCTTCAAGGGCGTCGGGCACTTCGATACCGTCACCTTCCCGAAGGACGGCGACGGCTGCCGCTGGGATTCCACCCCGCACGACCGGCAGACCCGCGTGCGCCTCCAAAACATCGGACACGTCCGAGTGCACCAGCACCGGCCTGTACAGGGCCGCGTCAAGACGATCAGCGTGAAGCGCGAGGGAACCCGCTGGTACGTCGTCCTCTCCTGTGACGAGGTCCCCGTCGAGCCGCTTGCGGCCACCGGGTCGGTCGTGGGCATCGACATGGGCGTCGCTCACCTCCTGACCACATCGGACGGCGAGCACCTCGCGAACCCGCACTTCCTCGCGACGATGGCCGATGAACTGGCCGAGGCGCAGCGGCATCTCGCGACGTTTCCGAAGCGGACCCGCCAGCGCACCAAGAAGCATCGCGCTGCGGCCCGGAAGGTCGCCAAGCTGCACGCCAAGATCCGCAGGCAGCGCGCCGACTTCCACCACAAGACCGCGCTCGCTCTCGTGCGCGACCACGACGTCATCGCACACGAGCGACTCGACACGGCGGGCATGACCAAAGCGCCCGCACACAAGGCCGATCCGGACACGCCCGGCAGCTTCCTGCCCAACGGCGCCGCCGCGAAAGCCGGGCTCAACCGAAGCATCCTCGACGCGGGTTGGGCGCAGTTCCTCGGAATCCTGGCGAACAAGGCTGAGAGTGCCGGTCGCCTGACGGTTCCCGTGGATGCGCGCAACACCTCCCGCACGTGTCCCGGCTGCGGGCACGTGGCCACGGGGAACCGCGTCACTCAAACAAGGTTCCAGTGCACGGCGTGTGGGTTCGCGGCGAACGCGGACCACGTCGGTGCGACGAACGTCCTCAACAGGGCCGGGCTGGCCCTCTGCAACGTGGCCTAGTCACCGACGCAGGAAGCCCGCACGTTCACGCGTGGGTGGAGTCACGAAGTTCTTCATCAGCCAGGTCCAGGTCCAGGGCCAGGCCCAGGCCAGGCCCCAGCAGTTGAGAGGCAGCGAAGAAGAAGATCGTGCCCTGCATGCTGTCGATCAGGTTCACCCGCACGAACAACGCATACACCGGCATCATGATCGCCGCGATCGGCAGGTCACGCCCTCCAGGAGCTTCAGCCGGAGGTTCACGTTCGTGTCCAGCCAGGACAGGATCACTCATACCTGCGGGGAGAAGAACGCGGCGGTCACCGCCAGCAGGCCCGCGTCGGTGGCCAGGCAATGAGTGGTCTTGGGGGAGGCGAGAGTCCGAGGCACGGCGGTCAGGCCTCCGTTCGCAGCAGACGCAGATAGAGGCCGCCCTTCGTTATCACCCAGATCAGGCTGGGCTGGAGGGTGACGAGCATCAGGTTCGTGCCGACGGAGCGGCGGATCATCGGGAGCGTGATGGGGAGTGGGGGTTCGGGGAGGCTCGGGAGCCTGGGGGTGGGACGCGGATGTGGGCGGTGGTGCCTTGGCGGGGGGCTCGGGGGTATGCGGGTTAGATCTCGGTCTCGTTGAGTTCGGTGGCTCGGGTGTGGGCTTGGGTGGCTTCGGTGGGGGCGTTGGCGCGGGTGTAGGCGTCGGCGGCCTGGAGCCAGAGAGTGTGGGCGTGGGCGGGGCGGTTGGCGTGCTCGTGGGCGCGGGCCAGATTTCGGAGGTTCTGGCCCGCCCCGTACCAGTCCTCGAACTCCCGGCAGACTTCCAAGCCCTTGCCGTACGCCTCGATCGCCTCCGCTGCCCGGCCCGCCTTCCGCAGGGCGACGCCGAGGTTGCCCCACGCGGTGGCCTCGCGGTGGCGGTGCTCGGCGGCCCGACACAGGTCAAGGTCGCGAGTGTGGGCCTCGATCGCCTCCTCTACCCGGCCCGCCTCCTGCAAGGCGAGGCCGAGGTTGTTCCACGCGCTGGCCTCGCCGTGGCGGTTCCCGGCAGCTTGGCACAGGTCGAGAGCACGGGTGTGGGCGTCGATCGCCTCCTCCACCCGGCCCGCCTCCCGCAGAGCGCTGCCGAGGTTGTTCCACGCCGCGGCCTCGCCGTGGCGGTCCTCGGCAGCCTGGAACAGGTCGCGGGCGCGGGTGTGGGCGTCGATCGCCTCCTCTACCCGGCCCGCTTCCCGCAGGGCGGCGCCGAGGTTGTTCCACGCCCTGGCCTCGTTATGGCGGTCCCCCGCGCGATATGAGGCCTCCTGAGCAGCACGCATGACGGTGATCCAGTCATCGAAGTACCGCCGCCAGTCGAGATACGTCCCAAGGCACAGCGCCAGCCGCACCGCCGTGTCCGCGTGCCGCTCCTCACGCGCCCACAACGCCGCCGCCACCAGCCCGGCCCGCTCGGAGTCCAGCCACGCCAACGCCTGCCCCCGGTCCGCGAACCGCTCCGGCTCCCTACTCCCCGGCCACCACCGCAACCGGTCATCAGCCGCATCCGCCCACCGGTAATAGAACGCCAGCACCCGCTCCCGCGCGGCCTCCCCCTCCTCCCGCAGCCCCGCATCCCCGGCCACCACACCCGCCCCGAACCCCCGCACCAGGTCATGCAACCGCCACCGCAACCCGGAAGCCGATCCCACGCCGTCCTGGACCGGCGAGACGAGATGCGTGGCGGCCAGGTCCTCCAGCAGGGACAGCGTGGCCTCCGTGTCCAGGTCGGCCAGGGCGGCCACGGCCTCGGTTCCGGTCTCCGCGCCGGGGGCGAGGGCGAGCAGACGCAGCAGCCGGGCCTGGTCGGGTGGCAGGCGGCGGTACGAGGTCTCCAGCACGGGCCGCAGGAGGAGCGAGCGGCCGTACACATCCGTGCCTGAACTGCCGTTGTCGAGTACGGCGGCCGGGTCCGCGCCCTTCCCGATCTCGGCCACCAGCGAGGCGATGCCCCGGTGGCGGCGTCGTCGCAGCATCGCGCCGGCGATCTGGAGGGCTAGGGGCAAGTGGCCGCAGAGGGCGGTGAGTTCGCGGAGAGCGGTCGGCTCCCGCGCCGGGCGGTCGTCCCGCTCGTCGGCCTCATGGAGAGCGCGTGTCACGAGGGCGGCGGACTCGTCCGGATCGAGTACTTCGAGGTCGATGACGCGTAAGGGGAGGGCGTCCGGGCGGTCCCGGGACGTGATCAGCACTCCGTGGTGGGCCGTGCCGGGCAGCAGTGGCAGGTACTGGGACGGGGTCGAGACGTTGTCCAGGACCAGGAGCGTCCGGTCCTGCCGCTCGGCCAGGAGGGCGCGGTACGTGTCGTACTGGCGCGCCGTCGTCGGAGGGAGGTCCGGGCCGTGGACGCCGAGCGCGTCGAGCAGGGCCAGGACCGCCTGGTCCGCCGTGACCGGGTTGTCGTCGTAGCCGCGCAGGTCCACGAAGAGGGTCCCGCCGGGAAACCAGCCTTTCGCCAGGGCCCGGTGTGCCGCCTCCACCGCCAGCGCGGTCTTGCCGATGCCGCCCATGCCGGTGACGGCGGAGATGAGGAGAGGGAGCGTGGCGGCCTCGGTGTTCGCGGCGGGCGCGAGACGCGGTAGCAGGCGGTCCATCTCCGCCGATCGGCCGGTGAAGCCGAGTGGTCGGGGCGGGAGTGTGGTGGTCGCGACCGGAACCGGGCCGTGGACGGTGCCCGAGCCGCGCTCCGGCGCTGGTGGGTCCTCACCGCCCCCCGTCGTCGCCCTGTCCCGGCCTGTCGGTCTTGCCGGTGACGGGCCCGTGGAAGGTGCCGCCCCGGAAGTCGATGTGATCGCCGCCGTAGGTGATTCCGCCGCCTGCGCGGCCGGGATGGGGCCCCTCCTCGGAGTTGGAGGAGCCTTCACGCGGCTGCTGCTTCCGCAGGACGGCGACCGTGACCCTGGCGGCCTGCTGGGCGGCCCGCTCCTGGGATCCCGAGGCGTCGGCCTTGTGCTTGTCGGCGTTGGCGTGGTCACTGATGCCCCGGATCACGAGGGCGTTCAACCGGCCGTTCAGGTGGGCCGCCTGCAGCGCACCGGAGCCCTCCATCTCGATCGCGCCGGCGTCGTTGTAACTCCGGCGGATGAACGCGGCGATCTCGGACTCGGCGTCCGCCAGGACCACGTCCCCCGTGGCGATCGGCATGAAGTGCGCCCGTACGTCGGGCATGTCCCGCACGGCGGAACGGGCCGCCTGTTCGAGCGCGTGTGAGCCCGGCAGGGCCTTCGGCCGGACCAGGAAGCCCTCGGGTGTCTGCTTGCCGCCGTGGATCTCGTACACCTGCGTACCCACGACGACGTCACCGATCCCGACGTCGTCCTTGAGACTGCCGGCGACACCGATGAAGAACACGGCCTCGGGATGCAGCCAGTTGATGAGCTGGGTGGTGAGAGCGGCGGCTCGCTCGGCGCCCATCCCCAGCTCGGCCATGGCAACCTGCCAGCCGGTATCGGGTAGTTGGCCCTTCTCGACCCGGGTCCCATCAGGGTGCACGAGCTCTCGCCGCTTCTCGACGTGCGCGCGGATCGCGGCGTATTCGAGAGGGAGCGCGGTCAGGACGAGAACAGTGGGTCAGTCTCCGGCACACTCTTAACGTACAGCCGGGGGAAGGGATTCGAGTGCCGGAACAGGACGTCACCGTCGGGCAGTTGCTGCTCGCCGAGTACCAGAGCATCAAGGACGAGCAGAAGGCGCGGATCGGGTTCCGGGACAATCTGCTGTACGTGACGCTGGCCGTGGTCGCCGCCGTCATCGCCGCGGCGGCGCAGGCCAAGCAGGCGTCCATGCTGCTCGCGCTGCCGCCCGTGTGTGTCGTCCTCGGGTGGACGTACCTGGTCAACGACGAGAAGATCTCGGCGATCGGGCGGTACGTGCGGGACGACCTAGGCCCTCGCCTCGCCCAACTCGCCCAACCCGGCAGCGATTTCGCGGCCTTCGGCTGGGAGAGGGCCCACCGGAGCGACGCGCGCCGCAGGTCCCGGAAGGTCATCCAGTGCGTGGTCGACCTGACGGCGTTCTGCGCGGTGCCGCTGGCGGCGCTGGTGCTGTTCTGGGCCGACGGGGCGGGCGGCGGGCTGCTCGTCACGCTTTCGGTGCTGGAGGCGCTCGCGGTGGCCGGCCTCGGCGTGCAGGTCGTGCTGTACGCGAGACCGGCGCGAACTCCCGCCTGACGCCGTACCGTTGACCTACGGCTCCGCGTGGGCCGGTGGCATGGAGCGGGGGACGGTACGGGCACATGAGAGCGGCGTTGCTGGCGGCCCTGGCCGAAGGCGCGGGCGGGGACGCCGGGCGCCTGATGACGGAGGAACTGGCGCGGGCGTTGCGGCTGGACACGGGTGCGTCCGCACAGGCGCTCGCCGAGGTGGCGGGGCGTCCGGACCGGCGGGAGGCGGTACGGGCCTGGGGCGGCCGGGTCGCGGACCTGCTCGCCGCCGACCCGCGGATCGCCGGCGCCGTCGCGGAGGCCATGGAGCGGCACGCGCCGGGCAGCGGGAAGGCCTGGTACGGCGGCGACCACACCGACTTCCGGGGCGGGCTGTTCCTGCGTGAGGTGGTCGGCGTCCAGGTCGTGATCCAGCAGAGCGGGGCCGCCGCGCCGGAGGCCATGGCCTCCCTGCCGCCCAGGCCCGGCGGCTTCACCGGACGCGGCGACGAGACGGAGGCGCTGCTGCGCGCCCTGGACCCGGCGGCCGTGCCCCGGTCGCCGGACTGCACGGCGGTCCTCGTCGCCGCCGTGTCCGGACTCGGCGGCATCGGGAAGACCGCGCTCGCCGTCGAGACCGCGCACCTGGCCCGTGAGAAAGGCTGGTTCCCGGGCGGGGAGCTCTTCGTCGACCTGCACGGGTACGACGACGATCCGGTCACCGCCGACCAGGCACTCCAGTCCCTGCTGCGAGCCCTCGGAGTCCCGCCGGGGCACATCCCCGCCACGTCCGACGACCGCGCGGCCCTCTACCGTTCGGTACTCGCCGAGCGCGCGCGGGAACGCGGGCCGGTGCTGGTCCTGGCCGACAACGCGTCGTCGCCGGACCAGGTCCGCCCGCTCCTCCCGGGCGACACCCGCCACCGCGTCCTGGTCACGTCCCGCGACCGCCTCCCTCAACTCGGCGCCCGGCTCGTTCCCCTGAGCCAGCTCACGCCCGAGGCCGCGTACGACCTCCTCGGCCTCGCCCTGCGGATCGCCGACCCGGACGACAGCCGTGTCACCGACGACCCCGACGCGGCCGAGCGACTCGCCGCCCGCTGCGGATACCTGCCGCTGGCCCTCCAGATCGCGGCCGCACTGCTGGCGGAAGACCCGGACAAGCCGGTCGCGGAACTCGTGGCCGAACTCGCCGCGTCGCACGACCGCCTCGACCCCCTCGACGACGGCGACCGCACCGTCCGCGCCGCCTTCGACCTCTCCTACCGCCGTCTGCCGCCCGAACAGGCCCGCCTGCTGCGCTTGCTCGCCCTCGCGCCCGGGCCCGAGGTGAGCGACGAGGTCGTCAGCGTGCTGGTCGGGGCGGAGGCGCCTCCGCTGCGGGACCTGAGGGCGCTCGCCCGCGCGCACCTTGTGGAGCGGGGGAGTGGGCGGGGGTGGTGGCGGTTGCATGACCTGGTGCGGGGGTTCGGGGTGGGGGTGGTGGATCGGGATGCGGGTTTGCGGGAGGAGGGGGAGGAGGCGCGGGAGCGGGTGCTGGCGTTCTATTACCGGTGGGCGGATGCGGCTGATGACCGGTTGAGGTGGTTGCCGGGGGCGGTCGAGCCGGAGCGGTTCGCGGAACGAGGGCAGGCCTTGGCCTGGCTGGACGCGGAGCGGGCGGGGCTGGTGGCGGCGGTGTTGTGGGGGCGGGAGGAGCGGTACGCGGACACGGCGGTGCGGCTGGCCGGATGTCTGGGGGAGTACCTGATCTGGCGGCGGTATTTCGACGACTGGATCGCTGTCGCCGGGGCCGAGCGGGAGGCCGCCCATCGGTGGGGGAAGCGGTTGAGCGAGGGTATCGCGTGGGACAACCTCGGCAGCGCCCTGCGGGGAGCGGGTCGGGAGGAGGAGGCGATTGCCGCCCACACCCGAGCCCGCGACTTGTTCCAAGGCGCAGAAGAGCGCTGCGGCGAGGCCATTGCGTGGGACAACCTCGGCATCACTCTGCGGGAGGTGGGTCGGATGCAGGAGGCGATCGACGCCCACACCCGAGCCCGCGACTTGTTCCAGGCCGCCGGGGACCGTCACCGCGAGGCCAGCGCGTGGAACAACCTCGGCATCGCCCTACAACAGGCGGGCCGGGTCGAGAAGGCGATCGATACCCATACCCAGGCGCGTGACCTGTACCAGGCCGCAGGGGATCGTCACCGCGAGGGCAAGGCGTGGCACTGTCTTGGTATCGCCCTGCGGAACGTGGGCCGGGCGGAGGAGGCGATCGAGGCGTACGGCAAGTCCTTGGAGGTATACCGGGAGTTCGAGGACTGGTACGGGGCGGGCCAGACCCTCCATAACCTGGCCCTCGCCCACGTGCACGCCCACCGCCCCGCCGACGCCCGCACTAACTGGCTCCAGGCCGCCGACGCCTACACCCGCGCCAACGCCCCCGCCGAAGCCGCCCAATCCCGCGCCCGAGCCGCCACCCTCACCGCCCAGAACCCCCCCGAACCCACCGATAAACCAACTCCGGCCGCCCCACCTGCCCATAAACCGGCGCCCGCTCAGCCCTCCCCGCCTCCACCAAATGCTCCAGATACCGCCGAGCCGTAATCCGGGAAATCCCCACGGCCTCGGCCACCCCCGCCGCAGTAAGCCCCTCCTCGGCCTCCCGCACAGCCCCCGTCACCCGCTCCAACGTCGGCCCGCTCAACCCCTTCGGCAGCGCGGCCGGCCCCGGTGCCCGCAGCGCCGCCAGCGCCCGGTCCACCTCGTCCTGCCCGCTCGCCTCGCCCACCGCCGCATGGAACTCGGCGTACCGCACCAGCCGGTCCCGAAGCGTCGCGAACGTAAACGGCTTCAGTACGTACTGCACCACCCCCAGCGACACCCCCTCCCGCACCACGGCCAGATCCCGGGCCGACGTCACCGCGATGACATCCGCGTGATGCCCGGCGGCCCGCAGTGACCGTGCCAGCTGCAGTCCGTGTACATCCGGCAGGTGCAGGTCCAGCAGCAGCAGATCCACCGGCGTCCGCTCCAGCGCGCGCCGCGCCTCCGCTCCCGTGTGCGCCTTGCCGACCGCGACGAAGCCCGGCACCCGGCCGACGTACATCATGTGCGCGTCCGCCGCCACCGGGTCGTCCTCCACGACCAGGACGCGAATCGCCTGCTCGGCCGCCGCCGTCATACGTCACCTCTCGAAACGACCGCGCCCTCGGAGCCGGCCGCTTCCGTCGAGCCGGTTCCCTTCTTGGAAGGGGCACCCTCGGCCAGGCCGGCCTCCGCCGCGGAAGCGGTGCCTCCTGCCCGGGCTGCCCCTTGTCCTGAACCGGCCCCCTCGGCCGAGACCGCGCTCTCCACCGAGACGCTCCCCTCCACCGAAACTGCCCCTCCCACCGAAGCCGCCTCTCCTGCCGAAGCCGCCCCCTCCACCGAGCCGGCGTCTTCCACCGGGGCGGCCCCTGTCCCGGAGCGGCCCCTCTTGATCGAGCCGGCGTCTTCCGCCGGGGCGGCCCCTGTCCCCGAGTCGCGCCTCATGACCGAGCCGGCGTCTTCCGCCGAGGCGGCCCCTGTACCCGAACCACCCCTGCCGACCGACCTGGCGTCTTCCGCCGGGGCGGCCCCTGTCCCCGAGTCGCGCCTCATGACCGAGCCGGCGTCTTCCGCCGAAGCGGCCCCTGTACCCGAACCACCCCTGCCGACCGACCTGGCGTCTTTTGCCGAAGCGGCCCCTGTCCCGGTGCGGCCCCTCTCGAACGAGCCAGCAGCTTCCACCGAGGCAGCCCCTCCCCCCGAGCCACCCCCCTCCACCGAGCCCCGCTCCTCCACCGAGCCCCGCTCCTCCACCGAGCCCCCCTCCTCCACCAACGGCAACCGCACCTCGAACACGGCCCCGCCCCCCTCCGCCTCCGCCACCGACAGCACGCCCTGGTGCCGGGTCGCGGCCTGGCGGACGAGGGCCAGGCCCAGGCCTCGGCCGCCCGGGCCGGCCGGCTTCGTGGAGAAGCCGCGTTGGAACACCGTCTCGGCGAGCGCGGGGTCCACGCCGGTGCCGGTGTCGGAGACCCGGAGTACCAGCTCACCGCGCTGGCTGCCCTCGGCGTACGCCGTCACCGTCACCCGTGCCCCCACACTGCCCTGCGCCGCGTCCACCGCGTTGTCGATCAGGTTGCCGAGGATCGTCACCAGGTCGCGGGCGGGCAGGGACGGGGGCAGCAGGCCGTCGTCGAGGCGGCTGTCGTCCGAGACGACGAGTTCGACGCCCCGCTCGTTGGCCTGTGCCGTCTTCCCCAGCAGCAGCGCGGCCAGCACCGGCTCGCTCACCGCCGCGACGACCTGGTCCGTCAGGGCCTGCGCCAGTTCCAGCTCGGCGGTCGCGAACTCCACCGCCTCCTCGGCGCGTCCGAGTTCGATCAGTGAGACGACCGTGTGGAGGCGGTTAGCCGCCTCGTGCGCCTGTGAGCGCAGCGCCTGGGTGAAGCCCCGCTCGGAGTCCAACTCGCCCATCAGGGACTGGAGTTCGGTCACGTCCCGCAGGGTCACCACCGTGCCGCGCCGCTCACCGCCGGACACCGGCGACGTGTTCACCACCAGGACCCGTTCCGCGGCCAGATGCACCTCGTCCACCCTTGGCTCGGAGGCCAGCAGCGCCCCGGTGAGCGGGGCGGGCAGGCCGAGCTCCGCGACCGACTGTCCCACCACATCTCCGTCCACGCCCAGCAGCTCACGCCCGCCGTCATTGATCAGCGCCACACGGTACTGCCCGTCCAGCATCAGCAGCCCCTCGCGTACCGCGTGCAACGCGGCCTGGTGGTAGTCGTGCATATGGCTCAGCTCGGCCGCGTTCATGCCATGGGTGTGCCGGCGCAGCCGGGCATTGATGACGTACGTGCCGACCGCGCCCAGCGCGAGCGCGCCCGCCGCCACCCCGAGCAGGGCCGTCAGCTGGTCCTGCATCCGCTTGCTGATCTCCTCGACCCGGATGCCCGCGCTGACCATCCCCACGATGTGCGCCGGCTCGTCGCCTCCGTCGTAGATCGGTACGACCGCCCGCACGGACGGGCCGAGCGTGCCCGTGTACGTCTCGGTGAAGGGCTCGCCCCGCAGGGCGCGCGCGGTGTGCCCGCGGAAGTGCTGGCCGATCTGGTCCTCGTCGGGGTGCGTCCAGCGGATGCCCGCAGGGCTCATGATCGTGACGAAGTCGACCTCGGCGTCCCGCTGGACCCGCAGCGCGTACGGCTGGAGCTCGGCCGTCGGATCGCCGGTACGGATCGCCTCCCGCACGGACGGCGCGTCGGCGATCGACTGCGCCACGGCCTTGGCCTGCCGCCCCGCCGAGTCCTCGGCCTGCCCGCGGTCACTGACGTAGGTGAAGACCGCGTACCCGGCGACGAGCACCGCTATCAGCACGGCCTGCATGGCGAACAGCTGGCCGGCCAGGCTGCGGGGTCTGGGGACCGGGACGGGGATGCGCATGTCGTCAGTCTGCCTCCATGGCTGATTGTGAACTAAATGAACGGAAGGGTGACCGCCCTCACACGGCGGGAGATAGTCACCGCATCGCTGAGTACGACGCCCCCGTCCCGGGGCGCGACGGCCGGTCAGCGAGACCCCCACCCCCGGACGTGAGCCGCACGCCGGTGATACCGACAAAGACGTCAAGGAGGGCAGCCGTGGCCGCCGCCAGTTCCCCCGAGAAGGCACCCGCCGCACCCGTCGCCAAACGGGACCGCACGCACTACCTCTACATCGCGGTGATCATCGCGGTGGCCCTCGGTATCACCGTGGGCCTGGTCGCGCCCGACTTCGCGGTCGAGCTGAAGCCCATCGGCACGGGCTTCGTGAACCTGATCAAGATGATGATCTCGCCGATCATCTTCTGCACGATCGTCCTGGGCATCGGCTCGGTACGGAAGGCCGCGAAGGTCGGCAAGGTCGGCGGTATCGCGATGGTCTACTTCCTCGCGATGTCGCTGGTCGCGCTCGCCATCGGCCTCGTCGTCGGCAACATCCTGGAGCCGGGCACCGGCCTGCACATCACCGACGCCATCAAGAACGCCGGCCACGAGCAGGTCGACACGGAGGCCAAGGACACCACCGAGTTCCTGCTCAGCCTCATCCCGACCACGATGGTTTCCGCCTTCACCTCGGAATCGGTGCTGCAGACCCTGGTCATCGCGCTGCTCGCCGGTTTCGCACTGCAGGCCATGGGCTCCACCGGTGAGCCGATCCTGCGCGGTGTGCAGCACATCCAGCGGCTCGTCTTCCGCATCCTCGCCATGGTGATGTGGGCCGCGCCCATCGGTGCCTTCGGCGCCATCGCCGCCGTCACCGGGTCGGCCGGCGTCGACGCGCTGAAGCAGCTCGCCATCCTGATGCTGGGCTTCTACGTCACCTGCTTCCTCTTCGTCTTCATCGTGCTCGGCGCGCTGCTGCGGATCGTCTCCGGCCTCAACATCTTCACGTTCTTCAAGTACCTGGGCCGTGAGTTCCTGCTGATCCTGTCCACCTCCTCCTCCGAGTCCGCGCTGCCGCGCCTCATCGCGAAGATGGAGCACCTGGGTGTCAGCAAGCCCGTCGTCGGCATCACCGTCCCGACCGGCTACTCCTTCAACCTCGACGGCACCATGATCTACATGACCATGGCGTCCCTGTTCATCGCCGACGCCATGGGTACTCCGATGGCCGTCGCCGAGCAGATCCCGTTGCTGCTCTTCCTGCTGGTCGCCTCCAAGGGCGCCGCCGGTGTCACCGGCGCGGGTCTGGCCACGCTGGCCGGTGGCCTCCAGTCGCACAAGCCCGCCCTGGTGGACGGCATCGGCCTCATCGTCGGCATCGACCGCTTCATGAGCGAGGCCCGCGCCCTGACGAACTTCGCGGGCAACGCCGTCGCCACGGTCCTGATCGGAACCTGGACCAAGGAGATCGACAGGGGCAGGGTCGACGAGGTGCTCGCCGGTCGGATCCCGTTCGACGAGAAGACCCTCCTGGACGACGGCCACGGCGCCGCTCCGGCCGCCGAGGCGCCGGAGCAGGACGGCGACAAGGAACTCGCCCGGGCGTGACCTCCGGTCCGTTCCAGGGCCACCTGCTCCGCACGCCCGGCCCCGCCTGAACCGGGGCCGGGCGTGCGGCCACGCACACACATGCTCCGGGCGGCTGGGATACTCCCCCGTCGCTCAGCCGCCCGGTCACCATCGCTGGTCCCCACTCAGGCGTACGGCAGCCACAACTGCCGTACGCCTGACGGCATTACCGGATGATTACGTTCCGTCGCCCGTCCAAGAAGTTGTGGCCCTCCTGCTGGCCCCGCTGACACCGGGGCCGGGCGGTTCGACGTCAAACGGCTGTTGCCCTGACGTCGGCGTCAAGGATTACGTTCGTACGCATGCGAATCGGCGAGCTGGCCGCACGGGCCGGGACCACGACGCGCACGTTGCGCTACTACGAGTCGCGTGGGCTGCTGCCCGCGCGGCGCAGCGGCAACGGCTACCGGAGCTACGACGAGGACGACCTGAAGCTGCTGCGGCAGATCAGGACGTTGCAGGACTTCGGGTTCGACCTGGAGGAGACCCGGCCGTTCGTGGAGTGTCTGCGGGCCGGGCACCCGGAGGGCGACTCGTGTCCCGCCTCGCTCGCGGTCTACCGGCGCAAGCTGGACGAGCTCGACGCGCTGATCGGCGAGTTGCGGGCCGTGCGGGCCAAGATCGGTCTGCGGCTGGCGCTGGCCGAGGGGGAACCACCGTTGTGCGAACTGGGAGGGCAGGAACTGTGATCAAGGCGGCAGGCGTGGCCGAGGTGACGGACGCGGACTTCGAGGCGGAGGTGATCGGGGCGGAGCTGCCGGTGCTGGTGGAGTTCACCGCCGACTGGTGTCCGCCGTGCCGGCAGATGGGGCCGGTGCTGACGGCTGTCGCCGGTGAGACCGGCGACCGGCTGAAGGTGGTCCAGCTGGACGTGGACCACAACCCCGAGACCACGAACGCGTACAAGGTGCTGTCCATGCCGACGTTCATGGTGTTCCGCGGCGGTGAGCCGGTGAAATCGATGGTGGGTGCCCGCCCGAAGCGGCGGCTGCTGGAGGAACTGGCCGACGTCCTCTGATCCGGAACGAAGAAATCCCCCGAGCAATTGCGCTCGGGGGATTTCTCTGCGTATATTCAATGGTTCGCGACTTCAAATGCATTGAGTCGCGGAGAAGTTCACTGAACGCAGTATATCCGGCCGGGAGCGGAATTGTCAAACACCGAATTTCAAGACGGTGAAATGCGGCGTGAGCAGGAATTCATCGACGACCTGTACGCCCGCGTGGACGCGCTGCGCGGCGACACCGAGACCTCCGTCACGGACGCTCTCGCCCAGGGCAACACGCCGATGCAGGCCCGTCTGGAGCGGGACATCCTCGTCGCCGAGCGCTCGGGCCTGCTCGCCGCGCTGAACGCCGTGGACGGATCGCTGTGCTTCGGCCGGATCGACCTGGCCTCGGGTGTCAGCCACCGCATCGGCCGGATCGGCCTGCGCACCGACGACGCCGAGCGCACGCCGATCCTCATCGACTGGCGGGCCGACGTCGCCCGCCCCTTCTACCTGGCCACCGGCCACACCCCGATGGGGCTGCGGCGCAGGCGGCACATCACCACCAGCGGCCGTACCGTCACGGCCCTGCACGACGAGATCCTCGACCTGGGCGACCAGCAGCGGACCGGCCACGAGGACCCCACCGGCGACGCGGTCCTGCTCGCCGCGCTCGACGCCGCCCGCACCGGCCGGATGCACGACATCGTGCAGACCATCCAGGCCGAGCAGGACGAGATCATCCGGGCGCCCCACCGCGGCGTACTGGTCGTGGAGGGCGGCCCCGGCACCGGCAAGACGGCCGTCGCCCTGCACCGCGCCGCGTACCTGCTCTACGAGTACCGCGAACTCCTCGCCAAACGCGCCGTCCTGATCGTCGGCCCCAACCCCGCCTTCCTCGGCTACATCGGCGAGGTCCTGCCCTCGCTCGGCGAGACCGGCGTCCTGCTGGCCACGGTCGGCGAGCTGTTCCCGGGAGTACGGGCGACCGCCGCCGACACCCGTGAGGCGGCCGCGGTGAAGGGGCGCGCCGACATGGCGGACGTACTCGCCGAGGTCGTCCGCGACTGGCAGTCGCTGCCGGACCCGGTGATCGCGATCGAGCACGAACGCGAGATCCTCATGCTCGACGACGACCTGGTCAAGGTGGCCCGCGAGCGCACCCGGGCCGCGGGGCTCCAGCACAACGTGGCCCGTGAGCACTTCGAGGGCCACATCCTCAACACGCTCACCGAGCTGTACGCCGAGCGCGTCGGCACCGACCCGTACGACGGCTCCAGCCTCCTCGACCCCAGCGACATCACCCAGATCCGGGACGAGCTCGCCGAGAACCCCGAGGTGTGGGCGGCCGTGGACCAGCTGTGGCCGAGGCTGACCCCGCAGCGCCTGGTCGCCGACTTCCTCGCCGACCCGGTCGGCTACCTCCCCGACGAGGAGGCGGCCGCCATCCGCCGGCCCGTGACACGGGAGTGGACCGTGGCGGACGTGCCGCTGCTCGACGAGGCGGCGGAACTGCTCGGCGAGGACGACCGGGTGAAGCGGGCGCTGGCCGAGCGGGAGCGGGAGACGCAGGTCGCCTACGCACAGGGCGTGCTGGACGTCTCGTACGCGTCGCGCACCTACGAGTTCGAGGACAAGGACGAGGAGGACTCCGAGGTCCTCTCCGCGCACGACATCATCGACGCCGAGCGCTTCGCCGAACGCCACGAGGAGGACGACCACCGCAGCGCCGCCGAGCGCGCGGCGGCCGACCGGACCTGGGCGTTCGGGCACATCATCGTCGACGAGGCGCAGGAGCTGTCGGCGATGGCCTGGCGGCTGCTCATGCGGCGCAGCCCGACCCGTTCGATGACGCTGGTCGGCGACCCGGCGCAGACCGCGGAGGCGGCGGGTGTCGGTTCCTGGGCGGGGATCCTGGAGCCCTACGTCCAGGACCGCTGGGAGCACACGCGACTCGGCGTCAACTACCGCACCCCGGCCGAGATCATGGACCTGGCGGCGGCGGTCGTACGGGCCGAGAACCCGGAGTTCGAGCCACCGAGTTCGGTGCGGTCGACGGGGGTACGGCCCTGGGTGCGCGCGACCGACGATCTGCCGGGCGCGACGGCGAAGGCGGTCGGGGAACTCATGCCCGCCGAGGGGCGGCTCGCGGTCATCGCACCACGCCATCTGCACCGGAAGCTGGCGGCGGTGTTGGACGGGGTGACGGCGGGGGCGGAGCCCGACCTCACGCGGACCGTCGTGCTCCTTGACCCGCGGCAGTCGAAGGGGCTGGAGTTCGACTCGGTGCTGGTGGTGGAGCCGGGACTGTACGACACGAGTGATCTGTATGTGGCGCTGACTCGGGCTACGCAGCGGTTGGGAGTCCTGCACACGGGTCGGCTGCCGACGGCGCTGGTCACCGACTAGAACGGAATCCGCCCCCGCCGCCCCTACCCGTCCCGTCCCTGGGGGCCTCGTCCTCAAACGCCGGACGGGCTGAAAGATCTAGCCTCTCCGGCGTTTGAGGAGCGGGGTCTGGGGCGGAGCCCCAGAAGGATGGGACGGGTAGGGGCGGCGGGGGCGAGGAAAGCTAGGCCGGCCGCAGCCACACCGTCGCCAGCGGTGGCAGCGTCAGCCGGATGCTGGCCGGGCGGCCGTGCCAGCCCTGGGGTTCGGGCTTGACCGGGTCGGGGTTGGTGACGTCGCTGCCGCCGTAGCGCGCCGCGTCGGTGTTCAACGTCTCGTACCAGGCAGGGATGTCGTCAGGAACACCGAGCCGGTAGTCCTGCCGGACGACCGGCGACAGGTTCGACACCGCCAGCAGCGGAGCCCCCTCGGCGTCGAAGCGCAAAAACGCGAACACGTTGTCGTCGGCCGCGTCCCCCACCACCCACTGGAACCCGGACGCGTCCGTGTCCCGCTGCCACAGCGCCGGCGTCTGCCCGTACACCGTGTTGAGGTCGCGGACCAGGTCCCGCACCCCCCGGTGGTCGGCCTCCGCCCCGTACGCCGGATCCAGCAGCCACCAGTCCGGCCCGTGCGCCTCCGACCACTCCGCGCCCTGCGCGAACTCCTGCCCCATGAAGAGCAACTGCTTGCCGGGATGCGCCCACATGTAACCCAGGTACGCCCGGTGGTTGGCCCGCTGCTGCCACCAGTCACCCGGCATCTTCGACACCAGCGACCGCTTGCCGTGGACCACCTCGTCGTGGGAGATGGGCAGGACGTAGTTCTCGCTGTACGCGTACACCATCGAGAACGTCATCTCGTCGTGGTGGTACTTGCGGTGCACCGGCTCCTTGGCCATGTACTCCAGCGAGTCGTGCATCCAGCCCATGTTCCACTTGAGCCCGAAGCCAAGCCCCCCGAAGCCGCCGGGACCGGATACATGCGTGGGCCGTGTCACACCGTCCCAGGCCGTCGACTCCTCCGCGATCGTCACGACCCCCGGCACCCGCCGGTACACCGTGGCGTTCATCTCCTGCAGGAACGCCACCGCGTCCAGGTTCTCCCGCCCGCCGTGCTCGTTCGGCACCCACTGGCCCGGCTCACGCGAGTAGTCCAGGTAGAGCATGGAGGCCACCGCGTCCACCCGGAGCCCGTCGATGTGGAACTCCTCGCACCAGTACAGGGCGTTGGCCACCAGGAAGTTGCGCACCTCGCGCCGCCCGAAGTCGAACTCCAGCGTGCCCCAGTCGGGGTGCGCGGACCGCAGCGGATCCTCGTGCTCGTACAGCGGACGCCCGTCGAACTCGGCCAGCGCCCAGTCGTCGCGCGGGAAGTGCGCGGGCACCCAGTCCATCAGTACGCCGATGCCGGCCTGGTGGAGGGCGTCGACGAGGTACTTGAAGTCGTCCGGGGTACCGAGCCGGGCGGTGGGCGCGTAGAAGCCGGTCACCTGGTAGCCCCACGAGCCGCCGAAGGGGTGCTCGGCGACCGGCATCAGCTCGACGTGGGTGAAGCCCAGGTCCTTGACGTACGCGGGGAGCTGTTCGGCCAGTTGGCGGTAGGTCAGCCCCGGCCGCCAGGACGCCAGATGGACCTCGTAGACCGAGAACGGCGCCTCGTGCGGCGGCACCGTCCCGCGCCGCGCCAGCCACTGCGCGTCGCCCCACTCGTGCCGCGAGGCGTGCACGATCGACGACGTGTTGGGCGGGGCCTCCGTCCGGCGGGCCAGCGGATCCGCGCGCAGCGTCTTCGAACCGTCGGGCCGGGTGATCTCGAACTTGTACAGCTCGCCCTCACCGATCTCCGGCACGAACAGCTCCCAGACACCGGTGCCGCCGAGCGAGCGCATCGGATAGCCCGTGCCGTCCCAGAAGTTGAAGGTGCCGGCCAGGGACACGCCGCGGGCGTTCGGCGCCCACACCGTGAACCGGGTGCCGGTCACGCCCTGGTGCGTCATCGGCTCGGCGCCGAGCGCCTTCCACAGCTCCTCGTGCCGGCCCTCAGCGATCAGATGCAGGTCCAGCTCGCCCAGCGCGGGCAGGAAACGGTACGCGTCCTCGGTCTCCTGCACCGACTCCTCGTACGCCACGAGGAGCTGGTAGTCGGCCGGGACCTCCCGCAGTGGCAGCAGGCCCGAGAAGAACCCCTCCCCGTCGTCGTGCAGTTCGGCCCGCAGGGCCCCGGCGACGACGGTGACCGTCAGGGCGTACGGCCGCAAGGCCCGGAAGGCGACACCGCCGGGCACCGGGTGGGCGCCCAGCACGGAGTGCGGGTCGTGGTGGGTGCCGGTGAGGAGACGCTCGCGGTCGGCGGCGTCGAGGGCGGGGGAGACGGCGACGTCCACGGGAGCCGGGGGCGCGACGGGGGCCGCCTTCTGCGCCGGGATCTTCTTGGCCGCCGTGGCCTTCTGCGCGGGGATCTTCTTGGCGGCGGCCTTCTTCGGGGCGGTGCTCTTCGCCGTAGTCTTCGCCGTCGTCTTGGCCGTGGTCGTCTTCGCGGCCGTCTTCTTCGCCACGGCCTTCTTGGGCACGGTCTTCTTGGCGGCGGCCTTCTTCGCCGGAGCCTTCTTCGCGGCCGTCTTCTTCGCCGCGCCGGTCTTCGTGGCCGCCTTCTTGGCCGTCCCCTTCTTCATGGCCTCCGCGGCCTTCTCGGCGGCCTTCACCGTCTTTGTCGCCGCCTTCTTCGCGACGCTCGTCTGCTCGGCCGGCTGCTGCGTCGACTGCTCGGCCGTCTTCTTCGATGCCGTACCGCTGGAGGGAGTGGTGCGGGGGGTCACGGGCTGGGCCTCCTAGGCGAAGGTGGAGAGAGGGGAGTGGAGGAAGGGGGCGTGCCGGTGTCCGCGGCGAGGCGGCTTATGGCGGACAGCGGCACCGGGAGCCAGTCGGGGCGGTGACGGGCCTCGTAGACGACCTCGTAGATCGCCTTGTCGGTCTCGTACGCGCGCAGCAGCACCGGGTCGGTGCGTGGATCGACGCCGCTGACCTGCGCGTACCCGGAGCAGTAGGCGGCCCGGCAGGTGTCGGCCCAGCCGGGTATCGGCGGGTCGGCCGAGTGGGCCGCGTAGTCGAAGGAGCGCAGCATGCCGGCGACGTCCCGCACCGGCGGCTGCGGCATCCGCCGTTCGGCCAGCGGCTTCGACGGCTCGCCCTCGAAGTCGATCAGCCACCACTGACCGGCCGGCGAACGCAGGCACTGCCCGAGGTGCAGGTCGCCGTGGATGCGCTGGGCGGTCCAGGTGCACCCCTCGGCGGCCAGATCGGCCAGCGCCGCGAAGGCCGAGCGGAGGCCGGGCGCGTACGGCCGCAGCGCGGGTACGGCCTGCGCGGCCGCCTCCAGCCGCCCGACCATGCCGTCGACCAGCTGCCGCACCTGCGTGTGCCCGAGCGTGACGGTCGGCAGGGTGCGGGCCAGCGCCGTGTGCACCTCGGCGGTCGCGCGCCCGAGCGCCCGGGCCGCCGCGGCGAAGTCCTCACCCTTGGCCAGTTCCCGCAGCGCCAGCTCCCAGCCGTCGGCGGCGCCCTGCACGAACGGCTGGAGGACACCGAGCACGTACGAGTCGCCCGCCAGCTCCGCGCCGATCCACGCCGTCGGCGCGGGCACCCGGTCGCAGCCCTCCCGGGCCAGCGCCAGCGGCAGCTCCAGGTCGGGGTTGACGCCGGGCACGACCCGGCGCAACAGCTTCAGGATGAACGTATCGCCGTAGACGACCGACGAGTTGGACTGTTCGGAGGTGACCAGGCGCGGCACCAGACCGGACCGGATGTCCTGGCCGGCGGCGCGTTCGAAGCGCAGTCCGCCGATCCGGGCCCCGGTGCGCAGCGCCTCCAGGAGCAGTTCGGTGGGACGCGTGTCGTACAGGGCGTCGTACACCGTGCGTCCGGCGAGCGGGCCCTTCGCCACGTGGCCGATCAGGGCGGGCGCCAGCCGGGGCGGCAGCGCCTCGCGGTCCCCTATGAGGAGCTGGTAGCAGTCGGCGGGCTGCTCGGGTGCGCCCGGCACCGGCGTGAGGGCCTGGTGTGCGCGCACCAGCAGGTGGTACAGGCCCAGCTTGCCGCCGGGCGGCAGCAGTTCGGTGGCCGCCACCAGCGAGAACCCGGTGACCGGACGTCCCTTGCCCGCGAACCAGCGCTGCCGTGGCAGCCACTCCCGCAGCAGGGGATCCAGCGAGGCGAGGAGACCTGGTGAGGTCGTGAGGGTGCGGGTGACGGCTTTCGACATGGCGTCACGTCCTTTCCCCGTGCCGGTCGGGGTGGTTACTGATGCGTGCCCCGGGCGGGGCGGGAGAAACCGCCCCGCCCGGGCTCTCAGACGGCGTCCTTGCGGAGCCGGAACCAGTAGAAGCCGTGCCCGCCGAGCGTCAGCAAGTACGGCAGCTCACCGATGGCCGGGAATCGCACCCCGCCGGACAGTTCGACCGGATGCCGCCCGTTGAACCTGCGGAGATCCAGTTCCGTCGGCTGCGCGAACCGGGAGAAGTTGTTCACGCACAGGACGAGATCGTCCTCGTATTCGCGCAGAAAGGCGATCACGGCCGGATTCGACGACTGGAGTTCCGTGTAGGCGCCGAGTCCGAAAGCGGGGTTCTGCTTACGGATCTCGATCATGCGGCGGGTCCAGTGCAGGAGAGAGGACGGCGAGGACATGGACGCCTCGACATTCGTCACCTGATAGCCGTAGACCGGGTCCATGATCGTGGGCAGGGACAGCCGTCCCGGGTCGCAGGAGGAGAATCCGGCGTTGCGGTCGGGGGTCCACTGCATCGGCGTGCGTACGGCGTCCCGGTCGCCCAGCCAGATGTTGTCGCCCATGCCGATCTCGTCGCCGTAATAGAGGATCGGCGAGCCGGGGAGCGACAGCAGCAGCGCGGTGAACAGCTCGATCTGGTTGCGGTCGTTGTCGAGCAGCGGGGCCAGTCGGCGCCGGATGCCGATGTTGGCGCGCATTCGCGGGTCCTTGGCGTACTCCGCGTACATGTAGTCGCGCTCTTCGTCGGTGACCATTTCGAGGGTCAGCTCGTCGTGGTTGCGCAGGAAGATGCCCCACTGGCAGCCGGAGGGAATGGCCGGTGTCTTGGCGAGGATCTCCGAGACCGGGTAGCGGGATTCCCGCCTCACGGCCATGAAGATGCGGGGCATCACCGGGAAGTGGAACGCCATGTGGCATTCGTCGCCACCGCTGCGGAAGTCGCCGAAGTAGTCGACGACGTCCTCCGGCCACTGGTTGGCCTCCGCCAGCAGCACCGTGTCCGGGTACTGGGCGTCGATCTCCTTCCGGACCCGCCTGAGGAATTCATGGGTCGCGGGGAGGTTCTCGCAGTTCGTGCCTTCCTCCGCGTACAGATACGGCACCGCGTCCAGCCGGAATCCGTCGATTCCCAGGTCCAGCCAGAACTTCAGCGCCGAGAGGATCTCCTCCTGCACGGTCGGGTTCTCGTAGTTGAGGTCCGGCTGATGGGAGAAGAACCGGTGGAAGAAGTACTGCTTGCGGACCGGGTCGAAGGTCCAGTTGGAGGCCTCGGTGTCGACGAAGATGATGCGGGCGTCGGGGTACTGCTTGTCGTCGTCGGCCCACATGTAGTAGTCGCCGTAGGGGCCGTCGGGGTCCTTCCTCGATTCCTGGAACCACGGGTGCTGGTCGCTGGTGTGGTTCATGACGAAGTCGATGATGACCCGCATGCCGCGCTGGTGGGCGGAGTCCACGAAGTCCACGAAGTCGGCGAGGTCGCCGAACTCGGGCAGCACGGACGTGTAGTCGGAGACGTCGTAACCGCCGTCCCTGAGCGGTGACTTGAAGAAAGGCGGCAGCCACAGGCAGTCGACGCCGAGCCATTGCAGGTAGTCGAGTTTGGCGGTCAGGCCTTTGAGGTCGCCGACACCGTCGCCGTTGCTGTCCTGGAAGGAGCGGACCAGGACCTCGTAGAAGACGGCGCGCTTGAACCAATCCGGGTCACGATCCTTGGCAGGCGTGTCCTCGAAGGTGTCCTGAACGGGCTCGTTGACGATCATTTTGTGGGTGACCCTCCGATCTGCGGGGTGGACGGTCGCAGGACGGTGAGGATGTGCGCGGGACGAGTGCCCGGTTCGAGACGCACGTAGTTCGCCCTGCCCCAGTGATAGGTCTCGCCGGTGAGCTCGTCGCGCACCGGCACCGACTCGTGCCAGTCCAGGCCGAGTTGCGGCATGTCCAACGAGACCGTGGCCTCCTGGGTGTGGTGGGGGTCGAGGTTGACGACCACCAGAACCGTGTTCGAACCGCTTCGCTTCGAGTACGCGATCACCGCTTCCTTGTCGGTGTGGTGGAAGTGCAGGTCACGCAGCTGCCGCAGCGCCGGGTTCGCCCGTCGGACGGCGTTGAGCTGGGTGATCAGGGGGGTGATGGTGCGGCCCTCACGCTCGGCGGCCGTCCAGTCGCGGGGGCGGAGCTGGTACTTCTCGGAGTGGAGGTATTCCTCGCTGCCCTTGCGCAGGGGGGTGTTCTCGCAGAGTTCGTAGCCGCTGTAGATGCCCCAGGTGGGCGAGAGGGTGGCGGCGAGGACGGCGCGCAGTTCGAAGGCGGGGCGGCCGCCC
>NZ_KQ948926.1:4536-96329 GCF_001514235.1 Streptomyces caeruleatus | reverse complement strand
CGCGACGGGGTAGATGTCCTGGTACTTCTTCGGCGGGTTCTCCGCGTAGGCGATGGTGCCGTCCGGGCGGTGGTGGAACCACTCCGGATGCTTCTGCACCCAGGGGTGGTCGGGGGAGCACTGCAGCGCGAAGTCCAGGGCGATCTCCAGGCCGAGCTCGGCGGCCTTCGCCACGAAGTGGTCGAAGTCCTCGATCGTGCCCAGGTCGGGATGGATGGCGTCGTGGCCGCCCTCGGGAGAGCCGATCGCCCACGGCACGCCGGGGTCGTCCGGGCCGGCCGACAGGGTGTTGTCCGGGCCCTTGCGGAAGGTGGTGCCGATGGGGTGGACGGGTGGGAGGTAGACCACGTCGAAGCCCATCGCGGCGATGGCCGGCAGCCGGCGCGCGGCGGTGCGGAAGGTGCCGTGGGGCTGCTGGGGGGTGCCCTCCGAGCGGGGGAAGAACTCGTACCAGGAGCCGTACAACGCCCGCTCCCGCTCCACCAGCAGCGGCAGCGGATCCGACGCCGTGACCAGGTCCCGCAGCGGATACCGGCCCAGCACCGCGTCGACCTCGGGCGTCAGCGCGGCGGCCAACCGCCAGGCGGCGGGGCGGGTCTCGTCCCGCAGTGCCTCGACGGCCGTGAGGATCACCGACCGTCCCTCGCTCTCGGGCACGTCGGCGGCCGCACGTTCGTACAGTCGCGCGCCCTCCTCCAGGACCAGCTCCGTGTCCATCCCGGCCGGGATCTTGATCTGGGCGTGGTGCCGCCAGGTGGTGACCGGGTCGCCCCAGGCCTCCACCCGGTAGGTCCAGTGGCCGAGCTCGCCGGCGGTGACGGTGGCGCCCCAGCGGTCGGTGCCGGGGGCGAGTTCGCGCATCGGGGTCCACGGGCCGGGGCGGCCTTCGGGATCGGTCAGGACGACGTTGGCGGCGACGGCGTCGTGTCCCTCGCGGAACACGGTCGCCGAGACCTCGAAGCTCTCGCCGGTCACCGCCTTCGCGGGCCTGCGGCCGTGCTGGACGACCGGGCGGACGTCGAGGACGGGTATACGCCCGACACCACCGGCCCCGTCGCTCGCGGAGGGTCGCTCCGGGGTCGGCGGCCCGGGGTCGGCGTTGACGGTGCGGGGGGATGTGCGGGGGGCTGTGCGGGCTGGGGGTGCTGTGGTGCGCGACGTCGGGGGTGAGGACGACTGGTGGTGCATGGCGGGCATGACCGCTCCTGTCCGCGTCATCTTGGGTGGGCGGATGGCTGTGGGGAGGTGGGTCCTGCGTGGTGCTGTACAGCTGTGCGGCTTCGCCGCGTGGGGGCGCGCCCGGGGGCGCACAGGTGTGGTGTACCGGAGGAGCCTTCCCACCCTATTCGGGTACGCAATCCGGCACTTTGTTAACTACTCACGCGTATGTCTACACACAAGACCGGCCCCGTTCCTCAGGAACGGGGCCGGTGCCCGCACTTGGCCGATAAGTGGCCGCTACGAGCCCGGTACCTGCAGGAGTTTGTTCGGCGAACCGAGCCCCCGCCCGGAGACCTTGCCGGACCCGGCTTGTGCCACAAGGGCCTTGGAAACCTGCGCGGGCCACGCCTTCGGGTGATCCGCCAGATAGAGCGCGGCCACCCCAGCGGCGTGCGGCGACGCCATCGACGTACCGGAGTAGGTCGCCTTGCCGGTGTCGCTCGCGTACGACGCGGAGGTGATCGAGACGCCCGGGGCGAACAGGTCCAGGACCGGACCGAAGTTGGAGAAGCCCGCCCGCGCGTCCTGTTTGTCGGTGGCGCCCACGGTGATGGCCTCCTTCACCGCCGCGGGGGAGTACAGGCCGGCCGGCAGCCCGTCGTTGCCCGCCGCGACCGTGTAGGTGACGCCGGAGGCGATGGAGTTGCGTACGGCTGCGTCCAGCTGCGCGTTGCGGTAGCCGCCGAGACTGACGTTGGCCACCGCCGGCTTCCTCGCGTGCCTGGTCACCCAGTCGATGCCCGCGATGACCTGGGCGGTGGTGCCGCCACCGGCGTTGTCGAGGACGCGTACGGCGACGACCTTGGCGTTCTTGGCGACGCCGTACTGCTTGCCCGCGATGGTGCCGGCGACATGGGTGCCGTGGCCGTTGCCGTCGCTCGCGGTCCGGTCGCCCCCGACGAAGTCCCAGCCGTAGCTCGCCCGGCCGCCGAAGTCCTTGTGCGAGACGCGGATGCCGGTGTCGATCACGTACACCGTCACTCCGGCGCCCGCGGACTCGGGCCAGGTGTAGCTGCGGTCCAGTGGCAGGTCGGCCTGGTCGATGCGGTCGAGGCCCCAGGACGGCGGGTTCTTCTGGTTGTGCTCCAGGGTCACCCGGGTGTCCTGGACGACCGAGGCCACCCGGGAGTCCGCCGCGAGCCGCCTGGCCTGTCTTTCGTTGGCCCGCACGGCGTAGCCGTTGAGGACCGTGCCGTAGGTGTGGCTTATTTTCGCCCCGTACTTGTCGGCGAGGCTCTTTCCGGCCGCCGACGGAGCCTTCGTTCCTCCCTTGAGTGTCACCAGGTAACTGCCGCTGACGGAGCCGGGTTCACCGGCGCCGAGTATCCGCCCCTCGGGTGCGGCGTGCGCGGGCATGGTGCTGGCCGACAGCGCGGCGACACAGGCCACCGCGGTCAGACCCCCTGCCCGGCGCAGACGTCGTATGCGCGTCCGTGCCATGGTGTGAGTTCCCCTCCTCAACTCGGCGCACGGCAGCCCTGGAGCACGGGGTGCACCCCGCCCGGACCGGTGCGCCACCGTCACCCTCTCGTGAGGCGAGAAGTCGCCACAAGGACGCCTACGGGGGCGGAATCGGCCATATCGGCCATGGGGGATGTGTAGCGGGCGTGTGAAGGTTGCGGTGCTTTTCGGACGTACTCCGCTTTTTCGCCTCCGTCAGACACCCCTAAAACGCACGGTGGTTACGAAGCCCCGCATACCGATACCGTCGGGGACGATGACGGGACGCACACCGCCGTGTGTCCCCTGCCGCGCGCTGCCCGAGGGGGAACCGTGAAGGCGATCCGTCGATTCACCGTCCGTCCAGTCCTCCCCGCACCCCTCCGGCCCCTGAGCGACCTCGCACGCAATCTGCGCTGGTCCTGGCACACGGAGACCCGCGATCTCTTCCAGTCCGTCGACCCCGAGGGCTGGGCCGCCTCGGGCAACGACCCCGTCCGGCTGCTGGGCAGCGTGTCGCCCGGGCGGCTCGCGGAGCTGGCGGAGGACCGCCGCTTCCTGCGCCGGCTGACCGCCGTGGCTGGGGACCTGGGCGACTACGTCGGCGGCGACCGCTGGTACCAGGAGCACTCCGCCGAACTCCCCGCCGCCGTCGCCTACTTCTCGCCGGAGTTCGGCATCACGGCCGCCCTGCCCCAGTACTCCGGCGGCCTCGGCATCCTCGCCGGCGACCACCTCAAGGCGGCCAGCGACCTCGGCGTACCGCTCATCGGGGTCGGGCTGCTGTACCGGCACGGCTACTTCCGCCAGACCCTGTCCCGGGACGGCTGGCAGCAGGAGCACTACCCGGTCCTCGACCCCAACGAGCTGCCGCTCGCCCTTCTGAAGGAACCCGACGGCACCCCCACGCAGGTCTCCCTCGCCCTGCCCGGCGGCAGGTCGCTGCACGCCCGGGTCTGGCTGGCCCAGGTCGGCCGCGTCCCGCTGCTGATGCTCGACTCGGACGTCGAGGAGAACGACCTCGGCGAGCGCGGGGTGACCGACCGGCTCTACGGCGGTGGCAGCGAGCACCGGCTGCTCCAGGAGATGCTGCTGGGCATAGGGGGTGTGCGGGCGGTCCGGACGTACTGCCGGCTGACCGGCCATCCCGAACCCGAGGTCTTCCACACCAACGAGGGGCATGCCGGCTTCCTCGGCCTGGAGCGCATCGCCGAGCTGTGCGCCGAGGGGCTGGACTTCGATCCGGCGCTGGAGGCCGTCCGCGCCGGCACGGTCTTCACCACCCACACGCCCGTCCCGGCCGGCATCGACCGCTTCGACCGCGAACTGGTCGCCCACCACTTCGGGCCCGCCGCCGAACTCCCGACCATCGAGGTCGGCCGCATCCTCCAGCTCGGCATGGAGACCTACCCCGGCGGCGAACCGAACCTCTTCAACATGGCCGTGATGGGTCTGCGCCTCGGCCAGCGGGCGAACGGGGTCTCCCTCCTCCACGGCAACGTCAGCCGCGAGATGTTCTCCGGACTCTGGCCGGGATTCGACCCCGACGAGGTCCCCATCACCTCGGTCACCAACGGCGTCCACGCCCCGACCTGGGTCGCCCCCGAGGTCTTCCGCCTGGGCGCCCGGCAGATCGGCGTGCAGCGCACCGAGGACGCCATGACGGTCGGCGGCTCGGACCGCTGGGACGCCGTCGCGGAGATCCCCGACCAGGACATCTGGGAGCTGCGCCGCAACCTGCGCGAACAGCTGGTGGCGGAGGTACGGGAGCGGCTGCGCGCCTCCTGGCGGCAACGCGGCGCCGGGACAGCCGAGTTGGGCTGGATCGACGGCGTCCTGGACCCCGACGTCCTGACGATCGGATTCGCCCGCCGCGTCCCGTCGTACAAGCGGCTGACGCTGATGCTCCGCGACCGCGACCGTCTGATGGACCTGCTCCTGCACCCGGAGCGTCCGATCCAGATCGTGGTGGCGGGCAAGGCGCACCCGGCGGACGACGGCGGGAAGCGGCTGGTGCAGGAGCTGGTGCGGTTCGCGGACGACCCGCGCGTGCGGCACCGGATCGTGTTCCTGCCGGACTACGGCATGGCGATGGCCCAGAAGCTGTACCCGGGCTGCGACATCTGGCTGAACAACCCCCTGCGCCCCCTGGAGGCCTGCGGGACGAGCGGAATGAAGGCCGCGCTCAACGGCTGCCTCAACCTCTCCGTCCTGGACGGCTGGTGGGACGAGTGGTTCCAGCCCGACTTCGGCTGGGCGATCCCCACGGCGGACGGCACCGGCACCGACCCCGACCACCGCGACGACGTGGAGGCGGCGGCCCTCTACGACCTGCTGGAACAGCGGGTCACCCCCCGCTTCTACGAGCGGGGCCAGGACGGTCTGCCGGACCGCTGGATCGAGATGGTCCGCCAGACCCTCACCCTGCTCGGCCCGAAGGTCCTGGCGGGCAGGATGGTCCGCGAGTACGTGGAGCGCCTCTACACGCCGGCCGCGCACGCCCATCGCGCGATGACCCCGGACGCGGCGCGTGAGCTGGCGGGCTGGAAGACGCGGGTGCGCTCGGCCTGGCACGGCGTCACCGTCGACCACGTCGAGACGACGACGGCGACCCCCACCGCGGAACTCGGCTCGACCCTCAGCCTCCGGGTCCGCGTGGGGCTCGGCGAGCTCGGACCGGACGACGTGGAGGTCCAGGCGGTCTCGGGCCGCGTCGACTCGCAGGACCGCATCGCGGACGCCGCGACGGTCCCGCTGAAACCGGTCGGCGGCCCGGACACCGAGGGACGCTGGCTCTACGAGGGCCCCCTGGCCCTGGACCGCACGGGACCGTACGGCTACACGGTCCGCATCCTCCCGGCCCACCGGCTGCTCGCGTCGGGTGCGGAGCTGGGGCTGGTGGCGGTGCCCTCGGAGGGGGTGGGGGAAGGGGCGGGGGTCCTGCTGCGGTAACTGGCCGCGGCGGAGTCAGTCCTCGGCCGCGTCCTCGCACAGCCTGCGCAGTATCGCGCCGCACCGTCGTGCGTACGCGTGCTGCAGGCCGCGGGTCGCCGGGCCGCCCGCTCGGGCGTACCACTTCGCCGCCCGGCTGAAGGCGCGCACGGTCAGCCAGACCGTGCCGTCGCCCGTGCGCTCGACGAGGAACGCCTCCTCGCCGCACTCGGGATGGCCCGAGAGCGTGCCGTAGGCCCAGCCGACGCGACGGTGCTCCTGGGCCGTCCAGATCACCCGGCACGGGGCCTTGATCAGGCCCGCGAGGGTGACGGTGACGTCGACGTCGGGGGCCGCGCGGTCGGACGCCGCGTCGATGCCGACGCCCATCGCGCGGTGCATCTCCCAGGTCATCACCGCCTCGGCGGCCCTGCGGAAGACCCCCTCGCCCTCGCCGATGCGGGTGCGCACGTGCAAGGGGTGGAAGCCGGGCGGGCAGAAGCCGTTCTCCCGGGTCGCGCCGACGGCGTCGTACGTGAAGGACATGGGTCCCAAGCGTAAGGCGGCACCCGGGGATGCCTTCGTCCCGGGTGCCGCCCCTGCGATCGGACCTGCGTCAGCTGACGTTGACGCCGGACCAGGCCGCCGCGACGGCCTTGTACTCCGTGCTGCCGGTGCCGCCGTACAGGGCGGACGCCGCGTTCAGGGTCGCCGTACGGGCGGCCTTGTAGTTGGTCGTCGACGTCATGTACTCGGTCAGCGCCTTGTACCAGATCGCGGCGGCCTTGGCGCGGCCGATGCCGGTGACCGTCGAGCCGTTGGACGTCGGCGAGTTGTAGCTCACCCCGTTGATCGTCTTGGCGCCGCTGCCCTCCGACAGGAGGTAGAAGAAGTGGTTCGCGGGGCCGGACGAGTAGTGGACGTCCATGCCGCCGAGCGACGACGACCAGTTGTCGGCCGACGAACCGTCCTTGCTCGGCTTGTCCATGTAGCGCAGCGGGGTGCCGTCGCCGTTGATGTCGATCTCCTCGCCGATGAGGTAGTCACCGACGTCGGAGGAGTTGCCCGCGTAGAACTCGACCGCCGTGCCGAAGATGTCGGAGGTCGCCTCGTTGAGGCCGCCGGACTCGCCCGAGTAGTTCAGGCCCGCCGTGTTGGAGGTGACGCCGTGGGTCATCTCGTGGCCGGCCACGTCCAGCGAGGTCAGCGGGTTGGTGTTGCCCTCGCCGTCGCCGTAGGTCATGCAGAAGCAGCTGTCGTCCCAGAAGGCGTTGACGTAGGCGTTGCCGTAGTGGACGCGGGAGTAGGCGGCCTTGCCGTCGTTCTTGATGCCGCTGCGGCCGAAGGTGTTCTTGTAGTAGTCCCAGGTCTCCTGCGCGCCGTAGGCCGCGTCGACGGCGGCGGTCTGGTCGGTGGAGGAGCTGGAGGCCGCGCCGGTGCCCCAGGTGTCGTCCGCGTCCGTGAACAGCGTCCCGGCGGAGGAACTGGTGCTGCGGGCCTTGTTGTACGTCTTGTGGCCGCCGCGCGCGCCGTCGGTGAGGTTGTACGTCGAGCCCGACTGGGTGGTGCCGAGGGTGACCGTGCCCGAGTAGAGGCTCTTGCCGGTGCCGGTCTCGATGCCTTGGTACTCGTAGAGCTTCTTGCCGGTGGCCGCGTCGGTGATGACGTGCAGCTCGTTCGGGGTGCCGTCGTCCTGGAGGCCGCCGACGACGGTCTCGAAGGCGAGGGTCGGCTTGCCGTTCGCGGCCCAGATCACCTTGCGGGGCGCCTGGTCCGCGGCGGTCTTCTCCGAGCCGGCCGCCTTGGCCAGCTTCACGGCCTGGCCCTCGGCCTTGGCGGCGGTGATGGCCGGCTTGAGCGAGGCGACCTTGATGGTGGCCTTCGTCGCTCTGGTGACGCCCTTGTTCGCGCCGGACGCCGACTCGTGGACGACCAGGTCGCCGCCGAGAACGGGCAGGCCCGCGTAGGTGCGCTCGTAACGGGTGTGGACGGTGCCGTCCGCGTCCTTGACGACGTCCTTGACGACCAGCTTCTCCTGGGCGCCGAGGCCTATCTCGTCGGCGGTCTTCGTCGCCTCGGCCTGCTGGTCCTGGATGAGGGCGGTGCGGGCCGCGGGGGCCAGCGCGACCGGGACGGCGAGCGGGGCGGCCTTGCCGCCGGCGTCCGCGGGGGCCGCGGCCGAAGTGCCGGTGCTCAGACCGGTGGTGAGCAGGGCTCCGGCCGCGACTGCGGTGGCGATGGCCAGAGTGGTCCGCTTGTGACGCGCGTAGAGGGGGGTCACACGAGCTCCTTTTGTGGGGGAAGTGCTGTGGTGCTTGTGCGGCGGGTGCAAGGAGAGTGACACCTAGGACGCGTACATGTCAGGAGGGGGCGGTGATGTTGGCCAAAACTTGACTGTCCGGTAAATGTTTCAGAGATATGAACGGACGCCGTCCCGGCGGGAGTTGAACCCACCGAGACGACGCCCTGTCAGGGGCAGACCGCGAACGGGCCTACGGGAAGGTGAGCTTCCAGCTGTTGATGTAGCCGGTGTCGACGGCCGCGTTGTCCTGGACCCGCAACTGCCAGACGCCGTTGGCGGCTTCGGAGGACGCGTTCACCGTGTACGTGGTGTTCAGGTTGTCCGCGCTGCCGCCGGTCCCGTACGCCTTCAGTGTGTACGCCGTGCCGTCGGGGGCGACCAGGTCCACCTTGAGGTCACCGATGTAGGTGTGGACGATGTCCACCGCGACCTGGAGGTTGGACGGCGCGTTGCCGGTCCGCCCGGAGACGGTGATCGGCGAGGTGACCGCCGCGCCCCGGTCCGGGATCGCCACGTCGGTGCCGCTCTCGAAGGACGTACCGCCACCGCCGCCGCCCCCGTCGGAGCGCGCGCCCACGTTGACGCCCGCCCAGGCGTCCTGGACCGCCTTGTACTCGGCGCTCGTGGTGCCGTACAGCTCACCGGTGGCCGCGAGGGTGCCGGTGCGGGCGGCCGCGTAGTTGGTGTTCGAGGTGAACTTGGTGGTCAGCGCGCGGAACCAGATCTTCTCCGCCTTGTCCCGGCCGATGCCGGTGACCGGAAGGCCGTCCGAGGTGGGCGAGTTGTAGGTGACACCGTTGATGGTCTTGGTGCCGCTGCCCTCGCTCAGCAGGTAGAAGAAGTGGTTCGCCGGGCCCGACGAGTAGTGCACGTCGATCGAACCGATACCCGAGTACCAGGCGTCCTTCGACGCGCCGTCCTGGCTCGGCCGGTCCATGTAGCGCAGCGGGGTGCCGTCGCCGTTGATGTCGATCTCCTCGCCGATGAGGTAGTCACCGACGTCGGAGGAGTTGCCCGCGTAGAACTCGACGGTCGAACCGAAGATGTCGGAGGTCGCCTCGTTCAGGCCGCCGGACTCGCCGCTGTAGACCAGGCCCGCGGTGTTGGAGGTGACGCCGTGGGTCATCTCGTGGCCGGCCACGTCGATCGACGTCAGCGGGTGGGTGTTGCCCGAGCCGTCGCCGTAGGTCATGCAGAAGCAGCTGTCGGACCAGAACGCGTTGACGTAGTTGTTGCCGTAGTGGACCCGGGAGTAGGCGCCCACGCCGTCGCCCCGGATGCCGCTGCGCCCGTGCACGTTCTTGTAGTAGTCCCACGTCAGCGCGGCACCGTAGTGCGCGTCGGCGCCCGCCGTCTCCGCGTTGGACGGGTTGCCGTCGCCCCAGATGTCGTCGGCGCCGGAGAACAGCGTGCCGGTGCCCGAGGTGCCGCGGTTGAGGTTGTACGTCTTGTGGTTGCCGCGCGCGCCGTCGGTCAGGTTGTACGTCGACCCGGACTGCGTGGTGCCGAGCGTCACCGAGCCGCTGTACATCGTGTTGCCGGTACCGGTCTCGATGGCCTGGTACTCGTACAGCTTGGCGCCCGTGGCCGCGTCGGTGACGACGTGCAGCTCGTTCGGGGTGCCGTCCTCCTGGAGGCCGCCGACGACCGTCTCGTAGGCGAGGGTCGGCTTGCCGTTCGCGGCCCAGATCACCTTGCGCGGCGCCTTGTTGACGTCCGGGCTCTTGGCGTCCTCCGCCTTCGCCGCGGCCAGCGCCTGCTTCTGGGCCTTCGCGGCGGGGACGGCGGCGGTCGTGGTCGCCGGCTTGATGGCGGCGCGGGTCGCCTTCACGACGTCCTTGGTGGCGCCGGACTTCGTGGTCTCGACGACCAGGTCGCCGCCGAGGACGGGCAGACCGTCGTACGTCCGCTCGTAGCGGGTGTGGACCGTGCCGTCGCCGTCCTTGACGACGTCACGGACGACCAGCTTCTCCTTGGCGCCGAGGCCCAGGTCCCTGGCGGTGTCCGCCTTCGTGGCGTTGGCCTCGCGTATCAGCTCGGCGCGCTGGGCGGGGGACAGCTTGACGGACTCCGCGCCCGGTATGACCTTGCCCGCGGCCGACGGTGCCTTCTCCGGGGCTGCGGTGGCGGCGCCCGACTGGACGGCCGCGGCGATCAGGGCGGAGACGCCGACGAGGGCGACGGCGGCGGCCCTGCGGGACGCCGTGTGGGGGGTGCGTCTGTGGGAGGAACTGTCTCTCAACACTGACTCCTTCTGCGCGGCCGCGGATCACGCGGCCAGGGGAGACCGGCCGGCGGGTGGGCCGTCCGGGCGATACGTGGTGGTACGCAGAACGACGAGCGCGTGCGGTAACGGACGTGCGCGTGCGGGAGTACAGCCGCGGGCACCGCCGTGTGACGGTGCTGTGGGGTTGCTGTGGCGCGGCCGTGGGAAGAGTGGCAGGTGACTGCGGTTTCTGTCAGGACCGCGTCAGGAAGTTGGCCGGAAATCGTTCGTTGACCGGGAGTTCACGTTCGATAAACGGACCTGTTGACTCAGTCGTCGATGCGGGCGAGGTCCCGCAGCCACGCGGCCGCGTTGCCGTCCGACGGTGCGCGCCAGTCGCCGCGCGGGGACAGCGAACCCCCCGCCGAGACCTTCGGTCCGTTCGGCATGGCGGACCGCTTGAACTGTGCGAACGCGAAGAACCGTCGGCAGAAGACCTCCAGCCAGCGCCGGATCTCCGCCAGGTCGTACGCCACCCGCTTGGCCTCCGGGAAGCCGGGCGGCCAGGCGCCGGCCTCCGCGTCGTGCCAGGCGTGCCAGGCCAGGAAGGCGATCTTCGACGGCCGGAAGCCGTACCGCAGCACCTGGAAGAGCGTGAAGTCGTGCAGCGCGTACGGGCCGATCTTCGACTCCGTCGACTGCATCTCCTCGCCCGGCACCAGCTCCGGGCTGATCTCCGTGTCGAGGATCGCGGCCAGCGTCTTGCCGGTCTCCTCGTCGAACTGCCCGCTGCCGATGACCCAGCGGATCAGATGCTGGATCAGCGTCTTCGGCACACCGGAGTTCACGTTGTAGTGGCTCATCTGGTCGCCCACGCCGTACGTGGACCACCCCAGCGCCAGCTCCGACAGGTCGCCGGTGCCCAGCACGATGCCGCCGCGCTGGTTGGCGAGCCGGAACAGGTAGTCGGTGCGCAGGCCCGCCTGCACGTTCTCGAAGGTGACGTCGTACACCGGCTCGCCGGACGCGAACGGGTGGCCCATCTCCCGCAGCATCAGCCGCGCGGTCGGCGTGATGTCCAGCTCGGCCGCGGTCACGCCGAGCGAGTTCATCAGCTTGTGGGCGTTGTCCTTGGTGTGGTCGCTGGTCGCGAAGCCCGGCAGGGTGAAGGCGAGGATGTCGCTGCGCGGGCGCCCGGCACGGTCCATCGCGCGTGCGGCGACGATCAGCGCGTGCGTGGAGTCCAGCCCGCCCGACACCCCGATGACGACCTTCGGGCTCCCGATCGCCGCCAGCCGCTGCTGGAGGCCCGCGACCTGGATGTTGTACGCCTCGTAGCAGTCCAGGGCGAGCCGGTCGGCGTCGGCCGGAACGAACGGGAAACGCTCGACGCGGCGCCGCAGCCCGAGGTCGGCCGTCGGCGGGTCCAGCCGGAACGCGACGCGCCGGAAGTCGCCGGTGCGGGCCGCGTGGGTACGCCGGTTGTCGTCGAACGTGCCCATCCGGTGCCGCTCCTGCCGCAGCAGGTCCAGGTCGACGTCGGCGACCGCGTACTGGTCGTCGAGCGGGAAGCGGTCCGACTCGGCGAGCAGGGCGCCGTTCTCGTAGATCATGGTCTGGCCGTCCCACGACAGGTCCGTCGTCGACTCGCCCAGACCGGCCGCCGAGTAGACGTACGCCGCCAGACAGCGCGAGGACGCCGCCCGGCACAGCAGCCGGCGGTCCTCGGCCCGGCCGACCGTGATCGGGCTGCCGGAGAGGTTGGCGAGCACGGTCGCGCCGGCCAGCGCCGCCTCCGCGCTCGGCGGCACCGGCACCCACATGTCCTCGCAGACCTCCGCGTGCAGCACCAGCCCCGGGACGTCCTCCGCCTCGAACAGCAGGTCCACGCCGAACGGCACCTCCGCGCCGCCGACCCGGATCGTCCCGCCGCGCTCGTCGGCACCCGAGGCGATCTGCCGCTGCTCGTAGAACTCGCGGTAGTTCGGCGGGTACGACTTCGGCGCCACGCCGAGGATCCGGCCGCGGTGCACGATCACCGCGCAGTTGTAGATCCGGTGACGATGGCGCAGCGGGGCGCCGACGACCAGCACGGGCAGCAGCTCCGCCGACCCGGCGACGACCGTGCCGAGCGCCTCCTCGACCTCGTCGAGCACCGCGTCCTGGAGCAGCAGGTCCTCGATCGAGTACCCGGTCAGGCCCAGCTCCGGGAAGACGGCGACGGCCACGCCCTCCTGCGCGCACGCGCGCGCCTGCCGCAGCACCGCCTCCGCGTTGGCCCGCGGGTCGGCGATGACGGTGTGGCCCGTGCACGCGGCGACCCGCGCGAAGCCGTGCTGGTAGATCGACCAGAAGTTCAATGGACTGCGGCTTTCTGCTGTGGCGTTCTGCTGTGCGTTTCTGCGTTCAGCTGTGCGTTCTGCGGCGGGTCAGCGATCTCCTACGCCTTCGAGCATAGATCCCCTGCTCAGGCGGGCCGCTCCCCGTGCCAGGACCGCCACAGCGCCGCGTACGCCCCGCCCGCCGCGACCAGCTCGTCATGAGTGCCGAGCTCGGTGAGCAGACCGTTCTCCATCACGGCCACCCGGTCGGCGTCGTGCGCGGTGTGCAGCCGGTGCGCGATGGCGATGACCGTACGGCCCTGAAGCACGGCCGCCAGGGCGCGCTCGGTGTGCCGGGCGGTCGTCGGGTCGAGCAGCGCCGTCGCCTCGTCGAGGATCAGCGTGTGCGGGTCGGCCAGCACCACGCGCGCCAGGGCCAGCTGCTGGGCCTGCGAGCCGTCCGTACCGTGGCCCCCGTCGCCCAGCGCCGTGTCGAGGCCGTCGGGCAGCCGCCGCACCCACCCGTCGGCGCCGACCGCCGTGAGCGCGGCCCACAGCTGCTCGTCCGAGGCGGACGGCTCGGCGATCCGCAGGTTGTCGCGGACCGTGCCGAGGAAGACGTGGTGCTCCTGCGTCACCAGGACCACCTGGCGGCGCAACTGCTCCGGGCCGAGCGCGACGACCGGGACGCCGCCGACCGTCACGGAGCCCGCGGTGGGCGCGTCCACGCCCGCCAGCAGCCTGCTCAGGGTGGTCTTGCCGGCGCCGGACGGGCCGACCACGGCGAGGCGTTCGCCCGGGCGGACGGTCAGGTCGACACCGCCGAGGACCTCGCCGCCGCGGTCGTAGGCGTAGCGCACCCCGGTCACCTCGATCAGGTCGTCCGCCGGGGTGGGGGAGTCGGCGTCGCCGGCTCTCGGGGTGCCCGCGAGGCCCTCCACGCGGGCGAAGGAGGCGCCGCTGCTCTGGAGTTGCTCGACGCGCATCAGGATCTCGTCCAGCGGGCCCACCATCTGCTGGAGATACAGCGCGGCCGCGACCACCGTGCCCAGACTGATCGTGCCCCGCGCGTGCAGCGCGCCGCCGACGAGCAGGACCGTCGCCACGGGCACGAGATAGGCGATCTCGACCGACGGGAAGAACACCGAGCGCAGGAAGAGCGTGTGCAACCGGGTCCGACGGGACGTCTCCAACGCGTCCCGGCTCGCCGCCACCCGCCGCCGCTCCAGCCCCAGCGCCTCCACCGTGCGGGCGCCGGACGCGGTCGCCGCGAGGATCTCCGCGACGTCCGAGATGGCCGCGCCCTCGGCGAGATAGCCGGTGCGGGCACGGCGCAGATACCAGCGCAGCACCGGCCACAGACCGGCCAGGCCGAGCAGACCGCACGCCCCGAGCAGGGGGTCCAGCACGAAGACCGCGCCCAGCAGGAACAGGACCTGTACGGAGTTGATGAGCAGCTCCGGCCCCGCGTCGCGCAGGGTGGTGCCGACGGCCGCCACGTCGGCGGTGCCGCGTGCGGTGAGGTCGCCGGTGCCGGCCCGTTCCACCACTGACGCGGGCAGGGCGAGGGTGCGGTCGACGAACTCCTCGCGGACGCGGGCGAGGGTGCGTTCGCCGAAGCGGTGGCCGACGTAGCGGGCCCAGCGGGCCAGCAACAGCTGGGCTGTTGCCGCTATCAGGATCGCCAGGGCGAGTTTGTCGACGGACGTCACGTCCGCGCCGCGTTTGACTTCGTCGATGATGCGGCCCACCAGGTAGGGGCCGGCCAGGCCGGTGAGGGCTGCGAGGGCGTTGAGGGCGAGTACGGCTGTGAAGGACTTGGCGTCGGCCTGGATCAGGCGGGTGGTGGCTTTGCGGACGTCCTTGGGTGCGGCGATGGGGAGGGCTGTGCGGCTACTGGGTCGGGACTTCGGGTCGCTTGCCGGGTGCGGGTGCGGGTGCGTTGTGGCTTGTCGCGCAGTTCCCCGCGCCCCTGGGGGGCGTTGTTCCTCCGTCACCTCAAGATCTCCTCGGCGTCTTCGTCCCGGGCCACCAGAGCTCGGTAGCCCGGCTCGGCGTCCAGCAACTCGCGATGGGTCCCTGTTGCCGCCACCTTGCCGTCGACCAGGAAGTGGACCGTGTCCGCGCGGTCCAGGACCAGGGGGGACGTGGTGGTGACGATTGTTGTGCGGCCGGTGCGTTCGGAGTGCAGGCGGTCGGCCACGCGGGCCTCGGTGTGGGCGTCCAGGGCCGAGGTCGGTTCGATGGCGAGCAGGATCTCGGGGTCGGCCAGCAGGGCGCGGACCAGGCGGACGCGTTGGCGTTGGCCGCCGGAGAGGTTGCGGGCCTGGGCGTCGATCGGGGTGTCGAGGCCGTCGGGCAGCCCCCGGACGATGTCCTCGGCGACCGCGGTGCGCACGGCCCGCGCGATCGTCGCCTCGTCGGGGTCCGTGGGGCCGGCGACCAGGTGGCGCAGGGTGTCCGCGAACAGGTCGGCCTCGTGGTCGGCGACCAGGATGCGCCGGCGGAGCTGCGGCAACGCGATCTCGGACAGGGGCACTTCGCCCCAGCTCGCCGCGGACGGCGTGTAGCGGCCGAGGCGGTCCACGACGGCCACGGCGTCGGCGGGCAGCGCCCCGGCCAGCGCGGTCAGGCGGCCCGGCGGCACCCGCACCCCGGACTCGGGGTCGTACAGCACCGCCGGTTCGGCCGGGGCGTCCCGGGTGCCGGTGTCCGGCAGCGGCTCAAGGCGCAGGAACCGTACGACCCGGCGCGCCGCCACCACGCCACGGCTGACCTGGTAGCCGCACTCGATGAAGAACGCCACCGGCCCCACCAGCACCGCGACATAGCCGTACACCGACACGAACTCGCCCACGGTGATCTCCCCCTGGGCGGCCAGCCGGGCCGCGAGCCAGGTCACCACGGCCAGGAACAGCGTCGGCAGCCCCACCCCGAGCGCCTGCACCCAGCTGGTCACGGCGCCGACCCGGTACCCCTGCGCCCGCAGCCGCTGGGAGTCACGGTGGAAGGCGTCGGCGACCAGGCCCTTGCCGCCGAGGCCGTTGAGGACGCGCAGCCCGCCCGCGAGGTCGGCGATCCGTGCGGTCAGCACGCCCTGCCGCTCCCGGTACTCCGTCTCCGTCCCCTGGAGCCGCCCCAGCAACGGCCCGACGAGCACGCCGACCAGCGGCATCCCGAGCAGCACCACGACGGCGATCGGCACCGACACCGACACGAGCAGCCCGGCGATCACCAGATAGGCGACGACCGCCCCGAACCCGGGACCCACGACGGTCAGGGACGTGCTGATCGTCTGGACGTCGCCCACCCCGATCGTGACGACCTCCCCGGCCCCGATCCGGCGCGGCAGCGCGGCGCCCAGGCGTACCGCGTGCCCGACCAGCACCTTGACCGTGCGGAAGTTGGCGTCCATCCGCACCCGGGTCATCGTGCGGTGCCGCATGATGCTCAGCCAGGCGTTGAACGCGCCCACCGCGAACAACGCGCCCGTCCACCCCGCCAACGCGCCGTAGTCACCGACCGTCAACCCGTCGTCGACGGCACGGGACATCAGATACGGCGTCGCCGCCAGCAGCACCATCCACACGCTGGAGATCAGCGCCCCGACGACGGACCGCGTCGCCTGGCGCGTGACCAGCCACCACAGATACCGCCCCCCGCCGCGACAGTCGGGCTCGCCCGGATCCTCGTACGCGTCGATCACCTGTTGTCCCCCCGATCGGTCACGCCAGACTGTCCCGCCACGCCCGGTGCAGATCCGCGAACCTGCCCGTACCCGCGACGAGTTCGGCGGGCGTGCCGTCCTCGACGATCTTCCCGTCCTCCATGACCAGTACGCGGTCCGCGATCTCGACCGTGGACAGCCGGTGGGCGATGACGACCGCCGTGCGCCCGTGCAGGACCGTCGACATCGCGTGCTGCACGGCCCGCTCGCCGGGGACGTCGAGGGAGCTGGTGGCCTCGTCGAGGATCAGCACGGCCGGGTCGGCGAGCAATGCCCGGGCGAACGCGACGAGTTGGCGCTGACCGGCGGAGATGCGACCGCCCCGCTTGCGTACGTCGGTGTCGTAGCCGTCGGGCAGGGAGCTGATGAAATCGTGCGCGCCGATGGCCTTCGCGGCCTGCTCGATCTCCTCGCGAGTGGCGTCGGGCCGGCCGATGGCGATGTTCTCGGCGACCGTCCCGGAGAACAGGAACGCCTCCTGCGTCACCATCACCACCCCGCGCCGCAGCTCGGGCACGGCCAGCTCGCGCAGGTCGACACCGTCGAGGAGGACCCGGCCGTCGGAGGGGTCGTAGAACCGGGCGAGCAGCTTGGCCAGCGTCGACTTGCCCGCGCCGGTGGAGCCGACGACCGCGACCGTCTGCCCGGCCGGCATGGTGAGGTCGAAGCGGGGCAGCACCTCGCCGCCGGTGCGGTAGCCGAACCGGACGCCGTCGAAGACGACCTCCCGGCCGGGGTGTTCCGACGCGCGTGCCGGGAGCTGCCCGGGCGTGGCCGGCTCGGGCACGGTCGGCGTCTGGGCCAGCAGCCCGGCGATCTTCTCCAGGGAGGCCGCCGCCGACTGGTACGAGTTGAGGAACATGCCGAGCCGGTCGATCGGGTCGTACAGCCGCCGCAGAAACAGCACGGCCGCCGCCAGCACACCGAGGGCCAACGTGCCGCCCGCCACCCGGTAGGCGCCCCACAGCACGATCGCCGCGACCGCGGTGTTGGCGACGAGCCGGGAGCCGACCACGTACTGGGCCATCTCCAGCAGCGCGTCGCCGTTGGTGCGCTCGTGCCGGGTGTTCAGGGTCCGGAAGTCGGCGTCGTTGGCGGCCTCGCGGCGGAAGGCGCGCACCGGCCGGATGCCGTTCATCGTCTCGACGAACTTCACGATCACGGCCGCGATGGCGGTGGACCGCACGGTGTACACGCGCGCGGCGCGCCGCCGGTAGCGCCGGACGAGGAGGTACAGCGGCACCAGGGAGGCCACGGCGACCGCGCCGAGGCCCAGGTCGAGCCAGAGCAGCATCGCCGAGATGTAGACGAACGACAGGATGACGGTGACGAGTTCCTGCAGGCCCTCGTCCAGCAGCTCGCGCAGCGACTCCACGTCCGTGGTGGAACGGGAGATCAGCCGGCCCGAGGTGTAGCGCTCGTGGAAGTCGAGGCTCAGGGCCTGGGCATGGCGGAAGATACGGCCGCGCAGGTCGAGCAGCACGTCCTGGTTGACGCGGGCCGAGAGCAGGATGAACGCGTACTGCAGGGCGCCGGACGCCAGCGCGCACAGCAGATAGCCGACGCCGACCGCGATCAGCGGCCCGAGGTCGCTGTGCCGGAACGCCGGTACGGCCGAGTCGATGGCGTACGCCACCAGGAGCGGGCCCGCCTGCACGGCCGCCTGCTGGAGCAGCAGCAGGAGCGTGGTGACGGCGACGCGGGCCTTCATCGGGGCGAGCAGGGAGCGCAGGAGGGCGGCGGTGGCGCCCGGGGGAGTGGGCAGTACGTCGCGGTCGAACGGGTCGTCCGGCGTGCGGGGTTCCGCGGCCGGCGGGTCCTCGCCGGGCTGGTCCTTGCCCGGTGCGGTGGCGGTGGTCGCCGTCATCGGTCGGCCTCCTCGGTCCCAGCCATGAGATGGGCGTACTCGGCGTTCGCGCGCAGCAGTTCGTGATGGGTGCCGACGGCGGCGATCCGGCCTTCGGAGAGCAGGGCGACGCGGTCCGCGAGCAGCACCGTGGAGGGTCTGTGGGCGACGATCAGCGCGGTGGTCTCCGCGAGCACGTCCCGCAGGGCGGCCTCCACGGCGGCCTCGGTGTGCACGTCCAGGGCGGACAGCGGGTCGTCGAGGACGAGGAACCTGGGCCGGCCGACGACCGCCCGCGCGAGCGCGAGGCGCTGACGCTGGCCGCCGGAGAGGCTGAGGCCCTGCTCGCCGACCTGGGTCGCGGTGCCGTGCGGCAGGGTGTGCGCGAAGCCGGCCTGCGCGACCGCCAGCGCCCGCTCCAGGTCGGGCTCTCCCGCGCCGTCTCCGGCCCCCATGAGAACGTTGTCCGCGACGCTGGCCGAGAAGAGGGTGGGCTCCTCGAAGGCGACCGCGACGAGGGCGCGCAGCGATGTTCTGGGTAGGGCGGAGATGTCGTGGCCGTCGAGGGTGATGCGGCCGGATGTCACCTCGTGGAGGCGGGGGACCAGGGCGGTGAGGGTGGTCTTGCCGCTGCCTGTCGCGCCTACGAGGGCCATGGATTCGCCGGGGCGGATGTGCAGGTTGATGTTGTCGAGGGTGGGTGGGGAGTCTTCGGGGGCGTCGGGATAGCGGAAACGGACGTTGTGGAAGCGGATGCCGTCGTTGTGGGGTGCGGGTTTGTGGGGGCTGGTCGCGCAGTTCCCCGCGCCCCTTTGGGGCGCGTCCCTTTCCGGCGTTTCATCCGTCTCCGGCGATTCATCCATCACCTCGAAATAGCGCTCCGTCGCCGTCGCCGCTTCCTGGCTCATGGCCAGGAGGAAGCCGATGGAGTCCACGGGCCAGCGCAGGGCTAGGGCTGTGGACAGGAAGGCCACCAGGGTGCCTGCTGACAGCTCTCCGTCCGCCACCTGCACCGTGCCCAGCACCAGTGCCGCGCCGGTGGCCAGTTCCGGCAGGGTGACGATGACGCCCCAGATCGTGGCCAGCAGCCGGGCCTTGCGCAGTTCCGTGCCGCGCAGGGTCCGGGAGAGCTCCCGGAAGGCCCGGGCCTGACTGCGGTGCCGGCCGAACCCCTTGATGATGCGGATCCCGAGCACGCTCTCCTCGACGACCGTCGTCAGATCGCCGACCTGGTCCTGCGCGCGACGCGCCACGGAGGCGTACCGCTTCTCGAAGACCACGCAGGTGACCATCACGGGCACGGCCGGGATGAGGATGACCAGGCCCAGCGTCCAGTCCTGGAGCAGCATGATGATCACGCCGACCAGGATCGTCACGCTGTTGACCAGCAGAAACGTCAAGGGGAACGCGAGGAACATGCGGAGCAGCATCAGATCGGTGGTGCCCCGCGACAGCAGCTGCCCCGACGGCCACCGGTCGTGGAACGCCACCGGCAGGCGCTGCAGATGCCGGTACAGATCCGCCCGCATCGATGCCTCGACCCCGGCCAGCGGCCGCGCCACGAGCCACCGCCGCAGCCCGAACAGCAGCGCCTCCCCGAACCCGAGCAGCAGCAGATACAGCGCGCCGAGCCACACGCCGGCCGGATCCCGGTCGGCGACGGGCCCGTCGACCATCCACTTCAGGACGAGCGGGATGACCAGCGCCAGGCAGGAGGCGACGATCGCCACGGCCGCGGCGGTGAACAACCGCACCCGCACCGGCCGCACATACGGCCACAGCCGCAGCAGTGTCCGCACGGCGGAACGGCCGGTCCGGTCGGTTCGGTCAGGGCTTTCCTCGGCGGTTGCACGTGTCGTCACCATCAGCAGCGAGCCTACGGATCGCCACTGACACTGCCCACCGAGTTTTGGCCGGTCCGCCCCCGGCCGCTGGACCTACGACCTGCGTGTTCGAGGGGTCGTACAGGGCCGGCCGGTGGGAGGTCGTACGGCGCCCTCAACCGATCGGCGGATGCGTCTTCGAGCGCGACGGCCGATGTGCGGGCCCCCGCGTCGCCGCGACCCTGATGCCATGTCCGTCATCGAAGTCACCGATCTACGCAAGTCGTACGGCGGCCGGTCCGTCGTCGACGGCGTCTCCTTCACCGTCGACGAGGGCGAGATCTTCGGCATCCTCGGCCCGAACGGCGCCGGCAAGACCACCACCGTCGAGTGCGTCGAGGGCCTGCGCGTCCCCGACGCCGGCCGCGTCCGGGTGACCGGCCTCGACCCCGTCGCCGAGCACGACAAGGTCGCCCACGTCCTCGGCGCCCAGCTTCAGGAGGGCCGCCTCCAGGAGAAGCTCACCGTGCGCGAGGCGCTCCAGCTGTACGCCTCCTTCCATCCGCACCCCGCCGACTGGCGGCCCCTCGCCGAACGGCTGGGCCTGGCCGACCGGCTCGACGCCCGGTTCGGCAAGCTCTCCGGTGGCCAGAAGCAGCGCCTGTTCATCGCGCTCGCCCTGGTCGGCAACCCCCGGATCGTCGTCCTGGACGAGCTGACCACCGGCCTCGACCCGCGGGCCCGCCGGGACACCTGGCAGCTCATCGAGGAGGTGCGGGACAGCGGGGTCACCGTCCTGCTCGTCACCCACTTCATGGAGGAGGCGCAGCGGCTCTGCGACCGGATCGCCGTGATCGACAAGGGCCGTGTCGCCGCGCTGGACACCCCGGCCGGGCTGATCCGCCGCTCCGCCGGGGCCACGGTGATCACCTTCACGCCGTCCGCGCCGCTGGACGAGGGGGAGCTGAGCGCGCTGCCCGCGCTGGCCTCGGTGCGGCACAGGGACGGCCGTGTGACCCTCGCCGGCAGCGACGAGACCGTCAACGCCGTGATCACACTGCTCGCCCGCCACCGCATCACCGCCCACCAACTGCGCGTCAGCGACGCCACGCTGGACGACGCGTTCCTGGACCTGACGGAGACCACGTCATGAACACCGCCGTACTGCGCACCGAGGCCCGGCTGCTCGCCCGCGAACCGGGCAGCCTCTTCTGGATCCTGGTGTTCCCGCCCTTGCTGCTGGCGATCCTCGGCGCCGTCCCGGCGTTCCGCGAGCCGCAGGACGGGCTCGACGGTCTGCGCGTCATCGACACCTACGTGCCCGTGGCCGTGCTGGTCGGCATGATCGTCGCCGGTGTGCAGTCGATGCCGACGGGCCTGACCGGCTACCGGGAGCAGGGCATCCTGCGCCGTATGTCCACCACCCCGGTCCGCCCGTCGGCGCTGCTGTCCGCGCAGATGCTGGTGCACGCCCTGGCCGCCGCGCTCTCGGCGCTGCTGGCCCTCGCGGTCGGACGGCTCGCCTACGACGTACCACTGCCGCGGCAGCCGTACGGCTATCTGCTCGCGCTGGTCCTCGCGGTGCTCGTGGCGCTCGCCCTGGGGTCGGTGATCGCGGCGGTGTCCCGGACGGTGAAGATCGCGGGTGCCGTCGGGACGGCGGTGTTCTTCCCGATGCTGTTCTGCGCGGGGGTGTGGCTACCCGTGCAGGCCATGCCCGACGTCCTGGCCGACGTCGTCGGGCTCACGCCGTTCGGCGCCGCCGCGCAGGCCCTGAACGAGGCCACGGCGGGCGACTGGCCCGGCTGGACCCACCTGGGTGTCATGGCCGGCTGGACCGTGGTGCTGTCGGTGGCGGCCGCGCGCTGGTTCCGCTGGGAGTGAGGGGCCGGCCGTGCAGACTGGTGGCATGACCGCGGTGGACAGGGACATCGAGCGGCGCTGGGAACTGGTCCGCAGCAAGGGGCCGTACGGGTTGCTCGCGGTCGCCACGCTGCTGTCGGTCGCCACCGCCGAGCTGACGCCGGGCCCGGCCGAACGGATCGCGGTCGCGGTGCTCGTCGCCGCCGGGTTCGCGGTCCAGCTGTGGTGGGGTCGCGCGAGCCGCACCCGCCCGGGCCCCTCCACCGCCGGCACGGTGTACTACGTCGTGCGCTGGGCGCTGGGTTTCGCGCTCACCTGGCTGAACCCGTTCTTCGCCTTCTACGCGGTCACCGGCTACTTCGACGCCGACGAACTGATCCGCGGGCGGCGACTGCGGCGGATCGGCCCCTTCGCCTGCTCTATCGGCGTCTCGGGGTCACAGGCCGGCGGGCTGCCCTTCGCGGACTCCGTGCAGTGGGTGGTGTTCGCCGGGCTCCTGGTGGTCAACAACGTGATCCTCACGGTGGTCGGCCACCTCACCTCGCAGCAGGAGGAACGCTCCCGTGCCCGCGCCGAGACCATCGCCGAACTGGAGCGCACCAACACGGCGTTGCAGCAGGCGCTCGACGAGAACGCCGCGCTTCACACCCAACTCCTCGTCCAAGCCCGGGAAGCGGGCGTCGCGGACGAGCGCCGCCGCCTCGCCGCCGAGATCCACGACACCATCGCGCAAGGCCTGACCGGCATCATCGCCCAGCTCCAGGTCGTCGCGAGCGCGCCCGACCTGCCGACCGCCCGCACGCACCTCGACCGCGCCGCCACCCTCGCCCGCCACAGCCTCGGCGAGGCCCGCCGCTCCGTGCACAACCTCGCCCCGGTTGCCCTGGAGCACGACGGACTGCCGCAGGCGCTGAAGAGCACGGTCGCCGAATGGGCCGAACGCACCGGCGTACAGGCCGGGTTCACGGTCACCGGCACCGCGGAACAACTCCACGACGAGCTCTCCGCGACCCTGCTGAGAATCGCCCAGGAAGCCCTCTCCAACGCGGCCCGGCACGCGCACGCCACCCGCGTCGGCGTCACCCTCTCCTTCCTCGGCGACGTCGTGATCCTCGACATCCGCGACGACGGCCGCGGCTTCGACCCGCTCGCCCTCCCCGAGCGCACCCGCACCGGCGGCTTCGGCCTCGCCGGCATGCGTGCCCGCGCCGAACGCATCGCCGGTTCCCTCACCGTCGAGTCCGAGCCGGGGCACGGCACGGCGCTGTCGGCTCGCGTACCGTTGGTCCGCCATGACCAGTGACATCTCGCTGTTGATCGTCGACGACCATCCCGTCGTACGGGACGGTCTGCGCGGCATGTTCGAGTCCGCGCCCGGATTCACCGTCCTCGGCGAGGCGTCGAACGGCGTCGAGGCCGTCGACCGCGCCACCGCCCTCGACCCGGACGTGATCCTCATGGACCTGCGCATGCCGGGCGGCGGCGGAGTCGACGCCATCCGGGAACTGACCCGCCGCGCCGCCCGCGCCAAGGTCCTGGTCCTCACCACCTACGACACCGACTCCGACACCCTCCCCGCGATCGAGGCCGGCGCGACGGGCTACCTCCTGAAGGACGCCCCGCGCGACGAACTCTTCACAGCTGTCCGCGCGGCCGCCGAGGGCCGCACGGTCCTCTCCCCGGCCGTCGCCTCCCGCCTGGTCTCCGCCGTCCGCACCCCCAAGACCCCCGGCAACGAACCCCTCTCCACCCGCGAACGCGAGGTCCTCACCCTCGTCGCCAAGGGCACCTCCAACCGCGACATCGCCCGCGAACTCTTCATCAGCGAGGCCACTGTCAAAACCCACCTCACCCACCTCTACGCCAAACTGGGCGTCAAGGACCGGGCGGCGGCGGTGGCTACGGGGTACGAGCGGGGGATCCTGGGCCGACCGGGACCCAACTGACTTTCCTCGCCCCCGCCGCCCCTACCCGTCCCATCCTTCTGGGGCTCCGCCCCAGACCCCGCTCCTCAAACGCCGGAGGGGCTGAATTCCCAGCCTCACGCGACGGCCCGCAGCAACAGCACCGCCCGCCCCGGCACCGTGACCGCCGTCCCCGCCCGATGCTCCACGCCCGGCGCCTCCCCCTGCTCCTCCCGCGACGTGTCGACGACCACCTCGTACCGCTCCGCCCACGGCGGCCCCGGCAGCACGAAGCTCACCGGCCGGTCCCCGGCGTGCAGCAGGGCCAGGAAGCTGTCGTCGAGGATCGGCGCCCCGCGCTCGTCACGGCCCGGGATGTCCCGCCCGGACAGGTACATCCCCAGCGTGGCGGCGGGCGCGTACCAGTCCCGTTCCGTCATCTCCGTGCCCCGCAGCGTGAACCAGGCCAGGTCCCGCAGCCCGTCGGCCGAGTGCGCCCGCCCGGAGAAGAACGCCCGCCGACGGAGCACCGGGTGCCGGTGGCGCAGCTCGATCAGCCGGGACGTCAGGTCGAACAGCGCCTTCCAGCCGGGGTCCTCCAGCAGCCCCCAGTCCAGCCAGCTGATCTCGTTGTCCTGGCAGTACGCGTTGTTGTTGCCGCGCTGCGTCCGCCCCAGCTCGTCACCCGCGACCAGCATCGGCACGCCCGTCGACAGCAGCAGGGTCGTCAGCAGGTTCCGCAGCTGGCGCCGCCTGAGCGCCCGTACGCTCTCGTCGTCCGTCTCCCCCTCGGCCCCGCCGTTCCAGGACCGGTTGTCGTTCGACCCGTCCCGGTTGCCCTCGCCGTTCGCCTCGTTGTGCTTGCGCTCGTAGGACACCAGGTCCCGCAGGGTGAAACCGTCGTGCGCCGTCACGAAGTTGACGGAGGCGTACGGCCGGCGGCCGCCCCACGCGTACAGGTCGCTCGACCCCGACAGCCGGTACCCCAGGTCCCGTACGTCCGGCAGCGCGCCGCGCCAGAAGTCCCGTACGGCATTGCGGTAGCGGTCGTTCCACTCCGTCCACAGCGGCGGGAAGGCGCCCACCTGGTAGCCGCCCGAGCCGACGTCCCACGGCTCGGCGATCAGCTTCACCCGCCGCAGCACCGGGTCCTGCGCGATGACCGCCAGGAACGGCGACAGCATGTCGACGTCGTGCATCGAGCGGGCCAGCGCGGCGGCCAGGTCGAAGCGGAAGCCGTCGACGCCCATCTCCGTCACCCAGTAGCGCAGGGAGTCCGTGATCAGCCGCAGCACATGTGGCTGCACCACGTGCAGCGTGTTCCCGCAGCCCGTGTAGTCGGCGTACCGGCGCGCCTCCGACTGCAACCGGTAGTACCCCCGGTTGTCGATGCCCTTCAGCGACAGCGTGGGACCCAGCTCGCCCGCCTCCGCCGTGTGGTTGTAGACCACGTCGAGGATGACCTCGATCCCGGCCGCGTGCAGCGCGCGGACCATCCGCTTGAACTCGCCGACCTGCTGACCCGTCGTACCGGAGGCGGCGTACGCGGCGTGCGGGGCGAAGTAGCCGATGGAGTTGTAACCCCAGTAGTTGCGCAGGCCCCTGCGCAGCAGATGGTCCTCGTGCGCGAACTGGTGCACCGGCAGCAGCTCCACCGCCGTCACGCCCAGCCGCACGAGGTGCTCGATCGCCGCCGGATGCGCGAGACCGGCGTACGTGCCCCGCAGCTCCTCAGGGATCCCCGGGTGCAGCTTCGTGAACCCCCGTACATGCACCTCGTAGATCACCGAGTCGGCCCACGGCGTCTTCGGCCGGCGGTCGTCCGCCCAGTCGTCGTCATCGTGGACGACCACGCCCTTCGGGACGTACGGCGCCGAGTCCCGCTCGTCGCGCACGGTGTCGGCGACATGCTGCTGCGGCCAGTCGCGGACGTGCCCGTACACCTCGGGCGGCAGGCTGAAGTCGCCGTCCACCGCGCGGGCGTACGGGTCGAGGAGCAGCTTCGCCGGGTTCCACCGACTGCCGGTCCACGGGTCCCAGCGGCCGTGCACCCGGTAGCCGTAGCGCTGACCGGGCATCACACCCGGCACGAACCCGTGCCAGATCTCGTGCGTCAGTTCGGTGAGCTTGGCCCGAGTCTCCTTCCCCTCCCCGTCGAACAGACACAGCTCGACGGCTTCCGCGCCCCCCGCCCACAGCGCGAAGTTGGTGCCCGCCACCCCGTCCGGGCCGACCCGGAAGCGGGCGCCGAGCGGCACCGGCGCGCCGGGCCACACGGGCACGGCAGGGGCCTTGCGCCGCGCGCCGTTCACGACGGCGGCCGGGCGCCCCTCCTCAGCGGCGACCGCCCCCGCCACCGCCTCCTGCTCGGCTGCGCTCGACACCTGTCGGCCTCCCACGGCTCAGGGACCACACGATGTGGAAGGAGAGCACACGGTCGTCCCTGGCCGCGGCTCCCCGTCGCGTCGTCCTCCCACATGTTCTGCCCACCGCGTGGCCAAGCGACCCCGGGCAAGTCGTCCGCACCCCGAAGGGGCACGGGCCTGGACCCGTCTGTGGCCCCGCCGCGTGGACGCGACCAGCCACGACGGACCCGCGGACAACCGATGTCCTACCCCGGCACCTCGCGGCCGAGCGCCCCACGCCGACGTTTCCCGGGGCCGCCCCGGTCGTTGGGGTGTTCGTGAGGCACGTACAAGGGCGCGCGCGGCGCGCGGGGGCCGCATTGGCCGCCGTACTGACATGGGCAGGACTGCTGGCCGGAGCCGCCGGCTGTACTACGGACGGCGGTGGCGCCGACCAGATGCTGGGCAAGGCGCCGGCGCCCGAGGACGTCATCCGGGTCACGCCCGACGACGAGACCAAGGGCGCACGCCCCGACGACCGGCTGCTCGTCCGGGTGGTCAGCGGGCGCCTGGAGTCGGTGAAGGTCGTCAAGTCCCAGGACGCACAGGAGACCCCGGTCCCCGGGCACATCTCCAAGGACGGCCTGCGCTGGGAGCCCGAGGACCCCGGGCTCGCGCTGGCCGCCAAGTACACGGTCGACGCGGTGGCCCTCGACGGCCACGGACGCCGCAGCGCACGGCACACGACCTTCACCACGTACGTCCCGGACGAGCGGTTCATCGGCTACGTCGCCCCGGAGAACCGCTCCACCGTCGGCACCGGGATGATCGTCTCCCTGGAGTTCAACCGCGAGATCGAGAACCGGGCCGCCGTCGAACGCGCCGTCCGGGTCACGGCCGAGCCCGCCGTCGACATCCGCCCGCACTGGTTCGGCAAGGCCCGCCTCGACTTCCGCCCGGAGCACTACTGGAAGCCCGGCACCCGGGTCACCGTCGCGCTGCGGCTGCGGGATGTCGAGGGGGCGCCCGGGGTGTACGGGCAGCAGTACAAGACGTTCTCCTTCACCGTCGGCCGCCACCAGGTCTCCGTCGTCGACGCGGCCCGGCACACCATGGAGGTCCGGCGCGACGGCGAACTGCTCACCACCGTGCCGATCACGGCCGGCGCCCCCAAGAACACGACGTACAACGGCAAGATGGTCGTCACCGAGATGCTCGAACTGACCCGGATGAACGGTGCGACGGTCGGCTTCCGCAAGGCCGACGGCAAGAGCGAGTACGACATCCCGGACGTCCCGCACGCCATGCGCCTGACTGACTCCGGCACCTTCCTGCACGGCAACTACTGGGCGGACGCCTCGATCTTCGGACAGAGCAATGTCAGCCACGGGTGCGTGGGGCTCAGGGACGTCAAGGGCGGCGGCGCGGAGACGCCCGCGGGCTGGTTCTTCGACCGCAGCCTGATCGGGGACGTCGTCGAGGTCGTGCGCAGCAACGACAAAAAGGTCGCTCCCGACAACGGGCTCGGAGGATGGAATATGGGCTGGAAGGAGTGGAAGGCGGGGAGTGCGGTGAAGTAACAGGACAGGGGGCTGAGTTCCTCGACCAACCGGCTATCGGCCGATGTTGGAACTGAACGGTGACAATCGCGCGGCGCCGACGCACATGACCTTGTGCTTAATATGCGCCGGTGCGCGCGGGAAACGCGTGGGGGCGCGGGCCTGACCAGGTCCGGGGAGGGGAGAACGACTTGAACGTGCGGCCGATATCGGGGGCGTCGGTTGACGCGGTGAACGCGCGGGGCGGCGTGGGCGGCGTGGGCGGCGGGCGTCGGCGGGGGCAGATGGCGGTGCTGGCCGGGGCACTGCTGCTCGCCGTCACCGCGTGCGGCGGGGGCGGCGGTTCCAAGCCGGGGGCCGGCGACGGGAAGGGCGAGGACTCCAGCACGGCGGAGGCCAGGAAGTCCCAGGCCGTCGTGACGATAGCGCCGGGGGACGGGGCCAAGTCCGTCGAGACCAGCGGCGCGCTGAAGGTGACCGCGGCCAAGGGCAAGCTCACGGACGTCGAGGTCAAGGACGCCAAGGGCAAGGCGATAGCCGGGAAGATATCCGGCGATGGCGGCACCTGGACGCCGTCCACCCATCTGGCGGCCGCCACCAAGTACACGGTGCACGCGGTCGCCAAGGACTCCGACGGCCTGGAGGCCGCCAAGGAGGCCGACTTCACCACACTGACCCCGAAGAACACCTTCCTCGGCAACTTCACCCCCGAGGACGGCTCCGAGGTCGGCGTCGGGATGCCGTTCTCGATCCGCTTCACCCGGGGCATCACCAACCCCGAGGACGTCGAGAAGGCCGTCACCATCAGGACCGAGCCGGCCGTCGAGGTCGCGGGCCACTGGTTCGGCAACGACCGCCTCGACTTCCGCCCCGAGAAGTACTGGAAGGTCGGCACGAAGGTCACGGTCGACCTCAACCTCGACGGCGTCGAGGGCCGGCCCGGCGTCTACGGCGAGCAGGACAAGAAGCTGTCCTTCACCATCGGCCGCGACCAGGTCTCGGTCGTCGACGTGAAGACCAAGAAGATGAAGGTCATGCAGGACGGCAAGGTCGTCAAGACCATTCCCGTCACCACCGGCGCACCCGGGTACGAAACCTGGAACGGCCAGATGGTCATGACCGAGAAGTTCGTGCAGACCCGTATGAACGGCGACACGGTCGGCTACGAAGGCGAGTACGACATCAAGGACGTCCCGCACGCCACCCGCCTGACCGACTCCGGCACCTTCATCCACGGCAACTACTGGGGCGGCGGCGTCTTCGGCAACACCAACGCCAGCCACGGCTGCATCGGCCTGCGCGACGTCAAGGGCGCGTGGGACAAGGGCACCCCGGCCGCGTGGTTCTTCAACCACTCGATGATCGGCGACGTGGTCGTCGTGAAGAACTCCAACGACGCGACGGTGGCCCCGGAGAACGGTTTGAACGGCTGGAACATGTCCTGGGAGAAGTGGAAGGCGTAAGCCCGCGGTGTTCCACGGCCCCGGTGCCCGCCTCGATGTGAGGTACGGCATCGGGGCCGCTCCTGTTAGTCCCCGTGCTGTGTCTGCCTGGGGGGCAACCCCCGGACCCCCGGCCGAGTGTGATCGACCGCACCCGAGCCGTACCCGTTAGTCCCCGTGCTGTGTCTGCCTGGGGGGGGGCAACCCCCAGACCCCCGGCCGAGTGTGATCGACCGCACCCAAGCCGTACCCGTTAGTCCCCGTTAACCTGCCTCCATGACCGTGAATCTCGAAGTCGCCGAAGGCGTCGGCACCCTCCGCCTCGACCGCCCGCCGATGAACGCGCTGGACGTCGCCACCCAGGACCGGCTCAAGGAACTCGCCGAGGAGGCGGGCCGGCGGGACGACGTACGGGCCGTGGTGATCTACGGCGGGGAGAAGGTGTTCGCGGCGGGCGCGGACATCAAGGAGATGCAGGCCATGGACCACACCGCCATGGTCCTGCGCGCGCGGGCCCTTCAGGAGTCGTTCACCGCGGTGGCCAGGATCCCCAAGCCGGTGGTGGCGGCCGTCACCGGCTACGCCCTCGGCGGCGGCTGCGAGTTGGCGCTGTGCGCGGACTTCCGGATCGCCGGGGACAACGCCAAGCTGGGCCAGCCGGAGATCCTGCTCGGCCTGATCCCCGGAGCGGGCGGCACCCAGCGGCTGGCCCGTCTGATCGGCCCGTCGAAGGCGAAGGACCTGATCTTCACGGGCCGGATGGTGAAGGCCGACGAGGCGCGGGAGTTGGGCCTGGTGGACCGCGTGGTGGCGCCGGACCAGGTCTACGCCGAGGCGCACGCCTGGGCGGCGAAGCTGGCGCAGGGCCCGGCCATCGCGCTGCGCGCGGCGAAGGAGTCGGTCGACACGGGTCTGGAGACGGACATCGAGACGGGGCTCGCGGTGGAACGGGGCTGGTTCGCCGGTCTGTTCGCGACCGAGGACCGGGAGCGGGGGATGCGGAGCTTCGTGGAGGAGGGACCGGGCAAGGCCAAGTTCCTCTGAGGGCGGCCCGGGAACTTCCGGTCTGAAAATCCGCCGAACCACTTGCAATTGACAGGACGTCTGATTCCGGGTCCCTCGATGGGGCTGTTTATGGGAGCCTTAAGGCAACCTTAAGCGTGCCTTGTCGAGGGAGCCTGTCGATTGCCTCCAGTGGACCCTTCGTCGCAGGTCAGCCAGGCTGCGAACGGCTCCGAACTGCCCCTGTCATATGCCGACCGAGTCGTGCGGAATGAGCGCTTCCGGGGGGTGTATTCCTCGGGAACGGCCCCGGCGGGCCCCGCGGGCGGCCATGATGGGGGCATGGCGGGGCTGGAGGGTATCGAACAGCCGCGGGGACACGGCCGTACGACTGCGGCGCGCTGGTCGCCGGCGGTCGAGGACGAAACTGCCGCGAAGGCGCTCGAACTGTTCGGCAACCCCACGGAGGCCGAGGTTCCGCTGCCGTCCCGCCCCGAATCCGCCGCCACGGCACGGCGTCTGGCGCAGGTGGTGGTCCTACGCCAGTGGGGCCTCACCCCGAAGATGACGGAGGACGTGGTCCTCCTCGTCTCGGAACTCGTCGGCAACGCCGTCCGCCACACCGGCGCCCGGGTCTTCGGCCTCCGTATGCGCCGCCGCCGCGGCTGGATCCGCATCGAGGTCCGCGACCCCTCCCGCGGCCTTCCCTGTCTCATGCCGGTCCAGGAGATGGACATCAGCGGCCGGGGCCTGTTCCTGGTCGACAAACTCTCCGACCGCTGGGGCGTGGACCTGCTACCGCGCGGCAAGACGACCTGGTTCGAGATGAGGGTGGCCGACCGCTGACGGTCACCTCCGGCGGTTGAGCCGACACTGCTGGCGCGCCCCCTCGACCCGCTCTCGGCGCCAGCCCCTCCAACCTTTGCCCACCCACCCACCCGTCTCGGTCTCCCAAGAGGCCGACCTTGAGGCCCTCACCCCGCCCGGCGTCCGAGGACAAGGCCCCGGCTGGATCCTTCACCCCGCCCGGCACCCGAGGATGAGTCGCCACCCGCCGACCCAGGCACTTTCAGCCCGTCCGGCGTTTGAGGACGAGTCTTTGCCGTCCCTAGCCCCCCACCCACCCGCAGGGGGCTACGCCGGCCCAGGCACTTCCAGCCCGTCCGGCGTTTGAGGACGAGGCCCGCAGGGCCGACAGTGGGGGTCTGGGGGCGCAGCCCCCAGGGATGGGACGGGTAGGGGCGGCGGGGGCGGGAGAACGTGGGGTCCGGCGACCCGCGTAAAGCGCTTAACCGGCAAATCGTGCGTTTTCTGACGTAAAGCTCATTAAATGGTCGCAGTCGCCGCCCCACCCACCCCGGAAGACCTGCCGATGAACCTCATGCACCGCACCCTCGTCGCCGGCGTCGGCCTCGTCGCACTCGCCGCCTGCGGCACCGAGCCCGCCCGGGACAAGACCCGCTCCACCGACCCCCACGGCACCCAGGCAGCCATCCCCGCCCCGGCGAAGAAGGACACCGTCAAGGGCCTGCCCGGCATGCCCCCTGTCCTCGACCCGAAGGACGTCTACGCCGCAGACCGTCCCAACAAGCTCTCCCCGGTCGTCAAGGACTTCCCGTCCCGCGTCTACGTCCCCAACACCGAGTCCGACACCGTCTCCGTCATCGACCCGAAGACGTACAGGATCATCGAGACCATCCCCGTAGGCCGCCAGCCCCAGCACGTCGTCCCGTCCTGGGACCTGAAGACCCTCTGGGTCAACAACAACCGCGGCCACACCCTTACCCCCATCGACCCCAAGACCGGCAAGGCGGGCAAGGAGGTCGAGGTCCACGACCCGTACAACCTCTACTTCACGCCCCACGGCAAGTACGCCGTCGTCATGGCCTCCCTCGACCGCGAACTCGTCTTCCGCGACCCCCACACCATGAAGCGGATCAAGACCGAACCCGTCACCTGCTACGGCGTCAACCACGCCGACTTCTCCCTCGACGGCCGCTACTTCATCGTCTCCTGCGAGTTCAGCGGCGAACTGCTGAAGGTCGACACCCAGAAGATGAAGGTCGTCGGCCAGCAGAGGCTCCCCTTCGAGGGGGCGATGCCCCAGGACGTGAAGGTCTCCCCGGACGGCAAGCGGTTCTACATCGCCGACATGATGGCCCACGGCATGTGGGTCCTGGACGGCGACAAGTTCACCGAGCCCACCCTGCTGCCCACCGGCAAGGGCTGCCACGGCCTCTACGTCAGTCGCGACTCCCGCGAGATGTACGTCTCCAACCGCGGCGAGGGCAGCGTCTCCGTCTTCGACTTCACCCAGAACAAGCTCACCAAGAAATGGCATCTCCCCGACGGCGGCAGCCCCGACATGGGCGGCGTCTCCGCCGACGGCAAGGTCCTGTGGCTGTCCGGACGGTACGACTCCGAGGTGTACGCCATCGACACCCGCACCGGCGAGCAGCTCGCCCGTATCCCGGTCGGCAGCGGCCCGCACGGCCTCGCCGTGTACCCGCAGCCGGGCCGCTACTCCCTGGGCCACACGGGCATCTTCCGCTAGCGGAAGGCCAGTTGAGCCTCACGTTCCCGTTGACCGGCGGTCAGCGGACACGCCGCCGTACGGGTGAATATCCGGGCCGCACCCCCACGGGCCCGGAATCGTGCTCCCCATGATCACAACTCGCCTGCGGCGGCGCGCCGCTGCCGCCGTCCTGTCCCTCTCGGCCGTCTTCGCAACGACGGCCGCCACGGCTCCCGCGTCCCCCGCCACGGCTCCAGCGTCCGCCGTCAAGGCAGCCGCCCCGGCCGCCGCCCCCGCCCCCGCCGCCTGTCCCGTCCAGTTCGACGACCGGATCAAGGCGGCCGTCGACCGCCGCGTCGAGGTCGACCGCATCACCCCCGACCCGGCATGGCGCACCAGCTGCGGCACGCTCTACCGGGCCGACGGCCGCGGCCCGGGCATCGTCTTCGAGGAGGGCTTCAAGCCCAAGGACGTCGTGACCGGCCAGTACGACCTGGAGCAGTACGTCCTGGTCAACCAGCCCTCCCCGTACGTCTCCACGACGTACGACCACGACCTGTACAAGAACTGGTGGAAATCGGGCTGGAACTACTACATCGACGCCCCCGGCGGCATCGACGTCAACAAGACCATCGGCGACACCCACAAATGGGCCGACCAGGTCGAGGTCGCCTTCCCCGGCGGTATCGCCCGGAAGTACATCATCGGCGTCTGCCCGGTGAACAAGACGACCAAGGTCGAGATCATGAGCGGCTGTCAGAGCAACCCGCACTTCGAGGCCTGGCACTGAGCAGCAACTCCGCGCCGACCGGACGGTAGCCGGCCGCCTGGAACGCCCGCACGCTGCGGGCGTTCCCCGGCGCGACCTGCGCCCACAGCGGCTCCGTGACGAGATGCCGGGCCGCGCCCATCAGCAGCCGCCCCAGGCCCCGGTGCCGTACGTCCTCGTGCACCTCGACGGAGACCTCCAGTCGCCCGGCGACCCCGCGCCCCATCACCAGCACGCCGCCCCCGACTGCCCACGCGCGCACCTCGTCGCGCCGCCGACGGGCATAGACGATCCGGGGATGGCCGGCGTCCTCGATCTCCCTCAACTCCGCCGCGAGCGGCGGCTCGCCCGGCAGCGGGTTGCCGACCAGGACCGCGTCGACGGTCTCCGCAGCGCGGCCCGTCCGCTCCATCAAGGCCGCCAGGAAGCGCGGGTTCATCGCCGCGGACAGGGCGTCGCAGTCGAGGCCGCGCAGGGTGTCGTACACCCACGCCGGCTCCTCGTCGGTGACGACGACGGAGTGCGCGGTGAAGGACAGGACGCCCGCGGTCCGGTCGCAGGGCTGGGGGACGACGGTCGTACTGCCGTCCGCGGGCGGGAAGACACCCCGCGCCGCCGCATCCAGAATGTCCCGCAAGCTCTCCACCACAGCCCGCCGCCCTTCCCTCCCCGTGCCCTTGAGTCTCCACCCACTGGAAGGCCCACACTTCCTCAGGCGGCTATCGGCTCTACGACGCCGAGTCGGCCGCCCGCCTGGAGCTGATCCGCACGCTGCGCGAACTGGGCCTGGGTCTGGCCCCCGCCGGGGCGTCGATGTGGTTCTCCCGCAAGCTGGCGCAGCTGGCCGCCGAGGCGCGGGCGCAGGGCATCGCACCGGAGTCGCCGGAGGCCGAGCGGATCCTGCGGGACCTGGCGGATCCTGCGGGACCTGATCGGCGACGCCGACCCCGCCGCCGTACTCGAACGCCTCCGGGCCGGCGTCTCCGCGCACCGCGCCGAGTTCGCCTGGGTGGTCGCCGCACTGCAAGCACGGACGGGCGGTTAATCTGACCTGCGGCAGCAAGCCAGCACAACACGACAGACGTGAGCAAAGGGGCGGACCGGTGGCGCACATCGACATCGAGGAAGCACGCAAGCAGTTCGAGCGCATCGATGCGGACGGTGACGGCACTATCACCGCCGCCGAGTTCAAGGCCGCCCTCGCGCAGGGCGGCGACTGGAACGTGACCGAGGCGGTCGCCGAGGCGATCATCAAGAGCCGCGACCTCAACGGCGACAAGCTGCTGTCGTTCGACGAGTTCTGGGCCTTCCTGAACAAGTGACCCGTGCGAAGGGGCGCCCGTTCACCGCGGAAGCGGCTCGGGCGCCCCTTCGTCATGCCGAGCGTGCGTTGCGCAGGAAGGTCGCGAGCATGTCGATGCCGATCTCGGCGGCGGCAAGCCGCGCCAGCATGGCGGCGAGGTGCGGAGCCTCCACGGAGAGCGTCTCGCCCGCGTGCACCATGAAGGTGTACGCGTAGAGAGCCGCCGCCTCCTCGTTACGGCAGGTGAATGGCCGTAACTGCACAACGGTCGCGGCGAGGGTGGCGGCTCTCCAGGCGTTGTCCGCGTCGGGCTGGTTCTTGCTCGCGTGCCGGGCGATGGCGGCTTCGAGGGCGGGGATGTCCTCGGCCTCGGGAGGCTCGGTGAGCTGGTCGGCGATGACCAGGGCCCAGCGTAGGTCGACGGTGAGTTCCGTCAGCGGCGCCCGGCCTCCAAAGCCTCTGCGAAAGCCTTTGCTGCGGCCAGGACGTGTGGCGGGACAGTCTCGTCCGGCGTCTCCTTGCCCTCGAGGTCCCGCTCGATGAGCGTCCGGATGTAGCCGGAGAGCATCATCCCGCGCTCGTGAGCTATGGCCTTGGCCTTGTCGACCAACTCGGCGGGAAGTCGCACGTTCAGCTGCTTGGTGTCCTGGGTCTGCATGTGAGCTCCCGAGTGCGTGAGGTGCGCCAACGATGCCGACTAGCATCACCTAGCAATTGCTAGATGTCCAGTGTGTGGGCATACACGCTGAGCAGGCCCAGTGCTCGCCCGCCCGCCCGGACGGTCATCGAGACCTCGGCCCGCAGCACCTCCGTCACCGCATCGCCCGGTTCACCGCTGACACGACCGCCCGGACCGCGGCCGCCGGCCCCCGGCCACGACCGGCGCCCCAGGCGGTGACGCCGTTCACCCGGCATTCGGCGTAGGCCGCCTTCCCGTCCTCGGTCGGGTGCTCGGCACAGTCGAGGACGTCGACGGCGAACCCGGCGCCGCCGAGGGCGTCGACGAACGCGGAGAGCGGGTCGGTGCCGGTGCCCTCGTGGTCGCCCGTGCGGTCCCCGGCGCGCAGGGTGCAGACGAACCGGTGCTCGCGGCCACCGTCGCCCTGCCCACCGCCGGCGTCCAGCTGCACGGACCACGTGACCAGGGCGATCTCCCCTTCCTCGACGACGTACGTCGCCCGGAACAGGTCGTACAGCTCCTTCGCCGTGATCTCCCGCCCGCTGTCGTCCGTGGCCTGCTGAACGACGGCCGAGAATCCGGCCCGCATGCGCGGCGGCAGGTCGAGATCGTGGTGGGCACGCAGCAGATACGCCGCTCCGCCCTTCCCCGACTGGGAGTTGACGCGGATCACCGCCTCGTAGGAACGCCCGATGTCGGCCGGGTCGATCGGCAGGTACGGCACCTTCCAGGGTGCCTGGGCCTCGGGCACCCCAGACTCGGCCGCCCTGCGCGCGTGCTCGGTCAGGCCCTTGCTGATGGCGTCCTGGTGGGTGCCGGAGAAGGCCGTGTGGACAAGGTCGCCGGCGTACGGGTGGCGGGGGTGCACCGGCAGCCGGTTGCAGTCCTCGACGACCTCCCTGGCCGCGTCGATGTCGCTGAAGTCGACCATGGGGTCCACCCCTTGCGCGTACAGGTTCATCGCCAGGGTCACCAGGTCGACGTTCCCCGTGCGCTCCCCGTTGCCGAACAGACAGCCCTCGACGCGCTGGGCGCCGGCCAGCACGGCGAGTTCGGCGCAGGCGACGCCCGTGCCGCGGTCGTTGTGCGGGTGGACGGAGAGGATCACCGAGTCGCGGCGGGCGAGATTGCGGTGCATGTACTCGATCTGGTCGGCGTACACGTTGGGGGTGGCGATCTCGACGGTCGCCGGGAGGTTGTGTGTGACGGGCCGGTCCGGGCTCGCGTCCCACAACCGGGTGAGCCCGTCGCACAGTTCCAGGACGAAGTCGGGTTCGGTGAGGTTGAAGGTCTCGGGAGAGAACTGGAAGCGGACGCCGTCGGGCGCCCGGCGCACCATCCGCTCGGCCGCCTCCCGCACCGCCCGCCACACCGCACGGCGATCCCGGGCCAGGACGACGCTCCGCCACACCGGCGAGGTCGCGATGTACAGGTGCACCACGGCCCGCGGCAGTCCGGCGATCGACTCGAAGGTCCGGTCGATCAGATCCGGCCGGGCCGGGGTGAAGACGACGGGCGTGACGTCGTCGGGCACGGCGTCCGTGGTCACCAGGTGCCGTACGAAGTCGAAGTCCGTGCGGCTCGCCGACGGGTAGCCGACCTCGATCTCCTTGAAGCCCGTCGCGACCAGCAGATCGAAGAAGCGGCGCTTGCGCGGGGTGTCCATCGGTTCGACCAGGGCCTGGTTGCCGTCGCGCAGGTCGACGGGGACCCAGAGGGGGGCGCGGTCGATGCGTGCGGAGGGCCAGGACCGGTCCGTGACAGGGACGTCCACCCGGTCCTGGAACGGGCGGTAGCGGTGGTGGGGCATGGGGCTGGGGCGTTGCGGATTCCATGGCTCGCGCGGGGCGACGGCCGCGGTCGTGGTCGCGTGGGTGCTCGCGGTGGTGGTCATCGTCTGCTGGGGCCTTCGGCTCGGTCGGACAGTGACCGGCAGCACGGCGCCCCGCGGCGGGGTGCCGGTCGGGTCACGCCCCGCCGCGGCAGCCGAGAAGAAGCAGACCGCGGAACGTCATGCTCGGCACGTTATCCACTCCTCAGCTCCTCAGACAAGTAGAATCTTGCTGAGTCCTCGGATAAGTGATCCGGCTCCCCGACTTTTTGGACATGTAGGTGAATGTCGTGCCGCTCGGTGCCGTCCGCCCCAGCCCGCTGGTCGAACAGGCCGCCGAGCGACTGCGCGAGCAGATCACCGACGGCCACTGGCCCGTCGGCACGAAGCTCCCCGGCGAGACCACCCTGGCCAAGGAACTCGGCGTCGGCCGGTCCACGGTCCGCGAGGCACTGCGCGCCCTGGCTGGCGCGGGCCTCGTCCAACCGCGCCAGGGCGCCGGCGTCTTCGTCATCGCCACCGAACCGGCCGAGGACTGGCCCGCCCGCCTGCGCCGGGCCGCGGTGTCCGACGTCTACGAGGTCCGCATGGCCGTCGAGGTCCAGGCGGCCCGCCTTGCCGCCCACCGTCGCACCCCCGAGGACGTCCTTGCGCTGCGGGCCGCACTGGCAGGCCGCCGGACCGCGTCCGCGGGCGACGACGCGACCTTCGTCGACGCCGACATCGCCCTCCACGCCGCCGTGGTCGCCGCGGCCCACAACCCCGTACTCACCGACCTGTTCAGCGAGTTCGTCCCCGTCCTGCGCGACGGTCTGATCGACCTCCTGACCCTCACCGGCCTGCGCACCCACGATCCCAACACCGCCGACGACGCCCACGAGGCCCTGGTGCGGGCGATCGTGGACGGGGACGCGGAAGGAGCGGTGGATGTGGTGCGGAAGGAGTTGGAGGACCCGTTCGGAGGGTAGCGGGTTCGCCTCGCTGTACCGGGCCGACCTTCAGGCGTTCTCGGCCCACTCCCGCAGCGCGGCCTTGCTCGCGAAGTTCGCCACGTTCTTGTCCAGCGGGCTGTCGGTGTACTGGTGGAAACGCCACTTCGCCTGGATCCGGGGCTTGCCCGCCGTCACGTAGTCGGCGATCCAGAGGCCGTCGCCGGCGTAGGACGTGGTGTCCACGTTCAGCCAGTAGTGCCTGTTGGCGTAAAGGATCACCGGGTTGTTCGGGCGCTTCTCCTTCACCTTCCGGATGAACAGGTCCTTCTCCGCATTGCTCGCGTGTGTCCCCTCGCTCGTCGTCTCCCAGTCGACGGCGAGGATGTCGCCCGCCCGCTCGGGGGCCTTGCTCACGAAGTAGTCCGCCTGGGCCGAGAGGTTGCCGGGCCAGAGGAAGTGGTAGAAGCCGACGACCAGGCCGGCGTCGCGGGCGCGTTTGGTCTGGGCGGCGAGTTTGGGGTTGATGTAGGAGCGGCCCTCGGTCGCCTTGATGAAGACGAAGGAGATGCCGTCGGTGTCGTAGGACGAGGACTGGTACGCGCTGACATCGATGCCACGGATCATGGGGGGACTCCCTGAAGTGCTGGTGGGGGGAGAGGAGTTGGATCGGGTGGGGTGTATGCCCCACGGTGGCATGTCTGACGCGTACCTGACGGGGAATTGTCAACATTCGGTGATGTGGGGGACGGCGATGTACGGGGAGAGGGTCCTGGACGGCGGCGACGGGGGCGGCGACCCCTGGGAGGGCGTGCACCGGGCGACGCTCTCGCGGGCCGTGCGGGCGCAGGCCGGGCGGTCCGTGGCCGGTGTGGACGACATGGCGGCGTATCTCGCGGAGCAGGTGGCGGACGCCTCCCACCGGGAGGTCGTCGGGCCGCTGCTCGACGGGCGGGGAGCCTGCGGGGTCGTCGTGCGGGGCGGCGCCGTGCTGGCGTCCTGGGGTGATCCGGGGCGTGCGGAGATGGCGTTCAGCGCCACGAAGAGCGTGCTCTCGCTGGTGGCGGGCGTCGCCTTCGACGACGGGGCGTTGCGGCTGGACGCACCCGTGGCGGAGTCGGTGGACCTCCCCGAGTTCGACGGCCCGCACGGGCGCGCGATCACCTGGCGGCATCTGCTGGAGCAGACCAGCCAGTGGGAGGGCGAGCTGTGGTCCAAGCCGACGTGGGTGGACGCGCAGAGCACCCGTGAGGGCACGGAGTCGGCGGGCGGACCGCCGGGTGCGGGCTGGGCGTACAACGACGTGCGGGTGAACCTGACGGCACTGGCGCTCACGGTCCTGTTCGGCCGTGCCCTGCCGGAGGTGCTGCGCGAGCGCGTCCTGACGCCGGTCGGCGCCTCGGACAGCTGGTCCTGGCACGGTTACGCCGGCTCGGTCGTGGCGATCGAGGGTACCGAGGTGCCGGTCGTGTCCGGTGGCGCCCACTGGGGCGGCGGGCTGTGGATCAGCGCCCTGGACCTGGCCCGCATCGGGCTGCTGTGTCTGCGGGGCGGGAGCTGGGGCGGGCGTCAGGTCGTGTCGCGCCGGTGGGTCGAGGAGCTGTGGACGCCCTGCCGGGTCAAGCCCGAGTACGGCCTGTCCTGGTGGCTCAACGACACGGGCGCGGTGTGGCCCCGCGCCCCGCACACCGGCCGCTGCGCTCGCGGCAACGGCGGCAACCATCTGCTGTGGGTCGACCCGGCCCGCGATCTGGTCATCGCCTCACGCTGGGGTGCGGAGGTCGAGCGGCTGCTGGTGGAGGTGTCGGGGGCGGTGCCGTGCCGGTGACGGCAGCAGGGGAAACGGTACGCCACACCCCCTGGCCCCCGACGTCCGTCAGCACTCGATGATGTTGACCGCCAACCCGCCCCGCGCCGTCTCCTTGTACTTCACCGACATGTCCGCCCCGGTGTCCTTCATCGTCTTGATGACCTTGTCCAGGGACACCTTGTGCGAGCCGTCGCCGCGCATCGCCATCCGCGCCGCCGTGACCGCCTTCACCGCCGCCATGCCGTTGCGCTCGATGCACGGGATCTGGACGAGGCCGCCGACCGGGTCGCAGGTGAGGCCGAGGTTGTGCTCCATGCCGATCTCGGCGGCGTTCTCGACCTGCTCCGGGGAGCCGCCGAGGACCTCGGCGAGGGCGCCCGCCGCCATCGAGCACGCCGAGCCGACCTCGCCCTGGCAGCCGACCTCGGCGCCGGAGATGGAGGCGTTCTCCTTGAAGAGCATGCCGATGGCGCCGGCGGCCAGCAGGAAGCGGACCACGCCCTCCTCGTCCGCGCCGGGCACGAAGTTGATGTAGTAGTGCAGGACCGCCGGGATGATGCCGGCGGCGCCGTTCGTCGGGGCGGTGACCACGCGGCCGCCCGCCGCGTTCTCCTCGTTCACGGCCATCGCGTAGAGCGTGATCCACTCCATGGCGAGCGCCTTGGGGTCGCCCTCGGAGCGCAGTTTGCGGGCCGTGTTCGCGGCGCGGCGGCGGACCTTCAGGCCGCCCGGCAGGATGCCCTCGCGGGACATGCCGCGCGACACGCACTCACGCATGACCCGCCAGATCTCCAGCAGACCCGCCCGGATCTCGTCCTCCGTGCGCCAGGCCCGCTCGTTCTCCAGCATCAGTGCGGAGATCGACAGGCCGGTCTCCTGCGTGAGGCGCAGCAGCTCGTCGCCCGTGCGGAACGGGTACTTCAGGACCGTGTCGTCGAGCTTGATGCGGTCCGCGCCGACCGCGTCCTCGTCGACGACGAAGCCGCCGCCCACGGAGTAGTACGTCTTCGACAGCAGCTCCGCCCCGGACGCGTCGAACGAGCGGATCGTCATGCCGTTCGCGTGGTAGGGCAGGGCCTTGCGGCGGTGCAGTACCAGGTCGTCGTCGAAGGAGAACGGGATGTCCCGCTCGCCGAGCAGCCGCAGCAGGCCCGCCTCCTTGATCGCCTCGACCCGCTCGTCCGCCGTCTCCACGTCCACCGTGCGCGGCGAGGCGCCCTCCAGGCCCAGCAGCACCGCCTTGGGGGTGCCGTGGCCGTGGCCGGTGGCGCCCAGGGAGCCGTACAGCTCGGCTCGTACGGCGGCGACGGAGTCCAGCAGACCCTCGTTGCGCAGGCGGCGGGCGAACATGCGTGCCGCGCGCATCGGGCCGACCGTGTGGGAGCTGGACGGGCCGATGCCGATCGAGAACAGGTCGAAGACCGAGATGGCCACGGTGGGACTCCTCAATACGGGGTGGAACAGGGGCGTGGGGTGTCCCGCTCACCTACGAGTGTGCGGGACACCCCACAAAAAGGGACTACTTGTTCAGACCGGGGTACAGCGGGTGCTTGTCGGCCAGGGACTTGACCCGGGCCTTCAGGGCGTCCGCGTCGGCCGCCCCGAAGGGAGAGGGCGCCTTCAGCGTCTCGGCGATGACGTCCGCGACCTCGGTGAAGTCCTCGGCCGTGAAGCCGCGGGTGGCCAGGGCGGGCGTGCCGATGCGCAGGCCCGAGGTCACCATCGGCGGGCGCGGGTCGTTGGGTACGGCGTTGCGGTTGACCGTGATGCCGACCTCGTGGAGCCGGTCCTCGGCCTGCTGGCCGTCCAGCTCGGACTCCCGCAGGTCGACCAGGATCAGGTGCACGTCGGTGCCACCGGAGAGCACGTTGACGCCGGCCTCGCGGGCGTCCGCGGCGGTCAGGCGGTCGGCGAGGATCCGCGCGCCCTCCACCGTACGGCGCTGGCGCTCCTTGAACTCCTCGCTCGCGGCGACCTTGAAGGACACCGCCTTGGCCGCGATCACATGCTCCAGGGGGCCGCCCTGGAAGCCCGGGAAGACGGACGAGTTCAGCTTCTTCGCGAAGTCCTTCTTCGCGAGGATGATGCCGCCGCGCGGGCCGCCCAGCGTCTTGTGGGTGGTGGACGTGACGACGTCCGCGTACTCGACCGGGTTCGGGTGCAGCCCGGCGGCGACCAGGCCCGCGAAGTGCGCCATGTCGACCCACAGGTACGCCTCGACCGCGTCGGCGATCCGGCGGAACTCGGCGAAGTCCAGCTGCCGCGGGTACGCCGACCAGCCCGCGATGATCACCTTCGGCCGGTGCTCCTTGGCGAGCTTCTCGACCTCGGCCATGTCGACCAGGCCGGTGGCGGAGTCCACGTGGTACGGGACCACCTTGAACTGCTTGCCGGAGAAGTTCAGCCGCATGCCGTGGGTGAGGTGGCCGCCGTGGGCCAGGTCCAGGCCGAGGATGGTGTCGCCGGGCTGGGCCAGCGCGAACAGGGCGGCCTGGTTGGCGGAGGCGCCGGAGTGGGGCTGGACGTTGGCGTACTCGGCGCCGAACAGCTCCTTGACCCGGTCGATGGCGATCTGCTCGGCGACGTCGACGTGCTCGCAGCCGCCGTAGTAGCGGCGGCCCGGGTAGCCCTCGGCGTACTTGTTGGTGGCGACCGAACCCTGGGCCTCCATGACCGCGACCGGCGCGAAGTTCTCGGAGGCGATCATCTCCAGGGTGGTCTGCTGGCGCTCCAGCTCGGCGTCGAGCGCGGCGGCGACGGCCGGGTCCAGCTCGTGCAGGGGGGTGTTCAGAAGCGACTTGTCAGACATAAGGGGGTGCGACTCCTCAGCCGGCGGTGTGGGCGACGTACTCGTCGGCGGAGAGCAGGTCGGCCGGCTCCTCCGTGACGCGTACCTTGAACAGCCAGCCGCCCTCGAAGGGGGCGGAGTTCACCAGCGCCGGGTCGTTCACGACGTCCTCGTTGATCTCGGTGACCTCGCCGGTGACCGGGGAGTACAGGTCGGAAACCGACTTGGTCGACTCCAGCTCACCGCAGGTGTCACCCGCGGTCACGGTCGAGCCGACCTCGGGGAGCTGGGCGTAGACGACGTCGCCGAGCGCGTTGGCCGCGAACTCGGTGATGCCGACCGTCGAGACGCCGTCCTCGGCGGTCGACAGCCACTCGTGCTCCTTGCTGTAGCGCAGCTGCTGGGGGTTGCTCATGGCCTGAATTCTCCTGTACGCGCGGGAGTGGTGATGGATGGGGGACTGCTGAATACGCCTGTGAGCAGCGTGAATGTGCGCAGGGTCACGCACGGGGCCGCTGGGCCAGTCTCTCCGTACGGGGTTACTTCTGCCGCTTGTAGAACGGCAGCGCCACGACCTCGTACGGCTCGTGGCTGCCGCGGATGTCCACGCCGACCCCGGCCGTGCCCGGCGCCGAGTGCGCGGCGTCGACGTACGCCATCGCGATGGGCTTGCCGAGGGTGGGGGAGGGCGCACCGGAGGTGACCTCGCCGATGACCTCGCCGCCGGCGACGACCGGGTACCCGGCGCGCGGGACGCGACGCCCCTCGGCGATCAGGCCGACGAGGACGCGCGGTGGGTTCTCCGAGGCGCGGGAGGCGGCCGCGGCGAGCGCCTCGCGCCCGACGAAGTCGCCCTCCTTCTCGAACTTCACCACCCGGCCGAGCCCGGCGTCGAAGGGGGTGAGGGAGGTCGAGAGCTCGTTGCCGTACAGCGGCATGCCCGCCTCAAGGCGCAGCGTGTCCCGGCAGGACAGGCCGCACGGGACCAGGCCGACGCCCTCGCCCGCCTTGGTCAGCGCCTGCCACAGCTCGACGGCGTGCTCGGGCTTCACGAACAGCTCGAAGCCGTCCTCGCCGGTGTAGCCGGTGCGCGCGATGAGCGCGGGGACGCCGGCGACCGTGCCGGGCAGGCCGGCGTAGTACTTCAGGCCGTCGAGGTCGGCGTCGGTGAGTGACTTCAGGATGCCCGGGGACTCGGGGCCCTGGACTGCGAGCAGCGCGTACGCGTCCCGGTCGTCGCGGACCTCGGCGTCGAAGCCGGTCACGCGCTCGGTCAGCGCGTCCAGCACGACCTGGGCGTTGGAGGCGTTGGCGACGACCATGTAGTGAGACGACCCGGCCTCGGTGTCGGCGAGCCGGTAGACGATCAGGTCGTCGAGGATGCCGCCGTCGGCCTGGCAGATCATGGTGTAGCGGGCGCGGCCGACGCCGACGGAGGCGATGTTGCCGACCAGGGCGTGGTTCAGGAAGGCGGCGGCCCCGGGGCCGGTGACGGTGATCTCGCCCATGTGGGAGAGGTCGAAGAGCCCGGCCTTCGTCCGCACGGCGTTGTGCTCGTCGCGCTCGGAGCCGTACCGCAGGGGCATGTCCCAGCCGGCGAAGTCGGTCATCGTCGCGCCGAGCGAGCGATGCAGGGCATCGAGCGCGGTACGACGGGGTTCAGTGCTGCTCATCGGACGTTGTCTCCCAAGGCATGACGGGCGAGGTCGTTCCTCCCCATCTGTCATCGGAACCTGAGAGGTTCGCCGGGACCGCCACAGGGACGATCAACGGCTTGCACCTTGGGTGGGGCCACGCGTCCCGGGTAGAGACGGAGCGGCCCGCTTTTCAGATGTGCCTCGCCCGCGCGGTAACGGGGCCTGAGAGATTCAAGGGAGGGACTTGCTCCTTCGGCGCCCCAGCGATGGACTGCTGGGGACTCTCCCGCGCGGATTCAAACGGCCGGTATGCAGTTGGCGCGCACATCATTGCACGCCCGTGCCCGTCAACGGCAGGCCGTGTCTGTAACCGGCTTGTGGCAGGAAGTGAACGAAAATGTGAGAGATCATCCATTACCTTCTCTTTACGCTCAGTGGGGATGGGGAATCCTGACCCCGGAGGAGGACGATGACGGTGAACCGCACTACGGCGTACGCCACGACCTCGGGCATGGCGCTGCCCAAGCAGCCCGCGGCCCCGGCGGCCGAAGCCCGCGGCGCGTGCCTCGCACCCGTGGTCCGTGATCTGCGCGAGCGCTCCGGACGCAGCCCGCGCGCGCTGCTCTTCGGCCCCCAGGACGTCGTCGTGATCACCGGCCTGCCCGGCAGCGGCAAGTCCACGCTGATGAAGCGGGCCGTGCAGGGCACCCGCATCGACTCCCAGGACACCCGGGACCGCTGGGACGCCCGCATGCCCCGCTTCCTCCCCTACGCCGTCTACCGCCCCCTGGTCCGCCTCGCCCACTACACCGGACTGCGCCGCGCCGTGCGCTCCGGCGAGGGCGTCGTCGTGCACGACTGCGGCACCCAGGCCTGGGTGCGCGGCTGGCTGGCCCGCGAGGCCCGTCGCCGCGGCGGCCGCCTGCACCTGCTGCTGCTCGACGTCCCCCCGGACGCGGCCCTGGAGGGCCAGCGCGAGCGCGGCCGCGGCGTCTCGCGGTACGCCTTCCTGCGTCACCGCCGAGCGGCCGCCCACCTGCTCACCTCGGTGGAGAAGGGCAACCTGCCCCAGGGTTGCGGCTCCGCCGTGCTGATCGACCGGGAGGCGGCGGACGCCCTGTGCCGGATCGGCTTCACGGGCTGAGCGGGCGCGGGGTCGCGCGGGGCGGACACCGGATAGCCTTCTGAGTCACAGACGTGGTTCTCAGCAGGCGGTCAGACAGATGGACTTCGCAGCGGATCTTCCCGCGGACTTCCCGGCAGGGGCACACCTCCACGCGCACGGCGGTTGGCCGGGCAACGAACTGGAGGAGGTGCTCTCGGCCTCCCTCGGCCTCCCCTCGGCCGGCGGCCGGATCATCGAGGTGCTGGGCCGCAGCTTCGTCTGGGTGCCGCTGCCCAACGGCGGCGGACCCGCCAGCGGCCCGCTGGACCTGCCGAGCGTGGAGATAGCGGGCCAGGCGTACGTCCCGGTGTTCAGCTCCGAGGAACAGTTCCGCCAGGTCGTCGGGGCCCACATGTCGTACACCGTCGCCCCCGCCGTCGAGTTCGCCCGCGGTCTGCCCCCGCAGGTCGGCATCGCCGTGAACCCCGACGGCACGGTCGGCGTCCCGCTGCCCCCGGCCGCGGTGGCCGAGCTCTGCCGGGTGGGCCGCACCCCGCTGGACGGCCTCACCTCCGGCGGCCGCGTCAAGCTCTACGAACCCGACTGGCAGGACGACCCGGTCGACTTCCTCGCGGCAGCCTCGGCCGAGTTCGCCGAGACCGGCGTCGTCACCACGGCCCGCCGCTGCCTGGCGGCGATCGAGACGGCCCACCCGGTGATGTTCGTCGGCGTCGAACTCTCCCACTGGGACGGCGACTTGCGCGCGGCTCCCATGAGCGCCCTCGCCCGGGCCCTGGGCCGCACGCCCGCCCCCTGGCCGGTCAACCTGGTCCTCCTGGACGTGGCCCAGGACCCGGTGATCGACTGGATGCGTCAGCGGGTCCGCCCGTTTTATCAGCGGGATTTCTAGGCGCCGGTGACGGGCAGCGCCCCCTCGGGGGCGCGGGGCTGTGACATATGCGGCTCCGCCGCGGGGCGCGACCAGCCACAATCAACCCGCACCGTACGACCGACATCAAGTCCCGAGCTCTCAGCGGCTCCCCCAGCGGAGCGCCTAAGCTGGGCTCCAAACCACGTTTCCCGAAAGGGCGGTAAAAGGTGAGCGCGAGCGGCACCGCGGCGACCGGCCAGGTCGAGCACATGCTGCGCCAGGTGACGCCGGGGCGTTACGACGCCTACGAGGCGCTCCTCCGCGCCCTCGCCACCCCGAACACCGGCCAGGTCTGGATGCTGCTCTGGCACGGCCAGGCCGGCTCCCCGGACGCCCAGTACGGAAACATGGAGGTCGAGGGCCACGGCTACGCCCCGTGCGTCACCTCCGCCCAGGAGCTGTCGGCCAGCGGCTGGAACCGCTCCTACGAGGTCGTCGACGGTATCGACGTGGCCCGCACCCTCTACCCGGACCACTTCGGCCTCTGGCTGAACCCGCATGCCCCGGGCGGCGGCGTCGGCATCCCGTGGCTCGACCTGCGCCGCATCGCCACCGGCCTGGAGCGCCAGCCCGCGGGCCCCCTGCGCCTGTCGGAGCCCGGCATCGAGATCCCGCAGTTCTACGCCCTGCTCGCGCAGAACGCCCACCGCACGCCCGCCGTCCGCGCGCTGCGCCGCGCCTGGGTGCAGCCGGCGCTCGGCGCGCCGTATCTCGCCATCGGGCTCGACGTGTACGACACCAGCCCGCCCGCCGTGGACTCGGTGCGCTCGATGATGCTCCAGTCGATCGGCGCGGTCCCGGACGGGCTGCCCGTCTCGACCGTGGCGATGTCGGACGAGGACGACCCGGTCGCGATGTGGATGCGTGCGACCGCCCGCCCGTTCTACGACCGCGAGGCCCACGCCACCGCGCCGGTGCAGTCCCCGGCGGCCGGGTACGGCTACCCACCGCCACAGGGCCGTTACTGATCATTCGTGGGCTAACCTACCGAGCGGTCGGCGACCCGGCTGTCGTAGGCGCAAAGGGCCCGCGGCTTCCGTTTCCCAGGTGGATCTCCGCGCGTAGATGCGATCGGAAGGTCCCGGTCCGCCCTCATACGCCCCAACTGGCCCGCGTCCGACCGCCGTTACCCGCTGTTCGGATAACGGAACCCCGCAGACAGCATCACGGTTGCGCATACTTTCCTTGCCAACTCTGGCAACAGATCGCCAAAGCGTTGAAGACTCCCGGCAAGACACGGGTCGATAGGCCCTGTGTGCGAGTTCGAGCAACCGCTACAGCGGCAGCCAGGGGGGCCGACGACCGTCGGCCGAGAGGGGTCAGACTCACCGTGACGGCACCGATCGAGACCACCGGATCGCAGGCCGACGCCCAGCCGGAGGCCGTGCTGAAGGGGGTCGAGGCCCGCAGGATCGAGGGCCGGTCACTCGGGCAGATCGCCTGGACACGCTTCAAGCGGGACAAAATAGCCGTCGTCGGCGGCATCGTTGTCGTGCTGCTCATCCTCGTGGCGGCCCTGTCCCGTCCGCTCCAGGCGCTGTTGGGGCTCGACCCCAACGCCTTCCACCAGGACCTGATCGACCCCAACACCTCGTTGCCCAAGGGTGACTTCGGCGGGATGAGCTGGGACCACCCGCTGGGCGTCGAGCCGAAGTTCGGACGGGACATCCTCGCGCGCATCCTGGAGGGCTCCTGGGTCTCCCTGGTCGTCGCCTTCGGCGCGACGCTGCTGTCCGTCGTCATCGGCACCGTGATGGGCCTGGTCGCCGGCTACTACGGCGGCCGGGTCGACACCGTCGTCAGCCGCCTGATGGACACGTTCCTCGCGTTCCCGCTGCTCCTCTTCGCCATCGCCATCTCGGCGACGCTCCAGGGCGGTGCCTTCGGCCTCGAAGGGCTGCCCCTGCACATCTCCGTTCTGATCTTCGTCATCGGCTTCTTCAACTGGCCCTACATGGGACGCATCGTGCGCGGCCAGACCCTGGCCCTGCGCGAGCGGGAGTTCGTCGACGCCTCCCGGGGGATGGGGGCCGGCGGCCCGTACATCCTCTTCAAGGAACTGCTGCCCAACCTCGTCGCGCCGATCATCGTCTACTCGACGCTGCTCATCCCGACGAACATCCTCTTCGAAGCCTCGCTGAGCTTCCTCGGGGTGGGTATCCAGCCGCCCCAGGCCTCCTGGGGCGGAATGCTCAACGAGGCCGTCGACTTCTTCCAGGTCGACCCGCAGTACATGATCGTCCCCGGCCTGGCGATCTTCATCACGGTGCTGGCCTTCAACCTCCTCGGTGACGGCCTGAGGGACGCACTCGACCCCCGCAGCCGCTGACGTCCGCGGTCGCGACACCCGAATGCGGCCCGACGTCCCACCCAAGTGTCCACCTACGAAGGGGAATCCGACCATCATGCGAAGGTCAGCAATGGCCGCGATTGCGGTCGCCAGTAGCGCCGGCCTGCTTCTCGCGGGCTGCAGCAAGGCCGACGACGGCGCCGACACGCCCAAGGGCGCCGGCGCGAACGCCGCGACCAAGGGAGTGGTGAACGCCTCCACCCACAAGGGCGGAACGGTCACCTACGCGAGCTCCGACGCTCCCGAGTCGCTGGACCCGGGCAACATGTACTACGCCTACGGCTACAACTTCAGCCGCCTCTACGCGCGTCCCCTGATGACCTTCAAGCCCGCCCCGGGCGAGGCGGGCAACGAGCTCGTCCCGGACCTCGCGGAAAGCGCGGGCACGCCCAGCGACGGCGGCAAGACCTGGACGTACAAGATCCGTCAGGGCGTCAAGTACGAGGACGGGACCGCGGTCACCTCCAAGGACGTCAAGTACGCGGTGGAGCGCTCGAACTTCGCGCGTGACGTGCTCTCCCTCGGCCCCAACTACTTCCAGAACCTGCTGGACAACCCGGACGACTACAAGGGCCCGTACAAGGACAAGAGCGAAAAGGGCATCTCGTCCATCGAGACCCCGGACGACAACACGATCGTCTTCCACCTGAACAAGGCCTTCGCCGAGTTCGACTACCTCGTCAGCGCCCCGCAGACGGCCCCCGTGCCGCGGGCCAAGGACACGGGTGTCGACTACACCAAGAAGGTCGTCTCCTCCGGCTCGTACAAGTTCCAGAAGTACGACGAGGGCAAGCAGATCGTCCTGGTCCGCAACCCCGAGTGGGACGCCAAGACGGACCCGCTGCGCAAGCAGTACCCGGACAAGATCGTGGTGAACCTCAAGGTCAACAAGGCCACGATCGACAAGGACGTGATGTCCGGGGACACGATGATCGACATCCAGGGAACGGGTGTCGACGCGCAGACGCAGGCGCAGGTCCTGGGCAAGAAGGAGGAGATGGCCAACACGGACAACGCGTTGGGCGGTCGCCTCATCTACGCGGCGATCAACACCAAGCTGGCGCCGTTCAACAACGTCGAGTGCCGCAAGGCCGTCGAGTACGCGATCGACAAGACCGCCGTGCAGACCGCGATGGGCGGCCCGATCCGCGGTGACATCGCCACCACGGTCCTGCCGACCGACGTCTCGGGCTACGAGAAGGCCGACCAGTACGCCACCCCGGGCAGCAAGGGTGACGTCGCCAAGGCCAAGGAGCACCTGAAGGCCTGCGGCAAGGAGGGCGGCTTCAAGACCTCCATCTCGGCCCGCACCGACCGCCAGGGCGAGGTCGACGCGGCCACCGCGATCGTCGGCGCGCTGAAGAAGGTCGGCATCGACGCGGACATCAAGCAGTACCCGTCCGGCAAGTACTTCTCCGACTACGCGGGCGTGCCCAACTTCGACAAGAAGAACAACATCGGCCTGATGATGATGCAGTGGGGCGCCGACTGGCCCACCGGCTACGGCTTCCTGCAGCAGATCGCGCACGGCAAGGCCATCAGCCAGTCCGGCAACTCCAACCTGTCCCAGCTGGACAACCCCGAGATCAACAAGCTGCTGGACGACGCGATCGGCAACACCGACGAGGCCGCCCGCACCAAGGCGTACACCCAGGTCGACCAGAAGATCATGGAGCAGGCCGCGATCGTGCCGCTGACCTACTTCAAGGTCCTGCTGTACCGCACGCCGCACGCCACCAACCTGGTGTCGACGTCCGCCTTCAGCGGTCAGTACGACTACCTCAACGTCGGCACCGCCGAGAAGTAGCCCCGGAAGGCAGGTGAAGGCATTGGCGCCCGCGGACTGAAGTCAGCCGCGGGCGCCGGCGCCGGTCCTCGTGATCTCGTACATCATCCGCCGGACGATCGCGGCACTGGTCCTGCTGCTCGTCGTCACCGCGGTCACCTTCGGCATCTTCTTCATCCTGCCGAAGCTCGCCGGGCAGACCGCCGACCAGCTGGCCCAGCAGTACATCGGCAAGAACCCCACCCCCGAGGACATCGCGGCGGTCAAGGCGAACCTCGGCCTCGACCAGCCGGTGTACGTCCAGTACTGGGACTTCGTCAAGGGGATCGTCTCCGGCGCCACCTACGACCTCGGCCCCACCACGGTGCGCTGTGACGCACCCTGCTTCGGCTACTCCTTCAAGGACCACATCGAGGTCTGGCCCCAGCTGACCGAACGGCTGCCGGTCACCCTCTCGCTGGCCGTCGGCGCCGCCGTGCTGTGGCTGATCGGCGGTATCGCGGCCGGTGTCGTCTCCGCTCTCAAGCCGGGGTCGTTCTTCGACCGGTCCGCCATGGGCGTGGCCCTGGCGGGCGTCTCCCTGCCCATGTTCTTCACCGGGCAGCTGGCCCTGCTGTTGTTCAGCTACAAGCTGGAGATCTTCGGCAGAACCTACGTCCCCTTCACCGAGAACCCCTCCCAGTGGGCCAACACCCTGTTCCTGCCGTGGTGTTCGCTGGCCCTGCTCTACTCGGCCATCTACGCCCGGCTGACCCGCTCGGGCATGCTGGAGACCATGAGCGAGGACTTCATCCGCACCGCCCGGGCCAAGGGTCTGCGGGAGCGGAAGGTCGTCGTCCGGCACGGTCTGCGGGCCGCGTTGACCCCGCTGGTGACGGTCTTCGGCATGGACATCGGCCTGCTGCTCGGTGGTGCCGTCATCACCGAGACGGTGTTCTCCCTGCACGGCATCGGCGAGTACGCGGTCCAGGCGATCACCGCCAACGACCTGCCGCCGATCCTCGGGGTGACCCTGCTCGCGGCGTTCTTCGTCGTCTTCATGAACCTGGTGGTGGACCTGTTGTACGCCACGATCGACCCGCGGGTGAGGCTCTCGTGACCGACCTGTCCAAGACCGGGGCCGCCGTGGGCGAGCCCGTACGTGCCGGAGAGCCGCCCAGGGCGTTCCTCGAAGTGCGCGACCTCAAGGTGCACTTCCCGACCGACGACGGCCTGGTCAAGTCCGTGGACGGTCTCTCCTTCCAGCTGGAGAAGGGCAGGACCCTCGGCATCGTGGGCGAGTCCGGCTCCGGCAAGTCCGTGACCTCGCTGGCCGTCATGGGCCTGCACCGCCTGGGCAGTCGCGGCAAGAACGTGCAGATGTCCGGCGAGATCTGGCTCGACGGCAAGGAGCTCGTCTCGGCGAGCCCCGACGAGGTCCGCCGGATGCGCGGCCGGCAGATGGCGATGATCTTCCAGGACCCGCTGTCCGCCATGCACCCGTACTACACGGTCGGCAACCAGATCGTGGAGGCGTACCGGGTCCACAACAAGGTCGACAAGAAGACCGCCCGCCGTCGCGCCGTCGAACTCCTCGACCGCGTCGGCATACCGGAGCCGAACAAGCGCGTGGACATGTACCCGCACGAGTTCTCCGGCGGTATGCGCCAGCGCGCGATGATCGCCATGGCGCTGGTGAACAACCCCGAACTGCTGATCGCGGACGAGCCGACCACCGCGCTCGACGTGACCGTGCAGGCGCAGATCCTCGACCTGATCCGGGATCTGCAGAAGGAGTTCGGCTCCGCGGTCGTCATCATCACGCACGACCTCGGCGTGGTCGCCGAGATCGCCGACGACATCCTCGTGATGTACGGCGGACGCTGTGTGGAGCGCGGCCCGGTCGACAAGATCTTCTACGAGCCGTCGCACCCCTACACCTGGGGCCTGCTCGGCTCGATGCCGCGCATCGACCGTGCGCAGACCGACCGGCTCATCCCGGTCAAGGGGCAGCCGCCGAGCCTCATCAACGTCCCCACGGGCTGCGCCTTCAACCCGCGTTGCCCCTACGCGGACGTCCCCAAGGGCGGGATCACCCGCACCGAGCGCCCCGAGCTGCACGAGGTCGGCGGCGGGCACTTCACCGCCTGCCACCTGTCGCAGGAGGACCGCACCCGGATCTGGACCGAAGAGATTGCGCCGAAGCTGTGAGCGAGACTGAGACCGGGGCCGCGGCGGCGGCCGTGAAAGCCGCGCCGGCCGACGACGAGAAACCGCTGCTCAAGGTCGAGGGCCTGGTCAAGCACTTCCCCATCAAGAAGGGCCTGCTCCAGCGGCAGGTCGGGGCGGTCAAGGCCGTGGACGGCATCGACTTCGAGGTGCGCCGGGGCGAGACCCTCGGCGTCGTGGGCGAGTCCGGCTGCGGCAAGTCGACCATGGGCCGGCTGATCACCCGGCTGCTGGAGCCGAGCGGCGGCAGGATCGAGTTCGACGGTACGGACATCACGCACCTGGGCGTGGGCGGCATGCGCCCGCTGCGCCGCGACGTGCAGATGATCTTCCAGGACCCGTACGGCTCGCTGAACCCCCGGCACACCATCGGCAGCATCGTCTCGGCGCCGTTCCGGCTCCAGGGCGTCGAGCCCGAGGGCGGCGTCAAGAAGGAGGTGCAGCGCCTCCTCGAACTGGTGGGCCTGAGCCCCGAGCACTTCAACCGCTACCCGCACGAGTTCTCCGGCGGTCAGCGTCAGCGCATCGGCATCGCCCGCGCGCTGGCCCTCAAGCCCCGGATGGTCGTGGCCGACGAGCCGGTCTCCGCGCTCGACGTGTCGATCCAGGCCCAGGTCGTCAACCTGATGGACGACCTCCAGGACGAGCTCGGGCTGACGTACGTGATCATCGCGCACGACCTGTCCGTCGTACGCCATGTCTCGGACCGGATCGCGGTGATGTACCTCGGCAAGATCGTGGAGCTGGCCGACCGGGACTCGCTGTACGCGTCGCCGATGCACCCGTACACCAAGGCCCTGATGTCGGCGGTGCCGATCCCGGACCCCAAGCGGCGCACGCAGAAGAGCGAGCGCATCCTGCTCCGCGGCGACGTGCCCTCGCCGATAGCGCCGCCGAGCGGCTGCCGCTTCCACACGCGGTGCTGGAAGGCGACCGAGGTCTGCCGGACGACGGAGCCGCCGCTGGCGGAGCTGCGTCCGGGGCAGCGGGTGGCCTGCCACCACCCGGAGGACTTCGCGGACCAGCAGCCGCAGGACACGGTGCTGCTGTCCGTGGCCAAGGAGGCCGCGGAGCTGGTGCCGGACGAGGTGTCGGGGAAGCCGGGGAAGCCGGGGAAGCCGGCGGCTGCCGGGAAGGCCGCGAAAGCGCCCGAGGAGACACCCGCCAAGTCGTCCACGGACGAAAGCCAGTAACCGGCTTCAGGCCCCCGCCTTCCTTTGCAAGGTGGGGGCCTTTGGCTACGTAAGAATGTACGAGTGCTCCAGCAATTGTTCAGCCCGTCCGTCCAGCACACGCTCGACCTGATCGGCATCTTCGTCTTCGCCATCTCCGGCGCCCTGCTGGCCGTCCGCAAGAACTTCGACGTCTTCGGCATCGCCGTGCTCGCCGAGGTCACCGCTCTGGGCGGCGGACTGTTCCGGGACGTGGTCATCGGCGCCGTACCGCCGGCGGCCTTCACGGACCTGGGGTACTTCCTGACCCCGCTGCTCGCCTCGCTGCTGGTGATCTTCCTCCACCCGCACGTGGAGCGCATCCAGACCGGCGTGAACGTCTTCGACGCGGCGGGCCTCGGCCTGTTCTGCGTCGCCGGGACGGCGAAGGCGTACGACTACGGCCTCAACCTCACCGCGTCCGCCACCCTCGGCCTCGCGACGGCCGTCGGCGGCGGTGTGCTGCGGGACGTCCTCGCCAACGAGGTGCCGTCACTGCTGCGTTGGGACCGCGACCTGTACGCGGTCCCGGCGATCGTCGGCTCCACGATGACCGTCCTGTGCATCCACTACGACGCCCTGACCCCGCTCACCAGCACCCTCGCGGCCGTCACGGCCTTCGTGCTGCGGCTGCTGGCGATGCGCTACCACTGGCGAGCTCCGCGTGCCTGGAACCGGCGGTCGACGGTGCGAGAGGAGTAGTGCCGCCGGAGCCCGGCGCCGTCCGGATCCGGTGCGACCCCATCACCTCGGTCAGCCAGCGGAACGCCGGCACCACCTGCGGCTTCCACAGCGCCATGGTGTGACCGCCCGCGCTCTTCGGGACGAACACCACGTGCACGGTCGTCGGCGCCTTCGCGACCCGCTGGATCGCCATGGCCGCCTCGTACCCGTCCTTCGGCTGACCCGAGAGGTAGAGCGCGACGCGCGGCGGGACCCGGGACTCCTTGAGGATCACATACGGGTTGTTCGCGGCCCGCAGCGCGGGCGACTTGCCGGCCAGCGACTGGGGCACGGCGATCGGGTCGTTGTAGCCGGACATGCTCACCGCGGCCCGGTAGCGGTCCGGGTGGGCGACCGCCAGCTTCGCCGCGCAGTGCGCGCCCGCCGAGTACCCGGCGACCGCCCAGCCGTCCGGCGCCGCCTGGGCCCGGAAGTTGTCCGTCACCATCTTCGGTACGTCGATGCTGAGCCAGCTGTCGGCGTTCACCTTGCCCGGGATGTTCGCGCAGCCGGTGTCCTTGCCCGGCAGCAGCGTGGTGCGCGGCGAGACGATGATGAACGGCTCGATCTGGCCGCTGCGCATCAGCGGAGCGAGCTGCTCGGGCGCGTCCATGGTCCCGTACCAGGCCTTCGACGAGCCCGGGTAGCCCGGCAGCACCTCGACGACCGGGAACTTGTGATCGCGGTAGGCGGGATCGCGGTACTGCGGCGGCAGCCAGACGTTGACCTCGGCGTCCACCCCCGAGACCTGGCCCCTGAGCTGGGTGACGAGCACACCGCCCGCCGAGCGCATGCCCGGCCCCTTGGCCGGTTTGAAGACCTGCCGCACCTTGGGCAGCTTCTCCAGCGCTATGCCGCCGGTGCCGCTCGCGCCGAGGTCGGCGGCCTCGTGGACATGGTCGCTGGTGCCGAGCAGGTCGCCCCAGTTGTCGTACAGCTGGTTGGAGTTGTTGACCATCGTGAAGACCAGGGCGACCGCGGTGCCCTGGGCGAACACCAGCATCAGCAGCCGCGCGGCGGCCCGCACGGCCTTGGGCCCGCGCACCCGCGACCAGAGGACCAGCGGCAGCGCGACGGCGACGACGCACAGCGCGATCAGCGTGTAGAGGAACGGGGTCCCGGTGAGACTCATGTCCTCATAGAGGGGGAGATGGGTCTCCGGGTTTCGGACGGGCGGGGACACTTACCGAAAAGTTGCTCACATCTCGTCCATGACCAAAGCGGGAAAGCTACCGCTTAGTAGCTAGCTGTTGTACCGTTCACCCATGCCAGAAGCAGCCTCCGCCCCTACGGCCCCGGCGGCCCAGCGGGCCACGATCGGCGACAGCGAGTTCGACCGCGACACCGCGCTCACCCCGCGCGAGCCCGGCGTCTACGACATCGACCTCTCCGCCGGCTGGACCATCATCAGCGCCGTCAACGGCGGCTATCTGCTGGCCGTGCTCGGCCGCGCCCTCGCGGACGCCCTTCCGCACAGCGACCCGTTCACGATCTCCGCGCACTATCTGACGGCGTCCCAGCCCGGCCCCGCGGTGGTCCGCACGGACGTGGTGCGCACCGGGCGGACCCTGTCGACCGGCCAGGCCTCGCTCTTCCAGTACGACGACCAGGGCCGCGAGGTCGAGCGGATCCGGGTCCTCGCCTCGTACGGCGACCTCGACGCCCTCCCGGACGACGTCCGTACGACGGCCAAGCCGCCCGCGTTCCCGCCCCTGGAGCACTGCTTCGGCCCCGAGACTGCATCTGATATCCGACTACCGTCGGGTGGCCCCGCCCCCGTCGACGGCAGCTCGGCCATCGCCGACCGCCTGATGCTCAAGCTCGACCCTTCCACCCTCGGCTGGGCGCTCGGACAGCCGTCCGGCAACGGCGAGATGCGGGCCTGGTTCGGCCTCGCGGACGGCCGCGACGCCGATCCGCTCTCGCTGCTCCTGGCGGTCGACGCCCTGCCCCCGACCGCCTTCGAGATCGGCATCTCCGGCTGGGTCCCGACGGTCGAACTGACCGTCCACATACGCTGCCGCCCGGCGCCGGGCCCGCTGCGGGTGTCCATCACGACCCGCAACCTCGCGGGCGGCTTCCTGGAGGAGGACGCGGAGGTCTGGGACAGCGCGGACCGGCTGGTGGCCCAGTCGAGGCAGCTGGCCCGGGTGCGGCTGGGCTGACGCGGGGACGGGCTGAGATCGTGGTGGGGTGAAGTCCGGCCGCCTGCTCTCGATCCTGTCGTCGCTGGTCTCGCTCCCCGAGGGTGAGGGTGAGAGCGAGGACGAGGGCGCGGATGGGGGCGAGGTCGGGGGCGAATGGGCCACGGTCCGTCTCCCGCTGGGAGTTGTCGGCGAGGCCCGCCAACTCCTGCAGTTCTCGGACCGGGTGGCGGTCGTCTCTCCCCCCCCGAGGTGCGGGAGGAGCTGGCGCGAGCGGCTGCTTCTGTCACGGCCCTGTACCAGCGAGTAGGTTGATCATTAGGGCAAACTCGCAGGTCAGCGAGGTGTCTTGAGGTGCGCTTTGCCCGGCGCACAGGTCGTCGACAGCGGGGCCTCAAGGAAGCCCTAAGCGGCGTTGGTTGAGTGCCCGCCCCAGGACTTCCTCATCTTCCATGGAGCTGTTTCTCATGAAGCGTGCGCGTCTCCTCCCCGCCGTGGCCCTGTTGGCGCTCTCGCCCCTGGCCCTGGCGGCCTGCGGGTCCGGCGACTCGTCGTCGAGCTCGAACAGCGGCGACTCCGGCCAGCAGTCGTCGTCGTGCCAGCAGCCGTCGGGCGCCCCCAGTGGTGCGCCGAGCGGGGCACCTTCGGGCATGCCGAGCGGTGCGCCCTCCGGCGCGCCGTCGGCCGGCGCGTCCGGCGCGCCCAGCGATGCGCCGTCCGGCGGTCCGGGCGGGGGTGGCCAGGGCGCACAGGGCGGTCAGGGCGGTCAGGGTGCCCCCGGTGGGGGGCAGGGTGGCGGCTGTGGCGGCCCTGGTGGTGGCCAGGGCGGCGGGGCGGCGCCGAGCGGTGCCCCGAGCGGCGCGCCGAGCGTGGCCGCCACGGCGACCAAGAGCTGACGCGGGCCGCGGGGCGCGGTACGGCAGCCATACGGCCACGGCAGCCATACGGCAGGGGCGGCACTCCCGGTGAACGGGGGTGCCGCCCCTGCCATGTTCTGGGGGCTCAATCCAGCCAGTGTTCCCGGCCGATGCTGATCAGCCGCATCTGGCGGGTGGCGACCTGGACGACCCGTCGGCGCTCCTCCTCCGGCGCCTCCAGGGCGTCCAGGAACAGCGAGGCCGTCATCAGCATCTGGTCGACGTAGAGGTGGGCGAGCATGCGGAGATCGTCGTCGTTCCAGCCTTCGGAGACCGGGTCCTTGGCCAGCGCCGCCTTGACCTCCTCGGTGAAGCGGGCCAGCTGGTCCTGGATGGCCTGGCGCACCGACTGCACCCCGCCGTGCCGCTCACGGGCGATGAAGCGGACGTGGGCCGGGTGCGTCTCGACGTGGTGGGCGATCAACCCGACGGCCCGCTCTATGCGTTGGTCGCTGTCGCCGGCCGAGGAGACGGTCGTACGGATCATGGGGTGGAGGCTGCCCAGTGCCTCCTCGACCAGGGCGACGCCGAGGTCGGCGGTGGAGCGGAAGTGCCGGTAGAAGGCGGTCGGCGCGACACCGACGGCGCGCGTGACCTCGCGCAGGCCCAGGCTGCTCAGGCTCTGCTCCTCCAACAGCCCCAGGGCCGCGTCCAGGAGCGCCTGCCGGGTCTTCTGCTTCTGGGCCTGCCGGATACCGAGGGTGTGACTCATACCATGCAGTTAACAACTGTTCTCTGGAATTGAAAAGCCGTGGAGCGCGCTAGACTCTGAAGTCAGTGAACAACTGTAACTACAACTGTTCACCAAGACGTAACGAGTGAGATCAACGAGAGAGATCTCAGAGGGGGATCCGATCCCATGTTGTTCCTCGTCGCCGCGCTCCTGCTGCTGGGCGTGCTGCTGGGCACCGTGGCCCACGCGCCGCTCGCCTTCACCGCCGTGGCCGCCGCCGTCATCGCCGTCTGGCTGGGCATCTTCGCCGCACGCGAGCGCCGCGCCCGCCGCAACTGACCCGCCGCCGCAACTGACCCGCCGTCGCGCCCGACTTCGGCCGTCGCGACCGACTTGCTATCGCACCGCACCGACTTCTCAGGAGCTGACACCCATGCAACTCACCGCCCCGGCCACCGGTCGTCCCGCCACCCGCCCGCGCACCCGCGACGCCGACGGCATGGCCGTCGCGTCCTTCATCCTGGGTCTCCTGGGCCTCCTGGTCTTCAACCTCTTCCTCGGCCCGACCGCCATCGTCCTGGCCGCCGCGTCCCTGTGGCGCGGCACCCAGCGCAAGGGCCGGGCGTACCTGGGCATGGGCCTGGGCGTCGCCGACCTGCTGGTCCTGCTGGCGTTCGTGCAGATGGACAACACGCTGTCCTGGAACTTCTGACCCCGGAGGGCAGCCAACTCTGTGGCCGTCCAACCCCGTGGGCAAACGTTCCGCATGGCGGAACTGGCGGGCACGGCCTGCAGCGCCGGGTCCCACGCGACAAACGCCGGCGTCAACGCAGAGCGCACCGCCGCTCAAGCCCAGCGCCGCGGCCCCGTAGAATCGTCGCCACCATGGCTTACCTCGACCACGCCGCGACGACCCCCATGCTTCCGGAGGCGGCAGAGGCGCTGACCGCCCAGCTGAGCGTCACCGGCAACGCCTCCTCCCTCCACGCGTCCGGCCGCCGCGCGAGGCGCACCGTCGAGGAGGCCCGCGAGACCCTCGCGGAAGCGCTCGGCGCCCGCCCCAGCGAGGTCGTCCTCACCTCCGGCGGCACCGAGGCCGACAACCTCGCGGTCAAGGGCCTGTACTGGTCCCGCCGCGACGCCGACCCGGCACGCACCCGCGTCCTGGCCAGCCCCGTAGAGCACCACGCCGTCCTCGACGCCGTCCACTGGCTCGGCGAGCACGAGGGCGCGACGATCGAGTACCTCCCGGTCGACTCCCACGGCCGGGTCCACGCCGACGCCCTGCGCGAAGCCATCGCCCGCAACCCCGACGACGTCGCCCTGGCCACCGTGATGTGGGCCAACAACGAGATCGGCACCGTCATGCCGATCCGTGAACTGGCCGACGCGGCAAGCGAGTTCGACATCCCGCTGCACGCCGACGCGGTCCAGGCCTTCGGTCAGGTCCCCGTCGACTTCGCCGCCTCCGGCCTCGCCGCGATGACCGTCTCCGGCCACAAGATCGGCGGGCCGTACGGCATCGGCGCCCTGCTCCTCGGCCGTGACCAGACCCCCGTCCCCGTCCTGCACGGCGGCGGCCAGGAACGGCACGTGCGCTCCGGCACCCTCGACGTCCCCGCCGTCACCTCCTTCGCCGTCGCCGGCCGACTCGCCGCCGAGCAGCGCGAGTGGTTCGCGTCCGAGATCGGCGCCCTGCGCGACGCCTTGGTCGAAGCGGTCCGTACGGCCGTCCCGGACGCGATCCTCGGCGGCGACCCGGCGCCCGGCGGCCGACTGCCGGCCAACGCGCACTTCACCTTCCCCGGCTGCGAGGGCGACTCCCTGCTGCTGCTCCTGGACGCCCAGGGCATCGAGTGCTCCACCGGCTCCGCCTGCACCGCCGGCGTCGCCCAGCCCAGTCACGTCCTGCTGGCCACCGGCACCGACCCGGACCTCGCCCGCGGCACCCTGCGCTTCTCCCTCGGCCACACCTCCACGGAGGCCGACGTCGAGGCGGTCGCCAAGGCCATCGGCCCGGCGGTGGAGCGGGCGCGGGCGGCCGGCCTCACCTGAGGGCAGGCGCCGGCCGCGGCGGTCGAGGGGCGGCGGGGCGACCGCCCCGGGATCACGCCTGCGCCGTACGCGCCGCGCGCACCAGCTTCATGTACCGGTCCCAGTCCCAGTGCTTCCCGGGGTCCGTGTGGTCCGTCCCCGGCACCTCCACGTGCCCGATGATGTGCTCGCGGTCGACGGGGATGTCGTAGCGGGCGCATATTCGGGCCGTGAGCCGGGCCGAGGCCTCGTACATCTCGTCGGTGAGGTCCTGCGGCCGGTCCACGAAGCCCTCGTGCTCGATGCCGACACTGCGCTCGTTGTAGTCGCGGTTGCCCGCGTGGTACGCCACGTCCAGCTCGCGGATCATCTGCGTGATGTGACCGTCCTTGCGGACGATGTAGTGCGCGGCCGCGCCGTGCTCCGGGTCCTGGAACACCTTCACCGCGCTGTCGAAGCTGCCCTGGGTGACATGGATGATCACCATGTCCACGCCGTAGTCGTCGGGACGGTCCGCCCGCCGCCAGTTCGCGTCCGACGCCGCCACCCAGCGCGCCCCCGCGAAGTCGACCTCGCCCTCCTTGCGCGGCTTCTCCACGCCGGGCACCCGCCACCACAAACGCGCGAGCTCGTCGCGGGCCAGCACGGCCGAGCCCGCCGCTGCCACCGTCCCACCAATCAGCAACGCGCGACGCCCGACCTTCCGGTCGCCGTCCTTCGGAGCCTTCCGCTGTCCCATGTGATCGTCAACGGATACTCGCGGGCCCTGGTTCCCGCGCCCCGTACCCTGGAAGGGTTATGACTGACACCGCGCAGCCCTCCCGCCCCCTCCGCGTCCTCGCCGCCATGTCCGGCGGGGTCGACTCCGCCGTCGCCGCCGCCCGTGCGGCCGAAGCGGGCCACGACGTGACCGGCGTCCACCTCGCGCTCTCCGCGAACCCCCAATCCTTCCGCACGGGCGCGCGGGGCTGTTGCACCATCGAGGACTCCCGGGACGCCCGCCGCGCCGCCGACGTCATCGGCATCCCGTTCTACGTGTGGGACCTCGCCGACCGCTTCCGCGAGGACGTCGTCGAGGACTTCGTCGCCGAGTACGAGGCCGGCCGCACCCCGAACCCCTGCCTGCGCTGCAACGAGAAGATCAAGTTCGCTGCCCTGCTGGACAAGGCGCTGGCGCTGGGCTTCGACGCCGTCTGCACCGGCCACTACGCACAGGTCGTCCTGCGCGAGGACGGCACCCGCGAGCTGCACCGCGCCTCCGACATGGCCAAGGACCAGTCGTACGTCCTCGGCGTCCTGGACGACAAGCAGCTGGCGCACGCCATGTTCCCGCTTGGCGACACGGTGACGACGAAGGACGAGATCCGCGCGGAGGCCGAGCGCCGGGGCCTCGCCGTCGCCAAGAAGCCCGACTCGCACGACATCTGCTTCATCGCCGACGGCGACACCCAGGGCTTCCTCGCGAACCGCCTCGGCAAGGCCGAGGGCGACATCGTCGACGAGTCCGGCGCCAAGCTCGGCACGCACGAGGGCGCCTACGGCTTCACCATCGGCCAGCGCAAGGGCCTGCGCATCGGCACCCCGGCCGCCGACGGCAAGCCGCGCTACGTCCTCGACATCTCGCCGGTGAACAACACGGTCACGGTCGGCCCGGCCGCCGCCCTGGACGTCAGCGCCCTCACCGCGATCAAGCCCCGCTGGTGCGGCGCCGCCCCGACCGGCCCCGGCACCTACACCGCCCAGCTGCGCGCCCACGGCGGCGAGACCGAGGTGAGCGCCGAGCTGGTCGACGGCTCCCTGGAGGTCACCTTCACCGAGCCCGTCCGCGGTGTCGCCCCCGGCCAGGCGGTCGTCCTGTACGACGGCACGCGCGTGGTGGGCTCGGCGACGATCGCATCCACGGTGCGGGCGACGCCCACGACCGTCTGAGGCCGGCCGCCGGGCATCGCGTCCACGGTGCGGGCGACGCCCACGACCGTCTGAGGCCGGCCGCCGGGCACACGCGCGTACCCGGCACCGGTCACCCTCCGAAGAACTCCGCCAGCACCGGCCCCAGCACCTCCGGCTCCACCATGTGGGTCTGCCCCTCCAGGCACCGGTACGTCCCCTCGGGCACGGCCTCCGCGACCGCCCGCGCCGCCTCCCGCATCCACGCCGGGCTCGCGCCGCCCGCGACCGACAGCACCGGAACGCCGATCGAGGCCAGCCGCTCCCGGGGCACCAGGCCGTCGCCGAGCACGGCGTCGTCGTAGGCGAGGCTCGGCGCGATCGTCTCCATGCCGGGCCACATGGGGGACTGGCGGGCGCCCTGGATCATCTGCTCGGCCATCCCGGTCAGCCGCAGGAACAGCTCGACCGCGTCCCCGCGCCGGCCCTGCGCGAGTGCCTCGGTCAGGTTCGCCGTGTACGCGGAGCGCTGCGCCGCGCCGCCCTCCACGAAGTCCGCGAACGGCACCTCGTACACCGCGACCTGACGCACCGGCAGCCCGCTCGCCGCCGCCTCCAGCACCAGCGCCCCGCCCGACGAGACGCCGCACAGCGCCGCCTCGCCGCCCACCGCCTCGATCAGCGCGGCGAGGTCCTCGACCTCGCGGTCCACCGCGTACGGGTGCGTGTCCCCGCTCCCACCACGCCCTCGGCGGTCGTACCAGACGACCCTGAACCGATCCGCCAAGGGCACGGCCAGCGGCGCCACCGTGCCCCCGGTCGACATCGCGCCGCTGACGAGGATCACCGCCGGGCCGTCACCGCTGGTCGCGTACGCGATGGAGGTGCCGTCGGCCGAATTGGTGTTCTTGTCCATGTCTGTGGAGATTGCCGTACGAGGCGGAACTAATCGTTCACGACACTTCGACTTCGTAGAAGCAGAGGTGGTCCTTGATCTCGGACACGTCGGGCTTCGGGTCCGGGTACGCCCAGACGAGGTCCGCCGCGTCCGGCAGCGACCAGTAGGAGGCCGTTCCCTTGAACGGGCAGTAGGTGTGCGTGTCGGAGGGCGTCAGCAGGTCCAGGCGTACGTCCTCGGCCGGGATGTAGTACCGCGGGGGACAGCCCGTCTCCCGCAGGACGAGGGGCCGCTCGCTCTCCGCGAGGACCTGGTCGCCGTGGACGACCCGTACGTGCCGCGTGCCCTGCTCGATCGTGATCGTGTGTCCGTCAGCCATATCCGGAAAGCACTCGCGGGCGCCGGGTTCTTCCCGCGTACGGTGGCTCCATGCGAATCTGCGTCTTCCTCTCCGCCGCCGACCTCGACGACCGCTACACACGCCCCGCGCGCGAGTTCGCGAAACTGCTGGGCAAGGGCGGGCACACGCTCGTGTGGGGCGGCTCCGACGTGGGTCTGATGAAGGTCGTCGCCGACGGCGTGCAGGAGGCGGGCGGCCGGCTGGCCGGGGTCTCCGTGGAGTTCCTGGCCGCCAAGGTGCGCCCCGGCGTCGACGAGATGGTGATCGCGAAGGACCTGGCCGAGCGCAAGAGGCTGCTCCTGGAGAAGGCCGACGCCGTGGTGATCATGGTCGGCGGCACCGGGACCCTGGACGAGGCGACCGAGATCCTTGAGCTGAAGAAGCACGGCCACACCGACAAGCCGGTGGTCCTGCTCAACACCGCGGGCTTCTACGACGGCCTGAAGGAACAGTTCCGCCGCATGGAGGACGAGGGCTTCCTGCCCCGCCCGCTGAGCGACCTGGTGTTCTTCGCGGACGAGCCGGTCGGGGCGCTGGCCTACCTTGAAGAGAGCCGGGGCGTGGCCTGACCGCCGCCTGATGCGAGCATGGCGGGCATGGCTACACATGTGATCACCGGAGCGGGCTCCGGCATCGGCGCGGCCGTCGCCCGCCGGCTGCACGCGCGCGGGGACGATCTCGTCCTCCACGCGCGCGACGCGGGCCGTGCGAAGGAGCTGGCCGCTCAGTTCCCCGGCGCGAGGACGCTGGTCGGCGACCTCGCGGACCCGGACAAGCTGTCGTGGGCCTTCTCCCACCAGTCGCTCCCCGACCGGGTGGACTCCCTGCTCCACATCGCGGGGGTGGTGGACCTCGGTCCGGTCGGCGACCTGACTCCGAAGTCCTGGCGCCACCAGCTGAACGTCAACCTCATCTCCCCGGCCGAGCTGACCCGGCACTTCCTTCCGCAGCTCCGGGCCGCCGGCGGTCACGTGCTCTTCGTGAACTCCGGCGCCGGGCTCAACGCCCACGCCGACTGGTCCGCGTACGCCGCGTCCAAGCACGGTCTGAAGGCCCTCGCGGACTCCCTCCGGCACGAGGAGCACGGCAACGGCGTCCGGGTCACCACCGTCTATCCCGGCCGCACGGCGAGCCCCATGCAGGCCAAGGTCCACCAGCAGGAGGGCAAGGAGTACGACGCGTCGAAGTGGATCGACCCGGAGTCGGTGGCGACGACGATCCTGCTGGCCCTGGACCTGCCGAGGGACGCCGAGGTGAACGACCTGACGGTACGCCCCGGCAGATAGCCGCCTCTCCGTCGCCCCCGCCGCCCCTACCCGTCCCATCCCCAGGGGCTCCGCCCCTTCGACCCCGAGGTCGTTCCTCGGGTGCGGGCCGGTGGGGGCTGGTCGCGCAGTTCCCCGCGCCCCTACAGGCCCTTCAGCCCGTCCGGCGTTTGAGGACGAGGCCCGGAGGGCCGACAGCGGGGGTCTGGGGGCGGAGCCCCCAGGGATGGGACGGGTAGGGGCGGCGGGGGCGGGAAACATAGGCTGCTCACGTGAACGCAGACATCCGCTTCGGCGCAGCCACAGCCGTCGGCTCCATGCCCGGCGCCGACGCCCGGGAGGCGGCCAAGACCGTCACCGGCTCCTTCGAGGACTTCCCCCACCTCCCCGAGCTCCCCGCCCGCGGCCCCGGCGCGGACATGATCGGCCGCACCGCGGGACTGCTCGTCGAGCTGTACGCACGCGTGGAGCCCAGCGGTTGGCGCATCGGGGACCGCCCGGGCCGCGACACCAGGCGCGCCCGCTCCTGGCTGGGCGAGGACCTCGACGCACTGGAGGAGTTCACCCAGGGACACGAGGGACTGCTGAAGATCCAGGCAGTCGGCCCCTGGACCCTGGCCGCCGCACTGGAGTTGAGGAACGGCGAGGTCGCCCTCTCCGACCCCGGCGCCTGCCGCGACCTCACCGCCTCCCTCGCCGAGGGCCTGCGCCTGCACCTGGAGGAGGTACACCGCCGAGTACCCGCCGCACAGCTCGTCCTCCAGCTCGACGAACCCTCCCTCGTCGCCGTACTCCGCGGGCAGGTCAAGTCGGCCAGCGGCTACCGCACCCACCGCGCCGTGGACCGGCAGATCGTCGAGGCCGGCCTGCGCGACGTCGTCGGGGTTCACGGCGACGGCCCCGTCGTGGTCCACTCGTGCGCACCGGACGTCCCGTTCGCCCTGCTGCGCCGGGCGGGCGCCGCGGCGATCTCCTTCGACTTCTCCCTCCTCACCGAGCGTGACGACGACGTGATCGGTGAGGCGGTGGAAGCGGGGACGCGGCTCTTCGCCGGTGTCGTCCCGGGCACGGACGGCCGATTGTCAGACCCTGCCGGTAGCGTCATGGGTGTCAGGACGCTGTGGCGCAGGTTGGGGCTGGCACCGGGGCTTCTCGCGGAGGCGGTCACCATCACGCCGTCGTGCGGACTCGCGGGGGCCTCCCCGGAGTACGCGCGCAGGGCACTCGCCCACTGTGTCCAGGCGGCGAGATCCCTCGCGGACAACCCAGAGTAACGGGAGGACGATACGGTGGCCGGCGACAAGCAGGCGGAGACGACGGCGGTGCCCGCCGAGGCCCGCGACGAGCACGCGCAGCTGGCGGAGCAGGTCGAGGAGCACCGCTTCCGGTACTACGTGAAGGACGCGCCCGTCATCAGCGACGCGGACTTCGACAAGCTGCTGAAGACGCTGGAGGCGCTGGAGGAGAAGTATCCGGAGCTGCGCACACCGGACTCGCCGACCCAGAAGGTCTCGGGGTCCTACGAGACGGAGTTCACGGCGGTCGAGCACCGCCAGCGGATGCTCTCGCTCGACAACACCTTCAACGACGACGAACTGGCCGCCTGGCTCGACCGCATCGCCCGGGAGCTGGGCGAGCAGGCGTACCACTTCCTGTGCGAGCTGAAGGTGGACGGCCTCGCCGTCAACCTCACCTACGAGAACGGCCGCCTCACCCGCGCGGCCACCCGAGGCGACGGCCGTACCGGCGAGGACATCACCCCGAACGTCCGCACCATCGCGGAGATCCCGGACCGCCTCCAGGGCGACGAGGTCCCCGACCTGGTGGAGATCCGCGGCGAGGTCTACTTCCCGATGGAGAAGTTCCTCGACCTCAACGAGCGTCTGGTAGCGGCGGGCGACAAGCCCTTCGCCAACCCCCGTAACGCCGCCGCCGGTTCGCTGCGCCAGAAGGACCCGCGCGTCACCGCCACCCGCCCGCTGCACATGGTCGTCCACGGCATCGGCGCGCTGGAGGGCTTCACGGGCATGACCCGCCTCTCCCAGGCCTACGACCTCCTCAAGACCTGGGGTCTGCCCACCTCGCCGCACAACCGCGTGGTCGACGACCTCGGCGGGGTACGGGAGTTCATCGCCTACTACGGCGAGAACCGCCACTCCGTGGAGCACGAGATCGACGGAGTCGTCGTCAAGCTCGACGAGATCCGCCTCCAGGGCCGCCTCGGCTCCACCGCGCGTGCCCCGCGCTGGGCCATCGCCTACAAGTACGCGCCGGAAGAGGTCAACACCAAGCTCGTCGACATCAAGGTCGGTGTCGGCCGCACCGGTCGGGTGACGCCCTACGCCCAGGTCGAGCCGGTCACGGTGGCCGGCAGCGAGGTGGAGTTCGCGACGCTGCACAACCAGGAGGTCGTCAAGGCCAAGGGCGTGCTCATCGGCGACACCGTGGTCATCCGCAAGGCCGGGGACGTCATCCCGGAGATCCTCGGCCCGGTCGTCGACCTGCGCGACGGCGGCGAGCGGGAGTTCGTGATGCCGAGCGAGTGCCCGGAGTGCGGTACGGCGCTCCGGCCCATGAAGGAGGGCGACATCGACCTCCGCTGCCCCAACGCCCGTACCTGCCCTGCCCAGTTGCGGGAGCGGGTCTCCTATCTCGCGGGCCGCGAGTGCCTGGACATCGAGCACTTCGGTGGCGTGGCCGCCGCCGCGCTCACCCGCCCGTTGGAGCCGGCCGAACCGCCGCTGGTCGACGAGGGCGACCTGTTCGACCTGACGGTGGAGAAGCTGCTGCCCATCAAGGCCTATGTCCTCGACCAGGACAGCGGTCTGCCCAAGCGGGACCCCAAGACGGGCGAGGAGAAGGTCGTCACGGTCTTCGCCAACCAGAAGGGCGAGCCGAAGAAGAACACCCTCGCCCTGCTGGAGCACATCGAGGCGGCCAAGCAGCGCCCGCTCGCCCGGTTCCTCAACGGGCTGTCCATCCGGCATGTCGGGCCGGTGGCGGCGCAGGCCCTCGCGCGCGAGTTCCGCTCGGTGGACCGCATCGAACAGGCCACAGAAGAGGAGCTGGCGGCGACCGACGGCGTCGGGCCCATCATCGCCGCCGCGCTCAAGGAGTGGTTCGCCGAGGACTGGCACCGCGAGATCGTCCGGAAGTGGAAGGCCGCCGGCGTCCCGCTGGAGGAGCAGTCGACTGGCGAGGACGAAGGCCCCCGTCCGCTGGAAGGGCTTACCGTCGTCGTCACCGGCACGCTGGAGCAGTTCACCCGCGACGGCGCCAAGGAGGCGTTGCAGAGTCGCGGAGCGAAAGTCACCGGTTCCGTTTCGAAGAAGACATCTTTTGTGGTCGTGGGTGACAGCCCGGGGTCCAAGTACGACAAGGCCATGCAGCTCAAGGTGCCTGTTCTGAACGAGGACGGCTTCACCGTCCTGTTGGAACAGGGACCGGACGCGGCGGCCGAAGTTGCCCTCCCCGCGCAGGAGTAGCGGTTGAAGGCCCCCTGATCGGCGCATACCAGATGCATACGGGTGCCTGGGGCGCATTCGGGCAACCGTTGACGACCGCTGCCCGTGGAAGCCTTCTGCGGCCTACTGTTGAGGTGTGCGCCTGCCGTGCCCAGCTGCGGTTGGGGCATCCCCTTGCTCTGCACGAGCCTTGAAGGGCGGGGGAAGGGTTTTCCAACGCGGCGCCGTTGAAGGTTGTTGTCGGGCATCGGGCCGCGTGGCGTGGGCACCGCCGGCTGTGAGAGGGACGGGAATGGAACCGACCGAGAGCGCCGCCCCCGACTCACGGCTGCGCCGGATGGCCGGCGCGTGGCGGGGGTGGGCGGCGCGAAGCGCGGAACGTTCGCGCTTGGAAAGAGGCGCGGCGGGCGGCGCCGGACAGCGCGCCGCCGCGGACGGTCACACCGCCGTGCGGCTCGACGCCGACCACACCACCGGGCCACCCGACTCCGACCACGAACGGCACCTGTCCTGGCCCGCGCTGCCGGCGGCGGTCGTCGCGGCGGCCGGGTTCGTCCTCGGCGCCGGGTTCTACCGGGCGTTCACCGGCGACCACGCGCTCTTCCCGTCCGGCACCGTCGGCTGGTCCCTGGCCGTGCTGACCGGCATCATCGTCGGCCACCTCGTCGCACTCGGCCGCGCCCGCTGGTGGGGCGGCACCGGCTCCGGCGCCGCCCTCACCCTCGCCGTGCTGATGCTGTACGGCTGGGTCCCCGCCGGCATGGTCAGCCTCACCGTGGTCGTGCTGGTCGGCGTCGCCCGCCGGGGCCGCTGGCGGCAAGGCGTGCTGCACGGCGCGGTGGACATCCTCGGCATCGCCGCCGGCGCTCTGGTGCTGGCCGCCTTCGGCCGGGTGCCGACCGTCGAGAACCCCTGGGACCCGGACACCTGGACGCTCTACACCGCCCCTGGCGTGGTCCTTGTCGCCGCCGCGTATCTCGCGGTCACCCGCGTCCTGCAGTGGTATCTGAACGCCCCGCGCGGCGGCCTGCCCACCGTCGCCCGCACCGCCCTGGTCCGCCAGGGCCTGGTCGCGGTCGCGCTGCTTGGCATCGCACCGCTGGTGTGCGTCGTCGCCCTCGCCAAGCCCCTGCTGCTGCCGCTGTTCGCCATCCCGCTCATCGCCCTCGACTCCACCCTGTGGATCGCCCGGGCGCGCGCGGAGGAGCAGCTGCGCGACCCGCTGACCGGACTGCCCAACCGGCAGTGGCTGCTGGAACGGATCTGGACCGCGCTCGACGACGCCGAGCGCATCGGCGCCCGGTCCGCCCTGATGCTGATCGACCTCGACCGTTTCCGATCGGTCAACGACACGCTCGGTCATCTCGCCGGAGACCGGTTGCTGTTGCAGATAGCAGATCGGCTGCGCCTCGCCCTGCCGCGCGGAGCGGAGGCCGCGCGGCTCGGCGGCGACGAGTTCGCCGTCTTACTGCCGGTCGCCGACTCCACGACGTCCGCGACCCGGGTGGCCCGCAGTCTGGTCGCCGCCCTCAGCTCCCCGCTCGACCTCGACGGACTCACCCTGGTCCTGGAGGCCAGTGCGGGCGTCGCCGTCTTCCCCGACCACGCCCTCGACGCCGAGGGGATGCTGCGGCGCGCGGACGTGGCGATGTACCAGGCGAAGCGGGACCGTACGGGCGTAGAGGTCTACGAGTCGAAGCGGGACTCCAACACCCCGGACCGGCTGGGTCTGCTGGGCGACCTGCGCCGGGCCCTGGACGCGCACGAGGTCGAGCTGCACTACCAGCCGAAGGTCCGCTTCGACGGTCAGGTCGCGGGCCTGGAGGCGCTGGTCCGCTGGGTGCATCCGGAGCGCGGGAAGGTGCCGCCGGACGAGTTCATAGCCATCGCCGAGTCGTCGGGGCTGATGCCGCAGCTGACGGAGTACGTGCTGGAGACGGCGCTCGGGCAGGTGGCGCGATGGCGTGCCCAGGGGCTGTACGTGCCGGTCGCGGTCAACGTCTCTCCCCGCGACGTCCACACCCCCGGATTCGCCGGCTCCGTCGCCGCGCGGCTCGCCCGGCACGGCGTCCCGGCGGGAGCGCTCCAATTGGAGATAACGGAACACGTCCTGCTGGAGGACCCGCAGCGCGCGGCCGACACGCTCGCCGGACTGACCGGCCACGGCGTGAAGATGTCCCTGGACGACTTCGGCACCGGGTACTCCTCCCTCGTGCACCTCAGACGGCTGCCCGTGAGCGAGCTGAAGATCGACCGCTCGTTCGTGGCGCGGCTCGCGGTGGACAACGAGGACGCGGAGATCGTGCGCTGCACCGTGGACCTGGCGCACTCCCTGGGCCTGCTCGTGGTCGCCGAGGGCGTCGAGGACGACGAGACCTGGGAACGCCTGCGGGACCTGCGCTGCGACGCCGTACAGGGGTGGCTGGTCGCGGCGGCGATGCCGCCGGAGGAGACGACGGCATGGCTGCGCGCCCGGGGCTCCCGGGGCTGGCAGCGGCCGCGCGCCGCACTGCCCGCCGCCGAGTGACCTCGTCGACGTCCGGCACCCCGCCCGTTACGCCCCCGCCCGCTGCGCCCCCGCCGTGAAGTGCCGCGTCAGCAGCTCCAGTCGCCGCTGATGCGCCCGCTCCGGTAGCCGGCCGCTGCGCATCAGGGTGACCAGGCCGTGCAGGGCGGCCCAGTACGTCTCCGTGAGCAGACCCGGGTCGTCCCCCTCGGCGGCGATCGGCTCGACCGCCGCCAGCAGTTCACCGAAGGCCTCCTGGAGCGCGGCCGGGGCCTCGGGCGTGGCGAACGGCAGGTCTACGCGGAGCGTGAACATCGCGTCGTACAGGGCCGGTCGGCGCCGGGCGAACGCCGTGTACGCCTCGCCCACCGCAGCGAGCGCCCCGTGTCTGCCCTTCGCCGCCGTCCGGGCCGTACGCAACTCGACGGCCATCTCGGCGCAGCCCTGCACCGCGACCGCCGCCATGATCGCGGTCTTGCCCTTGAAGTGGCTGTAGAGGACGGGCTGGCTGTACTCGATCTCGGCCGCCAGCCGGCGCGTGGTGACCGCGTCCCAGCCCTCGGCCTCCGCCAGCTCCCGGGCGGCCGTGACGATCAGCCGCTCGCGCTCCGCTCGTTCGCGCTCCCGGCGCGTCTGGATCGACATGCCACGAATTCTAGCAGCGCTAGCCAACCTGTCAGTGCTCTGCTAGCTTCGCTCCCATCCCTAGCGCTGCTAGCAAGGAGTGAGGACATGACCGTGACCGCGTACACCCTGGCCGTCGTGCTCGATCTGTTCTGTGTGTTCCTCGGGTACCGGTTCCTGTTCCAGCCCGCCTCGGCCGCCGCCGGCTACGGCGTCCCGGCCCGGCCGGACGGCGACGCCGGCGCCTATCTGTCGATCAAGGGCCTGCGCGACGGCACCTTCGGCCTGCTCGGCCTCGCGCTGCTGTTCTTCGTGGGCGCCCGCGCCGAGGCCTGGTTCATGCTCGCGGTGGCGATCGTGCCGCTCTTCGACACGCTGATAGTGCTGCGGCACGGCGGTACGAAGGCCGTCGCCTTCGGCATTCACTTCGCCACGGCGGTGGTCGTACTCATCAGTGCCGTCCTGCTCTTCCTCGTCTGAGGCCGGGACGGGGTCCGCGAACGGGGCCGGGGAAACCGTTTCACGGGCATCCCTCCCCGCCCCATAGGATTGGCCCCAAACCACAAACTCTCACCCCAGAGGATCGCTGCATGCCTGGCATCACGCGCGAGGAGGTCGCCCACCTCGCCCGGCTGGCGCGTCTGGAGCTGAAGCCCGAAGAGCTCGAGCACTTCGCGGGACAGCTGGACGACATCATCGGCGCGGTCGCACGCGTCAGCGAGGTCGCCGACCAAGACGTACCGCCGACCTCGCACCCGCTCCCGCTGACGAACGTCATGCGCAAGGACGAGGTCCGTCCCTCGCTCACCCCCGAGCAGGCGCTCTCCGGCGCCCCGGCCCAGGAGCAGCAGCGTTTCAAGGTGCCGCAGATCCTGGGGGAGGACTAAGAAGTCATGACGGACATCATCAAGCTCACCGCCGCCGAGACCGCCGCGAAGATCGCCTCCGGCGAGCTCACCGCGGTCGAGGTCACCGAGGCCCACCTGGCCCGTATCGAGGCCGTCGACGAGAAGGTGCACGCCTTCCTGTACGTCGACCGCGAGGGCGCCCTGGCCCAGGCGCGGGCCGTCGACGAGAAGCGGGAGAGGGGCGAGAAGCTCGGACCGCTCGCCGGTGTTCCCCTCGCGCTGAAGGACATCTTCACCACCGAGGGCATCCCGACGACCGTCGGTTCGAAGATCCTCGAAGGCTGGATCCCGCCGTACGACGCCACCCTCACCAAGCGCCTCAAGGCCGCCGACGTCGTCATCCTCGGCAAGACCAACATGGACGAGTTCGCCATGGGGTCGTCGACGGAGAACAGCGCCTACGGCCCGACCGGCAACCCCTGGGACCTCACCAAGATCCCCGGCGGTTCCGGTGGCGGTTCGTCCGCCGCGCTCGCCTCCTTCCAGGCCCCCCTCGCCATCGGCACCGACACCGGCGGCTCCATCCGCCAGCCGGCCGCCGTCACCGGCACGGTGGGCGTCAAGCCGACGTACGGGGCGGTCTCCCGCTACGGCATGGTGGCGTTCTCCAGCTCCCTCGACCAGGGCGGGCCCTGTGCCCGTACGGTTCTCGACGCGGCGCTGCTGCACGAGGTCATCGCCGGCCACGACCCGCTCGACTCGACGTCCATCGACGCCCCGGTCCCGCCGGTCGTCGAGGCCGCCCGCAACGGCAGCGTCCAGGGCATGCGCGTCGGCGTCGTCAAGCAGTTCCGCGGCGAGGGCTACCAGGCCGGCGTCATCCAGCGTTTCGACGAGTCCGTCGCCCTGCTCAAGGAGCTGGGCGCCGAGATCGTCGAGCTGGACTGCCCGTCCTTCGACCTCGCGCTCTCCGCGTACTACCTGATCGCGCCCTCCGAGTGCTCCTCCAACCTCGCCCGCTTCGACGGCCTGCGCTACGGCCTGCGGACCGGCGACGACGGCTCGAACTCCGCCGAGGCGGTCACGTCGATCACCCGTGAGGCGGGCTTCGGTCCCGAGGTCAAGCGCCGCATCATGCTCGGCACGTACGCCCTGTCGAGCGGGTACTACGACGCGTACTACGGCTCCGCGCAGAAGGTCCGTACGCTCATCACCCGCGACTTCGAGAAGGCCTTCGAGCAGGTCGACGTCATCGTCTCGCCGACGACGCCGACCACCGCCTTCCCGATCGGCGAGCGTGCCGACGACCCGATGGCGATGTACCTCGCCGACCTGTGCACCATCCCGACGAACCTCGCGGGCAACGCGGCCATGTCGCTGCCCTGCGGTCTCGCCCCGGAGGACAACCTCCCGGTCGGCCTGCAGATCATCGCCCCCGCGCTGAAGGACGACCGTCTTTACAAGGTCGGGGCGGCCGTCGAGGCGGCCTTCGTGGAAAAGTGGGGTCACCCGCTGATCGAGGAGGCTCCGTCGCTGTGAGTAAGGCAATGTCCAAGGCCAAGGGCTTCAAGAACTCCAAGTCCGGCCTGTACCTGTCCATGGCCACCACCGCGTTCGGTGCGGTCAACGTCGTCAAGCAGGCCAAGAAGGCCCGCGTGGAGAGCGACACGCTCCGTCTGATCGACGCCGCCGTGTCCGCGACCGCGATCGTCACCGGCCTCGCCATCCTCTACCGCGAGCTGAAGCGGCTGGGCGACGACGACGTCCTGCTGGGCTGAGAGGGAAGTTTCACCGTGACCACCACGACCGACCTGGTGTCGTACGAGGACGCGCTGGCGTCGTACGACCCCGTCATGGGCCTTGAGGTCCATGTCGAACTCGGCACCAAGACCAAGATGTTCTGCGGTTGTTCCACGGCCCTCGGCCAGGACGCCAACACGCAGACCTGCCCCGTCTGCCTCGGCCTGCCCGGCGCGCTCCCGGTCGTCAACGCGACCGGCGTCGAGTCCGCGATCAAGATCGGTCTCGCGCTGAACTGCGAGATCGCCGAGTGGTGCCGCTTCGCCCGGAAGAACTACTTCTATCCGGACATGCCGAAGAACTTCCAGACCTCCCAGTACGACGAGCCGATCGCCTTCAACGGCTACCTCGACGTACAGCTGGAGGACGGCGAGACCTTCCGTGTGGAGATCGAGCGCGCCCACATGGAGGAGGACACCGGCAAGTCGACCCACGTGGGCGGCGCGACGGGCCGTATCCACGGCGCCTCGCACTCGCTGCTGGACTACAACCGCGCCGGCATCCCGCTCATCGAGATCGTCACCAAGCCGATCGAGGGCGCGGGCGAGCGTGCTCCCGAGGTCGCGAAGGCGTACGTCCGGGAGCTGCGCGAGCTCATCAAGGCGCTCGGCGTCTCCGAGGCCCGCATGGAGATGGGCCAGATGCGCTGCGACGTGAACCTGTCGCTGCGCCCGCACGGCCGCGAGAAGTTCGGCACGCGCTCGGAGACGAAGAACGTCAACTCGCTGCGGTCCGTGGAGCGTGCGGCCCGTTTCGAGATCCAGCGTCACGCGGCCGTCCTGAGCGGCGGCGGGACGATCATCCAGGAGACCCGGCACTTCCACGAGGACACCGGATCGACGACCTCGGGCCGAGTGAAGGAAGAGGCCGAGGACTACCGGTACTTCCCCGAGCCGGACCTGGTTCCGGTGGCCCCCTCGCGCGAGTGGGTCGAGGAGATCCGGGCGGCCCTGCCCGAGCTGCCGCTGGCTCGGCGTACCCGACTCCTCGCGGAGTGGGGCATCTCGGCCACCGACATGCAGGCGATCCTCAACGCCGGTGCGCTGGACCCGATCGTCGCCACGACCGACGCCGGTGCCGACGCCGCGTCCGCCCGTAAGTGGTGGATGGGCGAACTGGCGCGCAGCGCCAACGAGTCGGGCAAGTCGCTGGACGAGCTGGCCATCACGCCGGAGCAGGTCGCCCGGGTCACGGCCCTGGTCAACGAGGGCTCCCTCAACGACAAGCTGGCCCGCCAGGTCATCGAGGGCGTCCTCGCGGGCGAGGGCACCCCGGACGAGGTCGTCGACAAGCGCGGTCTGAAGGTCGTCTCCGACGAGGGCGCCCTGGGTGCCGCCGTCGACGAGGCCATCGCCGGCAACCCGGGCATCGCCGACAAGATCCGCTCGGGCAAGGTCGCCGCGGCCGGCGCCCTGGTCGGCGCGGTCATGAAGGCGACCCGCGGTCAGGCGGACGCGGCCCGCGTCAAGGAGCTGATCCTGGAGAAGCTGGGCGTCAGCGAGGGCTGAGCCCTGACCTGCGGAAGGCCCCGGAGGCACTGCCTCCGGGGCCTTCCGCTTACTTACGGCGTCCTACGAGTCGTACGAAGCCCAGCGCGCGGCCCTCGTCCGCCTGTACCGCCTCGCGGACCTGGCGGGCCATCGTGCGATGGAACTCCTCCGGGCTCTCCTCGGCGACGACGTCGCACCACAGCAGCCAGTCCCGCCAGCCGTCGTCCAGCCAGTCGGCGGTCTCGACCTCGACGGCCCCGCTGCGGGTCCAGTGGCGCCGCCACCAGTCGGCGGAGTGGAAGACCCACCAGTCGGGCTCCCAGTACTCCTTGAGGTGCTCCGGGGGCTCGGTGCCCTCGATCTCCTCCCGTACCGCGGGTACGACGATCCCGATCCGCCCGCCCGGCTTCAACAGCCGGGTCAACGTGGGCAGGTAGAGATCGTCCGTGCCGAAGTACTGGTACGCGTCGATGCTCACGATCGCGTCGAAGCAGGCCTCGGCGAACGGCAGGTCGTGCGCCTCGGCGTGCACGGGCAGCACCCGGTCGGCGAAGCCGGCCTCGGCGACGCGGCGGGCGTTCTCGTCCGGCTTGACCCACAGGTCGGCCGCGGTGACCTGGGCGTCGAACTCCCTGGCCAGGAAGACGGAGGTCATGGCCCGGCCGCAGCCCAGGTCCAGGACGCGGGCGCAGGGGCGCAGGGCGTCCAGGCCGAGGGCGGGGGCCAGCCACTCCAGCAGCCACAGTGCGTTCGGGCCCATCTGGTTCTCGATGACCCAGCGGACGTCGTAGCTGTTGCTGCGCGGGTAGCGGACGTGGGTCAGCCGCTGGGTGAGTTCCTCATCCGAGGTCCTCGGGGTGATGTCGGGCATCGGTGAACGGGCTCCTTGAGTCCGGGGAAGCGGAAAGGGATACGGAGGAGCTCGGCCGGACGCTCAAACAATGCACCTGCCCAGGTCGGCGGCGGTGTGCCGCGGGAACGGCGGACCTTCGGACGCTAGCAGCCCGCCCTTCGGACCGGCATCCGATTTCCCGGCGCGACGCGCTACGCTCGCCCGCCATGAGTGGACGCGGTGATTCCGAGATATCCGAGACGCGGAAGGAGCGGTTCGAGACGCCCGAGGACGACCCCGCCGAGATTCCGGCGGACGCCGAGGTCCAGGACGACGCACAGGTCCCGGCGGGCGACGCAGACGATCCGGCGGACGGCATGGAAGACCCGGCGGATGACGAAGAAGACCTCGACGACCCGGCGCAGGTGGCGCGGCGGGCCCGTTGGACGGCGGCCGTGACCGGGGCGCTGCTCGCCCTCGCGGGGCTGGCCGCCTCGACGCTCCGGGCCACCGGCTCGGCTCCGGCCCTCGTCCCTGCCGCCTACGCGCTCGGTGCCGCCGTCTGCGCCCTCGCCGCGTTCCTCGGCTCGCGCGGCCGTACCCGGCGGGCGCTGTGGCTGCTTGTCACCGGGGTGATGGTGATGGCGCTGGGGGACCAGTTCGACTGAGAAGTTCCCGGTGCGGGGGCGCGCTTGTGTGAGAGGCGCCACCTGCGACGACAGAGTGGTCGTTACTGTCCTGTGATCTGCCTCCCACTTGTGTGAATAAACCCACGAACGGGGCAAACGATCACTGGCGCCTGCGAGAGTTTGCTTCACATCGCTCATGCGTTCTTTGCGGGCTGTTCACTCCATGAACGACGTTTCGGCGTCTCCCGGTCAAAGATCCACATACCGCCCCCGGGAGCACGTTCGTGGCAGCCCTTGCACGCTGGTGTGTCCAGCGCCGCCTCGTCGCCGTACTGCTCTGGCTCCTCGCCTTCGGCGGAGTGACCGCGGCCGCCGCCGTGACCGGCTCCGCGTACTCCAACGACTACGAGGTCCCCGGCACCGAATCGGGCCGCGCCACCCAGCTGTTGCAGGACGGCTTCCCGGGACTCGGCGGCGACAGCGACACCGTCGTCTGGCACACCACGTCCGGCACCGTCCGCGCCGCCGCCGTCGAACAGACCATGACGCGCACCCTCGCCGACATCGCGGAACTCCCCGGGGTCGCGGCCGTGAGCAGCCCGTACGACAAACAGGCCGCCGCCGCCCGGATCAGCGCGGACGGGCGGACGGCGTACGCCACCGTCACCTTCGACACCGGCGTCGAGAACCTCGACAAGGGCGAGGCACAGGCCGTCGTGAGCGCGGCCAAGTCCGCCGAGGCCGACGGGCTCCAGGTGGAGCTGGGCGGCAGCGCCGTCGGGCTCACCGAGTCGCCCGAGGGGCACCTGGCCGAGGTCGTCGGCGTGGCCGTGGCCGCCGTCGTGCTCTTCCTCGCCTTCGGGTCGCTCGCCGCCTCCCTGCTGCCCATCGCCACCGCGCTGGTGAGCGTCGGCACCGCGTACGCCGGCATCGCGCTGCTCTCACACGCCATGACCGTGGCCGACTTCGCGCCCATGCTCGGCATGCTCGTCGGGCTCGGCGTCGGCATCGACTACGCCCTGTTCATCGTCACCCGGCACCGGCGCGGCCTGAAACGCGGCCTGTCCGTCACCGAGTCGATCACCAACGCCGTGGCCACCACCGGACGCGCCGTCGTCTTCGCGGGCGCGACCGTGTGCATCGCCCTGCTCGGGATGCTGATCCTCCGGCTCGGCTTCCTCAACGGCGTCGCGATAGCCGCCTCCCTCACCGTGTTCCTCACGGTCGCCGCCTCCGTGACCCTGCTGCCCGCCCTGCTGTCCTTCATCGGCATGCGCGCCCTGAGCCGACGCGAGCGGCGCCGGCTGACGGAGCACGGCCCCGAGCCCGAGCTGCCGACCGGGTTCGCCGCCCGCTGGTCGGCGTTCGTGGAGCGCCACCCGAGGACGCTCGGCGTGCTCGCCCTGGCCGTCATCACCGTCCTCGCCCTGCCCACCCTCGGCCTGCGCCTGGGCACCTCCGACCAGGGCAACAACCCGGAGTCCGCCACCACCCGCCAGGCCTACGACCTGCTCGCCGACGGCTTCGGTCCCGGCGTGAACGGCCCGCTCACCCTGGTCACCGAGGTCGACGGCGGCGACGACAAGCTCGCCCTCGACAACCTCGACGCGCGCCTGCGCACCACCGACGGCGTCGCGTCGGTGACCCCGGTGACGTACAACACCGGCGGCGACACGGCGTACCTGACCGTCGTACCCGACTCCTCCCCGCAGTCACGGCAGACCAGCGAGCTCGTGGACCGGCTGCGCGACGAGGTCCTGCCGCGCGCCGAGACCGGTACCTCGCTCGATGTGCAGGTCGGCGGCGTGACGGCCGGCTACGACGACTTCGCCGAGATGATCGTCGGCAAGCTGCCGCTGTTCGTCGGCGTCGTCATCGGCCTCGGCTGTCTGCTGCTCCTGCTCGCCTTCCGGTCCGTCGGCATCCCGCTGAAGGCCGCCGCGATGAACGTGGCCGCCGTGGCGGCCGCCTTCGGGGTCGTCGTCGCGATCTTCCAGTGGGGCTGGGGCAGCGAGCTGCTGGGCCTCGGCCGTGCGGGCCCGATCGAGCCGTTCCTCCCGGTCATCATGGTGTCGGTGCTGTTCGGCCTCTCCATGGACTACCAGGTCTTCCTGGTCAGCCGGATGTACGAGGAGTGGCTGGAGACCGGCGACAACCGGAGGGCCGTCCGGATCGGCCTCGCCGAGACCGGCCGGGTGATCAACTCCGCCGCGGTCATCATGATCTCGGTCTTCCTCGCCTTCGTCCTCAGCGGTGACCGGGTGATCGCCATGTTCGGCATCGCGCTGGCCGCCGCGGTCGCCCTGGACGCCTTCGTCCTGCGCACCCTCCTCGTCCCCGCCCTGATGCATCTGCTCGGCGGCGCCAACTGGTGGCTGCCCCGCTGGCTCGACCAGCGCCTGCCCCGCATCAGCATCGAACCGCCCGAGTCGCGTGCCGCCCATGAGAGGCTCACCGACGTCGTGTCGGAACTGGAGAAGGAGCAACGGGGCGATGTACGCGATACCGCTGGGTGACGACGGAGCCGAGCTCCGGCCCCTGGAGCCGTGGCACGCCGAGGAGTTCCTGGCGCACCTGGAGCGGGGCCGGGAGTTCATCGGGCAGTACATCCCGTTCGGCTCGCACGCCACCGACCCGGCGTCGGCCCGCGAGACCCTCCAGCGGTACGCGGACATGCGCGCCGCGGACACGGCGTCGTACCACGGCATCTGGCTGGACGGAAAACTCGTCGGCGGCGTCCTCACGTTGAACTTCGACGCCGCGACCGGCAACTGCGAGGTCGGGTGCTGGCTGGAGCCCGCCGCGACCGGACGCGGGCTCATCACCCGGGCGATGCGGGTGCTGATCGACTGGGCGGTCGAGGAGCGCGGCATCCACCGCGTCGAGTGGATCGCGGCGTCCGGCAACACGCCCAGCCTGAACGTCGCCCGAAGGCTCGGCATGACCCGAGACGGCGTCCGCCGCGAGGCACACCCCTATGGTGGGGTGCGCCACGACCTGGAGGTGTGGTCGATCCTCGCCCCGGAGTGGCGCGACGCACGCGCGCGTGCCGAGCACAAGGATCATTAAGACCCTTCTCAGAGAGCGTCCGTACGGTGCGAGACATGGGAACGAAGACAGTGGACGAGACCGCGACCGAGACCAAGACCGACGACGAGAACGTGGACGTCACCAAGGCGACCGAGGCCGAGACCGAGGCCGAGACCGAGGCCGTTGAGGGTGACGAGCACGAGGAGGAGGTGGCCGCCGAGGCGACGGAAGCGGCGCCCTCCGGCGTCGGCCAGGGCGCGGGCGCGGTCGTCTCCGCTGCGCTCGGCCTCGTCTCCCTGAGCGGCGGCTGGCTGGGTGTGATCGCCTCCGCACGGCAGGACGTCCACGCCCAGTTGGAATCCGCGACGTCGCAGTCCCCGGACGTCGCCAAGCTGCTGGACGAGCGCTACGGGGCTGCCTGGCACGCCACCGCCCTGTGGGCCGGTGTCTTCGCGCTCGCCGCACTGATCGTCGGCGTCGTCGTGCTCGCCCGGCCCGCGTTCGGGGCGCCCGGCAAGCCGCAGCCCGCATGGATCAAGTCGGTCGCCTGGGGCGGCGTCGCCCTCGGTGTGATCGGCCTGCTGCTGGCCGTCCTCAAGTACACCGACGTCCTGCTCGGCGTGCCGTCCGTGGGCTGAACCACCGCAGACCCTGAGGGGCCTCAGAGCCGCCGTAAGCACATCGGACGGCGCCCTGAGGCCCCTCACGCGCGTCTAAGGCCCCACCGCCCGCGTGAAGATGCGGAACTCTCCCGATGCGGCGGACCCCCCTGGCAGACGAAGCTCGATTCATCGGCGAACGACGTCGAAACCGCCTTCTCACCAGGGAAAACGAGGGATTCGCGATGTACGGCTACGAACTCCACCGCCTCCGCTCCGCCGAACTGATCCGCCAGGCCGAGCACGCACGCCTGGTCCGCGAGGCCGTCCGCGGCCGCCGTGCCGAACGTTCCGCTCAGGCCGCGGCGGAGTCGGAGTCCCATATGCCCCGCCGCAGCAGGCACCGGCATCCACGGGCCGCGTGAAAGCGGGGGGCACGGGGGCGGGGGCTGATGCCGGGCGGCAGGCCCCCGCCCGCCCGCAAGGGGCCCCCGGGCCGTCGGTCGTACTCGGCGCGGGCCGGCCGCAACCAGCCCGCCCGGCGTTCGAGGACGAGGCCCGGTCAGGGCCGAAGCGGGGGTCTGGGGGCGGCAGCCCCCGGTGGACGGTCACTTCGACGCCGAGCCCAGCGAAAACCGGTGCCGCAGCGCCGGTGACGCATGCGAAGCTCGACCCCGTGGAGAGCAGGTCCGTAAGCCCCGTGTTCGTCGGTCGCGCAACCGAGTTGGAAACGCTGCACGACGCCTTCGCCCGAGCCGCCGCTGGGGAGCCCCAGGCGCTGGTGATCGGCGGCGAGGCCGGCGTCGGCAAGACGCGCCTCGTCGAGGAGTTCGCCACCGCCGCCGCCCGCGAGGGCACCGTCGTCGTGCTCGGCGGCTGCGTCGAGATCGGCGCCGACGGACTGCCCTTCGCCCCCTTCTCCACCGCACTGCGCGCCCTGCGCCGCGAGTTGCCCGACGAACTGGCCGCGGCCGCGGCCGGCCAGGAGGAGGAACTGGCCCGGCTGCTGCCCGAGTTGGCCGAGACGGCACCGGCCCACCAGGCGAACCGCTCGGACGAGGAGGGCATGGCCCGTCTCTTCGAGCTCACCGCCCGCCTCCTGGAGCGCGTAGCCGCCCGCCGCACGGTCGTCGTCGCCCTGGAGGATCTGCACTGGGCCGACGCCTCCACCCGCCACCTCCTCGCCTATCTCTTCCGCACCCTGCGCACCGGCCGCCTCGTCGTCCTGGCCACCTACCGCTCCGACGACATCCACCGCCGCCACCCCCTGCGCCCGCTCCTCGCCGAACTCGACCGTCTGCGCACGGTCCGCCGCATCGACCTCGGCCGCTTCAACCGCGCCGAGGTCGGCCGCCAGATCGCCGGCATCCTCGCCACCGAACCCGACCCCGCCCAGGTCGACGAGATCTTCGAACGCTCCGACGGCAACGCCTTCTTCGTCGAGGAACTCGCCGTCGCCACCCACGAGGGCTGCTGCACCGGCCTCACCGACACCCTGCGCGACCTGCTCCTCGTCCGGGTGGAACGGCTGCCCGAGGCCGCCCAGCGGGTCGCCCGGATCGTCGCCGAGGGCGGCTCCACCGTCGAGTACCGGCTGATCGAGGCCGTCGCCCGGCTCGCCGAGGACGACCTCATCGAGGCGCTGCGGGCCGCCGTCAACGCCAACATCCTCACCGCGGCGCCCGGCGGCGACGGCTACCGCTTCCGCCACTCCCTGGTCCGCGAGGCCGTCGGCGACGACCTGCTGCCCGGGGAACGCTCCCGCCTCAACCGCCGCTACGCCGAAGCACTGGAGGCCGACCCGACGCTCGTCCCGGCCGGTGAACGCGTCATGCGGCTGGCCAGCTACTGGTACCACGCCCACGACCCGGCCAAGGCCCTGCCCGCCGTCCTGGAAGCCTCCGTCGCCGCCCGCCGCCGGCACGCCCACTCCGAGCAGCTACGGCTGCTGGAACGCGCGATGGAACTGTGGGACTCCGCCCCCGAGGACATCCGCGCCACCCTGCGCCCCGTCGACTACACCGAGGTCTACCCGCCCTGCGGCTGCGACCCCGCCACCACGCCCCTGCGCTACCTCGACCTCATGGCCGAGGCCGCCGTCGCCGGACGGCTCTGCGGAGAGCGCGAACGCGCCCTGAAGATCACCAAGCGTGCCCTGCACCTGCTGGAGGACGAGGGCGACCCCCTGCGCGCCGCCTGGTTCTGGGTCCAGCGCTCCCGGCTGGTCCAGGCGCAGGCCCGCGGCGACGGCTGGAAGGAGCTGGGCACCGCGCAGGAACTGGTCCGCGGCCTGCCGCCGTCCGAGGTGCACGCCGAGGTGCTGGCCACCGCCGCCAACTGGTCGATGCTCCGCGACCCCGGCCCCGACGCCATGTCGGCCGCCGAACGGGCCGTCGAGTACGCGCGCATGGTCGGCGCCGAGGACATCGAACTGAACGCGCGCCTCACCCTCGGCGGCCTCATGGTCGAAGCCGGGGACACCGAGGCCGGACTGGCCCAGATGCACGAGGTCAGGGACGAGGTACTGGCCCGTGGCCTCACCGCGGTGGTGGGCCGCAGCCATGTGAACCTGCCGTCCGTCCTCGAAGGCGTCGGCCGTTCCGAGGACGCCGTCGGCATCCTGCGCGAGGGCCTGCGGCTCACCCAGCAGTGGGGCCTGCGCGACTCCGAGGCCTGGGTCTGGGCGAACCTCGCCGAGTCACTGATCTCCCTGGGCCGCTGGGACGAGGCCGCCGACGCCGCGGTGAACGCCCAGCGCACCGGCCAGGCGGCGAAGCCGCGCGGCGGCGGCTCGAACAGCCTGGCCCGCCTCGCGCTCGCCCGCGGCGACATCGCCGAGGCCGGCCGGCATCTGGCCGCCGCCCGCGCCTTCTACGGCACCCACGACCCCATGCCCCAGAACAACCTGCCGATGTCCTACGTCGCCCTCGGGATATCCGCCGCCGAGGGCCGGCTCCTCGACGCCCGCGCGGAGGCCGACCGGGCCCTGAGCGCCGGCTTCCCGCCCGGCACCCAGCGCTACGCCTGGCCCCTGCTGCTGGCCGCCGCCATCGCCGAGTCCGACGCCCGCGCCCACGCGCTGCCCGCCGCACAGGAGGGTCGTACCGCCTTCCTGGACCGGCTCTTCGAGGCCGTCCGCAAGCTCACCACGGGCGCGCCCCTGTGGCTGGCGTACGAGAAGTGGACCCGAGCCGAACTCGACCGGGCCGCGAGCCGGGCCCCCGAACCCGACACCTGGTCGGACCTGGTCACGGCCTTCGAAGCCCTGGAGCGCCCCTACGACCTCGCCCAGGTCCGCCACCGCCTGGCCGAGGCGCTGCTCGCGATCGGCGGGGACGACGAACGCTCCCGCGCCACGGAGCTGCTCCGCCTGACCCGGGCCGCCGCCACCCATCTGGGCGCCCGCCCGCTCGTCGACGCCACGACCCACCTGGCCCAGCGAGCCCGCCTCACCCTCACGGCGGCCCCGCCCCCGCCCCCGACCGACCCGGCCGACGCCCTCGGTCTCACCACCCGCGAGCGCGACGTCCTCCGTCTGGTCTCCGCGGGCCGCACCAACCGCCAGATCGCCGAGGAACTCTTCATCTCCCCGAAGACAGCCAGCGTCCATGTGTCGAACATCCTGGGCAAGCTCGGCGTCTCCGGCAGGGGCGAGGCCGCGGCGCTGGCGCATCGGATGGGGCTGTTCGTGTCCGAATCCCTCACCTCGGGGGCATGAGCCCCAGGTTTACGCTGTAAGGGACATTGGTCCTGGGAGGTTCCGTGTTCAACGCGTTCGAGGAACTCTTCGCGCCCGGCCGCAAGCACACCCGCGACGAACAGAAACGCCTGGAACTGACCCGCGAGGACGTCGGGGACAACGACCCCGGGCGCGGGCCGATAGACCTCGCGTCCGGGAAGGTCGTCGTACGGATGCCGGAGCCGTCGGCCGGTGAGGACACCGCCGAGGGCGACGGCGAGGGGGAGAGGAAGATCGACGGGCCGCAGTGAGGCCGCTCAGCTCACCTGAACCTCCAGAATCCGGTCGTCCCCGTCCTTCGGGTCGCCCCGCCCGTCCGTGTTGCTCGTCGTCACCCACAGCTTGTCGCCGCCGGCCGGGACGACCGTCCGCAGCCGGCCGTACTCACCCTCCAGGAAGGCCTGCGGGTCCGCCGACGCCGCTGTGCCCTTCAGCGGGACCCGCCACAGGCGCTGGCCCTTCAGCCCCGCCATCCAGACGGACCCCTCGGCATAGGCGATGCCACTGGGGGAGGCGTCGTCCGTGCCCCACTGGGCCAGCGGGTTGTGGTACTTGGCGTCGTCGGACTTGCCCTCCACCTCGGGCCAGCCGTAGTTGTCGCCCGGCTTGATCGCGTTCAGCTCGTCCCAGGTGTCCTGGCCGAACTCCGCGGCGAACAGGCGCTGTTCGGGGTCCCAGGCCAGGCCCTGCACATTGCGATGGCCGTACGAGTACACGGGAGAGTCCGTGAAGGGGTTGCCCGGGGCCGGTTCGCCCTCCGGTGTCAGGCGGAGGATCTTGCCGCCCAGGGAGTCCTTGTCCTGGGACAGGCCCGAATCACCGCTCTCGCCCGTGCCCGCGTACAGCATCTTGTCCGGGCCGAACGCTATGCGGCCGCCGTTGTGGATGAAGCCCTTGGGGATGCCCTTGAAGACGGTGTCGGGTGCGCCCAGTTGCTCGCCGCTCGGCTTCTGCTCGTCGTACAGCATGCGGACGATGCGGTTGTCCGAGGCCGAGGTGAAGTACGCGTAGACCATGTGGTCCGAGGCGTAGTCCGGCGACAGGGCCAGGCCCATGAGGCCGCCCTCGCCCGCCGGGGACACCCCCGGCACCTCGCCCAGCTCGGTCTTCTTGCCCGTCTCCCCGTCGACCCGCGTGATCGTGGCGTCGTCGCGGGAGGACACGAGCAGATCACCGCCGGGCAGCGGGGCCAGGCCCCAGGGGGTGTCCAGTCCCTCCGCGACCGTACGCACCACCTTCACGGACCCCTGTGCCGGCGGCGTCTCCTCGGCGGCCCGCCCAGTGGGCGACGCTCCCTTGTCACTGCTCGACGCCGCCGCCCCGCCGCCACCCGGCGATTCCCCGTCGTCGGAGGAACATCCGGCCGTCAGCACCATTACGGCCGCGGCCATTACGGCCGTCACCACTCGACGTTGCACGATCACGGTCCCTTCGACGCGGCAGGTTCTACTTTTCTTACACCGCTCGAGCCTCACAGGTTCCCGATCCATGAATCTCGAATCACCCCCTGCCCGGCGACCGCCGCTGGGCCCGGACCCGGCGGTGTCCAGCCAGGGGGGGGCTGACCGCCAACGTCAGTCCCAGGACCCCAGTGCCCTCGGCAGCTCCGCCACCTCTGCCAGGTCCTCTGCCGTCAGCCGCAGGCTTGCGGCTGCCGCGTTCTCGGTGGCCCAGCGTTCCTGCTTCGTGCCGGGGAGGGCGATCACGTGTCGACCCTGGGACAGCACCCAGGCCAGCGCGATCTGGGCCGGTGTGGCCCCGGTGCCGTGGCGGGCGGCGATGCGGCGCAGGCCGGCGACTATGGGCTGGTTGGCCGCCATCATCTCCGCGGTGAAGCGGGGGTGCCGGGCGCGGACGTCGTCCGGTTCGAAGCCCTGGCCGGGGGTGAGGGTGCCGGACAGGAAGCCGTTGCCCAGGGGCATCGCCGCGAGGAAGCCCACGCCGCGTGCCTCGCACCACGGCAGCAGGCCCTCCAGCGCGTCGGGCGACCACACTGACAGCTCGGCCTGCACGGCGCTCACCGGGAAGACCTGCTGCACGCGCTGCAGTTGGCGGATCGTCGCGTCGTGCAGGCGGGTCCCGGAGCGGCGGCCACCTCGCGCGCCGACGGCGCACAACCCCAACGCCCGTACCTTTCCGGCCTGGACGAGCTCCGCCATCGCGCCCCACGTCTCCTCGACGGGGACCTCGGGGTCCGCGCGGTGCAGTTGGTAGAGGTCGATCACGTCCGTCTGGAGGCGGCGCAGGGAGGCGTCGCAGGCCCGCTTCACATAGCCGGGGCGGCCGTTGGCCACGATGTGCTGTTCGCCCACCAGCAGGCCGACCTTGGTCGAGAGGAACGCGTCCTGCCGGCGCTCCTTCAACACCCGCCCCACCAGCAGCTCGTTGGTGAACGGGCCGTACATGTCGGCCGTGTCCAGCAGCGTCGAGCCCAGATCGAGCGCCCGGTGCACCGCCCTGACCGACTCCTCGCCCCGCTGCCGCGACGAGCTGTACGCCCAGCTCATCGGCATGCACCCGAGCCCGACGGCTCCCACCGCGAGTGCCGCCGCGCCGATCGTCCTGCGCTCCACCTGGCCGTAACCCTCCCTCTTCCGGCACCCCAACCTAACCTCTGCACACCTGTTCGGCCGACCAAGGGCCCGGCGCATGGATCATGAGCGGGCGCCGTCCCGTTCCTCCGGCCCGACCGGCCTGTCCCGACGGGAAGGCCCTAGCCTCCAAGGCATGACTGCTGACGTGTGGCTCCCCATCCCGCCGGACGAGATCGAGGGCCTTCCCATGGGCCCCGCCTACCGCTACTGGAACGGCGCCGAGGACTTTCCCGCCGACCCGGCCGAGTGCGCCTTCTACGTCGTCCCGTACATGAAGGCCCCCGAACTCGGGCAGCGTCCCCTGCCGGAGTTGAGCTCCGTGGAAGTCGTGCAGACGCTCTCCGCCGGCATCGACCACGTCGAACCGGGCCTGAAGCACCTGCGACCCGGCGTGCGACTGTGCAACGCGCGCGGGGTGCACGAGGCGAGCACCGCCGAGCTCACACTCACGCTGATCCTCGCCTCGCTGCGCGGCATCCCCGACTTCGTCCGGGCCCAGGACAGGGGGGAGTGGCTCGGCGGATTCCGGCCGGCGCTGGCGGACAAGAACGTCCTCATCGTGGGATACGGCTCGATCGGCGCCGCCATCGAGGACCGGCTCGCACCCTTTGAACTCGCGCGGGTGGCGCGCGTCGCGCGCTCTGAGCGCACCACGGCGCGCGGCGAAGTGCATCCGCTCACCGAACTGTCCGCCCTGTTGCCGGAAGCGGACGTCGTCATCCTCTCCACGCCTCTGACGGAGACCACCCGCCACCTGGTCGACGCCGACTTTCTCGCCCGCATGAAGGACGGCGCGCTGCTGGTCAACGTCGCCCGCGGCCCCGTCGTGGACAGCAAGGCGCTGCTGGCCGAGCTGGAGACCGGGCGCCTCACCGCCGCCCTGGACGTCACCGACCCGGAACCACTGCCCCGCGACCACCCCCTGTGGCGGGCGCCGGGCGTGCTGATCAGCCCGCATGTGGGCGGCCCGACCTCCGCGTTCCTGCCCCGCGCCAAGCGGCTCCTGGTGGACCAGTTGACGCGGTTCGTGAACCGCGAGCCCCTGCGCAACGTGATCCTTACGACGGGCGCGACACACGCGTGAGGCTCATCCGCTGACCATCGAGCGCGTGTCGCGTGCGCCGCGCGCAACAAGCCGGACATCCGGTTCGAGTACCGTCCGCAATCCCTCGGAAGCGGTCCGTACTCACATATGCGCTGGTCGTCACGGAGCGTAGAGGTGCTATGTCCCTGAGTGACGAGACTGGTGTATCGTCCCGACAGGGGCTGCGCCGCGCACTGATCGGCGCCTTGGGATGGACATTTCAGATTTGTGAGGGGGGCGACGGGCGATGCACGGCCTATGGACGAGCGATCCGACGCGGCGGGGCCGTCGACGGCGACCCTGGCGGACGGCCGCGCGCAGGCGCGGTCGCCACGGCACTCACAGCTGCCGTCACACTCACCACCACCAGGGACACGGCGGCCGCGGGCGGCATGCGCATCCGGCGCACCGGGACCCTCGGGACCCCCGAACGGCGCGGACCGGGAGGACCCGGTGAGCTCGCCACCGCCCCCCACGAGCACGCTCGACGCGGGGCTGCGGGCACAGCCCTCGTCGGCGGCGACACTGCCCCGCCCCTCGTTCGGGGGCGGCACGGGACTCGTCCCGCAACTCGTTCTGGCCCTGGTGTGCGCGGGATACGCCGTCGGTTCCGCGCTCGGCTGGGGTTCGAACCAAGTAGCGCTGATCATGGGCGACTTCGGGCTGGCAGCCGCGGCCGGCGCCGCCGCGGTGTCCTGCTTCCGCTACGCCCGTAGCCGCCGTATCCGCTTTCGGCCCGCCTGGCTGCTGTTCGCCCTCTCCTCCGCGATGGCGGCCCTCGGAAACCTGGTCTGGGGGTGGTACGAGGTCGTCCTCCTGCAGCCCGTGCCCAGCCCCTCCTACGCCGACGGGTTCTTCCTCTGCTTCGCGCCGCCCGCCATCGTGGGACTCCTGGTGCTCGCCAAGCGTCCGGTGACGAAGGCCGGCTGGGTCTGCCTCGGCCTGGACGCCTGGCTGATCGGCGGCTCGCTGCTGACGCTGGCCTGGAGCCTGGCCCTCGCCCAGGCGGCCAAGATCGACTCAAGCGGCGGCGAGAGCGTGGCGCACACCGCGCTCTCGCTCGCCTATCCGCTGCTCGACATCGCCCTGGTCAGCATGGTGCTCGCACTGCACTTCCGCCGCTCCTCGGCGAACCGCACCGCGGTCAACACCGCGATCGGCGCACTCGCCCTGACCGTGATGTGTGACGCCCTGTTCACCTCGCCGCTGCTGCACAACAGCTACCGCTCCGGTCAGCTCCTCGACGCGGGCTGGTTCGCCGGCTCGCTGCTCCTGGCGTACGCCCCGTGGGCCGCGCCGAGAAACGCGGACGGCGAACGGCACGACGGGACCGGGCACACGCGCGTGGTGCACGAGCACGTGCCCGGACAGCGCGGCGCGAGCCACCACCACACGCCGCCCGCCCAGGGAGGTGACCACACCCGGTATCCGGTCACCCGGCCGATCGCCGGCTCCCTGGCCGCGCTCACGCCGTACCTCGCCGCCGCCGTCTGCACCCTGGGCATCCTCTACAACGTCCTCAACGGCCGCAGCGTCGACCGCGTCGTGCTCATCACCGGCGGCACGGTCGTGCTCGCCCTCGTGATGCGCCAGGGCATCATGCTGCTCGACAACATCACCCTCACCCAGGAACTGGCGCAGAAGGAGAACCACTTCCGCTCCCTGGTGCAGGGCTCCAGCGACGTCATCATGATCGCCGCACCCAACGGCCTCCTCCGGTACGTCTCCCCGGCCGCCGCCGGGGTCTACGGCCGCGCCGCCGAGGACCTGGTGGGTACGGAACTGGCCAACCTCATCCACCCGGAGGACCTGGGCTGCGTGGTGCACGAGGTGCGCCGCTTCCTCGCCGCCAGTCCACTTGAGGAACCCACTACGCGCATCGAATGCCGCTTCCGCTCCGGCGACGACGGCTGGCTCAACGTCGAATCGACCGTCAACCGGCACCACGGCGGCCTCATCTTCAACAGCCGGGACGTGACCGAAAGAGTGCGCCTCCAGGCGCAGCTCCAGCACAACGCCGAGCACGACCCGCTCACCGACCTGCCCAACCGCGCACTGTTCACCAAGCGCGTCCAGCAGGCCCTGTCCGGCCGCCGTGCCTCCGACCGGGGCCCCGCCCTGCGCAACACGGCCGTCCTCTTCATCGACCTCGACGGCTTCAAGGGCGTCAACGACACCATCGGGCACCAGGCCGGGGACGAACTGCTCGTCCAGGCCGCCCGCAGACTCCAGGACGCCGTGCGGGGCGGGGACACCGCGTCCCGGCTCGGCGGCGACGAGTTCGCGGCCCTGATCGCCGGTGACGGCACCCGTGACCGCACCGCGCGAGAACGACACATCCTGGAGCTCGCCGACCGCCTCAGGCTGACGCTGTCCCAGCCGTACCTCATCGACGGCAACGATGTCCGTGTCAACGCCTCCATCGGCGTCGCCTTCGCCGAGCCGGGCCTCGGCGCGGGGGAGCTGCTGCGCAACGCCGACCTGGCGATGTACCGCGCCAAGGCGGGCGGCAAGGGCCGCGTCGAGCTGTACAAGCCGCAGATGCAGCAGGACGTCGTACGCAAGGCGGAGCTGGCCACGCGCCTGCGTGCCGCGCTGCACGACGGCGAGTTCGCGCTGCTGCACCAGCCGGTGGTGTGCCTGGAGAACGGCCGGATCACGTCGGTCGCCACCCAGGCGCGCTGGCGGTCCTCGCAAGGGGTGCTGTTCACGCCCGCCGAGTTCCTGCGGGTGGCCGAGGACAGCGACAAGACCGCCGAGCTGGGCCGCTGGATCCTGGAGGAGGCCGTCGAGCAGGCCGCCGAGCGCACCGCGACCGGGCTCGCCGTACCCGTGGCCGTACGGATGAGCGCGCGCAGGCTGCTGGACCGGTCGATGCCGCTCGGCTCGATCGAGGCGCTGCTGACCCGGCACGGGCTGCCGCCCGGGTCGCTGATCATCGAGCTGGCCGACCTCGACCCCCGTGTCGCGCTGGATGAGCTGGAGCGCCGTCTGAGCGGTCTGCGCCGACTCGGCGTCCGGATCGCCCTGGACGGCTTCGGCAGCGGATACGCGGCGCTCACGGCGCTGCGCCGGCTCCCCGTCGACGTACTCAGACTCGACCGCGGTCTGGTCGAGGGGGTCGTCGAGTCCGCGCGGCTGCACAAGATCACCGGAGGGCTGCTGCGGATCGCCGGCGACCTCGGGCTCCAGTCCGTGGCCGACGGCGTGGACCTGCCCGAGCAGGTCGTCGCACTGCGGGCGCTGGGGTGCACTCACGGGCAGGGGATGGCGTTCTCCGGGCCGCTGGACGAGTACCGGCTGCGCCGGGCGATCGGTGCGGGCCGCTATCCGGTGCCGCACGGGCCGGTCGAGCCCGCGTTCGCGGCCTCGACACCGACAGTGGCGCCCCGGAGATGAACGTCCGTGGCAAGGGGCGGCGCCGGGGTGTACACCAGTGGTATGCCCGCCGTTCTGGGAGGCGGAAGTGTCCTGCGTTCACATAATGAGACTCCCGTCCCACGTACTTGACATGGGGTGTGCGCCGGGGAGAGGGTCAGTGTCATGCGCACCCGAATTCTCGTACTTGGAAAGCGCGTCGGCTGAAGCTGGTGACGTCCGGACAGACCCGGAACTCCCAGCGAACCCACCCGGCGCGCTCCCCTCGCTTGCCTTTTGGCACGAGGGGTTTTTTGTTGCACAGGCGCCAGTCGTGCAGCACCGCAACTCCGCTCAAACCTCGCAAAAACCCTCAGCATCGAGAAGAGAATGCCGATGACCGAGCAGGCAACCGGGGCTCACCCGCAGCCGCGGCCCCGATCCGGAGGACACCAGTCCGCCCCCGAGCACG
>NZ_KQ948926.1:2155-4097 GCF_001514235.1 Streptomyces caeruleatus | reverse complement strand
TCACGGGTGCGCAGTCCCTCATCCGTTCGCTCGAGGAGGTCGGCGCCGACACGGTATTCGGCATTCCCGGCGGTGCGATCCTTCCCGCGTACGACCCGCTGATGGACTCCACCCGGGTGCGTCACGTCCTGGTCCGGCACGAGCAGGGCGCCGGCCATGCCGCCACCGGTTACGCGCAGGCCACCGGCCGGGTCGGTGTCTGCATGGCGACGTCGGGGCCGGGTGCCACCAACCTGGTCACGCCGATCGCGGACGCGCACATGGACTCGGTGCCGCTCGTGGCGATCACCGGGCAGGTGGCCTCCAAGGCGATCGGGACGGACGCGTTCCAGGAGGCGGACATCGTCGGCATCACCATGCCGATCACCAAGCACAACTTCCTGGTCACCAAGGCCGAGGACATCCCGCGGATCATCGCGCAGGCGTTCCACATCGCCTCCACCGGCCGCCCGGGCCCTGTCCTGGTCGACATCGCCAAGGACGCCCTCCAGGCGAAGACGACGTTCTCCTGGCCGCCCACCATGGACCTGCCCGGCTACCGCCCGGTGACCAAGCCGCACGCCAAGCAGATCCGTGAGGCCGCCAAGCTGATCACCGCCGCGAAGCGGCCGGTCCTGTATGTCGGCGGCGGCGTGATCAAGGCCGGTGCCACCGCCGAGCTGAAGGTCCTCGCCGAACTCACCGGAGCGCCCGTCACCACCACCCTGATGGCGCTCGGCGCATTCCCCGACAGCCACCCGCTGCACGTGGGGATGCCGGGCATGCACGGTGCGGTCACCGCCGTCACCGCGCTGCAGAAGGCCGACCTGATCGTCGCCCTCGGAGCCCGCTTCGACGACCGCGTCACCGGCAAGCTGGACAGCTTCGCCCCGTACGCCAGGATCGTCCACGCCGACATCGACCCGGCCGAGATCGGCAAGAACCGCGCGGCCGACGTGCCGATCGTCGGTGACGCCCGCGAGGTCATCGCCGACCTGGTCCAGGCCGTGCAGAAGGAGCACGCCGAGGGGCACCAGGGCGACTACAGCGCCTGGTGGAAGGACCTGTCCCGCTGGCGCGAGACCTACCCGCTCGGCTACGACCAGCCCGAGGACGGCTCGCTGTCCCCGCAGCAGGTCATCGAGCGCATCGGTCAACTCGCCCCGGAGGGCACGGTCTTCGCGGCGGGCGTCGGCCAGCACCAGATGTGGGCCGCGCACTTCGTCCAGTACGAGAAGCCCGCGACCTGGCTGAACTCCGGCGGCGCCGGGACGATGGGCTACGCGGTCCCGGCCGCGATGGGCGCCAAGGCCGGAGTGCCGGACAAGGCGGTCTGGGCGATCGACGGCGACGGCTGCTTCCAGATGACCAATCAGGAGCTCACCACCTGCGCCCTGAACAACATCCCGATCAAGGTCGCCATCATCAACAACGGCGCCCTCGGGATGGTCCGCCAGTGGCAGACCCTCTTCTACAACCAGCGCTACTCCAACACCGTGCTGCACTCCGGCCCCGAGGCCGACGGCAAGCAGCCGAGCGCCGGCACCCGCGTCCCCGACTTCGTGAAGCTGTCGGAGGCCATGGGCTGCTACGCCATCCGCTGCGAGCGGCCCGAGGACCTCGACAAGGTCATCGAAGAGGCGAACTCCATCAACGACCGCCCCGTCGTCGTCGACTTCATCGTCCACGAGGACGCCATGGTGTGGCCGATGGTCGCCGCCGGCACCTCCAACGACGAGATCATGGCCGCCCGGGACGTCCGCCCCGACTTCGGCGACAACGAAGACGACTGAGCGAGAGAGACGTAAAAGATCATGTCCAAGCACACGCTCTCCGTCCTGGTGGAGAACACGCCGGGCATCCTCGCCCGGATCGCCGCCCTGTTCTCCCGCCGCGGCTTCAACATCGACTCGCTCGCGGTCGGTGTCACCGAGCACCCCGACATCTCCCGCATCACCATCGT
>NZ_KQ948926.1:1069-1584 GCF_001514235.1 Streptomyces caeruleatus | reverse complement strand
GGTGAGCGTCGCCGACCTCCCCCTGGAGCAGGTGACCAAGCAGCTCAACAAGCTGGTCAACGTGCTGAAGATCGTCGAGCTGGAGCCCGGTTCGGCCGTTCAGCGCGAACTCGTTCTGGTGAAGGTCCGCGCCGACAACGAGACCCGCTCCCAGATCATCGAGATCGTCCAGCTCTTCCGTGCCAAGACCGTCGACGTCTCCCCGGAGGCCGTCACCATCGAGGCCACCGGATCCAGCGACAAGCTGGAGGCCATGCTGAAGATGCTGGAGCCGTTCGGCATCAAGGAGCTCGTCCAGTCCGGCACCATCGCGATCGGCCGCGGCGCCCGCTCGATCACGGACCGCTCGCTGCGCGCGCTCGACCGGTCGGCGTAACGACGCGTTCGGACGGTCGGGTGACACCGGCCGTCCGGATTCCGCCCGTATAGCGAGACCCCGAAACTTCCCCTCCCCCCGCCGTCATACGGTGGGACGCAACACCTGCACACAAGGAGAGAACCCAAAGTGGCCGAGC
>NZ_KQ948926.1:0-930 GCF_001514235.1 Streptomyces caeruleatus | reverse complement strand
TTGTTCTACGACGCCGACGCCGACCTGTCCATCATCCAGGGCCGCAAGGTCGCGGTCATCGGTTACGGCAGCCAGGGCCACGCCCACGCGCTGTCGCTCCGTGACTCGGGTGTCGACGTCCGTGTCGGTCTGCACGAGGGCTCCAAGTCCAAGGCGAAGGCCGAGGAGCAGGGCCTGCGCGTGGTGACCCCGTCGGAGGCCGCCGCCGAGGCCGACGTCATCATGATCCTCGTCCCGGACCCGATCCAGGCCCAGGTCTACGAGGAGCACATCGCCCCGAACCTGAACGACGGCGACGCGCTCTTCTTCGGCCACGGCCTGAACATCCGCTACGGCTTCATCAAGCCCCCGGCCGGCGTCGACGTCTGCATGGTCGCCCCGAAGGGCCCGGGTCACCTGGTGCGCCGCCAGTACGAGGAGGGCCGCGGCGTTCCGTGTATCGCGGCCGTCGAGCAGGACGCCTCCGGCAACGCCTTCGCGCTCGCCCTGTCCTACGCCAAGGGCATCGGCGGCACCCGTGCCGGCGTCATCAAGACCACCTTCACCGAGGAGACCGAGACCGACCTGTTCGGTGAGCAGGCCGTTCTCTGCGGTGGTACGGCCGCGCTGGTCAAGGCCGGTTTCGAGACGCTGACCGAGGCCGGCTACCAGCCGGAGATCGCGTACTTCGAGTGCCTGCACGAGCTGAAGCTGATCGTGGACCTCATGTACGAGGGCGGCCTGGAGAAGATGCGCTGGTCGATCTCCGAGACCGCCGAGTGGGGCGACTACGTCACCGGCCCGCGGATCATCACCGACGCCACCAAGGCCGAGATGAAGAAGGTCCTCGCCGAGATCCAGGACGGCACCTTCGCCCAGCAGTGGATGGACGAGTACCACGGCGGTCTGAAGAAGTACAACGAGTACAAGAAGCAGGACTCCGAGCACCTG
>NZ_KQ948925.1:249468-913114 GCF_001514235.1 Streptomyces caeruleatus | reverse complement strand
AGTGGTGGTCGCCTCCTGCCTGCGCCACCCGTACCCCGAGGAGCCCTCGCCGCAGGAGCCGAACCGGGCCGAACGCCGTCGCGGCGGGGCCGCCTGAGAGGGAGTCCGGGAACTCCCGGCCCACCGCGCCCGACTCCTGGAGCGGTACGTGCGTCAGGAGGCCGTCGATGAAACCACCCCAACTTGTGTCACCTGCCCTCTGCGGGTTTCTGCTGCTGCTCGCCCTGGTCTTCACGGTGTCGTACGCCGTCGGAGCCGCCGCCGGGCCCGTCACGCCCGGCATGCACCGCTCCGGGACGGGCGATGGCGGCGGCGGTGGCACGGACCCCGGAGACCAGGACATGGGGGAGATGGGAGACATCGGGGGCATCAGGGACATGGACATGCGGCACGGGAGTGGCGGCTGATGGCCACGGAACCGGCACCCCCGATGACCACCACGGACCTCACCGTCGGCGGCATGACCTGCGCGGCCTGCGTGCGACGCGTGGAGAAGAAGCTCGCCAGGCTGGAGGGCGTGACCGCGACGGTCAACCTGGCCACCGGGCGCGCCCGGGTGAGCCATCCGCCGGACGTCCGCCCCGAGGAACTGGTCGCGACCGTCGAACAGGCCGGATACAAGGCCGCGTTGCCCGAGCCGCCCAAGCGGCGGGAGCGCCGGGGCGGCGAACCGGAACGGGCGAGCGGGCGGGAGCACGGGGATGTACGGGAGCCCGGGGATGTACGGGATCCCGAGGGCGTAGGGGATCCCGAGGGCGTAGGGGAACCCGAGGGTGTGCGGCGGGAGCGTGAGCGGCTCCTCGTCACCGCGCTGCTCGCGGTGCCGGTGCTCGTGCTGTCGATGGTGCCCGACTGGCAGTTCCGCAACTGGCAGTGGCTGTGCCTCGTGCTGGCCGCGCCGGTCGCGGTGTGGAGTGCCTGGCCGTTCCACGCCCGGGCCCTGCGCGGGCTGCGCCACGCCACCGCGACGATGGACACGCTGGTCTCCCTGGGAGTCGCGGCGTCCTTCTCCTGGTCGGTGTACGCCCTGTTCCTCGGCGGCGCGGGCGAGCCCGGTATGCGGATGCCGTTCAGCCTGTTGCCGACCGCCTCGGACGGCGCCGTCCACGTCTATCTCGAAGCCGCCGTCGGCGTCCCGCTGTTCGTGCTGGCCGGCCGTTTCCTGGAGGCGCGGGCGCGCCACGGCACGGGGGCGGCGCTGCGCTCGCTCGCCCGCCTCGCCGTCAAGGAGGTCTCGGTCCGCGAGGACGACGGCAGCGAACACCTCCTTCCCATCGAGGAGTTGGCGGTCGGGCAGGTCTTCGTCGTACGGCCCGGAGAGCGGGTCGCCACCGACGGCGACGTCGTCGAGGGCAACTCCGCCGTGGACCTGTCGCTCGTCACCGGAGAGAGCGAGCCCGTCGAGACCGGGCCGGGCTCGGCGGTCGTGGGCGGTGCCGTCAACGCGGGCGGACTGCTGCTCGTACGGGCCACGGCCGTGGGCGCGGACACCCAACTGGCGCGGATCGCCCGGCTGGTGACGGAGGCCCAGGCCGGGAAGGCACGGGCCCAGCGCCTCGCCGACACCGTGGCCGGGGTCTTCGTCCCCGCGGTCCTGTCGCTGGCCGTCACCGTCCTCGGGTTCTGGCTCGGGGCCGGCGCCGATCCGCAGGCGGCGATCACCGCGTGCGTCGCCGTCCTGGTCGTGGCCTGCCCCTGCGCGCTGGGCCTGGCGACCCCGACCGCGCTGATGGCCGCCACCGGACGCGGCGCGCAGCTCGGCGTCCTGGTCCGGGGCCCGCAGGCCCTGGAGGGGCTCCAGCACGTCGACACCGTCGTCCTCGACAAGACCGGCACCCTCACCTCCGGGCACATGAGCGTCGCCCGCTTGACGGCCGTGCCCGGAGAGGAGGGCGGACCCGGACCCGGATCAGGACCCGGACCCGGATCAGGACCCGGACCCGGGCTCAGCGAGGAAGCCCTGCTGCGGCTGGCCGGGGCGGTGGAACAGGGCTCGGAACACCCGCTGGGCCGCGCCGTCGTCGCGTACGCCCGCAGGACCCTGTCCGAGCAGGGGCCCTTGCCCGAGGTGAGCGACTTCCGGGCGGAGGCGGGACGGGGTGTGCGCGGCCGGGTCGAGGGCCGGTTGGTCGAAGTCCTCGCTCCGGACGACGAGTTGCCCCCGGCGCTGGCGGGCGCCCTCCAGGCCGCGGAGGCGGCCGCACACACGCCGGTCGTCGTCCGCGTCGACGGGGCGACGCGGGCCCTGATCGAGATCGGGGACGTCGTACGCCCCGGCAGCTACCGGGCCGTGGACCGGCTGCGGCGCCTCGGTGTGCACCCGGTCCTCGCCACCGGAGACCGGGAGGCACCGGCCCGCGCGGTCGCGTCCGCGCTCGGCATCGAGGAGGTGTACGCCCGCCGCACTCCCGAGGACAAGGCCGACCTCGTACGGGAGCTGAGGGCACAGGGCCGTCGCGTCGCGGTCGTCGGCGACGGCGTCAACGACGCGGCCGCGCTGGCCGGCGCCGACCTCGGCATCGCCATGGGCACGGGGACGGACGTCGCGATCGGGGCCGCCGACGTGACGCTGGTGCGCGGCGACATCGAGGCCCTCGGGGACGCCGTCCGGCTCGCCCGGCGCACCCTGGGCACCATCCGAGCCAACCTGCTGTGGGCCTTCGGCTACAACCTGCTGACCGTGCCGCTCGCCATGGTCGGCCTCCTCAACCCGATGGTCGCCGCCGTGGCCATGTCGGTGAGCTCCGTGCTCGTGGTGGCCAACAGCCTGCGCCTGCGGGCCTGGCAGCCGGCACCCGCACCGGCGGCGGCGCGCGGCCGGGAACAGGCCGTGGCAGGTGTTCCGGGCCCAAGGCCCGTCGCGACCGGGGGAGGAACCCGATGACCGCACCCACTGCCGAGCGAACGACCGGGTCGATGCCCGGACGAACGGCCGACCCGACGGCCCGCCCCCGGGCCTGGCGCCCGACCCGCCGCCGGATCACCGAAGCCCTGCTCGCCGCGCTCGCCCCGATCGCCGCGTGCGGTGTCGCCCTGGGCGGACTGACCACATGGGTGGGCTCCGGCAGCGCGGGCAGCCCGGCGCGGATCGCGGTCACCGACGGGCGGGTCTTCCTGCCGTACGGCGACGTCCGTGACAGCGCCGCGTTCTTCCGGATCACCAACACCGGGGGCGCGGACGACCGCTTGCTGGAGGTCACCTCGTCCGCGGTCGGCGGCGGCATGTCGCTCAGCCGCCACCGCATGACCAGCGGCAACGCGGCGTCCGCCCGGACGGTGGGCTCGGCCCGCATCCCGGCCGGCGGCGGCCTCGCCATGTCCCCGTTCGGCCTGGACGTGACACTGCGGGCCGATCCGGACTGGCAGACCGGCACCTATGTGCCCTTCACCCTCCACTTCGAGCGGGGCGGACGGATCGAGGTGCAGGCGGTGGTGGTCCGCCCGGGGGAGGGGCCTTGAGGGCGGCGGCACCGGGGACAGCCCGGAAAACAGCCTCGCCGGCGGCGGTTGAAGACAGCCCCCACACGCCTTACTTGTCGGTCGGCGTGCGCGCCCAGTTCCCTCCAGGCGATGTGTCCTGTATCACCGTTCTGGGCTTGAGTGCGGGACGGGGGTGTTGTGCGTACCCACCCGTGACGAGTGGGCCCCGGATGCGAGGATGAGGGCCGTCATGACTGCTGGGTGGGGTGTGCGCACGATACGGGCCGCGATGTTCGCGTCTGTCTGCGTGTTGCTCGCTGCCCTCGGTCACGTCCTGATGTCGGGCGCGTCCGTCCCCTGGTGGACGCTGGCCGCCGGCGCCGTCCTGACGGGCGGCGCGGGCTGGTGCCTGGCGGGCCGGGAGCGTGGACTCCCGCTCGTCGTCTCCGTCGTGGTCGTCGCCCAGGGCGGGCTGCACGCGGCCTTCGAGTTCGCGCAGTCCGCCGCTGGTGCCGGGCGCGACATGGGTTCCATGTCCGCGGGCCACATGGGCATGGGCCACATGGACGGGAGCCACATGGGCTCTGACCACATGGGTGCCGGCCACATGTCCGCGGGCCACATGGGTGCGGGCCACATGTCCGCGGGCCACGTGGGTGCGGGCGACATGGGCGTGGGCCCCATGGGGACGAGCCCCATGGACATGGGCCACGACATGGCCGGCATGTCCTCGCTCGGTATGTTCGCCGCCCACACCCTCGCCGCACTGCTGTGTGGCCTGTGGCTGGGGCACGGTGAGCGTGCCGCGTTCCGCATCCTGCGGGCCGTGGCCGGATGGCTGGCGGCCCCGCTGCGGCTGTCGCTCGCCCTGCCCGTACCGCCGACCCGGCCGCGGCCGCGCCCGCGGCGCGGCCGTTCCGACCGGGCACCGCGGCTGCTGCCGCTCGTTCACACGATCACCTCTCGGGGGCCTCCACCGGGGATCGCTGTCGTCTGAGACAGCCGGTTTCCCGAGGCCGTACGGACCCGGACGTCGAGTCGTCGACGCCGACCGTGCCTCGGGTCCCGGCCGTACCTGTCGTACGGCCGTGTCCCCGACACCCCCGGATCCCTCCGGTACGGCGTGCGCGTACGGCTCCCGTACGCGTCCCCGGATGCCGGCGGCGACGCCTTCGCGCCCGCTGCCGTCCCGGCCGCCGTGCCGGGGTCCGGACTACCCGAGAAGGACTCAGGTGATCACTCCTGCCCTGCCCTCCTCACGCGCGACCCGCGTGAGAGACACGAAGGCGGACCACACCTCCAAGGCGGCCTCCTGCGACGAGTCGACGACCGCGTGGGCGCTGGCCGCCCGCGGCGGCGACCCGGACGCGACGGACCGTTTCGTCCGCTCGCTGCACCGTGACGTCGTGCGGTATGTGGCGCATCTGTCCGCCGACCCGCAGGCCGCCGACGACCTGGCGCAGGACACGTTCCTGCGGGCGCTCGGCAGCCTGCACCGGTTCGAGGGGCGTTCCTCGGCGCGCGCCTGGCTGCTGTCGATCGCGCGTCGCGCGGTGATCGACAGTCACCGGTACGCCGCCGCCCGGCCGCGGCTGTGCGACACGGACGACTGGACGCTGACGGCGGAACGCGCCCAGCCGACCGGCCTGCCCGGCTTCGACGACGGCATCGCGCTGCTCGACCTGCTGGACGCGCTGCCCGACGAACGCCGTGAGGCGTTCGTCCTCACCCAGATGCTGGGCCTGCCCTACGCGGAGGCGGCCGAGATGAGCGACTGCCCGGTCGGGACGGTCCGTTCACGTGTGGCCCGCGCCCGCGCGACCCTCGTCGAACTGCTGACGGAGGCCGAAGCCGAGGCGGTCTTCGAGGCCGGGGTCGAGGCGGTGGCCGTGCCCGACGTCGTGGCCGCCTGACCCGGATCCCGGTGTCGGTTCCCCCCGCCGGGAACTGACACCGGGTTCGCCCCGACTACTGGACCGGGCGGCGGAGATCCGCCCGTGCGTCCAGTGGATCCAGGGGAGTTTCGATGCGTTCTCGTGTGGGGCGGGCTACGACGGCCGCGGTGCTCGGCGGCCTGCTGGCGGCAGGCTGCGGCAGCGGGAACCAGGACACGGCGAGCTCCGCCGCCGGCAAGGACGGCGGCTCCACGGGCGGCTTCCCGGTCACCGTCACCGACTGCGCCGGCGTAAGGACCACCTTTGCCTCGGCCCCGAAGAGCATCGTCACCAGCAACGCCTCCAGCCTGGAACTGCTGCTGCGGCTGGGCGCCGGGGACAAGGTGATCGGCACCGGCTTCCCACCCGGCAAGGGCACACTGCCGGGCGAACTCGACGCGCGGGCACAGCGGGTGAAGGTGCTCAGCGACACCGTGATCCCCAAGGAGAAGCTCCTCGGCTCCGGTGCCGACCTCTACATCGACACGTTCGCCTCGATGAACATGGGCGGCGGGATGGGCGACGCGCCGACCGAGGAGGAGTTCGAGGCGGCCGGCATCAAGCACACCTTCCTGAAGTCCACGGCCTGCGCCGCCATGCGCAAGGGCCCCGTCACCGACCTCACCGCCGTCGAGGACGACATCACCGCCCTCGGCGCCGTCACCGGCACGAGCGCGAAGGCGAGGGAACTCGTCGACGGGATGCGCGGCAAGGTGGACGCCGTACGGAAGGCGGTGGGCGGCACGCCCGAGAGCGAGCGGCCGACGTACTTCTTCTTCGACTACGACGCCGGCACCAAGCAGCCCATGGCCGTCTGCAACCGCCAGGTCGCCCACGCGGTCATCACCCTAGCCGGGGCCCGCAACGTCTTCGCCGACTGCGACGGCGACTACAAGCAGGTCGGCTGGGAGGACGTCATCGCGAGGAACCCGGACTGGATCCAGCTCGGCGTGCGCGACCGGGGCAGCGAGAGCGCGAACGACAAGGCCTTCGACGAGGCGCGCGGGTGGCTGCAGTCGAACCCCGCCACCAAGGGGCTCAAGGCCGTGCAGGAAGGCCACTTCCTGCGTATCGGCTCCGAGCAGACCACCATCGCCGGTGTCACCAACGCCGACACGGTCGAGTCGATCGCGAAGACCCTGTACCCGGGCAAGGCCGGCCGACGGTGATCGACACCCTGGTGCGCCGCAAGGGCACGCAGGACCGGCGCGACGGGCAGGAACCGGCACGGACGCGTTCCGTGCCCGCCGCGCCGCTGGCCCTGGCCCTCACCGTGGCCCTGCTCGCCGCCCTCACCGCGGCGGTGTCCTGGGGCTCCACGTCCGTCCCGGCCCACGAGATGTGGAGCGTGGTGTGGCGCCGCCTGTCCGGCGAGGCTCCGCGCCCCGGCACCGACGACCTCATCGTCTGGCAACTCCGCCTACCCCGCGCGCTGTTGGCCGCTCTCGTCGGCGCGGGGCTCGGTGTCGTCGGTACGGCGATGCAGGCCCTGGTGCGTAACCCGCTGGCCGACCCGTACTTCCTCGGCATCTCCAACGGCGCCTCCCTCGGCGCGGTCGCCGCGATCGTGCTCGGCCTCGGCACGGGCGGCGCGCTCGGGCTCGGCCTGTCCGGCGCCGCGTTCGCAGGCGCCCTCGCCACCTTCGCGCTGGTGTGGGCAGTGGCCCGGCGCCGGGGCGGGTTCGCGCCACTGCGGCTGGTGCTGGCCGGGGTGGCGATCGGGCAGTTCCTGTCCGGCTTCACCAGCTACCTCGTGCTCCAGGCCGGCGACGAGCAGCAGACCCACAGCGTGCTGTTCTGGCTCATGGGCAGCCTGAGCGGCGCGAGCTGGCCCCTGCTCGCCGCGCCCGCCGTAGCCGTACCGGTCACCCTGCTGTGGCTCCAGGCGCGTGCCCGTGCGCTCAACGCGCTGATCATGGGCGACGAGACGGCGTCCGGACTCGGCGTCGACGCCACCCGTCTGCGCCGGGAACTGTTCACGCTGACCAGCCTGCTGACCGGCGTACTCGTCGCCGTCTCCGGCGCCATCGCCTTCGTCGCGCTCATGGTCCCGCACGCCTGCCGCCTGGTCGTCGGCGGAGACCACCGCCGCCTGCTGCCCGTCTCGGCGCTGTTCGGGGCGCTGCTCCTGGTCGTCGTCGACATCGTGTGCCGTACGGCCATGGACACGCAGGAGCTGCCGGTCGGCGTCGTCACCTCGCTGATCGGTGCTCCGGCACTGCTGTATCTGCTGGACCGGCGCCTGGGGAGCGGGAGTTGAGAATCGAGATCGAGAACCTGCACGTCGCGTACGCCGGCCGTACGGTCGTCTCCGGCGCCGGTCTGATCGCGGCCGACGGCGAGATCACCGGCCTCGTCGGACCGAACGGCAGCGGCAAGTCCACCCTCCTGCGCACCGTCTACCGGCATCTCAAGCCGGTCGCCGGCCGCGTCCTGCTCGCCGGCACCGATTTGCGCCGGCTGAGCCCCGTCGAGGCGGCCCGGCATGTCGCGGCCCTCCCGCAGGAGCGGGGCGGCGACTTCGAGCTGACCGTCCGCGAGGTCGTCGCGATGGGCCGTACGCCCTACAAACGGGCCTTCGCCGGGGAGGACGCCGCCGACCGGGACGTCGTCGCCCGCGCCCTCGCGGACGTCGGCATGGAGGGCCACACCGGGCGCCGGTTCACCGAGCTGTCCGGCGGGGAACGCCAACGCGTCCTGCTCGCCCGCGCCTTCGCCCAGGAGCCGGACGTGCTGGTCCTGGACGAGCCCACCAACCACCTCGACATCCGCCACCAGGTGGAACTGCTTGCCCTGCTCAGGGCAGGGCGCCGTACGACCCTGGTGTCGCTGCACGACCTCAACGCCGCGGCGTCCGTGTGCGACCGGCTGCACGTCCTGCACGACGGCCACGTGGTCGCCTCCGGCCCGCCCCGGGAGGTGCTGCGACCTGCCCTGCTGGCCGAGGTGTTCGGCGTACGGGCGACGGTGGTGGACCATCCGCTGACCGGTGACCCGCTGATCGCCTTCGACCACCGGGCCCCGGCGGACGGCGCGGGTATCCCTCTGTCGGCCCCGGGCGATGTGCTCGGGGCCGGTCCCGGGCGGTCACTGCGGTGAGCGCCCACGATCGCGAAAGGTTGTGCACTATGAGCGACATCCAAGGGACGGCCGGGCTGGACCCGGTGGCGACGTTCTGCGGCAACTGCGACTGCGGCTGTCCGCAGCTGTTCGTCGACCCGGCCGCCCCGGCCGAGCGCCGGGTGGTCCTCACGGACGACTTCGGGCAGCGGGTGCAGATGAGCGCGGACCAGTTCTCGTCGCTGGTCGCGGAGGCCAAGTCCGGCAAGCTGGACGGCATCGCCACGGCCTGACGCCGTGTGACGGGGGCCGACTCCGCATTCATCATATTTCCGGCCATGTCCGGGAACTCGGCCCCCGTACCTCCCGACCTCTGGGACGAGGCCGCTGTCCGGCGGCCCGGCCGTGAGCAGGAGGGGGCGCGAGCGTGAGGGACCGCTGGGATCTCGTGGCCGTGGCGGGCGCGCTGTCATTCGTGGCGATGCTCGACATGAACATCGTCAACGTGGCGCTGGCCGACATCGCGGCGGACCTGCACGTCCCGGCCGCCACGGCCCAGTGGGCGGCACTGGGATATCAACTCCCGGTCGTCGCCCTGCTGTTGCCGGTCGGCCGCCGGCTGGACGGCGCGGGCACACGGCCCGCCCTGCTGTCGGCCACCGCCGGCTTCGCGCTGTGCAGTGCCCTGGCCGCCCTCTGTCTGGGCGGCGGCCCGACCCAGGCCCTGGTCATGGGCGCCGCCCCACCCGGGCGGACCGCGACCGTCGGCTCGACGGTGCAGGTCGCCCGGGGCCTCGGCTTCACGCTCGGCCCGGCCCTGGCCACGGCCGTCTGGAGCCTCGCCGGGACGGGCACCGGTGCCGGAGCACGTGCCGCGCTGACCCTCGCCGCCACGGCGGCCTGCGTGGCCGTGCCCCTGCTCGCCCGGCCCGGCCGGCCCACGGCAACCGCGTCCGAGCGGACCACCGACCCCGTCTCGACCTGACCTAGGAGTCCCCATGTGCGGAATCACCGGCTGGGTGTCGTTCCACGAGACCGCCCTCCTCGCCGACGAACTCCAGCTGCGCGAGGGACCGGACGCCCGGATCCGGTCCTACGCCGTCGACTACAGCGACCAGGCCGAGCGGTTCACCGGCGACGTCCTGCGCACCGGTCACGACACCCCGTACGCCACCGAGGCGGGCGCGTTCATCGGCACCGAGCACAGCACGGTCGTACTGGACCCGCGTGCGCTGCTCGACCCCGAGCACCGCGCAGCCGTCGTCGTGGCCCGTGACTCGCCGATCGGCGTCGGCGACATGGACACCTCGCTGTACCTGCTGTTCGGGGAGATCCGGCGGCACTCCACCGTCGCCCTGTCCGGCGAGGCCGCCGACGAGGTCTTCGGCGGCTACCCCTGGTTCCACAGCCCCAGGGCACTCGCCGCCGACACCTTCCCCTGGCTGCTGGTCACCGGCGACGAGGCCGCCATGCCGCTCAACCCCGAACTCGGCCTGCGCATCGGCGAGTTCCGCGACGACACCTACCGCACCGCCCTCGCCGCCGTACCCCATCTCGACGGCGAGACCCCCGCCGAGCAACGGCAGCGCGAGATGCAGCACCTGTCCCTGACCCGCTGGCTGCGCCAACTCCTGCACCGCAAGGACCGGTTGAGCATGGCGCAGGGCCTGGAGGTCCGCGTCCCGTACTGCGACCACCGGCTCGTCCAGTACGCCTTCGACGCGCCCTGGGCACTGAAGAGCTTCGACGGCCGGGAGAAGAGCCTGCTGCGCGCGGCGGGAGCGGGGCTCGCCCCCGACTCGGTGCTGCACCGGCCCAAGAACCACTACCCGGCCACCCACCCCCCCGACTACAACCGCGGTCTCCAGGACCTGGCCCGTGCCGCCCTCGCCGTCGAGCAGGTCCGCACGCTCGCCGACGAGACCCGTATCAAGCCCTGCCTCGACACCCCGCCCGAGCGGCTGGAGTGGAGCCACCGCCTCCGCCTCGAACGCGTCGTCGACCTCGCGCTGTGGCTGGACCACCACCAGCCCGAACTCGCCCTCTGAGCCCTCTGAGGAGGCCCCGACCCATGACCGTCCAGGACCAGGAACCCCTCCCGGCCGGGCAGCACCGGCAGTCGCTCCCCGATCCGGTCCCGCTGATGGGCTGCCCGTACAAGAGCAACCCCTACCCCCTCTACGAGCGGATGCGCGAGGCCGGTCCGGTCCACCGGGTCCTGTTCCCCAGCGGCGTCCGGGCCTGGCTCGTCACCGGCTACGACGCCGCGCACGCCGCGCTGAACGACGACCGCCTCGGCAAGAACCACGACCGGGGAAACGACCGTTGGCGCGCCCGCGCCTCGATCATGCCCGAACCGCAGCACTCCCAGCTCCAGGCACACCTGCTCCACCAGGACCCACCGGACCACACACGGATGCGGCGCTTCGTGACAGACGCCTTCACGCCACGCCGCATCGAGCAACTGACGCCCAGCTTCCGGGAGTTGGCCGACGAGCTGGTCGACGCCCTCCCGGTGACCGGGCCCGTCGACCTCGTCGCCGGGTTCGCCGCCCACTTCCCCTTCCGGGTACTCGCCCAAGTCATCGGGCTGCCCGGAGAGTTGGCCGTGCGGTTCGACCGCGACCGAACGCCTTTCCCTCCGCTTCCTGCACGCCCTGTGCGCGGACATCGCACGCATCCACCCGCCCGGCGCGCACGTCGTCATCTGCTCCGACGGCCATGTCTTCGGCGATCTGATCCACGTACCCGACGAGCACATCGACGCCTACGCGGACGAACTCCGCGCGCTGATCAGGGAGTCGGACCTGAGCCACCTCTCCGTCTTCGACCTGCGCGACGTCCTCGGCGACCTCCCCCACGCCACCAAACGCGCCCACGTCCACGACCGCCACGCCCCCACCCTGGACGCCCTGCGCGCCGAGATCCGCGCCGACGCCCCCACCCTCGCCCTGTACCGGGGCATCACCCGCTTCCTCGTCGAGGACACCACCGGGTTCACCGGCACCCGCTCCGCGCTCCAACGCGAGTGCCGCAGACGGGCGTACGGCGTCATCCAGCGCAGCCGTGCCTGGGCGGAGCTGATCGCCGACCACCATCCGCGTGCCGTACGTCTGTCGATCCACCCCCAGCCGGCCGGCGCCCCCAAGTTCGGCATCCGGCTCCTCGACGCCCCCGACGCCTGGACCACCCCGTGGCACTCGGCCGCGTTGCGCGAACCCGACGGCAGCTGGACCCTCATGCCCCGCGCCAGGGCCCAGCGGCTCGGCCGCCTCGTCCACCGCGACGGCAGACCGAGCCACTTCGAGCGCTCCCGCGCCGACGCTCAGCGCTCCTCGGCGACCGTCCGCAGATAGGTGCCGAGCCGGGCGACGGCCGAGGGGTTGCGGGGGCTCTCCACCAGGTCGACGTAGTCGAGGACGAAGATCCGCTTGTGCTTGACGGCGGAGACGTTCCGCAGGGGCGCGTAGGACAGCAGGAACTTCTTCTTCTGCTCGGCGCTGACGTCTCCGTAGTCGCAGATCACGATGACGTCCGGGTCGCGCCGCACCACGCTCTCCCAGCCCACCGTGGTCCAGGAGTCCTCGACGTCGTGCATGACGTTGACGCCGCCGGCCTCGCTGATGATCTGCTCGGGGGCGGCGTAACGGCCGGAGGTGAAGGGCTGGTCCTGCCCGCTGTCGTACAGGAACACCTTCGGCCGGTCGGCGGCCGCAGGGGCCTGCGCCCGCACCCGCGCGACCTGCTTCTTGAAGCCGGCGATCAGCGTGGCGGCCCGCTGCTCGACGCCGAACAGCTTCCCGAGGTTGGTGAGGTCGGCGTACAGGGCGTCCAGGGGCGGCATGATGCCGCGCGAGGACTCGGTACGGCCGTTGTGGCAGGACTCGGTGAGGACGTACGAGGGGATGCCGAGCTTCTTCAGCGCGTCGGGGGTGAAGCCGCTGTCCTCGCGGAAGCCGTAGTTCCAGCCGGCGAAGACGAGGTCGGCGCGGGCGTCGAGGACGTTCTCCTTGGTGAGCTGCTCCTTCGACAGCCACTTCACCTTGTCGTAGCCGTCCTTCCACGGCACGCCGTTCAGATCGCCCTTGTCGTCGGGCATGGCGAACCCGGCCATGCGGTCCTCCAGACCGAGGGCGAACATCAGCTCGGTGATGCCGACGTCGTTGGTGACCACCCGCTCGGGGACCTTGTCGAAGGTCACCTCGCGGCCGCAGTTGGTGAGGGTCACCGCCGAGGACTTGGCGTTGGCCGGCTTCTCGACCGTGGCTCCGCAGCCGGTCGCGGTGACGGTCGCGGCGAGGCAGAGGGCGGTGGCTACGAGCTTGCGCATGTGGTTCCTTGGGGGAGGAGGTCGAACAGGAGCTGGACCGCGCCGGTCTCCGGATGCCGTACCGGATGGGCGCGGACACCGAAGACCTCGGCGAGCAGGCCGGGTCGCAGGACGTCGTGCGGTGCGCCCGAGGCGACGATGCGGCCCCCGGCGACGACGTACAGGACGTCGCAGTGCGCGGCGGCCAGGTTGAGGTCGTGCAGGGCGGCCAGCGCGGTCAGGCCGCTGGCCCGCACCAGGGACAGCACGTCCAACTGGTGGGCGATGTCGAGGTGGTTGGTGGGCTCGTCCAGGACCAGCACCTGAGGCTGCTGGGCGAGCGCACGGGCGATGAGCACGCGCTGCTTCTCGCCGCCGGACAGGGCGAGGAACCCGCGGCCGGCGAGATGGGCGACGCCGGTGCGGTCCATGGCCGCGGCGCAGATCTCCCGGTCGGACGCGGCCGTACGCTCCCGGTGCGGCAGCCGCCCCATCGCCACCACCTCGGCGACCGTGAAGTCGAACTCGGCCGACGACTCCTGCGGCAGCGCGGCCAGCACCCGCGCGGCGGCCCGCGGCGCCATCGCGTGCACGTCGTCCCGGTCGAGCCGCACCACACCGCCGGCCGGGCGCAGCGCCCGGTACACGCACCGCAGCAGCGTGGACTTGCCGCTGCCGTTCGGGCCGACGAGCCCGACGAACGTCCCGCTGTCCACGGTGAGTCGAATGTCCTCCACCAGGCGGGCCCCGGCGGCCTCGACCGTCACACCCTCGATGTCGAGCCGCATGTCACCGACCTCCGAACGCGTAGCCGCCGCGCCGCATCAGCAGCAGAAACGCGGGCACCCCGACCACGGCCGTGATCACCCCGACGGGCAGTTCGGCGGGCGCGAGGAGCAGCCGGGACAGCAGGTCCGCCCACACCAGCAGCACGGCCCCGACCAGCGGCGCCACGGCCAGCACCCGCCGGTGATCGGCGCCGACCAGCATCCGTACGACATGCGGCACCATCAGCCCGACGAAGCCGATGGCCCCGCTGACCGCGACCACGGTCCCGGTCACGGCGGCGGTGACCAGGAACAACTCCCTGCGCAGCCGCCCTGGTCGGACGCCCAGCGCGGCGGACGTCTCGTCGCCCATCGCCAGCGCGTTGAGCGCCTCGGCCCGCCACCGCAGCCACACCCACCCGGCGGCCACGGTCACGGCGGCGAGCGGCACCTGGACCCAGGTCGCACCGCCCAGACTGCCGAGCAGCCACATCATCGCCGAGCGGGCCGCCTCGCCCCGGGCCGCGCCGAACACCATCACGGTGGTCACGGCCTCGAAGCCGTACGCCAGCGCCGTCCCCGTCAGGACCAGCCGCAGCGGGGTGAGCCCGTGCGGCGACCGGGCCACGGCGTACACCAGCGTCATGGCCGCGAGGGCCGAGACGAAGGCGGACAGGGACAGCGCCCAGACGCCGAGCCCCGCGAACGCGCCCAGCAGGATCACGGCGTTGGCGCCCACCGCCGCGCCCGAGGAGATGCCCAGCACGAACGGATCGGCGAGCGCGTTGCGCACCATCGCCTGCACGGCCACCCCGACGGCCGCGAGCCCGGCCCCCACGACGGCACCGAGCACGACACGCGGCAGCCGGAGCTCCCAGACGATGGTGTACGCGGCGACGTCCCGGGCGTCGATGGTGCCGCCGGTCAGCCCCGCCCCCAGCAGCCGGAAGACATCGCCCCACCCGATCCCGGCCGCGCCCAGCCCCACACCGCACACGACGGACACGAGCAGGAACAGCCCCAGCCCGACGACGAGCGGTGGTACGGAAACGCGGGGGGCGACGGATGCCGGTCTCGGTATCCGCGGCTTCCTTCGGAGCACGGGCGGGCGGGTCCTTCGCCTGGGGCCAGCCTGTGAGCCTCGATCGAGGAGACGGCCCGTACGACCGTGCCGGCCGCGCGGTCCCCTCTCGCAGTCCACGGCGAGCAGTCAACGGGTCGCACCCACCACGGGCGATCGGGCTCACGCGACGGACCACAGGGTCCCCGCGCACACCGTTGCGGGTCAGCGCCGGACTCTCACCGGACTTCCCCCGCGGGAGGCCCGGGGAGCGTAACAGACGGGGTTCGGCGGCCGTGGGACAGGGCTGCCGCACCGCTGGAAGGGCGTTGTCAGTGGGCCGTGTTATCCAGGTGGGGACGCTGTCCAGGTGAGGACCCGGAAGGAGGCCCCCTGATGTTGATCGACCCGACCGCGCCGACGGCCCGAGCCGTGAGCGAGGCGATCCGGAGCGGCGACGTGAAGGCGCTGCGGGACCTGCTCACCGCACATCCGGGGCTGGCCACGGCCCGGGTCGGCACTGTCAAGAGCGCACGCAGCCTGCTGCACCTCGTCACCGACTGGCCCGGCCACCCGCCGGGCGGCCCCGCCACGGTGGAGGCGCTGGTCGCCGCGGGCGCGGACGTCAACGCTCGGTTCACCGGCGCCCACCGCGAGACCCCGCTGCACTGGGCGGCCAGCACCGACGACGTGCCCGTCCTGGACGCCCTGCTCGACCTGGGCGCGGACATCGAGGCCGACGGCGCGGTCATCGGGGACGGCACACCACTGGCGGACGCGGTGGCCTTCGGGCAGTGGCGGTGCGCGCGGCGCCTGGTGGCTCGCGGCGCCCGCACCACCCTGTGGCAGGCGGCCGCCCTCGGCGAAGCCGACCGCGTCGCCGCCCACCTCACCTCCGAGACCGCCCCGCCCACCGCCGAGGACGTCACCAACGCCCTGTGGTGCGCCTGCCACGGCGGGCAGCGGGAGATGGCCGACCACCTGCTGCGACACGGCGGCGACGTCAACTGGATCGGCCACGACCGGTTGACGGCACTGGACGCAGCCGACCGCTCGGGACACCCCGCGCTGGTCGCGTGGCTGCGCGATCAGGGGGCGAGATCCGCCGCGGAGTTGGTCTGACGCGGAGTTGGTCTGACGCCGCGGCGACACGCTCGACGTGCGACCCTCGGCCGTGCGGTGAAGACTGGGCCGTGGCGGGGCCGGTCCGCCCTGCCGACATCAATCATCGACACATCACCACATCGACATACCGGAACATCGATACGAGGTGCGAACGGATCCGCGCACCACGCCCTCGCTGCCCGCCCGGACGTCAGGTGCCGTCATCCGTCCGCGGTTCACGTCGTCACACAGAGGGGTCCGGCCATGGGCGGCATCGACGGAACGGCACTCGAAGGCCTGCGCGAGACACTGCGGGGACCGGTCATCACCCCGCGCGACCCGGGCTACGACGAGGCCCGCAGCATCTACAACGCCATGATCGACCGGCGCCCCGCGGCCTTCGCGCAGTGCGTGGACGTGACGGACGTACGCACCGTGCTCTCCTTCGCCAGGGACACCGGCGTCGAGCTCGCCGTGCGCGGCGGCGGGCACAGCGGACCCGGGCTGTGCCTGGTCGACGACGGGCTCGTCCTCGACCTGTCGACGATGCGCGCGGTGCACGTCGACCCCCGCGCAGGAACCGCGCAGGTCGCCGGCGGCGCACAACTCGGCGACCTGGACCACGCGGCCCACACCTTCGGCCTGGGCGTGCCGGCCGGCATCATCTCGATGACCGGCGTGGGCGGCCTCACCCTCGGCGGGGGGCACGGCTATCTCACCCGCAAGTACGGCCTGACCATCGACAGCCTCCAGTCCGCCGACGTCGTCCTCGCCGACGGATCGTTCGTCACCGCGTCCGCCGAGGAGCACCCGGACCTGTTCTGGGCGCTGCGCGGCGGCGGCGGGAACTTCGGGGTCGTCACCTCCTTCACGTTCCGGCTGCACCCCGTGGACACCGTCGGTGTCGCGGTGACGGTGTGGCCGATCGACCGCACCCCCGAAGTGCTCCGCTGGTACCGGGAGTTCCTGCCCGCCGCGCCCCGGGACCTGTACGGCTTCTTCACCGTCTTCGTCATCCCGCCCGGACCGCCGTTCCCCGAGCCGATCCACGGGCAGAAGATGTGCGGCGTCGTCTGGTGCTACACCGGCGACCTCGCGGGCGACCGCCTGGAACAGACGCTCACCGCGGTCAACGAACCGGCGCCGTCCGCCTTCCACTTCACCACGCCCATGCCCTACCCCGGCCTCCAGGGCATGTTCGACACGCTGATCCCGAAGGGCTACCAGTGGTACTGGCGCGGTGACTTCTTCGACACCGTCTCCGACGCCTCGATCGAGGTGCACCACAAGTACGGCGAGAACATCCCGACCGCACTGTCCCTGATGCACCTGTATCCCGTGGACGCCGCGGCCCACGAGGTCGGCGCCGACGACACGGCCTGGGCGTACCGCGACGCCGTCTGGTCCGGCGTGATCGCCGGAATCGACCCGGACCCCGCCAACGCCGACCTGATCCGGCAGTGGAGCGTCGACTACTGGACCGACCTGCACCCGCACTCCATGGGCGGCTCCTACATCAACTTCCTCGGCGAGGCCGAGAGCGCGGACCGGGTCCGGTCGACCTACCGCGGCCACTACGACCGCCTCGCCGCCACCAAGCACACCTACGACCCGGACAACTTCTTCCACGCCAACCAGAACATTCCGCCCGCGGCCGGCTGACATCCCGGCCGCACCCGTCGTTCACCCGCGAGGACCGCCTGAGGTAGTGTCACCGGCGTTGCCGGCTACTGACTGGTAGTGCGCCGGTGCGGTGAGTGTCGGAGGGCGGCAGGACGGTGGAATCCCAGGTGGGCGAGAGCGGATCCGTGAACGTCGACGGCACGCGCTTGGAAGAGCTGATGCCCGGGCCGCTGCTGACCCGCGACTACGAGACCCGCCCCTCGCTCGTCTACGAGCGGCTGCGACAGCAACACGGTCCGGTAGCCCCGGTCGACCTGCTCGGAGTGCCCGCCTGGCTGGTCCTCGGCTACCGCGAGGCCCTCCAGGTGCTCCAGGACGACGACGCCTGGCCGAAGGGCCTGGAGCACTGGCGGGCCCGCACCGAGGGCGAGGTCCCCGCGGACTGGCCGCTCGGGCCGTCCCTGGAGGTCAACCACGTGCTGATCCAGGGCGGCCCCGGATACGGCTCGCTGCGCATGGCCTGGGACGCGGCACTCAAGCCGTTCCAGGACCCCGGACACCCGCAGGCCAAGCGCCTGAAGGCGGCCGTGACCGCCTACGCCGACGACCTGATCACCCTGGTCGGACAGGGCGGCGGCACCGGCGTGGCCGACCTCTCCGCCCAGTTCTCCCGCCCGCTGCCGCTCATGGTGGCCAGCCATCTCCTCGGCTTCCCCGGCTCCCAGGGCGACGACGCCCTGATGGACATGTGGCGCGTGCTCGACGCCGGCCCGGACGCGGAGCCCGCCCTGGAACGCCTCCTCGCCACACTCGCGGAACTCGCGGCGGTGAAGCTCGAAAAGCCCGGCGACGACTTCCCGTCCCACCTGCTCGCCGCCCACCCCGGTCTCTCGCTCGACGAACTCGCCCGCGAGCTGTTCATGCTGCTCGGCATGACCTCCGACCACGTCGGCATCCTCATGTCCAACACGGTGGTCGAGGTCATCTCCGGCGACGGCGACGGCGCGGTGCGCGCCAGCCTGTCCGCCGGGATGATCAGGGAGACCATGAACCGGGTGGTCATGCGCAAGCCGCCGCTGGTGAACTTCGTCCCGCGCTTCGCCGCCGAGGACACGCCGCTCGGCAACTACACGATCCGGGCGGGCGACCCGGTCTGGGTCTCCTCCGCCGCCGCCCACGCCGACCCGCTCTTCGCCGACCACGTGGCGCCGGGCAGCACGATCAGCACCCGGGCACATCTGTCCTGGGGCGCGGGCCGCCGCCAGTGCCCGGCACGCGAGCTCGCCTCGACGGTCGCCGCGGTCGGCGTGGGCCGGCTGTTCGAGCGCTTCAGCCACCTGGACCTCGCCCTCCCCGCTGATCAACTGCCCTGGCGTTCCTCGCCGTTCATGCGCGGCCTGCGCTCACTGCCCGTGCGGTACGAACTCGCCGCGATGCCCGAGCGGGCGGTGACGCCGCTGCCGGCCCCCGACGCGGCACCGGACAGCGTCGATCCGGCGCTGCCGGACCGCTCCGCCCGGCAGCGCTCGTCGCTCTGGCGCTATCTGACGGGACTGATCCGCGGCGCTCGCTGACCCGGCCCCCACACCGGACTCCTGCGACCCGGTGATCGACTGGAGGGTCGTACGGCACCGGCGTACGGTCGAATGGTGGCGGGAACCAGCCATCGAACCCCCGCCCACGGCGCACCGCCATGAGCAACCCCGAGCCGGCACCCGAAGCACGGACCACCCCGCAGGAGACGGAGCGGAGCGAGAGCCGTGGCAGCGGTATGGCGTTGCTCGTCATCGCGTCCTGCCAGCTGATGGTGGTGCTCGACATCACCATCGTGAACATCGCCCTGCCCGACATCCAACGCTCGCTCGACTTCTCCACCACCAGCCTGTCCTGGGTGGTCAACGCCTACACGCTCACCTTCGGCGGACTGCTGCTGCTCGGCGGCAGGATGGGCGACATCCTCGGCAGACGGCGCGTGTTCATCTTCGGCGTGCTGCTCTTCGTCCTGGCCTCCCTGCTGGGTGGCCTCTCCCAGAACGAGTGGCAACTCCTCGCCGCCCGTGCCCTCCAGGGCGTTGGCGGCGCCATCGCCTCCCCGACCTCCCTCGCCCTGATCAGCACCACCTTCCCCGAAGGACCCGAACGCAACAGGGCGTTCGGAGTCTTCGCCGCGGTCTCGGCCGGCGGCGGCGCGATCGGGCTGCTGGCGGGCGGCATGCTCGTCGAATGGCTCAACTGGCGCTGGGTGCTGTTCGTCAACGTGCCCATCGGACTGCTCATCGTGCTCGCCACACCGCGCTGGATCCGGGAGTCCGAGCGGCACCCCGGGCACTTCGACGTCCTGGGCGCGATGACCTCCACCATCGGCATGGTGCTGCTGGTGTACGGGTTCATCCGGGCCGCGCAGGACGGCTGGCGGGACCCGCTCACCCTGGGCGCGTTCGGGGCGGCCGTGGTCTTCCTACTGCTGTTCGTCCTGGTCGAGCAGCGCTCCCGGCAGCCGATCACGCCCCTGCACATGTTCGCCGACCGCAACCGGGCGGGAACGTACGGCATGATGCTGAGCCTGGCCGCCGCGATCTTCGGCATGTTCTTCTTCCTGACGCTCTTCGTGCAGAACGTGCTGGACTTCAGCCCGCTCGAAGCCGGGCTGGCCTTCCTCCCGGTGAGCGCCGTCATCGCGATCGGCGCGGGACTGGCGTCCCAGTACCTGCCCAGGTACGGGCCCAAACCGTTCATGGTGGTGGGCGCGATCCTGGCCGCCGCGGGCCTCGCCTGGCTGACCCTGACCGACATCCACTCCACCTATCTCGGCAGCATCCTCGGCCCGATGCTCGTCTTCAGCCTCGGCATGGGCATGGAGTTCGTGTCGCTGACCCTGATGGCGCTGTCCAATGTGGCGACCCCGGAGACGGGCGCCGCCTCCGGGCTGCTGAACGCCACCCAGCAGGTCGGCGGCTCGCTCGGACTGTCCATCCTCGTCACGATGTACGGCACGGCGAGCAACAACGAGGCCGACCAACAGATCCCCGCCTTCCTGTCCCAGGCGACCCCGCTGGAACGCGTCCGCTTCGAACGCACCGGTCAGCTCCCGTCGCCCTACGCCGACGAGATCCTCACCGCCGGGGTCTCCGCCGCCTTCATCATGGCCGCGATCTTCACCGCCATCGCGGCGGTGATCGCCCTCCTCGTCATCCAGGTCCGCCCCTCCGACCTGGAACGCCTCCAGGGCGGCGGACTGCCCACGGCCTGACACGCGGACGACACGACGGCCCGCCTCTCCTGATCGGCGCGTGGACTCGGCCGACCGTGACGCCCAACGCCTGCCCGTCGCCCTGGAGATAACGGAGGTATGCGCCGGCTCGCTCAGCTGCCGATGCGCGCCGCGATGATCGGTGCCAGGCGGTCGGTGATGACCCGGTGGCCCTGGTCGTTGGGGTGGACGGAGTCCGTCAGGTCGCCGGAGCCCAGCCAGCCCGTCGTGTCGACGAACGACAGCCGGGTGTCACCGCCGGCGACGGCCGCCTGGACCGCCGCCTCGGTCTGCGGGACGTACCGGCCGCGGAAGGTCTCCAGCGCGAAGATCCAGGCCCGCGGATAGGCGGCGCGCACCTTGCGCAGCAGACTGCCGTACGCCGCCTGGAACTGGGTCGAACTCACGCCGTGTCCCACGTCGTTGGTGCCCAGGTTGATGACGACCGCGTCCGCCTGGTAGCGGGAGAAGTCCCAGTCCGGTGTGGCCGAGTTGGGGTTGAGCCGGCCGAACTGCTGCTCCAGGCCCACGCATCCGTCGGCCGTCGCGACCAGACAGGCACCGCCCTGGGCGACCTGGGTGTGCTCGGCGCCCAGCCGTTCGCCGATCAGCCAGCCGTACGCGGTACGGGCGTTCTGCGAGGTGGTCGTGCCGACCGTGATGGAGTCGCCGACGAACTCGATCAGCCTGGCCGGGGCGGACGGTGCGAACGTCGTCGCGCCGCTGTCGAGGGCCAGCCCCTGGAAGACGGCGTCGCCGCGATAGGAACCCGCGACCACCTGGTAGTTGACCTGGAGCGTGTGGTTGCCGGCGGACAGCGGCGACGGCGTCAGGTCCACGGTGCCCTTGACGTCGTCGTAGAACCTCACCGGCCCGTTGTCGATGCGCGCCCAGAAGTCGATGGTGTTGCGCTGCTTGAGCTTGACGGTGCGGCCGGTGAAGCCGACCCGGTAGTAGGCGCCGGCCCAGTACGGCGTGTAGAGCGTGCTGGAGCTGCGGGTGTCCCAGCGGCCGACGAACTTGATGTTGGGGTCGCCGGGCTGACCGGGAGCGGCCGCTCTTGTGGAGACCTCGGCGGAGCCGCCGAGCCGGGCCGCGATCACGGGTGCCAGACGGGCGGCGAACTTGGTGTGACCCGCCTCGTTGGGATGGCCGTTGCCGTCCTCGTAGTCGGTGCCGTCGGCGAGCCAGCCCGTGGTGTCGACGTAGTGCACCTTGGCGTCACCGGCGCTGTTGCGGGCGCTCACGGCCGCTCTGGTCTCCGTCACATAGCGCTTCTTGAGCGTCTGCACGGCGAAGAGCTGGGCCTCGGGGTGCCTGGCGCGCAGGTCGCTCAGGAACTTGGTGTACGCGGCCTGGAACGCGGCGCCGGACACGCCGTGGCCGATGTCGTTGGTGCCGAGGTTGACGACGACCGCGCTCGCCCGGTAGCGGGAGAAGTCCCAGGCCTGGTCGCCGGTGCTGCCGGTCCGGAAGTACTGGCCGCTCAGACCGACGCAACCGGACTGGGCGACCAGGCAGTAGCCGGCGCGGGCGATCCGGGTGTGCCGCGTTCCCAGCCGCTCGCCGGTCTTCCAGGCGTACGAGTCGAGCGCCAGCCGGTCGGTGAGGGCGCCGGCGGTGATGGAGTCGCCGACGAACTCGACCAGTCCGGAGGGCACGGTCGGACTGACCGTGCGCGCGCCGGAGTCCAGGACCAACCCCTGGAACACGGTGTCGCCCGAGCGGTAGGAGATCCGCAGGGTGTGGGTGCCGGGGGAGAGGGGCTGGGGAGTGAGGTTCACCGTCCCTCGTACGCCCGCGTGGAAGACGTCGGGGCCGCCGTCGACGCTCGCGTAGAAGTTGACCGCGTCCCTCGCCCGGACCTTCACCGTGGTGCCGGTGAAGGCCGTCTGGAGGTAGGCGCCGGACCACTGGGGCACGGCGGCGGTGCCCGAACTCGTGTCCCAGCGGCCGACGTAGACGATGTTCGGGTCGGTCACCGAACCGTCGCCCGCCGCCGCCCGGGCCGGCGAGCCGCCCGCCCAGGACAGCGACAGAAGGCAGGCGACGAGCGCCGCGGTGAGAAGGAGGGAAAGGGTGCTTCTGGAGTGCGGGGGTGTCTGCACGGGGATCCCTTTCACGTGGGGGGTGGGAGCGCTCCCATGAAGAACTGTGTTCCGAGAGAAGCAATGAAACGGTTCAGCGTCAAGGATCCCCGTGCGGAATTAGGTAGTCCGGTGAAGGGTGTGACGACCTTCACGTTGATGTGGCGGAAAGTGATGAATTCCTTACGCAACCAGTGCGTAAGTGACGGTAATTCACCCGCATGGCATCGGAGGTTCATGATGCGACCGTTCACCCTCAACTACGCCTTTCCCAGAGGGCTTTCCAACGCCGTGACGCCGTATCACTTCGACCCGGCCCGGCAGCTGAACGTACTGCCCGACGGCCGCCCCGCCGTCAGTGATCCGGACCTGCTGCTCGCGGTCGGCACGACGACGTCGACCGCCGGATCCGCGACCCACTTCGACGACTGACGACAGTTGCGCGCATGACCGTACTGATCCTGACGTCCGAGGAGGACGTGACCGCCGACCTGGTGGTGGCCAGGCTGCACGGGACGGGGACGCCCGTGCTGCGACTGGACCCCGCCGATCTGCCGGGCAAGGCCGTGCTGTCCGCCGACTACGCCCACGGCGACTTCGACGGGCACCTGTCGGTCAACGGGCATGTGCTCAGCATGGGCGGGCTGCGCTCCATCTGGGTGCGCAGACCCGGCGAACCCGCCGCCCACGCGGCCGACCCCTCACCGTGGCTGACCGCCGAGACCCGGCAGGCGCTGTACGGGATGCTCCACTCCGCCGCCGCACGGTGGATGAACCATCCGCGCAACGCCGACCAGGCCCGGTTGAAGCCCTGGCAGTTGAGGGTCGCCCACCTCAGCGGCTTCGCCGTGCCCCCGACGGTGTTCACGACGGCACCCCGGCTGGCGCGGGAGTTCGTCGAGGAGTACCGCGATGTCGTCGTGAAGTCGGCTTCGGGGCCGCCGCCCGGCGACCCCGCGCTGACCCTGCCGACCACTCTCATCGGCCCCGACACCGACTTCAGTGCCGTGGCCGCCGGACCCGCGCTGCTGCAGAAGTACGTCCCCAAGCGGGCCGACATCCGTCTGACCTGCGTCGGATCCCGGCTGTTCGCCGCGCGGAAGACCGCCGGACCCGACCAGGTCGACGGACGGTTCGGTGAGACGGGGCACGCCTGGGAGCCGGTTCCGGTCCCCGAGCGCATCGGCAAGGCGGTGCACGAGTACGTCACTCTGGCCGGACTGGCGTACGCCGCCTTCGACTTCGCCGAGGACTGGGACGGCATCTGGTGGTTCCTGGAGTGCAACCAGGGCGGCCAGTTCGGCTTCGTCGAGCTGGAGACCGGGCAGCCGATCGCGGCGGAGGTCGCCCTGTGGCTGGCACAGCACAGGGCGGACCGCCGCGCCTCGGACCGGCGCGGGTGACGGCCAGGAGGCCGTACGGACTACGCGGCGAGCTCCTTGCGGATGCGGTCCAGCATGAACGCCGAGGACTCCTTCGCCCGCTCCTCCCAGGCGAAGACGCAGGCCGTGGCCACGCCGTCGAAGTCCAGCTCGCGCAGCGTGCCGAAGAACGCGTCCCAGTCGACCTCCAGGTAGCCCTGGAGGTAGGGCTGCTGGTCGACGGCGAACTCGACCTTGCCGTCCTGGACGGCCGTCACCAGTTCCTTGTTGAGGTCGAAGGTGGCGATCTCGGCCTTGCTGCCGGCGTCGGAGACGGACTGCACGGCGGTCAGGGCGAACGGGGCGCCGAGGGTGACGACCTGGTCGATGGTGGAGTCCTGCTGGAGCTTGGCGGTGATCGTCGACTTCACCGAGGGCATGTCGGTGCCGTTCACGTAGAGGATGTCGGTCTTGCCCTTGAAGCCCGTCTTCAGGCCGGCGCAGCGGGCCTCCAGCGCCACGTGGCCCTGCTCCTGGATGACACAGACGGCGTGCTTGGCGCCGGTCTCGTTGAGCCGCTCACCGAAGGCGTTGCCGGCGGCCTCGGCCTCGGCCTTGCCGGTGACGGCCTTCATGGCGCTCGGCTTGGCCGCGGTGAGGGCGATGCCGTCGACCTTCTGGTCGACGGCGTTCTGCACCAGGTTGGCCTGGTTGCCGGAGCTCGGGTCGCTGGAGTAGAAGAGCTTGATGTTGTCCTTGGCCGCGGCGGCCTCGGCCCCCTTGCGGATCAGGTCCCAGAAGGTGTCGCCCGGAGCCGCGTGGGTCACCATGGCCACGGTCATCCGGGGCCATGGTGGCCTTGCTCGCCGAGGCGCCGGCGGAGCCCTCCTCGGACTGCTTCCCGCCGGAGTTGCTGGAGCATCCCGCGGCGAACTGGGCGGCGGCCAGAGCGGCGGCCGACATTGTCGCGGCTCGGTGGTGTCTGCGCATGTCCCATGCACCTCGCTGTGCTGGTCGGGGCGGGTTCTCAGGTGGGGGGAGGGTCACGGGTACCGCCCGCTGGATAACGGCTGGAGCGCTCCACGAGCGCGCTCTATCTAGTGGCAGGTGCTATGCGGTGGTCCGCAGATGATGTCAATGGGTTTGTCAGGACGTATCGACAAAGCTGAGGTCGGACGGACAAAGAGAACCACCCCGCCTGACGGGAGGCGGGGTGGTGGTGGCGGTGTTCCGTCCTGGACTCAGGCGGGCCGTATCGCGCTGTGGATCGCCGACTCGCCGGCGTAGTGGATCGACTCCTCGCGAATGGCCGCCCCCGGCCCCGGGGCGTGGATCATCATGCCGTTTCCGGAGTAGATCCCGACGTGTCCGACGTGGAAGAGGACCAGGTCGCCGGGTTCGAGGTAGGGGAGCGCGATCCCCTGGCCGGCGGTCGCCTGCTCCGGCGCGGTGCGCGGGAGGGAGATCCCGGCGGCCTTCCAAGCGGCCTGTGTGAGACCGGGCCCGTCGTACGCGTCCGGCCCCGACGTGCCCCAGACGCAGGGCTTGCCGAGCTGGGCACGCGCGAAGTCCAGGGCCCGCACGGCCCGGGTGTCCTGCCGGGCGGTCGCCGTGAGGGCGGCGCCTGTGACGGGGAGTTGGCCGGTGTCGTACGTCTGGCTCGTGCCGTAGGTCTGGCTGGTGTCGAGGGCCTGGACCTGGTCGTAGGTCTGTGCCATGACGGGGACTTGGCTCGTCGCGGGGGCGGTCAGGGGGTCGACGCTCAGGGGATCGTCGGTCGGGGCCGGTGCGGGGGTCCACGCCGTCGTGCCGGGCGGGACGGTGGTGAGATCGCCCGGTCCCTGGGTGCGCAGCGCGTCCCACTGCGTCTCGGCCGAGGGCTGGACCTGGGTTGCCGTGCTGCTCCAGGTGTCGGCGGCGGGCAGGGCTCCGACGGCCGTGAGCGAGGTGCCCTGCCGTGCGGTGTGCAGGGACAGCAACTCGCGGGCCTCGGCGAGCTTGCGCTGGTTGCGCTCCTTGGACGTTCGCAGCGAGGACCGCTGTCGGGGTTCGGCCGAGGCTTCGGCGGTCTCCCGCGACGGCTCGGGAGCGGCCGGCAGGGCGGTGACGGGCCCGGCCGTCAGTTCGGCCACCGCGGCCGACGCGGTGGCCGGTCCGGACGTCAACTCGGCGACAGGTGCCGCGGGGAGCTCCAGGGCGGGGCGGCCGTCGCCCGTGCGAGGGGCCGGGGTTCCGGTGGAGCGGGCCGGCGTCGTGTCGGTCGGCAGCACGGCCCGCACGGTCGGGCCCATCGTGGAGCGGGCCACGTCGAACCACTGCCGGGCGAGGCTGTCCAGCGCGGGGTCACCGCGCCCGCTGTCGGCGCTGCGGGCTGCGGAGGGCCCGCGTCCGGCGGCCGTCGGCCGGTCGGCGCGTTTGCGGGGGCCGGTCGCCGAGGCACGGGTGGCGTTGAAGGTCCCCGTGTCGGACTCGGCCTGGTCGTAGAGGGAGCTGACGCGTCGGCTGACCTCCTCGCGGCTCGGTGACTCGTCCGCGGCCGAAGGGGCGGCGTTGGCCGTCTGGGCGAGCAGGGCCACCGAGGTGAGGGCTGCCGACGCGAGTGCGGAATTGCGCATGCCAGGGAGGCTCAGAGCCCCCGGGCGCGCGCTGCGTTCCGGCGCCATGGGCGACGTACTCCTTCCGTGCTCCGCCTACCGGGTTAGCGGTGGGGGTGCCCCCAGGCCGTTCAGGCTCTGGGGGAGGGTTCGGGCCGTTGTTCCGGAAGGTGTGCCCTACGGCCCTTGCCCCAAAGGGCAGTTGGGCCGATTCACCCCGAGTTCGGTGGGTCCCCGGCTCCAGTGAACCCTCGCGGGTACACCGGACTCGGCGGAGGCCGCGCGTCCCGGCGGGGTTCGCCGGAGGTCGTCGTGCGGTCCGATGCGTAACCTAACGAACTTGTGAGGCCCCCGTGAAGATTGACATGTGAAATGTCCGATACGTTTTTGTGACCTTCGACGCTCGGCGTGGTGGGGCGCCCGAAGTCACTGCGCGGCGCGGCGGTTTCGCCACGCTTCGTAGTGGTCCAGGAGCGTCTGCTCGATCGGACGGTAGGTGATGCCCAGTTCGCTCACGCTGCGGCTGTTGTCCACCCGGAACCGGATGCCGAGGTGTTTGCGGATGTAGTCCTGGGTCAGCCCGAAGGCGGGCCCGAGGACACGGACCGGCCAGTGGGGGAGCGCGGTGCGCGGAAGGCGGAGGTCGTGGGGGTGGCGGGTCCGGATCACGCGGGACATCTCGTGGAACGACGTCATGGTCGGGGCGGCGAGGATGTAACGGCCGTGCGCGTCCGGGTTCTCCGCCGCCGCGATGTGGGCGTCGGCCACGTCGCGCACGTCCACCGTGGTGAAGCTGAAGTCCGGGGCGCCGTAGAAGAAGTAGCCCTTGAACAGCTCGTCCAGCAGGAAGAGGCTTCCGGACTCCGAGGCGGGGGTGAGGGAGGGGCCCAGGATCAGGCCGGGGTTCACCGACACCATGCGCCAACGGTCCTGCGCGGCCTCCGCGTCCCACGCCGCGCGCTCCGCGACCGTCTTCGCGTAGTGGTACGGGTTGTTCTCCATGGTGCTGGTGGTGTTGAAGTACCGCTCCGACAGCACCGCGTCGTCCATGGCCAGTACGTCGGTGTAGTCGCCGAAGACCGCGCCCACCGTGGACGTGAGGACCAGCCGCTCGACGGTGGGCGTGCGCTCGACGGCCGCCAGTACGTTGCGTGTGCCCAGCAGGGCCGGGTCGACCATGTCCCGGCGGCCGTCCTTGATCTTCTCCGGCATCCGGAACGGCGAGGCCACATGGAACACCACCCGGCAGCCGGCCGTCGCCGCGTCGAAGGAGCCCTCGGTCAGCAAGTCGGCCTCGAACAGCCGGAGCCGGTCCGGATGGGCCTCCTGCATCTCCCGCAGGGGCCGTACCTTCGCGGTGTCGGCCATGTCTCGCACGGTGGCATGGACCAGGTAGCCGCGCTCCAGCAGTCGCTTGACCAGATGACTGCCGACGAACCCGCTGCCCCCGGTCACCAACACGCTCGCCGAACCGTCCTCGCCCACGCGCTCACCCCTCCGGTCGTGCGGTCGGGGCCACCCTAAGGGGCCCCGACCGCCCTGTCCCGAATCACCAGCGCGGCAGCCGCAGTTCGTACTCCGGGTGGATCCGCCGCATGTAACCCGTATCGTCCCGGCTGCGTACGCCCGACTCCACGTACAGCCGGTGCAGCCGGTCGAGGGCGTCGTGGTCGAGCTCGACGCCGAGACCGGGCCCGGTCGGGACCGCGACCGCTCCGTCACGCAGCTCCAGTACACCGGGGACGATCACGTCGTCGGCGGAGTTCCACGGGTAGTGCGTGTCGCAGGAGTGGTCGAGGTTGGGGATGGCCGCCGCCACATGGGTCATCGCGGCGAGGCTGATCCCCAGGTGCGAGTTGGAGTGCATCGACAGGGCGATACCGAACGCCTCGCAGACCGCCGCCAGTTCACGGGTGCGGCGCAGTCCGCCCCAGTAGTGGTGGTCGGTGAGGAGCACCTGGATCGCGTTCTGCTCGATCGCCGGACGCAGATGCTCCCAGGCGATCACGCACATGTTGGTGGCGAGCGGGAGCGGTGAGCCCTTCGCCACCTCCGCCATGCCCGGGATCGTCGCGGTCGGGTCCTCCAGGTACTCCAGGACGCCGTCCAGCTCACGGGCGACGTACCGCGAAGTCTCCACTGTCCAGGCGACGTTGGGGTCCAGCCGCAGCGGCTGCCCGGGGAAGGCCTCCGCGAGCGCCTTGATCGCCGCGATCTCCTCGTCGGGCGGGAAGACCCCGCCCTTGAGCTTGAACGACTCGAACCCGTACCGCTGTTGCATCAGCCGGGCCTGCTCGACGATCCCGGCCGGGTCCAGCGCCTCGCCCCAGTCGTCACCCACGGCCACGCGGCCGTCGAGGGCCGGGTGTTCGGCCCACTTGTAGAAGAGGTACGCCGCGAACGGCACGGAGTCGCGGACCTTGCCGCCGAGCAGGTCGCTGACCGGGCGGTCGAGCAGCTTGCCCTGGGCGTCGAGGCAGGCGACCTCGACCGCCGAGGTGGTCCAGCCGCGCTCGTGGGAGCTGGGCACCGTGGGCAGCAGCGCGGCGTCGATCGCGGCGGTGACGGCCGTGGTGTCGAAGACGTCCATGCCGACGACGACCTTCGCCGCCGCGTGCAGCCGCTCCAGGCGGGCGACGCCGCCCGGCGACTCGCCGAGGCCCACCGTGCCGTCCTCCAGGACGAGTTGGAGGATGACGCGCAGGGCGAGCGGCTCGTGGACGCCGTTGGAGTTGAGCAGGGGCGGGTCGCGGAAGGCGATCGGGGTGACGATCAGCTCGCGGATGCGGGTGCCGACGGTGGTGCTCATGCGCGGACCGCCTCCAGAGCGTGGTCGATCAGTTTCGCGAGCCGGGCGACATGCTCCGGTGTGGGGTCGACCAGCGGCGCGCGGACACCGCCGACGTCGAGGCCGCGGAGGGTCACTCCGGCCTTGACCAGCGCCACGGCGTAGCCGGGGACCTCGTCGCGGAGTTCGACGAGGGGGCCGTAGAACTCGTCCAGCAGGGTCGTCACCAGGTCGCGGTCGTCGCGGGCCAGCGCCTGGTGGAAGGCCAGCGCGATCTCCGGGGCGAAGGCGAAGACGGCCGAGGAGTACAGGTCGACGCCGATGCCCTGGTAGGCGGGCGCGGTCATCTCGGCGGTGGGCAGGCCGTTGAAGAACTGGAAGTCCGCTCCGCCGGGCACGGCGCGTACGGCCCGGACGATGCGGTGCATCCGCTCGATGTCGCCGAGGCCGTCCTTGAGGCCGACGACCTTCGGCAGGGCGGCGATCTCGGCCGCCGTGGTCTCGGTGAGGCGGGCGGTGCCGCGCTGGTAGAAGATCACCGGCAGGTCGGTCGCGGCGGTGACCTCCTCGACGTACCGCACCAGGCCCTGCTGCGGCGCCGTCACCAGGTACGGCGGCAGCAGCAGGATGCCGTCGGCGCCGGCCCGTGCGACGCGGCCGGCCTGGTCGCGGGCCACCGGGGGCGGGCCGCCCGCCGCCGCCAGGACGGGGACGCGGCCGGCGGTCGTCTCGACGGCGATCCGCGTCGCGCGCTCGATCTCGTCGGACGTCAGGGCGTGGAACTCGCCGGTGCCGCAGGCGACGAACACGCCGCCCGCGCCCGCCGCGACTCCGGCCTCGATGTGCTGGGCCAGCCGTGCCTCGTCCAGTGACCCGTCCGCGCCGAACGGCGTGACGGGGAAGAACAGCACTCCTTGGAACTTCATGTCTCTCTCACACGTGGGGGTAGGGGTCAGCCCTTGGTGGCGCCGGCGGCGATGCCGGTGACCAACGAGCGCTGGAGGAGCAGATAGACGATCAGGCTGGGGATCAGGGCGATGACCGCACCGGCCAGGACCACCCCGGAGCCGACCTGGGGGTCGGTGCGCAGGATGGACAGGGCGACGGTGACCGTGTAGTCGGTGGGGTCCTTGGCGGCGATCAGGGGCAGCAGGTACTGGTCCCAGATCATGATGAAGCCGAGCACGCCGGCCACGCCGAGCGCGGGCTTGCACAGCGGCAGGACGACCTGCCAGAGCATCCTGAGCTCGCCCACGCCGTCGAGGCGGGCGGCTTCCTCGATCTCGGCCGGGATGTCCCGCATGAACTCGGTCAGCATCATCACCGAGAAGCCCCAGGCGCCCAGCGGCAGGATGACGCCCCAGACGGTGCCCTTGAGGTCCAGGTGGACCACGGGGACGTCGCCGAGGACCAGCGACAGCGGGATCGCGATGACCTCCTCGGGGAGCATCAGCGTCATCATGAACAGCATCATGATCAGCGCCTGCCCGCGGAACCGGTGCCGGGCCAGCGCGTAGGCGGCCAGCGTGCACACCACGAGCTGGAGCAGCAGCCCGCCGCCCGCGATGACGAGGGAGTTGCCGAGGTAGTCCCAGATGCCGCGCTCGCCCGCCACGGTGAAGTTCGACAGCGTGCTGTCGTGCGGCAGGAACGACAGCGAGGAGCCGCTGGGGTTGGTGGTGAAGGCGCCCGAGAAGATGGTCAGGAACGGCGCCGCGAAGACGCCGAGGGCGATCAGACAGAGCAGGACGCGCAGCGCCCAGGCGAGGCCGGGCTTGTCGTTCCAGCCGAGGGCGGTGTCGAAGCGGGCCGGGGTGGTCCGCTGTGCCTTGGTGCTCCGTCCGGCCGGGGAGTCAGGGGCCGCCGGCCGGACGGGGTCGATGACGGGGGCGCTCATCGCGCGTCTCCCCTCTTGCGGAGGTAGTTGATCGTGACGGTGAGCAGCAGCGTCACGCAGAGCAGGACGACCGAGGCCGCGGAGGCGCCGCCGATGTCGTTGCGGGTGAAGCCCAGGGTGTAGGCGCGGGTGATCCAGACGTCGGTGGACCCGGCCGGGCCGCCGCCCGTCAGGACGTAGACCTCGGTGAACACGCGCAGCCCGCGGATCGTGGCGAGTGTGAGCACGATGACGAGCGCCGGACGGATCGCGGGAATCGTGATGTACCGCAGCCGCTGCCACAGCGAGACGCCGTCCATCGCCGCCGCCTCGTACAGCGAGCGGTCCACGCCCGCGAGACCGGCCAGGAGGATCACCATGTTGTACGGGGCCCAGATCCAGATGCCCATCACCATCGTCGAGTACAGCGCGATGTTCGGGTTGTCGAGGAACTGGACGGGGCCGAGCCCGAGGAGGTGCAGGCCGCTGTTGAGGAGGCCGTCGGAGGTCGGGTAGTACATCAGCCGCCACAGCTCGCCGACGACCGCGGTGGCCGTGACGGCGGGCAGGAAGACGGCGGTCCGCAGGATCTTCAGCGAGCGGGCCTGGCCCTCCAGGAGCAGCGCGAGGGCGAACCCGAGGAGGATCGCGCCGACCGACTGCCCGATGCCCAGGATCAGGGTGTGCCCGATGGCGTCCTGGAAGCGGTGGTCGGTCAGGACCCTCGTGTAGTTGTCGAGACCGACCCAGCGGTCGCCGAGGAAGGGCCGTACGTCGAAGAAGCTCAGCCAGATGCCCTTGGCCATCGGCCAGAACTTGAAGACGAGGGCGAGCAGCAGACCCGGAGCCAGAAAGAGCCACGGGACTACGGCCTTCTTGTCGAAGGCCCTCTTGTGCGGGCCCCTCTTGTCGAGGCCTCTGCGTGCCGCGGGGGCGGGGACGGTAGCGGTCATTTCAGCAGGTCCTGGTCCTTGAGGTCACCGGCGAGGGTGTCGTTGAGCTCTCCCAGCTGCGAGCGGACGTCGCCGCCGCAGTACGTGAAGATCGAGTTGAGCGCGTCGGCGGTGTCCTGCTTGATCGGGGCGAAGCTCGGCGCGTTCGGGAACTGCTGGGAGGCGTCCTCGTACGCCTTCTGCACGACCCCCCAGCGGGCGTCGTCGCGGACCTTCGCCGCGTCCAGCGTGGAGTTCACGGGGATACGGACGACGGGCTGGTGGCCGTCGACGCTGGTCATGGCGATCTTCTGACCCTCGGGAGAGACCAGGAACGCGGCCAGCGCCCGCTCCTGCTTGTCCTTGCCGGTCCTGGCGCCGAGATAGACGTTCTCGCCTTCGGCCAGCACATCGCCGCCAGCCGGGCCCGCCGGGGCGGGGACGACCTCGTACTTGTCCTTGCCGAGCGTGCCGTCGAACGTCGTGATGTTGTACGGGCCGGTCATGTACATCCCGGCGTTGCCGTCCTGGAAGTTGGTAGCCGTCGACGTGACGGCGGTGATCGCGCCGGGCTGGAGGACCCCCTTCTCGCCGCAGAAGAGGTTGTCCTTCATCCAGGTCACGGTGTTGACCGCGGCGGCCGAGTCCATGGCCGGGGTGTACCTGCCCTTGCCGTCGGGCTCGATGAGCTTGGCGCCGCCCTGCCACAGGAAGCTGGAGCTCCACCAGGCCGCGTAGCCGTTCTGGGCGCTGCCCGGGGCCACGATGCCGTAGGTGTCGGCCTTGCCGTCGCCGTCCGGGTCCTCGGTGGCGAAGGCCTTGGCGACGGAGAGCATCTCCTGCCAGGTCGTCGGCACCTCGAGCCCGAGCTTCTTCAGCCAGTCCGTCCGGATCATCAGGGTCATGGCCTGGCGGGAGTACGGTACGCCGTAGTGCTTCCCGTCGATGCCGACGGTGGACGACCAGGACTTGTCGGTGATCTGGTCACCGCCGGTGATCGACGCGGGGTCGATCGGCTTGAGCAGCCCCTGGCTCTGGTAGCTGCCCATCAGCGCGGTGTCGTTGATCATGACGTCCGGCAGGTCCTTGGTGGACGCGCGGCTCTGGAGCTGTTGGTCGAAGTTGATGACCGGCTGGTAGTCGATCTTGATGCCGGTCTTCTTGGTGAAGGCGGCGAAGACCCGGTCGTAGGTGGCGGCGGAGTCCGGATCGCTCCGGGTCCATACCTCCAGCGTGTTCGGGTCGTCGCTGCTCGCGCTGCCGGAACCGGAGCCGCATGCGGCCGTTCCGAACGCGAGCGCCGTGGCGACGAGCAGGGCGGCCGGGCGGCGACGTCGTCGGTGATCCCGCATGGACACACTCCGTTGGATCTGGAGTTCATGTACGTGAACTCGCTTCACGCATCTAAATGATGCGCCAAGCTACGAATGGTTTCAGCCGTATGTCAAGACATGGAGGTGAGATTTCACCGGCTCTATAGGGGGTGGGTCGCGGGCGGCGGGGTTGTCGTCACCCCCGGAAAACCGGCCACGGCACGATGTGTGCGACTCGGGGAGACCGTACGTCCGTGCGACCAGTCGAACAACGTGGGCGGGGCCACTCGGTCGCGGGTCGGGGTCCCTCCGGGGCTCCTCGGTGACACCTCTGTGCGGAATCTGTGAACCAGCTGCCCGGGGCGCGCAGGCGGGATGTGCGGATGCCGGGAGGGGGTCTTCACAAAACCCCCTCCCGGGGTGGCCTGAAGGCGCCTTGTTCGGTCAACTCCGAACGCATCAAGGTGGGTTGAGCACTTGAGCATCAGGAGTCACAAGCGCGTTTGCTTGAGCCGTGCGGCCGAACGCCGGCGGTGATGACGGGGGAAACTGGTGCGGTGCACGTGATGACGTCGCCCGTGTGAGTGGCGTTTTCGTGCCCCGGGTCGGGAATGCCTCCCTCTGCCATCTCTTGGTGCCTTTGTCCGGTACCCGGAACAGGGATAAGGAGGGGGAATGCCGATGAGCGCGGTCAGCGCCGCAAAGCCGACGTATCCCGGCGTCTACGTCGAGGAACTCCCCAGCAGCACCCGCACGATCTCGACCCTGACCACGTCCGTGACCGCCTTCGTGGGGCACACCCGGCGTGGTCCGCTGAACGAGCCGGTACGCGTCACCAGCTTCACGGAGTTCGAGCGCCGCTTCGGGGGCCTGAGCGCCCAGAGCGCCGTCGGCTACGCGGTCCACCAGTTCTTCGGCAACGGCGGCACCGTCGCGGTGATCGTCCGCGTCGCCAAGGCCGGCAGCGGCAAGGCCGCCTGCGTCACCCTCAAGTCCACCGAGGGCCACAGCGAGGGCCCGGCCCTCGAAGTGCACGCCAAGGAACCCGGCCTCTGGGGCAACGGCCTGCGCGTCGCCGTCGACCACGACACCCCGTGCCCCGACGAGACCTTCAACCTCCGCGTCTACGACGCCAAGGGCGACGCCCGCGAGAGCTTCACGGGCCTGTCCATGGACGCCGCCAACGGCCGCTACGCGCAGACCGTGATCAACGCCGCCTCGAAGCTGATCCGCGTCGAGGTCGTCGGCGAGGGCCGCCCCGACCCGTCCGGCACCGTCTCCAAGCCCTTCGGCGACGCACTCCCGAACCTGGCCGTCGACCTGACGGTCAAGATCGGCGAGGTGGAGCGCGAGTTCACCCTCTACGACCCCGACTGCGACGGCGAAGCCCCTTGCAGCGTCGCCGAGTTGGCGCTGCTGCTGGAGCGCAAGCTGCGCGCCCTGCCCGACGCGCCCGGCAAGCACGCGTTCGCCGGCGCCGAGGTCACCGCCTTCGGCCGCCGCATCCAGGTCGTCGCCGGCTCCACCGACCCCGAGGACGTCGTCCGCTTCCTCGGCGAGTGCGCCAACGACCTCGGCCTGGAGGCCTCCGTCAACCCGCCGGTCTTCCCGCTGGAGGGCGGCGAGGACGGCGCGGCGCCCGGACCGCGCGACCTCATCGGCTCAGAGGGCGACAAGACCGGCATCCAGGCGCTGCGCGGCGTCGCCGACGTCAACCTGCTGGCGCTGCCCGAGCTCGCCGCGTACGAGAAGACCGAGGACGCCCTCACCGTCATCTCGGCCGCCCAGCGGCTGTGCGCCGAGCGCCGGATCTTCCTGCTGGTCGACGCCCCGAGCACCTGGGTCAGCGTCGACACCGCACGCGCCGGGCTCGCCGCCTTCGACGCCGTACGCGGCAACCACGCGGGCCTGTACTTCCCGCACCTCCAGCTCACCGACCCGCTCACGGGCCGGCTGCGCTCCTTCCCGCCGTCCGGCGCGGTCGCCGGCGTCATCGCCCGCACCGACTCCGAGCGCGGCGTGTGGAAGGCCCCCGCCGGCACCGAGGCGCGGCTCGCGGGCGTGCACTCGCTCACCGTCAACCTCACCGACCGTGAGACCGGCCTGCTCAACCCGCTCGGCGTCAACGTCCTGCGGACGTTCCCGCTCACCGGCCCCGTCGTCTGGGGCGCGCGCACGCTGGAGGGCTCCGACGCGCTGGACAGCGAGTGGAAGTACGTGCCGGTGCGCCGGCTCGCCCTCCATGTGGAGGAGAGCCTCCAGCGCGGCCTGCAGTGGGTGGTGTTCGAGCCCAACGACGAGAACCTGTGGCAGCAGATCCGGCTCGCCGCCTCCTCGTACCTGCACACGCTCTTCCGCCAGGGCGCCTTCAAGGGCGGCACCCCGCGCGAGGCGTACTTCGTCAAGTGCGACAGCGACACGACGACCACCGAGGACATCGAGAACGGCATCGTCAACGTCCTCGTCGGCATCGCACCGGTCCGGCCGGCGGAGTTCGTGATCGTCAAAATCCAGCAGACGTCCGGGCAGTTCGCGCTCTAGGCGCCGGGAATCGTGGAGAACTGAAGGAATCCGATGGCTGAGTTCACGGTCAACGCGCATCGCTTCGACCCCTACAAGAACTTCAAGTTCCTGGTCCTGTGGGACGGTCGCACGGTCGCCGGCATCAGCAAGATCAGTCCGCTGAAGCGGACGACGGAGGTCGTCAAGCACCGCCACGGCGGCGACCCCTCGTCGCCCCGCAAGTCGCCGGGCCGCTCCGAGTTCGAGGGCATCACCCTGGAGCGCGGCGTCACCCACGACCCCGAGTTCGACCGCTGGGCCAACAAGGTCTGGCAGGTCGGCGCGGGCCTCGGCTCCGAGGTGTCCCTCGCGGACTTCCGCAAGGACATAGTGATCCAGGTCCTCAACGAAGCCGGCCAGGTCGCCGTCTCGCACAAGCTGTACCGGACCTGGCCCAGCGAGTACCAGGTACTCGGCGAGCTCGACGCCAACGCCAACGCGGTGGCCATCCAGTCGCTGAAGCTGGAGTGCGAGGGCTGGGAGCGGGACTACGAGGTGCCCGAGCCGGAGGAGCCCTCCTTCCTCAACCCGGCCTGAGCGACGGGTAGTCGAGGGGGGGACGAGATGGCGATCACCGGGGCGGCCGAGCTGCTGGCCACCTGGGAGGCGGGGCTCGCCGAGGCATCGACGGGGCGCGCCCTGCTGCTGCACCGCACGGCGCGCCCGGACGTCGACGCCGCGACCCTTCCGGTGCTGCCGGTGGGGGAGCGCGAGGCCGACCTGTTCGCGCTGCGCCGCGCCCTGTTCGGGGAGCGGATGCAGGTGCGGCTGGCGTGCTCGGCGTGCGGGGCGGACATGGAGTTCGACCTGGACGCCGGGGAGTTCGCACGCTCGCTCGGCGGTCCGGGCGGGCCCGGTGACTCCGTCGTGCGGGTCCGGCAGGACGGCTGGGACGTGGAGTTCAGGCTGCCCGGTGTCGCCGACCTGACGGCGGCGGCCCGGGCGGCGGACCCGCGTGCGGCCCTGCTCGCCCGGTGCCTCGTCTCGGCGGTGCGCGACGGTACGGCGGCGGTCGCCGGCGACCTGCCGGTCCCGGTCCAGCGCCGGATCGCCGAGGCGGTCGAGGCCGCCGACCCGGGGGCCGACGTCACGCTCAACATCGCCTGCCCCGAGTGCGGCGAGGCCACCCGGGCCGAGCTGGACATCGCGTCCTACCTGTGGACCGAACTGGACGCCTGGGCAAGGGACCTGCTGCTCGACGTCCATCTGCTCGCCACGTCGTACGGCTGGAGCGAGCCGGAGATCCTGGCGCTCAGCCCGCTGCGGCGCCGCTACTACCTGGAGCTGTGTGCGGATGTCTGACGCCGACGGGGCGCCGGTGCCCGACTTCCTCGACCGGCTGATCGCCCGGCACACCCCGGCCGCCGCCGGAAACCGCCCGGGCGTGGTCCGGGTACGACCCCGGCTGCCCGGCCCGTTCGAGCGGGTCGAGGCGGTACGGAGCACGGCACCGGACCCGGACGACGGCACCGACCTGCTGTGGCCCGCCACCACACCGTCCGCCGTACGGCAGGGGGAGGCGACGCGCCCCGCGACGCCCCCGGCCCGGTCGCACACGGAACGGGAACGCACGGTCGTACGCACCGAACGCGCCCCGGCCGACCCGGCACCGCGGCCCCTGCCCGAGACACCCCTGCTGCGCCCCGTCGCGCCGCTCGCCGCCGAGCCCCGGCCGACGCCCGACGCCGTACAGCGGGCGTCGGGCCGCGGACGTCCCGAGCGGGGCGCTGCCCAGACCGCGGCGGCCGTTCCCATCCCCCCGGGGACGGACGCCGCTCCCGCTGCCGTGTCCGCGGCGCTGCGCCCCAGCGCCGCGGACACGGCGGCAGCCCGGGACGCGGTACGACAGGCCGGCGCGCGGCGCCCGTCGCGGACGCCCGAGCAGGTGGTGCAGGTGCAGATCGGGCGGCTGGAGGTGACGGCGGGACCGTCGCCGTCCGGCGGCCCCCGCAAGCGCACGCCGGCGACGGAGCGACCGGGCGCGACCCTGAGCCTGGCCGACTATCTGGCGCGAGGGCGGGAGTGACATGACAGACCGAGGAACCGAGGAACCGACGCCATGAGCAACGCACTCGCCATCGCCCATGTCACCCAGGCCCTCGCCCTGCTGCTCGCGTCCAACGTGGGCCCGGAGTTCGACGAGGCCGTGAAGGTGGAGCCGCACAAGCCGCCGACGGAGCCGCCGGACCATCCCACCCTCAACGTGTTCCTCTACCAGGTCACGCCCAACACCTCGATGCGCAACAACGACCTGCCGACCCGGGCCTTTGACGGCAGGCTGGTGAAGCGGCCGGCCGCCGCGCTGGACCTGCACTACCTCATCACCGCGTACGGCGACGAGACGACCCTGGTCGGCCAGCGGCTCATCGGCTCCGTGGTGCGCACCCTGCACGAGATCCCGATCCTGCCGCAGGACGTCATCGAGGAGACCGGTCACCTCCCGCACCTCGCGGACAGCGATCTCGCCGAAGCGGCCCAGCGGGTGCGGTTCACCCCCACGGTCATGGACATCGACGAGACGTCGAAGCTGTGGGGGATGCTCTACCAGACGCCGTACTCGCTGTCGGTGGTCTACCAGGCGACCCTCGTCCTCATCGACGGACGCGAGAAGCCCGTCCCGGCGAAGCCCGTGGAGCGGCCGGACGTCCGGGTCCTGCCGTTCGGGGCGCCCGGGGCGCCGGTCCCCCCGGGGGCCGGGGCGAGGGCCGAGGAGCCGTCGGCGACAGGTCCCGCGAGCGAGGCCGCGGACGGCGAGGCGGCGGCTCCCGCCCGGCCGGGAGGCCAGGCCCTCGTCGAGCAGCAGGCCCCGGCCGCCGCCAAGAAGGCCGCGAAGACCGTCGCGAAGGCCCCGGCCCGCACCCGTAAGGCGCCCGCCCGCACCCCCCGTTCGACTCGCTCCGGCCCGCGGAAGGCGGACGACGCCGACGACAGGACCGAGCAGTGAACCGAGCAGTGCCACGGGACGGACACGACGGGGGCAGGTGAGGACATGGGGACGAACGAGCCGGGCACGGCCGGGACTTCGGGGACGCCGGGTCCGTCGGGCACGGCCGACGGACACAGTGCCGGGACAACGCTGACCGCGGAGATCCGGCGCGTCCTGGCGCGCGTCGACGCCCACGCCACCGGCTCCGGTGCGGCATCCGGCCCGGACGCCGACGCCCCGACCGCCGCGGGTTCCGCGAGTCCGGCACCCCTGGCCGCCCCGGGCACCGCCCCCCTCGACGCCCTCGTCACCTGCTTCGGCCTCACCCCCTTCGAACGCGACCTGATCCTGCTCGCCGCCGCCGACGAACTCGACCCCACGACCGCCGCCCGCTGCGCCGCGGCCTGCGGGGACCCCCAGCGGGCGTACCCGACCTTCTCGCTCGCCCTGGCCGCCCTCGCCGAACCCCACTGGAGCGCCCTCACTCCTGTCGCGCCACTGCGGCGCTGGCGGATCGTCGAGCTCGACGACGAGTCCCGGCTGACGACCTCACGCCTGCGCCTCGACGAGCGGATCCTGCACTTCCTGCTGGGCTCGCCCTATCTCGACGCCCGCCTGCACGGCCGCCTGCGCCGCACGTCGGTGCCGGAGCAGCTGCCACCGTCGTACGACCTGGCCGCGAGCCGCGTCGCCGAGGGCTGGACGACGGGGGCGAGCCCCGACGCGCCGCTGCTCGTCGAGGTGACCGGCGGCGATCTGCGCAGCCGTGCCGACATCGCCGCCGCGGCGGCCGCCCGCTCCGGGCTCGGGCTGTACGCGCTCGGCGCCGAGGACATCCCGGCCGACCCCGCCGAACGCGACCGGCTCGCCCGGCTCTGGCAGCGCGAGGCGATCCTGCTGCCCGCCGCGCTGCTCGTCGAGGTAGGCGACCTGGACCGGGACCAGCGGGCGGCGACCGAGTCGTTCCTGGCCGGGGCGGCCGTACCGTTCGTCGTGTCCAGCGAGGACCCGCTGCGCTCGGACCGGCCGCACGGGGCGCGGGTGGCGGTACCGCGGCTCGACGAGGAGGAGCAGGTCGAGCTGTGGGGCCGGGCGATGCAGCCGATCGCCGACCTCGACGACGTCGAACTGCGTTCCCTGGTCGCCCAGTTCCAGATGCCCCCACACGTCATCCGGACCGCCGCCGCGACCGTACGCCGCCGGCTCCCCTACGAGGACACCCTCGACGCCGCCGAACTCGCCTGGCGGGCGGGCCTGGAGGAGGCCCGGATCGGCATGGACGAGCTCGGCCGCCGGATCGAACCCGAGGCGGGCTGGGGCGACCTGGTCCTGCACGACCGGCAGACCGGCGTGCTGCGCGAGATCGTCGCCCATGTGCGCCAGCGGCCGACGGTCCATCAGCAATGGGGATTCGCCGGGACGTTGCGGCGCGGCCTCGGTGTCACGGCCCTGTTCGCGGGCGGCTCCGGCACCGGAAAGACGCTGGCCGCCGAGGTCATGGCGAAGGAACTCGGCCTCGACCTGTTCATCGTCGATCTCTCCCAGGTCGTCAGCAAGTACATCGGCGAGACCGAGAAGAACCTGCGCCGCGTCTTCGACGCCGCCGAACGCGGCGGCGCGCTGCTGCTGTTCGACGAGGCCGACGCGCTGTTCGGCAAGCGCAGCGAGGTCAAGGACAGCCACGACCGGTACGCCAACCTGGAGGTCAGCTACCTGCTGATGCGGATGGAGGCCTACCGCGGCCTCGCCATCCTCACCACCAACATGAAGAAGGCCCTCGACACCGCCTTCCTGCGCCGCATCCGCTTCGTCGTCGACTTCCCCTTCCCGGCCGAGCACGAGCGCGCCGAGATCTGGCGCCGGGTGCTGCCGTCGCGGGCCCCCGTCAAGGACATCGACCCGGGCCTGCTCGCCCAGCTCACCGTCGCCGGCGGCTCGATCCGCAACATCGCGCTGTCCGGGGCCTTCCTCGCGGCCGAGGAGGGCGACCGGCTCCAGATGCGGCACATGCTCGCCGCGGCGCGCACCGAGTACCAGAAGCTGGAGCGCTCCCTGACGCCGGGGGAGGTGCGGGGATGGGTGTGAACGCGTCGCCGCACGGCGAGCCGCGGGAGATCAGGGTGGAGATCGGCGAACTCGCCCTGAACGGCTTCGCCGTGGACCCGGAACGGGTGACGGACGCCTTCGAACGTGAGCTGACCCGCCTGATCCGGACCCACGGCGTCCCGCTCGCCTCGGACGGCGCGCTCGCCGCCGACGCCCTGACCGGCCTCCCGCCCCTGCCCGCCGGCCTGTCCGCCCGCCGCCTCGGCCAGGAACTGGCCCGCGCGGTACACGAAGGGCTCAGCGGCCACGGGGAGGTGACGCGATGAGCTCCCAGGCCCAGGACGCCCGTTCCGAGCAGGCCGCCGAACAGCGCCGGCGCAGGCGCAAGGAGCGTGCCGCCAACTCCCGCACCCCCGAGCCCAAGGACATCGTCAGCGGTGCCGGACAGCCTCTCGACCCGGGCGTGCGGCGGGAGTTGGAGGAAAGACTCGGCCACGACCTCAGCCGCGTACGCCTGCACACCGACCGGGACGCCGGACAGCTGACGGAACTCCTCGGCGCCGACGCGGTCGCCGTCGGCCAGGACATCTTCTTCCGCGAGGGCACCTTCAAACCGGGCACGGACGAAGGCCGCCGCCTCCTCGCCCACGAGCTCCTGCACACCGTCCAGAACCCGCACGGCCTCGGCACGTTGCGCGCGGGCCGGGAACTGGGCGCGGTGAGCGTGCCGCAGCAGGCGATCGAGCGGGAGGCGGAAGCGGCCGCCCAGAACCTCGTCCGTCCTTCGCGGACCGGCCCGCAGGAGTCCACGGCCGACGTCGCCGAGGACCAGGCCACCCCCGGCTGGCTGCGCTACGCCACCGTCGACGCCGACCGGAACCGCGCCGAGGCCCTCGACCCGGCGACCCTCGTCGACCGCCTCGCGAACTCCCTCGTACGCTCCCTGCGCGGCGACCCCGAGGACCTCTCCCAGCGCACCCGCAAGCAACTCGCCCGCCTGCCCGAGGAGTTGCTCGACGGCGTCCTCGTGCGCCTGGAGAGCCGGCTGCTCGGCTCGGAGCACGACCGGGTGCTGGACCTCGTCGACGAGATCGAGGCGCAGGGCGAATTGGGCGCCGGCTCCGCGGAGTGGGCGGCTCAGGACGCCCCGTACGTCGAGGCGGACACGGCGGCCGAGCTGCGGGCCGACCGTACCGCCGAGGAGCAGACGGCCGCGGAGTTGCGGGCCGAGGAGGAGCGGCCGGACTCGGCGCCGGGACCGGAGAAGGACCGGGCCGTAGAGGAGGGTGCGCAGGGCAGCACACCGCAGAACGGCGGTACGCCGCGGCGCGGGAGCACCCCTCAGGGGGCGCAGGCGCCGCGCGGTGGCGAGGAGGACCAGCGTGACGAGCGGCCGGGCTACCCGGCGGAGAGCGGCGGCGCACGGTCACCGGAGCGGGGCGGCGGCAAGCAGGAGCAGACCGGCGGGCAGGGGGCCCAGGCGACCGAGGCATCCCGTCAGGAGACGTCGGGCGGTGCGTCCAAGGGCGGCGAGCAGCAGCAGGAGTCCGGCGCGAAGGACTCCCCGCAGAGCGGCTCCGACAAGAGCGGCAAGGAGGAGGGGGGCAGGGAGGAGAAGGGGGGCGAGCAGGGCGCGGAGCAGCCCGAGCAGCAGGTCGCGGCGGCCGCGAGCGAGGAGGAGTCGGCCGCCAAGAACCGTCCAGGCGCGGCCGATGCGCTCACCGCGGGCCAGGCGAAGCAGGAGGACAAGGCCGGGGCGAAGCAGCCGGAGGGCTCTCCCGCTGTGGGCCGGGACACTCAACTCCCCGGCAGGACCAGCAGGTTGGACGGCGTACGCAACCAGGACCTCCTGGACGACGAGGAACGGGCCGATGAGGACCCGTTCCGATCGGGCAGCGCGTCCGAGGTGGACGTCGGCGGCGCAGAGAAGAGCGCCTGGGACACCAAGCTGGCCCCGGAGGACTTCCTGCCGGAGAAGGACCTCGACGTGTCCGCCGTGCCGACCGCGGACAAGGTCGGCCCCGGCGAGACCAGTACGGCCCAGGTCCCGACGTTCCCCGCTCCTCCGCCGACGAAGGCCGACCAGGTGCAGGCGGAGCGGGACGCGGAGGACGCCGAGGACGAACAGGCCGAGGACGAACCGGATGAGGCGGAGGCAGAGGCAGCCGCTGAGCCCGCGCCGTCGACCGAGACGGAGGGCAGCCCCGAGACCGACGGGCGGGTGGGCCTGGAGGGCGCCGCCGAGCAGCGTCCCGGTCCGGGCTCCCCGTCGAAGGACCCCAAGGACGGGGACGACCCGAAGGCCGGTCCGGCCGCCATGCAGCGGACAGTGCAGGAGGCGCCGGGCAAGACGGAGGGCGGCGGCGAGGCCAAGGAACCCGCGGCCAAGCAGGAGAAGGGCTCCCCGGCCGCGGGCGACAAGGCGGGGGCGGCCCCGGAGAAGAGTTCCCAGCAGGCGGCGGGCGGTACGGCGGCCGCCCCGGAGACGGCCGGCAAGGGCGGGGAGCCGAAGCGGGACGAGCAGAAGAACGACGGGCAGCAGAAGTCGGAGTCGGACCCCGCGTCCAAGGGCCAGGCCGACCACAGCGGCGACACGGCGGGCCAGGCCGACGGCAGGCAGCAGGACGACAAGTCCCCTTCCCCCGCACGGGATTCACATGTCACAGGAGGCTCGAACGCGGCCGAGCCGGGCGGCACGAGCAGCTCGGCGGAGTCCGAGGCGCCGCGGGACTCGGGCGCCGAGAAGGAGACGAAAGCGCCGGCGCCCCAGGCGGTCCCGAAGGAGTCGGAGCCCGCGCCGAAGGACCCGCCGAAGAATACGGCCCAGGAGACGAAGGCGCGGAAGGACGAGCCGGCCGCGAAGGAGGAACCGGCCTCCGCGTCGCCCAAGGCAGCCGCTGTGCCCAAGGCGCCGGGCGGTGGAGGCGGGGGCGGAGGCGGCGCCAAGGGAGCCGCTGCCGGCAAGGGCAAGAGCAAGGACTCGCCCCCGGCCCCGAACCTGTCCCAGGTGTCCCCGGAGGCCGGCCTGTCGTCTGCGTCAAAGCTCAAGCCCCACAGGGCCCTTGAGGCGATGGGCGGCGTGGGCGGTTCGGTGGACCGTACGGTCGGCGACGAACACAAGAAGCTCGCCGCGGCCCCGCCGAGCGTAGAGCGTCCGGCGGGTTCGCCGCAGACCTTGCAGGGGAAGCCGCAGACCGACGCGCCCGCCAAGTACAACGAGGACGCGGCGAAGAAGTCCGACGCGCCCAAGGACGAGAAGGCCGAGGTCACGGGCGCAAAGAAGCCCGAGGGCCAGATCGAGGCCGAGAAGATGGAGGAGCCCGGCGGCTGGGACACCTTCATGATGGGCCTGGGCTTCGTCGGCGGAAAGCTCGTGAACGGGATCGCGAGCTTCTTCGGCGCCGACAAACCGGTGGTGGACGAGCAGAAGCTGGCCGCCAAGTTCGCCGGCCTGCCGACCGGGGACGACGCCCTCAAGGAGGCCAAGTCGGGCCAGGCGCCGGGCGTGGAGATGAAGGGCGCCGCGGACGACAAGGCCGGCGAGCAGGGCGAGGCGGTCGACAGCAAGGGCCGGGAAGCGGTCGAGACCGGCCGGGACGACGCCAGCCGCTCGATGGGCGAAGACCAGGTCTACCCCGACGCGCCCAAGGAGCAGTTGAAGGCCAAGGTGCCGAGCGGCGAGGCCGGCCAGGGCGGGGTGCGTACGGGCAAGGCATCGACGGGCGCGGTGCCCGCGGAGGCCGCGTCGAAGGTGGCCGAGCACGACCGGAAGGCCGAGTTCCAGGGCGCGTTCAGCAAGGGCGCACAGGGGGTGTCAGAAGGACGCAAGACCAAGGACAAGGGTTTTCGCGAGTCGGAGCAGAAGCAGAAGCGGCAGGTCAGGACCGAGGTAGCGAAGAGCACCCGCGAACAGGCGGACGAGCGCGCGAAGGCCAAGTCCGAGGTCAAGTCGGAGCGCGGCACTTGGCGCAAGGGCCAGGACGAGGAGCTCAAGAAGCTCGGCACGAAGAAGTCGGAGCGCCATAAGAAGGCCCGGACGGACGTCGAAGACGAAGAGAAGAAGACCGACGAGAAGGCGAAGAGGGAGGAGAAGGAGAACGACGAGAAGATCCAGACGAGGGGCAAGGAGGGCGAGGAAGAAGCCAAGAACCACACCAAGACCGCGGCGAACGAGTCGGGGAACTGGGTATCGAAGGCCTTCGACTGGATCAAGAAGAAGGTCATCGAGATCAAGGACAAGATCGTCAAGGCCATCAAGGCCGCTCGCAAGGCGATCGTCGACAAGATCAAGGAGTTCAAGGAGCGAGTCGAGGGCTGGATCAACGCGGCCCGCAAGGCCATCGTCGAAGCGGTCAAGGAGCTCATCAAGGACCTGATCGAGTTCGCCAAGAACCTGGTCAAGGCGATCGTCGACCTGGCCAAGCGCGTCTGGAAGCTCATCACGGACCTGGTCGCCGCGGCGATCGCCTTCGTCACCAAGCTCGCGGCAGCCCTGAAGCAGGCCATCACGGACCTGCTCGACCGCATCGCGAAGGCGCTGAGCAGCATCCTGAGCGTCCTGAAGAAGATGCTCATGGACGTCGTCAAGGCCGTCGTGGACGCCATCAAGACGGTTTTGGAGTACGCGTCCAAACTCCTCGGCGCCCTGGGCGAGTTCATGATGATCGCGGTCGACTTCATGTCCGACCCGGGCGGCTGGCTGAGCGGCGCGAAGAACTCTGCGGTGGACGGCGCGAAGAACCATCTGTTCCGCGAGGTCCAGTCCGCCGTGAAGGAATGGTTCCAGTCGAAGATCGAGGAGATCATCGGCATTCCGAAGGCGATCATCGACAAGCTCATCAAGGGCGGCTTCACCCTTGAGAAGATCGTGAAGGAGACCTGGGACGCGATCGTCCCCATGCTCCCCTTCATCATCGGCGAGATCGTCATCACGAAGGTGATCGCGAAGCTGATCCCCGGCGCGGGCTGGGTGATGGCCGTCATCGACGCGATCAAGACGGCGATCGGCGCGCTCAGCGAGATCCTGCGCGCGATCGGCGCGGTCATCGAGTGGCTTAAGTCGGTACGCAGGGGCGGCGCCGGGGTGCTCTTCGCGAAGGCGGTGGCGGCGGGGATCGTGGCCCTCCTTGAACTCGCGTACGAGGCGTTGTTGAGCGGCATCGGAAAGTACGTCGCGAAGGTCGGCCGCCGCTTGAAGGGCGTGGCGCAGAAGCTCGGCAAGGACAAGGGCGGTAACGGGGACAAGGGGAAGGATGGTTCGGGCGGGGACGACAAGGGCGACGGCAAGGGCAAGAAGCCCGGCCAGGACGGGAAGGCCGGCCAGGGCGACAAGCCGAAGGACGAGAAGCCGACGACGCAGGACGGCAAGGGAGACCGCCCCGGCGAGAAGCCCAAGGAGAAGGACACTCCGTCCAAGTCCAGCCCGTCCAACATGCCGCCCGGCAAGAGGCCCCCGTCGAAACCGGACCCGAAGAAGCCCACGCCCCCGAAGGGCAAGGACGACGGCAAGAAGGACGCCCCTTCGAAGCCGGGCACGGACAAGAAGGACGACGACAAGCCGGACACCCGACCGACCCCGGCCCCGAAACCCGAGCCGAAGCCGGAACCCAAGCCGAAGCCTGACCCGGACGCGAAGCCGAAGCCGAAGGACACGGACGGCAAGACGCCGGACAAGCCGAAGGACGACAACGGCAACACGGACAAGCCCAAGGACCAGGATGGTCCCGGCAAGCCCAAGGACAAGGACGGCGACGGCACGAAGCCGAGGAACGACAAGGGCGGCGACAAGCCGGGCAAGCCAAAGGACAAGGACGGTCCGGGGAAGCCCAAGGACAAGGACAGGCCTGGGAAGCCGAAGGACAAGCTGGGCTCGAAGCCGGGCGGGCGCAAAGGGCCGGGGAAGACGGGGCCCAAGCCAGGGAAGACCGGTCCGGGCAGGCCCAAGTCCAGGGAGGAAAAGGACAAGCGCAAGGAAGAGGAAAACTCCAAGGACTCTAAGGACGCTCGCCTACAGAAGATCATCGCTCGCCTGCGTCCGAAGATCGACAGGCTGACCCAAAAGGGCGCCAAGCAGTTCCGTCTGAAGGCTTCCATGCTGGCCTGGAAGGCCTGGTACCGGCTGTCGAGCCTGGAAGTGAACAGCACCGACCCGGCAAGGTTCACGGCCACCTTGAACCCAAGGGGGACCGTAACGGAAGCAACCCGGAAGAAGCTCGAACTCATCGTGCAAGGGGAGCGGGGGTCGAACAGGGAGGAGCGCCTCAAAGAAGCGTTGGGCATCGAGAATTTCGACGACTGGCTCTTTTTCAAAGGTCCGGAAAGCGAGGCAGATTTCATCACCAAGATGGAAAAGCTCGTCGAGGAACTGGATGAGGCGGCGAAAAAGGATCTCGCGGACAAGCCGCTCCAAAGGATCAGGGCTGCGGAGCGCGACGTCCAGAACGGACTTGAGGCGGAACCAGAGACAAGCACCCCCGAAACAGAAGAACCGCCGATCGAGGAATACCGGAATGCCTTCCGAGAACTCATCAGTGACGAATTCGCAAACGCCCAGAAGGAGAAGCTGCGCTCCGGTCAGCCCGGTGAGCAAGTGGACCCCGAGCTACTCACTGCCTCGGCCACACTGCACCGCAAGGACAAATATGACCTGATCGGCTTCACTCGCAAGTCCCTGGCGATCATGCGTGCGAGTGAACGCGATGAGACGTTCCGTAAGGCTGCAAGCCCTTCCTATCATGCGTGGCGCGACAAGAAGCACCCGAAGAGCCATCCGAAGGCAGGTCAAGAGCTCACGCCGGAAGACCGGGCCCAAGCGCACCATAACGCCCGACGGCTTGGCGCTATGACCAGCAACTTCCGGAAAATGGTCAAACTTCGCGCAACCAGGGGGGTGGAAAGCACCGTCGAGAAGCAGGTCGAAGCACGACTTGGAAAGATGCATGTGGATCACGTCGTCGACCTACAGTTGGGTGGCCTGGACAGCTACAAGAATTTCTTCCTCCTGGACGGCGACACCAACACAGGAATGAACGACGATCTCAACGAACAGAAAATTAAGGGCCTGACCAAGGGTACTAGAATCGAGATCCACGTCGACATGCGACGCGAAGAAGAGCGAGAGAACAAATGATCACACGCAAGGACCTCGAAACGCTTTACTCAGCCGAGGTGATCGTCACACTTTCACCCGAAGAGTCACAGAAGCTCCGCCTGCTTCAAGATGATTCGCGCTTTCTCGCCGAAATCGGCCTGCCTCGACATGCGCCCCCGTTCTTCACCACCGAAGTATCCGGTGGCCCCGAGTTCCTTTTGCCCATCGACATTCCGACGAGCTCTGGAGGGATTCACCGGGAGGTCATCATCGGCGGGCCGCCGGGAGATGCCAAGATGCGTTTCTCGCTGGACACGGACGAAGGCTTTGTGACCCTGGTCCAGCTAGCCGGGAAACCGCGATTCGAGGTAGCTAATCGCAATCTGGCAGAGTTTGTAGAATTCATTTACCTCATCGACAGCCACCGGCGCCGCGCAAGCGACCATCCCGACGAGGCGAAGGACTCACTGGCCGAGCTTTCTCTGCGCCTCATGAGCATCAATTCCGTCGTCTTCGAAGAGCCGGAAAACTGGTGGTCCATTGCGCTGGGCCACCTGTCCGCCATGGAGGGGTGATGACCCGCTACGCCAACATCCCCAAACCCATCCGCTCCGGAATAGTCCTGCTCGACCCCGAGACCGGCACCCCCCAGCGCATCATCGTGCTCCAGTTCAACCCGGACACCCTGGAGCGCAGCCTCTCCCCGCAGACTGCCGGGAGCGGTGGGGACTCCGGGGGCGGCGGGGCCGGTAGCGGTGACCGTAACGAGGCCCTCCGCCTCAAGGGACCCGCCCAGGAAACCTGGAAGTTCACCGCCGAGATCGACGCCACCGACCAGTTCGAGATCGCCGCTCCCGACGGAATCCACCCTCAACTCGCCGTTCTCGAAATGCTCGTGCAGCCGACGTCCACGCAACTGCGCGAAGCGAGCCGGCAGTCGAAGAAGGGGGCCATCGAGATCTCTCCGATCGAGATGCCGCTCACTCTCTTCACCTGGGGGAGCAAGAGGGTCATGCCTGTGCGGCTCACCGAGCTGTCCATCAACGAGTCCGCGTTCGATGTGAATCTCAACCCGATCCGGGCCTCGCTCAGCATCGGACTCAAGGTGCTCACCGTGAGCGATCTGCCGATGGGGCACCCGGGTGCCGAGTTGTACTACGCGCATCTCGCGCAGAAGGAACGCCTCGCCGCCGCCGCGCGCACCGCGGGGATCGGGTCGCTGGGGCTCGGCTCCGCCGGCATCGGGGCGGGAAGGGGCTGAGGAGCGAAAACCATGGCTGACATCGAGCCGTACGAAAACGCGCTTGACGTGATACCGGGGGCCCACCCGTACCCCCGGACGAGTCGGTACCACGATGCCGAGATCGGCGTGCACCGGCTGCCGGACGGGACCGAAGTCCGGTACGCCAAACGACGGTTGCTCCCTCCGCTGGAGGAGACAGACGACGACACGCAGACGCACACCGTCCGCACCGGAGAGCGCCCCGACCTGCTCGGGCAGCGCTACTTCGGCGACCCCGGCCAGTGGTGGCAGATCGCCGACGCCAACCCGGTGCTGGATCCCCAGGAGCTCACCGACGAGCCCGGTCGCGAGGTCGAAGTGCCGCTCGCCGGGCACTTCCGGCAGGGTCCGCAGGGAGTCCGGCATGGCTGAACTGCCAGTGGGGCGCGGCCCCGTACACATCACCCTGCACATGGGGCCGAAGCTGGCCAAGCCCGTCCCCGCGGAGGTCGCCGAGGCGCTGCTCTCCGCGCAGATCACCGCCACCGCCGGCGAGCGCAGCGGTTTCCAGCTCGCCTTCGACCTCACCAAGAACGGGCTCATCAGCCGCACCCTCCTGCCCGAGGGCTTCTTCGACCCGAAGACCCGGTTCATCGTGACCGTCACCGTCCGCGGCACCCCCGAAGTGCTCTTCGACGGCCTGATCGTCCGCCACGAGGTCGGCGCCAGCAACCAGCCCGGCCACTCCACCCTCACCGTCACCGGCGAGGACCTGACGCTGCTCATGGACCTGGAGGAGCGCACCGCCCGCTACCCGAACCTCCCGCCCTCCGAGCGCGTCCTCGCCATCCTCCGGCGCTACTCCGACTACGGCATCCGTCCCGACGTCTACCAGGAGAAGGTGGCCCAGCCTCCCCACCAGGACCTCCGCGTGCACTACCAGACGAGCACCGACCTGCAGTACGTCAACGAGCTGGCCCGGGCGAACGGATACACCTTCTACCTGGAGCCCGGCCCCAACCCCGGCCAGTCCTCGGCCCGTTGGGGCCCGGAGGTCCGTCTCGGCATCCGCCAGCACGCCCTCAACGTCAACATGGACGCCAACTCCACCGTCGACCAGCTGACGTTCGCCTACGACGGCACCGCCCGCGAGGAGCCGCAGGCCCGCTGGCAGAACCCCGAGACCCGGCAGTCGGACCTGCTCCCGCAGCCGTCCATCAGCCCGCTGCGCCCACCCCTCGGCAAGCGGCCCACTCCGGCCCTGAAGCGCCGGACGCTCTCCGGCACTGCCAAGCACCAGCGCGAGCAGGCCGAGGCCGAGCTCCTCGCCCGCGCCGCCGTGTCCGCCGACGTCGTCTCCGGCTCCGGATCACTCGACGTCAACCGGCACGGCTACATCCTCCAGCCCCGCCAGCTCGTCGGCGTACGCGGCTCGGGACGGGCGTACGACGGCGACTACTTCGTCAAGTCCGTGACGCACGTCCTGCGTCCGGGCTCGTTCCAGCAGAACTTCACGCTCTCCAGGGAGGGCTTGGAAGCGCGCAGCGACTACGTCCGGCCCTGACGTACCCGTAACCCCACCGACCCGCCCCACGACTCATCAACCAGGAGCAACCCCACCATGGCGGCACCCAGCAATCGCTACCTCGGCAAGTTCCGCGGCCGAGTCGTGGACAACAACGATCCGCTGCACATCGGCCGGATCACCGTCGAGGTACCCGACGTCCTGGGTGACGAGCCGTCGACCTGGGCGCTGCCCTGCCTGCCGTTCACGGGGCCGCAGGCGGGCCAGTTCGTGGTGCCGGCGCCGGGGGCCGGTGTGTGGGTCGAGTTCGAGCAGGGTGATCCCAGCTTTCCGGTGTGGACGGGATGCTGGTACGGGGAGCAGGGCGAGTTGCCGCCCGATGCCCGCCGTCTCGTGCAGCCGGCGTCGCAGGCCAAGCCCGTCGTGGTGCAGACACCCGAGGCGCACAAGATCGTGATGAGCGACCCGGCGGGCCCCGATCAGGGGATTCTGCTGCAGGCCCAGGGCGGGGCGTTCATCCGCATCACCAAGGAAGCCATCGTGATCTCCAACGGCCTCGGCGCGGAGGTCATCCTGCGCGGAAACCAAGTGGACGTGAACGAGGGCCAGTTGACCATCGCGTCCAAGCGATAGGAACGGGGGAAGGAAGAACGTGTCCGGGACATCCGGGAGCCTGCTCGACGCTCACACCGTGATCGGCTGCCCGCACGGCGGCCGCGTCGCGCCCGCCACCACACCCTCCGGCGGCGTACGCCTCGCGGGCGCCGCCGTCGCCACAGCCGCACACAGCTATGTGGTCACCGGCTGCCCGCACACCGTGAACGGCGTGCCCTCGCCGTGCGTGACGGTCCGCTGGACCGCCGTCGGCTCCGGTATCACCGTCGACGGCGCGCCCGTGCTGCTCGACACCTCCGCGGCCGAGTGCTTCACCGCGGCCTTCGTGCCGCAGGGGCCGCCCGTCGTCCAGGCCGCGCAGCGAAAGGTCACCGTCCGATGAGCCCCACCAGCCGGGCAACCAGGCCCCGTTCCGACCTCGCCTTCCCCTTCCGCGCGGACCGCCGCGGCCGTACCGCGCACGCCAGGCACGGCGAGCACGTCCACGACCTCATCGAGCAGCTGCTGTTCACCAGCCCCGGCGAGCGCGTGATGCGGCCCGACTTCGGCTGCGGACTCCTCGACCTGGTCTTCGCCCCGACCAGCCCCGAGCTGATCAGCACCCTCGAACTCTCCGTACAGGCCTCGCTGCAGCGCTGGCTCGGCGACCTCATCGACGTGGAGGCCCTCGACGTGGTCAGCGAGGACAACGTCGTCCGCGTGTACCTGTCGTACGTCGTCCGCGCCGACGGCGCCCGACGCGACGACGTCTTCGAAGGGAGGGCCACGGCATGACCGGCACGACCGCCACCTCCCGCCGGGCCAAGGTCCGCGCCGCCCAGCTGGGCGGTGTCGACGCCGTGGAGGTCGGGGACGACGGGCTCCTCCTCACCGTCACCTTCCTCGGCAAGGCCCCGCACGGCCTGGGCCCCGAGAACGTTCGCATCGACGGCGGCCGCCGCATCACCGGCATCACCGCCGTGGACGTCAGCGTGGAGCGCGAGGAGGACCCCGAGCTCGACGACCGGCTCTACGTCACCCTCGACCGGGCCGGCGACACCTCGCGCTACCGGCTCTCCCTCGTCGAGACGGACCCGTACGGCCGTCCGGGCAGCGAGCCCTTCCGCGGCTTCGACCAGCGCTACCACAGCGCCACCTTAGCCTTCCGGCCCGACTGCCCGACCCCCTTCGACTGCAAGGAGGGCGAGCCCGAGCAGCCGGGCTTCCCCGCCGCGCCCGTCGTCGACTACACCGCCCGTGACTACGACACCATCCGCAAGCTGCTCCTGGACCGGCTCGCGCTCACCACCCCCGACTGGGTCGAGCGCAACCCCGCCGACCTGGGCGTGACCCTCGTCGAACTGCTCGCGTACACCGGTGACCAGATCAGCTACCAGCAGGACGCGGTGGCCACCGAGGCCTACCTCGACACCGCCCGCCGCCGAGTGTCCGTACGGCGGCACGTGCGGCTGATCGACTACGCGATGCACGACGGGTGCGCGGCGCGCGCGTACGTCGCCGTCGAGACCGCCGGTGACCACACCCTGGCGCCCGGCACGTACCGCTTCGCCTCCGTCGACGTCCGCACCCTCGACCCGCACGACCGCCCCGAGCCCGGCACCGTCATCGACGAGGCCGACCTCGGCGACCTCGACGAACGCGGCTCGGTGGAGGTCTTCGAACCGGTCGTCACCGCCGACCCGCTTCAGCTGCGCGTCGCCCACAACGCGATCCGCCTGTGGAGCTGGGGCGGCGAGGTGTGCACCCTGCCGAAGGGCGCCACCTCCGCCACCCTGCGCGACGCGTGGGTCGACCCGGAGACCTGCCGGGACCGCCGGCTCGACCTGCAGCCCGGCGACGTGCTCGTCCTGGAGGAGGTCAAGGGCCCGCGCACCGGCACCCCCGGCGACGCCGACCCCGGCCACCGCCAGGCCGTCCGCCTGACCTCCGTCACCCCGGCCGTGGACCGCATCGAGGACCAGCCGGTCCTGGAGGTCACCTGGGCCGCCGCGGACGCCCTGCGTTTCCCGCTCTGCCTCACCACCCGCGGCGGCCGCGACTGCCTCCCCGTCGAGGACGTCACCCTCGCCCGCGGCAACGTCGTCCTCGTCGACCACGGCCGTACCCTGCACGGGCTGCCCGAGACGTGCACCGTCCCGCAGGTCCCCGCCGAGGCCGCCCCCTGCGACCCTCCCGCCTTCGGCTGCCACGACCGCGACGAGGGCAACGCCCCCGCCCGGCTCATCAACGCCCTCACGGACCGCGCGGAATCCGGCGAGTCCCTCACCCCCGACGACATCCGCGAACTCTTCGAGGTCGTCGGCGAGGCGGCCACCAACCGCGCCGGACTCGGTCTCGAACGCGCCGGCCAGCGCCACGAACGCGTCGTGCCCGGAACGGCGTACGCCCAGGCCGCGGCCCTGCGCACCCTGCTCGCCCAGTCCGTCTACCCCGGGATCCAGCCCCGCTTCCGTCCCCTCCTGGGCCGCGCGCCCGTCGCGCAGACGGTGCCGTTCCCCGAGCCGGCCACCGTCGCCGCCGGGCAGGCCGAGCGGATCGCCGCGATCCCGGGACGCGTCCGGCAGCGACTCGTCGAACTGTGGCGCAGCGCCCGCGACCGGGACGGCCTCTCCGAGCAGGAGATCGCCGAACTCACCGTGATCTACGGCCTGAGGATCCTGGAGCACATCGAACTCCACCGTCACCCCGTCCGCGCCCTGCGCGAACTCCTGCACCGCAACGACGAGTTGCTCGACGCCAAACTGCGCCGCGTCGAGGTCCTCACGGCACGCGCCCGCGCCGGCACCGTACTCGACGGGCACATCGCCTGGGAGATCGCGCACAGCTGGGGCCCCGCCTACGCCACCGGACTGCACCCCGAGGAGCCGGTGCTGCGCGGCTCCGCGACCGACGCCCTGGCCCAGGACCCGCGGCGCGCCCTGCCCGCCGTACGCGTCGACGAGGGCGAGACGTCCGTCTGGGAGCCGCGCCGCGACCTGCTCGACAGCGGTCCCCGCGACCGGCACTTCGTCGGCGAACTGGAGGACGACGGCCGGCTCGCGCTGCGCTTCGGCGACGGACGGCACGGGGCGAAGCCGACCCCCGGGTCCCGTCTCGCCCTGCACTACCGTCTCGGCGGCGGCACGGCTGGCAACGTAGGCGCGGAGGCCATCAACCACCTCGTCGTCCAGGCCGACTGCGAGCCGCCGCCCGTCGCCGTGGTCCGCAACCCGCTCCCGGCCGTAGGCGGCACGTCGCCCGAACCCGTCGAGCAGGTACGCCAGTTGGCGCCGCTCGACCTGCGCCGCACCCGGCTGCGCGCCGTCACCGCCGACGACTACGCGGCCCTCGCCACCGCCCTGCCCGGCGTCCAGCGGGCGGCGGCGGAGCTGCGCTGGACCGGCAGCGTCCAGGAGGCGCATGTCGCGATCGACGCGTACGGCGCCGGCGCCCCGTCGGCCGAGCTGCTGACCTCGGTCGCCCAGTCGCTGGAGTCGTACCGGCGCATCGGCCACGACCTCGTGGTCGGCGCCGCGCGCCTCGTCCCGCTGGACGTCGCGCTGACCGTGTGCGCCGAGCCGGGCCACCAGCACGGGCAGATCCTGGCCGAGCTGTACCGCGTCCTGGGCAACGGCCGCCTCCCGGGCGGACGCCTCGGCTTCTTCCACCCGGACGCGCTGACCTTCGGCGAACCGGTACGGCTCAGCCGCCTTGTCGCCGTCGCGGCAGCCGTGCCCGGCGTCGAGAGCGTCCAAGTCACCCGGCTGCAACGGATGTTCGAGCCGGACCGAGGAGAGAGGGAGGACGGCGTGCTGCGGCTCGGCCCGCTGGAGATCGCCACCTGCGACAACGACCCGGACCGGCCGGAGAACGGCCGGCTGGCGGTTTCCCTGGGAGGTGCCCGGTGACGACGGACTCGACGATCGACGACTGCGCCTGCGGCGGCGCCTGCCGCGGCGGCCACGACGAGCGACTCGCGCCGGCCCCCGTGCACAACCCGCCCGGCCGCACGGCTCTCGACTACCGCGTCGGCGAGTACGGCTCCTTCCGGGCCGCCCTCCTCGACCGCCTCGCCTCACCCGCGTACCCGGCTCTCGACGGACTGACCGTGCGCACCCCGGACGACCCGGCGATCGGCCTCCTCGACGCCACCGCCGTCCTCGGCGACCTGCTCACCTTCCACTCCGAGCGCATCGCCGACGAGGCCTACATCCGTACGGCCAACGAGCACCGTTCCCTGGTCCTGCTCGGCCGTCTCGTCGGCCACCGCCCGCGTCCCGGCGTCGCCGCCGCCACGCATCTGGCGTACACGCTGGAACGCGACCCGCGCGCGGAGGCGCTGCCGGTCACCATTCCACGCGGTGCCCGCAGCCACAGCGTGCCCGCGTCCGCGGACGAGCAGTCCCTCACCTTCGAGACCAGCCGTGACCTGACGGCCCGCTGGGACTGGAACGAGCTGAAGGTACGCCGCCGGCGTCCCTCCCTCGTCACCCCCGCGGACCTGGAGCGTCGCTCGGAGCTGTTCGTCGAGGGCACGGCGAACTCGCTCCAGACCGGCGACCAGTTGCTCTTCGTCTTCGGTGAACAGGCGGGCGGCGAACGCAAGTTGCTGCCGGTCGCGAAGGCGCGGGTCGACCGGGAGGACGAGATCACGGCGATCTCGTTGCCGAAGTCCGCGCCGCCGACGCTGAAGGAACTGGTGGACGAGGTGCGGCGCTGGACCGCCGCGCCGGCCGCTCCGGGGGAGCCGGGGGATGAGCCGCCCACGCCCGAGGTGCCGAACCCTCGGCCCGTCAGCCGGCTGATCGAGGATTTCGAGGACCAGGTGCTGGCGCCCCTGCGGGAGGACCTGGACGGCATCAAGACGCCCGAGCGGCTGGCGGCCCGGCTTGCGGAGCCGGTGGCGAGGCTCGGGGAGGCACAGGTGCTGGCTGAGCCGTATGAGGAGGTTGCGGCGTGGTTTGAGCAGCTTGAGGCGGTGCTGGCCGAACTCGCCGAGCGAGCACTGGAGTTGGCGCCTGCGCAGACAGAGAGTGCCGCCGCGGGGGGTGGTCGGTCGGCTGCGGCGCCGTTGGGGCTGGTCGCGCCCCGCGGCGGAGCCGCAGATCGATACAGCCCCGCGCCCCCAAGAAGCGGTGATGCGCGCACCGCTGCTCTCGAAGCCCTCGGCGCTGTACTTCCCGCCCTGCGCACTTCGGTCCCCGCCCTGCGCACCTCGGCCCCCGGCCCGCGTGCCGGCACCGGCTCTCAGCGACCCGGCACCGACACCGCCCGCCTGCTCTCCGCCCTCAACCCCTCCCTCGGCACCCTCTACCCGGCATGGCGCAAAGCCGCCGCGCCCGGCGCCCCACAGCTCCTCCGCGAACTGCTCGCCATGCGGGTCACCGCCGCCCCCTTCGGCGCCACGGCCCCGCTGAAGCCGGTCCAGGACGACCGCGGGCGGGTCATCCGTACCGCCGACTGGCCGCTCACCGGGGCGGTGCTCGCGAGCATGCGGGTCGTGTACGACACGTCGGGCAGGAGCCCCGTCCGGGCCGAGTTCCAGTACGTCGAGGGGAGCAGCTCCGACCAGCGTGCCGAGAACCTGCCGGTCGCCCAGCCGCTGACCTTCCCGCTCGGCACGGGGCAGGTCGAGCTGTCGGTGCGTTCCGGTCAGGACCGTGACCTGAACTGGCTCAACCGTCGCCCCGCCGACTCCCAGGAGCCCGGCGTCACGGCCCGCCTGCACTCCGGTCTGCCCGAGCGGACGCTCTTCGTGTCCCGGCCGGACGACGAGGGCCTGGTCCACGTCGGCGTCCACAACGGGACGTCCGAGCAGATCGCCCTGCGGCCGAACACGAGCGAGCAGTTCACCCACGGCGAGTACGAGGTGAGCCTCAAGTACACGGTGGGCACCACCGAGCCCAACGTCGAGGTAGTGATCGCCAGCAAGCCCGAGCCGCTCAACCGCCGTGTCCTGCAGCTGGACACGGTCCACACCGGCATCACGGTCGGCAGCTGGGTCGCGATCCAGCGTCCCGCCAAGGGCGCCCAGGACGGCATCCCGGGCGACGCCAAGCTGGCGTTCGTCACCACGCAGGTCGTGTCGGCGCGTACGGCGGCGTACACCAACTACGGCATCACCGGGCGAGGCACCGAACTCACCCTCGCCGAACCGTGGTTGGACGAGTTCGACGTCCTGCTCTCGCACATCCGGGACACCACCGTCCACGCGGCCGGCGAACCGCTGCGCCTGGCCGACGAACCGCTCGGCGAGGACGTGCACGGCAACGAGATCGAACTCGCCCAGCTGTACGACGGGTTGCGCGCCGGCCGTACGCTCGTCGTCACCGGCGAACGCAGCGACATCCCCGGCACGGCGGGCGTGCTGGCCACCGAGGTCGTCACCGTCGCCGCCGCCGACGCGGCCGCCGACCCGCGGCTGCCCGGCGACCACGTCCACACCAGGCTCACCCTGACCTCCGACCTCGCCCACCGCTACCGGCGCGAGACGGTCCGGATCCTGGGCAACGTCGTCGAGGCCACCCACGGCGAGAGCCGCGAGGAGGCCATCGGCAGCGGTGACTCGGACCGTACGAACCAGACGTTCGCGCTCTGGCAGTCCCCCCTGACCTGGCTCGCCGACGACAATCCCCTCGGCGCCACACCGGTGCTGGAGGTCCGGGTCGACGGCGTCCTGTGGCACGAGGTCGACAGCCTCGCCGGCCGCGGCCCCGTCGAGCGGGTCTACATCACCGGCTCCACCGCCGACGGCCGTACGACGGTGACCTTCGGCGACGGCGTGAACGGCGCCCGGCTGCCGTCCGGCCACGAGAACGTCCGGGTCCGGTACCGCTTCGGCACCGGCAAGGCCGCCAACGTCGCAGCCGACCGCGTCACCCAGCCGCTCACCCGGCCGCTCGGCGTCACGCAGGTGACCAACCCGCGCCCGGCGAAGGGCGGCGCGGACGCGGACGGCCCCGGTCTGACCCGCCGTACGATCCCGCTCGCCGTGTCGGCGCTCGACCGTCTGGTCTCCGCGTCCGACTACGAGGACTTCGCCCGCTCCCGCGCCGGCATCGGACGGGCCGCGGCCCGCGAGCTCTTCGACGGCCGGCGCCGTGTGCTGCACGTGACGGTCGCGGGCACGGACGACGTGCCGATCGACGGCGACTCCGACACCCTCCGGGCCCTGCGCGGCGCGCTGACCGAGTACGGGGACCTCAATCTCCCCGTCCGGGTGGACGTGCGCGAGCTGGTCCTGCTGCTCGTCGCGGCCAGGGTGAAGGTGGCCGAGGACCACGCCTGGGAGTTCGTCGAACCCCGGCTGCGTCAGGCGCTGCTCGCCCGACTCGGCTACGAGGGAAGGGAGTTGGGGCGTCCGGTCCGGCTCTCGGACGTCCTCGCCACCGCCCATTCGGTGCCCGGTGTCGACTACGTGGACGTCGACGTCTTCACCGGCGTCCCCGCGTCCGCCACATCCGAGGAGCTCACCGGCATCCTCGGTGACCCGGGCCCGCCCAGGGCGTCGGTCGCGGCGCACGAGGCGACGTACGACGAGAAGGTCCACACGGTGCGGGCCGCGGACGGCGAGACGCTGTCCGGGATCTGCGCCAGGTACGGCGTGCCGCTCGCCGAACTCCTGCGCCTCAACCCCGACATCACCGACACCCGGCGCCTGCCCAAGGGCCGTTCGGTGTTCGTCTTCCGCGGTATCCGCCCGGCCCAGCTCGCGATGCTGTCGCCGAGGGCCGCGGACACCCTGATTCTGACGGAGGTCAAGTGATGTCTGCGAACCCGGCGGATGTCCAGTTCGACACCGCGACCCCGGCGACCGCGTCCAGGGAGCCGGACGGACTCGCCGCGCTGCTGCCCCGCTGGCACCTGCTGCGCGACGCCGAGGAGGGCGAACAGCTGCGCGCGCTGCTCGCGGTGATCGCCGAGCAGCTCGACCGGGTGCGTGACGGCGTCCAGCAGGGCTATGAGGACCTGTTCGTGGAGACGGCGGCGCCCTGGGTGCTGCCGTACCTGGGCGACCTGGTCGGCTATCGCACCCTGCCCGGCTACGAGCGGGTCCTGACGACCGGCCTGCACGAGGGAGGCCGCGCCGCCCTCGCCGAGGCCGTCGCCCCCCGCGCCGACGTCGCCGCCACCGTGGCCAACCGCCGCCGCAAGGGCACCCTCCACCTCCTGGAGGAACTCTCCGACCAGGTCACCGGCTGGCCCGCCCGCGCCGTCGAGCTGTCCCGGCAGGTCGCCCACACCCAGCCCGTGAAGCTGTACGGCGACCGAGGCGTCCTCCCCCACGCTCGGCTTCGCTCGCGCGGGGGGACCCCCATGGGCGAGCGCGGCCGGCTGGTGGACCTGCGTGACAACTCCGCCCTCGACCTCGCGGGCGGCCCCTTCGGCGCCACGGCCCGCACGGTCGACGTCCGCCGCGCCAACTCCCGGCACCGTCAGGGTGGTTGGACTCCGGCCGGGGTCGCGCTCTTCGTCTGGCGGCTGAAGGCGCACTCGCTCACCCGGTCCCCGGCCTACTGCATCGACCGCGCCCGCAACCTCTACACCTTCTCGATCCTCGGCAACGACACCCCGCTGGTCACCAAGCCGTTCCCGGAGCCGTCGCCCACCCACATCGCGACCATCGACAACGTCCCGGCCTTCGTCACCCGCCGCCAGCTCCACGACCGGCTCGCCGACTACTACGGCCCCGGCAAGAGCCTCGTCATCCGGCGCGACGGCGAGGACCAGCCCGTCCCGCCGTCGGACATCGTGGTCGCCGACCTGTCGGACTGGCGCTACCGACCCAAGCGCGGCCAGGTCGCCGTCGACCCGGAGTTGGGTCGGATCGCGTTCGGGTCGCGGTCGGCGCCCCGGAAGGGCGTGTGGGTGGACTACCACCACGCGTTCGCCGCGGACATGGGCGGCGGCGAGTACGACCGGCTCGACCGCGAGCCGCGGCCGGACGCCGAGGTGTACCGGGTCGGCCCCGGGCAGCCGTACCGCCAGATCATGGACGCCTACCGGGCCTGGCAGCACGACCGCCGGGCCGACCGGACCGGCCCCGCAGGCGTCATCGAGATCACCCACAGCGGCGCCTACCAGGAGCAGCTGGACTTCGACCTCGACCCCGGCGACCGCCTCGAAGTCCGGGCCGCCGAGGGCACCCGGCCGGTGATACGCCTGCTCGACTGGTACAGCAACCGCCCGGACGCCCTCAACATCCGTGCCGTGTCCGAGGACTGCGCCCCGCACGAGCGTCCGCGCATCGTCCTCGACGGGCTGCTCGTCGCCGGACGCGGCATCAACGTCACCGGGCCGATGGGCGCCGTCGTCGTCCGGCACTCCACGCTCGTCCCCGGCTGGTCGCTGGAGCCCGAGTGCGATCCGCACTCGCCGGAGGAGCCCAGCATCGTCCTGGAACGCACCACCGCGTGCCTCCAGATCGAGCACAGCGTCCTCGGCACCATCGAGGTCATCGGCGACGAGGTGAGCGAGGAACCCCTCGACATCCACCTGCGCGACAGCATCCTCGACGCCACCGGCAGCGACCGCGAGGCCCTGTCCGCGCCGGACTGCCGGCACGCGCACGCCGTACTGCACGTGCACCGCACCACCGTGATCGGCGAGATCCACACGCACGCCGTGCAGATCGCCGAGAACTCGGTCTTCACCGGCCGGCTGCACGTGGCCCGGCGCGGCATCGGCTGCCTGCGGTACTCCTACGTTCCGGCCGGATCGCGCACCCCGCGCCGGTACCGCTGCCAGCCCGACCTGGCGGGGCCCGAACAGGCCGGTCGCGTACGGCCGTTGTTCACCTCCGAGCGGTACGGGACGCCCTGGTACGGGCTGCTCGCCGACCGGTGCGCCGAGGAGATCCGGCGCGGCTCGGACGACGGCGCCGAGATGGGCGCCTTCCACGACCTGTACCGGCCGCAGCGCGAGGACGGCCTCCGGGCGCGGCTCGCGGAGTACACCCCGGCGGGCACGGACGCCGGGATCTTCTACGTGACGTGATGCCGGCCATGAGTCGCGACGTGAGCGCCGCCGCCGTAAGCCCTGCCCGCACTTTCCTGAACCAGGGGGACCCCCTTCATGCACGCTGACCTCTCCCGCCTCACGTTCCGCCCGGAACGGCACTACTCGGCGGTCGTCGCCCAGCAGGGGCGTGTTCAGCTTGACGCCGACATCAACGAGCAGACCGCGATCCAGCTCCACCAGGCCCGCACCCTCGCCGCCGACCTGATCGGCCGGCACGGCGGGCCGCGCGACGCCGCGGGCTTCAAGATCGACTACGTCGGCGGCAAGCACGACATCGACACGCTGCACATCCGCGGCGGCCGCTACTACGTCGACGGCATCCTGGTTGACGCGACCCGTCCGGCGCCCGGCGTGCCCGTCCCGGACGACGTCGCCGACGAGCAGGCCGAGGACACCGCAGCCCCGCCCGCGTACTGGACCTACTGGGACCAGCCCGACGGCTTCCGTGACCCGGAGAAGCCCGGCGACCGGCTGCCCTCGCCCGCCACGTCGCCGTTCGTGGTCTACCTGAACGTGTGGGAGCGCGCCGTCTCAGCCGCCGAGGACCCGGCACTGCGCGAGGTCGCCCTCGGCGCCGCGATGCCCGACACGGCGGCCCGGGTGAAGGTCGTCTGGCAGGTGTTGCCGCTGTCGCTGGCCGCGCTGGACATCGAGGAGACCGACCCGTCCAAGGAGGTCGTCCGCGCCGCCTTCGACAAGTGGGCGCAGAAGCAGTCCGCGCCCACCGCACGGCTGGCCGCCCGCAGCGAGCGGCCCGACCACGCTGACGAGGACCCCTGCCTGGTCAGGCCGGACGCCCGCTACCGCGGCCCGGAGAACCAGCTGTACCGCGTCGAGGTGCACGCGGGCGGCGAGGTGAAGGACGCCACCTTCAAGTGGTCCCGCGAGAACGGCTCCGTGGTCTTCCCGGTCGACGAACTCGACGGCACCTGGGTGCAGTTGGCCTCCCTCGGCCACGACCACAAGCTGGACCTGGACGTCGGCGACCACGTGGAGCTCGTCGACACCGCGTACGCCTCCCGCCTGGAGCCCCTGCCCCTGCTCCGGGTCGAGGAACTGGACCTGCCCGGCCGCCGCGTCCGCCTCAGCGCCGAGCCCGACCAGTCCGTCGGCCGGCTGCCCCACCTCAACCCGTTCCTGCGCCGCTGGGACCACCACGGCGGACCGAAGCGCAAGGGCCGTACGACCGCGCTGAAGGGTGGCGCGATTCCGGTCGCGGAGGGGGAGTGGCTGCCGCTGGAGGACGGCGTCGAGGTGTACTTCGCCAAGGGCGCCACGTACCGCACCGGCGACCACTGGATCATCCCCGCCCGCACCGCCACCGGCCGCGTCGAGTGGCCCACGGACGCCGCCCGGCGTCCGCTGCTCCAGGGGCCCTCCGGCATCGTGCGCGGTTTCGCGCCGCTCGCCCTGGTCAAGGGCGAGGGCGGCACCGTCGACCTGCGCCTCGCCTTCAACCCGCTGGCCAGCAGCATCCCGGCCGCCGACGAGGCGGCCCTCGCGGCGGAGGAGCAGGCGCGCCGCGAGGAGCAGCTGGCGGAGGACCCGTCCGGCGGGAGGTCGCAGACCACCGCGGACGCGGAGGCGGCGGCGGAAGGAGACGAGTGATGGCCAAGCCCCTGAGCGCGTCCAAGATGGTGGAGATCCTCCGCGCGGAGGGTCTCACGGTCCACGAGGTGCGCAGCTGGCGCACCCACAACCGCAACAGCAAGGGCGCCTGGGGCCCGGTGAACGGCGTGATGATCCACCACACCGTCACCAAGGGCACCGAGGCCTCGGTGAACATCTGCTACAACGGCTACTCCGGCCTGCCGGGACCGCTGTGCCACGGTGTCATCGACAAGAAGGGCGAGATCCATCTCGTCGGCAACGGCCGTGCCAACCACGCCGGACTCGGCGACAGCGACGTCCTGCGCGCCGTGATCAACGAGTCGAAGCTGCCGCACGACAACGAGGCCGACACCGACGGCAACGCGCGCTTCTACGGCTTCGAGTGCATCAACCTCGGCGACGGCAAGGACCCCTGGCCCGAGGCGCAGAAGGAGGCCATCGAGAAGGTCTCCGCCGCGATCTGCCGGCACCACGGCTGGAGCGAGCGCTCGGTCATCGGCCACAAGGAGTGGCAGCCGGGCAAGACCGACCCGCGCGGCTTCACGATGGACGGGATGCGGGGGCGCATAGCGCAGCGGCTGAAGGGAGGGGGCGGGGGCGGCGGCACCACCCCCGACCCGAAGCCAGCGCCCAAGCCGAAGTACGTGCCGTTCCCCGGCAGCGGCTTCTTCCAGGTCGGCCGGAAGTCGCCGATCATCACGGCCATGGGCCGCCGTCTGGTCGCCGAGGGGTGCGGCCGCTACGAGGAGGGCCCGAGCCCGGAGTGGACCGAGGCCGACCGCCGCTCCTACGCCGCCTGGCAGCAGAAGCTCGGTTTCAAGGGCAAGGACGCCGACGGCATCCCCGGCAAGGTCAGCTGGGACAAGCTGAGGGTGCCCGACGTGTGACGGTGAGGCTCGGACGAGCCGGACGGCCCAGGTACCCCACGGGGGTGTCCTGGGCCGTTCTTGGTGAGGGCGAAGGGTCTTGCTCCGCCAGGCGAAACCAGTCACACTGGTACCGAACGAATGGTCGGTTGGGGAAGCTGGTATCGATGACGACATCACACGCCGCCGAGGCGCCCCCGCTGGGGGGACTCCAGGAGCACTTCGACGCGACGATCGCGCGTGACCAGCGGATCGAGCCGCGGGACTGGATGCCGGACGGCTACCGCAGGACGCTGGTCCGCCAGATCGCGCAGCACGCCCACTCGGAGATCATCGGCATGCAGCCGGAGGGGGAGTGGATCACCAAGGCGCCCTCCCTGCGGCGCAAGGCGATCCTCTTCGCGAAGGTGCAGGACGAGGCCGGACACGGGCTGTACCTGTACTCGGCGGCCGAGACCCTGGGCACCGACCGCGCGGAGCTGACGAACCGGCTCGTCGAGGGCCGCCAGAAGTACTCGTCGATCTTCAACTACCCGACCGTGAGCTTCGCCGACGTCGGAGTGATCGGCTGGTTCGTGGACGGCGCCGCGATCTGCAACCAGGTGCCGCTGTGCCGCAGCTCCTACGGGCCGTACGCGCGCGCGATGGTGCGGATCTGCAAGGAGGAGTCCTTCCACCAGCGGCAGGGGTACGAGCTGCTGATGACGATGATGCGCGGCACCGAGGCCCAGCGCGAGATGGTGCAGGACGCCGTGAACCGCTGGTGGTGGCCGTCGCTGATGATGTTCGGCCCGCCCGACGACTCCTCGCCCAACTCCGCGCAGTCGATGGCCTGGAAGATCAAGCGGCACAGCAACGACGAACTGCGTCAGCGCTTCGTCGACATGACCGTCCCGCAGGCCGAGAAGCTCGGCGTCACCCTGCCCGACCCGGAGCTGCGCTGGAACGCCGAGCGCGGTCACCACGACTTCGGCACCCCCGACTGGGACGAGCTGATGCGGGTCATCAAGGGCGACGGGCCGTGCAACGACCAGCGGATGCAGCGGCGCAGAAGCGCCCACGAGGAGGGCGCCTGGGTGCGGGAGGCGGCCACCGCCCACGCGGCCAAGCAGGCCGCCCGCGCGGCGAAGGGAGCGGTGGCATGACCGCCGAGAAGCCGTCCGGGACGCCGTCCGGGACGCCGTCGGAGAAGCGGGACTGGCCGCTGTACGAGGTGTTCGTGCGCGGCAAGCGCGGACTCAACCACGTCCACGTGGGCTCGCTGCACGCCGCCGACGACCGGATGGCGCTCACCCACGCGCGCGACCTGTACACGCGGCGCAACGAGGGCGTGTCCATCTGGGTGGTGCGCTCCGAGCACATCGCCGCCTCGACCCGCGACGAGAAGGACCCGTTCTTCGCGCCCAGCGCCGACAAGGTCTACCGCCACCCGACGTTCTACGACATCCCCGACGACGTCCCGCACATCTGAAGGAGAGGGCATGAGTGACGACCACGTCTACCTGACCCTCGCCGAGGGACACGAGGACGACGCCCGCTGGGCCTACGGCACCGGCTTCGAGGACCCGCTGCACGGTGTGGACACCACCGTGCCCGACGGCGTCGACGCCGGTGAACTGGCCTCCGTCTGCGTCGCGTTGGCCGACGACGCCCTCGTCTCGGCCCAGCGCCTCGCCGAGTGGATCACCCGCGCGCCCGAGCTGGAGGAGGAGGTGGCGCTGGCCAACATCGGTCTCGACCTCCTCGGCCAGGCCCGTCTGCTCTACTCCCGCGCCGGCCAGGCCGACGGCACCGGTCGCGACGAGGACGCCTACGCCTACTTCCGCGACGCCGGCGACTTCCGCAACGTACGCCTGGCCGAAGTGCCGGGCGGCGACTTCGCGTTCTCGATCGTGCGGCTCCTGCTGCTCTCCAGCTGGCGCCTCGCCCACTTCGAGCGGCTGGCGTCCCACCCGGACCCCGTGCTCGCCGCCATCGCCGCGAAGGGCGTCAAGGAGCTGGCCTACCACCGGCAGTACGCGGCGGAGTGGACGGTGCGTCTCGGCGACGGCACGGAGGAGTCCCACCGCCGGACCCGCAGGGCCCTGGAACAAGTGGCGCCCTACGTGGGGGAGTTGTTCACCGCCTTCGACGTACGGGACGAGGTCGTCGCGGTCCTGCGCCAGGTCACCCGGGCCGCCGGACTGCCCATGCCCGTCTACCGCCCGCTGCCCGGCTCCGGCCGCGACGGCGAGCACACCGAGCATCTCGCCCCGCTGCTGGCCGAGTTGCAGGGCGTGGCCCGGGCCCACCCGGAGGCGACATGGTGACGACCCTCCCCGACGCCCGGCGCGCGCGGCACATCGCCGAGCAGGTGCCGGACCCCGAGCTGCCCATGCTCACCCTGGCCGACCTGGGTGTCCTGCGCGACGTCGAACTGACCGGGGACGGCACGGTGGTCGCGAGCCTGACACCGACCTACTCGGGCTGCCCGGCGATGGCGGAGATGCGGGCGGACGTGGCGGCACGGCTGCGTGCCGCGGGGTACGCGCGCGTGGAGATCCGCACGGTCCTCGACCCGCCGTGGACCAGCGACTGGATCACCCCGGCCGGCCGCCGCAAGCTCACCGAGCACGGCATCGCCCCGCCCGGCCCCGCCGCACCGCACGACGGCCCCGTCCCGCTCCTGCTGTCCGCCACCCGGCACGCGGTCGCCTGCCCGCGCTGCGGCTCGGCGGACACCGAGGAGACCTCCCGCTTCGCCGCCACGGCCTGCAAGTCCCTGTGGCGCTGCCGCGCCTGCCGCGAGCCGTTCGAGTACGTCAAGGAGATCTGAATGGAAGGCCTGAAGGAAGCACAGACGGCAGCGTCGGTACGCCCGCGCGCCCGCCGCCGTCCGGCCTTCCACCTCCTGCGCGTCGCCGCCGTGACGCCCCTGTGCGCGGACGCGGTCGCCGTCGCCTTCGACATCCCGGCGGAGTTGGCCGCGGAGTTCGCGTTCGAGCCCGGTCAGTCGTTGACGTTGCGGCGCGAGATCGACGGGCGGGACGAGCGGCGGTCGTACTCGATCTGTTCGCCGGTCGGGTCGAGTCCGCGGATCGGTGTGCGGGTCGTGCCGGGGGGTCTGTTCTCGTCGTGGCTCGTCCATGACGTACGCCCCGGGGACACCGTCGAGGTGATGGCCCCGACCGGTGCCTTCACACCCGACCTCGGCGCCGAGGCCCACCATGTGCTGATCGCGGCCGGCTCCGGCATCACGCCGATGATGTCCATCGCCGAGTCCGTCCTGGCCGCCGACGCCCGCTCGACCGTCACTCTCTTCTACGGCAACCGCCGTACCGGCACCGTGATGTTCGCCGACGAGCTCGCGGACCTGAAGGACCTCTACCCGACCCGGTTCCAGCTCGCGCACGTGCTGTCCCGGGAACCCCGCGAGGCCGAGGTGCTCTCCGGCCGTATCGACGCCGACCGGCTCGCGACGCTCATCGACGCGCTGGTCGACGTGAGAGCCGCCGACCACTGGTGGCTGTGCGGGCCGCACGGCATGGTCCGCGACGCGCAGGGCGTGTTGGAGGGGCTCGGGGTTCCGGCGGAGCGGGTGCACCAGGAGCTGTTCTTCGCCGACGACGAGCCCGTCCGGGAGGTGCACCACGAGGAGGCCGGTCCGCAGGGACCCGTCAGCCAGGTCACCATCACCCTCGACGGCCGCTCCACCGCGGCCGCCCTGCCGAGGGAGCGCACGATCCTGGACGGCGCCCAACAGACCCGCCCCGACCTGCCGTTCGCCTGCAAGGGCGGCGTCTGCGGCACCTGCCGTGCCCTGGTCACCGACGGCAAGGCGGACATGCGCCGCAACTTCGCCCTGGAACCGGCCGAGGTCGAGGCGGGCTATGTGCTGACCTGCCAGTCGTACCCGGTGTCGGAGACACTCACGGTCGACTACGACAGCTGAGCCGTCGAGAAGAGTGGGGTGGCGAGGAGAGCGAGGGGACTAATTTCAGGAAAGCCGCTCTCGCGGCGGTGAGAAGGAAGCCCCCTTCATGGCCTCGCCACGGCTCACGCTACCAGTCACTCCGGGATCAGGTCGCGCATATTTTCGGGGGTCACGATCCGCGAGTCCGGGTGCAGTCCCTCGGGCCGCCGGAGACCGATGTACGTGACCGGGCCGTCCGGGACCTTCTCGCCGTCCCAGAGGGTGGTCGCCGCAGCGTCCATCAGGCCCGTCAGATAGCGCACCGTCAGCTGCTCCCGCTCCACGATGCCGCGCAGCAGCATCGCCACCGACACCCGGTTGCCCTCGACCCGGTTGAACGACGGATTGCCCTTGAGGTACAGGTGCAGCCACTTGGCACGCCAACGCCCGTCCCGCCCGCGCTGGAACGCCAGCGGCAGCGCCACCCGGCCGGGACCGCGCAGCTCCGACTTCATCCGCACCGTACGCGGCTCGAACGGACGCCCCCGCTGCTCGCCGTCGCGCAGCATGAACCCGAAGAACGACTCCTCGACCTCCTCGAAGCCCTCCCCGGAGTAGAGGTTGACCTGCGGCACGATGAAGGTGCTGCGGACCGCGTCCAGCCGCAGGTCGATGAACTCCGAGGCCCCGTCCGGCGCTTCCGTGACGTCGCCCGAGTGCTGTCCCTCCAGCTCGCTGAGGTTGGTGTACGACAGCCAGAAGGCGGGCCGGTACTCGGCGTCCAGCACCAGCGCCGACAGGTCGTAGTCGGTGGTCCACTGCTTCTGCTTCCAGTACACGAAGAAGCGCAGCAGCTCGCCGTCGACCGGCGACACCGAGCCGCGCGGCAGCACCCCGAGCCCGGCCGCGGTCGCCCTGCCACTGAGCGGCAGCGCGACGTCGAGGACGTCCGGGTCGATCAGCAGATGCCCGGGGGCCGGCAGCCGGCGCCGCAGCTCCGCGTCGAGCGCGCCTATCAGGCGTTCCCGCGAGCTGTGCGGCACGGGCGGCCGGGCGTCCCCGGTGACCCAGGCCCGGCCGAGCCGGTTGATGAACACCCGGCGCGCACGGGACGTCTCCGCCCGGTTGTGCAGATGCTCACGCACCGACAGCACGACCCGCCCGGCGACCCGAGGAGCGACATCCACGGCGGCGGCCACGACCGCGTCCCGCTCCTCCTGCAGGGACGCCGTCCGCAGCAGCCGGTCCAGCGCGCGGAACAGCTTGCCCGGCGCCGACTTGAGCAGGGTCACCGCGCCGATGACGTCGTCCGTGGCGAGCAGCTCCTCCACCTGGCTGTCGAAGGAACGGGCCCGCTTCTCACCGCGCGCGACCGCGAACACGTCGGCGGCGTGCGGCCACTGCGGGTACTCGTGCGGGTGCAGCCGCTCGCCCAGCCGCTTGAAGTCCTCACGGTGCGCGTGGACGTCCGCGAGCTTGGCCGGGGCCGCCGCGACCACCGTGTCGAGCCCTGCCAGCAGAGCCCGGCGCACCGGCCGGGACAGCCCCCGGAACCGCGTCGCCTCCACCAGCGTCACGTCACCGCCCGACAGCGCGCAGGCCAGCCGCAGCACATCGGTCACCGTGTCCAGCAGCGGCTGGGAACCGGCCCGCAGCCGGGCCCGGTTGATCACGGCACGGCTCTCCCGCACCGGGATCCGCTCGGGCTGCGGTCCGTCCACGCACACCTCGGCGAGTACCTCGAGGTCCCGAAGACCGTCCTCGCCCAGCGGCGTGCCGCTGCCCGCCAACGCCAGGTACAGGGCGGTGACTTCGGTCTGCGCGTCAGTGCCGAGGTGCAGCACGGTCATCCGGTCACCGGCCGCGGCGATCAGCTCGTCGTGGTGGCCGAGCATCTCCGTGTACGTGTGCTGGTAGCGGCCGTACGACGGCAGGGTGAGCAGGTTCACCACACCCTCGCTCAGCTGCTCCAGCGTGCTCGCCCGGGTCGCGTCGTCGGCGAGCGCCCCGGCGATGCAGTCCATCCAGAAGTCGTACGTGTCCGGCACATGGGCCGGGAAGTCGATGAAGTACACGTTGTGCCGCACATGGTCGCCGACCATCGCGCGCACGGTGTCCAGCGTCCGTACGGCGGTGTCCACCACCGTGCCCTCGGACAGCCCCGACAGCCGGGCCAGCAGCTCGGCCGACAGCTTGAAGCCCACCGACATGAGCGCGGCGTCGAACTGCCGCGCCGCGACGTCGCCTTCCCCGGCGGGTCCCGTGGGGGAGGGGAGGCGGTGGGCATGCCGGATGACCAGGGGTTCGAGAGGGTGGACCATGCAGGGATGGTCCCAGAGCGGGGCGATCGGGCGCATGCGGATTTTCGCGTCCGGCGCGGGCCGCGCAGGTCACCCGCAGGGTGTCGGCCCGCCCTCCCCGGCGATGGCGAAAGGCAGGTCAGGAGCCCTCTGCCGCCCGGTCCGCGTCGCGCTGCCTGAGGCGGGCCGCCTCCTTGCGGACCTCGGCCTGGGTCGCGCGCTCCTTCGTCAGCCACTCGGGCTGCTCCTGCTTCAGGGCCTCGATCTGCTCGGTGGTGAGAGCCTCGGTGACACCGCCGCGGGCCAGCCCGGCGATGGAGACGCCCAGCTTCTGGGCGACGACCGGGCGGGGATGCGGGCCGTCGCGTCGCAGGTCACGCAGCCACTCCGGCGGGTCGGCCTGGAGCGCGTTCAGTTCCGCGCGCGTGACCACGCCCTCCCGGAACTCGGCGGGGGTGGCTTCGAGGTACACACCCAGCTTCTTCGCCGCGGTCGCGGGCTTCATGGTCTGGGTGCTTTGGTGCGACGTCATGGTCCCCAGGGTATCGACTGAGTGAACCGCCGCCGACCACGGCCGGTAACCTGGCCAGGTGACAGGCTCGGAAGCACCCCCCTCGTTCAGGCTCGCGTACGTCCCGGGAGTGACCCCCTCGAAGTGGGTGCGGATCTGGAACGAGCGTTTCCCGGACGTCCCCCTCACCCTCCACCAGGTGACCGCCGCCGAGGCGCCGGACACGCTCCGTGAGGGTGCCGCGGACGCCGGGATCGTACGGCTGCCGGTCGACCGTACGGTCTTCAGCGCCATCCCCCTCTACACCGAGGCCACGGTCGTCGTCGTCCCCAAGGACCACGTCATCGCGGCGGTCGACGAGGTGAGCGCCGAGGACCTGGCCGACGAGGTCGTCTTCCACCCCCTGGACGACGTCCTCGACTGGGAGCGGCCACCGGGACAGCCCGCCTTCGAGCGCCCCGCCACCACCGCGGACGCCGTCGAGCTCGTCGCGGCGAACGTCGGCCTGCTCGTCGTGCCCCAGTCGCTGGCCCGTCTCCACCACCGCAAGGACCTCACCTACCGGCCGCTCGTGGACGCCCCGCAGTCGAGCGTCGCCCTGTCCTGGCCGGAGGACGCGACCACCGACCGGGTGGAGGACTTCATCGGCATCGTCCGGGGCCGCACGGTCAACAGCACCCGCGGCCGCACCACGTCCGAGACCCCGGCCGCGAAGGACCAGCCCAAACGCAAGCGCCCGGACGCCGGAGGCGGCAGCCCCCGGCGCCAGTCGGGAGCGGCCCGCACTCAGCGCGGCGGCTCCGGTGGTTCCGGCGGCGGCAAGGGCACCAAGGGCGCCAGGCGAGGGAAGCCTCGCCGCCGTTCGTAGGCCGCGGCGGCCTCAGGGGGCGTACGTCGCCCCCTCCGCCGTACGCACGACCGTCTGGCCGTCGGCCTGGCTCAGCCGCCCCGCGCCGACCCACGCGTTCACGGTGGACCGCACGCGCGTGACCAGCGCACCCTTGCTGTTGAAGGGCGCCCCGGCCCAGATCTCGTCCAGCAGGGTGGTGCCGTCGGACTTCGCGGGGTTGGCGACGCCGGAGTCGGAGTTGCCGAAGACCACCCGGGGTTCGGAGCGCTTGAAGTAGGCGTGGGTCGGGTCCTCGGTGCCCTCGAAGAAGGGGGCGAACTCCGTGCCCGCGAGCGTGTGGTGCAGCGGCTTGCCGCTCACCGGGGTCAGCGAGGGCAGCAGGTCGCCGGAGAGACCGGCGTTGCGGTACAGGCCCAGCTGGAGGTGGCTCGTGGCGGCGTTGCGGCCGACGAGGTTGACCGGGCCGTAGAACAGGGTCTGCAGCGAAGGACCGTCGAGCGCCTTCTCCACGCGCAGCCGGAACGGCATGGAGATCCGCCCGGTGTCCCCGCTCCGCCACGTCCGCGACACGGTGAAGAAGCTCCCCGGCGTCGGAGTCCCGCTCGCCGCACTGCCGTTGACCGTGACCCGGAACCCGGCGGTCGCCCACGCCGGCACCCGCAGCCGCAGCGCGAAGGCAGCGCTGCCGCCGCCGACGGTGAGCGTCGTGCCCTGCTCGTGCGGGAAGGCGGTCGTCTGAGTGACCGTCACGCCCTTTCCTGGTACTTGGTGGCGCTCTCCATGCCGGTGCCCTCGCAGCAGGTCGTGCCCTGCTTGGGCGTGTAGTCGCGCACATGGCCCGGAGCCAGCCCGATGAAGTACGTGACCAGCGGCTTCTCGGCGTCCGCCTTGTCCTGCTTGGAGCCGAGGACCTGGTTGTACAGGGCCCGCTCGTAGTAGTCCATGTACTTGGGCTGCTGCTCGTGGAAGAACAGGGTCCGGCTCAGCTTCAGCATGTTGTACGCGCAGCACGTCTCGGCGGTCGTGTCGCTGATCGTGCCCGCGACCACGTCCCGCGCCTTCCAGAACTCGGCGGTGCTGGTGCGTCGTACAGCCGCAGGTACCCGGTGAAGATCGGTATGTGCTGGTTGGCGTGCAGCCCGTCGAGGATGTCGGTGTTCGCGGCGGAGTTGTCGATGAGCCGGTCGTGGTCGAACAGCTGGGCCAGCGCGAGGTGTTCGGCCTTGCCGGTGATCGCGTGCAGATCGCAGATCGCCTCGACGATGCCGCCGAACTCGCCGCTGGAGAACAGCCCCCACATCCGCTGGAGGGTCGCCTCGGGCAGTTTCGACAGCCGCGCGTACATCCAGTCGCACATGCCGGACGCGAGGTCGAGGGCCCGGGCGTCCTCCGTGGTGAGGTAGGCGTCCAGCACCCCGCGGAGGATCTCGTGCGTGGTGTAGTACGGCGCCCAGACCTTGGTGTAGTCGCTGGTGGTCCTCGACTCCAGGTCGATGAACTGCGTCTCCGGGTACGCCGCCAGGAACCCGGGGTGACTGGGCCCGCCCCAGGTGCGGCGCAGCGTCGCGGTGAGGCCGCGGCCGGAGGCGTCGGCGAAGGTGCCGCCCGAGGTCTCGTCGAAGGCGTACGACGCAAGGTCGCCGCGTCCGGCGGAGGCGTCGGCGGACCTGCGGCCTTGGAGGTCGGTGATCTCGGCGGCGGTCAGGGCGCGCGACCAGACGTCGAACTCGTCGTAGGCGCCCGCGAAGACGGGGTCGGTGTCGAAGTTGGAGCGGCCGAGCCAGTTGTGGGCGAGGGTGCCGAGGGCGGCCGGGGTGAGGGTCATCGCCGTGTTGCGGCCCACGACGGCGCCGTTGACGTACAGCGTGCCGGTGGCGCCCGCGATCGTCACCGCGAGGTGGCTCCACCGGTCCAGGGGCAGGGCGGCGGTGCCGTCGATACCCTGCTCGCCGCCAGGCCCGCTGGTCGTGAGGGCGAAGCGCGGGACGCCGGCGGCGTTGCGGGCGGCCAGGTACATGTACCGGGAGTTGTCGTTCCCGAAGTCGAAGACCCGCGCCCAGTCGCCGGCGTGGGTGGGCTTCACACAGGCGGCGAGGGTGATCGCGGAGGCGCCACCGAGGACGGCGGCGGGCAGGTCGACGTACTGGTACGAGCCACGGACGTTCTCGGCGGCGGTGCCGAACCTCCCGCCGACGCTCAGCACGGCCGGGTCCTTCCGCAGCGCCGCCCGCACCTCGGTCAGCGCCCCGACCATCGTGCGGATCCTGTCGGCGAACACCTGCTCGCCGGTGCCGGCGTAGGCCTGGGACAGCATGGTCAGGAAGTGCCTGGTGTGTGCCCGCGCAGATTCCCGTTCGTCTCCCCGTCCAGACCCTCCCAGCCACCGGGCGCCACCGCGCCACCGGTGGAGAGACCGGCGTTGGCCCGGAAGACCTGGAGCAGCCGGTTGACGTCGTAGCCACAGGCGTGGTCGAGCATCAACTGCCGCTTGTCCGCGAAGAGTCCGGGCCTGAGGGCCACGTCGTCAAGGGCGAAGGGCTGGGCGCTCCAGCCGGCGGGGAGGGCGGTCACGGCGCCCGCGCTCTACGGCCGTCACCGTCCCCGCCCGGCGGCGTGTCGCCTGTTGGCCGTGATTTCGCCCTTCAGAGCGGTGGTGGTCGGTACGGTGAGGGCGTAGAGCAGCGAGGCGGGTGGGGGTGAGAGTGCGCCGACGGTACAGGTATGCGGACGTCCTGCGCATCCGGCAGCAGGCGATCGCGGCCGACAATGCAAGGGTCTATCAGGTCGGCACTGGCAATCAGACGAACATCGAGGGTGATGTTCATGTCCACCACCACGTGACGACGGATCGCCCGGCACGCTCGGCCGCTGTTTCGTTGACTCCGCCGTTCAGGCTGCTGCCGAAGCGCTTATACGGTCGCACAGGCGAGCGGGAAGAGCTGGCCGAGATCGTCGACGGCGCCACCGGTACCGTGACGGTTCTGCACGGCATGGGAGGGCTCGGCAAAACGGCGCTGGCGCTGTCGATCGCCGATGAGGTCCGGATTGGGCGGCGCCGGGTCTTCTGGATCGCCGCTGCGGACCTGCACTCGGTGCGTGAGGCCATGCTGCAAGTGGCGAGCAGCCTCGGCGCCGCGGACTCCCAGGTGCAAGAGGCGGCCGCCGGCGCCATCGATGTCGCTGATCTGCTGTGGAGTGTCCTGGACGAGGTTCCCGAAGCCTGGCTGCTGGTGCTGGACGGAGCCGACGACCCCCATGCACTCGAAGAGGGGCTGGGTACGGAATGGATCAGGGCCTCGTGCGGTGGGGCGGTGCTGGTCACTACCCGTGTCGGCAGCAACGAAGCCTGGCCCGGTGTCGCGCGCATGATCCGGCCGGCGCTGCTTTCGGCGGTGGACGGCGCGGACATGCTGATCGGCACGGCCGAGCTGAGGAAGGTCTCGCGAGAGGACGCGGAGCAGGCGACGCGGCTCGCGGACAGGCTCGGCGGCGTCCCCCTCGCGTTGTGGCTGGCGGGCCGTTACATGGCCATGCCCGCTTCATCGAAACGGCGGTTCGACGACTACCGTGCCGCTCTGGACAGGGACTTCCCCGAAACGATCGACAAGGCATCCGCCACCTCCGGAGTGAGAGGCCCGGAGAGCGACCTTCGTCGGCTCATCATGCAGACCTGGGAGCTCTCCTTGGACTTCCTGGAGAAGCAAGGGCTTCCACAAGCGCGCGCACTGATGCGGCTTCTGTCGTGTTACGCGAGCAGACCCGTACCTGTGATGCTCTTCTCGCCGAAGGTCCTCACTCGCGCGTGTGGAGCGTACGGGCCGTGGGACGACGTCGTGATCGAGCGGTCCCTCAACGCACTCAGCGAAATCGGCTTGGTCGATGTTGGCTGGGAGCGACTTGACGACCACCTGCGACAACCCGAGCCGGATACGTTCGCTGACGGGGTTCTCTGTGCGGCCGTACATCCGCTGGTGGCTGAGGTGAACGCCGCCCAACTCTGCCGCTCGGAGGCACACGCGGCCGTCTGGGCGGCGGCCGTCAGGTGTCTGGGTCGGTTCCGTGACGTGTGGCCTGAAGGCCCGAGTCAGGCAAATCTGTGGCAGTTACTGGTACCGCACGTTCTGTACTTTTCGGAACGGCTTCCGGAGAGCTGTGACGATCTCCTGCGGCATGTGGCGCACATCAACGCCTGGTTCTGCGAGTTTCTGCGCGTGTCGGGGCAGTACGGAGTCGCCTACGGCATCACCGAAGCCGCGTACCGGCGCTCGCGGCGACTCGCGGAAAATGCACCGGAGCGCTTTCTCGCGTGTTACACCCACGCTGACTGGTCCTGGCGCATCTCTCGCCTGGAGGAAGCCGAGCAGACGGCCAGTGAAGCCTGTCGATTGGCCGCTCTGCTGGACAAGCCCGATTCGTTCCGTGTGCTCGCCGCGGACGGCCTCCTGGCAGCGGTCGTTGTCGAGCGGGGAGACGTGACGACGGGTGAGAAACTGGTCCGCGACATCATTGCCCGCCTGAACGAGCAGTGGCCGATCGATCACGCCCTGTCCATTCAGTCCCATCATCACCTTGCCACGATTCTGCGGGTCAGGGGAATGTTGGAGGAAGCCGAGGAGGAAGGGCGCCTCGCGGTGTCCCTGTGCGAGCGGATTCCCGACTTCCCGCGCTTCACCGAAGCGGTCATCCGACATGAGCTGGGCGTCATCGTCTGGCACCGGGGGCGACTTGATGAGGCGATGCAGGTGTTCGACGGTGTGATGCGGCTTCAGCACAGCCTCCTACCGCCCTCGCATCCGTCGATCCTGATCACCAGATTCGACGTCGCCTCGATCAACAAGGTGAAAGGAAACCTGGTCAAGGCATTCCTCGAGTTCAAGGAAATCTCACTCATCGAGGCTGACTCGTTGGGTGAGAACCACTACGCCACTCTGCAATCCCGGCACAACATGGCGCAGATCCTTGTGCAGATGGGCCGCCGGTTGGATGAGGCGGAAGAGGTTCTCAAGGGGATCATGGCTGCCCGGGAGGACAATGGACTGGACACGCGGCACGAGGACGTTCTGGCCACAAAGCACGAGCTGGTGCACATCCTGTCTCAACGAGGTAAGCGGGCCACGGCCCTACGGGAATGGCGACGGATCCTTGACGAGGAACGGGAGCACCTCAGCCCGGACCACCCTTCAACGCTGAGGACGCACTTCAACTGTGCGGTCGGCTGGGCACACGTAGGGCAGTTGGCCGTCGCCCGTGGCGAGATGCGACGGGTGCTGGCGGCCCGCCGTCGCACGTTCGGCGACGATCATCACGAAACGGAGGAGGCACGCAAGGCGTTGGCGGAGCTGAACAAGTACTCGGGAAAACCCTGGTGGCGAGTGTGAGAACCCTGCTTCGCGGCTCGGTTCACGGCGGAGGTGCGCATGTTGAGTGAGGCGTTGACGGCGCTGGCAGCGGCCGGCGGTGCGGGTGTGGTCCAGGCGGCCACTACAGACGCGTGGGCCGCGTTCCGACAGCGCATCGCACGCCTGCTCGGCCGAGGAGACGAGCAGCGGGAGAGCGTCGAGTTGGAGCGCCTTGACCGGACTGTGGTGGCCTTGCAATCCGCCGATGCGAGCGAAAGGCAAGCAGCGCGAGTACGGCACGAGGCGGCGTGGCAGACCAGGTTCGAACTTTTGCTGGAGAGTCTCGACGACCGGGAGCAGGAGGCCGTGGCCACCGCTCTGCGATCTGTGCTTGCCCAATACGGCGCGCCGTCACTCAGGACCGGCTCATCGTGGAGCGGCGATGTGACAGTGAGCGCTGAGGCGGCCGGCAATGCCAGGATCTATCAGGTCGGGCAGGGAGGCATGACGGTGCACGAGCGGTGACTGTTGTCCTGGTGCGGTACGCCGCCGCGCTGCACCGGCGATGTCGGCGAGCTGATCGCCACCTGTCGAACGGCCAGACATACTCGGAGAGGTCACGCTGGCCGACCTGACCGCGCCAGCCAGCCGTATACCCCCCGCGCCGTGAACTCCCCCTGCCCGCCCCGCACCAGCAGCCCCGCCGTCGCGAACTCCGGCGCGTCCGCCTGGCCGGTCACGTACGGGATCGCGATGCAGCGCATGCCGGCCGCGTGCGCCGCGGCGGCGCCGGGGGCCGCGTCCTCCAGGACCACGCAGTCGCCGGGTGCCACGCCCAGGCGGCGGGCCGCCTCCAGGAAGACGTCCGGAGCGGGCTTGCCGCGCTCGACCTCGTCGGCCGAGACCACGGTACGCAGAGCGGCGTCCAGGCCCGTGCCGGACAGGATCGCCGTGATGGCCTCCCGGGACGAACCGGAGGCCACGGCCATCGGAACGCCCTCTGCCGCCAGCAGCTCCACGAACTTGCGCATCTCGGGGTACACGCGCGTGGCGGTGCGGGCGAGGTCCAGATAGCGGCGGTTCTTGTCGGCGAGCAGTTCGTCGACGGAGGCCCGAAGGCCGTACTCCCGCTTCCAGAGCGTGACCGTCTCCAGGGTGCTGATGCCGACGTACCGCTCGTGATCCGCCCAGGTGAAGTCGGGAACCCCGTGCTCGGCGAGGAGGCCGCGGCCCGCTTCGTAGTAGTTAGGCTCGCTGTCCACGAGTGTTCCGTCGAGATCGAAGATGACCGAAGTGTCGCCGAGTCCGCTCATGGGCCCAGGATGTCAAAGGTCATTTCCGGGCCGCCGCCCGCCCGATCGACTCCACCAGCGGCAGCAGCCGGTGCGGCACACGCTCGCGCAGGGCCACCTCGGTGCGGGTGCGGACCACGCCGGGCAGGCTGATCAGTTTCTGGATCACGTCCTCCAGGTGGGCGTTGTCACGGGCCACCACCCGGGTCAGCAGATCCCCGCCGCCCGTGATCGAGAAGGCCTCGACGATCTCCGGGACGGCGGCCAGCTCGTCGCCCACGTCGTCGAGGTGGCCCTGGGTGACCTCGATGTGCACGAACGCCAGCACCGGATGGCCGAGGGCGGCGGCCGAGAGCGCCGGCCCCGTCCCGGTGATCACACCGTCCCGCTCCAGCCGGTCCAGCCGCGCCTGCAGCGTGCCCCGCGCGACGCCGAGGATGCGGGCGTACTCCCGCACGCTGGTGCGCGGCTGCTCCAGCAGCAGCCGCAGGATGCGGGTGTCGAGCTCGTCCACGGCCATGCGTGCGGCCTCCCTGTCGCCGGTCCCGCCCGTCATGGTCCGTTGGCTCGTCGATGGACGTACGGGATCCGTTATGTCTGTGCCAATGGCTCAGCATTCTAGGAGACACTTGAGCCACCCTGTCCCCGGATGCTGCAATGAACCCGTCGATGGCGCTGCGGATCCCGCGGCGCCTTTTTCATGCCGACGTGGAGGGGCGGAAAAGCAGTGCTGAAGAGGGTGTTCCTGGCGCCGGACCCGGGGCGGGCGCGGTTGCGCTTCGCCGTGCGGGCCGTCCTCGGCATCGGGCTCGCGGTGGTCGTCTGCGGGCTGGCCGGACACTCCCTCGTCGGCGCCGTCACCGGCGGGCTCGCCGCGCTGCTCGCCCTGTTCACCGTCACCGACGCCACGGTCCGCGGACAGGCGCTCACCACCGCGCTGCTGCCGCTCGTCGGCCTCCCCGTACTCGCGGCGGCGGCCGGGCTGCACGACCACCCGGTCGCCCGCGACCTCACCTTCCTCGCCGTCGTCGGCGCCGGCGTGTACGCCCGCCGCTGGGGGCCGCGCGGCCACAGCCTCGGCGTCTTCGCGTTCATGACCTTCTTCGTGGCGCAGTTCCTGCACGCGACCCCGGGGCAGCTGCCCGAGCTCTACGCCGCCGTACTGCTGTCCCTGGCCACGGCGGCCGCGGTCCGCTTCGGCCTCTGGTGCTACGAGCGCCGCCTGCCCCCGGCGGCCGTCCCCGCACCGCCGGGCGGCACCGGCCTGGCCCGCGTGACCACCCGCCAGGCCGTCCAGGCCACCGCCGGCGCCGGCTTCGCCCTCGTCGTGGGCCAGCTGGTGTCCGGGCAGCGCTGGTACTGGGCGGTCGGCGCCACCTGGTGGATCTTCGTCAACACCACCTCGCGCGGCGAGACCCTGGTCCGCGGCTTCCGCCGGGTCCTCGGCACGGTCATCGGCATCGGCCTCGGCCTGCTCATCGCCGTACCCCTGGAGGGCGCGGGCCTGCCGACGGCCCTGCTGCTCGCACTCTGCGTCTTCGGCATCTTCTACACGGCCGCCGTGTCCTATACCTGGATGATGCTCTGCGTCACGGTCCTGGCAGAGCTCCTCTACGGCCTCCTGGGCGTCCTCGACCCCGCCCTGCTGGCGCTGCGACTCGCCGAGACCGGCGTCGGCGCGCTCGGCGCCGTGCTCGCCGTCCTGCCCGTCACCACCCACACCGTCACCGACGCCTGGATCCAGCGCGCCCTGCGCTGCGTCCACGCGGCCACCGCAGAGGCCGCCGCCCGCCTCGCCGGCGACGAGAGCGCCGACCCGGCCTCCCGGGTGGCCGAACTGGAACAGCTCCTCGGCCGCGTACGGCTCGCCGTCGCCCCGCTCGTGCACCCCCTGCACCCGGTGCCGGCCCGCAAACGCCGCGCCCGCCACGTCCTCGCCCTCCTCGACGACTGCGCCCGCGAGATCCGCGGCCTCGTCGCCGTCGCCGCCGACCCCGTGGCCTCCCACGACGCCCGCCTGGCCGCCGCGTGCTGGCGCGTCGAGGCCGCGGTCGAGGCCCTCACCGACGGCACGGCCATCACCGCCCCCACCGCCCGCCCCACGGAGTCCGACCCCGCCCTGGCCCACCTCCACGGCCTGGAACGCGCCCTGTCGGAACTGGCCCAGCCGTTGCGCGCGCCGTCGGGGTCGCCGCTTGTCGGGGCCTGAGGCCCGCTGGCCAGGAGGTCGGCTGCGGGTCGGGATGTTCCCTGCGGGCGTGGGTGTCTGCGTCGAGGAGTCCGGGCCGTGGGTCGGGACCGTTCCTCGCGGGCGTGGGTGTCTGCGTCGAGGAGTCCGGGCCGTGGGTCGGGACCGTTCCTCGCGGGCATGGGTGTCTGCGTCGAGGAGTCCGGGCCGTGGGTCGGGACCGTTCCTCGCGGGCATGGGTGTCTGCGTCGAGGAGTCCGGGCCGCGGGTCGGGACGCTCCCTGCGGGCATGGGCGCCCGCGCCGAGGAGTCCGGGCCGCGGGTCGGGACGCTCCCCCCGGACATGGATGCCCGCGCCCAGCCGTGCGTCCGACGGGGTCTGCCTCCGCGCCGGCTCGCTCCACGGCGGGAGCGCGGGCGCCCGTTCGCTTTGTCGGCCACCCACAGGGTGGATCAGGCCATCCGCCGGGTACTCCCGGAGCCACCGGCCCGCCACGCCCACTCGCGAGCCGTGCGGGAGCGGCCCGCGGGTGAGACGGCAGGGGCGGTGGTGCGCTCTGCCGTGCCGCCGATCTCCGGCAGCGCGCCACGCCCGTCCCGCACCCCGCTTGGTCTAGACCGATCATGATCCGCTGCTACCGTCACCCCGAACGGCACCCGACCGAAAGGGGACAGCGGTGGCAGACGGTGGCAGGCGGGCCGGGCGGGCCTACATCGGGTCGTTCACGGCGGCCGGTGGACCCGGGATCGTGGCGGCCTCCGTGGCCGTGGGCAGCGGGGCGCTGAGCGTGCTGGGAGGGGCGGGGGACGTGCCCGATCCCGCGTATCTGGCCCTGTCGCCCGGCGGCGACACGCTCTACGCGGTCAGCGAGACGGCCGAGGGCGCGGTGGCCGCGTACCGCGTGAGCGGGGACAAGCCGGAACTCGTCGGATCGCCGGTACCGGTCGGCGGCAGCGGACCCACGCACCTCAGTCTGTTCTCCGGCCATGTGCTGGCCGCCAACTACGGCTCCGGAAGCGTCACCGCCGTACCCGTCCGCCGGGACGGCACCCTGGCCGGCGCCCCGTCATCCGTCCTCCGGCACACCGGCTCGGGCCCCCACACACCACGCCAGCAGGGCCCGCACGCCCACCAGGTGCAGCCCGACCCGAGTGGCCGCTGGATCCTCAGCGTCGACCTCGGCACCGACTCGGTGCGGGTGTGCACGCTGACCGACGGCAGCCTCGACGTTCACCGGGAGATCGCCCTGCGGCCCGGATCGGGGCCCCGTCACCTGGCCTTCCACCCCCACCGCCGCTACGCGTACGTCGTCAACGAACTCACCCCCACCGTCACCGTCTGCCACTGGGACGCCGACGACGGCACCCTGAAGCCGCTGGCGGAGGTGTCGGTCCTGGCGGGCGCGCCGGCCGGCGACGCCTATCCGTCGGGGATCGTCGCCTCGCCCGACGGCCGCTTCGTGTGGACCGCGACGCGCGGCGAGGACGTGCTGTCGACGTTCGCCGTCGAGGGCGAGGAACTGCGGCTGATCGGCACGGTGACCTGCGCCGGGCACTGGCCGCGCGCGCTCACGGAGGCGGGCGGCTTCCTGTACGTCGCGAACGAGCGCTCCGGCGATGTGTCCTGGTTCGCCCTGGACCCCGGCACGGGACTCCCGCGCTACGAGGGCTCGATCGACGTGCCCGCCGCCTCCTGCGTGGTCATCGGCCCCGAGGCCGACACGCCCGGCTGGGCGTGACCGGACCTGACCGCGACGCCGAAGGGCCCGCTCCCGGCACGAGGCTGAGGAGGGGCCCTTCGGCGTTACGGCTGTGCGGCGCGGGTCGCGGCCGCGAGGGCGGGGTCAGCGGACCGGCGTGCCCTGCGGCTGCTGCGGGGCGATGCCCAGTGCCGTCGTGTACTTCGACAGGGCGAGCTTGCCGATCGCCGGGTACGGGCCGAGCGCCTCGGCGGCGGAGCAGCCCGCCTCCTGGGCGGCCTGCGCGACCAGGCTCGGGTCGATCTCCGGCCCTATCAGGTAGGGCGCCAGCGCCAGCTGCTGCGAGCCCGAGGAACGCAGCTGGTCGGCCACCGCCAAGATCGAGCCGTCCTGGTCCAGGGCCGCCGCCATCACCGGCACGGCCAGGCGCGCGGCGAGCAGCATGCCGGTGATCCCCGCCGCCTGCACGGCCTCCTCGCCGCCCACGGAGGCGAGGATGATGCCGTCGGCGGCCGTGGCCACGGTGAACAGCCGGGCGCGGTCGGCACGGGCCAGACCGGCCTCCGACAGACGCACGTGCAGCGCCTCGGCGAGCAGCGGGTGGGGGCCGAGTACATCGGTCAGATCGGCCGCGACACGGCTGTCCATCACGGCCTGGCGGATGACACGCAGCAGCGCGTTGTCCGGGCCGGCGAGCAGCGGCACGACGACGGCGACGGGGCCCTCGGGCTCCTTGGCCTCCACACCCGCGGCGACCGCCTGCTCATAGCGGGCGGTGCGCTCGTCGGCGGCGTGCACCAGCACCGACTGGAGCGTGGGGAACTCCACGTTGTCCCCGTCGACGTACCCGATCCGGGCGTCGAGGCCGGGGAGCTCGGAGCGGGCGATGCTCACGACCTCCTCGGCGAGGCCACGGGTGGCGGCGCTCGGTGTGCCCGGCACCGCGAGAACGAGCGCGGGCGCGCCCTCGGGAGCCGCCAGGGGCTCGGGTCGGCGGTGCCGCCCGGGCTGACGAGGTCGCGGCATTCGTACTGGCAGGCCGGACGCGGGCCCAGTGGGGGAGCTCATGGCGACGCATGTTACTGGCTTCCTGGGCTCCCCTGTTCGGGGAGGGTGCAGGTGAGCGGTATCCGTCCGCTTTTGTCTGATTGAGTTACGTGCAGTGCGGTACCGGACGGCGTAGGTGGATCAGTCCCCGTTTCCCCTCACCACGCAGAGCATCGCCCCGTCACTCGGCAGCGTGAGCCCGCCCGCCGCCAGATCGGCCGCGATCCGCACCGACCCCCGCAACGGATCCCCGTCGGCCGGAACCTGCCGAGCGTGCGGCAACCGCTGCGACAACTCCTCTGCCAAAGGTACGACAAGAGGATCGCCCATGTTCAACAGGCCACCTGTGACGGCGACTTGCGGCTCCCCGGCCGCGGGGCACACGGCGGCCGCGGAATCGGCCATGTGCCGCGCGGCGGCCCGCAGGATGTCCGTGGCCACCGGGTCGCCGTCGGCGCAGGCGGCCACGTGCGGGGCGAACGAGGCGAGGACGGCGGGCCGGTCCGGGCGCGGATACAGCTTGCCGGGCAGCCCCTTGACCGGGCCGAACAGCTCTTCGGCGCGGGTCAGCAGCCCGGCCGACCCGCCCGGGCGCCCGTCGTACGCGCGCAGCGCCGCCTCCAGCCCGGCCCGCCCGATCCAGGCACCGCCGCCGCAGTCGCCGAGCAGATGCCCCCAGCCGTCCGCGCGGCGCCAGCACGTCAGGTCGGTGCCGGTCGCGATCAGCCCCGTGCCGGCGGCGACCACGGCACCGGTACGCGCGCCGAGGGCGCCGACATAGGCGGTGACCGCATCGGCAGCGAGGGCGACGTGCCCGATGCCGAACTCCCGCTCCAGCGCGCCCGGCAGTTCGGCACGCAGGCCGTCTCCCAGGCTGGCCAGCCCGGCGGCGCCGACCGCGGCCGCTCTCAGTCGGGCGATCCCCGTCTCGGCCGTCAACGCCCTCACCATGGGCACCAGTTGTTCCATCATGTGGTCGGGGTCGATGCCACGGTCCCCGGTGCGCACGGGCTCACGGGACTCCCGTCGGGCCAGCCCGCCGCGGTCGACGGTGCCGACGACGACCCGCATCCCGGATCCTCCGGAGTCGACGGCGAGGAAGCCGCGGTCGTCGGGCATGGGGTTCCCCTTCTTCCCGGTGACCGGCTGCCGCGTGATCCGCTCGACCGGCTCGAAGATCTTCGTCGAAGATATCGACGAAGATATCGACGACGAGGAAGAGTAGCGCCGGGAGTACCGGCGTGGGTGGGTGCTTCCGGGCTTGTGCGGGGGCGCGGCGCGTACCAGTAGAGTGACGCGCCGTGGCACCACGACCCTTGCATGAACTTGTTGAAGCCGGCTGGGCGAAGGCCCTTGAACCCGTGGCCGGACGCATCGCGGCCATGGGGGACTTCCTCCGCGCGGAGATAGCGGCGGGCCGGACCTATCTGCCGTCCGGGGCGAACGTCCTGCGGGCCTTCCAGCAGCCCTTCGACGACGTCCGTGTCCTGATCGTGGGTCAGGACCCCTATCCCACACCGGGCATGGCCATCGGGCTGAGCTTCGCCGTCTCGCCCGAGGTGCGTTCGCTGCCGGGAAGCCTGGAGAACATCTTCCGGGAGATGCACACCGACCTCGGCCTGCCCAGGCCGTCGAACGGCGATCTGACACCGTGGACCCAGCAGGGCGTGCTACTGCTCAACAGGGCGCTGACGACGGCCCCGCGCAAGCCCGCGGCGCACCGCGGCAAGGGCTGGGAAGAGGTCACCGAGCAGGCCATTCGCGCGCTCGCCGGCCGCGGCAAGCCGCTGGTGTCCGTCCTGTGGGGGCGTGATGCCCGCAATCTGCGGCCTTTGCTGGGAGACCTTCCGGCGATCGAGTCCGCGCACCCGTCCCCGATGTCGGCGGACCGCGGCTTCTTCGGCTCACGCCCGTTCAGCCGGGCCAACGACCTGCTGATCAGGCAGGGCGGACAGCCCGTCGAGTGGCGCCTGCCGTAGGGCCGCCGCTCAGCGGAGTACGGCCGTCAGCAGGTCGGTGCCCAGCGCGGTCAGGTCGGGCACGTTCAGGGTGTTGCGGACGTAGCGGCCGTGCCGCCGGGTCGTCAGCAGGCCCGCGCGGCGCAGGACCGCGAGGTGGCGGGAGACCTCCGGGGGCGAGAGTTCCCAGGCGTGGGCCAGTTCACCGGTGGTGTGCGGGCCCCGGGCCAGGGTGCGCAGTAGCCGCAGCCGTACCGGATGGGCCAGGGCCTCCAGACGCAGGGTGACCGTCTCCAGCGGCACCGGCTCCGCCGGGCTCGGCTCGGCCACCGGATACTGCACCACCGGCTGCCACCCGGGCGCGTGGACCGCGACCAGGTGCGGGCGGCCGAAGACGCTGGGGATGAAAGTGACCCCGAGGCCGCGGGCGGCGGTCGCCTTGTCCTGGAGCTTGTCGACGACGATGCAGTCGCCGTCCGGCGCCAGGGCGACCGCCCCGGAGACCGAGGCGAGCGCCGCCCCGAGGCCCTGGTGCTTCAGCAGGTCGTTCTTCAGCCGCAGGTCGGTGGCGAGCTGTACGGCGATGCCCGCCCAGGCGGCGTCGAAGAACGCCTCGGCGCACTGTTCGAGGGTGCGGCGCACTCGCGCCCGCACCCCGGCCGGGTCCGCGAGCAGCTGTTCCGCGAAGGCCTCCTGCCGCGCACCGCGGGCCTGGGCGAGGTCCAGGGCCCGCTCGCGGGCGGCCGCGTCGGTGAGCGGCGACGGCGCGGCGCAGGCGCCCCGGTTGCTGCCGCACGTGGTGACGAGCGCGGCGGTCACATAGGTCTCGTCGTCGATCCGGTCCACGTCGTCCAACTCCTCGGCCAGGGTCGGCCGGGGCCGGGCCGGGATCAGGAAGTCGGCCTGTGAGGAACGCCAGAGGAACTCCGCCTCCCTGAGCCGCTCGGCCAACTCCGGCCGCAGCCCGGCCCATACGTCCCCCGCCCAGTCGGCCAGCCGCGGATGATGCCCGGGTTCGGCCAGCACATGCAGCATCGCGGTCAGCTCCGCCAACGGCGACGCGGCGAACCGCAGCCGCTCGGACGGCAGCCCGCTGATGTCGATCCTCAACGTCATCCGTTCATCATCACGGACAGCATCTCCGAGGCCGTACGTCGCTTGACGAGATCCGTCAACCGACGTGGCCGGCCCGGCGGCCGAACGCACCGTTGGCGCCATGCCCACCACCACCAAGCTCCAGCCACGCGCCCTCGTGCGGGCCTCCGGCGGCCCCCGCTATGCCGTCGCCCTCGCCGTGGACGCCCTCGGCACCGGCCTGTTGCGCCCCTTTCTGCTGCTGTACGGGGTGACCGTGCTGAAGCTGTCCGCGCCGGTCACCGGCATCGCCATGACGGTCGCCGTCGTCGCGGGCCTGGTGTGCATGCCCGCGGTGGGCCGCTGGCTGGACCGGGGCGCACGCAGCACGGTCGTGGCGGCGTCGATGCTGGTGAGGGCGCTGGGCGTGGCGCTGCTGCTGGCCACCCCGACCGGTGACGTCCGGCTGTTCGCGACGGCGACGCTCGTCCTCGGTATCGGCAGCCAGGCCTGGCCCGCCGCCCACGCGGCCGTCGTGGCCACGGTCGCCCACGGCCGGGAACGCGACGCCGCCCTCGCCGCGGGCCGCGCCCTGCGTAACGCCGGTCTGGGTGTGGGCGCGCTCATCGCCACCGTGTGCCTCGCGGGCGGCACCACCGCGTTGCAGGTACTGGCCGCCGTCACCGGGCTCGCCTGTCTCGCGGCGGCGGCCCTCGCGTGGTCGGTCCATCTGCACGCGCGCCCGGCCGCCATCCCGGCCGGGGACGGAGACGACGGGGACGACGGAGACGACGGAGACGACGGGGACGACGGGGACGCGGGTCCCGCACCCCGGATGCGCGCACTGCTGGCCGCCAACGTGATCTACGTCTTCTGCCTCAACGTCCCCGAGATCGCGCTCCCGTTGATCCTGGTGACGCAGTTGCACGCCTCCCCGGTGTGGTCGGCGGCGATCTTCGTCGCCAACACGGTGCTGGTGGTCACCCTCCAGGTCCCGGTCACCGTCCTGATGTCCCGCTTCTCCCGGCGGAGCGTGCTGCGCCTCGCCGGAGTGGTGCTCGCGGCGTCCTACCTCGGCTTCCTCGCGGCCACCTCACCGGGCCACGGCTGGGGAGCCCCGGCCGTCGCCGCGGTGTCCGTTCTCTGCACGATCGGCGAGATCATCTACGCCGGCAGCGCCACGGCGCTCGTCACCCACCTCGCCCCGTCCCCTGTCCTCGGCCGCGCCCTCGCCCGCTTCGAACTCTCCACGGGCTTCGGCCTCGCCGTCTCCCCGACGGTCATCACCGCCCTCGCCCCCCTCGGCCCGACCGCCCTCTGGGGCAGCCTGGCCGCCGCGACGCTCCTCGCCGCCACCGCCGTCGGCGCCTGAGGTCGACGGCGGCCGCCTCCCGACCATCACCGAGTGACTCGCCCGCGCCGCGTTGCGCGGTTCGGGTGAATGTCCGGCGCGCTCGCGGCCCTCGCTGCCGGCCCTGAGTCCACGACTCGACCACACTCCAAGCCGGTAGGCCGCCCGTTCCGACACGAGTCGGGACGTCGCTGAGAGGACCACTCCCGTGATGCCGTTGATGCTGTTCCTGGGAGGAGTCGGCGGCGCCGTACTGCGTTTCGGCCTCGAGAAGGCGCTGTTCAAGGCATGGCCCCATGAGCCGTTCCGAGGGGCCGCGTTCGCGGTGAACTTCTGCGGCTGCTTCGCGTTCGGGCTCCTCCTGGGCGACCTGATCGCCGACGACAAGCCGGCATCGGTCCATGTGCTGCTCGGCGGGGCCATCACCAGCTTCAGCGTCTTCGGCCACGAGCTTCTCCGGCTGACGCAGAGCGGGCTGTACGGCGTCGCCGGGCTGCGGGCCTGCACCGGCTGGCTGGTCGGCGCCGGGGCGGCCACCGCCGGTGCGCTGACGGGGATGCAGATGGCGCAGCGCGTGCTGTGACGCCCCTCCGCGGGCCGCACCCCGGCCGGCTACTCCTCGTCCGACGTGGTGGGGCGCGTCCGGCCGGGCTCCGGCTCCAGCTCGCCCTGCTCCGCGCGGGCGTGCAGCACGTCACCGATGAACAGGTCGTACACCAGCACCCCGATCACACCGCCCACGAGCGGCCCGACGATCGGAATCCACCAGTAGCCGCTGAACGCCCCCGACAGGCTGCCCGGAAACGCCAGGTCCTTCCATCCCGCCATCCAGGTGAACAGACGCGGACCGAAATCGCGGGCCGGATTGATGGCGTACCCCGCGTTCGCCCCGAAGGACATGCCGATGGCCGCCACCACGAAGCCGATCACCAGCGGACCCAGGTTCGCCTTCACGGCCGTGTTACGCAGGTCGATGATCGCCACGACCAGCATGACCAGGAACGCGGTGCCGACGACCTGGTCGAGCAGCGGCCCCCAGATCCCGCCGTGGAAGTACGGCGCCGGGAAGGTGGCGAAGATCGAGAAGGTGGCCAGGGTGTGTCCACCTGTCTTGGGCCCCTCGACGGCGTCGTCGAAGGTGTTGATGGCGTCGTGGTACACCCCGTAGACCAGCGCTGCCCCGGCCAGGGCGCCCAGCACCTGCGACAGCCAGTACGGGGCGACCTTGGCCCAGGGGAACTTGCGGCGCACGGCGAAGGCCAGCGTCACCGCCGGGTTCAGGTGCGCTCCGCTGACCCCGCCGGCCACGTAGATGCCGAAGACCACGGCCATGGCCCAGCCCCAGGTGATCAGCAGCCAGTCACCGGCGCCGAGGAAGAACGTGGTGGGTCCCTCGGTGCGCCCGGAGCCGGGCAGCGCCGCCACCGCCATCGCCACCACACCGGTGCCGAACGCGATGAGGACGAACGTCCCCAGGAACTCCGACATGCACTCGCCGGGCAGCCCCGCGCGACTGCGGAACCGTGAGGGCTTCACCAGAGGTTTGATCTCCACTGCCATGTGACCTCCCAGGGCTTGCTGCGATCACGTCCGAGCGCAGTAGTCACGTCGTAACTCGGCGCGTGAGCCGCGGCAACCGCAGAACCTCCGATCCCGACCCCTTCCAGCGCGCCCTGGAGACCCGCGCGGACGCGTCGCCGACCGGCTACACGCTCGGCGACACGTCCCACAGAGCCCGACGCCTCACCCGACCACGGCCGCTCTGACGCACAGCACGTCCGGCAGGTGCGAGGTCAGTTGCCGCCAGCTGTCGCCGTCGTCGGCCGAAGCGAACACCTCGCCGTTGCGGTTGCCGAAGTACACGCCCGCCGGGTCGGCGTCGTCCGCGCACATCGCGTCGCGCAGCACCGTGCCGTAGTGGTTCTCCTGCGGCAGCCCCGCCGACAGCGGCTCCCAGCTCCTGCCCGCGTCCGCCGTACGGAAGACGCGGCAGCGGTGGTCGGCCGGTACGCGGTCCGAGTCGGCGTTGATCGGGAAGACGTACGCCGTCTCGCCGCGGTGGGGATGCGCCACCGCGGCGAAGCCGAACGTGGAGGGCAGTCCCTCGCCGATGTCCGTCCAGTGCGCGCCCGCGTCGTCGCTGCGGTACACGCCCCAGTGGTTCTGGAGATAGAGGCGGTCCGCCGTCGTCGCGTCCTGGGCGATCTTGTGCACGCACTGGCCGAACTCGGGGTTCGGATCCGGCAGGAACACCGCGGAGACACCGGAGTTGGACGGCGCCCAGTTCGCACCGCCGTCGGCCGTCCGGAACACCCCGGCGGTCGAGACGGCGACCGTCACGGCCCGCGGGTCGCGCTTGTCGGTGAGCACGGTGTGCAGGCCCTCACCGCCGCCACCCGGCACCCACTTCGACCGGGTCGGGTGCTCCCACAGCGGGCGGACCAGGTCGAACGTCTCACCACGGTCCTCGGAGCGGTACAGCGCGGCCGGTTCCGTGCCCGCGTACACCACGTCCGGCTCCGCGGCCGCCGGGTGCAACTGCCACACCCGCTCCAGGGAAGCGTCCGTGTCCTTCGGGAACTTCACGGCCGGCCGGGCCGGTTCGGTCCAGGTGCGGCCCAGGTCGTCGGAGTGGAACACCGACGGGCCCCAGTGCGCGCTGTCGCCGCCGGCCAGCAGCCGGGGACGCTCGCCCCGGGTGTCGATGGCGACCGAGTACACGGCCTGGGCGTTGAAGTAGGGGCTCTCGTCGAACTCCCAGGTGCCACCTCGCCTCCGCCCGATGAACAGGCCCTTGCGGGTCCCCACAGCGAGCAGTACCTCGGTCATGCCGACCACCTCCGCGACGTCTTTGTCTCAGGTACCGGCCAGTCTGCACCTCGCCACTGACAGTCACCCCTGGAAACGCCTGCGCCGCAGGTCAGAGCGGCGAGGACAGCTCCCGGCCGCCCGCTGCGGGCCGCCTGCGCGTGGACGCCGGCGGGGGTGAGTGACCCGTGCCACGGCCGTTCCCGGCGGATGCCGTGAGCATCCGCCCGCCGTCTCCCGTATGGGAGGGCGGTGGGTCCGGCTTGTTCGTGCGCGCATGAGGAGGAAGCCTGCGATGGCGTTCCGTGGTCCGAAGGTGTGGCTGTGGCGGTGGCGGCGCAATCCGCTCAAGCGCCGGGCCGACTCGGTGGAGGCCTGGGTGCTGCTCGCCGCCTGGGCGGTCACCGTCCTCGCCGGAGTGCTCGCCGGTCTGACGACCGCCCGCACCGTGGAGCAGGGCATGGCCCGCGAGCGCGTCGAGTGGCGGCCCGTGGTGGCCCTGCTCACGGAGCAGGCTCCCGGCACGGCCGACTCGCGCGCCCGCGTGTCGAGCGGCGAGCAGGTGTGGGCGAAGGTCCGCTGGAGCGCCCGCGACGGCTCCCCGCACACCGGTCAGGCCCGGGTCCGCCCCGGCAGCGGCGTCGGCACCCCGGTCACCGTCTGGACGGACCCGCGGGGCCGCATGGTGACCCAGCCCGCCACGCCCTCCGAGGCGCACACCCGCGCCACCCTGGTCGGCGGCCTCGCGGGCGTCTGCGCCGCGTGCGTCCCCTTCGTCGCGGGCCGAGCCCTCCGCAGCCGCCTGGAGACCCGACGTATCGACCGATGGGGCTACGAGTGGGCACGGTTCGGGCCGTTGTGGGGCGGGCGGACGACGGGGTGACGGCGGGAACACCGGGGCGGGTGGAGGGGACCCAGGGCGTCAGTGGGCTGCCATGGCGCCCGGCAACGCCCGCCCCAGAATCCCGTCCAGGTCTGCCGCGTCCGGCAGTGTCCCGAACGCGTGCCCCCAGTCGCCGCTCAGCCGGCTGGCGCAGAAGGCGTCGGCAATCGCCGCGGGGGCGTGCCGGACCAGGAGGGAGCCCTGGAGGGTCAGGGCCATCAGTTCGACCAGACGGCGGGCGCCGGCCTCGGAACCGGTCGCGAGCAGGCCCTTCAGGCGGGTGACGGCCGTGTCCAGCCGGGCGTCCGCACCCTGCGCCAGCGCGAGTTCGGCGAAGAGCGCCTCCGCGGTGCCCGGTTCCCGGCTCAACGCCCGTAGTACGTCGAGGGCGTTGACGTTCCCCGAGCCCTCCCAGATGGACAGCAGGGGAGCCTCGCGGTAGTGGCGGGGCATGCCCGACTCCTCGACGTAGCCGTTGCCGCCGAGGCACTCCAGGGCCTCCGCGGTGAAGGCGGGCCCCCGCTTGGTGACCCAGTACTTGCCGACGGCGGTGGCGATGCGGCGGAACGCCGTCTCGGTTCCGTCCGCGTCGGCGCCGCGCACCGCACGGTCCGCCGCCCCGGCCAGCCGCAGCGTGAGCGTCGTCGCCGCCTCGGACTCCAGCGCCAGGTCGGCCAGGACGTTGCGCATCAGGGGCTGGTCGATCAGCCGGGCACCGAACGCGCTGCGGTGACGTACATGGTGTCCCGCCTCGACGAGCGTCTTGCGCATCAGGGTCGCCGACGACATCACACAGTCCAGCCGGGTGCAGTTGACCATCTCGATGATCGTCTTGACGCCCCGCCCCTCGGGTCCCACCAGCCACGCGACGGTCCCGTCGAACTCGGGCTCGGAGGACGCGTTGGAACGGTTGCCCAGCTTGTCCTTCAGACGCTGGATGCGGAACGTGTTGCGGCTGCCGTCGGGCAGGACGCGCGGCACGAGGAAGCAGGACAGACCGCCGGGAGCCTGGGCCAGCACCAGGAAGACGTCGCACATCGGCGCCGAGGTGAACCACTTGTGTCCGCGCAGCGTGTACACGCCGGGCTCGGCGGTCGGCGTCGCCATGGTGGTGTTGGTACGGACGTCGGAGCCGCCCTGCTTCTCGGTCATCCCCATGCCCGCGAGCAGACCCCGCTTCTCGGTCGGCACGCGCAGCTCCGGGTCGTACTCCCGGCTGGTCAGCAGCGGCTCGTACACCTTCGCGAGCTCGGGCTGCCGACGCAGCACGGGAACGGCGGCGTACGTCATCGACGTCGGACAGCCGTGCCCGGCCTCGGCGTGCCCCCACACCAGCCCGCCCGCGGTCCGGGCGACATGTGCCCCGGGCCGCTCGTCCGCCCACGGTGCCCCCGCGAGCCCCTCGGCGACCGCGACCCTCATCAGGTGATGCCAGCTCGGGTGGAACTCGACCTCGTCGACGCGATGGCCGTACCGGTCGTGCGTCCGCAGCTCGGGCTCGTGCCGGTTGGCCAGGTCACCCCATTCCTGCGCCTCGACGCTCCCGGCCCGCAGCCCGAGCCGCCGGATGCCCTCCTCGGCCCACCCCGCCCCCTCGCGACGCAGCCCTTCGAACAGGGCCGTGTCCTCGGACGCGTCGTACGGGGCCAGCGGAGGGGGCTGGTTGGTGACGTCGTGGGTGGCGTACTGCCCGGACTGCTCCTGCGCGAGTATCGAGACCATGCCGCCAGTGTTGCATCATGGCTGCGATTGCATCAATCCTGTAATACGTCACGATGCCCCGTACAGTCGTGACCATGCCGAACAACGCGTCACCGCAGGCAGACGACGTGGAACTGCGCCCGCTGCCCGCGCGCTCGGTCGTCCTGAGCCTGCTGCTGGGGCTGCATCCGCCCGAGTTGCCGGTCAAGGAGCTGGTCGGCGCCGTGGAGCCGTTCGGTATCGCGGGATCCACGCTGCGGGCGGCGCTCAGCCGGATGGTGGCGGCCGGGGACCTGCGGCGCGCGGACACCGTCTACGGGCTCAGCGAGCGGTTGCTGGAGCGGCAGCGCCGCCAGGACCACGCCGTCCATCCCGAGACCCTCCCCTGGGACGGCGACTGGGAGATGGTCGTCGTCACGGCCACGGGGCGCGGCCCGGCCGAACGCGCCGAACTGCGCACCGAGTTGACCCGGCTGCGGCTCGCCGAACTCCGCGAGGGCGTCTGGCTGCGGCCCGCCAACCTGCGCCGCGTCCTGCCGGACCACCTCGATGACGTGGCGCAGCGGTACACGGCCCGCCCCGACCGCCCGGCGCGTGAACTGGCCGCGAGCCTGTGGCCGTTGGACGCGTGGGCCGGCACGGGGCACGCCCTGCTGGCCCATGTCGCCGCCGCGCGCACACCGTCCGATCGTTTCACCGGCTTCGCGGCCGTCGTGCGACACCTGCTCGCCGACGCGGTGCTGCCCCCCGAACTCCTTCCCGCCCACTGGCCGGGCGAGCGACTGCGTGCCGCGTACGCGGACTACCGGCGGGAGCTGTCGCGGGACGTACGCGCGCGTGAGGGCCGTTGACCGAACGGCGACGCACGCGCGCGTGCCCGACAGGCAGCCCTGCCCTGCCCCGGCCCGGGCATGGCACGGCGGCCGTCCGGAGCGTCGTGCGGGGACGCTCCGGACGGCCGCCTTCACCGTGGGGGGACTACCTGCGGGCGGGGACTACCGGTAGGTGATGTCCGACGTGGAGTACAGGCAGTTCGTGCTGTCCGGACCCGTACCCACGGCCGTGGTGTTGTTGTACTTCTGGCACGGCACCACCTTGCGGCCGGCGTCGTTGAGGATCGTGATGCCGCGCAGTGTCGCCACGTCGTTGCGGTTGACGTTGATGCCGACGAGACGCGCGGTCGACCCCGTGCCGGTCACCTCGATGTTGCTGAGGTTGACCTTGCGCGTGTACTGCGTCGAGCAGTCGCCGCACGAGCGGTACAGGGTCTTGAACTCGCTGACCGCGAAGTTGGAGATGTTCAGCGTGCCGGGCCCGTTGTGCTGGAAGACCTTGTCCGCCGCCTTCTTCGCACCGCCGCCGGTCACCGTGTAGGTGGAGCCGCCCCGGAACGTGGCCGCGTCCTCGCCGACGTCCTCCCACCATACGTTCTGCAGCGTGCAGTTGCCCTCGCAGTGGATGCCGTCGGCGCCGGGCGCGCCGATGATGACGTTCTTCAGGGTCGCGCCGGCCGCGAGCTTGAAGATCGGGTCCTGGCCCTCCTCCTGGCCGTCGCCGGCCAGGTCGCCGCTGCCGTAGTAGCGGACCATGCCGCCGTCCCGGACACCGGAGACGTTGATCGTGGAGCTCACCGGCTGGCTGCTGCTGGGCGTCGGCCAGGTGGCGGCGCTCGCCGGCGGGGCCCCGACTGTCGTGATCATGACAGACGAGAGGCCGAGTGCGGTCAGGGCGCCGGTCAGTGCGCGCCGGCGGGAGCGGGGCTTTGCTGGTGAAGTCATGTCCCGGATGCCTTCCTCCAGTTGGGGGGGGTGGTCAGATCTTTCCGGCGCCCGCGCCGGACGTCACCGAGGCGACGACGGTGGACGCGGACTCCGCGGTGTAGCTGTAGGGCGGCGAGGTGAAGGTGCCGACCTGGGAGATCTCGGTCGCGGCCCCGCCGAGATCGTTGCCGCGCAGATTGGCGTGGCCGTCCACGTCGCTGCTGCGGTTCGTGGTGACGGCGATCTTGGTGTCGCGGAAGACGTTGTTCTCCACGAGCATCTGGGCGCCCATGCGCGAGTGGCAGGCGGTGTCCGCGCCGGCCACGTAGTTGTTGTAGAAGTGCCCGGTGCCGAAGCGCAGGCTGGGAATGCGCGAGTAGACGTTGCTGAACTGGTTGTGGTGGTACGTCACCTTCAGATGGCCGGTGTCCTCGCTCGCGTTGTTGTCGCTGTGACCGACGAGCGAGCCCTTGAAGTGGTCCTTGAAGGTGTTCCAGGACACCGTGACGTTGTCCGAGCCGTGATTGATGTCCAGCAGGCCGTCGTAGTAGTCCTTGTCGTGGTCGCGGTCGGCCGAGAAGGAGTTGTGGTCGATCCACACCTTCGTCGACGCCTGCACCGTGATGCCGTCGGCCGGCGCCACCGGCTTGCTGATGTTCAGGTTGCGGACGACGACGTTGGTGACGTTCTTCAGCCGCAGCCCGCCTCCGGTGAACCCGGACGACGAACCCACGCCCAGCACCGTGGTGTTGGAGCCGACGTCGACCTGACCGCTCAGCGAGATCAGGCCGTTGACCCGGACGACCTTGGCGGAGTTGCCGGTCACCGCCGACTTGAAGGCGGACAGCGTCGAGACGGTGACCGCCGAGGAACTGCCGCCGCCGGTCGTCCCGGCGCCGAATCCGATCGGCGAGGTCTCGGCCGCGCCGGCGGACTGCGGCAGGACCAGGACGGCCGCGGTGGCGAGGGCGGCCGCGGCGGCCGTCACCGACGCGGTTCTTTGCGGCCGTGCACGTGGGGGGAGAGTGCGCATGCGGGTGCGTCCCTTCAGAAGGACCAATCGATCGTGTACATGAACGAAGTGCGTCATGTTGAACGCTGCGAGCGGGCAGGGTGGCCTTGTGGGGGGTTCGATGGTGCGGCTCGGTCACCCTGCTGAACGGAACGTAGGGGGCAAGCGCTTTCTGGTCAACGCTTTGCGCAGAAGAATTCCGTCAGTCCTGTAAGGGGTAAGGGCTCTCTGTCGACCCTCTTCCCACTTGGCGTGGGAGCGCTTCCATGGCGGGCGTGTCCATGTCACGATGCCCTTCGGATGGTTCGGATGCTTTCTCCGCGAGACGAACAGCCCACCGCTGACCCGTGTCGACAGCGCCAGAAGGGACACACACGTGCCCACCCCCACCGGCACCACCCCGAGAAGACCGCTCCAGTCACTCGTCGCCACCCTCGCAGCGCTCCTGCCGCTGCTGGCGGCCCTGCTCGTCACCGCCCCCACGGCCGCCGCCCGCGCCGAGGCCGCCGACGTCGTCCCCACCGCGACCCTCACCGAGGTCACCGACTTCGGCGCCAACCCCAGCAACCTGCGGATGTACGTGTACGTGCCGGACAACGTCACCGCCGACCCGGCCGTCCTGGTGGCCGTGCACTGGTGCACCGGCTCCGGCCCGGACATGTACAACGGCACCGAGTACGACACGCTCGCCGACCAGTACGGCTTCATCGTGCTCTACCCGTCCGTCACCCGCAGCAGCAAGTGCTTCGACGTCTCCTCGCCGCAGGCGCTCAAGCGGGGCGGCGGCAGCGATCCGGTCGGCATCAAGTCCATGATCGACTGGGTCACCCGCACCTACGACGCCGACGAGAGCCGCGTCTTCGCCACCGGCATCTCCTCCGGCGCGATGATGACCAACGTCCTGCTCGGCGACTACCCCGACGTGTTCGCCGCCGGCGCCGCCTTCTCCGGCGTCCCCTTCGGCTGCTTCGCCACCACCGACGGCTCCGAGTGGAACAGCGCCTGCGCGAACGGCACCGTGACCCACACCCCGCAGGAGTGGGGCGACCAGGTCCGCGGCGCCTACCCGGGCTACACCGGCCCCCGCCCCCGCATGCAGCTGTGGCACGGCACCGAGGACGACGTCCTGCGCTACCCCAACTTCGGGGAGATGATCAAGCAGTGGACGAACGTCCAGGGCGTCAGTCAGACCCCGGCCGCCACGGACACGCCCCAGTCCGGCTGGACCCGCACCCGCTACGGCGGCACCGGTGACCGCGCGCCCGTCGAGGCGATCAGCCTCCAAGGCGTCGGCCACAACCTGTACGGCTACGGCATGGCGGCCCGCGTCCTCACCTTCTTCGGCCTCGACAGCGGCGGCCCCGCACCCCAGCCCCAGCCCGGCGCCTGCAAGGTGACCGCCACCACGAATGCCTGGAGCACGGGTCTGACCGCCTCCCTGACCCTCACCAACACGAGCACGACAGCGATCAACGGCTGGCAGCTCGGCTTCACCCTGCCCGCCGGCCAGACGATCACCAACGGCTGGGGAGCCACGTACACCCCGGCGTCCGGCGCCGTGACGGCGACCAACGCCGCCTACAACGCGGCCCTCGCGCCGGGCGCCAGTGTCAGCGTCGGCTACCAGGCGAACCACACCGGGAACAGCGCGGCGCCCGGCGCCTTCACGCTGGGCGGGACGGCCTGCACGGTCGGTTGACCTTCCCGGACCTCGCGGCACGACCGGGTTCCCGCACGCGGATGACATGCCGTTTTGCGGGAACCCGGGCTCCACCGAAGGGCGACGTCGAACGAGGTGGAGCGAGGCGAGCGATGGTTCTGGGACTGCTCTCACGTCCGACAGCCGCCGCGGCCGGACTGGTCGTGGCCGGACCCCGTCTGCTCCTCAGAGGAGCCGCCCCCGCGGTGGGAGCCGCCGCGGGGGCGGTGGCCGGGACGGCGCGGGCGGGAGTACGGGGCGCCGACACCGCGGCACGTGTCGTACGCGTCGCCCGCGACACCTGGCCCGGCCGACCGCACCCCTGGCGGTCCGGCACCCGGACCCACCTCGCGTTGCGGCCCGAGGAACCGGAGCGGGTACGGCGGGAGGGCGGGACCGAGCGGGCCGCGCGCAAGGTCGCCGCGGCGCTGGCGGAGCGGCCCGACGTGGCCCTCGCGTACTGGGACGGCGGACTGCGCCGGCTGGTGGTGACCGCCGTCGAGGAGTCGGCCGGCGACCGGGTGCTGGAGAAGGCGAGCGAGCTCGCGGCCCGGCACGGGCTGGCCCGCACGGACGAGGAGGTCGAGGACATCCCCCACCCGGCCAACCGGGCCGGCATACGGGACGCCGCCGTGACGCTCGCCGCCGACGGGCTCGGCATCGCGGCCGCCTTCCTCGGCTACGGCCTGCGGCTGCCGACCTCGCCCCGCTCGGTGACGGCCCTGGTGACCCTGCTGCGGGAGAACCCCCGCTTCCGCGGCTGGCTGCGGGCGCGGGTCGGCCGCTCCCGCATGGACATGCTGCTGGCCATGGCGAACGCGGCCGCCCACGGTGCCGGACGGACCCCGACCGCCCTGGTGCTCGACGGCGCGCTGCGCTCGCTCCAGCTCGCGGAGACGGTCGCACGCGCGGCGGCGTTCGACATGGTCCACGACGACGTCTGCGCGCCCGAGCGAGGAAGCGTCGCCGGAGACCGGCACCCGCGCCCGACGCTGCGCACCTCCCCGGCCCAGGCATACGCCGCGCACGCCGAGACCGGCAGCATCGTCGGCGCGGTCGCCACGCTGCTCGTCAAGCACGACGGCACCGAGGCGGCGGAGGCCGTGCTCGCCGGCTCTCCCAAGGCCGCCCGCTACGGTCCGGCCGCCTTCCACGCCGTGCTGAGTTCCGCGCTGTCGCGCGCGGGCGTCCTGGTGCGCGACACCGAGCGGCTGCGGCAGCTGGAGATGGCCGACACGGTCGTGCTGCATCCGAGCGCGCTGCGGATCCCGGGTGCCGACGCGGACCCGTGGGCGGAGACGGTGCTGGACGCGGCGCGGCGCGCGGGCCTGCGGGTCGTCATGGTGGACGACCCCGCCCTGGCCGACTTCACGAATCTCGCCGACCAAGTGGTGCGCGACGAAAGGTCGTTGAGCGACGTCGTGAACGCGTTGCGCGCCGAGAACGACGGCGTCGTCGTCACCGTCGCCCGGCCGGGGGAGGACGACGAGGACATCCTCGCCGGACTGCTCGCCGGTGATGTGGCCGTCGCCCTCACCGACCGGGACGGTGCCGTGGTCTGGGGCGCGGACGTGCTGGCCCTGCACGGACTGGCCGATGTGTGGCGGCTGTTGCGGGCGGTCCCGGCCGCGCGCAAGGTCGGGCGCAGGTCACAGGTCCTGGCCCGGTCCGGTGCCGCCCTGTCCGGACTCCTGGTCGCCATCGGCAAGTCCCGGCGCGGCCGCCCCACGCCGTGGCCCGGGCTGCGGCACACACCGGTCGACGCGGGCGCGACCTGGGCCCTGTTCACCGGCACCCGAGCCGCCCTCGGCGTCGCCATGGCCCGCGCACCGCACCCCCGGCCCCGCGTGGCCTGGCACGAACTGGAGCACACCGAGGTCCGCGAACGACTGGAACACGAACCGGGCCCGGAACAGACCCTGCCCGAGCAGGCGACGGGCCGCGCGCGCACGGCACTTCAGGCGATGGGCCGGCACCGTGTGTTCGCCCCGCTGGCCGCGCCGCTGCAACTCGCCCGCGCCGTGCGCGGCGAACTCGACGACCCGCTCACCCCGGTGCTCGCCGTGGGCTCGGCCGCCGAGGCGATCCTCGGCTCCGTCGTCGACGCCCTGCTGGTCGTCGGCGCGCTCGACCTGAACGCGCTGGTCGGCGGCATCCAGCGGATGCGGGCCGAGCGGGCGCTCTCCGGACTGCTGGCGAAGCAGACGCAGAAGGCACGCGTCACGGCCGAGGAGCCCGAGGCCCGCCCGCGTCTCGTGGACGCCGCCAAGCTCAGCCCCGGCGACCTGATCGAGCTCCGGGCGGACGACGTGGTGCCCGCCGACGCCCGTCTGGTGTGGGAGGACGGCCTGGAGGTCGACGAGTCCGCGCTGACGGGGGAGTCCTTGGCGGCCGACAAGGGAGTCGACCCGACGCCGGACGCCGCCGTGCCGGACCGCAGCTGCATGGTGTTCGAGGGCACGACCGTGGTGGCAGGCGAGGCCCGGGCCGTCGTCGTCGACACCGGTGAGCGCACGGAGGCCGCACGGGCCGTGGCCCTCGCCGCCCGGACGCCCCCGTCCGCCGGAGTCCAGGCCAGGCTCCGCGAGCTCACCGACAAGGCGCTGCCGTGGACCCTCGCGGGCGGTGCCGGAGTCACCGCGCTGTCGCTGCTGCGCGGCACTCCGGTCCGCCGGGCGGTCAGCGGCGGCGTCGCGGTGGCCGTCGCCGCCGTCCCCGAAGGGCTGCCGCTGGTGGCGACCGTGGCCCAACTGGCCGCCGCCCGCAGGCTGAGCCGCCGCGGAGTCCTCGTCCGGGCCCCACGCACCCTCGAAGCGCTCGGCCGGATGGACACCGTCTGCTTCGACAAGACCGGCACGCTCACCGAGAACCGGCTCCGCCTGGTCCGCGTCACGGACGCCGACGGCACCGTCCGCAAGCCGGACGCGGACGACCCCACGCTGCGCACCGCGGCACGCGCCTGCCCCCAGCTGAACGGCGGCTCGGACCGGCCCGTGCACGCCACCGACGAGGCCGTCCTGGACGCGGCCGGACCCGACCCCGAGTGGTCCCAGACCGAGGGCCTGCCCTTCGAGGCCGGCCGTGGCTACGCCGCCGCGGTCGGCGAGGCGCAGGACGGCACCGCCGTACTCGTGGTGAAGGGCGCCCCCGAGACGGTGCTGCCCGCCTGCGCCGACCTGCCCTCCTCGGCGTCCGAGGCCGCGCACGACCTGGCCGCCGACGGACTGCGCGTCCTCGCGGTGGCCCGGCGCCGGCTCGACGCCGCGGACGACGCGGCGGCCGTCCTCGAACAGCCGCTGGGCGAGCTGGAGTTCACGGGCCTGCTGGCGCTCGCCGACGTACCCCGTGACACCTCGACCGCGCTCGTCGAGGGCCTGCGCAAGGCGGGCGTACGGCCCGTCATGCTGACCGGCGACCATCCGCAGACCGCTCGCGCCATCGCCGCGGAACTGGGCTGGCCCGAGGACACCGGCGTCGTCACCGGCGACGAACTGGCCTCCGCGGGCCGGGAGGAACGCGCCCGCATGCTGCGCGATATGGGCGTGGTGGCCCGGGTGGCGCCCGAGCAGAAACTCCAGGTCGTCGAGGCGCTGCGGGACGCTGGGCGAGTGGTCGGCATGGTCGGCGACGGAGCCAACGACGCGGCGGCCATCCGCGCCGCCGACATCGGCGTCGGCATCAGTGCCCGTGGCTCGGCCGCCGCCCGCAACGCCGCCGACCTCGTCCTCACCGACGGCGACCTGACGGTCCTCATCGAGGCGGTCGCCGAGGGCCGGGCCCTGTGGCACAGCGTCGCCGACGCCATCGCCATCCTGATCGGCGGCAACGCCGGCGAGGTGGGCTTCGGCCTCCTCGGCACCCTGCTGTCCGGCGCGGCGCCCCTGTCCACCCGTCAGATGCTGCTGGTGAACCTGTTCACGGACCTGTTCCCGGCGATGGCGGTGGCGGTGACGCCGAAGGAACCGGAAGGGACGGAGGGAACGGACAGGACCGAGGCGGAATCCACGGCGGCCGGCCCCGAAGGCACCGAACCCCTGGGCACCTCACTCCTCGGCACCCCCCTCACCAGCAAGATCCGGCACCGTGCCCTGACGACCACGCTGGGCGCCACGTCCGCCTGGCTGATCGGCCGCTTCACCCCGGGCACCGCCCGCCGCTCCACCACCATGGCCCTGTGCGCCGTGGTCGGCACCCAGCTCGCCCAGACCCTGGCCGACCGCCGGGGCAGCCCCCTGGTCCGTGTCACCGCCCTCGGCTCCGCGGCCGTGCTCTTCGTCCTGGTCGAGACCCCCGGCCTCAGCAACCTCTTCGGCTGCACCCCACTGGGCCCCCTGGCCTGGACGGGCGTCGCGGCGTCGATCGCGCTGGCGGTGGCGGGCCAGCGTGCCCTGCCGTATCTGGAGCGGGCCGTCATGCAGCGTGTGTCGCCGGGATGAGCTCGACGCGGGCGACCGTGCCGACCCAAGGGGCGCGGGGCTGTATCGATGTGCGGCTTCGCCGCGTGGGCGCGACCAGCCACGACCTGCCTGTATCCGCACAACGAGACAAGCCACCCCGACGAGTAGGCGATCAAACAGACCGGTGGTACTGGTCCGGCACGTGCACGTCCCCGCCGAGCTCCCGTGCCGCGTGCCGCGCCCACGAAGGGCTGCGCAGCAACTCCCGCCCGAGCAGCACCGCGTCCGCCTCGCCGTTGGCGATGATCTTCTCGGCCTGTTCGACGTCGGTGATCAGCCCCACCGCGGCGACCGGCAACGAGGTCTCGGCCTTCACCCGTGCCGCGAACGGCACCTGGTAGCCCGGTCCGACGGGGATCCGGGCGCCCGCGGCGTTGCCGCCGGTGGAGACGTCCAGCAGGTCGATGCCGTGGGCCTGGAGGTCGGCCGCGAAGCGGACCGTGTCGTCCGCCGTCCAGCCGGCCTCCTCCAGCCAGTCCGTCGCCGAGATCCGGAAGAACAGCGGCTTGTCGTCCGGCCACACCTCCCGTACGGCGTCCACGACCTGGAGGGCGAAACGGGTGCGGTTCTCGTACGAGCCGCCGTATGCGTCGGTGCGGTGGTTGGAGTACGGGGACAGGAACTCGTTGATCAGATAGCCGTGGGCGCCGTGGATCTCGGCGATCTCGAAGCCCGCGGCGAGGGCACGCCGCGCGGCGTCCGCGAACTGCCCCACGATCTGCTGGATCTCGGCGACCGTCAGCTCACCCGGCACCGGGTGCCCGTCGGCGAACGGCACCGGGCTGGGCGCCACCGGCTGCCACCCGTGCGCGTCCGCGCCCACCGGCGCACCGCCCCGCCAGGGCTGGTCGGTCGACGCCTTGCGGCCGGCGTGGGCCAGCTGGATCGCCGGCACGGTGCCCTGCGACACCAGGAAGCGCGTGATCCGGCGGAACGCCTCGACCTGTGTGTCGTACCAGATGCCCAGGTCGTACGGCGAGATGCGGCCCTCGGGGCTGACCCCGGTCGCCTCGACGATGATCAGCCCCGTGCCGCCGGCCGCGCGGGCCGCGTAGTGCGCGAAGTGCCAGTCGTCGGGGACGCCCGCGTCGGGGCCGTCGGGCGCGGCCGAGTACTGGCACATCGGGGGCATCCACACCCGGTTCGGGATCGTCACATCGCGCAGGGTGTAGGTCTCGAAGAGCGCACTCACGGCGGACTCCATTCGTCACGGGGACCAGCGGTCGACTCGTACGATAGGCATCGTAGTACGGGAAGTGTCAAACTACGAGAGGTCTCGTACAATAAGGGAACCCGAGCAGGGGGACTCCCGAGTGAGGGAACCCGACGAAGTGGAGCCGCCGTGACCAGCCCCGCTGTCAGCAGCCGTGACCTCCCGCATCCGACGCGCGAGGAGATCCGGCTGGAAGGCGTGCTGCACGCGCTGTCCGACCCGATGCGGATGCGGATCGTGCGGGAGCTCGCCGCCGTCGGCGACGAGCTCTCCTGTTCCCACTTCGACCTGCCCGTGACCAAGTCCACCACCACGCACCACTTCCGGGTGCTGCGCGAGAGCGGTGTCCTTCAACAGGTCTACCGGGGTACGGCCAAGATGAACGGCTTGCGCAAGGACGACCTGGACGGCCTCTTCCCGGGACTTCTCGACTGCCTCCTCGACGCCGCCGGCCGCCAGGCCGCCCGCCTCGACGGCGCCTGAACCGCGGTACCGCCCCGCGATCCCTTACGGGGTGCTCTGGTGCGCGGCATCCATGAGCGACTGCCAGTCCGGCAGCTTGACCACCCCGCGCCCGAGTGACGCCCCCAGCTCCGCCTCCGCCCGCTCGATGGCACACCAGCCCGTCCACTCAACGGGCTCGACGCCCTCGCCGCGCAGGGCCGCGAGGGGGTCTTCGGGCCGGTCCTCGCGTACGAGTACGGAGGCGTCGGCCAGCAGCGCCGTCACCGTCTCCTTGGCGTCCGAACGGTTCGTGCCGATGACACCTGTCGGGCCCCGCTTGATCCAGCCGGCCACGTACTCGCCCGGCGCGATGTGGCCCTCGCGCAGGACGCGCCCGGCGAGGTGCGGCACCGTGCCGCTCGCGGGGTCGAACGGCAGTCCCTCCAGCGGCACTCCGCGATAGCCCACCGAACGCAGCACCAGCTGGGCCGCGACGTCCTCGTACCGGCCCGTCCCCGTCACACCGCCCTGTCCGTCGGGCACCGTCCGCTCGAAGCGCACCGCGCCCACGCGCCCGTCCTCCGCGAGGAGTTCGACGGGGCGCAGGAAGAAGCGCAGCCGGATGTGGTGGCCGGCGTCGTGCGGCGGGGTCTCGGCCCAGCCGCGCAGGACCTCCACGTTGCGGCGCTGCGGGGCGGGCAGTCCGGAGGGGTCGGCGTAGGCCGGATCCAGCGCCAGCTCCTCCCCGTCCACGGTCACGTCGGTGTCGGGCAGGGTGCCCAGCTCCCGTAGCTCCTTGGTGGTGAAACGTGCCTGCGACGGGCCGCGCCGCCCGACCATGCTGACGTCGCCGACCCGGCTCGCGGCGAGCGCGGTGAGGGCGGCCTGCGGCATGTCGGTGGACGTCAGCTCGGCCGGGCCCCGCGCCAGCATGCGCGTGACGTCCACGGCGACGTTGCCGACGCCGATGACGACCGCCGACCGCGCTCCGCGCACGAACCCGTCGTCCACGGCGTCCGGATGGGCGCTGTACCAGGACACGAACTCGGTCGCCGACCAGCTGCCCGGCAGGTCCTCGCCGGGAATCCCGAGGTGCCGGTCGGTGGCGGCGCCCACGCAGTACACGACGGCGTGGTACAGCTCCCGCAGCCGGTCGGCCGGGACCCCGCCCGGCCCGATCTCGACACCGCCGAGGAACCGCACCCGCTCGTGTTCGAGGACGGCCCGCAGGTTGTTCTGGAGGGACTTGATCTTCTCGTGGTCCGGTGCCACCCCGTAGCGCACCAGGCCGTACGGGCACGGCAGCCGGTCCAGGACGTCGACGAGCACGTCGGGGTCCTGCTGCACCAGGCTCTGGGCGGTGTAGCACCCGCCCGGTCCGGAGCCGACGACGGCGACACGCAGCACGGCGGAACTCCTCGTCCGGGGACCGTCAGGGACCTTCGGGGATCTCGGGGGATCTTGAGGATCTCGGGGGATCTTGAGGATCTTCGGGAGTCGCTCCCGAGTCCAGCATCGCACCGCCGCCGCTCCGCTGACAGGGTGCTGTGCGTCGTACGGGACGCGTGTTCGTTCGTATGGAGTGTGATCATGCGGTTACGTTGCGTGTGTGCTGGAAGCATCCTTTCTTAATCTTTCCGATCGCCTTGCGACGGATGGTGCCGTGTCCGTGTGGCCCGCGTGGGAAGTGCGGGACGGCACCGGGGCCACGGCGTGGTTCGGGCTCCGACTGGAGTTCGGCGACGGCGCCCATGTCGACGCGGTCGCCGTGGTGTCCGAGGGGTGCGTCTCCATCGAGGACGTACGGGCCGAGCCGGCGCTCTCCCTGGACGACCTGGCGGCGCTCGCCGACTGGATCGAGGAGCCGCTCTCGGAGGCCTGCGGCATCGGGGCCGCACCGGAGGAGGATCCCGGACCGGACGGCACCGACGCGGACGCCCCCGAACCGGACGGTGAGAACGCCGACGGGCCGTGCCTGGCCGGGTCGGGCTGGCCGCGCGGCATCGAGGGGCAGTGGCTGGTGGCGCAGAAGTACCGAGCGGCCCAGGAGCAGGGCGCCGACCCCGTTCTCGCCGTCATGACGGCCACGGGGTTCGGCCGCCGCAAGTCACTCCGGCTGATCGGCCAGGCCCGTGACGCCGGTTTCCTGACGAGGCGTCGGGCCCGCCACTGACCCGGCGGGCGCGCTCGCGCCGACACCCGCGCTGTGGCGGTGGAACGAGGCCCACTTGGTCACCGCCTGGAGCAGGTTCGCGCAGGCCAGCGCCGCCCACAGGGCGGTGAGCCCGCCCACCTCGGCCACCGGGACGGCGACCGCCGCGAGGGCCCCGAACCACACGGCGGTGGACACGAGGCTCGGCACGGTCCGTCTGAGCCCGATCAGCGCGAAGCCGGCGACCGCCTGGAGGGCGTCGGTGACCACCACCAGTAGCACCAGGGGCAGTTGGCGCACCACCTGGGGGAGCAGCGCGTCGTCCGAGGTGAACAGCGGTACGACCGAGTGCCGGCCGAGCAGCAGGACGGCGCCGAGCACGCCGATCGCGCTCAGCGTCACACCGACGCCCGCCCACAGGCTCCGCCGCAGGCCCGCGACATCGCCCTCGTTCGCGGCGCCGGCCGTCAGCGGGATCATGGCCTGGCCGACCGCCACCGCCACGGTGAACAGCACGTTCACCAGCGACTCGGACACGCCGTGGACGGCCGCGCCGTCCGTGCCGATCCGGGCGGCGGCGAACGTCAGCACACCCAGGACCGCGAACTTGATCAGCACCGTCCCCGCCAGCGGGATCCCCACCGCGGCCAGCCGCAGCATCCGGCGCGGATCGGGCCGTCCGGGGTGCAGCGGACGGCCGGCCAGGACGGTACGGCGGCGCAGGGTGCGCTGGTTGGCCCACGCGCCCACCAGGGCGGCGGCGAGCATGGCGAGGCCCGCCCCGGTCAGGCCGTACCCGGGAAGGGGGCCGGGCGCGCCGACCAGCAGGACCGACAGCGTGACCGACGTGGCGGTGCTCAGCAGGCCGGCGCGCATCACCTGGGCGCTGTGGCCGAGGGCCACCAGGACGGAAGTCGCCGACTGGCCGATGGCGACGAGCAGCACGCACCCCGCCAACAGCCAAGGGAATGCGCCCAGTTGGGTGAGTACGGCGACGGGCACGCCCGCCGCGCCGCCGATCAGCGGCACCGAGGCGACGGCCGCCGCGCACAGCCCGCCCACGGCCAACGCCAGCCACATCGCGTTCCGGACGATCGGCAGCAGCGCGTCCGGCTCGTCCTTGCAGGGCACGACGAACGGCATGACGCCGCGCAGCGCGCCCGCGACGGTCGCGGTGGCCGGGGCGAACACGGCGACGGCCACCGCGAAGGCTGCGAGGGAGACGGTCGCGTGCCGTCCGAGCAGGGCCGTGTCGACGAGCGCGCCCGCCGAGGCGGCCAGGGTGCTGAGGTAGAGCGGCAGCGCCGCCCTGGCGATGTCCCGGACCGCTGTCAGAGCATGTCCCGCATCCGCGAGATCTCGCTCGTCTGCTGAGCGACGACCTCGTCGGCCATCTCCTCGATCCGGATGTTGTTGCCCTGCCCCTTCACATCCGTGGCCATGGTGATGGCCCCGTTGTGATGGGTGATCATCAGCGTGAGAAAGAGCTCGTCGAACGCCTTGCCTTGCGCGGAGCGCAGTTCGGCCAGCTGTGCCTCGGTCGCCATGCCGGGCATCGAGCCGTGGTCGTGGCCCTCGCTCCGCTCGGACTTTCCGTGGCTCTTCAGCCAGCCCTTCATGGCCGTGATCTCCGGCCCCTGCGCGGCGGCGATCCGCTCCGCGAGCTTCCCGACCTTCGTCGACTCGACGCGGTCCGGGGCGAGTTCGGTCATCTCCAGGGCCTGTTCGTGGTGCTCGATCATCATCCGGGCGTAGGCGACGTCCGCCGAGTTGGGGGAGTCGTCCTCGACCCGCTGCCGGGCCGCCTCCTCGGCGGAGAGCACCCGGTTGGACTCGCCCGGCCGGCCCGGCACGATCACCGAAGGCCCGTCCTGCGCGGCCGAGTCGGAGTCGGAGTCGGAGCCAGAGCCGGAATCACAGCCTCCGAGCACGAGCACGGCCAAGGCGGCCAGTGAGGCCGTAACACGGCGCGCCCGACGGAGCGGCGCCTTCGTTACATGTTCATGGCACGCTCTTGAAATGTGCATGGTGAAGACCATACTCGGGCGTGCGTGAACCGTTCCAGTGCGAACGGCACAAGGGAGGAAAACAGTGATCCTGTTCAGCAATCCTCGAACGCGGCGCAGACGCCTCGGAGTTGGTGCTGCCACCGCCGGGCTCCTCGCCGCGCTGCTCACCGCGCAGCCGGCCGCCGCGATCCCCGACCCCGGGGACGGCCCCGTCGCGGAGAAGGAGGTCTCCGACAGCACCCGGGCCGAGGTGCGAAAGGCCCTCAAGGACGGCGAGATACCGGGCAAGGACGAGATCGTCCACTCCGACAACATCCAGCACCTGGCCAACATCCCCAAGGACGCCCTCCCGGGCATCAACTCGGACCTCGCCTTCCAGGGCAGATACGCCTTCGCGGGCAACTACGACGGCTTCCGCATCTTCGACATCAGCAAGCCGACGGCGCCGAAGACCGTCGCCCAGGTCCTGTGCCCGGGCTCGCAGAACGACATCTCCGTCTCCGGCGACCTGCTGTTCCTGTCGACCGACTCCTCGCGCAGCGACAGCAGTTGCAACAGCACCACCCAGCCCGCGACCGAGAAGTCCTCGTGGGAGGGCATGAAGGTCTTCGACATCAGCGACAAGCGCAACCCCCGCTACGTCGCCGCCGTCGAGACCGCCTGCGGCTCGCACACCCACACGCTGGTGCCCGAGCGCAAGAACGTCTACGTCTACGTCTCCTCGTACTCGCCGAACGCCACCTACCCCGACTGCCAGCCCCCGCACGACGGCATCTCCGTCATCAAGGTGCCGCGCAAGGCCCCCGAGAAGGCGGCGGTCGTGGGCTTCCCGGTGCTGTTCCCCGGTGAGGGCCCGGACGGCGGAGGCAACCCCGGCTCGCCCACCAACCCGGGCGTCTCCAAGACCACCGGCTGCCACGACATCACGGTCCTCGCGGACAAGGGCCTGGCCGCCGGTGCCTGCATGGGTGACGGCATCCTGTTCTCCATCAAGGACCCGGAGCACCCGAAGGTCATCGACCGGGTCCAGGACAACGTGAACTTCGCGTTCTGGCACTCGGCGACCTTCAACCAGAAGGCCAACAAGGTCGTCTTCACCGACGAGCTGGGCGGCGGTGGCGCGGCCACCTGCAACGCGGAGATCGGCCCGGACCGCGGTGCCGACGGCATCTACGACATCGTCGGCAAGGGCGACAAGCGCAAGCTGGTCTTCCGCAGCTACTTCAAGATCCCCCGCCACCAGGCGGACACCGAGAACTGTGTCGCCCACAACGGTTCGCTGATCCCGGTCAAGGGCAAGGACCTCATGGTCCAGGCCTGGTACCAGGGCGGCGTCTCCGTCTGGGACTTCACCGACTCGGCCCACCCGAAGGAGATCGCCTACTTCGACCGCGGCCCGCTGACCACGGACACGATCAGCTCCGGCGGCGCGTGGTCGGCGTACTACTACAACGGCTACATCTACGCGAACGAGATGGCCCGGGGCTTCGACGTCCTGAAGATCGACGACCGGCGCACCAACCCGGCCCGCTGGGTCCACCTGCGCGAACTCAATGTCCAGACACAGCCGGACTACTTCGACTGATCGTCCGGGCAGCCGGGTGAGGACCCGGTAGCGAAGAACCGCGACAGATCCTCGTCGCACGTCCCGCCGGGCACGGCCACCGAGTCCGGCGGGACTCCCATCTCCCAGTCGAGCCGGTAGCGGTCGAACAACTCGGCCCGCAGCACCGGCACGGGCATCGGCGCCCCGGGCACCAGCGCCGCGTAGACGGCGCCCATGAGGAGTGAGCGCAGCATCGGGTAGTCGGCGTCGACGTCGTGCGAGCCGGCCCCCGCGCAGACCTCCCGCAACAGCTCGGCCAGCCGCCGCTGCTCCGGGCACTGCACGAAGCCCTCGGCCTGGAGGATCCCCGCCATGTGCTGGCGCATCAGCACCGGCCGGTCCCGGGCGAGCCCGAGGATCGCGTCGATGGCCCTCGCCATCCGCTCCCGGCCGTCCTCGGTGCGGGGCTCGCGCTCCAGCGCCTCCTGAAGGGTGCGGTGCATCAGCCGGTGCACGGCGGACTGCACGAGCCGGCGTTTGCCCGGGAAGTAGTACGACACCAGTCCGCGCGCCGAGCCCGCCCGGTCCGCGATGTCGCCCAGCGTGGTCGCCTCGTAGCCCCGCTCGCCGACCAGCTCCACCGCCGCCTGCAGCAGCCGCTCCCGGGAACGCCGCCGCAACTCTTCATTGACCGAGGCGCTGCGCGGGCACATCCTGTAACTCCTGCGTTGACTGGCTGCCAGCCAACTATACTCAGCGCTTCCGGCCCGGCCTCGATTCGGCCCGGCCGGGGTCGCCGTCTGCCCTGGGCGACGCGGGGGATCGTCCAGGGCGGGCCCGACCCCCTCGCATGGTCGCCGGAGGCTACTTCCTCTCCGGCGTCTCCTGCCGCGGACCGGCACCGTTCGCCCGGGACGCGGCGCCCACCAGATCCAGCACCGGCCGCAGCGCGTCGGGCCGCTCCTCGGCCGGCAGATGGTCCACGAAGTGCACCGCGCAGCCCAGGGCCGCCGCACCGCCGTCGGCCCGCCGGTTGTCGCCCACCATGACCACATCGCGCGGATCGGCGTCGAGCGCCGCGCAGGCGACCGCGAACAGCCGAGGGTCGGGCTTCTGGATGCCGTGCTCGTACGACAGCACATAGGTGTCCACGTACGGGTCGAGGCCGTGCTCCCGGAACACCGGGCGCAGATCCCAGCCGATGTTGCTGACCACCCCCACCCCGATGCCGTGCTCGCGCAGCGTCCGCAGCACCTCGGAGGTGTCGGGGTACGGCATCCACGCGGCCGGCGCCATGTGGCGGTCGTACAGCATGTCGTGCAACCGGTCGTCGGGGAGCCGTACGTGCCGGGAGAGCCCGGTGTAGGCGGCCCGGTGCAGCTCGGCGGTCTTGTCCCGCACTCCCCAGACGCTCGCGACGTCCTCGGGCAGCCAGGACGGATCGACCCCGCCCGGCAACGCCCCCATGGCCTCCAGTGCCTGCGCCGCCTCGGCCAACTCGGTCTCGTCGAACTCCACTTGGGCCTCGGCGAGCGTTCCGCGCAACCAGGACTCGGTGGACTCGACACGGAAGAGGGTTCCGGAGAAGTCGAACAGGACGGCGGTCATGGCCCGGATCCTACGGGGCCTCCTGCCGCCGTGCGGGAAGATCGCGCGGCCCGCGCACCGAACCGGCCGCGCGCTCAGCCCCGTTGCCGCGCGTGCACTTCGACCGCCAGCACCACGACCAGGGCGCCCAGCAGCCAGCCGCCGACCACGTCCGTGGCCCAGTGGACGCCCAGCCACACCCGGGTCAGCCCGACACCGGCCACCGAGACCGCGGCCACGGCGACGGCCGTACGCCACAGGACACGTCCGGCGCCGTAGTGGTGCAGGAGCCACAGCAGAAGGCCGCAGACCACGGTGGCCGTCATGGCGTGGCCGGAGGGGAAGGCGGAGTAGTGGGCGGAGTCGACGGGGTCGGGCCAGACCGGACGCGGGCGGTCGACCACGGCCTTCAGGGTCTGCTGGACCAGTGTGGCGAGCAGACAGGTGGCCACCAGCCATCCGGCCGTCCAGCGCGCCGCTCTGCGCCACACCAGCCAGATCGCGACCGCGAAGGTCAGGATGCGCATGGTCCACGGGTCCCAGACCCAGTCCGTCAGGATGCGGAACGCGTGCGTGACGCCGTCTTCCTGGACCGCCCAGCGGTGCGTGGTCTCCGCGACGTCACCGTCGAGGGTCATCAGCGGGTACCACCGGACCGCGACCAGGGCGAGCAGCAGAACGGAGCCCACGGCCAGGGCGCCGGCCCAGCGGGCGGTCCTGCGCTCGGCCGGCGGGCGGGGCGGGGATTCGACGGACTGGGTGTGCATACTGCGATCCTCGCCGACAGACGGGGCGAGAGGCCAATGCGGGGGTGGTTTGCGACGTCTGCCAGTTTTTCAGAGGGCCAGCAACATCGCCACCATCGCGATCCCCATCGACAGCCGGCAGGCCCGCGCCAGCTCCGGACGGTCGCCCCAGCCGTCGCCCCCGCCCCCGCCCCCGCCCGCCGCGGGCACCAGCCGGACGCCGGACAGCAGCACATAGCCCGTGAAGTACAGGAGCAGGGCGCCCGTCACGAGCGGGACGCCCGGATCGCCGTGCCCGCCGTGACCACCGGGCGCGGCGGCCATCGCGACCGCCATGTAGACCATGGCCGAGGCCCCCACCAGGTGATGCAGATGGTGCGCGCCCTCGCGCGCCGACCACAGGGCGTGCAGGGCGGCCGCACCGAACACCGCCGCGTAGACGGGCCAGGCCCACGCCGGCGGCGTGAACACCGCGGCGGGCACGGCCATCGCGGCCATCCCGAAGCCCATCAGCGCCTCGCCGCCCGCGGCCCGGCGCTGCTCCTCGACCTGGCTGCGCATCCGCAGCAGACAGTAGGCGCCGGTCGCCGCACACAGTGCGACCAGCAGCCAGCCGTGCGAAGCCGGTCCGTGCACGCGCACCTCCCGCTCGACGGTCCCGGACAGTCCGTCGATGCCCAGGCGATCGGGCGCGCACGCGAGCGCAAGGGTGTACACGGGGAGCATTCGCCGGAGCACGGCAGGTCACCCCGCATGCTTTACAAGTAAAACACTTGCTAAGGTATTGGGTATGAAACTGGTGACGGGTATGAGCGACCGCCTTCCCCTGGCCGGGGTGCTGCGCCTCGGTCGGCCCTCGGACATCTGGTTCAAGCCCGCCCTGAGCGTGGTCGCCGCCGTCGCCCCGCCCAACCTCGCCCTGCTGGTCCTCGGCCGGCTGGATCTGGCCATGTACACGATGGCCGGATCCCTGTGTGCGCTCTACGCCCACAGCCGTCCCTACGCGGCCCGCGCCCGCGTCCTGGCGTGGGTGGCGCTCGGCATGCTCGGCGGCCTCGCCACGGCACTGGTCACGGCCTCGCTCACCGGCAGCGCCGTCGTCCTGGTCACCGTGGGCGCCGTGCTGGCCGCCGCCCAGAAGGCGCTGTGCGACGCGACCCGCGTCGGCCCGCCCGGCAACGTGGTCCTCACCTTCATCAGCTCCGCCGCCCTGTTCGCCCCGCAGACCCCGGACCGGATCCCCGGCCACCTCGCCCTGGCCGCCGCGGCCGCCGCCTGGGCCTGGCTCGTCGGCATGGCCCCCGGCCTGCCGCGCCCGCACGGCCCGGAGCGCCGGGCCGCTTCCGGCGCCCTGAACGCGACCGCCGCGTACGTCGAGACTGCCGGTGCGGGCGACAAGGCCGAGGGCGGCCCCGGCGACACCGCCCGTGCCCACGCCACCGCCGCCGTACAGGCCGCCCGGCACGCCCTGCTCTCCACCCGCCGCCCCACCGAGACCCGCGCCGCCCTCGAACGCCTCGTCGTCCGCGCCGAGGTCGCCCTGGCATCCCCCGCCGACGCCGACCCGGCCCTGCTGCGCGCCTGGGCCCGCCAGGTGCGCGGGAACCGCCCCGTGCCGGAGGTCGACGACCTCACCGGCCTCACGGGCACCGGCACAGAACCCGCCTCGCCCCACGCCCCGTTGTGGCACCGCCTGCGCCCCCTGGCCCCGCTCGCCGTCCGCACCGCCCTCGGCTGCGCCCTCGCCGGATACGCCTCCCTCGCCCTGGGGATCGGCCGCCCCTACTGGGCCCTGGTCACCGCGGCCTCCCTGTACCAGGCCAACCTCACCCTCACCTGGGGCCGCGGCGTCCAGCGCGTCGTCGGCAACCTGCTCGGCGTCCTCCTGTTCGCGGCGCTGGTGCCGCTCGCCCACACCGGCGACGTCGCCCTCGTCCTGTGCTGTCTGGCCCTCAACTTCGGCGCCGAGGCACTGATCGCCCGCAACTACTGGCTCGGCAGCGTCTGTGTGACCCCCATGGCGCTGCTCATCACCGAGTTCGCCGGGTTCCAGGAACCCGGGCGGCTGATCACCGAGCGGGTCGTCGACACCGTCGTCGGCGCGCTGGTCGGCCTCGTCGCCGCCGTGGCCGTACCCGACCGGCGGCGGCAGCGGGTCGTGCGCACCGAGCGGACCGGACCCCGTACGCTCGCGGCCACGGGGCGCAGTCAGGGACCACGCCCGGACCGACGCACAGGCGAGACGACGGAGGGCGTACGGCCATGACGGCGACGAACGGCGGGCCGACCGGGACGAGACAGGACACGGTGGCCGCCGTGGTCCGGCAGTGGCAGAGCGTCCACCCCGACCTCGACACCGCCCCGATGGAGATCATCGGCCGGATCAACCGCTGTGCCGCCCTGCTCCAGCAGGCCGAGGACGCTCCACTGCGCCGTGCGGGCCTCAGCCGCCCCGAGTTCGACCTGCTCGGCGCGCTGCGCCGCACCGGCCACGAGCTGACCCCCAGTGAACTCACCCGCGAGACCTTCTCCTCGGGCGCCGCCGTCACCAAACGCCTGAAGCAGCTCACCGAGCGCGGCCTGGTGGAACGCCGCGGCGACACCCGCGACCGCCGCGTCGCCCACGTCCGCCTCACCGACGCCGGCCGGGACCTGGTCGACGGCATCCTGCCCGAGCAACTCGCGTACGAGACGACCGTACTGTCCGGCCTCGCTCCGCAGGGGAAGGATGAACTCGCCACTCTGCTGGGTGAGTTGCTCGGCGAGCTGGAGGGACGGCTGGGCGCGCCGCGCGGCTGACCCGACCCGCCCGGCTCGCGCCGCCCGTCACTTCTCGTCGGCGGCGCGGTACACCCCGAACACCGCACCCTGCGGGTCCCGCAGCACGGCGATGCGCGGCCCGTCGGGGACGGAGGTGGGCTCCATGAGGACGGTGCCGCCCGCCTCCGTCGCGTCCGCCGCCGTGGTGTCCACGTCCTCGACGGCGAAGTACGGCAGCCAGTGCGCCGGCACCTCGTGCGGGAACTTGTCGTCCATCGTCACCATGCCGCCGAAGTCGGCGCCGTCGAGGCCCCACTGCGTGTAGTGCTCCGAGGCGTTGACGCTCCAGCCGAACACCGTCGTGTAGAACTCCACGGCCCGCTCGGGCGCCCGGGTCAGCAACTCCACCCAGCCCAGCGCGCCGGGCGCGCTCAGCAGCCCCGCACCTGGGAACGACCGCGCCTGCCACAGCTGGAACACGGCCCCCGCCGGATCCACGGCCACCGCGAAACGACCCACGTCGAACACGTCCATCGGACCGACCAGCACCGTCCCGCCGGCCTCGGTGACCTGCGCGGCGGCGGCGTCCGCGTCCGGCACCGCGAACGACACGTTCCACGCCACCGGCTGCCCCTCCTGGTACAGCGGCGTGAGCGCGGCCACCGCCGCGTCCCCGAGGTGCGCGATCGAGTAGCCGCCTGCCTCGCCCCGTGGATCGGTCTCGGCACGCCAGCCGAACAGCCCCTCGTAGAACCGCTTCGCCGCGGCCAGATCGCTGGTGCCCAGCTCCGTCCAGCAGGGCCCGCCGGTCACCGGCTTGTCGAGCTTCATGGCGTTCCTCCCGCCGGGAAAAACCCCCTCCAGCACGCTAAGCCCGGCGCGGGGCCCCGGCCATCCGGCCGACGAAACCCACTGGAGCCGGCCGCCGCCACCGACGTACCCTCGACCCCGTACCGCATCGCATGGCGGCCTCCCGACACCGTTCTCCGACCGGAGGTCCCGCATGCCCGCGCTTCAGGTGCGCCCCTTCCGCCGCGCCGACCGCGACCAGCTCACCGAACTGATCAACGCCCATGTCGCCGCCGTCGTCCCCGGCGTCTCCGTCTCCGTGAACACGGTGCTCAGCGCTCTGGAGCGGCAGCCGGACGAGTTCATCACCGACCCCTGGGTGGGCGCGGCGAGATCGACTGGTTCGTCGGCCGTCCGCAGGCCTCCTTCTGGCCGGACTCCGACGAGGCCGCCGACCTGCTGATGAACGCGTGCCTGGCCCGGCTCGCCCGCTGGAACGTACGTGCCCGGTACGCGAGCGGCGAACTCCCCGCCCCGGCCGTCTACGGCCTGCCACCGCAACTGGCCGCACATCCGCGCCCTCTACGAGCGCGCGGGCTTCCGGCACACCGGGGACACCGAGGTGATCCTTATCGCGCGGGTCGCCGACCTGCCGCCCCACCAGCCGCGACCGGGCGTCACCGTCGACCGCACGCTGGGGGAGTGCGGCACACGCTTCACGGCGTACGCCGACGGACGCGCCCTCGGCTTCATCGAGGTCGACACGTCACTGTCCCGCCCCGAACGCCACACGCGCGGCGCGGGCCTCGCCGACCTCGGCAACCTGCACATCGACCCGTCGGCGTACGGCGCGGGCCTGGAACACCGGCTGCTCGGCCAGGCCGCCGACTGGCTGCGGCTGTGCGGTGTGGACCGCGTCCTCGCCTACGAGGCGGCCGGCGACGGCACCATGACCGACCACCTCACGTCGGCCGGCTTCCGCGAGCTGACCCGCACCGACCGCCGCTGGGAGCACCGCCCGGAGTGACTCAGATCCCCGGCCGGTACCGCAGCGGATGATCCGCCGGCACCTCCACCAGCACGATCCGTGTCCCGTCCGGGTCCGCGATCCACATCTCGATCAGCCCCCACGGCTCCTTCACCGGCGGCCGCACGATCTCGACGTCCTTGCCCCGCAGCTCGTCGTGGGCCGCCGCCACGTCCGCGACCTGCATCCACAGCTGGACGGCCGGGGACGGCGGGGTCTCGGAACGGCCGGAGACCTCCAGGAAGCCACCGCCCAGGAAGTAGACGGTGCCGCGCTCCGGCCCCGTGCCGAACTCGCGGTAGACGGCCAGGCCGAGCTGTTCGCCGTAGAAGACGCGGGCGCGCTCGGGGTCGGTGGGGTGGAGGAGGGTCCGTCCGCTCAGTACGTGCACCATGCAGCCGGATCCTAGCGGCGCGTTACGCTCTGCGGTGCCCAGTCGTGCCCGAGAAGTGGAGAAGCACCCCATGGACACAGCCGCGACCCCCACCGCCGACGGCCTCATCTTCCGCGACGCCACCGACGCCGACGTGGACTCGCTGGTCGCGCTGATCGAGTCCGCCTACCGCGGAGACTCCAGCCGGACCGGGTGGACCACCGAGGCGGACATCCTCGAAGGCCAGCGGACCGACCCGGAGGGCGTGCTGGAGGTCATCAAGTCGCCCGACAGCCGGCTGCTCACGGTCGAGCGGGACGGAACGGTCGTCGCCTGCTGCCAGCTCGAACACCGCGGTACCCACGCCTACTTCGGGATGTTCGCGGTCAGCCCCGCCCTCCAGGGCTCCGGCCTCGGCAAGGTCATCATCGCGGAGGCGGAGCGGCAGGCCCGCGCTACCTGGGGCGCGACGGAGATGCACATGACCGTGATCTCCGTACGCGACGACCTGATCGCCTGGTACGAGCGGCGCGGCTACCGCCGTACGGGACGGATGACCCCGTTCCCGTACGGCGACGAGCGCTTCGGCATCCCGCAGCGCGACGACCTGCAGTTCGAGCTGCTGGTCAAGGACCTCGCGTGATCATGCGCGGCTGGGCAGCGCCCTAGAGGGGCGCGGGGCGCTGTGGATGTGCGGCTCCGCCGCGTGGGCGCGCCCAGCCACGACGAAGCCGCAGACGACCGACGGCACAACGCGGCACCACTCCCGGCCCAGCCCAGCCCAGCCCAGCGGAGCGCCTACGCTGTGAAGCGGCCGGTGCGCTTGATCTCCGGGTAGTCGGTCGTCGCGCCGTCCAGTTCCAGAGCCCGTACGAGACGCAGGTGGTCCTGGGTGTTGACCACCCAGCCGATGATCTTCAGGTCCGCCTTGCGGGCGTGCTCCACGACCTCCAGGGTGAGGCGGCGGATGTTCAGGCAGACGGTCGCGGCGCCGACCGCGACGGCGCGGTCCACGACGTCGGTGCCGTAGCGGCTGGCGATCAGCGCGGTCCGTACCCCGGGCACCAGTCGGGCGATCTCGGCCACGGCGTCGTCGTGGAACGAGGACACCTCGACCCGGGACACCAGATCTCGCCTGGTCATCACCTCGGCCAGCGCCCTGGCCGCCGCGACGTCCTTGATCTCGGCCTGGAGCGGTGACTTCACGGCGTCCAGGACTTCCTCGAAGACGGGCACGCGCTCGCCGCGGCCCGCGTCCAGGGCGCGCAGCTCGGCGAGGGTCTTGTCGGCGATGGCGCCGGAGCCGTCGGTCGTGCGGTCCACGTCGGTGTCGTGCATGACGACGAGGGCGCCGTCCTTGCTCAGGTGGAGGTCGAGTTCGATGACGTCGAGGCCGGCCTGCTGGGCGGCGACGAAGGAACGGAGGGTGTTCTCGGGTTCGACACCCATCACTCCGCGATGACCGATGGTAAGGAAGTTCAAGGTTCAACTCGCTTCCGTCGACGGGCGGCTCGGCGCGCGCGCAAACCGGAGCGGGGTGTTCGCGCGGCAGATCCGCAGCCTAGTGGCCCGGGCGCGTGATGAACCCCACGTGTACACAGGGTTTGCGCCAGTGGACTTGGCGTACCTGGAGTGCGGGCCCCGAAGTGGTCACCCTGGCGTGGGCGAGTCCCGCGCGGATTGACCGACCGTGGCGGCTCGACGGGCTTGTCCGGCGTCCCGTATGCCCAGCCGTGGCAGGAGTATGCGCTGTCCGGATGACGGGCAGGAAAAAGTGCGGTGACCATGGGGATGTGCAGGATAATTTCCCGAGGCTCCTCTTGCTGGGAGAAAGGTCGCGTGTATACGGTCTCCTTACGCGAGGTTCTCCCGTGGAGGATGGGACATGACGGAAATTCTTGTGCAGGCGGCTTCGGGGGAGCAGGTTCCTCCGGCGGCCAGGGTGGTGGAGCACCCGGCGTGGCCGGTGCTCAAGGATGCCGTGGAGCAGATCCGGCCATGGCAGTCCAAGGACGGATCGATCGACTTCGAGGCCGAGGGCGCGCCAGGGCGCGCGGACGCCGAGGCCGCAGTACGGCGCGTCGTGGATGCCGTGGAGGAGCTCTCCCCGCTGCTGCCGCACGACGCCGCCTACCACCAAGCGCTCGTGAAGGACCTGCTCCGCTGGGCCGAGGGCGGCTTCGAGGTGCCCGACTTCCTCGACTCGCTGCTGGCCTTCCAGCCCGCCGCGAGCCGCGCCGACGGCCTCCAGCACCTGGTCGTCTTCGCGATGTACACGCAGAACGGCAACCCCGACCGCAACCTCGAAGCGGTCGTGCTGCGTATGGTCTGGCCGGACTGGCTGGCCGAGCTGGAGCGCACCCGCTACGACAACCCGCTGTTCTGCGGCATCAAGTTCGAGGACTTCACGGCCGGGTACGACACCAACTCCGCCGTGCTCTTCCCCGAGACCATCGCCGTGCGCCAGGCCCCGGAGCGCTTCACCTGGGGTGGCATCTTCTGTGACCGCGAGGCCGCCCGCTTCCGCCGGGTGAGCGACGCCGCGGTCGACATCCTGGGCCTCGACCTGCCCGAGGACATCGCCGCGATGGTCCATGACCAGAAGCGCTGCGAGGAGGCCTTCGTCCTGTGGGACATGGTCCACGACCGCACCCACAGCCACGGCGACCTGCCGTTCGACCCGTTCATGATCAAGCAGCGCCAGCCGTTCTGGATGTACGGCCTCGAAGAGCTGCGCTGCGACCTCACCGCCTTCAAGGAGGCCGTGAAGCTCCAGGCCGACGGCGTCCCGCAGGCCCGTGACGTGCAGTACGCCGTGCTGTTCGACCGCATGTTCCGCTTCCCGGTCACCGGCGAGCGCGTGCGCAACTACGACGGCCTCGGCGGCCAGCTGCTCTTCGCCTACCTGCACAAGCACGACGTCGTCCGCTGGACCGACAACAAGCTGCACATCGACTGGGACCGCGCCCCGCAGGTCACCAACCAGCTGTGCGCCGAGATCGAGAACCTGTACCGCGAGGGCATCGACCGCCCGAAGCTCGTCCACTGGTTCGCCGGCTACGAGCTCGTCTCCACCTACCTCGCTCCGCACCCCGGCTCCCGCTGGGCCAAGGGTCCGGACGCCCTGGACCTGACCCAGCCGCCGCGCAAGCTCGTCGATGACGTGCTTCCGGACGAGTTTCCGCTGAGCATGTTCTATGAGGCCCTGTCCAAGAAGCTGAAGAACGTGATCGCCTCCACCAAGGGCATCACCGCGGACAGCGCCGAGCGGATCGCCGCGTGAGCGACCGCGGTACCCAGAACACTGCTCAGGAGGCGAAGAACATGGCGGGGAACGGAGCTCTCAGCGGTGCGGTGATCGCGGTGGCCGGCGCGGGCGGACCCGCGGGCCGGGCGGCGCTTCTGCGGCTGGCCGAGGCGGGGGCGACCGTCGCCGCCGCCGACAACGATCCCGAGCGGCTCGCGGAAGCCGTCGACGCGGCCCGCTACGCGTCCGGCGGCGCGACCGTCACCGGCGAACCCGTCGACCTGCTCGACCTGCAGTCCACCCGGGACTGGGCCGACCACATCGAGAAGGACTTCGGGCGCGTCGACGGCCTGGTCCACCTCGTCGGCGGCTGGCGCGGCAGCGAGACCTTCATCAAGACCAGCCTCGACGACTGGGACTTCCTGGAACTGCTGCTGATCCGCACGGTGCAGCACACCTCGCTCGCCTTCTTCGAGCCGCTCCAGCGCAGCGACCGGGGCCGGTATCTGCTGATCAGCGCCGCCGGCGCCACGAAGCCGACCGCGGGCAACGCCTCGTACGCCGCCGCCAAGGCCGCCGCCGAGGCCTGGACGCTCGCGCTGGCCGACGCCTTCCGCAAGGCCGGGGGCGCCGAGGAGCTGACCTCCGCGGCTGCCATCCTCGTGGTGAAGGCGCTGGTGCACGACGCGATGCGCGCCGACCGCCCCAACGCGAAGTTCGCGGGTTTCACGGACGTCAAGGACCTGGCCGACGCCGTCGTCGACGTCTGGGACAAGCCCGCCGCCGAAGTGAACGGAAACCGTCTGTGGCTGACCGAGAAGCCGTGAACCCTCCGAAGACCGACGCCCGTCGCCACCACGACCCGGACGTCCGCGGCTTCGCCAGTGACAACTACGCCGGCGCCCACCCGGAGGTGCTCGCCGCCCTGGCCCTGGCCAACGGCGGGCACCAGGTGGCGTACGGCGAGGACGACTACACCGAGAACCTCCAGCGGATCGTCCGCAGCCACTTCGGCGCCACCGCCGAGGCCTTCCCGGTCTTCAACGGCACCGGCGCCAACGTCGTCGCGCTCCAGGCGGTCACCGACCGCTGGGGCGCGGTGATCTGCGCCGAGAGCGCGCACATCCACGTCGACGAGGGCGGCGCCCCGGAGCGGATGGGCGGACTCAAGCTGCTCACCGTGCCCACGCCCGATGGCAAGCTCACCCCCGAGCTGATCGACAAGCAGGCGTACGGCTGGGACGACGAGCACCGCGCGATGCCCCAGGTCGTCTCGATCACCCAGAGCACCGAGCTCGGCACCCTCTACACACCGGACGAGATCCGCGCGATCTGCGACCACGCCCACGCGCACGGCATGAAGGTGCACCTGGACGGCTCCCGCATAGCCAACGCCGCCGCCTCCCTGAACGTCCCCATGCGGACGTTCACCAACGCGGTCGGCGTCGACATCCTCTCCCTCGGCGGCACGAAGAACGGCGCCCTGTTCGGCGAGGCGGTCGTCGTCCTCAACCAGGACGCCGTCAGCCACATGAAGCACCTGCGCAAGCTGTCCATGCAGCTCGCCTCCAAGATGCGGTTCGTGTCGGTGCAGTTGGAGGCCCTGCTCGCCAAGGACCTGTGGCTGCGCAACGCCCGCCACGCCAACGAGATGGCCCAGCGCCTCGCCGAGGGCGTGCGCGCCGTGCACGGGGTGGAGATCCTCTACCCCGTGCAGGCCAACGGCGTCTTCGCCAAGCTCCCGCACGACGTGAGCGAGCGGCTCCAGAAGCGGTTCCGGTTCTACTTCTGGGACGAGGCGGCCGGTGTCGTGCGCTGGATGTGCGCGTTCGACACGACCGAGGACGACGTGGACGCCTTCGTGGCGGCGCTGAAGGAGGAGATGGCGCGCTAGCTGAAGGAGTCCGTCAGTTGACGACGATCCATGCCTTGTTGTTGCGCAGATTCGGGTCGAACTTCCTGATGGAGAGCTCAGGATCGTCGTTCAGGGTCTCGATGGTGGTGCGTGCTCCGCGCACCACCTCGTCGATCCGCAGCCGCACGTCGAAGCTGTGCGACGCCTTGTCGCGCAGGTGGATCGGCGTCCGGCAGAAGTAGGTCGCGACGGCCGGCCCCTCCTCCGAGGGCAACTGCTCCGCGCACTCCTCCTCCGGCCATCCGACGACCGTCGTGCCCTGCGGTGCCTGGAACCGCACCGTGGCGACGGCCGCGCCCGCGCCCAGCGACGCCACCCACGCCGGGCCCCGGTTGGTCACAGTGACCCGCGCGGTCACGGTGTCCCCGGCGGCACCGCGCACCTTGCTGCCGGTGACCTTCAGATCGGCGGTGTTGCGGGCGTCGAGGCTGACGGACCGGTAGTTGTCCGACAGATCGAGGTCCTTGCCCCCGGCGGCGGCCTGCCGTGAGGCCACGGGACGCAGATCCAGCTCGGGACCCGTGCCCGGGGTCCAGGTCTCCCCGCCGCGCGCCTCTTCCAGTGCCGCGTCCGAGTACGGCAGTACGGAGTGGTCGAACCGCTCGTACAGCGCCTGGCGTCCCACGCGCAGGGGGCTCGTCAACTCGTACCGCTCGCCCGGGGCCACCGCCTCGTCCAGCACGCAGAGCGCGAACGTACCGATGGCGTGGTCGCGGTACTCGCAGTTGGAGTTCCGCTCCTGGAACCGCAGCCCGTAGGACGCGTACAGCGACACCAGCGTACGGTCCACGGCGCGGCTGCCGTTGTTGGCGACCGTCGCCCCCACGTGGGTGTTCGTGCCGGGCCTGAGACCCCGCTGATTCTCGGCCTGGCTGAGCCCGAGGTCCGGCCCGTCGCCCAGGCTGACCATGGTCTCCGCCGGGTAGGCCGTCAGTTCCCCGGCGACGGCCGAGTACCGCACGTACCCGGACGCGTCGGGCTCCGTGTCCGGCAGCGCGCGAAGTCCCAGCAGGGCGGCCGCCGTGCTGTCCGTCCCGGCCGGCATCCCGGCGAAGTCGCAGACCGCCCGGACCGCCCGGACCGCCGACTCGGGCGCGCAGTTCGCGGGCCACGACACCTGCGCGAAGGCGGCGATCTCGCTGACGTCGACGGTCAGCTGTCCGGCCGGCACCCCGTTCTCCGTGTTGTCGTGGGTGACCCGCACATCGAGAGTCCGCTCGGACGCCCCACCGCCGGCGGCCGGCACGGGCAGCACCGTCTCGGACGGGACGCTGATCCACAACTGGTCGGACGTGGCGTGCACGGGCCCGGCCCCGACCGCGGCCAGGGCACAGCCGGCGAGCGCGGCTGCGAACAGGCGATGCTTCATGGTTCCCCCTTGTCGATGAGCGGTCGGTGGCCGAGACCCGCGGGGCGGGGGAGGGGTTGTAGGCCGGGCACAGGGTTGCGGCGATGTTCAGCCGTTCTTCTCACCCGACTCGACGTCCAATGAGATGGACTGTGCAGTCCGGTATGCTGCACCACATTCTGATGCTCGAGGCAAGGTGGACCATGACTCTCTCGCTGACCGTCTCCGACGAGGTGCGCGCCCTGGCGCCCGGCTTCACCCACGTGGCCGTCGAGGCGCACGGTCTGGTCAACGGGCCGAGCACCGAGGAGAGTTCCGCGCTCCTCGACGACGCGGCGCGTCGGCTCGCCGTCCGCCTGGAGGGGCGCGCTCCGCACGAGGACCCGCACATCGCGGCCTGGCGTGAGGTCTACACGGCGTTCGGCTCGAAGCCCTCCAGGACCCGCAACTCCGCGGAGGCGCTCGCCAAGAGGGCCCTGACGGACGCGGGACTGCCCCGGATCAACCTGCTGGTGGATGTCTACAACGCCATCAGCGTCGCCCACCTCGTCCCGGTCGGCGGCGAGGACATCGACCGCATCGAGGGCGGGATGCGCCTGGTACGCGCCACCGGCGAGGAGGATTTCGTGACCGTCGCCGGCGGCGAGGAGGCCGTCGAGCACCCCGACGCGGGCGAGGTCGTCTGGCGCGACGACGCGGGCGTCACCTGCCGCCGCTGGAACTGGCGCCAGGGCCCCCGCACCCGGCTCACCGAGGAGACGACCTCGGGCATCTTCCTGCTGGAGAGCATGGCACCCATGCCGGTGGCCGAAGTCGAGCAGGCGGCGACCGAGCTGGCGGAACTACTGGAGAAGTTCAGCCCGGGAGCACAGATCGAGGTGCGCCCGTCGACGCCGGTGCGGCAACGCCCTTAAGAGGCGCGGGGCTGTATCGATATGCGGCTCCGCCGCGTGGGCGCGACAAGCCACGACGGCGCCGCAGAAGACCACCGACACAACGCGGCACTACCCACCGGCCCCCCTCAGCGGAGCGCCTAGCGGGCCTCGGCCTCGCGAACCTGCTCCGGTGTAGGAGCGGTCCCGCCCAGATGCGCCGGCATCCACCAGGTGTCGTGCGCGTCCTTGGGGCGGACGGGATAGGCGCGCTGCGCGGCCTCCAGCAGTTCCTGGACGCGCTCGCGCAGCTGCCGGGTGATCGCACCCGCGTACTTGTCCTTGGAGGCCTCGATCGCCTCGCCGACCCGGATGGTGATCGGGGTGTGGCTGCGCTTGAAGTTGCGCGGGTGGCCCTTGGTCCACAGCCGCTGCGTGCCCCACACGGCCATCGGGATCAGCGGCACGCCGGCCTCCTGGGCCAGCCGGGCGGCGCCCGACTTGAAGCTCTTCAGCGTGAACGACTGCGAGATCGTGGCCTCCGGGAAGACGCCGACGATCTCGCCGGAGCGCAGCGAGTCCAGCGCGTGGGCGTAGGCCGCCTCACCCTGCTCGCGGTCCACGGGGATGTGCTTCATGCCGCGCATCAGCGGGCCGGAGATCCGGTGCCGGAACACGGACTCCTTCGCCATGAAGCGCACGAGACGCTTCTGCGGGAGCGCCGCCAGGCCGTTGAAGACGAAGTCCAGGTAGCTGATGTGGTTGCTCACCAGCACAGCCCCGCCCGAGCGTGGAATGTTCTCCGATCCCTTGCAGTCGATCTTGAGGTCCCACGCCTTGAACAACGCCTGGGCGAAACCTACGACGGGACGGTAGACAAGCTCTGCCATGGACGGAGTGGACCCTTCCTTCTCTGCCTGGGAAGGAAGCTCCCAGTGGGAAGTTACGCAGCCGTAGGTTTACGGCTTGTCGCAGATCGTGCCCCAAGAACGGCCGAGGGCCAAGCCCAAGTGCCGGGGAAGGGCGAGATCCTCGTCACGTCGCCCCTTGATCCACCTCGGTCTTTTGTGCCGTCTTTACCCGGCGCGCACCGTCACCCTCCGCACGAGCAGGTACATCTCGCAGCCCAGGCAGTATCCGAAGACCGCGTTCAGGAAGGCGGCCGCGAGGGCCGCCCCGGTGGCGGCGAGCCCCAGCCAGTCCGGGCCGAGCGTGTAGCCGACCAGCCCGAGGCCCGCGAAGAGAAGGCCCACCGCCTGCGCGAACCGCGGCGGCTGCGGCGCCTCGAACTCGGTCGGCGGCCCGATCCGGGGCCGTACGGCCGCGCGGAACACCCAGCCGTACGGCGAACGGCTCACCCCGCCCGCCGCGCCCAGCGCGAACGCCAGCGTCTGCCAGACCAGCAGCCAGGCGCTCCCGGTGACCAGGACGACCGCCAGCACCGCGGTCGTCACGGCCGCCCCGAAGCGCGGCCCCCTCACGTCGATGTCCATGAATCAAGCATTCCGCAAGGGAAAGGATTCAGGGCGTCGGGAATCTTTGCAGTCTCGTGAAGGGTTGAGGACGGTGATGACCGGACTGGTGGTGTGCGTGGCGGTGCTCGCGGCGGCGAGCGCCTACGGAGTGCTGCAACGGCGGCGGAGCGGGAGAGTACGGGTGCGCGGGCGGGACGACGGAAAGCGGCTCGCGGCAGCCGAGTTGGGCGGCGAACTGGGCGCACGTGCCACCCTCGTGCAGTTCTCCAGCGCCTTCTGCGCGCCCTGCCGGGCCACCCGGCGGGTGCTCGGCGAGGTGGCCGGCATGGTCCCGGGCGTGACCCACGTCGAACTCGACGCCGAGGACAACCTGGACCTCGTACGCCGCCTCGACATCCTCAAGACGCCGACCGTACTGGTCCTCGACGCCGACGGGAACGTCGTACGGCGGGCCACCGGGCAGCCGCGCAAGGCGGACGTGATCGCGGCGCTGGGCGAAGCGGTCTGAGGGGCCGTGATGCCGAGGGTGAGTCATCTCCCACATGCCGGAACGCACTTGACTGTGCGCGCCACCTATCGTCAGCCTGACCTTATGCCTGAGGAACTCCTTCTCTTCGGACGGGCCCACGTCGATCTGGCCCGCACCGCGAGCGCGCGCTGTCCGGGCTGTTGAACAGCCACCGGCCCGCACGCATCCCCTCGCAGAAGGACACCTCCATGACGGCCACGTCCGGCCTCGGCACTTCAAGGCTCGCCTCACCCGATCTGCTCCGCTCCGTCTTCCGGCGCCATGCCGCCGGAGTGGCCGTGATCACCGCCCGCGGCGAGACGGGCCCGGTCGGCTTCACCGCCACCTCCCTCAGCTCCGTCTCCGCCGAGCCCCCGATGCTCTCCTTCGGCATCGGCACAGGCGCCTCCAGCTGGCCGGCCATCGCCGCGACGGACCATGTCGGCGTCCACATACTCGGCGAGCACCAACAGGACCTGGCCGCCACCTTCGCCCGCAGCGGCGCCGACCGCTTCGGCCCGCCCACGGTCTGGGGCGAGGGCCCCGAAGGTGTCCCCGTCCTCGGCGACGTACTCGCCTGGACGGTGTGCCGGGTCGTCGGGTGTGTGCCCGCCGGCGATCACCGCATCGTGCTCGCCGAGGTCCTCCTCGGCGACTCCACCGGCCCGGGGCGTCCGCTGCTGTACCACCAGGGCCAGTTCAACGGACTGCGTGACTGAGCTCACCGGACCTGTGTGACGGACCAGGCCGCCCGCTGTTCTGCGAAGCCGTCGGTTTCCGATTACGCTGCGTTGCAAAGGTCACAGTTCAAAGCGCTTGCTTAGCGGGAACGAACTGGGTGTACTGACGAGTAATATTTCGCTCGGAGCGCAGGTCGCCCCGATCGGGATCAGCCGCTTGGGGCGCCTATGCTGCCTGCAAGTAGGCAGCAGAGAAATGTCGACGCAGTAGGAGAGCCGGCGTGAGCTTGAGGATCGTTGTCACCGTGAAGTACGTGCCCGACGCCACTGGCGACCGGCACTTCGCCGATGACCTGACCGTCGACCGGGACGACGTGGACGGTCTGCTCTCCGAGCTCGACGAGTACGCGGTCGAGCAGGCGCTGCAGATCTCCGAGAACTCCGACGACGACGTGGAGATCACCGTTCTGACGGTGGGCCCGGAGGACGCCAAGGACGCGCTGCGCAAGGCGCTGTCCATGGGTGCCGACAAGGCGATCCACGTCGAGGACGACGACCTGCACGGCACCGACGCGCTGGGCACCTCGCTGGTGCTGGCCAAGGCGATCGAGAAGGCCGGCTACGACCTGGTGATCTCCGGCATGGCCTCCACCGACGGCACCATGGGTGTCGTACCGGCCCTGCTGGCCGAGCGCCTGGGCGTCCCGCAGGTCACCCTGCTGTCCGAGGTCTCCGTCGAGGACGGCACGGTCAAGGGCCGCCGGGACGGCGACGCCGCGTCCGAGCAGCTGGAGGCGTCGCTGCCGGCCGTCGTGTCGGTCACCGACCAGTCGGGCGAGGCGCGCTACCCGTCCTTCAAGGGCATCATGGCCGCCAAGAAGAAGCCGGTGGAGTCCTGGGACCTGTCCGACCTCGACATCGAGGCCGAGGAGGTCGGCCTGGAGGGTGCGTACACCGTCGTGGACGCCGCGACCGAGCGTCCGGCCCGTACCGCCGGCACGATCGTCAAGGACGAGGGCGAGGGCGGCAAGCAGCTCGCCGAGTTCCTCGCGAGCCAGAAGTTCATCTGAGGGTCTCTGGCCCGCTTGAGGCTCAACCCCCTTCCGCCCTTCAAGACTTCGCATTCCGCAGGAGAGCAATCCCATGGCTGAAGTTCTCGTCTACGTCGACCACGTGGACGGCGCCGTCCGCAAGCCCACCCTGGAGCTGCTGACCCTGGCCCGCCGCGTCGGTGAGCCCGTCGCCGTCGCGCTGGGCAACGGCGCCGCCGACACCGCCGCCGCGCTCGCCGAGCACGGCGCCGTCAAGGTCCTCACCCACGACGCGTCCGAGTACGCCGACTACCTGGTCGTGCCGAAGGTCGACGCCCTGCAGGCCGCCGTCGAGGCCGTCTCCCCGGCCGCCGTGCTGGTCCCGTCCTCCGCGGAGGGCAAGGAGATCGCCGCCCGTCTGGCGCTGCGTCTCGGCTCGGGCATCATCACCGACGCCGTCGACCTGGAGGCCGGCGACGAGGGCCCGGTGGCCACCCAGTCGGTGTTCGCCGCGTCCTTCACCACCAAGTCCCGTGTCTCCAAGGGCACCCCGGTCATCACGGTCAAGCCGAACTCGGCCGCCGTGGAGGCCGCTCCGGCCGCCGGTGCGGTCGAGGCCCTCGCCGTCACCTTCTCCGCCCAGGCCACCGGCACCAAGGTGACCGCGCGCACGCCGCGTGAGTCGACCGGGCGTCCGGAGCTGACCGAGGCCGCGATCGTGGTCTCGGGTGGCCGTGGCGTCAACGGCGCGGAGAACTTCTCGATCATCGAGGCCCTCGCCGACTCGCTCGGTGCGGCCGTCGGTGCCTCGCGTGCCGCGGTGGACGCCGGCTGGTACCCGCACACCAACCAGGTCGGCCAGACCGGCAAGTCCGTCTCGCCGCAGCTGTACATCGCCTCCGGCATCTCCGGCGCGATCCAGCACCGCGCGGGCATGCAGACCTCGAAGACGATCGTGGCGATCAACAAGGACGCCGAGGCCCCGATCTTCGAGCTGGTCGACTACGGCGTCGTCGGCGACCTCTTCGACGTCGTCCCGGCGCTGACCGAGGAGATCAAGACCCGCAAGGGCTGATCCCGACCGGGCACATCGAGGCCCCCGTGACCGTCCGGCGGTCACGGGGGCCTCGTGTCATCCCAGGCGCAACAACGCCTGCACGGGCAGATGGTCGCTCGGGAACTGACCCTCGGCGGAGAACGTGTTGATCGCCGCCCGGTGCGCCGTGACCCCCGGCGTGGTCAGGACCCAGTCGATCCGGTCGCCGTCCGGTGTCAGCGGCTTGTAGCCGTGGAAGGTCGCGTACAGCGCGCTGCGCTCGCGTGCGGTGTCCCAGGTGTCGACGAGACCGGCGCCGAGCAGGGTGTCGTAGGCCGTGTTCTTGTGGGCGGCGACATTGAAGTCCCCGGTCACGACGACCGGCAGGGAGCGGTCGAACCCGGCGATCCGCGCGGCGATGAGCGCGGCGCTGCGCTCGCGCGCGTACTGGCTGACATGGTCGAAGTGGGTGTTGAGGACGTAGAACTCCCGTCCGGCGTCGGCCAGATCGCGGAAGCGGACCCAGGTGACCATACGGGCGAAGGCCGCGCCCCAGGTGTTGGAGCCGATCACGTCCGGGGTGTCGGAGAGCCAGAAGTGGTCGTACTCGGTCGGGCGCAGCCGCCGGGTGTCGTAGAAGACCGCCATGGCCTCGTCGCGGCTGCCGTGCAGCCGGCCGGTGCCCAGCCAGTCGTAGTGCGGGCCGAGGTCGGAGTCGATGTCCAGCAGCTGCGCGAAGACGCCTTCCTGGGTGCCGATGACATGGGGTGCCTCGCGGCGCAGCAGCTCGCGCATGACCGGTCTGCGGACGGCCCAGCTGTTGGGCTCGGTGGTGCTGGCGAAGCGCAGGTTGAAGGACATGGCCCGCAGGTGGCCACGGGTGTCGGGTTCGCCCGCCGAGGCGGACGACGTGGGCAGTGCTGTACTGGAGAGGGGCGCGGTGACGGCGGCGGCCAGCACGGCCTTCAGGCCCAGCCGGCGCGTGACTCGGCTGTGTTTCGGCACAGGGGCTCCTTCGGTGGGAACGGCCGGACGAGTCGTGCGGGGCGTGCGTATGGAAGTGTGATACCGCGTCCTGAGATGAGCGTGAACATGACGAGATGGTGGAGTGGCTCCCGGTGGACATGGTGTTGACCAGTCGGAAGGTCCCAGCTAACTTCGTTCTACGGATTGTTGATTCCGTATAGCGGAAAATTGGAGGGTGTGGGATGGGTCAGGGCCAGCAGGAGAAGGTGGCGACGAGCCTCGCGGGCGCCGTCAGCGAGGAGATCAGCGCCTCCCTCGCGCCGGTCGACGCCGAGCTGGAGCGCCGCTACCCCGGGGACCTCGGCGGCCGCCAGCCCGTCCACACCGTCTACGTCCCCGGCGACGTCTTCGCCGCCGACACCATCCGTTCCTGGGGCGAAAAGGCCCTCGCCTCCCTCGACGAACACGCCCCGGACGCCGCCTCCTTCGCCGCCGTGCTCGGCCTGTCCGACGAACTCGCCGGACCCGTGTACGCGCGCGTACGCGCCAAGCTGGAGCGCGAGCCCATCGAGGACCTGCGCGTCGACTTCGAGGACGGCTACGGCCCCCGCCCCGACGCCGAGGAGGACGAGTCGGCCGCCCGCGCGGCACGGCTGATCGCCGAGGCGTACGAGAACGGCACGGCGGCCCCCTGCATGGGCATCCGCATGAAGTGCATGGAGGCACCCGTACGCGACCGGGGCATCCGCACCCTCGACATCTTCCTCACCGGCCTGATGGAGGCCGGCGGCCTGCCCGACGGGCTCGTCCTCACCCTGCCCAAGGTGACGTACCCCGAGCAGGTCACCGCGATGGTGCGGCTCCTGGAGCAGTTCGAGAAGGCGCGCGGGCTGGAGCCCGGCCGGATCGGCTTCGAGATCCAGATCGAGACCAGCCAGTCCATCCTCGCCACCGACGGCACCGCCACCGTCGCCCGGATGATCCAGGCCGCCGAGGGCCGCGCCACGGGCCTGCACTACGGCACCTTCGACTACAGCGCCTGCCTCGGCGTCTCCGCCGCCTACCAGGCCAGCGACCACCCCGCCGCCGACCACGCCAAGGCGATCATGCAGGTCGCGGCGGCCGGTACCGGCGTACGCGTCTCCGACGGCTCGACGAACGTCCTGCCGGTCGGTCCGACCGAGAAGGTCCACGACGCCTGGCGACTGCACTACGGCCTCACTCGCCGCGCCCTCGCCCGCGCCTACTACCAGGGCTGGGACATGCACCCCGGCCACATCCCCACCCGGTACGCGGCTGTCTTCGCCTTCTACCGTGAAGGTTTCGAGCAGGCTGCCGCCCGCCTCGCCCGGTACGCGGGCCGGGCCGGCGGCGACGTCATGGACGAGCCCGCCACCGCCAAGGCCCTCAGCGGCTACCTGCTGCGCGGCCTGGACTGCGGCGCCCTCGACATCGGCGAGGTGGCCCGGCTGACCGGTCTGACCCGCGCCGATCTGGAGAGCTTCGCGGCGCCCAGGAGGGGCGATTTGACGGCTTCCGCGAAGTAGCGGACCTGTCACATTCGCAACCACCGGCTGGTGTTGTCACCGCCGCCCCGTAGTCTGTACGCCACGCATCGACGTGTCAGTGGTGTCACAGGAACGGGGCAGCGGTGTCATCGGGGGAGAACGGACAGGCGGACGAGACCGGTCGGCTGCTGGCCGGGCGTTATCGCGTGCTGGGGCAGCTCGGACGCGGCGGCATGGGCGTCGTCTGGCGGGCCGTCGACGAGGTGCTCGGCCGCGAGGTCGCCGTCAAGGAACTGCGGACCTACTCGGACGCCGACGGTCCCGAACTCGCCGATTTGCGGCTGCGGATGCAGCGCGAGGCCCGCGCGGCGGCCCGGGTCAAGCATCCCGGCGTAGTGGCCGTGCACGACGTCGCCGAGGTCGACGGCCGCCCCCTGATCGTCATGGAGCTGGTCGACGGCCCCTCCCTGGAGGCGGTGCTGCGCGAGCGCGGCACCCTCGACCCGCGGGAGGCGGCCGGCATCGGCGCCAAGGTCATGGACGCGCTGGCCGCCGCCCACCGGGCCGGCGTCCTGCACCGTGACGTCAAGCCGGGCAACATCCTGCTCGAACGCTCCGGCCGCGTCGTCCTCACCGACTTCGGCATCGCCACCATGGAGGACCCGGCCGACGGCTCGGCCACCCACCTGACCCGCACCGGCCACCTCGTCGGCTCCCTGGACTACATGGCCCCCGAGCGCGCCCAGGGCTCCGATCCGGGCCCCTCCTCGGACGTCTGGGCGCTGGGCGCCACGCTGTACGCGGCGGTGGAGGGCTCGGCACCCTTCCGCCGTACGTCGACCTTCTCCACCCTCACCGCGATCGTCAGCGAACCCCTGCAGGAACCGCGCAACGCCGGAGCCCTCGGCCCCGTCCTGCAGCGGCTCATGGACAAGCGGCCCGAGTCCCGTCCCGAGGCCGACCAGGCGCGCGAACTCCTTCAGGCGGTGGCCGAGTCGGGCGGCACGGACGCGGCGACCACGGCGCTGCGGGGTCCCGCGGCCGCCGGGCCCGTACCGGACGAGACGGAGCTCAGCGTCCCCTCGACGCCGCCCGGCTTCGGACCCACGGCGGGTGTGAACCCGGTCGGGCAGCAGGGCGTACCCGCCTCCGACCTGCCGGGGGCCCCGCGCTTCGGCGGCGCCGCACAGGGCGCGCCGGAGGCTCAGGGACCCGGGACCCCCGGACAGGGCACGCCGCCCGTCCAGGGCTTCGGCACCGCCGGTCAGCCCGGCTCGGCGGGACAGGCAGGCCAGGGCCACGGATACGGCGCCCCCGGGCACCCGACCGCGTCTGCGTACGGCGCCCCGCCCCAGCAGCCGCACGACCCGCAGGCCACCGGCCCGATGGTCACGTCCTCCGGCGCCCCTGCCCGCCGTAAGGGCCGTGCCCTGCTCGCCGCCGCGGCCGTCACCGTCGTCCTCGCGGCGGCCGGCGTCACGGTCGCCCTGGTGAACAACCAGGGCGAATCCAGGACCGAGGCGCAGAACACCTCGGCCACCACCTCCACCGGAGCCTCCGCCCCGGCGACCGGCAGTCCCGACGCCCGCCCCTCGGGCGAGGCCGGCCTGACCGACACGGACGACGACAAGAAGTCCCCGGACGCGACCAAGTCCCCCAGCGGCACGGCGGAGGCCGACGCCACCGACGAGCCCACCACCGCGTCCCCGACCAAGACCTCGGGCGGTGGCGGCACCGACGGGGGCACCACGGGCGGCGGTTCCGGCAGCGGCGGCGGCACCGGCGGGGGAGGAACCACGGGCGGCGGCGGGACCACGGGCGGGGGCGGCACCACCACCCAGCCCGACGCCTGCCAGTCGATCGGCGGCGGCAAGTACAACTGCCAGGTCTGGAAGACCGCGGACTCCTACACCGCCTCCGGTACCAAAGTCGGGACCCTCAACGCCGGCACCAACTACTTCTACTGCCAGCAGAACCTGGGCCGTCGCGAGACGTCCGGGCAGTGGACCAACGTCTGGTGGGCCAAGACGGACGACGACAGCGGCAACACCGGCGTCTTCATCAGCGACGTGTACATCCAGGGCGGCAACAACGACGAGCCGGTGCCCGGCCTCCCCGTCTGCTGACCCTCAGGTCCGCCGCACCTCGACGTACTTCTCCAGCCCGGAGGCCGTCACCATCCGCTCCTGCGCGAACAGCCGGGTCCCGCGCTCGCACAGCCGCGCGTCGGCCCGCGCTCGTGCGCAGAACTCCTCGGGGGTGTCACCGAAGAGCTCCCGCAACCGGGCCGAGCCCGTGAGGAGTTCGGTGATCAGCGCCCGCTGACCGGGGTGGGTGCGCGGGGCGCCGGTGCCGCCGTGCAGGACGCCATGGCGGTTGACGTACACGAAGGTGCCCGGCAGCGTGCCGCCGTCGGCCAGTTCGATCCGCACGTCGGGCGCCGGCAGCCAGACCCGGGCGTAGTTGCCGTGCGGCACCGGCACGCCCTCGCTCGCGTCGATCACCTCGAGCTGCTCGGTGTCGAGCCAGGTGATGAACAGCTCCCGTACGTGGCCCGGGGCGTCGAAGGGCGACGCGGAGACGTATCCCAGGCGGCTCACGTGTGCGGAGACGCCCACGTCGATGCCGGTGATCCGGACCTTCACCATGGGGATGGGGGAGGTGATCCCGAACGCGTCCATCTTGTGCCGCAGTTGGCCGGGACAGGCGTTGGAGCCGACCGCGAGGACGGGTACGCGGTCGTCGTGCACCAGACGGTCCAGGGGCAGCAGCTGGTCACCGTCGAGGAGTCCGGAGTCCGCGGGCCAGGCGCCCGGGTAGAGGAGCGGCTGATCGCGTGGCGCGTCGGCCAGGCCGAGCGCCTCCAGCGTGCGGCTGTGCGAGGACGATGGCGAGGGCGCGGGGCGCGACGGCCCGGTCGTGAGGTCGTCCATCGGCCGCTCAGTCCGCCGGCGGCAGTTCGCCCGAGCCACGGGTGATCAGCCGTGTCGGCAGCTCGATGCGTTCGGGGGTGACCAGGGTGCCGTCGAGCTGGCGGAAGAGACGTTCGGCGGCGGTACGGCCGAGGGTCGCGGCGTCCTGGGCGACGACCGTGACGCCCGGCTGGAGCAGGTCGGCGAGCTCGATGTCGTCGAAGCCGACGAGGGCGACGGGGCGGCTCTGCTCGGCGAGGACTCGGATCACGGTGACCGTCACCCGGTTGTTGCCCGCGAAGATCGCGGTGACGGGGGAGGGGCCGGAGAGCATCTCCTCGGCCGCCCGGCGCACCCGCTCGGGGTCGGTGACACCCAGGGACATCCAGGAGTCCTCCACCGGTATCCCCGCGTCCTCCATGGCGGCCCGATAGCCGCGCAGCCGCTCGGCCGCCGTGTGGATGCGGGGCATGTCGCCGACGAAGCCGATCCTGCGGTGGCCGTGCGCGATGAGGTGGGCGACGCCGTCACGGGCACCGCCGAAGTTGTCGGACAGCACGCAGTCGGCGTCGATCTTCCCGGCCGGCCGGTCCACGAACACCGTGGCGACGCCCGCCTTGAGCTCGGGCTCCATGTACCGGTGGTCGTCACCGGCCGGAATGATCACCAGCCCGTCCACCCGACGCGCGCACAGCGCCAGCGCCAGCTCCTGCTCGCGGTCCGGGTCCTCGGCGCTGGAGCCGTTGATGAGCAGGGCGCCGTGCGCTCGGGCGACCTCCTCGACCGCGCGGCTCAGCGGGCCGTAGAAGGGGTCGGCGAGATCCTCCAGGACCAGGCCGATGCTCGCCGTACGGCCCTTGCGCAGCACCCGGGCGCTGTCGTTGCGGCGAAAGCCCAGGGCGTCGATGGCTTCCTGGACGCGGCGCTCCGTCTCCGGGGTGACCCCGGGCTCACCGTTGACCACGCGCGAGACGGTCTTCAGACCGACCCCGGCCCGCGCCGCCACGTCCTTCATGGTCGGACGGTTGCCGTAGCGGTTCTCGGGTGCGCGGTCGGATCGGCGGATGGTCTCGGGCACGATGCGGCGTCCTGTCCTGTCGTCCACGGGGATGCGTCGGTCCACGGGGATGCGTCGGTCCATGGGGATGCGTCGGTCCATGGGGATGCGTCGGTCCATGGGGATGCGTCGGTCCATGGGTTTGTATGAGGATGTGGCGTCGAGCATAGAGCCTGGACAACGTTGTCAGATCCAGGGGACACTGTCCACCGCAATCTCCGGCCTGCGCCCCCACCGCGAGACCGGCTCGCCCAATTCCCGTGGTTGACGGGGAGATCCGAATGGTTGACGGGGAGAACTGACACTGATGCACACCGACCTCGTGGCTGCGCTCGACATCGGCGGCACCAAGATTGCCGGAGCGCTGGTGGACGGCCACGGCACGATCGTGGCCCGGGCTCAGCGCGCTACGCCGGCGCGGGAGGACGGCGAGACGGTGATGCGGGCCGTCGAGGAGGTCGTCGGCGAGCTCACCGTGTCGCCGTTGTGGGACCGCGCCACGGCCCTCGGCATCGGCAGCGCCGGGCCGGTGGACGCCTCCGCGGGCACCGTGAGCCCGGTGAACGTGCCCGGCTGGCGCGACTATCCGCTGGTCCGGCGGGTCCGGGAGGCGGCCGGTGGGCTTCCGGTCGAGCTGATCGGCGACGGTGTGGCCATCACGGCGGCCGAGCACTGGCAGGGGGCCGCCCGGGGGCACGACAACGCGCTCTGCATGGTCGTCTCCACGGGAGTCGGCGGCGGCCTGGTGCTCAACGGCCGACTGCACCCCGGCCCCACCGGCAACGCCGGCCACATCGGCCACATCAGCGTCGACCTGGACGGCGACCTGTGCCCCTGTGGTTCGCGCGGCTGTGTGGAACGCATCGCGAGCGGCCCCAACATCGCGCGCCGGGCGATCGAGAACGGCTGGCGGCCCGGCCCCGACGGCGACACCTCCGCCGCCGCGGTCGCCGCCGCCGCCCGGGAGGGCGACCCGGTCGCCGTGGCCTCCTTCGAGCGTGCCGCGCAGGCCCTGGCCGCCGGGATCGCGGCCACCGCGACCCTCGTCGAGATCGACATCGCCGTGATCGGCGGGGGAGTGGGCAAGGCGGGCGACGTCCTCTTCACGCCGCTCCGCAAGGCGCTGGGCGACTACGCCACCCTGTCCTTCGTCCAGCGTCTGACGATCACGCCGGCCCAGATGGGCACGGACGCCGGGCTGGTGGGCGCCGCGGCGGCCGCGCTCGCGGGGAAGGCGGGCGCGGCGGCGGGGGTGTGAGCGCGCGGCGGGGCAGGAACGTTCACTCGCCGGAACGGGGCGGAACAGGACGGAACTGGATGTGACGTGTGGGCCCGGACCGTGCGGTCGCCCCCTAGCGCGGCGAGGTCGCTGCGAGCGCGGCCGACAGGTCCGGCACGGAGTCCGCCGACACGTACACCGTCCCCGCGTCCACCAGCACTGCCGTGCCCAGGTCGAGGCGGACCGGTGGGTCCAGGCGCAGGGCCGCGTTCAGTGCGCTGCCCACGGAGCAGGCGACCGCGCCGGGTTCGCCCGGCACGGGCCGCGGGCCCCGGCCCGGAACCGTGCGCACCACCGACGAGGCGGAGCGGACCGCCGAGCGCGGCAACGTCACCTCGCCGAGGAACCCGGTCCGCAGCACCACCCGCTCCGCGTCCACCTGGTGCGGATGCCGGAGCACCGCCGCCACCAGCCCGAGCCCGGCCAGTACCAGCAGCGCCTCGAACGCCGCGTGCACCGGCCGGGCCGGGGGCGGCGGCATCGACGACAGCGAGAAGGCCACCACGATCTCCATCGCCACAAGCGGCAGCACCAGTTGCCGCACGCCTGCCGAGTGCCGCAGCCCGGGCGCAGGCCCACGCCGCACCAGCACCGCCGCCAGCGACCCGACCCAGACGCGTACGACACCGAACCTGCTCGGCCCGGCGGTCACGGACCCCGCCACCGGCCGCCCTGTCGCCGTCACCCGTGCTCCCGTTCCCTCGCTCCGGCTTCAACTCCCCCCAGGTTCAGGTGAGTCGGCGGGCGAGGACAGTGACAAACGTCAGCAACTCATCCGCGCCGCCGCCCAGTCCGCGTGATCCGAGTCGATGCCGTCGCCGCCGTCGGTGACGACCAGCCGGACCACCCGGGCGCCGGTCACGTCGGCCGTGAGCGGGTGGGCCGGCATCGCGTTGGTGAGGACGCCGGTGGCGGCGGCCCTGGTGCCGTCCGCCCAGATCTCGAAGGCGACGGTGCCGTTCGCACCCGTCTCGTCGTCGACACCGACGTCGGCGGTCACCGTCTCGCACGCGCCGCCGGCGTAGTACTCGACGGCACTCTCGGCATGGACACCGAGCCCCGTGCCGTACCCGACACCCCCGATGGTGATCGGGTTCCCGTCGCCCGCCTCGCTCTCGCCGTTGCTGGTGTTGCGCTCCGCCGGTCCCCAGCCGTTGCCGGCCGACAGCCACGCGAGGTCACCGAGCCCGGACGTCCCCGCGGGCGGTGGCGTCACCACGGTCGCGGTCAAGGGGAGCGCGTTGTCGACGCGGACGCCGGACGGTGACCGGTAGCTGGTCCTGAGGGTGAGGTCGTACGGCCCGGTCGGCGTCCCCTGCGGCGCGGTGACGGTCCATGTGGTGCGCAGGGAACGGCCCGGTGGCAGCGTGGGCGAGGCGGTCGGGGACGTCGCCTTCACGGTCCACCCGGCCGGCCCGGTCAGGGCGACGGACACGCGCCTGGCCGCCGTACGCCCGAGGTCCGTGACCGTCGACGTCCAGGCGACCGTCCCGCCCGCCTCGACCAACGAGTCGCCGTCCAGGCCGAGTTCGACGGCGGGCGGGTGGTGGGCCCACCTGGGGTCGGCGGAGACGCGCAGGAGGACCGTGCCGTGGGCGGGGACGGTCGCGGAGATCGTGCCTGCGGTGTGGTAGCCGCGGTGCTGCCACAGGTCGCGCAGCGTGTACGCGTCGGCGTCGGCCAGGCCGACCGCGTCGGCGGTCGTGGCGATGCGCTGGGCGGTGCCGGACTCGTTGAAGAGGGCGACCGCTCGGCTGCCGTCCCGCATCTCCTTGGCGACGACCCAGCGCCCGCCTTCGGACGAGATCACGGCGCCCTGCTTGCCCAGCGGATCCTGGTCGACCGCGATGACCTCGCGGTTGCCGAGGATCTCGAAGGTCTCCTCGGAGGCCGACCGCAGATCGGAGCCGATGAGCAGCGGCGCGGCCATGATCGCCCACATCGAGAAGTGGGAGCGGTACTCGGTCTGGGTCATGCCCCCGTTGCCGACCTCCAGCATGTCGGGGTCGTTCCAGCGGCCGGGTCCCGCGTACGGCGCGAGCGGCAGGTTGCGCTTGAGGATCGACAGCATCGAGCCCCAGTTGTCGCTGATGTCACCGGTCGTGCGCCAGAGATGACCGACGTCGGCCGCCCACTCCCACGGCTTGTTCTCGCCCCACTCGCAGATGCTGTAGACGATGGGGCGGCCGGTGGCCTTCAGGGCGTCGCGCATGGTCGTGTAGCGCAGCCTGGCGTCCGCACCCTGGTTGTTGCAGTTGTCGTACTTCAGGTAGTCCACGCCCCAGTCCGCGAACTGCCGGGCGTCGCTGTACTCATGGCCCAGGGAACCCGGAAAGCCCGCCGTGTTGCAGGTCTTCGTGCCCGCGCTGGTGTAGATGCCGAGCTTCAGGCCCTTGGCGTGGACGTAGTCGGCGACCGCCTTGATCCCGCCCGGGAAGCGGACCGGGTCGGGTACGAGCTTCCCGTTCGCGTCCCTGGACGGCAGGGCCCAGCAGTCGTCGAGGTTGACGTACTGGTACCCGGCGTCCTTGAGGCCCTTCGCGACGAAGATGTCCGCGATCCCCTTGACCATGGACTCGTTGAACTCGGCACGGCAGTGGGTGGAGTTCCAGTTGTTGAAGCCCATGGGCGGGGTGAGGGCGAGGCCGTCGTCGACGGCGGGCGCGACGGGGGCCGCGGAGGCCGGGGCCGCGGCGGAGGGGGCGCCGAGCCCCGCCGCGCACAGCAGGCCGGCGGCGAGCGCTCCGACCGCTCTGCGACGGGTTGTGCGGGTGTGAAGGTGACGCATCGTTACGTTCCTCCGTACCTGCGGAATTGGATGACGACATGTACGCGTCATGGTGGACTCACGGTAGAACCTGTCGGAGTGTGTTGGAAGTCGTCGGGTGGCATACGGAGTCCCCCGGCGGCGTTTTGAACATGTTCAAGAGTCTGCGCTAGGCTCCTTCCCACAGACGAGGGGGAGCCGATGAAGATAGTGATCCCCGGAGGAACCGGGCAGGTGGGCACGGTCCTGAACCGTGCGCTGAGCGGCGCGGGCCACGAGGTCGTCGTCCTGACCAGGCGGCCCACGCGCGCGGGCGAGCTCCACTGGGACGGGGAGACGCAGGGTCCCTGGGCCACGGCGATCGACGGCAGCGACATCGTGATCAACCTGGCCGGGCGCAGTGTCAGCTGCCGCTACACCGCGCCCAATCTGCGGGCCATGATGGATTCGCGTGTGCACTCCACCCGGGTGGTGGGAGAGGCGATCGGCGCCGCCGCCCGGCCGCCGCGGGTCTGGCTCCAGATGAGCACGGCAACCGTCTACGCCCACCGGTCCGACGCGCCCCACGACGAGGCGACAGGCGTCATCGGCGGCGGCGAACCCGATGTGCCGGACTACTGGGCGTATAGCGTCGAGATCGCCAAGGAGTGGGAGCGGGCGCAGGAGGAGGCCGACACGCCGCACACGCGGAAGGTCGCCCTGCGCTCCGCCATGGTGATGAGCCCCGATCGCGGCGGCGTGTTCGACGTCCTGCTGCGACTGACGCGGCTGGGACTCGGCGGGCCCGTGGCGGGCGGCGGGCAGTACGTCTCCTGGATCCATGAACGGGACTTCGTCCGCGCGGTCGAGTTCCTGGTGGACCGGCCGGATCTCGCCGGGCCGGTGAACCTCGCCGCTCCCGAACCCCTGCCGCACCGCGCGTTCATGCGGGCACTGCGCTCCGCGTCGGGCGTCCCCGTGGGCCTGCCCGCGACGAGGTGGATGGCCGAGATCGGCGCGTTCGCGCTGCGTTCGGACACCGAGCTGCTGCTCAAGAGCCGCCGTGTCGTGCCGGGCCGGCTGCTCGACGAGGGCTTCGCCTTCGAGTACGCCCGGTGGCCGGAAGCCGCGGACGACCTGGTACGGCGCGTGCGGCAGCGCCGGCTCCCCCAGGCCCAGTCGGTCTAGGCGCGGCCGGGGGCCGAAATCGCGTCGCCGTCCCGATCGCCCCGAGGCGGAGCGTGACTCCCGCCTCCGTTTCGCAGTTGAAACGGTCATGAAGAAGCGCAGCATGCTCGCCATCGCCTCCCTGGCCACCGGATTCGTCGTCGCGGCGGTCACGCCGTCCCACGCCATCGAGCTCCCGGTCACCGGTTCCCCCGCCACCGGTGCCCCTGACGCCGGGCTGCCGGCCGGTGCCGAGACCAAGCTCGGCGGTGTGAGCGTCGACAAGGCCCTGGACACCGTCGGCCGGGCCATCAACCGTGAGACGGACCGGGCTGTGAACGACGCCCCGCACGGGAAGAAGGCAAAGAAGGGCTGACGAGCCCCCTGACTCGACCGCGGCGCCGTACCCCCGCACCCGAGGGGGCCCGGCGCCGCTGTCATGCGCTCTCTACGGGAGCTGGTTTCCGTGGCAGGGTGGAGCGGGCAAGCCACAGGGGGCCAACAGAAGAGGGGGAAACGTGATCGTCTGGATCAACGGCGCGTTCGGTGCGGGGAAGACCACCACCGCACGCGAACTGATCGAGCTGATCCCGAACAGCACGCTCTTCGACCCCGAGGTCATCGGCGGAGCACTCAGCCACCTGCTTCCGCCCAAACACCTCACCGAGGTCGGTGACTTCAGGGACCTGCCGATCTGGCGGCGTCTCGTGATCGACACGGCGGCCGCGCTGCTCGCCGAGCTCGGCGGGACCCTCGTGGTCCCGATGACGTTGCTGCGCCAGGAGCACCGCGACGAGATCTTCGGCGGCCTGGCCGCTCGCCGCATCACCGTCAGACATGTTCTCCTCGCCCCGGCGGAAACGATCCTGCGCGAGCGAATAGCCGGACGGGAGATCCCGCCCGACCTGTCCGACGGCGAGATACGGGTCCGGCAGTGGTCGTACGACCACATAGAGCCCTACCGCACCGCACTCGCCTCCTGGCTCACGGCCGACGCCTATCCCGTCGACAACGGCCCGCTGACCCCGTACGAGACCGCCGTCCGCATCGCCGAGGCGGTCGGCAGCGGTGCGGTCCCGGTCTGCGACATCGTGCAGACGCCCGAGCCCACGGCCGAGACCGTCGCCTCGGGCGTCCTGCTCTTCGACGAGGAGGACCGGGTCCTGCTCGTCGACCCCACCTACAAGGCGGGCTGGGAGTTCCCCGGCGGGGTCGTCGAACGGGGTGAGGCGCCCGCGCGGGCGGGCATCCGGGAGGTCGCGGAGGAGACGGGGATACGGCTCGACGACGTACCGCGGCTCCTCGTGGTCGACTGGGAGCGGCCCTCGCCCCCGGGGTACGGAGGTCTGCGCCTTCTCTTCGACGGCGGCCGCCTGGACTCCACGGAGGCCGAACGTCTCCTGCTGCCCGGGCCCGAACTGCGCGACTGGCGGTTCGTCACCGAGGAGGAGGCGGCCGATCTGCTTCCACCGGTGCGCTACGAGCGGCTGCGCTGGGCGCTTCGGGCGCGGGAGCGCGGGGCGGCGCTCTATCTGGAGGCCGGGATTCCGACGTCCTGAACCACGCCGAACGTCTCCGCGTCCGGAAACGGGGTCAGCCTGCTCTCCTGATCCCAGCGACGCACGAAGTCGTCCATCACGGCAGCGCTTCGGGCATGGCGGGCGATCAGCGCGGCGGCGGCCTCCGGGATCCCGCCGCCGGGCAGCGCGCCGTCGGCGCAGGACCGGACGAAGGCGCTCCGCTCCTGCCCGCGGTACCCGTACAACTCGGTGACCAGCCAGATCACCAGGAACCAGCTGGTGTAGGCGCGGTCGTAGTGACGGTGCCGGGCGAGGAAGTCGCGCTCCTGCCCGGACAGCCGGAAGCGCCCGGAGAGCGCGAGGCCGTAGTCGGCGAGGTAGAGCCGCCGGCCGTCGGTGAGGAGGTTCTGGAAGTGGGCGTCGAAGTGCAGGAGGCCCTGCGCGCCCAGGAAGGCGGTGAGGGCTTCCAGGCCCTGTTCCACCAGGGCGCAGGCCGCCTCCGGGTCACCCGTCGCGAGCTGGTCGCCGAGCCAGTCGTGCAGGGTGTGTGGGAGGTACTCCAGGAACAGCGCCAGGCTTGACGTGGCCGTGCGCAGGGCCTCGATGCGCTCGCGCACCTGCGGGCCGCCGCCGAAGTGGGCGACGGCCCGCTCCACGTCCGCCAGGTCGTCCGGGAGGGGCTGCGGCCGCTGCGGCAGGACCCGCCAGTGGTGCATCAGCGGAAACCCCGCGAACCGCTCGGAGACGACCCAGTTCGTCGTCATCGTGTGCACCGCCAGCTCCCGCCAGGCGCCGACGCCCGGGCTTCCGACGCTGCCGACGCCGTAGTGGCAGAAGGCGGGCACGTCGAAGACGTTCGCCGTGGACCTGACGTTCTCCGGGAGCAGTTCGACGTCCGTGAGCCGGACCAGCTTCACGAAGACCCGGGCGCCGTTGACCTCGATCACCTTCGTCGGCCCGCCGATCCCGGCTCCCACCGGCGTCCCCTCCGCCACCAGGTCCGCGAGCTCGTGGTCGGAGAGAAGCGCCAGGGACGTGGCGATGTCGGTGTGGGCGGCGAGGCGCTCGGTGCGGGTCATGGACCCATCCTGAGCGCCGACTGCCTCAGCTCGCCGCGTAATTGCGCAGGAACAGCGCCTCGGCGACCGACAGGCGCTCCAGCTCCTGCGGCGACACGCTCTCGTTCACGGCGTGGATCTGGGCCTCCGGCTCGCTCAGGCCGATGAGGAGGATCTCCGCGTGCGGGTAGAGCGCGGCGAGGGTGTTGCACAGCGGGATCGAGCCGCCCTGGCCGGCGTACTGCATCTCCTGGCCCGGGTAGGCGACCGCCATCGCGTCCGCCATGGCCTGGTACGCCGGGCTGCTCGTGTCGGCGCGGAACGCCTGGCCCTGGCCGATCTGCTCGGTGCGGACCCGGGCACCCCACGGCGTGTGCGCCTCGACATGCGCCTGGAGCAGCTTGGTCGCCTCGGCCGCGTCCACGCCCGGCGGCACCCGCAGGCTGATCAGCGCACGTGCGCTCGCCTGCACGGACGGGGTGGCGCCGACGACCGGCGGGCAGTCGATGCCGAGGACCGTGACGGCGGGGCGCGCCCAGATCCGGTCGGCGACCGTGCCGGAGCCGATCAGCTCTACGCCGTCGAGGACCTTGGCGTCCTGGCGGAACTGTTCGTCCGCGTACTGGAGCCCCTCCCACGAGGCCTCGCCGTTCAGCCCGTCCACCGTGGTCGAACCGTCCTCGGCGCGCAGCGAGTCCAGGACACGGATCAGCGCGCCGAGCGCGTCGGGCGCCGCCCCGCCGAACTGGCCGGAGTGCAGGTTGCCTTCGAGGGTGTCGATCTGCACGCGGAGCAGGGTCATGCCGCGCAGGGTGGAGGTGACCGTCGGCAGGCCGACGCGGAAGTTGCCCGCGTCGCCGATCACGATGGTGTCGGCCTCCAGCAGGTCCGGGTGCTGCTCGGCGTACCGCTCCAGACCGCCGGTGCCCATCTCCTCCGAGCCCTCGGCGATCACCTTGACGTGGACCGGTATGCCGCCGTTCGCCTTCAGCGCGCGCAGGGCGAGCAGGTGCATGATCACGCCGCCCTTGCAGTCGGCGGCCCCGCGCCCGTACCAGCGGCCGTCGCGTTCGGTCAGCTCGAAGGGCGGGGTGCTCCAGGCGGCCTCGTCCAGCGGGGGCTGCACGTCGTAGTGGGCGTACAGCAGGACCGTCTTCGCGCCCTCGGGCCCCGGCAGGTAGCCGTAGACCGACTGCGTGCCGTCCGGGGTGTCGAGCAGGGCCACGTCTTGGAAGCCCTCGGCGCCGAGCGCGTCGGCCACCCAGCGGGCGGCGCCCTCGCTCTCGCTCCTCGGGAACTGGTCGAAGTCAGCCACCGACCTGAACGCCACCAGTTCGGTGAGCTCCGCCTTCGCGCCGGGCATCAGCGAGGCGACGGTCTCGGCGACCGGATTCGACGACATGGGCACGCTCCTTGTGGGTGCGACGTTGTACGTGTGAGTGCTGTGATCCTCCCACAGCGGCCTGCGACGATGCCCGCCGTAGGATGCGGGGGACAGCAGGCGTAGGCGGCTTGATCGGGAGCAGTAGACCATCGTGAGCAGCGAGAACTCTTCGGCGGACGACGTGCAGCGGGTGTGGGACGTCGTCGTGGTGGGCGCGGGACCCGCGGGGGCCTCGGCCGCGTACGCGGCGGCCGTCGCCGGGCGGCGCGTGCTGTTGCTGGAGAAAGCGGAGCTGCCGCGCTACAAGACATGCGGCGGCGGCATCATCGGCCCCTCGCGCGACTCGCTGCCGCCCGGCTTCGAACTGCCCTTCCGCGACCGCGTGCACGCGGTCACCTTCTCCAACAACGGCCGCTTCACCCGGACCCGGCGCTCCAAGCAGATGCTCTTCGGGCTGATCAACCGTCCCGAGTTCGACCAGCAGCTCGTCGAGCACGCGCAGAAGGCCGGCGCCGAGCTGCGTACGGGCGTCACCGTGCAGCGCGTCGAGCAGCACGGCTCGGCGGTGCCGGACCGGCGCAGCGTCGCCGTGGTCCTGCAGGGCGGCGAGACGCTCCTCGCGCGGGCCGTGGTCGGCGCGGACGGCAGCGCCAGCCGGATAGGAGCGCATGTCGGGGTCAAGCTCGACCAGGTGGACCTCGGCCTGGAGGCGGAGATCCCGGTGCCGGAGACGGTCGCCGAGGACTGGAAGGGGCGGGTGCTCATCGACTGGGGGCCGATTCCCGGCAGTTACGGCTGGGTGTTCCCCAAGGGCGACACCCTGACGGTGGGCGTGATCTCGGCGCGCGGTGAAGGAGCCGCCACCAAGCGGTACTTGGAGGAGTTCATCGGACGGCTCGGCCTCGCCGGCTTCGAACCGGGCATCTCCTCAGGGCACCTGACCCGCTGTCGTGCCGACGACTCGCCGCTGTCACGCGGGCGCGTGCTGGTGTGCGGGGACGCGGCGGGGCTGCTGGAGCCGTGGACGCGCGAGGGCATCTCGTTCGCGCTGCGGTCGGGGCGGCTCGCGGGGGAGTGGGCGGTCCGGATCGCCGAGGCGCATGACGCGGTGGATACCCGGCGCCAGGCCCTGAACTACGCCTTCGCGATCAAGGCGGGGCTCGGCGTCGAGATGAGCGTCGGCAAGCGGCTGCTGACCGCTTTCGAGCGCCGTCCCGGCCTCTTCCACGCCACGCTGACCGGTTTCCGGCCGGCCTGGAAGGCGTTCACGGACATCACCCGCGGCTCGACGTCACTGGCCGAGATCGTCCGCACCCATCCGATGGCCCACCGCGCGCTCACCGCGATGGACCGCCGTGCGCAGCCCGTGGCCGACGACGTCACTTCCTGACGGTGATCCGGAAGACCGGGTGGTCCTGGGCCGCCGCGACGATCTCCTCGTCGGAGGACTTCGCGGTGACCCCGTTGAAGTACTGGTTGACCTCCCAGCCCCACTTCTCCAGATAGGTCCGCAGGATCGGGAGCTTCTCCTCGTCGGGAAGCTCCACCGCGGAGAACTCACGGACCTTGCGCCCCACGCGCAGTTCCCCACCGCCGGCGGCGCGCATGTTGCGCACCCACTGGGAGTGGCCGCGGGCCGAGACGAGGTACCGCGCGCCGTCGTGGCTGTGCGGGTTGACCGGGATGCGCTGCATCCTGCCGCTCTTGCGCCCGCGCACGGACAGCTCCGCCGTGCCCGCGATGCTGAGCCCGTGCCGGGCCAGCCAGCCGATCACGCTGTTGAGGCGGACGTTGAGCGGGCTGCCCTTGAGGTAGTACGGCGACGTCATGGCGACTCCCGGAGTTCCGGTTCGGACGATTGAGAGAGCGGTGCTCTCACTTGAGAGCAGTGTGCACGACAACGCTGATCCAAAGCAAGAGCAGTGCTCTCGAATGTGTGCACCGCTCTGTTCTTCTGGAAGACTGGCCGTCATGAGCAGCACCGCAAAGGGCGTACGCGCCCGCGCCAGGATGGAAGTCACCGCGGCCATCAAGGACGAGGCCCGCAGACAGCTCGCGGCCGAAGGTGCCGCCAAACTCTCCCTGCGTGCCGTGGCCCGCGAACTCGGCATGGTCTCCTCCGCGCTCTACCGCTACTTCCCCAGCCGCGACGACCTGCTGACCGCCCTCATCATCGACGCCTACGACTCCCTCGGGGAGAGCGCCGAGGCCGCGCACGCCGAGGCCGTCGACGCCGGACCAGTCCAGCGCTGGATATCGGTGGCCCAGGCCGTACGGGACTGGGCGCTGCGCCATCCGCACGAGTACGCGCTGATCTACGGCTCGCCCGTGCCCGGGTACACCGCGCCCGACACGACGGTCCCACCCGCCTCCCGCGTCGGCCTCGTCTTCATCGGCATCCTGCGCGAGGCCCACGCGACCTCCGGCCTCACCGAACCGGCACCCCTGCCCGCCGACCTGCGCCCCGAGGCGGAGCGCATGACCGCCGACCTGGCCCCCGACCTCCCGCCGGCCAACGTCGCGGCCCTGGTCGCCTCCTGGGCCGAGCTCTTCGGGCTCGTCGGGTTCGACCTGTTCGGGCAGTTCAACCGGGTCGTGGAGCACCGGGAGGCGTTCTTCCGGCACGCGGTGGGCCGGCTCGCGCACGGGGTCGGCCTGGTGGACGGACGCGGTTAGGTCGGCGCGAGTCGTCAGGGGACCGGCGGCGGCGCCGGGTCCTGGCGCAGGATCCGGGTGTGCAGTGCGCGCGGCGCGGGCCGCGGATCAGGCAGGCCGGGACGGCGGACGTACTTCGCCGGGAGTACGTGTGATCACCACGCGCGGGGGACGCCGCCCGGCCGTCATCGCGTCTAGCGTGGCGGGCATGGAAGAGCAGCAGGCACGCCGGGGCGGTGGGCCGCAGACGTGGTGGCGGCACGGGCCGCCGGGGTGGAGCGGGTGGGCCGACGAGGAGCGCGCTCCTCGCTGGCCGTGGCGTTCCACCCTGCTGGTCACCTTCTTCGTGATGGCCGGCTCGAACTTCGCCGCCCAGGGCCAGCTCGACGACCGGGCGCCGCTCGACCCCTTCGCGCGCGCCCTGCTGTTCGTGGCGTCGGCGCTGCTGCTGTGGCGCAAGCGGTACCCGGTGGCCGTCGCGTTCGGGACGGCGACGGCCGCCACGGTGTACCTGGGTGCCGGGTACCCGTACGGGCCGGTCTTCGTGGCCGTCGCCCTGGCCTGCTTCAACGCCATCGTCCTGGGCCACCGCAAGGCCGCCTGGGCGGCGGTCGGCGTGTTCTGGGTGGGGTATGCCCTGGTGGCGCACTGGCTGTACCAGTGGCTGCCGCCGTCCGGTGACTCGGCCGCGCCCTGGGGGCAGGAAGGAGTGATCGCCGCGTGGGTGGCGGCGATCGTGGCGGTGTCGGAGCTGGCCAGGACCCGGCGCGAGCAGTGGGCGAAGGAGCGGGCCGAACGGGCGCAGGCGGCGCGGCGCAGGGCCGACGAGGAGCGGCTGCGGATCGCCCGCGAACTGCACGACGTCCTCGCGCACAGCATCAGCGTGATCAATGTGCAGGCGGGCGTCGGCCTCGCCCTCCTCGACACCGACCCCGAGCAGGCGCGCACGGCGCTCACCACCATCAAGGCCCAGAGCAAGGAGGCGCTCGGCGAGGTCCGCCAGGTCCTCGACACGCTGCGCACCCCCGGCGACGCCCCGCGCACCCCGGCGCCCGGCCTGGACCGGCTGCCCGAACTGGTGGAGCAGGCCGCGAGCGCGGGCCTCACCGTCGAGGTCGAGGGCGAGCCGCCCCGCCTGGCGCCCGGCACCGACCTCGCCGCCTTCCGGATCGTCCAGGAGGCCCTCACCAACGTCGTACGCCACTCGGGATCACGGCACGCGCGCGTGCACCTCGATCACGACGACGGGACGACGCTACGGCTGCGTATCGACGACGACGGTCCCGCGACCGGCGCCGACGCGGGCGGCAGTGGCAACGGACTCGCCGGAATGCGGGAGCGGGCGGCCGCGCTCGGTGGCACGATCGAGGCGGGCCCGCGTGCCAACGGGGGGTTCCGGGTGCTCGCCGTACTGCCGTTGAAGACGGCTCATGAGGTCAAGGAGGACCGGTGATCCGCGTACTGCTCGCCGACGACCAGTCACTGGTGCGGGCCGGTTTCCGGGCACTGCTCGACGCCCAGCCCGACATCGAGGTGGCCGGGGAAGCCCCGGATGGCGAGGAGGCGCTGCGCAAGGTGCGCGAACTGCGGCCCGACGTCGTGCTGATGGACATCCGCATGCCGCTCCTGGACGGCCTCGCCGCGACCCGCCGGATCACCGAGGACACGGCACTGAAGGACGTCAGGGTGGTCGTGCTGACCACCTTCGAACTCGACGAGTACGTCTTCGAGGCCATCCGCTCGGGCGCCTCCGGGTTCCTGGTCAAGGACACCGAGCCGGAGGAACTGCTGCGTGCCGTACGGGCGGTGGTCGAGGGCGACGCGCTGCTGTCGCCGGGCGTGACCCGGCGTCTGATCGCCGAGTTCGCCGCCCGCTCCAAGGAGCCGGCCGCCGCGGACGCCCTCGCCGAACTCACCGAGCGTGAGCGGGAGGTGATGGCGCTGGTCGGCATCGGCCTGTCCAACGAGGAGATCGCCCGGCGCCTGGTGGTCAGCCCACTCACCGCGAAGACCCACGTCAGCCGCACCATGGTGAAGCTCGGCGCCCGCGATCGGGCCCAACTCGTGGTGCTGGCCTACGAGTCGGGGTTGGTGCGGCCGGGCTGGCTGGGCTGAGACGTCCGCCGGAACCGCGTCAGCACGCTGACGACCCGGGCGAAGAACAGCACGACAGCGACCGTGCTGCCCACGCCGACCAGGGGGCCGCGCGTACCGTCCGACACGTCGAAGACGTACGCCGGCCCGACGATCGCCCCGAACAGCACCGCCGCCGCGAACGCCGCACTGAACAGCGCGTACCCGATCTCGACGGTGATCGCGTCCCGCTCCGCCTGCCGGCGCCGTCCCCCGTAGTTCTCCATACCTTGAGTCAAACAGGAGTGCGCCCGACGGAGCAAGCGGCTCCGCCGGGCGCACATGGGAGGTGGTCCCCCCTAGGGGGTGTTTCCCTAGTCGCGCAGCGCCACACGCTCCGCTTCCGCCTCCCTCGCGGTGGACTTGGCGACCACGACGGTCCGCTGCTCGCGGCGCGTGCGCAGTCCGGTGAGGGCGATCAGGAGGCCCGCGACCGCGATCACGGTGGTCACGACCAGGGCGGGCAGGTAGCTGTCGAGGACCGCTTGCGGGGAAGCGGGTTCCTCGGGGCTGTTGGCGGTCAGGACCGCGGTCACGACGGCCAGGAACAGCGCGCCGCCCACCTGGACCGAGGTGTTGAGCAGGCCCGAGACCATGCCCTGCTCGTGTTCGTCGACGCCGTTGGTGGCCTGGACGTTGAGCGAGGGGAAGGTCAGCGCGAAGCCGGCGCCCACCAGCAGCATGGTGGGCAGGATGACCGCGGCGTAGACCGGGTCGAGGTCGATCCGCAGGAACAGGAGGTAGCCGGCGACCAGCGCGGCGAAGCCGACCGCGATCAGCCGTGCCGTGCCGAACCGGTCGATGACCGCACCGACCTTCGTCGCCGACAGTGCCACGAGCGCGCCCGCCGGCAGGAAGGCCAGCGCCGTGTGCAGCGCCGACCAGCCGAGCAGCTGCTGCATGTACAGCGTGACGAGGAACTGGAAGCCGATGTAGCTGCCGACGAACGTCAACGCGCCCAGCTGTGCCCGTACCTGGGCTCCGGAGCGCAGCACGCCCAGCCGGATCAGTGGGCTCGGGCTGCGTCGCTCGACGCGGACGAAGGCTGTCAGCAGGACGACGACGGCGACGAACGACAGGATCGTGCGGGCCGAGCCCCAGCCCGCCGCCGGTGCCTCGACGACGGTGAACACGAGCAGGAGCATCGAGGCGGTGCCGAGGATGGCGCCGGGGATGTCGTAGCCGCCGTTGGTCCGTTCGCGCTCGGTGCGCGGGAGCAGTTTCAGGCCGGCGACCAGGGCGATCAGCGCGACGGGCGCCGGGAGCAGCATGGTCAGGCGCCAACTGGCCTCGGTGAGCAGGCCGGAGAAGACGAGCCCCATCGAGTAGCCGGTGGCGCCGCAGGTGGTGTAGATCGCCAGTGCTCGGTTGCGGATCGGGCCCTCGGCGAACGTCGTGGTGATGATGGACAGGCCGGCGGGGGCGGTGAAGGCGGCGGCCAGGCCCTTGATGAAACGGCTGGCGATCAGCAGCGGGCCCGAGTCGACGAGCCCGCCGAGCAGCGAGGCGAGCGCGAAGACGGCGAGGGCCACCAGGAAGACCTGGCGTCGGCCCAGCAGGTCGGCGGTGCGTCCGCCGAGGAGCAGCAGGCCGCCGTAGCCCAGGATGTAGCCGCTGACGATCCATTGCAGGGTCGAGGTGGTCAGCCCCAGGTCGGCGCCGATGGACGGCAGGGCGACGCCGACCATCGAGACGTCCAGCGCGTCCAGGAACATCGCGGCGCACAGGACCAGGAGGGTGCCCCACAGCCGGGGGGTCCAGCGTCCGTCGGACGCGGGGGTGGTGAGCGGAGAGGTCATGACGGAGACAGTACATGCGTATGCATCGAATGCAAGCGCATTTAATTCCGATGCAATAATTGCGGGACTCTGCTACGGTGCGCCCATGGCGGCGAAGAAGCCCGAGCAGGCACTCGTGGACCAGTGGCACGACATCCTGGCGCTGCATGCGCGTACCCAGTGCGAACTCGACCGCGCGCTCGGCCGACACGGCCTGTGCGCAAGCGACTTCGAGGTCCTGGACGTGCTGGCGGACGCCAAGTGCCCGTCGTACCGCGTGCAGGAGATCTCCGAGCGCGTCCATCTGAGCCAGAGCGCCCTGTCGCGGCTGATCGCCCGGCTGGAGAAGGACGGGCTCGTCGAGCGCGGGATGTGCCAGGAGGACCGGCGGGGCGTCAAGGTGTACCTGACGCCGAAGGGCCGCACGCTGCACGGCACGGTACTGCCCGTGCAGCGTGCGGTATTGACGAAAATGCTGGCGAACTGACCGTCGTCGGGCCCTGGTTCAGCTCCAGGTGACGGCGGAGTTCTCCCGCCACAGCGTGGCGACGGACTCGTCGCCGGTCACGTGCGGGAAGGGCTGCCGGTTCCACAGCGACAGATAGAGCTGCGCGCCCGGTCCGGAGATCTCGCAGTCGGCCCGCCCGGCGTCGCCCCGCTCGGCCGCGGGCGGCTCCTGCGACAGCCGTACGGTCCACACCGCGCCGTCCGTGTCCGTCGCCCGCACCCGCAGCACCCGGGGCTCGGCGCTGCGGACCCGGCTCTTCGGCCGGGCGTGGAAGGCGCACAGCAACTCGTCGATGCCGTCCGCCGCGAAGCCGGCGTCGATCCCGCTCGGCGTACCTCCGCGTGCCGCCTCCGCGTCGAAGCGGTGCACGGTCGTCTCGTGCGCCTGTCTGCGGGCCCAGAACGCGAGAGGTGACGGCGCGGGCAGAAAGTGCCAGCACCGCACGTCGGCGGGGGCGGCCGCGAGCGTGTCGACCAGGTGGCGGTGCCCTTCCCGGAACCAGTCGAGCAACTCGGCGCCGTCCAGGTCGGGCAGCCCGCCGTCGGGGTGGGGGGACATGTACCCCTCGGTCAGGAACGCCGCCGCCCAGCGGTGCACCATCCCGGTGTGCCGCACCAGGTCCCGCACCTGCCACTCCGGGCAGGTCGGCACCTTCGCGTCGGTCCCTGCGGCCTCGGCGGCCGCCGCCAGCAGCCGGCCCTCGCGGTCGAGGGCGCGGACGAAGTCGGGTGTCTCCATGGGGGTGAGTGTGCCGGATGGAGTGCGGTCCAAGGGAAGCACTTTCGAAGTGCTGTTCAGGGCGCGGTGGGAAAGAGGCAGAACTCGTTGCCCTCGGGGTCGGCCAGGACCCAGTGGTCCTCGAACCGGACGAGGACCGTCGCGCCGAGGCCGGTGAGCCGGCCGAGCTCCGCCTCCGGGGCGCCGGAGACCAGGTCCAGATGCAGACGGTTCTTCACGAGCTTGGCCTCCGGCACGAGCTGACACCAAAGACGCGGGCCGCCGCCGGAGGGTTCGACGAGCACGGTCGGGTCGTCCTCGGGGTCGGCGATGCCCTGCGCGCGCAGCCGCGCGAGCTCGGCGTCGTCGTAGGGGGCGACGGCGTAACCGTCGAGGGCGGCAGCCCAGAAGCGGGCCGTGGCGGCCGGCCGGGCACAGTCGATGACGATGTCGTGGAGTCGCGCCATCCGGTCATGATGCGGACCGCGCCACCGGCACGCCACCGTGCGGCCGCCTCTGGCCGAGCTCGACCGGAGGATCGGCTGGAGTGGCCTGTTGTCGTCCGCACGTCCGGGTGGTCGTTCGCTGGACTCGAAGATCAAAGTACCCGACAGCCCCTAGGATGGCGGCCGCACCGCTTGTATGCGCGCAAGTCGCGTTCGTCGCAGGGAGATCGCCCATGCGCCCCGATGAGGCAGCACGTACCCCGATCGGCGGCAGGGGCCTGGACGGGCAGTCGGCCGGGCCCGTGGCGGCGCGGCTGGTGCTGGGCGCGCGGCTGTGCGGACTGCGGGAGGAGCAGGGGATCTCCCGCGTGGCCGCGGGGCACGTCATCCGGGCCTCACGGTCCAAGATCAGTCGGCTGGAGGGCGGCCGCCACGGGGTCAAACCGCGGGACGTGGAGGATCTGCTCACCCTCTACGGCGTCACGGACGAGGCCGAGCGTGCCACCCTGCTGACCCTGGCCGAACAGGCCAACACCCCCGCCTGGTGGCAGTACTACAGTGATGTCGTGCCCGCCTGGGCACAGCTCTACCTCGGCGCCGAACAGGCGGCGAGCCTCATCCGCTGCTTCGAGGTCCAGCGCGTCCCCCACCTGTTGCAGACCCCCGACTACGCCCGTGCCGCCATCCGCCTCGCCCACCCCGGCGCCGGTGCGCGGGAGACCGACCGGCGATGCATGCTGAGGGCGACACGGCAGCGGATCCTGCACCGCCGGCCGGCGGCGCAGTTCTGGGCCGTGATCGACGAGACGGCGCTGCGCCGTCCGGTGGGCGGCCTCGACGTGATGCGCGCCCAGCTCAGGCATCTCATCGAGATCTGCCGGCTCCCGCAGGTCACCGTGCAGATCCTGCCGTTCCTCGCCGGCGGCCACGCCGCGGAGAGCGGCCCCGTGACCGTGCTGCGCCTGCCCGGCGGTCTGTTGCCCGACATGGTCTATCTCGAACGGCTCGCCACCGCCCTCTACCCGGACCGGCCGGGCGAGGTCGAGCGCTACTGGGATGTCATGAACCGCCTGGTGGTCGAGGCGGAATCGCCGGACGAGACGCCGACGATCCTCCATCGCATCCTGCAGGAAACCTGATCCGCGGCGCGGCGCGGCGGGGCGGGGCGCGGGCCGGTGTTCGGCCGGCCAACGGTCCCGCGGCGTCAGCGCTTGACGGCCACCCCGCCGTACTGGTGCACCTCCGCGGGAAGACCCCAGGCGTCCGGGTCCGGACGCCAGCGCGAGCACGAGGCCACTCCCGGTTCCAGCAGCTCCAGACCGTCGAAGAAGCCCGCGATCTGCTCGGGGCTGCGCAGGATGTACGGGATCGAGCCGCCGTCGTTGTACTGCTGGATGGCCCGGACGTAGGACTCGCTGGTGTCGGTGCTGTCGTACTGCACCAGATAGCTGCCGGAGGGCAGCGCGTCCACGAGCTGCCGCACGATCGAGCGCGCCTCGTCGTAGTCCTCGATGTGACCCAGGATGCCCATCAGCATCAGGGCGACCGGCTGGTCGAAGTTCAGCGTCTTCCCGGCCTCCCGCACGATGGTGCTCGGGTCGCGCAGGTCCGCGTCGACATAGTTGGTGACCCCTTCGGGCGTGCTGGTGAGCAGCGCGCGGGCGTGGGCCAGGACCAACGGGTCGTTGTCGACGTAGACGATCCGGCACTCGGGGACCACCCGCTGGGCGATCTCATGGGTGTTGTCCACACTGGGCAGCCCGGTGCCGATGTCCAGGAACTGCCGGATGCCCTCCTCGGCGGCCAGATGACGAACGGCACGGGCGAGGAAGTACCGCGCGGCGCGGGCGCCGGTCTCGATCCCGGGGAAGATCTCGCGGAACGCGTCACCGGCCACCCGGTCGACCTCGTAGTTGTCCTTGCCGCCCAGCCAGTAGTTCCAGATCCGAGCCGACTGCGGCACCGAGGTGTCGATCTTGGCGAGCGCCTCGTGCCCGGTGTTCTCTGGCTCTTCAGTCATGGACACTCCCGCATGTGTGTGGTCAGGACCACGAAACCGGCCAACACCGGTCGTGGACACCCACGTTATTCCCCGCAGTGCGACTTATGTGCATCACGGGGCCTCAACTCACCTACGACGCAATACCTGTTGGCCGTTCAGCGTGCCGTCGCACGGCGGGTGCCGAAGCCGATGACCGCCGCCGTGGCGGCCAGGGCGGCCACGCTCGTGAGGGCGAGCGGGAGGGAGAGCCAGTCCGCCATGAAGCCGATGGCGGGTGGGCCCAGCAGCATGCCGCCGTAGCCCAGGGTGGACGCGATGGCGACCCCGTCGGGGCCGGCCAGCGTGCCGGCGCGTTCGACGGCGACGGGGAAGAGGTTGGCGAGGCCCAGCCCGGTGATCACGAAGCCGAGGAGTGCCGCCCAGAGGGTGGGGGCGAGCGCGCCGAGCAGCATCCCGGCCGCGGCGGTGGCGCCGCCCGAGACGAGGGTGCGCGTCTGCCCCAGGCGCTCCAGCAGCCAGGCGCCGGTGAGCCGGCCGACGGTCATGGCGAGCGCGAAACAGGAGTAGCCGATGGCCGCCGCGCCCGGTGAGGCGTGCAGGTCCTGCTCCAGGTGCAGGGCGCTCCAGTCGGCCAGGGCTCCCTCGCCGTAGGCCGTGCACAGGGCGATCAGGCCGAAGGTGATGACGAGGCGGCGGGTCCGGGTGTCCAGGCGGCGGGGCGTGGACTCGTCCTTCCGGGTCCTCTCGGGGGGCTCCGGCGGCGCGACGCGCAGCAGGACGCGGCCCGCGAGGGCCGTGACGACCAGCCCGATCACGGTGAGGCCGAGCAGATGCCGCGTCGGCGACAACGCCCCGGCGACCAGCCCGCCGAGTCCGGCGCCGACCATGCCGCCGAGGCTGAAGGCGGCGTGGAAGCTGGGCATGATGGGCCGCCGCAGGGCCCGGCCGAGGTCGACCGCCGCGCTGTTGAAGGCGACGTTGATCCCGCCGTACGCGGCACCGAAGACCAGCAGGACGGCGCCGAGGGCGGGCGCGGAGTGGGTGAGCGGGGGCAGGGCCACGCTGAGGGAGAGCAGGACGCCGCAGACGACGGTGACGAGGTGGCTGCCGTAGCGGCGGCACAGGCGGCCGGTGAGCACCATCGTTACGACGGCCCCGGCGGAGACGCCGAGGAGGGCCAGGCCCAGGGCGCTGGCGGACGCGCCGGTCTGCTGCTTGATGGCGGGGATACGGACGACCCAGCCGGCGAAGACGAAGCCGTCGAGGGCGAAGAAGGTGGTCAGGGCGATGCGCAGGCGGGTCAGGTCGTGGGGCGTACCCGGCACGGCGCTGTGCGATCGGGTTTTGTTTATTGGCGGCACAAAGTCAGGCTAGGTGGACCCGGGGGAGACGACAAGGGCAGCGCCTTCGCCGGCCGACTGTCCGGGTGCCGCCCGAAGTGCGACGCTGGGACGAGAGCTGTCAGCCGAGGGAACTCGGGAGGGCACTGATGGGACGCGATGTGCCGGCCCTGGTGTTCACACGGGAGGATCGCCGTCGGTACCGGGAGAAGATGCACGGCTGTCTCGACGTGCTGGCGCAGATGCTGCGCGAGTCGACCTTCGAGAGCGAGCGCCCCCGGGTCGGCCTGGAGATCGAGCTCAACCTGGTCGACGACGCCGGACGGCCGGCGATGCGCAACACCGAGGTCCTCCAGGCCATCGCCGACCCCTCCTGGTCGAGCGAGCTGGGCCGCTTCAACCTGGAGATCAACATCCCGCCCCGGGAGCTGACGACCGGCGGCCCCGGCGCCTGGGAGCAGGCGATCCGTGACGCGCTCAACCACGCCGAGGACCGCGCCGCCGCCGTCGGCGCCCACCTGATCATGATCGGCATCCTGCCGACCCTGGGAGAGGCGGACGTCGGCGAACGGGCCCTGTCCGGCGACCCTCGGTACCAGCTGCTCAACGAGCAGATCTTCGCGGCCCGCGGCGAGGACCTGCGGATCACCGTGGACGGCGTCGAGCGCCTGGCGACGTACGCCGACACCATCACCCCCGAGGCCGCCTGCACCAGCACCCAGTTCCACCTCCAGGTCGCGCCGAAGGACTTCGCCGACTACTGGAACGCGGCCCAGGCCGTCGCGGGCGTACAGATCGCCCTCGCGGCGAACTCGCCCTTCCTCTTCGGCAAGGAGCTGTGGCGCGAGACCCGTATCCCGCTGTTCGAGCAGGCCACCGACACCCGCCCCCAGGAGATCAAGGCCCAGGGCGTACGACCCCGGGTGTGGTTCGGCGAACGCTGGATCACCAGCGTCTTCGACCTGTTCGAGGAGAACGTGCGCTACTTCCCGGCCCTGCTGCCCATGTGCGACGACGAGGACCCACAGCAGGCGCTCGACGAGGGCGGCGCCCCGCAACTGGGCGAACTGACCCTGCACAACGGCACGATCTACCGCTGGAACCGGCCCATCTACGCCGTCACCGACAGCGGCCCGCATCTGCGCATCGAGAACCGCGTCCTGCCCGCCGGGCCCACCGTGGCCGACATCATCGCCAACGGCGCCTTCTACTACGGCCTGACCCGCGCCCTCGTCGACGAGGACCGGCCGATCTGGACGCGGATGTCGTTCTCGGTCGCCGAGGAGAACCTCCACACCGCCGCCCGCGACGGTATCGACGCCCGCCTGTACTGGCCCGGCATGGGCGAAGTGCCGGTCCCGGAGCTGGTGTTGCGCCGCCTGCTGCCCCTCGCCCATCGCGGCCTGGAGCTGGCCGGCCTCGACGCGGCGTGGCGCGAACCCCTGCTGGGCATCGTCGAGCAGCGCTGCCTCGTCGCCCGCAACGGGGCCCTGTGGCAGGCGGAGACCGTGCACCAGCTGGAGAAGGCCGGAGTCGTTGACAGGGGCGAGGCGCTGCGGCGGATGACCACGACGTACATGGACTACATGCACCTCAACGCGGCCGCGCACACGTGGCCGGTGGACTGACGGGACCCAGGAGCAGGCACGACGGTCCGTTGTGGCCGGTGTGCGCTACGTCGCATCCGCGGGCTGTCACGGCAGAGGGGTGGCCGGTGTCCAGAGGGGGGGCCGGTGTCTTGATGCCGGTCCACGGGGCGTTCCGCGTCCGTCCCGAGTTCGCCGAGCGGGCAGCCGCCGCGGACCGATCTACTTCGGTCTGGGCTATGTCTGCCGGCAGGTGGCCAACACCTTGCTCGACGAGGAGGACAGCCGTCTGGGCGGCTCGTCCGGGTCGGTGGCCGTCCGGGTCGAGGTGGTGGCGCTCCCGATGCTGGCCGCGGCGCTGATGACCAGGGCCTTGATGACGATCAACCTGTTCGGCGTGGTGGTCGCCGCGTTTCCCGCCGCGGTCAAGCCGGCTCGCGACGACCTGGCCCTGCGGCGCTGATCCCGACGCCCTTGATGTGCGCTACGTCTCATCCGCAGGTTGTCACGCCGGAGGGCCGGCCGGTGTCTCCATGCCGAGTCCACAACACGAGGAGACACGATGAACGGGAACGTCGAGGTAGTGGTCGTCGGCGGAGGGTACGGGGGCGTGACGGCGGCCAACCGGCTGGCTCGGCGAGATGGCGTGTCGGTGACCCTGGTCAATCCGCGTCCCGAGTTCGTCTCACGGATCCGCCTGCACCAGCTCGTGACCGGCTCCGACGACGCGGTCGAGGGCTTCGGTGAGGTTCTGGGCGGGGATGTCCGGCTGGTGGTCGACACCGCCACCCGGATCGACGCCGCCGGGCGCCGGGTGTCGCTGGCGGGCGGTGGAACGCTCTCCTACGACTACCTCGTCTACGCGGTGGGCAGCGGCGCCGCCGATCCCGGCGTGCCCGGCGTGCCCGGAGCGGCGGAGTTCGCTCACTGGGTCTCGGACTTCGAGGGGGCGGGACGACTGCGGTCGGCGCTGGACACGGCGTCCGCGTCGGCTTCGGTGACCGTGGTGGGGTCCGGCCCGACCGGCCTGGAGACCGCCGCCGAGCTGGCGGAGGCGGGCCGCGAGGTCACCCTGGTCTGCGGCCGCGTGCTCGGCCCCTCCCTGCACGCCCGAGTCCGTCGTCCGGTCGCCCGCCGGCTGGCCGAGCTGGGGGTGACCGTCCTCGAAGGCGCCGGCGCGCGGGTGACGGAAGTGACGCGGGACGCCGTACAGCTCGACGACGGCCGCTCGCTGCCCAGCGCGGTGACCGTCTGGACCGCGGGATTCCGCGTCCCGGACCTGGCCGCCCGCAGCGGACTGCGCACCGATGCCGACGGCCGGCTGCTCACCGACACGACGCCGACCAGCGTGGACGACGAACGCATCGTCGCCGCCGGGGACGCCGCGGTGATGCCGGACCACCCCTTCCGGATGAGCTGCCAGGCCGCCGTGCAGCTGGGCCCGGCAGCCGCCGACACGATCCGGCGCCGGATCGCGGGAAAGACGCCCGCTCCCGTCCGGATGTTCTTCGCCGGGCAGTCCCTCAGCCTCGGCCGCAACGAGGGCGTCACCCAGTTCTCCTACCCGAACGACAAGGTGAACGCGCTCAGCATCAGCGGGCGGACCGGCGCCGGCGTCAAGGAGATCGCCTGCCGGTTCACCCTCAACAAGTTGGTGTCCGGGGCACGCAAGGCCAGTTCCCGCGGATCCCACGGTGACAGCGGCAACCGCCTGGAAACCCCTCAGCCGGAACACCCCACGACGCCGCACGGCACCCGACGCTCGGCCTAGCCGCCAAGTGCCTTGTCGCCCACCACGAGAGAGCGAAGCGCACGACATGAACGACCCCGCGACCGACCCCGCGACCGACGCCTTCGTCGCCCACCGCGACCTGCTGTTCACCGTCGCGTACGAGATGCTCGGATCGGCGGCGGACGCCGAGGACGTCCTCCAGGAGGCCTGGTTGCGGTGGGTCGAGGTCGACCTGGAGCGGGTGCTGGACCAGCGCGCCTACCTGGTACGGGTCACGACCCGGCAAGCGCTCAACCGGCTACGCACCCTCAAACGGCGCAAGGAGGCCTACGTCGGTCCCTGGCTGCCCGAGCCGCTGCTCACCGCGCCGGACGTGGCCGAGGACGTCGAACTGTCCGAGAACCTGTCGCTGGCACTCATGTTCGTCCTCGAAACCCTCTCACCCACCGAACGCGTCGTCTTCGTGCTGCGCGAGGTCTTCGACATCGACTACGAGGACATCGCGGCCGCGATCGACAAGAGTCCCGCCGCCACACGCCAGATCGCCCACCGGGCCCGCCGGCACGTCGACGCCCGACGGCCACGCACATCGGTCTCCCCGGAAGAGACCCGGGCAGCGTTGCGTTCGTTCCAGTCCGCGCTCGAGACCGGGGACCTGCACGGGCTGCTCGACGTACTCGCCCCGGACGTCGTCTTCGTCAGCGACGGCGGCGGCCTCAAGCTGGCAGCCCCGCATCCGGTCGTCGGCGCCGACAAGGTGCTCCGCTACATGGCCGGCAGTGTCGCCAAGGCCGGCGGCACCTTCACCAGCGAGCGCACGACGGTCAACGGCAACCCCGCACTGATCCTGCGCGTGGACGGCGCGATCGACGGCGTGCTGGCCTTCCGTACGGAGAACGCCCGCGTCACAGGCCTCTACTACGTCCGCAACCCCGAGAAACTCACCCGCGTCGAGTCCGAGACCCCCCTCACCTCCCGCTGAACGCCGAGCACGGCTTCGCCGACCGGAAGGAGAGGGCGACCTCTCACTGGGGGTAGCCGTGTCCCTTCCACTCCTCCGCCCCCGTCAACGGCACCGGCGCGGGCACCTGCGCCGACGTCGTCAGTTCGATCCGGCGCCCCTCGGCCGACGACCGCAGCAGCGCGCTCATCGTCTCCAGCACGTGCAGGGCGAGTTCGCCGTTGGCGCGGGGCGCGCGCCGTTCGTCGGCGGTGACGAAGTCGAGGAGTCCGACACCGCGGGTGCCGTCGACGTAGCCCGCCGAGGGCGGGAGCGTACGCCACCCGGTGGCGCCCAGTTCGAAGAGCCGCACCTCACCGTCGAAGTGGTTCGGGTCCGGGACGGCGAGGGTGCCCGTCTCGCCGTGCACCTCGATCGGCGCGGCGGTCGTCGCCACGCCGTCGAAGCTCGTCGTGATCGTCGTCAGGGTGCCGTCCACGTGCTCCAGGACTCCGGAGACATGGCTGTCCACCTCCACCGGGATCCGCTCGCCCGCGCGCGGGCCGGACCCGATCACGCGCTCGGACCGCAACCGCCCGGCCGCCCCCGTCACGGCCCGCACCGGGCCGAGCAGATGGACCAGGGAGGCGAGGTAGTACGGCCCCATGTCCAGCAGCGGGCCACCACCGGCCGTGTAGTAGAAGTCGGGGTGCGGATGCCAGCGTTCGTGGCCCGGCGTGACCATCATGGCCGTGGCGAACTGCGGACGTCCGATGCTCCCCGCGGCCACGGCCGCCCGCGCCGTCTGGACGCCGGTGCCGAGGACGGTGTCCGGCGCGCACCCCACACCGACCCCGGCCTTCGCGGCGGCCTCGACCACGGCATGCGCGTCGGCGAGGTTCGCGGCCAGCGGCTTCTCCCCGTAGACGTGCTTCCCGTGCCCGATGGCGCCGAGGGCGATCTCGGCATGGGCCGCGGGGACGGTGAGGTTGAGCACCGTGTCCACGTCCGGGCTGCTCAGCAACTCAGCGACGGTCAGCGCCCGAACGCCGGGTACGTCGGCGGCGACCGCGGCCGACCGGGCGGCGTCCAGGTCGGCGACCGCGGTGACCCGCACACGGGGGTGGCCGACGAGGGTGTCCAGGTACGCGCGGGAGATGACCCCGAGCCCTACGACGCCGATGCGGTGCGCGTTGCCCACAGCATGCCCCTCTCGATGACGGTGCGGACGGCCGGGTTCTCCAGGACGTCCAGGCTGTGCCCCGGTGTCGTCACCATGACGCGCCCGGCGCCCCACCGCCGGGTCCAGATCGCCGGCGAGGTGACCGGGCGGTGCCACGGCTGCCACGGCCGGGCGGGGTGGGTGGTGGTGGCCAGGACGTCGATCAGGTCGTCGTGGAGCACCCAGTACTGCTCGGTGTGCAGTTCGAAGTCCTCGATGCCCGCCGTGACGGGGTGCTCGCGGCCCAGCTCCGTGATGGTGACGGTGTGAGGCAGGTAGTTGTCCTCCTGGCCTCCCACGCGTTCGCAGGGCTCCTTGCCCGGGTGGGTCGCGAACTGCCCGCCCACCAGATGGAGATAGTCGGAGGAGGCGCGGAACGAGTCGGCGATGCCGCCGTGCCAGCCGGTGAAGCCGGTGCCGGCCACGACGGCCGCGGTCAGTCCCGCCAACTGTTCGGCGCTGATCTGCGACATCGTCACGCACTGGACGACGAGGTCCGTCGCGGCCATCTCGGCGGCGTCGGCGTAGACGTCGGTGGACTCCTCGATCCGGACGGCGTAGCCCTTGCTCCGCAGGAAGGGCAGGAACAGTTCGGTGGCCCGGACCGGCTGATGCCCCTCCCATCCGCCTCGGACCACCAGAGCCTTCTTCCGCGTCATCTCGTCCTTTCGGGGTCGAAGAACAGCGCCCTCACTATGCGCCAGACGCCGGCCCGCGGGAAAGAGTCGCCGGATTGCGCGAAATTTTCGCTCGGCGGCGATCGACGGCCGGTGACCGGGCAGGCTTCGGGGGTCTCTCCTGTCCGGCTCGTCAACTCCGCGCCCTGGGAGCCCTCTTGGACTTCGACGACACGTCAGCCGCCTCGGACGCCGTCCGTTCCGGCCCGCTCTCCCGCCGCAGATTCCTCCAGGTCACCGCCACCGTGACCGCGGCGGCCACGGCTACGGCCGCCGCCGGCGCCGGCACACCGGCCACGGCCGCCACCAGGACCTCCCTCTCCTTCACCGCCGCCACCGGCGGTTCCGCCACCCTCGCCCCGGCCGGTGACCGGCTGGTCGCCGAGGTCCAGAACGTGCTCTGGTCCATTCCGAGGGACGGCGGCACCGCGGCCCGGATCACCGCGCCCGGCCTCGAACCCACCCGCCCGCAGTTCTCGCCCGACGGAAGCCGCCTCGTCGTCTGCGCCTACCGCGGCGGAGGCTTCCACCTCTGGACGCTGCGGCCCGACGGCACCGGGCTGCGGCAGCTCACCGACGGGCCGTGGGACGACCGAGGTCCGGCCTGGTCGCCGGACGGCACCCGGATCGCGTTCGCCTCCGAGCGCGGCGGCGACACCGTGACCGGCGCCCCGTACCGCGTCTGGGTCGTGGACGTACGCACCGGAGGCCTGACCCGGCTCACCGGGCGCCCCGGGCAGCAGGGCCCCGGACAGGACGGCGGCTGGGAGGACTTCGACCCGGCATGGTCGCCCGACGGCGAGCGGGTGCTGTTCGTGCGGGCCGGCGTCACCGCGACGGGCACCCTCAGGGCGGACACCGTCGCGTCCGTGGCCGCCGACGGTTCGGGCCCCGTCACCGCCGAGCGCACCGACGACTCCGGCGCCCAGCTCATGACCCCCGCCGTCTCGCCCGCCGGACGACTGGCCCACCTGCGCACCACGGCCGCCCCCGCCGCCTCCTGCACGCTCGTCGTGGACGGCACGCCGGTCGCCGTGGCGGGCGACGTCCTCCCCGTGCCGCCCCGCTGGACGGACACCGGGCGGCTGCTCCTCACGGTCGACGGCCACTTCCGCCTGGTCGACCCGGACGCGCCGGGCGACGGCGAGGAGATCCCGTTCACGGCCACGCTGCCCGTGCACCGGCCCCGCCACCGCACCAAGGCGTACGACTTCGAGGGCACCGGCACCCGTCCCGTCCGCGCGCTGCACCTGCCCGCCCTGTCACCGGACGGCCGCAGCGTCGCCTTCGCCGCGCTCAACGCGCTGTGGACCGCCGGGACCACGGGCGGCCGCGCACCCCGCAAGGTGCTTCAAGTCCCCACCACCCGCTATGTGTCGGCGCCGACCTGGACGCCCGACGGCACGGCGCTCGTGTACGCCGACGACCGCGACGGCCTGTTCGCCGTACGGCGCCGGGACCTCGACTCGGGGGAGGAGACCGTACTCGCCGAGGGCGGCCGGGTCTTCCCCGCCCTCTCGCCCGACGGGAACCGGCTGGCCTGTCTGGACATGTCCGGCAACCTCCTGGTCCGCGACCTGCCCGACGGCACCGAACGCGTCCTCGCCGCACCGCTCGGCGCCGGCGGGCTGCCCGGCCGCCCCAGCTGGTCGCCCGACGGCCGCTCTGTGGCGCTGTGCGACCGCAACCGCCTCAATCAGCGCTTCCGCGAGGGCTACAACCTCATCCGCGTCGTCGACACGACCACCGGGACCGCCGCCCTGCACGCCCTCGCCCCGCACACCTCCCTCTCCGACCGCTACGACTCGGGCCCCGTCTGGTCCCCGGACGGCCGCTGGATGGCCGTGGTCGCCGAGTCCGCGCTGTGGCTGCTGCCCGTCCGGGCCGACGGCACCCCGCACGGTGAGCCGCGCCGGCTCACCACCGAACCCGCCGACCACCCCTCCTGGTCCGCCGACGCCCGCACCCTGCTCTACCTCTCCGCGGGCACCCTGCGCCTCGCCGACATCCACGGCGGCGGCAGGACCCGTACCGTCCGCGTCCCGCTGGACTACCGCAGACCGCGCCCGGCGGACACGGTCGTGCACGCGGGCCGCCTCTGGGACGGGACCGGCGACGACGTCCGCGAGGACATCGACGTCGTGATCCGCGCCGGCCGGATCGCGGAGGTCTCCCCGCACCGTGCCGGCCGCCCCGCCGCCCGCCGTGTCGACGCGAGCGACCGCACCGTGATCCCGGGCCTGTGGGACGCGCACACCCACCCCTGGCAGACCACGTACGGCGGCCGCCAGACCGCGCTGCAACTCGCGTACGGCATCACGACGGCCGTCTCGCTGGGCGGCTTCGCCTACGAACAGGCCCGCATCCGGGAGGCCGTCGCCGCCGGTGCCCTCGCCGGACCCCGGCTGCTGGCCACCGGCGAACTCCTCGACGGGGCACGGGTCGCCTACAGCATGGGCCGCGCCCACCGCACCCGCGAGGGCCTGCGGCGCTCGCTGGCACGCGGGGCCGCGCTCGACTGGGACTTCGTGAAGACGTACGTACGCGCCCCCGGGTGGGTGATGAAGGAGGCCGCCGACTTCGCGCACGAGCGGCTCGGGGTGCGCAGCGGCAGCCATCTGTGCAGCCCCGGGGTACAGCTGGGGCAGGACCTGACGACCCACCTCCAGGCGACGCAACGGCTGGAGGTGGGGCACGCGACCTCGGCGACGGGGCGGGCGTACCAGGACGTCGAGGAGATCTACACCGCCACCGACTTCCACCTCGTCGCCACACCCTTCACCGCGCTGGCCCTGCTCGGCGCCGACCCCGCTCTCGCGGACGACCCGCGCGTCACCGCGCTCATGCCGCCGTGGGACACCGCGCTCGTCCGTCAGCAGGCCGGGCAGCCGCCCACCGCGGCCCAACTGGCCACGCTGGGCAGGGAGATGAACGTCTACCGGCGGATCCTCGCGGGCGGCGGACTGGTCGCGCTCGGCACCGACCAGCCGCTCGTCCCCGTCGGCCTGCATCTGCATCTGGCCCTGCGCGCGCTGCACCGGGCCGGCCTGTCACCGGCCGAGGCGCTGCGCACCGCGACCCTGCTGCCCGCGCGGGTCTTCGGCGCCGACGCCGACCTGGGCACGGTCGAGGAGGGCAGGCTGGCCGACCTCACGGTCGTGGACGGCGACCCGTTCACCGACTTCACCGAAGTGGTGCGTACGGCGGCGGTCCTGCGCGGAGGCGTGCTGTTCGAGCAGTCGGACCTGGTCGACGCCTTCGACGCCTTCGACGTCTCCGATGGGTCCGACGCCTCCGACGTCATGGCGACGAGGCGCGCGGCCGAGGAATGGCTGGAGGTGAGCCGCCGTATGCGCCGTGAGGGGTGCTGTGACCTGTGAGCGGTCATGGTCCGCACACACTTCCTGGGGTATCTGCGCAGGAGTATCACTCTGGCTGCACACAGCCCGTCCAAAGCCTCGTTAGCGTTGCGAGCCGTTCGATTCCCCCGTGCGACCCCAGGGAAGACCGCAGATGGACTATTGCTCCTCGTGCCGACGGCATCTCAACGGGGCCCTCGTGTGCCCCGGGTGCGGCGCCTACGCCCCGGACATCGCTCCGTCCGCGATCGGGGGCCCGACGGTGTCGGCCGCGCCCGCCGCGGTGGCGCCCGGCGCGGCCGCGTGGGATTCCCCCGCCGCCGACACCTGGTACGACGGCTACTTCCGGGACGAGGCGGTGCCGTCCGCCGACCTGGAGGAGACGGCGCCCGTCGCGCCGGCCGCCGACGTGCAAGGCGTGCCCGTCGTCCCGGAGGGCAGGGCCGCGCGGCGTCGCCAGCGGGCCCGTTGGAAGAAGAACCAGCGCCGGGCCGTGGTGGCGACCGCCGTCGCCCTGGTCGGAGGCGGTCTGACCGTCTCGGCGATGAACCGGGGGGCCACCGACAAGGCCCAGGCGGCCACCGCGCCGCAGAACCCGAACACCGCGATCGCCGAGCAGCAGGAGACCGAGCTCACCCGCCCGGCGACCACCCCCGCGGACACCGGCGAAGCCCCGCACGTCGACACGACCCCGTCGAAGACGCACCCCACCGACGCCGCCCGCGAGGCCATCACGACGCCGCACACCACCCGGCAGTTCACCCGACCGGACGTCGCCGCCACCCCGACCCCCGCGGCGACCACGGCCCCGCAGTCGCAGAGCGTCCCGTCCGCCACCGGTGGTGCGAACTCCGGCAACGCGAGCTCGGGCGGAGCCCAGTCCGGCTCCGGCGACAGCGGTGGCACGTCGGCCGAGCAGCAGACGCCGGCTCCGTCGGCTACCGACAGCTCCGACTCCGGCACCTCCACCTCACCGTCCAGCCCCGCACCGGAGGCGACCTCGCCGGCGCAGCTCTGCGTGCTCAACCTCGTGTGCCTCGGCTGACCGAGCCGCCGTACCGCCACCGGACCGCCCTCGCCGGAGTGCCCGCCTCCTGAGATCGTCGTCACCCTCCCGCACCGCCACACAACCTCGTGGATGCGGTCATGCTGGAAGAAGCCGGACGTCACCGCTGACGCACCGGCACCGGCAGAGCAGGACGTCGTACTCAGGAAGGAACTCCCCATGGTCGAGCAGGACGAGCGCTTCGATGTCGTGGTCCTCGGCGCGGGCCCCGGCGGCTACGTCGCCGCGATCCGCGCCGCCCAGCTGGGCAAGCGGGTGGCGGTCGTGGAGGAGAAGTACTGGGGCGGCGTCTGTCTGAACGTGGGCTGCATTCCCAGCAAGGCGCTGCTGCGCAACGCCGAACTCGCGCACATCTTCACGCGCGAGGCGAAGACCTTCGGCATCAAGGTGGACGGGCAGGTCACCTTCGACTTCGGTGAGGCGTTCCGCCGCAGCCGCAAGGTCGCGGACGGCCGGGTCAAGGGCGTCCACTACCTGATGAAGAAGAACAAGATCACCGAGATCGACGGCCGCGGCACCTTCCTCGACCCGCACACCCTCCAGGTGGCCGGTTACGACGGTGAGACCCGCACCATCGGCTTCGAGCAGTGCATCATCGCCACCGGCGCCACGCCCAAGCTGCTCCCCGGTACCCGGCGCAGCGCGCGGGTGGTGACCTTCGAGGAGCAGATCCTGGCCGAGGAACTGCCGGAGTCGATCGTCATCGCGGGCGCCGGCGCGATCGGCGTCGAGTTCGGCTACATCCTGCACAACTACGGCGTGAAGGTCACCATCGTCGAGTTCCTGGACCGGATGGCCCCGCTGGAGGACGCCGAGGTCTCCGCCGAACTCGCCAAGCAGTACCGCAGGTTGGGCATCGACGTGCTGACCTCCACCCGGGTCGACGCCATCGACGAGTCCGGCCCGCAGGTGCGCGTCACCGTCACCGCCAAGGACGGCTCGCAGCAGGTCCTGGAGGCGGACAAGGTGCTCCAGGCGATCGGCTTCCAGCCGAACATCGACGGCTACGGCCTGGACAAGACCGGCGTGACCATCACCGAGCGCGGCGCGATCGACGTCGACGGCCGCTGCCGCACCTCGGTCCCGCACATCTTCGCCATCGGCGACGTCACCGCGAAGCTGATGCTGGCGCACGCCGCCGAGGCCATGGGCATCATCGCCGCCGAGACCATCGCCGACGCCGAGACGATGGAGCTGGACTATGTGATGATCCCGCGGGCCACCTACTGCCAGCCGCAGGTCGCCAGCTTCGGCTACACCGAGGCCCAGGCCCGCGAACTCGGCTACGACGTCAAGGTCGCCAAGTTCCCGTTCACGGCGAACGGCAAGTCGCACGGCCTCGGCGACGCGACCGGCTTCGTGAAGCTGATCAGCGACGACACCCACGGCGAACTCATCGGCGCCCATCTCATCGGCCCGGACGTCACCGAGCTGCTGCCCGAGCTGACCCTGGCCCAGCAGTGGGACCTGACCGTGCACGAGGTCGCCCGCAACGTCCACGCCCATCCGACGCTCGGGGAGGCGGTCAAGGAGGCGGTGCACGGGCTCGCGGGGCACATGATCAACTTCTGATCGCCCGGTCGGTCGGCCCTTCAGCCGGCGAGCCACCAGCGGGCCGCCGCCCAGGCGAACGCGTAACCAAGGCTGTTGACCGCCCAGTGCAGGACCATGGGCGGCAGCAGACTCCCGGAGCGGCGGCGCAGCTCGCACAGGACGACCCCGGCGACGGCCGTGGCGACGATCGCCGCGGCCACCGTCGGTGCCACCCCGGCCGTGCCGTCGCCGAAGACCGAGCCGACGGCGGCGTTGGAGCGGTTGACGCCCCGGGCCGGCATCAGATGCCACAGCCCGAACAGCAGCGACGACCCGGCCGTGGCCCACGCCGTGCCGTGCCGCCGCCGGATCATGGCCCACAGCACGCCACGGAAGGCCGTCTCCTCCAGCAGCACGGTCCCGAACGGCACCCGCACCAGCGACACCCACAGAAGCCGCCCCACGGACAGGTCGGCGGCCCGGGCGTCCCGGAACGCCTCGCGCCCGGCAGGAGCGGCGAGGAGCAGCACCAGCACGAGCAGAACGATCCCGACCAGCACGGGCGCCCACCGCAGCCCCCTGCGCACGGCCGCCGCGTCGAGCCCCAGGTCGGCCAGGGAGAGCCCGTCCCATCGGGCGATCAGCAGCAGAGCCGCCGTCGCGGTCACACAGACGACCACGTACAGGACGGGGCCCCGCGCGAGCCAGTTGTTCAGCAGGTTCGCGACGGCGAGAACGGCGACAGCGCATACGATCCGCATCCGGCCTCCAGGATCCCCCGTCCCGGCCCCGCACGTCCGCCTGCCCGCCCCTGTGGCGCCAAGGCGCCCGCTTGAGCATCCTCGGTGGTACCGCGTCCCCAGGGAGGCCCCACCCATGCCGGCCAAGAACCTCACCGCCAACCGCGCTGCCCTCGGCCATCGCGTCGCCTACGCCCTGCGCCACCCCGACCGCGTGCCCCGCCATCTGGCCCGCACCGCCCGCGACATGTGGCTGCGCCGCCGTCACCCCGACCACGTCTCCTACTACCGCGCAGTGATGCGCTCCGACACCCGGGCCGACCCTGACGCCGCGGTCGGCAGTCACAACCGGGAGCGTTGGCTGGCGCTCGGGGCGATGCAGTTCGACTACCTCGTCGGCCACGGTCTGCGCCCCGAGCACCGGATGCTGGAGATCGGGTGCGGCAACCTGCGCGGCGGCTGGCGGTTCATCCGCCACCTCGACCCCGGCCACTACCACGGCGTCGACATCTCGCCCGACATCCTGTTCGCCGCCCAGGACACCGTCGTGGAGATGGGCCTGCAGAAGCGGCTCCCCACGCTGACCCCGGTGCGCGATCTGACGCTGCGCTTCCTGCCCGACGCCCACTTCGACGTCGTACACGCCCACAGCGTCTTCTCCCACTCACCGCTCCCGGTCATCGAAGAGTGCCTGGCCAACGTGGGCCGGGTGCTGGCCCCCGGCGGCTGGTTCGACTTCACCTTCGACCGCACCGAGGGGCAGGAACACCACGTCCTGCGCGAGGACTTCTACTACCGCACCGAGACCCTGGTGGCGCTGGCCGGGAAACACGGCCTGCGGGCCCGCTTCATGACGGACTGGGAGAAGCTCCCACACGGCCAGTCCAAGATCCGCGTCACGCACCCGGCGTGAACCGACGCTCCGTCAGCAGCCCATGTCCGCCCCGAAGCAGGTCATCTGTCCCGGACTCTTGACTCGTCATGCGGGAGTGGCCATCCTCGTCGCACATTGTGCGAGGTCATGACAACTCGACCCCGCTCTCCCGCCGACCGAGGGACGTGGGCTGTGACCAGTGCCGGACGCCCGTACCGCCGACGCAAGAACGTCACCGTTGTGTCGCTCCTCCTGCTCGTGCTGTCCCTCACGCTCGGACCCACCCCGAGCTCGGCGGCCGGCACCGACTGGTGGAACCCGACCGCACGGCCCGCGCCGGACTCCCAGGTCAACGTCACGGGAGAGCCCTTCACCGGCACCAACGCCAAGGGCGAGGTGCGCGGATTCGTCGACGCGCACGACCACATCTTCTCCAACGAGGCCTTCGGCGGCCGTCTGATCTGCGGAAAGCCGTTCTCCGAGCAGGGCGTCGCCGACGCCCTCAAGGACTGCCCCGAGCACTACCCGGACGGCTCCCTCGCGATCTTCGACTTCATCACCAACGGCGGCGACGGCAAGCACGACCCCGTCGGCTGGCCCACCTTCAAGGACTGGCCCCGGCACGACTCGCTGACCCACCAGCAGAACTACTACGCCTGGATCGAGCGGGCCTGGCGCGGCGGCCAGCGCGTCCTGGTCAACGACCTCGTCACCAACGGCGTGATCTGCTCCGTGTACTTCTTCAAGGACCGCTCCTGCGACGAGATGACGTCCATCCGGCTCCAGGCCAAGCTGACGTACGACATGCAGGCCTTCGTCGACAAGATGTACGGCGGCACCGGGAAGGGCTGGTTCCGGATCGTCACCGACAGCGCCCAGGCCCGTCACGTCATCGAGCAGGGCAAGCTGGCGGTCATCCTCGGCGTGGAGACCTCCGAGCCCTTCGGCTGCAAGCAGGTCCTCGACATCGCGCAGTGCAGCAAGGAGGACATCGACAAGGGCCTGGACGAGCTCTACTCGCTCGGCGTGCGCAGCATGTTCCTGTGCCACAAGTTCGACAACGCCCTGTGCGGCGTCCGCTTCGACTCGGGCGGCCTCGGAACGGCCATCAACGTCGGCCAGTTCCTGTCGACCGGCACCTTCTGGAAGACCGAGACGTGCAAGGGCCCGCAGCACGACAACCCCATCGGCAACGCCACGGCGGCCGAAGCCGAGAAGGAGCTCCCGGCGGGCGTCGAGGTCCCCTCGTACAGCGCTGACGCCCAGTGCAACGTCCGGGGCCTCACCGACCTCGGTGAGTACGCCGTGCGCGGCATGATGAAACGCAAGATGATGCTGGAGATCGACCACATGAGCGTCAAGGCCACCGGCCGGGTGCTCGACATCTTCGAGTCCGCGTCCTACCCCGGCGTCCTCTCCTCGCACAGCTGGATGGACCTGGACTGGACCGAACGGGTCTACGGCCTCGGCGGCTTCGTCGCCCAGTACATGCACGGCTCCGAGGGATTCATCGCGGAGGCGAAGCGCACGGAGGCCCTGCGCGACAAGTACGGCGTCGGATACGGCTACGGCACCGACATGAACGGCGTCGGCGGCTGGCCGGGACCGCGCGGAGCGGACGCGCCCGACAAGGTGACGTACCCCTTCAAGAGCGTCGACGGCGGCTCCGTCATCGGCCGGCAGACCACCGGGCAGCGCACCTGGGACCTGAACACCGACGGCGCCGCCCACTACGGCCTCGTCCCGGACTGGATCGAGGACATCCGGCGCGTCGGCGGCCAGGACGTGGTCGACGACCTCTTCCGGGGCGCCGAGTCCTACCTCGACACCTGGGGGGCCTCCGAGAACCACGCGTCCGGGGTGAACCTCGCGAGCGGCGCGGCGACGTCGGCCAGTTCCTCGGAGTGGAGCCTGTTCACCAGCTACCAGCCCAGCCGCGCCGTCGACGGAGACAGCCGTACCCGCTGGGCCAGCGACTGGAGCGACAACCAGTCGTACCAGGTCGACCTCGGGTCCACCCAGCTCGTCAGGCGGGTCACCCTCGACTGGGAGCGAGCGTACGGCAAGTCGTACCGCATCGAGCTCTCCACCGACGGAGTGAACTGGCGGACCGCCTGGTCCATGACCGCCGGCGACGGCGGCCTGGACACGGCCCGGTTCGCCGGCACCCCGGCCAGGTATGTTCGCGTCCACGGCACGCAGCGCGGCACCGAATGGGGCTACTCCCTCTACGAGGTCGGCGTCCACAGCAGCTGACACCCACGAGAGGGGTTCCATGGCACGGTTGCCGTCCGCCGAGCGGCGGCGACAGCTCACCGAGGCGGCCATCAGAGCGATGAGCCGGGACGGCGTCCCCAGGACGACGACCCGGTCCATCGCCGCCGAGGCGGGCGTTTCGCTGAGCGTCTTCCACTACTGCTTCGACTCCAAGCAGGAGCTGGTCGAGTCCGTCATCACGGCCCTCACCGAGCACTCCGTGACGCGCGTGAAGGACGCCATACGGCCCCGGGCCACCTTCGAGGAGACGGTCCGGGCCGGCTTCCAGGCCTACTGGGACCACGTCCGCGCCCACCCCGACGAGCACATGCTGACCTACGAGCTCACGCAGTACGCGCTGCGCCAGCCCGGCTTCGAGCACCTGGCACGCCGCCAGTACGAGCTGTACGCCGAGACGTACGCCGAGCTCATCGACCAGCTGCGGCAGACCATGGGCCTCCGGCTGCGGGCCCCCGTCCCCGTCCTGGCCCGCTACCTGGCCGCCATGACCGACGGCCTGACCCTCAACTACCTCGTGCTCGGCGACGACGCCGCCTGGACGGCCATCCTCGACACGGTCACCGCGCACATCGCCGGGCTGGTGGAGGAGACCTGATCAGGGGCGTTCACCCGCGTACGGCGGCCTGGCCGCCCGCCGGTTCCGCCGCCTCCCGCCGGAACAGCCACCGCATGTCCGGCTCCACCACCCAGCGCAGCGCCCGCCGGACGGGCGGGGTGCACAGCAGCGTCACGACCACGGCGGCCACGGCGGTGACGACGACCGCGCCGAGCGGCCGCTGCACCCAGGCGGGGTCGTACCAGCCGAAGTACTTCGAGCCCTGCGCGACGAAACCGTGCAGCAGATAGCCGTACAGCGTGCCCGTCCCCAGCACCGTGCACCACAGCCGCCGCCCGGGCACCCAGGCGAGGAAACAGGCCACCAGGACCAGCGAGCAGGCGAACAGCACCGGCGTCATCACGGCCCCGTACCACGCGGGCGCCCCCAGCTCCTCGGCGCTGTCCCGGTGGTAGAACCAGCCGCCGGTCATCCGCGGCACCGCCCAGTACGCCACCACGAACGCGCCCGCGAACACGGGCACCGCGGCGATCCGCACCGCACGGCGCCGGACCATCCGGAAGTGCTCCGGCTTGAGGAGCAGTCCCAGCACGAAGTACGGCAGGAACTGGAGGGCACGCTGGAGGTCGAGGTCGTTGCCGATCGACGGCGACAGGGTGGCCAGCATCGCCATGGCGAGCGCGAGGGGCAGCGGCAGACGTACCCGCCGCCACAGCGGGGTCGTCAGCCGCCACAGGAACAGGGCCGCGAGGAACCAGGTCAGATACAGCGGGTCGAGCAGGCTGACCGGGCGGTCCGGCTCCCGGTCGGTCCATCTGGTGAACAGGGTGTACGCCGTCTCGAAGACGACGTACGGGACGAGCAGGCCCGTCACCAGGCGTCTGAGCTGCCTGGGGCGGCCGTCGAAGCCGCGGGAGAAGTAGCCGGAGATCACGATGAACGCCGGCATGTGGAAGGCGTACACAAGCATGTACAGCGCGTCTACGGTCCGGCTGCCGTCGCGCAACGGCTCCCACGCATGGCCGACCGCCACCAGCACGATCGCCGCGTACTTGGCGTTGTCGAAGAAGGCGTCCCGCTGCTGCGAAGGCGCAGGTCGCGGCGGGGTGGCGGGGGTCGGAGCGGTGTCCACGGCCTGGACGCTGGGCTTCGGCATCCCACGCGCCTCACCACTTGTGGACGAGGCAAACCTCCCCGGCCGGACACGTCTTCCCACCTGCGCAAAAGCGCCCGCCATAGGGCCGTAGGAGTGTGGCCGTAACCCGTGTGATCGCTCCGGATGGTGCGACCGGGAGGAATGGCTGACGGTGGATCACGTCAGGCCTGGTCCCCGTGGTGATGAAGCGTCAGCCGCCCAGGCCGTGACGGAAGGACTCACTATGCGCTCTGTCCGCATGCTGCTCGCCACCGCGACGGCCACGGCCGCACTGGCGATTGCGCCCGCAGCCTACGCCATGACGACGGGTGACTGGGACCACGAGGACTCGTCGCACAGCAAGGACAAGGAGGACTCGTCCCACAGCAAGGACCACGACAAGTCCTACAGCAAGGATCACGACAAGGAGAGCAAGCACGACGAGCCCAGTGGCGGGATGCACACGGGTGGCGGTGCGCTCACGCTCGTGACCGACGAGGGCGACTGGAGCGGCTCCAAGGACGAGGAGCACGGCAAGGACAGCAAGCACGACAAGGACAGCGACTACGACAAGGGCAGCAAGCACGAGAAGGACAGCGACTACGGCAAGGACAGCGACTACGGCAAGGAGGGCAAGCACGAGAAGCCGAGTGGCGGTGTACACACCGGCGGCGGCGCGCTGACTCTCCTGAAGGACAAGGACGACGACTGGAGCGGCTCCAAGGACGAGGAGCACGGCAAGGAGAGCAAGCACGACGAGGACAGCGACTACGACAAGGACAGCAAGTACGAGAAGGACAGCGACTACGGCAAGGAGAGCAAGCACGAGAAGCCGAGTGGCGGTGTACACACCGGCGGCGGCGCGCTGGCTCTCGCGAACAACGGTGGCGACTGGGGCGGTGACAAGGACCCGAAGCGCGACCGGGACAGCTACCGCAGCAAGGGCGACGACCACGACGGCGGCTGGAAGGAAGACGACGACTCGTGGAAGGGCGACCACGACAACGACTCGTGGGGCGGCGGTGACCACGACGGGCCGCGCGGCGGTATGCACACCGGTGGCGGCGGCCTCGCCAGCCCGGGTGTCACCGGCGGTGGGCTCGCCATGCTGGGCGTCGCGGGCGCCGGCTGGTACGCGCTGCGTCGCAAGAAGGCCGGCGGATCCGTGGCCTGACCCATGCCCTGCGTCATAGCGGCCGTGGCCGCCGCACGTGCGCCGCGCGTCGCGGCGGCCCCGTTCGTCCGCCCCGTTGCCTGAATAATCACTGGTCACCCTATTTTTCCCCTTGCTGTGTTCGCTGCTGTGCCCGAGTGAGGTGGTGCCCGATGGCCGCCGGCTGTCCCTCGTCCCCCGACCACGACCCGGCCCCCGCCGAGACCGTTTCCGCGCGCTCACGGCGGATAAGGCGGGTGGCGGGAGGGCTGCTCTGGAGCACGGTCGCCGCCGTGTTCCTGGTGGTGACGCTGCCCGGCGGCCACGACGAGGCACCCGACGGCCGCGGCGCACCGTACGCCGCCCCGGCGATCGAGTCGCACGTCCCCCGTGCGGGCAAGTCCTCCTCGCACGCCTCGCGCCCCGTGGGCAAGCATCTGCCGCGGTCCCGGCCGGTGCGGCTGCTCATCCCCAAGATCTCCGTCGACGCCCCCTTCACCGACCTCGCCATCGGCAGCACGGGCCAGCTCGAACCCCCGCCGGCCCACGACACCAACCTCGTCGGCTGGTACGCCAAGGGCGCCTCCCCCGGGGAGACGGGCACCTCGATCATCGCCGGGCACGTCGACACGACGACGTCCGCCGCGGTCTTCGCGAGCCTGCGCGAGCTCAAGAAGGGCGACCGCTTCCAGGTACTGCGCGCCGACGGCCGCAAGGCGTCCTTCGTGGTCGACGACACGGAGACCTTCGACAAGGACAGCTTCCCCAGCGACCGCGTGTACCGCGACACCCCCCGCGCCCAGGTCCGCCTGATCACCTGCGCCGGGGACTACGACCGGCAGGTCAGGGACTACACCGCGAACCTGGTGGTCTTCGCCCACCTCGTCTGAACCGTTCTGCCATATCCCGGCACACCGCGCTGACCTCGTGTCTTACAGTGACTGCGACCCTGTTCCGGTGACTGATGTGAGGTAGTCGCGAACCATGCCGACCGAGACGTTTGAGTTCCAGGTAGAGGCCCGTCAGCTGCTCCAGCTGATGATCCACTCGGTCTACTCGAACAAGGAGGTCTTCCTGCGGGAACTCCTCTCCAACGCCTCCGACGCGCTCGACAAGCTGCGTCTGGAGAAGCTGCGGGACGACTCCCTCGACGCCGACGTGTCGGACCTCCACATCGAGATCGACATCGACAAGGAGGCCCGTACCCTCACGGTGCGGGACAACGGCATCGGGATGTCGTACGAGGAGGTCGGGCAGCTCATCGGCACCATCGCCAACTCGGGCACCGCCACCTTCCTGAAGGAGCTGCGCGAGGCCCAGGACGAGGCCGGTGCCGAAGGGCTCATCGGCCAGTTCGGCGTCGGCTTCTACTCCGGCTTCATGGCGGCGGACGAGATGACGCTGGTGACCCGGCGGGCCGGCGAGAGCCAGGGCACCCGCTGGACGTCGCGCGGCGAGGCCACCTACACCCTGGAGACCGTGGCCGAGGCGCCGCAGGGCACGTCGGTCACGCTCCACCTCAAGCCCGCCGACCCCGAGAACCAGCTCCACGACTACACCTCGCCGTGGAAGATCAGGGAGATCGTCAAGCGGTACTCGGACTTCATCACCTGGCCGATCCGGATGGTCCCGGAGCAGGCCGACGGCGACAGCACGCCGGACCCCGAGACGCTGAACTCGATGAAGGCCCTGTGGGCCCGTTCGCGCGACGAGGTGTCCGACGACGAGTACCACGAGCTGTACAAGCACATCAGCCACGACTGGCGCGAACCGCTGGAGACGATCCGGCTCCAGGCCGAGGGCACCTTCGAGTACCAGGCCCTGCTCTTCGTCCCCGCGCACGCCCCGCACGACCTGTTCACGCGCGACTTCAAGCGCGGCGTCCAGCTCTATGTGAAGCGCGTCTTCATCATGGACGACTGCGAGGCCCTGCTCCCGCCCTACCTCCGCTTCGTCAAGGGCGTCGTCGACGCGCAGGACCTCTCGCTGAACGTCTCCCGCGAGATCCTCCAGCAGGACCGGCACATCCGGATGATGCAGCGCCGGCTGACCAAGAAGGTCCTGTCCACGGTCAAGGACTTCATGGCCAAGGACGCCGACCGCTACGCCACCTTCTGGCGGGAGTTCGGCCCGGTCCTCAAGGAGGGCCTGCTCACCGACACCGAGAACCGCGAGGCCATCATCGCCGTCGCGTCGTTCGCGACCACGCACTCCGACGACGAGCCGACCACACTCGCGCGGTACGTGGAGCGGATGAAGGACGGCCAGGACGACATCTACTACATCACCGGCGAGTCCCGGCAGAGCATCGAGAACTCCCCGCACATGGAGGCGTTCCGGGCCAAGGGCGTCGAGGTCCTGCTGCTCACCGACGGCGTCGACGAGGTGTGGGTCGACGCCGTGGGCGAGTACGAGGGCAAGAAGCTGCGCTCCATCGCCAAGGGCGCGATCGACCTGGACGGCAAGGGCGACGAGAAGGCCGACGAGGAGCGGGAGAAGCAGGCCGAGGAGTACGCCGGGCTGCTCGGCTGGATGCGGGAGCGCCTGGACGACGACATCAAGGAGGTCCGCCTCTCGGCCCGGCTCACCGTCTCGCCCGCCTGTGTCGTCTCCGACGCGCACGACCTGACCCCGGCCCTGGAGAACATGTACCGGGCGATGGGTCAGGAGGTGCCGCGCACCAAGCGGATCCTGGAGCTCAACCCCGGCCACCCGCTGGTCAAGGGCCTGCACCAGGCGTACGAGGCGAGCGAGGACCGCGCGGAGCTCGCCGAGTCCGCCGAACTGCTGCACACGCTGGCGGTGCTCGCCGAGGGCGGCCAGCCGAAGGACCCCGCCCGGTTCGTGAAGCTGGTCGCGGACCGGCTGGAGCGCACCCTGTAGCGGCGCTGTAGCCCATGTGGTCGTGAGCGCGGGCCGTTGTCAGTGGCCCGCGCTACCTTCCTTGGAGTCGGCTCTTGGCCCTATTCCAGGAGGATTCATGGCCTCGCGTCTCAACCCGTACATCACCTTCGGCGGCGACGCCCGGCAGGCGATGGAGTTCTACAAGGACGTCTTCGGCGGCACCCTCGTGCTCAACACCTACGGCGAGTACGGCCAGCAGGACACCCCGATGGCCGACAAGGTCATGCACGGCATGCTGGAGTCCCCCGGCGGCCTCACCCTGATGGGCGCCGACACCCCGACGGACGACCACCGCCCCGGCAACAACATCGCCGTGAGTCTGAGCGGCGACGACGACACCGAGCTGCGCGGCTACTGGGAGAAGCTGTCCGAGGGCGCCTCGGTGACCGTGCCGCTGGAGAAGCAGATGTGGGGCGACGTCTTCGGCATGTGCACGGACCGCTTCGGCATCACCTGGATGGTCAACATCGCCGGGGAAGCCGGCTGAGCGCGGGCCCCCCGACAGGTTCCGGCCGTCTGTTGACCTGATCGCCCATGGGGGTAGCAACAGGGCGTAAAGCACCGGAGGGCAGGGAAAGGAGCTATACGGCAAACCGCGGGGAGTGGTCGCCGGCGCCCGGAGTGCCGGGCCCGTAGCGCTGGGGGAGGGGCCGGGCATGGGCGGGCAGCCCTTGTATCTCGAACCGCGGCTGGAATCGCGGCTGCGCTCGTTGCTGAACTCGCCGGTCCTGCTGCACACGCTCACCGAAGCCCTGGGGTCCCCGCTGCACGTGGTCGTCCCCGACCAGCTCGCCGACAACCTCCAGCAGTTCCGCTCCGTGTACGGCGCCCGTCACCTCTCCGGCCAGGTGTTTTTCGCCCACAAGGCCAACCGCTCCAGCGCCCTGCTGCGACGCCTCGCCGCCACGGACGCAGGCGTGGACGTCGCCTCGCTGGGCGAGCTGCAGCACGCCCTCGGGGCGGGCCTCACCCCGGACCGGATCACGGCGACGGGCCCGAAGAACCCGGAGTTCCTGTGGCTGGCGGCCCGCACCTCGGTCACCGTCAGCCTCGACACGCGAGACGAGCTGGAGCAACTCGTCACGCTGGTACGCAAACACGCCCTGCCCAGGACCCGCGTCATGCTCCGTCTTTCGGAGTTCGAGACGTCCGGCGTACGCGTGCTCAGCCGCCGCAGCCGATTCGGTACCGCGGTAAGGGAGTTGGACCCCCTCCTGGAGTCCGTCGAGCGGTACGGCGACGTGGTCGACCTGGTCGGTGTCGCCTACCACCTGGACACCACCAGCCTCACCGAGAAGGCCACGGCGCTGGAGGGCTGCCTGCGGGTGCTGGAGGAGTGCCGGAGCCGAGGGCTCAGGCCCCGGGCCGTCGACATCGGCGGCGGCTTCGGCGTCAACTACCTGGCCGACGGCGGCCAATGGGAGCGGTACACCACCGGGCTCACCGAAGCCGTCCTGGGCACCCGCCCGCCCCTTACCTACGGCGGGCACGGCTACGGACTGCGCAACGAGGCCGGCACCCTGCGCGGCGCGCTCGGCCTGTACCCCGCTCACCGCCCGGTCGCGGGCGCCCGCTACCTCGACGAACTGCTCGCGCACCCGGCCGCGTCCCTCGGCGGCAGCCCCCTGGCCGCCCTGCTCCTCGATCACCTCTACGACCTGCACACCGAACCCGGCCGGGCCCTGCTCGACCAGTGCGGACTCACCCTGACGAAGGTGCTGGAGGTACGCGACCAGGACAGCGGTGGCCCTCTCCTCGTACGACTGGCGGCGAAGGCGGACGACGTGGCGCTGGAGGAGCACGGGGTGCTCATGGACCCCGTCGTCGTCCCACGGGACGCGCACGGACACGCGACTGGTTCCGGTTCCGCTCCCGGCACCGCCACCGAACCGGTCGGCACGTACCTCTTCGGCAGCCGCTGCCTGGAGTCCGACCTGATCACGCGCCGCACGGTCTTCCTGCCCCGCCGCCCCGCGCCCGGCGACCTGTTGGCCTTCGCCAACACGGCCGGATACTGCATGGACTTCCACGCCACCCGTGCCCAGCACCAGCCCGTCGCGCGCAAGGTAGCCGCCTGGCAGGAGGGCGACACCTGGCGCTGGTGCCTGGACGACCAGTACTGGCCGACCACACCCGTGGGGGGAGCGCAGTGAGGTACGACAGCATCACCGAGGCCATCGGCAACACGCCGCTGGTGCGCATCGACCCGGCCGTCCACGGCCTGAGAAACATCGACCTCTACGCCAAGCTGGAGCTGCTCAACCCCTTCGGCTCGGTCAAGGACCGCGCCGCCTGGAACATGGCCCGCCCGCGTCTGGAGGCGGCCCTACCCGAGCGGGGCGGTCAGGTCGTCGAGCTGTCGAGCGGCAACACCGCGAAGGCCCTCGCCGTCCTCGCGGGCATGCACGGCCTGACCTTCAAGAGCGTCACCAACCGGATGCGCATCCCGGAGATCAAGGACCTGCTGCTGTTGCTCGGCGCGGAGATCGAGGAACTGCCCGGCCAGAGCGAGTGCCTGGACCCGACGGCCACCGACGACCCGCTCACCCTGTTCCACCGCGCCCTCTCCGCGCCCGACAGCGCGTATCTGCACACCGACCAGTACTTCAACCCGCGCAACACCGAGGCCCACTTCACCGGTACCGGACCGGAGATCGTCAAGGACCTGGACGGCCGCGCCCCGGACTGGTTCATCGCCTGTGTCGGCACCGCCGGCTCCTCCACCGGCGTCGCCCGCGCCCTGCGCGAACACGACCCCGCCGTACGGGTCGCCGGCCTGGTCGCGGCCAAGTCCGACTTCATCCCCGGCATCCGCACCATCGACGAGGCGCACGAGGTGGGCCTGTTCGACCCCGGCACCTACGACAGCATCGACGCGGTCACCGCGGACGAGGCGATCGAGGGGATGCTGACCCTCAACCGCCGCTGCGGCATCCTCGCCGGACCCACGGGAGGCGCCGCGTTCTTCGGTGCGATACGCCAACTGCGCGCTGTCGACGAGGAACTGACGGAGCGCCAGTCAGCGGTCTTCATTGTCTGCGACCGCGTCGAGAGCTATCTGAGCTACGTCCGTCAGCGGCGCCCCGACCTCTTCGGCCGCCCGCGGCGCAGGAACTCCCCGGCCGACCTGACGCCCGCCGAGATCCGCACCGCACCGGCCATCGGCGTCACCGACGCCCAGGCGTGGATCGCCACCGGAGCCCCGCTCGTCGTCGACCTGCGCAGCCCCCACGCCTACGCCGCGCTGCACATCGACGGCTCCGTCAACATCGTCGACGAGCTCTTCGAGGAACTCCTCCACGGCGGACTGCCGTTCAGCCGCAACCGCCCGGTCCTGCTGGCCTGCCCGGTCGGCGAGAAGTCCGCCCGGCACGCCGCCCTGCTGACCCGGATGGGACACCCGGACGTCCGCAGCCTGACCGGCGGCATCATCGCCTGGCGGGACGCGGGCGCACCCCTCGTACGGGACTGACGCCCATGACCACACCCGGGACCGACACCCAAGAGACGGACGCCATCGCGGAGTTGGGGGAGTGGCAGCGGACCCTGCGCGCCCACTTCCCGATCATCACCGCCCACCCGGAACTGGCCTATCTGGACAGCGCGGCCACCGCCCAGAAACCGCAGTCCGTGCTCGACGCCGTCCACACCTACCTCACCACCACCAACGCCAACGCCGGCCGCGGCACCTACCCCTGGGCCAACCGGACCACGGACCTGGTCGAGCAGGCCCGCGACCGGGTGAAGCGGTTCCTCGACGACCCCGCTCCCGACCGCTCGACCGTCCACTTCACGAGCGGCACCACCGAGGGCCTGCGCGCCGTCGCCCGCGACTGGCTGCCGGGGCTCCTCGCCGACGGGGACGAGATCGTCGTCCCCGTCGCCGACCACGAGGCCAACATCGCGCCCTGGCTGGAGGCCCGACGGCACCTGGCGGCGCGGGGCGTCCACATCCGCGTACGGCCGATGCCGTACCAGCGGTCGTCCGGCGACTACGACCACACCGCGCTCGCGGAACTCGCGGGCCCGCGCACCCGCTTCGTCGCCGTCAGCCACGTCCACCACGTGTACGGCGGCAACATGAACGTCCACCGCATCCGCCGGGCGGTCGGCCCGGACGCGGTGATCTGTCTGGACGCCGCCCAGAGCGTCGGACATCTGCCCGTGTCCGTCGCCGACCTCGACGTCGACCTCGTGGTCTTCTCCGGGCACAAGGCCATGGCCCTGCCCGGCACGGGAGCCGTCTGGGCCCGCCAGTCACGCGGACCGCGCTTCGCGCCGGGCGGCTGGTCGGGCACCCCCAACACCGTCGGCATCGCCTCCCTCACCGCCGCCCTGGACTGGCTGGACACCGCCGGGACCGACCGGATCGAGCGGTGGACCCTCGCCCTGACGGCCCGGCTCACCGAGGGCCTGCGCCACCTCGACGCGTACGAGATCCTCGGCTGCCAGAAGAGCCTGGCCGCCGACTCGTCCGTGCAGCGACGCCAGGGCATCGTCACCTTCCGCCACAACGCCGTCGACTCCGGGGACCTCGGCTTCATCCTCTTCAGCCACGGCTTCATGGTCCGCTCCGACCAGCACTGCCAGGGCGGCGCGGGGGAGCGGACCGGCTCGGTGCGGGTGAGCCTGCACGTCCACAACACCCCTGAGGAGATCGACCGGTTGCTGGACGTCCTCGCCACGCTCGGGTGACGTACCGCCATTAGAGGGAATGGGAACCGTTTCCACCTGTAGGGTCTGGCGCAGACGGTGCGGACAGGTACGGAACGGCGAGGTGCACGACGGGATGGGGCTGAGCCTGGCGACGGCGGAGCGATGGGTGGAGCGCTGGGAGCGTCAGCAGCAGCGGTACGCCGTCGACCGCGAGGAGCGTTTCACGGTGATCGCCGATGTGGTGGAGCAGTCCGTGGCCGGCCTCCCGGGCCGACCGTCCGTCGTCGACCTCGGCTGCGGCCCCGGCTCCCTGGCTGCCCGGCTCGCCCGCAGGATGCCGTACGCCGACATCGTGGCCGTGGACATGGACCCGCTGCTGCTGGAGCTGGCCCGCACCCACCACGCGGACGCGGCCCGCTACGTCGACGTGACGATCGGCGCGCGGGACTGGACCCACGCCCTGGGCCTGGACCGCCCGTTGGACGCCGCCGTGTCGACGACGGCACTGCACTACCTGGACCCGGACGCCCTGTACCGCACCTACCGGCAGCTCGCGGGCCTGCTGCGCCCCGGGGGCGTGCTCGTCAACGGCGACCACTTCCCGCACGACGACGCCGCGCTCGCCGGACTGGCCGGGTGCGTCGGCCGCCGGCACGCCGAACGCGGTCAGGCCCTGGCGCACGAGGACTGGGCGTCCTGGTGGGCGGCCGTCGCGCAGGACCCGGAGCTGACCGACCTGCTCGCGGAGCGCCGACGCCGGCAGGCGGCCGTCACCGGCAGCGGCACGGGCACCGGTACCGGCGGCGCCCCCTGCCTGTCCGTGTCCACGCACGAACGGCTCCTGCGGCAGGCGGGATTCAGGCACGTCGGCGCCGTCTGGCAGTACGGCGACAGTCACGTCCTCGTCGCGATCCGCTGACCGGACCGGGACCGCGCGTTACCAAGCACAGCTAAAGGATTCATCATCCACCTTGACAGTGTGCGTGCTGTTTCGCGACGTTTGAGCTCGCCACAAAGTTCGACATGGGGGAAACAGTGGCGAGGCGCCCAAAAAGCGTCTCTTGGGGGACTTTGGGGGGAGCGGTCGCCATGCGATCCACGCACGCCATCACGATTCACAGACCCGAGGAACTGGACGAGTCGCTGCGCCGGGCGTGGCACCGGGCCATGGACGAGTCGCCCGACTACGCCAACCCCTTCCTCGCGCCGGAGTTCGCGACCGGGGTCGGCAGACACCGCCGCGGCGCGCAGGTGGCGGTCCTGCACGAGAACGGGGAGGCCGTCGGCTTCCTCCCGTACGAGCGGGGCCCGCTCGGCGTCGGCCGGGCCATCGGCCTCGGTCTCTCCGACTGCCAGGCCCTGGTGCACCGGCCGGGCGTCACCTGGGACACCCGGGAACTGCTGCGGGCCTGCGGGCTGTCCGTGTTCGAGTTCGATCACCTCGTCGAGGAGCAGAAGCCGTTCGGCCCGTACGTCACGGGGACGTTCGCCTCTCCCGTGCTCGACCTGAAGCCCGGCGAGGGCAGTTACGCCGAGTGGCTGCGCGCCACCTACCCCGGGCAGGCCAAGACGACGCTGAAGAAGGAGCGGCGCCTGGGCCGTGACGTGGGCGAGGTGCGCTTCGTGTACGACGAACGCGATCCGCGCATGCTGCGCACCCTCATGCGCTGGAAGTCCGCCCAGTACCGCAGAACGGGGCGGATGGACCGGTTCTCCAAGCCCTGGATCGTCGACCTGGTGGACCATCTGTTCCAGGTCCGCGAGGAGCACTTCACCGGCATCCTGTCCGTGGTCTACGCCGGGGACCGGCCGGTCGCCGCGCACTTCGGGCCGAGGTCGCGCACGGTCTTCGCGGCCTGGTTCACCGCGTACGACCCCGACTTCGGCTACTACTCGCCCGGACTGATGATGCATTTACGGCTGGCCGACGCCGCCGGCCGCGACGGCGTCACGCTCATGGACATGGGGCGCGGCGAGAAGGAGTACAAGGACTGGCTCAAGACCCGTGAGCTGCGGGTGGCCGAGGGGTTCGCGATACGCCCGCACCCGGTGGCGGCGGCGCACCGGCTGTGGCGCAGACCGGTGCGCGGCCTGAGAAACACCGTCCTGGCCCACCCCGGACTGCGCGAGCCCGCCGACCGGCTGCTGAAGACCGTCGGCACCCTGCGCACCTCGGGCCTGGCTCACTCGGGCGAAGCGGGAGCCCGCGCCCGCTGAACAGACGGGGCTGCCTCCGCCCGTCCTTCCAGTTCTCCGTCCTTCACGCGCGGCGGTGTCGTTCCGCCATGCCCGCCCTCGCGGTCCCCGTCACCCCGAGCGGCGTCCTCGAACGACGTTCGCGAACGCGCACAGCCCGCACGGGGCGAACCTTCGTCGGACCCTGCCACGGAAGAGGTGACCATGCCGTACGGATCGCGGCTCGCCGCGATGATGACACGGCGCATCGGACGCGAATGCGTCTACACGCCCTCAGCCCGACTGGCCCTCTACCTGGCGCTGCGCCGCTGGTGCCGGCCGGGCGCACGGATCCTGATGTCCCCGGTGAACGACGACGTGATCCTCTTCGTCGTCCTCGCGGCCGGCCTGCGCCCCGTCCAGGCCCCCGTCTCCCCCTGGGACGGCAACATCGACCCGGCCGCCGTACCGGAGTCCACCTGGCGCGACGTGGACGCCGTCCTGACGACGAACCTGTACGGCTTGCCCGACCGGGTGGTCCAACTGCGCCGTCGCTGCGACGAGTTGGGGATCCCCCTGTTCGAGGACGCGGCCCACGCCATCGGCACGCATGTGGACGGGCAGCCGATCGGCACCTTCGGGAAGGCCGCGGCCTTCAGTCTGTCCAAGCACGTCGCCGGCATGGCCGGCGGCTTCCTCGCCGTCGACGACGCACGAACCCGGCGCGAGCTGGAACTGCTGCGCGACGACCTGCTCACCGCACGCCGCCTCCGCGACGACCTCGCCACCACACTCCGCCCCCTGGCCCGCTCCACCGTCCGCACCCTGCACCTGGTACGCCCCGTCTGGCGCACCATGCAGCGCCTCGGCCTGCTGGAACGCGACGACTTCCGCATGGCCCTGCACGCCCCCCGCCTCGCCGGCAGCGCCCGCCACGCCCCGAGCCTGGCGGCGTACGAGCCCTGGGTACGGGTCGACCTGCACGGCTTCCGCTCCCGCCACGGCGCCCTGGTCCGCGGGCAGTTGGAGCTACGGATGTCCCTGCTCGACGGCGATCTCGCCCGACGCAGGGCCGGCGTCTCGCTGCTGTCCGGCACCACCTGGGCCACCCCGGCCCTGCGCGGTCGCACCGGCGACGGCCCGCCGTGCCTGTTCCGGGTCCCGCTGCTGGTCAACGACCGCGATGCCCTGGTGGAACGTCTGGTCGACCACGGCATAGTCACCGGTTACATCTACGACCCGCCCCTCGACGACTACGCGGGCCCCGAGTTCGCCGAACCGTCTCCCGCACCGGAGGCGGCCCGCTGGTTCGCGTCCCACACATTGCCGGCCGACCCGTTGACGGCCCGCAGGATCGCGGCCGCCCTGACAAAGGAAGGCGCAACCCCGGCCCACCCACCGACCTGGCGCAACGGAGAACGGTTCGACCACGCCCCCAAAGGGGCGCGGGCCTGAATCGACATGCGGCTCCGCCGCGTGGGCGCGACCAGCCACAAAGCACCCGCAGACGATCAACAACACATCGCGGCACCCCCCTCCCCCGCCTACCCTGAAACCGTGGCCCGGTCCAACGACGAGGTCGCCGCGCTGCTCCAGGAGTACGCGGACCTGATCTCCATCACCGGAGGAGACGCGTTCAGGACGCGTACCTACGAAAAGGCCGCCCGGTCGGTCGGCGGCTATCACGCCGACGTCTCCACGCTCGACGCCAAGGGGCTCCAGGAGATTCCCAACGTCGGCAAGTCGACCGCCCAGAAGATCATCGAATACTTCTCCACCGGCAAGGTCTCCGCCGTCGAGGAACTGCGCGCGAAGATCCCCGCCGGCGTCCGGCAGCTGACCGCTATCCCGACGCTGGGCCCGAAGAAAGCCCTGGTCATCTACGAAGAGCTGGGCATCTCCACGACCGGGGAACTGGCGGACGCCATCCACGAGGAACGGCTGCGCGACCTGAAGGGCTTCGGGCCGAAGACCGAGGAGAACATCCTGCACGGCATCGGCCTGCTCCAGTCCTCCGGCGACCGTGTCCTGATCGACGTCGCCATGAGCCTCGCCGAGGACATCGTCGCCGAGATGTCGCAGGTCACCGGCTGTAAGCGCTGCTCCTACGCCGGCTCGCTGCGCCGCGTCCGCGAGACCGTCGGCGACATCGACATCCTCGTCGCCGCGACGAAGCCGGAGCCGGTCATGCGGGCCTTCACCGAGCTGCCGTACGTCGCGGAGGTCATCGCGCACGGCGCTAAGAAGACGTCGATTCGCACCAGCAAGGGCCTCCAGGTCGACCTGCGGGTCGTGCCGCCGGACTCCTGGGGCGCGGCGATGCAGTACTTCACCGGCTCGAAGGCGCACAACATCCGCACCCGGGAGATGGCCGTCCACCAGAAGCTCAAGCTCTCCGAGTACGGGCTCTTCGACACCGAGACCGGCAAGAAGATCGTCTCCCGGACCGAGGAAGAGGTGTACGCCCGTCTCGGCCTGCCCTGGATTGCGCCCACCCTGCGCGAGGACCGGGGCGAGATCGAGGCCGGACTGCGCGGCGAGCTGCCCGAGCTGATCCAGGAGCAGGACATCCGGGGCGACCTGCACACCCACACCGACCTCACCGACGGGCTCGCCCCGCTGGAGGAGATGGTCGCCGCGGCCGCCGAGCGCGGCTACGCCTACTACGCGGTCACCGACCACGGACCCGACATGGCCATGCAGCGCATGACCGACGAACGGATCCTGGCCCAGCGCGAACGCGTCCGTGAGCTCGACGGGGCGTACGGCAAACGGGGCAAGCGCGCCGGCATGCGGCTGCTGCACGGCGCCGAGCTGAACATCGGGCCCGACGGCGACGTGGACTGGCCGCCGGAGTTCCTCGCCGGCTTCGACCTGTGCGTGGCCTCGGTGCACTCCCACTTCAACCAGGGGCGTGACGCACTGACCCGGCGGATCGTCCGGGCCTGCGAGAACCCGCACGTCCACATCATCGGCCACCCCACCACCCGCCTCCTCGGCAAGCGCCCCGGCATCGACGTCGACCTCGACGCCGTCTTCGCCGCCTGCGCCCGCACCGGCACCGCTCTGGAGGTCAACTCCCATCCGGACCGGCTCGACCTGCGCGACGAGGACATCCTGCGAGCGAGGCGGCACGGCGTGAAGTTGGCGGTTGACAGCGACGCCCACGCCGTCGTCCACCTGGCCAACCTGCGCTACGGCGTCGGCACGGCACAGCGCGGCTGGCTCACCAAGGATGACGTGATCAACACCTGGCCACTGACCCGGCTGCGGCGCTTCCTGGACAAGGGCTGACCTTCGCCGACGGGTTCCGGAGGGCGTCGCGGGCGGTCCGCTCCCGCTCGTGGGCGAGTCGTGCAGGTTGAAATTCGTAGGAATCAAGGTCTTGTAGCGAGATTTGACGAGGGTTAATTTAACCGTCACTCGAAGCCGGGCCCGGGCTCCCGAGGGCTGTTCCCCGCGTGTTCGCCTTTTCACCGAGGAGTCGTGCCATGCCAGTAGACAAGGTCCAGATGTCGCGCCGAGGGTTTCTCGGTCTCGGAGCAGCGGCCGGCGTCGTGACGCTCACCGCGTGCGGTTCCGGCAGCGGGAGTTCGAGCGGGCCGCTCGTCATGACCGTCTGGGGCGGCGACGCCGACCGCAAGACGTACCAGAAGCGCATCGACCTGCTGGTGAAGAAGTACCCGGAGCTGAAGGTCAAGCTCCAGCTGATCCCCAGCGACGCGTACGCGCAGAAGGTGCAGACGATGATCGCGGGCGGCAGCGGCCCGGACATCATGCAGGTCGCCGAGAGCGTCAACACCTACTCCAGCAAGAACCAGCTCCTGCCCCTGGACGACCTCGCCAAGAAGGCCGGCCTCGACACCGCCAAGCGGTTCGGCCCGGTCGGCTCCATCTACACGTACGAGGACAAGCTGTACGCGATCCCGGACCGCTCCGGCGCGATCACCGTGTACTACAACAAGGACCTGTACGAGAAGAAGGGCATCAAGGCCCCCACCGCCGAGTGGACCTGGGACGACGCGCTGGACGCCTTCAAGGAGCTCACCGTCCCGGGCAAGCAGTGGGGGTACACCGGCGCCGAGTGGTTCCCGCAGTGGTGGAGCCTCGCGTACCAGAACGGCGGCACCATCATCGACGCGAACGGCCGCCCCGCCGTCGACAGCGACGAGGTCGTCGAGGCCCTGCAGTGGGCCGGCGACCTGGTCTTCAAGCACAAGGTGGCGCCCAGCAAGGCGGACTACGCCGACATGGGCTCCGAGGTCGGCGGCGACCAGGCCTTCCCGATGCAGAAGTGCGCCACGCACGCCAACGGCTTCTGGGTGACCGCCGGTCTGACGGACGCCAAGTTCGCGTGGGACATCGCGCCGATCTGGCGCGGCAAGAAGCAGGCCGTGTCCGCGTTCGGCAGCGGCCTGGCCATCTCCCGCACCAGCCAGCAGCGCGACAACGCCTTCAAGGCGATCGACTTCCTCACCTCGGACGCGGCGCAGCGGCAGATCATCGACGACGGCGAGGACGTACCAGCAAGCCTCGCGGTGCAGCAGAGCGAGGCGTTCCTCAAGCCCGCGTGGATGAAGTCGGACGTCAACATGGGCGCGTTCGCCGAGTCCAGCGACTTCATCTTCCGTGCGCCGTTCATCCCCGAGTGGAACGAGATGATATCGGCCATCGACTCCGGTCTCGCCGATTTCTGGCTCGGCAAGGAGAGCGCCAAGAAGGCGCTGACCGCCCTCCAGAAGGACCTCGAGTCCCTCATCAAGTCCGCGGGATGACCGGCGATGGCGACCACCACCACGCGGCGGCGCCGAGAGGCGCTCTGGTTCTATCTGTTCGTCTCGCCGTGGGTGATCGGGTTCCTGGTCTTCCTGTTCGGACCGATGATCGCGTCGGTCTACTACTCGATGACCGACTGGGACTCGTTCACCGCACCCGCCTGGGTCGGACTCCAGAACTACGTCACGCTGCTCACGGACGACCCCAGGTTCTGGCGGACGCTGTGGCACACCTTCTACTACGCGGCGGTCTCCGTCCCGCTCGGTCTGGTGCTCGGCCTGTGGCTGGCGAATCTGCTCAACAAGCAGGTACGCGCCAGGAAACTGCTGCGCACCCTGATCTATCTGCCGACCCTGGTGCCGCTCGTCGCCACGGCGATGATCTTCCGTCAGGTACTCGCCCCGAACGGCCCGCTCAATGACTCCCTCGGCCTGTTCGGCGTCTCGGGACCGGCCTGGCTGCTCGACGGCGACTGGGCGATCCCCGCGCTGGTCGTGATGTCGGCATGGAGCGCGGGTGCCGCGACGGTGCTGCTGCTCGCCGCCATGAAGGGCATCCCGAGGGAGCTGTACGAGGCGGCCGAGGTCGACGGCGCGGGCGCGGTGCGGCAGTTCTGGAGCATCACACTGCCGCACCTGACCCCGATCATCTTCTTCAACCTGATCATGGGGATGATCGGCGCCTTCCAGGTCTTCGCCCAGGTGTACATCCTGGTGCCGAAGGGCAAACTGCGCGCGGCCTACGACGGGGCCGAGACGATGGTGCCGTACCTGTTCGACGAGGCCTTCGGCAACTACCACATGGGCTACGCCTCGGCGATCTCCTGGCTGCTGTTCCTCGTGGTCCTCGTCTTCACACTGATCGCATTCCGCACCGCCCGGCGCTGGGTGTTCTACGAAACCGAGGTGAAGTGATGACCGGCCTCCTGACCACCCCGGCGCCGCAGCGGACGAAGGGAAACGGGCCGCAACGCAAGGCCCGAGGGGGACCGGGCCCCGGCACGGTGCGGGCGTTCCGGGCCACCCCGTTCACCTACGCGACGCTGATCGTCGTGGCGGCGATCCTCACCATGCCGCTGGTGTTCGTCGGCTCCATCGCGCTCTCCAGCGACGCGACGGTGAACACCAACTCCTTCACCCTGTTCCCGACCGAGTTCCACTGGGAGAACTTCACCCGGGTCTTCGGATCCGAACTGCCGATGGGCCGCTTCCTGATCAACTCCGTGATCATCTCGCTCTGTTCGGTCGCCGGGCAGATGCTCTCCAGCGGACTGGTCGGCTACGCCTTCGCCCGGCTGCGGGCCCCCGGCAAGAACGCGCTGTTCCTGATCGTCATCGCCACCATGATGATCCCGACGCAGATCACGATGATCCCGCAGTTCATCCTCTTCCGGGACCTGGGCTGGGTGAACAGCTATCTGCCGCTGATCGTGCCGAACTTCTTCTCCAACGCCTTCAACGTCTTCCTGGTACGGCAGTTCGTCTCCCGGCTGCCCAGCCAGCTCGACGAGGCGGCCATGGTCGACGGCCTCGGCTTCTTCGGCATCTACCGGCGGATCATGCTGCCGATGCTGTGGCCGGTGCTGATCGCGATCGGCATCTTCACCCTGACCCACACCTGGGGCGACTTCATGGGCCCCCTGATCTATCTGAACGACGAGTCCAAGATGCCGCTGTCCCTGGGCATCCAGTACATCACCAGCACCTCCGCGGCGGGCCAGTCACCGGCGTGGAACCTGGTCATGGTCGGCTCGGTCCTGCTCGCCCTGCCCATGATCATCGTCTACTACCTGGGCCAGAAGTACCTGTACGAGATGGACATCAGCGGCGGAAGCGCGGGAGTGAAGTGACCACCATCCACGTAGACGGCCAGGGCATATGGATCGACGGCCGTCCCCGCACCCTGCTGTGCGCGTCCCTGTTCTACTTCCGCCTCCCCCGGGAGCAGTGGCGCGAGCGGCTCGCCCAGGTCCGGGCGTCGGGGTACCAGTGCGTCGACGTCTATCTCCCTTGGAACTTCCACGAGTTGGCGCCCGGCCGCTGGTCCTTCGAGGGCCGCCGGGACGTCGCCGCCTTCCTGGACCTCGCGCGGGAGGAGGGCCTGTACGTCATCGCGCGGCCGGGCCCGTACATCTGCTCCGAGTGGGACGGCGGCGCGTTGCCCGCATGGCTGGGCCTGGACCCGGAACTGAGGGTCCGCCAGAACGAGCCCCGCTTTCTGGAGCAGGTCACCGCGTGGTTCGACCAGGTGCTGCCGTTGCTGGCGGAGCGCCAGTACGGGGCGGGCGGTTCGGTGATCATGGTGCAGTTGGAGAACGAACTGGACTTCTTCGACTGCGCGGACCGCACCGGCTATGTGACCGCCCTGCGCGACACGGCACTTCGGCACGGCATCACGGTGCCGCTCATCGCCTGCTCCGGACAGGGCGACCTCGCGGGCGCCACGGGCGAGGCGGACGGAGTCGTACCGGCCTGCAACTTCTACCCGGACGACGACTCCCCGGACATCGAGGCCGAGGTGCGCCGTTACGCGGCTCTGGTCGCCGAGCGCGGCGTGCCGCTGCTGGTCACCGAGACCAACCGGCGCCACCGGACGCTGCGGCGGCTGCTGGCGAGCGGCGCCAAGCTGATCGCCCCCTATCTCCAGTCGTCCGGCTGGAACTTCGGGTACACCCCGTCGAGCGGCAACTGGGGGCGGCCCGGCAACTTCATGAGCCACGGCTACGACTTCGGCGGATACGTCACCTCGACCGGCCTGGAGCGCCCGGAGTACGCCGAGGCGCAGGTGCTGGCCCGGGTCGTGGAGACATGGGGTCCCCGACTTGCCCTGGCGCCAACGGTGTCGTACGCCGAACTCGACTGTGACTTCCCGACGAGCTCGCAGCCCTCGGCGCTGGAGCTGGACGGGGGCGGCCGGCTGGTGGCCGTACCGCATCTGGGCGGTGCGTCCGGCACGGCGGTCGTCGACGGCGTGCCGGTCGAGGTCGCTGCGGGGTCGTGCCCGCTGATGGCGGTGGACGTGCCGCTCACCGGCGCCACCCTGAACCTCGCCTCGGCGGACCTGGTGGCGCGGGCGGACGGGGTGTTGGTGTTCTCCTCCGATGTGCCGGTCACCGTCGTACTGGACGGGACGCGGACCGACATCCCGGTGCCCGGGCGGGAGACCCTGGCCGGGACCACGCTCGTGGTGCTGCCGTCGGCCGAGGCCGCGCGACTGCGGTCGGTCGACCCCGACGGCACGGTGCACCTCGCCGACGCGCCGCAGCGGCCCCCGAAGGCCGCCCGGACCGCCGTGCGCGAGGTGCGGCGACGGACCGACGCGGCTCCCGAGAAGCCGGCCGGGCTGCACACGCTGCCGCCCACGCTGGAGTCGCTCGGGGTGTACCGGGGCCGCGGCACCTACCGGACCAGCACGGATCTGACGGACGTCGACGCCCTGCTGCTCACTGACGCGGCGGACATCGTCGACCTGGCGGTGGCGGGCCGGACACACCCGCCGATCGCGGGATTCGGCGCGGCGCGGCGCATCGATGTGCGGGACGTGACGGGCAGTGTCGCGATCGAGGCCGTCGTGGAGATCTGGGGCCACGCCAACTTCGACGACGCCCGTCTGCCCGCGCTCCGCCTCGGCGCGCTGCGGGGCCTCGGCACCCTCTGGAAGGTCCGGGACACCACCGACGTCTCGGCCCTGTGGACGGTGCACGGCCACTGGTCCGGGACACCCGCGCCCACCCGGGTCCTCGGCGGCTGGAGCAGCACCCGCGTCGCGGCGCCGGTCACCTACACCCGTACCGTCCACGCGCCCACCCCGTCGGCGCTGCGTCTGCGCGGGGTCGTCGAACCGCTGCGGGTGAGCGTGGACGACGGGGAGCCGCAGACCGTCCACACCGAGAACCCCTGGGTGCTGCTGACCGCCGGCACCCACCAGGTCTCGGTCACGCTGCCGCACCACCCGAGCGGACCCGGCCTGCGCGCCGAACTCCTCGCCCTGGACGCCGTACGGGAGTGGTCGTGCGCGGTGCAGGACGACGCGTTGCTGACCGCGTTCGCCGCCGGCTCCGGCCGTACGGCGGAGGTAAGGCTTCCGCTGGTGCTGAAACCGGGGGAGGAGGCATGGCTCGACGTCGACCTGCCGGCCTCGCCGGACGGCTGTCTGATCCGGCTGGACGCCACGCAGGTCCGGGTGACCGGATGGGCCGGCGGAGAGTGCGTGGGACGCGTCTGGTTGGGCGACCGGCCCGACTTCTCGGGCGGGGACCCCGACGCGCTCTGGGTACCGCCGAACTGGCCGGGCCTGACCCTGCTCGCGCAGGGTATCGAGGGGCGTGGGACGCCGGAGATCCGTACGCTCTGGCTGGAGGGACCGACCGACTGAGGGGGAGCACCGGTGGCCCGGCACACGGCCCGAGACGTCCGCGGCGAGAACCGTTTCGAGGTGCTGCACGCGCTGTTCGACCTCGGACCGTCCTCCCGCCAGGAACTCGCCCGGCACACGGGCCTCAGCCAGGCCACCGTGACGACGCTGGTCGGCGGATTCCTGGCGGAGGGCGTGCCGCACATCGCCGCCGTGGAGCGCCACGCCGTCGCCCCTCGGCCGTTGGTGATCTTCGTCCCGTTTGAGTGCCCGCCCGGCAGGGGAGCGTGCCGGGGGTGAGCCGAGCCGAACGGTCGGGCTTTGCTCATGTCGCCGCAGAGGGGTTGTCCTGACATTCGCTCCCTGCCTAGGGTCGCCCTCGAAGTGCAAGCGCTTTCTGAGCGGGCTGTCCGTCGGCCGTCCGAGGAGAACTGCATGTCCCCACGCCCTGTCCGCCGCCGCGTCGCCGTCATCGGCACCGGCGCCATCGTCAGCGGCAGCCATCTCTCCGCCCTGAGACACCACGCGGACCGGGCGGAGCTGGTCGCCGCCGTCGACGTGGACCAGGCCCGGCTGGACGCCTTCCGGGAACTCGCGGGCGAGGACGTCACCGGGTACACCTCGACCGGGGAGATGCTGGACGCCGTACGCCCCGACCTGGTACTGATCGGCACGCCGCCGTCACTGCACCGGGAGCAGACGGTCGCCGCGCTCAAGGCGGGCGCCTGGGTGCTGTGCGAGAAACCGCTGTGCCTGTCCCTCGCCGAGTACGACGACATCGCGGCGGCCGAGGAGGCGTCGGGCGCGTACGCCTCGGTCGTCTTCCAGCACCGCTACGGCTCCGGCGCAGTACACGCCCGCGAGCTGATCGCGAGCGGTGAGCTGGGCGCCCCGCTCGTCGCGCACTGCCAGACGACCTGGCATCGCGACACCGCCTACTACGCGGTGCCGTGGCGCGGACGCTGGGCCACCGAGGGCGGCGGGCCGACGATGGGCCACGGCATCCACCAGTTCGACCTGTTGCTGCATCTCCTCGGGCCGTGGGCGGAGATCCGGGCCATGGCCGCGCGCCTGGTCCACGACACCGAGAGCGAGGACGTCTCCACGGCTCTCGTCCGCTTCGAGAACGGCGCCCTCGCCACCGTCGTCAACAGCGTGCTCTCCCCGCACGAGGTGAGCCGCATCCGCGTGGACTGCGCCGACGCGACGGTCGAACTCACCCACCTGTACGGCCACCGCAACGACGACTGGGTCTACACGCCCGCCCCGCACGTCCCCTCCGAGCGCGCCACCGCCTGGCGCACCCCGGCCGCGGACCTGCCCAGCTCGCACACGGCACAGCTCGGCGCCCTCCTCGACGCCTACGACAACGGTGTCCGGCCCCCGGGCAGCGGCCCCGACGCCCGGGCCACCCTCGACTTCGCCGCCGCCCTCTACAAGGCAGCCTTCACGGGCAGCCCGGTGCACGCCGGCGAGATCCGGCCCGGCGACCCCTTCTACCCGGCCATGCACGGCGACCACCCCCACTGGGCCCCCAAGGAGCGCGCATGAGCATCCGCGTCACCCACGCGCACGGCGACCACATCGCCGTCACGGCCGCGAACGGCACCGAGATCCTGCGGTACGTCTACCGCCCCGACCCGGCGGCCTTCGAGTCCCGCAAGCCGTACGCCCACCCTGTGCGCACCCTCGCCGGACACACCGTGACCGGCTACCGGCCGAACGACCACCGCTGGCACAAGGGCCTGCAGATGACGGCGAGTCACCTGTCCGGGCAGAACTTCTGGGGCGGCAACTGCTATGTCCACGGCCAGGGTTACCTGCCCCTGCCCGAGCGGGTCGGCTCCATGCGGCACGACGGGTTCGGCGAGTTCACGGTCGAGGACGACCGGCTCGCGTTCACCGAGGAGCTCACCTGGGTCGAGAACGGCGGCGAGGAGTGGGCGCGCGAGGTGCGCGGGCTGACCGTCCACTCGGTGGACGAGGAGGCCGGCGCCTGGGCGCTGGACTGGTCGATCCGGCTCACCAACCTCCGTGCCGAGCCGCTGCTCTTCGGCTCCCCGACGACCGAGGGCCGGGAGCTGGCCGGTTACACCGGCCTCCAGTGGCGCGGGCCGCGCGACTTCACCGGCGGGACCGCCTTCGCACCGGAATCCGACGCGGACGCCGACAAGCTGATGGGCAGTCAGGGTCCTTGGCTCGCCTTCACCACCGAGCACGACGACATCGACGGCCACTCCACGCTCGTGTTCGCGCACGCGCCCGAGAACGCGGACGCCGTTCACGAGTCCCACTGGTTCGTGCGCTCCGAGCCGATCCCCACGGTCGCGTTCTCCTGGGCGTTCTTCGAGGAGTTCGCGCTGCCGCCGGGCGAGTCCTTCGCCTACCGCTACCGCGTCGTGTTCGCCGACGGGGCCTGGGACCGGGAGCAGGTGGCCGCCCACCTGGAGGGACTGCCGTGGTGAAGCCGAACCTGCCGCACCCGCTGCCCGGCGCCGTCGGCCTGTCCCATCTCAGCGCCTACGACTGGGAGGCCGCCGACGGTGTGTGCGGCGGCAGCCCGCATCTCCACCTGGTCTGCACGGAGGCGTACGTCGTCACGGGCGGCCGGGGTGCCGTGCAGACGCTGAGCCCCGACGGCTACCGGGACATTCCCCTGGAGCCGGGCTCGGTCGCCTGGTTCACCCCCGGGACCGTGCACCGTATGGTCCAGGGCGGCGATCTGCGCATCACCGTGCTGATGCAGAACAGCGGACTGCCCGAAGCCGGGGACGCGGTCTTCACCTTCCCGCCGGAGGTACTCGCGGATCCGGAGCGGTATGCGCAGGTGGCGGCCCTGCGGCCCGGCACCGGCCCGGACACGGCGGCCGCCGCGCGCCGCCGCAGGGACCTCGCCGTCGAGGGCTACCTCGTCCTGCGCGAGGCGCTCGTCGCCGGTGACAACGGCCCGTATCTGGAGTTTCAGCGGGCCGCGGCCCGGCTGGTGCGGGCCAAGGTGCCGAACTGGCGGGAGCTGTGGGGGGCGGGCGCGCTGGCCACCGCCGAGCGCACGGGCGCCCAGCTCGACGCGCTGGAGGCGGGCGAGCCGGCGTATCTCGCCGACGCGACCGCGCACGAGGCCGGGCCCACCAGGCTCGGCGGGTTCGGGATGTGCGGCCGCCGGGACGAGTACAACCTGCCCGGGGTCACGCTGCCGTACCAGAGCGAGTAGCTCGCCCAGGGGAGCGAGGGGGCCGAGGGGGGCCAACAGAAGGACCGAGGAGAGAAGAGGTGACCTCGGCATGCCCGGACACAGGACAAAGGGGTTCTGCGCGTCGGCCGCCGCACTCGTGCTCTGCGCGATGCTGGCCGGCTGTGGAGGATCCGGGGAGTCGGTCGGCGGCGGCAAGGTCGTGCTGCGCTACACGTGGTGGGGCAACCCCGACCGCGCGGAACGCACCGAGCAGGCCGTCGCCCTGTTCGAGAAACAGCACCCGGACATCCAGGTGCGGACGTCGTTCTCGGCCTACGAGGCCTACAAACAGAAGCTCGCCGTCCAGGCCTCGGGCGGCGACGCCCCCGACGTGATGCAGCTCGACTACCGGCAGATCGACCAGTACGCCTCCGGTGGCGTCCTGCTCGACCTCGCCGAACAGAAGGCCGTCCTGCGCACCGGTGAGATCGACCCGGGGCTGCTCGCCACCGGCCGTCTTGACGACACGCAGTACGCCGTCCCGCAGGGCCGCGGCACCGAGACGGTCGCCTATGACGTCGAGGCCTGGAAGGCGTCCGGCGTTCCGCTTCCGGGCCGGAGCTGGACCTGGAGCGAATGGGCCGACGCCATGCGGGCGTTGGCGAAGAAGACCGGCAAGCCCGGCTCCACCGACCCCGGCCAGAGCGAGGACTGCTTCGAGGTCTGGCTGCGCGGCCAGGGCAAGTCCCTCTACACCGAGGACGGCGGGCTCGGCTTCACGGCCGACGACCTGGCCCGCTGGTGGACCTTCACCGACCGGCTCCGGCGCGAGGGCGCCGTCTCGCCCGCCGAGCAGACCACCCAGCTCGACGGCTCCGTCGAGAACACCCCGCTCGGCCGCGGCAAGGCCGTCTCCGACCCCAACTGGGACGCGCCGGCCAGCGGCTTCCTCGCCCTCATACCGACCGGCGTCAGGCTCGCCCCGATGCCGTCCGGCGAGGACGGTATCCCCGGCCAGTACTTCAAGCCGTCGATGTTCCTCGGCGTCGGGGCCACCACCGGGCACCCGAAGGAGGCGGCCCAGCTCGTCGACTTCCTCGTCAACGACGAACAGGCGGCGAAGATCCTCGGCGCCACCCGCGGTATCCCCGTCAACGAGTCCGTCCGCGAGGAGACCCAGCCGCAGCTCAAGGACTTCGACAGGACGATCGCCGACTACCAGTCCTTGCTGGAAGGCACCCTCAAGGACCCGCCCCAGGCCCCGCCCTCCGGCGACAACGCCCTCCAGGCCACCTTTCAGCGCGACTACGACCAGGTGTCGTACGAGCGCATGTCGCCCCGCGAGGCGGCCCAGAACTACGTCACCGAGGCGAAGGCGGAGCTGAGGTCATGACCACCACCGACATCCCCGCGCCCGCCGCCAGGAAACCGGGGGCCACCACCGCCCCGAAGCGCCGCCCCAAGCGGGAGAGCCAGGGCCCCGCCTGGGTCTTCCTCTCCCCGTGGGTGCTCGGCGCCGTCGTCCTGACCCTGCTGCCGATGGCCGTGTCGCTGTACCTGTCCTTCACCGACTACGACCTGTTCAACCCGCCGCGCTGGGTCGGCCTGCGCAACTACGTCCAGATGTTCACCGAGGACCCGCGCTACTGGCGCTCGGTCGTGACCACCCTGACCTACGTCGTCATCGCCGTGCCTCTGCAGCTGGCCCTCGCGTTGGCCGTCGCACTCGCCCTGAAGTCCATGAAACGCGGCAAGGGCTTCTACCGGTCCGCCTTCTACGCGCCCTCGCTGCTCGGCGCCTCGATGTCGATCGCCCTCGTCTGGCGCGCCGTCTTCAACGACGGCGGCACCGTGGACAACCTGCTCGGCACCGGCGGCTGGGTCAACAAGCCCGGCTGGGCACTGCTTGCCGTGGCCCTGCTGACGGTGTGGCAGTTCGGCGCGCCCATGGTCATCTTCCTCGCCGGGCTCCAGCAGATCCCGAGCGAGCTGTACGAGGCGGCGGCCGTCGACGGAGCAGGGAAATGGCGGCAGTTCGTGTCCGTCACCGTGCCGATGCTGTCCCCGGTGCTGTTCTTCAACCTCGTCCTGCAGACCATCCAGGCCTTCCAGGTCTTCACGCCCGCCTTCGCCATCGGCGCCGGCAAGGGCGGCCCCGCCGACTCGACCCTCGTGTACACCCTCTACCTCTACGACCGCGGCTTCGTCGCCTCCCACATGGGCTACGCCTCCGCCATGGCCTGGGTCCTGCTGATCGTCATCGGCGCCGTCACGGCGGTGCTGTTCCGCACCTCGCGCTCCTGGGTCTTCTACGCCTCCGAGGGGGAGCGATGACCAGCACCACAACTCCCGTCGTCCGCAAGCCCGTCGCCTGGGGCCGGATCGCCCTGCACGTCGGCTGTCTGGCCGCGCTGCTGGTCATGCTGTACCCGCTGGCCTGGCTGCTGGCCACCTCGCTCAAGCCCGCCGACGAGGTCATCGCCAGCCTCGACCTGCTGCCCAGCCGTCTGGAGTGGTCGAACTACTCGACGGCCCTGGGCGGCGTCAACGACGTGACCATCTGGCGGCTGCTCGGCAACTCGCTGCTGATCGCGGGCGGCGCGGTCCTCGGCAACGTCATCAGCTGCTCGCTCGCCGCCTACGCCTTCGCGCGCCTCAGGTTCCGCTTCCGCGGGCCGCTGTTCGCCTTCATGATCGCCACGATCATGCTGCCGCACCACGCGGTGCTGATCCCGCAGTACATCATCTTCAACCAGCTCGGCCTGGTGAACACCTACTGGCCGCTGATCCTGCCGAAGTTCCTCGCCACGGAGGCCTTCTTCGTCTTCCTCATCGTCCAGTTCATGCGCGGACTGCCCCGCGAGCTGGAGGAGGCGGCCCGCATCGACGGCTGCGGTCCCTTCCGCAGCTTCTTCAAGGTCGTCCTGCCGCTCAACCGGCCCGCGCTGATCACCACGGCGATCTTCACCTTCATCTGGACGTGGAACGACTTCTTCACCCAGCTCATCTATCTCTTCGACCCGGACAAGTTCACCCTCACCCTCGCCCTGCGGTCGTTCGTGGACGCGTCCAGCACCTCGGCGTTCGGCCCGATGTTCGCGCTGTCCGTGATCGCGCTGCTGCCGATCGTGCTGTTCTTCCTCGCCTTCCAGCGTCTGCTGGTGGAGGGCATGGCCAGCTCCGGGCTCAAGGGGTGAGCGGCATGGGGACACGTGAGCCGGGCGAGGTCTTCGGGCCCCGGATGACCCTGTTCGCCGACGTGCTGAGCGTCGGCCTCGCCACGGCCGTGGCCTGCCTTCCCCTCGTGACGGTGCCGGCCGCGCTGTCGACGGCGTGCGCGGTGCTGCGGGGCGCCGGAGAGGGGCAACCGGCCACCGCCGGGCGGTACTTCGCGCTGCTACGGCGGCGGCTGCGGGCCGGTGACCTCGCGGCGGGCGCCCTCGCCCTCCTGGGCGCCCTGCTGTTCGCCGCCGATCTCGCGCTCGCCGGCGCCGGGCTGCCGGGCGCACCGCTGTTCGCGGTGGCGGCCGGTGCCATCGGCGCGGCCGCCCTGGTCGTGGGCCTCGGGGCCTGCGTCCGCCCCGAGTCGCTCACCGACTGGCGGGCGGCGCTGCGGGAGGCCGCCCGGGACTCGGTGCGGGACCTGGGCGGCAGCGGACTGGTGCTGCTCGCGTTGGCGACGGCGGTGCTGTGCGCGTGGATGCTGGTGCCGCTCGCGTTCCTCGCCCCTGGGCCGTTGGCCCTGGCGCTGACTGCCGTTCATGTCCGACGGACCGGCATGTCCAAGAGTTAAGGGCGTATTTGGGATGCATGCGGTGTGAAGGATGGTTGGCGTGTCAATCATCTTGTCATGAACCTGCGACCCGACGGCCGGGTCGCAGTCTCATGGAGGTGTGGAATGCACCGCAGACTCGCCACCGCTCTGACCACCTCGACCCTGGCCCTCGCCGCGGTTCTCGGCGCCGCCCCGGCCGCCGGGGCCGCGCCCGCCGACAAGCCCCAGGTCCTCGCCGGTTGGACCCAGACCAGCGCGTCCAGCTACAACGCCTGGGTCGCCGCCCGCGCCAACCAGTCCGCCTGGTCCGCCTACGGCTTCGACTGGTCCACGGACTACTGCTCCTCCTCGCCCGACAACCCCTTCGGCTTCCCGTTCTCCACGTCCTGTGCCCGTCACGACTTCGGCTACCGCAACTACAAGGCCATAGGCGCCTTCGACGCCAACAAGTCACGTGTGGACAGCGCCTTCTACGAGGACCTCAAGCGTGTGTGCGCCGGCTACAGCGGGGGCACGAAGACCGCCTGCAACAGCACCGCATGGACGTACTACCAGGCCGTGAAGGCCTTCGGCTGAGAGGCCGGCAATGGGAAGGGGGCGCCGCGGGTGCGGCGCCCCCTTCGTGCGGCGGCTTCAGTTCACGGCCCGGAAAGAGCGCAGCCGCAGCGAGTTGCCGACGACGAACACCGACGAGAACGCCATGGCCGCGCCGGCGATCATCGGGTTGAGCAGTCCGGCCGCCGCGAGCGGCAGGGCGGCGACGTTGTAGGCGAAGGCCCAGAACAGGTTCGACCGGATGGTGCCGAGCGTCCTGCGGGAGAGCCGGATGGCGTCGGCCGCGACGCGCAGGTCACCCCGCACCAGGGTCAGGTCGCCGGCCTCGATCGCGGCGTCCGTGCCGGTGCCCATGGCCAGCCCCAGGTCGGCCTGGGCGAGGGCGGCCGCGTCGTTGACGCCGTCGCCGACCATCGCCACCGAACGGCCCTCACCCTGCAGCCGCTTGACCACATCGGCCTTGTCCTGCGGCAGCACCTCGGCGATGACGTGCTCCTGAGCGATCCCGACCTCGCGGGCCACGGACTCGGCCACGGCCCGGTTGTCACCGGTCAGCAGGATCGGGGTGAGGCCGAGGTCGCGCAGCCGCCGGATCGCCTCAGCGCTCGTCTCCTTGACCGCGTCGGCGACCTCCAGGACGGCCCGCGTCTCGCCGTCCCAGGCGACCGCGATGGCCGTACGACCGGCCGCCTCGGCCTCGGACTTGGCGTGCGCGAGGGAAGCCGGCAGCTCCATCGCCCACTCCTGAAGGAGCCGTTCCCGGCCCACCAGCACCGCGTGCCCGTCCACCACACCCTGCACCCCGAGACCGGGCACGTTCACGAAGTCCTCCGGCGTCGGCAGCGAACCCAGCTTCTCCAGGGCCCCGTCGGCCACGGCGCGGGCGACCGGGTGCTCGGAGGCGTGCTCCAACGCCCCAGCGAGCCGCAGCACTTCGGCCTCCCCGGCGTTGTCGCCGGTGTGCACGGCGAGCAGCGTCATCCGGCCCGTGGTCACCGTGCCCGTCTTGTCGAGGACGATCGTGTCGACCTCACGGGTGGACTCCAGCACCTCGGGCCCTTTGATCAGGATGCCGAGCTGCGCGCCCCGCCCGGTGCCCACCAGCAACGCGGTCGGCGTGGCAAGACCCAGGGCGCACGGGCAGGCGATGATCAGTACGGCGACCGCGGCGGTGAAGGCGGCGGCCGGTCCGGCGCCGTTGCCGAGCCAGAAGCCGAGGGTGCCCAGCGCGAGGGCGATCACGATCGGCACGAAGACGGCGGAGATCCGGTCCGCGAGCCGCTGTGCCGCGGCCTTGCCGTTCTGCGCGTCCTCCACCAGCCTGGCCATCCGGGCGAGCTGGGTGTCGGCGCCGACCCGGGTGGCCTCGACGACGAGACGGCCGCCCGCGTTGAGCGTGGCGCCGGTGACCGCGTCGCCCCGGGCGACCTCGACCGGCACGGACTCGCCGGTCAGCATCGACGCGTCCACGGCCGACGAGCCCTCGACCACGGTGCCGTCGGTGGCGATCTTCTCGCCGGGGCGGACCAGGAAGCGGTCGCCGACCTTCAACTCCGAGACCGGTATGGTCCGTTCACGGCCGCCCGCGTCCAGCACGGTGACGTCCTTGGCGCCCAGCTCGAGAAGCGCCTTCAGCGCCGCGCCCGCCTTGCGCTTGGAACGGGCCTCGAAGTAGCGCCCGGCCAGGATGAAGGCGGTGACTCCGGCGGCGGCCTCCAGATAGATGTTCCCCGAGCCGTCACCCCGGGAGATGGTCAGCTCGAAGGGGTGGGTCATCCCGGGCTCGCCCGCCGTGCCGAGGAACAGCGCCCACAGCGACCACAGGAACGCGGCCGACGTGCCGACCGAGATCAGCGTGTCCATGGTGGCGGCGCCGTGCCGCAGATTGGTGAACGCCGCCTTGTGGAAGGGCCAGGCGGCATACGTCACGACGGGCGCCGCCAGCGTGAGCGACAGCCACTGCCAGTACTCGAACTGGAGGGCCGGGACCATCGCCATCGCGACGACGGGCACGGCGAGCGTGACGGCGGTGACCAACCGCTCCCGCAGCGGCCGCAGCTCGTCGTGCGGCTCTCCGCTCCCGGACGTGTCCTGAGCGTCCTTGGCGTCCGGCACGGGCGGGGCGGGCTCCCGCGCGGTGTACCCGGTCGCCTCGACGGTGGCGATCAGGTCCTGGACGGAGACCTCGTCGGCGTAGCTGACCTTCGCCTTCTCGGTGGCGTAGTTGACCGTGGCGGTCACGCCGTCCATGCGGTTCAGCTTCTTCTCGATGCGCGCGGCGCACGAGGCGCAGGTCATGCCGCCGATGGCGAGCTCTACCTCGGCCGTGGGGTGGGACGCGGTGGTGGTCATCGCTGCTCCTGGTGCGGGGTGCGGGCGGAGCCGGTCGCGGCCGGGCTCCTGCGGGGCGGGGCGGGGTGCGGGTCAGGCGGCGCGGCCGGTCAGCTCGTAGCCGGCGTCGTCGACGACCTCGGCGATCAGGGCGTCGTCGGGCTCGGCGGCGCTGGTGACGGTGACCTGGCCGGTCGCGAGGTCGACGCCGACCTCGGTGACGCCGTCCAGCTCGCCGATCGCCCTGGTGAGGGTGGCCTTGCAGTGGCCGCAGCTCATGCCGGAGACGGCGTAGGTGGTGATGGACATGGGTTCCTCCTGAGGGGTGGGGCCGCGGTCGACCAGGATACGGGGTAGGGGTATCCTTGCCGATGTCCATGTATACCCCCAGGGGGTAGGCGAGGCAAGTGCTAGCCGGGTTGACTTCATACCCCCCAGGGGTATGGTGAAGTGCAGTGAAGGATCGTATCGAGTGACCGACCCGCAGGAGACCGCCATGCATGCCGGACTGAGGATCACCGCGTTCGCCGCCGCACTGGCCGCGACCTTCGGCACCGCCTACGGCGTGGGTGAGGCTGTCGACCCCGTCGTCGAGGACCCCGCGCCCGCCCGTCACGAGAGCCACGGCGAGGCGTCACAGGCGCCGAACGAAGACGGCGGACAGGACGGACACGGCGGGCACGAGACCGAACCGGCCGGCGGACTGCAGATCTCCGAGGGCGGCTACACCCTCGACCTGCGCACCCGGAGCGTCACGGCGGGCGAGCGCACCGGCCTGAGCTTCGTCATCCGCGACGACGACGGCCGCGCCGTCACCGCCTACCGGCGCGAGCACGACAAGGAACTCCACCTCATCGTGGCCTCCCGCGACCTCGGCACCTACCGTCACCTGCACCCCACCCGTGCTGCCGACGGCACCTGGAGCATCCCCGTGGACCTGCCCCGCGCGGGCGGCTACCGCGTCTTCGCCGACTTCACCCCGGCCGCGAAGGACGCCGAGAACCTCACCCTCGGCGCCGACCTGGCGGCCTCCGGCACCTACGAGCCGCAGCGGCTGCCCGCCCCGAACAGCACCGCCGACGTCGACGGCTACGACGTCCGGCTGGACGGCGGCCTGCGCCCCGGCAAGGAGACCGAACTGAAGCTCAAGGTCTCCCGCGACGGCCACCCCGTGACCAACCTCCAGCCCTACCTCGGCGCCTACGGCCACCTCGTCGCCCTGCGCTCCGGCGACCTCGCCTACCTCCACGTCCACCCGAACGGCGAACCCGGCGACGGCACGACCGAGCCCGGCCCGGAGATCTCGTTCACGGCGACGGCACCGAGCACCGGCACGTACCGGCTGTTCCTCGACTTCAAGCACGAAGGGAAGGTGCACACCGCCGCGTTCACGGTCCGGGCGGGGGCGGCGACGGGCCCGGGGGAGGCGCCTTCGGACGTGCCCGCTGGCGCGCCTTCGGGCTCGTCCTCAGCGGAGCACGAGGGCGAGCCCGGTCACGGTCACTGACCTCAGATCCGCCCCGCCCGCCGCTGCCTGCGCAGCAGCACGCCCAGGTACACCCCGCCGACCACCGCGGTCACCACCCCGACCGGCAGCTGGGCCGACTCGTGGATGCGCTGGGACGCGAAGTCCGCGGTGACCACGAGGAGGGCACCGGTGCAGGTGGCGGCGAGGAGGTTGGGCCCCGGGGAGCGGGTGAGGCGGCGGGAGAGCTGGGGGGCGATGAGGGCCACGAAGGGGATGGGGCCGGCCGCGGCGGTGGCCACCGCGCAGGCGGCCGTGGCCAGGACCAGGATGACCAGCCGGGTGCGCTGGACCGGGACGCCGAGGCCGCCGGCGACGTCGTCGCCCATCTCCAGGATCTTCAGCCGGTTCGCGGCGAGCGCGACCAGGGGGAGGACGACGAGGAGGCCGAGGGCGGCGGGGCGCACGTCCGCCCAACCCCGGCCGTTGAGGCTGCCGTTGAGCCAGACCATCGCCTGGGCGGCCTGGGTGAAGCGGGCCTTGGCGAGGAGGTAGGCGTTCACTCCCTGGAGGAGGGCGCTCACGCCGATGCCGACCAGGACGAGCCGGTAGCCGTGGATGCCCTGCCGCCACGCCAGCAGATAGACGAGGACGGCGGTCGCCAGGCCTCCGCCGACCGCGCCGACGGCGATCTGCCCGCCGGTGCCGCCGACGAGCAGCACCACCAGCAGGCCCCCGGTGGCGGAGCCGTAGGTGAAGCCGACGATGTCGGGGCTGCCCAGCGGATTGCGGGTCAGGCTCTGGAAGAGGGCCCCGCTCAGGCCGAGCGCCGCGCCGACGAGGATGCCGGTCAGCAGACGGGGCAGTCTGAGGTCGTTGACCACGAAGTCGGTGCGCGGGCTGCCGTTGCCCAGCAGGGTGCGGACCACGTCGGCCGGGGAGATCGCGTACTCGCCGGTGCCGAGCGCGAGGACGCCGACGCCGGCGGTGGTGGCCAGCACCAGGACGCAGACGGTCACGGCGCGCACGTCCACCCGTAGGGAGAAACGGTGCGTGCGGCTTCGTACGACATGCGAGCGGGTGCGTGAGCGGGCCGTGGCCCGCGTCGGTGCCTCGGGCGGTGCCTGGGGCGTCATGCCGTCACCGCCCTGCGGTAGCGGACCAGGGCGATGAACACCGGGGCGCCGACCACCGCGGTGACCACGCCGGCGTCGAGTTCGTCGGGGCGTACGGCGACCCGGCCGAGGACGTCGGCGAAGAGCAGCAGGGCGGGGGCGAGGAGCATGGACAGCGGCAGTGTCCAGCGCTGGTCGGCTCCGGCGATCATGCGGGCGATGTGCGGGACGGCGAGGCCGACGAACACCAGCGGCCCGACGGCCGAGGTCGCCGCCCCGCACAGCAGCATCATGGCCGCGAGGCCCAGGAAGCGGGTGCGGTCCACGTGCGCGCCCAGCGCCCGGGCGCCGTCGTCGCCCAGCGCGAGCGCGTTCAGCGGACGGACCAGCGCCAGCGCGAGCACCAGGCCCACCACGACGAACGGCGTGATCGTCGTCAGGGTCTCGTCGTCGGCGCGGGCGAGCGAACCCACGCTCCAGAACCGCAGCTGGTCCAGCGCCTGGGCGTCCAGCAGCATCAGCGTCTGGCTGATGCCGGTGAACACGGCCGCGATCACCGCACCGCCGAGAGCGAGCCGCTCCGGAGTGGCACCGCCGCGACCGCCCGACGCCAGCGAGTACACCAGCAGACCCGCCACCACCGCGCCCAGCATGGCGAACCACACCGACGCCCACAGGCTCGTGATGCCCAGAGCCGTGATGGACAGCACCACGCCGGTGGCGGCGCCCGCGTTGATGCCGAGCAGCCCCGGGTCGGCCAGCGGGTTGCGGGTGAGGGCCTGGATGAGCGCGCCCGCGACCCCGAGGGCCGCCCCGGCGGCGATGCCCGCCAGGGTGCGCGGCACGCGGACGTCCCAGACGACGGAGGCCGCGGTCGAGCCGTCGTCGTGCAGCAGGGCGTCCCAGACGACGCCCGGCGACAGGGCACGCGAGCCGACCGCGAGGCTGAGCGTCGCGGCGGTGATCAGCAGGAGCAGGGCACCGAGCACGGCCAGTGTGCGGGTCGAGTTGCGGCGCCCGGGGGACTGCTTGGACTGCTTGGACTGCCTTCTCGCCCTGTCCGTCCGTACAAGAGGCGCCGATCCGGCCTCAGTTGCCACCACTGCCCTCCGCGCGCAGGCGTTCGGCGATCAGCCGGCCGAGCGTCTTCTTGTCGATCTTGCCTACCGAGGTGCGGGGAAAGGCCTCGACGACCTCCACCCGGTCGGGCAGCTTGTACGCGGCGACCCCGCGCTCGGTGAGGAACGCCGCCAACTCCCGCTGCGCCGGGGCCTGCCCGCGCGCTACGAGGTAGGCGCAGGTCCGCTCGCCCATCGTCTCGTCGGGCATGCCGACCACGGCCGCGTCGTGCACACCGGGGTGGGCGAGGATGTGGTTCTCCAGCTCCTCGGCGGAGATCTTGTCGCCGCCCCGGTTGATCTGGTCCTTGGCCCGGCCCTCGACGACCAGATGCCCCGAGGGCAGGACCCGGACCAGGTCGCCGGTGCGGTAGTAGCCGTCGGTGGTGAAGGCGCGGGCGTTGTGCTCGGCGGCGCGGTAGTAGCCGCGCAGGGTGTAAGGGCCGCGCGTGAGCAACTCGCCGCTCTCGCCCGGCGGTACGTCGTGATCGTCCTCGTCGACCACGCGGACCTCGTCGGCGGGGGACAGCGGGCGGCCCTGGGTGCCGATCACCAGCTCGGCCGGGTCGTCGAGCCGGGTGTAGTTGAGCAGGCCCTCGGCCATGCCGAAGACCTGCTGGAGGGTGCAGCCGAGGGCCGGTGCGACCCGGGCGGCGGGCTCGGCACCCAGCTTGGAGCCGCCGACCTGGAGCAGGCCCAGCGAGGAGAGGTCGGCCTCCTCCCACTCCACCGCGTCCAGCCACAGCAGCGCGATCGGCGGGACCACGGCGGTTGCGGTGACCTTCTCCCGTTCGATCAGCGCGAAGGCGTCCTCGGGGCTCGGCGTGGGGGCGAGCACCACGGTGCCGCCCGCCATCAGCGTGCCGAGCAGACCGGGGCAGGCCAGCGCGAAGTTGTGCGCGGTCGGCAGCACCACCAGATAGACGGTGTCGCCGCCGAAGCCGCAGACCTCGGCGCTCGCGCGGACGTTGTAGGCGTAGTCGTCGTGGGTGCGCGGGATCAGCTTCGGCTTGCCGGTCGTGCCGCCGGACAGCAGCAGGACGGCCACGTCCCCGGGGTCGGGCACGGGCAGCGGGACCGGGTCGGCGTCGAGGCCGGCGAGCGCGGTGAACTCGGCGGCGTCGCCTGCCACAAGGACGTGCTCGACTCCGGGCACCGTCTTGCGCAGGGCCCGGGCCAGCACCCGGTGGTCGAAGCCGTCGTGCAGGTCCGGGATCGCGTACGCCGTAGCGCCGGACACCTCGGCGACATGCACGATCTCGCTCTCGCGGTGCGCGGGCAGCGTGAGCACCGGTATCGCGCCCGCCCTCAGCAACGCGAAGAACAGCACCACGAACGCGTCGGTGTTGGGCAGTTGGACCACCACCCGGTCGCCGGCCCCGATGCCGAGCCGTCGCAGCCCCGCCGCCATCCGGTCGGCGCGCAGATCGAGTTCGGCGTACGTCCACCGGTTGCCGTCGGCGTCGACGAGTGCGGTCCGCCCGGGCGCCCGCTCGGCGCTGTCCCTCAGCGGCCGGTCCAGCGGCCGGCCCTCCCAGTAGCCCTCTGCGCGGTACTTCTCGGCCAACGGCTCCGGCCAGGGCACCCAACCGTCGAGCATCCTCAACTCCCGCCTGCTGTTTAGGAAAGGCTTACCTAATCGCGTATCGGGGTCAAGCCTGCGGTGCGATCTGGACGGCACCGCGCCGGGGAGGCTAGGGTCGTAGCGAATTAGGTTAGGTTAACCTAAGTCCAGGGAGGTGGGTCCTTGCTGCGTTATCGGAGCGCGGAGACGGAACTGCCGGGAGACCCCGTCCAGTTGGCGGCAGAGCTGGCGGAGTCGGGCTTGTTCGACCAGTACGTGATCTACGAACAGAACGGCGACTTCTGGTTCGCCGGCGGGGCGCTCGGCGAGATCCAAGTCGACCGCTCCGAGGTCCGCCGCCGATGGCTCGACGAGGAGTCCGCGGCCCCGCTCGGGCCGCACCCACTGCGCCAGGTCCACGAGGAACTGGGCCGGATGGCCGCCGAGGGCTGGAACGCCTACGGCTGGATGGCGTTCGAGTTCTCCCATCTCCACACCGCCCGCCCCGACCGGGCAGGCGACGACGAACTGCTCCATCTGATCGTCCCGCACAGCGAAGTGAGGCTCGGTCGGCACGGCGTCCTCATCCGCAGCGCGGACCAGGAGACGCTGGAGGCACTGACCGGGTTACTCCACAGCGCCCCCGCCGACCGCGCCGCCGCCTCCCGCCCCGTCGAGGTCGCGGACGGTGAGGGCCGCTACCCCGACATGGTGGCCCAGGCCATCGAGGAGATACGGACGACCGAGCTCCAGAAGGTCATCCTCTCGCGGACCGTGGACGTGCCCTTCCCGGTCGACTTCGTCGCCACCTACGTCCACGGCCGCTCGCACAACACCCCCGCCCGTTCCTTCCTGTTGGACCTCGGCGGGCGCCGGGTCGCCGGCTTCAGCCCCGAGACCGTCGCCGAGGTCGGCGCGGACGGCGAGGTCGTCACCCAGCCCCTCGCCGGCACCCGCGCCCGCGGCTTCGGCGACCAGGAGGACGAGCGCCTGCGCGCCGAACTCCTCGCCGACCCCAAGGAGATCTCCGAACACGTGCTGTCGGTCAAACTCGCCGAGGAGGAGATGGCCACCGTCTGCCGGCCGGGCACGGTCTCCGTGCGCGACCTGATGACCGTCCGCCGACGCGGCAGCGTGCAGCACCTCGGCTCCAGCGTGCACGGCCTCCTGGCCGAGTCCGCCACCGCCTGGGACGTCCTGCGCGCGGTGTTCCCCGCCGTGACCGCCTCCGGTATCCCCAAGGCGCCCGCCTACGACTGCATCGCCCGGCTGGAGAAGGAGCCACGCGGCATCTACAGCGGCGCGGTACTGAGGGCCGGCAGCGACGGTGCCCTCGACGCGGCGCTCGTCCTGCGCAGCGTCTTCGAGGAGGGCGACCGCACCTGGCTGCGGGCCGGCGCCGGCATCCTCGCCGGGTCGACCCCGGCCCGCGAACTGGAGGAGACCTGCGAGAAGCTCCGCAGCGTCGCCCCGTACATCATCCCGGCACAGGGGCAGGGGCGCGCGTGAAGCTGGGAGAAGTCGTCGTCGACGTAGCGCCGTTGCGCTCCAGCAGGGACTTCAGACTGATCTTCGCCACCCAGGCGATCTCCATGGTCGGCACCCATCTCACCTCGGTGGCGGCCAGCCTCCAGATCTACCACCTCACCGGATCGTCGGTCCAAGTCGGCCTGATGAGCCTGGTGTTGGGCCTGTCGCTGCTGGTCGGTCTGGTCACGGGCGGCCTGCTCGCCGACCGGGCCGACCGGCGCAAGGTCATGCTCGTCACCCGCGCCGCGACCGCGGTGGTGATCGCGGGGCTCGCGGTGAACGCCGCGCTGCCCGACCCGCAGGTGTGGTTCGTCTTCGTGGCGGCCGTGCTCGCGGGCTTCACCGCCGGACTGGGCGGCCCGGCCCTGATGGCGGCCACACCCGCCCTGGTCACCCCCGGGCAACTGGCCGCCGCCGGCGCGCTGACCACCCTCACCGCCCAGCTCGGCGGCATGATCGGACCGTCCCTCGCGGGCGTCATCGCGGCCGGCCCCGGCGTCGCCTGGTGCTTCGCCATCGACGCGGCCGTCTACGTCGTGGGGCTCGCCCTCCTCGCCCCCCTGCCCAAGCTCGCTCCCGAGGGCACGGCCGAGCCGCAGCACCCGCTGAAGGCGATGGGGGAGGGGCTGCGGTTCCTGCGCGGCAACCAGGTCGTGGCCGGACTGCTGCTGATCGACGTCTGCGCGGTGGTCTTCGCGATGCCGTACGCCCTCTTCCCCGAACTCGGCACCGAGCACTTCGGCGGCGGCCCGTCCACCGTCGGACTGCTCTACACCGCGCCCGCCGTGGGCTCCTTCTTCGGCGCGCTGACCAGCGGCTGGACCGGCAGGGTGCACCACACGGGACGGGCACTGATCGGCGCGGTCGCGGTGTGGGGCGTGGCGATCACCTGCTTCGGGCTCAGCCCGAACCTGTGGCTCGCGCTGGTCTTCCTCGCCCTGGCCGGACTCGGGGACACCGTCTCGGAGATCCTGCGCCGGGCCCTGCTCCAGCACTACACGCCGGACCGGCTCCAGGGCCGCGTCGGCAGCCTGTGGCTGGCCCAGGCCACGGCCGGCCCCTCCGTCGGCAACGTCGAGGCGGGCCTGGTGGCCAGGGCGCTCGGCTCGTCGAGCGGGGCCGTGGTGGTCGGCGGAGTGGTCTGTCTGGCGGGCGTGGGCGCCCTGGCCCTCGCCATGCCGGCCCTGCGGAAGGCCACGCTCAGCCGGCCTCCGGATGCCGACGGGAACGACCGGGAGACGCCCGCCGAGGCCTCCCCGGCAGCCGACTGACGCAGAACCTCCCCACGACAGGGCGGAGAACCATGCCGAGCGCGCGCATCAACGGAATCCGGCTCCACTACGAGGACACCGGCGAGGGCGAGCCGGTGGTCCTGGTGATGGGCCAGGGCGCCGCGGGCCGGGCCTGGCACCTGCACCAGGTGCCGGCCCTGGTCGACGCCGGATACCGGGTCGTCACCTTCGACAACCGCGGCACACCCCCCACCGACGAGTGCCCCGAAGGCTTCACCGTCGGGGACCTGGTGGCCGACACGGCGGGTCTGGCCGAGCACCTCGACCTCGCGCCGTGCCGGTTCGTCGGCGTCTCCCTGGGCGCGTACGTCGTCCAGGAGCTGATGCTCGCCCGGCCCCGGCTCGTCCGGCAGGGCGTGCTGATGGCCACCCGGGGACGTACGGACGTGCTGCGCGCCGCGATGACCCGTGCCGAACGCGCCCTGTACGACAGCGGTTCGAAGCTGCCGCCCGCCTACTCCGCCTGGATCCGCGCCCTGCAGAACCTGTCCCCGGCCACCCTGGGCGACGACCGGCGGTTCCAGGACTGGCTGGCGCTCTTCGAGTTCTCACCGCAGCCCGAGGGGCCCGGCGCCCGGGCCCAGTTGGACCTGGAGGTCCCGGAGGGCCGGCTGGCGGCGTACCGGGCGATCGACGTGCCCTGTCTGGTCGTCGGCTTCGCGGACGACGTCGTCCTGCCGCCGCACCTCGGGCGCGAGGTCGCCGACGCCGTCCCGGGCGCCGTCTACCGGGAGATCGAGGGTTGCGGGCACTACGGCTATCTGGAGCGGCCCGACGAAGTGAACCGGGTGCTGCTGGAGTTCTTCCGTGACCGCTCTTCCACGACCGTTCTTGCTGAATTAGGTTAGCCTCACCTAAGTAGTCTCCTCAGGGGGTCATGGTGCACCGCACCTTGCTGAACGGCAAGATCCACCGAGCCACCGTCACTCAAGCCGATCTGCACTACGTCGGATCCCTGACGATCGATCAGGACCTCATGGAAGCCGCCGACATCGTCGAGGGCGAAGCCGTCCAGGTCGTCGACATCGACAACGGCGCCCGACTCACCACCTACGCCATCACCGGTGAACGCGGCAGCGGAGTCATCGGGATCAACGGAGCCGCCGCCCATCTCGTCCACCCCGGACATCTGGTGATCATCATGTCCTTCGCCGGGCTCGACGAGTCCGAGCGCGCCGCCCACCGGCCCCGGGTCGTCCACGTCGACAAGGCCAACCGGATCGTCGCGCTCGGCGCCGACCCCGCCGAACCGGTACCGGGCGCGGCCGACCAGTTCACCGGAGCCTTCACCCCCACCGCGCCACGCCCGTCCGGCGAGCAGGAGAGGAACTGAGCCATGGCCAACCCCTTCGACGACGACAGCGGCGTCTTCCGTGTCCTGGTCAACGACGAGGGCCAGCACTCCCTGTGGCCGGACTTCGCGCCGATACCCGCCGGCTGGTCGTCCGTGCACGGCCCCGCCGCCCGGGAAGCCTGCCTCGAGTATGTCGAGCGGCACTGGACGGACATGCGCCCGCGCAGCCTCGCCGAGGCCATGCGCCGGGCCGAGGGCTGATGGCCGGCCGCCCGGCCGTGGAGGACGTTCTCCCCCTGTCGCCGATGCAGGAGGGGATGGTCTTCCACGCGCTGTACGACGCACAGGGCCACGACGTCTACGCCGGACAGATGACCCTCCGCCTCGAAGGGCCGGTGGACGAGCTGTTCATGAGCGTGGCGGTCGCCAAACTGCTCGCCCGCCACGCCAACCTGCGGGCCGCGTTCCGCACCCAGCGCTCCGGGCGTCCGGTCCAGGTGATCAGGCGGGCGGTGCGGACCCCGTGGCAGGTCACCGACCTCTCCGCGCTGACGCCACCGGAGCGCGAGGCCGCCTTCGAGCGGCTGCTCGCCGACGACCGCGGCGAACGGTTCGACCTGGCCCGGCCGCCCCTCGTCCGCTTCCGGCTGGTCACGTTCGACGAGCGCGACCACCGCCTGGTGATCTCCTCCCACCATCTGCTCTGGGACGGCTGGTCCGCACCCGTCCTGGTGCGCGAACTCTTCCAGCTCTACGCCCGGGGCGGCCACGACCTCGACACCCTGCCCCGCGTCCGGCCGTACCGCGACTACCTCGCCTGGCTGGCCCGACAGGACCGTGCCGCCGCCGAACGCGCATGGCAGGCCGCCCTGGCCGGACTTGACGAGCCGTCACTCATCGCACCGGAGGCCCGCGACCTGCCCGCCGAGGAGCCCGAGCGGCATGCGTGGGAACTCTCCGAGCAGGACACCGAGGCGCTCACCGCCACCGCCCGCGCCCACGGAGTGACGGTCAGCACCGTGCTCCAGGGCCTGTGGGCCGTCCTGCTGAGCCGCCTGACCGGCCGCACGGACGTCGTCCTCGGCGCCACCGTCTCCGGCCGCGACGCGGACGTCCCCGGCATCGAGTCCATGGTCGGCCTCTTCATCAACACCCTGCCGGTCCGCGTCCGGCTCCGCCCCGCCGAAACCCTCGCCGACCTGCTCACCCGACTCCAGTCCGAGCAGTCCGCCCTCCTCGACCACCGCCACCTCGGCCTCGCGGACATCCAGCGCGCCACCGGCCACACCGTCCTCTTCGACACGCTGCTCGTCTTCGAGAGCTACCCCATCGACGACGCGGGCATCGCCCGGGCCCTCGGCTCCGAAGACCTCCGCATGACCGACGTCTCGGTCCACGACGCCACTCACTACCCCCTGACCCTCACCGCCCTGCCCGGCACCCGGCTGACCCTGACACTCAGCCACCGCCCGTCCGCGCTGGACACCGCCGCAGTGAGTGCCATCGCCGCGCAACTCGACTTGCTGATAAGGGAATTCAGCGAGAACCCGGCGACCCCCGTCGCGCGCCTGGCCGTCACTCCGGCCGACGAGCTCCCCACCCCGGACGAGGCCCCCCTCCCACACCCCACGGTCCGCGCCCTCTTCGAGGACCAGGCGACCCGTACCCCCGACGCCCCCGCAGTGCTCCACGGCGACACCACCCTGACCTTCGCCGAACTCGACGCCCGCGCCGACAGGTTGGCCGCCGCGCTGACCGTACGCGGCGCCGGACCGGAGGCCGTGGTCGCCGTCGCCCTGCCCCGCGGCCCCGACCTGGTCACCGCACTCCTCGCGGTACTGAAGGCGGGCGCCGCGTGCATGCCGCTCGACCCGGGCTACCCGCCCGGCCGCATCGCGCTGATGCTCGACGACGCCCGCCCCGCACTGGTGATCTGTGATGCGCCGACCGCACAACAGCTGGGCATCCAGCAGGAGTTGGTGTGCCCGCCGAACGCGGAGGCAGCCGTACCGCAGCGCCGGCGCCCACTCCTGTCGCCCGACCACCCGGCATACGTCATCTTCACCTCGGGCTCCACCGGCCGCCCCAAGGGCGTCATCGGAACCCAGCGCGCCCTGGCCAACCGTCTGCACTGGGGGCGGGAGCTGGGGTCCCCCGGAGGTGTCCGCGTCTCCAAGAGCCCGCTGAGCTTCATCGACGGGCTGACCGAGCTGCTCGGCACCCTCGTCGCGGGCGAGGCAGTGGCGCTCGCCGACGACGAGACGACCGGCGACCCGAAGGCCCTCGCCGCACTGGCCGACCGCCACGGCGCGACCCTCCTCACGGCGGTCCCCAGCCTCTACACCACCCTCGTCGAATCCGCCCCGCCGGACGCCTTCTCCACCGTCCGCACCTGGATCTCCAGCGGCGAGACCCTCCCCGGCGAACTGGCCGGCGCCCTCACCCGCCGCTGGCCACAGGCCCGCCTGGTCAACCTCTACGGCTGCTCGGAGGCGGCCGGCGACAGCCTGATCCACGTCCACGACGGCGGTGAGGGCACGGTGCCGCTGGGGCGGCCGATCGCGCACACACGCGTCCACGTACTCGACCCGTTCCTCCGCCCGTCGCCCGCCGGGGCGGTCGGCGAGCTGTACCTGGCCGGAGCCGGCCTGGCCCGCGGCTACCTCGGCCGGCCCGGCCGCACCGCCGAACGCTTCGTCGCCGATCCCTTCGGCCCCCCGGGCAGCCGCCTCTACCGCACCGGCGACCTGGCCAGGCTCCGGACCGACGGCACGGTGGAGTTCCTCGGCCGGGCCGACGACCAGGTGAAGATCCGCGGCTTCCGGGTCGAACCCGGCGAGATCGAGGCGGCCGTCCGCACACTGCCGGACGTCGGCCGGGCGGCCGTCGTGGCCACGACGGGCGGACCCGGACAGGACGGCCCGGCACCACGACGCCTGGTCGCCTACGTCGTAGCGGTCCCCGGCGCCGCACTCGACGCCCTCGCCCTGCGCCGCGCCCTGGCCGAACGGCTCCCCGCCCACCTCGTCCCCTGGGCGGTGGTGATCCTCAAGGAACTGCCGCTCACCCCCAGCGGCAAACTCGACCGACGCGCCCTGCCCGCCCCCGACTTCACGCAGACGTCCGCCTACGAACCTCCCCGCACCGAACCGGAGAAGGTGCTGTGCGGACTGTTCGCCGAGGTGCTCGGGCTGGAACGGGTCGGCATCCACGACGACTTCTTCGAAGGCGGCGGCGACAGCATCGTCTCGGTCCGCCTGGCCGACCGAGCCCGCAGAGCCGGACTCACCGTGTCCCCCCGGGACGTGTTCACCCACCGTACCCCGGCCGGACTCGCCGCCGCCCTGCCCGACGAAGCCGCCCCGGCGCCCGAGGAGTTCACTGCGACCGGCGCCCCGCTCGTGTCGCTCAGCCAGTCGCAGCTCGACAACGTCAAGGCGAGGTGGAGGACTCGATGAGCAAGGCACCCGGGGACGACGGTTCCCTGGTCGAGGACGTTCTGCCGCTCTCCCCGCTCCAGCAGGGCCTGCTGTTCCACGCCCTGTTCGACGAGAGCGCCCAGGACGTCTACACCATGCAGTCCCTGGTGGAGATCGAGGGCCCCCTGCGCCCCGCCCTGCTGCGCACCGCCGCCGAGGAACTCTTCGCCCGCCACGCCAACCTCCGCAGCGCCTTCCTCCACGAGGACCTGGACGAACCGGTGCAGGTCGTTCTCAAACAGGTCCCGGTTCACTGGTTGGACGCGGACGCCACCGACGAGGACGAGGCGGCCCGGCTGATCGCCGCCGACGCCACCGCCCGCTTCGACCTCACCGACCCGCCCCTTCTCCGCCTGACATTGCTCCGCCGCGCCACCGACCGCTGGCTGCTGATCCTCACCAACCACCACCTCCTGCTGGACGGCTGGTCCATCCCCCTCCTCGCCCGCGAACTCCTCCAGCTCTACGCCGCCCAGCTCGCCCCCGGCACCACACCCCCGCTGCCCGCCGTACGCCCGTACCGCGACTTCCTGGCCTGGCTCGCCTCCCGCGACCGCGAGACCTCCGCCGACGCCTGGCGCCGGGCGCTGGCCGGGGCGGCACCGACGGTACTGTCCCCCTCGGCCGCCGGCCTGGTCCCGATACTCCCTGAGCTGCACACCCTGCGGTTCACGGAGGAACTCACGGGCCGGATACAGGAGTTCGCAAGGCGCCGGGGCGTCACGGTCAACACGGTCGTACAGGGCCTGTGGGCGCTGCTCCTGGCCCGCCTGACCGGCCGGAACGACGTGGTCTTCGGCGCGACGGTGGCCGGCAGGCCCGCGGAACTCGCCGGTGTGGAGTCCATGATCGGCCTGTTCATCAACACCGTGCCGGTCCGGGTGACCGTACCCCCGGCGGAGCGGGCGGGAGCCTTCCTGCGCCGCGTCCAGGACGAACAGTCCCGCCTGATGGACCACCAGCACCTCGGTCTCACCGAGATCCAGCGCCTGGCGGGCACCGGTGACCTCTTCGACACCCTGCTGGTCTTCGAGAACTACCCCATCGACGAGGCGTCGGTCGCCCAGGCGGAGTCCTCGGCCGGGCTGCGCATCGCCGACGTCAAGGGATCGGGCGCCACCCACTATCCCCTGACCCTGGCCGTACTGGCCGAGCAACGGCTCGGTGTCGTCTTCGAGTTCCGCCCCGACTGCTACGAACGTACGGCGGTGGAGGAGCTGGCCGGGCGCTTCGAGCGCCTCGTGCACGCGGTGCCGGCCGACCCGGACGCCCCCCTGGCCGCCCTGGACGTCCTCACCCCCGGCGAGCGGGCCGCCCTGCTGACGCGAGGCCTCGGCGAAAGGCTGCCGACCCCGTGGTACCGCACGATGCCGGAGGTGTTCGAGGCCCAGGAGGCCCGAACCCCGGACGCCGTGGCCGTGGTGGGGGAGGGCCGGCACCTGACCTTCGCCCAGCTGAACACCGCCGCTAACCAACTGGCCCGACTACTCGTCGAGTTGGGTGCGGGCCCGGAACAGATCGTGGCGTTCGCGCTGCCGCCCACTCCGGACACCATGACAGCGATCCTGGCCATCCAGAAGGCGGGCGCGGCCTATCTGCCCCTGGACCCGGCATGGCCAAAGGAGCGCATCGCCGCAATGCTGGCGGACGCAAGCCCCGTCGCGCTCATCACGACGTCCACTGCGGCGCCCTTCAAGGGGCGCGGGGCTGTGACATATGCGGCTGCGCCGCGTGGGCGCGACCAGCCACAGACAACCCGCAGCCGCCCGCCGGCCCTGCCACCCGACCGCTGCGTCGTCCTCGACGCCCCCGACACCCGCAAGCGCCTCGAACACATCCCGGCCTCCAACCTCACGGACACCGACCGGCTCCAACCCCTCCTCCCCGAACACCCCGCCTACGTCATCTACACCTCCGGCTCCACTGGTCGCCCCAAGGCCGTGGTCATCCCCCACCGAGCCATAACCAACCTCTTCACCGCCCACAACAAAGCCCTCCACCAACCGGCCTCCACAGCCACCGGCGGAGCCCTCCGCGTAGGCCACGCCTGGCCCACCGCCTTCGACGCCTCCTGGCAACCCATGCTGTGGATGTTCGCCGGCCACGAACTCCACCTGGTCCCGGAGGACATCCGCCGCGACCCCACAGCCCTGCGGGACTTCCTCGCCCGGCAGCGCATCGAGTTCATCGAGCTCTCCCCGTCCCTGCTGGGCGAACTCGTCGCCCAGGGCGGCGACTGGCGGGCCCGGCTGAAGGTGCTCGGCGTCGGCGGCGAGGCCGTACCCCCGGACCTGTGGCGCACCCTGCGTGCCACCCCCGGTCTCGCCGCGCACAACCTCTACGGCCCCACCGAATGCACCGTCGACTCGGCGGACTGCGACCTCGCCCTCACCGAGCGACCGGCGATCGGCCGCCCCGTGGCGGGCGGCACCCTCTACGTCCTGGACGGCCACCTCAACCCCGTGCCCGTCGGTGTCGAGGGCGAGCTGTACATGGCCGGCGCCGGCCTGGCGAGGGGCTACCTCGGCCAACCCGCCGCCACCGCGAGCCGCTTCGTCGCCGACCCCTTCGCCGACAGCCCCGGCGCCCGCATGTACCGCACGGGCGACGTGGCCCGCTGGACCGCGGACGGACTGGTGGAGTGCCTCGGCCGGGTCGACGACCAGGTCAAGATCAGGGGATACCGGATCGAACCCGGCGAGGTCGAGGCGGTGCTGCTGGAACAGGACCTGGTCGAGCGCGCGGCCGTCGTCGTCCGCGAGGACACGCCCGGAGTACGGCGCCTGGTGGCTTACGTCATCTTCGCCGCGCCCTCCGTAACCTCGCCCGCACCCCCGGATGAGGACACGGCCGAGGAGACGGCCGAACTACTGCGCCGCGCCGTCGCCGCCGTACTCCCCGACTACATGGTCCCGTCGGCCTTCGTCCCGGTGGACGGCTTCCCGCTCACCCTCAACGGCAAGCTGGACACCGCCGCCCTCCCACCACCCTCCCGCTCCGCGGGGCCGGCCGCGCAGCCGCCCCGGAACCCGGTCGAGCAGCGGCTCGCCGCGCTGTTCGCCGAGGTGCTCGGACTGGACGCGGTCGGCGTGCACGACAGCTTCTTCACGCTGGGCGGCGACAGCATCGTGTCGATGCGGCTGGTCAGCCAGGCACGGGCCGCCGGGCTGGCGATCTCACCCCGCGACGTCTTCGAGCGGCCCACAATCGCGGAACTCGCGGAACTCGCGGAACTCGCCGATCACGCGGCCACCACCGAGCACCTCGCGCAAGCCACCGAACGCCGCACGAGCGACCCCGACGCGGGAACCGGTGACATCCCCCTCACCCCCGTCCTGACCTGGCTCACCGAACAGAACGGCCCCTTCCGCGCCCTCAGCCAGGCCCGTTTCCTGCGCACCCCGCCCGACATGGACCTCGACGGCCTGCACCGCACCGTCCAGTCCGTCCTGGACCGGCACGACCTGCTGCGCTCCACCTTCACCCGGGCAGGCGACGGTTCCTGGCGCTTCCACGCCGCATCCCCGGGGTCGACCAGCGCCGCCGGCTGCGTACGCCGTATCGACGCCGAGCGTCTGGATCACACGGCGACCGGCACCCTCGTGCCGGAGGCGATGGACGAGCTCGTCGCCGAACTCGACCCTGCCGCCGGGGCGATGGCGCGGTTCCTGTGGTTCGACGCCGGAGGCGGTCGCGAGGGTCGGCTCCTGGTCGTGCTGCACCACCTGGTGACGGATGCCGCGTCCTGGGGCGTGCTCGTCGCCGACCTGGCCGCCGCCTGGGAGCGCAGGGACCTGTCGCCCGTCGGCACCTCCTTCCGGGAGTGGGCGCGGGCGCTCCATGAGCTGGCGCCGAACCGGTCGCCCGAACTCGCCTTCTGGAAGGGCGTGCTGGACCGACCCGAACCACCCCTCGGAACCGGCCCCCTGGACTCCGCCCACGACACCCGGGCCACCGTCCGCAGGCACTGGACCACCCTGGGCCCCGACATCACCGAACCCCTGACGACCACCGCCTCCCTCCAGGACGTGCTGCTCACCGCCCTGGCACTCGCCGTACCGGCCTGGCGCGGCGCACCCGCACCCGACCCCTCCGTACTGATCGCCCTGGAGGGCCACGGCCGCGAGGAGCACCTCGTCCCCGGCGCCGACCTCTCCAGCACCCTCGGCTGGTTCACCAGCGTCTTCCCGGTCCGGCTGGATCCCGGTCCCCCGCCCGGAGCGGACCAGGTACGCCGCGTCCGCGACCAGCTCGCCGCCCTGCCCGACAAGGGCATCGGCTACGGCCTGCTCCGCCACCTCGACCCGGAGGCGAGCCGACAGCTGGCTCAACTCGCCGAGCCCCAGATCCAGTTCAACTACCTGGGACGCATGACCCTGGGCGAGCGGCGCGACAACGCCGTGTTCACCAGCGCACCCGAGACCGGTGCCATGGGCAGCGGCGCCGACCCCGAGATGCCCGCCCCCTACGCCCTCGTCGTCGACGCGGTGATCACCGGAACCGAACTGTCGGTGTGCTGGCAGTGGCCGCAGCGGCTCTTCCCCGAGCCGGAGATCCAACGGCTCGCCGCGCTGTGGACCACGTCCCTAGAACTGCTCCTGAAAGGCGGCGACCAGTGACGCAGACCCCCACCGCCGACCTCGCGGCACGCAAGCGCGAACTCCTTCGCCGCCGGCTGGAGAGCGCGGGCCTGGCCGGCACGGCCGACCGCTCCGAGCGGATCCCCCGGCGCCCGGCGGACACGGCCCGGCTGCCGTTGTCGTACGCCCAGTCCCGGATGTGGCTGCTCCAGCAACTCGACCCGGCCAGCCCCGCCTACAACGTCTGCCTCGCGATCCGTCTGCGCGGCCCCCTCGACACGCCCGCCCTGCGCACGGCCTTGCAGGACCTGATCGACCGCCACGAGGTGCTGCGCACCCGCTACCCGGCCGCCGAGGACGGCACGCCGGAACAGATCGTGGACGCGGGCGCGGAGCTGGAGTTCGCCACCGCCGACCTGCGCGGGCTGACAGGAGAGGAGCAGGACCGGCAGGCGTCGGCCCTCGCCCGGACCGCCTCGGCCACCCCCTTCGACCTCGCCGCCCACCACCCCCTGCGCACCCTGCTGATCCAGCGGGCGGAGCAGGACCACACCCTCGTCCTGACCGTCCATCACATCGCTTGGGACGGCGGGACGTTCAACGCCCTCTCCCACGACCTCACCGCCCTCTACCGCGCGGCGGCCACCGGTGAGCCCGCCGATCTGGAACAACTACCCGTTCAATACGGCGACTTCGCGCACTGGCAGCACACCACCTGGACCGACGAACGCCTGGCCGGGCATCTCGACCACTGGCGCGCCGCCCTGACCCCCGCACCCCGCCCCCTAGCCCTGCCCACCGACGCCCCCCGCACCGCCCGCCCCACCGCGCACGGCGACCGCCGCTTCCACACCTTCGCCCCCGACGTCACCGAACGCCTCACCGCCTTCGCGCGCAACGCGGGCGTCACCCCCTTCATGGTGCTGTTCGCCGGCCTGGCGGCCCTGCTGCACCGCACCACCGGCGCCACCGACATCCCCATCGGCTCCGCCGTGATGAACCGCGACCTACCCGGCCTCGAAAAGCTGATCGGCAACTTCGGCAACACCCTCGCCCTGCGCGCCGACCTCGAAGGCGACCCCGGATTCGTGGAACTGGTCGAGCGCGTACGCCAGTTGTGCACGGACGGATACGCCCACCAGGACATGCCCTTCGACAAGCTGGTCGAGCAGCTGAAGCCGGAACGGCAGCCGGGACGCGCCGTCTACTTCGACGTCATGCTCCTCTTCCTCACCCAGGGACTCGAAGGGCCGCAGTTCCCGGGGGTGACCGCCGCATGGCAGACCGTCCACAACGACACGACCCAGTTCGACCTGTCCCTGGAGGCGTTCCTCACCGACGGCCGGCTGCGGATCGAGGCCACCTATCGCAGCGCCCTGTTCATCCCGGACACCGTCGACCGGCAGCTCCGCCACCTGGAGACACTCCTCGCGGCAGCCCTCACCGAGCCCGAACTTCCCGTGTCACGCCTGCCGTTGATGGGCGACACCGAGCAGCACCGGGTGCTGGAGGAGTGGAACGCCACCGACCGCCCGGTCCCGGCCGCCCCCCACCTCACCGACCTCCTCGCCCAGCAGGCCGCCCGCACCCCTGACGCTCCCGCCCTCATCGCCGACGACGACCGGCCCGCTCTCGACTACGCCGAGCTGCACGCCCGCGCCAACCGGTTCGCCCGCCTGCTGATCTCCCACGGAGTCGGTCCCGAGGCCCGTGTCGCGGTGGCCCTCGACCGCGGAACCGACCTGGTGGTGGCGCTGCTCGCGGTACTCAAGGCCGGTGCGGCCTACGTCCCGCTGGACACCGGGTACCCGGCCGAGCGGCTGGCGTTCATGGTGGAGGACGCCGCGCCGGCCCTCGTCCTCACCGCCCCGGACACCGCACGGATCCTGCCACCCGGCGTGCCCCTCCTCCTGCTCGACACGGACACCACCGCCTTCGACCCCACCGAACTCACCGACGCCGACCGCCTTCAGCCCCTGCGCCCCGAGCACCCCGCCTACGTCATCTACACCTCCGGCTCCACGGGCCGGCCCAAGGGAGCCGTCGTCCCGCACGCCGGGATCGTCAACCGGCTGGTGTGGATGCAGGACACGTACCGACTCGGCCCGGACGACCGGGTACTGCAGAAGACGCCGGCCGGCTTCGACGTCTCCGTGTGGGAGTTCTTCTGGCCGTTGATCACCGGGGCCGTCCTCGTGCTCGCCCGCCCCGGCGGCCACCGCGACCCCGGCTACCTCGCCGAGCTGATCCACGACCGACGCGTCACGACCGCGCACTTCGTCCCCTCGATGCTGCGTGTCTTCCTCGACGACCCGGCCGCCGGGCGGGCACGCGGAGTGCTCCGCCGACTGGTGTGCAGCGGCGAGGCCCTGCCCACCGAACTCGCCGACCGGTGCGCTGAGCTGCTGCCCCGCACCGAGCTGCACAACCTGTACGGCCCGACCGAGGCCGCCGTCGACGTCACCGCCTGGCCGTGCGCCGCCGGGACCAGGTCCGCCGCCGGGTCCGTACCGATCGGCCGCCCGGTGTGGAACACCCGCACCCTGGTCCTGGACGAACACCTGCGCCCGGTACCGCCCGGCGTCTCCGGCGAGCTCTACCTGGGCGGCGCCCAGCTCGCCCGCGGCTACCTCGGCCGCCCCGGCCTCACCGCGGACCGCTTCGTCGCCGACCCCTACGGCCCACCCGGCACCCGCCTCTACCGCACCGGTGACCTGGTGCGCTGGAGCGCGCAGGGCGTGCTGGAGTTCCTCGGCCGGTCCGACGACCAGGTGAAGATACGCGGCTTCCGCGTCGAGCCCGGCGAGACCGAGGCCGCCCTGGCCGCACTGCCCGGCGTGTCCCAAGCGGTCGTGACGGTACGTCAGGACCAGCCGGGCGAACCGAGGCTGGTCGCCTACGCGGTACCCCAACCCGGCGCCCCGCTGGAGCCGTTGCGGGTCAGGCAGGACCTCAAGGCGAAGCTCCCGGAGCACCTGGTGCCCGCCGCCGTCGTCATCCTCGCCGATCTGCCGCTCACCCCCAACGGCAAACTCGACCGAGCGGCCCTGCCCGCCCCCGACCTCTCCGACCTCACCACCGCGACGGCTCCCCGCACCGACGCGGAAGCGGCCCTCTGCGCCCTCTTCGCCGACCTGCTCGGGCTGCCTGCGGTCGGCATCCACGACGAGTTCTTCGCCCTCGGCGGCCACTCGGTCCTGGCCACCCGCCTGGTCGCCCGCGCCCGGGCCGAGCTGGGGGCCGTCGTCCCCCTGCGGGCGGTCTTCGACACACCGACCGTGGCCGAGCTCGCCCCGCTCCTGGAGGCCCCGGCCGCCGAACAGCGCCCCGTGCTACGGCCGGCCCTCCGCCCGGACCCGGTGCCGCTGTCCTCCGCGCAGGCGAGGCTGTGGTTCCTGTACCGGCTGGAGGGACCCAGCCCGACGTACAACATCCACACCGCCGTGCGTCTGACCGGACCGCTCGACGCAGCCGCCCTGCGCACGGCCCTCCACGACGTCGTCGACCGCCACGAGGTGCTGCGCACGATCTACCCGGACGACGACGGCACGCCCTACCAGCGGATCCTGCCGCAGGCCACCGTGCCCTTCGAGGTCGTACCGACCCGGGCCGGGGAGGTCGACGCCCTGCTGCGCGAGGCCGCCGCGCACTCCTTCGCACTGGACGCCGAGATCCCCGTACGGGCCACGCTGTACGCTCTCGCCCCCGACGAGCACGTCCTGCTCCTGCTCGTCCACCACATCGCCACCGACGGCTGGTCGGCGGAGCCACTGCTGCGCGACCTGGAGACGGCGTACGCGGCCAGGCTGCGCGGCACCCGTCCCGAATGGCCTCCGCTCCCCGTGCAGTACGCCGACTACACGCTGTGGCAGCGCCAGTTGCTCGACGAAGGCGGCCTCACCGACGCCGAACTGGACTACTGGTCACGGCAGTTGGACGGGGCACCCGAAGAACTCCAGCTCCCGGTCGACCGCCCTCGGCCGGCCGTCGCCGGCTACCGGGCCGGAGCCGTGGACTTCACCCTCGACGCCGAGGTCCACCGCACGCTGCGCGACCTCGCCGCTGAGGCCGGCGGCACCGTCTTCATGGCGCTCCAGGCCGCCCTGGCGGTCCTGCTCCGCCGGCTGGGCGCCGGAGACGACATCCCCCTCGGCACCCCCGTCGCCGGCCGGGGCGACGCGGCCCTCGACGACCTGGTGGGCCTGTTCGTCAACACCCTGGTCCTGCGTACCGACGTCTCCGGCGACCCGACGTTCCGCACCCTGCTGGCCCGGGTGCGCGAGACGGACGTGGACGCCTACGCCCACCAGGACCTGCCGTTCGAACGGCTGGTGGACGCGCTCGCCCCGACCCGCTCCATGGGCCGGCACCCGCTGTTCCAGGTGATGCTCGCGCATCAGCAAGTCCCGCAGGAGACAAGGGAGTTCGCGGGCCTGACGCTGAGCGAACCACGCGTCGACTTCTACACGGCGAAGACCGACCTCGCCTTCCATGTCTTCGAACAGCCGGACGGCCACGGCATAACCGGTGCGCTCGTGTACAACCGCGACCTGTACGACGGCGAAACCGCCCAGGACATGGTCGAGCGGTTCGTGCGGCTGGCAGGCGACCTGGCCCGGCGCCCGGATCTGCCCGTCTCCCTCGCCGACGTCCTCACCCCGCGCGAGCGGGCCCTGATGCTGGGGGAGTGGAACGACACCGCGCACCCCATGCCGGCCACCACCCTCACCGCGCTGTTCGAGGAACAGGCGGCGCGGACCCCTCGCGCCACGGCCGTGGAGTACGGCATCGAGGGCGGGACGCGACTGACGTACGCCGAGCTCAACGATCGCGCCAACGGCCTCGCCCGGCAGCTGACTTCACTGGGCGTGGGGCCCGAGCGCCGCGTCGGGATCCATCTGGACCGCTCGGTGGAGATGGTCGTAGGACTGCTCGCCGTGCTGAAGGCGGGCGGGGCTTTCGTGCCGCTGGAGCCGTCGTGGCCGGCGCGCCGGGTGGCCGAAGTCTGCCGGAGCGCGGCGTTGACGGCGGTCCTGGGAAAGCAGGGCGGCGACGGAGCCGTTCTCGGGGACGACGCCCCGCCGTTCGTGGAGGTGCGCCTGGACGGTCCGGAGCAGCCGGAGAACCCTGACGTCGCCGTCGATCCCGAGGGCCTCGCCTACGTCATCTACACCTCCTGCTCCACCGGCGTCCCCAAGGGCGCCATGATCCGGCACCGGGCCATCGCGCACCGCCTGCTGTGGCAGCGCGGGCTGCTCGGCTTCGGGACCGACGACGCCGCCCTGTTCAAGGCGCCGCTCGGCTTCGACATCTCCATCAACGAGTTCTTCCTGCCGCTGGTGAACGGCGGCCGCGTGGTGATCGCCGAACCGGGCGGCGAACGCGACGTCGACTACCTCCTCGACACCGTCGAGCGCCACCGGGTCACCTTCACCTACCTCGTCTCCTCGATGCTCGACCTGCTCCTGGAGCTGGACGGCTTCGCCCGCCGGGCCGGCTCGCTGCGGCACGTGTGGTGCGGCGGCGAGGTGCTCACCCCCGAGCTGTTCGCCCGCTTCCGCACGGCGAGCCGGGCTGTGATGTACCACGGGTACGGACCGGCCGAGGCCACCATCGGCGTCAGCCACGTCGTGTACCGCACCGGCGCCATCCGCAGCGCCGTCTCCATCGGGCGGCCCAACGGCAACACGCGGCTCCACGTCCTCGACGACCGCCTGCAGCCGGTGCCGGTCGGCGTGCCCGGCGAGTTGTACGCCGGGGGCGTCTACCTCGGCCGCGGCTATGTGAACGACCCGCGCCGCACCGCCGACCACTGGGTGGCCGACCCCTTCGGCCCGCCCGGCGAACGGCTCTACCGCACCGGCGACCTGGTGCGGTGGCAGCGCGACGGCACCCTGGAGTTCCTCGGCCGGGCGGACAACCAGGTGAAGATCCGCGGCATGCGGGTCGAGCTGGAGGAGATCGAGGCCGTCCTCGAACAGCATCCCGGCGTCCGGCGCGGGGTGGTGGTCATCCGGGAGGACGCCCCCGGCGTCAAGCAGCTCGCCGGGTACTACCTGGCCGTCGACGACCTCGGGGACCTGCACGGCTGGCTCCGTGAACGGCTGCCCGAACACATGGTGCCGCGCACCCTCACCGCCCTCGACGCCTTCCCCCTCCTGCCCTCCGGCAAGGTCGACCGAGCCTCCCTGCCCGCACCCCGGACCCCGGCCTCGGGTACACCGACCCGCGCACCCGCCGACCCACGCGAGCGCCTGCTCTGCGAGTTGTTCGCCTCCGTGCTCGGGCTGAGCAGCGTCGACGTCGACGACAACTTCTTCGAGCTCGGCGGCGACAGCATCGTCTCCATCCGACTGGTCACCCTGGCCCGCAAGGCCGGCCTGGCCCTGAGCCCCCGTCAGGTCTTCCAGACCCCGACCCCGGCCGGTCTGGCGGCGGCAGCCTCCGCCGAGCGCACCGACACCGCCCCCGTGGACGAGCCGGCCGGCGAGGCGGACCTGACCCCGATCATGCACTGGACGGCCGGCCCCGACGGCTCCTACGCCGGGCTCGCCCAGGCGGTGCTGCTCGTGACCCCGCCGGATCTGACGTACGACACCGCCGTCGACGTACTCCAAGCGGTGCTGGACCGCCACGACGTGCTCCGCGCCCGGCTGACGGACAAGCTGGTCGTACCGGCCGAAGGAGCGGTCCGTGCGGGCGACCTGCTCAGCCAGGTGCGGGACGCGGCACTCGACGACGAGCTGGCCGCCGCGGTGGCCCGGCTCGACCCGGCGGCCGGGCGCATGCTCCAGGCCGTCTGGTTCACCGACCCGGGACGGCTGCTGCTCGTGGCCCATCACCTGGTCGTCGACGGTGTGTCCTGGCGGATCATCATGGCCGACCTGGCGGAGGCCTGGCAGTCCGGCCGTCCCCTGCCGCGCGGCGGCACCTCCTTCCGCACCTGGAGCAGACTCCTCGGCGAGGAGGCCCGCAAGCCCGACCGGATACACGAACTGGCTTGGTGGACACGAGCGTTGGACGACGCACGTCCGCTGATCGACCGCAGCCCTGGCGCCGGGGCCACGTCACAGGAGCGCAGCCTGGTGCTGCCACCCGCCCTCACCGAGCCCCTGCTGGCCGACGTGCCCGCCGCCTATCACGCCGCCGTCCCCGACGTCCTGCTCACCGCCCTCGCCCTCGCCGCCACGGCCTGGCGGGAGCGGCGTGGTGACCTGAGCGGGCGTGCGCTGCTGGTCGGCCTTGAGGGGCACGGGCGCGAGGACGGCATCGTCGAGGGCGTCGATCTGTCGTCCACCGTCGGCTGGTTCACCACCTTCCACCCCGTCGGCATCGACCCCGGCCCGCTGGACGTGGACGACGCGCTGTCCGGAGGGCCGGCCGCGGGCAGCGCGCTCAAGCGGATCAAGGAGCAGTTGCGCGCCGTACCCGACCACGGGATCGGCTACGGCCTCCTGCGCCACCTCAACCCCGACACTGCACCAGTTCTGGAGAAACTGTCGCAGCCGCAGATCCTCTTCAACTACCTGGGCCGCTTCACCGCCTCCGGCTCGCGGGAGGAGCCATGGGAGCTCGCTCCCGAAGCCCCCATGCTCCGGGTGCCGACTCCGGCCAGTGTTCTCGGCCTGGAGATCAACGCCGTCGCCGTAGAGGAGACGGACGGTGTCCGGCTGCACGTCTCCGCCTCCTGGCCGGACTCCTTCCTGACCGAGGCCGAGGCACGGGACCTGCTCGGCCTCTGGGAACACGCCCTGCACGGCCTGGCCCGGCACACGCCGGCCGGTGGCCTCACCCCGTCGGACCTCCCCTTGGTCGAACTGACGCAGGAGGACCTCGACGACTTCGAGCACGACCTCGACGAATTCTGAGCCAACGGACGACTTCGGAGGAACCGGTGACGCAGCACCACCCGACCGCGGACGAGCTGCTCCGTTCGGTCACCGACACATTCGGCTCGAAGGCGGCGCCGAGCGAGGACGACAGCCTCATCGCCTGGGGCCTGGACTCGATCACCCTGATGAGGATCGCGGGTGGCTGGCGCAAGCGGGGCGTCCGGGTCAGCTTCGCCGAACTGGCCAAGGAACCGACCCTGCGCGCCTGGCGGGAGCTGCTCGCGGCCCACGTCCCGGCCGCCGAACGGACCCCGCCCCCGCCGCCCGCCGCGCCCGAACCCCGCGAGCCGTTCCCGCTGGCCGTGATGCAGCACGCGTACTGGATCGGCCGCGGCGACGCGACCACCCTCGGCTCCGTCGCCGCCCACCTCTACGTCGAGTTCGACGGCACCGGCGTCGACCCAAGCCGCCTCGACACGGCCGTACGGGCCCTCGCGGCCCGCCACGGCATGCTGCGCGCCCGCTTCACCGACGACGGCCGCCAGCAGATCCTGCCCGACCTCACCGGCCCCGCGACCGTCCTTCACGACCTGCGCACGCTGGACGCCGACGCGGCCGCGGCCGCGCTGGAGGACGTCCGCCACTCCTCCTCGCACGCCCGCCTGGACATCGCGGCCGGTGAGGTCTTCTCCGTGCGGCTGTCGCTGCTGCCGGACGGCACGAGCCGACTGCACGTCGACGTCGACATGCTCGCCGCCGACGCGCTCAGCTACCGGGTGCTGCTCTCCGACCTCGCCAAACTGTACGAAGACCCGGGCACACCGCTCCCGGCCATCCGCACCAGCTATCCGGAGTACCTCGCCGAGCGCGCGGACGTACGGCGGCTGAGCCGCGACCAGGCACAGCGGTGGTGGCAGCAGCGGATACCCGGACTGCCCAGCGCCCCCGAACTCCCGCTCGTCCCCGAGGCCGAGCGCACCGACCCGACGCGGGTGACCCGCCGGCACCACTGGCTGCCGCCGGACGAGAAGCGGCGGCTGACCGCCCGCGCCCACCAGCACGGGCTGACCCCGGCCATGGCGGTGGCGACCGCCTTCTCGGAGGTGCTGGCGGCCTGGAGCGGACAGCCGCGCTTCCTGCTGAACGTCCCGATGTTCGATCGCAGGGGCTCCCACCCCGACGTCGACCTGCTCGTCGGCGACTTCACCAGCTCGGTGCTGCTCGACGTCGACCTGACCGAACCGGGCTCGTTCACCGATCACGCACGGCGCCTGCAGGACCGTATGCACACCGACGCGGCGCACTCCGACTACTCCGGTGTGGAGGTGCTGCGCGACCTGTCCCGGCTGGGCGGCGAGCAGGTCCTGGCGCCCGTGGTGTTCACCAGCGCCCTCAACCTCGGTGAACTGTTCGACACGGGCGTACGGAAGTGCTTCGGCAAACCCGTCTGGATCATCTCCCAGGGGCCGCAGGTGCTCCTCGACGCCCAGGTGACCGAGGTCGACGGCGGACTGCTGGTCAACTGGGACGTCCGCGAGGACGCCTTCCCGGCCGGACTGGTCGACGCGATGTTCACCGCCTTCCACGGGCTCGTCACCCGGCTCGGCACCGACGACACGGTCTGGGACCGCCCGCTCCCCGCTCTGCTGCCCGCCGAGCAGTCGGCGGTCCGCGCCAAGGTGAACTCCACCGAGGGCCCGCGCAGCCACCGGCTGCTCCACCAGGGCTTCTTCGAACGCGCCGCCGAGCAGCCGGATGCTCCGGCCCTGCTGTGGGCCACCGAAGGAGCCCTGTCCTACGGCGAGTTGGCGGACCGCGCCCTGCGTACGGCAGCCGTCCTCGTGGCACATGGCGTGCGGCCCGGCGACACCGTCGCGGTCAGCCTCCCCAAGGGGCCCGACCAGATCACCGCGGTCCTCGGCGTGCTGGCCGCCGGCGCCGCGTACGTGCCGATCGGCGTCGAGCAGCCGCCCGCCCGCCGCGACCGCATCCGCGCCACCGCCGGGTTCCGGGTCGCGCTGACCGACGGACGCCCGTTCGAGGACGCCGGCGTCCACGCCCTGCCCGTCGCCGAGGCCCTGCGCACCGCCGCACCCGTCGCGAAGCCGCTCACCGTGGAAGAGGAACAGCCCGCGTACGTGCTGTTCACCTCCGGCTCCACCGGCGAACCCAAGGGCGTCGAAGTCCCGCACCGGGCCGCAATGAACACCGTCGACGACCTCAACAACCGTTACGGCGTGGGTACTTCGGACCGCTGTCTCGCCCTGTCCGCCCTGGACTTCGACCTCTCCGTCTACGACGTCTTCGGGCTGCTGAGCGCGGGCGGCGCCGTCGTGCTGGTCGACGAGGACGACCGGCGCGAGGCGAGCCAGTGGGCCGACCTCGTCCGCACCCATGGAGTGACGGTCCTCAACTGCGCACCCCCGCTCCTCGACATGCTTCTGCTCGCCACCGCGCCCGGCGAACTCGTCGGCCTGCGAGCCGTGTTGCTCGGCGGCGACTGGGTGGGCACCGACCTGCCGGGGCGGCTGGCGGAGCGGGCCCCCGGGTGCCGGTTCACCGGGTTGGGCGGGACGACGGAGACCGCGATCCACTCCACGGTCTGCGAGGTGACCGAGGGGCAAGTCCCGGCGCACTGGCGGGCGGTGCCGTACGGGACTCCGTTGCGCAACGTCCGCTGCCGGGTCGTCGACGGCCACGGGCGGGACTGTCCGGACTGGGTACCGGGTGAGTTGTGGATCGGCGGGGACGGGGTGGCCCTCGGCTACCGGGCCGATCCGTCCCGTACGGCCGAGAAGTTCACCGAGGCCGACGGGCTGCGCTGGTACCGCACCGGTGACCTGGCGCGGTACTGGCCGGACGGCACCCTGGAGTTCCTCGGCCGCCGGGACCACCAGGTCAAGCTGCGTGGCTTCCGGATCGAACTGGGCGAGGTCGAGTCGGCGCTCGCGGGCCACCGCGCCGTACGGCGTGCCGTCGCCGGGCTGACCCGGGGGCAGGGCGTCCAGCTGGCGGCCGCGGTGGCCGCCGACGCCGGCACGGCCGAGGAGGAGCTGCGCGACTGGGCGCGCTCCGTGCTGCCGCCGCACATGGTCCCGGCCCGGATCACCGTGGCCGAGGAGCTCCCGCTCACCCCCAACGGCAAGCTCGACCGGCGTGCGGTGCGGGAGCTGTGGCAGGTGGACGAGGCGGAGCGGCACCGGGCCCCCGGCACCGCCCTGGAGACGGTCGTGGCGCGTGTCTGGCAGGACGTCCTCGGCGTCGAACGCGTCGGCCTCGACGACGGTTTCTTCGCCCTCGGCGGCGACTCGGTCCTCGCGACCGTGATCGTCGGCCGGCTGCGGGAGGCGCTGGACACCTCGGAGGTGTCCGTACGCTCCCTGTTCGCGACCCTCACGGCCGGTGGCATGGCCAAGCGGCTCTCCGCCGAGGAGGAGACGGCCGGGCGGCTCGAACAGGTCGCCGCGATCCACCTGGAGATCGAGGACATGTCGGCGGAGGAGATCGACTCCGCGCTGCGGGACACCTGAGGAGACACGAGGAGGAGGGGCTGGGGTGCCCGCAGGTGCCCCAGCCCCTCCTCCGCCGCCCCCCTCGGGCGGTCAGTCGAGCTTCTCGAAGCCCGGCTCCAGGTTGTTCAGTGCCCACGGGATGCCCAGCGCGGACGGGCTGCGGAGCTGGCTGATGGTCGCGACGTCGGTGACGACGTACCGGTCGTCCTTCACCGCGGCCATGTTCTTCACCAGGTCACTGGACTCGAACGCCTTCTTCAGATCCGGTGTGGTGAAGGCGATGACGACCAGGTCGGCGTCGAGCTTGTCGAGCTGCTCGAAGGACAGCTCGCCGGTCGGGCTGCCGTTGACCGTCTTGATGTTCTTCACCGACGGCGTCAGACCCATCCCGACCTGGCTCATCAGCTTGGCGGCGAAGTCGTCCTCGGAGGCGATCGTGAAGATCTTCGCCGGAGTGTTGCCGATGGACAGGCTGTAGGTCTTGCCCCGCAGCTTCGGGTGCTTCTCCTGCACCGCGGCGATGCTGTCCTCGGTCTCCTTGATGACCTGCGCGCCCCGCTCCTCCTTGCCGACGGCCTGCGCGACCACCTGGACGTGCTCCTGCCAGGTCTGCTGCCCCCAGGCCGTCTCGTAGCCGATGGTCGGCGCCACCGCGGCGAGCTTCTTGTAGTCCTTGTCCAGGGTGAAGTCGGAGGTGGCGAGGATCAGATCGGGCTGGAGGGACGCGACCTTCTCGTAGTCGACGGCGGTCAGCGTGTCGAGCAGCTCGGTCTTCCCGGTGTCGATCCTGTCCTTCAGCCAGGGGTAGACGCCGTCCTTGCTGAGGGCGTCCTTGGAGACCGCGACCGGTGTGACACCCAGGGCGTACAGCGCGTCGATGTCGTCGGTGCCGCCGTTGCCGATCACCACGATCCGCTCGGGCGCCTTGGCGATCTTCGTGGTGCCGAACTTGTGCTTGATGGACACCGGGAAGGCGGACGAGGAGTCCGCCTTCGCGTCTCCGGAGGTGTCGGAGGAGGTGTTCGAGTCGTCCTTGACGGAGCCGCAGGCCGCCAGGGCGGCGGCCAGGGCGGCGGTGAGAAGGGTGCTGAGGAGCTTTCTCGACATGCGCGCCAGTAAAGCAAGGTAAGCCTTGCCTTAGCAATGAGTTTCGGACAACTTCTTCGCTTTTGGCGGCAGTTGGCGTTCTTTGGTCACGGGTGGCTGGAGAGATAGCCCCCCATCGTGCGGAAGTAGTCCCTCGCCGCGTACTCCATGCCGTCGTCGGTGCGCAGCCGCCGGATGACCAGACCCGGGTGGCGGCCGCTGTGCGCGTCCGCGCCGGCCACGACGACCACGCCGTCGCCCTCGGGAATGAAGACGCGGCCCGGAGTGCCGCCGTAGCGGCCCTCGGAGACGGCGGCCGAGACGATCCTGATGCGCTGCCCGCGATGGAACGTGTACGCGTTGGGATACGGGTCCGACTGGGCCCGCACCAGTCGCTCCAGGCGCTCCGCGGGCCAGTGCCAGTCGATGCGGCTGTCCTCCAGGGACCGCTTGTGGAAGAAGGTCGCGCGGCTGCGGTCCTGGGGCTGCCAGTGCGAGGCCGCCCGGCCGGAGTCGATGAGGTCCAGCGACTCGCGCACGATGGGTGCGATCAGGTCGACCGTGCGGTGGAACAGGTCCGTCGCCGTGTCGTTCGGCCCGACCGTCACCGAGCGCTGCACCAGGATGTCCCCGGCGTCCAGCTCGGCGTTCATGCGGTGCGCGGTGACGCCGACCCGCTCCTCGCCGTTGATGAGCGCCCAGATGATGGGGGAGAAGCCGGCGTAGGACGGCAGCAGCGAGTCGTGGACGTTGAGCGTGCCGTGCGGGGGCAGGTCGAAGAGTTCCGGCGGCAGCCAGGTGCGCCAGTTGTTGGCCACGAGGATGTCGGGCCTGGCCTCGCGCAGCGCGGCGAGGAGTTCGGGGTCGTCGGGTCGGTTGCGCAGGAGGACGGGGACGTCGTGCTTCTCGGCCAGCTCGGCGACGGAGTCGCCCCAGATCTTCTCGTAGGCGTGGTCGCTCTTGGGGTGGGTGACCACGAGGACGACCTCGTGGTCGGAGTCCAGCAGGGCCTGGAGTGTGCGGTGGCCCCAGGTCTGGTAGCCGAACATGGCGACGCGCATGCGGTTCTCCCCTTCGGCGGGCTCCATTGCAAGGTAAGGCTAACCTTATCTAACATGTGGCTGCCTGAGGGAGGCGATGCCACGGTGAAGTCACCGCTCACGGGATCGGACACCACCTACGACGTCCTCGGAATCGGCTTCGGGCCGTCAAATCTCGCCCTGGCCATAGCGATTGACGAACACAACGCGAACCTTCCGGCGGACCGTCGGATCAACGCCCTTTTCCTGGAACGGCAGTCGGGTTTCGGCTGGCACCGGGGCATGCTCATCGACGACGCCACGATGCAGGTGTCGTTTCTCAAGGACCTTGTCACGCTGCGCGATCCGGCCAGCGACTTCAGCTTCCTGTGTTTCCTGCGCGAGCGCGGCCGGCTGGTCGACTTCCTGAACCAGAAGACCCTCTTCCCGCTCCGCGTGGAGTTCCACGAATACTTCGAGTGGGCCGCCGAGCGGGTGCGGCACCTGGTGGCGTACGGCCATGTGGTGACCGCCATCGACCCCGTCCGCGACGAGACGGGCACGGTCACGCACTTCGACGTGGTCTGCCGCGACCCGGAACGCCCCGGCCGGACCGTCACCCGCCGGGCCCGTGACATCAGCGTCGCGGTCGGCCTGGAGCCCCATGTGCCGCCCGGCGTGGAACTCTCCGAACGCGTCTGGCACAACAGCCAGTTACTGCCCCGCGTGACCGAACTCGCCACCACCGGTGCGCCGGTGCGCCGCGCGGTCGTCCTCGGTGCCGGGCAGAGCGCCGCGGAGACCGTCGACTATCTGCACCGCTCGTTCCCCGAGGCAGAGGTCTGTGCGGTGTTCGCCAAGTACGGCTACACCCCGGCCGACGACAGCCCGTTCGCCAACCGCATCTTCGACCCGGAGGCGGTGGACGTGTACTTCGCCGCCCCCTCCGAGGTCAAACAGTCCCTGTTCGACTACCACCGCTCCACCAACTACTCCGTGGTCGACATGGAGTTGATCGAGGCCCTGTACGCCCAGGCGTACCAGGAGAAGGTCACCGGCCGGGAGCGGCTGCGCTTCCTCAACGTCTCCCGCATCCGCGACGTACGAGAACGCGGCGACGGCGCGCTCGACGTGGCGGTCGAGTTCCTGCCGACGGGGGAGCAGCAGACCCTCCGGGCCGATCTGCTCGTGCACGCCACCGGCTACCGGCCCCGTGACCTCACCGCCCTGCTCGGCGAGGCGGCGAAGGTCTGTCTGCGGGACGACGGCGACGCGATCCGGGTCTCCCGTGACCACCGCGTGGAGACCGCGAACGACGTCACCGCGGGGATCTACCTCCAGGGCGGCACCGAGCACACCCACGGACTCACCTCGACCCTGCTGTCCACGACCGCGATCCGCGCGGGGGAGATCCACCGCTCCCTGCTGGCCCGCCGCACGGCGTCCGTCTGAGCGGGGTCAGACCGCTTCCGCCGCGGGCACGGCGGGGTCGAACACCGCCACCACGCCATCGGTGGACGTCACCGCCCCGCACGTGTCCGCGATCCACTCCAACGCGAACTCATGGCTCCCGGCCGACGCGTCGGCGACCGCGTCCGCGACGACGAAGGGCTAGCCTCGCCTAAGTTGGATGTCTTGTCGTTGAGCCCTGTGAACGGCCCTCACCCCAGGGCGCGGTCCAGATTGAAGGCCGCGCTGATCAGGGCGAGATGGGTGAACGCCTGGGGGAAGTTGCCCTGTTGCTCGCCCGAGTGACTGATCTCCTCGGCGTACAGGCCCAGATGGTTGGCGTACGTCAGCATCTTCTCGAAGGCGAGCCGCGCCTCGTCGACCCGGCCGGCCCGGACCATGGCCTCGACGTACCAGAACGAGCAGATGGAGAACGTGCCCTCGTCGCCCCGCAGCCCGTCGGGGCTCGCCTGCGGGTCGTAGCGGTAGACCAGCGAGTCGGACACCAGGTCCTCGGTGAGGGCGTCCAGCGTGGACAGCCACTTGGGGTCGGTCGGCGCGATGAACTTCGCCAGCGGCATCATCAGCACGGCCGCGTCCAGCACGTCGTCGTCCTCGTGCTGGACGAAGGCCTGCCGGGCCTCGGACCAGCCCCGCTTCATGATCCGCCGGTAGATCGTGTCCCGGCACTCGCCCCAGCGCGGCAGATCCGCCGGCAGGCCGCGCCGGTTGGCCATCCGGATGGCCCGCTCGATCGCCACCCAGCACATCAGCCGCGAGTACAGGAAGTTCTTACGGCCGCCGCGGGTCTCCCAGACGCCCTCGTCCGGCTGGTCCCAGTGGGCGCACACCCAGTCCACCAGCGCGCACACGTCGTCCCACTGGTCGCTGGAGATCGGCTTGGCCCACTTGTCGTAGAGGTAGATCGAGTCGATCAGCGCGCCGTAGATGTCGAGCTGGAGCTGACCGGCGGCGGCGTTGCCGATGCGCACCGGCGCGGAGCCCATGTGCCCCTCCAGATGGCCAAGTTCGCGCTCGGGCAGCTCGGCGCGGCCGTCGATGCCGTACATGATCTGCAACGGGCCGGTCCGGCAGCCGTCGCCCCGACTGACGTGCTCGGTCAGGAAGTTCATGAACGCCTCGGCCTCCTCGGTGAAGCCCAGGCGCAGCATCGCGTACACACAGAAGGCGGCGTCGCGCATCCATACGTACCGGTAGTCCCAGTTGCGTTCCCCGCCGAGCTGCTCGGGCAGGCTCGTCGTCGGAGCGGCCACGATCGCGCCGGTCGGCGCGTAGGTGAGCAGCTTCAGGGTGAGCGCGGAGCGGTGCACCATCTCCCGCCAGCGGCCCCGGTACTGGGAGGCGGACAGCCACTTCCGCCAGTACGCCACCGTGCTGTTGAACTGCTCCTCGGCCTCGGTCCGCGCGCACCGGCGCAGCGTCACCTCGGCGCCGAGCCGGTCCAGCGCGAACACCGCCGACTCGCCCTGCGCGAGCTTGAACTCGGCGCGTACGTCCGGCCCGTCGACCTCCAGCGGCATGGTCGAGGTCAGCCCGAGCGACAGCTTCTCGGACTCGAACACCGCGACCTCGCCCACCATACGGACGGTGTGCGGCTGGGTGCCGTACTCGAAGCGCGGCGCGACCCGCGTACGGAACGGGAGCGACCCGCGCACGCACACCACGCGCCGGATCAGCCGGTGCCGTTCGGACTCGACCGAGCTGCCGTCCACCGGCATGAAGTCCTGCACCTCGCCGACGCCGTCCTCGGTGAAGAACCTGGTGATCAGGACGTTCGTGTCCGGGAAGTAGAACTGCTTGGTCCGGGCCGGCACCGCCGCCGCCAGCTCGAAGCAGCCGCCCCGCTCCGCGTCCAGGATCGCCGCGAAGACGCTCGGGGCGTCGAACGCCGGGCAGCAGTACCAGTCGATCGTGCCGTCCGTCCCGACCAGGGCCACACTGCGCAGATCGCCGATCAGCCCGTGCTCGGCGATCGGCAGATAGCGCGATGCCGTGGATGCGTCCGTACCGATCGGGGTTGTGCTCATCGCAGCCTCCCTGGCCCGCCGAGTCCCTGACCGCAGTGCGCCTCGCTCCCAGCGTAGGTGGAATCGGACGTGCGGGAGCGGGATCCGGGGCCCGGACCGCGCGGGCTCAGACCGCGATGACCCGCAGGCCCGCCTCCTCGAAGTGCCGTACGGTCTCGGCCGTGGCCGCCGTGTCCGTGACCAGCGTGTCCACCGCGTCGGCCGCGCAGATCCGGGCGAACGCCCGCTGCCCCAGCTTGCTGGAGTCCGCGGCCACGATCACCCGCTCGGCGCGCTCGCACAGCAGCCGGTTGATCGCCGCCTCCGCCTCGTCGTGCGCGGCGGCGCCGTGCGTGGTGTCGAAGCCGACGACGCCGAGGACCGCCACGTCGAGGGTGATCTGAGACAGCACCCCGTCCGCGAGCGGTCCGATCAGCTCGTACGACTGCGGGCGCGCGACCCCGCCGGTGAGCACGATCTTGAACTGGGGGCGGACGGCGAGCTCGTTGCCGATGTTGAGCGCGTTGGTGACGACGGTCAGCGCGGGCGTACCGGACACCAGGTCGCTGCGCACGGCCAGGGCGCGCGCCACCTCGGTGGTCGTCGTGCCGCCGGTCAGCCCGACCGCCTCGCCGGGCGCGATGAGGTCGGCCACCGCCTTGGCGATGCGCTGCTTCTCGGAGGCGTGCCGGGCGGTCTTGTAGCGCAGCGGCAGTTCGTACGACACTCCGTGCACGACCGCGCCGCCCCGCGTACGGACGAGCATCTGCTGCTCGGCGAGCTGATCGAAGTCGCGGCGGATCGTCGCGGCCGAGACCGCCAGCTCGGCGGCCGCCTCCTCGACGTCCAGCCGGCCCCGCTCCACGAGCAGCTCCAGCAGCGCCTTCCAGCGGGCGTCGCGCGACATCCGCCCTCCATTCCTCGATCATTCCCCGATCTCCGGCGACCTTAGCGCACCCCTCTCCCGCGTAATGCTTGATTCTGCTCGAAAGCTAGCGATATCTTGCAAGAACAATCATCAGCACCTGCGATGCTCAACGAGAGCGTGAAGGACGGCGGCATGACGCATGTCGAGGACGAGCTCAACAGCCAGCCCGAGTGCTGGGCCCGCGCGGCGGCCGAGGCGACCGGCCTCGGCGGGGCCCTGCCGCAGCCGGGGGAGCGGGTCGCGGTCGTCGGCTGCGGGACGTCGTACTTCATGGCACAGGCCTTCGCCGCACTGCGCGAGGGATCGGGCCGGGGCGAGACGGACGCCTTCGCCGCCTCGGAGTTCCCGCACGGACGCGCCTACGACCGTGTCCTCGCCCTCAGCCGCTCCGGCACGACGACCGAAGTGCTCGACCTGTTGGGGAAGTTGAAGGGCCGTACGCCCACCACGGCACTGACCGCCGACCCGGACACGCCCGTCATGACGGCCGCCGACGAGGTCGTCGTCCTCGACTACGCCGACGAACGCTCCGTCGTGCAGACCCGGTTCGCGACCACCGCCCTCACCCTGCTCCGCGCCCACATCGGCCTGCACACCGACACCGTCGTGGCCGACGCCCGCACCGCCCTCGCCGACGGTCTGCCCGAAGGGCTCGTGGAATGCGGGCAGTTCACCTTCCTCGGCCGGGGCTGGACCGTCGGGCTCGCCAACGAGGCCGGGCTGAAGATGCGCGAGGCGTCCCTCGCCTGGACCGAGGCCTACCCGGCCATGGAGTACCGGCACGGCCCGATCAGCATCACCACGAGCGGCACGGCGACCTGGATGTTCGGTGCGGCACCCGCGGGACTGGCCGAACAGGTGCGGTCCACCGGCGGACTGTGGATCGAGGGCCGCCTCGACCCGCTCGCCGAACTGGTCCGCGCCCAACGCCTCGCGGTCGCCGTCGCCGCGGCCCGCGGCCTCGACCCGGACCGGCCGCGCCACCTCACCCGCTCGGTGATCCTCGCTCCCTGACCCGCCCCAGGCACTCACGCGCCGAGAAAGGACAGTCCGTGCCCCTCGTGACCACCGGCGAGCTCATCACCCGCGCCGCCGCGGCCCGCTCCGCCGTCGCCGCCTTCAACGTCATCACCCTGGAGCACGTCGAGGCCGTCATCGCCGGTGCGGAGTCGATGGGTTCAGCCGTCGTCCTCCAAGTCAGCGAGAACGCCGTCAGGTTCCGCTACGGACGTCTCCTCCCGCTCGCCCGCGCCGCCGTCGCCGCCGCCGAACACGCCGCCGTACCCGTCGCGTTGCACCTCGACCACATCCAGAGCGACGACCTGCTGCGCCAGGCGCCGGACGCGGGGTTCAGCTCGGTGATGTACGACGGGGCCAGGCTGCCGTACGCCGACAACCTCGCCGCGACGAAGGCCGCCGTCGACTGGGCGCACGCCCAAGGGCTGTGGATCGAGGCCGAGTTGGGGCGGCTCGGCGGCAAGAACGGCGAGCCGCCCCTCGACGCCCACGCCCCGGGAGCCCGCACCGACCCGGCCGAGGCCCACGCCTTCGTCGCCGACTCCGGCGTCGACGCCCTCGCCGTGGCCGTCGGCAGCTCGCACGCCATGACCACCCGAACCGCCACCCTCGACCACGACCTCCTCAAGCGCCTGGCCGGCGCCCTGGACGTCCCCCTCGTCCTGCACGGCTCCTCCGGCGTCCCCGACGGCGAACTGACCGCGGCCGTCGCGGGCGGCATCGCCAAGGTCAACGTCGGCACGGCCCTCAACATCGCCATGACGGGAGCGATCCGGGACTTCCTCGCCGCCCATCCCGAGGCGGTCGACTCACGCAAGTACCTGAGCGTCGGCCGGGAGGCGATGGTGCGGGCGGTGGCCGACATCATCCGGGTGCTGGCCTGAGACCGGGACGGCTACCTCTTGACGGCCCTCAGCACCACGAACTTCGGGTCCCCGGCCACGAGTTGACTGTTGCCGAACAGCCGCCGCAGCTTCACGTGGTAGCCGAGATGCCGGTTGCCGACCACCCACAGCTCGCCGCCCGGCCGCAGCGCACGCCGCGCCCCCGTGAACATCCGCCACGCCGTCGAGTCGGTCGTGGCCTGATGGGAGTGGAACGGCGGATTGTTCAGCACGAGGTCCACACTCCCGGCCGGCACCCCCGCCAGCCCGTCCCCGACCCGGAACTCGGCGTGCCCCGGCACCCCGTTCGCCCTGTACGTCGCCTCCGCCGAGGCCACGGCCTGGAACGACTCGTCCACGAACAGCACCTCGGCGTCCGGGTTCGCCAGCGCCATCGCCGTACCGACGACACCGTTGCCGCACCCCAGGTCCACCACCCGCCGGCCGCCCTTGCTGTCCGGCAGATGCCCCAGGAAGAACCGCGTACCGATGTCGAGCCGGTCGGCACAGAAGACGCCCGCGTGATTGACGACCGTGCGCCCCGAGACCGGGCCGATGCCGTCGGGGAGGTCGTAGGCGTACGGCCACGGGTTCGCGGGCCGTGCCACGGACGGCTCGGGTGTGCAGAAGATCAGCCGGGCCTTCCGCTCGGCGAGCGAGGTGCGGGTCGGGCCGAGGATCCGCTCGAACAGCTGGAGCGTCGAGGTGTGGATCTCCTTCACCATCCCGGTACCGACCACCACCGTGCCCTCATGCACCGCGGGCGCCAGCCGCAGGAGCTGGTCCTCCAGCAGCGCCAGGCTCTTCGGCACCCGCACGAGCAGCACGTCGACGCGCTCCGGCGGCGCGTCCTGCGTGGTGCGGAGCTGGACGGTGCCGGGCTCGACGCCGTGCCGGGCGAGGTTGGCCCGGGTCGCCTCCTGGGCCAGGTAGGAGTCGGTGATCTGCGCCGGGCCGTGCGCCGCGAGTGCCGTGACCAGGGCGCCCCAACGGTCACCGACGACCACGACCGTCCCGGACAGCGGCACCTCCCGCTCCGCGAGATGCCTCAGGAGGTACTCGTCGGAGGAGTCCCAGGCACGCAGCCTCTCACGCGGGTCCTCGGGGAAACGGGTCAGCGCGAGCTCGCCCCAGGGCGTCGTCATACGGTCGTTCATCGTGCGTCAAGGCTAAGCGACCCCGGGGAAGAGCAGGCACGCCCCCACGCCGCCGCTCTTCCCGACGCCGCTACAGAGCCGCAGCTCAAGGCCGGTGGGGGAGGATGGGGGCATGGACACCGAGCTGTTCCCCAGGCAGCGCACGCAGGTCGCGCCGGGCGCGGTCCATGTGCCCGACTGGCTGGACCCGGGCCGCCAGCGCGAGCTGCTGGAGGCCTGCCGCGCGTGGGCCCGCCCACCGGCCGGCCTGCGCACGGTGCGCACCCCCGGCGGCGGCACCATGACCGCCCGCCAGGTCTGCCTCGGCTGGCACTGGTACCCCTACGGCTACGCCCGCACGGTCGTCGACGGCGACGGCTCCCCGGTGAAACCCTTCCCCGACTGGCTGGGCGAGCTGGGCCGCCGCGCGGTACGGGACGCCCTGGGCGAACCGCAGGCCGCTTACGCCGAGGCCGCGTACGACATCGCCCTGATCAACTTCTACGACGCCGACGCCCGCATGGGCATGCACCGTGACAGCGACGAGAACTCGGACGCCCCAGTGGTGTCCCTGAGCCTCGGCGACACCTGCGTCTTCCGCTTCGGCAACCCCGAGACCCGGACCCGGCCGTACACGGACGTCGAGCTGCGCAGCGGCGACCTGTTCGTGTTCGGCGGCCCGGCGCGGCTCGCCCACCACGGTGTGCCGAAGGTGCAGCCGGGCACCGCACCGCCGGAGTTGGGGCTGACCGGGCGGCTGAACATCACGCTCAGAGTGAGCGGCCGGTAGGGCCCCGCACCTGCGGATCATGGGAGACTCGCCCTCATGAGCGGCAAGGCGGACCCCCGGACGGCGGGGGAAGGGACCACCTCGAGGGCGCGGTTGGACCGGGGGCGCGGTGCGCTCGGACCCGCGTTGGAGCTCGTGCACACCGGCCGCGCCCCCACCCGCGCCGTGCTCACCGCCGAACTCGGCGTGACCCGGGCCACCGCCGGCGCGGTCGCCGCCGAGCTGGAGGCTCTCGGGCTGATCCGGGTCGACGCCCGGCCCGGCGCGGCGGCCGGCTCGCAGGGGCGGCCCTCGCACCGGCTGGCGGTCGCCGAGGACGGCCCGGTCGTCCTCGCCGCACAGGTGCACGCCGACGGGTTCCGGGCGGCGCTGGTCGGCCTCGGCGGCCGTATCGTCGCCACCGCGGCCGGCCGCGAGACGGTCGACGCCGATCCGGCGAAGGTCCTCGGCTCCGTGGTCGCGGCCGGCGCCGAGCTTCTGCGCACGACGGGCCGGCGCTGCGTCGGCGCGGGCCTCGCCGTCCCCTCGGCGGTCGCCGAACCCGACGGCCTGGCGCTGAACCCCCTTCACCTCGCCTGGCCCGTGGGCGCGCCGGTGCGCCGCACCTTCACCGAGTGCGTGCGCGCGGTCGGCATCACCGGACCGGCCTTCGCCGCCAACGACGTCAACCTCGCCGCGCTCGCCGAGCACCGGCACGGCGCGGGCCGCGGCGCCCGCGATCTGCTGTGCGTGGCCACCGGGCACCGGGGCGTCGGCGGCGCGCTCGTGCTGGACGGCCGTCTGCACACCGGCAGTTCGGGCCTGGCCCTGGAGGTCGGTCACCTCACCGTGAACCCCGAGGGCAGACCCTGCCACTGCGGCAGCCGGGGCTGCCTGGACGTCGAGGCCGACCCGCTGGCGCTCCTCACGGCGGCCGGCCGCGAGCCCGGTCCCGACGGTTCCCTGATCAAGCAGGCCGACGAACTGATCCGCACCCAGTACGACGACCCCGCGGTCCGTACGGCCACCGAGGCGCTCATCGACCGCCTCGGCCTCGGCCTCGCCGGCCTGGTCAACATCCTCAACCCGGACCGCATCATCCTCGGCGGCCTGCACCGCACCCTCCTCGACACCGACCCCGACCGCCTGCGTGCCGTCGTCGCCGACCGCAGCCTGTGGGGCCAGAGCGGTGGCGTCCCGATCCTCGCCTGCACCCTCGACCACAACAGCCTCGTCGGCGCGGCCGAGTTGGCGTGGCAGCCGGTGCTGGACGACCCGCTCGGGGCGCTGGCGCCGTAGGTCACCGCTCGTCGGCGGTCTCCAGGATCCGCGTCCGGGGCGCCCCGGCCAGCGCGGGCGCGTTCTCGGACGACGACCACACCCTCGACCTCAGGAACCCCAGGAACCGCTCGGCCTCGGCCACGTCGTCGAAGTCGAGGTCCACGACGACATAGGCCGGGTCGTCGACGGGCTGCTGGACGCGGTAGTGGCGTACGCCCGCGTCCGCGCGTGCCGGGGCGAACCGGTCGAAGGCCGTCTTCCACCTGGCGAAGTCCGTGATCGTATGCTCGATGTGCAGGGTCGGCATGGTGCCTCCTCGGCCGTTCCCACCGCTCATCTCCATGCTCGGCCGCACGCCGGGCGGGCGCATGCCCAGCGGTAGGCTCGCCACATGCGGATCTCGGTCTCCTCGGACATGGACGAACCCGTCGCCCGCCTCCTCGTCACCGAGCTGCGCGGCCGCGGCCACGACGTGGTGACCCACGGCGCCCTCAGCCCCGGCGCCGACCCCCAGTGGGCCGCCTGCTCCGAGGCCGCCGCACGCGAGGTCGCCGACGGTACGGCGGACCAGGCGGTCGTGTGCTGCTGGACCGGCACGGGCGCGTCGATCGCCGCGAACAAGGTGCCGGGCGTACGGGCGGCCCTGTGTACGGACGCCTACACGGCGGACGGCGCCCGCCGCTGGAACGACGCCAACGTGCTCGCCCTCAGCCTGCGCCTGACATCCGGGCCCCTGCTCAAGGAGATCCTCGACGCCTGGTTCGCCGGCGAGGCGAGCCGTGACGCCGAGGACCGGGAGAACGTGGCCCGGATCGGACGCCTGGACCTCAGGGAGACGTGAGGTCTACGGGAGCGGGGAGTCGACGGGGGCAGGGGAGTCGGCGGCGGCAGGCGAGTCGGCGGCGGCAGGGGAGTCGGCGTACTGCGCCACCCCGTCGCCGAACGACCAGTTGATCGGCTCGTTCTCGATCAGGTTGACGAACACGTTGCGTGGCTCGGTCCCCGCGTAGCTGTGGGCGAGTTCGGCGATCCTCCGGTACAGGGCCCGCTTCTGCGCGGGGGTCCGCCCGGAGCGCAGAGTGATCGTGACGTACACGAGGCCGTCGTCCCGGTGGATGCCCAGGTAGTCGGGGTCGTAGCGGAGCGTGCTGTGGGTGCCGTCATGGCCGACCAGTACCTGGAACCGGTCGTCGGGCGGTATCCCGACGGCCTCCACCAGGGCGTCGTGCACGGCACGGCCGAGCGCGTCCAGCCGCTCGGGATCGGCTCCCAGGGCGTCGATGCGAACGAAGGGCATGTCTGGGTCTCCTCGCTGTGAACTTCTTTGTCAGCCCCGCAGCCGTTCCCGCCCCGGCGCGGAGATGTGCAGCACCTCGTACATGTCGCCGTCGGCCTTGGGCGTGTCGTTCTCCCAGAGGGAGAAGTGGATCAGCTCCCAGCGGCTCGCGTCCACGGCGGCCGCCGAGAGCACCGAGCCGCCCTCGCGGGCGATCCGCTCGGTCTCCCGCGCCGCGTCCGCCATGGCGTCGCCCAACTGCCCCTCGCCCGGCACCTGTTGGCGCCGCAGCACCGCGACCCGTGCGGGGGAGCCGGCGGCGCGGCCCTCCTCGTACGCCAGCCCGGGCCACTGCCGCACCGACGGCCGCCCGAAGTCGTCGACGATGCCCTGGAAGGGGCCTCCCCAGAGGAAGGCGTTCATCCCAGCGACCGTGTTCCACAGATAGAACGGCGTGTACTGGTTGACCGGCGATCCGCGCACACCGCGCTCGCGCATCAGGTACGCCTTGATGCCCAGGCCCGGCCAGTCGTCGAGCAGATGCCCCCGGCTCGCGACGCGACGGCGGATGATTCCCGTGTCGTAGTCGGCAGGCAGCGTGAGCTCGTACTGCATCGCGTGCATCGGGCGCCTTCCTAGCGGTCCTGCTCCTGGTCCTGGCCCTGGCTTTGGTCCTGGTCTTGGTCCTGGCTTTAGTCCTGGTCCTGGTCTTGGTCCTGGCGCGGTGCGAGAAGGGACAGCAGACCCCGGACACCCACGTCGAAGGCGGTGGGCGAACCGGACGCCCGGGCGAGGACGTAGCCGCCCTGGACCGTCGCGACGATCGTCGCAGCGATCGACTCACCGTCGAGCCCCGACGCGAACTGCCCCCGCTCCTTGCCCTCCTCGACAATCCCGGCGAGCCGTTCGCGCAGCCAGTCGAGCGTCTCGTCGACCGGCGCCCGCAGTTCGTCGCTGGCGATCACGTCCGGGTCCATCGTCAGCCGCCCGACCGGGCAGCCGCGCAGCACATCGCGCTCCCGCCGCAGATACGCCTCGATGCGTTCGTACGGCGTGCCCGGCCCGTCGAGTACTCCCGCGGCGGTAGCCCGCATCTCCTCGGCGGTACGACGGATCGCGGCCAGAGCGAGATCCGGCTTCCCCTTGAAGTGGTGGTACATGCTGCCCTGCCCGGCGCCCGCGCGCTCCAGGATCGCCTTGGGGCTGGTGCCCACATATCCGCGTTCCCAGAGCAGTTCACGGGTGGACTCGATCAGCCGCTCCGAGGTGTCCGATGCGCTCATGCCCTCACTGTACATACTAGTAGTTACAGAAGTCGAGCCCTTCGGGAGCAGCACCATCGGCTCTGCGTACTCCCCGCGAGGTACGGCCACTGCCGCTGGCCGTACGACGACCCGGACCCCCTTCCGGCGCGAGTCTCGAAGCATCACCGAACGACCCATCGAACCGAACTCTTCGGAACCGACCCGGGAGATGACTCGAGATGCAGACCCTGGCTCACTTCGCCGACGGCGGCCCCGGCCCCTGGATCCTCCTCTTCCCGCTGATCTGGGCGGCCGTCGTGATCGGCGGGATCACCCTGCTGCGCCGCACCGTGTGGCGCGGACGCCGCGGCCCCTGGCGGCCGGCCGCGGACGACAACTCACCCATCACCGTGCTCGGCCACCGCTTCGCCTCCGGCGAGATCGACGAGGACGAGTACTGGCGCCGACTGTCCGTCCTGGACGAGCAGTTCGGCCGCAGCGGCAAGGGCGGTGCGGCATGACGACCACGACCGTCACGACGACCGTGCCGACGGCCGCCCGAGTCGTCGACGCCGTGAAGGTGTACGGCACCGGCGACACCAGCGTGAGGGCCCTGGACGGGGTGAGCGTCGACTTCCCGGTCGGCCGCTTCACCGCGATCATGGGGCCCTCGGGCTCCGGCAAGTCCACCCTGATGCACTGCGCGGCCGGCCTCGACACGCTCACCTCGGGCACCGCCCACATCGGCGACACCGAGCTGAGCAGCCTCGACGACCGCCGCCTGACCCTCCTGCGCCGCGACCGCGTCGGCTTCGTCTTCCAGGCCTTCAACCTGGTGCCGACGCTGACCGTCGCGGAGAACATCACGCTGCCGCTGGACCTCGCGGGCGGCAAGGGCGACCGGGAGTGGATCGACGCGCTGATCGACGTGGTCGGCCTGCGCGACCGGCTCCACCACCGCCCCGGCGAACTCTCCGGCGGCCAGCAGCAGCGCGTCGCCGTGGCCCGGGCCTTCGCGGGACAGCCCGACGTCGTCTTCGCCGACGAGCCCACCGGCAACCTCGACTCCCGCTCCGGCGAGGAGGTGCTCGGCCTGCTCGGCCGCACGGTGCGCCAGACGTCCCGCACGGTCGTCATGGTCACCCACGACCCGGTGGCCGCCGCCCACGCCGACGAGGTCGTCTTCCTCGCCGACGGGCGCCTGGTCGACCGCATGGCAGCCCCGACCGCCGACAAGGTCCTGGACCGCATGAAGGCCTTCGAGGTGCCCTCATGAACGCCATGAACGCCATGAACGCCATGAACGGCACGCACGCCTCCGTCCGCCTGAGCGTCTCCTCCCTGCGCGCCCACAAGCGCCGCTTCGCCGGTACGTTCCTCGCGGTCTTCCTCGGCGTGGCCTTCCTCGCCGGAACCCTCGTCATGGGCGACACCCTGCGCGCCGGCTTCGACACCATGTTCGGCAACGCCACCAGCGGCACGGACGCCGTCGTCCGCAGCGCCGACGCCATCACCACGCCCGGCGAGAGCGAGGGCGTACGCGAACCGGTCGGCACCGACCTCGTCACCACGATCGAGCGGGCCCCCGGCGTCGCCGCCGCCGCCCCCGACATCCAGGGCGCCGGCCAACTCGTCGGCAGGAACGGCGACCCCATCGGCGGCCAGGGCCCGCCCACCCTCGCCGGCAACTGGATCACCGACCCGAAGCTCAACCCGTACCGCCTCGCCGAGGGCCGCGCCCCGGAGAAGTCCGGCGAGGTCGTCGTGAACCGGGGGACCGCCGAGCGCGGCGACCTGAAGATCGGCGACACCACGACCCTGCGCACACCCGACCCGGTCAAGGTGACCGTCGTCGGCCTCGCGACCTTCGGCGGCGAGGACGGCATGGCCCAGGTGACCTTCACCGGCATGACCCAGGCCGACGCCGAGAAGTACCTCACGGCCCGCCCCGGGGAGGCCGCGAGCATCCAGGTACGGGCCACTCCCGGCACCAGCCAGCAGGAACTCGTCGACGAGCTGACGACCGTGCTGCCCGACGGCGTCGAGGCCATCACCGGCCAGGAGTCGGCCGCCGAGAACACCGACATGATCTCCAGCCAGTTCCTGACCCTCTTCACCACCTTCCTGCTGGTCTTCTCCGGCGTGGCCCTCCTGGTGGCGACCTTCTCCATCCACAACACCTTCGCGATCGTCGTGGCCCAACGCACCCGCGAGAACGCCCTGTTGCGCGCCCTCGGCGCCTCCCGCCGCCAGGTCACCGCGTCGACCCTCGTCGAGGCGACCGCCGTAGCCGTCACCGCCTCGGGGGCCGGTCTCGCGGGCGGCATCGGTATCGCGGCCGGTCTCCAGGCCCTGTTCCCGGCGATCGGATTCCCCTTCCCTGAGGCCGGCCTGGTGCTGAAGCCGCTCTCCATGACCCTGCCGCTCGCGGTCGGCGTCGTGGTCTGCCTCGGCTCCGCCCTGCTCCCCGCCCGCCGGGCCGGCCGCACCGCACCCCTGGCCGCCCTGCGCGAGACGGCCGTCGACACCTCCGGCGCCTCCCGGACCCGAGCCGTCACCGGCGCGGCCCTGATCGCCCTGGCGCTCGGCGTGACGCTCGGCGGCGTCCTGCTGACCCCGTCCCTCTGGCTGGCGGGCACCGGAGCCGTCCTCGCCCTGGCCGCCTTCGTGGCCCTCGGCCCGGTCGCCTCCACAACGGCCGTACGGATCCTCGGCGGCCCCCTCGACCGACTGCGCGGCGTCACCGGCGGCCTCGCCCGGCGCAACGCCCTGCGCAGCCCGAAGCGCACGGCCGCCACCGCGAGCGCCCTGATGATCGGCGTGGCCGTCGTCTCCCTCTTCACGGTCTTCGGAGCCTCGCTGAAGGCGACGATGGACCAGACGGTGTCCAGGTCGTTCGCCGGCGACGTGGCCGTCAGCACCCCGTCGTTCGGCGCCGGCGGCAGCGGTCTGAGCCCGCGCCTCGCCGACGCGGTCCAGCGGCTGCCCGAGGTGGACACGGCCGTCGGCCTGGGCCGAGGAGTCGCCGAAGTGGACGGCAAGGGAAGGGCGTTGACGGTCACGGATCCGGTCGCCCTGGAACGCACCTTCGACCTCGGCACCGTCCACGGCTCCCTCGCCGACCTCGGCACCCACGGCATGGCCATCACCCAGAAGGAGGCCGACGAACAACACCTGACGACCGGCGACCAGACCCGCCTCACCTTCACCGACGGCCGTACCGAGACCTTCACGGTCCGCGCGGTCTACGGCCGGTCCGAACTCGCCGGCGACTACGTCATCACCCGCGAAGCGTGGGCTCCGCACCGCACCCAGGACGCCGACACCGTCCTCGCCGTCTCCTTCAAGGACGGCGTGAGCACGGACACGGGCAAGGCGGCGGTGGAAAAGGTCGCGGCCCAGTACGGCAACCCCGAGGTCCAGACCCGCGACGAGTACGCGCAGTCCTCGGCCGGCGGCATCGACATGATGCTCACCCTCGTCTACGCACTGCTGGCCCTCGCGGTGCTCATCGCCCTCCTCGGCATCGCCAACACCCTCACCCTCGCCATCCACGAACGCACCCGCGAACTCGGCCTCCTGCGGGCCGTCGGCCAGACCCGCCCCCAACTGCGCGCGATGATCCGCTGGGAGTCGGTCCTCGTAGCTGCCTTCGGCACGGCCGGCGGCATAGCCCTCGGCGCCTTCCTCGGCTGGGTGCTGGTCAAGGCCTCCGACGGTGCGAGCGACAGCGCCTTCGCCTTCGCGATGCCGTCCCTGCAACTCCTGGTGGTAGCCCTGGTCGGCGTAACCGCTGGAGCCCTCGCAGGCCTACGCCCGGCGCGCCGAGCCGCACGCCTGGACGTCCTGCGCGCCATAGCCACCGAGTAATCCGTCCCGGCACAAGTGGCCATGGCCCAGCTCACTCACCACCCGCCAACCAACCCCCTCACCGCCCGGTCAACCGACAACGGCCGACCGGGCGGGAGCATGCTCGGGCCGGCGCAGATCAACCCGCGCTCCGACCTCCGCGAACCGCCGCGTGGGCTCCTCCACCGCGACGGGCACGGTCGCCGTCCGCTGCGGTGTCCGCGCCCGCGCGCCCCGCGCCGTCACCGGCGTGGGCAGCGCGAACCACACGACCTTGCCGGACTCCCCGTCCGGCCGCACGCCCCAGCTCTCGCTGACGGCGGCCACCATCGCCAGCCCGCGCCCGCAGGTGGCGAGCGTGTCGGCGTCCTTGGCCTCGGCGGCCTTGACGTCCGCCACGACCGGCAACCGCGGGTCGTGGTCGCGCACCGAGACCATGAGCCGGTCGAGCAGCAGCTCGATCTCGACGGTGCACATCTTGTCCGGCTGGGCGTGCTGGTGGACGTTGGTCAGCAGCTCGGTCACACCGAGCGCGGCGCGGTCTATCAAGGCGTCCAGATGCCAGTAGCGCAACTGCGCAGAGACGATTCTGCGGACCTGGCCGATCCGCGACGGCAGGGCTTGGAGCTCCACCGTGCAGTGCCTGCTTGGGTAACTGATCACGGCTGCGACTCCCCGACTGAAGAGGTCCGGAAGAACACGGAGTACGGATCCAGCAGAGCGCTTGAGCAAACGGCCGCCTGCTGTCGTGGCCGGCGGGCTGGTTCGCAGCGTTATCGCCGGTAAACCCAGAGTGACGTGAGACCAGCGTGACGCAGGGGGTGCGGTACCGCAACTCGCGGTGACTCAGCCCTTACGCCCCGCGGCTTTCCGTACGGCCTCTATGAACCGGCGCGCCGCCGGCGGACCCGGCTCTCCCGGGGCGGGGTCGTGATCGCCGAGGGTGAGGGAGTAGCGCTTGCCGTTGAGGTCCGCCAGCGCCCGGTCGTCCGAGAACCAGGGCTTGGACGCCCGGACGGCCTGCACCGGCGCGCTGTCGATCTCACTGCCGTAGCTGGTGAGGAGCTGCACCCTGCCGTCGCTGATGCGCACCTGTCCGGCCCGGGTCAGCGAGCGCAGCCGCTTCCCGATCCGCACGCCAGTGGCCCTGAACTCCGGCTCCGCCATGCCCCGCCCCCTTGTGCGCGTCGGTGTGCCGGCTCGTCCTGTGCGGGTGCCGGCTCTGGTCGTGATCCAGTGTGCACCCCGTTCGGGATCGCGTCCCGTCCGGTGCAGTCTGCCCGCGTGCCGCGTCGAGCACCAGTGCGCATGTCGCCGCTGAGCGGGCCGTTCGGAGCACTCGCGCGAATGCGCCCCCGGCCATCGGATGAGACGGTCGCCCCAGTGGTGCCTTTGAGGCTCTCAAAGGTGTGTTTATGCAGGTGAGAAGCGTGTGAAAGGTGTTTATGCTCGAAGCGACGGCCGTGTGAGCCGCCGTCGCCGCACAGCATGAGGAGCAGCGCCGTGAGCACCGTCCAGCAGACTCCGTCCGGCGTGACCCTCGACGTCGACCACAGCGACGCCACCTATCGCACCTGGCTGAAAGAGGCCGTACGCAAGGTCCAGGCGGACGCCAACCGTTCGGCCGACACCCATCTGTTGCGCTTCCCGCTGCCGGAGCAGTGGGGCATCGACCTGTACCTGAAGGACGAGTCGACCCATCCGACCGGCAGCCTCAAGCACCGGCTCGCCCGCTCCCTCTTCCTCTACGGCCTGTGCAACGGCTGGATCCGGCCGGGCCGCCCGGTGATCGAGGCGTCCAGTGGTTCCACGGCCGTCTCCGAGGCGTACTTCGCGAAGCTGATCGGCGTGCCCTTCATCGCGGTCATGCCGCGCACGACGAGCGCCGAGAAGATCCGTCTGATCGAGTTCCACGGCGGACAGTGCCACTTCGTGGACGACTCGCGGAAGATGTACGAGGAGTCCGCCCGTCTCGCGGTGGAGACCGGCGGCCACTACATGGACCAGTTCACCTACGCCGAACGGGCCACGGACTGGCGCGGCAACAACAACATCGCCGAATCCGTCTTCCGGCAGCTGGAGTTGGAGCGGTTCCCGGAGCCCGCGTGGATCGTCGCCACGGCCGGCACCGGCGGCACCTCGGCGACCATCGCCCGGTATGTCCACTACATGCAGTACGACACCCGCATCTGTGTCGCCGACCCGGAGAACTCCTGCTTCTTCGAGGGCTGGACCACCGGCGATCCGGACGTCACCTGTGACTGCGGCTCGCGCATCGAGGGCATCGGCCGGCCACGCATGGAGCCGAGCTTCGTGCCGGGTGCCATCGACCGGATGATGAAGGTGCCGGACGCCGCGAGCGTCGCCGCCGTGCGGGCCCTGGAGCAGGCCATCGGCCGCAAGGCGGGCGGCTCCACCGGCACCGGGCTGTGGAGCGCGCTGAAGATCGTCGCCGAGATGGTCGCCGACGGGCGTCAGGGCAGCGTGGTGACGCTGCTGTGCGACCCGGGGGACCGGTATCTCGACAAGTACTACTCGGACGCCTGGCTGACCGAGCAGGGCCTGGACATCGCGCCGTACTCGACGGCCATCGAGCACCTGCTGGACACGGGGGTCTGGCCCGAGTGACCGGCGACCCCCGGGCCCGGACGGCGGACCGGCCTGTGCGGATCAGCCCGCCGCCCGCCTGAACGGCGTTTCTTCGGGAGGCCTTTGGAAGTGCGTGGACAGCCCACGCCCGTCATGCAAACATATGCCTCATGCCGCATGATCATTCATCGATTCAGGACTCAGGCCCTTTGACATGGCCGATCGGCTTCCGGGCCTACACCGGGCACGGCGGACTGCGTGAGCACGGCGACGACATCTCCGTGGTCGCCTCGGACCGGCCGGCCACCAGTGCCGCGATGTTCACCCAGAGCCTCTTCGCGGGCCCGGCCGTGCTCCTCAGCCGGGTCCACGCCGAGGGACAGAAACTGCGTGCCGTGACGACGCTGGCGAACAACGCGAACGTCGCGACCGGCCGTCAGGGCGAGGAGAACGCCGCCGAGGTCGTCCGCCGTGTCGCCGGGATTCTGGGCGTCCCGCAGGACGAGGTGCTGATCGGCTCCACGGGCGTCATCGGACGCCCCCTGCCGATGGACACCATCCGCGCCCACTTCGACGAGACCGCCGAGCACGGCCTCGCGGCGTTCCAGGCCGCACCGCTGGACGTGGCCCGCGCGCTGATGACCACCGACACCCGGCCGAAGACCGCCGTACGGACCGTCGGACGGGCCCGCATCGTGGGTGTGGCCAAGGGCGTCGGCATGCTGGAGCCCAACATGGCCACCATGCTGGCCTACGTGTTCACCGACGCCGAGCTGCCCCCGGCCGACCTGGACAGCGCCCTGCGCACAGCGGTGAACCGCACCTTCAACTGCCTGAGTGTCGACACCGACACCTCCACCTCGGACACCGTGGCGGTCATCGCCAACGGCGCCGCGGGGCCGGTCGATCCCGTCCGGTTCGCCGAAGCCCTCACCGACCTGTGCCTGGACCTCACCCGGCAACTGGCCAGTGACGGCGAAGGCGCCACGAAGCTCCTGCGCGTCACGGTCGGCGGCGCCGGCGACCCCGCACAGGCCAAACGCATCGCCAAGAGCGTGGTGAACTCCCCGCTGGTCAAGACCGCCGTCCACGGCGCCGACCCCAACTGGGGCCGAGTGCTGATGGCCATCGGCAAGAACACCGACGACACCGCCATCGTGCCCGGCAAGGTCACCGTGAGCTTCGGCGACATCGAGGTGTATCCCGAGGAACCCGAGGCCGACACCCTCGACCGACTCGTCGCCCACATGCGCCAGGACGAGGTCGACATCGTCATCACGCTCGGCCTCGGGGCGGCCGAAGCCACGGTCTACGGCTGCGACCTGTCCGCCGGCTACGTCCGCGTCAACGCGGACTACACCACATGACCGGACACGACCGAGGCCCGGGATCCCCCACGGTGCTCGTGATCCCTCAGTGGCAGGGATCGGCCGCCCGCCATCCCCGACGGCTGGCCGAGGGCGCGCACCGGCTGAGCGCGCTGCTCCCCGCGGCCTCACGCACCGTCGTCGACATCGACCCCCGCCCCGGACGGGACCATGACGGCGTACGCCACCTCGATGCGCTGAGCCGCTCACTGGAAGCAACCAGGACCGCGCTGCGCCGGACCGGCGACGACGGAACTCTCCTCGCCGTGGGAGGCGACTGCGGCATCGAGCTCGCGCCCGTCGCCCGCGCCGTCGCCCGCCACGGCGACAACCTGGCCGTCGTCTGGTTCGACGCGCACGCCGACCTCAACACCCCCGACACGTCCCCCTCAGGGGGCTTTCACGGAATGGTGCTGCGCACCCTGCTCGGCCAAGGGCCCGCACCACTGGTGCCCGAACCTCAGGAGCGGCTTTCCGCCCGGCAGATCGTGCTCGCGGGCGTCCGCGCCCTCGATCCAGCGGAGCGGGACTTCATCGACTCCGAAGGAATCCGAGCCCTGTCCGTACGGGCCCTCGGGGAGCCGGACCGACTGCTCGCCGCGGTAGCGGCCACCGGGGCCACGCACGTCTACGTCCACCTGGACCTGGACGTGCTGGACCCCGCGCACTTCACCGGCCTGTCCTGCCCCGAACCCGGGGGCCTGCACCCCGACCAGCTGCACACCGCCCTGCACGCGCTCACCCGACGCTTCGACATCGCCGGCATGGGCATCACGGAACACGCCCCCGCCGCCGATACGGCCGACGGTGACCACGTCCTGAGAAGGATCCTCGACGGCGTCGGTTTCCGGACGTCGTTCCCCGGAGGGCCGTCCTAGCGCGCCGCGGCCGCGAGTCGCCGGTCCAGTGCGGTCACCGCGTCCCGGAACGCCCGGCCCAGACCGGGCCGGGCGATGCCGAAGGCGAACCGGAAGGGTGTGGTGCCGTCCACCGCGAACGTCCACTGCACCCGCGTGCCCGCCCCGGCAGGGGCGAGCCGCCACTCCTCGACCATGGCCCGCGCTCCCGGCGCGTTGGCGACGTCGACCCGGTAGGCGTACACCTCTGGGCTCTTCGCCGCGAGGATCGTTTCCTCGAAGCGCGTGCCGCCCTTGAGCCGGATCTCGCGCCGGGCTCCGTCGTCCAGCGGACGGGCCAGCGTCACCGCCGAGAACCACTCCGTCCAGCCCGGCACGTCCTCGGCCAGCGCCCGGTACACCGTCTCCGGGGGAGCGGTGACCTCGCGCGCGAAGACGTGCCGTACGGGCGCTGTCCCGATGAAGTCGAGCCGCACCTCACGCAGCAGGTGAGCCATGGACGAAACCCCCTATGCCGACGCCGCTCCGGGCAGCGTCACCATAGCGGGCGACCCGTCAGCTGTCTGCACCCTCATCGGGCTCGCCCGCTACCACCAGCCGGCGCAGCTGCTCGGAGACCTCCGAGCGCGCCTCGCTGTCGAGCCCGGCGTCCGTCACCAGCGTGTCGACCTGCTCCAGCGTCGCGAACGAACTCAGCCCCACCACACCCCACTTGGTGTGGTCGGCGACCACCACGACCCGCCGCGCCGACTGCACCAGGCGCCGGTTCGTCTCGGCCTCCGCGAGGTTCGGCGTGGACAGGCCGGCCTCCACCGATATGCCGTGCACACCCAGGAACAGCACGTCGAAGTGGAGCGCCGCGATGGCCTGGTCGGCCACCGGCCCCACCAGCGAGTCGGACGGCGTGCGCACCCCGCCGGTCAGTACGACCGTGGCCGCGCCCTGCCGGGGGCCCGAGGTGCGCTGCGCCGCGTGGAAGACGTCGGCCACCCGCACCGAGTTCGTGACCACGGTGAGATCGGGTACCTCGACCAGTTGGTGGGCCAGCGCGTACGTGGTCGTACCGCCCGACAGCGCGATCGCGCTGCCCGGCGCGACCAGCTCGGCCGCCGCCCGCGCGATGTCCTCCTTGGCCGTCAGCTCCAAACCGGACTTGGCCTCGAAGCCAGGTTCGTGCGTGCTGGCCTCGACCACCGGGACCGCGCCGCCGTGCACCTTCTCCAGGACGCCCTGCCGGGCGAGCGCGTCGAGATCGCGCCGCACCGTCATGTCCGACACGCCGAGCTTGCGGGTCAGCTCGTTGACGCGTACCCCGCCCCGGCGCCGAACCTCGTCAAGGATCAGGGCACGCCGCTGCTCCGCGAGGAGGTTCTGATTCTCACTCACGTACGCTCCGGTCCTTTCGCCTCAAGCTGTCCGCCACACCCGCGCACCTGCTCTGATGAGGAGATTCTCACCCCTCCCGGCGCGCGGGAGGTCCCATACTCGCACGGGTCGGTACCCCTCGCGCCACTGGCTGTCACGACGCGCGCATGTCACGACTACAACTCCCGTTCCCCTGTTCTTCACACGGATCGGGGAGATTCCGTGACGAGAGGTGTAGGGGGCCCTCTCCGTGGAGATCCTTGTGCCCGCACAGACAGAAGCCAACGGCTCGTCACGGGGGAAGTGCGAACAGTGGAACGTGCGCAGAGACACGAAAATGCCGGAATTGCACTGGAACTCCTGGTTCACGGCGTCGGCGGCACCACACCACAGGAGATGCTCGACGATCCGCGGACCGTACGGATCACCGGCGACGACACGGCCGCCGTGTTCCGGCGGGCCGACGACGTCGACGCCGAGGACCGACCGGACGACTACCGGGGCAGACCGGTGCCCGAGGCCTACGTCTGGTGCAACCTCACCTCGGGAAACAGCGCCCGCGCCCTGTGGCTGCTGTTACTGCCGTTCATGGTGGTCAACCTCGCCCACTGGATGCGCCCCACCACGCACGACCGCGCACGGACCGTACGTCTCTACGGCCTGCTCGTACGGCTCGCGGGTCTGACCCTGACCGTGCTGCTCGTCGCCGCCGCCTGCGAGGTCGCCCTGGACCTGGCGGCCTGGCAGTGCGCGGGCACCCGCGCGTGCACCGAGCGCAACAGCTGGCTGGGCTTCCTCTCACCCACCGTCTCGGACGGCGGCTGGTGGAGCCACCCCGGCCGCAGACTCGCCCTCGCGGCCGTCGTGCCCGCCGCGCTCACCGGCCTCCTCTGGTACCTGTCCCGCCGCACCTGGAGCGCCTACGAGTCCCAGCAGCCGATGTCCCGCGACGCCGAGCCCGACGAGGAGTCCGGCGGCACCTCCCTGGGCCGCCCCGGCTTCTGGTACGGGCGTCGCCTGGTCGCCCGGCTGCGCGCCGCGCACACCGCCGCCGGCCTGCTGACGGTGGCCGCGGCGGTCGGCTCGGCGGCTGCGCGCTTCGACCGCGGACCCGGCGGCCCCGCGCTCCTCGACACGCTGGGGTGGCTCCTGGACGCGGCGCTCGTCTGCTGCGCCGCCGTCGTGGTGTGGGTGGTCTGCCGCCGGGGCCGCAGCGAGAACCGCCTCGACCAGGAACTCGACGAGCACCTCGTACGACGCCTGCCGCTCGCCGCCCTCGTCCTGCTGGCGCTCGCCCTGGTCTACGCCGGGTGGGACCGCCCCGGCTGGCATTCGACCGGCCGCCTCCCCGGCGACCCCACCTTCGGGGCCATCGCCTTCTTCCAGGGCCTGCTCGTCATCGTCCTCGCCGTCGTCGCCCACGTCCTGCACCGCACGCGCCCCGACCCGCGCGCCGCCATGCGTGGCCTGGGTGGACCCGCCGTGGTGATGCTGGCCTGCGCCCTCGGCGGGGTGATGTCCGGCGGGGTCGCCCAGCGCGTCGCCGACTGGCTGGACGGCACAGGCGTGTCCGTCGCCGGCCCGCCGGTCCTGCTGACCTGGCAGGCCTCCGTGATTCCCCCGCTGCTGGTACTGCTGCTGTCGCTGTGCGGCTGGCTGGCATGGCGGGCCTGGCTGCTGCGCCGCACCGAGCTGGGCACGGTGGAGCTCGACTACGCCGGCGAGCCCCGCGACCCGGCCCGCACCCGCCGTATCGCCGGCACCCGCGCGATGGCGACGCTCACCGACCGCGTGCCCCTCTTCGTCGCCGTCACCTCCACCGCGACCCTGCTCCTGGGTGCCGGAGCCCTCGTCGGCGCCCTGACCGACGAGACCCCGAGCGAGGCCGCCGACGGAACGTACGCCTTCGTGCACGGCGCCGCCGAGACCGCGCAGGCGCTGGGCTCCTGGCTGATCGGCTTCGGCTTCATACTCTTCGTCACCTGGGGCAGACGCGCCTACAAGGACGCCTCCGCGCGGCGCACCATCGGCATCCTCTGGGACGTCGGCACCTTCTGGCCGCGCGCCGCCCACCCCTTCGCCCCGCCCTGCTACGCCGAGCGCGCGGTGCCCGACCTGACCTGGCGCATGGCGACCTGGACCCGCGCCGAGGACGACCGCCGCCTCGTCATCTCGGGGCACTCCCAGGGCAGCGTGCTCGCCGCCGCGGCGGCCTGGCAGCTGACCCCCGCCGACCGCAAACGGGTCGCGCTCCTCACCTACGGCTCACCCCTGGAGCGCCTCTACGGCCGCTGGTTCCCGGCCCACTTCGGCCCGGCCGCCCTCGCCTCCCTGCATGCCGAGGTCGACTGCTGGCGCAACCTGTACCGCGTCACCGACCCCATCGGCGGCCCGGTCCGGCTGCCCGGCAGCTGCACCCCCACGGTGGACCGCGAGGCCCTCAAGGACCCGCTGGCCTACGGCCGTACCCCGGCGCACCCCTTGCCCGCGCCGATCTTGGGCCACGGCGACTACCAGGCGGACCCGGCGTTCGCGCAGGAGCGGCAGCGGCTGCTCAAGCGGCTGCGGCCCGAGGTGCCCGCACCGCGGCCGGACTCCGACGTGCCGAGCTGATCCCGGGCCTGCCGGGCCTGCCGGGCCGTCTCAGGGAAGCTCCGGCAGGTCCTCCTCGTACAGCAGTGTCAGGTCGTCCGTGCTCGGTTCGTCGAGCTGGGCGACCCGGCCCGCGTGCCGCTCCACCATCGCTTCGAAGGTCTGACGTGCCGTACGCCCGTTACCGAACGCCGGGCCCTTGGGAATCGCCGTGAAGTACTTCCGGAGGGCCTCGGCCAGGCCCGGACCGAGCCGGTACTCGTGCTCCTCGGCCTGCTGCTCCACGATCCGCAGCAGTTCGTCGGGGCCGTAGTCGCTGAAGGTGATGGTCCGCGAGAAACGGGACGCCACACCGGGGTTGACCGAAAGGAACCGCTCCATCTCGGCCGTGTAACCCGCCACGATCACCACGACCGCGTCCCGGTGGTCCTCCATCAGCTTCACCAGCGTGTCGATGGCCTCCTTGCCGAAGTCCCGGCCCGAGTCCTCCGGTGACAGCGCGTACGCCTCGTCGATGAACAGCACACCGCCGCGCGCCTTGTCGAAGGCCTCCTGCGTGCGGATCGCGGTCGAGCCGATGTGCTCGCCGACCAGGTCGACGCGGGACACCTCGACCAGATGCCCCTTCTCCAGCACACCGAGGGAGGCGAGGATCTCGCCGTAGAGCCGGGCGACCGTCGTCTTGCCGGTGCCGGGGGAGCCGGTGAAGACCAGGTGGCGCTTGACCGACGCCGCCTTCAGACCCGCCTGCTGACGGCGCCGCCCCACCTCGATCATGTCGGTGAGGGCGCGCACCTCGCGCTTGACACTCTCCAGGCCCACCAGCGCGTCCAGTTCACCGAGGACGGCCTTGGAGGTGCGCGCCGGCTGCTCGGGCTCCGCTGCGGCGATCAGCGGCTCCTGCTCGGTGCTGCGCTGGCCGGGGATCGCGCCGAGGAGGCCGGGGGACTGGTGCGCGGTCTGTACGGCGGGCTCGGTCGCCGGGGCCGGCCTGAGGCCCGCGCTCTCGTCGCTGGTGCAGTCCTCCACGTCGGGACCCACTCCGGAGGCCGCGTCCGGGCCGCCGTCCGCGAACTCGTACCCACCGCGCGCGCATCGCTCCGTCCGGCACTTCTTCAGCGTCGTACGGCAGCCGTCGATCACATGGAAGCCGTATCCGGCGCTGCCCCGCACCCGGCAGTTCAGGAAGGTGCCGCGACCGCCCGCCGAGACATAGAACCCGGCTTCCGCGGGGGAGTCGACCGTGCAGCGCTCGATGGTGGGATCGGCGCCCTTGGTGACGATCACGCCGGTCTGGTTGCCGTCCAGCGTGCAGTTGTTGAGGGTGCCGCCGCTGCCGTGGTCCCGGAACCAGGCGCCCGTCGCCGCGTCCCGGATCCGGCAGTCGTCGAGCTGGGCCGTGGCGCCGTCGCTCACCGACACCGCAGTGTTGCGCACCTGGAACAGGTCGCTGTCGACGACGTCCGCGCGGGAACCGCGGTCGAGGACGAACAGGGCGTCCGGCACGTCGTGCACCCGGCAGGAGTCCAGTACGGCGGTGGCGCCGTCGCTGACCCACACCGCCGGGTAGTCGCCCGTGCTGTCGAAGATCTCGCACTGGTTGGCGTCCACGCGCGTGCCCGGATCCCAGACCGAAAGGCCGTTGCGCCCGAACTGACGCACCGTCGTGCGGGTCAGCGTCAGGACCGAGCGGGAACGCAGGTCGACCGCGTTCTCCGGGATGTCGTGGATACGGCAGTCGGCCAGGGTCAGCACGGCGTCCGTGTCGAGTGTGACCCCGTCGGCGGTGGTGCGGTGCACATCGCAGTCCGTGAGATGGGCGGTGGCCCGGCCGGTGATCTGGACGCCGGAGCCACGGACCTCGTAGACCTCGCAACCCACGGCTTCCAGCGCGGAGTTCTCCCCGGTCGCCGTCAGCCCCGAACCCGACGCGTGGTGGACCCGGCAGCGCTCCAGACGCGGATGCGCGCCCCCGCGTACGGCGATGCCCGCCTGGCCGGCGGCAACGACCTCGCACTCCTCGAACACCCCGCCCCCGCCGTCGAGTACGGCGATCCCGATGCCCGCGGGGTTGTCCACGGTGCAGCGCCGCACCGTCGGCCGCGCGCCACCGCGCACCTCGATCCCGGCCGCTGACCGCGTGACGATCCGCACGTCCGACAGCTCCGGCGTGCCCTCCTCCACGAGCAGCGCGGGCGCCGCCGCGTCCTGGCCCTCCACGTGCAGGTCCTGAACCACGGCCGAGGCGCGCACCGTCAGCGGCACACCGTCCAGCGGTGCGATCCGCACCGAGCCCGGAGAGCCCTCCGGGCCGCGCAGGGTCACCGCTCGCTGGACGACGAGGTTCTCCCGGTAGGTGCCGGGCGCGACGGTGAGGACGTCACCGTCGGCCGCGGCCTCCAGGGCGGCGGCGAGCGACGCGTACTCACCCGTGCGGCGCCGCCACCGCGATGTACCGGTGTGCGTCACCTGGACCGTGCCCTGTGCCATGGCGTTGATGTGCCCCCACCTCGTAGTACGCGGGATTTACTGCCGAAGAGTTCGGCCGGTCCACCGTAGCGTGCGCGCGGGCGGTGGGTTGACCAGAGCCGTAAGGCCGTCAGCTGCCGGTGCCGGTCCGGCCCCAGTCCGGACCTGCCTTGTCCCAGGCCTGGTCCCAACGGGCGTACCGGCGACGGACCATGCGCCAGACGACCAGCCGTCTGCCCCCCTCGATCAGGCCGGCGGCCAGCAGGGCCGCGCCGAAGCCTGCGAGTACGGCATGCGTCGCCGCGGTCGCGGAGTCCAGCGGGCGGGCAACGGTGTGGCCCTGCTCGTCCGTCCATATCCTGAACCGGTCGCCGGGCCGCGGGCTGTCGAGGCTCGTCATGACCGGGCCCTGGTGCACGGTGCCGTCCGGTGCGGTCCAGTCGGCCACGACCCGGGTGCGCATGGTCCGCCCGGTGGCGGCCTCGGGATCGGCGTCCAGCGGGGAGCCGTCCAGTGTGCGGACCACGCTCGCCGTCACCATGTGCCGCGACGCGCGCTGTTCACGCACGGACGCCTGTAAGGCGTCCTGGGCGAGGCCACCGATCAGCGAGCCGGCCACGGGCACGACGACGAGGATCAGCAGCAGGGCCGCCAGAGCCAGCCAGGCCTCGGCCAGATCGGTCGGACGGCGCAGCGGATTGTCCCGCCAGCGCCAGAGTCCGCTGATCGCCCGCATCGTCCGGCCACCCCCTTCCCGCTCCGTGATAACCCCGGACGGAGCAGCTCACTCGCGAGTCCGGCGAAGAGAGAGCGAAATCACCGCCGCCGGGCCTCTCATGAACTTCTCACGAAAGCCCCAACGCGCGGGCCCGTGGGCCCGGTTCCCGCCCGCCGCCGCCCGCAGGGGTGAATTCTCAGCCGAGGATCGTGACCGGGTCGCCGACCCGGATCGTGCCGGGGGAGAGGGGCACCATGTTCTGGCCGAAGATCAGCTTGCCGTCCAGACGGCGGTGCCGGCCCAGGGTGTGCAGGGGTTCCCGGCCGCGCTCGGCGGTGGCCTGGTCGGTCGTGGTCACCACGCAGCGCCCGCACTTCTTGGGCACACGGAAGGTGACCTCGCCGATGGCGATGCGCGACCAGTCGTCCTCGGCCCAGGCGTCGGTGCCCGACACGACCACGTTCGGGCGGAAGCGGTTCATCGGAAGCGGGCCCTCGTCCGCGTGATCACCCCGCGCGATGAGGGAGTTGAGCGCGTCGAGGGAGGCCGTGGTGGTGACCAGCAGCGGGAAGCCGTCGGCGAAGCTGACCGTCTCGCCGGGCAGCGCGTACTCCGGGTCGACGGGGCGGCGGGTGCCCGGGGCGTCCATGTGCACGAGGCGCGCGTCGACACCGAGGAAGGCGGTGCACCAGGCGTGCGCGGCGCCGTCCTCGGCGAGGACCGCTTCGACCTTGTCCCGGAAGATCTGCATCGGCACGGTGACGGACGCGGTCGGCACGGCCACGGTCAGCGGATCCATGCCGGGTGCGGACAGCCGAATGCCGCCGCCGGGCAGCAGCTCGGCGGCGGCCAGCGCGAGGCGCGGCTGCTGGCGCTGTGTAACGACCTTTCCCCCGTCGTCGATCAGCGCCCAGCGTCGGTCTCCGGCCAGCCCCCAGGGCTCCACGACGGCCTCCCGGGGCGCGGTGCCCCGGAACGCCTTGACCGGATGAACGTGTATCGACTGCAACAGTGCGTGCCCCATGGAGCCATCGTGCCAGGTGGCACCGACAGTCCAGGGGAACGGGTCAGTAGCCGCGATACTGCTGGTTGTTGTACGGGTCCTGGTAAGGAGTCGGGGCGGGGCGGGGAGCCGCGGGGCGCATCGCCTCGTAGCCCATGCCTCCGGGCGCCACCGGCCGGGGCTGCTGCTGTGACTGCGGACCCGGATAGCCGCGCGGCGCGGCCGCCTGCTGCGGGATGTACGCCGCGGGCGCCTGCTGTAGCGGAGCGGGCTGCTGCGCCTGCGGATAACCGTAGGAGGGCTGGGTCGGAGCCGCCGGGAGGGCGGGCAGTGCCGACGGCAGGGCGGGCAGATTGCTGCCCGGCATGTCGTACGCGGCGGGGACCCGGATCGGGGCGATCTGCGGGGTGCCCCGCTCGGCCACGAGCGAGTCGTAGATCGGAGTGTCCGGGAAGGAGGCGGAGTAGTAGCCGCCGCCATAGGTGGAGCGGGGGGAGGTCATGGCGCATACGTTAAGCCCACGATGTGCTGGTTGGGGAGACCGATAAGAGGGTTGTTTTATGTGCCCGCAGTGACGCCGGATCCCCAATGCGAGCGAACTTGGCAAAAAGGGACGCCAATCCGCGCCCTGATCGTGTAAATGCCGAGCTCCGGGCGGGTTACCGGGGGTTGACCGTCGGTGTTCCCCCGCCCTTCACGGGAGTTCTCCGGCGCGGGGAATAGGTTGACCCTGTAGAAACCCGATGAGCTGCCGGGACATCCCTGGCGCGGTGACCCGTGATGGGGGCGGACATGTCAATGCCGAAAGGGTCGAACGTTCCGGTGCCGACGACGGCGCTGAGGGTCGAACTGGGCTGGCGCTCCGGGCCGGGTGTGCCCGACGCGGACGCCTCGGCGCTGCTGCTGGTCAGTGGAAAGGTCCGTTCCGACGCGGACTTCGTCTTCTACAACCAGCCCGCGCACTCCTCCGGCGCCGTCCGCCACGAGGGCAAGCGCGACGCCGGCGGCCGGGTGACCGACAGCCTGCTCATCGACCTCGCGCGCGTGGAGCCCTCGATCGAGACCGTCATCGTCGCCGCCTCGTCCGACGGCGGCTCGTTCGGCCGCATTCCGGAGCTTTATATCGAGGTGAAGGACAGCGGTCAGGGCACGGTCGTCGCTCGTTTCGACAGCACGGGCGCCACCGTAGAAACCGCTTTCGTACTCGGTGAGTTCTATCGCCGTCAGGGCGCCTGGAAGTTCCGCGCCGTCGGCCAGGGTTACGACAGCGGCCTCGAAGGCCTCGCCACCGACTACGGCATCACGGTCGACGAACCCCAGCAGGCGACGCCCGCCGCGCCGGTCGCCGGCCCGATGACCCCGCCCCCGCCCCCGCCTCCGCCGATGGCGCCTCCGGCCCCCGTGCAGCCGCCCGCCATGCCACCGGTCCCGCCGTCCGCACCCCAGGCGCCACCCGTCAGCCTCAGCAAGGTGACGCTCACCAAGGCGGCCCCCTCGGTCTCGCTGACCAAGCAGGGCGGCACCTCGGGCGCCATGCGCGTGAACCTCAACTGGCAGGTCCGCAAGCAGTTCTCGGGCTGGGCCGCCAAGCTGGGCCGCCCGGTCGCCATGCACAACGACCTCGACCTCGACCTGTGCGCCCTGTACGAGCTCACCGACGGCCGCAAGGGCGTCATCCAGTCCCTCGGCAACGCCTACGGCGCCCTGCGCCAACCTCCGTACATCCACCTCGACGGCGACGACCGCACCGGTGCCATGGCGAGCGGCGAGAATCTCACCGTCAACCTCGACCACCAGCGGGACTTCCGGCGCATCCTGATCTTCGTGACCATCTACGAAGGAGCACGTTCCTTCGCCGACCTGCACGCCACGGTCACGCTCACACCGCAGCACGGCGCACCGGTCGACTTCTCGCTCGACGAGTGCACGGTCCCCTCGACGGTCTGCGCCCTCGCCCTGATCACCAACACCGGCAGCGATCTGGTCGTCCAGCGCGAGGTCCGCTACCTGGTGCCCGAGCGGGGGGTGAGCCCGCAGCGGACGGTCGACTACGCGTACGCGTGGGGCATGAACTGGACGCCCGGCCGCAAGTAGTCAGCCCTCGTCGGGCACCGCGTCCGGACGCGTGTAGGTGCGGCCCTTCCAGGCCGCGCCGCGCCCCCGGTAGTGCTGCACCGCGGAATCGACCGTCATCAGGAGATAGAGGAACGCGGTGAACGGCAGCAGAGGAGCGAGCCACAGCGGCTGCCGGTAGTAGCGGAGCATCGGAACGTACGTCCCCGTCATCACCAGCCACGCGAGCCCGCCGGCGACCGCGGCCGCCCTGTCCCCGACGGCCGCACCGGCGATCAAGGCCACGGGCGGCACCAGATAGACCAGAGCGAGCCCGGCGACCGTCCCGGCCAGCAGCGCGGGGTTGTGCCGCAACTGCGCGTACGCGCTGCGCGACACCATGCTCCACAGGTCGCGCAGCCGGGGATAGGGGCGTACGCTGTCCACCCGCTCGGCCAGCCCGAGCCAGATGTGGCCGCCGCCGCGCTTGACGGCCCGCGCGAGCGCCACGTCGTCGATGACGGCGTGCCGGATGGCGTCCGGAATCCGCGCCTGCTCCGCGGCCTCGGTGCGCAGCAGGACGCAGCCGCCCGCCGCGGCCGCCGTACGCGCCGCCTTCTTGCCGATCCGGCGGAACGGGTACAGCTGCGCGAAGAAGTAGACGAAGGCCGGCACCACCAGCCGTTCCCATCCGCTCTCCACCCGCAGCCGGGCCATCTGCGAGACCGCGTCGAAGCCCCCGGTGCGCGCCGCCGCGACCAGCTCCCGCAGGCTGCCGGGCGCGTGCGCGATGTCGGCGTCTGTCAGCAGCAGGTACTCGGGCCCACGCGCGCGTGCCAGCCCGATGCCGTGGCGTACCGCCCACAGCTTGCCGGTCCAGCCGGCCGGCGGTTCACCGGGTGAGTCCACGGTCATCGGCAGCCCGCCGTGCCGCCGCGCCAGCTCGCGCGCCACCTCTCCGGTGCCGTCCGAACTGCCGTCGTCGACCAGGAAGACCTCCGCCCGCCCCGGATAGTCCTGCGCAAGCAGCGACGGCAGGCTGGCCGGGAGCACCGCGGCCTCGTCGCGTGCCGGGACCACGACGCAGACCGCCGGCCAGTCGTCCGGTTCCGCCCGTCGTGGAAGTCTGACGTCCGTACGCCAGAAGAAGCCCTGGCAGAGCAGCAGCCACAGCCAGGCGGCGAGTGATCCGGCGGCGGTCCACGCGAAGGCGCTCACGCGCGCAGTCTGCCCCACGCGGAGGGCTCGCAAGGGCCCATCGTCTATCGTGGCCGGGTGAAGATCGCGCTGATGGACTCCGGAATCGGCTTGCTCGCGGCCACCGCCGCCGTACGTCGGCTGCGACCCGACGCGGATCTCGTGCTCTCACTCGACCCCGACGGCATGCCCTGGGGCCCCAGGACCACCGAAGACCTCACGCGGCGCGCCGTGGCCGTCGCCGATGCCGCCGCCGCGCACCGGCCCGACGCACTGATCATCGGCTGCAACACCGCGACCGTGCACGCACTGCCCACCGTGCGGGCCCGCCTCGAACCCGGCATACCGGTCATCGGTACGGTGCCGGCGATCAAGCCGGCCGCGGCAGGCGGCGGCCCGTTCGCCATCTGGGCCACCCCCGCCACCACCGGCAGCCCCTACCAGCGCGGACTCATCGACGATTTCGCCGACGGTGTCACCGTCACCGAAGTGCCGTGCTTCGGGCTGGCCGAGGCCGTGGAACACGCGGACGAGACGGCGATCGAGGCGGCCGTCGCCGCGGCCGCCGCGCTGACCCCCGACGACGTGACGACCGTAGTCCTGGGCTGCACGCACTACGAACTCGTGGCCGAACGCATCCGCGCCGCCGTCCAGCGCCCCGGCTTCCCCCCGCTCGTCCTGCACGGCTCCGCCGGAGCGGTCGCCGCGCAGGCCCTGCGCCGACTGGGCGAGCAGCCCGCCCCCGGCGCCGCGGCGACCGGAACCCTGACCGTGCTCCTGAGCGGCCGCGAGGGCACGCTCCCCGAGCCCGCCCTCTCCTATGAAGAGGGCCGTCTCCTCCAGGCGATCAGCCCCGCACGCTGACCGGCGGGCACAGACCGGACGCCCCTGGTCCGCCATGGCCCGGTCGGCGCAGTCACCCTGTGCAGCGCGGTACCAGCGCAGCGAAACCTGAGTAACCTCATAGGCATGAGGGACCACCACCCCCACGGCAGGAAGCCGCACCCCGATGTCTGGACCGGGCGGGCGACCAACCGGGTCCAGTGGTTGCTGGCGCTCGTCGGTGCGGCCTGCATGGCGCTCGGCGTCGAGCTGGCCGTCGACTCCCCGTGGACCGGCGGCGTCGCCGCGCTCGTGATGGCCGTCGTCGGCTGCATCGCCGCCGGACTGCTGGTCATCTTCGGCACGCTGGCGTTCGTGCATGTCGCGCTGAGGGTCGACCACGAGTGCCTCGAGGTGCGCTGCGGCCACCTCGGTGTGCCGCGCCGCCGAATCCCCCTGTCCGAGGTCGTGGGAGCCGACTTCGTCCCGCACGTCACTCCGCGCCACTGGGGTGGCTGGGGCTACCGGTGGCGGCCCGAGAAGGGGACCGCGGTCGTCGTACGACGTGGTGAGGGCCTGGTCCTGAGGCTCTGGGACGGCCACACGTTCACGGTCACCGTGGACGACGCGGAGGCCGCCGTGACGGTCATCAGGGACCGGCTGCGGACACGGACGGCCGACACGGCGCTCTGAGCGCTACGCGTCAGGGGCCGGTCGATCGCCACGCGCGCGTACGTCGCTCTCACGCTGTGCCGACTCGTCGGCGATCGGACGTGCCGTGGCCAGGCCCGCCAGCAGGCCGGCGCCCACCGAGACCATGGTGAAGCTGAGCGCGTTGCCGACCGCGGCGATGGCCGCCAGCGCCGTCAGGGCCGCGCCCGCGGTGAGCGCGACCGGCGTGGGGCGCGCCGTGCGCCACAGCGCGAACAACATCCAGCCGAACGCCGCCGCCAGCAGCAGTACGCCGACGACACCCTGTTCCGCCGCCTGCTGCAGCGGCGCCGAATGGGGCTTGCCGTCGGACGGCAGCGTCGCGCCCGCCGTCGCACTGAACTCTCCGAATCGCCCCGGGCCCACACCCAGGGCGGGCTCCCCGCCGGCCATGTCCAGGGCGTCGTGCCAGAGCTCGACCCGATGGCGCGTGAGCTGAGCCTCCAGCCAGGCGGCGAGTCCGTCCGGTACCGCGTTCGCGGCGACCGTCCAGGTCAGCCCGGTGACCGAAGCAGCGGCCAGGGCTAGCCCCGCGATGCCCACGCCACGACGGCGGAGGTGGCCGGCGGCGAGCGAGCACAGCAGGACGGCGGAACAGGCCACGAAGCCGGTGGTCGAGCCCAGCGCCGCCGCGGTCACCGCGATCCCGGCGGCCAGCAGGCGCAGCCCCAGGCGCAGGGCCGGCACCGCCGTGACCCAGGCGGCACAGCACGCTGCGCCCGCCGAGAGGGTCAGTACGGCCGCGGTGGCCCCGGCGTGTCCCAGCGGGGCGACGATCTGCGGGCCGGGGGACAGGTGCGGAACGCCCAGGGTCAGGCCCACTCCGGCCAGTGCTCCGGCGCAGGGCGCGGCGACCGGCAGCAGCGCCCCGCTGATCCGCCCCGCGGCATAGCCGGCGGCCACCGCGAGGATCGCGAGCAGGACCCCTTCCGGCCGTCCGTCGTGCACGGCGGCCGAGATCAGCGACCAGGCGGCGCAGGCCCCCAGCACCACTACGCCGGCCGCATCAGAAACGTTTCGTCTGTCGCTGTCCTCATCCGGACCTGCCGCAGACGTCATCCCCGTGACATCCACCCCGCCCCCCGAACCCGGTCCCCCGACCTGTGACGGCCCCCGGCCGCCCGGACCTGACCGGCCGGTACGACTGAGGCTCCGGCTTACCGTAACGGCTGATGGTCGATTTGTGGACGTGTCGTGCAGGAACGACAGCCGACGCGGCCTACAGGGCAGGACCGCGCCGTCGGCACGGCAGGACAAGGTCCCCTGCGGCCACGGCAGGACAGGGCCCCCTGCTGTCACGGCAGGACCGGGCCCCCTGCGGCCACGGCAGGACCAGCCCCCTGCCGCCACGGACCGCGCTGTCGGTGCCGAGGTCAGCCGCCGTACACTCCCGGAGTGACCGTCACCGCAACTTCCGTGGGCGAGTCGGACCAGCTGCCGTCGCGGACAGCGCCCGCCTCGCGCGCGGCACGGCTCGTGCGCCTGGTTCCCGCCCTCGCCGCAGCGCTCTCCGGAGTGCTGTTCTACGTCAGCTTCCCGCCGCGCACCCTGTGGTGGCTGGCCCTGCCCGCCTTCGCCGTCTTCGGCTGGGTGCTGCGCGGCCGCAGCTGGAAGGCGGGCCTGGGCCTCGGCTATCTCTTCGGCCTCGGCTTCCTGCTGCCCCTGCTGGTATGGACCGGAGTGGAGGTCGGCCCCGGCCCCTGGCTAGCGCTGGCCGCGATCGAGGCGGTCTTCGTCGCGCTGGTGGGCGCGGGAGTCGCCGCGGTGTCGAAGCTGCCGGGCTCGCCCCTGTGGGCGGCGGCGCTGTGGATCGCCGGAGAGGCGGCACGCGCGCGTGCGCCCTTCAACGGATTCCCCTGGGGCAAGATCGCCTTCGGCCAGGCCGACGGCGTCTTCCTGCCGCTCGCCGCGGTGGGCGGCACACCCGTGCTGGGCTTCGCGGTCGTCCTGTGCGGCTTCGGCCTGTACGACGTGGTCCGGCTGCTCCTGGAGCGGCGCCGCACCCGGACCGTACAGCGGTCCGCCGCTGCCGTGGCCCTGCTGAGCGTGGCCGTACCGGTGGCGGGCGCCCTGGCCGCACGGCCGCTGGTCAGCGACAAGGCGGAGAACGGCACCGCGACCGTCGCCGTGATCCAGGGCAACGTGCCGCGCGCCGGACTGGACTTCAACGCCCAGCGGCGAGCCGTACTGGACTACCACGCGCGGGAGACCGAGCGCCTGGCCGCCCAGGTCAAGGCGGGCAAGGTCGAACAGCCCGACTTCGTGCTGTGGCCCGAGAACTCCTCCGACATCGACCCGTTCGCCAACCCCGACGCCCGAGCGGTCATCGACACCGCCGCCAAGGCGATCGGCGTGCCGATCTCCGTCGGCGGCGTGGTGGAACGCGACGGCAAGCTGCTCAACGAGCAGATCCTCTGGGATCCTGCCAAGGGCCCCGTCGACACCTACGACAAGCGGCAGATCCAGCCGTTCGGCGAGTACCTGCCGTTGCGCTCGATCGTCGGGGCGATCAACGAGAACTGGACCTCGATGGTCCGCCAGGACTTCAGCCGGGGCACCGAACCGGGCGTGTTCACCATGGCCGGCGCCAAGGTCGGACTCGTCACCTGCTACGAGGCCGCCTTCGACTGGACCGTGCGCTCCGAGGTCACCGACGGCGCCCAGATGATCTCCGTGCCGAGCAACAACGCGACCTTCGACCGCAGCGAGATGACCTACCAGCAGCTCGCGATGTCCCGCGTCCGCGCCGTCGAGCACAGCCGCACCGTCACCGTCCCGGTGACCAGCGGCGTCAGCGCGATCATCATGCCGGACGGGACGATCACGCAGAGGACAGGCATGTTCGTCGCCGACTCACTCGTCCAGAAGGTGCCGCTGCGCTCCTCCGAGACGCCCGCGACACGTCTCGGCACCCTGCCGGAGATCGCCCTGCTGCTGGTCGCCGCGGGCGGTCTCGGCTGGGCGGTCGGCGCCGGGCTGCGGGCACGGCGTGCCGGTGACGTGTAACCGTACGCCGGGCGCACGCCCCCGGAAGTCACCGAAAGCGCTGTCATCGGCCCGTTAGGGTCGGGGACATGGCTACTCCTGACTTCATTCGTACGATCCGGGCCGCGGCCGGTCACCAACTGCTGTGGCTCCCCGGTGTCAGCGCCGTCGTCTTCGACGACGAGGGACGGGTCCTGCTGGGCCAGCGCGCGGACAACGGCAAGTGGACGGTGGTCAACGGCATCCCGGACCCGGGCGAGCAGCCCGCGGTCGCCGCCGTGCGGGAGGTGTACGAGGAGACGGGCGTCCGCTGTGTCGCCGAGCGGATCGTCCTGGTCAGGTCGGGTGGTGAGGTCACCTACCCCAACGGCGACACGTGCCAGTTCATGGACATCACCTTCCGCTGCCGTGCCGTGGGCGGCGAGGCCCGCGTGAACGACGACGAATCCCTTCAGGTGGGCTGGTTCGAGGTCGACGCGCTGCCCGCGATGGACGAGCGTCAGCTGTTCCGGATCAAGCAGGCCCAGTGCGATGAACCCACGTGGTTCGAGCCCATGAGCTCGGACTGAAGTATGGGCTGTGACCATATGTGGCCTGGCGAGGGTGCTGCCTAGGGTCGAACCATGACCCCGCCCAGCATCCTCCCGGCCCAGGGCTCGTCCGTGCCCGTCCCGCTCGACCTCGGCGGCCGCACCGCCCTCGTCACCGGCGCCGCCAGCGGTATCGGCCGTGCCTGCGCGCTACGGCTCGCGGCGGCAGGGGCCAAGGTGAGAGCGGTCGACCGGGACGCCGCAGGCCTGGAGGAGCTCGCCGAAGCGGCCCGAGGTCTCGCGGGGGCCGTCGAACCGCACGTCCTCGACCTCACCGACCTGGACGCCGCCGAACTCGCCGCCGCAGGCACCGATGTCCTCGTGAACAACGCCGGGCTCCAGCTGGTGCGTCCCCTCGAGGAGTTCCCGCCCGACGTCTTCCACACGGTGGTCACCGTGATGCTGGAGGCGCCGTTCCGGCTCATCCGCGGGGCCCTGCCCCACATGTACGGGCAGGGCTGGGGACGGATCGTGAATGTGTCCTCCGTACATGGGCTGCGCGCCTCTGCCTTCAAGTCGGCCTATGTGGCCGCCAAACACGGTCTGGAAGGACTCTCCAAGACCGCCGCCCTGGAGGGCGCACCCCATGGCGTCACCTCGAACTGTGTGAACCCCGCCTATGTGCGCACACCACTGGTCGAGAAACAGCTCACCGACCAGGCGCGGGCCCACGGTATTCCCGAGAAACGCGTGCTGTCCGAGGTGCTGCTCCAGGACAGCGCGGTCAAGCGGCTCATCGAACCGGAGGAGGTCGCCGAGGCCGTGGCGTATCTGTGCGGCCCGCAGGCGTCCTTCGTGACCGGCACGTCGCTCGTGCTCGACGGTGGCTGGACCGCGCACTGACCGGCCTGGGGCCGGTGGAGGTTCGAGTTGTCCACAGGGCTGACGGAGTGGCGGTGCGATGAGCAATCCTGTCGGCATGTCCCGCGATCACGTGCACCCCGCCGAGCGCTCAGCAGCCCCTGCCGGAGCGCCCCTGAGCAGCGCGGAGACGCCGTTCCTCGAGCTGCTGGCCCGGGGCGCGTCCGCCGACGCCTATGAACAGCCGGTGCTGCTCGCCCGCGCCGAGGGCAGATCCACCGAGCGGATCGTCGCCCTCGAACAGGCCAAGCTGCTCGCGCTGCGCGTGCGCTCCGAGCTGGAGGGACGGCGCAGGCGCGAGGCCGAACTGTCGGCTCTCTTCGAGACGGCCCACGACCTGGCCGGCCTGCGCGACCTCGACGCCGTGCTCCAGGCGATCGTGCAGCGTGCCCGGTCGCTGCTCGGCACGGACGTCGCCTATCTCAGCCTGAACGACCCGGCCAGAGGCGACACCTATATGCGGGTGACCGAGGGATCCGTCGCCGCCCGCTTCCAGCAGCTGCGGCTCGGCATGGGGGAGGGCCTGGGCGGCCTCGTCGCGCAGACCGCCCGCCCCTATGTCACCGACGACTACTTCAAGGACGACCGCTTCCAGCACACCCTCACCATCGATTCCGGCGTGCGCGACGAGGGGCTGGTCGCCATCCTCGGGGTGCCGTTGATGCTGGGACACCATGTCATCGGGGTCCTGTTCGCCGCGGACCGGCGGGCCCGGGTCTTCGAGCGGGAGCAGATCGCGCTGCTCGGCTCCTTCGCCGCCCTCGCCGCGGCCGCCATCGACACCGCGAACCTGCTCACCGAGACCCGCTCGGCCCTCGCCGACCTGGAGCGGGCCAACGAGATCATCCAGGACCGCAGCGGAGTCATCGAACGGGCCTCCGACGTGCACGACCGGCTCGCCGAACTCGTGCTGCGCGGTGGAGGCGTGCACGACGTGGCCGCCGCGGTCTCCGAAGTCCTCGACGGCACGGTCGAGTTCGCGGAGGCCACCGCCGCACCGGCCGGCGCCCTGGAGATCTCCCGTGTCGAGGGCCACGCGGTACGGCACGACGCCGACTGGATCGCCGCCGTGGCCGCGGGCGGCGAACTGCTCGGTGCGCTGGTCCTGCGCGGCCACCCCGGCCTCGACCCCGTCGACCAGCGCACCCTGGAACGGGCCGCGATGGTCACCTCCCTGCTGCTGCTCGCCCGCCGTTCCGCCGCCGAGGCCGAACAGCGGGTCCGGGGCGAGCTGCTGGACGACCTGCTCGACGCCCGCGACCGCGACCCGCGTCTGCTGCGCGAGCGCGCTGCGCGACTGGGCGCCGACCTGGACGCCACCCATGTCGTCCTCGCCGCCCGCCTCGACGCCACGTCGGCCGACGCCGACCAGGAGGCGGCCGCCCGCAGACGCCTGTGGTCCGCAGCGTCCCACCTCGCCGCGACCCGCCACGGCCTGGCGGCCGCCCGCGACGGCGGCACGGTCCTGCTCCTGCCCCTCGCCGCCGGAGACACGGCCACCACCCTGGCCCGCAGCACCGCCCGGCACCTCGGCACGGCCGTCCACGAGGCGGTCACCGTCGGCGCCTCCGCCCCGGTCGCGGCCCTGGCCGCCCAGCCGGACGCCGTGGCCGCCGCCTACGAGGAAGGCCGGCGCTGCCTCGACGCCCTGCGCCTGCTCGGCCGCTCCGGCGACGGCGCCGCCGCCGAGGACTTCGGGTTCGTGGGACTGCTGCTGGCCGGAGACCGGGACATCACGGGCTTCGTCGACCGCACGATCGGCCAGGTCGTCGCGTACGACGAACGTCGCGGCACCGACCTGCTGCGCACCGTCGACGCGTACTTCGCCAGCGGGATGAGCCCGGCCCGCACCAAGGACGAACTGCACGTCCATGTGAACACCGTCGCCCAGCGTTTGGAGCGCGTCGGCCGCCTCCTCGGCGACGACTGGCAGAGCCCCGCCCGCGCCCTGGAGATCCAACTGGCCCTGCGGCTGCACAGGTTGACGGCACCGGGACAGCGCTGACCCCCGTACGCGCTGGCGTACGGGGGCCGCTGCCGGAGCTCGGTGGACGCTCGGGACCGCTGGGGACCGCTGGGGGACCGTTGGGGGACTGCTGGGGGTCAGACGGTGCGTGCGTCCGCAGCCCGGGCCGCCGCGGGCTCCACGTCGGCCGGGGAGTCGATGTCGGCCAGGTCCCGGTGACGGGTCTCCTTGGCCACGCCGACCGCGATCAACGTCAGGACCGACGCGGCGATGACGTACAGGGCGATCGGGGTGGAGCTGTCGTAGTCGGCCAGCAGCGCGGTCGCGATCAACGGCGCCGGCGCACCCGCCGCGACCGAGGCGAACTGGGCACCGATCGAGGCACCGGAGTAGCGCATCCGGGTCGCGAACATCTCGGAGAAGAAGGCGGCCTGGGGTGCGTACATGGCGCCGTGCAGGACCAGGCCCACCGTCACGGCGAGGAGCAGGTTGCCGAAGCCGCCGGTGTCGATGAGTGAGAAGAACGGGAACATCCACAGTCCGACGCCGGCGGCGCCCAGCAGATAGACGGGGCGACGGCCGATCCGGTCCGACAGCGCGCCCCAGGCCGGAATGACCGCGAAGTGCACGGCGGAGGCGATGAGCACGGCGTTGAGAGCGGTCTGCTTGGAGACGCCGGCCGATGTGGTGGCGTAGACGAGGATGAACGCGGTGATGACGTAGTAGCTGATGTTCTCCGCCATCCGCGCGCCCATCGCCACCAGCACATCACGCCAGTGGTGCCGCAGTACGGAGACCAGCGGCAGCTTCTCGGCCTCGGCCGTCCGCGTGACCTTGCGTGCCTCGGCCTGCGCCAACGCCTGCTTGAAGACGGGCGATTCGTCGACAGAAAGGCGAATCCACAGACCGACGATCACGAGCACGCCGGAGAGCAGGAAGGGGATGCGCCAGCCCCAGCTGCCGAAGGCGCTGTCCGACAGCAAGGCCGTCAGCAGGGACAGCACTCCGGTTGCCAGCAACTGCCCCGCGGGTGCGCCGGTCTGCGGCCACGAGGCCCAGAAACCACGCCGTCGCGCGTCCCCGTGCTCGGACACCAGCAGCACGGCCCCGCCCCACTCGCCACCGAGCGCGAAGCCCTGCACCAGCCGCAGCACGGTCAGCAGCACGGGCGCCGCGGACCCGATGGTCGCGTGCGTCGGCAGCAGCCCGATCGCGAAGGTCGCCCTGCCCATCAGCAGCAGGCTCAACACCAGCAGCTTCTTGCGACCGAGCCGGTCACCGTAGTGCCCGAAGACCAGCGCGCCCAGCGGACGGGCGGCGAATCCGACGGCGTACGTCAAGAACGACAGGAGCGTGCCGACGAGCGGGTCGGAGTCGGGGAAGAACAGTTTGTTGAAGACGAGGGCGGCGGCGGAGCCGTAGAGGAAGAAGTCGTACCACTCGATGGTGGTGCCGATGAGGCTGGCGGCGACGATGCGCTTGAGGTTGCCGGGGGGTGGGGGAGCGGTCGTTCCGGAGGCCATGTGCGCCACTTCCTCGTGTGCGGTGGGGACGGTTACGTGTCGGGATACCGTAGAAACCCGCAGGTCAGGCGCACATGTGTCGGGACAACATAGTTCGGGGTGCGGCTATGCATGTGCCCACCATGCCTGCCCGTTGAGCAGTGGCTGAGGGGCCCGCAGAGGAGCGAAAGTCGTGTCGTCCGGGACGCGTAGTTAGGGATGATTTGACGAGGTCGTGCTGACTCCCGTGCTGGTTTGGTGCTGACTAAAAGCCCACGTCATCGCCCGTCTTCGTCGCTCCCGTGCTGATATATGGCTGAGTCTCTGTTCGGGTTAGCACGGTGCCGGGAACTCAGCGGAGCCGGCTCGTCCCGGCAGGTTCTTCGGGCTCTCGTTGGTCATGGGAAGTGTTTTGTCCCGTGGATGAGCCGGTAGTGCTTGCGCGGGGTCGGCGGTTCACGGCTGGAGGGGGCGGTCCTCTCCACGAGCCAATCGTCTTGTGAGGAGGGCCAGTTGTAGCCGCAGATGGCCTGTGAGGGTGTGGACCGGCCAGCCGAGGAGTCCCTCGGCGTGCGCGAGTCGGGTCTCCAGTGTGGAGTGGTGGATGTTGAGCTTGGCGGCGGCGGCGAGCGCACGTGCGTCGGGCGGAGGCCCGGTGCCCGATCTGACGAGGTCCGCGAGGAGGACGATGTCGCCCAGATCGTTGGCGTACATCACGCGTTCACCCGGGTCGTCGGCCGTTCCCTCGGCGGTGAACCGCAGCGCGGTCCGGGCAGCGGCCCAGGACTGCGGCCCAGGACTGCGGCCCAGGACTGCGACAGGTCGAGCACAGGGACAGCCGGCCCGATTCCGCCCCGTCCGGCAGGTAGATCCGCCTGTTTCGGCCGCTCGCCGCGGTGCACGGGCAGGATTCGGGGGCGTCGCCCAGCACGGCCAGGGCGCGTACGCGTACGGTCGGGTCGCCATCGGTGAGACCGAGACCGAGACCGAGACCGAGAGCGAGACCGCGTGCCGCATGCATACGAGCCTCTGCCCAGGCCGTGGGGTCGAGCACCGTCTCCAGCAGTGCCGATCGTCGGAGGCGGAGAGCGGTGCGCGACCGCGCGTGCGGTCCAGAATCTGGCGGAGGATGCCGGATGCCCGCTCCAGGATCACCGCGTCGACCACGCTCGGCGGGCCGGGGCGCTCCAGCCACAGGGCCGCCGAGGTGTCCGGTGCGAGTTCCCGGCACAGCCAGGAGGAGTCCGGCGGGGAGTCGGTGTCGTGACGTTTCCCGTCGGACTCCACGCGGACGTGGACGCGCCGGGCCGTGTCGATCAGCCGGGCCGGGTATCCGGTTAGTACGGCGGCGCCGCGGACCAGCGCCTCCAGGCCGGCCCTCGCTTCGGCCAGTCGGTCGAAGTAGGCGATGGCCCGGACGGCGGCCCCGGCGTCCGGGTCCAGGGCGGCCAGGCGTCCGGCGAGTGCGTCCAGGCGCTCAGGTGGGTCGGGGTGGTCATTCACCCAGCAGCCGGCGCAGCCACGTCACGCGTGCGGCCGCCGTGGCCTGTGAGATGGCGGCCTGGGGGGCCATGGCGTCGAATTTGTGGAAGCCGCCGGGCCATACGTGCAGTTCGGCGACTCCACCGACCTGCCAGATGCGGGAAGCGTAGGCGACGGCCTCGTCGCGGAAGGTTTCCGCGGAACCGACGTCGATGAAGGCCGGGGCAGCCCGGACAGGTCCTCTGCCCGGGCAGGCGCCGCGACCCCGGGGACGTCGTCACGACCGCGCCGCTCACCGAGCAGTGCCGTCCAGCCGGCCTTGTTGGAGGTGCGGTCCCATACGCTGACCCCATCCATCTGGAGGGCGGAGAACGTGTCGTTGCGGTCGTCGAGCATGGGGCACATCAGCATCTGTCCGATCGGGCTGGGACCCTTACGGTCGCGGCTCAGCAGGGCCAGCGCCGCTGTCAGGCCGCCGCCCGCGCTGGTGCCGGCAATGATGATCCGCTCCGGATCCCCGCCGATCTCCTTGGCGTTCTCCGCCACCCAGGACAGGCCGTCGTACACGTCCTCCACCGGAGCGGGGTACGGGTGCCTGCCACTGTGCCGGGCCACCAGCTTGTAGTAGGGGCCGCCGCCCACCCCGCTGATCGTGCCTGCGACGGTGTCGATGGCCACATGCGGGTACCACGGCAGGTCCATCGTGGTCTTGGTGGGGAAGGTCAGCGGGAGCCAGACGTACGGCGAGTCGTTGACCGTGCCGCCCATGGAGTTGCCCCAGCGGTCGCCCATGTACAAGTACGGGGTGCCCTGAGTGCCGTGGACGGGCAGCACAAACGTGGTCTGGGAACCGTAGGCGGTGTCGTCACCGACGTCGGTCGTGGCGGTCCAGGGACCCGCGATGCTCGTGGCGGTCGCGTACTTCTGCTGGTTGGGCTTCCAACCGCGAGCGCCAAGAACGGCCGTCAGGCGACCGGTGCCGAGATGTTCCGCTTGAGGATCTTGCCGCTCGGTCCCATCGGCAGCGTATCCACCAGCCACACATGGCGCGGGTACTTGTAGGAGGCCACGCGTTCCTTGACGAACCGCTGAAGTTCATCGGTTGTGGCTGAGGATCCCGGGCGCAGGACGATTGCCGCTGCCACTTCCTCGCCCAGCCGTTCGTCGGGCACGCCGAGGACGGCAGCGAGGGCCACGGCGGGATGCTCGTGCAGGACCTCCTCGATCTCGCGCGGGTAGACGTTGTAGCCGCCGCGGATGACGAGGTCCTCTTGCGGTCGACGATGTAGAGGTAGCCCTCCTCGTCCTGTCGGGCCAGATCGCCGCTCCGCAGCCAGCCGTCGGGGATGGCCGCGGCGGTGTCCCCGGGACGGTTCCAGTAACCCTTCATCAGGTTCGGTCCGCGGACGGCCAGTTCGCCGACCCCGCCCGGTGCCACGTCCTGGCCGTCATCGTCGAGCAGTCGCACCTCGACGTCGCGGATGGGAGTGCCGATGGAGCCGGCCTTGCGCGGCCGGTGAGGGTGGTTGAAGGTGACCACCGGACTGGTCTCGGACATGCCGAATCCCTCCAGCACCACGCAGCCGAAGCGTCGTTCGAAGCCGTGCAGAACCTCGACCGGCAGAGAGGCGCCGCCCGATATGCACATGCGCAGGCAGGACACGTCCGCATCGGCGGCCTCCGGATACTGGAGCAGAGTTGCGTACATCGCCCAGGCCGCACCCGCGACATCCGAGGAGCTCTACAGCGGGCGGATGGCCCACGACGAGCATGGTCGAGCGGTCCTCCTGGCCTTCGCGACGGGCCAGGGCGCAGGACAGTTCGCGGGAGCTCGCGAGCCGATCACAGCTGACCTCCGGCTCACCCCCCCAGACGCTGCTGCCTGGCCGCCGCGTGACTGTCGGGTTCGAGGTGGTCCACCCCTGAGGCCCGCCCCGAGCCACCCCAAACCCCAGGGCCCGTCCGGTGCCTCTCCCCCCGCCGATCGGGCGGGCCCTGGTCCATACGATCATCAGGTGCACGCCTCGGGTGCTGGGGCGGCATCGCCGGAGAGTCTGCGTGCACCAGCCCTGTGGGATGCACCGTGGGCGCGCCGACCCGCGCAAGCCCCGAGAGCGCGATGTCGTCGTACCGACCAGGTCGTCATCCGGGGGAGCACGGCGCCGTCCAGCAGGTGGCAGCACGTCTAGCTTGAACCGATTCGTCCTCGGGTCCACCATCGTGAACGGGTGGAAACTCGATTTGGCACCGGAGGGCACCCATGACCGCCAAGGGTCGAGATCCTCGAAGAACCGGATCTCAGGCGCACCTGCGTCGACCTGCGCGTGGACCTGCGCGTCGACCTGCGCGTCGACCTGCGCGTGGATCGCACCTCCGCCCCGCAGTGCTTGTGCTCGAGAGATGCGGCTGACGACGAGGGGTGGGCTCGTCTACGCCCCTCTGGGCAAATTCAGGGCACGCGAGGCATGGACAAAGGGTGAGCCTCGTGTGCCGGAGAGGGTGCTCGGGCGCGAACCGATAGTCGATCTCCACTCCTTCGACATCGGGAAATTGGGTGAGGTAGTCAGTCGTGGTTCGCCGTATGTCCCCTCCGTTTCTATTGGCGTTCTTCGTGAGCGGCACCGTCGCGTCGAAGCGACGATCGGCAGGATTATGCGGCTGGGGTGTCGAGGCCCGGTCAGCAGCGTTTAGTGGCAACCACAGCGTCGTCGAGCGACTCGGTCGCGATGTCTTCGCCTGTATTGGTGTTGCGCTCGTAGCGCGGGTAAATGCTGCTGGAGATGTCGACTCTGATGCGGATATCTGGCAGGAAGACATTCGCGGGGGCGGCCATGCCGGTTCTCACGTCGTATACGTCGCCCCGGTACCACTGGCTCGGGCAGGGCAAGGCTCTCCCGGTAACGCATACGGACGATGCCGTCGCAGAGGCTGATCGCCCGTCGATCAGGATGGACGTCGATCAACCGTGCGGTGAAGTCGGTGTCGGCTGCCTCGGTGGACCGGAGTGATCGACTTCTCGTGAGGGTGGCCCACCCACCGGTCGCTCCAGTGGCGTAGGTGGTTCGTCGGATGCGAAGTACAGAACGGTCCTCGGGTGAAGGGCGACCTGCCGCCCCATCTACGGCATCGCGCCCGGGAAGACATGGTTGGCGCACACGCCGTGGCCAGTGCACCGACCGGCCACGGCGCGGGTCACCCTCCGGCCTCCATCGTGCGACGGGCCGGTCAGCCATGGGGAGGAAGAGCCGCCGAACCAGATCTCTCCCGCAAGCAGGGAACGCGGAAATCTCCGCCGTCCTGCTACCGCGGCGCCATACGGATCGCGCCGTCGAGGCGGATGACCTCGCCGTTCAGCATCGGGTTCTCGGTGATGTGGCGGACCAGTGCCGCGAACTCGGACGGGTCGCCGAGGCGGGCCGGGTGGGGGACCTGTTGGCCGAGCGAGTCACGGGCATCCTGGGGGAGTCCCGCCATCAGGGGCGTGTTGAAGAGGCCCGGCGCGATCGCGACCACCCGGATCTGGTGCCGGGCCAGTTCGCGGGCGGCGGGGAGGGTGAGGCCGGCGACGCCGGCCTTCGAGGCGGCGTAAGCGGCCTGGCCGATCTGTCCGTCGTACGCGGCGACCGAGGCCGTGGCGACGAGCACCCCGCGTTCGCCGTCGACGATCTCGGTTTCGGAGATGCGGTGGGCGGCGAGCCGGAAGACGTTGAAGGTGCCGGTCAGGTTGATGTGGACCACGCGGGCGAAGTCGTCCAGGGCGAGCGGTCCGCCCCGCGACAGCATGCGCCCGGGTGTCGCTACGCCCGCGCAGCTCACGGCCGTACGGAGCGGGGCGGGCTCGGCGGCGGCGTCCACCGCGGCCTGTACGTCGTCGGGGTCGGTCACATCGCAGGGGACGAAGCGCACCGTGGGCCCGATGGCGGCGAGTTCCTCTGCGACAGCCTTGCCGGGGGAGGAGGGCAGGTCGGCGATCACCACGTGAGCCCCGGCGCGCAGCAGTTCGGTGGCGGTGGCGCGGCCGAGACCGCTGGCGCCGCCGGTGACGAGGGCGGCGGTTCCGGTGAGCTTCACGTTCAGTTCCCTTCGGAGACGAGGATGTGGGCGGCGGGCCCGCGGCGGCCGCGGGCCAGTTCCCGGCTGATGACCATGCGCTGGATCTGGTTGGTGCCTTCGAAGATCTGCATGACCTTCGCCTCCCGCATGTACCGCTCCACGGGGAAGTCCCTGGTGTAGCCCGCGCCGCCGAACACCTGGACGGCGTCGGTGGTCACCCGCATCGTGGCCTCGGTGGCGACCAGCTTGGCGATGCTGGCCTGGCGGCCGTACGGCAGTCCGGCGTCCTTGCGTCGCGCCGCCGACAGCAGCGTCGCCCGGGCGGATTCCACGGCCGCCTCCATGTCGGCGAGCAGGAACGCCAGCCCTTGATGGTCGATGATCGGCCGCCCGAACGCCTCCCGCTCCTTCGCATAGGCAACGGCGTCGTCCAGCGCTCCCTGGGCCAGCCCGACGGCGACGGCGGCGATGCCCAGGCGCCCGGCGTCGAGGCCGGCGAGCGCGATGGGCAGGCCCTGGCCCTCCGCGCCGATCCTGCGCTCGGCGGGGACCCGGACGCCGTCGAAGCGCATGGTCGCGGTGGCCTGCGCGGTCAGACCCATCTTGCGTTCCGGCGGATCGGCCGACAGGTTCGGCGTGTCAGCCGGCACGAGGAAGCAGGAGACTCCCTGGCTGCGGTGCTCGCCGGTGCGCGCCATGACGGTGTAGAAGTCGGCGTGCCCGCCGTGCGTGGTCCATGCCTTCTCGCCGTGCAGGACATAGTCGTCCCCGTCGCGGTCGGCGCGGGTGCGCATCGCGGCCGGGTCGGAGCCCGCGTGGGACTCCGACAGGCAGTACGCGCCCAGCAATTCCCCGCCGAGCATGTCCGGCAGCCACTGCTCCCGCTGGTCGTCCGTGCCGTGGTTCGCCAGCGCGAAGCAGGACAGCGCGTGCACGCTCACGCCGATGCCGACGCTCGCCCAGCGCGCCGAGATCTCCTCGAGTACCTGCAGGTAGACCTCGTACGACAGTCCGGCGCCACCCCACTCCTCCGGGAACGGCAGTCCGAGCAGCCCGGCGCGGCCCAGGGTGCGGAAGACGTCGCGCGGGAACCGCTCGGCGGCCTCGTCCTCGGCGGCACGCGGAGCCAGCGCTCCGTCGGCGATCTCGCGCGTCAACTCCAGCAACTCCGCCGCCTCCTCGGTCGGCAGCAGTCGGGACACGGGTACGCGGGACATGGGACGAACCTCCAGTGAGCGGACGGAGCGAGGAGTGTGTGTGGGGGGTGCCGTCGGACGACGGTTCAGGACTGCCGGATCTCCCGGGCGCGCTGCTCGCGGAGCAGGAAGCGTTGAATCTTGCCGCTGGGCGTCTTGGGCAGTCGGTCGGTGAAGTGCACGGTTCGGGGATAGGCGTGCGCGGCGAACTTGCGCTTGACCAGGTGCCGCAGCTCCTCGGCGAGGGCGGCGTCGCCCACCGCCGGGTCACGCAGCACGACGTATGCCTCAAGCACCTCGCCGCGCAGCGTGTCCGGCACGCCGACGACGGCCGCCTCGACGACGCTTTCGTGCTGCACCAGCACGCTCTCCACGTCGAACGGGCCGATGCGGTACCCGGCCATGATGATCACGTCGTCGTCGCGCGCGGAGAAGAAGAAGTTGCCGTCGGCGTCCCGGGCGCCCGCGTCGCCGGTGAGGTACCAGCGGCCGTCGGCCCTGAAGCGCTCGGCGGTTTTCTCCGGCGCGTCCACGTACCCGGAGAACCACAGCAGCGGGCTGCCGGTGACGTCGATCGCGACGCGCCCGAGGGTGCCCTGCGGCGCGGGTTCGTCCCGGTCGTCGTACAGCACCTCGGCCGACCAGCCGGGCAGCGGCCTGCCCATCGAACCGGGCGGAACCGGGACCCGCACGCCGTCCGCCCAGCCGCCCACGATCACCATGCCGTGCTCGGTCTGCCCGTAGTGGTCACGTACCGCCACGCCGAGAGCCTCCTGCGACCAGGAGACGACCTCGGGGGTGAGCGGCTCACCGGCCGAGGAAGCACGCCGCAGCCGTACGCCGTCCGGAGCGGGGTCGGGCGCGGCCTTGAGACTGCGGTAGACGGTGGGCGCGGCCGCGAAGTTGGTGACGCCGAAGGTGCGCAGCACCTGCCAGGTGAGAGCCGGGCTGAAACCGGCGTGCAGCAGCAGACTGCGGGTGCCGGTGGCCAGCGGGCCGAGGATGGCGTAGTACAGGCCGTACGCCCACCCGGGATCGGCGGCGTTCCAGAACACGTCGTCGGGGCGTACGTCGAGGCCGAACTCCAGGTACGCCTGGAAGGACGCCAGTGCCTTGACCGGTACGGGGACACCCTTCGGCGCGCCCGTCGTGCCCGAGGTGAACAGCTGGACCAGCGGACCGTCCCCGCCGATGGCGACGGGGCGGCCCTGCGGCTCGTCGTCGGCGTAGTGGGCCAGCAGCCCGGCGAAGGAGAGGCCGCCTTCGTCCGGCGTGTCACCGGCGACCACGGTCAGCCAGGGTGGATCAGCCGGCATGTCCTCGCCGGGCGCGAGTTTGGTGTGCTGATCCGCGTCGACCACGACGACCTTCGCACGGCCGGCACGGAGCCGGAGCGCGATCGCGGGCGGGGCGAACGCTGTGAACAGCGGAAGATGCACCGCGCCCCGCCGCCAGATGCCCAGCAGCGCCACGACCAGGTCGGCGGACTTGCCCATCAGCGTGGCGACCGCGTCCCCGGGCTCGACACCCAGATCCGCCAGTGCGGCGGCGAAACGGGCCGACTCACGGCGCAGCTGTCCGTACGTGAGGTCTTCGGCGGACAGGTCCGCGTCCACGATCGTGAAGGCCACCGCATCCTCGGGATGGCGGTCGCACAGCAATTCCGCGGCGCTGGCGTCCGGAGAATCGAAGAGCGCGAGCAATTCGCGTACCCGCTGTTCCGGCGAGGCCGGGCCGGGGGAGTTCTCCCGCACATCGGCGGAATGACCGTGGGAAGTCACGACAATCCACTTCCTTTCTCGTGGACAGGGACTTTTACAGGGGCGTTACCGCGTCTTATGCTGCGCGTCGCAGTCATATGCTGCGCCTCACGCCCGGCGCCGACTACCCCCGGAAAGGGGCAGGGGCAATGCACTCCAGTACGGACACCGCTCTGCGGCCCGACGACGGGGACGCCTTCCGGCAGGCCCTCCGATCGCTCCACCAGCGCTCGCGCATCCCGGTCGTCTTCGGCGGCCAGGTGCGCGAACACGTGCTGAACCTGTCGCAGTTCATCGGTGCCCGTACGGCCGGGCTGCGCGGCCTCGACGTCCGCACCGAGACCGGCCTGGGCGGCCGGGTCCTGGCGAGTGCCCGGCCGGCCGCAGTGTCCGACTACGGGGCAGACCGGTCGATCACGCACGACTACGACGGTCCGGTGCTGGCGGAGGGCATCCGTTCCGTCGTCGCCGTTCCCGTCGTCGTGGCCGGCGCGGTGCGCGGTGTGCTGTACGGCGCCACCCGGGGCGCCACTCCTCTCGGGGACCGGGCGACGGACGAGGTCGTGGACGCCTCGCGGCGTTTGTGCGGGGAGGTCGCCGTACGGGACGAGGTCGACCGGCGTCTGCAACTCATGCGCGTCGCTCAGAGCGAGCCCGCCGGGGAACGATTCATGGTCGAGGAGATCCGCGAACTCCACGCGGAGCTGCGGTTGCTCGCTCAGGCGGTCCAGGACGACGAACTTCGCGCCCGGCTGGGCGCCGCGTCCCGCCGCCTGGCCGCCCTCGGCGCCGCACCGAAGCCCGAGCCTGTCTCGCCACTGTCCCCGAGGGAACTCGACGTGCTCGCCCAGATCGCCCTCGGCTGCACCAACCCCGAAGCAGGAGACCGCCTCGGCCTCAGCACCGAGACCGTCAAGGCGTATCTGCGCAGCGCGATGCGCAAGCTCGACGTCGGAACACGCTTCGCGGCAGTGGTCACCGCGCGACGCCGGGGCCTGCTGCCGTAGCGACGTCGATGGCGAGACGGATGTCCGGTGGGATCAGTTGTGGCGGGGTTGATGTCCTCGGGGGGCAGGGGGATGACGCCGCTCACGCCACCGGTCGCGCCGACTCCCGCACGCGGAGCTCCATCGCTTCGAGGTATTCACCCGGTGCGGCACCTTCGAGCGCCAGCTCGACCGAGCGCCGCCCCATCGCCTCGTACGGGAGGGCCACGGTGCTGAGGCGCGGACGGAGGAACGACACGATGCCGTCGTCATCGAAGGACACGACGGACACGTCCTGCGGGATTTCCAGACCCGCCGACCGGAACGCCTCGTAGGCGCCGGCAGCGATGGCGTCGTTGAGCGCGACGACGGCCCCGACTGGCGCGGCGTCCCGCAACGCGCGCGAGGCGGTCTCGAACCCGGTCTCGGCGTCCCAGGCCTCACGCTTGTACGGGATGGGGACGACGTCGACGCCGGCCGCGCGGAAGGCACTCAGAAGGCCCTCGATTCGCCGCTTAACCTGCGGGGTGATCAGGGGGTGATCGTAGAGTTGCGGCGGCATGCCCAGAAGGTGCACCCTGCGGTGCCCCAGAGTGATCAGGTGCTCCGCCGCCTGCCGGGCGCCCTCCGCCTCGTCGGGCAGGACCGACGCATAAGGCTCGTCCGGACTTGTCCCGTTGAGCAGGACCACGGGCACGGCGGGCCGCCGCTCGGGAAGCACGGCCCGGCCGGTGACGGTGGCGATCACGAGGGCGTCCACTCCGCGGTCCAGCAGTGCCTGGATCGCGCGTTCCTGCTCGGCCCGTTCGCCTTCGGTCTCCGTGATGAACATCGTGTGCGAGCGCTCTCGTGCCGCATGCAGGGCGCCGCGGATCATGGGACCGGCGTAGCGGGTCGAGGCGATGTGGTCGGAGACGAAGCCCAGGGTGGCCGACTTCTCCGTCCGGAGCCCGCGGGCCATCAAGTTGGGCCGGTAGCCCAGCTCGAGCGCGGAGGCGAACACACGCCGGTGAGCGTCCTCGCTCAGTCCGGTCCCGGTTTTGCCGTTCAGGATCAACGACACGGCCGTGGTCGACAGACCCGCGTGTGCGGCGACGTCGGTCAGGGTGACTCGTGGGCTTATCGCTCTATCCTCCGTGATCGGGGCCAGTCAGTTCCACGTCGTCGTCGGGTTGACAATCTCCCGCCTGATCGCCGAGGCAGCCGTCGGATGCGTCCGCGACAAGTTCGGTCCCCGCAGCATCGTGCCCGCCACTCGCGGAGGGGAGACCCGTGCTCCTTGCCCCCGGCCGGCGCGGCTGCCGCACTGGCCATGTGTGGAGCCCATCGCCGAGGCCCTCACAGCACGCGGCATCCCGCCCGGCTTCGTACCGGCCGACCACACAACCCGCGACGACGGCCTGACCACCTGCGGGCGCGATCGGGGAGTAGCCCATCAGTACGGGTGGCTCCTCGACCATGCAATAGCCGATAGCCGATAGCCGATAGCCGATAGCCGATAGCCGATAGCCGATAGCCGATAGCCGATAGCCGAAGCCGATAGCCGAAGCCGATAGCCGAAGCCGATAGCCGAAGCCGATAGCCGAAGCCGATAGCCGTAGCCGATAGCCGAGTCGGCCGGGCGGCCTTACACGGTCACCCGATCCGGCCCGCCGCGCGGACCCGAGGTAGCGCGTGCGGTCCCTGGCCACCAAGCCGTCCGCCAGGGCGCCAACGTCCGCTTCACCAAGACCAGCCGCATCCTCGCGGAGCTCGCCGGTGGTCATGCGGACCGCACCTGGGACAGGCGCATGCGCGAACTCATCCGCCCCGACCTGCTCATCCTCGACGACTTCGCCATGCGCGAGCTGTCCGCATCTCAGGCCGACGATCCGGCTGATCAACTCCAGCCACCAGGTCATCATGAACGGCCCCAGCTACCGGCCCAACAAGCGGCCAAAGGGCCCCACCGGCAAGCCGGACACCTCCGTCAGCGGCTGGAACCCGCCCGAGTTGGTCTTGCCATATGCCCTCAGCGGCCGAGGGAGCCGATGAAGCGGTCCAGCCGAGTGACGACTTGCCGCAGGACCTCAACCGATCCTGCGGCATCGTCCGCGAGCTCCAGGCCATGGTCCGCCGAGGGCACTTCCAGGACATCGTGTCGCAGGGACGCAGCAGTTCGTGAATCCCAGAGCGTGTCGGCGCTTCCGCCGATGAGGAGGGTCGGCTCCATGGCTCGCCGGAGAGCCGCGGCAACGTGGTCGATTTTCAGGAGCGGGGTGAGCCAGGCTGCCGGGATGTTCCTGTCAGCTGCGATGCCGCAGGCGAGGGAGCCCAGGGACTTGCCGACGACGAGCCGACAAGCCCCCGCCTCGACTTCGATGGCCTCGGTGACCTGCCGCTCCACCCATGCGATCCGGTCGTCCACCGTGAACTGCGCGAACCCATCGGGGATCTGCCACCACAGCTCCTGGACCGTCCAGCCGTGCTGGAGCAGGACACTCCGGGCGAAGTGCAGTAGCGGCCTGGCAGGCGAGTAGCCGACACCTGGAACGACGACTGCGACACGATCTCGGGCCCTGTCGAAACGGGTGGGCATGGCGAAGGGGACGGGATCAGACATGGCCGCAGACTACTGGTCAGCTGATCACGGGACTCCCGGTACTCAGACGCCGCCACAACCACCACCTGGGGAATTGCGTGACCGTCGACATACCCCTCCTGGGCAGATGACGACTGGCTCCTTGCGGGATGGGCTGATCAGTTCGGTGATGTGCTGTTCCAGGCGCCTGCGGTCGCGGCGCTCGAAACGGGAGTGCAGCATGGCCGCGGCCTGCGGTCCGAACAGCTGGCGTGCGATGGGGCCGAGGTGGCCGTAGAGCTGCTGGGCCTGGCGGATGTTGTTGGCGACGACGAGGACGGATCCACCGTTGTGCAGGCGTCGAACCCGAACGGAGCCGCCCGGAGCCACACCCTCGCCTCCACCACCGGCCGGTATCTGCGGCTGTGGGTCACCCGGCTCGGCGGACCGGCTTCCGACGAGTCCACCCGCTACAGGCCGCAACTCGCCGAGACTCGCATCAAGTAATCGACCACCGCCATCACGGGCGGCAATCAGGACCGGAAGGAGGGGCACCGCTGCGGTGGCGGGTGCCGATGCCGTAGCGGTCGACTGGCCTGGAGGGTCGCCTCGGGCCTCGGTTGTCGCGCTGTGAGTGCCGGAGCACACTGAGCACATGGAGCCCGCGCGTGAGGACGACGACCGTGCGCTGGTGGAGCAGGCTTTCCGCCAGGCGACCTTCTCGATGTCGATCTTCGGCACGGACCAGCGGTACCTCCGGCTCAACGAGGAGGCATGCCTGGTCATGGGGGTCGGGGAAGACGAGCTGCGCGGTTACCTCTACCCCTACGGCGTTCCGGCGGACGTGGACCAGCAGGGGATGCTGCAGGCGTTGCGGGACGTGACCACGACGGGGAAGCCCACGCACTACGAGAGCTTCACCCGGGCCCCGTCCAGCATCCGAGAGCATGCCTGGAACGTGAAGCTCTGGCCCATCCGTGACGACGCGGGTGACGTGTGCGCGGTGGGCATGGCCGCCTTCGACAGCAGCGAGCAGCACTGGGCGCGGCAGCGCCTCGCGGTGCTCGACGAGGCGGCGCTCCGGCTGGGCAGGAATCTGGACCTCACCCGCACCGCGGAGGAACTCGTCGACCTCGTGGTGCCCCGCTTCGCGGACTTCGCCAGTGTGGACCTGTTCCAGGCGGTGATGGAGGGCGACGAGCCCACGTCCGAGGGCTGGTCCGACCTCGTCGCACTGCGCCGCGTAGCCCACCTTTCCCTTGAGCCCGGCACCCCGGAGGCGGCGATCGAACTGGGCGGCACGGACGTCCACCCGCCGTACTCGCCGCTGGTGCGGGCCCTGCGTACCGGGCAGGCCGTGCTCAGCACCAGCGACGACCCGGGTCTCGAGCGCTGGCTGCAGGGCATGCCCGCGCGGGCCGCGAAGGTGCGCGAAGGCAGGGCCCGTGGTTTCACGGTCACGTCGGTGCTCGCGGTCCCGCTCATCGCGCGCGGCACCACGCTGGGCGTCGCGACGCTCGTGCGCGCGCGGCCGGATCCGTTCAACCAGGACGACTCGACGCTGGCCAGGGAACTCGCCGGCCGGGCGGCTCTGTGCGTGGACAACGCCCGCCGCTACACCCGCGAGCGCACCGCCGCCCTGACGCTCCAGCGCAGCCTCCTGCCGCGCGGCTTCGTCCGGCAGTCCGCCGTGGACGTCGCCTGCCGCTATCTGCCCACCGACGCAAGGGCAGGCGTCGGCGGCGACTGGTTCGACATCATTCCGCTCTCCGGCGCGCGCGTCGGTCTCGTGGTAGGTGACGTGGTCGGCCACGGCATCCAGGCGTCGGCGACCATGGGCCGGCTCCGTACGGCCGTCCAGACCCTCGCCGACGTCGACCTCCCGCCCGACGAACTGCTCGCGCACCTCGACGACCTGGTGCTCCGGGTGACCGCGCACGACGAGGAAGCCGGCCCCGGGGCCGACGGGACCGGCGAGACCGGCGCCACCTGTCTGTACGCCGTCTACGACCCCGTCTCCCGCAGGCTCACCACCGCCAGCGCCGGGCACCCGCCGCCCGTCATCCTTGAGCCCGGCGGCACCACGCGCGTCCTCGACGTCAGCGCCGGACCGGTGCTCGGCGTGGGCGGTCTGCCGTTCGAGGCGACAGAGGTCGAACTGCCGGAGGGCAGCCTCGTCGCGCTGTTCACGGACGGCCTGGTGGAAGCCGCCGATCACGACCCGGACGCAGGGGTCGGCCGGCTGTGCGAGGTGCTGGCCCGCTCGGGCACCTCGCTGGAGAGCCGTTGCGACGCCCTGCTCACCGAGCTGCTTCCCGCGCACCCCCGTGACGATGTCGCCCTTGTCCTCGCGCGCACCAGGGCGTTGCACGCCGGGCAGGTCCGGGTGTGGGACCTGGCGGCCGACGTCGAGCTGGTCGCCGAGGCCCGTCGGCTCGCCCTGGCTCAACTTCAGGCGTGGGGCCTCGAAGAAGCCGCGTTCGTCACCGAACTCGTGGTGAGCGAACTGGTCACCAACGCCATCCGCTACGGCGCTGATCCGATCCAACTGCGGCTGATCCATGACCGCACGCTGATCTGCGAGGTCTCCGACGGCAACTCCACCTCACCGCACCTGCGTCGGGCCCGCATGTTCGACGAGGGCGGCCGGGGGCTGCTGCTGGTCGCCCAGCTCACCACCAGCTGGGGTACGCGGCAGACGGCGACCGGGAAGACCATCTGGGCGGAACAGGAACTGGTCTGACCACCGGCCGGTGTTTCAGGATGCCTTTTGGCCGGCGGGCTTCTTGGTCTCGGTGGTCACGCGTGCCCCTCGGAAGAGCACCGGGAGCCACAGGAGACATGCCAGCAGGGGGACTGCGGCGTAGGTGGCCATGCCCGCACCGGAGCCCAGCCCGTCCATGAGCGCGCCGAGGACGAGGTAGCCGATGCCGATGAGCGCCGACTCCACGAATGCGATCATCGACAGCAGGCTCGCCCGGTGACGCGACGGCACCGCCTCGTTGAACACGTTGTCCACGATTACGGCGGTGATCTCGGGAATCCCGACCAGGACCAGGAACGCGGCGATGGTGACCCAGACAAGGCCGAGGCCGCTCAGGCCGAGCGCCAGGACGAGCGTCAGGAGAGACACCGGGACGACGCCCCGATACCCGATGCGCCGGTCCGCGCGGTCCGACAGCAAGGGGGCGAGTCCGCTGACGAAGAATCCCGCCGATATGACCACGCTGACCAAGGCGGTGCCCGCTCCCTGATCGGAGAGGGTCTTCTGCGTGAAAATGATGTACGGCGTCAAAGTCGCATGCATCAGTCCGGACACCACGACCAGCGTCACGAGCGCCGGCGTCGCGACCCGAAGCATCGCCCGCCATGCCGAGGCGTCGCCGTGCTCCTTCTCGGCTCCGTCCTGCTCGTCCACCGCGTCCGCGCCGCGGATCTCGGGCACCCGGGACATCAGCACCACCACGGCCAGAACGAGGCACGACGCCGAACCGACGTAGACGATTCCCCAGGAAAACTGCTGCAGTTGGCCGCCGAGGACGATGGCGAATCCCGAGGTGACCGTCCCGAGCATGGTGAACCGGGACTTGATCGTGACGTAGCCGGCCGTTGCACCACGGCGCACGAGCAGGTCGTACAGCAGGGCGGTGTCCGAACCGGATACACAGGCCATGCCCACGCCCTGGCCGATGAACAGCGTCACAAACACCCAGTAGTTGGCGGACGTCGCTTGACCGAGCAGGCAACCAGCTGTCAGCACCTGGCCGATCACGATGGCGGCACGCCTGCCGATTCGGTCGGCGATGACTCCCGTCGGCAACTCCGCCACTCCGCTGACCAGGTAGATCAGTGTCTGGAGCAGGGCCACTTGCCCGGCGGAGAAGCCGCGCTGCTGAAGGAAGAGGACGAATACGCCACGCTGGAACAGCGAGTTGGCGAGCACGGCGTATACGTAGAACGGGCGCGCGACGCTTCGTGCTGCGTCGTCGACTGCGGCCGACCCGCCAAGTGCCTTCGTGGTGCCGGTCATGCTGCGTGCTCCCCCCCGGTGACTCCGGTCCGGTGATCATTGGTGCTGGGCCTCCGATGTCGAGCCGGGCTCCACTCCGGACGTCACCGCCGCCCGGCTGCACGCCTGCCCTGGTCAGAGACCTCCGCGCCCTCGGTGTTCTCCGCGCGATCCACGCATTCGCGAGCCGCGGTGACCGCGGCGCGGCTGTGGGGCCCACCCGGCCCTGACATTCCAGCCGTTCATGTCGGACCAGCCTGGCCGCGGGTACGCGTCAGCTGTCCCGAAGGCCGACCGCCAGCGTCAGCTCCAGGACCCGGTGCGGTGATGCGAGATCCGGAAACAGCTCCCGCAGCTGCGACATCCGGTACCGGACCGTCTGGGGGTGGACGAACAACGCCGCCGCCACCTCGTCCCGCCTGCCCTGGTGCAGCAGCCACGCCCGCAGCGTCTCCTGCAGCCGCCGTGCGGTCGCGACAGGCAAGGTCCGCAAGGGTGCGAGGGCTCGGGCACGCAGGTCTGCGAAAGCGTCCGCGTCGGCGCTCAGCACCAGCTCGGGCAGGTGGTCCTCGGTGTCGCGGATGTCAGAGGAGAGGGAGCGCGCGCGTACGGCTCGTTGGTACGAGGCGGAGGCACGCGTCCATGGCCGGGCCGGGCCGACCACGGCGGTGCGGTCGGTCAGCTGCCGCAACAGATGTGGTCGGTCGGCGTCGGGGACGAGCAGCACGCCGGTGGCGTCCGGCAGATCGTCGAGGACGAGGGTGCTCGGGTCGAGCGCGCGGTAGGCAGGGCGGGCCTGGGCGGCGGGCAGCAGGACCGCGGTCAGCGAAACCGGAGGCTGCCACCCGGCCCGTTGAGCAGAGGCCAGCAGCGCGTCCGGGCCCTGGCCGGCGAGGAGGTCGCGGGCCAGGTGTTCCAGGTGGAGCTCGTGGGCCCGGCCCCGGGCGGCCAGTTCGTCGGCGTGGCCCGCGGCGCTCGCGGCGGAGAGCTCGTCGATGTAGGCGAAGGTCAGCTCGGCGAACTTGGCGACCTCGGCGGCGGGCAGACCTGCGGGTACGGCACCCGCTGCCAGGCACCGCCAGGCCACGCGGGCGCCGACGCGGTAGGCGCTGAGCAGGGCGTCCATCGAACGGCCGTCCCGGACCTCGCCGCGGCCCAGCTCGTAGGCCGCGTCACCGGCGTCGCCGCCTGTGGCGTTCCCGCTCGCGAGGTCCAGGTAGTGCCCGAGGGCGGTGCGGACGGCTCGGCGGATGGTGCCGCCCATGCGGCCCTGAAGGGCGCCTGCGTAGGGAGGGACCTCGTCGATGATCGCCTGGACGATTTCGTCGGCGGTGGTCTTCAGCGCGGCCCGCAGCGCGGTGACCGTCGTCTCATCCAAGGCCAGTTCGCTGGCCCTCTGGATTGCGTGACTCATGTTTTTGTTCCCTGCGAACAATGCGGCCCACCAGATTCACATCCTGCGGTCAGGACTTTACGCCCTGAGGCGCAGCAAGCTGGAGCCATGAGGAGTGCAGCCCTCCGCAGTAGGGCGTGGAAACTGTTGGAGATGGTCACGACACCGCTGCTGCCGTCGGACTACCTCGACCTGGTCAGCCCGCTGCGTGCGGGCGCCGACCTGCGTGGGCGGATCGAGGCCGTCCACCCCGAGACACCGGACGCCGCGACCGTCGTGATCAGGCCGGGACGGGGCTGGCGCGGCCACACCGCCGGCCAGTACGTACGGATCGGCGTCGACGTCGACGGGGTGCGCCTGTGGCGTGCCTACTCCGTCACCTCGCCGACAAACCGCCGGGACGGCCGCGTCACGATCACCGTGAAGGCGATCCCGGACGGCAAGGTCAGCAACCACCTGGTCCGCAGGGCGAAACCGGGCACGCTGGTCCAGCTCGACCAGGCGACCGGTGACTTCGTGCTGCCCAAGGCCAAGCCCGCCAAGGTGCTCTACCTGACGGCCGGCAGCGGCATCACGCCCGTGATGGGCATGCTGCGCGACACCGAGTTCGACGACGTCGTCATGGTCCACTGCGCGCCCCAGCCGCACGACGTGATCTTCCGCAACGAACTGCACGACCTGGTCGCGGACAAGAAGCTGCAGCTCACCGAGGTGCACACCGACATCGACGGCATGCTCGACATCGCCCGTCTCGACGAACTCGTGCCCGACTGGGCCGAGCGCGAGACCTGGGCCTGCGGGCCCGCGGGCCTGCTCGACGCCGCCGAAAAGCACTGGAGCGAGCACGGCGTACCGGAGCGCCTGCACACCGAACGCTTCCGCCCCGGCGTCGTCGCCACCGGCGACGGCGGCGAGGTCACGTTCAGCGCCACCGGCAAGACCGTCGACGCGGACGGCGCCACGCCGTTGCTGGACGTCGGCGAGGAGGCCGGCGTGCTCATGCCCTCCGGGTGCCGCATGGGCATCTGCTTCGGCTGTGTCTCGCCGCTCAAGGCGGGCGCCGTCCGCGACCTGCGCACCGGCGAGATCACCGAGGCCGAGCCGGGCGTCCTCATCCAGACCTGCGTGTCCGCCGCGGCGGGCCCCTGCGACATCGAACGGTAGGAGCACCTTGACCGCCATCGACCCCACCGCCCACCTGTCCGCGGAGCAGATCGAGGAGCTCGGCCGCGAGCTGGACGCGATCCGCGACGAGGTGATCGCCGGCCGCGGGGAAAAAGACGCCGCATACATCCGTAAGGTCATCTCGGCGCAGCGCAAGCTCGAGCTGGTCAGCAGGGGCGTACTGCTGTTCTCGATCTTCCCGCCCGCGTGGCTGATCGGCACCGCCGGTCTGTCCGTGGCGAAGATCATGGACAACATGGAGATCGGCCACAACATCCTGCACGGCCAGTGGGACTGGATGCGGGACCCGAAGATCCACTCCACCACCTGGGAGTGGGATCACGTCTCGCCGGCCGACCAGTGGAAGCACTCGCACAACGAGCTGCACCACACGTACACCAACGTGATCGGCAAGGACAACGACCTCGGCTACGGCATCATGCGCGTCGACGAGGACCAGAAGTGGCACCCCTTCCACCTCGGCCAGCCGCTGTGGAACTTCATCAACGCCTGCTTCTTCGAGTACGGCATCGCGGCGTACGACCTGGAGCTCGGCAAGAACCTGCACAAGCGCCGCCGCAAGAACCCGGAGTTCCGCACGCGGGCCAAGGCCGTGGGCCGCAAGATCCGCAAGCAGGTGCTCAAGGACTACGTGATCCACCCGCTGCTGTCCGGCCCGTCGTTCCTCCCCACGCTCGCCGCCACGTTCACCGCGAACCTGGTCCGCAACCTCTGGTCCCACTCGGTGATCATGTGCGGGCACTTCCCCGAGGGCGTGCAGGTCTTCGAGCGCCGGTCGATCAAGGGCGAGACGCGCGGCGAGTGGTACCTGCGCCAGATGATGGGCTCGGCGAACATCAGCGGCAGCAAGGCCATGCACTTCATGACCGGCAACCTCTCGCACCAGATCGAGCACCACCTGTTCCCGGACCTGCCGAGCAACCGGTACGCCGAGGTTGCGGTGAAGGTGCGCGCGCTGTTCGAGAAGTACGAGCTGGAGTACGTCACCGGGCCGCTGCCCAAGCAGGTGTTCTCCGCGTGGCGCAAGGTCTTCCGGCTCTCGCTGCCGAACAAGAAGCCCAAGGTCGAAACGCCGGCCCGCGAACAGGAGCTCGTCGCCGCCTGATTCCCGCCGGTTCAGATCTCTGTCTCGCCTGCACCGGGGACCAGTCCGCCCAGGAGTTGCCAGGTGCGTCGGCGGTCGGCTTCTCCGGCGATCTCGGTGCTTGAGAACACGACCTCGGTGGCACCGGCGTCGCGGTAACGCCGTATCTCGGCCTCGACGGTCTTCTCGTCGCCGATCACGGCCAGGTCGGCGGCCCGCCGGCCGCCGGAGAGCTCGATGACCCGCGCGTAGGACGGGATCTGCTCGTAGAACGCCAGGTTCTCGGTGGCCTTGGCCCGCACCGCGTCGACGTCGTCGGTGACGACGCCCGGGACCAGGGCCACGACCCTGGGCGCGGGGCGGCCGGCGGCGTCGGCCGCGGCGGTCAGGGCGGGCACGATGTGGTCCGCGAGGGCGCGCGGTCCCGCCAGGTAGGGCAGGATCCCGTCCGCCTGCTCGCCGCTGACCCGCAGCGCCTGCGGTCCCATCGCGGCGACCAGCAGGGGGACGCCGCTCTCGGCGCCCGGTACCCGCGCGGGGACCGGGGTGGTCGCGGTGAGCAGCTCGCCCTGGAAGTCGGCCGTGCCGGTCTCGGTCAACTGCCGCAGAGCGGTGAGGAACTCACGCAGCCGGGCGATGGGCCGCTCGAAGGGCAGGCCGAAGCCGGCCTCGGTCAGGAGTTTGGTGCCCAGGGCCAGCCCGAGGTGGTAGCGGCCGTGGGTCGCGGCCTGGGCGGTCTGGGCCTGGCTGGAGACCAGCAGCGGGTGGCGGCCGAAGACGGGGATCGCGGAGGTGCCGACCTGCAGTCCGGGCACTTCGCGCCCGACGATCGCCGCGAGCTGGGGTGAGTCCGCTCCGAAGGTCTGCCCGAACCAGGCCGACGTGAGACCCAACTCGGCTGCCTCCCGGGCGAGTTGTACGGTCGCGTCGACCTGGTTCGGCGCGTCGGACGCGTTGAGTGCTACTCCAACAGTCATGTCAGTCAGAACGGGCTCTGGCTCAACTTGTGTGGTGCCGCCACTGTGCGTGACGGCTGAGACTCCGTGTACCAGGCCAAGGACTTGGGCCACGGCGTTATAGGGCGATCAGTCCGGCTGTCGTCTCCTTGAAGCCACAGGCATCGAAATAGAACGAGCGCAGGTGCTCTTCGAAGTCGACGTGAAGCCACTCGCACTTCGCGGCGCGGGCTTCTTTGGCCGCAGTTGCGACGAGCGCGGCTCCGACGCCTCTCGACCGGAAATGCTGAGTGACCACCGTGTCCAGGATGAAGGCGTGAACGCCGCCGTCCCAGGCAACGTTGACGAAGCCGATCAGGGAGCCGTCTTCCCATGCGCAGACCCAGCCGAGGCTGTGGCGCTCAAGTCGTGCTCGCCAGTCGGTCTCAGCGACTGGAGGGCCGAAGCCGTCGGCGTGCAGCGCGTTGAGGGAGGCGTTGTCGAAGTCGCCCCGCCACTCGTACTTGATCGTCACGTCCCGATCGTATGTCCGTGCCCAGCCCAGTGCTGACCGGATTACGGAGCGAGGAGGACCCGCTTGCGGAGCAGTTGAAATCCGGCGCGGCCGAACATCTGGCGCTTGAGCATCTTGATGCGGTTGACGTGGCCTTCGACGACGCCGGAGTTCCAGGCGGTGGAGAGACCTGCGGTGACCGCGTCCAGGTCGCGTTCGAGGCCGTTGGCGAAGGTGTGGAGGCTGGGAAGGTCATCGGCGCGGACGGCCGCGATCCATTCGGTGATCTGCTCGCCTTCGCGCTGGGTGAGCATCCGGGCGAAGGAGCGGATGTGAGCGGCGAGGGCTTCTAGTTCGGGGCAGTTGGTGAGCGCAGCCTTGAGCCGCAGCCGGTTGTCCTCCCGGAGAACGTCGGGGTGGGTGAGCAGCCAGCCGGAGACCGTCCTGACCGAGGGCGGCCGGACCTCCGGGGGACGTGGTGTCGTTCGCAGGGGGCGCAGGTAGTCGCGGACGGCGCCGTAGCCGCCGCGGTAGCCGCGCTCTGTGATCTCCTCCCACAGCTGCCAGGCGTTGGTGCAGCCTTCCTCCCGCCTCTGGTGGAGGTACGGCTTGAACGCATCGAGCTTGGTCGGCCGGTTCTGCCACTGACCGCGGAACAGTTCCTCCGGCGCGTTCGCGTCTGCGAGTTGTTTGACGGTGCGGTAGGTCATACGGAGCTGACGTTGGATCGAGCGGCGGCTGTGGCCGGCTTCCAGGAGTGCGTGGACCTGGGCATGGCGGGCACGGATACGGTCGGCGAAGCGATGGCCGGTGGGCCATGGTGAGGCAGGGCGATCCTCGGTTGGCGGCTCCTCCTCAGGTTCTGCCGTCGGCGGGGCCGCGCGCAGGCAGGTGCGGTGCTGGGAGACACACCGTTCGGCTGCTTGGCCGAGGTTGTGCCACAGGTGCCAGCGATCGGCGACCTGGAGGGCCTGCGGGGCGCCGAGTGCGGCGCCTTCAGCGTAGAAGGGGGCGCGGTCGCGGCAGACGACCTTGATCTGCGGGTGCTGGGCGAGCCAGGCGGCGAGTGTCTCCGGCTCCCGATCGGGCAGCAGCTCCACCGGGCGACGGGTCTCCACGTCCACCAGCACGGTTCCGTAGACGCGGCCCTTGCGCATGGCGTACTCGTCGACGCCGACCGCCGTCGGAGGCGGCGGCGTTGGCTCGGGCAGCGCATGGACCATTCTCAGCAGGGTGCTGCGGCTGACGGGGATGCCGATCAGCTCCGCCAGCCGCCTGCCCGCTCGCCCGGCAAGGGCGAGGCCGAGCGAGCCGAGAAGCGAGCGCAGCCGCTCGGTCCAGCGGCCGTGTCGCCGCGTCAGCCCCGGCACCTGTTCCACGAACGTCCGCCGCGGGCACTCCGCGGTCGCGCAGGTGAACCGCCGCACCCGCAACGCCACAGCCACGGGCCTGCCGACCACCGTCAGATCACCGGGAAACCGCAGGTAGGAGCCATGAACACGGTGCGACCATGAACCACAGCCAGGACACGCGGCACTGTCGGCCGCGCTACGGGCCTCGACGCGTATCACCTCGCCGCTCGTATCGACCGACGTGACCAACACGTCGGCGAGCGACTTGAACAGCATCTCCAGCAAGCAGGGCGGCACCTCGTTCACGGCCACGTACCTTCACCCTGAAGGGCATCAAGTCCCACTGTTTTCGGGCAACTTCACGTTCGATTCGCCGAGGCTCCGCCATCACGGTAAGTGACTGCACCACACAAGTTGAGCCAGAGCCTCAGAACGGGTGCCGGTCGAACCCGCATTCCGGTCCATGTGTGACAGCTTCTTGTCAGTCATGTGTACCGGGCCCGGTGCGGCGGTTCAGCCCGCCGCCGTCGGTCGGCCACGCCGACGCGTGCGTCCACCGGGGCGTCCGCGATACGGGACAGCCCTCTTGACGCCGATGCCGGTCGGATCGACACTCACTGGGGGAATCCTAGTGAACAGGTAGGGAAACATGAGGCGCCTTGAGCCGGTCACCGTCCGAGTGAGCCGTTCGCCTCTTCTGACCTCCCGACGTCACATCGATCTGCTCCGCGTCTGCAGCGCGATCAGCCCCGAGGACTGACCTGCGCCCATCCCGCGCCCATCCCGCGCCTGTCCCGTGTCCATCCCGCGCCGACGCCGTCCCCTGGAACGCCGGGCCGTCCGGCGCGTACGGATGAGCCCTGTTCGCAGGACCAGCCTGACGTCGCTTCCGCCGCGCGTACGTCCGCGCCCGCTTCCGGGGAGAGTCATGACCGTCACACCGCTTGCCGCACACGCGGCCGACCGGCCCGCGCCGGCCTTCCGGGGCCGGATCGGCAGGGACGCGCGTAGTGGCCACTACGCCGTTCCGGGCCGCTACCGGCTGCATCTGTCGACCGCCTGTCCCGACGGACTGCGCATCGCCGTCACCCACAGCCTGCTCGGCCTGGGCACCGTCTGTCCGGCGACCTTCCTGTCCGCCGTGCCCGACGGCCCCGAGGGCGGTCACTCGGCTCTGCGTCCGCTGTACGAGGCGAGCGCCCACCGGTACACCGGTCCGGCCGTCGCTCCGGTGCTCAGCGACGACTGGTCCGGACGGATCGTCAGTACCCATGCCCCGGACATCATGCGCGACCTCGCCCGCCGCTTCGGCGCCGGCGGCGGCCCCTCGCCCTACCCGTGCGGCGCCGAGTCGGAGATCGACGCCGTCGAGCGGATGTGCGCACAGGGCATCGAACAGGCGGCGCAGCGCGCCGGATCCGCCGACGCCGGGCCGGCCGAGCGCGAGGTGGCGCTCGACGCGCTGCTGGACACGCTGGGCGCGCTGGAGCGCTGGCTGGTCGGGCGTACGTACATGATCCGCGACGAAGTCACGGCCGCCGACGTCGAGTTGTGGGTCGCCCTGGTCCAGCTCGACACCGTGCACCGGCATCACCTCGACGCCTCCGCCGTCCAGCGCATCGCCGACCACCCCACCCTGTGGGCCTACGCCCGCCGCCTGGCCGCCCACCCGGCCTTCGGGACCCACCTTGACCTCGACGGCATCGAACGCCGGCACCACGCCCGCTGCCATGGCCTGGAGGCCGCCGGAGCAGCCGTCCGGATCCTGGACTGGGCCGCACACGCCGCCCGTTAGCCGTTCCATCTGATGGACCGGCGTTGACATCCGTTCGGGCGACTGTCTTAACTACCGCCCAGAACGGTCATGAGTGTCAGCGACAAGCCCTGGCTGGCTGACCGGCAACCCTCGCTCCGCGGTGGGGTGCCCCAGGTGACGACCGGGCCGATGATGTTCGGTAAGCGCGAGGCCCACAGGGCCGGAACAGTGACGGTGACGCCATGTACGCAGCTCCCAGGACGGCCGCACGCCGCTCCCAGGGCTGCGTACGGCCGTGCCCGAACCTGCTCGTCGCCGATCGTGCCGTCGATCTGCTCCGCGTGAACAGCGCACTGTGTACCGCACCGGGCTGTGCCCGCTGTCGGGGCTGACACCTCCCCGCAGCCCCCGCCTTCCCTGACGAACACCGCCTGTGCGGTGTGCCGTTGCCCTCCCCAGCCCCGGTACCTCGCCGTCGTGTGCGCCCGCGCATGCCGCCGCGCTTCCGGGGTGTCCCCACCCAGCCGGAGCCCACCATGAGTGAACCCCCTGGCGCCACCGTCACCCTCCCCGAGGCGCCGGCCGCCGCCGAACCGTCGAAAGCCCTCACTGCCCAGCGGGTTCTGCCGCTACGGCGGCCAGGGCGCTGGATCGCCACCGCGGTCGTCCTGGTCCTGGCGGCCCAGTTCGGGCACGGCCTGGTCTCCAACCCCTTCTACCAGTGGGACCGCTTCGGCTACTGGTTCCTGCGGCCGGCCATCCTCGACGGCCTGCTGATCACCCTCGAAGTCACCGCCTACAGCGCGGTGTTGGGCCTCGTCGGCGGCATTCTCCTCGCGCTGGCCCGGCTGTCGAAGAGCCCGGTGCTGCGCGCGGTCAGCTGGACCTACGTCTGGGCGCTGCGCTCCATCCCGCTCATCGTGGTGCTGATCTTCCTCTACAACTTCAGTGCCCTGTACAAGACGTTGAGCCTCGGTGTCCCCTTCGGGCCGGCCTTCTTCTCCTTCGACGAGTCGAAACTCGCCACCGACATGGTGATCGCGGTCATCGGCCTCAGCCTCCACGAGTCCGCGTACGCCGCCGAGGTCGTCCGGGGCGGCATCCTCTCCGTCGACCAGGGCCAGCACGAGGCGTCCGCGGCGCTCGGCCTGCCCAGGGGATACCAATTCCGGAAGATCGTCTTTCCGCAGGCGCTGCGCTCGATCATCCCGAACTACGTCAACCAGCTCATCGGCCTGATCAAGGGCACCTCGCTGGTCTTCTACGTCTCGCTGCTCGACCTGTTCGGCGCCGCGCAGACCATGGGCTCCACCTACCCCGGCGACATCGTGCCGCTGCTGCTGGTCGTCACCGTCTGGTACCTGATCCTCACCAGCGTCGTCTCCGTCATCCAGTTCTACGTCGAGCGGTACTACGCCCGCGGTGCCACCCGCAGCCTGCCGCCGACGCCGCTGCAGAAGCTCCGCACCGCACTCACCGACGTGCGGGCCCGCATCCGCAAGGAGGCCGCCGTATGACCGGCAAGACGCTCGAAGCCCTGGCGGACGTCGAAGCCGCCACCGTCGAGGTCCACGACGTGCACAAGTGGTACGGCACCCACCGGGTCCTGGACGGTGTCGACCTGACCGTGCGCCCCGGCGAGGTCACCGTCATCCTCGGCCCGTCCGGCTCGGGCAAGTCCACCCTGCTGCGGGTCGTCAACCACCTGGAGAAGCCCGAGATCGGCCACGTCAGCATCAACGGCGAGCTGATCGGCGTACGCAGGCAGGGCGACCGACTGAGGGAACTGAGCGAGCGGGCCATCCTCACCCAGCGCAGCCGGATCGGGTTCGTCTTCCAGAACTTCAACCTCTTCCCGCACCTGACCGTCCTGGACAACGTGGCCGCCGCTCCTGTCGCCACCGGGAAGCTCGGCAAGCCCGAGGCCCAGGAACTCGCCCGCGAACTCCTCGGCCGGGTCGGTCTGGCCGACAAAACCGGCGCCTATCCGCGCCAGCTGTCCGGTGGCCAGCAGCAGCGCGTCGCCATCGCCCGCGCCCTCGCCCTGCGCCCCGGCGTCATCCTCTTCGACGAGCCGACCTCCGCCCTCGACCCGGAACTGGTCGGCGAAGTACTCGCCGTCATCAAGGACCTGGCGACCAGCGGCACCACCCTCCTCATCGTCACCCACGAGATCGGCTTCGCCCGCGAGATCGCCGACCGGGTCGTGTTCCTCGACGGCGGCAGGATCGTCGAGCAGGGCCCGCCCTCCGAGGTCCTCGACAAGCCCCGGCACGAGCGGACCAGGGACTTCCTCAGCAAGGTCCTCTGACCCGCCGCCCCCTCGCCTCCCCCCCCACGCCAGCCTCATCACCTCCAGCATCACTTCCAGCGACAAGGAACGGCCATGTCTGCCCACTTCACCCGACGCAGCCTGATACGCGGCATCACCGCGGCGACCGTCGTCGCCACCCTCGCCACCGGGCTCGCCGCCTGCGGTGGCGACAGCGACGCGGCCACCACGACGAGCGACAGCGCCGGCACGGTCACCGTCGGCCGGCTGTCCAACGGCGCCGCCAAGGAGACCACCGTCAAGGTCTCCGAGGTGAAGTCCATCAGCGCCGAACTGCCCGACGCGATCAGGAAGAGCGGCAAGCTGGTGATCGGCTCCGGCACCCTGCCCTCCGGCTCCCCGCCGCTGGGCTTCGTGGGCAGCGACCAGAAGACACTCACCGGCTCCGAGATCGACCTGGGCAGACTGGTCGCCGCCGTCCTCGGCCTGGAACCCGAGGTCAAGCGGTTCACCTGGGAGAACCTCTTCGTCGGCATCGACAGCGGCAAGGTGAACGTCGGCTTCTCGAACATCACCGACACCGAGGAGCGCAAGCAGAAGTACGAGTTCGCCTCCTACCGCAAGGACGACCTCGCCTTCGAGACGCTCAAGTCCTCGAAGTTCGCCTTCGACGGCGACTACAAGACCCTCGCCGGCCGGACCGTCTCGGTCGGCGCGGGCACCAACCAGGAGCGGATCCTGCTGGACTGGCAGAAGAAGCTCCAGAGCGAGGGCAAGAAGCTCACCATCAAGTACTTCCAGGACAACAACAGCCTCTACCTGGCCCTGAACAGCGGCAAGATAGACGCCTATCTCGGCCCCAGCCCCAACCTCGCCTACCACGCCACCCAGACCGCGAGCACCCCCAACGCGACCAGGATCGCGGGCCAGTACTCCGGCGCCGGCGCGAGCCTCCAGGGGCTGATCGCGGCCACCGCGAAGAAGGACAGCGGCCTGGCCAAGCCGCTCGCCGACGCCATCAACCACCTGATCGAGAACGGGCAGTACGCCAAGTGGCTCGCCGCCTGGAACCTCTCCCACGACGCCCTCGCGAAGTCCGAGGTCAACCCGCCGGGACTGCCGCTCGACAACTCCTGACCATCGCGTGCCGGGGAGTCCACCACCGCCCCGAGGTGGACTCCCCGGCACGCCGGACACCCCGAGCCGCACCCCGGAGACCACCGCACCATGTCCGTCACCACCCTCGACGCCGGCCCCTCGCACATCCTGGACAACCCCGCCTGGGCCTCACTCACCGGCCCGCACGCCCACTTCGCCGAGCGCGTCGGCCACGCCGCCCGCTACCACCGGGACGTCGCCCCCTTCCACGCCGTCTCCGACGAGGACGACCCACGCGCCTGGACCGACCTCGCCGCGCTCGTCGGTCCCGGCGGCACCGCCTCGGTGCGGGGCGTCACCGAGGCGCCGGAGGGCTGGGAGGTCGTACGCACCGGACACGGAGTCCAGCTCGTGGACACATCCCTGCGCGCCGCACCCGACCCCGACGCCGTACGGCTCGGGCCCGGCGACGTGCCCGAGATCCTCGACCTGGTCGCCCGCACCGAGCCGGGCCCCTATCTGCCCCGCACCGTCGAGATGGGCACCTACCTCGGCATCCGCCACCACGGCCGGCTGATCGCCCTGGCCGGCGAGCGGCTGCACCCGCCCGGCTGGACGGAGATCAGCGCCGTGTGCACCGACCCCGACCACCGGGGCCGGGGCCTGGCCACCCGCCTGGTCCGCGCGGTCGCCGCAGGCATCAAGGAACGCGGCGAACGCCCTTTCCTGCACGCCGCCGCCGCCAACGCGAACGCGATCCGGCTGTACGAGTCGATCGGCTTCACCCTGCGCCGCCGTACGGTCTTCTCGCTCGTCCGGCACACCGGCGCCGCAGCTCTGGAAGAAACGGCATAGCCGTGCCGTTGTCCTTGCCGAAGGCGACTGCCCGGACCGTGCGGACGGAGGTGCGACACGTGACACGTGTACTGCGTGCCGTCCGCCTCCACTCCCGGCCCCACATCGACCTCCAGCGCGTGGCCGGCGCCCTCTGTCGCTCCTGACCCGTTCCTTCACCTGCCGTGCCCCCCCTTTCCCACGGGCCGGCGACCTCGTACGGACCTCCAGGAAGGCACCCCCGTGTCCTCAACTCCCCTTTCCCCTCTGCACCTTGCCGTCGCCCTCGACGGCACCGGCTGGCACCCCGCCTCCTGGCGCGAGCAAGTGGCCCGCCCCCGGGACCTGTTCACCGCCGGATACTGGGCGGACCTCGTAGCCGAGGCCGAGCGCGGATTGCTCGACTTCGTCACCTTCGAGGACGGACTGGGTCTGCAGTCCCCGCACTACAGCGAGCTGGACGGCCGCACCGACCAGGTCCGCGGCCGTCTGGACGCCGTACTGACCGCGTCCCGGATCGCACCCCTGACCCGGCACATCGGCCTGGTGCCGACCGTGATCGCCACGCACACCGAGCCGTTCCACATCTCCAAGGCGACAGCCACCCTCGACTATGTGAGCACCGGCCGCGCGGGCCTACGGGTGCAGATCAGTGCCCGGCCGCACGAGGCCGACCACTTCGGCCGCCGCACCCTCCCGCCGATCAGCCTGGAGGAGCTTCGGACCCCGGCCGGACAGGAACGGCTCACCGACCTCTTCGACGAAGCCGCCGACCACGTCGAGGTCGTGCGACGGCTCTGGGACAGCTGGGAGGACGACGCGGAGATCCGGGACGCCGCCAGTGGCCGCTTCATCGACCGCGACAAACTGCACTACATCGACTTCGAGGGCAGGCACTTCAGCGTCAAGGGCCCCTCCATCACCCCACGCCCGCCGCAGGGCCAGCCCCTCGTCACCGCGCTCGGCCATCAGACCGTCCCGTATCGGCTGATCGCCCGGCAGACCGACGTCGGCTACGTCACCCCGCACGACGCCGAGCAGGCGCGCGCGATCGTCGCCGAGATCCGCGCCGAGCAGGAGGCGGCCGGCCGGGCCGGTGAACTCCTGCATGTCTTCGGTGACTTGGTGGTCTTCCTCGACGACGACCAGGCCGCCGCGGAGGACCGCCGCGCACGCCTCGACGCCCTCGCGGGGGAGCCGTACACCAGCGACGCCCGCATCTTCGCCGGTACGCCCGCCCAACTCGCCGACCTCCTCCAGGAGTTGGCGGCGCAAGGGTTGAGCGGCTTCCGGCTGCGGCCCGCCGTCGCCGGACACGACCTGCCGGCCATCACCCGCGGCCTGGTCCCCGAGCTCCAGCGCCGGGGCGCCTTCCGCACCGCCTACGAGGCCGACACCCTGCGCGGACTGCTGGGCCTGCCCCGCCCCGCCAACCGCTACGCCGCCACCACTGCCACCGCCTGAGCCGGAGGGACCGCACCCACCATGAGCAAGCCGCTGAAGCAGATCCATCTGGCCGCGCACTTCCCCGGCGTCAACAACACCACCGTGTGGAGCGACCCGCGGGCCGGCAGCCACATCGAGTTCAGCTCCTTCGCCCACTTCGCCCGCACCGCCGAACGCGCCAAGTTCGACTTCCTGTTCCTCGCCGAGGGCCTGAGGTTGCGTGAACAGGGCGGGCAGATCTACGACCTGGACGTCGTCGGCCGCCCCGACACCTTCACCGTCCTCGCCGCGCTCGCGGCCGTCACCGAGCGTCTCGGACTGACCGGCACCATCAGCTCCACCTTCAACGAGCCCTACGAGGTGGCCCGCCAGTTCGCCAGCCTCGACCACCTCTCCGACGGCCGCTCCGCCTGGAACGTCGTCACCTCCTGGGACGCCTTCACCGGCGAGAACTTCCGCCGCGGCGGCTTTCTGCCGCAGGAGGAGCGCTACTCCCGCGCCAAGGAGTTCCTGGCCACCGCGAACGAGCTGTTCGACTCCTGGCACGGCGACGAGATCGTCGCCGACCAGGCGACAGGTGCCTTCCTGCGGGACGCCAAGGCCGGCTCCTTCGTCCACACGGGTCAACACTTCGACATCCACGGGCAGTTCGACGTGCCCCGCTCCCCGCAAGGCCGCCCGGTCATCTTCCAGGCCGGCGACTCCGAGGAGGGCCGCGAGTTCGCCGCGTCGAGCGCCGACGCCGTCTTCAGCCGGTACGCCTCCCTCAAGGAGGGCCAGGCGTTCTACACGGACGTCAAGAACCGCCTCGCCAAGTACGGCCGCTCCCACCGCGATCTGCTGATCCTGCCCGCCGCCACCTTCGTGCTCGGCGACACCGACGCCGAGGCGGAGGAACTGGCCAAGGAGGTTCGTAGGCAGCAGGTCAGCGGGGCCACCGCCATCAAGCACCTGGAATTCGTCTGGAACCGCGACCTGTCGGCGTACGACCCGGAAGGACCGCTGCCCGACATCGACCCCGACGTCAGCGCCGACCACATCTCCAAGGGCCGCGCCCAGGTGCGCATGTACCGCGACCCGCTGGCCACCGCGCGCGAATGGCGGGAGCTGGCCGCGGCGAACAACTGGTCCATCCGGGACCTGGTCATCAACACCGGCAACCGGCAGACCTTCGTCGGCTCCCCGGCCACCGTCGCCCGCACCATAAACGACTTCGTCCAGGCCGATGCGTCCGACGGCTTCATCCTCGTACCGCACCTCACCCCCGCCGGACTCGACCCCTTCGCCGACCAGGTCGTGCCGCTGCTGCAGGAGCAGGGCGTCTTCCGCACCGAGTACGAGGGCACGACCCTGCGCGACCACCTCGGCCTCGCCCACCCGGACGACGTCCGGCGCGAGCGGGCGGCCTCGTGAAGTTCATCGCCATCACCCTGATCCTCCACCGGCCGGACCCGCTCACCGGGGCGCGCAAGACCACCCACGACCGCTTCCGCGAGGTGCTCGGCAACGCCCTGCTGGCCGAGGAACTGGGCTTCGACGGCTTCGGCGTGGGGGAGCGGCACGAGCGGCCGTTCATCTCCTCGTCCCCGACCGTCGTGCTCAGCCATGTGGCCGCCCTGACGAAGCGGATCCGCCTGTTCACGGCCGTGACGACGCTCAGCCTGCTGGACCCGGTGCGCGCCTACGAGGACTACGCCACCCTCGACCACCTGTCCGACGGACGCCTCGACCTGATCATCGGCAAGGGCAACGGCGCCGCCCAACGCGACCTTTTCCACGTCACGCCCGAGGACCAGTGGGACCGCAACGCCGAGAGCTACGAGGTCTTCCGGCAGATCTGGCGGCAGGACAAGGTCACCGCGGCGACCCGCTTCCGCCCCGCGCTCACGGACGCGGAGGTGTGGCCGCGGCCCTACCAGCGGCCGATCCGGGTCTGGCACGGCAGCGCCACCAGCAAGGAGTCGGTCGACCTGGCCGCCCGCTACGGCGACCCGCTGTTCTCGGCGAACGTCACCCACCCCGTCGAGCCGTACGCCGAGTTGATCCGCCACTACCGCGAGCGCTGGGAGCACTACGGCCACGATCCGGCGCGGATCGCCGTCGGAGCAGGCACGGCCGGCATCTGTGTGGCGCCGACCTCCCAGCAGGCCCTGGCCACCTATCGGCCGGTCTTCGAGGCCAACCTGGCCTTCTTCAAGCAGGCGGGCCTCCCCGTGGTCTTCGAGACCCTGGAGGACTTCGTCGAACGCAGCTCCGCCCTGATCGGCAGCCCGGAGCAGGTCGTGGAGAAGGTGCACCGCTATCACGAGCGGTTCGGGCACACCGCGCTCCATCTGCACGCCGACGCCGGAGGGCTGACGGACGTGCAGCACCGTGCCTCCCTCGAGTTGTTCCAGTCCGAGGTCGCCCCCGTGCTGCGCCGCGGGATCCCGGACCCGCCGTTCGCCTGGGGCCCCGTGCTTCCGGCATCACCGCTCACCCAGGAGTCCGTCCGTGTCTGACATCCCCCTCGGCGTCCTCGACCTGGTCCCGATCTCCTCCGGATCGACGGCAGCCGATGCCCTGCGCAACTCCATCGACCTCGCACAGCAGGCCGAACGCCTCGGATACGCCCGCTACTGGTTCGCGGAGCATCACCTCAATCCCGGCGTGGCCGGCACGTCACCCGCCGTCGTGCTGGCTCTGACCGCATCCGCCACCTCCGCCATCCGGCTCGGCTCCGGGGCCGTGCAGCTCGGGCACCGCACGGCGCTGTCCACCGTGGAGGAGTTCGGCCTGCTCGACACCCTGCACCCGGGACGCTTCGACCTGGGCCTGGGCCGCTCGGGCGGCCGCCCGCCGGGACAACGGGCCGCGCCGTTGCCCACGGCGACCCCCGTCGTCGACGGCCGTACCCCGAACGGCCTGCTGATCCCGCCCCGCTTCTCCTTCGAGCATCTCCTCGGCTCACCCCGCATCGCGCTGCAGCGCAAGCTGCTCCTGCTGCCGGGCGCCGAGTCACCGGACTACGCCGAGCAGATCGGCGACATCCTCGCCCTGCTGGCCGGCACCTACCGCTCACCGGAGGGCGTCGAGGCACACGTCGTGCCGGGGGAGGGCGCCGACCTCGACGTGTGGATCCTCGGCAGCAGCGGTGGTGAGAGCGCCGCGGTGGCGGGGGCGAGTGGGCTGCGGTTCGCGGCGAACTACCACGTCAGCCCGGCCACGGTCCTGGAGGCTGTGGAGGGCTACCGGTCCTTCTTCCAGCCCTCCGAGTTCCTCGACAAGCCGTACGTCAGCGTCTCGGCGGACGTCGTCGTCGCCGAGGACGACGCCACCGCCCGCGAACTCGCCACCGGCTACGGCCTGTGGGTGCGCGGCATCCGCAGCGCCGAGGGCGCCATCGAGTTCCCGACGCCGCAGGAAGCGCGTTCCCACCCATGGACCGACGCCGACCGGACCCTCGTCCAGGACCGCCTCGACACCCAGCTCGTCGGATCGCCTGGCCGGGTCGCCGACCAGCTGGAACAACTCCAGGAGGCCACGGGCGCCGACGAGTTGCTCATCACGACGATCACCCATGACCACACGGACCGGGTCCGCTCCTACGAACTGCTCGCGGAGGAATGGCACCGACGGGGGCACTCCTTCCAGCCGGACTGACGCTCCGTCGGATCCGAGGCGGACTGGATCACCGACGGCACCTGGAAGGAGTACCAGACGACGTCGCCCGGCGCCTACAGCCGCAACCTGCAGTACGTCGAGGGCACCGGCCGCATCTCCGTTCTCAACAACCAGGGCACCTCGACGCTCCGCTTCGCCGAGGTCGACCTCGGCCACTCGGACGGCGCCTACCACCAGCTCGTGAACCGCAGGACCGACCAGGTGATCGGCACCGGAAACAAGACCAACGACGCGAACATCGGCAACGGAGACGTTCCCGACGTCCGTCTGGAGGCCCCCGGTTCGGCGGCGAACGGGGACACCCAGTACTGGCACGTGGTCACCGAACCGAACGGCGGCGTGAGCCTTCTCAACAAGGCGGGCGGCCGTGCGGCGGCCATCTGGACCGGTAACGCGACGGTCGGCCAGCGGATCGGCCAGTGGGTCGACGACAGCGCCACGGGCAGCTGGAACCTGATCGAGACCGCCGACGGCTTCTACAAGTTGCAGTCGGTCAAGAACACGAGCCTCTACCTGACAGGCGGGACCGCCGGCGCGCCGCTGACCCTGCAGAACGCGGCCACCGACGGTTCACAGGACTGGGAGCTCGTTCAGTAGGTTCCGCCTCGTCGACCGGTGGCCGGTCCACGCCGGGCCGGCCACCGGTGAGGGACGCGCGCCTACTGGGCCGTCTCGTACGCGCCGGACAGCGCCTCGACCCGCTGCCAGACTCGCTCCGTGCGCGCCGCGTCGACGACGGGCCGCCGGACCGAAGCCAGCGCCCACTCCTGCTGCTGCCCGGTCGCCGAGTCCTTGCCGTGCAGTTCGACGGCGTGCCCGGAGAAGTCCCGTACGAGGACGGCGAAGAGTTCGTCGAGCACGTCCTCGTCGAGTCCGGTCAGGCCGGCCTGCTCCAGGACGAGCTGCCCGTGTACGACGAGCGCGAAGAGCTGGCCGATCGAGAGGACGAGGTCGAGGTCGCGGCTCTGCTCCGCGTCCGGGGCGGCCGTGGCGACGAACTCGCAGAGCGCGTCGGCCTGTTCGCGCAGGCGGGCGACGTTGGGGAGATGCGCGTACGCATCGAAGGCCGGGCGCCAGTCGTGGAAGCGCACCGAGCCGAGGCCGCGGGCCGGCCCCTGCCGGAACAGGAAGTCGTCGTCGGCCGCGTCGAGGCGGGTCGGCACACTCGGGTACTCGGCCGGGTCGAGGAGGTGGTTGCGCATGAACTTCAGGATCAGCGCCAGGTTGACGTGGACCGTGCCCTCCAGCTTGGGCAGGCTCCGGATCTCCACGGCCGCCTGGCTGAAGTAGTTGTCCTTCTCGAAGCCCTTGGCGGCGATGACGTCCCACATCAGGTCGATGACCTTCTCGCCCTCCGTGGTCACCTTCATCTTCGTCATCGGGTTGAAGAGCAGGTAGCGGCGGTCGTCGGGGCCGGCGGAGCGGAAGTAGTCGACGGCGCGGTCGCTGAACAGCTTCATGCCGACGAGCCTGACGTAGGCGTCGGTCAACTCGCGCCGCACGTGCGGGAAGGCGGTGACGGGGCGGCCGTACAGGACGCGGTTGTGGGCGTGGGTGACGGCCTCGTACATCGCGTGTTCGCAGATGCCGATCGAGGCGGTGCACAGGTTGAACTTGCCGACGTTGACCGTGTTGAGAGCCGCGTCGAAGGCGGCGCGGCCGGTGTGCAGGACGTCCTCGGCCGTGACGGGATAGTCCTCCAGGCGGAACTCGCTGACGAACTTGGACGAGTCGACGACTTTCTTGACCAGGTGGTAGGCCGGATGACGGCTGTCGGCGGCGAAGAACACGTAGCCGTCCGGGCCCTCGACGTCGGTGCGGCGGCCGAAGACGGAGACGAGTCCGGCCGCGTTGCCGTTGCCGATGTAGTACTTGGAGCCGGTGGCGCTGAATCCGCCGTTGCCGTCGGGTTCGAGCAGCATGTCCGTGGAGTAGATGTCGGCGCCGTGGGCCTTTTCGGACAGGCCGAACGCGAACACCTCGCCCTGGGAGAGGAGTTCGGCGGCGCGGGTGCGGGCGGCGGCGTTGTCGCTCTGCCAGACCGGACCGAGGCCGAGGATGGTGACCTGCCAGGCGTACCAGTAGTCCAGGCCGTAGAAACCGAGGATCTCGTTGAGCGCGGCGATCCGGGCCGTGTCCCACCGCTTGTCCGGCTCCCCGTCCCCTGCGGCGGACGACGGCGTCAGGAAGGTGGCGAACAGGTTCTCCTTCGCGGCGAAGGAGAGGAAGTCACCGAGCCACGCGCGGGTCCGGTAGTCCTCGTTCAGCTGCCGCTTCCCGCGCTCCTCGAACCAGTCGACGGTGGCACGCAGCAAGCGGCGCGTCTCGGGGTCGAAGTGCGCGGGGTCGTAAGTGCGGGGGTTGAAGAGCAGTTGGTCAGCCATGGTGAGGACCCCTTTCGGCTGGTGGATGGATGGGAGTCGGGAGATCTGGCGCTTGGAGGAGCCGGGAGAGTCGGAGAGCCCGGGGGAGCGGGGAGATCGGCGGGTGCGGGTGCGGGTGTGGGCGCGGGCGGGCGCGGTTGCAGGCGCTGCGGTGGCCGTCAGCGGCCCGGGCCGAACCGGGCCAGCGTGGCGAGCACGTCGTCCAGCCAGTCGATCATCATCCGCTCGTACGCGATGCCGCCGCGCAGTACGACGTGCTGGAGCTCTCGCTCCGCGTCGGGTGGAGCTTCCGCAGCGGCCGCGGTCGCCTCGGGCCCCGTGAAGTCCCGCTCCTCGCCCGCGAGATAGTGCGACAGCCGGTCCCGGTGCGCCTGCCGGTGCCGCTGCACCTCGCGGATCAGGGCGGCCGGGTCATCGAAGGCGGCTCCCCGGATCTTCACTGCCAGGTCGTGGCGGACGCTCTCCGGCTCGATCGGATCGTGCAGCCACGAGGACAGCGCAGCCCGGCCGAGGTCCGCGACGGAGTACTCCTTCTTGTCCGGCCGGCCTTGTTGCGGGACGTCCCGGGCTTCGACCCAGCCGTCGTTCTCCATGCGCTTGAGCACGCGATAGATCTGCTGGTGGGTCGCGGTCCAGAAGTAGCCGATGGACCGATCGAAACGCCGGGCCAACTCATAGCCGGATCCCGGTTTCTCCAGGAGCGACACCAGGATCGCGTGTTCGAGCGCCATGACGACGATCGTGCTATGCAACTCGTTGCATAGCAACCCTGACCCGCTCCGATGCGACGTGGCTCACGCCGCAGGTGTGCTCCCTCGCCCCCGTGCCAGAGCCCTGCCCGGTGACGACTGGTTGGTCCCCTACGGCGGATGCTCCGCCGAGTTGCCGGGACGCGTCTGCTCGACCTCGCCGGGGTGATCGCGGATGGACCGAGGGACGGCGCCGGCCCCGCAGACCGCCGGCCGTCGCCCGGCTGCTGCTGGAGTCCGTGAAGACCCCCCGGTAGACGGCCGCCAGGGAGAGCGGGCCTCAGCCCGAGCCGGTGAAGGGGCGGTCGCTGCCGTCCCGTCAGAGCTCGGGGTGTCGCGTGTGCCAGGTCGTCGCGCGCGGGTAACGGGCGGTCGGCTGACGAGATCACGTCGGCTTGGGCTTGGGTGCTGTTCCGGCGCCGGCCGCCACGTTCCGCAGGAGTGGCTTGGTCAGGACGGTCATCTCGGCCGGCGTGCGCGGGCATCCGCGCTGAAGCCAGTCGGTGGCCACACCGATGAGCGCCCCGGCGACGAAGGCCGCGGGCACGTCGTGCGGGATGCCGGACGGGTCCGCGCTGTCCGGTGCCGGGGTCTCGTCCGTGGCGGGGAGCTGCCCGGATGAGTGGGCGGCCGCCGCGGTGCGCAGCCGTACGTGTTCGATGACGCGCGCGCTTCCCGTCGGTCCCAGCAGGCCGCGGTACAGGCCGGCGTGCTCGGCGAAGTGCGCGAAGAACGCCGTCAGCGCGGGGTCGGGGTCCTCCGGGGAACCGGGTGAGTTCGCGCGGGCGGGGTCGAGGGCGAGGACGACCCCGATCAGGTCGTCGATCATCGAGGTGCAGGCGGCCTCGGCCAGTTCGTGAACGTCCTGGTAGTGGGCGTAGAACGTCGAGCGGTTCACCTCGGCGCGCTCCACGACGTCGGCAACGCTGATCTGTGAGAGGTCCCGCTCCTCGACGAGGTCGATCAGGGCCCGCTGCAGGGCCGCCCGGGTGCGGCGCACGCGTCGATCGCCCGGCGGGGCGTTGCCGCTGTTGTTCGTCGTGGTCATCTCCTGAGCCTACATTTGCGCGTTCCACATAGGCAACACGTGTTGGTTTTCATACGTCTGTTGGAAAACCGACAGGTGTGGATTAACGTGGAACTCGGAGTTCGCATCCACAGATCGCATCCACAGTTCAGGAATCGGAGTGCCATGAACCTCAACCTCACCGACAAGACGGCCGTCGTCACCGGAGCCGGCCGGGGCATCGGGCTGGCCACCGTGCGGACCCTGGTCGACGAGGGCGTCCGTGTCGTGGGCGCCGCCCGCACCATCACGCCCGAGTTGAAGGAGACCGGCGCGCATGCGGTGTCCGCCGACCTGAGTACCGCGCAAGGGGTATCCGCCCTCGTCGACACCGCTCTCGCCGAGTTGGGCGGCATAGACCTGCTGGTGAACAACGTGGGAGGCGGGGACGGGGCGACCGTCGGCTTCCTGGAGACCGATGACAGCGAGTGGGTCGGCGCGCTCGACATCAACCTGCTCAGCACCGTCCGTACCACGCGTGCGGCCCTGCCCAGCCTGATCGAGCGCCGGGGAGCGATCGTCAACATCTCGAGCATCCTGGCCCTGATGCCCGGGGGCTTCCCGGTCGCCATCAGCTCGGCCAAGGCGGCGCTCACCGCGCTCGGCAAGTCCCTGGCCGAGGAGTTCGGTCCCCGGGGCGTCCGCGTGAACACCGTTTCGCCCCCGTCTACCAGGACCCCGACGGCACGGTCGCTCAGTGGGCTGCCGCGTCCGGCGTGACGCTTGCCGAGTTCACCCAGCAGATGGTGAAGGGCCAGAACGTCACGACCGGACGCATGACCGAGCCCGAGGAGGTCGCGGCCCTGATCGCGTTCCTCCTGTCCGACCTGGCCGGCAACATCACCGGCGTCAACTACGTCATCGACGGCGGCACGACCAAGGCGGTCTGAGGCCCGGGGCCTGTCGAGGCGGCACAGCATCGCGGCTCCCGTCGGGGGCGTAGAGGGCGCCGCCCAGGGAGCTGGACGGCGCCGGGAGGGCAGAACCTTTCGCGGTGCGGTCAGGTGTCGCCCTCGCCGTCGCACAGGACGGCGCCCAGGACTTCATTGCCCTGCGTTCCCCGTCCCGGGAAGGTGATCAGGGCGCCGGGAGCCGCCGTCCGGCAGGGCACGTCGGTTCCGTCCAGGTAGACGACTCTGAAGGTGTACGTACTGGAGCAGTCGTTGCTGGCGAAGGTGTAGCGCCAGTCCACGGTGAGGTGCACGCAGTCGGGTGCCGTGGTCGGGCTCTGCGTCGAGCTCGCCGATGCCCGGGGCGAGGCCGCCTGGGGAGCGGCGGATGCCGCCGCGCCGGTCGTGGTCGCACACAGAGCCATTGCCAGGGCTATGAAAGTTGAACGCATGATCCGCACCATCGTGCTCATTCCCTTCACTTCATGAACATGTGGGATCAGCGTAGGAGGTGGCGAAGGGAGTGTGAAAAGTTTTGCGGCAAATTTCGCAAAATCATGGAAGTGTTTTCACTGTGCGGTGTTCGGTCCCCGATGTCGTGAAACAGCCAGGTCAGGTCGGTGGTCCCAGGACTGACTGCATCCCTCGGTCCCGGCCGGAAGAGCTGGTGCGCGCGGCCGGCGTGGCCGCGCGCACCGCGACGGAGCAGGACTGACACCTGCCATCAGAACGCCGTCGCCGTCGACCGGCGAAGACGGCGATGCGGCCGAAACTGAACGCCGTGAACGGTCGGTTCAGCGCTCCAGCACGCCGGGGAGCTGTACGCCCGTCGCGGCGAGCAGGGCGCCGTCGGACGAACGTTGGGTGGCGATGACCTGGCCGTGCAGTGCGGTACGGATCCGGTCGCGGTCCCGGGGATCGACCGTGAAGGCCGGATGGTCCTCGAGGTGCGGGTACTTGCTCTTCTGCCGGTCGGTGAGGGCCGTCGGCGTCAGCCGGAGCCAGTGCCCCTCGTGGGACAGGGCGCCGTCCACGACGGTGAGGTCGCCGTCGGGCGCGTAGACGAGCTGCTGGCTGGTGGCGTCGGTGGCCTTCACCTGCCACACCACGGTGTCCGCGTCGATCCACTGGGCCTTCGACGTACCGAGGTCCAGGTCCGGGGCGGCGCCCACGGTCGGCAGCAGACAGGTGCTCTCGCCGCCGATGAGCCAGACGTTCCTGCCGTGGGAGGCGAAGTCCAGGGAACGGTCGCTCGGGAGGTCCTTCTCGTCGCCCTTGTGGACGATGTAGCTCAGGGACTTCGCGCCGTCGGCCAAGGGCACCTCGAAGGTCACTCCGAAGGCGTCCTCGCTCACCGGTCGCAGCGGCTCGGCCCAGTCCGTAGGGTGCGCGGCGCCGCTCCAGGTGTGCAGACCCCAGCCGTCGTAGTCACCGTCGGCGCGATGGTAGTGGAGGACAGCCTTCTTCTCGTCCTGCGGCGGATACGCACCCTCGGGCGCCGTCACCGCCTGCCCGGCCTCACCCTGCTCGATCCACACCTCACCGGTCCGGGCGACCTCGACCGTGCGCCGCGGGCCGTCGGCGGTGCCGTCCTTCTCGACGGTGTAGGTCACGTCGACGGCACCGTCGTCCAGCCTGACCCAGGCGAAGGCCCCGTAGGCGTCACGGCCCGTGAAACCGGCCGTGCCCACGGACGACTTGAGCTGCCAGCCGTCGTAGTCGCCGTTCGCGCGCCGGTAGTGCACCACAACGTACTCGCGGTCCACGGCGCCCGGCCTCGGCTTCGCCGGCGGCTGTCCGGCCGTGGTCGTGCCGGTGGTGCCCGCGGTGCGTCCGGCGCTGTCGACCACCACGGCCTTGTAGCGCAGAGCCGTCCCGGCCGGCACGGTGTCCGCCAGATGCTGTGTCACCCGGTACGGCGCGTGGTCGGCCGAACCCAGCGTGCGCCACGGCCCGTTGCCCACCTGCGCGGCGAACACGACGCGGTTCAGCTGACCGCCGTCCACGTCCGCGCCGATCTCCACGTCACCGGTGGCTCCTGCCGCCGGAACCTTCAGCGACACCGACGGTACGGCCGCGGGGGAACCCAGCCGTTTCGCGGCCTTCAGCACCACCGCCGACAGCCCCGGCACCACCACCGTGATCTTCTTGTCCGCGCCGCTGGTGACCCGCGCCGACGACCCGTACACCCCGCGGAAGTCCATCCCCGCCGAGTCCGTCGCGACCTCGACCGTGCGCGTCCCCTCGGCGTTGTTCACCGCGACCACGTACTCGACCTGCTCCCTGGCCCCGGTGCGTGAGAACGCGTACACGCCCTGGCCGTCGGCCGCGTACCGCTCCTGCTGCACACCGTCGCGCAACGCCGGATGCCGCTCGGTCAGCCGCGACAGCGACGCGATCGACCGGTACAGCGGATGCATCGTGTCGTACGCGTCCGACGCGTGGGTGCGCCCGGTGCCGATCAGGTCGTCGTCCAGGTAGTCCGCCACCCGCGACGCGAACATCGTCTGCCGGGCGCCCTTGTCGCCGCCCGGGCCGGTGAAGCCCTGCTCGTCACCGGAGTAGATCACCGGGTTGCCCCGGGACAGGAACATCAGCTCGTGCGCGAACCGGTCGCGGCGCAGCAGCTCGGCGTCGTCCGCCCCGGGGTTGTCCTGACGGAGGAAGCTGCCGATCCGGCCCATGTCGTGGTTGCCGAGGAACGTCACCTGCTCGTAGGCGTTGGCCTTGTCGGTGGTGTAGCGGTAGTCCTGCGCGAGGACGGCGGAGAGGGCACTCGCCGGCTTGCCCTGGGAGGCGTAGCCGCGGATGGCGTTCTGCAACGGGAAGTCGAGCGTCGCGTCCAGCCGGCCCTGCGTCACATACGGCGCCGTGACGGACGGGTCGGACGACAGGGTCTCGCCGAAGACGAAGAAGTCCTCGCGGCCCCGCTCGGCGGCGTAGGCGTCGATCGCCGTGGCCCACCGGGTCCAGAACGGCATGTCGACATTACGGACGGTGTCGACGCGGAAGCCGTCCACGTCGAAGTCCTTCACCCACCGCTGGTAGATCCGCTCCAGGCCCTTGACGACCTCCGGACGCTCCGTCCAGAGGTCGTCCAGGCCGGTGTGGTCGCCGTGGAGCCCGCTCTCGCCGACGAAGGTGGAGTCACCCCGGTTGTGGTACATGGTGGGGTCGTTGAGCCACGCCGGGACCTTGCTGTTCTTCTCCGTCTCCGGCACGACGGGGGTGTACGGGAAGGCGTCCCGGTCGACCTCGACCCCGCTCATGCCGGAGCTGTCGTCGAAGGGGCGGCCCTCGGCGTCGAGGTACGGGTAGGCGCCCTTGGAGCGGTAGCCGGTCTGCTTCTCCGTGTTGGTGACGGTGTCGGCGGTGTGGTTGGTGATGACGTCGAAGAAGACCTTCATGCCCTTGGCGTGGGCCTTGTCGATCAGCTCGGCCAGTTCGGCGTTGGTGCCGAAGTGCGGGTCGACCTGGGTGAAGTCGGTGATCCAGTAGCCGTGGTACCCGGCGGACTCCCCGCCGCCCTGTACCGGTTTGTTCTTGAAGATCGGCGCCATCCAGATCGCGGTGGTGCCGAGCCCCTTGATGTAGTCGAGCTTCCTGATCAGGCCCTTGAGGTCGCCGCCCTGGTAGAAGCCCTTGTCCGTGGGGTCGAAGCCGGTCGTGGCCCGGTCGCCGGCGAGGCCTCCGCGGTCGTTGGCCGTCGAGCCGTTCGCGAACCGGTCGGGCAGCAGGAAGTAGGCCTGCTCCCGGGTGAGGTCGTGGCGAGCCGGCTGGGCGGCCAGCCTGGCGTCGGACGGCGGCGCGGGCGGCCGCTGGACCGCGTTCGCGGGTGACGCGGCGCCGAGCGTCGTCGCCAGCAGGGTGGTGACGAGGGCCGAGGCGGTGCCGCCGGTCGCGCGGGCGCTTCGCCTTCTTCGGCCTGGGCGGTCCGTGATGTGGGTGGACGGGGCGTTCACTCGGTGGTTCCTTCCGGTCGGTCTGCGACGCGCACGCTGGTGGCGCCCAACAGGGCACCGCTGTCCGTCCGCTGGGTGGCGATGAGTTGCGCCCCGGCCAGGGCCTGGTCGACGCGGTCGCGGTCCCGGGGGGCGACGCGGAACGCCGCAGCGTCCGTGAACTCGGGGTACCGGGCCTTCTGCGCCGCGGTCAGCTCGGTCGCGTCGAGCCGCAGCCAGCGGCCCTCGTCCGACAGGGCGCCGTTCTCGATCGTCAGGCTGTCCTCGGGGGCGCCCTCAGGGGCGTAGATCAACTGCTGGCTGGCGACGCCCGTGCCCTGTCCCGCCCACACGACGGTGTCGTCGCCGATCCAGGTGGCCTCCGAGCGCGTGAGGTCGATGCCGAAGGCCCCGCCCAGCGAGGGGGCCAGATAGGCGGGGTCGCCGGACACGCGCCAGACCTCGTGCCCGTACAGGGAGAAGTCGAGGGCCTCGTCGGTGGCGGTGTCCTTCTCCTCCTTCTTGTGGAGGACGTAGCTGAGCGTGGGCGCGCCGTCCTTCAGCGGGACCTCGAAGACGAGCCCGAAGGCGTCACGGCGGACCGGCTGGACGGGGTCGTTCCACTCCGGGGGGTGGGCCGAGCCGGTCCAGGTGTGCAGGCCCCAGCCGTCGTAGTCGCCGTTGGGGCGGTGGTAGTGCAGGACGGCCTTGGTGGCGTCCTGGGGCGGGCCGGTGTCGTGCGGTCGGTCCGTGCGGACCCGTTCGTTGCCTTCCTCGGTCCACACCTCACCGGCCACGGCGAAGTCGACGGAGCGCGCCGGGACGTCGGCGGCACCGTCCTTCTCGACCGTGAACCGGACCGGGCCCGTGCCGGGCGGGATCCAGGCGAAGGCGCCGTGGGAGTCGCGCCCGGCGAACGGCGCGGTCCTGCCGTCGGAGGTCCTCAGCAGCAACCCGTCGTAGTCGCCGTCGGCCCGCCGATGGTGGACGACGCCGTACGTCCGCCGCACCGTGGGCTTGCTCGGCGAGGGAGGCTGTCCGGCGGTCGTGCCGGCGACGTCAGCGGCGGTGCGGCCGAGGCTGTCGACCACAACGGCCTTGTAGCGCAAGGGGGTTCCTGCGGCGATCGTGTCGGGGAGGTGCTGGGTGACCCGGTGGGGCGCGTGATCTGCCGAACCCAGGGTCGTCCAGGGACCGTCGCCGACCCGAGCGGCGAACACGACGCGGTTCAGCTGACCGCCCGACACGTCCGCGGAGACCGTCACGTCACCGGTGGCTCCCGCCTCCGGCGCCTTGAGCGCCACCGTCGGCGACACCTCCGGGGCCGGCAGCGGGCGCGCGGCCTCGAGCACCACCGTCGACAGCGCCGGGACGGTCACCTCGACTCGGCCCGACGCGTCACTGCGCGGGCTCGCCGAAGTGCCGTACAGCCCTTGGAAGTCCGTCCGCGCCGAGCCGGTCGCCAGCCGCACCGTCCGCGCCGCGGGGGAGTTGTTCGCCGCCACCAGGTACTCGACCCGCTGCTTCGGATCCGTACGCGAGAACGCGTACACGCCCTGGCCGCCGTCGGCGTACCGCTCCGTCTGCACCCCGTCCCGCAGCGCCGGACGGCTCTTCGTCAGTCGCGACAGCGACGCGATCGACCGGTACAGGGGATGCTCCACGTCGTAGGCGTCCGAGGCGTGCGTACGGTCCGTCCCGATCTGGTCGTCGTCCAGATAGTCGGCGGCCCGCGAGGCGAACATGGTCTGGCGGCCCTCGACGTCGCCGCCGGCTCCGGTGAAGCCCTGTTCGTCGCCCGAGTAGACCACCGGGTTGCCGCGGGACAGGAACAGCAACTCGTGGGCGAACCGGGACCGTTCGAGCAGTTCGGCGTCCGGGGCGTCCGGGTTGTCCTGGGCGATGAAGGAGCCGATGCGGCCCATGTCGTGGCTGCCGAGGAAGGTCACCTCGCCGTAGGCGTTGGCCTTGTCGGTGGTGTACCGGTAGTCCTGCGCGAGGACGCGGGAGAGGTCCGCCGCCGGGCCGCCCCGGGAGGCGTAGTCACGGAAGGCGGCCTGGAGCGGGAAGTCGAGCGTGCCGTCGAGCCGGCCCTGGACCAGGTACGGGGCCATCACGGCGGGGTCGGCGGAGTACGCCTCGCCGAACACGAAGAAGTCGGGTCGGCCCTGCCGGGCCGCGTACGCGTCGAGCGCGGTGGCCCACCGGGTCCAGAACTCCATGTTCACGTTCTTGGCGGTGTCGACGCGGAACCCGTCCACGCCGAAGTCCTTCACCCAGGTCTCGTAGATCCGGGTCATGCCCTCGACCACTTCGGGACGCTCGGTCCACAGGTCGTCCATGCCCAGGAAGTCGCCGTACAGGGCGCTCTCGCCGGCGAAGGTGGAGTTTCCGCGGTTGTGGTACATGGTGGGGTCGTTGAGCCAGTCCGGCACCATACGGTCGACCCCGGTGCGGGGACGCGGCGTGTAGGGGAGACCGTCGGCGTCCACCGGCCGGATGCCGTCGCTGTCGTCGAAGGGGCGGCCCTCGGTGTCGAGGTAGGGGTGGGCGCCCTTGGAGCGGTAACCGTACTGCTGCTCCGCGTAGTCGATGAGGTCGGCGGTGTGGTTGGTGATGACGTCGAAGAAGACCTTCATGCCCTTGGCGTGCGCCTTGTCGATCAGCTCGCTCAGTTCGGCGTTGGTGCCGAAGTGCGGGTCGACCTGGGTGAAGTCGGTGATCGCGTAACCGTGGTAACTGGCCGACTGGTGGCCGTCCAGGGTCTGGACCGGCCGGTTCTTGAAGACCGGTGTCATCCATATCGCGGTGGTGCCCAGGCCTTTGATGTAGTCCAGCCGGTCGATCACCCCCTTGAGGTCGCCGCCTTGGAAGTAGTGCTTGTCGGTCGGGTCGAAACCGGTCCGTGTGCGGTCTCCGCTCAGGCCGCCCCGGTCGTTGGCCTCGGAGCCGCCCGCGAACCGGTCGGGGAGTAACAGGTAGAACTGCTCGCGGGACGGCGCGGGGCGGGCCGGTTCGCCTGCCAGCGCCACGTCGGTCGGAGGATCGGCGGCGGAGGCGGAGGCGGAGGCGGAGGCGGACACGGAAGCGGGGACGGAAGCGGGGACGGAGCCGGTGGCGGACGCCGGGGACACGGCGGAGGGCAGGGCGGTCAACGACGGGGTGAGCAGGGCGAGGGCCACAGCTCTGGCGGTTCTTCGCCGGGGCGGGGACACGGTCACGAAGCCTTTCTCCTCAACGGTCTCGCACAGCAACGCCCGGGGTTCGCGGGCGACTTGGGTGGTGCCGGACCGCACCGCACACCACAGTTCTGCGGTGTGCGGTGCGGTTGCCCGCTCTTTCTGGAGGGCCTTGCCGGAGGCGTCGGGGTGACGGGTCGTCGTCCTCAGCCGCAGGCGGTCGCGCCCGTGTGCAGGGCGAGGGCGGTGTTGGATCCGAGCGTCGCGGTGAACTGGCCGGAGCCGTCCACGGTGACGGGCCGGTTGCTCTGCACGTCGCAGTAGGTGCCCGCGGGCAGCGACGTCTGGAAGGTGCGGGTCAGGGCGGACGGCTCGTGGTTGACGGCCACGTAGGCCTTGTCGCCACGGCCGAACGCGATGGCGTTGTTGTCGTTGTCCCACCAGTTGGTGACGGCGGCGTCACCGGCGGTGTTGCGGAACCCGACCATGCTCGCGATCTCGGGCCAGGCGTGCTGGCACTTCCAGCCCTCGGTGTAACAGGCGTTCACCTGACCGTCGTTCGGCGGCCCGGCGTCGTGGTCGCTGAACTCGTAGCCCGACTGGACGTCCGGTGACCCGTAGGGCCAGGCCAGCATGAACACGTGGGCGAGGGTGTAGTTCGCGCCGTCCTTGTAGCTGAGCGTGGCGCCGCTGCGCTCGGTGTCGTGGTTGGCGACGAACACGGAGGCGGTGGCGCCGGGGAGGTACCCCCAGCCCTCACCGAAGTTCTCCAGGTAGGCCAGTTTCTCGCTGTTGAGGACCCGCTTCAGGTCCCGGCCGTAGCTGAACTCCTGGGCGTCCCCGGTGCCCGTGTACTGGCTGGGCTGCACGGCCTCACCGGCGACGCCGATGGTCTCCTGCTTCCAGTACACGCCCGGGTCGGTCAGTCTGGACTTGATGTTGCTCAGGTCGGCCGGGTCGATGTGCTTGGCCGCGTCGATGCGGAAGCCGTCGACGCCGAGCGAGAGCAGGTCGTTCATGTAGCCGGCGATCGTCTTGCGGACGTACTCCTCGCCGGTGTCCAGGTCAGGCAGCCCGCCGAGTTCGCAGTGCTGGACGTGCCAGCCGTCCTGGTAGTTGGTGATCGACGCCGTGCAGTCGTCCATGTCGGCCGCGGAGTACGTGCCGGGGTAGTCGTACTTGGAGAAGCTGGAGCCTGCGGAACCGGTTCCGGAGCTGTTCGCCATGTGGTTGATCACCGTGTCCGCGACGACCTTCACCCCGGCCGCGTGGCAGGTGTCCACCATGGACTTGAAAGCGGCCCGGTCACCGAGCCGGGTGCCGATCTTGTAGCTGACGGGCTGGTACGCGGTCCACCAGGGGGTGCCCTGGACGCGCTCCTGAGGGGGTGACACCTGGACGTACCCGTACCCGGCGGGGCCGAGGGTGTCCGTGCACGCCTGGGCGACCGAGCTGAACTTCCATTCGAACATCACTGCCGTCACGTCTTTGTCGCCGGGGGGCGCCGCCGGTGCGGCGTCCGGCACCGTGACGACCACGGCGGCTCCTGCCACGAGGGCGAGCGCAGCGGCCACGGTCTTGTGGGCCATCGTTCCTCCTGATCCACCAGATGCGGACGAGAGGCCTCACGCAGCAACGCGCCGTGCCCGACAGGCCTTTGAAGATTCTTGCTGAAACACAGCAGAAACTCTTTGCAGACGAGACCGTACGAGTCGCTGTCACTTCGGTCAACCCTCTTCGCCGAGACGCACGATGGTTTACGCGAGACCCCAACGCCATTGATCTGCAGGCCAGTTGATTCGCTGCAACTCTTTGCGCAACCGTTGCAGTCGTGTTACGTTCAATTACCGTCCGGTTCGGCGGACCGGAGACCCGGAGAACCGACCGGGTCCACGCGCCCGGTCCGCCGCATCGGACCTGAAGCCCGGATCGAGGGCGTAGTGGGCGCGGCGACGGCCGACCGGTACAGTGCGATGCCATGACCGCGCGGCTTGCCGACATCGCAGCCCAGGCGGGTGTCAGCAAGGCCACCGTCAGCCGCGTACTCAACGGCGTGGGCGGCGTGGCCTCGGGCACCCGCGACTCCGTGCTCGCGGCACTCGACGCCCTGGGCTACGAGCACCCGTCGAGGCAACGCCGTGCGGAGCTCGTCGGCCTGGTCACCCCGGAGCTGGACAACCCCATCTTTCCCGCGATGGCCCAGGTGATGGCACAAGCGCTGACCCGCCAGGGGTACACGCCCGTACTGGCGACCCAGACACCCGGCGGGTCGACCGAGGACGAACTCACGGAGATGCTCGTCGGCCGAGGGGTCTGCGGCATCATCTTCGTCTCGGGACTGCACGCCGACACCAGCGCCGACACCGGGCGCTACGACCGACTGCACGAACAGCACGTGCCCTTCGTCCTGGTCAACGGATTCTCGCCCGGGATCGACGCCCCCTTCGTCTCTCCGGACGACCGGGCGGCGATGCGGCTGGCCGTGGCGCACCTGGCGGAGCTGGGGCACCGGCGCATCGGCCTCGCGGTGGGTCCCGGGAGGTTCGTGCCGGTGCGGCGCAAGATCGAGGGGTTCCTGGGCGGTGTCCAGGAGCAACTGGGGCTGTCCGCAGGGGAGTCGGAGGATCTGGTCGAGCACTCCCTCTTCTCCTTGGAGGGTGGTCAGGCCGCGGCGGCCGCCCTGATCGGCAGGGGGTGTACGGCCGTCGTGTGCGCCAGCGACATGATGGCCCTCGGCGCCGTGCGGGCCGCACGGCAACAGGGTCTGCGGGTGCCCGGCGACATCTCGGTCGTCGGGTACGACGACTCCCCGCTCATCGCCTTCACCGACCCTCCCCTCACCACCATCAGACAGCCCGTCAGGTCGATGGGGCAGGTCGCCGTGGACGCGCTCCTGGAGGAGATGGCCGGTACGGCCCCGCCGCGCACCGAGTTCGTCTTCATGCCGGAACTGGTGGTACGCGGCTCCACCGCCGCCGGCCCGCGCGCCGGGGAGCCCCTGCGCGGAACGGCGAGCGCCTGACCGAGGCGCGCTCACAGCGCCGCGAACAACGGGCGCCACCAGTCGGCGTGCCGCCTGTACCACTCCGCGGTGTCGGCCAGGGCCGTCGTGAAGTCGACGACCGGCCGGTAGCCGAGCTCGGCGGTGATCTTGCTGTGGTCGACCGCGTACCGCCGGTCGTGGCCCTTGCGGTCCCGCACGTGCACGATCCGCTCCCGGCCCGCGCCGCACAGTTCCAGCAGCCGGTGCGTCAGCTCCAGGTTGGGCAGCGAGGTGCCGCCGCCGATGTTGTAGATCTCTCCCGGCCGCCCCGCCAGCCGGACGAGCTCGACGGCCCGGACGTGGTCCTCGACGTGCAGCCAGTCACGCACGTGCCGTCCGTCGCCGTAGAGCGGTACACCGGCCCCGGACAGCAGGCCGGCCAGGAAGCGGGGGATGAGCTTCTCGGGGTGCTGGTGGGGGCCGAAGTTGTTCGAGCAGCGGGTCACCCGCACGTCCAGGCCGTGCGTGTGGTGGTGGGCCAGCGCGATCAGGTCCGAAGCCGCCTTCGACGCCGCGTACGGCGAGGTCGGACACAACCGGTCGCTCTCCTTCGCCGCCCCGTGCGGCAGGGACCCGTACACCTCGTCCGTGGAGATGTGCACGAAGGTGCGCACCCCGTGCCGGAGCGCGGCGTCGAGGAGGACCTGGGTGCCCAGCACGTTGGTACGGGTGAAGGACCCGCTGTCGGCTATGGAGCGGTCGACGTGCGACTCGGCCGCGAAGTGCACGATCTGGTCGTGCCGTGCGGCCAGTTCGTCCACCAGCCGCGCGTCGCACACATCGCCCTGGACAAAGGAGAAACGCGGGTGGTCGCGCACCGCGCGGAGCCGGGCGAGGCTGCCGGCGTAGGTGAGTTTGTCGAGGACGGTCACCGCCGTGCCCTCCGGCGCCGTGGGGGAGAGGAGGTGGCGGGCGTAGGCGGAGCCGATGAAGCCCGCTCCGCCGGTGACGAGGATCCGTGCGTTCATGAAGGGAGATACACCTTGCTGTGGTCGCCGATCACCAGCCGGTGAGCCTGCGGGAGACGGGGGGCGGGGCGCACGACGGCGCCGCGGCCGATGAGCGAGCCTTCGATGCGTGCGGCCCCCTCCACCTGGGCACCGGGCAGCAGCACCGAGTACTCGATGGCGCTGTCCGCCACCAGGCAGTCCTCCCCGATGGAGGTGTACGGGCCGACGCTGGAGTTGCTGACGACGGCACCTGCGCCGATGACCACAGGCCCCACCACCCGCGACCCGCGCACGATCGCGCCCTCGGCCACGCGCACCCGGCCGACCAGGGTGCTGTGGGGGTCCACCTTGCCCTCGACGTTGCCTTCGAGGCCGTCCAGGACATGGCGGTTGACCTCCAGCAGGTCCTCGACGCTGCCGGTGTCGCGCCAGGGCCGGGTGGTGGTCTCGGCGCGCACCCGCATCCCGCGGTCGATCATCCACTGCACGGCGTGGGTGATCTCCAGTTCGCCGCGCGCGGAGGGAGTGATGGCGCGTACCGCCTCGTGCACGGCGGGGCTGAAGGCGTACACGCCGATGAGCGCGAGGGCGCTGCGGGGGCTGTCGGGTTTCTCCTCCAGGCGCAGCACGTTCCCCTCGGGGTCGACCTCCGCGACCCCGAAGGCGGACGGGTCGGCGACCGGCGTGAGCAGCAGCCGGGCCGCCGCTGGAGCCGCCGCCGCGAGCCGGGCGAAGTCGGTGACGCCCTGCTGGAGGTAGTTGTCCCCGAGGTACAGCAGGAAGTCGTCGTCGCCCAGGAAGTCCCGGGCGATGAGCACCGCGTGGGCGAGGCCGAGCGGGCGGGACTGGTGCAGATACGTGATGCGCAACCCGAACCCGGTGCCGTCGCCGGTGAGTTCGCGGATGTCCCGGGCATGCGCGCCGACCACGATGCCGACGTCGCGGATGCCGGCCGAGGCCAGGGACTCCAGGGCGTAGAACAGCACGGGTTTGTTGGCGATGGGGAGCAGTTGTTTGGCGCCGGTGTGGGTGAACGGCCTGAGTCTGCTGCCGGTGCCACCCGCCAGGACCAGTGCTTTCACCTCGGCCTCCGGCGGGGCGGGCCGATCTGGGGGCGTGTTCTCACAGGTCCCTCCTCGAAGCGATGAGGCGTGGGTGCCGCCGTAAGCACCTCGACTCAATCAGAGGTCCGCAAAACACCGCAAGCTCTTTCTGAAACATCCCGCAAAGGCTTGCGAACTGATCGGGTCCGGTGTTTGACTCGGCGCCGAGCCGCCAACGGGGGTGTGCCACACCGGAGTTCGCCGACAGGTGGACGCAGGTGAACGCAGTCGGCCCGACGAACGGGGGCAGCAGTGACAGGCATCCGGCAGACACGGCAACGGACACGGCAGACCCGGCAACCGGATCGGCAGACCCGGCAACTGGATCGGCAGACAGCGCAACTGGCCCGGGAGACCCGGCATCTGGCGCCGGGCGCCTCCGAGGAGGCCGTCCACGGACGCCGGGTCTTCGCCGAGGGACGCGGGGCCGTCCTGACCGATCTCGACGGCAACCAGTACCTCGACTTCGCCGCCGGCACCCTCACCCAGTCGCTCGGCCACGGTCACCCGGAGGTCGTCGAGGCGCTCACCGCGCAGGCCCAGCGCCTGTGGAACGTCCACGACAGCGCCACACCCGAGCGCGCCGAACTCCTCGAACTGCTGGCCCGGCTGCTGCCCGAGCGCCTGGACACCTTCGCGTTCTTCTCCACCGGAGCGGAGGTGGTCGAGGCCGCCCTGCGCGTCGTACAGGCGACCGCGCCACCGGGCCGCAACCGCGTCGGCGCACTGCGGCACGGCTTCCACGGCAAGACCATGGGCGCCCGGATGCTCGTCCACTGGGACATCGGCCACCAGGCGTTCAGCGGCAACAGCGTGCTCGGGTACAGCCCGTACTGCTACCGCTGCCCGCTGGGCCTGGAGTACCCGTCGTGCGACGTGCGGTGCGCCACGCTCGTGTGCCGGCACATCGCGGAGAAGCCCAATGTCTCCGCGCTGGTCTTCGAACCCGTCCTCGGAGCGGCCGGCGTGATCGTGCCGCCCCCGGGCTACTGGGAGCGCATCACGCAGGCCTGCCACGAGAGCGGCGTCCTGCTCGTCGCGGACGAGGTCCTGACCGGCGGCGGCCGCACAGGTGCCTTCCTCGCCAGTGAACTGTTCGGCGTCGAACCGGACTTGGCGATGCTGTCCAAGGGCACCGCGAGCGGATTTCCCTTCGCCGTCCTCGCCGGGCGCGGCGAGCTGCTGCGCAGACCGGAGGCCGCCACCACGGGCGCGTACGCCTCGACATACGCGAGCAATCCGCTGGGGATCGCCGCCGCCCGCGCCACCCTCGAAGTCGTCGAACGCGACCGGCTGATCGAACGCGTCCGCGTCCTCGGCGAGGTGATGGAGAACCGCCTCACCGCCCTGGAGTCCCGCTTCCCGCAGCTCGGCCAGGTCCGCGGTCTCGGACTGCTGTGGGGCCTGGAGTTCGTCACCGACCCCGCCGACCGCACTCCCGCGCCCGACCTCGCCCGCGCCGTCTACACGACCGCCCTCGACCTGGGCCTGCGCACTTCCCTCGGCGGCCACATCCTGCGCCTGGCACCGCCGTTCACCCTCGACGCGGCCCTGCTCGACGAGGGCTTGCGCCTGCTGGAACAGGCCATCGAGAGGGCCGTCGAGAAGGTGATCGCGTGATCGTGGCGGAGCGCCTCGTCAAGGAGTTCCGGCTGGCCGAACGCGAACCCGGCCTGCTCGGCAGCCTCCGCACCCTCTTCACCCGCGAGTACCGCGTCGTACGCGCCGTCGACGACGTCTCCTTCGAGATACCGGCCGGTACCAAGACCGCCTACATCGGCGCCAACGGTGCCGGAAAGTCGACCACCATCAAGATGCTGACCGGCATCATGACCCCCACCTCCGGCCGCTGCCTGGTCGCCGGGCTGGAGCCCTACCGGCACCGGCAGCGCAACGCCCGCGCCATCGGCGTCGTCTTCGGCCAGCGCAGCCAGCTGTGGTGGGACCTGTCCGTACCCGACTCCTTCCGCATCCTGCGCCGCATCTACGACATCCCCGAACCCGTCTACCGGCGCAACCTCACCCTGTTCCGGGACCTCCTCGACATCGACGCCCTGGGCACCACGCCCGTACGGCAGCTGAGCCTCGGCCAGCGCATGCGCGCCGAGATCGCGGCGAGCCTGCTGCACGACCCCGCCGTCCTGTTCTGGGACGAGCCGACGATCGGCCTCGACATGGTGCTCAAGGACGCGGTGCGCCAGCTGGTCAACCGCGCCCACCGCGAGCTGGGCACCACCGTCGTGCTGACCAGCCACGACATCGCCGACATCGCCGCGATCTGCGACGACGCCCTGGTCGTCGACCACGGACGGGTCGTCCACCAGGGCACCCTGACGGACCTGCTGCGCACCGCCGACCACCGCTCGGTCGTCTTCGACCACCGCGACGGCACCGCACCCGAAACGGCACGGCAGCGCATCGAGGCCGGCCTTCCCGGAGTGCGCGCCACACCGGACGACCGCGGCCGTATCCGCGTCGACTACCCCACCGGCCGCTACACCTCCCGCGAGGTCCTCGCCTTCCTCCTCGACCGCTTCGACCTCGCCGACTGGTACGCCCCCGAACCCGGCCTGGAGGACGTGCTGCGCAAGATCTACGGCCGCTCCCGGACGCCCGGAACCGCGCACGAGGGCGCCGCATGATCACTCGCCTCCGCCGCTATCTGCCGTTCGCCACCAGCGGCCTGCAGTCCCTGCTCCAGTACCGCTCCATGTTCGCGATGACGGCGGTCACCGCGGCCGCCGGCGCCGCGGTCACCGTCTTCCTGTGGCGCGCCGTGTACGAGGGCACCCCCGGCCGTGGCCCCGGCGGCTTCACCGTGCAGGACATCACCACCTACCTCCTGGTGGCCCAGATCCTTCAAGTGCTGCACACCAACCGGGTGGACGACGAGGTCGCGGCCGAGGTGTACCGGGGTGACGTCGCCGTCATGCTCGTACGCCCCGTGAGCTACCCGGTGATGCGGTTCTTCGCCTGCCTGCCCGTGGTCGGGGCCAACGCCGTGCTGGTCGGCCTGCCGGTGCTCGGCCTGTTCGCCGCGATCGTCCCGCTCACCGCGCCCCGTCCCGCGGACCTGCTGCTGTTCACCGTCTCCACCGCCCTGTCGGTGCTGCTGGCGTTCTGCGTGAACCTGCTGACCGGCATGACCGGGTTCCTCACCACCAACACCTGGGGGGTGCGGATGGTCAAGCAGAGCGTCGTCGCCTTCTTCGCCGGCCAGCTCGTCCCCCTCGCGCTGATGCCGGACCCGCTGGCGACGCTCGCGCGGGCCCTGCCCTTCCGCGGCATGGTCGACGGCCCGCTGACCCTGCTCCTGGGCCGTTACGACGGCTGGGCCGACGCGGCGTGGCTGCTGGCGCAGCAGGTGGCCTGGGCCGCAGGTCTCTCGCTGCTGTGCGCCGCGCTGTGGCGGGCCGCCCTGGGACGGCTGGAGGTGCTCGGCGGATGACCCGCACCGTGGCGCGCTACCTGTGGCTCTCCTTCTTCCTCGGCGGGGTCGGCCTGCACCGGCTGGCTGCGTACCGCACCGATTTCTTCCTGGGCGCGGGCGCGTTCCTGGTCCGGGTCGGCATCCAGACGGCCGTCGTCGGCCTCGTCTTCCGGCAGGTCCCCGCCGTGGGCGGCTGGTCGTACCACGAGGTGCTGTTCCTTCTGGGGTTCTCCCTGCTGCCCCGCGGCCTGGACCACCTCTTCACCGACCAGCTGTGGGAACTGGGCCGCAAGCTCATCCAGCGCGGCGAGTTCTACCGCTACCTCGTCCGCCCGGTCGATCCCTTGTTCTCCCTGCTGTCGGAGCGCTTCTTCCACCCCGACGGGCTCGGCGAACTCGTCGTCGGCGCCGTACTGGTGGGCTACGCGGGAGCCGAACTCGACCTCTCCCTCACCCCGCTCCAGTGGGCCCTGGCACCCGCGCTGGTGCTGTGCGGCGCCCTGCTGCACACGGCGGTGAAGCTGTTCTTCGCCTCGCTGTCCTTCTGGACCGTGACGAGCCTGCCGGCGATGTACGCCGCGAGCCAGGTCTCGGAGTTCTCCGCCTACCCGCTGGACATCTACCACCCCTCGCTGAAAGCCCTGCTCACCTGGGTCCTGCCCTTCGCCTTCACCGCCTACGTGCCGAGCGTCTACCTGCTCACCGGGACGACCGGCCTGCTCGGCTGGCTGCCGGTCGTGACCGTCGGCGCCCTGGCGCTCGCCCTGGCCGTCTGGCGCCGCGGCGTCAACCGATACGAGATGACCGGGAGTTGAGCCGCGCATGATACGCAACGACGACCTGGGTGCCCTGCTGCGCACGGCCCCGTGGCTGCCGGAGGACGCCAGGCGGGCCGCGCGTTTCGAGCGGGTCGACCACGCCGAACTCGGCACCGCCGCCCACCTGCTGGTCGTGGCCGCGGTCGGCGGACCCGCATCCGGACAGCGCTGGTTCGTGCCGGTCAGGCCGCTACCGGGCGGCACGGGTGTCGAAGAGGCGCACGGCGGCGAGGAGTTCGACACCGCCGCCCTGGACGCGGTCTGCGCCGGGGACCGGCTGCGCACGGACCGCGGCGGCCTCGTGCTGTTCCGCGGCACGGGCCTCACCCCGCACAAGGTGCGCCCGCTGCCCTTCGAACGCGGCTGGTCCTCCAACGCCCTGTCGCTCGTGGAGAACGACGGCACGGCGTACGTCCACAAGACCTACCGGCGCCTGGACGACACCGTCCGCGAACCGGAACTCCTACGACTGCTGAACGGCACCGGCCGCACCCCCGACTGGGCCGGCGACTACACCTACGTCGACCCCGCCACCGGCGCCCACCACCCGCTGGGCGTGTTCTACCGGTACGCGCCCGGCGACGGCGTCGACCTGCCACTGCGACAGAGCATGCGGTCGCTGTGGCCGAAGGTGACCGACGCCCAGGCCCCCGAAGCCCTCGACGACGCAGTACGAGCGCATGTGCGCCCACTGGAGCGGAACCTGCGGGAGGCCGGACGGTTCCTCGCCGGGTTCCACCGCGACCTGGCCGCCGGCCTCGGCGGCCGTCCCGCACCGCCGTACCCGGTACAGGAGGTGCTCGCCCGGACCACAGCCCGCACGGCCGAACTCGCCGCCGCGGACATCGGCCTGCCCCCGGCCGCCCACGCCGCGGCCTTCACGGCACTGGCGCAGGAGACGGCGGCACTGCACTCCGCCTTCGACGCCGCACCCGCCGGTTTCGCCTCCGGCCCCTGCCACGGCGACCTGCACCTGTCGCACCTGCTGTGCCGGCCCCGGGAAGACGGGAGCTGGTCGATGCACGTGATCGACCTGTCCACCCCGGCCCTCGGTCCCGGTGACCCGGGATGGGCCGCGCAGTCACCGGTGCAGGACCTCGTCGCCGTCCAGCGCGCACTGGAGTACTTCACCGCCGACGAGGCGGCCTTCGAGAGCGGGCGGCGTCTGGGCATCGACTCCTTCGACACGATGCGGGGCGCGCTCGACGGCGCCGACGACTGGCCACCCGAACGCCGGGCCGTGCTGCGGCAGGTCTTCCACGCCGCCGACGTCTGGCGGGCGCGGGTACTGCGCCTGCTCCTCGGCACCTCGCCGAACGACCCCCTGCGCCGCCTGCTCTACCTGGGCCGACTACTGCACGAACTCGCCTACAACATCGACCACGCCCGGCCGTACCACGCCGCGATCGACCTGCGCCACGCCCTCCCACCGGGGGCCCGCATCCCGGCCTCGACCCTTCCAGCTAGGACGTGAACGTGACCGAGCCCCGCATGCACGTCATCGAGACCTACTTCGAATGCTGCGGCTTCGACCACACCTTCCTCCAGGGCGGCACCTCGGTGTACCTGTGGAACCTGTCCCGGGAGTTCGCCGCGCGCGGCCACCGGGTCTCCATCGTCACCCCCGCCCACGGCAGGCTCGACGACCTGCGTCGCAGATACCCGGTGGAGGACCTCGACTACGCCGACGAGTACGAACTGCCGCTGGTCCTCGACCCGGACGTATGGCACGGATTCCCCGCCGAGGAGCACCTGGCCCTGCGCACCACCGCGCACCGTATCCGCCTCGACGGCGTGGACCTGTACTTCCTCTCCAACGACCACCTCGACCGGCTCCCGGACACCTTCTACCCGCCGTACTCCACCAAGGGCCGCGACCTGGTCTTCTTCAAGCCGCTGGTCTTCCAGGTGGACAGCGTGCGCTTCCTGCGCCACTGGTTCGCCGAGGAGAAGGCGCTGGTCCACGCCCACGAGCCCTACTACCACTACCTGGTGCCGGCCGCGCTGCGCGACGACCCGCTGAAACTCGTCGTCAGCACGGTGCAGAGCAACATGCCGATCGCGAAGAAGGTCTACGCGCCCGAGGTCCGCAGACTCCTCCGCCTCCTGGGCGCCGAACACCATCTCCCGCCCGAGGATCCGGCGGCCGGTGCTCCCGAACTCGAAGTGGTCCGCCAGTACCAGCAACTGACCCATCTGCACTACGAGTACCCGCCCGACCACGTGGCCCCCTACCAACTGGTCCTGGAGAACGCCGACCTGATCGACTTCCTCTCACCCGGCCAGCTCGACTTCTACGCCTCCTTCCGCGACACCCCCTTCGAAGCCCTCTTCACCCACCTGCCCATCGCCCGCGCCGTCCGCGAGAACGCGCACAAGATGTTCGTCGGAGGCTGCGCGATCTCCGACCAGTGGCTGGCCTGGGATCCCCAAGAGGTGGACCGGGCACGGGTGTTGGGTGACCTCGGACTGGACCCGGCCCTGCCGACCTTCTTCCACAACGCGCGCTACGCCCTCAACCACAAGGGCCAGCTGGAGCTGATACGCGCCGTGGACCGGGTGCTCGGCGACGGGCTCGCCGCCAACTTCGTGGTGCGCTGCATCTCCGGCGCCCCCCTCGACGACCCGTACTTCCGGGAGGTCGCCGAACGCCATCGCGGACGGCTCCACCTGGAGTGGGAGCGGGTGGACGAGCGGACGGTGTTCGAGTACGCGGCGGCCGCCGACTTCTGCCTCTTCCCGTCCAAGTTCGAGATGGACACCTTCCTCATCGCCCAGGGCGAGGCGATGGTCTGCGGCGCGGTGCCCATCGCCACGGCCCAGGAAGGCATGGCGCACTTCCTGCACGCCCGGCCCGAGCCGCAGACCACCGGCTTCGCCGTCAACCGCTCCTTCACCGAGGACGACCCCCTGCTCACCGACGCCCTCGTCGCGCGCATCCGCGAGGCGGTGACGCTGTGGTCCGAGGACCCGGCCCGCCACCGGGAGCTGTCGGCCCGCGCGGCAGCCGTCGCCCGGCAGTTCACCTGGGAGCAGTGCGCGGACCTGCACCTGGCCGCGTTCGGCCGACTGTGGCGCGGCGAGCCGGACGTGCTGCCGGCCGAACGGGCCCTGCGGCACGGCTGGTTCGACCTGCTGAAGGACGAGGAGATCACCGCGGAGGCGGCAGTGGCCCACGGCGACCTGGCGGCGTACGAACGCCGGGCCCCGCTCGACGAGGCGGCTGCCCGACGCTTCTTCCGCACCGCGTGGGAGCGGGCCGACTTCGCCACCTGCGAGCAGATCGTGGACCGCCACCCCGCTGCCGTGACAGACGAGGAGGCACGGGGCGTGCGCGAGCGGTCCTCGACCGCCCCCGACGGCACCCTCGTCTACCGCCTGCCGCATGCCGAGCGGGTAGAGGCGGTGACGCCCGCCCCGCGCGGCACGGCGACCCGAGCGCTGCCCGAGGTCCGCGCGCTGCTGCGCACCGCACCCGGCGAGTTCGAGGGACCGCCACCGGCCCCCGAGGCCAGGCTGCTGCTGACGCTGGCCTCCGGCCGGGTCGCCTGGGACGAGGTTCGTCATGGCTGAGCGGGGAGGGGTGCGTGCCGTCCTGCTCGCGGGCGGCGAGGGTCGACGTATGGGCCCCCTGGGCGCCGGACGCCTGAAGCCTCTCGTCCCGTACGGCGGCACCTGCCGGCTGATCGACTTCAGCCTCTTCAACGCGCGGGCCTCGGGGGTGGGGGAGGTGCTGCTGCTGTCCCAGTACGAGGAGCGTCAACTCATGGACGACCTGCACCGGTTGTGGAACCGGGAGGCCGGATTCCGGGTGCACTTCGGACCGTACGACGACGCCTACCGGGCGGCGGCGGACGTACTCCCCGGCGCGCTTCCCGACGAGTTGCCCGAACGCACCTGGCCGGCCGAGCGGGGCACCGCCGACGCCCTGATCCGCAAGGCCGCCCACGTCTTCGGCGGCGGCCGTGAGCAGGTGCTCGTCCTGCACGCCGACCACGTCTACCGGTACGACTACCGGCAGCTGATCGCCGAACACCGCGCCTCCGGGGCCGCCCTGACCGTCGCCTACCAGCGCATCGAACGCCGCTGGGTCCACCTGTTCGGGATGGTCCGCTTCGACGGCGACGGCCGGCTCACCGAGTTCGTGGAGAAACCCGCCGAACCGACCAGCGACCTGGTGTTCGCCGCGTTCTGCGTCTTCGACGCCGAGGTACTCCACCGCTATCTGGAGAAATTGGACGGCACCGACTGGCAGCACGACATCAGCCGGGACGTCATCCCGGCGATGCTCGCGGCCGGCGAGCACATCCGCGGTCACGAGGTGTACGGCCACTGGGAGGACATCGGCACCGTCGAGCGCTACCACCGGGCCCATCTCACGCTCGCCGCCGCCGGACCGCGGGCGGCGCTCCCGGTCGAGCGGATGCCCCGCACCATCCGGCCCGGGGTGGACCGCGGCTGGGTGGCCGACGCCTCCGGCGTGGTCGCGTCGTTGGTCCCGGCGGACCTCGTCAACGAAGGCCGCGTGGAGCACAGCGTGCTGTTCCCCGGCGTACGCGTCGGGGCGGGCGCACGGGTCCGGCGCAGCGTGGTGCTGCCCGGCGCCGTGATCCGCCCCGGCCAGGACATCGACTCGGCGGTGGTCCTGGAGAACGGACATGTGCAGCGGGTCGAGGACTCCGCGGCCGTCATGGAAGGAACCCGAACATGAGCCTGCCCCACTACGACGTCCTGGTGGTCGGCGGAGCCGGTGTCGACACCGTCGTACGCGTCGACGCGCTGCGCATCCCGCCCGGCGACTCGCTGCACGTGCCCCCGGTGTACGACTACGTGGCCCACACCGGCAACGGAGTCGCGCTCGGCTGGCACGCCCTGGGCCTGACCACCAAGTTCATCGACTTCCTCGGCGACGACCCGCAGGGCCACGCGGTCCTCGCCGCGTACGCCCGGCACGGGCTCGACTTCAGCCACGTGGTGTCCCCGCACGGCACGCCGCGCGGCGTCAACCTGGTCGACGCGCAGGGCCGCCGCTTCTCCTTCTACGACTCCCGGCACCCGGTGGACCTCCGTCTGCCCCGCGACTTCTACCTGCCGCACCTGGAGCGGACACGCCACGTCCACCTCTCCATCATCGGGCACAACCGCGACCTCTACGAGGACATCCACCGGCTGGGCCTGACCAGCTCCACCGACCTGCACGACTGGGACGGCGTCAACCCGCACCACCGCACCTACGCCCTCTCCTCCGACTACGTCTTCCTGAGCGCCGCGGCCGTCCACGACCGCCTCGACGAGGTTCTGCACGGCATCCTCGACGAGGGCAGGGCCCGGTTCGTCGTCGCCACGGACGGCGCGGACGGCTGCCATCTGCTGGTGCGCGGCGAGGCCAAGGTGCGGCACTTCCCCGCGGTGCGGCCCGAGCGGCCGGTGGTCGACAGCAACGGCGCCGGCGACGCCTTCGTCACCGCCTTCCTGCACGCCCACTTCGAGGGCCGGACGATGGACGAGTGCGTCCTGGCCGGGTCCGTGTCGGGAGCGTTCGCCTGTGCCAGTGCCGGCACCCACACCGAGTTCATCGACCTGCCCGGCCTGCGCGCGGCCTGCGCCCGCGCGAGCACGGCGGAGTGAGGGAGCGCCCCAGGTGCACATCATCACCTTCTCCTTCGAATGCGGGGGCTTCGACGGCCGCCTGATGCGCGGCGGCCTGTCCCCGCTCGTGTGGAACCTCTCCCGCGAGTACGCCGCACGCGGCCACCGCGTCTCCCTGGTCACGCCCGCGCACGGCCACCTGGAGGCGCTGCGGCAGCGGTACGACCTACGCGAACTCGACTACCGCGACACCCACACGGTCCCGCTGGTGCCGGACCCCAAGGTGTGGCCGGACCAGCCCGCCGAGATCCTGCTCGACCTGGACACCCGCGCGCATCTGCTGCGGCTGGACGGCGTCGACGTGTACCTGCTGTCCGACTCCCATCTGGACCTGCTGCCGGACCGGCTCTACCCGCCTCCGGCCACCGAGGGCCGGGACCTGGCGTTCTTCAAGCCACTGGTGTTCCAGGTGGACGGCCTGCGGTTCCTGCGGCGGTATCTGGGGGAGGGGCCGGCAGACGGGTCGGCAGGGGACGGTCCGGCGGTGGTGCACGGCTTCGAGCCCGCCTACCACTACCTGCTGCCCACGGTCCTCGCCGCCGACGACCGCTACCGGACCGTGAGCACGGTCGCCGCGAACGCCCCCGTCACCCAGAAGGTCTACCGGCCGCAGGTGCGGCGGCTCCTGGACCTGTTCGGCGTGCACGGAGTGGATCTCGACGCGCTCGACGGGCCGCCGCCCGCCGAGGACTCCCCGGCGGCGACCGTGGCCCGCGCCCTGGCCGGTACCCGGATGCACGTCGAGCACGGCCCGGACCACGTCGGTGTGTTCCCGCTGATCGCCGTCGACGCGGACCTGATCGACTTCGTCTCCCCGGGCCAGCGCGAGCATTACGTCACCTGGGCGGACACACCGGTCGAGGCCCTGTTCGCCTCGCTGCCCGTGGCACGCCGGCTGCGTGAACGCGCGGACCGGCTGCTGGCCGGCGGATGCGGTATCGCCGACAGCTGGCTGGCCCGCGACCCCGAGGCAGTCGACCGGAGCGCGGTCCGCCGTGAGCTGGGCCTGACGGTCTCCGGGCCGGTCTTCTCCCACGTGGCCCGCTACGCGGTGCACCACAAAGGCCAGTTGGAGCTGATGCGGGCGGTCGAGGAGGTGGTGGCCGCCGACCCGGACGTCGGGTTCGTGATCCGCTGCGCGACCGGGGGAGGCGGCGACGGCCCGGCGGTCGTCGCGAACGCCGCGTTCCAGCGGCTCGCCGACCGGCATCCGGGTCAGGTCCACCTGGACTGGCGGCTCGCCGACGAGGAGACACTCTTCAGGCAGGCCACGAGCGCCGACTTCTGTCTCTTCCCCTCCAAATACGAGCTCGACGGCTTCCTCATCGCCCAGGCCGAGGCCATGGCCTGCGGTGCGGTGCCGATCGCCACGGCCCAGCGGGTGACCTCCCACTTCGGACACCAGCGGCCCCTCGACGCCCCGGACGCCACCGGCTTCTCGGTGCCCGGTTCCTTCCGCGACGACGACCACGACCTCGCCCGTGCCCTCGCGGAGCGAATACGCCAAGCCGTGACGGTCTTCCGCACGGCACCCGACACCTACGCCCGTCTGTCGGCCAACGCCCGCCGCCTGGGCCGCTCGTTCACCTGGGCCCGCAGCGCCGAACTGCGTCTGACGGCCTACGAGCGACTGATTCGCGGCGAGCGCAAGCGCCCCGCCGTCGGCGAACAGGGCGACGAACTCGTCGGTGAACTGGTCGAGCGGGGCTGGCTGGACGTGCTGCCCCCCACCGCCCACACCGAACACCGGGACCTGATCGTCCGCGCGGCGACGGAACACGGTGACGCCGACGCCCTCGCCCGTGCCCTCGGGCGCGACATCGACGACCTGGACGCTGCCACCTGGGAGCGGCTGTTCGACGCGGCCCACCGCCGGGCGGACTTCGCCCGCTGCGGCGAACTGGCCCGGCGGGCAGGCAGGTCGGACCTGAGCGCCCGGCTGAAGGGCCGGTTCCGTCTCGCCGTCGATCCGGACGGCACCTGGCGGGTGCGCTACAGCCACCCCGAAGCGGCCCGCGTGGAGGTCGTGGACGAAGTACCCGGTACCACCGCCGGTGAGAGCCCCCCGGCCCCCGCACTGGAGTCCGCCGCCGAGACCCTCGCCTCCGACGAACCATCACCTCCGGCCACCGGCGCCGCCCTGCGACCGCTCACCGCCGAAGGCGACGGCGACGGCGTGTTCACGGGAGCCCTGGACGGGCCGCCCATCGCGGGCCACGCCCTGGCCATGGTCACGCTCCGCTCCGGCCGGATCGTCTGGGACGCCGTGCCGGTCCCAGAGCCCGCGTTCCGGCTCGTGGCGACCGACCTGGACGGCACGCTGTTGCGCAGCGACCTGACGGTGTCCGCGCGCACCCGCCGCGCCCTGGACCTGGTCACCGCGTCCGGCGCCCACCACCTGGTGGTCACCGGCCGCCCGGCGGTGGCCTGCAAGCACCTTCTGGAGAACCTCGGCTACCGGGGGCTCGCGGTGTGCGGCCAGGGCGCGCAACTGTACGACGCCGGCGCCGACCGTCTGTTGTCCTCGCTGGCCCTGGACCGCGACCTCGCCCGCAGTGTCGTCGACCGGGTCGAGGCGGAACTCGGCCGGCTGGAACTGGGCATCGTCACCTCGCCTCCGGAGAGCCGGTTCAAGGTCACCGCGGGCTTCGGGGAGCGGGTTCGGCACGGCTGGGACCTGACCACCGACCGTGATCTGCTGTGGACCTCGCCCATCGACAAGCTGATCCTGCACCACCCGGACGTCGACGAGGACCGCCTGGCGGCCGTCACCCGCGAGCTGACGGGCGGCGAGGTGACCGTCGTGCACTCCGTCAAGGGCATGGTGGAGGTCCTGCCCGCGGGCACCGACAAGGGCACCGGCGTCGCCCGCGCCGCCGAACTGCTCGGCTTCACCGGCGCCGACACCGTGGCCTTCGGCGACATGCCCAACGACATCCCGCTGCTGGCGTGGGCCGCGCACGGCGTGGCCGTCGCGGGCGCCCACCAGGACCTGCGGGCGATGGCCGACGAAGTGGCTCCCGGCAACGACGAGGACGGGGTCGCCGCCGTCCTCGAACGCCTCTTCACGCCGCTGGAGGAAGGCCCGTGAAGCCGCCCACCTCCACACCCGACGCCTCCCTGCGGGAACTGGCCCGCGCGCACGGCGTGAGCACCGAGTACACCACCGACCGGGGCCATAGGATCACCGTCGCCGCGGACACGCTGGTCAGCGTCCTGGCCGCGTGCGGCGTGGACGCGAGCACCCCGGACGCCGCCCGACACGCTCTCGCCGTCCGCCGTACGGCGGACGCGCACCGGCTGCTGCCGGCCTGCGCCGTGGTCCGCGCAGGGTCGCCGGGGTCGCTCCCGTCGCTGCGGCTGCCCCCCGACGCCGAGGTCCGGGTCGCCCTGGAAGGCGGCGGCGAAGCAGCGCTCACCGCCCCGCTGCCACCCGGCGCCCACGTCCTGCACGTGCGCGCCGGCGCACGGCGGGCATCCGCCCCCCTGCTGTCGGTGCCCGACCGCGTACCCGTGCCCGAGCGGCGCGGCTGGGGCTTCCTGATCCAGCTGTACTCGGTGCTCTCCCGCAGATCCTGGGGCATGGGCGATCTGGCCGACCTCGCGGAGCTGGCCGCCTGGTCAGGCCGTGAACTGGCCGCCGACTTCGTGCAGTTGGGACCCCTGCACGCGGTGGAGCCCGGGCCGCTGCCCGATCCCTCGCCGTACCGGCCGAGTTCGCGGCGCTTCGCCGACCCGATGCACGTGCGGGTGGAGGACGTGCCGGAATACCGGTATCTCGCCGGGGAGGCCCGCTGGGCGGTGGACGCCTGTGCCGCCCGAGCCAGGGTGCTCAACGGGCGCGTACTGCGCGGCGAGACGCTGATCGACCGGGAGAGCGTACGCGCGCTCAAGCACCAGGCGCTGCGCCACGTGTACGAGGTGCCGTTGACGCCGGGCCGCCGGGCGGCGCTGCAGGACTTCGTCGCCCGGGAGGGCGAGGACCTGACGCACTTCGCGACCTGGTGCGCGCTGGCCGACGTCCACGGCCGCTCCTGGCGGTCCTGGCCCGACGGGCTGCGCGACCCGCGCTCGCCGCGGGTGGCTGCGGCGCGGGCGGAACTGGCCGACGAAGTCGCGTTCCACCAGTGGCTGGCGTGGATCACCGACGAGCAGCTCGCCGCGGCTCAACAGGCGGCGAAGGACGTCGGCATGGACATCGGCCTGGTGCACGACCTCGCGGTGGGCGTCGCACCCGAGGGGGCGGACGCCTGGGCGCTGCAGCACTGTCTGGCCGACCGGATGAGCGTCGGGGCCCCGCCGGACGACTTCAATCCGCTCGGCCAGGACTGGGGCCAGCCGCCGTGGCGGCCCGACGCGCTGGCCGCCGAGGGATACCGGCCGCTCGCCGGGCTGCTGCGGGCCGGCATGCGGCACGCCGGTGCCCTGCGGGTCGACCACGTCATGGGCCTGTTCCGGCTGTGGTGGGTGCCCGAGGGCCGCCCGCCGGCCGAGGGGACGTACGTCCGCTACGACGCCGAGGCCATGCTCGGCGTGCTGCTGCTGGAGGCGCACCGGGCCAAAGTGGCGGTGATCGGCGAGGACCTCGGCACGGTCGAGCGCGGGGTCCGCGAGCAGCTGGCCGCGCGCGGCGTACTCGGCACCTCCGTGCAGCGGTTCGAGTACCTGGGCGGCTCGGAAGGACGGCACGGCCCGCTGCCGCCGGAGCGGTGGCGCACCAACTGTCTGGCCACCCTGACCACCCACGACCTGCCCACCACCGCGGCCTGGCTGACCGGCGAGCACGTCGACCTGCGTGCCCGGCTGGGTCTGCTGACCCGCCCGGAATCCGAGGAGAAGGCGGAGGCGGCGGCCGAACGGGACGGATGGCTGGCGGAGTTGCGCCGGCTGGGGCTGCTGCCCGACGCCGAGGGCGAGGTCGTCGCCCTGCACCGTTTTCTGACCCGTACGCCGTCGACGCTGCTCGGGGTGTGGCTGCCGGACGCCACCGGTGACCGCCGGCCCCAGAACCTCCCCGGCACCGCGGACGTGCACCCCAACTGGCGGCTGCCGGTGGCCGACCGGCACGGCCGGCCGGTGCCCCTCGACGACCTGGCCGGCCATCCCGACGTACAGGCTCTCGCCCGCGTGTTCACCGCCGGCGGACCGAACGCAACGAAGACCGAGGAGAGAGATGTCAGGCCAGGCCCTTGCTCGGGTTGAGGGAGTCCATGGTGAGGGGGTCCACGAGGACCCCGGCGGCTTCGACCTGCTGGCACCGGACGGCACGCGCTACCGCGTGGACGTCACCGACGGAGTGCTCGACCCGCACAACCCGCTGCTCGCTGGGTACGTGGAGGGCCGCCGGGTGGTCGCCTTCGTCGGCCCCACCGTGGACCGCCTCTACGGTGACCGGCTGCGCGCCTATCTCAACGCCCGTCTGGAGCCCGGGAGTTGGAGCGTGCACACCATCGACAGCGGCGAACGGAGCAAGACCCTGGAGTCGGCGGAACGGGTGTGCGCCATCGCCAAGGAGACCGGGCTCGACCGGCACGGCGTGATGCTCGCCGTGGGTGGCGGGATAGTCGCCGACGTCGTGGGCTTCGCGGCCTCGATGTACTCCCGCGGCATCCGCTACATCAAGGTCAACACCACCCTGGTGGGGCAGGTGGACGTCGGCGTCGGCGTGAAGACCGGCGTCAACGCGCTGAACACCAAGAACATGTTCGGCGCCTACCACCCGGCGCACGCCTCGCTCAACGACCCGGCCCTGCTCGCCACCCTGCCGGCCCGCGAGATCCGCTGCGGCCTGGCGGAGATCGTGAAGATGGCCGTGATCCTGGACGCCGACCTGTTCCGGGCGCTGGAGGAACACCCGGACGCCTTCCAGCGGTCCACCGACGGCGCGTTCGAGACGTACGTCGTACGCACCTCCATGCGGCTGATGATGGAGGAGCTCTGCCCCAACCTCAGGGAGCACGACCTGGCCCGGCTCGTCGACTTCGGGCACACCTTCAGCCCGGTGATCGAGACGGCGGGCGGCCACCGCCTGGAACACGGCGAGGCGGTCGCCGTCGACATGGCACTGTCGGCGCACCTGGCCCGGCTGCTGGGGCTCCTCGACGAGGAGAGCTGCGAGCGGGTGGTGAACCTGTTGCGCCGTATCGGCCTGCCCGTGTTCGACCCGGACACCTGCACACCCGAGCTGATGACGCAGGCGCTGCGGGCGTCCTGGCAGCGCCGCGGCCGCAAGCTGCACCTGGTGGTGCCGACCGGCATCGGTAAGGCGGACTTCGTGGAGCAGTTGGAGGACGTTCCGGCGGACGTGCTGCGGGGCGCGCTGGACGCCCTGGCGCAGGCGGGAGGCACTCGATGAGCAGCGACGACGTACGGAACCTCGACCAGCTCCTGACGGGCAAGGAGCACGACCACGGCGGACTCGGCACGATCCTCGCCCACCGCCTGTTCACCCGCGCCGAGGGCGCCCCGGGAGCGGAGTTCATCGACATCGCCGTGCTGCCGCCCGGCACCTCCGTCGGACGCCACCGGCACGGCCGGGACCGTGAGACGTACGTGGTGCTCAGCGGTAGCGGCCTGATGTACCGGGACGGAGCGGAGTTCCGTGTCGGCGCCGGCGACGTCGTCGTCAACCGCCCGTACGGAGAGCACGGCCTCGTCAACGACTCGGCCGCCGAACTGTGGCTTCTGGTCTTCGAGGAGGAGCTCCATGACCGTCCCGCAGCCTGAATCCGCGGCCTTCGACGGCGCGTTCACCGTGCTCGACGTGGGAGGTACGACACTGCGCACCGGGAGCTACGACCCGGTGACGTCGACCGTCTCCCGGGTGCGCCGGGTGCCGGTCGAGGGCAGGGTCCGCCATCCGCGGGACTCCGTGGCCGCCCTGCAGGAGCGGGTCGTGGACCAGATCGTCCAGGAGACGGCCCGGCACGCCGAGGGCGCGGCTCCCCGGGCCGTCGCAGTGGCCTTCGCCGGGCCGATCTCGGCCGCAGGACTCGTCCTGGCCGCTCCCACGGTGTGGGGGCGCCGCGGCGACCCGCTGCCCCTCGGCCGGCTGCTGACGGAACGGATCGGCGCACCGGTCGTCGTCGTCAACGACCTGACCGCCGCCGCGTGGCGCTACGCGGCGACCGAGACCGAGCCCTTCTGTCTGCTGACGGTCAGTTCCGGCATCGGCAACAAGGTCTTCCGGGCCGGCGAAGTGCTGCTGGACGCGGACGGACACGGCGGCGAACTCGGCCACTGGGTGTGCGACCCCTCCCCGACGGCCCCGTTGTGCGACTGCGGCGGGCGCGGACATCTCGGCGCCGTCGCTTCCGGGCGGGGCGCGCTGGCCGCGGTCCGCCGCGCGGCCGACGCCGACCCGGCCGGCTTCGCCCGCTCCCGGCTCGCCGCGCTGTGCGACGGCCGCGCCGACGCCGTCGACAACCCGGCGGTCGCCGCCGCGGTCCGGGACGGCGACGCCTTCACCACCGAGGTGCTGCGAGGCACTCTCACCCACCTCGCGCAGGCCGTGGGTGCGGTCTTCACGTCGATCGGGGTGTGCCGGTACATCCTGATCGGAGGTTTCGCCCTGGCGGTCGGCGAACGCTACCGGGAGCTGCTGGTCGCCGAACTGGTGCGCCTGGGCTGCTTCGGGCTCGACGCGCACGCGGTCGACGCCCTGGTGTCGCTGGGCAGCCCGGACGACGACCACGGCCTGATCGGCGCCGGCAGGCTGCTGGCCCACCGCATGGCGGTGCCCACCCCGGCGGGCGCGCGATGAGCGCCGGGAGTCCGGCAGACGGAACCCTCGTCGTAGGCGCCGGTTTCGTCGGCACGGGCATCGCGCGACGGCTGGCCGCGGCGGGCGAGGCCGTCACCGTCACCTCACGGAGCCGTCCCGGGCATCCGCTGCCCACCGGCGTCCGGTGGCAGCCCCTGGACGCCACCGACGCCGCGGCGTGCCACCGGCTCCTGGCCCGGCTGAGACCGCGCCGCGTGGTCCTGGTGCACGGCCCGTCCGATGTCACCTGGTGCGAGGAGCAACCGGAACAGGCCGTCGCGGCGCACACCGTGGCGACCGCCAACGTCGCCTCGGCGGCGGGTGACGCCCGCGTGCTGATGATCTCCACCGACAACGTCTTCGACGGATCCCGCCCCTACAACGCCGAGGACACCCCGGTGGCGCCTGCCAACGCCTACGGCCGCGCCAAGCTGAGCGCGGAGGAGACCCTGCTCGACGCGGCCACGGACCCGGTGGTGCTGCGGGTCAGCCTCGTCTACGGCCACGAACCGGTGGACGCCGGCAAGTGGCTCAACTTCTTCGCCGCGTGCGCCCACCGGCTCCTGCGCGGCGAACCCGTCACGGTGCCCCACGACCAGTGGACGACACCGGTACTCGTGGACGACGTGGCCGAGGTGACGGCGGCGGTTCTGGACGCCGGGCAACCCGTGCCGACGGTCCTGCACCTGGGCGGCCCGGACCGGGTGAGCCGCGCCGCGTGGGCCTCGGTGGTCGCGGAGACTCTGGGCGCGCCGCCGCACCTGGTCGTTCCGACGCCCCGCGCCGGCACCCGGTACGCCTCCCGCCCGGAGAACACCTGCCTGTCCAGCTCCCTGCTCGGCCGGCTTCCGGCCACGGAGGCGATCACCGTACGCGGGGTGCGCGAGGGCGCCCTCGGCCTCGCGACGGCGTTCGCGTCCACGGGCTGACTCCGTCGGGGCCGAGCGGCTCCCCGTTTTCACCGGAAAGTGTCAGCGGATCGCGATCCGTCACGAACCTCGGAAACGTGGCGGGGAAAGGGCCGCGGCCGGTCGATGCCCGTTCGGCCGGTCACGAGACGACGACGAAGGGATGGCGGGCAAGGAGGACGAACCCGAACTGCCGGACGATGCCGCTGCCGATGCGACCCGGCGGCCGGATGTCCGGCTGGAAGAGATCGCCGCGCAGCTGCGGGAACTGGCCACCGCCAAGGACCGGCTGCAGGGTCTGCTGGACGCGGTGCTGGTGATCGGCCCCGACCGGCACACGGTGTACCTCGACGCCGAGCCGGGCCTGCCGCTCGCGGTCGACATCGACCAGGACCGCCCCGACCACGTCCGCCCCGACCACGTCCGCTCCGTGCCCGCCGGGGCCACCGTGCTCTTCTTCACCGACGGCCTCGTCGAACACCCCGACCGCTCCATCGACCAGGGCCTGGCCGAGCTCGCCGGACTCGCCGCCGACCGCGCGCACCTGCCGCTGGACGACTTCGTACGACACCTCGCCGACCACCATCCCGGCGACGGCCACGACGACATCGCCCTCCTGGCCCTGCGCACCCCGCGTGACTGAGACCGGCCAGGGGCGTGCCGGCGCCGGGCCGGTCACTCCTTGCCGCGGACGACCGCCACCGGGCAGTGCGCGTGATGCAGCACCGCCTGGCTCACCGAGCCCAGGAGCAGCCCGGCGAAGCCGCCGCGCCCTCGGGCTCCGACGACCATCAACTGGGCGTTCCCGCTCGCCTCGATCAGCTTCTCGCGGGGTTCGCCGCTCAGTACTTCCTGCCTGACCACGACGTCCGGATACCTCTCCGTGAAGCCGGTGAGCGCCTCGGCCAGCAGCCGCTCCGCGCTCTCCACACCGGTGCCGGGCGGTGCGTAGTCCGGCAGCCAGGCGTGCACGGCGTGGATCTCCGCCGTGCGCAACGCCGCCTCGGCGAAGGCGAACTCCACAGCCGTCCCGCCCATGGGGGAGCCGTCGACGGCCAGCACGATCGGCCCGGTGCCCGTCGGCTCCTCGCGGACCACCATCACCGGACACTCGGTGTGGGCGGCCAGGGACACCGCCGTCGAGCCCAGCAACATCCCGATGAAACCGCCGGCACCCCGTGCGCCGACGACCACCAGGTCCGCGGTCCGCGACTCGGCTCCCAGCACCTCCACCGCACCCCCCCGTCACGACCGCGTCGGTGACCTCCAGGCCGGGCGCCACCTCACGGGCGTGATCCGCAGCCTCACTGGTCAGCCGGTCGAGCCGTGCCGTATCCGGCTGTGCGTACATCGGCCTGCCCGGCAAGCTGAAGGCATGCACCGCATGCAGTCTCGCGCCACGCCGGCGGGCCTCCAGGGCGGCGGCTTCCACCGCGGTACGACACGACGCCGAGCCGTCCACTCCGACGACCACGAGCTTCCCCACGGGACCTCCTCAGCACCGGAGCGCGACCCCTCGCCCGTCCAAGGATCACTCCGGCCCCAGGTTGCTGCCACCCGGCCAGAAGACGGCCGCCCGCGGGAACCGAGGCAGAGCCGACCGGGACCCAAGACCTGCTGAATTGCATAATTTCGCAATTGGTTAGATGCTGTGGTGGCTGTGTCCGCTATCCGGTAGCCCGCGGACACAGCTTCTCGTGTCCGCCCCGGGGTGGGGCTCGTGGGGGAGGGGCGCGGTGGAGAAGCTGGAGCGGCGCGGAATCCGTGTCCTGGTCGCGCCCCATGACCCGGCTTCCGACCCGCCCGCATGGAGAGATGATGAGCTCCGTTCTCGAAGCCCTTCCGTACCGGCATGTGCTCACGCTGCCCAACGAGCCGTCCGCTGTCCGCCTCGCCCGCGAGACCGCCGAGCAGGCGCTGGTCGAGTGGGGGATAGGTCTGCACCGGCCCGTCGTGGACGCGGCGCTGCTGATCCTCAGCGAACTGGTGACCAACAGCGTCCGGCACGCCGCTGAGGAGTCCCCGCAGATCATGGTGGTGTACGCGGCGAGCGGCAGCCATCTGGCCTTCGCCGTGCACGACCGGCACACCCACCAGCCGCTGCTGGACCGAGCCGGCACCAGCACCGGTCTCGGCACGGTCGTGGAGCTCACCCGGCAACTCGGGGGCACGGCGGCCGTGCAGGGTGACGCCGACGGCAAGAGCATCTGGATCACCCTGCCCCTCTGACCCCGGCGGGCAGCATTTCGGCGCCGGGCGAGTGACAGGCGAAGATGGACCGCATGTCCGTGACGAGTGGGTGGATGCGAGAGGCCGGGGCCCGGCCGACGGGGCCGTGCCGTGGCGCCGGGGAGGCGACGGCACGATGAGCACGCCGCTGTACCAACTGAAGGCCGAGTTCTTCAAGACGCTCGGCCATCCGGCCCGTATCCGCGTTCTGGAGCTGCTGAGCGAGCGGGAGCACGCCGTCGCCGAAATGCTGCCCGAGATCGGCATCGAACCCGCGCATCTCTCCCAGCAGCTCGCCGTGCTGCGCCGGATGAACCTGGTCGTGACCCGCAAGGAGGGCTCGACCGTGTACTACTCGCTGACCAGCCCGCACGTGGCGGAACTGCTGCGGGTGGCGCGCACGATCCTGTCCGGGGTGCTGGCCGGTCAGGCGGAACTGCTCGCCGACCTGCGGGGCGGGCAGGGGGAGGCGAAACCCCACCCTGGCGCCGGTCTCTAGCCGACGCCGTACAGGCCGGCCCGTACCGACGGCTTCCCCTGCCCCGCACCGAGAGCATCGTGGTGCGGGGCGAGGGAATGAGACGTGGGCCGTGTCCTCAGAAGCCGGAGGCCTCGTCGAAGACCGAGCCGGACTGGCCGAAGCCCGAGGCGTCCTGCCCGAAACCGGACTCGTCCTGGTCGGAGTTGCTCTGGCCGAAGTCGGGGGCGGCCGGAGAGCTGGTCCCGGCCTCGACTCCGAAGCCGCCCGTCTCGTCGTGCTCGTCGGCGAGGGCCTGGCCCGCGCCTCCGAGCAGAACAGTCCCGGCGAACGCGAGGGCGGCCAGCGCGGTACGTGTACGCATAAGCGTCTCCTTCGGTAGGTGTGTGCTCGCGAGAGGTCTGCCGCCTGCCCGCGGACGGCAGACGCCGACGTGCTGACAAACACCCGAACAGGGGGCGCACATGGCACTACCGGCGGGGGTCGCTCCGTCGGGCGTAGTCTGTATACAGACGGATGTGCAGGAATGGACAGGGAGTCTCATGGCCCGGGCGACTGGCAAGAGCGAAGCGGTCTACGAGCGGCTGAAGGGCGACATCGAGTCGCTGCGGCTGCGGCCGGGCGCCAAGCTCGGCGAGGTCCAGTTGGCGGAGGAGCTGGGCGCTTCGCGGACGCCTGTGCGGGAGGCGATCCGGCGGCTGGCCAGGGAGGGGCTGGTCGACTTCGTGCCGGGGGAGGTGGCCCGGGTGGCCGCGATCTCGCTCGGCGGGGTGCGGGCGTTGTTCGAGTTCCGGATGCTGCTGGAGCCCCGGGCCACCGCCTCGGTGGCCATGACCGGTCCGGCGGACGAGCGGGTGCCGGCGCCGTTCCGTGAGCTGCTGGAGCGGCTGGAGGCGTTCGACGCGTCCTTCCGCGCGCTGGACTCCGTAGAGCAGGCGACCTCGTACCAGGAGTTCTACGACATCGCCGAGGCCTTCGACCAGGCGGTCATCGCGGCCTGCCGCAACCCCTACCTCGCCCGCACCATCCGTGATCTGCGCAGCCAGACCGTACGTCTGCGCCATCTCTCGCACAGCGGTCCGCGTCGCATGCTGACCTCGCTGGAGGAGCACCGCGCGATGCTGAAGGCGGTCACACAGGGGGACGCCCAGGCGGCTGAGGCGGCCTGCCGGCACCACCTCGCGCAGACCCTGCAAGCCCTCATCGACGGCCTGACCAGCCAGGATCTGGCCCCCGGCACAGATGTGTCGCTGGACATCGCAGGCTGAGGCACCCCGGTCAGGTCCGACGGGGGCGCCGGGACACCCGCGCCTCCCGACCTTGGTTTCTCCATAAACAGTCCTGTATACAGGAGTGGATACATGTGGATACATTGATCGCCCGATGTGAGAGGCCGCCCCATGCCGCACACCGTCGGCGCCGCCGACCTGGCGGGTTTCGCCGCCGCCACCGCCGAGGCGCACGCCGTCCCGCCCCGGGACGCCCGTCTGCTCGCGGACACACTGGTGACCGCGGAACTGTGGGGACACGCGTCCCACGGAATGCTGCGTCTGCCCTGGTATCTCGACCGCCTCGCCAGCGGAGCCACCACGGCGGTCGCGGACCCGCGGGTCGTCAGCGACAACGGCGCCGTGGTCGTGGTCGACGGCCGTCACGGACTCGGCCAGGTGCTCACCGACCAGGCGGTGGCCCTGGGCGTGGAGCGCGCCCGCCGGCACGGCATCAGCGCGGTCGCCGTCCGCAACTCCGGGCACTTCGGGACCGCCGCCTACTTCACCCGCAAGGCCGCCGAACAGGGCTGCGTGGCGTTGCTGGCCACCAACGCCAGCCCGGCCATGGCCCCTTGGGGCGGCAGGGAGAAGCGCGTCGGCACCAACCCGTGGTCGATCGCCGCCCCCGGCGGCCGCTACGGCACCGTCGTGATGGACATCGCGAACACGGCCGCGGCACGCGGCAAGATCTACCACGCCAAGGAGCGCGGCGAGCCGATCCCCGAGGGCTGGGCGGCCGACGCCGAGGGTGTGCCCACGACCGATCCGCGGCGCGCGATCGAGGGCCTGATCCTGCCGATGGCCGGACACAAGGGGTACGCCATCTCCTTCATGTTCGACGTCCTGGCGGGCGTACTGACCGGCAGCGCCTTCGGTTCGGCGGTCGTCGGCCCCTACCGCTCCACCGGCCGCAGCGGCGTCGGCCACCTGCTGATCTGCGTCGACATCCGTTCCATGGCCGACCCGGCGGAGTTCGAGCAGCGGATGGAGACCCTGATCGAGGAGACCAAGTCCACCCCGGCCGCGCCCGGCACCGCCGAGATCTTCGTTCCCGGCGAGCCGGAGATCCGCACCGCCGAGCGCCTGCGCACCGAGGGCATCACCCTCGTCGACGACACCTGGGCCGCCCTCGCCACCATCGCCGCCACCGTCGCCGTACCTCTTCCCCGTTCCCTCACTCCCCAGGAGCCGCCCGCATGATCGCGCTGACCGTGTCCCTCCAGGTCGTCCCCGGCTGCCGGGAGGATTTCCTCAAGGCCATCGAGGACAACGCCGAGCGTTCCTTCACCGACGAACCCGGCTGCCGCTCCTTCGACGTCGTCTGCGACATGGCGGACGATCACCACTTCGTCTTCCACGAGATCTACGACGACGAGGCCGCCGTCGACGCCCACCGCGCCGCACCCCACTTCAAGATCTGGCGCGAGGCCGCGGCGAAGTACGTCGTGCCCGGCAGCCAGGTCAACACCCTCTCCCGCCGCCTCTTCCACCACTCCTGAACGGAGCCGCCTTCATGTGCACGCACCACCCCGCCGAGCCCAACCTGCTCATCCACCCCGACGAGGTCGAACGCTTCGACCGCGGCGGAGGCGTGGCCACCATCCCCTACGTCGGCAAATGGAACTCGGAGAACGCCGTCGTCACGACCGGCCAGACCGTCTTCCAGCCCGGCACCGGCCTGCCCCTGCACAGCCACAACGTCGAGGAGTCCGTCCTCATCCTCGAAGGCGAGGCGACCGCGGAGATCGACGGCGAGTTCTTCCACCTGGAGGTCGGCCAGGCCACCTGGGTCCCGGCCGGCATCCCGCACCGGTTCCTCAACCGCGGCGAGGGCGTCATGCGGATCTACTGGGTCTACGGCGGCCGGGACGTCACCCGCACCATCACCGCCACCGGCGAGACCTTCGAGCACCTCTCCGCGCACGACAAGGGAGGGGCACCCACCGCATGAGCCGCACCATCCGGACCCTCGACCCCACCACTGGCGAGCCGACGGCCACCTACGAAGGCTGGGACGCCGACCGCGTCGAGACCGCCGTGGCACGGGCCCACACCGCGAGCCGCACCTGGGCCCTGGTGCCGGTCGCCGAGCGGGCCGCCCGCGCCGCCGACCTCGCCCGGAGCCTCCGCGAGCACAAGGACCACCTCGCCTCACTGGCCGTCGCCGAGATGGGCAAGCCGGTGCGGGAGGCCGAGGGCGAGGTCGAGAAGTCCGCGGTCACGGCCGAGTACTACGCCCGGCAGGGCCCCGCGATCCTCGCCGACGAGCGCGTCGAGGTCGACGGAGCGAAGGCCTGGGTGGCCTACGAGCCCGTCGGACTCGTCCTGGCCGTGATGCCGTGGAACTTTCCCGTCTGGCAGGTCATGCGCTTCGCCGTCCCCTCCCTGGTCGCGGGCAACGGCGTCCTGCTCAAGCACGCCTCCAACGTCACCGGAAGCGCGCTCGCCCTCCAGGACCTCTTCGTCGAAGCCGGTTTCCCCGAACACCTGGTGACCGCTCTCGTGCTCGCCGACACCGACGTACCGGACACGACCGCCCGGCTCATCGAGGACGACCGCGTCGCTGCCGTCACTCTCACCGGGAGCAACCGGGCGGGCGCGGCCGTCGGTGCGGCGGCCGGACGCGCGGCGAAGAAGTCCGTGCTGGAACTGGGCGGCTCGGACGCCTTCGTGGTCCTGGACGACGCCGATGTCGAAGCGGCCGCTGCCGCCGCGGTGAAGGCACGCTTCACCAACTCCGGACAGAGCTGCGTGTGCGCCAAGCGGTTCGTCGTCGCGGCCCCCGTGGCGGACGCGTTCACCGCCGCGTTCGTGGCCGGAGTCGAAGCCCTGCGCCTCGGGGACCCGCGTGAACGGCACACCCAGATCGGCCCGCTCGCCCGCGACGACCTGCGAGCGGCGATCCAGCGGCAGGTCGAGGACTCCCTCGCGGCCGGCGCCCGCCTTCTGACTGGAGGCAAGCCGGTGCCAGGCGACGGCTTCTTCTACCGGCCCACCGTCCTGGCCGACACCGGCCCCGGAATGCCCGCCTTCGACGAGGAAACCTTCGGCCCACTCGCCGCCCTCACCGTCGCCCGGGACGACGACCACGCCGTACGGCTCGCCGACGCCTCGTCGTACGGACTCGGCCTCAGCATCTGGACGGCCGACCCGGACCGCGGCGTCGCCCTCGCCCGCCGTATCACCAGCGGAGCCGCCTTCGTCAACGCCGTCGTCGCCTCCGACCCCCGCCTGCCCTTCGGCGGCACCAAGCGCAGCGGCTACGGGCGTGAACTGGCCGCCGCGGGCATCCGCGAGTTCACCAACACGCGCACCTATTGGGTGACCGCTTGACCGCCCGACCGGCGCCTGGATGTTCCGCCCCCAAGGATGCGCTCGGCCAGGTCGGAACCGCGTTCAGTGAGGCATGTCGTCGAGAGCCGTCGACACACCCGTCACGGACGGCGGCTCCGCCGTGTACAGCACGACCGAGCCGTCGGGCAGGTCGGCCTCGGTCACTCGGCGGAATCCCGCGGCTTCCAGGGTGAGCTGGGTCGCGGAGTCGCACTCGGCCGGTGCGGCGATGATGCGGCGGCAGCGGGGGTCGGCGGTGAAGAGGGCGGGCAGGAGGCCGCGCAGCAAGTCGGTGATCGGGGCCACCTCTGTCGCAGGGGTGACGGAGAGGACGAGGTCATGGGCGCCGAAGGGGTAGCAGGCGCGCAGTGGGTGGTGGGGTACGCGGTGGATCTCCAGGCGGACGGGCGGCCCGGCGTCGCAGGTGGCGGTGTAGGCGCGGGCGCCGCGACGGGAGGCCTCGGCGGGGTCAGTGGTCGGCCGTAGTGCCCAGCCGCCGGCGCGGGGCGGCAAGGACGGCGCCGGTGGGGCGTCGAGGACGAGGGCCATGGCATCGGGCTCCGCGATGGTGTGAGGGGTGGGTCAGTGAGTCGAGGCGGTCTGCTGCTCGACCCAGCGTCGGAGTTCGGCCTTGGCGAGCTTGCCGCTGGCGTTGCGGGGCAGGCGCTCGGCGATCAGGACCCTGGTGGGGAGCTTGTAACGGGCCAGCTCCCGGCCCGCGAAGTCGCGGACGTCGTCCACCGTGGGCTCGGTACCGGGCTCGCAGGTGAGGACGGCGAGGACCGTTTCGCCCCACTTGGGGTCGGGGACACCGATGACCGCCGCCTCCAGAACGCCGGGGTAGGCGTCGAGGACCCGTTCCACCTCGGCCGGATAGACGTTCTCCCCGCCGCTGATGATCATGTCCTTGAGGCGGTCGACGATGTAGTAGAGACCGTCCTTGTCCCGATGGGCGATGTCGCCGGTGTGGAACCAGCCGGCGTCGTCGAAGGCGGCGCGGGTGGCGTCCGGGTTGTTCCAGTAGCCGGGGGTGACGTTGGGACCGCGTACACAGATCTCGCCCCGGGCGTCGACGTCATGGATCCTGGCGCCCGTGCCCGGGTGGGTCAGACAGACCTCGGTGTACGGCATGGCGGTGCCGGCCGAGCCGGTCTTCTCCAGGGTGAGCCCGGCCGGCAGGTAGGTCGCGAACGGCGCCGTCTCGGTCAGCCCCCACGCCTGCTGGAGCAGGACGCCCCGCTCGCCGTAGTCCCTGATCAGCTGCGGCGGCACCGGGGCACCCGCCACGATGGCCGACCGCAGGGCGGAGAGGTCGGCCGTGCCGAAGCCGGGCACACGGGCCAGGGCGGCGTACATGGCCGGGACGGCGAAGAAGCTGGTCGCGCGGTACCGGACCAGGTCGTCGAGGCACTGCTCGGGGTTGAAGCCGCGGCGCAGCACGACCGTGCCGCCGCGCAGCAGGGTGCGCAGGGTGAGGGCGTTGAGGCCGCCGATGTGGAAGAGCGGGGCGACGGCCAGGTTCACGTCGTCGGCCCGGGTGTCGACGACGCTGTCGACGTTGACCGCGTTCCACCAGATGTTGCCGTGGGTCAGCATCACACCCTTGGGCCGCCCGGTGGTGCCGGAGGTGTACATGAGCATCGCGAGGTCGGCGTCGTGCAGGGCGGCCCGCTCCCGCGCGGCCCGGCCCGCGCCCAGCAGCTCCGACAGCGGGATCCAGGGGGCCGGGGGCGCCTGCGTCGCCGGGCATGACGGGTCGGTGTCGACCAGCAGGTGCCGGCGGGCCGGCACCTCGCCCAGGACCGACTCGACGAGTTCACGATGGCCCTCCTCCACCACCAGCGTGTGGGCGCCGCTGTCGACCAGGATGTGCTGCACCTCGTCGGCCGCGAGCCGGAAGTTGACCGGGACGAAGACCGCTCCGAGGTGGGCCGCCGCGAGGAACGTCTCGAAGAACGTCACGCTGTTGAAGCCGAGGTAGGCGATCCGGTCACCACGGCGCAGCCCCTGCTCGGCGAGTGCGGCGGCGAAGGCGGCCGCGGTGTCGTCGAGCTGGGCGGCGGATATCTCCCGCCCCTCGTAGACCAGGGCGCTGGCGGTACGCGACCGGGCTCTGCGGTGCAGCGCCGTGGCGGGACTGATGTCGACGGCGGCCATACGGCGGCTCCTTCGATGGCTGTCGAGCGGACGGACAGGGGCGGGTCAGAGGCCGGCGCCGCCGGCGGGCGTACGGAAACCGCGGACGGCGATGCCGCCGTCGGCGGGGATGACGGCTCCGGTGACGGTGCCGCTGTCGGTGCGGGAGGCGAGCAGGACGTACGGGCCGGTGAAGTCCTCCGGCTCCACCCCGGAGTCGTACAGGGGGATGAGCGGTGGCTGCCGCCGGCCCGACGCCTCGTTTCTGGCGAAGGACGCGGCCAGCGTACGGTCCTGGAGGCCGAGGCTCTCCGGTCCGCGCAGCTGCGTGCGCATGCCGCCGACGGCGACGCCGTTGACGCGGACCCTGGGTGCCAGCTCGTAGGCGAACTGGCGGAGCAGGCCGAGACAGGCGTGCTTGCTGGCGGTGTAGAGCGAGCCGCCGCCGTCGGTGTGGAAGGAGGCGTTGGACAGCGTCATGACGATGCTCCCGCGCGTGTCGACCAGCTCCCGCCAGGCGGCCTCGACGGCCAGGACGTAGCCCTTGACGTTGACGGCGAAGATCTCGTCGAACGCCTCGGAGAGCTCCTTGCCGGTGAGCCGGGTGATGCTGCGGTGGTAGTCCCAGATCCCGGCGTTCGGGACGAGGACGTCCAGCTTGCCGAACCGTTCGACGGTGGCGTGTACGGCATCGTGGAGATCCTCGGGGGAGCGCACGTCCCCGGGGATGGCGAGGACGCCGTTCGGGAGGTCGCCCAGGTGTTCCGCGTCCCGGTCCAGTACGGCGACCTGTGCGCCCTCGGCGAGGTAGCGCAGGGCGACCGCGCGGCCGATGCCGGAACCGCCGCCGGTGATCAGGGCGACCTCGTCCGTCAGCCAGCCCATGGGTCAGTGCTCCTTGAGGAAGTCGGTGACCAGGCGCTCGAACTCAGCCTGCCGCTCCAGCTGCACCCAGTGCCCGCAGCCGCCGAAGACGTGCAGCTGGACGTCACGGATCTGCTTGAGCATGAGCTGGGCGCCGTCGAGGGTGATGGTGCGGTCGTCGCGGCCCCAGAGCAGGAGGGTGGGCGCCTTGATCTCGTGGACGCGCTGCCAGAGCGGGTCCATGCCGTGCCGCTTGGCGAAGGCGGCGTTGTAGGCGTGGTAGAAGGCGATGTGGGACTCGTCGAGGGACGCCTCGTAGCGGGCCTGCGCGGTGTCCGCCCAGCGCTTGGGCTCGGCGGTCATCACCCCGATGAAGTCCCGCATCTTCTTCAGGGTCGGGCCCTCACCGTTGTAGTAGCGGAACATGGCCTTCTGGCCCTCGGTCGGGGTCGGCCCGAAGGGTAGCCAGCCGCCGCCGGGCGCCATGAGCACCAACTTCTCGACGCGCTGCGGGACTTCGAGCGCGAGGGCGATCGCGGCGGCGCCGCCGAGGCTGTTGCCGAGCAGGTGGCAGCGTTCGATGCCGAGGGCGTCGAGGGTCTGTACGAGGGCGTCGACTGTGATCTCGGTGATGCTGCGGGCGTCGAGGTCGGCCTCGGTGGGTCGGTAGCTGCCGCCGAAACCGGGCTGGTCGGGAAGCACGACCCGGAAGTGCGGGGTCAACGCGGCGAGGTTCTGGTGGTAGTTGGCCACCGCGCCGGCGCCGGGGCCGCCGCCGTGCAGCATCACCAGCACCGGTCCCTCGCCGGCCTCGCTGACCGCGATGGTTCCGAGCGTGGTCTGCACGGTGTGCTCGACGAGCTTCACCTCTGTGGTCTCTTCAGTGGTCACGAGCGAGCTCCGGTTCACAGGAAGGTACTGATGTTCTTGGCGAGCAGGACGTTCTGGTCGAGCAGGATCGTGCGGCGGGCGATCAGCAGCCGGCCGTCGTCCGGCTCGCGGCGCAGGACGTCGGTGCGTCCGCCGGCGTAGAGGTCGACCTCGCGTTCCAGGCGGTTGCGGTAGCAGAGGAAGGCGGACTCGGCGACGTACTCGCCCGCTTCCTCGCCCGCTCGCACGGTGATGTTGGTGATCAGATGCCGGGTGCGGGACGGCGGGTCCTCGGCCCAGGCCATGCCGGAGTCGAAGCGTCGGATCCGCCAGGCCAGGCTCGCCTTGGTTTCGTCGAAGATCGCGACCTCGCCGGGCGCGCCGTCGGCCAGGGCCTGCTGCCGTCGCAGCCGGTTGGTACGCACCGGCGCCCAGTAGTGCAGGTCCTCGGCGAAGAGCTCCAGCCAGTCGGCGTAGCGGTGCTGGTCGAGGAGCTGCGCCTCGACGGCGTAGAGCCGCTGCACCTCGAAGTGAAGCCGGATGTCGGCTCCGGTCACCGTGTCGGTGACCTCGTCGGTCGGGTGAATGCTCATCGGTGGGTCCTCCTGCGGCCGCGCCGGGTGGTGACAGTCCAGCGCGGAAGGGGGTGAATGCGGGAGCGGATGTGCCGCTGAACGGCACAGCGGGGGGCGGTGACGCCCTGAGGGGCGCGGGGCAGTGTTGGATCTTGCGGCTTCCGCCGCGTGGGCGCGGCGCGACCAGCCCCAGACGGTCCGCAGACGCTGAAGACACCGCACTCGGCAGACGAGTCAGCGTTTCAACAGCGTGCGCAGATCCGCGCTCTCGTCGGACAGCACGCCCTCGTCCACGACGACACCTCGATCGACGATTCGCCGCGCGGCCTTGATGTCCCGAGGCCGGTCCACGGCAGCGGCGGCCACCACCCGGTCACCCCGCAGCCCGAACACGGTGAACGCACCGGTGTCCACAGCCCCGCGCAACACTCTGCGCTCGGCGTCCGCCATGCTCCCGACCGCCTCCAGCCGTGAACCATGCCGGTCGGACCAGAACCAGGAAGCGCCCGCCTCGGGCACCGCAAGCCCGAGAACGCCGTGTGCGACCGCCTCGCCGTCCCGCTGTGCGGCCTCCCAGTGCTCGTGGCGTACGCGGTGCCCGTCACGACGGGCCACGTCGCCGACGGCGAAGACGTTCGGGTGGGAGGTCCGCTGCCCCGGGCGGACGACGATGCCGTTGTCCACGATCAGCCCGGCGGACTCGGCGAGTTCGATGGCCGGCCGGATGCCGATGCCGGCCACGACCGTGTCGACGGCCACGGAACCGCCGTATCCAGAAAGGCGCACCAGGAGGCCACCGGGGCGGCGCTCGATGCGTTCGACGCCGGCTGTCAGGACCTCAATGCCCTCGGCCGAGTGCCTGGAGTGCAGCGCGCTCGCGATCTCGTCCCCGACCACCGCGGCCAGCGGGACCGGTACCGGGTCGATCAGCGTGACGCGGCAGCCCAGAGCGTGCGCGACGGCCGCGGTCTCCGCCCCGATCAGCCCCGCCCCGACCACCGCGACCCGGGCCCCGGGCAGCAGCCGTTCACGGAGGCGTTCGGCGTCCTCCCAGGTGCGCAGCGCATGGACGCCGGGGTCGTCGCCGCCGGGCACCGGCAGCGCGCGCGGAGTCCCGCCCGTTGCCAGCACGATCCGGTCGGCGGTGGCACGTGTCCCGTCCGCCAGCTCCAGACCGCCCTCGCGCGGACGGATCGCCCGGACCGGGGTGCCGTCGCGGAGTTCGATGCCCTTCTCGTCGTACCACTGCGCGGGCCGCAGCAGGACGTCCTCGCGGCGGGACTTGCCGAGCAGGACGTCCTTGCTGAGCGGCGGCCGGTCGTACGGCAGCCCGTGCTCGGCGGAGTACAGGACGAGTTCGCCGTCGTAGCCCCGGGCGCGCAGGGCGTCGCAGGTGGAGACGGCGGCCAGGCCCGCGCCGACGACGGCGATACCGCGGGGGGCGCTCATCCGGCGGACTCCTCGCCGGGGTGCAGCCAGACCTCTCCGTCCCGTACCTCGACCCGGTGGGTGCGCTGGGCGAGGGTGGCGGGCATGCACTGCGGTTCGCCTGACTTCAGGCAGAAGCGGGCGCTGTGCAGCGGGCACTCGACCTCGCCGCCCTCGATCCAGCCGTCGGAGAGGGAGGCCTGGCCGTGGCTGCAGGTGTCGTCGAGGGCGTAGTAGGCGCCGCCGTCGTGGAACACGGCGATGGCGTCGGCCCGGCCGGTGGTCTCGGCGGGCACCTTCAGCGCCTCGCCCTCCTCGATGTCGCCGACGGCGGCGACGCGAACAGCGCTGTTGGTTGTCATCGGGTGTCCTTCTCGTGCCAGGCGGGCGTGTTCATCAGGTCGCGCCAGCGGGCGTAGAAGCCGCGGGCGGCGCCGTCGCTGTAGAGGCGGCCGGTGGTGCCGGGGTGGACGCCGTCCTCGGCCTCAAGACCCAGCCCCATCTGGTAGTTGAGGGTCATCGAGCCGGAGACGAAGCCGTGCGCGGTGGCCTGGACCTCGCTCCAGTTCTCGCCGTCGTCCTGCTCGAAGATGCCGGTCGGCCCGAACGTCCGCAGGTTGTAGACGCGTTGGGCGTCCTTCACCTCGTCCGGCATCGACCTGTCGACGAGCGTCCACGCCCAGACCTCCATCCGGTCCGGGCCCTTGGGGTGCCAGACCCGGATGGAGCCGTTGACGGGGAGGTAGGAGAAGTTGGGGAAGACGGTGGCGTGGCCGGTGGTCATCGGGCCCTCGACCCGGGCGTCGCCGAGCCGTTCGCGCAACGCCTCGTAGTCGTAGTGGCCGTGGACGACGCGGTCGTCGAAGCGGCTCTTCGGGTGGGTCGGGAAGCCGTGGCCGTGGCCGAGCGGGTCGGTGTACTGGCGGCCCGGCGTCTGCACGATCTCCGTCTTCGGCCCCTTGCCGGTGGGCGACATGACCATCAGCGCGGAGGCGTGCGAGATGTTGACGTGGTACCAGTCGGAGGCGAACTGCTCGGCGGCGAGCTTCCAGTTGCCCTCCAGCACCCACTTGTGCACCCCGCCGACCACCTCGGTGCCCTCCGGGTCGCGGTCGAGCATCGCGTCCATGTACCAGGTCATCCCGCCCAGCGCCTCGACCAGCGGGGGCGCCTGCGGGTTCCAGGTCGCGAAGACCAGCCCCTTGTACGTGTCGAGCTGCGCGACCTCGGTCAGACCCCACTGGTCCCGGTCGAAGTGGGCCGGATAGTCCTCGCCGTTGGGGACGTTGACCAGCCTGCCCGAGGTGTCGTACGACCAGCCGTGGTAGCTGCACGTGAACGCCTTCGTCGCCCCCGCGTCGGCGCGGCACACCCGCATGCCCCGGTGACGGCAGGCGTTGAGGAACGCGCGCAGCCTGCGGTCCTTGCCCATGGTGACGATGACCGGGTCCTCGCCCATGTACGTGGTGAAGAAGTCACCGGGCTTGACGAACTGGCTCTCGTGCGCGAGGAACAGCCAGCTCGGTGCGAAGACGCGGCGCAGCTCCTGCCGGTACAGGGCGGGGTCACCGAAGATCGTGCGGTCGACGAGCCCGTGGTCGAGGTCGAAGTACGGGCCGACGTCGACGGCCGGCTCGGGGACGCGGGCGAGGCGGTCCACCGGTCGGCGGACGGGGGTGGATGTCATCGCTGGATCTCCTCGGACACCCCGGCCGCGGTGCCGCGCACCGGAGCGGTGGTGTCTTGTCGCTGCATGAGCCCAGCAGACGGCACCCGGGGACGGCCGGGCCAGCCACTGTTCCGTGGTGCGGCACAACGGTGTCGGTGGCTCCGTTTGCCTCGTGCCGCACAGCGGCACATGCCTCCGCCAACCGGTCAGGGGGTCCCTACAGTCCCGGCGCAGTCCCCAGTTGTGTCCTGGATCACGCCGGATCAGGACCTGATCGGAAAGAGCCGCTCCATGTCCGAGACCACCAGCAGCGCCGCACAAGCGGACGCTGCCAGCCCCGCCGCCGCGCCCGCCGCGCGGAAATCCGATGTGTCCCGGGTCGCCGTGGCGAGCCTGGTCGGCACCATGATCGAGTACTACGACTTCGCCGTGTACGGCACCGCGGCCGCGCTGGTGCTCGGCCCGGCCTTCTTCCCCTCCGGCAACGCCACGCTCTCCACCCTGGCCGCCTTCCTCACCTTCGCCGCCGCGTTCCTGGCCCGCCCGGTCGGCGTGGTGCTCTTCGGCACCATCGGCGACCGCGTCGGCCGCAAGCGGGCCCTGGTCCTCTCCCTGGTGGTGATGGGCGTGGCCACGGTCGGCGTGGGCCTCCTCCCGACATACGAGACCGCGGGCTTCGTCGCGCCCGTGCTGCTGATCGTCCTGCGGTTGCTCCAGGGCGTGAGCATGGGCGGCGAGTGGGGCGGGGCGGTGCTGCTGGCGGCCGAGCACGCGCCGCCGGGGCGCAGGGCGCTGTTCGCGTCGATTCCGCAGGCCGGCCCGCCGCTCGGCTTCCTGCTGTCCAGCGCCGTGATCCTGCCGACGCTGGCCGTCGCGGGCAAGGACGGCTTCGCCGAATGGGCCTGGCGCGTGCCGTTCCTGCTGAGCACCTTCCTGGTCGTCATCGGCCTGTGGGTCCGCAGCCGGGTCACGGAGTCCCCGGTGTTCCGCGAGCGGGTCGCGGAAGGCGGCAAGGACAGGGCCGCCGCCGCACCGGCCCCGCGCTTCCCGCTCGGCGCCCTGGTCAAGGAGTACCCCGGCCGGCTGCTGCTCGGTATCGGCACGGCGATCGGCGGCTCGGCGGTCTACTACCTGACGATCGTCTACAGCCTCTCCTACGGTCCGAAGGCCCTCGGCATCCCGCAGAACACCGTGCTGACCGCCGCGAGCATCGCCGCCGCTGCCGGAGCGGCGGCCACCGTGCCGGTGGCGCGGCTGGCCGACCGGGTGGGCAGACGACCGGTGATCCTGGCCGGTGCCGTCGGGTGCGCGCTGTGGGCCCTGCCCATGTTCGGCTCCCTGAAGACCGGGAGCGGGGTGCTGATCAGCGGGGCCTTCACCGTGGGGCTGGTGCTGTTCACCCTGATGTTCGCGCCCGTCGCGGCCTTCCTGCCGGAGCTGTTCCCGGCCCGGCTGCGCTACACGGGAGCCTCGGCGACCTTCATCCTCGCCAACACCCTCGGCGGCGGCTTCGCCCCGCTCGTCGCCACCTGGCTGACCGCCCACTGGCCGTCGCCGTACGTCCTCGGGATCTACGCCGGCGGGCTGTGCCTGGTCAGCCTGGGCTGTGTCCTGGCCCTGCCGGAGACCCGGGACGGGGAGTTCGACCGCTGAGGCGGCGGTCACCGCAACGCCCGCGAATCCCCTCGCCGCCCGTCGTGCCGCTGCCGGCATGACGGGCGGCGCTGTCGTCCCGCGCGGAGGGGATCCGGCAGGGCGCGGCGGGCATCCGTGCCGGGCCCCACGAACGAGCCCCGATGTGGAGCTGACGAGGCGGTTTACAACTGCATTGCCTGTCTCCTATGTTGGACACGCGTCCACTTCAATGGTCGCCAGGTGCCTCACTCCTCGGAGCCCTCATGTCTCTTCCCGCCTCCCTGTCCGAGCCTGCCGAACCCCCCTGCGGGACGGCCGCCCCCGACCAGCAGACCGCGGTCGACAAGGCGCTGGTCCTGCTGAAGTCGCTCGCCGAGGAGGACCGCGAGATCGGCGTCAGCGAACTGGCCCGCCGGGCCGGGCTCACCAAGTCCACCGCCTTCCGCCTGCTCGGCATCCTTCGGCGCAACGACCTGGTGGAACGGGTGGGGAGCAACTACCGGCTGGGCACCCAGCTCATCGACATCGGCAACCGCGTCTGCGGCCCGACGCCGATGCTGCTCCAGGAGCGACTGCTGCCCTACCTCGCGGATCTGTACGAACTGACGCATGAAACGGTGCACCTGGCCGTGCTGCGCGGCACCGAGATCGTCTACGTCAACAAGATCCACGGCCACCGGGCGGCTCGCTCACCGTCCCGGATCGGCGCCCGGCTGCCCGCGTACTGCACGGGTGTCGGCAAGGCCCTGCTCGCCTTCGACCACGACGCCACCGAGGCGGCCGTCGCGGCGGGCCTGTCGGCGCGCACCGAGTACACCCTCACCGATCCCGGCAGCTTCCGCGCCGACCTCGGACGCATCCGCCAGGACGGCATCGCCTACGACCGTCAGGAGGCCGTTCTCGGTCTCACCTGTGTCGCCGTGCCGATCCTCGGACCGGCGGGGCGGCCGGTGGCCGCGCTCTCCGTCGCGGGCGCCGACCATCGCTTCGACCCGGCACGCTTCGCCCCGGCCCTGCGCCGCGTGGCCTACGCGGCGACCCGGGTCGTCACCGCCGCCAAGGCGCGGCACTCGGCGCCGTCCGGCCTCGACGGACTGCCCGCCGCCTGACCCCGGGCGGGAGGCCGTGGCCCGGAAGGGCACCGGCTCGGCGGCCCGTGCGGCCGTCAGTGCTGTCCGCCGCCATGGGTCCGTGCGACGTTCGTGCCGCCGGTACCGGGTTGCACGCGCGGCACACTCACCACGATGTGCACCAGGCTCTCCCCCTCCAGTGACTCGTACACATGCGGCCGGTCGCCCGGGTAGCGCACGAAGTCACCCGCCGACAGTTCCACCGGACTGTCGGCGGGGCCGACCCGCACCCGTCCGCTGATCACGTACAGATGCTCCAGGGTGCCCACCGGATGCGGCTCGGACGGCCGGCTCGCGCCTTGCGGAGCGCGGCCGACGCGCACCAGGTAGTTCTCGATGACACCGGAGCCGTACACGTGGTCGAGCGTGCGTGACTCGTATCCGCCGTTCTGCTCCCAGACCACGTCGTCGGCCCGCTGCACGGTCATGACCTGCTCCCGTTCGGCCACCAGCCTGGTGACCGGCACGCCGAGCGCCGCCGCGATGGAGAACAGCGTGTCCACCGTGGGGTTGCCCGTACCCTGCTCCAGTTTCGACAGTGTCTGCTTCGCCAGCCCCGCCTGGCGGGCCAACTCGGCCAGGGACAGGCCACGCTGCTCTCTGAGAAGGCGGATGTTGCGCGCCACCACGACGTTTCCTGAGGACACGGGACCACTTTAAGCACGCCGTGCCGCGGGCCCGGCCCCGGCCCGTCCCTCGCACCCCTGCGACACCGTGCACCGCACCGGGTGTGCTGCACAGCGGCACACGGGCTATGGCCCGGTGCCCGGTCGGGGCGAACGTGCACACGTGCTAGCTGCAACCGCCATCTCCCAGAGCGCCACCGACCCGCTGTCGGGGCTGGTGCTGCGCGACGTCCCGGAGCCCCTTCCGAAGCCCGGGTGGTCCCGGGTCCGCGTCGTGGCCTCCTCGCTCAACATGCACGACCTGTGGACGCTGCGGGGCGTCGGCCATCCGCCGGAGCGCCTCCCGATCGTCCTCGGCTGCGACGCGGCCGGATACGACGACGACGGCAACGAGGTCATCGTCCACCCGGTGCTCGGTGACCCGGACGCCGGCCGGGGCGACGAGACGCTGGACCCGGGCCGGGCGCTGCTGTCCGAGCGGCACGACGGTGCCTTCGCCGAGTACCTCACCGTTCCGACCCGCAACCTGGTCCCCAAACCGTCGTGGCTGTCGTTCGAGGAGGCCGCCTGTCTGCCCGTGGCCTGGACGACGGCCTACCGCATGCTGTTCACGCAGGCCCGGATCACCGCGGGCGACCGGGTACTGGTGCAGGGCGCCGGCGGCGGCGTCGCCTCCGCCGCGATTCTGCTCGCGGTGGCCGCGGGCGCCGTCGTCTACGCCACCAGCCGCAGCGAGTCCAAGCGCGCCGAGGCCCTCTCCTGGGGCGCGCGAGCGGCGCTGCCCACGGGGGAGCGGCTGCCGGAACGTGTCGACGTCGTCGTCGAGACCGTCGGCGAGGCGACCTGGTCGCACTCCCTGAAGTCCCTGCGCCCCGGCGGCACGCTCGTGATCGCCGGCGCCACCAGCGGCACCAACCCGCCCGCCGACCTGGGCCGGATCTTCTACCTCCAGCAGCGCATCCTCGGCTCCACCGGCTGCACCCGCGCCGAACTGGTCGCGATGCTCCGCATGCTCGACGCGACCGGCGCCCGCCCCGTGATCGACCGCACGCTGCCCCTCACGGACATCCACAAGGGCTTCCAGCTCATGATCGACGGCGGCCTCACCGGCAAGCTCGTCATCCACCCGCCGGCTCCCCGGAGTTAAGGACCACCACCATGACCGCAGCCGCCGTAGGGCTGTCCCACTCACCGCTCATCGGCAAAAACGACCCGGAAGCCGACGTACTGGCCCGGGTCGGCAAGGCCGTCGACGGCGCGAAGGCCTTCGTCCGCGACTTCGACCCTGAGCTGGTGGTGCTGTACGCGCCCGACCACTACAACGGCTTCTTCTACAAGGAGATGCCACCGTTCTGCCTGGCCACCGAGGCACACGCGGTCGGCGACTTCGGCTCGCAGGCCGGCCCGCTCTCGGTCGACACCGACGCCGCCAGAGCCCTGGCCCAGGGTGTCCTCGACCGTGGCGTCGACCTCACCGTCTCGGCCCGGATGACCGTCGACCACGGCTTCGCGCAGCCCCTCGAAGTGCTCTTCGGCGGCATCGACCGCGTCCCCGTCGTGCCTGTCTTCGTCAACGGCGTCGCCACCCCGCTGGGCCCGGTCAGCCGTATCCGGGCGCTCGGCACGGCGGTCGGGGAGGCCGCCGCCGCCCTCGATCGACGCGTGCTGTTCCTCGCCTCCGGCGGGCTCTCGCACGACCCGCCCGTACCCGTGCTGGACGGCGCGCCGCCCCGGGTCGCCGACGCGCTCATCGAGGGCCGCCCCCCGACCCCCGAGCAGCGCGCGAAGGGCGAGCAGCGGGTCGTCCAGGCGGGCCGCGACTACGCCGCAGGATCGACCGCGATGATCCCCGTCAACCCCGCCTGGGACAACCGTCTCCTCGACCATCTGGAGAACGGCGAGCTGGCCGAGTTCGACTCCTGGACGGTGGCCGGGATGGCGCGGGAGGGCGGCGGCTCCGCGCACGAGGTCCGCAGCTGGATCGCCGCGTTCGCCTCCCTCGCCGCCACCGGCCCGTACGCGATGACGTCCCGCTTCTACGAGCCGATCCCCGCGTGGATCGCCGGGTTCGCCGTGGCGACGGCGCGGGAGAGGTGACCGGCGCGGACCCTCGTACTGGTTGTACGTGGGTCTGCGCCCGGCACGCCGAGAGTGCGTGCATGGCGTCGTGCGGCAGGCGGGAATTTGACTACAGGGCGTAGGCACGGACGCCGGTCGGGCCGGTCGTGCGGCGCCAACTCGGCGTCTAACAGCGGGGCTTCGGCGCCGTGCCGCTCTGTGGCACCTCCACGGCGACGCCGACGCGCGCGCTGGCGTGCAGCATGGCCCGGCCGCGGAAATACTCGGCTGCGATCGAGGGCGACCCACTCATAGGATTCTCGTTCGAGGCGCTGACCCGGCGCCCTGCCGATGGCCGGCACTCGACGACCGAGGACGCGTGGCGCAATGAGCAGCCGACTCTTCGCAATCTCCTTCGACGCGCACCACCCCGAGCGCCTGGCGCGGTTCTGGTCAGGTGTCCTGGGCCTGGAGCAGGCCGAGAAGTCCGACGACGGCGCCACCCTGCTGTCCGGGAACGACGCCGGCTACCGCCTCGGCTTCCGCACCTCCCCGGCGCGGAAAGTCGCCCAGAACCGGCTGCACTTCGACCTGACCAGCTCCTCCGCGGAGGACCAGCGGGAGACCGTGGCCAGGGCGCTCGGCCTCGGCGCGCGGCACGCAGACGTCGGCCAGGGACCGGACGCCTCCCATGTGGTGCTCGCCGACCCCGAGGGCAACGAGTTCTGCGTCATCGAGTCGGGGAACAACTTCCTCTCCGGCTGCGGCTTCATCGGAGCGCTCGCCTGCGACGGCTCCCAGGCCGTCGGGTACTTCTGGAGCGAGGCGCTGGGCTGGCCGCTGGTCTGGGACCAGGACGAGGAGACCGCGATCCAGTCCCCGAACGCCGGTACGAAGATCACGTGGGGCGGTCCGCCGCTGATGCCGGATCCCGGCAAGGACCTGCACTTCGACCTCGTGCCGGACGACGACCAGCAGGCGGAGGTCGAGCGCCTCGTCTCGCTCGGGGCCAAGCGCCTCGACTCCGCTCACGGAGGGGACGGCGCGGTGCTGCTGGCCGACCCCGACGGCAACGAGTTCCGTGTGCTCGGGCGCCGTTGAGGCACGTGCGCCTTGTGCCGTCCGTGCTGGTGACGGCCGTTCAGTCGTCGCCCCTGACGATGTTGTCCTGCGTCGCGCCCCTCGGCTGACCGCCGTCCCCGTCCGCCGCCATGGCCCGTACCCAGGTCCGGATCTCGCGTCCGCGCAGCCGGCGGGCCCTCGCCCACCCCGTCTCGGGCCGACGTACGGTGTTCGCGCTCGCCTTCCTGACCTGCGTAGTCATGGCGTTTCATCTTCCTTCTGATCCGGTACCCATGGTTCGGTTCGTGCGACTGCTCTCGCCCACATGAGTGATGACAGCCGAGTCCCCGCCCGCCGCGTTCAGAAACCCGCGGCCCCGGAATCGAACGTCCGGTCCCCTCCTTTTTGATGAGCGTTAAATATCTTGGGGAGACGGTTGCCGTTGTTTTGCCACCCCTCGCTTCAGTCCAACTCCCCCTGAGCGCAAGGTAGTACGGGCGCCCGTTCACCTCTCCTCTCCTGCTCTTTCCCACGCGACCGCATCGAGGAAAGCCGCATGAACGTACTCCTGATCTCAGGACTCGGACCCGAGTACCCCAACCACTCCCTCCTGGCAGGCTCCACCTTCGAGGCCATGACGGACCCCGGCCGATTCCCCGACCGTGCCAGGGAGATCTCCGACCTCACCTCACTCCACGCCGACGTGAACGGCGTGCGTCTGCCCCTGTTGCGGCCGCGCACGGGCGCCAGCGGGATCCGCGCGGTCTCCTCGGTCCGGCTCCAGCACGTCGAGAAGGACGACGAGACGGCGACCGCGCCGCATCTCACGACGTTCACCGTCCGCGCCATCCTGGAGGCCGCGGGCGTCGACCACGACCACTTCCCGGCCGAGGGCATCTGGAACGGTTCCCCCGCCGACCCGTCGTCCGGTTCCTACGACGTCGTCCTGCTGTCGACGACGTTCATCTGGGACCGGGCCACGATGGCCAAGGCCGTCGCGTGGATCGAGGAACGGTTCCCGACGGCGATCCTCGTCCTCGGCGGCCAGTACAGCAACCTGAAGTTCCAGCAGATCCTCGACGCCCACCCCTTCGTCCGGTACGTCGTCCGCGGCGACGCCGAGCCGGCCCTGACACCCCTCCTCGACGCCCTGCGCCGGGGCGAGCCGGTGGCCGGCATACCCAACCTGGTCTGGCGCGACGCGGACACCGGCCGGATCCGCCTGACCGGCATCCACTACGCCGACCTGGAAGCGCTGCCTTCGCCCGCCCCGTCGGGAAGATTCCCCGTCATCCCGTACGAGTCGATGCGCGGCTGCCCCTTCACCTGCAAGTACTGCTCGTTCCCCGCCGCGTCCCCGAAGTGGCGCTACAAGTCGGCGGAGAAGATCGCCGGCGACTTCGCCCGCTACCGCGACGAGCACGGGGCGCAGTACATCAAGGCACTGGACTCCACCTTCACCGTGCCGCCCACCCGCCTGCGGGCCCTGTTACCCCTGCTGAGGAACACCGGCGTCGCCTGGGAGGCGTACACACGCGCCAACTCCCTCCGCGACCAGGCGGTCGTCGACGCACTGGAGGAGGCCCACTGCCGGGCGCTGGCCCTCGGCTTCGAGTCGATGAACGACACCACGCTGACGTACATGAACAAGAAGGTGAAGGCGCACGCCAACCGCACCGCGTTCGAACTGCTCTCCCGCAGTTCCCTCCACTACTTCGTGTCCTTCATCGTCGGCTACCCCGGCGAGAGCCCCGACCTCTTCGAGGACACGAAGTCCTTCCTGGTCAACGAGTACTCCGGCCCGTTCGCCCTCTACGTCTTCATGCTCAACGACGAGACGATGCCGGTGTGGCAGGACGCCGAGCGCTTCGACCTGAAGGTCCACGACGCGGACGGCGACGCCGAGCACTGGTCGCACACGGGCATGGACAGCGCCACCGCCCGCCGGCTCCAGCTGGAGACCCTGCGCGAGGTCCGCTGGAAGAACGACCGCGCCATCCAGCGCACCTGGCAGCGCGACTACGAACTACCCCTGCTGCCGGACCGCTCCGCCGCCGAGAACTCCGCCATCGAAAAACTCGTCGACCGCCTCGGCATGGCAACCGCCGACTTCCCGACCCAAACCACAGCGGCCACCCACCGAGCCGACCTCCTCGGCCAACTGGCACCCCACGGGGTGACGTCGATGGGGGCGTGACGCCCGGGGGGGGCGACGTCGGCAGCGGGGGCGGGGTGCTCGCCGCACGGGTTGCCCGGTGCCAGGCCCAACGCGGGGAGCGGGGTCCGCCCGGCCGCCGTCGGCCGTGCGGACCCCGTTAGGACAGGTCCTCCCGTCGTCAGGTGCTCTGCTGCAGTCTGCGCAAGGACGCGACCAGTTGGTCGACTTCGGCGGAGGTGTTGTAGAGGGCCAGGGAGGCGCGGGCCGCCGAGGTCAGTCCGTAGTGGGCGAGGGCCGGCTGGGCGCAGTGGTGGCCGGCGCGGATGGCGATGCCGTCGTGGTCGAGCCAGTCGGCGACGGTGGTGGGGTCGTGTCCCGCGAGGGTGAAGGTGAGGACGGCGATGCGGTCGGGGGCCGAGCCGATCAGGTCGAGGCCGGGGACCGTGGCGAGGGCCTGGAGCGCGTACGTCATGAGGCCTTCCTCGTAGGCGGCCACGGACTCCCGGTCCAGGGACGTCAGCCAGTTCACGGCGGCGAGCAGGCCGATGACTCCGGAGATGTGACCGGTGCCGGCCTCCAACCGGTGCGGGGCGGGCGCGAAGGTGGTGTGCCCGAAGTCCACGGACTCGATCATGTTGCCGCCGCCCTGCCAAGGCGCCAGACCGGAGACGAGGTCCGGCCTCACGTACAGGGCGCCGATGCCGGTCGGCGCGAACAGTTTGTGGCCGGAGAACGCGTAGAAGTCGGCGTCCAAGTCCTGTACGTCCACGGGGAAGTGGGCGACGGCCTGGGCGCCGTCCACCAGGACCTTGGCGCCGTAGCGGTGGGCGAGCGCCGTCATCTCCTTGACGGGTGGGACGGTGCCGAGGACGTTCGACGCGTGGCTGATGGCGACGAGTCGGGTGCGGGAGGAGAGCAGACCGGCGTATGCGTGCTGGTCGATCTCTCCGTCGGGTGTGAGCGGGACCGGCACGAGCCGGGCCCGGGTCTCCTTGGCGAGCATCTGCCACGGGACGATGTCCGAGTGGTGTTCGAGGACGGGGACGAGGATGTCGTCCCCGGGCCCGAGGTCGGCCCGGCCCCAGCTCTGTGCGACGAGGTTGACGGCCTCCGTGGTGCCGCGCACGAAGACGATGCTGTCCGGGCCCGGCGCGCCGAGGAAGTCGGCGACCGCCGCCCGCCCGGCCTCGTACGCCTCGGTGGCCTCGCGGGCCATGGTGTGCGCCCCGCGGTGGATGTTGGAGTTGGCCGCGCCGTAGTACGCGGTCAGCGCCTCGATGACCTGGCGGGGCTTCTGGGTGGTGGCCGCGTTGTCGAGCCAGACGAGGGGGTGTCCGTTGACGGTCCGGTGCAGGATCGGGAAGTCGTGGCGGACGAACTCGGCGGTGAAGCCGCCCGGTTGGCGGGGAAGCGCGGCGGCGGTGTCCGTGGAGCGCGCGGCCGGCGGTGGTGCGGGCGGGGTGAGACCGGGGACGGGCGGCGTCCGGGGTACGTCCGGGGGGTCGATGCCCGGCACGGGCCGCGCGACGTCAGGCGTAGTCATGGTACTTGGCCACCTCGACGTTCTGGAGTACGGCGATGGCGTCGTCCACCAGCACGGCGGTGTTGAAGTAGGCCGTCATCAGGTAGGACGTGATGCCCTTCCGGTCCATGCCCATGTTCCGCATGGACAGACCGGGTTCGATCTCGTCCGGCACGGCGGCCGGCCGCAGTCCCACGACCCCCTGCTCGGCCTCACCGGTCCGGATCAGCAGGATCTTCGTCGTACCGGCGGCCTCGCCCGAGCCGTTCGGGCACGGCACCTTGTCGGAGGGCAGGAGCGGCACGCCCCGCCAGGTCAGCAGCGGGCTGCCGAACCGGCTGTCCGTCACCGGGGGCACCCCGCGCCGCGTACACTCCCGGCCGAACGCGGCGATGGCCCGCGGGTGCGCGATGAAGTAGGCGGGCTGCTTCCACACCCTCGCGAGCAACTCGTCCAGGTCGTCCGGGGTGGGGGCGCCGGTCCGGGGCTGCACGCGCTGGCCTGCCGGGACGTTGTGGAGCAGACCGGAGTCGGGGTGGTTGAGCATCAGGTTCTCCTGGCGCTCGCGCAGGGCCTGGACGGTCAGGTTGGCCTGGGTCCGTGTCTGGTCCATCGGCCCGTTGTAGAGGTCGGCGACCCGGGAGTGCACCATCATCCGGGTCTGGGCCAGCGTCATGTGGTACTCGCGCGGCGCGTCCTCGTAGTCGACGTAGGTGCTCGGCAGGTCGACCTCGCCCACATGACCGCCGCTCAGGTCGATGGGTGCCTCGGTGCCGGGTGCGGGCATGCCGCCCGCGGTGTAGGACCGCACCGAGCCGCGCAGCGCCTCGTCGCGCTCCATGAGCCGGGCCAGCGCGGAACGCTCGACGCGCAGGGCGACACCGGGAGTGACGGCCTTGACCGCGTACGGCATGGGCTCGTCCCGGGTCCACGCCGCCAGGTCGAAATACTGGCCGTCGCCGACGACCTGGATCAGCGCCTCGTCGCCGTACCGCCCGGCTGCGCGCTTCTCGGCGCGGCCCCGGACGATCACCCACAGGTGCTCGGCGAGGTCGCCCTCCTGGACGAGCACCTGCCCGGCCTCGAAGCTCATCTCGGTGAAGGCGTCGGCCAGTTGGCCCAGCAGCGCGTCATCGGACTCGCGCAGATACGGGATCTCGCGTAACTCGCCCTGCACGACGCGGGGACTTCCGCCGTCGCTGTGGCTGCTGATGCGGTCGTCGCCCAGGACGTAGGTGCGGCGCCGGTTGACGCGGTACACGCCGGATGCGACATCGACCCACGGCAGGGCACGCAGCAGGTAGCGCGGGGTGATTCCGCGCATCTGCGGGGTCGTCTTCGTGGTCGTCGCGAGCTGCCGGGCGGCCTCGGGGCTGAGGCTGATGCGGTCGGTCGTCACGGGGGCCTCCTCAAGTGGACTGCTCCGGGAGCGGACTTGCCTGGGAGCGAGCCCGATCGTGCGCCTGACGACAGGGCCTCACAAGATGCGTGGGCCACCGCTCGGCAGGGCTCGGGCTGAAAAGACTCTGCTCCGGGGAGCGCGTGGTGGTGGTCAGCAGCCCCGTGGCTCCGTTCGCCGTCCATGGACGACTTGATCTGGCCCCGTATCGCTCCTTTTAGGGTCTTAAAGGAGCGCTTATGCAACGCCTGTTTGGGGCGCACTTGTATGAATCCGCAATTACTTGACATGGGATGAGTTAAGGTGCATCCGACCAATGGCTACGCGCCAGTAACAAGACAGTCGATCTGTCACGGGGAACGAAGGCCGGACCCGTCGGAGGACACCGACACCGACACGGGCCGGTCAAGGAATGCATGTACGACAAGTTCACAGCAAGAATGGCGACGTTCGTCGTCGCACTGGCCATCCTCTTCACCACGGGTGTGGGATCGGCCGACCGCTCCGCCGCCGTCACGGCGACGGCCACAGCCACGGCCACAGCCACGGCCACGGCCACGGAGCAGAGCAGGGTGGAGCGGCTCGCGGAAGTCGTGCGGAAGGTGTCGCAGTACGCGAACTGCGACCGTCTGCCGTTGCTCCAGCGGCCCCGGTGTCTGAAGGAGTTCGCCGGGAAGGCCGTCAAACTCGGGGCCGGGGTCGGCGTCTTCCTGTTCATCTCGCAGGACGCCATGAGGGACCACGGCGCGAGCTTCAAGGAGCTCGACAAGAACCTCAAGGCACTGCACGACCTCAAGCCGCTGGAGTTGGTGGATCCCGACTCCACCCCTGATCCCGCCCAGCAGGTGAAGCTGCTGGAGCAGGCAGTGAAAACGTTCAAGAGTGCCAGGCCCCACCTCGACAAGCTGGGGACCAACCTGGCCCGGGCGGACGACCTGCTCGGCGACCAGAACGACTCGCTGCTCGCGCTCACCATCCTGACCGTCGCACTCGGCGACTACTTCCCGGACTACACGCCCCCGAAGTACCCCGACGCGAAGCCGATCTTCGACTTCGAGAAGGACCTCGCCGAGCTCAACGCCGCGTTCGACCAGATGAACGAGGGCTTCGCGGAGATGGACCGCGGTCTGCGGGAGATGAACGCGGGCGTCGCCGAGGTCAACAAGGGGCTGGCCCAGGCCAACAAGGGCATCTCCAAGGCCAACAAGGGCATGAAGGAGATGAACGACGGCATCGCCCAGGCCAACAAGGGCGTCAAGGAGGCCAACAAGCACGTACCCGGCATCAAGAAGGGCGCGGAGAAGCTCCGCGACATGTCGGGTCTCGACTTCGACTTCTCCGGCATCGGGGAGACGTGGGGCAGCGGCTCCTCGCTGCTCGACGACGCCGCGCAGCAGCGCCGGATGTCACTGCTGCTGGACCTGCTGCCGGGTGTAGGCGACGGCAAGGGCGTCGTCGAGGCGATCGTCGGCAAGGACGTGGTGACCGGGCAGAAGCTCGGCACCAAGGAGCGGGTCCTCGGCGGCCTGTCGGTCCTGCACTGGCTGCGGGCCGGCGACCGGCTGCTGAGCGCCGACGACGTCAGGAAGTCCCGCAAGGGCGAACAGGCCGTCAGCTGCAACAGCTTCCCCACCGGCACCGCGGTGCTGATGGCGGACGGCTCGACGCTGCCCATCGAGCAGGTACGGGTCGGCGACCGGGTCCTGGCGGGCGATCCGGCGTCCGGTGGCACCAGCGCCGAGCCCGTCACCGCCCTGATCACCGGCCAGGGACAGAAGAGCCTCGTCGACGTCACCGTACGCACCGACGACGGCACCGCCACCGTCACCGCGACCGAGGGACACCCGTTCTGGATCGACGACCTGGGGGCGTGGGCCACGGCCGGGCAGCTGGAGCCGGGTGCCTGGCTGCGCACCAGTGCGGGCACGCGCGTCCAGGTCAGCGCCGTCAAGGCTTGGACGGCCCAGGACCGGACCGTCCACAACCTCACGGTCGGCGACCTCCACACCTTCTTCGTGCTGGCCGGCGGCACGCCCGTCCTGGTGCACAACGCGAACGGGTGCGGCGTATGGAAGTCCGAGTTCGACCGCCTTCCGAAGGGGAAGCAGTCACACGTCAGGGAGATGTCCAGCATCGCGGACATGCGCCGGGCCTTCGAGAAGTGGACCGCGGGCGCCGAGCGGCTGCCGGCCCGCGGGCCGAAGATCCCGGAGGTCTACAAGCTTGCGGACGGCACCGTCATCCAGTGGCGCACGTCGTCCCGGTCCGGCGGCGAGACGATCGACATCTTCCCCGTCACCGGCAAGGGAATGAAGGTGCATCTGCCCGATGGACAGTGAGGCTATCGTCCGTGAGCTCCTCGTGGAGGGGCTCGACGACTGGGTGCCGGTCGACCGGCTGGTCGGACTCGCGCGCGAGGAGAGCGAGCGGTCGGGCACCGACTTCCGCTCCCTGGCGGTACGGCTGCTCGGCGACCTCGTGAAGGACGGCCTGATGGACGTCGGCGAGCTCGGCGACACCGGCTTCGAGCCCTGGACCGGTGACACCGACACCGTCCTGGCCCGGATCGTGGCCGCGCTCGACCAGGTCGACTGGAGGCCTGCGGGCGGCGTCTGCTGGCTCGCGAACACCCCCGAGGGGGACCGCACGGCAACCCGGTGACCCGGGCTCCCGCCTGCACCGACTACCGGTACCGACCACGCGCCGCGCCCCCGGACACCCCGGGCGGCGCGGCGCCGCGCGAGCGGTAGACGACGTAGGGCCGGGTCATAGCCGAACGGCGCGTTGAAGGCGTGGACGAGCGCATCGCCGCCAGCCGGCACAGCGCCGCCTCCACCGGGGCCACGTCCCCCGCCGTGAACAGCCCGGCGAGGTACTCCAGCGGAATGCGCAGGGAGTCGATCGCCGCGAACAGCTTCGCGGGGTCCTCCCCGTCGTGCCCGGAGGCCGTCAGGGACTCCACGACCGGCGACAGCGGCGGCACGTACCAGACCATGGGCATCGTCCGGTACTCCGGGTGCAGCGGCAGGGCCACCTTGTAACGGCTGATCAGCGCGTGCACGGGAGAGCGCCGGGCCGCGGTGATCCAGTCGTGCGGGATGCCGAAGTCCTCGGCGGCCCGCCGCACCGCCGGGGTCCTCGGGGTCGAGGAAGCAGCCCAACTGTGCCTCGTACAGGTCCTGTTCGTCTTCCGTCGCGGCGGCCTCACCCACCTGGTCGGCGTCGTAGAGGACGACACCGAGATAGCGCAGCCGGCCCACGCAGGTCTCGGAGCAGACCGTGGGCTGTCCGGCCTCGATCCGCGGATAGCACAGCGTGCACTTCTCGGCCTTGCCGGACGCGTGGTTGAAGTACACCTTCTTGTACGGGCATCCGCTCACGCACATCCGCCAGCCGCGGCAGCGGTCCTGGTCGACCAGGACGATGCCGTCCTCGATCCGCTTGTACAGCGCCCCGGACGGACACACCGCCACGCACGACGGGTTGAGGCAGTGCTCGCAGATACGCGGCAGGTAGAACATGAACGCCTGCTCGTACTCCAGCCGCACCCGCTCGCTCATCCGCCGCAACACCGGGTCACCCGCGAGGTGTCCGGGCCCGCCGCCCAGGTCGTCGTCCCAGTTGGGGCCCCAGGTCACCTGGGTGGGCCGGCCGTCCACCAGGGAGCGCGGCGGTGCCGTGGGGACGTCGTCGCCGAGCGGCGCGCCGATCAGGTTCTCGTAGTCGTACGTCCACGGCTCGTAGTAGTCGTCGAGCGAGGGCAGGTCGGGGTTGGCGAACAGCCGGGCCAGGCGACGCGCCCGGCCGCCGCCGCGCGGCACCAGCCGCCCGCGCCTGAGCTGCCAGCCGCCGCGCCACCGGTCCTGGTCCTCGTAGGTGCGGGGATAGCCCTGGCCGGGGCGGGTCTCGACGTTGTTGAACCACACGTACTCGGTGCCCGACCGGTTGGTCCACGTAGTTGGGGGCGAACGACAACTGGGCGTAGCCGCCGATGAGATGGGTCGGCTTGATCAGGAGCCGGGTGAGGGCGTTGTGCACACCGCCGCGCCGGCTGGTGGCCTCGGACCTGGGGACGTTCACCAGGCGTTCCTGCACGTGGTACATGAACACCGTGCCCTGCGGCATCCGGTGCGAGACGACCGCGCGCGCCACGACGACGCCGTTGACGTTCCGCGCCTCGACCCAGTCGTTGTCGGCCACCCCGATCGCCTCGGCGTCGGCCACGCCCAGCCAGATGACCTTCGAGTGCGGGGTGAGATAGCGGACGGTGACCGAGCGGCCGCCCTCCTCCTTCACGTCCGTCGTGAGGTTCAACGGCGGCCGGTAGACCGGGAGTTGCTCGCCGTACTCGGCGATCGAGCACGCTCCTGTCGACCGGCAAGGGTCAGGGTGCTCCTCCGGGGTCTTTCGGGCAGATCTCATTCTGGCCAGTTGGGTGTATCTAGAATTTGTTTTTCTTTTCTTTTGCGATGGGGCCTGGCAATCTCAGCCAGATGGGGGCCCGAGGGATCAGATACCCGGCTCCTCCTGAGCCGACAGTGACTGCTCGGCCCAGATGGTCTTCCGGTTGCGGCCGTAGCGGGTGCCCCAGCGTTCGGAGAGCTGGGCCACCAGGAACAGGCCGCGGCCGCCCTCGTCGGTGCCGCGGGCCTGGCGCAGGTGCGGGGAGGTGCTGCTGGTGTCGGCGACCTCGCAGATGAGTTGGCCGTCGCGGATCAGACGGAGCAGGACCGGGCCGCCCGCGTACCGGTAGGCGTTCGTGACCAGTTCGCTCACGATCAGTTCGGTGGTGAAGGACAGCTCCTCCAGCCCCCACTCGGCCAGCCGGTCCCGGACCAGCGTGCGGGCCCGGCCGGCCGCGGTCGGTTCGGCCGGCAGCTGCCAGGTGGCCACGTTCTGTGCCGCCAGCACCTGGGTCCGGCCCAGCAGCAGCGTGACGTCGTCGGCGGGACGGTCCGGCATCAGCGCGTCCTCCACCGCCTTGCAGGTGTCCTCCAGCGAGTGGAAGGGGCCGGTCAGAGTGGAGCGCAGCAGGGCCAGGCCCTCGTCGATGTCGCCGTGGCCGGCCACGAGGAGGCCGTCGCTGTACAGGGCGATCAGGCTGCCCTCGGCCAGTTCCAGCTCAGCCGTCTCGAACGGCAGCCCGCCCACGCCGAGCGGCGGTCCGGCCGGGAGGTCGATGAGGCGGACCTGGCCGTCCGGGCCCAGCACGGTCGGCGGCGGATGGCCCGCGCGTGCCATGGCGCAGTGCCGGGAGACCGGGTCGTAGATGGCGTACAGGCAGGTGGCGCCCACGATCTGGGGAGTGTTCGCGTCGGTCTGCCGTTGCTCGGTGGCCAGCTGGTCCACCAGGTCGTCGAGCCGGGCGAGGACCTCGTCCGGGGCCAGGTCGAGATGGGCCAGGGTGCGTACGGCGGCGCGCAGCCGGCCCATGGTCGCCGATGCGTGCATGCCGTGGCCGACCACGTCGCCGACGACCAGGGCGACCCGCAGGCCCGACAGCGGGATCACGTCGAACCAGTCGCCGCCGACGCCGGTGGAGGCATGCGCGGGCAGATAGCGGTGCGCCGTCTCCACCGCCGGGTGCTCGGGCACCTCGCTCGGCAACAGGCTGCGCTGCAGGGCCTCAGCGGCGTTGTGCTGCTGGGTGTAGCGCCGGGCGTTGTCGATGCAGACCGCGGCCCTCGCGGCGAACTCCTCCGCCAGCGTGAGGTCGTCCTCCTCGAACGGCTCCTGCCGCTGCGAACGCCACAGACAGACCAGGCCGAGGACCAGACCGCGCGCGGCCAGCGGCACCACCATCAGGGAGTGGACGCCTATGGCGCGCGCCGCCGCGGCCCGTTGCGGTTCGGCGACGAACCATCCGTGGGTGTCCTCCAGAAGGGGGTCGAGGACCGGACGCCGCTCGGCCAGACAGCGGGCCGGCGCGGTCTCGTCGGGGAAGAAGAACAGATGGCCCTCGGGATGCATCACCTCCAGCGCGTCGGGCAGGACGCTGCGCAGCGCCATCCTGCGCAACGGGCCCCTGGCGTCGGGGGCCGGCTCCTCCCCGCGCGGCACGGGTTCCAGCAGGTCCACCGAGAGCGCGTCGGCGAGTGCGGGAACCGCCGCCTCGGCCAGTTCGCGCGCCGTCCTGGCCACGTCCAGGGTGCTGCCGATCCGTGCGCCCACCTCGTTGAGCAGCGCGAGGCGGCGACGGGCGCGATGGCGGTCGGTGACGTCCTCGACGATCTCGGTGACGCCCAGCACCCTGCCGGACGGGTCCTGCATACGGAACGCGGAGATGGAGATGGCCAGCTCCCGGTGGGGGTCGTGCAGCAGCCGGCTCTGCTGCTCGGCGAAGATCACGGGGCGGCCCGTCTCAAGAACCGACCGGAGCTTCGCCTCCGCCAGAGCCGCGTCGGGACCGAACAGGAACTCGGGGGCACGCCGCCCGCGGTACGCCTCGGGAGGCAGTCCGCCGAACCGCGCGACGGCCTGGTTCACCCGCAGGATGCGCAGGTCCGGGCCGAGCACCACGACACCGACCGGGGACCGCCGGAACAGGCCGTCGAGCACGGCCCGGTCGATCTCCCACTGGGCGATGTCCTCGGCGAGCGAGCCGACGAGGAGCCACTCGACGGTGGAGTCCAGCCGCTGCACCCGCCGGGCCCGGAACCCCACGTACACGCGGTGGCCCGCGCCGTGCCGGACCGGCAGCAGCCCGAACCATCCGCCCTCCCGCAGACACGTGGCGGTCGCCTCGGCGATCCTGTCCACGTCCTCGCTGTCGACCAGGACCTCACGCACGGGCCGGCCCAGCACCTCCTCGGCGCGGTGCCCGAGCAGTGCGGTGGCCTGTTCGCTCCATGCGACGATCCGGCCGCGGCCGTCCAGCACGGCCGACGCGGAGCGCAGGATCGAGAACGGATCCTCCGGGCTCTCGCTGAGCGACGTAGGGGATGTGTCGTGCATCGCCCACCCATCTCGCGCCGTGCGCGGGGCTCGTCGTGCGGCGCCCTGGGGCGCTCCCGCGTCCCGCATGCCTGCCTTCGCGGTGACTCCCTCCCAGTATCGGTCGGGTGGGCACAGCGCGCTTCGCCAGTTTCACCGGGGCAGGGTCCGGGCGAGGAGCACCGCCACGTCGTCGTCCGCCACCTCGGGCATGACATGGGCGAGGAGGCCGTCGCAGATCTGGTCCAGCGGACGGCCCGGGTGCCGCAGCGCCTGCGCCAGACGGCGCATGCCCTGGTCGAGATCGGTGCCCCGGGTCTCGATCAGACCGTCGGTGTAGGTCACCAGGAGGCTGCCCGGCGCGAGGATCACGCGCTGGACCTCGCCGTCCTGCCGGCCCACGCCCAGCGGCGGCCCCGCGGCACCGTCCAGGAAGGCGACCTCTCCCCGGGCGTCGGCGATCACGGGCGGCGGATGGCCGGCCCTCGCGATCACGCAGTGGCCGGTGGCCGGATCGTGAACGGCGTACAGGCAGGTGGCCATCTCGTTGTCGCCCAGGTCCGCCACCGCGGCGTCCAGGGCACGCAGCAGCTGGTCCGGCGGCGTGTCCCGGCGTGCCAGGGTCCGTACGGCGGTGCGCAGCTGGCCCATCACCGCCGCCGCGTGGATTCCGTGCCCCATCACATCCCCGATCACCAGGGCGGTCCGGCCGCCCGACAGGGCGACGGCGTCGAACCAGTCGCCGCCGACCTCGTGATCGCCGGCCGGAAGATAGCGCCCGGTGAGCTCCAGTCCGCTGACCGTCGGCAGGGCGGGGTTCATCAGGCTGCGCTGGAGGGTGAGCGCGGCGTCGCGCTCGCGGCTGTACATACGCGCGTTGTCGATGTTCAGCGCCGCCCGGGCGACGAGCTCGTCGATCAGTAGTGTGTCCTGGTCGTCGAACGGCTCCCGATCGCGGGTCCGGGTGACCGTGACCGCGCCGAGCACGGTGCCCCGCGCGACCAGCGGGATCAGGCGCGCCGACCCGACGCGGGCCCGCAGGTACTCGTGCAGCCGACCGGTGGCGGGGGTGGTGACCAGCGGGCCGATGTCTCTCAGGTAGAGGTTCATCGGGCGCCCGGCACCGATGAGCCGTTCGTACATCGAGCCGGGCGGGATCTGCAGGGTCATGCCGACCGCGAGGAGGTCGGCCGGCGCTGCCGGATCCGTGAAGGTCGCCGCGACGCGGCGGACCACCCCGTGCGCCGACGCGGCGGTCTCGTCCGGGGCCATCGCCTCCTCCAGCAGCTGCACGTCGGCCGAGTCGGCCAGCCGGGGCACCAGGACGCGGACCACTTCCTGCGCCGTCTGTGTGAGATCCAGCGTGGAGCCCATCTGGGTGCCCGCCTCCGCCAGCAGCGCGAGACGCTGCCGGGCCCGCTCCGCCTCCAGATGGGCCCGCTGCCCCTCCGTGACGTCGATGAGCGAAGCGATCACACCCACCCGCTGTCCGGTTCCGCCGAGCAAGGGGGCGTAGGAGCAGGACCAGGTCCGGGTCCGTCGCGGGTCCGAGACGCCGGAGGTGTAACGGAAGTCGACCACCGACTCACCCCGGTCCAGGACCTGCCGCATCACCGACTCCAGCGCGCCGGCGCCGGGGGCGATCTCGGTCACGCGTTTCCCGACGTGCTCGGCCACGGGCACGCCGTCGATCTGGGACAGCGCCTCGTTGACCCGGAGGAAACGCAGGTCGGGGCCGAGCATGGCCAGGCCGATCGGTGACTGGGTGAACAGGCCCTCCAGCGCGGCCAGCGCGTCCCGCATCCGCTCCACGGCGGAGGTCTCCGCCGCGATGGCCAGCACCCCCGTACGCCCCCGCGCGTCCGCGATCGGACAGAGCCACATCTCCATCTCGACCAGGCCCCCGTCGCGATGCCGGACCGGCAGCCGTGCGACCACCGCCGCACCCGCCCGCACCATCCGGGTCAGCCGGTCGGCCAGCTCCCGGTTCTCCTCGGGCACGAGCATGCGGTCGGCGTCCTGGCCCACCATCTGCTCCGGTGTGTGACCGAGGAGGTCCTGTGCGGCGAGCGACCACTGCACCAGGCCCCCATCGGCATCGGCCACCCAGAGCGCGAGCGGAAGCAGATCCTGGAACACCCCGGCATGCCCGATGGCGTACGTGCTCCGATCAGGCGTTTCGCCGATCGCATCGGGGGCACGTGCACCGCGGTGACTCGCGCTGGTCATCAGGGCACCTCGCTTCACCACCCTTGACCACGGGAGGCTCAAGGACAGCGTAGGCCGCAAGTGGCCCGGCTCACATGGCGTGAGCGAGGCACCGCCGACACCATTGGGTGATCCGTCACCGGCAGGCTGAAGGGATCAAGGATGTTCCGCAAGGTGCTGGTAGCCAACCGCGGCGAGATCGCGATTCGTGCGTTCCGCGCAGGCTACGAGCTGGGGGCGCGCACCGTCGCCGTCTTCCCGCACGAGGACCGCAACTCCCTGCACCGGCTGAAAGCCGACGAGGCCTACGAGATCGGTGAGCCGGGGCACCCGGTGCGGGCCTACCTCTCCGTGGAGGAGATCGTCCGCGCGGCCCGCCGCGCGGGAGCCGACGCCGTCTACCCGGGGTACGGCTTCCTGTCCGAGAACCCCGATCTGGCCCGGGCGTGCGAAGAGGCGGGCATCACGTTCGTCGGACCGAGCGCGGACATCCTGGAGCTGACCGGCAACAAGGCGCGCGCGGTGGCCGCGGCCCGCGCGGCCGGTGTGCCGGTGCTGGGTTCCTCGCAGCCGTCCAACGACGTGGACGAGCTCGTCGCCGCCGCCGGGGAGATCGGCTTCCCCGTCTTCGTCAAGGCGGTCGCGGGCGGCGGCGGACGCGGCATGCGCCGCGTCGAGGACCCCGCCCAGCTGCGCGAGTCCATCGAGGCGGCATCGCGCGAGGCGGCGTCCGCGTTCGGCGACCCCACGGTCTTCCTGGAGAAGGCCGTCGTCGAGCCCCGCCACATCGAGGTGCAGATCCTCGCCGACGGCCAGGGCAACGTCATCCACCTCTTCGAGCGCGACTGTTCCGTGCAGCGCCGCCACCAGAAGGTGATCGAACTCGCCCCCGCCCCGAACCTCGACCCCGGCCTGCGCGACCGCATCTGCGCCGACGCCGTGCGCTTCGCCCAGCAGATCGGCTACCGCAACGCCGGCACCGTGGAGTTCCTCCTCGACCGCGAGGGCAACCACGTCTTCATCGAGATGAACCCGCGCATCCAGGTCGAGCACACGGTGACGGAGGAGGTCACCGACGTCGACCTGGTCCAGTCGCAGCTGCGCATCGCCGCCGGCGAGACCCTCGCCGACCTCGGCCTCGCACAGGAGAAGATCACCCTGCGCGGTGCCGCGCTCCAGTGCCGGATCACCACCGAGGACCCCGCCAACGGCTTCCGCCCGGACACCGGCCGGATCAGCGCCTACCGCTCGCCGGGCGGCTCGGGCATCCGTCTCGACGGCGGCACCACCCACGCCGGTACGGAGATCAGCGCGCACTTCGACTCCATGCTGGTGAAGCTCACCTGCCGGGGCCGGGACTTCACCACCGCGGTCGGACGTGCCCGGCGCGCCGTCGCCGAGTTCCGCATCCGCGGCGTGGCCACCAACATCCCCTTCCTGCAAGCCGTGTTGGACGACGCCGACTTCCAGGCCGGCCGGGTCACCACGTCGTTCATCGAGCAGCGCCCGCACCTGCTCACCGCCCGCCACTCCGCCGACCGCGGCACCAAGCTGCTCACCTACCTCGCCGACGTCACCGTCAACAAGCCGCACGGCGAACGGCCCGACCTGATCGACCCGTTGACCAAGGTGCCCGCGCTCCCGGCCGGTGAGCCGCCGGCCGGGTCCCGGCAGCGGCTCGCCGAGCTCGGCCCGGAGGGCTTCGCGAGCTGGCTGCGCGCCTCGCCCACCATCGGCGTCACCGACACCACGTTCCGCGACGCCCACCAGTCCCTGCTGGCCACCCGGGTACGCACCAAGGACATGCTCGCCGTCGCCCCCGTGGTGGCCCGCACCCTGCCCCAGCTGCTGTCCCTGGAGTGCTGGGGCGGCGCGACCTACGACGTGGCCCTGCGCTTCCTCGCCGAGGACCCGTGGGAGCGCCTCGCCGCCCTGCGGGAGGCCGCGCCCAACATCTGCCTCCAGATGCTGCTGCGCGGCCGCAACACCGTGGGCTACACGCCGTATCCCACCGAGGTGACCGACGCCTTCGTGCAGGAGGCGGCCGCAACCGGCATCGACATCTTCCGCATCTTCGACGCCCTCAACGACGTCGACCAGATGCGGCCCGCCATCGAGGCCGTACGGGAGACGGGCACGGCCGTCGCCGAGGTGGCCCTGTGCTACACCTCCGACCTGTCCGACCCGTCGGAGAAGCTGTACACCCTGGACTACTACCTGCGGCTGGCCGAGCGGATCGTCGACGCCGGCGCCCACGTCCTGGCCGTCAAGGACATGGCTGGTCTGCTGCGCGCACCGGCCGCCGCGAAGCTGGTGTCGGCCCTGCGCCGGGAGTTCGACCTGCCGGTCCACATCCACACCCACGACACCGCGGGCGGCCAGCTCGCCACCTACCTCGCCGCCATCCAGGCCGGCGCGGACGCGGTGGACGGGGCCGTGGCGTCCATGGCCGGTACGACCTCGCAGCCGTCGCTCTCCGCGATCGTCGCCGCGACCGACCACTCCGAACGGCCCACCGGCCTCGACCTCCAGGCCGTCGGCGACCTGGAGCCGTACTGGGAGAGCGTCCGCAAGGTCTACGCCCCCTTCGAGGCGGGCCTGGCCTCGCCGACCGGCCGCGTCTACCACCACGAGATCCCCGGCGGACAGCTCTCCAACCTGCGCACCCAGGCGGTCGCGCTGGGCCTGGGCGACCGCTTCGAGGACATCGAGGCGATGTACGGCGCAGCCGACCGGATGCTCGGCCGTCTGGTGAAGGTCACTCCCTCCTCCAAGGTGGTCGGCGACCTGGCGCTGCACCTGGTGGGCGCAGGGGTCTCCCCGGCGGACTTCGAGTCGGATCCGGACCGCTTCGACATCCCCGACTCCGTCATCGGCTTCCTGCGCGGCGAGCTGGGCACCCCGCCCGGCGGCTGGCCCGAGCCGTTCCGCAGCAAGGCGCTGAAGGGCCGCGCCGAGGCCAAGCCGATGCAGGAACTGACCGCCGACGACCGCGAGGGGCTGGCGAAGGACCGGCGCGAGACGCTGAACCGGCTGCTGTTCCCGGCGCCGACACGCGAGTTCGACACCCACCGTGACACCTACGGCGACACCAGCGTGCTCGACAGCAAGGACTTCTTCTACGGGCTGCGCCCGGGCAAGGAGTACGCCGTCGACCTGGAGCGCGGGGTGCGGCTGCTGATCGAGCTCCAGGCCGTCGGTGACGCGGACGAGCGCGGCATGCGCACCGTCATGTCGTCCCTGAACGGCCAGTTGCGTCCGATCCAGGTCCGCGACCGGGCGGCCGCCTCGGACGTCCCGGTGACGGAGAAGGCCGACCGGGCCAACCCCGGCCATGTCGCGGCGCCCTTCGCCGGTGTGGTCACCCTGACGGTGTCCGAGGGCGAGGAGGTGGAGGCCGGCGCCACGGTGGCCACCATCGAGGCGATGAAGATGGAGGCCTCGATCACCGCCGCGAAGTCCGGCCGCGTCGCTCGCCTGGCCATCAACCCCATCCAGCAGGTCGAGGGCGGCGATCTGTTGGTGGAACTCGCCTGAGCCGAGTTCGTGTTGCCCCGCGCAGGTGTGGAACCTGCGCGGGGCGTCGACGGGTTGACCGGCGGGCCGAGCGGTGTCAGGCGCAGAGCACCCGGGTCTCCGGCGTGAAGACCGGGCCGCCGCTGGTGTTGGTCGTGTCGCTGAACTCGGCGTAGTAGTACGAGTAGAAGCCGATGTTGCCGTTGCAGCCCGAGTCGGCGGCGACCTGGAGGGTCAGCGTGACGGTCCGGCTCTGCCCGGGCGGGATGGTGGCCCCGTAATTCGTGCCGAGGTTGCTCGGGCCGGTCCCGGCGCACGGGGTGCTGCCCGCGGCCGTGGCGAGGGTGCAGCCGGTGAAGCTGTACTTCAGGTCCGGGCGCTGGGTGGTGAGCCAGGTGGGCTCGATCGTCTGGTAGACGAACAGGACGTCGTACGTCTTGTTGTTGGTCAGCGTCATGGACAGCTGCACCGTGCCGCCGGGCGTCGTGGTGGCGGCGTCGGTGGCGAACGTGAGGCCGGCCGGCGCGGGGTCGGCCGCGCTCGCGCTGGGGGCCAGGCCGAAGAACGCGAGGAACAGACCGAGAACGGTGGTGAGACCCAGGCGTCTCATACGTGGTGATCGCATGGCCCGGGACGTTAGGCAGGCGACGCGTCCGCCGTCTGCCTCATCAGGAGGGCCCGGGCCGACGAACGGCCGAATGTGTGCCAGATGTGATGGACCTGTGACGGGCATGTGAAGTCGCCGGTGAGGCCGCGTTTGTGCAGGCACGCGGTGGGCGGGAGCGGCCGGTGCGAGCCGCCAGGTGCCCGTCGCCCGCTCGTTGCCGCGTGCCGATATTGGCGTGATCCCGGATGTGCCGGGAGTCAGGGCGCGTCACCGGGTGCGGAGGTTCTCGGGCATTCGTCGATTTCCGGCCTCGACGGAGGTCAGCTGGGGTCCTCGGTGAGGTTCTTCTCGCTCCAGATGCCCCGTACGTGGCCGATGTGGCGGCGCATCAGGGCTTCCGCGCCGTCCGCGTCGCCGGCCTCGACGAGGTCGAGCAGCTCGGCGTGCTCGTGGGAGGAGTCGAACAGCGCGTCTCCGTCCGGGAGTTCGCGCAGACCGTAGATGCGGGAGCTGGTCCGCAGGGACCGCACGGTCTCCAGCAGGCGGGGGTTGTCCGCCAGTTCCAGCAGGGCGAGGTGGAACTGCATGTCGATGGTGACGTGCGCGATGAAGTCCCGGCGCGCCGCCGCCTTCTCGATGCCGGCGGCGAGGGGACGCAGCTGCTTGATGGCCTTCGCGGACACGCCCTGTTCGGTGATACGGCGGACCGTGGGCGGCTCGATGAGCGCCCGGAGCTCGGTGATGTCGTCGAGTTCCTTGGGCGAGAGGGCCGTGACCCGGAAGCCCTTGTTGCGGACGACTTCGACGAGGCCCTCCTTGGCGAGGTCGAGCAGCGCCTCGCGCACGGGGGTGGGGGAGACGCCGAACTGCTCGGCGAGGCTGGGGGCGGAGTAGACGGCGCCCGGTGTCATCTCGCCCGCGATGACGGCTCCGCGCAGCGTCTCGGTGATCTCCTGACGGAGGTTCCGGCGCCCACGGAACGAAGGCAGCTTCACGGTCGTGCCGTCGTCCGCGCTCATGGCTGGTCCTCACTGTCGGCGGCGGGATCGTTCCACGCTCGACTTCGACCTGAGCGGTGGCTCGTTCATGCTAACCGGGCCCGCACTATGTGATGTATCGCATGGTTCCGCGCATGCCGCCGACATGCCTGATGGCGGGGCACGCGCGGGACGGTCACAGCTCGAACCCCTGCGGGAAGGGGTCGTCCGGGTCGTACATGTACTGGGCGGTGCCGGTGATCCAGGCGCGGCCGGTGACCGTGGGGATGACCGCACGGTGGCCGGCCACCTCCGTCTCCTCGACGAGTTCGCCGATGAAGTGCGTGCCGATGAACGACTCGTTGCGGAACTCCGTGTTCAGCGGCAGCAGTCCGCGCCCGTGCAGCTGGGCCATGCGGGCACTGGTGCCGGTGCCGCACGGGGAGCGGTCGAACATGCCCGGGTGGATGACCATCGCGTGCCGGGAGTGGGCGGCGGTCGAACCCGGGGCGGCCAGGTAGACGTGGTGGACGCCGTTGATCTCGGGGTTGCCGGGATGGACGGGGCGGTCCTGTTCGTTGATGGCCGCCATGATGGCCAGGCCCGCCTCCATCAGCCGGTTCTTGTGGGCCCGTTCGAAGGGGATCTGGAGGTCGTCCAGTTCGACGACGGCGTAGAAGTTGCCGCCGAAGGCCATGTCGTAGGCGACCTCTCCCCACGGGCCGACCTTGACGGTCCGGTCCAGCGCGAGGGCGAACGAGGGGACGTTGCGCAGGGTGACGGCCTTGGCGGAGCCGTCCTCCACGCGGACGTCGACGACGACGAGCCCGGCCGGGGTGTCCAGCCGGATCGTCGTGACCGGCTCGGCGACCTCGACCATGCCGGTCTCCACCAGGACCGTGGCGACGCCGATCGTGCCGTGTCCGCACATGGGCAGACAGCCGGAGGTCTCGATGTAGAGGACGCCGAAGTCCGCGTCCGGCCGGGTGGGCGGCTGGAGGATCGCGCCGCTCATCGCCGAGTGGCCGCGCGGCTCGTTCATCAGCAGCCGGCGGATGTGGTCGAGGTGGTCGATGAAGTACCGGCGCCGGTCGAACATGGTGGCCCCGGGGACGACTCCGACGCCACCGGTGACCACCCGGGTCGGCATCCCCTCGGTGTGGGAGTCGACGGCGTGGAAGACCCGGTTGCTGCGCATGGTCAGGCGAGTCCTTCCGCGATGGCCTTCTCGGTCGCGGTGCGCACGACCGCCTCGTGCTCCGGGGTGAGCGGCAGGCGGGGCCGGCGGCAGGGACCGCCGTAGCGGCCGACGAGGTCCATGCTGAGCTTGATGGCCTGCACGAACTCGGTACGCGAGTCCCAGCGCAGCAGCGGGTGCAGGATGCGGTACAGGGGGAGCGCGGTGGCGAGGTCGCCCTTTCCGGCCGCCTCCCACAGGGTGGCGCAGGCGCGCGGCAGGGCGTTGGGGTAGCCGGAGATCCAGCCCGGCGACCCGGCGACGGCCATCTCCAGGGCCAGGTCGTCGGTGCCGGCCAGGACATCCAGGCCCGGGGCGAGTTCGGTGATCCGGTAGTAGCGGCGGATGTCGCCGGAGAACTCCTTGACCGCGACGATCAGCCCCTCGTCGAACAGCTCGGCCAGGAGCTCGGGGACCAGGTCGACCTTGGTGTCGTGCGGGTTGTTGTAGGCGACCACCGGCACACCGGCCTTGGCGACCTCACGGTAGTGCGCCACGACCGCGCGGTCGTCGGCGCGGTAGGAGTTCGGCGGGAGCAGCATCACCGCGGAGGCGCCCGCCTCGCCGGCCTGTTCGGCCCAGCGGCGGGCCTCGTCCGCGCCGTAGGCGGCCACCCCGGGCATCACGGTGAAGCCGTCGGGCGCGGCGGCCACGGCGGTGGTGACCACCCGCGCGCGCTCCTCGGCGGACAGGTTCTGGTACTCGCCGAGGGAGCCGTTCGGCGTGACACCGTCGCAGCCGTTGGCGGCGAGCCAGGCGACATGGTCGGCGTAGGTGTCGAAGTCGACGGCCAGGTCGCCGTTCGGGGTCTCGCGCAGGGGGAGTGCGGTGGCGACGAGCATGCCGTGCCAGGGCTTCGCCCGGGTCATGAGTCCTCCACGTGTCGGTGATCCCACCATCGGGAGCCAGCAGGGGCTATCAGGAGCCAGCGGGAGCCAGCGGGAGCCAGCGGGAACAGTGCAATATCACATTACATAGGCCGTGAGTCCCTGTCACTGGTGACGTGGGCAAACCCGCGGTGATCAGAGGCTGTTGTCGTCGCCGCCGGCGGCGAGGGCGCCCAGGGTGAGGGGCTGTGCGACCGGGCGTGCGGCCATGCCGCGCAGGTCGTCGGCGGTGGGCTGCCGGCCGTTGGCGCGGGCGACCAGACAGGCGGTGGCGTAGCCGCAGACACGGCCCTGGCACAGGCCCATGCCGGGGCGGGCGTAGAGCTTGACCGCGCGCGGGTCGGTCGCCCCGAGGTCGCTCACGGCCCGGCGGACGGTTCCGGCCGTGACCTCCTCGCAGCGGCAGACCGTGGTGTCCTCGTCCAGCCAGCTCTGCCAGCCGTCCGGCACCGGATACGCCTGGTGCATGGCAGCGGCGAAGGACCGCTGGGCGGCACGCCGCCGCAGCAGCCGGGTCAGGCGCCGACGGTCGACGAGGGAACCGTTGGTCGCGTACGAGGCATGCAGTCCTGCCAACTCTCCCTCGATCACGGCGAGTTGGGAGCCGCCCACACCGCACGCCTCGCCCGCGACGTAGACGCCGTCGGCGGTACCGCGCTGCCGTGAGTCGACGCGGGCGACGAGGCTGCCGTCGGCGTCCCGTGCCATCTCGCAGCCGAGTTGCAGGGGGATTTCGGTCTGCGGGGTGAAGCCGTAGCCGACCGCGACCGTGTCGCAGTCGATCTGGCGGGCGCTGCCGGGCACGATCCGCCACCGGTCGTCCAGCCGGGCGACGGTGGCGCCGGTGACGGCGTCGGTGCCGTGGGCGGCGATGACGGTGGTGCGGGTGCGGTAGGGGACGCGGTGCTTGCGGAGGGTGCTCAAGTACCCGGCGCCCTCCGCCAGTTTGGGCAGGCTGCGCAGGGCGGCGAGCGGGTGTCTGGCGAAGGCGGTGGGCAGTCCGGCCTCGAAGACTCCTACGACCGTGGCGCCGGCCTCGGCCAGGCCCGTGGCCACCGGGAGCAGGAAGGGTCCGGTGCCCGCGACGGCGATACGCTTCCCGGCCGGCACCCCCTGTCCCTTGAGGAGCGCCTGGACCGCTCCGGCCGTGAAGACCCCCGGGATCGTCCAGCCGGGGAAGGGCAGTTGGCGGTCGTAGGCGCCGGTCGCCACGATCACGGTCCGGCTGCGGAGGGCGCGGGGTGCGTCGTCGCAGGTGGTATGGGTGGTGAAACCTTCTTCGGTGCGTTCCACGTGCCAGATCGAGTGGCCGAAGCGGTGGTCGAGCAGATGGTGTGCGGCCGACTCCCGCTGGAGGCGCCGGAACTGGCTCCAGCCGTGGTGACGGGCGCCGTCGTCGCCGTCCCGGTGACGCCAGTACTGGCCGCCCGGCCGCGCTCCCGCGTCGATCAGCACGGTACGGCTGCCCTGTGCCGCGGCGGCCACGGCCGCTGACAGGCCGGCCGGTCCGGCACCGAGGACGGCGATGTCGTACCGGGCGACCGGCTGCTCAGCACGCGAGGTCGTCATGCCCCGCTCCTTCCTGGGTGGTGACCGTGTCGCCGGGCCGGGCCTCGACGAGGCAGGCGCGGTGGTTGGGGCGGCCGTTGATGGTCACCAGGCAGTCGAAGCACACGCCGATGCCGCAGAACACACCGCGCGGGCGGCCTTCGACGCGGGTGTGCCGCCAGGAGCGCCGCCCGGAGGCGATGAGAGCGGCGGCCACGCTCTGCCCGGACTGTGCCTGCACGGGCTCGCCGTCGAAGGTGAAGGTGAAGCTGAGCGGCGCGGTGGTCAAGGGGTCGCCTCCTCGAAGCGGTCCGGGCGGAACGGCGTCAGGTCCAGATCGGGCTTGTCGCCGGACAGATGCTGGGCCAGCAGACGACCGGTGGCGGCGGCCAGCCCGATCCCGGCTCCTTCGTGACCGCAGGCGTGCAGCAGGCCGGGTGCGCGCGGGTCGGGGCCGATGACGGGCAGATGGTCCGGACAGTAGGGGCGGAACCCGAGGTAGCAGCGCAGCAGGGAGATGTCGGCGAGGAACGGGAAGAGCCCGATGGCCTGGGCCGCCAGCCTGCGCAGCACCGGCAGGGACATACTGCGGTCGAAGCCGACCCGCTCACGGCTGGCGCCGATCAGGACGGTCCCGGCCCGGGTTCCCTCGACGACGACCGAGGTCTCCAGGCCCGCGTCACCGCTGGCGACGTTGGCCACGTACTCCGCGGTGTAGACCTTGTGCCGTACGACGCGCGGCAGCGGTTCGGTCACCAGGATGAAGCCCTTGCGCGGCAGGACCGGCACCGGGGCCCCGGCGAGTTCGGACAGCTGCCCGGCCCAGGTGCCCGCCGCGTTGACCACCCACCGCGCGTGCAGGACCGGGACGTCGGCGGAGTCGGTCCGCACGCCCGTGACCGCGCCCCGCCTGTCGCGCACGAAGCCGGTGACGCCCGTGCCGACATGCACCGTCGCCCCGCGCAGCCGGGCCCGGCGCAGCAGTTGGGCCGCGGCCAGCGTCGGTTGGACCTGTGCGTCCTGGGCGTAGAACGCCCCGCCGGCCGCCTCCCGGGTTACGTTGGGTTCCAGCTCGAACAGTTCGTCCGCCCCGATGTCGACCGCGTCGACCCCGGTCGTCCGCTGTCCCGCCGTCAGCTGACGCAGCCCCTCGGCCGTCTCCCGCGATCCCGCGACGACCACGCCGCCCTTGGCCTCGTACTCGATCGCGCTCCTGCCCAGATCCTCGCCGATCTCCTGCCACAGACGGGACGACAGCAGCGCCAGGTCGAGTTCGGGTCCGGGCTCCTTGTCGGAGACCAGGATGTTGCCTTCACACGCACTGGTGGTGCCACCGCCGATGCCACCCCGGTCGACCACCACCACCCGCAGCCCGACGGCCGTGCAGTAGTACGCACACGCTGCACCCACGATGCCTGCCCCGATGACCAGGACATCGGGACGAGAGGTCGACTGAGTCATGTCGGCATCATGTCATATAGCACTGGCGCGCACTTTGACCCTTGCGGCGAAGCTGGTCTCACCTCGTATTTCCGGGCCGGCGCTCGGCGAGATAGCGGTGGAATGCCTCGCGGGCATCGGGCACGAACGCCTCATGGCGGACCAGTTCGGCGAGTTCGGGATCAGTCAACCAGTCGTGCCAGGCGATCTCCTCGGGGTCGGGTGAGACGGGTCCGGTGACGACCGCCTCGTGCAGGCCGAGCCAGTACGGGCTGATCGCGCCCGCGCAGGGGAACTTGAGCACGAACCTCGGGATCACCCGGACACCCAGTTCCTCGGCCAACTCCCGTGCGGCGGCCTCCTCGTAGGACTCACCGACCTCTACGGCCCCGCCGAGCATCCAGTTGAACCGGCCCGGGAAACGGGCGGCGTGGTCGGGGCGGCGGTGCACCAGAGTCCGTCCGGCCGGGTCGCGGCACACGACCGTCGCGATCCGATGCAGCCACCGGTGGCGAATCGCTTCGTCGCGACTGACGACGGCCACGACCTCGTCGTGCTCGTCGACCCGTTCGACAAGCTCCCTCTCCCCGGACGCGCTCATGCCAGGGGTCGCCACCGGTCCGCCTGCGCGGCATCAAGCCCCCTGCGCCACACCAGTGCCCGGCCGGCCAGGCCGGGCTTGTCCCGTGTGGCGAGGGCGGGCGCCTCCAGCATGTCGGCGGCTTCTTCCAAGTAGGTGACCAGCGTGTCGAGTTCGTCGTCGGAGTGGTCGTTGTAGCGGGACCAGTGGCCCAGGAAGCCCGTCTCGGTGTCCAGGTACAGCCCCGAGGTGCTGTCGTTCACGCTGTGGGAGACGACCGGGATCCAGGTGGGCCTCCAGAAGGTGATCCGCTCGTCTTCGGGACGGTCGGCGTCGAGGGCGTCCTGGCGGGTCTGGGCATCCATCTCGCGGCGGTGCTCGGCGACCACGGCGTCGAGTGGCATGAGGGCGTTGTTGCCCGGCAGACACCCTCCGCCGTCCACCCCGTCGTCGCCCGCCGTCAACAGCCAAAGGACACACAGCTCGACGGGTATCCGAACACCGAGTTCCTCTTCCACGGCGGCGATGGCGGCGGGCCCCGCACCCGCGCGCAGTGCGGCGGCGGAGTCGGGCGCGTTCCGCTGGAGCCAGCCCGTGACGCGCTGCCAGGCGTCGGCGACCTGCCGGACGGCCACCGCGTCGGCGGCAGGGTCGGCAGCCTGCGCCTGCGCCTGCGCCTGTGCGTGTGCCTGCTGCTGTGCGTTTTCCTCGTCCGCGGCGGGCTCGGCGACGGCGACCGGGCTCACGTACCGGATCTGGATCCGGTCGGGCTCCCGGATGTAGCCGACGGCCAGGTCGGGGCAGTCCTCGAACGGGTCGCCGTCGACCATCACGGTGAGGATGCCGGGCAGTTGGGAGGGGCTGCCCATGTCCGGGTCGTCCGCCAGGCGGCCGGCCAGGACCTTCAGTGCGTACGGAACGCCGGCCCCGAGCCCGACGGCGGTCTCGCGCAGGAAGGGAGGGATCTCGACGTTCACGGCCAGCTGCTCCTTGAGGCTCGGACGGAGGGCAGTGCCTGGCCAGTGCCTGGCGCCCCTCCACACAGTAGGACGCAGGACGCGCGCAACACCGTACGGAGATGTCCGGGAGCGCGAACGGCTCCCGGACATCAGCCCGTTGGGTCACCGCCCGTCGGATCAAAGCCCCCGTCGGATCACAGCCCTTCGGACCACAACCGTCGGATCACAGCCCGTCGCGCACCATCGCGGCGACGATCTGCACGTGGCGGTCGGCCGCCGTGTTCGAGAACTCGTTGTCGTAGTTCAGGCCGTACGGCCAGAAGTGGCCACCCCCGGTCGAGATCTTGGCGCTCGCTCCGTCGAACTGCCTGACCAGCGCCGTGGCCTGCGCACCGGTCCAGGTGCCGCTGCCGCCGAGGCGCGACCAGCCCGAGCTCGTCCCCACGCCGATGGTGTGGGCGATCTCGTGCAGCGCGGTCCGCTCGTTCATGTAGGCGCGGTTGCCGAAGCGGATGGTGCCGTTGATGTTGCCGTCGGCGGTGGGCACGCCCGGGTCGTACCGGACGGTGATGCTCTTGCCCAGGTCGCTGAGGTTGTTGTAGCGGGCCACCGCCGCGTTCATGGCCCTGGTGATGAGGTCGTAGGCCGTGCGCTGGTCCTCGGTGGGGTTGCCGGCGCGTTCGAGCGTCCAAGTGATGGTCGCAGCCGCCGACACCTGCTCCCGCGCGGCCGGAGCGGACTGCGAGGCGGCCTGGGGGGTGGCCTGCGCGATGCCCGGGCCGGTCAGCAGGGCGGCTGCCAGGGCTGCCATGACCGCCTTGGAGCGCAAGGGTATGGGCGTGTGCCGCGAGGGCATCGGGATGTGGCGTGAATTCATGGAGGGGGCCTCCTGTGGGGGGTGGGGGGGGTGTCCGTCGCGCAGGCGGTTCTGCCTCTTCTTGGGGGGGGCGACGGAAGTTCAGGCGCCGCGCTTCCCGACACCGGCGGCAGCAGGGCAGCAGGGCAGCAGGGCAGCAGGGCGAAGACGAGGGGGATCTTGTTCGATCGTGCGAAAGTCGCGCTAAATGCCAGTGCTGGCACGGCAGTTGGACCGAGCTCGGGAAAGCGCTTTCCCAGGGCTCCGGAGAGTAATGACCCTCCTTGTGCATGTCAATGAACTCGGCGAACCCTCATGTGAGGACCCAACTCGTCCGCCACCTTGACGAGTTCATTACCGTCCCTCAGCATTCCCTGAGCGCGATTCCTTCTGTTCGGTTCTGTTCAGCTCTGTGTTGTGGAAGGGAGTGCCGTGCCTCATCGGCATCGCATAGTCCGGCATCGCATAGTTCGGCGTCGCATGGTCCGGGCCTTGGCGCCGACGGTCCCCCTCGCGCTCGGCGCGAGTCTCATGGCCCCGCCCGTGGCGAGCGCGGCGGACTCGTCTCCCCGGAGCGCGGTCACCGTCCGGATCGACCCCTCCTACCAGCAGCAGGAGTTCGAGGGGTGGGGCACGAGCCTCGTCTGGTTCGCCAACGCCACCGGCGGCTATCCGGACCCGATCCGAAGACGGCTCGTCGACATGCTGTTCGGTGCGGACGGCCTCCGCCTCAACATCGCCCGCTACAACATCGGCGGCGGCAACGCCCCCGACGTCCGCACGGACTACATGAAGCCCGGCGCCACCATGGAAGGCTTCTGGAAGGCCCCCGAGGGGACGACCCAGAAGGACATGGACTGGTGGGACCCGAACGACCCGGACCACTGGGACTGGGACGCAGACGCCGGGCAGCGCTGGTGGGTGGACCAGGTCAAGGGCAAGGTCAGCCGCTGGGAGGCGTTCAGCAACTCGCCGCCCTGGTTCCAGACCGTCAGCGGCTACGTCTCCGGCGGCTTCGACGCGAGCACCGACCAGATCCGCGCGGACCGCGTCGACGACTTCGCCACGTACCTCACCCGGGTCACCGAGCGCATCGAGCAGGCGCACGGCATCGAGTTCGACACCATCGACCCGCTCAACGAACCCAACACCCCGTACTGGGGCACCCAGATCGGCGCGGACGGACAGCCCACGGGCGGGCGACAGGAGGGCGCGCACGCGGGCCCCGAGCTCCAGCAGAAGGTGATCCTCGCACTCGAGAAGGCCCTCAAGGGCGCACACACCGACGCCGAGATCTCCGCGATGGACGAGACCAACCCCGGCATCTTCACCCAGAACTGGAACGCCTACGGCACCCCCGCCCGAACCGCCGTCGATCAGCTCAACGTGCACACCTACGGCACCGGTCAGCGCACCAGCGCCCGGGACATCGCCAAGGGCGCGGACAAGAAGCTGTGGATGAGCGAGGTCGAGGGCACCTGGGGCACCGGCACCGACTTCACCAGCATGGAACCGGGGCTCGGCATCGCCACCCGGATGGTCGACGACATGCGTGAACTGGAGCCCTCGGCCTGGGTGTTCTGGCAGCCGGTCGAGGACGCCATCCCGCAGGCCGCGGCCGGCAAGAACTGGGGCAGCATCCATGTGCCGTTCAACTGCACGGCCGAGGACACCCTGGAGAGCTGCCCGATCCGGACCAACTCCAAGTTCCACACCATCCGGAACTTCACCCACTACATCCGTCCCGGCGACCACTTCGTGAAGGTCGACGACCCGTCCAGCGTCGCCGCGGTCCGGCAGAACGGCCGTGCGGCGACCGTGGTGCACGTCAACGGCGGCACCACCGCACGCTCGGTGACCCTCGACCTCTCCCGCTTCGGCAAGGTCGCCCCGCGGGCCACCGTCACTCCCGTGGTCACGAGCGGCGACGGCGCCCTGGTGCGCGGCACCCCGGTCCGGGTGACCGACCGGTCCGCCACCCTCACCGTCCCCGCCAAGTCGGTCACCACCTTCCTGGTCGACGGCGTCGGCGGCGTGGCACGGGACGCCGCGCTCGTGCAGCCCGGGCATGTCTACCGGCTCCAGGGCGCGCAGAGCGGCAAGTCGCTGACGCCGTCGGACGACGTCAGCGGTGCCGTCATCCGCACGACCGACCCCGCGAATGCCCAACAGCTCTGGTCGGTGAGGAAGTTGACGCGCGGCACGGACAACCGCGAGCGCTACGCCCTCACCCACGCCGAGACCGGCAGGCAGCTCGCCGTACGCGACAACCAAGCCGTCCTGGAGGAACCGGCCGGCGACGGCGGACAGGTCGCCGAGGCGGCGCAGTGGATCATGTCGACGACCGGTGACGGCACATGGACGCTCGTCAACGCCGCCACCGGCCGCCTGGCCGACGTCACAGGACAGTCGACGGCGGACGGCGCCAAGGTCTCCACGTACACCCCGACCTCGGCGGCGAACCAGCGCTGGACCGTGACCGACGAGACCGTGCTGCGGACCGAACCGGCCGAGGTGTTCACCGTCCCCGGGCTGCGGCCGGAGCTGCCGACGACGGCGACGCCGGTGTTCCGGGACGGCGCGCGGGGCGCTCTCCCCGTCGTGTGGAACCTCCCGCCGGACCGGAAGTGGCGCGACCCCGGGACGGTGCGGGTCAGGGGCGAGGCGACCGATCCGCTCGGGCGGCGGATCCCCGCGCAGGCGGTCGTCACCGTCGACACGATCGCCTCGACGCTTCCGGGACGCGCCAAGACCTACCTGGGCGGCACCCCCGACCTTCCGGCGACGGTCGTGGGCATCGGCCGCAACGGCGGCCGGGCCGACCTCCCGGTGACCTGGGACCCGGCCCCCGAGGGGGCGTACGACGCGACCGGTGTCGTGACGGTGCGCGGCGTCGCCCGGATCGTCGGCGGCGACACCGTCGAGGCGTCCGCCCGTGTGCAGATCACGGAGCCCGCGCAGACCAACGTCGCGGCGGACCCGGGTGTCTCGGTCGCCGCCACCTTCACCGAGAGCGGCTACTCCGCGGAGCGCCTGCGCAACGGCGACCTGACCGAGAAGGCCTGGTCCAACTGGAAGCCGGGGAACACCAAGAACCCCTCCGACACGGTCACCTTCACCCTGCCGAAGGCGCGCGACCTGAGCCGCGTCGTCGCGCACTTCTACCGGGACGGGAGCAGCGCATCCTTGCCCGAGAGTCTGAAGGTGCAGGTCCGGGAGGCCGGCACCGGAACCTGGGCCGACGCGAGCGGCCCCGTGCCGGTGGGGACGGACGGCACACCGATGGTCGACGTCCCGTTGAAGGCGGGGCCGGCGTCCGAGGTGCGTGTCGTCATGACCGCACGCCAGGGCGGCTACCTCACCATGAGCGAGATCGAGGTCTACGCCAAGGCCCCCGGCGTCTCCTCCGACGCCGCCGCCCGGTCCGTCGAGGTGTCGGGGAAGCCCGTCCCGTCGTTCGACCCGGACACGACCACCTACCGCGTCGTCACCGAGACCCCGAGCCGCAGCCGGGTCACGGCGACGGCACGCGATCCCTACGCGACCGTCGCCGTCGACCGTCTCGACGAGCCCGGCGGGGCGGTGTCCGTCGTCACCGTGACCAGTGAGGACGGGTCGCAGTCGCGGACGTACCGGATCCGGCTCGTGCGACGCTGAGTTCGCCGACGCCAGATGAGGGGCAATAAGGTCAACAGCGACGATTCCAGAGCAAAAGCTCTGAACGTGCACGTACCATAACTGCCCCTCATCTATGCGGCATTGCCCTGCATTCCGCGCCTCCCTGCCTGCTCGGCAGCGGTCCGTCCCCCTCGATGTGACGTTCCCCATTGCGCCGCTCGGCGGGCCCCACGAGTCTCTCGTGGAACATGCGTCCGAAGAACTGTTATCCCGAGCCCACCGATCGATCTCCCAGGCATCGGACAGCATCGTTCGGCGTCGAGGACAGGGAAGTTTTGATGAGTGGTACAGAGCGCACGAGGGAGTCGGCGGCACTGGTGACCGCTGCCCGAAGCGGCGATCCGGAGGCTCAGGACGCCCTGGTCAGCGCTTTTCTCCCGCTGGTCTACAACATCGTGGGACGGGCGCTGAACGGCTCGGTCGACGTCGACGACGTCGTGCAGGACACCATGCTCCGGGCCCTCGACGCGCTGGGCGGTCTGCGTTCCCCCGAGAACTTCCGGTCCTGGCTCGTGGCCATCGCGATGAACCAGGTCCGGGCGCACTGGCACGACCGGCAGTCCGCCCCGGGCGCGGTCGAGGAGGCCGAGGACCTCGCCGACCCGGGCGCCGACTTCGTGGACCTGACCCTGGTGCGGCTCCAGCTGTCCGGCCAGCGGCAGGAGACCGCACGCGCGACGCGCTGGCTGGAGCCGGACGACCGGGGTCTGCTGTCGCTCTGGTGGCTGGAGTGCGCCGGTGAGCTGACGCGGCCGGAGGTCGCCGCGGCCCTGGAACTGTCGCCGCAGCACACGGCGGTGCGGGTGCAGCGGATGAAGGCGCAGCTGGAGGCGGCCCGTGTGGTGGTGCGCGCGCTCGACGCGCGGCCGCGCTGCCAGGAACTCCAGGGCGCGCTGGCCTCCTGGGACGGCCGGCCGTCGGCGCTGTGGCGCAAGCGAATAGCCCGGCATGCCCATGGTTGTGGTCATTGCTCCGGATTGTGGACCGGGCTGATGCCTGCCGAGGGGTTGCTGGCCGGTCTGGCGCTGGTCGCCGCGACGCCCGCCCTTCTGGACAGTGTGCTGTCCGCCGCGGGTGGAATGGCTCTGGCCGGGTCCGCGTCCCGGCTGCCCTCGTCCGCGGGGTCCGGCGGTTCGGGCCCCGGATCAGGACACCGTGGCGGGCGCGGGCGTGGGACCTCCCGCACCGAGGCCCGCCGACGCCGGCGGATCCGCCGCCGAGTCGTCGGCGGTGCCGTGGTCGCGGCCTGCGTGGCGGGCGGTGGCCTGTGGTACTTCGACACGGAGCCCGGGACCGGTGGCACCGAGGAGGCCACCGCCTCGCGGACCGCCGGCGCCCCCGTCGTGGACATGCCGGAACGCGAGCCCCTCGAGACCTCTCCCTCGGCCTCGAAGTCCCCGTCGCCGTCCGCCTCGCCCGCCAAGAAGGCGAAGCCGTCCAAGTCCCCGAGCCCGACCAGGAAGAGCGTGCCGACTTCCCGGCCGTCTCCTCGCCCGACCCGGACCGCGTCCAGTACGCCCCGGACACAGGCGGCCCCCACGGGCGAGGTCGCCCAGGTCGTCGCCCTGGTGAACAAGGAGCGGTCGGCCGCCGGCTGCGGCCCGCTCCAGGAGGACCCGCTGCTCAACAAGGCCGCGCTGGGCCACTCCGAGGACATGGACGCCCGCGACTTCTTCGACCACACCAACCCGGACGGCGCGGACCCCGGGCAGCGCATCACCGCCGCGGGCTACACCTGGTCGACGTACGGGGAGAACATCGCCCAGGGCCAGCAGACCCCGGAGGCCGTGATGGAGGCCTGGATGAACAGCCCCGGCCACCGCGCCAACATCCTCAACTGCGCGTTCAAGGACATCGGCGTCGGCATCCACAAGGGCGCCGGCGGCCCCTGGTGGACCCAGAACTTCGGCGCCAAGCAGTGAACCCGGTAAGCGCCTCGGGGGCCTCAGCCATCACAGCATGACGTGCTTGACCTGCGTGTAGTCGAGCAGCCCGGTGAGGGAGAGGTCACTGCCGTAGCCGGAGTGGCGTACGCCCCCGTGCGGCATCTCCGACACCGTCGTGCCGTGCGTGTTGACCCAGACGATGCCGGTGCGCAGTGCGCGGCTCGCCCGCATCGCCCGGTCGTGATCGCGGGTCCACACGCTCGCGGCGAGACCCTGGGTGACCCCGTTGGCCAGCCGGAAGGCCTCGGACTCGTCGCCGAACGGCTGGACGGTGAGGACCGGTCCGAACACCTCGCACCGTACGATCTCGTCCTCCTGCCGCGCCCCGGCGACCACCGTGGCCCGGTGGAAGTAGCCGGGGCGGTCCAGGGCCGCACCGCCGGTGACGACCTCGGCGTGATCCGGGAGCCGCTCCAACAGCCCGCACACGTTGGCGAGTTGGGCGGCGTTGGCGAGCGGTCCGAAGTCGGCGTGCTCGTCGTCCGGGGAGCCGGGCCGCAGTCGCGCAGCCCGGTCGGCGAAGAGCTCCAGGAACCTGTCGTGGATCCGCCGGTCGACCAGGATCCGGGTCGCGGCCGTGCAGTCCTGGCCCGCGTTGTAGAAGGACAGCGACGACAACTGCTCGACGGCGTCGTCGAGATCGGCGTCCGCGTGGACCAACACCGGTGCGTTGCCGCCGAGTTCCAGGTGCAGTCGCTTGAGGTCGGCGGCCGCCGCGGCGGCGATCTCCTGTCCCGCACGGACACTTCCGGTGACGGCCACCAGCCGGACGTCCGGGTGGGCGACCAGGGCCCGCCCGGTGTCGCGCTCGCCGCACACGACGTTGAGCACGCCGGCCGGCAGATGCTCGCCGGCCAGCCGGGCCAGCAGCGCGGCCGACGACGGAGTGGTGTCGGACGGTTTCAGGACGACCGTGTTCCCGGCGGCCAGCGCGGGCGCGACCTTCCACACGGCCATCATCAGCGGGTAGTTCCACGGGGTGATCTGGGCGCACACACCGACCGGCTTGCGCCGCAGCACCGGTGCACCAGTCGGGGCGGACGTCCAGGGCGGCGACGGGGGAGCCGAGCCGGATGCGCGGGCCGAGTTCGCGGCCCATGACCTCGGCGAGCGTCGCCGATCCCTCCGCGAGCCGCAGGCCCTCCCAGTCCTCGTAGTCGTAGTCGCCCAGGCCCGAGCCGGGCACGGCCGCGCTCTTGCGGAGCGCTGCCAGCAGGGAGATCCGCTCGTAGGAGCCGCCGGCCAGGGCGAGTTGGCCGATGTCCCAGAGGCGGACTACGGCGGGCGTGGCCTGCCGGGAGCGCAGCCAGTCGGCCACCGACAGCCAGTCCAGGGCGGTCGCGTCCGGATTCGACCAGGGGTCGGCGGGGTCGACTGTGGCGGCCAGGGCGGAGAACTCCGCGCCGAGGCGCTCGTGCAGGCCCGCGTCCCCGGGGCCGAACCAGTGCGGTGGCTCGCCGGCCGAGCGGCCTTCCGGCGTGGCCCGGGTCATCCGGCCGGGTTCGGCGACATAGCTGGGGACCAGCTCAAGGCCCAGTTCCTTGGCGAGTCGGAGATAGGCGGTGTGCCCGTGGCCGACGACCTCGCTGCCCAGCTGGACGGTACGGCCGTCGGGTGTGCGGGTCTGCTCGACCCGGCCGCCGGCCCGGTCGCGGGCTTCCAGGACGAGCACGTCGGTGGCGGCGGCGGCCAGGTCCCGGGCGGCGGAGAGCCCCGCCAGCCCGGCGCCCAGCACGATCACGTCGTGATGCATGACTTCGCTTTCGTCAGAGATGTCGGGGGTGTTCAGGCCAGGACCAGGCAGTGCTCCGGCCGCCACCCGAACTCCACCGTCTCCCCGCCGCACCACCGGTCCTCCATGCGCGCACGGGCCGTGTTCTGCTCCAGCACCGACAGCGTGACGCCCGGGGCGAGTTCGATCAGATAGGTCGTGGTCGGACCGCTGTAGACGGTCTCGCGGATCACGCCGGCAAGGAGGTGGTCCGCACCCGCGACAAGGCCGGGTTCGTCGTCAACGCGCTGCTCGTGCCCTATCTGCTCGCCGCCGTCCGCATGGTGGAGTCGGGCAGCGCGAGTGTCGAGGACGTCGACCGCGGCATGGTCCTCGGCTGCGCCCACCCGCTCGGCCCGCTGGCCCTGACCGACCTGATCGGCCTGGACACCACCCGGGCCATCGCCGAGTCGCTGTACGCCGAGTTCCGCGAGCCGCAGTACTCGCCGCCCCCGCTGCTGTCCCGGATGGTGGAGGCCGGACTGCTGGGCCGGAAGTCCGGGCGGGGCTTCCACGTGTACGACGGACAGCCGCGGCGCGAGACACCGGTACCGGCGAGGCGGCCGTGAGGGAAAATGGTCACGGCGAACGACCGTCCAGCGAGGGGAGCCGCATGTCCACCAAGGTGCGCACGGCAGACACACGTGAGCGCATCCTGGCCGCGGCGTGCGAGGTCATCGCCGAGATCGGCTTCGAGAAGATCCGCATGCGCATGGTCGCCGAGCGGGCCGGGGTGTCGACGGCGCTGCTGCACTACCACTTCGACACGCGCGAGAAGCTGTTCACCGAGGCGATGACCCACTCCTTCGCCAACACGGCGGTCGACGTCGAGCGCGACGCGGAGACGGCCCCGGCGGCGGTCATCCTGGCCCGCATCGTGCGCAACCTGCTGCCGACCGACCCCGAGCTCCACCAGGACTGGCGGCTGTGGCAGGAGCTGTGGGTGCGGGCGCTGCGCGACGAGACCACCCGGGTCTTCGCCGTGGACCTGTACGCGCAGCTGCACGCCTGGGTGGGGGACGCCGTACGGCGCGGGATCGCGTCCGGCGAGTTCACGCCGACCGACGTGGACGACCTCGCCACCCTCGTCCTGTCCCTCAGCGACGGCTACGGCATCCGCCTCATGCTGCGCGACCCGACGGTCACCCTCGACAAGGCCCTCACCTCCATCTGGCGCCATGTGTCCGCCGCGCTCGGCCTGCCGGAGTCGGTGCCGTCGGACTGAGGCCCACGACCTCGTCGACCGAGCCCGAGCCTGCTCCTGGTTCCTGCCCGCACCTCCACCCACACCCACTCGCATCCACGCTCCCTTCCCCGAATGGCCCAGTGACGCTGCGCCGGAGGAGGCGAGCGTGGGTGAGTGATGTGAGCGTGGTGGAAGGGATGCGCGTGCACAGGGCGACGAGGAGGCACGATGTCGGTGGTACGGGCAGAGGGCGGCACCGCATGCGCTGACCCCGAGGGCGGCTTCGAGCAGCTGAGCGCCGTCGCCGACGCCGTCCTCTACGAGGGCTACCTCCTCTATCCCTACCGGCGCTCCTCGGCCAAGAACCGCGTCCGATGGCAGTTCGGGGTGCTCTTCCCCCGGGACTGGGTCGAGGCGGACGGCCCCGTCGTCCCCGGCGTGTCCGGCTCCGCCGACTCCTGGTACCAGCGCACCGAGTGCCTGGTACGGGTGCGGCGGCCCGGGGCGACCGTACGACTGCGGGTGCGCTGTCTGCAGATGCAGCGCAAGCAGGTGGAGGAAGCCGCCCCGGACGGCGCCCCGCGCCCCGTCGCGTCGCTGCGGACCGACGACGGCACGACGCATCTGACCTTCGACGAGGCGGTACCGCGCGAGTTCGACGCCGAGTTCGCGCTGGACGACCTGCTGCAGGGCGAGCGCACCGTGGCGGTGAGAGCGCCGGCCGGTGCGGACGTCGAACCCCTGCCGGCCGGCGCCGGACGGGTGGTGCGCAGCCGTGAGGAGGTGCGCGCGAGCGTCACCGTAGTCGCCGAGCGGCTCGCGCCGGACCTCTGCCGCCTCCGCGTGCGCACCACGAACACCGGCCCGGCACCGGATCCCCGCACCACACGCGACGAGGCGCTGCGCGGAGCGCTCATCGCCACGCACACCCTCATCGGCGGGGACGGCGGGGACGGCGGCGACGGCGTGCGGTTCGTGTCGCTGACCGACCCGCCCCCGGAGCTACGGGCCCATGCGGCCGCCTGCCGCAACGAGTTCACCTTCCCCGTCCTCGGCGGCGAACCTGCCGAGCCCGGGGAGCCCGGCGAACCCGAGGACACGACCGGACGCATCCTGCTGTCTGCCCCGATCATCCTCCCCGACCACCCCCAGGTGGCCCCGGAGAGCCCCGGCGACCTGCACGACGCGGCGGAGATCGACGAGATCCTCACGCTGCGCACGATGCTGCTGACCGACGAGGAGAAGCAGGAGGCCCGGGCCACCGATCCGCGCGCCGCCGCGATCCTCGACCGGGTCGACACCATGCCCCAGGAGGTCTTCGAACGGCTGCACGGCGCCGTCCGCTCCCTGACGCCGGTCACCGCCCCGGCGACGCCGGCTCCCGTCGGACGCCCGGCCTGGTGGCAGGAGGGCGCCGACGACGGGCTCTCCCCGTCCACCGACACGGTGCTCGTCGACGGCGTACCCCTCGGCGGCGGCAGCCGTGTACGGCTCCGGCCGCGAGGACGGGGCGCGGACGCCCAGGACATGTTCCTGGCCGGGCGGACCGCCGAGGTGGCGGCCGTCTTCCACGACGTCGACGGCAGCGTGCACCTCGCCGTCACCCTCGACGACGATCCAGCGGCCGAACTGCACTCCTGGTACGGCCGTTTCCACTACTTCCGGCCCGACGAGCTCGAGCCACTCGACCCATGCAGCGGAGGCCGATGACATGACAACGCACAGCAGCACCGCCGAGGTCAGCGAAGAACCCGCTCGCGCCGAGGAACGGGAAGGCTTCGACGAGATCACCATCCTCTGGATCTCCGAGGGCATGAGCTGCGACGGCGACACCGTCTCCCTCACCGCCGCCGACCAGCCCTCCATCGAGGACCTGGTGCTCGGACTCATCCCCGGCCTGCCGAAGGTGAACCTGGTCAACAAGGTGCTCTCGCCCAGCCTGGGCGGCGAGGACTTCCTCGCCCCCTACCGGGCGGCCGTACGCGGCGAGCTGGCCCCGTTCATCCTCGTCATCGAGGGCTCGATCCCCAACCAGAACATCATCGAGGGCGACGGCTACTGGACGTCCTTCGGCAACGACCCCGAGACCGGCGAGCCGCAGACCCTGAACTGGTGGATCGACCAACTGGCCCCCAAGGCCTGGGCGGTGGTCGCCGCCGGCACCTGCGCCACCTTCGGCGGCATCCACGCCATGTCCGGCAACCCGACCGGCTGCATGGGCCTCGCCGACTACCTCGGCTGGGACTACCGCTCCACGGGCGACCTGCCGGTCGTCAACGTGCCCGGCTGCCCGATCCAGCCCGAGAACTTCATGGAGACCCTCGTCTGGGTCCTCTACCACGCGGCCGGCTCCGCGCCGCCGCCCCCGCTGGACCACATGCTGCGCCCGCAGTGGCTGTTCGGGAAGACGGTCCACGAGGGCTGCGACCGCGGCTCGTACTACGAGCAAGCCAGCTTCGCCAAGGACTACAACTCGCCCAAGTGCCTGGTGAAGACGGGCTGTTGGGGGCCGGTCGTCAACTGCAACGTGCCCAAGCGGGGCTGGATGGCCGGCATCGGCGGCTGCCCGAACGTCGGCGGCATCTGCATCGGCTGCACGATGCCCGGCTTCCCCGACGCGTTCATGCCGTTCATGGACGAGCCCCCGGGCGGCACCCTGTCGTCCCTGGCCATCAAGCCGTACGGCGCCGTCATCCGCCGGCTGCGCGGCATGACGAACGAACTCGTCAACCACGAGCCCAGATGGCGCCACAACAAGCGCAAGCTGACCAGCGGCTACGACCCGCGCTGGCGCCCCTGACGAAGACCGTCACCCCACCCACCACCGACCACGAGGGGCAGTACCGCAGATGACCACCACCGAGGCCCGGCCCACCGAGCGCAAGCCGCCACAGCTCGTGGACATGTCCTGGGATCCGATCACCCGGATCATCGGGAACCTGGGCATCTACACGAAGATCGACTTCGCCAACCGGGAAGTCGTGGAATGCCACAGCACCTCGTCGCTCTTCCGCGGCTACTCGGTGTTCATGAAGGGCAAGGACCCGCGCGACGCGGGCTTCATCACGTCCCGGATCTGCGGCATCTGCGGCGACAACCACACCACCTGCTCCGACTACGCCCAGCAGATGGCGTACGGCGTCAAACCGCCCCCGCTGGCCGAGCACATCGTCAACCTCGGCGAGGCCGCCGAGTACATGTTCGACCACACGATCTTCCAGGACAACCTGGTCTTCGTGGACTTCTGCGAGGCGATGGTCAAGGCCACCAACCCCGGTGTGCTGGCCCGCGCCGAACGCACCGAGTCGCCCCGGGGCGAGATCCACGGCTACCGCACGATCGCCGACATCATGCGGGCCTTCAACCCCTTCGAGGGCGAGGTCTACAAGGAGGCCCTGAAGGTCAGCCGGGTCACCCGCGAGATGTTCTGCCTGATGGAGGGGCGGCACGTCCACCCGTCCACGCTGTACCCGGGCGGCGTCGGCACGATGCCGCAGCCGACCGCGTTCACCGACTACCTCGCCCGTCTGATGCGGGTCATCGACTTCGTGAAGAAGGCCGTCGCCATGAACGACGACGTCTTCGACTTCTTCTACGAGGCGCTGCCCGGCTACGAGGAGGTCGGCCGCCGCCGCGTCCTGCTGGGCTGCTGGGGCGCCTTCCAGAACCCCCAGACCGTCGACTACCGCTACGAGAACATGAACTCCTGGGGCAAGGACATGTACGTCACCCCGGGCATCATCGTCGACGGCGAACTGGTCACCAACAACCTCGTCGACATCAACCTCGGCCTGCGCATCATGCTGGGCAGCTCCTACTACGAGGACTGGGTCAACGAGTCGCCCTTCGTCACGCACGACCCGCTCGGCAACCCCGTCGACATGCGCCACCCCTGGAACCAGACCACCGTCCCGGTGCCGCAGAAGCGCGACTTCGACGACAAGTACAGCTGGGTGATGAGCCCGCGCTGGTACGACAAGCGGACCGACTCGCACCTCGCCCTCGACACCGGCGGCGGCCCGCTCGCCCGGCTGTGGTCGACCGCGCTCAGCGGCATCGTCGACACCCCGTACGTCAAGTCCACCGGCCACAGCGTGCGCATCTCCCTGCCCAAGGGCGAGACCCTGCCGGAGACCACCTTGGAGTGGCGCATCCCGCAGTGGAGCAACACCATCGAACGCGACCGCGCCCGGCCGTACTTCGTCGCCTACGCCGCCGCCATGGCCCTGCAGTTCCTCGAAGAGGCCATGGGCATGGTGCGCGCGGGCGAGACCAAGGTGTTCGAGAACTACGAGGTGCCCGACGAGGCGATCGGCTGCGGCTTCCACGAGGCGGTGCGCGGCGTCCTCTCCCACCACCTGGTGATCAAGGACAAGAAGATCGCCAACTACCACCCGTACCCGCCCACCCCGTGGAACGCCAGCCCCCGCGACATGTACGGCACCCCCGGCCCGTACGAGGACGCCGTCCAGGGCCAGCCCATCTTCGAGGAGAACGGCCCGGACGACTTCAAGGGCGTCGACATCATGCGCACGGTCCGCAGCTTCGACCCCTGTCTGCCGTGCGGCGTCCACATGTACGTGGGCAAGGGCAAGACGCTCACCACCCTGCACTCGCCCACGTACGGGGCGAACCATGGCTGAGGCCGCCACCACACGGCTGGCCGATCCGGACGTCGAGGCCCGGCTCGCCCGGCTCGACGACCTCCTGGAGGGCCTGGCGTCCGCTCCCGGCCCCACCACGCGCTCCGCCACCGAGGCCGTCGGCCTGCTGACCGAGGTCTACGGCGAGGCGCTGGCCCGCGTCATGGACCACGCCGACGGCCGGCTGGCCGAGCTGCTCGCCGGCGACGAGCTGCTGGGCCACCTGCTGGTCCTGCACGACATCCACCCCGAGTCCGCCGAACTCCGGGCGGCCCGCGCGGTCGAGCGACTGCGTCCGGCCGTACGGGAACGCGGTGGCGACGTGGAGTGGGCCGGAGTGGAGGGGCAGGTGGCCCGGGTGCGGCTGACGTCGGGCGGCGGCGGGTGCGGATCGGGGTGCGGTTCCGGGGCGACGGACGTCACCGAGGCGGTCCGTGCCGCGGTGCTCGCCGCGGCGCCCGAACTGACGGCGGTGGAACCGCTGACCGCCGCGGCCCCGGCGCCGGCCCCCGCGTTCGTACCCCTGACCACGCTCACCCACCGGGGCGCACGGTGACCACCGACGGAGCGCTGGCCCGCCTCATCCGCTCCTCGGCCGATCGTACGGCGACGGCCGGGGCGGAGACCTGCGACCTGTGCGCCGCGCCGGTGCCCGACGAGCACGCCCACCTGTACGACACCGGGCACGAGGAGGTGCGCTGCGTCTGCGGCCCCTGCTCGGTGCTGTTCGCCGAGACCGGGGCGGGCGACGGCCACTACCGGCTCGTACCCCGGCGCCGGATCCGGCTGCCCGAGGTCGACACGGCGGCGCTCGGCGTACCCGTCGGCCTGGTCTTCTTCGTGCCCCGGGCGGACGGCACCGTCACCGCGGAGGGGCCGAGCCCGGCCGGGGCCATGCGATGGGAGGTGGACGCGGCGGCCTGGCGGCGGCTGGCCGGGACGTGTCCACCGCTCGCGACCATGGAACCCGAGGTGGAGGCTTTGTTGGTGAACACCGTCCACGGCCTCGACCACCACTGGATCGTGCCGGTCGACGACTGCTACCGGATGATCGCCGTCGTCCGCCGGGAGTGGCGCGGCCTGTCCGGGGGCGGCCGGGTCTGGCCGGCCGTCGAGCGGTTCTTCGAGGACCTCACCGAGCGGTCCTGAGCACGTACTCCGCAGGTCGGAGGCGAGGAAGGAGATCACCCCATGGGCAACATCAGAGTGGGCCGGGCGCAGGCGAAGCCCGACACGCCCGCGCACGTGTCCGGTATGCACCAGGGCAACCACGGGCGGTACAAGGACCAGAAGGGCCACCACGAGGACGGCACCGCCGACGCGCGCCGCTCCACCGGGATCCATTGGAAACGGCATGACGTTCTCGCGGAGACCATGCCGAACATCCCGCCGGGATGACAGAGAGCAGGGAGTCGCCGGAATGAAGGTCCAACGAGCACGACGGTCGGCCGCCACGGGTCGACGCACCGGGACCAGCGGACAGCGGGTGCTGATGGCCGAGGCCGCCCTGGCGGGCGGCCTGGTCCTGGCGCTGCTGCTCTGGGAGTTGCCCAGCCTGCGGCGCGAGGCGCGGATCTGGCGGATGGCCGGCGGTTTCCGCGCCGGTCGCCGCTACCCGTGAGCCGGCCGTGCACGAGTTGTCGATCGCGACCGCGATCATCGAGCGGGCCGGCGAGCTGGCCCGGGCCGACGGGGCGGAAGCCGTATCGGCGGTGACCGTCCGGGTCGGCGAACTGGCGGGCGTCGTCCCCGACGCCCTCGACTTCGCCTTCGAGGTGGCCCGCGACGGCACCGCCCTCGCCGGCGCCCGGCTCGTGGTCGAGCGGATCCCCGCGCAGGCCTGGTGCGGCCCGTGCGCCGAGGAGTTCGCGGTGGGCACGCCCCCGTTCTTCTGGTGCCCGCGCTGCGACCACCCCTCCACCGACCTGCGCAGCGGCCGGGAACTGGAGATCACCGGGATCGAGCCGTCACCGGCCCCGGCCTAGCACGCAGCGCGTCATGTGCGTGGGCCCCGCCGAACACGTCGGCGGGGCCCACGGCTCGTTGGACCGGATCACACGTCCGGGCCGGATCACACGTCAGGACCGGATCACACGTCCGGCCCCGATCAGCAGATGCGCGGCAACTGCTCGCCCAGCGGCAGATCCACCACCCGCGTCCCGCCGAGCCCGGTGGCGACCACGACCATGCCGGGATGGTCGGCGACGCACTCGCCGATCAGCGTGGCCCCGGCGCCCTGCGGATGGGCGCGCATCGCCGCGAGGACCTCCTCCGCCGCCGACGGAGGGACGAAGGCGACCAGCCGGCCCTCGTTGGCGACGTAGAGCGGGTCGAGCCCCAGGAAACCGCAGGCGTTCGCCACCGCGTCCGGCACCGGAATCGCCCGCTCCCGCAGCCGGACCCCGGTCCCGGACGCGCGGGCGATCTCGTTGAGGGACGCCGCCAGACCGCCCCGGGTGGGGTCGCGCAGCACATGGAGGTCCGGGGTGACCGCCAGCATGGCCGCCACCAGATCCGCCAGCGGCGCGGTGTCGCTGGCCACCTCCACCCCGAACTCCAGCCCCTCCCGCACGCTCATGATCGCCACCCCGTGCAGCCCGATCGGCCCGCTGACGATGACCGCGTCCCCGGGCCGCGCCCGCTGCGGCCGGATGTCCACCCCGTCGGGCACCAGCCCCATGCCCGCCGTGGTGACGTACACCCCGTCACCGTGCCCGGACTCCACCACCTTGGTGTCACCCGTGGCGACGGCGACCCCGGCCGCCTCGGCCGCCGCGCCCATCGCACGCGCGATCCGCGAGACCACGGTCAGCTCCACCCCCTCCTCCAGCACGAAGGCGGCGGAGAGATACGCCGGCCTGGCACCGCTCATCGCCAGGTCGTTGACCGTGCCGTTGACCGCGAGGTCACCCAGACACCCACCCGGGAAGAACAGCGGCCTGACGACGTAGGAGTCGGTGGAGAACGCCAGCCGCGCACCGCCCAGTTCGAGCACGGCGGAGTCGCCGAGCCCGGCGAGGACGGCGTTGCCGTAGGCAGGGGCGAAGACCTGCTCCATCAGCTCCGCCGACAGCGCACCGCCTCCGCCGTGCCCCATCACCACCACACCCTGGTCGCGCAGCGGGGCCGGGCAGGTCCAGTCGGCCGGGTCGACCACCTCGGCTACTCGCTCAGGCAACGGGAGCCACCTCCTCCTGCGTGGCCCCGCCGGAGCGCGGCGTCGGGGCGTTCATCCGGCGGTAGAGGTAGTAGGCGGCACACGCCCCCTCGCTGGAGACCATCGTGGCGCCGAGCGGGGTGCGCGGAGTGCACGTCGTGCCGAACGCGGCGCACTCGGTCGGCTTGATCAGGCCCTGGAGCACCTCACCGCTGCGGCACTCGGCGGGTTCCTCGGTCCGGATGCCCGTGACGTCGAAACGGTGCTCCGCGTCGTACGCCCGGAAGGCCTCGGTCAGCCGCCAGCCGCTCAGCGGGATCCGTCCGATACCGCGCCAGTTGCGGTCGGTGACCTCGAACACCTCCTCGATCATGCGCACCGCGGCCGGATTGCCCTCCTCGCGCACGGCGCGCGGGTAGGCGTTCTCCACGCGGTGCTCGCCGCGCTCCAACTGGCGCACCGCCCGGCGGATGCCCTCCAGGATGTCCAGCGGCTCGAAGCCGGTCACCACCATCGGCACCCGGAACCGCTCGGCGAGCCCGGGGTACTCGGCCATGCCCATCACGCTGCACACGTGCCCGGCGGCCAGGAAGCCCTGCACCCGGCACTCGGGCGCCGTCATGATCGCCTCGACGGCCGGGGGCACCCGCACGTGCGACACCAGCAGGCTGAAGTTGGACAGGCCCAGGCGCCGCGCCTGGTGCACGGCCATCGCGTTGGCGGGGGCCGTGGTCTCGAAGCCGATCGCGAAGAACACCACCTCCCGGTCCGGGTTGCGGCGGGCCAGCTCCAGGGCGTCCAGCGGCGAGTAGACGACGCGTACGTCCCCGCCCTCGCCCTTGACCCGGAACAGGTCGCGGTCGGTGCCGGGCACCCGGAGCATGTCGCCGAAGGAGCAGAAGATCACGCCCGGCCGTGCGGCGATCTCCAGCGCCTTGTCGATGACCTCCAGCGGCGTGACACAGACCGGGCAGCCGGGACCGTGGATCAACTCGACCTGTTCGGGCAGGAGTTGGTCGATGCCGTGCCGGATGATCGAGTGGGTCTGGCCGCCGCACACCTCCATCAGCGCCCAGGGCCGGGTGGCGATGGCCCGGATCTCGTCCAGCAGCCGCCGGGCCAGCTCGGGGTCGTTGAACTCGTCGATGTACTTCACGGGGTTCCCGCCTCCTTCGCCGCCTGCTCCCAGGCGTCGCCGAACTCCTCCTCCAGCAGCCCCAGCTCCTCGAAGAGCTTCAGCGAGGCCAGAGCCGACTCCTCGTCCAGGCGCTGGAGCGCGAAGCCGACGTGCACGATGACGTACTCACCGACCCGCACGTCGGACACGTACTCCAGACACGCCTTCTTCTGCACTCCGCCGAAGTCGATCAGCCCGGTGAGCGGATCCGCGGTGTCGTCGATGGCCACGACCTTGCCGGGCACTGCCAAGCACATGGGTCACTCCTCCTGTCGTCCGTGCGCCGCGACCACCAGCTGGCCTAGGGCCAACCCGCCGTCGTTCGGCGGAACTTCGCCATGCCGGAGTACCGCGAGACCGTCCTCGGTCAGCAGCCGCGCGCACTCCTCCTCCAGCAGCGCGTTGGCGAACACCCCGCCGCTGAGCGCCACGGTGGTCAGACCGGTCTCCCGGCGCGCCCGGCGACAGCCCTCCGCGACGGCCCGCGCCACGCCCCGGTGGAAGCGGGCGGCGAGCACGGGGACCGGGATGCCGTGCCGCATGTCGGCGATGAGCGCGGCGAGCACGGGCGCCGGATCGTAGACGCCGGGGGCGAAGCCGAAGGTGTACGCCGAGGTGTCGGCGTCCCAGGCCGCGACGGCGGCGGCCTCCAGTTCCAGGGCCGCCTGCGCCTCGTACTCCGCGCGATGACACACGCCGACGAGGGACGACACGGCGTCGAAGAGACGGCCCATGCTGGAGGTCGCCACGCAGGCCAGGTCGCGGGTCAACTGCCGTAGCAGCAGGGCGAGTTCATCATCGGCGCAGGCGGTCACGCTGGGCAGGTCCGGGTCCCAGGGCAGGCCCGCCGCCCACAGCCGGGCCAGCGCGAGACGGCACGGGTTGGCCACGCCCGCGTCGCCGCCGGGCAGCGGGGCGGCGGCCAGGTGGGCGAAACGCCGGTAGCCGGTGTAGTCGGCGAGCAGGATCTCACCGCCCCACACGGTGCCGTCGTCGCCGTAGCCCGTGCCGTCGAAGGCGACACCGATCACGGGTGTGGTGCCGTCGAGGCCGTGCTCGGCCATGGCCGAGGCGATGTGCGCGTGATGGTGCTGGACGAACACGGGGGCGGAGCCCGGTAGTTGGGCGGTACGCCGACGTGCCCACCGGGCCGAGTGGTACCCAGGGTGCCGGTCGGCGGCGACCAGCTCGGGGCTGACGCCGGTCAGGCGCCGCAGCCGTGACTCCGCCCGCATGGCCGTCTCCAGGGTGGTGAGCTCGCCCATGTCGCCGATGTGCGGGCCGAACCAGGCCTGGTCGCCCTCGCCCAGGCACAGGGCGTTCTTCAGGTCCCCGCCCACGGCGAGCGCGGGCCGCACCGCGACCGGCAATCGCAGCGGCCGGGGCACATACCCCCGTGACCGGCGCAGCACCTGCTCGGTGCCGTCGGGGCGCACACGCAACAGCGAGTCGTCGCAGGGCGAGGCGATGGGCCGGTCGTGCGCGACCCAGGCGTCGGCCAGCCCGGCCAGCCGGGTCAACGCCTCGTCGTCGTCCGTGACGATCGGCTCCCCGGAGCGGTTGCCGCTCGTCATGACCAGTGCGCGGGGACCCGGTGGATCGCCGGGCAGACCCAACAGCAGGGCGTGTAGCGGCGTGTACGGCAGCATCACGCCCAGGTGGGGGCTGCCGGGGCAGACGCCGGGCGCGAGGATCCGCTGGTCCGCGCGGCGGGGCAGCAGGACGATGGGGCGCCGGGGGCCGGTGAGGGCGGCCACCTCGGACGCGGACGGCTCGGCGATCCGCCGTACGGTGTCGAGGTTCGCGCACATCACGGCGAACGGTTTCCCGCCGCGTGCCTTGCGGGCGCGCAGGGTGTCCACGGCGCGTGCGTCGGTGGCGTCGCAGGCGAGGTGGTAGCCGCCGAGGCCCTTGACGGCGACGATCCGCCCGGCCGCCAGCAGGGCCCGTGCCGTCGCCAGGGCGTCGGCGTCCCGCGCGGGGCGCACCCCGCTCCCGGCGGCGGGCACCAGTCGCAGCCGAGGACCGCAGTCCGGGCAGGCCACGGGCTGGGCGTGGAAACGGCGGTCCCCGGGATCGCCGTACTCCCGGGCGCAGTCGGGACACATCGGGAAGCCGGCCATGGTCGTGACCGCGCGGTCGTACGGCATGCCCGTGGCGATGGTGAAGCGGGGCCCGCAGTGGGTGCAGGTGACGAACGGGTGCCGGTGGCGGCGGTCCGTCGGGTCGGCCAGCTCACGCAGACAGTCGCCGCACGTCGCCGTGTCGGGCGGGAGCTGGGTGCGGCCGGGGGAGCGGTCGGTGGAGCGGATGGCGAAGGCGGCGTCGGCGCCGGTGACGGGCAGGTCCTCGAAGCCGACCCCGGTGACGGAGGCCAGCGGCGGGGGCTGGGTGGCCAGCCGGTCGCAGAAGTCGGCGACTCCGACCGGCGGACCCTCCACCTCGATGAGCACGCCGCTCGCCGTGTTGCTGACGAACCCCGCCAGCGCGAGGTCGGTGGCCAGCCGGTGCACGTACGGGCGGAATCCCACGCCCTGCACCGTGCCGCGCACGAGGACGCGGCGGCGTACGGCTTGTGCGGCGGGCGCCGTCACGAGACGCGGCCGGCCGCGAGGCCGGACCCGGCGCCCTCATGGGAGTGCGAACCCGCGTGCGTGTGGCTGTGACTGTGACTGTGGGGGCGGGGCGCCAGCGGCGGCCGGTGGACGGCGGCGCCGTCCCGCACGGCGAGCACCCGCTGAAGGAGCGTGTCCACACCGTCGCCGGTCCGCGCGCAGGAGTGGAGGATCTCCACGCCGGGGTTGACCCGCCGCACATGGGCGGCGAAGGCGGCCTCGTCGAAGCAGGCCGGACCGGCCAGGTCGGTCTTGGTGAGCACCACCAGATGGGCGGAGCCGAAGGCCGTGGGGTACTTCAGCGGTTTGTCCTCGCCCTCCGTCACCGCCATCAGCACGATCCGCAGACTCTCACCGAGGTCGTACGACGCCGGACAGACGAGATTGCCGACGTTCTCCACGAACAGCAGCGAGGTGTCCCCGGGCAGCCAGCTCTCCACATGGCGGCGGAGCTGCCGGGCCTCCAGATGGCACAGCCCGTCGGTCAGGAGCTGCTTGACGGGCGCTCCGGAGCGGGCGAGCCGGTCGGCGTCGTTCTCGGTGGCCAGGTCGGCGGTGAGCGCGGCGACGGGGACGCCCCGCTCCACCGCACGGGCCAGCACGCGCCCGAGCAGTTCCGTCTTGCCGCTGCCCGGGCTGGACAGCAGATTGACCACGACCACACCGCGCCGGGACAGTTCGTCCCGCAGGCCCGCGGCCAGACCGTCGTTCTTGGCCAGGACGGCCTGGGTGACCTCGTCCACGGAATCGCACATCGGCGCTGCTCCCAGCGGGGATCGGGGTGTCGGACCGCTATCGATCCTCGGCGCCCTCGGCCACGAGACGCGGGAGACCGGCCGTGGAAGCGCCCCGGGATTCCTCGGACGGGTTCGTGGATTCCTCCGGGCGGCTCAACAGAGGGGTGGCCGTCGGATCGGCGAGCAGCACGGGCACCATCGTGTGCAGGGCCGCGACGGCCCGCTCGACCGCGTCCCGCACGGTCGCGCTGACACCCGGGGCGATGTCCTCGTCGCCGCGGGGCCGCAGCTCGGGCTCGCAGGCCAGGACCAGCACCCGCGGGAGCGGCTCGTCGCCCAGGTGCGTGGCCAGGGCCAGCACCTTCGCCGGGTCCATGCCGTGCGCCTCGGGCGGGGCGGCGCCCGTGGTGCCGTCCGGGAGCTCCGGCTCGATCAGCGACAGAGTGCCGGGCCGGTGGCCCCGCGCCGCCGCGTCGACCAGGACGGCCGTGTCGTAGCCGTCGAGCAGTTCGTACGCGAGGTCCATCCCGCGGATGCCGAAGTCCCGCACCCGCACCTCCGGCGGCAGCGGACGGCGGTCCAGGGCGCGGATCACCTCGGGGCCGAAGGCGTCGTCCGCGAGGAAGATGTTGCCGACGCCGGCCACCAGCAGCCGGGCACTCAACACGCACCCCCGGTGGCCAGCGGGTTCGACGAACCGCTCGGCTGCTTGCGGACGAAGGCCGAGCGCAGGGCGTGATACGGGGCGCGCGGGTCGAAGAAGACGGCGCGCATCCGGGTGAGTTCGTCCCGTCGGTACTCGGCCAGCGGCCGCTGGAGCTCGTCCGCGTGCCGTGCCGTGGCCTTGGCGGTGATACGGCGTGTCAGGTGCGGATCCGCGGCCACGTCGGCGCTCAGGCGCTCGACCTCGGAGGTGAACTGCTGGGCCGGAACCGGCACCAGACGGTCCACCAGCCCGAGCCGCTGGGCGGTCGCGGCGCTCAGCGGCAGCGCCTCGGTCGTCAGCCGCTCGGCCGTCTCGGCTCCCACGCGGCGCGGCAGCGAGTAGGTCCAGTACTCCGACCCGAACAGGCCCATGCGCCGATAGTGCGGGTTGAGGACGGCGCCCGTGCGGCACCAGACCTCGTCGGCGGCCAGGGCGAGCATGACGCCGCCGGCCGCCGCGTTGCCGCCGAGGGCCGCGACCACCAGCCGGTCGGTGGTCCGCAGCACCGCCTCGACCAGGTCGTTCATGGCGTTGAGATTGGACCAGGACTCACCCGCCGGGTCGCTCGACGCCTCGATGACGTTGAGGTGGATGCCGTTGGAGAAGAAGTCCCGGGCGCCGCCGAGCACCAGCACCGAGGTGGGGCGGGTGAGCGCGTACCGGTAGGCGGCGAGCATCCTGCGGCAGTGGTTGGTGCTCATCGCCCCACCGGGGAACGAGAAGGTCAGGAAGCCGACGTCACCGTGCTGCCGGTAGCGGATGTCGGTCCAGGTGGTGCGGCCCGGGGCCAGGCTGAGCGGGGCGGCGATCTCCGGCAGCCAGTGCGGGCGCTCGCTCGAACTCGGCAGGCCCCGGGTGCCGGGCGGAGCCGGGAACCCGGCGAGGACGGCGGCGGCCGGCCGGCGGAACGGGGCCGGGTCGCCGGAGCTCTTACGGGGGCGAAGCTCCGGGATCCACACGGCGCCGTCCCGGGTGGCCCGGCACACCGCTCCGGACCGCGTCGCGAGGAACTCGCCCGGGTCCCCGCGCAACACGTCTTCCGGATGCCCGCCGTGCAGGAACACCTCCCGGCCGCAGACCTCGTCCAGCACGCCGGGCTGCGAGTCGGCGCCGCGCAGCTTGCGCAGCACCGTGGCCGTGCTGTCGTTCTCCCAGTCGATCCGGCGCTTCGGCTGGCGGACGACGTCGCGCCACACCACCTGGATCGCCGGATCGCTCTGCGGCTTCGGCTTGAACGAGCCCTCGGCGAACCGTCGCACGGCCAGCAGGACGGCGGCCGTGGCGGCGTCGGAGACCTCGCTCCGGTACAGGTCGCTCTTGCCGACCGGGGCCACCGGGAAGGACCCGTCCGCCCACACGTCGCCCGCGTCCATCGCCCCCTCGGCCTGAAGCACCGTCACCCCCCACTGCGGCGCCTCCTCGCTGATCGCCCAGTCCAGGGAGGACGGGCCGCGGTCACCGGGTGGCCCGGGGTGCACGATCAGGCAGGTGCGCTCCTGCCACACGTCCTCCGGCAACGCCGTCTTCAGCATCGGGGCGACGACCAGTTCCGGACGCGCCTCGCGTACGGCGTCCCGGACCGCTTCGGGGCCGTGCGAGGCGAGGACGACGTCCACCCGGTGACCCACGTCCGACAGTTCGGCGTACAGACGCTGGGACAGGCTGTTGAACGCGCTGGCGACGAGCAAGATGTCCATGACATCGCATGTTCGCTGGTCGGGGGAGGGCCGAGAAGGACCACGGGCGGCGTTTCGCGCGCCGTCGTCGTGCTCCTTGCGCCCACCGGGTGACACTTGCTCAGGAAACTGACACTGGATCAGGAAACTGACACTGGATCAGGAAACGGGCGTGCCCTCGGCGTCGTATCCGTAGATCCAGCCGTTGGCCACCAAGGGGTCGGCCCCCGCCAGTGCCGTGTCCCGGGCCCGCTGCTCGGGCCCGTCGGGCAGGTGGTTGACGTCCCGCCGGGCGTGACTGACCCGCTGGAGGCGGGTGGTGCGTCCGAGGCGCGCCGACTCGTACCGCCGCAGGGCACCGGCCGGGTCGCCCGGGCACGCGGCCAGGCAGCGGGCCAGCACCGCGGCGTCCTCCAGGGACTGGGCCGCGCCCTGCGCGAAGAACGGGAACATGGGGTGCGCGGCGTCCCCGAGCAGTGTCACCCCGCCCCGGCTCCAGCGCCGCAGGGGCGTCCGGTCCAGCAGCGCCCAGCGTCCGGGGACCCCGCCGGCGGCGATGAGGTCCGTCACCCGGGGATCCCAGCCCGCGAACTCGGCGTGGAACTCCTCGACCGTGGCCGTGGCGCTCCAGGACTCATCGGTGAAGTCCCCGGCGGGGGCGACGGCGACGACATTGACGGCCTGCCCGCCCGCGATCGGGTAGTGCACGAAGTGCCGGCCGGGTCCGAGCCAGAGGGTCTGGGCGGGCCGAAGGGCGAAGGCGGGCGCGGCGTGGGCGGGGACGGTGGTGCGGAAGGCGCACATCCCGGAGTACTCCGGCGGCGCGGGTTCGGTCACCGCGCCGCGGACGACGGAGTGCACCCCGTCGGCGCCGACGACGACGTCCGCCTCGGCCTCGCTGCCGTCGGCGAAACGCAGCGACACACCGTCCGGGCCCGGCGCGACCGCCGTGCAGCGGGCGCCGAGCCGGATCCAGCCCTCGGGCACGGCCGACCTGACGGCGTCCAGCAGATCGGCCCGGTGCACGGTGTAGGTGCGCTCGCCGTACAACTCCTCGCACACACCGCTCAGTCGCTCCACCGAAAGCACCCTCCCATCGGCCCAGCGGCGGAACTCCCACGCCCGGTCCAGCGGTACGGCCCGCCGCAGAAACCGCTCCATGACGCCGAGCCGTCGCAGCAGCCGTACGGCGTTCGGGGCGGCGACCAGTCCGGCGCCGACCTCGGTGAGGGCGGGCGCCTGCTCGTGGACGGTGGCGGTGAGCCCGGCGCGGTGCAGGAAGGCGGCGGCTGCCAGGCCGCCGATGCCGCCCCCGACGACGGCGATCCGGGGGCCGTTCACACGGCCGGACGGCACGGGGACGGGCAGCACAGGGTCGGGCATGGAGCCACTCCTCCGCGTCGGACGGCGCCGCTTGCTACCTCAACTGTGTCGTCTCCAGCAGATCCCGCGCCATCAGCCGTGCGGGCCGTTCGGTGTGCTGGGCGACGCGGCGGAACGTCTCCTGGGCGGCGCGGGCCGGCCAGTCGGGGGGAAGGTGCCGGGCGGGGAGCCGCGGGTCCGTGCGGATGGTCCAGAGCCATTCGCTGACCAGCCGCAGCCGGGTGCCGATCGGGTCGTCTCCCGCTCCCGCGTCCAGCCGGGCCGTCCATCGCTTGTCGAAGGTGACGTAACGCGCGGCGATGCTCTCCAGGTCCCAGGTGCCGTGGATCATCTGCGCGATGTCGGTGGCGTCGTCCGCCTGGGCGTGGAAGATCTTGACGTGGTCCGCCAGGCCCAGCTCCGCGACGACGGCGCCGACGTCGACCTTCCCCGGCGCGATCCACAGCCCGCTGTACAGCGCCCCGAACCCGGACCAGGTGAGCCGGGAGCGCAGGTCGTGGCGCTGGCGTTTCCAGGAGTCGGGGAGGGAGAAGCCGAGCAGGGTCCAGGAGCCGTCCCAGTCGTCGTTGACCGCGCCCTGCCGCCAGATGCGGGTGCGGCCGTCCTGAAGGACGCGGGTCGCCTGCGGGGTCAGGCCGAAGAACATCTTGCGGCCCTCGCGCTGGCGCCGCAGCAGACCGCGGTTGACCATCCGGGTGAGGGTCGAGCGCACGGCCTGCTCACCGACCCCGACCCGGCCGAGCACGTCGATGATGCTGCCCGAGTAGACGCACAGGTCGCCTTCCTCCAGGACGTGGTTGCCGAAGAAGGTCAGCATGAGGGACTGCGGGCGCTGCTGCGGCCCCTCTGAGCTGCCCTGACCGTCCAGGATGTCGTCGTCCTCCACGGAGCACAGCGTACGACCGCCCACCGAGGGCGCGGCGGGCGGTCGCACGGCTTCACCGGCCGTCGGCGGGGTGGGCAAGGTCGTACGGCCGTAGGTACGGGGTGGGGCGGTACGGGGCATAGCGCGTGGGTGTCGTCGGATCTGCCTTCGTGGCACGGGAGTTGAGGGACTCCGGATCGGTGCCGGTCCACTTTCCGGTGGTGAGGCGGTCCTCCAGGGTGTGCAGGGCCGCGAGCTGTTCGGCGGGGCTGAAGGTGCAGTGCCCGGCGTTGTCCGTGTACGCCTGCCGCAGCAGGGACGCCGACCCGGCGGCGGTGACGGCGCGCTTCAGGGCGCTCTCCGTCTGCACGGGGACCAGGGCGTCGCCGACGGTGTGGACGGAGAGCTGCGGCTTGGTCAGCTCGCCCGTGAAGGAGCTGGTGCGGCTCATCCAGGCCACGGCGTCCGGGTCGGCGCCGATGCGCGGGGCACGGTTGAGGGCGGCGAGGTCGGCGCGCAGGGAGAGACCGGCCTTCTTGTACAGCTCGGTGACCTCCTTGTAGACGGAGGACATGCCCAGCAGACGGGCGTAGTCGACGCCGGTGTTCCAGGACATGTTGCCGCCCGCCCGGGCCTCTGACTCCTGACGCCGGTTGAAGGCGGCGATCTGGAGCAGACCCTTGACGGCCTCGTACTGGTTGGCCTGCTGGGCGTCCCAGTCGCTCGGGGCGGGCCGGGTCTGCGTGGGCTGGTTCCAGACGGGGATGTTGTGCAGGGCGGCGGCGAGGGCGATACGCGCCCGCCCCTCGGCGGTGGTCTGCGCCGAGTCGACCACCGACGTCAGCTCGTCGGCCGCGTCGTCGGCGGCCGCCTGGTCGGCGATGTCCACCAGCGGGACGTCGGAACCGGGCGCGAGGAGCGTCTTGAGGGCGAAGACCGGGTCGAGGGTGTTGTTCCAGTTGGCGACGCCGCCGTGGACCAGGCCGCACAGCGAGAGCGACCCGTCGATCCGGTCCGGACTGCGCTCGGCGATGGCGGTGGTGACGAGTCCGCCGTACGACCGTCCCCAGGCGATGGTGCGGGAGGCCGTCCCGAAGCGTTCGGTGAAGGCGCTCAGCGTGGCGAGCTGATCGGGCACCGCGTCCGTCACCGCCCAGCCGGTGGTGGCGTAGGAGGAGCCGACGAGGGCGTATCCGCCGCGCAGGAGCAGGGCCTTGGTGGCGTCGTCCGGGGCGTTCTGCGCGGGGTTGGCCGGGCCGGACGCGTAGCCGTGGCTGAAGAGCAGGACGGTGCCGTTCCACTGGGCCGGCACGTCCATCATGTACGTGGCGCCCGAGGGGAGCCGGCCGTCCACATGGGTCGTGTCCGCGGCGGCGGCGGTCGAGGCGGGCAGCGCGGTGACGGCGAGGAGGAAGGCCGCCGCACAGGCGGTGCGGGTACGGCGGCGGGTACGGGTCCGGCGCGTGTGCGCCGCCGGGGTCGCGGAGTCGGTCGTCATGCGGAGATCTCCTGTGTGTGGGGGGAGTCGGAGCGCTCGGTCGCGGAGCCGGAGAGCGAGGTGTTGCTGGTCTCGCGCACGAACCAGACGGTCAGCGCGGTGATGAGGGAGCCGCCGCAGATCAGCAGGGCGACGGGAGTGCCGTTGCCGCTGCCGGCCACCAGGCTTCCGGCGATCATGGGGGAGAAGCCGGCGCCGATGAGAGTGGCGCCCTGGTAGCCGAGGGAGGCGCCGGTGTAGCGGACCCGGGTGCCGAACATCTCGGTGAGCAGGGCGCCGAGCGGGCCGTACATAGCGGACTGGGCGATGCCGTGGCCGAGGACGACGGCGAGGATCAGCAGTCCGGGTGACCTGGAGTCGACCAGCGCGAGGACGGGGAAGGCCAGCGCGGCCGAGGTGAGGGCTCCGGCGAGGACGACCGGGCGGCGGCCGACGCGGTCGGACAGCGCGGACGCGCAGGGCAGGACGACCAGGGCGACGCAGGCGGAGACGGTGAGCGCGGTGAGCACCTGCGGGCGGGCGTATCCGATGCCGGTGGCGTAGGCGATGAGGTAACTGGTCAGCAGGGACTGGGCGGTGAAGGCGCCGATGCCGACACAGCAGGCCAGCAGCAGCGGCCGGGGGCGGCGCAGCACGTCGACGATGGGCAGCCGGGCCTCGCCGCGGTCCTTCTTCACCTCGGCGAACAGCGGGCTCTCGACGACCTTGAGCCGGACGAAGAGGCCGACGCCGAGCAGCACCACGCTCAGCAGGAACGGCACCCGCCAGCCCCAGGCGGCGAACTGGTCCCGGGGCATGGCGACCACGAGGGTGACGACGAGCGAGGAGAGCAGGGAGCCGAGCGGGGCTCCCATCTGCGTGAAGCTAGACCACAGGCCGCGGCGCCGCTCCCCGGCGTGCTCGACGACCATCAGGGTGGCGCCGCCCCACTCACCGCCGATGGCGATGCCCTGGACGACGCGCAGGGTGATCAGCAGGACCGGAGCCCAGACGCCGATCGTGTCGTACGTGGGAAGCAGGCCGATCAGGAAGCTGGCGCCGCCCATCAGGCCCATGGTGAGCAGCAGCATCGACTTGCGGCCGAGCCGGTCGCCGAAGTGGCCGAAGACGATGCCGCCGAGCGGGCGGGCGACATAGCCGGCGGCGAAGGTGCCGAACGCGGCGATGGTGCCGACGGCCGGGTCGGCGCCGGGGAAGAACAGTTCGCCGAAGACGAGGGCGGCGACGGTGCCGTAGACGAGGAAGTCGTAGAACTCCACGGCCGTACCGAGCAGCCCGGAGAGCGCGACCCGGCGGAGTTGCCGGGTGCTTTCGGGGCCGGCCGGTGACGGTGGTGCGATGGGGGACGGGGGCATCGCGGTCTCCCTTGAGCGGGGGAAGGACACCGTGAAGGTAGGCTCTCTGGTGACTGCCGTCAAGAAAGTGCACAACATCAGATCGCGCTCGACGGCGTCATGAGGGGTCGTCAAAAGGCTGAAGGGGAGGGAAGGATGTGGCCGCAGACGGCCTACCCGGCAGGCGTCAGGCCGGTCACCGCCAGCCGAAACGGCGGTCCACCACCGCCGTGAACTCCTCCAGGGTCAGCACCTCGTCGCCGTTCTGGTCGGCGGCGTCGAACAGCGCGGAGGAGGCGTCCTCGTCGCCCAGGCCCCAGAACGGCAGGTCTCCCGAGGCGGCCAGAGACGGCCCCTTCGTCCGCAGCGCGATGATCACCTCCGCGCGGGTCAGGGTCCCGTTCTCGTCGAGGTCGAGCGCCTCGAACAGCTTGCGGGCCTTGTCACTCATCGTGTCATCCTCGTTCCTGTCGTCGGCGGGCCGGCCGACGCACCCCGTCACCAGAGGAGAACGCCGCCACGCGCCCGCGGGTTCCCTCCGCCGTAATGTGTGGCCCATGGCCGGTGAGAGTGACCTGAGCAAACTGCTGAGCGGAATGCGTCCGCAGCTGAACCCGGGCCGCTATGTGTTCACCACGGTCAAGGGGGACGTGCCCTCCGGCACCACCCCGGCCGTCACGGTCGCCGAACCGGAGGGCCTGACCCTGGTGGTGCGACAGGAGGAGGCGGACGCGGCCGGACTCGCGTACGACTATGTCGCCGGCTGGATCACCCTGCGCGTCGAATCCGCGCTCCACGCGGTCGGCCTGACCGCGGCGTTCGCACGGGAACTCGCCGACGCCGGCCTGAGCTGCAACGTCGTGGCCGGATACCACCACGACCACCTCTTCGTGCCGCACGAGCACGCCGACCGGGCCGTCGCGGCCCTGGAGGACCTGGCCCGGCGCTCCGGCTGAGGAGACCCGGCTGAGGAGCTGGCTGATCGCCCGCACACGCCTTCGTCGTTGACCGGGCGTCGGTCCGGCCGGGTCGCGGTGAGACCCAGCCGTACCGCACCCAGCCGCACCCCCAGCGCGGTCGCCGTGCTGTCGTCCAGGGACACCATGCGCTGCGCGTGGGCCGCCCACAGCAGCGCCGGGACCAGGACCGCGAGGACCAGCGCGAGCGGCGCGGCCTGGTCGTAACCCCGGCCGTTGAGCGAGCCCGTCAGCCACACCTTGGCCTGCTGGGCCACCAGATAGTCGCCCTTGGTGAGGAACAGCCGGGTCAGCGAACCGAGCGCGATCGAGACACCCGATCCCGACGAGGACGAAACGCGTGGCATGCAGCCCGCCCCGCCAGGCGAACACGTAGACCAGCGCGGCGGCCGACAGCCCGCCCACGACCGACACGTACGGCAGAAGGGTGTACGACGTACGACTCGCCGACGCACAGGGAGACCACGACCGTCACCGCGAGCACGGCGGCCAGGAGCACGGCCACGGCACGGGCCCGGCGGTGCAGCAGGAAACTGCCGTCCCGTACGCGGACGACGGTGTAGCCGGCCGGGCGAAGACGCCGGGGGGCCGGGACGGTTCGCTCCAGGGGCTGGGTCATGCCGGCACCGTCGCCTGCCTCCGTACCAGCGCGACCAGGAACGGCACGCCGAGCAACGCGGTCATCACGGCCACCGGCACTTCCGAGGGCGCGAAGACGACCCGGCCGAGCACGTCGGACACCAGGATCACCACGGGACCCAGCAGCGCGGCCAGGGCGAGCACCCACCGGTGGTCGGCACCCACCAGCGCCCGCGCGATGTGCGGAACGGCCAGGCCGGTGAAGGCGATCGGACCGGCCACCGCGACGGCGACCCCGGTCAGGACGGTCGCGGCGAGCGCGCCGACGGCCCGCAGCAGCCCGACCCGGTGGCCGAGCCCCCGCGCCACGTCGTCGCCGAGAGCCAGCGCGTCCAGACCTCGCGCCGTCACGGCGACCAGCAACAGCCCCCACCAGCACGAACGGCCAGGTCCGCGCGACGACTTCGCCGTCCCGGCCGGCGCCAGTTTCACCGGGGGCTCGCTCTGGCGGTCGCGGAGGTGCGGTGGTCAGCCGTTAGGCCAGCCTCCCTTATCCAGAGCTTCTCCTTGCCTCGTACACGGGGTCTGTGTGGTTCCTGTCACGGTCCTGTGCGCGCAAGCGCGCCCTCCTCGGTGCCCTGACCTGCCAGGACGCCGAGGAGGGCTGGGTGTACGTCAGGCCGCCGAGCAGGCCGACTCGTTGAGCGTGAAGGCCGCGGGGCTCGGGTTCGTGCTGCCCTTCGTGGCCGTGAAGCCCAGGGTGACCGACCCCGCCGGGGCGATCGTCGCCGTGTACGACGCGGAGGCGACGCTCACGTCGGCGCCGCTCTGCGTCGCGGTGCCGCCCCACAGGTTGCTGACGCGCTGACTGTCCGGGAAGGTCCAGCGCAGCGTCCAGCTGTTGATCGCCGAGTCGCCGGTGTTACGGATGACGACCTCGCCCTGGAAGCCGCCGGGCCACTCGTTCGAGACCCGGTACGCCACCGCGCACGAAGCCGACGACCCACCGGACGACGTGGTCACCGCCACCGTGCCGGAGCGCTGGGAGCGGTTGCCGGCGGCGTCGCGCGCGTAGACGGCGAAGGTGTACGAGGTCTCCGGGGCGAGGCCGGTCACGGTGGCCGAGGTGCGGGTCGTCGTGGTGGCCGCGGTCTCGGTCGTGCCGGCGACGCGGACGACGTCGTAGCCGGTGACGCCGTTCGCGTCGGTGGCGGCGGCCCAGTCCAGGGTGACGGACGAGGACGTCACGGCGGAGGCCGTCGGCGTCCCGGGCGCGGTCGGGGCAGTGGTGTCGCCGCCGGAGGAGGAGTAGACGTCGGCCTCCTCGGACGTGGCGGCGATGCCGTTCGCGCCGTGGAAGATGCGCTGGCCCCAGGAGCTGAGCCGCGTCGGGTCGAAGCCGATCGACAGGTCGAGGACCGGGTCGGTGTTGCCGCTCCAGGACCAGGCCAGGTAACCGAGCCGGAGCTGCTGGGCGGCGGCCATCATGGTGTCCTCGTCCGGGTCGCCGTACTGGTCGCCAGGGCCGCCGAACTCGCCGATGAGGAGCGGCAGTCGGGCGTTGACGAAGGCGTTCAGATAGTCCGTGATCTCCTGCGCGGTGTCGTAGACGCTGTACATGTGGATCGAGAAGATCAGGTTGCCGGTGGGGTCGGCGTCGTACACGGTCTGGGCGTTGGCGCGCATGACGCCCTGCCAGTCCTGGCCCCAGTTGGGCGCGTCCACCATGATCGTGTGGGCGAACCCGGCGGCGCGCAGCTTCTTCACCGCCGCGATCGTGGGCTCGGTCCAGCCGGCCGGGTTGGTGTTGCCCCAGGGCTCGTTGCCGATGTTGACGATGACGTAGTCCTCTTCACCGGCGAGCACGTCCTTCAGGCTGATCCAGTAGTCGGCCGCGTGGTCGAGCGTCCCGGCCGCGGCCTCCTCCCCGTAGCCGGTGGTGTCGTGCACCTCCAGCACACAGATCAGCCGGTTGGCCTTGCACTGCGCGATGACGGCGGCCACGTCCTCGGGGCTGTTCCTGGCCCAGCGGTGGCCGTCGGAGAGCACCACGCGGACGGTGTTGGCGCCCAGCGCCTTGACGTCGGCCAGCGACTGGGTCTCGCCCGGGTACCAGGTGTGGGCGTGGTTGACGCCCCGCATCACGAAGTCGTTCCCGGACGCCTCCAGCAGGCGCCCGTTCTGGATGTGCAGGCCGGTCGCCGCTGCCTGGGCGGGCGTGGCGAAGGAGAGCAGGGGGACGAGCAGGCCCAGGACGGCGGCCACGACCGCGGCCATCCGTCGGGCGGACCGAGGGGCGGTTCGTGGGGTGATGCCGGTGCGGGATCTCATGGCGGCTCCGTGGGGTGAGAGGGGATGACGGTGCGTCAGGAGGACGCGGTGCGCGCCGTGCAGGTGACAGTCGCCGTCGGGGCGCCGGCCGTTGCCGGGGTACTGGCGACGAATCCGAAGCTCGCGCTCGCGCCGGGTGCCAACGTGCCGTTCCACGCCGCGTTGGCGACGCTCACGGTGCCGTCGGCGCCGGTGCCGAGGGTGCCGTTCCAGACCTGGGTGAGGCGGGCCCCGTCCGCCGGTACGACCGTCGCGGTCCAGCCCGGGACGGAAGCGGCGGACGTGTTGGTCACCGTCACCTCGCCCTGGTAGCCGCCCTGCCAGGAGGACACGGCACGGAAGGACGCGGTGCAGGCGGGCGGGTCACCCGGGTCGCCGGGGTCGCCGGGGTCGCCGGGATCCCCCGGGTCCGCGTCGAGCAGCGCGGCCAGTGCCGGATACCACCGGGCGGCGATCTTCTCGTCGCCCGAGGCGCTCGGATGCACCCCGTCGTAGGTGTCGGCGGCCGTGTCGAAACCCGTCCACTGGTCGACCACGGTGACCGGGGAACGGGCGGTGCTCGTGGCCCCGGCCCAGTCCGGGATCCGCGCGTTGAAGTCGACGACCCGCTGGGCGCAGGCCGCGCACTGGCTCGGGTTCATGGGGATGAGCTGCGCGACCAGGACCTTCATGTCCGGGTTGCTCGTCCGCATCTGCTCCACGAGCTTGGTGTAGGCGGCGAGGATGCGGTCGGGGGAGATGCCGCTCCACACGTCGTTCGTGCCGAAGTGCATGACAACGATATCCGGGAGGGTGGCGGCCAGCCGGCCCGGAAGCAGGTTCTGGTCGGCCGCATTGGTCACCAACTCGCCGCCGTGGCCCTCGTTGTCACCGTCGTGCGCCTGCGCGCAGCCCTGGTGGCTGAGGGTGCCGACGAAGTCGACGTCCGTGTGCCCGGCGCTCTGGAGCCGGTTCCAGAGCAGCGCCCGCCAGCAGCCGGGCGAGCCGGTGATCGAGTCGCCCAGCGGCATGACGCGGACGGGGGCGGCCGACGCCGTCGCAGCGGCAGCCGCTGCCGCGCGGGGCGCGAGCGACAGGCCGACGGGCGTCAGGAAGGCGGCCAGCAGGGCGAGCAGCGGAATGATCCGCGAGGGTAAGTGGCGGGTGCCGCGCGCGGTGTTCCCTTCCATGGTCCCTTCCCTGGCGCATCCGTCGGCGCGCTCCACGGGGGGTGGGAGCGCTCCCATGGAACATGAAGCCATTGTTGTCATTGACGCGTCAAGAGGTGGGAGGCAGGACTGAGATGCTGTCAGTCCGGACACGGTCCGTTCGAGGAGGCATCCATGTCCGAGCCGTCCGTCCTTGCCGCGCTGGTGTCCGCGTTGCGAGGTGGATCGATCGAAGTCGTCGACCTGACCTCGCCCCTGTCGTCCTCGACACCGGTGATCCAGCTTTCGACCCGGTTCGGGCAGAGCGCCGTCTTCGAACTGGAGGAGATCAGCCGCTACGACGACCGGGGTCCCGCCTGGTACCGGATCACGGATCCTGGTGGCTGGAGGAGGCGTTCCGCGGTCACTGAGAACCTGATGCCGAAGGGGCCATGCCGCAGCGGCACGTCCGCAGTGCCCGGCCGATGAGTTTGTGGCTCCGGGCCGGTCCTAGCTCGTGACACCCTACGAAAGGACACCGCCATGTCGGAGCTTCTCGTCGACTTCATCACCTCCCTCGACGGCTGCGCGTCGGGAGAGGGATGGCCCGGGTTCTGGGGCCTGGAGGGCCCGGAGTACCTCGCATGGCTCGGGGAGCAGCCCGAGGTCACCTACCTGATGGGGTCGAACACCTACCGCCTGATGTCGGGCTTCGCCGCAGGCGAGGTCCCGAAGGGCCAGGACGAGTTCAGGCCCGAAGAAGAGGCGTCCGTCGACGAGCTCACGCAGGCGTCCAAGGTGGTGTTCTCCTCCTCCCTCGAGGAGCCACTGAAGTGGGCCAACTCCACGCTCGTCCGTGACGACGCCGTCGAGGCGGTCCGCGCCATGAAGTCGAGCGGCTCGGGGCTCCTCAGCACGATCGGCAGCCTCAGTCTGTGCCGGTCCCTGCTGCGTGCCGGACTCGTCGACCGCTTCCGGGTCGTGATGTTCCCGGTGATCACCGGGGCCACGGGCGAGGAACGCATCTACGACGGCTATCCGGACGTGGCCCTCGAGATGATCGAGCACCGCACCTTCGACGGCCGCATCCAGCTGGTCGAGTACAAGCCCCGCGTGCTGGAGCACCCGCCGCTCGGCGTCCCCGCGTGACAGACCGAACGCCGACCCGGCTGTCGGCACCGCATTGCCGGCAGACGGGTCGGCGTTGGCCGGGCGGGATCAGACCGCCGGTGCCGGGAAGGTCGGGTACTCCACCCCGGAGACGTGCTGGACGACGCGGATGACCTGGCAGGAGTAGCCGAACTCGTTGTCGTACCAGAGGTAGAGGATCGCGTTGTCGCCCTCCACCTTCAGCGCGCCGGCGTCCACGATCGAGGCGTGACGCGAGCCGATGAAGTCGCTGGAGACCGCGTCGGGCGCCGTGATGAAGTCGATCTGGCGGCGCAGCGGCGAGGTCAGCGACACGTCGCGCAGGTGGTCGAGGACCTCCTCGCGGGTGGTCTCGCGGGCCAGCTGGAGGTTGAGGATCGCGATGGAGACGTCCGGGACCGGGACGCGGATCGAGCTGCCGGTGATCCGGGCCTTGAGGTCCGGCAGCGCCTTGGCGACGGCCGAGGCGGCGCCGGTCTCGGTGATGACCATGTTCAGCGGCGCGCTCCGGCCGCGGCGCTCGGACTTGTGGTAGTTGTCCAGCAGGTTCTGGTCGTTGGTGAACGAGTGGACGGTCTCCACGTGGCCGCGCAGGACGCCGTACTCGTCCTCCATCGCCTTCAGCGGCGGCACTATGGCGTTCGTGGTGCAGGACGCGCAGGACAGGATCTGCTCGTCCGGCTTGAGGGTGTCGTGGTTGACGCCGTGCACGATGTTCGGGACGTCGCCCTTGCCCGGCGCGGTCAGGACGACCTTGTCGATGCCGGGGCGCAGGTGCGTGGACAGGCCCTCGCGGTCGCGCCACTTGCCGGTGTTGTCGATCAGGATGGCGTTCTTGATGCCGTACGCCGTGTAGTCGACCTCGGAGGGGTCGTTGGCGTAGATCACCTTGATCGCGTTGCCGTTGGCGTTGATCGTGCTGTTGGCCTCGTCGACCGTGATCGTGCCCTGGAACTGGCCGTGGATCGAGTCGCGGCGCAGCAGCGAGGCGCGCTTGACGATGTCCTGGTCGCCGCCGCCGCGGACGACGATGGCACGCAGCCGCAGGCCGTTGCCCGAGCCGGACTTCTCGATCAGCAGCCGGGCCACGAGACGGCCGATGCGGCCGAAGCCGTAGAGGACGACGTCGCGTCCCTCGCCGCCCTCGATCTTGTTCGCGCCGGTGGCCTCGGCGACCGCCTCGGCGGTGAACGCCTCCACGGACAGACCGCGGTCGTCGCTCTTGTACGTCGCGGCCAGCATGCCGATGTCGATCTGCGACGGGCCGAGGTCCAGCGCGGTGAGCGCCTGGAGGAACGGCAGCGTCTCGGTGACCGAGAGCTCCTCACCGGCGATCTGCCGGGCGAACCGGTGCGTCTTCAGGATGCTGACCACCGACTTGTTCACCAAGGAGCGGCTGTGGAGGAGGACGGTGACGTCCCGCTCCCGGTGCAGCTTCCCGATGAGCGGGATCATCGACTCCGCGATCTCCTCGCGGATCTTCCAGTTGGTGAACGAGTCGTCGTTGACAGTCACGGGCCTATCTTTCGAGCTAGGTGGCGCTCATATGCTAACCATGCGGTCCGACGGGCCTTCACAGGGGGGTCACACGTGGGGTCGGATGTACGGTATTGACGTCATTTGTCTGACGTGTGGAACGGGGGAGTGAGCGGTGGAGCTGGAGCTGCGCCATCTGCGGGTGCTGTGCGCGGTCGCCGACGCGGGGAGCGTGGGCCGGGCCGCGGCGGACCTCGGGTACTCGCAGCCCGCCGTGAGCACTCAACTCCGGCGCATCGAGGGGCACTTCGGCCAGCCGCTGTTCGAGCGCGGGCCGACCGGGGTGCGGCCCACGTCGTACGGCGTGGAGGTGGTCGCCCAGGCCCGTGACGTCCTGGCCCGTGCCGCCGCGATCGGACGCCGCCCGGCCCCCGGCGCGACGTCGGAGCGGCGCACCCTCCGGGTGGCGGCGACGAACTCGCCGATGCTCGTGGGCATGATGACCGGGCTGCGGGCCCGGCTGCCGGACGTCTCGCTCGCGGTGAGCAGCGTGTACGCCTCCTCACGGATCGTCGAACTGCTGGAGGAGGGCTCGGTGGACGCGGCCATCGCCGCGGACTACCCCGGCAGGGAGCTGGAGCACTCGGACGCGGTGGCCCATCGCGGGATCGTCACCGAGCCGAACTTCGTGGCGCTGCCCTCTCGCCACCCCCTCGCGCACCGCGCTCAGATCGGCCTCGCGGAGCTGGCCGAGGAGGCCTGGTTCCTGACGCCGGACGACGGGGCCGGATGGCCCGGCGTCTTCCACACGGCCTGCGCGGCGGCCGGCTTCACCCCCTCTGCGGTGCACGAATTCCTGGGCGACCGGCAGGAGTTGCAGGGAATGATCGCCGACGGGCTCGGCGTGGCCGTCGTCCAGGCCACGACCCGGCCCATCCCGCAGGTCGTCGTCAAACCGCTGATCGGGACGCCGCTGTGGTGCCGCTATGTGCTGGCCTGGCGGCGGGACGTCGTCACCGAGGCGACGGCCGACGCCCTGGTGCAGTCCGCCACCGCCGCGTACCGCGAACTCGTCGCCCAGTCACCGCACTTGAGGACATGGGCGGCCCGGACCTGGAACGTGAGCGGGGCGTAACCGGGGCCTGGTCACGTTCCAGGTCCGGGCCTCCGGGCGTTATGGCCGAGCGGCGCAATGTGCTATGTCACACGGCATTGTTGGGGCGTTCAAGCGCTGAGACAGTCCACACACGCCTCAGCACCCGTATCGAGGCGCATCCATCCGTGGAGGAATCCAGATGCGCTACCGCTTCGTGCTGCCCCGATACCTGGCCGCCGCGTTCGCCGCATGCGTCACCCTCGCCGGCCTACTGTCGACGCCCGCGCTCGCGGCACCCCCGGACGCCACCGCCCCGTCCCCCGTCACCGCCGACCGACGGACAGCACCCCCGCCGCCCCCGAGCGGCTCCACCGCGCACACGCCTCTGCGGGACCGGGCACGCACCCCGGCCCACCTCCCGCCCCTGGCGCCCACACCCCGCCCCACCCGCCCCGACGCACGGGCCGTCCCGACGGCGGCCGCGTGCGGTCCCGCCGACTTCGGCAGCCGGACCGGAGCCGCGCTCGTGGCCTACGTCAAGGCCTCGACCACGGACTGCGTCAACACTCTCTTCGCGGTGACCGGAACCGACGCCCGAGCCGTCTTCCGCGAGTCCCAAATGGCCACGGTGGCACAGGAGTTCACCCGCACGGCACAGCGGTACCGCGGCGACAACACGGCCCGCATCCTGCAGCTCGTCCTCTTCCTGCGCGCCGGCTACTACGTCCAGTTCAACAACCCCGCCGACACCGGCCCCTACGGCACTCGCCTGACCCGCGCCACCACCCGGGGCCTGGACGCGTTCTTCGCCCGCTCCTCCTCCGGCGACGTCACCGCGGCCAACGGCGACGTGCTCGGCGAGGTCGTCGTCCTCACCGACAGCGCCGACCAGCAGGCCCGCTATCTCAGGGTCTACCGACGGGTGTTGAGCGCGTACGACAGCTCCTACGACGCCGTCCCCAGCATGCTCGCGGCCGTCAACGCGGTCTACACCCCGCTCTGGCGCGGCAACTGGAACCCGGCCTACGTGAACGCCGTCGCCGCGGACCCGTACCTCGTCCGCACCCTCCGCCGGTTCGCCCTCGACCACCTCGACCTGCTGCCCACCGACCGGGCGTACCTGGTGTCCAACGCCGGGATGAACCTGGCCCGTTACGTCGAACACCCGGCCCTGCGGGACACCGCCCGGCCGCCGGCCAGGCAGCTGCTGAACGCCTCGCGGATCACCGGGCCCACGGCCGGACTGTGGGTGGCGGTGGCGACACAGGCCGAGTACTACGACCGCGCCAACTGCTCGTACTACGGCGTCTGCGACCTGCCCGGACAGCTGACCAGGGCCGCCCTGCCGATCACCCACCCCTGCGACGCCACCCACACCATCCGCGCCCAGTCGCTCACCGCGGCCGACCTGGACGCGGCCTGCGCGAGTGTGCTCGGCCAGGACGCGTACGTCCACGACCTGGTCAAGGACGACGGAGCCATACCCGGCCAGTACCTGTCGACCATCGACCTCTCCGTCTTCGCCAGTGCCACGGACTACCGGACCTACGCCGGCGCGATCTACGGAATCAGCACCGACAACGGCGGCATGACGCTGATAGGCGACCCGTCGGACCCCGCCAACAAACCTCTCTCGGTCATGTACCAGAAGGCTCGGGACACCGGACACGCGGCCCGGATCTGGAACCTCAACCACGAGTACGCGCACTACCTCGACGCCCGCTACGACATGAAGGGCGACTTCGCCCAGCAGACCTCGGTGCCGGACGTCTGGTGGATCGAGGGCGTGGCCGAGTACGTCTCCTACGGCTACCGCGGCATCACCTACGACCAGGCCGTCACGGAGGCGGGCAAGCACACGTACCGGCTGAGCACGCTCTTCCAGAACACGTACGCCAACAGCGACGTGACCCGCACCTACCCGTGGGGCTACCTCGCCGTCCGCTACATGTTCGAGCGGCATCCGGCCGACATCCACCGCATGCTGGCCCGCTTCCGCGTCGGTGACTACGCGGGCGGACACGCCGTCTACGCCTCCGAGATCGGCACCCGTTACGACGCCGACTTCGACCAGTGGCTGACGGAGTGCGCCGCCGGGGCCGGCTCCGCGACCCCCGCCGTCAGCTCAGGTCGGTCCGTGGGATCTGCACGCTGATCAGTTCCCCGGAGCTCGGGTCGACGGTCAGACCGCGGCCGGGTCTGCGGTTGCGCAGCTGGGCGTGGGTCAGACGGACGCCCACGATGTCGCCCTCCATCAGGCTCTGGGGATCCAGCAGGACGCCCTTGCGCTGCCGCTTCAGGGCGCCCAGCCAACCCATCGCTCCGGCCATGGTGTCGCCCGTGGCCGCGGCGACCACTCCGATGCCCCGCTCCTTGCCGGACTCGACCAGGGCCCGCAGTTCCTGGTCGATGTCCGGCAGGGTCAGCAGATCGGCGTCGTCGACGACGACCACGCGGCGCTCGCCGTCCGTCCCCAGAGCGGCGGTGAACTCCGCCTCCGTGGGCGTCCGGGACGTGAGCTGCCGTACCCCCGGATGCCCGTCCAGGGCGCGCAGCGGCGAATCGCGGGGGGTGAGGACGACGAGCCGGGTACCGGAGGCGAGCAGGGAGACCGCCAGGCTCGCCAGCGTGGTACTACGGCCGGACCTGGGCGTCCCGGCGACCGCGAACGTCGCTGAGTCCGCGAAGTCCACGCCCACCGGTGCGACATCGTCACCGCCCAGCCCCAGCAGGGCCCACATGGGCCGACGGAACTCCTCGGACACCTTCGCGTACGCCTCCGTGAAGGCCACCTTCGCGGGCAGCGAGCCGATGCGGAGGGGCCGACGGGCGGCAGGCAGTCCCGCGTCGCGGAGGGTGGCCTCGGCGCCGATCGCCCGCAGCGCCTCCGCCTGCTCCTGGCCGGATCCCCCGGGGCCGAGCAGCGCCACCTGGATCTCGGTGCCGTCGGAGGTCCAGCCCTGGCCGGGCCGGATGACGTCCGGCAGTTCCTGCCAGCGCTTGCCCACGGCGTGGTAGTCGGTGCGTTCGTTCAGCCGCAGCACCAGCCTGTTGTCGTTGAGCGAGGCGATCCGGCCGGCCAGCAGGGAGCGCTCCGAGGTGGCCACGACATGGAGACCCGAGGCGGCGCCCTCCCGCAGCAGGCGGGTGAGCTGGTCCATCTGCCGGCCGCCGTTGTGCTCACCGATGAGGTCGACGAGCGCGTCCCAGCCGTCGACGAGCAGCAGGACGTGTGCCGGGCGGGAGGCCGCGGGGACGATCTCGCGCAGCTCCGTCAGGTTCGCGGCGTGATGCTGCGTCAACTGCTCCTGGCGGCGATCCAGTTCCGCGTCGAGCCGGGCGAACAGCCGCTCCAACTGCTCGGTGTCGCCGCGCGGCACCACGGCTCCGCAGTGCGGCAGCACGCCCAGGGCGGAGAGCGCGCCGCCCCCGAAGTCGATGCCGTACAGGTGCACGTCCGCGGCGGAGTGGCCGCGGGCCAGCGCCCCGGCCATGGTCCGCAGCACCTGCGACCGCCCGGAGCGCGGGATGCCGATGACGTACAGGTGCCCGAAGGTGTCGAGGTCCAGCGGGACCGGCAGTTGTGCCTGGGCGGCCGGCAGGTCCGACAGGGCCCAGGACACCGAGGCGAGCCGGGCGCCTTCGGCGGGTTCGGGTTGCGGGAGGTCGTCGATCAGCACGTGCTGGTCGAGCGCGGGCAGCCAGGGGCTGGGCTGCGGGGCGCAGCCGACGAGCTCCGTCGCCTCGCGCACTGCCGCGACGAGGGCGTTGAGGTCTTGGTCTCTCGTATCGACTGGAGCAGCGGCGACGCGGACCAGGTGGTCACCGCCGCCGAGAAGAAGGACACGGCGAAGGAACGGACCGGCACCGACCCGGCCGCCAAGCCCCGGTCGTCGGCCGCGCCGGACGAGAAGGACTCCGACGGGGGCCCCGACGTCGTCTACCTTCCCCCGCCCGGCGACTCCGGGAGCGGCGGCGGTTCCGGCGGCGGATCCGGCACCGGGGGTTCCGGTACGAGCGGCGGCACGAGCTCGAACAGCGGCGGTACGCAGGGCTCCCCGCGGTCGACGGACTCCTCGCCCCAGCAGTCGGCCCCGTACCTCTGGTCCGACGGCAGCGTGAACTCGGCGGATGACAACGGCTACTGGGACGAGAGCGTCGTCACCGTGAAGTCCACCAAGGCCCTCAGCAGCCTCAAGGTGGTCGTCAAGATCAGCCAGACCGGCGGCGTCGCCAGCACGGGCGCCTGGACCTCCCTGGGCGACAAGGTGACGGTGCACACCGGGGGGACCAGCGGCGAGCTGGACTACCTGGTGACGCTGAATGCCGGCATCACGCTGGACCCCGGCACCTATGTCCTCAAGTTCCAGTACAACCACGACAAGGGCATCCGTTCGGCGGGCGCCGACCGCTACAACGTGACCGCCACCTCCACCGCCTCGGTCACCGAGTTCCGCAAGGGCGGCTTCTGAGCCGACGTGTGCGGCCGCGCGGGATGCCCCACGCGGCCACGCGCGTGCCTGGTGCCTCACCCGTCGCGCAGGACCTCCAGCAAGTGGTCCCGGACCAGGGCGACATGCGGGTTCCCGGACGAGCCCGGGCGCTGGACGAGGAATGCGGTGTTGATGGGCGGATCGTCCGGGTCGTGCAGCAGGACCAGCGCGCCCGAGGCCAGCTCGGCGGCGCACAGGTAGCGGGGGAGCACGCTGAACCCCGTACCGCCCGCCACCGCCGCCTTCACCGCGTTCAGGTCGGGCATGGTGACCGCCGGGTGGCACACCAGCCGCTTGCCGAAGACATGACGCCAGTAACGGCGCACGATCGGCACGTCCTCGGCGTAGGCGACCAGCGGCACGCCGTGCAGCGCGGCGGCCCCCTCGGCGGCGATCCGCGCCGGCCCGCCGACACGCTCCGCCCACGAGGGGGCCGCGACCAGCACGAACTCCTCGTCCGCCAGCGGCACCGAGGCCAGGGCACGGCCACGCGGCCGGTAGGTGGCGACCACCAGGTCGTAACGGCCCGCCCGCAGCTCCTCCAGCAGCGGCTCGGTCAGTCCGGGCGTGACGCGCAGCCGTACGCCCCGGTCGACCAGGGCAGCGAGGCCGGGCATGACACGGTGGGTGAGCAGCTCGGCCGGACCGCCGAGATGCACCGGTTCCGCGGGGTGGACCTCGGCGGGGCCGCCCGGCCGCCCCGTGACGACGGCGAGGGCGTCCAGCGGCTCGACGATCCTCGCGGCGAGCTCGTCCGCGTAGGGAACCGGGGCGACACCGCGCGCCAGACGCTGGAACAGCTCGCGGTCCAGCTGCCGCTCCAGCGCCCGGATCTGGGTGGTGACCGTAGGCTGGGACAGACCCAGCAGACGCGCGGCGGCGGTGAAGGAGCCCGTGCGGTACACGGCGAGGAACGTGCGCAGCAGATTCAGGTCGACCTGCGCCGTACCGCCCGGCCGGGCTCTCTCCGCCTCGCCTCCCGCCGGCTCCCCATTGGAATCCCTATGTCTCATATGTGTGAGCCTATTGGATTCCAATGGCAGGACGCGCGTACGGTCGGAACACCACCCCTCCTCCCGAAAGAGCACCCCATGTCGAAGATCCTGTTCGTGATGACCGGCTCCGACCACTGGACCCTGGCCGACGGCACCAAGCACCCCACCGGCTTCTGGGCCGAGGAGGCCGTCGCCCCCTACGAGGCGTTCAAGGCCGCCGGTCACGAGGTCGTCGTGGCCACGCCGGGCGGCGTCGTACCGCCCGTCGACCAGGGCAGCCTCGCGCCCGAGTTCAACGACGGCCAGGAGAACGCCGACCGGGTGGCCGCCGTACTCGATTCGATGACCGAGCTGCGGCAGCCGGTCCGCCTGGCGGACGTGGACCTCGACGACTACGCCGCCGTCTTCTACCCCGGCGGCCACGGACCGATGGAGGACCTGGCCGTCAACGCCGACTCCGGAAAGCTGCTGACCGAGGCCCTGGAGGCCGGCAAGCTCCTGGGCGTCGTCTGCCACGGCCCCGCGGCCCTGCTCGCCGCCACCAGGGCCGACGGCACCAACGCCTTCGCAGGCTCCAGGGTGGCCGCGTTCACCAACGCCGAGGAGACCCAGTCCGGCTTCGCCGACCGGGCCAAGTGGCTGCTGCAGGACCGGCTCACCGAAGCCGGCGTGCAGGTCCAGGTGGGCGAGCCGTGGGCGCCGTGCATCGTCGTCGACGGCAACTTGGTCACCGGCCAGAACCCCGCCTCCGCCGGCCCGCTCGCCGTCGAACTGCTGAAGAAGCTGGGCTGAGCGGCCTCCGTCTTCCCCGGCCGGGCCAGCGGTGCGACGATGCCGGGATGATCACACCGCCGGACCCACGCGACGACCGTCCCCCGGGCCGAAAGCTCCAGGTCGAGACCCATGGCCTCGACGTGATCGCCGACACCGAGCGCAAAGGCACTGCGCGCACCCTGTTCTGGCCCTGGTTCGGCGCCAACGTGTCGATCCTGGGCCTGAGTTACGGAGCCTTCGCGCTCGGATTCGGGATCTCCTTCTGGCAGGCGCTCGTCGCCGGCGTCCTCGGCATCGTCTTCTCGTTCCTGCTGTGCGGGTGCGTCGCGGTGGCCGGAAAGCGGGGCTCGGCGCCGACGATGGTGCTCGGCCGCGCCGCGTACGGGGTGCGCGGCAACCGGCTGCCGTCGGTGATCTCCTGGGTCCTCACCGTCGGCTGGGAGACGGTGCTCTGCGCCCTGGCCACCATGGCCACGGCGACCGTGTTCGGGCGACTCGGCTGGGGCGGCGGCACCGGGACCAAGGTGGTCGCGCTCGTCCTGGTCGGGGCGCTGACCGTCGTCGTCGGAGTCATGGGCTTCGACCTGATCATGCGGCTCCAGACCGTGATCACCGTGGTCACGGGCGCGCTCACGCTCGTCTACGTCGCCCTCGTGGCCGACCACGTCCACTGGTCCACCGTCAGCGCCGTGCCGGCGGGCTCCGCACAGGAGTTCATCGGGGCGCTCGTCTTCATGATGACCGGCTTCGGCCTCGGCTGGGTCAACGCGGCCGCCGACTACTCCCGCTACCTGCCGCGCACCGCGTCCGGCCGGGGCGTGATCGCCTGGACCACGTTCGGCGCCTCCCTGGCCCCGCTGCTCCTGCTGGTCTTCGGCCTGCTGCTGGCCGCTTCCGCCACCGACCTCAACACGGCCGTCGCCGCCGACCCGATCGGCGCGCTGACGACGATCCTGCCGACCTGGTTCCTGGTCCCCTTCGCCGTCGTCGCCGTCCTCGGCCTCGTCGGCGGCGCCGTCCTCGACATCTACTCCTCCGGTCTCGCCCTGCTCTCGGCGGGCCTGCGCGTGCCCCGCTACGTGGCCGCGCTGCTCGACGGCGTCCTGATGATCGCGGGCTCCGTCTACATCGTGTTCGTCGCCGACGACTTCCTCGGCCCGTTCATGGGCTTCCTCACCACCCTCGGCGTCCCCATCGCCGCCTGGTGCGGCATCATGCTCGCCGACGTGGCACTGCGCCGCCGCGACTACGACGAGCCCGACCTCTACCGCCCGACCGGCCGCTACGGCGACGTCCCGCTCACCCCGCTGCTCCTGACCCTCACGGCCACCGTGCTCGGCTGGGGCCTGGTCACCAACTCGACGGCGAACTGGCTGGACTGGCAGGGCTATCTCCTCGGCCCCCTGGGCCTGGGCGGCCGGTCCGGCGCCTGGGCGTACGCCAACCTCGGCGTCCTGGCGGCCCTAGCGCTCGGCTTCCTCGGCACCCTGCTGCTGCGGCGCGGACGCGTCCGCGCACAGGAGGCGCAGGCACCGAGCCCACGCAGCCCCGCGGCAACCGAAGGGGCGACGCCATGACACCCGGGTGGCTCACCGTCATCGACATGCAACGCGTCTTCGCCGACCCCGACAGCCCATGGGCCACCCCACGATTCGCCGAAGCGGCCGCGGGCGTACGACGCCTCCTGCCGGCCTTCGGAAACCGGGTCACGTTCACCCGCTTCGTGGCACCGGGCACACCGGAAGGCGCCTGGCGGGCGTACTACGAGCGCCACCCCTTCGCCCTGCAACCGCCCTCAGCCCAACTCTGGGAACTGACGGACGAGTTCGCGCCCCACGCCCGGCACGTACTGGACGCCCCCACCTTCGGCAAGTGGACCCCCGAACTCGCCCGGCACGCCACCACCGAGGGCCGCCTGGTCCTCACCGGCGTCAGCACCGACTGCTGCGTCCTCTCCACGGCCCTGGCGGCCGCCGACGCCGGTATCGAGGTCCTGGTCCCCGCCGACGCCTGCGCGGGAGCGGACGACGACTCGCACGCCAAGGCGCTGCATGTGCTGGACCTGTACCGGCCGTTGATCCGGGTGACCACGGTCGCCGAGGTGTTGCAGGGCTGACACCCGGCCGGCCTCACGGCTGCGACGTCTCCGATTCGAGCGACGTACGAGTCGCCGCGCCGTACACCCCGGACTCGTCGCCGAGGACGACTCGGGTGAGCTGGTAGGTGCGGACCGCGTTCTCGACCTCGCGGTCGAAGTCGCCGTCGACGCCGCCTCCGTAGAGGCCGGCCTGGCGCAGGCGGAGCTGGAGTTCGGTGACTTCCGGGCCCTGGTCGCCGCGGCGCAGGACCGGAGGCCGGCCCTCCGCGTCGGTCGGGGCGGGGGCGGGGCCGGTGGTCGCGCCCGGACCGGAGGGCGGTGCGGTCGGGGTGGCGGTGGGGGCGGTCGGCGGGGCGGGGGTGTCGGAAGGAGCCGCACTGCGGGAGGGGGGCGGGCTCTGGGACGGTGACGCGGGGGCCGTACCCGCTGACTGTCCCTCGGGTGAGGTGCCGTCCTGGGTGGAGGCGTCCGGGACGGGTGCCCGTACGTCGTCGGAGGCCGCCCGGTCCCGCGAGGGGCCGTCGTAGCGGAACAGCCCGCCCAGGAAGGCGCCCGTCAGCAGGACGGCCAGGGTGGCTCCCGCGCCGGTGGCGAGGAGAGCGCGGCGCCTGCGCCGGGGGCCCTCCCGGGGGCCGTCCGGGTCGGGGGCGGACGTCGGATCTGCCGGCGCCGGGGTGTGGGAGCGTCGTCCGTGTCCACCAACTCCCTTGGCTTCTGCGGGAGTTCCTCCCCGGACGGCCGCGGTGTCCCGGCGTCGTCACCGAGCTCCACGAACGGTCGTATCCGTACCGGATCGAAGTCCTCCGCGGCCGCGGCCTCCGCCGTGCGTGCGTCGCGACGGGCCTCGGACGCACGGTGGGCGCAGGAGCAGGCGGGAGTCCCGTCCGAAGCCCGGGGCGTACCGCACTCCGGGCAGACGGGGCCGTTCGGTCGACTCACGTAAGGGTCCCTCTCCGTACGGGATCCAGAGTTTGGGCATATGTTCCGCACATATTCTCCATGCCCCCCGGATGTCGGTGGAAGCGGGGCCCGCGGACCGTGCGGAACAAGCCGCCTCAGGCCGACCGGCGCGGTGGCGTACCCGGTGTCCCCGTGGTGGCCGGCCGCTCGACATGGGCGGTGAACCAGTCGCGGGCCAGTTCGGCGACCGTGGTGAGGGTGCCGGGCTCCTCGAAGAGGTGGGTGGCGCCGGGGACGACGGCGATGCGGTGCTCGCAGTGCATCCGGTCGGCGGCGAGCCGGTTGAGGCTGAGGACCTGGGTGTCGCGGCTGCCGACGATGAGCAGGGTCGGAGCCCGGAGCTGGGTCAGCGCGGCCGGAGTCGCCAGGTCGGGGCGGCCGCCGCGGGAGACGACCGAGCCGATCCCGGAACCGGACAGCGCGGCCGCCTCCAGCGCGGCGGCGGCCCCGGTACTGGCGCCGAAGTAGGCGACGGGCAGCCCGGTTTCACGACGCAGCCACAGCGACGCGGCGTGCAGTCGGCGGGCCAGCAGGAAGATGTCGAAGACGTTGTGCCGGTCGTGCGCCTCGTCGTCGGTGAGCAGGTCGAGCAGCAGGGTGGCCAGACCGGCGCGGTTGAGGGCGGTCGCGACGTACCGGTTGCGCGGGCTGTGCCGGCCGCTGCCACTGCCGTGCGCGAACGCCACCGCGGCCGGGGCGCCGTCGGGCACGACCAGACGCGCGCCCAGCTGGGCTCCGGCGGCCGGGATCAGCACCTCGCGGTTCGGGGGCTCGGCCGCCGTGGGGGAGGGGGACCGGGCGGCCGCCGCGAGCAGGGACGTCACCTCGTCGTCCGGGACCTGGGCGAAGTGCCGGTACCAGGCCCCCACCGAGCCGAGCACCTCCGGCGTCCGCGGGCACACCACCTCGTCGGCCACCCGCGCCAGCCGGGCCACGCTGTGGGCAGGTCCGACGGGCACCGCCAGCACGATCCGGGCCGCGCCCTGACCCCGTACGACCCGACAGGCCGCCTCGGCCGTGGCACCGGTGGCGAGACCGTCGTCCACCACGACCGCCGTGCGCCCGGCTACCGGCAGCGCCGGCCGTCCCTGCCGGTAGCTCCGCACCCGCCGGTCCAGCTCGGCCCGCTCGGCCGCCTCGACGGCCTCCTGCTCCGCCGCCTCCACCCTGGCCTCCGCGATCACGTCACGGTTGAGAACGCGGACCCCGCCCTCACCGATCGCCCCGAATCCCCACTCCGGCTGCCGCGGCACCCCCAACTTGCGCACCACCAGCACATCCAGCGGGGCGCCCAGCCGCCGCGCCACCTCGGCCGCCACCGGCACCCCGCCCCGCGGCAGCCCCAGCACCACCACATCCGGGCCGCGCAGCTCCGCCAGCCCCTCGGCCAGCAGCTCACCGGCCGCCCTGCGGTCGTCGTAACGCATACACGCCTCCCGCGCCCACGAGGACGGGAGCCTGTCCCTTCCCTTCAGGCTACGACTGTTCGCCGTGGCCCCGGGGCTCGGCGACATCCGGTCGGTACCCCACCCGTCGTTGCCCTGAGAGACGCCGGGATCCCCTGGACAGTCACAGGAATGCCCTGCTCCGGATCGGGTACGTGAGCAGGACCGCACCAACGCCGCTACCAGGGGATCTGCCATGGAGACACCAGCGAACGACAACACCGCCACGCCGGCCCGGCGTGCGCTGGACGCGCTGGCCGGGAACAGCGAGGACTCGGCGGCGATGGACACGCTCGCCAGCAGTGACGTCCTCGTCCCCGTGCCCGACGACGTCACCGAACAGGACGCCACCGACCCCGGCGCCGTGGCGCTGCCGGTCATCGAACGCCCGGGCGGGGAGCCCGTCGTCCCCGTCTTCACCTCCGAACCCGCGATGGCGGAACTGCTGCCCTTCGTCTCCCGCTACCGCCTGGTCCCACTGGGCGCCCTCGCCTCCCAGTGGCCGGCCGACGACCTGGCGCTGACCATAGACGCCGGCTCCTCGCACCCGCTGACCCTGACATCGGAGGGCGTACGGACACTGCTGGCCCGCCCCTAGGCCCGGTCCGGCGCGACACCCCCGCCCCCCGCCACCGCCCGGCGAAGGTCGGCCGGAACTGCTCCCTGCCACAGGTGGTTCGGCCGTACGGAGAGGGAAGATCCCACCGGGAGGCCGGCGCGAGAGGGTGGGGGGTCGTGGTGAGGGTCGTCCTGCTCGGCACCGCCGCCGGAGGCGGAATCCCGCGATGGAACTGCGCCTGTCCGCGCTGCGCGGCCGCCCGGGACGGCAAGCTGCCCGCCCGCGCCCCGGAATGCGCGGCCGTCACCGGGAACTCCCGTGACTGGTGGCTGCTGAACGCCTCGCCGGACATCCGCGTCCAGCTCACCGCCGCCCCCGCCCTGTGGCCCCGCGCCCGGCGCACCCCGGTACGGGGCGTGCTGCTGACCGACGCCGAGCCCGATCACGTGGCGGGCCTGGCCGTGCTGCGCGAGACGCCGGGGCTGAAGACCTACGCAGCCCCACCGGTGCTCACCGCCCTGACCCCGGCACGGGTGGCCCTGCATCGCCATGCCCCGTGGGAGTGGGCGGACAGCCTCGCGGAGGGCGGGTTCGTGCTGGCCGGCGGGCTGGTCGTGACGGCCCACCCCATGGCGGGCGAGGCGCCGGCGTACGTGCCGGCCAAGGCGTCGGACGACCGTTGGGTGACGGCGTACCGGATCGAGGATCTGGCGACGGGGGGTGTCCTCGTGTACGCGCCCCGCGTGGGCGCCTGGACCCCGGTACTGGACGACCTGATCGAGACGGCGGACTGCGTGGTCCTGGACGGCACGCACTTCGCCACGGACGCGTCGGCGCGGGACGGCCGCCATCTGTCTGTTTCGGGGTCGGCCGGCAGCCTCGCCGCCCTGACCCGGCACCCGCACGCCCGTCGGATCTACACCCACCTGGCCGACACCAACCCGCTGCTCGACCCCGCCTCGGCGGCCTGCGCACGGGTGGCCGAGGCGGGTGTCGAAGTGCTGCCGGACGGGGCCGGATTCGTGCTCTAGGGCCACTTTCGCAACAGGCCCCAGCAGCCCGGCATCAGCCGTTCAGCATCCGGGCGAGGACGGCGCGCTGGAGCGGCAGGACCTCCGCGTGCAGATCACGCCCCTTGCGGGTGAGGGCGACGTAGACACCGCGCCGGTCCTCCGCGCAGACGGAGCGCTCCACCAGGCCGTCCTTCTCCAGCCGCCCGATGAGGCGGGACAGCGCGCTCTGGCTGAGATGGACCCGTCCGACCAGGTTCTGCACCCGGCACTGCCCGCCCTCCTCGGGCGTCGCCGACGCGAGGATGTCGAGCACCTCGAAGTCGCTCGCGCCGAGCCCGTGCGGGTGCAGTACACGGTCGATCTCGGTCATCGTGCGCGCGTGTACGGAGAGGATGTCCCGCCAGCGGTCCTCGAGTCCGGCGTCGGCCGTCTTCACTGCCATACCGGCACGGTAGCACCGATTCAGCCATTTATTGACTGTGCAACTAGTGCGTGCGCAACCAGTTCGGCACGGGCCCTCAGCCGGTCGGGTCCTGGAGCAGCCCCACGAGGTTGCCGTCCCCGTCCTTCACGGACGCGATGAGCCGGCCGCCGCCGACGTCGTGCACGTCCTGGAGCGTCTCGGCGCCCGCTTCCAGCAGGGCCGCGAGGGTCGTCCTGATGTCGTCGACGTGCCAGTAGGGGACCGGGCCGGTCATGCCCTTCGCGTGGCCGTTGGGGTCGAGACCGACGTCCTGTCCGGCGTCCTTGAAGCCGACGTAGTACGGCTCGTCCGCATACGGTTCCGTGCCCAGCAGGGCCCTGAACAGGGCCTTCGTCCGGTCGAGGTCCTTGACGGGGTAGATGATCGTGGTGACTCCGGCGGTCATGACGTACTCCTGACGTGACGTGTGTGCCGACGGGTTCTCGTCGGTGGTTTCACGCTAGGGCGGGGGAGCGGTGGCGGGCTTCTCGATTCCTGACCGGTCGCACGACGAGGGCGCGCCCACGGCCGGATCACCGTGGAGCGCGCCCTCGCGGTCCGTACGCGTCGTTACGTCGACTCCCGCTTCACCAGTTCCGTCGGCAGGATCACCGCCGCCGGGTCCTCACCGCCGATCTGCGCGAGCAGCAGCCGCACCATCTCGGCGCTGATGCGGTCGTAGGGCTGGCGAACCGTCGTCAGGGCGGGCGTGGCCTCCGTCGCCGCGCTGGAGTCGTCGAAGCCGCCCACGGACACGTCCTCGGGCACCCGGCGGCCCGCCCGGCGCAGCGCGGTCAGGGCGCCCTGCGCCATCAGGTCGGAGGCCACGAACAGGGCGTCCATGTCCGGGGCCCGCGCGAGCAGCCGCTCGGTGCCCGCCTCGCCGCTGGCGCGGCTGTAGTCGCCGGAGACGACGAGCCGCTCGTCGATCTCGACGCCCGCTTCCGTGAGGACCTCCTTGTAGCCGGCGAGGCGGTCGACACCGCCCGGAGTGTCCAGCGGACCGCTCACCATGCCGATCCGGCGGCGGCCCAGCGACAGCAGGTGGCGCACCATGTCACGGGCACCGTCCCGGTCGTCGGCGGCCACGTAACTCACCTTGGCACCGAGCCCCATGGGCTTGCCGCACTGGACGAGGGGCACCCCCGCCTCACGCAACTCCTCGGCCACCGGGTCCCCGGAGTGGCTGGACACCAGCAGCACCCCGTCGACGTGCCCCGCCGTGATGTACCGCGTTATCCGCCGTCGTTCGTCCCGCGTGCCCGCCAGCATCAGCAGCAGCGGGATGTCGTGCGCCGCGAGCGCCTGTGTGCAGCCGCTCAGCAGGACATTGAAGTTGGGGTCCTCGAAGAACCGCTCCTGCGGCTCGGTCAGCAGGAAGCCGATCGAGTCCGAACGCCCCGTGATCAGCGAGCGGGCGTGCCGGTTGACGACGTAACCCGTCCTGCGGATCGCCGCGTTGACCGCCTCCTGGGCGGTCGGGCTGACGTAGTGCCCGCCGTTGAGCACCCGCGAGACCGTGCCCCGTGAGACTCCGGCCTCGCGCGCCACGTCGTGGATCGTCGGCGGCTTGCGTCGGCCCCCCGTGTTGCTCATGGTCATGACTTTACGGCCCCGGAGAGCAGATCCAGGCTCCAGAACCGCTGGATGACCAGGAACAGCACGACCAGCGGGATGACCGCGAGGAACGCGCCGGTGATCACCAGCGTGTACAGCGCGGGAGTGTTGGCACCCTGTTCGAGAAGAGTGAACAGACCCAGCGTGATCGGGAACTTCTCGTCGTCGCTGAGCATGATGTACGGCAGCAGGAAGTTGTTCCAGATCGCCACGAACTGGAACAGGAACACCGTCACCATGCCGGGCACCATCATCGGCAGCGCGACCCGCGAGAAGATCCGCCACTCGCTCGCCCCGTCCATCCGCCCGGCCTCCACCACATCGGCGGGGACGGCGGCGGCCGCGTAGATCCGCGAGAGGTAGACGCCGTACGGCGACAGGAGCTGCGGCAGCAGCACGCCCAGGTAGGAGTCCGTGAGGTCCACCTTCGCCAGCAGCAGGTACTGCGGGATGGCGAGGATCACCGGCGGCATCAGCACACCCGCCAGCAGCACGTTGAAGAGCGTCTCGCGGCCGGGGAAGCGGTAGATCGCCAGCGCGTAGCCGCTGAACGCCGAGACGGCCGTCGACAGCAGCGCGCCGAGACCGGCGTACAGGGCGGAGTTGCCCATCCACTCCCAGTACACGCCGTCGCGGTAGGCGCTCAGGTCCGAGAAGTTGTCGGCGAAGCCCGTGCCCGGCAGGAAGGTGAACGTCGAGAACAGCTCGCTGCCGGACTTGGTCGCCGCGATCACCACCCAGGCCACGGGGAGCAGGCAGTACAGCGCGCCGAGCAGCAGGGTGACCGTCGGGATCAGTGCGATCCGGCGGCGCAGCGGAGGGCGGTTCTGGACGGTGCCGGGTGCGGCGCCGGCGGCGGTGTCGGCCTTGCCGACGGCAAGAGAACTCATCGTGCACCTTCTTGACTGACGTCCCGCTTGTTGCGACGGTTCGCGGCCCGCAGGAAGCCGAAGGACAGCAGCAGCGTCGCCACGGCGATGATCGTGGCCTGGGCGGCCGCCGCGTAGATGTCGCCCTTGCCGAAGGCGTCCTGGTACACCTTCATCAGCGGACTCCAGGTCGTGGACACGGAGTTGGTGAGCGGCTTCAGGGTGGTCGGCTCGCTGAACACCTGGAGCGTGGCGATGATCGAGAAGAAGAACGTCAGCACCAGCGAGGGCGCCACCATCGGGATCTTGATCTTCAACGCGATCTGGAGCGGCGTGGCGCCGTCCAGCTTGGCCGCCTCGTACACCTCGGCCGGGATCGCCTGCAACGAGGTGTATATGACGATCATGTTGAAGCCGGTGCCGCCCCAGACCGCGATGTTGGACAGGGCGAGATACAGCGGCCCGCCGTCCAGCAGGTCCGGCTGCGGCAGACCCAGCCTCTCCAGCACGTAGTAGAAGGGGCTGACGTCCGGCAGGTACAGGAAACCCCACAGCAGCGCGGCCACCACGCCGGGGATGGCGTACGGCAGGAAGATAGCGAGCCGGGTGAAGGGCGCGAGCCGCACCTTGTCGGAGTCGAGCATCAGGGCGAAGAGCAGGGCGAGCCCGAGCATCACCGGCACGACGATGCAGCCGTAGCCGAGGACGCGCAGCGCGCCGCCGACCAGCTCGCTGTCGGTCAGGGCGTCGGTGTAGTTCTCCAGGCCGGCCCAGACCTCCTTGCGGGCGCCGGAGCCGAGCCCGAGCCCGGAGACCTTCACCTTGTGGAAGCTGAGCCAGACCGCGTAGCCGATGGGCAGTGCGAAGAAGAGCAGGAAGAGGACTGTTGCGGGGAGGAGGAAAAAATAGGGGGCGCTTCGCGCTCGTTTGAGGGTGGTGGTGGGAGACGGGTGGGCGTACGGGGCCCCCTTCACCCCGTGCGCCCTCCGGCTGGTGCTGGTCACTCGGAGACCTCGAAGCCCTGCTTCTTGAGGTCGGCGACCGTGTCGTCCTGCATGGCCTTCAGGGCGGCGACGAAGTCCGACTTGTCCTTGGCGGCCTTGCCGAAGGCGTCCTTGAAGGTCGTGTAGGCGACGTTCACGTTCGGGCCCCAGGCCGACGGGGCCGTGGACTCGGCGATCTCGGCGGCCTTCGTGTAGAAGTCCGGCTGGTTGGAGAAGTAGTCCGGCGGCGTGGTGAAGGCGCCGCTGAGCTGGGCCGACGTGGAGGCCGGGTAGATACCGCTCTCCTTGGCCAGCGCGTTGAGAGCGTCGCCGTCGGTGTTCAGCCAGGCGGCGAACTTGGCGGCGGCCGCCTTGTTCTTGGAGTCCGTCGTCACGGCGGTGGAGGAACCGCCCCAACTGCCGGTGACGTTCTCCGACTGCGACCACTGCGGCAGCGGGGCCATGGCCCACTTGCCCTTGGTGTCGGGCGCGGCCGTGGTCAGCGTGCCCGGCGCCCACACGGCGCTGACCCAGGCGATCTGCTTGCCCGTGTTGAGTGCCTTGTTCCAGGCCGGCGTGTACATCGGCTGGTCGTCGACGGCGCCCTCCTTGACGAGGTCACCCCAGAACTTCGCGACCTTCCGGGAGGCGGCGTCGTCGATGCCGACCTTCCACTTGTCGCCGGACGTCGTCCACCACTTGGCGCCGGCCTGCTGGGCCAGACCCGCGAAGAGGCCGGAGTCGTTGGCGGAGAACGTGGTCAGGTCCGTGTCGGGGGACTTCTTCTTCAGTGCGCGGGCGGTCTCGGCGAACTGCTCCCAGGTGCTCGGGACCGTCAGGCCGTACTTCTTGAAGAGGTCCTGGCGGTAGTAGAACATCATCGGCCCGATGTCCTGCGGGACCGCGTAGACCGAGTCCGTGCCCAGCGTGGTCTGCTGCCAGACCCCCTCGGCGAACTTGCCCTTCGCGTCGCCGACCTCGTCGGCTATGTCCGCGACGGCGTCATTGCTGACCAGCGTCGGCAGCGCCTGGTACTCGGCCTGGACCAGGTCCGGGGCCTTGCCGGCCTTGTGCGCGGTGAGGATCTTGGTGACCAGCGTGTCGCCGGACGCCTGCTTCTTCACCGTGACGGTGATCTGGTCCTTCTTGCCCGGGCCCTTGTTCCACAGGTCGACGACCTTGTCCATGCCCGGCGTCCAGGTCCAGTACGTCAGCGAGACCGGACCCGACGAGTCCTCCCCGGCGTCTTCGGAGCCGCAGGCGGCGAGGGCGGTGGCGCCGAGGGCGGCGGCGACACAGGTGGCCGCAGTTCTGAAAGCGAGTCGCCGACGCTTCGTGATGGGCATGGATCTCTCCCCTGACCTGGGGCCTCCGCCTGCTGCGAGGGCCCGCCATGCTTCTGTGAGCGTTCACAGTAGAGAAACATCCCGGCCACTTGTCAATGGTTGTTGCTGTGCGGTTATGTTGGGCTCGCACCGCCGATTCGATGTGTGCACGTTCCCAAATGATCGAAACCAAACGGGAGAGATCCATGCCGGAGACCACGCCCAGGGGCCTCACCAGGCTCGCCTTCGGCGGGGACTACAACCCCGAGCAGTGGCCGGAAAGCGTCTGGCAGGAAGACGTCCGGCTGATGCGGGAGGCCGGCGTCACGATGGTGAGTGTCGGGATCTTCTCCTGGGCCCTGCTGGAGCCCTCACCCGGCGTATACGACTTCGGCTGGCTGGACCGCCTGTTCGACCTGCTGCACGAGAACGGCGTCCGCGTCGACCTGGGTACGCCCACCGTCTGCCCGCCGGTCTGGTTCTACCGCGCCCACCCCGAGGCGCTGCCCGTGACGGCGGAGGGCGTGCGCTACGAGTTCGGCTCCCGCGCCGCCATCTGCCACAGCAACACCGACTACCGCGCGGCCGCCGCGAGCATCACCACCCGGCTCGCCGAACGCTACGGCGACCACCCGGCGCTCGCGATGTGGCACGTGCACAACGAGTACGGCGTCCCCGTCTCCGCCTGCTACTGCGACTCCTGCGCCGCGCACTTCCGCCGCTGGCTGGCGGACACCTACGGCACCGTCGACGCGCTCAACGAGGCCTGGGGCACCGCGTTCTGGGGTCAGCGCTACACCGACTTCGAGCAGATCAACCCGCCGCGCGCGACCCCGACGGCCGTCAACCCGTCCCAGGCGCTGGACTACAAGCGGTTCGCCGACGCCACCATGCGCGAGAACTTCCGCATGGAGCGGGACATCCTCCACCGCCTCTCGCCCGGCGTCCCGGTCACCACCAACTTCATGACGGCCCTCAGCCAGTGCGACTCCGTCGACTACTGGGCCTGGGGCCGTGAGGTCGACATCGTCACCAACGACCACTACCTGATCACCGACGGCCGCCGCACCCACGTCAACCTCGCGATGGCCGCCGACCTCACGCGGTCCGTCGCCGGGGGAGCGCCCTGGATCCTCCTGGAGCACTCCACCTCCGGCGTCAACTGGCAGGCCCGCAACCCGGCCAAGGCCCCCGGCCAGATGGCCCGCAACTCCCTCGCCCATGTGGCGCGCGGCTCCGAGGGCGCCCTGTTCTTCCAGTGGCGGCAGTCCCGGCGCGGCGCCGAGAAGTTCCACTCGGCGATGGTCCCGCACGGCGGCACCGACACCCGCGTGTGGCGTGAGGTCGTCGAACTCGGCGCCGCTCTCGACTCGTTGAGCACGGTCCTCGGCACCCGCACCCAGGCCGACGTCGCGATGCTGTGGGACTGGCACTCCTGGTGGGCGCAGAACCTCGACTGGCGGCCCAGCGAGGACCACGACCCGCGCGAGCGCGCCGACGCCTTCTACGAGGTGCTCTACGACCGCCACCTCACGGTCGACTTCGCCCACCCGGAAGCCGACTTGTCGGCTTATCCCCTGGTCGTGGTTCCCGCGCTGTACCTGATGACGGACGCGGCCGGCCACAACCTGCGCCGGTACGTGGAGAACGGCGGCACCCTCGTCGTGTCGTACTTCTCCGGCATCGTCGACGAGCACGACGCCGTGCACGAGGGCGCCTACCCCGGACCGCTGCGGGACGCCCTCGGTCTGACGGTCGAGGAGTTCGCGCCGCTGCTGAAGGACCAGTTGGTGCGCATCACCGGCCCGGACGGCTCCGAGCTCAGCGGCGACGTGTGGACCGAGTTCGTCGTCCCGCGCGGCGCCGAGACCGTCTGGACGTACGCCGACGGCCTGACCGCCGGCCACCCCGCCGTCACCCGGCACCGCCTCGGCGAGGGCACCGCCTGGTACGTCTCCACCCGGCTCGGCGCCGAGGGCCTCGACGCGCTGCTGGGCTGGGCGATCGAGGACGCGCAGGTCGCCCCGCGTGTCGACCTGCCCCGTGACGTCGAGGTGGTGCGCCGTGCCGGCGAGTCGGGCAGCTACCTGTTCGCCCTCAACCACACCGGGACGCACGCCAAGGTGCCGCTGGAGGCACCCGGCACCGAGCTGCTGACCGGCGAACGCGCCGCGGGCCGTATCGAGGTTCCCGCGGGAGCCGTCCGGGTCGTCCGACTCGACGGCTGAGCCGACTCCCCTCCGCCCGCGCGTGCCACGAGCCGCGGGCGGAGGGGCTCCTCACCGGCCCAGGTGAGGGAAGTCCCCAACCCACTTATGTCGAAGGGACGACGGACGACGATGTTCCATCCCAGACGCACCCTCCGAGCCCTGCTGCTGCCGCTCGCAGCCGGTCTCGCCCTGACCGCCCTGCCCGCGCAGACCGCCTCGGCGGCGAGCACGCTGACCAACGGCGGTTTCGAGTCCGACGGCACCGGCACCGCGACGCCGGCCGGCTGGTCGACGTACTCGGCGGCCGGGCAGAACTCCGCCTCCTTCACCGAGGCCGGTGGCCACGCCGGAAGTTACCGCCTGACCCACTACGCGTCCTCCGCCTACAAGGTGGAGACGTTCCAGTACCTGTCCGGGCTGACCAACGGCAACTACAAACTCACCGCCTGGGTCCGCTCCGGCGGCGGCCAGAACTCGGCGTACATAGCCCTGAAGAACTGCGGTGGCGCGGAGCAGCGCACCGACTTTCCGGTCTCGGCGAGCGGCTGGATCCGTATCGTCGTGCCGGTCAACGTGACCAACAACCAGTGCACGATCAGCGTCAACAGTGACGCGAACGCCGGCAACTGGATCAATGTCGACGACCTGACCTTCGCGTCCGGCACGGGCGGCACCTCCATCCACGGCGCCGACATCTCCTCCCTCGCCAAGAGCGAGGCCAAGGGCGGCGTCTACAAGAACAGCTCCGGCACGACCGGTGACGCGGTCACCATCCTGAAGAACGCCGGCATGAACTACGCGCGTCTGAAGGTCTGGGTCAACCCGGCCGACGGCTACAACAACAAGACGCGCGTCCTCGCCATGGCCAAGCGGATCAAGGCGTCCGGCATGAAGCTGCTGGTCGACTTCCACTACTCGGACATCTGGGCCGACCCGGGCGCCCAGAGCAAGCCGGCCGCGTGGGCGGGGCACTCGTACAGTCAGCTCAGGACCGACGTGTACGACCACACGTACGACGTGCTGAACGCGCTGAAGGCTCAGGGCACCACCGCCGACATGGTCCAGGTGGGCAACGAGATCAACGGCGGCATGCTGTGGAACGAGGGCTCCACGAGCAACTTCTCGCAGCTCGCCGGACTGCTCAACTCGGGCTACGACGCGGTCAAGGCGGTCAACTCGTCCACCACGGTCGCCCTGCACCTCGCCAAGGGCGGTGACCTGTCCGGCACCCGCTGGTGGTTCGACAGCGCCGTCTCGAACGGCGTGAAGTTCGACGCGATCGGCCTGTCGTACTACGGCTACTGGCACGGCTCGCTCTACGACTTCCAGACGACCCTGGACGACGCGGCCTCCCGCTACGGCAAGCCCGTCTTCGTCGCCGAGACGGCCTACCCGTTCCGGCTGGACAGCGAGGACGCGCACGAGGAGATCATCAACACCACGGGTGAGCTGGTCTCGGGCTACCCGGCGAACACGGCCGGGCAGCGCCGCTGGATGAACGACGTGACGAGCATCGTGGAGGCCGTCCCGAACGGCCGCGGCCTCGGCGTCTTCTACTGGGAGGCGACCTGGACCGCCGTCTCCGGCAACGGCTGGGACCCGACCGACGCCGCCTCCGGCAACGGCTGGGAGAACCAGGCGCTGTTCGGCTACGACGACAAGGCGCTCTCGTCGATGGCGTGGTTCAGCCACCGGTGAGTCCGCCGAATCCGCCGAGTCGGTGAACAAGGGGCCCGGTCGCACGCCTGCGACCGGGCCTCGCCGCGTCCGGGGCGAACGACCCCATGTCGTACGGCCGTTCGGTACCGGACAAGGCTCGAAGAGTCCCGGACAGGGCTGCCTCGGCTGCGGGACAGTGGGAGGACGCGTGACGACGCGGCCCGACGAAGGGGGGGACGACATGCTGAGGACTCCCGCCGGCACAGCCCGCCTGGACATCCTTCAATGGCTGAAGGACCCGGTCGCGCACTTCCCGAAGCAGCGGCACGGCGACCCGGCCGAGGACGGCGTCCCCGCGTCCGCCGTGGCCGCGAAGCTCGGCGTACCGCGCAAGGTCGCCGAGACCCACCTCACCCTCCTCGTGAACCTCGGCCTGCTGCGCACCAAGCGGATCAGGCGGCGCCTGCACTACCGCCGCGACGACATGCGGATCGCCGAGGTCGCCCGCGTGTTTGAGAAGGGCTGGTAGCGGCGCTGCCCGGACGGGGTCCCGCAGTCGCCTCTACTCGGACACACCGGGCTGCGCAGGATCCGCGGAAGCGCCCGACGACCCTCGCCCGCGCTGCCGTCGTCCGGGGGCCGCGCGGTCCGGCTTCCCGGCGTCCGCGCGGTCCGGCTTCCCGGCGTCCGTGCGGTCCCGGTCGTCGACATCCCCGAACCGCTCGCACAGCAGCCGGCCCAGCAGCGCCCCGCCGTAGACCACGAACCCCACCCCGACCAGCCAGGACTCCACCACCAGGACGGTCCCGACGGGGCCGTAGCTGATCGCGTTGGTGACGAGCAACGGGGTGAACACCAGGTACGAGAACCAGCGCAGCCCGACCAGCCCCGCCATGGTGGCAATCGCACCGGGCAGCAGATACCGCCAGCGCACCTCACAGAGCAGGAAGTGCGGCCCCCACCAGAAGAACAGCACGCCCACCGCCGTGCTCAGCAGGATGCGGGGTGTGCCGTGCAGCAGGGTCCGGGTCTGCACCTGCGCGTACACATACGCCATGAGCATGATCAGCCAGACCGTCTGCCGCCACACCCGGTGCCAGGGTCCGGCGGGCAGCCGCCAGATCCGCTCGTAGCCGTTCTGGACGCTGGCGCCGAAGGCCACACCGAACACCGCGAGCAGGGCCACGCTCAGCGCACTGGTCGTGCTGACCACCTTGCGGGGCGGAGTGAAGACCTGCGAGAGGGCGCGGGCCGACCTTCCGGACAGGTCCATGCCGTCCACCAGCCACAGGGCGAACCCGCCGCGCCCCAGGGGATCGACGGCCGCCACCACGATCAGCAGCGGAGCCAGCGTGACCAGGGAGAGCGCGGCGAACCCCATGGCCCGGTGCAGCAACTCCAGCTCCTTGCCGCGCCGGTAGAGCTCCGCGAGCCCCACCCGGTGCCAGGCCGTGTGCGGCCAGAAGTGCCGGACGTTCAACTCGGCCGCCGTAGGTCACGGGCCCCTCTACCGGGGCGCCGGTCCACACACCACCGGGGCGGACGTGACATACGACCACCCTCTCTCGCCTGTTGTGCGCGCCTGGCCGAGTGGCCAGGGGACGTTCCTCGTAAACCGTGACACACCGCTCGCGTACCCGGGCGGATGACACGGCACGGTCCGGGTACCCGGGCGCGCGTCGCCGTGACATGCGCACTACGGTGCGTGCCTGGCAGGAGCGGTTGTCGCGCACCGAAGGAGAGGCCTTTCATGGACCGTCCCACCGAGCTCGTCCCGCGCCGGTACGTGGCGATCGGCGCCCGCGGCCCGGAGGACGTGGTCGCCGATGCCCGGGGCCGGGTGCTCACCGGCGTCGAGGACGGCCGCATCCTGCGCCTCGACGGCCTGACGGACTCCGCCGGGGCCCGGGTCGAGGTGCTCGCCGAGACCGGCGGGCGACCGCTCGGCCTCGAACTCCTTGCGGACGACGCCCTGTTGGTGTGCGACGCGGAACGAGGACTGCTCCGCGTCGACCTCACCGACGGCACCGTACGCGTCCTCGCCGACTCGGTGGCGGGAGAGCCGCTGCGGTTCTGCAGCAACGCGGTGGCCCTGCCCGACGGCAGCGTCTGCTTCACCGTGAGCAGCCGCCGCCACCCCCTGGACCACTGGATCGGCGACCTCGTCGAACACACGGCGACCGGCCGGCTCCTGCGCCTGGCCCCCGGCAGCGACACCCCCGAAGTCCTCCTGGACGGCCTCCAGTTCGCCAACGGCCTCGCCCTGAGCGCCGACGGTTCCTTCCTGGTCGTCGCCGAGACGGGCGCGTGCCGCCTCACCCGCTACTGGCTCACCGGCCCTCGCGCCGGCCGGAGCGAGCCCTTCGTCGAGAACCTGCCGGGCATGCCGGACAACCTCTGGCGCGGCGCCCCGGACGGCCCGATCTGGGTGGCGCTGGCCGGCCCGCGCGTCCCCCCGCTCGACCTCCTGCACCGCGCCGCCCCCGCCGTACGCCGCACCGCCGCACGCGTCGCCGTGCGCGCGCCCTTCCGCCCCACGGGCACGATCGGCGTCCTCGCGGTCGACGACACCGGTCAGGTCGTGCACCACCTGGCCCGCCGGCACTCCCGCTTCCGGATGGTCACCAGCGTGTGCGAGAGCGGCGACCGGCTGATCCTGGGCAGCCTGTGGGAGCGGGGCGTCGCGGTGTGCGAGGCACCCGTACCGAAATGAGCCCGGCGTACGCTGTTGACCGGCCGCGATCACCACGCCAGGTGCGGTGAGGCGGTCCAGGCAGGAGACGTACGACCATGACAGCCCCGGACACCGAGAGCCTGCGCGCCCCCGTCCGTGCGCCGCGGCCACCCGCGTGGCGGGCCCAGGCGCCCGTCGTCGCGGTCGTCGCGCTCGGCGGGGCGATCGGCGCCACCGCCCGGTACGCGGCGTCCCTGTGGTGGCCGGCCGGGCCCGGCGGCTTCCCCTGGGCGACGTTCTGGATCAATGTCGTGGGCTGCGCAGTGATCGGCGTGTTCATGGTGGTCGTCACCGAGGTGGGGGCGGCCCACCGCCTCGTCCGTCCCTTCTTCGGCACCGGCGTGCTCGGCGGCTTCACGACCTTCTCCACGTACGCCGTCGACATCCAGAAGCAGCTGGACGCCGGTCACCCGCGCGTGGGCCTGGCCTACCTCGCCGCCACCCTCGTCGCGGCGCTCACGGCCGTCTGGCTCGCGGCGACGGCCACCCGCCGCATCCTGAAAGCGAGGCAGCCATGACCAGGCTGACCGGCAGGGCGCTGCGCCTGACCGTCTTCGTCGGCGAGCACGACACCCGGCACCACAAGCCCCTGTACGCGGAGATCGTGCACCGCGCCCACGCCGCCGGCCTCGCGGGGGCGAGCGTCTTCCGCGGCATCGAGGGCTTCGGCGCCTCCTCCCTGATCCACACCTCACGACTGCTGTCCCTGAGCGAGGACCTGCCGGTCGCGATCGTGATCGTCGACACCGAGGAACGCGTACGGGCCTTCCTGCCACAGCTCGACGAACTCGTCACCGAGGGTCTGGTCACCCTCGACGACTGCGAGGTCATCCGGTACACCGGCCGTGGCCACACCCCGCCGGAACCGCCCGAAGAGGACGCCGGAGGTAAGAACACGGAAGGTAAGAGGGCGCCGTGAACTGGCTCCTGGTGATCGCGGGCGCCGTCGTCGGCGCGCCCCTGCGCTATCTCACCGACCGTGCGGTGCAGTCCCGGCACGACTCGGTGTTCCCCTGGGGCACCTTCCTGGTCAACGTCAGCGGCTGTCTGATCCTCGGCCTGATCACCGGCGCGGCGGCCCAGGGCGCCGCCAGCTCCCACCTCCAGCTGCTGCTCGGCACCGGCCTGTGCGGCGCCCTGACCACCTACTCGACCTTCTCCTACGAGACCCTCCGGCTCGCCGAGACGGGCGCCGGGCTCTACGCCGTCGCCAACATCGCGGGGAGCGTGACCGCGGGACTCGGTGCGGCGTTCGTGGGGGTGTCGGTCGCCCAGGGGGTGTGGTCCTAGGCCGCCGCGTGGCGCTGTCGGCGCGGGGATCACACCCGCACCTGGTAGGACAGAGCGCGCCACTGTCCCGCCGAACCCCCGGAACTGGATCCCATGAGCGTCATCAGCGTCGGTCAGGCCGTCGTCCTCGGAGCCGTCGAGGGGGTGACCGAGTTCCTGCCGGTGTCCTCGACCGGGCATCTGAAGATCGCCGAGGGGCTCATGGACATCCCGGTCGACGACGACGCGGTCGTCGGGTTCTCGGCCGTCATCCAGGTCGGCGCCATCGCCGCCGTGCTCGTGTACTTCTTCAAGGACATCGTGCGGATCGTCTCCGCGTGGCTGCGCGGGCTGCGGGACAAGGAGGAGCGGTACCACCACGACTACAAGTTCGCCTGGTGGGTGATCTACGCGACGATCCCGATCATCGCCGTGGGCCTGGCCGCCAAGCCGCTGATCAAGGGGCCGCTCGCCTCGCTGTGGGTCGTCGCGGGGTCGCTGATCGTGGGCAGCGGGGTGATGTGGGCGGCGGACCAGATGGGGCGGCACAAGCGCGGTGAGGACGACACCTCCTTCAAGGACGCGATGCTCGTCGGCAGCTCGCAGATCCTCGCCCTGCTCTTCCCTGGCTTCTCGCGCTCCGGCGCCACGATGTCCACGGCGCTGATGCTCGACCTGGACCGGGTCGCCGCCACCCGCCTGTCCTTCTTCCTCGGCATCCCGGCCCTCACCGGCGCCGGCATCTACGAGCTGAAGGACGCCCTCGGCACGACCGGCGCGGGCGCGCTGCCGCTGGCGGTCGGGACCGCCGTCTCCTTCGTCGTCGCCTACGCCTCCATCGCCTGGCTGCTGAAGTTCGTCGCCAAGCACTCGTTCAACGCGTTCGTGATCTACCGGATCGTGGTCGGCGTGCTGCTGTTCGGGCTCTTGGGGACCGGCGTGATCAACAGCTGACCCGCGACCGACGGACAACCGTGGACCGTACCGGGGACCCGGCCGGGTGTGAAGTCGGTTTTCAGGCGTCGCACCCGGTGAATTTTTCCTTTCGGCTCCCTTGACACCACCCGCGGCTCACCCGGAGTATCTCTCCCGTGAACCTGTCAGACAGCCGGACAGCCGGACAGCCGCCGCGACGCGTCAGCGCCATGGAAGCGGTCCTGGCACACCTCCGTAGCGCCATCGAGCGCGGCGAGTACGCCATCGGCGACAAGCTGCCCTCCGAGGCGGAGCTCTGCCGCACCCTGGAGATCAGCCGCCCCGTCCTGCGCGAGGCCCTCAGGGCCCTGCAGACCATGGGCCTGACCGTCTCCAAGACCGGCAAGGGCACCTTCGTCGTCGCCAACGCCGTCGAGGACCCCACCTTCGGCGACTACGCGGCCAGCGACCTGCTGGAGGTCCGCCGGCACGTCGAGATCCCGGTCGCCGGGTACGCGGCCCTGCGCCGCACCCCGGAGAACCTCGACCACCTGGCCCATCTGCTCGACCGGATGGAACGGGAGACGGACACCACCGCGTGGGTCGCGATGGACACCCTCTTCCACCTGGCCGTGGCCGAAGCCGCCCAGAACCCGGTGTTCCGCCGGGTCATCGAGGAGATCCGCGACGCGCTGGCGCGTCAGTCGGCCTTCCTCAACGAGCTGGGCGGCCGCCGCGAACAGTCCAACCGCGAGCACCGGGCCATCGTCGAGGCGCTGATCGACGGTTCCGAACTCGACGCGACCGACGCCATGGCCCACCACCTCGACCGCGTCGAGACCACCCTCACCGACATCGTGCGCCCCGCGCGCACGAACAGCCCCACGGAAGGCGGACCCGAGGCGTGAGCGAGCAGCAGTTCAAAGAAGAGACGCGCCCCCAGTCCGGTCACGTAGACGCCGGAGACCTCGGCTACAGCAAGTCGCTGAAGTCCCGGCACGTCAACATGATCGCCATCGGCGGAGCCATCGGCACCGGCCTGTTCCTCGGCGCGGGCGGTCGGCTCGCCGACGCCGGCCCCTCCCTGTTCATCGCCTACGCGGTCTGCGGAATCTTCGCCTTCCTCGTCGTGCGCGCCCTCGGCGAACTCGTCCTGTACCGCCCGTCCTCCGGCGCCTTCGTGTCCTACGCCCGGGAGTTCATGGGCGAGAAGGGCGCGTACACCGCGGGCTGGATGTACTTCCTCAACTGGGCCACCACCGGCATCGCCGACATCACCGCGGTGGCCACGTACACCCACTACTGGGGCATGTTCTCCGACATCCCGCAGTGGGTGATCGCGCTGATAGCCCTGGCCATCGTCCTCACCGTGAACCTGATCTCGGTGAAGATCTTCGGCGAACTGGAGTTCTGGTTCGCCATCGTCAAGGTCGGCGCGCTCGTCGTCTTCATGTGCATCGGCATCTTCCTGCTGGTCACCCAGCACCCCGTAGACGGCACCACCCCCGGCCCCTCCCTGATCACCGACCACGGCGGCCTCTTCCCCAACGGCCTGCTGCCGATGCTGCTGATCGTCCAGGGCGTCGTCTTCGCCTACGCCTCCGTCGAGCTGGTCGGCGTCGCCGCCGGTGAGACCGAGAACCCCGAGAAGATCATGCCGAAGGCGATCAACTCGATCATGTGGCGCGTCGGCCTGTTCTACGTCGGCTCGGTCCTCCTGCTGTCGATGCTGCTGCCCTGGTCGTCGTACAAGGCGGGGGAGAGCCCCTTCGTCACCGTGCTGTCCAACATCGGCATCCCGGCCGCCGGCGGCGTCATGAACCTCGTCGTGATGACCGCGGCCATGTCCTCGCTCAACTCCGGCCTGTACTCCACCGGCCGCATCCTGCGCTCCATGGCGATGTCCGGCTCCGCCCCGAAGTTCACCTCGGTCATGAGCCGCAGCCAGGTCCCGTACGGCGGCATCCTGCTCACCAGCGGAATCTGTGTCCTCGGCGTCGGCCTCAACTTCGTCGTCCCCGCGGACGCGTTCGAGATCGTGCTGAACTTCGCGGCGATCGGCATCCTCGCCACCTGGGGCATGATCATGATCTGTCACCTGCTCTTCTGGCAGAAGACCCAGAAGGGCGAGCTCGACCGCCCGAGCTACCGACTGCCGGGCTCCCCCTGGACCGAAGTCGTGACGCTGGCCTTCCTCGCCTCCGTCCTGGTCCTCATGTACGCCGACGGAGGCGCCGGCCGCACCACCGTGCTGTGCCTGCCGCTGATCGTCCTGGCGCTGGTCGCGGGCTGGTTCGGCATCCGCCGACGGGCCGCGCGCACCGCGAGCAAGACCGACGCGTGACCCTCGTGTCGGTCGACGACCCCTCATCGACCACTCACCACAACCAGGTAGTGATGTACAGCAGCTCCATAGCGGACGCACCCCTTGTCCGCGAACCCCTCCACGCCCCCGTCGCCCACCTCATACGCGGCGGAATGATCGAAGGCATCCACTACGGCTCCGTCGTCGTCCTCGGTGCCGACGGCGAGGTCCAGTTCCAGCTCGGTGACATCGAGGCCGCCTTCTACCCGCGCTCGGCGCTCAAGCCCGTCCAGGCCGTCGCCATGGCGCGGGCCGGGCTCCCGCTCGACGGTGAGCTGCTCTCGCTCACCGCGGCCAGCCACTCCGGCGAGGAACGCCACCTCGGCGGCACCCGGCGCATCCTCGAACTCGCCGCGCTCACCGAGGACCACTTGCGCAATGTCCCGGACATGCCGTTCGACCCGGTCGTCCGGGACGCCTGGATCCGGGACGGTCGCCTGCCCTCCCGGCTCGCCCAGAACTGCTCCGGCAAGCACGCCGCCATGCTGTACACCTGTGCCCTGAACGGCTGGTCCCTGGACGACTACCTCGATCCCGGGCACCCGCTCCAGCAGGCCGTCGCGGAGATCGTCGAGGACCTGACCGGTCAGCGGATCGCTCGCGCCACCGTCGACGGGTGTGGGGCACCGTTGTTCTCCGTCTCGCTGCACGGGCTCGCCCGCGCCGCTGCTCGCATCGCCACCGCGGCGCCGGGTACGCCCGAGGCCCGGGTCGCGGACGCGATGCGGGAGCATGCGGAGATGGCGTCCGGCACCGGGCGGGATGTGGCCGCGCTGATGCGGGCCGTGCCGGGGCTGCTCGCCAAGGACGGGTTCGAGGGCGTTCAGGTCGCCGCGCTGCCGGACGGGCGGGCCGTGGCTGTGAAGATCGCCGACGGGGCGAATCGGGCGCGAGTCCCTGTGGCGGCGGCGGCGCTTGCGTGGGCCGGGGTTGATCCCGGGCTGCTCACCGAGTTCCAGGGCGAGGCGCTGCTTGGGGGCGGCCAGGAGGTCGGGCGTGTGCGGGTCGTTCGTTCGCTGGAGCCTGTTGTTGTTACGGCCTGCGCCTGAGGATGTGCCGGGCTTGTAGTTCAGCGGCTGCGGGTCCGTTGTGGCTTGTCGCGCAGTTCCCCGCGCCCCTATGGGGCGCGCCCACCCTCAATGCCTTTGAAAGAGGAACCGTTCCCTCATGAACGTCGTCACCCGTAGCGAGCATGATCTGCTGGGCGATCGGGATGTCCCCGTCGATGCCTACTGGGGTGTTCACACCCTGCGGGCCACGGAGAACTTCCCGATCACCGGGACGCCGATCTCCGCCTACCCGCATCTCATCGACGCCCTCGCGGCCGTCAAGGAGGCCGCCGCTCTCGCCAACCAGGAGCTCGGTCTGCTGGAGGCGACCAAGGCCGACGCCATCGCCGCCGCCTGCCGCGAGATCCGGGCCGGGAAGCTGCACGACCAGTTCGTCGTCGACGTCATCCAGGGCGGCGCCGGGACGTCGACCAACATGAACGCCAACGAGGTCGTCGCCAACCGGGCGTTGGAGCTGCTGGGCCACCAGAAGGGCCAGTACGAGTACCTGCACCCCAACGAGGACGTCAATCTCGGGCAGTCGACGAACGACGTCTACCCGACCGCCGTCAAGGTCGCGACGGTGTTCGCGGTGCGCGGGCTGCTCAAGGCGATGTCCGTGCTTCAGGACTCCTTCGCGCGCAAGGCCGTCGAGTTCCGCGACGTGCTCAAGATGGGCCGCACGCAGTTGCAGGACGCGGTGCCGATGACCCTCGGTCAGGAGTTCTCCGCGTACGCCGTCATGATCGACGAGGACCGGTCCCGGCTGGCCGAGGCGGTCGAGTTGATCCATGAGATCAACCTGGGCGCCACAGCCATCGGCACCGGCCTCAACGCCCCCGCCGGATACGCCGAGTCGGCCCGCCGCCATCTCGCCGACATCACCGGGCTCCAGCTGGTCACCGCCGCCAACCTGGTCGAGGCGACCCAGGACTGCGGGGCGTTCGTCCAGATGTCCGGCGTGCTCAAGCGGATCGCCGTCAAGCTCAGCAAGAGCTGCAACGACCTGCGACTGCTGTCGTCCGGGCCGCGCGCGGGCCTGGGCGAGATCAACCTGCCGCCGGTGCAGGCCGGTTCGTCGATCATGCCCGGCAAGGTCAACCCGGTGATCCCCGAGGTCGTCAACCAGGTCGCCTTCGAGGTGATCGGCAACGACGTCGCCATCACCATGGCCGCCGAGGCCGGACAGCTCCAGCTCAACGCCTTCGAGCCGATCATCCTGCACAGCCTGTCGGAGTCGATCACCCACCTGCGGGCCGCCTGTCTGACCCTCGCCGAGCGCTGCGTGGACGGCATCACCGCCAACACCGAGGCGCTGCGCCGGACCGTGGAGAACTCCATCGGCCTGGTCACCGCGCTGAACCCGCACATCGGGTACACGGCGGCCACCGACATCGCCAAGGAGGCCCTCGTCAGCGGCCGTGGCGTGGCCGAACTCGTCCTGGAGAAGGGCCTGTTGCCGGCCGAGACCCTCGCCGACCTGCTCCGTCCGGAGGTCGTCGCGGGCAGCGGCCAGGCCCTGGCCTGACCAGCAGGAACACCCCCTCACTCCGGGATGCGCGCCGGGAGCGGCGGGAAGGCACAATGGTGATCATGGCAGCGTCGACGTCGTCACTGACCTTCCAGCCGATCCTGGAGCGCATCGCGGAGGAGATCGAGCGGACCCCCGGCCGCGGCCGCCCCGCCGACTACATCCCGGCACTCGCGGCCTGCGACCCGCGCCGCTTCGGCATGGCCGTCGCGGAACTCGACGGCACGGTGTACGGCGTGGGGGACTGGCGCGAGCCGTTCTCCACGCAGTCCATCACCAAGGTCTTCACCCTCGCGCTCGACCTGGCCCGCGAGGGCGACGCCCTCTGGGAACACGTGGGCCGCGAGCCCTCCGGCAACCCCTTCAACTCCCTGGTCCAGCTGGAGTACGAGAACGGCATCCCCCGCAACCCGTTCATCAACGCGGGCGCCCTCGTCGTCACCGACCGCCTGCAGACCCGTACCGGAGACGCCGCGGGCGAACTCCTGTCCTTCCTCCGCGCCGAGAGCGGCAACCCGGCCCTCGACTTCGACCAGGACGTCGCCGCCTCCGAGTCCACACACGGCGACCGCAACGCCGCCCTCGCCCATTTCATGGCGTCCTACGGCAACATCGACAACCCGGTACCGGTCCTGCTCGACCAGTACTTCCGGCAGTGCTCGATCAAGGCCTCCTGCGCCGACCTCGCCCTCGCCACCACCTTCCTCGCCCGCCACGGCGTCCGCTCCGACGACACCCGCCTCCTCACCCGCAGCCAGGCCAAACAGGTCAACGCGGTCATGCTGACCTGCGGCACCTACGACGCGGCAGGCGACTTCGCGTACCGGGTGGGCCTGCCCGGAAAGAGCGGCGTCGGCGGCGGCGTCATCGCGGTCGTACCGGGCCGCTGCACGCTGTGCGTATGGAGTCCCGGCCTGGACGAACGCGGCAATTCGGTAGCAGGAGTAGCGGCACTCGACCGCTTCACGACACTGACAGGCCTGTCAGTGTTCTGACAGAACTTCTCGGGCTGGGGCCGCGGCGATTTCCCTGAGGGGCGCGGGGAACTGCGCGACAAGCCCCCACCGGCCCGCACCCTGCGAACCACCGCACCAGGCAGACGGGTACCAGCCTGCAACGCCCTCGCATGAGATCACCGGCCAGTCACAGTCCGGCTGCCCCCCGGAGGGCCCCCCGTCAACTCAAAGCCACCCGGCGTTGACACGCTGACCGAGTGTTGGCCATGGCTTTCCCCATCGATCTCCGCCGCTGCCAGATCCTAGGTCTGGCAGGCACCGCCTTCCTCGCCCTGGGCGGTGAGACGGCCGGCGCCCTGCCGGTCCGGGAACTCCTGGCCCCGAGCTCGGTGCACGCCGCCCTGGGCCTGGTCGGCGTGTACTTCGGCGTCGTCCTGCTGATAGCGGCGTGGCTGCTCCTCGGCCGCCTCGTGCGCAGCGCCGACCCACCGACCCCGCGCGCCCTGCTGCTGGTGCTGGCCGTGTGGGCCACCCCGCTGCTGATCGCACCGCCGCTGTTCAGCCGGGACGTGTACAGCTACCTGGCGCAAGGGGCCATGGTCGACGCGCACATCGACGTGTACGCGTACGGTCCCGCCCACCTCGGCGGCCCGCTCGCGGACGAGGTCGCCCCGCTGTGGCGGCACACGGGCGCCCCGTACGGCCCGGTGTTCCTCGGCGTAGCCTCGGCCCTGTCCGCGCTGACCCGCGGTGAACTCCCCGCCGGGCTCCTCGGCATGCGCCTGATAGCACTCCTCGGGGTGGCGCTGATGGCGGCCGCCCTGCCGCGCCTCGCCCGCCACAGCGGCGCCGACCCGGCCGCCGCGCTGTGGCTGGGCGCCCTGAACCCGCTCGTGCTGCTGCACCTGGTCGCGGGCGCCCACAACGACGCGATCATGCTCGGCCTGCTCGGCGCCGGCCTGGTCGCGGCGCTCGGCCGGTGGCCGGTCCTGGGCGCCGTACTCGTCACACTCGCCGCGCTCGTCAAGGCACCCGCCGCGCTGGGCCTCGCCGCGGTCGTCCTGCTCCAGATACGCTCCGGCCGCCACCCGGCGAAGGCCGTCCTGAGCACGGCGGCCGCGTCCGCCGCCACCACGGTCGCCGCGACGGCCGTCGCGGGCACGGGCTACGGCTGGATAGGCGCCCTGGACACCCCGGTCTCCCCGCAGAACTGGGCCCTCACCAGCCTTCTGGGCCGGGCCACCGAGTCGCTGCTGACCAGGGTCGGCAGCGATCTGGCACCGCTGGCCGTGCCGGTGTGGCACGTCTTCGGACTCGTACTCACGGCGGTCCTGGTGCTCCTCATATGGTGGCGCTGGCGTCCACGCCCGGTGTACGCGCTCGGTCTGAGCCTGGCGGCCGTGGCCGCGTTCGGACCCGCGATCCGCCCCTGGTACGCCCTGTGGGGCCTGTTCCTCATCGCCGCCGCGGCACCGAGTACGTCGGTACGGCACCGGGTGGCCGCCGTGACGGGCGTGCTCGCGCTGGCCGTGCTGCCCAGCGGCGGCTCCGCGGACGCCGGCCAGCTGGTGCTGGCGGTCTCCGGGGGCGTACTCGCCGTGGTCGTCCTGTGGCAGGCGCATCTCGCGGCGCAGGCCCCGGCGTTGGAGCGCACCGCATGAAGCTGCCCCGCACCGAACGCGGCCGGCTCGCCCTGGTCCTGGTCCTCGCCGCCGCCGTGACCGTCTTCACCGCGACCGTGCCGCTGCTGCGCGACTGGTTCGACCTGCGTGTCTACTACGGCACCGTCGACAGCTGGATCCACCACGGCGGCCGTATCTACGACTACCGGGTGCCCGGCACCACGTACGGCTTCACCTACCCGCCGTTCGCGGCCGTCGTCATGCTGCCCATGGCGCTGGTCGATCTGCATGTCGCGATAGCGGTGGCGCTGTTGCTCAATGTGGCGGCCCTGGCGTTCGCGCTGCGGGTGCTGGCGGGGCGGGCCTGGCGGCGGTACGGCTGGTACGGCGGTGCGCTGGCGGTGTGCGGGCTCGCCCTGTTCGAACCGCTGCGCGACACCTTCAGCTTCGGCCAGGTGAACATCCTGCTGCTGGCCCTCGTGCTGCTCGACTGCTGGTTGCTGGCGACCGGCCGGGAGCGCTGGGCGGGCGTGGGCATCGGCCTCGCGGCGGCGATCAAGCTGACGCCGGCCGCGTTCATCGGTCTGCTGCTGGTGGCCCGGCGCGGGCGAGCGGCCGCCGTGGCCACGGCCGTCGCCGCGGCCGCCACGGCACTGGCGGCCTGGGTGGCCCCCGACGCGTCCCGCTTCTACTGGACGCACGCGATGTGGGACACCACCCGGGTGGGCCGTCTCGACTACGTCTCCAACCAGTCGTTGCAGGGCATCCTGGCCCGCCTGGACGTGTCGAGCCGCGCGGTCTGGGCGGTGGTGGTCGTGCTGGTGCTGGCCGTGTGGGTGGCGCGTGCGCGCCGGGCGGTCGTGGCGGGGGACTGGACGGCGGCGTTCGCCCTGACCGGGCTGACCGCCTGCCTGGTCAGCCCGATCACCTGGGTCCACCACCTGGTCTGGCTGCTGCCGTCCTTCGCCGTCCTGGTCCGCGCCGGGCGCCCGCGGATCGCCGCCGCGCTGTACGCCGTGCTGTGCACCAGCGTGGTGTGGCTGTGGTTCGACGACGCGTCCGGCGTCGACGGCTTCCTCGGCAGCAACACCTACGCCTGGATCACGCTCGGCCTGCTGCTGTGGCTGCCCGTCGGTCAGTCCGGCGCCGACGGCTCGACCCTGCCGCGCGTCACCAGCGACACGGCCCCCGCCCCCACCCCGGCGGCGCCCACGATCGCGAAGGCCTCCGGCCAGCCGGCCCTGCCCTCGGGTTGCACCGCGGCGACCACCGGCAACGTCACCGGCCCGGGCCTCGGCCTGGCCCGCAAGGCGTCCAGCGACCCCACCGGCTCGACCCGCCCCGCCGCCCCGAACCCCCAGTCGAGCAGCTCACCCGCCTCTTCGTAGACGGCGAACCCGCCCGCCCGGGGGTTCATCACCGTGACGACGAGCGTGCGCTCGCCCCGGCGGGCGGCGGCGACGAGCGTGTTGCCCGCGCGGCTGGTGTAGCCGTTCTTGATGCCGATCAGGCCCGGATACCGGCCCACGCCGTCCGCGCCGGTCAACAGCCGGTTGGTGTTCCGGATCTCGTACGACCAGCCGCCGCCCCTGCCCGGAAACCTGGCCACCGCCGTGCCGCAGTACCGCGTGAACTCGGCGTTGCGCAGCCCCGCCCGGCCGAACACCGCCAGGTCGTACGCCGACGACACCTGACCCGGTGTGTCATAGCCGTCCGGTGACATCACGCGCGTGTCGAGCGCACCCAGCGCACGGGCCTTGGTCTGCATCCGGGCGGCGGTCTCGCGCCAGCCGCCGTTCAGTGCGGCCAGCACCCGCACGGCGTCGTTCCCGGAGCTCAGGAACACGCCGCGCCACAGATCGGCGATCCGGTACGTGTGTCCCTCGGCGACCCCGACCAGACTGCTGCCCGGCCCGATCCCGGCGAGTTCCTCCTCGCGCACCGTGTGCCGGATGCCGCCGGGCAGGGTCGGCAGCACGGTGAGGGCGAACAGCGTCTTCAGGGTGCTGGCGGGCGGCATCCTGCGGTGCGCGTTGTACGCGGCGAGCACCTCGCCGGAATCGGCGTCGGCCACCAGCCACGACAGCGCGGAGGGGCGCGGAAGCCGGGGCGCCTCGGCGTGGGGCCGCACATGCGGGCCGGACCGGTACAGCAGCGCGGGCTGCGGTGTCACGGCCCGGTGTCCGCCGGGCGGGTCGGCGTCCTGCCCGGTGCGGGCGACCGCGGTGGCCGGGGCGAGCGCCAGCAGGCCGGCCGCGCACAGCGCGCAGGTGGACACGAGAGCCCGGGTGGTAAATCCGATCTTCATACCGCCAACGTAGGAAGGGTCCCGCCGTACAGCGCGCTGCCCGGGCCGGTCGGGGTGCGCCTGCACCCGTACGGGCGATCCCTCAGGGGCGTGTCACGCGCCCGGCAGCGTCGGCTGGATCCGCCGCAGGAACGTGGCGTTGTCGGGTGTCTCGCGCATCCGCTCCAGGAGGGTCTCCAGGTGGGACTGGCCGTCCCGGGTCTGCAGCGCCCGGCGCAGACCGCGTACGGCGGTCAACTCGGCCGGGGGCAGGAGGAGTTCCTCGCGGCGGGTGCCGGAGGGGTTGATGTCGACGGCGGGGAACACTCGGCGGGAGGCGAGGTCGCGGCTCAGCCGCAGCTCCATGTTGCCGGTGCTCTTGAGCTCCTCGAAGTAGAAGTCGTCGGCCCGGGAACCGGTCTCCACCAGGGCCGTCGCGAGGACGGTGAGCGAGCCGCCCTCCTCGGCCAGGCGCGCGGCGCCGAAGAACCGCTTCGGCCCGTGCAGCGCGGTCGCGTCGACGCCGCCGCTCAGGGTGCGGCCACCGGACGCGGCCGCGTTGTTGTGCGCCCGGCACAGCCGGGTCAGGGAGTCGAGCAGGATGACGACGTCCTCGCCCGCCTCCACGAGCCGCTTGGCCCGTTCGATGACGAGCTCGGCGAGCGCGATGTGCTGCTTGGGCGCCCGGTCGAAGGTCGAGGCGTACACCTCGCCGCGCACCGAGCGCCGCATGTCGGTGACTTCCTCGGGGCGCTCGTCGAGGAGCACCACCATCAGCCGGCACTCCGGGTGGTTGTCGGCGACGGCCGCCGCGATCTGCTGGAGCAGCACGGTCTTGCCGGTCTTGGGCGGGGCCACGATCAGCCCGCGCTGGCCCTTGCCGACGGGCGCGATCAGATCGGCGACCCGCCCGGTCAGGCCGGACGCCGGGTGTTCGAGACGGATCCGCTCACGCGGGTGAAGCGGCGTCAGCTCGCCGAAAGCGCGGCGGTTCCTGCCGGAAGCACGGCCGTTGACGCGGGCGACTTCCGTGAGCGCGTGCCGGTCGCCGTGCACGCCGTCGACCAGGTCGCCCTTGCGCAGGCCGTGGCGGCGGATCAGAGCGGGGGAGACGTGCGGGTCGGAGGGGGAGGGCAGCAGGTTCTCGGCGCGCAGGTGGCCCTTCCCGCTCGCGTCGATGTCGAGGACACCGGTGACGGCCCGGGCCGGGGGCTGCTGCTGGACCGGGGGGTGTTCGAGTGTGGTGGTCATGTGGGTCGGTCCTTTCACGGACGGAAGGCATGGGACATGCGGAGGGAAGGGAGTGCCGCGGACTGCGGGAAGGCGGTCAGATCGCCTTCGGGCGGCGGGAGAACAGCACCTCGGATACGGCGGAACCACTGGTCACGAGGTGGTGAGGTGATGCCGGTACGACCGGCGAACTGAAGGTGAGACAGCACTGGCGCCCAGGACCGGGCGTACACAAGTGCTGTCTGGACGGTACCACGGTGGTTCAGCGTGTGGCGAGCAGTCCGTACAGCAGGGGGATGCGCGGCTCGGGGAGCCGCCACCAACCGGACGCCGTACGCACCATCTGAGGCCAGCGGGGCCAGGGGAGCTCGTCGCTCTCCGTGAGGCGCCGGATGGTCAGTCCCGCACGTACCAACGCGTTGACGACCTCGCTTATTCCGTGCATCCACTCATAGCTGTCCGTGGCGCCCTCGACGGCCGGACCGTCGGTGTAGGTGTGCGTCGCGTCCCGGTGCACGGGGCCACCGCCGCCCAGGTAGTCGTGGCGCAGCAGCAGCTCGGGTCCCTCGCCCGGACCGGGTTTCGGGCCGAGGGAGTTGAGCAGCGGATGGAACTCGACGAGGTACAACCGGCCACCGGGACGCAGGAGTCGGGACACGACGTCGGCCCAGCGGTCGAGGTCCGGCAGATAGCACAGCGCGCCCTTGCCGGTGTAGACCACGTCGAACCGCCGCCCGCCCAGGGCCGTCACCGCGTCGTACACATTGGCCCGTACGTACGTGACGTCGAGCCCCGCCTTCTCGGCGATCCCGTTCGCCGCGGCCACGGACGCCTCGGAGAAGTCCAGGCCGACGGCCCGCGCCCCGCGCTGCGCGAAGGCGATCGTCTCGGTGCCGAGGTGGCACTGGAGATGGAGCACATCGCGACCGGCCAGCTCACCGAGGTCGTCCCACTCGAAGGAGGCGAACCAGCGCGCGGGATCGAGATCCTGGTCGAGGCCGTAGAACCGGCTCGCGAGATGGACGGGTGTGCGGGCGTCCCAGTTGGCCTGGTTGGCCGACATCATCCGCGCGTGCTCGTCGGTGCTCATGAGGACATCCAACCGCGAACGGGTCACGCGCGGCGGCAGGAATTCCGGACACGCGCACCTTCCGGCCGGACGGGGCCGTCACGCCGAGCGCGCCTCCGCCTCCTTCGCGATCTGCTCGAACTGTGCCCCCATCGCCTCGGCCAACGCCTGCGCGCCGGACAGCGGGCGGACCATGACCATGAAGTCGTCGATCAGCCCGTCCTCGTTCACCCGGAGGAAGTCGCAGCCGGTGATCTCCCGGCCGCCCACGCGCGCGGTGAAGACCAGCGCGTGGTCGCGGCCGCCCGGGTCGTTGATCTCCCGCACATAGCGGAAGTCCTCGAAGACCCGCACCACACCGCGCAGGATGGCCGCCGTGATGGCCTTGCCGGGGTACGGCTTGAACACGACCGGGCTGGTGAAGACGACGTCCTCGGCCAGCAGGGCCTCCACGGCCTCGAAGTCGCCTGCCTCGACCGCCTCGCGGAACGCGTGCATCGGCTCACCTTATAGTCAATTAGTTGAGTAGGTGTCGATGAGAATAATCACCTGCTGTTACCGTGTCCATATGTCCCTCAGGTACGCCGTCCTCGCCGCCCTCCTGGAGGGCGAGGCCTCGGGCTACGAACTCTCGAAGAGCTTCGACGTGTCGTTCGCCAACTTCTGGCCCGCGACCCCGCAGCAGCTCTACCGGGAGCTGGAACGCCTCGCACAGGACGGCCTGGTCGAGGCCCGGTTCGTACAGCAGGAGCGCCGGCCGAACAAGCGGATGTTCACCCTCACCGAGGCCGGCCGGGAGGACCTGCGGGCCTTCGCCGCCGAGCCGCCCCGGCGCCCCACGGCCGTCCGTGACGAACTCCTGATCAAGCTCCAGGCCATGGAGGACCCCGAGACCACCAGGGCCCTGATCGAGGAGCGCATGTCGTGGGCACGCGGCAAACTCGACCGCTACGCCCGGGTCCGCGACCGCCTCCTCGACGGACGTACCGAGGACGAGTTCCTGCGCGAGTCCGACCGCGTCGGACCGTATCTGACGCTGTTGCGCGGTATTTCCTTCGAGGAGGAGAACCTGCGCTGGTGCGAGCGCGTGCTCGCCGTCCTTCAGCAGCGCGTCGCCGCGGGGTGACGCGGATGTTCAGCCCCGAAGGCCCCTCCCTGCGTGAACTCGCCGTCCAGGCCCTGTCGTCCGTCGAGCGCGGCTACGACCTGCTCGCCCCGAAGTTCGACCACACCCCGTTCCGTACGCCGGAGTCGGTACTCGCGGCCGTCGCGACGGCGCTCGACCGGATCGGCCCGTACGACGACGGCCTCGACCTGTGCTGTGGGACGGGCGCCGGCGCTGACGTGCTGGCCGAGGTGTGCCGACGCAGCGTCACCGGGGTCGATTTCAGCGCCGGCATGCTCGATGTCGCCCGACGCCAGGTGGGGGCCGGGGGTGCGCGCGTCGCCTGGGTGCGTGCGGACGCCCGTGCCCTGCCGTTCACCTCGGCCTTCGACCTCGTGGTGAGCTTCGGGGCGTTCGGCCACTTCCTCCCCCATGAGCTGCCGGGCCTGTTCGCCCAGGTCCACTCCGTGCTGCGACCCGGCGGAACCTTCGCCTTCCCGGTCGTGGCCCCACCCCGCGCCACGTCCCCCGCGTACTGGATGCTGCTCGGCTTCGACGCGGTGATGCGGGTGCGCAACGCCGTGTGGCGGCCGCCCTTCGTCATGTACTACCGGGCCTTCCGGCTCGGCGAGGTGCGCGCCGAGCTGGAACGGGCCGGCCTCCGGGTGGAACTCGCGGCCCTGCCGGAGTTCGGGCGGCGAGCGGACGGGAGCCCGCGGGTGCGGATGGTGGTGGCGCGCCGTCCTGACTAGGAGAGTTGGAAATGCGGACTAGATTCTGTAATCCGTCCCGCCACCGACGACCTCCAGCTCGCCGGACGTGACAAGGCCGAGCTGACGGCCGGTTGCCGACGCCGGCCCGGCAGGCGAGGGGCTGCGCGCTCAGCCCGCCGCCGGCAGCGTGAACTCGTAGACCAGGGCGTCCTGTTGGGCGTCCATGACGAGGTCAGTGATCTCCAGGGGGCGGGCGTACTGATCGTGCACGCGCCGGGTCACCCGCACCGAAGGCGCGCCCGGGAGGCGGGTGATGGCGTCGTGGTGGTGCAGCGTGAGGCCCGCCCGACGCATCCAGTCGTAGGCGCGGCGCAGCTCGGCCGACCCGGTGCCGTCGGCCCGGTCGCGGCAGCGGGCCAGCTCCGCCACCTCGGCGAGCGCCACCGCGGAGAACGACGTCACGGCGGTGCGTCGGCCGTGGCCGTCGGCGCCCGCGGACTCGTAGCGGTGCACCAAGGTCGGCCGGTGCGGGGCGAGCCCCAGCGCCTCGGCGTGTTCCGGCGGGGGAGTCTCCCAGGCGACCGTCGCCCGGTCCACCGCGCCCGGGGCCGTGGACCGGGCGCCCACCGGGAAGGTGAGCGTCGAGGGGGTCTCGACCGGCGGACCGGACAGGGTGGCATGGCTGCCCCGCCGGTCGGTGGTGACCAGACCGCTGTGGCGCAGCACCTCCAGGGCCTGCCGTACGGTCTCCCGGCTGACCCCGAAGTGCAGCGCCAACTGCCGTTCCGCCGGGAGCCGTTCACCGGGGGGTATGGTGCCGTCGCGCAGCTCGCCGAGCAGTCGGGTGGCGATCCTCCAGTACAGCGGCTGCGCTTCGGTGAGCGGGCGGTCGTGCGGGGTGGTGCGGACCATGCCGCGCCTCCTGTTGGTGACGTGTCGTAGCCGTGCGGGTTCGTTGCGCCACCAGATCCAAGCATTGGTCTAAACCAGAAAGAAAGGGCGGCCTGTCACTTCGGCCGAAACGACCCGCGTGAACCGTCGCTCACAGAGCGCCGTACACGGCGTCGATCAGCGCCATCTTCCTCGGGTCGTCCGCGATATGAGGCCCCATCCGGTTCATCACGTAGCCCAGCGACACTCCCGCCTCCGGATCGGCCAGACCGCACGAGCCGCCGAAGCCGTCGTGTCCGAAAGCCCGTGGATTGGGTCCGTACGAGCCGTTCTCCCCGCTCAGCCAGAGGCCGAGACCGACCTCGGTCTCGTTCTCGAACCCGGCCCCGACCACCAGATCGCGGCAGCTGCCCTGCCCCTCGCGCACCCGCTCGGCGGCCTCGGGCGACAGGACGCGGTGGCCGTCGTACGTCCCGCCACCAGCGAAGATCCCGTACAGCGCGGCGATGGCCCGTGCGGTGCCGTGTCCGTTCGCGGCGGGGATCTCGGCGGCCCGCCACTCGGGCGAGTTGGCCTGCTCCGCCCCCACCGCCGGGTTGACCATCGCGGCCAGGGCGGCGGGCGCCAACTGGCTGAAAATCTCCGCCTGTTCACTGCTCGACATGGCCGGCGGCTGCACCAGCTCGGCCGCCCGCCCGGACTCCTTCTGCGGCAACCCGATCGCGAAGTCGATCCCGAGCGGCCCGGTCACCTCCCGCTCCAGGAAGGCCCCGGGCAGCAGCCCCGACACCCGCCGCACGACCTCCCCGACCAGGAACCCGTACGTGAACGCGTGATACCCGGACCGCGTCCCCGGCGCCCACCACGGCTCCATGGCCGCGAGCCGCTGGGTCGTCAACTCCCAGTCGCAGAGCTGCTGGAGCGAGTGCGGCTCCCGCAGACCGGACAGACCGGCGCGATGCGACAGCAGATGCCGTACGAGGATCTCCTCCTTGCCCGCCGCGGCGAACTCCGGCCAGTACGCGGCCACCGGCGCGTCCAGGTCGAGCAGCCCACGGTCGGCGAGGATGTGCGCGCACAGGGCTGTCGGACCTTTGGTCGTCGACCACACGTTGACCAGCGTGTCCCGCTGCCAAGGGCGGCTGCGCGCCGCGTCCGCCCACCCGCCCCACAGGTCCACCACGGTCTCACCGCCGACCGTGACCGCGAGGGCCGCGCCCAGTTCCCCGCGCTCCCGGAAGTTCGCCTCGAACACCGTCCGCACCGCCGCGAACCGCGGATCGCAGTGCCCGTGCACCTCTGTCTCGTGCTCCCTCATGAGCCCACCCCTCGTCCTCCGCCGGAAGCCCGGGCCGCGACAGCGAGGCCCGGGCTCCCTGAACATACCGACTGGTCGGACTGGATGGAAGGTGCCGAACGCGCCGACCTCACCCGAGGCCGGCGCACCCCGCGCACCCTGAGCACCGGGCGTCCCTCAGGCGTGCGCGCGCAGCCAGTCCAGCTTGGCCGCCTCGTGGAAGGGGCCGCCGCCCTCGTGGTCGTTGAAGTCGTACACCTCGATGTCCTTGGTGTCGTGAGCCCAGGCGTTGAAGGCCGCGAACACGGTCGACGGCGGGCAGGTCTGGTCCTCCAGGGCCGCCGAGAACAGGGCGGGCGCCCGGCCGCGCGCCGCGAAGTGCACGCCGTCGAAGTAGGACAGGGTGCGCAGGACGTCCTCGGAACGGCCCCGGTGCGTCTTCAGGTAGAGGCCGATCTCGCGGTACGGGTGGCGGTCCGTGAGCGTCGTCGCGCGCGGGTAGTCGCACAGGAACGGCACGTCCGGCGCGACGGCCGTCAGGTCCGGCACCAGGCCGCCCACGGCGATCGTGATGCCGCCGCCCTGGCTCGCACCGATCGCGACCGTGCGCGAGGCGTCGGTCAGCGGATGCGAGCGGGCGGCCTCGACGGCACGGACCGCGTCCGTGAACACCCGGCGGTAGTAGTAGTTCTCGGGCGCGTCGACGCCCCGTGTCATGAACCCGGGAAACGCCGGTGCCGCCCCCACCGGGTCCGGCGTCCCGCCGCCGGCACCCCAGGCGCTGCCCTGGCCGCGCGTGTCCATCATGAAGTGCGCCCGGCCCGACGAGGCCCACAGCAGGTTCTCGTGCGGCAGCCCACGCCCACCGCCGTACCCGATGAACTCCACGACCAGCGGCAACGGCTCGGTGGCCGCGGCGGGCAGCCGCAACCAGCCCTTCACCGGGTGACCGCCGAACCCGGCGAACGTCACGTCGTACACCCGCACCGTGGCCAGCCCCGTGTCGACCGGCTCGAAGCGGGCGTCCAGATCGTGTCCGCGTGCCTCCTCAAGGGTCTTGGACCAGAAGGAGTCGAAGTCCCCGGGCTCGACGGACCTGCTGCGGTACTCGCGCAGTTCGTCCAGCGGAAGGTCGAACAGGGCCATGGAGGACCGCCTTTTCGAAGAGTGACTGCGGGCGACCACACCGTACGGGTGAGGTCGGAGGACTCGCCAGATCTCTCCCGGTCAACCGCCTACCATGACGCCATGACGTCTGCCGTCGAAGCTCCGGTCCAGGCAGTGGAACTGCTGATCAGGGACGCCGCACTGCTGGTCGTGGACGGAGAGCGGGAGATCCCGGGAGGCTGGCTGGCCGTCACCGGTGATCGGGTCACCGCCGTCGGCACGGCCGGGAGCGAGCCCGAGGCCCGCACGACGGTCTCGGCGGCCGGACGACTCGTCACCCCCGGTCTCGTCAACACGCACCACCACATCTACCAGAACCTCACCCGCTCCTACGCGCCCGCCGTGAACGGCTCCCTGTTCGACTGGCTGACCACCCTCTACCCCCTCTGGGCGGGCTTCGACGAGGAGGCCGCGTACGTGTCGGCGTACGTCGGCATGGCCGAACTGCTGATGGGCGGCTGCACCACGTCCTCCGACCATTTGTACGTCCACCCCCGGCCACGCCTCGTCGACGCCGAGATCCGCGCCGCCCGCGACATCGGCTTCCGCTTCCACGCCACCCGCGGCTCGATGACCCGCTCCGTCGACGACGGAGGGCTGCCGCCGAGGAGCGTCACCCAGACCGAGGACGAGGTGCTGGCCGACAGCGAGCGCCTGATCCGGAGCTACCACGACCCCGGACCCGGCGCACTGGTCCGGGTCGCGCTCGCGCCCTGTTCACCGTTCTCGGTGACCAAGTCCCTGATGACCGCGACCGCCGAACTCGCCGAGCGCCACGACGTACGGCTGCACACCCACCTCGCCGAGGACCACGACGAGGACACCTACTGCCTGGAGACCTACGGCTGCCGCCCCGTCGAGTACTTCGAGGAGACGGGGTGGATGAGCGACCGCAGCTGGGTCGCGCACTGCATCTACCCGAACGACACCGAGCTGCGCCGTCTCGCGGCGGCGGGCGTCGGCGTCGCGCACTGCCCCAGCTCCAACATGCTCATCGGCTGCGGCACCGCGCGCGTGAAGGAGATGCGTGAGCTTGGTCTGCCCGTCGGCCTCGGCTGCGACGGCTCGGCCTCCACGGACCACGCCTCCCTCTGGATGGAGACCCGGGCCGCGCTGCTGCTGGGCCGCTACCGCGGCGGACCCGGCGCGATGACCGCCCGCGATGCCCTCGACGTCGCCACCCGTGGCTCGGCGCGCTGCCTGGGCCGGGCCGACGAACTGGGCCATCTGCGCCCCGGCGCCTGCGCCGACCTGGTCGTCTGGGACCTGCACGAGGTCGCCCTGGCCGGTGCGGTCAGCGATCCGGTCGAGGCCTGGCTGCGCTGCGGCCCCGCCCGGGCCTGGACCACGGTGGTCGGCGGCCGGATCCTGGTCGACCGCGGCGAGCCCCGGCTGCCGGGACTGGCCGATGCCCTACGGACGCACGACGGCATCGCCCGCCGTATGCAAGAGACCGCGTAGGGCCTATGGGCCCGGGGCATACCAGTCCATGCCATGCCGGGTCATGCCCGACGGCCCGTCCACTCCGGCTCCGTCGCGGCCCACTCCTGTTCCCATTCGGCCAGACGGCGGCGCATCGCTGTGTGGCGTACGACCATGTGGCCCAGGAGGATCACGCCGACCGTGCCGCCCGTGGCGCAGACACCGATGGTGATGGCGTGCTGCAGGATCGCCCTGCCGTCCGCAGGCGGGGCCACGCTCCGACCCTGGGAGTCCAGCCACACGTCGACCGTCTCGCCGTTCCGCGCGCCCGCCGGGACGCGCGCCGTGGCCGTGCGCGCGGTGCCGTCCGGCTCCGCCCAGCGCACGGCCGTCCTCGCGGACGGCTGCCGTCCGCCATGTGCCATGGGCAGCGTGTCGGAGGGCCTGCCGACGACCTCGGCCCGGACCTGCCGGCGTTCGGCGCGCTGTTCCTGGGCCGTCACCCGGGCGCTGTCATGGGCCCACCAGGCCGTCAACACCCCGACCAGGGGCGCCAGCACGAGGAGCAGGACGGCCACCACCGCCAACGTCCACGCCTCGACGACATCCGACCGGCGCCGCAGCGAACTGCGCCGTCGGTACCGGTCCCGCACCAGATCTCGCATGACGTCCAGGTACCCCGTACGCCGGACATCGTTCCTGACGATCCCGGACGAACACGCGGCCCCGGTGCGGACCGCCGGGCCGCTGGCACCGCCGTTCAGCCGAAGCGTTCGATCCGGATTCGGTCCACAGGCTGACCGGCCGCCACCAGCAGCCGGGACGCGTGCTCGGCGAAGCCGTTGGACCCGCACACATAGGCCTCCCACCCACCGGGAGGCCGCTCGGCCAGGAGGGACGCCACATGTGCGGCGGCCATACGTCCCACGGCCACACCCTGCGGCGCACTCCGGGTGAACACGGGCGTCGTCTCCGCGCCGTACTCCCGCGCGTAGATCAGCTCCTCGGGGCTGCGCGCCGACACCAGCAGCCGCAGCGGCACGTCCAGGCCACGTGCCCGGTGGTGGCGCACCATCGACATCAGCGGTACGACACCCGAGCCGGCGCTGACCAGCAGCGCGGGCCGGTCGCCGGGCCAGGCGAAGAAGCCGCTGAGCGGGCCGCGCACCTCGACCGTGTCGCCGGGCTCGGCCACCGAGTGGAACCAGCCGGACACCTCACCGCCCTCGACATGGTCCAGGGTCAGCTCGATGTGGCCGGAGTCGTCCGGTGCGGACGCGATCGAGTAGTGGCGCTGGGCCACATAGCCGTCCCGCGCGGTCAGCCGCAGCATCAGGTGCTGGCCCGGCAGGTGACCCGCCCAGGCCGGCACCGCGAACCGGAAGGTGGCGGCGTGCGGGGTCTCGCGGCGGATCTCGGTGATCGTCGCGGTCTGCCACAGCGCGGCGGCCCGGTTGCTGACGGCGATCCGCCCGGGCACGGCGAAACGGGTCGAGGGAGCGAACGTCTCTGTCACAGCCGCCTCAGTCACGGTCACATCGGTCACGGTCACGTCGGTCGCGGTCACGCCAGTCACCGGCACGCCAGTCGCAGTCACGTCCGTCGCAGTCACGTCCGTCGCAGTCACGTCAGTCACCGGAGTACCGCTGCTCCTCCCAGGGGTTGCCCCGGGCGTGGTAGCCGTTCTGCTCCCAGAACCCCGGCTCGTCGCGGTCGAGGATCCGCAGGCCCGCGATCCACTTGGCGCTCTTCCAGAAGTACAGGTGCGGCACCAGCAGCCGTGCCGGGCCGCCGTGCTCCGGGGCGAGCGGCTCGCCGCCGTACTCCCAGGCGATCCAGGCCCGTCCACCGGTCAGGTCGGCGAGCGGCAGATTGGTGGTGTACCCGGTGTGCGAGTAGGCGACGGCATGGGTGGCGGACCCATGGGGCCGGACCACATCAAGGAAGCTGTCCAGCGAGACACCCCCGAACCGCACCCCGAACTTCGACCAGCTCGTCACGCAGTGGATGTCGCCCTCGTACACCGACGCCGGCAGCTCGTGGGCCTGCTCCCAGCTCCAGGTGCGCGGCTCCTCGACCAGGCCGTCGACGCGGAAGGTCCATTCGGCGGGCGTCAGCTCGGGGGTGACCTCGGCGGACAGGACGGGCCAGTCGTCGCCCGCGTCGTACTGACCGGGCGGCAGCGCGGCGTTCTGGACGCGTGGGCGTCCGGTGAAGCCTCGGGTGACGTTCATACGGGGAGTGCCTCCAGGCCGCCGTAGGCGACGGCCCGCGGGTCGAGCGTGATCAGTGTTTGTTCATTCAACCGTACGCGCTCCACGGACCCGCTCGGAGCCGGGTCGGTTGGGGTAGGGTTGCCGTCCGGTCGGGGCCGTCCCGACCCCTGTTGGAGTCCAAGGAGGTGAGACCCATTACCGCTGTGTCAGGTCGGGTGCTCTCACCTCGAGTCGGCGCGGGTCACCGCCAGTAGGCGACCGCGGGAGCACCCTTCGGCTTCCGAAAGGCTCTCGGCTTCCATGCCCCCTCTCTCCTCCCCGTCTTCTTCCCCCTCCCCTTCCCCTTCCTCGTCCTCTGCCTCCTCGCCGTTCACGCCCGACGCCGTCGTGTCCGCGCTGCGTGCCGCCGGCTGTGTCTTCGCCGAGGACGAGGCCCGGTTGATCCTGGCCGCCGCCGACACCCCGGACGAACTCGCCGCGATGGTGGACCGGCGCGTCACCGGGCTGCCCCTCGAACTCGTCCTCGGCTGGGCCGAGTTCCGCGGGCTGCGCATCGCCGTGGAACCCGGCGTCTTCGTTCCCCGCCGCCGCACCGAGTTCCTGGTCGAGCAGGCCCTCGCCCATGCCCCGGACGCCGCCGTGATCGTGGACCTGTGCTGCGGCTCGGGCGCTGTCGGTGCCGCACTGGCCGCCGCACTCGGCCGCGTCGAGCTGCACTCCGCCGACATCGACACCGCGGCGGTGCGCTGCGCCCGCCGTAACGTGGCGCCCTTCGGCGGCCAGGTGCACGAGGGCGATCTGTTCGAGGCACTGCCCGGCAGTCTGCGCGGCCGCATCGGCATCCTCGCGGCGAACGTGCCGTATGTACCCAGCGACGAAGTCGGGCTCCTGCCCGCGGAGGCCCGCGACCACGAACCGCGCGTAGCCCTCGACGGCGGCCCGGACGGCCTCGACGTCCTGCGCCGCGTCGCCGCCGAGGCACCCCGCTGGCTGGCACCCGGCGGCTGTCTCCTGGTCGAGACGAGCGAACGCCAGGCGCCGACGGCCCTGGACGCCTTCACGCGCAGCGGCCTGTCGGCGCGTCTGATCGCCTCCGACGAGCTGTACGCGAATGTCGTGGTCGGCCTCAACCAGGGCGCAGGCTAGGAGGCCGCCGCAGCGCTCCGGCCGCACCCGCCCGCCCGGGCCGGTCAGTCGGGCGGCAGCACGCGGGCGATGAGCAGCGCCACGTCGTCGGCGTTCTCGGGCCGGTGCAGGGTGCGCAGCAGGAGGTCGCAGACCTCCTCCAGCGGGCGGTCGGGGCCGTCGAGGAGTTCCAGCAGCGCGGCCAGGCGTTCGTCGAGCGGGTGCTGGCGGGTCTCGACGAGTCCGTCGGTGTAGAAGACGAGGCGGTCACCGGGTTCGAGGTCGATCGCCGTCGTGGAGAACGGGACGCCGCCGACGCCCAGCGGTACCCCGGTGGGCAGTTCGAGGAGTTCCGGAGGGTGGCCGGGGCGGAGGCGGACGGGCGGCAGGTGGCCGGCGTTGGCGATCCGGCACTGCCGCAGCCGGGGGTCGTGGATGGCGTAGACGCAGGTGGCGATGGAGTGGTCGAGGCCCTCGGTGATCTTGTCGAGGTGCTCCAGGAGGCGGGCCGGTTCGAGGTCCAGGGAGGCCAGCGTGTGCGTGGCGGTGCGCAGCCGACCCATGGTGGTGGCGGCGTCGATGCCGCTGCCCATCACGTCGCCGACGACGAGCGCCGTCTCGCCGCCCTCCAACGGGATCACGTCGAACCAGTCGCCGCCGACCTCGGCGCTGGCGCCAGCGGGCTGGTAGCGGGAGGCGACCTCCAGGCCGCCGGTCACCGGCGGATGGCTGGGCAGCAGACTGCGCTGGAGGGTGAGGGCGGTGTCGCGGGCGTTCTGGTACCAGCGCGCGTTGTCGATCTGCACGGCCGCGCGGGCCGCCAGCTCACGGGCGAGCAGCAGGTCGTCCTCGCTGAACGGCAGCGGATTGCGGGTGCGCTTGAGGTCGAGGGCGCCGAGCACCTCGCCGCGCGCGATCAGCGGCACCGCCAGATAGGAGTGCACGCCCGCGTGGCCCAGCTGGACGGCGGCCTCGGGGGAGCGGGCGATACGCGGCAGGTCCTTCTCCTCGACGTGCGTCACCATCACCGGACTGGCGGTGCGCACACACTCGGTGACCAGGCGGTCCGGGCCGTAGCGGGCGACCTGGCCCGGCTGGTCGGCGGCGTCGAGGGCTGCCGTGTCGTGTGCCGCGCGCACGGCCAAGGCGCGGATCACCGCCGACTCCGCGGGCCCGAGGCTGCTGCGTCTGCCGTCCACCACGGCCTCCAGCAGATCCACGGCCGCCACGTCGGCGAGCTCCGGCACGGCGACTTCGGCCAGCTCGCGTGCCGTGCGGTCCAGCTCCAGGGTGGTGCCGATCCGGGCGGAGGCGTCGGCGATGAGCGCCAGGCGCCGGCGTGCCGTCTCGGCCTCCACGGCGGCCTGGTGCTGCTCGGTGATGTCGACGGCCATCCCGGCGACGCCGAGCACCGTGCCCGTCGTGTCCTCCAGCCGGTAGAGCGAGATGGACCAGAAGTGCTCCCGGTCCGGATCGGCCGGGGTGCGGCCCACGATGCGCTGGTTGATGAGCGGATCACCGGTCCGCAGCACCTCGCGCAGGGCCCCTTCGACGGCGTCGGCGTCGGCGTCCGGCAGCAGCTCACGCGGCGTACGGCCGAGATGGTCCTCGGCGGAGATGCCGTTGAGCTGTGTCAGCGCCTCGTTGACCGAGACGTACCGCAGCTCGGTGTCCAGTACGGCCAGGCCGATGGGCGCCTGCGCGATCGTCCGCGTCGACAGCGCCACGTCCCGCTCCACCTGGCGGACCGTCGTCTGGTCGGCGCACAGGCCCAGCGCGTACACGTCCCCCTCGTCGTCGAGCAGCCGCATGTTGCGGAACTCCACCAGCCGTGTACTGCCGTCCTTGCGCCGGATCGGGAACGCCCCGGCCCAGCCCTCGCCGGTCTCCATGACGTCGGCGAAGAGCTTGACGACCAGGTCCAGGTACTGCTCGTGGACCATGATCCGGGCCGCGTACTCGCCGAGCGCCTCCTGCGCCGAGTAGCCGAACAGCTCCTCCGCCTGGGGGCTCCACAGCACGATGCGCCCCTCGGTGTCCAGTACCACCGAGGCCACGCCCAGCACGTCGAGCAGCCCGCTCGGCCCTACCGGCCCGCGCACGGGCTCGTCGCCCTCGGCAACGGGAGGTTCGGCTGCAGACATCCCACGCACCGCCTTCGCCCAGTTTCGCGGCACGCCGTTCCCCCGTGCCGACTCCCCTTGTTCTACCGCGTTCAACCCTCTCCGGGCCCCCTCGGTCGTTCTCCTCCACCATCCCTCAACACGAGTGCGGGCGTACGCCGAAGTCATCACGACGGCGGACGACTGTGGCCGAACAGACAGCACGCATTCCTTCGATTGGCCTGTACATGACCATCGCGGCTCCGCCAAACTGTCCGCCGACACGCACCCACCCCCCAAGGAGTCACCCCATGGCCCTGCGCGCCCGGCAACGTTGTCACGCCGCTCTCACCAGCCTCGTCGCCCTCGCCTCCGCCGCCGTGCTGTCCACCGCGACGCCCGCGCAGGCCGCCGACACCTGGACGGAGGTGGGCTCCGACCGCGCCGACCCGCTGACCGAGAGCCAGGGCCTGGCCTCGGTCGAGGTCCCGGCGAACAGCCCCAACCGGTACACGGGCATCGGTACCATCCCCGTCTCGGTCAGCAGCCGCGGCTGGAACCACGTGGGTGACCCCGACGCCTCCTACGACGGCTACTACATCGAGCCGTACCAGGCGGACTCGGGCACCGCGAAGATGTTCCGGGTCCAGGCACCGGACGGGACCTGGTCGGAGTACGTCCACACGCTGGGTTCCGGGGAGGCCCTGAACAACTCCTTCGCCGCCGTCACGCCCGGCGGCCAGTGGATGGTCTCGGGCGAGTGGGGCACCATGACCCGGCTGCTGGTCCACCCGACACCGGGAGTGAACCCCGCCACCTCGCCGTCGGCGAACCTCCCCTGGACCTCCAGCATCCGGCTGGACCACGCCGTACGCGACGTCCAGGGCTGCGACTTCCTCGACGCCACGACCCTGCTGTGCTCCTCCGACGACCCCGCGGGAACCCTCTTCGGCATGACCAAGCCGCTGCTCCGGATCGACCTGTCCGCCGAGCCCGGCACCTCCGACGTCACCGGCCGTGTCACCGCCCTTCGTCAGCTGCCGCTGCGCAGCTCCTGCTCGGGCGAGTTCGAGACGGAGGGCATCGACTACGACCGCCGTACCGGCACGCTGCGCGTGATCGTGATTTCGCCCGGCTTCTGTGTGCTGACGGACAGCAAGACCTACCGGTTCACGCGCGGCTGACGGCACGGCGCCGCCGGTAGTGCTCGGCGGCGGGTGGTGCTTTTCTTGGGTTGGGGTCCGGTTCCGCGGGCTACCCGTGGTACCGCGGTGCGGCCACGAGAGGAGCGATCACGATGGACCGTGAACGAATGCACGAGGAACCCGTCTCCGTCGAGATCAGCGGATGCAACAAGGAAGACGCCCGGATCGTGTTCGACGCGCTGTGCGCGTGCTTCGAGTCCGACCGGGGCCCCGAGGACGTGCCGCAGCAGCTCCACGAGACGCGGCCGATGGTGTGGCTCGGCACGTTCGAGGTCACCGACGCGCAGGAGTGCCCGCCTCCCGCTCGGCTGTCGTCCTCCGTCGAGGCCGACGCGCAGGGCGGCTACTGGGCCATCGAACGGCTCCGTACGACGCTGGACTCCCTGTTCACGGTGCACGATCTCGCCTCCGCCTCGGGTGACCAGGAGCGCGAGCTGCACGTGGTTCTGGAGAGTCGCCCCGGCCCGATGTGACTCGCCGTCGGCGGGATGCGTGGCGGCTGCGGGTGCGTGGGTGGTTGCTCGCGCAGTTCCCCGCGCCCCTGAAGGGCGTGCAGGTGACGTCCCTAAGGGGCGCGGGGAACTGCGCGACCAGCCCCCACGCACCCGCAGCCGCCCACTCACCCAAGGCGTCAGTGGCCCGTCTCACCCTCCCCCGGTTGTGCAACTAGTTGCATAAAGGCTCTCGGGTCCTCTACAACTACGTCAGGCACGACACCGCACGGAGGGCCCCCGATGAGCCGTTACCCGCACCTGCTGAGCCCGCTCGACCTGGGCTTCACCACGCTGCCCAACCGCGTCCTGATGGGCTCCATGCACGTGGGCCTGGAGGAGGCCGAGCGTGGCTTCGAGCGCATGGCCGCCTTCTACGCGGAGCGGGCCCGCGGGGGAGTGGGGCTCATCGTCACCGGTGGTATCGCGCCCAACGACGAGGGGCGGCCCTACGAGGGCGGCGCCAAGCTCACCACCGAGGCGGAGGCCGGACAGCACCGGGTCATCACCGACGCCGTGCACCGCGAGGGCGGCCGGATCGCGATGCAGATCCTGCACTTCGGCCGGTACGCCTACCACCAGGACCTCGTCGCCCCGAGCCCGCTCCAGGCGCCGATCAGCCCCTTCCCGCCCCGCGAGCTGACCGACGCCGAGGTCGAGCGGACCATCGACGACTACGCCCGCGCCGCCCGCCTCGCCCGCCAGGCCGGCTACGACGGCGTGGAGATCATGGGTTCCGAGGGCTACCTGATCAACGAGTTCATCGCCGCGCAGACCAACCACCGCAGCGACCGGTGGGGCGGCTCGTACGAGAACCGCATGCGCTTCCCGGTCGAGATCGTGCGCCGGGTCCGCGAGGCCGTCGGCGAGGACTTCATCATCGTCTACCGGCTGTCGATGCTGGACCTCGTCCCGGGCGGCTCCACGCTCGACGAGGTGATCACGCTGGCCAAGGCCGTCGAGGCCGCAGGGGCGACGATCATCAACACCGGCATCGGCTGGCACGAGGCACGCATCCCGACCATCGCCACCTCCGTGCCGCGCGGCGCCTACACCTGGGTCACCAAGCGGCTGATGGGCGAGGTGTCGGTCCCGCTCGTCACCACCAACCGCATCAACACCCCCGAGCTGGCCGAGGAGTTGCTGGCGGGCGGCTCCGCGGACATGGTGTCGATGGCCCGTCCGATGCTCGCCGACCCCGACTTCGTCGCCAAGGCAGCCGCCGGGAAACCGGAGGCCATCAACACCTGCATCGGCTGCAACCAGGCCTGCCTCGACCACACCTTCAGCGGCAAGATCACCTCCTGCCTGGTCAACCCGCGTGCCTGCCACGAGACCGAGCTGACGCTGTCCCCGACCCGACTGCGTAAGCGTGTCGCCGTCGTGGGCGCCGGACCGGCCGGGATGGCCTGCGCCGTCAGCGCCGCCGAACGCGGCCACGACGTCACCCTGTTCGACGCCGCCGGCGAGATCGGCGGTCAGCTCAACGTCGCCCGCAAGGTCCCCGGCAAGCAGGAGTTCGACGAGACCCTGCGCTACTTCCGCCACCAGCTCGACTGGCAGGGCGTGGACGTACGGCTGAACACCTGGGTGTCGGCGGAGGACCTCGCCGCCTACGACGAGGTGGTGGTCGCCACCGGCGTCTCCCCGCGCACCCCGGACATCCCCGGCATCGACCACCCGAGCGTGGTCGGCTACCTCGACGTCCTGCGCGACGGCGCCCCCGTCGGCGACCGCGTCGCCGTCCTCGGCGCCGGCGGCATCGGCTTCGACGTCGCCGAGTTCCTCACCGACGGCGGCGACAAGGCGAGCGAGGACCCGGCCACGTACTTCCGCCAGTGGGGCGTCGACATGGACTACACCGGCCCCGGAGGCCTGGCCGCCCCCGAGCGCCCCGCCCCGCCGCGCACCGTCCACCTGCTCCAGCGCAAGACCACCAAGGTCGGCGCCGGCCTCGGCAAGACCACCGGCTGGATCCACCGCACCGAGCTGAAGCACCGCGGCGTCACCATGGTCCCCGGTGTGCGCTACGACCGGATCGACGACGCCGGACTCCATGTCACCGTCGGGGAGGAGAGCACCGTCCTGCCGGTCGACACCATCGTGCTGTGCACCGGGCAGGAGCCGCGCCGTGACCTGTACGAGGCACTGCTCGCCGCGGGCCACAGCGCGCACCTCATCGGCGGTGCCGACGTGGCCGCCGAACTGGACGCCAAGCGTGCCATCAAGCAGGGCACGGAGCTGGCGGCGAGCCTGTAGGGGCACCCGGACGCGTCCCTAGGATGGGCCCATGTCACTCCCGCACGCGATCCTCACCGCCCTGGTCGAAAGGCCGTCCTCGGGGCTGGAGCTGACCCGTCGCTTCGACCGGTCGATCGGGTACTTCTGGTCGGCGACGCACCAGCAGATCTATCGGGAGCTGGGAAAACTGGAGGCCGAGGGGTTCATCCGCACCCTGCCGAGCGAACAGCCGGCCCGTGGGCAGAAGAAGAGCTACGAGGTCCTGCCCGCGGGCCGTGCCGAACTGGCCCGCTGGACCGCCGCGTCCCAGGACCCGAAGCCCCACCGTGACACCCTGCTGCTGCGGATGCGTGCCGCGGCCGTGGTCGGCACCGACGGCATCGAGGCCGACCTCCGCCGCCATCTCGACCTCCACCGGCGGCAGTTGGCCGAGTACGAGGAGATCGAGAAGCGCGACTTCCCGCCCGGCAGGGACGGCTCCCAGGACCGCTTGCGGCACCTGGTGCTGCGCGCCGGCATCGACCTGGAGACCTTCTGGACGCAGTGGCTCACGCGCGCCCTGGAGGAGTTCGCCGAACTGCCGGGACACGAGACGGCGTGAGCCGAGGGTCCTGCGGGGCGATGTGACTCTGAGGGGGCCTCAGAGCCGGTACGGCTTCGACTTGCGGCGCAGGAACCAGGCCGTGGCCGCGACGCCCGCGCCCACCAGGACTCCGCCGCCCACCAGCGTGAGCGTGCCGTAGTCCTTCGTGCCTCCGCCCATGCCGCCCATGACACCGCGCGACGGCGAGGCCGTGGTGGAGATCGTGCGGGTGGGGGAGGGACCCGAGACGATGACGGACTGGGTTCCCGCCGTCGTGCCGTTGGAGCACTGGACGATGACGGTGTACGTGCCCGGGCTCACGCCGGACCAGGCCGCCGACTGAAGGGCGTCCGTCCCCGACAGGGAGACCTGGCGGCCCTGGGCGAAGTTCGCCTGCCGGCTGGTCAGCAGGGAAGCCGTGCCCCAACTGCCGTTGACGTTGCTGCACGCGCTGGTGGTGACGGAGACCGTGGACCCGGTGGTGCTCACGGAGATCCCCGAGACCGCGGCGGCCGAACCCGCGACCACGACGAAGGGAAGAGAGGCGGCTGCCACGGTCAGGCCCGAGCGGAGGAATAGCGATGAATTGCGCATGGAATGCCCTCCGGCGGCACGGTTGGCGGTACGTCCGTTGCGCCGCCGAGGGTCGGGAACGCCCGTGCTGCCTCAGGGGCAGCCAACGCGCCCGGGGTCCGGCCCGCATGCGGACGGACCCGGTCAGGTGACACGTTGCTGCATCCGGGGGACACCGGACCGCTCGTCAGCCCCGCCCGCCGGTCGTCACCGTCCGCTCCGCCGAGAAGCCGCCCCAGGTGCCGTCCGGTAGCCTGCCCCGGATCCGGACCCGGTGGCCGACCCCGGAGTCCGGGCCCAGGTAGAAGCTGTACGTGGCCCGCCCGCGCGGCGCGCTTCCGCCGTACACCAGCGAGGTGGCCGTACGGCCGTCCAGGCGGACCTCGTACTCCGTGACGACGCCGTCCGTCTGCGGCGGCACCCAGCTCAGGTCGAGGTAGTACGCCCCGTCCGCCCGACGGGTCGTCGCCCGGAAGCCGGTCGGTGCGGTGCCGCGGCCGTCGTCGGTGCCGGGCGTGGTGACGCGGACCGCCGCCGTGGCGGGGGAGACGTTGTCGGCCGCGTCCCGGGCCCGGACGGTGAACGCGTAGCGAGTGCCCGGACGGAGTCCGGTGACCACGGTCGCCGTCTGGTTGCCGCCCACACTGTGGATCTTCGTGTCGCCCTGATGGATGTCGTACGACACCACGTCCCGGTCGTCCGTGGCCTTCGACCACGACAGCTGGACCGCCCGGCTGCCCACCGCGCGGCCGGTGACCTTCCCCGGGCGCGTCGGAGCCGAGCGGTCGGCGGCCACCGCAGCCGGGGTCGTGGCCCGGACCTGCCGGCTCGGCGGCCCGAGCCGCCCGTCCTCGTCACGGGCCCGCACGGTGAAGACGTAGGCGGTGGAGGGCTTCAGCATGGTGACATCCACCATGTGCGCCGCACCCGGCACTTCCTTGACCTTTGTGGGGCCCCGATACACCTCGTAGACATGGACGCCTCGGTCCGTGGCGACCGCGTTCCACATGACGTGCACGCTGGTCGCGCTGCCCGCCTCGGCCGTCACACCCGTGGGCGCCCCGGGCGGCCGGCCGCCGTCCCCGTCCGGGCCGCCCCATGTGCAGGACGAGAGCAGGGCGAGCGCTGTGCAGAGGGCGGAAACGAGTACGAGAACGCGTCGCACGACTCTGCCTCCCGGGGGCGGCCTCGCGGCAATGGTCCGGACCAATATGGCGTGGCTGGCGCGACCACATCAAGAGGGCGGTTGTTGGTGAGCCGTCCGGAGCGTTACGTATGCTGAAGCTCCTCACGGCTGAACTCTCCTTGAGTTCCAGGGAGTTCATGCCACGTGCGCGGGCCCGCTGTCGTCGCTGAACCCGCGCCGACGCGGGTGGCCGGGGGAGTCGGGGCCGCCACGGACCCAGACCCCCGGCCCCTGGCGGAAGTTCAGGGACCTCGCGTGTCGCCCGGGTGCACACCGTAGCGGCCCACTGGTGGCAACATGATCGGAATGACACCAGTTTGGGATGATTTTCGACAACGTCCCGCTCGGTGTCCGTCAGTGTCCCCGCCGAGAGGGTTCCATATCGTGCGTTTCCAGTCGCTGACGTTGGTCGCGGCGGGCGCCGCTCTGCTCGCCCCGACGACGCCCACCGCACCACCCACACCACCCGCGGCGGACGAAGGGCCCGAGGTGCGGCGCGCGGCCGACGTCGACCTCAGCGCCGCCGACCTGCTGTCAAAGGTGCGCAACTGCACCCCGGTTTCCCGGGGTCGCTACCGGAGCGACGGCCGAGCGCCCGCGCGGATCCCGATCTGCGGGGCGCGGGGCGCGGTGTTCTGGAAGGCGGACATGGACATCGACTGCGACGGGCGGCCCTCCGACCACTGCAACCGCCGTACGGATCCCTACTTCTCCCCCGTGACGGCCTATCAGCAGTCCGACGGCCGCCACTTGAACGCCGAGCGCCTCCCGTACATCGTCGTACCCACCCCGAGCGGTATCTGGGACCACGAGGCCGACGGCGTACACGGCGGCGCGGTCGCGGCCGTCGTCTACCGGGGCCGGGTGCGGTACGCGGTCGTCGGCGACGTCGGCCCGCGCGACATCATCGGCGAGGCGTCGTACGCCACCGCCAAAGCCCTTGGCATTCCGCCCGATCCACGCAGCGGCGGCACGGCCTCCGGCGTCACCTACATCGTCTTCAGGGACTCGCGGGTGACGCCCGTCGAGGACGCGGCGGCCGCCACGCGGGTCGGGGAGCGGCTGGCCAGGGAGTTCGTGGACGGTGAACCGTACGAAAACTCATCCGAAGGGTCATATGGCAAGCGGCACGACCAGTCGTACGGCCGGTAAGGAGGGGCGTCAGACCGCCGACCAGCCGTCGTCCACCGGCAGGATCGCGCCGTTGATGTTGCTCGCCGCGTCCGAGGCGAGGAACACGATGGCGGCCGCCTGTTCCTCCGGCCGGGCCACCCTGCCGAGGTTGACGAAGTGCGGGCCGAGAGCGGCCGGTCCGTGCGCGTCCGGCGCGGCGTCCACGACGATGCCGGTCTGAGTGCCGCCCGGGGCTATGGCGTTCGCGCGGATTCCCTGCTTGCGGTACATCACCGCCAGGGACTTGGTGAGTCCCACCACGCCGTGCTTGGACGCCGTGTACGCGGCGCCCGCCGCGCTGCCGCGCAGGCCGGCCTCGGACGCCGTGTTCACGATGGCACCCCGGCCCGCCTGGAGCATGTGCGGCAGCACCGCCCGGGTGAGCAGGAACGGGGCGGTGAGGTTGACCCGTACGACCCGCTCCCACTCGGCGTCGGTGACGTCCGACAGTGCCGACATGCGGTCCATGATCCCGGCGTTGTTGACCAGGACGTCCACGCCGCCGAACCGCTCGACGGCGGTCTCCACCACCTGGTCGACGACGCCCTGCTCGCTCAGGTCGCCGACGACGGCGACCGCGTCGCCGCCGGTCTCCTCGATCTCCTTGACGACCGCCTGCGCGCCCTCGGCGTTCAGGTCCGCCACCACCACCCGGGCGCCCGCCTCGGCGAAGGCCAGGGCCGCCGCGCGCCCGATGCCCGAGCCGGCTCCGGTGACGATGACGCCGCGTCCGTCCAGTCCGCCGCTCATGAAGTGCTCCGATCCGTGTGTCCGACAGGCGGCGTGTCGAACGCGCCCGGGGCCTCACCCTACGACTTAATGTCGCTGAGTGACATAAAGTCGTGGGGGCGATGTCGGGGAGAATTCCGGGAGAGCGATCAGCGCCGGCCGGAGGAGAACATGACCGCAGCCCGTGGACGTACGAGCCGACCTACGAGCCGGGCCGCGAACCGGCCCACGGGACGCCCACCCCTGACCGAGGAGCGCAAGGCCGAGATCCGGCTGGAGATCGCGCGTGCCGCGGTGGAACTGTTCGTCACCCAGGGGGTGGCGGCCACCACGGGCGAGCAGATCGGAGCGGCCGTAGGGGTCTCCTCGCGGACCGTGTGGCGCTACTTCCCGAGCAAGGAGAGCTGCGTACGGCCGCTGTTCTCGTCGGGCATCGACCTGATCGCCGACTCACTGCGGCGCTGGGGTCCCGGGCAGGCCCTCGACGAGATCCTCGACACGGAACTCGCCGACGAGGACGGTCTGCTCGCCGGACCCGACCGCGCGACCGTCGGCGCGCTGGTACGCCTGACCCGCACCGAGCCCGGCCTGCGCGCGATCTGGCTCCAGACGTACGACGAGGCCGAACCGGCGTTCGCCCGCGCCCTCGCCGAACGGGCCGGGCTCCCCGCCGACGACCTGCGTCCGACGATCCAGGCGGCGATGTTCAACGCGGCCCTGCGCGCGGCGGTCGAGCACTACGCCTGGCGCACCGCCGACACCCACGCCGACCGGACGACCGCACAGACGGAGCTGACGGAGACCCTGCGCGTGGCGCTGGGGGTCGCGGAGGAGGGGGTGGGGTAAGGGAGACGACCGGCCGTCGCGCACGACGGCTGCCGATGGCCGATGGCCCGTAGTCGATAGCCGAGCCCGGCTGTCGGCAGCCGCGGACGTCTCACGCCTTCCGGTACGCGTACGCCTCCGTGGCCGCGGCCTCGACCGCCGCCAGGTCGGCGCCTGTTGCCGCCGTGACGACCGCGGCGACCGCCCCCTCGACGAACGGGGCGTCCACCAGGCGTGTGTTGTCCGGGAGTTCGTCGCCCTCGGCGAGCAGGGCCTTCACGGTGAGGACCGCGCTGCCCAGGTCGGTGAGGACCGCGACCCCGGCGCCGCGGTCCACGGCGGCAGCCGCGGCGGCGATCAGTTCGGCGCTGGTGCCGAGCTCACCGCCCTCGGTGCCGCCCGCCGGGGCCACCGGAACCGCCGTCCCGCCGCCCGCGAGACCTCGCGCCAGCTCGGCCACCGAAGCAGCGACCTGCGCGCTGTGCGAGACGAGCACGATCCCGACGAAACGCGCACCCTCCTGCTCGTCACTCACCGCGCGCCTCCACCAGCCCCGCGATCAGCAGCGCCGAGGACGTGGCGCCGGGGTCCTGGTGCCCGATGCTGCGCTCCCCGAGGTAGCTCGCCCGCCCCTTGCGGGCCTGCAGCGGAGTCGTCGCCAGGGCGCCCTCCTCCGCGGCGGCCCGGGCCGCGGTGAAGCCGTCGCCGAGCGCGTCCACGGCCGGTACCAGCGCGTCGATCATGGTCTTGTCGCCCGGTGCCGCGCCCCCGAGCGTCATGACCGCGTCCACCCCCGCGCGCAGCGCCTGGGCGAACTGGTCCTCGCTCACCTCGCCCGCTTCCCCGAGGGCTTTGCCGGTGCGGCGCAGCAGGGTGCCGTACAACGGGCCGGACGCTCCGCCGACCGTGGAGATGAGCTGCCGCCCGGCGAGCGTCAGGACCGCACCGGGCGTCTGCGGGGCCTCCTTCTCCAGCGCCGCGGTCACGGCGTGGAAGCCGCGCTGGAGGTTGCTGCCGTGGTCGGCGTCGCCGATGGGCGAGTCGAGAGCGGTGAGCCGTTCCGCCTCATGGTGGACGGAGGCGGCGGTCGCCGTCATCCAACGGCGGAAGAAGTCGGCGTCGAGCACTGGATCTCCTTGCGTGGCAGGTGCGTTGCGGGCGTCCGGCTCCGGATCACGGACCGTGATCGCAGATTCTGATCACAGATCTTGATCACAGACCTTAGCCAAGGTCCTTGACCGCAGACCCTGGGCGCAGCCCCTGGATCACATACCCCACCGCAGCCCCGGCGTCTTCACCGGCGCGTTCCACAGCCGCAGCAACTCCTCGTCGACCTGGCAGAGGGTGACGGAGGCGCCGGCCATGTCGAGCGAGGTGACGTAGTTGCCGACGAGGGTGTGGGCGACGGCCACACCGCGCTCGGCGAGCACCCGCTGCACCTCGGCGTTGAAGCCGTACAGCTCCAACAGAGGTGTCCCGCCCATGCCGTTGACCAGGACGAGCACGGGGTTGCGCGGGGTCATGTCCTCCAGGATGGCGCCCACGGCGAAGTCGGCGATCTCGCCCGACGTCATCATCGCGCGCCGCTCCCGGCCCGGCTCGCCGTGGATGCCGATGCCCAACTCCAGCTCGCCGGAGGGCAGATCGAAGGTGGGGCTGCCCTTGGCCGGGGTGGTGCAGGCGCTGAGGGCGATGCCGAAGCTGCGGGAGTTCTCGTTGACCTGTCGCCCGACCGCCTCCACGCGCTCCAGCGGCTGCCCCTCGTCCGCCGCCGCTCCGGCGATCTTCTCCACGAACAACGTGGCGCCCGTGCCGCGCCGCCCGGCCGTGTACAGGCTGTCGGTGACCGCCACGTCATCGTTGACCAGCACCTTCGCGACCTGGATGCCCTCGTCCTCGGCGAGTTCGGCGGCCATGTCGAAGTTGAGGACGTCACCCGTGTAGTTCTTCACGATGAACAGCACACCCGCCCCGCTGTCCACGGCCGCCGCGGCCCGCACCATCTGGTCGGGCACCGGCGACGTGAACACCTCGCCCGGACAGGCCGCCGACAACATCCCCGGACCCACGAATCCACCGTGCAGCGGCTCGTGCCCCGACCCGCCACCGGAGATCAGGCCGACCTTCCCGGCCACGGGGGCGTCCCGCCGTACGATCACCCGGTTGTCCACGTCGACGACCAGCTCGGGGTGGGCGGCCGCCATCCCGCGCAGCGCGTCCGCGACCACGGTCTCCGCGACATCGATCAACATCTTCATGTCTACCTCCTACTGAGGCTAGTAGATGGGTGTCGCCCAGTTCTTCGCAGGTCAGGATGGGCGATGTCAATTGTCGATCATGGTGACCCCGGTGGTGGGCCGGTGAGAGGTCCCTGTTGGCAGTATCGGCCTTGCCGATCCGAAGGTCACGCGCGGCATTGTGTGGCCGCAATGACGTTTTCCGGCACCCGCTCCGTCCCCGACATTCCCGGCACTCTTCCGCCGAATTGTCATGCGCACGTACTGTGTGCTCGGTCCGCACTCAGGAAGTCAACGGACGGGGGAGAGGGAATGCCACCCACACGCTTATCGAAGCGTGCAAGATCGCTGCTCGTCGGCGCGGTGCTGCTCGCACTGCCGGCCGTCACGGTCGTACCGGCGCAGGCCGCCGATGTCGGCGAGCGCGCCGGTACGCGGAAGGGACCGGCCCAGGAGCGGTCCGAACTGCCGTACCCGAACGTCGACGTCCGCGGTGACCAGCGCGTCACGCCCACCGCCGGGCAGCTGCGCGCCGCGCGGGAACTCGACGGTACGGCGGTCCGCTGGAGCCGGTTCGGAACGCCGAAGCGGCTCACCCCGCAGGGCCGCAACGCCCTCACCGGCGCCGACACCGACGACCCGCGCACCGTCGCCCTGGACCACGTACGCGACCACGCGGCCCTCTACGGCCTCTCCGCCCCCGAGTTGGACGCGCTCACCGTCCTCAAGTCGTACCGCACCGAACACAACGGCGTACGGCATGTCTTCATCGGCCAGACCGACGGCGGCGTGCCCGTCCACGACGCCCGCCTCTCGGTCGCCGTCGACAAGGCCGGCCGCATCCTCACCGTCACCGGCAGCCTCGTCCCGGACGCCCGCGCCTCCGGGGCGGTCACCCTCGACAAGGGCGACGCGCTGGACCGGGCCGCGGCCTCCGTCGGCACCGAGACCCCGCCCGACGGTGCCACCGCCACCAGGGTCACCTTCCCGCTCGCCGACGGCACCGCCCGCCCGGCCTGGCGGACCACCCTCACGGCCGCCAACCACCACCTGTACGACACCGTCGTCGACGCCGGGAACGGCACGATCCTGCTGCGTATCGACCGCACCAGCAACGAGGGCCCCGAGGGCCGGGTCTTCACCGTCCAGAACCCCACCCTCGGCAGCGCGACGACCGTGCCCTTCACCGGCCTGGGCCGTTCCTGGGTCGGCGGCCGGGTCACCACCGGCAACAACGCCGAGGTCTCCCAGGACCCCGACGGCGACGAGTCCCTCGGGTACCAGCCGCAGACCCCGGCCGCCGGCGACCCGGCGTACCAGCACTTCGACTACACCTTCACCGACGCCTTCCGCACCAGCGGCGGTACCGACCTCACCACCGACCGGGACGCGGTCGTCACCCAGGCCTTCTACTACACCAACCGGATGCACGACCACCTCTACGGGCTCGGCTTCGACGAGGCGTCGGGCAACTTCCAGGAGGACAACCTGGGCAACGGCGGTGCCGGCGGCGACCGGGTCGACGTGTACGTCGACTTCGACGCCAACGGAAGCTCCGCCTGCAACGCCAACTTCAGCACCCCCGACGACGGCCAGAACGGAACCATGCGGCTCTTCGTCGGACGCTCCTCCTGCGGCAACCACGACATGCACCGGGCCATGAACGGCGACACCATCGCCCACGAGTACAGCCACGGCCTGTCCAACCGCCTCGTCGGCGGCGGCGACATGGGCGACGGCGAGCAGACCGGCGCGCTCGGCGAGGGCTGGAGCGACGCGGTGGCCACCTCGCTGTGGAACGACCCGGTGTACGGCGAGTACAACAACGGCTCGGCCACCGGCGTACGCAGCGTCGCGTACAACGACAGCGACCTCACCTACGCCGACCTCTGCTCCGGCGGCTGCCAGGTGCACTCCGACGGCGAGATCTGGGCAACGGCCATGTGGGACATGCGCACCGCGCTCGTCGGCGCGTACGGCTACGCCACCGGGAAGCAGCGGCACGAGCAGCTGATGGTCGACGGCATGAAACTGACGCCGTCCTCGCCCGACTTCCTGGACGCACGCGACGGCATCCTCGCCGCCGACCGCGCCAACCACGGCGGCGCCGACCAGTGCCTGCTGTGGGGCGTGTTCGCCGGCCGCGGCATGGGCGCGAGCGCCACCTCACCGAGCCAGACGCAGGCCGACCCGGCGACCGACTACCCGGCGAGCTGCCGGCCCACCGCCGACGCCGGAGGCCCGTACACCACCAAGGAGGGCGCCGACGTACGGCTCGACGCGAGCGGCTCCACCGTCCCCGGTGGCGGCGGCAGCTACAGCTGGGACTTCGACGGCGACGGCGCCTACGACGACGCGACCGGCGTCAGCCCGCTCTTCGACCGGGTCGGCCAGGACGGCACGTACACCGTCGGGCTGCGCGTCGGCAACGCCGCCGGGGCCGACACCGACCAGACGACCGTGACCGTCACCAACGTGGCGCCCGCCGTGGCCTTCACCGTGCAGGGTCCGCGCGAGGAGGGCGGCAGGCTCACCGTCTCCGGCACGGTCACCGACCCCGGCTGGCTCGACCCGCTCACCGCCACCATCGACCCCGGCGACGGCGAACCCGTCTCCCTGCCCGGCCAGTTGGAGAACAGCCGTCCCGACGCCACCCTCACCTTCAGCCGCGAGGTCGTCTTCGGCGACAACGGCACCTTCACCGTGAAGATCTGCGGCAGCGACGACGACACCACCACCTGCCGCGACGCCGAGATCACCGTCGCCAACGTCGACCCGACCGCCGCCATCGACAAGACCGGCGCCGTGCCGCTCGCGGGCGGGAAGACACTCGTCGTCCACGTCGGCGAGGAGAAGCGGTACACCGCCCGGGTCACCGACCCCGGCAGCGACGACGAGACCATGAGCTGGGCGTGGGGCGACGGCACACCGGCCACCACGACCACCTCGCTCGTCAACCCGCCGGACCCCGACCCCGCCCGCAGCCCCAGCGTCCAGCCCCGCGACCTGACGGACGCCCAGGCCCATACGTACGCCAAGCCCTGCCTGTACGACCTGACCTTCACGGCACGCGACGACGACGGAGGATCGGGGACCGACGCGATGCCCGTCATCGTCCAGGGCAACGCCCCGCTGTCGCTGCTCGCCGACGTCTGGTACGTCAAGTACCTGACCGGCGACCTCACCGGGCTCGGCAAGAAGACGCTGGACTGCTATCTGAGGATCGTCCAGCACGCGAGCGCGGTGTTCTCCGAGAAGGTCGACGTGTCCACCCAGGCCAAGGCCGCGGACGTCCTCTTCCTCAACCTGCTCCTGGACCCCAGACGTTCCCTCGACCGCCAACTGCTCGCCGCCTGGCTCAACTTCGCGAACGGCGCCTTCGAGCCGAACGAACTCGTCGACACCGACAGCGACCTGAAGCCGGACACCCCCTTCCTGGAGGCCGTCCAGAACGCCGAGAAGGTACGCCTCGATCCCAACGCCACCACGCGACAGCTCAAGGCCCAGGCGGCCATCCTCACCTGCGTCAACATCCCCCTCGTATGACACGGACGACCCTCCTGCCGCGCGCCGCCGTCACCCTGCTCCTCGGGGTGGCGGCGGCGGCCGCCTGCACCGACAACTCCCCACCAGCCGCTTCGACTTCGCCCACCCCCACCGCGGCCCCCACCTCCACGCCCATGACGACAACGGCCACTCCCGAGCCCTCCGCGCCGTCGGCCCCGGCCGTCCTCACCCCGGACGACACCGGACGCACCGTCACCCTCGCCCTCGGCGACACCACCCAACTGCGTCTCCCGGGCCGTTGGCGAGAGACCGCGCCCATCGTCGACGGCACGGCGGTCGTCCTCGTACCGGTCGACTACGAGACCGATCCGGGCTTCCGGGCCTGGGACGTCCGTGCCGCGAAAGAGGGCGAGGCGGTACTGCGCACCCCGGGGCAGCAGGGCCTGCGGTCGTTGCGGATCACCTTTCAGGTCGGGTGAGCACGGCGGGCGGCCCGACGGACGTCTGCTTCAACTGGGCAGGGCCGCCAGCCAGTCGGTGAGGATCCGGTTGACCTCGGCCGGGCGTTCCTGCTGGATCCAGTGACCGCAGCCGTCGAGGAGGTGGGAGGAGACCAGCCCGGGCAGCGTGACGGGGTAGGCGTCGATCGCGTCGGCGAGCCAAGTGGTGGAGGCGTCCAGGCGGCCTCCGACGAACAGCGACGGCTGGGCGACAGGGACGCCGTCGAGGGCGGCCAGGTCCTCCCAGTCGCGGTCCATGTTCCGGTACCGGTTCAGCGCCCCGGTCAGACCCGTGCGCTCGAACTCCCCGGCGTACACGTCCAGGTCGCGCTCGCCGAGCCAGGCGGGAAGCCGGCCCTCGGGGAACCGGTCCCGCATCGCCCTGCCCCTGCTGACGAAGTGCGGGTCCGGGGCCGTCGGCCCGGGCATGGTGTCCCCGGACAAGGCCGCGTAGAAGCCCGCGAGCCAGCCGCGCACATCGGGCTCGATCTCGGCCTCGGCGCGGCCCGGCCGCTGGAAGTAGGAGACGTAGAACTCCTCGTCCCCGCCCATCCCCGCGAAGACCTCGCTGGGCCGGGGCCCACCGCGTGGGGTGTACGGGACGCTCAGCAGCCCCACCGCGCGGAAGACGTCCGGCCTGAGCAGCGCGGAGTTGGCGGCGATCGTCGCGCCCCAGTCGTGGCCGACGATCACCGCGGACTCCTCGCCCAGGGCACGCACCACCTCGGCGTTGTCCTCCACCAGCTCGGTCATCCGGTACGCGCCCGGGTCGGCGGGCCGGGAGGAGCGGCCGTAGCCGCGGACGTCGACGGCGACAGCGCGATGGCCGGCCGCGGCCAGGACCGGCAGTTGGTGACGCCAGGAGTACCAGGACTCGGGGAAACCGTGCACGAGCAGCACCAGCGGCCCGGTTCCCTGTTCCACCAGGTGGGTCCGGCCCGCCGAGGTGGGGACCAGGCGGTGCGTGAAGTCCGTGGTGTGCGGTGGCATGAGTCCTCCGAGTCCGGTCGGCCTGCGTGAGCCACGACCGCCGACGGTCCGCCGCGCCCGAGGCTCGCTGCCGATCCTGCTGCGGGCAGCGCCGCCAGACCGAACCCCGTTGCCGTTTCAGCAAAGCACCTGAGGGCGGACACCGTCGCTCCCACGCATCGACCTTGATCGTTCCTGGCGTGGCGCCTAGGCTCCCAGCCCATGGACACGGGGGAGTCGGACCGCGGGCGCGGGCTCTGGTCGCGGCGCGAACGGCCGGCCGGGCGCCGCGCGCTCGCGGTCGTGCTGGCCGGGGCGGTGGGGCTGGCCGTTCTGGGGGTGGTGCTCGTCGTCGTGCCGGGTGTGGTGGTCGACCATGATCTCGGTGGGGCGAGCGTGGCTGCTCAGGACCGGCTGAAAGCGGTGGCTGACGTCCGAACGACTCTGCTCCAGGCCGTGGGCGGCATGGTCGTGCTGTTCGGCGCGTACGCCACCTGGCGTCAACTGCGCGTCAGCCAGGACACGTTGCGCGCCACCCAGGAGGGCCATGTCACCGACCGGTTCAGCACGGCCGTCGATCAGCTCGGCAGCGACAAGCTGGAGACACGCATCGGCGGGCTCCACGCGCTGTGGCGCATCGCGGAGCACTCCGCCCGCGACCGTGAGGCCGTCGTCTCGATCCAGGCGGCCTACCTGCGGACGCACCTGCCCTGGCCGCCCGTCCGCCCGGAGGCTCCGGCGGCGGACCTGTCCATCAACGACGTCGTGCCGCTGGAGGTCCGGGCCGCCGACGCCCAGGTCGCGCTGACCGGGCTCGGCGTGCTGCTGCTGCAACCCCGAGAGCAGTCCTGGGTCAACCTCAGCGTCACGGACCTGCGCCGGGCCGACTGCGACGGGCTGTGGCTCCACGAGGTCAACCTCGACCGGTCCTGCATGGAGGGGGCCGGCCTCTACCACGCCAACCTGCGGCAGTCCTCCCTCGTCTCGGTCAACCTGCGGCACGCCGACCTCACGACCGCGATCCTGCGCCGGGCCCGCTGCGTGCTGGCCGACCTGCGGGGCGCCCGGCTGGTCGAGACCGACCTGCGCGACGCCGACTTCACCGAGGCCGACCTGCGCGAGGCGAACCTGCGCAAGGCCGACGCGGGCGGCGCCGTCTTCCACCGCGCCGACCTGCGGCTGGCCGACCTGCGGGGCGCCGACCTGAGCACGGCCGACCTGCTCCAGGCGCGTCTGACCGGCGCGCTGGCCAGCGAACACACCCGCTGGCCGAACGGGTTCGACCCCGTGGCCGCCGGCGTGGTCGCCATCGAGGACCCCGGACCCGAACCGCCGCCCCTGCTCCAGCCCCCAGGGATCACGACCCGGCATCCGCCCCTGCGGTCCATGCCGTGACGACGGCCCTCGTTCAGCGCTCGGCCAGGTGGACCGCTGCGCCGTTGTCGGTGTACACGAGCGCGGCGTAGGCGCTGACGCGATCGGGGACAACCCCCGCGTCGGCGCTGACCGTTCGCCCGGTACGCCCGTCCACGACGAACGCTCCCTCCTTGCCCTTGACGTAGAACAGATCCTTGAACTCGGCCTCCAAGGTGCCGCTCCACTCGCCCGGCCCCGCACCGGCCGCCCGGCGCCACAGCACCTCGCCGGCGTCGTTCACCGCGACCGCCCCGTCCTTCTTCGAGGCGCACAGCTGAACGGTGCCCTCGTCGTCGTGTTCGCAGTCCATGCCCTTGGTCAGGCCGCCTCGCTTCGACAGCGCGAAGTCACCGGTCGCGATCTCGATCAGCCGCGACTGCTCGCTGTCGTCGTCGAGCTTGGCCAGGGGAGCGCCGTTCGAGGCAATCGCCCAGAGGGCGCCGGCCGGCACCTCCTTGACCCAGAGGTCACGGCCGTCGGCCGCGGCGACACCGGCCAACGAGTAGTTCTCGTCCGGCTCCTCGCGGAAGCCCAGCACGGCGTCGCCGGATCCGCCGACCTTCCAGAACCCGGCGCGCTGCCACAGCGTGCGGGGCTCGTCCAGGGCGAGTGCGAAGGTGCCGGTCGGATAGCCGTCCTCCGTCCAGGTGACGGTGGCGACGCCGTCCCCCACCGACACCTGAAGCGCGCCGAGCTTGCCGGCCGGGTCACCGTAGATGTCCACGGGCAGCCGCCAGATCAGCTTGCCGTCGTCCGCACGCGCCGCGATCACCTCGAACCCGGCCTGGGCCTTGCCGGTGCCCGTCTTGGCGAGCCGCACCGGCACGACGGTGAGCACGGCAGGCACGCCGCCGATCCGCACCGGCACAGGGAACGACACGCGCTCCCGTACCAGCTCGGCCTGCTTCTTGCTCAGCTCACCGGGCGCCGGAAGGTCGTACATGGGCGTGTTCCGGGTCGTGAGGGTGCTGACGGCCCTGCCCGTGGCGAGGTCGTACACCGTCACGCCGGACGCGTGCGACAGCCAGGCCGCACGGCCGTACAAGGCGATGGTGGGGTTGCCTTTCGGGCCGGTCGGCAGGACATGGGCCGCCTTGCTGTCGAACGCCAAGGGCGCCGCGGCCCGGGGATCGCCGGTGAGGTCGAGCACCTTCCGGCTGGGCTTGACCGACGGCGAGCGGCTGGACGCCGAACCGTCCCCGTCTCCCGTCGGACCCGCGCTGCACGATGTCACCAGAGCCACTGCCGCCAGAGCGATGGCACCTTCCCGTACCCGGCTTCTCATCCGACTCCCCACTCCCCGCTCTCCGTGTGCCGTGACGTGTGCGTCGACCCGCCACTGACCGGGCGGGCACTCCTGACTGGACGCATCGGACCACTGGTGGGCCGGGACCGGTCCCGGCCGCGGGTGTCGCCCACAGGGGGACGTGCACAGAATGGGGCGAGGGGGAAGATGATGCGTCAACAGAATGAGGCCGGTGCGGCTCCGCGGCCTGTGACAGTATCGGCGTTGGACGCAGGGGCCGTGTGCTGGGGCCGTGTGCTGGGGGCGAGAGCAGAGGGACGGGTGAGATGAACCGGCCACCGGGAATGATGGACGTGGCGCGGGAGGCCGGCGTCTCGCACATCACCGTCTCCAGGGTCGTCAACGGCCACCCGTCGGTCAGGCCGGAGACCCGGGCCCGGGTCGAGGCCGCGATCCAGAAGCTCGGCTACCGCCGCAACAGCGTGGCCAGAGCCCTCAAGAGCCGTCGCTCCTCGACCATCGGCGTGGTGATCGTCGGTTCGGAGCTGTTCGAGCTGCCCCGCATCCTCCTGGGCGTGGAGACGGCCGCCAAACAGGCCGGCTACTGGGTGAGTCTGGCGAGCCGGCAGGGCGAGAGCACCACCGGTGACCTCGTGGAGACACTGCAACGGCTCACCGATCAGTCGGTCGAGGCGATTGCGATCGTCGCCGACCACCCCCTCGCCGTGGAGGCGCTGTCCGGCCTCGTCCTCGAAGTACCCGTGGCCGTGGTGATGTCCGGCAGCGTGCCCAACCCCGGTCTGAGCTTCGTCGAGGTCGACCAGGAACTCGGCGCCCGGCTCGCGGTCCGGCACCTCCTCGACCTCGGGCACCGGCACATCGCCCATCTGACCGGCGCCCCGCGCATCTTCGACGCCCGGGCCCGTGTCGACGGCTGGCAGGCCGAGCTCGCCACCGCGGGAGCGGAGGGCACCCTGCTCGAAGGGGACTTCAGCGCCGAGAGCGGATTCCGTCTCGCCCACCGGCTGTGCGCGGCCGGCACCGAGATGCCGACCGCCGTCTTCGCGGGCAACGACCAGATGGCGATGGGCGTTCTGGCGGCCTTCGCCGAGCGAGGCGTGAAGGTGCCGCAGGACGTGTCCCTCGTCGGGTTCGACGACATGAAGGGCTCGGGCTACCTCGTACCCGCCCTGACCACCGTCCGCCAGGACTTCGCCCACCTGGGCAGCAGTGCCATCGAACTGCTCGTGCGGATGCTGGGCGGGGACGCCGCCGAACGCCAGAAGATCGCACCGGAACTCGTCGTACGACGCAGCACCGCCGCGCCCCGCGTGGATTCCTGAGGCGCGGCGCCGGCTCGAAGGCGCGGGGAGGTCAGCAGGCGGGGCCGTACTCGAACCAGTGCACGTGTGCCTCGCCCGCTTCGGCGTCGCCGATGCCGTACAGGCCGACGTAGACACCGACGAACCCGCCCGCGAGTTCCGTGCTGAAGAAGGGGCGGTCGATGCTGCCGAGGGTCGTCGTGCCGGTGCCGTCCTCGACGTGGAAGGTGTAGCCGGACTCGTCGCTGTCGACCGTGAGGACGACGTCGTCGTTCGTCACGGGTATCGCCGCGAGCCGGGTCTCGGAGTCCGTCTGACGGGCCGTGAGGACGACGTGCGGGGTGCCGGAGGCGTCGGTGGTCAGGGCGAGAGTGGCGTGGTGGTGGTCCTGGACCACGGCCAGTCCCGCCTCGTGTGCCGGTGTGGCGGCGGTGAAGCGGATGCGGGTGCGTGCGCGCATGCGGAGGTGCTGCTGACGGCGCCCCACGAACGCGGGGGTGCCCGTCGAGGTCAGGGGCTCGGGGGACAGCCGGACGGTCAGGCCTTGCTCGCCGGGGCGCGGCGAGACGAGGTGGTCGACCGGTCCGCGCAGGCTGTTCCACTCCGGGCCCAGCGCGGCGCCGCTGAAGTCGTCCCGCACCGGTGCGGTCGGGTGCGTAACCCTGGCCGGTGGCGTCAGTCCCGCCGGCAGCCGCTCCGCCGGTCGTACCCGCCCGGTGTCCGGTGCGAAGACGGGGCCCCGGGCGGTCCACTCCACCGGCACGAGAAAGACCTCGCGGCCGAGGGTGTGGGTACCGTCGACCGGCCGTACACCCAGGGCCACGGCCCAGGTCTCCCCGGCGGGGGTGTCGACGAGGTCGACGTGGCCGACGTTGTGGATCGGTTCCGCCGCTCCACGGTGGCGGTGGGTGAGCAGCGGGCTCCTGGGGTCCGTGGCGTAGGGGCCGGTCACGGTGTCGGAGCGGGCCGCGGTGACGGCGTGATGGTGTTCGGTGCCGCCCTCGGCGGCGATCAGGTGGTACACCCCGTCGCGCTTGTACAGGTGCGGCGCCTCCACCCAGGCGCCGCGCATCGCGCCGTACCAGAGGGCGTGGGTCGGACCGGTCAACGCCAGGGTCTCGAGGTCGAGTTCGCGCATCCACAGCTCTCCGGGTCCCGTCACCTCCGGTTCGGCGGCGTCGCGGCAGGCGGTGAACCAGCAGCGGCCGTCGTCGTCGAAGAAGAGCGACGGGTCGATGCCCTCCGCGTCCAGGACGGTCGGCTCAGACCAGGGTCCGGCCGGGTCGTGGGCCGTGAAGAGGAGCGTGGTGCTGCCCCGGCGGCCGCTCGCGAGGGTCACGACCACGTAGAAGGTGCCCTCGTGATGGCGGATGGTGGCGGCCCAGAGCCCGTCCGAGATGCCCAGCCCGTTCAACGACAGCTGGGACGGCCGGTGCACCACATGTCCCAGCGGCCGCCAGTTCACCAGGTCGCGGCTGTGGAAGACCGGGAGCCCGGGATAGTACGCGAACGACGACGTGACCAGGTAGAAGTCCTCTCCCGCCCGGCAGATCGACGGGTCCGGGTGACTGCCGGCGAGAACGGGGTTGGCGAAGGTCGGCACGGGCGCACTCCGAGGCGGGAGAGGGCGGAAGGGAGGGGGCGGAACGGAGGGGGAGGGGGAGGGGGAGGGGAGAGGGCGGTGGCGAGAGGGTGGCGGGGAGGGGATTCGACGGGCGGAGACCTTGACAGTTGTTAACGTTAACATCACCGTGGTTCCGGGTGGGCGGGCCGACGAGGATCGAGCGACGGTCCCGTCCCGTGGCCACCGACCCGCCTGGTCCGTCAGGACCCGGCCCTCAGCCGAGACCTCCGGAGAGATCCACATGCCGACAGCCCCGAACGACCCCGCCCAGCCCCTGACGTTCCCCGCCGGCTTCGTCCTCGGTTCCGCGACCGCGGCCTACCAGATCGAAGGCGCCGCCGCCGAGGACGGACGCGGCCCTTCGATCTGGGACACCTTCTCCCGCACCCCCGGCAAGACGTGGAACGGCGACACCGGTGACGTCGCCGCCGACCACTACCACCGGCTCGAAGCCGACCTCGATCTCATGGCGTCCCTGGGGCTGCGGGCGTACCGCTTCTCCATCGCCTGGCCGCGCATCCAGCCGACCGGCCGGGGCCCGGCCAACCCCAAGGGGCTGGACTTCTACAGCCGGCTGGTCGACGGCCTGCTCGACCGGGGGATCGCGCCGGTCGCGACCCTCTACCACTGGGACCTGCCCCAGGCCCTCGAGGACGCCGGTGGCTGGACGAACCGAGCCACCGCCCACGCCTTCGCCGAGTACGCCCGTATCGTCGGCCAGTCCCTCGGCGACCGCGTCGCGATCTGGACGACCCTGAACGAACCGTGGTGCTCCGCCTACCTCGGCTACGGGTCCGGAGCGCACGCCCCCGGCCGCACCGACGGCGCCGCCGCGCTGACCGCGGTCCACCACCTGAACCTCGCCCACGGTCTCGCGGTGCAGCAGCTCAGGGCGGTCACCACCAACGATCCGCAGTACTCCGTCACCCTCAACTTCCACGTCCTGCGGGGCCGCGGCGACGGCGGGAAGGAGGCGGTGCGCCGCATCGACGCGCTGGCCAACCGCTCCTTCACAGACCCGCTGCTGCGCGGCCACTACCCGGCGGACCTGCTTGAGGACACGGCCGAGGTCACCGACTGGGCGTTCGTCCAGGACGGCGACCTGGCCCAGATCCACCAGCCCCTGGACCTGCTCGGCGTCAACTACTACGCCACCACCGCCGTCCGCCTCTGGGACGGTGCGACGTCGCGTCAGAACCATGACGGGCACAAGGACATGGGCGGCTCGCCCTGGCCCGGCTCGCCCCAGGTCGAGTTCGTCGAGCAGCCGGGCCCGCACACCGCCATGGGCTGGAACATCGACCCCGACGGCCTCGAGGAACTCCTCCTGGACCTGCACACCCGGTTCCCGGACCAGCCGCTGGTCGTCACCGAGAACGGAGCTGCCTTCGACGACCGCGTCACCGCCCGCGCCGACGGCTCGTACGCCGTCCACGACCCCGAGCGGGTCGACTACCTCCACCGTCACCTCGCCGCCGCCCACCGTGCGCTGACCTCCGGCGTCGATCTGCGCGGGTACTTCGTGTGGTCGCTGATGGACAACTTCGAGTGGGGCTACGGGTACTCGAAGCGCTTCGGCATCGTCCACGTCGACTACGAGACCCAGCGCCGTACGTTGAAGGACAGCGCGCTGTGGTACCGGGACCTGGCGGTGACAGGCAGCATTCCGCCCTTGCCGGCCGAGAACGCCGCCGACATCCAGGCGGGCTGACGCGACACCGCCGCCCGCCCTTCGGACAGTTTGGTGAACTGTCAACTACGTTTACACTTTCTCCATGGGCGAGCAAGGGGCAGTGCGATGGCTGACGGCGGACGAGCAGCGCGCGTGGCGAGGCTTCGTCCGGCTGCATGAGCGGCTCGGCGGGCGTCTTGGCCGCATGCTCCAGTCGGAGTCGAACGTGTCCCCCGCGGACTTCGCGGTGCTGGTCAATCTCACGGACGTACCGGACGGGCGGCAGCGGTACCAGGATCTGGCGCGGGCGCTGGAGTGGGAGAAGAGCCGGATGTCCCACCACATCGCCCGGATGGCCGGTCGGGGCATGGTGGTGCGCGAGGAGTGCCCCGAGGACGGGCGCGGCGCCTTCGTGGTGATCACGGACGTGGGGCGGGCCGCCGTCGAGGCGGCCGCCCCACGTCATGTCGAGGCGGTGCGCGAACTGTTCATGGACCATGTCACGCCGGCCGAACTCCGGGTACTGACCGAGATCTCCGAGCGGGTCATCGGCAAGCTGGACGAGACCCGGTCCTGACGCGACTGAGTCAAGCACTGCCATCGGTCGAGGAGGGTGTCGACGAGGCTCGGGTCCGGCCGGTTGCCCGCACCGGGTGCTTGCTCATGATCGATACGCGGTTGAACGCCCCGATGTGATCGCCACCCAGATCGCGGCGGAGATCTGGTCCTCGGTGAGCGCCCTGCGGGCGGCGGCGTAGGCGGACGCCTGCGCCTCGGCATCCGTCGGATCGTTCGTCGCCTCGGCCAGCTCCAGGGCCGCGCGCTCCACCGGAGTGAACACGTCGGCGTCCCGCCAGGCCGGCAGAACCCCCAGCCGCTCCGGCGACTCGCCCGCGCGCAGGGCCTTCCTGGTGTGCAGGTCGAGGCAGTAGGCGCAGCCGTTCAGCTGGGAGACACGTAGATCCTCCGGGCGGCGGATCCGTTGGTCTGCTCGCTCACTTCGCGTCTCCTTCTGGTCCGGCCAGGGCACGCCCGTCGGGTGCGTGCGGCCGTGGACGCCGGCGGGCCGGCCGAGGAACCCCGGGTCGACGTGCTGTCCACGCGGGACGTGCCCCTGAGGTCGAGGGCCACCAGGGCCGCCGCCTCCCCGCACCGGCCCTGCCGAACGCCGTCATCACACCACGCGGAAACCCGCCCCGCCGCTGACCCGCGCCACCGGCCTCCGTGCGAGAGGCGTCCCGTGGGCTGAAGGGAATAGCGGGGCGCGAGGGCGCGTTGCAGCGGCATAGTTGATGTATCAACGTAAGGGGGGGTGAGGAGGGGTGAGGGCGATGCAGTTCGGCATCTTCACCGTCGGTGACGTGGCCACCGACGCGCACACGGGTCGTACGCCGACCGAGCACGAGCGGATCAAGGCGATGGTGGCCATCGCGCTGAAGGCCGAGGAGGTCGGCCTCGACGTCTTCGCGACCGGGGAGCACCACAACCCGCCGTTCGTGCCGTCGTCCCCGACGACCCTGCTCGGCCATGTCGCCGCGCGCACCGAGCGCATCGTGCTGTCGACCTCCACGACGCTGATCACCACGAACGACCCGGTGAAGATCGCCGAGGACTACGCCATGCTCCAGCACCTGGCCGACGGGCGCGTGGATCTCATGATGGGGCGCGGCAACACCGGCCCGGTCTACCCCTGGTTCGGGAAGGACATCCGGCAGGGCATCAACCTCGCCGTCGAGAACTACGCCCTGCTGCACCGGCTCTGGCGCGAGGACGTCGTGAACTGGGAGGGGAAGTTCCGTACGCCCCTGCAAGGGTTCACGTCCACGCCCCGCCCGCTGGACGGCGTACCGCCGTTCGTCTGGCACGGCTCGATCCGCTCGCCGGAGATCGCCGAGCAGGCGGCGTACTACGGCGACGGGTTCTTCCACAACAACATCTTCTGGCCGAGGGAGCACACCGCGAAGCTGATCGACCTGTACCGGGAGCGGTACGCGCACTACGGGCACGGCACGGCCGAGCAGGCGATCGTCGGGCTGGGCGGCCAGGTGTTCATGCGGCCCAACTCCCAGGACGCCGTCCGCGAGTTCCGCCCCGTCTTCGACCACTCGCCGTTGATGGGCGGCGGGATCTCCATGGAGGAGTACATGGAGCAGACCCCGCTGACCGTGGGCACTCCCGAGCAGGTCATCGAGAAGACGCTCACCTTCCGCGAGTACGCCGGCGACTACCAGCGCCAGCTGTTCGTGGTGGACGGCGGCGGAATCCCGCTGAAGACCGCGCTGGAGCAGATCGACCTGCTCGGCGAGGAGGTCGTCCCGGTCCTGCGCGAGGAGTTCGCCAGGAACCGGCCGGCCGACGTACCGGACGCCCCCACCCACACCTCCCTGCTCGCGGCCCGCGACGCCGAGCGCGCACAGCCGGCCGGACCCGTGGCGTGACACCGAAGAGAGGAGCCGAGAGACGATGACCGAGAACTTCAACGCGTACGCGGCGACCGGCGGAGTGGCGCCCGACCGCTGGGCCGGCGCCCTGCACCTGTTCGACAGCGGGGCCGGAGTGCCGCACGAGGAGAGCATCATCGAGCGCTGGGAGCGGGCCCGGCTGCTGTTCGACGCGCGGGACTACACCGCTGCGGCGAAGCTGCTCGCGGCCGTGGTCGAGGAGGCCCCGGAGCAGACGGGACCCCGGCTGCTGCTGGCCCGCGCCTACTACCACTCCGCCCAACTGGGGCGCGCGGAGGAACAGTTGCGCCAGATCGTAGAGCGCGATCCGGTGGAGCACTACGCCCACCTGATGCTGGGGCGCACCCTGCAACGCCAGGGGCGTGACGACGAGGCGGAGCCCTGGCTGCGCGTGGCCGGCGCGTTCGCGGGTGAGTTCCCGGACGACGCGTGAGCGGCAGCGGCTTCTACAGCGCGTAGACCTGCCCGGTCTGCGCTCCCTCGACGGAACGTACGTACGCCTGCGCGGCGTCGGCGACGGGGACCGGCGGCATGCCCGGGAAGAAGTTCCCGTACGTGTCGAGACTCTCCGTGAAGACCGTGGGGCTGACCGCGTTGACGCGCTGCGGGGCGATCTCGATGGCGGCGGCGCGCACGAACGACTCCACCGCGCCGTTGGCCATGGAGGCGGCTGTGCCCGTGGGTATGGGCTCCCGTGCCAGCACGCCCGTGATCAGGGTGAACGAGCCGCGCTCCGAAATGCGGGAGATCCCTTGCCGCACGAGTTCGATCTGGCTGAGCGCCTTGCCGTGGAAGGCGGCGAGGTAGTCCTCGGCTGTCATCTCGGTGATGGGCCTGAACGGCGTGGAGCCGGCCGCGCTGACCACCGCGTCGACACGGCCGGCCCGCTCGTACAGTTCGCGGATCTGTGCCGGGTCGGTGACGTCGTAACGCAGGTCGCCGGCGTTGCGTCCCACGGTCAGGACCTCGTGTCCACGGCCGGCCAAAGCCTTGTGGACGGCGGTGCCGAGGGTGCCGGTGGCGCCGACGAGCAGAATCTTCCGGATCTTCAGAGCCTTCATGGCCGTGACGCTATGCCCGATCCACCGGACGGGAGAAATACCTCACGGACAGCATTTATGCTCCAGGGTTATGAATGTGGAGCTACGGCATCTGCGCGCGCTCCTCGCGATCGGCGACGAGGGCACCATCACGGACGCCGCGGCCGTGCTGCGCGTCAGCCAGCCCGCGCTCTCGCGCACCCTGGACCAGCTGGAAAGCCGCGTCGGCGTCCGGCTCGTGGAACGCACCACGCGCCGTCTCGCCCTCACTGACGCGGGCCGACGACTGCACGAGCGGGCCCACTCCATTCTCCGGCAGCTGGACGACGCGCTGACCGAAGCCACCGCAGGCGCACGGTCCCTGCGGATCGGCTTCGCCTGGGCGGCGCTCGGCGACCGGACCGTACCGCTGCTCCGTGACTGGCGTGAACAGCACCCGCAGACCCCCCTGCGGGTGCACCGCCGCGACGATCCGGAGGCGGCCCTGCGGCGCGGGGAGATCGACGCGGCGTTCCTGCGTACGGCGCCGGCCGCGGATGCCGGACTGGAGGTCCGCTCGCTGTACCGGGAGCGGCGGCTGGTCGCGGTGCCCGACGGGGATCCCCTCGCCGAGCGCTCGGCCCTGCGCCTGGCCGACCTCGCCGGTCGGCCGGTCGTCCTCTGCTCCACCGCCGCCACCACGGCAGACCTCTGGCCCGACGGGCAGCGGCCCCACACCTTCGAAGTGGCCAACGTCGACGAATGGCTCACCGTGATCGCGACCGGAGAGGCGGTCGGCGTCACCGCGGAGGCCACCGAGCACAGCCATCCGCACCCCGGAGTCCGCTACCGACCACTGGCGGACGTGCCCCCTGTCACCGTCCGCCTGGTGTGGCCCAGGGCCGCGACGCACCCTGCCCTGCGTGCGTTTCTCGATCATGTCGAGCGGGCGGTCGGCACGGTGGAAGACAGGGCGGGCAAGTAAAGAGGGCAAGTGAAGAGGGCAAGTGAAGAGGGCAGGTAAAGAGAGCAGGTAAGGAACAAGGCGGGAAGGGCCCTATCCACTTCTCGCGGATCCTGATTGCGCGGTGCGCGGCCGTCATCCGCTTCCCCGCGCCGTTCCGGGTCCTTCCCGTCACCTCCAGCACACCATGCGCACGGCTGATGCGCCAGGGCCGCCCGGCCCTCGCCGGGCACGGACGGCGAAGCGGCGGCGGCTTCCGGGCGGGGCCGGAGGTGACAAGGCGGGCCTGGCGGGTACCCATGAGCGGATCCCGCCGGGCGCGGGTGAGCCGTCGAGCGGAGGTGAGAGGCCGTGCGGTTCGCGTTCACTGCTGCCGACCTGCACCGACATCCCCTGGATGCCGTACCCGCCGGGCACTGCCGCGCGCACTGCCCAAGCGCCGTCCCGCCGCGGCGAGCGTGACCATGCGCCCGCCCGACACGCCCGGCACGCCCGACGCATCCGGCACGCCCGACGCCCCTGGCAGGTCCGACGACGCGCTCGCCCCCGTCCTGCGTGACGTGCGCGCCGTCGTCTTCGACACCGACGGAGTGATCACCGACTCGGCCAGGGTCCACGCCGCCGCCTGGAAGGTGGCCTTCGACGGCTTCCTGCGCGCCCACCCGCCCGAGGACCCCGACCAGCGCCGCCCCTTCGACGTGCGGGACGACTATCTGCGTCACGTGGACGGCAGGTCCCGCCTCGACGGAGCCGCGGCCTTCCTCGCGGCCCGCGGCATCGACGCGTCGGCCGACACGGTCCGGTCCGTCGCCGAGGACAAGGAGCGCCTCTTCACCCAGCGGCTGCGCGAGCAGGGCGTCGACGCCTACCCGGGCACCGTACGGCTGGTGAAGGCCCTGCGCGCGGCAGGAGTGCCCCGCGCGGCGGCGTCCGCGTCCCGGCACGCCGGTGAGCTGCTGAGCCGGGCCGGGGTGCTCGACCTGTTCGACGCCCTCGTGGACGGCGGCGAGTCGGCCCGGCTGGGCCTCGCGGGCAAGCCCGAGCCCGACCTCTTCCTGGAGGCGACCCGGCGGCTCGGCGTCCCCGCCGGCCGGGCAGCCGTCGTCGAGGACGCCCTGGCCGGGGTGGAGGCGGGGCGCCGCGGCGGGTTCGCTCTGGTGGTCGGCGTGGACCGGGCCGCCGGCGCGGACACCGGGGCGCGGCTGCTGCGGCACGGCGCCGACCTCGTCGTACACGACCTCGGAGAACTCTGCGCGGGAGGAGCGCCGACGTGACGGACCGGAGCGGGGAGGCCGAGGGTACGGGCTGGAGCTGGGAGTACGAGGGCTACAAGCCCGCCGACGAACGCCTCCGGGAGTCGCTGTGCACGCTCGGCAACGGCTACTTCGCCACCCGGGGCGCGCTGCCCGAGTGCGCAGCCGACGACGTCCACTACCCGGGGACGTATGTGGCCGGCATCTACAACCGGCTCACTTCCGAGGTGGCCGGCCGCCGTGTGGAGAACGAGGACATGGTCAATGTCCCGAACTGGCTGCCCCTGCGGTTCCGTCTCCCCGGCGGGCACTGGATCACGCCGGACACCGCGCACGTCCTCGACCACCGGCAGATGCTGCACCTGGCCGCGGGCCTGCTGGAGCGCCGGACGCGGTACGACCTGGGCGACGACCGCGTCCTGACCGTACGCCAGCATCGGATGGCGCACATGGCCGATCCCCATCTCGCCGCCCTGCGCACCGAGTTCACCGCCGAGCAACTCTCCGGCCCGCTGGAGGTGGAGGCGGCCCTCGACGGTGGTGTCACCAACTCCGGTGTGGCGCGCTACCGGGACCTCGACGGCCGCCATCTGACCCACGTCCACACCGGCACCGCCGCCCCGGACACGGTCTGGCTGCGCTGCCGCACCCGTACCTCCGACATCCGGATCGGCATCGCCTCCCGGCTGACCGCCGACGTACCTGTCACGGCGCGCCATGAACGGCCGTACGCCCTCCAGAAGCTGACCGTCGACCTCGCCCCCGGCGAGACCGTCACCGTCGACAAGACCGTGGCCCTGCACACCTCCCGCGACCCGGCCATCAGCGACCCGCTGCACGCCGCCGTCGACCGGGTGGGCCGGGCACCCGGCTTCGACGCGCTGGTCGCCTCGCACCTCACGGCCTGGGACCAGCTCTGGCGCCGCGCCGCACTCGACGTGCCCGGCGAGTCGGGCCGCATCCTGCGGCTGCACCTCTTCCACGTCCTGCAGACCCTCTCCCCGCACACCGCCGACCTGGACGTCGGCGTACCGGCCCGGGGACTGCACGGCGAGGCCTATCGCGGTCATGTCTTCTGGGACGAGCTCTTCGTCCTGCCGTACCTGAACCTGCACTTCCCGGAGGTCTCCCGGGCCCTGCTCCGCCACCGTCACCGACGCCTCGAACAGGCCTGCACCTCGGCCCGGGCGGCGGGCCACCGGGGCGCGATGTACCCCTGGCAGAGCGGCAGCGACGGACGCGAGGAGACCCAGCAGCTCCATCTCAACCCGCGTTCGGGACGCTGGCTGCCGGACCACTCCCATCTTCAGCACCATGTCGGCTCGGCCGTCGCGTACAACGTGTGGCAGTACTGCGAGGCGAGCGGCGACATGGAGTTCCTGCACACCAAGGGCGCCGAGATGCTGTTGCAGATCGCCCGCTTCTGGGCCGACAAGGCCGTGCACGACGGGAGCCTCGGCCGGTACCGCATCAAGGGCGTGGTGGGACCGGACGAGTACCACGAGGCGTACCCGGACGCGGCGGTGCCCGGCCTGGACGACAACGCCTACACCAACGTCACCGCGGCCTGGGTGCTGGCCCGCACCCTGGAACTGCTCGACACCCTGCCCGAGCCCCGCCGCCGCGAACTCGCCGAGCGCACCGGCCTCGACGCGGGTGAACTCGAACTGTGGGAGGACGTCTCGCGCACCCTCCACGTGCCCTTCCACGACGACGTCATCAGCCAGTTCGCGGGCTACGCAGACCTCGCCGAACTCGACTGGAACGGCTACCGCGAGAGCTACGGCGACATCCGGCGACTGGACCGGATCCTGGAGGCGGAGGGCGACACCGTCAACCGCTACAAGGCGTCCAAACAGGCCGACGTCCTGATGCTCGGATACCTCTTCGCACCAGCCGAACTCGGAGGCCTGTTCCACCGGTTGGGGGTGCGGCTGGACGAGGACACCTGGCGGCGCACCCTTGAGTACTACATGCACCGCACCAGCCACGGCTCCACCCTCAGCGGCCTGGTCCACGGCTGGGTGCTCGCCCGGTGCCGGCGCAGCGAGGCGTGGAAGTTCTGCCAGGAGGCTCTCCAGGGCGACATCGCCGACGTACAGGGCGGCACCACCGGCGAGGGCATCCACCTGGGCGCCATGGCCGGCACCCTCGACCTCGTCCAGCGCGGCCTGACCGGTCTGGAGACCCGGGGCGGCGCCCTGTGGCTGGACCCCGTACCCCTGCCCGAGCTGTCCTCCTACGGCTTCCCGCTGCGCTACCAGGGCCACTGGGGCATGCGGCTGCGTCTGGAACGCGGCCTGCTGGAGATCGAGGTCCCGTCCTCCGACGCCTCTCCCATCGACGTTCGCCTCCCGGGCCGCGGCGTGTCCCTGGAACCGGGCCAGACGGGCCGCCTGGTCATCCACGACTGACGGCCCGGCCGGTGCGGAATGCCGTCGGCGGGGAGAGGCTGGGAGGGCAACGGCCGTCGGCCCGGCGTGCGAGCCCGCGGCCGGCGCCCGGAAAGGGGAGCGTGATGAACGGCCCGGTTGTCGTGGGGGTGGACGGTTCGGCGTCGAGCCTGGAGGCGGTGGAGGCTGCGGCGCGGGAGGCCGGGCTGCATGGTGTGGGGCTGCGGGTGGTGCATGCCTTCGGGTGGCCGGCCGCGCACATTCCGCATGGTGGCCGGCCGTGGGAGCCCAGTGGCGCCGGGATGCGCGAGCTGATCGACGGGACGCTGGCCAAGGCCGAGCGGCGGGCAAACGAGACGGCGCCGGGCATCGAGGTCATGCGCGAGATCGTCGTCGGCGAACCGGTGACGGTGCTGGAGATCGAGTCGCGCACCGCGTCCCTGGTCGTGGTCGGCAGCCGGGGCCTGAGCCGGTTCGGTGCCCTGCTGCTCGGCTCCACCGCCGGCCATCTGGCCGCGCATGCCGCCTGCCCGGTGCTGGTGACGCGCGGCAGGCCGAACCCGGCCGGGCCGGTCCTGCTGGCCGTCGACGGCTCGCCCGCGGCCCGGGGAGCCGTCGAGTTCGCCTTCTCCCGGGCCTCCCTGCACGGCACGGACCTGGTGGCGCTGCACATCTGGAGCACCCGGACCGAGCGCGCCTACGACAGCCCCGCCGACCCGCCCTTCGTGACGTACGACGAGGAGCGGCTGCACGACGAGGAGGAACGCGTGCTGGCCGAGGCGCTGGGCGGGCTGCGCGACCGGTATCCCGACGTCGCCGTGGACCGCAGGCTGGTGCGCGGCCGGGTCCGGCACACCCTGATCGAGGCCAGCGCCGAAGCCGCACTGGTCGTGGTCGGGGCGCGCGGACGGGGCGGATTCGCCGGGATGCTCCTGGGCTCGGTCAGCCAGGCCCTGCTCCACCACGCCCACTGCCCGGTCGCCGTCGTGCGGTCGGGGCAGGAGTGAACGGGCCGAGCGGGAGGCGGGTGCGGCTCAGAGGTTCGCCGCGTGGTCCGGGACGTACTTCTGAAGGTCGCGCGGCGGTCGCTGGTAGCCGCTCGACTCCGGCCGTTCGGGCAGGTCCAGCACCGGCGGGAGGACGTCCTGGTACGGCACCGAGTCCAGCAGATGCGCGATCATGTTCACCCGGGCCCGGCGCTTGTCGTCGCTCTCGACGACGTGCCACGGCGCCTCGGCGATGTCGGTGTGCACCATCATCTCGTCCTTGGCCCGGGAGTACACCTCCCAGCGGGTGATCGACTCCAGGTCCATCGGGGAGAGCTTCCAGCGGCGCAGGGGGTCCTCCAGACGGCGCCTGAAGCGGTCCTGCTGCTCCTCGTCGCTCACCGAGAACCAGTACTTGCGCAGCAGGATCCCGTCCTCCACCAGCATCCGCTCGAAGATCGGGCACTGATGCAGGAAGCGCTGGTACTCCTCCCGGGTGCAGAACCCCATGACGTGCTCGACACCGGCCCGGTTGTACCAGCTGCGGTCGAACAGCACGATCTCACCGGCGGCCGGCAGGTGCTGGATGTACCGCTGGAAGTACCACTGGCTCCGCTCACGTTCGGTGGGCGTCGGCAGCGCCGCGATCCGCGCGATCCGCGGGTTGAGATGTTCGGTGACCCGTTTGATGGTGCCGCCCTTGCCCGCCGCGTCCCGCCCCTCGAAGACCACGACCAGCCGGGCGCCTTCCGTCCGCACCCACTCCTGAAGCTTCGCCAGCTCCATCTGCAGGCGCAGCAGTTCCTTCTCGTACGTCTTGCGCGGCAGCTTCGCCGCCTTGTCGCCGGCCATGCGGCCTCCCACAGCCGAACTCGAACACCAGAACAGCACCGTACTGACCGCCGACGCGCCGCGCACCCCGTACGCGCCCTCGCACCCCGAGGACGCCTGCGGCGCACGGGTGAATGCCGGGGACCGCAGGACTGACGTCCCCGCAGCCCGGGTACCCAGCGGCCCATGGCGGTGGACAGCAGGACCGACCCGGCGCGTGGAACACCGTCCCGGCCGCGCGGGCGCTTCGGCCGGGCGTTGCTGCGGTGGACGACGACGACCGACCACAAGGTGATCGGCAACCTGTATCTGACGACCTCCTTCGCCTTCTTCCTCCTCGGCGGTGTCCTCGCACTGCTGATGCGGGCCGAACTCGCCCGCCCCGGGCTCCAGTTGTTCAGCAACGACCAGTACAACCAGCTGTTCACCGTGCACGGCACGGTCATGATGCTGCTGTTCGCGACCCCGCTGTTCGCCGGGTTCGCCAACGCGATCATGCCGCTGCAGATCGGTTCCCCGGACGTGGCGTTCCCCCGGCTGAACGCCCTGTCGTACTGGCTCTACCTCTTCGGCGGCCTGATGGTCGTCGGCGGCTTCGTCGTGCCCGGGGGAGCGGCGAGCTTCGGCTGGTTCGCCTACGCGCCCCTCAACAGCGCGGTCCGCAGCCCCGGCTCCGGCGGCGACCTGTGGACCATGGGCCTGGTGGTGACCGGCGTGTCGACCACGCTCGGCGCGGTCAACTTCATCACCACGATCCTGTGCCTGCGCGCCCCCGGCATGACGATGTTCCGGATGCCGGTCTTCACCTGGAACGTGCTGTTCACGTCGATCCTGGTCCTGCCCGCGTTCCCCGTGCTCACCGCCGCCCTGTTCGCCCTGGAGGCGGACCGCAGGTTCGGGGCGCACATCTACGACGCGGCGAGCGGCGGGGCACTGCTGTGGCAGCACCTGTTCTGGTTCTTCGGCCACCCCGAGGTCTACATCGTCGCGCTGCCGTTCTTCGGCATCGTCTCCGAGATCATCCCCGTCTTCAGCCGCAAACCGGTCTTCGGCTACGTCAGCCTCATCGGCGCCACCATCGCCATCACCATGTTGTCCGCGGTGGTGTGGGCCCACCACATGTTCGCCACCGGGGCCGTGTTGCTGCCGTTCTTCTCCCTGATGTCGTTTCTCATCGCGGTGCCGACCGGGGTGAAGTTCTTCAACTGGATCGGCACGATGATCAAGGGTTCCCTGTCCTTCGAGACCCCCATGCTGTGGGCGTGCGGATTCCTGGTGACGTTCCTGCTGGGCGGCATGAGCGGCGTCCTCATCGCCTCCCCGCCGCTGGACTTCCACCTCACCGACTCGTACTTCATCGTCGCCCATCTGCACTACGTGCTGTTCGGCACGGTCGTCTTCGCGATGTTCGGCGGCTTCTACTTCTGGTGGCCGAAGCTCACCGGCAGGATGCTCGACGAACGTCTCGGTCGGATCCACTTCTGGACCCTGTTCGTCGGCTTCCAGACCACCTTCCTGGTCCAGCACTGGCTCGGCGAACAGGGCATGCCCCGCCGCTACGCCGACTACCTCGCCACGGACGGCTTCACACTGCTGAACACCGTCAGCTCCGTCGGCGCCTTCCTGCTCGGCCTGTCCACCCTGCCGTTCCTCTACAACGTCTGGCGCACCACCCACCACGGCACACCGGCCACCCGCAACGACCCCTGGGGATACGGCCGCTCCCTGGAATGGGCCACCACCTGTCCGCCCCCGCGCCACAACTTCACGGCGCTGCCCCGGATCCGCTCCGAGTCCCCGGCGTTCGACCTGCACCATCCCGACCTGGCCCGCCTCGACCAAAGGCATGTGCAGTGAAGACCGAGTCCCGGCTGTTCATGGGCGTGGCGGGGTTCTTCCTCGTCACCGCCGTCGGCTACGGCTGGCGATCCCAGGAGCCGGCCGGCACCGCCGTCCTGCTCGTGGCGTTCCTGATGGCCGCCCTCGTCGCCTTCTTCCTGCACATGCAGTACCGCAGGCGAGGCCCGAGGGCCCAGGACCGCGCCGACGCCGAGGTCGTCGACACCGCGGGCCCGCTCGCCTTCTTCCCGCCGTACAGCCCCTGGCCGATCACGACCGCCCTGGGCTCCGTCCTGGCGGCGCTCGGCGTGGTCTACGGCCTGTGGCTGTTCCTGCTGGGGCTCGGGGTGCTCGGGCACGGCGTATTCGGGATGGTCTTCCAGTACGCGGACCGGGACGGTGCGGACGGCGACGGTCAGCGTTCCACCTCGTCCCCCGAGGACTCCGGTTCCTCGACCCCGTAGCCGTGGGCCCGCAGCACATACCGCCGCTCCCCGTCGAGCGGCTCATGGCCCTCCACATATCCGCCCGCGACGGTCTGCCGCACCTCGCCGGTCTCCTCACCCTCCACCAGCCGCTCCCGGTCCCGCTCCCGCAGGGCCGCGCACACCCGGCGGGTGACCATGAACGCCAGGGGCGGCAGCAGCACGAAGGCGATGCGGAACACCCAGGTCAGCGCGTTCACCGAGATCCTGAAGGTGTCGGCGACGATGTCGTTTCCGCCGGCCGCCAGCAGGACGCCGTAACAGCTGAGCGCCGCGACCCCGAGCCCGGTCCGCACGGGCCTGTCGCGCGGCCGGTCGCACAGATGGTGCTCGGCGCAGTCGCCGGTCGCCCACCGCTCGGCGAACGGATACGCGTACAGCACCGCGAACAGCAGCCCGGGCAGGACGACCGCGGGCAGCAGCACGTTCCACATCACCGTGTGGCCGGCCACCGAGGTCTCCCAGGGCGGCACCAGACGCAGCGAACCCTCCAGGAAGCCGACGTACCAGTCCGGTTGCGAGCCCGTCGAGACGACGTCCGTGCGATAGGGGCCGTACGCCCAGATCGGGTTGATCTGAGCGAGACCCGACAGCAGCGTCAGCACACCGAAGACCATGAAGGTCAGACCGCCCGAGGACGCCGCGAACTGCGGGAACATGGGTTTGCCCACGGCGTTGCGGTTCGTGCGGCCGCGGCCCGCCCACTGGGTGTGCTTCAGGTAGAACACCAGGATCAGGTGCACGGAGATCAGCGCGAGCAGCAGCCCCGGGAGAAGCAGGATGTGCAGCGCGTACAGCCGTGGGATCAGGTCCTCGCCCGGGAACTCGCCGCCGAACGCGAAGAAGCTGACATACGTCCCCACCAGCGGGATCGACAGCATGATGCCCTGCGCGATCCGCAGGCCCGTGCCCGACAGCAGGTCGTCCGGCAGCGAGTAGCCGGCGAAGCCCTCGGCCAGCGCCAGCAGGAACAGGGTCACGCCGATCAGCCAGTTGACCTCGCGGGGCCTGCGGAACGCGCCGGTGAAGAAGATCCGCAGCAGATGCAGCCCGATCGCGGCGAGGAAGACCAGCGCCGCCCAGTGGTGCAGTTGCCGGATCAGCAGACCGCCGCGTACGTCGAAGCTGATGTCCAGCGTCGACTCGTACGCCTCCGACATGCGCACACCGTTCAGCGGCCGGTACGAGCCGTGGTAGACGACCTCCGTCATCGACGGGTGGAAGAAGAGGGTCAGCCAGACGCCGGTCAGCAACAGGACGACGAAGCTGTAGAGGGCGATCTCGCCCAGCAGGAACGACCAGTGGTCGGGGAACGCCTTGCGCAGGAGCCCGCCGCCCTCGTACAGCGGAAGCCGCTCGTCGGCATGGTCCGCGGCGTGTGCGGTCGCACGGCGGGCCCGCGCGGCGGCGCGGGCCCTGCTCCTCCTCCACAGCACGGATCACGAGTGCCCTCGCGTCCGCGCCCGGAAACGGACCGTTACGTACGATCACCCTTCGGCTTCCCCCGCTGGTCGGGGGTGCCGTGCGGCGGCGAACTGAACGGCGGCGACGCGGTCGCGGGCGACACCGCCGAGCCCGCGCGGCGGCCGCCGCTCTCGGGCCGCAGCGCGCCCGGGTCACCGGACGTCGGCTCGGCGCCGGAGTGGAGCTGCTCCAGACGGGTGGCGAGCAGCTCGGTCACCGGCAGCCGGTCGGCGTGCGACCGCTCGTACGCCAGCAGATCCTCGACGTCATCGGAGGTCAGCGACCGTACGCGGCTCTCCAGCCCGCCGATCGGCAGGTGGTCGTAATCGGGCAGAGGCAGATGGTCGCGGGCGTGGTCGGCCATGGTTCTCACTTCCTCGGTACGACTGGTGCGACGCGCGGGGACGCCTCCGGCAGGACCGACGGCGTCACGTACCGCCGCTGCCGAACGATCCGCTGCCGCCCTCGGTCCAGCGGGGCCGCTCCTTCGACGGGCTCGGCCGGGACGGGATGTTGCCGTGGCCCGGCAGGTCGTGCGCAGTGAGCCGGTTGTCGCTCTTGGGTACCTCGGCCGGCTCCCTGTTCTCCCGGACCTCGTGGACCGGGCCGTCGGCGGGCAGCCTCGGCTGCTCGTCGGGGCGCGGCGGACGCGGTTCCCGGCGCCTGACGCGGACGCCCACGACGAAGGCGCCGATCAGCAGCGCGACGACGGCGACGCCCGCGACGAGCAGTCCGACGGCGAGTGCGCCGTTCGCTGCGGCGATGTCCATCCAAGTGGTGTCCATGGCTCGCGAGTACCCCCGGACCTCTCATGAACACGGGGTTTGGTGCCTCCGGCTCCGGCTACCCGCCCTGTGTGACATCGACAACGTCCCAGCAAGAGCTCGTCCAGTTCCTGGAGGACCGCTTCGCCTGTGCGCAGGCCTGCACCGAGTGCGCCCGCGCCTGTGCCCTGCGGGCCAGCCTCGTGGACCCGGACGGGACGACGGAACAGGAACTGGTGCGCCGCAAGGGCATCCTGTGCGCCGAGGTGTGCGACGCGACCTGCCGTGTGCTGTCCGAGCAGGGCCGCATGGACGAGGGCGCCGAGAGCGCCCTCCGTATGCAGCTGGAGTGGACCCGCACGGTCTGCCTGGAGGGCGCCCACGTCTTCGACAAGCACCCGGGCGCCGAGGACGCGGCACAGGCCTGCCGCGACTGCGCACGGGCCTGCACGGACTTCATGGCCACGCTCGACTGACAGCTCGTATCGGATCGCGGCCTTACCGGACCGCTCCTCGCCATTCCCAATTTCTGGAACGCGTTCTACGGTGTGCGCCGTCAGGACCGGCCTTGGGGAGCCTGGAGGCGCCGTGCATCTCGAATACACGCCCGAGCAGCAGCGGCTGCGCGGCGAACTGCGCGACTACTTCGCCGAGTTGGCGCCGGACCTCGCCGGCACCCGGTTCACCGACCCGGCCGCCCAGAAGCGCCACTACCGCACCGTCATCCGGCGGCTGGGCGCCGACGGCTGGCTCGGCGTCGGCTGGCCCAAGGAGTACGGCGGCCGCGGCCTGACCGCGATCGAGCAGTTCATCTTCTTCGACGAGGCCGCCCAGGCCGGCGTACCGCTGCCCCTGATGGCGCTCAACACCGTCGGCCCGACGATCATGCAGTACGGCACGGACGAGCAGAAGGCCCACTTCCTGCCGAAAATCCTCTCCGGCGAGATCGACTTCGCGATCGGCTACAGCGAGCCCGACGCCGGCACGGACCTGGCCTCGCTCAGGACGCGCGCGGTACGGGACGGCGACAGCTACGTCGTCAACGGGCAGAAGATCTGGACCACCAACGGCGACACCGCCGACTGGGTCTGGCTTGCCACCCGCACGGACCCCGAGGCCCCGCCGCACAAGGGCATCACCATGCTCCTCGTCCCGACCACCGACCCCGGCTACTCCTGCACCCTCATCAACACCCTCGCCTCGCACGACACCACGGCCAGCTACTACGAGAACGTCCGCGTCCCCGTCTCCCGCCGCGTCGGCGCCGAGAACCGGGGCTGGCGCCTGATCACCAACCAGCTCAACCACGAGCGCGTCACCCTCGCCGCCCACGGCACCATGGCCATCCGCGCCCTGCACGACGTCCAGCGCTGGGCCATGGAGACCAAACTCGCCGACGGCCGCCGGGTGATCGACCTGCCCTGGGTGCGCCGCCGCCTCGCCCAGACCCACACCAAGCTCGACGCCCTCAAGCTGCTGAACTGGAAGATGGTCAGCGCCGTCCAGGACGGCACGCTCACCCCCCAGGACGCCTCCGCCGTGAAGGTCTACGGCTCCGAGGCGCGCCGCGACGCGTACGCCTGGCTGATGGAGATCGTCGCCGCCCCCGGTGCGCTGAAGGAGGGCTCGGCGGGCGCGGTGCTCCACGGCGAGCTGGAGCGCGGCTACCGCTCGGCCGTCATCTTCACCTTCGGGGGCGGCAACAACGAGATCCAGCGGGAGATCATCTCGTGGATCGGCCTGGGGATGCCGAGGGTCCGGCGTTAGCCTGCGGGCATGGGAGATCCCGGGCTGTTCACCCCGAACTCGGTGACCTGGCAGATGCACGGCGACCCCATGATGTGGGTCGCCGGAATCCGCGCGCTCCACCTCCAGGCCTTGCACCCGCGCGCGGTACGCGGCGTGATGCAGAATTCCGACTTCCGCCGGGACGCCTGGGGCCGGCTGCTGCGCACCGCCGACTTCGTCGGCACCATCACCTACGGCACCACCGAGGCCGCCGAGAAGGCCGGCGCCCGCGTCCGCAAGATCCACAGCATGCTGGGCGCCACCGACCCGGACACGGGGGAACGGTACGGCGTCGACGAACCCGCACTGCTGCTGTGGGTGCACTGCGCCGAGATCGACTCCTATCTGCAGGTCGCGCGCCGCTCCGGCCTCCGCCTCACCGATGCCCTCGCCGACCGCTACATCGCCGAACAGCGGGTCAGCGCACGCCTGGTGGGCCTGGAGCCCGACGCCGTACCCGCGAACCAGGACGAGATGGCGGCGTACTTCGAGAAGGTGCGCCCCGAGCTCGCGTGCGGACCCGAGGCACGCGCGGTGGACGACTTCCTGCTCCGCCCGCCGACGCACCCCCTGCTCGTCCCGGCGCGCGAGGTGCTCTGGCGGCGCGTGGCCCACCTGGCGTACGCCGCACTGCCGCCGTACGCCCACGAGCTGTACGGCAGACCGGCCCCGAAACCCGCCACCGTCACCCGCCAATTGCGTGCCACAGGCACCCTGCTGCGCTGTGTTCCCGCACGTCTGCGCTGGCAACTCCCGCCCAAACACATCCTGCGCGCCATCGCGAGGCTCGGCCCGGGCTCCCGCCCGGCACCGTACAAACTCGGACGACAGCTCGCCATACTGGACGAGCCGGGGAGGGTGGGGCGGACCACAACGGGGGGCGGGCGCGGGAGATGGGGGACAGCAGGCTGATCCAGGGCCGGTACCGGCTGCTCGATCCGATCGGGCGCGGCGGTATGGGCGAGGTGTGGCGTGCGCGCGACGAGTCGCTCGGCCGGCATGTCGCCGTGAAGTGCCTCAAGCCGCTGGGACCGCAGCACGACCACTCGTTCACGCGTGTCCTGCGGGAACGGTTTCGCCGCGAGGCCCGGGTGGCCGCGGCGCTCCAGCACCGCGGCGTGACCGTCGTCCATGACTTCGGGGAGTCCGACGGGGTCCTGTTCCTGGTCATGGAGCTGCTCCAGGGCCGCAACCTCAGCCAGCTCCTAGAGGACAACAAGCACCACCCGCTGCCCGTCCCGGACGTCGTCGAGATCGCCGACCAGGTCGCCGCCGCCCTCGCCTACACCCACCAGCAGGGCATCGTGCACCGCGACCTGAAGCCCGCGAACATCATGCGGCTCGCCGACGGCACGGTGAAGATCTGCGACTTCGGCATAGCGCGTCTCGCCCACGACATCGGCTTCACCTCCCGGCTGACCGGCACCGGCATCGCCATGGGCACCCCGCACTACATGTCGCCGGAGCAGATCGGCGGGGACGAGGTGGACCAGCGCAGCGACCTGTACTCGCTGGGCTGCGTGCTCTACGAGATCGCCACCGGGGTACCGCCGTTCGACCTCGACGACCCCTGGGCGATCCTCGTCGGCCACCGCGACACCCCGCCCCGCCCGCCGCGCAGCCACCGCGCCGAGCTGCCCGAGTACTTCGAGCAGGTCATCCTCGACCTGCTCGCCAAACGCCCCGAGGAACGCCCGCACGACGGACGCGAGTTGGGCCGCCGGATCGGTCTGGGCCGCACGACACCGGCGTACGTGCCGACCGTCGTGACCCCCCAGCCCGACCTGCCCGACCTCACGCCCCCGGCGACCGTGGCCCGCACGCCCCGCCTGCCGTCCTGGACCCGTGGCATGACCACCGGCCACAAGGCCACCGGCACCGGACTGCGCACCACACCGCCGGACGCCGCGGCCGGCCTCACCGGAGAGTGGATCCCCCGCCCGACCACCGGCCGCCCCGACGGGACCGCCGCCCCCGACGGGCCGCCCGCCCCGTCCGCCGCGAGGCTCACCGCGCTGGCCGGACGGCACAACGCCGGGCTGAGCCTGGGCCGGCTGGGCCGCTGGACCGAGGCCGGCGAGGTGCACCGCGCGGTCGCCGCCGAACGCGAACACCTCCTCGGCCCCGACCACCCGGAAACCCTCGCCAGCCGCTACGAACTCGCCTTCACCCTCAGCCGCACGGGCCGCGCCGCCGACGCCCTGCGCGAGTACAAACACGTCGCCCGCGTCCGCAGCCTCGCCCTCGGCCCCGACCACCCCGACACCCTCGCCGCCCGGCAGGAAATGGCGTACGTCCTCGGCCAGTTGGGCCGCCACTTCGACGCGCACCAGGTCTACACGTCCGTCCTGACGGCACGGGAGAGCGCGATGGGCGCCGACCACCCCGACACCCTGCGCTGCCGTCACAACCTCGCCTTCAACCTCAGCAGGCTCGGCCGGCTGGAGGACTCGTACCGGATGGCCGTCGAGGTCGCCGCCGCCCGCGCCCGCGTCCTCGGTCCGCAGCACCCCGACACGCTGGTCACCCGCTACGAAGTCGCCTATGCCCTGGGCCAGTTGGGACGCTGGTCCGAGGCCCTGCAGACCTACCGCGAGGTCGCCGAAGCCCGCGTCCAGGCCCTCGGTCCCGACCACCCCGACACCCTCGCCGCCCGCTACGAGGTCGGCATCAGCCTCGGCCGCCTCGGCTGCAGCGCGGAGGCGCTCCAGCTCTACCGCGACCTGATCGGCGACCGCACCCGCGTCCACGGTCCCGCCCACCCCGAGACCCTCCGCGCCCGCCACGGCCTCGGCGTCAACCTCGGCCGCCTCGGCCACTGGGAGGAGGCCCTCGCCGAGTCCCGTGACGTGTGCGCGATCCGCGAGCGCGTGCTCGGCCCCGACCACCCGGACACCCTGGTCAGCCGCCGCGAGGTCGCCGTGAGCCTCGGCTGGCTCGGCCGCTGGCCGGACGCGCTCACCGAGTACCGCAGGGTCGCCGCCGCCCGCGAACGCGTCCTGGGCGCCGACCACCTCGACACCCTCGCCAGCCGTAACGACGAGGCCCACTGCCTCCAGCAGCTCGGGCGGGAGGTGGAAGCGGTCGAGCTGTACCGGAGGGTGGCGGTGCTGCGGCAGCAGTGGGCGGCGGCCGGCGGGCCCTGACTCCGGACGCCCGCACGTCTGGCCGACCTAGATCATCACGTGTTACGAAGAACCATGCCTACACGCGAGGGAAGCCCCGCAAGCCGCACGTACGACGCCGTCATCGTCGGCGGAGGCCACAACGGCCTGGTCGCCGCCGCCTATCTGGCGCGGGCCGGGCGGTCCGTGCTGGTGCTGGAGCGGCTGGACCACACGGGGGGCGCCGCCGTCTCCACGCGGCCCTTCAGTGGCGTCGACGCCCGGCTCTCCCGCTACTCGTACCTCGTCAGCCTGCTGCCGAAGAAGATCGTGCGGGACCTGGGCCTGGACTTCCGGGTCCGTACGCGCGACGTCTCCTCCTACACCCCCGTGGAGCGGGACGGACGCCCGACCGGACTGCTCGTGGGCGGCGGCGAACGGCGCACCCGGGAGGCCTTCGAACGACTGACCGGCGGCGAGCGCGAGTACGCGGCCTGGCAGCGCTTCTACGCCATGACCGGCGAGGTCGCCCAGCGGGTCTTCCCGACGCTCACCGAACCGCTGCCGAGCCGCGCGGAACTGCGCCGCCGGGTGGACGACGAGGACGCCTGGCGGACCCTCTTCGAGGAGCCGATCGGCGTCGCGATCGAGGACCGGTTCACGGACGACCTGGTGCGGGGCGTGGTCCTGACGGACGCCCTGATCGGCACGTTCGCCGACGCCCACGACACCTCGCTCAAGCAGAACCGCTGCTTCCTCTACCACGTGATCGGCGGCGGCACCGGCGCCTGGGACGTCCCCGTCGGCGGCATGGGCGCCCTCACCGACGCCCTGGCCGCGGCGGCCCGCCAGGCGGGCGCGGACCTCGTCACCGGGCACGACGCGGTACGGATCGACACGGACGGCCGTACGGCCGAGGTCACCTACCGCACGGCCGACGGCGAGGGCGTCGCCACCGCCCGGCACGTCCTGGTCAACGCCTCCCCGCGGGAACTGGCCGACCTCACCGGCGACACACCCCCGGCCCCCGCCGAGGGCGCCCAGCTCAAGGTGAACATGCTGCTCAAGCGCCTGCCCCGGCTGCGCGACACCTCCGTGGACCCGCGTGAGGCGTTCGCCGGCACCTTCCACATCGCCGAGGGCTACGACCAGCTGGCCGCGGCCCACGCCCAGGCCGCCGCCGGCGAACTTCCCGCCGCGCCGCCGTCCGAGATCTACTGCCACTCGCTGACCGACCCGTCGATCCTCGGCCCCGACCTCGTCTCCCAGGGCTACCAGACCCTCACCCTGTTCGGCCTGCACACCCCGGCCCGGCTCTTCGAGCGCGACAACGACGCCGTACGCGACGAACTGCTGAAGTCGACGCTGGCCCAGCTCGACACCCATCTCGCCGAGCCGATCGCCGACTGTCTGGCCACCGACGCCGACGGCCGCCCCTGCGTCGAGGCGAAGACCCCGCTGGACCTGGACCGCGACCTACGCCTGCCCGGCGGCAACATCTTCCACCGCGAGCTGGCCTGGCCGTACGCCCAGGAGGACACCGGCCGCTGGGGCGTGGAGACCTCCCACGCCAACGTGCTGCTCTGCGGGGCGGGCGCGGTGCGCGGGGGAGGGGTGAGCGGGGTGCCGGGGCACAACGCGGCGATGGCGGTGCTGGAGCGGCCCGCCGACTGACGGGCGGTCGGACGGCGGTCAGTCGGCGGAGGCAGCCCAGCCGCTCGGCGTGATGCGGGCCGCGTCCGCCGGCCGGGCCTCGTCGAAGAGGACGCGGTCCGCCGCCTCGACGCGCAGGCCGTCCACGTACGCACCACGGCCCACGTACAGCCGGTCGGTGGCGTACCGCCAGCGGAGCGCCAGCTGCCGGTGCGCCGGGAGCCGGGCCGTGAGTCGGTGCCAGACGCGGCCCGACCAGCCGGTGACCGTGCCGCCCGGGTGGTCCTGCGGTCGCTCGCCGTGGCGGGTGGTCGTGAAGGGGAGCGGCTGCCAGGTCGCTCCGCCGTCCGTCGTGGACTCCAGGGCGAGGAGGTCCGCCCGGGGTTCGGTGTCCCACCACAGGGCACAGTGCAGACACGCGTCACCTGCGGACGTGTCGAGGGCGGGGAGCGCGAGGGCCGCGGTGGTGGCGGTCGCCATGCCCGAGAACCATGCGGTACGGCCGTCGCGCGGGCGAACCGGTACGGCGCGCGCCATGTTGTCGGCGGCCGCGACCCGCGGCGCGGAACCGGACCGCCAACCGCGCACCGGGTGAACCGAGTTGCCGAGCACGACGAGGAACGAGTCGGTCGTCGGGTCCAGCACCAGGGAGGTGCCGGTGAAGCCGGTGTGCCCGGCCGTGCGCGGGGTGGCCATGGCGCCCATGTACCAGTGCTGGTAGAGCTCGAAGCCGAGGCCGTGCTCGTCGCCCGGGAAGGCGGTGTTGAAGTCGGTGAACATCAGCTCCACCGACTCCGGCTCCAGGATGCGACGCCTGCCGTAGGACCCGCCGTTGAGCAGCGTCCGGCCGAGGACCGCGAGGTCCCACGCGTTCGAGAACACCCCCGCGTGGCCGGCGACTCCGCCGAGGCTGAAGGCGTTCTCGTCGTGCACCTCGCCCCACACGAGCCCCCGGTCCAGGCCGGACCAGGGCCTGCGGGCGTCCTCGGTGGCCGCGATCTTCTCCTTCCAGGCGGCCGGCGGGTTGTAGCGGGTCCTGCGCATGCCGAGCGGGCCGGTGATCTCGTCGTGCAGGAGGGTGTCGAGACGGCGGCCGGTGATCGTCTCCAGGACCAGCTGGAGGGAGATCAGGTTCAGATCCGAGTAGAGGTACGTGCTGCCCGGAGGGTTCAACGGTGTCTCGTTCCAGATGAGTTCGAGCTTCCCCTCGTACGTCGGCGCGGCGTACAGCGGGATCCAGGCGCGGAACCCCGAGGTGTGCGTGAGCAGCTGACGGATCGTGATGTCCTGCTTGCCGGAGCGGCCGAAGTCCGGGAGGTACGAGGCTACGGTCGCCTCCAGCGCCAGCGCGCCCCGCTCGATCTGCTGCACCGCGAGGACCGAGGTGAACAGCTTGGACACCGAGGCCAGGTCGAAGACGGTGTCCCCGGCCATCGGGATCTGCTGCTCGGCCGGGAACTCGACCCCGGTGTCGGTCTTCTCGTCGTACGCCCGATACCGCACCGCCATCCCGATGGGCTCGTGCAGCGCCACGGTGCCGCCCCGCCCGGCGAGCAGGACGGCGCCCGCGTACCAGGGGTGCGCGGGGGAGGGGCCGAGGAACCTCTCGGCGTCGGTGACCAGGCGGCGGAGGGGCGCGGGGAGAAGACCGGCGCGTTCGGGGGAGCCGTGGCGCAGGGTGGTGCGGCCAGCGGAGGAGGCGGCGGCCGCCGCGGGTCCGGCCGGCAGGGGCGCGAAGGCCAATCCGCCGCCCAAAGCCAGTGCTCCCTTGGTGAGTTGACGCCTGGTCAGTCCTCTTCTGCCCTCGGTCATCGAGGTTCCTCCCGCCGCGCAGGCTGAAAGTATCTTTCCGGGATCACCTTGCGTGGTGAAACTTTCGTGTCAGGCGAGGAGTGTGTCAACGGGGCGTTCGCCCAAGAGATCTGACGGTCTATCAGGAAAGGCCTTCCGTCGTCCGGAGGACTGCGGCATCCTGCGCCCATGCAGACGGAGCTGAGCAAGAAACTCGGAGTCGAGCACGCCATCTTCGGCTTCACGCCGTTCCCCGCCGTCGCAGCGGCCATCAGTCGGGCCGGCGGCTTCGGAGTGCTCGGCGCGGTCCGCTACACCGCACCCGACGACCTCAAACGCGACCTCGACTGGATCGAGGCGCATGTCGACGGCCGGCCCTACGGCCTGGACGTCGTCATGCCCGCGAAGAAGGTCGAGGCCCCGAACGATCAAACACTGACGGAGGCCGACGTCGAGGCGATGATCCCGGAAGGCCACCGGCAGTTCGTCAAGGACACCCTCGCCAAGTACGGCGTACCCGAGCTGGCCGAGGGGGAAGCGGCCGGCTGGCGCATCACCGGATGGATGGAACAGGTCGCCCGCACCCAGCTCGACGTCGCCTTCGACTACCCGATCAAGCTGCTCGCCAACGCCCTCGGCTCGCCGCCCGCGGACGTCGTGGCGCGCGCCCACGACCGGGGCGTGCTCGTCGCCGCCCTCGCGGGCAGCGCCCGGCACGCCCGCAAGCACCAGGAGGCGGGCATCGACATCGTGGTGGCCCAGGGCTACGAGGCGGGCGGCCACACCGGCGACATCGCCTCCATGGTGCTCACCCCCGAGGTGGTGGAAGCGGTCGACCCCCTGCCCGTGCTGGCGGCCGGCGGGATCGGAAGCGGCCCACAGGTGGCGGCCGCACTCACACTCGGCGCCCAAGGTGTGTGGCTGGGCTCCATATGGCTGACCACCACGGAGGCGGACCTGCATTCATCCGCGCTGACCGAGAAGCTGCTCGCCGCCGGCTCCGGCGACACGGTGCGCTCCCGCGCCCTCACCGGCAAACCCGCACGCCAACTGCGCACCGAGTGGACCGACGCCTGGGACGACCCGAACGGGCCCGGCACCCTCCCCATGCCGCTCCAGGGCCTCCTGGTCGCCGAAGCCGTCTCCCGGATCCAGAAGTACGAGGTCGGGCCGCTGCTCGGCACGCCCGTCGGGCAGATCGTCGGCCGGATGAACAGCGAGCGCAGCGTCCAGGCCGTCTTCGACGACCTCACCCGCGGCTTCGAGCGGTCCGTCGACCGCATCAACCGCATAGCCGGAAGGAGCAGCCAGTGACGAGCACACCCCCCACCGGCTTCTGGGCCCAGGCCACGGCCGACCCCGACCGCACGGTCCTCGTCGCCGCTGACGGCGAGCAGTGGACCGCCGCCCGGCTGCACGCCGCCGCCAACCGCCTCGTCCACGGTCTGCGCGCGGCCGGGATGCGACGCGGTGACGCCTTCGCCGTCGTCCTGCCCAACAGCCCCGAGTTCTTCACCGCCTACCTCGCCGCCAGCCAGGCCGGCTTCTACCTGGTCCCTGTCAACCACCACTTCGTCGCCCCCGAGATCGCCTGGATCGTCGCCGACTCCGGCGCCAAGGTGCTCCTCGCCCACGAACGCTTCGCCGACCCCGTCCGCCGCGCCGCCGACGAGGCGGGCCTGCCCGGCACCCACCGGTACGCGATCGGCACCATCGAGGGCTTCCGGCCGTACGCCGAACTCCTCGACGGACAACCCGAGTCGGCGCCCGCCGACCGCACCCTCGGCTGGGTCATGAACTACACCTCGGGCACCACCGGCCGCCCGCGCGGCATCCGGCGCCCCCTGTCCGGCAAGACACCCGAGGAGTCCTACCTCGGCGGCTTCCTCGGCATCTTCGGCATCATGCCGTTCGACGACAACGTGCACCTAATCTGCTCGCCGCTGTACCACACGGCCGTACTCCAGTTCGCGGGCGCGTCCCTGCACATAGGCCACCGCCTGGTGCTGATGGACAAATGGACCCCGGAAGAGATGCTCCGCCTCATCGACACCCACAACTGCACCCACACCCATATGGTCCCCACCCAGTTCCACCGTCTGCTGGCGCTCCCGGAAGGCATACGGTCCCGCTACGACGTCTCCTCCATGCGGCACGCCATCCACGGAGCGGCCCCCTGCCCCGACCACGTGAAGCGGGCCATGCTCGACTGGTGGGGCCCCTGTGTGGAGGAGTACTACGCCGCCAGCGAGGGCGGCGGCGCCTTCGCCACCGCCGAGGACTGGCTGAAGAAGCCCGGCACGGTCGGCAAGGCCTGGCCGATCAGCGAACTCGCGATCTTCGACGACGACGGCAACCGGCTTCCCCCCGGCGAACTCGGCACCGTCTACCTCAAGATGAACACCGGCGGCTTCGCCTACCACAAGGACGAGGCCAAGACGAAGAAGAACCGCATCGGCGACTTCTTCACCGTCGGCGACCTCGGCTACCTCGACGAGGACGGCTACCTCTTCCTCCGCGACCGCAAGATCGACATGATCATCTCCGGTGGGGTCAACATCTACCCCGCCGAGATCGAGTCCGCCCTCCTCGCCCACCCGGCCGTCGCCGACGCCGCCGCCTTCGGCATCCCCCACGACGACTGGGGCGAGGAGGTCAAGGCCGTCGTCGAACCCGCCGCGGGCCAGGAGCCGGGCCCCGCCCTCGCCGCCACGATCCTCGACCACTGCGCGGGGCGACTCGCCGGGTACAAGCGGCCCAAGAGCGTGGACTTCGTCTCCGAGATGCCGCGCGATCCCAACGGGAAGCTGTACAAGCGGCGGCTTCGGGATCCGTACTGGGAGGGGCGTACACGGCCCGTGTGACGTCAGGGACGCATACGCGGAGGAGCCTCCAGAGCTCTGGCGAGACCTGCCGCGTCGGTGCCGATCTTGCGGTAGACACTGGACAGCAGTTGCCGTACGCCCTGTTCGGTCAAGTGCAGATCCGCTGCGATGGACGCCACCGGGCTTCCCTCGACGGTCAGTTCGGCCGTCCGGCGTTCGCGCGCGGTGAGCGCGTCGGCCTGCACATAGCGCAGGGGCAGCGGGCGCAGCCCGGCCGTCGAGAGCTCCTCCCGGGCACGGGTGGCGAGCGCCTCGGCCCCACAGTGCACGGCGCCTTCCAGACCCTGGTAGAGCCGGTCGGCGGCCTCCTGGAGCTGCCCGTGACGGGACAGCGCGGCGCCGTGGCCGACTTGGGCGCGAGCGAGTTCGTACGAGGCCGGGGACTGTTCCAGGCAGTCGATCGCCTCCGCGTACAGATCGAGTGCGGCCGGCCCGCCGGTCACCTCGGCGAGGGTGTGCAGGGCCTGGCCGACGGTGGACGCGGCGCCGAAGTCCCGGGCCCGCTTGACGGCGTCCTGGGCGTGATGGACCGCCTCGTCCGGGGCGGTCGGGGCGAGCGCGGTCGCGAGCAGCAGCTGCCACGGGCACCAGGCCGGGTTGCGCCAGGCCCGTCCGTCCAGCCAGTCCCCGACCGCGGAAAGCAGCGTCGCCGCTTCCGCGTGCCGGCCCTCCGCCAGGAGCAGTTCCGCGTACACGGTGCGCGGGTCGGGATAGATGATGGCGTTCGGAGCCATCTCACCGAAGTGGTGGTCGTCGGCGAGCGCGCGTGCCTCGGTGACGCGCCCACGGGCCAGCAAGGTCTGGATCAGGACGCTGACGCCGTACCACTGGGCGGCCACGATGCCTTCCACCTTGTCGGCGATGCGCAGGCCTTCCCGGACCAGGTCCTCGGCTTCGGCCAGACAACCCCGGTGGTAGCGGACATAGCCGGCGATGGTCTGCCCGAAGGCCAGGTGGGAGCCGTGCCAGCCCTTGCGCACGCACTCGGCGATCCCCTTCTCGAACAACTCCTCGGCCCGGCGCGGCTGGTCGCCGTACATGAACACCAGGGCTACCGAGAGGGGCACCTCGAAGCCACGGTTCTCATCGGTCCAGCTCATGCCGCCGTGCAGGGACCTCTCCGCGTAACCGAGCGCGGTCTGCCGTGGTTCGCCGCGCAACACGGCGTCCCAGGCCCGCAGCCCCAGGATGTAGCGCTCCTCCAGGCTGCGGCCGGGCAACTGCTCGGCCAGCCGCGCCAGTCTCCGGGAACGCGCGGGGGAGTCGGGATCGTCGGCGCGCATCGTGCTCCAGACGAAATGGTCGGCCTGCATCCGCAGTTTGACGCGCGGATTCGCGGCCTGCCGGGCTTCCTCGGCGGCCACGGCCACGGCCTCGTCCATCCGGTCGGTGTGGGCGAGCGCTGTCGTCAGCCGATAGACGATGGAGGCGCGCAGGTCGGGTTCGACATCGGGCTCCGCCAGCGCCTGGCGGAGATGCCGCACCGTGGCCGTGGGCTCGATCAGGAACGTGGCGCACGCGAGTTCGTGCAGGACCGCGGCGCGCTCCTCCGGCAGCGGCGGCTCCTGCAGCGCACGGGCCAGCAGTCGCCCGGCGGCCTCGGTCGCCCCGGCGCCGAGGTACTCGCGCGCGGCCCCGCGCAGACACTCGACCGTCTCCGGGTTGCCCTCGCACGGCACCTCCAGCAGATGCCGGGCGGCGGCGGTGGGGCCGTAGCCCGCGTTCAGGACGGCGTTCGCGGCCGCGTTGTGCAGACCGGCCCGGAAGCCGGAGCGGATGGACCGGTAGATCGTCGTCGCGATCAGCGGGTGCACGAACTCCAGCTCACCCTCCGGGCCGTGGCCGTCGGTGAGGATGCGGGCCGCGCGAAGCTGCTGGGTCGCCTCGGCGACGGTCTCGTCGCCGAGCACCGCGATGGTCGCGGCGAGCTGAGGTGAGAAGGGCGAACCCAGCACCGCGGCGGAGTGCGCGAAGCGGACGGTCGTGGTGTCGAGGCCTTCCAGACGCGCGATCAGTCCCGGGCCCTTGATGGCCGCGGCGAGTTCACGCATCGCGGGCAGGTCGTCCTCGCTGCCGCCCACCTTCCGCTCGGCGAGGCCGATGGCGAGCTCCACCGTCTCGAAGGGGCTCCCACCGGTGGCCGACCAGCATTCCTTGCAGAACACGTCCTCGGCTCCGTCACCGACCTGGCTTCTGACGATCTGCGCTACGCCGTCGGCGGTGAGGCACGCGAGGTCGTGGGGGCGGTCACCGTGGGGTCCGACGAGAGTGCGCAGTTCGCCCGCCTCGGAGGGCAGTTCGTCGGGCCGGTAGGCGACCACGATCAGCAGGGGGAGGTCATCGACCCGTGACGCGAAGGAGTCGAGCCAGCTCAACGACTCGGCGTCCGCCCAGTGCAGGTCGTCCAGGAGCAGGACGACGGGCGCCTTCTTGATGGTCAGGCAGGTCATGACCCAGTCGAGACCTTCGCGGACGCCGGTCGGGTCGGGTGCGGGGGCGGGGCCTGTCGCCTCGAGACCGAGCACAGCGGCCATGACGTCGTACCAGCTGCCCAGGAAAGCCCGGAGTTCGGCTCCCCCCATCCTTGCCAGCAAGGGCTGCACGAGCTGGCGGACCACGCGGAACGCCGACCCCTGTTCGTTCTCCCCGCCTCTCCCCGACAGCACGGTGAATCCCGAGGCCGTGGCCCGCTGACGTGCTTCGGTGATGAGCGCCGTCTTGCCCAGTCCGGCCGGTCCGCTGAAGGCGAGCAGTCCCCTGCGCCTCGCTTGCGGCACACCGGCCGTGGTGCCTCGCAGTTCCTTGAACGCGGCATCGAGGGCCTGAAGTTCCCGTCGGCGCTCGATCAACGTCCGCTGTTCCGTGACCGGGTGCCGAGGCTCCATCGCCATGTGCCGTACCGCCTTCTGTCGTTCGGCTCGGAGGAAGCCGAGCGTACGCCTCGTGGCGATGTGACAGGACGAATTGAGCACCATAGGGTGAATGGTGAACGGTACGTGGGAGAACGCCCATCCGCTGGGTAGTGGACACGGATGGACGTCTCCCGGGCGGGGTGATGCCGGTACGCGCCAGGACGTCTACGGCACGGCGGGCACCGACGTCACATCCGCGTACCGAGGCACGGCGCGGGCCCAGTCGTAGCACCCGCGGATCCAGCCGATCATGCCCTCCACATAGCGGATGCCCGCGGGGCTCAACTCCGGTTTGATCCCGTCGTGGAGCCTTTGGAACTCCTCGATCGTGCTGTTGATCTCCTCGATGGCCAGCAGCACGGCGGCCGGCAGCGAGCACCGTTGTTCGCGCTGGTGGGCCAGGGCCAGGTTGATCATGTCGCCGGCGCGTTGTTCCTTCACCGCGGAGAACAGGTCGGCCGTCCACACCGCCGCGTCGGCCGACAGCCGGCTAAGTCGCCGTACGACGGGATGATGCACCTCGGCCGCGGTCAGCTCCCGTGCCCGGGCGCCCTCGTAGAGCGGGTAGAACGGCTCGACGCCCGCGGTCAGCGACCGGATGGAGGTGCAGTCCCCGGTGTGCAGGAGGACCGGGTGGGTCTGGGCCACGGCTTCGTACAACAGGCCGTGCACGTACTCACAGCTCTGCCAGGCCCATCGCGCGGCCTGTGCGGGTGTGCACTGTTCCCGGACCTGGCGGTGGAGGTCGGCCAGGGCGGCTCCGAGGGGAGTGCTGGGCCGGCGGCCGTCGCGCAGGATCGCGACACTCTCGCACAGCATCGGCAGCAGCTTGCCCGGAGAATGTCGGCCGAGCTCCTCGGCGAGGTCGTCGAAGACGAACTGGTAGGCGATCTGGTGGGCCACGATCTGCAGGACACCGAGATCCACGGTGGGGCTGGTGTAGCTCGCGAGTTCGGCGGGGCGGGTGCGGGCGATCATCGCCGCCACATCGGGTTCGTCGGTCAGTCCCCACACCGTCAGCCATGCGTCGACGCCGACGGCGGCTTCCGCTTCATGAGGGTTCCGCTGGAACGGGAAAGGCATGTGGAGGTTGGTGTCGATCAGGTCCCGGAGGTTGGCGGCCGGCATTCCGTCCGGCAGGCCGAGGGTGATTTCCTCATGCGTCGTCGACAACGTGGTCACCTGCCGTTCGGCTGTCCGATGTGCACGGGGCGGCGGTCGTTCGGTGCGCGAGCGAGGCGGCTGAGGGCATGGGTGATCGGGGCGCGCACGTCATGACCAGGGAACGCGGCCCCATCGTGATCCCGGGGCGCGGTTTCCGGTCGACGTACCCGGGCAGATGACGCAGGCGCCGGCGGCCGGCGATGGTCGCGAGCGCCAGGGTGGCCTCCACCATCGCGAACTCGTCACCGAGGCATTTGCGGTTGCCCGCCGAGAACGGCATCATCGCGCGGCGCTCTTCGGCGGTGGGCCGCCCCGGCAACCAGCGGTCGGGGTCGAAACGCCCGGGGTCGGGGAACGACGAGGGGTCGTGGTGCAGGAGGTGGGGGCTGTACAGGACGGTGGCCCCCTCGGGCAGCCGGCATCCGGCGAGCTCGGTCTCCTTGGTGGCGACGCGGGTGAAGAGCCAGCCGGGCGACGAGTGCCGCAGCGTCTCGGAGACGACGCACCGGGTGTAGACGAGGTGCGGCAGATCCTCGGGAGTGGGCCGCCGACCCCCGGCGAGGACGGAGTCGAGCTCGGCGTGCAGACGCCGCTCCGCCTGCGGATGGCGGGCCAGCAGGCTGAAGGCGCTCGTCAGGGCCAGTGCCTGGGTCTCGACGCCCGTCAGCAGGAGCGTGATCAGGTGATCATGGACCTCCTGGTCGGTGACCAAGGCCGTCGGGCGTCCGCCGTCGGCGGCCGTCGAGGCGTCGCCCTTGGCGGCCTTCAGCAGCGTGCCCAGCACGTCGTCGCGGTCGTCGCCCCGCCGACGCTCCCTGATCGCCGCGTCGATGATCTCGTGCAGGCGGGAGAGCGCGCGGCGATAGCGGCGGTTGGCGGGGGTGGGGAGGCGGAACAGGGCGTCGATCGGTACGACCGTGCGGACGAACAGCCCGCGCACGACCGCGCCGAGACAGTCCCGCACCTCTGCGGTCGTCCGGTCGTCCAGGGAATCGGAGAGGAGGACACGGCTGGTCACCCGTGTCGTGAGGGCCATCATCGCCTCGGTCACGGCAACGTCCTGACCGACCGGCCACGCGCGGCACACCGCCGCGGCCTCCTCGGTGACCAGGTCCGTGTACTCGGCGACATGGGAAGGACGGAACGCAGGCTGCAACAGCCTGCGTTTGTCCCGATGCGTCGGCTGACGGCAGGTGACGAGGCCGTCGCCCATCAGCTTCCCGAGCCTGTCGTACAGCGGGCCCCCCTTGTCGAAGGTGTGCGGATCCATGAGCACCTCGTGGGTCAGCTCGGGATGGCACACCATCCAGGCGCGCTGGGGGCCCAGCCGTATCTCGACCAGATCGCCGTACGCGGGCAAAGAATTCAGAAACGCCAGCGGTTGTCGGTATAACGCGATACCGTGGCCGAGGATTGGGAATATGCCTGGAGCAGTTCCTGTCCGCCATGTGCGCTTTTGTTCGGGCACGGCACGGCTCATGAAAACCTCCTGCCTTACGCGGCACGCGAAATTGGTGAACGTGCCACGGACTTGAACACTTGAGACAAGTCCTGCCCAATCCCAGTGGCTCTTGGTTTCCCGAAACCTTTCTCCAAAGGGGCGCACGGGAGCACGGGGAAGCAAAAGAAGCATTCGGTGAATGACCGTTGACGCGTGGCGCATACTCCGCGCATCCCATGGGGCACTCATATGTGGTCCCGCCCCATGTGGAACGGGACCACATGGACTCAGCGTTCGCGTATGTGGACGGTCTTCAATACCGGGGACGCCAGGATGTCCTTCTCGCAGAACCGCGCCGTCACCCACTTCTCACCCGAGAACAACCGGGTCTGGTCACCGAAGTGGGGCGAGTTCGGGTTCGAGGACTGGGAGTACGTCAGCAGTGTTCGGGCCACCGGGCAGCGGCTGTCGTCCCAGCCGACCGCCTGGATGTGGCTGGAGCCGGTCGTCACCTCGGTGTAGCCGCCCTGCGGCGTGTTCCACACCGGCTCGATCTTGTTCCACACGCCCAGCCCCTCCGTGCCGCCCGGCACGGGGACGCGCTGACCGTTCCGTACGACGAACTGGTGCTCGCCGAGCCGGGAGTCGAGGGCGATGCCCGTCGCCCGGAGTTCGGCGACCGCGTCCGCCAGGGCCGTGGCGAAGCCGGGGGCGTCCGTGTCGAGGGTGTTCGGCGTGCGCACCGGGTCCGACGCCGAGAACGGCACCTTCCACCGCTGGGCCGCCGGCACCTTCGCCGTCAGCTTCCGCCAGGTCCGGTCGAACAGCAGGGCACCCCGGCTGCCGGTGTCCATGGTGCGGTCCCAGGCCGCGAGCACCGAGCAGGCCTCGGCCACGTCGACAGCCTTGCCGTCGCTGCCCTTCGCCGTGCCACCCGGCAGCGCGGCACAGGCCTTCGCCGCGTCGGCCGCCGCCAGGTCGGCCACGGGCGCCCGGTTCGTGAACTGCCGGCGCTCCAGGTCGCGGACGGTCAGATCGCCCCGCCGCGCCATCGCCGCCACGTCCTCGATCGCGCCTCGCGTGCGCGGCGAGCGCTGGGTGCCGATGGTGCCGAAAACCCGCTCGTACCCGGTGAGCGGCCGGTCCGCGTTGGCCAGCCAGGCGCTGTCGTTGGAGTTCTCCGCGTACGGCGCGTCCCTCAGCGTCGGCATGCGTGCGGGCCCGAAGATCCCGGGCTGGAGGGCGTCGGCGTCGCGGCCGAACGCGCAGTCGCCGCGGGAGCCGTCCAGGACCGCGAGGCCCGCCGCCGGATAGACGGCCTTGCCGAGGTCCGTGGAGCAGCGCGCCGCGAGGTCGTCGGTGACCCGTGGCAGCACCTGGGACTGGGTGTACAGCGAGTGCCCCGAGGAGTCAGCCGCGACGGTGTTCACCCACGGGAGCCCCTGGTACCGGGCGAGGGATCCGAGGACGTCGGCCGTGCCGCGCGCCTTGCTGAAGCCCAGGGAGGTGTCGGCGAAACGCAGGTTGGCCGCGTTGGGGTCGTTGAGCGCGTACGCCGCGGTGCTGGTCCAGGGCAGCGGCAGTTCTCCGTCGGTGGAGGCCACGACCGGGCCGTACCGGGTCCACCACTGGGTACGGGTCACCGGGGCGCCGCCCTTGACCGCGACGGTCACCGTCCGCTTCTTCATCCGCTCGCGCTCGCCGTCCACGACGTAGACCGTGGGGTCGGCGGGGTCCAGCGTCAGTCGGTGCAGACTGAACGGGACTCCGGTCGAAACGGTGTGGCTCCACGCCACACGGGCGTTGTAGCCGATGGAGATCGTCGGCGAGCCGAGCAGGGAGGCGCCGGCGACGTTCAGCTCACCGGGGATCGTCTGCTGTGCCTGCCAGAAGCGGCGTCCGCCGTGCCACGGGTAGTGCGGGTTGCCCAGCAGCAGGCCGCGGCCGTCGGCCGTGGTGTCGCCGTGGAAGGCGACCGCGTTCGAGCCCATGTCCGCGTCGGCGGTCCGCTCGCGCACCGCCCGTATCAGCGCCCCCGCGTCCGGGGCGGCCCGCTGCCCTCGGCGCGGGCGGAGCCGGCGGTGGGCGGCTGGGCGCCGGTGATCTCGTCCACCGAGCCGCCCTGGCCGCCGAGTACGGCGATGGCGTAGAAGCGGGCGGCCACGTCCAACTGGGTGACCGGGCGCACCCAGGCGGCGCCCTCGCAGGCGGGGTCGGTGATCCGGTTCTGCTTCAGCCAGGTGTTGTACCCGGACGCGAAGCCCCGCATGAGGTCCCTGACCTGACGGCTCGGGCCGCGCGGTGCCGGCTGGGCGAGGAGCTTCTCCACCGTGCGGGTCTGCCGTACCCCGCGGAAGTACAGGTCGCTGGAGAGATTCCCGGTCGCCGAGGAGAGGGAGAAGTCGGTCGCCGCGTCCGGCCCGAAGAACCGCGAACGCTCGCCGCGCACGGTCACGAAGCCGTCGGCGAGCGTGCACACCTGGTCGGCGGCCTGCGCCCAACCGGTGCCGAAGCCCAGGGACTTGTAGTCCTTGGCGACGATGTGCGGAATGCCGTACTCGGTGTAGCGGACGACGGCGGACAGACCACCGTGCGAGAGCTGTTCGTGCCGGTCGTGTGAATCCTGCCGCTCGGCCGCGGTCGCGGGCAGCCCGGCCGTGGTGGCGAGCAGGGCGACGGCCGCGACGACGAGCCGTCTGGGGCGGGTGCGCATCGTGCCTCCCAACGTCATTGAGGGAAGGACCCGTTGGCATGCCAATCGGGTACGGGTCCCCGGTCGGGCCTCAGGCCTGGCGCCTTGACCCGTCTCTGCGAGACACCGAGGATCATGTGTCATGACGCCAGCACACGGCAGCACGGTTGACGGAGTACTGCGCCGCAGCGCCAGACGCACCCCGGAACGCACCGCGGTCGAGGACCGCGAACGCGCGTGGACCTACGCGGAACTCGACGACGCCGTCTCCCGCGCGGCGAGCGTCCTGCTCGACCAGGGCCTTACCCCCGGCGACCGGGTGGCCGCCTACGGCCACAACTCCTGCGCGTACCTCATCGCCTTCCTGGCGTGCGCCCGCGCGAGCCTCGTCCACGTCCCCGTCAACCACCACCTCACCGGCGACGACCTCTCCTACCTCCTCGGCCAATCCGGCAGCTCCCTGGTCCTCGCCGACCCCGCCCTCACCGGCCGGCTCCCCGACGGCGTCCCCACGATGCCGCTGCGCGGCGCCGACGACTCCCTGCAGGCGCGGCAGGCCACGGCACCCCCGTACGACGGCCCGGAGGCACACAGCGAGGACCTGGTGCAACTGCTCTACACCTCCGGCACCACGGCCCTGCCGAAGGGCGCGATGATGACCCACCGCGCCTTGGTCCACGAGTACTTGAGCGCCATCGCCGCCCTCGACCTGAGCGCCGGGGACCGGCCCGTCCACTCACTGCCGCTGTACCACTCGGCGCAGATGCACGTGTTCCTCATGCCGTACCTGGCCGTCGGCGCCACCAACGTCATCCTCGAGTCGCCCGACGGCGACCGGCTCTTCGAGCTGATCGAGACGGGACGCGCGGACAGCCTGTTCGCCCCGCCCACGGTGTGGATCGGCCTGGCCAACCGCCCCGACTTCGCGACCCGCGAGCTCGACGGACTGCGCAAGGCGTACTACGGCGCCTCGATCATGCCCGTGCCCGTCCTGGAACGACTGCGTGAGCGCTGGCCCGGCCTGGCCTTCTACAACTGCTTCGGCCAGAGCGAGATCGGCCCGCTGGCCATGGTGCTGGCCCCGGACGAACACAAGGGCCGGATGGACTCCTGCGGCCGTCCCGTCCTCTTCGTCGACGCGCGCGTGGTCGACGAGAACGGCGAGGACGTGCCCGAGGACACCTCCGGCGAGATCGTCTACCGCTCCCCGCAGCTGTGCGAGGGCTACTGGGACAAGCCCGAGGAGACCGCCGAGGCCTTCCGCGACGGCTGGTTCCGCTCAGGCGATCTCGCGGTGCGCGACGCGCACGGCTACTTCACGATCGTCGACCGGGTGAAGGACGCCATCAACTCCGGCGGCGTACTCATCGCCTCCCGCGCGGTCGAGGACGCGCTGTACACGCACGAGGGCGTCGCCGAGGTCGCTGTGATCGGCCTGCCCGACGAGCGGTGGATCGAGGCCGTCACCGCGGTCGTCGTGCCGCGCGGCGAGGTGAGCGAGGCCGAACTGATCGAGCACGCCCGCGAAAAGCTCGCCCACTTCAAGGCACCGAAGCGGGTGGTGTTCGTGACCGAGCTGCCGCGCAACGCCAGCGGGAAGATCCTCAAGCGGGAGCTGCGGGACCGGTTCGCTGGTGAGTAGGTGAGTAGGTGAGTAGGTGAGTAGGTGAGGAGGTGAGGAGGTGAGGAGGTGAGGAGGTGAGGAGGTGAGGAGGTGAGGAGGTGAGCGGTCAGCAGGTCAGCAGGTCAGCGGGGCTAGCAGGGCTGGCAGGGCTAACGGGGCCGTAGGTCCTCGATCCGCCGGATCTTGCCCACGGACCGTGCCAGTGACTCCGGCTCGACGATCTCCACGGCGACCGACACCCCGATGCCGTCCTTCACGGCCGCGGCGATGGCCTGCGCCGCGGCGTCCCGGACCTCGGGTGACGCGTCGGGGCGGGCCTCCGCGCGCACGGTGAGGGCGTCGAGACGGCCCTCCCTCGTGAGACGCAGCTGGAAGTGGGGTGCCACGCCCGGGGTCCGGAGCACGATCTCCTCGATCTGGGTGGGGAAGAGGTTCACCCCGCGCAGGATGACCATGTCGTCACTTCGCCCGGTGATCTTCTCCATCCGCCGGAACACCCGGGCGGTCCCCGGCAGCAGCCGTGTCAGGTCCCGGGTGCGGTACCGGATGACGGGCATGGCCTCCTTGGTGAGCGAGGTGAAGACCAGTTCGCCCTCCTCGCCGGCGGGCAGCACCTCGCCCGTGATCGGGTCGACGATCTCGGGGAGGAAGTGGTCCTCCCACACGTGCAGCCCGTCCTTGGTCTCCACGCACTCCTGCGCGACCCCGGGCCCGATCACCTCGGACAACCCGTATATGTCGACGGCGTCGATCGCGAACCGCTCCTCGATCTCCTGGCGCATCCGCTCGGTCCAGGGTTCGGCGCCGAAGACGCCCACGCGCAGAGAGGTGCCGCGGGGATCGACGCCCTGCCGTTCGAACTCGTCCAGGAGGGTGAGCATGTAGGACGGCGTCACCATGATGATCTCGGGCCTGAGGTCCTGGATCAGCTGGACCTGGCGGGCCGTCATGCCGCCGGACGCGGGGATGACCGTACAGCCCAGCCGTTCGGCCCCGTAGTGCGCCCCCAGCCCACCGGTGAACAACCCATAGCCGTACGCCACATGTACCTTGTCGCCGGGCCGCCCGCCCGCCGCCCGGATGGATCTCGCCACCATGTCGGACCACAGGGAGAGGTCGGCGTCGGTGTAGCCGACGACCGTGGGGCGTCCGGTGGTGCCGCTGGAGGCGTGGATACGGCGGATCCGGTCCTGGGGCACGGCGAACATCCCGTACGGGTAGTTCTCCCGAAGGTCGGCCTTGGTCGTGAACGGGAAACGGGCCAGGTCGGCGAGCGAGCGGCAGTCCTCGGGCCGTACGCCGGCCTTGTCGAAGGAGTCACGGTAGAAGGGCACGTTGTCGTAGGCGTGCCGCAGCGAGGTCCGCAGCCGCTCCAGTTGCAACGCCCGCAGCGCCTCCGGCGCGAGCCGTTCCCCCGAGTCCAGCAGCTCCGTCGCATCCGCCATGGGGACTTCTCCCTCGCCAACCGCGCCAATCCGGACGACCGATCATTCGGTCCGGGTGTTCGGGATCAGTAATCCAGGCACGGATTGATCAGGCAAGGGGGCGGGCCGGACTTTCTGCCCGCCCTGCGTCTCCCGGGGCGGCACAGCCCGACCGCCGCCGGTCTCAGTCCTTCCCGGGCCCGTACGCCGTCAGGAAGCGGTCGCGGAACTTGTCCATGCCCCAGGTCGGAGCGTTCTCGGCGGGCTTGAGGCCGTCCGTCCAGTGCCAGTCGGCGATCCGGTCGAGGATTTTCTGGTCGCGGGCGACGATCGTGACGGGGACGTCCTTGCTCGTGTTGCCCGCGGTGACCGTGGGGACGGGCTGGTGGTCGCCGAGGAAGACGAGGACCGTGTCGTCCGTGCCGTAGCGCTCGACCCACGCGGTGAGGCTGTGGATCGAGTACTCGATGGCGCGGCGGTACTCGGTGCGGACGCGCTCGGGGTCCTTCCAGACCTCCTTGGGGTCGGTGCCCTCCTTCTTGATCTGATGGAAGACGGAGCCGTCGCCGAGGTCGTCCCAGTCGACCATGCGGGCGATGGGGGACCAGGGGTTGTGGCTGGAGGCCAGGATGATCTCCGCCATGATCGGCTCGCGGTCCTTCTTGCCGTGCTCCAGACGCTGGAAGGCCTCCAGACTGAACTGGTCGGGCACGGGCGTCCAGCTGAAGTAGGGGCCCTGGTAGCCCAGGTGCTCGGAGTCGTAGATGTGGTCGAGCGCGAAGTACTTGCCCTCCGGCCAGGCCCGCCGTACCCCGGGCACGACGCCGACCGTGCGCCAGGCGCCGGTCTTGCGGAAGTAGCTGTTGAGCGTCGCGCGGTCGCTGGTGGTCAGGCTCCGGTACCGCTGCTGGTTCTTGATCCACAGCCCGGAGAGGAAGGTGGAGTGGGCCAGCCAGCTGCCGGCTCCCGTCACCGGCGACCGCAGCCAGCCGCTGCGCGACTGGAACCCGGCCGCCTTGAGGCTGCTCGTCCCTTCCCTGAGGGCCGCGTCGACCTGCGGTGCCATCGCCGGGTCGTCGATCGCGACACGGCCGTAGCTCTCGATGAACGTGAACAGGACGTCCTTGCCGCGCAGCCCGGTGAGCAACTGGTCCGGCGGTGTCTTCGCGAAGGCGTCCACGGCGGCCTGCTTCTGGAAGACGCGTCCGTCCGCCAGGCCCGCCCGTACCTGCTCGACCCGGTTGTTGACCAGGTCGGCGTTGCCCTTGGTGGCCAGCGGGACGCCGGTGAGCTGGATGCCCAGCGTCATGCAGGTGATCCACGTGGTGCCGAGGATCAGCGTCGTACGGGCGGCGACGGCACGGTGGCTGACCATCAGGTTCGTCACCCGCACCATCGCGAGCGTGATGAGGACGAGCACGGCGACGATCAGGACGATCACCCCGACCACCGCGAGCACCTGACCGGTCCGGCCGAAGGACTCCCGCACGAACTCCGCCGCGTCGTCGAGCAGGATCCAGTCCAGGACCAGGTCGAAGGGCCGGGCCAGCACCTGGTAGAAGCCCATGTCGACGAACTTCAGCACGGTGAGCAGCCCGAGCAGCGCACCCGAGACCACGGCCGCCAGCCGGCGTGACCGCGGCGGCAGTGCCAGCAGCAGGCCCGCGAGCAGGATCCCCTCGGCGGGGAGACGGAAGAACGCCTCGGGGGTGAGCCGCTCCAACTGGTTCGGCACGAGGAGCGCGAAGAGCAGGAGGGCTCCGGCCAGGACGGACGTCCCGATGGTGACGCCGCGTGCCGTACGGGGGTAGCGGCGACGCCAGCCGAACCAGCCGAGGGAGGGGGAGGAGTCGGACGGCCCCGCGAGGCGGGCCGCCTCGGCATCCTCGGCCGCCGTCGCACTCCCTTCGGTCGCCTCGGCTGCCTCGACCGCCTCGGCCTCTTCGGACTTTCCGGCCGCCGAGGCCGTCTCTGCCGGCCCCGTTTCTGCCGGCCCCGTCTCTTCCGGCCCCGTCTCTTCCGTCGTGTCCGGTGTTACCTGCTCTGCTGCCTCCTGCGACACCCGGAGGTCCTCCCGTGCGGTCTTGCGATGGCATGGCAAACAGCGCCCGATGACCGAGCCTGCCACCACGAGTACGTCCGCACGTCACCTTAGGTTCAATCGTTCCTGTCCGGAATTCCCCCGTCCGCAGTCGTCGCCGCCTCACGCGCCCAGCGGTAGTCCGCCTTGCCGCTGGGCGAACGCCGGATCGAGTCGGTGATGACCAGCTGGCGGGGGATCTTGTAGCCCGCCAGGTGGGACCGGCAGTGGGTCTGGATGTCCGCCAGCGACGGCCGCACCGCGCCCGCCCGCAACTGCACCACGGCCGCCACATGGTGTCCCCACTTCGCGTCCGGCACCCCGGCCACCAGCGCGTCGTACACGTCGGGATGGGACTTGAGCGCCTGCTCGACCTCCTCCGGGTACACCTTCTCGCCCCCGGTGTTGATGCACTGCGAGCCACGGCCCAGCACCGTGACGACGCCGTCCTCGTCGACCGTGGCCATGTCGCCCAGCAGCACCCACCGCCGGCCGTCCTTCTCGAAGAAGGTCTCGGCGGTTTTCCCCGGGTCGTTGTAGTAGCCGAGGGGCACATGGCCGCACTGCGCGACACGGCCCACCTCGCCGACGGCGACCGCCTCGTGGGTCGCCGGATCCACCACCCGCGTACGGGAGTTGACGCGGATGCGGAAGCCGCGTTCGGGGCCGGAGTCCTCGGTCGCCGTGCCGTTGAAGCCGGACTCCGAGGAGCCGAAGTTGTTCAGCAGCATGACGTTCGGCACCAGCTCCTGGAACTGCCGGCGCACCGTGTCGGACATGATCGCCCCGGACGACGACACGCTGAACATCGACGAGCAGTCGGTGCCCTTCATCGGCCCGTTCAGCGCGTCGACGAGCGGGCGCAGCATGGCGTCCCCCACCAGCGACACACTGGTGACCCGCTCCTTCTCGATCGTCCGCAGGACCTCCTGCGGGGCGAACTTGCGGTGGATCACGATGCGTTGGCCGAAGTTGAAGCCGATGAAGGCGGTCAGGGTGGACGTGCCGTGCATCAGCGGGGCGGTGGGGAAGAAGGTGATCCCGTCGCCGCCCGCGGCCACCCGCTCAGCGAGCTCCTCCGGCTTCTTCACCGGCTCACCGGTCGGCGCACCCCCGCCCAGCCCCGAGAAGAACAGATCCTCCTGGCGCCACATCACACCCTTGGGCATCCCGGTGGTGCCGCCGGTGTAGATGATGAACTGGTCGTCGCCCGACCGCTCGGGAAACCCGCGCTCGGGCGACCCGGTGGCCTCGGCGTCGGCGAAGGCCACGGCGGGCACGACCGGCGCGTGCACCGCACCGGGGCTCACGGTGCCCACGCGCACCAGATGCCGTAGCCCCGCCACCCGCGGCAGCGCCGCCGCCACCCGGTCCGTGAACTCGGCCTCGAAGACCAGGGCCGCCAGATCGGCGTCCTGGTAGAGATACACCAACTCCTCTTCCACATAGCGGTAGTTGACGTTGACCGGCACGATCCGCGCCTTCAGGCAGGCCAGCACCGTCTGGAGGTACTCGATGCCGTTGTACAGGTGGAGCCCGAGGTGTTCGCCGGGGCGGATCCCGCTGTCGATCAGATGGTGGGCGATCCGGTTGGCGGCCGCGTCCAGCTGCGCGTACGTCAGACGGCGCTCCGCGCCCGTGCCCGGGTGGTCGATGTACACGAGCGCCTCGCGGTCGGGAACCGCGTCGACGACCGACTCGAACAGGTCGGCAAGGTTGTACTCCACCGTTCCTCCTGACCTCGACAGGGCACGGTTCACCAACGGTTCGCCGGTCATCAGAGCAAAGGGCGGCACAAGTGTGAAGCCTGCGCGCAAAAGAATCTGACTGTCTGTCAGAAAACCCTTGAAGTGCCTTCGCCCCTCCTGCAACCTGTTCTCGTTCTGTCAGAGGGGAGACTGGTCATGGGTGGCACCGAACACCTCGCCGTGCGGCGCGAGGGCGCCACACTGGTGCTCACGCTCAACAGGCCCGAGGCGAAGAACGCGCTCTCGTTGCCGATGCTGGTCGGCCTCCACGACGGCTGGGTCGAGGCCGACGCCGACGACTCGATCCGCTCCATCGTGTTCACGGGAGCGGGGGGCTGCTTCTGCGCCGGCATGGATCTCAAGGCCCTCGCCGGGAACGGCATGGCGGGCGAGCACTACCGCGACCGCCTCAAGGCCGATCCCGACCTGCACTGGAAGGCGATGCTCCGCCATCATCGCCCGCGCAAACCGGTGATCGCCGCCGTCGAGGGGTACTGCGTCGCCGGCGGCACCGAGATGCTCCAGGGCACGGACATCCGTGTCGCGGGCGAGTCGGCCACCTTCGGGCTGTTCGAGGTGAAGCGCGGCCTGTTCCCGATCGGCGGCTCCACGGTCCGTCTGCAACGGCAGATCCCGCGCACCCACGCCCTGGAGATGCTGCTCACCGGCCGCCCGTACAGCGCTCGCGAGGCAGCCGGCATCGGCCTGATCGGGCATGTCGTCCCCGACGGCACGGCACTGACCAAGGCCCTGGAGATCGCCGAACAGATCAACGCCTGCGGTCCGCTGGCCGTCGAGGCCGTGAAGGCGTCGGTGTACGAGACCGCCGAGCTGACCGAGACGGAGGGGCTCGCCGCCGAACTCAAGCGGGGCTGGCCGATCTTCGACACCGCGGATGCGAAGGAGGGGGCGCGTGCCTTTGCGGAGAAGCGGCCGCCTCTCTTCAAGCGGACGTAGGCGCTGCGCCGGCTTGGACCGGTTGGCAGCTGCGGGCCGAATGTGGCTGGTCGCGCCCACGCGGCGGAGCCGCACATGGCACAGCCCCGCGCCCCTGGGGCGTCTGCCGTACCGAACCTGGTCAGTTGCTGTGCCCCCACGCATCCCGATCTCCCAAGGAGGTACGCCCCCGATGCCCGAAGTCCTCAAAGCTCCCCTCGTCGTCGAGTTTCCCTTCACCCGTTCCCTCGGGCCCGTCCAGAGCGCCTTTCTCACCGGCCTGCGCGAGCGTGTCGTGCTGGGCGTCCGGACCGGAGACGGCCGCACCCTCGTCCCGCCTGTCGAGTACGACCCCGTCACCGCCGAGGAGATCCGGGACCTGGTCGAAGTCGCCCCCACCGGCACGGTGACCACCTGGGCCTGGAACCACGCCCCCCGCCGAGACCAGCCCCTGGACACCCCCTTCGCCTGGGTCCTGGTACGTCTCGACGGGGCCGACACCGCCCTGCTGCACGCCCTCGACGCGCCCGGGCCCGACGCCGTGCACACCGGCATGCGGGTCCGCATCCGCTGGGCCGAGGAGCGCACCGGCGCGATCACGGACATCGCCTGCTTCGAGCCGTACACCGGTGGGCAGGCCGAACTCACCGGCCGAACCGGCGGGTTCGAGGACCCGGTCACCGGCATCGTCGCTCCCGCCCGACTCGACTACACCTACTCGCCGGGCCGCGCCCAGACCGCCTACATCAACGCCCTGGCCGAACAGCGCAACGTCGGCGAACGCTGCCCGTCCTGTCGCAAGGTGTACGTCCCGCCGAGGGGTGCGTGCCCCACATGTGGGGTGGCCACATTGGAACAGGTCGAGGTAGGTCCCCACGGCACAGTCACCACGTTCTGCATCGTCAACATCAAGGCGAAGAACCTCGACATCGAAGTGCCGTACGTCTACGCCCACATCGCCCTCGACGGCGCCGGCCTCGCCCTGCACGGCCGGATCGGCGGCATCCCGTACGACGAGGTGCGGATGGGCCTGCGGGTGGAACCGGTGTGGACGGCAGGTGCCCGCTATCCCGACCACTACCGGCCGACGGGCGAGCCCGACGCGGACTACGACACCTACAGGGAGCTGCTGTGAACCGCGAGATCGCCGTCGTCGCCTTCGCACAGACCGACCACCGGCGCACCAGCGAGGACATCTCCGAGGTGGAGATGCTGATGCCCGTGCTCCACGAAGTGCTGGCCCGGACCGGCCTCAAGACCGCCGACATCGGCTTCACCTGCTCCGGCTCCAGCGACTACCTCGCCGGCCGCGCCTTCTCCTTCACCCTCGCCCTCGACGGCGTGGGCGCCTGGCCGCCGATCTCCGAGTCGCACGTCGAGATGGACGGCGCCTGGGCCCTGTACGAGGCGTGGACCAAACTGCTGACCGGGGACGCCGACACAGCGCTCGTGTACTCCTACGGCAAGTCCTCACCGGGGCCGCTGCGCGACGTCCTCACCCGCCAGCTCGACCCGTACTACGTCGCCCCCCTCTGGCCCGACTCCGTCGCCCTCGCCGCCCTCCAGGCCCAGGCCCTTGTCGACGCCGGCGACACGGACGAACCCGCGCTCGCCGCCGTCGCCGCCCGCAGCCGCGCCGACGCCACCGCCAACTCCCACGCCCAGCTGACCGGTTCGGTGCCGCAGGGCGAGTACCTCGTACGTCCGTTGCGTACCGGTGACTGCCCGCCCATCGGCGACGGGGCCGCCGCCGTGATCCTCGCGGCGGGGGACCGGGCCCGCGAGCTGTGCGAGCGGCCCGCCTGGATCCGCGGTATCGACCACCGCATCGAGGCCCACGGACTCGGCGTGCGCGACCTGACCGACTCGCCCTCGACCCGCCTCGCCGCCGAGAAGGCCGGCGCGTTCCAACGGCCCGTTGACACCGCCGAGTTGCACGCGCCGTTCACCTCGCAGGAGGTCGTCCTGCGCAAGGCGCTGAAGCTCGACGACGGCGTGCGCGTCAACCCCTCCGGCGGCGCGCTCGCCGCCAACCCCGTCATGGCCGCCGGGCTCATCCGCGTCGGAGAGGCCGCCGCCCGCATCCACCGGGGCGAGGCCGACCGGGCGCTCGCACACGCCACGTCCGGCCCGTGCCTCCAACAGAACCTGGTCGCCGTACTCGAAGGGGATCCGCGATGAGCAAGGAGCCCGTGGCCGTCGTAGGCATCGGCCAGACCAAGCACGTCGCGGCGCGCCGGGACGTGTCGATCGCGGGGCTCGTCCGGGAGGCCGCCCGAAGGGCCCTCGACGACGCCGAGCTGACCTGGGCGGACGTCGACGCCGTGGTCATCGGCAAGGCGCCCGACTTCTTCGAGGGCGTGATGATGCCCGAGCTCTATCTCGCGGACGCGCTCGGCGCCGTGGGCAAGCCGATGCTCCGGGTGCACACGGCCGGCTCGGTCGGCGGATCCACCGCCCTCGTCGCCGCGGGCATGGTCGCGGCCCGCGTCCACGGCACCGTCCTGACGCTCGCCTTCGAAAAGCAGTCCGAGTCGAACGCCATGTGGGGCCTGTCCCTGCCGATCCCCTTCCAGCAGCCCCTGCTCGCCGGAGCCGGCGGCTTCTTCGCCCCGCACGTGCGCGCGTACATGCGGCGCAGCGGCGCGCCCGACACGATCGGCTCGCTGGTGGCGTACAAGGACCGCCGCAACGCGCTGAAGAACCCCTACGCCCACCTCCACGAGCACGACATCACCCTGGAGAAGGTCCAGGCCTCGCCCATGCTGTGGGACCCCATCCGCTACTCGGAGACCTGCCCCTCCTCCGACGGCGCGTGCGCGATGATCCTCACCGACCGTGCCGGGGCCGCACGGGCACCCCGCCCGCCCGCCTGGATGCTGGGCGGCGCCATGCGCAGCGAGCCGACCCTCTTCGCCGGCAAGGACGCCGTGTCCCCGCAGGCCGGCAAGGACTGCGCGGCCGACGTGTACCGGCAGGCCGGCATCGCCGATCCGCGCCGGGACATCGACGCCGTCGAGATGTACGTGCCGTTCTCCTGGTACGAGCCCATGTGGCTGGAGAACCTCGGCTTCGCCGCCGAGGGCGAGGGCTGGAAGCTCACCGAGGCCGGGGTCACCGAACTGGACGGCGACCTGCCCGTCAACATGTCGGGCGGTGTCCTGTCCGCCAACCCCATCGGCGCCTCCGGCATGATCCGCTTCGCGGAGGCGGCCCTCCAGGTGCGCGGCCAGGCCGGGGAACACCAGGTGGACGGGGCCCGCAGGGCACTCGGGCACGCCTACGGCGGCGGATCGCAGTTCTTCTCGATGTGGCTCGTGGGCTCCGAGCCCCCGGACGCCTGAGAGCACTCCCGTACGCCGGTGGAGACGGCTCCGCAAAGGTCCCCCTCACGTGGCCTGTCGGCACCCCGGACCGATCGCTAGGCTGGCCCGCGGACGACGAATCGGGAGGAGCACGGACGTGGCCGAGAGCACCATCCAGCAGCAGCCGTTCACGGGCTGGGAGAAGCCGGAGCTGGACCTCCGCAACGCCGATTGGCACTCGAGCAGCCGTGGCCTGGGGGATGTCCAGATCGCCTTTGTCGAGGGGTTCATCGCGATGCGCAACAGCGGCAGTCCGGAGAGTCCCTCCCTGATCTTCACACCCGCCGAATGGGGGGCGTTCGTGTCGGGCGCGAGGGAGGGCGAGTTCGACCTGACCTGACAGCGACCGACCTGACAGCGCCCGACCTGACAGCGCCCGACCTGACAGCGCCCGACCTGACAGCGACCGACCTGACCGCGCCTTCGGGCCGATCCGGGTGTGTTCCGCCCGTTTTTCCGGACACGCGACCTTGAGAACCCCCCTGGGGCCCACGCCTGAGCCAGGCTGGCCCCGGGAGGGGGGAAGGTCGTATTCCGGAAAGGCGAGAACCCATGAGCACCCTGCCGGTCATCGCGGCGGTCGACGGTTCGGACGACAGCCTGGTCGCGCTGGACTGGGCCTTCGACGCCGCCCTGGTGCGCGAGGCGCCGCTGCGGGTGGTCCATGTGCAGCAGTACGCCGCATGGGCCAAGCCCGACGTCCTGCCCGCCGGGCGGCCGGTACCGGAGGACGACCCGGTGCTCGACCGGGTCCGGCGCTACATGGACGGGCGGGCCGAGCGGCCGCAGACGGAGTACGCCGCCCTCGCGGGAGCGGCCTCCACAGCACTGCCCGAACTGGGAAGCAGCGCCCAGCTGTTGGTGCTCGGTTCCCGGGGCCGCGGCGGCTTCGCCAGTCTCCTGCTCGGCTCCACCGGCATGGCCGTCGCACGGGACACCGGGTGCCCGGTCGTCGTGGTGCCCAAGCCCGGCCGCGAGGTCCACGACGACACGCCGATCGAACCGGGGCTGAGGGTCGTCGTCGGCCTTCAGGTCGACAGCCCCGACGACGCCACACTGTCCTTCGCCTTCGCCGAGGCCGCCCTGCGCGGCGCCCGGCTCCAGGTCGTCGCCGCCTACACCTGGCCCCTGCACATCTGGACGGCCGCCACCGCCCAGATCGTGCCGCCGTCCCACGACCAGGACGCCGTCGAGGCCGAGACCCGCACCCTCGCGGAAGGCATCCTCGCCCCGCACCGCGAGCGCCACCCGGACGTGCGCGCCGATCCCTACGTGGCCCCGGGCGACGCCGCCGGTCATCTCGTCGCCGCTTCCAGGGACGCGCACCTGGTCGTCGTGGGCCGCCACAGACGCCGTCTCCTGGCCCCCGCCCGGATGATGGGTTCCGTGACCCACGCCGTGCTGCTGCATGCCGCGAGCCCGGTGGCGGTGGTGCCGGCCACGCCGATGGAGGAGTAGGCGTCCGAGCCCTGTCAGACGGTGCCGAACCAGGCCTCGGCCAGGGACGGCAGCGTGCCCTCGGCGGGCGCGCCCAACTCCCGTAGGTACCAAGGCATGTTGCTGTAGACGTGCAGCAGTGTGTACGCGAGGAGCTGCGCCGGGTCGAAGGCGGTGCCGTACGCCTCGGTGAGGCGGGCCAGGAGGCGCGGGTCGCCGCGGGTGACGAACAGGCCCACGCCGACGAATTCGTACGCCCGGTCGCCGGTCATGGCCGGCTCGAAGTCGAAGAGCCCGGTCAGCCGCCAGCCGTCGGGATCGACGAGGAGGTGCTGCCGCATGACCTCGGTGTGCAGCAGGGCGGGGCGCGGCGTGCGCGGCAGCGGCACCGAGTCGAGGAACTCGGGGACCTGCTCCAGCCACCCGGCGGACAACTCGTGCCCGCGCTGCCGCTCCACCGCCCCGGCCCGCTGCCGGTCCACGAAAGCGCCCCAGTCCCCGGGCCCGAGGAAGTCCCCGAGCGGACCGGGATTGAGCGAGTGGAGCGCGGCGAGGGCCGCGCCGATCTCCTCGACCAGCCGCTCACGGTCGGCCTGTGGCACGCGGGGCCAGGTGCCGGCCAGGTTCTCGCCGCGCAACCGGGACATCAGGACGTACCGCCAGCCGTTCTCGTACGCGCCGGCGTCGTGCATCCGCGGAGTCGGTACGGGCAGGCGCCCCTGGACATGGGACAGGACACGGCCCTCGGCGTCGCCGTCCCGGGCCGCGGCGCCGGGGAAGAGCTTGAGGACATGCTCGTCACCCACGGCGTAGACCGGCTGAGCCCGTCCGGGAAGCGGGTCAGCGGGCGGCCGCTCAGACCGAGGCGGGCACACAGGTCGTGCGCTCCGGGCCGCATCACGCTCTCGTCGGGAACGACGGCGTCCCATTCCTCGTCGGTCTCCACGGGGGGCAGCATGATCGGGACCGTAGGAGGTCCTTCGCGGGAGGGCAACGGAGTTTCGCCGCCGCCGGGGAGCACTTCTCGAACCCATGCCCGCACGTCATGCAACACGCCCGGCCACGTACCATGGCGACATGTCGTTCCTCCGCCGCCGCAGCGCCACGCCCGCCGGGCCCGACTTCGACGTACTGGCCATGGACCCGGGCGACTGGCCCGGCAATCTGGGCGCCGGGCTGCTGCCCGCCCCCGACGGCAGCTGCCAGGGTGTCTTCCTGCGCTACGACCTCTTCGGCGGCCGTGGCCCCGCGATGATCATCGGCAATCTGCCGGAGGGCTCCCCGGCCCGCGAGGTCGACGAGGGCGAGATCCCGTTCGAGGTCGCTCAGCTGCTGCTGGCCCTGGAGAACGACGAGGAGGTCACCGTCGTGGGCAGCGAGGACGTGCCTGTGATGCAGGGCGACAACCTCCTGATCGTGCGCCGTCTGAAGCTCTCCGAGAGCCGGATCTCCTGCGTGCAGTTCGACCGCAGCGACAGCGTCCTGGTCACCATCGCCGCCTGGGACCGCCCCATCACCGACGATCTGTACGCCCTGCTCAAGCCGCTGCCCGCGGAGCTCTTCCAGCAGGGCTGAGTCCTCGTCCTCCCGTCCGGAACCCGGTTTTGTTCGGGGTTCCGTACATGTTGTCATGACCCTTGTCGCCGGAGTCATCGGACCTCTAGCGTCAGGGGTCATGTCGTATGAGTCGCATGAGCCGCATGAGATCACTCGAAGGACGACGCTGAAGGCTGCGGCCGCAGCCGCCGGTGCGGGGGTCGGCGCACTCGTTCTCGGTGAGGGTGCCACCGAGGCTGCCGCCGACGATTCCTCCGATGTATCGAGGGAGCTGTCAGTGCTCTGGTACGCCGCTCCCGCCGCCGACTGGGAGCGTGAGGCCCTGCCCATCGGCAATGGCGCACTCGGCGCCATGGTCTTCGGCACCCTCGCCACCGAACGGCTGCAGTTCAACGAGAAGACCCTCTGGACCGGCGGCCCCGGCTCCGCCCAGGGCTACGACCACGGCAACTGGCGCGCACCCCGCCCCGGCGCGATCACCGCCGTACAGGACGACCTCGACGCGCGCACCACCCTCGACCCCGAGTCCGTCGCCGACCGGCTCGGCCAGCCACGGACCGGCTACGGCGCCCACCAGACCTTCGGCGACCTCCACCTCGACCTGCCCGGCGCGCCGACGACGCCCCCGGCGGACTACCGGCGCGCACTCGACCTCGACAACGCCGTCGCCTCGGTCGCCTACACCCACCAAGGTGTCCGCCACCAAAGGGAGTTCTTCGCCTCCCACCCTGACGGCGTGATCGTGGGACGCCTCGGCGCCGACCGCCCCGGCAGCGTCACCTTCACCCTGCGCCACACCTCGCCCCGCGCCGACTTCACCGCCACCGCGGCCGCCGCCACCCTGACCGTACGGGGCGCGCTCGCCGACAACGGACTGCGCTTCGAAGCCCAGGTCAGGGTGCGCGCACAAGGCGGCACCGTCACCTCCCACACCGACGGCACCATCACCGTGACCGGCGCCGACAGCGCCTGGTTCGTCCTGGCCGCGGGCACGGACTACGCCGACACCTACCCTGACTACCGAGGCCCGGACCCGCACGCCGCCGTCAGCCGCGCCGTGGAGCGAGCCGGTGACCGCTACGAGGCGCTGCTGGCCCGGCACGTCCGCGACCACCGGGCCCTGTTCGGCCGCGTCGCCCTCGACATCGGCCAGTCCCTGCCCGCCGACATCCCCACCGACCGGCTGCTGGCCGCGTACACCGACGGCACCAGCGCGGCGGACCGCGCCCTGGAAGCCCTCTACTTCCAGTACGGCCGCTACCTGCTCATCGCCTCCTCACGCCCGGGCTCCCTGCCCGCCAACCTCCAGGGCGTCTGGAACAACAGCACCACGCCGCCGTGGTCCGCGGACTACCACACCAACATCAACATCCAGATGAACTACTGGCCCACCGAGGCTGCCAACCTCGCCGAGACGACGGCACCGTACGACCGCTTCGTCGAGGCGCTGCGCGCGCCCGGACGCCGTACGGCGAAGGAGATGTTCGGCTCGCGCGGCTGGGTGGTGCACAACGAGACCAACCCGTACGGCTTCACCGGCGTGCACGACTGGGCGACCGCGTTCTGGTTCCCCGAGGCGGCGGCCTGGCTCACCCAACAGATGTACGAGCACTACAGATTCGGCGGCTCCACCGACTACCTCCGCACCACCGCGTACCCCGCGATGAAGGAGGCCGCCGAGTTCTGGCTCGACAACCTGCGCACCGACCCACGCGACGGCACCCTCGTCGTCACCCCCAGCTACTCGCCCGAGCACGGCGACTTCACCGCCGGCGCCGCCATGTCGCAGCAGATCGTCCACGACCTGTTCACCAACACCCTCGAAGCCGCCCGGATCCTGGGCGACACACCCGACTTCCGCCGCCGCGTCGAGCAGGTCCTGAACCGGCTCGACCCCGGCCTGCACATCGGATCCTGGGGCCAACTCCAGGAATGGAAGGAGGACTTGGACGACCCGACCGACACCCACCGGCACGTCTCCCACCTGTTCGCCCTCCACCCCGGCCGGCAGATCGAACCCGGCAGCGAGTGGGCCGAGGCCGCCAGGGTCTCCCTCACCGCACGCGGCGACGGCGGCACGGGCTGGTCCAAGGCCTGGAAGATCAACTTCTGGGCGCGGCTGCGCGACGGCGACCACGCCCACAAGATGCTCGGCGAACAGCTCAAGTCCTCGACCCTGCCCAACCTCTGGGACACCCACCCGCCGTTCCAGATCGACGGCAACTTCGGCGCCACCTCCGGCGTCGTGGAGATGCTCCTGCAGAGCCAGTACGACGTCGTCGAGGTACTGCCCGCCCTCCCCGCCGCCTGGGAAACCGGCGCGGTGCGCGGCCTGCGCGCCCGCGGCGGCGCCACCGTCGACGTCGAGTGGGCGCAGGGCCGGGCGACCCGCATCGCCCTGAAGGCGGCACGCACACGTGAACTCACCGTACGCAGCGACCTGTTCGAGGACGGGCAGCTGACCTTCAGAGCGGTCGCCGGGCGGCGCTACACCTGGAGCAGACAGGGCTGACGCGCTACGACCCCGAGGCCAGCTCCCGCACATCGGCAGCCCGCACATACGCCACCCGGTGACCGAACTGGATCTCGTAGTACTGGTCCTTGCCGACGACGACCCGGTGCGAGGCCTCGTCGAAGGCCACCGCGTAGTAGTACTCGCCCGGCACCTTGCCGCCGACCACGTACCGCTGGCCGGCCGGCAAGGTGTACGGCAGCGGCGACACGGCCTGCGCGGGAACGCCCGCCGGATAGGCGGAGGCCTCGGGGTAGGCACGCCCGTACACCGGGACGCTCTTCAGACCGTCCTTCGGCGTGACCACCCGCCCGGCCGCGTCCACCGCCGTCGGGCTCTTCTTCGGGTTCTTGAACCACGCCTTCTGGCCCAGGTACCAGATCGCCGTCCAGTCACCGTCCCGGCCGGCGACCGCGTACTGCTGGCCGGTCGAGACCCGCGACGAGAGGTCGTTCACACCGGTGGTCGGGGCCGAACCCAGGCCGATGTCCTTGATCAGCGGATACGACTCACCGGGCCCGGAGTACAGCCGTACCGCGCTCGATCCATGGTCCGCGCAGGCCTGGCCCGCGGAGACACAGCCCGTGTAGCGGGGCCGGTTGGTCGCGTAGTCGGGCCGGATCGTCACCAGGCCGCCGTTCGCCCCGGCGCTCGGCACGAGGGGACGGCCGAGCAGCTCGAAGTAGTGCCGCCAGTCCCAGTACGGGCCGGGGTCGGTGTGCATCCCGCCGATCGTCGACGCGGTCGGTCCCGGCACGGTGTCATGGCCGAGGATGTGCTGCCGGTCCAGCGGGATGCCGTGCTTCTTCGCGAGGTAGGTCACCAGACGGGCCGAGGAGCGGTACATCGCCTCCGTGTACCAGGCGTCCGGCTTCGCCAGGAAGCCCTCGTGCTCCAAGCCGATCGACTTGGCGTTGACGTACCAGTTGCCCGCGTGCCAGGCCACGTCCTTGGCCTTCACATGCTGGGCGATGTGCCCGTCCGTGGAGCGCAGGGTGTACTGCCACGACACATAGGTGGGGTCCTGCACCATGGTGAGGACACCCTCCCAGGCGCCCTCCGTGTCATGGACGACGATGTAGTCGATGTCCGAGGAGGCCGGCCGGTCGCCCAGGTCGTGGTTGCCGTAGTCGTTGTCCCCGAACTCCTTGTACGGCGCCGGGATCCACTCGCAGGCCACCGTCGGCGGACACTCGGTCTCGCTCGCCCTGAGCGTGCGCAGCCCCGCCTGCCGCAACTGCGCGGTGTCGGGGGTCAGGCCCGGCTGGGCGGACAGGGCGACCAGTTCGCCCGCGTCCGTGTGCCGCTCCTGGCCGGTGCGCAGTACGTCGTAGACGTCGTTCGCGTACGCCGCCGCCGTGGCGGTGTCGTCGGCGCCGGAGAAGCGGGCCACCGCGCCGTACCAGTCTGCGGGATCCGAGCTGAGCGGTTCGCCCAGCTCCTTCTGCGCGGCGGCGAGCAGGGCGGCACCGCCGGCCACGTTCGCCGCCGGGTCCGTACGCAGCCGCTTGGCGCTCAGCCCGGTCAGTCCGGCCGCCTTCGGCAACGTCCTCAGGCGGGCCGGGATCGCGGAGGTCCGCGGCAGTTTCGCCGTGGGGAGCAGAGCCGGGCGGGCGCTGTCGCCGCGCGGGTCCTCCGAGCCGTCGCTGTGGTGCGGCGCCGCCCCGGCGAGGGCGGTGCGGGCATCCGTGAGGTGCATCGGGCCGTAGCCGCCGGTCACGCTGGGCGCCCCGGCGTGCGAGTCCCAGCGGGACTGGAGGTAGGAGACGCCCAGCAGGACGCTCTGCGGCACGTGGTACTCGGCGGCCGCGGAGGCGAAGGCCGACTGAAGGCCGCCCCCCGAGCCCCCGGCATCGGACGGGGCCGCGCCCAGCAGCGGGAACAGCAGAGCCGCGGCGGCCAGGGCGGTGACGGATCCTCGCAATGCAGCCTCCTGGGACGGTCGTGCGCGCAGAGCCGTGCGGGCCGGACGTGACTCTGTGGTACCCGCTGTCCGACGATCCGTCAATCATGCCAAGGGCGAGGCTAATTCCCTTGTCAACCGGGGTTCCCGGGAGTTTCGTGGCCACGGCCTCCGGGCCTGCGGGGCGTCAGTGGCGTACACCGATGGGATGCGGTACGCCCATGCGGGCGACCTCACCCCCGCCGGACACACGAAGGTCCGCGGTACGCCGCTGTCTCCAGGGCGAACCGCGGACCACCGTCCCCGTCAGCGAGTGCCGACCGCCGCGCGCACGGCCCGTCGGGCCAGTTGGCAGTCGTCGTGCAGCCGCCTCAGCAGCAGCCGCTGTTCCTCGCCGGACGGCGCAGCACCCGGGTGGGCCACTCCCGGTGCCGCCGGGGTCGTGTCGTGCATCGAACGCTGCACGGCCGTCTCATAGGTACGGATCTCCCGGGTCAGGACGAGCATCAGGTTCACCAGGAACGCGTCCCGGGAAGCCGGGCCCGCCGACTGGGCGATCTGACTGATCTGGCGGCGGGCGACCGGCGCGTCCCCGAGCACCGACCACAGCGTCGCCAGGTCGTAACCCGGCAGGTACCAGCCCGCGTGCTCCCAGTCCACCAGCACTGGACCGGCCGGTGAGAGCAGGATGTTCGAGAGCAGTGCGTCGCCGTGACAGAACTGGCCCATGCCCTGCCGGCCCGCGGAAGCCGCGATGCCGTGCAGCAGCTTCTGGAGATCGCCCATGTCCCGGTCGGTGAGCAACCCCAGCTCGTGGTACCGGGAGATCCGGGTCGCGTAGTCCAGCGGTGCGCCGAACGTGCCCGCCGGCGGCCGCCAGGTGTTGAGCCGGCAGATCGCGCCGAGTGCCGCCCTGATGTCCGCGCGCGGGGGCGTCTCCAACGGGTGGCGCTGCAGTGCCGCCACCCGGCCGGGCATCCGCTCGATGACGAGTGTGCAGTTGTCCGGATCCGCCGCGATCAGCCTCGGCACGCGCACCGGAGGGCGGTGCCGGACGAACGAGCGGTATGCCGCTATTTCGTGCCGGATCCGCTCGGCCCACACTGGGGAGTGGTCCAGTAAACACTTGGCGACGGCCGTGCTGCGCCCGGTCGTGCCGACCAGAAGGACGGACCGCCCGCTGCGGCGCAGCACCTGCACCGGCGCGAACTCCGGGCAGATCCGGTGCACCGACGCGATGGCGGTGCGCAGCTGGGTGCCCTGAGGGCCGGACAAGTCGAGTCTCCCGCTGAGCGGTTGGGTGCCGGGCCCCGCGGCGCGCAGCGGCCGGCCCGCGCCGAGCACGGGGGCGGCCGTCGGCCGCGCGGGGTCGAGGTAAGGGCCGCTGCCCGCCGGGCGGGCACGCAGCGACCGGGGCGGGGCGGACACGGAGGACGATGCTGCGTACATGGGAGAGACAGATCCCTTCGTGTGCCTGCGACGACAAAGCGCTGCCCGATCCGGTCGCCCGGGTGCACCCTGGGGAATGTCCCTCGGCGAACCGGGTCGGGGTGGCGCTTTCCTACCTGACACCCGATGCCCAGTGGCACACCATCTGGCGCACCCTGGCGAACCCTGGCGAATAGTCCCGAGGCACCTCCCACCGGGCTACTGTCAACTCAGCCGAGAACCTGGGGGCTTGACGTGAGCGGAGAACCCAACACCCGCCTGGCGGACCTGTTCGGCCTGGCCGGCTGGTCCAAGGGCGAGCTCGCGAGGCTGGTCAACCGGCAGGCGGCGGCCATGGGCCACCCCCAGCTGTCGACCGACACCTCGCGGGTGCGGCGGTGGATCGACATGGGAGAGATCCCGCGCGATCCGGTGCCGCGGGTGCTGGCAGCCCTGTTCACCGAGCGTCTCGGCCGTGTCGTGACCATCGAGGACCTCGGTCTGGTCCGGCACGGGCGTGCGGGGAAACGGCAGGACGCCGGGAGTGTGGAGCATCCCGACGGTGTGCCGTGGGCGCCCGAACGGACTGCCGCGGTCCTCACCGAATTCACGGGAATGGACCTCATGCTCAACCGACGCGGCTTGGTGGGCGCGGGTGCCGCGCTCGCCGCGGGATCCGCACTCAGCAGCGCCATGCACGACTGGCTGCACACCGACCCGGCCCTCAAGGCCGACGCCCCCCAGTTCGACGACCCTCTGCACGCCGACCCCGCCGGGTTCGACCGGTACGAGGCGGCCCCGATCGGGTCGCAGGAGATTGAGGAACTGGAGCGCTCGGTAGAAGTGTTCCGGGCCTGGGACGCGGCCCGCGGCGGCGGGCTGCAGCGCAAGGCCGTCGTAGGCCAACTCAACGAGGTGGGCGGCATGCTCGCCTACCGACACCCCGAACATCTGCAGCGGCGCCTGTGGGGCGTCGCCGCCAACCTCGCCGTCCTCGCGGGCTGGATGTCGCACGACGTCGGCCTGGAACCCACGGCACAGAAGTACTTCGTCATCGCCGCCCACGCGGCCCGAGAGGGTGGCGACCGGCCCCGCGCCGGGGAGGCGCTCTCCCGGGCGGCTCGCCAGATGGTGCACCTCGGCCGGCCCGACGACGCACTCGACCTCATGAAACTCGCCCAGTCGGGCTCCGGTGACGAGGTGCTGCCGCGCACCCGGGCCATGTTCCACACGATCGAGGCCTGGGCACAGGCGTCGATGGGCAGGGGCCAGGCCATGCGCCGCACCCTGGGACAGGCGGAGGACCTGTTCGTCTCCGACAAGAGCGACGTCCCGCCGCCGAGCTGGATGCAACTGTTCAACGAGGCGGACCTGTACGGCATGCAGGCTCTGTCCTACCGGACGCTGGCGGAGTTCGAGCCGGGAGCGGCGGCCCACGCCCAGCACTACGCGGAGAAGGCCCTCGCGCTGCGCGTCGACGCACAGGAGCGCTCGAGGATCTTCGACAACCTGTCCATGGCGTCCGCCTGCTTCATCGCGGACGACCCCGAACAGGCCGACCGGTACGCGCGACTGGCCCTGATGGCGATGGGCTCGAATTCGTCCGGCCGTACCTGGGACCGGCTGCGCCAGATGTACCGGCTCACCGCCGAGTACTCCAGCTACCCGAGGATCAACGAACTGCGGGAGGAGATCCGGTCGGCGCTGCCCAAGCCGAGGAAGTCGGGCGGCGGCAACAGCGCGCAGGCATAGGGGGACTGTGCGCCTGACCGATACGCGGAAGTACTAGGACGTCACCCTGGCCACGAGCACACAGGCATTGTCCTCGCGCTCGCTCTCACCGAACTCCTCCACGACCAGCCGTACGCAGTCCTGTGCGCTGTGTGCCCCGCCGAAGCGGGGGGCCAGGTCGAGGAGACGGTTCGCGGAGTCCGCTCCGCTGTGCCCCGGCACCAGTCCGTCGGTGTGCAGCAGGAGCAGGTCGCCCACTTCGAGGGTCTCCTCGGCCTGTGCGTAGACGGCACCCGAGGTGGCACCGAGCAGGACTCCGTCCGGCGCGCTCAGCCTGCGCCCCGTCCCGTCGCGGAACAGCAGCGGGGCGGGGTGTCCGGCCTGCGCCCAGGTCAGCATGCGAGTCTCGGGCAGGTAGCGGCAGCAGACGGCGCTGCCGAGGGCCGGCTGGACGGTGGCGTCGAGCAACTGGTTGAGCCAGGACATCAGTTGCCCCGGCTGGGTGCCGGCCATCGCCATGCCACGTACGGCGCCCAGCAGGGTCGCCATGCCCGAGGCCACGGCGACGCCGTGACCGGTGAGGTCGCCGACGCTCAACAGCGTTGCGCCGTCGGTCAGTTCCAGCGCGTCGTACCAGTCGCCGCCGATCAGCGTGCTCGTGGACGACGGCAGACGGTGGGCCGCGAGATCCAGTGTCTTCGGGCCCTGGTGTGGGAGCCGCAGGGAGCCGCGCCACGGCGGCAGCACGGCCTCCTGCAGCTCGACCGCGAGCCGGTGCTCGCTCTGCGCGTGGTGCCGGTGGCGCTGGAGCGAGTCACGGGTCTCGCTCACGGTGCGCTGGCTGCGGCGCAGTTCGCTGACGTCGCGCAGCACGGCCCACATCGAGGCGGTGCTGCCGTCAGTGTCGAGCACGGGCTCGCCCATCATGTGCACGGTCCGGACCTCGCCGTCCGGCCGTACGATCCGGAACTCGCCGTCGATGGGCTTGGCGTCGATGAGACAGTCGGTGACCATCGCCGTCAGCTGCCGCCGGTCGTCGTCGAGCACCAGGGACGGCAGCTCGTCGAGGGTGAGCGGGGGAGTGGCGGGGTCGCGCCCCAGGATCTCGAAGAGCTCGCCGGACCAACTGGCCTCGTCCGTCAGCAGGTTCCACTCGGCGCTGCCGACCCGGCTGAGCAGCGAGCCGCGCCGGGGAGCGGGCGGCACGGCTGGGTCGGCGGGTGTGGCCGACGGTTTTGGGGCGGCGGCGGGCGGGCCGTCCCGCAGCTGCGCCAGGTGCTCGTCAAGGTCGTTGAGCTGGTGCAGCGCGAGGTCGCACAGCGCCCGCTGCCACCGTTCCCGAGGGTCCGCACCGTCGCTCTGGGTGTCCTGCCGTACGGCGTCGACGTCGCCTTTGAGCCGTCGCGTCTGCGTGATGAGCGCGTCGACCGAGCCGCGTCCGGGCGGCTGGGCGGCGGGGCGGTCCGCAGAGAGATGGGGCGGCATGACGCACTCCGATGCGGGGACGGTACGACCAAGGCTGACGGAAGGACCGTTACGACTGTCGCACAGCCCGCGACTCCCTGTAAGGGATTTGGCAACACCCGATACGGTGGTGCGTCCGGCATATGCCAGAGTCTCCACGGAGGGCGCGTCCGGTGCGAATGACGTACGTCGGAAAACGGGTCAAGTCGTAGGCGGCGTACGCGATTTGGTGGTCGGTGGGGGCGGTTGCGCGGCAGCCATTCGCGTGTTCGACGGCCAGGTGTTCCAAGGGTGGCGCGGCGGGTGGCGGTGCCCGCGGGGTTTCGTTCGTCGACAGTGATGCAGATCACAAAAATGATGTCCGCTTCGGAGTAATGCAATCGGCGTCTGAGGGCTCGTAAAGGCACAGCGGCAAAAAATCCGTCCGCCCGTCGACCCGCAGGGGAGAGACCGCCCATGGACATCGCCCTCGAGCAGCCCGCCAGTGCCCGGCTCATCACCGGGGAGGAGCGTGAACTCTCCGTTCCCGCCACGCTCCGCTATGCCTCAACGGACCCGCTGGCGGTGTACATCGACTTCCCGGGCGATGTCTCCCTCGACGGCGAAGGGGCCACCTGGACCTTCGCGCGCACCCTGCTGGAGGCGGGCCTGCGCGGGCCGGCCGGGGACGGGGACGTGCACATCTGGCCCTGCGGCGAGGAGCGCACGGTCGTGGAGCTGCACTCGCCCCACGGCATGGCCCTGCTCCAGTTCGACACCGCCTGTCTGCACCGCTTCCTGCTGCGCACGTACGCGGTCGTCGCGGCCGGTGAGGAGGACCTCGGCGCGGTCGTGGAGCGAGGGCTGAGCGCGCTGTTCGGCGGCGTGTGAGGAGAGGAGGCGACAGGGCGGGCCGCCGCTGTGCCTCCTCGTCGCTCCCGGCCTCAGTAGCGCAGGACTCCGGCGATGCCCTGGGCGTCGTTCAGTGTGCCGTCCGGTACGAAGCGGACCTCGGCGCCGGTCTCCAGGCACTGTTCGACGATCTCGTCCACGATGTCCTCGCGGGCGTCGAGCTCGCCGCTCTCGGCCGGGATCAGATGGTCGCCGTCCTCGCCGCGCACGGCGATGCGGTAGTTCTCCTCCACCGCCAGCAGCCGTACCCGGCCCTCACGGGCGCTGCGCCAGACCTCGTCGACGCCGGCCGCGAACGCCTTGCGGCCACGGGCGGATTCCAGTTCCCGTGCCACGGCGTCGGTGTTCCTGCGGTCCTCGGCGGTGATCAGCGGCTGGATCGCCTGCCACACCGCCTCACGCGTGCCGTGCGCGAGTCCGCCGTGCGGGATGTGCACCGCGTCCTTGGTGACACCGCCGATCTCGTCCAGCAGCGACAGGGCCGCCGGTTCGCCGGTGACGTACAGCGGCCGCGGATTGCCCCGCAGGATCGCGCTCATGGCGGAGTCCGCGTCCTTGAGGAAGTGGCGGGTGTCCTCGTCGCGGAACTTGCTCGGACTGTCGCCGATCTGTTCCCGGCGCTCCGGGTCGAAGTTCTCGGCGGCCCGGGTCAGCGGGAAGCCGCCCACGCGGGCCGCGGCGACACGGTCCAGGCTGCCGTTCCACAGGGTGACGCGGTCGGCCGAGACCGACAGCACCCAGTAGGGCCGCTCGGCGGCCTGCGCCGAGACGAGGTTGCGGGTCAGGAACGTGTCCGAGAGCACCACGCGCTCGGGCACGGACCGGGCGAGCGACCACACCTGGTGTTCACCAGGGGCGGCGAAGATCACCAGTCCGTCCTCGGCGTAGGTGAGATCGACCTCGGAGAGGGCCTGGTCGAGCTGGCGCTCGACGTCCGCCCGTCGTTCGCGGGTGACAGAGGGATCGGCTTCCAGCTGCTTCTTGGCCTCGGCCACGACATTGCGCAGCCGGACCTGGTCCTGGGCCCGGTAGGGCTCTCGGCGATGCGTGGGCGTCAGCACGGACACGGCCGGATAGGGGCGCGGGCGCCGCAGCTCGGTGAGGGTGGTGGGACTGAGTGCGTGCTCCATAACAGCACGATAGGACTGATTCACCGATCGGGCATTAGGGGCAATCCCGTTCATGGTCCGGGCCCTACGCGCGGTCGTCCTCGGGCCCGCAGGAGCTTCCGTCGGCGGGGAGCGTGCCGTACAGCAGGAAGGCGTCGACCTTGCGGTGCACGCACTTGGACGAGGCGTACCCGGTGTGCCCGCTGCCCTTGTTGTCGAGGACCACGGCCGACGAGCCGAGCCGCTTCGCCGTCTCCTCGGTCCAGCGGTACGGCGTCGCCGGGTCGCCGCGCGTGCCCACCAGCAGCATCTTCGGCGTGTCCACGTCCTTCACCTCGTCACGGATGAAGTCCGTGCCCTTGGGGCGGCCGTAGCACAGCAGCACCCCGGTGAGCCGGTAGGGCCCGAAGATCGGCGACGCCTCCTCGTACCGGGCGCGCAGCCGGTCGAGGCCGCCGATGATCTGGCCCGCGCTGGGGCGGTCGGGGTCGTCCGCGCAGTTGATCGCCATCAGCGCCGCGGAGAGGTTGTCGAGCGGGATGTCCTGCTCGTCGACGAGACCGCCGTCCGGGTCCTCGGTCTCGTCGCGCCTCGAAGGGGAGGCCCCTCCCATGGCGAAGGCCTCGATGGCGTGGGTGTCGCCGTCGTTGACCAGTGAGGCCAGGGCGCGTTCCAGGGAGGGCCACAAGTCCTCGCTGTAGAGGGCCTGTCCGATGGCGCCGACCAGGTCCTGCCCGGTGAACGGCTCACCGAAGGCCGACGGCACCGGATCCGCGTCCAGCGAGTCGACCAGTCGTACGACATTCTTGCGGGCCTCGCGGGCGTCCTGCCCGAACGGGCACCCGATGTCCTTCACGCACCAGTTGACGAACTCGTCCAGCGCCTTCTGCTGCCCCTGGGCGCCCACCAGTTCCTGCTTCGTCAGCGGCTCGGTCAGGGTGTCCACGCCGTCGAGGACCATCCGCCCGACCTTGTCGGGGAACTGCGCGGCGTACACGGCGCCGAGCCGCGTCCCGTAGGAGAACCCCAGGTAGTTGAGCTTCTTGTCGCCGACGGCCGCGCGCATCACGTCCATGTCGCGCGAGGCGTTGACCGTGCCTATGTGGGGGAGCACCGGCCCGGAGTTGCGGGCGCAGGTGTCGGCCGCCTTCTTGAAGTCCGCGAGGACGGACTGCGGATCGCGGTCGATCTCCGTGCTGTCGTTCTGCAGGGTGGCGTCCCCGCAGCTGACCGGCGAGGACCTGCCGACGCCGCGCGGATCGAAGGTCACGATGTCGTAGCCGTCCGTCAGCTCCATGAATTCCTTGCCCCCGGTGGCGAATTGGGGGACGCCTGCGCCGCCCGGCCCGCCGAAGTTCAACAGCACCGAACCCCGCTTGTCGCCGGTGGCCCGGTAGCGGGCGAGTGCCAGGTCGAGCGTCCCTGCCCGGGGGTGGGAGTAGTCGAGGGGCACGGTGACCTTGCCGCACTGGAGATCCTTCGGCATGCCCTCGCCCGGGCACTTCGCCCAGCTGACCTTCTGCTGGTAGAAGCGGCTCAGGTCGGGCTCGGCGCTGTCCTCGCCTGCCGTGAGCCCGGTGCCGAGCACGGCCAGTCCGACCGCGCCGGCGACGGCGCAGCGCCGCAGGGTGGGCAGCGTGGACAGATGGGCCAGCATCGTTGCCTCCAGGGACGCCCGTCGCGGACCGGGATACGGCTCCCGCTCACGATAAGCGGGCCCCGGAACGCACGCCTCCGGAGCTCACGGGCCGCCCGACGTGCGCAATCGCCCGGCCTGCCCTACCCTTCGCCCCTCGCGTCGCCGTCGGAAGTTTTTACCGCTAGTTCGACAACCCTGACGCTCGATGGGGTGAATGGCCGATAAGCCATAACTCGGATGGTTCGCCTGCGTTTTATCCGGTGCGGGTGAGTGCCCGCGACCATGTCTGGAAGGCAGGGAACCTATGAGACGGGTTACCCGATACGGTGTGATCGCCGTCGCCGCCTCGGGCGCGATGGCTGTGACGATGCCGGTGTTCGCCGACTCCGCGGCGGACGGTGCCGCGGCCGACTCGCCGGGGCTGCTCTCCGGCAACACTGTTCAGCTCCCGGTGCACGTCCCCGTGAACGTGTGCGGCAACACCGTGAACGTGGTGGGGCTGCTCAACCCGGCGGTGGGCAACAGCTGCGTCAACGAGGACGGTGGCCACAAGGCGGGCGCCGCCTCGCACGGCGGGGCGTCCGCCGAAGGGAGCGGAAAGGATTCGCCCGGCCTCGCGTCCGGCAACGTCGTACAGCTACCGGTCCACCTGCCGGTGAACGTCAGCGGCAACAGCGTGAACGTCGTCGGTGTCGGCAACCCGGCGACCGGCAACGAGTCGGTCAACGACTCCGGTGGCCCTTCCCACACCACGAAGCCGGCGCCGAAGCCGTCCACGCCGCCCCGGGCACACCCCCGCCCGGTGCCGCGCGCGTTCGTCCCGCAGGGCGGACCCGAGGCCTCGCTCGCATATACGGGGGCCGACCAGGCCCTCGTCGCCGCCGCGGGCGGCACGGTGCTCGTGCTGGGCGGGGCCGTCCTGTACCGGCGCTTCCGCCCTCAGGCGGTGCGCTGACCCGCGCTCCGCGCGGTAGGAAGGCCCCATCGACCGGCCGGTGGGGCCTTCGGCATGCGGACATCCGTCCACCCGTCCACCCGTCCACCCGTCCACCCGTCCACCCGTTCACCCGGCGAGGACCCCAACGGCTTGATCACGCCGTGACGCCCGCCCCGGTGATCCGAAAGGATGCTGCGTGCACGGTCGATCACCGTGCGCACGCGGCCCCCCCAACGGAATGGAGCTCACCCATGGCCTCTCCGGCCCCCGAAGACCTCGTCGTCACTCGCGCCGGCCTCGACGACTGGGCGGTCGTCAAGGGATGGGCTGCCGACGAGGGCTGGAACCCGGGGCTCGCCGACGCCGGGCCGTTCTTCGCGCAGGATCCCGACGGGTTCTTCCTCGGCCGGATCGACGGCGAAGTGGTCTCGGCGATCTCGGTCGTCAACCACGGCACCGACTACGCCTTCCTCGGCCACTACCTGGTCCGCCCCGACCTGCGCGGCCGCGGCCACGGCCTCACCACCTGGAAGACCGTCCTGGCCCACGCCGGGAACCGCACGGTCGGCCTCGACGGAGTCGTCGCCCAGCAGGACAACTACCGCCGCTCAGGCTTCGAGTCCGCCCACCGGACCGTCCGGTTCACCGGAACCGCGCCCGCCGCCGGGACGCCGCGGGACATCCGCGTCGTACGGCCCGAGGACGTCGCGGACATCACCGCGTACGACGCCATCTGCACGCCCGCCGACCGCCCCCGCTTCGTCGCGCACTGGCTCACCGGCCCCGGACACCACGCCGTGGTCCGCCGCAGCGGCGACCGCGTGACCGGCTACGGCGTGATCCGCCCCGGCCATGACTGCCCGCGCATCGGCCCGCTCTTCGCCGACACCGCCGACGACGCCCGGGCCCTGGTCGCCGCCCTGACCGCGGACGCGGCCGGCCGCCAGGTCGCCGTCGACGTGCCGGAGAACAACCCGGCGGGCGTCGCGCTCGCGGAGGAGGCCGGGTTCACCCCCTCCTTCGAAACCGCCCGTATGTACACGGGTCCGGTGCGGCAGTACGCCCGGGAACGGGTCTTCGGCGTCACCACGCTGGAACTCGGTTAGCGGGGAGCGAGCGCCTGCGGGCCGGCCGGTCGGTCCGTGCGCCGGTGGAACCGGAAGTGCAGCGCGCGGACCTCCTGCGTCAGCTCGGGCACCGGGCCCTCCACGACCACGTCCGGCGCGACCTCCTGGATCGGCAGCGGCCGCACCGGCGCGGCCGGCACGCCCAGCTCGGCCAGCCATCCGGTCAGCTGCTCCGACGAGGCGACGTACACGACGCGTCCGAGGCCCACCCAGGCGTGCGCGGCCGCGCACATCGGGCAGTGCTCTCCGGAGGTGTACACCGTCGCGGCAGCCCGCTCCCCGGGCGTCAGCCGGGCGGCCGACCAGCGGGCCAGCTCGAACTCGGGATGCCTGGTGCGGTCGCCCGAGGCCACCCGGTTGTGGTCCTCGGCGAGGACCTCCCCGTCCGCCCCCACCAGCACCGACCCGAACGGCTCGTCCCCGGCCTCCAGCGCCTCGGCCGCGAGCGCGACACAGCGGCGCAGGTATTGCAGTTCGACGTCCTTCACGACCATGGCGTACGGCCCTCCTCGCGCGCGATCTTCCCCACGCACCCTAGGTTCTCCGACGTACGGCGGGAAAGGCGTGGACGCGGCCGACGGCCACGGTGACGAACGCGGCCGCGACGAGCGGGAGGGCGATCCACGGCAGGGCCCCCGCGCCCAGGCGTTCCAGCGCCAGACCGCCGGTGAGGGAGCCCGCCGCGATGCCGGCGTTGTAGACCGTGGTCTGCAAGGACGTGGCCAGGCCCGCGTGCGCGGGACCCGAGGCGTCGACCAGCGCGGTCTGGATCAGCGTGGGCGCCCCGCCGAAGGCGACGCCCCACGGCGCGACGGAGACGAGCAGTACGGCGTGCGTTGCGGCGCCCAGGCCGAGGGCGGGCATGGCCGCCGCGCACAGGGCGAGCGCGCCCAGCAGGGTCGCCCGGCGCCGCCGGTCCACCAGCACGCCGGTCAGCCAGATCCCGGCGACCGTGGCGGCCCCGAACACCAGCAGGAGCAGATCCGTACGCCCGAACCCGGCCTGCGCCGCGAACGGGGCGACGTACGTGTACATCACCTGGTGGCCCAGCAGCAGGAACAGCGTCACGGACAGGACGGCCGGGATCCCCGGCAGCACGGCCACGGCGCGGAGCGGCAGTCCCGCACCCGGCGGTTCGCCCGGGAAGCCGGGCACCCGCCACCACACCCAGCCCACCAGGAGCACCGCCAGCCCGCTCAGCGCGCCGAACGCCGAGCGCCAGCCGACCGCCCCGGCGAGCGCTGTCCCCGCGGGCACACCCAGGGACAGCGCCAGCGTGATCCCGGCGAGCACGATCGCGATGGCCCGGCCACGCCGCTCGGCCGGCACCATCCGGGCCGCGTACCCGACGAGCATCGCCCACAGCGTGCCGCCCATCAGCCCGGCCACGAGACGCGCGGCGAAGGTCAGGCCGTACGACGACGAGGCGCGACGACCGCGTTGCTCGCCGCCAAGTTCGTCAGGGTGCCGATGAGCACGGGTCGGTGGGGCAGACCGCGCAGCAGGACCGTCAGCGGGATCGCGCCCGCGAACGACGCGATCGCGTACCCGGTGACCAGATAGCCGACCCGCGCCTCGGACACCGCCGGCCCCCGTGCCATGAGCGGCAGTAGGCCGGCCGGGAGCAGCTCGGTCAGGACGGCCGTGAAGGCGGCCGCGGACAGGGCGAGCAGCCCGGACCACGGCAGGGCGGTGGGCAGGGCTGTGCCCTTGGCCAGGGAGGTGGTGGACATGCGACCATGCTCGAACCCTCGGCCGTGCAGGACGTCCAGCAGATCCGGGGACTCCTCGACTCCGGCCTGACCACGGAGATGATCCGCGCGATCCTGCCGTACCTGTCCGGCCCCGACGAGCTCCTCCTGCCCGCCGAGCACCTCACCCCGGAGACGGCGGCCCTGCTCCAGGGCCACATCGACCGGATCCAGGCCCGCATCGACTGTCTGGCACGCAACCGCGACCGGCTGCGCGGATATCTGGCGGCGGTGCGCCCCGAGGGCGAGGAGGATGCGGGCCGGTCGTAAATAGCTTGTCGTGCGGGTGGGGCGATGGTGGGGTGCTCCCATGGATCATGCCGCTGTGCTCGACCTCTTCGACCGGGACATACGTGAAGGCGCGCGGCCGGACGGCCCCGGCGCGCGGGTGGAGCGGGTGGGCGGCGTCGTCCGCCAGGTGTCCTCCTCGCACGGCTGGAACGGCGTCGTGTGGTCCGGCCTGGACGAGGCGGACGCCGACGCGGCGATCACCGAGCAGATCGCCCATTTCTCGCGGCTGGGACGCGAGTTCGAGTGGAAGCTGTACGGCCATGACCTGCCGGTGGACCTCGGACGGCGGCTCCGGGACGCCGGTTTCACGGCCGAGCCCGAGGAGACGCTCATGATCGGCGAGGTGGCCGACCTGACCCTGGACGTCGAGCTTCCGGGCGGTGTCCGCATCCTCCCGGTGACCGACAGGGCGGGCGTCGACCTCGTGGCGGAGGTGCACGAGAAGGCCTTCGGCACGGACGGCACCCGGTGGCGGCACCAGCTGCTGGCCCAGCTCACGGCCGCCCCGGACACGGTGGTCGCGGTCGTCGCCATGGCCGGTGACACTCCGGTGAGCGCCGCCCGGATGGAACTCGTGCCGGGGACGCGGTTCGCCGGGCTGTGGGGCGGCGGGACCGTCGAGGGCTGGCGCGGCCGGGGCATCTACCGCGCCCTGGTCGCCCACCGCGCCCGCGTCGCGGCGGACCGCGGATACCGCTACCTCCAGGTCGACGCCATGAGCACCAGCCGTCCGATCCTGGAGCGCCTCGGCTTCGCGCCCCTGACCACGACGACGCCGTACGTGTTCACGCCGCAGCTTGCCGGGTGAGCGGCGAGAATCGAGGGACCCCGACCGCGATGTCACATCCGCGCCCTCCCGATTCGTCGCAAGGGTATGACGACGAACCAGAGTCATGAGAGCAGCCAGAGCCACCGCGTCCTCCTCGCGGGCGCCGGAGGCGTCCTCGGTGGGCACATCGCCCGTGCCCTGACCGAGGCGGGGCACAAGGTCACCGGGCTCGGGCGCGGCGCGCGCAACGACATCCGGGCCGACCTGATGAACCGGGACGCCCTGCTGCGCGCCGTCGAAGGGCACCGCTTCGACACGGTGATCCACGCCGCGACCGCCCTGCGCAAGGCACCCATGCGCCACCGCGACATGTACGCCACCGACGCGCTGCGCACCGAGGGCACCGCTCACTTGATCGAGGCCGCTCAGGCCACCGGCGCCCGACGCTTCGTCGCCGAGTCGATGGTCTTCGGGTACGGCTACGGCGACCACGGCACCCGGGCGATCACCGAGGACGCCCCCTTCGGCCCGCGCGGCCGCACCCCGGAGCTGGAGCGGCACCTTGCCGGGATGCGCGTCAAGGAACAACTCGCCCTGGGAACCGCGGGGTTGGAGGGGATCTCGCTGCGCTTCGGACTGTTCTACGGTCCTGGCGGCACGGACGCGATCCTGCTCATGCTGCGCAGGCGGCAGCTGCCCGTCCCCGCCGACCACGGCCGGGTCCTGCCCTGGATCGAGCTCACCGACGCGGCCCGCGCGGTCGTCGCCGCCGTCGAACGCGGGCGCCCCGGTCAGGCGTACAACGTCGCCGACCGCGTCCCGATGGGCTTCGGTGCCCATCTCCGTTGTGTGGCCGAGGAGTTCGGGCTGCCGAAGCCGCTGCCCGTACCGCTGTGGCTGATGCGGCCCATGTCGTACGCGCACACCATGATGACGTCGGCGCTGCGGGTCTCCACGGCGAAGGCGGAGCGGGAGCTCGGCTGGACGCCCGCCCGCCCGACGGTCCGCGACGGCCTCGCCGCGATGCGGGCCGCCGCGGGACTCACCTGATGGTCGCGCCGTCCTCTCATGTCCTCACTTCAACGCGTCAGCGACGCGCCTTGGCCCGGTCCAGTGCGGCGACGCCGACCGCGGCGAGACCGATCTGGATGAGCCACTCGATCCAGTCGACGCCGTCGGTGTCGCCCACGTCGAGCCCGGCGGCGATGGCCGAACCGATGAGCGCGGCCACGATGCCGACGAGGATGGTCCACAGAACGCCGATGCGCTGACGACCCGGAACCACGAGACGTCCGAGCACACCGATGACGATGCCGATCACTATGGCACTGATGATGCCGGAGATCTCCATTTCGCCCCTCTTCCTCCTGTCCCCGCACAGGTTCGAGTTCCCCCTGGAGGGAGGGACAGTCCGTTCCGGTTCAATCTGTGGCCCACCCGGTGGCGGACAGCACCTCCTTGGCGATGTCGATCATCTTGCGTCCGTCGGTCACCACGCGCACCACGTTCGCGGGCGCCCGCTCCTCAAGGAGCCGCGCCTTGCGCGCACTGCCGCGCACCTCCTGCTCCAGCTCGGAGCCGAGCTCGCGCCCGGTCAGGCGCTGCTCGGCCGTCTCGTCGGTGGCGGTGAGCAGGACGCGTACGAGCCGGACGCCGTCCCCCATGGCCCGGCGGAACATGGGGGCGGCGTCGTCGAGCACGCTCACGGTGTTGGTGTAGACGAGGCGCCGGTATCCGAGCGCGGCGTAGTTTCCCCACACGGCGGTCAGGTTTCGCTCCGTGATGCCGGCTCGGTGCGGATCGCCGGGCGGTGCGGGATGGGCGGCGCCCATGAAGTCGCCGTCGATCACCGCGTGCGTGACCTGAACGGCCCGCAGTTGGGCCGAGACCTCCCAGCCGACGGTGGTCTTGCCGACCCCGGCCCGTCCTCCGATGAGCAGTACCTCCGCATGATCCTCCGCGTGATCCATGCGGAAAGCCTGCCTGGGTGGGGGCATGCTTGGCGAGTGGTTTCGGCGGGGGCCGATCGATCGTGGAGGTGCGGGTGGAGGAGCAGGTGCTCGGCGGCGGAGCCGTCAACGAGGTCGTGCGGGTCGGGACGACCGTTCGGCGTAGGCCCCATGAACGGTCCGCGTATGTGCGGGAGTTGCTCACGCACTTCGAGCGCCGGGGGTGGGAAGGGGCTCCGACGTACATCGGGTACGACAAGCAGGGCCGCGAGGTGTTCGGATACCTGGAGGGGCGTGCGGCCGTCACCCCTCGGGAGCGGGTCGCGGCGCGCACGGACGCGGGGCTCGTGCGGGTGGCCCAAATGGTCCGCGCCTTCCACGACCTGACGCACGGCACGCCGTTGGCTGGTGACCAGGACGTCGTGTGCCACAACGATCTCGCGCCGAAGAACACCGTCCACGCGATCGACGGCGCCGACTGGTGGGCGACCGCCTTCATCGACTGGGACATGGCCGCACCGGGCGAGCGTGTCCACGACCTCGCCCATGTCTGCTGGCAGTACCTCGATCTGGGACCGGGCGTCACCGATGTGCTCGAGACGGCCCGGCGGATCGCGCTCGTCCGCGACGCGTACGGGCCGGTCGTCGGCGGTGCGGAGCTCGTCGACGTGATCCTGTGGTGGCAGGACCGGTGCCTGCGCGGCATCGAGGCCGGCGCCGGGCGCGGTGAGCCGGCCATGGTGCGGTTGCGGGAACGCGGCGTCGTGGACGAGGTGCGCGGCGCCTACGCCTGGGTGGCCGAGCACCGGGCCGGGTTGGAGATCTTCCTGCGCTGACGCGTGCGGGCGGGCGGGCCGGCGGCCAGGTCACCCGGCCGCGTCGACCCAGGACGTCAACCGGCCGTCGGGCTGGAGGGCGACGCGCAGTCCGTTGTGCTCGCTGTGCGCGGCGTGGCCGTCGGCGACGAGGGTGTCGAACCGTACGCCGTCCGCGAGGAGGTCGGCCTCGTAGTGGTCGGCGGCCACCCGGTAGAGCTTCGCCGTCGTCCTCCCGTCCGCGAGGGTCGGTGCGCCGACCAGGACGCGGTTGACGACGGCCTTGGGCCGCGGCTTGGCCGGCTCGACCCAGGAGGTGACCTTGCCGTCCGGGTGGAGGGTGATGTGCAGCCCGTTGTTCTGGGCGTGCGCGGCCATGCCTTGGGTGTACAGGGCCCCGTATTGCCGGCCCTCGGCCCAGATCTCCGCCTCGTAGCGGTCCTTGCCGGCCTTGTAGACCTTCGCCCGGCTGACGTCGTCAGCGAGCTCCACCGTCTGCACATGGACGCGCTCGGCGGTGGACTGACGGCCCTGCCCGCCCGTGGACGTGCCGGTCGTGGCGGCGGAGGCGTCCACGGCGAGGGCGCCGGCGGCCGAGGAGCCCAGCGCGGCGGTGACGACGGCGGCTACGAGGGCGGTACGCAGGAGGCGGGGGGCAGGCATCAGTGAGTCGTTCCTTCGATGGGGTTCGTTCCGACGGCTTCGAAGCTACGGATCGCCCGTCAAGGGTTCCCGTACGTCATGTAACAGCCTTTCGGCACATATGAACCAAAAGGGAAAAACCGCCCCGTCGGGGTGGCGCCGGACGCAGAGGAAGGCCGGCCCGCGCGTGCGGACCGGCCGACGGGTCTCCTCTCGGGTGTGCCGCTACGGCCTCGGGGCGCTCTTCGCCGCCGTACCGGCGCACAGCATCCCCAGGCACACGGCCAGCGCGCCGATGATGATGTTGTTCACGACGACGCCGGCGTCCGGGCTGTCCCCGACGATCCACGGCGCGATGATCATCCAGACACCCATCGCGCAGAAGGCCCAGCTCAGGCCGTACATGCGGTCCGGAGCCCGGGTGAATCCGAGGGCCAGCAGGCCGATCGCGATGCCCATGATCAGGTTGTGGGTCACGAGGGCGGGCTGGCTCGTCGTGTAGTGGAGTATCCAGGGGGATACGGCGCAGTACAGACCGAGCAGGAACACCGGTCCGTCCACGAGCGCCACATCACGACCGCCGAGCATGCGGGCGTAGCGATCCCGCATTTCTGGTGCATCGGGGTGGCTGGTTATGTCACCCCGGGTGGGCGAGACGTTGGCCATGACTCGTCTCCTTTGACTCGCAGGCCTGACCGCGTCTGGTGCGGTGTGCGGTAAGCGCCGCCTAGCCCCATTCTGCGCTTATTTTCTCTTTATGTGTAGGGCTGGGCCAGCTGTGGGCCTAGTGGCGAAACCTGCTCGGCTCCCCTGGAAACAGCAGGTCAGCGGCCGGGTGAAGGGGACTCAGGTGGCGCAATGATTCAGCAACACCACTGAGCGGGAACCCTCGGTATGGTCACCGCATGCCAGCCGAACGAACCCGCGAGCACACCGCCCCGCTCGCCGCAGCCCGCCGCCGGCGCCTGCGTGCCGACCGGGCGCGGCAGCTCGCGGACCTGCTGCGGCACCTCGTCCTGACCAGAGGGTTTCCCGGGGGCGCCCTGCCCCACGAGGACGTCCTCGCGGCCGAGTACCAGGTGTCACGCAACACCGTCCGGCACGCACTCGACCTGCTGCGCGCCGAGCAGCTCGTCCAGCGGCTGCCCGGCGTCGGCACCGTCGTCGTCGCCGAGAAGTACTCGCACGGACTCGACCGGCTGATGGGACTCGCGGAAACCCTGCGGGAACACGGCCGGGTCACCAACGAGGTACGCACCATGGGGCCGGTCGCCGCGCCCGCACCCGTGGCCGAGCGACTGCGGCTGCCCACCGGCACCGACGTCCTCTACGTCGAGCGGCTCCGCAAGCTGAACGGGCTGCCGCTCTCCCTCGACCTCACCTATCTACCGATGGACATCGGCAGCGAGCTGATCGGCGCCGACCTGGAGAACACCGACGTCTTCCGGCTGCTGGAGCAGATCACCGGGCAGCCGCTCGGACACGCCGAGATCACCCTGGAGGCCGTCAACGCCGACGCGCACTCCGCCACCGTGCTCCAGGCGCCGCGCGGCACCGCCGTGCTGATGCTGGAGCGCCTCACCCACCTGTGCGACGGCAGGCCCGTGGACCTGGAGTTCATCCGGTTCCGCGGGGACCGGATCGCGATGAGCGGGCTGCTGCGCCGTTCCGTATGAGCGCATCGCCGCGCCGCTCCCCCTGACAACGCCCGCGATCCGCGCGCCGTTCCTTTCACCCCGTGCAGTACCTCCCTGGAGACAGCCATGCCCTTGGTGCCCCAGCGGGCCGACGTGCCCGTGACCGTCGACGAGTCGAAGTGCATCGACGGCTGCACGCTCTGTGTCGACATGTGTCCGCTGGACTCCCTGGCGATCAACCCCGACAGCGGCAAGGCGTACATGCACGTCGACGAGTGCTGGTACTGCGGCCCGTGCGCCGCCCGCTGCCCCACCGGGGCCGTCACGGTCAACATGCCCTACCTGCTGCGGTGAAAGGCCCACTCCCGATGAAACGCAAAGGCACGACGACCGCAGCCCTGCTCGCGGCCGCCCTCCTCGGCACCCTCGTCACCGGCTGCGGCGGCGACGCGTCGGCCGGCGACGCCACCCACGTCACCGTGACCGTCGGCTACCAGTCCAAGACCATCAACACCGTCACCGCGGGCACCCTGCTGCGCTCCCTCGGCTACTTCGAGCGCGAACTCGCCGCGCAGGGCAAACGGGACGGCATCTCCTACAAGGTCGAGTGGCAGGACTACGCCACGGGCGCGCCCATCACCGCGCAGATGACCGCGGGGAAGATCGACATCGGGTCGATGGGCGACTTCCCGCTGCTCATCAACGCCGCCCGCGGCAAGCAGCTGAACCGCCCCACCCGGCTCGTGTCGGTCACCGGCTACAACCTGCGCGGCGCCCTCAACACCGTGGTGACCGCCCCGCAGTCGAAGCTGGCCTCGCTGCGGGACCTGAAGGGCAAGAACGTCTCCACCAGCGTCGGTTCGGCCGCCGACGGAACCCTCGTACGGGCGTTGCAGCAGGCCGGGCTCGACCCGGAGAAGGACATCCGCAAACTCAACCAGCAGCCGGCGGTGGGCGCTTCGGCGCTCCAGGCGGGCAGCGTCGACGCCCTGTCGCAGTTCGTGGCCTGGCCCGGACTGCTCGCCTTCCAGGGCAAGGCGAAGGCCCTGTACGACGGGGCGGAACTCAACCTGCCCACCTTCCACGGGGTGACGGTCCGCGAGGACTTCGCCGAGCAGCGGCCGAAGGTCCTCGACGCCTTCCTCACCGCGCAGATCGAGGCGACGCGCTATCTGAACGACCACCCCGTGCAGGCCGCCGAGAAGGTCGCCGAGGCCACCGACCTGCCCCCGGAGGCCGTCTACCTCTACAACGGCAGCGGCGGCATCGCCACCTTCGACCCGGCTCTCAAGCCGCAGCTCGTCGCCGCGCTGAAGAAGGACGTACCGGTGCTGCGCTCCGCGAAGCTCGTCGGCGACGTGGACGTCGACTCCTTCGTCGACGACGGCCCCATCAAGAGGGTGTACGGCAAGGAGTACGCCGAGCGGCTCGCCGCCACCCCCGAGCCCTCGCGCGCCGAGGTGTGGCTCAAGGGCGAGGAGCGCACCCGTCCCTTCGACTCGCCCACCGCCCTGCTGAAGTTCGTCGCCGGACACAAGGGCGACGTACGCGCCGCCTATGTGCCGGACGCCGGCAACGGCACCCGCTGGTACGCGGACCGGGCCGTCTGGGTCCAGGACGGCAAGGAACTGCGGCCCTTCGTCACGCCCTCCGGCGCCCGCGCGTACACCCAGGCGCACCCCGGCGCCCGCACCGTCTCCTACGCCACCGCGCTGGAGCAGGCGTCATGACCGCGGTGACCGCCCCGCCGAAGAAGGCGTCCGCGGGGCCGCCACCCGCCGCGGGCCGGCGCACCGCCGGGTTCCGGCCGGTGGTACGCCTCCTGTCACTGCTGGCCGCGCTCGCGCTGTGGCAGCTGCTGACCACGCTCGACGTCCAACTGTGGCTGCGTTTCGACCAGTTCCCGTCCGTCACCGACGTGGCCCGGGAGTTCGGGCAGCGGCTCGGCGACGGCGCGTACTGGCAGGACGTGAGCGACAGTCTGCGCAGGATCGTGACCGGCTTCCTGCTCGCGGCGGTGCTCGGCGTCGCCGCGGGCGTCGCCGTGGGCCGCTCCCGCTGGACCGCGGACCTGATCGGCCCGGTCCTGGAGGTGCTGCGGCCCGTCCCCGCCATCGCACTCGTCCCCGTGGCGATCCTGCTCTTCCCCAGCAACGAGCAGGGCATCGTGTTCATCACCTTCACCGCCGCGTTCTTCCCGGTGCTGGTCGCCACCCGGCACGCGGTGCGCGCACTGGCCCCGGTGTGGGAGGAAGCGGTGCTCACCATGGGCGGCGGACGGTGGCGGGTGCTCGCCTCCGTGGTGCTGCCGGGCGCCCTGCCGGGGATCTTCGGCGGGCTGTCGGTCGGGATCGGCGTCTCGTGGATCTGTGTGATCTCCGCGGAGATGATCTCCGGCGAGTACGGCATCGGCTACCGCACCTGGCAGGACTACACCGTCATCGACTACCCGGGTGTCTTCACCGGCATCGTCAGCATCGGCCTGCTGGGCTGGCTGACCTCCACCCTGGTGGAGGTTCTCGGACGCCGGCTGACGCACTGGCTGCTGCGGCGCGAGGGGAGTGCCACATCATGAGCACGCACACACGTGTCGCTTCGACCGGCTCCCGGGCCGACGCCCCCGCCGCCGGCGCCCGGATCGGGCTCACCGACGCGGAACTCGGACGGCCGGGTGCCGCCGTGCTGCACGGGGTGGACCTGGAAGCGGCCCCCGGCGAGATCCTCACCGTCGTCGGCCCGTCCGGGTGCGGCAAGTCCACCCTGCTGCGGACGCTGGCCGGTCTGCTGCCCGCGCTCGCCGGGCAGGTCACCCAGGACGGACGGCCCGTCACGGGCCCCGGCGCGGACCGTGCCCTCGTCTTCCAGGAGGACGCGCTGCTGCCCTGGCGCACGGCACGCGCGAACGTCGAACTGCCGCTGGCCATCAGAGGACTGGGCCGCGCCGAACGCAGGGCCCGGGCAAAGGAGTGGCTGGACCGGGTCGGCCTGGCCGGCCTGGAGCGCCAGTTGCCGCACCGGCTCTCCGGAGGACAACGGCAACGGGTCCAGCTCGCCCGCGCCCTCGCCGGACAGCCGCGCGCCGTCCTCATGGACGAACCGTTCGGCGCCCTGGACGCCCAGACCCGGGCCGGCATGCAGCAGTTGCTCGTGGAAGTGTTGCGGGGCACGGGCGCCACCGTCCTCTTCGTCACCCACGACGTGGACGAGGCCCTGTTCCTCGGCGACCGGGTCGCGCTGCTTGCCGACGGCGGGCTCACCGGGATCCGGCAGGTGCCACGGCCCCGCGACCGCGCCGCCCACGACGACCCCGCGACGACGGCCCTGCGCCGTCAGGTTCTGGATTCTCTCGGTACCAAGGTGCTCTGACGACATGTCAGTCCCGTCTGATTGGTCACCGCTCATGAGCTCGGGCGCTCGGATCTGTCGGCGACTGCGGGGCGGTGGGGGCCGTTCGCGCAGTTCCCCGCGCCCCTGAGTTGGCCTCGCGGCCGCCAACCCAGGGGCGCGGGGAACTGCGCGACCAGCCACACTCGGCCCGCACCTCTTCGCCACGCCCCAGCCCCGCGCCCCCCCGCAAGCTCCGAAAGGCCACCCACCATGACTCCCGCGACCCTGACTCAGATCCCCGCCCTCGACTCTGCCGAGGAGCTGACCTGCGACGTCCTCGTGATCGGGGGCGGTACCGCGGGCACCATGGCCGCGCTGACCGCCGCCGGACGCGGCGCGTCGGTGCTGCTGCTGGAGAAGGCACACGTACGGCACTCCGGAGCACTCGCCATGGGCATGGACGGCGTCAACAACGCCGTCATCCCCGGCCGGGCCGAACCGGACGACTACGTCGCCGAGATCACCCGCGCCAACGACGGCATCGTCGACCAGTCGACGGTCCGTCAGACCGCCACCCGGGGCTTCGAGATGGTGCGGCGCCTGGAGTCGTACGGCGTGAAGTTCGAGAAGGACGAGCACGGTGAGTACGCGGTGCGCCAGGTGCACCGTTCGGGCTCGTACGTGCTGCCGATGCCGGAGGGCAAGGACGTCAAGAAGGTCCTCTACCGGCAGTTGCGCAGGCGGGAGAACCGCGAGCGGATCCGGATCGAGAACCGGCTGATGCCGGTGCGGGTGCTGACCGCCGACGGCCAGGCGGTCGGCGCCGCCGCCTTCAACACGCGTACCGGGGAATTCGTGACCGTGCGCGCGGGGGCCGTGATCCTCGCGACGGGTGCCTGCGGACGGCTGGGGCTGCCAGCGAGCGGCTATCTGTACGGCACGTACGAGAACCCGACCAACGCGGGCGACGGCTACGCGATGGCGTACCACGCGGGCGCCGAGCTCACCGGCATCGAGTGCTTCCAGATCAACCCGCTCATCAAGGACTACAACGGCCCGGCCTGCGCGTACGTCGCCAACCCGTTCGGCGGCTACCAGGTCAACCGGCACGGGCAGCGCTTCGTCGACTCCGACTACTGGTCCGGGCAGATGATGGCGGAGTTCGCCGCCGAGGTCGCCTCCGACCGGGGCCCGGTCTACCTCAAGCTCAGCCATCTGCCCGAGGAGTCGATCTCGGCCCTGGAGTCCATCCTGCACTCCACCGAGCGTCCCACCCGCGGCACCTTCCACTCCGGACGCGGCCACGACTACCGCACCCACGACGTGGAGATGCACATCTCCGAGATCGGCCTGTGCGGCGGTCACTCCGCCTCGGGGGTACGGGTCGACGACCACGCCCGCACCACCGTGCCCCGGCTGTACGCGGCCGGCGACCTGGCCTGCGTCCCGCACAACTACATGATCGGGGCGTTCGTCTACGGCGACCTGGCGGGCGAGGACGCCGCCCAGTACACGGCGTACCAGGGCGAGCTGCCGCGCGAACAGCTCGCCGAGGCCCACGAGTTGATCTACCGCCCGCTGCGCAACCCCGACGGCCCCGCGCAGCCGCAGGTGGAGTACAAGCTGCGCCGCTTCGTCAACGACTATGTCGCCCCGCCCAAGAGCGGCGCCCGGCTGTCCCTGGCGCTGGAGCACTTCGAGCGGATGCGGGACGAGATCGCCGAGATGGGGGCGCGGACGCCGCACGAGCTGATGCGCTGCGCCGAGGTCTCGTTCATCCGTGACTGCGCGGAGATGGCGGCCCGTTCCTCCCTCGCCCGCACCGAGTCCCGCTGGGGCCTCTACCACGAGCGTCTGGACCACCCCCAGCGGGACGACTCGGACTGGCTGCACCACCTGGACCTGCGCAAGAGTCCGACCGGCGCCATGGAGTTCACGGCACGTCCCGTCGCCCCCTACCTGGTGCCCGTGACGGAGTTCACCCCCGTCGGCGGCCCCTCGCGCCACCTCGGCGAGGTGGATCCGCTGCCGACGGCCACGGCGGGGCGCCGGGAGGCACCGCCGGCGGCGGCCGGAGCGGAGCAGGGCGGCGCCGCCCCGACCGTCGGCGCGACGTACGGTGCCTCGGAATCCAGCCGGGAACGGCTCCTCGAACTCGTCGCTCTCACCGAGGAGGAGCCCGAACTCCGGGCGCTGGAGCCCTACTTGAAGGACCCGGACGCCGTCGTACGCCTGGAAGCCGTCAGGGTGCTGACCGAGACGGCCCCGCCCGGAGCGGGCCCGGCCCTCGCCACCGCCCTGGCCGACGGCGACGGACACGTACGGGCCGCCGCCGCCTCCTCGCTGCGTGAGCTGGCCGAAGTCCTCCCGGCGGAACCGGAGTTGCGGGACACGCTGGTGGCCGCCCTGACGGTCGCGGATCCGACGGCTCGCAGCACCGCCCTGGACCTGCTGCGTGCCCTGCGCCTCGGCGACGCCGCCCTGTTCGCCGGACATCTGGCCGCCCCGGACGTCGACGTGCGCCTGGCCGCCGTACGCGCCCTGGTCTCGGTGGACGCGGTCGCCGCCCTGTCGGCCGCGGCCGCGGACACCGCGCGTGAGGTACGGGTGGCCGTGGCGCGCGGGTTCGCGGCCCTGGCCCCGCACATCGACCTGGAGCGGTCCCTGGCACAGGGCGAGGGCGCGGCGGTCGCCCTGACCGGCCTGATCCTGGATGTCGACGTCCTGGTACGCGCCGCCGGCCTGGAGGCCCTGGGTGTCCTCGGCGTCCCCGGCCAACTCCTCGCCACCGTCACGGCGGCACTCACCGACCCGGCCTGGCAGGTCCGCACGGGGGCCGCGACCGCCCTCGGCGGCGCCGCGCCTGACCCCGGCGTCCCCGCTCTCGCCGAGTTGCTGAAGGACACCAACGCCGATGTGCGCAAGGCCGCCGTACTCGGTCTGTTGCGCCATGCCGAGCACGACGACGCCCGCACGGCGCTGGCGAGCGCGGTCGACGACGCCGACGCCGATGTCCGCGCGTACGCGGGCCGGGCGGCGCGGTGAACCGAAGCCCCCTCCGCTCCCAACACACCGAAGTCAACTTGGAGTTTGGTTGGTCTGCACCATTGACTGGTACAGACCAAAGCGGTTGAGTGTGTCTCCATACCCCCCACCACGGCCGCCCCCACGCCGTGGCCGACCCCGTCGGCGCGTGCGCACAAGGCTCTGCTTCGCCCTGCCCTTGGCCGGGTGCGGCCGTGCTCCGCAAAGGAGTTGATCCTGTGTCGAGGCGCCGCATAGCCGCTCTGCTGTCCTCCCTCGCCCTGGGCAGCGCCGCCCTGCTCCTCCAGCCGGCCCCCACCGCGTCCGCCGCCGGGTTCGTCGTCAGCGAGTCGCAGTTCAACCAGATGTTCCCGAACCGGAATCCCTTCTACACGTACAGCGGCCTCACCGCCGCCCTCAGCGCCTACCCCGGCTTCGCCAACACCGGCAGCGACACGGTGAAGAAGCAGGAGGCGGCCGCCTTCCTCGCCAACGTCAACCACGAGACCGGCGGCCTGGTCCACGTCGTCGAGCAGAACACCGCCAACTACCCCCACTACTGCGACCGCAGCCAGCCCTACGGCTGCCCCGCCGGCCAGGACGCCTACTACGGACGCGGCCCCATCCAGCTCAGCTGGAACTTCAACTACAAGGCGGCCGGTGACGCCCTCGGCATCGACCTGCTGGGCAACCCCTGGCGGGTGCAGAACGAGTCGGCCGTCGCCTGGAAGACCGGCCTGTGGTACTGGAACACCCAGAGCGGCCCCGGCACCATGACCCCCCACAACGCCATGGTCAACCAGGCCGGCTTCGGCCAGACGATCCGCTCCATCAACGGCTCCCTGGAATGCGACGGAAAGAACCCGGCCCAGGTGCAGAGCCGCGTCAGCGCCTACCAGCGCTTCACACAGGTCCTCGGCGTCTCCCCGGGCGGCAACCTCTACTGCTGACGCCACCCGGGTGTCCGGGAGGTGTGCGAGACTCCGCCGATGACCTCCGAAACGATCACCGCGAAGGCCTCGGGCACCTTCACTCTCGGCGACCTGTCCGTGAGCCGCGTCGGCTTCGGCGCGATGCGGCTCACGGGCAGCGCCGCCTTCCACCACGGGACGCCGAGCGACCGGGACCGTTCGATCGCCGTCCTGCGCGAGGCGGTCGACCTGGGCGTCGACCACATCGACACGGCCGCCTTCTACTTCTCCGCCCTGCGTTCCGCCAACGAACTCATCAACACCGCGCTGGCGCCGTACGGCGACGACCTGGTCATCGCCACCAAGGTCGGCCCCCACCGCGAGTACGACGGCGACTGGGGCACCTCGGCCCGCCCTGACCAACTCCGTGGCCACGTCGAGGAGAACCTGCGCCAGCTCGGCCGCGACCACCTGGACCTCGTGTACCTGCGCCGCATGGGGCAGGACTCCATCGCCGAGCACTTCGGCGCGCTGGCCGAGCTGCGTGAAGCGGGCCTCGTCCGCCACCTCGGCGTCTCCAGCGTGGAGCCACGGCACCTCGCCGAGGCGCAGGCCATCGCGCCCGTGGTGAGCGTGCAGAACCGGTACGCGCTCGACCGGCCCGATCCCCAGGCCGACGAACTCCTGCGCCGGTGCGGCGAACAGGGCATCGCCTTCGTGCCGTTCTACGCCGTGGCCGGTGACACGGGGGAGCGGGGCGCGACCACCGCCCACGACGACGAGGTTCTCGCCGTCGCCCGGGCGCACGGCGCGAGCCCCGCCCAGGTGCGCATCGCCTGGACCCTGCACCAGGGCCCGAACGTCCTCGCCATCCCCGGCACCGGCAACCCCGGCCACCTGGCCGAGAACGTGGCCGCGGGCGCCCTCCGCCTGACCGCCGACGAGCTGGCTCGGCTCAACTCGGTGCGGCAGCAAGCCGGTTGAGCCAAACCGATCACCTCGCCGGTCTCGCTCAGCCCGTGTATCCGGTCACCGGATAGTGGTCGGAGAGGTTCGTGTACGTGTAGTCCGTCCCCCAGCTCGACACCGTCCAGGGCGCGCTCTGCTCCTTGACGACCTCGTTCTTCCAGACCGCCGGACGCACGTGACCCGCGCGGTGCAGGACGTAGTCCAGGTCCTCGCGCGGGTCGTCCGGGTAGCGGTCACGGGCGACGGAGTTGTCCTGGGTGTCGAACGAGTACGCGTGCCCGGCGCGCGCGTCGGCGCCCACCAGCCCGCCGTCGGCGAGCATCGAGGCGTACTCGGACGTACGCGAGTCGACGTTCATGTCACCGGCGACCAGGACCTGTTCGCCCGCCGGGATGTTCTTGGCGTCCAGGAACGCGTCGATCGCCTTGAACTGCCGGCTGCGCATCGCGGCCGCCTCACCGGCGTCACAGCCCGGGTCGGTGGACTGCGCGTGCGTGCCGACGACGTGCACCTTCGTGCCGTTCACGTCCAACACCACGTACGCGAAGCCCTTGTTGGACCACCAGTCCGCCCCGCACGCGTCCTTGTAGACCCACTGCTCCTTGCGCAGCACCGGCCACTTGCTGAGGACCGCGACCCCGCCGTCCTCGGGCGTCGTCGCCGAGTACGCGCCGCCGGTGGCGTCCCAGCCGCTCCTGCTCCGCCCCACCACCGGCGTCTGGTAGAGGTACTCGCCCGCCACCGAGGCCTTCAGCGCGTCCGACGACGCGTTGTCGAACGCCTCCTGCACCACCACGACGTCGTTCCCGCGGAAGAACGACGCCTTCGCGATCTCAGCGGCCCGGTGGGCCTGGCCCCAGTTCGGGTACAGCGACCTGCTGAACAGAAACACGTTGTACGACAGCACCCGCAGCGGCGTTACCTGCTCGGCGGTCGAGGCGGTCGAGGCCGCTGAGGCAGCGGGCGCCGCACCCGCGAGCCCGCTGGTGGCGAGCGCGAGGGCGAGCACGGCTGCGCCCGGGGTGCGGCGCGGTGCGAAGAGCGTCACTGGATCTCCCTGAGGGTGAGGGGGGTTGAGTGGCGCCGCACATCAAACCACCGGCGATTACTCCCAGGTAACTCCCGTGCGTGGAAAGAATGTCGGCCGGCGGTACGCCCGGCTGTACTCCCGGCTCAGACCACCCACGCCCCGTCCCGCAGGAGATACCGGCCGCGCATCTCGTGCTCGCCGTTGCGCGCCTGCACCACGCGCGGACGCACCCGGAAGTAGACGTACGGCGCCTCGTCCGCCCGGGGATCCCAGCCCGTCTTCGCGAGAAACGCCCCGGCCGCCGCGGCCGGAACCTCGTCGGCGGCGTACATCTCCGCGTCTCCGTCGACGAGGACGACGTCCAGCGTGTCCCCGAGCGCCAGCCGGGCCCGTCGGCCGTCGCGCAGATTGCGGCCGGTCGGGGTGGTCGGCCGGGTCGCGAGCCACAGGGACTCGCCGTGCCACACGAACCAGAGCGGCACCAGACACGGCACCCCGTCGGCGTCGGCCGTGGCCACCCAGACGTCCATCTCCTCCTCCAGGCGGACCAGGAGATCGCGCTTGCGCTGCTCGGGGGCACGGGGCGGCTTGGTGATCTTCATGGGCCGGACCGTACCGGGGGAGTCCGCGGTACGGATCGGGCCCAGGGCCCGCCCGGGTTCGGGCTTGAGGCCTAGGTCCCGTCCCCGGTGCGGTCGAGGGTCCCTCGCGCACGCGACTGGCGCCCACGACGTTTTACGTATAACCTCACCCGTCAATCGCACCTCCCGGAAGGCCCCGATGAGACGCATCGCCCTGGTCACCCTCGTCGTCGACGACTACGACGAGGCGATCCGCTTCTACACCGAAGCCCTCGGCTTCCGGCTCGTCGAGGACACCCCGCGTCCGGACGGTTCCCGCTGGGTCGTCGTCGCGGCCGACGAGCAGGGCACCGCGCTGCTGCTGGCCCGGGCCAAGGGTGACGAGCAGCGCGCCCGGGTCGGCGACCAGACCGGCGGGCGCGTCGGGTTCTTCCTGCACACCGACGACTTCGCCCGCGACCATGCCCGGATGCTCGCCGCCGGCGTGACCTTCCTGGAGGAGCCCCGGCACGAGGCGTACGGCTCGGTCGCCGTCTTCCAGGACCTGTACGGCAATCGCTGGGACCTGCTCCAGCCCGCCGACTGACCCTCCCCCCGCTCCCGGAACCACCCCGCTCAAGGCTCAAAGAAAGACCCCGCCATGACTGCTACGCGCGTAGACGCCGATGTGATCCGCCGCCTCCCCAAGGCCGTCCTGCACGACCACCTCGACGGCGGCCTGCGCCCCGCCACCGTGGTCGAGCTCGCGGCCGAGGTCGGCCACACCCTGCCCACCACCGACCCGGACGAGCTCGCCGCCTGGTACTTCGAGGCCGCGAACTCCGGTGACCTGGTCCGCTACATCGCCACCTTCGAGCACACCCTCGCCGTGATGCAGACCCGCGAGGGCCTGCTGCGCACCGCCGAGGAGTACGTCCTCGACCTGGCGGCCGACGGTGTCGTGTACGGCGAGGTGCGGTACGCCCCCGAGCTGAACACCAACGGCGGGCTGAGCCTCGCCGAGGTCGTCGAGACGGTCCAGGAGGGGCTCGCGGCCGGTATGGCGAAGGCCGCGGCCGCCGGTACCCCGGTGCGCGTCGGCACCCTGCTGTGCGGGATGCGGATGTTCGACCGGGTGCGTGAGGCCGCCGACCTCGCCGTGGCCTTCCGGGACGCCGGTGTCGTCGGCTTCGACATAGCCGGTGCCGAGGCCGGCTTCCCCGCCGCCGACCACCTGGCCGCCTTCGAGCACCTGCGCCGCGAGAGCGTGCCGTTCACCATCCACGCCGGTGAGGCCGACGGCCTGTCCAGCATCCACCAGGCCCTCCAGATCTGCGGCGCCCAGCGCATCGGCCACGGCGTGCGCATCACCGACGACATCGTGGACGGCAAGCTCGGCCGCCTCGCGGGCTGGGTGCGGGACCGCCGTGTCGCACTGGAGATGTGCCCGACCTCCAACCTCCAGACCGGCGCCGCCACCTCCATCGCCGAGCACCCGATCACCGCGCTGAAGGACCTCGGCTTCCGTGTCACCCTCAACACCGACAACCGCCTGGTGTCGGGGACGACGATGACGCGCGAGATGTCCCTGCTGGTCGAGGAGGCCGGCTGGACCGTCGAGGACCTGCGCACCGTCACCGTGAACGCCCTGAAGAGCGCGTTCATCCCGTTCGACGAGCGCAAGGCCCTCATCGAGGACGTCGTCCTCCCCGGCTACGCGCTCTGAAGCAGCCCGCGCACGTAGGCGGCCTGTCCGACGTGCTGAAGATCGTCGGACAGGACGCTGACCAGCCGTACGCCCAGGGTGACCGGTGGATCCCAGCGGTCGTCCACGACCCGCTCCAGATCCTTGGCGGCCACCTCGCGCAGCGCTCCCAGGGTCTGGGCGTGCACGGCGTCGTAGTAGCCGGTCAGCAGGTCGCCGGAGTCGACCCGCACCTTGGCGACCTTCGCCGCGGTGTGGCCGTAGCCGGTGTCGTGGCGGGGCAGGTCGAGGCCGAAGGTCTTCTGGAAGTCCTGGGTGAGCCACACCTGGTCGAGATCGAAGGCGTCGGCGATGTGGTCGTCCTGGACGCGGGTGAGATGCCAGATCAGCCAGGCGACGGAGTTGGCGTCGGGGGAGGGGCGGGCGACGAGTTCGTCCGGGTCCAGGCCCTCGACCGCGGCGTGGACTTCTTCCTTGATGCGGTTGTACCCGTCGATGAGGATGTCCTTCGCATGCATGGCTCCACCATCGCGCAAAGCCGTCCGTCACGCGCCCCTGGGCCGTCCGGCATGTGTTCCCGCGCGCCCTCGGCCGTCGTACCGCGGATGTGTTGATGGGCGGCGCGGACCTGACCGACCGCCCCGCTGGGCGTCGGCGGTGGTCGTCCGCCGCGCGCCCCATGAGCCGTCCGTCACGCGCTGCCCTCCGTCTCCAGCAGCGCCATCAGCGCCCGCGCCGCCGGGCTCGTGGCCTGCGGGGGCGGCAGCAGGGCGACCGTCTCGTAGACGGTCTCGCCGGTGTCCTTCACCGGCAGCGCGGTCAGTGAGCCGCGCTTGTGCCGGAAGTGGCGCGGTACGACCGCGATGCCGAGGTCCTCGTCGACCAGGTCCAGGAGGCTGTGCACGTCGTTGACCTCCAGGGCGACGGTCCGCCGTACGCCCGCCGCCGCGAACACGGCGTCGGTGGTGCGGCGCGGCCCCCAGTCCGGGTGGAAGTCGACGAAGACCTCCCCGCCCAGCTCCTCCGGGGTGACGGCGGCGCCGGCCTCCGCGAGCCGGTGGCTGGGGTGGCACAGGACGGTCATCGGCTCGCCGGTGAGCGGTACGACCCGCAGCTGGTCGGTGTCCTCCTGCGCGGCCCGCACGGCGAAGGCCAGATCGAGGCGCCCGGCCGCGACCTCCTCCGCGAGCGCGCCCGAGCCCGCCTGGCGCAGGCAGATCTCCACGTCCGGATGCTGCCGACGGAAGGCCGCGAGCAGCCCGGCCACATGCACCCCGGCGATGCACTGCTCGGACCCGAGCGCCAGCATCCCGCGCAGCACGCCCTGCACCGCGGCCACCGCCTCGTGGGCGGCCCGCACCTGCGCGAGGATCCGTTCCGCCTCGCACAGCAGCGCCCGCCCGGCCGGGGTGAGGGTCACCCTGCGGGTCGTGCGCACGAACAGCGGGGTCTGCAACTCCCGTTCCAGGGCCCGGATCGAGGCCGACAGACCCGACTGGGACACCATGAGCCGTTCGGCCGCCCGGGTGAAGTGCTGGTCCTCGGCGACCGCCACGAAATGCTGGAGATGGCGCAGTTCCATGATTGAGCAGCGTAGCCGCTGAATCCCATCTGATTTACCTGTTGGACCACTGCCAGCAGGTCACGACAGAGTGGAGGGCGACTGGAACACCGGCTCATCGAAGCCGGCCTCCCTGTGCCAACCCCTCTGGAGTCGCGTTGTACACCGCACACACCGACCGCTACGCGGACATGCCCTACCGGCGCACCGGACGCAGCGGCCTCAAGCTCCCCGCGCTGTCCCTCGGCCTGTGGCACAACTTCGGCCCGGCGGACCGCTCGGTCGAGCACCAGCGGGCCATCCTGCGCCGCGCCTTCGACCTCGGCGTCACCCACTTCGACCTGGCCAACAACTACGGCCCGCCGCCCGGCGCCGCCGAGTCGGCGTTCGGCGAGGCGCTGAAGGCGGACTTCGCGCCGTACCGCGACGAGCTGATCATCTCGACCAAGGCCGGCTATCTGATGTGGCCCGGCCCGTACGGCGAGTGGGGCTCCCGCAAGTACCTGCTGTCCTCCCTCGACCAGAGCCTGAAGCGGATGGGCCTGGAGTACGTCGACATCTTCTACTCGCACCGCCCCGACCCGGACACTCCGCTGGAGGAGACGATGGGCGCCCTGCACTCGGCGGTGCAGCAGGGCAAGGCGCTGTACGTCGGCATCTCCAACTACTCGGCCGAGCAGACCCGCGAGGCCGCCTGCATCCTGGGCGAGCTGGGCACCCCGCTGCTCATCCACCAGCCCGCCTACTCGATGCTGAACCGCCGCCCCGAGGACGAGGGGCTCCTCGACGCCCTGGACGAGCTGCAGGTCGGCTCGATCGTCTTCTCCCCGCTGGCGCAGGGCCAGCTGACCTCCCGCTACCTCGACGGCATCCCGAAGGACTCGCGGGCCGCGAGCGGCAGCCCGTTCCTGAACGCCGACGCGATCACCGAGGAGCTGCTGGGCAAGCTGCGTGCCCTGAACGAGATCGCGGGGTCCCGCGGCCAGACGCTGGCCCAGCTGGCCCTGGCCTGGGTCCTGCGCGGCGGCCGGGTGACCTCGGCGCTCGTCGGCGTCAGCAGCGCGCAGCAGATCGAGGACAGCGTCGCCGCCATCCGCAACCTGGACTTCGACGCGGAGGAGCTGGCCCGGATCGACGAGATCCTCAAGGGCTGATCCGCTCCGTCAGGCGCACGGTCACCGAGTCGCCCTCCTGCTTCCCGATGGCCTCGCGCACCTCGGCCTTCACGGGAAGCTTGTGGGTGCCGTCCCCGAGGGCCATGAACGAACTCCGGAACGGATGTCCGTCGACCGTCCCACGGACCTTGACCAGTCCGCGGGTACCGAAGAAGTCGGCGGACTCCGGCCAGACGACATAGGTCCAGCCGCCCTCGCTGGGGCTCTTGAGCAGGACGGCGGTGAATTCCGCGTCCACTCGCGTGTTCGTGGTCATGGTGCGCTCCGTTCGCGGCGGTCCCCTCGGCGGCCTTCACTGGTCCAGGCCTTCAACGGTCAGACCGCCGCGACGTACGGAACTCATCGGTCCTCCCGAGGTAATGCCCGGTCACGACCCCTGTTGACGTGTACCCGCCGTATTTCAGCCAACACGGGCTGTGAATATGCCAGGAGACTGGCCGGAAAGTCGTGGTGACAGTGTTTCAGTAGTGAACATACTCACTACGAGGGTGCCTCACATGGGGCGACGGCGCCCTTACGCACCGCTCACGAGCCGCAGGGAAAGCGAGGTCCGCCGACAGGCGAACACGGCAACACGGGGGAGGTCACGTGCACGACGAGTTCCTGTGCCATGTCACCGCATACGGCGTCTGCGGCGGCCGGCGCATCGGAGTACCCCTGGGAACGTACCGGGCGCCCACCCTGGCCCTCGCGCTGTGGTGGCTACGGGACCGGGCCTCCTGGATCGCCGAGCGATTAGACCCGCGACCGGACGCCGAGCACTTCCCGCCGAGTGCCCTCGTCCCGGTCGCCGACAATGTGCCCGACGTGCCGGCCGTGCTCCGGACCTGGTGCGGTGACCTGGGTCAACAGGAGCTGGTGGCCGATGAGTTGGCGGCCGGACGGCTGGTGCGGATCGCCGTGAGCGACGAGACCACCGAGTACGAACTGCTCGCCGAGTCGGTGGACGCCCTGCGGATGCAGCGGACCATCCCGGCCCTGTTCGTCCCCGTCGGCTAGCCCTGATGGGCGGAACCCGCTCAAGCAGGCGCATATCCGAACAGATCGATAGAATCATGGCATGGCGGAGCGACCGGCCGCACCGACCGCGCCTGTACTCGTCCTGGAGACCGAGTCGGGATCCACCGTGATGACCCCGGGCCGCGACTACCACGTCGGACGCGACCCCCTCAGCGACATCTTCATCGACGACGCCCGCGTCTCGTGGCACCACGCGGTGCTGCGCCCCGACGCCGACCACTGGACCCTCGCCGACGAGAACAGCACCAACGGCACCTACACCGAGGGCCACCGCATCCGCGAGTGGGACGTCGGCCCCGGCACCGTCATCCGCTTCGGCAACCCGTCCGATGGCCCCCGCGCGGTCCTGCTCGACCGCACCCCGCCGGTCGGCTCGGCGGACCGACCCTCGGCCGTCTCCATGCCGAGCCTGACGGGCACCTTCCGCCGGCCCACGAACGTCCGGCCGCTACCCGCCCGCGCCGTCCGCATCGGCCGCGCCACCGACAACGACCTGGTCATCGACGACCTGATCGTCTCCCGCCACCACGCCGAACTGCGCGCACTGCCCGACGACACGTACGAGATCGTCGACCTGGGCAGCCACAACGGCACCTACCTCAACGGCAGTTCCGTCACCAGCGCCCCGGTCGGTGTCGGTGACATCGTCGGCATCGGCCACTCCGCGTTCTGCCTGGTCGGGGAGGAACTCCAGGAGTACGTCGACACCGGGGAGGTCTCCCTGGAGGTGCAGGACCTCGCGGTCGCCGTCGACCACGGCCGCAAGCTCCTCCTCGACAACGTCTCCTTCCCGGTCGGGGAGAAGTGCCTGCTCGCCGTCGTAGGCCCGAGCGGCGCCGGCAAGTCCACCCTGCTCAACGCCCTCACCGGCCTGCGCCCCGCCGACCACGGCACCGTCCTCTACGACGGCCGCGACCTCTACCACGACTACGCCGAGCTCCGTCAGCGCATCGGCCTGGTCCCGCAGGACGACATCCTGCACGCCCAGCTCACCGTCCGCGGCGCCCTGTCCTACGCCGCCGAGCTGCGCTTCCCCCAGGACACCGCCAAGGCCGAGCGCCGGGCCCGGGTCGACGAGGTCATCCACGAGCTGGGCCTGGAGCAGCGCGCCGACCAGCCCGTGCACAGTCTGTCGGGCGGCCAGCGCAAACGCGTCAGCGTCGCCCTGGAGCTGCTGACCAAGCCGTCGCTGCTGTTCCTCGACGAACCGACCTCCGGCCTCGACCCCGGCATGGACCGCTCGGTGATGCACATGCTGCGCGGCCTGGCCGACGACGGCCGCACCGTCATCGTCGTCACCCACAGCGTGCTCAGCCTCGACATCTGCGACCGCCTCCTCGTCCTCGCGCCGGGCGGACGGATCGCCTACTACGGCCCGCCCGAGGAGGCCCTGCTCTTCTTCGGCTTCGAGCACTGGCCGGAGGCCTTCGAGGCCTTCGAACGCGACCAGGAACGGGACTGGGCGGGCGACTACCGCGCCTCGATCTACCACCGGCAGTACATCGCCGACGCCACCGCACAGCCCCGGCAGCCGCGCACCGGCCCGGTCCTCATCACCCGGCCGCCCCGGCCGCGCAGCAGGCGCGCCCAGCTCGGCACCCTCATCCGGCGCTACGCCTCGGTGCTCAGCGCCGACCGCACCTTCCTCGTCGTCATGATCGCCCTGCCCTTCGTGATGGGGGTGATGACCCGACTCCTGGCGGGCGGCAGGCTGACCGCGGACAAGGCGTCCGCCGCGCTGCTCGTCCTGTGCGTCGGCGCCGTCCTCACGGGCGCGGCGAACGCCGTGCGCGAACTCGTCAAGGAACGCGTCATCTACCAGCGCGAGCGGGCCGTCGGCCTGTCCAGATGGGCGTACGTGCTGTCCAAGGTGGTGGTCCTGGGGACGATCACCGTGCTGCAGGCGGTCGTGCTGACCCTGGTCGCGCTGCTCGGCGTCGACCTTGGCGCCCCCGGTGGCGAAGGCGTGCTGATGCCGCCCCTTGTCGAGATCACCATCGTCGTCGCGCTGCTTGCCTTCACCGCGATGATGCTCGGCCTGGTCGTCTCCGCGCTGGTGTCCAAGGAGGAGGTGACCATGCCGCTGCTGGTGCTGCTCGCCATCGTCCAGGTGGTCTTCTGCGGCGCTCAGCTGAAGCTCGACGGCGTCCCCGTGCTGGAGCAACTGGCCTGGCTGGTGCCCTCGCGGTGGGCGTTCGCCGCGATGGCCGGCACCGTCGACCTGGCCCGGATCGTGCCCGGTGACCTCACCGGCGATCCGCTGTTCGAGCACTCGGCCGGGGTGTGGCTGCTCAACGTCGGCATGCTCGTCGTGCTCTCGCTCCTCTTCGGCTACCTCGTCTCCCGGCTGCTGCGCCGGCGTGAACCCGTCGTGATGCGGAAGTAGGCGCGGACGATGACATCCCCCGGCTTCCGGCCCACCCACGTCGTCCCGCAGCGCGGCATGCCCGCCTGGGAGGAGCCCGACCCCGCCCGGCCCACCGTGCCCCTCGACGCGTTCCTGCCGGTCCAGCTCGTCGAACGGCGCGGCGACTGGGGGCACGTCCTGTGCGCCAACGGCTGGTCGGCCTGGGTCGACGGCCGCTTCCTGGTCGCCGTCCCCCGCGACCCGCCCACCGCCGACGGAGGCCCGGTCACCCGGACGGCCGATCCGCGCCCGCTGCTCACCCGCGTCGAGCGGGTGCTGGCCGACTACCGGTCCGTGGTGGAGGACCTGGTGTCCGGCGGCCTGGACGGCGAGTCGTTCCGCGCCCGTACCTCGGGGCTGCGGATCGGGGCGGTCGTCGACGGGGAGTCCATGTGGCTGTACGACGCCGAGGAGGGGCGGTGGGAGTACGTGGACGGCGCCCGGCTGACCACCTACGCCACGGACGACGGCCCCCGCGCGGCCGCCGACGACCCCGGCCATGCCCCGACCAGGGTCGTGACACCCGATGGCCCGTGACACCAGCCTCTTCTCCGGCCGGCCCTCCGAGCTGATCGGCCGCCAGGTCGCGGGCTACCGCATCGAGCGCGAGATCGGCCGGGGCGGCATGGCCGTGGTCTACCGCGCGAAGGACCTGCGCCTGGAACGCACGGTCGCGCTGAAGCTCCTCGCGCCCGAACTCGCCCGCAACGACACCTTCCGCCGCCGCTTCACCCACGAGTCCCGGGCGGCCGCAGCGATCGACCATCCGCACATCGTGCCCGTCTTCGAGGCCGGCGAGACGGACGGCGTCCTCTACATCGCCATGCGCTACGTCTCCGGCAGCGACCTGCGTCATCTGCTCGACAGCCAGGGTCCGCTGACGCCCGCGACGGCCCTGCGGATCGCCGCGCAGATCGCCTCCGCGCTCGACGCGGCGCACGAGAACGGCCTGGTCCACCGGGACGTGAAACCCGGCAACATCCTCGTCGCCCGCGGCACCGACAGCGACCACCCCGAGCACGCCTACCTCACCGACTTCGGCCTGACGAAGAAGTCCCTGTCCCTGACCGGCTTCACCACCGTCGGCCAGTTCGTCGGCACCCTCGACTACGTGGCCCCCGAGCAGATCTCGGGCAAGCCGGTCGACGCCCGCTGCGACGTCTACGGTTTCGCCTGCGTGGTCTACGAGTGCCTGACGGGCCACCCGCCGTTCCGCCGGGACGAGGACATGGCCCTGCTCTGGGCCCACCAGTACGACGACCCCCCGCCCCTGACCGAGGCCCGCCCCGACCTCGCCCCGCCCGTGGACGCCGTCTTCGCCGACGCCCTGGCCAAGAGCCCCGACGACCGCCACGACTCCTGCCTCGCCTTCGTCACCGACCTGCGCGCCGCGGTCACCGGAGGCCCCGCGGGCGGCCGCCCGGCGACGGCGGTGGACCACAAGGTCGTACCGGCCCCCGAAGCCCCCGCGAAGAACCCGCCGAAGCCACCGCCACGCTGGGCGGAACCGGTATTCCGGCAGTGAACCTCGGTCGCTCGTCCGGGCGGCCGGCCCGGCTGTGGGGGCGCCGGCCGACTGCGCGGCCACGGGCCACGGGCCACGGGGCCGCAGGAGCCCCGGAGGAGTCAGCGAAGGACGTGCGGAAGTCCCGACGCGCTGGGCGCAGCCGTCTCTCGGCCCGGTCTGCCGCGCGGCGGCCCCTCGCCCTTCGGTGAACGCCGCGCCGCTCAGCCTTCCCCGCGCTCCGCGACCTCGCCCCGATGCCGTAGGGGCCGGGCCAGCAGCGCGCCGAGGAACCCCGTGACCAGCCCCCAGAGCAGGGCCAGGCCGATGGCGGGCCAGATGTGGGGTCTCAGGAGGAGTTCGCCGGCCAGGTCGCCGCCCAGTTCGCCGATGCCGAGGATCGAGAGGCCGTAGTGGGCGGAGGTGCGGGCGAGGAGGCAGATCGTCAGGACCGTGAGGGCCAGCGCCACGGCCATGTGCACGGCGTGCTGCCAGGGGCGGATCCGGGCCGGTGAGCGCCGCGCCATGACGAAGGCCGCGGCCAGCAGCAGGACCGCGTCGACGGCGATCAGCCACCACACCCGGCCGTCGTGCTCCGAGAGGGTGCTCAGGTTCAGCTCGGAGACCTCGCCGCCGCGCAGCACCTCGTCGAGCGCATGCGGCATGGGCAGCCCGAAGGGCCCGTCCACCCTGCCGTCCCACGTGGCGCCGAGCCCGATCGTCAGGGCGAGCCACACCAGGTTCGGCAGGCCGAGCAGCATCGCCGCGAACGTCTCGGCCGGATGCCCCCGGGTCGCCGCGACGATCACGCCGATGACCACACCGAGCACGACATACGCCAGCAGCAGCGCCACCATGGCGTACGCGGCCGGCCGCACCGACTCCTGGAAGCGCAGCAGCCGGCCCGGCAGCGGAGCCCCGCGCGAGACCAGCAGGGCCAGGACCAGCACGCCCGCCAGCCACAGCAGTCCGAACAGGACGCTCGACACGACGTCCGTGGTGAAACCGACCTCCGGGGAGATGCCGAACAGGTCGCCGATGTCGGCGAGCACGTCCTGCCCGAGCTCGTCGAGGGAGAGGGAGAAGCTCTGGCGAGCGGTGAAGGACAGCCCCAGCAGCGCGGCCAGCCACAGCACGGCGATCCGGGCGGCCCACCCGGCCAGCTCCCCGGCGCCCGCGACCGCCCGGTGCCGCAGCGGCCGCAGGAACCCGGCGGCCAGGACGAGCGCGCCGGTGAGCGTGACGGACAGCGGGATCACGGTCAGCCCGGCGTCGGGATCGGCCAGCACCCCGGCGTCCCCCGACAGCTCGATCGTGCCGCCCACCGCCGTGACCACGGTCGCCGCGACGACCCGCGGGAAGGCGTTGTCGGGGAGGTCGGCCGCCCCCGCCGCCCACAGCCCCAGCGCGGCGACCACGCCCATCGCGACCAGCCCGGCCAGCACCGTGACGAAGGCCCGCACCCAGCCATGGGCGGCCACGGCCGGACGGGACGGGGTCAGCACGCTCACCCTGACCACGCTAAGCAGCGCCCCGGCCGCTCGCCCGCCGAGAGGTCCGTCCGCGTCGGCTTGCGTACGGACGGCCACCGGAGCACAGAATGGGAGAGCTGCCAAAAGATGACAGAAGTAGCAAAAGCGGCAAGACGAAAATGGCAGAAGGCATAGGCGTCGCAGGAATTCCACGCCGGGCATCCCGCACGGATCCTGCGTCGGGAAGAAGGCCTCGTGAGCGTCGAACCTCCGCCGTCCGGCCGTCCCTCAGGACCGCCCTCAGGACCGCCCTCGGGACCCCTGTCGGGCCCCTCCCAGCCGCCCTCGGGCCCGCCCGCGCCGCCCCCGTCCGGCAGCGGCGCGGGCGCGCCGAGCCCCGAACCCCACCAGCCCTGGTGGAAGTCCGTACCCCGCATCGCCATCCTCTCCACCGTGGTCGTGGCCGCGGTGGTCCTCGCCGTCGTCCTCTCCCGCGGCACCGGCGGCACCGGCGACAGCGCCCAGGGTGAGGTCTTCCTCCAGGCCGCGGGGAGCACCGGCCCCGATCCGTTCACCGAGTCCACGGCCACGGACAGCTCCGCCCCGCCCGTCACCCCGTCCCCGGCCACCGAGTCGGCCCCCTCGAACGCGGTGATCGGCGTCGACGGCGGCGCGCCGGGCCTCTACGGCGGTACCCGCAACGTCGCCAGCTGCGACGTGGAGAAGCAGATCAAGTACCTCCAGCAGGCCCCGGAGAAGAACAGGGCGTTCGCGTCGGTCGCCGGCGTCGAGGCCTCCGACGTCCCCTCCTATCTCCGCTCGCTCACCCCCGTGCAGCTCCGCATGGACACCCGCGTCACCAACCACGGCTACCGCGACGGCGCCGCCGACGGCTACCAGGCCGTCCTCCAGACCGGCACTGCGGTCCTCGTGGACGACCACGGCGTGCCCCGGGTGCGCTGCGCCTGCGGCAACCCGCTGACCGAGCCGGTCGCCCGGCAGGGCACCCTCAAGCAGAAGGGCGACTCCTGGCCCGCGTACCGCCCCTCGAACGTCGTGGTGGTCACCCCCGCGCCGAAGGTCGTCAAAGAGTTCGTCATCTACGACCACGACCACGACGAGTGGGTCGCCCGGCACCGCGGCGACGACGCCCACAAGGACAAGAAGACCAAGCGCCCCGTGAAGCCGTCCCCGTCGGTGAGCGTGTCGAAGCCCACCTCGCCGAGCTCCTCCACGTCGACCACCCCGACCACGCCGTCGACGAAGGACGAACCGACGAAGGACAAGACGCCGAAGGACAAGACGCCGAAGGACAAGACGCCGAAGGACGAGACCACGAAGGACGAGACCACGAAGGACGAGACGACCAAGGACGAGACGACGAAGGACGAGACGACCAAGGACGAGCCCACGACCGACGAACCCACGTCCGAAGAGCCGACGACGGAGCCCGAGTCGCCCGAGACCACCACGTCGTCCCAGGAGCCGCCGGACGAGGAGATGACCACGGAGTCACAGTCGACGTCCGGCGGTACGCCGGAGTCCTCCCCGCCGCTGTGACGTACGGCGCCACCTGCACGGTGACTGCGCGGCTCCGCTCTGGGTACGAGGACTGGTGCAGCAGTGTCCGGCCAGTCCGGCTTCCGAGAGAGAAACGCATGATCGAGCACGTGGACGGGGCAGTGATTCCGACTGGTTTCGACGTGCCCGTGGAACCGCTACGGCGGGCGGCGCACTACAGCGGCGAACCGGGATGCATCGCCGAGGCACGGTCCTTCGCCGCGCGCTTCCTCGGCAGGCTCAGGACCGAATGGTGCGCCACGATCGCACAGCCCGCCGAGGACAAGGTCCTCCTCGTGGTCAGCGAGCTGGTCACCAACGCCGACCGGCACAGCAACGGCCCGTACATCCTGGACCTGGAGGGCACCGACGACGCGGTGACGGTCTGCGTGTACGACAGCAGCTCCGCCCTGCCCCGCCGTTACCCCAAGGATCCCGAACGCGTCGGCAGGCACGGCCTGGAGATAGTCCACGCCCTCGCCGCCGACGTCGTCGTCGAGCGCGTGCCGGTCGGCAAGCTGGTGCGCGCGGTGCTGGCGCTGACCGACGCGTGACGGGCCGGGCGGGACCGCGATTTCCCCCAGGGCGGAACGCGGATCCCTTCCCCTCGCGTCCCCCGCTCATAGGCTGGGCGAGTGAGCAATCAAGCGCCGAACGAAGCCCGCGTCATTCCGTTGCGCCCACCGGCCGCCCGCCCACCGGCCGCCCACGCGCCGATCACCCCCGTGGCCACGCCCGCGCCGCCCGCCGTCCCACCGCCGGGCCCCGCGGCCAGGGAACCCCTCTGGCGCGACCTCGTCGGCGACGTCCTGCGCCGTGAACGGCTCGCCCAGGAACGCACCCTCAAGGACGTGGCCGACGCCGCCCGGATCTCGATGCCGTACCTCTCGGAGGTCGAGCGCGGCCGCAAGGAGGCCTCCTCGGAGGTCCTCGCGGCCGCCGCCCACGCTCTCGGCCTCGGCCTCGGCGACCTGCTGTCGCTGGCGCAGGGCGAGTTGGTCCGGCTCACCAGCCGCCAGATGCCGGGCGCCGGGCGCACCGGCCGCGCCAGGACCGTTTCGTCCTACGACGGGATGTGCCTGGCGGCGTGAGGCCGCGCCGGCGCCTCAGACCCGCGCGAGGCGCCGGCTCACCACCTCGTCGGCCAGCCCGTACGCCACCGCCTCCTGTGCGGTGAACACCTTGTCGCGGTCCATGTCCGCGCGCAGCGTCGCGATGTCGTGCTGCGTGTGCCGGGCCAGCACCTCCTCGACCTGGGAGCGGATCCGGACCATCTCCTTGGCCTGGAGGGCGAGATCGGAGACCGTGCCCTGGCGCCCGCCGCTGGCCGGCTGACCGAGCAGCACGCGCGCGTGCTCCAGCACGAACCGCCGCCCCGGATCCCCTCCGGCCAGCAGTACGGCCGCGGTGGACGCCGCCTGGCCCACGCAGAACGTGGAGATCGGCGCCTGCACGTACGTCATGGTGTCGTAGATCGCCATGAGCGAAGTGAACGAGCCGCCGGGGGAGTTGATGTAGATCGCGACCTCGCTCTCCGGTGACGCCGACTCCAGATGGAGCAGTTGCGCGATGACGACGTTGGCGACGCCGTCGTCGATCTCCGTGCCGAGGAAGATGATCCGCTCCGACAGCAGCCGGCTGAACACGTCGTAGGACCGCTCGCCCTGCGGGGTGCGCTCGACGACGTTCGGAATCGTGTAGGTCCCCATGTCACAGCCCCATCCGTCGCCGGGAGGAAGCCGGGCGGACGTCCGTGAGGGACTCCACCACCCGGTCCACCATGCCGTACTCCCTGGCCTCCTCGGCCGTGAACCAGCGGTCGCGGTCCCCGTCCCGGGAGATGGTCTCCGTACTCTGGCCGGTGTGCTCGGCGGTGATCCGCTCGATGGTCCGCTTCGTGAACTCCAGGTTGTCCGCCTGGATCTCGATGTCCGCGGTGGTGCCGCCGATACCCGCCGACGGCTGGTGCATCATGATCCGCGCGTTCGGCAGCGCGTACCGCTTGCCCTCGGCGCCGACGCTCAGCAGGAACTGGCCCATGCTCGCCGCGAAGCCCATGGCGAGCGTGGAGACGTCGTTCGGGATCAGCCGCATCGTGTCGTAGATGGCGAGCCCCGCGTGCACCGAGCCGCCGGGGCTGTTGATGTACAGGGCGATGTCGGTGCGCGGGTCCTCCGCGGACAGGATCAGCAGCTGGGCGCAGACCCGGTTCGCGGAGACCTCGTCGACCTGGGTGCCCAGCAGGACGATGCGCTGGGCCAGCAGCTGGGACGCGAGCTGGTCGTCGAAGCGGGTGGGCGGGGTGTCGCCCTCCTCCGCCCGTGGAGCGAGCGTGGTCAGGGGTGTCATCGGTTCTCCTCGTCGTGGCGGGGATGCCGTCGACTCCACTCTTGACCGCGGACGCCGCCGAAAGACGGTTTCTCTGCCCGTGGCAGATTCGCCACGGGCAGAGCGATGAGTTCCGGGGCGAGGACCGGTCGACAGTGGTGACAGCGTTCCGCTCGCCCAGGAGGTACTCATGGCATCCGACGGTTTCACCACGTGTCTCTGGTTCGACGGCCAGGCGGAGGAGGCCGCCCATTTCTACGTCTCGATCTTCAAGAACTCCAGCGTGGGCAAGGTGGCGCGCTACCCCCGAGGGCGCGATGCAGCCCGCCGGCAGCGTGATGACCGTCGAGTTCACGGCCAACGGCCACAAGTTCCTCGGGCTCAACGGCGGTCCCCAGTTCAAGTTCACCGAGGCGACCTCCTTCATGATCTTCTGCGAGAACCAGGAGGAGATCGACTACTACTGGGCCAAGCTCACCGAGAACGGCGGCGAGCCGGGCCCGTGCGGCTGGCTCAAGGACCGGTTCGGCGTCTCCTGGCAGGTCGTCCCGGACCGGCTCGACGCGATGGTCACCGACCCGGACCCGCAGAAGGCGGCCCGCGTGACCAAGGCGTTCATGGCGATGCACAAGTTCGACATCGCCGCCCTGGACAAGGCCTACGCGGGCGAGTGACCCGTGCCCTACGGGTTCTCGCGGATCGCCCGGGTGATCTCCAGGGCGATCCGCAGGATCCCGGGGGAGCGGGCCGGGCAGGGCTTCGGCGTGGACGTCGTGGGCGCCAGACAGAAGTGCAGATAGTCGTCGTCGCGGTGCAGGGCCGTACGGTCGCGGCCCGGCTGGGTGCAGTACCCGTCGTGGGCGCGCTCGTACGCCGTGCACGGCAGGTCCCGCACCCAGGAGTAGCGCGCCCCGGCCGCACTCACCGCCTTGCCCGCGTCGGCGACCAGTCCGCCCGAGGCGGCGGCCCGCTTCTCGTAGAGGGCGTTGACGCGCCGGACCCGGTCGGGAGTGATCGGGTCCGGACCCTGGAGCACCCAGACGATCCTGGCGTCACCGGCGGCGGCGATCTGGTCGGCGAGCCGCTCCATGTCGGCCGCGTACCGCTCGAAGTACTTCTCGGGCGAGGCGTCGTAGGTGATCCCGTCCATGCACGGCGTATAGCCCCAAGCGTTGCCCCAGAACTGGAGCACCACGAAGTCGGGCCGCAGCCGGCGCACCAGGGTGGCCGCCTTGTCCGCGACCGGCACGAGGGATCGCTCGCCCGTGCCCTCCAGGTAGTCGCACAGGGTGGTGCCCGAGTACGGGGCGCTGGTGTACGTCGCCCGAAGGTCGCGGCGCAGCTCCCGGCCGAGCACCTTCTGCGCCTCCATGGCGAGCGAGTCACCCAGGTACAGCACCCTGGGCGCCTTCGCAGGGGCGCTCGTACGGGCGCCTGTGCCCGGTGAGGCCGGCGCCCGCTGATGGGTGGTCACCGCCGACCGCGGCACCTCCGGGGGCGGCGCGGCCTCGGGCCCCGACGCCGGGTCCCCGCACGCGCCGAGCAGCACGGCGGCAAGCAGTGCTCCCACTCCCACGATCCACGGCTTGCGCATACGGCGACTCCCGCCCCGGGCACCGGAAAACGGTTCCCCAGGCAAGCACAGCCGGGACCAAGGGGGAAGACACGCGTCGGCCACGGAAGACCGTGGCCGACGCCGGCTCGACCGTCGCTCAGACGCGGTCCGCCGCGATCAGCAGATACTGGAAGCTGCCGTTGCGGTACGCGTTCAGGAACGTCTCCTCGATGCCCGTCACCAGGTGCTCGGCCTCACTGCGCAACTCCCAGTAGGGGATGGTCGCTTCGGTGAGGTCCTCCACATGGACCGGGACGAGCCGGTTGCGGGCCATGGCGCGGAAGTACTCCGAGCGCGGGTGGATGTCGCAGATGTAGTGCGCGTTGATGAGGGACACCTCGCGAGAGGCCTGCCCGTAGGTGTCGTTGTAGCAGCCGGTGATCGTCACATAGCGGCCCCCGCGGCGCAGCAGCCGGGCGTGCTCGGCGAAGAGCAGGTCGAGCTCGACGTACATCGTCGACTCGTTGTTCCAGGACGCCGCGTACGCCCCGGACGTCAGCCCGGTGTCCAGCATGTTGCGGTGGTGGTAGCGCACCCGGCCGTCGATGCCCCGCTTGCGGGCCTGCGCGTTGGCGAACTCGGCCTGCTTCTCCGAGATGGTCACGCCGTCGGCGTGGCAGCCGTACCGCAGATGCGCCGTGACACTGCCGCCGCCGCGCCCGCAGCCGGCGTCGAAGACACGGTCGGCGGGGGAGAGGGGGCCGAGATGATCGGCGAGGAGCTCGGCCTGGGCGTGCTCCAGCCGGTGCAGTTCGGTGGTGATGCGCTCCCGCCGCAGCTCGGGGTCGGGTTCGTCGAGCACGGACCGGTCGGCGGCGCCGATGCCGTAGTGATGGTGGTAGAGATCGTCGAGCTTTCCGAGTTCGAGGTTGACCGGGTTCTCCTCGGCGTTCCAGTAGTCCGCGACACGGGTCTGGTACGTCGACTGGGTCGGCACCTGGACCGCCTTGGTGCCGGCTTCGGGGGCGATGGTCAACTGTGACTCCTCGTGCTGGTACGTGTGACGCTCTGTCATTCGATCGCGCTTTACCAGTAGTTGGGCAGGTGGTAGCGGTGGCTGTTGGTGGCGTGCCACTCGTGGTTGCCGGCCACCCAGTCGGACAGGCTGCGGACGTAGCGTTCGACGAGCGGCGAGGTGGCCGACAGCTCGGCCGACTCCTCCTCGAACGCCTCCATGATCTGGTTGTGGATCTCGACGGCCTTCAGATAGGCCGCCTTGAGACCGCAGCGCTCGTTGCGGGCGATGACCTGGGGCAGGTTCAGATGGTCGGGGTCGCTCGCGAGTTCCTTGGTGAAGGAGTAGAGGTCGTTGACGATCGTGGTGGCGTTGCAGGCGAGTGCCGTGACCCGCTGGATCTCGGGGCGGGCGTACACCGGCTCGGGCAGCTCGTAGCCGTCCACGCAGTCCACGATCGACAGACAGGGCCGGAAGTTGTTGAACTGCCGCATCACCAGGTACTCCCAGACCCGCGGGAGATATCGGGTCTCCATCCAGGCCGCCTCCGCGAGATAGCCCAGATGCAGCCGGGCGATGTCGTGGACGAAACGGTCGGTCTGGCTCGGCGTGGCGAAGGCGGCGTAGTCCTGGAGGGCGAAGTGGTACGAACGCAAGGGCCCGTCGGCCCGTACGCCCTCCCGCCACTCCTCCTCCAGCTCGGGGATCCCGTGGAACGGGTCGAGCGCCGACTGGGCCAGGATCAGCGGACCCCCGAGGCCCCGGCGCGATCCGCCGCGGCCCTCGTCCTCCTCGCAGTAGCAGGAGTCGACGACGTTCTCGGCGAGCAGCAACTCGCCGGCGACCGTCAGACGCTCCAGATCCAGTGCCTGAGGATGCTGCAGCACCACGGCCCGCCCGAACTGGAACCCCGAGAAGTCGCCCTGCCACGCCTCGGGGAACAGATCGAGGCGCCGGGCCCAGTCCTCCAGCCTGCGGTCGACCTCCGCGGCCTTCTCGGGGTCGGCGGGCGCGACCTGCCGGTACCGCAGGCCGGGGATCGCCCCGCCGCGCCGCTGGGTGCGGAGCGTGCTCGCGATGTTCGGCGGTCCCGGCATGGTGAAGCCGGCGGAGGACGTGCTCATCGGGTGCTCCACGCGGTCACTCGGCCGTCCGGCCGATCTGGGCGTTCTCCAGGATCCCGACCGCGTCGGGGACGAGGATCGCCATCGAGTAGTAGGCGGTGACGAGGTAGCGGATGATCGAGTTGGTGTCGATGCCCATGAACCGCACGTTCAGGCCCGGCTGGTACTCCTCCGGGATCCCCGTCTGGTACAGCCCGATGGCGCCCTGGTCGCCCTCGCCGGTGCGCAGCGCGATGATGCTGCTGGTGTGCTGCGCACTGATCGGGATCTTGTTGCACGGGAAGATGGGGACACCGCGCCAGGCGGGGATCTCGTGCCCGTCGACATTCGCGGTGCCGGGCACCAGACCGCGCCGGTTGCACTGCCGGAAGAAGGCCGCGATGGCCTTCGGATGGGCGATGAACAGCTTGGTCTTGCGGCGCATGGAGAGCAGTTCGTCCATGTCGTCCGGGGTCGGCGGGCCCGCGAAGGTGGGGATGCGCTGCCCGTAGTCGGCGTTGTGCAGCAGCCCGAACTCCCGGTTGTTGACCAGCTCCCACTCCTGGCGTTCGCGGATCTCCTCGACGATCAGACGGAGCTGTTGCTCGGTCTGGTTCATCGGGTCGTTGAAGAGGTCGGCGACCCTTGTGTGGACCCGCAGCACGGTCTGGGTGAGGGACAACTCGTACTCGCGCGGCGCGAGTTCGTAGTCGACATAGCCCCCGTTGATGGTCGGCTCACCGACATGGCCCGCCTGGACCGGGACGTCGGCCTCGCCCTTGCGGTTCATGGGCAGGTTCTGGCGTTCGGCGTACGCCTCCAGGTGCGCTGCCAGGGACGGCACCCGGTCGGTGAACTCCGTGACCACGGCCCAGGGGAGGGCCAGGAGCACGCCCGCCGTCTCGGCCCGCACCGAGCTGAGCCACAGCGGGTCCGGCTGGCCGATGCCCTCGTCGCCGAGCTGGTCGCCGTCGGTGACGACCCCGAGGATCTCCTCCTCGCCGTACTTGCCCTCGGCGAAGCGGGTGAACCGGCCGTGCACGACGAGGTAGGCCTCCGTGACTGGCTGCCCGGCCTCCACGAGGACCTGGCCGGCCCGGACCTCACGCACCCGGAACCGGGTGGCGATCTCCTTCAGGACGTCGAGGTCGGAGTAGCCGCGCAGCACCGGGAGTTCGGTGAGCGTCTGCGGGATGACCTTGATGTCGTAGGCGCCGTTCTGCTCGAACTGCACCCGGCCGCGTCCCACGCGCAGCTGGAGACGTCGGTTGACCCGGTAGGTGCCGCCTTTGACGTCCACCCACGGCAGCATCTTGAGCAGCCATCGCGAGGAGATGGCCTGCATCTGCGGTTCGGACTTGGTGGTCGTCGTGAGCTGGCGTGCCGCGTGGGTGCTGAGACTGGTGAGTTGTCCGTCGGCTGCGGGGGCCGGGTCCTCGGCTGCGGGTCCGGTGACGCTCTCGGGTACGGACACGTATCTCTCCCTGGAGGGTGATCAGGAGTGAGCAAAGTGATCGATGACGACGAGTGGACTGACGGGTGATGACGACGACTACCTCCGGGCGCGTGACGGGGTGTGCCTTCTGGCACGGGTGAGCCGTACGCGCCGCAGGGACAAGCCAAACAGCGCAGGTGGTGGGCCCGGTACGGCGCGAAGGGGGCGGTTTGATCACCTGGGTGGTGCAAACACTCCCTGGAGGCAGAGGGCACACGCGCCCGTGCCCGCACGCCGGTCGCGTTCGCCTCGACGTGCGGGCGCGAGGGGCGCGCGCGAGCCTCAGGACAGGTCGGTCACCAGCACGGCGGCCCCGTCGAAACGCCCTGCCGCACGGCGTGCTCGGCGGCGAGCGCCAGGAACTCCCGGCCGTCCTCGCGGGTGTTTGAGGTGACGCCGCGCAACTGCTCCTCGTAGAAGAGCTCGCTCTCGTGGCGCAGCGCGGGGACGTCGGTGAGATGGATGCCGGCGACCGCCGGCGTTCCGCCCCGGTCGAGGGCCCGCGAGGCCACCTGTACCCCGCGACCACGCCGACGCCCTCGTGCCCGGGCGTCACCCCCGCCCGCCGCACCGGCAGATCACCCTCGGTGCCACGCAGATCCGTACGGCACACCCCGCACGTCCGCACCCGCACCCGCAGCTCGTCGTCCCCCCGCACCGGAACCGGCTTCTCCGCCAGCCGCAGCGGCCCCGCCCCGCCCCGACCGGCCCGGCTCGACCACCGACCACGCGCGCGTCGTCCCGCCCGCCATACCGAGTCCCGTCCGCCGGCCGGTCGCGTCCACCCCCAGTCCAGGAACGCAACCGGGCATTCGGCGCGCGACCCGACTCCCTGGTGACTAGCGTAAGAATCCGGACAACCCACCGAGCCGGGAGAGGGCCGCAGCCATGGCCGTGAAACCTGAAGGAACCCCCGTCTGGGCCGACGCGATGTTCACCGACCTAGAGGGGGCCAAGAGCTTCTACGGCGACGTCCTCGGCTGGACGTTCGGCGAGGAGTCGTCGGAATACGGCAACTACACGCAGGCCTACGCGGGCGGCAAGGCGGCGGCCGCGGTCGTCCCGCCCATGCCGGGCCAGGAAGGCCACTCGCAGTGGTGCCTCTACTTCGCCTCCCCCGACGCCGCCGCCACCGCCACCAGGATCCGTGAGAACGGTGGCGAGATCCTGATGGAGCCGATGGCGGTCGGCGACTTCGGCAGCATGTGCCTGGCCCGCGACCCCGGCGGCGTCGTCTTCGGCGTGTGGCAGGGCGGCACCCATGAGGGCTTCGACGCGGACATGCGGGAACCAGGCGCCTTCTGCTGGGCGGAGATCTTCACCCGCGCGCCGGAGAAGTCCGACACCTTCTTCCCCGCCGTCTTCGGCTACGGCCAGCGGCAGATGCAGGACGACGCGATCGACTTCCGGCTCTACACCCTCGGCGGCGAGACCATGGCCCTGGGCCGGATGAGGATGACCGACGACTTCCCGCCCGAGGTCCCGCCCTACATCAACGTCTACTTCAACGTCCCCGACTGCGACGACGCCGTCGCCAAGGCCACCAAGCTCGGCGCGGTCCTGCGCTTCGGCCCGATGAGCAGCCCGTTCGGCCGGTTCGCCGCGCTGAGCGACCCCCAGGGCGCCAACTTCTCGGTGATCGACACCAACACCACCGAGGGCGACATGCCGCAGCTCACCGACGTCTCCTGACCGACACCGCGGCCGGGCGCCCGGCCCGCCCATGGCATGATCGGCACATGCTTGAACGTGTTGTGGCCGCGTGCGACGGGGCTTCGAAGGGAAACCCCGGGCCCGCGGCCTGGGCCTGGGTCATCGCCGACGAGACGGAGACCCCGGCCCGCTGGGAGGCGGGACCGCTCGGCAAGGCCACCAACAACGTCGCGGAACTCACCGCGCTGGAGCGCCTGCTGGCGGCGACCGACCCCGGCGTACCGCTGGAGATCCGCATGGACTCGCAGTACGCCATGAAGGCCGTCACCACCTGGCTGCCCGGCTGGAAGCGCAACGGCTGGAAGACGTCGGCCGGCAAGCCGGTCGCCAACCAGGACCTGGTCGTGCGCATCGATGAACTGCTCGCCGGCCGCACCGTCGAGTTCCGCTACGTCCCCGCCCATCAGGTCGACGGCGACCCGCTCAACGACTTCGCCGACCGCGCCGCCAGCCAGGCCGCCGTCGTGCAGGAGCCCGCGGGCAGCGGCCTCGGCTCCCCGCAGCCGCCGCCCTCCCCGGACACCCCCTCGGCCAAGGCCCCGCGCCGCAAGGCGGCGGCGCCCCGGAAGAACGGCAGCTCCTCGCGCACCATCAAGGCCAAGTTCCCCGGCCGCTGCGTCTGCGGACGCGGCTATGCGGCGGGCGAGCCCATCGCCAAGAACCCCCAGGGCTGGGGTCACCCGGAGTGCCGTACCGCGGAGGCCTGAGGGGCCCTACGGGGCTCAGGCCGCGTCGAACGTGTAGTGCGCGGTGTGATCCAGCAGGTCGGCCGGGCGCACGTCGTTCCACGGCTTCATGGTGTCGTTGATGTCGATCACGTTCGGCGTGCCCGCGGCCGGCACATAGCCGGAGCCGGGGTGCCGGCGCTGCCAGTGCGCCCACAGCTTGTCGATGTAGGCGTGGTGCAGCCAGAACACCGGGTCGTTCGGCGACACGCCGGTCGCCATCTGTCCGCCGACCCAGACATGGACCCGGTTGTGCAGATTGACGCCGCGCCAGCCTTCGAGGTGGTTGCGGAAGCCGTCCGACCCGCTGTTCCAGGGCGCCATGTCGTACACCGGCATGGCGAGCACCGACTCCACCTCCGCCGGGGTCGGCAACTCCCGGACGGCGGTGCCGAGCGAGCGGCGCAGGAACGTACGGCCGTCGACCCGTACGTTGATCGGCCAGTTGCCGGCCGACGCGGCGAACGGCCCGTCCGTCACCTGTCCGTCGCGGCTGCGCCCGGTGCCGCCGAGGAAGTCGGGCGCCCACAGCGAGGACCGTATGGAACGGTCGGTGCTCCAGTCCCAGTAGGGCAGCGCCACCGAGGCGTCCACCTCCTGCAGGGCGTGCTCGAACTCCAGCAGGAATCTGCGGTGCCAGGGCAGGAAGGACGGTGAACGGTGGCCGACGCGCTCCCCGTTGTCGGTGTCACCGACGATGAAGGCGTTGTGCGTGGTGACGAACGCGTCGTAGCGGCCGCTGCGCTTCAGCTCCAGGAGGGCGGCGACGAAGCGGCGCTTCTCGTCGGCGGTGAGCAGGGCCTGGTTCTTGCGGACGGTCATGGTAGAGCGTGCTCCAAGGTGCGGGTGCGGAAGGTCAGTTGGCGGGGAAGGGAAGCAGCTCGGCGCCCTGCAGCTCGTCCACGGCGGCACGGGCAGCGGCGCGCGGGGTGGGTACCGGGTCGTAGTGGCTGACGACGCTGATCCAGCTGCCGTCGGCGTTGCGCATCACATGCAGCTCCACCCCGTCGACGAACACCGCGTATCCGCCGCCGTGATGGTGGTGGCCGCCGCCCGAGGGCGGCCCGCCCTGTATCCGGCGGCCCTTGTAGACCTCGTCGAAGGGCGGCAGGTCGTGGTGGGGGGCGGGGCCGGCCGCGGACGCGGTGAGCGCGGTGACCGCGGGGACACCGGCGGCGGTGGCGAGGACGGCCGCGGCGGTGAGCGCGTGGCGACGGCTGAGTTCCGGCATGCGGACCTCCTGGGTTCGTTCGGTTGACGACTCCGCATGCCTATCGGGCCTGGTGAGAGCGGGAGAAATCGGCCGGGAGTGGTTGGCCGCGATCCGGACAAGTGCCCACATGTCGTGCAGACTTGAACCAAGATGATCTTGCCGTGAGGGGCCCTCGTGAAGGCCGGAAGGGGAAATTCCTTCCCTTGGGGGTCGCGTTTGCGGTGATCCTTCGCGGGCGGACGGGGTGCGAGTGGTCTGTCTCACCAGTCGAAACTGGCGCGATCCCGAATGTCGTGGCCAAAGGCCCCCGCCTTGCTACCCTGCGGAGTGATATGACCGTTTTAGACCATTTCTAGGGGTGCGCGTGAAGGTAGCCTGCGTCGGTGGCGGGCCCGCCGGCCTGTATCTCTCGATCCTGCTGAAGCTGCGGGACCCGTCCCACGACATCACCGTCTACGAACGCGGCCCGGAGGGCTCCACCTACGGCTGGGGCGTCACGTACTGGCGCGGACTGCTCGACAAACTGTGCGAACACGACCCCGTCTCCGCCCGCGTCATCGAGGAAAGCTCGGTCCGCTGGAGCGAGGGCGTCGCCCACGTCCGAGGCCGCACGACCCGCAGACCCGGCGACGCGGGGTACGGCATCGGCCGCCACCGGCTGCTGGAGATCCTCGCCGAACGCGCCCGCGCCCTGGACGTACGGCTGAGGTTCGAGCAGGAGATCACACCGGGGAACCTGCCCGCCGCCGACCTGGTCGTGGCGAGCGACGGCGTCAACAGCGCCCTGCGCACCCGCCACGCCCACCACTTCGGTACGGAGAGCCGGGCCGGCCGCAACCACTACATCTGGCTCGGCACCAGCAAGAACTTCGAGGCCTTCACCTTCTCCTTCGTCGAGTCCGGCCATGGCTGGATCTGGTGCTACGGCTACGGCTACGGCTTCGGCCCCGACGCCGGCACCTTCGTCGTCGAGTGCGCCCCCGAGACCTGGACCGGCCTCGGGTTCGACACCGCGTCCGAGGCCGAGGCCCTGGCCGTGCTGGAGAAGATCTTCGCCGGTGTCCTCGACGGCCACTCCCTCATGGGCCGCGCCGGCGCCGACGGCAAGGCGCAGTGGCAGACCTTCCGCACCCTGACCAACCGCACCTGGTACCGCGACAACCTCGTCCTGCTGGGCGACGCCGCCCACACCACCCACTACTCCATCGGCGCCGGCACCACCCTCGCCGTGGAGGACGCCGCCGCCCTCGCCACAGCGCTGCACGAGCACGCCACCCTCCCGCAGGCCCTCGCCGGCTACCAACAGCGGCGCCAGCAGGAGCTGTTGGCCGTCCAGAGCGCGGCCCACTACAGCGCCCGCTGGTACGAGGACCTGCAGCGCTACATCCATCTGCCCCCGCAGCAGATGTTCGCCCTGCTCGGCCAGCGCCACTCGCCCCTGCTGCCCTACGTCCCGCCGCAGCTGTACTACCGGCTCGACCGGGCGGCCGGACAGTCGCAGGCCTGGCGCCGCCTCAAGCAGTGGATCGGAGTGCGGGTCGCCCGCACCGTGCACGCCAGGACGCTGGCCTCCCGCGAGTGACCGGGCCTCACCGGAACAGCCGGTCGAGGAAGGCGTTGCCGAACACGCCGTGCGGGTCGAGCCGCTCCAGGGCCGCGGACGCCTCGCCCCACGCGTCCGCCCCGAAGGTGCCGGGCACGACCGCGCCCAGCACCTCGCCGTCGCTCCAGGTGGCGTCCCGCGTGTAGGCCCAGCCCTTCGACCACTCGACCCGCGTCATGGCGTACTCGCCATCGAAGGTGCGCAGCAGGAACCGCTCCATCTGGCTGAGGAACGCCTGAGCGTGCGGTGTGCCGGGCAGCGTCAGGATGTTCAGCCACACGGCGGTGTCCCACTCGGGACGGTCAGCGCGCGGCGCGAGCGCCGACAGCAGCGGGGCCCGCGCCCCGGCCACGCCGGCGTCCGCCGGATCGTCGAGCCCCGTCACCCGGATCTCCACCGACCCGTTGACCGGGAACTGCCCCCGGTCGGCGTACGCCGAGAGCCGTTCCCGGTAGAAGGCGGTGAACTCGGCGACCACACGCTGCACCTGGGCCCTGCTGGTCAGCACCCCGTAGCCGTTCGTGGCGATCCTCAGCGTCGTCGGCCGCAGATAGAGCAGCGTGTTCTTGGACGGCCCCCAGATGTCCGCCGACAACGTCGCCACCAGCCCCAGCGCGGCCACGTCGTACTGCGCGTTGCCCAGCACCGGCGCCAGATACCACGCCCCGTCCGACACCATCCGCCCGACCAGGTCCGCGACCGGCGTCGGGACGCTGTCCGAGAACGGGTAGTTGTACGGCGTCCGCACGTGCCGCGAGGTCAGCGGCCGGGTGGGGGAGACGCTCCACACCTTCAGCCACGGGAACTCGGTGAAGGCGAACCAGATCGCCTCGGCGCGCCCGGCCCGGTCGAGGAAGCTCGCGAGGGTGCGTCCTTCGGCGCCGGGCGCGGCGAAGAGCTCGCCGGCCGGGATGTCCGTACGGCTGACGCAGCGCAGGTTGCTGTTCGCGCCCACCCGCAGCACGACCTCGGTGACCAGGGCGCGGCCCAGATGGGTCAGCAGGGCGGCGCAGTCCGCCTCGTCACGGTCGTAGGTCCGCAGCACGTACGCGCCGGCGGTCTCGTCCCAGACGACGGCCGTCAGCGACAGCACGAGATTGCTCAGCGAGCCGTACGTGTGCCCGGGCAGCCGCTGCTCGCCGTGTGCCGGTACGGCGCTGCCGTGCGCGTCGATGGCCAGGGCGCCGCCCAGGGTGAGGTTGCCGGGCGCGGGTGCGGCGGTGACGCCGAGGCCCCGCTCCTCCAGGAAGGTGAGCAGCGCCTCCAGGGTGACGCCGGTGCCGGCGCGCACCGAGGTCGGCGACTGAAGCGACAGGCCGGTGAGACGGGAGGCGGTGTCGACGAGGAGGACCGGCGCGTCCGGCTCCGTACCCGGCGTGATCGTCAGCGGTGACCAGCCGTGCGAGGACCCCCGGGCGCGGACTCTCCTGCCGTGCCGCCACGCCCAGTTGACGACGGCCAGTACCTCGTCCGGGCCGTCCGGAGCGCAGGCCCACAGCCCGTCGGCGGTGATCTCACCGACCCAGTTGCGGTACGCCGAGCGGTACAGCGCCACGTCCGTCGGGAAATCCGGCAACTCCTGGGCGGCGACGGCCGGATCCGCCGGGAGAAGAGTCGGTGCCGCCGCCAGGGCGGCGGCGCGGAGGAAGCCCCTGCGGCTGAAGTCGTCGTTCACGGGCTCACGCTAGGGACCGGCTTGACAGCCGCCGCGGGCCTGTCGATCCGATTCACCCGTGTGGGTGACGGATTCACAGGTAGCGGGGCGGAGGGGTCCGTTCCGCGCAGGGGGACCGCCAATGACACACTGACGCCATGGACGAGCGTGTAATCGGTAGGTCGGGTCAGCGGGCATCCGTCGTCGGTCTGGGGACGTGGCAGCTGGGCGCCGACTGGGGAGACGTCGACGACAAGGAAGCCCTCGCGGTCCTGGACGCGGCCGTCGAGTCGGGCGTGACCTTCTTCGACACGGCCGACGTGTACGGCGACGGGCGCAGCGAGCAGACCATCGCCGCCTTCCTGCGCGGCAGGCCCGAGCTGGACGTCTTCGTGGCGACCAAGATGGGCCGCCGCGTCGACCAGATCCCCGAGAACTACGTTCTCGACAACTTCCGTGCCTGGAACGACCGTTCACGCCGCAACCTCGGCGTGGACCGTCTCGACCTGGTCCAGCTGCACTGCCCCCCGACCTCCGTCTACTCCACGGACGAGGTGTTCGACGCCCTGGACACCCTGGTCGCGCAGGAGCGCATCGCCCAGTACGGCGTCAGCGTGGAGACCTGCGAGGAGGCGCTGACCGCCATCGCCCGGCCGGGCGTGGCCAGCGTGCAGATCATCCTCAACCCGTTCCGCATGAAGCCGCTGCGCGAGGTCCTGCCGGCCGCCGAGAAGGCGGGCGTCGGCATCATCGCGCGCGTGCCGCTGGCCTCCGGCCTGCTGTCCGGCAAGTACACCAAGGACACCGTGTTCCCGGCGAACGACCACCGCACCTACAACCGGCACGGCGAGTCCTTCGACCAGGGCGAGACCTTCTCCGGCGTCGACTACGAGTCGGGTGTCGAGGCGGCCGTCGAGTTCGCCGCCCTCGCCCCCGAGGGCTTCACCCCCGCCCAGCTGGCGCTGCGCTGGATCATCCAGCAGCCCGGCGTGACCACCGTGATCCCCGGCGCCCGCTCGCCCGAGCAGGCCCGTGCCAACGCGGCCGCCGCAGCGCTGCCGGAGCTGTCCGCGGACACGCTGGCCGCCGTCCGGGACCTCTACGACCGGCGGATCAAGGACCAGGTGGAAAACCGCTGGTAGACGCCTGCGGCCCGGGAGCGGCCCGCCGCTGCTCCCGGAGCCCACTCGTTTGAGCGTTCAACGCCGGGGATACCCGGCCCGCATGACCGAGAAGGAAAGACGGACGGGACGCGACGAGAGCGAGGAGGAGCGGGCCGACCGGATGTGGGGTGAGCTCCTGCAAGAGGTCCGGGTGGCCCAGATGGGCGTCCAGATCCTGTTCGGCTTCCTGCTCACCGTCGTCTTCACGCCGAAGTACGGCACGCTGAGCGACACGGACCAGACGATCTACATCGTGACGGTGATGCTGGGTGCCACCGCCACCGGGGCCCTGATCGGTCCGGTGTCCCTGCACCGTCTGGTCTCCGGCCGGCGCATCAAGCCGCAGGCCGTTGAGTGGGCCTCCCGGCTGACGTTCGTGGGCCTGATCCTGCTTCTCGCCACGACGGGCTCCTCACTGCTGCTCATCCTGCGGGTCGCCACCCACGACGGCTACGTGCCCTGGCTGGTCACGGGCGTGGTCGTCTGGTACCTGCTGTGCTGGTTCGCGCTGCCGCTGTGGACACGCCGCCGCCACACGGAGTGAGCGACGGCGTGAACGGTGCGTGAGCCGCGAATGAGGCGTCAGCGGGGCTACTGCTCCCGCGCCGTGCCGCCCTGCGCCCCGCGCAGCGCCGTGATGCACGTGGAGATGGCCTGCTGGAGCTCCTCAAGACGCTGCACCATGTCGTCCTCGACGAACTCCTGCACATCGTCGAAGGTCAGCTCCTCGAAGACCTTCGTCGCCTTCTGAAGGCTGCTGTAGAACTTCGTCCGCCGCTCCTGCACCCGCAGCTCGGGGTCGGCCTCCACGGTCTCGGCGACGAGGGTCTTCATGGTGTCGTAGGCCTCGGTGGCCCACTCGCCCGTGCCCTCGTCGTCCTCCAGCTCCTCGATGAGGGACAGATGCCGCTCGGCCTCCTGGCGCACGTCGACCGGAGCGTCGACGGTCTGCCCGGCCGGGGTCTTGATCTGGCCCGACTCGGCGATCTGCCGGACGTAACCGATCCGGTCCGCCGCGCGGCTCTCCGTGGCGACGGCCTTCTTCAGGTCGTCGGTGCGCACGACGTCCCGCGCCAACTCGGCCTGGAGGTCCGGGTCCTCGCGGACCCGGTCCAGGAGCGCCTGGCGGGCGGCGCGGGCGGTGGAGGGGTCGGCGAGGATCGCGGCACGCAGCGCCGTGGGGTTCTCGGCGACCTCCAGGGCCTTCGTGGGGCGGATGCCCTCGGCCTCGGCGGCCTCGGAGATGGCGGTGCCCCGCTCGGAGGTGGCGCTGTTACGGGAGACGTAGTAGCCGAGCCACACGTCGGCGTCGGGCAGCTCCACCTCCTGGCCCGGGGCGAGGGCCTCGAAGTGCGGGACGAGACCGTCGTCGGCGGCCCGGTCCCAGGCCTTGTAGTAGCGCATGACGCGGTCGGGGGAGCAGCCGGCGAGCTCGGCGAACTCCTTCGCCGACACCTTCGGCGTCTCGCCCGCGCCCTGCCCGCCGGGCCGAACGCTGCGCGCCACCAACAGGCCGAAGGCCCACCCTCCGGTCCGCGCGTAGACCCCGAACTCGCGGGCGTCACGGGCGACGAGGTCGGACAGCGGGGCCTGGGGCGAGGGGGACGTCTCGGGCGGGACGAACGCCAGTGTCACGGAAGACTCTCCTGTTGCGGGCTGCGCGGACGGCAGAAGTACGGACCGGCAGCTTATGGCACCCGCGCGGTCAGCCGAGCGCGTCCCGCAGCGCGGGCAGCAGCGTCTTCTGCGCCCAGTCGATGTACGGCACCTGTGTGTCGCCGCCGATCTGCACCAGGGCGATCTCGGTGAAGCCCGCCTCGGCAAACGGGCGTACGGCCTCGACGAAGGCGTCCGGGTCGTCGCCGCACGGGATCGAGTCGGCGACGTCGTCCGGGGTGACGAACTGGGTCGCCGCCTCGAAGGAGTCCGGGTGCGGCAGCTCCGCGTTGACCTTCCAGCCTCCGGCGAACCAGCGGAACTGGGAGTGGGCGCGCTTGATCGCGGTGTCCCGGTCGGGGTCGAAGCAGACCGGCAGTTGCCCCACGCGCGGCTTGCCCGCGCCGCCGTGCCGGTCGAACGCCGCCAGCAGGTCGGCCTTGGGTTCCGTGGCGATCACCAGGTCGCCGAGCCTGCCGGCGAGCTCGCACGACTGGTCCCCGGAGACGGCGATGCCGATGGGCGCAGGCTGGTCCGGAAGGTCCCAGAGCCGCGCCGACTCCACGTCGAAGTGCGGGCCGCGACGGTTCACATGGCCGCCCTCGAACAGCGCCCGGATGATTTCCACCGCCTCTTGAAGCATCTCGTGCCGCACGTCCACGGCCGGCCAACCACCGCCCACCACATGCTCGTTGAGGTTCTCGCCCGAGCCGAGCCCCAGCCGGAACCGGCCCTCCGACAGCAGTTGCAGCGTGGCCGCCTTCTGCGCGACCACGGCCGGGTGGTAGCGGAACATCGGACACGTCACATAGGTCATCAGCGGAATCCGCGAGGTGGCCTGGGCGGCGGCGCCCAGCACACTCCACGCGTACGGCGAGTGACCCTGCGAACGCAGCCACGGAAAGTAGTGGTCCGAGGTCACGGAGAAGTCGAAGCCCGCCTCCTCGGCGCGGACCAGGTGGTCCACCAGCTCACGGGGGCCGGCCTGCTCGGTCATCATCGTGTATCCGATCTGCACCATGGGGGCCGAGTCCCCGGACACGGGTGGGGAAAACGGTACGCAGGGGACGGAAGCGGCGGTGCCGATCACCACGGCCCCCGGCCCCCGGCTGCGGAAAACCCCTCGGCCACGCTCCGGGCTCGGGAGAGGATGCCGGTATGTCTGCCCGCCCGCTGCCCGCCAGCGCCCCCGCTGCCCAGGGCGTCGACGCCTCCGGTGTCCTCGCCTTCCTGGACGCCCTCGACGCCGCCCCCGACATCGAGCCGCACAGCCTGATGATCCTCCGGCACGACCGTCTCGTCGCGTCCGGCTGGTGGGCGCCGTACACCCCCGAGCGCCCGCATCTCCTCTACTCGATCAGCAAGAGCTTCACCGCGACCGCCGCCGGGATCGCCGCCGGCGAGGGGCTGATACGGCTCGACGACCCGGTGATCTCGTACTTCCCTGAGCTCGACGCCGACATCACCGATCCGCGCAGCCGCGCGATGCTCGTACGGCATGTGGCGTCCATGGCCAGCGGGCACGAGAGCGACACCGTCTTCGAGGCGTACGGCCGCGACCGCGAGGACCTCGTCCGCGGCTTCCTCCTGATCCCGCCGCCCCGCGATCCGGGGACCGTCTTCGCGTACAACCAGCCCGCCACCTTCACTTTGTCGGCGATCGTCCAGCGAGCGAGCGGCCAGTCGCTGACCGACTATCTGCGGCCGCGTCTGCTGGACCCGCTCGGCATCGGCGAGATCGCGTGGCTGAGCGACCGCGGTGGCCGGGAGCTCGGCTTCAGCGGGCTGCACGCCACCACCGACGCGCTCGCCAAGCTCGGCCTGCTTTATCTGCGCGGCGGGGTGTGGGAGGGCGAGCGACTGCTGCCCGAGTGGTGGGTGGCCGAGGCCACGCGCACCCAGATCCCGAACGCCGGCGTCATGCCCGGGGACGACTGGCAGCGCGGGTACGGCTTCAAGTTCTGGATGTCCCGGCACGGCTACCGCGGTGACGGTGCCTTCGGTCAGTTCTGTGTGGTGCTGCCCGAGCAGGACGCCGTGATCGCGACGACCGCGGACACCTGGAACATGCAGGGCCTGCTCAACCTGGTCTGGGAGCATCTGCTGCCCGCGTTCCGGCCCGCCGCCCTGACCGGCGCCGAGGCGGCGGACGCGGCCCTGGCGGAGCGGCTGGCGGGCCTCGCCCTGCCGCCCGCCGCCGGCGAGCCCGCACCGCCCGAGGGCGCCGAGGCCTGGTCCGGGGCCGCGTTCACCCCGGACGGCGGCGTCTGCGAGCACCTGCCCAAGCTGACCGCGATCGACCTCACACGGGACGCGGACGGCTGGGCCCTGACGCTCACCGAGGACGGGCACCCGCTGCGGCTGCCGCTCGGGGGCACCGGCTGGACCGTCGACGAGGGCGAGGTGCCCACCGCGGTGAGCGGCGGCTGGACCGACGCCGACACCCTCGTCGTGGACGTCGCGTTCCTGGAGACCCCGCACCACCTGGACGTGACCTGTTCGCTCAAGGGCCGTACGTTCATGGCGCGTTGGCGCACCGAACCGCTGCACAGCATGCCGCTGCGGGCGATGGGCGCACCGCGCGCGTCGGTGTGATCAGTCCTCGGAGACCTTGAAGGTCCGCAGGACGACGCCGAGGGCCTCGCGGTTCGCGGCGTCGTCCCAGTCGGCCTCCGGGGTCGTCCAGCGCAGGGAGTAGCCCCGGTGGTCCGCGATGAGGAAGCCGCGGCCGAGGGTACGCAGCCGGGTGCCGTCCTTCTCGGAGAGCCACTGCATGTCGGCGGCCTCGTACCCCTGGTACGTGGTCGCCTCGATGTCGCCGATCAGCTCGAACCCGGCCTGCTCCGCCAGGCCGGGCTGGACGTCGTCGCGCCAGACGGCGACGGGGTCCGGGCCGAGGGCCTCGCTGTAGGTGACCGCCAGTCTGCGCGGATCGTCGTCGGCGCTGAAGATCACCCGGTACGCCACGTCGCCGGCCCGCTTGGTGCGCACCGCGGTCCAGCCCTCGGGCAGGGCGACGGAGAAGCCGTCCGGTGACGTGTACGTCGTGTATCCGGGCGGTAGATCCGCCGTGCCCGAAGGTGGGGCGGTGGGCGTTTCCGGCTCTGTCGTCTCCTGGGTGGGGGACGCGCTCGGCGTGGGCGTCCGGGACGGCCCGGTCGGCGCGCCCGCTGAGGTGGCCGGGCCGGGCGCCGTGTCCGCCGCCGAGGAACCGGAGTCGTCGGGCCGCCCGCTGGTCACCACGAGGACCGCGGCGGCGACCGTGACGACGGCCAGGGCGGTGCCGAAGACCATGGCACGTCTGCTCCAGCCGGGTGCCACGACGCGTCGGCCCCGCAGCCGAGGTGCCGTCCGCAGTGGAGTCTCGGGGTCCTCGTTGAGGACGCGGACGAACGCGTCCCGCACCACGGGCCGGCTCAGCCGCTCCCGGGAGTCCTTGCGCAGCAGCCCCTGCACGGCCTGGGTGAGCGGCCCGGACCGTACCGGGGCGCGCAGCGGAAGCCGGTCCACACCCTTCAACGTGGTTTCGGGCCGGTCACGTTCACGGTAGGGCGGGCGCCCCTCGACCATCGTGTAGAGGATCGCGCCGAGCGCCCACAGGTCGGACGCCGGGCCGATGCGCTCGTCGCGGGCCTGTTCCGGTGCGGCGTACGACGGTGCGGCGACCCTCGGGGCGAGGGTCGCGCCGGCCAGCCCGAAGCCGGTGACCACGACCGAGCCCTCGTCGCGCACGAACACCTGGCCGGGGCTCAGCTCACCGTGCGTGATGCCCGCGACATGCGCGGCCTCCAGCACGTCGAGCAGTTCGAGGCCGATGCGGGCGGCCCGCACGTAGTTGAACGTGCCCTGCTGGGCGAGGAGTTCGCCGAGCGGGATGCCGTCGATCCACTCGGTGACGGTCCACAGGCTCCCGGCCTCCTCGATCGCGTCCACGACCGTGGCGACGGAGCCCGGGCGCAGCAGCCCGATCCGCTCGGAGGTGCGCAGGATGCGTGAGGTGGCCCGGCGCCCGTCGTCGGGGCTCGGGTCGTCGGGAAGCCCGATCTGGGTGAGGAGGCACGGGCGCTCGGTCTCCGTGTCCTCGCCGTAGTAGCTGACGCGATTCGTCTCGCGATGGACGACATCGACGAGCCGATACCTTCCGGCGACCAACTCGGCTGTGGAGACGCGCGCCTTGACCATGGCCATCCCTCGTTGAACCCCTGGCTCTCATTTCTCACAGGAAGTACGAGAGGTGCGACGGGAAGCGTTCAATGAAATCCCCAACCAAAGGGCGCTTCCTTTCATTTGCTTCTGACGCATGAGTAAGCTGACGAAAAAGTTAAGGGAATTGAGCTGGAACACTTCAGCGGAGACCGAAAGCCGCCGCCCAGCGCAGCACGTCCCCGGTCGTCGCGTTGCCCCCGCACACGACGAGACCGACCCGGGCACCGTCCCCGGCCCGCGCCAGAACCTGCCGGGCCGCGGGCAGCAGACAGCCGGCGGCGGGCTCGGTCCACACCTTGGCGTGCTCCGCGAGCTCTAGCACACCGCGGACCGCCTCCCGGTCCGGCACCACGAGCACCTCGTCGACCAGCGCGGACACATGGTCGTACGTCAGCTGGGACACGGCCGGCGCGCTCAGCGTGGACACGATCGACGACAGCGTCACCGGAACCGGCCCGCCCGCCGCCAGCGCCTCGGACATGGCCTGCGCGCCCTCGGTCTCCACACCCCAGATCCGCACGTCCGGACGGCGGGCCCGCAGGGCGACGGCGACACCCGCGACGAGCCCGCCGCCCCCGACGCTGACGATCACGTCCGTGAGCTCACCGGCGTCGTCGGCGAGCTCCAGCCCGACGGTGCCCTGGCCGGCGATCACCAAGGGGTCGTCGAAGGGATGGACGAGCGTCAGCCCCTCGTCCCGCAGCCGGGTGACGAGTGAGAACGCCCCGTCCATGTCGTCGGTCAGCCGCACCGACGCCCCGGCGTCCCGGGCGATCTCGACGGCGCGGGCCGGCGCCGAACGCGGCATCACCACGGTGGCCTTCACATCGAGGACGGCGGCCGTCATCGCGAGGGCGATCCCGTGGTTGCCCCCGCTGACCGCGACCACGCCCGCCGCACGCTGGGCGTCGCTCAGCGACAGCAGCTTCGCCGTCGCACCGCGCGCCTTGAACGAGCCCGTGCGCTGGAGGAGTTCGAGCTTCGCCGTCACCGGCACACCGAGCAGCGCCGACAGGGCGGGGCTGGGGACGGTCGGGGTGTGTACGACATGGGCGGCGATGAGGTCGGCCGCGGCTTCGACGTCCGAGATCCCGATCAAGGCAGTCACCTTTCCGGCGTGGGGGCGGGGGCCACGCCGTCTGGCACCCTGACGCGGGAGGTGGCCGCGGTCAACTCGGTTTCACCGAGGGCGCCACGATGACGCGACGGTCACGTCGTCAGCCTGTGAACCGTGCTTTCACAGATCACGCCGGACCAGGAAGTCAAGCAGCGACCGCAGCTCCCCGATGGGCCCTGCCTTCAACGGCACATGGGCCAGAGCCGCCTCCACGGCGGTCACATGACGCCGTGCCTCCGCGAGCGCCGCCGAGCGTCCGCCCGCCTCCGCGACCAGCGCGGCCACTTCGCCGGGGTCCGCGGCGGCCGACCCCAGCAGCCCGGAGAGCCGACCCGCCGCGGGCGAGTCGAGCGCCGCCAGCACCGGGAACGTCTTCTTGCGCTCGCGCAGATCGCCGTACACCGGTTTCCCGGTGACCTCGGGATCGCCCCAGATCCCCAGCAGATCGTCCACCACCTGGAAGGCGACGCCCAGATGCCGTCCGGCACGGTCGAGGGCGGTGACGGTCGCGGGCGGCGCGCCGCCGAGCAGGGCGCCCAGCGCGGCGGCGCAGCCCAGCAGGGCGCCCGTCTTGTGTTCGGCCATCGCCCGGTACTCGTCCGGCCGTACGCGCTCCGGTCCCGTCCAGGGCCGGGTGGCGAACAGCAGGTCGTCGGCCTGCCCGCGCACCAGGTCCTGCAAGGCCACGGACAGCAGCCGTACCGCCCGCGCGCCCGCCGGTGCGGTCGCGAGCGTCTCGACGGCCAGCGCGAACAGCGCGTCACCCGCGAGCACGGCCGGCCCGGTGCCGTACGCCTGCCACACGGTGGGGCGGCCGCGCCGGGACGTGTCGCCGTCCATGATGTCGTCGTGCAGCAGGGAGAAGGCGTGCACCAGCTCCACCGCGACCGCCCCGGGCACCGCGACCCGCCCGGGCGCACCCGCCGCCTCGGCACCGAGCACGGCCAGGGCCTGCCGGATGCCCTTCCCGCCGGAGGCGACGGCCGGTGCGCCGCCCACCTCGCACCAGCCGAAGGAGTACGCGGCCATCTCGCCGACCCACGGATGCGTCCGCCCCACGGCCTCCCGCAGCGCCGGGCGCACCAGTGCGCGGCAGCGGTCGAGGACGTGGCGGGCGTCGGCCGGAGCCTGTACCGCGGAGGGGAACGTCGTCACCGTACGGCCACCGTCCCGGCACCCGCCCCGACAGCCGCCACGGCGCTCCCCGCGGCGGCCGGCGCGGCGCCGAACTCCTCCTGCGCCCGCGCCACCATCTCCCGCGCGTGCCGCAGCCCGATGCGCTCCAACACCTCGGCCAATTCGGCCAGTTCGGCGAGGGTCTCGGCGCGGTCGCGGCCCAGCCGGGCCCGTGACTTGACCAGCCCCAGCCGGGACAGTGCCTCCCCGCGCGGCTCGCTCATGGCGCGGAACTCCGCGAGCGCCTGCTCGTACAGTCCGCGGGCCTCCGCGTAACGCCCCGCCCGGTACAGGACGTTGCCGCGCATCTTGTGGTTGTAGGCCAGCGCGCTGGACAGCTTCATCGCACGGCAGCCGGCCTCCGACTCGGACAGCAGCTCAAGCGCCCGTTCGGTGTCGCCGTCGCGTACGGAGACGATGTCGGCGAGCCCGCGCAGCGCCCAGGCGTGGCCGCGCCGGTCCTCGGCGCGCGAGGCGATCTCGGCCGCCTCCTCGAACAGGTCGTACGCCGTGTCGTACGAGCCGGTGTTGCGATGGATCTGCGCGATTCCCTCCAGCGCCCACACGGTGTGCCGCGCCTCACCGCGCCGCCGTGCCTCGGCCAGCAGCTGCTCGTGCAGCCGGCGGACTGCCTCGTAGTCGCCCTGGATGCGGCCGGTCTCGGCAAGGCCGGCCAGCGAGTAGCCGCGTACGACGATGTCGCCGCCGCGCTCACCGAGGTCTGCCGCGAGCTGGAGCAGCCGCCTGGCCAGCGGGAACGCGCCGCGCTGCCGGGCCAGCGTGCCGCCGCTCCACAGCGCCCAGGCCATCGCCGCGGTGTCACCGGCCTCCCGCGCGGCGCGATAACTCGCCTTCCAGGCCCGCTCCGCGTCCCCGACCTGCCCCAGCCGACGGTGTGCCTCGGCGACCGCGAGCCCCGAGCGCGCCGCCTCGCCGTGCTGCCCTGCCTGCTCGGCCGCTCTCAACTGCTCGGTGCCGGCGGCCAGTACGTCGGTCAGCGAGGAGTTCACGGAGAGCTTGGTCAGGGAGCCCTGGTACTCCGGGGCGAATGCCTTGCCGTACATCGATGCCTCTCGATCGATATACATGCCGTCTCTACCCTGTGTGTATAGATGGTGTGTATACGTCATGGGTATACGCGGCATGTATAGAGCGTTGGAAACCGGCCCTGGCCGGAAAGGGCGGCCAGGGCTTCACCTGTTGTCGATCAAGACGTCGGCAGGGCGGACGGGGTTGCTCGTGAGGCGCAGATCACCTCACGGGCGGCATCAGTGCTGCTGGGCCTTCTGCGGTGTCGCCTCGCTCGGCCGTACGACGACATGTCCCTGGCCCTCCAGCATCAGCTGCACGGCCTCCCCGGAACCGCCGCGCAGCATTGAGCCGAGGGACTGGGAACGGTGCAGCGACGTGTTCAGACCGGCGGTCCAGCCGACCACCGCGTCCGTGTCCACGTACACCGGGTACTGCGGCGAGACCGGGATGACGAGGGGGTTGCCCTCACACACCAGGCCCAGTTTGCCGTGGCCGGAGAAGACGCTGTTGAACAGGCCGCCGCCGGTGATGCCGGCGCCCTTCACCGTCGCTATCCGGTACGACAGCGAGGCGTCGAAACACAGGACGTTGCGGCCGTTGACCGTGAACTCGTCGCCGGGGTCGACGTCGACGACGAAGCAGTTCTGCGCCTCGTGCGCGAACCAGGCCTCGCCCTGTCCGCGCACGGCCATCAGGGGCAGCCCCTCACCGGTCATGGCCCGCTTGAGCATGCCGCCCACGCCCTGGTCCTTGCGCTCGAACCGGAGGTTGCCGCGGTAGGCGACCATCGCGCCCTGGCGGGCGTGCATCTCGCCGTTCACCGCGTACTTGATGCATTTGGCGTTCTCGATCGTCATGCCCGGCGCCGTGGCGGGCTGGACCATGTGCTCGCTGGAAAAGAGGTCACCCTTCATGGGGGCATCCTGTCCCGGACCGTTCCCTTCCGCCTAGATCGCGGCGTGTCGCCGTCCATGGGCGGTCAGCCGCCGAAGAGTTGGGTCCAGTAGGTGCCGGCCGGCCCGCCGCCCGCGAAGCCGATCCCTATGTGGGTGAAGTCGCGCTTGAGGATGTTGGCGCGATGGCCCGGGCTGTTCATCCAGCCCTCCACGACCTCGCCGGGGGAGCGCTGGCCGCATGCGATGTTCTCGCCGATCGTGCGCATCCGGGAACCCGCGGCGGCGGCCCGGTCCCAGGGCTGGGTGCCCTCGGGCGAGGTGTGGGAGTAGAAGGCGCGGGCCGCCATGTCGGCGCTGTAGGCCTGTGCGGCGGTGGTCAGCGCGGGGTCGACGGACAGGGGATGCAGCCCGGACCGGGCCCGTTCCCGGTTGGTGAGGCCGACGACCTCGGCCGCGGTGCGCGGCAGGTCGCCCGGCGCGAGCGGTCTGGCCCACAGTGCCGTCCAGTAGGTGTCGCCCGAGCGGCCGCCGCTGACGTACGCCACGGCGGCGTGGGTGAAGGCCGGGTCGCGCAGGGTGCGGCGGGGCTGTTCGGTGCGCAGGCAGTAGGCGATGAACTCGACGGGGGTGCGGGGGCCGGAGACCAGGTGTTCGCCGAGGGTGAGATACGCGTATCCGGCGCCGGTGATGCGCTGGTACACGGAGACACCGTCAGGGCCCTCGACGCCGAGCCGCCCTGCCGCGGCCATGGCGGAGGCGTGGGCCTGAGCGGCAAAGGCGAGGCGGGCGTCGAGCGTGACGGGCGGTGAACCGACGTCGGCACGGGCGGAGTTGGCCAGGCCGAGGAAGCCGTCGCGGTCGGGGAGCGGGGCATGGCGGGCGTGCGGGGCGGTGACGGCGGACAGGGTGTGCACCGAGGGCCGCGCGGTGGGCATCGGCGGGGCGCCGGGCCCGGGGGAACCGGTGGGTGGGGGAGGGGCGGGTGTCTGCCGGGCCGGAGAGGGCGTCGCGTCCTCGACGACGTCCACCCCGAAGTCCCGCGCGAGCCCCGCCAGCCCGTCCGCGTACCCCTGCCCGAGGGCCCGCAGCTTCCAGCCGCCGCCACGCCGGTAGACCTCCGCCAGCAGCAGTACCGTCTCCTGCCGCGGACGCGGCGGGGCGAACCGCGCGACCGTGCGGCCCCCGGAGTCGGTGACCTGGAGCGCGGGGGCGGGCAGCCGGCCCAGGGCTGTGCCGGGGTCGGCGGGGCTGACGACCACCGTGACCCGGGTCGCGCCCGAGCGCAGGCGCGGCGGGTCGAGGGTCAGCGTGTCGCCCCGCAGCCGGGCGCCCGGCGCGGACGGCTGGTTGTAGAACACGAAGTCGGCGTCGCCCCGGACCTTGCCGCTGTCGTCGGTGACGAGCGCGGACACGTCGAAGGGGCCGGGCACCCGGACGGTCACGCTGCCGCCCGGGAGGGGCACATTGCCCCCGGGAACCAACTCGCTCATGGGGCCGTCCTGCTGGGTGGTTCGGGATCCGGTGGGGATGTCCGCACAACGCGCACCGGATCTCGAGGGTTCCCGGCCGACCCGCGCCCTCAGCCCTCGTCAGTGGCCGGCGGGTTTCCCGCTGCGATGACCTCGTGCCGTTCGACGGGTGTCGTGGCCCGCCCCGACTTCTTCGCCGGCTTGCCGCAGAACGCCGACTCCAGCGTGGTCAGCATCGTGTTGTGCAGCGCGCCGTTGTTCGAGGCGTTGGCGAGCGCGGCCAGGCTGCGTTTGCCGTCCTTCGACGCGAAGGCGTACGTGTAGTAGCCCTGTACGGCGCCAGTGTGGCCGTACACGGAGACACCGCACGACAGGTCCCGGCGCCGCAGCCCGAGCCCGTACGCCTGCGTGCCGCCCGCCGGCACCCACCGCTGCATCTGGGCCAGCTGCGCCCTGGAGGTCAGCCGGCCGCCGAGCAGCGCCGACAGGAACGTGTTGAGGTCCCGGGTGCTGGAGATGACGGCGCCCGCGCTCTGCGCCCAGGACACCGTCTGCTCGGTGGCGTCGACGAGCGCGGCACCCGCCGCGTCCGGAGTGAGATAGCCACGGGTGTGCCGGCCGGGGATCTTCTTGCCGGGGTGCACGTAGAACGTGTCGCCCAGCCCCAGCGGCTTGATGATCCGGTTCTGGTACTCGGTGCGCACCGAGTGCCCGGTCAGCTTCTCGATGAGCATCCCGGCGACGACGAAGTTGGTGTTGGAGTAGGAGTACGCGCCGCCGGGCCCGGTGGTCCGGGGCTTGCTCAGGGAACGGTTCACCAGCTGCCGGTAGGTGAAGACCTTGCCGCGGACCGCCTCGAAGCCGGGAACCGTCCGCGCGAACATGTCGTTGCTGTAGTCGTACAGGCCGCTGCGGTGGCTGAGGACATGCCGCACCGTGATGCGGTCGTCGGGCAGCAGCCCCGGCAGATAGCGGTTGACCGGGGCGTCGAGCTTCAGCTTCTTCTCGTCGGCCAGTTGCAGCAGGACGACGGCCGAGAAGACCTTGGTGACACTGCCGATGCGGAACCGGTCGGCGTTGCTGATGGCACGCCGGGTCCTGCGATCGGCGACACCGACGGCCGCCCAGTGCACCGAGTCGCGGTCGTCCAGGCGCGCGATGGCGCCGGGCGCGCCCTGCCGCTGGGCCGTGCGCAGGACGTTCCACACCCCGGTGACGTCCGGCGCGGGCAGGGCGCCCGCCCGGGCGTCGACCTTGGTGGCGCCGGGTTTCCCGGCCCCGGACACGGCGTGTGCGGGCACTGTCAGGAGCGCCACCAGGGCTGTCGCCATCGCCGTACCCCTGACCACCGTTGCTGAGACCATCCGGCTTCCTCCCGTTTCTGTCGACGTGTCGCCCGTACGAGAACGATCACCTTCGTGCGGGGCAACCTTCTCGCATCCCGTCACATCGCCACGGACGACGCACAGTTGGACAGTCATTGATCACCGGGTAGGAGTCCTCGATCGCCGATCGGATCCGTCGTGAACGAATCCTGCTTCTTTTATTGACGGCGGAAAATAAGGGCTCTAGGTTCCCGGCATGTCCTCGACCCGACGCGCCGAGACGTTCCCGGCGAACACGCCGGCCGCCTCGCAGATCTTCACCACGGTCCTGTCCCACGGGCCGCTGACCCGACTTGAGGTGGCCCGGCGGGCGGGACTGTCCCCGGCCGCCGTCACCAAGGCGGTACGGCCGCTGATCGAGGCCGGCTATCTGGTGGAGGACGCGGACGAACCGGCCCGCCCGACCCTCGGCCGCCCCGCCAACCCGGTGCGCGTCGACGGGGGACGGGCCCTGTTCATCGGCGTCAAGGTGACAGGCGACGAGATCATCGGCGTGCTCACCGACCTGTGCTGCCGGATCCGCCTCGCCCGGCACGCCCCGCTCCCGGACCGGGAACCGAAGCAGGTCCTGGCCTCGGTCGCCGAGCTGACCGGCGAACTGCTCGCCGAGGCGGCCGACTTGGGCGTACCGGTCCTCGGTCTCGGCATCGCCGTCTCCGGTGACGTGGACCGCGGCGCCGGCGTCGTGCGCTACTCACCCTTCCTGGAGTGGCGGGACGTGCCCCTCGCCGAACTCGCGGCCGCGACCACCGGGTTGCCGGTCACCGTCGACAACGACGTACGGGCTCTCACCGTCGCCGAGCAGTGGTTCGGCGCCGGCGTGGGACTGTCCGACTTCGCCGTGGTGACGGTCGGCGCCGGCATCGGCTGCGGGCTCGTGGTGCACGGCCGGGTGGTCGCCGGCGCGCAGGGCGTGGCCGGGGAGATCGGCCATGTGACCGTCGACCCGGCCGGTCCGCCCTGCCACTGCGGCAACCGGGGCTGCGTGGAGGCCATCGCGGGGGACGCGGCGATCCTCCGCCGGATTCGCGAGGCCACGGGCGTCGAGGTCGCCGACACCGCCGCCGCCGTGGAGCTGGCCCGTCAGGGCGACACCGGCGCCCGCGAGGCCTACGCGCGCGCGGGCGAGGCGATCGGCCGGGGCATCGCCACCGTGGCCAACCTGCTCGGCCCCGAGCGGGTGGTCATCTCCGGCGAGGGCCTCGCCGCCTACGACCTGTTCGCCGAACAGATTCGCGACGCGTTCACCGCGGCCGCGTTCGGCTCCGCCGCCCAGTGCGACGTACAGACCCGCCCGCTGCCCTTCGAGGAGTGGGCGCGCGGGGCCGCGGCCACCGCGATCCAGTCCTTCATCAGAGCCGACCAGCAGCGGTAGAGCCGCTGCACCACACCATGGAGGTACGGCCCATGCGGTCATCCTCGTACCCCGTCCTGCCCGCACGCCCCCTGAGAGCCGTGGTGGTCCTGGCCCTCGCCGCAGGTGTCACCGCCGCCGTCCCTGCCGCCCGGGCCGAGACCACCGCGCCCCCGGCCGCCATGACCTCCACCGAGGTGGCCGCCAAGCCCTACATGGGCTGGACGAGCTGGACCATGCAGTCGTCGAAGTACCCCGGCCTCAACCCGAAGGGCGACTACAGCTACCTGTCCGAGGCGAACGTCCGCAAGCAGACCGACGCCATGGCCGCCAAGCTGAAGAAGTTCGGCTACGAGTACGTCAACATCGACGCCGGCTGGTGGATGGACTGGTCCTGGAAGCCGCGGTTCGACCGGTACGGCCGGCAGCAGGCCGACCCCGAGCGCTTCCCGAGCGGCATGAAGGCCGTCGCCGACCGCATCCACGCCAAGGGCCTCAAGGCCGGCATCTACCTCCCGGTCGGCTTGGAGAAGGGCGCCTACGGCGACGGAAGGACGCCGGTCTGGAACGCCGAGGGATGCACCACCGCCGACATCGTCCACGACGACCTGCGCACCACCAACGGCTGGGACAGCGCCTACAAGATCGACTTCTCGGATCCCTGCGCCCAGAAGTACATCGACTCCCAGGCGCGGATGTTCGCCGACTGGGGCTACGACTTCCTCAAGCTCGACGGCGTCGGCCCCGGCTCGTCCAAGAGCGGCGACAACTACGACGACGTCGCCGACGTCGCCGCCTGGCAGCAGGCCATCAGGGCCGCCGGCCGCCCGATCCACCTGGAGCTGTCCTGGTCGCTGGACTACGGACACGTCGAGGACTGGAAGAAGTACTCCAACGGCTGGCGCATCGACACCGACGTCGAGTGCTACTGCAACACCCTGGTCAGCTGGGAGAACTCGGTCGACGACCGCTGGGCCGACGCCCCCGCCTGGACCGACCACGCCGGCCCCGGCGGCTGGAACGACCTGGACTCCCTCAACGTCGGCAACGGCGAGATGGACGGCCTCACCAAGGCCGAACGGCAGAGCTACGCCACCCTCTGGGCGATAGCCAAGTCCCCGCTGTTCACCGGCGACGACCTCACCAGGCTCGACTCCTACGGCCTGAAGCTGCTGACCGACCGCGAGGTCATCGCGATCAACCAGAGCGGCACCCCGCCCGCCGAGCCCGTCACCCCCTCCGACCCGCAGCAGGTGTGGGCCGCGAAGAACCCGAACGGCACCTACACCGTCGCCCTGTTCAACCTCTCCGACGCGCCGGCCGCCGTGACCGCGAACTGGTCCACCCTCGGCTTCAAGGGCAGGGCGTCGGTGCGCGACGTGTGGAACAAGGAGAACCTTGGCGGCCACACCGACAGGATCACCCAGGCGCTTCCCGCGCACGGCTCCCGCCTGTTCATCGTCACCCCGCGCGGCACGGCCCTAGCCTGGACCGCCCACGAGGCCGAGGCGGGCACCCTGAGCGGCAACGCCTCCGTCGCCGACTGCTCCGCCTGCTCCGACGGCCGCAAGGTCGGCAACCTCTACACCGGCGGCAAGGTCACCGTCCGCGACGTCGTGGTACCCAAGGCGGGCACTTACCAGATCAAGGTCGCCTACGTCAGCGGTGACTCCCGGTCGATCCTGGTGTCCGCGGGCGGAGGCGGCGCCACCTCGCACAAGTTCGCCTCCACCGGCGACTGGGCCACGGTGAACAGCGTCCATGTGCCGGTGACGCTGAAGGCCGGGGCCAACACGATCATCTTCGACAGCGGCAGCGGCTACGCGCCCGACATCGACCGGATCGACGTACCGACCTCGTCCTGAAGCTACCCACGGCGCCCGCCCACGACCGCCAGGAGCCCGCCCGCCATGGACACCACCCCCACCCCCCGCCTGCCCAGACGCGGCCTGCTCGCCCTCGCCGCCGCGAGCGGAGCCCTCACCACCCTGCCCGCCTTCACCGCCTCGGCCGCACCCACGCGCCCTGCGACGAACTCGCCCGTCGGTGAAGGGAGTTCACGCCACCGACTCCGGTGGCGGGCCCCCGCCGACGAGCACTCCATGATCGAGCAGGGGCTGCCCGTCGGCAACGGCCGCCTCGGCGCCCTCGACGCCAAGGGCATCACCTACGCTCAGGAACTGGTGTGGGCGCTCTTCGGGAGCTACTGCACCGCGGCGGCCGAACTGCGCACCGACCCGGACCACGCGGCCACGATCGCCGCACTGCGCAGAAAGCTGTACCTGCCCCAGGTCAGCGAGACCACCGGCTGGCTGGAGGAGTGGATGTCCCCCGACAACCTGGGCGAGACCACGCACCGGCACCTGTTCCCGCTCGTCGCCCTGTTCCCCGGCGACCGCATCCGCCCCGACGGCTCCACCCCCGCCGACATCGTCGCCGGCGCCACCGCCCTGCTCACCGCACGCGGAATGGAGAGCTTCGGCTGGGCCAACGCCTGTCGCGGCCTGTGCTGGGCCCGTCTGAAGAACTCGGAGAACGCCTACCAACTGGTCGTCAACAACCTCCGCCCCTCGACCGGCGGCAGCAACGGCACGGTACCCAACCTCCTCGACATCTACGAGGTCGAACGCGGCCGGGGCATCTTCCAGATCGACGCCAACTTCGGTACCCCGGCCGCGGTGATGGAGATGCTGCTGTACTCCCGGCCAGGACACATCGAACTCCTCCCGGCGCTCCCCGACGCCTGGGCCGGCTCGGGCTTCGTCGAGGGGGGCGCGGCGCGCGGCGGCTTCGAGGTCGACCTGCGCTGGCGCGACGGGAAACCGACCGAGGCGCGGATCCACAGCGTCGGCGGCCGCACCACGGCGGTGGCGTACGGCGAGGTGTCCCGCACGGTCGCCCTGCGGCCCGGCGCCTCCGTCACGCTGCGGGACCTCGCCCGGTGAGGGCCGCGCTTTTGCCGGCCGTCGTCCTGCTGACCGTCGTCGCCTGTCAGTCCCAGGCCGCCGAGGCGCCCGCCGAGGCCACCGCCGAGCCGAGCGGTGTCGTCACCTGGGCCGCGAGCGCCGACCGGATGGCCGACGGCGTGGCCGGCCGCAGCTACCGGCTCGTCGTGCACACCAGCGTCGGCGGCACCGGCGTCCGGGTCCGGCTCTCCAACGCCTTCGGGGACCGGCCGCTGACCCTCGACAGCGTCTACGCCGGCCTCCAGAAACAACGCGCCGAGCTGCGGCCCGGCAGCAACCGGCGCCTCACCTTCGGCGGTGCCCGCACGGTCACCGTGCCGGCGGGCCACACCGTGTGGAGCGACCCGCTGCCCGGCCGGCTGCCCGCCGCGACCGACCTCGTCGTCAGCCTCCACAGCCCCGACGCGGGCGGCCCGGCCAGCGGCCACTGGATGGCCCTGCAGTCGTCCTACGCGACCCAGGGCGACCACACCGCCGAGGAGAGCGGCGCCGCCTGGACCATCCCGACCGGCTCCTGGTTCTACCTCGACGCCGTCTCCGTACGCGCCCCCGCGGGCACCGGAGCGGTGGCCGCGCTCGGCGACTCCATCACCGACGGCTGGCAGTCCACCGCCGACCTGAACCGCCGCTGGCCCGACTACCTGGCCCGCCGTCTGCAGCGCACGGACACGGCCGTGAAGGGCGTCGCCAACGAAGGGATCTCCGGGAACAAGGTCCTCGCGGACGGCCCCGGCCCAAGCGCCCTGAACCGGTTGGAGCGCGACGTCCTGAGCCAGCCCGGCGTACGGACCGTGTTCCTCTTCCAGGGCGTCAACGACATCAAGGCTCACACGGGCGTCACGGCCGACGACCTGATCGACGGCTACCGCGGGATCGTCGAGCGGGCGCACGCGGCCGGCAAATGCGTGGTCGGCGCGACCGTCGGCCCCTTCAAGGGCTGGCACGAATGGGACCCGGCCGCCGAAGCCGTACGACAGGAGGTCAACACGTTCATCCGCACCGGCGGTCTGTTCGACGCCGTCACCGACTTCGACCGCGTCCTGCGCAGCCCCTACGACCCCGCACGCATGCTGCCCGCCCTCGACGGCGGCGACCACATCCACCCCAACGACAAGGGGATGCAGGCGATGGCCGACGCCGTCGACCTGACGGCCCTCGACTGCGACAGCGACCGTTGAAGCCTCGCGGCCGGAACCTCAGCCGCGCAACGTCTTCGCCCAGTCGGCCGGCACCCGCCCCGCGGGCCCCGGTGCCGGCTGCTCGGCCGGATGGCTCACCGGCGCGGCCAGCTCCGGCCCCGACTCGTACAGCTCGTTCGACGCGTAGTCCCAGTACCAGCTCTCACCCGGCTCGAAGCTCTGCACGAACGGATGCCCGGTCTCCCGGAAATGCCCCGTCGCGTGCTGCGCGGGCGAACTGTCACAACACCCCACATGCCCGCACTGCGCACACCGCCGCAGATGGAACCACCACCCGCCGACCGCGTCGCACTCCACACACCCGCTGCCGCTCGGCGGCACGCTCGGGTCGATTCCCTTGCCGTCCCGGTCGCTGGTCATGCGGACTCCTCCTCGGCCGACGTGAGCGGAAGCAGCACCTGGATACGCGTGTCGCCCGGTTCCGACTCCACCTGAATGGTCCCGTGGTGCTTGTTGACCACGATCCGCCAGGAGATGTCGAGACCGAGCCCGGTCCCCTCGCCCACCGGCTTGGTCGTGAAGAACGGATCGAAGATCCGCCCCCGGTGCTCCGCCGGGATCCCCACACCCGTGTCCCGGAACTCCACCAGCAGCCGGTCGTGGTCCCGGGCCGTCCGCACGGTCAACGTCCCTTCGCCGCCCGCGCTGTCGATGGCCGAGACCGCGTTGTCGATCAGGTTCGTCCAGACCTGGTTGAGCTCCGCCGGGTACGCCGGGATCTCCGGCAGCGTACGGTCGTACTCCCTGACGACCTTGATCTGCGGGCCGATCTTCGCCGACAGCATCATCAGGGTGCTGTCGAGGAGTTCGTGCACGTCGGCGTTCCGGAAGGGCGCGCGGTCCAGCTGGGAGTACTGCTTGGCGGCGTCGACCAGATGGGAGATCCGGGTGGTCGAGTCGTTGATCTCGTCCATCAACAGCTCGGTCTCGACGGTGTAGTTGAGCCAGCCGATCGCGCTCGGCAGGATCTCCTCGTCGACCGCCGCCGCGACCTGGTCCAGCCAGTCCTCGTCGAGACCGGCCTGCACGAAGGTGGGCGCGATCCGCCAGCCGTCCTGGATGTCGTGGTCGTCCAGCCAGTCCGTCACGGCGTCCTCCCGGTCCGACGCCTCCAGCGGGCTCAGCGTCGGCGCCTTCGCGACCCGTTCGGCCGTGCGCTCCTGGATGTCGATGAGGTTGGCCATGACCTCGGGGGAGTACGAACCCTGCGCGATGATCGCCAGCTTGTGCCGCATCTTGCCGACCCGCTCCCGCAGCGTCGCGGTGGCCCGGACGGCGGCCGCCGCGGGGTTGTTGAGCTCGTGCGTGAGCCCCGCCGACAACGAGCCCAGCGCGAGCAGCCGTTCACGCTGGTTGACGGCCAACTCGGTGCTCTTCTGACCGAAGAAGAGACCTTCCAGCAGATGCAGGGCCATCGGGAACCACTCGCGGATCACCTCCGCGAAGGTCTCGGCGGGCAGGACGAAGAACCGCGTCGGCTCCGTGACCCGCATCGAGCTGTTGTAGACCTGCGGCACCCGGTCCCCGAGGTAGGCCTGCCAGGCCCCGGAGTACACTCCGCGCTGGGACGTCCGGTTGACCTCCACGTCGTCGCCGCCGACCCGCCGGGACAGCACGACGGTGCCCTCGACCATCACGTAGAAGCAGGTAGCGGGATCACCCTCGGTGTACACGGGACCGGGCTCGAACCGCTCCACCCGCCCCGCGCCGCACAGCCTGCCGAGCTGCTCGGGCGTGAGCTTCTCGAACAGGAACAGCGCCCCGATCTCCTGCGGGTTGCACGGCATCAACTGCCCGCTCATGACTGCTCCAGATACCGGTGGACGAGCATCACGGCCATGGCTCCCTCTCCGACGGCGGACGCGACCCGCTTGGCGGACTCCGCGCGCGCGTCACCCGCCACGAACACACCGGGGACGTTGGTCTCCAGGTGGTACGGCGGCCGGTCCAGCTCCCAGCCGGCCGGTGGCCGCCCGTCGGCGGTCAGGTCGGGCCCGGCCAGGATGAACCCGCGCTCGTCCCGCAGCACCGTCGCGTCCAGCCAATCGGTCAACGGGGCCGCGCCGATGAACACGAACATCCACTGCGCGTCGACCAGTTCGGTCCGCCCACTGTCCACGTCGCGCAGCGTCAGCTGCTCCAGACGGCCGGAGCCGTGCGCGGACTCCACGACCGTGCGGGTGCGCACCGAGATGTTCGGCGCCTCCTCGATCTGCTGGATCAGGTAGTGCGACATGGACGCCGCCAGCGACTCGCCGCGCACCAGCAGCGTCACCGACTTCGCCCCCCGCGACAGATACATCGCCGCCTGCCCCGCCGAGTTGGCACCGCCGACGATGTACACGTCCTGACCCTGACATGCGGGCGCCTCCGTGAGCGCCGACCCGTAGTACACCCCGCAGCCGGTCAGGTCGTCGCAGCCGGGCGCGGCCAGTTGCCGGTACGACACGCCGGTCGCCAGGATCACGCTGTGCGCGGCGACCGCCGAGCCGTCCGAGAACCGTACGACCCGGGCGGCGCCGCTGACCTCCAGCGCCGTGACCTCGCGCGCCGTGAGGATCTCCGCGCCGAACTTCGCCGCCTGCCGCCGTGCCCGGTCGGTGAGCTGGGCCCCCGACACGCCGTCCGGGAAGCCGAGGTAGTTCTCGATCCGGGAGCTCTGCCCGGCCTGCCCGCCCGTCGCCGACCGCTCCACCAGCACGGTCCGCAGCCCCTCCGACGCCCCGTACACCGCCGCGCCCAGCCCCGCGGGTCCGCCGCCGATGACGACCAGGTCGTAGAAGTCGGCCGTCGGCATCGTGGCAAGCCCGACCTGCGCGGCGAGCTCCGGTGCCTCGGGCGCCACCAGAGGCGTGCCGTCCGGCGTGATCACCAGCGGCAGTTGCTGCCCGTCCTGCTCGGCGGCGGCCAGCAGCCGCTGCCCCTCGGGTTCGTCGGCCGAGTACCAGCGGTACGGCACCTGGTTGCGCGCGAGGAACTCCCGCACCTCCGACGACCGCGCCGACCACCGGTGCCCGACCACCTTGGTGCTGGGCACCGGCCGGTAGTCACTGCGCCGCCACGCCTCCAGCAGATCGTCCAGGACCGGGTACAGCTTCTCCTCGGGCGGATCCCAGGGCTTGAGTAGATAGTGGTCGAGGTCGACGACGTTGATCGCGTCGATCGCCGCGCTCGTGTCCGCGTACGCGGTCAGCAGCACCCGCCGCGCGCCCGGGTAGACGTCCAGGGCCTGTTCCAGGAACTCGATGCCGTTCATCTGCGGCATCCGGTAGTCGGCCAGGATCACGGCCACGAGATCGCCGCGCAGCTTCAGCTCACGCAGCGCCTCCAGCGCGGACTCGCCGGACTCCGCCCGCACGATCCGGTGCGACGCGCCGTAGCGCCGCCGCAGATCCCGGGCGACCGCCCGGGACACGCCCGGGTCGTCGTCCACGGTCAGGATGACGGTCCGCGCTGCGTCGGCGGCCTGTGCCATACGTCTCCCACCCCGGGATCGGAACCAGGGCACGGCGTCTCCACGTTGCCGCGCCGACTGGGGCCCATCGTATGTTCGATCCGCCCGCTCCGCGCGGGTATGCGGGAGGCGACGGTTCTCAGCCGCGCCGCGGGGCGAGCACGCAGAACTCGTTGCCCTCGGGATCCGCCAGCGTCACCCACGGCTCGCCGCCGCTCTGCCCGACGTCGGCATGTCGGGCGCCGAGCGCGAGAAGGCGGGTGACCTCGGCGTCCTGGTCCTCGGGGCGGAAGTCGAGGTGCAGGCGGTTCTTCACCGTCTTGCCCTCCGGGACCGGCCCGAAGATCAGGCCGGGCATGCGGTCCGGTTCCGGCCGGATCTCGAACTCCTCGGCCGAGTCGTTCAGCACGACCCAGCCCAGCGCCTCCGCCCACCAGCGGCCCAGAGCCGCCGGGTCGGCCGAGTCGACGACTACCTGCTCCCACTCCAAAGCCATGGCCGCAGCGTAGTGAAGACTGGGCCCGAAGGACGTGACCACGACAGCAGGAGGCAGCCGGAATGACGCGCCCGATCACGGCAGGGGTGGACGGCTCGGAGGAGAGTCTCGCCGCTCTCGGCTGGGCGGCCCGGGAGGCGGTCCGTCGGGGGCTGGCCCTGCGGGTGGTGCACGCCTGGCGGTTCCAGTCGCACGAGGCGATCGACGCGGGAGACCCGGACATCCAGGTCCAGTGGGTGCGGGAGGGTCTCGCGGAGGCCGCCCGCTCCGTCACCGAGCGCCACCCGGGCCTGGAGGTGACGACCGACGTCATCGACGACGGCTCCGTGGACACGCTGGTCGCGGCCGGGGCGGACGCCGAGATGCTGGTGCTGGGGTCACGGGGCCAGGCCGCGGTCGTCGGGTTCCTGCTGGGCTCCGTCGGACAGCAGGTGATCGCCGGAGCCAAGAGCCCCGTGGTGCTCGTGCGCGCCGGGGACCAGGCCGCCGCGGAAGCCGCCGGACGCGAGATCGTCGTGGGCCAGCACGGGGACGCGGACGACAGCGCCGCCGCGCTGCGGTTCGCGTTCGAGACGGCCGCGGCACGCGGTGCGACCCTGCGCGCCGTACGGGCCTGGACGCTGCCGCCGCTGTTCGCCTACAGCCCGGCCTCCCTGAAGCTCCTCGACGAGGCCGGCGGGCTGGAGCCGTACGAGAAGAAGTCCCTGGGCGAGGCGCTGCGGCCGTGGCGGGAGCGCTTCCCCGACGTCCCGGTGGTCGAGCACGTCGAGATGGGCAGTGCCGGGCAGGTGCTGCTGTCGGTCGTCGGACGGGCCCAGCTGATGGTCGTCGGGCGGCGCGCCCGCCGTACGGCCGTCGGCGCCCGGATCGGCTCGGTCGCACACGGCGTCCTGCACCACGCGCCCTGCCCGGTGGCGGTCGTACCGCCCGTCTGAGGACGTACGGCCGAGCCGGCCCGCCACCCGTCCCGGCTCAGTCGGCTGTCGGCAGAAGCGTCTCCCGGGCCTGGGGCAGGATGTTCTCGATGTAGTCCTCGACCACCGTGTCCAGGCCGATGTCGTGCTGCGCCCGCTCCGTCAGGTACCAGCGGTGTTCGAGCAGCTCGTGATAGATCTCGGCCGCGTCCATCGCACCGCGCAGCTCCAGCGGCACGGCCCGCACCGTGGGCCGGAAGACGTCCCGCACCCAGCGGTGGGCGAGGACCTCCGGGCGGGCGCCGAGGGGGTCGCCCGGGGCGTAGTCGTCCTGGGTGGCCATCCAGCTCTCCAGGTCGTTCAGCAGCCGTCGGGCCTGGTTCTCCTCGGTGTCCAGGCCCGTCAGGCGCAGCAGTTGACGCTGGTGGTGGCCGGCGTCCACGACCTTGGGCACGAAGGTGACCGTGTCGCCGTTCGTGGCGTGCTCGATCTGCATCTCGGCCACGTCGAAGCCGAGGTCGTTCAGCCGGCGGATCCGGCGCTCGATGTAGTGGTACTTGCCCGCCGGGTACACCGAGGTGCGGGTCAGCTCCTCCCACAGACTGCGGTAGCGGGCGCAGATCTCGGTGCCGAACTCGATCGGGTCCACCGAGGGGTGCAGCGCCCCGGACGCCTCCAGGTCCAGCAGTTCGCCGCTGATGTTGACCCGGGCGAGGTCCAGGTCGTAGTCGCGCTGGCCGTTGCTGAGCTGCGGGTGCAGATCGCCCGTCTCGGCGTCCACCAGGTACGCGGCGTAGGCGCCCGCGTCGCGCCGGAACAGCGTGTTGGACAGCGAGCAGTCGCCCCACGCGAACCCGGCGAGGTGGAGTCGGACCAGCAGCACGGCCAGCGCGTCCATCAGCCGGTGCATGGTCGCCGGACGCATCGTCGTCTCGAACATCGAGCGGTACGGCATCGAGCCGCCCAGGTGCCGGGTCACCAGGACCGACTCCAGCGGGCCGCCGTCGCCGTCGGCGCGTCCGGTGACCACGGCCAGCGGGTCCACCGCCGGGATGCCGATGCGGTCCAGGTCGCGCAGGAGCTCGTACTCGCGCAGCGCCGGGCGCTCGGCGAGCTCCTTGACGGCGATCACCTCGTTGCCGGCCCGGGCGTAGCGCACCACGTGCCGGGAGATACCGCGCGGCAGCGGGACCAGGACGTCGTCCGGCCACTGCTCCAGTGGCAGATGCCAGGGCAGCTCCAGCAGGAGCGCAGGGTGCTCCGGGTTCGTCGCGCTGATCTGCAGTGCCATGGGCCGTTCGTCCTCGCCTCGCCGGTGATCGTCACCTCACCCTAAAGCGCGCGCTCCCGCGCCTGAAGAGCGGCTTCCCGCACGGAGCCCCGGTGCAGGGGTCCGTGGCCGGGCAGCAGTACGTCCCCCTTGAGGCCTTCGAGCACGTCCAGCGAGGCCACGGCCTGTGCCCGCTCGCGGTGGAACATGTCGGGCAGCAGCTGCGGTCCCTTGATCCGCGAGGTGGGGTGCCCGCTCACCAGGGCGTCGCCCGCGATCAGCACGCCGGCGTCGGGCAGGTGGTAGGCGCAGTGCCCGTCGGTGTGGCCGGGCGTGTGCACGGGGACGGGGCGGCCGGGCAGGTCCAGCGGGCCCGCCGAGGGGAACGGCTCGGGGGCGGTGACCGGGACGTGCGCGGTGCCGCCGGAGCGGATCGCGTGGATCGCCCACGGCAGGACGCCGGGCCGCCAGCCGTTCTTCAGGACCGTCCCCACGTTCACCTGGTGCAGGAACTCCCGGCGCGCGTGCGGCACTTCGGCCTCGTGCAGGTATATCGGCGTGCCGTGCGTGGCGTTCAGGTACTCGGCGTTGCCCAGGTGGTCCGTGTGCGCGTGCGTGATCAGCACGGCCGTGACGGCCTCCGGTGAACTGCCCACCTCGGCGAGCGAGGCGAGGAGCCTCGGCCGGTCCCCGGGGTAGCCGGTGTCGATCAGCGTGACCGCGTCCCCCTCGGTCAGGATCACCCAGTTGGTGTTGCTGCCGTGTACCAGATAGGTGCCGTCCGCGACTTGCTGCACATCTGCCCGCATGATCGTCCCGCGTGGTGAGGTTTGTGCCCGACGGACACAGCAAAGCAGATCAGGAGGCGGGCGTGACCGGCGGGTCGGGCCGCATCCCGAACAGCAACCGCGTCAGCCGAGTTCTGCGCACCACGCACTCGTACAGCACCGCGATCACCGCCAGCGAACCGGCCACGATCGCGGCGTACTTGATCACGATCGGCGCCGGCCGGCCGACGACGCCGTACGCCAGAGCGACCACCACCGGCTGGTGCAGCACGTACACGGGCAGGGCGGCGATCCCCAGGTACACCATGGCGCGCGACGGCGGCCGTCCCTCGCCCGGCCGGCCCTCGCGTGCCTTTCCTGGGCGCGGCCGGTCCAGCGCCCCCAGGATCGCCACGACCCAGCACCAGCCCGCCGCCCCGAACACGGCCCGCGTCACCAGGCCCAGCGGACTCCCGTCGGTGAACGGGTCGTCCAGCGACATGAACCCGGGCGCGGCCCCCGCGAACAGGACCAGCCCGGCCACGCCCACGGGAACGGCCACCCGACGCAGCGTGCCACGGACATGTACGTCGTCGGCGAGGACGTACCCGAAGGCGAAGAACACGAGATACGCCCAGCGGTTCCAGCCCGCGAAGCCCTCCTCCATGCCGAGGAACGCGTTGATCGCGGCCAGCGGCACGAGGGGCGCGAGGAGCAGGGAAGGCCTCCGCCGCACCACCTGCCCCAGCCGCTCCGACCGGGCCGCGAGCGGCGCCGCGACCGGGGCGAGCAGCAGGCTGAAGGTGAGCAGCAGCACGACGAACCACAGATGGCCGGTCTCGAAGTGCTCCCCTCGCAGGACGAACGGGAAGTCGGCCGGGTCCGGACGGACGGTGAGGAAGCGGAGCCAGAAACGCCCGTAGGACTCCTCGTAGCCGGGGTCGGCGGCCCGCAGCCGCAGCCACTGGGGGAGCGGGCACAGGACGACGGTCGCGAAGACCAGCGGAACGCCCAGCCGCAGCAGCCGTTCACGGGTGAAGCGGGCGGCACCTCGGCGGCGGATCGAGTAGCGGGAACCCAGCCCGGCGACGAGGAACAGCATCGGCATCGCCCACACGACCCCGAACCCGGCGAGCACGGTGACGGCTTCGGTCGTCCGCGCGCTCTTGACGTAGAAGTCGTCGTCCGGCGAGAAGACCAGGGCGGAGTGGAAGAAGACCAGCCCCAGGACGACGAAGACCCGCAGCGCGTCCAGTTCGCCGCGCCGGGGGGCGGTGGCCGATACCTGCGTCTCGACGCTCACGCGCACAGTGTGGCCGCCCGGCGGGGCTCCGCCCAGAGGAAGGGCCGCCTCCGGCGCCGTCCACCGGAGGCACCCTCCCGCGCGCCCCCGAAGCGGCCGCCTCTCCGCCTCAGCGCACGCCGTGCGGGCGGAACTGCACGCTGATGCGTGGTCCCGTGGCGCGTGTGGTCTTCGGGATCGAGTGCTCCCAGGTCCGCTGGCAGGAGCCGCCCATCACGATGAGGTCGCCGTGGCCCAGCGGGCGGCGCACCGTCTCGCCGCCGCCCCGCGCCGGGCGCAGCAGCAGATCCCGGGGCGCGCCCACGGAGAGGATGGCGACCATCGTGTCCTCGCGCGCGCCCCGCCCGATCCGGTCCCCGTGCCAGGCGACACCGTCCCGGCCGTCGCGGTAGTAGCAGAGCCCGGCCGTCGTGAACGGCTCGCCGAGCTCCTCGGCGTAGTGCGCGGACAGCGCGTCGCGGGCCTCGGTGAGCACGGGGTGCGGGAGTGCGTCGTCGGCGCCGTAGAAGCAGAGCAGTCGAGGTACGTCGACGACGTGGTCGTACATCGTGCGCCGCTCGGCTCGCCAGGGCACCTCGGCGGCGAGCTGTTCGAACAGGGCGTCGGCGCCGCTCAGCCAGCCGGGCAGCACGTCGATCCAGGCGCCGTGGGCCAGCCGGGTACGGCGGATCCCGGCGGGGTCGCCGAGCCGCAGCTCGTCGGTCTGGTCGAACAGGGAGCCTTGGAGGTGCGTGGCCATGGTTCCAGCGTAACCCTCAATCGAAAATATGTTCCTATTCGATTCCCAGTCGACGCCTGGCCGGTTTCCGCCCGGCTCTTTGGATACATTCCTGTATCGGATACATTCACGTATCGAACGGAGGCGGGACATGGCGGTGAAGGAAACGACCGGACGCGTCACCAAGCGCCGCGTCCGCACGCGCGCCAACCTGCTCGACGCCGCGTTCGCCGTGTTCGCCGCAAAAGGGTTCGGCCGGGTCTCCATCGAGGAGGTCTGCGAGGCCGCCGGCTACAGCAGGGGCGCCTTCTACTCCAACTTCGACAGCCTGGACGAGCTGTTCTTCGCCCTCTACCGGCAGCGCGCCGACCTGATCGCGGAGCAGGTGTCCGGGGCGCTCGCCCTCGACGGGCCGGACCTGGACGTGCCCGCCGCCGTGGACCGGGTGACCGAGGTGCTGCTGCTGGACCGGGACTGGCTGCTGGTGAAGACGGACTTCCTGGTGCACGCCGCGCGCGACCCGGCCGTCGCGCAGGCCCTGCTGGAACACCGCGCCCGGCTGCGCGGCGCCATCGCCGACCGGCTGGCCAGGGCACGGGGACACACCGCACTGCCCGCCGTGCTCGGCGACATCGACGGCGCCGCCCACGCCGTGGTCGCCGCCTACGACGGCGTCACCACCCAACTGCTGCTGGACCGGGACGGCGAGCACGCCCGGGCCTGGCTGGGGCAACTGCTCACCGCGCTGCTCACCGACGGCAGCGACACCACCCGATGAGGACATGAGGAAGGGACGGTCGCCATGGATGCCGACGTCATCGTCGTCGGAGCGGGACTCGCGGGCCTGGTCGCCGCGAGCGAACTGACCAGCCGGGGCCGCAGGGTCGCGCTGGTCGACCAGGAGAACGCCGCCAACCTCGGCGGGCAGGCGTTCTGGTCCTTCGGCGGGCTCTTCCTCGTCGACTCCCCGGAGCAGCGGCGCCTGGGCATCAAGGACTCCCTCGACCTGGCCTGGAACGACTGGCAGGGCAGCGCCGGGTTCGACCGGGTGGACGACGAGGACTCCTGGGCGGTGCGCTGGGCGCGCGCCTACGTCGAGTTCGCGGCCGGCGAGAAGCGGGCCTGGCTGGACGGGCACGGCATCAAGTTCCTGCCCACGGTCGGCTGGGCCGAGCGCGGCGACCTGCGCGCCCACGGCCACGGCAACTCCGTGCCCCGCTTCCACATCGCCTGGGGCACCGGCACCGGCGTCGTGGAGCCGTTCGTGCGGTACGCCAAGCAGGCCTCGCGCGACGGGCTGCTCACCTTCTACCACCGGCACCAGGTCGACGAGCTCGTCATCGAGGAGGGCACGGCGCGCGGCGTACGCGGCACGGTCCTGGCCGACGACCACTCGGCCCGGGGCGTCGCCTCCAACCGCGACCGCGTCGGCGAGTTCGAGCTCACCGCCCAGGCCGTCGTCGTCACCACCGGCGGCATCGGCGCCAACCACGACATCGTCCGCCGCTACTGGCCCGAACGGCTCGGCACCCCGCCCACCGAGATGGTCACCGGCGTCCCCGCCTACGTCGACGGCCGCATGCTCGACATCAGCGCGGAGGCGGGCGTACGCCTGGTCAACCGTGACCGTATGTGGCACTACACCGAGGGCCTGCAGAACTGGGACCCGATCTGGCCCGGCCACGGCATCCGCATCCTGCCCGGACCGTCCTCCATGTGGTTCGACGCCCTCGGCCGCCGACTGCCCGACCCCTGCCTGCCCGGCTACGACACCCTGGGCACCCTCAAGCACCTGCGCACCGACGCCGACATCGCCGGCTACGACCACTCCTGGTTCATCCTCAGCCAGAAGATCATCGAGAAGGAGTTCGCGCTGTCGGGCTCCGAGCAGAACCCCGACATCACCGCCAAGGACCGGACCGGCTTCCTCAAGGAGCGGGTGCTCGGCAAGGGAGCCCCGGGACCGGTGGCGGCCTTCCTGCGCAACGGCGCCGACTTCGTGACCGCCCCGAACCTGGACCAACTGGTCGAGAAGATGAACCAGCTGACGGACAAGCCGCTCCTCGACGCCGAGACCGTCCGACGCCAGATCGAGGCCCGCGACCTCCAGATCGCCAACCCGTACAGCAAGGACGCCCAGGTCCAGGGCATCCGCAACGCCCGCCGCTACATCGGCGACCGCCTCGGCCGCGTCGCCACCCCGCACCGCATCCTCGACCCCGCGGCCGGCCCCCTCATCGGCGTCAAGCTGCACATCCTGACCCGCAAGACCCTCGGCGGCATCCAGACCGACCTCGACTCCCGCGCGCTCGGCGCCGACGGCACGCCGATCGACGGCCTGTACGCGGCCGGCGAGGTCGCCGGCTTCGGCGGCGGCGGCGTCCACGGCTACAACGCCCTGGAGGGAACCTTCCTCGGCGGCTGCCTCTTCTCCGGCCGCACGGCGGGACGGGCGGCGGCGCGGCAGGTCGGCTAGGACTCCAACATGCGCACCAGCACGGTGGCGTGACTCTGCTCCGGCGTCTTGGACGCCGTCAGCAGGGTCACGTCGCCCTTGTGTGCCAACTCCCGTACCTGGTCCAGGAGTTCGACGGCCTCGGGATCGGCCAGCTCCGCCTCGTACCGCTCGGCGAACTCCTCGTACGAGCCCTCGCCCGCGTGGTACCAGCGGCGCAGTTCGGTCGACGGGGTGAGCGCCTTCGGCCACTCGTCGACGCGGGCCGCCTCCTTCGACAGGCCGCGCGGCCACAGCCGGTCGACCAGGACGCGGACGCCGTCCGCGGGCTCGGGCGGTTCGTAGACACGGCGGACGCGCACGCTCACGGGCGGCCTCTCGACGAAGGGGCGGGTGCGTCGGAGCGTACTGCGGAGCCCGCCGGGACTTGACCCGATCAAGGGCGAGTTGCGGGGGAGGGGGCCTTTAGTGTGAAGCCGTTGTCCACCCCCCGAACCGTAGGAGAGCACGTGCCGAAGGCCGTCAGACGCACCTTCGTCCTCGTCACCACCCCCCTCGCCCTCGCCGCTCTGCTCGGGGCCGCCGCGCCCTCGCCGACGGGCTCATCCGGAGCCGGCGACCCCTACTTCCCGCTCGCCGGAAACGGCGGATACCACGTCGGCCACTACGACCTGACGCTCCGTTACGACACCGGCAGCGGTTGCCTCGACGGCAGGGCCGTCCTCACCGCCCGTGCCACCCAGCGTCTGACCCGCTTCGACCTCGACTTCAAGGGGCTGACCGTCACCGGCCTGACGGTCGGTCACACCAAGGCCGGATTCCGGCGCGACGGACAGGAACTCGTCGTCACCCCACAGCGCGCCCTGCGCAAGGGGGAACGATTCACCATCACCGTGACCTACAAGGGGAAGCCCGCCCCCGTCACCGACCCGGACGGCTCGCTCGACGGCTGGATCCCCACCGACGACGGAGCCTTCGTCGCCGGGGAACCGCAGGGCGCGATGACCTGGTTCCCGGCGAACAACCACCCCACGGACAAGTCGTCGTACGACTTCACGATCACCGTCCCCCAGGGGCGCACCGCCGTCGCCAACGGCGTCCTGCTCTCCCGGCGGACCACGCACGGCAAGACCACGTTCCGCTGGCGTCAGAGCGAGCCCATGGCCGCCTACCTGGCCACCGCGACCGTCGGGAAGTTCAAGGTGGAGCAGTTCACCACCAGGAACGGCATCCGCGTCTACAACGCCGTCGACCCGCGCGAGGCGGCCGCCGCGGCGCCCGTGCTCAAGAAGCTGCCCTCCGTCCTGGAGTGGGAGAGCAAGCTCTTCGGCCCCTACCCGTTCCGTGCCGCCGGATCGATCGTGGACCACGCCCCGAACGTGGGCTACGCGCTGGAGACCCAGAGCCGTCCGGTCTACGACAGCGCGCCCGACCTGAGCACCCTCGTCCACGAGAGCGCCCACCAGTGGTTCGGCGACTCCGTCTCGCTCACCTCCTGGAAGGACATCTGGCTCAACGAGGGCTTCGCGACCTACGCGGAGTGGCTCTACGCCGAGCAGCACGGCGGCGACAGCGCGCAGAAGACGTTCGACGAGCTCTACGCGAAACCCGCGAGCGACGGCCTGTGGGAGTTCCCGCCCGCCAACCCCGGCAGCGGCGCCAACATCTTCGGCACCCCCGTCTACAACCGTGGTGCGATGACCCTGCACGCCCTGCGCAAGGCCGTCGGCGACCGGGCGTTCCTCCTGATCCTGCGCGCCTGGGCGTCCGGGCACCGCTACGGCCACGGCACCACCGCACAGTTCGAGCGCCTCGCGGAACAGGTCTCGGGGCGGGACCTGGACGGTCTGTTCCGGACCTGGCTGGACACACCGGGCAAGCCGAACCGGCCCCAGGGCCGGACGAGTTCCTCAACGAGCTGATGGCCCGCATCCGTACCGTGCTGCGGCGCGGCGGACGGGCCGGCGGCCGGCGGGAGGAGCCCGTCGTACGCGCCGCCGGGATCGCCGTCGACCCCGTCCGGCACGAAGTGCGGTGCGAGGGGGCGGCGGTGGAATGCGCCGCGGCCGGGTTCGAGATCCTGCCGGCGATGGTCGCCGAACCCGAACGGGTCTTCTCCAGGCGGCAGTTGCTGGAGTGGACCCGGGGCATCGACTGGGCCTCCACCGGTTCTGGCGGGCCGAGAAGTTCCGCAGCCGGCGCACCGGCGGCAGCGGGCTCGGGCTGCCGATCGTCCGGCACCTGGTCACGGCGCACGGCGGTACGGCCGCTCAGCCGGCGCGCTGTCGCAGCGCCCTGCGCTCGGTCTCGCTCGTGCCGCCCCAGATCCCGATGAACTGGTCCATGTCCAGCGCCCAGCGCAGACACTGCTCCCGGACCGAGCAGCGCCGGCAGACGGCCTTCGCCTGCTCCGTCTGCAGCACGGTCGGTCCGGACGTGCCGATCGGGTAGAAGAGGTCGGGGTCCTCATGGCGGCAGGCGGCGTGGTCTCGCCAGTCGTCCATCAAAGTCACCTGCGATCGTCGTATGTGCCCTCGGTGGATGCATTACTCGTTTTCGAGTCGCCTGTCGATGCGCAAGTGAAACCCCGTCGGACCCCGGCGAATCCGGTCACTGTTCGCGCATGCCCCACGGGGAGCCGTACGCCGTCAGCAGATCCAGGAACGGCCGGGCCGGGAAGGCCTCCGGGCCCAGCACGCCCGCGCCCGACCAGGCGCCGTCGGCGAGGAGTTCGAGGGCGACGACCGGATTGACGGCGGTCTGCCAGACCACGGCCTGGCTGCCGTACTCCTTCATGGACCACTGGTTGTCGACCACGTGGTACAGGTACACCTCGCGCGGACTGCCGTCCTTGACGCCCCGCACCCAGGTGCCCGCACAGGTCTTGCCGTGCATCCGCTCGCCCAGCGTCGCCGGATCCGGCAGACACGCGGCGACGACGTCCCGGGGAGACACCCGCACCGGCCCGTCGGCGCCCGGCACAGTCACCGGCTCGGTGCGGTCCAGGCCCAGCAGGTGCAGCGTCTTCAGCGTCCCGATGAACTCCTCGCCCAGGCCGTACTTGAAGGTCACCCGGCGCGCGTCGACCCAGCGCGGCACCAGGAGCACCTCCTCGTGCTCCACGTTCACGCACTCCACCGGCCCGATGCCCTCGGGGAAGTCGAACACCTCGGGCTCGCTGAACGGCTCGGTGGTGAACCAGCCGCGGCCCTCCTCGTAGACCACGGGCGGGTTGAGGCACTCCTCGATCGTGGTCCAGATGCTGAAGGACGGCGCGAAGTCATAGCCGTCGACGGTCAGGTTCGCGCCGTCGCGAACGCCGATCTCCTCGATCTCGTCGAAGAGCTCGTCGGCCGCGTACCGGGCGAACACGTCCGACAGACCCGGCTCCACGCCCATCCCGACGACGGCCAGCGCACCGGCCTTCTCCCAGTCGGCGGCCTGCTCGAACTGGGCGTCGCCCAGCTTGACCCCGCACTCCTCGTACGGGCGCTGCGGGTGCGGCCGGGACAGTGACATCGCCATGTCGACATAGGTCGCTTCGGCGGCGCGTGCCGCCCGGAACAGCGGCAGCACGAAACGCGGGTCGGTGGCGTTGAGCAGCACGTCGCACGCGTGCCGCCGAAGCAGCGCGGTCACCGCCGCCTCGTCGCTCGCGTCGACGCGTTCGGCCCGGAAACGGGCGTCGCCGTCGAGCGCCGCCACGGCCGCCTCGGCACGCGCCAGGTCGTAGTCGGCGACCACCATCGCCTCGAAGAACGGGCGCCGGGCCGCGATCCGGGTGATGGCGGTGCCCACTCCACCGGCTCCCACGAGCAGTACACGCATGACAAGACTCCCTCGGCTTGAAGGTCCACGGGCTTGAAGGTCTACGGCGAGGTGGGGCCCCGCCCGAGATACAACGCGGTCCGTTCACGTAAGGTCAATGGCGTTGGCATAAGGACGGAGAGGACGGGAAGGACGGAGGTCATCGTGCCGAAACCGGTCGTGCCGGAGGAGAAGCGGCGCCGACGCCGTCCCACGAAAAGCGGCACCGTGCTGTCGGAGCGGCTGATCGTCGAAACGGCGCTGCGGATGCTGCGCGAACACGGCAGCTCCGGTCTCACCGCCCGCCGCCTCGGCCTCGCCCTCGACGCGGACCCGAGCACCCTGTACCGGTACTTCCGCGGCATGGACGACCTGACCCTCGCCATCGGCGACGCCCTCATCGGCCAGGCGCTGGACGGCTGGGAACGGACGGGGGAGTGGCGGGCGGACCTGCGCGCCGTGGGGCTGCGCGTCCACGCCGCGTACGTCGCCCATCCGCAGGCCGCCGCGCTCACGACCAGCCGGGTCACCGGGCGGCCCAACGAACTCGCCGCCGACGAGACGGTGTTGGACGTGCTGCGCACCGCCGGGTTTCCGCTGCCGGACACCGTGCGGATCTACCACGCCTTCATCGACCAAGCGCTGGCCTTCGCGGCGCTGGACGCTGCGGCGCTGGCCCTGCCGACGGATTCGCTGCGCGCTGACGAGGATGTGTGGCGGTCCACGTATGGTCGGCTGCCCCGTGCCGCTTATCCGCGGATCGCCGAGGCGGCGCCTTTGCTGGCGGCGCGGATGGTGGACAGTGCGTATCCGACCGCGTTGGAGATGTTGTTGGACAGTGCCGCGGCGCAGCTGGAAGCGTTGTAGCTCCGCAGGTGGTGCCGGGTCAGGTGGTCTTGGGGCTGCGGCTTCGTTGTGGCTGGGCGCGCCCACGCGGCGGAGCCGCACATCGATACAGCCCCGCGCCCCTTGAGGGCGTTGCAGGGTTGCCTGCTGGCTCAAGCGCGCAGCGATTCCGCTGCCGTTGACGGCACTGCCTGCGTGACCGCTGCCAGTGCCGGTGAGTCCAGTTTCCACTGCTGGCAGTACACCGGGACGTCGACCGGGCGGTCCGGGGCCAGCTGTACCAGACGGCCGGTCTTCAGGAGCGGTTCCGCCTGGACCTCGGGGATCATGCCCCAGCCGAGGCCGGCGGTCACGGCCGCGAGGAAGCCCTCCGAGGTGGGGATGTGGTGGCGTACGGGGCTCGCACCGGTGCGGCCGCGGCGGAGCGTGCGGACGAACGCGTCCTGGAGGTCGTCGCTGCGGTCGAAGGTCATGACCGGCGCCCGCGCGAGCGCCTCCCCGAGTGACGAGCCGAGGTGGCGCTCGGCGAACTCGGGGCTGGCCGCGGCCAGGTAGCGCATCCGGCCGAGGCGACGCACCTGGCTGAACCCGCACGTCTACCTCGACACCGTCTTCCTGCTCGGCACGGTCGCCGCCGACCGCGGTCCGATGCGCTGGACGTTCGGTCTCGGTGCCGCGCTGGCCAGCCTGTGCTGGTTCGCCGCCCTCGGCTTCGGCGCCCGGCTGCTCAGCGGCCACCTCGCGAAGCCGGCGCCCTGGCGCGTCCTGGACGGGCTGGTCGCCGCGACGATGATCGCCCTCGGCGTCAGCCTCCTCGCCGGAAGCTGAGACGCGCGTCCGAACGCCTGGCCGGTACTGCGATAGTGATCCCCGACCGGAAAAGATGTAACGAGCATCCAGGAAGCGCGTGGATACCAGCGAGAGCAGTGCCGAACCACAGGATCCACTGGAGAAGGCCCCCTCCGCGGTGCCGCCCGGGCGGCGTGGCTGGCGCCGCTGGGCCATGGACACCCGGCCGCTGCGCCGTCCGGCCTACCGCCGGCTGTGGTCCTCGACCATCGTCACGGCCGTCGGCAGCCAGCTCACCGCGGTCGCGGTGCCCAAGCAGATCTACGACATCACCGGCTCGTCGGCGTGGGTCGGCGCGGCGAGTCTCGCCGGACTGCTGCCGCTCGTGGTGTTCGCGCTGTGGGGCGGGGCTGTCGCCGACAGCATGGACCGGCGCAAGCTGCTGCTGATCACCAACAGCGGCATCGCGGTCACCTCGGTGCTGTTCTGGCTCCAGGCCGTGACCGGCCTCGCGTCGGTGGCCGTGCTGATGGTGCTGCTCGCCGTCCAACAGGCCTTCTGGGGGCTCAACGCCCCGGCCCGCAACGCCTCCATCGCCCGTCTGGTGCCGGCCGACGAGCTGACCGCCGCGAACGCCCTCGGCTCGACCGTCATGCAGACCGGCCAGGTGGTCGGGCCCCTGCTGGCCGGCGTGCTCATACCCGTGATCGGCCTGGCCGAGCTGTACCTCATCGACGCGCTGGCCCTGTGCGTCACGGTGTGGGCGGTCGTACGGCTGCCCGCGCTGCCGCCCCTCGCGGCCCCGGGCACCGCCAGGCGCCGGGCGGGCATCCGTGAGATCGCGGACGGCTTCCGCTACATCGCCCTGCACAAGGTGCTGTTGCTGTCCTTCCTGGCCGACATCATCGCGATGGTCTTCGGCATGCCCCGCGCCCTGTTCCCGCAACTCGCGAGCGAGACCTACGGGGCGTACGGCGAAGGGCTCGCCCTCGGACTGCTGTTCGCGGCGATCCCGATCGGTGCTGTCGCCGGCGGACTGTTCTCCGGCACGTTCTCCCGGGCCCGCCGGCACGGCTGGATGGTGATCGGCGCGGTCGTCGCCTGGGGCGGCGCCATCACCGGCTTCGGACTGAGCGGCAGTCTGTGGCTCGCCGTGGCGTTCCTCGCCCTCGCCGGGGTCGCCGACATGGTCTCGATGGTCTTCCGCGGGGCGATCCTCCTGTCCGCCGCCAGCGACGAGATGCGCGGCCGGATGCAGGGCGTCTTCACGGTGGTCGTGGCGGGCGGGCCGCGCCTCGCCGACGTGCTGCACGGCACGGCGGGTTCGGCGTTCGGCGCGCGCACGGCGACCGTGGGCGGCGGGCTGCTGGTCGTCGCCCTGATGGTCGGCCTGGCCGTGGTGGTTCCGGCCTTGCGCCGTTATCGCGTCTGAGTCTCAGAGCGCGCTGCGCCGCTGGTGGCCGTACTGTTCCATCAGTCTGCCGCGCGTCAACTCCAGCCGGTGCGCGAGGATTTCGGCGACATGGCGGACCAGGGACATCCCAAGGCCCGGATCCTCCTCGCACAGCCGCAGCACCGCCGCCGCGTCGAACTCGTAGGCGCGCACCGGGCTGAAGGCCTCCGCGCCGAAGTCCCACTGGTACGGCGGGAACAGCCAGGACCAGCCCAGCAGGTCGCCGGAGCCGAGGCTGGCGACGGTCACCCGCTGGATCGACGTCACGCGCTGGTCGAGGGAGACGGCGCCCGAGCGGATCACCCAGAAGCGGTCGGCCGTGCCGCCCGCCTCGAAGATCCGGGTGTCCTCCGGGAAGGAGACCTCCCGGGCGAGCCCCATCAGACGCTGGCGCTGAGGTGGCGGAAGGGCGGTCAGCAGTTTGATCGCTTTGGTCATGACACGGGGCTCCTCGCCGACGACTGAGGTACCGGTGCTTTCCCTGCGTCCATTTCAGCCGCTACCGCCGTGGTGGGCACCTCGGCGGCGGACGGTTTCGTCGAGAGTTCGTACCGAGAGCGTGCCAGGGTGTTAAAAAGCCCTGGCTGGACGGGGGAGGCCAGCCAGGGCCGTAAGCGGTGGTGCGGGGGACGAGACTGTCTACCCCGTGACCACGTATGTATGAACCGTAAACCATCTTGGTGGATTCTGCGTAACCAAGACCGGGTTACGTGACCGGTTTCACTCGGATCTATGTTTCAGGGCCGCTCCGGATGCCTGCCCGGGGTCAGAATCTCCTCCAGCACCGTGATCACGGTTTCATAGGCCACCGTGCGTACGGCGGCCTCGCGGGCCGCGTCGGGGTCGGTCGACCTGAGCTGCTCGCTCCGTGCCCGCCACGTCCGCTCCTCCTGCCGGGCACAGGCCCTGGCGCGCTGCATGCGCCGCAGCAGTTCGTCTGAGTCCACGACATCGGTCATGACATCCGCGTACCCCCGTATCCCCCGATGAGCCGTCCTTCCCCCGATGCCTTCACACACCGTCCGACGCCGTCACCGGCACGCCCAGCGGGCGGGCCAGACCTGCCACTCCCTCGTCGAGGCGTTGCAGATGCCGCAGGACGCGGTCGGTGACCCGGCCGTAGCGCGGTGCGCCGGGGGCGCTGCGGCCCAGGAGCGAGGCGATGCTCGGGCCGGTCTCGATCCCGGCCGTGGCGTCTTCGTCGGTGACGTGCCGGGTGATCGTCTCGATGTTGTGCGCGATACGCCCCGCGGCCCGGCGCAGCCGGGGATCCGCCGCGATCGAGGGGTGGGTGGGCAACAGCTCGGCCGTCGCGGCCAGGGACCGCGCGTGGTACGCGCACGTCTCCAGTAGCGCCACCACATGGCGCGCGGTCTCCCGCCGGGCCCGCAGCGGCGTCACCGGATGCGTGAGCGGCTTGGTCGCGGCCCGCAGGTCCGCCAGCGCCTGGTCCAGGTCCCGCGCCTGGTCGAGCAACTCGACGGGCGGCCCGCCGCTGAGCTGCTCGACGGCGCTGCGAGTGACCTCGCCGAGCCGTTCCAGCACGGTGGCCAGGAGCTCGTTCGTCCGGCGGTCCGTCTGCACCGGCAGCACCAGCGCGGCCGCGATCACCCCGCAGGCCGCGCCGAGCGCCGTCTCCTCGATCCGCAGCACCAGCACCGAGAGGCTGTAGGTGTGCAACAGCGTGTAGAGCAGCCCCAGGGCGGCGGTGACGAAGAAGGAGGACAGCGTGTAGGACAGCGGGGCCGAGTAGAACATCGCGAACACGAACAGCAGCACCAGCGCGAACGCCGTCCAGGTGTGCTGCCCGACCGCGCCCGCCAGCACGATGCCGGCCAGCACGCCCAGCACGGTGCCGAGCAGCCGGCGGTAGCCCTTGACCAGGATCTCGCCCGTGGACGCGGTGTTGAGGAACACGATCCAGCAGGTCAGCACCGCCCAGTACCAGCGGTCGCGGGAGAGTAGCTCGCCGCCGACCATCGCCAGCGTCGACCCGACGGCCACCTGCACGGCGGCCCGCGTGGTGGGCCGGCGCAGCCCGGACGGTTCCTCCGAGGGCGCTGCCTCGTCCGCGTCGAGCACGGCGTCCTCCGCGTCCAGCTCCTCACGCGAGCGCGCCGTGGCCGGACTGTCGTCGGACTCGTCCTGGGGTCCGCCGAGGGCGATCCGCAGCCCGAGGACCGCGCGGGCGGCCTCGCCGACGGCCCGGAAGGCGTCCTGCACGGCGGGGGAGGCGTCGGGCAGGTTCTCCTCGTCGCGGTAGCCGAGGAGCCGGTTGCGGACGTGGGACAGCGCGGTTTTGGAGGCCTCGCCGACGGGGTGCAGGACGAGCAGGCGCAGGGCCTCCAGGTCGCGGCGCAGCGTGACGGTCGCCTCCTCACGGACCGGCTGCCGTCCGCCCGAGGGGACGGGCGCGCCGGGCAGATGCAGGGCCAGGGTGTCGGCCCGCTCGGCGCCGCGCGCCGCGAGGAGCGACAGACCCAGCCGCTCGGCCGCGATCTCGGCGTCCGCGACCCGCCGTTGCACCAGCCGCGCGACGGCCTCGTCCGTCGTCCCCTCCGCCAGCCGGCCCTGGATCAGCAGGGCCGTCTCGTGCAGCCGCGCCGTGCCCTCGCGCACCCGCTCCAGGGCCCGGTCCGCCTCTTCCGGGCCGGCGCCGAGCAGTTCGAGCTGGGCCGACAGCAACTGGGCCAGCCGGGCGCGGAAAGCCTTGCGCAGCCGCTCCAGTACCCCCGTCGGCGTCTCGGGGACGAGAGCGAACCGCACCAGCGCGCTGCACCCGAAGGCCAGGGCGACCGCACCGTACAGCTCGGGCAGGCCGGAGACCGTGGCGCCGACGAACAGGGAAACGAAGTAGATCTGGAAGCCGATCAGGCCGAGCGCGGTGCCGCGGTCGCCGAACCTGCGCCCGTAGACGGCGCAGAAGATGAGCACGACGAAGAACACGTCCCCGGCCACGATGTCGCTGTGCAGGGCCGCCGCCAGCGTCATGGACGCCAGTGCCACCGGCAGGCCCAGGGCGAGCGTGACCGCCTGCTGTCCGCGCAGCTTCTCCCGGATCGCGAAGGTGGCCACCATCGCCGCCAGGGCCCCGGCGACCAGGTGCGTCACATCGGTGCCGAGCAGGGCGAGCACGGCGACCGCGAGGGCGATGGCGCCCGCCGTGCGCAGCCCGGCGGTCAGCCGCAGCAGCCCGGGGTCGGACGCCGCGAAACGGTCCCGCAGTCGTGCCCGGACCGGCCGTCCCGCTGCCCTCACGTCGCCGTACTCTCTCCCGCTCTCTCCCCGTTCCCGCCGCGAGCGGCGGCTCGCGGCGCGGCCGTCACCTCAGTCAGCCGTCCCCTCGATCGACCCGTCGCCCTTCCCGTCGACGCGCGCCCGCAGCTGCTCCGGCGACAGATACGCGTGGACGAACTCGAAGTCCTTCAGCTTCGCCGGGCTGCGGGACTGGAAGCCGGTGCGTACGAAATCGTCCCCGGCGACGGCGTTGAGCAGCCAGTTCGTCATGACGCGCGTCTTGGCGACGTTGGTGCGCAGCGCCGACCAGTGGTAGCCGCGGGCGACGGCCATCGCGGGCAGACCCTTGAGCTCGATGCCGAGCGGCTTGGAGACGGCGTCGCGGCCGCCGAGGTCGACGACCAGGCCGAGGTCCTTGTGCTCGTACGGCCGCATCGGCTGCTCGCGCAGGGCCGCGATGACGTTGTCGGCGACGACCTTGCCTTGACGCATGGCGTGCTGGGCGGTGGGCGGGCAGACCGCGCCCTCCTCGCCCTTGGCCACATCGGGCACGGCGGCCGCGTCGCCCAGCGCGAACACGCCGTCGTGGCCCGGCAGGTTCATCTCGGCGTTCACCGCGAGGCGGCCCCGCACCGTCTCGGCGCCCAGCGTGCCGATCAGCGGGCTGGCGGCGACGCCGGCGGTCCAGATCAGGGTGTGGGTGGGGACCACGCGGCCGTCGGTGAAGGTGACCTCTTCGGGACCCGCCTTCGCGATGGACACGCCCAGGGAGATGTCGACGCCCCGCCTGCGCAGGATCTCCTGCGCGGCACTGCCCAGCTTCTCGCCGAGCTCGGGCATCAGCCTCGGCGCGATGTCGATCAGATGCCACTTGATCAGCTTCGGGTTCAGTCGCGGATAGCGCTTGACCGCGTTGTGGGTCAGCTGCTGCAGACAGGCGGCGGTCTCGGTGCCCGCGTACCCGCCGCCGACCACCACGAACTGGAGCCGCGCGGCGCGCTCGTCCGGGTCCTGGCTGGCGTCGGCGAGGTCCAGCTGGGAGATGACGTGGTCACGGAGGTAGGCAGCCTCCGCGAGCGTCTTCATGCCGTAGGCGTGGTCGGTCAGTCCGGGGATGTCGAAGGTACGGGTGATGCTGCCGGGCGCCAGCACGATGTAGTCGTACGGCTCGTTGACGGTCACGTCGGTGATGGTGCGGATGACGCAGACCTTGGCCGCGAGGTCCACGCCGATGGCGCCGCCCGGGATGATCCGGGTGCGGTACCGGCGGCTGCGGCGCAGGGACACGGCGATCGACTGGGGCGTCAGGACGCCGGAGGCGACCTGGGGCAGCAGCGGGAGGTAGAGCTGGTAGGAGGACGGCGTCACCAAGGTGATCTCGGCCTCGTCGGGGGAGAGTCTGCGTTCCAGCCGGCGCACGCATCCGACTCCGGCGAAGCCTGCGCCAACCACCAGGATCCTGGGTCGTGTCACGGTGATCATCCCTTCTGCGGCTCCAGGCGGGGTGCCTGACGTCGTTCGCCTGCCCCCGGACCGCGGCTTCGCACGCCTCGATCCCACCGCGCCACCGGCCGTTCCGCCAGCCGGGTGCGGCAGGCAGATGAACTCGTCGACAGCCACCTTGCCCCAACCCGTGCGGGGGCACACCGGTTCGGAGGCGAAAGACATGTGCGCGGGATCTCTTGACGGTCCGTTGGTCCGGACCTAGCGTCCCCCTCGCTCGTCCAAGTCAGGGGCCGCAGTTCAAGTATGTGACCCGGCGTGTATGGCGTGCGGCCCGCCCCCCCACATCCGACAGGAGGCAGGATGCCCATACGCCTGCGCACCCTCACCGTCACCACGGCGCTGTGCGCCACCTCCCTGCTCGCCACCCCGGACGCCTTCGCCGAAGTCGAGCCCGGCGGCTGGCAGTCGGTGTCACCGACCTTCACCGTGCAGGAACGCGGCTGCGGCCAGGTCGACGGCCTCACGTTCCGGCTCACCTGCTCCACCGCCAGTGGCGACCAACGGGCTGAACGACGCTATGCCACCTACACCGGAGGAACCCGCCAGTTCGAAGGCTACTTCCGCATCACCAGCCTCCGGGACCGTCGGCGCTACCGTCCGCGTCAACACCGTCCACCAGGTCGGCGCCGAGCACCGCACCTACATCAACGGCTCGCTCAAACACACCTACGCGAGCCCCGGCGGCAGCTTCTACGACAAGTTCGGCGCCTACCGCACCGACAGCGGCGGCGGACAGGCCACCGTGGAGTGGAGCAACGTCCGTTTCTGGCGCAAGTAGCGGCCGCCGTATGCGAGGAAAGGCGCCCATCGCGGCGTCGGCAGCGCTGATCCTGGCGCTGCCGGCCTGCTCGGCCGACGCCACCGATCCGGAGCGGCCACTGCGCGGTGTCCTCACGACACCCACCGACATCGACCTGGACTGGCAGGACACCCGACCTTCAATCGCGGGCCACGTCCTGGAGTTCGCGACCGAGGAGAGCGGCCCCTACACCGTCCTGAAGTACCTCGCCCCCCAGGTGACGAGCTACCGCCACCCCGACCTCCTGCCGCACACCACCTTCCACTACCGGCTGCGCTCCTACCGCGGCCCCACCGCCCGGCCGACCCGCACTGACCTCGCGGACGGCCTCCGCTTCACCTGGACCGACGACTCCCCGGACGAGGACGGCTTCCTCCTGGAGATCCGCAAGAAGAACAGCCACCGCTACGACCCCGTCGCCGTCGTCCCTCCGGACACCGAGACCACCGACTTCGTCCCCCTGCCCGACGAACGGCACGCCACCTACCGCGTCCGTGCCTTCGTCCTCGGCGAGCAGTCCAATGAAGTACGGCTCACCACGGGCCAGTAGACGCGGGTCGGCGGGGCCGGCAGGACGAGCCGGGTGCGGTCAGCCGAAGACGTTGTCCGCGTCGTCCCAGTGCGCCAACTCGTCCGCCATGTGCTCCCGGGGCGCACGCGAGCGTGCCTGGTACATCGCGTCGATCTGGAGCGCGTAGTGCCGCACGATCGCGTCCCGGCGCAGCTTCATCGACGGTGTCAGCAAGCCGCTGGCCACGTCGAACGTCGCCGGCAGCACCCGGAACACCCGGATGGACTCCGAACGCGACACCGCGCTGTTGGCGGCGGCCACCGCCCGAGAGAGCTCCTCCCGCAGCGCGTTCTCCTCCCGCGCCTCCTTCACCCGCGCGTCGCTGCGCACCGCGAGGGATTCCCGCCAGTACGCCAGGAAGTCCGGATCCAGGGTGATCAGGGCCCCGACGCAGGGCCGGTTGTCGCCCACGACCACCGCCTGGTGGACCAGCGGATGCATCCTCAGCCGCTGCTCCAGGAGCGCCGGGGAGACGCTCTTGCCGCTGCTCGTGACGACGACGTCCTTCTTGCGGCCGGTGATCGTCAGATAGCCGTCGGAGTCCAGCCGCCCCAGATCCCCGGTGGCCAGCCAGCCGCCACGCAGCGCGGCCCGCGTCGAGGCCTCGTCATGGACGTAGCCCTGGAACACCGACGGCCCGCGCACCAGGATCTCCCCGTCGTCGGCGACGCGGATGTCCGTGCCCGGCAACGCCCGACCGACCGTCCCTGACATCTCCCGGCCCAGCGGCTGCGCGGTGATCCCGCCACTGGTCTCGGTGAGCCCGTAACCGTCGTTCACGTAGATGCCGATGCCCTCGTAGAACAAGGAGATCTCACGGTTCAGGGACGAGCCGCCCGAGGTCGCCAGCAGCACCCGGCCGCCCAGCGCGGCACGCAGCTTGCGGTACACCGTCCGCTCGTACAGGGCGTGCTGCAGCCGCAGATCGAAACCCGGCCCCGGCCCGCCGCCGAGCCGCTGCCGTTCGAGGGCCGCCGCGTAGTCCCGCGCCGTGTCGGCGGCACGCTCGAACAGCGCGCCCCGGCCCGCCTGTTGCGCCACCCGCAGGAAATTCTTGTAGATCTTCTCGAAGATCGACGGGACCCCGCAGAAATACGTCGGTCTGAACGAACGCAGCGCCGCCGACAGCGCCTCCTCGTGCAGGTCGGGCTCGTGGCCCATCATCATGCCGCCGCGGATGCACAGGGTCTGCACCAGAAGGCCGTACACATGGGAGAACGGCAGGAAGGCCAGCACGGACGCCTGCCCGCCCGGCGGCACCACCTTGTGCCCCCAGCCCGCGAGCAACGTGTCGCAGGTGCTCGCCAGATTGCGGTGGCTGAGCGCGCAGCCCACGGGCCGGCCCGTCGTACCGGAGGTGTAGGCGACGACCGCGGTGGAGTCCGGCAGCACGATCCGGCGCATCGACTCCACCGTCGCGAGCGGCACGAACTCGCCCCGCTCCACCAACTGCTGCAACGCACCCGCGTCCAGCTGCCAGACATGGCGCAGCTGCGGCAGCGACCCGCACACCGAGCCGACCGTCATGACCGCCTGTTCGTCCTCGACCACGACGGCCACACAGCCGGAGTGCCGCAGGATCCACTCGACCTGGTCGCGCGACGACGTGGGATAGATCGGGACCACCTCGGCGCCCACCGCCCACAGCGCGTGGCTGAGCACCGTCCACTCGTACCGCGTGCGCGCCATGATGGCCACACGATGACCGGGCGAGATCCCCGAAGCGATCAAACCCTTGGCCAGATCGGTCACTTCCTCGCGCACCTCGACGGCGGTCACCTCCTCCCAGGTGGTGGAGGAGGGGTCCGGGCGGCGCGCGAGCAACGGCAGGGTGGGATCGAGGGCCGCCGTCTCGAAGACGCTGTCGGCGAGCCCGCCGGTCAGGGATGTGACGGTGGGGGGAGCGAGGCCGAGGTCACGCATGCGCTGCTCCTGTTGTGTACCGGGTGTGACAGCACCGATGAGTACTGTTATCGGCGGTGCCCGAATCTAGCCCAGCTGAGAGCGCGCGGTGTCGAGAACTGACAATTGACCTCGTTCGGTGATCTCCCCTCGGTCAGGGCGACAACCACACCGTGGCGAGCGGAGGCAGCGTCAGCCGAATGTGCCCGTCCTCCGGCTTGAGCGGTTCCGGGTTGGTGACGTCGCTCCCGCCGTAGTGCGCGGCATCGGTGTTGAGGGTCTCGTGCCAGGCGTCGACGCGGTCCGGCACCCACAGCCGGTAGTCGTGCCGGACGACGGGGGAGAAGTTGGAGACGGCGAGCAGGATGTCACCGTCCGATCCGAAGCGGAGGAAGGCGAACACGTTGTCGTCCGCGGCGTCCCCGACCACCCACTGGAAACCGGACGGGTCGGTGTCCCGCTCCCACAGCGCCGGAGTCGCCCGGTACAGCGTGTTGAGGTCCCGGACCAGGTCCCGTACGCCCCGGTGGTCGCCCGCGGACGCGTACCCGGGATCCAGCAGCCACCACTCCGGCCCGTGCGCCTCCGACCACTCCGCGCCCTGCGCGAACTCCTGCCCCATGAAAAGGAGTTGCTTGCCCGGGTGCGCCCACATGAAGCCCAGATAGGCGCGATGGTTGGCGCGCCGCTGCCACCAGTCGCCGGGCATCTTGGAGACCAGCGCCTGCTTGCCGTGCACGACCTCGTCGTGGGAGATCGGCAGCACGTAGTTCTCGCTGTAGGCGTACACCATCGAGAAGGTCATCTCGTTGTGGTGGTACTTGCGGTGCACCGGCTCCTTGGCCATGTACTGGAGCGAGTCGTGCATCCAGCCCATGTTCCACTTCAGCCCGAACCCCAGCCCGCCGCTGTCGGTCGGCCGCGTCACCCCGCCCCAGGCCGTGGACTCCTCCGCGATCGTGACGACGCCGGGGTTGCGCCGGTACACGGTCGCGTTCATCTCCTGCAGGAACGCCATCGCGTCCAGGTCCTCGCGCCCCCCGTAGGCGTTCGGCGCCCACTGCCCGGAGTCCCGCGAGTAGTCGAGATAGAGCATCGAGGCGACGGCGTCCACCCGCAGCCCGTCGACGTGGAACTCCTCGCACCAGTACGTGGCATTGGCGACCAGGAAGTTGCGCACCTCGGTACGGCCGTAGTCGAACTCGAACGTCCCCCAGTCCGGGTGCTCCGCCCGCCGCGCGTCCCCGGGCTCGTACAGCGGATCCCCGTCGAACCGGCTCAGCGCCCAGTCGTCCTTCGGGAAGTGGGCCGGCACCCAGTCCACGATGACCCCGATGCCGGCCTGGTGCAGGGCGTCCACCAGGTACTTGAAGTCGTCCGGCGTGCCGAGCCGGGAGGCCGGCGCGTAGAAGCCGGTGACCTGGTAGCCCCACGACCCGGCGAAGGGGTGCTGGGCGACCGGCATGAACTCGACATGGGTGAAACCGAGCTCCTCGACATACGCGGGCAGCTCATCCGCCAGCTGCCGGTAGGTCAGGCCCGGACGCCAGGACGGCAGATGCACCTCGTAGACCGAGAACGGGGCCTGGTGCACCGGAACGTCACCCCGGTGCGCCATCCAGTGCTCGTCGCCCCACTCGTAGTGCGAGGCGTGCACGATCGACGCCGTGTCCGGCGGGACCTCCGCACGGCGGGCCATCGGGTCGGCCTTGAGGAACCGGCCGCCGTACCGGGACGTGATCTCGAACTTGTACCGCGTGCCCTCGCCGATCCCCGGCAGGAACAGCTCCCACACCCCGGACGCCCCGAGGGACCGCATCGGGAACGCCGTACCGTCCCAGCAGGTGAAGTCCCCGGCGACCCGGACACCCCGGGCGTTCGGCGCCCACACGGTGAATCGGGTTCCGGCCACCCCCTGATGGGTCATCGGCTCGGCGCCGAGCGCCTTCCACAGCTCCTCGTGCCGGCCCTCGCGGACGAGGTGCAGGTCGAGCTCGCCGAGGGCCGGCAGGAAGCGGTACGGGTCATGGACCTCGCGCTCGTCGGACCCGTCCTCGGCGTACGACACCAGCAGCGTGTACGCCGGGATCGTGTCCAGCGGCAGCACACCGGAGAACAGCCCGCCGCCCTCCGAGACCAGCCCCGTGCGCTCGCCGTCGACCACCACGCTCACCGCACGCGCGAACGGACGCAACGCCCGGAAGGCGATCCCGCCCGGGACCGGATGCGCCCCGAGCAGCGCGTGCGGATCGTGGTGGGCGCCCGACAGCAGGCGCTCACGGTCGGCCGGGTCCAGATCGGGCGCGGCGGCGCGTCGGCCCGGGCCGGCCGATTCGGGGCGCGAGGTCTCGTGCAGGGCCATGGGTCAGGCTCCTCTCACGGCGAGGCGTTCGATCGCCGCCATCGGTACGGGCAACCAGTCGGGTCGGTGCCGGGCCTCGTACAGGACCTCGTACACGGCGCGGTCGGTCTCATACGCACGCAGCAAGCCGTGCTTCTTGCGCGGGTCCCATCCGGCGAGGCCGGCATAGCCCGCGCAGTACGCCTCCCGGCAGCGGCGCGCCCACTCCGGACGCCACGGCCGGCGCTGCCGGGCCGCGTAGTCGAAGGAGCGCAGCATGCCGGCGATGTCCCGCACCGGCGAGTGGACGCCACGCCGCTCGGCGAGCGGACGGGACGGCTCGCCCTCGAAGTCGATGACGAACCACTCCCGGCCGGCCCGCAGCACCTGACCCAGGTGCAGGTCACCGTGGATGCGCTGGGCGGGCGGCCCGGGATCGCAGCCGGCGAGGGCACCGAAGGCGGTACGCAGGCCGGGGACGTACGGCTGGAGCGCGGGGACGAAGTGCGCGGCGAGCTCCAGGCGCTCGGTCATCGCCGCCGCCATCCGGTCGTTCTCGCCGCGGGACAGCGACGGGAACGCCGACGCCAGCGCCAGATGCACCTCCGCCGTCGCCCGCCCCAGCTGACGGGCCTCGGCCGTGAAGTCGCCGCCCGAGGCCAGCGCGTTCAGCGCCAGCGTCCAGCCGTCGGAGGCGTCCCGCAGGAACGGCTGCAGCACGCCGAGCGTGGCCTCCCACGGGTACGTCGTCCGGAACCAGGCCACCGGGGCCGGTACCCGACCACAGCCCTGCCCGGCCAGCGCGCCGGACAGCTCCAGGTCGGGGTTGACACCGGGCTGGATGCGCCGGAACAGCTTGAGGATGAACGTATCGCCGTACACCAGCGAGGAGTTCGACTGCTCGGCGTCCAGCACCCGGGGCACAAGCCCGGCGGGCACGGACACCGACGGGTCGGCCTCGAAGCACAGCGGGCCCGACGTGCCCGGATGCCGCAGCCGTTCCAGCAGCAGCTGGGCCGACCGGGGGTCCTGCAACGCGTCGAAGACCGTCAGCCCGGCCAGCGGTCCCTCCTCCGCACGCCCGATGAGCGCCCGGCCGAGCCGCGGCGACAGATGCTGTCGTACGCCGAGCAGCAGCTGGTAGCAGTCGCCGGCCGGGGGAGCGCCGCCGGGCGCGGGCACCGCCGAGTGACCGGCGTGCACCAGCAGATGCAGACAGCCCGGGAACAGCTCCGTCATCGACAGCAGCGCGAGGTCCGTGACGGGCCGGTCCTTGCCCGCGAACCAGCGCTGCCGTGGCAGCCATTCGCGCAGCAGCCCGGCGAGCGAGACCATGGGGCTCGCGTCGACCGTACGGCTCGATCGGGGAGATGCGGTCTTCTGCATGGTGACCCGTCCTTTCCTCGGCACGGACTCGGAGCGCACGCTCACAGCCGTCGACCGATGCGGGATGCGACTCGGGAGAGCCGGAACCAGTAGAAGCCGTGGCCCCCGAGGGTCAGCAGATACGGCAGCTCGCCGATCGCCGGGAAACGGACCCCGCCGAACAGCTCCACCGGATGACGTCCGCTGAACTCACGCAGGTCGAGTTCCGTGGGCTGCGCGAAGCGCGCGAAGTTGTTCACGCACAGCACCAGGTCGTCCTCGTACTCGCGGAGGAAGGCGAGCACCGCGGGGTTGGAGGACTGGAGTTCCGTGTAGGAGCCGAGCCCGAAGGCCGGGTTCTGCTTACGGATCTCGATCATCCGGCGCGTCCAGTGCAGCAGCGACGACGGGGAGGCCATGGAGGCCTCGACGTTCGTCACCTGGTAGCCGTAGACCGGGTCCATGATCGTGGGAAGACAGAGCCGCCCGGGGTCGCACGAGGAGAAGCCGGCGTTGCGGTCCGGCGTCCACTGCATGGGGGTGCGGACGGCGTCGCGGTCGCCGAGCCAGATGTTGTCGCCCATCCCGATCTCGTCGCCGTAGTACAGGATCGGGCTGCCCGGCAGGGCGAGCAGCAGGGCGGTGAACAGCTCGATCGAGTGCCGGTCGTTGTCGAGGAGCGGGGCGAGCCGCCTGCGGATGCCGATGTTGGCCCGCATACGGGGGTCCTTGGCGTACTCCGCCCACATGTAGTCGCGCTCTTCGTCGGTGACCATTTCGAGGGTCAGCTCGTCGTGGTTGCGCAGGAAGATGCCCCACTGGCAGCCGGAGGGAATGGCCGGCGTCTTGGCGAGGATTTCCGAGACCGGGTAGCGGGATTCCCGCCGTACGGCCATGAAGATGCGGGGCATCACTGGGAAGTGGAAGGCCATGTGGCATTCGTCGCCACCGTTTTGATAATCACCGAAGTAGTCGACGACGTCTTCCGGCCACTGGTTCGCTTCGGCCAGCAGCACGGTGTCCGGATACATCGCGTCGATCTCGCGTCGGACACGCCTCAGGAATTCATGGGTCGCGGGAAGGTTCTCGCAGTTCGTGTCCTCCTCCGCGTACAGATAGGGCACGGCGTCGAGCCGGAATCCGTCGATGCCGAGGTCCAGCCAGAAACGGAGGGCGGCCAGGATCTCCTCCTGGACGGCCGGGTTCTCGTAGTTGAGGTCCGGCTGGTGGGAGAAGAAGCGATGGAAGAAGTACTGGCCCCGGACCGGGTCGTACGTCCAGTTGGAGGCCTCGGTGTCGACGAAGATGATGCGGGCGTCGGCGTACTGCTTGTCGTCGTCGGCCCACATGTAGTAGTCGCCGTAAGGCCCGTCGGGGTCTTTCCTCGATTCCTGGAACCACGGGTGCTGGTCGCTGGTGTGGTTCATGACGAAGTCGATGATGACCCGCATACCGCGCTGGTGGGCTGAGTCCACGAATTCCACGAAGTCGGCGAGATCGCCGAATTCAGGAAGGACCGCGGTGTAGTCGGAGACGTCGTAGCCGCCGTCCCGCAGGGGCGATTTGAAGAAGGGCGGCAGCCACAGGCAGTCGACGCCGAGCCACTGCAGGTAGTCGAGTTTGGCGGTCAGGCCTTTGAGGTCGCCGACACCGTCGCCGTTGCTGTCCTGGAAGGAGCGGACCAGGACCTCGTAGAAGACGGCGCGCTTGAACCAGTCCGGGTCACGATCCTTGGCGGGCGTGTCCTCGAACGTGTCCAGCACGGGCTCGTTGACGGTCATGACGCTCAAGACCCTCCGATCTGCGGTGGCGATGCCTGGACGTGGAGCACGTGCGCGGGGGCCCTGCCGGGTTCGAGGCGCACGTAGTTGGTCCGGCCCCAGCGGTAGGTCTCACCCGTCAGTTCGTCGTGCACGGACAGGGAGGCATCCCAGTCCAGGCCGAGTTGCGGCATGTCCAACGAGACCGTGGCCTCCTGGGTGTGGTGAGGATCAAGGTTGGCGACCACCAGAACCGTGTCCGGACCCGTGCGTTTGCTGTACGCGATGAGGGCGTCGTTGTCGGTGTGGTGGAAGCGGAGGTTCCTGAGCCGGTGGAGGGCGCGGTGGCTCCTCCGGATGGCGTTGAGCTGGGTGATCAGGGGGGTGATGGTGCGGCCTTCGCGCTCGGCGGCCGTCCAGTCGCGGGGGCGTAGCTGGTACTTCTCGGAGTGGAGGTATTCCTCGCTGCCCTTGCGCAGGGGGGTGTTCTCGCAGAGTTCGTAGCCGCTGTAGATGCCCCAGGTGGGCGAGAGGGTGGCGGCGAGGACGGCGCGCAGTTCGAAGGCGGGGCGGCCGCCG
>NZ_KQ948925.1:0-249443 GCF_001514235.1 Streptomyces caeruleatus | reverse complement strand
GGCGACGGGGTAGATGTCCTGGTACTTCTTCGGCGGGTTCTCCGCGTAGGCGATGGTGCCGTCCGGGCGGTGGTGGAACCACTCCGGGTGCTTCTGCACCCAGGGGTGGTCGGGGGAGCACTGCAGCGCGAAGTCCAGGGCGATCTCCAGGTCCAGTTCGCGTGCCTTCGTCACGAAGTGGTCGAAGTCCTCGATCGTGCCCAGGTCGGGGTGGACGGCGTCGTGGCCGCCCTCGGGAGAGCCGATCGCCCACGGCACGCCGGGGTCGTCCGGGCCGGCCGACAGGGTGTTGTCCGGGCCCTTGCGGAAGGTCGTGCCGATGGGGTGGACGGGCGGGAGGTAGACCACGTCGAAGCCCATCGCGGCGATGGCAGGCAGCCGGCGCGCGGCGGTGCGGAAGGTGCCGTGCGGCTGCTGCGGGGTGCCCTCCGAGCGCGGGAAGAACTCGTACCAGGAGCCGTACAACGCCCTCTCCCGCTCCACCAGCAGCGGCAGCGGATCCGACGCCGTCACCAGGTCCCGGAGCGGATACCGGCCCAGCACCGCGTCGACGTTCGCCGCGAACGCCGCCGCCAGACGTGACTCGGGCGGGAGCGAGTCGTCCCGCAGGGCGTCCGCCGCGGCCCGCACGGTCGCCCGCTGCGCGTCGTCGGGCACCTCGGCCGCCGCACGCTCGTACAGTTCGCCGCCCGTCTCCAGGACCAGTCCGACGTCGATGCCGGCCGGGATCTTGATCCGGGCGTGGTGGCGCCAGGTGGCCACCGGGTCGCTCCAGGCCTCCACGTGGAACGTCCAGCGGCCCACCGTCGACGGGGTCACCTTGGCGCCCCAGCGGTCGCTGCCCGGGGCGAGTTCGTGCATCGGCGTCCACGGGCCGGGACGGCCGTCCGGGTCGGTCAGCACGACATTGGCGGCCACGGCGTCATGGCCCTCGCGGAACACGGTGGCGGTGACCTCGAAGGTCTCTCCCGCGACCGCCTTCGCCGGATGCCTGCCGCACTCCACGGCCGGCCGCACGTCCCTTACCGGGATGCGGCCGATGGTCCCGGCGCCGGCACCGGCCCTGCTCTTGGTCCTGCCCATGGTTCACCTCCACCGTGCTCGAGGCCGGGCACGAGGCCCGGCCGGGGGATCCGATCTGTACCGGAAGGCGCTACCTCCCCGCGTGGAAACTCCACCGCCGCGTTTCCGGCGGCCCCCGTCGAGCGGAGATGCTCGCCGTGCGGGGCCGTTCGTCCTGCTCCCGGAGATAGGCGGCCGGGGTGATGCGCAGATAGCGTTCGGCGGCGTTCGCGGCCTCGCGGGCGCAGCGCTTTCCCATCAGCACACAGAGGGTGTAGCCGGTGTCCTCGAAGGTGGCGCGGACCGTGAGGTCGGCCGGGGCCGCGAGCATGGCGCGCTCCCAGGCCCTGTATCGCCGCAGATGCCGGGCGACCTCGGCTTTTGCCGGTAGCAGCATGGCGCCGTTCACCTTCCGGGCTCGATGACCGTCTCCCGACCGTCGGGCGGAAACCCGTGCGCGCACACGCACGGGTTCCGTTACGGGCATCGTGGTCTTCACACATGGTGCACGCTCGGCGACGCAGCGTCCTGTTGGATCTTCAACTACCTCAGGAGTGTGCTCCTGTTGCACGAATGGCGTACCGCCCCCACCCTGGAGTGACTCAGAAGCGATCAGCGCTCACGCTCCGTATCGGGGCCCGTCCCGCAGGGGCGAGGAGAGCGGGAGCTTTCGCGGTGAGGAGGTAACGACGGTGAAGACCGCAGTGCCCTGCTACTACCACCTAGACGTGGAAGTGAGCCCCGAACGGGTGGGGCAGGTCAGCCGAATTCTGGCCGCTCACCTCAAGTACTGGTACCTGGAGACCCTTGTCGAGCCCGTCTGCCACAGCACGGAGATGCTGCTGCGGGCCATCGACGAGCACGCGACGGACAAGAACATCTCGATCGAGATGTGGTGGAACCGTCACCACCTCATCACCGCCATCGGTGACAACGACCGCGCCCTGCGCCCGGACCACGAACTGCGCGACTGCCTGCAGCGCCTCGCCGCCGTCAGCGACGGCTGGGGCTGCTGCGCCACCGAGACCGGCAGCAAGGTCATCTGGTTCTCGCAGCGCGCCCGCGCCGGCGAACGCGCCCCGCTGGTGCCCGCCGCGCCCTCGCCCAACCTGCGCGAGGCCCTTCAGGTGCCCCGCGAGGTCCCCGTCACGGCCATCGCCGACGCCGCGGGCACCCGGGACGACATCCTGGAGGAGGCCCGGTGACGGCGCGAAAGCGCGACAAAGGGGTGCTCGCCTGGAGCGGGCACCCCTACCCGTTGGGAGCCGCCTTCGACGGACAGGGCACCAACTTCGCCCTGTTCAGCGAGGTCGCCGAACGCGTCGAACTGATCCTTGTCGACGACCGGGGCCGGCACACCACCGTGCCGCTCACCGAGGTCGACGGCTTCGTCTGGCACGGCTATCTGCCCGGCGTCGGCCCGGGACAGCGCTACGGCTACCGGGTGCACGGCCCCTGGGACCCGGGCCTCGGGCACCGGTGCAATCCGGCGAAGCTGCTGCTCGACCCGTACAGCCGGGCCGTGGACGGCCAGGTGGACAACCACGCCTCCCTCTTCGAACGCACCCCGGGCGCCCCGGCCCCGGCCGACAGCGCCGGGCACACCATGCTCGGCGTGGTCACCGAGCCCTACTTCGACTGGGGAGACGACCGACCGCCCAGACGGCCGTACGCCGACACCGTCATCTACGAGACGCACGTCCGCGGTCTCACCCGCAACCACCCCGACGTCCCGCCCGAACTGCGCGGCACCTACGCCGGACTCGCGCACCCCGCGGTCGTCGAGCACCTCACCTCCCTCGGCGTGACGGCCGTCGAGCTGATGCCGGTGCACCAGTACGTCCAGGACGGCGTGCTGCTCGACCGGGGCCTGTCCAACTACTGGGGCTACAACACGATCGGCTTCTTCGCGCCGCACAACGCCTACGCCGCCCACGGCACCCGTGGCCAGCAGGTCAACGAGTTCAAGTCGATGGTGAAGGCGCTGCACGCGGCCGGCCTCGAAGTGATCCTGGACGTCGTCTACAACCACACCGCCGAGGGCAACGAGCGCGGCCCGACCCTCTCCTTCCGGGGCATCGACAACGCCTCGTACTACCGCCTGGTGGACGGCGACTGGGCGCACTACTACGACACCACCGGCACCGGCAACAGCCTGCTGATGCGCCACCCCTACGTCCTCCAGCTGATCATGGACTCGCTGCGCTACTGGGTCACCGAGATGCACGTCGACGGCTTCCGCTTCGATCTCGCGGCCACCCTCGCCCGCCAGTTCCACGAGGTGGACCGCCTCTCGGCGTTCTTCGACCTGATCCAGCAGGACCCGGTGATCAGCCGCGTCAAGCTGATCGCCGAGCCGTGGGACGTCGGCGAGGGCGGCTACCAGGTGGGCAACTTCCCGCCGCTGTGGTCGGAGTGGAACGGCAAGTACCGGGACGCCGTACGGGACTTCTGGCGCGGCGAGCCCGGTTCGCTCGGCGAGTTCGCCTCCCGGCTGACCGGCTCCTCCGACCTGTACGCGCACAGCCGGCGCCGCCCGCGCGCCAGCGTCAACTTCGTCACCGCGCACGACGGTTTCACCCTGCGCGACCTCGTCTCGTACAACGACAAGCACAACGAGGCCAACGGCGAGCACAACCGGGACGGTGAGAGCCACAACCGGTCCTGGAACTGCGGCGCCGAGGGCGACACCCGCGACCCGGCCGTGCTCGCGCTGCGCTCCCGTCAGCAGCGCAACTTCCTCGCCACGCTGCTGCTGTCGCAGGGCATCCCCATGCTCGGCCACGGCGACGAACTGGGCCGCACCCAGCGCGGCAACAACAACGCCTACTGCCAGGACAACGACGTCTCCTGGATCGACTGGGGACTCACAGACGAGCAGCGCGCACTCGCCGACTTCACCCGCTACGTCATCGGGCTGCGCGCTGCTCACCCCGTCCTGCGCCGCCGACGCTTCTTCCAGGGCGAGACCCCGACCCACCCCGACCAGCCCCTGCCCGACCTGGTCTGGTTCCTGCCCGACGGCCGCGAGATGACCGACGAGGACTGGCAACACCCCGACGCCCACTCCGTGGCCGCCTTCCTCAACGGCGACGCCATCGCCGAACCCGACTCCTGCGGGCAGCCCGTGGTCGACGACTCCTTCCTGCTCCTGCTCAACGCCTACTGGGAGCCGGTCGAGTTCCACCTGCCGGACACCACGTTCGGCGAACCCTGGACCCCCTTGATCAACACGGCCGATCCCCAAGGCCCTCCCGACGAGTCGGAGTACAAGGCGTCCACCGCACTCCTGGTGGAGCGCCGCAGCCTACGGTTCCTCTCAAGATCCTCGCGAAAGCAGGCCTAAGGGGCGCGGGGAACTGCGCGACAAGCCACAGCGCGGCCGCAGACGACCGACGACACTTCGCGGCACCCCGTCAGTCGCACCTCGGTCGCCGGCAGGCTACCGCCCTCGCCGCGAAGTCACCGTGAACTGCGCCCCGTCAGGATCCCGCAGCACAGCCTCGTCACTCCCCTTCGACAACACGCTCCCCCCGTGCAACTCCGCAGCCCGAGCGCACCCGGCCACGTCCGCGACAGCGAAGTGGACCTGCCAGTGCGGCCGAATCGTCGGATCCGGCGCAGCCTCCAGCGCCCCGGACTCGATCCGCGCCACCACATCACCCCCACTGCGCAGCACGACCTCACCCCCCTCGTACCGCACCTCGCAGCACCCCGGCCGCTCGGTGGCCCAGTCGAGGACCTCGCCGTAGAACATCGCGGCGTCGAAGGCGTCGCGTGTGTGCAGCCGGATGAACGTCGGCGCGGCCCGCCGCCAGGTCTCCCAGTTGGAGATGAGCTCGCCCTCCCACACCCCGAAGGTCGCCCCGTCCCGGTCGGCCAGCAGCGCCGCCCGTCCGGGCGGCAGCGAGAGCGGCCCGACCGCCGCCGTACCCCCGCGCTCCTGGACCCGGGACACGGCGTCGTCGGCGCTGGGCACCGCGAAGTAGGGCGTCCAGGCCACCGCCATCTGCCACATCGAGGCGACCGCCCCGATCCCGGCCACCGGCACGCTCTGCGCCAGCGCGATCCGGAACCGGTCGCCCAGCTTGGCCGGCCGCCAGCGCCAGCCCAGCACCGCCGTGTAGAACGCCTGGGTGGCCTCCAGGTCCCGGCTGGTCAGGCTCACCCAGCAGGGTGCGCCGAACACGGAGTGTGTGGACACGACCTCGGCCGTGCTCCGGGGGGTTCTCGCTTCGTGGTTCATGGCAGTCGCGTCCTGGTCTCGCCCGACCGGCCGGCCACCGGTCTGGTCCCAGTGTCCAGCCGGATCCGCTCCGGGGCCTGTCGAGTACCCCCGGCGTGGCGCCGAAACGGTCGTGGTCCCGGCCCGCCCGCTTCACTGGCACGCGGTCGTCGGAGCGACGAGTATGGAGGCGTGGCACACGTACCCCACGAACCCGCCGACGGGAGCGACCGGATCCTCGAACTCGAGGAGGAGGTCGAGCAGCTCAAGGAGGCGGTCGTCTCGCACGCCGTCGTGGACCAGGCGATCGGGATGGTCGTGGCGCTGGGCCGGGTCTCACCCGACCAGGGGTGGGCCGTGCTGAAGGACGTCTCCCAGCACACGAACATCAAGCTCCGCCAGGTGGCCCAACTGATCCTCACCTGGGGCCGGGACGGGGAGATGCCGGCCGAGATCCGCGTCGAACTGGAGGACGCCCTGGAGCGTCACGGTCCGACGCAGATCCCGGGATCGGCTCAGGAGTGAGTCAGTGGACCTCGGCGAGCATCTCCTCCCGCAGATGCGCGAAGCAGCCGCTCAGCAGCCGGGAGACATGCATCTGCGAGATGCCGAGCTGCTGCGCGATCCGGCTCTGGGTCATCCCGCCGAAGAAGCGCAGGTAGAGGATGGTCCGCTCCCGCTCCGGGAGGCGTTGCAGGCACGGCTTGACGGTGACGCGGTCGACGACCACGTCGTACGCCGGGTCCGGGCCGCCGATCGCGTCGCCCAGCGCGTAGCCGTCGGTGCCGGGCATCTCGGCCTCCAACGACAGGGCGGAGAAACACTCGAGGGCCTCCATCCCAGTGCGGACCTCCGCCTCGCTCAGATGCGCGTGCTCGGCGATCTCGGCGACGGTGGGCGCGCGTCCCGGGGTCAGCTGCGACAGCTCCTTCGCGGAGCTGCGCACCCGGTTGCGCAGGTCCTGGACCCGGCGCGGCACGTGCAGCGTCCACATGTGGTCGCGGAAGTGCCGCTTGATCTCACCGGTGATGGTCGGCACCGCGTACGCCTCGAAGGCGTGGCCGCGTGCCGGGTCGTAGTGGTCGACGGCCTTCACCAGGCCCAGCGCGGCGACCTGGTACAGGTCCTCGAGGGACTCGCCACGGCCCTTGAACCGGACGGCGATCCGCTCGGCCATGGGCAGCCAGGCCTGGATCAGTTCGTCCTTGAGGACCTTGCGTTCCGGCCCGTCGGGGAGCCCTACCAGCCGGTCGAAGGCTTCGGCCGTGTCGGGGGCGTCGTCGTGGGAGTGCTTCGTTCTGGTGGTGGCACTCATTCGTGCGCACCTCCCTCAGCAGGTGCCGAATGGACAGACACCGTGGGAGGCGCGGTCCGGACCACACGGAGGACACCTCCGGGTCGGCCGGTCGGCTCCCACGGACGTGCCTCCTGTCCGAAGCACATAGGACTGATTCCCCCGAAAGGGGCATCTGAAACAAAATTCGTGAATGCGACTACATGTGACGGCGGTGTGACTCGGAGTCCACCGATGTGAACGGACCTTCCCGGAGGAACTGGCCGACGCGCTCGCCGACGCCCAGCGACTGATCCGGCGCCGAATGCGCCGCGGCATGCCCGCACCGCAGCTGCGCGGCGATCGCCAGCATCGTCCTCAGCCGCGACCGCCTGATGGGCTTCGGGGCAGGTCATCACCACGCCGCTGTTCTTCGGCTCCACGCCCTCTGCCCGCTGTCCGTGATGCCGGGCCGGCTCCAGGCGGTCAGCAGGGCCAACCCGCTCAGCTACCAGGACGACGCCCTGCCGCGGCCTCCTCCTGGGCACCACCCCGCCACCTCGCGCTCGGCATCGCCGCGGCCTCCTCGCTGCTCGGCCGGCTGGCCCGCTGATCTTGCTGCGGAACGTGATGTGCGGCACGTAGGTGAATCCGGTGCGCACACCAGTAAGCGGATTCTTCCTGCCCACGGCTTGATCGGTGATCAAGGGGGCGAATGGGCTGGCCACAGCGCATTCTGCTCATTTGACAGTGCGCTCAGCGCGAAGATAGGAAGCAGCTCTCTGGGTCGAGAGGTGGATTGTGTACGAGCCGAACGTGGTCGGGGACTGGCGCGAGTACGACGAGCATTCCGGTCTGCGTGTCCGCGTCCACTGTCTGGAAGCCGCCGAGCCGCCGCGCGGACGGGACGAGGCAGCCGAGGGGCTGACGTACTTCCGGGTCCGGGTCACCGTCGAGAACCGCGGTGAGCGGCACCTCGGCGTCCATCTCGAGGACGGCCAGATCGACGTGCGGATCGGCCGCGACGGCGAGGCGGCGTTCATCGACTGGCGCAACTCGCAGTTCATCGAGGGCTTCGACGTCTACCCGCTGCGCCGGGCCACCGCCGTCATGTACGCGGCCGGGCCGGAGGCGAGCCTCAGCCAGGTCGACGTCCAGATCCAGCTGCGCGTCGAGGAGGAATGGACCGACCGCCGGCTGTGGACCGGTGGCCTCGGCCTCCAGGAGCCCTCCGTCGGCACCCACACCACCACCCTGCGGGACGGCCTCGCGCTCCAGGTGAGCAACTTCCTGCGGGACCAGGCCGAAGAGGGCACCGCCTGACGGCGAGCGCCCTCCAGCCCGGCATCTAAGGCCGGTATGCCGGCCCGGTCACTCAGCCGATGTCTCAGTGCGGAATGCCGTCGATGATCTCCCGGGCGCCCTGACGCAGCAGCGCGACCGCCACCGACGTACCGAGCGTCGCCGGGTCCAGCCGGCCCGCCCACTCGTGGGCGTTGAGCCGCGTCTTGCCGTCCGGGGTGAACACACACGCCCGCAGGGACAGCTCGCCGCTGCGGTCCACGCGCGCGTACCCGGCGATCGGGCTGTTGCAGTGCCCCTGGAGGACGTGCAGGAACATGCGCTCGGCGGTGGCCTCCCGGTAGGTGTCCGGGTCGCCGAGACCGCTGATCGCGTCGATGAGCTCGGTGTCGCCCTCGCGGCACTGCAGGGCGAGGATGCCCGCGCCGATCGGCGGCATCATCACCTCGGGGGACAGGACCTCGCTGATCACGTCCGGACGGCCGATGCGCTCCAGGCCGGCCACCGCCAGCAGCAGCGCGTCCGCCTCACCGGCGGCCAGCTTCTCCAACCGCCGGTTGGCGTTGCCCCGGAACGGCACGCACTCCAGGTGCGGATGGGTGGCCGCCAGCTGGGCGACCCGGCGCACCGACGAGGTGCCGATCCGGGTCCCGGCCGGCAGCTCGTCCAGCGTCAGGCCGCCGGGGTGGATCAGGGCGTCCCGGATGTCGTCGCGCTTGAGGAACGCGGCGAACGTCGTCCCCGCGGGCAGCGGCCGGTCGGCGGGAATGTCCTTGACGCAGTGCACGGCGAGATCGGCCTCGCCGGCCAGCAGCGCCGCGTCCACCTCCTTCGTGAACGCGCCCTTGCCCTCGACCTGGGACAGATCGCCCATCCACTTGTCACCGGTCGTCTTCACCGGCACGACCTCGGTCCGCACACCGGGATGCAGGACCGCCAACTCGGCGCGGACACGCTCCACTTGGGCGAGCGCCATGGGCGAGTCGCGGGAGACGATACGGATCAGTTCAGGCACGGACATGCGGCCACGATAGACCGTCAGAGCCCCGCGCCCGCACGGTACCTCCCGATTCCCGCACCGCCCTCGACTCCCGGCCGCGCGGGCCACGTCAGCACCACCAGTGCCCCCGCCGTGAGCAGTCCCCCGACCAGGAACGCCCCGCGCACCCCGACCACGGGCAGCGACACGCCCCCGAGCAGCGCACCGACGGCGATGCCCACGTTGTAGGCGGCCGAGTTGGCCGCCAGCGCGGTCTCCGTACGCCCCGGCGCCACCCGCAGCACCTGCGTCTGCGTCGCCATGAAGGCGGTCGAGACCGACGCGCCCAGCAGCATGACCAGCACGACGGTGGCCGCCGGAACGTGTCCCACCGCGTAGAGGCCGAGCAGTGCCACCGCCTGGGCGGCCACCGGCACGGTCAGCGTGGCACGCGGAAAGCGGTCCAGGAGCGGCCCGGCCACCGCGACCCCGGCCAGCGCGGCCCCGCCGAACGCCAGCAGCACGGCACTCACCGCGTCGTCGGGAAACCCGCTCACCTCGTCGAGGAAGGCCACGACGTACGTGAACCCGGCGAAGGCACCGGTCACCGACAGGGCGGTGACGGCCAGCATGGTGAGGAACCCGCGCCGGTCAGGGGTCGCGCCGTACGCCGCGTGGCCGTCCTGAGGGCGGGACGTGGGCAGCAGGGCACCGATCGTCACGAGCGAGACGAGGGCCAGTACGCCCAGCAGAGCGAACGGCATCCGCCAGCCCGCGTGCCCGCCCAGCCAGGTCCCGGCCGGGACGCCGGCCACCGTGGCCAGGGAACCGCCGACGGACAGCAGCCCCATGACCCGCCCCCGCCGCTCCGGCGGGAACAGACCGACCGCGACCGGCCCCATCACCGCCCAGAACGACGCCTGCGCCAACGCCGTGACCACCCGCGCCGCCAGCAGCACCCCGTACGACACCCCGCCCAGCGCCGACACCCAACTGCCCACGGCGAGCAGCCCCAGGAGCCCGGCGAGCAGATACCGGCGCGGCACGGACCGGGTGACGTGGGCGAGGGGCAGCGAGACGACGGCGACGGTCAGGCCGTACCCGGTGACCAGGGCGCCCACGGCCGCGAGCGACACCCGCAGGTCGTCCGCCATGAGCGCGAGCAGACCGACCGGCAGGTTCTCGGTCGTGTTGAAGGTGAACGCCGCCAGCATCAACGCCGCGACGACGGCGGCACGCTGCCAGGGCGCGGGACGTGCCGGACCTGCGCTGGCCATCCAACCGCCTTTCCGAGAGGGGGAGTCGGGGCAAGCGTGCTGGGCCGCGGCCGGCCGCTCTACTCTTTCGGTCCAGGACGAATCGCCGCTCACCTCGGGGGTCGCCATGCCGCTCGCCCTGCACCTGGGCACCGACGACCTCACGCGCTGCCGGTTCGCGATCTCGCCGCTGTGCCAGACCCACGAGGCGCTGCGCATGCTCCGCCGGCCCGCCCGGCACGGCTACCACCAGGCCTGGCTGCGCCGCATGCGCCGTACGGTCGCCGGACTCGACCTGGCCCCGCTGTGGCTGTTCGTGCCGCCCGCCGGCGGCTACACCCCGGACTTCCTCGGGCCGCCGCCGCAGGAGCCGTACCCCGCCATCGAGGACGAGCTGGCGCGGATGCGGGCCACCGACCCCGCCCTGGCCCACGCGGAGCTGACCCGCTCGCTCGCCTGCACGCCCGGCCTCGCCGAGTCGCCCCGGGGGCGGGCCGCGCTCGACGACCCGGCCGCCACCGTCCGGCGCCTCGCCGACCTCACCGAACTGGCCTGGCACGCCCTGCTCGCCCCGGACTGGCCCCGCCACCGCGCCGTCCTGGAGGCGGACATCGCGTACCGCTCACGCCGGGCGGCGGACGCCGGTCTCGACGCGCTGCTCACCGGCCTGCACCCGGCCGTCGACTGGGCGGGGCACACCCTCACCCTGCGCGAGTACCGCGACCTGGCGGACGCCCAACGGCCCGACGGCAGAGGCGTGCTGCTGATGCCGAGCGTGTTCGTGTGGCCCGATGTGGTCAGCGGCTTCGCCCGGCCCTGGCAGCCCACCGTCATCTACCCCGCCCGGGGCATGGGCCGCCTGCACAGCGCCCCGGCGCCGCGTCCACCGCAGGCGCTGGCCCGGCTGCTCGGGCAGCAGCGCGCGGCCGTACTCGCCGGACTCGCCGTCCCCTCCTCGACCACGGACCTCGCCCGACGCCACGGCCTGGCCCCGTCGACCGTGTCGGCCCATCTGTCGGTCCTGCGGGAGGCCGGCCTGCTGGAGTCGCGGCGGCAGGGCCACTACGTGCTGTACGGGCGAACGGCCCTCGGCGACACCCTCGTCGACACGGACGGTGACGTCACACCAGCGGCTCGCTGAGCTCGACCGCCCGCAGCGCCGCCGCGAGCGCGCGCTCGTCACCGACGTCCAGGGCCGTGTCGGCGAGCTTGATGACGTGCTCGTCGCCGTGGACGAGGGCGCGCTCCATGACCTCTTCCGGCGCGAGCCGGGCGGGCGGCGTCCAGGCGACCGGCTCCACCGGGGCGTACATCGCGGTGACGGCCGCCGACGCCGTCCACGCCGCCCGCAGGCTCGGCGCCCACAGCTCGCGCGGCAGCGCGTCGAGCGTCCGCAGCACGGCGTTGGGGGCGGTCGCCGCGTGCACCAGCATGGTCGGCTCGCCGTGGCCGTGGGTGGCGTAGCGGTGGGTCGCGGCACGGACGAGTTCGGCGAGGCGGTCCCGGGCGGTGTCCGGATCGGTGACGTCGTCGGCCCAGACGGGCAGTCGGCGCAGCGCGGCCAGTCGGTCACGGAAACCCAGGTGCCCCGGCTCGATCGCGGGCACGGCGTCCAGGGACTCCTCGGCCGTGCCGGCGCCCGGCAGGGCGGTGACGCCGGTGACGGGTTGGTGCCGGGCCGCCCAGTAGCCGAGGGCGTGCGCGAGTTCGGTGAGCCGAGGGGTGTTCGCGTCGGCCTCGACAGCGCGTACGGCGTGCCCGACCCGGATGACGGTGTGCGTGGCGCCGCCGACCAGGCCGGGCAGCAGACGCGGCCACCATTCGGCGAGGACGTCCCGCCAGGGGCGTTCGGCGAGGGCGCGGGAGAAATGGTCGGTCCAGTCGGCTGTGCGGCGCGGATCGCCCAGCGCCGAGGCCCAGTTGTCGTCGGTGACGGGGGCCACGCGATCCGGGAAGTCCTCCAGCCTGTCCCGGTAGAGATCCAGCCAGTGGTGCACCCGCTCCGCCTGCCCGTGCGCGGCGAGCGCCTCCACGACCATGGGGGCGTGGTTGGAGAGCCAGCCGTCGCGTTCCGGTCCGCACACGTGCAGGCGTTCCAGAGCCTCCTCGAGCCGTCCGCTCGTATCGCTCGTATTGCTCGTATCGCTCGCGTCGTTCGTGTCGCTCGTTTCCATGGGTGTGACGCTATGCGGCCGGTCGCGGGACGGTATCGGGCGCGGGACGGATGCCGCGGGTGCCCGGGTCCTAGGACCCGCGCCCGAGGGGGTCGCCCGGTCAGGCGTTCGGGTCGAACGCGATGCCGGACGGCTTCGCCGACGCCAGGTGGTTCGCGAAGTTGGCGTCCTTCAGGCCGAAGTTGGCGCTGCCGAAGTCGTACGCGACCAGCTTGTCGCGTACGCCCGCCGGGTAGCCGTTCCAGCCGACCAGCGGCGGGTACTGCCAGGTGCCCTTGTGGTTCTCGGGCGGCTCGTCGCCCGAGTTCGCGAGCCGGAAGCAGTGCGTGGCGATGCCGTCCTTGTGGTACACGATCTTCGCGTGCGTACCGTCGAACCGCACCGACGACGCCGGGCTGATCGTGAACGAGCCGTGGTTGGACGTCGAGACGTACTGCACCGCGTTGTTCTGCACCCACACCACGACGTGCTCCCAGTCGTGCCGGTGCCCGCCGATGCTGCTGCCCGCGACCGCCTGGTCCTTCTCGAAGTACAGGCCGTACATATAGGCGCACCAGCCGTTGTTGCACTTGTAGCGCGAGTAGCCGTTGGTGTTGTCGAGGTCCGAGGCGTCCCGGCAGTCGCCGCTGAGCGAACCGGTCGGGTTCAGACCGCCGTTGACGGTGCCGTCCGGGCCGATGGCGGGGGTGGAGTAGCAGCCGTCGGTGTCGTAGTCGAAGGCGGGCTGGTACGTCTTCTCGGCGGTCTCGGCGTTGGCGGGGAGCGCCCCGGGCGGGGCGGCGAAGGCGACGCTGGGGAAGGCTATGACGAGCGCGGCGGCACCGGTCAGGCCGGTGAGCCATCTCCTGCGGTGCGTGCGGGACTTCTGTGACGACACTGCGTCTCCTCGGGGGTCCGGGCGCAGCCCAACAACGGCTGTGGGGGGAAAGGCAGTTCAGGATCCCCGGTTTTCACTTACGCGCCAAGAGCCACGGGCGTATCAATGGGCGTATCAATGGTGAAGAGCAGGGCAACAGTTGCCGCCCCGACCCGTGTGCGGTCCGGATCCGCAGGTCAGCTGTCGTCGGGAAGGAAGGCCGCCGAGTCCTCCGGGGCGAGGTCGGGCCTCAGACGCAGCCAGGACGGCTGGCGCAGCATGCCGGAGCGGGTGCGGACGCTGAAGCGCACCTCGCCGACCAGGAGGGGCAGCACCCAGCGCGCACCCGCGACCTGGGGCACCGGATCGAAGGGGCACACCTCGCTCGCGCAGGCCCGCAACAGTTCGGCCAGCTCGGTCCGTTCGGCCGCGCTCCAGCCGGTGCCCACGCCGCCGACGTAGCGCAGCCGCCGTCCGGCCGCGTACTGCCCGACCAGCAGGGCGCCCGGCAGACCGGTGAGCCGTCCCTTGCCGGGCAGCCAGCCGCCGACGATCACGTCCTCACTGAGCATGTTCCGGATCTTGATCCAGGCGCGGGAGCGCACCCCGGGCTCGTACACCGAGTCCAGCCGCTTGCACACCAGCCCCTCCAGCCCGTGCTCGCGGGTCGCCCGCAGCGCCTCGGCGCCGTGTCCGACGAGCGCGGCCGGCGTCGACCAGAACGGCCCGCCCAGGCCCAGCTCCTCCAGTCGTGCGCGCCGCCGGGCATAGGAGGTCTTGAGGAGGGGGTGGCCGGCCAGGTGCAGTACGTCGAAGAGCACCAGGTGCACGGGGGTCTGGGCGGCCATCCGGGCGGCCCGCGCGGGGGCGTGCGCGAGCCCCATCCGTGACTGGAGCAACTGGAAGTCGGCGCGTCCCTCGTCGTCCAGCGCCAGGATCTCGCCGTCCAGGACGGCGGGCGTGGTGCCGAGCGCGTCGCCGAGCGGCCGCAGTTCGGGATAGGCGGCCGTGATGTCCTCGCCGGAACGGGCGCGCAACAGCAGGGTGCCGTCCCCTTCGAGGTAGACCACCGCGCGCTGGCCGTCCTGCTTGGTCTCGTACGCCCAGCGCGCGTCCTGCGCTGCGGGCGGCAGCGTGCCGGGCGTGGCGAGCATCGGAGGGATCAGCGGCAGGCTCACGGGTCAGTTGTCGACGCCCCGGCCCGCCGCCACGCGCCCCGGCCGCCGTTTTCCCCTGAACGGCGGCCCGGACCTCACTGGCCCCAGGGGGTGTTTTGAAAGTCCCGCACAGCACCCGCGGCGCCCGGCACGCACCCTCGCCGCACCGGCCAAAGACCCAAGTAGCTCCGCTACGAGGGCCTTCGTCCGGCACGCCGAGGGCACGCACCGGACACCGCGGGCACCGCACGGGACTTTCAAAACACCCCCTAGTGCGGCGGTACGGCCCGCACCAGCCCCGACTGATAGGCCATCACGACGAGTTGGGCACGGTCGCGGGCGCCCAGCTTCGTCATGGCGCGGTGGACGTGGGTGCGCACGGTCAGCGGGCTGACGAAGAGCTTCTCGGCGATCTCCTCGTTGGAGTGCCCCTCGGCCACCCAGGCCATGACTTCCCGCTCGCGTGCGGTGAGGGCGGCGAGGTGCTCGGGCGCCGCCGACTGGGAGCTCTCGGCGGGGGAGGCCAGGAACCGGGTGATGAGCGTGCGGGTGGCGGTGGGGGAGAGGAGCGAGTCGCCGGCCGCGACGGTCCGGATCCCGTCCAGCAGCACGTCCGCCGTGACGTCCTTGCCGAGGAAGCCGCTCGCCCCGGCCCGCAGTGCCTGTGCCACGTACTCGTCGATCTCGAACGTCGTGAGGATCAGCACCCGCACCGCCGTGAGATCCGGGTCGGCGCAGATCGCGGACGTCGCGGCCAGTCCGTCGGCGCCGGGCATACGGATGTCCATCAGCACCAGGTCGGGGCGGTGGGCCCGGGCGAGGTCGACGGCCTCGGTACCGTCGGTGGCCTCGCCGACCACCTCCATGTCCGGGCACGAGTCGATCAGGATCCGGAAGGTGGCCCGCAGCAGGGCCTGGTCGTCGGCGAGCAGTACGCGGATGGTCATGGATGGCGTTTCTTCCGGTTCCGGAACATGGGACGGCGCCCAGCTTGCCCGCTCGGACTCCCGACGTCGTCGTGCGCCTGCCGACTGTCACGGGTACTCGCCACGCAGTATGCGCCGCCGGTCAGGTCCTCCCGGAGCACGACACCTGAACGTCCCGGGGCCGGCTCACCACACGCAAGGCAGCTCCACCTCGACCACCGTCGGCCCGCCGGCCGGGCTGGTCACCCGCAGGTCGCCGTCGAGCGCGGCGACCCGCCGCCGTACCCCGAGAAGACCGGAGCCGCCCGACTCGTCGGCCCCGCCGTGGCCCTGGTCGGTCACGACGACCCGGAGGCCGCGCCGGGTGCGGGCGAGGCGGATCGAGGCCGTGGGGGAGCCGCTGTGTCTGGCGGCGTTGGTGAGGGCCTCGGCCACGGCGAAGTAGCCGGCCGCCTCCACCGCCGCCGGTGCCCTCGGGCCCTCGTCGTTCAGGCCCTCCACGTCCACGGTCACCCGCAGCCCTCCCCTACTCTCGGCTTCGTTCGAGCGGGGGGACCCCCATCCAGCGGCCAGCGCACGGACCGCGCCGACCAGCCCGCGGTCGGTGAGGATCGGAGGATGGATGCCGCGGACCACGTGGCGTAGTTCGGTCAGCGCCTGCTCGGCCTGGTCCTGGGCGTCGTCCAGGAGTCTGCGCGCGGCGTCCGGATCGTGGTCGTAGGCGCGCTTGGCGAGCCCGATCCGCATGGACAGCGCCACCAGCCGGGCCTGCGCGCCGTCGTGCAGGTCCCGTTCGATACGGCGCAGCTCCGCGCCGTGCGCGGCGATGGCGTCGGCCCGGGTCGCGGTCAGCTGTTCGACCCGGGCGGCCAGCAGCGCCTTCGGTGACGGCCTGAGCAGCGACGTCGACCAGCCGGCCTCCAGGTCCGCCAAGCGGACGATCCACGGCAGGACCACGGCCCGCCCGCGCGGCAGCCCGCACCCGACGCCGTCGACGACGAGCCCGACCGGCCACAGCGGGAGGGCGAGGAGGAGCAGCGCGCCGTAGACGTAGTAGGCGGCCATCCAGCGCAGATCGGTGAGGGTGCCGGGGTCGCGTACGGCCGTCCGCAGGCGTTCGGTCAGCGAACCCTCGACGGCCTGGTAGGCCTCCGGGATCTCCCGGCCCGTCCAGGCGGTGGTCAGACGCCGCTTCGCTCCCGCGATCCGCCGGACGAGCAGCACCGTCTCGGGCAGCAGCCAGGCGCCGACCACCGCGAGCGTCCCGACGGCGGTGATCAGCAGCACGGTGACGAAGAGGTACATCCCGAAGGCCATCGCCGCGGCCACGGTCAGATGGACCGTGGCGCGTCCGGCCTGCCGCATCGTCGCCCGCATGTCCCTCACGCCAGGTGAGCCGGGCGCCGGGCGCGGGGGTGCGGGCACCCGGGGCTTCGGTGTAGCCCGCTCCACCATGCCGACCCCTTCACTCGTCCCCCTCATGGCTGGACCGCGTTTTTCAATCAATTGACTTAGATTGTAGGTCTGTGAACCCGCGGACGGCTCTAGGGACTGGCCTCCGCGGTGCTGCGAAGTCCCGGTGCGGTGGTGATCATGGCAGGCAGGACGCTGCGCGAGGAACAGGTCAACGCGACCCGGGAACTGCTGCTGACCGCGGCCGAGCGGCTCTTCGCCGAACACGGCGTCCACTCGGTGTCCAACCGTCAGGTCAGCGAGGCCGCCGGCCAGGGCAACAACACCGCGGTCGGCTACCACTTCGGCACCAAGGCCGACCTGGTCCGCGCCATCGTCCGCAAGCACGCCACACCCATCGAGGACCTCCGCGCCCGCCAGCTCGCGGAGCTGACGGACCCCGACGACGTGCGCGGCTGGGTGGACTGCCTGGTCCGCCCGGTTCTCGTACACCTCGCGGCGCTCGGCAGCCCCACCTGGTACGCCCGGTTCTGCGCCCAGGTCGTCTCCGATCCTGCACTGCACCGGATCATGGTCGAGGAGGCCCTCACCTCCCCGTCCCTCCAGACGATCATCGAGGGCCTGAACCGATGTCTGCCCGACCTCCCGCCCGAGGTGAGCGCCGAACGCGGTGAGATGGTCCGCCACCTCATCGTCCACGTGGCCGCCGAGCGCGAGCGCGCCCTCGCCGAGCACACCCCCACCCCACGGTCCACCTGGGGCGACGCCGCCACCGGCCTAGCCGACGCGGTCGTCGGCATGTGGCTGGCCCCGGTCACGCCGGGCCGCTGACGCCCCGCAGGAAACGGCCCCCCGAGACGACGCCCCCACACGCCCCAAGGAGTACGACCGTGACAGCGACTCCCGGCCGCGCCCGCCGCGGCGACGCACGGAGCCGGTTATGAGCCTCCGGCGGCCCGCCCCGCCCGTGGACGACGACACCCGGGACCGGCCCGCCCTCGCACGCGGCGCCGGCCAGCACGTCCTGATCGTCGCCGGCGAGCCCGACCTCGCCGAACTGCTCTCGACCACCCTGGAGTTGGCCGGCTACCGGATCAGCCTCAGCGCCACCGGCGTGGATGCGCTGACACGGGTCGCGGCGGGGCGCTTCGACCTGGTCGTCTTCGACACCGACGTCCCGGACATGCCGCTCTTCAGCCGGGAGCACCGGCCCACGCTCCCGTATCGCCCACCCGTCCTCCTCCTCAGCGGATACGACTCCCTGCACCGGCTCGTGCCCGAACTCGGCCCGGGAGAGCGGGACTACGTCACCAAGCCGTTCCGGGTGGCCGAAGTCCTCGCCAGGATCCAGGTGCTGCTGCGCGGCACCCGCACCGGCCCGCCCCGCGGCAACCCCCTGCGGTACGCCGACCTCGTCCTGGACGACACGGTGTGCCGGGCACGACGCGGGACACGGCCGCTCGACCTCACGCCCGCGGAGTACCGGCTGCTGCGCCAACTCCTGGTCAACGCGCACCGAGTCCTGTCGAAGGAGCAGATCGGCCGCTACGTCTGGGGCGACCACCGCGGCGACAACGCGATCGAGCAGCTCGTGTCCAGGCTGCGCCGCAAGGTGGACCGCGACGACGGGGGTCGGGGCGCCCCGGAGGTGCCGGCCCTGATCCACACACGCCGGGGCTTCGGCTACTGGCTGGGCCGGCCCGACATCGGTTCCTGACGCCCACGGAGATGTGATCCGGGCCACGTCAGTCTCCTGTCAGGAAACTGACCGGCTCGCGTCAGACCCCTCTGTTTGCATGTGCTCATCGAGGCCTCGACCCCTTGTCCCGGCGCTCCACCCCGCCCGGAGCCCCCCACGCCCGAGGAGAACCATGGCCGACACCCTGACCGGTCCCGCGCACCAAGCCCCGGACGCCGTCCCGGAGTTCCCGATGCCCAGGGAGTCCCGCTGCCCCTTCGACCCGCCGCCCGCGCTCAAGGAACTCCAGGGCCAAGGGCCCCTGGCCAAGGTGCGGTTGTGGGACGGCAGCGAGTCCTGGCTCGTCACCCGCTACGCCGAGCAGCGGGCCCTGCTGGGCGACCCGCGCGTCAGCGCTGACACCGACCAGCCCGGCTATCCGACCAAGGCCAGCCCCCAGGCCGGCGAGGGCAAGCTGAGCTTCATCATGATGGACGACCCCGAACACGCCCGGCTGCGCCGGATGGTGACGGGCCCGTTCGCCGTCAAGAAGGTCGAGGCACTGCGCCCCGCCGTACAGCGCATCGTGGACGGCCTGATCGACGACATGCTGGCCGGCCCCGCCCCCGTGGACCTGGTGGACGCGTTCGCCCTGCCGATCCCGTCGCTGGTCATCTGCGAACTGCTGGGCGTGCCGTACGACGACCACGAGCTGTTCCAGGAGAACACCAAGACCATGGTCCGTACGACCGCCACGCCCGAGGAACGGGGCGCGGCGAGCCGTGAGGTCGCGGGCTACCTCGCCGCACTCCTGGGCAAGCGGATCGCGGAGCCGAAGGACGACCTGCTGTCGAGCCTCGCGGGCCGTGTCACCGCCGGTGAACTGGACCACGGACAGGCCACGGAGATGGCGCTGCTCCTGCTGATCGCGGGCCACGAGACCACCGCGAACATGATCGCGCTCGGCACCCTGGCCCTGCTCCGCCACCCCGACCAGTTCAAGCTGCTGCGCGAGAGCGACGACCCGAAGTTCGTCGCCGGCGCCGTCGAGGAACTCCTGCGCTATCTGCACATCACCCACCTGGGCCGGCGCCGCGCGGTGACCGAGGACATCGAGATCGCGGGCCAGGTCATCAAGGCCGGTGAGGGCGTCATCATGGTCAACGAGATCGGCAACCGCGACCCCGAGGTCTTCGCCGACCCCGACCGCCTCGACCTCACCCGCGACGCCCGCCGCCACGTCGCCTTCGGCTTCGGCGTCCACCAGTGCCTGGGCCAGCCGCTGGCCCGCATGGAGCTCCAGGTCGTCTACGGCACCCTCTACAAGCGCATCCCGACACTGAAACTGGCCGCCCCGATGGAGGACGTCCGCTTCAAGAACGACGCGTTCATCTACGGCGTCCACGAACTGCCCGTCTCCTGGTGACCGTCGGCTCCCCCGCACCCGCGCACACGACCAACCCCATGCATGAAGAAGGGAATCCGGCCATGAAGGTGGAACTGGAAGCCGACAAGTGCGTCGCGTCAGGACAGTGCGTCCTCGCCGCGATGGACGTCTTCGACCAGGACGACGACGGCATCGCGATCCTGCTGGAGGAGCAGGTCGGCGAGGACCGACTCGACGACGTCAGGGAAGCCGTCGCGGTCTGCCCGGCCGCCGCGATCCGGCTGGTCGACCAGTGAGGCGCATCGCGGTGGTGGGTGCCTCGGCCGCCGGGCTCGCGGCGGCCGAGACCCTCCGCCGCGAGGGCTTCGACGGCACCCTCACCCTCGTCGGCGACGAACCCCTCGCTCCCTACGACCGCCCGCCGCTGTCCAAGCAACTGCTGGCCGCCGAGTGGGAGCCCGCGCGGCTGGCGCTGCGCACCCCCGACGACCTGGCCGGACTCGACCTCGACCTGCGCCTCGGCGTGGCCGCCACGGGCCTCGAACTCACCGAGCGCACGGTGCGTTTGGCCGACGGCTCGACGGTGCCGTACGACGGGCTGATCCTCGCTACCGGGGTGCGTCCGCGTCGGCTGCCCGGCGAGGGCGCGCATGTGCTGCGCACCCTGGACGACGCCCTGCGGCTGCGGGACCGGCTGACGACGGGCAGGCGACTGGTCGTGGTCGGCGCCGGGTTCCTCGGGGCCGAGGCCGCCTCCGTGGCCTGGCGGCTCGGCTGCGAGGTCACGCTCCTCGAACCGGCACCGGTGCCGCTGGCCCACGCCGTCGGCACCGAGGTCGGCGAGGTGCTGACGCGGGCTCACCTGGATCGGGGCGTGGACCTGCGCTGCGGTGTCACCGTGACCGAGGTGACCGAGGACGGCGTACGCCTCGCCGACGGTCAACTGGTGGAAGCCGACGAGGTGTTGGTGGCCGTCGGGTCGCTGCCCAACACCGAGTGGCTGGCCGGCAGCGGGCTCACCGTCGGCGACGGCGTGGTGTGCGACGAGTACTGCGAGGCGGCACGGAACGTGTACGCGGCCGGGGACGTGGCCCGCTGGTACAACCCGCTGTTCGGGCAGTCGATGCGGATCGAGCACCGCACCAACGCCGCCGAGCAGGGCATGGCAGCGGCCCGCAACCTGCTCGACCCCGAGGCGCGCAAGCCGTTCGCGCCGGTGCCGTACTTCTGGTCCGACCAGTACGACATGAAGATCCAGGCGTACGGCTTCCTGCGCGGCCACGACGAGGTCGCCGTGGTGGCGGGCGACCTCGCGGAGGGCCGGTTCGTGGCCGCCTACCGCCGCGGCGACCGGGTGACCGGGGCGCTCGCCGTCGGGATGCCGCCGAAGGCGATCCGGCAGTGGCGGCAGGCGATCATGACGGGCGCTGACTGGGACGGGACCGTGCCGTCCGGGTCGCGAGCCGAGCCGGTGTCCGGCGGGGCGCCCGCCTGATGGTGCCGCAGGGCCGGGCGCCTGGCGGACCACTTGACTCCGCCGGGCGCCGGGCCCGCACATTAGTTGAGTTACGCAATGAGATGGTAAAGTCGCTCTCATGTCCACGCCTCCGCTCCCCGAACTCCCCGACACTCCCGCGTCCCCGGAAGTGGTCGACATCGAGCGCGCCCTCACCCGGATCACCTACCTGAGCACCCGCGCCCGTCAGCACGAGCGGCTGATGGCCCTGGCCGGGGTCCCGCTGGACCGGGCCGCCGTGGCACTGCTGCGGCAGGTCGCCGACTCGGAGCCGCTGCGCCCCGGGGAGCTCGCCAACCGCCTCGGTGTGGAGGCCTCGCACGTCACGCGGACGGTGCAGCAGCTCCAGAAGTCCGGATACGTCACCCGGGTCCCCGACCCCCAGGACCGCCGCGCCCAGCGCATCGAGCTCACCGACGCCGGCCGCCGGGCCATCGCCCGGGTCCGGGACGCCGGTGCCCGCGGCATGCAGCTCGCCCTGGCCGACTGGACCCCCGAGGAACTGCGGCAGCTGGCCACCCTGTTCCACCGCATGGTCGACGACTTCCTCGCCTACGCCGTCGAAGAGGAGCCCGAACCGCTGCCGACCGCGCCGGCCGGGACCGCCTGACCGGGCGGCTCGGGCGGCGCGGGCTCCCGCAACCCGCACAGCAGCAGCCGTCCCAGCGCGGGCAGGGCGATCAGCGGGACGAGCGCGGTCCGCAGTGAGGTGGCGTCGGCGAGTGCCCCGACGACCGGGGCGGCGAGACCGCCCGCGCTCACCGTCAGCCCCAGCGTGACCCCGCTCGCGGTGCCCACGCGCCGGGGCAGGTAGTCCTGCCCGAGCGTGATGTGCAGCGAGAACGGCACATACAGACCGGCCGAGGTCACGGCGACGAACAGATACACCGACGGCCCCGGAACGAGCACCACCCCGGCCACCGCGAGCCCGGTCAGGACATACGCGTGGCGTACGACCGTGAGCCGCCCGTACCGGTCGGCGAGCCGGCCCCCGGCCACCGTGCCCACCGCGCCGCCGACGTAGAGCACACACAGCGCCGCCGTACCGGCCACGTTCCCGCCCCCGGTGCGCTGACGCACGTACAGCGAGACGAAGGCGCTCAGGCCCACGAACACGATCGAGCGGCACACGATGGCACCGGACAGCCGCAGGAACGACCTCCAGTCGTCGCGGCCCGCGCCCTTGCCCCGGTCGGCGGCCGGGCCGCCGCCGGCGGCGGCCGAACGCACCGCCGCCGCGCACAGGGCCGCCCCCACGACCGCGGGCACGGCCAGCAAGGGAGAGGCACCCAGGCCACCCGTGGCGACCACAGCCGCCACCAGCAGGGGCGCCAGCGCGAAACCGACGTTGCCGCCGAGGGAGAACCAGCCCATCGCCGTATGACTGCCGTGCGCGGCGTCGCGAGCCGCGCGGGCGGCCTCCGGATGGTAGGCGGCCACCCCGACCCCCGATACGGCGACCACCGTGAGCGTGAGCGCGTAGGAATCCGCGACCCCGCTCAGCGCGACACCCGCGCCGCCCGTCAGCGCGCTCAGCGGCAGCAGCCAGGGCATCGCCCACCGGTCGGTCAGCGCCCCGAACAGCGGCTGCACCACCGACGACAGCAAGGACGCGGCGAGGACGACGCCCGAGGCGGCGGCGTAGCTGTAGGCACGCTCGGCGACGAAGAACGGGACGAGGGCCGCGACCGCGCCCTGGTACACGTCGACACAGGCGTGGCCCAGGGACAGCAGGGTGATGGCTCGGTTGCGTACGCGTTTCGTGGACACCCCGCGATCGTCGCCGCGCCCACCCACGGCCCGCTTTCGATAATCTGCCGTGTTGTGTCGAACATCCGCCACGACCCGATCGCGCCGACCCGCGCCCAGGTACTGGCCGCCGGGGAACGCATCGACGCGCACCGGCACGACGACCACCAGATCGTCTACGCCGGCTCCGGAGTCCTCGCCGTCACCACCGACGCCGGCACCTGGTTCGCCCCCGGCAACCGCGCCATCTGGGTCCCCGCCGGCACCGTGCACGCGCATCGCGCCCACGGGCACACGGACCTGCACCTGGTCGGCCTGCCCGCCGACGACCCCCTGCCCGGCCTGGGCGCGCCCACCGTCCTCGCCGTCAGCGGCCTCCTGCGCGAGCTGATCCTCGCCTACACCCGCGACCCGGCCGACGACAGTCCCGAACGCCGCCGTCTGCTCGCCGTACTCCGCGACCAGCTGCGCGCATCACCCCAGCAGCCCCTGCGCCTGCCGACCCCGACGGATCCACGCCTGGCCGAGGTGTGCGCGCTCGTCCACGCCGATCCCGCCGACGCGCGCACCCTCGCCGCGCTCGGTGCCGCGACCGGCGTCGGCGAGCGCACCCTCAGCCGGCTCTTCCGCAGCGAGTTCGGCATGACCTTCCCGCAGTGGCGCACCCAGTCGCGGCTCTACCACGCGCTGCGGCTGCTCGCCGAGGACACACCCGTCACCACCGTCGCCCACCGCTGCGGCTGGTCCTCCGCCAGCGCCTTCATCGACGTCTTCCGCCGCTCCTTCGGACACACCCCCGGAAGCCACAACCGCCGCTCGCCACAGGGCCGGTGAACAGGCAGGGGCGGGTGGCGGGCCCTGGCCTACCCTCCGGTAGCATCCGGCGGCAGGCCATCCAAGGAGGAGCAGGCCGTCCAAGGAGGATCCGTGCCCCGGTCCCAACGCTCACCCCTGCTGCTCGCCGGCCTGCTGGCCACGGCAGGGGTCGCCCACTTCGCCGTACCCCGCCAGTTCGACGCGACCGTGCCGCGCTCCCTGCCGGGAACGCCCCGGACCTGGACGTACGCAAGCGGCGTCGCCGAACTCGCGCTGGCGGCGGGACTGGCGTCGCCGCGCACCCGCAAGGCCGCCGCGCTGGCCGCCGCGGCCTTCTTCGTCGGCGTGTTCCCCGCCAACGTGAAGATGGCCGTCGACTGGCGGCACCGCCCCACCCCGCAGAAGGCCGCCGCGTTCGGCAGGCTGCCGCTGCAGATCCCCCTCGTGCTGTGGGCCCGGGGCGTCGCGAAGAACGCGGAGGGCCGGGCATGAGCGCATCGCTGAAGACCGGCGACAAGGTCGAGGACTTCGTCCTGCCGGACGAGACCGGCACCACCCGCAGCCTGACCGAGCTGCTCGCCGACGGGCCGGTGGTCCTCTTCTTCTACCCCGCCGCCCTCACCCCCGGCTGCACCGCCGAGGCCTGCCACTTCCGGGACCTCGCCGCCGAGTTCGCCGCCGTCGGGGCCCGGCCGGTCGGCATCAGCGCGGACGCCGTCGAACGGCAGCAGGAGTTCGCCGACCGCCACACGCTCGGCATGACCCTGCTCTCCGACACCGACGGCACGGTCCGGGAGCGGTTCGGCGTGGCCCGCGGCTTCTCGCTGGCCCCCACCAAACGGGTCACCTTCGTCATCGGGCAGGACCGCACGGTCCTGGAGGTCGTCCGCAGCGAACTGCGGATGAACACCCACGCCGACCGGGCCCTCGCCGCCCTGCGCAAGTGACCGCCCCGGCCCCGGCCGGCGCGACCGGTGGGGCCCGGCGGGAGTAACCGTCCTGCCGTCGCGGTTGATGCGCCGCGGCGGAGGACTCATGCTGGACGACATGGAGCGCGTCTGCGCCGTGGCGATCCTCGACGCCCAGGGTGTGGTCAAGGGGTGGAGCGAGGGTGCCCGGCGGCTGACCGGCCGCACGGCCGAGGAAGTTCTGGGACGGCCGGCGCTGACACTGCTCGCCGAGCCGCCACAGCCCGAGGCCTTGGCGGCGCTCTCCGGCACCGCCCTGCTGCGCCACCAGGACGGCTCCACCGTGGCCGTACAGGTGACGGCGTCCGCTGTCCTGGGCGAGCCCGGCGCGGCGGAGGAATACGTGATCACCGCCGTGACGCCCGACGAGCAGCAGCCCACCCTGGCGGAGCGGGCCTTCCAGCAGGCCTCCATGTCCATGTCCGTCTTCGACACCGACCAGCGCTACCTACGGCTCAACGAGGCCGCCTGCAAGGTCATGGGCGTACCGGAGGATGTCCTGATCGGACGCCCCTTCCCGGAGACGGTGGAGGACGGGAAGCACAGTCGCGGCTTTCTGTGGCATCTTCGCCAGGTCTCCGAGACCGGCAGACCCCTGCGGTACGAGAGCTTCACCGGCGCCCCCGCACTGAACCGGGAGCATGCCTGGACCACCGACATGTGGCCGGTGCGGGACTCCTCCGGCGAGCTCATCGGCACGGCGCTGGCCGCCTTCGACAGCTCCGACCAGTACTGGGCACGGCAGCGCCTGGCCCTGCTGAACGAGGCGGCGGCCGCCATCGGTACCACCCTGGACGTGGTGCGCACCGCCGAGGAGCTCATCGGGATCGTGGTGCCCCGGTTCGCCGACTTCGCCAGCGTCGACCTGTTCGACTGGGTCCTGGGCGCGGAGGAGCCCCCGGCCCTGTCCGGCACCGACATCGCGCTGCGCCGCGTCGCCCACGGCTCCGGCACCGAAGGCACCCCGGAAGCCGCCGTGCACCTGGGCGAGGTGGACTTCTACCCGCCGTTCTCGCCGCCCGCGCGGGCGATCCTGGAAGGCCGCGTGATGCAGAGCCAGGCGGGCGAACCGGCGTTCATGCGGTGGATCGCGGAACGCGACGCCCGCGCCCCTGAGGGCCGACAGCACCGCATGGGCGCCCACACCATGATGGCGGTGCCGCTGCGCGCCCGGGGCACCACCCTCGGCGTCGCGGTGGCCGTGCGCATCAGACAGTCCGACGACTACGGCGAGGACGACGCCGTCTTCGCCGAGGAACTCGCCAGCCGGGCCGCCGTCTGCATCGACAACGCCCGCCGCTTCGCCCGCGAACGCACCACCGCGCTGGCCCTCCAGCACAACCTGCTGCCCCGCGGTCTGCCCGGACAGGCGGCCGTCGAGGTCGCCCACCGCTATCGGCCGTCCGGATCGCAGGCCGGCATCGGCGGCGACTGGTTCGACGTGATCCCGCTCTCCGGCGGCCGCGTCGCCCTCGTCGTGGGGGACGTCGTCGGACACGGCATCCCGTCGTCGGCCACCATGGGCCGCCTGTGCACGGCGGTGCGCACCCTCGCCGACGTGGACCTGCCGCCCGACGAACTCCTCACCCACCTCGACGACCTGGTCACCCATCTCGCGGGCGACGACACCGACGAGGTCGCCGAACTCGGCGCCACCTGCCTCTACTCCGTCTACGACCCCGTCACCCGGCGCCTCACCCTCGCCGCCGCCGGCCATCCACCACCCGCCCTGGTCCTGCCCGACGGCACGTCCCAGGTCATCGAGATGAGCGCGGGCCCCCCGCTCGGCGTCGGCGGACTGCCGTTCGAGGCGATGGAGGTGGAACTGCCCGAGGGCTCGCTGGTCGCCCTGTACACGGACGGTCTCATCGAGGACCGCGACCGCGACATCGACCATTCCACCGCCGAACTGTGCCGCGCGCTGACCGCGCCCGCCGAGTCCCTCGACGCCCTGTGCGACACCGTGCTCAAGGCCGTGCTGCCGGAGGACCCCAGCGACGACGTGGCCCTGCTGCTGGCCCGCACCCGGGCGCTGGGCGCGGACCGCATCGCCACCTGGGACGTCCTGCCCGACCCCGAGCACGTGGCGGCCACCCGGCAGGCCGCCACGGACCAACTGACCGCATGGGGCCTCGACGAGGCGTCCTTCGTCACCGAACTCGTCGTCAGCGAACTCGTCACCAACGCCATCCGCTACGGCGCCCCGCCCATCCAGCTCCGCCTGATCCGCGACCGCACCCTCATCTGCGAGGTCTCCGACGGCAGTTCCACCTCCCCGCATCTGCGCCGGGCCCACGCCTACGACGAGGGCGGCCGCGGCCTGCTGCTCGTCGCCCAGCTCACCCAGCGCTGGGGCAGCCGGCAGACCGGCAGCGGCAAGACGATCTGGGCGGAACAGCAGCTGCCACCGGTGTGATCACTCGAACGGGCAGCCCGGGTTGGGCACGTCCTCGGAGAACGGCGCGCCGTGCGGGAGTACGTAGAACACCTCCAGGACGAGCGTGGTGTCGCCCAGGTTCCGGCCGAGGTGCACATCGCCCGGCCCGCCCGGCTCACGCACGACCGTGCCCTGCGGATAGGCCCCGTCGAGCGCGCAGTCGGGGTGGTAGTGGCTGAGCGTGCCCTGCTGCACGTATCCGTGCACGGGACCGTCGTGGTAGTGCCAGCCGGTGCTCTGACCGGGCGGCAGCGTGACCTCGCGCAGGACGTGGTCGGTGTCGCCGACGGTGGTCGGACCGATGGTCCGGCCGGTGACGCCCGGGCCCGGGGGCGTCGCCTGGGCGGGGCCGCCGACGAGAGCGGTGGCGGCGAGCACGGCGCCGGTGACGGCGGTGCGGAGCGCGGTGCGCATACGGGGAGCCTTCAGGGGCGAGAGGTGTCGTGGCCCGTGAACATAGAGGCAGAGAACGGAAGTTGAAGGCGGAACGAGAACATCCGCCGGATTCACCCCGGCACCGACGTGGTCAGCCCTCGTCGCCGTCGGCCGCGACCTGGCCGAGAGTGCGACCGGACCGCACCGAACGCGCCCGGTACGGGTCGGGCGTGCCGTGCCCGTGCGCCCGGCCCTCGCGGGCCTTCACCAGCAGCCAGGCCTCCCGGTCGCCGTCCTGCCCGCCGCGGAACCGGGTGAGCGCGTACTCGCCGTGCAGTTTCGACCCGCTCAGCCGGAACGTGGCATGACCGCGCTCCAGCGACTCCCCGAAGTCGACGGGCCGCCCCCTGCGGTCGTGGCTGAGCGGCTCGTACGTCCCGTTGTCCCAGACGATCACCGTGCCGCCGCCGTACTCGCCCTCGGGGATCACGCCCTCGAACTCCTCGTACTCCAGCGGATGGTCCTCGGTGGGCATGGCGAGCCGCTTGTCCTGCGGGTCGTCGGAGGGCCCCTTCGGGACCGACCAGGACTTCAGTACGTCGTCCACCTGGAGCCGGAAGTCGAAGTGCAGGGTGCTGGCGTCATGGATCTGCACCACGAACCGCGGCCGGTCACCGGAGGCGGATCCGTGGCCCCGCGGCTCCCCGGTCCGCCCGAAGTCACGCTTGCCCCGGTAGTCCCGCAGCCGGTCCTTCTCACCCACGAGCGCCTCCTTCCCTACGACGGGGCCGAGCGCCCCGAGTACCCGCGGCGGCGCCCGCGACGCACGGTCAGAACTCCTCGTGCACCTCGGGGTCCCCGCCGACGCGCCGGTGGGCGCGGTCCGCGACGGCCGTCATCTGGGCGGCGCTCAGTTCGAAACCGAAGATGTCGAGGTTCGCGCGCTGCCGGCCCGGATCGCCCGACTTCGGGATCGGCACGGCGCCGAGCTGGACGTGCCAGCGCAGAACGACCTGCCCGGGCGTCACCCCGTGCGCCTCGGCGACCGCGCCGACGACCGGATCGTCCAGCAGGTCGGTGCCGCGGCCCAGCGGGCTCCAGCTCTCGGTGAGGATGCCCTTGTCGGCGTGGAAGGCGCGCAGCTCCGCCTGCGGGAAGTAGGGGTGCAGCTCGATCTGGTTGACGGAGGGCAGGACACCGGTCTCCTTCCCCAGCCGCTCGATGTGCTCGGCCGTGAAGTTGGAGACGCCGACCGACCGGACGAGGCCGTCCTCACGCAGCTTGATCATGGCCCGCCAGGAGTCCACGTACTTGTCGACGCGGGGGAGCGGCCAGTGGATGAGATAGAGGTCGACGTAGTCCACGCCGAGCCGGGCGCGGGACTCCTCGAAGGACGCGAGGGTCTCCTCGTAGCCGTGGTGCCGGCCCGGGAGCTTCGTCGTCACGACCAGCTCCTCGCGCGGGACGCCGCCGCGGGCGATGCCGCGGCCGACGCCGGTCTCGTTGCGGTAGTTCGTCGCCGTGTCGACGAGCCGGTAGCCCAGCTCCAGGGCGTCGGCGACCGCCTGCTCGGCCTGCGTGTCGTCCATCGGCCAGGTGCCCAGGCCGATCGCGGGGATCGTCGTACCGTCGTTGAGCGTGTGCAGCGGAATGCTGATCACTGTCGGACCTTCCCTCGACTGTGCCGTACACCCAGCGTCACGGATAGGGTGAGGATCGATCAACCGGACGGGTGGGGATGAGGGCAGCGGACGGCATGGGCGGCACCGAGGAGAAGCAGCCGACGGGATCCGGACGGCCCACGTCACGCGACGTCGCCCGGCTCGCCGGGGTGTCGCACACAGCGGTCTCCTTCGTCTTCAACGGCCGCGCCGAGGGCAACCTCTCGCCCGCCACCCAGGAACGCATCCGCCGGGCCGCCGCCCAGCTCGGCTACCGGCCCGACCCCGTCGCCCGCGGCCTGCGCCGCCGCCGTACGGCCGTGATCGGCCTGGTCACCGACGAGATCGCCTCCTCGCCGTTCGCCGGCCGGCTGCTGCGCGGCGCCATGGAGACAGCCTGGGACAGCGACCACCTCGTCCTGACCATCGACTCCGGCGGCGACCCCGCCAAGGAGGACGCGGCCGTCGCCGAACTCCTCGACCGACGCGTCGACGGCATCATCTACGCGGCCATGTCGCTGCGCCGCGTCCGCGTCCCCGAGGGCCTGCACCGCACCCACTCCGTCCTCGCCAACTGCCTGCCCGAGGACGACTCGCTGCCCGCCGTCATCCCCGCCGAACGCGCGGGCGGCCGTACGGCGGCCCGGCTGCTGCTGGACGCGGGGCACCACCGGGTCGCCATGGTGGGCGGCCAGGACGACCTCGCCTCCGTCGACCGCCTGCGCGGCTTCCGGGACGCGCTGCGCGCCGAAGGCATCACCGTCCCCAAGGAGTGGGTCGTCCGCACCGGCGGCGAGATCGCCGGCGGCTACGAGGGCGCCATGCGCGTCCTCGACGGCACCCCCGCCGACCGGCGCCCCACCGGCCTCTTCTGCTACAACGACCGCGTCGCGGCCGGCGTCCTGCACGCCGCGACCCGGCTCGGCATCACCGTCCCCGACGACCTCTCGGTGGTCGGCTACGACGACCAGGAACACATGGCCGAGTTCCTCACCCCGCCCCTCACCAGCGTCGCCCTGCCCCACCGCGCGATGGGCGAGGCGGCAGCACGCCTACTCCTGGACGCCATCGACACGGGCCGCACACCCCCCGCGACGGTACGGCGCCTGGCGTGCCCGGTGATCCCCCGCGCGTCGGTGGGACCGGCTCCGGGCCGGTGAGGGCGCCGGGGGGCTTTTGCGGGCCGGGGGCCGTCGGGGACGGTGCGGTGTTCGGCGTGATCGGTGATCGGTGGTGCGCAGGGGGTGCGGCTTCGGTCGACGGCGGCTGTCGTGGGCGGGACGTTGCCCGTGGCGGGTTTGGCGGCCGGTCTTTGCCGTGATCGACCCTGTGTTTCTGGGGCTGCCTGCCGGCTGGCGACGGTGCCGGGAGTGGCTCTCACGGTCTTTCGCAGGCCGGGGGCCGTCGGCGACGGTGCGGTGTTCGGCGTGATCGGTGATCGGTGGTGCGCAGGGGGTGCGGCTTCGGTCGACGGCGGCTGTCGCGGGCGGGACGTTGCCCGTGGCGGGTTTGGCGGCCGGTCTTTGCCGTGATCGACCCTGTGTCTCTGGGGCCGGCCGGCGACGGTGCCGGGAGCGGCTCTTACGGCCTTGGCGGGCCGGGCGCCGTCCGCGACGGGTACGGCGCCCGGCCGCCGGTGATCACCCGTGTGTCGGTGGGACCAGCTCCCAGCCGGTGATCGTGACCTCGGAGCCGTCGGACACGGCGAGTTCGGCCGTGTCGTCAGGGCGCCGGTAGACCCGCTCGGTGATCGTGGCCCGGTCGCCGACGAACAGCTCCAGGAGGGAGCCGTCGACGAGGATCCGTACCTTGCCGGCCGGTGCTCGCACCACGATCGGTGCCGAACCCTCGGGCCTGGCGCGGGGCCAGTCACCGCGGTCGAGCGTCACCGTGCCCTCGTCCGGGTCCAGTACGACCGTCAGCTGCGCGCCGGAGGCGGACCGCAGGAGGCTCACGGTGGTGCGGTCGGACGCGGTCACGGTGAGGTCGTAGGCCGCAGGGAGCGGGGTGCGGCGACCCGGTGCGGTGACGAAGGGCTCGGCCGCGCGCAGCAGTTCGAGCTCCGGGGCCGGCGCGACCCGAAGGGCCCCGTCCGGGTGTACGTCCACGACCCTCGGCGCCGTCAGGACCCCGGCCCAGCCCGCCCGGTCGACCTCGTCCTGGTCGCGGGCCTCCCACGACCAGCCCCACATCAGCGCCCGGTCGGGTTCCTGGAGCACGGCGGGGGCGTAGAAGTCACGCCCGTGGTCGAGCCGCCCGCCGGTGCGGGGCGCGAAGCGCAACTCGCCCTCCGCGCCCGGTTCCAGACGCCCCGTCAGGTAGCCCGTGCTGCACGGATCCCCGTCCCACAGCGACAGCACCAGCACCCAGTCCCCGCTCTGCGTCGAGTACAGCTGCGGGCACTCCCAGCCCACCGCCTTGTCGCCGAAGGCATCCGCCGCGACCGGGTCGTCGCCGTCGAGGAGCACCCCGGCGAACCGCCAGTCGGACAGGGTCTCGCAGTCGTACAGCAGCACCGACGGCGTCCCGTCGGCGTGCCCCGCGCCGACCAGCGCCCAGCGGCGCCCACCGCTGCTGAACACGAACGGGTCGCGGAACATGACCACGTCCAGGTCGGCGGGCGGACCGGTCACCACCGGCGTCGGCAGCGGCTTCCAGTCGGTGAGCGTCTCGTCCTCCGGGACCACCGCCCGGGCCAGGCAGATCGCGCCGAGGCCGGTGTGACGGCGGTCGACGCCCGTGTACACCGCGGTCGGCACGCCGTCGTCGTCGACCACGCACCCGGACCAGCAGCCCGCCTCGTCCGGGCCGCCGGGCGTCGGGGTGAGCGCGACCGGATGGTGTTCCCACTCGACGAGGTCGGCGCTGGAGACGTGTCCCCAGTGGACGTTCGTGTGCACGGGGGCGTCGGGGTTGTGCTGGTAGAAGAGGTGGTGCCGGCCGCGCCAACGGAAGGGACCGTTCGGGTCGTTCATCCAGTTGGCCGGGGGACGGACCCGGAAGCGCGGGGCGCCCGGGTCCGAGGACGGAGCGGTGAGGCTCAACGGTTGACTCCTGCGGACGTGATGCCCTCGCGGAGAGGGCGCTGACCGACGACGAACACGGCGACGGCGGGGATCATGGACAGCACGACACCGGCGAGCACCACCGAGATGGAGCCGGTGCCCAGGTTGCCCTGGAGGGAGACCAGGCCCAGGGGGAGGGTGTAGTTCTGGCCGGAGGTCTCCAGGATCAGCGGGCGGAAGAACTCGTTCCAGTGGTAGTTGAAGGCCAGGACGCCGACGATCGCGAGGCCGGGCGCGGCCAGCGGCGCGTACACGGACCGGAAGATCCGCCAGGGCCCGCAGCCGTCGAGCATCGCCGCCTCGCCCAGGTCCTTGGGCATGCCCAGGAAGTACTGGCGCATCAGGAAGGTCCCGAAAGCGGTCGGGAAGGCCGGGATGATCAGACCCAGCAGGGTGTCGGTCAGGCTCATCGACTTCAGCACCAGGAACACCGGCACGATCGTGACCTGCAACGGCACCATCATGGTCGCCAGGACCAGCCCGAACAGCGGCTTCTTGAACCGGAACTCGAGGCGGGCGAAGGCGTACCCGGCCAGTCCGGCCGTGATCATCTGGCCCACCGCGATCAGCGCCGTGACCAGCGTGGAGTTCAGGGCGAGCAGCCAGACGTCGATCTGGTCGAAGACCCCGCTGTACGCCTCCACGGACGGATCCGTCGGGATGATCTTCGGCGGCAGGTCGAAGGCCTCGGCCGGGGTGCGCAGCGAGGTGGAGACGGTCCAGACGACCGGGCCCAGCGTCAGCAGCGCGCACACGGCCAGCGCGGCGATGCGGGCCCACGGCGCGAGGGAGTGCCGGGTGCGGCTCAGGGACAGGGTTGCTTGGCTCATGGGGAGGTCACCCGGCTCACTGGTAGTGGACGAAACGCCGGCTGAGCCGGAACTGGAGGGCGGTGACCGCCATGATCAGCACGAACAGCAGCACACCCACCGCCGAGGCCTCACCGAAGCGCAGCTGCTCGAAGGCGCTCTCGTAGATGACCATCACCACGGTCCGGGTGGCGTCCCCGGGCCCGCCGTTGGTGAGGACGTACGGCTGCTCGAAGACCTGGAGCGCGTTGATGATGCCGACCACCGACGCCACCAGCAGCGTGGGGGACAGCAGCGGCAGCGTCACGTTCAGGTGCTTGCGCAGACCGGTCGCGCCGTCCAGGGAGGCGGCCTCGTGGATCTCCTTGGGGATGTTGTTCAGGCCTCCGACGAACAGCAGGAACGAGAACCCGAACTGCTGCCATACGTACACCAGGATCACCGTGGCCATCGCCGCGTTCTCGGACGTCAGCCACGGCACCGGAGCGACACCGACCAGTCCGAGCCCCCAGTTCACGACCCCGAAGTCCTGGTTGAACAGGTACTTCATCACCACCGAGATCGACGCGGCGGACAGAACCAGCGGGAAGAAGAACGCCGAGCGGAACACCGAGCGCAGCCACACCGGCATCCGCCCGTTCACCGCCAGGGCCAGCACCAGGGCGATGACCAGTTGCAGCGCGACCGCGAACACCATGAACACCAGCGTGTTACGGAAGGACACCAGCACCGTGGAATCGGTGAAGACCTCACGGTAGTTGGCGGCCCCGGCGAAGCTCGGCTCGTCGATCACGTTCCAGTGGAAGAGGCTCAGCACCACCGAGCCGATGATCGGCACGACCGTGAAGACGACGATGCCGACGATCGTGGGCGCCAGGAAGAACGTGGCCAGCAGCCGTGTGCCACGGTCACGGGCGGAGGCCCGGGGCGCGGGCGCCGGTGGCACGGCCGGCTGCTTGGGCCGCACGGGGGGTATCTGGGTGTTCGTCATACGTCACGCTCCATGGCCTTCTCCAGATCGCTCTGCATCCGGCCCAGCGCGGGGGCGACCGAGCGCCGGGAGGCCAGCGCGGTGCCGGTGTGCTTGAGCAGCACCTGCTCGACCTCGGCGACCTGCGGCGGGGCGGGGATCGGCCCGGTGTCGGGGAACTTGTCGAGGGTGTCGTAGAAAACCTGCCACTGGTCCGGGCCGGTCTCGCGGTAGCGGTCGGCGGTCAGCATCGAGCGGCGCGCCGGGGTGGTCTGGTTGGTCTCGAACAGCCGCGTCAGGGTGTCCTTGCGGGCGGCGTACTTGATGAACTCCCAGGCCTCCTCCTGCCGCTTCGAGGTGCGCAGCAGCGCGTAGCCGGCGGCGCCGTACTGCATGCGCTGGGTGCGCCAGCGCGGGAAGTACTGCACGTCGAAGCCGTTCGCCTTCATGCCGGCCAGATGCAGGCCGCCCGCCCAGAAGCCGCCCGCGGGCGTGACCCCGACCCGGCCGGTGGAGAACACGCCGATCAGGTTCTGGCCGTTGCCGCCCTCGGGGCGGGTGCAGAGACCCTCCTGGATCAGGGAGGCGAGATAGTCGTACGCCTCTTCCACGCGCGCGTCGGTGGCCTGCGGCGTCGTCCAGCGGAAGCCGCCCCCGCGGCCCTGCCGTGCGGCGGCCGGATAGAAGGAGTCCCACAGCCAGCCGCCACCCGGCGCCTTGGACTCGCTGAGCAGGTTGGTGTCGTTGGCGAACAGCCAGGGCACGACGCCGCCCCACAGCCGGTTCGTCCAGAAGTACGGCGTGAACTGGGAGCCGCTGGACTTCTTCATGTCCCGCAGCAGCCCGGTGAAGTCGTCGCGCGTCCAGTCGGCCGCCGGGAAGTCCGCTCCCGCCCGCTTGAGCACCTGGTTGTTGAGGTACATGTCGGCGGCGTTGAACTCGACCGGCAGCTGGTAGAGGCTCCCCTCGTACATCATCGACTCCACCAGCGAGGGATGGACGTCGGCGAAGTACTCGCGCAGCTCCTCGGCGTCCCGCTTCACCCAGTCGTCCAGCGGGACCCCGAGGCGCTGCGCGAACAGCTGGACGCCTTCGGTGGCGACGTACACGAGGTCGGGCGCGGTGCCCGCCGCGATCTGGGTGAGGATCTTCGCGAAGAAGTCCGACCAGTCGACGGCCTGCACGGCGTTGATGCGGAGCTTGATGTCGGGGTGGACCTCCTTGAAGCCCTCGGTGAGGGTGCGGACGGCCTCCGGCCCGTAGGCGGGGCCGAGGGTGGCGACGACGAGGGAGCCGTCGTCGCGGCCGGGGATGTCGGCTCCGGTGAGCCGGTCCCAGCTGGCTGCGGTACCGGCGAGCGCGGCGGCTCCCGCGCCGTAGGCGCCGTACCGCAGCAGGGTGCGGCGGGTGAGGTGCGAGTCAGTCATGCAAGGGCCTAACTCGTGTTAGTCGAGAAGTGATGCCCCAGATGATGTGAAGGGTGTTACGCCCCTGTCAATAGTCGTGAACCACTTGACCTTTAACGAGTTAGGTCGCAGAGTCCTGCTCCACATGAGCCGCAGTCCTGACGACGGCGTCGGGAAAGGAGCCGCACCATGCGTGGCACATTTGGTATGCCCGGAATATCCAGGAGGTCGCTCTTCATCGCCTCGGCCGCGGGCGCGGCCGGCGCATTACTGCCGGCCGGCCGGAGCCCCGCCGCGGCGGCGTCCACGACGGCTGCCGCCTGCACCGGAAGCTACCGCGCCGAGTACCACTTCACGGTCCCCGACCAGTGGATGAACGACCCGCAGCGGCCGGTGTGGATCGACGGTGAGTACCACTACTACTACCTCTACAACCCCGACTACTCGACGGGCGGCACGACCGCGGGCACGGCCTGGCGCCTGGCGACCAGCACCGACCTGGTGTCCTTCACCGACCGCGGGATCGCCGTGCCGAAGAACACCACACCCAACGGCGACGTCTGGTCCGGCTCGGCGGTCGTCGACACCGGCAACACGGCGGGCTTCGGCGCGGGCGCGGTGATCGTCCTCGCCACCATGGCGCCCGACGACGTCACGCAGGCGCAGTACCTGTACTACTCCACCGACGGCGGCCGTACGTTCACCAACCACGGCACCGCCCCGGTGCTGCCCAACCCCGGCGTCCGGGACTTCCGCGATCCCAAGGTCATCCGCGACGAGGAACGCGGGCGCTGGGTGATGACCCTCGCCGAGAACGACAAGGTGGGCTTCTACCACTCCGCCGACCTCAAGTCGTGGACGTACGTCGGCGGCTTCATCAAGGGCGGCATCGGTGTGCTGGAGTGCCCGGACCTGTTCCGTATCCGGGCGGCGGACGGCACCTGGAAGTGGGTGCTGGGCGTGAGCGCCAACGGGAAGGGATCCGGGCTGCCGAGCACGTACGCCTACTGGACGGGGTCCTTCGACGGCACCACGTTCACGCCCGACGTGAGCGATCCGCAGTGGCTCGACCACGGCTGGGACTGGTACGCCGCCGTCACCTTCGAGAAGCGGAACGCCGGCGGCACGCTCGACCCGGCGGCGAGGTACGCGATCGGCTGGATGAACCACTGGGACTACGCCGGCACCACGCCCACCATGGAGTGCGACGGCTTCAACGGCACCGACTCGATCGTCCGCGAGGTCACGCTGAAGCGGGCGGCGGGCGGCACGTACTACCTCGCCTCCCAGCCGGTCGCCGGTCTCGACGCCCATGTCTCCCGCACGGTCGACCTCGGCGACCTGGAGGTCGACGGGAACCTCCTGCTCGACTACACGGGCACCGCGTACGAGGTGTCCACCGACATCACCTGGGACCAACTGACCGGCGCGGGGCTCCAGTTGCGGCGTTCCTCCGACGGCGGCCGCCACATCGACGCCGGGATCTACGGCGACTACGCCTTCGTCAACCGCGGATACACCGTGAGCCCCGACAGCACCGGCCGGTGGCAGGAGAGCCGGAGCCCCTTCGACGCCTCCGCGGGCATGGTGCGGCTGCGCATCCTGATCGACCGGACGTCCGTCGAGATGTTCGTGGACGACGGCCGCTACACGCACTCGACCGAGGTCTTCCCGGATCCGGCCGACACCGGGCTGGCGCTCTTCACGATCGGCGGCACGGCGCTCTTCCGGAACACGGTGATACGGGAGTTCGCCGTCTGAGCCGCTTCGCGTCCGCTGTGCCGAGGCCCTGTCGCCATGCCCGCCGAACACTGTCACGATCTTCCTGGAACCGGCTCGGACCGGAGCCGGCGGGGACGGACGACCGACGGAGCGGGCATGACGACGGACAGGGGCACGGCGGGCGCGGCGCGGCAGGAGACGGGGATCGAGGTACGACCGGTCGCCGGGCACATCGGGGCGGAGATCACGGGCGTCGACCTCGCCGGCGAGCTGGACGACGCCGTGGTCGCCGCGATCCGGGCGGCGGTGCTGCGCTGGAAGGTGGTCTTCTTCCGGGGACAGCGGCTGGAGCACGCCGGGCATGTGGCGTTCGCGCGGCGGTTCGGCGCACCGGTCGTCCTGCGCAAGCGGGGAAGTGCCTCCCCGGCGGACTTCCCCGAGGTCGAGACCACCGCCGACCGGCTGGAGCTGGGCGGGAGGTTCGGCATGGAGCACGACGAGTGGCTGCGGCGCCGCCGCCACACCCTGCTGCGCGGCTGGCACTGCGACCACGGCGCCCGCGTCGACCCGCCCGCCGCGACCGTCCTGCGCGCCGAGACCGTACCCCCGTACGGCGGCGACACGACCTGGTCCAACCTGGCGGCCGCCTACGCCGGACTGTCCGGTCCGGTGAAGGACTTCGTGGACGGCCTGCGCGCCGAGCACCGCCTCGGCGTCGGCTACCAGCCCCGCCCCGGCGACGACGCCTACGTCCGCCATCTGCTGGACCACCAGGTCGCCTCGCTGCACCCGCTGGTGCGCGTCCACCCGGAGACGGGCGAGCGGGTGCTCTACGTCAACGGCTACTACGTCGAGCAGATCGCCGGCCTCTCCCGGGCCGAGAGCGCCGCGATCCTGGAGATGCTGCTGGAGCAGGCCGTACGCCCCGAGTACACGGTCCGCTTCCGCTGGGAGCCCGGCAGCGTCGCCTTCTGGGACAACCGGGCCACCCTCCACCTCGCCCCCAGCGACAACGCCCACCTCGACTTCCCCCGGACCATGCACCGGGTGATGCTCGCCGGGGACGTACCGGTGGGGGTGGACGGCAAACCGTCGGAGGCGATCGTCGGGACCGAGCCGGGACGCTGGTAGGCGAGGTCGGAGTCCGGCGGGCGGCACTGCGCTCGGCGGCTCAGCGGCCGAGGAGCTCCCGCAGCGCCTTCGCCACGACGTCGGGCGCCTCCTCCGCCATGAAGTGGCCGCAGGTCACCGTGGAGTGCACCAGATCGGGCGCCCAGGCCCGCCACAGCGCCGCCGCGTCGAAGCCGAGGGCGGCGCCCCAGTCCTGCTGGAGCACGGCGACGGGCATCCGGAGCTTGGTCCCGGCCGCCCGGTCGGCCCGGTCGTGCTCGACGTCGACGCCGGCCGAGGCCCGGAAGTCGGCGACGATCGACGGCACCGACTCGCGGCAGGCGGCCAGGTAGGCGGCGCGGACATCGTCCGGGACAGCCCGCCGGTCGCTCGTCCAGACGTCGAGGAAGTGGCCGAAGAAGGCGTCCGGCGCGGCGCCGATCAGGTGCTCGGGAAGGCCCGGCGGCTGGGCCATCAGATAGAGGTGGAAGCCGACGGCCGCGCTCACCCCGTGCATCACCTCCCACATGTCCAGGGTCGGCAGGACGTCGAGACATGCCAGGTGGGTGACCCTGTCCGGGTGGTCGAGCGCGGCCCGGAAAGCGACCAGGGCGCCACGGTCGTGCCCGGCCAGGGCGAAGCGCTCGTGCCCGAGGGCCCGCGCCAGCGCCACGATGTCCGCGGCCATGGTCCGCTTGGCGTAGACGGTGCCGTCGGTCTCGGCCGGTTTGTCGCCGGCGCCGTAGCCGCGCAGGTCGGGGCAGATCACGGTGTGGTCCGCGGCGAGGTCCGGGCCCACGTGCCGCCACATCAGGTGGGTCTGCGGGAAGCCGTGCAGCAGGACGACGGGCGGGCCCGAGCCGCCGACGGCCGTGTGCAGGGACACGCCGTCGGACACGGGGACGCGGTGCTGATCGAAGCCGGGGATGACAGGGGGCGGGAGCGGGGGCGTGGGATGGGTCGTGCGGGCGGGCCTGGACATGGCTGTGCTCCTTGCGACGCTCGTCGAGAGGCGAGGGACTCCGGGACTCCTCGATCCTCCCGGCGCCGGATGAGCGGCGAATGAGCGGCGAATGAGCCGTGAACGAGCAGCGGGTCGGCGCTGACGCCGGCGGAACAGGACCGGGCGAGGTCTCCGAGATTCGGCGACCGGTATATACGCTCGATCCCGGTACATACGCTCACTGCCTGGGGTGCCTATGTCGAGCAAGGATCCGGGGACCCAGCTGCGGGGACGGCAGAGCGAGTGTGAGGCGCTGGACCGGCACCTGGCGGCGGTGCGGGCGGGGCACAGCGCGGTCGTGGGGCTGCGCGGCGAGGCCGGAATCGGCAAGACGGCGCTCCTGGAACACGTCGCGGGTCACGCCGACGGATGCGGGGTCGTCAGAACCGCGGGCGTCGAGTCCGAGATGCAGCTGGCGTTCGGCGGTCTCCACCAGCTCTGTGTCCCGTTCCTCGATCATCTCGGCCGGCTCCCGGACCCCCAACGAGCCGCCATCGAGACCGCCTTCGGCATGAGCGAGGGAACGCCGCCGGACCGCTTTCTCGTCGGGCTCGCGGTGCTCAGCCTGCTCGCCGACGTGGCCCAGCACAAGCCGCTGATCTGCCTCGTCGACGACGCCCAGTGGCTCGACCACGTCTCGGCGCAGATCCTCGGATTCGTCGCCCGGCGTCTCATGGCGGACGAGGTCGGCCTGGTCCTCGCCGTGCGCGAGCCGGACGGCGAGCACCTCCTCCACGGGCTGCCCGAACTGGTGGTGGAGGGCCTGCGCGAACCCGATGCCCGCGCGCTGCTGGACTCGGCGATCCACGGCGGATTCGACGAGCGGATCCGCGGCCGTACCCTCGCCGAGGCCCGGGGCAACCCGCTCGCCCTGCTGGAACTGCCACGCGCGTCGTCCGTGGCCGACATGCGGCGTCCCCGCCCGGCACACGGCGACTCACGGAGGGTGCACATCATGTCCCACGACCACGCGGCACAGGCGGCGGCGTCGGAGAGCTGGATGAACGCGGCGCGGATGCTCCAGGACGCCGCACCCCTGACGATCCCGGAGGGCGCCTCGGCGATGACCATCGAGGTCGAGTGGGAGCCCGGCGACCCGGGAACCCCGCCGCACCGCCACTCCGGGCCGGCCTTCGGCTACGTCGTGGAGGGCGCCGTCCGCTTCGAGCTGGAGGGCGAGCCCGAGCGGGTGGTGGAGGCCGGCGGCACGTTCTGGGAGCCGGGCGGAGACGTGATCCACTACCAGGACGGCAACGCGCTCGGCGACGGGCGGACCCGGTTCGTCGTGACCATGATGTGCGCACCGGGCAAGCCCATGCTCGAACTCGTCTCCAAGGAGGAGCTGGAGCAGCGCGCCCACCTGCGCGCCCCGCGACCCACCGGCTGAGGCCCCCGGACCGGGCCCGGGATCACCTGCTCTGCCACCGCGCGCACCCTCCCGTCGTCCTGGCAGGATGGCGCCATGGAACGTGTGCTTGGAATCGGCGGATACTTCGTTCGAGCCGCCGACCCGGCCGCCCTGAGCGCGTGGTACCGCGACTGCCTGGGACTGGACGCCGATGAGCACGGCCTGTGGCGTCAGGAAGCCGGGCCGACGGTGTTCGCGGCGTTCGAGTCCGACACCGACTACTTCGGGTCCCGCACCCAGCAGACCATGCTGAACTTCCGGGTCCGCGACCTGGACGCCATGCTCGCGCAACTGCGCGCCCGGGGAGCGGACGTGGCCGAGGAGACCCAGGACATGGAGGGCGTCGGCCGGTTCGGCTGGGTCACCGACCCCGAGGGCCATCGGCTCGAACTGTGGCAGCCCGCCTGACCGCGCCCCGTCCAGGTCGTGGAGAGCGCGGGGCGGTGACCGGCGTGGGCCGTGACTTCGGGGTGCTCGGGCCGGTCACGGCCTGGGACGCGGACGGTGACGCGATCGACCTGAAGGGTCCGCGACACCGCTCGGTACTGGCCCGGCTGATCGTCGCAAGGGGCCGTCTCGTGCCGGTCTCCCGCCTGGTCGACGACCTCTGGACCGACCCGCCCGCCGACGCCGTGGGCGCTGTACGCACGTTCGTCGCCGCCCTCCGCCGCGCCCTCGAACCCGACCGCCCACCCCGCACCCCGGCCCGGCTGCTCGTCACCGAAGGCCCCGGCTACGCCCTGCGCACCGCGCCGGACACGGTCGACGCCTGGTGGTTCGAGCACGCGGTCTCCGACGCCGCGACGCTGCCGGCCAAGGAGGCGGGCGTACGGCTGGACGAGGCGCTCGGCCGGTGGCGCGGGCCCGCCTACGCGGAGTTCGCCGAGCAGCCGTGGGCCCGCGCCGAGAGCCGCCGTCTGACCGAGCTGCGTCTGCACGCCGTGGAACTGCGGGCCGAGACACTGCTCGACCTGGGCCTCGCCGACCGGGCCGCCACGGACCTGCGGGCGCACGCCGCCGAACATCCCTGGCGCGAGAACGCCTGGCGGCTACTCGCCCTGGCCCTCTACCGCACGGGCCGGCAGGCCGACGCCCTCGACGTCCTGCGCAGCGCGCGGGCGCTGCTCGCCGCCGACCTGGGCATCGACCCCGGCCCCGACCTGCGCGCCCTGGAGACGGACATCCTCCGCCAGGCCGACCGTCTCGACCGGACGCCCGGCAACCCCGCAGGCCGAGTCTGGGAGCAGGTCGCCGCCGCCTACGACCGCGCCGTCGCCCCCGACGCCCGCGCCCGCCTGGAATCGACCGCCGGGCTGCTGCGCAACCTCGCCCTGACCGGCGGCAGCGGACTGCCGGCCGCCCGCGAACACCGGGTCGCCGCCGTCGCGGCCGCCGAGGAACTGGGCGACGTCGAACTGACCGCCCGCGTCATCGGCGCCTACGACGTGCCGGCCATCTGGACCCGCCTCGACGACCCCGAACAGGCCGCACAGATCGTCGCCGCCGCCGAGCGCACCCTGGCCGCCCTGCCGCCCGAAGGCCATGAGGCCGCCAAGGCCCGGCTGCTCGCCACCATCGCCCTGGAGTCACGCGGCACCCCGCTCGCCCGCGGCCCGCAAGCCGCACGCCAGGCAGAGGAGATCGCCCGCCGCCTCGACGACCGGGCGCTGCTGGCGTTCACCCTCAACGCGTCCTTCATGCAGAGCTTCGACCGCACCGGGCTCGCGCCCCGCCGGGACGCCATCGGCGCCGAGCTGATCGCGCTCGCCACCCGGCACGACCTGTCGGCGTACGAGATCCTCGGCCACCTCGTCCGCCTCCAAGCCCGCAGCGCCCTCGGGGACTTCATCACGGCCGACCACCACGCGACCGCCGCCGACGCGCTGGCCGCGCGCCACGAACGGCCGCTCGTGGGCGTGTTCACCGGCTGGTACGCCGCCCTGCGACGCGACGCCACTGGCCAGGCCTCCCCGGCCGAGGCGGAGGCGGCCTACCGCGACGCGGCCACCCTGCTCGACGGCTCGGGGATGCCGGGCCTCGCCCAAGGCCTGCCACCCCTCGCGCTGCTGTGCCTGCGCCTGCGCCACGCCCTGCCGCTCAGCTTCGCCCCGGACACCGACTGGGGCCCCTACGCCCCCTGGACGCACCCCCTGCTCCTCCTCGGCCAAGGCCACCGAGCCGAGGCCCGCGACGCCCTCCGCGCGACGCCCGAACCACCCCGCGACCTCCTCCAAGAGGCCCTGTGGTGCCTCACCGCCCGCGCCGCCCTGACTCTCGGCGACCGGCAGACCATGGCCCGCGCCCGTGCGGCCCTCACCCCCGCGGCGAACGAACTGGCCGGTGCGGGCAGCGGGTTGCTCACCCTGGGGCCGGTCTCGACGCATCTGAACGACCTCGACACCGCGCTGCGAGGCACCCCTCGCCCGTCGCACCGGTGAACCGTTCGGCGCGACTCGTCGTCGTACAGATGAATGATCGACAACGCTCCCGCCGGGGTACCCGACGTCGGCGGGGCGCGCCCGCGTGCCCCTCGCCGCGTGCGACGAGGAAGGGAAGCACATGCCGACTCCCGGGCCCCGCACCGCCGGAACACTTCTCGACGTACTGCTGCATGCCGCCGAGGAGAACCCCGGTCAGGTCGTCGTCCACGTCCGGGGAGACGGCAGCGAGCACACCGTGACCTTCGCCGAACTCCGGGACGACGCACTGCGCGTGGCCGGCGGCCTGCACGCGGCGGGACTGCGGCCCGGCACCGCCGTACCGCTCCTGGCGGCCGGCGGCGAGGACTTCCAGCCGATGTTCTGGGGAGCGTTGGCGGCGGGGCTCGTGCCCGTACCGCTCGCCCCGCAGGCGCGTCGGATCGGACCGGTGTGGGAGTTCCTCGGCCGGCCCGCCGTCATGGTGGACGGCGCCACCGAGGAACTGCTCTCCGAACTGCCGGGACCGGTGCGGGCACTGCGGTCGGCCGCTCTGCGCGAGGCCCGCCCGTTGCGCGCGCTGCCCCGCCGGCACCCGCAGGACCTGGCGTTCCTCCAGTTCTCCTCCGGCAGCACCGGCGACCCCAAGGGCGTGGAACTCACCCACGAGGCCGTCCTCGCGAACATCCGGCAGATCCGCGCCGCCACAAAGATCACGCCCGACGACGTGCTGGCCACCTGGATGCCGTACTTCCACGACATGGGCCTGATCGGCACCCACCTGGTCCCCATGGCGGCCGGTCTGAAGCAGATACGGCTCGAACCCCTGACCTTCGCCAAGCGCCCCGCGCTGTGGCTGGAGTCGGTCGCGCGGCACCGGGCCACCCTGCTGTCGGCGGCGAACTTCGCGCTGGCCCTCGCGGTGCGGCGGGTGCCGGACAGCGGTTGGGCCGGACTGGACCTGAGCAGCGTGCGGCTGATGCTGGTGGGCGCGGAGCCCATCGCCCCGCGCGTGTGGCGGGAGTTCACCGCCAGGGCGGAGCCGGCCGGGCTGGACGCCACGGCCATGCTGCCCGTGTACGGACTGGCCGAGGCCACGCTCGCCGTGACCGTGCCCCCGCTCGGGGAGGTCGCCGCGCCGCTGTGCTTGGACCGCGCCGCGCTGAGCCGGGGCAAAGCCGTGCCCGCCGAACTCGGCCCGGACGCCGTCGAGTTCATGGACGTGGGCCGCCCCGTCCAGGACTGCCGCGTCCGGATCACCGACGACTCCGGCCAGGTCCTCGCCGACCGGCGGATCGGCCATGTCGAGGTACACGGTCCGCAACTGGCACGCGGATACCACCGTGCTCCCGAGGCGAGCGCCGCGGCGTTCTGCGAAGGCTGGCTGCGCACCGGCGACCTGGGCTTCCTCAGTGAGGGCCGGCTGTGTGTCACCGGCCGGCACAAGGACGTCGTGTTCGTCGGCGGGCGTACCTTCCACGCGGCCGATCTGGAGGAGACGGCGGCCGCCACTCCCGGGGTGCCGCAGGGCACGGTGGCGGTGATCGGGTCCACCGATCCGGACACCGGCGGCGACCGCGTGGCCGTGTTCCTGCAGTGGGCGCGGCCCGCCCCGGCCACGGCCCTCGCGGTGCTGGACGCGGTGGCGGCCCGGGTCCGAGCGGCGCTGGGCCACGACGACGTACGGGTGCTGCCGCTGCCGCCGGGGGCGTTTCCCCGGACGACGAGCGGCAAGCTGCGGCGGGCGCTGATGCGCGACCGGTTCGCGGCGGGCTCCTACGCGGCCGTCGAGCAGCGGTGGGCGCTGGCACGGGCCGAGCGGGCGACCGCACGGCGGGAGGAACGCGCTCAGCGGGGCGACGCGCCGCGGTCGCGGCATGACGTCGAGGAAACGATCCGGGAGATCTGGGCCGAGGAACTGGCCCTCTCCCCGGCGGCCGTCGGCCGGGACGATCCCTTCTTCGCCCTCGGCGGGTCCTCATTGAAGGCGATGGCCGTGCTCGCGGGCATCGAGGACGCCTTCGCCGTCACGGTGGAACCCCGCGTCCTGCGCGACCACGACACCGTGGCCGAGCTGGCCGCGCATGTGCTGACCCTGCTCGGCGGGCGCGACGCGGCGTCCGAGACGACGCGGGCCTCGACGCCGGCCGGCGAGCGCGCGGGGCAGGGACCGGTGGCCGTACTCGGCATGGCCTGTCGCTTCCCCGGAGCGCAGACCCCCGAGGCCTTCTGGGACCTGCTCCTCTCCGGCGGCGACACGTTGACGCCGGTACCGGACGACCGTTGGGACGACACCCCCGGCTTCTTCGGCTCCTTCCTCCCCGACCCCGCGGACTTCGACGCCGACTGCTTCGGCATGGACGATGAGGAGGCCCGCGCGAGCGACCCCCAGGCGCGGATCTTCCTGGAACTGGCCCACGAGGCCCTGGAGCGCGCGGGGTACGCGGGACCGCGCCGGACCGGCCGCAGGATCGGCGTGTTCGCCGCCGTCGGCGACAGCGGATACCGCGAGATCCTGGCCGACGCCACGGACGGCGACCTCGCCGCCCACCCCGGCGCGCTCACCGGCAACCTGCCCAACCTGGTCGCCGCCCGCCTCTCCCAGACACTCGACCTCGACGGCCCCGCCCTCGCGGTGGACACCGCCTGCTCCTCGGCGCTGGTCGCACTCCACCTGGCGCGGCGCAGCCTCCTCAGCGGCGAGTGCGACGTCGCCGTGGTCGGCGGCGTCCAGCTCGCCCTCACCCCGACCGGGCACCGACTCCTCGACAGCGCGGGCGCGTTGTCCCCGACGGGCGGCAGCCGCCCCTTCGGCGCCGCCGCCGACGGCATCGTGCCGGGGGAGGGCGGAGCGGCCCTCGTCCTGGCCCGCCCGGACGACGCGGCGCGCGACGGCGACCCGGTGCTCGCCCTGGTCCGCGGGACGGCCGTCAACAACGACGGACGGTCGCTGAGCCTGCTCGCCCCCAACCCGCGCACCCAGCGCGAGGTCATCACCCGGGCCTACGCCGAATGCGGCATCGACCCCGACGCGGTCTCGTACGTCGAGGCGCACGGAACCGGCACCCCGGTCGGCGACCCCGTCGAGGCGCGCTCACTCGGGCACGCCTTCCCACCCCGCGCCGACGGGACGCCACGCCTGCTCGGCTCGGTCAAAGCGAACATCGGGCACCTGCTCAACGCGGCCGGCATGCCCAGCCTGGTCAAGACCGTCCTTGCACTCCAGCACCGCCGCCTCCCGCCCTCCCCGAACACCAGCCCGCCCGCCCCGTACCTGCAACGCGTGGCCCCCGGCTTCGAACTCCTCACCGAGCAACGGGACTGGGAGGCCCCCGGACCGCTGATCGCCGGCGTCAATGCCTTCGGCTTCGGCGGCACCAACGCGCACGCGGTCCTGGAGGAGGCGGAGGTGGCGGAGGTGGCGGAGGTGGCGGAGGTGTCGTCCGCGGAGACGACCCCCGTACCCGTACGTCCTGCCGCCCTCGGCCCACACCTGCTCACCCTGTCGGCCCGCAGCCCCGACGCCCTGCGCGAGGCCGCCGCCGAGCTGGCCTCCCATGTCCGTGCGCACCCGGACACGGACGAGGCGGACGTCTGCGCCGCCGTGAACACCGCGCGTGACGACGGCCCCTACCGGCTCGCCGTCCTCGCCGACGGCGACCTGGCGGACCGCCTCGACGCCGCCCGTACGGCCACGGCGAACCCGACGCCCGTCCGGTCCCGCCCCCGCACGGTGTTCCTCCTGCCGGGCCAGGGGGCGCAGCGACCCGGCCAAGGCCGCGATCTGTACCGGTCGGCGCCGGTGTTCCGGGAGGTCCTGGACGAGGCCTCGTCGCTGACGGGGCCCATCCTTGGCCGCTCGCTCGCCGAGTGGTGCCTCGATCCCCGCACGGATCCGGGGGAGTTGGCCAGGACCGAGGTGGCTCAGCCGCTGCTCGTCACCTTCGGTGTGGGGCTGGCCCGGCAGCTGGCGGAGTGGGGGGTGCCGGTCGACGCGGTCGCCGGGCACAGCGTGGGCGAGATCGCGGCGGCGTGCGTTGCCGGTTCGCTGACCCTGGACGAGGCGGTGGGGTTCGCCGCCGAACGCGGACGGCTGGTGGCCGAACTGGCCCTCCCCGGAGCCATGGCCGCCGTCCGGGGCGACGAGGACACCGTCGCCGGGCTCGTCTCCGCGTCCGACGGCGCGCTCGGCGTCGCCGCCGTCAACGGGCCCGAACAGGTGGTGATCTCGGGCACCGAGGACGCCGTCGACCGTGCGCTCACGGAACTGACGGGGCGGGGCGTGGCCGTACGCAGGCTCCGCGTGTCCCATGCCTTCCACTCACCGCTGCTGGAGCCGCTCCTCGACCCGCTGCGGGACGCCGCGAAGGCCCTGACCGTCAAACCGGCGGCGGTGCCGATGCTGAGCACGGTCACCGGCGCCTGGCGGCCTGGCCTCACACCCGCCTACTGGCAGGCACACGCAGTACGGCCCGTGCGGTTCGGTGCGGCCGTCGCGAAGCTGCTGGAGGAGGGCTACGACACGTTCGTCGAGCTCGGCCCGGGGAACACCCTCGGCGGGGCCGTCCGCGCGGTCGCGAGGGCCCAAGGCGCCCCGGACGCGGCGGTGTTGACAGCAGGACTCTCCTCGGCGGCGGGCAGCGACACGGACTCCTCGGGGACGCGGGCGCTGCTGGAGACGGCGGGCCGACTGTGGACACGCGGGGCGCCCCTGAACCGAGCCGTTCTGGACCGGCCGGCCCACGTCCGTCCGAGGGCGCAGGTCCCGACGTACCCGTACCAGCGCACCCGCCACTGGCCGCGCAGGCCCGGCGCGACGCCCCTGGTGCGCCGACTCGCCTGGGCGACCGCACCGCTCATGCCCGCTGACGGGCCCCGCGTGGTGCGGCTGATCGGCACCGACCGGGCGCTCGGCCGGGCCCTGGCCGAACGGCTCACCGGCCGCGGGGTGACCGTCCTGGGGAACGACTCCGCGCACGGGACGTTCAGCCCGGCCTCGGCGGACACCCTGGTGTGGCTGGGAGAAGACGAGGGCACCGGAGCCGAAGCACAGCAGGCCCCGGCCCTCGCGACAGCCGCCTTGCGCCAGGTACTCGACCTCCTCCCCACCGACTGCTCCCGACTCCTGCTGGTCACCCAGGACGCGTACGCCACCGGCACCTCGACGGAACAGTCGCGCCCCGCCCAGGCCCTCCTCCACGGCTTCGCACTCGCCCTGCCGGACGAGCACCCGGGGCTCGTCGCCCGCACGGTGGACCTGTCCTCCCGCGACCCGCTCGACGCCCGGGTCGACGCCCTGGAACGGGAGCTGTACGCGGGACATGAGGCGGGCACCGAGGGCGCCGACAGCGTGGTGGCCTGGCGCGCCGGGCGCAGGCTCGGCCGTACGCCGGTCGCGGCGTCGGACGCCTCCGGGCCGACCGGGGACCTGCCGCCGGACGGCACCTACCTGATCACCGGCGGAGCCGGCGGGCTCGGCTCCGCGCTCGCCCGTGACCTGGCCGGACGCGGCGCATGCGAACTGATCCTGACGGGGCGTTCCGAGACGGTGCCCGACGAACTGCTCGCCGACCTGCGTGCCCAGGGTGCCCGCGCCCGGTACCACGCGGCCGACGTGTCCGACGAAGCCGCCGTCGACGCCCTGTTCGCCACCCTGCCGCCGCTGGACGGCGTCTTCCACGCCGCGGGCACGGTCCGGCCCGGCACCCTCCGCGCCAAGACCGACGCGGAGATCGAGCAGGTGCTCGCCGCGAAGGCACGGGGCACCATGCTGCTCGCCCAGGCACTGCGCCGGTACGGCCAGGAACCGGCCGTACGCGTCGCCTTCTCGTCCGTCTCCTCGGTGCTGCCCGGCCTCGCCGGCGCGCTCGGCGACTACGCGGCGGCCAACGCCTTCCTGGACGCCTTCGCCGCCGCCGAGCGCGCGGCCGGCCGACCCTGGCAGTCGATCGGGTTCGGTCCCGTCGCCGACGCGGGACTGGCCGCCGGGTCACCGGCCGGGACCCGGCTGCGCGCCCGCGGGCTGAGCCCCATGTCCACGCGGGCCGCCATCGCGGGACTGCGGGCGGCCGTGGCCACCGGCGCCGCGCACGTGCTGGTGAGTCCCGCGCCCAAGTCCTCGAAGCAGGGCGGCAGTTCCGTGGCGGCGGTCGCCCTTCCGGGCCGTTCGCCTGCCGCCTCGCCGCCCTCGCCCCGTACCGCACCGGACCGCCCCACCACCGTGACCGACCCGGCCCGCACCGCCGGCCTGATCCGCCGCCTGCTCGCTGAAGCCCTGCACCGGGCCCCCGACGACATCGGTGACGACGAGCAGTTCCTCAGCCTCGGCCTCGACTCGCTGACCGCCGTCGACCTCGCACGCCGCCTGGAGACAGAACTCGGCCTGCCCCTGCCCGCCACCCTGCTCTTCGAGCACCGCACGATCGGCGAACTGACCGCCCACCTCGACGCACAGAACCCGCCGACGCCCCCTCCGCCCGCCCCCGCCGTGCACCGCGGCCCGGCGCACACCCCACGCCCCCTCACCCGCCTCCAGCGCGCCTTCCTCACCACCGAGGCCTTGTACGAAGGCGTCACCGCCTACGGCTATCTGCGCCAGACCGTCCATGGCCCCCTCGACCCCGACCTCCTCGGCCGCGCACTCGCCCACCTCGCCGTCCGCCACCCGATGCTGCGCCTGCGGATCACCGAGGACGGCACACCGCCGACCCAGTACACCGCGCCCGCCGAGCCCACCGACCGGCCTCCCCGCTGGTACGAGGTCCACGAGCCCGACACGGCCACGCCGTCCCTGCCGGGCCTCGAACAGCGGCTGTACAACCGGCCGTTCGACCTGACCGCCGAGGACCCGGTGCGTGCCGTCCTGGTCCGCGACCGGCAGGACGCCCAACGTGCTCACCTGCTGCTGGTCGTCCACCACAGCGCCGCTGACGGCTTCAGCCTCAAGGTGCTGAGCGAGGACCTCTGGCAGCTGTACACCGATCTCGCCCAGGGGCGCCCACCACAACTTCCCGCATCCCAGGCCGAGTTCGCCGACTACGCGGCCGTCGCCGCCGCCGACCAGCAGTCCCCGGCCTTCACCCGCGACCAGCAGTACTGGCGTGACCGCGTCGCGCGGCACACGGCGGCGGTCACGGCCGGGGCACTGCCGTACGACGGGGACCCGGAAGCGCTCCCGGCGCCGCCGCTCACCCACCACCACACGACCCTCGACACCGCGCTCACGGAGGCGCTGCGTGCGGTGGCCGCCCGCCACGAGGTCTCCCTCTTCCATCTGCTCCTCGCGGTCTACGGCCGTTGTCTGGCCCGCTGGAGCCGAGAGCGGGCCGTCGCCGTGAACGTGGCCCGTGCCCGCCGTGAGACGTCCCTGCCCGGCATCGACCGGCTCGTGGGCCCGCTCGCCGACACCCTGCCGGTGTTCGTCACCGTCGACCCCGACGAGCCGGTGCCCGCGCTGGCCCGGCGGTTGCGGCGGATCTGGCGCGAGGCGGAGTCCCACGCGACGCTCGCCAGCCCCGACATCGCCGCACTGCTGCCCACCACCGGCCCCGCCCCGCGCACGGTCGCCCCGGCCGGGTTCAGCTTCGCCCGCTTTCCCGTGCGCCACGGCCGGGACTGGCCGGTCACCGTGACCCCGACCGCGGCGGCCACCGCCTCCGCCGCGACCCGGCTCGGACTGCTGTGCTGGGAAGCGGACGCGACCCTGCACTTCTCCTGGAACCACCCAGCCCACCTCTTCCGACGCGAGACCGTCGCACGCCTCGCGGGGGAGTACGTCGAGGAACTACGGGAAGCCGTCGGTGAGTTGACCACCGCCCCCCAGCGGCACGACACCGACAGGGGCGTCGTCGACCGCCTCCGCGCCCGGTTCCGAGCCGCACCGCGGGCCGTGGCGGTGGACACCGGCCGCACCACGCTCACCTACGCCGCACTCGACGCCGCCTCCGGCACCCTCGCCGCCCGACTGCGAGCGAGTGGCGTACGCCCCGGCGACCTGGTCGGCCTGCTCACCGAACCGGGCGCGGACACCGTCGTCGGCGTCGTGGGCATCCTGCGGGCGGGCGCCGGCTGGGTCCCCCTGGACGCCACCCATCCCGTCGCCCGGATGCGCGACCAGGTGGCACGCACCGGCGTCGGCGTGGTCGTCTGCCACACCGCGACACGCGAGGCCGTCACCGCGCTGGACGGGATCACCCCCGTCGCGGTCGACGACCGGACGCCTGCCGCGCCGACCCCGAACGAGGCGACGACGCCCGCCGATCCGGACGCCATCGCCTACGTCATCTTCACCTCGGGTTCCACGGGCCGCCCCAAGGCCGTCCCGATCACCCACCGGTCCATGCTCAACTACCTCGACTGGTCCCTGACCACCTTCGGCTACCGCCCCGGGGACCGCCTCGTGCAGACGGCGTCCGTCTGCTTCGACGCCTCCGTACGCCAACTGCTGGCACCGCTGCTGGCCGGCGCCACCGTCCACACCCTCACCCGGGACCTCCCGCGCGACCCCGAGGCACTCCTGGACCGGATCGTCGACGACCGGATCACGGTGTGGAGTTCGGTGCCGACCCTGTGGGAGCGGCTGCTGACCGCCGCCGAGACCCGCGCGAGGCGGGACGGGACGCCCCCGGACCTGTCGGCGCTGCGCTGGGTCCACGTCGGCGGCGAGGCGCTGCCCGCCGCGCACGTACGGCGATGGTTCGACCTGCTCGACGGACACGGGGGACCGGAGCACCGGATCTCCAACCTCTACGGGCCCACCGAGTCCACCATCAACGCCACCTGCCACATCATCGACACCCGGCCGGCCGACGACGTACGACAGCTGCCCATCGGCCGGCCGGTGGCCGGCACCGAACTGGCCGTCGTCACCGAGGACGGGCGTCCCTGCGCGCCCGGCGAGGCCGGTGAACTGCTCATCGCCGGAACCGGGCTGACCCCCGGCTACCTCGGCGACCCGCAGCTCACCTCGCGTGCCTTCGTCGAGCGCGACGGCCGGCGCTGGTACCGCAGCGGCGACCGGGCCCGCCGATCGCCGGACGGCGTACTGGAGTTCCTGGGCCGCCTGGACGACCAGGTCAAGGTCCGCGGCCACCGCGTGGAACTCGGCGAGGTCGAGGCCACGCTGCTCACCCACCCGGACGTCGCCCGCGCCGCCGTACTGCTCGTCGAGGAACGCCTGGTGGCATACGTCGAGCCCCGCCCCGGCACGGCGGAGCCGGACGCCCGCGCGCTACGCGCCTTCCTCTCCCGCGTCCTGCCGCCGTACATGCTGCCCGGCCGCATCCGCTCGCTCCCGGCGCTCCCGCTGACCGGCACCGGCAAGATCGACCGCAAGCTGCTGGCCGCCGAGTCCGCCCCCGCCCAGGCCGACCCCGCCGCCCCCGAGCCCGCACAGGCCGACCCCGGCACCGCACCCGCCACCCCGACCGAGCGCACCCTGGCCCGCATCTGGTCGGCCCTGCTGGACGCACCTGACGTGACCCGCGAGGACGACTTCTTCGAACTCGGCGGCGACTCCATCATGGTGCTGGAGCTCTTCGCCCGCCTGCGCGAGGAGCTGCCCGCGGTCCCACGTCCGACCACCGTCTACACCCACCGCACGCTCAGCGCCCTCGCGGCGGCCGTCGACAGCGCAGCCACCACCGACCCGTCGCCGGACCCGAACCCCGACCCCGCCCCGGTAGGGCCCCTGGCCCTGACCCCCTACGCCCTGACACCTTCCCAACGAGGGTTCCTGCTCGCCGGGACCATCGACCCGGGCGCGGGTTCCGGCTGGCTCGCCCGATTCCGGCTGAGCGGTCCGCTGCGCCACGACGTCCTCCAGCGTGCCGTGGACGTCCTGGTGGCCCGGCACCCGATGCTGCGCACCGTCTTCCCGGCCGGTGCCCGCCCGCCCGTGCAGCAGGAACTGCCGGACTCGTTGCGGCTGCCCGTGGAGGCGGAGACCCTCACCCACCCCGATCTGCTGGAGCGGCGGATCGCCGAGGAGGCGGGGCGCCGACTGGAGCCCTGGGCCTGGCCGTTGCTGCGGCTGAGGCTGTTCACCCTGGCACCCGGCGAGCACGTCCTCCTCGTCCACGCCCACCACCTCATCGGCGACGGTTACAGCGCCGCCCTCCTCGCCAGGGAACTGCTCACCGCGTACGACCGGCTCGACCGAGGTCTGCCGCACGGCCTGCCGCCGCTCGCGAGCACCTTCCGCGACCACGTGACCCAGTCCTCCGTACGCCCGCAGCCAGTCGGACCCGAGGCCGAGGCCCACCGTGCCCACCTCCACGCGCCCTACACGCCCCCCGCACTGCGGCGGCCGGCCGCCGACCGCGCTGAGGACACCGACCCGCAACCGGCCTTCCACACCACGGGGTTCACCCTGGACGCCGCCACGACCAGCGGGCTGCGGCGGCTCGCCCGAGCGGCGCACCGCACCCTGTACGCGCCGCTGCTCACCGCCTACTACCGCGCCCTCACGGAACTCACCGGCCGGCGTGACCTGATGCTCGGGCTCGCCGTCACCGGACGCGAGGAGTCCACGGCGGACGCACACCGGGTGTTCGGCCCGTTCGCGGAAGCGGTGACGCTGCGCCCGGATCCGCGTCCGGATCCGCGCCCTGAGCCGCGTCCGGATCCGCGCCCTGAGCCGCGTCAGGGCCTGCCCGGGGCGCACAGCAGCGACGAGCACCAACCACCCTCATTCGACGCCGACTTGCGACGTGTGGCCGCCGAGGCGGACCTGGCCCGGGCCGAGGGCCCCAGCGACCTGCGCACGGCGGCGGGACTGCCGCGCCACGCCCAGTTCTTCTTCACCTTCCTCGACTTCACCTCCCTGGACTCCGAGACCCACGGGAGCCTGACCCTGCACGCCGACGAGACCGACACCTCCCTCGCCCCGCCGCCGCTGGGCACGGATGTGTTCCTGGCGGTGCGGCCGGTGGCTGACGGGGAGGGACTGCGGGTGACCGTGCGGGCCTCGGCGGCGGCCCTCACGGCCGACGAGGTCACCGGGTTGGCGGAGCAGATACGCGGGCAACTGCACGACGCGACGGCCGACACCGCTACCGCCCCCAGGGTTCGCGGCCGACGCACCCGCCTCGACGCCGCCCTCGTCGGCTACCTGCCCGCACCCCACCACCTCGCCGCCTTCGCCGGACTGCCGTACGACAGCCCCGGTCTCGGCCGCGAGGAGATCCGGGCCCTTCTGTTCCCGGACGGACGTGCCCGTCTGCTGGAGGAGACGAGCACTCCGCTGGGGAACTCCGGCTTCGTCGCGCTTCCCCTCTTCGCCGACGAACTGAGCCCGGCCCCCGATCTGGCGGCCCGCACCGCCCGTGCCGTCGAGGACGCCGCCTCGCTCGGCGCCCGCTGCGTCTCGCTCGCCGGCATGATCCCCTCGCTCACCGGCTACGGGTACGACGTCCTGCGCGAGACCACGACGAGCGCGGCGCTCACCACCGGGCACGCGTCGACGACCGTCGCCGTAACCAAGACGGTCCACTCCGCCCTGGCGGCGACCGGCCGCAGCCTCGGCGACCTCGCGCTCGCCGTCGTCGGATGCGGCTCGATCGGCACCTCGTCCCTGCGACTCCTGCTGGCGAAGACACCCAGGCCACCGGCCCGGCTGCTGCTGTGCGACCTGCCCGGCAGCACCGAGAGGCTCGAACGGCTGGCGGCGGACCTGACGTCCGGGCATCCGGGCCTGCCGGTCCGGGTCGCGGAGTCCGGGCGGACGCTGCCCGCGGCGGTCTACGAGGCCGACGTGATCGTCACGGCCGTCAGCGGCGCGACGGCTCTCCTGGACGTCGACCGGCTGCGGCCCGGCACGATCGTGGTCGACGACTCCTTCCCGCACTGCTTCGACACCGCGCGCGCACTGGACCGTATGAGCCGCGAGCAGGACGTGCTGGTCGTCGGAGGCGGCCTGCTGGCCCTCGACCGGACGGAGACCCGCCTCGGCGAGGACCTCCCCGCCGTGGCGAGCGCGGGCTTCGCCGTACGGCCGCCAGGGATCGAGGGCACCCTGGCCTCGTGCCGGCTGGAGTCACTGCTCCACGCCGACCTCGGAAGTCCCGGCCGCCCCGCGAGCGCACTGCCCCTGACCCATGGCCTCGTCGACCTGCCGCGTGCCCTCGCCCACTGGGACGCGGTGGAGGCCGCCGGGGTGCGGCCCGCGCCGCTGCATCTGCTCGACCGGCTCATCCGGCCGGACGCCAACCCAGCGCCGGGCCGAGCTCGGTAGCGATGTCGGTGAGGATCTGTACGTAGTCCTCGTGCTCGAAGGTGAAGGGCAGCGCGAACGCCACCTCGTCCACCTCGCGGAACGCCGCGTGGGCGTGGAGGCGTTCGGCGATCTCCGCCGAGGTGCCGACGAGGTCCGGCGCGAACAGCAGCCGCGCCGGACCCTGCGGTGACGTGGTCCGCGGGGTGCGCTTGGCGGCGTACTCCTCGTACTTCGCACGCTGTTCGGGCGTGGCGGAGTCGGTGGGGATGACGACGAGGCCCTGGGAGACGCGGGCCCTCTCGCCGTCGGGGTGGTGGGAGCGGAAGGCGCGGATGTGGGAGAGCTGGATCTCCGCGAAGTCAGGTGCCGTCGACGCCGTGCCCTCGGGGCCCTCCGCCTTGACGACGCTGCTGGTCAGGAAGTTCATCCCGTGCTCACCGGCCCACCGCGCCGAACTCAGGCTGCCCCCGCCGTACCACATACGGCTGCCGAGACCGGGGGACTGGGGCTGCACCCTGTCCGCGAACACCTCGAAACCCTCGACCCCGCTGAAGTCCGTGGCCGGCTTGCCCCGCACGAGGTCCAGCAGCCGGCGCGCCCGCTCGTAGCCGAAGTCCTCGGCGTCGGCCGTGTCGGGGTAGAGGGCCTCCTTGACCCGGTCGTAGTGCATCGGCGGGCCCACGCTGACGCCCGGGTTGAGACGGCCGCCCGACAGGAGGTCGACCGTCGCCAGGTCCTCGGCCAGCCGCAGCGGGTTCTCCCAGCCGAGCGGGATGACCGCGGTGCCCAGCTCGATACGGCTGGTGCGCTGGGAGGCCGCGGCGAGGACGGCGACGGGGGAGGAGATGCCGTACTGGAGATGACGGTGGCGCAGCCACGCGCTGTCGAAGCCGAGCCGTTCGCCGAGCTCGATGATCTCCAGCGTGGACTCGTGGCCCCGGCGTGGATCCGCCTCGTCGAAGAGCCCGATGGTGAGGAAGCCGAGCTTGCGCAGCGGGCGGGACGGTGACGGCATGGACTCCTCCATCATTGAAAATTCAATGGGTCTGTGTCTCTGCCAACTCGATCACGTCCCGCCCTGTTCCCGCCCCCCCCGCGCTCAGACCAGCGGGATCGTCACCTCGTCCTCGACCGGCGGTTCCAGCTCCTGGGCGAGGCTGCCCGTCGCGGCGTAGCAGCGCAGACGGACGGTCTCCGGGGTGACGTCCAGACGGAGGAACTGCTTGAAGAACGGCGGGCTGTACGTCGCCGAGCTCGGGGAGAACAGCGACGTGTAGATCTTGCGCACCGGGAGGCGGAAGCGCGCGGTGCGGTCGGGGCGGCGGCCCGCGCCGAGCAGGGCGGCCACCAGACGGGTGCGCCAGGAGATGCGGGCCGTTTGCTGCTGGGCCCGGGTCAGCGGCATGCCGAGCCGCTCGGCGACGACGGCCGACGCCTCGGCCTCGCTGAGCGTGAAGAAGCGGCGCAGACGCAGCCGGCGGCCGTACAGCCTGCTGTAGAAGGCCAGCGAGTCACCGCGCAGCGGATAGCAGCGGAACTCCTTCTCGGTGACGTTCGCGATGTCGACGCGCGGGATGGTGTGCGTGGCGTGCATGAACGCCCCGCCGCCGCCCGAGACCACGTACTGGATCGTGCGGCCGTCCACCTGCACCGGATAGCGCTGGTAGTTGTGGATGTCACCGCCGATCGCCGCGACATAGCGGTGCGCCGGGTCCCGCACGATCTCGTCCACGGTTCCGCCGCCCTCGATGGCGCAGGGGTGGTGTTCGCCGTCCACGTACAGGGGCGATCCCGTGACCAGGATCTTCGGGCGGGGATCCGTCGACACCTCGCGCAGCCACGCGCCCTGCTCGGCGTCGATCGTCCCGAGGAGCCCGGTGTCGATGCCGACGATCCGTACCGGCCCGGCGTCGATCGCCCAGTACGGCCCCGGCTGGACGGCCTGTTGGGCCGCCTCCGACCTCAACTTCCGGTGCTCCGCGAGCCGTTGACCGTCGCCCTTGCGCGGGCGGTGCCACAGCAGCGACCTCAGCCCGGCCCGGCTGAGCGCACGCGGCGCGGGCTCGGGCGCGAGGGGCGGGGCGTCGTCGCAGAAGACGCGCATGAACGCGCCGAGATCCTCGTACCAGTCGTGGTTGCCCGGTATCGCGTAGACCGGGGCCCGGTACTCCTGGTACGGCCGGAAGAACTTGCTGCCGTAGTCGTCGGCGCTGCCCACCGGGTAGATCACGTCGCTCGCGAGAATCGCGAACCTCGTGTCCTGACCCGTCTTCAAGAACCCTGGCACGACGGCGTACTGAGGGTCGTCACCCTCTCCGGTGTCCCCGATGACGAGGAAGGAGAACCGGTCCGGATCGTCCCGCCGGATCACCTTGTCGGCCGGCGCGCCCGCGGCCGCCCGCTGGGCCACCCAGCGGTTACGGGTGCGGCCCGTGGGGTCACCGAACCAGGACGCAAGTACGCCGTTGCGCGCGGCCCACAGCATTCTCGGGTCGAGCCAGGAGATCTTCTCGACCTTGTGCGGCATCAGCCGCTTGTACGTGCCGAGTTCGGCGGCGCCCCAGCCGGCGCCTTCGGCGGTATCGCGTGAGGAGTCAGACACCTGTGCACCGTAACAATGATCTAGAGAACGCCGAGAGGGGGAGCGCGACCCCGGGCGCGTCGCCGTGCTCCCGCTCCTGAGTCACCCCTTGCGGGCGTACGCACCCCGGCGTGACCGCGACGTGCTGACGGTGGCCTTGAACTCCGTTGCGCGGCTGGGCTGTTGCGCGAAGGCACGGGAGGGCGTTCCGGTGTTCCGAGCCGTCCCGGACCGGCTGTGCTCGACCTCGCCGAGGACCAGCAGCGGGTCGAACATCACCACCACCCCGGCCAGTACGAGGAAGACGATCGGCCCGAGGAGCATGGGAAGCAGCAGTGAGGAAGGCGAGTCCCCCGCCCACGACGAGCCGCTCGTGCCGTGCAGATGCACGCTCACGGCGGCCATGCCGGTGTAGTGCATGCCCGACACGGCGATGCCCATGACCAGGCTGGCGCCGAGGCTGGTCAGAAAGCCGCGGATGGTGACGGCCGCCCACAGCGCGGCGGTCGCGGCGACGATGGCGATCAGAACGGAGAGGCTCACGGCGAACACGTCGTACCGGATGCTGCCGTCCACCCGCAGCGCCGCCATGCCCAGATAGTGCATCGCCGCCACACCGAGCCCGGTGATCACGCCCGCGCCGGGCAGCGCGCCCTTGCCCGCGCCCCGGTAGCCCACGATGAACACGCCGATGCCGACCACGACGATCGCCACGCCGAGGCTGAGCACGGTGAGGCCCGTGTCGTAACGGATCCTGGCCTCCTCGACCTGGAAGCCGATCATCGCGATGAAGTGCATCGTCCAGATACCGCACCCGATCGACGCGGCGCCGAGCGCCAGCCAACCGGGCCGCCAGGACTCTCCGTTGAGCAGGGAGCGGACGATGCACCTCAGTCCTAACGCCCCTCCCAGGCAGGCCATCAGATAGGCCGCCACCGGGGTCACCGCACCGTAGCGGAACCCGTCAACCGTGCCTTGCATAAGCCAACTCCCCCCAGAGTCCTGGCCAGTTGTGTGCCAGTTGTGGAGCAAGGTTCTACGTGTCAAGGGTGCGCAAAGCAAGCCTTTACCGTCGGTAGCAGTTGAACTCTGTATCACCGTGAGTCAACTCCGGTCGTCCAGGGACGAGTTCTGGACAGGTGGACGGATTGCCCGGGAGTTCCGGCCACGAGCTGCTACGAGACGCGTGCCGGTGGGGCGTGATCCGCGTGATCCGCCCCGTCCCCGCAGGGCCACGAGTGGTGCCCGTGCCCGGGATGTGGCACAGATGGACTCAGGAGGGCGACGAGAGGGCCCAGCGAAGGAGAGGGCCCAGCGAAGGAGAGGGCCCAGCGACGGGGAGGGCCCAGCGACGGAGAGGGCCGGACATGCGGGAACTCGCGATCATCGAGGCACCGTCCGTGCTCGGCCTGCGCCCCTCCTGGGTCCAGGAGCTCCCGACGGCACTGCTCGACGCCGGTCTGCCGGCCGGTCTCGACGCGATACGGGCCGGCCGGGTCGAACCGCCGGTCTACGACCCGACGCGGGACGCCGACACCCAAGTACTGAACCCGCACGGCATCGTGGACTACTCCGCCCGACTGGCCGACGCCGTCGGCGACGTCCTGGACGCGGGCCGTTTCCCGGTCGTCCTCGGCGGAGACTGCAGCATCCTGCTCGGCAACCTCCTCGCCCTGCGCCGCCGCGGACAGCACCCCCGGCTGCTCTTCCTGGACGGTCACACCGACTTCTACCAGCCCTCGGCGGAGCCGTACGGTGAGGCCGCCTCGATGGACCTCGCCCTCGCCACCGGACGCGGGCCCCGGCTGCTCGCCGACCTCGAGGGCCGCGGCCCTCTGGTGCGCGACGAGGACGTCGTGGCCCTCGGTTTCCGTGACACCGATGAATCGGAACAGGCCGGAATGCAGCCGCTGCCGCCCGGGCTGCACACGCTCGACCTGGACGGCGTACGGGCGTCAGGTGCCGCCACGGCAGCACGGCGGGCGGTCGACCGGCTCACCGCCGGAACCCGAACCGCCGGAACCCGAACCGGCGGAACCGGAACGGCAACCGGCACCGGAAACGGCGCCGGGTTCTGGGTCCATCTGGACGTCGACGTCCTGGACGACGCGATCATGCCCGCCGTCGACTACCGACTCCCCGGCGGTCTGAGCTGGGAGGAGCTGGAGACCGTGCTGCGCACGGCACTGGGCGACCCGGGAGCCGTCGGACTGGACGTCACGATCTTCAACCCGCGCCTGGACCCCGCCGGCACGATCGCCGGCCGTCTCGCCGAGTGCCTGCGCCGGGGGCTGTCGGCGCGCACGGAGCGACGACCCGGCGAGGGCGACGACCTGGACCCGGCCTAGCGCTTCACCCGGTAGCAGAGCCCGACGAACTTCGAGTTGAAGGTACGGGTGTCGACGAGTTCGAGGTCCACCCGGCGCTCGTCCCGGGCGAAGAACGGGATGCCACCGCCGACGAGCACCGGGTAGACGATGGCCCGGTACTCGTCGATCAGACCCGACGCGGCCGCCTGGGCGGCGAGGGTGGCGCCGCCGATCGCGATCTGGCCGTCTCCCGGCTCGGCCCGCAACCGCTTGATCTCCTCCGCGACGCTGCCGGAGGCGAGGCGGGCGGCGCCCTGCACCGTCGACAGCGTGGTGGAGAACACGACCTTGGGGAGCGGATTCCAGAGCGCGGTCCACTCCCGCTGATCGTCACCGAGCGAGGGATCCTGGTCGGCCGTCTCCCAGTACAGCATCGTCTCGTACAGCCGCCGCCCCAGCAGGTGGACGTCGACCCCGCGGATATCGTCGATCCAGAAGCGGAAGACGTCGTCGTCGGGCTCCGACCAGTCGAAACCGCCGTCCGGTCCCACGATGTAGCCGTCCAGTGAGACGTTCATCGAATAGGTCACCTTGCGCATCAGGAGTCCTCCTCGGTGCAGGGTTCGACAGTGAGACCGCCGGACGGCGCGAAACTCATCGCGGCTCGCTCATGTACTCGCCGGCACCGGCCGCCGCAGCAGATAGGCCGCCGCGGTCGAGACCAGGACGGTCATGCAGGCGATGAACACCAGCCCCGCGCCCTCCAGGCCCATCGGATCGGCCAGCACGCCCACACCGATCACCGGGACCGAGATACCGGTGTAGGCCACCACGAACAGCGTCGAGATCACGGCCGCGCGCTGCTCCGGCGGAGACGCCGCCGCGACCGCGGACAGCGCCCCGCGGAACGACAGCCCTTGTCCGATGCCGCCGACGATCGCGCTCAGCACCACCAGCGCCAGCAGATCCCACCGCAGCGCGCCCGCGAGCAGCGCGAGACCGGCGAGCAGACCGGCGCAGCCCAGCGGCAGCGACCGCCCGACCCCGACCCGGCCGACGGCCAGTTGCCCGGCGGTCGAGGAGAAGAACGCCAGCGCCACGACCAGCCCGCTCACGGCGTGGTTGCGCTCGTTCAGGGACTCGGCGAGAAACGCCGGGCTGACCGAGGTGAACACCCCGAACAGGGCGAAACCCACGAACGAGGCGATGGCCGCCGGCCCGAACACCGCCCGCACCTGCGGCGGCAGGCCGGGCCGTTGCGGTCGTACGGTACGCAGCGACCCGCGTTCCCGTACGGTCTCCGGAAGCCACAGCGTGACGGCGACCGCACCCGCCACCAGCGCGAGGTGCACGGCGAACGGCAGGTACAGCGGCCAGGGCGCGTACTGCGCCAGCACTCCGGCCAGCAGCGGGCCGCACCCCAGTCCGCCCATGTTGGCGGCGGTCGCCACCAGCGTGGCCCGGGAGGCGCCGCCCGCCGGTGCCAGCTCCATCACGTACGCCGTGGCGGCCCCGGTGAGCAGACCGGCCGACAGCCCCGACAGCAGCCGCCCCACGAACAGCCAGCCCAGCCCCGTGGCGCACAGGAAGCAGACGGCACTCGCGGCCGCGAAGCCCAGCCCGCACAGGATCACCGGGCGCCTGCCCACCGCGTCCGAGGCGTTGCCCACGAGCAGCAGCACGCCGATCACCGCGAAGGCGTACACGGCGTACACCACGGTGACCATCAGCTCGGAGAAGCCGAACTTGTCCTGGTAGTGACCGTAGAGCGGCGTCGGCAGCGTGGTTCCTGCCATGCACACGGCGAACATCGCGCCGGCGAGCACACACGCACGCCACCCTCGGCGATCACCGTCCATGCCGCCGACCGTAACGCCGCGCACCGCCCGGACCCGGCCCGGCACGCCACCGGCGCTCACGCGTCGTACTCGTCGGGCAGCCGCAGCCCCGGCCCGCCGACCTCCAGCCCGAGCGGCTCCGCGCGGCCGGCCGGCTCCTCCCACGCCTCCTGGCGGCCGAGGGCGGTCAGGTCCAGGTACGGATAGCAGTTGTGGAACTCCTCGATGCCGCGGCCGTACGTGGCGTACGTGTGGAAGACCTCGTCCCCGACCCGCAGGAACGCGCTGATGCCCGGATAGTCGCCCCGCATCCCCGCCGACCACGGCGTGCCCGCCTCGGCGAGTTCGGCCTCGGAGCGGAAGTAGACCTGGACGGGTGCGACCCGGTCGTCGACGGTGGCGTGGAAGTCGTGGTTGAAGTCGCTGCCGGCCGACGAGTACCAGGGGAAGGTCCAGCCCATCCGCGCGCGGTAGGCGGCGAGCTTCTCGTACGGCGCCCGGCTCACCGCGACCAGCGACGTGTTGCGCACGTGCAGTTGCCGCAGCCGGGCGGGGATCTGGTCGGCCGCGGAGGAGCAGCTGCTGCACCCCGTGTCACGGGGGTGCTCGGTGCCGTCGGCGTCGAGGTCGTACGTCCACATGAAGTGGTGCACGACCAGCTGCGGCCGCCCCTCGAACAGATCGAGCAGACCGACCCGCCCGTCCGGGCCCTCGAACGTGTACGGCTTGTCGACGCGGACCATCGGCAGCCGCCGCCGCTCGGCGTTGACCCGGTCCCGGGCCCGGGTGAGCTCCTTCTCCCGGGTCAGCAGCTCCCTGCGGGCGGTGAGCCACTCCTCGCGCGAAACCACCTCCGGCAGGTTCGGCATCGAAGTCATCCAGGACCTCCCCATGGGTGGTGCCGCCGAAGGCACTGCCGCTTACGGACCGGCCGCTTCCACCTCCAGCTTGCGCTCTCCCCTCCGGCAGGGCACATCCGCCGCCGAACCCGGCGCCGTCACTTCCGTCCAAGAGCCGTCGATCTTTGTCCATGGGCGGATCCACCACGACGCGTGAGGGTGGGACCATGAGCGAATTCAGGGCCGGCGACACGGACTTCCTCTTACCGGAGCGCGCGAGCGAACGGCCACGCATGCCGAGCGGACTCGTCGCGCTGGCACTCGGCGGCTTCGGCATCGGGCTGACGGAGTTCCTGATCGCCGGGCTGCTGCCGCAGGTGGCGGCGAGCTTCGCGGTGTCCGAGGCGGCGGCCGGCCGGCTGATCTCCGGGTACGCGCTCAGTGTCGCGATCGGCGCCGTCGCGCTGACCGCGGCGACGGCACGGCTGCCCAGGAAGCAGGTCCTGGTGGGCCTGCTGGTGTTGTTCGTCGTCGGCAACCTGCTGTCGGCGGTCGCGCCGAGCTATCCAGTGATGATGCTCGGGCGGATCGTCGCGGCCCTCTGTCACGGCTCGTTCTTCGGGATCGGCTCGCTGGTCGCGCGTGACATGGTGGCGCCGGAGAGGAAGTCCCGCGCGGTGGCCGTCATGTTCGCCGGACTGACCGTCGCGAACGTGCTCGGCGTGCCGTTCGGCGCGCTGGTCGGGGAGCGCTGGGGCTGGCGGGCGGCCTTCTGGGCGGTGACCGCGATCGGCGTGCTGGCCCTGGCGGGGATCGTCACGCTCGTCCCGGGCCGCGCGGACCGGACACTGCCGCCGACGGCGCCGCCCGCCGGTCTGCGGGCCCAGCTCCGGGCCTTCCGGTCCTGGCAGGTCTGGCTGACCCTGACGGCCACCGCGCTCGGCTACGGCGGGATGTTCGGCGCCTTCAGCTACCTCGCCTACACCTTCACCGAGGTCAGCGGCTTTTCCTCGGCGGACGTCGCCTGGCTGCTGATGGTCTACGGCGTCGGCCTGGTCGTCGGCAACCTGGTCGGCGGCCGGGCGGCCGACCACGACCGGGACCGCACCCTGGTCCTCTCCCTGCTCGGACTCACCGTCACCCTGGCCGCGTTCGGCCTCCTGGCGCAGAGCGCCGTCGCATCGGTGACCCTCGTGTTCCTGCTGGGGCTGACCGGCTTCGCCGGTGTACCCGGCCTGATCACCCGCGTCACCGACCACGCCCACGGCGCGGCACTCGCCGCCGGGGCCAACGTCTCGGCGTCCAACATTGGCAACGCCCTCGGCGCCTGGCTCGGCGGTCTGGCCATCACAGCGGGCTACGGCTACACGTCACCGCTCTACGTCGGCGCCGGGATCGTCCTGACCGCGACGGCCGTCATGAGCATCGCGGCGTACACGGCCAGGTCCGGTCCACCGGGGCGTCGGCCTTCCCTCAGAAGTGCTCGCCGCGGGAAGGGTGGGTCGGCAGGCCCAGGCCGGTGAGCCACAGTTCGCCGTCGTCGCCCGCGCTGATGTCGTGAGCCCGCAGCTCGTTCGGCCCGGTCGCCCCGCGGGCACGGCACTCGGCGATGGTGAGCTCGGCGATCCGCCGGGGCGCGTCGGGATCAGTCTCCGGCAACGCGGTGCGCCACCACTGGTGCTCGTCCAGGATCTGCCAGCCACGCTCACGCATCCGCGCCTGCCGCTCCTCGGTCTGCTCGGCACCCCGGTCGTGGATGCCCACGGCCAACTCGCGGCCCTGGTCGCCCGGTGAGTACGACACGATCATGTCCCGGCGCCAGTCCCGGGCGGTCCACAGATTGAAACCGATCCAGTCGCCCGGGGCCTGGACGGGGTACTGCTCCACCCACGCGGCGAGCATCAGTTCGAGTCCGGTGACCGCGTGGTCCCAACCGTGGGCGACCATCACCCCGTTGTACGTCCACGATGTGGCCTTCCCTGGACCCTTGCGGTCGAGCTGCCAGGTGTAGGGCAGCTCGCCGAAGCGATGCGGCTGCCCCTTGCGGCCCAGATCCGTGCCGTCGAACGTGTTCCACTCCTCGTCCTCGAACGTGCGGGCCTCGTGCACCGAGAGCTCGACGTGCGCGGGGTCGCCGGACAGCAGCAGGACCCGTTCCGCGGTGCACCACCGCACACTCGGCCCGCCGGCGGACCCACCGAGCAGGGTGGGCTTGCCGATCCGCGCGACGACCGCCTCGTACACCGGACGCAGCGCCTCCCGGCGAGCGAGACGATCCGCTCCGGCCGGGTAGGTGAGGACGGTGACAGGCTCCAGGCCGGTGTCACCGGTGGAGGTGAAGAGGGCTTCCGCCGCGGTCGCCGCCTGAGCCGCGGGATCAGTTGAACCGGTCATGCGGATCATGGTCGCAGGCCCGCCCGCGCACGTCCGCAGCGGGCGGACCGACCCGGCAGTCCCGACGGGAGGCGGTCATGCAGGCAGTACGTCCGCGATCAACCCTCGTACCCGCGCCTCGATCGCGTCGCGGATCGGCCGGACTGCCGCGACGCCCTGCCCGGCCGGGTCGTCGAGCCGCCAGTCGAGGTAGGTCTTGCCGGGGAAGACCGGGCAGGCGTCCCCGCAGCCCATGGTGATCACCACGTCGGACGCCTGGACGGCCTCGACGGTGAGGACCTTCGGGCTCTCGGCGGCGATGTCGATGCCGGCCTCGGCCATCGCCTCGACGACCGCGGGGTTCACGTGGTCAGCGGGTGCCGATCCGGCGGAACGGACCTCGATGCGGTCGCCCGCGAGGTGGCTGAGGTAGGCGGCGGCCATCTGGGAACGGCCGGCGTTGTGGACGCAGACGAACAGCACGGACGGGCGCGGTGCGGTGGTGCTCATGGAACGGCTCCTCGGAGGTGCGGGGACGTCAGGGGGTGGCGAGTTCACGCTCGGCGTGCGGGACGGCGGCGTCGAGTCCGGTCCGTGCGCGGCGGCCGTACACCAGGGCGACGGCGCCCACTCCCAGTACGGCACCGATCAGTTGCGCCGCGACGAACGGGGCCACGGAGGCGGGGGCGATCCCGGCGAAGGTGTCGGTGAAGGCGCGTCCGACGGTCACCGCGGGGTTCGCGAACGAGGTGGAGGAGGTGAACCAGTAAGCGGCGCCGATGTACGCGGCCACGGCCGCCGGCGCCGTGGCGGCACGGCCGACGCGCTCCAGGCCGAGGACGAGCAGGATCAGCCCGGCCGTGGCGACGACCTCGCCCAGCCACAGGTGTCCGGCGAACCGGTCGTGAGTGGAGAGCCGCACCAGGGGCCTGGCGAACATGGCGTCGGCCAGGACCGCGCCGCCGATCGCCCCGGCCACCTGGGCGGGGACGTACGCGGCGACCTCCCGCAGCGAGGGGCCGGTGCCGGTGCGGCGGCCCGTGAACCAGACGGCGAGCGTCACGACCGGATTGAAGTGCGCGCCGGAGACCGGCCCGAACAGCGTGATCAGCACGGCCAGACCGAAGACGGTGGCCAGGGAGTTGGCCAGCAGCTGCACACCGACGTCGGACGAGAGCTCGGTGGCCTGGATCCCGGAGCCGACGACGACGGCGACCAGCAGTGCGGTCCCGAGCGACTCCGCGGCGAGGCGACGGCCCAGAGAGGCGGTCACCCGGACACCCGGGCGGACTGCGGGGTGGTCAGGAATTCGGCGAGCCGGTCCAGGACGCCCGGCAGCACCCAGTAGTACACCCACGTGCCGCGACGCTCGCAGTCGATCAGCCCGGCCTGGCGCAGCAGCTTGAGGTGGTGGGAGATCGTGGGCTGGGACAGGTCGAACGCGGGGGTCATCTCGCAGACGCAGACCTCGCCGCCCTCCCGGGAGGCGATCATCGACAGCAGCCGCAGTCGGACCGGATCCCCGAGCGCCTTGAACACCTTGGCCAGCTCCGCCGCCCGCTCGTCGTCCAGGGGCGCGGACGCCAGTGCGCCGCAGCAGGAGTCGGCGGCGGCCTGGCCGATCACCTCAAGTTCTTGTTTCGACATGCCTCTATGTTGACGTTTTTCGATCCAAGGCGCAAGCTTGCATCAATGAACGTCAATACAAGCAGGAGGAGTCATGCGCGAGCAGTCCACTGAACTGCGCGAGTCCGTCGAACTGCGCGAGTCCGTCCGCCGGCGGTATGCCGAAGCGGCCGTTCAGGTCGCCGAGGGCGGCACCGGCTGCTGCGGACCGCAGCCCGTCGAGATCGACGAGAACTTCGGTTCCACCCTCTACGCCGCCGACGAACGCGCCGCACTGCCCGCCGAGGCGGTGGCCGCCTCACTCGGCTGCGGCAACCCCACGGCCGTCGCCGAACTCCGGGACGGCGAACGCGTCCTCGACCTCGGATCGGGCGGCGGCATCGACGTCCTGCTCTCCGCTCGCCGCGTCGGACCCACCGGCAAGGCGTACGGACTGGACATGACCGACGAGATGCTGCGCCTGGCCATCGCCAACGCCGAGAAGGCGGGCGCTCGCAACGTCGAGTTCCTCAAGGGCACCATCGAAGCGATCCCGCTGCCCTCGGACACCATCGACGTGGTGATCTCCAACTGCGTGATCAACCTGTCCGTCGACAAGCCCGCCGTCTTCGCCGAGACCTTCCGCGTCCTGCGGCCCGGCGGCCGGCTGGGCATCTCCGACGTCGTCGCCGACGACGCCCTCACCCCGGCGCAGCGGGCAGAGCGCGGCGACTACGTCGGCTGCATCGCGGGCGCCCTGTCCTTCACCGAATACCGGCAAGGCCTCCAGGCAGCGGGCTTCACCGACGTCGAGATCACCCCGACCCACCCGGTCGCCGACGGCATGCACTCCGCCATCGTCCGCGCCACGGTGCCTGTCGAAAGTGACGGCCCCCGAACGACGGGGGAGTGAAGGCAGTACACCCGAGCTACCTGGAGCACCCCTCGTCATCGTGACCGCGGACCTGGCCACCCCGGGAGGGACCGGGCGGCCGGCGACAGGCGACAGAAGTCCCGGCCCCAGCCGTCAGAACGTGCGCTTCAGCAGGTCCAGCAGCGCCGCCCAGTGCCGCTCGTCGCCTTCGCGGTGGTAGGAGGCGGTGTCGGCCTGGGTGAACCCGTGCCCCGCACCGGGGTAGACCTCGCAGTGATGCCGGACTCCTGCCTCGGTGAGCGCGGTCTCCAGACGCTCGATCTGCTCGGCGGGCAGGGACGGGTCCTGGTCGGCGTGGCCGAAGTACAGCTCGGCGGTGATGTGTTCGGCCACCAGGTGCGGGCTGTCCGGCGCCTCGGTGGCGAGCCGGCCGCCGTGGAACCCTGCCGCCGCCGCGACCCGGTCCGGAAACGTGCCGGCGGTGAGCAGGGCCAGCCGGGCGCCCATGCAGTAACCGGTCAGCGCCACCGGCCCGTCGGCCGCCACAGGGCAGTCGGCGAGCCAGCGCAGATAGGCGCCCGCGTCCCGCATCGCCGCTTCCGGCGTCAGCGCCTGCATGACCGGCATGATGCTCTGGAAGATCTCCGGCCGGGCCCCGGGATCGATGAACTCGGGCAACTCGAACACCGGAGCCCGTCCGTGACGGTAGAACACGTTCGGCACCAGCACCGTGTACCCGGCCTCGGCGAGCCGGTCCGCCATCGCCCGCAGCTGCGGCCGCAGACCGAAGGCGTCCATGTACAGCAGCACCGCGGGGCGGGGCTCGCCGTCGGCGGGGTGGGTCAGATAGGCGTCGGCGGTGCCGTCCTCGGTGGGGATGTCGACGGCGGTGCCCTGGACGGAGGTCATGGGGGTTGCCTCTCTGCGCAGTTCACGGCGAACGGGTCGCCGACCCGGTGGAACCGGGCCGCGCACATGGTTTCATTGCAACATTCAACGACCCGCGGCACCCCCTCCCACTTGGGCACCGTTTGGGACCCGCTTTACTCGAACCGGGACGTGTCGCCCGCTCCCTTCCGTACGATCTCGGCCTCGCCGCCGGAGAAGTCGATCACCGTCGTCGGCTCGGTGCCGCAGTCCCCGGAGTCGACCACCGCGTCCAGCACATGGTCCAGCCGGTCCTTGATCTCCCAGCCCTGCGTCATCGGCTCGTCCTCGTCGGGCAGCAGCAGCGTGCTGGACAGCAGCGGCTCCCCGAGCTCGGCGAGCAGCGCCTGGGTGACGACATGGTCGGGGATGCGCACGCCGACCGTCTTCTTCTTCGGATGCTGGAGCATCCGCGGCACCTCCCTCGTCGCGGGCAGGATGAACGTGTAGCTGCCGGGTGTGGACGCCTTGACCGCGCGGAACACGTCGTTGTCGACCCGCACGAACTGGCCGAGCTGCGCGAAGTCCTGGCAGACGAGGGTGAAATGGTGCCGGTCGTCCAGGCGGCGAATGGCCCGGATCCGGTCGATGCCGTCACGGCTGCCCAGCCGGCAGCCCAGCGCATAGCAGGAGTCCGTCGGATACGCGATGAGCGCACCGGAGCGGATGCTGTCCGCGACCTGGGAGATGGTGCGCGACTGAGGGTTGTCGGGGTGCACGTCGAAGTACTTCGCCATTCGCCGAGCCTATGCCCTGCGCCCCCCCCCGCGGCGATGCAGGCCCGGGCAGGGCCGGGCGGATTGCGCGCCGGTTCCCGGGAACCCGTTGCCGTTCCCGGGCGCGAGCGCAGACTTGCCGCCGCGCTCGGGTGAGGTAACGTCCCGAGCGGTATGTCGTGAGTGAAGTGCAGGACGAGGTGAAGGCCGACGTGGCTGGCAGGGAGGACGGGGTTCGTCAGGCGGGGGCGGGCGGCGCCGACACCTCGGTGTGGGCGCAGGAGTTGCTGGACCACCTGCGGCCGAACGGCCGGGACGTCGGCCGGGTCGTCGCGTGGCTCGCGGACGCCGTGCGGGGCACCGCCTCGCTCCGGGACGACACCGGCACCCTGCTCACCGGCACCTGGCCGGACCTGGACGACAGCCTCGTCGCCGCCGTCGCCGCCGGACGCATCGCCTCCGCCGCCTGGGAGGGCCAGGGCCGCCACCTGCGGCTGGTCAGGGTGGCGTACCCGAACCCCGCCTCGGCCGGGGTGATCGCGGTGGCGCGGGAGACGCCCTTCGACCGGCGTGCCTCCGACATGATCACGCACACCGTCCAGGTCATCGAACTCCTGCTGAAGGCGAGCGAGACGACCGCCGCCGGACACCGGCTCGCCCAGGCGACCTCCGATCTGCGCCTCGCCATCCTTCAGTTGCTGATGGTGGAGGACACCGTCTCCGCGCGCCGCGTCGCCGCCGGACTGTGGCCCGGTCTGCTCGACACCGACACGGCCTGCGTCCATGTCGTCGAGAGCCCCGCCGACGAGCGCGACCGGCTGGCCGAGGAATGCCTGGCCGTGACGGGCGAGCGGGCCCTGGTCGTGCTCTGCCCGGCGGTGGACGAGCACGTCATCGTCGTGACGCCCGGCGAGGACGAGGCCGGGGAGTTGAGGTCGCTGATCGGCCCGCGCCCGCGCACCTTCATCGGCGGCAGCGCCCGGCAGAGCCTGGCCCGCACCGCCACCGCGTACGGGCAGGCCGTCAGCGCCCTGGCCGTCGCGCACTTCCGCCCCGACAAGGCCGCGGTCTACGCCGAACGCACCCACCCCGAGCGCCTGATCGACCCGGCACCCCTGCGCGGCTGGGCCGCCCGGCTGCTGCACCCGCTCGACACCCTGGCGCACCACACCCGCGCCGAACTGCTCGCCACCACCCGCCTGGGTCTGGAGTTCACCGCCGTGAGCGCCGCCAAGGTCCTCGGCGTCAGCCGCAACACCGTCCGCGCCCGCATGGAACGCGTGGAAGGCCTCCTGCGCACGGACTTCTCCGACCTGACCGCCCGTGCCGTGGTCCACCTGGCGCTCAACACCCAGGTCAGCCTCGCGGACGCCCCGGCCGACGACCGTACGTCGCAAGAGAGCCCTGCCTCACTGTGCGACCTGCTCTCCGGCCCCGCCATGCACACCTGGGCGCAGGACGTCCTCGCACGCCTGGACCAGGACAGCCGCGACCTGCGCCGCACCCTGCGCACCTGGATCGCCGAGGGCGGCAACGCCGAACGTGCCGCGCAGACCCTCGGCGTCCACGCGCAGACCGTCCGCGAGCACGTCCGCAGCGCCGAACCCGTCCTGGAACGGCAACTCCTCGCCGGCGGCAGCGACCTGTACGAGGTCGTTCTCGCCCATCTCGCGGTGGGCGATCTGGATCAGCCCGCACTCCCCGCGACGAAACCGGGCCTTCCGGACTCACTTGTGCACAGGTGAGTCCCGGCGGGCCCGCAGCGGGCATCGACGCGATACCCAAGCGCTCCGCCGCAGACGTAAGTTCGACTTCCCGCGGGGGCACGACCGGAACGGGGGACCGGTCGCGTCCCCGCGCGCGTACCCGTTCAGGCCCGCAGCCGCACCGGAATCTCCTGCCAGCCGAACGCGATGAACGACGGCACCTGACGCAGCTCCTTCTCGTCGACGGCCAGCCGCAGGTCCGGGAAGCGTTCGAAGAGCGCGGGCAGTGCCGTACGGGCCTCCATACGGGCCAGTGGAGCGCCGATGCACCGGTGCACGCCGATCCCGAACGCCAGATGGTCGTCCGCTCCGCGTGACGCGTCGAAGCGGTCCGCGTCCGGCCCGTAGTGCACGGGGTCCAGCCCCGCGGCGGCGAACGTCGTGATGATGGCGTCCCCGGCCGGAACCGTCACGCCGCCGACCTCGATGTCGGAGACGGCGAACCGCAGCGGAAGCGAGGCGATCGACGGGTGCACCCGCAGTGTCTCGTCGATCACCGCGTCCCAGCCGGTCTCCCCGGAGCGTACGGCGGCCAGTTGCTCGGGGTGGGTGAGCAGGGCGACGACCGCGTTGCCGATGAGATTGACGGTCGTCTCGAAGCCGGCGCCGATCACCAGCAGCAGGGTGTAGACGAGCTCCTCGGCACTGAGCCGGTCGCCGTCCTCGTCGCGCACCCGGATCAGCTCGGTCGTCAGATCGTCCCCGGGGTGCTCGCTGCGATGGGCGATCAGCGCCCCCAGCACCGTACGGATCTGCTCCTGCACGAACGCGGCGTGCTCCGGGGACGGGTCGGTGGTGTCCATGATCGCGGCGATGAGGGTGGCGGTTGCCTCCCGCAACTCCTCGGGCACGCCGAACAGTTCGCAGATCATCCGCATCGGCAGGGGGTGGGCGAGCCCGGCCTTCAGATCCACCGACGACCCGCCGTCGTCGAGGGCGTCCAGGGCGTCGAGCAGCTCGGCGGTGATGCTCCGCACGCGGGGCCGCATCATCTCCGTGCGCCGCTGGGTGAAGCTCGGCGCGACCAGCTTGCGCAGCCGTGCGTGGTCGGCGCCGTACGTCGAGAGCATGTTGACCACGCCGACCCAGCCCAGGATCCAGCCCCAGGAGGGGTGTTCGCCGATCTCGGGCCACAGCCGCCAGTGCAGCCGGGGATCCTTGCTGACCCGCGGGTCGAGGATGAGTTCCTTGAGGGTGTCGTAGCCCGTGGGCGCCCACGCGGGGATGGAGCCGGGCAGCTCCACGGGCACGATCGGGCCGAGGGCGCGCAGCCGGGCGCTCTCGGCGGCGATGTCGGCGCCGAACGGGTCGATGGCGAAGCGGTCGATGCGGTCGGTCATGGTCACGAGGGCACTCCAGGCTGGTCGGGGGAGCGGGGGCTGAACCGGACGGGCAAGGACGTCAGGGAGCGGTGGAAGGGGCCGGGCCGCCAGGTCAGGCGCGCCCGGGGCAGCACCGGCTCCAGGTCGGGCAGCCACTGGGTGAGCCGTTCGATCGCCTCGGTGGCGATGAGCAGCGTGTGCTGCCGGACCGGGCAGGCGTGCGGGCCCGCCGACCAGGACAGGTGCGAGGCGTCCTTGGGATGCCGCCCCTCGGTGACCTCCTGCTCGGCGAAGTGGGCGAGCGCGCCGTAGGAGACGACCACCGGCACCGCGGCCCTGATCCAGGTGCCGTGGAAGGACACCGGGTTACGGGCGTAGTGGATGCCGTAGTTGGCCAGCGGAGTCTCGTGGTGGAGCACCTCCACCACCGCGTCCATCACAGGGCGGGCGCCGCTGGTCAGGGTGGAGTAGTACAGCGGGTTGCCGAGGATGCGGGACAGCGCGTTCGAGACCAGGTTGGCCGTCGGCTCGTGCCCGGCGCCCAGGGTGAGGAACACCTGCCAGGTGACCTCCTCGGGCGTGAGCCCGGCCGGGTGGTCCAGCAGCCGGCTCGGCAGGTCGTCGCCCCGGCGCTCGGCCTTGGCCGCGATCAGCTCCAGTACGTAACCGCCGTACTCCGCCTCGCCCTCGGCCGCCTCGGCGCCGCCCTCCATCATCTTGCCCAGCGCGCTGTGGAGCCGGTCGCTCTGACTGTCCGGCAGCCCGAAGAGGTTGTTGAACACCAGCGCCATCAACGGTCGCGCGAAGTCCCCCACCAGATCGGCCTCGCCCTGCGGCCCGAACCGGCCCACCAGCACGCGCACCGCCCGGTGCACCCGCGCCCGCAGGTCGTGCGGCTCGACCAGGTCGAAGGTGTCGATCAGCGAGGTGCGGTACCGGACATGGGCCGCGCCGTCGGCGAACAGCGTGTTGGGCCGCCAGCGCATCATGCCCAGGATCGGCGAGTCGTCGGCGACCGTGGACTCCCACGGCCGCGGATCGTGCGAGAACGTCTCCGTGTCGTGCAGCAGATCCAGCGCGGCCTGCCGGTCGGTGACCACGTACGCCGGCACGCCCGGCGCCAACTCCGCCCAGCCGACCGGCCCCTGGGCACGCAAGGCGGCGTAGTAGCGGTACGGGTCCAGGGCGAAGCCGTCCTCCCACAGTCGCACGGGCGCCGAGCGGGTGAAGGCCTGCCGGTCGGGGGTGTGGGTGGTCACCGGGAGTCCTCCGTAACGTCGCGGTCGATCAGGTGCTGGACCAGTGCGAGCAGCGCGTCGACCGACGAGGCGGCGTCCCGCGCGTCGCACGTCACCATCGGTGTGCCCGGCTCCAGGTCCAGGGCGGTGCGCAGCTGCTCCCGGGTGTGGTGCCGGGGCGCGTCCGGGAAGGTGTTGAAGGCGACGGCGTACGGCAGCCCCGACTCCTCCACCAGCCCCAGCACGTCGAAGGACGCGTCGATCCGCCGGCTGTCGACCAGGACGAGGGCGCCCAGCGCGCCGTAGGCGATGTCGTCCCACAGCGCCCGGAACCGCTCCTGCCCGGGTGTGCCGAACAGATACAGCACGACCCCGCCCGGCAGGCTGATCCGGCCGAAGTCGACGGCGACGGTGGTCGTCGACTTGTCCCGTACCCCGGCCAGATCGTCCACCTGCGCGGACGCCTCGCTGAGCGGCTCCTCGGTGTGCAGCGGCCGGATCTCGGACACGGAGTCGATCAGGGTCGTCTTGCCCACGCCGAAGGGGCCGGCGACCAGGATCTTGACCAGGTCACGGGCGGTGTCCGGCAGGTGGATGTCCTGCGTCGTGCCCGGTGCGGGCCTAGGGCCTGTCGTTTGGATCATGCCGGCGTCGCGGGGTGTGGCACGCACATCTGCCGCGTTGTCGTCGGTTGCCGACTCCCCCACGCTCGAACAACCTCGCGCGGGGGGACCCCCATCGCGTCGACGCCCTCCTCCGCCTTGCAGCTGCACGCACCACACCCCGCTCGGGTCAATTGAGATGCACCGCACCTCACAGCCGGCCTGATCCAAACGACAGGCCCTAGTTGTGCTTGAGGGCGCGAAGGCCATCGGCCACTCTCTCCAGCAGGTCGGGGTCGAAGCGTCGGGCGGGCGGGATCGGCGCGCGGGCTCGCACCAGCTCCCGGTCGACGAGTTCGCCGGCCAGCACCCGCACCGCCGACACCGGCAGCCGCAGCAGCGCCGCGGCCTCCACGACCGTCAGCGAACCGTCGACCAGGGCGTCCAGCAGCGCGAGTTGGGCGGCGGGCAGACCGGCGGGCGGCGACGTGCCGGTGCCGACGAGCACCGACAGCCGCTCCAGCTGGGGCCGACTGGGCCGGGCCACGCCGCCGGTCGACAGATACGCGGGAACCAGGGGACGGCCGCCAGGGCGGCCCGTCATGCCGGTGCGCCGCCCTTGGCATGACGGGCCGCCGCGGCCATCGCCTTCTCGCCCAGTCTCGCCACCTGGGAGTGCACCCGGTGCGCCAGCAGGTCCAGGCGTACCTCCGCGTCCCCGTAGGCGGCCACACAGGTGCCGTGGTCCGTCGGCACGATCAGCACATACCCGTGGTCCGACTCGATGACGACCTGCCGTACCTCGGCCCCGTCCCGGTCGGCGAACGCGGCAGCCGCCGTACGGCACGCCCCCTGCACGGTACTGGTGATCGCCGCCACCCGCTCGGCCGAGGCCTGGCTGAGGGCGTCCGTGTACCCGGTGACCAGCCCGTCCCGCGTCAGCAGTACGGCGGCCACCACATGCGGCACCTCCAGGATCGGTTCGAGCACCCACGCCGTGTCTCCCGTTTCGCGGCTGGTCATCGAGCCGTTCCCCCTTCGTGGACGTTCTGGTCGGTCGCGTCGGTCTGATGGTTGTCCTCGGCCGCCCCCTCGGATTCCGGTACGGCGGTGGAGGCGTCGTCGGTGCGCTCGCCGTCCTCGGACCGGGCCGCGGCGGTACCCGCCTGGAGCGCGCCGAGCGCCGCGGCGGCCTGCTCCGGCCGGCGTACCGCGGGCCGGGCCTCGGGCACGTCCCGGGCCGCGGCGGCCACCCGCGTACGGCGTCGGCGCCGGGGCAGACCATCGGCGTCGCGTGGAGCGTGATGCCCGGGTACGGCGTCGGCGGTTTCGGCGTCGTGCTCGGCGCCGTACCCGTGCGAGCCGTACCCGTGCGAGGTGGCGGACGCCTCGGTCCGCGGCTCGGCGGGTGCCTCGTCGCGGGAGGCCTTGCGGGTGGAGCGCGGCGCGCTCGCGGCGGGTGGTCGCTCGGTCGGGTCGATGGCGCTGAGCAGGTGGCTGTCGACCAGCAGCACGGCCCGCACCCCGCCGTACGGGGACGGCGAGGACAGATCCACGCTCAGGTCGAACTGCCGGGTCAGCTGCCCGATCGCGGCGAGCCCCATACGGGGCGGATCGCCGAGGTCGGTGAGCAGGATCGGCTCGGACCCGGCCACCAGCCGCTGCGCGCGGGCGCGTTCGTCCTGGGTCATGCCGAGGCCGGAGTCGTCGACGGTGACGCAGACGCCGTGGTGGACGTGCTCCAGGTTGACCACGACATCCGTGTCCGGCGCGGAGTGCCGCAGCGCGTTGTCCAGGAGTTCGGCGACGATGATCGCGACCGGCTCCACGGCGTGGGACACCAGCCCGGTGCCCGCGGCGAGGTGGTTGTGCACCCGGACCCGGTGGTAGCCCGCGAGCCGGGCCTGACCACCGGTCACCGCCTCCACCAGGTGCGACTCCTCGCGGGCGAGCCCGACCCAGGCCCCGCACACCACGGCGGCGACCTGCGCCCGCCGCAGCGACTGCTCGTTCTCGTGGTCCAGTTGGAACAGCGTCTGCGCCAACTCGGGATCGTCGTACTTCTGTTGCAGCTGCCGCAGGGCGTCCTGAAGCCGGTACAGCGCCGCCTGGATCTCGCGGGTCGCGCCCCGCATGCCCGCCTGCGCGGCGGCGTCGATCCGCGTGCGCTGGGCGGCCAGCTCGGTGCGCAGTCCGGTCAGCACCTGCTCCAGGGCGAGGTCCAGGGCGGTGCCCGCGGTCTGCGGATGCAGCGGCCCCGGCACGGTGACATGGGGGTGCGCCAGCCGGCGTGCGGCGGCGGGAACGCGCTGCTCGGCCAGGTGCTCCACCTCCGCTGTGAACGCCTGGAGTACGCCCTTGAGTTGGCGGCGCAACGCGTCTATCTCGGCACGCTGCTTCGCCTGTTGCCGCTGTGCGCGCAGCAGGCCGCCGCCCAGGGTGAGCGCGGACAGCATGCCGACGGCGAGACCGCCGGTCGCCAGGTCCGGTAGTTCGATCATCGAGTCGGATTCCCAGGAGTCGGTTCGGGGACAGTCGGGCAGGGCTGGTTCCACGGCCGTGGGGCGAGGCGCTCGGAGCACAGTACACACCGTCATCGACCGGTCTCGCACGGTCGATCGCTACTTCATTCCGAAACTGCCGGGACTCTGCTCACTTCTGCGCGGACTGTCTGAATTTACGTACAACATGCGGGAGTTGACGCGGATGTCTGTCCTGGCCGGCACGGTGTGTGCGCGCTCGGACGACGGGTACTCGGCGAGGCCAGGAACGACCCACGCCGGAGGAGGCCCGGAATGGCCAGTGGCACCGAGACCGGTGGCGTGACCGGTACACAGGACAAGGACTACAACCTGATCTGGTACGTGGAGGCGTGCCTGAGCAACGCGCTGCGGCTGGAGAGCTACATCGAGGACGCGGAACGCGGCAAGGACACCGAGGTGGCCGACCTGTTCCGCAAGGCGCAGGCGGACAGCCGCAAGGGCGCCGAACTGGGTAAGGCGCTCCTGCGCAGGCGACTGAACGGCGGCTGAACGGCAGCTGGCCCAGCGTCCGTTCGAGGCCCGGACACCGCGAGGCCGGTGTCCGGGCCTTCGTCCGTCCGTCCGGCTTTCGCCTGGCCGGAAGCCGTGAAGATCGTGTGCGGCGGGCGTCACTTCGCGAACTCGGCGTGGACACGTAGGGTTTACCTCCGTTCGACCCGTCGACCGAACGGAGTTGCTATGGTGCTACTCGCCGGTAGCAAGCCGAACGGGGACGGGTGGGGGCCGGGTCGACCGAGGCTTCCGCGCCCATCCAGTGCCTGGCTCTCGAACTCCAGTTCCTCGCCCACCGATCCAGACAGGTGAGACTCGCCACATGGTTCGATCCCTGGTCGATCTGCTGACCCAGCACGCCGCGCACCACCCCGACCGAACCGCCTACCGCCACCTCGTCACCGGCGACTGCGACGGCGAGATCCAGGAGATCTCCTACGGCCGTCTCGCCGCCCGTTCCCGTGCCGTCGCCGCCTGGCTCCAGGACCGCGGCCTGGCCGGGACCCGCGCCATGCTGCTCTACCCGCCCGGCCTGGAGTTCATCAGCGGCTACCTGGGCTGCCTCGCCGCGGGCGTCGTCGCCGTACCGGGCGTCCCGCCGCAGGGCCGCGTGCACAACCACCGGGCCGTGACCCGGATGAAGCGGCTCATCGCCGACGCCGACGCCAGGGTGATCCTGGGCGACCGCGAGGTGATCGCGGCCCTGTCCGGCATGGCGGAGCAGCTGCCCGAGCTAGCCGACCTCACCTGCGTCGCCACCGAGGACATCCCCGACGAGATGTCCGCCGGCTGGCGCGAGCCCGACCTCACCGCCGACTCGGTCGCCTTCCTCCAGTACACCTCGGGCTCCACCTCCGCCCCGCGCGGCGTGATGGTCACCCACGGAAACCTGCTGGACAACGAGCGGATCCTCACCGAGTCCATGGGCCACACGCCGGACGCCATCGAGGAGTACGGCCACGAGATGTTCGTCAGCTGGCTGCCCGTGTACCACGACATGGGCCTCATAGGCCCCGTCCTCAACACGGTCTACCTCGGCGTGACCGCCACCCTCTTCTCGCCGCTGCACTTCCTCCAGGATCCCCGGCGCTGGCTGACCGCGATCAGCCGCTACCGCCCGCACACCAGCGGCGGCCCCAACTTCGCGTACGAACTCTGTCTGAAGCACGCCGGTCCCGGACTCCTGGACGGCCTCGACCTCAGCAGCTGGAAGGTCGCCGTCAACGGTGCGGAACCGGTCCGGGCCGCCACCCTCCGCCGCTTCACCGAGACCTTCGCCCCGGCCGGCTTCCGCCGCGAAGCCCTCCACCCCTGCTACGGCCTCGCCGAGTCCACCCTCATGGTCACCGGCAGCACCGCCCACACCGCGCCCACCCTCCTCCAGCCCGCCGAATCCGGCCCGCACGCAGGCCAGACCGACGCCGCCACCGTCAGCTGCGGCCGCCCCGGCCGGCACGTGACCGTCGTCATCGCCGACCCCCAGCGGCACGAGGAGCTGACCGACGGCGAGGTCGGCGAGATCTGGGTGCGCGGCGCGAGCGTCGCCAAGGGCTACTGGCGCAACGCCCTCGCCACCCGCGCGACCTTCCGCGCCACCCTCGCCGGCCACGAGGGACGCTTCCTGCGCACCGGCGACCTCGGATTCCTCCACGACGGCGAACTCTTCGTCACCGGCCGCCTCAAGGACCTCATCGTCATCGACGGCCGCAACCACTACCCGCAGGACCTGGAACTGACCGCCGAGATGGCCCACCCGGCCCTGCGCCCCGGCTGCACCGCCGCGTTCTCCGTCGACGCGCTGGACGAGGGGGACGCCGGGAGCATGGAGCGCACGCGGGACACGGGCGCAGCGGGGAGCGGAGCCGGCGGTGAGCAGGCCGTCGTCGTCGCCGAGACCGCCCCGGACGCGGCGTCCGAGGCCGAGAAGATCATCGACGTCATCCGCGGCGAGATCGGCGAGGCCCACGGCCTGGCGCTGCGTGACGTCGTCCTGGTCGAGCCGGGCACCATCCCCAAGACGTCCAGCGGCAAGATCCAGCGCCACGCCACCCGGGCGGCCTACCTGACCGGTACCCTCGCCGCCGTCGCCGCGCCCGACCCGAGCTGACCCCGCCCCGTCGAGCGGCGGACGCCTGCGCGTCCGCCTACCGACCGCAGGCCCCAGCAGCCGTACCGCCCCACGCGCGCCCTCCGGGCCGTACGGCCACCACCCCTGCCCGAATCCACGAGGACACCTCTCCAGATGCCTGCGCCCGACTCCCCGAAGCAGTTCTCCGAGCCGTCGCTCACCACGCCGGACGGTGTGCGGGCCTGGCTGGAGTCGGCCGTCGCCGAGGCGGCCGGGCTCGACCCGCTGGCCGTCGACCCGGAGCGGCCGATCGCCGAACTCGGCCTGGGGTCACGGCAGTTGGTGACGCTGGCCGCCGACCTGTCCGCGGCCACCGGCCGCACCCTGGACCCCTCCCTGATCTTCAACCACCCCACCGTCGCCGCCCTCGCCCAGGCGGTTTTCGACGAGACACCCACGCGCACCCGGGCAGCGGCCGCACCCACGGACCGCGCGCCCGCGCGAGCCGACGACGACATCGCGATCATCTCCATGGCCTGTCGCTTCCCCGGGGGCGCCGACAACCCCGAGGCGCTCTGGCGGCTGCTCGCCGCGGGCGAGGACGCCATCACCGAGGTGCCGTCCGGCCGGTGGGACACCCGAGGGCTGCACGACCCCGACCCGGACGCCACCGGCAAGGCGTACTCCCTGCGCGGCGGCTACCTCTCCGGCATCGACCGCTTCGACGCGGCCTTCTTCGGGATCTCGCCCCGCGAGGCCGCCGCCATGGACCCCCAGCAGCGCCTGCTCCTGGAGACCGCCTGGGAGGCGATCGAACGCGCCGGAATCGTCCCGGACACGCTCAACGGCAGCTCCACGGGCGTCTACGTCGGCCTCTACGACAGCGGCTATCTGGCCTCGGCCGCCCTGGACCAGCTCGACGGGCACGTCGGGACCGGCTCGGCCTCCAGCGTGGCGTCCGGCCGTATCGCCTACACCCTCGGCCTCCAGGGCCCCGCCGTCACCGTCGACACCGCCTGCTCGTCCTCCCTGGTCGCCCTGCATCTGGCGGCGCGGGCTCTGGCCGGCGGCGAGTGCGATCTCGCGCTGGCGGGCGGCGCGACACTGCTGGTGACCCCGCGCGGACACGTCGAGTTCAGCAGGCTGCGCGGACTGTCGCCGTCCGGGCGGTGCAGTCCGTTCTCGGCCGACGCGGACGGCGTGGTGTGGGCCGAGGGCTGCGGCGTGGTCCTGCTCAAGCGGCTCGCGGACGCGCGGCGCGACGGCGACCGGATCCTCGCCGTCGTCAAGGGCTCGGCGATCAACCAGGACGGCCGCAGCCAGGGCCTCAGCGCCCCCAACGGCCCTGCCCAGGAACGGGTGTTGCGGGCCGCCCTCGACGAGGCCGGCCTCCAGCCGCACGACCTGGACCACATCGAGGCACACGGCACGGGCACCCCGCTGGGCGACCCGATCGAGGGCGGCGCCCTGGCCGCCGTCTTCGGACCCGACCGCCCCGCCGAGCGCCCCCTTGGTGTCGGCTCACTGAAGTCCAACATCGGCCACACCCAGGCCGCCGCGGGCATCGCCAGCGTCATCAAGACCGTCCTCGCCCTCGACCACGCACGCATACCGGCGTCCCTGCACGCCGGAGCCCCGACCGGGCACATCGACTGGGCGCACAGCGGACTGCGCCTGATCGACGAGCCGCAGTCCTGGCCACGCCACCCCGAGCGGGTGCGGCGCGCCGGGGTGAGCGCGTTCGGGATCAGCGGCACCAACGCCCATGTGGTGCTGGAGGAAGCGCCCGAGGAACAGCCGGTCGAACCGGCCGCCGACCTCCCCGGGCCAGCCCTCTTCCCGCTCTCCGCCCGCACCCTGTCCGCCCTGCGCGCACAGGCCGCCCGACTCCGGGAGAGCCTCGAACGGCAGCCGGCTCCGCCCCTCCCCGCCGTCGCTGCCACCCTCGCCCACCACCGCACCCACTTCGAGCACCGGGCCGTCGTCCGCGCGAGCGACCGCGCCGAACTGCTCACCGCCCTGCGGGAACTCGCCGAGGACCGCCCCGACACCGAGCTGATCACCGGACCCGAACTCGCCCTCACCACCGGCAAGTTGGCGTTCGTCTGCCCCGGCCAGGGCTCCCAGTGGTCCGGCATGGCCCGCGATCTGCTCGACCGCGACCCGGTGTTCGCCGACGAACTCGACCGCTGCGACGCCGCCCTGCGTCCGTTCACGGGCTGGTCGGTGACCTCCGTCGTGCGCGGCGACACAGGCGCCCCGAACCTGGAGCGTGTCGACGTCGTCCAGCCGGTCCTGTTCGCCGTGATGGTGTCGCTGGCCGCCGTCTGGCGGGCTCGCGGCATTCGGCCGGACGCGGTCGTCGGAAACAGCCAGGGCGAGGTCGCCGCCGCCTGCGTCGCCGGAGCGCTGAGCCTCAACGACGCCGCGGCCGTGGTCGCCCTGCGCAGCCAGGCGCTGACCGGGCTGTCCGGCACCGGCACCATGGCCGTCGTCGCCCTGCCGCACACCGACGTCGAGGCCAAACTCGCCGACCACGGCGGCCAGATCGGCGTCGCCGCCGTCAACAGCGGCCGCTCGACCGTGGTCGCCGGTGCCGTGGACGCCGTGGAAGCCTTCCTCGCCGACCTCGACCGGCAGCAGGTCTTCGTCCGCCGCCTCGATGTCGACTACGCCTCCCACAGCGCCCAGGTCGAGCCGCTGCGCACCACGATCCTCGACGAACTCGACGGAGTCACCACCTGCCCCACCCCCGTGACCTGGTACTCCACGGTCACGGGCGAGCCGGTCACCGAGGAACTCGAAGCCGACTACTGGTACACCAACCTGCGCGAACCGGTCCGCTTCGCGCCGACCGTCGAGCGCATGGCCGCCGACGGCTACCGCTACTTCGTCGAGCTCAGCCCGCACCCCGCGCTCCTCACCGCCCTGCGCACCGTCGACGAGGACCTGATAGCGGTCGGCTCCCTCCGCCGCGACGAGGACGGCCCCGCCTGTGTGGACCGCGCCACCGCCGAACTCCACGTCCACGGACGGCACATCGACTGGCGCCGCCCGGTCCCGCACACCACCCCGGCCGACCTGCCGACCTACGCCTGGGACGCGCGGCGGCACTGGACCGAACCCGCCGCCTCCGCCACCGCGCCCGGCCTCTTCGACCGCGCCGCGCACCCGTTGCTCGGCATCCAGCTCCAGTCGGCGGACCGGACCCGCTGGACGTTCCGCGACGAGTGGTCCCCGGCCACCGCCGGCTGGCTGCCCGACCACACCGTCTTCGGCCACACCGTGGTCTCGGGCACCACCCTGCTCGAACTCTGCCGCGCCGCCCTCGCCACGGCCCGCCCGGACACCCCCGCCGACATCGGCGACCTGCTCCTCCTCGCACCCCTCACCCTGCCCGCCACCGGCACGGTCGAGGTGTCCGTCGAGGTGGTCACCGCAGGGGCCGCCCCGGAGATCACGATCCACAGCCGTCCCCGAGGCCAGGAGGCCACGGACTGGACCCTGCACGCCACGGCGTCCGCGGCCGAGCCCGCTTCCCTCCCGGCCGGCGAACCACCGGCGTGGCCGGAGACGGCCGAACCGGCCTGGCACGAGGACACCTACGAGCGCCTGACCGGCCTCGGCCTCCGTTACGGCCCGGCCTTCCAAGGCGTACGACAGGCCGCCGTCACCGGCGACGGGACCGTGCTGGCCCGCCTCACGCTCCCGGCCGTGGCCCGCGACACGACCGACCCCTACCCGGTGCACCCCGCACTCCTCGACGCCGCCCTCCACGTGGCCGCCGCCCTGGACAGCTCCGAGGAACGGGTCCTGCTGCCCGTCGCGATGGCACGCTGTGTCCTGCCGCCCGGCACCGCGACGGACCTGATCGCGTCCGTGCGCCGGGCCGACGGCTCCGGGACGGACGCCACGCTGGACGTCACCCTGTGGGACACCGACGGCTTCCCGGCAGGCAGGCTGGAGGGCGTACGCCTGCGGGGCGCGAACCCGGCCGACCTCCACAGTGCCTCGGAGAACGGCCGCCACCTGTACGAGGTGGCCTGGACCGCCGTACCGAAGACGCCGACCGGCGCACCCGGCACCGCATGGGCCGTCCACGGCGACGGGTCGGACCCGGCCGTCGCGACGGCCCTGCGCGACCTGCGGGCGGCGGGCATCCGGATCACCGACGAGGGCGCCGACACCGTCCTACGCGTCTGGCCGCGCACCGCCCCCGATGCCGAACCGGCCGTAGCCGCACAGGAGTTGGCGGCCACCGCGTTGACCGAACTCCAGACCCTGATCGCGCTCCCGCCGGACAGGGCGCCCGCGCGCACCATCTGGGTGACGCGGGGCGCGGTCGCGGCGGCCGACGGGGACACGGTTGCCGGGCTGGCCCAGTCGGTGCTGTGGGGCCTCGCCCGCAGTGCCCGCGCTGAACACCCCGGCCTCGGGCTGACCCTGCTCGACCTCGACCTCGACGGTGACGAAACGCCGCTGCTCACCGCGGCGGCACACGCCGATGAGCCGGAAATCGCCCTGCGCGACGGTGACTTGCTCGTCCCGCGCCTCGTACGGGCCCGCCCCGCGCCGTCCGGCAGATCGGCACCGATCCCCGTCGACGGCACGGTCCTGATCACCGGGGGCCTCGGCGCGGTGGGCCGCAGCATCGCCCGTTGGCTCGCCGAGAACGGCGTCCCGCGCCTGCTGCTGACGTCCCGTCAGGGAGCTGGCGACCCTCGTGCGGCGGACGTGGTCGCCGAACTGGCCGGGCTCGGCGCCGAGGTGGAGATCGCCGCGTGCGACGTCGCGGACGGCTCCGCCGTGGCCGGGCTGCTGGCCGGCATCGGGGACGAGGCGCCGCTGCGGGGCATCGTCCACTGCGCCGGGGTCCTCGCCGACGGTGTGGTGGCCGAGCTGACCGCCGAGCGCCTCGCACAGGTGCTGCGCCCCAAAGTCGACGGCGCCGCCCACCTGCACCGGCTCACCGCCGGCCGGCCGCTCGACCTCTTCCTCCTGGTGTCCTCGGCCGCAGGGGTCGTCGGCAACGCGGGCCAGGCCAACTACGCCGCCGCCAACGCCTTCCTCGACCAACTCGCCCACCACCGGCGCGCCCTGGGCCTGCCCGGGGTCTCGGTGGCCTTCGGCGCCTGGGCGGGCGAAGGGCTCGCGGCACAGCACGCCGACCTGGAGCGGATGGCCCGGCTGGGCCACCGCGCCCTCACCCCCGACCAGGGCCGCGAACTGACCGAGCTCGCCCTGCGCCGCGACACCGCCCACCTGGTCGCCTGGGCCCTGGACCTGCCCCGGCTGCGGGCCGCCGCACCCGAAGGGGCCTTGTGGCGCTCGCTGCTTCCCGCCCGCCGCCCCGACCGGGCCGGCGGCCGCACCCTGGCCGACCGGCTGGCCCGGCTGCCGGAGCCCGAACGCCCCGCGCGTGTCCTCGCCCTGGTCCGCGAGGAGGCCGCCCACGCGCTCGGCCTGCGCTCGGCGGAATCCGTCCGCCCCGACCAGCCGCTGCGTGACCTCGGCATGGACTCGGTGACAGCGGTCGACCTGCGCAACCGCATCAGCACCCGCCTCGGCACCAGACTCCCCGCCACCCTCCTCTTCGACCACCCCACACCCACGCGCCTCGCCGAGTACCTCCTCACCGGCGTCCTGGCGACCACCGGCAGCGCGGGCCGTGAACTCACGTCCACGTCCACGTCCGCGTCCCCGTCCACGCCCGCGCTGGCGTCGGACGAGCCCGTGGCCCTCGTCGCCATGGCCTGCCGGCTGCCCGGTGGCGTGAGCGACCCGGAGGGGCTGTGGCGGCTGGTCGCGGAGGGCCGGGACGCGGTCGGGCCGTTCCCGGCGGGGCGGTGGGACGTCGAGTCGCTGTACGACCCCGACCCGGACGCGCTCGGCAAGTCGTACGCCCGCGAGGGAGGCTTCCTCGACGACATCGAGTCCTTCGACGCCGGCTTCTTCGGCATCACCCCCAAGGAAGCGGCGGCCATGGACCCCCAGCAGCGACTGCTGCTGGAGACGGCCTGGGAGTCGCTGGAGCGCGCCGGGATCGTGCCCGCCGACCTGGCGGGCAGCACCACCGGCGTCTACGTCGGCATGTTCGGCAGCGACTACCTCTCCGGCACCCGCCTCGACCAGCTGGACGGCTATGTCGGCACCGGCTCCGCCCTGAGCGTCGCCTCGGGCCGGCTCGCGTACACCCTCGGGCTGAACGGGCCCGCGCTCACCGTGGACACCGCGTGCTCGTCGTCGCTGGTGGCCGTGCATCTGGCGGCCCAGGCGCTGCGCGCGGGGGAGTGCGATCTGGCGCTCGCCGGCGGTGTCACCCTGATGGTCACCCCGCAGACCTTCGTCGAGTTCAGCCGGCTGCGTGGCCTGTCGCCGACGGGCCGCTGCCGCTCCTTCTCCGACAGCGCCGACGGGGCGATCTGGGCCGAGGGCGCCGGCATGGTCGTACTGAAACGACTGACCGACGCCCGGCGCGACGGCGACCGGGTGCTGGCCGTACTGCGCGGCACCGCCGTCAACCAGGACGGCCGCAGCCAGGGCCTGTCCGCGCCGAACGGCCCCGCGCAGGAGCAGGTGATCCGACAGGCACTGGAGCGGTCCGGGCTCACGCCCGCAGACATCGACCACGTCGAGGCGCACGGCACCGGCACGACCCTCGGCGACCCGATCGAGGCGAACGCCCTCGCGGAGGTCTTCGGCGCCACACGCCCCGAGGGCCGCCCGCTCCACCTGGGCTCGCTGAAGTCCAACATCGGGCACGCGCAGGCGGCTTCGGGCGTGCTCGGCCTGATCAAGGTCGTGCAGTCGCTCACCCACGAGACCCTCCCGCGCACCCTGCACGCCGACACCCCGAGCCGGCACGTCGACTGGTCGGACAGCGGACTGCACCTGCTGCGGGAGGAGACCGCCTGGCCCGCCTCGGAACAGCGGATCCGGCGTGCGGGCGTGAGCGCCTTCGGGATCAGCGGCACCAACGCACATGTGATCGTCGAGGAGGCGGGGCCGGCGACCGCCGAGCCGCCGGCCGAAGTCCTCCCGGGCAAGCGGCTGTTCGTCCTGTCCGGCCGCAGCGAGACGGGCCTGCGCGGCCAGGCCGCGGCACTGGCCCACCACCTGGCAGCCGTCGACTCCGCCGCCGACGCCGACACCGCGCTGTCGGACACGGCCCACACCCTGGCCCACCACCGCAGCCACTTCGAGCGACGCACGGCGATCCTGGCCGACGGCCGCGACGAACTGCGGTCCGTGCTCGGTGAGCTGGCGTCCGGCCGGATCCCGCTGCCTTCGCCTCGGGAGGAGCACACGGGCAAGGTCGCCTTCGTCCACGCCGGGCACGGCGGCCAATGGCCCGGAATGGGCCTGGAGTTGATGGCCGAGTCGGATGCGTTCCGCGAGGAGCTGACCCGGATCGACGAGGCGGTCGAGCGGCAGGCCGGCTGGTCCGTGCTCAACGCGCTGCGGGCGCCGGAGGAGTTCTCCCCGCTGGAGCGCACCGAGTATCTCCAGCCGACGCTGTTCGCGGTGAACGCGGCGCTGGCGGCCGCCTGGCGCTCGCTCGGCGTCACCCCGGACGCCGTGACCGGGCACAGCCTGGGTGAGATCGCCGCCGCGTACAGCGCGGGCGCGCTCACCCTGGACGACGCCGTGACGGTGGTGACCGGGCGCGCCCGGGCGGTCGTACCGGTCGCGGGCAAGGGCGGCATGCTCTCCCTGGACCTGCCGCGCCCGCGGGTCGAGGAACTCCTCGCGCCCTACGCCGGCCGGCTCTTCGTCGCCGCCGTCAACAGCCCCCACTCCACGGCCGTCTCCGGTACGGGCGACGCGCTGGCCGAACTGCGCCGCAGCCCCGACGAGCAGGGGATCGAGGCCCGGTCCCTGTCGACCCCGTTCGCCTCCCACACCCCGCTCATGGCCCCGCTGCGACAGGATCTCCTCGACCGCCTCCGCGGCATCCGAGGGGCGCGCACCGCAGTGCCGCTGTACTCGACGGTGCTGGCGGAGCCCGTGCCCGGAGACCGTCTGGACCCCGCGTACTGGTACGCCAACCTCAGCGAACCCGTCCGCTTCGCCGACACGATCCGCCGCATGCTGGACGACGGCTACCGCTACTTCGTCGAGCTCAGCCCGCACCCCTCGCTCGGGTCCACCATCGAGGCCGTGGCGGCGGAGGCCGGAATCGACGCGGTGAGCGTGGGCTCGCTGCGCCGTCAGCGGGGCGGGCGGGACGTACTGCTGTGCAGGCTGGGCGAGTTGTACACGGCCGGGCACACGCCCGACTGGTCCGCCCTGTTCCCGGCCGGCCACCGCGTCGACCTGCCGACCTACGCCTTCGCCCGCGAACGCCACTGGCTCGCACCCGCCCCCGCTCCGGCCACCGCGACCGGCGCCTCACCGCTGCTGGGCACGCACGTCGAGGCCAGCGACGACGCCGACCGGCACCTCTTCCAGACCGAGGTGGACCTGCGCGACAACCGCTTCGCCTACCTGACCGACCACCGGGTCACCGGCGAGGTCTGGCTGCCCGGCGCTGCCTTCCTGGGCATGGCGCTGGAGGCCGCCGCCACCGTCCGGGACGGCGACGACGTACGGCTCCACGACGTCGGCTTCCTCCAGCCACTGCGCCTGGACGAGTCCGGGCCGACCCGGCTGCAACTCGTCCTGAAGCCGGCCGTCGACGGCTTCCGGGACTTCACGATCTCCTCGGCCCCGGCCACCGACGGACCGCGCGCCCGCTGGGAACGGCACGTCGACGGCCGTATCGCCGTCACCCCGACCGAACCCACTGAACCCACTGAACCCACCGCCGACCCGACCGCCCCGCCGGCCGTACTACGCGCCCAGTGCACGCAGCCCGCCGACCTCCCGACCGTCTACGGCACCCTCGCCGCCCTCGGCATCGAGTACGGCCCCGCCTTCCGGGGCCTGGAGTCGGGCCGGCGCTCCCACGCCGCCGCTGTCGCCCGCCTCGCCGACCGGCCCGCCGCCGGCCATCTGCTCCACCCGGCCGTCCTCGACGCCGCCTTCCACACGGCCGCACTGCCCGAAGACGCGCCCCAGGGACGGGCGTTCGTGCCCGCCGGCGTCGCACGCCTGCGCCACACCGGGCTGCGCACCACCCCCGCCTGGGTGACCTGCGAGCTGAGGTCCGTGTCCGGGGACACCGCGACGCTGGACCTCCGCCTGTACGACGACGAGGACCAACTGCTGCTGGAGGCCGAGGAGTTCCGGCTGGCCGCGCTTTCGCCGCTGGACGGAGCGCTGTTCGAGACCCGCTGGCAGCCGCGCCCGCCCGCCGACCAGCCGCCCGCACCGGGCAGCTGGCTCGTCCTGGCCGACGAGTCGGGTGTGGCCGCCGACCTGGTCGAGCGGCTCGGCACCTCCGTGCCCTGCGTGATCGCTCGCAGGGGCGAGGAGTTCGCCGCCGAAGGCCCCGGCCGCTACGTCCTCGACACGGCCGACCCGGGCCAGCTGGCGCGCCTGCTCGACGAGGCCTTCGCCCACGAACCTCCCCAGCGGGTCGTGCAGCTCTCCGCGCTCGACGCCCCGGCGATCGAGGACGGACGTACGGCGGAGGAGGCGGCCCGGCTGTGCTGCCTCAGCACCCTGCACCTGGTGCGCGCACTCGCCGACCGGGCGCAGGCGCCCCGCCTCTTCGTCGTCGCCCGGGGAAGCCAAGCCGCCGGCGACAGCGCCCAGGTGACGCACCCTCAGCAGGCACTCGCCTGGGGCTTCGGTCTCGCCCTCGCGCAGGAACACCCCGAGCTGAGGACCACCCTCGTCGACCTCCCGCCCACGGACGGCGCCGACGCCCTGTGGACCCAGCTGTGGCACGCCGACGACGAACGGCTCGTCGCACTGCGGGACGACGCGCGCCTCGTACCCCGGCTGGTCCGCACCCGCCCGGACGACTCCGGGCAGGGCGCGACCTCCCCGGACGGCGCGTATCTGATCACCGGTGGTCTGGGCGGTCTCGGCCGGGTCGTCGCCGAGCGGCTGGTCCGCCGGGGTGCCCGCCGACTGGCCCTCATGAGCCGCGGCGCGCCGAACGCGGACGCCCTGGGCTGGATCCGCGGACTCGAAGAGCGGGGCGCGACCGTGCACGTGGCCCGCGCCGACGTCGCCGACCGCGAGGGACTGGCGGCCGCGCTGGAAACCGTACGCCAGGAACTCGGCCCGATCACCGGGGTCGTCCACGCGGCCGGTGTCCTCGACGACGCCACCATCGCCAACCAGACCGACGAGCGTGTCCTGCGCGTCCTCGGCCCCAAGGTCCTGGGCACCGCCCTGCTCACCGAACTGACCCCGGACGCCGATGACTTCGTCCTGTTCGCCTCGGCGGCCGGCCTGCTCGGCTCGGCCGGACAGAGCCCGTACTCGGCGGCCAACGCCTTCCTCGACGCCTGGGCACACCACCTCTCCCTGCGGGACCGCCGGGCGCTGAGCCTCGACTGGGGCGCCTGGGCCGGCGTGGGCATGGTCTCCGAGTCCGGCGTACGGGAAGCGCAGACGGCCCGCTCCGGACTGCTCGCCCTCTCCGCGCAGGACGGCGGCGAACTGTTCGAGCGGGTGCTGACCACCTCCCGCCGCCAGCTCGCCCCCATGGCCCTGGACTGGGACCTGCTGGCCCTCGACCCCGACGCCGCCCGCACCCGCCCGACCCTGGCCGACCTGATCACCGCCCCCACCGGCACGCCCGCCGCGGACGACCTCGTCAAGCACGTGTTCGCGGCGACGACCGACACCGAACGCGCCGTACGGCTTGAGGCATACGTGCGCGCCCGGGTCGGCGAGGTGTCCGGCGGGGCGGTCCAGGTGTCCGCGACCACGGCCCTGAAGGAACTCGGCCTCGACTCCCTCATGCTGGTGCGGCTGCGCAACGCCTTCGCCCGCGAACTCGGCGTCGAGCTCCCCGCCGCCACCGTCTTCTCGGCCGCCGACATCCGCGGCCTCGCCCAGGCCCTGAGCACCGCGCTGCCCGAACGGGACACCCCGGCACCGCACGAGCCGCGCCGCCCCGCCGAGGTACCGTCGACCGAGCTGCACCCAGTCACGCGCGACGTCGTACGCCTGTTGCGCAGCGCCGGGCCCGGCATGCCCGACGCGGCCCACGCCGTCGGCCTCGCCGTACGCCTCACCACCCCGACCACCCGCGAGGCCCTCACCGGCATCCTCGGCCGCCTCACCGCACGCCACGCCGCCCTGCGCACCGCCGTCGTCACCGCCGACGAGGGCGGACGGCAGCTGAGGGTGGACCGCGAACCGCCGGAGACGTTGCTGCGATGGACGGTCGTGCCGCAGGACACCGCCCTCGACGCCGCCGAGTGGCTGCGCGGGCTTCTGGAGCCGCCGTTCGACCTGACCGTCGCGCCCCTGTGGCGTTTCGAGCTGCTGGACGGCGCAGAGCGCGGCCAGATCCTGGTCTACGGCGCCCACCACGCGGTCAGCGATCTCCAGTCGCTGCTGCTGGTGGCGGCCGAGATCGACGCCGAGCTCTCCGGCGACGCGCTCGACGACACCGTCACCAACCGTGACGTCCGTCTGCTGATCGAGGCCCAGCAGACCGGCGGCCGGACCGGCGGCCAGGTCGAGGGACAGGTCGACGGGTCGGCCCGCGCGGACGAGTGGCGCGAGGCCTTCCAGGGCAGCGCACGCCTCGACCTGGCCCTGAGCCGACCGCGCCCGCAGACCCGCTCCTACCGGGCCGGCAGCGTCACCGTGCCGATCCCCGACGGCCTCATGGACCGGATCTCCACCGCCGCGAGCCGCCTGGCCGTGACCCCCGCCGCCTTCTGCCTCGGCACCCTGACCGTCCTCCTGGCCAGGAAGCGCGAGCGCGAACGCTTCGTCCTCGCCGTGCCCGTGGACACCCGCATCCACGCCGACGCCTACGACGCGGTGGGCTTCTTCGGCGTGCCGGTTCCCTTCCCCGCCGAGGCGAACGCGGGGGAGCGGATCGAGGAGGTGCTGCGCCGCACCGACGGGCGGCTGCAGCGGGTGCTGACCAAGGGCGCCATGTTCTCCGACGTGCTGCCGGCACTGGCCCGACAGGGCCTGTACCGGGCGAACGCGCCGCTGGTGGAGGTGTACTTCAACTACATACGCGCCGCGCGCGGACTGAGCGCACTTGAGGTGCTTCCGGCCGGGACGGGCTACTCCGACCTCGACCTGATGATCACCATGACACCGGACGCGGGCCGTATTCGCCTGGACCACAACCTCGACATCCTGGACGCGGCAGCGGTCGCCGAGCTGGGGGAGGAACTGCTGCGGCTGCTGGCGGAGACGGCCGACGACCCGAGGGGCCCGGCGCGCATCCCGGCACCGGTCGCCGAACAGGCCGCTGCTCGGGTCGCCGAACAGGCCGCTGCTCCGGTGGCCGCACCGGCCCCTGCTCCGGCCGGGGCCAGGCCCGACAGGCTCGCCCTCGCCGCCACCTTCGCGCTGGGCAACCTGCCCCTGATGTGCGAGACGGCCCTCGCCGCCGCGGCACCGGACAGCCCGGCCACCGTCGCCGAAGCCCCGTACCACCACGTCCTGGCGGGCCTGCGCGACCCGTCCGGGGTGTTCGCCGACCCGGCCACCACCACCGGCGTCGTCCTGCTGCGGGCCACGGACCTGCAACGCTTCGGACCGGTCGACGACACGCTGCTCGCCGAACTGCGCACCGCCTACCCGGCGGCACTGCGCGCGGTCGCCGAGCGCACCCGCAAGCCGCTGATCGTCGGCTTCCCGCCCACCGCACAGGCGGAGGACCGCCTGCGCCGATGGGAACAGCAGATCGCCGCCGAGCTGGCCGAGGAGCCCGGTATCGCCGTCCTCGGCCCCGACGACTGGACCCGTCACCACCCCGTCGAGGAACGCTTCGACGGACGCACCGAACACCTGGCCCACCTCCCCTTCACCGCGCCCTTCCAGGCGGCCGTGGCCCTGCGTCTCGCCGAGGCTGTCCGCGCGGTACGGCGTCCGGCGCCCAAGGTGATCGCTGTCGACGGTGACGAGACCCTGTGGGGCGGCGTGGCCGGGGAGATCGGCTCCGAGGCCGTGGACCTGACCGGTCCGCGCGCCCTGCTCGCCCGCAGGCTGCTGCGCTGGCGAGCGGCGGGTGCGCTGCTGGTGCTGGTCAGCAACAACGACGAGGACGTCGTCCGGGCCGTACTGAACCGTCCGGACAGCCCGTTGAAGGCGGAACACTTCAGCGTGATCTCCGCGGCCTGGAACCCGAAACCGGCCCGTCTGGCCGAAGCAGCCGGCACCCTCGGCCTCGGCCTGGACAGCTTCCTGTTCCTCGACGACAACCCGGCCGAGATCGCCAAGATGCGCGCCGCACTGCCGCAGGTGCTGTCGGTGACCTGTCCGTCGGCGGCCGAACTGCCGGAGTTCCTGGGCCGGTTGTGGCCGTTGGTGCCCGCGGCGGCCACCGCCGAGGACGCGCTGCGCGCGCGGTTCTACGAGCAGGAACGCGAACGGGACGCCGTCCGCGCGGAGGCCGGTTTCGAGGCGTTCCTGGCACAGCTGGAGCTGGAGGTGGACGTACGGGCCCTGTCCGAGCCTGACGTGCAGCGTGCGGAGCAACTCGTGCGCCGCACCAACCAGTTCACGCTCCACGCCCGCTCGGCGGACGGCGGCGACGTCGCCCGCTGGCGCGAGCACGGCGAGGTCTGGACCGCGACGGCCCGGGACCGCTTCGGCGACTACGGCCAGATCGGCCTCCTCGCCGTACGCCGCGAGGGCGACCGGCTCGACGTCCTGGCCTGGCTGATGAGCTGCCGCGCACTCGGCCGAGGCGTCGAGGAACGCCTGCTGGGCTGGCTGGCCGACCGCGCCGAGGAACTGGACTGCGCGAAGGTCCGCCTCACAGCGGAACGCACCGCGCGCAACACCCCGGCCCGACGCCTGCTGTCGGCGCTGGGCGGCGGCGACCAGGACGACGACCGGCTGGAGACCGTGGTCACGCCGGAGCACCTTCGGACGTTCCGCTCCTGGCGGCGCCCGTGACGGTACGAGACATACGGACAGCAGCGACGAAGAGGTCAGGGCAACACCGTGAAGGGCTCCCCATGCGTGAGGTGAACGAGAACGTGTCGGCAGGCGCCGACCAGCGGGCGACCGGGGAGGCGATCGAGCGCGGCGGCGTCGGTCTGACCGTCTCCGACCTGCTGGCCAAGGTCACGGGGTCCGCTCCGCCCGCCGAGAGCGCGCCGGCGACGCAGGACGCCGACGAGCTAGCCGCCGCCATCGCGGCCGTCGCGGGCCGCTACGTCCCCGCGGGACACCTGTCGCCCGACGCCGACTTCTTCGACGCCGGGGGCACCTCCGTGAGCGCGGTGGAACTCGTCTCGGCGCTGCAGGACGAGCTCGGTGTGTCGCTCGACCTGGACGAGGTCTTCGCCGACGCGCGGCCGGTCGCGCTCGCCAAGGGCCAGCCGCATCTCAGGGCAACTGCCACTGCCGTCCCTGAAGTGGCCGGTCCCGTGGAGACGCGGCCTACTGTCGTGGCCGCGCGTCCCGACAGCGCTCCGTCGGCCGCCGTGCCGGAGAGGGCCGACCCCGTGGCCACGTGGACGACTCCGCAATCTGCCGTGGCTACGTGGACGACTCCGCCACCTGCCGTGGCTACGTGGACGACTCCGCCACCTGCCGTGGCCACGCTCACCGACAGCGCCCCGTCGACTGCGGCGCCGGAGAGGGCCGATCCCCTGGCGGCACGGCCGACTCGACGACCTGCCGTGCAAACGGGTCCGCGCAGCGCCGCCCCCTCGACCGCCCTGCCGGAAACGGCCGCCCCCGTGGCCCCACGGCCCGTCCCGGCACCCGCCGCAGCCGTGCGCCCCCACAACCCCCCGTCCGCCCCCACCGCCCGCCCCGAGGACCTCACCCAGATCCTCGCCGACCTGGCCCTCGCCGACCGTCTCCCCTTCACCGCCTCGCCCGACCCGGTCCCACCCCGCCGGGTCCTGCTGACCGGCGCCACCGGCTTCCTCGGCAGCCACATGCTGCTGGACCTGCTGCGGCACAGCGACGCGCACGTCCACTGCCTGGTCCGCGCCGCCGACGAGGAGGCGGCCACGGCCCGGCTCGGTGAGGCGCTGAAGAAGTACGGGCTGCCCTGGTCGTCGGAGGTCCGGCGCCGCGTCACCATGCTCCCCGGCGACATCCGCCGGCCCCGCCTGGGCCTGTCCGACGACCTCTGGAACACCCTCGCCCACGAACTCGACAGCATCGTGGGAGTCGCGGCGGCCGTGGACTTCCTGCGCGGCTACCAGTCCCTGCGCACCAGCAACGTCCTGGGTGCCCTGACCCTCGCCGAACTGGCGGCCACCGGACGCCCCAAGCCCCTGCACCACATCTCGTCCATCGCCGTCTTCAACGAGGTCGGCATCCTATCCATGGGCGAGGACGACCCGCTCGCCCACATCGACCGGCTCGTCGCCGGCTACGACCAGACCAAGTGGGCCGCCGAGGTCGCCCTGCGCCGCGCCCGCGACCACGGCCTCGTCGTCACCGCCCTGCGCCCCGGCGGCATCGGCGGCCACACCAGGACCGGCGCGTACAACGCCCAGGACCTCAGCAGCGGCCTCATCTCGGCCTTCGGCCGCTTCCGCACGGTCCCGGCCTTCCGCTACCTCAACGCCGCCCCCGTCGACTGGGTCAGCCGCGTCGCGGTCGCCGTCGTCTGCGAACCGGACGCCTGGGGCTTCGACTACAACCTCACCGGCGTCCCCAACACCCTCGACGACGTCGTGGGGGACATGGCGTTCGGCGGCATGCACGTCCGCGTCCACGACTGGGACGAGTGGCGCGTCGACGCCCTCGCCCGTCTGGCGGCCGACCCGATCCCCGAACTGGCCTTCCTCAGCCGTGTGTTGCAAAGCCCGACCGCCCTGAAACTGTGCGAGGCGACCCTGAAGGGCCCCGCCGCCACGGCCGACCGCACCACCGCACTCGTCGAAGCCCTCGGCCTGCCGCCCGCCACCCGCTACGACGCCCGGGCCCAGCTGAAGACGTTCGAGCGGCTCGCGGGCGACGGCCTCGCCCGCCTCCCGCAGAAGGACGACCAGCCCTACCTGTGGTTCTCCGAGAACACCGAGGGCAGCGTCAGCCCTGTCGCAGCCGGTCCCGGCGGCACGAATCCTGGCGGAGCGATTTCTGACGAAGCGATTTCTGACGAAGCGATTTCTGACGGGCCGATTCCTGACGGAGCCAGTCCTGATGGAGCGTCTCCTGGCGCCGCCACACCCGGCACCCCGTGCCCCATGTCGATGTCCCTCACCCTCTCCATCGCGAGCATGCACCAGCTGGTAACGGAACGCCGCGTCGACGTCCGGGGCGAGGTCATCTGCCCCGCCCTGCACCCCGAGCCACTGACCGTGGCACGCGGCGACATCTGGATCCGCCCCGAGGAAGGCATCCCGCACCGGCACGGCCTGCGTCACCAACTGCTGCGCTGCCGGCTGGAGTTGACCGACCCCGAGGGCGGCCGATGGTGGCTGGAGGGCCACAAGTACGCCCGCGCCCGCCGCGACATCTGGCGCCAGACCCGAGCCCTGACCGTGCGGCTCGGCCGCGAAGGCGAACCGGCGCGCCTGGCCGGCGAGGTCGTCGTCCCCGCCGACTCCTACGTACGCGACCAGATCGACGGCATCAAGGTCGACCCGCGCCTGACCAGCCAGGAGAAGCGCGCCGCCAAGCTGACCTGGCTCGCCTGGTTCGGCCTGGAGATGGGCCGCGGCCTGCTCGGCCCGTTCGCCAGGGCCGCCGCGGACCTGCTCGACCTGCGCCGCCCCCAGACCCCTACGGAGCACCACCGATGATCTTCCGTACGACGAACCCCAGGACCGCCAGGCCTGCCCTGCGCAAGGTCAGGACCACGACGACCCTGCGCCCCCTCCGGCACCGCCTCGACCCGGCGCGCGTCGAGGAGATCCCGTTCCGCACCAGCGACGGCGTCCGCCTCGGCCTGACCCGCGTCGACCCCGGCGACCGCGCCCCCGCCCATGACCGCCCCGCCGTCCTGCTCCTGCACGGACACACCGCGTCGGCCGACATGTTCCTGCTCCCCGAGACCCGCAACCTGGTCGACGCCCTCCTCGACGAGGGCCACGAACCCTGGCTGCTCGACTGGCGGGGCAGCTGCCGCCTGCCCTACAACGAGACCGGCGGCCGCTACACCTACGACGACGTCGCCCTCTACGACATCCCCGAGGCCGTCGCCCACATCCGCACCCGCATCGGCGACCGTTCCCTCTTCGTCGTCGCCCACTGCATCGGCTCCCTGACCCTCTCCCTGAGCATGACGGCGGGCCTGGTGCCCGGCCTCGCGGGCGTGGTCTCGCAGGGTGTCTTCCTCACCCCGAAGCTCGCGGGCCGCACCTCCCTGCGCATGACCCTGGCCGGAGAGCTGCTGAAGTCCCGTATCGACCACATCCCCGTCGACTTCCGCAAGGTCGGCCTGCGCTCGAAGTACACCCCGCTGTTCGCCCTGGCCTCCCGCAAGGCGACCTGCCCGGACCCGACCTGCCAGATCCTGCACAACTCGGCCTGGGGGACCGGCGCCTCGCTCTTCGTCCACGAGCACCTGACCGACGCGACCCACGACCGCCTCGCCGACCTCCTCGGCCCGGCCCCGCTGTGGATCCTGCCGCACCTGCGCCGTATCGAACTCGCCCGCACCGTCGTCCGCTGGCACGACACCGACCACCGCTACCGGGCCCTCCCGCAGAACGCCCTGGACGCGGCGGCCCGCATCGACACCCCCGTCCTCCTCCTCGCGGGCAGCGAGAACGGCCTGTGGCTCGACTCCCAACGGCTGTGCCGCGACGTCCTCGCCCGCCGCCAACCCCAACTCGACGTCACCTACACCGAGATCCCGGGCTACGGCCACCTGGACACGTTCCTCGGCAGGGGAGCGGCCCTCGACGTCTTCGGGCACATCCTCGACTTCCTGGAAGAACGCCGGTGACGGCAGCCCGCACGGCCGGATACCGTACCGGTCAGTAACCGGAGACACGCACCTCAGGAGGCCACCCATGCCGCAGCTCGAAGTCGACGGCGCGACGCTGACGTACGACGACGAGGGCCCCCGCGACGGCGAGGGTGTGCCCCTGGTGTTCGTCCACGGCTGGACGGCGAACCGGCATCGCTGGGACCACCAGGTGGCCCACTTCGCCGAGGCGCGGCGGGTCGTCCGGCTCGACCTGCGCGGGCACGGCGAGAGCAGCGGGGCGGGGGCGCGCACGATCGACGATCTGGCCCGCGACGTCCTCGCCCTCCTCGACCACCTGGGGATCGAGCGGTTCGCGATCATCGGCCACTCCATGGGCGGGATGATCGCCCAGACCATCACGCTCGCCCACCCGGAGCGCGTCGAGCGCATGGTGCTGGTGAACTCCATCGGCAGGATGGCCTACAGCCGGGGCCGCGCCCTGCTCATGGCCGCCTCGACGCTCGCCCCCTTCAAACTGTTCGTCGCCGCCAACATCCAGCGCGCCTTCGCCCCCGGCTACCCGCGCGAGGAGATCCGCGAGTACGTCCGCGCCTCCGCCGACACCCCCCGCGAGGTCGTCATGACGCTCTACGGGGCCATGCGGGCCTTCGACGTGCTGGACAGGGTCGGCGACATCCATACGCCCACCCTCATGGTGCACGGCTACCACGACATCCAACTGCCCCTCGCCCAGATGCTCCGCATGGCCAAGGCCTACCCGGACGCCGTGATCCGTGTCCTGGACGCCGGCCACGAACTGCCGGTGGAGAAGCCGGCCGAACTGACGGCCGCCCTCGACCGGTTCCTCGCCGAGGGCGGACGGTCCTAGAACTCTCTGCGTCTGTAGAACTCTCTGCGTCTGTTGACGCCCGGGACGGGTGCTCCTAGGGTCTGCCGCGAAATTCGGAAATCCATCCGAAAGTTTCGTAACGGAAGGGGACAAGATGGTGACCCGCACACCCGTCGACCCGCAACGTCGTACGGGCCTGCCTGGCGGTCTCGCGCTGCACCGGCATCACCGTCTGGGGCGTCACCGACAAGTACTCCTGGCGCGCTGGCGGCACGCCCCTGCTGTTCGACGACAACTACGCCAGGAAGCCCGCGTACAACGCGGTGCTGACCGCACTCGGCGGCTCCTCCGGCGGCGGCACGCCCGGCGCCGCCTGCACGGCGACCTACAGCAAGGCCGAGGAGTGGAGCGACCGCTTCAACGGCAAGGTCACCGTCACCGCGGGGAGTTCGGCGATCAGCAACTGGACCGCGACCGTCACCGTGACCTCCCCGCAGAAGATCTCCGCGACCTGGAACGGCACCCCCAGCTGGGACAGCAGCGGCAACGTCATGACGATGAAGTCGAACGGCAACGGCAGCCTGGCCGCCGGAGCGTCGACGAGCTTCGGCTTCACGGTCATGAAGAACGGCACCGGCACGGCCCCGGCGATCGGTTCCTGCACCGCGTCCTGACCGACTCCCGGTCGACGTCCGGCGCGGCGCACTGTCCGCCCGCGCCGGACACACCCGTCGCCAGCCGCGGCTCAGCCGACCCGCAGGGTCTTCTTGGCCAGTTCGTACGCCGGCAGCATCGCCCGGTGCTCCTCGGTGTCCATCCCGCCGAGGTGGATGACGACCGGCCCCTTCTCCGTGGTGACGGCCAGGGCGGTCTCCTCCTTGGTCTCCTCCAGGAGCTCGCTGGTGACGAGGTACTTCACCTCGGCCCCGGCGACGCCGCCCGCCTTGAAGGCGCTGTACTTCGCCTTGCTCACCCCGGTCTCGTCCGCCAGGAACGCCTTCAGGACGCCGCGCGCGTCGTCGGAGCCCGGCTTGCCTGTCCAGATGCGCAGGAAGCCGATGTTCCCGGCAGGCTTGGCGTCGACCTCGCAGGCCGCCGTGACGGGCCCCTGGTGAAGGAGCGCGTCGGCGATCTCCTGGGCCAGCTCGTCCTCCTCGGCGTCGGCCGAGCCGTCGCCGCTGCCGGCCGACTCGTCCTTCTCCGTGCCGGAGTCGACGGCCTCCGCCTCCCAGTACTGGGCGATGTCGAAGGTGACAGGGAGCTCGCAGGCCGATCCGGCGGCCCCGATGGTGCCCCCGCTCTTCACCGCCGACCCACCGTCGCCGTCACCGGCCGCCTCCGCCGACGCCGTGGCGCCGGCCGACGCCGAAGCGCTCGCCGAAGCCTTGGTGTCGTCCTCGGCCGCCCCCGCACAGCCCGTCAGCACCCCCGCCAGCACCGCCACCTGGGCCAGCCGACGCCGCATCCGTCTTGCCCCCACCGACATGGTTCCTCTCCCCACCCTGTGCACCCTGTACCGCACACTGATCTTGTTCAGGCGGCATACAGTATCCGAGGCCACGACAAGGCCGATCCAATATCCCCGCAGGGCGGATCCCGGCCCTCGGGCATCATGAACCGATGACCTCGCTGAGCTTCGAGCGCTACTGCGACGAGATCGTCTCCCAGACCGAACGGCTCACCGCCCAGGTGCACGGCGCGGACATGACCGCCCCGGTGCTCTCCTGCCCCGGCTGGAACCTCGGTCAGCTGCTGCGGCACGTGGGCGGCGACCACCGGTGGGCGGAGGAGATCGTACGGACCCGCGCAGCCGGCCCGATCCCCGACGGCCTGGTGAACGACCCGACCGACGGTGCCCACGAGGACGCGTCGTCCCTGGTCCCGTGGCTCGTCGAAGGCGCGGCACGGCTGAGCTCCACCCTGCGTGCCGCCGGGGCCGACGCCCTGGCGTGGAACCCCTCCGCCGACCGGTCGGCGCCGGTGGCGTTCTGGGCGCGCCGGATGACCTACGAGACCGCTGTGCACCGCGCCGACGCGGCCCGCACGGCCGGGACGGAGTTCGCACTGGACCGCGACCTCGCCGTCGACGCGGTGCAGGAGTGGCTGGAGTTCGCCACCTTCCCCGAGGCGTTCGAGCCCCGGCCCGACCTGCCGGACCTCCTCGGCGCGGACCGTACGCTCCACTTCGACGCGACCGACGCCGGGGAGTGGTTCGTCGACCTCACCGGCGAGCGCCCCGCCTGGCGGCCCGGGGCGGACGGCGGCGCCACCGCTCTCGCGCGGGGCCCGGTGACCGACCTCCTCCTGTACTTCTACAAGCGGCCCACAACCGCCGTAGAGACCAAGGGGGATACGGCGCTTCTCGACCTCTGGCGCACCCGCGCCGGATTCTGGCTGGAAGCACCGAAGGACTGACCTAGCCTGCGGCGGAGGACTGACCTAGCCTGCGGCGGAGGACTGACCTAGCCCGGTGACGCCGGGGACCACTTTGATGTTGAACGTGTGGGAGCCCAGCCCGCCCGCGATCCCCATGAACAGCAGCGCGAAGTGCTCCTGCCCGCGAGCGGTGGTGATGCCCCCGATGTCCAGGTGGGACGACGGGGGCCAGCCCAGGTCGGTGAGCAGTCGGCGGGTGAGCTGTTTGGATGCGGGGTCGTCGCCCGACAGGAAGACGGTGCTCGGCCCTTCGAGGCTGTCCGGGGCGGTCATCGCGGTAGAGTCCATCGTGCACAGCGTCTTGACGACGGGCGTCAGCGGGAAGGCCCGCTGGATCTGTTCCGCCAGGCTGCTGTTGGGGTGCGAGAGCTCGGTGTAGTCATCGGTGAGGCCGACCCCGACCCCGACGTCGATGAGCACCTTGCCGGCCAGAGCCGGCGCCCCGACGGAGTGCAGCAGTTCCACGGACACGTTCCCCGGGGTCGCGTTCACGAGCACCTCCGCGTGGGCGGTCGTCTCGCTCAGGTCCGCGACGGGCAGGCCGAGGTCCGTTCGTTCCTCCGGCGCGCGGGAACCGAGCAGGACGTCGTGTCCCGCGGCTCGCCAGCCCTGCGCGAGCGCCCGTGCGACGTTGCCGGTGCCAAGTAGTCCTATACGCATGGCTCGACGCTAGGCGGGGCGACGGGCCCTGCGGATCGGGCCGCGGCCTCAGGGGGACCGGCACCAAGGTCGTAGTCCTGTGGCCCCGCTCATGCCCCGGGCTTTTCGGTTTTGCCGAACCGGCAAGGCTGTTTGTCGTCGCTCGGAGCGTCCCGCAGGCTTCTGAAGCGTGAACGCAACCACCCCCGCGCACCGGGAGACGTCATGACCGAGACCCCCGCCCCGAACGCCGCCGAGTTCTGGGAGACCCGCTACCGCGACGGCGGCCGGCTGTGGAGCGGCCGCCCCAACGCCCTCCTCGTGCGCGAGGCCACCGACCTCGTGCCGGGCACCGCACTCGACCTCGGCTGCGGCGAAGGCGCCGACGCGGTGTGGCTCGCCTCGCGGGGATGGCAGGTCACCGGCGTCGACATCTCGCACACCGCGCTGGAGCGCGCCGCTGGGCACGCCGCCGAGGCCGGCGTGCGCGACCGGACGGCCTGGGAACGCCACGAGCTGGGAGAGACGTTCCCCGAGGGATCATTCGACCTGGTCAACGCCCAGTTCCTGCAGTCGCCGGCCCCGCTCGACCAGCAGCTGGTCCTGCGACAGGCCGCTGGGGCCGTCACGGCGGGCGGCACCCTGCTCCTCGCCATGCACGCCAACTGGCCGTCGTGGCAGACCGAACCGCCCCTCGAGGCCGAGTTCCCCACACTGCGAAGCGTCCTCGACGAACTCGCCCTGCCGGAGACCGACTGGACCGTGGAGACACTGGAGACGGTGCGCAGCGTCAGCGTGTCGCCCGAGGGCGTGGAAGGCTTCCGGGACAACCACGTATGGCGCATCAGGCGCGGCGGCGACGCCTGACCGCCCGCTGCGGCTACGCCTCACCCACCTGCGCCGACACCTCGCCCAGCACATCGCGTACGGCCTCCAGCGCGGCCGCGCGGTCGGCCGGCACCAGCCCGATACGGGTCCGCCGGTCCAGCAGATCGGCCTCGTCCAGGGCACCTTCGTGGCGTACGGCCCATAGCAGTTCGGCGCCGGTGACGGGATGCCCGGGCAGTACGGGTTCGCCCAGCCGGGGATCGCGCGCGGCGAGGGCGTGGACGGCCGGTGCTTCCGTGCCGTAGCGCTGGACCAGGCGGCGCGGCGCCCGCAGGGAGCCGAGCGTGCCGGGTGAGGCGGCGCCGACGAGCGGGAGCCTGGCGGTGGGTGAGGAGCCGGCGGTGAGCCGGCGGGTGGCGACGGCGGCGTCCACGGCGTCCTCGGCCATGCGCCGGTAGGTGGTGAGCTTGCCGCCGACCACGGTGACCACGCCGTCCGGCGAGGTGAGGACCGCGTGCCGACGGGAGATGTCGGAGGTGCGCGGGGCGGCGCCGGAGCGTGCCTGCGGGGTGGTGTCCAGCAGGGGGCGCAGTCCGGCGAACGCGCCGACGACGTCGTCGCGTTGGACCGGGACGTCCAGGACGGAGCCGAGGACGTCGAGGAGGAAACCGATGTCCGTCTCGGGCACTTCGGGAACGTCGGGGATGTCGCCCTCGACGGGCTCGTCGGTGAGTCCCACGTAGACCCGGCCGTCGCCCTGGGGCAGTACGAGGACGAAGCGGTTGGTCTCGCCGGGGACCGGCACGTGCAGCCCCGCGGGCAGGGGGCCGAGGCGGTCGGAGCGCAGGACGAGGTGGGTGCCGCGGGAGGGGCGGATCCGGATGCCCTGCACCAGGTCGCCCGCCCAGACGCCGGATGCGTTGATCACGGCGCGGGCCCTGATCTCGCCCTCCTCGCCGGTGAGTTCGTCCCGCACCCGGGCGCCGGACCCGGTGAGCTCCAGGGCCCTGACCCGGGTCAGGATCCGCGCGCCGTGGGCGGCCGCGGTGCGGGCGAGGGCGGTCACCAGGCGGGCGTCGTCGGTGAGCCGGCCGTCCCAGGAGAGGAGGCCGCCGCGCAGGCCCTGGGTGCGCAGTGCGGGGGCGAGGTGCCGGGTCTCCACCGCGGAGAGCCGGCGCGGGGCGGGCAGGGTGGCGCGGGCCGTGCGGGCGGCGAGACGCAGGGTGTCACCGGCCCGGAACCCGGCCCAGGCCAGCGCGGACTGACCGCGCGAGACCAGCGGTGTCAGCGGCAGTACGAAGGGCTGGGCGCGCACCAGGTGCGGCGCCGTGCGCTCCATCAGCACGCCCCGCTCGACCGCGCTCTCGTGGGCGACGTCGAGCTGGGCGGAGGCGAGATAGCGCAGCCCGCCGTGGATCAGCTTGCTGCTGAACCGTGAGGTGCCGAAGGCCAGGTCGTGGGCGTCGACGGCGGCCACCGTCAGCCCGCGGGCCGCGGCGTCCAGCGCGGCCCCGGCACCGGTGGCGCCCAGCCCGACGACCAGGACGTCCACGACGGGACCGCCGACGCTCTCGGCGAGTTCGCGAGAGCGCCGGGCCCCGGACAGCGACGACCCGGGAGCCGGAGCGGATCCGGGGACCGGGGGAGTGGCGGGGCTCATGGCGTGAGGGTCCTTTCCAGGATGCTGCGCAGTTCCGCCAGGAAGGCCTCACTGCTCAGGTCGGCGTCGTCCTCGTCGGTCATGGTCCGCAGGGACAGGGTGAAGGACTGGACGATCAGCAGCAGGGCCCGCGCCTGCCGTTCGACATGACCGGCGCGCACCGAGCCGTCGGTGTGGCCTTCGCGCACGGCGTCGGCCAGCAGCGCGATGAGCGCCTCCTGGCTCGCGCCGCGGCGGTCGAGGACGTAGGGAAGAAGCAGCTCCGGATCGACGTCGACGATCTTCCGGAAGAGCGGATGGACGCGGAAGGCCTCCACCCCGGCCACCAGCCCGTCGACGATCAGACCGCGCGCGTGGGCCCCGGCCCGCCGCTCGGGCATGGCCCCGGTGGCCACCGCGACCCACTCCCGCGTCATCAGGTCCCCCACCAGGGAGCGCACATCGGGCCATCGGCGGTACAGCGTCATCCGGGAGACCCCGGCGCGGCGGGCCACGTCGGTCAGCGTCGTACGGCGGACTCCGACGGCCAGGACGCAGTCGCGCACCGCGTCGAGCACCGCGTCGCCGTCCGAGTGGTTGTGACGAATAGGCGTCATGTGTCACAGTGTAACGCCTGCGAGGCCGTCCGGGACACGGCATCGCTCGAATCGACCGGTGAGGACGACAGCCATGGACATGCTGTGGAGCGGCTGGGGCGACCCGGCCAAGGCGGCGCCGCTGCCCGAGACCGTGACCGGGCTGCTGCGCGACCTGCTCGGCGTCAAGCCGCGCACCGCCGCGCCGATCGCCCTCGAGGACATCGCCGTACCCGAGCCGCGACTCGAACCCGCCGCACGCCAGGCCCTGTTCACCGCGGTCGGCGGCGAGGAGCACGTCCGCACCGACGCGGAGACCCGCATCCGGCACACGCGCGGCAAGTCCACCCCCGACCTGCTGCGGATCCGCGCCGGCGAGGTCGACGACCTCCCCGCGGCCGTCGTACTCCCCGCAGGCCACGACGAGGTGCTCGCCGTCCTGCGCGTCTGCGCCGAACACGCCCTGCCGGTGGTCCCGTTCGGCGGCGGCACGTCCGTCGTCGGCGGTCTCGCCCCCGGCCGCCGCGGCCCCTTCGTCGCACTGGACCTGCGCCGCATGAACCAGCTGCTCGCCCTCGACCCGGTCTCGCGCACCGCCACCCTGGCGCCCGGCCTGCGCGCCCCCGAGGCCGAGGCGCTGCTGACCCAACACGGCTTCACCCTCGGCCACTTCCCCCAGTCCTACGAGTGGGCCACCATCGGCGGCTTCGCCGCCACCCGCTCCAGCGGCCAGGCGTCCGCCGGCTACGGCCGCTTCGACGAGATGGTCCTCGGCCTGACCCTCGCCACCCCCGAGGGCACCGTCGACACCGGCCGCGCCCCGCGCTCGGCCGCCGGACCCGACCTGCGCCAGCTCCTGCTGGGCTCGGAAGGGGCGTTCGGTGTCATCACCTCCGTCACGGTCCGGATCCGCCCCGTGCCCGAGACGCGCGTCTACGAGGGCTGGCGCTTCGCCTCCTTCGAGGAGGGCGCCGCAGCCCTGCGCCGCCTCGCCCAGGACGGCCCGCGCCCCACGGTGCTGCGGCTGTCCGACGAGACCGAGACCCTCGTCGGCCTCGCCCAGCCCGACGCGATCGGCGCCGGAACACAGTCCGCGGCCGGATGCACGGCGATCACCGGCTACGAAGGCACGCCCGAGGACACCACGCACCGCAGGGAGCGTGCCGCGGCCGTCCTGCGCGACTGCGGCGGAACCCCGCTGGGCGAGGAACCGGGACAGCGCTGGGCGCACGGCCGCTACTCGGCCCCCTACCTCCGGGACGCCCTGTTGGACGCGGGCGCGTTCGCGGAGACACTGGAGACGGCGACGTTCTGGTCACGCGTCCCCGAGCTGTACGCGTCCGTCCGCGACGCCCTCACTACCACGCTCACCGAGGCCGGCACCCCGCCACTGATCATGTGCCACATCTCCCACGTCTACGAGAACGGCGCCTCGCTGTACTTCACCGTGGTCTCGGCACAGGGCGACGACCCGGTGGCGCACTGGGAGCGGGCCAAGCACGCCGCCAACGAGGCGATCCTCGGCGCCGGCGGCACGATCACCCACCACCACGGCGTGGGCACCGACCACCGCGACTGGTACGTCCGCGAGGCGGGCCCCCTGGGCGTCGAGGCGCTGCGTGCCGTGAAGCGACGGCTGGACCCGGCGGGCGTACTCAACCCCGGCGTCCTGCTGCCCCTCGACTGACCCACCCCACCGGCGCGCCCGACCCCGGGCCCGCCCACCCACCGGCTCAGCCACTCGCCCACCCGCCGGCTCAGCCACTCGCTCACCCGCCGGCTCAGCCACTCGCTCACCCGCCGGCTCAGCCACTCGCCCACCCGCCCGCCTCCGGCAGCGCCCTCCCGTCGGCCCGAAAGGCACATCGATGCGACAGTTCACCGCCATCGTCAACCCCACGGCGGGGGGATCCGCCTCAGCTGCCGCGCTGCTGGACGTGGCCCGGCCGCTGCGGGAGGCCGGGGCCGACCTGGAGACCGAGTACAGCCGCAGCCTGGAACACGCCCGGGAGCTCGCCCGGGACGCCGGGGAGCGGGGCCGGGTGGTGCTCGCCGTCGGCGGCGACGGCATCGCCGGCGGCATCGGCGGCGCCCTCAGCGGCACGGACGCCCTGCTCGGACTCGTCCCGGCCGGCCGCGGCAACGACTTCGCACGGGCGCTGAACCTGCCCACCGACCCGGCGGCCCTCGCACAGGTGCTGCTCCACCACGAGCCCCGACGGGTCGACACCATCGAGGTCGAATCGGCCGTCCACCACCGCACGGTGGTCCTCGGCAGCGTGTACGCCGGCGTCGACGCACTGGCCAACCGCCACGCCAACAACTCCACCCTGCTGCGCGGCGCCGCGTCCTACTACGCGGGCGGCCTGCGCGCCGTCACCACCTGGCGCGCCGCCCGCTACCGGGTCACCGTCGACGGCCAGGAACACCTGCACACCGGCTACACGGTCGTGGCCGCCAACTCCGGCTACTACGGCTCCGGCCGCCACATCGCCCCCGACGCCCGCGTGGACGACGGTCTGCTCGACATCGTGCTGATCCGCGAGGCGCCGCGCCGGCTGTTCTTCGCCCTGATGAACGACCTCAAGACGGGCGCCCACGTCCACCGCCCCCAGGTGCGGATCCTGCGCGGCAAGGAGATCCGTATCGCCGCCGACCGCGCGGTGCCCTACGGCGCGGACGGCGAGGTCGAGGCCACCCTCCCGGTCACGGTCAGGGTGCTGCCGGGAGCACTGCGCGTGCTGGCCTGACCACCCCGGCCCGCAGGTCGTTCCCCCGCGGCCGCGGCCGGGTCATGAGCCGGGGGCCCATCCGCTCAGCTGCCGTCCATCGGCATCCGCTGCCGCGCCGCCTCCAACTGCTGCGAGGGGGCGGGGCCGCGGCCGGCCTCGGCCTGGACGAGGAGTGAGAGCAGCTCGGCCACCTTCAGCCCGGCCTCGGCGGGGTGCCGCAGCACCTTCGCAGGGTCGATCCGATAGGTGTTGGTGCGCCCCTCACGGGTGTGCGAGAGATAGCCGTCCCGCTCCAGATCGGCAATGATCTTCTGCACGGCGCGCTCCGTGAGGCGGCAGTGCGCCGCGATATGCCGGATACGCACGTTCGGATTGTCGGCGATGGCCGCCAACACCCGGGCATGGTTGGTGAGGAATGTCCATCCGGTGTGCGGCTCAGGGACTCCGTCCATGGACCAACCCTACGACTGCGCGTTCACGTATACAAAAACACGCACGGCATTTCATGTATCTGTTGACGTGTTCGGCTGTTCGGGTTCACTCTGGTACGGACGACGGGGAAGCAGCACCTGAGGGAGAGGCGGTCATGCCGGAGCTCGCGTCCTCTGCACAACCCCCGGACGGGGGCGCTGCCGATCGTGCGGCCCTGGGCACACCAACGGAGAGCCCGCTGTACGCACTGGTCACCACCGTCCGCCCGGACGGTGACCGACTGGTGGTGAAGGTCTCGGGGGAGCTCGACCTCGACGCCAGTGAGCGCTTCCGACGCGTTCTGCGCGAAGCCCTGAGCCGCTCGGTCCGTGGCATCGACCTGGATCTGGAGGGCGTCTCGTTCTGCGACTGCTCCGCCCTCAACATCATGCTCTACCTGCGCCACCGCGCGTTGGAGCAGTCCAAGACGGTCGTCATCCACTCCACCAGCGCGGCGGTCGACCGGCTGCTCACCCTGACCGGCACGCGCCCGCTGTTCGGCAGCGCGGCCCCGGACGGGGACGCCGTTCCGACTGCGCAGGGCCAGGACGCCCAGGACACGGCCCAGGACGCGGAGCCTGACGAGGAAGCCTTCGAGGACGCCCACCACGACCTGCGGATCGAAGTCGCCCAGTTGCGCCGGGCCATGCAGACCCGGCCGACCATCGACCTGGCCCGCGGCATCCTCATGGCCTCCTTCAGCCTCAGCTCCGAGGAGGCCTGGTCGGTCCTGGTCACGGCCTCCCAGAACACCAACACCAAACTGCACTCCCTCGCCGGTGACCTCGTCACCGCGGTCAAGGGCAACGCCCTGCCCGACGAGGTGCAGGAACATCTGTCGGCCGCGGTCGCCAGGGTCAGCTCCGTGGCTCCCGAGCAGTGACGGCGACACCCCGGCCGGCAGGGTTGCGTCGCGCGGTGGCGCACCGGCAGGGTTCGGATGTGCCCACCTTGCTGATCGTGCATCACACGCCGTCGCCCAACTGCCAGGCCCTGCTCGAAGCCGTCATCTCCGGTGCGACGGCGCCGGAGATCGAGAACGTCGAGGTCGTGCGCCGACCGGCGCTGTCGGCCACGGCCTCCGACGTGCTCGCCGCCGACGGCTACCTCCTCGGCACTCCGGCGAACCTCGGCTACATCTCCGGAGCCCTCAAGCATTTCTTCGACCAGGTCTACTACCCCTGCCTGGACGCCACACAGGGCCGGCCCTTCGGCTACTACGTGCACGGCGGCAGCGACGTCACCGGGGCGGTACGCGCGATCGACTCGATCACGACCGGCCTCGGCTGGCGCCGCACGGCCAACCCGGTGACCGTCACCGGCGAACCCGCCAAGACCGACACCGAGGCGTGCTGGGAACTGGGAGCGACGCTCGCCGCCGGCCTGATGGACTGACCTGGGACGCAACACCCCGTCCCCACCAGCGTGTTTACCCTCCCTGTGAGAAATTTCTGTGAATCCGTGAGGCGTTTGAACACCACGCGGCCCGTCTCCGTATAGGACCAGGGGATTTTCATGCCCTGACCGACCACGAGGCGTAGGAGTACTTCCTTGGGACGCAGCACGCGAAGACGCCCCACGGGCGCACGGCGCGCGACCTTTGCAGCGGTCGCGCTGATGTTGGGCGGCGGCGGTCTGGTCGCGGCCAACGTCTATGCCTCGGCGACCGAGGACGGTGGCACGGACCCCGTCAGGACGTTGTCCGCACCGGCCGGCACGATCGACTGCCCGGACGTGGGCAGCGAACTGACGGCCGTTCCGGACACGGCGAAGGAGGACGTCGCCAAGGAACTCGCGCTCCTGGACCAGCAGATCGCCGACGCCTACCAGCGGTTGCAGGAGTCGGCCCAGGCCATCCAGCAGGACGCCGGCTTCGCCGACAACGCGATCATGAATCCGCTGAAGGAGAAGCGCGCCGCGACCATCGAGCGGATCGCCATCGCCGTCGACCGCACCGGAGACCGCCCGCAGGGCCTGGAGGCCCTCGCCCCCTGCACCCTGCGTCCCGCGGACAACGGCACCGGTGAGGACCAGAACGGTGACGGCCAGGACGGCGGCGGCGACAACCAGGGAGGCGAGGGCGAGGGCGCGGACCAGGGCGGCCAACAGCCCGGCAACGGGGGACAGGCGGGCAACGGCCCGGTCGCCGCGGACTTCGCGGACATCAAGGCCGTACAGCCGAACGTGGCCGCCCCGGCGCTCCAGAAGGGCGCCTCCCGAGGCACCTTCGCCACCAGCTGCGGAGTCAACGAGAACGGCCTGTTCAACTCCGACAACATCATCGCCGCCCCCGGCGTCTCCAACGGCGCCCACCACTTCCACGACTACATCGGCAACCAGTCCAACAACGCCTTCGCCAGCGACGAGGACCTCGCCAACGCCAAGACGACCTGCGTCGACCAGGGCGACAAGTCCACGTACTACTGGCCCGTGATCCGCCTTCAGAACGGTGCCCAGGAACAGGACGCCAACTCGCCCGGCGGCGGCATCGAGGGCAACGCCGGCGAGATCGTCACCCCCAAGGACGTGACGCTGACCTTCGTCGGCAACCCGCGCGGCAAGGTCACCGAGATGCCGCGGCTGCTGCGCATCATCACCGGCGACGCCAAGGCCTTCGTCAACGGCACCGCCAACGCCAACGCGTCCTGGAGCTGCACCGGCTTCGAGGACCGGCAGCTGAAGGACAAGTACCCGCTGTGCCCGCAGGGCAGCGACGTGGTGCGCACCTTCAAGTTCCAGAGCTGCTGGGACGGTCAGAACATCGACAGCGCCAACCACCGTACCCACGTGGCGTTCGCGGCGGCCGACGGCAGCTGCCCGAGCGGCTTCGAGCCCATCCCGCAGCTGGTGCAGCGGATCGTGTACGACATCGACGCGCCGAGCCTGCAGGACGGCGGCCGGACCACCCCGCTGTTCGCGGTGGACTCCTTCCCCGAGAACCTGCACAAGCCGGTCACCGACCACGGCGACTTCATCAACGTCTTCGACGAGGACCTGATGGGCGAGATGGTCGACTGCATCAACGAGGGCCGCGAGTGCGGCGTCGGCGCCGACGACGGCGGTGACCCGGGCCAGGAGGAGCCGACCCAGCCGCCGACCGAGGCGCCCACCACCCCGCCGGCCGACAACGACGACCCGAAGCCCGGCGACGGCGGCGACAAGCCGACCGAGGCCCCGCCGACCGAGCAGCCCGCGACCGAGGAACCCACCACGCAGGCCCCCGCGACCGAGGCGCCCAAGACCGAGGCGCCCAAGACCGACGAGCCCAAGACCGACGAGCCCGAGGCCGACGAGCCCGAGGCCGAGACGCCCGCGACCGACCCGGCGAAGGACGACAAGCCCACCGTGTCGAGCACCGTGGCGCCCAAGGCCTACGGCACCCCGTCGGCCACCGCGCGGGCACAGGACGGCTCGAAGGACGACGGCGCCGGCGCGGGCAGCACTCCCGCGCAGACGCAGCCCGCCGCGGGCGGCGAGCAGTCCGGCGGCGGTTCGGGTACGGAGCCGCAGGCGGTCGGAGACCTCGCCGAGACCGGCACCACGCTGTGGCCGGCCGCGGCCGGAGCCGTCCTCCTCATGGCCGGCTTCCTGCTGCTGATGCGCACGAGGCGCCGCGCCGGCTGACGGCGATCGGACGCCGTGACGGAGCCTGATCTGCGGACGTGCCACCGGGGCCCGGACTGGTCATTCCAGTCCGGGCCCTTCTCGGCGAGCCCGACCGCGCCGCTGAGGACACTCCGACGCGGGCGATTCCCTAGGCCGCCTGACTCCGGAATTCGACACGCACCACCGGATCACCGGATCAGCGGATCAGCGGATCAGGGCGTCGGGATGCCCGCCGGGCGGGCCGGGCGGCCGAGGCGGACCGGGACGCCGGGGGAGTAGAGGACGCTGACCGGGGCGTCGCTCGGGGCGGGCAGGCCGGCCGCCGCCACGAGGTTCTCCTCGCAGGTGATCAGCTCGGCGCGGTACAGCGGCCAGCGAGGGTGGTGGTTGGGCAAGTACGCCAGCGCCTCGGGCCCGCCGAAGAACGCGTTGTGCATGCCCCAGCGGGCGGTGAGGAAGTGCTCCAACTCGGTGGGTTCCTCGATGGGTTCACCGGTCCGTACGGTGATCCGGCTGGCGGCGCCGCGCGGACCGGGCCAGCGGCGCGAGCTGGTGTACGTCACGGTGTCGCCGGCCGTGCGGACGGCCATCCGCGACCACAGGTACGGCAGCCGGAAGCCCACGCGCCCCATCAGCACCGGGATCAGCCGCGAGGCGTCCATCGACCGAAACACCACGCCGCGTCGCCCGTGCGCGTCCACGGAGTACAGGCGCACGTTGGTCTCGGGAAACGTCCCGAGATACGGCACCCCGGGCAGCCGCAGCCAGCCGACCCGATGCATCCGGAACGCGACGAGCCCGACGTACGTGACCCCGTCATGCGTGTCCGGAACGGTCCCCCTCGGCAACAGCCCCGCCACGACCTCCGGTTCGACGGACCAGTGGATGAAGGCGAGGTCGAGCCACTGCTGGGTGAGCAGGGGCATGCGTATGGCGGCGGGGGCGTCCGGGGTGACGGGAGCGGGATTCGGCATCGGGTCAGGATGGCAGCCCCGGATAGCGGGCGGCGACCCCGGTCAGATACCCGCGCAGCATGAACTTGGCCTCGTCGAGGAGGCCCGGGTCGCCCTCGGGGTCACGGCGAAACGCCTCCTGGGAGAGCGCGTCGGCGGCGAGGACCGCGGCATGGCAGGCACGGGCGAGGGCCTCGTCGTCCCGGGCGAGGCCGAGGGCGAGCAGGACGCGCCGGACGCCGTCCGCCATACGGCGTTTGTGCGCTCGGTCCGCGGCGCGGGTCCGCTCGGTCAGGCCGCTGCCGAACCACAGGGCCCGGAAGCCGTGCTCGGCGCGGTAGATCGCGGCGTACGCGTCGATGAGCACACCGACCGGGTCGTCCCACCGCTCGGCCGCCGCCGCCCGGACCAGGTCGTCCATGGCACTCTCCAGCCGGGCGAAATAGCCGGCCGCCAGGGCGTCCACGATCGCGTCCCGGTCGGGCAGGTACTGGTACAGCGAGCCGACCGAGACCTGCGCCTCAGCCGCGATGCGCGTCGTCGTCAGCGCCTGGACCCCCTCGCCGATCAGGACACGCTCCGCGGCCTCCAGGACACGGGCCAGCCGTGCCTTGCTGCGCGCCTGCTGGGGAGTACGACGCAGGGCGACGGGCGGCCGGCCGCCGTCGCCGGGCTGCGCGACGGGATCGCCCATGTACGGCCTCCGAACCTGAACGTGACTTTGTTTCAGGTTTAGGTTACCGTCGCGTACATGACCGACTCAAGCTCAGTGCTGGGTCAGGAGCGCGCCGCGGTGGCCGAAGCGAGCCGTCGACTCGGGGCCGAGGGGCTGCTCATCGGCACGGCCGGCAACGTCAGCATGCGGGTCGACGACCGGGTCGCGATCACGGCGACCGGCGCGGTGCTCGCCGAACTGACGGCCGACCAGGTGACCGTCGTGGACCTCGACGGAAACCTCGTGGCCGGAACGCTCGCGCCCACCTCGGAACTCGACCTCCACCTCGGCGTCTACCGCCGCTACGGCACGGGCGCGGTCGTCCACACCCACGCCCCGATGGCGACCGCACTGTCCTGCGTCCTCGACGAACTGCCCTGTATCCACTACCAGTTGCTGACCCTGGGCGGCTCCGTGCGCGTGGCACCGTACGCCACCTTCGGCACCCCCGAGCTCGCCGAGTCCGTACTGACCGCGCTGGAGGGCCGCAGCGCCGCACTCTTGGCCAGCCACGGCGCCCTCACCCACGCCCCCACGCTGGACAAGGCGGTCGAGCACGCACTGCTCCTGGAGTGGGCGTGCGGGGTCTACCAGCACGCGGCCGCCCTCGGAAAACCCCGCGTCCTCGACGAGCGGCAGCAACGCGCGGTGATCGAGGCCGCGCTCGCCCGGAACTACGGCACCACCCACCCCGTACCACCCGTGCAGGAGGGAAACCGATGAAGGTCGTCACGCTGGGCGTACATGTGCTGGACGTGTTGGTGCGGCCGGTCGAGGCCATACCCGAGGGGCAGGGCGCCACCCTGGTCGAGGACATCAGGATGACCGCCGCCGGGACAGCCGGCGGCACCGCCCTCACCCTCGCCAAACTCGGCGCCTCCGTGAGCAGCGCCGGTGCCATCGGCTCCGACCCCACCGGCGACATGGTGGTCCAACTCCTGGGCGCGGCCGGCATCGACACCCGCTTTCTCGTCCGTCGTCCGGACACGCCCACGTCCGCGAGCGTCCTCCCGATCCGCCCCAACGGCGACCGGCCCTCGCTCCACCTGCTCGGCGCCAACATCACCTACGGCCCCGACGACGTGCCCTGGGGCGCGCTCGCCGAAGCGGACCACCTCCACCTCGGCGGCCCGGAACTGATCGGCGCCGACACCGCCACGCGCATCCTGTCGCACGCCAAGGAACACGGCGTGATCACGTCAGTGGACCTTCTCGCACCCGGCGCACTCGGCAGCTTCGAGCAGATCGAGGCCCTCCTGCCCTTCGTCGACCACATGCTGCCCAACGAGGACCAGGTCCTCGGCTTCACCGGCGAGGACGACCTCGTCAAGGGCGCGCACAAGCTCCTCGCCGCCGGAGCCGGCCTCGTCGCGGTCACCCGCGGCGGCGACGGCGCCCTGCTGGTCACCCCGGACGGCACCGAGAACGTCCCCGCCTTCGCGATCGACGTCGTGGACACCACCGGCTGCGGCGACGCGTTCTCGGCCGGCTTCGTCCGCGGCACGGGCCTGGGCCGCACCCCGTACGACTCGGCGGTCCTCGGCTCCGCCGCGGCGGCCCTGGTGGCCCAGGGCCTGGGCAGCGATCACGGAGACTTCGACCTCGCCGCCGCCGACGCCTTCGCCGCGGCCCACAAGCCTCGCTGACGATGACGGCCTTCGACGCGAGCGAACGGCTGATCTGGGCCGGCCGAGGAGCCGCCTACGCCCGCAGCTACGCCCGACTGTGTGCCCACCCGGTGCCCCGGTTGCTCGACGCCGCTCGTGTCGGTCCGGACGCGCGGGTGCTGGACGTGGGCACGGGCCCGGGGACGGTCGCGGCCGCCGCGTGTGCCCGTGGCGCGAAGGTCACCGCCGTGGACGCGGAGCCGACCATGGTCGAGCTGGCCGCGCGGGCCGCACCGACGGCCGACGTCCGCCTGGCCGTGCTCCCCGAACTCCCTTTCACCGACGGGGAATTCGATGCCGTCGTGGCCAACTTCGTCCTGAACCACGTAGGTCGGCCCCGGATCGCCCTCGCCGAACTGCGCCGCGTCCTCAGGCCGAACGGCCGCATCGCCCTGACGATCTGGGCGGCGCCACCGGCACCGGGCCAGACCCTGCTCGGCCGCGCGATCCAGGCAGCGGGCGCGGCACGTCCACCGCAACTGCCCGACGGGCTGGCCCCCGAGGACGACTTCTCCCGCGACGAGAGCGGCCTGACCGGCCTGATGACGGCGGCAGGACTGCGCGAGGCGGCCTGCGAGACCCTGCGCTGGGACCACCACACCGACGCCGCCGAGTGGTGGGCCGGTCCCGCGGCGGGCGTAGCCTCCGGAGGCCGGCTCGTGCAGAGCCAGACACCCCGGATGCGCGCGGAGATCAAGCGCCACTTCGACCTCCTCGGCGCGGAGTTCACCGACGAACACGGCCGGCTGGCGCTGCCCCACGCGGCCCTGCTCGCCCGCGCACGCCGCTGAGCCGTGCGGGTCCCCGTTCAGGCCGGCATCTCTGTGTCACCTTCCTGGTCGAGGTCGTGGGGGTCTTCTACGTGCTGGGAATGGGGGTCCCCGCCGACGGCGAGAAACAGGTCGGCACCTACTTCGGCGCGTCCACGGCCGACCGCGTCCCCGGCTGCCTCCTGAACCTGTCCGACTACGTCTCGTTCGCAAGCTCGGAGCAACTCCCCGAGTGACAATCCGGGAGCATCGATGCCGGACGAACGCCGAGCACGACTGACCCGTACCGCGGCGTCGGCGGCCCTGATCCGGCCACTACGACGTCGTCGCCATCGGCCCGTACGAGGCACCGATCTGGGCGTCGCGAGGATGGCTGACCCGCCTCGACGGCTACGCCCGCCAAGGCGACTACGACATACGGGACTCATCCCCACGGTGCGCGAGTCGCTGTCGTACAACGGCGGCCAGTACGCGGTGCCGTACCACGGCGAGTCGCCCTTCCTGCTGCCTGGGCGACGTCCAAGGGCTACCAGAAGCTGTACGGAGAGAGGCTCGGCCGGGTCCGGGGGCACCCGGCGGCTGCCTGTCCACCTACGAGTTGCCCCAGCACCAGAAGGCCACCAAGCCGTTCGTCCGACCGGCACTCGACGCCCTGGACGCCCTCGACGCCGTGAACCCGACCCACCCCGGCCTCCATGAGCAGCCCTGGGTCGGAAACAAGGGCCTCTGTACAGCGTCCCGCGCCCAGGCCTCGCGCCGCTGACGCTACCCATGCAGCTCGCGGTAGGCCGCCACCGCCCCCGAGTGCAGCGGCACCACCCCCGTGGAGATCAGGCTGCGTGCGTCGAGGAACTGTGTGCCGAGGGCCGTGGTGGGGACAAGGCGGGTGGCCCGGCGTACCAGGACGTGGGTGAGGGCGGCGGCGACGGGTGCGGGCAGGTCGGGGCGGCACAGGAGGAGGTTGGCGACGCCGATGGTGGTGACCTCGGGCGTGCCGCGGTACGCCCCGGCCGGCACCGTCACCGGCTCCACACCCGAGGCGAGGAGTCCCGCGTCGGCGCGCAGGTGGGCCAGGAGGTCGGCCAGCGGCAGGAGGCGGATGCCGGGGCGGGTGTCGAGGCCGGAGAGCGCCGGCAGCGGGAGGCCGCCCGACACCAGCAGGGCGTCGATCGCGCCGTCCCGCATGGCGCCCACCGCTTCGGGCAGCAACAGATGGCGGACGCGGACGTCGGCGCCCGGCGTCAGCCCCGCGGCGCGCAGCAGGCGGTCGCCGAGGACGGCACCGCCGGATGCGGGCGCGCCCAGCGAGACGGTGTGCCCGGCCAGGTCGGCGACGGTGGCGATCCGGGTGTCGGCGCGCACGGCCAGCTGAAGGTAGTTCTCGTAGACCCGGCCGATGGCCCGCAGCGGTACCCGCTGGCCGAACGGTGCCGAGCCGCCGTACGCGGCCCCCGCGATGTCGGCCAGTGCCAGCGCCACATCGGCCCGGCGTGCGCGCAGCCGTATGTTGGCCACGCTGGCCTCGCTGTTGATCACCTCGCAGGACAACCGGGGGTAGGCCGCCGTCACCTGGGCGGCGAGCAGCCGGCCGAAGGCCGCGTAGAAGTTGCCGGACTCGCCGGTCGCGATCCGCAGCCGGCCCTCGGGGCCACGGTCCGTGTGCCGGGCGTCGGCCGTCCCGGCGCCGGCGAGCAGGGCCGTGCAGGCTGTGCCGAGGGCGGCGCGCAGCGCGGTGCGGCGGGCGGGGCTGGTCATGCCGCAGGCCCCTTCGGACCAGACGCCCCGTGCTCGCCGCGCGGGAGCACCACCCGGACCCGCAGGCCGTGCGGTTCGGCCGTCGCGAACTCGACCCGTCCGCCCCGGCCGGCCGCCAACCGCTCGGCGATGGCCAGACCGAGCCCACTGCCCCGCACCTCGCGGTGACGCTGCGAGCGCCAGAAACGGATGCCCGCCTGCGGGAGTTCCCCCTCGGCCAGGCCCGGTCCGTCGTCCTGTACCTCGAACACCGCCTCCGGGCCCTGGGCGAAACAGCGCGTACGGACACGGGCGCCGTTCCCGGCGTACTTGATCGCGTTGTCGAGCAGGATGTCGGCCAGCTGGGCCAGTTCGCCCTCCGTGCAGTTCGCCGGGACGGCGGTGCCGGGGAGGAACTCCAGGCGGATGCCCGCCTGTTCGGCCACCGGGTGCCACAGCCGGGTCTGGGCCGCGGCGACCGCCGTCGCGTCGCAGGACGCCTCGCGTTCGTCCGTCACGGCCAGTTCGCCGGCGCGGTGTTCGGCGTCGGCGAGGGCGAGCAGGTCGTCCAGGAGGTGCTCCATCCGTTCGAGTTCGGCGGTCACGCCGGTGTAGGTGCGGGTGGCGGAGTCGGGCAGGCGGGGCTGGAGCGAGTCGATGCGCAGACGCAGGGCGGCGAGCGGGTTGCGCAGCTGGTGCGAGGTGTCGGCGACCAGGCGGCGCTGCTGTTCCAGCGCGGTGGACACGGCGTCGGCCATGCGGTTGAAGCCGGTGGCGAGCTGGCGCAGTTCGGGCGGGCCGCCCTCCCGGGCGTGCTCGGCGGGCAGCCCTGCCGCGAGCGCGCCGACCGCCCGGTCCAGGCGGTGCAGGGGGCGTACGACCCACCGGGTGGCGGCGCGGGCGAGCAGCAGACAGGCCACGGCGAACAGGCCCGCGCCGGCCAGGACCAGCGCCCAGCGCAGCGCGATGTCGTCCGCGGCGGCCCGAACCGACGCCCGCAGCACCACGGCACCGGACACCCGCGTGCCGGTGCCCACCGGCCGGGCGAGCAGCTTGTCGCCGCGTGACCAGGGGCGCAGCGTGCCCCCGGGCGACACCGGCTGGTTGCGCAAGGCCGCGTCGACCAGGCGGGCGACGGTCGGGTCGGCCGCGCGCATGCCGCCGGTCTGCGCCACCGGGGCACGGCGGGCGTCGACGACCACGACCGCCTCGCCGTACAGCTCGGTGTACCGGGTGACCTCGGTGGTCAGCGCGCCGGTGTCGCCGCTGACGGCGGCCTGCTCGGCCAGCCCGGCGAAGCGGTCCAGGTCGGCGGCGCGGGCCGCGACGAACTGCTCGGTGCGCTGGGTGGCGGTGACGCCGAGCAGCGGCACGGCGAAGCCGGCCACCGCGAGCACGGCGAAGGCCAGGACGACGGTCAGTACCCGGGTACGCATGCGAGATCCCCGGCCCGTTCAGCCGCCGAACCGGTAGCCGAAGCCGCGGATCGTGGTCAGCACCTCGGGGCGGCCGATCTTGGCCCGCAGCTGGGTGAGATGGACGTCGAGCGAACGGGACACGGCCAGGTAGGCGTCGCCCCAGACCTCGTCCATCAGCTGCTGGCGGCTGACCGCCGTACCGGCCCTGGCCGCCAGCGCGGCGAGGACCGCGAACTCCTTGGTGGTCAGCCGCACCTCGGCCCCGCCGACCGTCACCCGGCGCGCGCCGAGGTCGACCTCGACGTCCTCGGCACGGACCGTACGCGGCGCCGGAGCGGCGGCAGTCACGGCCGCCGTCGTGGCGCGGCGGGTGACGGCCTCGATCCGGGCCAGCAGCTCGGCCAGCCGCACCGGCTTGACCAGGTAGTCGTCGGCGCCCAGGCGCAGGCCGCGCACCACCGACCGCTCGTCGCCCCGCGCGGTCAGCACCACCACCGGAAGGCCGCTCACCGCACGCAGCTTGCGCAGCACCTCCAGTCCGTCGAGGTCGGGCAGGCCGAGGTCGAGCAGCAGCAGGTCGGCCTGCCGGTGCCGGACGAGGACCTCCTCGCCGCGCCGGACCCGACTGGGCAGATGACCGTGCTCGTACAGGGCCTCGGTGAGGGCGTCGGCCACCCCGTCGTCGTCCTCGGCCAGCAGCACGCGCACGGTCGCCTTCCTTCCGTCAGTGATCGCGGGTCTCGCTCTCCAGCGGCGATCCGTCGGACGTCTCGCGCATCCGAATGTAGACGAGCAGCGAAATCAGGACACAGGCGGTGACGTAGTAGAAGTACCAGCTCTCGTGCCCGGCGTTCTTGAACCACAGCGCCACGTACTCGGCCGTCCCACCGAACACGGCCACCGTCAGCGCGTAGGGCAGACCGACGCCCAGCGCCCGGATCGACGTCGGGAACAGCTCCGCCTTCACCACCGCGCTGATCGAGGTGTACAGCGAGCTGACCGCCAGCGGCCCGACCATCAGCAGGAACGCGTACACCGGATCGCTGGTGTGCGAAAGCAGCGTCAGCGAGGGCACCACGACCACGGCTCCGAGCACCCCGAACGCGATCAGCATCGGACGGCGACCGACCCGGTCGGACAGCAGACCCATGACCGGCTGGAGCAGCACGAACACCAGCAGCGCGAAGAAGTTGATCCAGGCCGCCGTCGGCTTGGCGATGCCGCTGGTGTTGACCATGAACTTCTGCAGATACGTGGTGTACGTGTAGAAGAACAGCGTGCCGCCCATGGTCAGCCCGACCACGACCAGGCACTGCCGGGGGTAGGACAGCAGCATCCGCAGGCTGCCGCGCGCGGGCCCGCCGTCCTTGCCCTCCTCCCCTGCGGCCGCCGCGCGCTCGAAGCTCTCCGACTCGTCCATGCCGCGCCGCAGCCACAGCACGACGATCGCCCCCGCCGCACCCACGACGAACGCGACCCGCCAGCCCCACGCCTCCATCTGCGTCGCGCTGAGCACCTGCTGGAGCACGATCTGCAGGCCGAGCGCGGTCAGCTGGCCGGCGATGAGCGTGACGTACTGGAAGCTGGAGTAGTAGCCGCGCCGGCCGGGCGAGGCCACCTCCGACATGTACGTGGCCGAGGTCGAGTACTCACCGCCCACCGACAGGCCCTGCAACAGCCGCGCGGTCACCAGCAGAACCGGCGCGGCCACCCCGATCGCCCCGTACGACGGCGTCAGCGCCACGATCAGCGAACCCGCCGCCATGAGCGTCACCGACAGCGTCAGCGCCGCGCGCCGCCCCCGCCGGTCGGCGTAACGGCCGAGCACCCAGCCGCCGATCGGGCGCATCAGGAAGCCGACGGCGAACACCGCGGCGGTGTTCAGCAGCTGCGCCGTCTGGTCGCCGGACGGAAAGAACGCGGCGGCGAAGTACACGCTGAACGCGGTGTACGCGTACCAGTCGTACCACTCGATCAAGTTGCCGATCGATCCGCGCACGATGTTGCTGACGACCCTGCGCTCACCGCGGCGCGACTCCCGCGCGCTCACGGGTGTGGTCTGTGTGGCCATCGAAAACTCCCTTGTCTGCGGCCCGGAAGCACACAGAGTCGACGGCACGACAGTGCCGTTCAACAGGGCGAACGAAGTCCTAACACTCCCTTAGGGCTGATGCACCGGGAGGCGGCGGCGGGGGAGGGGCGGCCCGAGGAGGGGGCCGAGGATGGGCGGCCGAGGAGCGGCGGCGAGATCCCGGTAAGAGAGTCGTTCACCTGACCGTGCGACGATCACCCCCGTGAACTCCCAGTCCAGCCCGCCTTCGGGCATGTCCCCCACGGACTCCGCCGCCGACACCCCTGTCGGTTCCGCCGCCAAGTCCCCTGGTTTCGCCGCCGAGTTCAAGGACGCCGTCACGCTCCGCGCGTTCGGGCTCGTGCTCGGCGGTCTGCTCGTGCAGCTCGCCTTCGTCGTCTCGTACGTCGGTGCCTTCCACTCGCCCACGCCGCACCGCATCCCGGTCGCCGTGGCCGCTCCGCAGCAGGCGTCCGCGAAGATCGTCGACCGGCTCAACGCCCTCGACGGCAACCCGGTCGAGGCAACGGCGGCCGCCAGCGCCGCCGCCGCCCGCCAGTCGGTCCTCACGCGCGAGGCCGACGCCGCCTTCCTCTTCGACGCGACCGGCACCAAGGACACCCTCCTGGTCGCCTCGGCCGGCGGACCGTCGGTGTCGCAGACCGCCACGCAGATCGCCCAGAAGATCGAGGCGGCCCAGAAGCGCCAGATCACCGTCACCGACATCCGGTCACCCAACTCCGGTGACGGGCGCGGCATGACGTCCTTCTACCTCGTGCTGGGCTGGGTGATCGGCGGCTACCTCACCGCGACGATCATGGGCATGGCCGCCGGTTCCCGTCCCGCCAACCGGCACCGCACCCTCATCCGGCTCGCCGTCCTCGTGCCGTACGCGATCGTGTCGGGCCTTGCCGGGGCGGTGATCGTGGGGCCGGTGTTCGACGCGCTCGGCGGCCACTTCTGGGCCCTGACTGGCATCGGCACCCTCGTCGTCCTCGCCTCGGCGACGACCGCGCTCGCCCTCCAGACCCTGCTCGGCCTGCTGGGCACCGGCGTCGTCGTCCTCCTCTTCGTCGTGCTGGGCAACCCGAGCTCCGGCGGCGTCTACCCGGCGCCGCTGCTCCCGTCCTTCTGGAGCGCCATCGGCCAGGCCCTGCCCCCGGGCGCGGGCACCACCCTCGTCCGCAACACCGTCTACTTCGCGGGCAACGCCACCACGTCGGCCCTCTGGGTGCTCGGCGCCTACGCGGCGGGCGGTGCACTGCTCGCCTGGGCGGCCTCCTGGTGGCGCGAACGCCGGACCGCCGCGGCCTGACGCGGTGAGGGAGGGCGGGTCCGCGGCGTACGGTCCGTCGGGACAGCGCGCGGAGCCCGCCCCCCCTCTTCGAAACCCGCGTCGCTGCCCGCTGTCGGCAGCTCGCGGCACGCCGTCGCGTGCCCTGCCGCACGTTGACAGGCCTCTGTCGACATGCTGCTATAAGCGCTGCTCAGCAGCCTCGCGTCGCATCGCACGCCGCTCGGGCACCGGATCGACGGCCGCCCGACCGAGGGCGGCGCCCAGAGCCCAGAGCGAGGACCCATGCCGCAGCGTGCCGCGACCGTCGTCGGCGGCGGGATCGGCGGCCTCGCGGCGGCCATCGCCCTGCACCGCCGGGGCTGGCGCGTCGAAGTGCTGGAACGAGCCCCCGCGTTCACCGAGATCGGCGCCGGCATCTCCCTGTGGCCGAACGCGCTGCGCGCCCTGGAGGCGCTCGGCCTGGCCGGCACCGTCCGGGCACTCGGCGCCGTCGAGGCCACCGGCGGGGTACGCGACCGGCGGGGCCGCTGGCTGTCCCGTACGGACAACGCGGAACTGACGCGCCGCTTCGGCCACCCCCTGGTCGTCCTGCACCGGGCCGACCTGCTGCGGGCGCTCACCGAGGCACTGCCCGCCGACAGCCTGCGGCCGGGCAGCGAAGTGTCCGCGGTCCGCGACGACGCCGATGGCGTGATCGTCGAACACCGTGGGGGCGAGTCCCGTTCCGACCTCGTGATCGGCGCCGACGGCCTGCGCAGCGTGGTCCGCAGCGCCCTGTGGCCTACGGCGGCAGGTCCCCGGTACGTCGGCTACACCGCCTGGCGCATGGTCACCGACCCCCTCGCCGACCCGCCCGCCGAAGGCGCCGCGACCTGGGGCCGCGGCGAGAGGTTCGGTTACACGGCGCTGCCGGGCGGGCGCATGTACTGCTTCGCCACCGCCTCCCTGCCACCCGGAGCGGCCTCCGCCACATCCGAGCACGCAGAGCTGCTGCGCCGCTTCGGGGCCTGGCCCGATCCCGTCCCCGCTCTGCTGGCCGCCGTCCGCCCGGACTCGGTGCTCCGGCACGACCTGTACGACCTGCCGCCGCTGCCCTCCTTCGCCCACGGCCGCGTCGCGCTGCTGGGCGACGCCGCCCACGCCATGACCCCGAATCTGGGTCAGGGCGCGTGCCAGGCCCTGGAGGACGCGGTCACTCTCGCCCACTGCCTCGACGGCACCCCGGACATCACCGCCGCGCTCACCTCGTACGACCTCCAGCGCCGCCCTCGCACCCAGGCCGTCGCCCGCCGCTCCGCCCGCCTCGGCACGCTCGGCCAGCTGGCATGGCCGCCCGCCGTACTGCTGCGCGACACGGCAGCCCGGCTGACGCCGACGCGGGCCACGCTGCGATCCATGACACCGATCCTCGGCTGGACCCCGCCCGACGACCCGGCGACCACGCCACCGAGCGAGAGCCACAGCGATTCCCGGAGCGAGAGCCACTGATGCCGGACTGGACGTACCACCCACTGCGCGGCGCGGCCGCAGCCGTCCTCGGCGACCGCCGCTCGCAGCGCACCGCGCTGCGGCTGCTGGCCTCGATCGGCTCCCGTCCCGCCGGCGCACGACTGATCGCCCGGGGCTTCGGCCACCGCCATCCACCCGAGCGGCTCGCCGGCGAGACGGCAGGCGTGCCCCTGGCCGTCCGCCTGGGCATATCGGTGCCGCCCTCGCTCGCCCGCGACACGATCCGCGCCATGCCCCCGCTCGGGGCCGGTGTCGTCGAGGTGTCACCCGTGTCGGCCGCCGACGTGGAGACCGTACGGGAGGCCGCTGCCGGGCGTTCGATCCCGGTGGTCGTCGGGGCCCGCGACGCGCAGACCGAGGCCGCTCTCGCGCCCCATGTCGACGGGTTCACCGGCGACGACGCCCCGCACCTGGTCCGCGTGTCCGACCCGTCGGTCACCGCCGCGGCAGCCGCACTCGCCGATCCGGACACCGTCGTACTCGCCCGCCCCGAGGTGCTCGTCGAAGCCGGACCCGGCTGGTTCGCACGGGTCACCGAGGCCGCCACACCCACGGCACCCGCTCCACGCCTGCGCGACCTCGGCCGCGACCCCCGCCGCTGGCCCGCCTGGTGCTGGGCACTGCTCGTCGGGCTCGGCATGACCGGCGCCGGACTCGGCGCCGCGCTGATCACACTCGGACCGGTACTGCTCTGGTACGACCGCGACTACCTCGGCATGACCCTGCACGAACTCCATGCCGCCAACCACCACCTCGTGCACTTCCTCCAGCACGACCGGATCACCATGGCCGGCACCATGGTGGCGATCGGCGCCCTCTACACCGGCCTCGCCGTGGGCGGGATCAGACGCGGCTGGCCCTGGGCCCGCGAGGTGTACCTCATCTCGGGGGCGATCGGCTTCCCCACCCTGTTCTACTTCCTGGCCACCGGCTTCGTGGAACCCCTGCACACGGCCACCGCCGTCGTGCTGTTCCCGATGTACCTGGCCGCCGTACGCCGAACCCCGCACACGCCGCGATGGCGCCTCGCGCCCGAAGGACCGGAGCCGGAGCGACGGCGGGCGCTGGTCGGCCAACTGCTGCTCATCGTCACCGGAGCCGGGCTGTTCGCCGGCGGAGCGGTGATCTCGGTGGTCGGTCTGACAGGGGTGTTCGTGCCGAGCGACCTGACCTTCCTGGGCACCAGCACACCCGTGCTGGAAGCCGTGAACCCCCACCTGGTGCCCTTCGTCGCCCACGACCGGGCGGGCTTCGGCGGCGCGCTGATGTCCGCCGCCGTCGCGATCACGCTGCTCAGCGCGTGGGGCTGGCGACGCGGGGAGAGCTGGGTCTTCTGGACCCTGACCGCGGCGGCGACCGCGGGTTTCCTCCCGGCCGTCGTGGTGCACGGCGCGATCCACTACACCGACTTCCTCCACCTCGCGCCGGTCTACGTCGGCATCGCACTGACCGGCACCGGCCTGCTGCTCGCCCGCCCGTACCTGTGCGCCGAGGTGTCGAAGGGCCCCACCGGCTGACGAGCCGCCAGACTGGGTCTCCTCGCATCGACCGGCCTACGCAGGGGGAGAGGGATGCTGTCCGGACAGGACGAAGAGGTGACCGACGCCGCCGCGTCGGCCGCCCGGCTGCGGCACGTCTACTGGATCGGCGGCGGCAGCGGAGCCGGCAAGTCGACGATCGCCCGTCGCCTCGCGGACCGCTACGGCTGGCGTCTCTACGCCACGGACGACGTGATGGGGGAGCACGCCCGACGGACCACGCCCCAGGAGGCGCCCTTCCTGCACCGGTTCATGGCCATGGACATGGACGAACGCTGGGTGAACCGGTCCCCGCGGACCATGCTCGACACGTTCCACTGGTATCACGGCGAAGGATTCGGCCTGATCGTCGAAGACCTCCTCCGGCTGCCGCGGGAGCCGTGCGTCGTCGTCGAGGGCTTCCGGCTGCTGCCCCACCTCGTGAAACCGCTGCTCGCCGTTCCCGAACACGCCGTCTGGCTCCTGCCCACCCCCGAGTTCCGCCAGAACGTCTTCCGGAGCCGGGCCGCGGCGGGAGAGGGCTTCGTCCGGAAGACCAGCGATCCGGCCAAGGCCACCCGCAACCTCGCCGAACGTGATCAGATGTTCACCAGTCGCCTCCGTACGGAGACCCGCCGTCTCCAACTGCACACCGTCCAGGTCGGGATCACGATGACGCAGGACGAACTCGCCGAGCAGGTGACCACGTTGTTCCTGGACAGAGGACACGGACTCGACGGACAGCACGGGCTGCACGGACAGCACGGTCAGGAAGCGGAGGGGCATGCATGAGCGAATGGCAGCTGACCAGGACGTTTGCCAGCACTGCCGGTGAGGTTCACTGGGACCGGCTGGGACACACCGACCGGCCTCCCGTCGTCCTGCTGCACGGCACGCCGTTCTCCTCCTACGTCTGGCGCGCCATCGCCCGCTCCCTCGCCCGGGACCACCAGGTGTTCGTCTGGGACATGCCCGGCTACGGCCAGTCGGAGAAGTCCGCGGACCAGGACGTGTCCCTGGCCGCACAGGGCCGCGTCTTCACCGAACTCCTGAGCCACTGGCAACTGGAGGAACCGCTCGTCGTCGCCCACGACTTCGGCGGCGCCGTCGCCCTGCGGGCTCATCTGCTGCACGGTGCCCGCTACCGTGCCCTTGCCCTGGTCGACCCGGTGGCGCTGGCGCCGTGGGGGTCCCCGTTCTTCCGGCTCGTGCGCGAGCACGCCGAGGTCTTCGAGCAGCTGCCGCCCCCACTGCACCAGGCCCTCGTCCGTGAGTACGTCGGTTCCGCCAGCGGCCCGGGCCTGCACCCCGCGGTTCTCGACCGGCTCGTCCAGCCCTGGCTCGGCGACCCCGGCCAAGCGGCCTTCTACCGGCAGATCGCCCAGGCCGACCAGCGTTACACCGACGAGGTCCAGCACCGTTACGCCGAGATCACCGTCCCGACACTGATCTGCTGGGGCCAGAACGACGCCTGGATCCCCCCGGAGAGGGGACGGGAACTCGCCGCCCTGATCCCGGGCGCGCGATGGGAACCGATCGCCCACGCGGGCCACCTCGTCCAGGAGGACGCCCCCGCGGAACTCACCGCCGTTCTCATCGCATTCCTCCACGGCCGGCACGGCCACTGACCCCCGGAGAGTCGCCGATCGCGTCAGCCTTCGAGCCCCTCCGTGTAGGCCTCGGTCGGCGGAGCCGGAGTCGCACTCGTCATGCCCACCGACCAGAACCCTCCGGTGCCGGGAACGGACGTCACGTCGTTGAGGTACGGCGCCGGCGCCGTACCGGCCGGACCTCGCATGACGGTCCAGGCGTCACCGTCGCGACGCAGATACGTACTACGGCCCTGATCCCGGTAGTTCCAGCCCGCTATCCACGCGGCACGGCCCTGCGCGTCACCCGCGATGCCACTCAACGACCCGACGGTGAAGCCCGCTTCCGCCCGAGTCCAGGCCGTACCGTCCCAGTGGCACAGGGCGGGGTTGCCCGGGCGACCGGGCGGGCCGCCGATGCCGGCCTCGGTGCCCACGGCCCAGACGTCGTCCGGCCCGGCCACGTGGAGATCGGCGATGCTCAGACGCAGGCCCGCGACCGGGGGCAGCACCGTCCACGCACCGTCCCAGCGGGCCACCAGGCCGGACCAGCCACCGCCGTTCGACTGGTCGCCGCCGACCCAGACCTCCCCGGCCGGGCGCACCACCACCCGGTACAGGTTCACGCTCGTGACGGGCATCGGCTCCAGCCAGCGCCACACCTCCCCGCCCCCGTCGCCGTACAGCAGACCGGCGCCGCCGCCCCGGCTCCCGCAGATCCAGACTTGACGGTCGGAGCCCGCCGCCACCGAGTTCAGCCGGACGTCCGTCTCACCCGTACCCGGGAACGCCGCCTCCCGCCACGTGGTTCCGTCCCAGCGCAGCAGCGCGCTGCCGGTTCCGACAGGCTGGCCCACACTCCACGCGGCGGCCGAGCAGGTACCGGCGACGTCGAGCAACCGCGTGTGGCCGAGGTGCGCCAGGTCGGTCTTCATCCAGGCATCGCCGTTCCACAGCATGGCCAGAGCGCGCCCCTGCGACGGCCCCGCCCGGCCCTCCTCGCCGACCGCCCAGGCCAGCCGAGGCCCGGCCGCGGCGATACGGCGCAGTTGCGCGGCCGGAGTACTGCCCGGCGCCGGCACGGCCTGCCAGTCCTGCGCGCGGGGCGTCGGCACTTCGGCCCGCGCCGCGGCCGGGCCGAGCGCGAGCCCCGACAACGTACCGATCGCCCCTGCCACAAATCGCCTACGTCTCACTGCTGGATCCCCTCCAGACGGATCGGACGGACAGGAGGGACCACCGTGAACCGGCGATGCGCACAGGTCTAGATACGTACGTGACAAAGCAGGCAGTACGCCCCAGGAGGCCGGGGCGGGTTCAGTGCCTGCGGCCGTCGCGCAGCTCCAGCCGCTCCCCGGGAAAGCGCCCGCGCAAGCCGCGGTCGTGGGAGACCGCGACCACCGCTCCCGGGTACACCGCAAGCGCCGACTCCAGGTCCTCGATCAGGTCGAGCGCGATGTGGTTCGTCGGCTCGTCGAGGACGAGGAGGTCCGCGGGCCGGGTCACCAGGACCGCGATCTGCAGCCGGCGCTGCTGCCCGGCGGACAGGGCGGCCACCGGCACGTGCAGGTCCTCCGCACGGAACAGCCCCAGCGTCAGCAACTGTTCGGCGTACTCCTCCGGCAACCCCGGGCGCCCGGCCGCGAAGGCGGCCAGCAGCGGGAGCCGCGTGGAGCGGGCGGGCAGCTCCTGCGCCAGGTAGCCGATCCGGGCGGGGCGGTGGACCGTCCCGGCGTCCGGCTCCAGGTCGCCCGCCAGGACACGCAGCAGGGTCGTCTTGCCCGCCCCGTTCTCACCCGTGACCAGCAGCCGCTGCCCGGGCACGATCGTCAACGTCCCGTCCAGGCACAGCCGTTCGCCGACCGTCACACCGTGGAGTTCGGCGAGCGGCACCTTGACGTCCTGGCCGCCGCCCGACGACGTGAGCGCCGCCGTGAACCGCAGCGGTTCCGGTGGCGCCGCCACCGGGTTGCGCCGCAGGTGGGACAGCCGTTCCCGGGCCGCACGCACCTGTCCGCCGAGCTTCGCCTCGTGCGAACGCCGATGCTTGCCGAAGCCCTGCCGCGGGTCCTTGCCGGTCGTGGCGAGCCGCTTCCCGGCGGCCTCGACCAGCTCCTCGGTCCGGGCCACCTCCTCCAGCCAGTCCGCGTACTCCTGCTCCGCCCGGCGCCGGGCAGCGGCCTTCGCGGAGCGGTAGCCGGCCCAGCCGTCGCCGTACCGGCGCACCGTGCGGGCGTCCCGGTCCACCTCCAGGATCGTCGTGGCGATGTTCTCCAGGAAGCCGCGGTCGTGGGTGACCGCCACGACGGTGCCGCGGTGTGCGCGCAGCTGCTCCTCCAGCCAGCGCACCGCCGTCGCGTCGAGGTGGTTCGTCGGCTCGTCCAGGAGTAGCAGCTCGGGGGCGGCGGCCAGCACGCAGGCCAGGGCCAGCCGTGACTGCTCGCCGCCGGACAGCGAGCCGAGCACACGGTCCCGGGTGATCCCGGCAAGCCCGAGACCGTGCATGGCGGCGTCGACCCGGACGTCCGCCTCGTATCCGCCGCGCTCCTCGTACGCGGTCAACAGCTCGCCATACGCGGCGAGTTCACCTTGCGACGCCTCACCGAGACCCTCCTCCGCGGCGCGCAGCCGGCGTTCCATGTCGCGCAGCTCGGTCAGGGCGAGATCGATCGCGTCCCGCACGGTGCAGTCCGGGTCGAGGTCGAGGGTCTGGGCGAGGTGGCCGACACCACCGGGGAAGCCGACGGTGATCTCACCGGAGTCCGGCGTCTCGGCCGCGGCCAGCAGCCGCAGCAGGGTGGACTTGCCGGAGCCGTTCTCGCCGATGACGGCTGCCTTCTCGCCCGGCCGGACGGTGAAGGAGGCCTGGTCGAGGACGGTCCGGGTGCCGAAGGACTTGGTGACGTCCTTGACGGACAGCTGCGCCACGGCAGCGGGCATGGCGGTTCGGGCGCGTTCGCGCATGTGACTTTCCCTGGGGATGTGAAGGGTCTACGGGCAGCAGAAACGGCGGCGTCGGCCGTGCCCGGACTCAGAGAAAGTAGAAGAAACGCATACCACCACCATAGCAAGACGAGACGGCTCGTCTCAAGTCGGACGCCGACTTCGCATCGCGCGGCCGCAGCCCGGGGATCTCGTCACCACCTGTGGGCAAGCGTTCGCGGGACTCCCTAGACTCCCTCCATGGTCGGCGACCTTCTCCGCCTCACTGTCCTGGGGAGTGCGACGCCCTACGCGAGCGTGGACAACCCGTGCTCCGGCTACCTGCTCTCCAGCGCCGGCACCAAGGTCTGGATGGACGCGGGCAGCGGGACCCTGGCGCAACTGCAACGACATGCCCGCCTCGATCAGCTGGACGCGATCTGGATTTCCCACCTGCACGCCGATCACAGCGCGGACCTGCTCACCGCCTACTACGCGGCGCTCCACGCGGACCTGCAACTCGCCGCACCCATCCCCTTGTACGCCCCACCGGGCATCGCCGACCGCCTGGCTCACTTCCTCACCAACGGCCCGACCCGCAGCCCCGTCGAGTCCGCCTTCGCCATCCATGAGCTGGCTGACGGCCATCAGACCCACATCGGAGCCCTCACCCTGACCAGCCGCGCAGTGGCCCACGGCCTCCCGGCCTTCGCCGTACGCATCGAGACCGAGGGCCGATCGCTGGTCTACTCCGGGGACACAGCACCGTGCGTGAACCTCACGCGGCTGGCCGAGGCATGCGACGTGCTGCTGTGCGAGGCCGAGAGCGCCGACGCACCCGCCGAGAACGAACAGGTGCATCAGGTGCACCACACGCCCGAAAACGCCGGGGACACGGCCGACGCCGCCCGGGCCGGCCGGCTGATCGTCACCCACGTCGGACCCTTCCTCACCCCGCACCAGGCGGCGACACGCGCCTCGACCCGGTTCGACGGGCCGGTCGACTATGCCGCGCCTGGTGCGACCTTCTTGATCGGGTGAGGAGTTCCGGGCGCCCTACGCGGTACCCGCCTCGGGGCCGGCGGCGCCGTTCGTATCTCCGTCCGCCCGCCCGCCCGCACTCACCGATCCTGCCCGCACTCACCGACTCGGCCCCCGAGGTCGAACGCCCGTCGAACTGGCCTGGCACCGTGGGCAGCGCCGGCACTGCCCACGGTGGTGGTGGCTGCGTCAGAGCATGAGCAGCAGCCGCGTGTTCTTCACAAGCTTCCGGTTCACGCTGGTGCTCTGCACAAAGATCGTGAACTCGTCGTTGTGATCCGGCGTGACACGGATCTCCGTATCCGGCAGGCCCAGCAGCGCCCGTGCCTGCGGCCCCGTGAAGACGCGGTCCGTCTTCTTCTCCAGCACCGCGATCTGCTTCTTCGCCTGGATCTTCTCCGACTTGCTCAGCTGGTAGTACGCACCACCGGTGCGGTACGTGTGCCCGCACTCGGTGACCCAGTCACGGATCGCCGCGTCACGGGCCACCGGGATCAGCTGGTACGCCGACGCATCCACCGGCGTCAGACCGGCCGCCTCGATGGTGTCCTTGTTGACCGCCTGCGCACCCGTGGAGAACACCGCCCGCGATCCACGGATACCCCGGGAGCGACCCACCATGAACTGCTCGGTGGCCTGCTGGATGACCTGCCCGGCCTCCTCCAGCCCCTGGGTGCTCGTGGCGTCCCAGACGGCGATGTTGTCCTTCGGGAACCCGCACTGCATGGCCTCCCGCTTGCCCATCTGATCCGGTACGAGAACGGCCAGCGTCCAGTTGTCCTCCTGCCTGTCGATCATCTCGGCCACGGCCCCGACCAGCGCGCGCGGGTCCCTGCTGTGCGCGTCCGGGCAACGGTGGCTGGCGTTCTCCTGTCCGTCCGTGAGCACGAACGTCAGGAAGCTGTGGTCGCCGTACAGTTGAGCCGTCTGCGCCAGCTCCCGCTGCGACTTGAGCGTCGCCGCCAGCAGCGCCGTCATCCCGCCGACCCGGTACAACTGCTTCAAGGACGGCATCCGCAGCACGTCCTTGTCATAGATGACGCACTCCACCTGGTCCGCGAAGACGTACACCGTGACACGGGTCTCCTGATCCAACTCCTGCGAACGGCGAGCCAGATAGGCGATCTGCTGGTCAGCGACCTCCACGACCTTGCGGCTCAGATGCGACATGGACGAACTCGCATCCAGCACAAGAGCAACGTGGTTGATGTAGTTCTGGCTTCCGGACATCACAACTCCCCCTCATCCGACTCGATACCCCGATGCTCTCACCCACCACTGACAATCGATCTTGACGCTCAGCCCGACCGAGGAGCCCGACCGCAGCCCGCCCAGCGGGCGCGCAGCACGAGCGCCCTCCGCGCCCGTACCGCCACGACCCCGCGACCTCTCCGCCCCCTCGGCGGACGGGCAGCCGCTGGTGATGTCGCCTTCACCGCTACAGCAGGACCCGGCACAGGCGCACCTTCGGCGCGCGCCCGCGCGTGAGAGGTCGCGGCGGCCCCTCCCTCAATGGTGCGCATGCGCTGCGGCGCCCACGGACATGCTGTCCGGAGGAATCGGCACAAGGGGAGGACATGGCGTGAAACAGGCATCCCGCCTCATGGCCAGGCACACTCGGCCACCCGGCGTGGACACCCTCCACTACACCCCGCGACGAGGCCTCGCAGCCGTTCCCGATCCGGGTCACCGCGCGATGGTCGGGAGCGTGTTGGCCTCCGGCCTTGTCGACGAGATGATCGCCTTCACCCAGCCCTTCGATCCACCCGTTGACGTGGAGCAGGCCCGCGCGGATGCCCATGTCCTCAGCGCCGAGTTCGACGCCTTCGGCGTCACCGTTTCCGCCGCCACCACGCGGCACATCACCCTGATGCGGGCCCTGATGGTGCCCGTCGCCGACGACGCGCTTGCTCTCGCTCTGGATCGGATCTGGGTGTTTACGACCCGAACGGACGACGTGTGCTGCCACGATCCGGCCGAAGCCGAAGCGATCCTGCGTTCCGGCATGTCGACATCCCCTCCCACGGAATCCCCGAACACGCGCTACATCCAGTACATGTTCGACGAGATCGCACCCTTCTGCGATCCCACGTTCCTCGCCGTCTACAAGACCTTCTTCTACCAGGCGATCACCGGCGTCCTGATGGAGGCACAGTTCAGCCGGCAGGCATCCGACGAGGTCGACAGCGACTTCGTGCGCATCTTCAACGGCTTCTCCCAGTTCTGGTTCACATCACTGCAATTCACCGACCCCTGCCTGAACGCTCGCTCTCATCAGGCGTTCTGGTCAGCGGCCCTCAGCCCTTGCGTGACTTTCCTGAACGACATCAACGATGTTCTGTCCTTCTACAAGGAGGCAGTCCACGGCGAGGACTTCGTGGTCGGCCGGCTGTACCGCCAGGCGGTCCAGGGGGATCGCCCCTACCTCGAGGTCTATCGCCAGACACTGCACAACGGTCTGGCGGCCTACCGGCACATCCTGGCCCTGGCGAGCGACGAACAACGCCCCTGGCTGGATCGCTACATGCGGGCGTTCATCCACTGGCATTTCCGCAGTTCCCGGTACCGCTGGCAGAACGTTTACCCGGGCCTGAGTCCCCTCGAATTCTGATCGATGACCGCTGTCATGGAGACCGGGCCCTTCAGCCACCACTCGCAGCCGTCCAGGTGCAGGCGCTCGACCTGTCTCAGCACACGGACCACGTCGAGCACGTCGGCCAGCCGGGCAGGCTCACGGCGGCGAAACGAGCTTCATGTCCTGTCGCGTTGAGGCTCTCGGATGCACATTCGTTCTCGCTCCGCTTGGCGGATTCTCATCGCGCCGGCATCGCGGGATGCCTCCTGAATTGGGTCTCGCCCGGACGGAAGCCGTCCGGGCGAGACCTAATACATTCCCGCCGGTGGCCTGTCACACCCGCGGTTTACGGTGCCGCCGTCGCGACGATTGCGTGCAGAGCCCCGGAATTGCGTATTCACGGCGCATCGTCAGCCGCCAGAGGGTGCGGGCGTAGTCGCCGAGGCGGTCGGAGGCGGGGGAGCCGTCTGGTGCTCTGACTGCATCCCCTTGCCGGGTCGGGCGGATGCGGGATCGTTGAGGCCGGCTGCCTGGCCGAGGCATCCGCCTATGCTCGGCTCGTGCAGCCGCTTTCCGACAGCAGCAATCCGTTGATCACGGTGTTCCCAGCCGAGCTTTCAGGCGATGCCGAGGCGGTCCTGGCGGTGATGCCTGATTCTCGGCTCCAGCCGCATGCCTCGTTCTCGGTCGCTGTCGAGGGGCAGCAGGTTCTGATTCCCGGGCGCCTCTACAACGACGAGCCGCCAACCGACGCGGTGGCGGCGCTCTCGTCGCGTCAACGGCAGCTTCTGCACTGCCTGTACTCAAGGCACTGCGACGGGATGGTCAGACAGCGTCACCTGGAGAAGGTCGTTGGTTCCACGGACCCATGGGTCGTCCCCTTCGTCGTGCAGCTGGCTGGCGAGTACGTCTTGGAGATCCTGGTCGTCATCTGCGATGAGCTCCGTGATCTCGCCACGCCCGGCACCCGCGGCAACCTCGCTTACGGGCAGTTCATCGTGGACAACCCTGCCTTCTTCGCGCGCACTCAACGGCGCGTCGTGAGCTACTGGAGCTGCTACTACCGGGGCGCCTACGCGAGTTTTCGCGGCTACCCGGGGTGCACCCTTCTTGACCTCCTGCGGTCCGCCGCCTCCGACAGAGCAGGGCATCCCTGGCCCAACCTCGCTCCAGCCGGCGCCAGGGTGGATGGCTACTGCTAGGCGGCGTTTGCGAAGTAGTGACCGAGTGCGCGGGCCACACGGTTGGGGGTAGGCCTCTGTCGTCAGGGGCAAGGTGTCCCGGCCTGGGAGTGTGCACCTATGGCAGCGTGACCGTCGAGCAGGAGTACGTCGGCGCAGTTGCCGCTCGGGTCGCTAACGGCCCAACCATCGGCGCAGGCGGCGCCTGCCTGGGCGGCGGGACCGCCGCGTCCGGGCCGCGCTCGTGCCTGCTGCGGTGCGGCCGGTCCACCCTGGGGCGTCGGAGACGACCGGTGTCTGACGGTCGGCGTGGGCGCGGATCTCGATGTGGGACTCGTAGGAGGTGATGTGTATGGCCTCCTCGTAGGAGGCCAGTGCGCCGCGTAGAGCGGACCCGGCCAGTCCGCGGCGGATCACCAGGCGCTTCAGCCAGGTGAAGAACCCCATCACCGCGATCAGACAGCGGGACACCACCAGATAGGGGACGACTTCACTCATGCGTCGCCGCCTCGCCGCCTCGCCGCCTCGCCGTCCGTGCCCATGGCCTTGACTCGCGCTCGCCCGTCCGGTCCGGCCGTGGTTTCCCGATCACATGGTGGACCACTTGAGGTAGGCGGCGGTCTCGTGGAACCCCAGAGCACGATAGAAATCGGCCGCCCTGCGGGTCGGCACGGTCACCTCGACGTCCTTTGCCTCCCAGGCCCGTGCCTGCGCGGCCCGGATCAGTGCGGAACCTGTACCGCGGCCACGCACGGGCGCGTCCACGGTGAGTTCCAGCAGTTCGAGGATCGTTCCGCCGGCGAAAAGGGTGGGCATGCGCAGCGCGAGAAGGTACCCGACCACGCGCGAGTCCTGCTCGGCGACCAGGAACTCGGCTCTGCCGTCTGCGGCGGTTTCGATGATCCGGGGGAACGTGACGTCGTCGAAGACCGCGCGGTTGGGCCCATAGCTCGTCACGAACCCGCTCAACAGACGGTAGACGTCATCGGCGTCCGAGGGTGCGGCGTCGCGGATGGTCATGCCGGCTCGTCCGCCGGGAGGCAAGCGATCGGCGCTGTAGCGGCTGTCGGGATGGCGGCCATGAGCTCCGCTGCCTCGATCTCGATGCTGCTGTCGGGTCGGACGCTGCCGCAGTGCACACGTCCCAGGCCGCTGACGGACTCGCCGAACACCACCACCGCAGCCTGGTCTGCGGACACGGGACACACCCCGCCAGGCTGCATCCCTGCCCGCGCCGGCCTCCCGGCGTCGGCGGGGGACAAGTCGCCCCGGCGGATCCCGGCCGCGCGGGCGAGGGCGCCGTACCGCAGCCGTGCATGGCCAGGCAGTGCCGCTAGCAGGAGACCGTCCTCGGGGGTGACGAACGCCAAGGTCTTGACGGTCCGCTCCAGCGGAATGCCCAACGCGGCGCACACCTCCAGGGGGCTGAGCGCGTCAGGGTGCTCACGCAGCCGGAAGGACGCATCAGGCGCCGCGAGGACCTCCGGCGGGCCAATGGGTGCGGGAACGGTCACCTCGCCGAGATTACCGTGTAGGGAACGAGAGTTGATCGCTGTTTGCGGAGCAGAAGTCGGCCACGCGGCTCAACCGGGGTCATGAGCTCTCCAGGCCGCCTGACGGTTGCATTGCCGGGCGGAGGAAAGTCCGGTCGAAGCGGCGAATGCAGCGCGTCTCCGTGCTCAGCTGCCAGAGCTGCTGAGCCTCCGGATCCTGCCGGATGGCAGCACGGTAGTCCTCGTAGGCAGCCAAGCTGGGAAAGGAGAACAGGGCGTACGCGATGTCGTTGGCTCCTTCGTGCGGCAAGAAGCAGCCGTGGTGCGTGCCGCCGAAGCGGGTGACGATCGGGATCCACCCCGTCACGTAGTTCTCGAACGCGACAGTCTGGTTGGGGTCGATCTCGTAGCGCAGATGACAAGTGATCACGCGAATATTCTTCCTGGTCTGGTGGGTGCCCGGTCCGAATCGAGCGTTGCGTGCCTCGGCGGCGGGCTGGCCGAGATGCGGTCTTCACGGGTGGAGGGCCACCTGGCGGTGGTAGTGGCTTGCGCGGGCGCGCACTTGATGGCGGCGGCGCCAGATCGACCAGTGCAGCCGGTGTGCCGCGTCGAGGACACGCCGGACAACGAGTGTCGTGAAAGGTGCTGGATCTCGTTTTGACCAGGGCGTCGGCACGGAACGCGCCCGCATGGGTGGTGATCTGGTGGCCGCATGCGACCGCGAGGACGTAGCCGAGCTGCCATTGCTCCAACGCGGTCCGCAGGTGCGGGTTGCCCCCGTAGACCTCGTCGCCGGCCACCCAGGAAGCGGTAACTCCGGCATCCAGTGCGCGGCCGATCATGTGCGCGGCAATTTGGGGCTTCGTGGCGAAGCCCACGGTGCCAGGAATCCCGGCGGCCTGGCAGCGGGCCAGGTCCTGGGGCCAGGAGCGCGGGACATACAGTTCCCGGTCGATCGCCACGTGCCCGAGCGGGGTGGAGTAGGCGAGGTGGACGGCGACCTGGCTGTTTTCGATGCGTCCGGCGGTTCCGGTGTACTGGCGCTGGACGCCGACCGTGTACGTGCCCTTCTTCAGGTCGCCGGTCTCGTCGACGACCAGCACCGCGTCGTCGCCCCGGGGGTGCTCGATGACGAAACCGCGGACGTCGTCGCGGACGCGTCGGCGTCCCACTTGGTCCGGGACAGCAGGTGCTGCAGACCGTCCGGGGACGCGTATCCGGCGTGCTCGGCAAGCGTCCAGCAGTACTTGCGCGGAAGGTCCGACATCAGCCAGCCCGAGAACGAACTGCCGCGCCGGCGCCGCGATTCCAGCCGGGCAAAGCGGCCCGCGATGCGGCCCATCAGGGCCTCGAACATGTCCTGCCAGCGGGCAGGACCTATGCTGCGACCTGCGGCTATCGCCTGATCTTCTGTCTTCACACACCGATGAACACGGTGGCCGTACGCGTTCCCGGACCGGCCTCGACCAGCAAGATCACGATCTATCACGATCTACAGCTGGAGTACTAGGACCCGGCCGGGAGAGGTCACCGGGCTGGCCAAGCGGCACCGGCGAGGGGACGTCCACCCCGACGGATGCCCTTCTCGCGGCGAATACGGGCACGCTTGCGGCGCTGGGCCGCCAGCGCAGTTGGATCTTTCTTGTGAATTCGTCGGGTTCCCCTGTTGGCATGCCGGTGCCGGGTTGAGGGTTCTGGTCCTCTCGGAGACGTCGCGGTCCGTCGACCTGCGAACCGCGAGGTCGACGGACACGCCGGATGGCCAGGAGAACGTTCACCGTGGTCGACATCGTCGAGATCTACGTGCACTGGTACGCGGGCCTCTCGAAGAGCCAGGTGTCCGCCTCGCTGGGGGTGGACCGCATGGCTACAAAGGTCTGAACGGGAGTTGTTTCGCGATGTGTTGGGGAATCAGCGGTCGGTCTTCGCCATGATCAATCGCGATGAGTCTTGATGTCACTCGCCGTCGCCACGCGCTGCCGCTGGTAGTGGCGAGCTGCTCGGGCGCGGTTTCCGCATGACGGCTTGCACCATTCCTGCCGCCCATGGTTCTTGACGAAGTAGCGCACGCAGCGGGGTGCGGTGCAGGCGCGCAACTGCTCGCGCTGCGGGCCGCTCAGGAAGTCGATGGCGGCGCGCGCCAGGGCCGCCACGAGGCGTACCTTCGGTTCCTTCTCCGTCGACAGCAGCCGGGCTACGGGGGTGCCTTCCGGTAGCCAGTCCATCTGTGGGACGACGGGTTCACGGGCGGCAACCGTGTTGAGGTGGCCCAATGCCTGATCGGCAGGCATCAGTCGTTGGGCGTCCGCCGAGCTGGGGGGAGCGGGGCTGACCGCCCGGGCGAACAGCGCCCGGACTGACCGCCGCAACTCTGTGATCTCCAACCTGAGGCCCTCGTCTGCCGTGAGCTCTCCGGCCGGAAGATGGCCGGCCAACAGATCGGCCTGCGCCTGGATCCACCGTGTTGTTCCGTGTGTCGTGGCGAGGTCGTCAGTGACGCCGCCGTCACCGTCGTGGCGGATCGTGCTCACCAGCTCCAGTGCCAGCCAGCGCTCCATAGTGCCTCCTTCCCTTGCCCTGCCTGACCACTTGATCACATTCCCGTGCACACCCTAAAGTTCCTAACGGTAAAATATGAACTTCCGTTAGGTGTCGAGGGGGGGTGACACGCCCCGCCTCGCGGTGAACCGGCGGCCAGAGCGGCCGCCGTGGGAGGGGACAGACAATGACGGTGCTGCTTGCCCAGATCAGCGACCTGCACCTGGACGGCAGTGAGAGGGCCACCGCGCGCGCGAGCCGCGTCATGGACTACCTGCGGGCCCTGCCTCACCCGGTCGATGCGGTCCTGGTCACCGGAGACATCGCCGATCACGGCGAGGAAGCCGAATACGAGGAAGCGGCACGCATCCTGACGGCCCCTTTCCCGGTACTCACCTGCCCCGGGAACCACGATGCGCGTCCGGCCTACCGCAAGGCTCTACTCGGCGAGACACCCGATCACAGGCCCGTCAACCGGATCCACCACATCGCAGGGACCGCCATCCTGATGTGCGACTCCACCATCCCCGGCCGTGACGAGGGACGCCTCGACGCACAGACGCTGGACTGGATCGACACCCAACTCACCGCATTGCCGCAGGACACTCCGGCAGTGATCGCCTTCCATCAGCCACCGGTCGAGGTCCACCACCCACTGCCCGACTCCTGCATGCTGGAACAGCCCGCACAACTGGCCGCGCTGCTGGACGCGCACCCGCAGGTGGTCGCCGTCCTCACCGGCCACGCCCATACCGCGGCCGTCTCGACCTTTGCCGCCCGCCCGCTGATCGTCGGGCCGGCCGTCACCTGGACCCTGCGCATGCCCTGGGAAGGCAACCGCCCTGCAGACCGCGACCAGCCGCCCGGTCTCGCCTTCCACATCCTGGGCGACGACCGGCGCCTGACCACCCACTACCGCGTTGTGCTCTGATCCCACCTGCTCGACCCGGAGGAAACGTGGTCCACCTCTACGCCGTTCTCGGGTTCCTGGCGGCACTCCTGCCCCTCGTCGCCGCCCCCGGAGCCAGCCTGACCCTTCTGATGCGGCATGTCAGCGACAAGGGCCGCCGCCAGGCTCTGCCTGTCGTCCTCGGTACGGTCACCGGCCTGTACATCCACGCTACCCTCGCCATGGTCGGCCTGTCCGCCCTGGTCATGCGCTCCAGCCAGGCCTTCACAGCCGTCAAGGCCATCGGTGCCGCCTACCTCATCGGCCTGGGGCTGTGGACATGGCGTTCCGCAGTGGGGAAGGCGCGCACTCCCGGACCTCGGCGTCTCCCAGTGCAGTCGGACTCCGTCTATACCCAAGCCCTGCTCGGCAACGTCCTCAACCCGAAGGCGGCGTCCATCTACCTGACCCTGGCACCCCAGTTCATCGAAGACGACCGCTCCTTCGACAGCCAGATCCTCACCCTGGCCAGCGCCCACGCGCTGTTGACGGCACTCTGGCTCCTTGCCTGGACCGTCCTCATCCGGCGTGCCTCACATACCTTGCAAAAACCCCGTTTCAAACGCACGACCGCCAAGATCACAGCAGTGGTGTTTCTCGCCCTCGGGATCCGAACCGCCGCAACGTAGACAGCAGCCACTTCCCGGATGTCTGCAACAACCGTCTTTCGCAGGGCACTCGATCGCACCGGGCTCTCGCCCCGCCTGCCGCTGGGCCCCTGACCGGGACCAACCAGCACCACCCGAAGCTGGCCCGACAGGAAGCGTGCAGAAGCGCTCAGCCAGCCGCGCCGTGTTCGGCCTGGGCTTGGGAGTGGGCGAGGCGGTAGGAGTCGGTGCCGGTCTGGATGATGGCGCCGTTGAAGGTGAGCCGGTCGACGATGGCCGCGCAGAGCCGGGGGCGGTGAAGGTTTTGGTCCACCCGGAGAACGACTCGTTTGACGCGATAGCCACGCTGTTCTTCTCCTCGCGCTCGGTCAGCACCTGGAACAGCAGCTCGGCTCCCCGGCGGTCCAGTTCCATGGAGCCGAGCTCATCGATGCATTAGAGATCGACGCGTCCGTACCGGGGGCGATGGTCATGGTGAGCTGTTTGTCGTCGGCGGCCTCGACCAGTTCGTTGACGAGCTTGGTGGCCAGCACGTAGCGGACCCTGAAGCCCTTCATCGCGGCCTCGGTGCCGAACATGGCCTCCGGGCCGACCCCAGCCTTGCGGCGGATCTCCTTGCGGCGGTTTTGCACATACAGACGGACCATGGAACAGGAGATGTCGCGGGCCTCATGGCCCTCGACCAGCCGGTCAAAGATCCGCTGAGCGGTGTGCCGCTGCTTGGGCGGCGCATCCAGATCCGCCCGCAGTATCCCGTCGATCAACGGCTTGTACGGATCGAGCCGCGACTCCTTGCGCCGAGGAGACTTCCGTGGCTCCGGCCACTGTCCATCCAGGGCCCGCCGCACCGTCCGCCACGTCACGTTGTGCACCCGCTGCAACGACCGCAGCGACATCCCCAGCAGGTGGTCCTTGCGGATCGCCGCGTACAGCTCGACCTTCGACTGCGAGTTACCCATGAGGCCCCCAGCCCCTAAGCACACCTCACAGTCCCACCACAAACCCCCGGCTGACGTCAAAAAGACCCGACATCGCAAACTCGGTCAGAACTCGACCCCCACACTCATCGCGAAACGACTCCCCAACTCGGCTCTGGCACAGATCTTGGGGACCGGTTGCGGAGGGTGATCCCGGACCTTCTCACAGGCGAGGCGGTCAGGTGGTTTGGAGTCGGAAGTGCAGCAGGCCGGTGGCATCAGCAGAGGCTGGCTTGCCGTCCGAATCCGTGACCGCGGTCACGGCCAGGCCAGCGGTCGTGGCCAGCTTCTCGAACTGGTCCCCTGTGTACCAATGCATGATCCACGGGCGCTCTTCGATGGTGCTGTCTGAGCCGTGGTGCCGTTCGTAGCGGAGAAGCGTCGTCTGTGTCCTGGCTGTCTCGTCGCGTTGCTCGGCGACAATGGACACCCGAAGCTCGGCGCCGTCGGGTGCGGCGGCCGTGCGCACCCGGCCGATCTGTTCGGCGGGGGTCGGTGCGGGGGTGAACAGGGGGACCAGGGCGGTGCCGCCCTCAGCCAGGTGAGCGTGGATGTTGCGCAGGGCGGCGAGCGCTGTGTCATCGTCGGGGAGCAAGGTGAAGGTCGGCCCGGCGAGGAAGATCGCCCGGTAGCGCCGGGGCAGGTGTAAAGCCTCCATGCGCTGGTGGAACACGGTGGCACGGATGTCTTGTTCGTCTGCCCTTCGCCGGAGCCGCTCCAGCATGTCGGCGGAGGAGTCGACGCCGTCGACGTCCAGGCCGCGTCGGCGCAGCTCGAGCAGGGGCTCACCATCTCCGCACCCCAACTCCAGTGCTGGCATGCCTGCTTGCTGAATGAAGGCTGCGTAGGGCTCGGGGTCCTGGGAGAAGGACTTCAGAGGTCCGTAGAGCTCCGCGACGATGCCGGTGTAGAAGTCAGCTGGGTCCACGCGCGTCACCCTACGCAGCCTCTCCCATGCCTTCACCCGAATATCGAGGGGCGGGTCACTGCAGCAGAATCATCTTGCGGAGCAGTGCGAATTCCGCTCGCCCGTAGAGCTGCCTTTTGGCCTTTTTGATGCGGTTCACGGCTCCTTCGGTGCCGCCCGAGTTCCAGTGCAGGGTGAGTCCGGCTGTCACGGCGTCGAGATCCCGGAGCAGGTGGAGTGCGAATCCGGTGAGGCCAGGCAACTGACTGCCGTCAACGGCGTCGATCCAGGCAGGGAGCGTGGGACCGAGGCGGTGGGCCATCATCTCGCCGAAGTCGCGGACATGTCCTGCGGCGGCGTCCAGCTCGGGGCATCGGGCCAGAACACCCTTGAGTGCGGCGAGGTCTTCCTCGCTCAGGGCGGTGGGGTGTCGGGTGAGCCAGCCGGTTACCTGCCGCACCGTCGGCGGCGGGGGCGGCGCCTGTGGCGGGGCGGCGCGCAGGCTGGCGATATGGGCCCGGACCATCTGGTAGGTGACGGGGGCGTTCTCAGCGAGCAGTTCGCGGTGCAGACGGGTGACGCTCGTGCATCCTTCGGTGAACCGTCGTTCCAGGTAGGGCTTATACGGATCCAGTCTGCTGGACCTGGGCCGGTTCTCGCGGAGGGTGTCCTGCCAGTGGGCTGCGCGCGCGTAGCGCAGCACGGTGTTAAGTCCCCAGCCCAGATGGCGGGCGATCGCCCGGCGCGAGTGTCCCTGCGCGAGCAACTCGTGAACCATGGCGTGTGCGGCCCTCTTTCGCTCAGCGCGTCGGCCGGCGGGGGCAGGGACGGGGAGCCCGGAGCCGTCCGGCGGCGTGTCGGCGCTCGTCGGCGTGGGCGGTGCCGCGGATCGTAAGCACTCTCGGTGGGCGGCGACGCAGGTCTCCACGGCCCGGCCGATCCCCTGCCACAGGTGGAACCGGTCGGCGACCTGCAGAGCACCAGGGGCACCGAGCCTCGCACCCTCGGCGTAGGCGCCCGCCCGAGCCCGGCAGATGATTTCCACGCCGGGGTGGGTCGTCAGCCACGCGGTCAGCGGTCCAGATTCCCGTGTCGGGAGCACATCGACGACGCGATGGGTTTCTCCGCAGGTCAAGACAGTGGAATAGGTCTGTCCCCGGCGGATCGCGAAGTCGTCCACGCCCAGTACGCGCGGTGTGCTGAACAGCGGGTCCGGCAGTGACATGACCCTGCGCAACAAGGTCATCCGCCCCGCGTGTAAGCCCAGTTGGCCGGCCAGCCGGGCGCCGGCTCGTCCGGCGAGCGCGAGCCCGACACGCTCCAGGGCGTGGTTCAGCCGCGTAGTGAAACGCGCGTACGGGATGGCCAGTTGGGCAAAGGGCTCGGCGAACGTACGACGCGCGCAGTCGTCCTGGCCGCAGATGAACCGCCGGACCTTCAGCCGGATCAAAACGCTCTGACCACCGAGCGGAAGATCCTTCACCCGACGCTGGTAGGAGTCGTGCACCCGACCCGAGAAGCGTCCGCAGTCCGGGCACGCAGCCCCGGCCGCCCGCCCTCTCGCCACCACGTCGACCGTGCCGAAGGCAGCGGTTACCGTCTCGACGTCCACCTCGTCGATCCCAGCGAACACCAGCGAGTCCCAGAAGGATGTGTCGGCCTGCATAGCCAGTACCGTCACCGGCCACAGCCGACCACGAGACAGATGCCCGCACACCTGACGGAGCGTCAATCCCGTCGGTCGGACGGCGGGGCGTACGCGGTCTCAGACGGACTCGGGCCTTCACAACCGAACACCATTGTGACCCTCCGTGACCGGTCCCCAAGATCTGTGCCAGAGCCCCCAACTCACGTTCATAGCCAACCGCAAGACGGTCAGGAAGTACCTGGCGCCGGCGGAGGCGGCCGGGACCAGTCCGGGCGGGCCGCTCATGAGCGAGACGGACTGGGCCAAGCTGCTCAAGAGCTGGTCCCCCCGGAGCTGGCCAGCTGGCAGCTGAACCAGCTCCGGTGGGCAGAGATCGAACCGCGGAGACCGGGACGCGACGTACCGCGACTGCGGCAAGTCCCTGCTGGAGACCACGACGGTCCCCACGATCCACCAACGTCGTCAGGGCGAGGGCAAGTTGAGGTGCTCTTGTCGAGGTTCCGCCGCTGGGTCCACGAGAACCTGCCCGACGAGGCGGCCCGCTCGAAGGTCACGGTGCTGCAGGATGATGGCGAGCCGGGCTCGGAAGCCCAGATCGACTTTGACTTTCTGGGCACCAGCAACCGGGCACCCAGCGACGGGTATGCTCTTTCCCACCCCGGTCGTCGCCGAATCGCTGCTGGACCGGCTGATCAACGCCAGCCGCCACGCCATCATGAACGGCCCCAGCTACCGCCCTGACAAGCACCCGAAGAACCCCAGCGACAGGAACTGTCCGCGGATCAACTACCCGTGCCGCCAGACCCGCAGTGGACCGACCGCCTCGAAGCCATGGCGGATAGCGGCATCCAGGTCCGCGCCGTGCTCATAGCCCACTACGGGCAGGGTCGGGAACAGCCGGTGCACTGCGTCCAACACCACCGGCCAGGCCCGGTCAGCGCCGCCCTCCAGCGCGAAGACGTTGGAGATTCCGACCACATGGTCATTGCGGCTCGCCACCGCCCCGGCGGTCACCAGGCCGTCAGCGGAGTGCCCGACGAGCACGGACGTGGCCGGGTCATCAAGCAATTCGGGCCGGAAGAGGCCCGCGTTGCCGGCCCCGTCATCCCAGGCAAGGGCCCAGGCCCGCAACATGTCCCGGTCTCTGACCACGTCCCAGGCGAGGTCCGGTGAGGTGGTCGGCGCGCTCGCCGGACGGTGGATCCACTGTGCGTCGAACAGCACCTTGAAGCCAGCGGCAGCCAGGTCGAGGTCGGCGAAACTGTCCTTCACACAGGCGCCGGCAGCGGCGGTATCGATCCGGTCCACCAGCGCGGCCGCATCGGCCCCCGGCACCAGCGTCACCGCGTCGGGGTAGTACAGCGGCGGCCGGGCCGAGACGGCCCACGCCTGCACTCCGAACTCGCCCGTCAAGCCGTGCGATCGGCTCATCGCCGCGCACCACTCGGCGTTGTTGCGGGCAGCGGCCGGGATCACGAACTGCTTCATCGCCGTCACGAGTGCGCATCATGTCCTGTTCCGGCCCGGCCCGTCGAACAGTTTCCTTCAGCCACAGGACAAACACCTACGCACCCCGCCCGGCACCTGGGGAATTACGTGACCGCAGCCCTAAGAGTTGTCCAGTAAGCGATCTTCGGGTCGGCTTGGACACAGTCGCGCACTGCGTGGTTTCCTCGCTCATCCCCCACCAGGACGACGAGCCGGGTAGCGGCGTCGACCAGGGTGCCGTCCACGATGAGCACGGCGCCGTGGCGGAACCGCTGGCAGGGCCGAAGCGCGAGTGACGGCCCCAGATGATCGATGATGCGGTTGGCCGCAGACTTCGAGACGCCGAACAGCGGAGCCAGCTGGCGAAGCGTCAGGTTTGTGCGCCAATAAGTGGAGTGGTCACCAACAGCACGCGGTCCTCCAGCGGCAGGCTCCAGGGCAGACCTTGGCGCACGGGATCCACGCCGTCTCGTCGCAGCGCGGTGATCAGTTTGCGGAAGCTACGCGGTCTCAGTCCGCTGAACAGGGCTGTCCAAGACGGCTCCGACGCCGTGATCACACCAGCCACGACGAGATCGTTCACCCGCCGCACCAACTCACTGAGGCGTTACGGAATCACCGGCCGCCCGCCGATGGCCAGGCCACATGTCGTCATACGCCGCGTCGAAGAACCGCGCCTGCGGCCCGCGCAGCGCGGACCCGTCGGATATCCCGTCCTTGGCTGCCTCCGCGAGGCGGGCTGCATAACGATAGGCAGCGCCTCGCAGAGGCTCGCTTCTGGCTGCCAGATCAATCTCCGCATGCGCCAGCCACAGATCGTCAACGAGCTGATCGAGCCCGGCATCGGCCGTGGCGCCACCGGCGCCCGAGGGAGCGAGCGCTGCCTTCTCCACCTGCGACGCAAGGCCCAGGAACTTCAGGACCGCGTTCTTGAGCTCCGCCCGGTGCGTGGCTGACTCCTGCACTTCGAGCTGCCGAGTGCTTGCTCGTGACACGAGGTACTGGCCAAACAGCGATCCACCCGCGCCGAGCACAACACCTGCCAGCGACAACAGCGCCGGCCCCAAGGTTCCCCAAGATCCCATGACTGCAGTCTCTCAACATCAGGTTCGTGGCTGTGCGAGGAGCTCGGCCACCGACGGACCACTCCTGCCGCAGCAGTGAATACGGGACAACTCTTAGCTGGGAAATTGTGGTGAAGAAGGCCGCAGTTCCATCGCGAGTCTCGCCGGGGGCCGCGGTCCTCCGCATGGAAAGCCGCCGACCGGCAGGAGTCTGGGGGCTGCTCGCCCGCCCTGAGGCGTCGGTTCGCGACGTTGGCCGCGCCACGGCCCCACCCCCCTGTCGCCAGCGCTTTGTTCGAATCGGCGAAGAACGAAACGTACGCAAGTAGGCCGGATCGTTGCCCCAGTTCCCTTGTTCCGAAGCGGCCCGCTGCGGCACCGTAATCGATCGATGAGGCGCAGGCGCCTGGAGGTCGCACAGCGGCCCCCGTCGGCGACGGTACGGTCTGTGCAGTCGGACGGCACCCGCCCGGGCGCTCCCCACGGCGCACCGTGCAGTCCAACTCCTCGCGGGCGCGGCGCCCGTCGACTCCGGTCATGTGCCGCTTTCCCGGCGACTGAGTCCTTGCGCCAACCGTGCCCTTCTCCGCCGAGGACTTCCATGTACCCGTACGAGCCGCCCGACCGAGACGACAGCAGTGCTGCGAACGAGAGCACTGACGCGCACGAAAGTGTCCCGCCCCGCATCCACCCGTACGAGCCCCCCGGGGGATATCGCCGCGCCGTCGGTCAGCTGCCGTCGGCCTCGCTCCGGACGGAGTCCGCCCTCAGTGCGCTTCGGGCCGCGCGCAGGCCGCCGGTGAAGGTCGCCGCCGCGGTGGTCGGCGGGCAGTTGGGCGCCGTTGTGCTGGCCGCCGAGGTACCCGCCGTCATGGGGTTCCGGCTCGCCGGGCCGGTCAACTTCGGCCTCGTGTTCATGCTCGTGCAACTCGGACTCGCCGCCTGGGCAATGGTCTGGTACGAATTCTACGCGCGTAGCAAATTCGATCCGCCAGCAGCTCGGCACAGACCCGCTCTGCCGCACTGGCGGGAGGACCACCGGTGAACGCCTTCGTCGCCGTGGCCGGGTCCCACGAGGCCCGCCCCGTCCTCACCATCTTCGCGGTCTTCGTCGTCCTCACCCTGCTGCTTTCCCTCCTCGGCACCACCTCGGACGGCACCGACCTCAGCGACTTCTACGTCGGGCGGCGTCGGCTGTCGTCGGCGGTCAACGGGATCGCGCTCTTCGGCGGTTACATGTCCGCGGCCTCGATGCTCGGCAACCCCGGGCAGGTCTCCCTCAGCGGGTACGACGGCATCGCCTACGTGCTGGCGCCGGCGATCACCTGGGTGGTGGTGCTGATGCTGGTGGCCGAGCCCTACCACAGCACCTCGCGGTTCACCGTCGGTGACACACTCGCCCACCGTCTGCGCGCGCGTCCGGTGCACCTGGCGGCGGGTATCACCACCCTGTTCATCTCCCTGCCGTACCTGATCGCCCAGCTCATCGGAGCGGGGGCGCTCGCCGCGCCCGTCCTCGGCTACCACACGCCTACCGCCCAACGGGGCATCGTGGCCTGCCTGGGCCTGGCGATGATCCTCTTCGTCGTCCTCGGCGGGATGCGGGCCACCACCGTGCTGCAGGTCGTCAAGGCCGTGCTGATGCTGGGTGTGTGTCTCACCCTCGCCCTCGTGGTGCTGTGGCGGCTCGGCTGGAGCCCGGGGAACCTGCTGTCGCTGGCGGCCCGGCGCAGCGGCTTCGGGGAGCAGTTCCTGCGCCCCGGCATCCGCTACGACGACGGCCTCGGCACGCTGGATCTGGTGAGCCTCCAACTGGCGTTCCTGCTCGGAGCGGCGGGGCTGCCGCACGTCCTGGCACGCATCACGACCGTCTCCACCAGACCCGATGCGCGCCGCTCGGTGCAGTGGATGGGCCTGCTGAACCTCGGCTTCGTCGTGCTGGTCGTAGTGAACGGGCTGGGCGCCACCGCCCTGCTCGGCCGGGCCGCCGTCGTCTCCGACGCCTCCTCCGGCAACACGGCCATCCTGCTGGTCGCCGAGCAGGTGGGCGGTCCCGTCCTGCTGACCGTGATCTCCTGCGTGGTGTTCGTGACGATCCTGGCGGTCGTCGCCGGCATCACGCTCACCGTGGCCTGTGCGCTCGCCCACGACATCTACGGAGCGGTGATCATGCGGGGCAGGGCGTCGCAGCAGAGCGAACTGCTGGTCGCACGGCTGGCGGTGGTGTGCGTCGGGCTGGTGGTCATCGTGCTGTCGATGTACGCCCAGCACGTGCCCATCTCGTTCCTCGTCAGCCTGTCCTTCGCGGTCGCGGCGTCCGCGGTGCTGCCGGCCATCCTCTTCACCCTGTGGTGGAAACGATTCACCACCCGGGGGGCGCTCTGGAGCATGTACGGGGGACTGGCCACGGCGATGCTGCTGGCGGTGCTGTCCCCGGCCGTGTCCGGCGAGCCCCACGCGCTTCTGCCCGACGCCGACTTCGCGGTGTTCCCGCTGCACAACCCGGGCCTGGTGTCCGTACCCGTCGGCTTCTTCCTCGGGTGGCTCGGCTCGGTGCTCGACCGGCGGGAGCCGGGCGGCGCGGACTGCACGCAGACGGAGATCCGCGCGCTCACCGGAGCGGCCGCCGGCACCGAGACCGGGTCGGGCGCCGGGCAGCCCGCCTGAGGCGGCGGACGCCGCCGCGGTCGGACCGCACGAGGTCCGGTTCGTTCATCCGGAATTTCGGCACGAGGCTCAGAGCCTCGTCACGGTCGAGCCGCCGCGCACGACCCCAACAGAAAGGCTTCCCTTGAGCAGGCAGCACCAGCATGACGTCCCCGCCCGGACCTCGATGCCGTCGCTCCTCCCACCCACCACAGTGGGCCGGCCAGGCGGTGTTCCGTGCGGGGGGAGTGCCGCGGTGACCCGGGCGCGCGAGGTGTCGGCTCCGCGTGCGGCCGAGGTGCCGTTCGTGAGCAGGGCGGCCGAACTGGGCTTTCTCGAGGAGACACTGGAGCATCTCGGCAAGGGTGGTCCGGCCGTCGTCGACATCACGGGCGACGCCGGTATCGGCAAGAGCCGGCTGCTCACGGAGTTCAGCGTGCGTGCTCGCCGGCGCGGTCCGATCGTGCTGCGCGGCCGGGCCACCGAGTACGAGCAGCGGGGCCCGTTCCGGCCCTTCGCGGACGCCTTCGCCGACATCGACCGGCAGGCGGTGCAGACCCACCCGTCGCTGAATGACCTCCCTGCGGCACTGCGGGGCGGCACAGCGGCGGCGGGCGGCCCGAGGGCCCGTGACCGGTTCGCCCTCTACCAGGAGACGGCGGAGGTACTGGGCCGAGTACGCGAGACCGGGCTGGTGATCCTGCTCGACGATCTCCACTGGGCGGACGTCGCCTCTCAGGAACTGCTCGACCACCTCGTCCGGCACCCGGTGCGCTCCCCGGTGCTGCTCGTCGTCGCACGGCGCGACCGCCAGGCCCCTGCCGCACTCACCACTCTGCTGGACCGCGGCATGGACACCGGCGTGGTGCGGCGGCTCCCCCTGGGACCGCTCGGCGAGCTCGACTGCGTCGAACAGCTGGCCAAAGACCTGCCGCGGCATCAGGCCGCCGAAATCTACGCGGCGAGCGAGGGCAACCCGCTGTACTTTCTGACCCTGCTCCAGGCCCGTCGCGCGGAACGTCAGGCTCCGGTGACCGGCGGCTCCTGGCCGTCGAGACCCTCCGGATACGCCGGCCCGCAACACCGGCCCACTCCTCTGGAGGCGCTGCTGCTGGAGGAACTCGCCCCGCTGACGCCTCTGGAGCGGACCACCGTAGAGGCGGTGGCGGTCCTCGGCGACCACGCGACGGCCGAGCTGGTCGGCGTCATCATCGACTCGCCCGTCGCCGAGGTCGTCGACGCCCTGCGCCGGCTGATGCGACGCGACCTCGTACGGCCGGACCAGGACAGACGCCGTCTCGTCCTACGGCATCCGCTGGTGCGCGCACTGGCCCACGAGAAGACCGACCCGTGGCGGCGCGAGGCCCTCCACCGCGGTGCGGCCGCCGAACTCGCCGCAGCCGGTGCCTCCCTCGTCGACCAGGCACACCACCTGGAGCACTCCCTGACCGCATGGGACCCCCAAGGAGCCGCCGTTCTCGTCGAGGCGGCCGCACAGATCGCCCAGACCGCTCCCGCCACCTCGGCCCACTGGCTCGGGATCGTTCTGCGAGTCCTGCCACAGACCCCGGAGCACCTGGACACGCGCCGGCGTCTGACGGTGCTCCGCGCCCGGGCGCTCGGCCTGACGGGCAGCCTCGAGGAGAGTCGGGACCTGCTCCACCAAGTGATCGACATGCCCGGCCCGGACGGCGATCCCGTGCTGCGTACCTCGGCCCTCGCGCTGTACGCCCTGACGGAACGCGGCCTCGGCAACTACGCCCGGGCCGACGCGCTGCTGCGCCGGGAACTGGACCGCTGCCCCCGGCCCTCACCGCCCCAACGCATCGACTACGCCCTGGAACTGGGCGCCTGCGCCCTCCTCGCGGCCCGCTACCCCGAGGCGCGCCCGGAGATCTCCCGCACGCTGGTGGCCACGCGTGCTCTCGGAGACGGCGTCCGCGAGGTGCGCACGCTGGCCCTGGCCGCCGTGGGCGAGACGTACGAGGGCGAAGTGGCCGCGGCCCGGACGCTCGCCCGGTCCGCCGCCGTGCTCGCGGACGCGCTGACGGACAGCGACCTCGCGGGCCTGTGCGAGTCGCTGGCCAGACTGGCCTGGAGCGAGGCGATGCTCGACGACCTGCCCGAAGCCGAACGGCACGCCGGTCGGGGAATCGCCATCGCCCGGCGGACCGGCCGCATCTCCTTGCTGTCCCAACTCCTGGTGTGCAAGGCGTACATCCACATCCTGACCTGCCGGCTGCCCACAGCCCTGGAGCTCACTGACGAGGCCGAGACCGTGGCGAGGGCCCTCGGCAGCGGCGAACTGCTGGGCCTCGTCCTGGGCTTCAGGTCTCTGGCGCTGCTCCTGGCCAACCCGCCGGGCGACCGGAGCGCACTGGCCACCGCTGATGAGGCGGTGGCCGCCGTGGGCACGAGCGACAGCTGGTGGGCGACGCTGGCCCGGGGCGCGCTCGCGGGCGCCACGCTGGCCGTGGGAGACCCGCACCGGGCGCGTGACGTTCTTCTGGATGCCGGGGGAGGGGCTGACCTGTCGCGGCTTCAACCCTCCGTACGTCCGATCCACCTGGAGGTGCTCGTCGCCGCCGAGCTGACCGCCGGCGATCCGGCACAGGCCGAGCGGTGGGCCGGGCGCGCGGCCGAGGAAGCGGAACGGCTGGGCCTGCCGAACCAACGTGGTGCGGCGCTGCGCGCCGCGGCCCGGATCGATGAGCACCGGGGCGACCTGGCTCAGGCCGCGCGGAAGTACGCCGAGGCCGCGGAGGAGCACGCGCGGTGCCGGGCGACGCTGCTTCAGGCTCAGTCGCTGCTGCTCGGTGCCCCGCTGATGACCGCCGCCGGGCAGAGCGACCGTGGCGCCGCCATGTGGCGGCGCGGCCGGCGGCTGGCCGCTGACGGCGGCGCGGGACTGCTCGTCGGGCTGGCCGGGCAATCGCGCACTGCCGTGTTCGAGGGCACGGCCCGGCCGGTGAGACGGGTGGTCCAGGACACACGAGGTCCGGCGCCGCAGGGCCCGCTCCGGGGGGACGACATGCTGAACGCGCTGACCGCACGCGAACGCGAGATCGCCGAGCTGGTCGCCACCGGGCTGCCGAGCCGGGCCATCGCCGCCGAGCTTCACCTCAGCCCGCGCACGGTCGAGAGCCATCTCTCCCGGATCTACCGCAAGACGGGCGTGTCATCCCGCACGGCGCTCGCCGCGCTGACGGTCCGGGGTGCTGCGCGGGTCGACGACGGGGTGTCCGGCACGCCCGGTTGAGCCACTCCCGGCCCCTTCCGCCTGAGCGTGGATGTCGCGCGGATTGCGTAATTCCACGGATGGAATGAAGCGGCGGTTACGGCATGGTTGCTGTTGCGCGATGTGGCGCCGCCGTCTCGGCACAACTGACAGACAAGAAACGGGAACATGAGAGAACCTTGCCGTCGGCTGATGTCCGGCCTGCTCCTCGCTCCACTCCTTACCGGGTGTTTCTCCTCCTACGATGCCCCCGCTTCGGACTCGGCCGGCTCCGGGAAGAGCGGCCGGATACGGGTGGCGCTGGCCTTCACGCCGAAGCAGAACTTCTCCCCGTACGGCGAGGACGCCCTCCACCTGTCCAAGCTAGGTGTCTCCGAGGGACTCACCAAGCTGGACGCCAACGGCACCGCGGTCCCCGCGCTCGCCGAGTCGTGGACCAGCGAGAAGGGCGGGCGGAGCTGGTTGTTCACGCTGCGGGACGCCAGGTTCCAGGACGGCAGTGAGGTCACCGCCCAGGCCGTCGCCTCCTCCCTCACGCACGCCGCCGAGGCCGAGCCGGCCCCCGCCGCCCTCTCCGGAGTGAAGCTGACCGCCGAGGCGGTGGGAGAGGACCGGGTGCGGATCGCCACCGGTGCCGCCGACCCGGTACTGCCGCAGCGCATGTCCAGCCCGAGCCTGGCGGTGTTCTCCCCCAAGGCGTACGACAAACAGGGCGGTGTGGACCCGGCCGGCACCGCGACGGGGCCCTTCGAACTCACCAGGATCATCGGCACCACGGCCGCCGCTCTGGACCGCTTCGACGGCTACTGGGGAGGGCGCGCCCAAGCCCCTGGCATCGACGCCAGGTTCATCGCCGACGGCACCGCCCGCGCCAACGCCCTGCGCTCCGGCCAGGTGGACATCGCCGAGGCCCTCCCCGTCGCCCAGCTCTCCTCGCTGGACAAGGACACCGTCCACGAGACGAATACCGCCCGCGCCACCGTTCTGTACCTCAACACCAAGTCCGGTGCCTTCGCCGACGCGGGACTGCGGGCCGCGGCACGCGAGGCGATCGACACGTCCGTCATCGCCGAGGACGTCTACGAGGGGCAGGCCGAACCCGCCCAGGGCCTGTACGGTCCCGCCTTGAACCCGGCGTCCGGCAAGCGGATCGAGCCCACCGGACGGGCCGAGGCCACCGCCCCCGCCGGCCGGAGCATCACCATCGCCACCTTCACCAGCCGGCCCGAACTGCCCGAGGTCGCCCAGGTGCTGCAACAGCAGCTGCAGCGGGCCGGGTTCAAGGTGAAGCTGGAGGTGCGTGACTACGCGCGGCTCGAAAGCGACCTGCTGGCCGGGAGGTTCGACGCCGCGGTCAGCTCGCGCAACATGATGCTCGACACCGGTGACCCCGTGTCCGTCCTCTCCAGCGACTTCACCTGCGACGGTACGTACAACGTTTCGCTGCTGTGCGACAGGACGGTCGACCGCGCCGTCGCGGACGCCCGGACCGTCACCGACGCCGCCGAGCGGCAGGCGGCCGTCCGCAAGGCCGAAGCCGCGATTCTCGGCACCGACGCGGTGGTTCCCCTCGCGCACCTGAAGGTCGTCACCGGTATCGGCACGTCCGTGCGGGGCGCGCTGCTCGATCCCTATGAGCGGCAGTTGGTCGGGACCGGGACCCGACGCTGAACCGAGTGTCCTGCCGCGCCGCTGCCCTGCCCGCGACCCCGCACGCGCGGGGCGCCGGCCCGGGCCGCTGTGGCCAACCATCGCAAGTCCCGAACTCGGCTTGTACGACGGGCCGTTGTCGCATCAAAGCAGCACGACCTGATTCCTGGGTTCTCCCTCCCTATCCTTTCTCGGCGCTGAAGGAGTTCTTTATGCGCTTGCGTACGTCGATCACTGCTGCCCTGGTCATGGGAATGGCCGGGTGCCTCGTGCTCAGTGGCGGAGACGCCCAGGCGTCGCCGTCCACGTCGGCGAACGACTGCTCCGGCCTGGTCCGTATCCGGGCCTTCTCCGACGACCTGGACAAGCGGACGCTCGACGGCGTCTTCGTGGGCAGCATCTCCGCTTTGGCAGTGGACCGGGGCGGCCGTATCGCCGCCGTGTCCGACGAATCGTTCCTCTACTCGCTCAAGGTGCGTGAGCGGGCCCGTTCGTTGAGCGCCGAGGCGGTGTCCGTCACCCCGCTGACCGATCTCAACGACAGGGCGCCGGACTCCGAGGGGCTGGCCGTCGACCGGGACGGCACCCGGCTGATCGGCTCCGAGACCGAACCCTCCGTCACCCGCTACGACCGCGACGGCACGGCACTGGAGGCGCTGCCCGTGCCGGCCGAACTGGCCGTCGCCCCGTCGGGGCGGGCGGTGCGCAACCAGACCTTCGAAGGGCTGACGCTCCAGCCCGGCGGACACACTCTGATCGCTTCCATGGAAGGCGCGCTCTCCGGTGACGAGCCCGGCGTGGTCCGGTTCCAGACCTGGCACCGCGAGCTTCCCGGCGCGCCGTTCAGGACGGGTGCCCAGTACGGCTACCGGACGGACGAGGGCCTCGGTGCCGTGGAGCTCGCCGGCCTCGGCGACGGCCGGCTGCTCGTCCTCGAACGAGGCTTCACCGCGGGAGTCGGCAACACCGTCCGACTCTTCCTGGCCGATTCGCGCCGCGCTCAGGACGTGAGCGAGACCGAGACCCTCACGTCGGACGGCACGGTCCGCCTCGTTCGCAAGACCCTGCTGGCCGACCTCGCCGACTGTCCGTCACTCGGGGCCACGTCCGAGCAGCCCCAGCGCAACCCTCTGCTGGACAACATCGAGGCGCTCACCGTGACGGGCGGCACGGCCAACGGGCGCCTTCGGGTCCTGCTGGCCAGCGACGACAACGAGCGCGACACCCAGATCACCCGCCTGTACTCCCTCGATGTCCGGCTGCCGCACTGAGGGTTGAGGGGGAGCACCTCGACCGGCCTTCTTCGCAAGGGAATCGGCAGCACAGAGCGCGTCGATGTGCTGCTCCGCTGACAACGGAAACAGGAGTCGAACGTATGTTCAAGTTCGGGTCGGGGGGCTGCGCTGTACGGCGCCCGCTCACTGGTGAGGAGCCCCTGGACGACATCGGCGACCGGGTGCCCGACTCCGTCTCCCGGATGGTCGCCGCACGGCCGGGCGAGAGCCACGTCCGGCCCGGCGCCGAGCCCACGGTCGTGGACGAGCAGGCCGAGCCGGCCACTCCCGTCCGGCCCGTACGCCGCCGCCTGCTGCTGGCCGGCGGTGCGCTGCTGATCGCCGGGGGCGGGACCGGAGCGACGGTGGCGGCATGGGGGAACGACCACGAGAAGCCGCCTGGCAGCACAACGCGCCCCATGTACCTCCTCGGTGTGCACGCCAGCACCGGAACCGCGGACGCCGCCGTCAGCTGGGCCTGCGAACGCGCCGCCCGCCTCGCGGTCGCCCAGCACAACGCGGCGAAGGGGCGCGCCTACGACCTCGAGGTGAAGGTCCTCGCCGACCGGGGCGACGCGAGTACGGCGCGCGAGGTGGCCCGGAGGTTCACGGCCGACCGGAACGTCGTCGCCGTACTGGGGCCGGTGGCCGAGATACCGATGCGGACGGCCGCGGCCGTTTACGGCGGAGCCGGGCTCACCCATATGTCCAGCACCACGGGCCGACAGGACTACTTTCTGTCGTCGCCGAACTCCTCCTTCCAGAGCGGTGCCGCGGACTCCGCTCTCGGCGGCTGTATCGCGCTCCACGCCCTGGTGACCGGTCAGGTGGTGCGGGTCGGCGTCGTGATCGACCGCTCCGGAGGCACGGGCATCCAGGACCAGGGCGCCCTGCTGGTCCAGCAGTGGCGGGACAACCTCGGCGGCGAGGTCGTCGCCCGGACCGTGGACGAGGACGCGGACGGCGGTCCGAAGGCGGTCCGCGAACTGCTCGACGAAAGGGTCCAGGCTGTGGCCTATCTGGGCTCCCTGGACGCCACCGTCCGCGCGGCACGGCAACTGGCGGCGGCCGACTTCACCGGGCCGCGCTGGATGCAGCACCAGCTGTACGGATCCGACTTCCCGAGCCGGGCGGGCGACGCCGGCGAGGGCTGGTACGTGGTGACGTCGGAAGTGGACCCCGCCGCGCTGACGACGCGGAGGGCCAAGGACTTCATCGCGGCGTGGCGAGGGCGCTACGGCGGTGCCCCGGAGCCGTACGCGACCGAGGCGTACGACAGCGTGCGGCTGCTGCTCGCCGAGTTCGCGCGGACGGTCCCGGCCGGGGGGCGTCGGCGCCCGGCGCGGGCCGACCTGGCCGAGCGGCTGGCGAAGGCGAAGTACGAGGGCATCGCCAGGACGTACACCTTCGGCCGATACCACCAGTACAACAACAGCGAGCGGGGCTGGGTGGACGACACCTTCGTCCACCAGGTCCACGACGGACGTTTCCGGCAGCTGGGGTCCCTCAGTGATCTGGAGTGCGCGACGACGGCCCCGCGCCGGCCGAGGCGGCGGGCGGAGGCGGCTGACATGGAACGGCCCGCGTCCTTGGCCCGGACCGTGATCGACGGAAGAGACTCGCCGGGCGGCTCCGCGCCGGCGGGATCGGCGCAGTCCACCTGGCGTGCTCGCCGCACTTCGCCCGGTGCGCGGGAGGGTGATCCGCGCGTTGTACGCCGGTGACCCAGCTTTCCGGGCCCGCTTCCGCCAGGATGCGGAGCTCGCCTCATGCCTCACCGGCCGGTGGATCGTCCCGGTCGTCGCGGTTGACGCCGAGGCACGCGAGCCGTGGCCGGCCACCGCCTGCCTGCCGGAGCCGGCGCGCCGAACGGACCCTGGTTCGAGGCGCGGCCCGGCCGCCCCGGTGCCGCGTCGGGCCGGAGCGCTGGACGGGGTGCACACGGCCAGGCACGGCCAAGCTGGTCCATCAGGACGTCCGGCCCGCGAACGTGCCGTCGGCCGACCTGGCGGACCGTGCTCTTCGCGGATGGCACCGTCGTCGGCGGAACGGTGCTTCCCAGGGGGTGACACCGTCGTCCGCTCGCCCGGCCACCTCTCACCCGAGGGCCCGCGGGCAGGCCACCAGGCCCCTCGGCGACCTCTTTACGTTCGGCTGCGTCCTCGCCCACCAGGCGACAGGCCGGTCGGTGTCCGGCACCGGGGCCGCTACGGGCGTGCTGTACCGGACCGCGCACGGGAAGCCGGACCGGCCGGGAGCGTCGGAGGGGCCGCCGACGACCAGGACTGCACCGGTACGACGTCGCATCGCCGACCGGCGGCACGACGCGTCCTCTTCGCCTTCGCTGGGTGAGCTCCGACCGGGCGGCCGTCTTGGCCGAGGCGCTGCGTGACGCGGGCCGCCGAAGGTGCCCGGGGCGCGGGCGGGCATGTCCCCGCCGTTGCCCTTCTCACCGCCGGCGAGGACGTGTCAGATCGGCCCGAAAGCCACGGAGGCAGGCGCCGGCCCCGCCCCGGCGTTCGCCGCCGTGCTCCGTGCCCGCTCCCCAGGCATCCGCTGGCCGTATGGGCGGCCGAGAACGACGCTGTCCACTTCGCCGCCCACGCCCTGGCCTCCGTCGGTGACGACGACCGCACCACTTTGCGCTCCGAACTCCCGCGCGGCCTCTAACCGGGCAGCACGCGCCGGATGAGCTTCGACGCCGCCTCACAAGTCCTCCCGTGCCGACGAGGACGGCGGCACGCCCGTGGTCCACGTGACAGGAGATGTCGCCCCTGCGTGGCCCGCTTCGACGACATCGGCGACAACACGACATGAAGGGTCTCAGCCATGACTGAAGGACTCGGGGACGCTCGCGTCGAACTGCGTTCCCTGCTCTCCGATCCCACCGTGCTGGTCACGGCGGAACCGGCACGCGTTCTCGACCTGCTGAAGCATGCCGATGACACGTGGAGTCGCGCCATAGCGGCGGTGTACCGGTCCGTGGTGGACCTGCACCGGGAGATGCCACCGGATCGGCGGCGGCTGGTGCTGACGCTGAGCGCCGCATGGTCAGGCCATCTGGACGTCGTCGCGTGGCTGGACGGGGGTGACACTACGCGGCCGCCGGGCACTGACTGAGGTGTGCGGTGGGCGAGCGGCGCACGCGGCCGGTCCTGGGTTCCTGCACGCTTGCCGTCCAGAGGCGGGGGAGAGCATCTGCCGGACATCACCGCACTTCGCTGCGGCCACCTGCGTGGTGTCTGGCACGGAGACCGTACGGTCGTCGGGTGACAACCGGCCGCTGTGACGCCGCGACCGCTGAGGGGGGCCCAGGGCTTGGACCAGTGGAACATCGACTCGTCGTGTGCCCGACTTCGGCCGGCTTCCGAGCTGCCCCGCCTGACGGTCGGAAGCGTGGCCGTCAGGCTGTGACTGGCGTAGGCGATCAGATCGGGTTGCGCGCCGCGCTCAGCCAGCCACCGTCGATCACCATGGCGCTGCCGTGGATGAAGTCGGCGTCGTCGCCTGCGAGGTAAACAGCCAGCCGGGCGATCTCCCGCGGTTGGCCCCAGCGACGGGCGGGTGTACGGGCGATCTCGGTCTCGCTGTCGGGAAGCGTGTCCGAGCCGCCGTCCGGAGCAGCGAGATTCGTGTATGTGGCCCCCGGGCAGATGGCGTTGACGCGAATGCCGTGCTGCCCGTAGTCGAAGGTGAGTTGACGGGTCAGGCCGAGGACACCGTGCTTCGAAGCCGTGTAGGCGGTGCCGCCACCCGCGGCGCTGAACGACGATATTGACGCGGTGTTGACGATGGCGCCCTTGGACCGGGGCAGCATGCTGTTGCGGATGACGGAGCGGGCCATCAGAAAGGGGCCCGTCAGGTTGACCGCGAGGGTGCGGTTCCACTCGTGGAGGGAGATCTCGTGGGCCGGTCGGAAGCTGTCGATGATCCCCGCGTTGTTGCAGAGTACGTCGATCTGACCGGACCACGCGAGGATGGCCGCGGTACAGGCCTCGACGGATGCCTCGTCTGCCACATCGGTGGTCACGGCGATCGCCCGGTCACCGGCGTCGGCTTCTTCGACGACCTCGCGGACGTTGTCCGCGTTGATGTCGACGGCTGCGACGCGCGCGCCTTCGAGGAGGAACTCGTTCACCATGGCACGGCCCATTCCTGAGCCTGCCCCGGTTATCAAAACGACCTTGTCTTTGAGGGACATTTCGATTCGCACCTCCCGCAGGGCGTCATCTTGTCGCCGGAGCGCGGCGGCATCCTCGAGGACGTCATCGCTGAGGTACTCGCCAGCGGCGAACCCGTCTTCGATCTGCTCTTCGGCAGCCCTTCACCGGCCGACCCGGACCATCATCGTGTCTGGTCCTGTTCGTACTTCCGGCTCTCCGACCAGGACGGACGTCCCCTCGGAGTGTGCGAGTCCGCCTATGAGATCACGCGCCGCTACGAAGCGGGACTGCGCGTAGCGTTGCTGGGCCGGGTCAGCGAGATCGGCACCAGCCTTGCCGCCGTACGCACGGCGCAGGACTTGGCGTCGGTGGCCGTTCCGGACTTCGCCGACCGCATCGAGGTCGACCTCGCAGAAAACGTCGTGGCCGACGGCCGGCCTTCACCCGCTCATGTCAGGAGCGGTACGTCCATGCGGCGGGTCATCGACCGCAGCGCAGAGGCTCCGCCCGGTTCCGCGCCGAGACTCGGGTTGCTCGTCTCGGCCGAGAACGACGGCCCTCGTCGCCTGGCCCTGCCGCTCGTAGCCCGCGACGCCCTCCTGGGCTCAGTGACCTTCACCCGCACGGTGCCCCGGTATCCATTCAGCGCTCAAGACCAGGGGTTGGCAGAGGAGTTGGTCTCTCGCGCGGCTGTCTGCATCGACAACGCCCGCCGCTACGCGCGCGAACACGAGGCGGCTCTGACCCTGCAACGCAGCCTCCTTCCCCAGGTCGTGCCGCAGCCGGCGGCCGTTGAGGTCGCACACAGGTATGTGCCCACGGCCGGTCCGCTCGGTGTCGGAGGCGACTGGTATGACGTCATCCCCCTCTCCGGTGCGCGAGTGGGTCTGGTCGTGGGGGACGTGGTGGGCCATGGCCTCAACGCCGCAGCCACCATGGGGCGACTGCGTACCACGGTCCGTGCCCTTGCCGCGCTGGACCTGGCCCCTGACGAACTCCTTGCCCGGTTGGACGACTTGGTCGGTCAGGCTCGCATAGGGATCCATCGGGCCGGCAGCGACGCCTTGGAGGACCAGGCGCTCGGCGCAACCTGTCTCTACGCCGTCTACGACCCAGTCACCGGGACATGCGTCCTTGCGAGCGCCGGTCACCTCGCGCCGGTCGTCTCAGTGCCCGGTCGCCCGCCGGAACCGCTTGAGTTGTCGGTGGGGCCGCCGCTCGGCATCGGTGGTCTGCCCTTCGAGTGCGCCGAAGTCCGGGTGCCCGAGGGGAGCGTGCTGGCTCTCTACACCGATGGACTGATCGAGTCCCGGCGGGACGGAGTGGACAGCGGCATCGCGAGTCTCTGCCGTGCCCTGGTCGATCCGGCACAGGATCTCAACACTCTGTGCGACGTGATCACCGGGTCGTCCTCCGCCGGTTCGGCCGAGGACGACGTGACCCTGCTGCTGGTCCGTGTTCAGTCGCTTCCCTCCGAGAACTCGGCCGACAGTGCGATGCGCGATCGACCGGAGCGGTCCGCCGCGGCACGCGCGCCCTGCTCGGCGCGGCCTTGGGCCCGGACACCAGCGGCGAACTCGGTTGTGCGCGCCACGTGCTGTCCCACCTCGGCGTCTCCATGGGTACGCAGCCGAAGTTGGGGTATGTACATTTGTCCGAACCGGGTGGTCGGTGATGCCGTCGCCCGGCCGACAGCTGCCCCGAACCACGGAGAAGCATGCACATGGACCAGGCTGTGCGTCGGCGCCGTCACGCGCTGTTCCTGCTCTTCCTGCTCGCCGGAATCGCGATGTCGTCGTGGGTGACGCGAACGCCCGCGATCCGGGACCGGCTGGACGTGTCCACCGCGCAGATGGGGCTGGTGCTGTTCGGGCTGTCACTCGGCTCCATGGTGGGGATCGCCTTGTCAGGGCGGCTGGTGTCCGGATTCGGGACACGCCGCGTGATCGCCTGGGGGACATGGCTGCTCATTGTCGGCATGGCCGTGATCAGTGTGGGCAGTCTCGTCACGTCGGCAGCGGTGGTGGCCGCGGGGCTGTGTGCTTTCGGCGCAGGTCTGGGCGTCGGCGATGTCGCCGTGAACATCGACGGCACGGACGTCGAACGGATCAGCGGCAGGACCACCCTGCCCGCCCTGCACGGCTTCTTCAGCCTGGGCACGGTCGGCGGAGCCGGCGCGGGCATGGCGGCGACGGCGGCCGGGGTGCCGGTCCAGTGGCACCTCGCGGCTGTCGTTCCACTGGCCGCCGGCCTCTACCTCTGTTCGGTGCGCTTCATCCCGGCGGGCACCGGCCGTGCCCTACCCGAGAAGCCGCACGGAACCGATGGTGGAGGGCGGCACCGCCCAGCGGTGTGGAAGGACGGGAAGCTCCTCCTCATCGGTGCGATCGTGATGGCCATGGCGTTGGCCGAGGGCTCGGCCAACGACTGGCTGCCGCTTCTCATGGTCGACGGGCATGGCATGGACGCCGCATCGGGTTCTCTCGTCTACGCCGGATTCGCCGCCGCGATGACACTGGGCCGGTTCTCCGGCACGTTCTTCCTGAACCGCTTCGGCAGTACCGCCGTCGTAAGGGCCAGTGCCATATCCGGGGCACTCGGCCTGCTCCTCGTGATCGTGTCCGACAATGCTGTCCTCGCCGGAGCCAGCGTGCTGTTGTGGGGGCTGGGTGCCTCGCTGGGCTTCCCCCTCGCGCTCTCGGCCGCCGGAGAGTCCGGCCCCGACCCGACGGCCCGGGTCAGTCTGGTGGCCATCATCGGCTACGTCGCCTTCCTCGTCGGGCCGCCCGGTCTCGGCTTCCTCGGCGACCACGTCGGCCTGCGCCCCGCCATGCTCGCCGTCCTCGCATGTGTCGGCTGCGCGGCCTTGCTCGCCCCCGCGGTGGAGACCCGGCCCCGCGTGGCCGCCGTGGTCTCCCCCCACGACACCGACGCACCCGCCACCACCCCTGAGGGGGCCTGATCTGGGCAGGCCGGCGCACCACATGCGGTCGGGCTCCAGTTCAGGGTCGGCGCCCATGACGGCCAGTTCGTGCGGCTCGGCCCGCAAGTTTGGTGCGGCGCATCGCAGGCCGATCAGCGAGGGCTTGCCGACGATCTGCTCGGCGGCGCCCGTGGCACTGCTGATCATGGCGCAGATGGCCCGAGACGTGCCCAGGGCCCGGCCGTCGGCGGTGCCAGCCGACCAGTACGGCGTCCGCCCGTGCCTTTCCCTTGGGCGCGACGAGCTCGATGCCGGCCTTGCGCAGCGGCTCCTTCAGACCTTCGCCACCGTCATGAGGCAGGCACCTGTGGAGCAGCCGAGCGTTCTTTGCGGTACTCGCGCGGGCTGACGCCGTGGCGGCTCTTGAACGCGCGAGTGAAGTGCGAGGCGTCTTTGAAGCCGACCGCGTAGGCGATGTCCGTGACACTCCAGCCCGCCCGGCTCGGGTCGGCGAGGAGCCTGGCGGCGGTGTCGATCCGCTGCCGCAAGATCGAGCGAGACGGTGAGGTGTCCTCGGCTCGGAAGATCGTGTGGAGGTAGCGGACGGAGATTCCCAGCGCCTGGGCGACCATGGCGGGTGACAGGTCAGGCTCGGCGATGTGGTCGATGATGTACCGGCGGGCGCGGCTCATATGGGCTGCTCTGGGCACGTTGAGCCGGACGCCGGAGTCGCTCTCGCTGTACAGGGCCGTGGCCAGCAGTTCCAGCAGGGTGACGCCGATTCGCGCGCTCATGTCGAGGGACAGACCGGACGCGTGGTTGCTCAGAGAGCGGAAGAACGGTGCGAAGAGTGCTCCCGCACCCTGATCGCCTGGCACCGGAGTGGCCATCGTGTCCCGCGCCAGTGGGCAGTGCGCGTCGAACAGCGGCCGGGGCACCTTCAGTACCAGCAGTTCGAACGGGTCGGGACACACGATCCGGCAGGGCAGCGCGCTGTCATAGACGGTGAAGTCACCGGGGCGCAGGACGGCGTCACGCTCCTGCTGAGTCACCGTGACGCGGCCCCGCACGGCCAGGTTCACCAGGACGTCGTCTTCGCCGGACCTGCGGATCAGCCTCGGTGACCGGAACACCGTGTGCGGGTCGGAGACCACCCTCGCGACTCCCAGGCCGCCCAGCGTCTGGGCCGTGACCTGCCCCAGGAATCCGCGGGACGCACCCCGCGGCACGTCCATCTCGTACTCGACGAACGTCGTGGAGACCACCTCACGCCAGTAGTCCAGCTGAGCGCGGCTGTCGAGTGGCGCGGTGGAGAAGTTGAACGTCATACCGGTGCCACCTTGCTTCGCACCTCCAAAGACCCCGTAGCGGGTGCGCTCAGGTTCAAGTAACCGTGCCGCCTCAGTCAAGCCCTCGACGCAGGCAGCACCGTACGTTCGCACCCACACACCACCTAGGCAATGAGGCAGGGTGACATGACAACGTCCGAAGAGATCATGGCGCAGTCCGTCGCGACCGAGGCGCGCGTGGACCGCATGCGGGACAAGTACGCCTTGGAGGAGGGGTACATCAGCGCGGACAGCAGCCCCTGGGTGCCGTTCGTGCCCAATGTGTTCATCAAGCACCTCACCTTCGACGTGCGCGGCAGCAGCGCCGCCAACGTGCTGTGGGTGCAGGAGGGCGGCACGCTGGGGCGCCACCGTCACCGCGGCCCGGTCTCCGGATATGTCCTCGAAGGCAGCTGGCGCTACCTGGAGTACGACTGGGTCGGGAAGCCGGGAGACTTCGTCCGGGAGAGCCCAGGGCGCAGCCACACCCTCTACTCCGAGCACGGGATGAAGACGATGTTCTGGCTCAACGGACCGCTGGAGTTCCTCGACGAGGAGGACCGCGTCATGGAGACGGTCGACGTGTTCTGGTTCATCGACCACTACGAGACCTACTGCCGTGAGAACGGCTTGAAGATCAACGAACGGCTCTACCTCTGAGCAGGTCGAGGCGTGCCCGCCGAACGCGGGCAGCAGCGTCCCGCCCGCCAGGTCGACCACGGCCGTACGGGGACCGCAAAGGGATCTCTGCATCCATGGCGTGGCAGTGCCCTCCTGTACGACGCCCGGACCCGGAAACTGGAAGGCGTTCGGTTTCCGGTAGTCTGGGCGTCGCTCCAGGCGGGGGAGAGTGTCACTGAAAACCATTCGGTGACGACTGGGGCTCGACGGCGGCCCGAGCGGTCCGCGCCGCACGCATGAGACAAGGAGCCCCCGTGCCACGGCCACGCACCCCCTTGCTGGACCGGCGTCGCATCGGCGCCGCCGCACTGCGCGTGGTCGATGAGCAGGGCACTCTCACCATCCCCGCGCTGGCCCGTGCGCTCGGCGTGGCCCCGTCAGCGCTCTACCACCATGTCTCGGGCCGTGACGAGATCATCTCCCTCATGCGTGAGGAGCTGACCGGGGCCACCGGTGGCGCCGACCAGGACTGGTCCAAGCCCTGGGACCAGGCCCTGGAGGCCTGGGCCCGCTCCTACCTCGCCGCGTTCGCCGCGCACCCCGGCGCGGTGCCGCTCCTCGCGGTAGCCCCGCTCGCCGAGCCCTTCATGCACGCCATGTACGAGAAGGTCGCCGAGCTGCTGCTCTCCGCGGGGTTCGCCGAAGCCCAGGTCATGCCGCTGGTCAACGCACTGGAGAGCTTCATTCTCGGCTCTGCCCTCGACATGGTCTCGCCCCCGGTCATGGTCTCCGACGTCACCCGCGAAACAGCACCGCACCTCAGCGCCGTACTGGATCAGACCCCCACCGACCACACCCGCGCGGAGCACTCCTTCACCCTCGGGCTGCGGGCCATGCTCACCGGCTTCGGCCACCTGCTTCCCGACAACTGACCCGCGGTCGGCCCACTGCCGCCGTCCGCAGACCGAGGGCCCGGCACGGCTCACTCTTGGCATGTCATGATCACCAACCTCGTGGAGAGCGTGCTCCGGGCTCTGTCGGTGTACTAGGGGAGAAGACCCCCGCGCCGGGCGGCGACCACGGCTTCGAACCGTGTGTGTGCGTTGAGCTTGCGCATGGCGCTCCGTAGGTACGCCTTGACCGTTTCAGGTTTGAGAGACAGGCGAACAGCCGCCTCGACGTTGCTGCATCCCAGGGCCACCTGAGCCAGGACGTCGATCTCGCGGGGCGACAGCCGTGAACGGCTCCCCGGCGCCTGTGCCGCGCCGAGGCCGGCCAAACGCCGGGAGACATCGAGGAGCCGATCGCGTAGTGAGTCGTCCCGCACGGTCTGTGCGATGACGCGGAGCTCCGCGTGCAGCTCGCGGATCTCCTCGGCTTCGTTGTGGCTCGTGCCGTGCCCCGTGCCGGTCTCCGACGCCAGCCGGAACCTCAGTCGCCGATCGACCTCGTCCCGTACGGCGAGTTCGGTCGCCAACCGTCGTGAGGCGGCTGCCATGGCGTCGGTTGCGCGGTCCCCGAGCGGCGTCGAGGCGCGCGTCGCCCCGTACAGCACCCCGCGTACCGAACCGGCCACGACGACGGGAACGGCCACGACCGAGCGGATGCGTTCCGCGAGGACGGGGGCGTCGTAGTCGTGGGTGATGGAGTCGTCCGAGCCGTAGTCCGCCACGGCAGCGGAGCGGCGCTCCACGAGGACGTGTCCGCCCAGGCCCGTAGCGGCCAGGACGCAGAGTCCACGCAGGCCCGCCGTCTGGACCCCGATGTGTTGTGTCAGGTGCAGGACTTCACCCTGGACGGGGCCGCCGAACACGACAGGGAAGTCGCAGCGTCGCTGGGCCAGTCGCAGTGCCTGTCTGAACGCGTCACCGTCGTCGGGGCGCATCGATATGTCCCAAATGGGCTGCATTGCCCCTGCCCCTTTCCGGGGGTAGTCGGCCATCCACGTGTCCCGGAGCATAAGTCGCTGTCACGCCATCTCAAAGAGACCGCAGACCGAGACAGGGTGGAGTTGATCGTGAGCAAGACCAACCAATCTGTCAGTGAGCAACGGGAAGCCGATGCTCGGGCCGCGGCGGCGGAGCGGGTCCGGGAGCTGCTGGCCCGGTTCGATTCTCCACAAGCGTGTGCTGCCGAGTTGCTGTGCGACCGGCACCCCGCGGGCGCCGTGGCCTTCACCGTCATCGAGGCCGATCTGTCGTCCCGTGACCTCACCTTCGGTGAGCTCCGGCGTGACTCGGCGCGATGCGCCGCCGCTCTGGCCGGCATCGGCGTCGACCCGGGTGACGCGGTGGCCGTTCTGATGGGCAAGTCCGCCGACCTGGTCGTGACACTGTTGGGTATCTGGCGTCGTGGTGCGGTGCACGTACCGCTGTTCACCGCCTTCGCCCCGCCCGCCATCGCCCTGCGCCTGGAGGCGAGCGCGGCCAAGGCTGTCGTCGTTGACGCCGACCAGCGGCACAAGCTCCTGCCTGGTGACGACATGCCCGCCGAGGCCCCGTGGCGGATCGTGGTGGCGGGCGGCCAACCGGCTGAGGGTGAGCTGTCGCTCGGCGGTCTGCTCGCCACATACAGCGGGGACGAGCCAGAAGGCCGAGCGGTAGCCCGTGGGGGAGACGCGGCTATGGTCCAGCTCTTCACCTCCGGGACCACCGGTACGCCGAAGGGCGTGCCCGTCCCCGTCAGGGCGCTGGCCTCGTTCCAGGCGTACCTGGAGTACGGGCTGGACGTCCGGCGCGACGACGTGTTCTGGAACGCCGCCGACCCGGGCTGGGCCTATGGGCTGTACTACGCCGTCCTCGGCCCGTTGGCCGCGGGCCACCGGAGCCTGCTCCTGCACTCCGGCTTCTCACCGACGCTGACCTGGCGGGTGATGCGTGAATTCGGGGTCACGAACTTCACCGCGGCCCCCACGGTCTACCGCAGCCTGCGCAATGATGTGGCGTCCGTGCCGGACGGCGTGCGGCTGCGTACCGCGTCCTCCGCAGGTGAGCCGCTCACGCCTGAGGTGATCAGCTGGGCTGAGCAGACGCTCGGCGTCCCCGTCCGGGACCACTACGGTCAGACCGAGCACGGCATGGTCATCGTCAACGGCTGGGCCGACACCGTACGATCCCCCCTCCTGCCTGGGTCGATGGGCAGGCCCCTGCCCGGCTGGTCGGCCGAGATCCTGCACGACGAACGGGACGAGCCCGCCCCGGCGGGGACAGCGGGGCGCGTCGCGATCAAGGTCGCCGACAGCCCGCTGATGTGGTTCTCCGGATACTCTGGTGCCCCCGAGAAGACCGCTGAACGCTTCTCCGCCGACGGCCGGTGGTACCTGACCGGCGACGCCGGCAGCCGGGACGAGGACGGCTACTTCTTCTTCTCCGCCCGGGACGACGACGTCATCATCATGGCCGGGTACCGCATCGGTCCCTTCGACGTCGAGAGCGTCCTGGTGCAGCACCCGCAGGTGGCCGACGTCGCGGTCGTCGGAGTTCCTGACGCACTGCGTGGAGAGGTCCTCGAAGCCTTCGTGGTCCTGCGCCCCGGCACGGTGGGTGACGACGCACTCGTCGGGGAGCTGCAGCAACTGGTCAAGACCCGGTTCGCCGCTCACGCCTACCCGCGCACCATCCACTTCACCGACCGGCTGCCGAAGACACCCAGCGGGAAGATCCAGCGCTTCGTCCTGCGCGAGCGGCGCCGGGCGGACCTGGACGGCCACTGACACCTCCGCACCCGGAAGAGAGAACGGGGACCGTTCCGATACCTGTCTCGTGTCTGCTGCCGACCGAAGAAGCGGCGGACCTCCTCGACCTGACCCGCGAGATCGCCGACCGTCACCTGGCACCGCGCGCCGCGGACACGAAGCCGCTGAACGCTTCCTCGGGGTGTCTTCCGGACACTGGGCCGGTCCGGCCTCCTCTCCCAGCCCTATCCCGTAGAGCACGGCGGAGGCGGCCAGCCGTACGAGGTGTACCTCCAGGTTGTCGAGGAGATCGCCGCCCGCTGGGCGAGCGTCGCCGTCGGCATGAGCGTGCACGCCCTGTCCTGCTTCCCGCTGGCCGTGCACGGTACGGACGCTCAACGCGAGGGCCTGTTGCGGCAGTTGCTGTCAGGTGAGGTGCTCGGGGCCTACTGTCTGTCCGAGGCACACGCCGGATCGGCCCCGGCCGCCACGACCAGCCGGGCCCGACGCGACGGTGACGCGTACGTGTTGACCGGTGCCAAGGCATGGACGACACACGGCAGGCACGCGGACTTCTACACGGTCATGGCGCGTACTGCCGATGACAGGGCCCGGGGCGTCTCCTGCTTCCTGGTACCCGCCGACACACCCGGGCTGGAGGCCGATCCACCGGAGCGGAAGATGGGTCTGACCGGGTCGGCCACCGCGACCATGCGCCTGGACGGCGTCCGGGTGCCGGGCGACCGGCTGATCGGTGCGGAGGGGCAGGGCCTTGCCATCGCGCTGGAGGGGCTGCACGCCGGCCGGCTCGGCATCGCCGCGGTGACTGTCGGGCTCGCCCAGGGCGCGTTGGACGACGCGCTGACCTACGCGCAGGAGCGGGAGACCTTCGGGCGCAAGATCATCGACCACCAGGGGGGTCGCCTTCCTGCTCGCCGACATGGAGGCCGCCGTCAGCTCCGCCCGAGCGACGGTGCTGGCCACGGTGCGGCGCAAGGACGCCGGGCTGCCCTACAGCCGTCAGGCCTCCATCGCCAAGCTCGTCGCCACGGACGCTGCGATGCGGGTGACCACCGAGGCGGTGCAGATCTTCGGGGGCGCCGGCTACACCCGTGACTTCCCCGTGGAACGCTACATGCGGGAAGCCGAGGTCATGCAGATCTTCGAGGGAACCAACCAGATCCAGCGCCTGGTCATTAGCCGCGACCTCGTCCGTGGCGAACCCGGGCCCGCCACCCACGTTCTCACCGCCCCGTTGCTGGAGGCCCACTCATGAACCCCGACGCATGGTCGCCTCGGTCACCGGCGGCCTCGGCCGCGCTGTCGCCGAAAAGCTTCTCACTGCGGGAGCCCACGTGGTCATCGCCGACCTCCCCACGTCCCCGGGAGCGGACGTCGCGGCCGGACTGTCCTCCCTGGGCAAGGTCGCGTTCGTGCCCTGCGACGTGACAGACCCCGGGCCCGTACAGGCCGCGGTGGACACCGCTGCCGAGCTGGGAACGCTGCGTACCGCCGTGAACTGCGCGGGCGTGGCCACCCCCGGCAAGCTGCTCTCCCGCAACGGGCCGTTGCCCCTGGAGGAGTTCGAGCGCGTCGTCCGGGTCAACCTCGTCGGCATGTTCGACGTCTTCCGGCTCGCCGCCCAGCGCATCGCCGAGGCCGAGCCGGTGGCGGGTGAGCGGGGCGTACTCGTCGCGACCGCGTCGATCGCGGCTTACGACGGACAGGTCGGCCAAGCCGCCTACGCTGCTTCGAAGGGCGGGGTGGTGGGACTGACGCTTCCGGCCGCACGGGAACTGGCACAGCATCAGATCAGGGTCGTCTCCATCGCGCCGGGACTCTTCGACACCCCGTCATGGCCGGACTGCCGCAGGAGGCCAGGGATTCCCTCGGCCGGCAGGTGCCGCACCCGGCACGACTGGGCGACCCTGCCGAGTTCGCGGCGCTGGCTCACCACGTCGTGGTGAACCCGATGCTCAACGGCGAGGTCATCCGTCTCGACGGTGCCATCCGGATGGCACCTCGTTGACAAGGCCCACAGAGGGTTTCCTCGGAACAGTCGCGCGTGGACTCGCCAGGGCTTACGGGGAGTCCGGCGGCGCGAGGAGGTCGGCGATGAAGGCACGTACGGTCGCCTGCATGTCGATCTCCTCGGGGTCCAGGAGCCACTGCAACTGGACGCCGTCGAGCACGCCCAGAAGCAGTGTGGCCAGGGTCCGGGGCGGTACGGACGGTCGGATCTCGCCGCGTGCCGTGGCCGCCGCGAAGGTGTCCGTCAGCAGTTCCCTGGCCCTGCGGTAGCGGTCGCGGAAGTGCTCGTGTGCCGGGTGCTCGGCAGAGGTCGCCTCCGCCGAGAGCACGCAGTGCAGTTCGGCGAGGCCCGGGTGAGCGATGTTCTCGGCCAGGATCCGCATCACGTGATCCGTGATGTCGGAGCGGGAGGGGGAGGGCGGGATCGCGGTTTCCTCCGCCACGGCAGGACGGTCCCGTTCATGGAGGACGGCGGCGAGCAGGGCGTCCTTGTCCGGGAAGTAGTACGTCAGCCCGGCGGCGGTCATGCCCAGCTTCGACGCCACGTCCTTGAAGGTCGCCCCCCGGTAGCCGGCGGTGCCGAAGAGCTCGGCCGCGGCTTCGATCGCCGCCGCCCTCACCCGGGCGCTCTTCGCGTAGGGTCCCCTCGAACTCGCCACCGTTGAACCAGCCTCCATCCATGTACGCGGGAAACAACCGCGAGGAATTCTTGCGCAGATGAGATTTTAGTATCTCAGGCCGCGGTGATGCCGTCCTTGGGGTAGCCGTCGCGGGCGACCTTCCCGAGCCAGCCCAGGCTCGGCTTCGGGGTGCGCGTGAAGGTCGTCCGGTCGACGGCGATCAGACCGAACGTCGGTCCCCAATGCCCCCATTCGTAGTTGTCCAGCGCGGACCAGTGCAGATAGCCGCGTACGTCGATGCCGTCGTCGACAGCGGCGAACAAGGCGCGCAATGCCTCGGAGGTGTACCGGACGCGGCGCTCGTCGTCCTGAGTGGCGATGCCGTTCTCGGTGACGATGATCGGGGTCCCGTCCGTCACCTCGGCGGCGTTGCGGACCGCTATGCCGAGGGCGTCGGGACGGTAGGCCCAGCCGGTGAGGGTGTTGTCCGGGTGCGTGGGGTGAGGCACGATCCCGTCCGCGTCGACGGTCTGGCTGGTGTAGGCCTGGACGCCGACGAAGTCGTCGCCGCGGGACTGCTCAAGGTAGAAGTCCTCCCAGACGTGCTTCACTTCGGCGAACCGCGCCTCGCTGCCGGCGGCCGGTGTGAGGGCCTGGCAGGCGACGGTCCAGCCGGTCCTGGCGTCGGTGCGGGTGTGGATGATGTCCTGGGCGGCGGCATGAGCCTTGGCCAGCACAGCTCCGATCGTCGGATCGGGGGTGGGCAGAACCATGTTGTTCTCGGACGTGACGGTCATCGATGTCGCCTGACCCGAGACGAATCGGTCGACCATGCGCGTCGACAGTGTCAGGATGTTCGGTTCGTTGATCGTGCACACCCACGGGACGTCCTGGAGGATCGTGGCCGTCTGTTCCACGTAGCGGGCGAAGCGATCGACCCCCTTTCCTTCCAGCCAGCCGCCTTCCTGGACGAACCAGAGTGGGTGGGTGAAGTGCTGGAGCGTGACAACAGGGGTGAGTCCCAGGTCGACAGCGGTGTCGATCATGCGGCGGTAGTGGGCCAGGGCGGCGCGGTCGAACTCGCCGGGTGCGGGTTCGATCCGGGCCCATTCCAGGCCGAATCGGTAGGAGTTGAGACCGGCGTCGGCCAGCAGGCGCATGTCCTCGGGGTAGCGGTGATAGCTGTCGACGGCTCTGCCACTGCGCTCCATGGCACTCTTCGGCTGGTTCTCCAGCCACCACCAGTCGCTGTTGGTGTTGTTCCCCTCCACCTGGTGAGCGGACGAGGCGGCGCCCCACAGGAAGTTCGGTGTGGTCGGCATGTTCGACATGGGTTCCTTCGGTGTCTAGCGGACGCCCGCGGCGTGGTCGTGGTGCGCGGGGTTGGTCGTACAGGTGAATCGGTGGCGGCCGACGCCCCGGTGGTGGACGTCGCCGTTGGGCAGGACGATCTCGGCGGTAGCGGTGGACGGAACGTCGACGCCGAGAGTGAAGTGGGCGCCGTCGAGGGTCCAGTGGATGTCGATCGGGCCGCGTGGGGTGAGGTGGAGGAAGCGGGCGGTGGTGAGTCCGCCGCCCGGGTACGGGTGGACGACGAACCGTTCCCAGCCCACCGAGGACGGGGCTTGCCGGAGCCCTGCCACGTACGCGTGGAGGAACTGGATCACGGCGCCCTTGCTGTAGTGGTTGAGCGACGCATGGGCTTCGCCGTCGGCGTCGACGCCCTCCCACTCCTCCCACATGGTCGTCGCGCCACGGTCGAGCATGCCCAGCCAGGAGGGAGTGCCGCGGCGGAGGAGGAGCGCGTAGGCCAGGTCCGCGTGGCCGGCGTCGGCGAGGGCGGGCAGCAGGAGACCGGTGGTGAGGAAGCCGGTGCCGAGCCGGTCGTCGTTCTTGTGGATGAGGCCGACGAGGCGGTCCGCGGCGGCGTCGCGCAGATCGGTGGGGAGGAGGCCGAAGGTGAGGGCTCGGACATACGCGGCCTGGGTGTCGGTGGCGGTGCGTCCGTCGGGGCGCAGGAACTCGGTGCGCCAGGCGTCGCGTACCCGTACGGCCAGGGTGTTGTAGTGGTCCGCGTCCTCGGGGCGTTCGAGGACGGCGGCGATGGACGCGAGCCGGGTGAGTGAGCGGTAGAGGTAGGCGGTGGCGACCTCGCCGTGGTCGGCGGCGAACAGGGCCGCGACAGAGAGCGGCGGGTCGTCGGGGCGGCGCGGCTCGCACCACTCGCCGAAGTGGAACGGGCCGTCCCATACGTACTGTTCGTGTGGCGCGGGCTCGGCGGAGCGGGCGATGCGGGAGGGATGGCGGATCTCTCTGGCGCAGCGCAGGGCGTACTCGCCCCAGGCCCGCATACTCTCCCAGCTCTCGGCCAGGATCCCGGTGTCCGCGTACTCGGTGTACAGCGTCCACGGCACGTCGATGAGTGCGTCGCCCCAGCCGGCGGAGCCGCCGCCGACCAGGCCGCTGTGGTCAGGGTGCTCCCGCATGCGCTCCGAATCGGGCGAGAACATGGCGGGCAGCCCGCTGTCGAGCTGGTCGTCGCGGACGGAGCGCAGCCACTTCCGGCTGAAGCCGTGGATGTCGTAGAGGCGGGCGGCGGTGGGCGCGTAGAGGCCGAAGTCGCCTGTCCAGCCGGAGCGTTCACGGGTGGGGCAGTCGGTGGGGACATCGACGATGTTGCCCCGGAAGCTCCATTCGGCCGCGTGGTGGAGCCGCTCCAGGTCGGGGTCGCTGCAGCTGAACCAGCCGCGTCGTTCCAGGTCGGAGTGGACCGCGACGACGGTGATGTCGTCCGGGCTCAGGGCGCGGCCCGGGTGCGAGACACGGACGTAGCGGAAGCCGTGGACGGTGTGGCGAGGCTCGAACTCCTCGCCCTCTTCGCCGGCGGCGGTCACCTCGTCCACCTGGCTGCAGGGCACAGGCGTGCCGTCGGGGGCGGCGATACCGAGGTGCGAGGTGGTCAAGTCACCGTCGGGTGCAAGATGTTCGCCGAACTCGAGACGGGTGTGTGCTCCCCGGTCGCCGAGGTTGCGCAGGCGCAGCCATCCGGAGATGTTCTGTCCCGTGTCCACGATCGACACGCCTTGGCGAAGCGGGGTGACCGAGCGGGGGCGCCACTCCTCCACTCGGCGCACGGGTGGAGCGGGGGACCAGCTCGGGGTCGGGGCCGTGACGGCGTTCACCCGGACCGGCTCGCCGGGCTCGTCGGCGGGCCGGATCCGCAGGTCGGTGGCCTGCCCGTGCATCAGGTCCGCGCGCGTGATCGACGAGCGCCGGGCGGCCCAGCCGGACCCGGTCGCGGCGGCCACGGTGACGGTGCCGGCCGTGTCATAGGTCTCCAGCTGGGCCCGTACGGCCAGGGTGTCGCCCCAGGTGTTCCGCACTTGCTGGCCACCGTTCCGGCCCCGGAACCAGCCGTCCGAGACGGTGAAGGTGAGCGTGTTGGGGCCCGACCGCAGCAGGGAGGTCACGTCGTACGCCTGGGCGTGGAGTGTCGCCTGGTAACTGGTGAAACCGGGGGCCAACTCGATGTCACCGACCCGGTCGCCGTTCAGCGAGACTTCGTACACGCCCTGGGCTGTCGCGAACAGGCTGGCACGCGGGGGGACTTCGGTGAAATGGAACGAGGTGCTGAGCTCCCAGGCGCCGCGGTCGACGGCGCTGGTGTCATGGTCCGGCGGAGAGACCCAGCGGCCTGTCCAGTCCTCCTCGTGCCAGAGCGCGGAGCGCACCGTGAGGGTGTCCGACCAGGGAGACCAGCTGTCACCCGTCGCCACCCGGACACGGAGGTCGACGCGCGTGCGGCTCGGTACCGGCGACCACGGCCAGTCGGCCCGAGGCGCGGAACCCGGCCCGCGGTGGCGGCGGGGCTCGCCACCGTCCCAGCGGGCCTCGATCTCGTACCCCGTACAGTCGGCCGGGCCGGCTTGCGGCAACCAGCTGAGGCGGGGAGTGCGAGTCGCCAGGACACCCGTGCCAGGCTGCTGGCCCACAGACAGCCATGTGGGGCGGGGATCGTGCTGCGTCATGCTGTGGCTCCTTGCTGTGAGAAGAGGGGCGGGCCAGCCGTCCGGTCGGGTCGGCCGCGTGCGAAGGACGGTCAGGCGACGCCTCGGGCCCTGCGCACGACCACGCCGCCCACGATCGCGACGACGCCTCCGGCGAGGTAGAGAGCGGGATATCCGCCCAGCGCCGTCATCCCGCCCAGGGCAAGGATCGCGGGCGCCATGACCGGCCCTATCGAGCGCGGGAGCTGGTCGGCGATCACGAATAGCGACATGTACCTGGCGACGTCCCGGCCGCCGTCGGGCAGCACGCTCATGACCAGCACCCCGTCGGTGGGAATGAAGAATCCGGTGGCAACAGCGATGAGCGCACTGCCGACGAAGAAGAACGGGATCGACGGGGCGAAAGCGACGACGGCGCTCCCCGCGGCCAGCATCAGCGCGGAGATCAGGATCAGTGGCTTGCGGCTGCGCACCCGGTCCGTGACGAAGGAGCCCACGATCGTGCCGACCAGGGCGCCGACCATGCTGAGCATGTTGTTGACCGAGATCAGCGAAGGCAGTTCCTTCTTGGTCACCCCGAGGTGGTCGGTGAGGTAGTAGATGGCGAACGAGCCGGTGAACGCGACGCCGAAGGTGATGAGGAACCGGCTGAGCCACACCCAGGAGTAGTCGGGTGCGCTCTTGGGGTTGAAGACGTACGCCCGCGCCACGGTGCGGATGAGCGGCTGCTGCGGCACCTCGGCCGGGCTCAGTCTTCGGTCACGGTAGATGGCTATGCCGATGACGAAGGTCAGTATGTACAGCGGCACACCGCCGGCGGCCATGAGGAGCTGGTTGCCGATGAACTGCGGACCCACGATGCCGGCGAGGAGGGCGGCGAGCAGGCCGAACAGGGATGAGAGTCCGACGACGCGCCCGCGGGCGTGCTCGGGGATGCTGTCCGGGGTCATGGCCGCATGGGACGCGTTGACGAGGCCCTGTCCGAGGGCGAGGAGCGTCAGGGCGCCGAACGCAGCGGGCAGGCTTCCGGAGAGGCCGAGCCACGTCAGACCTGCGACGGCCATCATGCCGCCGACGGCCAGGCCGGGGCGCCGCATGCCGAAACGCGAAGTGGTCCGATCGCTCAGCGCCCCGCAGACGGGGGCGAGGATCATTGTGCCGAAGGCTATGATGCCCGTGGCCACGCCCAGCGCCGTCTCTTTGTTGTCCGGCGCGATGCGCTCCATGATCAGCGGCAGGGCGACCAAGCTGGGCAGCATTACCGCGGCCGTGTTGCCGAACGTCGTGATCAGGATCGCGACGACGGCTCGCTTCGACACCTTCTCGACAGGTGCCTCGCAGGAGGGTTCATCGGCTTCAGCGGTCGCCACGGCAGATGGGCGGCTCTCGACTGCATCGAGGGGATGAGGCTCGGGCGCGACGGGGGGGATCAGCTCTGATTGCGGCTCAGACTGGTGCATCGCAGATCTCCTGTGATCAGCGAGGGAGATATCTAGCCAGTGCCAGATATTGACGGTGGGGACCGTAGCAACTAAATCTGTCTGTGCATAGATTTTCATCCACCGGAAATCTGCAGGGCGTGGACCCGATGTTTCGGTCGCCTGATCCCGCACCGTCCAGCAGGCCCGGGCGTCCGGTCGTGAACGTGGCTGAACCGAAGTCGCCGGGCGTCTGCTGAGGTGCGGGGTGTGTCCTCTGTGCTGTCCAGCCCCGGACCTCAACCTCAAGGAGAGTCGACCCATTGAGCTCCGACAGCAGTAAGACCCTGACCTCGATGTGCGACCACGTTCAGAAGGCAGTGGACGACGGGATCTGGCCGGCTGCGCAGTTCGCCGTCGCCCGGCACGGTGAGATCCTTGCCTTCGAGTCCTTCGGTGAGGCGGGGGACGGCGACCGCCTCTGCCTGTTCTCCACCACCAAACCGATCGTGGCGTCGGTGATGTGGCAGCTCCTGGGTGAGGGGCTCGTCACCCTCGACACCAAGGTCGCCGAGGTGTGGCCCGAGTTCGTCGCACACGGTAAGGACGTCATCACCCTCGAACACGTACTGCTGCACACCTGCGGCCTGACGAACGGAGCCATCGACGCGGCGTCGCTGCCCGACCGGCAGGCGCGGACGGCGGCCATGGCGCAATGGCGGCTGGAGTGGGAGCCCGGTACGCGCTACGAGTACCACGGCTTTTCCGCGCACTGGGTGCTGGCCGAGCTGATCCAGCGGCTGACCGGCCAGGACTACCGCGATGCGTTGCGTGCCCGGGTCCTCGACCCACTCGGTCTCGACCGACTCGAGCTGGGCGTCCCCAAGGAGCGACAGGGGGACCTCCAGCGAGTGGTGGCGACGGGCGAGTACCCGCTGGGTGCGCTGGAGGCCCTTCTGGGGCGACCGGTCGACGCCGCGGTCCTCGAAGCGGGCGATACGGCGATACGGGCCGTCGCCAATGATCCGGAGCTGATCGCGCTCGGTGTGCCCGGCGCCAACGCGTTCTCCGACGCGGCCGGTGTGGCCCTCTTCTACCAGGAGCTGCTCCACAACACCTCCGGCCTGTGGCGGCCTGACGTGCTGGCGGACGCCACAGGCGGAATCCGTAACACCTGGCCCGCCGACCCGTCGCGGTCGGACGCACCCGCCAACCGCAGCATCGGCTTGGTCATCGCGGGCGCGGACGATTCCGTGTCCGTGGAACTCCCCTCGTACGACGCTCCGTTGGAGCTTCGCCCCTATGGCGGCCGCACCTCGGCCCGAGCCTTCGGCCACTCCGGGGCCGGCGGACAGTCCACGTGGGCGGATCCCGAGACCGGCCTTTCCTTCTGCCTGCTGACCAGCGGGATGGACCGGGACGTGGTGCGCGATCACCAGCGGCACACCGCGATCGAGTCGCTCGTCCCCGACCTGGTGTGACGGCGGCCGGTTCCCGGCAGCAGTGACGCGAGACCATGCGCGTTCCCTTGTCTCCGGCTCGGCGCACCGTCCCTGACCCCGGTGCGCCGAGCCGGGCTCCACGGCGGCCCATGCAGGTCGCTGTGCGATCGAAGAAGAGCTCTGCCATGGTCGCGGCGCGTTCGGCCGGCGCCCCGCTGCTCTGCCGCAAAGTCGGCTGCGGCGCGTGGACGGGCCGGGCAGGGATCACCCTCGCCGCTGAGCCACCGGCCGTGCTTCGGGTGCGGCTTCAGCCCCGTACTGATGTGAGTGCCAGGCGTCGGCGCTTCGGAAACCGGCTGTATCCCGGCCTCCTGAGCTTCACTGTTACGATTCAGTTGCTCTGTCCGGGGTGGATGCAGAGCGGACAGGGAGGCTCGGTGGCTCGGCAGCAGCGACGTGTCACGGCGGTGGACGTGGCGCGGGAGGCGGGCGTCTCCCAGACCACCGTCAGCTACGTACTCAACGATGTCCCGCACCAGAAGATCTCCGCCGAGACGCGGGAGCGCGTCCACGCGGCCGTCGCGAAGCTCGGATACACGCCCTCGGCCGCGGCTCGGGCGCTTCGGACCGGGCAGAGCGACATCGTTCTGCTGCTCCTCGCGGACATGCCTCTCGGGCACACCGCGATCGAGCTGGTCGAACAACTCACTCAGGTCCTGCAGAGGAAGGGCCTGAATGTGGTCACCCGGATCGAGGACGGTGGCGCAAGCGACTCCCTGTGGGCGGACCTCGCGCCGCGAACCGTCGTCGTCCTTGCCCCGATGCGGGCCGACCGCCGTAGGCGCATGGAGGCCGCGGGCATCCAGGTGATCAACGCCTGGCGGTGCGACGCCGAGGACGTCGGGCACGACACCCTGGCGCACTCGCAGCACCGCGTCGGAGAGTTGCAGGCCGGTCACCTGGCTGCGGCCGGCCACCGGCAACTGGGCTACGCGGCGCCGGCCGACCGCCGTCTGAGCGACTTCTACGAGTTGCGTCTGCAGGGTGTCCGGGACGCCTGCGGCGAGCTGGGCATCGCGCCACCCGTGGTGCGCGAGATCGAGGCCGACAAAGACCTCGCCGCGGTCGCGGCGCAGGAGTGGCGGGCCGCGGGTGTGACCGCGGTGTGCGCCTTCAATGACGAGGTGGCGTTCGCGCTGCTGGCGGGGATGCGTGCGGCGGGACTGGCGGCGCCCGGGGACCTCGCCGTCATCGGTGTGGACGACATCCCGGTCGCCCGGTTCGCCGAACCACCGCTCACCACGGTCGACCAGCACATGGGAATCGTGGCCGGGGAACTGGCGCAGGCCATCCTGCGCCGTCAGGACCTCCCCGAGGCCTCGGGCGAGCCGCGCGGTGAGTCGGCAACCGTGGTCGCCCGGCAGTCGGCCTGAGACTGACCCCCGCCCCAGGCCGAGACGCGGCCGACGGCGCCGCGACGGCGGCTGGACATGCGGCGCCGTTCAGTCCACGACGAGTCGCGGGTCGACGTGGATCTTGGGGCCTGCGCCGGCACCTGGAGGGCGCTGTCCGGCGAGCACGGTGCCGACCTGCTCCAGACCGACGGTCGCCGCCACCAACGGTCTGGGATCCACCGACCCGTCCGCGTATGCCTTGATGGCCGGGTCCAACGCCGGGGACGCCGAGAGGAGGCCGACGGCGGTGACATCCTTGAGCGCGAGCGTACGGGTGTCGATGCGGCTGGGTTCACCGGCCAGGCCGATGCAGACGACTCGCCCGCCTGGTTCCACCAACTCCAGTGCCAGGCTGGGCAGTTGTGGGGCGTTGGAGGCGTCGACGATCGCGTCGAACGGAAGGTCGGGGAGGGTGTCCTCCTGCCAGAGCCGATCGAATCCCAGACCGCGGGCGAACTCCAGGGAACTTCGTGTCTTGCCCATGATGTGTACGTCGGCTCCTCTGGCCCGCGCGAACATCGCGGTCAACAGGCCGATGGTTCCCGGCCCGAGGACCAGCACCCGTTCGTTCATCTCCGGCGTCGCGGACCGCGCCGCGCGCAGGGCGTTGCCGCCCGGTTCGACCAGTGCGCCCAGCGTGGCGTCGACGGAGTCGGGCAACGGGTGCAACGAGGAGGCAGGTACGGCGAGTTGCTCGGCCAGGGCGCCGGGCCGGCCGTCCCGGACCCCCACCTCGCTTCGCTTCGCGCAGACATGACCGCGCCCCCGCAGACAGCGTCGGCAGTCGCCGCAGCCGATCATGGTGTCGCCCATGACCCGGCGGCCGAGCCACTCCCGGCCGACACCCGCGCCGACCGCTCGCACACGACCGGACCATTCATGACCGAGGCGCATCGGGAAGGAGGCGTGCCCCTGATGCAGATAGGCCATTTCGCCGGTGAAGAACTCCATGTCGGTGCCGCACACCCCGACCCGTTCGACGTCGACGACGACTTCACCGGGCGCGGCGACCGGTTCGGGCACCTCCTGCATCTCGTACGCACCAGGGCCCGTGAGGACGAACGCGCGCATGGCTCCCGCTCACCGAGGCCCGAGGACGTGCTGGCGCTGTGTTCCGAGGCCGCTGATCCCGAGCTCCATCACGTCGCCGGCCCTGAGCCACACGGGCGGGGTGAAGCCCATGCCGACGCCGGGCGGGGTACCGGTGTTGATGAGGTCGCCCGGCTCCAGTACCAGGAACTGGCTCAGGTAGTGCACGATGAAGTACGGGTCGAAGATCATCGTCTTGGTGTTGCCGGTCTGCCGGCGCACGCCGTTGACGTCGAGCCACATGTCGAGGGCGAGGACGTCGTCGATCTCCTCGGTGGTCGCGAGCCAGGGCCCGGCCGGATTGAAGGTCTCCGCGGACTTGCCCTTGGCCCACTGCCCGCCGCGCTCCAGCTGGAAGGCGCGCTCGCTGACGTCGTTGACGACGACGTACCCGGCGATGGCGTCATGGGCCTCCTCCACCGAATTCAGGTAGCTGGTGCGCTTGGCGATGACGATGCCGAGTTCGACCTCCCAGTCCGGCTTGGTGGCCCCGCGGGGGATGCGCACATCGTCGTCGGGACCGACAAGGGTGTTGGGCGATTTCGTGAACAGGATCGGCTCGTCCGGTACCGCCATGCCGGATTCCGCGGCGTGGTCTCGGTAGTTGAGGCCGATGCACAGGATCTGGTGCGGGCGGGCGATGGGGGCACCGACACGTTCTCCGGTGAAGCGGGACACCTGCCCCGCCGCCGCGCGTTCGGCCACGATGGGCCGTACGCGGTCGAGACCGCCGGACCCGAAGAACGTCTCGTCGAAGTCGGTGACGACGTCGGAGAGGTCGACGTACGTGTCGTCGTCGAGGCGGGCGACAGGCTTCTCGGCGCCGAGGGCGCCGATGCGCATGAGGTGCATGGGCTCAATCTCCAGGGTGGGCAGGGCAGTTCAGGCATGGAGCCGGACCGGGCGGCCCGACCATGGGGGGCACGGGCGTGCCAGGCACCTCCGCGCGCGTCGTGAACAGGTGTCCCGAGTCCGGGTGTTGGCACCGCTGGACGTCGGTCCGTCCGGCGGTGGCGGTGGTGATCACGAGTGTGTGCGCATGTCGTCACCGGCGAAGGCGACGGACGAGGTGTGCGGTGCCGGTACGGGAGGGCGCGCGGTGAGCGGGCCCGTGGGGGAGTAGCGGCCGACTTCCCCCGCGCCCCGCACCGCGACCCAGAGGTGTTCTTCCGTGTCCAGGGCGATGCCGTCGGGTAGTCGTGCTTGATGCGCAGGTGGACACGGCGGTCGGTGCCGTTACGGGCGTCGGTGTCGATTGCCATGATCCGGCTGTCGGTCTCCAGACGGACGAGTGCCTCGTGCCGTGAGGGCCGTCGAGGCTCAAGGTGCCGCCGACGAAGCGCCCCGACGGGTCGGTGGATCCGTCGTTCAGACGCCGTCCGGCGCCGGACGGCACGATACGGGCGCCCTCATGGCGGGTGCCGTCGGTTTCGATGACGATCAGATGCTCCTGAGCGGCGACGAGCAGTGTGCCGGCCTCGGCGACGATGACCGCCCCGACCATCGAGTCGAAGGCGTGACGCCGGACGACGGTGATACTGCCCGTGTCGTCGAGGGAGCTTTCGAGGACCTGACCGGCGTGCATGTCGACCCAGAGCAGGCGTCGCCGGACGGGGTCCCAGACCGGCCCCTCGGCGAGCCGGAACGCCTCGGTGCTTGCGGCGGTGAGTCGCGGTGCGGTCACCGGAGTGGTTCTCCCAACGGGCCGAGCAGGGAACGGATGTCGGCGTACGCGTCGACCAGTGTGCTCAGCGGGGTGCGGTAGGTCAGCGCGCTGACGCTCACCGCACCGGACGGGGTGTTCGCCGAGGTTGCGTACAAAGGCAGGGCCAGGCAGTTGACGCCGGGTTCGTTCTCCTGGTCGTCCAGGGCGTAGCCGTGCTCCCGGATGGCCTCGAACTCCTCATGCAGCTCAGCTGCGGTGCAGTGGGTCCGCGGGGTCCGCCGCTCCAGCGCACCGTCGCCGATCCAGGCCTCGACGTCATGGACGGTGCGCAGCTCGTGGGCGAGCAGCAGCTTTCCGACTCCGGTGGCGTGCGCGGGGTTGCGGCCCCCGACGGTCGAGGTCAGGCGGACGGCGCCGGTGGGCGGGTCGACCTTGGCACGGTAGACGACCTCGTGGCCGTCGAGCACCGCGTAGTGCGCGGTCTCCCCGAACCGTTCGGCCAGAGCCTCCAGAACGGGGTGGACGCGCACGTGGTCGGGGCGTGCTTCGTGGTGCGCGAAGGCCATGCGCAGGAACTCGTCCCCGAGCAGATAGTGCCCTCGTCCGTCCTGGTCGGCCAGGCCTGCCCGGCGCAGCGACTGCAGGGCACGATGCACGGTCGGCTTGGGGCTGGCGATCACCTGTGTCAGCTCCTCCAAGCCCACTCCGTCCGGATAACGCGCGAGCTCCTTGAGCACGGCGAGCACCCGGTCGGATCCCACAAGCCCCTTGCTGTCGGCCTCGGTTGAGCGGACCGTCATGGACTCGCTCTTCTTGCCGCCGGGGGCTTTCGGTCCGTCGTACGTCTGCGTATTGTCCATGGCGTTCCAAACATTAGACCGGCGTACCGACTATTGGAAAGAGGTACGGGTGAAGCTTCGCAGCGCGCAGTGGTACGCGGGGCAGGATCGCAACGCCTACATCCACCGGGCATGGATGCGCCGCGGTGTACCGGACGACGCCTTCACCGGCCGCCCTCAGATCGCCATCGCCAACACCGCGTCCGACCTGACACCCTGCAACGCGCACCTGAACGAGGTGGCGGCCTCGGTGCGCAACGGTGTGTACGAGGCGGGCGGGATCCCGCTGGATCTGCCCGTGGTGTCGCTGGGGGAGACGAATGTGCGGCCCACCGCGATGCTGTGGCGGAACATGGCGGCGATGGCCACGGAGGAGATGCTGCGGGCCAACCCCGTGGACGGCGTGGTGCTGCTGGGCGGCTGCGACAAGACGATCCCGTCGCTGCTGATGGCCGCGGCATCGGTCGACCTGCCCGCGGTCGTCGTGCCTGGCGGGCCGATGCTGAACGGTTCCTTCCGCGGCAAGTCGCTCGGCTGCGGTACCGATGTCTGGAGGCTGTCCGAGGAAGTCCGCGGCGGCACGCTCAGCCAGGCGGACTTCACCAGCTCCGAGTCGGCGATGATTCGCAGCCGTGGCCACTGCAACACCATGGGCACCGCCTCCACCATGGCCCTGGTCGCCGAGGCCCTCGGCACCGTCGTACCGGGCGTGGCCGGAACCCCCGCGCCCGACAGCCGCCTTCTGCAGGCCGCCCACGAGACGGGCCGACTCGCCGTCGAGATGGTCGGCGCCGACCGCCGTCCCGGTACCTTCCTGACCAAGGCGTCCTTCCACAACGCGATCGTCGCCCTGGCCGCCGTCGGGGGATCCACCAACGCCGTCGTCCACCTCCTGGCCATCGCCGGCCGGCTCGGCGTCGACCTCTGCCTCGACCACTTCGACCGCATCGGCTCGCGGGTCCCGGTCCTGGTCGACCTCCAGCCGGCCGGCCGGTTCCTCATGGAGGACTTCCACCGCGCCGGCGGTCTTCTCGCGGTCCTGCACGAAGTGCGTGATCTCCTCGACCCGGACGCGCTCACCGTCACCGGCAGGCCGCTCGTCGAACATCTCGACGGCGCCGCAGTGTGGGACGCCGACGTCATCCGCCCGCGCGAGCAGCCGCTCGTCGCCGAAGGGGGCATCGCCGTGCTACGCGGCAACCTCGCCCCCGACGGCGCTCTCATCAAACCCGCCGCCGCCTCCCCGCACCTCCTTGAGCACCGTGGCCGGGCCGCCGTCTTCGACTCCATCGAGGACTTCCACGCCCGGATCGACGACCCCGACCTGGAGGTCGACGCGGACTCGGTGCTCGTCCTGCGTGGCTGCGGGCCCAAGGGGTATCCGGGCATGCCCGAGGTCTCCAACATGCCCCTCCCGAAGAAGCTGCTGGAGCAGGGGGTACGGGACATGGTGCGGATCTGCGACGGCCGGATGAGCGGAACCGCGTACGGCACGGTGGTGCTGCACGTGGCACCCGAGGCGGCGGCCGGCGGACCGCTCGCCCTCGTGCGCACCGGGGACATCGTCAGCCTCGACGTCAAGGCCCGCCGGATCGACGTCGACGTACCGGCGGACGAACTCGCCCGCCGCACCCCCAACAAGTCCACGCTCGACGGCTTCGCCAACCCGAAGCGGGGCTGGGAACGCCTTTACGTCGACCACGTCCAACAGGCCCACACCGGCGCCGATCTCGACTTCCTCGTCGGCTCCAGCGGCTCCGGGGTCAGCCGCGAATCCCACTGACCAGGCCTCGGCTTCCCACAGATGACCAAGAGGAGAGAGATGACGAGCATCCAGGCCAGAACCGCTCTCGTCACCGGCGGAGCCAGCGGCCTGGGAGCCGCTGCGGCCGAACGACTGCGGAGCGAGGGGGTCAAGGTGACCACGCTCGACCTGGCCGGCGCGGATGTCGCAGGGGATGTGACGGACGCGGCGACGCTGAGCCGGCTGGCCGCGGAGCTGGGGCCCGTGGACATCCTGGTGAACTCGGCCGGCATCGTCGGACCGAACGCGCCGCTCCTCGACACCACACCCGAACAGTGGCATCGCGTCCTCGACGTCAATGTCCTCGGGACCGTCAACACCATGAGGGCCTTCGTGCCCGGAATGCGCGAGCGCGGCTGGGGCCGGGTCGTCAACTTCGCCAGCATGGCCGGCAAGGACGGCAACCCCAACCTGTCGGTCTACTCCGCGTCCAAGGCGGCTGTGATCGCCCTGACCAAGTCCGCGGGCAAGGAACTCGCGACCAGCGGTGTCCTCGTGAACGTCATCACGCCCGCCGTCATCGCGACTCCCATGAACGCCTCCACGGCCCCCGCGGTGCTGGACCACATCACCGGACTCATTCCTATGAAGCGGATCGGACGCCCTGAGGAAGTGGCCGAACTCGTGGCCTTCCTCGCGTCGGACCGCGTCAGCTTCTCCACCGGCGCGGTGTACGACATCAGCGGAGGCAGGGCGACCTACTGACGGCCGGCTCGTGCTGGATCGCCGACGGACGCGTGCCGGGGCGGCGGTCGGCCCCCTGCCCGTCATCTGACGTTCCTGCCCCCGGAGGACGGCGGTGGCTCGGGCGAGGGCGCGATCAGCGAGAGCACCCGAATGCCGCGGTACCCGCCGGTGAGCGCCATCAGCCGGCCCGCGACGACAGGCCCGATCGCCTGGCCGATCCGGACGAACATCTCGGACAGGCTGCGCCCACCGGGGGAACCGCCCCAGGAAACGGAGAACAGGGCCGTGGCGCCGATGACGAAGGGCCTCACGCGATCTGCGTGCTCGCCGCGATGGCGGGGCATGCCGTTCGGCGGCCGCGGCGCCCGGTCGGCGCGACGCCGAGGGACAGCAGGCCCGCCGCGATCACCGTGACGCGATCCGCGGTCCTGGCCCAGCTCAGATTGGCGGACCCGGCCTCTTGTGCCGGGCAGGTACGGCGGCTTACGGTACTCATACGTTTCACTTGTTCGTATCAGTGACGATGGTAACCGCTCCCTCCCCGTCATTCGCCTCGCGTCGGTGTCGTACCGGGCGTCGGGGGCGGAGCGGTGGCCTCGAAGGGCTTGGGGTGATGCGCTCGCTGCGTCGGCGTTCTTCGTCGATCGATATGAATCGATTCATTCGCTGGCGGGAGAGCGCGTGTCGAGGCGGCTTCTGCGCCGCGAGGTCGGGCTCGCGGCGTCGGCGCGGCCCCGTGACGTCACTGACCGCCCACGCAAGGAATAGCCACACCATGACCTCGACGAGTCCGTCCCTCACGGCGGTGCGTACGCGAATCCAGGCTGCCGTCGACGACGGCGTCTGGCCGGCGGTCCAGTTCGCGGTGGCCCGGCACAACGAGATCCTGGCGTTCGAGTCGTTCGGCGATGCCAAGGAGTCCGACCGGTTCTGTCTGTTCTCGGCCACCAAGCCGATCATGGCCTCGCTGGTGTGGCAGCTGCTCGGGGAAGGGCTGCTCGGCCTGGAGACCCGGGTCGCGGAGGTGTGGCCCGAGTTCGCCGCGCACGGCAAGGACGCCATCACCGTTGAGCAGGTGCTCCTGCACACCTGCGGGCTCCCTCAGGGCGTCATCGACCGTGCCGCGGTCGTCGACCGCGAGGCGCGGGCGGCGTGCATGGCCGACTGGAAACTGGACTGGGAGCCGGGCAGCCGTTACGAGTACCACGCCTTCTCCGCCCATTGGGTGCTCGCGGAACTGGTGCACCGGGTGACGGGTCAGGACTACCGCGAGGCGTTGCGTGGCCGGGTGCTGGACCCGCTGGGGCTCATGCGACTCGAGCTGGGCGTGCCTGAGGGGCGGCAGGGCGACCTCAAGAAGGTCACCGCGACCGGCAAGCACCCCATCGACACACTCGAAGCGCTGCTCGGGCGCCCGGTCGACGAGGCGGTTCTGGAGGCGAACGAGGCGAACGTGCAGGCCGTCGCCAACGACCCGGAGCTGGTCGCGGCCGGCGTGCCCGGCGCGAACGCCTTCGCGGACGCGGCCAGCGTTGCCCTCTTCTACCAGGAGCTCCTCTGGAACTCGACAGAGCTGTGGCGGCCCGACGTGCTGGCCGACGCCACCGGGCGGATCCGCAACGACTTCCCCGATCCGGTCCGTGCGGGCGCGAGGGCGAACCGGAGCATCGGCCTGATCATCTCCGGCCCGGACGACGGCACCGAGCTGAGGATTCCGTCGCGCGAAGCCGCCCTGCCCATGAGGCCGTTCGGTGGATGCACGTCCGAACGGGGGTTCGGCCATGGAGGAGCCGGCGGGCAGTCCGCCTGGGCCGACCCTGAGACCGGCTTGTCCTTCTGCCTGCTGACCAGCGGGATGGACCGCGACGTCCTGGCCGACCACGAACGGCACATCGCGATCGAGTCCTCCGTGGCCCAGGGGGAGTGACATCGACCTGCCGGACACCACCCAGTGACCTTCCCGGCGCCCGGCGCATTGCGCCCGACCGGACACTCAAGACATTCAGCGCCGCGAACCGAGCAGACGTGCAATACCGCACCGAACAGGAACGACATGACTTCCGAGCAACTCGCCCACCTCAGCCTCAACGAGCAGGCCTCCCTCACCTCGGGCGGAACGGCCTGGTCCACCGCCCCCGTACGTGACGTCGTGCGCGCCCTCAACGTCTCGGACGGTCCCCACGGGCTCCGGCGCACCATCGAGGACGGCAGCCTGTTCGCGCCCAGCGCCCCTGCCACCTGCTACCCGCCCGCGGTCACCATGGGGTCCAGCTGGGACCCCGACCTGGTCCGCCGGATCGGCGCGGCTGTGGCGCGGGAGGCATGTGCCCTCAAGGTGGATGTCGTCCTGGGCCCCGGCGTGAATATCAAGCGCAGCCCTCTGTGTGGGCGCAACTTCGAGTACTTCTCGGAGGACCCGCACGTCAGCGGCGTCATGGGTGCCGCGGTCGTCGACGGGATCCAGTCGTTGGGCGTCGGTGCCTGCCTCAAGCACTTCGCCGTCAACAACCAGGAGACCGACCGGATGCGGGTCAGCGCCGATGTCGACGAGCGCACCCTGCGCGAGTTGTATCTGCCAGCGTTCGAGCACATCGTGCGCGAGGCGAAGCCGTACGCCGTGATGAGTTCCTACAACCGCGTCAACGGCGTGCCCGCCAGCGAGCACCCGTGGCTGCTCACCCAAGTGCTGCGCGAGGAGTGGGGCTTCGACGGACTGGTGATGTCCGACTGGGGAGCCGTCGACGACCGGGTGGCCTCCCTGGCGGCAGGCCTGGACCTGCAGATGCCGCCGAACGGCACCGACGATCAGATCACAGCGGCAGTCGAGGAAGGCCGCCTCGACCGGGAGGCCGTGGCCACGGCAGCCGCCCGTCTGCTTCAGCTCCAGGAACGGGTCGACCGGGCCCCGCACTTCGACGGGTGGGACGTGGACGCCCACCACGAGCTGGCCCGCGAGGCTGCCCGAGCGGGAGCGGTGCTGCTCAAGAACGACGGCGCTCTGCTGCCGATCGATCCGGCCTCGCGCCTGAAGGTGGCCGTCATCGGCGAGTTCGCCCGCACCCCGCGCTACCAGGGTCAGGGCAGCTCCCGCGTCGTGCCCACGCGTCTGGACACCGCCTGGGAAGCACTGCGGAAGGCCGCCGGCCCGGAGCTGCAGCTGACCTTCGCTCCCGGCTTCTCCCTCGACGACACCACCGACCCGGCGCTGGCCGAGGAGGCGGTGACCTGTGCGGCCGACGCCGACGTCGTCCTGCTCTTCCTCGGACTGCCGGACGCCTCGGAGACCGAGGGACAGGATCGTACGCACATCCGACTTCCCTCGGCGCAGGTGGAGTTGGTGCACTTGGTGGCTGCCGCCTGTCCGCAGGTCGCCGTCGTACTGGCCAACGGGTCGACCGTGTCGGTGAGCGAGTGGCAGGACCACGCACAGGCCGTACTGGAGACCTGGCTGGGTGGCCAGGCGGGTGGTTCGGCCGTGGCCGACCTTGTGTTCGGCGCCTGCAATCCGTCGGGCAAGCTGACGGAGTCCATTCCGCTTCGGCTCCAGGACGTCCCCTCGTACCTGCACTTTCCCGGCCAGGACGGCCACACCGTGCACGGCGAGGGGCGCTACGTCGGCTACCGGCACTACGACACGCTGGACGTGCCGGTCGCGTACCCCTTCGGGCACGGGCTGAGCTACACGACCTTCGCCTACCGAGACCTCGCGGTCGAAGAGACCGGTGTCAACGAGTGGACGGTCAGTGTCACCGTCACCAACACCGGGACCCGTCATGGTGAGGAGGTCGTCCAGCTCTACGTCGCCTTCGACGAGCCGCACCCCACCCGACCGCGACACGAGCTGCGCGGCTTCACCAAACTGGCGCTGGCACCAGGGAGTTCGCGCCAGGCGCGGTTCCGTCTCACCGGCCGTGACCTGGCCTGGTACTCGGCCCAGCGGGGCGGCTGGCGCATCGACCCGGGCACGTTCACCGTGGAAGTGGGTTCCTCCTCCCGCGACATCCGGCTGCACACCGTGCTCTACACCCGCGGTGACGGCCATACGGAGGCGCTCACCGAGCAGTCCTCGCTCGGGGAGTGGCTGGACCACCCGGTCGGCGGCAAGCTCCTGCGGGAGCGGCTCGACGCACACCCCGGCGCGGTCCGGCTGGACGACGTCGACCCGATGGCCCTGGCCGCTGCCGTCCAGATCCCGCTCGTCAAGTTCGACGGCCCCACCCTCGGTCTCGACCCGGACGCCATCAGGGCGCTCGTCGCCGCCGTGGGAGGGGAGGCGGGCGCCGGGGCTGCCTAAGCAGGTCGCCCGCTCCCCAATCGCTCCAACCGCTGCTACCTCTTGGAGGCACATATGACCGCGCTCCCGCGTCATGAATACGATCCGGAACTCGGCCGGCGTATCGAGGAGCTCAACAAGAAGCCGGCCGGCAGCCGCACCATCGCGGACTACGAGGCGCTGGGCGCGCCGCTCGGTCCCCCTGAAGACTGGGACCTGCGGATCGAGGACCGTGCGATTCCCGGACCGGGCCCGGCGATCCCGGTGCGTATCTACCGGCCGGCCGGCGTGGCTACGTCCCCGCGGCCGTGCCTGGTCTGGATGCACGGCGGCGCCTGGATCGGCGGTGACCTCGACATGCCGGAGGCGCACGAGACCGCCCGTGGCTTCGCCGGCCGTGCCGACGCCGTCGTCGTCTCCGTCGACTACCGCCTGTGCAGCGAGGAAGTGCACTTTCCGGCCCCGCACGACGATGTCGTCGCCGCCTACCGCTGGGTGCGCGACAACGCCGCGGACCTCGGCGTCGACCCGGCCCGCATCGCCGTGGGCGGGGCCAGCGCCGGAGGCAACCTCGCGGCCGGAGCCGCTCTGCGGCTGCGGGACGAGGGCGAAACGCCCTGGCAGGCCCTGCTGCTCTACCCGCTCGTCCACGCACCGATCCCCGACCCCTCGGAAGAACTGGCCGCAGCCCTGACGCAGGTGCCCGGCCCGTTGGTCTTGGTCAACGAGCAGCTGGACTTGATGACCGCCCTGATGCTGGACGGCGCCCCGGTCGAGACGGCGTCCGCGTACGTGTTCCCGGGCCATGCCGAGGACCTGACCGGCTTCCCGCCCACCTACCTCGACAACGACGAGTTCGACAGCCTGCGCAGCAGCGGCGAACGCTTCGCCGAGCAACTGCGTGCCGCGGGCGTCGATGTCGAGCAGGTGCTCTCGACGGGTGTGGTGCACGGGCACCTCAACATCGTGGGCCTCGACGCCGCGCGCGCCACCCTCGACCGGATGGCCGCCCGCCTGCGCAAGGGCTGACCCGTCGACGTCCCGCCGCACGTCGTACGGCAAGGAGGTTCGGACGCGCCCTTGCACCATCTGGCCCGATGGTTGCTGGCGACCCGCGCGCTCGTCAGACGTGGGTTCTGAAATGGATACGGGCCTTCGGAGGATGGCGACACTCTCTGAAGGCCCGTTTCGGGTCGTGGCGGATCTGCGAGAGTCGTGCATCCGATCGGTTGTCCAGGGGTAGTGCGACGCGATCAGACAGGCTGCGGCACTGGCCCCCCGGCAGCGGCAGCTCGGTGGTCTCGAACAGCCGGCCGCTCACCCCGCCTGCAAAGACGTCGGCGCCTCCGGCGCGACATCGTCCCGCCCTGACGCCCCACGGCAGGACGCGGATGCCCAGCCTGCCCGGTCATGCCTCTGGCGGCCCGAGATGATCCCGTTGCCCTTGGCGCGTGTCCGGGACACACAACGGCGGCGGCACCAGCCGGGCCACAGCGGCGCTCCAGCCGACGCCCTCGACGCGGAGCTCTTCCGCCAGCGGTCATCTGCACCCGGTCGACGGCGAAGGCGCGCACTTGCTCGGCGGCGGGCGGACGAAGTGCCCGTGCCGTCCAGCACGTGCGCGCCTTCGATCTGAAGGTTACTGACGGGCTGCAGTTCAGCTGGTTGCCGCTCGGCTCACGGCATCCCGTCCTGCTCGGTCAGCCGCGGGCGGGGAGGCCGGCCGCAAGATGGACGAGCACCCCCGGCACCCAGGCCGACGACAGCCCGGGACGCGTCCGCGGACGCGCGCGGGCTGCCCGCTGTCAGTCCTCGGGGTCAGTCCTCGGGACCCTCCGCCTCCAGGGCGGTGAGCAACTCGGCGAGTACCGGCAGTGCCCGCTCCAGTGCCTCGCGACTCTGTGGGGCGAGGTCGTCCAGCGCGCGGCGCAGGGCGGCGGTGCTGGTGCGGTCGTAACGGTCGAGCATGTCCAGGGCCTCGGGTGACGGTGCGAGGTGGACGGTGCGCAGGTCGGTGGCGGACGGGGTGCGCACCACCAGGCCGGCCGCGGTCATCGTCCGGACCAGGTTGCTGACGGTGGACGGCGCGACCCGTAGTCGTACCGCGACCTGGCGCGGGGTCGCGGTGCCGGTCTCGGTGAGGGCGCGCAGCAACTCGATCTGGGCCTCGGGGAGGTCGGGCAGGCCTTCGGCGCGGCGGGTGCGCAGTACAGCCCGGCGCAGGGGGCCGAGAAGCCGGCCGAACTCGGTCGCGGTGTCCATGAGGGCCATTGTGCCCGCAATCACATTTGATGCAAAGTAGTTTTGTGGCAAACGAGTTTTGCAGCAAAGGGAAATCGCCTGAGTGCACGCAAGGAGAGACCAACATGAACAGCGCGGTCCACGACACCACCGTCGCCAACCCCGTACCCCCGCAGGACCTGTCCGGCATCGTCGGTCACCGCTTCATCTACACCTACGCCAACGGCTGGCAGTACGAGATGTACGTGAAGAACGCCCGCACCATCGACTACCGGATCCACTCCGGCATGGTCGGCGGCCGCTGGGTCAAGGGTCAGCAGGTCGACCTGGTCCAACTCGACGAAGACAGCTTCAAGATCTCCTGGAACGAGCCCACCGGCACCTCCGTCGTGGTCAACGTCATGCCAGGCAAGCGCCGCCTGCACGGCGTGATCTTCTTCCCGCACTGGGTCGAGGAGCACGGCGAGCGCACTGTCTGCTTCCAGAACGAGCACCTCGACGAGATGCGCGCGTACCGTGACAAGGGCCCGACCTACCCGATCTACGTGGTCCCTGAGTTCGCGAGGATCACCTTCCTCGAGTACGCCGGTGCCGACGACGAATCCGTCATCTCCGTCGCCCCGGGTGACCTCCCCGCCGACTGGTCCACCCGCACCAACTGACCTGCCCAGCGACCCAGGAGTCGACATGCTCTTCGCCCTGCTCGTGGAGTACACCGCGCAGACCCTTCCGACGAGCTCATGCAAGCCCACCGGGGCTGGCTCTTTCCCCGCTTCGAGGAAGGCTCCTTCCTCGTCTCCGGCACTCTCGACGCGGTGGACGAACACCCCCCGTCGGCCCTTGCGATCTTCACCGCGACGACGAGCAAGGTGAAGTACACGACCGCTCCCTGGATCACCGGCAGGTCGTGGGATGCCGTCGACTGCTGGGTGATGGACCCGAGGCCGGGCATCGCGAAGATCTGCTCGACGAAGATGGAACCGCCGATCAGACTGACGAACACGATGCCGATGACGCTCATGATCGGTACGCCCGCGTTGCGCAGCGCGTGACGGAAGAGGACCGACCGCGGTCCGAATCCGTTGGCACGGAGCGTCTTGACGAAGTCCTGGTCGAGGACCTGCCCCAGGGAATCGCGCGTCTGCTTGGCGATGATCGTGGCCGATCCGACCGCGAGGGCGGCCACCGGCAGCACCAGCGAGCGTGCCCAGTCCAGCGGCGACTCCGTGAAACTGACGTACCCCACGACCGGCAGCCACCGCAGTCCTACCGCGAAGACGGACGTCAGGACCATCGCCAGCCAGAAGTTGGGGATGGCCATCCCCGCCAGGGACAGCACGTCGACGACGCTGCGGACGACTCCACCGCGCACCGCCGCGGTGATGCCGAGCGCCAGGCCGAGGACCGTGCTCGCGAGCGTGCCCAGGAGCAGCAACGAGAAGGTGATCTCCAGGTGCTGGTTGAGCTGCGTGGTGACACTCTCTCCGGAGAAGAGGGAGCTCCCGAGATCACCCTGGACCGCGTGCCCCAGCCAGCTGCCGTACTGCTCGACCAACGACTTGTCCAGGCCGAGGTCGTGCCCTCATGGCGCCGAGCTGCTCCGGCGTGGCCTTGAAGCCGAGTATCGACTGGGCGGCGTCGCCGGGTACCAGAGCGGTGAGCACGAACGACAGCGCGGTGGCCACGAAGACCATGGGGAGCGACCAGAGCAGACGGTGCCCCAGGAGCCTCAGCATGGCCGGCCCTCCGTGGACGGGCACGGGGGGAGCGGGGGCGCCGCAGAGCGGCGGATTGCCTTGAACGGTGCGGCGGCGCCACGCGGGCCCCGGTGTTCGGCGCCGCGCCCTGAACTGGGCGCGAACGGCTCGGACATGGGGATGGTCCTGGCAGCACAGTCAGCGGCGAACGACGACACGAGTGTGTGCGCGATTCTCATGATGGCGCCTTCGGAAGTGAGTCGGATGACGACAGCGGTCGATGTTCCAGACGGATGACAGACCGTTGAATTCCCAGTGACACTTGAAGTTCGTGCTCAAAGTAGGGTCGTGTATCGCGCGCCGTCAATATCTGCGACGAGATAAGAATTGGGCGGTCGGTGGCGGCTGGGCAGCGCGATGCGCTGTGGTGGCGCGGCCGGGCGTTCATGGGTGGTGGGCTGAAGTTTCCCTGCACGGCGAAGAGTTGGAGGAGCGCTGATGTCACGCCGCCCCAGCCCTTGGGGAAACGCGGAGCGCCCCCAAAAAAATCGCGGTCACCGAAGCGCTGCTGGCGCTACCTCGGACGCCGCATCAGGACAGCGTCGATCAGCGCCCTGAGTTCGGCGCCGATGTCAAAGGTGGGGTCGACGAGCCAGTGGTTCTGCAGCCCGTCCCACGCGGCGATGATCAAGGTCGCGGCCCGGTTCGGGTCGAGCGCCGGGTCCACCTCGCCGTCCTCCTGAAGCAGGGTGATGTCGCGCGCCAGGCTGGCGCGCGAGATGCGCCACCGCTCCTTGAAGTAGTCATGCGCGGGATGATCCGGGTTGCTGGCCTCGCCGAGCAGTGATGCGTAGAGGTGGACGACATTGGTGCGTCGCACACCGGCAACGGCGAGTGCGGGCGCGGTCTCGAGGGCCTCGCCCGGGCGCAGAAGGCTCATCTCGCGCTCGTCGAACAGAGCCAGCGCCGCGACGAGGAGCGCTTCCTTGGACGGGTAGTGGTAGAGAAGGCCGGCTTCGCTGATGCCCGCCCGCTTCGCCACCTCGAGCGTGGTCACGCCGCGGTGGGTCCGCTCGATCACCAGGGAGAGCACGGCCTCCGCGATGGCCGCACGGCGTTCTCTCGTACGTGCATACGGGCCGCGCCGACGAAGCTCTGACACATCGGCACCCTATCGGAACGCTTTGCCAGGCCGGCGGACGGTCTCACGCGTCATGAGGAGAGAACAGCCTCCGACTCGTCGGCCCGGTCGCGTCTGCCAGCAGGTGCGGTGTGGGACGTGGGGGGCATGCCGTCGACCGACAAGTCCCGCACCTCGACCCGCACCATGACGGTCCCGCAGTCCTGCGCCGAAGCGAGCAGACGGATCTCACCGGGCCCGGTGGGGCGCAGGATCGCGAGCGCCCGGCCTTCGTAGGTGAGGTGGTCGGGGGCGTCGAAGCGCTCCTCGGTGGACGGCCGGGCGGAGCCGAAGCCCGCGAGGACCCCGCTTCCTGTGACCTCCAGGCGGATGGAGCGGTCGGCAGCCGGATGACAGGTGCCGTCCGCATCGGTGAGGGTGAGGGAAACATAAGCGAGATCGCCGCCGGCGGCCGCGATGACAGGCCGGTCGCACTCCGCCCGCAGGCGGTCCGGAGTGCCGGCCGTGCGTATCGCGTGACGCCCGGTCTCCGTACCGCCCGTGTAGCAGACGGCGAGCAACTCGCCCGGTTCGTAAGAGAGGTCGAACTCCGTGCGGAAGTTCGTCAGGGGGTGTCGCCCTCGCGAGGAGCCATTGACCAACAACTCGACCTCGTCTCCGGCGCCGTACACCTCGACCGTGATGGGGGCGCTCTCGAAGCCGGGCCATGTCCACGAGGGGACGCTGTCGCTCCAGGCCCAGGATGTGGCGGTGTATGTCCTGCCGTGGTGCTGCGGGCGGCGGACGGCGAGGTAGGGATCGGTGCGCAGCCCGAAGAGGATCTCGCGGTAGTAGGAGGCGGGGCGGCGATGGCCGGTGATGTCGATGTCGCCGCAGTCGGCCGTCAGGTGCGGGAAGGGAGCCATGAACTCCATGGGCGCCTCCCCGGCCGTGAGGTACTGCGGGCGGCCGATGCCGACTTCGCCCAGGTAGTCCCATCCGGTCCAGGTGAAGTCGCCGATGACGTGGCTGTGTTCCTTCACCAGGCGCCAGATGCGGTCGATGTGGGTGGGGACGGTCTCAGTGCCGAGGATGACGCGCTGGGGGAAGAGTTCGCGGTCGATCTCGTAGCGGGCCTCGGCGTAGTTCATGCCGGCGATGTCGAGGACGGAGAAGGACTCCTCCGTCTTGCGCGTGACCAGCTCGGAAGTGGTCAGGGCCTCCATGCGGGCGGCGAGGTCGGCCATGAGGGTGTTGATGCCGGTTGCGTCGTCGTGGCTCTGCTCGGACGCCTCGTTCCGGTTCATCGCCTTGAGGTCGGCCATGACAGCGAGGACCGTGTTGATGCCGTTGGTGACGTAGCGGGTCGGGTCCAGGGCACGTGTCTTCTCGGCGAGCCGGCGGCCCCACACGGCACCGGCGGGTGAACCGGCCTCGAGGATCTCGTTGCCGATCGAGTACAGGACGACGCTGGGGTGGTTGTAGTCCTTGGCGACCATGGCCTCCAGATCGCGCTCCCACCAATCGGCGAAGTGCAGGCTGTAGTCGAAGGCGGACTTGGCGGAGGTCCACATGTCGAATGCCTCGTCGACGACGAGCATCCCGAGCCGGTCACAGGCCTCCAGCATGGCGCGGCTCATGGGGTGATGAGACATGCGGATGGCGTTGAACCCGGCGTCCTTGAGCAGTTCCACACGGCGCTCTTCGGCGCGCGCATGGGTGGCGGCGCCGAGCGGTCCGTTGTCATGGTGAACGCAGGCGCCGCGCAGTTTCACGGGAGTTCCGTTGAGGCGTAGACCGTGCGTCGGGTCGAGTTGCAGTGTTCGGATGCCGAAGGTGACGTGTTCCGTGTCCTGGCCGTCGTCCAGCGTGATCACGGCGGTGTACAGCGTGGGCTGTTCGGGGCTCCACAGACCGGGGTCGGGTATGTACAACCGCTGCCGGGCCACGGCCCGTTGGCCCGGTTCGACGGTGACCGGTGCTTCACCCGTCGCCATGACGCGTCCGTCAACGTCCGTGATCCGGATACCGAGTTGGACGGTGCGCAACATGCGCTCGTCGCTTTCGACCTGAACGGCGACCTCCACCACGGCGCGCTCTCGGTCGGTGTCCAGGGCCGTGACACGGACACCCTCGGGCGAGATCCGCACAGGGCCGCCCGCCAGGAGCCAGGTGTCACGGTAGATGCCCGCGCCGGTGTACCAGCGGGAGTCCTGGTGGGTTCGGGCGTCGACCCGGATCTCGTTCGTCGCGCCGTAGCGCAGGTGCGGCCCGATGTCGACGTGGAACTGCGAGTATCCGTACGGGCGTTGGGCGACGTAGGCGCCGTTCACGTAGACCATCGCGTCCCGGTAGACGCCCTCGAACTCGACGAGGATGCGCTTGCCCTGATCCTCGGCCGCCACATGGAAGACCTTGCGGTACTCGTAGGCCCCGCCGGGAAAGAAGGCCCCCGCCGCATCTGCCGACGCCGTGCGCTGCCGACCGATCATGGCATCGTGCGGAACCGTCACCGGCCGGTAGGGGGCGCTCGGGCCGGACAGTTCGGCGAACGGGTTGACCTGCGGCCGGAATTCCCAGCCTTCGTTGAACGACGTTCGAATCATGTGGATTCCTTATCGCGCACGGTGGGCCCTCGCGCCTTGGTTCGGGTTCGTTCAGGTGGCACATGGCACCGGGAGCCGACTTGGGCAGGGGGAGTGCCCGCATGGGGCGAGGATGCGGTGACCGTAACAGCAACTTCTTATCGTGGCAATAAATTCGCGACCTGTTCGGTGAGTGTGCGTCGGCTATTGCCGCTGGTGGTGACATGGGTGCGTCGATCTGTTCGACGTTCCGTGCCTGCCTGATGACTGACGGTCATGGCGCGGAGTCTTGTTCTTCGGTGACTCTGCCGTTACGTTGCTCCGCCTGGGCCACACACATCTGTGTGCATCCCCACTTTCGACGTGCGCCTCTGCCGTGTCCGCGGTGCCGCACCTGGAGGATCCATGGCCCACTCATGCATGAAGTACGGCTGGAAACAGCGTGATCGCGGAGCGTCCCTCCGCTCGGGAGCTGTACGGAGACCCGCCGGGACGGCATGGCTTCGCACCCTCCTCACCGTGCTCTGACCCTCGTCACCGCCCCTCCCGCCCTCGCCGCCGAACCTGCCGACACCGCAGGCGGGGCAGGGCACGTCGAGCGGCGGGTCTACGAAGCGGCGACCGGGACCAACGAATACCTGGTCTACGTCCCGCAGGGCTGGAAGGAGACCGACAGACTGCCTCTGTACGTCATGCTGCATGGCTGTCTCACGACGGCTGAGCAGCAGATGCACGCCAACCTGCTCAACCCGCTGGCGGACCGCGAGCGGTTCCTCGTCGCGTATCCCGACAACGGCGGGCAGTGCTGGCGCGCGGTGCTCAACGACCAGGCGAGTTCGACCCGAGGCGGTGGCGGCGACGCGGACATCGTGGCCGGGATCACTCGCGAGGTCATCTCCAGGTATCAGGCGGACTCCGACCGTGTGTACCTCGCGGGCATGTCCTCGGGTGCGTTCCAGACGAGTGCCACCGGCGCGGCCTACCCCGACCTGTACGCGGCCATCGGGGTGTCGGCAGGCGGCGGCTACGGCATGGACTTCGTCTCCTGCATGCTCCTGACGGACCTCGTCGCCCGGCTCCACGCGCCCCAAGTGGTCGAGCAGATGGGGCCGCGGGCGCATGTGATGCCCTTCTTCTCCATCGGGGGGACCAACGACCCTCTCGGTGAGGCGCAGCTCGGAGGGTGTGCGCGGTCCGCCGCGATCCAGTGGCTGGCCGTGAACAACCTGCTGAAGCCGGGTACGGACGGCGACACCTTCCGGGACGATCCGCAGTCCACCAAGAGCGGCCAGGTGCCTGGCGGCTACGCGTGGACCAGCAAGGTGGCCAGGGACCCCCATGGCTGCCAGATCACGGAGCGGTGGATCGTGGACGGAATGGGGCACTTCTGGTCCGGAGGGTCGACCGACCCGGTGTACGCCGACGTGTTCAACGATCCGAAGGGTCCCAGCGCCTCCGAGGCGTCGTGGCGCTTCTTCAAGCAGTTCACGCTCAGCCGTGGCAACACGGCTTGTGGCAGGTAGCCACGTACCTGGAGTCACGGCAGGCGCCGGTGCCTCAGAGGAGTCGGTCGGTGCGGACCGCATCCCCCGGCGGGCCGGCCGAACGGTCCCGTTCGGCCGGCCCGCCGAAGACAGCGCATGCACAGAAGTGCAGTTCACGGATGCGTAACTGTGCGCTGCCGGTGCATTTCCAAGCGCAGCGGTTGCTCCCTAACGTTACGGCCGCGTAGCCCCGGCGTCCGGAGGCGACCTGGATGACGTCGCACGCCGGGGTCGGCTAAGTCTGCCTTTTTCCGAGGAGAAGTCATGAGATCCGTCCTTGTGCGCGCGCTGACGGCTGCCGTCGTCGCGGTCTCCACGGTTGCCTTGCTCCCGGCGCCGGCCGGGGCCGCGGCGGGGCCGTCCGCCAGATGCGAGGCACTCGCCGAACTGGCCATCCCCGCCGACGCGTTGGGCCTTCCGACATCGGGAGGACGTGTCACCGGGACGAAGACCGTGCCTGACTCCGGAACGGGCTCCGGGGCCATCGGCGAATACTGTCAGGTCGACGCCGAGCTGTTCCCCGTCGACATCGAGGCCCCGAACATCGAGATGCGCGTCGCGCTCCCGGCCGAGTGGAACGGCAGGGCAATGATGTTCGGCGGCGGAGGCTACGACGGAGTCATTCCCTCGCTCACCGAGAACGTTCCCTTCGGCGATGCCGACGCAAGTACTCCACTCGGACGAGGATTCGCCGTCTTCGCCGGCGACTCGGGCCACCAGATCGACCTGAGTGATCTGGGGAATGCCGGAGCCTTCGCGATGAACGACGAGGCCCTGCGCAACTTCGCCGCCGACGCACTCAAGAAGACGCGTGACGCCGCGATGCGCATCATCGCCGAGCGCTACGGCACGCAGCCCCGCCGCTCCTACTTCGCGGGGTCATCCAGCGGCGGCCGCGAGGCTCTGGCCGTGGCGCAACGCTGGCCCCGCGACTTCGACGGGGTCATCTCCGTCGCCCCGGCCTGGAACGCCGCCACGCTCGACCTGTGGTTCGGCCACATGGCACAGATACTGCAGCGCCCCGGAGCCTTCCCGAGCCCCGCGAAGCAGCGGTTGATCCGCGACCGGGCCATGCAGACCTGCGACGGCGACGACGGGGTGCGCGACGGCCTCATCTCCGACGAGGCCGGATGCGACTTCGACCCGCGGGTCCTGCGCTGCCCCGGTGGCGAGGATGACGGCGCCACCTGCCTGTCGGACACGCAGATCAAGGCCGTGCGGGATCTGTCCTCACCCGTCGAGTGGGGCTACAAGCTGGGCAGCGGTGAACGCGGCCACCCCGGTACTCCGTTCCTGTCAGGGGCGGATCTGAGCACCCCGGGGCTCGGTATCGGCAGCAGGGCTCCCTCCCGGCCCGTGGATTTCACGACCGCCTTCGCCGCCCTGTTCTGGGACCAGTGGGCCAAGTACTTCATCGCGCGCGATCCCGACTTCGACGGGCTGACACTGGACCCGCGCGCCCCGGGGAAGTGGAAGAAGCGCATCAGCGAACTGACAGCGCTCCAGGACATCAACAACCCCGACCTCACCGCGTTCGCCAAGGCAGGCGGGAAGCTCCTGCTCGTGCACGGGACGGCCGATCCAGCGGTCAGCTATCGCTCCACGGCCGAGTACTACCAGCGGGTCCGCGCGACGATGGGAGCACGCGCCACGTCGAAGTTCCTGCGGATGTACACCATCCCCGGCATGGGCCACGGGGGCCAAGCCCCGTTCACGGCCAGCTGGGACTCGCTGACGGCCCTGCAGCGATGGAGCGAGAAGGGATACGGGCCGCGCGAGCCGGTCGTCTCCGACATCAACCCTGCCACCCCCGGTCGCACCCGCCCGTTGTGCGAGTACCCGGAATGGCCCCGGTACAACGGCATCGGCGACCCCGACCGAGCCGACAACTTCACCTGCGCGAGCTCGTGAGCCGGTTGGCCGGAGCCTCAGACCACAGGATCGGCCGTGGGGGACAGTACGGTGCCCATCCCCTGCATCGTGTGCATGAGTTGCCTCACCATGGCTGCGACCGCGGGACGGCGCAGGGTGTCCTCCCGGGCGACGAGCCAGTAGCTCATCTCGACCGAGACCTCGTCGGGCAGCAGCCTGACGAGGCCACGGTCCGGAGTGATCATGAAGGTGGGCAACAGCCCGATGCCGCCGCCGGCGCGCGTGGCCTCGATGTGGGCGAAGACGTTGGTCGACGTCACCGCGTCGCGCATCTCGGGGAGATGGCGGCGTCCCACGTCCAGGTCGTCGACCTGGAGCATGGACGAGATGAAGTAGATCAGTCGGTGCCGGGCCAGGTCGTCGGCACCGGCCGGTGAGCCGTTGCGCGCCAGGTAGTCGGGGGTGGCGTAGAGGCCGAGGACGTAGCCACCGAGCCTGAGGGCACGGGCCCTCATCACGCGCGGTTCACCGACGACGATCTCGATGTCCAGGCCGGACCGGTGCTGGGCCGCGCGCCGGGTCGCGGAGACGATCTCCACACTGATTCCTGGGTGGTTCTGGTGCAGGTGGGCAGCCGCAGGGGCGGCGACGAACGTGGTGAAGCCGTCGGGGGCGGACAGCCGGACCACATCCTCGATCTCCGTCCCGACCTCCGATCCGGACTCCAGCTTCTGCAGCACTCCGTCGACCTGTTCCGCTGCTGCCAGGGCGCGGCGGCCGAGGTCGGTGAGCTCCCATCCGGAGGCCGAGCGGACGAGCAGTTTGCCGCCGACCGCGTGTTCCAGTGCGGCGATTCGCCGCGAGACGGTGACCTGGTTGACCCCCAGGGTCTCGGCCGCCCTGCTGAACCGGCCGCTGCGGGCGACCTCCAGGAGGACGAGGAGGTCGTCGGCGCTGGGGCGCGAGGTCTGCATCTGTACATTTTTGCAGGACCGTACTGCGAATCAAGCCCCTCGCGGGGCATTGACCCAACTTTCTTGCAGATCGAAACTCTGTCGCACACCCCCACGGACACGACCGACTGTGTACGACGTGTGTCCAGCACGGCGTTGCTACTCCACGCCCCTTGGACGTGGTGCAGCCGGACCGGCCCCGACCATCACCGACCACTGACAGGAACTCTCATGCCCCGGCCCCCCGTCCCAGACGGCACTCGTGGCCCCGCGTTGCGGCGCGTCGTGTACGCGTCCATGGCCGGCACGGTCGTCGAGTGGTACGAGTTCTTCCTTTACGCCACCGCGGCGACGCTGGTCTTCGGCAAGCTGTTCTTCCCGGACGGTGGCAGCGAACTGGACGGCATCCTCGCCGCGTTCGTGACGTACGCCGTCGGCTTCGCCGCCCGTCCGCTGGGCGGTCTCGTCTTCGGCCACTTCGGCGACCGGCACGGCCGTAAGACGCTGCTGCAGGTCAGCCTTGTCCTGGTGGGCGTCGCGACGTTCGGCATGGGCTGCGTTCCGAGCTTCGACGCGATCGGTTACGCGGCCCCCGCGATCCTGGTCGTCCTGCGCTTCGTGCAGGGCTTCGCGGTGGGCGGCGAGTGGGGCGGAGCGGTACTCCTGGTCGCCGAGCACAGCCCCGACGAGCGCCGCGGCTTCTGGTCCAGCTGGCCGCAGGCGGCCGTACCGGTCGGCAACATCCTCGCCACGGCCGTCCTGCTGCTCCTCACCTCGACCCTGTCCGACGAGGCATTCCTCGCCTGGGGCTGGCGCATCGCCTTCTGGCTCTCCGCCGTGATCGTCCTGATCGGCTACTACGTGCGCACGCACGTCACGGACGCGCCGGTGTTCCAGGCGGCGCAGACCGAGGCGGCCCAGCGCTCGGCCGAGCAGTACGGCGTGTTCGAGGCGGTGCGCAGACATCCCCGTGCCGTGCTCACCGCGATGGGTCTCCGGTTCGCCGAGAATCTCATGTACTACCTCGTGGTCACCTTCTCGATCACCTATCTGTCGGTGGTCGTGGAGGCCGGCACGGAGCGCATTCTGCGCCTCCTGCTCCTCGCGCATGCACTTCACTTCGTGGCGATCCCGCTGGCCGGCGCCCTCACGGACCGCATCGGCCGGCGTCCGGTCTACGCAGCCGGTGCCGTACTGAGCGCCGGCTGGGGCTTCATCGCCTTCCCCATGATGGACACCGCCCACGACGGGATCATCCTCGCCGCGATCGTGATCGGCCTGCTCGTACACGCCCTCATGTACGCGGGACAGCCCGCGCTGATGGCAGAGATGTTCCCGACCCGGATCCGCTACTCCGGAATCTCCCTCGGCTACCAGGTCACCTCGATCGCCGCCGGTTCACTCGCACCGATCCTCGCTGTCGCCCTGCTGGAACGCTTCGACAGTTCGACCCCGATCGCCCTGTATCTCGCGGCGGCCTCGGTCGTCACCCTCCTCGCGGTCGCCAGTCTCCGAGAGACACGCGGGATCTCCCTGGCTTCCCTCGACCGTCCTGTCGGCTCCCGCCAGCAGAAGGAATCCCTCATATGAAATCCGCTACCTTCCAGCACACCTGGGACTCGGCGGTGCGCCGTCACACCGACTCTCCCTTCCTTGTCTTCCGGGCGGAGTCGGGCGAGGTGTGCGAATGGACCTACGGGGAGTTCGATCTCGTAGTGGCCCGTACAGCCGACTCCCTGCGGGCGGCCGGGGTCGGTCCCGGCTCGCCGGTGCACGTCGCACTGCGCAACTGCCCAGCGTTCGTGGCGCTTTGGCTGGCGGCGTCCCGCCTGGGTGCCTGGCTGGTTCCGGTCGATCCAGCCTCCTCCCCGCGCGACATCGACCGGCAGGTGCGCCGGGTGCGGCCGGCGGTGGGGGTGTGCGCGTCCGCCCGCGAAGCCGTGTACCGCGAGGGTGCCGGTGACCGGGTCCCGGCAGTTCTGGTGCTGGCGGAGGACGCCGGTGACGTGAACGACAGTGAGACCCCGCTGTTGTGCACGGAGGTCGTGGAGATGGGCGATCAGGCACTGCGGCCGGAAGACCGGCTCGCGGTCATGTTCACGTCTGGGACCACCGCGGAGCCCAAGGGTGTGGTCCTCACACAGGCCAACTACGCCCACGTCGCCGCTGTGATGGCAGAGGCGGCACGGCTGCGACCGCACCACCGATGGCACGTCACGCTGCCGCTGTTCCATGCCAACGCCCAGTACTACTGCTTCGCACCGGCCATCGCCGTCGGGGCGAGCGTTGCCCTGAGCGCCGCCTTCAGCGCATCCGGCTGGCTTCGGCAGGCCCGGGAGCTGGGGGCCACCCATGCGAGTCTGTTCGCCGCTCCGATCCGGATGATCCTTGCCCGTACCCCGAGCGAGGAGCCTCCGCTCCAGCTGGAACACGTGTGGTTCGCGCAGAGCCTGGGCGCCGAACACTACGAATGGTTCGCGCGCTTGGTGGGCACTCGCCCACGGCAGCTGTACGGCATGACCGAGACGGTCGCGATCGTCAGCGCCGACTCCAGCGAACACCCCGTGCACGACGTGATCGGCACCCCCGTCGCCGACCGCCGCATCCGTGTGGCGGACCCGGTGAGCGGGAACCCGGCGGCACCGGGAGCCACGGGAGAACTCCAGGTGCTCGGCACACCCGGACGCGACCTGTTCGCCGGCTACCTCGACGACGCGGAGACCACCGCCCGCGCCTTCTCCACCGAGCCGCAGGGCACCTGGTTCGCCACCGGTGACCTCGTCTCCCGTGACGCCGACGGCGTGCTGCGCTTCACCGGCCGGGTCGACGATGTCATCAAGGTGTCGGGGGAGAACGTCAGCCTCACCGAGGTCGAGGCTGCCGTGGCACAGGCACCCGGAGTCCTGGAGGCAGCGGTGGTCGGTGTCTCCGACCCCGTGCGCGACACGGTTCCCGTCGCCTACGTCGTGGCCCGCGACCCGAACGAACCACCCCGCGCGGAAGACCTGGACGAGTGGGCCGACCGCAATCTTGCGCCCGCGGCCCGGCCACGAGCCTGGCACCTCATCGACGAGCTCCCACGCACCAGCGTCGGCAAGGTCCGACGCTTCCGCGTAGGCAGCTGACACCCTTCCCGCGAACCCGTACGGAGCATCACTGTGACCGCACATCCCGCATCCTCCGATCCGAGCCGCCGCGTCGCCCTGATCACCGGGGCAGCGCAGGGCATCGGCGAGGCCATCGCCCAACGGCTCATTGCCGACGGCGACATCGCCGTTCTGCTGGACATCGCGCCGACGGTCGAGGACACGGCGGCCCGTATCGGGGCCGCCGACGCGGTGCGCGTGGACATACGCGACATCCCCGCACTGCAGGCGGCCGTGCACGACGTCGCCACCCGCTTCGGCCGGCTCGACGTCCTCGTCAACTGCGCGGGTACCTGCGGCCGGGAATCCTTCGAGGAACTCAGTCCCGCCACGTGGCAGCGCGACATCGACACCAACCTCACCGCGATGGCATTCGCCTGCCAGGCGGCGGTCTTCCCGCACATGAAGGAACAGGGGAGCGGCCGTCTGGTCAACATAGCTTCCGTCTCCGGCAAGGTAGGCGGCATCGGCCCGGTCGATTCGGCCGGCGGCGGCGGCCGATCCGGAGCGGCCTACGCCTCGGCCAAGGCCGGAGCCATCAACCTGACCCGCTGGATCGCCCGGCAGGTCGGCGTCTGGGGCATCACCGCGAACGCGGTCGCCCCAGGACCGATCGCGTCCCCCATGGCGGCCGGCGCGGAGTACGGCGTCTCCCGAACACCCATACCCCGCATGGGTGAGCCGTCGGAAGTCGCGGGAGCCGTCGCCTACTTGGTCGGGCCCGACTCCTCTTACACCACCGGCACCTGTCTCCATGTCGATGGCGGATACGTGCTGGCGTAAGTGCGCCTGCCGGCAGATCGCCCGGCTTGCCAGGGACTGCCCTGGCGCTGGGCGCGCACCCTGGCCGGCGTCCCCCCCCCCGAACCCCAACCAACGGAGGACCATCATGCGATGGGACAGGCGTCTCTCGGTGCTCGTGGCGTGCTCAGTGGCCGCAGTGCTGCTCTCACCCGTCGGCCCGGCAGCCGCGCAGGACGATCCGGACGGCTCCCAGCCGTTGCCCGGGTACCGGGTCAACAACCCTCCGCTGGCGCCGATGCTGGTCGACGGCGGGTTCACGCGTGTCGTCCAGGGCATTCACGGCCATGCCGCGTACGACCTGGAAGTACCTCCGAAGTGGAACGGCGAACTCGTCATGTTCGCCCATGGCACTCGCGAGGACACGAAGGAGCTCACCGTCGACCTGCCGCCGTTCGGCCTGCGGGAACAGCTCCTGCGGCAGGGCTATGCCTGGGCCGCCTCCAGCTACACCGTCAACGGCTACGACGCGGGGTCGGGTGTCAGCAGCACGCACGACCTTGCCGAGTACGCCGCCACCGAACTGCTCGGCCACCGGCCAACCCGCACCTACATAACCGGCGGTTCGATGGGCGGCCACGTGGTCGCCCGTTCGCTCGAGGAGTACTCCGGCTACTACGACGGAGCCCTGTCGCTGTGCGGACAGCTCGGTGACATCAGGCTGTTCGACTACTTCCTGGACGCGAACCTGGCGGCGCAGGCACTGGCGGGCGTCGACGCCTATCTGGCGACCGAGGACTACCCGACGGATGCGCTGCCGCTGATCAAGAAGCGCCTCGGGATCACAGACCTGCAGGTCGGCCAGGATCCCACGACGGTGGCCGGACGGCAGTACCAGCAGATGCTCACAGAACTGTCCGGCGGCCCGCGGCCCGGCGCGGACGAGGCAATGGGTATCTACGTCGGGGCCATGCTGGCAGCGGCGCCGCCGCCGACCCCTCGTACGACCAAGGACACGACGCAGAACATCACCACGCGCTACCAGCCGACCTACCCGGTGGACATCAACAAGACGGTCGAGCGCGTGGCGCCGAGCAGTTGGGCCAGGCGCAACAGCATGGCCCTCAATGACGTGCCGCGCATCGTGGGCAAGCCGAACGTACCGGTGATGAGTCTGCATGACATCGGCGAGCTGTTCGTGCCGTTGTCGATGGAGCAGAGCTACGCCAAGAAGGTTGCCGGCAACGGGCAGTCCGATCTGCTTGTCCAGCGTGGCATCCGCGGCGCCCTGCACTGCGACTTCACCGAGGCCGAGGTGGGCAAGGCGTGGAAGGACCTCACCTCGTGGGTGGAACGGCGGGCGGCGCATGGCGAGGACGCTGCGCGGCCTGCAGGTGACAACTTCCTCAGCCGTAAGGAAGTCGCGTCCATGACCTTCGGCTGCCGCTTCAGTGATCCGAACGCGCCGAAGGGTCTCTCGCGGGACCTCTTCCCCACCTGTCCCGCTGCGGACTTGCCTGCACGACGATGACGGGGCTCGGGCCGCCGTGGTGCGCATGAGCGCGGGGTGAGCAGAACGACCCCGATCGAGCCGGGAACTGCGATGCAACGTCGCAGCACCCTTTCCGTACCCAACCCAAGGAGAACACGTATGACGAAGGACGACGGCGCCCTCGCCACAGCGGCACGGATGATCGCCGCGGGACAGGAGCTCGATCCCCGATCGGTCACCACGCTCGCCCCGGGCATCCCGCTGTGGCCGGGAACCGCACCCGGCTCGGAAGGCTGGGAGCACCAGGAATCGGTGTTCGTGGGCTCGACGGGTGCACTGCAGGTCCGCAACGTGGTCGTACCGACACTGACGCCCTACCTGCCCGATCCCGAACGTGCCACGGGCGCCGCGGTCATCGTCGCTCCCGGAGGCGGCTTCCTGATGCTCTCCATGGAGAGCGAGGGCACGGCTGTCGCCGAATGGCTCCGGGAGAGAGGGATCGCGGCGTTTCTACTGAAGTACCGTGTCGGTCACTCGGGCGCGACCATGGCGGACTTCGCGCAGCGCTTCGTGTCGCTCTTCGAGCCGGTGACCGCGGGAGAGACGGTGGCCGGCTCCGTTGCCAACATGGACCACCTGGCACCGGGACTCGCTCTGGACGACACGCGTCGTGCCATGGCCCTCGTGCGAGAGCGCGCTGCGGAGTGGCAGATCGACAGCGACCGCATCGGCCTGATCGGCTTTTCGGCGGGCGCCTTCCTCGCCTCCAACGCAGTCGATGCCAAGGACCCGGTAGAACGGCCCGACTTCATCGCGTGCATCTACGGCGGCTACGCCGAAGACAAGACTGCCCCCGACGACGCACCTCCGCTGTTCGCGGTCGTGACCGCCGACGACGTCCTGTGCTTCGACGAGACCGTCCGCCTGATCCAGGCCTGGCAGTCCGCGGGCCGTCCCGTCGAGGCGCACCTCTATCCCATCGGTGGGCATGGCTTCGGATGCACCCCGACCGGCGAGGCAGCCGACTCCTGGCTCGACCGGTTCGAAGAGTGGCTGCGCGGTCTCGGTCACCTCGGCTGCCCGCAATAGCTCTCTCCCGACGACCATTTCGGCGACGCCGATGAGTTCCTTGACCGAGACTGTGGAGAGCCGCTTGCCTACGGTCGCGTATCTGTTCTCAGACCACGTGCGAGCCGTACCTCCACAACGTCTGAGAACGGAACGGCCGATTGATGATCCGGCTCGGCCGTCCCGCCGATGTCCTTGACGCTACGCCACCGACGCAAGTCCGTACGATCCAGCGTGAGCCACAGGTGCAGCCCCTGCAACTGATCCGCAACCACTCCGCCCGGGAATGAGGGTGCATTGCGTCAGGCGTCCGGGGTTTTGATCAACTCGCCGGAGCAGAAGGGAGGTTGGTAGAGGTCGCGTTACGGACTGTCAACTCCAGGGCGGCCAGGACGAAGGCGGTCACCTGCACGGTGCGGGGCCGACCGCCCGGCGGGGGAAGGCGTCCACGACGAACGCGACGTAGCCGGCCGCCGACCGGGTCTTCACCTGGGTGAAGTCCGCGACCCGGCATCGATTGGGGGCGGCGGCGACGAAGCCGCGGTCAAGACGTTCGGGGCCCCGCTCGACCTGTCTGCCGGGTAGCGTGGTGATCACCCGCTTGCCGCGGACCGCACCCTGGATGCCCCGTCTCGCGCGCCAGGCGCTCGACAGTACAGCGGGCACCGTATGCCCCTACCGGTCCAGCTCGCGCCAGATCTTCCAAGCCCAACTGGCCATAGAACGGTGGACTGCAGTGGATCAACGCCGCCAAGAACGGGCCGACAGCCATCGCATCGGCGTCGCCGCCGTCGTGTCCTGGCGGCAACCGAGATCGACTGGGCCGTCGCCGGACTGATCGCCACCGGCCGCCACTGGGCTGCCCTGCTCGGCGCCCGATCAGTAGGGCGCCTACCCAGTCGTGATCAAGCTGAGTAAATCCGCCCTCGACGCGGGCCAGGACCGGTAGATCTTCTCGCGTGACACGAGTGCAACCGGCGGACACGGAGCGGCAGTTCATCGGGACGTACTTGTGGGAGTGTCGTGGGCGCGGCTTCGAACGGGCGACGGTGTGCGTGACCCGACGGGCTCTGCGCCCGGCTCGGGCGGAGGGAATGTCTGTCATGCCCCGCACCCTGCCGACCGAGCGGGACGCCTCCCGGCCGGGTGCCGGGTGCCGGGTGCCTTGCTACGTCTTCGCCCGAACCACCGAGTCCCGGATCACGAGCTGTGTGCTGAGTACGACATGGTCGTCCGACGTCGGACCGTCGTCTCGATCCAGGGCGAGGCGTGCGGCGGTGCGACCCAGTTCCTCGTACGGGACGCGGACGGTGGTGAGGGAGGGGGTGAGGTCGGCGGCGAACGGGACGTCGTCGAAGCCGACCAGGGACACGTCACGCGGGATCTGCAGGCCGGCCTCGCGCAGGGCGGCCAGCGCACCGACCGCGACCGCGTCGGCCCCCGCGAAGACCGCCGTGAACGCGACCTGCGCGCGCAGCGCTTCCCGCGTGCGCAGGTAGCCCGACCTGCGGGTGTAGTCCCCGGCGATGTCCAGGGCCGCGTCGTAGGGGATGCCGTGGGCGCGCAGGGCGTCCCGGTGTCCGAGGCGGCGTTCATCCGAGCTGCTGAACCCGAGGGAGCCGCCGAGGAAGAGGACCCGCCGGTGCCCGGCGGTCAGCAGGTGCGCCGTGGCCTGGAAGGCGCCGCCGCGGTTGTCGTAGTCGACGACGGTCACCGGGGCGTTCCAGGGCAGTGGCGGCCGGCCGCACAGCACCAGCCGGGAACCCGCGGAGTGCAGCGCCTTCGCGTAGCCGGCCATCCGGCGGTGGTAGGCGTCGTCCGGTTCCGTGCCGCCGACCAGGATGACCGCAGCCGCGTGCTGTTCCCGCATCAGCTGGACGAGGTCGTCCTCGCGCTTCGGGTCGCCCTTGGTGGAGCAGACCAGGCTGAGGCGGCCCCGGCGGCCGCTCTCCTCCTCCACTCCGGCGGCCACGTGGGCGAGTGACGGACCGGTGATGTCCTTCAGGACGAGGGCGACCGGGCCGGCGACGCGGCCGGACAGGGCTTTGGCGTGGACGTTCACGACGTAGTGGAGGGAGTCGACGGCGGCCATGACGCGCTGCCTTGTCTCCGCGGAGACCGGGTAGTTGCCCGCCAGCGTCCGGGAAACGGTTGCTACGGAGACACCGGCCTTGGCGGCGACGTCACGGATGGTGCTCGGACCGTCGGCTCTCCCCCTGCGTTTCGCCCTCCGCTTGGCAGGACCGTGTCGCGGGCCCTCTTCCTCATCCGTCACGGCTCCGACGTTACTGCATTCCTCTCTTCTTGCGAGCGTGTCAGGGAAGTGCGTACCCTTCGCGGGTAGTAAACGTTTTCCTAGTCATTTCCCTTGCCTACGCCCGCCTGCCCGCCGGAGCCGCCATGCCCATCACCCACCTGCGTTGGGGCAGCGACGAGTTGTCCCTGCTCATCGCTCATGACCCGAGCGGCCCGGTGCGGCTACTGGCCGCGGGCGCGGCGTCCGGTCTGCCCGTCCCGGAGCGGGAGCCGGACCTCTGCGCGCGCCTCGCCCGCGGCGCGCTGCCGCTCGTCGAGACGCAGACCACGGGCAGCGGAAGGCTGGGCACGTCAGGAAAGCGCCATGTGGACGGCGCCCTGGCTCGCGGCCTGCGTTACTCCGAGCACGAAGAGAGCCGCGCGGGCGACGTCGCCACCCTGCGGGTCCGCCAGGTGGAGGCCGCCACAGGGTTGCGCGTCACCGCCTCGTACACACTGCGCGACGGCATCCCCGTGCTCGGCTGCGAAGTCCTCGTCGAGAACACGGGGGACCGCCCGGTCACGCTGGAGTACGTCTCCTCCTTCGCGTTGGCTCACCTGGCCCGCGGGCTCCCGGACGGGGTGCGCTGGGAGGACGCCCTGTCCCTGTGGCTGGCCGCCAACCCCTGGAGCGGTGAGTTCCGCTGGTCGAGGGCGACACTCGCCGAACGCGGGCTGTACGACGTCGGCATGGTTCGCTTCGGCCAGACCGGCTCGAAGAACCGGATCGCCGTGACCAGCACGGGGTCCTGGTCCACGTCCGAGTACCTGCCGATGGGGTGTGTGGAGGAGAGGGGTACGGGCCGCGCGCTGCTGTGGCAGATCGAGCACAACGGATCCTGGCACGCCGAGGTCGCCGACCGCTTCGACGACGTGTACCTGGCCCTGTCCGGACCGACGGACCGCGAGCACCAGTGGCGCCGCCGACTCGCCCCTGGGGACTGCTTCCGTACGGTGCCGGCCGCCGTCGCCCTGGTGTCCGACGGCGGTTTCGAGGCGGCCGTGCGGGCGATGACCGACCACCGCCGCGCCGCCCGCCGCCCGCACCCGGATCACGCTCGCCTGCCCGTCGTCTTCAACGACTTCATGAACAGTCTGATGGGCGAGCCCAGCACCGACGCGCTCCTGCCCCTGGTGGACGCCGCCGCGGCGGCGGGCGCCGAGGTGTTCTGCGTCGACGCCGGCTGGTACGACGCCGAGCCGCCCGGCACCGTCGGCCCCGGCGGAGTTCCGGGCTGGTGGGACGCGGTGGGGGAGTGGGAGGAGTCGGCCACCCGGTTCCCCGGCGGTCTGCGCGAGGTGCTGGACCGGATCCGCGCGGCGGGCATGGTGCCGGGTCTGTGGCTGGAGCCCGAAGTGGTGGGAGTACGCAGTCCGCTCGCCGCGGCTCTGCCCGAAGAAGCGTTCTTCCGCCGGGACGGCATCCGGGCCGTGGAGTGGGGCCGCCACCAGCTCGACCTGGCGCATCCGGCCGCCCGTGCCCACCTCGACGAGGTCGTGGACCGGCTGGTGCGCGACTACGGCGTGGGGTACCTCAAGCTGGACTACAACATCGACATCGGCGCCGGAACGGACGGCGGCGACAGCCCGGGCGACGGCCTGCTCCGCCACAACCGCGCCTACCTGGACTGGCTGGACGGCGTCCTCGACCGCCATCCCGACCTGGTCCTGGAGAGCTGCGCGGCCGGCGGCAGCCGTACCGACCACGCGATCCTGTCCCGGCTGCCCATCCACTCCGTCACCGACCAGCAGGACTTCCGTCTGCTGCCCGCCATCGCCGCGGCCGCGCCCACCGCCGTCACTCCCGAGCAGGGCGCCGTCTGGGCCTACCCGCTGCCCGAGCACACCGAGGCCGACCTCGGCACGGTCATGGTGTCGGCCATGCTCGGCAGGGTCCACCTGAGCGGACGACCTGACCTGCTCAGCGAGCGTCAACTGGGCGTCGTACGCCGGGCGGTGGACACGTACCGGACGTACCGCCACCTCCTGCCGACCGCGCGTCCGTGCTGGCCGCTCGGCCTTCCCGGCTGGCGCGACGGCTGGGTCGCCCTCGCTCTGACCGTCGGCGACGACTCGACGCTGCTCGCCGTGTGCCGCCGCGACGGCGCGCCGGACGTGGTGAGCGTCCCGCTGCCCTGGGTGCCGGAAGGACAGCGTCCGAGGGTGCTGTTCGCCACCGGCCCCGGGCCGTCGCTCGACTGGGACAGCGGTGCGCGGGTCCTGCGCGTGGGCCTGTCGTCCGCCACGGCGGTCCTGATCGCCCTCGGCGGGCTCGGTACCACGGGCTGACCGCGCACGACGGGATCCGTTGGCTCGCCCGGCACGGGAGATCGGCAGCCGCACTGCGCCGCCCTGCCTGTCGGCGGCCCCGCTGCCATCAGCGACCAGCCGGGGCCGCCTGGGCCGGGCGACAGCCCCACGGATCAGCAAGGGCAGGGGCGACCTGTCGTACCGGCACCGAAGGCCACGAGAAGGGCGACGACCCCAAGCCGGGCTCTACGACAGAAGTGATGGGTGGGGTGCGGCGCGCTGCCGCCGGCGCGTTCCCGACCCGGCGGCCGGGCACGGGCCGCCGTGGCCCGGCTCCTGGCCGTCCCCGTTCCGGCTGCCCGGGGGGCGTGGGTCGGCGGGCCCCGCCACGGTCACGCGCTGTTGACCAGATCGCCTCGGAGTACGGCGTGCGCCAGGGGCGACCCCGCGCTCAGCCGTGTCAGCTCGTCGACGACGGTGCGTCCGAGCCGGGCCAGTTCGTTGCCGAGCGAGCCCGCGATGTGCGGGGTGAGGAAGACGTTGGGCAGGGTGTACAGGGGCGAGTCGGCGGGCAGCGGCTCCGGTTCCGTCACGTCGAGCACCGCGCTGATCCGCCCGCTGACCAGTTCGTCCTGGAGCGCGCCGGGATCGACGAGCGCACCCCGCGAGGTGTTGATGAGGACACCTCCGTCCGGGATCAGGGCGAGGCGGCGGCGGTCGAGCATGCGGTGGGTCTCGGGGGTGTCGGGCGCGTGCAGGCTGACGATGTCGCTGGTCCGCAGCAGCTCGTCCAGCGGCAGGGGCGTGGCGCCCAGCGCGACGGCCTCGGTGTCTTCGACGTACGGGTCGTGCAGCGTGACCGTGAAGTCGAAGGGCAGCAGGAGTTCCAGGACCCGGCGGCCGACCCGGGACGCCCCGATGATCCCGACCCGCCGGCCGAGGTTGCCGACGGCCGCGTAGTCGGCCGGTGCCGGGAACGTGTGGCCGGTCCGGAACCGCTCCCGGAGACCGAACGCGTCCTTGCCCGCGAACAGGACCGCGGCGAGCGTGTACTCCGCGACCGGCAGAGCGTTGGCGTCGACCGCGCTGGAGACGGCGATGCCGCGCTCCCAGACCACGTCGCCGACCCAGCCGCGCACACTGCCCGCCGCGTGCACCAGGGCCCGCAGTCCGGGCGCCGCCGCCAGCACGTCCGCGTCGACGGGCGGGCAGCCCCAGCCGGTGATCAGTACCTCCGCCTGAGCCAGGGCCCGGGCCGCGCCGGGATCGGTGAAGTCCCGTACGACCAGAGCGGGGTCGATCCGGACGAGCGAGCGGAGCCGGGCCATGAGCGGGGGCGGGAAGAGCTCGGGAAGGTGCACCGGGTTCAGGGCGAACACGGCGCGAGGCAGCTGAGGCATGGGCGGGGACTCCGGATGCGGGGGAACGCGAGTAGTAACCGTATTCCACGCTAGAGAGGGCCGGGCAGGATGGTCAATGCCCTCCGCGGGATCGGGCTCAGCCGTCCCCCTGCTGGTCCAAGTTGCGGCAACGTTGAGAAAGCGCAGGTGAACAGGCATGTGGTGTTACTTCGAGGAAAGCTTGACGAAACATACAAGTCTCCGCCTCTTGTGTTGAGCCACTCAGGAGACCTACCGTCCCACAGCAAACGGTTACACAACACGTGACCGTTCCACCCTCTGCCCTGCTGCCGCCCGCGCCCTTCTCCCCACCGCAGGCGCTGTTCCGCCCTTTCCGGAGGACCGATGAGCACCATCCGTACCAGAGCAGTGGCCGGCGCGGCCGCCGCCCTCTCCCTGTCACTCGTCCTGAGCGCCTGCGGTGGCGGTGACGGCTCCGACTCGGCGGCGAAGACCACCAAGGGTGATGTGAAGCTGGAGTTCTGGAGCTGGACCGACGGCATCGAGGCCCAGGTCGGCGTCTGGAACAAGGCGCACCCCGAGACCCAGGTGAAGTTCGTCAACGCGGCCGGCGACACCGTCTATCAGAAGCTGCGCGCCGCGGTCACGTCCGGCAACGCGCCCTGTCTGTCCAAGATGGACGGGATGAACCTGGCGAACTTCGCCGCCGACGGACTGCTCACCGACATCAGCGAGGTCGCCGCCCCGTACAAGTCCCGCTACACCGCCCCGGCCTGGAACGCGGTCAGCCCCGGCGGTGCCACGTACGGCATCCCCACCGGCTCCTCCCCGCTGTTCACCGCCTACCGCGCGGACCTCTTCCAGAAGTACGGGATCAAGGCGCCGAAGACCTGGCAGGACCTGATCGACGCGGGCAAGGCGGTGCAGAAGAAGGACAAGGGCGTCAAGATCTACAACATGGCGGGCGAGGACCCGAGCACCCTCGTCGACCTGTCCTGGGAGGCGGGCGCGCAGTGGTACAAGCTCGCCGGTGATCACTGGGAGATCGGCTTCACCTCGCCCGAGGCGCTCAAGGCCGGTGATGTCGTCCAGCAGCTGGTCGACAACGACCTTGCCTCCAACGCCTCGTACGCCGACCCGGGCGTCTTCAAGACCTGGGACCTAGGCCACACGATCGCGATGACCACCTCCACCTGGCAGCTGCCGATCTATGACACCAACTTCCCCAAGTCCAAGGGCGAGTGGCAGCTCGCCGACTCACCCGCGTTCGACCCGGCGAAGCCGCAGACATCCAGCAACTTCGACGTGACCGCGGTCCTGAAGGGCTGCAAGTACCCGGATCGCGCGGCCCAGTTCGCGGCCTGGCTGTCCAGCAGCAAGGAGTCGCTGACCGCGCTCACCGACCCCAAGTCCAAGTCCGGGCTCTTCCCGGCGGTCAAGGACGTGTCGCCCTACGTCGACAAGATCATCCCGGCCGAGATGTTCAACGGGAAGTCCGACAGCGCCCAGGTGATCACCACCGCCGCCTCCCGGGTCGGTGACCAGTGGCAGTACGGGCCGAACTACGCGGCCATGTACTCCGAGATGCAGAAGCAGTGGGGTCAGGTCATGAAGAAGGAGATCACCGTGAAGGAGATGCTGACGCACCTTCAGGACTGGGTGCTCGCCGACCTGAAGAGCAAGGGCGTCAAGGCCGTCGCGGCCGGCTGATCCCCTCGATCTGCTGATCCACCTGATCTGGAGACTGCCTTGTCCACCCTGACGCGACCGCCGAAGGTCGCCACCGACTCCCCGGTCCGGCGGACCTCCCCCCGCCGGGCCGGGAGACGGGGAGCCTACAAGGGCCTGCTGTTCATGCTGCCCTTCCTGATCGGCTTCCTCCTCACCTACGTCGTACCGATCGGATACGCCCTCAACCAGAGCCTGCACGAGAAGAAGAGCAGCGGCATCGGCTTCGGCCCGACCAAGGTCGTCTTCGCGGGCTTCGCCAACTTCGCGGCGATCCTCGCGGACGGCGCCTTCTGGGCCGGGATGCTGCGCACCCTCCTCTTCGGCGCCGCGCAGATCACGGTGATGCTCGGCATCTCCCTGCTGCTGGCCCTGCTCCTCGACGGCATCGCGGCCCGCGCGGTGCGCTTCTTCCGCGCCGGACTGCTCATCCCGTACGTCATCCCGGGCGTGGTCTCGACCCTGATCTGGCTGTTCCTCTACAGCCCGACCGCGAGCCCGATCGTCGACATCGCGGACCGGCTCGGCACGAGCGTCACCTTCTTCGGCGGCATCAACACCTACCTCTCGCTGGGCAATCTGCTCACCTGGCAGGGCATCGGCTTCAACATGATCCTGATCTCCGCCTCGCTGCAGGCGCTGCCGCGCGAGCTGTACGAGGCGGCCCGGCTGGACGGGGCGAAGGAGTGGCGGATCGCCTGGTCGATCAAGGTGCCTAACATCACCGGCATCCTGGTGCTGACCGGCATGTTCTCCCTGATCGGCCGGCTCCAGCTGTTCACCGAGCCGCTGTTCCTGCGGTATGTGGCACCGGAGTCCATCAGCACCGACTTCACGCCGATGCTGGAGATCTTCGACCGGGCCTTCAAGACCGGTGACTACCAGTACGCGGCCGCCGAGTCGCTGGTCCTCGCCGTCGTCACCGGCGTTCTCGCCTTCGTCTTCTACCGCGTCACGAACAGGAAGATGTCATGAGCAGCGCCACGCATGACGCGGCCGCCCCCGGCGGCGGAGCACGACCGACCCGACGCGCGGTGGCACTGACCACCGGCCTGCTGATCGTCTTCCTGCTCTACTCGCTCGCCCCCACCTGGTTCCTCCTGGTCGCCTCGACCAAGAACCAGACGGACCTGTACTCCACCTTCGGCCTGTGGTTCTCCGCCAACCATCTCGCCGACAACTTCCAGGCGATCTGGGACTACCACGACGGCGTCTTCGGCCGGTGGCTGCTCAACTCCGTCGTGTACTCCACCGTCGGCGCCGCGGGTTCGACCCTGGTCTCCCTCGCCGCCGGCTACGGTCTGGCGAAGTGCGAGTTCAAGGGCCGGGGCGCCCTGTTCGGCGTCATCGTCGGAGCCTCGCTGCTGCCGAGCACCCTGCTCGCGTTCCCCCTGTACCTCGTCTTCGCCGAGATCGGCCTCACCAACACCGTGTGGGCCGTGCTGATCCCGTACTTCATCAACCCGTTCGGGGTGTATCTCGGCAAGGTCTACGCCGACACATCAGTGCCCACCGAGCTGATGGAGGCCGCCCGGATCGACGGGGCGAGCGAGACCCGGATCTTCTTCTCGGTCGCGCTGAGGCTGATGCGCACCGGCGGCATCACGATCTTCATGCTCGACTTCGTCAACATCTGGAACAACTTCTTCCTTCCGCTGTTCATGCTCAACGGTGAGCGCTCCTTCCCCGTGACGCTCGGCCTCTTCTCCTGGGTCCAGCAGGCGCAGACCGCCCGTGACATGAACACCCTCGTGCTCACCGGATCCCTGCTCTCGATCATCCCGCTCGCGGTCTTCATGTTCGCGCTCCAGAAGTACTGGCGCAGCGGAATCCTCATGGGCAGCCTCAAGTAAGGGACCTTCCATGCCTGACTCCCCCAGACGCCGTGAGGTGCTGAAGTACGCCGGCACGGTCGGTGCCGGCGTCGCGGTCCTCGGTCTGCCGTCGGTTCCGACGGCGACCGCCGCGACCTCCGTCTCCGCTGCCACGAAGCGGGAGTGTCGACCGCTGGACATCGTTGTCTTCGGCGACACGGACTCCGAGGCGGCGCACAACCTCACCGCGACCCTCTCCGACACGGTCACCGGCGGCCTCGGCCAGTCCGCCCGCGTCCTCAACCCGACCAGCCCGGCGTCCTACTGGGGCGGCACCCTGAAGTTCGAGGTCGCCGTCCGCCCGACCGGCACCACCTACGTCACGGTCCGGCTGTGGGGCGACGACCACGACAGCACCTCCGAGGAGGCCGCCGCCGGCACCAACATGTGGCGGCTCCAGCTCTTCTGCGAGGGCAAGCAGGTCGGTTACCAGGACCAGGGCGCCGTCGACGGCCTCGACATCCTCGACACCGCCCCGCGCGCCCCCGGCCGCTTCTTCTTCCACACCCTTCCGCTGCCGGAGAAGATGACGGCCGGCAAGGAGAAGGTGACCCTGGAGATCCGGTCCATGGGCCGCATCTGGCCCTACGGCCAGGACGCCACCCAGCTCTACCGCACCATGACGACGCCCTCGCGCGGCATCTACCGCCTCTACACCCACACCGACCCCTACTTCGTGCCGCCCAAGGACGAGGTTCAGGGCACCGCGCCCACCGCGACCCCGCGCACCGGCGGCGAGGAGGTCCTGGACGCCATCAGGGCCCGGGTGGCGAAGGACCAGAACCAGCTCCTCACCAAGGCCACCCCGGCCGCCATGGACGGCTGGGCCATGCAGTCGCTGGCCGAGGGCTATCTCTGGTCCGGAAGCCCGGCCTACGGCAAGCCCGAGGCGATCGACCGCGTACTGCAGGCGATCGACGGCCGGTACATGGCGTGGCAGGCCGACGACACCGTCATGACGGGCTCCGACCAGCAGTGGCAGGGCTTCGGCCGGGTCGGCCTGGTCCTGGCGCTGCTGTGGGAGCACCTCGGCGACCGTCTCGACGAGCGGGTGACCGGCTCGCCGTACGCCATCGCCAACCCCGGCTTCGAGTCGGGCGCCGACACGCCCACCGGCTGGGAGAAGCCCGGCTGGGCTCCCAGCGGAACCTGGTCCCGCGACACCACGGTCCACCGGTCCGGCTCCGCCTCCCTCAAGCTGGAGGCCACCGGAGCCGCCGGGTACAGCTACGTGTACTCCGCGCCCAAGACCCGTATCGGCCAGGGCACCTACAAGTACGGCGCCTGGATCAGGACCGACGGTGTCACGGGCGCCGGCGCCCACATCGACCCGCTGTTCTTCGACGCGAGCGGCAAACTGGTCGGCGGCGACCACAAGGTGTTCGCGAGCAAGGGCACCCACGACTGGGAGTACGTCGAGTTCGTCTTCGACACCCCGGCGGGTGCCACCCAGGTGGAGATGCATCTGCGCCTGTCCGGCCCCGGCACCGCATGGTTCGACGACGTCACTCTCGTCGCCCCCGCCGACACGACCACGCCCGTGCCGCCGGTCCGCAAGGACGCCTACGTCGACATGCTCAGGTCCAGCCGCGACTACTGGCGACAGCACTTCCCGCACTACAGCAACCAGGCCCAGATCTGCGCCATCGGCCTCTACCAGACCAACCGCGGCCTGAAGCTCCTCGCCCCTGACCTGGCCCTGCCGGAGGACAGGGCCCGCGACTACCTGTACCAGTCGATCGGCATGGTCCCCTACCTCGGCCCCGAGGACGCCGACGGCAACCCGACCAAGCCCCTCGGCGACAGCTACCACCAGGTCACCAAGGCGGGCCTGACCCGTGAACTCGGGTATGTCGGCAGCTACGGCGAGGTCATCGACTGGCTGGTCATGATGTACGAGTCGGTCACCCGGGGATATCAGGGACAGCAAGCCCCCGAACTACGCGACCACATGGTCAAGATGACCAAGGCACGCGGCAGATTCCGGGTCATCGACGTGGACCGGGACCACCATCGGATCTCCCGCATCGAAACCGTCATCGGCTGGCGCAACGAGGTGTTCCCCGGCGAGACCGCGTACGCGTCCCGCACCGCCTGGGACTCCAACCCCCTCATGGCAGCGGTCGCGTTCAGGGACCCGGAGATCGTCGGCTGGACGCAGGAGATGGCCGCCGACGGCCAGCTCTACCCGCAACTGCACCTCCAGGCCACCCACACCTGGACCCGGGTGGGCCTGAACGCCCTGCGGTTCCTCTCCCGCGACTGGCCGGAGTTCCAGGCCCTGGCCGCCCGCCCCGGCCGTATCCCCACCGGCTGGGACCAGCCCGACTTCGTCCTCACCGACGAGGAGAACGGCTGCGTGGCCGTCAAGAACGGCGAGGAACTCCTCTTCGCCTCCCTGTACTTCCGCTCCCGCCAGGGCGTGAACAACTACGCCCGCGTCCACCACGTCACCCCCGTCGACCAGCGATCGGCCACCATCCGGGAGCGCTCCGCCGGCACCACCGACAAGACCTTCACCGCCCGCGACTGGGTCCTGTGGGACTACGCCATCAACGACCCCGGCGCCGGCCACATCCCGCCCGGTGGCTTCCCGCCCCCCGGAGACACCCTCCACCAGGCGCTCGCCGGGGACGTCTACCACCTGGCGCCCGTCCCCGCCGACGTTCCCGACCCCACCCTCGGCGTCCACTTCGACGGCGTCGAGACCATGCTCGTGGGCCGCGCGCCGCTCTACCTGTGCGAGTACGGCGACTACCTCATCGCCATGAACACCAGCACCGACAAGACGTACACCCTGCCCGCCCGCCAGGACTTCGGACCGGCCCGCGACCTCACCACCGGCAGGACGATCGGCGCCGGCACGCGGCACCGGCTCGGACCCCGCAGCACGCTCGTGCTGTACCGGGGCTGATCCGCACGCCGGGCCGGTGCGGATACGGGGCCCGCACCGGCCCGGCACGCCTCCGCTTCGGCACATCCGCCCCTCGGTACTTCGGCACTCGACGACGAGTGAAGGGAACCCCATGACCGACAGCCATCCGCGACGACGCTTCCTCAAGATCACAGCGGTCGGGGCCGGCGTGGCCGGGCTCGCCGGGGCCTCGCTGGCCGGCGCGAACCGGGCCGCGGCCGTGACCTCGGGCCTGACCGCCCTGACCCATCCCGGCGTGCTGCACAGCCGCGCCGACCTCGACCGGATGCGCTCCAAGGTCGCGGCGGGCGCCGAGCCCTGGCTGAGCGGCTACAACGTCTTCAGGTCCGACCGCTTCTCCAGCTCCTCGTACGTCATGGCGGGCGGCCGGGCCACGGTGACGCGCGACCCCGCGGGGTCCCCCGGCAACACGGAACTCTGGTACGACTGCAACGCGGCGTACCAGAACGCCCTCATGTGGTACATCACCCGCGACACCGCCCACGCCACCAAGGCCCTGCAGATCATCAGGTCCTGGACCGACGCGCTTCGGGTGATCAACGGCAAGGACGCCGAGCTGGCCGCCGGCATCTACGGCGCCAAACTGGCGGCCGCCGTCGAGATCATGCACTACACCGGCCCGGCGGGCAGCTGGTCGGCGTCCGAACTCGCCGCCACGGTGGCGATGTTCAAGAACGTCTTCGTCCCGCGCATCGACATCTACGGCGACGGCGGCTACGGCCTGATGGGCCTCAAGGGGATGACGCAGATCGCGGTGGCCTGCAACGACCTCAGGCTGTTCGACGACGCGTACAACGCCTTCATGACGCACAGCTGCTGCGGGCTGACCAAGCTGATCAGGTCCGGCACCGGCCAGTGCTGCGAGTCCGGCCGCGACCAGGCGCACACCCAGCTGATCCTCGGTTCGCTGGCCGAGATCTGCCAGACCGGCTGGGTACAGGGCCTGGACATGTTCGGCGCGTCCGGCTCCCTGCTGCTGTCCGGCTACGAGTACACGGCGAAGTACAACCTCGGAGGCACCGTGCCGTACGACGCCGCGTTCGGGCGGTGCAACTGGCACTGGGACAGCGTCTCCGCCCGCGGATCCTTCCGGAACATCTACGAGATCGCCTACAACCACTACGTGCGACGCGCCGGCAGGTCCGCCCCGTACACGGAGCAGGTGGCGAGGCGGCTGCGGCCCGAGGGCGACGGGACCCAGTGCGACCACCCCGGCTTCGGCACTCTGCTGTTCACGCTCTGAACGCCCTCTTCATCACTCGCCCTCGACCAGTCACCCAGCGGAGCAACCGTGATCCACAATCCCGTCCTGCGCGGCTTCGAACCCGACCCCGCGATCCTTCGGGTCGGTGACGACTTCTACATCGCCACATCCACCTTCGAGTGGTACCCGGGGGTGCGCGTCCACCACTCCCGGGACCTGGTGAACTGGCGGCCGCTGGGCGGGATCCTGGACAGCGGGCGCCTGCTCGACCTCACGGGTGTCCCGGACTCCGGCGGCATCTGGGCGCCGGGTCTGTCGTACGCCGACGGTCTGTTCCACCTGGTCTTCACCGTCGTCGACACCTACGCGGAGGGCTGGAAGGACCTTCCCAACCTGGTGACCACGGCGCCGTCGATCGAAGGCCCGTGGTCCGACCCGGTACCCCTGCACAGCCGTGGCTTCGACGTCTCCCTCTTCCACGACGACGACGGCCGCAGCTGGCTGCTGAACATGCGCTTCGACTGGCGGCCGGGGAAGGAGTCCTTCGCCGGGATCGAACTCCAGGAGTACGACCGCAAGGCGCAGGCCCTGCTCGGCGAACCCCGGACGATCTCCCTTGGGACCGCCGCCGGAGTCGCCGAGGGCCCACACCTGTACAAGAAGGACGGCTGGTACTACCTCGTCCACGCCGAGGGCGGCACCGGGTACGAGCACGGCGCGGCGGTCGCCCGCTCCCGCGACCTCTTCGGCCCCTACGAACCCGATCCGGCCGGCCCACTCCTGACATCCCGTCACGATCCCTCACTGGAGCTGCAGAAGGCGGGCCACTGCTCCTTCGTGCGGACGCCGACGGGGGAGTGGTACGCGGCCCACATCACCGCCCGCCCCTACTCCGAGCGCGGCCGGTGCGTCCTGGGCCGGGAGACCGCCCTGCAACCGGTCACCTGGACCGAGGACGGCTGGCCACGTATCGCTGAAGGCGTGCCCGCCGTCAGGGTGCCCGCCCCCGCGCTTCCCGTCGCCCCGGTCCCACCGGATCCCGTCACCGACCGTTTCGACACCCTCGGACCGCAGTGGTCCACCCTGCGACGCCCCGCCACGTCCGACTGGGCCGAGCCCGCTGCGGGACGCCTGCGTCTGCGCGGCGGCCAGTCACCCGCCGGCCGGCGGGCCCCCAGCCTGGTCGCCCGCCGAGTCACCGCACCGCGGTGCTCGTTCGAGACCCGGGTGACGTTCGTCCCGCGTACCCCCGACCACCTCGCCGGACTGACGGCGTACTACAACACCCGCAACTGGCACTACCTGTACGTGACCGCCGACGACGCCGGCTCACCGGTGCTGACCGCTCTGAGCTGCGCGGCCGGCCGGCTCACCGCGCACCCGGCCCGGATCCCGCTCCGGCCCGGCCACCCCGTCGTTCTGCGCGCCGAACTGGACGGCCCCGCCCTGCGCTTCCTCCACGACACCGACGGGACCGGCCCGCACCCCCTGCCCTTCGACCTCGACGCCACGATCCTCTCGGACGAACACGCGGACGAGTTCCACGACGGGCAGTTGCGCGTCCTCGGCTTCACCGGCGCGATGCTGGGCCTGTGGGTACAGGATCTGGACGGCGCCGGGGTGCACGCGGACTTCGCGTACGCGACGTACCGGGAGGGCGGGGCGTGATCGACATCGGACGTGTCCGCCTGTTCTGCACGAGTCCGGGGCCCGCCGGTGCCCCCGCCCTGCTGCTGGTGCACGGCTGGGGCGGCGACGGCCGGGAATGGTCGCCGCACGCCGAGGACCTGGCCGACCGGTTCCGGGTGATCGTCCCCGACCTGCGCGGACACGGCCGCTCCGAGGTGCCGGACGAGGGCAACACCCCGCTGGAGATGGCCGACGACCTGGCTGCCCTGGTCGAGGTCCTCGGCTGCGGCCCGGTGGTGGCTGTCGGCCACTCGATGGGCGGGCAGGTGGTGAACCTGCTCGCGGTACGGCACCCCGAACTGGTCCGCTCCGTCATGGCCCTCGACCCGGCCCACGGCGCGCACGGCACCGAAGTGGACGGCATTCCGGGGCGGGCGGCCGCCTACCGGGAACAAGGGGCGCGGGCGGCGGCGGACTTCGTCACCGGTGCCTTCTCCCCGCAGGCCCCGCGCGGGCTGCGCACCGCCCACGTCCGCACCATGCTCGGCACCCCGGGCCACGTCATCGCCCAGGCGTATGCCGGCATGTACACCGACCCGGACGCCGTCGGCATCCGCCCGCACAGCGAGGTGTACCTTCGCCGACGCGTGCAGCCGGCCCTGACGGTGTGGACGTCGGCGGAAGCGGCCGACTGGGAGCGGAGCACCCTGCACGTGCCCGGCTCCCGCGTGGAGCACTGGCCCGGAGTCGGCCACTACCTGCACGAGGAGCATCCCGAGCGAGCCACGAGGCTCATCAGACAGTGGGCGGACCCGGTGTGAAGTGTTCCGCTTCGGCCGCGTCGACTCGGCGCCCAAGCGGCATGCCCCCTTCGGCAGCTCGCACTTCGGGTCCATCGAACGGTTGAATCCGGTCCCGGCTTACGGGCGACGCGGAACAGGGCCCCGTCCCGCGAGACTGGCCAGGCCGTCGCGCCTGAGTCGCCGACGGCAGCACAGCTTCAGGCACGAGGAGAGGATTCCCACCATGTCCACGGACTTCAGCAGGCGACGGCTGCTCGCCGCAGGCGCAGGCGCGGGCGCGGGCGTCGCGCTCGCCGGTGGCGCCGTCGGCCAGGCGTCTGCCGCACCGGGCAGCCGCAGCCCCGGGGCTGCCTTGCTCGGAGTCCGTGAGGAGCGGCGCTCGTTGGAAGAGCTGTACGAGGCCGCCGTCGCCGAGGGCGGCAAGCTCGTCCTCTACCAGGGCGGCGACGTCGACAGCCAGGCCGCCGCCGTGCGGACCGCCTGGGCAGCGGCCTTCCCCGAGGTCGAGCTGACGGTCGCCGTCGACTACAGCAAGTACCACGACGTCCGCGTCGACAACCAGCTCGCGACCGGCACCCTGGTCCCCGACGTCGTCCAGCTGCAGACCCTTCAGGACTTCACCCGCTGGAAGCGCCAGGGCAAGCTGCTCCACTACAAGCCCGCCGGCTTCTCCGAGGTGCACAAGGGCTTCAAGGACCCCGACGGCGCGTGGACGTCGCTGATGGTCATCGCCTTCAGCTTCATGTACGACATCCAGGCCGCCGGCGCGAACGCGCCCAGGACGCCGGCCGACCTGGTCGACGCCCGCTGGCGGAACGCCATCGCGTCCTCCTATCCGCACGACGACGACGCGGTCCTCTACCTCTACAGCCTCTACCAGCGCACCTACGGCTGGGACTGGGTGGCTGCCATGGCGGCCCAGCAGCCGCAGTTCGCGCGCGGCACCAACACTCCCGGCGCCGCGGTCACCGGCAAGCAGAAGACCATCGGCGTCGGTGGCTCCGGGAGCGCGGTGTCCACCTCGACGACGCTGAAGTGGGTCCTCCCGGACGAGGCCCCCTTCATGGCCTGGGGTCAGCGCGCCGCCATCCTGAAGCAGGCCGCGCATCCGGCGGCGGCCAAGCTCTACATGAACTGGCAGCTGTCCGAGGCCCGCCAGAAGGCAGCCTTCAACGGTTGGTCGGTCCGTAAGGACATCACCCCGAACGCGAGCCTCAGGCCCGTCTGGGACTTCCCGAACGCCAACGTCGAAGGCTTCCCGAAGTTCATGGAGGACCGTGCCGAGATCGAGCGGCTGAAGCAGACCTTCGCCCTGTACTTCGGCGAGGTCAAGGGCGATCCGTCGCCGGGATGGCTGGGCCTGCACCCGGGGCGGTGACCGCGGCAGAGGGTGGTTTGGTCTTTACCCGGGACACACAGGGCTCGTTCTACACTTCTGGCATCGTTGTCGAATGCGTCCGGCCCGCCGCAGGGAGCCTGTGTGTCCCTCTCCACCGTCGTGCGCCGACGGCCGTCCCCGACCGTGCGGCACCTTCCTCACCTGGTCTTTCTGCTTCCGGTCGTCGGCACGCTCGTGCGGCTCGTCCAGCTGGACGACGCAGTGTGCTGGAGGGTCGCACCGGTCATCGCCGCCCTCGGACTGCTCTACATCGCCGGGACGGCCCTTTGGGACCGGTTCGGTGCCGCGGGGCGGCCGGTCTGGCTGGGGACGCTGGTGCTGCTGTGGGCCTGGGTGTCCTGGCAGCTCCCGGTGGCACTCGCCTTCGCCTACACATGGCTCGCCGTTCCGCTGGCGGTGCTGGCACTCCGGATGCCCGGGCGCCGGGTGACGGTCGCGGCGGTCGGCGCGATCACGGCGGTGCTGCTCGCCTCACTGGTGCGGATCGGCGGCGTCGACCTCGATGTGTTGGCGCCCCCGCTCGCCGCCCTCGGCGCCACGGTGGTCCTCTACCGCTCCCAGCAGCGGCTGAACAGTCAACTGGCCGCCACACGCAGTGAGTTGGGGCGGCGTCAGCGCGAAGCCGGACGGCTCGCCGAGCGCACGCGGATCGCCCGGGACCTGCACGACACCCTCGCGCAGGAACTCGCGGGCAGCCGCATGCTCCTGCAGGCCGCCGAACGGGACTGGGAGCGCAACCCGGACGCTGCTCTTCGCCAGGTGCGTGCCGTCTCCCAGGCCCTCGGCGCGCACCTGGAGGAGACGCGCAGCATCATCAGCGACCTCACCCCTCCCGCACTGGAGCGGGACGACCTGGAAGCTGCCCTGCGTGGCCTGTGCACCCGCCCGCAGTCCTCCACCGGTGTCCCACACGTCGCCTTCCGCACCGAAGGAGATCCGCACCTCCTGCCCACCGATCGGGCCGTGACGCTGCTGCGGGTGGCTCAGGGGCTCCTGGCCAACGCCCGCGAACACGCCCAGGCAACCCATGTCCATGTCACCCTCGCCTACGAGGACGGCAGGGCGGCCGTCGAAGTCCGGGACGACGGACGGGGCTTCGACCAGCGGAGAACTCAACCCTTCGGTCCCGACCGGGGGTTCGGACTGGCTGCCGCTCGTGGCCGTCTGAGCGCCCTCGGCGGCACACTCACCGTCGACAGCGCCCCCGGTCACGGCACCCGCGTCCGGGCGATGCTGCCCGCAGCCGACCGCGTCCTGGCCGGCACACCGTGACCGCGCAGACGCTGCGGATCCTCATCGTGGATGACCACACCGTCGTCCGGGCCGGTCTGCGCGCCCTGCTGGAGGGCGAGCCGGGCCTCGACGTGATCGCCGAGACAGGCGACGGCAAGGAGGCCGTACACCTTGCCCGGCGACTGCGGCCCGACGTGGTGCTCATGGATCTGCGCCTGTCGGATGCCGCCACGGCGGACGACGGCTTCGGCGGTATCGAGGCCACACGCCGTATCACCGCCGCCGCACCGGGTGTCCATGTCGTCGTTCTGACCAGTTACAGCGGTCGTGGCGATGTGGTGCGCGCCGTGGAGGCGGGCGCCCGGGGCTACATCCTCAAGGCCGGCCCGCCCGACGAGTTGTTCCGCGCCGTACGCGCGGCGGCAGCCGGAGGTATGGGCCTGGCCCCCGAAGCGGCCGCTCGCCTCGTCGGCCGGACCGCCGACCCGGGACCGGTGCTCAGCGAACGGGAGACCGAGGTCGTCCAACTGCTCGCCCAGGGGCTCAGCAACCGGGCCATCGCCCGCTCCCTGTTCCTCACCGAGGCCACGGTCAAGACCCACCTGGTCCGGATCTACCGCAAACTCGGCACCGAGAACCGGGCCGGCACGGTCAGCGAGGCCGTCCGGCTCGGCCTGCTCGAACTCGACGCGGGCTGACCGCTCGGCGGATGCCGTACGCCCACGCGTCGAGGCCTTCACCGGCTGACGGGTTGCGGTCGCTTCGCCACCGACCCGTCGGGCCGTAGGGCGGAACGACGTCCCGTCCCTCCTCGGCATCTCGGACGTCGTGCTGTTCCGGCCACCGGTTGGCCAGGACCGGCTCGCCGACTGGTACCCGGCGGCGTCCGTCCTGGTCGAGTCCTTCGATCTGCTGGCCGTAGCACCGACGATCCGGCCCGCTCGGTCCTTCGGGCCACCGCCGCGGCGTCGTCGGCGCACGTGCACACGGTGACCCTGCACGAGTGTCGGCCTCACCGGATCCGTCGAGCCGTTGAGGTGTTCCCGACTCCTTGTGCGCACCGGCGATCAGCAGCGGCGGCATGCGGACGCTCAGGCCCACGTACGTCCGGGCTCAGTCGACGACCAGGGCGGCGCCGGTGGTTGGTCAGGGAGTGTGGTGGTCGGGGAGGAGGGCGGCGAAACCGGTGAGCAGGGCCTGTAGGCCGGTGTCGAAGGCGGCTTGGGCGCGCTGTTGGTCGGTGGGGGTGTGGTCGAGGGCGATGGCGAGGTGGGGTGCCTTTTCGCGCGCGACGTCGGAGACCATGACGGGCGGTGCGATCGAGTCGAGTGCGGAGCCGAGGGTGAAGCTCTCGAGGGCGGTGATCATGGGCATGATCTGGTCTTTGGCGAAGCCCGAGGTGAGCAGGAGTTCGGCGACTTCTTCGTAGACGGCGTGGATGCAGGGTTCGGCGAGTGGGGTGGTGGCGAGGAGGGGGACGGCTCGTGGGTGGGCGGTGAAGGCGGCGAGGTAGCCGCGGGTCCATTTGTCGAGCGCCTGGGGCCAGGGCTGTGACCAGTCCCGGTCGCAGCTGGTCGTGATGATGAGTTCCTCACGCATGAGCGAGATGATCTCGTCACGGCCGGAGACGTGGTGGTAGAGGGCGGAGGGGGCCACGCCGAGGGCTCTGGCGAGGGCGGGGATGGTGAGGGTGCCCTGTTGGTCGGCCAGGTCCAGGGCGGCGGCGGCGATGCGGCGGCGGTCAAGCAAGGGGGTGCGTGGCCGTCCCATGGTGGCTCCGTTTCGTGTTTGGGCTAATTGGCGGGTCTTTGGAGTGCGGCGGTGAGCTCGGATGGCCGTAACCGAGCCGTTATCGAATGGCATTCATTTATGCCTTCCCGAGGGTGGGGAAGTCGCCTATATTATCGTCAACTGAATGTCATTCGGTTAGGTTCGGGTGACGCCTCAGGTCAGGGAAAGGCAGATCGCACGCCATGCACGCCGACATCGTCTTCATCGGGGGAACCGGCCGCGCCGGGGACGTGAAACCCGGGGCACTGAACCCGGTCCTCGACCTCGTCCCCACCCTCACCCCCATCCTCACCCCCGCTCCGTCCCGTGACACAGAAGCAGGCTGGTCGGTATGGCCGCCCGCGCGGTAGAGGCGTCGATGGCAGGGGCACAGAGCGCGGCGATCGGCGTGGCCGTGCACGCCGCCGACCCGGTCAGCGGTGAGGGTGCCGTCGCCTGCCTGCGCGACACCCCCGGGATCACGCTGGTCCCGCCCGCTCGGAGACGGGAAGCCGACGTACTGCTGATCACGGTCCACCAGACCACGGAGGACATCGTCGAATGGATGGAACAGGCTGCGACCGAGTCGACCAATCCCGAGATGCGGATCGTGCTCATCGCCGAGACCATCAGCGAGCACTACCTGATGCGAGCGGTCGCCAGCGGGTTGGTCGGTTTCGTGTCGCGTGAGGAGGCCGACCGGGACCGCGTGGTGAAGACGATCCGGGACAGCAGCCGGGACCGCGCGCTCGTCCCCGAAAAGATGGTCGGCTGGCTGCTGGAGCAGGTCAGGACCATTCAGCGCACCGTGCTCGTGCCCCACGGGCTGGCCGTCGGCGGCTTGTTGGAACGGGAGGTCGAGGTGCTGAGGCTGCTCGCCGACGGCCTGGACACCGTGGAGATCGCCAAGCAGTTGAGCTACTCGGAGCGAACCATCAAGAACATCGTGAGTGGCATGTTGACCAGGCTGAACCTACGCAACCGCTCCCACGCGGTCGCGTACGCGATGAAGTGCGGGGCGCTGTGAATCCTCAAGAGCGCCTCTGCCGTGCCACATTCGCGGGAGGACCAGGATGACGAACACCCTGCCGGTCAGGCGTGGCTCGCGCGCGGCAGCTCCAGAGATGCCCGAGGGCGAGATCGAGTTGGCCGAGCCGCCGGTGCTCGGTGAGCCGGCGAGCGTCGACTTCGGGTCCGCGCTGGCCTTCCTCCCCATGGGCCTGGGCTCGGCCGCCATGGCGGTGGGCCTCTCGCTGGGCAACGGCTCGCCCACCACGTACATGATGTCCGGGATGATGGGCGTCTCCATGATCGCGATGAGCCTGACCCAGCTCGGGCAGGCCGGCAAGGAGCGCAAGCGGCGGATGCGGGCCGAGCGCCGGGACTACCTGCGCTACCTCGCCCAACTGCGCAAGCAGGCAAGGGAGGCGGCGGCCGAGCAGCGGGCCGCCGTCCTGTGGGACCATCCCGAACCCCAGGACCTGTGGTCGCTGGCGATGGGGTCCAGGCTGTGGGAGCGCCGCGCCAGCCACGACGACTTCGCCCGGGTCCGGGTCGGGCTCGGCTCACGACGAGCCGCGCTGCGCTTCGTCCCCCCGGAGACCAAGCCGGTCGAGGACCTCGAACCCCTCTCCGCGATCTCGCTGCGCAGGTTCATCAAGGCCCACCAGTCGGTCGAGGGCATGGCCGTCCCCGTCTCGCTCCGCAGCTTCAGCAGCGTCGAGTTCGCAGGGGACGGCGCCTACGCGTACATACTGGTCCGGGCGATGCTCTGCCAACTGGCCGTCTTCCACTCGCCGGACGAACTGCGGATCGCCGTGCTCACGGACGAGGAGGGCCGGGCGGACTGGGACTGGGTCAAGTGGCTGCCCCACAACGCCCATCCACACGAGCGTGACGCCGCGGGTGCGCTGCGGCTCGTCGCCACCGACCACGACGCACTGCTGGAACTCCTCGGTCAGGACGTCACCGACCGCCCGGACCACGACAAGTCCGAGGCGCCCAGCACGTCCGAGCCGTTCATCGTGATCGTCGCCGCCGGAACCCACCTCCCGGCCGGCTCCCGGCTGCTCGGCGCCGGCCTGCGCAACGTGGTCCTGCTCGACCTGACCGGTGACATGACCGGCGGTCCGAAGGTACTGCGTCTGACCACCGAGAACGGCGAGGTGACCTTCCCTTCCGGCGACTCCACGGCATCCGCGCGAGCCGACGGACTGAGTGCGGCCGAGGCCGAGAACCTGGCCAGACACCTGGCACCGATGCGTACCGGCGGGGTGGTGGACCTGGTCGACGAACCGTTCGAGAACGACTTCGACCTGACCGCTCTGCTCGGCATCCGCGCCCCGCGGACCTTGGACGCGGCCTCCCAGTGGCGGCCGCGTACCCCGCAGCATGCCCGTCTGCGGGTGCCCCTCGGGGTGACCGAGGACGGCGAGATCGTCGAGCTGGACTTCAAGGAGTCCGCGCAGAGTGGGATGGGGCCGCACGGCCTGCTGATCGGTGCCACCGGATCCGGCAAGAGCGAACTCCTGCGCACCCTGGTCATCGGCCTGTGCGCCACGCACTCCTCCGAGATCCTCAATCTCGTCCTCGTCGACTTCAAGGGCGGCGCCACCTTCCTCAACATGGAGAAGCTGCCGCACACGTCCGCGGTGATCACCAACCTGGCCGACGAGCTGCCGCTGGTCGACCGGATGCGCGACTCGCTGCAGGGAGAGGTGATCCGCCGCCAGGAGCTGCTTCGTGAGGCCGGTTACGCCTCCCTCTTCGAGTACGAGAAGGCCAGACTCGGCGGGGCCCGGCTCACCCCGCTGCCGTCGCTGCTTCTCATCGTCGACGAGTTCTCCGAACTGCTCTCCAGCAAGCCGGAGTTCGTGGACCTGTTCGTGATGATCGGGCGCGTCGGACGAAGCCTCGGCGTGCACCTGCTGCTCGCCTCGCAGCGACTTGACGAAGGCAGTATCCACAAGGTCGCGGGCCACCTCTCCTACCGGATCGCCCTGCGCACCTTCTCCTCCATGGAGTCGCGCAGCGTGATCGGCGTCACGGGAGCCTACGAGCTGCCCTCGGCGCCCGGCCACGGATACCTGAAGGTCGACACCACCAACCTGGTCCGATTCAAGGCGGCCTACGTCTCCGGACCCTGCCCGGAGCCGCAGACCCGCGCCGTGGCGGGCGACGCCCCGACCGGGCCGGCGGCCGAGATCGTCCCCTTCGGCCTCGATCAGCGCACGCTGCTTCCGGTCGACCCGGCGACCGTGGATCCCTTCGTCTCACCGGAACCTGACGAGCCGTCACGCGACGACGAGCAGTCCGAGAGCTCCGAAAGCCTGCTCGATGTGCTGATCGACCGGCTCACCGACGCCGGCCCGCCCGCCCGCCAGGTGTGGCTGCCACCGCTGGACGAGTCGCCGAGCCTGGACCAGTTGCTGCCGGGCATCGTGCCCGACCCGCTGCGCGGCATGAGCGCCAGCGACTACCCGGCCGTCGGCGCCCTGAAGATACCGCTCGGCATGGTGGACCGCCCCTATGAGCAGCTGCGTGAACTCCTGGTGGCTGACCTCTCCGCAGCCGACGGGCACGTCGGCATCGCGGGAGCACCGCAGAGCGGCAAGTCCACCCTGCTGCGCACCCTGATCCTCTCGCTCGCCCTGACGCACACCCCCGAGGAAGTCCAGTTCTACTGCCTGGACTTCGGCGGCGGCGGCATCGTCTCCATCGCGGGCCTGCCGCACGTCGGCTCGGTGGCCACCCGCCTCGAACGCGACCGGGTGCTGCGCACCGTCGAGGAGATGACCCAGATCCTCGAGACACGCGAGGAACGTTTCACCAGCATGGGCCTGGAATCCATGGCCGCTTACCGCGCGCTGCGCAGGAGCGGGCAGATCGACGACCCGTACGGCGACGTCTTCTTCGTGGTGGACGGGTGGGGCACGCTCCGGCAGGACTTCGACGAGCTGGAGGACCGAGTCGCCGAGCTGGCCAGCCGTGGTCTGTCCTTCGGTGTGCACGTCGTGGCATCGGCGGTCCGCTGGTCGGAGATCCGCCCCAAGCAGCGTGACCTCATGGGCACCAAGCTCGAACTCCGGCTCGGCGACGCCATGGAGTCGGAGGTCGGAACGCGGCAGGCCGGCGGAGTGCCCTCGCGTCCCGGACGCGGTCTCACCAGCGCCGGCCACCACTTCCTGTCCGCTCTGCCCCGGCTCGACGGCTCCTCGGAGATCGACGATCTGACCAGCGCGACCAAGGCCGCGGTGGCGGAGATCGAGACGTTCTGGACCGGCCGGTCGGCCCCGGGCGTCCGGCTGCTGCCCACCAACCTGCCGATGGAGCAGCTGCCGCCACCGGACGGCGACATGCGGTTCTGTCTGGGCTGGGACGAGAAGCGCCTGGAGCCCGTCTGGCACGACTTCGAGAAGGTGCCGCACCTGATGGCCTTCGGCGACGACGCCACCGGGAAGACCAACACGCTGCGCCTGGTCGCCAAGGCGATCACCTCCCGCTACACCCCGGCCGAGGCGCGCATCCTGCTCGCCGATCCCGGCCGGCAGCTCCTGAGGGACGTCCCCGAGGAGTACCGCGTCGGCTACGCCGTGGGCACCGAGGCACTGGCGCAACTCGCCGCCAGCGCCGCGGCGTCGGTGGGCGGCCGGGTGCCCGGCCCCGACATCGCCCCCGAGCGGCTGTCGCAGCGCGACTGGTGGCAGGGGCCGCGGCTGTTCATGCTCATCGACGACTACGACCTGTTCGCCACCGGCGGAGCCATGGACAACCCGATGTCGCCCATGGTGCCGCTGCTGGCCCAGGCGGCCAACATCGGACTGCACATCGTGGTCGCGCGCAGCACCTCCGGAGCGATGCGCGCCATGATGGACCCGCTGATGCGCCGGATGTGGGAACTGGGAAGCCCGGCGCTGCTCTTCTCCTACCCCAAGGAAGAGGGCAAGTTCATCGGCGAGGCCAAACCGCGCACGCTGCCCGCGGGCCGCGCTCAGTTCGTCACCCGGCGCGGTGTCGGTCTGCTCCAGACCGGACTCGCGGCGCCGTCATGAGCACTGCGACGGACACCCGGCACCCGGGCACCGCTTCGACCTCGCGTACAGCATCAACGATTCCCCGTCCGCGCACCGCAGGAGAACAATGAGCACCGCCGCGTCGTCCCCGTCCCGCGCAGGGCACGGGGGAACCGCCGATGTCTGCCGGCTGACCATCAACGCGCCATCCGGCCGCACCGACCTCGCGGTGCCCGTCTCCGCCATGATCGGTACCCTCCTGCCCGTCGTGGTGCGGCGGGCCGTGGCCGAGGACGACCTCGGCGGCAGCTGGGCGCTGCAACGTCTCGGAGAGGCCCCGCTGGATCTGGACGGCACCCCGGAGACCCTCGGCCTGCGGGACGGTGACGTTCTGTACCTGCGGCCGAAGGACAGCCCCCTGGCGCAGCTGCAGTTCGACGACGTGGCCGACGGAGTGGCCACCGCGATCAGCAGCCGAGGCAACCGCTGGCGACCGGAACTGACCCGGATCCTCTGCCTCGTCCTGGCCTGTCTGGTGCTGGTGTCCGGCGTCGTCCTGGCCCTCGCCGCACGCCCCGGTCCGCTGACCGCGATCACCTGCGGCCTGCTCGCACTGGGCCTGGTCGTCGGCTGCGCTCTGGTCACCACGAAGCTGGAAGACCGGGGCATGGGGACTGTCACCGGCCTGGGCGCATGCGTGTTCGCCACGCTGGCGGGCCTTGCGGCGGCGGCGGGCCCCGCCGGCCTGCTCTCACCCGGCCGGCTCGACGGGCTGGTCACCGCCGCGTTCACCGGGGCGGCGGCCGCCGCCGTCCTGGCGACCGGCAGGGTGCCGATCGCGGTGTTCGGCAGCCTGCTCGTGCTCGCGGGCACGGTGGAGTTCGGATCGTTCCTGTCGATCGTGCTCGGGTGGGACGCCACACGGGTCGCAGCGGTGCTCGCGTCGGCCCTGTTCGCCGTGTCCCCGGTCGCCCCGCGCATCGCGCTGTTCGTGGCCAGACTGCGCGTCGTGGAACTCCCGCACAACACCGAGGAACTGCAGCAGGGCATCGACCCGCTGCCGGAGGCACTCGTCACCCGCCGGGTCGAGGTGGCGGACGGCTACCTCAGCGTCTTCTTCCTGTCCGTGGCCGCGGTCTTCACGGTGGCCGCCGCGCTGCTGGTGCAGTCCCCGAACTGGTCGGGCTGGGTGTTCACCGCGGTGTTCAGCGCGGCGGTGCTGCTGCGCGCGCGTGGCGTGGCCAACGCGTGGCAGCGCATCGCGCTGGTGGTCGCCGGCGTGCTCGGGGCGATCCTGGTGCTGCTGTCCCTCGCCCTGGGGGCGACCCCTCTGGAACAGTCCGCCCTCATGCTCGGGCTGTTCGCCGCCGCCGCTCTGCTGCTGACGGGGGCCTGGCGCCTGCCCGGTGCACGGCTACGGCCGATATGGGGACGTCTCGGCGAGCTTCTTGAGGGCTGCACGGCGCTGGCCCTCGTCCCGCTGCTGCTGCAGGTGCTGAACGTGTACGCGTACTTCCGTTCGCTGGCCGGTTGAGGAGGCGGCGGTGCAGAATCGACGCGATCACGTCCAGGCACACAGGTTCGCCGTCGGCCGGCTGGTTTCAGCACTGGTGGCCGGCGATCCGGGCCCGGTCGAAGTCCCCATGCGGCGCGGCCATCTCGGCATGCAGTTCGGTGCGCTGGTGGCCGTGCTGCTCGCCGCGGGATTCGCGGTATACGGCCTGATGAGCCCCGGAGCGAGCACGGCCTGGCGCAGTCCCGGGTCGATCATCGTGGAGAAGGAGACCGGTAACCGGTACGTCTACCTCGGCAAGCAGCTGTACCCGATGGCCAACTACGCCTCGGCGCTGCTGGTCACGGGGGGCCGCGGCAAGGTCATTTCCGTATCACGCGACTCCCTGGACGGCGTCCGGCGGGGACCGCAGCTCGGCATCCTCGGCGCACCCGATGTCGTGCCTCCCGCCGCCGAACTGGTCTCCGGAGACCGTTCGGTGTGCCTGCCGCCGGGCAGCGGAAGCACGCTGGTGGACCTCGACCCGACGGGCCGTACCACCCCTGTCCCGCGCAACCAGCGGGTCCTGCTCGCCGGGCCGGACAACACCCGGTACATCCTCTGGCAGGGCCAAAAGTCCCGGCTGAGGTCCCATGCCGAACTGGTCGCGCTCGGCCTGGTGGCCGAACAGCCCCTCCGGGCCTCGGCGACATGGCTGGCTCAACTGCCCTCCGCCGGGACGCTGACCGCCCCGAGCATCAAGGGGGCGGGCTCCACGGGCCCCACCGTCGCCGGGAGTCCCGCGCGGGTGGGGCAGCTGTTCGAGGCCACGGCCGCCGGGGCACAAGAGCTGTACGTGCTGCTGCCCGACGGCCTCGCGCCGATCAACCGCACGGCGTCCGCCCTGCTCAGCGCGGTACCCGGAGCCACCGCACCGAAGCAGGTGAGCGCGGCCGATGTGGCGGCCGCCCAGGTCTCGTCGGACCGCTCCTTGCTGACCTCTGTGCCGGACGTGCTCTCGGGGTCCGCTTTCCAACCGGGAGGCTCAGCGCTCTGCGTGCTGCAGAAGGCCGGAAGCTCCAAGGGGGGCACGGTCGTGACCGAGCCCGTCGCGGCCGGCTTGAGCTCCTCCGGTCTGTATGTGCCGCCGAACAAGGCCGTGCTCGCCGCGGCGCCGTCCGCGCAGGCGTCCGACTCCGCCGACCCCACCGGCTCCGCGGCGCAGCTCTTCCTGATCACCGACAGCGGCAAGAAGTACCCGCTGGGTGACAACGCCGTCGTGGCGTTCGGCTACGGCCAGGCCAAGGTGAGCACGCTCCCGCGGGAGTTGCTCGACCTGGCGTCCACGGGTCCGAGGCTGGACGCCACCGCCGCCAAGACCGCCGTCACGGCACGTGCCGGTTAGGGAGGTGGGACGTAGTGCAATCCGAGAGCGGTCCGCGCAGTGCAAGCCGTGCGCGGTTGGAGTGCCAGGACATCGGCGGTGCGCTCCTCGTCCATCCCGAGGGGGAGATCGACCCGCGGGTGCGTGCCTTCGTCGCCGGGCTGGCCAAGGACCCCGAACACACCCTGGTCGTCGTCGACCTCCCGGCGGATCCGCCGACCGAGGACTGGGAGTCGGTCGCCGGACTGCTCCAGCGCAGAGGGCGTTCGTTCCGGGTGGTGATCGGCCGGCCGAGCAGCCGCGAGACCGCCATGACGGTCGGTCAGCTACTGGCCGACCGGCTCGACCGGACAGTGCTCACCCCGGACGGCAGGGTGCTCCCCGCCGCCGGGGGCGTCCTCTTCGTACCGGAGGACGGCGGCTCCGGATGGCTGGGCTTCCGCCCCCGCCGATCGTCCGTCTGGACGCGGCTCGCACCGCACAGACCGGCGCCCCGGGTCTCGCGGCGCTTTCCCGCGCCGGACTGGGACCACGCGGTGCCGCAGCGCTCCTTCGCCACCAGTGTCGTCGGCACGGCCGAACCCCTTCCCGCCGGCGTCTGGATCCGACGGACGGACCAGCCGGCGAACGAGCTGGACGTCCATCGCAGGAGACTGGCAGCCTTCCTGCGCTGCCAGACCGATCGCCTCACCGTGGTGCTCGGCTGCCCCGGGCCGGATCTGCCGCTGGCGGAAATCGAACGGTTCTGGGGATGCGTCGCGCCGGATGCCCGCCCTCTGGTGCGCTTCGTGCCGTACGGGCCGGTGGGTGCGCCGGAGGACAAGGCGCTCGGTCAGATACTGGCCGACCGGCTCGGCCACGAGGTCACCCTCTACGCCGGGTTGCCGACGGTCGGTGATCCGGGCACGGACGGCACGCTGACGCGCGTGCTCGGAGAGGACGGCACACCGGGCCCGACGACCTTCGTGCGTGAGCTCGTCTACCGGCAGGCCGGCGCGAACGGCTCCGTGGAGCTGGCGCCGCCCGCGTTGCTCGGCCTTCGTCCGCCGGTGGACGGTCTGCCGGAGGTCCTGCCCGGCGTGTACGAATACGCGCCCGACGCCGTGCTGGAGGTGACCCAGAGCGGTCTGTGGCTGCGGCCACCCACGGTCCCGGTCGACGTCACGGCCGTCTACCACGTCCCGCCCGACCGGACCGGTTTGGTCATCCACTTCGACGCGGGCACGTCGGAGTCCGCCGAGCGGATGCGGTCGCTGGCCGAAGAGGTACGGCAGAGGCTCGGTCCCGAGCTTGCCGCGGCATGCCGTGTGCTGCCCGCTCCGAAGGAAACAACCGGGAACCTTTCCCGCGTCGGTGCCCCGCACCCGCCCGGAGCTCATGAGCCCACGTCGGTACCGGGCCCGGCACCGGTGTCCGTGGAGGATGAGCCCGGGGCTGCGGCTGGGGCGTCGGTGCCTGCAACCGGACAGAGCGGGACCGCCGGACACAGCGGGAGAGAAGCCGGGGTCACGGAGCCCGGGTTGGTGCCTGCGAGGGACGAGCGTGGGCCTGCTGCCGAGGTGGCCGGGCCCGCGGCGGGCGGTCCAGGGCCGGTGGTCGATGTTCCGGATCCCGCGACCGGTGTTGCGGGGCCTGCGGTGGGTGAGCGCGCGCCGGCGTTCGAGAGGCGGCGGTCCACGCCGGAGTCCGTTGCGGATGATGGCGGGTCCGCTGTCGGCGTTTCGGGTTCTGCAGGGGACGGGTCCGTCCCTGTGGCGGGTGTCTCGGGGCCTGTCCCGGGTCCTGTGACGCACGGCCCTGGGCCCGTGGTCGCTCCTGCGGAGCCTGCACCGGGCTCTGCGGCCGGCGAACCTGCGCCCGGGGCCGCAGTGCCGACCCCCGCGCCGGGGCACCCCGGATCCGGATCAGGGGTGCCTGGGCCTGCCCCGGGTTCCGTGGCCGGCGAGCCCGTTCCCGTGGTCGAAATACCGGGGCCTGCAGGGGAGTCGGGGCATGAGGGACCGGTGCCGGAGGCTGAGACGGGCCGGATCGTCCCCGCGGCCGAGTCGGCGGAGCCTGAGCCGGTGTCCCTCACCCCCGGGACCGCGGCCACGCCGGCCGTGTCCGCTGGTCCCACGGGGCCAGACACCGAGGAAGCACAGCTGACGCCGCCCCCGGCTCCGATGCGCCCGCGATCCCTTCGACTGGAGTCCGCCCCGCCTGTCGAGACCGGACCTGTCGAACCGAGCGACGCCTCGGCCGCAGGTGCCGAAGCCATGGATCTGGAGATCCGGACAGGCCCGGCGCCGCGGACGACCGCGCTGCCGGCTCCGCCCACGCCGTCCGTGCCCACTCCCGTGCCTGCTCCCGTGCCGGCTCCGGTGCTGGACTCCGCGTCCCCCGCGGCGCATTCCTCCGGTCCTCCGGGAACGCCGGTTGTGCCCGCTGCCTCCGGCCCCTCGGGCGCGCAAGGTCTCTCCCGGGCCCCCGAACCATCCGGAACACCAACTCCCGCGCCGACTCCCACTGCGGCGCAGCAGCCCAGGGCCCAGCAGTCGGCGGTGCGGGTGCAACCCGTCCCCGGCCCCGAAGCCTGCGCCGCACCCCCGGAGCGCGGAATCGAGCAGGAACGGAGCTGGTTGCGAAGGACGTTCAAAGAGCAGTACGGCTCCGCCGCGAACCACGTGGCACGCGTGCTGTCCGAGTCCCCAGGGCTGCGCGGCGCTTCCCGGCAGTCCGCCGAGGACGTGGTCACCGACCTTGTCGCGGTCCGGCTGTACCTGTCCGGGGGCACCGACCGGATCGACAGCGCGGTGCGGAGCGGAAAGACCGGACCCCACGTACCGCTGGCCCGCTGCGTGGCATCCGGGCTGCGTCGGCTGCCGTCCTATCGCGGTGCAACGCTGCTGCGCACCACACTGAGCGAGGCCGAGTGGCAGTGGTACGGCAAGCGTCGGCTCGTCACCGAGTGGGCGTTCTGCTCCGCGCTGACCACGGCACATCCGGAGCTGGCCGGCGATGTCGACGTACTGATCTGGTCGATGACCGCCCGCCGTACCGCCCTGCTGGACGCAACCGTCCCCGACCGGGTGCTCTACCTGCCCGGCACCAGTTTCAAGGTGCTCGGGGTGCGCGACGCGGAACGACGCGTGCTGCTACGAGAGCTGACCGGTCCGGAGATCGGCGCGGACGGCAGCGTCGACCTCCGGCGCCTGCCCCTGGACGACATCGCCATGGCAGGGCTTGAGCAGGCCGCAACGGAATGGCAGGACGCCAAGCCCGCCACCCGCCTCCCGGCGGCGGCCGCCGGCACACTTCGCCATCCGCCGGGGCTGATCGTGACAGGCCGCAGCGCAGCGCCGCGCAGCGCCGACACCGCACCACCCAGAAAGGGAACGACGCCATGACGAGGCAGGTCCTGCTGGTCTCCCGGGACCGTCCGGGTGCCTACCAGTCCCTGGGCGACGCACTGCGCGCCGCCGCCGACGGCGCGCTGATCACCGTGGCCGGGGGGACGTACGAGGAGGCTCTGGTCATCACGCGCCTGGTGACCATCGCTGCCGAGAGCGGCACGAGCGAGGTCCTCATCCGTGTGAATTCGGGAAGCGCCGTCGTGATCGACGCCGAGGCGGTGAAGCTCTCCGGTCTGACGATCTCCGGCGGAGACGACGACACGGCCGCCGTCGAGATCCGGCGCGGCGAGGCCGCACTCGACGCCTGCCGGATCACCGGCGCGGGATGGACGGCGATCCTGGCGTGGCATCAAGGGACGCTGGCGGCACGGGACTGCCGCATCGACGAGGCACCCGGCGCCGGAATCGTGGTCACCTCGGCCGGGGGCAACACGGTCGAGAAGACCGTCGTGAAGGCGGCCCGCTCGTCCGCGATCGTGGTGGCCGAGGGCGGCCGGCTGTCGGTCCGGGACAGCGTCATCGAGCAGGCCGGCGGCAACGGGATCTGCGTCAACGGCCAGGGGGGCGTCCAGATCAAGGACACGGCGATCAGCGCGAGCGGCAAGCCGGCGCTGGTCGTCGAGCAGAACGGCGCGGCGGCCGTGTCGGGCCTCACCGTGACCGACAGCGCGAGCGTGGACGCGTACCTCACCGGCAAGGGTCGGATCACTCTCACCGGCTGCCGGTTCTCCGGTGCCGGTGCGGAGGCGGTGCACATCGCCGGTGGCGCGAGCCCGCAGCTCAAGGCGTGCACCCTCGCCGCGCCGGGCGGAACCGCACTCCGCATCACCGGGAAGTCGCGGCCCCGGCTGGAGAACTGCGAGATCACACAGGCGTCGGTGGGCGTCGTCGTGGACGGCGCAAGCACCGCCGACCTCAGACATCTGGCTGTACGCGAGGCGGCCGAGGCGGCTGTGCTCGTCACGGAAGGGTCCACCGCCGAGTTGGAGCACCTGCGGGTGGCCGAGGGCGCGGGCACCGGGCTGCGGGTGGAGGGCGCGGCCAAGGTCGCCCTGCGGGACAGCGAGATCGTCACCGACCGGGCGAACGCGGTGGTCCTGGCCGAGAAGAGCACCGGCACCTTCCAGGAGCTGCGCGTGCGCACCTCGGGCGGCACCGGGCTCGCCCTGACCGACGGCGGTGCGGCGGAGGTGGTGTCCGCCCGGCTCCAGGGCTGCGAGGTCCTCGTCGGCAAGGACGCGACGCTCACCCTGCGGGACAGCGAGGTCGCCGGCTCCGGGACCGACGCGATCCGGGTGACCGGCGGTGGATCGGTCTCGGCCGTCGGGTGCCGGGTGCACAGCGCCCGCGGACACGGTGTGAACATCCAGGCGAGCGCGCGTGCCGAGGTCAGCAACTGCGTGATCTTCGACAACGCGGGGGACGGCGTACGCACCAACACCGAGGAGCCCGTACGCGTACGCGACTGCGAAGTGCGCGACAACGGCGGCCAGCAGGTCCATCAGCTCCGGGACAATCCGCTGTTCTCGGCCAGCAACCTGACCGGCGGCGACCGGAAGAGCAAGTCCGGGCCGAAGAGCAAGAGGCGGCCGGAGGATCGCTCGGAGGGGCCCGACACATCGGAGACGGCGCAGCACACCGGCACCGGGCCGCTCGCCGAACTGGACGCGCTGGTCGGGCTGGAGAGCGTCAAGCAGGAGGTCACCGGCCTCATCAACCTCAACAAGATGGCCCAGCGCCGGGAGGAGATGGGCCTGCCCATGCCTCCGATGAGCCGGCACCTTGTCTTCGCCGGTCCTCCGGGCACCGGCAAGACCACGGTGGCCCGGCTCTACGGCGCGGTCCTCGCCGAACTCGGCATCCTCAGCAAGGGCCACATCGTGGAGGTCGCGCGCGCCGACCTCGTCGCTCAGTACATCGGTGCCACGGCCATCAAGACCACCGAGGTCTTCACCAAGGCGATCGGGGGCGTGCTCTTCATCGACGAGGCCTACACCCTGACGAGCCAGGCCAAGGGGAGTGGACCCGACTTCGGTCAGGAGGCCGTCGAGACCCTGATGAAGCTGATGGAGGACCACCGCGACGAGATCGTGGTGATCGTCGCGGGCTACTCCGAGCAGATGGACCAGTTCCTGTCCTCCAACCCCGGTATGGCCTCACGCTTCTCCCGCACCGTCGAGTTCCCCAACTACTCGGTCGAGGAACTGGTGACGATCGTCCGGGGACTGTGCGGCAAGCACTACTACGAGCTCACCGACTCCGCGCTGGACGCGCTCACCTCGTACTTCGAACGCACCCCGAAGGGCCCTACCTTCGGCAACGGACGCGTGGCCCGCCAGCTGTTCGAGTCGATGATCAACCGTCAGGCATCCCGGCTGGCCGCCAATCCCCCCACCGCCGACTCGGAGTTCACCCGTCTGTCGGCCGACGACGTGGAGAAGCCGTCCGGAGCGGAGAGCGCCGCACCCGGCTCCGGGGGCAACAGGCGCCCGGAGCCGCGCAGCAGCCGGCGCCTCGCGAACCTGGTCGGACTGGAGGCGGTCCGCACCTCGCTCCTCGAACGCCTCGCCGGTCTCGCGGAGTTGCACCGGCAGGGCCAGCCCGTCGCCGGGCTGATGAACGTCGTGTTCGCGGGCAGACAGGGCAGCGGCCGCAGTGCCGTGGCCGGGCTGTACGCGCGGTGCCTCGCCGAGCACGGGCTCCTGGCGACCGGCGCGGTGCATCGGCAGGCGCTGTCCGCGTTCCCGGCGCGCTGGCGGGAGCAGGCCGGGGCGTTCGCCGCCGCCCTTTTCGAGGAAGCCGCGGGCGGGCTGCTGCTGCTCGAACTGGACCAGGCGTTCCTGGCCCGCCCGGAGTCGGAGCGCAGTGCCGTGATGAGCTCGCTGCGAGCCGCCACGGACGGCAACGCCGAGGTGGCGCTGGTGCTGTTCGGGGAGGACCCGACGCTGGCGGAGGTCCTGAACGCGCGCGCCGGCTCCGAACTGGCCGCCTGCTTCGCCGAGTACCTGCCGTTCGTCGACTACTCCGGTGCGGAGGCGGCCGAACTCTCGCTGCGTTACCTGACAGCACGCGGATTCACGGTCGACGACCATGTCCGCGACTCGCTCGCCGAGCACTTCACCGACTCTCCGCCCCCGGCGGGCGCCTACGGGGCGCACCAGTTCGCCGCTCGTCTGGCCGCGTCGGACTCCCCGGCAATCCGCCCGAGCGGCGCCCGCCGGGACGCCGACGCCCCCGAATCCTCCGGTACCGGTCAGAGGCCTCCGGAGGAGGGCAGCCCGGCCCTGGCGGGAGCCGGCGCGGGGGCCTAGGGGGTGTCTCTTCGGTGGGTTGGTCGGTTGATCGGATGTGCCTGTCCGGAGGGTGATCACTGACGCGATGCGGGACCGGATCGAGCCGGTGATGCCAGCCGATCCGGTCCGTGGACGACGGTTCGTTCCAAACCGCTCACAAGAAGAGGGGCCCTTGGCCAAGCGGAATCCGATGATCAGGCGCTCGGACGCTCCCGCGGTGGCTTGAGCACGACGGCCCTCCTGGCCGATGACGGTCGGGCAAGGCCCCTGGCCCTGTACATCACCGCGGGCCAGGCGGGTGATGCGCCGGCGTCCGACGCGGTCATGGCCCGGATCAGAGTCCCGCGTATCGGACTCGGTAGGCCGAGAACCCGGCCCGAGGTCGTCCTTGCGGACCGGCCTGTTCCTCCCGCGCAATCCGCCGGCATCTACGACGCCGAGGCATCCGGGCCGTCAACCCCCAGCCCTCAGACCAGATCGGACCCCGTGTCCGGCGAGGCCGGGCAGGTGGCCGGCCGCCCAGCTTCGATCCGGCGGCGTCGAAGGTCGATCTGTACCCCGCGATCCATCAGGCTCCGCAGCTTCGAGCAGGTGGGGGACCACGCCGGCGCGCATTTCGCGGAGGTCGGGGATGTGGTCGTGTAGGGGGTTGGGAGTTCCGGGGGCAGTGTCAGAAGGCCAGAGCGGCGAACGCTTCGTCCAGGAGGCCGGGCAGGTCCAGCCGGCCGTCGGAGGCTGTCCAGTGGTCGAGGGCGACGTCGAGGCATTCCAGTGCCGCGGCGGCGCGTGCGGCGTGGGCCAGCGTCGTCGGTTCGGCCTCGCCGGCGCGCTCGGCGAGGGTCTTCGCGAGAGTCGGCCGCCAGCCCTTCTGCTTCTCCAGGTGGCGCGCGCACAGCGCCGGGGTGTCCTGGACCAGCCGCGTGATCACGAGCGCGCTCTGCGGGTCCTGCCGATAGCGCTCCATCAGGGTGTCCAGTGCACGCCGTAGCGCGGTCCAGTCGTCCTCGGTGGCGGGGCGGGCGCGCAGCGCCTCGGCGACTTGCTCGCCGTGTGCGTCGAAGGCGCTGAGGACGGCCTCCTCCTTGCTGCCGATGTAGCGCAGGAATGTGGAGCGCGAGACGCCTGCGGCGGTGGCGAGGTCGTTCACGGTCACGTTCTCGTACCCCTCGCGGCGGACCAGGTCGAAGGCCACCTGGGCCAGCTCGGCCCGTACCGCGTTGCGGGCGATGTCTCGGGTGCTGGTTCGGGTCACGGCTGGGGTCACGCCTCCGATACTACTGCAGGAAAGACTCAAAATTGCAGTCCTGAGCTCCTCGGTCTACTCTGACACAATGTTTCACATGTGGATCGTGATTTTCGAGATGCGCTCATGATTCACATGGGTGCGCACAAGCTCGGACGTTCCGCGTCGGCGCTACGGCGGCGTGGGCCGGGACTGGGCCGTGATCAGTAAGGCGGTGATCTGCAGCGGTGACGCGCTCCGCAGCGGCGACCCGACCTCGGCCGCTTCGCCCCGGAGAGGGCTGACCAAACCGTGTTCGACCTCGACGCCCTCATCACGTCCCTGCACCCGCAACGCGGCAGGCCGCGGGGGATCGAGGAGCACCCCGCCCCGGCCGCCCGATGCCTGGCCGAGCTCGGCTGACCCCGAGCACTCCTGCACCAACCAGACCGACCTACCACCGTTCAACCGGAGGCATTCGCATGACCACCTCATCCGTCCTCATCGTCGGCGCTGGCGCCACAGGGCTGCCCGTCGGCTACCACCTCGGGCTGGCGGGAGCCGACATCACCTTCCTGGTACGGCCGGGCCGCAAGGAGGCGCTCGGCTCCACGCAGCAGCTGTACTGCTACGACGACACCGAACTGAAGACCTTCGGCAACTACCGCGTCGCCGATGACGTGACGGAACTGGCGGGTACGGACTTCGAGTTCGTCGTCATCACGCTGGACGGCCACACCAGCCGGACGCAGGAGGGAACCGAATTGCTGCGCGGCCTGGGCAATGTGGTTCGGGCCTGCGACGCCCACGTCATCATGTGCGGCTTCGGCCTCGGTGTCCGCGAGCACCACCTCCAGGCCCTGGGCATCGAGGAGGACCGGCTCACCCACGGGTTCCTGGGCATGCTCAGCCATCAGGCCGCGGCCGACCTGCCCGTGCATCCGCCGACGGACCCGGCGACACTGGCGCAGGCGAGCGTCTGCTACCGGCATCCGGCGAACCGGATCGGCTTCCGCATCGAGACCGGCAATGCGGCTGCCGCCGAGCGGTTCGCCTCGCTGTACGAGCGCAGCGGTCAATCACAGTGTGCGCAGATCCCCCGCGCCGTCGACGACGTCTTCCTGAACGCCGCCGCGCCCGTGTACGCGGCGAGTGAGCTCGCCGGCTGGCCCGACTTCGCGACCCTGACGCAGGACGAGGAGCTGTGGAATCTGGCCTGCAGCGCCCAGACCGAGATCATGACGCTCCCGCGCCACGGCGAGACGGGACAGCAGATGGCCAAGGCCATGGGCCCGCGCGAGACCGCCCAGACACACCAGAACATCGAACAGGACATGCTGCCGCTGGACTACCAGGCGTTCAACCGATTCCACCACGGCGGCAAGGTCCGCGCCCAGGACGTCCAAACCCTGCACGACTGCCTGGCCGAAGGCCGCCGCACCAGCCATGCCATGCCCGCACTCGAGGACCTGCTGGCCCGGCTTGAGGCAGACCATGCTGACGACCAGGCACGGTGACACCTGATCGAGGGCCCCGCGTGCCAGAAGGGTGACGGGCGGAGCCCGCAATCCCCCGGCCTCCAGCGGCCGTGAGGGGGCTCGCCCCGCTTCTGCCCCGGCTGCGCCACACGCCGAGCGGGCCGATGAGATCGCCGGCGCAGAAGACTTCGTCGCCCGATCCCTGAGCGACCGCCACCTTCAGTGCGAGATCGAACAGGCTCGCAACGTCGTCGCGGGCTGGAACGGCGCCGATGACACCATCGTCACAGGCAAGAGAGCGAACTCTCCTCCAACCGCCTTGTCCACCCAGAGCTATCCGTTCTCGCCCGCGCAAGGCCCGCTACTGGGGAAGGGAAGGGCACGGGCCTGCCACGCGGTTGCCGCCCCACCAACCAGGGCTATGGCCGCTTCTCCTCTGTCCCAGCCCTCCTGTCGGCGGCTGCTCCTTCCGCCAACTCGACCCGCCAGCACCGGAGATGGCTCCGTCCCCTCACCGCAGACCCCCGACATCCCAAGGGAATGGCGAGTCGACGCCACAACGCCGTGGGCCAGCGAGAGAGCCGTGCGGGCGACGGATGGGGACTCCGGTGTCGTCGATGACGATGCCGGCGAGCATGCGGTAGAACTCCTCGGCGTCGATGCCGTGGTACCGCCCAAGGCGCATCTTGATCTTCATCGGCCCGAAGTGGTGGTTCTGCCGCAGACAGACGTAGCGCCGCTCCCACTTGTAGAAGCAGTTCCGGCTGATCCCGTAGCGCCGGCAGGTCAGCGAGACGTGTCCCATGACTTCCTCGGCGTGACGCAGGAGCGCCAGGCGGCGCTGGGCCTGGCGGTCCTGCTGCAGTTTGCCTGAAGGGTGCATGTCAGGCCTTCGTGGTGATGGGAGACCGCAGGTGTCAACAACGTCCGGCGGTCTTATGGGTAGGGCCTGCCGTCTGGATCAGGCCAGCTGTGAGCGCGTGCCTTCCAGTCGCCCGAGCGGGGCGATGGGGGAGTGTGCAGATGTATGGCGGAGGGGGCGTCGACGCGGAGGGTCGGCAACCGACGACAACGCGGCTGGGGGCCCCGCCCATGAGGCAGTGGGGGAGCGCGTGCCACGCCCCGCGGCGCTGATGCATGGGCCAAACGACGGGTCCTGGGGGTCGTCGGGGCAACGATCGCTGGTGGGCGGGGCAAGGGGCCGCGAATCCCGTTCCGTTGGTCCTGTGCCGCGGAGAAGGTGTGAGCAGACGGTTCGACAACGAACCCGGGACAGGAACAGGAGGGTTCGATCGCCATGGACCCCCAGCAGATGACACAGGTCGACCTCGCGGGTCTCCGCCAGGCCATCAATGTCTTCTCGAACGGCGTCACCAACTTCGACGGCCAGTACAAGGCGATGCACCAGACGCTCGCCAACATTCAGGCCTCGTGGAGGGGGCAGGCGAACGCGGCGTTCGACCGGGCACTGCAGAGCTGGCTCCAGGACTTCTACAAGGTGATCTCGGTGCTCAACGGCATGGAGAAGACCCTGGACGACAACACCAACCTGCTGACGCGGACGAACGAGGAGACCATCCAGAAGGCCCAGCAGGCCGCCGCCGGGATTCACGCTCCGACGCTCCCCGGATTCGCGGCCTAAGAACACACCGGCTTTCACAGACAGGAGAAGAAGATGTCCGACTACAGTGTCCAGTTTGCGCCTCTCGAAGATGCGGTCATGCAGATGGGCCGGATTTCCGCGCAGATCAACGACTTCCTGGGTGAACTGCAGAACGGCACGATGAAGGCCATCATCGAGTGGGAGAGCGGCGCGCGCGACCTGTTCGACGAGCAGCGGAACATCTGGGCCAGGGCTGCTACCGACATGACCGTGCAGGCCAGCAACGCACAGGTTTCGCTGGGCAAGATCATCGCCCAGTACGCCGAGGCCGAGCGGACCGGCGTGAGTTACTGGAGCCGCTGATGTCAGCCGCTGCCGGGCAGGCTATGGCGAAGCGGGCGCTGGACAGGATCGCGCATCGGCCCGCCCCCAAGGAGTGGGACCCCACGACCTTCCACGCGCCGCCCACGCGGTCGGCGCCGGAGAAGTCCGACATCACGCCGCCGCCGGTTCCGGGTGGTACCGGCCGGGGATCGAGGACGTCGGTCGACACGCCGTCCATGGAGCTCTTCGCCGACAACATGGACAAGCTCGCGGAGCCGGTCAAGAAGGCGTACGACAAGCTGATGCAGCTCCAGAAGGTCAACCCCGGAGCCTTCTACGACGCCTACATGCTCCGGCAGGTCGCCTGCGGAGCCAACGGTGACTCGGGGCTCCAGAACAACTACCTCAAGGTTCTCCACTCTCTCGGCCAGGGTCTGGCAGACATCAGCGCCGGCATGCGCCAGCTGAGTGCCAATTACAAGACCACCGAAGAAGAGGCCACGATGACGGCCGAGGACCTGAACACCGCAATGCAGTCCGCCCAGAGCGATTTCAGCAAGATGAACTCTGGCGGATGACAACACGCTGTATGGCTGCCTAGGCGGCGTCAGGTCCCCCTCCCCGGACCTGACGCCGCCCTAGGCGTTTTCCCATTCAGGTACGGACGAGAGCGCGGACGCCATGGCGAACTCCAAGAAGAACTACGACACCGGCAACACGACACAGGCGTCGGAGACCTCCGGAATCTTCGGCAACAACTCTGTCATGGGGTCCTCGAACGACTATGACTCCTGGGACTGGAAGCAGATCGAGGCGGTCATTCTCGGTGGTTCGAACATGGCGAAGCAGGACGAGCGGGACCGGGCGCAAACCGTGGCAGAGCCGCAAAGCCTCTACGACGCCGGCAACGTGTTCCAGTACGTGCACGACGTTCTGCGAGTGGTTTCGGAGCAACTGGTCACCCAGGCCAAGGCGCTGGCAGGTAACGCGGACTCGCCGTGGCAGGGCACCGCGGCGGACTCCTTCATGACCATGATGCAGACCTTCTCCAAGCAGGTGGCCTCCAGCACCAACGCGCTGGCCGGGGGGAGTATGGGCGCCTCGGTCGCGCAGACCCTCGTCGACGCCGGCAACAATCTCGCGGTGGCCCAGGCGAACATCCGGACCATTGACGACTGGTATGCCAAGCAGGCGCTGAAAATCGGCATCAAGCCGATGAAGAACGGGCTCATTCCCGTCAGCCAGAGCCCGGAGATCGTCAAGATGATGACGGAGGACATGCGCGGCGTTCTGCACTCGCTGGCGCGTCAGTACTCCGCCGAGACGCGCACACTGAACCAGGTCTCACCGACGATCATCACATCTCCCCTCGGCAGTCCGGTCGGCAACTTCGACCAGCCGAAGCCCACTGACTTCAAGCAGCCCGACATCACCGCGCCGTCCGGTGTCAACACGACACCCATCTCGATGGGCCCGGGTCCGACCGTTCCCACGAGGCCGGTCACGTCACCTGCTGTCCCGCTGCCGGGTACGACGTCGCCGACACTCCCGACCATTCCTCAGGTGACGGTGCCTTCGGTGCCGTCGCCTTCGGTGCCGTCCGTCACCCCCGCTCCCACGCCTGTGTCACCGCCGGGGTTGGGGGGGATCGGTCCCGTGGCCGCGCCGGTGACGACTCCCCTACCGGGGACAGGGCCTAACAGCTCGCCGGTGAGGTCTCCCGGCTTGCCGCAGACACCGGCGGTTTCACCGGTGGGTTCATCTGTGGGCTCATCTGTGGGTACAGCGGTTCCGACACCTTCGCGACTGAACGTGCCGACCAACTCGTCAGTGCCGCCATCCCAGTTGGCTTCGGCTCCGGTGAACTCACCCCTGCCGTCGCCCAAGCCGTCCCCTATGCCGACCTCCACGAACGTGAACCCCGCGATGCACGCGGCACTCAACCCGGGCTCCGTTCCCAACGCGACATTGCCGACCGCACCCGGGACGCGGGGCACGAACGTGCCCTCGTCGCCGTCTCGTGGCACTCCGGCTCCGATGCCGTCGGGTTTGTTGAACGGCGGTGGTGCGGGGGGCGGCTCCACGGGTGTTGACCCGGTGTCGCTGTCCTCTGCCCCGTCTGTTGGTGGGGTGCCGTCGCCGACGGGGGGTTCGGTGGGTCCTGTGGTGCCGCCGTCGCTCAACTCGGCGAGTCGGCGGGGGAATGCCGGTGGTGGGGCGGCGGGGATGCCCACACTCGGGTCTCCGGCTCCGATGCCGTCGGACTTGTTGCACGGCGGCGGTGGGCAGGGGGCTACGCCGCCCACCATGGGCACCATTGACGCAGGCGGCGTGACCGCGCCGACCGGTGGTGTACGTCCGGGTATCGACCCTGTGTCGCTCGCGTCGAACCCGCCTTCGAGCAAGGTGCCGTTGCCGGACGTATCGGCGCCCGGCCAGTCCGCGCCGACCGTTTCCGCGCCGAGTGCTCCTGTGTCCCGGATGCCGTCCGAGGTGCTGGGGCGTGGGGGCGCTGGTGGGGTGACGCTTCCGGGCTCGGGGGCCGGGAGCGGCGTCGGCGGGGTGTCGTTGGCGGGTGCCCCGGGTCTGGGAGGGCCGTCTCCGAAGGCGCCTGGTGCCGGTGTTGGTGCCGGTGCTGGGATGCCGTTCATGCCGATGGCGCCTGGGGGTGCT
>NZ_KQ948924.1:565831-1155197 GCF_001514235.1 Streptomyces caeruleatus | reverse complement strand
GTGTGGCGGGCTGGGCGGGGCAGGTCTCAACCGTCTTGGGGGTCTACTGCGCGCGCCGTCCGATGCGCTCGTAGGTCGGCGATCCACGTCGCTTCAGCACCAAGGCGACAACCACACCGCCAAGAAGCGCGACGTACCCGACCGCGAGAAGAGCCGCCACGCCTACGGGAGGTGCGACCACAAGGAGATCCATATTTCTCGACGCCGTCCACAGCGCGAAGCCGATGCCCAGCGCCGCGAGGGCCGGTGCAATGAGTGTCTTCCACAGGGATGCGCCCGCGCTGTTGCGACGGAAGTAGACGATCACCGCCATGGAGGTGAGGAGCAGGAGCAGGAGCATCCCGTAGAAGGCCACGCCCGATGCGGCTCCGTAAATATCGAACTCTGAGGCACCCGAGACGATCAATGCAACCTGGATCACGAGAAGGCACCCGCCCACTGTGAAGGCCGCGGCATGCGGCGACCCGTGCTTGGGATGAACGGCGGACAGGCGGCGAGGCAGGATGCCGTCCACGCTGAGCGAATGTGTGTAACGGGACAGGATGTTCTGCAGCGACAGGGACGACGCGAGCATGCTGGTCACCAGGAGAACCGCGATCACCTGGTTCGCGAACGCGCCGAAGTAGGTCAGCAGGGCGTGCGGCATCATCTCGGCCGGATTCGCCGTCGCGCTCGCCACCGCTTTCGAAGTGCCGGCCGAGACGATCAGCGCGTACGACGAGATGGCGTAGAAGACGCCGAGGAAGATGATCGTGAGGTAGGTGGCGCGAGGGATCGTCTTGTCGGGATTGCGGACCTCATCGCGGTAGATCGCCGTGGCCTCGAACCCATTGAAGACGCCCACGCTGAACAGAAGCAGAATCCCGATCGACGGTGTGAACAGGTTCGATGGGTTCCAAGGCGTGAGGGAATGGCCCTCGGGCCCGCCATTGGCGAGGACCACGATATCGAAGATCACGACGGCGGATACCTCGATCACCAGCACCGTGGAGAGGACCTTGGCCGATAGCTCCACGTTGAAGTAGCTCAGGATCCAGACGGTTCCCAACATGATCAGCGCCCAGACCCACCATGGCACCGAGGATGCCCCGGCGAAGCTGATGATGAGGTTCTTGACTGCGATACCTGAGAAAACGAGCGCGGCGATGATGTTGAAGCCGTAGGTGGTAAGGGCAAGGAAAGACGCGCCCAGCCCCATAGGGCGCCCCAGCCCCTCGCCGATGTAGGTGTAGAACGCACCTGGGCGGGGGATGCGGCGGGTCATGCTGGTGAAGCCGAGGGCGAAAAGCGTCATCAGCACCAGGACGCCCACGAAGGCGATGGGCACCGCGACACCGAAGCTGATGTTGACCGATATGAAGCCGAAGACCACACCGAGGGGCGCGGTGAACGCGAGCACGGTGAAGAGCAGGCCGAACGTGCCCATGTTGCCCCTGAGGGCGAACGCCGTGGGTGCTGTCGTGTCGGCGGCGGGAGGCTCCGGAAGCACGGGAGGGTTCGATCGCATGAAGGTCTTCCTTGTCATCCGGCCAAGACGCAGCGGACCAACCCAGCGGTGAGAGCGCAGAGGCCCCGCCCGGAAGGGGCGGGCGCTGGGGACGAGGCCCTGAAGAGACCAGCGCATGTACAGGCGACCTAGCATGCTCACTTCGGTGAGGCGGGACTGTCTCAACTTGGGGCAGCGACGCCCGACCCTCGGCACCGCTGGGAGTCGGTGAGGCACACCGACCCATGTGTGCCGGCGCAAAGCCGTTCGAGTTCGGTCAGTGCGGGCTCTGCGCAGATCAGGAGCTGTTCGTCGATCCGCGGGTCGGTGACTTCGCTGAGTGAAGTCGATCCGGTAGGCACGCCGCGCGCCAGGTTGCGCTGCTACGACCGCGCAATCACGGGACGCAGCCGACTCAGATCGGTACTGGCGGGGTCCGCGAGGAAGCGCTCGAGTAGCGAGTACGGCTCGGCGCTTGTTGCCGCCCCCGCCCGCAACGGCTGGGCGAGGGGTCCTTCGGGTATTGCGGCCATGGGGCCTCCTCGAGCCGTCGCGGTGGACGTGCCATCGCGCATGTCGGCAGGTCAGAAAACGCTCGGCTCTACAGGAAGCTTACGCGCCTGCTGACGGGCGAACCGCTGCCAATACACCTTGCCAAGGGGATGCGTTGCGGTCGGGCCGCTCGCCTTCCAGCCCTGTAGCGTCTGAGGACCGGGCCACCAGCCAGTGGTCGCGTGCCCCGGCACATTCACATCGACGCACCCGGCCTCGATACCGTTCAAGAACACCCGAGCCACTTCAAAATCTCCGGTATGGATACCGGCTGTCAGGCCCATCGGGGTCTCGTTCGCCTTACCGAGCGCTTCATCGCACGATGAGACGCGACTGATCGGGAGGAACGACACGGTGGTCGACAACTCGTGATCTGCCGGAACCGACGACACGACCGCAGGCCGGACGAAATAACCGCCGCTGACCAGGCGCTCACAACCATGCACGTCGAACCCTGCGTCACGGGACGCGCCAACGACCTGCTCGCACCCTGAGACACCTCGGGAGACACCGCCCGCTCAGTGGCCGGTTCGACGAGCTGGTGCGCCCGAGGGGGGCACAAGCACGCGTGAGAGCACACTGTCGTATGCAGGCAGCTACGGTGGACAAAATGGTTGATCTGGTCGAGGTTCCTCGCGGTTGACAGGTAACCAGGATGAGCTCGGACAACATGAGAGCCAAAACGAAGCGCGCCGATCCCTTTGATGTGCCCACGGCAGCGACGGTAGTGCTGGACACCCTGGAAACGATCATTGGATGGAGTTCGGCGGCCGAGGAACTGTTCGGCTACCCGACCGCGGAGGCTCTGGGCAGGCCCGTGGGCGATCTTCTGGGCGACGCCGTGCGGAGGGCAGCGTTCCAGGAATCCGGAAGGCGATACGCCACCTGCCCCGCGCGTCATCGGGGTGGCCGCACTGTTCCAGTAGCCCTGGTATCCAGTCCGCTTGGGCATGCGGAGGGCGGTGCGGCCTGGCTGCTGTCAGCCGTGAGCGTGGCGCGTTACCAGCAGTGGGCGAGCGATCAGGCGATGTTGAACGGCCTGAGTGAGCAGTCACCCATCGAGATCACGATCTACGACACACAAGCCCGAGGAAAGTGGATCAACGCCGCTGTCGAGAAACGGTTCGGCTGGACTTTGGAGGATTGGATCGGACGGCGGGCCGCAGACCTGCTTCCGCAGGGCGCGGTCCTCTCCCAGAACGGAGAGCCGGCGCCGACGCTGGACAACGTCATCAAGCGTGTCCTGGACACAGGGAAACCACTCATCGATCTCCGCTACCACAGCCCCACCCGCCTTGATCCACATCACGATCACATCTGGTCCTGCTCGTATTTCCGGATGCAGGACGATGACGGCCGAACACTCGGCGTGTGCGAAACGGCCGTCGACATCACCGACCGTTACGTGGTGCGGCAACGCATGGCGCTGCTCAGCCGTGCTGGCGGAAGGCTCGGGCAGACCCTGGACATCGCACGGACGGCCGATGACCTGGCCGATCTTGCCGCTCCGGAATTTGCGGACGTGGTGCAGGTGGACCTCCTGGAAACCGTGCTCCGCGGCGAGGAACCCGGTGAGTGGACCAGCAGGATGTCAGCCCGCCCCGACCTGCGGCGGATGGCCGACCGCGGGGGCAGCCTCGCTGTAGCGGGAGCTGCGCCCCCGCATCCGATCGAATACCCGCCGGGTTCCCCACAGCTGCTCTGCCTTACCGAAGGGCATCCGGTCGCGAGAGACCGTGACCTGGCCGTTCCCCTGCTCGCCCGGGAAACGGTTCTGGGCCTGGTGACGTTCCAAAGGCTTCCGCCGAGGGACCCCTTCGATTCCGAGGAGATCAGCCTTGCTGAGGAACTGGTTTCCCGCACGGCGGTCTGCGTGGACAACGGGCGCCGCTACGCGCGGGAGCACGCGGCCGCACTGATGCTGCAACGCGATCTGCTCCCGCGCCACCTTCCGGAGCCCATGGCTGTGGACGTTGCCCACCGATATCTGCCAGCAGCCGGAGCAGTCGGAGTGGGTGGGGACTGGTATGACGTCATTCCGCTCTCTGGCGCACGGGTCGCCCTGGTCATCGGGGACGTTGCCGGCCACGGCATGCGAGCCGCAGCCACCATGGGGCGGATACGGACCACCGTGGCCGCACTTGCGGCGCTTGACCTGGCGCCGGAGGAGCTGCTCGCTCGGCTCGACGACCTGGTTGCGCGACCCCTGGGGGAAGAGGACGACCGGGCCATGGGTGTGACGTGCTTGTATGCCATCTACGATCCGGTCGCGCAGCATTGCCTCATGGCCCGCGCCGGCCACCTGCCGCCCGCGCTGGTGTCGCCCGAGGGCCACGCGGAAATAATCGACCTGCCCGCTGGACCTCCGCTCGGAGTGGGCGGCCTGCCGTTCGAGAGCGTCGGATTTCACCTTCCTGAGGGCAGCGTGCTGGCTTTGTTCACCGATGGCTTGGTGGAGTCCCGCGACCGGGACATTGACGTTGGCCTCAGGAAGCTTTGCGACGCTCTGTCCGTACCTGGCCGCGCGCTGGAGGAAACCTGCGACGGTGTTGTTGCTGATGCACTGCCAGGTTCCGCTGAGGACGACGCAGCCCTCCTCCTGGTTCGGGTCCATGCGCTGAGCGACGCCCAAGTAGCAAGCTGGGACCTGCCCGCCGAACCTGCAGAGGTCGCCCGGTGCCGTGATCTGGCGGTTCATAAGCTGGCTGATTGGGGCCACGATGAGGTGGCGTTCGTCGTTGAGCTGGTAGTGAGTGAGCTGGTCACCAACGCCATTCGGTACGGCGGCTCTCCCATACGGCTACGGCTCATCCGGGACCAGGACCTTGTCTGCGAGGTCTCGGACGGTGGTCATACCTCCCCCCACCTGCTGCGGGCGGGGATGGACGAAGAGGGCGGCCGCGGACTGTTTCTTGTCGCCCAGCTCACGGAGCGATGGGGCACCCGGTACACAGCATCCGGCAAGACGATCTGGGCGGAAGTGCCACTCAGCAGGAGTGCCTGACCTGTTCTCAGTTGCACAGTGAACAGGTACCCGTACGTGCTCGTGGGGTGTTGATACGCACAGGGAGCAGTCCTGGTTCAAATCCTTGCTGCTGCGCACGATGGTGGTTTTCTGCAGCTCCGGGAGAGGACCCAGAATGCTCCAATGGAGCCCGCCAGGACGAGATCGGCAAGTCAAGATCGCGACCTTCGGCATGGAACCCGGGCCACCGGGTCCGGCACGGCAGTACTGGCGCTGACCGCTGGAGACGGCGCGGCCGGCGCGGACGGGGATGATCCGGAAGATGCGCCGGACGCCGTTCTACTGAGCGGTGTATCCGCCGTCGATCAGAAGGTCGGTGCCGGTGACGTAGCTGGCTTCGTCACAGGCGAGGTAGAGGACGCCGTAGCTGACCTCTTCGGGACGCGCGCCCCGCCCCATCGGGGTGGCGGCGGCGAAAGCCTTGTTGGACTCCTCGCCCTCCTCGTCAGCCATGGGAGTCATCACCAGACCGGGGGACACCGAGTTCACGCGAATGTTGTCCTTGACGTACTCGAGGGCCGCAGCCCGGGTCATCATGCGCACGGCGCCCTTGGACGCCTGGTACGAGAAGGAGCCGGGCGCTCCGACCGAGCCGTTGATCGAACAGGTGTTGACGATGGCTCCGCCGCCGCCTCGGCGCATCGCCGGGACGACGTGCTTGATGCCCAGGAAGACTCCCTGCTGGTTGATCGCGGTGATCTTCGTCCAGGCATCGAGATCCTCCTCGTCGGCCGCCTTCATCGTGCCGACGATGCCTGCGTTGTTGACGAGGATGTCGACGCGACCCCAGCGGCTTTCGGCGTCCGCCACCGTGGCGAGCCAGTCGGCTTCGGAGGTGACGTCGGCGTGCCGGTAGTGCACGTCGTACCCGGCGTCACGCAGTTCCTCGGCCACCTTCTCACCGGCGTCGTCGAGGACGTCGGTCATGAGGACCTTGGCCCCCTCGGCGGCGAAGAGCCGGCTGTGCGCCTCGCCCTGGCCTCGGGCAGCACCCGTGACGATCGCGATCTTGCCTCGCACTCGATCCATCGTTTTCCTCGCATCTCTTCGCGGCCGGGGCCGCCCGGGAAGGCTCTCGGCAACATTACGGTCGCCTCAACAATCGCTTCTGTTCCACTTCGGGACACCGAACGGGCCGGGGCTCGCCGCTCTGCGGCACCTGTGTCAAGTCAGGACAGTCAGGGGTGTCCCCGCCTGCCTACGTTCTCAACGCCAGGGTGGTGACCACCTGAAACCGACCGTCCCACGCGCTCGACCGACACGGGAGCGAACGGCGTCCGCAGCGCGGACGGTCTGCCGCGAAGGATGTTGAACATCGATGGCCTCTGAAACGAAGACCGCCGCGCCTGCCGTTCCCGACAGCGATCAACACGTGCGCAGGGGACGGCGGGGCTTCCCCCTCCTGCCCGGCGGATACGGTCGCGACGCATACCACACTGGTGCCGCACCGGTATACGCCGTTCGCGGCGAGGGCCACCGGCTCTGGGACGACCGGGGCCGAGAGCTGATCGACGCGAACAACAACTTCACCACGCTCGTGCACGGCAACGCGCACCCGCAGATCGTGGAGGCGGCGACCCGGGCGATGGACTCCGGTGCATGCTGGGGAATTCCCAACCTCGGTGAATGGGAGCTGGCCGATCTCCTGCTCCAGCGGCTGCCCGGTCTGGACCAGGTACGCTTCACCAATTCGGGGACCGAGGCGGTGATGTCGGCTGTCCGTGTTGCCCGTGAGGTGACCGGACGAACGGGTGTGATCATGACCCGCGGTGGTTACCACGGCTCCTCCGATGTCGCGCTGTGCGCCGGGGGCGAGCAGTCCGCGCGGGGAGTCCCGGAATCCACCGTGCGCGAGGTGTCCCTGGTCCCTCTCAACGACATCGACTCGCTCCGGCAGGTGATCGAAGAGAAGCCGCACCACCACGCGGCCATCGTCCTCGACCTGCTGCCGAACCGGGCCGGTCTGATCTCCGTGACCGCCGATTTCTTGCGGGCGGCCCGCGAATTGGCGGACCAGCACGGCATCCTCCTCGTCATCGACGAGGTGATCAGTCTTCGGATCGGGGCGGGCGGGCTGAGCGGGGAGTACGGGATCGTGCCCGACCTACTGACCGCGGGCAAGCTCATCGGCGGCGGATTCCCTGTCGGCGCCTTGGCGGGACGCGAGGAGTTCATGCGCGTACTCGACCCTCGAAGCAAGGGATCCATCCCGCACTCCGGCACGTTCTCGGGAAACCCCGTGAGCATGGCGGCCGGGACGGAGGCGCTGCGGCTGCTCTCCCCCGACACCGTCGCCCGGCTGAACCGGCTCGGGGACCAGGCACGCCGTGTGGTGGCGGCACGTGTCGAGCCGCTGGGGTGGGAGGTGCGCGGCGCCGGCTCCCTGCTGCGAGTGTTTCCGGCCGGCGTGACCGGTGTCGACCGGGAGACGCAGCACCGGCTTTGGTGGGCCGCCTACGACCGCGGCCTGCTCCTGTCGTCCGCCAACCTCGCCGCGCTTTCGACGCCGATGACGACCGAGGTGGTGGGCGATCTCGCCGACCGGCTGGCGGACGCCGTGGCCGCGGTCGCCGAAGCGACCCCGTGACGGGGTGAGCACGCTGTACCAGATTGGCACGTTCTCCGACTCTGACCGCGCAGCACTGTAGGCGACATGGACACACTGAACACACGCCAGACACACACCACTTCACTCGCGCCCGTCCCCGGTCGGCAGGCGCCTACCGAGCTGGTTCAGCAGGTGAAGCAGGCCCACCGCGCCTTTCCCTCGGGCGTGACGGTCGTGACCGCTCAGGTAGACGGCCGGCCCGTCGGGCTGGTCGTCAACGCCTTCAGCAGCGTCTCGATGGACCCCCTTCTGGTCTTGGTCTGCATCAACACCTCCGCACAGTCGCATGCCGCGCTGTGCACCGCTCGGTACCTCGGGATCAGCATCCTGAGCAACACCCAGTCGACGGTGGCGGCGGCCTTCGCCAGGTCGGGCGGGGACAAGTTCCGGGACGTCGGCTGGCACGAGGGCGGGCAGGGCGCGCCCCTGCTGGACGGGGCGTCGGCGACGTTCGAGGTTCAGGTCGTCTCGCGAGTGGAGGCCGGCACCCATTCGGTGTTCTTCGGACGCGTCGTCGGGGTGGAGACCAGCGACCTGCCTCCCCTCGTATACGCGGCGGGCGGCTTCTTCGACGGCGGTCGGTTGCTCGCCGTCTGAGTCCCGAGTCCCTCACATCCGATCTCTTTCAGGAGAACAACACGATGAAGCTCGTCTCCTACTGGCTGGACGACAACTGGCGGGCCGGCGCGGTGCTCGACGAGGCGGTGTACGACATAGATGTCGCCCTGCTCGCGAGCAGCATGGAAGGGCTCGGTCCACAGGCCACCACCAGGGAACTGCTGCACCGCCATGGCCATGACCTCATCCAGGTCGCCGAGGCCGTACGACGGGCGGCTGACAAGCAGTCGTCGGCGCGTGTCGCCCTGGCCGGGGACCTCCGGCTGGGGCCGCCGGTCACCGACCCCGGCAAGGTGCTGTGCATCGGCCTGAACTACAACGACCACGTGGCCGAGACCGGCCGGGCACTTCCCGAACACCCTGACGTGTTCGCGAAGTTCGCGAGCACGCTCATCGGACCGGCGGACGACATCCGCTGCTCGCACGTCACCGACAAGCTCGACTACGAGGGGGAACTGGCCGTCGTCATCGGCCGGGAGGGCCGCGCCGTGCGGCCCGACGAGGCCCTCGATCTGGTAGCCGGCGTCATGGTGCTCAACGACATCACCGCCCGGGACCTGCAGTACCACGGCACGCAGTGGTTGGCCGGCAAGGCCGTCGACGCCTCGACGCCCTGCGGGCCCGCGCTGGTCACCCTGGACGAGGTGGGCGACGTACAGAGCCTTGACCTTGCGACCCGCGTCAACGGTGTGCAGGTACAGGGCTCGAACACCCGGCACATGATCTTCCCCGTAGCCGAACTCATCGCCTACATCAGCAAGTTCTTGACCCTTTCCCCCGGGGACATCATCTCGACCGGGACGCCGGAAGGCATCGGCAGCAAGCGGAACCCCCCCTTGTGGCTGCTGCCCGGAGACGTCGTCGAGGTCGTTGTCGAGCGTGTCGGCACGCTGCGCAGCGTCGTGCGCTGACGCCTGCGCGGCACCGCCTGCCAGTGCTTCAAGGTGACACAGTCGCGCCACCGTACGCGGCATGAGACTGCGAGCAGAACCCCAGCGATCGATCTGATGATCGCGTACACACTCTGGAGAGCAAGCATGGATATCGGACTGTTCCTCGTACCGTTCCGCCTTCCGGAAACCGGTCTGCACGAGGGTTTCCAGTGGGACATGCAGGTCATCAACTGGGCCGACGAGTTCGGGCTGTCCGAGGTATGGATCGCCGAACACAGCACCATGAGGTGGGAGCCGGTGTGCAGCCCGGAGCTGTACATCGCCGCGGCCCTGCAGCAGACGAAGCAGATCAGGTTCGGTACCGGCGCGAACGTCCCGGGCAACCACAACCCGATGGCGCTGGCCCACCGGCTGATGCAGCTCGACCACATGTCCAACGGCCGCCTGATGGTCGGTCTCGGCGCCGGCGCCTACCCCACGGACCACCTGATCCACGGCAACACCGACCCGGGCGAGAAGATGGCCGAGGCTGTCGAGATCATGCGCGCCATCTGGGAGAAGAAGGGCCCCTATCGCCACGACGGCAAGCACTGGCAGTTCGAGATCCCCGAGTACGACGAGATCCAACAGGGCCCGTTCATGGAGCCGCTGCAGAAGCCGCATCCGCCGCTGCTCATGGCGGGCCTCAGCCCCGCCTCCCGCACGATGACGCGGGCCGGCAAGCTGGGTTACCTGCCGATGAGCTTCAACGTGGGCCGTGAGTACCTCGCCGGCCACTGGTACCGGTACATGCAGGGCGCGGAGAGCTCCGGCTTCGCCGCGGACCGCAACGAGTGGCGGGTCGCCCACAACATCCTGGTCGCCGACACCGACGAGGAGGCGATGGACCTCGCCGTGAACGGGGCCATGGGGCGGACCTACCGCGAGTGGATGCTGCCCGGCTACGCCCGCGGCGGCATGCTGCCGACCATGGTGCCCGAGCTGGGTGTGACCGACCCGGACGACGTGCCGATCGAGTACCTCGCCGAGGAGAAGTGGCTCGTCGGCTCACCCGACACCGTGATCAAGAAGCTGCAGCGGGATCTGGACGCCTCCGGTGGCTTCGGCAAGATCATCAGCTTCACCTTCGACTACCTCGACCAGCCCGAGCGCTACCGGCGCCACTTCGAGCTGCTGGGCACGGAGGTCATCCCCCGGATCAAGGAGCTCGAGCACCGCACCGAGGCTCTGGTCGATCTTCCCCGCCCTGCCGGGATCGAGGACTGATCCCGCCCCGGACACAGGCCTGCCCGCCATGGCGTCACGGCTGGCAACAGCCAGGACGCGTTTTGAAAGGAAGTTTGTATGACCGCTCTTGACCACCAGAACCGTCAAGGCCACGAAGCATTCGCCGCCGAGATGGCCAAGCGGCGCACCGGCACTCATGTCGTCGTTCCGCATGTCGTCGGCGGCAAGGAGTATTTCGACGGCGAGCTGATCGTCAGGGAGGACCCCGGTCATCCGTCCGTGACCGTCAGCGCGTGCCACGACGCGCCCGCCGATGTCGTCAGGCTCGCTGTGGAAACCAGCAGGGCGGCACAGCGGGAATGGGGCAAGGTGCCGCTGAGCAAGCGGATCGAGCACGTGCAGCGGGCTATCGATCACGTCACGGACGCGGTGGAGGACTGGGCCGTACGCACGGCGCTGGAGGTCGGCAAGACCTACGCGGGGGCACGAGCGGAAGGGCTCGAAGTCCGTGACATCCTGCGCTGCTACACCGAATACGCGGCTCGGCCCGGTGCCTTCGAGGACGAGCGGGCGGCCGATCCGGCCGGCTTCGCCAACGACTCCGTGCTGCGGCCGTACGGCGTCTTCGGCGTCATCACCCCCTTCAACTTCCCGATCGTGCAGGCCGCCGGCCCCACTATCGGCGCGCTCATCGCCGGCAACGGTGTGGTCGTGAAGACCTCGCACCAGGGTCCCTGGTCGGGGCACGCGGTGTACGAGATGTGCCAGGCGATGGACCTGCCCGTCGGACTGGTGAACGTCGTCCATGGCGCCGACGAACCCGGCAGGGCGCTTGCCGCCTCCGACATCGACGGCATCTCCTTCACCGGCTCGGTCGCCGTCGGCCAGGCCATCATGCGGACGTTCACCGACGGGCCTTACGCCCGGCCGGTCATCGCCGAAATGGGCGGCAAGAACCCGGTGATCGTCACCGACACCGCCGACCTGGAGACGGCGGCCGACGGCATCGTGTTCTCCGCCTTCGATCTGGGCGGGCAGAAGTGCAGCGCGCTCTCGCGAGTGCTGGTGACGCCCGGGGCGCACGACCGGCTCGTCGAGCTGGTGGCCGAGCGGGCGAGCCGCGCCGTCGTAGCCGACCCCTCCGACGCCGACGCGTTCGCCGGCCCTGTGGTGTCGGCCGAGGCACTGGCGCGGTTCGAGCGAATCGTCGGGCAGGCACGTGCGGAGGGCTGCACGGTGTCCGGCGGGGAGCGCCTCGACCACGAGGGCTACTTCGTCCGCCCGGCGGTGGTCTCCTCCGTACCGGCCGATCACGCGCTGTCGACCACCGAGCACTTCCTGCCCTTCCTCACCATCAGCCAGGTCCCCTCCTTCGAGGCGGCGCTCGACGCGGCCAACGATACGCCCATGGGCCTGACCGCCGGCATCTACACCGGCGATCTTGACGAGGCCCGTACGTTCCTGAACGGCATCGAGGCCGGGTGCGTCGACGTGAACGTCCCTGGTCACGCGACCACCGGCTGGTGGCCCGGTCCGCAGACCTTCGGTGGTTGGAAGGCGAGCGGCTCGACCGGAGTGCAGACGCTCGGAAAGTGGTATACGCAACAGTTTGCCCGGCAGCAGGCACGTAAGCTGCCCGCACACTTGGAGCATCTCCTGACCCACTGACTTCGAGGCAGACGTAGAGGAACGTTCCCGCGTCGTATCGAGGAGGTCCGATGACCATGCCCTTCGGCGGGGAGCCCCTCGCCCACCCGATGCGTCTGGGAGCGGCCAGCACAGCCGAGCTGGTCTCCCTCCGTGAGCGTTTCGTCGCGGACCCCGCGGGGACCGATCTCAGCAGGCTGCGTCCCGTGATCGCGCGATCATGGCGGCGCAGCCTGGCTTGCAACGTGCGGCTCGGCTCGGACGTCTTCACTCAGACCGTCGAGCCCCACCTCGACGATCAGCTCCTCGCCTGCGCGGAGCCGGTCCTGACCGAGCTGGAACGTCTCTGCATGGACACCCAGGGCGCCGTGTGCCTCACCGACGCCCAAGGGACCCTTGCTGTCTTCCGCGGGGACACCGCGGCCGTCCGGCAGGCGGACCGCGCCTTCCCGATCCACGGCGGACGCATGTCGGAGGACCTGATCGGCACCAATTCCGATGGCACCGCGCTGGAAGAGGGCGGGGCGGTGCAGGTGTGGGGCGGAGAGCACTTCGCGGAGACACTGCAGGGGAGTTGCTGCACCTCCGTCCCGATCCGCGATCCGCTGCGCCGGTCGGTCCGCGGTGTCCTCAGTCTGATGCTGCCGGAAAGTCTCGCCCGCGAGGTCGATCCGCGGTCCATTCTGCTGATCGTCCAGGGTGCGGCTGCGGAGGTGACCAGGGCTCTCGCGGCCCGGCTTGCCGCTCGTGAACAGGCACTGATGTCCGCCTACCTGCAGGAGGTGCGTAAGCGGGGCGCCGATGCCGTCGTCGCGATGGACGAGCGGACCACCATCGCGAGCCGCGGAGCTCTGGCCCTGCTGGGCCAGAGCGACTACTCCGTCCTTGCGGCGTACAGCCGTGAGGCCGAGCGTCTCGACCAAACCGTGCAGCGCGACCTCACGGTCGGTCCCGACACGGTCCTCCAGCTCCACGCACGCCCCGTCCTCCTCGGCGGCGAGAGCGCGGGCGGCACAGTGCTGCGGCTGCGCCGCAAAGAGCCGGGCAAGGTGCTCTCCAAGAAGGCGGCCGGCCCGACACCACGCCGCAGCCCTTTCGAGGGCATCATCGGCGACAGTCTCGCGATCCGGCGCGCGCTCGAGGCCGCGGCCACAGCCTGCACGCGTCGCACGCCCGCCTACGTCGTCGGCGAGCCGGGCACGGGCAAGCGACACCTCGCACAGGTCATGGCCAGCCGGCTCGCCGAGCACACCGTCACCTTCGACTGGGGGCCCGGCGTGGACCGGCCCCGGGGAATCGACGAGGTCGACGCGGAACTCGCGGCCGGCGCGGCGGTCGTCCTGCACCGGGTGGACGAGTGCGGCGCATCGATGCGGGAGAGCCTGACCGATCTGCTGGACCTCTTGGAGCAACCGCGGGTTGTGTGCACGCTCGGACGGCTGGACGACGAGCTGTTGCCGCTGATCAGCAGTCTGGGTGGCGTCGAGGTCCAGATGCCGCCACTCCGTATGCGCCGCGAGGACATTCCCGCCCTGGCGGCCCACTTCCTCTCGCTCGACGACAGCCCGGCCACGCAGGTGTCACCTCGCCTGCTGGACGTGCTCGTCGCCGCGGACTGGCCGGGAAACGTCCACCAGTTGCGGAACGTCATTGAGACGGCCTCCGCACGGTGCCGGACGCAGGAACTACGCATGGACGACCTGGCACAGGCGCACGCCCGCGGTCTCGCCCGGAGCAAGCTCACGCGCCTGGAGGAGGCAGAGCTCTACCAGATCCGCGAAGCCCTCGCCGAGGCCGGTGGCAACCGGTTGCGCGCCGCGGCGATGCTAGGCATCGGCCGGTCGACGCTCTACCGCAAGATCGACAGCTACACCCACCGAGGCTTCGAACTGGAGCTGCGTCCCTACGAGTAGCCGCCGACCTGTCGGCGCGCGGGCACCCGGCGCCGATGCCCCAAGGTGGGACAGTCTCAGCCTTGGCCGAAACTCCATGCTGGGTCGCCAACAGCGGTAGCGGCCTCCCTCAGGGCCTTCCCCGCTGGCTCTCGCCCCTCGCGGCGAAGCACTGCCTTCAGCCGAAGCCGGGCCTGCCTTCGCGCCTCGCCCAGCCGACAAGGAAGACCCCACATGGACACTCACTCCACGACAATCCGATGTTCTTCCGCTTCACCCGCCACAGAGCCGAAGGATGCCTCCCCGACCGCCACGCTCAAGGGTGAGATGGGCACCTTCGGACTGCTCTTCACCGTCCTGGCCTTCACCGCACCGCTCGGTGTCGTCTTCGGGTTCCTGTCCGTCAACATCAGCTTCGGTATCGCCGTACCGATCGCCTTCGTCGCCGTGCTGCTGCTGATGACGCTCTTCGCTCTCGGCTTCACCAGCATGAGCCGGAAGATCCCGAGGCCAGGTGCCTTCTACACCTACATAGGAGAGGGACTGGGCCGCCCCGTGGGACTCGGCGGTTCCTTCCTCGCGCTGTCGACCTACGGATTCAACATCATCGCGGCGCTCGTCTTCTCCGGCATCGGCGTCAACAATCTCTTCACCAGCTTCACCGGCGGAGCGGGAGCGCCCTGGTGGATCTGGTCGCTGATCATGCTCGGCGCCGTCTGGGTCCTGAGCTACTTCAACGTGGAACTCTCGGCCAAGGTCCTGTCCGTGCTGCTGGCCGTCGAGGTGTGCGCCATCCTCGTCTTCGACATCGTCATGATCAGCAACGGTGGTCCGGAGGGCCATTCCCTCACTCCCTGGAACCCTGAAAACCTGGTCACGCCCTCGATCGGGGTACTGCTCCTGTTCAGCATCGGAGTCTTCAACGGCTTCGAGGCCACCGCGATCTACCGGGACGAGGTGCGCGACCCGGAGGTCACCATCCCCCGCGCCACCTACCTGACGATCATCTTCCTCGGCGTCTTCTACGCGATCTCCTCCTACTCGCTGATCCTTTCCTCGGGCGCCTCCCGGGCGGTCGCGGACGCGGCGGCCGCCCCGGCCGAGATGATGCCGCACGCGCTGCTCACCTACATCGGTGCCTTCGCGAACCAGGTGATCGCCGTACTGGTGGTGACGAGCATGTTCGCCTCGACCCTCTCCCTGCAGAACATCCTGTCCCGCTACACGCACTCGCTCAGCGTGGACGGTGTCTTTCCTCGTCGGCTGGCGGCCGTCCACCAGCGACACGGATCGCCCCACATCTCGGCCGTCACCGTGGGCGCGGTCCTCCTCGTGGTCATGCTCGGTCTGATCGCGTCCGGCATCCCCGAGTCCGACCTGTACGGCGCGACCTCAGGTGTGGCGTTCTACGGGATGCTGCTCCTGCTGCTCCTCACGAGCATCGCCGTCATCGCCTACTTCCGGCGCCACCGGCAGGGCGCCTCCCCGTGGAAGACCCTGGTCGCCCCCGCCGTCTCCGCACTGGCCATCGGGTTCGCCCTGCTGACGGCGTCGTTGAACATGGACCTGCTCATCGTCGCGCCCACCGCGGTCGTCACCCTCCTCCTCGCGGTCGGTTACGTCATGGTTCTCGCCGGCGTGGTCACCGCGCTGATTCTGAAGCGGCGCGGATCAGCGACGTACGAGCGCATCGGCCGACGCGCGGGCTGACATCACTGTCAGCAGAGCGCACGGGTGCGGCCGGCATCCTCCCCGACCGCGTCGCACCCGTGCCTCACTTTGGCACATTCATCCCCATCCGTCCGACCTAGGCTCACGGGTGATCGAGGCCGGCAGCGCCACACCTCAAGAGCGCAAAGGAACAAAAGATGACGAAAGCTCCCTCCTCTGGCTGCATTCTGGTGGCACCTCACCAGTTTCCCCACCTGGACCGTGAGCGGGCCTTGGCCGAGGAGTTCGGCCTGGGTCTCATCGCCGCGGCCGACCAGGCCTCCTTCAGCTCGGCGATGGCGGACGCCCGGATCGTCATGGTCACCCCCTACGCGAAGGTCACCGCCGACGACATAGCCTCCCTGGACAACTGCCAGGCCGTCGTGCGCTACGGGATGGGCTACGACAACATCGACGTCTCGGCAGCCGCGGCGTCTGGCGTCCCGGTGTCCATCGTCCCGGACGCGTCGACGGACGAGGTGGCGACCCATGCCTTCGCGATGGGTCTGGCGCTGAGCAGGCGACTGCCTCAGGGGCACGCGGCGATCCGCGACGGCGGCTGGGCCGGCCGCATCGCCTACGACGCGCCCAAGCTGACCGACCTCGTCGTCGGCGTCGTCGGCCTGGGGCGGATCGGCCGCATCGTGGCCGCGTCGTGGTCCGCGGTGGGCGCGCGGGTGCACGCCTACGACCCTTTCACGTCCGTCCCGGAGATACCGGCGGCGGAGCTGACCGAGGTACTGGAGAAGTCCCACGTGGTATCGCTCCACCTCCCCCTCACCGACGAGACGCGTCATCTGGTGTCCGGAGACGTACTGCGCCGCATGCGGCCCGGGGCAGTGGTCGTCAACGTGTCGCGAGGCGGCCTGGTCGACGAGCAGGCGCTGGCCGACGCGCTGCACTCGGGTCACCTCGCGGGTGCCGCCCTCGATGTCTTCGCCCAGGAACCGCTCCCGACGGAGCACCCTCTGCGGGAGGCACCCAACGTCATCCTCACCCCGCACATCGCCTGGCGCTCAACGACCTCGCTCGGCGCCCTCCAGGACGGCGCCGTCTCCCGCGCCCGCCGCGCCCTCGCCGGAGAGCCCCTCATCGACCTCGTCTGACCGGACAGCCCACACCGGAACGGGAGAAGGACGTGACCCACCAGATTTCCGCACACCAGGGTGCCGACGAGGCGATAGCCGTGATCGGCGTCGTCAGGTCCGGCGACCGGCGAGGTCGCAGACTGGGCTTTCCCACGGCCAACCTCCACGACGTCGGCGCCGTGCGCCGGGACGGCGTATACGCGGCCACAGTCGGCCTTGAACCGAACGGGCCGACATTCGTCGCTGTCGTCTCGGTCGGCCACCGCCCGACGTACTACGGCCCTGACGGACTCCGGCTCCTTGAAGCCCATCTCCTGGGCTTCAAGGGAGACCTCTACGGCCGCACGGTGCTCGTGACACTGCGGCACCGCCTACGACCACAGCGCCGATTCGACACCTCGCCCGCCCTCGTCCGTCAACTGCAGGAAGACGTCCGCGACACCGCGCAATGGGCCGCTCGCAACGGCCTCAGCCACCTGATCACCGAACCTCCCCATAGCGAGCGCAGCAAGGGCCGTTGGGGTGTGGACCAGCGCAGTCTGCCACGCGACAGGTGCCGCCCCACCATCCGGGCGCTCAAGCGGACCGAAGTCATCACCGAAGCCGCGCGCAGCGCGCCCCCCGGCGCGGACCTGTACCACTGGGTCGCTGCACGGACCGGGTTCCCTTTGGCGGACGTCGCATGGCGTCTGGCCCACTTTTCGTCTCCATGACCGTGCCCGCCGCGCCTTGTTTTACGTCATGACGGCACGCCGCTGTGGTTCTCACGGGCCGCCCCGGGACGGACCCACGACCTGACCGCAGCCCGGGCCCACGGCATCGTTCAGGCATGTCTGACCCGGTTCAGTGACAACCACGCGCCACGTTCTGCGAGCAGTCGGGCCGTGGCGAGGCCCATGCCGTTGGACCCGCCGGTCATGATCACGTGAGCTGAACCGACGTCCACGTTGCGTACGTTTCCCGGCCTCATGCCTGGAGCCCCAACCCCTGCACCATCTCATCGACCACGAACCGGCAGCGGGGCAGGGGGCGTTGCCGCGGCCGCGAAGGTGCCGTGGCCCCGGCGGGCCGGTCGGACGGTTCCGCCGGTGCCGCCACCGGGATCTCCCGCAGCCACTGGGTGACGACACCGACCGGGACGTCGTGGTGGACAGCGGCGTCCCCGGCCGTGAGCCTGCCGGAGAGGATGTCCGCAAGGATGCGGAATCTTTCGGCCGGGGAAATCCGGCGGCCCGTCATGAACCGGTCCTTTCCCCGACCGTGTCGCAGGTGAGTCGCTTCATGCCGTTGAAGAAACCGGAAAGCACCTGGTCCGGTTCACCCACCGACCTGATGCCGGGAATGCGGGTGAAGAGTTCCCGGAACAGCACCGTCATCTCCAGCCGGGCCAGATGCGCGCCGAGACAGAAATGCGGGCCGCCGCCGAAGGACAGATGCGGGTTGGGAGAGCGGAGGATGTCGAACTCCTCCGGCCGCTCGAAGACCTTCTCGTCCCGGTTCGCCGACCAGTAGTACAGGACCAGCTTGTCGCCCTTGATGTAGGTTCGGCCGCCCAACTCGTGGTCCCTGGTGACCGTGCGCCGCATCCAGATGGCGGGGCTCGACAGACGGAGGATCTCCTCGACGGCACCCGGCAGCCGGTCGTCCAGGTCCGCGGTGAGGAGGGCGCGCTGGTCCGGGTTGTCGGTGAGGAGTTCGAGGCCGTGCGACAGGGCGGTGCGCACCGTTTCGTTGCCCGCGACGATCAGGAAGATGAAGAAGGACGACAGTTCCTGGTCGGTGAAGCGCTGTCCGTCCTGGCCCGCGTTCACCAGCGCGGACGTCAGGTCACCGGTGGGGGTGGCCCTGCGCTGCGCGCCGATGTCCGCCATCAGCTCAGCCAGGACGGACGCCGCCTGCAGATAGGCGGCCTCCTGTTCCGTCTGGGTCGCTCCCAGCAGTTCCGGGTCGTCGCCCGCCGCGATGACGTTCGAGCACTCCAGGACGGTCGGGTAGTGGGACCTCGGTATCCCCATCATGTCCAGGATGACCAGCAGTGGGACCCGACTCGAGACCTCGGCGACGAAGTCGCGGGGCCCTGATGTGGCGAGGGCGTCGGAGAGGTCGCTGACGACTTCGGCGGCGATCCGCTCGATGTCCCCGGTGAGCCTGCGCATCATCCGAGGGCTGAATGAACTGGAGACGATCCGGCGGATGCTCGCATGGCGCGGATCGTCCATGTTGACCAGCGATCCGAAGAACTCGTTGAACTCCGGGGGCATGTCGGTGATGGTGAGCGCGCTGGGTTCGGAACTGAACACCTCGGCGTTGCGGTTCGCCTCGGACACATCGGCGTGGCGGACCAGGGCGTAATAGCCGGGGCCGCTCTCGGCCCACGGGGATTTCGGTTCCGGGAAGCGAACGGGCGTCGGATGTTCGCGCAGCAGCCGGAAGGCAGTCGCCCGGTCCTGGGGCGGGCGGCCCCAGAAAGCAATGTCTCCGAGGTTCACGTCCTCGATGCCGGTGATGGGTGTGACCGTCATTCCGCAAATGTGTGGGACCTCGCTTCACCTTCGGTTAAGCGGTCCGCCCCCCTTCAGCGGAACCGGCTCGCAGTGCACGCAGGGCTGTGTCGACGGCCGCTTCAGCCTTGGCCGAGTCACCCGCTTAACCAGAGATGAACTGGGAGGCGGAAGAGTCCGGCAGCGACGCGGTGGAACAGGGTTGAGGGGAACGCGCCGATGAATCCGTTCGACGATCCGGAGGCCCGGTACCGGGTTCTGGTCAACCAGGAAGCGCAGTACTCACTGTGGCGTGCGGACATCGCCGTCCCGGCCGGTTGGACCGTGGTCCTCTCGGACGGCGGACGCCAGGAGTGCCTGGACCACATCGACGCCCACTGGACCGACATGCGCCCCAGGAGCCTCGGGCAGGACCGACCGCGGGCGGCACGCTCATGAGGCTCCCCCTGACATCTGCGCAGCGTGGCATGTGGATGGCGGAGCAGTTGGAACGGGGCCGTTCGCGACGGGAGATCGTCGAGTACCTGGACATCCGGGGGCCCGTCGACCACGGCGCGCTGGTGGAGGCCTGGCACCGGACGATCGCGGACACGGAGGCGGTACGGGTTCGCTTCGCGGAGGAGACCGGGTACAGCGGCGGTACCGATGGCTTCGGCACGGAAAGCGGGGGTGGTACCGGGCGTGGTGCCGGTTCCGGCGCCCGTGCCGCACACGGCTCGGACGGCTGCGGGCCGGGACGCGTCGGCGAAGTGAGAGCCCGCGGCTCAGCCCGCCCCGGCGCCGACGGCACCCGCACCCCGGCCGGCACCCGTGCCGCCGGCGGCACAGGCCCTTTCCCGTCCGACGCCGCCGGCCCTGTACAGATCCTTGAGGTGTGGCCCGCGGTCGACGTCCCCCTGCTCGACCTCACCGACCGCCCCGACCCGGAGGCCGCTGCCCTGGTCTGGATGGACGCCGACCGGGCCCGGCCGCTCGACCTGCGTCGGGGCCCGCTGTTCGAGGCGACCCTGATCAGGGTCGGCCGTGACCGTCACTTCTTCTATTACCGCACCCACCACATCGCGCTGGACGGCTACGGGGCGACCCTGTTCAGCCGTCGGCTGGGTGAGGTGCACGGTGCCGTGCGCCGGGGACTGTCGCCCGGCGCCTGCCCGTTCGGGTCGCTGAGTGACCTGGTTGACGAGGACATCGTGTACCGGGCCTCGCAAGACTTCGAGCGTGACCGGGAGTTCTGGAGCGGGTACTTCGCCGACGGGCTTGAGCCGGTGAGCCTGGCGAGCGGTGAGCTGCCGGAGCCGGACACACCCCACCGGCGGGTCCGGCACGTCGACCGGTCGGTGATCGACGCGGGTCGCGCCGGGCTGCGGGCCCACCCGTCAGCCGTGCTGACCGCGGGCATGGCGGCGTATGTGCACCGCATCACCGGCGCCCCCGAGGTCGTACTGGAGCTGCCGGTGGCCGTCCGGACGAGCGCGGCAGCTCGGCGGACCCCCGGCATGACCGCGAACGTGGTGCCGCTGCGGCTGCGCGTGACACCGGACAGCGACCTGGCCGGGCTCGCCCGGGAGGCGTCCCGCGAGATCCGGCAAGCACTGCGCCACCAGCGGTACCGCTACGAGGACCTGCAACGCGATCTTCGCTGGCTGCGCTCAGGCACCGGCCTCGCCGCCCCCTCCGTCAACGTCCTGCCGCTGCACGACGACCTGACCGAGGCGTCCTGGCCCGGTACCCGCGTCACCCGGCACCGGCTGGCCAACGGCGCGGTCGGCGACTTCTCGGTGATGCTGACCGACCGGGGTGCCGGCCAGGATGTGCTGTTCGACTTCGAGGCCCACCCCGAGCGGTACGGCGCTCAGGAGGCCGTCGGGCACCAGGACCGCTTCCTGCGTGTCGTCGCGGCCATGACCGCGGAGCCGGCCCGCCCGGTGGGCCGTATCGGCCTGCTGGGGGAGGACGAGCGCCGCCTGGTGGCCGCCGGCTGGAGCGCGCCCCGCCGGCCGAACGACCAACGGCCGCTGCCCGCCGTACTGGAGGAGCAGGCCGAACGTACCCCCGAAGCGGTCGCCGTCGCGTGCGGCGACCGGTCGGCGACCTACCGCGACCTGCACCGCGAGGCGGGCCGGCTGGCACGGCACCTGATAGCGCTCGGCGCGGGCCCCGAAGCGGCGGTGGCCGTCGCGCTGCCCCGGTCGGTGGAGCAGATCACCGCGATCCTGGCCGTGGTCAAGACGGGCGCCGCCTACCTGCCGGTGGACACCGGCTATCCGCCGGAGCGGATCGGCCAGTTGCTCGACGACTCCGCACCGGCCTGCGTGGTCACGGACCGCGCCACGGCGGACGGCCTCCCGCCGGGCCCGCCGCGCGTGGTGCTGGACGACCCGGAGACCTGCGCAGCGGTCTCCCCGATGCCCGACGGCCCGGTGACGGACGTGGAGCGGACGGCTCCGCTGCGGCCCGCGCATCCGGCGTACGTGATCCACACCTCGGGCTCCACGGGGCGGCCCAAAGGCATCGCGATGCCAGGCTCCTCGGTCGTCAACCTGGTCACCGGACACGCCGAGCTGCTGCCCGGTGGGGCGGGCACCGTCACCGCCCAGTTCGCGCCGGTGAGTTTCGACGTGTCGGTGCAGGAGATCTTCTACTCGCTCGCCTCCGGCCGGACACTGGCCGTGCCCGAGGCCGAGGTCCGGCGCGATCCGCGGGAACTCGTGGCATGGCTCCACCGGCACCGGGTCAACGAGCTGTTCGCACCGAACCTGGTCATCGAGGCACTCTGCGCGGCCGCTCTGCAACAGGGCGCCACCCTGCCGCACCTGCGCGACCTGGTGCAGGGCGGCGAGGCGCTGACCATCGGCCCGGCCACCGCCGAGTTCCTGCGCGGCGGGCCGCCCCGACGGCTGCACAACCACTACGGACCGGCCGAGACCCACCTCGTCACCTCGACCACACTGCACCGCGACGGCACACCCCTGCCCACCCGGGTGCCGATCGGGCTGCCGTTCCGGAACGTAGGAATCCATGTGCTCGACGCCCGCCTCGAACCCGTACCGGTGGGCGTGACCGGCGAGTTGTACGTGTCCGGCGACCAGGTCGCCCGTGGCTACTGGCACCGCCCGGGACTCACCGCCGCCCGCTTCGTCGCCTGCCCGTCCGGACCGGCCGGCGACCGCATGTACCGCACCGGCGACCTCGTACGCCTCCGAAGCGACGGCATGCTCGACTACCTGGGCCGCGCCGACCACCAGGTCAAGATCCGCGGTATCCGGGTGGAACCCGGCGAGACCGAGACCGCGTTGCGGCGCCACCCCGACGTCACCGCCGCGGCCGTCGTCGCCCGTGAGGACCCCCCGGGCGACCGGCGCCTCGTCGGCTATGTCGTACCCGCCCCCGGCAGCACTCTCGACCTGCGGGAGATACGCCGCCAACTGGCCTCGCAGTTACCGGAGTTCATGGTCCCCTCCGCGCTCGTGGAACTCGACGCTCTCCCGCTGAGCCCGAACGGCAAGCTCGACCGCACGGCACTGCCCCGCCCCACCCGGTCCCGCCCGGCCGCCGCGCCTACGACCCGGACCGGCACGCAGGCGGCCCTGTGCGGGCTCTTCGAGGAGGTGCTCGGCACCACGGGGGTGGACCTCGACGACGACTTCTTCGACGCCGGGGGACACTCCCTGCTCGCGGTACGCCTCACCGCCCGCGTACGCGCCGTACTGGGGGCCGAGCTGCCGGTCCGTGCCGTCTTCGAGCACCCGACCGTCGCGGGTCTGGCCGCCCTGCTGCAGACCGCGATACCCGGCACGACCCTGCCTCCGCCACTGGCCCGCGCCGAGCGGCGCCCGGAGCGGGTACCGCTGTCCCCGGCCCAGCGCCGACTGTGGTTCCTCAACCGGGCAGAGCCGGACTCCGCCACATACAACATGCCGATCGCCGTGCGGCTGTCGGGAGACCTCGACACCGGCGCGCTGCGGGCGGCCACAGCCGACCTGACACACCGCCACGAGGTGCTGCGCACGATCTGCCCGGAGTCCGCGGACGGCGTGCCGTACCAGTCGGTGCGCCCGGCTCCCGCCATATCCGCGATCGAGGTGCCAAGGGCGGTTCCTGGGCCTGCCGGCGCGCCGACCGTCTACGGCAGTCCACTGACGGTCGCCACCCGGGCGGAGTGGTCGGGGGCGGACGCGGCGTCCCCTTCTTCTTGTTCTCTTGCACCCGGCACCCTGCTCACAGTCGCCGACACCACCCCGGCCGAGCTACCGGAGGCGGTCGCCGAGCTCGTCGGGCGTGGGTTCGACCTGCGCAGCGAGCCGCCGATCCGGGTCGGGCTGCTTCGGCTGAGCCGTACCGAGCATGTTCTGGTGGTGGTGCTGCACCACGCGGCGGGCGACGGCTGGTCGATCGCGCCACTCGCCCGTGACCTGGCGCGCGCCTACGCGAGCCGGCTGCGCGGCGAGGCCCCCGACTGGGCTCCGCTGCCCGTCCAGTACGCCGACTACACGCTCTGGCAGCACCGTCTCCTCGGCGACGAGACAGACCCGGCGAGCACCGCCGCCCGGCAGGCCGCGTACTGGACCCGGACGCTGGCCGGCCTGCCGCAGGAGCTCGGCCTGATCACCGACCGGCCCCGGTCGGCCCGGTCCTCGGGCAAGGGCGGCACCGTACCGGTGCGGATCGGCCCGGAACTGCACACGAGGCTGGTCGCGTTGGCCCGGGACCACCGGGTCAGCCCGTTCATGGTGCTGCACGCCGCGCTGGCCGCCCTGCTCCATCGCCTCGGGGCGGGGCCGGACATCCCGGTCGGCACTCCGGTCGCCGGACGCGGCGACCCGCTCCTCGACGACGTCGTCGGCGCCTTCGTGAACACCCTGGTGCTACGGACCGACCTGACCGGCGACCCCGGCTTCGGCGACCTGCTGGCCCGCGTCCGGGAAACGGACCTGGCGGCCTACGCCCACCAGGAGCTGCCCTTCGAGCGGCTGGTCGAGCTGCTGAACCCGCCACGGAGCCCCGGCCGCCACCCCCTCTTCCAAGTGCTGCTGGCCTTCCACAGCACCCCCGAGGCCGGACTGGAACTACCGGGTCTCACCGCCGATCGTCTGCCGCCCGGACCCCGCCCGGCCAAGTTCGACCTGTCGCTGAGCCTGACCGAACGGTTCACCCCCGACCGGCACCCAGCCGGCCTCGACGGCACGCTGGATTACGCGGCGGACCTGTTCGATGAGGAGACCGCAGCGACGATGGCCGCCCGCTTCGAGCGACTGCTGACGGCGGCCACGGAGGACCCGGAGCGCCGTCTGTCCACCCTCGACCTCATGCTGCCCGGCGAACGCCGACGCGTCCTGGTCGAGTGGAGCGGCACCAGGGGAGCCGCCGCCCCGACCACGCCGGTGAGGCTGTTCGAGAGCCAGGTGTCCCGGACCCCGACCACCACCGCCCTCATCTGCGGAACCGCGCGACTCTCCTACGCCCGTCTCGACGTCCGCGCCAACCGCATCGCACACTGCCTGCACGCCATGGGCGTACGTCCACAGGACCCGGTCGGCATCTGCTTCGGCCCCTCCCCGGACCTGCCGGCCGCGTTCCTGGGCGTACTCAAGGCGGGCGCCGTCTGCGTCCCGCTCGACCCCGGCCATCCGACGGAGCGGCTCGGGCTCGTCCTGTCCGACACCGGCGTACGCGTGCTGGTCACGGATGCGCACACCGCGGCGCGGTCCGCTGCTCTCCCCGCCCAGACCCTCCGACTCGACGACCCCGCCGCTCTGGCCGGTCGACCCGCATACGCCCCCGCCACCCGCCCCACCCCCGGCGACGCCGCCTATGTGCTGCACACCTCGGGCTCGACCGGCCGCCCCAAGGGCGTCGTGGTCACCCACGGCTCGCTCGCCGCCTACCTGACGCACTGCCGCGCGGCCTACTCCGGCCTGTCGGGGACCGTCACCGCCCATGCCTCGGCCGCGTTCGACGGAAGCCTGACCGCGCTGCTGGGACCGTTGGTGAGCGGCGGCCGGCTGCGCCTCCAAGCCCTGGACGAGCCCCTGCCCAGCCGCCCGGCCCTCCTCAAGGGCACACCGAGCCACCTGCCGATCCTTGCGACGCTGCCCGGCCGGCACGCGCCCACGGCCGAACTCGTCCTGGGCGGCGAGCCGTTGTACGGCACCGACCTCGAACCGTGGCGCGCCCGCCACCCGGACGTGGCGGTGGTCAACTCCTACGGCCCCACCGAGACGACCGTCGCCTGCCTGGACCACCGCCTCGCGCCGACGGATCCGCTGCCCCATCGGGTGCCGATCGGCCGACCGCTGCCCGGCGTCCGGGCGTACGTCCTGGACGGCAGGCTGGAGCCCGTCCCGGCAGGCGTGACCGGCGAGTTGTACGTGGCCGGTGACCAGGTCGCCCGCGGCTACTGGAACCGCCCCGGACTCACCGCGGCCCGCTTCGTGGCCTGCCCCTACGGTCCCCCCGGCGACCGCATGTACCGCACCGGCGACCTGGTACGCCACCGTCCCGACGGCCGGCTCGAACACCTCGGCCGCGCCGACCGGCAGATCAAGGTCCGCGGTCACCGAGTCGAACCCGGCGAGATCGAAGCCGCCCTCCTGCGCTGTCCCGGCATCGACGCCGCCGCCGTAGTGTCCCGCGAGGACCACCCCGGCGACCGGCGCCTCGTCGCCTACCTGGCCCCCGGCACCGCCGCGGACGACAGCGAGCTCCGGCAACGGCTCGCCGCCACCCTCCCGGTGCACCTGCTTCCGTCCGCCTTCGTCCGCCTGGACGCGCTGCCCCTGACCGTCGGAGGAAAGATCGACCGCGGTGCCCTTCCCAGCCCCCCTCAGGTCCGCCCGGCCGCCACGAGCACCGCGCGTTCCGGCCTGGAAGCCGTGCTGCAGGGCCTGTTCGAGGACGTTCTCGGCACCGGGGGCGTCGGCGTGCACGACAACTTCTTCGAGCGGGGCGGCCATTCGCTGCTGGTCCTGCGGCTGCTCTCCCGCATCCGGTCCGTGCTGGGCGTCACGCTGCCGGTGCGCGCACTCTTCGAGGCGCCGACCGTCGCCGCCCTCGCGGCCCGCGCCACCCACGAGACCGTCCCCGCCCACACCGCGCTGGAGGTCCTGCTGCCGCTGCGCACCACCGGCCACCTGCCGCCCCTCTTCTGCGTCCACCCCTCCGGCGGTCTGGCCTGGCCCTACGCGGGCCTGCTCGGCGGTCTCGACCCGGACCGGCCGCTCTACGGGCTGCAGGCGCGCGGGCTGGCCCGGCCGGGGGAGGCGCTGCCGTCCTCGGTCGAGGAGATGGCGGCGGACTACCTCGACCGGATCAGGAGCGTCCAGCCGGCCGGCCCCTACCACCTGCTGGGCTGGTCGTTGGGCGGTCTGATCGCGCACGAGCTCGCCGTCCAGGCGCAGGCACAGGGCGAGGAGGTGGCCCTGCTGGCCCTGCTGGACGCCCGTACGCCGCGGCACCTCGTCCCCGTACCGCAGGAACGGGAGCTGGCGGGCCACCTTCCGCCGGGCACCGACGAGGAGCTGCGGTCCCGGCTGCCGTCCGTCGGGACACACGGGCTCAGGATCGCCCGCGACTTCACCCCGGGCCGGTTCCACGGCGACGTCGTCTGCTTCACCGCCGCCCGGGAGCGGAACCCGGCTCCCGCCCACGCCTGGCAGCCCCATGTGCGCGGCCGGATCACCGAGCACGCCGTCGACTGCGGCCACCTGACCATGACGGCCCCGGAACCCCTGCGGCACATCACAGAAGAGCTCAGTTCCCTTCTGAAACAAGCGAGGTAGACCGATGACCGAAACCGCAGTCACTCCCGAGGCCGCTGTCTCCGACACCGCGTTCTTCGAGGAACTCGACCGCGTCGTCGCCGAGGGCTGGGCCCGTATCCACACCGGGCCGTTCTACCGTCATGTACGGGAACACGGCGCCGACCGGGAGCTGTATCGCCGGACGATGTGCCAGCTGTGGCACTACATCCAGCACAACCCGCTCAACCAGGCGGTCGCCGTGCTCGGCATGCCCCCGGGCCGCACCCACCTGATCCGTTACGCCGTCGACCACTCGCTGGAGGAACTGGGCCACGAGAAGATGATCGAGCACGACCTTCGGCTGGCCGGACTGCTCGACGAACCGCTCTCGGCTTCCGTACCGCTGCCCGCCACCCAGGCGTTCATCGGCTGGCTGTACTACGTCAGCCTCCGCCAGGGGGCCGTGGCCCGGATGGGCTACAGCTACTGGGCGGAGAGCTCGTACGACCAGATCGGCGAGCTACTGGACCATCTGCGGGGCGACCTCGGACTGACGGACCGTTCGATGAGCTTCTTCGTCGCCCACTCCACCATCGACGCCAAGCACTCCGACGAGGTCCGGAAGGCCCTGGAGCGCAACGCGGACACCCCCGAGGTCCGCCGCCAGGTCATCGAGGTGGCCCGAACCTCCCTGTACCTGAACGCGGCCCTGCTCGACAACGTCCTGGACGAGTACCTCGCGAGCCGTTCGGCGGCATAAACACAATGCGTGGCTCCGAAATTTTCGAAGTGTCATTCGAATGCCAGATCGAGCCAATCCTTAACCGGCCCTGAAGCAGTTTTCTGCACAGTGGCCGTATCACCCTCCGAGCGAATTGCCGAGGAATATATGAGCCTCCTGGACAAGTGCGCCGCTTACACGCGGCGCGATGAATTGCGTGAAGTCGGGCTCTACCCCTACTACACCCCGTTCGAAGGGCACGGCCGCCCGGTCGCCCGACTCGACGGCAACGAGTACCTCATGTGCGGCTCGAACAGCTATCTCGGCCTCTCCGTCGATCCCCGGGTCCGCGAAGCGGCCAGGACGGCCATCGACGACTACGGCACCTCCTTCAACGGAAGCCGTCTCCTCAACGGCAACTCGAAGCTGATCGAGGAACTGGAGGCCGAACTCGCCGACTACTTCGGCAAGCCCGCCGCCCTGGTGGTGGGCACCGGCTACCAGACCAACCTGGCCGCCGTCGGCACCCTGCTCTACCGGGACCTCGGCGACCCCAAGCGGATCGCCCTGGTGGACAAGCAGGTGCACGCCTCGCTCATCGACGGCATCCGGCTCAGCCGCTCCGCGGATGCCGCGCTGCGCTGGTTCAGGCACAACGACGCCGAGGACCTGGACCGCAAACTCGCCGCCTGCCCGTCCGACACCGAGACTCTCGTCATCGTCGACGGCGTGTACTCGATGGAGGGCGACCTGTGCGACCTGCCGGCCATCGTCGAGGTGTGCCGGCGGTACGACACGACGCTGCTGGTGGACGACGCGCACGGGGCCTCCGTCCTCGCCGACGGACGTGGCACCGCCGCCCACTTCGGCCTGACGGACGACGTGGACCTGATGACGATCAGCTTCGGCAAGGGCCTCGGCTCCTGCGGCGGCGTGGTGCTCGGCAGCGAGATCCTCATCCAGTACCTGCGCAACCACGCCCGCGGGGTGATCTTCTCCTCCGGCCTCGGACCGGCCGACGCCGCCGCGGTGCTGGAGACCGTACGCATCATGCGGGACGAGATCTGGCGGCCCAAGCGGGTCCTGGAGATCGCCGACGAGATCCGTCGCTCGCTCACCGCACTCGGCTACGACGTGGGTCCCAGCGCGTCCCCGATCGTGCCGGTGACGATGCCGGACGACGCCACGGTGTTCACCGCCTGGCGCAAGCTGATGGACCTCGGTGTCTACACCAACGCCGTGATCGGCCCGGCCGCCTCCCCCCGGCTGCGCACCAGCTGGATGGCCACCCACACCCCAGAGCACGTGGACCGTGCGGTGGCGGCGTTCGCCGCGATCCGCGACGAGATCCTGCCCCGCTAGGTCCCGCCCCTCTCACCCCCCTCACGAACGGTCAAAGGAGCGCCCGCCGTGGCAACTCGGACGATCAGTGACGCAGAGGACATCGACCTTTCCTCGATCCAATTCTGGGGCCGCTCGCTCGAAGACCGGGCGGCGGCGTTCAGGGTGCTGCGCGAGCAGCCCCACCCCCGGCACTTCGCCGAGCCCCCGAGCACCTGGGGCGTCGGTGCCGGCTACTACGCGCTGGTCCGCTACGCCGATGTGCTGGAGGCGGACCGAAATCCCAGGATATTCAGCTCGGAGCCCAGCGCACTCACGATCTCCGACATGCCGGATGAATTCAACGAATTCTACGGATCGCTCTTCAATATGGATGATCCCCGACACGCGAAGATACGCGGAATTGTTTCCCGGTCATTCTCTCCACGCATGATGCAGAGGATCTCGGGGGATCTCCAGGGCCTGGTCTCGGAGGTCGTCGGAGGACTGATCGAGGCCGGGCCGGGAGACTTCGTCGCCCAGGCGTCGGCGCGTGTCCCCCTGAACTTCATCAACGACATGATGGGGGTCGGCCGTTCGAGCTACGACCTGGTTCTGAGGTGCTCGAACATCATCGCGGCAGGCTACGACCCGGAGTACCTCGGCCGGACCCCGCGCGAGCAACACCTCACGTTCCTCCGTGCCGGCCGGGATCTGAAGGACCTGATGCTGGAGATCGGCGAGGAGCGTAAGCGCACTCCCACCGGGGACCTGACCTCGGCACTGGTCAACGCCCACCAGGACGGGGACGGCCTCACAGACGCGCAACTCGCGTCGTTCTTCATCATCCTGCTGGTCGCGGGCAGTGAAACGGTCCGCAACTCCATCTCGCACGGCCTGAAACTGCTCACCGACAACCCGGACCAGCGGGAACTCCTGCTGTCCGACCTGGACCGCTACCTGCCCGGGGCGATCGAGGAGATATTCCGGCTGTCGTCGCCGGGCATCTGGATGCGCAGGACGCTCACCTGTGATCACGAGATGAACGGACACCAGTACAAGAAGGGCGACAAGGTCCTGTTGTTCTTCTGGTCCGCGAACCGTGACGAAACGGTCTTCGACCGGCCCGAAGAGTTCGACATCACCCGGTCCCCGAATCCGCACCAGGCGTTCGGCGGTGGCCCGCACTACTGCCTGGGTGCGCAGCTCGCCCGCATGGAACTCGCCGCCTTCTACAAGGAGTTGCTCACCCGGATCCCGGACATCCGCTCCGTGGGCGAGCCGGACCGGCTGCTGACGAACCACATCAACGGCATCAAGCGCATGAACTGCGCCTTCGACGCCGATGCCGCCCGCTCCCGGGCCTGAGGGAAGGCTGACCAGTGATGCCGAACCGAGCTGCAACCCGGTACTCCCGCATCCTGGGAGTCGGCGCCTACCGCCCTCCGCGGATCGTGCGGAACGCGGACCTGGCAGCCGTGACCGGGCGTACCGACGAATGGATCCGCCGCCGCACCGGCATCGTCGAACGGCGCTACGCCGCGCCGGACGAGACGGTGCTGGAGATGGCCGTGCAGGCCTCGACGAAGGCCCTGGCGGCCGCCGCCGTCCCGCCCGCCGGGGTGGACGTGGTGCTGCTCGCCTCCATGTCGGACCTGCACCAGAGCCCGCCCTCGGCGCCGCGGTTGGCGCATCGGATCGGCAGTACGGCGGCCGCCCTGGACCTGGACGCGGCATGCTCCGGCTTCTGTCACGCCCTCTCGCTCGCGGGCTCGCTGGTGCGCAGTAACCAGGCCGACCATGTGCTGGTGGTCGGTTCCGAGCGCATGACGGACATCGTCGCCCCCGACGACCCGTCGTGCGGCTTCCTGTTCGCGGACGGAGCGGGCGCCGTGGTGGTGGGCCCCTCCGACGAGCCGGGCATCGGCCCCACGGTCTGGGGCTCCGACGGCGGCCGGGCCTCGCTGATCGCCCATGACGCGAGCTGGTTGGAGTACCGCGACGATCCGGAGCGGCGCTGGCCGGCCATGCGGATGGAAGGGCAGGACGTGTACCGGTGGGCCATCGAGACCATGCCCACCGTCGCCCGCAGGGCACTGGCCGAGGCCGGGGTCGAGGCGGCCGATCTTGATGCGTTCGTCCCGCACCAGGCCAACCTGCGCATGATCGACACCATGGTCGAACGGATGGAGCTGCCCGGGCAGGTGACTGTGGCCCGCGACGTGATCCACTCCGGCAACACCTCCGCCGCGTCGATCCCCCTGGCCGTGTCACAACTGCTGGAGATCGGTGTGCTGCGCAGCGGGAGCCTGGCCCTGCTGGCCGGTTACGGCGCCGGACTCTCGTACGCGGCACAGGTCGTGCTCCTGCCCTGACCGGTACCGTCCCCACCGCTGTGGAGCGCGCGCGTGGAAACCCTGTTGCTCACTGAGGCGCATGTCGCCGGTGTCGTCAGGACGTTTGGCTCGAATCGCTTCATGGACCTGACCACCGACCGGCTGCGCACCCGATTCGCCCTGGCCGGGGAGTCCGATGCCCGCTCCCCGGCCAGGGGCGGTTTTCAGCGGGGCCCGGGCAGCACCGGGGTCATGGAGTGGATGCCGCACCACCAGCCGGGCCGGGCGGTCACGATCAAGATCGTGTCGTACACCCCCTCGAACCCGGACGGCCACGGCCTGCCCACGATCGGCGCCACGCCGGGCCGCTTCGACGACCTCACCGGCCGGCTGCCGGCCCGCGCCGACGGCGGCCTGCTGACGGCGATCCGCACCGGCGCGGCGTCGGCCGTCGCCGGCCGCCTGCTGGCCGATCCGGCGAGCCGGGTCCTCGGGATCGTGGGAGCCGGCGCCCGGGCGGTGCCCCAGGCCCAAGTCCTCAGCAGGTCTTCCCACTGGAACGCATCCTGATCCACGACACGGACGAGAGCCGCACCGCGACCTTCCCCGCCCGCGCCCGCGTCAAGTTCCTGGACGCGGACTCAGCCCGGCAGCCGCCCTGGCCGACCTGGAATCGTCCGCCGGCATCATCTGTACGGTCACTTCGGTCGGCGTGGGCGACGCCCCGGTGCTCCTCGGCGAGAACCTGCGACCGCACGTCCACATCAACGCCGTAGGCGCCGATCCGCCTGGCAAGGTCGAGATCCCGCTGCCGGTCCTCAAGTCCGCGCTGGTCACCGCGGACCATCCGGAGCAGGCCCGCCGTGAGGGCGGGTCCCAGCAACTGGGGGAGGCCGACTTGGGACCGGACCTGATGGACCTGATGGCGCTCTGCGTCACCCCCGCTCCGGCGGCCCGACACCGAAACCGCACCACGGTCTTCGACACGAACACCCTTCTGAGGACGCGCTCGACCCCTACGCCTCCCCGGGCGATTGACCATTTTGTTAAAAGCTCAAAGGTGTTCTTCTCCATTGCTGGCACCAGGCACTATATTTCCCCGTGGAGTCTTGAACTTTCAATCAGTACGCATCCTCCATGTCCGACGCGCACCCGCGGTCAGGGCTTCCCCCATGGAAGGACAGTAGTGATAGCACAGTCCGAACCGACGTTCTCCGTGCTGGGCGCCATGGAAATCCGTGGAACGCATGGGAAACTGCCGATAGGAGCCCATAAACAACAGGTGCTGCTGGCCCGGCTGATCTGCCAGGCGAACAGGGTCGTCCCGGTGGCCGACCTCATGGACACCCTGTGGGGGGATCGCCCGCCCCGTACCGCAGAGAAGATCATCCAGGTCTATGTCCACGACCTGCGGAAGGTGTTGATGGGTGGTCTCGGGGAGAAGGGTGAACGCATCACCTTTGTTCGCCCGGGTTATACCCTGCGCAGTGACCCGGATGAAATCGACGTGAACAATTTCGACCGACTTTCCAAGGAGGGATTCGTCCTCTTGCTGCGGGGGGATTATCAGGCGGCGCTGAGCAGGTTACGCCAAGCATTGCGGATCTGGCGCGGCCCAGCGTTCCTGGGTCTCACCGAATCGCTGTTCCTCAGCAGGTCGGCAGACAGCCTCAACGAACGGTTGTTCGCCGCACTCGGGGCCCGAATCGACGCGGAGCTCTGCCTCGGCCGGCATGCCTGGCTCGTCCACGAACTCTCCCAGCTCGTCTCGGACCACCCGTACCGGGAGCAATTCCACGGCCAGTTGATGCTCGCCCTCTACCGCTCCGGCCGACAGTCCGAGGCCCTGGCCGCCTACCAGTCCCTCCGCCGCCTCCTGGTCGAGGAACTCGGCGTGGAACCACACTGGCGCCTCCGCGAACTCCACCATGCGATCCTCGACCAGCGGCAGGATCTGCACGTCGCTCCCCGCTTCGTCCTGGACGTCGACGTCGACATCACACTGGCCCGCTCGTGACCCCGGTGCGTTCAGCAGGCGGGCTGAGATGTCGCATTCAGGCGTGCGGGCGGACGGTCTGGGCAGGCGTGCACCCGGCAGGCCGCAGGGAGACTCCAGGTACAGGTCCGCGAGGTCCTCACGCAGCGTCTCGGGCGATCAACGACTGTGAACCTCCTTTCGGACGTTGAAGCCGATGCCCTCCTGGTCGAGTCCTGGTAGCCGCTTGGGCCCGGCGTCGCGGCCGTCGTCAGCTGCCACGGTGGCGGATTGATTCGGTGTGTACTCGTCATGCCATGACCGGCCTCTACGATGATCCGATGCGCCAGCCCGCCGCAGAGCCGTACTGGAACACCAACGTCGCCCGGCACCCGGGCATCCTCCGGTCTGTTCCCGAGGGGTGCGGCGATGCCCTGGACGTTGGCTGCGGGGACGGGCTGCTGGCACGGAAGCTCGCTGGGCGGGTGAAACACGTCACCGGGATCGACCGGTCGCCGAACATGATCGCCTGTGCACGCGAGTCGGTTGCTGGCGACTCGCAACTCACCTTCGTCGAGGGAGACTTCCTCACCGCGGAACTTCCTGCTGCGGGGTACGACTTCGTTTGCTCGGTGACCACGATCCATCACATGGACTTCGAGGCGGCCCTCGTCCGTATGTGTGAGCTGCTGCGGCCTGGCGGCATGCTGGTGGTGGTCGGTCTGGCCCGCGAGGCGAGCGTGACGGAGTGGGCGGCGTTGATCGCGGCTGCCCCGATCGTGCGGATCACGAAGGTGCTGCGTCGTGCGCGTGGCCCGCAGGACATGCCGGTCGCCGACCCGCAGATGAGTTATGGGCAGGTGCGGGCTGCTGCCCGGCGGATGCGTACGGCCCGACGTGCTCATCCTCGACGACTTCGCCATGCGCCAGCTCTCAGCGGCCCACGCCGACGACCTCTACGAACTCGTCAGCGAGCGGCAGGGGCGGTCCCTGATCATCACGAGCAACCGGGCGCCCAGCGACTGGTATCCCCTCTTCCCTAACCCCGTCGTCGCCGAGTCCCTCCTCGACCGGCTCATCAACACCAGCCAAGCCGTCGGTCAAGTAGCCGCCATCGGCGCCCCGGGCTGGGGAATTACGTGAACTCAGCCCCGGGGAAACACGTGAACGTCCACACGGCCAGACCAACATCGCCGCCGCCCTCCGCCGCACCAGCCGGGACTACCACCGACCCTACGAGCCCTCGGTCTCGCGTGATGCACCCAGACAGATCTCGATCAGGCAATGACCCTGGCACGCTCCGCGGTGGAATGCGGGCGGGGCGATCCCCCATACCGATGACCTTCACGGTCTGCTGCATGGGTTCTCTCACGTTGTCGATCCGAACGTTGCTGATGATGAGGTGACCACCGCTGGTGGGGCGGTGCTCTATGGCCATGACGACCTCACCGGGTCCGCGTGGTGACTTCGACAGCGCGAAGTCAGGAAGTGATGTCGACGAAGAGCCCGAAGCAGTAGCTGCCGGGTGCTGCGGACCGGGTGATAAAGCGGTGGCGGGTGCCTGCGGGGACGTAGAAGGCGGCGGGGGAGACCAAGGTATGGCTCTCCCCTTCGACTTCGACGGTTATGGTCGCCCCTCCCGGCTCTATGGAGAAGAGCAGGTAGATCTCCGAGGTGTCGTGGACGTGGGGCTCGGCGACGGGGCGGTCTACGAGGTCGCTGATCTCGGCGCCGGCGAATTCGACGGGGATGCCGCCGAACATGTCCCGAGTGAGCAGGAAAGGCACTGGTGTGTGGTGTCCGGAGACCTCGCGCAGGGCGGGGAGGGGGCCGGCCGAGGTCGGTAGGGCGTTCCGTGTCATGTGTCTGCCTTTCGTCGAAGTGGAGTGGCTCAGCAGCGGCGGAGGGCTGGGATGACCTGCTCTCCGAAGAGGCGGTAGGACTCCTCCACGGCCGGGCGGTCGAGCCAGTCACCGGCGAAGAACCCGATGACGTTCGCGGCGCCGGTCTCGCGGGCCTGATGGATGAGTTGTTCGGCGACCTCGGAGGGGGTTCCGGCGACGATGTCGGAGGCGGGGAGGTCGGGGAGAAGACGCCGGGCGGACTCGCTGCGGTCGGCGGCCGCGGCGCTGCTGGCTGCCACGAACACGGTGCGGCGGAGCGCCAGGTCGCGGGGCCGGGGGCGGCGTCCTCGGCGGTCGGCGGCGGCGCGGTAGGCGTCGAAGATCTCGGTGATCTGCTCGGTGGGCAGGAAGGCGCTGCACAGGCGGTGTCCCCGGTGGCCCGCCGACGCTGCCGAGTGGGTGCTGCGGGCCGCCGTCCATGGCCGCGGCGGCGGGTTCTGCACCGGGCGCGGTACGACGGTGAGCTGGTCGAAGGACCAGAATCGCCCGTGATGGGAGAAGGACGGCTCGGCCAGCGCCCGGTCGAGGATGTCGAGGGCCTCCTCGTAGCGCGGGCCCGTCTCCTCGGCAGGGATGCCGACCGCCTCAGCCTCGGCGGGGCCGGTTCCCCTGGCCACGCCCAGTTCGGCGCGGCCGTTGCTGATCTGGTCCAGGGTTCCGATCTCCTCCACGACCCTCCAGGGTTGCCACAGCGGCAGCACCAGGCCGAGGAACCCGATACGCAGGGTGCTGGTGCGGGCGGCGACTGCGGCGGCGAACTGTCCGGGCGCGGGGCAGACCCGCAGTCCCTGGAAGTGGTGTTCGCTGAAGAACACCCCGGTGAATCCCAGGTTCTCCGCCCGCACCGCGCAGTCCAGCCGCCAGGCGTACTCGTCGGCGCACTGCCGGGCGTCGAACTTGAGCGGGTCCGACTCCGCGGAGACGTTGAGCTGTTCGAAGGTCCAGGCGTCGATCACCGCTCTTGCCCCGCCCCGGGTACCGACAGCAGGAAGGCCCAGGTGGACGGCACGCCGAGCGGTTCGCACCGTTCCAGCCGGAAGCCCGCGTCGGCGAAGGCCCGCAGGTACGTTCCCTTCGTGTGCAGCGGAACGCCCATCACCGCGTGGACCAGTTCGAACTCCAGGCTGAAGATGGGCTGGGGCCCGCTGTGGTGCTCCCAATCCTGGACGGCGGTGTCGGCGAACAGGAAGTGCGTGGCGTTGGGGAAGGCCGTGCGGATGGAGCGCAGGACGGCCGCATGGTCGTCGTCGGTGGCAAAGAGATCATGCAGCATCAGGAAGCCGGTGACGAGATCGACCTCAGGGAAGGTGCGGGTGCTGAGCGTGTCGAGCACGTTCTCGCGGACGATCCGGACCCGGTCGGCAAGGCCCGCAGCGCGGACTCGGTCGGTGGCCAGCGCGCAGGCGGCCTCGCTGATGTCGATGCCTATGCCGCGGCGCCGGTCGTCTGCCTCACACAGCCGCATCAGCCGGGTGGCGTCGCCGCAGCCGATGTCGGCCATCGTGACGAAGTCGAGGTCGCCGAGGACCGCGGCCTCGGCCTGCCGCATGAGGGAGCGGTCCGCCTCGCCCGCGCCCACCGCGACCAGCCCCTCGTCGCGGCGGACCTCCGCACCGTAGGCGACCTCGCCGGTGGCCAGGCCGTGCAGGTTGGCCAGGAGGCTTCCATAGCCACCCACGCCCCAGACGAAGAGACCGATCTGCTCGACGAGCGCGCGTCCGGCGTCGGTGATCGCCGCAGCGGTTTCGAGCAGCCGGACGTGGCCCAGGAGGGCGGCGGTCCGCAGCAGGGCGCGGAGCCGACCCTCGGGCACGCCCACCTCGCGGGCGAGGGTGGAGACCTCGACGGGCCGGTCGCCGAGCGCGGACCAGACACCCAGGCGGTGCAGGGCGAAGGCGACCTGGGCTCCGATGTAGCCGTTGAAGAGGGCGGCCGGTTCCATGGGCTGCAGTGTGGGGACCGGCCGCAGCCAGTGCGGGATGTGGTCCACTGCCTCGGGCTGACCGTCGCGGAGCGCGGCGAGCGCGTCGGCGAAGCGTTCCATGTCCGTCGGCGTGCTCAGGGTGACGCGCAGCCAGCCGGGGCGTCCGAAGGGGGCCAAGTCCCGCACCAGGATGCCATGTTCGTGTGCCAGGCGGCGGGTCGTGTCCGTGCTGTCCGGTCCCGCCTCGACCATGACGAAATTGGCTGCCGAGGGGAGGCGGCGGATGCCGCGCTCGTCGAGCAGGCCGTAGAGCACGGCGCGTGCCTCGTCCGTCCTGCGGCGGACAGACGGCAGGAAGTCCTGTTCCGCCAGCAGCGTGGGCACCGCCACCTGGGCCAACCGGTTGACGTGGAACGGCATGGACTGTCGCGCCCGCCAGAGCCGGCCGACCAGGCCCTCCGGGCCGACGGCGTACCCCACACGCAGCGACGCCAGCCCCCACGCTTTGGAGAAGGTGCGCAACACAAGCGCGTGCCGTCCACTGAGGGCCTCCTCGACGGCGGACACCTTCTCATCAGCGACGAAGTCCATGTACGCCTCGTCCACGACCACTACGCTTCCATGGGCGTCGGCGGCGTCCAGCACGCGGGCGAGGTCGTCTGGGCCGAGCAGGGCCCCGGTGGGGTTGTGAGGGTTGCAGAGGAACACCAGCGCGGCACCCTGCTCGCACGCAGCGACGATGGCGTCGGCGGTGCCCTTGACGTCCTCGCCTGCCGGTAGTTTGAGCGGGTCGTGGCCGGCTGCGGTGCAGGCGAGCCAGTAGCCGGGGAAGGTACCGGCGGGCACGGCGATCCCGCCCTCGCGTCCGAAGGCCGACACCGCGAGATGGATCAGCTCGTCCACGCCGTTGCCGACAGCGACCTGTTCCGGGGCGCAGCCGAGATGATCGGCGATGGCGCGGCGTAAGTGCGCGGACTCGGCCGCCGGGTACCGCTGGCTGCGGTGCGCCAGTTCCTCGCTGAGCCGGTCCAGGACGCGGTCGGGGAGCCTGTAGGGGGACTCATTCTGGTGCAGCCGGAGCATGTCCTCAGTGACCGGAGTACCGGTCCCCTCTCCCGCGTAGTCGACACCAGCCGATTCAAACATTAGAGACCTTTCTCGCAGAGTGATTTCAGCGTTCAAGTAAATTGCAGACAGGGGGCATATTAGGCTGCTGCGCCCGAGCAGGCGTGGAAAACTTTCAGCCAAAGTGAGTGAATGGCATTCGATAGACCAGCACGAACGCTATCTTTACCGCGTGACCGAAAATATTGGGAAAACCTTTACGGGAGAAATACTCGTCAGCTCTAGAAGCTTTACCGAGTACTGCGAACACTTCGCTCTGGACCCGTCCTTGTTGCGGTCCGGGAAAGTGCTTGACTGCCCGGGTGGAGCCAGCGACTTCGGTGCGCGCATCCGAGAGCTGGGCGGCCGCGCGGTGAGCGCCGATCCGCAGTACGCCTTGAGCCCGCAGGAGCTCGGTCGGCTGGTCGACGGTGAACAGGCACGCGTCAACGCCTGGGTGCATGCGCAGCCCGACCGCTTCGGGCTGCGGCCGGGCGCCCCGTGGCCACTCGCCGCGGCGTGGCGGGCTACAGCCGAGGGGTTCCTCTCCGACTACCGGCGGTGCCGGACGGAGGGATCGGGGCACTATGTATCCGCAGCCCTGCCCGCGCTTCCCTTTCCTGACCGGGAGTTCACGCTGGTGATCTCAGGTTTCCTGCTTTTCTCCTATACCGACCGATTCGACCTGGACTTCCACCTTTCCGCAGTACGCGAACTGCTCCGGGTGTGCTGCGGACAGGTGCGGCTCCATCCGCTCAACGACTCGTCGGGGCGCCCCTATCCGTATATGCGGAAATTTCTCGACATTCTGCACGGTGAGGGGGTCACCAGCCGCCTGCTCGATGTGACCTCGTCGAGCGACCCACGGGACGACAGGACGCTGGTCCTCGTCCCGCGAACCGTCACACGGTGACGTGGTCACCGCCTCGCTGAGAGGTCGTCTTCTCCGCTGTTTCATCCCGGAATTAACCTCGCGCTTTCGCGGGCCCAGCAGAATCGGAGGTCTTCGTGTTGTAGCTGATCTTGAGTCGTAAGCCCTGCAAGGGGAAGCAGTACCCGGTGACCCCCTTCGCGGTCCGCCGTCCCAGCCGCACGAGGGCGCCCGTGCCGGTGACCATCTCCACGGCGAGTACGTAGTCCCGGGTGACCCCGTACTTCACGCAGCAGACGCCCCCCCCCGCGTTCGTCGCGACGTTGCCGCCGATCGTCGACCACGGGGAACCGGCCGGGTCCGGCGGGTACCACAGGCCCTTCTCGGCAGCCGCGGCGCGCAGATGGTCGTTGACCCCGCTCGGCTCGACGACGGCGAGGCGCTCCACGGGGTCGATCTCGAGGATTCGGGTCATCTGCTCGGTGGACAGCACGACGCAGCCGTCGACGGCGTTCGCGCCTCGCCGCCCTCGCCGAGTGGCACCGCGGACACCGCCATGTGGACCCGCACCGACCCCGACGTCCTCGCCATCCTGTCCCGCGCCGCGCAGCCGGACTGCCCATGGTGCTGCTCTCCAACGCCCCGCACTTCCTCGCCGACGTCCTCGACGCGACCGACTGGCGGCGGGAGCTGATGACCGATGCCGTGTACTCGGCCCGCCTGGGCCGGTGCAAGCCCGATCCGGCAGCGTACGAACAGGCCGTGGCGGCCACCGGCATCCCCGATCCGGGACGGGTGTTGTTCGTCGACGACCGGGCGGACACCTGCGACACCGCTTCCCGCCTTGGCCTGCGCATCCTGCACTACACGAGCCAACCCGTAGACCTGGCGCACGAGTTGCTGCCCGCGCCGGCCAACAGCCCTTGTGCCTGACCCGAGGGCCGCCCCACGCGCCACCACCCCGACCCCAGCTTGCTGCGCGTCGTCGCGCGTACGCCGGTTGCTGGCACGAGGGTCACTTCCAAGAGGTTGGCCATCACAGATCCACTTCGGGCTGGCGGAATCGTCACCTTTGAGGTTTGCCTGCGGTGTGTACTGGGGTGGAACCGGTCGGCAACCATTCAGTCAGGCCGCGAGACCCGCGTGCAGATCCGGATGCGGAGAGCTGAGATATCCGCATCGCGACCAAGGGACTGCGGTACTGGCGCAAGCGATGTCCGGGGCTCCGCGCCGCGCAGTTAGGGCCGATGGTGCAGGTCAGCCCGGATGCGATCTCGAAAATCGAGAAGGGTCAGTACAAGTGTCCGCGAGACCTCGCCGAGCGCCTCGACGCCGTTCTGGAGACAGGCGGAGTCCTCACGCGCGCCTGGGGGATGGTCTTCGGCGATGCGGAGACTACGCCCACTTCATGCCCGAGGCTGGCGGCAAGGGCCGTAGAGCCATTGACGCCCTGTTGAGCCGACCTTCCAAGGCCGCTGTGGCCGCACAGCAGAGGCGATTCCTCGGAGCCCGCAAGAAGGAGGGGCGCAACATCGCTGCGCCCCTCCTTGGCGTTCTATGGCCCGGTAAGACTCTTACTCTGAGTGACGATCGGTGCTGCCGCTGGCCGGGGCTGCGGGAAGTTGGGTCGAGGCCGGCGGTCCCAGTGGGGGAGGGAAGCGGTGAAGCGGAGTGCGTTTGATTCTCCCCAGAATCTCCCCAGCGCCGCAGAGACGTTTGAGGCGTCCGCGATCGGGGGTCTCCGACCTGTTGAGTGGCCCCTCGCCCAGTGGTTACTCAGAGCCAATCTCGCCGCTTGAAGATGACGTACAAACTAGTGCAAACCACAGCCATCAGGACGATCGCAAAGGGGTATCCGAGCACCCAGTGCAGCTCCGGCATGTGCGTGAAGTTCATCCCGTAGATCGTCCCGACCAGCGTCGGAGCGAACAAAATCGCCGCCCACGACGAGATCTTCTTGATCTCCTCGTTCTGCTCGAACCCCGCCTCCGCCAACGCCCGCATCTCCGCGTTCTGTTGCTGCGTGACCAGCGTCGCGTTGACCGTGAGGATTTCCGTGAGGGCCTGGCGGAAGCCGTCGACGCGTTCGCTGGTGTGGGTGACGTGGTCGGCGACGTCGCGGAGGTAGCGCTGGAGTTCCTCGTCCGTGCCGTACTTGGAGAAGCCGGCCATCAGGCCGTGCAGCATGCCGACGAGGGGGCGGGTGGCGCGCTGGAACTCGACCATTTCGCGGGAGAGTTCGTAGATACGGCGGGAGACCTCGGGGTCGCCGCGGAAGACCTCGGTCTCGATCTCGTCGATGTCGTTCTGGACGCCCGTCACGACCGGAACGTAGCCGTCGACCACGGCGTCCAGTATCGCGTAGAGCACCGCCTCGGGACCGAGTTTGAGCAGCTCCGGGGTCTCCTCCATGCGGCGGCGCACCGCCGAGAGGTCGGGGGCGGCGCCGTGGCGGACCGTGATCACGAAGTCGGGGCCGACGAAGACGTGGAGTTCGCCGAAGTCGACCTCCTCGGGTGCGTCCAGGTAGCGGGCCGCGCGCAGGACCACGAAGAGGGTGTCGCCGTAGCGCTCCAGCTTGGGCCGCTGGTGGGCCTCCATCGCGTCCTCGACCGCGAGCGGGTGCAGGTCGAACTCCGCGGCGAGGGAGAGGAGCTCGGCCTCGGTGGGGCGGGCCAGGCCGATCCAGGCCATGCCGGACGGCTGGTCGCGCAGCTCACGGAAGGTCTCGGCGAGGGTGGCGGGGGAGGAGACCCGGACTCCGTCCTGGTACAGCGCCGCCTCCACGACACTCGCCACCTCGCTGGAATCGGCCGGCGACGAGGGAGGCGACGGGGCCGGGGCCGGCGGCTCCGGGGGCTGTGGCGGAGTCAGGGCTCGGCGCCAGACGGACTTCATGGAATTCTTCGAGGCTGGGCGGGCGCGTCGCTCGGACATCGCGGCTGCCTCCCGGACGAGACGACGAGTACGTGTAGGTGTGCGTGCGTGCAGGTGTGCCTGTGCCTGTGCCTGTGCGCGTGCGTGGGTGTGATCACGGAGCAGGATATACGGGGCGAATGACCAGGGCGGGGTCGGGCGATCACGGATTCCGTGAGAGTTGCGGACCGCGGCTGTCCGCAAGCCTCACTAGCGTGCGGAGCATGACGAAGTCGACCAAGGCAGCGAAAGCGGTGGCCCGAACCGCCCCCGTCCTCACCACCCGCGCCCTCAACCGCGCCACCCTCGAACGGCAGCTCCTGCTGCGCCGCTCGCCGCTGTCCGCCATGGCGGCCGTGGAACACCTCGTCGGGCTCCAGGCCCAGGAGGTCAAACCGCCGTACTACGCGCTCGCCGCCCGCCTCGACGGTTTCACGCCCGAGGACCTCGCCGGGCCGCTGGCCGACCGCGCCGCCGTACGCATCGTCACCCTGCGCTCGACGATCCATCTGCACACCGCCGACGACAGCCTCACCCTGCGCCCGCTGGTCCAGCCCGCCCGGGACCGCGAGGTGAACCTCTTCCGCAAGGGTCTGGCCGGCGTCGACCTGGACCGGCTCGCCGGCCTCGCCCGTGACCTCGTCGAGGACGGGCCGCGCACCATGAAGCAGTTGCGCGAGGCCCTGAGTGCCCAGTGGCCGGACGCGGACCCGCAGTCCCTGGCCGTCGCCGCCCGCTGCAAGCTTCCCCTCGTCCAGGTCACCCCGCGCGGACTGTGGGGCCGCAGCGCCCAGGTCGCCCTCACCACCGTCGAGCACTGGCTGGGCCGTCCCGCAGGGCAGGCCGCCTCCCCGGACGACACGGTGCTGCGTTATCTGGCCGCCTTCGGGCCGGCCTCCGTGAAGGACATGCAGACCTGGTCAGGGCTGACCCGGATGCGCGCCGCCTTCGAACGGCTCCGCCCCCGGCTGCTCACCTTCCAGGACGAGAACGGCGTCGAGCTCTTCGACCTCCCCGACGCCCCGCGCCCCGACCCGGACACCCCGGCCCCGCCCCGCTTCCTGCCCGAGTTCGACAATCTGCTCCTCTCCCACGCCGACCGCGCCCGCGTGATCCCGCCCGCGAACCGCGGCCGCACCTGGCAGGCCAACACCTTCTACTGCCCGCTCCTCGTCGACGGCTTCCTCGCGGGCGTGTGGCGGATCCTCGGCGACGCCCTCGTCATCGAGCCGTTCACCGAGCTGAGCAGGCAGCAGCGGGCGGAGGTGGCGGAGGAGGGGGAGCGGATGCTGCGGGTGCTGCACTCGGAGAAGGCGTACGACGTCCGGTTCGGGAGCGTCATCCCCTAGGGCGCGCATTGCAGCCTGTGGTGTTGCTGCCTCCGTGCCGCTGCCTCCGTGTCGCTGCCCCCGTGCGGCGGTCTCAGTCCGTCCGGCCCGTCACCGCCACCGTCAGGCCCAGCCCGATCATGGTGAATCCGCCTGCCCCGCCGATCAGCGACAGCCGGCGGTCCGAGCGGGCGAACCAGGTGCGGGTGGCGGAGGCGGTCAGGCCCCACAGGGTGTCCGTGACCAGGCCGATCGTGATCGGGATCAGGCCCAGTAGCAGCATCTGCAACGGGACTTGGCCCGCGGACTGGTCGACGAACTGGGGGAGTACGGCGGCGAAGAACACGACGCCCTTGGGATTGGTGACGCCGACCAGGGCGCCGTCGAGGATCGTGCGCAGATCTCCGCGGGCAGGGCGAACCGGGCGCGCCGAGGACGGTTCGGTCGCCGTCACGCGCAGCTCCTTGCGGTGCCGGAACGCCTGGACGCCAAGGAACACGAGGTATGCGGCGCCCGCCAGCTTGACCCCGAGATAGACCGCCGCGGACTGTTCCACCAGCGAGCCGACGCCCACCGCGACCGCGACGACCAGCAGATACGAGCCGAAGACGTTGCCGAGGGCCGTCGCCAGGGCCGTGCGGCGGCCGTGGGCCAGGGCCCGTCCGATGACGAACAGCACGCTGGGGCCCGGGATCAGGACCACCAGGAGCGACATGGCCGCGAAGGCCAGCAGTCGATCGGTCGACACCATGCCCGTCACCTCGCATCATCTCCGTACGGTTCCGGCCATTCAAACCCGGGACGCACGGACATGGACAGGGGGCGTTGCGGGCCGCTCGTGGAGGCCCGCAACGCCCCCTGGTCTTCACCCCGAGGTGTGCTCGGGAGACCTTCTGGACGACGCTTCCGGTCAGGACTCGACCTGCTCGGTCACCTCGTCCGAGAACGTGGTCAGCCGGGTGTAGATGCCCGGATAACCGGCCTGGGCGCAACCCTCGCCCCAGGAAGTGATCCCTGCCAGGGCGCCCCCGATGATCAGGGGACCGCCGCTGTCGCCCTGGCAGGTGTCGACGCCGCCGGAGGTGTATCCGGCGCAGACCATGTCGGACGAGAGGAAGTCCGACCCGTAGGAGCTCGCACAGCTGGAGTCGGAGACCGTCGGCACGGTCGCCGTGCGCAGCTGGTTGGAGGAGCTGCCACCCGAGGAGGTGGTGCCCCAGCCGATGATGCGGGCGGTGGTGCCGGCCGCGTACACGCCGGTGTCCGAGGAGTCGACGTACGACGCCGGCGTGTACGGCATCGACGTGGACAGGGTCAGCACGGCCACGTCGTTGCCCTCGGTGACGTCCGTGTAGTCCGGGTGGACCCAGATGTCGCTGACCCGGGCGACGGTGCCGTTCGTGCCGTTGAGGTAGGTGCGGCCGCCGACGACGCGGACGCTGCTGGTGGACTCGCCGGCCATGCAGTGGGCCGCGGTGACGACCTTGGTGGCCGAGACCAGCGTGCCGCCGCAGAACTGGTTCTGCGAGGCGTCCGTGATCTGCATCATGAACGGGTACGCGGTCGTCGTGGTCGTGGTGCCGCCCACGATGCGCGAGGAGGCGGCCTCGGCGGTGGGGGCGCTGAGCAGTGCGGTCGCGGCGGCGGCAGCGGTCGCCGCGACGACGGCGGTCTTTCTGGCACGGGTGAGCCCGAACATGAGACTCCTCAGGGGGAATTGCCGGTGGGGGGTCGCGCGGGTGTGGGGGGTTGTGCACGAGGGCCGCGGGACCGACCCCCGTGTGCCCGGCGAGCGGCACGCACTCAAGGTAGGTCCCGGAAGTTCCCCTTCCCAATGAGGGAACCCCCTAAGGGAGTTGGGCAGGGAAAACCCTCGGTCGGGTTCGGTCAAACCTCCACCGACCGACAAGGACGGGTGAACTCACGCACCGTCAGGGGGTGTACGGCACCCTGAACTCACGTCGTACGGCACCGTGAACTCACGTTCGTACGGCACCGCGAAATCACGTCGTACGGCGACCCGCCGCCAGTCTGACGATGTCGACCCGGGATCGGATCCCGAGCTTGCGGTATACGCGGGTCAGTGTCGCTTCGACCGTTTTGACGCTGATGAACAGGCGCGCGGCGATCTCCCGGTTCGTCGCGCCCTCCATGACCAGGGCGGCGACCTGACGCTCCATCGAGGCGAGCCCGTCCAGAGCGGCCAGTCCGTCGGGACCGCTCGGCGGCGCGACCGCGGGGGCGTTGGCCGACTCCACGGGACGCGCGGCCGCCTCGACCTGCCGGAGCCAGGGCAGCGCCCGGCAGCGGCGGAACAGCCGGGCCGCCTCGTCGTACGACGTCGGACCGGGAGTGGCGGTGCGCAGCCGGGCCAGGGCGAACGCGGCCCGGGCCTCCTCCAGGCTGTAGCCCAGCTTGCCGAGCCGGTCCTGCGCCGACGTCAACTGGGCCACCGCGGCGTCCCGTTCGCCGCGCGCGGCGCGCAGCAGCGCCTCGGCCCGGTCCAGGACGGCCAGGACGCATCCGCGGTCCAGCCGCAGTGCCACCTCGCGCGTGACGTCGATGACGTCCCGCGCCTCCGCGAACTCCCCGCTGCGCACCAGCGCCTCGGCGAGGTCGCCGTGCCAGCGGCCGCGCGCCGGGTCCGTGATGCCGAGGCCCTGCTCCACCTCGCGCACCCGGCGCAGCGACACGACGGCCGCCTCCACGTCCCCGGCCACCAACTGGGCGTGCCCCAGGGCGGCCAGAGCGCGCGAGACGTACATCTGGTCGCCGTCCTCCTCGGCGTGCTCCACCGCTTCCCGCGCCAGCGCCAGCGCCCGGTCCACCTCGCCGCCCGCGGCCTCCGCCAGCGAGGTCAGCACGGCGGACGCGACCTCGCCGATCCCCGTGTCACGGGCGAGGCGCAGGCTCTCCCGGGCCAGGTCCAGGGCGCGCCCGCAGTGCCCGGAGTGCAGTTCGGTCTCGGCCACCCCGCGCAGGAAGTGCACCTCGCTCTCGACCGACCCGCGCCTGCGCACCTCGCGCAGCAGGGCGGTGACCGTCGCGCGGGCCTCGGCCAGCTGGTCGCTCATGATCAGCCAGCGGAACCGGGAGTAGCCGGCGCCGTTGTGGTGGCACGCCACCCTCGGGTCCTGCGGCTCCTCCAGCGCCCGCCGGATGGTCGCGGGTGCGTCCGCGTGGCCCATCAGCGTCTCGATCTGGGCCTGGAAGGCGAGCGCCATCAGCTCGGTGTACCGGTCGCCGGCCCGTGCGGCCAGCTCCGCCGCGTACGCCGCCTCGCCGCGGGCCTCGTCGAAGTCGCCCTCCACGAGCAGGGCTCGCCAGGTGAGCTGGTAGTGGACCAGGGCGAGCAGCCTCGGGTCGTCGCCGGCGTCGGCCAGGGCCTGCGGGAAGATCGCGTCGACCTCCGTCATGGCGTGCCCCGCCGTGTCGATCACGATGATCCAGGCCCGCACCCGGTCCTCGGGCACGGCCGTGCGGCTCAGCACCTCCCGGGCGATGTCCCGGGCGAGGTCCAGCTCCCCCGCGGTGATCGCGTCCTCGGCCGCGGCCAGCCGCACCACTTCCGGGCTCGGCACGCTGTCCGCGGGCGTGTGCCGGGCGGCGAGCAGCCCCAGCTGCGCGGCCACCGACGGCGCGCCCCGGTCCCGGGCCAGGGCCGCGGCCTCGGCGAGGCGGGCGGCGACCTCCGGGTCGGTGCCGTGGGTGGCGAGGGCCAGGTGCCGGGCGCGTTCGATGGGGTCGGAGGCCGCCGTGGACAGCGCGGCGTGCGCGGCCCGGCGTTCCTGCGCGGGCGCCTCCGCGTACAGCGCGGCCGAGACCATCGGGTGCGCGAACCGTACGGCGGGACCCTCGGGCTCGGTCGCCAGCAGCCCGAGTGCGGCGGCCTGGGCGGTCTCGGCCTCGGCGTTGTCGCGTCCGGCGGCGTGCAGCAGGGCCACGGTCGGGCGGGCGCCGGCGCTCGCCACGAGGAGGGTGCGACGGGCCTCCTCGGACAGCATCTCCAGACGGTTCAGCACCAGGGCGCGCAGCGAGGTGGGCACCGGCAGGGGCTCGCCGGGCCGGGGCGGGGTGGGGTTCTCGGCGAGGGCGCGGCCCAGTTCCAGGGCGAACAGGGCGTTGCCGCCGCTGGTGCGGTGGATGTCCCGGACCGTGGAGCGGGGCAGGCCGGTGTAGCCGCGGTGGTCGAGCAGGGCGGACAGCTGGGCGCGCGAGAGGGGGCCCAGCCGTACGGCGAGGGTGTCCGGCGGGGACGCGCGTAGATGGCGGTCGTACTCCTGGCCCTCGGTCCGCACCGCGAAGAGCATGCGCACCGGGGTGTCGCCGAGCCGGCGGGCGGCGAAGCCGAGGAGTTCGGCGCTGGCCGGATCCAGCCACTGGAGGTCGTCGGCGACGACGAGGACGGGGCCGGTGTCGGCGAGGGCGCGCAGGGCGGACAGCACGGCCAGGCGCAGAGCGAGGCCGTCGCGCTGGAGGGTGGACTCGCCGCGGCCGGTGAGCGCCGACTCCAGGGCGGTGCGCTGGGCGGCGGGGAGCCGCTCGGACACCTCGTCCAGGACCAGGCCGAGGAGGTCGGCCAGGGCGAGGAAGGGAAGGTGGGATTCGGACTCCGTGGGCGAGCAGCGCAACACGGTGCGCGCCGCCCCGCCGTATTCCGCGGCCAATGCCCGCAGGACGGTCGACTTCCCAATTCCGGCGGGCCCGTGAAGCAGCACGCTGCCACCCCGCCCGAGCTGCTCACGCGCCGCCGTGAACAGCTCCTCCCTGCCGATGACCAGGTCGGGGCGGCATCTGGCAGGCTCCTTGAAGTCCCGTCGCACGGTCACCGCTCCCCTCCGTGTGTCGTGTCCGGGCCAATATTAGGCAACGGATCTTTGAAATTCGGACTGCCGACATGGTGAGCCAAATAACAGATGTGCAGGGTTCGCGATCGGCAGGGGGAAATTCAAGGCGCGGATGAATGAATGGCCCCACCTCAGCCCCTACGGCAGCAACCCGCCCCGGCGTGCCGCAGCCACCGCCTCGCCGCGGGTGTGGGCGCCGAGTTTGCGCATGGCCGAGCGCAGGTAGCTCTTGACTGTTTCCGTGCGGAGGCCCAGGTGCTCGGCGGTGACCGCGTTGGTGGCGCCGGCCGCGACGCAGCTCAGGACGTCGACTTCGCGGGGGGCCAGTTGGACGGTGGGGCGGTGGTCGGGCGGTGGGGCGGGCGTCCCCTGGGTCAGGAGGCCGCACGCGTCGAGGAGGTCCGTGCGCAGGGCGGGGTCGCTGATGCGGGGAGCCAGCGCGCGCAGGGCCGCGTGGGCCTCGCGGACCTGCTCCCAGGCGGCGCCCCGGTCGTCGTACGGCGCCGGCCGGGCCGCCGCCAGCAGGCCCCGCACCTCGTCCCGCACCACCAGCGCCTGCTCCACGTCCCGCGCCGCCTGCACGGCCGCCGTCAGCGTGCGGTCGCCGAGCGGCTGGGCCGTGCGCAGGGCGCCGTACAGGACGCCGCGCACCCGGCGCCGTACGACGACCGGGATCGCCAGCACCGAACGCAGCCCCTCCGCGGCGACCGCGGCGTCGTACTCGTGGGTGATCTGCCGGGAGACGGAGTAGTCCGTGACCGCGCAGGGGCGGGCGAGGGCGACGGCCTTGCCGCCCAGGCCGTTGCCGGCGGTCACCGCGAGTCTGCTCAGGGACTCGGTCGCCGTGCCGTTCAGTTCGCTGATGCGCATCCGCGGGCGCCCCGGCTCCACCATGCCGCCGAAGGCGACCGGCAGACCCGTCGAGCGGCGCAGGCGTACCAGCGCGCCCCTTATCTCCACCGATGCGGCCGCGTCCACTGCCACGTGCTCGCCCTTTCACCGCTGTTTCCCGAGCGCACACCCCCGTTCGGGGGTAGTGAGACCCACGTCACGGATTACACGATGACAGAGAGCCGCCCGGCAAGGTCCGGTCAATCAGGAGGACAGATGACTACGGGGACGGAGCAGTTCCGCAGAGCGCGGGACTTCCTGCTCGACCACCGCGAGGACTACGCGACGGCCTACGAGGGCTTCGCCTGGCCGCGACCCGACCGGTTCAACTGGGCGCTCGACTGGTTCGACGTCGTCGCGGCCGGAAACGACCGCCTCGCGCTGCACATCGTCGAGGAGGACGGCAGCGAGGTCCGGCTGTCGTTCGCCGAGATGGCCGAGCGGTCCGACCGCGTCGCCAACTGGCTGCGCGCGCGGGGCGTCCGTGCCGAGGACCGCGTCCTCGTCATGCTCGGCAACCAGGCCGAGCTGTGGGAGACCGCCCTCGCCGCGATGAAGCTGCGCGCCGTCGTCATCCCGGCCACCCCGCTGCTCGGCCCGGCCGACCTGCGCGACCGGGTGGAACGCGGACGCGTCCGGCATGTCCTGGTCCGGGCCGAGGACACCGGGAAGTTCGACGAGGTGCCCGGCCGGTACACGCGGATCAGCGTCGGCGGGCAGCGCGAGGGCTGGCAGACGTACGAGGACGCCTACGCCGCCTCCGCCGAGTTCACCCCCGACGGGCCGACCGCCCCCGACGACCCCCTGATGCTGTACTTCACCTCCGGCACCACCGCCCGCCCCAAGCTGGTCGAGCACACCCACGCCTCGTACCCGATCGGGCATCTGGCCACCATGTTCTGGATCGGCCTCAAGCCCGGCGACGTGCACCTGAACATCTCCTCGCCCGGCTGGGCCAAGCACGCCTGGTCCAACCTCTTCGCCCCGTGGAACGCCGAGGCGACCGTCTTCATCCACAACTACACCCGCTTCGACGCGGCCCGGCTGATGGCCGAGATGGACCGCGCCGGCGTCACCACCTTCTGCGCCCCGCCGACCGTCTGGCGCATGCTCATCCAGGCCGACCTCAGCGCCCTGCGCACCCGGCCCCGCGAGGTTGTGGCGGCGGGCGAGCCCCTGAACCCCGAGGTCATCGAGCAGGTCCGGCGCGCCTGGGGCGTGACCATCCGGGACGGCTTCGGGCAGACCGAGACCGCCGTCCAGGTCTCCAACAGCCCCGGCCAGCCCCTGAAGACCGGCTCGATGGGCCGCCCCAGCCCCGGCTTCCGCGTCGAACTCCTCGATCCGGTCTCCGGCGCCCCGGGAGCCGAGGAGGGCGAGATCGCCCTCGACCTGTCCGCCCGCCCCGTCGGCGTGATGACCGGCTACCACGGCGACGCCGACCGTACGGCGGAGGCGATGGCCGGCGGCTACTACCGGACGGGGGACATCGGTTCGCGGGACGCCGACGGCTACATCACCTACGTCGGCCGCGCGGACGACGTCTTCAAGGCCTCCGACTACAAGATCAGCCCGTTCGAGCTGGAGAGCGCCCTGCTGGAGCACGAGGCGGTGGCCGAGGCGGCCGTCGTGCCCGCGCCGGACGAGGTGCGGCTCGCGGTGCCGAAGGCGTACGTCGTCCTGGCGGAGGGCTGGGAGCCGGGGCCGGACACGGCCAAGGTGCTCTTCGAGCACTCCCGGGAGGTCCTGGCCGCCTACAAGCGCGTCCGCCGCCTGGAGTTCGCGCCACTGCCCAAGACCGTCTCCGGCAAGATCCGCCGCATCGAGCTGCGCGAGGCGACCGCCGCCGGGTCGGACGCCGAATACCGCGAGGAGGACTTCCGGTGAACTCCTACACCCACGGGACCGGCGACACGCCGCTGCTCGGCGACACCATCGGAGCCAGCCTGGACCGGGCCGTCGCCGCCTGGCCTGACCGGGAGGCGCTGGTCGACGTGCCGTCCGGGCGGCGCTGGACCTACGCCGAGTTCTCCGCCGACGTGGACGAGCTGGCGTACGCGCTGCTCGCGAGCGGGGTCGCCAAGGGCGACCGGGTGGGCATCTGGGCGATCAACTGCCCCGAGTGGGTCCTGGTGCAGTACGCCACGGCCCGCATCGGCGCGATCATGGTGAACATCAACCCGGCCTACCGCACCCACGAGGTCGAGTACGTCCTCAACCAGGCCGGCATCTCCCTCCTCTTCGCCTCCGTCAGTCACAAGACGAGCGACTACCGGGCCATGGTCGAGCAGGTGCGCGGCAAGTGCCCGCAGCTGCGCGAGACCGTGTACATCGGGGACCCCAGCTGGGAGGCACTGGTCGCGCGGGCGACACCGGCGCCGTTCGAGGAGCTGTCCTGCGACGACCCCATCAACATCCAGTACACGTCCGGCACCACGGGGTTCCCCAAGGGAGCCACCCTCTCCCACCACAACATTCTCAACAACGGCTATTTCGTAGGGGAGTTGATCGCCTACAGCGAGCAGGACCGGGTGTGCATCCCGGTGCCCTTCTACCACTGCTTCGGCATGGTCATGGGCAATCTGGCCGCCACGTCCCACGGCGCCTGCATGGTGATTCCGGCCCCGTCCTTCGACCCGAGGGCCACGCTGGAGGCGGTCCAGCAGGAGCGCTGCACGTCCCTGTACGGCGTCCCCACCATGTTCATCGCGGAGCTGAACCTCCCCGACTTCGCGTCGTACGACCTCTCCACCCTGCGCACCGGCATCATGGCGGGCTCACCCTGCCCGGTGGAGGTGATGAAGCGGGTCGTCGCCGAGATGCACATGGCGGAGGTCTCCATCTGCTACGGCATGACCGAGACGTCCCCGGTCTCGCTCCAGACCCGCAGGGACGACGACCTCGAACACCGCACCGGCACGGTCGGCCGCGTCCTGCCGCACATCGAGGTGAAGATCGTCGACCCCGCGACCGGCGTGACCCAGCCCCGCGGTACGGCGGGCGAGCTGTGCACCCGCGGCTACAGCGTGATGCTCGGCTACTGGAACGAACCCGAGAAGACCGCCGAGGCCGTCGACGCCGGGCGCTGGATGCACACCGGGGACCTAGCGGTGATGCGTGAGGACGGCTATGTCGAGATCGTCGGCCGCATCAAGGACATGATCATCCGGGGCGGCGAGAACATCTACCCGCGGGAGATCGAGGAGTTCCTGTACGGCCACCCGAAGATCGCGGACGTCCAGGTCGTCGGCGTCCCCCACGAGCGCTACGGCGAGGAGGTACTGGCCTGCGTCATCCCGCGCGACGCGGCCGATCCGCTGACACTGGAGGAGCTACGGGCCTTCTGCGACGGGCAGCTGGCGCACTACAAGATCCCCAGCCGGCTCCGGATCCTGGAGTCCTTCCCGATGACGGTGTCCGGGAAGGTGCGGAAGGTGGAACTGCGCCAGAAGTACGGGACCGCCCCGGCCTAGGGCCTGTCGTTTGGATCATGCAGGCGTCGCCGAACGACAGGCCCTGGTCGCCGGCCGGTTCCGCTGGTCGCGGCGCATGCACACGCGCGGCCAGCGGTTGAGGCCGAGTTCCGCCTCGTGGGCGCGGATCCTGCGCAGCCCGGCGGTGAGCTCGGTCTCGGCCAGTGTGCGGAAGCCTAGACGGGCGTAGTACGGCGCGTTCCACGGGACCTCGGTGAACGTGGTCAGGGTGAGGGCGGCCAGGTCTTCCTCGTGTGCGCGGTCGGCGGCGTACGCGAGGAGGGCGCGGCCCAGGCCCCGGCGGGCGGCGTCCGGGTGCACCGAGACCTGCTCGATGTGCAGGGCACCGTCGACGGGCTCCCAGATGAGATAACCCACCGGGCGGTCGTCGGCGTCGCAGGCCACCCAGGCGCGGCCCGCCCGGCGGTAGCCGTCCAGGACGTCGAGGGCGGGCGGCTCGTCGTCGGCGACGGCCGCCATGCCGAGCTCGCGGAAGGCGGCCCCCGCGGCGCGCTCGATGTCCTGGAGCACCGGGAGCTCGTCGGCCGTGGCGGGGCGGATACGCATGGGCCGAGTGTCCGTCGACGTCGGCCCCCAGCGCGAACGGATTACCGCGCGCCCTCCGCGTCCAGGTCGTCGGCGAGGCTGTTGACCGGCTGGGGCGTGCCCGTGAGGTCCAGCACGAACAGCGGCACGCCCAGCGAGTCGGCGCGGGCGCGGGCGTCGGGGGCGTACCCGGCGAGGGAGAAGTAGACGCAGTCCGCGGACTCCGTCATCGCGGTCAGCCACAGACACTCCACGTCCCGCAGCGAAGCCGGCGCCACGGTCGGATCGACCTGCGCGAGCAGCCCGTGCGCGGCGATCCCGATGCCGGTCGGTGGCCGCTGGTCGGCGCGGCGGATGTCCCGGTAGCCGAGCCAGCGCAGATAGACGGCGGCGGCCGTGACGGCGTCGTGGGCGGTGCGGATGGTGATGGGCTGGAAGGGGCGGCGGGGGGTGGGGCGCTCCGGGGTGTCGGCGCCTGTGCGCGTGCGCGTGTCGGGGTGTACGTCGGTGGCCGGCGGAGGCTTCTTTTCCGAGCCCGGGTCCGGGTCCGAGCCCGAGCCCGGGTCCGAACCCGAGCCCGGGTCCGGAGCCGGGGGCGCGTCAGCGCTCGGGTCTGCCTGCGCGCCTACCTCCGTGCCTGGACCCGAGCTCGCGTTCACGTCCGCCCCCGGGTTCGCGCCCGCGCTCAGGTTCGAGCCCGGGTCCGGAGCCGGGCCCGCGTCAGCGCTCGGGTCTGCCTGCGCGTCCACCTCCGTGCCTGGACCCGAGCTCGCGTTCACGTCCGCCCCCGGGTTTGCGCCCGGGTCCGGAGCCGGGCCCGCGTCAGCGCTCGGGTCTGCCTGCGCGTCCACCTCCGTGCCTGGACCCGAGCTCGCGTTCACGTCCGCCCCCGGGTTCGCGCCCGCGCCCAGGTTCGTGCCCGTGCCCGGGGCCGCTTCCGCGCCCGCCTGGCTGTGCGTGGCTCCGGCGACGTCCCTTTCTCCGTCCGTCCTCGGCCTTGCGTCCGTCCCCGGGCTTGCGTCCGTTCCCGGGCTTGCGTCCGTCCTCGGCCTCGCGTCCGTGCTCGGGATCGGGGCTGGTCCTGTGACCGGGGCCAGGCTCGTGGCCGCCGTCCCGGCGCCGGTGTCTCCGGTGTCTCCGGCGCCGCCTGGGCCCGTGGCCTCGTCTTCGCCCCGTGGCGTCTCCACCACCCCCACCCGCAGCAGCACCCCGCAAGGGCACCCCAGCTCCGGACGGGGCCACTCGTTCTCACGGCCGCACTCCGCGCAGCGCACGCGGACCCATTCGTCGTCCCAGGTCCGATGGACGACGGCGGTCGCGACCCCGTGCGGGTCGAGCGTCGGCGCGACGGGCACCCCGCAGGCGCACGGGTAGACGGGTGCCGCGTACAGATGCTCCCGGCGGCAGGCCGGGCAGCGCAGCGGCACGCTCTCGGACATGGCCACTCCAGGACGCCCTCGTATCGGGACAGCGCTCCCATCGTCCTCCAGGGGGCGCCCGGTTGTCCGCCCCTTGACGGCCTTCACCGGCCCACCTACATTGCTTCCAGATAGTAGAAAAGTGTTTCCGCAATGTGGAAATCAGTGCGGAACCGACATCGTCACGGAATTGCTCACCGCGGGGCGCGACGGGAGTGCGAATCCGACAGCCGAAGCAGGAGTACTCAATGGCTCGTATGACCGCTGCCCGAGCGGCAGTCGAGATCCTCAAGCGCGAGGGCGTCAGCAACGCGTTCGGCGTGCCGGGTGCGGCGATCAACCCCTTCTACGCGGCCCTCAAGGCCTCCGGGGGCATCAACCACACCCTCGCCCGCCACGTGGAGGGCGCCTCGCACATGGCCGAGGGCTACACGAGGACCCACCCGGGCAACATCGGCGTCTGCATCGGCACGTCCGGCCCGGCCGGCACCGACATGATCACCGGCCTGTACTCCGCGATCGGCGACTCCATCCCGATCCTGTGCATCACCGGCCAGGCACCGACCGCCGTGATCCACAAAGAGGACTTCCAGGCCGTCGACATCGCCTCGATCGCCAAGCCGGTCACCAAGATGGCGGTGACCGTCCTGGAGGCCGCCCAGGTCCCCGGCGTCTTCCAGCAGGCCTTCCACCTGATGCGCTCCGGCCGTCCCGGCCCGGTCCTGATCGACCTGCCGATCGACGTCCAGCTCACCGAGATCGAGTTCGACCCGGAGACGTACGAGCCGCTCCAGGCGTACAAGCCGGCCGCGACCCGAGCCCAGATCGAGAAGGCGATCACGCTCCTCAACGAGTCCGAGCGGCCGCTGATCGTCGCGGGCGGCGGTGTCATCAACGCCGACGCCGCCGAACTCCTCGTCGAGTTCGCCGAGCTGACCGGCACCCCGGTCGTCCCGACCCTGATGGGCTGGGGCCTGCTGCCCGACGACCACGAGCTGAACGCCGGCATGGTGGGCCTGCAGACCTCGCACCGCTACGGCAACGCGACCTTCCTGGAGTCCGACTTCGTCCTCGGCATCGGCAACCGCTGGGCCAACCGCCACACCGGCAAGCTCGACGTCTACACGGCCGGACGCAAGTTCGTCCACGTCGACATCGAGCCCACCCAGATCGGCAAGATCTTCGCCCCGGACTACGGCATCGCGTCCGACGCGAAGGCGGCCCTGGAGCTGTTCGTCGAGGTCGCACGGGAGCTGAAGGCGGCCGGCAAGCTGCCCGACCGCTCGGCGTGGGCCGCGTCCGCGCAGGAGCGCAAGGCCACCCTCCAGCGCCGTACGCACTTCGACGACATCCCGATCAAGCCGCAGCGTGTCTACGAGGAGATGAACAAGGCCTTCGGCCCGGAGACGCGGTACGTCTCCACCATCGGCCTCTCGCAGATCGCCGGCGCCCAGATGCTGCACGTCTTCAAGCCGCGGCACTGGATCAACTGCGGTCAGGCGGGCCCGCTCGGCTGGACCGTCCCGGCCGCCCTGGGCGTCGCCAAGGCCGACCCGGAGGCGCAGGTCGTCGCCCTGTCCGGCGACTACGACTTCCAGTTCATGATCGAGGAACTGGCGGTCGGGGCGCAGCACAAGATCCCGTACGTCCATGTCCTCGTCAACAACTCCTACCTGGGCCTGATCCGTCAGGCGCAGCGGGCGTTCGACATCGACTTCCAGGTCAAGCTGGAGTTCGAGAACATCAACTCGCCCGAGCTCGGCGTCTACGGCGTCGACCACGTCAAGGTCGCCGAGGGCCTCGGCTGCAAGGCGATCCGGGTGACCGACCCGGCGGAGCTCGGCGCGGCCCTGGAGCAGGCCAAGAAGCTCGCCGCCGAGCACCAGGTGCCGGTCGTCGTCGAGGCGATCCTGGAGCGGGTCACCAACATCGCCATGTCGACCACCAACGACATCAGCAACGTCGTCGAGTTCGAGGAGCTCGCGACGGAGCCGGAGCACGCGCCCACGTCCATCAAGACCCTGAAGGTCTGACACGCCCGCTCCACCCGCCCGGACACCGAAGGGGCGGTCCAGCCGAAAGGCCGGACCGCCCCTTTTCCGTGCTCCCCCGTGAACCGTGCTCCCCCGTGAACCGTGCTCCCCCGTCGAGGCCCGCCGCCCCCGTGTCGGCGGGCCTCGTGTGAGAACAATGTGCCCTGCACCGGGCGCGGTTGAAGCCTCGCGACGTGTGTTCAGAGGTTGATTTGAGGGTTGCGTAGAGGGCGTACGACCGGTGGCGTACGCCGGTAGGGCTCGGGGAACACCGAAGAGCGCCGGGTACGGGACCGTCCGTACCCGGCGCTCTTCGGCCGGTGAGGTAGGGGGTTGTGGCCGTCCGACGGTGCGAGGCTGGGCGCGACAGGACGTTCGCGCCGCCGGACGGGGTCTTTGGGGGGAGGCTCGGGACCGCGGCGGCAGCGACGGAACCGGGGGCTCCTTCCCTCTGGTCGAGAAGGAGGCCCGGACCTTCACCACCGCACTGGCTCGCACGCCGCCGCGGTCCTCACGTTGCCCGCGCCCCGTTGCCGGTCGACCACCCCTCATCCGGGTCGATCGGCGCTGTGGCGCGGGCGGTGCGTCCGGCTCATGACCTCCCGTCAGGAGTCGGACGCAGCCCGGGGGTTCAGTCCTCGCGCAGGGCGCGGACCGCCTCCTCCACGCGCTTGCCGTACTCGGGGTCGGCGGCGTGGAAGTGGGCCAGGTTCTTCTCGATCACGTCGTCGCGGGAGACCTGGGACAGGCCGCCGGCGATGTTCGCGATCAGGCGGGACTTCTCCTCGGCGGACATGAGGCGGTACAGCTCGCCCGCCTGGAAGAAGTCGTCGTCCTTGGTGTGCAGCGGGGCCTCGTGGGTGCCGGTGTGGCCGGTCACGGCCAGCGGGGCCGACAGCGGGCGGCCGGTCTCCACCGGGCCGTCGTAGGAGTTCGGCTCGTAGTTCTTCGCGGCACGGCCCTGGGAGTTGGTCGCCATGAGGCCGTCACGGCCGTAGTTCCGCGCGCTCGTCGCCTTGGGGGCGTTCACCGCCAGCTGGGTGTGGTTCACGCCCAGGCGGTAACGGTGCGCGTCCGCGTAGGCGAAGAGACGGCCCTGGAGCATCTTGTCGGGGGAGGGGCCGATGCCCGGCACGAAGTTGTTCGGGGAGAACGCGGCCTGCTCGACCTCGGCGAAGACGTTGTCCGGGTTGCGGTCGAGGACGAGACGGCCCACGCGCTGGAGCGGGTAGTCCTTGTGCGGCCAGACCTTGGTGAGGTCGAACGGGTTGAAGCGGTAGTCCGCCGCCTCGGCGGCCGGCATGAGCTGGACGTACAGCGTCCACGACGGGTGCACGCCCCGCTCGATGGCCTGCAGCAGGTCCGTCTGGTGGGAGCCCGGGTCCTTGCCCGCGAGCTCGGCGCCCTGCTCGGCGCTCAGGCAGCGCACGCCCTGGTTCGTCTTGAAGTGGTACTTGACGAAGAAGGCCTCGCCGTCGGCGTTCGTCCACTGGTAGGTGTGCGAGCCGTAGCCGTTCATGTGGCGGTACGACGCCGGGATGCCGCGGTCGCCCATCAGCCAGGTCACCTGGTGCGTGGCCTCCGGGGCGTGTGCCCAGAAGTCCCACACGTTGTCCGGCTCCTGACGGCCCGTGAACGGGTCGCGCTTCTGCGAGTGGATGAAGTCGGGGAACTTGATCGGGTCCTTGATGAAGAACACCGGGGTGTTGTTGCCGACGAGGTCGTAATTGCCCTCCGCCGTATAGAACTTGACCGCGAAACCGCGCGGGTCGCGCACCGCGTCCGCGCCGCCGAGGCTGTCGGCCACGGTCGAGAAGCGCAGGAACACCTCGGTCCGCTTGCCCACCGCGCTCAGGAAGTCGGCGTGGGTGAAGCCGGTGACGTCGTCGGTCACCTCGAAGTGGCCGTACGCGCCGGAGCCCCGGGCGTGCACCACGCGCTCCGGGATCCGCTCGCGGTTGAAGCGCGCCAGCTTCTCCAGCAGGTGCTGGTCCTGGAGGAGGAGCGGGCCGCCGACGCCGGCGGAGGCGGAGTTCTGGTTGTCGGCGACCGGGGCGCCGGCCTCGGTCGTGAGCACGCGCTTCGACATCGTGGACCTTCCGTGCGGTGGCACTTCCGTGCTGGTGGCAGCGGAAAACTCTTTCCGCTTGATGGAGCCTAGAAGTGGGAGAATCTGAACGTCAACAGTTTGTTGAAGTTGTTTGCAGCGGTTGATTCCGGGCGACGCCCCCGCCTGGGCGCGACAGGACAGATGTCAGCGGGGGCGCCGCCCGGAAGTCTCGGGGTGCGGTCGGACCTGGTCAGACCTGGGCGCCGGAGAGGCGCTCCACGGCCCGCAGCAGGGCCGAGTGGTCCAGGCCGCCGTCGCCCTGCGCACGCAGGGACGCGACCAGCTGGGCGACGACGGCGCCGACGGGCAGGGCGGCGCCGACGTTGCGGGCGGCGTCGGTGACGATGCCCATGTCCTTGTGGTGCAGGTCGATGCGGAAACCGGGCTTGAAGTCGCGGTTCAGGAAGTTGTCCTTCTTCCGCGTCAGCACGGTCGAGCCGGCCAGGCCGCCGCCCAGGACGTCCAGCGCGGCCGTCAGGTCCACGCCGGACTTCTCCAGGAAGACCACGGCCTCGGCGCACGCCTGGATGTTCACGGCGACGATCAGCTGGTTGGCCGCCTTCACGGTCTGACCCGAGCCGGGCGGCCCGCACAGCACGATCGTCTTGCCGAGGGCTTCGAGGATCGGCTTCGCGGTGTCGAAGTCGGCCTGCTCGCCACCGACCATGATCGACAGCACGGCCTCGATGGCCCCCGCCTCGCCGCCGGACACCGGGGCGTCCAGCACGCGGATCCCCTTGGCCTTGGCGGCCTTCGCCAGGTCGACCGAGGTCTGCGGGGTGATCGAGGACATGTCGATCAGCAGCGCGCCGGACTTCGCGTTCTCCAGGATCCCGTCGGGGCCGTAGGAGATGGCCTCGACCTGCGGGGAGGCCGGCACCATCGTGATGACGACATCGGCGTCCTTCACGGCCTCGGCGATCGAGGCGGCCACCGCACCGCCTGCGGCGGCCAGGCGGTCCAGCTTGTCCTGCTCCAGCGTGAAGCCGGTGACCTGGTAGCCCGCCTTGATCAGGTTCTCGGACATGGGGGAGCCCATGATGCCGAGGCCTATCCAGGCGATCTTGGGGAGGTTGCTCATGATTGGGGGTACCTCTCTGAACTGCTGTGGTGCGCAAACGAATAGATGCCGGTCAGCGAAATTCAGCCCGTCCGGCGTTTGAGGACGAGGCCCTTTCGGGGCCGAAGCGGGGGTCTGGGGGCAGCCCCTCAGGGCCGGCGCCGTCAGCGGCCGGCGCGGTGCTCCACCGGCAGCCAGCCGAACGCCTCCGCACTCGGACGGTCACCCGGCTTGTACTCAAGCCCGACCCAGCCCTCGTAACCGGCCTTCTGCAACCGGCCCAACAGCTCCTCAAGCGGCAGCGCCCCCGTGCCGGGCGCGCCGCGCCCCGGGTTGTCGGCGATCTGCACATGGCCGGTCTTCGCGGCGTACTGCTCGATCACCGCCGGCAGGTCCTCGCCGTTCATGGACAGGTGGTACAGGTCCATGAGGAACTTCGCGTTGCCCAGCCCCGTCGCCTCGTTGACCTTGTCGACGACGCCGACGCCGGCCGGGGCGCTGACCAGCGGGTACAGCGGCGACTCCGGCTTGTTCAGCGTCTCGATCAGCAGGATCGCGCCGATGCGGTCGGCCGCCCGGGCCGCGAGGACCAGGTTCTCCAGCGCGAGCGCGTCCTGCTCGGCCGGGTCCACGCCCTCGACGCGGTTGCCGTACAGGGCGTTGAGCGCCTTGCAGCCCAGGGAGGCCGCGAAGTCCGCCACCACGTCGATGTTGGCGCGGAACTTCTCCGACTCCTCGCCCGGGACCGACAGGGCGCCGCGGTCGGGGCCGGGCAGCTGACCGGCGTAGAAGTTCAGCCCCGTGAGCTGGACGCCCGCGTCCTCGATGGCCTTCTTCAGGGCGTCGAGCTCGGACTGCTCGGGGGTGGGGGAGTCGACCCAGGGCCACCACAGCTCGACCGCGGTGAAGCCGGCCGCGGCGGCGGCCGCGGGACGCTCCAGGAGCGGGAGTTCCGTGAAGAGGATCGACAGGTTGACGTTGAAGCGCTGCTCTGCGGCTGTGTCCGATTCAAAGACTGGCATATCGCCGGCGCTCCCTTCCGTGTCAAGTTTCCGTATTGCGGAAGTTAGTTTCTGCTTATTGGAAGATTGCCGTTGTGTGTCCCAGCTTGTCAAGAGGGCTCGGCGGAAGGCGGCGCCGCGCGTTAGGTTGACCGCGTGCGATTGAGAGTGGAGTTCACGACCGAGCCCTTCGATCTCGACGAGGCGCCCGCGCACGCGTTGGCGGCCCGCGAGGTCATCGAGGCGGCCGCGCTGGACGCGGTGGACGTCGGTCCGTTCGGCAACACGGCGGAGGGCGGTGCCGACGCCGTGCTCACCGCCGTGGACGCCCTGCTGCGCAGGAGCCTGGAGGCCGGTGCCACCCGGATCTCCCTCCAGCTCAACGTGGTCGGGGAGGGCGACCGGTGACCGGCGCCGGGGGCGAGCCCTTCATCGCGGCCGTGAAGCCGCTGGTCGACGCCATGGGTGGCGAGATACTCCCGCCGGACGAGGCCGGCCCCGAGGACGTCGTGCTCTCCTGGCAGGGTGCCGACGTCGTCGCCGTACGGCTGCCCCAGCTCGCCGACTCCCTGGACCACATCCTGGCCGCCATGGAGCGCAGGAAGGGCCGGCCGCTGGCCGACCTGGACCGCAAGGCCAAGCAGGAGGTCGTACGGATACTGGAGGCGCGGGGCGCCTTCTCCGTGCGGCACGGCGTGGAGACCGTGGCGAGCGCGCTCGGGGTGAGCCGCTTCACCGTCTACAACTACCTGAACCGGGACAAGAACGCCTGAGGTGGTCGGCGGGGGGCCCGCCCGGTTTCGTCGCCGCGAATTTTCAACAAAGTGTTGACGTCTCGTCGTCGTAGGGCGTTAGCTATCGGCACGCCCGTTCAGTACGAAGGCCCTGCGCGGCCACGGAGGCTCCCGTGACGTCGAATTCCACGCCCCCGGGCCTGACCCGGTTCAACGCCCTGGAGGAGCACGCGGCGTTCGCCGCGCTCCACGAGGCGTGCGCCTCCACGGCATGGGCGAAGCGGCTGCTCGCCGCCCGCCCCTACGCCACCGCCGACGACCTCTACGAGGCCAGTGACGCCGCCACGGCCGAGCTGACCGCCGAGGACCTCCAGGAGGCGATGGCCGGGCACCCGCCGATCGGCCGCCCCAAGCCGGGCGACCCGACCTCGGCCCGGGAGCAGCGCGGCATGGCCGGCGCCTCCGAGGAGCTCAAGGCGGAGATGCTCGAACTCAACCTGGCCTACCAGGACCGGTTCGGCCATGTCTTCCTGATCTGCGCCACCGGCCGGACCGGCGAGCAGATGCGCGACGCGGTCAAGGAACGGATCGGCAACTCGCCGGAGCAGGAGCGGGAGATCGTCCGCACCGAGCTGGGCAAGATCAACCGTATCCGGCTCGCCCGCATCGTCGAAGAGGAAGCCTGACCCCATGAGCACCGCCACCACCGCCTCCGTGTCCACCCACATCCTGGACACCAGCGTCGGCCGCCCCGCCGAGGCCGTCGCCGTCCAGCTCTCCGCCCGCACGGGCCGGGACGCCGGCTGGCAGACGCTCGGCGGCTCCGCGACCGACGCGGACGGGCGGTGCAAGGACCTCCCGGCGCTGCCGGAGGGGACCACACACGTACGGCTCGACTTCGCCGTCGAGCCGTATTTCGAGAAGAAGCAAGCCGATGCGCAGCAGGACGCCCCCGCGAATCGGGACAGCGGTGCCGTGTTCTTCCCCGAGGTGGCGATCACCTTCGCCGTGCAGCCTGGGGAGCATTACCACGTACCGCTGCTGCTCAACCCGTTCGGCTACTCCGTTTACCGAGGGAGCTAGCAGACATGCCCACGATCCTGGGACAGAACCAGTACGGCAAGGCCGAGAACCGAGTCGTAAAGATCACGCGGGACGGCGCCACCCATCACATCAAGGACCTGAACGTCTCCGTCGCCCTCTCCGGCGACATGGACGAGGTCCACTACTCCGGCTCGAACGCCAACGTCCTGCCGACCGACACCACCAAGAACACGGTGTACGCGTTCGCCAAGGAGTACGGCATCGAGTCCGCCGAGCAGTTCGGCATCCACCTCGCCCGTCACTTCGTCACCTCGCAGGAGCCGATCCACCAGGCCCGGATCCGGATCGAGGAGTACGCCTGGGAGCGGATCGACGCCTCCGACGCCAACTCGCAGTTCATCGGCGCCGACGAGGTCAAGCACTCCTTCGTCCGCAAGGGCCAGGAGACCAGGGTCACGCAGATCACCTACGACGGTGAGAAGTGGGAGGTCGTCTCGGGCCTCAAGGACCTGGTCGTGATGAACTCGACGAACTCCGAGTTCTGGGGTTACGTCAAGGACAAGTACACGACGCTCAAGGAGGCGTACGACCGCATCCTGGCGACCCAGGTCTCCGGCCGCTGGCGGTTCAACTGGACCGACGACGAGCAGCGGATGCCCAACTGGGAGAAGTCCTACGAGCAGACCAGGAAGCACATGCTCCAGGCCTTCGCCGAGACCTACTCGCTCTCCCTCCAGCAGACCCTGTACCAGATGGGTTCGCGGATCATCAACAACCGCAGCGAGATCGACGAGGTCCGCTTCTCGCTGCCGAACAAGCACCACTTCCTCGTCGACCTGGAGCCCTTCGGGCTGAAGAACGACAACGAGGTGTACTTCGCCGCCGACCGCCCCTACGGCCTGATCGAGGCCACCATCCTGCGGGACGGCTGCGAGGCGAAGATCCCGATGGACCTCACCAACCTCTGATCCATCCCCTTTCGGCACCCGTGACCGGGGAACCCGCCTCCCCGCGGACCCGGCTCCCCGGTCACGGCACTCAAAACTCCCGGGGTCCTGCCGTGCCCTCTCCGATCAGCACAACTCCCGTGAAAAAGGGGCGAACCATGGCAGCAGCCCAGCGTATCGTCATCGAGAACTGTTCGATCGCCACCGTCGACGCGCAGGACACCGAGTACGCGACGGGGTACGTCGTCATCGCCGGCAACCGCATCGAGTCCCTCGGCGCGGGCAAGGCCCCCGAGGGCCTGGAGAACGTCGTACGCCGTATCGACGCCACCGGGCACCTGGTCACCCCCGGCCTGGTCAACACCCACCACCACTTCTACCAGTGGATCACCCGGGGTCTGGCCACCGACCACAACCTCTTCAACTGGCTCGTCGCCCTCTACCCGACCTGGGCGCGCATCGACGAGCAGATGGTGCGCTCGGCCGCGCAGGGCTCGCTGGCGATGATGGCCCGCGGCGGCGTGACCACCGCCATGGACCACCACTACGTCTACCCGCAGGGCTCCGGCGACCTCTCCGGCGCCATCATCGGCGCCGCCCGTGACATGGGCGTCCGCTTCACCCTCGCCCGCGGTTCCATGGACCGCAGCGAGAAGGACGGCGGGCTGCCGCCGGACTTCGCCGTCGAGACCCTCGAAGGCGCGCTCGCCGGGACCGAGGAGACCGTCAAGCAGCACCACGACGCCTCCTTCGACGCCATGACCCAGGTCGCCGTCGCCCCCTGCTCGCCCTTCTCCATCTCCACCGAACTCCTGAAGCAGGGCGCCGAGCTGGCCCGCCGCCTCGGCGTGCGCATGCACACCCACGGCTCGGAGACCGTGGAGGAGGAGAAGTTCTGCCACGAGCTGTTCGGCATGGGCCCCACCGACTACTTCGAGTCCACCGGCTGGCTCGGCGAGGACGTGTGGATGGCGCACTGCGTCCACATGAACGACTCCGACATCGCCGCCTTCGCCCGCACGAAGACCGGCGTCGCCCACTGCCCGTCCTCCAACGCCCGCCTCGCGGCCGGTATCGCCCGTGTCCCCGACATGCTGGCGGCCGGCGTCCCGGTCGGCCTCGGCGTCGACGGCACCGCCTCCAACGAGTCCGGCGAACTGCACACCGAACTGCGCAACGCCCTGCTCATCAACCGCCTCGGCGCCCACCGCGAGGCCGCCCTGAACGCCCGGCAGGCGCTGCGGCTCGGGACGTACGGCGGCGCCCAGGTCCTCGGCCGGTCCGCCGAGATCGGCTCGCTGGAGCCGGGCAAGCTCGCCGACCTCGTGCTGTGGAAGATGGACACCCTCGCCCACGCCTCCATCGCCGACCCGGTGACCGCCCTGGTCTTCGGCGCGGCCGCCCCGGTCACGGCGTCGTTCGTCAACGGCCGTCAGATCGTGGAGCAGGGACGGCTCCGCACGGTCGACGAGGACGCCATCGCCCGCTCGACGCGGGAAGAGGCCCAGCGCCTGGCGAGGATCGCCGCGCAGGCCTGACGGTCTCAGAAGAACTCCGGTCGGGAGGGACGGCTCCCGACCGGTAGCCGTGGACCCGAGCGGGGTCCATGGCGGCCGTCTCCGGGGCGCGCGTGAACGCGTGCGCCCCGGAACGGTCACCGTTTCCCCCGGAACGGGCCCGTCCCCGGTCCCGCACGACCGCGCACCACCTCCAAGAAACCCACGTCCGAGCCGACGTGTTAGCTGACCCGGAGGAACCGCCGTGACCGCCCACCCCGTTGACGAGAAACTCCCCGCACTCAAAATGGCCACCACGGGCCTGCAGCACGTGGCCGCCATGTATGCGGGAGTCGTCGCCCCACCCCTGATCGTCGGCGCCGCCATCGGCCTGAGCGCCACCGACCTGACCTTCCTCACCGGCGCCTGCCTCTTCACCGCCGGCCTCGCCACCTTCCTGCAGACCCTCGGCATCTGGAAGATCGGCGCCCGGCTGCCGTTCGTCAACGGTGTCACCTTCGCCGGCGTCGCCCCCATGACCGCGATCGTCGCCTCCACCGAGGACAAGTCCGACGCCCTGCCGATCATCTTCGGCGCGGTCATCGTCGCCGGCCTCCTCGGCTTCCTCGCCGCCCCCTTCTTCAGCAAGGCGGTCCGCTTCTTCCCACCCGTGGTCACCGGTACGGTCATCACGCTGATCGGTATCTCCCTCCTCCCGGTCGCCTTCGGCTGGGCGCAAGGCCCCAACCCCGCCTCGGACGACTACGGTTCGGCGACCAACCTGGGCCTGGCGGGCGGAACCCTGCTGATCGTGCTGCTCCTGCGCCGCTTCACCACCGGCTTCGTCAAGCAGATCGCCGTACTCCTCGGCCTGGTCGTGGGGACGCTGATCGCGATCCCGTTCGGTGTCACGGACTTCGGCCCGGTCGCGGACGCGGACGTCATCGGCTTCCCGACCCCGTTCCACTTCGGCGCCCCGCAGTTCCAGCTCGCCGCGATCGTCTCGCTGTGCGTGGTGATGGTGGTGTCGATGACCGAGTCGACGGCCGACATGCTGGCACTGGGTGAGATCGTCGACCGCCCGGCCGACGAGAGGACCATCGCGGCCGGCCTGCGCGCCGACACCCTCGGCTCGGCGATCAGCCCGCTGTTCAACGGCTTCATGTGCAGCGCCTTCGCGCAGAACATCGGCCTGGTCGCGATGACGAAGATCCGCAGCCGGTACGTCGTCGCCGTCGGCGGTGGCTTCCTGGTGCTGATGGGCCTGTGCCCGATGGCGGCCTCGCTCATCGCGGTCGTGCCCCGCCCGGTGCTCGGCGGCGCGGGCGTCGTCCTCTTCGGCTCGGTCGCCGCGAGCGGCATACAGACCCTCGTCCGGGCCGGCCTCGACAAGGACAACAACGTCCTGATCGTCGCCGTCTCGCTCGCCGTAGGCATCGTCCCGATCACGGCGCCGGAGTTCTACCACGCCTTCCCGGAGACGGCGCGGATCGTCCTCGACTCCGGCATCTCGACGGGCTGTGTGGCGGCGGTCGTGCTCAACCTGGTCTTCAACCACCTCGGCAGGGGCGGCCGGGACGCCCATGACGTGACCCACCCGATGGAGGCGGGAGAGGAGATCACCGGGACGCCGCCCCGGACCCCTGCGACTCCCTGAGGTCGGCGAACAGCTCCGCCTGGCAGATGGCCGGGACCTTCCGCACCCGAATTCCGCTTAGGCTTCTGCCTCGGTCAACTCTTGGTTGACCCGGGGTTCAGGGGATTGAGGGGGACAAGGGGATGAGGGGGGAAGCGGGCCGATGAGCAACGCGACCGAGGTGTTCCAGCCACTCCAGGCGGACGATCCGTCCGTAGTGGCCGGATACCGTCTCGCCGCCCGGCTGGGCGCGGGTGGCATGGGCCGGGTCTATCTGTCGCACACGCAGGGCGGCCGGCCGGTGGCGATCAAGGTGGTGCGGCCGGAGCTGGCCGACGACCCGGCCTTCCGGCGGCGGTTCCGCCGGGAGGTGGAGGCGGCCCGACGGGTCCGGGGCGCGTACACCGCCGAACTGATCGACGCCGACACGGACGGCGTACCGCCCTGGCTGGCCACGCTGTACGTGCCCGGACCCTCCCTGACGGAGGCCGTCGCCCGGCGCGGACCGCTGCCGGTGCCCGCCGTGCTGTGGCTGATGGCGGGCGTCGCCGAGGCACTCCAGGCCATCCACGGTGCGGGCATCGTGCACCGGGACCTGAAGCCGTCGAACGTGCTGCTGGCCGCCGACGGGCCCCGGGTGATCGACTTCGGCATCTCGCTGGCCACCGACCTCAGCTCCCACACCGCCACGGGCTCCACCGTCGGCACGCCCCATTTCATGGCTCCCGAGCAAGCCGCCGGGGGCGAGGTCACGGCCGCGACCGACGTCTTCGCACTGGGCCAGACCGCGGCGTTCGCGGCCCTGGGCCGCCCGCTGTACGGGGAGGGCTCCGCGGTCGGCGTGCTCTACCGCATCGTGCACGACGAACCGGACCTGTCCGTCCTGCCCGAGCCGCTCCGCCCCCTGTTCGCCCGGTGCCTGGCCGCGGCCCCGGAGGAGCGCGCCACCTTGGCGGAGGTCGTCGAGTGGTGCCGGCGGCGACTGGGCACGGACGCCGACGCGGGTGCGGGGCCGACCGTCTGGCGGGACGTCATGGGGCCGGAGCCAACAGTTCCGTCCCCCGTGCCCGACCCCACCCGGATCCTGCACACGCGGCCGCTGGTCGTCACACAGCCGCAGCGGACGGGGCCGGACGATCGACGGGCGCGCAGACGGCGTACGGCACTGATCACGATCGCGGCCGTGCTGGCCGGGGCGCTGGTGCTGACGGGCTTCGCGTGGATGGTCTCGCAGGCGGGGGGCCGGTTCCGGGACTGGGTCGCGGGCGCGCCGACCACGTCCGGTGCGGGGGAGTCCGAAGGTTCGTCGGGGGGCGGGTCGGGGGCGTCGTCGTCGACCTCCGCACCGACGTCGCAGGACGATGCCGAGGCGGCGGGAAGCGGTGACAGGACGCCGGAGGCGTCGAAGCCCACCCCGACGAGGTCCCCGTCACCGCAAGTCCTCACCCAGGCCCCCGTGCTGCTGAACGCGGACACCTCACTGAGCTTCGAGGAGCCGCTCTGGCGCGAGGACCGCAAGGGGGACATCCGTCTCGACTGCGACAGCTCCAGCTGCGCGATCGAGAGCGACACCAGCGTGTTCCTCCAGATGCCCGGCAAGGCGGGCACCACCCTCGACGAATGCCGTCTCATGCTCGGCGGCGCCGACCAACACCGCTGGACGCTGGCCTCCGTGGCGGCCGGCACCGAGATCTGCGTCAAGCACCCGTCCGGGGACATCGCGCTGCTCGTGGTCCAGACGAAATCGACGGCACTGCCGGAGATCGCCTTTCTCAGCATGGACATGACGGTCTGGAAGAACGCCGCCTAGTCGCACCGCGATGTCCCCGTATCCGGGTCACCGGGTGAAGGTCACCCGGTTCTCCTTCAGGGCACCGCAGTTGGAGCCCGTCACCTGCACGTACACGTTCTTGATGTGACCGCCCCAGTCCACGCAGTGCGCCTTGCCGTAGACGTAGGTCGGTCCGGCGTACGACGTGTACTGCCCGTAGTCCTCGTCGTACTCCTCGGTGTCGGACACGTAGATCCACGCCGACATGTCCATGGCCGTGCCCGGGTTGTTGCGGATGGTCGCCACGCAGTTCTTGCCGTTGGACGCGTTGTACGTCAGGTAGATGGTGCCCAGCGAGCCGATGGCCGCGGAGTTCACCGTCTTGTAGCTGCTCCCGCAGACCTTCTGCGGGGTGGTGTTGGGCGCGGCGGAGGCGGGCGCCGTGAGGGCGGCTGTGGTGCCCACCGTCAGGGCCGCCAGCGCGGCAGCGGACAGGACAGAACGTGCGTATCGCATATTTCCCCCTGGTCTCCATTGGAGGTGGTTGCTCCTGCATGGTGTGACCCACCGGGTATGCGAATGGTTGTGCTCAGTTCTGACGCTTCCTCAACAGAGCCGCCGCCAGCACCAGCGCGCCCGCCGCGATCAACGTCCCTACCTGGAAGGCGAGTTGGTGACCGGCCGCCGTGGCCGCCCCCGAATGCAGCGGCGGGAGTACGTCGGTGACGTACGACCCGTCGACCGGCGCCCGGCTCAGCAGTGCCATGCCCTGACTAGAGCCCGAACAGGCTCGGGTCCGAGGCCAGTTCCTTGAAGTAGTCCTGCGGGTTGGCGACCATCCTGCGCTCCTTGAGGTCCAACAGACCACCGACCGCCGTCAGCTCGGCCGCCACCGTGCCGTCCGCCTTGCGAACGGTCTGCCGGATCTGGAACGTCTTGCCGCCCGACCACTCGAAGGCGCAGGTCACGTCTACCTCGTCACCGGCGAGCAGCTCCCGCTTGTAGCGGATCGTCGTCTCCAGCGCGACGGGGCCGACGCCCTTGCCTATCAGGCCCGCCTGGCTGATGCCCGCGGCCTGGAGCAACGACCAGCGGGCGTGCTCCGCATAGTTGATGTACACGCTCTGGTTGACGTGCCCCTGCACATCCGTCTCGTAGCCGCGGACGGTGACCCGGACGGAAAACGGCTCGCTCACTGCTTCCTCTTCTCGCCTTCGATGTCCTGTGCACCGATCTTGGCACGCCCGTCATGCCCGGCGCGGGGATGCCAGCAGATATCGCGCTCTTGTGCGAGGTTCGGTGTGCTCGCCGGCCTGCCACCCCGCCTCCTCCAGTGTGGCGGCGCAGGCCCGCAGCCGCGCGCCGTCCGGCTCGTGCACGGCGACCGCCTCCGGCTGTGGGGTGGCCCGCACCCGGTAGCCCTCCTCCAGGTCCGGCCCGGCCGGACGGTGCCCGGCGGCCTCCAGGGCGAGCGCGGCGGCCTGCACCAGATGCGTACGCTCCCATGCGCACGGCCGGTCCGTCGCCCCGTCCGGGTTGGTCATCCGGCGCAGCTCCAGCAGCCCCTGCCAGGCGCTGTGCACCTCGCGGACCCGGGCCGGCCCGCTCCTCGGCGGGCTTTCCTCACCGCCGATCCGGGCCGCGAACACCCCGCCGGCCGCGGGAGCCTCGGCCTTCGCGGGCGCCGTCGGATCCGCCTCCCGTATCCGATGCCCGGCCGGCGTCAGAAAGTGATCGTGCGGCGGCCGCGGGTGCCGGAAGGCGAGCCCTCGCTTCACCAGTGCCGCGAGCTGGGCCTGCGTACCCCTGAGCCGCCCGGTGACCGGGTCGGCGGCATCGATGACACGCCGTTGGGCGGCGGTCGGCGGTCGGGACACGGCGTGCTCCTTCCCGGGCGGGCGTCGACGCGGGCGTGGGCGTCGACGGGGGTGTGGGCGTCGACGGGGGCGTGGGCCTCTACCGCGCCGGCCCCTGCCGGTCAGGCACACGCCCCATCTGCTGGGAAGGCTACGACCCGGGTCTGACATTCCACTCGGCGATCACCGGCCGCCCGTGCTCCGTGCCCAGCCGGCACACCGTCCCCGTCGCCAGCTGGAACAGCGCCCCGTCCGCCGCCGGCAGCCCCAGCCGCCGGGCCGTGAGCACCCGCAGGAAGTGCCCGTGCGCCACGAGCGCCACACAGCCTTCGCCGTCGCCGAGCGCGGCGTCCACCTTGGCCAGCATCCGGTCCGCGCGCTCCCCGACCTGCCGCACGCTCTCCCCGGGGCGGTCGGGCGGTCCGGGCGCGACCCCGTCCGTGAACAGGAACCACCCCGGCCGCTCCCGCTGGATCTCGGCGGTCGTGACCCCCTCGTACCCGCCGTAGTCCCACTCCCGCAGCTCCGCGTCGACCGCCACGTCCGCCACCTCGTGCAGCCCGATGAGCTCGGCGGTCTCCCGTGCTCGCCGCAACGGGCTGACGAAGGCGGCCCCGATGCCCTGCGCACGGATCAACGGCGTCAGCCGCCGCGCCTCCTCGCGCCCGTGCTCGGTCAGCGGCACGTCCGTCCAGCCGGTGTGCCGCCCGGACCGTGACCACTCGGTCTCGCCGTGCCGGACCAGAAGGAGATCACCCACGTGCGCGCCCTTCCCGCTCGCCTCCCAGCACCGTGCCACAGCGTCGCCGACGGCCGCAGGGCGGATTGGGCCGGACGGCCCGCGCCGGGCCCGTCCGCACGGCCGTCGCCCTGCCTCACGGCCGGTTCAGACCCCCGGCAGGCTCTGCACCGACTGCGCGAGCTGTCCGACCGCGACGACGAGCGGGGCCACCGGCTGGACGAACTCGTTCAGCCGGTGCAGGGCGCGCCGCAGGACGGTCGGCTGTGGCTCCTCCTCCTGGAGTTCCTCGCGCAGCCGGCGTAGTTCCCTGCTGGTGGCGTCGGGGTCGTCGAGCGCGGTGCGGTGCTCCTCCAGCAACCGCTCGACCACGGCCAGGAGTTGTGCGGTGCGAGCGGCCTGCTCCGGGTCCTGCGTCTGGAAGGAGACGGCGCCGGACGACGCCTGGGCGCCGTCTCCCACGGCCTGGTTGCCGACGTACTGGGTGCCGCCGCTGATCATGACGCCCTTGTTGACGGGAGGGCCCTGGTGCCCGTCGTCGTTTCGCATGAGGATGTCCCCTACTTGTCGGAGCCGCCGGCGGCGCTGAGGGCGGAGGCGCCGGACTGCTGCGGGATGTTCTGGGTGGCGGTCGCGCCCGCGCCGATCGCCTGGTTGCCGATGATGCTCGTCCCGCCCTGCTGGATGAGCCCCTGGTTGAGGATCGTCTGCTGCTGGGTGCGGAAATCGGTGATGTCGTAGCCGTGGGCGTCGAGGAACTCCCGGATGGCGGCGAGGGTGTGGCGTTCCACGAGGGAGACGATCCGGCCGGCGTCCACGACCTGGAAGTAGTTGTGGTAGTCGGGGCTCAGCGCCATCTCACGGACGCTCACCCGGGCGCCGTAGTCGAAGACCGGGTCCTGCTCCATGGCCTTCAGCTCGTCCACCATGCGTCGGGTGTGCCGGGTCTCGAAGCGGGCGTGGCGCAGTGCCCGGTACGGCGCGGCGAAGAAGGCGCCGCCGGTGCGGGCGAGGGAAGCCAGCAGCAGGCCACGCCTGCCGTCGGGGCCGAGCGGGCCGCGCAGGCGGTCCACGACGTGGTAGTCCGCGGCCACCGGGCCGAGCACGTGGTTGTCGCAGTGCAGGTGCAGCGTTCTGCCCGCGGTCGAGAAGTGCAGGAACACGCTGGGCACCACGTCCCCGCCCCACATCGGGACGTGCACCGCCAGATAGTGGCGGACGGTCCCGGTCGGGCGCAGCATGATCTGCTCGACCTCTTCGGGGGACAGCCGGACGGTCGGGGTGATGCTGCGCTCCGCCTCGATGAACCGCTCGTCGTCACCGATGGTCGTGCCGTTCACGAACACGCGGTCCTCGATGACGAGGGACCCGAGTGCCTCCTCGCCGGGTTCCGCCTCCTCGCCTGCTTTCGCCGCCCCGTCGGTGACGCCGCGCTCGGCGACCGCGCGCAGTCGTGCGCGGACGTGGTCGACGAGTTCGGCGACCGTGAAGGGCTCCGGCTCGGCGGGGCGCGCGGTCATGCCGGCCCGGTCGTCCGAGGGCAGGAGCGGCACCGCGAGCGACCACTTGGAGTGGGTCTCCGAGTAGCCGATGAACGGGGTGTACCCGCTGTACACCGTGACGTTGCCGACCTGGGCCTGCCGGACGGCCGCGAGTCGCTCGGCCATCCACTTCCGCCGCGGGACGGTGGGCCGGGGCTGCAGGGGGAACGTGTCGCGGGTCATGGTGGTGCGCAGCAGCTGGTCGATGTCCCGGTCGTGGTCCACGACCGTCACATGGGCGAACACCACCGCCCCGATCGACGCCAGGACGGCTGGCACCCCGCCCAGATAGGAGCCGAGCAGCCAGCCGAAGAAGCCCGGCACGGGCAACGACGAGACCAGGGAGGCGAAGTAGAAGGCGAGCAGTGCCACCACCGCGGCCGTGACGGCGCCGGACACCAGCGCCCTGCTGCCGGGCTGGTGGTGCCCGCGGGTGGCCAGGCTCGGCTGGGCGCCGGGGCGCCGGGTGGTCGACAGGAGCAACGCGACGTACAGCAGCCACAGCGGTGCGAGCAGCGCCACGACGGCGAACGCCCCCGCCAGGCGCAGGTCGCGCCCGTGACGCAGTTCCTGTGCCGTCAGGCAGTGGCGTGCCACCGACACCAGGTCGACCTCGGGTGAGGGGGCCACGGCACTGGCCTCGTCGGCCAGAACCTCCTCCACCACCCGGTCGGCGAAGCGTTCGTCCACGTAGGCCGCGGTGCACAGATAGCGGGTGACATCACCCGGTGTGCTCCCGACCGGCATGCGGACCTGTGGGGTCGTCATGCCGAGCCCTCCCTTTCTCCTCCTGGCCGGTGACGTCCTCCGGGCGGCGACGGACCTCGGGGCGGTGACGGACCTCGGGAGGCGGGTGCCGGGTGGCCCGGCGGTCAGCAGCGCGAGCAGTGCGCCGACCGCCAGGCCGAAGACGAGGGCCGAGAGCGTGAGGTCCTTCAGCAGGGTGTCTGTCGGGGACACCTCCGCATCGGGGACGAGGGTGTCGAGCAGGCCGACCCGCAGCAGGGCCTCGACCTCGGCCGCCAGCACACCCACGGCCAGACAGCGGATCCAGCCCGCCCCGTGGCGCGGCAGCCGCCATGCGAAGAGGGCGAGCCCCGCGAGCAGCGCCACGACGCAGACGTTGTCGATGACCAGGAAGGTCACGCTGCCGTACCGGTCGAGGGAGTACTCCCAGCCGGGGACGAGGGCCGCTTCGGTGAGGGTGCGTAAGGTCTCGTCGCCGGAGAGCTCTATGTAGAACTTCTCGATGTAGAAGTCCCAGACCGGGCGCTGTGCCCACGGGCTGCCCCCGACGACGACGAGCAGGAGCAGCAGGGCTGTTCGGCCGCGTAAGAACGAGGGCGAGTCGGACCCACTCCGAGACAAGAACACCTGTCGGTTCCCCCATCCCTGACCCCAGAGATCAGGGGCCGCACTCTATGGCATCCCCCTCCTCTGTGATCGCGAATCGGCGAACATCGGCAAACCCCGCTCAGCCGCCCCGGCGGCTACTGCCGGTACCCGCTCAGGAACCGCCCGATCCGCCCGATCGCCGCCTCCAGGTCGTCCGCGTAGGGCAGGGTCAGGATCCGGAAGTGGTCGGGTGTCGGCCAGTTGAAGCCCGTGCCCTGGACGACCTGGATCTTCTCCCTCAGCAGCAGGTCCAGGACGAACTTCTCGTCGTCGTGGATCTTGTACACCTTGGGGTCGAGGCGCGGGAACGCGTACAGCGAGCCCTTCGGCTTCACGCACGACACCCCGGGGATCTCGTTGAGCTTCTCCCAGGCCACGTTGCGCTGCTCGCACAACCTCCCGCCCGGCGTGGTCAGTTCCCGGATCGACTGGCGGCCGCCGAGCGCGGCCTGGATGGCGTACTGCGCGGGGGCGTTGGCGCACAGCCGCATGGAGGCCAGCATCGTCAGGCCCTCCAGGTAGTCCTTCGCGTGCTGCTTGGGGCCGGTGACGACGAGCCAGCCGGAGCGGAAGCCCGCCACCCGGTACGTCTTCGACAGGCCGCAGAAGGTGAGGACGACCAGGTCGGGGGCGAGGGTCGCGACCGAGTGGTGCACGGCGTCGTCGTACAGGATCTGGTCGTAGATCTCGTCGGCGAAGACCATCAGGCCGTGCCGGCGGGCGAGGTCGAGGATGCCCTCCAGGATCTCCTTGGGGTAGACCGCGCCGGTGGGGTTGTTCGGGTTGATGATGACCACGGCACGGGTGCGGTCCGTGATCTTCGACGCCATGTCGTCCAGGTCCGGATACCAGTCGGCCTGTTCGTCGCAGAGGTAGTGGACGGCCTTGCCGCCGGCGAGGGTCGTCACCGCCGTCCAGAGGGGGAAGTCCGGGGCGGGGATGAGGATCTCGTCGCCGTCCTCGACCAGGGCCTGTACGGCCATGGAGACCAGCTCGGACACGCCGTTGCCGAGGAAGACGTCGTCGACGCCGACCTCAAGGCCGAGCGTCTGGTAGCGCTGGGCCACGGCCCGGCGGGCGGAGAGGATGCCGCGCGAGTCGGTGTAGCCGTGCGCCTGGGGGAGCATCCGGATCATGTCCTGGAGGATCTCCTCCGGCGCCTCGAAGCCGAAGAGCGCGGGGTTGCCGGTGTTCAGGCGCAGCACGCTGTGGCCCGCCTCCTCCAGCGCGTTCGCGTGCTCGATCACCGGGCCGCGGATCTCGTAACAGACCTCGCTCAGCTTGCTCGACTGCCGGAACTCCATGCGCGCTCGCCCCTCCGGTTTCGTGTGTTGCTTGGTTTTACCAAGTTCGAGCTTGGAAAGTCCAACAACATGTCTAGACTGCGTCGCATGTCACCTCGCCGAAGCTACGACCAGTACTGTTCCGCCGCCCGGGCGCTCGACGTCGTCGGCGACCGCTGGACCCTGCTGATCGTCCGGGAGCTGCTGGCCGGCGCGCGTCGCTACACCGACCTCCACGCGGACCTGCCGGGCGTCAGCACGGACGTCCTCGCGTCACGGCTGAAGGACATGGAGCGCGACGGCCTCACCACGCGCCGCCGGCTGCCCCCGCCCGGCGCGGCCTACGTGTACGAACTCACGCCGCGGGGGCGGGAGTTGCTGCCCGTGCTCCAAGCGCTGGGCGCGTGGGGGCAGGCCGAGCTGGGGGAGCGGCGGCCGACGGACGCGGTGCGGGCGCACTGGTTCGCGCTGCCGCTGCTGCGCGGGCTGGAGGGGGAGGGGCTGGTGGAGGTCCACCTGGAGGAAGGGGTGTTCCACCTCTGGGCCGGTGCCGAGGAGGATCCCGTGTACCGCGAGGGGCCCGCTCTGATCGAGCCCGACGTCCGGCTCGTCCTGGACGCCGACACGTGCGGGGCGCTAGGCCGGGGGGAGTTGAGCGTCGCGGACGCGGTGCGCGCCGGTCGTATCGAGGTGACCGGCGACGGCGTCCTGGCGAAGGCGCTGCGGGACGAGTGAGACGCCAAGGCGCTGCGGGACGAGTGAGACGCTAAGGCGCTGCGGGACGAGTGAGACGCGAAGGCCCGCCGCACCTCGGCGCGGCGGGCCTGTCGACGAACCGTCAGGCGCCCGGCGGCACCCGCGTCGGCCGGCCCGACCCACGCGTCAGCGTGTAACCGCCGACACCCGCCAGCGCGGCCAGCGCACCGCCGATCGCCGTCCACACCCACCGGTCGGACCACCAGCCGGACGCCCAGCCGTCCTCGGGCTCGATGCTGGACAGCACGGCCGAGGCGGACGAACTCTCCTCGTCCTCCCGCGACTTCACCGCGACGCCCGGCACCAGCGGCTCCGCCAGCGAACCGTCCACCGCCGCAGCACCGCCAACGTCCTTCGAGTCGGCCCGGACCTCGGCGCCCACCGGCAGACCGAGGTCGGAGGTGGGAACGTCCACGACCGTCAGCCGGATGTAGTACGTGCCCGGCAGCGGGTCATCGGCCCACGGCTCCGACCAGGCACGCACGGTGCGCAGCACGCAGTCCAGCTCGACGGAGGCGGCGTTCGCCGGGGCGGTCCGCGTCTGCGCCCCGTACTGGCAGGCCTGACGGCGCCGCAGACCGTCGTACACGTCGATCTGCCAGGTCTCGGCGGCATGCGTGTCCGGCAGCTTCACCGTCGCCTTCACGGTGGGGCGCTGTCCGGCGTCGGCGGGGAACGACCAGTACAGGTAGTCGCCCGTGGAAGCGCTCGCCGTGGCCGTCTGGCCCTGCTCGAACTCGGCCGCCGTACGGAAGGAGGTGCCCGCCTGGCTCGGCGCGCCGGAGTCCTCCGACGCGCTCGGCGACGGCGAGGAGTCGGCGACGGCCGGGGCGACCGCAAGCCCGAACATCAGCGCGGTCGCGCTCAACACTCGTGTGATCCGCATCAGTTGGTCCTCCAGACCGCGACCCGCCAGCGCGACAGCCAGCCCCAGACGAGACCGGCGAGGAAGCCGGTGAGGACGAGCGCGCCGAGCAGCCACCAGCCGCGCCCGAGACCGAAGGCGGCCACGTCGCTCGACGCGTCCGGCCCGTGCACGACGTCGACGGTCAATTCCAGCGGCAGACCGGGGGTGGTCTTCACCCCGCCCGCCGCGGAGAAGGAGTGCGTGACCTGGAGACACACCGTCTCGGGCGCGACCTCACCCTCCACGTCCTCCCGCTCGGCCTTCGGGTAGCGCAGGCCCGTCGAGATCGCGTCGGTACGGCCGTTGCCCGCCGCCTCGCCGCGGACGATCTCCCGGCCGCGCTCGGTCGTCGCCCGCAGCAGCAGCCCGTACGACGGGTTCACCTCGCGGTCGGCCGCCGCGCTCACGGAGGCGCGCAGTTCATAGCCGTCCGGGACGTCCACGCGGTACCAGCGCTGCTGCCCGAACTCCTCGCGGTCGGTGTACAGGCCGGACTTCAGCGTGGGCGCCTTCGCGCACTGGTCCGCGCCCGTCGTCGCGACCGGCGTCACCACCGGGTCGGCCGCCCGGTCCACCAACTGGTTGACCTTGTCGGTGAGTTCGTCGGTGTGCTCGACCGAGGTGAAGGTGCCGCCGGTCGCCTCGGCGATACAGCTGAGCTGCTGGCGCAGCTTGGTGTTGGGGACCAGGCCGAGCGTGTCGATGGTCAGGCCGATGCCCTTGGCGGCGATCTCGCGGGCCACCTCGCACGGGTCGAGCGGGGCGCAGGTGTCCTCGCCGTCGCTGATCAGCACGATCCGCTTGGAGCCCTCGCCGCCGTCCAGGTCCTCGGCCGCCTTCAGCAGCGCCGGACCGATCGGCGTCCAGCCGGTGGGCGTCAGGGTCGCCACCGCCGTCTTGGCCTCGGTGCGGTCCAGCGGGCCGACCGGGTAGAGCTGCGCGGTGTCCTTGCAGCCCGTCTTGCGGTCGTCGCCCGGGTAGTTGGCACCGAGGGTGCGGATGCCGAGCTGGACCTCCTCGGGGGTGGCGTCCAGCACCTCGTTGAAGGCCTGCTTCGCCGCGGCCATCCGTGACTGGCCGTCGATGTCCTTCGCCCGCATCGAACCGCTGACGTCGATCACGAGATCGACTTTCGGAGCGGTGGCGGTGGTCTCGTCGGCGTTCGCCCCGGCCGGGAAGGCTATCCCGGCCGTGAGCGCGGCGAGCAGGGCGCAGACCCCGGCCGCCAGCCGTTGTGTTCTGATCATCGGCGGATCTTATTGATCAGAGGTGTCACGCTTCAAACGAGGTCGGAACACCTGTCAGAACACCTGCCGGCCACCGGTCAGATCCCCTGCCGGCCACCGGTCAGAACACCTCGGTGACCAGCGGGTTGGGCAACTCCGCCCACTGGTCCCCGGCCGTCCCCGGCGACAGCCGCATCAGCGACAGCGCCTTCGTCGGCAGCGGCTCGGCGCGCAGCGCGGCGAGATCCACGGTGGCCGGCAACTCCCGTACGACCGCCTCCAGCGCCCCGCGCAGCGCCGTCCCCGAGCCCGCCGTACCCGCCAGCGCCCCGGCCACCAGCGAGCCGAACAGCTTGCGGCGCAGAGTCGGCACGTCGTCCGTGACGATCCGGCCCGTCAGCTCCGGCATCGGGATGCCGTGCCGGGCCAGCCGTGCCGGGCTGATGCGGATGTCGGCGAGGTCGCGGTAGACCAGCCGCACCGGGGAGCCGTCCGCCGACAGCACCACGAGCAGGTTCTGGCCGTGCGCCTCCAGCGCCACACCCGACTCCAGCAGCCGCAGCCCCACGGTGAGTGCCAACCGCGTGAACTCGGCCAGCCACGCCGGGGACTCGGGCAGTTCGGTGGTGGCGAGCGCGGCCACCGGCACGACCCGCTCGCCCGGCCCCGCGTACTCCCGCGGCGACTCGCGCAACACCGCCGCCAGATCGGGGGAGCCGGCGGTCGCCGCCCCCAGGGTGCGGGTCATGTGCAGCAGCCCGTCCGTCCGCGCCGCCAGTGTCTCCGCGAAGTCGGACAGGGTCGCCGACAGGGAGATCGAGTACCCCGAGATGTCCCGCACGGAAGACGTCAGCCGGGCGCTCAGCGCGGTCTTGACGTGTGGTCCGTCGGGCAGGGCGAGGGTGCGCAGGGACATCAGCGGGTGCGCGGCCAGTCCGTCGCCGCAGGGGTCGCAGGGCCGCTTGAGCACATGCTCGGCCTGCCACGGATGCACCGGGATCAGCAGCCGCTCCCCGTCCCGCATCCCCTCCGGCCACCCGCCCGTCACCAGGCACTCGTCCGCTCGCACCGGCACCAGCCCCAGCGTCACCACCGGCCGGTGCTCCGGCCCGTACGCCAGCTGCTCGGCGACCGAGAACCCCGGCCTGGAACGGCAGTTGGGGTGGAACGGATGCCCGTCGACGACCCGCTGCTCCCACTCCCACTCCCAGTCACGCGCCGGCCACTCCTTCGGGTGAGCGCCCCGCCCGGCCCGCGACAACGCCAACGAGGCCACGCTGTGGCCGAGTTCGGCCGCGAACGCCGCCCCGTGCGGCACGGACAGGTCCGTCAGCAACCGGGCCGGATCGTCGTACGACGCCTGGTCGAGACGTACGGCGGTGACGTACGCGGCGGTGGCGTACGGGTCCGCGTGCGGGCCGTGCAGCAGGCGGCCGTCCGAAAGGCGCAGGGTGAGGCCCTCCCGGCCGCGCTCGCGCCGGGCGACCCAGGGCAGCGGCTCGTGCGCCAGGGCACGCCACAGCCGGGTCAGGACGGCCGCCCGGGCGCCGGGGAGCTCGGCGGCGTACCGCGACGCGAGTCCGGGGCGTACGTCGGCCAGTTCGGCGGCGACCTCGGCCTCGGCGCTGGGAAGACGGTGCACGGGCGGGCTCCTCGGGTACGAGTAGGGCGTCGGGCCAGGCGCCGACGACGGACATACTGATCGTCTTCCTGCCCGGAACGGACCGTAGAGACCGTCCTGAACGGACTTGTAGAGACCGTCCTGAACGGACCGTAGAGAACGAGTGGATCGCGTGCACCTCACCCCGCCCTCCGCCGCCGACGTCGCGGACGTCGCGGACCGCGCCGACGCCCACGCGGTCGCGCCCCTGCTGAACTGCCTGCTGCGCGAGGTGGCCGAACCCCACGGTGTGTCCGGCGAACGCCAGGTGTACCGCCTGCCGGGGTCCGGCCGCCTGCTGCGGGTCCTCGGCGCACGGCGGCCCGCCGAGCCCGAGGTCCGCGCGGACGGCACCTGGCGGCGCGTCGGCCACACCGAGCTCGTCAAGCTCGTCGCCGACGAACTGCGCCGCCACACCGGTCTGTCCAACCACGAACTGCCCGCCGAGATGATCGACAGCCGGGACGCGGTGGCCGCGCTGCTCACGGCACGCGCGCGTGCGACGCCGCCGCAGGACCTCTACCTCCGCTCGGAGCAGTGCCTCCTCACCGGCCACCCCTACCACCCCGCCCCCAAGGCCCGCGGCGGCGGCCCGGTCGCCGCCTGGCTGCCCTACGCCCCCGAGGCGCACGCCCGCTTCCCGCTCACGCTGCTCGGCCTGCGCGAGGACGCCGTCGTCGAGGAGGGCGACACCGCGGCCCTGGACGCGCTCGGCGCCGCCCCGCCCGGCTATCGGCTGCTGCCCGCCCACCCCTGGCAGCTCGGCCTCGTGGACCTCGCGCCCGCCTTCGCCGACGGCCGGCTGATCCGGCTCGGCACGTCCGGTTTCGACGCCTGGCCCACGGCCGCGATCCGCACGCTCTACGCCCCCGAGCGCGACCTTTTCCTGAAGTTCAGCCTCGACGTGCGCATCACCAACGACATCCGCCGGCTGTGGCGCCACGACCTGCTGAAGCTGCGCCGCACGGACGCCGCGGCCACGACCGCCCTTGCCGCCGGCCGCGCGGCCTGGCTGAGCGACCGCGGCTACCGCACCGCCGACTTCGCCTTCGAGGAACTCGCCGTCCTGGTCCGCGACGGCTTCCACGACCGGCTGCCGCCCGGCACGACCCCGCTGCTCGCCGCCGCCCTCGTGGAAGGCTTCGACGGCAGCCCCCTCGACGCCACGGCGGACCCGGCCGCCTGGTGGGAGGCGTATCTCGGCGCGGTCGTGCCGCCCGCCCTCGCGGCCTTCGCCGACCACGGCGTCGTACTCGAGGCACACCTGCAGAACACCCTCGTCGCCGTCGACGGCGACGGCACCCCCGTGCGGGCCGTCTTCCGGGACGCCGAGGGCGTGAAGCGGCTGCCGGAGGTGTCCCGGGCGGCCGGCTGGGAGCGGCTGGTGTACTGCCTGGTCGTCAACCACCTCGTGGAGATCGCCGAGGCCCTCGTCGAACGCCACCCGACCCTGGACCCCTGGCCCGCCACCCGCCGCGAACTCGCCCGCCACGACCTCCCCGAGATCCCCCGCCTGCTCGCCTCGCCCACCCTCCCCGGCAAGACGAACCTGCTCCTGCGCTGGACGAACGCCGACGGCGCGGACGCCCGCTACCTGCCTCTGCCGAACCCGCTGGCCCGCCCGTGATCTGAATTACCCTGGCCGGTGTGCTGCGCGATGTGACTGCTGTTCGATACGTGACCCCGTTGCGGTCCGGCGGCTCCGTGCCCGGAGTCGTCGAGGCCGACGACCTCGGCACGTACGTCGTGAAGTTCACCGGCTCCGCACAGGGCCGCAAGGCGCTGGTCGCCGAGGTGATCGTCGGTGAGCTGGCCCGCGCGCTCGGCCTGCGCTTCCCCGAGCTGGTCCTGGTCCACTTCGACCCGGTGATCGCGGACAGCGAGCCCCACCAGGAGGTGCGCGACCTCCACAGCGCGAGCGCCGGCGTCAACCTCGGCATGGACTATCTGCCGGGCGCGAAGGACTTCACCCCCGAGGTCGCCAAGGCCTTCCCCGTCGATCCGCTGGAGGCGGGCCGGATCGTCTGGCTGGACGCCTTGACCGCGAACGTCGACCGTACGGTCCACAGCTCCAACCTGATGGTCTGGCCGACGCTCGGGACCGTCCCGCCCCGCCTCTGGCTGATCGACCATGGCGCCGCCCTCGTCTTCCACCACCGCTGGGACGGCTCCGACCCCGAGAAGGCGTACGACTTCCGCCACCACGCCCTCGGCCACTACGGGCCCGACGTACGCGCCGCCGACGCCGAACTCGCGCCCAAGGTCACGGAGGACCTCCTGCGCGCGATCGTCGCCGAGGTGCCGGACGCCTGGCTCACCGACTTCGCCTCGCCCCGCGAGGCCCGCGAGGCCTACGTGACGTACCTGCACGCGCGCGTGCGAGCGTCCGAGGTCTGGCTGCCCACCGATTTCCCCAGCCGCGCGGAACTGGCGGCCGAAGAGGCCCAGCGCGCGGCGAAGACCCGGCAAGGACGGCCGAACTGGCTCAAGCGGGTCCCCGACCTGCACGGCAAGCCGGCCGCGGAACAGGATTGGTCGGTGCACCTCGGATGACGGAGGCTTCTTTGCGCGAGTCGGGGCGGGTCGAGATCGAGTACTGCACCCAGTGCGGATGGCTGCCCCGCGCCGCCTGGCTGGCGCAGGAACTGCTCACGACCTTCGAGGCGGAGCTGTCCGAAGTGGCACTGAAGCCCGGCAAGGGCGGCGTCTTCGTCGTCCGCGTCGACGACGAGGTCGTCTGGGACCGCCGCGACCAGGGCTTCCCGGAGCCGACGGCCGTCAAGCAGGCCGTACGCGACCGAGTGGCCCCGGGGAAGTCCCTGGGCCACTCGGACAAGCCTGCTCCCTGAGGGTTCAGCCCCGCAGCTGCTCGTACGCCGGCAGCGTCAGGAAGTCCGCGTAGTCCTCGTCGAGGGAGACCTCCAGGAGCAGGTCGTGGGCCTGCTGCCAGTGGCCGGCCGCGAAGGCCTCCTCGCCGATCTCGGTGCGGATGGCGGACAGTTCCTCGGCGGCGACCTTGCGGGCCAGTTCCGGGGTGGCGTGCTCGCCGTTCTCGAACTCGACGCCCGCGTTGATCCACTGCCAGATCTGGGAGCGGGAGATCTCGGCGGTGGCCGCGTCCTCCATGAGGTTGAAGATGGCGACCGCGCCGAGGCCGCGCAGCCAGGCCTCGATGTAGCGGATGCCGACCTGCACGGCGTTGACCAGGCCCGGGTACGTGGGCTTGGCGTCCAGCGAGTCGACGGCGATCAGGTCGGCGGCCTGGACGGCGACGTCCTCGCGCAGGCGGTCCTTCTGGTTCGGCTTGTCGCCGAGGACCTTGTCGAAGGACTCCATGGCGATCGGGACCAGGTCGGGGTGGGCGACCCAGGACCCGTCGAAGCCGTCGTTCGCCTCGCGGTCCTTGTCGGCGCGGACCTTCTCGAAGGCGACCTTGTTGACCTCGGCGTCCCGGCGGGACGGGATGAACGCCGCCATGCCGCCGATCGCGTGCGCGCCGCGCTTGTGGCAGGTGCGGACGAGGAGTTCGGTGTACGCCCGCATGAACGGGGCCGTCATCGTGACCGCGTTGCGGTCCGGCAGGACGAACTTGGCGCCGCCGTCACGGAAGTTCTTGACGATGGAGAACAGGTAGTCCCAGCGGCCGGCGTTCAGCCCGGAGGCGTGGTCGCGCAGTTCGTAGAGGATCTCCTCCATCTCGTACGCGGCCGTGATGGTCTCGATCAGGACGGTCGCGCGGACGGTGCCCTGCGGGACGCCGACGTAGTCCTGCGCGAAGACGAACACGTCGTTCCAGAGGCGGGCCTCCAGGTGCGACTCCGTCTTCGGGAGGTAGAAGTACGGACCCTTGCCGAGGTCGAGCAGGCGCTGGGCGTTGTGGAAGAAGTACAGGCCGAAGTCGACGAAGGCGCCGGGGACCTGCTCACCGTCGATCTGGAGGTGACGCTCGTTCAGGTGCCAGCCGCGCGGGCGCATCACGACCGTGGCGAGCTCGTCGTCGGCCTTGAGCGCGTACGACTTGCCGGACTTCGGGTCGGTGAAGTCGATGTTGCGGGTGTAGGCGTCGGCCAGGTTGATCTGGCCCAGAACGACGTTCTCCCAGGTCGGGGCGGAGGCGTCCTCGAAGTCGGCGAGCCAGATCTTGGCGCCCGAGTTGAGGGCGTTGATGGTCATCTTGCGGTCGGTGGGACCGGTGATCTCGACCCGGCGGTCCTGGAGCGCGGGCGGGCACGGGGCCACCCGCCAGGAGCCGTCCGCGCGGATCGCGGCGGTCTCCGGGAGGAAGTCGAGGGTGGAGGTGCGGGCGATCTCGGCGCGGCGCTCCGCGCGGCGGGCGAGGAGTTCGTCACGCCGGGGCGTGAACCGGCGGTGCAGCTCGGCCACGAAGGCGAGGGCCGCCTCGGTGAGGACCTCCTCCTGCCGGGGCAGGGGCTCGGCGTCGACGATGGCCAGCGGGGACGGCGCTGGTGCGGACATGAGCTGTCACTTCCTTCAGCGAGCTACGTGGACGAGCTGTCGAGCTTCTGGCACCGGGTGCCAGTCTTCCCGGATACGGCTAGCGGCGCCCGCGGAGCAGGCGGGCGCTTCTGAACAGTGGATACTAGTTTCCTCATGGTGGAAGTTCAATCGTTTGTTGATATCGAGATTCTCTGAGTCGAGGCAACGTGGCTCTGGGTGCCACGCTCCTCACTCAAGGTGGGCGAGATCCGCCTCGGTGTCGATGTCGTACGGCTGTGCCACATCCCCGCACTCGACGAGCCCGATCGCCTCCTCCCGCTCCCTCAGATAGGCGCGTGCCCCTCGGTCGCCGGTCGCAGTCGCCGCGATGCCCGCCCAGTGGGCGGCGCCGAAGAGCACGGGATGGCCGCGTACGCCGTCGTAGGCGGCCGCGACGAGCGACGTCTCGTCCTCGTACGCCGCGAGCACCCGCGCGACCGCCTGCGCGCCGATGCCGGGCTGGTCGACGAGCGAGACGAGCGCCGCCACCGCCCCCGTGCCGGTCAGCGAGTCGAGCCCGGCGCGCAGGGAGGAGCCCATGCCCTCGGCCCAGTCCGGGTTCTCCACCAGCACGCAGTCACCGAGCTCCGCCTGCTCCCGTACGGCGGCGGCCCGCGCGCCCAGCACCACGTGCACGCGGGTGCAGCCGGCCGCGCGCAGCACTGCGACGGCGTGCTCGACGAGCGGGCGGCCGCGGTGCCGGAGCAGGGCCTTGGGGCGTCCGCCGAGCCGTCGTCCGCCTCCTGCGGCGAGCAGCAGACCGGCGACCGGTGGGGCTTGTTTCTGCGTCATGCGTCCTGCATACCTGACGTCCGCAAGGCCACCGGGTCTCCTTGGGCTGAATTTCGGTCCGCACGGTGGCGCGCCCGGCGGCGGTGGCGTTTACTGACCCGCGTCCCCGGCGCCCGAGCGACGTCAGGGGGGCTCGACGGGGGACGCGTACTGCTGGCGCACGACGGCGTGCGAGGGGGAGTGCTTTGTTGCGGAGCTTGGGGCAGAGGCCGGTGACGGGCAGCGACGAGGACCTGAGGGTGGTGGAACTGCGGTCGGCGGTGTCTCGCCTGCGCCGCGAACTCGCCGCGCATCCGGCCGAGTTCCCCGACCGCGGGATCGCCGAGGACGAACTCGCCGCGCTGGCCGCGATGGCGATCGACGGGGTGCCGGAGACGTCGCGGCTGCGGAGGGCGCTGCTGCTGATCGCGGGGGCGATCGGGTCGGTGAGTGCGCTGGCCCCGGGGCTCACGCGGGTGCGGGACGCGGTGGAGCTATTCGGGGAGCCGCGCCGCTAGTTCCGCGCACTGCCTTCTTCGCCCCCGCCGCCCCTACCCGTCCCATCCCTGAAGGGGCTCCGCCCCTTCGACCCCGCCAAGGGGCTCCGCCCCCTGGACACCCGCTGTCGGCCCTCCGGGCCTTGTCCTCAAACGCCGGACGGGCTGAAAGTGCCTGACGGGCTGAGGTGTGGCGTCACGCTTGGTTCTGGGTGGCCAGTGCCTCGGAGAGTTCGCCGGCGACCTGCTGCAGCACCGGCACGATCTTCTCTGTCGCCGCCTCCGTCACTCGGCCGGCCGGCCCGGAGATCGAGATCGCCGCCGCGGTGGGGGAGTCGGGTACGGAGACGGCGAGGCAGCGGACGCCGATCTCCTGTTCGTTGTCGTCGACCGCGTATCCGGAGCGGCGTACGTCCTCCAGGGCCGCGAGGAAACCGTCCGGCGTGGTGATCGTCTTGTCGGTCGCGGCCGGCATGCCGGTCCGGGACAGCAGCGCGCGCACCTCCTCCGGGGGGAACCCGGCGAGGAGGGCCTTGCCGACGCCCGTGGAGTGCGGAAGGACGCGCCGGCCCACCTCGGTGAACATGCGCATCGAGTGCTTGGACGGCACCTGGGCGACGTAGACGATCTCGTCGCCGTCGAGCAGCGCCATGTTCGCGGTCTCGCCGGTCTCCTCGACCAGCCGGGCCAGGTAGGGCCGGGCCCAGGTGCCGAGCAGCCGGGAGGCGGACTCGCCGAGGCGGATCAGGCGCGGGCCGAGGGCGTAGCGGCGGTTGGGCTGCTGGCGGACGTATCCGCACGCCACGAGCGTCCGCATGAGGCGGTGGATGGTGGGCAGCGGCAGCCCGCTGCTCGCGGACAGCTCGCTCAGGCCGACCTCGCCGCCGGCGTCCGCCATCCGCTCGAGCAGGTCGAAGGCGCGCTCAAGGGACTGGACACCACCACCGTTGTTGGCTTTGGCGGCGTCGGTGGTGCTGGCGTTGGACGTCGGCACGGCGCGTTCCTTTCGGGACCGGTGGGAAGGGCAGAAGCCTACCCGCCAGTCGGTTGACTCCCCGCTTGTGCATAGCTACGTTCTGCTTGCCGAAATTATAATTCCACTTTGTGGAAACGTACAGAGAGTATGAGGTGGGTGCACTGTGGAGAAGTGTGCCCTTGACGGCGCGCGAACGGGAGTGAAGACTCCTTCAACAGAAAGTTGAATTCCGCTACACGGAAGTCAATGGCGGCAGAGAGGGGCCCGGGTGTCCGACGCTGAACTGGTGCTGCGCTCGACGCGAGTCATCACCCCGGAGGGGACACGGGCCGCGTCGGTCCTGGTCGCCGCCGGCAAGATCACGGCCGTAGTCGAGCATGACGCCGAGGTACCGGCCGGAGCCCGGCTGGAGGACCTCGGTGACGACGTCCTGCTGCCCGGTCTGGTCGACACGCACGTGCATGTGAACGACCCCGGCCGCACCGAGTGGGAGGGCTTCTGGACCGCCACGCGCGCGGCGGCCGCCGGTGGCATCACCACCCTCGTCGACATGCCACTCAACTCCCTGCCGCCCACCACGACGGTCGACAACCTCCGCACCAAGCAGGACGTGGCCGCCGACAAGGCGCACATCGACGTCGGCTTCTGGGGCGGCGCCCTGCCCGACAACGTCAAGGACCTGCACCCCCTGCACGAGTCCGGCGTCTTCGGCTTCAAGGCCTTCCTGTCCCCGTCCGGCGTGGACGAGTTCCCGCACCTCGACCAGGACCGGCTCGCCCGGTCCCTGGCGGAGATCGCCTCCTTCGGCGGACTGCTGATCGTGCACGCCGAGGACCCGCACCACCTCGACGCCGCCCCGCAGCAGGGCGGCCCCAAGTACGCCGACTTCCTCGCCTCGCGCCCACGTGACGCCGAGGACACGGCCATCGCCCAGTTGATCGCCCAGGCGAAGCGCCTCCACGCGCGCGTGCACGTCCTCCACCTCTCCTCCAGCGACGCCCTGCCGCTGATCGCCGAGGCCAAGCGGGACGGCGTGCACATCACCGTCGAGACCTGCCCGCACTACCTCACCCTCACCGCCGAGGAAGTCCCGGACGGCGCCAGCGAGTTCAAGTGCTGCCCGCCGATCCGCGAGTCCGCCAACCAGGATCTGCTCTGGCAGGCGCTGGCCGACGGCACCATCGACTGCGTGGTCACCGACCACTCGCCGTCCACGGCCGACCTGAAGACCGACGACTTCGCCACGGCCTGGGGCGGCATCTCCGGACTCCAGCTGAGCCTGGCGGCCGTGTGGACCGAGGCGCGCAAGCGCGGGCACGGTCTGGAGGACGTGGTCCGCTGGATGTCCGCGCGGACGGCGCAGCTCGTCGGACTCGACCAGAAGGGCGCCATCGAGGCCGGCCGCGACGCCGACTTCGCCGTCCTCGCGCCCGACGAGACCTTCACCGTGGACCCGGCCGCCCTCCAGCACCGCAACCGCGTGACGGCGTACGCGGGCAAGACCCTCCACGGCGTCGTGAAGTCCACCTGGCTGCGCGGCGAACGGATCGTCGCGGACGGCGAGTTCACCGCCCCGAAGGGGCAGCTGCTCACCCGCGCCGCCCACTGACCCTCCCGCACCCGCACCGGCCGACTCCAGAAAGGCAGAACCACCACCGTGACGGCGATACCCAGCTTCACCGGCGACGCGAACCCCTACGGAGGCGGCGACCCGTACGCGGACTACCGCACCGCCGATTTCCCCTTCACCCAGTACGCCAACCTCGCCGACCGCAACCTCGGCGCCGGGGTCATCGCCGCCAACGACGAGTTCTTCGCCCAGCGCGAGAACCTGCTGGTGCCCGAGCGGGCCGAGTTCGACCCCGAGCACTTCGGGCACAAGGGCAAGATCATGGACGGCTGGGAGACCCGCCGGCGGCGCGGCGCGTCCGCCGGGCACCCGTGGCCGACGGCCGAGGACCACGACTGGGCGCTGGTGCGTCTGGGCGCGCCCGGCGTGATCCGCGGGATCGTCGTCGACACGGCCCACTTCCGCGGCAACTACCCGCAGGCCGTCTCCGTCGAGGGCACGTCCGTGGCGGGCTCGCCGTCGCCGGAGGAACTGCTGGCCGACGACGTGAAGTGGACGACCCTGGTGCCGCGCACGGCGGTGGGCGGACACGCGGCGAATGGTTTCTCCATCGACGTCGAGCAGCGCTTCACCCACCTGCGGGTCAACCAGCACCCCGACGGCGGCATCGCCCGTCTGCGCGTGTACGGCGAGGTGGCGCCCGACCCGAAGTGGCTGGAGGTGCTCGGCACGTTCGACGTGGTCGCTCTGGAGAACGGCGGCCAGGTCGAGGACGCCTCCAACCTCTTCTACTCGCCCGCCACCAACACCATCCAGCCGGGCCGCTCCCGCAAGATGGACGACGGCTGGGAGACGCGCCGCCGCCGCGACCAGGGCAACGACTGGATCCGCTACCGGCTGGTGGCCCAGTCCCAGATCCGGGCGATCGAGATCGACACCGCGTATCTGAAGGGCAACAGCGCGGGCTGGGCGTCGGTCTCGGTGAAGGACGGCGAGACCGGCGAGTGGACCGAGATCCTCCCGCGCACCCGCCTGCAGCCCGACACCAACCACCGCTTCGTCCTGGACGCCCCCGCGGTCGGCACGCACGCGCGCGTGGACATCTTCCCCGACGGCGGCATCTCCCGACTGCGGCTGCACGGCTCGCTGACCGAGCAGGGCGTGGCGGGGCTGGCGGCACGCCACCAGGAGCTGGGCGGCTGACCGTCCGGTCCAGTGAAGCCGTGGGTCCGCCGACGCGGCGGATCCGCTGAACCCGTGGGGCGCACCGGCCGGACAGCACCGGTGCGCCCCACGTCGTGTCACGCCGCGTGGCCGCCGTCCACCGCGAACTCGGCGCCCGTGACGTAGTCCGCCCCGGCCAGGTACGCGACCGTCGCCGCCACCTCGTCGGCCGTACCGAAGCGGCCCAGCGCGGTCATCGCCGCCTGGCCGGCCGCGTAGGGGCCGTCCGCCGGGTTCATGTCGGTGTCGACGGGGCCGGGGTGGACGATGTTCGCCGTGATGCCGCGCGGCCCCAGCTCGCGCGCCAGGCCCTTCGTCAGACCGATCAGGGCCGCCTTGCTGGTCGCGTACAGCGTCCCGCCGGGACCCGGCACCCGCTGGGCCATACAACTGCCGATCGTGATGATCCGGCCCCCGGCGGCCATGCGGGCGGCCGCCGCCTGGGACGTCAGGAAGACGCCCCGGACGTTCACGGCGAGCACCCGGTCCACATCGGTGAGCGCCAGCCCGTCCAGCGGGCCCAGCACGCCGACGCCGGCGTTGTTCACCAGCACGTCGAGGCCGCCCAGCGCCGCCACGGTGCGCTCCGCCGCGCCCGCCGCCTCGTCCGCGTCCGCGCAGTCCGCCCGCAGGGCCACGGCCCGCCGCCCCAGCGCCTCCACGGCCCGGACGACCTCCTCGGCCGCTTCCTTGCCGTTCACATAGGTCACGGCGACGTCCGCGCCCTCCCGTGCGAGCCGCAGCGCCGTCGCCGCGCCGATGCCGCGGCTGCCGCCGGTGACCAGGGCCACCTTGCCGTGCAGGGTCGTGTGGGTGCTCGTCCTGGCTGCGTGAGTCGTTGTCATACGTCCATCCCAGCGCCGCGCCGGCCGAAGTGCTGGCGGCGAACGGACACCGAGATCCGGGGCCGAATCCGGTGGGCCGCGCGGCGATGAGTTGCGGGTGCCGGGCGGGTCTGAGGTGATGACAGCAGACCTCACCCCCGGAAAGAGGCACCCTCATGGGCAAGCTCGTCTCCACCCTCTTCGTCACGCTCGACGGCGTCTACCAGGCCCCCGGCGGCCCGGAGGAGGACACCCGCGGCGGCTTCGAGCACGGCGGCTGGAGCTTTCCGTACGCCGACGACGACTTCGGCCGGTTCATCAACGACGTCTTCGGGCGCCCGGGAGCCTTCCTGCTCGGACGCCGTACGTACGACATCTTCGCGGCCTACTGGCCCAAGGTGACCGATCCCGCCGACCCGGTCGCCGGCAAGCTCAACGCCTTGCCGAAGTACGTCCCCTCCGCCACGCTCACGGACCCCGGGTGGGCCGGCACCACCGTGCTCGGCGGCGACCTCGCCAAGGAGGTCACCGCGCTCAAGGAGCGCACCGACGGCGAGCTCCAGGTCCACGGCAGCGGCGCCCTCGTCAGGTCGCTGCTCGCCCTCGACCTCGTCGACACCCTCCACCTGCTGACGTTCCCGGTCGTGCTCGGCACGGGGCACCGCCTGTTCACGGAGGGCGCCGTACCCACCGCGTTCCAGCACGCCGGCGGCAGCGTCACGAGCACCGGTGTCGCCATCAACTCCTACGACCTGGCGGGCCGGCCCGAGTACGGCTCGTTCGCGCTCCCGGAAGATGCCTGACCAGCGACTCCGGCGTTCTCGCCCGGTCTCGTGGAGATCGCGTGAGGACGCCGGGAGGTACGTTAACTTCCCGAAAACTCATCGGACTTGCCGGGAAATTCTGCCTCGTTGTCATTGACATGCCGCTGTCTACGCGCGTCATCATGAAGCCATGAGATTCCCCCCACGAATCACTCGCATCGGCGCCGCAGCCGCCGTCCTGTCCGCCCTCCTCGTCGGCGGCACCGTCACGGCCACACCGGCGGCCGCCGCCGTCGGCAGCATCTGCTACAGCGCCCTGCCCTCCCAGGCGCATGACACCCTCGACCTGATCGAGCAGGGTGGCCCCTTCCCCTACGACCAGGACGGCACCGTCTTCCAGAACCGGGAAGGCATCCTGCCGAGCCAGTCGTCCGGGTACTACCACGAGTACACGGTCATCACTCCTGGTTCCGACACGCGCGGAGCCCGCCGGATCGTCACCGGTCAGAGCAACCAGGAGGACTACTACACGGCCGACCACTACGAGTCCTTCGACCTGGTCAACTACAGCTGCTGACCGCGTAGGTCCGTAGGTCCGCAGGTCCGCGGGCCCGCGGGCCGCGGTAGGCACCGAGGAACGGTGCGACAGCCGGAGGTCCGGTCCGAGTTCAGCCGGACTTCCGGCTCTCGGCGGCAGCGAACAGCGCGACCGCCAGCACGAGCAGGGCGACGCTCACATAGATCTCGTAGCCGTCGAGAAGGCCGATTCCCTGCACGAGACCCCAGTCCCAGTCGGTGAACTCGTTCAGCAGGCCCACGACACCCTGCGCCAGGGCGATGACTCCGAGGAACTCCAGCAACTGCTTCATGCCATGACTCTCGCCCCGCGGACCCCCCTCGCGCATCGGCCGCGGGGCGAGCCATGACCGACGGAAGTTCAGGTTCCGGGTGGCCGGCCGCGTCCAAAGTCTGCGACGGCGCGACTTTGGTCGGTGATCGTGCCGACAGCGGCGCTCCCGGGGTCGGCACTGCGTAGATTTGTCGATCGTGAGTGGTGACAAGCCGGAGCCCGTACCCCAGGCGTTCGCGGGGCGGCGCTGGTTGCTGCCCTCGGCCCTGATCAAGGAGTTCGACTCCGACGTCGAGTGCCCGGGGCGACCGAGGCGCACCGCACGCGACTGGGTGGTCGACTTCTCCGCCTTCCTGCTGGCCGTGTTCGTCGGACTGCTCGCCGCGGACACGATCCGCAAAGAGGACATCCCGGCCGGCTACGCGGCCGTCGACCAGCTCATCGGCGCGCTCTGCTGCGCCGCGGTGTGGCTGCGGCGTCGTTGGCCCTTCGGGCTCGCCGCAGCGATGGTGCCGGTCACCCTGGTGTCGAGCACGGCGGGGGGCGCCAGCCTGGTCGCCCTGTTCACGCTCGCCGTGCACCGGCCCTTCCGGTACGTCGCCTGGGTGGCAGGGGCGTACGCGGCCATGACCGCGGTGTTCTACTGGTTTCGCCCCGACCCCGACCTGCCGTACGGCTGGACCCTCGTCCTGGCCGCGTTGCTGACCGTCGCGGTCGTCGGCTGGGGCATGCTCGCCCGGTCCAAACGGCAGCTCATGCTCAGCCTGCGCGACCGTGCCCGGCGCGCCGAGACGGAGGCGCGGCTGCGGGCCGAGCAGGCGCAGCGGCTCGCCCGTGAGGCCATCGCCCGGGAGATGCACGACGTCCTCGCCCACCGGCTGACGCTGCTCAGCGTGCACGCGGGCGCACTGGAGTTCCGGCCGGACGCGCCCCGCGAGGAGATCGCGCGGGCGGCGGGCGTCATCCGGGAGAGCGCCCATGAGGCCCTCCAGGACCTACGGGAGATCATCGGCGTGCTGCGGGCGGGGGAGCCCGACGACACCAGCCGCCCCCAGCCGACCCTCGCGGCGCTGGAGACGCTGGTCACCGAGTCCCGCGAGGCCGGCATGAAGGTCACCCTCGACCAGCGCGTCACCGACCCCGCCGCCGTCCCCGCCTCCGTCGGCCGCACCGCCTACCGCATCGCCCAGGAGGGTTTGACCAACGCCCGCAAGCACGCGCCCGGCACGGAGGTCACGGTGACGGTGACCGGCGCACCGGGCGAGGGCCTGTCCATGGCGGTGCGCAATCCCGCGCCCGAGGGCGAGGTCCCCCACGTCCCCGGATCCGGACAGGGGCTGATCGGGCTGACGGAACGGGCGACGCTGACGGGCGGACGGCTGGAGCACGGGCCGGGCGCGGACGGGGGGTTCGAGGTGCGGGCGTGGTTGCCGTGGGGGTGACGTCCGTCGGTTGGGGAGCGGGGAGGTCAACGGGCGCCCCGGCGCACGCCGTTGCGGCTCCCGCCGCGTTCCCCACGGGGCTCCGCGTCGTCCGGCCCCGCCGCCGAGTACAACCGTGATTACGTAAGCCACATGACTGCGATCAGACTCCTCCTCGTCGACGACGACCCGTTGGTCAGGGCAGGGCTGTCCTTCATGCTGGGCGGCGCCGAGGACATCGAGATCGTCGGCGAGGCGGCCGACGGCGGCGAGGTCGAGCCGCTGGTCGACCGCACCAGGCCCGACGTGGTCCTGATGGACATCCGGATGCCGTCGGTCGACGGACTGACCGCCACGGAGCGGCTGCGCGGCAGGAAGGACGCCCCGCAGGTCGTGCTGCTGACCACCTTCCACGCCGACGAACTGGTGCTGCGCGCCCTGCGGGCAGGCGCCGCCGGGTTCGTGCTCAAGGACACCCCGCCCGCCGAGATCGTCGACGCGGTGCGCCGGGTGGCGGCCGGGGACCCGGTCCTGTCGCCCACCGTGACCCGCCAGTTGATGGACCACGCGGCAGGCACCGCCGCCGACACCCGACGGGCACGCGCGCGTGGGCGGCTCGCCGCCCTCAACGACCGTGAGCGGGAGGTCGCCGTCGCGGTGGGCCGGGGTCTGGCCAACGCCGAGATCGCGGCGGTGCTCTTCATGAGCGTCGCCACCGTGAAGACCCATGTCTCCCGCGTCCTGGCCAAGCTCGACCTCAACAACCGTGTGCAGATCGCCCTGTTGGCGTACGACGCGGGACTTCTGGAGGAACTGGAGGAGGACGGGCACTAGTCGCCGCTCCCGCGCGTTGTCGAGTTGGCGGGAGGGGAGTTTGGTGGGTGGGGGAGTGCGGTGGGAGGGGGGAGCGTCATGGCGGAAGTGATCGACCTGGGGGAGTTCGGGGAGGGGTTCCGAACCGACCCGCATCCCGTGTACGCGCGGCTGCGCGAAGCCGGGCCGGTGCACCGGGTGCGGCTGCCGGTGCCGGACGAGCACCATGAGACCTGGCTCGTCGTGGGGTACGAGGAGGCGCGTGCGGCGCTCGCCGACCCGCGGCTGGCCAAGGACGGCAGCAAGATCGGGGTGACCTTCCTCGACGAGCAGTTGATCGGGAAGTATCTGCTGGTCGCCGACCCGCCCCAGCACACCCGCCTGCGCGGCCTCATCACACGCGCGTTCACGATGCGGCGCGTCGAGGAACTCCGGCCGAGGATCCGGCAGATCACCGACGGACTGCTCGACGCGATGCTGCCGCACGGCCGGGCCGACCTGGTCGACTCGTTCGCCTATCCGCTGCCCATCACCGTGATCTGTGAACTGCTGGGCGTGCCCGAGATGGACCGCACGGAGTTCCGCAAGCTGTCCACGGAGGCCGTCGCGCCGACCAGTGCCGAGAGCGAACACGACGCGTTCGTCCGCCTCGCCGAGTACCTCACCGAGCTCATCGAGGACAAGCGTCGCGCCGGCCCGAGCGCCGACCTGCTCAGCGAGCTCATCCGCACCACCGCCGAGGACGGCGACCGGCTCTCTCCGCAGGAACTGCGGGGCATGGCCTTCATCCTGCTCATCGCCGGCCACGAGACCACGGTCAACCTCATCGCCAACGCCGTCCACGCCCTGCTGACGCACCCGGACCAACTGGCCGCCCTGCGCGCCGACATGACCCTCCTCGACGGCGCGATCGAGGAGGCGCTGCGCTACGAGGGCCCGGTGGAGAACGCGACGTTCCGGTTCGCCGCGGAGCCGCTGGAGATCGCCGGGGTGCCGATCGCGCAGGGCGACGCGGTGATGGTCGGCCTCACCGCCGCCGACCGCGACGGGGCCCGCTTCCCGGCCCCGGACCGCTTCGACATCCGCCGCGACGCCCGCGGCCACCTCGCCTTCGGCCACGGCATCCACTACTGCCTGGGCGCACCCCTGGCCCGCCTGGAGGCCGGCACGGCGATCCGGTCCCTGCTGGACCGGGCCCCGGACCTCGCCCTGGACGGGACGCCGGGCGACTGGCTCCCCGGCCCGCTGATGCGCGGGGTGCGGAGCCTGCCGGTGCGCTGGTAGTGGGCGGCTGTCGAGGTCCCTCCGGCTGTCACGGGGAGCGGGGGCGGGGGCGGGGTCGGGGCGTGCGGGTGCGTTGCTCACCGCCGTCACAGAGCCGCAGCCGAATTCCCGCCCAGGAGTTCCGCGAGTGCGACCGGTCTTCGCTCCCGCCGCGACAGTTCGCACGCTTCCGCGACCCGCAGGGCCTGGAGGGCCTCGCGCCCGTCGCAGGGGTTGGCCCGCTCGCCGCGCACCACCTCCACGAAGGCGTTCAGCTCCGCCTCGTACGCCGGCCCGAACCGCTCCAGGAACCCGGACCACGGCTTGTCCGCCGCGGGCGGCCCGGTCGGTTCGGTGGACGCGATCGGCGTACGGTCGTCCAGGCCCACCACGATCTGGTCCGACTCCCCGGCCAGCTCCATGCGCACGTCGTACCCGGCCCCGTTCAGCCGCGTCGCCGTGGCCGTGGCGAGCGTGCCGTCGTCCAGCGTGAGCACCGCCGCGGCCGTGTCGACGTCGCCCGCCGCACGGAACATCGCGGGCCCGGCGTCCGAACCGGCCGCGTAGACGTCGACGATCTCGTGCCCGGTCACCCAGCGCAGCACGTCGAAGTCGTGGATCAGCGTGTCCCGGTACAGCCCGCCGGACAGCGGCAGCCACGCGGCCGACGGCGGCGACTGGTCGCTGGTCAGCGCCCGGACGGTGTGCAGCCGCCCGAGCCGCCCGGACCGTACCGCCTCGCGCGCGCCGACGTACCCCGCGTCGAAGCGGCGCTGGAAGCCCATCTGGAGGATCGTGCCGGCCGTCTCCACCTCGCCGATCGCGTGCAACGTGCCCGGCAGATCGAGTGCGATCGGTTTCTCGCAGAAGACGGGCAGGCCCGACCTTGCTGCCCGACCGATCAGTTCGGCGTGGGCCGACGTCGCCGTCGTGATCACCACCGCGTCCACGCCCCACCGGAAGATCTCGTCCACCCCCGGCGCGGCTGTCTCCCCCAGCCGGTGTGCCAGCTCCTGGGCCCGCGCGACGTCCGCGTCCGTGAGGATCAGCGAGCCTACGTCGCGGTGCCGGCTGAGCGTGTTGGCGTGAATCGTGCCGATGCGGCCCGTACCGATGACCCCGATGCGCATGGAAACAAAGTGCGGGTTCAGTGTGCACGCTGTCAATGCAAATGTCCGGACAATCGAACTACACGACTTCCCGTCAACAACGCGTAGAGCTACAGTCAGGCCGTGCCGAAACCAGAAGTGGACCCGACCGTGGAACTCGAGCTCAGTGTGGACCGGAGCAGTCCGGTGCCCTTGTACTTCCAGCTGTCCCAGCAGCTCGAAGCCGCGATCGAGCACGGAGCTCTCACCCCCGGCAGCCTGCTGGGCAACGAGATCGAACTCGCAGCCCGCCTCGGCCTGTCCCGGCCGACCGTCCGCCAGGCCATCCAGTCACTGGTCGACAAGGGTCTGCTGGTACGCCGTCGAGGCGTGGGTACGCAGGTCGTGCACAGCCAGGTCAAGCGCCCGCTGGAGCTCAGCAGCCTCTACGACGACCTGGAGTCGGCCGGTCAGCGCCCGGCCACCAAGGTGATCGTCAACACCGTCGTCCCGGCGTCCGCCGAGGTCGCGGCCGCGCTCGGGGTCGCCGAGGACAGTGACGTGCACCGGATCGAGCGGCTGCGCCTCGCGCACGGTGAGCCGATGGCGTACCTGTGCAACTTCCTGCCGCCCGCCCTGATCGACGTGGACACCGCACAGTTGGAGGCCACCGGCCTCTACCGGCTGATGCGCGCCGCCGGCATCACCCTGCACAGCGCCCGGCAGACCATCGGCGCGCGCGCCGCCACCGCCGCCGAGGCCGAGCGGCTCGCCGAGGAGGAGGGCGCCCCGCTCCTCACCATGCAGCGCGTGACCTTCGACGACACCGGCCGGGCGGTCGAGTACGGCACCCACACCTATCGCCCGACCCGGTACTCCTTCGAGTTCCAGCTTCTCGTACGGCCGTGAGCGTCACTGCCGTACGAACCTGAGCGGGCGGGGGCCGGAACGCGCGCTGGTCGTAATGTCCAGACAAAATGCTGTGACGCGCGCCGCCCTTTGCCGCCCCGTTCGGCACCCGGTGTGAGCGTGCGGCAGAATCGGGCCTGATGAGCACCTACCGCGACTTCACCGCCCCGATCGGCTCCCGGCGAGCCCCCGTGCTCCGCACCGTGGGACCCCGGGAGCGCCGCTCACACCTGACCGCACCCCGGGTGCCCACCGTCGGGATCGACATCGGCGGCACCAAGGTCATGGCGGGCGTCGTAGACGCCGACGGCAACATCCTGGAGAGGCTCCGCACGGAGACCCCGGACAAGTCCAAGAGCCCGAAGGTCGTCGAGGACACGATCGTCGAGCTGGTCCTGGACCTGTCCGACCGGCACGACGTGCACGCCGTCGGCATCGGCGCGGCAGGCTGGGTCGACGCCGAGCGCAACCGCGTCCTGTTCGCGCCCCACCTGTCCTGGCGCAACGAGCCCCTCAGGGACCGCCTCGCCGGACGGCTCGCGGTGCCCGTGCTGGTCGACAACGACGCCAACTCCGCCGCCTGGGCCGAGTGGCGCTTCGGCGCCGGCCGCGGCGAGGACCACCTCGTCATGATCACGCTGGGCACCGGCATCGGCGGCGCGATCCTGGAGGACGGGCAGGTCAAGCGCGGCAAGTACGGCGTCGCCGGCGAGTTCGGCCATATGCAGGTCGTGCCCGGCGGCCACCGCTGCCCGTGCGGCAACCGCGGCTGCTGGGAGCAGTACAGCTCGGGCAACGCACTGGTCAGAGAGGCCCGCGAACTGGCCGCCGCCGACTCGCCGGTGGCCTACGGGATCATCGAGCACGTCAACGGGAACATCGGCGACATCACCGGCCCGATGATCACCGAGCTGGCCCGCGACGGCGACGCCATGTGCATCGAGCTGCTCCAGGACATCGGCCAGTGGCTCGGCGTCGGCATCGCCAACCTCGCGGCCGCCCTGGACCCGTCCTGCTTCGTGATCGGCGGCGGTGTCTCGGCCGCCGACGACCTGCTGATCGGCCCCGCGCGGGACGCCTTCAAGCGCCACCTCACCGGCCGCGGCTACCGCCCGGAGGCCCGCATCACCCGCGCCCAGCTCGGCCCCGAGGCCGGCATGGTCGGCGCTGCCGACCTGGCCCGCCTGGTCGCCCGTCGCTTCCGGCGCGCCAACCGCCGCCGCGTCGAGCGCTACGAACGCTACGCGCGGTTCGCCGAGTCCCGCCGGTCGTCGTCGCAGGGATCGGCGTGACCGTGTCCGTACCCCGCCAGGCCGACTCCCCGGACGAGCCGCAGCAGCCGCCCGAGGACCGCCGCCACATGATCCGCCGCCGGGCGCTCACCCTGCTCATCATCGTGCTGCTCATCGGCGTCCCCGCCGGCTACCTGGTGATCTCCGCCAACCAGAGCCGCGACAGCGGCAAGGACAAGGAGGAGAAGTACTCGGCGACCGGGCTCGTTCCGCACTGGCCGTCGCGGATCCAGCGCCGCCTGTACCAGGTCCCGGTCCCGGACTATTCGTACAACCTCGCGTACTACGAGACGAACAACTGGAAGACCAGCCGTCTCTACGTCCAGTTCCAGACGGCCGACAAGAACCTGGACTGGTTCTTCGACACGATGGGCGTCAGCCGGGACGACCTGAAGCGGGACGCCATCACCATCAGCGCCCGCGACCAGAAGATCACCGGCTGGGACTTCAGCGGACCAGGCCCGTGGTACGGCTTCACCCACAAGCAGAAGAACCCCGCGCCCACCCAAGACGTCGTCATGAACATGTCCGACCCGGACAACCCGTTCGTGTACGTCGTCTCGCGCACGGTTCCCTGATCACGCCGTGAGTGACCGGCCCGAGCCGGTCGCCGGGGCCGATTGTCAGACCCCGCCCGTAGAGTCGAAGACGGTTGATCCGACTCAAGGGCGGGAGGTGACAGGACGTATGGGCAACAGCATCGCGACGGCCGAGGGCGCGAGGGACGCCGTCCCCGTGCGGCTCGCCGCCGTCTTCCTCCCCGCGTCCCTCCCGCGCGAGGGGCGGATCGCCTTCTGGGACCCGGACGGCGGCCCACTGCCCGCCGAGGACACCGAGCTCACCGTCGTACGACCCCATGGGGCCGCAGTCCGCCGCCGGACCACCCCCGCGCTGTCGTTGCCGCTCGCCGAGGCCCTGCCGCTGCTCGTGCGGGCCCGGCGCGATCCGGCCGCCCACCCCGCCACCGCCTGCTGGGGCGCGGCCGCCCTGCACGCGCTGCGGCTCACCGCGCGAGGCCGGCTGCTGCCCGGTCTGACACCCGGTGGGTACGACGCCTGGCGGGCCGGGCCGCTCGACCCGGACGACATCGCCCACCTGCGAGCGGTCGCCGCCGCCCTGCCCCACGAAGGCCATGCGGTCCCCCTGCCCGGCCCCGGCCCGCTGCGGCTGCCCGAGCCCGAGGCCCTGATGCGGTCCTTCCTGGACGCGGTCGCGGACACCCTGCCCCGCACCCCCGCCGCACCGCACGCCTCGGGAAAGCCCTTCGCCGCGCGCGAGGCCCAGCGGCTGCCCGACGCCCACGACTGGGCGGCCGAGGTCGCCGCCGGCATGGACGCGGGCGTACGGGTCTCACTCCGCCTCGACCTGTCGGCCTACGACCTCTTCGACGACACCGGTGCCGGCGCGCGCAGCGCGGGCGCGGCGATCGTCCAGGTGCACAGCCTCGCCGACCCCACGCTGGTGGCCGACGCGGCCGCCCTCTGGTCCGGCGAGGCCGACGCGGCCTTCGGGCCACGCGCGCGGGTGGACGCGGCCCTCGCGGTGCGGCGCGCCGCCCGGGTGTGGGCACCGCTCGACCGGCTCTCCGAGCAGGACGTGCCCGACGTACTGGCGCTGTCCGACGAGGAGTTGGGCGATCTGCTGGGCGTGGCCACGACCCGGCTCGCGGCGGCCGGGGTGGCGGTGCACTGGCCCCGGGACCTGGCGCAGGACCTCAGCGCGGCCGCGATCGTACGGCCCGCGCCGGGCTCGGCGACCGACGGCACCGGGTTCTTCGAGAGCGAGGAACTGCTCCAGTTCCGCTGGCAGTTGGCGATCGGCGGCGACCCGCTCGCCGAGTCCGAGATGGACGCGCTCGCCGAGGCGCACCGCCCGGTCGTCCGGCTGCGGGACAGCTGGGTGCTGGTCGACCCCGCCCTCGTCCGCAAGGCCCGCAAGCGCGAACTGGGCCTGCTCGACCCGGTCGACGCGCTGTCCGTCGCCCTCACCGGCAGCGCGGAGGTCGACGGCGAGACGGTCGAGGCGGTGCCGGTGGGCGCGCTGGCCGCCCTGCGCGACCGACTGACGGTGGGCGTGCGCCCCGCCGATCCACCGCCGGGACTGAAGGCGACGCTGCGGGACTACCAACTCCGGGGCCTGGCCTGGCTGGACCTCATGACGTCCCTGGGGCTCGGCGGCTGCCTCGCCGACGACATGGGCCTCGGCAAGACGATCACGGTCATCGCCCTGCACCTGAAGCGCGCCAGGACGGCCCCGACCCTGGTGGTCTGCCCGGCCTCGCTCCTCGGCAACTGGCAGCGGGAGATCACCCGTTTCGCACCCGGCGTCCCCGTCCGCCGCTTCCACGGCCCGGACCGCACCCTGGAGGACCTGGACGGCGGCTTCGTCCTGACGACGTACGGCACGATGCGCTCGGCGGCCCCGACGCTGGCCCAGCACACCTGGGGCATGGTCGTCGCCGACGAGGCACAGCACGTGAAGAACCCGTACTCGGCCACGGCGAAGGCCCTGCGCACCATCCCGACGCCCGCGCGCGTGGCCCTGACCGGCACACCGGTCGAGAACAACCTCTCCGAGCTCTGGGCACTGCTCGACTGGACGACACCGGGTCTGCTCGGCCCGCTCAAGTCCTTCCGCGCCCGGCACGCGCGCGCGGTGGAGAACGGCGAGGACGAGGAGGCGGTGGACCGGCTGGCCCGCCTGGTGAGGCCCTTCCTCCTGCGCCGCAAGAAGTCCGACCCCGGCATCGTCCCCGAACTGCCGCCCAAGACGGAGACGGACCACCCGGTCCCGCTCTCCCGTGAACAGGCCGCGCTCTACGAGGCGGTGGTGCGTGAGTCGATGTACGCCATCGAGACGGCGGACGGCATCGCGCGCCGCGGCCTGGTCCTGAAGCTCCTTACCTCCCTGAAGCAGATCTGCGACCACCCCGCGCTGTACCTGAAGGAGGAGACCGCGGAACCGACCGAGCGACTGGCCGCCCGCTCCGGCAAGCTGACGCTGCTCGACGAACTGCTGGACACCTTGTTGGCGGAGGACGGCTCGGCGTTGGTCTTCACGCAGTACGTGGGGATGGCCCGGCTGATCACGGCCCACCTCGCGGGGCGGGCGGTCCCGGTGGACCTGCTCCACGGCGGCACCCCGGTCCCGGAACGCGAACGCATGGTGGACCGCTTCCAGAGCGGCGCGACCCCGGTCCTCGTCCTCTCCCTGAAGGCGGCCGGCACCGGCCTGAACCTGACCCGCGCGGGCCACGTCGTCCACTTCGACCGCTGGTGGAACCCGGCCGTCGAGGAACAGGCCACCGACCGCGCCTACCGCATCGGCCAGACCCAGCCCGTCCAGGTCCACCGCCTCATCACCGAGGGCACGGTCGAGGACCGCATCGCGGACATGCTGGAATCCAAACGGGCCCTGGCCGACGCGATCCTGGGCTCCGGCGAATCGGCCCTCACGGAACTGACCAACCGTGAGCTGTCCGACCTCGTGTCGCTTCGGGGGGAGTCATGACGGGGGCGAAGGGGTGGGGCGGCGACGGCGAGCCGGGCGGGCCCGAGGAGTTGACGGGGCGGGGCGAGTCGAGCGAGCCGGAGGCACCGACGGGGCAGGGCGGAGCGAGTGGGCCGGGGGTGCCGGTGCTCCGGCCGGCGGACGCGGCGCGCCGGGCGTTGCGGGCCGCGCGGGAACGGCGGGAGGCGGAGCAGGGAGCATCGGCCGACGAGGAGTCGGCGGTGGACGAGCATGGCCGCCCCGGAGCCCGGCCGGGTGATGCGGCTCGTGCGGCGCTGCGGCGTGCCGTCGACGCGCGGCGGGGTGGGGAAGGCGCTGAGGGCGAGGTGGGTGACTCGGCCCGGGGGCAGGCTGCTTCGGGCGGTGCTTCCCCCGTGGACGCGGCCGGTGCCGACCAGGACGTGTCTGACGCCGCCCCAGTGGGCCAGGACGTGTCTGACGCCTCCGCTACAGATCAGGACGTGTCTGACGCCGCCCGAGTAGGCCAGGACGTGTCTGACGCCTCCGCTGCAGATCAGGGCGCGTCGGACGCCTCCGCCGACGGTCAGGTTGCATGGGACGCCTCCGCCGACGGTCAGGACGAGTCGGCCGGTGGGGACCGGGGCGAGGCGCCCCCCGCGGCGGCACCATCCTCCACACGTCCCGCGGACGCCGCCCGAGAGGCGTTGCGCGCCGCGCTGGGGGAGAAGCGGCGGGCGGAGGCGGAACAAGCGGCCGCCCGGGGAGGCGGTAGCGCGCGACGGTCGCGGCGGCCGGCACGGCCTGTTTCCGCGAGCGCCGGCGGCTCCGACAGTCTGCGTGCCCGGGACGTGCGGTCGTTGCTCGCCGGGGCCTTCCAGATGCCGACCTCGGACTCGCCCCACGGGGACGACCCGGCCGCACCGTCCGCACCCTCCGCACCCGGCACCCCGCCCGAACCCGCCATTCCCACCGCGCCCCAGGTTCCGCGCTCCATGGTCGCCCCCGGCCGCGACAGCGAACTCCGCCGTACCTTCCCCGCCTTCCCACCCCGCCCCTCGGACGACGACCGCTTCGCCGAGACCTGGTGGGGCAACGCCTGGGTGGCCGCCCTGGAGCAGGGCGCGCTCGACGCCAAGCGGCTCGCGCGGGGGCGGGGTTACGCGCAGGAAGGGTACGTCGACGCGATCACCGTGACCCCGGGGCTGGTGTTGGCGTATGTGCGGGGCAGCCGGCCGCGGCCGTACCGCGTGCAGGTGCGGCTGCGGACGCTGGACGACGCCGACTGGACGCGGCTCCTGGACGCCGTGGCCGAGCGGCCGGGGCACATCGCGGCGCTGCTGGACAAGGAGATGCCGCAGACCCTCGCCGAGTGCGGAGTACCCCTGCTGCCGGGCCCCGGCGACCTCGACCCTCACTGCAGTTGCCCCGACCGCGGCCACCCCTGCAAACACGCCGCCGCCCTCTGCTACCAGACCGCACGCCTGCTGGACGCCGACCCCTTCGTCCTGCTCCTGCTGCGCGGCCGCGGCGAACGCGGGCTGCTCGACGCGCTGTCCAGGCTGAGTGCCGCCCGTGCGGCCCGCGCCGCGCGGGAACAGGGGCCGGCACCTCTGGCCGGCGTAAGGGCCACCGAGGCCCTGGCATCAGAGCGCCGACCGCCCGCCCTCCCCGCCCCGTTGCCCATGCCCCCGCATCCCGAGCAGCCACCCGTCTACCCGGCGGCACCGGGCGGCCCGGACCCCTTCGCGCTGGACCAGCTGGCGACCGACGCCGCCGCCCGCGCGCACGCGCTGCTCAGTACCGGCCGTGATCCGGTGGCCGAACTGACCCTGTGGCAGGACGCGGTGAGGCTCGCCGCCGCCCGCCCCGGTTCCGGTCTCACCGCCGGCACCCGCGCCCTGTACTCCTCGCTCTCCGCCGCCGCCGACCGCACCCCGGCCGAGCTGGCCCGCGCGGTCGCCGCCTGGCGGCAGGGCGGTCTCGAAGGGCTCGCCGTCCTCGAGGAGCCCTGGGACCCGCCGGCCGGCCGCTTCGACCGGGCCCGCCCACTCCTCCTCGCCGCCGACCTCCCCGCGTTCCGCCCCTGGCGCAACCGGCTCACCCACCCCCGCGGCCATGTCCAACTCCGCCTCGGCCGCGACGGCCTGTGGTACCCGTACGAATCGGAACCGGGTCACGACGACTGGTGGCCGCGTGGCACCCCCGACCTCGACCCGGTGGGAGCCCTGACCGGTCTGGGGGCCGCGCCGGAGGTCTGATCGCGGCAGTCACCCGTCGATCCGCCTGGCCGCGATGCTCATGGTCCGAGCGATCAACGGGACGCGACCCCGGCCACACCCTCGACAACATCCAGACCGGCATCGGCGTCGTGTACAACGCACCGTACTCTTGGACGGGCCCGAACGCGCTGCGTAGGCGGCCCGTTCCGCCCGCGCCCCGCTCGGTCCTGCAGGAGAGACGGCCATGTCCCTCAAGCCCCCGTGGTTCGTCACCAACCGCACCGCGGCCACCACGGTCCGCCTTCTCACCGGCTCCGCCGCCGGCCCCGGCTGGTCGGCGGTGCCAAGGATCTTCGCGTCGGCGCTGCGCGGCTGACCACCCCCCATACCTGGAGAAGCCCCATGCTCAACCTTGCTGTGCTACTGGAAGACACCGCCCGCGAGCTGCCCGAGAGGGACGCCGTGGTGCTGGGCGACACCCGCCTGACCTACGCCCAGGTCGACGCCCAGGCGACGCGGGTCGCCGCGGCACTCGCGGCGCGCGGCATCGGCCCTGGCGACCGGGTCGCGCTGAGCTGCCCCAATCTGCCGTACTTTCCGATTGCGTACTACGCCATCCTCAAGTCCGGCGCGACGGTCGTACCGCTGAACGTCCTGCTCACCGAGCGGGAGATCACCTACCACCTGCAGGACTCGGGTGCGAAGGCGTACTTCTGCTTCGAGGGCACGGACCAGTTGCCGATGGGCAAGGCGGGTCTCGCGGCGTTCGAATCGGTGCCGGACTGCGAGCACTTCGTCCTGCTCACGGCCGATCCGGCCGGTGAGACGTCGATGACGGGCGTGACCACGCTGACGGAGTTCGCCCGCGACGGACTCCCCGGCTTCGAGACCGTGCAGACGAGCGAGATCGACACGGCCGTCGTGCTCTACACCAGCGGTACGACGGGCAGGCCGAAGGGCGCCGAGCTGACGCACAGCAACATGGTTCTCAACGCGCAGCTGGCGACCCGCCTGTTCGCCGCGGCACCGCACGACGTGCACCTGCTGGCGCTGCCGCTGTTCCACTCCTTCGGGCAGACCGTCCAGCTCAACGCGGGATTCTTCTCCGGTGCGACGCTGGTCCTGCTGCCGCGCTTCGAGGTGGCGGCGGCGCTGGAGCTCATGGAGCGCGAGGAGGTCACTCTCTTCGCCGGGGTGCCGACCATGTACTGGGCGCTGCTGAGCTCCCCGGACGCGGACCGCTTCGACCTGACCGACATCGCGGCGAACCTGCGAATCGCCATTTCCGGAGGGTCGGCGCTGCCGATGGAGGTGCTCAAGGGCTTCGACGAGCGCTTCGGAGTGCCCGTCCTGGAGGGCTACGGTCTGTCCGAGACCTGCCCGATCGCCACGTTCAACCGTGTCGACCGCCCTCGCAAGGCCGGCTCGGTCGGGCTCCCCGTCTGGGGCGTGGAGGTAAGGGTGACCCGCCGCGACGGCACCGAGGCCGACGTCGACGAACCCGGTGAGATCCGTCTGCGCGGCCACAACGTCATGAAGGGCTATCTCGGCCGCCCCGAAGCGACGGCCGAGGCGATCGACCCGCAGGGATGGTTCAGCACCGGCGACATCGGCAGGCGCGACGCCGACGGCTATCTCTACATCATCGACCGGACCAAGGACCTCATCATCCGTGGCGGCTTCAACGTCTACCCCCGCGAGGTCGAGGAGGTCCTGCTCACCCACCCGGACGTCAGCCTCGTCGCCGTCATGGGCGTCCCCCACGCCAGCCACGGCGAGGAGGTCAAGGCCTTCGTCGTCCGCAAGCCCGGAGCGACGGCTACTGAGGAGGACCTGGTGACCTGGTCGAAGGAGAACATGGCGGGCCACAAGTATCCCCGGTTCGTCGAGTTCCGGGAGTCCCTGCCCATGAACGCGACCGGCAAGATTCTCAAGCGGGAACTCGCAGAGATGCCGTCGGACTGACCGCCACCGGTCCACAGTCGGCGGTGGACCTGTGGCGCATCGAGGCGACGGTCACCATGCGGTGGCCGTCGCCTCTGGCCCGTTCGACCGCTGCCGTCTTCGCCCGCTGGCAGGAGGCCCTCGCGGCCCTCTTGGTTTGGCATGGTCTGACCGAGGAACGCAGTCGCGGACTCGCCGCCTTCACCATCGCCGCGGTCGAAGCGCAGTGATCATGTGCCGGGCAGAGCAGAGCACCGCCCCGATCGAGGCGGCCGCGGCCGAGATCCATGACCTGCTCCTCTACGCCCTTCGCGCCCGTCCCGAACTCGGGCCAGGCCGTAGCCCGTAGCATCCCGCTGCACCCGCACGGCTCGAATGCACACTCGAAGGAGTCGCCATGCCCTCGCTCGACCGTCAGGACAACGTGTTCGTCCTCGATTTGGGAGACGGTGAGAACCGCTTCCACCCCGACTGGATCACCGCCGTCAGCGCCGCACTGGACGAGGTGGAGAAAGCGGAAGGCCCGCGAGCCCTGGTCACCGCCGCCACCGGCAAGTTCTACTCCAACGGGCTCGACCTGGACTGGCTGTCGGCCCATGCCGACCAGTACCGGGACTACGTCGTCTCCGTCCATGAGCTGTTCGAGCGGATGCTGTCGCTGCCGGTCATCACGGTGGCCGCCCTGCAGGGGCACACCTTCGCCGCCGGTGCGATGTTCTCCCTCGCCCACGACTTCCGTGTCATGCGCGCCGACCGCGGCTACTGGTGCCTGCCCGAAGCGGACATCAACATCCCCTTCACCCCCGGCATGGCCGCCCTGATCCAGTCCCGGCTGACACCGCAGACCGCGCACGAAGCCATGCTCACCGCCCGCCGCTACGGCGGCACCGACGCCGCGGCCGTCGGCATCGTCGACCAGGCGGCCGGCGAGGACGCCGTGCGCTCCACCGCGATCGAGATCGCCCAGGCACAGGTGAACAAGGCCGGCGACACCCTTGGCACCATCAAAGCCCGCATGTACGCACCGGTCCTGGCCACCCTGCGCGACGCCACCAACCCGCTTGGCTGACCAGCACCTCATCCACCGCACCAAGCAGCGCCCCGGGCGCTCCCCTCCTGGGGCGCGGCGCGGGCTGCCCCAGCTGCCCACCGCATGAGGAGACAAGGCCAAGGACAGCTGGCACCGCCTGGCACAAGAGCGCGTGCCTCCTGTGCGAAACATGTACGTCGCGCGCTGCACCACCTTGCTGCCGGTCACATCCTGGGTGCGCTGGGAGCCGAAGTGAGGCGCGATGCGGGCATCTTGGGCGACTCGCCGCCACCCCTCTTGCCGCCCGTCACGTGACTGTCGCCCGTCACGAGGCCGCGGAATTCCAAGCAGCTGAGTGGCGCTCCTTGAGCCCGGACCGGCTGAGGGCTTCCGGGCGAAGGCGGTCTGGGGCGCCGATCAGCCTCACGACCGGGTTCGCGTCTACGCGGTCGCCGCCATGGCGGCCGACGGTGCGGTGCTGACCGCGGGCGAGACGGTGACATCCATGACCTGGCCCCGCGCCGCCTGGTCATCTTCGCCCGACGGCTTGTCCTGTGTGCCCTGATTCCAGACAAGGGGGTGTGAAGGAGAGGGTGGGGATGTGTTTCCGCCAGATGCTTCGGGTCAGGCTGTCGGCGGCGACCCGGCAGACACGTTGCGCTGCCTGGTTCGCGTCACTTTGGTACAGGTGCACCATCTGATTGCCGACAGTCATGAGAGTGCGGCCGGTGGAATCGAAATTGACGGACACCCAGTTGGCCGAGGCCCTCAGTGGTCTGTCCGACGGCTCCATGCCACGGTGGTTTTCCACGTGAGACAGGCGTACCGTCCCGTCTTTGCTGCCGCTGGCCAGAGTTTGGCCGTCGGGGCTGAAGGCCAGTGTGCGGACCGCGTTCGCGTGATGGGTGAAAGGCGCCCCCAGGGGCGTGGGATCACTCGGGTTGGTAATGCCCCACAGACGCACCGTCCCCTTCTCGCCGCCACTGACCAACATGTCGCCCATGGGGCTGAAGGCCACGGAGATCACGGGTTGGCCGGATTCCTGCAACCTGCCCAGAACGCGGGGCATGACGGGATCAGTAATGTCCCAAAGGCGCACGCCTTCGCCGGCCTCTGAGTCCGTGACAGTAGCCAGGGTTTTGCCGTCCGGGCTGAGGACTGCCCTGACCGCCTGGTCGGTCAAAGCATCGCCAAAGCGACGCGGCTGCCGCGGATCGGTGATGTCCCAGAGAGTCACGCCGCCTGAATTCGCCGCAACGAGCATCTTCCCGTCCGGGGTGAACGCCACCGAGCCCTGGAAACTGTCATGACTGAAAGGCTTGCTCAGAGCCTTGGGGTCGCTCGGCTTCCGCACGTCCCACAGCATCACGCCCAGGAACCCTGCGGTGGCCATTGTCCGACCGTCGGCTGCGAAGGCAACGGCGTAGAATTCCTCGCCCATATGCCCCTCTTCGTCTGTGTAGGACCCTGCGCCGGAGTCCTCCGCGCCGGTTCGGCTGACGCGTCCAGTAGGGAGCAGTGGTTTGCCCAGGAGAGTGGGATTGTCTGAATCGGTGATGTCCCACAGTCGTAGATCCGACGCCGCAGTGGCCAGTATGCGGCTGTCCGGAGAGTAGGCGACCGAATTGATCAGGCTGTTGTGTCCAGTAATCAGAGCGGGTTGCGGTCTGCTCCAGAGGCGTACCGTGTGGTCGCCGCTCGCTGTGGCCAGAGTGTGTCCGTCCGGACTGAAGGCAATGGAATAGACCTGTTCCGTATGGCCGGTGAGGGGATCGCCCAGGCGCACCGGGTTGTTGGGGTTGTCAACATTCCACAGCAGTGCTGTCCGGTCAGAACTCCCTGTGGCGAGGGTGCGTCCGTCGCGGGAAAAGGCCAGCGCCGTGACGGCGTTGGTGTGTCCGTCCAGATTGCTGAGGGGAGAACTTGCCGTAGGGTCCGACAAGTTCCACAGTTGCACTCCTTTGGCCCCGCCGGTCACGGCCAAGAGCCGTCCATTCGGGCTGAGGGCCATCCTGGGCGGTGTTGAACTCCTTCGAAGCACAGGCCTGTCCAGTCGAGCAGGTTCCGCCGGATCGGTGATGTCCCACAGCCGGTTGTCCTTGCGGACAAGGGTCCGTCCCTTTTTGCTCGACATGGCGGGAGAGGGCCAGCCGCTCAGGCTCCCCACGGGCTCTGCAAATGGGACAGGGTTGGCGGGGTCGGCGACGTTCCACATCTCCACCATCGTGTCATTGAGGCTTGAAATCGACCGGCTCCTGGCACGCACGGTGATGAGTGTCCGCATGTCAGGGTGGAAGGACACCGCGTAAGCCGGACCGGTTGTCTTGCCGGGAATGTGACCGACAAGGCGCGGACCGTTCTGCGTGGTGATGTCCCACAGCCGCACCGTGCCGTCCTCGCCGGCCGTGGCGATGAGATGTCCGTCGCTGTTGTATGCCACCGAGTACACCGGACCGGAATGGCTCACTCGGACGGTTCGTGACGTTGGCGGGCGGGTCGGATCGGTGACGTTCCACAGTCGTACTGTCCCGTCGTAGCTTGCGCTGGCCAGCGTGTGTCCCTCGGGGTGGTACGCCACAGTTTCGATGATGCCGTGGTGCCCGCGCAGGGGCGTGGAAAGTGCGGCACCTGAGGCACTGACGAGTGCCGTGTACGTAGAGGGCGAAGCGTGAGTGCGGTGAGCCGCCAGCTCCAGCTGCGCGGCCAGCGACGCGTCGGTGTCACGCAGTCGGTCGGCATCGGTGAGGAGGCTGTGCGCTACCGCTTCGTCACGTTGGGCTTGCGCGGTGTCGCGCAGCCGGAACGCGTATACCGCCGTGCCACAGGCCAGAAGGGTCAAGGTGACGAGCACGGCGATGAGGGCACGGCGCCACGTCGCCGTACGGCGTTCCTGGCTGAGGGACGCGCACACGAACGCGGATGCGGTGTGGCTCAGGTCATCTGGGTGAGCCCCCCAGGTACGGACTGCCTCCAGGCGGTTCCCGCGGTACAGGAGGGACTGGTCGTACCCGTCACGCTTCCAGGTGGCAGCTGTCTGTTCCAACTCCTGACGGATCAGGTGGCCGACCCGGTCGGTATCGATCCACGAGCGCAGGCGGGGCCAAGCGTGCAACAGGGCTTCGTGGGTGATCTCGACGGTGTCCTGTTCCTGGCTCAGCAACCGGCTGTGTGTGAACGTATCCACGGCTGCCTGAGCGAGGGCCGGGTCGAGCCCGCCCAGCAGGTCCCTGCGGAGCATGTGCCGCCGCGTGTCCTCCACGCCGTCCCCGACCTTGATGAGGCGAAGAAAGAGCGTGCGGGTCACTGACTGGGCGTCCGGCCCCAGCCGGGTGTACAGGCGTTCCGCGGTGTCGGCAACGGCATGGTGAATGCCGCCGGTGGCTTCGTAGCCTGCCACGGTCAGCGTGCTGCCGTGACGTTGCGTCCAGGTGGCCCGCAGCGTGTGAGCCAGGAGTGGTAGACGTCCGGGCTTGTATCCTCGCGCCCCAGCCCCCGCACCGTCGGTTGTGGCGCCCAGGTCGCGGAGCAGAAGTTCGATCAGTCCGGGTTCGACCTCCAGTCCAGCCTCCTCGGCTGGATAGAGGATCGCCTCGCGCAACTCGGCCTGGGTCATCGGGCCGAGGAGTAACTGACCATCTTCGAGCACACCCCGGACCTGGGGGTGCCCGACGCACTGTGCGTAGAAGTCGGCTCGCAGTCCATAGACGACCGCTGCCAGCGGCTCATCGCCGGATCCAGTGGCGCTGATGTGCGAGAGGAAGCCGAGAAGGCTGTCCCTCTCCCGGTCGTCCGTGCACAGCGTGAAGAGCTCTTCGAATTGGTCGACGACCACCACGAGGCGCGCGTTCATCGGCCCATCGTTACGAGGAGGCGTGCGTAGCGCGTCGCGTAATACCTCGGCGGCACTCTCGAAACCAGCCGCCAGTCGGCCGTTGATGTCGTCGACGGTGGTCTCGGTGAGCGTCCTGATCTGCGCAGTCAGTGCTTCCAGAGGCCGAGCAGTGGGAGTGAACGCCAGGACGGGCCAGTGCCGCGAACCGGGCAGGGCTCCGCGTTTGAGCGCAGGCAGAAGTCCGGCCATGAGGAGTGACGACTTTCCGGCACCGGACGAGGCGACCAATGCCAGCGGCCCACCCTCCTGCAGCCGTTCGTCCAGGCGTGCCGTCAGTCGGGCCGTCGCGATATCCCTCCCGAAGAACCAGCGGGCCTCCTCCGTGCCGAACGAAGCCATGCCGGGATACGGGCATTCATCCCCCAGCCCGTCGGCGTCAGTCCGGCGACCGCTGTGCACGCCATGCCGATAGTGCAGGTGCAGGTCCCGCTCCGCGACGAACTGATCCCGCCCCGCCTGGTAGGTCCTGCCGCCGTCGCAGGCGCTGCCTTCGAGGTGGACACGCGGCTCTCCGTTGTGCTGCTGCTCCTCCGGCACAGTTATCGCTCGGTGATGTGCTGGTCCCTTCCTGCTTGGTAGACCCGGCCTGTTCCCGAAGCTCGTGCCCGCATATCGATCCGCGCCGCCCCAGCCCGGTCCTCGGCACCGGCCGCGGACCGCAGCTCCGCCAGCATGCGCTGCAACTCCTTGGCCAACTCGGGGTCCGCGGCCAGCAGTCGCCGAAGCCGACCGTGCCACTCGCCCACCAAGTGCTGCTCCGCCTCAGCGTTATGAGCCTCACGAGCTGCGAGCAGCTCCGCGCGAGTGTCGACAAGCTCCGCCTCGACCATCTCGGCCCGCTCGGGATGGACCCGCCGCCAGAATTCCCCGGCCACGTCCTTCGCCTTTTCCCAGCCGTCCGTCGCCAGCGCACTCACGATGGCCGTTGCCGCGCTCGAAACCAACGCGGCCAATTCCAGATCCATTGCTTCCCCTGCCCCTCAGCACGTCGAGCGAGTCACCCATCCGAACCTGGCCACGGGCCCTTCTCCGGCAGCGTTGGATACGGCGACGCCGGCCACGGCACGTGAGCAGGGAATGGAAGGCTTCGACGCCCCTGCCAGCTACCACATCACGACATTGACACTGGGGATCATGGCTGCAAAGACGGAGAATGAGACCACCACCACTTCGAGCGAACGATCGGAGAATCGTTCGTCTACCAGGCCGAACAGATCGGCCACGCATCACACGCTCGACACCATGGGTGATCTCCGCTCGGTGGGACGAAGTCTGCTGGCCGGCCTCGCGCTTTCACGAGGTTGGCTGTCCAACTGGTGATCGCGAAGTCGGGTCCGACCGTGTGCCCGCGTCGAGGGCGGTGGTCGCGGGGTGCTTTCGAAGGGTGGTGCGGTGCTGTTGGCCGAGACGGTCCGTAAGACCGGCCTGGATGCGGCGATATCGGCGGCACTCGCCCCGTGGCGCAAGCAGCGGGCCGTCCACGACCAAGGTCCTTCTTCATGTCGCCCTCGCGGTGGCTTTGGGCGGGGACTTTCTGGGTCGACGTGAGCATGCTGCGGGCGGAGCCCGCTGTGTTCGGGCCGGTGGCCTCCGACCCGACCCTCTCCCGACTCCTCGCCACCGACACGGCCGACGAGGCGATCGCCGCCCTCGAACCGCGCCACCGCCGGCGCGCCCGGGCCGAGGACCGCATCCGCGCCGCCCATTCCACCGGCCTGCGCAACCTCCCCCTCCACGACACCGCGCAGAACCAGGTCTGGCTGGAGATCGTGCAGATAGTCCTCGACCCGCCGGCCTGGATGCCCCTGCTCGCCCTCAACGGCAATGCCCGGCTCCGCGAGCCCCGCCGCCTGCGGCTTCGACTGTTCTCCACCGCCGCCCAGCCCGTCACCACCGGCCGCCGCCGATACCTCCGCCTCGCCAAGCCCCACTGGCCCTTCACCGGCATGATCACCGGCGCGCCCTGGACCGCTCCACACCCTCCCGAACCTCGGCTGAACCGCACTTTCCCATCTCTGCGAGCCGCATCAGCCCACCGGAGCCGTGGAACCCGGTGCCCACCCGGCGCGAAAGCCGGGCACTGAACCTGTCCAGACGCCGAGAGTCCCCACCGGCACCCACCACAAAGGGTCCGTCAGCAAGCTGGCGGACCCTCATGAATGATCGAGGCTAGCGGCCGGTGAATCGCGGCTCGCGCTTTTCGAGGAAGGCGCTCATGCCTTCCTTCTGATCCTCCGTGGCGAACAGTGCGTGGAACACGCGGCGTTCGAAGAGCACGCCTTCGCTGAGGCTGGAGTTCTCCGCGCGATCCACGCATTCGCGGGCCGCGGTGACGGCGGTGCGGCTGTAGGAGGCGATGGCCTCAGCCGCCTGCTCGGCTTCCGTGGTGATCCGGTCGTCGGGTACCACGCGTGAGACGAGACCCGCCCGTTCGGCCTCCCGCGCGTTCATCGTGCGGCCGGTGAGGATCAGGTCCATCGCCTTGGCCCGTCCGACAAGGCGCGTCAGGCGCTGGGTGCCGCCGATGCCGGGGATCACGCCGAGCTTGATCTCCGGCTGGCCGAAGACCGCCGACTCGCCCGCGATGACAAGGTCGCACATCATCACCAGTTCGCAACCGCCACCGAGGGCGTAACCACTGACCGCGGCGATCTTCGGTGTGCGGAAGGCGGCGAACTCCTCCCACCCGGAGAAGTAGTCCTCGTGCGCCATGTCGACGGCCGATTTCCCCGCCATCTCCTTGATGTCGGCGCCAGCCGCGAAGACCTTCTCCGAGCCCGTCACCACGAAGGCGCCGACGTCCGGGTCCGTGTCAAGAGGACGCAGCGCGTCGAGCAGTTCGGCCAGCAGCTCGGCGCTGAGCGCGTTGAGGACATGCGGGCGGTGGAGACGTACCGTGACCACCCGGCCCTGGCGTTCCAACTTCAGAGTGTTCATCGACGTGCCTTTCCACCTGCCGGTCAGGAGTCCCAGATCGCGCCGTATGCGGGAATGCCCCGGCGTTCCAGCCCCTGAACCACTTGCCAGGTGAGCTTCTTGTTGGAGATGCATATGACAGCCTCTGCGCCGAAGTCCCGGTACGCGGCGTACGCCAGGCGCACCATGTCCGGCTTGCCGTGCAGTGAGGTGTCCCAGACGACGGAGTCCGGGTGTACCGCGAGGATCTCGTCGACGAGGGCGTCGCCATAGGTCGCCCGCGGGTCACGGGTCGCCCAGACGAGACGCGAGGGGACCTCGGCGGCCAGCAGGTGCGGCAGGCAGGGGCCGATGCCGCTGCCCGTGGCGACGTAGATGACCTTTTTGAACAGGACCTCGATGTTCGCGACCCCGGCCGTGGTGATGCCCTTCACCCATACGTGCTCGGGGGCGTCATCGATGAAGGAGGCTGTCCAGTCGCCGGCCCGCGAGATGGTGAGCCGGAAGCCCGGCTCCTGCGGTGCGGGCACGTTCGCGAAGGAGTGCCACTCCTTGAGCGGGCTGCGGCTGATCGCGGTCGACGATCCGGCGAAAGGTTTCTCCCCGTAATCGAAGCGAGCCAACGCCACATGCGACGAAGGCCGTTCCACTTGGACGCTCACCTTGCGCAAGCGCGTCCAGGGCAGGGCGACACTGAACGTGACGACGGACAGGACGCCGAATTCCACCAGTCCCCCCTCGTTCAGCGCGGTGTGCGTCCAGAAGAGGGCCAGCGCCGTCCAGCCGCCGAAGCGGTGGATCTTCTCGAAGTGGTCATGGAAGCGGGAACGGAGGGGCGGCAGCGCGGTCGCGATGATGACGGCGAGCAGGGCGATCAGCGTCCAACTCACCGCGGTGAGCGGGACGTCGCCGCCTCGCGCGGTCACGGCCACGGTGAGCGCCGCGAACCACAGTGCTCCGGCCAGTGCTCCGCCCACGTGCAGACCGCCGAAGTGGTAGACCTTCCCCAGCGTCCAGCGCACCTTGAGCGGCCATGAGGTCGGTGCCCAAGTGGCCATTTGGAAAAGGAGGTTGATGACGTACTGCTGGCGTACGACGACAGCGAGCGTGAGGTTGGCGAGGGACGCGTGGCCCAAGGACCTGATCTCCAGTGGCCGGTCGAGGAGCAGGTACGACACGTTGGCCAGCAGGACGAGAGCCGCGAGGCGGTTGTAGTGCATGAGACGGGGGTGTTTGAAGACCCGTCGGATGCGCGGGGCGAGCGGGGGGAGTTCCGTCGCGTCCACGACAGGCGGCTGCGTGGTGATGCGTGGTGAGGTGGTCATTACGCGGCCTCTGCCGTGAGGGCCGTTGCCCCGTCCAGTGACGCGGACGTCGTTGGCTGGTCCGCCAGCCACCTTTCCGCCAGTTGCATCAGAGCCGCCTTGTCGATCTTCCCGCGGGCGGTCTCCGGAAGCGTCGCCAGGGGCATGACATGGGCCGGTACGCAGTAGTACGGCAGGGCTTCGGCGACCGCGCTGCGAGCCGCCTCCGCGTCGACGTCGGCCGGACAGACGAACGACACCAGGTTCCGCGCGTCCCACTTCAACGTGACCGCTCGGACACAACCGGGCGTACGTTCCAGCACCGAGGTGACGGAGTCGAGTTCGACCCGGAAGCCGCGCACCTTGACCTGGTCGTCGGTGCGGCCGAGGTGTTCGAGTTCGCCGTCGGGCGTCCAACGGCCGAGGTCGCGTGTGCGGAACATGCGGCTTCCACCGCCGAGGAAGGGATCGGGAGCGTAGCGCTCGGCGTTCAGCTCGTCGTTACCGAGGTAGCCGGCCGACACGCAGTCGCCGCCCGCCCACATCTCCCCGACCTCGCCGATGGGCACCGGCCGCCGGTGCTCGTCGAGGACGTACACCGTGTTGTTGGGAGTCGGGCGGCCGATCGTGAGCAGCAGGTCATCGGCTTCATGGCGGCGCATCGTGTTGACGATCGTCGTCTCGGTGGGTCCGCAGGAGTTGTAGAAGGTGGCCTTGCGAGCCCACAGGTCCGCCAGTGGGCGCGGGCACGGTTCACCCGCGACGGCCACGGTCCGTACCCGTGTGCAGATCGCCGGGTCGATACCGGACAGCACGGTGGGTGTGGCGATGATGACGTCCGCGGACCGGGCCGTCTCGGTGATGTCCTTGCCGCGGATGACCAGAGTTCCGCCGTGGGCCAGGCAGCCGAGGATCTCCCAGGCGGCCATGTCGAAGGCGACGTTGAGGAGCTGGGCCACCCGGTCACCGGGGCGGATGCCCAGGTTCCCGGGAGCGGTGAGGAGGATGTTCGCGACGTTGCGGTGGGTGACCTTCACGCCGTTGGGCTTGCCGGTGGTGCCGGAGGTGAACAGCACGTAGCAGCCGTCGTCGGGGCGGACGCGGACGGCCACGGGCGGTTCGTAGGGCATGGGTCCGTCCAAGGCGATCAGCACCCGGCCGCTCGAAACGGGGATGCGGTCCGCGTGCTCCTCTTGCGCGAGGATCACTCGGGTCGCCGCGGTGCTGACGACGTGGTCGAGCTGGGACACGGGCGCCAGTCCTACGTCCTGCGGCACGTAGGCGGCGCCTGCCTTGAGGATGCCGAGCAGGCCGACGACCATCGGGATGGAGCGGCGGACGAAGAGGCCCACGTGATCGCCTGGGCGCACACCCTCACGGACGAGGCGGGCGGCAACGGCGTTCGCTCGGTGGTTGAGCTCGCGGTACGTGATCGTGGCGCCCTCGTGCTCGACGGCCACGGCATCGGCGTCGGTGCCGGCCCACCGTTCGAAGGCGTGGTGGACGAACGGGTCCGGGACCGGAACGGCAGGGCCATAACCGAATTCCCGGAAGAGGGCCCTGTCGTGTGGAGTCAGCTGTAGCAGAGACATGAGTCGAGGGCACCTGCCTGTTCAAAGAATCATGGTGTATAGGGGGAACATCCGGCATGGCGCGAGTTGCCGGGAGTGCCGGTTTTTGCGCGCCGGGGTATCTAGGCATGGAACTTTAAGCCTCAACAAGAGATCAACAGGAATCCTGTCGGATGGCGTAAATCACATTTGTCGAGTCTGGCGTCCAAGTGGATTTCTGATTTAGATTGTCTATTTTTCCTTGATCGCCTTCTATGGGCCTTGAGCTTCTCGGTACTTCGGGCTGTCCAAGTCGACAAGGGCTGGGCGGGCGCTGGGGAGCGGTGGGGATGGGTGGGGGGACCTCGCCTGCCGAGGTTGGCGAACGTTCCGGGCTGACCAGCCATCACGCTTTTGCGGCGGCCGGCAGACCAGTGACGAACATCTCAGGTTCGCGAGGGCGGGCTCGCGGCCTGAGCAGGGGCAAGGCCCGCTACGTCCACCCCGGCGATGTGACATCTCGTGACAGATGAGAGGGTCGGGCGGGTGAGTGAGACACCGATGAGCACCCTGCAGTACCGCTTCGACGGCCCGGAAGACGCCCCGGTCCTCATCCTCGGCCCCTCCCTCGGCACGACGTGGCACATGTCGTAGGAACCGTCCACGGGCGTCCAGTTGGTCCAAGGTGAGCGCGTAAGTCCAGGTCAGGGCCTTGTCGCGTGAGTGCGTCCGCGGGGTTGGTGACACGCATGTGATCGCTCGTGACACGTGAGGACCCCCGTTGGCTTGGTCCGGCGGGGGCCCTGCGCAGACGGGACCTGATACGACGACGCCCCGCCGGCTTGCTGCGGCGGGGCGTGGTCGTGCAGTTGGTCATGACGGATTGGGGCTTGCACTGGAGGCTCCGTTGCACTCCGGCTCGCCGCTCTCGAGTACGCGGAGGAGCGAGGCGCTGACGACGCGGGCGGTGCGGCCTATCGGTAGCGCGCGGCATGGGAATGCTCCTCGGCGAACGAGGTGATAGCTCTTCGATCTCGACAAGCCGAACGCCTCGGCAGCGTCCTCGACGCTCGCCGTCCCACTCCAGGTCGGCCCCGCCGGACGAAGCGCGTCAGACGGGTTCCGTCAGCTCCTCCATCAGCTCGGGCAGTCTGCACAGCCTGGATAGCGTCTGGTTCAGGAGGCGCACGGTCCTGTCGGCCTGCTGTCGGCCGATGGGTTGGGCGAGTGACGCCGCCCGGCTCTGGTCCGCGAGATGGCGCGTGGGCATCGAGCCGAACACCGCGGCGGGCAATCACATAGGCACACGCGAGGGTTGTGTGGTGGCGTGGCGCGGCATTCGCTACGCGACAGCCTCCCGGTTCCGGGAGCCGGAACCCGCGTCGCCGCCCCGACGGCCCACCGTCTTCGCGCAGTTCGGTGCGCCCTGCGCGCAGCCGCCGCTGCGCACCCTCGGTGGGGAGGGCAGCGAAGCGGAGGACGCCCTGTACCTCAACGTGTACTCACCCTCCGCCGACGACGCACGCCGCCCGGTGGTCGTGTGGATCCACGGCGGCGCCTACCAGGGCGGTGCCGGGTCCGCGTACGACGGTGCGCGGCTCGCGGCCGAGGGAAACGTCGTCGTGGTCACCGTCAACTACCGGCTCGGCGTCCTCGGCTTCCCCGACCTGAGCGACCTCGGGGTTCCTCGCAATCTCGGTCTCCGTGACCAGATCGCCGCCCTCACCTGGGTGCGCGACAACACCGAGCTCTTCGGCGGCGACCCGCGAACCGTCACGCTCGCCGGTGAATCGGCCGGCTCGATGTCCGTCTCGTTGCTGATGCCAACTCCCGCCGCACACCCCTTGTTCCATCGGGCGATCATGCAGAGCGGGGCGCTCGACCTCGTGCATGACGGGGCGGTCGGACAGCGCCTCGGGACCGAGATCCGGACCGCTTTGGACCCGGACGGTGTCGGTCTGCCGGCTCTGACCAAGGCGAGCGTCGGCGCGGTGCTCACGGCCCAGCAGCTGGTCGCGCGGCGGTACCCGGGCACGGTTCCCGCCGCGCCGGTCTCCGATGGCGACCTCCTCCCCGAGTCCCTCGAGAAGGCGCGGACGGCCCCGGTGCCGCCCATCCCGCTGTTGGCCGGCTGGAACCGCGACGAGATCAGGTTCTTCGACCTGCCGGGCGTACGAGAAGCCCTGCCTCGGCACCGGTCTCACCTTGCACGGCTCCTGCGTGACCAGCTCGGCGCCGAGACCGCCGACAGGATCCTGGCGGAGTACCCCGAGAACCGTGCGGGGAGGCGCGATCTGGGCACGGACGTCACGTTCGCCAAGCCCACCAGGCACTTCGCCGAGCGCCATGCGGCAGCCGGTCACCCTACCTGGACCTACCGCCTGGACAAGCGCGGCCTTCTCCTCGGCGCCCCGCACGCCGCGGACCTGGCGTACCTGTGGACCCGGCCCGGCGCGGCGCGGCCTACGCGCTGCTGAGTCGTGGACCGCTGCGGGGAAAGCGGCTGGCGCTGGCACACCCGGTTCCGGCGGCTGGCTGTCGTTCGTGCGCGACGGCAGGCCGCACGGAGACTGGCCCGAGTACGACGTCCCTACGCGGACGACTCTGCTCCTCGACGACAGAGACACGCCTGTCGACGACGTGGACGCGCGTCGCCGTCGCGTGTGGAACGGGCGGACGTCCTGGTGGCCAGGGGCGTTGTCACGCCCTGACGCCTCGACGGCGGCTCACAGGTGGCCGATGGTCGTGCCGTCTCAACTGGCGCTGTCGAGTACCGAGCGGAGCGCTTCGACGATCGGTCCGGCCGGGGGAGCGGCAGCCATCCGGTTGGTGACGTACCCGAAGCCGATCCCGTAGCCGGGATCGGCGAAGCCGGCCTGCCCTCCGGCGCCGTCGTGTCCGAACGAGGCGGGGCCGAGCCAGTCGAGCGCGTCGGAGGCGAGCTGCACGCCGGCGCCCCACCGGTGGAACGGGGCGTCCTCCTCCGTGTCGGTGGCGCCAGGGCCTTCGCTGCGCGGAGTGGTGAGCCGCCGTACGGCGTGGCCGGACAGGACGCGCACGCCGCGCGTCGGCCTGACCGTGGCGGACCAGATGCGTGCGAGCCCCGACGCAGTGCCGACCCCTGCCGCGCTGAGCAGGCCCGACCTCAGCACGCGGGGGTCGTTCAGGCCGGTGCCGTCCCCGACCAGGGTGAGCGGCAGGGCGCCGCCCGCGGTCAGCATCCTCAGGGCCGGCTCGCCCATCTGCGGGATGGTCTGTGACGCCGTCAGCTCCACCTCGGGCGGCACCGTCGTGTACGCCACGCGCGCGAGGTCCCGGTCGTCGGCCCGCAGGGTGACCGCGGCGTCGAGGGAGGCGGCGATGTCACGGGCGAAGACGTCCGTGGCATCCCGGCCGCTCCCGCGGCGTACGATCTCGCTCACCAGCGGACCCCAGGTGAGCGCGTGGTAGAGGTGTGACCGGGCGTTCGGCCACATCGGCCGCTGCTCGGCCAGTTGCTTGGCGAACCCGGTGATGTCGACCAGTTCTTCCACACTCATCGCGGTGTCCGGCGCGACGAGGCCGGCGCGATGGGCGAGCACGTCCGTCATGGTGACGCCGCCCTTGCCGTGGACGGCGAACTCCGGCCAGACGGAGGCGACGGGGGCGTCCAGGTCCAGCAGGAGTTTCTGGCCGAGCCGAGCGACCGCGACGGCCGCGAGGCCCTTCGTCGCCGAGAAGAGCACGGCGCGGGTGTCGGCGTCCCAGGGACGCCCGGTCCTCGTGTCGGCGATCCCTGCGTGGACGTCGACGACCTCTCGGCCGTCGCGCCACACCGACAGGGCGGCGCCACCGGCGGCGGGATCCGGGAGGCTTTGCGCGAACGCCTCGACAACCGGTGCCATGTCCTTCGTGAACCGGCCTCTGACCAACTTGCCGCGGTGCTGGGTGAAACGCGTCATCCTGAGCTCTCCATGGGGCCGGAACCGCGGCGCGGCTGAGCCTGGCCCCGTCCGGGCTCAGCCGGGCGGACCATGGATCAGCCGGTGGCCGAGGTGAGGGCGGTCAGGTAGCCGAGCCGGTAGCCGTCGGCGGTGGGGTGCAGGGGAGCGGGAAGGTTGACGACGGGGTAGATCCACGGCTGGCTGGAACAGACCGCGTGTCCGGCGAAGAACGGCTGGGCGTCGACGAACCGGAATCCGGCGTTCGAAGCGCGGTCGGCGAGCGTCCGGTTGAGCGCGGTGCCGAACCGGTTGATCTCCTTGCGCTGGTACTGGTTGGGGACGAGCCAGGCTGTGCAGTCGACGGTCTCCTCGAACAGGAGCGGGTAGCCGAGTACGTAGACCGTCGCGTTGGGGGCTGCCGCGCGGATCGCGGCATAGGTCCGGTCGACTTTGGCCGTGATGGTGGGCAGGTCGGCCACGGCCTTGTCCACCGCGTCGGTGCAGGCGGCGTCGCCGGAGACCATGCAGGTCATGACCTTGTCTCCCCACGCGGCATCGTTCCCGCCGATGGTGATGGTGACCACGTCGGTCTGGGCGTTCAGCCCCGACACCTGCTCGGCCAGGACGTCGTCGGTCACCGCGCCTCCGCAGGTGACGTCGGTGAACGAGGTGATGCCGTGCGCCTGGGCCCACAGGGTGGGGTAACCCTGCGGGCTGCGGCCGCAGTCGAGGCTGGCGTTCGGCGCGCCGAGACCGGAGGAGAAGGAGTCGCCCATCGCCACGTACCGGGTGGTCGAGTCGTAGGCGGGGGTTGCCGCGTGGGCGGGTGCGGCGAGCAGGCCGAGTGCGACCAGCAGGGGCACGGGGGCGGTGACGAGGCGGAGCAACTGCTTTCGCATGGTGCCTCCATGAGGGGAGGTCGCCCGTTCGCGGCCTGCGAACGCGGCGACAGAGGTTAACGCTGAGTAAAGTAGAGCCACCTTTACTCGGAGTCAAGGTCCCTGATGCCGCCAGATGACGACCTGTGCGCCTTCCTCAGGCGTAGTCCTCGATGCGCCACTCGTCGTGCCAGTCGATGACCGGCATGTCACCTTCGAACCGGACGGGCAGCCAGACGTAGTCGGCGACGGACGTGTCCGCCTCCACCGCCGCCAGGTCCGGATCGGGTGCGAACGGCTCACCCGAGAACATCCGCCGGAACAAGTCCGGTGCCTTTTGGGCCACTTGGGCCGTGACCTGCGGCAACCACCGGTCGGCGAGGGCGATGTACAGGTCCTTCTTGGCCGGGTGCCTGAAGACCGAGCTGATCTGCGAGCGGAAGGACGTGCCCGTCGGATCGCCGGGATGCGGGTCGCCGAGGACGGTCCACGGCCCGTGGTAGGTCTTCGCCACGGCGGCTTCCGAGCGGTTCGGGAAGTACGCGGTGGTCCCTGAAGTGAACAGGTAGTGCAGCCCGTTGCGGGTGAAATGGGCGGGCGCCTCCCGGACGTCCGGCGGCCGGTGCCGGGGGAAGTGGGTGGAGTAGTACCCCGTCACGTCCGTGTAGTCGTTGCTGAGGTCCGCACAGACGAGTTCGCTGTGGACCCGCTCGAAGTAGTAGTAGCCCTTGCCGTCGTCAGGCGTCACGACGAGGTCGAAGTCGCCCGCGTTCATCCCGAGCGGATGCAGCCCGGTCCGCACGATCCTGTAGGGGCCGAGCAGGTGGTCGGCGGCGAGGACGGTCGCCGTCTGGGTATGGCCGGTCCCCATGATCTTCAGCCAGCACACGAACCGTCCCGTGCGTGCGTCATGGATGATGTGCGGCCGGTCCACCATCTGTGCCGGATGGAGCGGCGACTCGGGGTCGTCCTCCACCGGCGGGATGATGAGGCCTTCGTCGGTCCAGTTGTACAGGTCCGTCGACGAGTAGCACCGAATGCCCCAGTGCCAGATGCCGTTGCCGGGCTTGGTCCTCTCCTTGTTCTCGCCGTACCAGTAGAAAGTGCCGTCGAGGTGCAGGAGCGAGCCGCCGTGGGCCTGTATGCGGTTGCCGTCGGCGTCTAGCCATACCTCGCCGGGCCTGATGGAGGTGTTCGTCATCGGTCACTCTCTCGGTGGTGCCGTCGTCCCCCGGACCACCAGGGAGGGGGTGATGGCGTGGGTGACCGGATTGCGGCGGCCGTCGATGCGTTCGCGCAGCAGCCTGGTGCTGGTCGAGCCGTTCAGCTTTCCGGCCGGGTCGATGGTGGTGAGCGCGATTTGCGGCAGCGCGCTGACCGGGATGTTGTCCGCGCCGACGACGGACAGGTCCTCCGGGACGCGCAGTCCCAGCTCGTGCGCCGCCCGCAGGACGCCCAGGGCGACCATGTCGGTGCCCGCGAAGACCGCGGTCGCCGGCTTCTTGCGCCGCAGCGCGGTCATGGCGCCGGTGTGGCCGCCTTCCTCGGTGTAGTCGGTTGTGATGACGTCGGGTTCCAGGTCGTGGTCGCGCATCGCGATGACGTATCCGTCCTCCCGGGCGGTCTGCGGGAGGACCGACGGTCGGCGGAACTTCCCCATAGGCATCGCGATATGGGAGATCCGCTGGTGCCCCAGGCCGACCAGATGCTCGACGGCCAACCCGGCTCCCGCCACGTCGTCGTCCATGACGCTGTCGAAGTGGCGGCCGCCTCCGTGCCGGCCGATGAGGACGGTCGGGATCGACTGCCCGAGCGCTTCCAGCTCGGGGCGGGGCAGGGAGGGAACGATCAGGATCAGGCCCTCGAGATTCCGGTTGAGCATGGCGTCGATGCTGCTGCGCTGGCGTTCGGGGGCCTTTCCCACCGGTGCGAGCAGGATGTCGAGAGAGGAGCCTTGCAGCCCCTCCTCGATGCCCTCCGTGATCTGGGCCACGATCGGCGTGCGGATGTCGGCCACGACGCCGATCGTGTGCGACCTTCCGCGCATGGCGCGGGCGGCGGCGTTCGGCCGGTACCCCAGTTCCGTGACCGCGCGCATGACCTTCTCGCGCATGGCCGCGCTGACGCCGTAACCGTCATTGAGCACCTTGGACACCGCCGCCTGCGAGACGCCGGCGGCGCGCGCGACTTCACGGATCGTGACACGAGGGCCGCTCACCTGGTCCTCCTGTCTGCCAGTACGGGTGACGGGTCGTCACATCGGATGGCCCGGGCGTGGGTCGCCCCGGGGCAATCTTGTGAATCCTTTTACACCCTTCGCGTGTGCGGTCACAAACGGCAGTCCTAGGTGCGCGGGGTACCGGGGTATCGGACGGTGGCTCTGCATGAGTTCGCTGCTGCACGAGCCTTGACAGCGCGCGACGCGGCGCACCTAGACTCCGGGTAAAGCTCAGAAATCGTTTTACGAACTGGGCAGCAAGTCGCCGATGCCGACGGCCCTTTTCCCTGTGGACCCAGCCGTCGGGCGCCACCCGTCCCCACCACCCACCCATGCGGGCCGTCGTGGGAACTGATCGTGCCGAGGAGTACACATGGCAACCGGAAGACGCCGCGGCCTGGCCCCCGTCGTCGCATGCGGCGCGCTGCTGGCGACGCTCGCCGCAAGCGGCTGCACCAGCGGCAACACGAACGGCGAAGGTGCCGCCGGAGGCGGCAGGACGGCCAAGGACAACCTGGTTCTCGGGCTGGAGGCCGATATCCCCGGCTGGGACCCGGGCAAGATCCTGCCCGGTTCCGTGGCTTGGGCGTCGGAGGCCGTGTACGACACGATCTTCAGCTGCGACGAGTTCGGCAACGTCAAGCCGAACCTCGCCCGGAGCTACGACTTCACGGACAACAACACCAAGCTCACGCTGCACTTGCGGCCCGGGATGAAGTTCAGCGACGGAACACCGGTGGACGGCCCGGCCGTCAAGGAGGCGCTGGAGTACCAGGTGAACGCGCCGGGCGGGAAGAGCTTCCTGCCAGGGGTCAAGGTGTCGTCGCCGGACACGTCGACCGTGGTGGTGACCACTCCGAAGCCGAAGTCGTACCTCACCACCTTCCTGTGCCTCGGCTCCGGGGCCATCGCCAGCCCCCAGTACCTCGCGTCCGGAAACCTGGACCGTGCGCCGGTGGGATCCGGGCCGTACCTCTACGACAAGGCCGCCTCGACACCCGGCTCCGTGTACGTACTCGAGAAGAACCCCGCCCACTGGAACGCGGACCACTACCCGTACAAGAAGATCACGCTGAAGGTCCTCACCGACCGGACGGCGCGGGTGAACGCCCTGAAGAGCGGGCAGATCTCCGGCACGATCGCCGACACGTCGACGCTGAGCCAGCTGAAGTCCTCCGGGCTGAAGCCGCTGGTGCAGCAGGGCCAGTGGGCCGGCCTGCTCATCGAGGACCGCAAGGGCAAGATCGTCCCCGCGCTCGGCGACGTCAGGGTCCGCCGCGCCATCAACATGGTCTTCGACAAGGCCGCCATCGCCCAGAAGCTCTACCAGGGGCAGGCCGAGCCCACCGCGCAGATATTCCGCAAGAACAGCGCCGCGTGGATCCCCGACCTCAAGGACCCGTATCCGTACGACATCTCCGCCGCCAAGAAGCTCATGGCCGAGGCCGGCTACGCGGACGGGTTCTCCGTGGACATCCCCTACCTCGCCAACTTCGGCCTGGACGCCGCCATGCCGGTCGTCATCCAAGGTCTGAAGGAACTCAACATCGAGGCCAAGCAGGTCACCCTGTCCGGGTCGAACGCCCTGCTCGACATGCTCAGCGGCAAGTACCCGATCATCTTCTGGCCGCTCGGCAACCACGGCGACTCGCGGCTCAGCATCGACGGCACCGTTCTGCCGACGTCCGTCTGGAATACGCAGAAGATCACCGATCCCACCATCGACCGCCTCTGGAACACCGTCCTGACCAGTCAGGGCGAGAAGTCGGCGACCCCGCAGAAGCAGCTGAACCAGCACCTCATCGACCAGGCGTGGTTCGCCCCCTGGGTCTACATGAACAGCTTCTTCGGCTACGACCCGAAGAAGGTCGAGCTCGACAAGTCCACCGACCTCAACCAGCTCGCTCCCAAGCTGAGCGACTTCCGGTAGGCACGGCCCCGCAATGGTCAACGTCATCGTCATGCGCCTGCTCAGGGCCACGGCCGTCTTCTTCGTCGTCACCTTCGTGACCTTCGCGATCGTCTACGCCAAGCCTGCCGCCATCGCCCGCAACGTCGTCGGGATCAGCGCGACCGACGCGGCGGTCCAGGCCGAGGTCACGGAACTCGGCCTGGACCGGCCGCTGCTCGAGCAGTACCGGCACTGGCTCGCCGGCCTCTTCCAGGGCGACCTCGGTCAGTCGTTCTTCACCGGTCAGCCCGTGCTGACGACACTCGGCATCCGCTTCCCCGTCACCCTCGCACTGATGCTGCTCAGCCTGGTCCTCACCGTCGTCCTCAGCGTCCTCATCGGCGTCGCGTCGGCCGTCCGCGGCGGCTGGCCGGATCGGCTACTGCAGATCCTCTCCGTGGTCGGTGCGGCCGTCCCGTCCTTCATCATGGCGATCGGTCTCGTCTTCGCCTTCTCCATCGCGATCCCCCTCTTCCCGGCCACCGGATACGTCTCCCCGGACGTCAGCCTCGGGGACTGGGCGGCATCGGTCACCCTTCCCGTGGCGGCGATCCTCGTCGGCTCCGTGGCGAGCGCGGCCGCCCAGTTCCGAGGCGCCGTCAAGGAAGTCCTCGAGCGGGACTTCGTGCGGACGCTGCGGGCCAGGGGGATGTCCGAACGGGCGATCGTCTACCGGCACGTCCTGCGCAATGCGGGCGGGCCGGCGCTGACCGTGCTCTCGCTGCTGACCATCGGGCTCCTCGGCGGCGTCGTGATCATCGAGCAGGTCTTCGCGCTGCCCGGCATGGGCGCGCTCGTCGCCGGCGCGGCGTCACAGGGCGACGTCCCGGTGGTCATGGGATGCGTGGCCGTCACCGTGGTTCTGGTGTCGGTCGTGAACCTGCTGACCGATGTGCTCATCGCCGTACTCAACCCGAAGGCGAGGGTGTCATGACAGCGGAACTCCCCGCTGCGCCAGGGGACACCGTGGGCAGGCCCGCGGCACCGCGCGGCCGGAGGGACTGGGTGGGGCGCCTGCTCCGCAACCCGATGGCCGTGGCGTGCATGGTGTTCCTCCTCGCCACGGTCCTCTTCGGTCTGGCCGGCCCGTGGCTCGCCCCGCACCCACCGGGCGCGACCCAACTCGACGCCGTGAACGCGCGGCCCTTCACCCCCGGGCACCTGCTCGGCGGCGACGGATCGGGACGGGACATCCTGTCCCGCCTGATGTGGGGCACCCAGCGCACGCTGTTCGCCTGCGTCATCATCCTCTGCAGTGCCGTGATCGTGGGTGTCCCGGCCGGTCTGGTCGCGGGTTACCGCGGCGGCGCGGCCGACTCGCTGATCAACTGGGTCTCGGACCTGGTCATGACGCTGCCCGGCATCGTCCTGCTGATCGCGCTGTACACCCTCACCGGGCCCAACCTCGTCCTCGCCATGGCCGTGTTCGGCGTCCTGGTGGCGCCGTCCTACGTCCGCCTCGTCCGCGGCGTCGTCCTCGGCGTGCGCAGCGAGCTCTACGTGGACGCCGCGAAGGCCGTGGGTCTGTCGGACGCCCGCATCATCGGACGGCACATCCTGTGGGCGGTGCGGGCGCCCGTCATCATCCAGAGCTCGTTCGTGCTCGGCGCCGGCATCGCGATCCAGGCCGCCGTGGACTTCCTCGGCCTCGGCGACCCCTCCAAGGCGTCGTGGGGAGTGATGCTGCAGGAGTCCTTCGCGAACATCTACACCAACGGCTGGAGCGTAGTGTGGCCCGCGACCCTGATCACCTGGACGAGCCTCGCCCTGGTCCTGCTCGGCAACGCCCTGCGCGACGCCCTCCAGGTCGGCGCGTCCCGGCACACCCTGCCACGGCGGGCGCGGCAGCGGCTCGCCGCACTCCTCGCCGAGAAGGCCGGCGCCGAACTCGCCGAAGAGGCGGCCACCGAACGGCCCGAACGCGCTGCCGCCGGTGAAGCCCTGCTGTCGGTTCGTGGGGTGAGGGTCGCCTATCCCTCCACTGACGGCAGCGCCGCAGAGGTCGTGCAGGGCGTCGACCTCGACGTCCGCAAGGGCGAGATCCGGGGACTGGTCGGGGAGTCCGGATCGGGCAAGACCCAGACCGCTTGCTCGGTTCTCGGCCTCCTGAGCCCGCAGGCGCTGGTCGGCGGATCGGTCGTCTTCGACGGCGAGGACCTGATCGCGGATCCGGCAGCCCAGGCCCGTGCACGCGGCCGCCGTATCGCGTACATCCCGCAGGAGCCCATGACCAACCTGGACCCGTGCTTCACGGTCGGCGCCCAACTCGTGTACGGGCTGCGTGCCGTGCGGCGCCTCGGCAGGCAGGAAGCCCGGCACGAGCTGCTGGCCCTCCTCGCCCGGGTCGGGATCAAGGAGCCGGAGCACGTCTTCGGCCTCTACCCGCACGAGATCTCCGGCGGAATGGCGCAACGCGTCCTCATCTGCGGTGCGATCGCCGCCGATCCGGACCTGATCATCGCCGACGAGCCGACCACTGCCCTGGACGTGAGGGTCCAGGCGGAGGTCCTGGACCTGCTGAGGGAACTCCGTGACGAGCGGGGCCTCGGCATGATCCTCGTGACCCACAACTTCGGCGTCGTCGCGGACCTCTGCGACGCCGTCAGCGTGATGCGGGACGGGCGCATCGTCGAGTCCGGCGACGTCCGGACCGTCCTCCGCGACCCCCGGCACCCCTACACCCAGGAACTGCTGTCCTCGACCCGCGTCGTGGACCTGGCGGAGGTGGCCACCGATGGCTGAGACCGTGTCCGATCACACCACGGCGACCGGACCCGGAGCCGTGAGCGACAGCGGACTCCAGGTGACGGATCTGCGGGTGGCCTACGGCAGGCGCCGCGGGCGCGTCGAGGTCGTCAAGGGGGTATCACTCGCGATCGCGCCGGGCGAGACACTCGGCATGGTCGGCGAGTCCGGCTCGGGGAAGACCACGATCGGCCGGGCCCTGCTCGGCCTCGCCCCCGTGGCCGGCGGCACGATCACCTTCCGCGGACAGGACATCACCAGCCTGCCGCGCTCCCGGCGACGTGCCCTCGCCCGCGACATCCAGGTGGTCTTCCAGGACCCCTACTCCTCGCTCAATCCGTCGATGACGATCGAGGACATCCTGGTCGAGCCCCTGCGCGTGGCCGGCGTGGCTGACGGCCGCACCCGGGTGCGCGAACTGCTGGAGCAGGTGGGCCTGCCCGACGACGCGGGGGAGCGGTACCCGAACGAATTCTCCGGCGGGCAGCGGCAACGCATCGCCATCGCCCGCGCCCTGGCCCTGCGCCCGGGACTCATCATCTGCGACGAGCCGACCAGCGCGCTGGATCTGACCACCCAGGCCAAGGTGCTCGGACTCCTGCGCCGGATCCAGCGTGAGACCGGCGCGGCCTACCTGTTCATCAGCCACGACCTCGGTGTGGTGCGGGAGGTCAGCGACCGTATCGCCGTACTGCGCGAGGGAGCGATCGTCGAGACGGGAGACAGCGAGCAGGTCTCGCTGCGGCCCGCCCACCCGTACACACGGAGACTGCAACTGGCCACTCCCGTACCCGACCCCGACGTCCAGGCGCGTCGACGGCAGCGGCGCCGCGAGCTCATGGAGGCCGGCGCATGACCGGGACCGGACGCGACGAACCATGGCTGGGGCACTGGATCGGGGCCGAGCCCGCCCCGGACCCCGGCCTCGACGACGCGGTCACCGGGAGCGCGTCGGGGCGCGGGTTCTCGCGCGTGCTGTTCCGCAAGGAGTTCCATCTGGACGCCGTACCGGAGACCGCACCGCTGCGGCTGACGGCCGACAGCCGGTTCGTCCTGTGGGTCAACGGCCGGGAGGTCGGACGCGGCCCGGTGCGGTCGCAGCCGCGCCGCTGGCGGTACGAGGCGTTCGATCTCGCCCCCTACCTGGAGCGCGGCCGGAACGCGGTCGCCGTATTGGTCAGCTACTACGGCAGGGCCACCTCGTGGTGGCACCCGGTCCCGCCCGAAGGCGGGATCAACGGGGACGCCTGTCTGGTGCTGGACGCGCGCCTGGAGGGGGCCGACACCCTCGCCACCGACACCTCATGGCGCGTCCACCGCTCCACCGCCTGGAGCGCACTCGCCGCCTCCGGCATCCCGTGCGAGTTGCTGGACGCCCGCGAACTGCCGACGGGATGGACCCGGCCCGGTTTCGACGACGCGAGCTGGCCGACAGCGACGCTCCTGACGGCACGGCACTGGGGCGGACTCGGGCGCAGCCGCCCCCCAATCAGCCCGTACGGGAAGCTGCTGCCCCGCCCGGTGGCCGCCCTCGGCGGCGACACCGTCCGTCCGGCCGCCGTGCTCGATGCCCGCATCAGGGCCAAGCCCTCATGGGAGGACGACCACCCAGGGGCACGGGTGGTGCAGCAGCTTGGGTCCCCGGGAGAACCGGTCCCGGCCGCGGCCCTGCCCGTGTCCGCCACCATCGGAGCGGACCGGACCCTCGACCTCGTGCTCGACTTCGGCGCGGTGACCGCCGGCTTCGTGGAACTGCATGTCGACGCCCCGGCGGGCACGGTCCTCGAACTCGGCTACCGGGAGAAGCCGAAGCACCCCGGGCTTGTCACCACCACATCCGACTACGCGGCCGGCGCCCGCTACATCTGCCCCGGCGGACGCGCGGTCTACTCGGCCCTGGAGCCGGCGGGCCTGCGCTACCTCTACCTCACGGTGCACGCGCCGGAGACAGCAGACGTGACGGTCGCGGATGTCGCGGTGCGGGAGAACGTCTACCCGCACACCGGCCAGGCGTACTTCACCAGCGACGACGACGAGATCGACCGGATCTACCGCGCCGGGATCCGCACCGTGCAGCTCAACTCCTTCGACGCCTACACCGACTGCCCGACCCGTGAGCAACGCGCCTGGGTCGGTGACGGGGTCGTCCACCAGATGGTCCACCTGGCCACGAACGAGGACTGGCGACTGGCGCAGCACTACGTCGAGCTGGCCAACTCACCGCGCTCCGACGGCATCCTGCCGCTGAGCGTGGCCGGCGACTTCGAGCAGTACGAGGGTTTCACGATCCCCGACTGGTCCCTGCACTGGGTCCACGGCGTGCACAACCTCTACCGCTACACCGGCGACCGCGCCCACCTGGCCCCGTACCTGCCGACCGTCGAACGGGTGCTGCGCTGGTACGAGCCCCACCTCGACGCGCACGGAACGCTGAGCGACCTGCCCGAATGGAATCTGGTCGACTGGTCGAGCGTCTTCACCACCGGCCGCACCTCGATCGTGTCCGCGCTGTGGGCCCGCGGCCTCGCCGAGTACGCCGAACTGTGCGACTGGGTGGGCAACGCGGGTTCCGCCGCCTGGGCCCGGGAGCGTCACACGGGCGTGGCCTCCTCGTTCGAGGACTTCTGGGACCCGCGCCGGGGCCTGTACGTCGACCACATCGTCGACGGCGAGCGCAGAGCGGCCGCCTCGCAGGCGGCGAACGCCGCCGCCATCGTCGCCGGACTCGCTCCGTCCGACAGATGGCAGGCGATCGCCACGGCGATGACCGACCCCTCCCGAGTCGTCACCCGCTCCTGGATCGGCGGCGACGGAGGCTACGACGTCCAGAAGGAGGAGGACCAGCGGCGCGGCATCCAGCGCATCGACTGGGACGTCGAGCGCGAGATCGTTCGGGCGCAGCCGTTCTTCAGCTACGTCGTGCACGACGCCCTGGCCCGGGCCGGCCTCGCCGAGCGGATCGTCGACCTGGTCCGGGACTGGTCGGTGTTCCTGCGCGACGGCTACGACACCTTCGGCGAGTGCTGGGGCTGGGGCACACCCGTGCACGGCTGGTCCAGCATCCCCACCCGCGACCTGATCGTGTACGTGCTGGGCATCACCCCGGACCTGCCCGGCTTCGAGCGGGTGCGCATCGCTCCCCGGCCGGGTGCCCTGCACACCGTCGCGGGCTCGGCTCCGACACCGCACGGCCCGGTCGAGGTCGTCGTCTCGGGCGAGAACGTCACGGTGACCAGTCCGGTACCGATCCGCTTCGTCGATCCCGCCGGTGTCAGCCAGGACCTCCCCGCCGGCAGCCACCGGTGGGTGATGCCGCGCACGACGCCCACCACCATCACCACCTCATCAGGGAACCCGCGTGCTTGATTCCAGCGAGATGATCACCTTCGATGCCGACCGGTCGGTGGCCGGCATCCTCTCCCACTCCTTCCGGCTCGACCGCCCTACGGACCAGGTCCGCTCGGCGACCTTCCGCGCCACCGCGCACGGTGTCTACGAAGCCCGTGTCAACGAGCGGCCGGTGTCGCCCGCGGTGCTCTCCCCGGGCTGGTCGGCCTACGAATGGCGGCTGCCGGTGAGCGACGACCCCGTCGGCCACCTCCTCACAGAGGAGAACACCGTTGAGGTGCTCCTCGGCAACGGCTGGTGGCGGGCCGACCTCGGCTTCGCGGACATGAACCTCAACTACGGGGCCGAGCTGGGATTCATGGCGGAGCTGGAGGTGGTGTACGCCGACGGACACGTCCAGCTGGTGACCACCGGTGACCACTGGTGCGCCCGGACCAGCGACACCGTGCAGAACAGCCTCTACGACGGGCAGTGCGTCGACGCCCGGCTGCGCGGCACGCGGGACGCGCTGCCGGTACGGCGGCTCGACGTCGACCGCAGCCGGTTCGTGCCCCGGTCCGGCCCGGCCGTGACCCGCCAGGAGACCCTGCGACCGAGCCGCAGCACCCGGCTGCCGTCGGGCGCGACGCTCGTCGACTTCGGGCAGAACCTGGTCGGCTGGGTGCGGATGCGGGCGCGCGGGCCGGCCGGCACCGAGATCGTCCTCCGGCACGCGGAGGTGCTGTCCCAGGGCGAACCGGCCATCCGGCCCCTGCGGTCGGCGAAGGCCACCGACACCTTCGTCCTGTCGGGCGGCGACGACGAGTTCGAACCCACCCTCACCTTCCACGGCTTCCGCTACGTGGAAGTGACCGGATTCCCCGGGGAACTGACGGCCGACGCACTGGAAGCCGTCGTCGTCCACTCCGACCTCCGCCGCACCGGCCGCTTCTCCTGTTCGTCACCGCTGGTCAACCAGCTGGTCGAGAACTCCGTTTGGTCGCAGAAGGGCAACTTCCTCTCCCTGCCCACCGACTGCCCCCAGCGAGACGAGCGGCTGGGGTGGACAGGGGACATCGCCGTGTACGCGCCGACGGCGTGCCTCCAGGCCGATGTCGCCGATTTCCTGCACGACTGGCTGCTCGACCTGTACGCCGAGACGCGGCACAACGAGAACCGTGCCGTTCCGGCCGTGGTCCCGGACATCCTGAAGTACGCGCCCGTGCCCGAGGCGCCGGAGGCCGTGCCGATGAGCGGTGTCCCGACCGCGGTCTGGGGAGACGCCGCGGTCTGGGTGCCCCAGGCGCTCTGGCAGGCGTACGGCGACCGCGACCGACTCGCCGCGCACTACCCGGGGATGGTGCTCCACCTGGAGTCGGTCGCCGCCGCCCTGTCGGAAACGGGCCTGTGGGACGAGGGCTTCCAATGGGGCGACTGGCTAGACCCGGACGCGCCGGCGGCGAAGCCCTGGGCCGCCAAAGCAGACCCCGCCGTCGTCGCCAGCGCGTGCCTCGTACGGTCCGCGGCATTCGCCGCCGAGGCCGCCGACATACTCGGACAGGCTGAGGACCACCGCCGCTGGGCGGACCTCGCCGCCCGTACCAAGGCCGCGTTCCTGGAGCACTACGTCGACCCGCAGGGGCGGGTGCGCTCCGACTGCACGACCGTGTACGCCCTGGCGATCACCTTCGGCATCCTCGACGCGGAGCGCCGCCGCGCCGCGGGGGAGCGGCTGGCCGAACTCGTCCGCGCGGGCGGCCACCGTGTCACCACCGGCTTCGCCGGCACCCCGTACATCACCTGGGCACTGTCGGGGACCGGCCATGTCGAGGACGCCTACCGCCTGCTCCTGCAGACCGAGTGCCCGTCCTGGCTCTACCCGGTCACCATGGGCGCCACCACGATCTGGGAACGGTGGGACTCGCTGCTGCCGGACGGCACGGTCAACCCCGGCGAGATGACCAGCTTCAACCACTATGCCCTCGGCGCCGTCACCGACTGGCTCTACCAGGTCGTGGCCGGCATCCGCCCGGCCGAGCCCGGCTACGCGCGCGTCGCACTCGCCCCCACGCCGGGGCCGGGCCTCGACTGGGCCCGCGCCGCCCTGGACACGCCCGGCGGCACGGTCGAGTGCGGATGGGAGCGCAGGGGAGACCGGATCGACGTCCGCGCGGTGATCCCCGACGGCATGCAGGCCGACGTGATCCTCCAGGACGGGACGAAGCACCTCGTCGGCGGCGGCACGCACACCTTCGGCTACCGGGAGGACCTCTCGTGACGGTCACCGCGGACCCGTACTACCGACGACTCCTCACCCTGTCGGCGGCGCAGCAGGACCAGGACGGGGGTGAGGACCCGGAACGTGACGCGGGCCTCGCCCCGCAGCGGATCGACGACTTCGTCCCGCCGGACGTCATGGTCCGCGACGAGCACCTGCCGGGTCTGCACGGGCCCGTCCCTGTCCGGGACTACCGCCCGCACCACGCGGACGGCGACCGGCCGGTCCTGGTGTGGTGCCATGGCGGAGCCTTCGCGTACGGCGACATCGATATGCCGGAGGCCGACGTCACCGCGCGCGTCGTCGCCGAGCGGGCGGACGTGGTCGTCGTCTCGGTCGACTACCGCCGGGCCGTGGACGGCGTGCACTACCCGGTCCCGCTCGACGACGTGGTCGCCGCCTACGAAGGGGCGATCCGGCAGGTGGGGGCCGCGCCGCGCGGGCGTGTCCACCTCGGCGGCGCGAGTGCCGGCGCCGCCCTCGCGGCCGGCGCGTGCCTGCGGATACGCGACATGGGCGGGCACCTCCCGGCGTCCCTGATCCTGCTCTATCCCTGCATGCACCCGGCGCTGCCCCCGGCCTCGCCCGAGCTGGACGCCACACTCGCCCGGCTCACCCCACGGACGCGGTTCGGCGCCGAGATGTTCGAGGCCGTCATCGAGAACTACCTGGGAGCGCCTGCCGCCACGGCGCCGGGCTACGCGATGCCCGCACTGGCGGATCTGCGGGGGCTGCCTCGCACGCTGCTGGTCAATTGCCAGTACGACGAGCTGCGCGCCTCCGGAGAGGCGTTCGCGACCTCCTTGCTGCGCGCCGGCGTGGACGTCGATCTGCGCATGGCCCCCGGCGTCACCCACGGCCACCTGAACAGACCTCAGCTGGCCGAGGCCCAGCGGACCCTGACCGACATGGCGTGCTGGATCGAGGAGGACTGACGTGCGGCTGAACGACGACACCTGGGTGAAGCGCCTCGTGGCCGACGCGTTCGACGACCCCGCCGGCCGGATCGTCGACGTCCGGACCGAGGAACGGGCGGTGGGGGAAGACGGCGTCGGCGTCGTCACCCTCCGCTTCACCGCGGAGGACCTGCGCGGCGACACGTATCAGGCGACCGCCAGGCTCTATCTCCCGGCGGCCCTCGCCGAGAGGCCGCCCGCGCCCACACCCGTGTGGTTCAACTGCGGGTACGAACTCCCCGACGAGACGGCCATGGCGAAGGTCAGTCGCGGACGGATCGTGGTCACACCGTGCGAACCTGCGCCCGGAGAGGTGTTCCCCGGCCCGAACCCGCTCGTCCGGGGCCCGAACACGGAGTACGTCCTGGCCCACCTCGTGCGCGGACTCTCCTTCGTCGACCCGACCGCGATCGTGTACGCCGGCGGCAGCGCCGGTGGATACGCGGCGCTCATGACAGCCGCGGAGGCGTTCCCGGCGACCGCCGTCGTGCCGGACGTACCGGTCGTCAATCTGACCTGTCAGGGCGCCCACCTCTTCGCCGCCCTCCCCCGGATCGCCTCGGACACGCCGCCGGACCACCCGGCGGTCCCGGCACTGCGCCAGGTGATGGTGCCGATCGCCGAAGGCTGGCGGCTCACCTACGGCGAGGATCTGTCCGCGCCCGGCTGGGCCGCGCACTCGCCGGTCGAGCACGTCGAGCGGATCACCTGCCCCGTCGCCGCGGTCTTCAGCTCGGCCGACTTCCTGGTCCCGCTCGAACAAGTGGGCACCGGTCTTGTGCCCGGTTCGCCGGACGGGGCCGTCATGGCCGCACTCGACGGCTCCGGCGCCGAACACGCCGCCGTCCGCCTGCTGGACGTGCTGGACGGGCAGGCCGACGTCCGCGTCCTGCCCGTACCGCCGGCAGCGCCGGCCATGGCGGACCTCGACCTCACCCAGCCTGTGCCGGAAACACCGCTCCCGGTGCCCGACGCGCCGGCGGACGGCAGGCGCTGGCTCGTCGCCGTCGTCGACGAGGGGCCGGCGGAGCTGGGCGGTCACTGGCGGCACGCGCTGGCACCCGACTTCGAGCCGTTCGTCGCGCGGGCGCTCGCCGACGGCGTCGGAGCCGATCAGCTGACGCGGGCCAAACTCGATCAGCTGCTCGACCGCTATCGGGGCGCCGAATGGCTCGCCCCTGGTTACCGCCATCTCGACCGGCCGGAGGCCGAACGGCGCGACGTCGAACACGGTCTGCGCTCATTCTGCGTGCTCTCACCGGCCCACACACGGCGGTTCGCCGACTTGTACGCGCAGACAGACGACGACAGGCGCGTTCTCCCCGAGGGCCTCGTACGCGACCTGATCGGTCTCAACGGCCCAGATGATCGCATGGCCGCCGCCCGTTAGGGGGATCTCCCGCCCCCGGCTCGACCCGCCGCGCCACGCACGGCGCGGTGTTCCCTCACCCACTCGAAGGAGAGTGACCATGTCCATATCGAGGCGCCGCCGGATGTCGAAACGCATCGGCGTGCTGGGCGTACCACTGCTGCTCATGGCCGTGGCGGCGGCTCCCACCCCGGCGGTCTCCGTGCCGGCGTCGTCGGAGTCGACGCGCTCCGCGACGACGCCGGGCACGCCCTCCTGGGAGACCGTGCGTCTGCAGAAGATCACTCTGCCGCCCACCGTGCAGAACGCGGCCGCCCCGGCGTACAGCAAGGACGGCAAGCACCTGCTGTTCTTCGCCAACATCGTTGCGGACCCAGCGCAGAACCCCGACCCCGACCGCGGGCCGCTGCACCTGTGGATCGTCGGCACCGATGGCAAGGGCGCGCGCTGTCTGTCCTGCGGGACCGAGGAGCCGCTGGTGGGCGAGGCCGAGCAGCCGGGATTGATCGCGCCCTTCCCGGACGGCAAGCGGGTGTTCTACGGCCCGTACGGCGACCCGCGCGTGCTGCACTGCGCGCCCAGCGTGCTGGACTGCAGGACGGCCACGACGTACAGGATCGACCCGTCGGGTGCCCTGCCCCCCGGCGGGGTGATCCCGCCAGGGGGAGCGGTGGCGACTCCCTCGTTCGACACCGGCGGAGCGTCCTCGCCGAAGCTGTCGCCGGACGGCAAGTACGTTGCCTGGTCCAACTTCCGCTCGGACAGCCTGCTGTCCATGGTGATCGGCAAGCTAGGGTTCGCGGGCGACAAGTACGTGGTCACCGATCCGAGGACGCTGAACCCGGCCGGACCCGCGTCACCGACCGACCCCGATCCACGCCCCTGGTCCGAGAGCACGGCCCTGTTCGAACTCAAGTCCTTCGCCGACGGCGGGCGTTCGGTGGTGTACGTCCAGGTCGGCGGCGGCGCGTCCGGAAACCCGGACCTGTGGAAGCTCGACCTCAGGACCGGTGAACGCACCCGCCTGACCGCCTACCCCGAGTGGGAGGAGGACATGGCGATCTCGCCGGATGGCCGCTCGATGTACGTCGGGATCAACTCGCAGCGCCGGCACTACTTCGACTGGGCCGCCCTGATGCCGTTCCGCGGGTTCTTCGACTCCGCGTGGGTCGGGGCCGTCGCCATCACCCAGGTGTCGTCGACCGAGCTGCGCTCGTGCGCCCAGTTCGCGTCGAGCCTGCTGCCCGCCTCCGGCGACCGGGGCGGGAAGCTCGTGGGGCAGATCCTGGCCCCGTACGACGGCGGCGACGTGCGCGAGACCTCTCAGCTCCACGGCTGGCCGATCTGGAGCCCGGACAGCACCTCGGTGGCGCTGAGCACGCAGAGCCTCACGACGCTGGGCTCGGCGCCGTACCTGCTCGTCGCGCACTTCGACCGCGCGCCGAGCAAGCCGCAGCCCGTTGTGAGCTCGGCACCGGGGTCGTGGGCGCCGACGCCGCAGCAGTACCACGGCGCGCTCGGGGCCAAGACCACCGTCACGCTGAAGGGCCTGTCCTCGGGCACGGTGACCGTGAACTACAGCGCTCCGATGACCGCCACCCAGCCGACCGAGTCGACGGCCACGTACGACGACTACTCCGACGACGGCAAGTCGTTCGTCAACGGCACCCAGGTGATCAAGCGGGGTGGCACGACGGTCCGGCTCCTCAACGACCTCACGCTCCGTGGCGAGCACACCGGGTCGCTGAAGGGCGACATCACCATGGACCTGAAGGGCAGGCCCTTCCAGATCAGCGGATCACAGACGGCGACCTTCGACGGCACCACCACCACCGGCCCCCAGCCGCTCGATGACCGATGCACGAACATCCGCGAGATGCTGCCGCGCCCCACGGCGCTCGACGTGAGCACCCGGCGAGCCGGCAAGGCCGTCGTCGTCCAGGTGACCTCCGCTTATGACGGAGCGGGCGCCGATGAGCGGGGTGTCGACCGCCGGCCCGTGCGCGGTGCGACGGTCACGGTGGGTGGCGACACCGCGACGACGAACCGGCACGGCGTGGCCGTCCTCCACCCGAGGGTCCGCCCGGAAGTCGTGGACGTCGACGCCGGGGCCTCGTTTCTGCCGGCACGGGTGCCCGTCTCCTAGCCCGGCGCCGCTGCTGTCGCACCCGGGTGGTAGTGCCGTATACACCACGTACCGCCCGGGTTATGGCGCTCCGTAGACTTGCACGGTGTCCGTGCACCCGAATACCAGCCTCAGCGGCCGCCGCTTCGTCGAGGACGACCTCCTCGACGCGGCGCGCGCCGTCTTCCATGCCGAGGGGTACGCCGCCGCGCAGATCGCGGACATCGCCCAGCGGGCCGGGACGACCAAGCCGACCCTCTACGCCCGGCTCGGCAACAAGGAGCAGATCTACCTGCACGTCGTACGACGCGAGGCCGAGGTCTTCCGGCAATGGGTCGCCGATGCCTACGAGCGAGGCGGCCCTCTGCCCCTCGCGGAGCTGTCCCAGGTCGGCATGGAGCCACTCTTCCGCTTCGCGGCCGAGCGCGCGGAAGGCTTCAACCTGCTCTTCCGGGGCGAAAGGACCGGCGACCGTCCGGCGACGCTGAGACGCGAAGTCGTCAACGGCGTGACCGAGCAGCTCACCAGCCTCATCAAGCGCCGTGAAGAGGTGTTCGGACCCGCTCTCGGATCCAACGCCGACGCCCTTGCCGCCGCCTGCGTCGGCGTGGCCCTCCAAGTCTGTGAGCACACCATCGACCGCGGTGGTGACCTGAACGCCGCGCGGCACCTCGCGGCCCGGTTCGTCGAGAACGCGTTCCACAACCTTGACTTCGACACCCTGACCCCGTGACGCGTTCCGTACGGCGGCGGACCGGTGTGCCCCTCGCCGCCGGTGACTGGTCTGACTTCTGAGCACGTCCCTCGCACCATGGCGACCGCTTGACCGGGGGCAGTGCGCTGCGGGCGTCAGGCTGGGCTGGCCGTGTCTCGCCAGGGGCTTGCCGATGAGGCATCGTCACGGTTCTGGCGTTCCACGCTTTCAGATGCTGGCTACGCCAGCTGACATGGACATCTCCCGGAGCCCCCGGCTGCCGCGCTGGGACCCACCGGGTGCTGGACGAAGCGGTGTGTGCGTCCGGCGGAGGCCCGGGCGTGCACCGGCCGGTGTGCGAGCGGCCGGGGACGACGGCGGCAAGGCACAGCAGTGCCCACGGACTCGCCACCGTGGAGACTTGTTTCAGGCGCCATCAGGTTCAGACCGCCCTGGATGTGCGGGTGGGGTGTCGGGGGCCGACACCTGCTGGCGTGCCCCGGATCGCAACACCCGGCATCGTGCACGGGGCAAGGCGTCCGCGGCAACCGCTGGGGGTGCCCAGGGAAGCTAAACCTCTCGGATGCCGGCTACTACCACTGGTTCCTGGCGAAGGCGGTCGTCGCCGACACCGCAAATCGCGAACACCACGATGCTGCAGGCCCATCGGCACGCCCACCCATGAAGACTGCCGGCTCGGCCGACTCTCGCGTCTCCGGGACGGAAGGTGCGGTTGACCTTGCCGAGGCGGTCGCGGAGGATGACGTAGCCGTCCGGGGTGAGGGACGCGGCGTGCCGTACGAAAAGACCTGGCGTTGGCCATGGTCGGTGCACGTCGGGACGCTGGCCCGGTTCCGGGAAGCCGTGGCGGCCCACACTCAGTCGCCCCGAGCTCTTCACCCTGCCCCGTTTCACCCGGGTGGCCCGAGCGCGCAACCGCGGGGCCTCATCCCCGTCGACCACACCGTGCTCGGCTGGCTGCTCGTCCGCCGGGCTTCTTGAGCCGTGCCGACATGGTGAGGAGGCCCACCGCCGGCATGGCGACGACCACCCCGCAGACGAGGAACGCCATCGGCGTTCCGGCTCCATTGCCGAGCAGTAGGCAAACCGGGATGAACCCGGCACACTCAGGACCGCTTTGGACGGGTGCGGTCGGGCAGCTTGATGCCGTATCGCGCCACCTTGCGGTAGACGCTCGCGCGACTCATGCCGAGTCGCTCCGCGGCCTGTGCCACGGTGGTGCCCGGTTCGGTCAGGCAGCGGACGATCTCGTCGCGTTCGAGTTCCTGGAGGCGACCCAGGCGCCGGACGGTGTCGGTGAAGACCTCGGCCGGAAGGTGATGGGTATCGATCACTTCGGTGCGCGAAGCCGCGTTGCGGATGACCCGGCGGAGCTGCCTGACATTCTCCGGCCAGTCGTAGGCGCTGAGCGCGCGTTCGGCGGCGGGTGTGAAGGTGACCGCGTGTCCGCGGTGCTGGCGGGCGAAGTGGTGGGCGAGGGGCATCACGTCGTCCGGGCGGCTGCGCAGCGCGGGCACCTCGACCACGGTGTCGACCAGTGGGGCAAGCGTTTCCGGGATGGCGGCATAACTCTCCGCAGTCATGGCGAACGGCTGCAGACGGCCGGATGCTCCGCCGTCCGTCCGGTGCGCTCGCCTGAACACCCGCGCCAGTTCGGCGGCCGTCCACGCCGGCAGGGCGCCCACCCCGGAGACGATGACGCAGGTGCTGTCCTTGTCGAGCTCCGGCGTCCACAGTGTCAGCCAGTCGTGCGCATCGTCCGGGGCGGGCGGCCGGGCACTCAGAACGCGCTCGCGTGGCTCCGTCTGCCGGCGGGCGAGGGAGATCAGCGTGGTCTTGCCCGCTCCGGGCTCACCCACAGCCGCGACGATCCGTCCCTGGGCCATCGCGGTGCACGCCGTCGCGACGGCATCGCTCCAGCTGCGGGAAACCGCGCCGTAAGGGTCGCCCTGCTGCCGGAAGCGGTCGGCGTACACGCGGAACACTTCCCCGCGTGGGGTCGGCCGCGGCCTCCGGCCGGTTCCGCGCGCCAGCATCAGCGCCGTTGTGTTCCCGGCGGTGGCCTGGGCGAGCGCCAGCAGCAGCTCCGACGAGGAGTCGGACCAGGTGGTGAGGTTGACGCTGCCGGCGAGAGAGCCGGTGATCGGGTCGAGGATCGGGACCGCGGCGCAGGTGTATCCGCGCAGTGCCGTGCAGTAGTGCTCATCGGCCCGCACCAGTGACGGGGTGCGGTCGGCCAGGGCGAGGCCGAGCCCGTTGGTGCCGGCGTTGCGTTCGGCGAAATAGAAACCCGGCGCCAGGTTGACCCGGTCGAGCGACCGGTTGATCGAGGAGTCGTCGCACAGCCTGCACAGCACCAGACCGTCACGGTCGGTGATCATCAGGCTGACCGGCTCGTTGGCGAGCGTCCTGTGCAGCCCCTGGAGCACCTCGTGGCCACACTCGTAGAGCAGGGAGGCCGTGTCCACCGAGCCCGTGAACACGGGCCGCATGTCCTCGGGCGACAGACCGTAATGCTCACTACGCTGCCATGACGCACGCAACCGCGGTGCCAGCACCGCCACCTCTCGGGCCGCCGCGCCGACTGTGGCTTCCACCGGTGGCTTGGGTATGTCCACGTTCGACCTCCGGGACGCGTCCTTGCGTCTGCACCGCTCACGCTACTCGGCGTGTGCGCGGCCGTCGCCGGTGCGCGTGTCTCAAAGTGAGACACGCGGCACCTCCCCGACGTCCCTCAGCGCTTCGTACGGTCCCTTCCTGACGAGCCGAGAGCCGCCAGGACACATGGAGGGACGCACATGTACAGCAAGGACGGCGAGAGCTACTTCATCGTGGACGCCCACATCGCGCTGTGGGACGCCCGCCCCGACAACCAACTCAACGTGCACGGAAAGCAGTTCATCGACTGCTTCTACGACTACCACCGCAACCTCAGCCCGGCGTCGGAGCTGTGGCCGTACGAGGAGTACCTGTACTACGGCGGCGAGCGTCTGATGAAGGACCTGTTCACCGACGGGTACGTCGACCACGCCATCTTCCAGCCCGCCCGGCTCGGTGCCTTCTACCGCAACGGCTTCGGGCAGACGGAGGAGGCGTTCGCGCTGGCCCGGCAGCACCCCGACAAGCTCACCTACAACCACTGCTGGGACCCCCGCTTCGAGCAGGCGGGTCTTGACCAGTTGCGACGGGACGCCGGGCGCTTCGGCCTGAAGGGCGTGAAGCTGTACACCGCCGAGTGGCACGGGGACTCGCGTGGCTACAAGCTGGACGACCCCTGGTCCCGCCGCTATCTGGAGACGGCCCAGGAGCTGGGCATCAAGAACATCCACATCCACAAGGGGCCCACCATCCGGCCGCTGGACCGCGACGCGTTCGACGTGGCGGACGTCGACCAGGTCGCCACCGACTTCCCCGAGCTGAACTTCGTCGTCGAGCACTGCGGACTGCCGCGTCTGGAGGACTTCTGCTGGATCGCCACGCAGGAACCCAATGTGCACGCCGGTCTGGCGGTCGCGATGCCCTTCATCCACACGCGTCCGCGCTACTTCGCCCAGATCATCGGGGAGTTGCTCTACTGGCTGGACGAGGACCGCATCCAGTTCTCCAGCGACTACGCGCTGTGGACGCCCCGCTGGCTGGTGGAGAGGTTCGTCGACTTCCAGATTCCGGAGGACATGGACGAGTACCCGCCCCTCACGGTCGCTCAGAAGAAGAAGATCCTCGGGCTCAACGCCGCCGCCATGTACGACATCCCGGTGCCCGCCGCCTACCAGCTCACGCCTGCCGTGGTGGCCTGACATGTCCGGCCACCCGCTGGAGCGTGCCGTGCACGCGGCGCTGGGGCAGGTCTACGACCCCGAGCTGGACGAGCCGATCACCGACCTCGGTTTCGTACGGTCCGTGGACGTGACGGACGAGGGACGGGTGACCGTCCACCTGCGCCTGCCGACCTCCTTCTGCTCCCCGAACTTCGCCTATCTGATGGCCTCGGACGCCAAGGACGCCGTCACGGCGCTCGCGGACGTGACGCAGGCCGCCGTCCTGCTCGACGACCACCACGACTCCGAGCTGATCAACCGCGGTCTGGCCGCGGACGCGGGCTACCGGGGCACCTTCGGTGCCGAGGCCGAGTCCGACCTGGAGGAGTTGCGGGAGACCTTCCGGCGCAAGGCGCACACCGCGGCGATGGAACGGACGCTGACCTCGCTGTTGCGGCAACGCCCCGAACTCGCCGAGGAGCGACTTTACGACGTGGTGCTCGGCGACCTCCCCGACGCACCGGCGACTCGGGCGCTGCTGCGGCGCCGGGCCGACCTGGGCCTGGGCACCGCGTCGACGGACCCCGTCCTGGTGGACGAGCACGGAGACCGCTTCCCGCCCGGAGAGATCCCACTGCGACTGCGCTTCGCCCGCGCGGTGCGGATCTCGATCGACGGCAACGCCCACTTCTGCCGCGGCCTGCTGCGCACCCGCTATCCCGATTCCGCGGCCGACCAGACCCCACGTGCGGAGGAACCTGCATACGCCGCCTCCCCCACAGGATCGGCCACGCATTCCCCCATGAACCACCCCGTGAAGGAGAACGTCTCATGAAGGCAGTCCAGGTCGTCGGCTACCACCAGAACCTCGTCATGGCCGATGTCCCGGCTCCCGAGGTCACCGGCCCGTTCGACGTGATCGTCCGGATCGGCGGCGCGGGCGTGTGCCGTACCGATCTGCACATCCTCGAAGGACAGTGGGCCGAGAAGTCGGGGGTGACGCTGCCGTACACCATCGGGCACGAGAACGCGGGCTGGGTGCAGGCGGTCGGCAGCGCCGTCACCAACGTCGCCGAGGGCGACAAGGTCATCGTCCACCCGCTGATCACCTGCGGACTGTGCCGGGCATGCCGACTGGGCGACGATGTCCACTGCGAGCAGAATTCCTTCCCCGGCATCGACAGCGCGGGCGGCTACTCCGAGTACCTGAAGACGTCGGCCCGGAGTGTCGTACGCCTCGACGACTCCCTGGAGCCGTCTGACGTCGCCGCCCTCGCCGACGCCGGACTCACCGCTTACCACGCCGCGGCGAAGGCGGCACGCAAGCTTCGCCCGGGCGACCGGTGCGTCGTCATCGGCGCGGGCGGGCTCGGCCACATCGGTATCCAGGTACTCAAGGCGCTCACCGCGGCCGAGATCGTCGTCGTCGACCGCAACGCCGAGGCGGTGAAGCTGGCCGAGACCATGGGTGCCGACCACGGTGTCGTTGCCGATGGGGGACAGGTGGCGGAAGTGCTGGAGCTGACGGGTGGTCATGGGGCCGAGACCGTCATCGACTTCGTCGGCGAGGGCGGCGCGACCCGGGACGGGGTGCGCATGCTGCGCCGGGCGGGCGATTACCACGTGGTCGGGTATGGGGAGAACATCGACGTTCCGACCATCGACATCATCTCGACCGAGATCAACTTCATCGGCAACCTCGTCGGCTCCTACAGCGACCTGCGCGAGCTCATGGTGCTCGCCGCGCAGGACCGGGTCCGGCTGCACACCGTCAAGTACCCCCTCGACCGTTTCCAGGACGCCCTGGACGATCTCGATGCCGGACGGGTCCGTGGACGCGCGATCCTCGTCCCCTGACCTCGCCGGAGGGGAATCGCCATGAAGAAACTGATAGCTCTGGGCATCTCCATCGGCCTGCTCGCCGGCGTCTTCACCGCCGTCAGCGCGTCCGTCCACAGCCTGGGCGGGCTCAGGGCTCCGCTCGTGGTCTGGGTCGGCTTCGCCGCGTGGGCCTGCTTCTACAGCGCCGGCGGAAAAGCGGCCGGCCTCGGCAAGACCCTGGGAGCCAACGCCACCGGCCTGCTATGGGGCTGGCTCATCTTCTGGGCGGCCACCCAACTTGCCCCCGACTCCGCCGTGATCCTCGGGCTGTGCGTCGCCGTCGGCGCCTTCGGTATGTGCGTGCAGGCACGCTGGAGCCCGCTGTCGTTCATCCCCGGCGCCTTCGTCGGAGCGGCCTGCTACTTCGGCAACGGCACGGTCTGGCAGAGCACGCTCATCTCACTCGTCGTGGGAGCCCTCCTCGCGTACGCCTCGGAAGCACTCGGCGAACTGCCGCTGCGGACAGGACGTACGACGAAGCAGCCCGCCTGAGCCGCCTGGGAGCCGGCGCGCCGTGGTCGTGGGAAGGCATACGACCACGGCGCGCGCCGAGGCACTTGGCACCGACCATGAACACGAAGACCACGGCCATGCAGAACACGGCCGTTCAGCCACCACACCCACCGAGGAGTCTTGAGATGATCTTCATCACCGCGAAATTCCGCGTCCTGCCCGAGCACGCGGACCAGTGGCCGCAGATCGCTGCCGAATTCACCCGGGCGACGCGCGCCGAACCCGGCTGCCTCTGGTTCGACTGGTCGCGGAGCCTCGACGACCCGGCCGAGTATGTCCTCCTGGAAGCCTTCCGCGACGACGAGGCAGGCGCTGAGCACGTCGGTTCCGAGCACTTCCGGACCGCCCGGAAGACACTGCCGCCCTACCTCGCCGAGACCCCGCGCATCATCAACACGACGATCCCGCGAAACGACTGGTCCCTGCTCGCAGAGATGGCCGTCCCGGATCAGGGCTGACCGTCCCTCACACGCTCGCCGCGTGCCCTCGTAGGGCAACTGGTGTCGAGTGCGGCCGATGGGGCGGCCAGGGACCACCCGCCAAACGGTCCGAGCGCGAGGGCTGGAGGTACCCGGCGCATGGCTGGCTCCAGTTCCGGCGGCCCTTGGTCGCTAGGGCCTCCTCCTGGTCCCGACCATGTCGGAGGGGGCTTGGGCGGAGAGCAGGGCGCGAGCGAGTGAGCCATCGGAGATCAGCACATCGACCGTGCCGCTGCGCAGGGCGCCGAGCACGCCGCGGGCCTTCTCCGCCCCGGCCGCCACCCCCGCCACGAGCGGGATCCTGGACAGCTGCTCAAGAGTCACGGCCAGTACCCGGTCCTCGACGGGTCCGGGAATCGCTCTTCCGTCGACGTCGAAGAAGCGCGCGCAGAGGTCGCCGGCCGGTTGTCGGCTGTCGAACTCCTCTCTTTCCCGCGGGTCGAGTGCCAGGGCGTCGATGATTGCCGCGGAGGAACCGACGCCGTGGCTGCCGATGCCGACCAGCGCGATGCCGACCTGTTCGGCTGCCTTGAGCGCGGCCTGGACGGAGGGCTCGGCGAGCAGGATCTGTCTGCTCGCCGGGGTGGTGAGAAGGGCCGGAGCGTGCAGGCGGCGAAATTGGCCGCCGAGGCGCGCGGCCAGGTCCCGTACCAGTTCCTCGCCGGTGATCTCGCAGTCCACAGAGGACAGACCGCCGACGAGGGGCACCACTTCGACGTTGAGCCCGCCGTTGTCGGGGACGTGCTGCACAACCGCCTGAAGCGTGCGGCCCCAGGACACCCCGACGCGCTGCTCGGGCCGCAGGGTCTCCAGCAACCAGCGGGCTCCGAGGTCTCCGACATGGGTCAGGGTGCGGTCACTTCCAGGGGCATCGGCCACCCGGCAGTCACGCAGGCCGAACGTCGCGCGCAGCTCGCCCTCCAGGGTCAGGTGGCGCCCTGCCGGATCGTGAATGCTGATCTCGACGATCCCCCGCTCCCGGGCTGCGGCGAGCATGCGGGAGACGTTGGGCCTGCTGACGCCGAGGGCGTGGGCGATCTCCTGCTGGGAGCGACCTTCCTCGTAGTACATGCGGGCGACCTTCACCAGCAAGTGCTGATCACGTGCGGTCGGCATGGTGCTTCCTCGGCGGTGCGTCAAGCGGTGCGTTCCGGTGACCGCGGGGAACGCACCTCATGACACTGCGTCGAGGTCTCGCGCGAGCAGGTCGGCGAGGTCGGCAAGGGCAGCGTCGGACTCGGCGCCTTCGGTGCGCAGCGTGACCTCCTCCCCATGCTTGAGGGCGAGGGACAGCACGGCGAGCATGCTCTTCGCGTTCACCAGCGCTCCTTCCTCCCTGCCTATGGACACCTGGCACGGCCGCTTCGCGGCCGCCTGGACGAATGCCGCCGCGGGCCGGGCGTGCAGTCCTACCTCGGATGCGATCGTGACGCGGGTCTCAGGCACAGCGCTCTCCTTCGTGTCACCGGCCACGCACGCTCGCGTTGGCCGAGGGCTGGGCGAAGCCGCACGTTACACAGTCGATGGACAGATGTGAAGAACGATTGCATCAATGTGCAAACAGTCGTCGCCAATGACCGCTGCACACCCATGGAGGCGGAGCGGGGCTCGTGTCGGCGGGTCGAGTTTCCATCGTTGTCACACAACGTAATCAGGGCCGACATCTTGTCGTGCCTCGCCGCCCGGTGCTACACCTCTACCGAACAGAGGTGAGGAACTCTGAGCAGACGTGCAAATGCCTGTGCTGTATCTCCCGGTTCCTCGCGGCGCATCCCGATCACGTCGGCTCCCCACCCCCCAGAGCCGCCTACTGGTCTCCGCCGTTCGGGCCAGCGGCTCCGACCGGCCTCCGCATCCCCACTCGGAGAAGGAGAAAGAGACCTCCGTATCCCCGCTCAGAAACAGAGAGGAGGGCCGAGATGGTTACCGTTGCCGCGGCAGCCCTGGCGGCGTCGACACCCCAGGGCGAGGAGAGTGACAACCCTGTCATTCGTGGCGCAGTCTGGGTCGGCTCCCACTTCATCGGCCTGTTCAACGAGGCCGGCAAGCAGTTCACCGGTTTGGTGACCGGGATTCTCCCCACGCTGATCGTCCTGCTCACCGCGATGTACGCGCTGGTGACGTTCGTCGGCGAGAAGCGCGTGACCCGAGCCGTCGAGTGGTCCTCGCGCTGGTGGATCACCCGCTACACCGTCATGCCGGTGCTCGCCGTGCTGATGCTCACCAACCCGATGTGCTACTCGTTCGGCAGGTTCCTGCCCGAGCGGTACAAGCCGGCCTTCTACGACTCGGCGGTCTCCTTCGTCCACCCGGTGACCTCGTTCTTCCCCTACGCCAACGCCGGCGAGCTGTTCGTCTGGCTGGGCATCGCAAGCGGCGTGCAGAAGCTGGGGCTGTCCACCGTGCCCCTGGCGCTGTGCTACCTCGCCACGGGCGTCGTGGTGATCTTCATCAGGGGCGTCGTCACCGAGCGGATCACTCTCATCCTGATCAAGAGGACCGGCCGCACCGAGATCTTCCGCAAGTTCGACGAGGAATTCACCACGGGCACCGCCAACAGCGCGCTCACGGTGACCGGAGGCCCACGATGACGACCACCGAGCAGAGCCCACGCACATACCCCTCGGTGTTCGTCCGCAAGGGCGCCGGCGGCTGGGGCGACGGACTCACACTGCGGCGCACCGAGACCCGCAACAAGGTGCTGTCGGTCACGGGCGGGGGTATCCACCCGGTCGCACAGCGGATCGCGGACCTGACCGGGGCGGAGGCCGTCGACGGGTTCCGCACCACCGTCCCTGACGACGAGGTCATCTGCGCGGTGATCAACTGCGGCGGCACCGCTCGGATAGGTGTCTATCCGCGCAAGCGGATACCGACGATCGACGTGTATCCCGGCTCGCCCGGCGGCCCGCTCGCCCAGTTCATCACCGAGGACATCTTCGTCTCCGACGTGGGGCTGGACGATGTCATGGTCGAGGAGGGGACGGAGGGCGGCGCTGAGGCAGCGCCGGCGCAGGACACGCCGTCGGCCGAGGACAACCGTGAACAGACCGCGGACCCGGTCACCGAGTCCGTCGTGGAACCGACGGGAGGCGGCGGACTCTTCTCCCGGATATCCGACGGCTTCATCAAGTTCAGCTCCGGGATCGGTTACGCGGTCAACACCCTGCTGGCCTCGGGCAGGCAGGCCATCACGCTGACGATCAGTACCATCCTTCCGTTCATGGCGTACGTCAGCCTGTTGCTGGGCTTCGTCATCTACACCGGCGTCGCCGAGAAGATGGGTGAGGGCCTCAAGCCGCTGGCCGGCAACCCCTTCGGGCTCATCGCCCTCGGTGCCGTGGTCGCCCTGCCCTTCCTGTCCCCGATCCTCGGGCCGGGAGCTGCGATCGCCCAGATCATCGGCGTGCTGATGGGCACACAGATCGCCGCGGGAACCATCCCCGTCGAGTACGCCCTGCCCACCCTGTTCGCCATCAACGGCCAGGTCGGCTGCGACTTCATCCCCGTCGGTCTCGCCCTCGGCGAGGCGAAACCCGAGACGGTGGCGGTCGGTACGCCGGCGGTACTGCTCAGCCGTCTGATCACCTCCCCCCTCGCCGTGGCCCTTGCCTGGCTCGTCAGCTTCGGGATGTACCGATGAGCGATCTCTACTATCAGAGCACCATCCTCCGCGTCGGCGACGAGGCCGCGGACCTCATCAATGGCGGCGTCCTCATCCTCTTCGGTGAACCGCTTCCGGGTGATCTGGAGAGCCTCAGTGTGGTGCACAGGCCGGCCGACACTCCGGCCCAGGAGATTCGACCGGGCGACGAGCTGTGGCTTGGTGAGACGCGGCTGACCCTGACCGCGGTCGGGGGGCGGGCCCAGGAGAATCTGACGACTCTCGGTCACGTGGTCGTCTATGTCGCCCCCGATCCGGCTGCCGGGCTGCTGCCCGGAGCGTTGCACGCCGACGGTCCACTCGAGGTTCCCGAACCGGGAACCGAACTGAGGCTCGTCCGGGCGTGACGCTGCGGGTGGGCGTGACGGTGCGGGTGGGCGAGGCGGAGGCAGAAGGGAGCAGTGCCCATGAACACCCCTGATGACAGCGGCCCGGCCGAGGACGCCTGCCGCGACTGCGGTGGGACGCTCGTCGAGGGATCCATGGCACTGCCACTGCTCGGCTCACCTCGCTTCGCCTACCGCCTCGGCACCACCGAAGTCACCACCGAGGTGGCGGCCCTGATGTGTCTGAGCTGCGGAACCGTCCGGCTGCGCGGCCGGAATCCCGATCGGATACGGAATGCGGTGGCGGCCAAGAAGGTCCGCCACCGCCCCTCCCTCGGCCTGCCGGGACTGCTGGCCCGCTCGCCCTTTCTCCCCGAGGGTGACGGACAGGAGCGGCCGGCAGTCCCCTCCCCTCATGAAGGAGGGGCCGGAACCGAAGGCCCCTGAGAAGAGGATTCATGGAATACCTGCCCCTGGCCCTGCTGCTGCTCGGCGGCTTCGTGCTCTCGCTTCTGGCGAGCATGGCCCAGCACCGCTACTACATGCGCACGGTGAACAAGCTCGCCGCCCAGGAAAACCGGGCGGGTGTCACCCTCGTCTCCGGCCGGGCCACCGGGCGGCTCCACGGCGCTGTGGTGCTGCTGCTCGTACGGCGGAGCGACAGCGTCGTCGAGCGGGCCCTGGTGATGCAGGGGGCTTCCGTTCTCGCACGCTTCCGTGAACGCCCGCAGCTCACCGGGGAGTTGAGCACGGCACCCTCCCGGGCCGGATCCACCGCCATGGCGCGTGCGGTTGAGGACGCTCGCGACCGCTACCGCCGGATGCAGTCCGGCGCCACGGTCGATCACGGCTCCGATCTCCGGATGCGGAAGACATTGTGAGCAACGTCTATTACAAGAGCACCGTGCGGCGCGTGGGCGCCACATGCGAAGAGCTGCTGGACGGCGGAGTGCTGATCCTCTGTTCCGCTCCGGTCCCTGAGGCGCTGCAGGATGCCAGCGTGGTGCACGAGCCGAGTGTCCCGCTCACGGGCGAACTCCGCTGCGGCGACAGGTTGTGGCTGGACGGTCGGCTGATCGAGCTGGTCGCCGTGGGGGAGCGGGCAACCCGGAACCTCCGCGAACTCGGTCACGTGGTGGTCCATGTGAACGCCGCGGACACACAGGTGCCGCCCGGAGCGGTGTATGGCCGCGGAACTCTGACGCTTCCCGAGACGGGGGCCCCGTTGGCCCTGGCCGCCGGTGTGCCCAGCCGGCACCGCACATGACAGGGCAGGTCGGCTTCCTTCTCATGGGCGTTCCGCTCCCGTCCTCGGTGTAGTACCGCGCTCGCGACGCCAGAGCAGCCGGGCTGCCGCTGCGGGCACCGCCCGGGCGTCGTGCAGATCACCGGCCTGTTCGTGACGCCTGGGTGCATGGCCTGCTGAGCGCCCGCGAGCCTTCGTTGCCCGCCGCCACCGAGCGGCTGGCCGGCCTCTGCCCGACGACACTTTCGTCTTGGCGCGCCAGATCCCGTCTCGCCGTTCCTGTGTCGACCTGCGTCATCCCGTCGGCGGCCACAAGGCCGCTGCCTGTGCCGCAGGCCGCGCCGGCTCTCCGTTCCGTTGATGCTCCGGCGCGGTGACGCGCCATCAGATGGGGCGCGCCGAGCCGAGCATGCCCCGAACAACCACCTGACGAGCGGTCTGCCGACGACGTCAAGCGCCGTGAATCCCGTACGAGCCCGGCCCTTGTGCCGGGTACGGCACACGTGCTACCAAGTAAATCACCAACGTGCATATCAAATGCACGAATGTGCAAATGCGCCTCGTGGGCCGGACACCGGCAGGGCGGCAGGAAGGGACCGGAGCATGAGCTACAGGGATCAGTTGCGGGAGCGGGAGCGGGAACTCGGCCGACCGGTCCGGGTGGGCCTCGTGGGCGCTGGGCAGATGGGCCTCGGTTTCGTCGCGCAGGTGGCGCACATCCCGGGCATGGAGATCTCCGCGATCGCCGACATCGACCCGGAGCGCGGCCATGCGGCGTTCAAGCGCTCAGACCGGGGCCAGGCGCTCAGCGGCGCTACGCCCGACGAGCGGGCCGCGGCGGTGCTGGGAGGCCGGCCGGTCGTCGTCACCGACGCGCTGGACCTCGTATCGCTGCCGATCGACATCATCGTCGACGCCAGCGGAGTGCCGGACGTCGGCGCCTCGGTCGCCTTCTTCGGTCTGCTTGCGGGCAAGGACATCGCACTGCTCAACGTGGAGTGCGATGTGACGATCGGTCTGCTGTTGTCGACGGTGGCGCAGCGCATGGGCCGCGTCTACACGGTCTGCCGCGGCGACGAGCCGGTGGAGTGCAGGCGGCTGGTGGACTACGTACGCGACATCGGGTTCAGCGTGGTCTGTGCCGGCAAGGGCAAGAACAATCCCCTCGACCCGACGGCGACCCCCGAGGCGCTGGCCGATCAGGCCAGGGCCAAGGGCATGAACCCGAAGATGCTGGCCAGTTTTGTCGACGGCTCCAAGACGATGATCGAGATGGTCGCGCTGGCCAACGCGACGGACCTCCGGCTCAGCCGACGCGGCATGACCGGTCCCCACTCGACGGTCGCCGACCTGGCCAAGACCTTCCGCCCGGAGACGGACGGCGGCGTGCTTCCCGCCGCCGGGGTGGTGGACTACTGCACCGGTCCGGTCGCGCCCGGTGTGTTCGTCATCGGTCACAGCGACGATCCGGTCGTCACCGCCGAGATGGAGTACCTCGGGATGGGCGAGGGGCCGTACTACTCGTTCTACCGGCCCTACCACCTGGCCAGTGTCGAGGCTCCGCTCTCCGTCGCCGAGGCGGTGCTGGACCGCGTCCCGAGCCTCGCGCCGACGGTGTGGAACGCCGAGGTGGTCGCGGTCGCCAAGCGGGACCTGCGGGCCGGCGAACGTGTCGACGGCATCGGCGGATCCACCGTGTACGGCCTCGCCGAGAGCGCGGAGGTGGCGGCGGCCGAGGCTCTGGTGCCCCTGGGGCTTGCCGCTGGAGCCGAGGTGGTGCGGGACGTCCCCGCCGGAACCGTGCTCACCGCCCAGGACGTGCGGATCGACCAGAGCACCATGATCGCGACGCTGCGGCGCCTGCAGGACCGGCTGCTGGCGGGGGAGCGGATCGACCTGCCGGTGGCCGCGCCGACCGACTCTCTGGCCGCGTGAGGAGGACCTGAGCATGGACCTGATCAAGGACGCCGAGGCGGCCCGCTCCGCTCTCACCACGATGTGGACCATCCGGCGGTTCGAGGAGGCCGTGGACGACCTCTTCGCCCGCGGCATGATGCACGGCACCATGCACCTGTCGATCGGTCAGGAGGCCGTGCCGGTCGGTGCCTGCGCCGAACTGCGCGACGGCGACTACATCACCTCCACCCACCGCGGCCACGGACACTGCATCGCCCGCGGCGCCCGACTCGACCGCATGATGGCCGAGTTGCTCGCCAAGGAGACCGGCTACTGCCGAGGCCGCGGCGGATCGATGCACATCGCCGACGTGGCGACGGGCAACCTGGGCGCGAACGGCATCGTCGCCGGAGGCGTGCCCATCGCCGCCGGTGCCGCGCTGGCGAGCCGGCTGCGCGGCGAGGACCGGGTCGCGCTGAGCTTCTTCGGCGACGGCGCGGTCAACGAGGGCGCCTGGCACGAGGGAGTCAACCTCGCCGCCATCTGGGACCTGCCCGTGGTGTTCATCTGCGAGAACAACAACTACGGAATGTCCATGTCCGTCCAGCGGGCGTTCCGCGTGGAGCGCCTGGCCGAGCGCGCCGCCGGCTACGGCATCCCCGGCGTGACCGTCGACGGCAACGACGTGGCCGCGGTGCAGGAGGTCGTACGCACCGCCGTCGAGCGGGCCCGCGCGGGCGGTGGCCCCACCTTCGTGGAGGCACTCACCTACCGCTGGAAGGGCCACTCCAAGAGCGACAAGAACCTCTACCGCACGCGCGAGGAGATCGACCAGTGGCGTGACCGCGACCCGATCGCCCGCTACACCGCCGCCCTGCTCGACGCCGGCACCCTCACCGAGGCCGAGGCACAGCAGTGCCAGACCGGCGCACGCGACGCGGTGCGCGAGGCCGTACGCACGGCGAACGCCGCCCCCGACGCCAGCGCCGCGGAACTCACCTCCGCCGTCTACGCCGTCTGACTCATCGGAGACCTGTACATGACCACCACACTCCCGAGCTCGGCGGCCGCGACGACAGCGCGGCCGTCGGCCGACCCGTCCGAGCGCACCCTCACCTACGCCGAGGCGGTCCGCGAGGCCCTCGCCGAGGCCATGCAGACCGACCCCCGCGTCTTCATCCTCGGCGAGGACATCGGCGTCTACGGAGGCGCCTTCGGCGTCACCGGCGACCTGGTGCACCGCTTCGGCGAGGAACGTGTGCGCGACACCCCGATCAGCGAACTGGGCATCGTCGGCGCGGCGGTGGGCGCCGCACTGGCCGACATGCGGCCCATCGTGGAGATCCAGTTCTCCGACTTCACGGCCCAGGCCATGGACCAGATCGCCAACCAGGCCGCGAAAATCCACTTCATGCTCGGTGGCGCGGCCCGCGTCCCGATGGTGCTGCGCGCCCCCACCGGCTCCGGCACCGGGGCCGCCGCCCAGCACTCCCAGAGCCTGGAGACCTGGTTCGCCCACATCCCCGGACTGAAGGTCGTCATGCCCGCGACCCCGGCGGACGCCAAGGGCCTGCTGCTGGCCGCCATCGACGACCCCAACCCGGTCATCGTCCTGGAACACAAACTGCTCTACAAGCAGAGTGGCCCGGTGCCCGCAGGCGCCGACCGGATCCCGCTCGGCCGGGCGGAGGTGCGCCGACAGGGCGAGGACCTCACCATCGTGGCCACCGGCGTCATGGTGTCCCGGGCCGAGGAAGCCGCCCAGCAGCTCTTCGCCGAGGAGGGCATCACCGCAACCGTCGTCGACCCGCGCACCCTCGTTCCCCTGGACGAAGCGACGATCATCTCGGAGGTGGCCGATACCGGGCGCGCCCTGCTGGTCCAGGAAGCCCCCCGGACCTGCGGCTACATGGCGGAGATCGCCGCGCTGATCGCCGACTCGGAAGCGTTCGGCCGACTGCGGGCTCCGATCCGCCGGCTCAGCGGCCTGGATGTGCCGATCCCTTACGCGCCCCAACTGGAGCGTGCGGCCGTGCCCCAGATCCCCGACATCGTGGCCGAGGCCACCCGTCTGGTCAGGTCGTGGTGATGGCTGAAATTCCCCTGGTCATGCCCAAGATGTCCATGACGATGGAGGAAGGCACGTTCCTGACCTGGCACAAGGCGGAGGGCGACGAGATCCGCGCCGGCGACGTGGTGTGCGAGGTCGCGACCGACAAGGTCGACATGGAGGTCGAATCTCCCGTCGACGGAATCCTTGTCCGACTGGTGGCTCAGCCGGACGATGTGATGGCTGTCGGTGAGCCGATCGCCTTCCTCTCCAGTGCCGCGGACGACTTGTTGGGCGACCTCCTCGACGGACCGGCCGCGGTGGATGCCCCGCCACCCGCACCGGCGACACTCGCTGCCCCGTCCACTGTGCCGTCGTCACTCTCGACGGTCGTGTCGGCCGTGCCGCTCGCCAGGGGCCGGGCGGCGGTCCTCGGCGTAGACCTCATGGGCGTGCAGGGCACGGGACCGGGCGGGACCATCAGGGTGGTCGACGTCGAGGCCGCCACCTACGAGATCGTGGCGCCCGCGGCCAAGGCCCTTCACCGCACGTCAGCCTCCAACGGCGCACAGGCAGGTACCGGCACACCGGCCTCGCGGCACAGATATCGCAGGGCTGTCGCCCGCCAGACCAGCGCAAGCGCCGCCATCCCCCAGGCCGTCGTCTTCCGTGACCTCGACGTGGAGGCACTTGCCGAGCGCCGCGGTCAGTGCGGCTGGACCAGCCTGATCGTACGGGCGTATGCGGATGCCCTGCGGGACAGCCCGCTCAACGCCCGGTGGACCGGGGAGTGCAGCGAGGTCTGGTCCGACGTCGCCCTGGCGGTGATGGTGGACACCGACCACGGCCCGGTCGCCCCGGTGCTGCTCAACCCGGACCGGTTCCCGATCGAGGAACTCGACGAGCGCCTCGGGCACATGGCCGACCGCGCCCGCAGCGGCAAGGTGCCGGTGGAGCACCTGACCGCGGCCACGACCACCGTGCACGACCTGGGATCCCTGGGGGTCGACGCTTTCCAGGAACTGCTCAACCCGCCCCAGGCGACCGCGCTCTCGGTCGGTCGGGTAGCCCCGCACGTCATCCCTGCCGACGACGGATTCGTGGTGCGCACCCGCTGCAGGGCCGCTCTCACCGTCGATCACCGCGTCGGTGACTGCGCGGACGCCGCGCGTCTGCTGAACGCGGTCCAGCGGCGCCTGGACGACCCGAACTGGTTCGGATGGCGGTGACCCCGCCTCTCGTCCAGGAGCGCTCCGTCGACCAGTCAGCAGGCGCCCGCGCCACCCCCGGTGGCCCATGAACGCGCTGCCGTCCGTCCACATTGTCCTTGCCCTGACTGCCAGTGGACGTGACGGCAGCGTGCTGTCCCGGTTCGCAGGCAGAGGGCACGCCCTGATGTGGGCGGAATGAGGGATGCGGATGTCGGATCCCCTCAGGCCGCGGCAAGCAGCGCCTCTGCCAGCCGGGCGTCGCAGATCAGGGCGTCCACGTAGCGTCCGCGCAGCGCACCCAGCACCCCCCGGAGCTTCTCGACGCCCGCGGCCAATCCCACCACTGTTGGTATCCGACGGAGGTCTTCGAGCGAAATCGCCAGCACCCTGTCCTCGACTGTTCCGTGCACCGGGGTGCCGTCCTCGTCGAAGAACCGGGCGCACACATCGCCTACCGGCTTCGCCGCTTCGAAGGCCGCCCGGTCCCGATCGCTCAGGCGGAGCGACTCGATGATCGCCGCAGAGGAGCCCACCCCCATCGCACCGATACCGAGGAAGGCCACGGAGGACTTGCGGCCGGCGTCCAGCACCCCAGCGATGGCCGGCTCGGTCATGAGGGTGTCACGTGATGCCTTGGCCTCCAGCAGGGCGGGCGCGTGGAGTCGCTGGTAGGTGGTGCCCAGGCGGTCGGCCAGCTCTCGAACCAGTTCCTCGCCGGTGATCTCCGAGGCTACGGAGGAAAGTCCGCCTACCAGGGGGAGGATCTCCACCGAGAGGTCCTGTCCGGAGGGGATGGCATGCACCATGGCCTGGAGTGTGTTCCCCCAGGAAAGCGAGATACTGCTGCCGGGCTTGACCGTGTCCAGCATCCAGGCGGCCGCCAGCTCCCCCACCTTGGCCAGCGCCGACTCGTCCGTGTGTACCGAGGCCACGCGGCAGGAGGACACTCCGAAGGCGTTCTGCAGCTGCTCCTCCAGATCCAGATCGCGTCCGGCCGGATCGTTGATCCGGATCTCCACGATCCCCTGGTCCCGTGCGGCAGTGAGGATGCGTGAGACGTTCGAGCGGCTGACACCCAAAGCGCTGGCCACCTGCTGCTGCGACAAGTTGTCCAGGTAGTAGAGCCGTGCCGCCTTCACCAACAGGTCGCGTTCGCGGGACGCCGGCATGTCCACCCCCTCGTCTCGCCATGTCGTCACATCTGTTCGGATTGTTGCACAGCCGACCAGTGGGTTGCTTGCGAGGTCCCTTACGAGTTCCCCTTCGAGGCGCCGACCTGGACAGAGCGTGGCCGGCGTGGGACTATTGTCACCTCTGTGAATTTCACACTCACATATGTGACAGGTGGCGAGGTCTGGCGGCCGTGAGCGCTGACGGCGGAATCGCCGTGCATTCGATGCTGTGGGCGCAGTCCGGCTGCTGGGGCCACTGGCCGCCGCCCGCCCCACCCGATTGAATGCTCTACTACTTGCCCGGGGGTGTGGCGGGCCGCTGAGAGAGCCGAGGAGCCAACAATGACCGAGAGTACGGAAACCACGTATCTGGAGTGCACCTGCGGCGGAGAGCAGCTTCATCGGCTCACCTACGTCCACGGCTGCCTGCTCACGATCATCTGTGACAACTGCGGGAAAAACACCATGATGCCGAGGGAACTGGTCATAGGGCAGTACACCCGGGACTTCCGCGGCCGTCTCGGCCGACTGCCTGCCAAGCTCCGGTCTGATGCCCGGGACCATCCGGTGCGCTTCGTCGTCGGCCTGCCGGCCAAGGCGATCAACAAGCTTTCCCAAGTGCTGCACGAGATCAAGCTGATCGCCCGAACTTGAACGGGCAGGCTGGCGCCGTCTCGAGCCTCCCGGGCCCCTTGAGGTCCTCGACATGGTCATCAACGTCCGCCTGGCCTGATGCCCGTCGGGCAGCTCATGATCTACCGCCGCCCTCCTGCTCGGCCGAAAGGCCACGCCTTCGTGTCGCCGGGCGAGGGCGCCGATGCGACGAACAGGTGGCCTTCCAGGACGTAGTTCGTCAGGTACCGCGCCGCCAGGACGCAACACCCGCTACCTGTACGTCACCGCCGAGGACGACGGCTCCCCGGTCCTGCGGGCACTGAGCTGCGAGGCCGGCCGTCTCGTCGGACACGAGCCGGCCGTACCGCTGAAGCCCGGACGCCCAGTCGTCCTGCACGCCGAACTCGACGTGCCCGCCCTGCGCTTCTCGCACGACACCGGTGGGGGGAGTTCAGGCGCTGCCGATCGAGCTCGACGCCACCGTCCTGTCCGACGAGCACGCTGACGAGTTCCACGACGGCCAGTTGCGCCTTCTCGGCTTCACCGGCGCCATGCTGGGACTGTGGGTGCAGGACCTGGACGGCTCCGGTGTCCATGCGGACTTCGCCCACGCCACGTACCGGACCTCCCAGGACGGTCCCGCATGACGATCATCGACCTGAAGCGCGTCCACCTCTTCTGCACTGCGTTCGGGCCCGGTCGGACGTTCCCGACGAGGGCAATACGCCGACGCAAATGGCCGCCGACCTCGCCGCACTGCTCCGTCACCTGGGCACCGGGCCGGCGATCGCCGTGGGCCAGACCTCAGTCCGGTGCCGGGGGGCGGGTGGACTGCGGGGGTTGGCGGCGCTCTTCGCGCGCAAGGTGTCGTCGGCGTGAGCGAGGGCGACGGTGACTTCGGTGGCGTCGGCGGCGTGGCGCCGTACGTTCGTGAGGGCTTCCTGGACGACACGGTAGACGGCAGCCTGCACCTCGTGGGGCAGATTCGGGGGCACTGAGGCGTCGAGGTGCAGTTCGGCCTTCGAGCCGCTCGGACCGCCGAATCGGTCGACCAGTTCCGCGAGGGCTGTCAGGTCCCCCAGCGGGCGGTTCTCGCCCGTCGCCGGCCGGGCCGTTCCGTCCGGGCCACCGCGCAGGATGCCGACGGTCAGGCGCATGGAGTCGAGCGCTTGGGTCGCGGCGTGCTCGATTCCTGCCAGGACCGGGTCCAGACGGTCGGGTTCGGTGGCGGCCCTCATGCGGGCCATCTGTGTCTGGACCAGGATGCCGGTGACATGGTGGGCGACGAAGTCGTGCAGGTCGGCGGCCATGGCGAGGCGTTCGGAGCGGCGGGTCTCGGTGACCGCGACGCCGCGTCCGTGGTCCAGGGAGCGCAGATAGCCGCCGAGGCCGGCGAAAACGCCGGTCAGCAGCGCCAACGGCAGCGCGAACAGCAGCGTGTCTTCCTCGGCGATGACATCGTGGAAGCGCGGCGGCGTCACAACGGTCGCCCCGCCCGTGAGGACGGCGCACAGCAACGCCGACCGTGGTGAGCAGGTACGGACGGCGATCAACAACAGGCAGAGCAGCACCGCCACTTCACCGGGGCCGAGTGTCCGCACGGGCTCGGTCGTCGCGGCCACGGCGGTCAACGCCAGGGAAGCGCTGCTGGTACCTCGGCCCGCAGCTGGGGGGTGAGCCACGCGGGCCGCCGGGCGGAGCGCCACAGGACGGCCGCGAGCCCGAGCGACAGGGGCAGGAGCACCGGCCAGAGGGTCTTGCCGTTGGCGACGGCGATGAGTACGTCCGCGGCGGCAAGCAGGACCAGCGTGGTGAAACCCACCGCACGCAGACAGCCCTGCCGACGGGTCCGCGTCGTGGGGATGTCGTCCGTCGCAGGCACGAGGTTCACATCCGTCACTGGAGAGAGGAGCGGTCGGCCGGCACGGACGGCAGGCGCGGGAACCGCTTCGTCAGCGGTTCCCGCGCCTGCCATGACACAGGTGGGAACTGTTAGTTGACGCGAACGATCTTCCAGAGCTGGTCGTCGAGGTTGGCGCTGCCCCACTGGACGACGGCTGCCCCGTTGGCGGTGGCTGACTGGGCGACTCCGGCGACGAGGGTGCTGTTCACGTTGCGGAGTCTGTAGTAGCCGCCGCCCGCGTCGGTGAGGGTCCACTTCTGGGAATCGGTGCTGGAGGCGGTGTTCTGGACGATGGCCGCGCCCGCGGCGCTGGAGGAGCCTTGGATGTCCAGGTTGAGGTTGCTCTTGGCGTTCTTGATGTTCCAGGCGCCGCTGCCCGCGGACTGGAAGGTGAAGAGCTGGCAGGCGCAGAACGTGTTCTGCCACTGGCCGGCGGCGGTGCCCGCGGTGGTGGAACCGTTCGGGATGTCGAGGTACTTGCCGCTGTTCTTGTTCACCAGGACGTACTGGCCGGTGCCCAGGGGCGGCGGGGCGGTCTGGGTGAGGTTCCAGCGCTGGCAACCGCAGGTGGTGCCGCTCCACTGCACGGCGGTGGTGCCGACGGTGGTGGAGGCGCTGGGGATTTCGAGGTGCCTGCCACTGATGCGGTTGGTGATGCTGTACCCGCCGGCCGGATGGGGCGCGATGGCCCATTCGTGGTCGGGGGTGCCGTTGTCATCCCACTGCAGGACGGTGGCACCGTCGGCGGTGGACTGGTTCTGGATGCCGAGGACCTTGCCGCTGGCGACGTTGAAGATCTTGAAGTAGCCCGAGGGCTGCTGCTCGAAGCGCCACTGCTGGTTGGTGGAGGTGGTGGGGTTCTGCTGGGTGGCGGTGGTGCCGTTGGTGGTGGAGCCGCCGGCGATGGTGAGGTTCAGAGCGCTGCCCGCGTTGGTCATCGTGTAGGTGGCTCCGTCGGAGATGCTTCCGCCGAAGTCGACCGTGCTGTACGTGACCGGGTTGCGGCGGTTGTCGCCGCCGAAGCTCGCGCTGAACACCATCAGGCTGTGGCCGTCGGACAGTGGAAGCAGGCCGCGGCTGTAGCCGCCGCCGACGTTGGAGGGCATCCGCGTCCAGGTGTTCGCGGCGCCGTTCTGCGTGTTGACGAACAGGTCGTCACTGCTGTGGGCGGTGGTGACGAGGGTTCCGTTGGGGCCGCCGGTGGGCAGCCAGGTGATGTAGGGCGTGCCCTGGGGGACCAGGCCGTCGGTGGTACGCAGCGGGATGCCGGTAACGGAGTCGAACGCCTCCGGGTCGTCGGAGATCTTGTAGTGGACGGCGAAGTTGCCCGCCGCCGAACCGCCGTACTCGTACGTCATGATGAACTTGCCGTTGGGCATCTTGGCGACGGTCGGCATGCCGGGGCGCTGGCTGTAGGTGGGCATCGCCACGTCATCGACGACCGGACCCCAGTTGCGGACGTCCGTGGAGACCTGGTGGACGATCTTCTGTCCGTGGTCGGCGTCGCGCTGGTCGGAGTAGTAGACGATGAGCTTGTCGCCGGAGACCAGGAAGAACGGCTCCCACACGGGGGTGTTCCCGTTCGTGTCCGTGGCTTTGCCGCCGGTGGCGATGTTGGTGACGAAGGTCCAGCTCTGGCCGCGGTCGGTGCTGGCGTACAGGTCGATCTTGCTGCCGCCGCGGTCGAAGGGCACCGAGTCACCGGCGGCCAGGATGGTGCCGGCCGGGAATCCGCCCATGGCCTTGGGCAACTCGAACAGTTCGGGCTGCCAGCGCATGCCCCAGCCGTTCTGGGTGTCGGCGACCTCGGAGATCTTCGTCCAGGAGACTCCGTTGTCGGTGGAGCGGTAGATCGGGAAGACGGGCATGTCCACGCGGTACTGCTCGAACGTGGCGAGCAGGGTGCCGTTGGCCGAGCCGTTGTGCTGCAGGCGCATCGCCCGCGGGTAGAGGCTTCCGGGGGAGAGCGCGTCGGACGGCGGGGTGTACAGGGTCTGCGCGGGACGGGAGAGGGCCTGCGCCCGGCCCGCGGCAGGCAGCAGAATCGTCGCCGCAGCGACGATCAAGGCCAGGAACAGCAACAGGAGGGTGGTGGGGCGGGAACGCTGAGCGGCGCCGGGTCTGGCGCCCAACAGTGCAGGGGACATGTGCGGCTCTCAGGGCAGGGGAGGGATAGGAGGGTCCGGTGCCTGCCGCCCCGGGACGAAACCGGGTGGGAAGCGGCGAGCCCGGAGTGCGCGTCCACCGCGTACGAGGAACTGCGGCGTCGTGCGGCACGGGAGTCGGACCGATCCGCCTCTCGGGTGAGACGACCGGTGCGAGTGGCAGAGCCGTGCCCGGAGCGCAGTGTGTTACCTGCTGCCGAGCTGCTCTCAGGTGGTGCGCCGGCCCGTCTTGTCGGGGGGCGATGGCGGGGGCGCGGTCGAGCCGCGGACGATGAGTTCGACCGGTGGGTCGCTCGCCTGCGGCAGGTCGGTGTGGGGCTTCTCGATCGCGTGCACGAGAAGGCGGATGCCCTCCCGGGCCGCGGCCTCGAAGGGCTGGCGCACGGTGGTCAGGGGAGGAGAGACGTAGGCGAAGACCGGGTTGCCGTCGAAGCCGACGACACTGATGTCCTCGGGCACGCGACGCCCGGCTTCCCGCAGGGCGTGGATGAGCCCGATGGCCATCTCGTCGCCCGCTGCGAAGACAGCGGTAACGGAACGGTCCGAGGCCAGCGCCTCGCCCACGGCATGCCCGGAGGCAGCCGACCAGTCACCGTTGAGCAGCGGCGGCTCGTGCGCGCCCCGCGCCGCAAGTGCCGCCCGCCACCCCTCGATACGGTCCTTCGTGGCGTACCAGCGCCGCGGGCCGGCCAGATGATGAACGGTCGTGTGTCCCAGGTCCAGCAGATGCTCGGTGGCAGCCCGGGCCAGTTCGTGGGCGCCCACCCCCATGGTCACGGTGCGGGTGGCGTTGAATGCGGGCGGTGCCCCCAGGAAGAGGACGGGGACGTCGACACGGACGCTGACGTCTCCCTCCACGATGGGTTCGGAGACGATGACGCCGTCCACCCCCTGTTCAAGCAGCGACTCCACGGCGCCGGCGATACCCGCCGGGTCGCCGTCCGGTGTGTTGACCACACGGAGTGCGTAGCCCGCGTCGCGCACGGCCCGCTCGACGTGCACGAGGAGTGAAGCGGTCCCGTACCCGACGGTGCCCAGGGCCACCACGCCGATCGAGCCGGTACGTCCGGAGGCCAGTGTCCTGGCCGCCTGGTTCAGCCGGTAGCCGAGTTCCTCAGCGGCCGCGAGGACCTTTGTGCGGGCCTCCTCGGAGACATACGGCTCGTTGTTGAGAACCCGGGACACCGTCTTGCGCGACACCCCGGCCAGGCGGGCCACGTCCGCGCTGCGCGGCACAGCGGAGCCCTCGCTCCGTCCCCCCACTGCTGCCATGAAGTCTCCCGACGGCCGTACGTCTGCATCGAAGGAGGTCAACTGTATGACCACGCGGTCTGACCGCGTGGTCATGTCTACGTAGCCGACAGCTGTACGTCAAGGGTTCCCGCGGTATCGATTCCGATGAACGGATGCGGGTCGGATGGCGGGCGGCCGGTCGACAAAGGGGGTCGTAGTCGCCGTGAGGAGTGCGCCTCTGGTGGACATATGTGCTGGTCAAACGGAATAATCGCACTCTCGGGCCCGCTCGCGGAACGGGGTCGTCGTTCCCCTCCGGCGGTAGGCTGGCCGTCCTGCCGGCATGTACGGTCAGCCCTGAGCTCAGGTCGAAGGGGCTTGACAGCGGCTCCCCGGAGCGTTCAGTCTTCCTCGCAACCGCCGGTCGGATTTGTTCGATCGTGTTGAGTCTTGGTCGCGCGGGCGACCGCTTCCCGTCACACCTCGCGGGCCGACGTGCCGCCTGAGCACGGCCGCCCTGTCAGGAGCCGAAATGCACTCTTCCTCCCTCGGTCGGCCCATGCCTGCTGCCAGTCGTCGCACCGTCCTGCGCGGTATTGGTGGGGCAGTCGCCCTCGGTGCCGGCATGCCGCTGCTCAGCGCCTGCGGCGGCAGCGGTTCGGCGTCCGACCCGAAGACGGTCAGCCTCGGGTCGAACGCGTCGGACGCGGTGCCGAAGAAGGCGTTCGCCGAGATCTATGCGGCGTTCACGAAGCAGTCCGGGATCACGGTCGACGTGAACACCAAGGACCACAACACGTTCCAGGAGCAGATCAACTCCTACCTCCAGGGCACCCCGGACGACGTGTTCAACTGGTTCGCCGGCTACCGCATGCAGTTCTTCGCGGCCAAGGGCCTCGCCTCCCCGATCGACGACGTGTGGCAGAAGATCGGCGGCAACTTCCCCGAGGCGATGAAGGCGCTCAGCAAGGGCGCGGACGGCAAGTACTACTTCGTGCCGATCTCCACGTCCCTCTGGGGTGTCTTCTACCGCAAGAGCGTCTTCCAGCGGTACGGCTACGAGGTCCCCACCACTTGGGACCAACTCGTCGCCCTGTGCAAGCAGATGAAGAAGGACGGTCTGGTCCCGTTCGCGTTCGGCGACAAGGATGCCTGGCCCGCGCTCGGCACCTTCGACCAGATCAACTTCCGCACCAACGGCTACGACTTCCACGTCGAGCTGATGGCCGGCAAGGCGTCCTGGACCGACGCCAAGGTCCGCAAGACCTTCGACCACTGGGCCGAGATCCTCCCGTACCACCAGGAGGGCGCCGTCGGCCGCACCTGGCAGGACGCGGCCCAGACGCTGATATCGAAGAAGGCGGGCATGTACCTGTTCGGCAGCTTCGTGGCCCAGCAGTTCACCAACAAGGCCGACCTGGACGACCTCGACTTCTTCCCCTTCCCGGAGATCAACTCCGCTTACGGGCAGGACACCGTCGAGGCTCCGACCGACGGCTTCATGCTCTCCAAGGCTCCGAAGAACAAGGCCGGCGCGCTCAAGCTCCTGGAGTTCCTGGGCACGCCGGAGGCCGAGCAGATCTACCTGAAGTCCGACCCGAGCCTGGTCGCAGCCTCCAGCAAGGCTGACACCTCCTCGTACACCGCGCTGCAGAAGAAGGCGTACGCGACGATCGCCGGCGCCAAGCACCTCACCCAGTTCATGGACCGCGACAGCCGCCCGGACTTCACCTCCACGGTGATGCAGCCCGCCCTGCAGAAGTTCATCCGTGACCCCAAGGGCGTCGACAGCCTGCTGGCGTCGATCGAGCGCCAGAAGAAGACGATCTTCGCGTCCGCATGACCGCCACCACGAACACCGGTACCGGGACCGGCACCACCAGCACCCCGGGGACGGCCGCAGTGCCGCCCCCGGGCAACCCGAAGAATGTGACCAAGGATCAGGCCAAGCGGCCGCGGCCCCCCTTGGGCCACCGACGGCTGCTCACCCGGCGGGACCGCATCACGCTCGGCCTGATGGCCGGGGTGCCGACGATCCTGCACATCGCCCTGGTCTGGGTGACGGCTCTCGCCTCGATCGCGCTGGCCTTCACCACCTGGGACGGCATCGGCTTCGACTCCATCAAGTGGGTCGGGCTGCAGAACTTCAAGGAACTGTTCACCAACAACCCGCAGTTCTGGCCGGCGGTCGAGCACAACGTCGTCTGGTTCGTCGTGCTCATCCTGATCCCGACTCCGCTGGGCCTCTTCCTGGCCGTGCAACTGGACAAGAAGATCCGGTTCAGCAAGGTGTACCAGACCGCGTTCTTCCTGCCCGTCGTGCTGTCGATGGCGGTCATCGGGTTTGTCTGGCAGCTCGTCTACAACCCCGACACCGGCCTGATCAACAGCATCATCGGTGCGAACGAGCCCGGCCACTACATCGACTGGATCGGCGACCCGGACCTCAATCTGTGGTCCGTGCTCATCGCCGCGTCGTGGCGTCACACCGGTTACATGATGATCTTGTACCTGGCCGGTCTGAAGGGCGTCGACCCGGCCCTGCGGGAGGCGTCCGCGCTGGACGGGGCGAATGAGTGGCAGACGTTCAAGAACGTCATCTTCCCGACCCTGCGCCCCACCAACACCGTAGTCCTGGTCGTCACGATCATCGAGGCGCTGCGCTGCTTCGACCTCGTCTTCGTCTTCAACAAGGGCGCCGAGGGCACGGAACTCCTCTCGATCCTGGTCACCAACAACATCATCGGCGAGTCCAGCCGGATCGGATACGGCTCGGCGATCGCCGTGGTCCTGCTGGTGATCTCGCTCGCGGTGATCATCCCGTATCTGATCGCCACCTTCCGGAAGGAGCGGCGCGCATGAGCACCGTGAGCGCGCTCGGAAAGCAGCGCACCCCCGTCCGCCCCGCCCGGATCCTGCTGCACGTCTTCCTCGCCGGTGCCGCGCTGGCCTGGCTCGCGCCCCTGCTGTGGGCGATGTACGCGGCGATGCGGCCGTACGCCGAGACCAGCACCAAGGGCTACGTCTCCTGGCCCGACAAGCTGAGCCTCGACAACTTCACCAACGCCTTCCAGCAGTCGGACATGCTCCACTACTTCGGGAACACACTGCTGGTGGCGATCCCGGCGGTGCTGCTGACGCTGTTCCTGTCGTCGTGTGTGGCCTTCTACGTCAGCCGCTTCGACTTCCGGGTCAACCTCTTCCTGCTCCTGGTGTTCACGGCCGGCAACCTGCTCCCGCAGCAGGTCATCATCACCCCGCTGTACCGCCTCTACCTGCTCATCGACCTGCCCGGCATCACCATGAGCGGCAAGCTCTACGACTCGGCGCTGGGCCTGGTGCTGATCCACGTGGCGTTCCAGTCCGGCTTCTGCGCATTCGTGCTGGCCAACTACATGCGCTCGCTGCCGCACGAACTGACCGAGGCCGCACTGGTCGACGGTGCGTCAGTCTGGCGCCTGTACTGGCAGATCGTGCTGCCCCTGTGCAAGCCGGCGATGGCCGCCCTGGCCACGTTGCTGTCCATCTGGATCTACAACGACTTCTTCTGGGCCCTGGTCCTGATCTCCACCGGCGAGAACATGCCGATCACCTCGGCCCTGAACAACCTTTCCGGCCAGTACTTCACCGACCCCAACCTGGTCGCCGCCGGCGCCCTGCTCACCGCGATCCCCACCCTGATCGTCTACTTCGTCCTCCAGCGCCAGTTCGTCAGCGGTCTCACGCTGGGCGCCAACAAGGGCTGAAGCACGCCGCCCACTCGTTCCCCACACCTCCCGGAGTACCACCAGTGACCACCGAACACCGTCTCCGCCTGCCCGGAATCGCCTACGGCGGCGACTACAACCCTGAGCAGTGGCCCGAGGAGGTGTGGGCCGAGGACATGGCCCTCATGCGCCAGGCCGGGGTGACCATGGTCAGCGTCGGCATCTTCTCCTGGGCTCTGCTGGAGCCCGCCGAGGGCGTCTACGACTTCTCGCGCATGGACAAGATCCTCGACCTCCTCCACGAGAACGGCATCGCCGCCGACCTCGCCACCCCGACGGCCTGCCCGCCCGCCTGGTTCTTCCGGGCCCACCCGGAGGCACTGCCGGTCGACCGCGACGGCCGCACGCTGTCGTACGGCAGCCGCCAGACCTTCTGCCCGTCCAGCCCGGCCTACCGCACGGCCGCGCTGCGTATCGCGGGTGCGCTGGCCGAGCGGTACGCCGACCACCCGGCCGTCGCGATGTGGCACGTCCACAACGAGTACGGCTGCCACAACGCGGAGTGCTTCTGCGACACCAGCGCGGCTGCCTTCCGGCGCTGGCTGAAGGCGAAGTACGGCAACGACCTGAACGCGCTCAACCACGCCTGGGGCACCACCTTCTGGAGCCAGTGGTACTACGACTGGGACGAGATCATCCCGCCCCGCGCCACCGGCGCCGGCCCCAATCCCGCCCACCGGCTGGACTGGCGCCGCTTCTGCTCGGACGAACTGCTGTCGCTGTTCACCGCCGAACGCGACGTGCTCCGCCGCGCCGCCCCGGACATCCCCGCCACCACCAACTTCATGGTGGTGCACAACTTCGACGCCCTCGACTACTGGCGCTGGGCTCCCGAGCTGGACATCGTCTCCAACGACCACTACCTGCTCGCCACCGACCCGGAGTCGGAGGCCGACATCGCGCTCTGCGGCGACCTGGTCCGCTCCCTGGCCGGCGGCCGGCCCTGGCTGCTGATGGAACACTCCACGGGAGCCGTCAACTGGCAGCCCGTCAACCGGGCCAAGCGGCCCGGCGAGATGCGCCGCAACGCACTCGCCCACGTCGCGCACGGCGCCGACGGCATCGCCTACTTCCAGTGGCGCGCCGCGAAGGCGGGCGCCGAGCAGTGGCACTCGGCGATGCTGCCGCACGCGGGCACCGACAGCCAGATCTGGCAGGACGTCGTGCAGCTCGGAGCCGACCTGCGGGCCCTCGCCGAAGTAGAGGGCAGCACCAGCCCCGCCCAGGTCGCCATCGTCTGGGACTGGAACGCCCGCTGGGCGATGGAGCTGCCCTCCCAGCCCAGCAGCGAACTCCGCTTCCAGGACCTGGTGAGGGACTGGTACACACCGCTCTGGAAGGCCGGCGTGGCGGTCGACTTCGTACGTCCCGACAGCCCGGACCTCGACCGCTACCGGCTCGTCCTCGCCCCCAGCCTGTACCTGGTCGACGACGCGGGAGCGACCAACCTTGCGGCGTTCGTCGAGCACGGCGGCACCCTCGCCGTGGGCTTCCACAGCGGTGCGGTGGACGAGAACTGCCATGTCCGCCTGGGCGGTTACCCGGGCGCCTTCCGGAAGGTCCTCGGGGTGCACGGCGACGAGCCGTTCCCCCTGCTGCCCGGCCAGACGGTCGGCCTGGCCGGCCAGGTCCCGCAGGACGCGACCGCCGACCTGTGGACCGAACGGCTCCGGCTCACCGGGGCGGAGGCCGTCGCCACGTACGCCGAGGGGCCGCTGGCCGGCGTCCCGGCCATCACCCGCCACACGTACGGCAGCGGCACCGCCTGGTACCTCGCCACCCACCCGGACACCACCACCCTGGACGCCGTCCTGGAGCGCATCCGCGAGGAGGCCGGAGTGCGTCCGGAGCACGACGTACCAGCCGGCGTCGAGGTGGTGCGGCGGCGGGGCGCGGAGGCCGACTACCTCTTCCTGATCGACCACGCCGGCCACGGCGCCGAGATCCCCGCCGAAGGGGTCGAACTCCTCACCGGTAAACCGGTCGTGGGCTCCGTCACCGTCCCCGAAGGCGGCGTCGCAGTCGTCCGCGAGGCGACGCGCGAACCGAGTGGCGGGTGAGACATCTGGGGTTGCCCCAGTGAGGTGGGACCGAGGCACTTCTCTCGGTTGCTTGAGGCGGGCCGTCAGCCAGATCCGGGTGCTGCCCGGCCCGCCACGGTCGTCGGCGTAACGCCGCGCCAGGGGAGTTTCCTGCTCCGACTCCACGGAAGTGAGTTCTGACATGACAGGTTTGCCCAGTCGCCGACAGGTGCTCGGCGGGGCTGCTGCGGGAGTGCTGGCCTCGCTGGCCGGGATTCCGCTCGCCGGTTCCGCGTCCGCCGCCACGACGTACACCGCACCCGATCCCCGTGTCTGGATCCACCTCAACAACGGGTGGCGGTTCATCAGATCGGACGTCGCAGGCGCGCAGGCGCCCGCATTCAACGACTCCGGATGGACGTCGGTCAACACACCCCACACCTGGAACGCCGCCGACGGTGCCGACGGCGGCAACAACTACTACCGCGGAGTGGGCTGGTACCGCCGCCACTACACCGTGCCGTCAGAACTGGCCGGCAAGAGGCTGTACCTGCAGTTCGCCGGGGTCAACCAGGTCGCCGACGTCTGGGTCAACGGCACGTACCTCGGGCAGCACAAGGGCGGGTACTCCCGGTTCAGGTTCGACGTCACGGCCGCGCTCGTCCCGGGCGCGGACAACGTGATCGCGGTCAAGGTGACCAACGCCCGCGACACCGACATCGCCCCGGTGGGCGCGGACTACACCTTTCAGGGTGGCATCTACCGCAACGTGAGCCTGTGGGCCGTCGACGACCTCCATGTGCGGATGACGGACTACGCGGGCCCCGGTATCTATCTGCGGCAGAGCAACGTGACCTCGGCGTCGGCCACGGTGACCGTCACGACGAAGCTGTGGAATGACAGCAACGCCACCAGATCGGTGGTCGTCCGCACCGTCATCGCCGACCAGAGCGGGGCCATCGTCGCGGAGACGAGCAGCACCGCGCAGACCGTCCCCGCGGCCACCGGCAAGGAGATGCAGCAGACCGTCCACATCAGCAACCCGCGCCTGTGGAACGGTCTGGCGGATCCGTACCTCTACAACGCCAGCGTCGAGATCCATGACGTCACCGGCGGCGGGGACAGGATCACGGACGTGGTGACCGAACGCCTGGGCCTTCGCTCCCTCGCCGTCGACGCCGACACAGGCTTCCGCCTCAACGGCAGCCACCTCCACCTGCACGGCGTCAACCTGCACCAGGACCGGGCCGGTAAGGGCTGGGCGATATCCGACGCCGACCACACCCAGGACCTCGACCTCATCAGCGAGATCGGCGCCAACGCCATCCGCATGGCGCACTACCAGCACGACCAGAAGGACTACAACCTCGCCGACGAACGCGGGCTGCTCGTGTGGGCGGAGATCCCGCTGGTCGACATCGTCACCGACTCGGCCGCCTTCACCACCAGCACCCAGAACCAACTGCGGGAACTGGTCCGGCAGAACTACAACCACCCGTCGATCGCCTTCTGGGGCATCGGCAACGAACTCCTCGACTACAACGGCACCGCTGCGAACAAGCTGCTCGCGTCCCTGGCCGACATCATCGAGGCCGAGGACCCGGACCGGTTCTCCACCTACGCCGTGCGCGGCGAGGACCCCGACAACGCGCAGGCGGGCCTGCACACGCAGACGACGGGCTTCAACAAGTACTACGGCTGGTACTACGGCTCCAAAGACAACGACCTCGGGGCATGGGCCGACAACCTGCACGCGAACGCTCCCTCCCGCAAGATCGCGATGTCCGAGTACGGCGTCGGCGCCAGCACCACCCAGCACGCCCTCAACCCGCCCAAGCCGGCTCCGGGCGGACCCTGGCACCCGGAGGAGTACCAGTCGCTGTTCCACGAGGCGGCCTGGAAGCAGCTCGCCGAACGTCCCTACATCTGGGGCACGTTCGTCTGGGCCATGTTCGACTTCGCCTCCGACGGCCGCAACGAGGGGGACCGCCCCGGGATCAACGACAAGGGCCTGGTCACCCGCGACCGGCAGACCCGCAAGGACGCCTTCTACTGGTACAAGGCCAACTGGGCCGACACTCCCACCCTCTACATCACCAGCCGCCGCTGGACCCAGCGCACCGACGCCGCCACCGAACTCAAGGTCTACTCCAACGCGGGCCAGGTCACCGCCACCCTCAACGGCACCTCGCTGGGACCCCTGAGCAGCAGCGACCACATCTTCAGGTGGCCCCGCATCACCTTGAGGCCCGGACAGAACATCGTGACGGTCACCGCGACCATCAACGGCTCCACCTACACCGACAGCGTCAACTGGACACTCGGCTGAGAACCCGGCCCCTCGACAGACGCCCCGTCCGACAAGCGGAACAGGCGCTACAGGGGCAGGGGGATGCCACATTTCCGACGATGGCGTGCCACGCCAAGCGGCCTGCGCCGTCAGCAGCGTGCGACTGCCGACCTGCCACAGCGGCTCGCGATGCCAGCCGATCCCGCCTCGTCATGGTCCCGGGAGGTGTTCGGTGAGATGCATGGCATGCAGCCGCGCGAACTCGTCGTGCGTGCAGCCTCCGTAGGCGGGGTGGGCGGCGTGTTCTCCGGCCGCGAAGCCGGCCGCGGCCTCGGTCACCGGCAGGACCGGGTCCAGCGGCGGCGCTCCGTCGATCTCCGCACCGAGCGGGTGCTTCACGGACGGTGACGGAACCTTGATCCTGGTCGCCGAGGATGGGCGTCGTCTGGACCCGGTCGACGAGGTCATCGTCCTGACCGGTTTCCGCCCCGACCTGTCCTTCCTCTCCGAGATCCGCCTCGGCCTCGACGAGCGCCTGCAGGCCCCGACCGCCCTGGCCCCGCTGATCGACCCGAACGTGCACTACTGCGGCACGGTCTACCCGCACGGCGTGAATAACTTGCCCACCCGGAGAAGGACCTACCTGGTCGGCATGAAGTCCTACGGCCGCGCGCCCCCACGTTCCTCGCGCTGACCGGCTACGAGCAGGTCCGTTCCATCGCGGCGGCGATCGCTGGCGACCAGGAGGCCGCCGAGCGCGTCGAACTCACCCTGCCGGAGACCGGTGTATGCGGCGGCGCGGGTCTGTTCGACGACCCCGACGCCGCCCAGGGCAGCGAGGGCGGAGGCTGCTGCGGCGTCCCGGCCACCCTGCAGATCGGCATCTGCGCCCCGGACTCGTCCGACGGCTGCAAGCTGCACTTTCGATGTTCAAAATCGCCAAGGACTCCGCGGTCAAGGCCCGTACCCAGGCGATCAACCAGCTCAAGGCCGTCCTGGTCGTAGCCGACCCTGCTCTGCGGGAGCGGCTGTCCGACCTGGGTAACCGCGAACTGTTCCGCACCTGCGCGTGCCTCAGCCCGCGCGACGGCGAGGGCGAGGGCGATGAGGATGCCGTCGCCCAGGCCACTCGTATCACCCTGAGGCTGCTGGCCGAGCGCATCGAGCAGCTCACGGGGCAGATCGATGAGCTGAATCAGCGACTGACCGGGCTCGTCGAAGGCCATGCCCCGCAGCTGCTCGCGCCGGTCGGTATCGGCCCGGACTCCGCCATCACGCTCCTGATCACCATGGGCGACAACCCTGAGCGGCTGAGCACTGAGGCGTCCTTCGCCGCCTTGTGCGGGGTCAGTCCGATCGAGTACTCCTCGGGCCGGCAGAGCTCGCGTCGCCTCAACCATGGCGGCGACCGGCAGGCGAATGCCGCTCTGCACCGCATCGTGTTCACCCGGCTGCGCCACGACCCGCGCACTCAGGCGTACTACGAGCGCCGCACCCAGGAGGGCAAGACCCGTCGTGAGATCATCCGTTGCCTCAAGCGATATGCCGCCCGCGAGGTCTTCAACCTGGTCCGGACGGTCTCTACCGACCCCCCGTTATAGGGGCGTCCGTGACAGATGAGAGGGTCAGGCGGGTGAGTGAGACACCGATGAGCACCCTGCAATACCGCTTTGACGGGCCAGAAGACGCCCCAGTCCTGATCCTCGGTCCCTCACTGGGTACCACATGGCACATGTGGGACCGCCAGGTCCCGGAGCTGACCCAGCAGTGGCGCGTCTTCCGGTTCGACCTGCCGGGGCACGGCGGCGCCCCCGCCTACCCCGCCGGCTCCGTCGCGGAGCTCGCCGACCGACTGCTCGCCACCCTCGAGGGCCTGGGTGTGCAGCGCTTCGGCTACGCGGGCTGCGCGCTCGGCGGCGCACTCGGCATCGAACTCGCCCTGCGCCACCCGGAGCGCATCGCCTCGCTCGCCCTGATCGCCGCCTCGCCGCGCTTCGGCACGGCCGACGAGTTCCGGCAGCGGGGCGTCATCGTGCGCACGAACGGCCTCGACCCCATCGCCCGTACCTCGCCCGACCGCTGGTTCACCACCGGCTTCGCCGCCGCCCAGCCCGCGATCACCGAGTGGGCCGTGCAGATGGTGCGCACCACCGACCCGGGCTGCTACATCGCCGCCTGCGAGGCGCTCGCCTCCTTCGACGTACGGCCCCAGCTCGCCGGTGTCTCCGTGCCGACCCTCGTCCTCGTCGGCTCGGACGACCAGGTCACCGGCCCGGCGGAGGCCCGCACCCTGGTCGCCGGCATACCGGACGCCCGTCTGGCGGTCGTCCCCGGCGCCTCCCACCTCGTCCCGGTCGAGCAGCCCGCCGCCGTCACCGATCTGCTGGTCCGGCACTTCACGACCGCCTGGCAGCCCGCCTACAACTCCACCACCGGCCAGATGGCCATCGTGGCCGCCCCCGCCAAGCCGGTCCTGGCCGCCGCGCCTGCGCAGCCCGCGCCCATCGCCGAGATCGCGCCGGCCGTCGTACAGCCGCCGGTGACCGGGCGGCCGGACCCGTACGACGCGGGGACCAAGGTCCGTCGCGAGGTGCTCGGCGACGCGCACGTCGACCGGGCGCTGGCGCAGGCGGAGGAGTTCTCGGGGGACTTCCAGGAGTTCATCACCCGGTACGCCTGGGGCGAGATCTGGGACAGACCCGGCCTGGACCGCCGCTCCCGCAGCTGCGTGACCCTCGCCACCCTCGTCGCCGGTGGCCACCTGGACGAGCTCGCCTTCCACACCCGCGCCGCCCTGCGTAACGGCCTCACCCCGGACGAGATCAAGGAAGTGCTGCTCCAGACGGCCGTCTACTGCGGTGTGCCGGCGGCGAACAGCGCCTTCAAGGTCGCCCAGCAGGTCATCAGGGAGGAGACCACTCCCACGGAGTGACCACGCCCGGAGCGTGATCGCGGACCGGCGCCGAGGGCAGGATGGTGCCATGAAGCTCACGAAGAAGTCGCACGCCTGCGTCCGCCTCGAGAAGGACGGGCGCACGCTCGTCCTCGACCCCGGAGGGTTCAGCGAGGAGGACGCCGCGGTCGGCGCGGACGCGATCCTCGTCACGCACGAGCACCCCGACCACTTCGACGAGGCGCGCCTACGGGCGGCCCTGGAGGCCGACCCGGCCGCCGAGATCTGGACGCTGCGGTCCGTCGCGGAGCAGATCTCGGCGGCGTTCCCCGGCCGCGTCCACACCGTCGGCCACGGTGACACCTTCACCGCCGCCGGCTTCGACATCCAGGTCCACGGCGAACTGCACGCCGTGATCCACCCGGACATCCCGCGCGTCACCAACGTCGGCTACCTGATCGACGGCGGCCGCGTCTTCCACCCCGGCGACGCCCTCACCGTCCCCGACCACCCGGTCGAGACGCTGATGCTCCCGGTCATGGCGCCCTGGAACAAGATCTCCGAGGTCATCGACTACGTCCGCGAGGTCAAGCCGCAACGTGCCTACGACATCCACGACGCCCTGCTCACCGACCTGGCCCGGCCGATCTACGACCGCCAGATCGGCGGCCTGGGCGGCTCGGAGCACCTGCGGCTGACCCCGGGGGACTCCGCCGAGCTGTGACCGGCCCCACCCCGGGCGGGACCGCGTTGTCAGTCCCGCCCGGTAGGTTGTCAGGCATGCGCATCGCCACCTGGAACGTGAACTCGATCACCGCACGCCTGCCGAGGCTCCTGGCCTGGCTGGAGAGCAGCGGCACCGACGTGCTGTGCCTCCAGGAGGCCAAGGTCGCCGAGGACACCTTCCCGTTCGACCCGCTGCGCGACCTCGGCTACGAGGCGGCGGTCAACGCCACCGGCCGGTGGAACGGCGTGGCGGTGCTCTCCCGCGTCGGCCTCAAGGAGGTCGTCAAGGGCCTCCCGGGCGACCCCGGCTTCGACGGCGCCGAGGAACCCCGCGCCATCTCCGCGACCTGCGGCCCGATCCGCGTCTGGTCGGTGTACGTGCCGAACGGCCGTGAGGTGGACCACCCTCACTACGCCTACAAGCTCCAGTGGTTCGAGGCCCTCAAGGCCGCCGTCGCCGGCGACGCGGGCGGCAGCCGCCCCTTCGCGGTGATGGGCGACTACAACGTGGCGCCGACGGACGACGATGTCTACGACGTGGCCGCCTTCGAGGGCCTCACCCACGTCACTCCCGCCGAGCGCGCCGCCCTCGCCTCCCTGCGCGAGTCCGGCCTCTCCGACGTGGTCCCGCGCCCCCTGAAGTACGACCACCCGTACACGTACTGGGACTACCGCCAACTCTGCTTCCCCAAGAACCGCGGCATGCGCATCGACCTGGTCTACGGCAACGAGCCGTTCGCCAAGGCCGTCACCGACTCCTACGTGGACCGCGAGGAGCGCAAGGGCAAGGGCGCGTCGGACCACGCGCCGGTAGTGGTCGACCTGGACGTGTAGGGGAGGTCGCCCACAATCAGCCCGTCCGGCGTTTGAGGACGAGGCCGCCAGGCCGACAGGGGGGTCTGGGGGCACAGCCCCCAGGCGCCCACCCCAACGCCGCAAACCTCACGGCACCAGCAACCTCAGATCCACCGCCCCAGCCAGCGCAGCGAGCCCCGCATCGCCGGGATGCAGATGGTCCCCACTGTCGTACGCGGCCAGCATGCGAGAGGGCCGCGCGGGATCCCGCACCACCGCGTCGAAGTCGAGGACACCGTCGAACGCGCCGCCGGAGCGGATCCACGCGTTCACCTCGACCCGTTCCACGTCGGCCAGCGCGGTGCACTGTGCCTCGCCCTCGCACGGCAGGATCGTCGCCGCCAGCATCCGCAGCCCTCGTGCGTGCCCCCGGTCCGCGATCTCGCGCAGCCCGGCGATCACCTGCTCCGAGCTGGTGCCCCAGCGCACATCGTTGACGCCCTCGAACACGACCGCCGTACGCGCCGACGTCTGGGCCAGGACATCCCGGTCGAACCGGTGCACGGCGCTCACCCCGGCCGTGTCGGTGGAGACCCCGTCACCGGGGTAGCGGTCGGAGACCACTCGGTTGCCCGAGACCCCCTGGTTCAGCACCCCGTAGCGCGGGACCACACTCTGCTTCAGCAGCCGTGTGGCCAGCACATTGGGCCACCGCCGGTTGGCGTCCGTCGTGGACTTGTCGCCGTCGGTGATCGAGTCCCCGAGGAGCACCACGGACCCCGGCCCCCCGCTGACGTCGACACCGGTCAGCAGCGGCCAGCTGGTCAGGACCGTCGGGTACGCCGTCGCGGACCCGTCCGCCGTGTGGTCACCGGGTGCGCTCACGTACGACCGCTGCTGTGCGAGCCGGTGCACGGGCGCGGCCGGCACGGTCCCCGGCAGATGGAAGCTCACCAGCAGATTGGTGTCCGCGGGCACCTTGAAGCCGAGCGGATCGCTGTAGGCCTGCGCCCCGGCCGGGATCACGGTGCCCGCCGCACCCCGGAAGGAGACCGCGACCGGCGTCGCCCGCGCCGCCGCGCCCGCCGACTGCACGGCCACCGTGGCCCTGCCGATCCGGACCGGCGCCGCCGCGAAGGTGTTGTCGAACCGCAGCCGCACCCGAGGCCCGCCGACCGACGTGTGCACCACCAGCCGCAGCGTCCGGTCCGTCCACGGCCCCACGGTCGGATAGCCGCCCGTCGCCGTCGACCAACTCCCCGTCCAGCCCGTGGCCGGGGCCCGTACCGCCAGCGCGAACACATGGAGGCCGGTCGCCCTCGGCAGCCGTACGGAGGTGACCGCGCGTCCCACCACGACCGGCACGGTCACGACGTACAGCCGCGGCCGCTCGGCGAGTTGGCCGTAGGGCGTGTTGAGGTGCGTCAGGGCCACGGCCTTGGTGGCGAGCGGGCCGGTGCGCCAGTCGGGGGCGGTCAGGTGGTAGGAGGTGCGGCTGCCGTCGGCGTAGGTGACGACCCCCGTGCCGGCGGCGCCGGAGCCGCCCGTGCCGGCCACCAGGAAGGCGAGGGCGTCGCCCCGTCCGCGTACCCGTACGTCCTGTCCGGCGGCGAGGACGTTGTCCGGCCGACCCGGCTGCCGCTTCGGCCAGGTCAGCCGGGCGCCCTGCACGGTCAGCGCGCGGCCGGGTCTCCAGCCGGCGGCCGTGAGGGCCTGTGCCGACAGGGAGGCGCCCGACCCGTCGAAGTCGGCCTCGGCGGGCCGGGCGTCGTCGCTGACGGCCCTGTTGTCGAAGAGCTGGTCCAGCGGCAGCGGCCCGGCTCTGCGCTCGGGGGCCGCCTGTGCGGAGACACCCGGCACCAGGACCGCGAAGACAGCGAGGACGACCGCGGAACTCCACACATGTCGGCGCAACTCCGACTCCTCCCGTTCACGACCGCTCAGGACGGCGTATGACTGCACATGACAACTTCAACTTCAGATGAGACGTACAGGTGCGAGACGTTCCGGCGAGACGCATGACGCACCGTGAAGTTAGAGAGGCACCCGTGACCCGTCAACGAGCCATGCCACAACTCGACGTGAACTCGCCCGGAATCGACGGCCCGCGCGCCTGTGGTGCGTTCGGCCGTGCGAATGACACGCTGGGTGTATGAAGATCCCTTTTCTGGGCAACCGGCCCGAGAAGCGCGGGGCCCTCGACCCCGAGGGCATCGCCGAACTCCTCGCCGAGTGCGAACTGCTGCGCTCCCACGCGTCCCGGGCGGGGATCCAACTCGACGACACGGCGGCCTCGTTGGAGGAGCTCGACCAGTTGCTGCCGCGGTGGCGGGAGGACGAGGAGATCCTGCCGTGGCTGGGCAACGACGCCGGCCTGTACCTCGGCACCGTCATCGTGCGCACCGTGCCCGGGGCCGCCTGGGAGATCCGGCCGGACGGTCAGCCGGTCGTGCGGCTCGCCTCCGGCCGTGAGTTCGATGTCGTGAGCTCGGGGCAGGAGTGGGCCGCGAACGGGGTGCCGGAGCTTTCGCAGCTGTATGCGGAGGTCTCGGAGGCGTGACATCCCGGCCAGTAGTTCGACATAAATTCGGCGTAAATACGGCTTATGCCCGAAAAGTGCGTGTCGCGCATGGAGCCAACTGCTGCCCGGATAGTTTGCGGAAACCGCTACACAGCTGAGAGTGACTGGGGCTGGGCATGGCTGGCGATCCACTGATCGACCTGCGTGACGTCAACAAGTACTTCGGGGACCTGCATGTCCTCCGCGACATCGATCTCACCGTCGGCAAAGGCGAAGTGGTCGTGGTCATCGGCCCCTCGGGGTCGGGGAAGTCGACGCTGTGCCGGGCCATCAACCGGCTGGAGACCGTCCAGTCCGGCACGATCCTGCTCGACGGGCAGCCGCTGCCCGCGGAGGGCAAGGCCCTCGCCCGGCTGCGTGCCGAAGTCGGCATGGTCTTCCAGTCCTTCAACCTGTTCGCCCACAAGACGGTCCTGCAGAACGTCTCCCTCGGCCAGGTCAAGGTCCGCGGCCGCAAGAAGGAGGACGCCGACCGGCGCTCCCGTGAGCTCCTGGAGCGCGTCGGTGTGGCCGACCAGGCGGACAAGTACCCCGCGCAGCTCTCCGGCGGCCAGCAGCAGCGTGTGGCCATCGCCCGCGCCCTCGCCATGGGCCCCAAGGTGATGCTGTTCGACGAGCCCACCTCCGCGCTCGACCCCGAGATGATCAACGAGGTGCTGGAGGTCATGCGTCAACTCGCCCAGGACGGCATGACGATGATCGTCGTCACCCATGAGATGGGCTTCGCCCGCTCGGCCGCCAACCGCGTCGTCTTCATGGCCGACGGCCGCATCGTCGAGGACCGCAGCCCTCAGGAGTTCTTCACCAACCCCAGCAGCGAGCGCGCCCGGGACTTCCTGTCGAAGATCCTCCATCACTGAGCGGGAAGTGCGACCCATGCCGAGACGAACGGCGTTTCTCCACGCCGGAATCCTCGCCGCGAACGACCTCGACTACGATGTTCCGTCCGTCCCCAAGGCCGTGGAGGTGGCCCCGGTCGCGACCAGGGACGCTGCTGCCGGGTGGGGATCCCCCCACGGCCCCTAGACCAAGGGGCAGCAGGGGGCAGCAGTCACAGAGCCATACCCGCCCGGCGCCGGCCGGAGATCACTGCTCGCGCAGTGGAATCGACACGTACGACGGGTCGTTCGCCGGTGAGGAGAAGGTCAGCCGCGCGCCGGACGGGTTGTGCTCGATGTAGAGCGGGTCGACCGTGTCGACGACCAGGGCGAGCCGGTGCCCTGCCGGGACGTCGTAGGCCGTGGAGTACAGCTCCAGGTCGACGCCGAACGGCTTGCCCGGCGTACGTCCGTGGAAGGTGTACGGCGCGTTGCTGACCAGCTTGCCGAGGCCGAGCGGGCCCACGTCGTAGAGGTAGGCGACGAGGGTGCCGCTCTCCTTGGTCGGGGTGAGCGTGGTGTGCAACTCGACGGTTCCGCGCACGTGTTGGGCCGTGGCGTACTTCTCCGACTGCCAGACGCCCGCCCAGCGCCTGGGGATCAGCGGGATCGAGGCCATGGGGGGCAGCTGGGCCACCTGGTCGAGGATGCTGGAGAGGAAGACGACGCCGCCGTCCGCGCCCGAGTTGACGTTCGTGCGGATGGTGGTCGTGCCGCCGAGGGCGATCTTCCGGTCGGTCGCGCCGACCGACTTCCAGTCCGGATAGCCCTCGTAGCCGCCCGAGGAGCGGGATTTGAGCCGGACGGGCAGCTCGCGGTTGACGCCGTTGTCCTCGCCCTTGAGGTAGTGGTCGAACCAGCGCTCGGTGTCCGTCCACACGTCGTTGGGCAGGCCGAACAGGCCGGTCAGCTCGGCCGTGGCGTGGTCGCCGGGGCGGAACTCCAGGCGCTTGGGGCCGGTCAGCTTCTCGTAGAAGTCCGCGTACTGGTTGGGCGGGAAGACCGTGTCACCCCAGGCGTTGGCCATCATGACCGCGGCGCCGTTCTTGTTCAGTTGGTCCACGTATGGTGCGGCAGAACGTTCCTTCCCCCAATTGATCATGTCCTGTTCCTTGGACAGGTTGGAGGCGTAGAAGTCGTTGAAGATCTGCCGCACTTCGGCGCTCTGGCGGCCGGTGACCAGGCTCGCGCCGTCGAGCAGTGCGGCGGCCTGGACGTGCTGGGTGCGGCCGGAGTAGATGGAGCCGATGAGGTCGGCCCAGCCGCTGAGGGCGGCGACGGCCCGGACCCGTTTGTCGTGCGCGGCGGTCAGCAGGCTGATGCCGGCGCCGTACGAGACGCCCGCCATGCCGATGTGCCCCGCGTCGGCGGGGGTGTTGGCGAGCGCCCAGTCGATCACCCTGGACGCGTCGGCTATGTCGGGCGGGCCCGCCACTTCTATCTCGCCGCCCGACTGCCAGAAGCCGCGCACGTTGTAACTGACCACGACATAGCCCGAGTTCGCGAGTTTCTGGGCCTGCGCGAAGTACTCGACCTGGGGCAGGCCCCAGCTCGTGGGCAGGACGAGCAGCGGGTAGCGGCGACCGCCGTCGGCGTCGGCCGGCGTGATGACGTTCGCCTTGAGCGTGGTGCCGCCGTCGCCGCTGATGTCGACGAAGCGGACGCTGCCGGTGGCCGCCTGGGCGGCGGGGGCGAGCCCGAGGGCGGTCCCGGCGATCAGAGTCGCGGAGACGGCGCCCACGGCGGTCGTGCGCAGGGCCTTGCGTTGGGTTCCCACGGGTCACTCCTCACTCGTGTCAGTGCAAAGTGACCGAACGGTAACCGTGGCCCCTTACCGCAAGTAACCCGTGGGTAAGTTACGTGCCAGTAACGATTACCGGAATGTGATGAACCTCAGGAGGCTCGGTGGGTATTGCGCGCAGCCGCGGGTGTCGGCAGAGGCGCCTGTGCCGCCCTGGTGACATCCGCGACCAGTTCCACCACATCCGGGCCGTATGCCTGCGAGTTGACCACCTTCAGCAACAGCACGAAGGAGCCGGTGCCGTGCCTGCGGGTGAGCCGCTCGTGGTTGCGGGCGAGATAGCGGGTGGCGGCCTGGTTGGTGATCGCGGTCTGTCCGCAGAACAGGAAGACAGGGCGGGGGCCCTGGCTCTCGCCGACGGTGAGCCGGGCGAGGAGCACGTACTCCTCCTTGCCGACCTCCACCCGGTAGCGCTCGGAGCCGATCTGGAACGCCCCTCGGTCCGGGCCGGGTTCGGCGTCGACGTTCACCAGGACACCGGGCAGCAGGGAGGCCAGGTGCGCCATCATGCGGCGGTTCGACGCGGGGCCGCCCACGCAGAACTCGGTGCGTTCTCCGAAGCCCTGGCGGGCCGCGTCGTGCGGGATGATCTGGGCGTGGGCGTTGCAGTCCTTGATCAGGGCCGCGAGTTCCAGGAGCGCGAACACGTCGTAACGCATCACCGTCAGCTCGGGTCCGCCGGCCCCGCGGTTCACCACCAGCAAGGACTCGGCGTTGTCGGGCAGTCCGAAGAACGCCTGCTTGCGCCGGAGCCTGCGCTTCCACAAGTAGTTCCGGGCGAGCCAGCCGAGCGCGGCGCTGATGCCCGCCGCGACCACGCCCAGCACGATGTTGCGCACGTCGTCATTCATGGGCGCGCATGGTAGCGGGCCAACGCAAACCCGTGTTCGAGCAGTGCCCCGGCGCGGTCCTGCTGACGGGGGCATGCCGATCGCATAGGCTGCCCGGACGGTCCCTGACTGGAGGTGCGGATGCGTCGCCCTGTCGCGCGGAAACTGTCGGTCCTGGCGGTCTCGGCCGCCGTGGTGTCGGTGGGGGCCGCGGCGCCACCCGCCGCTGAGAAGACGGCAGTCGAGAAGGTTCCGGTAGCGGTCGGCTACGGCGGCGCGGTCGCGAGCGTCGACGCGGACGCCTCCGCGGCCGGCATCGAGGTCCTGCGCAAGGGCGGCAACGCCGTCGACGCCGCCGTGGCCACCGCCGCCGCGCTCGGCGTCACCGAGCCCTACTCGGCCGGCGTCGGCGGAGGCGGCTACTTCGTCTACTACGACGCCAAGTCCCGTACGGTGCGCACCATCGACGGCCGTGAGACCGCGCCCCTGAGCGCCGACTCCGGCCTCTTCGTGGAGAACGGCACGGCGATCCCCTTCGCCGAGGCCGTCAGCAGCGGCCTCAGCGTCGGGACCCCGGGCACGCCCGCGACCTGGCAGCAGGCGCTCGACAAGTGGGGGAGCCGGCGGCTCGGTACCGTGCTGAAGCCCGCCGAGCGGCTCGCCCGGGACGGCTTCACCGTCGACGGCACCTTCCGCGAGCAGACCGCCGCGAACGAGACCCGGTTCCGCTACTTCCCGGACACCGCGAAACTGTTCCTCCCGGGAGGGCGGCTCCCAGTCGTCGGCTCCACCTTCAAGAACCCCGATCTCGCCCGCACCTACGCCGAGTTGGCGAGGAAGGGCGTCGGCGCGCTCTACCGCGGCGACCTCGCCGACGACATCGTCGACACGGTCAACCACCCGCCCGTCGACCCGGGTTCCGGCTGGAAGGCCCGCCCCGGCGACCTGACCGCCAAGGACCTGGCGACGTACCGCACCAAGTCCCAGGCCCCGACCAGGACCTCGTACCACGGCCTCGGCGTCTACTCCATGGCTCCCTCGTCCTCCGGCGGCACGACGGTCGGCGAGGCGCTCAACATCCTGGAGAACACCGACCTGTCCAAGGCGAGCGAGGTCCAGTACCTGCACCGCTACATCGAGGCCAGCCGGATCGCGTTCGCCGACCGGGGGCGCTGGGTCGGAGACCCGGCCTTCGAGGACGTACCGACGAAGGAGCTGCTGTCGCAGCGGTACGCCGACTCGCGGGAGTGCCTGATCAAGGACGACGCGGTGCTGACCAGCCCGGTCGCGCCGGGCGACCCGCGCAACCCCGCGGCCTGCGACGCGCGCGGCACGGCGGCCCCCACCACCTACGAGGGCGACAGCACGACCCACCTCACGGTGGCCGACAAGTGGGGCAACGTCGTCTCGTACACGCTGACCATCGAGCAGACCGGCGGCAGCGGCATCACGGTCCCGGGCCGCGGGTTCATCCTCAACAACGAGCTGACGGACTTCTCCTTCACGCCCGCCAGTCCGGACGTCCACGACCCGAACCTGCCGGGGCCGGGCAAGCGGCCGCGCTCGTCGATGTCGCCGACGATCGTGCTCGACCGGCACGACAAGCCCGTCGTGGCGCTCGGCTCGCCCGGTGGCGCGACCATCATCACGACCGTGCTGCAGAGCCTGACCGGCTTCCTCGACCGGGGTCTGCCGCTGGTCGACGCCATCGCCGCGCCGCGCGCCAGCCAGCGCAACCAGACCACCACCGAGCTCGAACCGGGCCTCTACAACAGCCCGTTGCGGGCGAAGCTGGAGGCCATCGGGCACGGCTTCCGGCTCAACCCGGAGATCGGCGCGGCGACGGGCGTACAGCGGCTGCCGAACGGCAAGTGGCTGGCCGCCGCCGAGAAGGTACGGCGGGGCGGCGGCTCGGCGATGGTGGTGTGGTCGGCCTCGTAGGACGTGGGACGCGCCCGGCAGGTCACAACTCGGGGGCGGGCGGCAGCTCTTCCGCACGGAAGGTGAGCCGCCCGTCCTCCACGTCCACCGTCACCCGGCCGCCCTCGCCGATCCGGCCGTCCAGGAGCAGCCGGGAGAGCTGGTTGTCGACCTCCTTCTGGATGGTGCGGCGCAGCGGGCGGGCGCCGTACTCGCGCTGGTAGCCGCGCTCGGACAGCCAGTCGACGGCGGTGCCGGTGAAGTCGACCGAGACGCCCTGGGCCTGGAGCAGCCGGCGGGTCTTGTCCAGCATCAGGTTGGTGATCCGCTGCAACTGTTCCGGGGTCAGCTGGCGGAAGACGACCACCTCGTCGATGCGGTTGAGGAACTCGGGCCGGAAGTGTTCGCGCAGCGGGCGCAGGACCCGCTCGCGCCGGGCCTCCTCGTCGGCCTCCTCGCCGCCCGAGCCGAACCCGATCCCGGCGCCGCCGCGGCTGATCGCCTCCGAGCCCAGGTTGCTGGTCATCACGATGACCGTGTTGGTGAAGTCCACCGTGCGGCCCTGCGAGTCGGTCAGCCGGCCGTCGTCCAGGACCTGGAGCAGGATGTTGAAGACGTCCGGGTGGGCCTTCTCGACCTCGTCGAGCAGCAGCAGCGAGTACGGGTGCCGGCGCACGACCTCGGTGAGCTGTCCTGCCTCCTCGTGGCCGACGTAGCCGGGCGGGGCGCCGATCAGACGGCTCACGGTGTGCCGTTCCTGGTACTCGCTCATGTCCAGGCGGACCATGCGCTCCTCGCTGCCGAACAGCGCCTCGGCGAGCGCCCGGGCCAGCTCGGTCTTGCCGACGCCGGTCGGGCCGAGGAAGAGGAAGCTGCCGATCGGCCGGTCGGGGCTCGCCAGTCCGGCCCGGGAGCGCAGCACCGCCTCGGAGACGACGCGCACCGCCTCGTTCTGGCCGACGACCCGTTCGTGCAGGTGCTCCTCCAGGCCGAGCAGCCGGTCCTTCTCCTCCTCGGTGAGGCTGCTCACCGGGATGCCGGTCTGCCGGGAGACGACCTCCGCGATGGCCTCGGTCGTGACCTCCAGGTCCAGCCCCTCGTCGACCGCCTCGTGGCCGGCCGCGTCCGCGATACGCCCCTTCAACTCGACGATACGGTCGCGCAGCTGGGTCGCCTGCTCGTACTGTTCGTCGGCGACCGCCTGGTCCTTGTCCCGGTACAGCTGCTCGACCTCGCGCTCCATGGCCCGCACGTCCGTGCCCTTGGTCCGGGCGCGCAGCCGTACCCGGGCGCCCGCCTGGTCGATCAGGTCGATCGCCTTGTCCGGCAGCCGGCGGTCGGTGAGATAGCGGTCCGACAGCTCCACGGCGGCGACGAGGGCCTCGTCGGTGTAGCGGACCTGGTGGTGGGCCTCGTAGCGGTCGCGCAGGCCGCGCAGGATCTCGATGGCGTCGACGGTGGTCGGCTCGGGGACCAGGATCGGCTGGAAGCGGCGGGAGAGCGCCGCGTCCTTCTCGATCCTGCGGTACTCCTCCAGCGTGGTCGCGCCCACGATGTGCAGCTCGCCGCGCGCGAGGGCCGGCTTGAGGATGTTCCCGGCGTCCATGGACCCGCCCTCACCGCCGCCGCCGGCGCCCACGACGGTGTGCAACTCGTCGATGAAGACGATCAGTTGGTCGGAGTGGGAGCGGATCTCGCCCACGATGTTGTTGAGCCGCTCCTCGAAGTCGCCCCGGTAGCGGGTACCCGCGACCACGCCGGTCAGGTCCAGTGCGACCACCCTGCGGCCGCCGAGGATGTCGGGCACGTCGCCGTCGGCGATCCGCTGGGCCAGGCCCTCCACGATCGCGGTCTTGCCGACGCCCGCGTCGCCGATCAGCACCGGGTTGTTCTTGCCGCGCCGGGACAGCACCTCGATGGTCTGCTCGATCTCCTCGTCGCGGCCGATCACCGGGTCGATACGGCCCCGGCGGGCCAGGTCGGTGAGGTCGCGGCCGTACTTGTCGAGGGTGGGCGTACCGGAGTCGACGCGCGGCCGCTGGTCGACACGGGGCCGGGAATCGGGGGCGTCCGGGGCCTCGGGCGGCCCGCCGGAGGGGCTGAAGCGGGCCGCGTTGAGGATGTGCCCGGCCGCCGAGTCGGGGTTCGCGGCGAGGGCGCTGAGCACGTGCTCCGGGCCGATGTACCCGGTGCCGCGCGCCCGGGCCAGGTCGTGCGCGTCCAGCAGGGCACGCTTGGCGGCCGGCGTCAGGGACAGCGACGTCGGCGGCGGCGCCTCGCCCGGCGGGTGCTGCACCGGCCCCGACCGCTCGTCGATCTCCGTCGCCAGCGAGTCGGGGTCCGCGCCGGCCCGGCTGAGCAGACTCCGGGTCGGCTCGGCGGACAACGCGGCGCGCAGCAGATGCTGGGTGTCCAGGTCGCGGCTGCCGTGCTCGGCGGCGTACTGCGCGGCGCCCCGCACCAGCTCACGGGCCGGCTGGCTGAGCAGCCGGCCGATGTCGATCTGCCGGGGGCCGGGGCGCGGTCCGCCGAAGAAGCGGGCGAGGAATTCTCCGAAGGGGTCGTAGTCTTCCGGACCACCATTGAAGCCGCTGGTCATGGCGTTCCCATCCGGCGTCCCTGCGCGGGCAGGGTCGCCCTCGCTTGATCGGCGTGCCGGAGTCGGGTAACCCGGGCGGAAGCCGGTTACACCTGGCCGCGTTCGTAGAACACCTTCGCACGAACGATGGCGGGGGGCACCTTCAGGGAGCGTGGGGACGCCTGGGTGGGGCGGAGGGTCCGAGGGGCGGTGCATGCGTGGGCGGCTGCGGCGGTTCGTGGTTGCTCGCGCAGTTCCCCGCGCCCCTGGAGCGCGTGCAGTGGACGTACCTCAAGGGGCGCGGGGAACTGCGCGACCAGCCAACGACGGCCGGCGGCCGCCCTCGGACCACAATCCCCGAGTCACTGGGCGCAGCCTTAGCCGCAGGCGTTTCGTTCAGCGGGCGGTCAGGATCCGTGGGCCCGTCTCGGTGATCGCCACCGTGTGCTCCACGTGGGCCGCGCGGGAGCCGTCGTTCGTGCGGAGGGTCCAGCCGTCCGGGGCGGCGTGGTAGTCGTCCTTGCCGCCGGCGATGAGCATCGGCTCGATGGCGAGGACCAGGCCGGCCCGCAGCGGCATGCCGCGGCCTGGGCGGCCCTCGTTCGGGACCGAGGGGTCCTCGTGCATCCGGCGGCCGATGCCGTGGCCGCCGAAGCCGTCCGGGATGCCGTAGCCGGCCGACCGGCACACCGTGCCGATGGCGTGGGCGATGTCGCCGATGCGGTTGCCGACGACGGCCGCCTCGATGCCCGCGGCCAGCGCCCGCTCCGCCGTCTCGACGAGGCGTACGTCGGCGGGACGCGGCGTGCCGACGATGAAGCTGATCGCCGAGTCGCCCGCCCAGCCGCCCAGTTCGGCGCCGAAGTCGATGGAGACCAGGTCGCCGTCGCGCAGGCGGTACCCGGTCGGGATGCCGTGCACGATCGCGTCGTTCACGGAGGCGCAGATGACGGCCGGGAAAGGCGTGGGGGCGAAGGAGGGGCGGTAGCCGAGGAAGGGGGACGTCGCGCCCGCCGCGCTCAGCGCCTCGCGCGCCACCTCGTCCAGCTCCCACAGGGAGACCCCCACGTCGGCGGCCTTGCGCACGGCGGTGAGTGCCTGCCCGACGACCTGCCCGGTCGTGTACATCGCTTCGATCGACTTTTCGGTCTTCAGTTCCACCATGCCAATTACTATACCGGTATTTGAATGGGGGGAGTTCGGTCGGGTGCGGTATTAGAATCGGTGCCATGGTGCGCACCCCTCTCACTCCCGAAGAGCGTGAACGCGGCGAGCGGCTCGGCCGGCTCCTCCGCGAGGCCCGCGGCGGCCGCAGCATGGCGGAGGTCGCGGCGAGCGCCGGCATCTCCGCCGAGACGCTGCGCAAGATCGAGACCGGTCGGGCGCCCACCCCGGCCTTCTTCACGGTCGCCGCGCTGGCACACGCCCTCGGGCTGTCGATGGACGACCTGGTCGGCCGCTGCGCACCGGTCGCCGACGCCGCCGCCTGAGCGGCCCGCACGTCACGTTCCGGCAGTCGGGGCGTACTCTGCGTCCATTCGGAAAACTCCCCGTAGCCCGTTCGTAACATGACTGGTGTTGCCTAACGGACCGGAGTGCTCCGGTCTGGCGGGAGTTGGGCGATGTCAGTGGATCAACTCCCGGCTCGGGTGCGGGAGTTCGTGAACTACCTGGACGGCCTTCTGGCGCGCCTGGACCAGGGCGGCGGCTGGTGCGGGGTGTTCTGGCAGCGCGACCCGGACGGCATGCAGGCCTGCCTCGACGGACGGGAAGTGCCGCCCTGGGACGTGGTGGAGGCGCTCCTGCACGACCTCGCCGGCCAGTACGGCCCCGGCGGCGCCGCCCCCGAGACGGAACGCGCCCGCGCCCTGCACGCCGCCGCCCTCGCCGCGTACGACGCCCGGCCCGGCGGCCGTGACGCCCTCGGCGACCGCCTCGACGTCATGCTCCGCGAACAGCGCTACGCCGCCGAACGGCAGGCGGAACTGGGCCGGGCGCTCGCCTCCGCGACCAGCCAGGAGGAAGCCGACGCCATACGCCTCGACCTCGCCTGGGCCCGCGACGACCACGAACGCGCCACCGCCCGCTGCGCCGAACTCCGCGCCCGGACGGCCGACCTGGACCGCCGGGCGGCGAGCGTCCCTCGGCAGGCGATACGGCGGGAGGGGATGGGGGAGGGGTCTGCCTTCCGGGCCGACGACGGGTTCGCGGCCGATGGGTTCGCGGCCGACGGGTTCGCCGCTGACGGGTTCGCGGCCGATGGGTTCGCCGCTGACGGGTTCGCGGCCGACGGGTCCGCAGGTGGTGGGTTCGCAGGTCAGGGGTTCACGGGCCGCGGGTTCGCAGGCGACGGATTCGGAGATGCCGGATTCGGCGGTGCCGGACTCGGAGATGCCGGATTCGCGAGCTCCGCATCCCGCGAGGAAGCCGCTGTCAGGGACGCCGGGGCCGCAACCGACACCACGGCCGCCGCGGGTCGTGCACAGTCGAACGAGACCCGTGCCGCCGACCGCGGACCCCGCGCCGTTCCGGATCAGCGCGACGTGCGGCCGGCCGCCGTGACGACGTCCTGGGCGACCGACGAGCAGGGGCAGCCGGTGGCCGAGGAGCAGGGCCGGTCCGACGGGCGGGGGACGCGGCAGCGCAAACGCCGCCGGGGCAGCGCCCGCTTCGCCGGGATCGTCGAGGAGGAGGCGGCCCCCGTCGTAGTACCCCCCACCGCCGCCCCCGTACTCCCCACCCTCCCCGCCCAGCCCGTCACCGGCCGCCGTACCCCGCGTGGCGCGCGGTTCGCCGGGGCCGAGGCCGAACCGGTCGTGGCTGCCCCGGTGGAACCGAGGGCCGAGCGGATGGACGGGGCGGACCGGCGGGAGGTCGTCGAGGTCGTTCAGACGCTGGTCCGGTTGCGCGGCGAGGGACGCAGCGGTGAGGCGCACGCGCTGCTCGTCGAGGCCGCGTACTGGCCCGCCGTACGCATCCCCCTGCTCGCCGCCGAGATGCAGCGCGCCGGTCTCGGGGCCGACTGGGCGAGCCTGCTGTGGGAGGCCGCCTCACTGCCCGCCGAGCGGCTCGTGGCCGCCGCCGACGCGCTGACCGCGGCGGGCAGGGCCGACGACGGGGAGCAGATCCTGCGGCAGGGCGTCGGACGGCCTGCGCACGAGATCGGGCAGGCCGTCGTCGCGCTGGCCGGCGACGGACGGCACCGCGAGGTCCGTGCCCTGCTCGACGCCTACGTCCGCGTCCGCACCCCGGAGGAGGCCGCCCGCAGCGCCGCAGCCGACCCGAAGACGCTCGTACCGCTGCTGCTGGCGGCCGCGCAGGGCGTCTCGGACGAGTGCCAGTGGGATCTCGTCCACGCGCTGCGGGTGGCGGGCCACACGGCCTGACAGTCGGCGGGCACAGGAGGCGACACCCCTCCCACCGGCCCCATCAGTCACCCACAGGAGTGTGAAACGCGATCGACTCTGCGGGTTAACGACGATGGTCTTGGCAAGGCTGTTCCAGGGGCTTACTTTCGAGCCTCTACGGCCCCCTCTACGGGCGTAGAGGCTCTGACGTCCCGTCGAAGGAGCAGCTCATGGCCAACGTCGTTCGTGCCGCTCTGGTCCAGGCCACCTGGACCGGCGACACCGAGTCCATGGTGGCGAAGCACGAGGAGCACGCCCGCGAGGCGGCCCGTCAGGGTGCGAAGATCATCGGGTTCCAGGAAGTCTTCAACGCGCCCTACTTCTGCCAGGTCCAGGAACCCGAGCACTACGACTGGGCCGAGCCGGTCCCCGACGGGCCGACCGTGCGGCGGATGCGGGAGCTGGCCCGCGAGACGGGCATGGTGATCGTCGTCCCGGTCTTCGAGGTCGAGCAGGCCGGCTTCTACTACAACACCGCCGCCGTGATCGACGCCGACGGCACCTTCCTCGGCAAGTACCGCAAGCACCACATCCCGCAGGTCAAGGGCTTCTGGGAGAAGTACTACTTCAAGCCGGGCAACGTCGGCTGGCCCGTCTTCGACACCGCCGTCGGCAAGGTCGGCGTCTACATCTGCTACGACCGCCACTTCCCGGAGGGCTGGCGGCAACTCGGCCTGAACGGCGCCCAGCTCGTCTACAACCCCTCCGCCACCCACCGCGGCCTCTCCTCCTACCTCTGGCGCCTGGAACAGCCCGCCGCCGCCGTCGCCAACGAGTACTTCGTCGCCGCGATCAACCGGGTCGGCGTCGAGGAGTACGGCGACAACGACTTCTACGGCACCTCGTACTTCGTCGACCCGCGCGGCCAGTTCGTCGGCGAGGTCGCCAGCGACAAGACGGAGGAACTGATCGTCCGCGACCTCGACTTCGACCTCATCGACGAAGTGCGGCAGCAATGGGCCTTCTACCGCGACCGCCGACCCGACGCCTACGAAGGACTGGTACAGCCGTGACCAAGGACCTGCTGGGACGCCACCGCGCCGTCATGCCCGACTGGCTCGCCCTCTACTACGAGGAGCCGCTGGAGATCACCCACGGCGAGGGCCGCCATGTGTGGGACGCCGAGGGCAACCGCTACCTCGACTTCTTCGGCGGCATCCTGACGACGATGACCGCGCACGCGCTGCCCGAGGTGACCAAGGCGGTGAGCGAGCAGGCCGGGCGGATCATCCACTCCTCGACCCTGTACCTCAACCGGCCCATGGTCGAACTCGCCGAACGCATCGCCCAGTTGAGCGGCATCCCCGACGCCCGTGTCTTCTTCACCACCTCCGGCACCGAGGCCAACGACACCGCCCTGCTGCTCGCGACGACCTACCGGCGCAGCAACACCATCCTCGCGATGCGCAACAGCTACCACGGCCGCTCCTTCAGCGCGGTCGGCATCACCGGCAACCGCGGCTGGTCCCCGACCTCGCTGTCACCGCTGCAGACGCTGTACGTCCATGGCGGGGTGCGCACGCGCGGGCCGTACGCGCACCTGAGCGACGGCGACTTCATCGCCGCCTGCGTCGACGACCTGCGGGACATCCTCGGCCACACCCGCCCGCCGGCCGCGCTGATCGCCGAACCCGTCCAGGGCGTCGGCGGCTTCACGTCCGGCCCGGACGGGCTGTACGCCGCCTTCCGCGAGGTCCTCGCCGAGCAGGGCATCCTGTGGATCGCCGACGAGGTGCAGACCGGCTGGGGCCGCACCGGCGACCACTTCTGGGGCTGGCAGGCGCACGGGCAGAACGGTCCGCCGGACATGCTGACCTTCGCCAAGGGCATCGGCAACGGCATGTCCATCGGCGGTGTCGTCGCCCGCGCCGACATCATGAACTGCCTGGACTCCAACAGCATCTCCACCTTCGGCGGGACCCAGATCACCATGGCGGCCGGTCTCGCCAACCTGTCGTACCTGCTGGATCACGACCTCCAGGGCAACGCCCGGCGAGTCGGCGGACTGCTGGCCGAGCGGCTGCGGGCCGTCGCCGCAGAGGTGCCGCACGTGCGGGAGGTGCGCGGCCGGGGCCTGATGCTGGGCGTCGAGATCACCCGGCCCGGCACCGACGAGGCCGACCCGGCCGCCGCGTCGGCCGTGCTGGAAGCGGCCCGCGAGGGCGGCCTCCTCATCGGCAAGGGCGGCGGCCACAACACCACCTCCCTGCGCGTCGCCCCGCCCCTGTCCCTCACCGTCGCGGAGGCCGAGGAAGGCGCCGCGATCCTCGAGAACGCTCTGCGGAGCGTCTAGGACCCATCCGAGTACCCGAGTGAGGGAACGTCGCCATGGTCACCACCTCCGAGCCCCTGGAGCCTTCGGAACCCTCGGAACCCGCCCTGTCGGTCCGGCAGGTCCTCACCCTGGAGCGGGTGCTCGCCGGGGAGCCCGAGGTGGTGGCCGGCGCCGGTCAGCTCGACCGGCCGGTGCGCTGGGTGCACGTCGCCGAGGCGCCGGACGTCGGAGTGATGCTCAGCGGCGGCGAAATGGTGCTCACCACCGGGGTGCTGCTCGCCGGGGACGAGGACAAGCAGGCCGAGTACATCCGCTCCCTGCACCGGGCCGAGGCGGCGGCCGTCGTCCTGGGCCTCGGCCGGGCGTTCCCCGCGCCGCCGGACGTGATGCGCCGGGCGGCCGAGCGATGCGGGCTGCCCATGGTGGTCCTGCACCGGCCGTTCCCCTTCGCCGAGCTGACCGAAGAGGTCCAGTGCCGGCTCGTGCGGCGGAAGTTCGCCGCCGTCAGCCTCTCGGAGTCCGTACGGACCACCCTCACCGGGCTCATCACCGCGGGCGCCCCGCTCCAGCGGCTCCTCGACGAGATCGCCTCGCACAGCGCCTGCCCCGTCGTCGTCACCAACCTCGCGCACCGCGTCCTCGCCACGGCCGGTGAGCGCTCGGCCGTGGACGACGTGCTGCGCGACTGGGAGCGCATCGCCCGACAGGCCGGCGGCAGCGAGGGCGACGGCTGGATCCGCGCCGAACTCGGCGGACGCGGGGAGCGGTGGGGCCAGATCACGCTGTGCGGGTACCGCGGCGACACCGCCACCGGCCGGCTGCTCGCCGACCGCGCCGCCGAGGCGCTGGTCCTGCACCGCATGCTCGGCGGCACCTCCGCGCACACCTGGGAGGAGCAGTCCGCGCAGAGCCTGCTGACCGACCTGGTCAGCGGGGTCGTGCCGGCGCGGCAGCTCCTGCCCCGCGCGCGGGCCGCCGGACTGCCCGTCAACCGGCGCACCTTCGTGCCGCTGGTCGTACCCGACGCCCAGGCGGGCCGACTGGAGCGCGTACTACGGCTGTTGGGGCTGCCCGGGATCGTCGCCGAGCTCGCCGACGGAGCCACCGCCGTGCTGCTCAGCCTCGCCCGGGACCAGGACGCCGTCGTGCTCGCCGCGAACTTCGCGGGCCGGGTGCGTACCGAGTCGGGGGACGCCCGGACCGTCGTGGCCGCCGCCGACGCCCGTACCGCCTGGGACGACGTGCCCGCCGGACTGCGCGAGGCCCAGCACGTCGCCGACGCCGTCGCCGACTCCTCCGCCGGCCTCGACCTCCCGGCCGTCGTACGCCTCAAGGACGTCCATCTGCGCGGCCTGATCCGGCTGTTGCGGGACGACCCGCAGGTGCAGTCGTTCGCGGAACGGGAGCTGGACGGGCTGCTGTGCGCGGCCGACGAGGACATGCTGTCCGTGCTGCGGACCTATCTCGCGACCGGCCGCAACAAGTCCCGCACCGCCCAGCTCCACCATGTCTCGCGGCCCGCGCTCTACCGCCGCCTGGAGGCGATACAGACGCGGCTCGGCGTCGACCTCGACGACTTCGAGCAGGCCGCATCCGTGCACATCGCACTCCTCGCGCATGACGCGCAACAGAGCTGAAACCTGCCACGACCTGCGAAAACGGCGGTGAAACATGGCACCACGACAGGGTGACACCGTGGCACGCCGCACGCCCTCAGACGTGACACCGTGCAACTCAAACCGTGGCTCTCGACTTCCTAGGCTCCTCGCACACCGAGCGACCGGAGGTCCCGATGAGCCGAGTGATTCGTGCCGCCCTCTTCCAGACCGCCTGGACCGGCGACAAGGAATCCATGATCCAGGTACACGAGCAGGCGGCCCGCGACGCGGCCGCGCAAGGCGCTCAAGTGCTGTGCTTCCAGGAGCTGTTCTACGGGCCGTACTTCTGCCAGGTGCAGGACAAGGCGTTCTACGAGTACGCCGAGCAGATCCCCGAGGGCCCGACCGTGCGCCGCTTCCAGGCCCTCGCCAAGGAACTCGGCATCGTCCTCGTCCTGCCGATGTACGAGGAGGAACAGCCGGGCGTCCTCTACAACACCGCCGCCGTGATCGACGCGGACGGCTCCTACCTCGGCAAGTACCGCAAGACCCACATCCCCCAAGTCCAGGGATTCTGGGAGAAGTTCTACTTCCGGCCGGGGAACAGCGGCTGGCCCGTCTTCGAGACCGCCGTCGGGAAGATCGGCGTCTACATCTGCTACGACCGTCACTTCCCGGAGGGCTGGCGGGCCCTGGGCCTGGCCGGCGCCGAGATCGTGTTCAACCCCTCGGCCACCTCCCGCGGCCTCTCCCGCTACCTCTGGCAGCTGGAGCAGCCGGCCGCGGCCGTCGCCAACGAGTACTTCGTGGGCGCGATCAACCGGGTCGGCGTCGAGGACCTCGGCGACAACGACTTCTACGGCACCACCTACTTCGTGGACCCGGAGGCCCAGTTCGTCGGCGAGGTGGCCAGCGACAAGGAGACCGAACTCGTCGTCCGCGACCTGGACCTGGCCAAACTCCGCGAGGTCCGAGACCGCTGGCAGTTCTACAGGGACCGCGCACCGGGCGCGTACGGCCCGCTCACGGCCCCGTAGAAGCGCCGGCGGGCAACGCCCCCAGGGGCGCGGGGAACTGCGCGACCAGCCACAACGAAGCCGCACATGACCACCGAGGGAGAGGACCCATGACCGGCCGAACAGTAATCCGCGGCGGCCTCGTCATCACCGCATCCGACGAGACACACGCCGATGTCCTGATCGAGGACGGCCGCATCACCGCCCTCGCCGCCACCGGAACATCCGTCGCCGAGGCATGGACGGCCGACCGAACCATCGACGCCACCGGAAAATACGTCATCCCGGGCGGCGTAGACGTCCACACCCACATGGAGCTGCCCTTCGGCGGCACCTTCGCCTCCGACACCTTCGAGACCGGCACCCGGGCCGCCGCCTGGGGCGGTACCACCACGATCGTCGACTTCGCCGTGCAGAGCGTGGGCCACACCCTGCGCGAGGGCCTCGACGCCTGGCACGCCAAGGCCGAGGGCAACTGCTCGATCGACTACGGCTTCCACATGATCGTCTCCGATGTGAACCAGGAGACGCTGAAGGAGATGGACCTGCTGGTGGAGGAGGGCGTGACCTCCTTCAAGCAGTTCATGGCGTACCCGGGCGTCTTCTACTCCGACGACGGCCAGATCCTGCGCGCGATGCAGCGCTCCGCCGAGAACGGCGGCCTGATCATGATGCACGCCGAGAACGGCATCGCGATCGACGTCCTCGTGGAACAGGCGCTGGCGCGCGGGGAGACCGACCCCCGCTACCACGGGGAGGTACGCAAGGCCCTGCTGGAGGCCGAGGCCACCCATCGCGCCATAAGGCTCGCCCAGGTCGCGGGCGCTCCGCTGTACGTCGTGCACGTCTCGGCCATGGAGGCAGTGGCCGAGCTGGCACGGGCGCGCGACGAGGGGCTCAACGTCTTCGGCGAGACCTGCCCGCAGTACCTGTTCCTGTCGACCGACAACCTCGCCGAGCCCGACTTCGAGGGCTCGAAGTACGTGTGCAGCACACCGCTGCGGCCCAAGGAGCACCAGGCCAAGCTGTGGCAGGGGCTCAGGACGAACGACCTCCAGGTCGTCTCCACCGACCACTGCCCCTTCTGCTTCGTGGGCCAGAAGGAGCTGGGACGCGGCGACTTCTCGAAGATCCCCAACGGCCTGCCCGGCGTCGAGAACCGGATGGACCTGCTCCACCAGGCCGTCGTCGACGGCCACATCTCGCGCCGCCGCTGGATCGAGATCGCCTGCGCCACCCCGGCCCGGATGTTCGGCATGTACCCGAAGAAGGGCACCATCGCGCCCGGCGCGGACGCCGACGTCGTGATCTACGACCCGGGGGCCGAGCAGGTCATGTCCGCCGTGACCCACCACATGAACGTCGACTACTCGGCGTACGAGGGCAAGCAGACCACCGGCCGGGTCGAGACGGTCCTCTCGCGCGGCGAACCCGTCATCACCGAGCGGGAGTACACCGGGCGCGCCGGACACGGCGTCTACACCCCCCGTTCCACCTGTCAGTACCTCAACTAGGAGCGGAGCCCATGGACTTCGGACTCGTCCTGCAGACCGACCCGCCGGCCTCGCGGGTCGTCAGCCTGATGAAGCGCGCCGAGCGCAGCGGGTTCAGCCACGGCTGGACCTTCGACTCGGCCGTGCTGTGGCAGGAGCCGTTCGTCATCTACAGCCAGATCCTCGCCAACACCCAGAGCCTCAAGGTCGGCCCGATGGTGACCAACCCGGGCACCCGTACCTGGGAGGTCACCGCCTCCACCTTCGCCACCCTCAACGACATGTTCGGCAACCGCACGGTCTGCGGCATCGGCCGCGGCGACTCGGCCATGCGCGTCGCCGGCCGCAAGCCCAACACCCTGGCCCGGATCAGCGAGGCCATGAAGGTCATCCGCGCGCTCGGCAGCGGCCGCGAGGCCGACCTCGGCGGCGGCACGGTCGTCAGGTTCCCCTGGATCAAGCCCGGCGCCGAACTCCCCGTCTGGATGGCGGCGTACGGCCCGAAGGCCCTGAAGATGACCGGCGAGGAGGCCGACGGCTTCATCCTCCAGCTCGCCGACCTCTATCTGACCGAGTACATGGTCAAGGCCGTGAAGGACGCGGCGGTCGCGGCGGGCCGTGACCCCTCCGAGGTGAAGATCTGCGTCGCCGCTCCCGCGTACGTCACCGAGGACGACTCGCCCGAGGCCCTCGCCCACGCCCGGGAGCAGTGCCGTTGGTTCGGCGGGATGGTCGGCAACCATGTCGCGGACCTGGTGTCCAAGTACGGCGAGCACTCCGCCGCCGTGCCCGACGAACTCACCGAGTACATCAAGGCGCGTGAGGGGTACGACTACTCCCACCACGGACGTGCCGACAATCCGGACACCCAGTTCGTGCCCGACGAGATCGTCGACCGGTTCTGCGTCATCGGCCCGGTCGAGAAGCACATCGAGAAGCTGAACGCGCTGCGGGAGCTGGGCGTCGACCAGTTCGCCGTCTACGACATGCACGACGCGCAGGAAGCGGTGATCGACGCGTACGGCTCGTCGGTGATCCCCGCGGTCAACAACTCCTGACGCCCGCCAGTCAGTTCAGCCACGGCACAGCGACACCGCTCCACCCGACCCCCCATCCTTGTCTCCCTCCCCGCGGTCCCGGCCTCCCCGCCACCCGCCCCGGGGAGGGAGGCGGGGCCCCCGCACGGCCCATCCCTCCCGTTCCGCACGTCGATTGGCCTGCTCATGACCGACACAGTTCCCACGGGGTCGCCGATATCCCAGTCCGCCGGCACCGGCGGACGTATCGAACTCGCCCCCGAGGCCTTCCCCGCCGACAGCCCCTTCGCCAACGAGGACCTGCGTCCCGTCCCGGTCGCCGAGCGCAAGTGGACGACGTACAACTTCGCGGCCCTGTGGATCTCCATGGCCCACTGCATCCCCAGCTGGACCCTGGCCTCCGGTCTGGTCGCGCTCGGCATGGACTGGAAGCAGGCCGTCTTCACCATCGCCCTGGCCAACGTCATCGTGCTGCTGCCGATGCTGGCCACCGGGCACGCCGGTCCCAAGTACGGCATCCCGTTCCCGGTGCTGGCGCGGGCCTCGTTCGGGCTGCGGGGCGCCAACATCCCGGCGCTGATCCGGGCGGCCGTGGCCTGCGGCTGGTTCGGGATCCAGACCTGGATCGGCGGCAGCGGCATCTTCGCGCTGGGCTCCAAGCTCACCGGGGGCGGCTGGGAGAACGCCGGGAAGATCGCCGGGAACCCGTGGCCGCTGTGGCTGTGCTTCCTCCTCTTCTGGGCGCTGCAGATCGCGATCATCTACCGGGGGATGGACTTCCTGCGGCACTTCGAGAACTGGGCCGCGCCCTTCGTGATCGTCGGCGCGCTTGTGCTGCTGATCTGGATCGCGGTCAAGGCGGACGGGTTCGGCGCGCTGCTGGACCAGCCGTCGAAGCTGGGCTGGGGGGCCGACTTCTGGCCGGTCTTCTTCCCGTCCCTGATGGGAATGATCGGTTTTTGGGCCACTCTGTCGCTGAACATTCCTGACTTCACGCGCTTCGGCGCCAGCCAGAAGGCGCAGACCTGGGGTCAGTCCCTCGGTCTGCCCACGACGATGACGCTGTTCGCGATCCTCGCCGTGCTGGTCACCTCCGGCTCCGAGGTCGTCTACGGCGAGGCGATCTGGGACCCGGTCGCCCTCGCGGCCAAGACGGACAACGCCTTCGGGCTGCTCTTCGCACTGGTCATCGTCCTCGTCGCGACCGTCTCCGTGAACATCGCGGCCAACGTCGTCTCACCGGCGTACGACCTGGCCAACCTGGCGCCGAAACTCATCAACTTCCGTACGGGCGCGCTGATCACGGGTGTCGTCGGGATTCTGATCTTCCCGTGGAAGCTGATCTCGACGCCCGAGTTCTACATCTTCACCTGGCTCGGCGTGGTCGGCGGCCTGCTCGGCACGGTCGCGGGCATCCTGATCGCCGACTACTGGGTCGTCCGCCGTACGGTCCTGCACCTGGCCGACCTGTACACGCCCGGCGGGCGTTACTGGTACACGTCCGGCTGGAACTGGCGCGCGATCGTCGCCTTCCTCGTCGGCGGCGTGCTCGCGGTCGGCGGCTCGTACTCGGGCGTGGGTGCCGACGGGACGAAGACCGGGCCGTTCCCGACGGACGGACTGATCCCGTTCCTCAAGCCGCTGGCCGACTACGGCTGGGCGGTGGGCCTGGGGGCCTCGCTGGTGCTGTACGTGGTGCTGATGGCCGGCCACCGCGAACGCACCGCCGCCTGAACCGGACGGCTGCGGAGGACGGCTGGGCAAGGACGGTTGGGGGAGGACTGCTGTGGGGGACGGCTGTGGAGGGCGGTCAGCCCTTCTGGCCGTCCTCCAGGGCGGCAACCGCCTCCCGGGCCGCCTTGATCGCCCCCTTGTTGATCTCGTCCGTGTCGGGCGCCTTCTTCGACTCGAAGTCGCTGCCGCTGTACGTGATGGAGACCAGCGCGTTGGACACGCGGACCAGCACCACGCCCTCGCGGGTCTGCTGCTTGTCCTCGGTGGAGAGGTTGACGACCGAGTACCCCGAGTCGCCGATGCCCGGGACGGCACCGCCGCCACTGCGGTCCGCGACACGCTCCTTGTAGGACTTCTCGGCCGCCTCGTCCGACTTGGTGATCTCGAAGGACACGTCCAGCCACCGGTAGTCGTAGCCCTTGAGCGCGTTCCACGAACAGGTGCGGCGCAGCTCGGAGTCGGTCGACGGGATCTCCTTGCCGGCCGTCTTGGCGCCCGGGACGAGCGCCTTTATCGACTTCGGGCCCAGGCTGCCGCAGGGTGAGGGAGCGGCGGCGTACGTCTTCGACACGGCCGCCGTCGCGGGTGCCGTGGGCGACTCGTCGCCGCTCTTCTGGGTCGCCTGGTCCTCGGCCGCCGGTGTCGCGGCGAACGGTCCGGACGACAGCGCCCAGCCCGCCGCGGCGAGCACGACGACGGGCGACAGACGCGCGGTGAGGGCGAGCGGCAAAGGCAGAGAACGCACGGCGCACTTCTCGTGGGGGACGGTGCGGAAGGAGTCCGCACTGCGGACGGGACGCCAGTGTCACATGACTCCCTGTGGGGCGGAAGTGCCAACTCGCTCCGTGCTGACGCCATTACAGAAGGGCCGTGGGAACGCGGTAATTACGGGGTGCCCTGGGCGAATTACATGGCCTCCTGGGCGATTTGCGCGCAGATAGCGCTTTCAGTGCGGTCCACCGCCACAAAGGCGCCGTACGCGACGAGATGCACCAGACAGTGGTCGGTGTGCCCCTGGAGGGTCTGCTCCACCAGGTCGTGGTCGTCGGCGTCCAGCAGGCCCGCGCCCCGCATGGCCGCCCTGAGCAGCGCCGCGTACGCGATCCCGACGGGCGTGCCCCGCGCCCAGGCGGGGGCCTCACCGGGATCGACGGGGTCGAGCAGCTGGAGGGAGGTGCCGGGGCGGGCGGGACGGCGCACGGTGCGGGCGAGGGTGCGGCCCGCCAGGCTGCGGTACCGCCCGGAAACGCTGGGCGCCCGCCGGCAGCAGGTTCTCGGTCAGCAGGGCCGACGCGATCCGGTTGATGAACGGCTCCAGGGCGGCGCCCGGCACACGCGTGTGCTCGCCCCACGCGAGTGCACGCGCGTGCTCTCAGGGCGCGGGAGGCGAACCGGCGCGAGGACTGGGGCGAGAGACCAGCACCATGCTCGCCCGTACCTACGACCTCATCCGGTTCGAGAAGCTGAACATCAAGAACATGACCCACTCGGCGAAGGGAACCGTCGAGCAGCCCGGCAAGAACGTGGCGCAGCAATCCGGCCTGAACCGGGCCAACCTCGCCCAGGGCCGGGGCCTGCTCCGGCAGCGTACCGAGTACAAGGCCCCCGGTCGGGTCGAGGACGTCCCCGCGCCCTACACCTCCCTGCGGTGCAGTGCCTGTGGGTGGATCGACAGGAACTCGCGCAAGAGCCAAGCCGAGTTCGAGTGCGTATCCTGCGGCTTCACCTGCCACGCGGACACCAATGCGGCAACCAACGTCGCGGCAGGACAGGGCGGGATCTGCCGCCCCCGGCGCACAGCCGGTGCCGGAGGGGTGACAACGGCCACCAGCCGTTCGAGCACCCGTGAACCTCAACCCAACTGGGTTGGAATCCCCCTCTTTTAAGAGGGGGAGGATGTCAAAGGGCTGACGTCGCTGTCACTGGGGCGGGCTTCAGGGCCCGCCACATCGCCGCGGACCCGGACCTGTCGGGAGCCCGCGTGGCCCCCCGGCCTGGAGTGCCTGACCCGCCGCGAGCGGCGATGACGAAGCTGGGCGCCCGGGACCGCGCCCAACTCGTGGTGTTCGCCTACGCGTCGGGGCTGGTGGCGCCGCGCAGTCCCGACGCGTCGGCGCTCTGACCCCGTGCCCCGTGCCCGTCACCGAACGCCGCGAGGATCCGCTCGGCGGCGAGTGTCGCCGTCAACTCGCCATTCCTGACCTGCTGTTCGAGCCCCGGCGTGACCGCCCGCACCGACGGGTCGGCGTGCAGCCGGCCGAGGAGCTCGTCGCGGACCATGGTCCAGGTCCAGTCGACCTGCTGGTCGCGGCGCTTGGCGGCGAGACGGCCCGTGGAGTCGAGCAGGGAACGGTGCTGTTCCAGGCGCTCCCAGACGGTGTCCAGGCCGATCGACTCGCGTCCGCTGCAGTGCAGCACGGGCGGGGTCCAGGCGGCGTCCTTGCCGTGCATCAGCCGGAGCGCGCCCGACAGTTCGCGCGCGGCGGCCTGAGCGTCCCGCTCGTGCGGGCCGTCCGCCTTGTTGACGGCGAGCACGTCGGCCAGTTCCAGGACGCCCTTCTTGATGCCCTGGAGCTGGTCGCCGGTGCGGGCCAGCGTCAGCAGCAGGAAGGAGTCGACCATGTTCGCGACCGCGGTCTCCGACTGGCCGACCCCGACCGTCTCCACCAGCACCACGTCGTAACCCGCCGCCTCCATCACCACGATCGACTCACGGGTGGCCTTCGCGACACCGCCCAGCGTGCCGGCCGTGGGGGAGGGGCGAATGAAGGCGGCCGGGTCGACCGACAGGCGCTCCATCCGCGTCTTGTCGCCCAGGATCGACCCGCCCGTACGGCTCGACGACGGGTCGACCGCCAGGACCGCGACCCGGTGACCGAACCCGGTCAGCATCGTGCCGAACGCGTCGATGAACGTCGACTTGCCGACGCCCGGCACCCCGCTGACCCCGATCCGCCGGGCCTTCCCGCTGTACGGCAGCAGCTCGGTCAGCAACCGCTGGGCCAGCACCCGGTGCTGGGGCCGGGTGGACTCGACGAGGGTGATGGCGCGGGCGACGATCGCCCGCTTCCCGTCGAGAACACCCTTGACATACGCATCGAGTTCGATCGCCATGGGGCTCAGACGCCGTGCCCGAGGTCGGCTGCCAGCCGCTCCACCAGGTCGTGGGCCGCGTCCGGGATCACCGTCCCGGGCGGGAAGACGGCCGCCGCGCCCATCTCCAGCAGTGTCGCCACGTCCTGCGGCGGGATCACCCCGCCGACCACGATCATGATGTCCTCGCGGCCCTCCTCGGCCAGCGCCTCCTTGAGCGCCGGTACGAGCGTGAGGTGCCCGGCCGCCAGCGACGACACCCCGACGATGTGCACGTCCGCCTCGACGGCCTGCCGGGCCACCTCGGCCGGGGTCTGGAACAGCGGGCCGACGTCGACGTCGAAACCGAGGTCGGCGAAGGCGGTGGCGATCACCTTCTGGCCGCGGTCGTGGCCGTCCTGGCCCATCTTGGCGACCAGGATGCGCGGGCGGCGGCCCTCGCTCTCCTCGAAGGAGTCCACGAGGGTACGGGTGCGGTCCACGGACGGCGACTCCCCGGCTTCGTTGCGGTACACGCCGGAGATCGTACGGATCTGGCTCGCGTGCCGCCCGTACACCTTCTCCAGGGCGTCGGAGATCTCCCCGACGGTGGCCTTCGCGCGGGCCGCGTTCACCGCCAGCTCCAGCAGGTTGCCCTCACCGCCGGCCGCCCGGGTCAGCGCGTCCAGCGCGTCCCGGCAGGCGGTCTCGTCCCGCTCCTCGCGCAGCCGCCGCAGCTTGGCGATCTGCTGGGCGCGCACGGAGGAGTTGTCGACCTTGAGCACGTCGATCTGTTCGTCGCTGTCGACGCGGTACTTGTTCACGCCGATCACCGGCTGGCGACCGGAGTCGATCCTGGCCTGGGTGCGGGCCGCGGCCTCCTCGATGCGCAGCTTCGGGAGGCCGGCGTCGATGGCCTTGGCCATGCCGCCGGCCGCCTCCACCTCCTGGATGTGCTGCCAGGCGCGCCGGGCGAGGTCGTACGTCAGCTTCTCCACGTAGGCGCTGCCGCCCCACGGGTCGATGACCCGGGTGGTGCCGGACTCCTGCTGGAGGAGCAGCTGCGTGTTGCGGGCGATGCGCGCCGAGAAGTCGGTCGGCAGGGCCAGCGCCTCGTCGAGGGCGTTGGTGTGCAGCGACTGCGTGTGGCCCTGCGTCGCGGCCATCGCCTCGACACAGGTGCGCGTGACGTTGTTGAACACGTCCTGCGCGGTCAGCGACCAGCCCGAGGTCTGCGAATGGGTGCGCAGCGACAGCGACTTGGAGTTCTTCGGGTCGAACTGCTTGACCAGCTTCGCCCACAGCAGGCGCGCCGCCCGCAGCTTGGCGACCTCCATGAAGAAGTTCATGCCGATCGCCCAGAAGAACGACAGCCGGGGCGCGAACGCGTCCACGTCCAGGCCGGCCTCCCGGCCCGCCCGGATGTACTCCACGCCGTCCGCGAGCGTGTACGCCAGCTCCAGGTCGGCCGTCGCACCCGCCTCCTGGATGTGGTAGCCGGAGATGGAGATGGAGTTGTAGCGCGGCATCCGCTGCGAGGTGAACGCGAAGATGTCGGAGATGATCCGCATCGACGGCTTCGGCGGATAGATGTAGGTGTTGCGGACCATGAACTCCTTCAGAATGTCGTTCTGAATGGTCCCGGCCAGCTTCTCCGGCGGTACGCCCTGCTCCTCCGCCGCCACGATGTACAGCGCGAGCACCGGCAGCACGGCGCCGTTCATCGTCATCGACACGGTCATCTTGTCCAGCGGGATGCCGTCGAACAGCTGCCGCATGTCGTAGATCGAGTCGATGGCCACGCCCGCCATGCCGACGTCACCCGTCACGCGGGGGTGGTCGCTGTCGTAACCCCGGTGCGTGGGCAGGTCGAAGGCGACCGACAGGCCCTTCTGACCGGCCGCCAGGTTGCGGCGGTAGAACGCGTTGGACTCCTCGGCGGTCGAGAAGCCGGCGTACTGGCGGATCGTCCAGGGCTGGTTGACGTACATCGTCGGGTACGGGCCGCGCAGATACGGGGCCATGCCCGGGTAGGTGCCGAGGAAGTCCAGGCCCTCCAGGTCACGGCCGGTGTACAGCGGCTTGACCGCGATGCCCTCGGGGGTCTCCCACAGCGGCTCGTCGCCGCCCGTGGCCTGCTTGACGGCCGTACGCCACTCGTCGGCGCCGCCGCCGGTGGCCGGGGTCCCCAGTTCGATCCCGGAGAAGTCGGGGATTCCCATCAGGACACTCCCATGCGGTCGAGGGTGGCGGACAGCACGGCGACGGCGTCACAGCCCGCGAAGACGTAACTGTCGACATCGGTGTACTGCCCGGGCCGGCCCGCGAGGAACACGTGCGTGGCGCCCGCCGACCTGAACCCGGCGGCCACGGCCGCGGCCTGCTCCTCGTACAGGGCGTCACTGGAGCACAGGCACACCTCGGTGGCGCCGCTCTCCTCGAAGGAGCCCTCGGTGACGGGCTCGATGCCGCCCGCCTGGAACAGGTTCGAGGCGAAGGTGAGGCGCGCGGTGTGCGCGGCGGCCGGGCCGAGCGCGGCCAGGAAGATCCGGGGCCGGGAGCCGGTGGCGGCCAGGTGGGCGTCGGAGCGGGCGCGCAGCGCCTCGTACGCCTCGTCGCGGCGGACCCGGGGGAGACCGCCGGACCGGGGTGCGGGCGCGGGCTCGCGCTCCACGGGCGGCTCGGAGAGGTACGGGAACTCGCTGACGCCGGTGACGGGTTCGCGCCGCTTGGCGAGCTTCCCGGTGCGTGCCTCCCAGGTCTCGGCCAGGTCCTGGCGCAGCTGACCGGAGCGCAACACGGCGGCCTGACCGCCGGCCCGCTCGATCCGCTGGAAGAACTCCCAGCCCGCACGGGCCAGTTCGTCGGTGAGGGACTCCACGTACCAGGAGCCGCCCGCCGGGTCGATCACCCGGGCGAGGTGCGACTCCTCGATGAGGATGGTCGAGGTGTTGCGGGCGATGCGCCGCGCGAACGCGTCCGGTAGACCGAGCGCGTGGTCGAAGGGCAGCACGGTCACCGCGTCAGCGCCGCCGACCCCGGCGGCCAGCGTGGCCACCGTCGTGCGCAGCATGTTCACCCACGGGTCGCGGCGCGTCATCATCACCGGCGAGGTGACGGCGTGCTGCACCTGAGCCGTCGGCGCCCCGCACACCTCGGTCACCCGCGCCCACAGCCGGCGCGCGGCGCGCAGCTTGGCGATGGTCAGGAACTGGTCGGCCGTGGCCGCGTAGCGGAACTCCAGCTGCGCACAGGCCTGTTCGGCCGTCAGCCCGGCCTCGGTGAGCTCCCGCAGATACGCGACGCCGGTCGCCAGCGAGGAGCCCAGCTCCTGCGCGGCCGAGCCACCGGCCTCGTGGTACGGCAGCGCGTCCACGGTCAGCGCCCGCAGCCCCGGGTACTCCTCGGCACACAGCCGAGCCAGCGCGGCGACCGGTGCGAACGCCGAGGACTTTCCGGTACGGGCCTCATGGCCGAGCGGGTCCCCGCCGAGGTTGCCGCGCGCCGCCTCCTTGGCGACGCCGCGCTCCCCGTACAGCCGCAGCAACTCGCGGGCGGCGGGCTCCACGTCGGCTCCCGCGTCCAGGGCGACGGGTGCGAGGTCGAGATAGACGCCGTCCAGGACCCGGCCGAGCGACGACACCGGGATGCCGCCCTCGCCGAGGACCAGCCAGAGCGAGGTGACGCCGTTCTCCAGGTCCGCGAGCGCCACACCGTCCGCGACCGCCGTGTGCCGCTGCCGCAGATCCCAGCCGCCGACCGTGTTGCCCTCGGCCCGGGAGCCGCGGACGAACGGGGCGAACCCGGGCAGACCGGGGTCGGGCGCGGCGTCGCGCGCGGTGAACAGCGGACGGGTACGAAGCCCGTCCTCCAGAGCTGTGGACAGGGCGTCTTCCGCTGCCGCGCCCGAGACGTCCTTGCCCGACTTGCGCAGCACACCTTCCACCAGGTGTTGCCACTGCTCATGGGTTGCGTCAGGGAACTCGGCGGCCAGCGAGAGCCCGTCGTCAGGCAGAACCGTCATGCTCGGATGCTAGGTCAGATCGACAAAGGAGCAGCAGAGGGCACGGCTGTGACCTTTCCCTCTCCGACGCTGTGACCTGGGTCTCCGGGGTCTCCCGGGCGGTGTTTTCCGGGCGCTGGATCGCCGTGGGCGGGGCAGAAGTGACGCCGGACGATCAAGCCCGCTGCAGGGCCTCGCCGGCCTCCGCGTTACCGGAGGAGGCGCTCAACACCGTGACGTGCTCGACCTCGGGGTCGACATACGGAGGGTGAACAGGGCCGGGCCCGGGTCCCGCCTGACCGACCAGGCGGGACCCGGGCCCCTGGACCGTATGTCCCTATGTCCCCATGTCCCTCGTTGAACGGGGACCGCGGGGCTACTTGATGTAGACGAGACCGTCGGTGGTGATGGTGGGGCGGCCGCTGGTGCCGACCACGACGATCTTGACGGTGTGCTTGGCGCTGCTGGACCAGGTCTTCGTCCAGATCGCCTGCCGGTAGAGGGTGGTGGAGGATTTCACGTCGACCGTGCTGACCTTGACGCCGTCGACGTAGACGTAGACCTGACCCGAGCTGGAGGCGCGGGAGGCCACCCAGGAGGCGGAGCGGCCCGTGAAGGTCCAGGTGAGGCTGGCGCCCTTGGAGCCGCTGGAGTACGACTTGCCGCCCAGGTAACTGGTGGAGGAGCGGGTCGTCCAGCTGCCGGACTTCACCGCCGAGGTCTCCTGAAGGATCACCGGGCTGTAGGCGGGGGAGGAGGTGCGGTAGTTGCCGGCGTAGTCGTAGGCACGCATCGACCAGGTGGTGGCCGTACCGGACTTGGCCGTCCTGGCCGAGCTGGTGGTGGTCGGGCCGTATGTGGCCGTGGTCGGGGCCAGCAGCTTCACGGAGCTCAACGCGGCGTTGTCGGTCGCCTTCCAGCCGAGGGTGACCGGAACGGCGGCGGTGTTGACGGTGCCGGTGCGCAGGGACAGCTTCGGCGTGGTGGTGAAGGTCGGTGCGGTCGTCTCCGCGACGACGTTCAGCGCGGCCGTGGTCACGGTCCTGCCGGACTGGTGCACCGCACGCACCGCGACGGTGTGGCTGCCCAGGGGCAGGGTGGTGTTCGCGGAGGTGGCGGTGCCGGAGGTGGTGGCGGCTGTCTTGCCGTCGACCAGCACCTGGAAGCTCTTGATCAGCGAGGACGGCGTGGTCGCCGACCAGCGGACGGTGACGGCGCCCTTGGTGTAGTACGTCGAGCCCGAAAGGCCCGCGCCGGTGAGCGAGGTGACCTTCAGGCCCCGCACCGGGCCGGCCGCCCAGGTGCGGATCGTCGGCAGCTGGGCGTAGAGGGAGTTGCCGGGGCACTGGGTGTTGTAGCCGTCGCGGTGGCCGGAGATCCGGTTGAAGGTGTACTTGGTACCCGCGGTGTAGCTGGTGCCGAAGTAGTTCTTCTGGGTCGCGCCCGCGGTGAGCTGGACGGTGCCGGCCGGGTCGGCTCCGTACTGGCCGAGCTTCCAGGCCGCCACGCGGGCGACCGCGGTCAGCGCGGGGTCGGAAGCACCGGTGGAGGTGTACTCACCGAGCACCGCGATGCCCGCCGACTCCCGGTTCCAGCCGTAGGTGTGAGCACCGAGCACCGGCAGGTCGATACCGCCCTTGCGGCCCTCGAAGACCGTGCCGCACTTGTCGACCAGGAAGTTGTAGCCGATGTCGTTCCAGCCGTTGACCTGCGTGTGGTAGGCGTAGATGCCGCGCACGATCGAGGCGGAGTCGGCGCAGGAGTAGTCGTTGGCCCCGTCGGTGTGGTGGACGAAGACCGCCTTGACGTCGGCGTTGTACTCCGAGGGGTCCGGGCTGAGCGACTCGTCGGCGCCCCAGCCGGCCCGCGAGGTCACCGGCGGCTCGGGCACGGTGGACGGCGGCGCGGTGGGCGTGGTGGCCGACGGCTCAGGGGACGTGCTCGGGGACGTAGAGGGGGACGCCGAACCGGTGGGCGTGGGCGTGGGCGTGGGCGTGGGCGTGGGCGTGGGCGTGGCCGTGGCCGTGGTCTCGGTCGGCGTCGGCGACGTGGTGGTCGGGTCGTCCGTCGGCGTCACGGTCGTACCGTCGGTGGGCGTGGCCGCCGGGCCGGTCTCCGCGGCGACGAACGCCGCCGGCTCGGTCGCCTTCGTCTCGGCCTCGGTCACCACGCCCGGATCGACCAGGTTGACCTCCAGGCCCTTGGGCAGCGCGCCGGTGGTGCCGTCCTCGTGGACGACCTGGACCTGGACGCCGTCGGAGGGACCGACCCACAGCGGCTCGGACGCGCCGCGCATCCCGGCCTGCGGGTCCTCCGGCGGGTCGATGTTCACCTCGAGGTCCCGCCAGGCGCTCCACGCGCCGCCTTCCATGTCGCGGGTGCGCACCTGCGCCGTGCCGTCGAGCCGCTTGACGGCTCCCGCCCAGGACACGCCGACCAGCGAGAACTGCTCGGTGTCCGTACGCGGAAGCTCCCGCTTGCCGACCGTCGCCCCCTTCAGGGCGAGGTCGTAGACCTGCACCGGCCGCTTCGCCCGTCCACCCGCGCCCGGATCGCCGGACGGGCTGGCAACCGCGTAGGTCACCACACCCGCGCCCCCCACCACTACCCCGCCGAGCGTCAGCCACGCCCGGCGCTTCAAGCTCAACGGTCTGTACGCATGCGACGTACGACGACTCACGACGAACCCACCCCAGTAGAAGGCCCAGAGCCGCCGAAAGGGCCAGGGCCACGAAGAAGTCACCTGAGGCACACCCGACACACAGGCGGCCCGCCATACCCAGCGAGCCGCCTCCGGGAAACATCACTCGGTTCCAGATCTTGGTGACGCAGATCACTCCGTCGCGCGATTCCCGGAATCGGGCGGCGGCGCTCGGGGGTGCTCAGCCAGGGCGCATGGTGATCGATAGCCTGCTCCCTATGTTCACCACCCGCCCGACCCTCCAGGGCACCTTCGGCATGGTGTCCTCCACCCACTGGCTCGCCTCGCAGTCCGCGATGGCCGTACTGGAACGCGGGGGCAACGCCTACGACGCCGCCGTGGCCGGCGCGTTCGTGCTGCACGTCGTCGAGCCGCATCTCAACGGACCGGCCGGTGAGGTACCGATCCTCCTCGCCCCGACCGGCGGCGAGGTACGGGTGCTGTGCGGGCAGGGCGTGGCACCGGCCGGGGCGACCGTCGCGCACTACCGAGAGCTCGGACTGGACCTCGTGCCCGGCACGGGACCGCTCGCCGCCGCCGTGCCCGGCGCGTTCGACGCCTGGATGCTGCTGCTGCGGGACCACGGCACCAAGTCGCTCGCCGAAGTACTGCAGTACGCCATCGGATACGCCGAACACGGCCACGCGCCCGTGGAGCGCGTCGGCGAGACCGTGGAGACCGTGCGGGAGCTGTTCGAGACGGAGTGGACCTCGTCGGCCGAGGTGTACCTGCCCGGCGGGAAGGCGCCCAGGCCCGGGGAGCTGTTCCGCAACCCCGCCCTTGCCGCCACCTGGAAGCGGCTGCTCGACGAGGTCGCCGGTGCCGGGGACCGGGTCGCGCAGATCGAGGCCGCGCGGGAGGTGTGGCGCACCGGGTTCATCGCCGAGGCCCTCGTACGGCAGGCCCAGCGGCCCACCATGGACACCAGCGGCGAGCGGCACACCGGCACGCTCACGGCCGCCGACCTCGCCGCCTGGTCCGCGACCTACGAGGCGCCGGCGACGTACGACTGGAACGGCTGGACCGTGTGCAAGGCCGGCCCCTGGAGCCAGGGACCGGTCCTCCTCCAGCAGCTCGCCCTGCTTCCGCCCGAGTTGCCCCGGTACGGGTCCGCCGAGTACGTCCATCTGCTGGTCGAGGGCTGCAAGCTGGCCATGGCCGACCGGGAGGCCTGGTACGGCGACGCGGCCGAGGTGCCGCTCGCCGAGCTGCTGTCGGACGAGTACAACGCGGCCCGGCGGGAGCTGGTCGGCGAGAAGGCCTCCCACGAGCTGCGGCCCGGCAGCCCGGGCGGACGCGCCCCGCGCCTGTGCGCCCACGCGCGCGTGGTGGCCTCCGACGAACCCGGCTTCGACGTGCTGGGCGTGGGCGAGCCGACCGTCGCCAAGAGCCCCACGTCGCCGGTCCCGGGCGAGCCCGACGTCTCCGCCGACGGCGCCACCCGCGGCGACACCTGCCACCTCGACATCGTCGACCGCTGGGGCAACATGATCGCGGCCACACCCAGCGGCGGCTGGCTCCAGTCCAACCCCGTCGTGCCCGAACTGGGCTTCCCGCTCGGCACCCGGCTCCAGATGACCTGGCTGGAGGAGGGCCTGCCGAACTCGCTCACACCGGGACGGCGGCCCCGTACGACGCTCACGCCCTCGATCGCCCTGCGCGACGGCGTGCCCGTCATGGCCTTCGGCACGCCCGGCGGGGACCAGCAGGACCAGTGGCAGCTGCACTTCCTCCTGGCGGTCGCCCTGCGCGCCCCGGTCCGCGGCGGCCTCGACCTCCAGGGCGCGATCGACGCCCCGAACTGGCACAACGACAGCTTCCCCGGCTCCTTCTACCCGCGCGGGATGCGCCCGGGAAGCGTCACCGTGGAGTCCCGTACGCCCGTCGAGGTGGTCGAGGAACTGAGGCGGCGCGGGCACGAGGTGACCGTCGGGGACGACTGGTCGGAGGGGCGGCTGTGCGCCGTCGCGCGGGACCCGGAGACCGGGGTGCTGTCGGCGGCGGCGAATCCCCGGGGGATGCAGGGCTATGCGGTCGGGCGCTGAGGGCAGGCCCCGGACGCCGAGCCCCGGGGTCTGACCTGCTGATATCCGCCCCTCGTGTTCATGTCGATGCCATCCGCCGGCCACCCGGCCGGCGGGGATTGTCAGTGGGGCGTGCTCTCATGGAGGGGTGATCGAAGAAAACGAAACCATCGACGAGTTTCTCGGCAGGCACGCGGCAGACGTGGAAGAAGCGGTCCGCCAGGCGGCCGCGGCCGAGATCATGCCCCGCTTCCGGCAGCTGGCCGACCACGAGGTCGACCAGAAGGCCGGACCGCACGACCTGGTGACCGACGCCGACCGGCTCGCCGAGAAGCACCTCACCGAGGTGCTCGGCGCGCTGCTGCCCGGCTCGGTCGTGGTCGGCGAGGAGACGGTGGACGCCGACCCGGCGTCGTACGAGGCGCTCCAGGGCGACGCCCCGGTCTGGATCGTCGACCCCGTCGACGGCACCCGCCAGTTCGTGCACGGCGACACCGGCTTCTGCACGCTGGTGGCGCTCGCACAACGCGGCGTCGTGCTCGCCTCCTGGACCTACGCCCCCGCCCGCGACCAACTGGCCACGGCGATCCGGGGCAAGGGTGCCTACCTCGACGGCGTGCGGCTGCGCTCCGGCGCGCCGGAACCCGGCCGGGACCTGGACGTCGCCACCTCCCACCCGGACTACACGACCGACGAACAGAAGCGCCAGCTGCTTGGCCTGTGGACCGACGGGGTCCGGCCGCGCCCCTGCGGTTCGGCGGGCCTTGAGTATCTCGCCGTCGCCCGGGGCGAGTTGGACGCGACCGCGTTCAGCTGGGACCTGGCCTGGGACCACGCCGCGGGCATCCTCCTGGTCGAGGAGGCGGGCGGCGCCCACCTGACCCACGCGGGCGAACCCTTCCGCATCACGGGCGGCAACGCGCTGCCGTTCACCACGGCCCGGGACGCGGCCACGGCTCGCCGGGTCGCCGGACTGCTGGCGGCAGGACGCTGATCGTCCAGGAGCTCGGCCCGGCCCCGGATCGACTGGTCCAGGAGCTCGGCCCGGCCCGGACCGACACGGCCCCGCGCCCTCCGGGTGCGGCACCGCACCCCTGCTCTGTCAGTGCCCCGGCATATCCTGATCCTTCAATGGCCATCGGCTGACGAAGGAGTCCGAAGGTGCCGTCGATGCTCGATGCGGTCGTGGTGGGAGCGGGGCCGAACGGACTGACCGCTGCCGTGGAGCTGGCCCGCCGCGGCTTCTCCGTGGCCGTGTTCGAGGCGCGGGACACCGTCGGCGGCGGAGCCCGTACCGAGGAGCTGACCCTCCCCGGCTTCCGGCACGACCCGTGCTCCGCCGCGCATCCCCTGGGCATCAACTCGCCCGTGTTCCGGACCATGCCGCTCGACCGTTACGGCCTTCAGTGGCTGCACGCCGAGCTGCCCATGGCGCACCCCTTCACCGACGGCAGCGCCGCCGTGCTGTCCCGGTCCGTCGCCGAGACCGCCGCCTCCTTCGGCCCGCGCGACGCGGGCACGTACCGCAGGCTGGTCGAGCCGTTCCTCGCCAAGTGGGACACCCTGGCCCGGGACTTCATGTCCCTGCCCCTCACCGCGCTCCCCCGGGACCCCGTCACCCTCGCCCGGTTCGGCCTGGTCGGACTGCCCCCGTCGACGTGGCTGATGCGCCGCTTCCGTGACGAGCGGGCCAGGACGCTGTTCGCCGGCCTCGTCGCGCACGTCATCGCCCCGCTGGGCGGCTTCGCCACCAGCGCCATCGGCCTGGTCTTCGCCCTCGCCGCGCACGCCCGCGGGTGGCCCGTGGCCCGCGGCGGCTCCCAGTCCATCTCCGACGCCCTCACCGCCTATCTGCAGGACCTCGGCGGCACCGTCCACACCGACTACGAGGTCAAGCGGCTCGACGACCTGCCGCCCGCCCGCGCGTACATCTTCGACACCTCACCCACCGCGCTGGCCCGCATCGCCGGGCTCGGCCGCTACTACGAGAACTACCGCTACGGCGCCGCAGCCTTCAAGATCGACTACGCGCTGGACGGCCCCGTGCCGTGGACCTCACCGGAGGCGCGGCGGGCCGGCACCGTGCAGGTCGGCGGGGACAGCGCGGAGATCGGCGCCGCGCTGCGCGCCGCGTCCCGGGAGGGCCGGGCACCCGACAAGCCGTTCATGATCACGGTGCAGCCCAGCGTCGTCGACCCGACCCGGGCACCCGAGGGCAAGCATGTCTTCTGGGCGTACGGCCATGTGCCCAACGGCTGGACCGGAGACCTCACCGACGCCATCGAACGCCAACTGGAGCGCTTCGCCCCGGGGTTCCGCGACCGCGTCCTCGCCCGCGCGACCGCCGGACCGGCCGAACTCGCCGCCCGCAACGCCAACTACGTCGGCGGGGACATCGCCTCCGGCGCCGCCTCCGGGCTCCAACTCCTGCTCCGGCCCAGGCTGTCGCTCTTCCCCTACCGCACCCCGCACCCGGCCGTCTACATCTGCTCGTCGGCCACCCCGCCCGGACCGGGCGTGCACGGCATGTCGGGGCACAACGCGGCCAAGGCGGTGTGGCGGCGGCTGAGGCAGGAGCCGTGAGCTGCCCGGCGGGGAGCGCGCGGCTGTTCAGCGGGGAGCGTGAGGCTGTTCGGCGGGAGCGTCGAACTGCTCAAACGGTCCACGTTTACCGGGTGTTGGGGTGCCAAGGTAAGAAAGATTCTCTGTCTACTTTGTCACTTCGCTTACCAAGCGGTAGGTGCCTGAATGGTCAACGGCCGCGAGTAGGGTGCGGCGCATGAAAGATCGGAAAGCGGTTGCCCGCTTCGGATCCCGGTCTGCCGTGCGCCTCAGTGACCTCGCCGAACTCGTCAGAGCTCCGGCCGCGCTGAGTGTGCCCGGCGACGTGCTCGCGGGAGCGGCCGCCGTCGGACGCCCGCTGAGCGCCCGTACCTTCGGAGTGATCGGTTCCTCCGTCTGCCTGTACTGGGCCGGCATGGCCCTGAACGACTACGCCGACGCGGCGGTGGACTCCGTCGAGCGGCCGGGGCGACCTGTGCCGTCGGGACGGGTTCCGCGGCGTACCGCGCTCGCCGTGGCCGGAACGCTCACGGCGGCGGGGCTCGGTCTCGCCGCCGCGGCGGGGGGCCGGCGCGGTGTGGGTGTCGCGCTGCCGTTGGCGGGGCTGGTGTGGGCGTACGACCTGAAGCTGAAGTCCACCCCGGCGGGGGGCTTCGCCATGGCTGGGGCTCGGGTTCTGGACGTTCTGGCCGGAGCGGTCGCGGCGGGGGGCGGGGCGGAGTCGGTCGGGGGTTTGCTGCGGCGGGCCGCGGTGCCTGCCGGGCTGGTCGGGGTGCATACCGGGACGCTGATGGCGCTGAGTCGGTATGAGGTCGGTGGGGCGCCTGAGCGGGTGCCTTCGGCGACGCTGGCGGTGTCTGCGGTGACGGCGCTCGCCGCGGGGGCCGTTCCGGTCTCGGGTGGCGTCTTGAGGGGTGCCGCGCGAGGCTGTTCGGCGTCTGCCGCGCCGTCGGGGCTTGTCGCGCAGTTCCCCGCGCCCCTCAAGGGGGTTGCCGGCGCCGTGACTTCCAAGAGGCTGCGGGCTGCCATCGGCCTTGGTGGTGCCCTTGCCTATCTAGGGACCTATGGGGCCGCCCAGGTCCGGGCCATGCGGGAGCCGTCGGGGGAGAACGTGGGGCGGGCCGTGGGGGCCGGGATCATGGGGCTGATGCCTTTGCAGGCCGCGCTGACCGCGCGCGGTGGGGCGCCGGGTGTCGCCGCGGCGCTCGGTGTGATCCATCCCCTCGCGCGACGGCTCGCCCGGCGCATATCGCCCACCTGAGACCCACCACACCTCCGTGTGAGGAACCCGCACCATGAGACCTCCCCCCACTTCTGTCTCCACCCCCCTCAAGTTCGGCTACGGCACCAACGGGTTCACGCACCACCGGCTCTCCGACGTCCTGGTCGTCCTCGCCGACCTCGGCTACGACGGCGTCGCGCTCACCCTCGACCACGGCCATCTCGACCCGTACGCGGACGACCTGCCGAGACGCGTCGACGACCTCGCGCGGCAACTCGCGCGGCACGGACTGGACGTGACGGTCGAGACCGGGGCGCCGTACTTCCTCGACCCCTGGGGCAAGCACCTGCCCACGCTGATGTCCGACGGCTCCGAGCCGAGGGTCGATCTGCTGCGCCGCGCGCTGCGTATCGCGGCGGACCTCGGGGCGCCCACCGTGCATCTGTGCAGCGGCCCCGCGCCGGACGGGCTGCCGGAGCGGGACGCGTGGAAGCGACTCGCGGCCGGTGTCGAGACCGTGCTGGAGACAGCGGAGACGTACGGCGTCGCGCTGGCCTTCGAGCCGGAGCCGTACATGTTCGTCGACACCGTGGAACGCTGCCTGCGCCTCGCCCAACTCGTCGACGGGCACGAGCTGTTCGGGATCACCCTGGACATCGGCCACGCGCACTGCGTGGAGAATCGTTCCGTGCTCGACTGCGTGCACGACGCGGCGCCTCTTCTGCGCAACGTGCAGATCGAGGACATGCGGCGCGGCATCCACCAGCACCTCGAATTCGGCGCCGGCGAGATCGACTTCCCGCCCGTCCTGGACGCCCTGCGCGCGATGAACCACCGCGGTCTGATCTCCGTGGAGATCCAGGGCGGCTCGCTCGACGCGCCCGAAGTCGCCCACCGCTCGATCGAGTTCCTGCGCGCGCTCGGCTAGACGCACCCCCCGCCCGCCCTGCTTCAGGCCCCACCCCTCCCACCTCGCAGAAGGTGTTCCTCGATGGCAGTCACGACCGCCTCCGCGCCGACCCCGCCGAACCCCCACCCCGCCCTGATCGCCGTGCTGGACCCGACGGCCCGCGCCTGGCTGGACGACAGCGTTGTCAAGGTGACGGCCGAACCCGCCGCCGTACGACGGCTCTTCCCGGCCGTCCGGCGGCGCTGCGGACACGGCCGCCTCGACGGCCACTGGAGCGTCGACGAGGCCGCCCGGGCCGTCCTGCTCACCGCGCTGCCCCTGCGCGGCCAGGCCCTCGCCGACGAGGTGACCCGCCTGCACCGGCACGGCGACCCGGCCGAACAGCGCGCCGTCCTGCGCGCCGTGGCGCTGCTCGACCTGGGCGACCTCGCCCTGCCCCTCGTACGGGAAGCCCTGCGGGGCAACGACACCACCCTGGTCGAGGCCGCCCTCGGCCCGTACGCCGCCGCGCATCTCCCGGACGCCGAGTTCCGCCAGGCCGTACTGAAGTGCGTGTTCTGCGAGATCCCGCTCGACCGCGTCACCGGCCTCGACCGCCGCGCGGACCGCGAACTGGCCCGGATGCTCGCCGACTTCGCCCACGAGCGGATCGTCGCCGGACGGGACGTACCCCAGGACGTCGTGCCCCTCGTCCGAGCCTTCCCGGACGTCATCGGCGCGGAACTCAAGCACGCACTCACGGACCGACCCATGGACCGACTCACGGACGTACTCAAGGAAGAGGGCTGACCGTGCGCATCTTCGACCCCCACATCCACATGACCTCCCGGACGACCGACGACTACGAGGCGATGTACGCCGCCGGGGTACGCGCGGTCGTGGAGCCCGCCTTCTGGCTCGGCCAGCCCCGGACCTCGCCCGAGAGCTTCTACGACTACTTCGACGGGCTGCTCGGCTGGGAGCCGTACCGTGCCGCCCAGTTCGGCATCCAGCACTTCTGCACGATCGCGCTCAACCCGAAGGAGGCCAACGACCCCCGCTGCCTCCCGGTCCTCGACGAACTGGACCGCTACCTCGCCAAGGACCGGGTCGTCGCCGTCGGCGAGATCGGCTACGACTCGATGACACCGCAGGAGGACCAGGCGCTCGCCCGGCAGCTCCAGCTCGCCGTCGAGCACGAGCTGCCCGCCCTCGTGCACACCCCGCACCGCGACAAGGCGGCCGGTACGCGGCGCACTCTGGACGTCGTACGGGAGTCGGGCATCGCCCCCGAACTCGTCGTCCTCGACCACCTCAACGAGCTCACCGTCGGCATGGTCCTCGACAGCGGCTGCTGGGCCGGGTTCTCGATCTACCCGAAGACCAAGATGAGCGAGGACCGGATGGTGGCGATCCTCAAGGAGCACGGCACGGAACGGGTGCTCGTGAACTCCGCCGCGGACTGGGGGCGTTCGGATCCGCTCAAGACCCGCAGGACGGCCGACGCCATGCTCGCCGCCGGGTTCGGCGACGACGCCGTGGACGCCGTGCTGTGGCGCAACCCCGTCGCCTTCTACGGCCAGAGCGGACGGCTGGAGCTGGACGAGCCCAAACCGGACGGGGAGGCCACCTTCCAGGGCAACTCCATACGCCGCGGGGGAGCGTGACCGTCCCATGCGCTTTCTGCATCCGGACGGCACGACCGTCCACCTCGGCTACTGCAGCAACGTCCACCAGGCCGAGGACCTGGAGGGCGTCATCGCCCAACTCGCCGCGTACGCCGAGCCCGTGCGCGAACGCCTCGGCGCCGACCGGCTCGGTATCGGGCTGTGGCTGGCCCGGGGCGTGGTCACCGAACTCGCCGACGACGAGGGGTCGCTGGCGCGGCTGAAGCGCGAGCTGGGGGCGCGCGGGCTGGAGACCGTCACCCTCAACGCCTTCCCGTACGCCGGATTCCACCGCGAGGTCGTCAAAAAGGACGTGTACCTGCCCGACTGGGCCGACGAGGCCCGGCTGAAGTACACCCTGGACTGCGCCCGCGTCCTCGCCGCCCTCCTCCCCGACGATGTCGGCCGCGGAAGCGTCTCCACGCTGCCGCTCGCCTGGCGCACCCCGTGGACGCCCGCCTGCGCCGAGGAGGCCCGGCACGCCCTGGCCCGCCTGACCACGGGGCTCGCCGCGCTGGAGGCGTGGACGGGCCGCCGTATCCGCGTCGGCTTCGAACCCGAACCCGGGTGCGTCGTCGAGACCACCACCCAGGCGGTACGGGAACTCGGCGGACTGGACCCCGACCGGCTCGGCGTCTGCCTGGACGCCTGCCACCTCGCCGTGCAGTTCGAGCAGCCCTCCGAGGCCCTGCGCCGGCTCACGGAAGCCGGGATGCCCGTCGTCAAGCTCCAGGCGTCCTGCGCGGTGGAGGCCGCCGCCCCGGCCGACCCCGCCGCCCGCGCGGCCCTGCGCCGGCTCGCCGAACCCCGGTTCCTGCACCAGACCCGGACCACGAGCGACGGTGACGTCGTCGGCGTGGACGACCTCCCGGAGGCCTTGGGCGGCGGGCTTCCCGCCGACGGCGGCCCCTGGCGCGTCCACTTCCACGCCCCGCTGCACACCGAGCCCGAACCCCCGCTGCGTACCACGGCCGACCAGCTCGACCAGGTCCTCACCGGGCTGCTGGGCGGGGCCTCGGCCGGCTGCGACCACATCGAGGTCGAGACCTACACCTGGTCCGTCCTGCCCGAACCGCCGGCCGACCTGCCCGGCGGCATCGCCGCCGAACTCGCCTGGGCCCGTGACCGGTTGACCGGCCTCGGCCTCAAGGAGGACCCGTCATGACGACCGACCACCCGGCGAACCGCGTTGTCGTCCTCGACATCGTCGGCCTCACCCCCCACCTGCTGAAGCACATGCCGTCTGTCGCCGCCCTCGGCGAACGCGGCTTCCGGTCCCGGCTCGACACCGTGCTGCCCGCCGTCACCTGCACCGTCCAGTCCACCCTCCTCACCGGCGAACCCCCCTCCACGCACGGCGCGGTGGCCAACGGCTGGTACTTCCGCGACCTCGGCGAGGTCATGCTCTGGCGCCAGCACAACGCGCTCGTCGGCGGCGAGAAGATCTGGGAGACGGCCCGCAGGTCGAACCCCGACTACACGGTCGCCAACATCTGCTGGTGGTACGCGATGGGCGCCGACGTCGACTGGACGGTCACCCCGCGCCCCATCTACTACTCCGACGGCGCCAAGGAACCCGACTGCTACACCTGGCCGCCGTCCCTGCACGACGAACTCACCGACCGGCTGGGCCCGTTCCCCCTGTTCACCTACTGGGGCCCGAACGCCGGCCTGCCCTCCACCCAGTGGATCCTGGCCGCCGCCCGCCAGGTCTTCGACGAGAAGCGCCCCGACCTCACGCTCGTCTACATCCCGCAGCTGGACTACGAGCCCCAGCGCTCCGGCCCCGACTCGGACGCGACGGCCGAGGCGGCCCGCCGGCTCGACGACGCCCTGAGCCCGCTGATCGACCACTTCCTGCGCGAGGGCGCGACGGTCGTGGCGCTGAGCGAGTACGGCATCACACCCGTCTCCCGCCCGGTCGACATCAACCGCGCCCTGCGCAGGGCCGGCCTGCTGGAGGTGTACACGCAGGACGGCATGGAGTACCTCGACCCGTGGACCTCACGCGCCTTCGCGGTCGCCGACCACCAGGTCGCCCACGTCTACGTCCGCGACCCGGCCGACACCGGGCCCGTCGCGAAGATCGTCGGTGAACTCGACGGCGTGGAACGGGTGTTGGACGCCGAGGGCAGGGCGGCGCACGGCCTGGACCACGAGCGCTCCGGGGAACTCGTCGCTGTCGCCGACCCCGACGCCTGGTTCACGTACTACTACTGGCTGGACGACGAACGCGCCCCCGACTTCGCCCGCCAGGTCGAGATCCACCGCAAGCCCGGCTACGACCCCGCCGAGCTGCTCTACGACGAGACGGTCCCCGCGGTGAAACTGCGCGCCGTCGGCCAGGTCGCCCGCAAGAAGCTCGGCTTCCGCTACCGCCTCAAGACCGTCCCCCTCGACCCGTCCGGCGTCCGCGGCAGCCACGGCCGGCTGCCCGCCGACCCCGACCACGGCCCCGTACTGCTGTGCTCGGAGCCGGAGCGGGAAGGGGACGCGTACGCCGCCACGGAGGTCAAGTCGCTGCTGCTCGACCTCGCGGGCCTGCACACCGAAGGAACGCACACATGACGACCCACCCGTCCCTCCCCACCCTCCGCCCCCTGCTCGACCCGGCCCCCGAGTACGCCAAGTGGCAGTCCGAGGAGCCGATCCGCCGGGTGACGATCTGGGGCGACAACAGCCCCTGGCTGGTCACCGGTCACGACGACGCCCGCACCGTCCTCGCGGACCCCCGCTTCAGCGCGGACGCCAACCACCCGAACTTCCCCCACACCCGCCCGGGCGCGCCCCCACAGGCCCCCGGCCTCTCCACCAGATGGACCCGCCGGACCAACCCGGCTGCGCCGCATGCTGATCCCCGACTTCACCTTCCGGCGTATCCAGCAGATGGAGGACGCCGTCCAGCGGATCTGCGACGACCTGCTGAACGCGATGACGGACGGCGACGCGACGGAGGCGGACCTGGTCGCGTCGTACGCGCTGCCGCTGCCCACCCTCGCCATCTGCGAACTGCTCGGCGTCCCCTACGAGGACCACGGTTTCTTCCGCGCGAAGTCCAACGCCCTCACCAGCGTCGCCGGCGACCCGGCCGAGGCGATGGCCGCCCGCATGGCGCTCTACGGCTATCTGCGTGCCCTCATCGAACGCCGCACGCACGACCCCGCCGACGACCTCGTCTCCCGTCTGGCCACGGAACGCGTCGCGACCGGCGAGGCCGGCCTCGACGAGGCGACGGGCATGGTCTCCCTCCTGCTGCTGGCCGGCCACGAGACGACGGCCAACATGTTCCCGCTGGCCGCCATCGCCCTGCTCCAGCACCCGGCCCAGCTGGAGGCACTGCGCGCCGACGACTCCCTGTGGCCGGGGGCGGTGGAGGAACTCCTGCGCCATCTGACCGTCATCCACTCCGGGATACGGCGGGTCGCCACGGAGGACGTCGACCTGTCCGGTGTCCGCATCCGCGCGGGCGAGGGCGTGGTGGTCGCCCTGCAGGCCGCCAACCGCGACCCGGCCGTGTACGCCGCCCCCGACGCCCTCGACGTCCGGCGAGACGCGAGCGGCCACCTCGCCTTCGGCCACGGCCTGCACCAGTGCATCGGCCAGTCCCTCGCCCGCACCGAACTCCGGCTCGGTCTGTCCACCCTGTTCCGCAGGCTGCCGTCCCTGCGGATGACGGCCCCGCCCGACTCGCTCGCCCTCTCGACGAGCACGGTCCACGGGGTGCGCTCGCTGCCGGTCGCCTGGCAGTGAACCTGCGGTGGCCGGGCCGGCCTGCTATAGAGGCAGCCATGACCACCATCAGGCTCGTCCAGGGCGACATCACGCGGGAGAGCGCCGACGCGATCGTCAACGCCGCGAACTCCTCCCTCCTCGGCGGGGGAGGAGTGGACGGCGCGATCCACCGCCGCGGCGGCCCCGCCATCCTCGACGAGTGCCGCAAGCTGCGCGCCGCCCGGTACGGCAAGGGCCTGCCCACGGGGCAGGCGGTCGCCACGACGGCGGGGGAACTGGACGCCCGCTGGGTGATCCACACGGTGGGCCCGGTCTTCTCCGCCCAGGAGGACCGCTCCGGTCTCCTCGCCTCCTGCTACCGCGAGTCCCTGCGCGTCGCCGACGAACTCGGCGCCCGCACCGTCGCCTTCCCGGCGATCTCCACCGGCGTCTACCGCTACCCGCTGGACGACGCCGCGCGCATCGCCGTGGAGACGGTGCGGTCGGCGGAGACCGACGTCGAGGAGGTCAGGTTCGTCCTCTTCGACGAGCGGGCGTACGAGGCGTTCGCGGCGCGGGTCCGCTGACGGAACCGTCGGTCAGGCGGGCCGACTACGGCGCGAGCGCGGCAGCCTGTTCCAGGGGCGCTCCGGCGACGACCGGACCGTGGTTGGCGAGGAGGACGGCGTGGTGGTGCCGCGCCGTCCGTTCGGCGAGGGGTGCCAGGGCGCTGTCGCCGGGGGCGTGGTGGGGCAGCAGCGGCAGGGTGCCGGGCGGCGCCGTCACCGTCACCTGACTCACCCCGCGGCGCAGCACTCGCGCTCGCCGCGCGGCTGAACACCTCCCGGCGCCGATCCGTACCACCTCTCGTGCAGCCACAGCCACACCGAGGAAGCTCCGTGCAGTCACACCGAGGAAGCATCGCCCGCAGTGCCCGGGTCGCGACGGCGACCGGCAGTCTGACCCTGCTGCTCCTGACCACCGCGTGCGGCGGAGGCGAGGACAGGGGCTCCGCCGCACAGAGCGGCCCGACGAACGTAGCCGCCACCGTGGCCGGCGTCGTGGCCCCGGCCAAGGTCGAGGTGATCGCCGATCTGACGGGCTGCAAGGTCAAGATCCGCACCGAGGCGGACGAACTGCGCGAGGGGGTCTGCCACACCGGGAAGGGCGACTATCTCATCACGACGTTCCCGCAGGAGAAGCTCAAGCTCACCTGGCTGGACGCGGCCGCCGTCTACGGCGGCAAGTACCTCGTCGGCACCCGATGGGTGGTCAGCGCGAAACCGGCGTTGCTGGAGCGGCTGCGCCCTCAACTGGGCGGAAAGATCCAGGAGTTGCGGGGCACGGGACCGACTCCCGCCCCCAGCGCCTCGTCACCGCGCGTCCCGTGACGGTGTGCGGCGCCAGGCCGCCCGGCAGGCGCCTCAGTCGCCCTCGCCCTCGCCCTCGCTGTCGCCCTCGGCCGTGTCGCTGATGCCCAGCCGCAGATGCTCCACGTGGTACACGGCCTGGTCGAGCAGCTCGGCGACATGGTGGTCGTGCAGCGCGTACACGACCGAACGCCCGCGGCGCTCACCCACCACCAGACCCAGGTTGCGCAGCAGCCGCAGCTGGTGCGAGCAGGCGGACTGCTCCATGCCCACCTCGGCCGCCAACTCCGTGGCCGGCAGCGGCCCCTCGCGCAGCCGCGCCAGGATCAGCAGCCGGGAGGGGGTGGAGAGGGCCTGGAGGGTCGTGGCCACCTTGGCCACGTTGGCCGCGTCCAGACGTACGCGCTCCGGGGCGTCCTGCGCGGTGGTGACGGCTCCATGACCCATGGACGGCATCTTACCCACCACACCTGAACACATGAATGATTATTCATATGGCTGGGGATGCGGCTGGTGATGCGGGTGGTGATGCGGACGGTGATCCGGCCGCTCCCAGCACAGACGAGGTTGATGTCGGATTCTCGCCAGCCCCGGTCGCCTCACGTCGTCGATGCTGGACTCATGCAGAAGGGGATGCACACCGACACCGCGCGCTGCGTGCGCGCCGTCCAGTCCAAGGACGCCCGCTTCGACGGCTGGTTCTTCACGGCGGTCGTGACGACCGGGATCTACTGCCGGCCCAGCTGCCCGGTGGTCCCGCCCAAGCCGGAGAACATGCGGTTCTTCCCGAGCGCCGCCGCCTGCCAGCAGGCCGGGTTCCGGGCCTGCAAGCGCTGCCGCCCCGACACCAGCCCCGGCTCCCCGGAGTGGAACCAGCGCGCCGACCTCGTGGCCCGCGCCATGCGGCTGATCGCCGACGGCGTCGTGGACCGCGAGGGCGTGCCCGGCCTCGCCGCCCGGCTCGGCTACAGCACCCGGCAGATCGAACGCCAGCTCCTCGCCGAACTCGGCGCCGGTCCGCTCGCCCTGGCCCGCGCCCAGCGCGCCCAGGCGGCCCGGCTCCTCATCGAGACGACGCCCCTGCCCATGGCGGACGTCGCCTTCGCGGCCGGGTTCGCCTCCATCCGCACCTTCAACGACACCGTCCGCGAGGTCTTCGCCCTGGCCCCGACCGACCTGCGCGCCCGCGCACCCCGCGGCACCCCGGGCACCCCACCGAACACCCCGGGCACCCCACCGAACACCGCGGGCGCCCTGACGCTGCGCCTCCCGTTCCGCGCCCCCCTCAACCCCGACAACCTCTTCGGCCACCTCGCCGCGACCGCCGTACCCGGCGTCGAGGAATGGCGGGACGGCGCCTACCGGCGCACGCTCAGGCTGCCGTACGGCCACGGCCTCGTGTCCCTGTCGCCCCAGCCCGACCACATCGCCTGCCGCCTCACCCTCGGCGACCTGCGCGATCTGACCGTCGCGATCAGCCGCTGCCGCCGGATGCTCGACCTGGACGCCGATCCGGTGGCGATCGACGACCAGTTGCGTACGGACCCCCTGCTCGCGCCCCTGGTCGACAAGGCACCGGGCCGCCGGGTGCCCCGTACGGTCGACGAGGCGGAGTTCGCCGTACGGGCCGTGCTCGGCCAGCAGGTCTCCACGGCCGCCGCCCGCACCCACGCGGCCCGCCTGGTCACCGTCCACGGCGAACGGGTCGACGACCCCGAGGGCGGCCTCACCCACCTCTTCCCGTCCCCCGAGGCGCTGGCCGCCGTGGACCCGGAGTCACTGGCGATGCCCCGCACACGCCGCACGACGTTCACCACGCTGGTCCGTCAACTCGCCGACGGGGAGGTGAGGTTGGGCCCCGACAGCGACTGGCCGGAGACCCGGGCCCGCCTCCTCGCCCTCCCCGGGTTCGGCCCCTGGACCGTCGACGTCATCGCGATGCGCGCCCTCGGCGACCCCGACGCCTTCCTCCCCACCGACCTCGGAATCCGCCGCGCGGCCCAGGAACTGGGCCTCCCGTCCACCCCGGCGGCCCTCACGGCCCGGGCGGCCGCCTGGCGCCCCTGGCGGGCGTACGCCGTCCAGTACCTGTGGGCGACGGACAGCCACCCGATCAACTTCCTCCCCGTGTAAGCACATCAGGAGCCCAGATGAAGCAGCACACCGTCATCGACAGCCCGTACGGCCCGCTCACCCTCGTCGCCGAGGACGGCGTCCTGTGCGGTCTCTACATGACCGAACAGCGCCACCGCCCGCACGAGGAGACCTTCGGCACCCGCGACGACTCCCTCTTCGGTGAGGCGACCGAACAACTGGAGGCCTATTTCGCAGGCGAGTTGAAGGACTTCACCCTCGAACTGCGCCTGCTGGGGACCCCGTTCCAGCGCCGTGTCTGGGAACAGCTGCGCCGGATCCCGTACGGCGAGACCCGCTCCTACGGCCGGCTCGCCGACGCCCTGGGCAACTCCGGCGCATCCCGCGCGGTCGGCCTCGCCAACGGCAGGAACCCGATCGGCATCATCGTCCCCTGCCACCGCGTCGTCGGCGCGAACGGCGGCCTCACCGGATACGGCGGCGGCCTGGACCGCAAACAGCGGCTGCTGGACTTCGAGAGCGGATCGGCGCTGTTCCAGGTGATGCCCGCCCCAGCCGCTGCGCCCCACCGCACTGCGCTCGGCTCCGCGGGGCCGGGAGCGGACCGGCGGTCATGACCTGGATGGCGTATCGCGGGCTTCCTCCCGGGTGACCCCGGTGGCGCACGGCCCGCCCTCGCTGGTGGCTGTACGAAGGAGGAGCAGCCAGAAGGCGGGAGACCATGGAGGAGAAGCACGAGCGCCTCGCGACACCCTGGGCCGCCGGGGTGGCCGGGGTGGTGTTCGCGATCCTGATGGCCACGGCGATCGTCCTGGTACGGGTCGCTCTGCCCGACGGCGGGCACGACGGGACCGTCGACGCCGGACAGCGCAGCGCCCTGCGGACGGCGCTGGAACTGCTCCCGTTCGCCGGCATCGCGTTCCTGTGGTTCATGGGCGCCCTGCGTGAACAGGCCGGCGAGGGCGAGGACAGGTTCGTGTCCACCGTGTTCCTGGGCAGTGGCCTGGTCTTCGTCGCCACCCTGTTCGGCGCCGCCGCGGCCGCCGGCACCGCACTCGACGAGAGCCGGGGGAGCTCGGGCTTCGGCCGCGACTTCGCCTACGCCCTACTGACCACGTACGCCATGCGCATGGCGGCCGTCTTCGTCATCACGACCTCGACGATCGGCCGCCGCCTCGGCGCCCTCCCGCGCCCGCTCGTTGTCCTCGGCTATCTGGCCGGCCTGACACTGCTGGTGGTGGGGGCGGACGTGCCCTGGTCCGAACTGGTCTTCCCGGCCTGGGCGCTGATCCTCAGCCTGAACATCCTGTGGAGCCGGCGCCCCGCCGGGACACGGCCCGCCGCCCCGCCCTGATCGGGCCGCGTCCCTCACGCCCCGCCTCCCCCCTTCACCCGAACGGCCTCCTCCTCGTCGTCGCATCCCGCCCGGCCACCGAGAGTGGTCGCAGAAGGGTTGACCGGGCCCTTGGAGAGGACCGATCCCGTGGTCAGGATTGCCGTCGATCTGAACCGTTGTCAGGGCTATGCGCAGTGCGCGTTCCTCGCCCCGGAGGTCTTCGCCATGCACGGCGAGGAAGGGCTGCTGTACGACCCGGACGTCGACGAGGCCCAGCGCGAGAAGCTCGCCCGGGCCGCCGCGGCCTGCCCGGTCCAGGCGATCCTCGTGGATGCGGTGGATGCGGTGGATGTCGCGGATGCCGGGGACACACCGGCCGAGGCGGTGTCCGGTGCCCGGTGACGGATCCCTGGAACAGCTCAAGCGCGAGGGCCGCATCGTGGTCGTCGGCGCCTCGCTGGCCGGTCTGCGAGCCGCGGAGGCCTTGCGGGAGAAGGGCTTCGCGGGGTCACTGACCCTGATCGGCGACGAGCCCCACGAGCCCTACGACCGCCCCCCGCTGTCCAAGCAGGTGCTGCTGGGCCGGGCCAGGGCCGAGCGCACCGCGCTGCCCCGGCTCCGGGCCGTCGACGCGACCTGGCGGCTCGGCGTCGCGGCCACCGGTCTGGACCTGGCCGACGGGCGGGTGCGGCTGGCCGACGGCGACGAGGTGCCCTACGACCGGCTGCTGATCGCCACCGGGGTGCGGGCGCGGCCGTGGCCGCACGAGGCCGAGGCGGAGCTCGACGGCGTCTTCGTGCTGCGGGGCCGCGACGACAGCGCCGCGCTCGCGCGCCGACTCGACGCGGGACCCGAGCGGGTCCTGGTCGTCGGGGCCGGGTTCACCGGCTCGGAGATCGCCTCCGCCTGCCGTGAGCGCGGCCTCGCCGTCACCGTCGTCGAGCGCGGCGCGGCACCCCTGGTCGGCGCACTCGGCGGGGTGGTCGGCGCGGTCGCCGCCGAGATGCAGCGCGAACACGGGGTGGACCTGCGGTGCGGGGCCATGGTGACCGCGCTGGAGGGCGACGCGGCCGGACGGGTGCGCGCCGCGCGGCTGTCCGACGGCTCGGTCGTGGAGACCGACGTGGTGGTCGTTTCGCTCGGCGCCACCCGCAACACCGAGTGGCTGGCCGGTTCCGGACTCGGCGCCGGACCCCGGGGCATCGCCTGCGATGCGGGCTGCCGTGCCTTCGACATCCGGGGCATCGTGACCGACGACATCTACGCGGCCGGCGATGTCGCCCGCTGCCCGCACCCCTTGTTCGGCTACCAGTTCCTGTCCCTGGAGCACTGGGGCAACGCCGTCACCCAGGCCGGGATCGCGGCGCACAACATGCTCAGCGCGAGCGCCGACCGCCTGCCTCACATGGAGGTGCCGGCCTTCTGGTCCGCGCAGTTCGGCGTCAACATCAAGTCGGTCGGGGTGCCTTCGCTGGGCACGGAGATCCTCATCACGCAGGGCTCGCTCAAGGAACACCGCTTCGTCGGCGTCTACGGCTACCAGGGGCGCGTCATCGGCGCCGTCGCCTTCGACCAGGCCCGCTGGCTGCCCTTCTACCAGGAGCTGATCGAGTCCACCGCGCCGTTCCCGCCGCCGTTCGCCACGGTCGACCGGCGCCCGGACGGACAGCGGCCGCTGGACGCGGACTTCCCCGACCCGTCGGTCCCCACCCACGGCCCCACCGTGACCGTCAGCGGCTACTCACCGGCCGACCGCCGGATGACGTTCACCCCGGCGCACTGACCCGCACGGCCACGAGGACACACGGCCACAAGGACACACGGCCACAAGGACTTGAGGACTCGTCATGACCCCATCCCTGGTGCACCGGATCCTGGACCACGCCAACCGCGCCGACCCCTACCCGCTCTACGAGGAGCTGCGGAAGACGCCGGTCCACCACGAGGACGACGGGCCCTATGTCGTCAGCACCTACTACGAGATCCGCAGCCTCCTGCACGACCCCCGGATCAGCTCCGACGTCCGCAACCTCGCCTCGCACGCCGCCGACCCGCTGGCCGAGGCGTCCCCGGAGGAGGGCGCCCTGCCGCCGGGCTTCCTGAAGCTGGACCCGCCGGAACACGACCGGATGCGTCGGATGACGAACCGCCCCTTCGGCCCGCCGCACTCGCCCCACCGGGTCGACGGGATGCGCCCGGAGCTCCACGACATCGTCTCCGGCCTCGTCGACGGCATCGGCGACCCGGGCCGTATCGACCTGGTGGAGCAGTTCTCGTACCCGTTCCCGGTGACGGTGATCTGCCGGCTGCTCGGCGTGCCCCGCGAGGACGAGGCGCGCTTCCACGTCTGGGCGGACACCCTCGCCGCGAGCCTGGACCCCGACCCGGACGCGGACCCCGCCGAGCGGGGAAAGGTCACGCACGACGCCCGTATGCAACTGGGCATGTACCTGGCAGACCTGATCGAGGAACGCCGCCGGAACCCCGGCGACGACATGCTCTCCCAACTCGCGACGGCCAAGGGCGACGACGGCCCGATGAGCACGATGGAGCTGCTCAGCACCGCCGCGCTGCTGTTGATCGCGGGGCACGAGACCACCGTCAACCTCATCACCAACGGCATGCTGACCCTGCTGCGCCACCCCGACGTCCTGGAACGCCTGCGCCGCGACTCCCGCCTGTCCGTGCCCCTCGTCGAGGAACTTCTCCGCTACGAGCCCCCGTGCAACTGCTGCCCCAGCGCACCCTCCTCACCGACATCGAGGTCCGGGGCGTCACCATCCCCAAGGGCGCCCCCCTCTGGCTGGTCCTGGCATCGGGCAACCGCGACCCCCGGCGTTTCCCGGACCCGGACCGCTTCGACCCGGACCGCCCGGACATCCAGCACCTCGGCCTGGGCAGCGGCATCCACAGCTGCTTCGGCGCCCCGCTCGCCCGGCTGGAGACCCAGCACGCCCTGGCGGAGCTGGCCCGCAGACTGAAGAACCCCCGCCTGCTTGAGGACCCGCCCCCCTACCGCCAGAACGCCGTGCTGCGCGGCCCACGGCACCTGCACATCGCCTGTGACGGGATCCGCCCCTAGCTGCTCGGTTACGTGCCGAGCCGGCGCAACAGCTTCGGCAGCGCGGTCCCGATCGGCTCCCGCACGACGTCGTCGGCGCGTTCGTCGTACGGCGTCGGCTCGGCGTTGACGATGACCAGCCGCGCCCCGTGATCGGCGGCCACGCCGGCCAGCCCGGCGGCGGGCTGCACCTGCAGACTGGTGCCGACGGCGATGAACACCTGGCACGCCTTGGTGATCGCGACCGCCTCACCGAGGACCACCGGATCGAGCCGCTCGCCGAACATCACCGTCGCCGACTTCAGGATCCCGCCGCACTCCAGACACGGCGGATCCTCCTCACCGGCCTCGACCCGCGCGAGGGCGTCCTCCATCGGCCCGCGCGCATGACAGTTCGTGCAGACCACACTCCGCGCGCTGCCGTGCAGTTCGAGCACCTTGCGGGCGGGCATCCCGGCGAGCTGGTGCAGCCCGTCCACGTTCTGCGTGATCACCCGCACCGGCACCCCGGCCCGCTCCAGCTCGGCGACCGCCCGGTGCGCCGCGTTCGGCTCGGCCTTCAGCGTCCGGTTCTTGCGCCGCATCTGCCAGGAGCGCCGCCGGATCTCCGGATCGCCCATGTAGTACTCGTACGTCACCAGCTTCTCGGCCTCGGGATCGCGCCGCCACAGCCCGTTCGGGCCGCGGTAGTCGGGGATTCCGGAGTCGGTCGAGATACCGGCGCCGCTGAGAAGGGCGACGAGGGGCTTGGTCATGGTGCCGAGGGTAGGACGGCGCCGTACGGGCGGCGAATGGATATTCGAGCGGCCCGGTAGGGCGCCGGCGTCCGCGCCCTGCCCGCCCCCGCGTCAGCCCACCCGGTGACCGTTCTCCAGCTCCACCGTGCCGCCGCCGTCCGCGAGGACGTCCAGTGCGGCCAGGACGCGGCGGCCCAGGGCACCGGGCAGATGGCCGGTGATCTCCTCGCGCGGCACGAGCCGCCAGGACAGCAGCTCCTCCTCCTGCAACCGGATCGCCTTGAAGTCGTCCTCGCCGAGGACTCCGCCGTCGTACAGATACGCCACCAGCGGCGGCCGCCCCGTCCCGTGCACCCAGTCCACCGCGAGCAGCCGGCCCAGCTCCACGTCCAGGCCGATCTCCTCGGCCGTCTCCCGGCGCGCGCCCTGGCGGGGCGTCTCGCCGTCGTCGGACTCGATCGTGCCGCCCGGAAGCGCCCAGCCCTCACGGTAGTTGGGCTCCACGAGCAGCACCTGGCCCTCGGCGTCACGGAAGAGGGCGGCGGCACCGGCGAGAACACGGGGGAGCGAGGCGACGTACGCGGCGAAGTCTGGCGTGGAGGTCATTGCCGAAGCGTAACCAGCCCGCCGACCACGCCTCCACCACCGGTCAACCCGCCGCCGAGGCCTCGGTACCCGCCTCCGCCAGCCGCACCGTCCGCTCCGCCAGCTCGCTGATCCGCGCCCCGTCGAACCCGAACACCGCACTGCGGACCGTGTCCTCCAGCGGCTCGGTCCACTGGTCCGGGATCGCCTGCGCCCCGGTCAGCACACCAGCGACCGAGCCGGCCGTCGCCCCGTTGGAGTCGGTGTCCAGGCCGCCGCGGACGGTGAGCGCGATGGTGCGGGTGAAGTCGCCGTCGCCGTACAGCAGCCCGGCGGTGAGCACGGCGGCGTTCGGGACGGTGTGGATCCAGCCGAGCCGGGCGGTCTCCTCGGCGACCGTGGTGAGCGTGTCCTCCCAGCTCATCCGGGTGCCATGGAGCGACACGACCCGCCGTACGGTACGGGCGAGGCGGCTGCTCGCCGGGATCACGGCGAGCGCCTGGTCCACCGCATGCCGCACGGTGGGCGCGGTGAACGCGGCCGCGATCAGCCCCGCCGCAAACATCGCGCCGTACACACCGTTTCCGGTGTGCGACAGCACCGCGTCCCGGCGGGCGAGGGAGGCGGCGCGGCGCGGGACGCCGGGGCAGGTCCAGCCGTAGATGTCGGCGCGGATCAGGGCGCCGATCCACTCCTGGTAGGGGTTGTCGTACGTCGCGGTCAGCGGCGGTTTCAGCCCGTTGGCGAGGTTGCGGTACGCGGCCCGCTCCGCCGTGAAGGTCTGGAGATACGGCAGCCGCAGCAGCCACAGATCGCCGACCTGCTCGGTGCTGAAGCCGAAGCCGTGGGTCTCCAGGAGGTCCAGTCCGAGGATCGCGTAGTCCACGTCGTCGTCGCGGCAGCTGCCGTGGATACGGCCGCGCACGCACTGCCGCCACTCGGGCCGCAACCGCAACCCGTCGTCCTCGCTGACCGGCTCGGGGAGGTAGTCGGTGAGGGGCAGGGCGGCGGCCTGCCGCAGATACTGATCGATCCGGTCCCGTGTCCACAGGTCGCCCTGCTCGACCGGTTTGCCGAGCATGTTGCCCGCGATCCGGCCCAGCCAGCCTCCGAGGATGCGGTCGGCGAGCTCCGGCTCAGTGCCCACAGGGGTCATAGGACCGGTCTACCCAATTCCGGCAGCGGTCGCTCGGGGTTCTCAGGGTCCGGGCAGCGCATGACGTCATGGGCCTCCTCCGGTTAAGGTCGCAGCGGCGCGACTGGCCTTGGCGTGCGCGAGGCCCGGAGAGCAAGGGGATAACAGGTGACACAGCGCGTGCTCATCGCCGCGGACAAGTTCAAGGGGTCGCTGACGGCCGTGCAGGTCGCCGAGCGGGTGACGGCCGGTCTGCGCCGGGTCGTGCCGGACGTCGTGGTCGAGGCCATGCCCGTCGCGGACGGCGGCGACGGAACCGTGGACGCGGCGGTCGCGGCCGGCTTCGAACGCCGCGAGGTCCGCGTCGCCGGGCCCCTCGGGGACGAGGTGACGGCGGCGTTCGCGCTGCGCGGCGACACGGCGGTCGTGGAGATGGCGGAGGCCAGCGGCCTCCAGCGGCTGCCCGCCGGCGTCTTCGCGCCGCTCACGGCGTCCACCTACGGCTCCGGCGAGCTGCTGCGCGCCGCGCTGGACGCGGGTGCCCGCACCATCGTGTTCGGGGTCGGCGGCAGCGCCACGACCGACGGTGGCGCCGGGATGCTGACCGCGCTGGGCGCCCGCTTCCTGGACGCCGACGGGGAGCCCGTGGCGCCGGGCGGTGGCGGTCTGGGCGATCTGGCCACGGCCGACCTCTCGGGTCTTGACCCGAGGCTCGCCTCCGTCGAACTGGTGCTCGCCAGCGACGTCGACAATCCGCTGACCGGGCCGAAGGGCGCGCCCGCGGTGTACGGCCCGCAGAAGGGTGCCTCGCCGGACGACGTCGAGGCGCTGGACGCCGCGCTCGCCCACTTCGCGAAGGTGCTGGAGGGGTCGGTCGGCCCCGAGGCGGCCGAGCACGCCGCCTCGCCGGGCGCGGGGGCCGCGGGTGGCATCGGGTACGGCGCCCTGCTGATCGGCGCGGGCTTCCGGGCCGGGATCGAGGTCATGCTCGACGTCCTCGGCTTCGCGCCCGCCCTGGAGCGGGCGGACCTCGTCATCACCGGCGAGGGCTCCCTGGACGAGCAGACCCTCCACGGCAAGGCCCCCGCCGGGGTCGCCGCCGCCGCCCGCGCGGCCGGCAAGGAGGTCGTCGCCGTCTGCGGCCGCCTCGCACTCCCGCCGGACGCGCTCGGCCGTGCCGGGATCCGGCGCGCCTACCCTCTGACGGCGATCGAGCCCGACGTCGCCAAGTGCATCGCGGACGCCGGCCCCATCCTGGAACGCTCGGCAGAACACATCGCCCAAGACTTCCTGTCCTAGCCCAACCTTCCCTTCGCCCCCGCCGCCCCTACCCGTCCCATCCCTGGGGGCTGCCGCCCCCAGACCCCCGCTTCGGCCCTTCGGGCCTCGTCCTCAAACGCCGGACGGGCTGAAAGATCCAGCCCGGGCCGGTATATCCAGCCCTTCCGGCGTTTGAGGAGCGGGGTCTGGGGCGGAGCCCCAGAAGGATGGGACGGGTAGGGGCGGCGGGGGCGAGAAGAACGCGGGCGCCCCCGGCGGTGGGCATGCGAAAGGCCCCGGACCAGACCGGCCCGGGGCCCCACCCAGCGGAGCGCTACGGCAGCTGCGCCGCCCGCGCCTCCCGCCGATTGTCACGGAAGTTGTTCACCCGACGAGCAGTGGCGAACAGCGGAATCACCGCGCCCATCACCAGCTGAAGAGCGCAACCCGTCTGCAGCAGAAGCTGCCCGCTCGGGGCGTCGAAGGCCCACGCGGCCAGCAGCCCCATCGACACGACGATCCAGGACAGCATCGCCACCGCGAGCCGCCCACGCGGCTTCGGGTACTCGACCCGGCTCACCATCAGCCACGCGGTCCCCAGAATCGCCAGCAGCGTCGCCACGAAGGGCAGCTCAAGCAGCACGATCGAGACCACCGTCAACGCCCCGAACGGCGAGGGCATGCCCTGGAACATGCCGTTCGGGACGGTCACACACGAGAACCGGGCGAGTCTCAGCACCACGGCGAGCAGAACGACGATCGCGCCGACCGCCGCCACCCGCTGGTGCGCGTCGTCGGCGACCATGCCGTACACGAGGACGAAGTACGCCGGCGCCAGCCCGAAGCTGATCAGGTCGGAGAGGTTGTCCAGCTCCGCGCCCATGGGGGAGGACCGCAGCTTGCGGGCCACCAGACCGTCGAACAGGTCGAAGACCGCCGCGCACAGCATCAGGATGACCGCCGTGGCCGCACTGTGGCGGGCCATGCCGGTCTCCTGGCTGCCGGTGAGGTGCGGGATCAGGATGCCGGTGGTGGTGAAGTACACCGCCATGAAGCCGCACGTCGCGTTGCCGAGCGTCAGGGTGTCCGCTATCGACAGGCGCAGAGAGAGAGGCATCTCCTCCTCTTCGTCGACCTCGTCGGCCTCGGGCACCCAGCCCGGCTGTGTCTCAGGATCAATCACGGTCAATGCGAGTCACCCCAGCCACGGTCTTCTGCCCGACCTCGACCGCGACCTCCACGCCCTCGGGCAGGTAGATGTCGACACGCGAGCCGAAGCGGATCAGACCGATACGGTCGCCCTGCTCGACCTTCGTGCCCTGCGGGATGTAGGGGACGATGCGGCGGGCCACCGCGCCGGCGATCTGGATCATCTCGATGTCACCGAGTTCGGTGTCGAAATGCCAGACTACGCGCTCGTTGTTCTCGCTCTCCTTGTTGAACGCCGGAACGAACCCGCCGGGGATGTGCTCCACGGACGTCACCGTGCCGGAGAGCGGCGCGCGGTTGACGTGGACGTTGAGCGGGCTCATGAAGATCGCGACGCGGGTGCGGCCGTCCTTCCACGGCATGATGCTCTGCACCACACCGTCGGCGGGCGAGATGACCCGGCCCTGGGCGATCTCGCGCTCGGGGTCGCGGAAGAACCACAGCATGCCCGCCGCGAGCGCGGTGGCGGGCACGGCCACGGCCTTGGCGACGCCGGAGCGGCGAGCGCGGGCCAGGCTGAGGGCTGCGGTGGCGACGGTCGGGAGAAGCCACGGCGATGCTCCGCGCGCGAGGCGTACGCCGGCCCGGCTGTCGCGTGGTGCAGAGGTTTGGCTGTGGGGCATGGATGACCTTCGTAGCGGATGATGCCGCGCTTCGACGGGGGACGGCGGCTTTCCGGGGATCGTACCGGTCGCGGGCCGCAACTGGGCAAGCCAGGAAGCCGAGTCGGCGGCTGAAGAGTGTTGACGGGGTGTGATCTTCTTCTCGAAGAAAACACCCCGAACCCGGACATCTAGCCCTGGAAGCGATACTCTTCGAGCAACCTGCGACCGATGATCATTTTCTGGATCTCGGCGGTACCTTCACCGATAAGCAGCATCGGAGCCTCTCGGTAGAGGCGCTCGATCTCGTACTCCTTGGAGAAGCCGTAGCCGCCGTGGATCCGGAAAGCATCCTCCACGACCTCCTTGCAGTACTCGGAGGCGAGGTACTTCGCCATCCCAGCCTCAAGGTCGTTTCGTTCCCCGGAGTCCTTTTTGCGTGCCGCGTTCACCATCATGGCATGGGCCGCCTCGACCTTGGTAGCCATCTCGGCCAGCTTGAACTGGATGGCCTGGTGCTGGGCGATCGGTTTGCCGAAGGTGTGCCGCTGCTGGGCGTACTGGACACCGAGCTCGAACGCACGCTGAGCGACGCCACAGCCACGCGCCGCCACATTGACGCGCCCGACCTCGACGCCGTCCATCATTTGGTAAAAACCTCGGCCGGTGACGCCGCCGAGTACACGATTGGCCGGAATGCGCAGGCCGTCCATGATGAGCTCGGTCGTGTCGACGCCCTTGTAGCCCATCTTGTCGATCTTGCCCGGGATAGTGAGGCCCGGACGGACCTCTCCGAAGCCCGGCTCCTTCTCGACGAGGAAGGTCGTCATCGACTTGTGGGGCGCGGTGCCCTCGGGGTGTCCTTCGTCACTTCGGACGAGGACGGCGACCAGAGACGACGTTCCGCCGTTCGTCAGCCACATCTTCTGGCCGTTCAGGACGTACTCCTCGCCGTCCTTCACCGCCTTCGAGGTGATGGCCGACACATCGGAGCCCAGGCCCGGCTCCGACATCGAGAAGGCGCCGCGGATGTCGCCGGCCGCCATGCGCGGCAGGAAGTGGTCCTTCTGCTCCTGCGTGCCGTGCTGCTTGAGCATGTACGCCACGATGAAGTGCGTGTTGATGATGCCGGACACCGACATCCAGCCGCGGGCGATCTCCTCGACGCACAGGGCGTAGGTGAGGAGCGACTCGCCCAGGCCGCCGTACTCCTCGGGGATCATCAGGCCGAACAGGCCGAGTTCCTTGAGGCCGTCGACGATCGCTTGCGGGTACTCGTCGCGGTGCTCCAGCTCGGTCGCGACCGGGATGATCTCCTTGTCCACGAAGTCGCGGACGGTGGAGAGGATCTCCTGCTGAATGTCGGTCAGACCGGCGGTCTGGGCGAGGCGCGCCATGGCTACTTCTCCTGCTGCTTCAGTTCGGGGCGGCCGGGCTGCTCGCCGCCGCGCTCCTTGATGTACGTCTCGGTCGGCACCATGACCTTGCGGCGGAACACGCAGACCAGCGTGCCGTCCTGCTTGTAGCCCTTGGTCTCGACGTAGACGATGCCGCGGTCGTTCTTCGACTTCGACGGCCACTTGTCCAGCACGGTCGTCTGGCCGTAGATCGTGTCGCCGTGGAAGGTCGGCGCCACGTGCTTGAGCGACTCGATCTCCAGGTTGGCGATCGCCTTGCCGGAGATGTCCGGGACGGACATGCCGAGCAGGAGGGAGTAGATGTAGTTGCCCACGACGACGTTCTTGCCGAAGTCCGTCGTCTTCTCCGCATAGTTCGTGTCCATGTGGAGGGGGTGGTGGTTCATCGTGAGGAGACAGAACAGGTGGTCGTCGTACTCCGTGACCGTCTTGCCCGGCCAGTGCTTGTACGTCGCCCCGACCTCGAACTCCTCGTAGGTGCGTCCGAACTGCATCGCGCTCAGGCCTCCGGGATCTCGAACTTCGACGTGCGCTGCATACCCGCCGCACGTCCCTTGCCGGAGATGACCAGCGCCATCTTGCGGCTGGCCTCGTCGATCATCTCGTCGCCGAGCATCGCGGAGCCCTTCTTGCCGCCCGCCTCGGACGTGTAGTAGTCGTACGCGTCCAGGATCAGCTCGGCGTGGTCGTAGTCCTCCTGGGAGGGCGAGAAGATCTCGTTGGACGCCTCGACCTGGCCCGGGTGCAGCACCCACTTGCCGTCGAAGCCGAGCGCGGCGGCGCGCTGGGCGACCTCGCGGTAGCCGTCGATGTTGCGGATCTGCAGGTAGGGGCCGTCGATCGCCTGGAGGTTGTTGGCGCGGGCCGCCATCAGGATCTTCATCAGGATGTAGTGGTAGGCGTCCGCCGGGTAGCCGGGCGGCTGCTCGCCCACGACCAGCGACTTCATGTTGATCGACGCCATGAAGTCGGCCGGGCCGAAGATGATCGTCTCGACGCGCTGGGACGCGGTCGCGATCTCGTTGACGTTGTTCAGGCCCTGGGCGTTCTCGATCTGCGCCTCGATGCCGATCTTGCCGACCTCGAAGCCCATCGTCTTCTCGATCTGGGTCAGCAGGAGGTCGAGCGCGACGACCTGCTGGGCCGTCTGGACCTTCGGCAGCATGATGCAGTCGAGGTTCTGCCCGGCGCCCTCGACGACCGTGACGACGTCGCGGTACGTCCACTCGGTCGTCCAGTCGTTGACGCGCACGACCCTCGTCTTGCCGGTCCAGTCACCCTCGTTGAGGAACTTGACGATGGTGTGCCGTGCCTCGGGCTTGGCGAGCGGCGCGCACGCGTCCTCCAGGTCGAGGAAGACCTGGTCCGCAGGGAGGCCCTGAGCCTTCTCCAGGAAGCGGGGGTTCGAGCCCGGCACTGCCAGGCAGGAGCGCCGCGGGCGGAGACGGTTGACGGTCATGCGGGGACCTCCAGAGGGTCGAGCTTGTTCGCTTTCCGGATCTCGTCGACGATGCGGCCGATGATTCCGGTGATGTCGAAGTCCTTCGGGGTGAAGACGGCGGCCACACCGGCGGCCCTGAGCTGCTCGGCGTCACCATTCGGGATGATGCCACCGGCGATCACCGGTATATCTGTGGCACCGGCCACACGGAGCCGATCCAGGACGTCCGGCACCAGCTGAGCGTGCGATCCGGAGAGGATCGACAGGCCGACCGCGTGCACGTCCTCCGCGAGGGCCGCGTCCACGATCTGCTCGGGCGTCAGCCGGATGCCCTGGTAGACCACCTCGAAGCCGGCGTCACGCGCGCGCACCGCGATCTGCTCAGCGCCGTTGGAGTGCCCGTCCAGGCCCGGCTTGCCAACCAGGAAGCGGAGCTTGCCGACGCCCATGTCCTTGGCGGTCAGGTCGACCTTGCGGCGGACCTGCGACAGGGCCGAGCCCTCCTCGGCGGGGATCGCCACCGGCGCCGACGACACCCCGGTCGGCGCCCGGAACTCGCCGAACACCTCGCGCAGCGCCCCGGCCCACTCGCCGGTCGTGACGCCGGCACGGGCGCACTCCAGGGTGGCCTCCATGAGGTTCCCGGTGCCCTTGGCGGCCTCCTTCAGCTTCTCCAGCGCCTTGCACGGGCGCGGGTGGTTGAAGGGCGGCTGGTAGCGGGTGTCGCGCCAGTTCTGCAGACCCGCGATCACCCGGGCCTCGACCGCCGGGTCGACCGTCTGGATGGCCGTGTCGAGATCGGCGGTCAGCGGGTTCGGCTCGGTGCCCTCGAAGGCGTTGACACCGATGATCTTCTCCTGGCCGGACTCGATCCGGCCCCGGCGCTCGGCATGCGAGGCGACCAGCTGGGACTTGAGGTAGCCGGACTCGACGGCGGCCATCGCGCCGCCCATCTCCTGGATGCGGTCGATCTCCGCGAGCGAGGCCTCGACCAGCTCGTCCACCTTCGTCTCGATCACCTTCGAGCCCTCGAAGATGTCCTCGTACTCCAGCAGATCGCTCTCGTACGCCAGCACCTGCTGGATCCGCAGCGACCACTGCTGGTCCCAGGGCCGGGGCAGGCCCAGCGCCTCGTTCCAGGCGGGCAGCTGCACGGCACGCGCGCGTGCGTCCTTCGACAGGGTCACGGCCAGCATCTCGAGCACGATCCGCTGGACGTTGTTCTCCGGCTGCGCCTCGGTCAGACCGAGGGAGTTGACCTGGACGCCGTACCGGAAGCGGCGCTGCTTGGGGTTCTCGATGCCGTAGCGCTCGCGCGTGACCTGGTCCCAGATCCGCCCGAACGCCCGCATCTTGCACATCTCCTCGATGAAGCGGACGCCCGCGTTCACGAAGAAGGAGATACGGGCCACGACGTCCCCGAACTTCTCGGCGGGGACCTGCCCTGAGTCGCGCACGGCATCGAGAACCGCTATCGCGGTGGACATCGCGTACGCGATCTCCTGGACCGGCGTGGCGCCCGCCTCCTGCAGGTGGTAGCTGCAGATGTTGATCGGGTTCCACTTCGGGATGTGGGAGACCGTGTACGCGATCATGTCCGTCGTCAGCCGGAGTGAGGGCCCCGGCGGGAAGACATGGGTTCCCCGCGACAGGTACTCCTTGACGATGTCGTTCTGGGTCGTGCCCTGGAGCTTGGTGATGTCCGCGCCCTGCTCCTCGGCGACGACCTGGTAGAGCGCCAGCAGCCACATGGCGGTGGCGTTGATCGTCATCGAGGTGTTCATCTGCTCCAGGGGGATGTCCTGGAACAACCGGCGCATGTCACCGAGGTGCGCGATCGGCACGCCGACCCGGCCGACCTCGCCGCGGGCGAGGATGTGGTCGGAGTCGTAGCCGGTCTGCGTGGGCAGGTCGAAGGCCACGGAGAGCCCTGTCTGCCCCTTGGCGAGGTTGCGCCGGTACAGCTCGTTGGACGCCTCGGCCGTGGAGTGACCGGCATAGGTCCGCATGAGCCACGGCCGGTCCTTCTCCCGCTTGCCTTCGGCGGGCTGACGCTCAGTCATCTATGACCTCGGGTGTCTCAGATGTCGCGGATCAGATGTTGCGGAAGCGGTTGATGGCGTCGACGTGCTTGGCGCGCATCTCCTCGTCGCGCACGCCGAGACCTTCCTCGGGGGCCAGGCAGAGCACGCCGACCTTGCCCTGGTGGAGGTTGCGGTGCACGTCGTAGGCCGCCTGGCCGGTCTCCTCCAGGGAGTAGACCTTCGACAGCGTCGGGTGGATCTTGCCCTTCGCGATCAGCCGGTTGGCCTCCCAGGCTTCGCGGTAGTTGGCGAAGTGCGAGCCGATGATCCGCTTCAGGGACATCCACAGGTAGCGGTTGTCGTACTCGTGCATGTAGCCCGAGGTCGAGGCGCAGGTGGTGATGGTGCCGCCCTTGCGGGTGACGAAGACCGACGCGCCGAAGGTCTCGCGGCCCGGGTGCTCGAAGACGATGTCGATGTCCTCGCCGCCGGTGAACTCGCGGATGCGCTTGCCGAAGCGCTTCCACTCCTTCGGGTCCTGGGTGTTCTCGTCCTTCCAGAACTTGTAGCCCTCGGCGTTGCGGTCGATGATCGCCTCGGCGCCCATGGACCGGCAGATCTCCGCCTTCTGCGGCGAGGACACGACACAGATCGGGTTGGCGCCGCCGGCCAGGGCGAACTGCGTGGCGTACGAGCCGAGCCCGCCGCTCGCGCCCCAGATCAGGACGTTGTCGCCCTGCTTCATGCCGGCGCCGTTGCGGGAGACCAGCTGCCGGTACGCGGTCGAGTTCACGAGCCCCGGAGCGGCGGCCTCCTCCCAGCTCAGGTGGCCCGGCTTCGGCATCAGCTGGTTCGACTTGACCAGGGCGATCTCGGCGAGGCCGCCGAAGTTCGTCTCGAAGCCCCAGATGCGCTGCTCGGGGTCGAGCATCGTGTCGTTGTGGCCGTCGCTGGACTCCAGCTCGACGGACAGGCAGTGCGCGACGACCTCGTCACCGGGCTTCCAGGAGTTGACGCCCGGGCCGGTGCGCAGGACGACGCCCGCGAGGTCGGAGCCGATGATGTGGTACGGCAGGTCGTGGCGCTTGGCGAGGTCGCTGGTGCGGCCGTAGCGCTCGAGGAAGCCGAAGGTGGACAGCGGCTCGAAGATCGAGGTCCACACCGAGTTGTAGTTGACCGAGGAGGCCATGACGGCCACCAGGGCCTCGCCCGGGCCGAGCTCGGGCAGCGGCACCTCGTCGAGGTGGATCGACTTGCGCGGGTCCTTGTCGCGGGTCTGCAGGCCCGCGAACATCTCCGTCTCGTCCTTGTGCACGGTGATCGCGCGGTACGACTCGGGGAGCGGCAGAGCGGCGAAGTCGGCCGGCGTCGATTCCGGCGACTGGATCGCGTCCAGAATGTCCTTCACGGTCACGGTGTTGCCTCCGGCGGTGAGCACCCTGAGGGAGGGGTGCTGAGGGTTACGTCGGTGCTGCTGAGGGTTTTTGGGTCGGGTGCCGTCGGTTCGGCTGGTGATGCTGTTCGGCAGCGCTTTGTGGCGCGGGAGGTTGCCTGTGACGCAGGCGCCGGGCGCGCAGACCCCGGGAGGGGTTTGCGGGGACAGCCGACGTACGAAAGGTCTCTGCACGCCGGCCGCCCGGACTCCTTCAACGTATGGCACGGCGTGTCACCTGGCAAGGCACCGAGTGCCAGAACTTGCTCTCAGATGAAATCTTTACGTAACAAATGAGCGATGATCGATCAAAGCTACTCGCGAGTAGGCATCAATCGGGCGCTATCGGTCGCCGTCCGCCGTCCGCCGTCCGCCGTCCGCCGTCATCCGGAGGCACGAAAAAGCCGCCCCCGTCAGGGGGCGGCTCGTGTCGGGGGTCCGGACTAGGCGCCCAGGCCCAGCAGTGCCACCTGCAGCGGAAGCGCCGGCTCCTCGGGGAGGGCGGGTGGCTCCTCGCCGCGGCCCGTGTGCGTGGGCGGGACGGCGCGCAGGCCCTTGATGCCGTCGGCGGCCCACTTGGCGTCGGTCGCGGGGAGGGACAGGGTCATGCGCCGCCCGTCGGCCAGCGTGGCTTCGAGTTTGGTCGGGTCGTTCGCCTGCATGGCATCTCACTTCCGTCGCGCAACCATGGAGATCGTGCCTCGACATGGAGGACGGACGCGCCCGCGCGATGGTTCCCCCGAGGGGATTTCCTGAGGTACCTCTGAGGTTCCCCCCCGTCCCCCGTCCCCGTCCCCGTCCCCGTCGTCCCCGGCCCCACGCACCCCGCCCCGCGCCCTTGGGTCCTAGGCCCGCTCCTTCAGCGCCTGCTCGATCGTCCGCATCACCTCGTCGAGCGGCGCGTCGGTCCGGGCCACCGTCACCAGCACCTCGCCCTGCGAGGCCACGGAGGCAGGCGCCGTGCGCGGGGCGGTGTCCCGGCCCGCCCCGATGCCCGTGCCGAACGTCCTCCGTACGATCGCGAAGGCGTGGTCAAGCTGTGCCTCGACGTCGCCCTGGCCGCCGGCCCGCAGCCAGCGCCGCAGGACGTGGTTGTGGGCGGTGACCACGGCGGACGCGGCGACCTCCGCCAGCAGCGGGTCGTCGTTGGCGTCGTCGTCGTGCGCGTGCTCGTCGAAGTGGCCGAGGAGATAGCGGGTGAAGAGGCGCTCGTAGCGGGCCACCGACGCGATCTCCGCCTCGCGCAGGGTGGGCACCTCGCGCGTCAGCTTGTAGCGGGCGACCGAGATCTCCGGCCGGGCCGCGTACATCCGCATGACTTCCTTGATGCCACGGCACACCGTGTCGAGCGGGTGCTCATGGGCCGGGGCGGCGTTGAGCACCGCCTCGGCGCGGATCAGGGTGTCGTCGTGGTCCGGGAAGATCGCCTCTTCCTTGGAACGGAAGTGGCGGAAGAACGTGCGGCGCGCGACCCCGGCCGCGGCCGCGATCTCGTCGACGGTGGTCGCCTCGTACCCCTTGGTCGCGAACAGCTCCATCGCCGCGGCCGCCAGTTCGCGGCGCATCTTGAGCCGTTGGGCGGCCGCGCGACTGCCGGCGGCACTTTCCGGCGCGTCGGACGTGGCTGGTGTACGTGAGGACCTGGCGGGCTGGGACATGACCCGAACGTACTGCATGTGCGCAGCTTGATGCGCATGCACGGGGTTTCCCCCGCCCTCGGCGGGCGGGGGAGGGCCGGGTTCGGCGGCCGGGGCCGAGCCGTGCAGGGAGGCCGGAAGCGGGCTGCCGGGGTCCAGCAGCCCGCCCCACTCCTGACCCGCCCCGAACCAGTCCCCGGGCCGCTCAGCGCCGGGCATATTCGCGGAAGCCGCGGCCGGTCTTGCGGCCGAGGCAGCCCGCGGCCACCAGGTGCTCCAGGAGCGGCGACGGGGCGAGGCCCGGGTCGCGGAACTCGCGGTGCAGGACCTTCTCGATCGCCAGGGAGACGTCGAGACCGACGACGTCCAGCAGCTCGAACGGACCCATCGGGTAGCCGCCGCCCAGCTTCATCGCCGCGTCGATGTCGTCGAGTGTCGCGTAGTGCTCCTCGACCATCTTGATCGCGTTGTTCAGGTACGGGAACAGCAGCGCGTTCACGATGAACCCGGCACGGTCGCCGCAGTCCACGGCGTGCTTCCTGATCCGGCCGCAGACCTCGCGGACCGTGGAGTGGACGTCGTCGGCGGTGAGCACCGTCCGGACGACCTCGACCAGCTTCATCGCCGGCGCCGGGTTGAAGAAGTGCATGCCGATCACGTCCTGCGGACGCGAGGTGGCACGGGCGCAGGCGACGACCGGCAGCGAGGAGGTCGTGGTGGCCAGCACCGCGCCCGGCTTGCAGACCTTGTCCAGCGTCGCGAACAGCTGCTGCTTGATCTCCAGGTCCTCGGCGATGGCCTCGACGGCCAGATCGACGTCGGCGAACGCGTCGTACGAACCCGCCGTGGTGATCAGGTCCAGGGTCTGCGCGGCGGCCTCGGCGGTCATCCGCCCCTTGTCGACAGAGCGCGAAAGCGACTTGCCGATACGGGCCTTCGCGGCCTGCGCCTTCTCCTCGCTGCGGGCGGCCAGCACGACCTCGTACCCGGCCTTGGCGAAGACCTCCGCGATCCCGGACGCCATGGTGCCGGAGCCCGCGACACCCACCGAGCGGACCGTACGTCCGGGCGTGAGGGCGGCGCCGTCCAGCGGCGTCAGCGCGTCCCGCACGACGGTGGCGCTGCCCGGCGCCTCGTACGTGTAGAAGCCGCGGCCCGACTTACGGCCCGTCAGGCCCGCCTCGCTGAGCTGCTTGAGGATCGGCGCGGGGGCGTGCAGCCGGTCGCGGGACTCGGCGTACATGGCCTCCAGGACCCGGCGCGCGGTGTCGACGCCGATCAGGTCGAGCAGGGCCAGCGGCCCCATCGGCAGGCCGCAGCCCAGCCGCATCGCGGCGTCGATGTCCTCGCGGGAGGCGTACTTCGCCTCGTACATCGCGGCCGCCTGGTTGAGGTAGCCGAACAGCAGCCCGTCGGCGACGAACCCGGGCCGGTCGCCGACCGCGACGGGCTCCTTGCCGAGGTCCAGGGCGAGGTTGGTGACCGCGGTGACGGCGGCCGGCGCGGTCAGCACGGACGAGACGACCTCGACCAGCCGCATCGCGGGCGCCGGGTTGAAGAAGTGCAGTCCGAGCACGCGCTCGGGGCGGGCCGAGTCGGCGGCCAGCCGCGTGACCGACAGGGCGTTGGTGCCGGTCGCCAGGATGGTCTCGGGGCGCACGATCCCGTCCAGCTCACGGAAGATCTGCTGCTTGATCTCGTACGACTCCGGCGCCACCTCGATGACCAGGTCCGCGTCGGCCGCCGCCTGAAGGTCGGTGAAGGTGCGGACGCGGGCGAGGGCCTGAGCGCGCTCCTCCTCGGTCAGCCGGCCGCGCTCCACGGCACGGGCGGTCGAGGACTCCAGGGCGGCGACGGCCTTGGCGGCCGCGGCCTCGCTGATGTCGATACCGATGACCTCGCGACCGGCCTTGGCCAGGATCTCGGCGATGCCGGTGCCCATGGTGCCGAGGCCGACGACGGCGACGGTCTTGAGCGGGGACAGAGGTGTGTCGGACGAGGTGTCGGACAGGGGAGTGGCCATCGCGGGACTCCAGGAATGAGGGTGACGACTGGAAACGCCCCCGGGTGCGCCGAGCAGGCGCACCGGGTGCGGAAAGGAGTGAGTGCGGGTGTTGTTGCCGGGCTTCTGGCGCACACGCCCGGTGCCGTCGCCGGGCGCGTGCACACGCGCCGGGGAACGGCGGATCCGACCGGCCCTGTCCCGGAGCCGCGTCGTACTGAGGTACTCGAAGTACCGAACCGACAACACTCGCGGCGGCTGCGTCACCAGGCCGCTGCAAGCAAATCCACGAGTGGGTGACTCGCTCGTATGAGCTTAACCGGTGGGTAACGAGCGCGCCAGACCTTGTCTTTGTGATGTAGGTCCCGTGAGGCGGGCCGCTTGCATACGCTCGGCTTCATGGACGAAGAGTTGCGATCACTCACGGAGCGCTTACGGCAGGAGTCCGGGGCGTCGGCCGCGTACGAGCATCTCGCGGCGACCGGGGACCTCGACGAACTGGCGAGCGTGCTGACCGCGCCCGGACAGCCGCTGTGGGCCAGGGAGCTGGCCGCGTTCCGGCTGGGCCTGGCGGGCGACCGGCGGGCCTTCGAGTCCCTCGTCCTGCTGCTCAACCATCGCGATCCGGAGCGCTGCGTCTCCGCCGCCCACGCCCTCGCCCGACTCGGCGACCCGCGCACGGCCCGCGCGGCGGCGGCCCTCGCCACCAACGAACTCCGCGTCGCCTACGCCCTGCTCCCGGTCCGCCTCCTGGTCGAACTGCGCGCCCCCGAGGCCGTCCCCGCCCTGATCACCACCCTGGAACGCCGGCTGCGCCCCCATGACCCCTACCGCCGGGTGGCCCTCGCCTGCGTGGAGGGCCTCGGCACCCTCGGCGACAGCCGCGCCAGACGGGTCCTGAACGAGGCCCTGGCCCATCCGGCGCTGGCGCAGGCGGCGGTCCGGGCGCTGGCGCGGATCCCGGGACAGCGATGAGCCGCCCGACGGCGACCTCAGGCCGGCCCCAACTCCCGCGCGTAGCGCACCTCGGGCACCGCCACCCCCTCCACCTCGAACGGCTCCTCGGCGCCGTCCGGCCGGAACCCCGCCCGTTCGTAGAAGCGCCGGGCGCGGGCGTTGCCCTTGAGGACCCAGAGGAGCATGCGGGGGTGGCCGGCGGTCGTACAGCGGCGTAGCGACTCCTGGAGCAGGGACCGTCCGATGCCGTGGCCGTACTGCCCGGGGTCCACGTAGATCGCGTACAACTCGGCGTCCTCGGTGCGCACTTCGCCGTCGCGGTACGGGCCGTGGCAGGCCCAGCCGACGACCCGTCCGTCCCGCTCGGCGACCAGGTCGGCCACGCTGCCGTCGGCCTGCGAGAGGTGGGCGCGGCGGCGCTCCGCGTCGTGGGTCACGTCGAGGGCGTCCAGGTACGACTGCGGCACGAGGCCCTGGTAGGCGCGCTGCCAGCCGCCGATGCGGATCTCGGCGACACGGTCGCAGTCGGACAGGGTCATCGCGCGGACCCGGGTCGGTGTACCGGCGTCGTGCGCGGCGTCTACGTCGTTCATGCCGGGCACCGTAGACGCCGCCCGTCCGCGTCCGCCTCCGATTAACCGGCCGTGCTCAGTGCCGGAAACCGATCAGCTGGTGCAGTTCCGCGCCGCGGGTCGACGTGGACGCGACCTTGGAGCTCAGCGGCTTCGGGTCGGGCCGGGCCTCGCACACCGCGTCGACCGCGCCCGCGCCGCGCGGCACGGTGCCGTCGGCCAGGTAGGCCGCGAGGTGCCGGTCCAGGCAGGGGTTCCCGCCCAGGGTGATGCCGTGGTTGCCGCCGCCGCGCTCCACCACCAGGCTGGAGCGGGCCAGCTGCCGGTGCACCGTGACGGCACCCTGGTACGGGGTGGCCGCGTCGCCGGTCGACTGGAACAGCAGCACCGGCGCCACCTTGCCGTTGGCGATGCTCACCGAGGGCAGCGAGGTCTTCGGCCAGAACGCGCACGGCGCGTTGTACCAGGCGTTGTTCCAGGTCATGAACGGCGCCTTCGCGTACACGCTCCAGTTGTCCGCCCGCCACCGGTGCCAGTCGCGGGACCAGGCGGCGTCCCGGCACTGCACGGAGGTGTAGATGCTGTAGCTGTTCTCGTCGGACGCGTCCGAGGCGCCGAACTTCTCGTACGCCTTGATCAACGGACCGGCGTCCCTGCTGTTCGCGTACGCCGCGAACGCCTCGGCGAGATAGGGCCAGTAGCCGTTGAAGTAGCCGCCGGGAAGGAAGGTGTCCTCCAGTTCGGAGGCGCCGACCTTGCCGCCGGCCGGCGCGTTGCCCAGGGCCGCCCGCATCGCGTACCACTTGGCCTCGACCCTGGCAGGGTCGGCGCCGAGCCCGTACGTCCTGTCGTGCCGTGCGGTCCACGCCAGGAACGCGCGGTGCCGGTCGTCGAAGGCGACGTCCTGCGCGAGGTTGGCGTCGTACCAGACGCCGGTGGGGTCGACGACCGAGTCCAGTGCCGCGCGCCGCACCCGCTCCGGGAAGAGCTTGGCGTAGACCGTGCCGAGGTAGGTGCCGTACGAGTAGCCGAAGTAGCTGATCCGCCGTGCGCCGAGTGCCGCGCGGATCCGGTCCATGTCGCGTACGGCGCTGAGGGTGTTGATGTACGGCAGCACGTCCGCGTACTTCTCACCGCAGGCCCGCGCGAAGGCCTTGGCCCGCTGGAGGTTGGCCCGCTCGATCTGAAGGGTGCGGGGCACGGAGTCCGGGCGGACGGGGGCGAAGTAGCCGGGGTCGCAGTTGAGGGCGGGCTTGCTCCTGCCGACTCCGCGTGGGTCGAAGCCGATGACGTCGTACTGGGCCGCCACTTCCTTGGGCAGCGCGGCGGCCACGAACCCGGCGAGCGTGAGGCCGCTGCCGCCGGGGCCGCCCGGGTTGACCAGCAGCGGGCCCTGGTACTTCTTCGCGGTGTGCGGGACGCGGGACAGCGCGAGGGTGATCCGCCGGCCGTGCGGGTCGGCGTGGTCGAGGGGTACGTCGAGGGACGCGCACTGGAGCGTCGGGTACTTGGTGGTGCCGCACTTCTTCCAGGCCAGGGGGCCGGCCTGGGCGGTCGCCGTGGCGGCGGGGGCGGCCGTCACGCTTCCGGCCAGGACGACGGCGGCGCCGCACAGCAGGGCTGCGCGTTTTCCCATGGGGTCCTCCCGGGACGGAGCGTTCCGGACCGCGAAGGCCACGGTCCTGGCCGCATTCATCCCGGAACAGGCGCCTGGAAGAACTGTTTCTGTTCAGACTTGACCCTATTGGATCGCAGATGCCCTCCAATGCGCGCTCAGGTCTCCAACGCCTTCAGAGCAGGGAGAGCTGGGTCGGTTCGGACCGCGTGTGCCCGGCCGGCTCCGGTTCGGGCTCGCGGATCCGGCGCGGCATCCCCGCGCGCGTGGGGCCGATGCCGTACTCCTGCGCCAGGTCGTGGACCTGACGGGTGACCCGGCGCTGATACCACTTGGGCGCGTAGGCGCCGTCGGCGTACAGGCGCTCGTAACGGCGCACCAGATGCGGGTGCTCGCGGCCGAGCCAGGCCATGAACCACTCGCGCGCCCCCGGTCGCAGATGCAGCACCAGCGGCGTGACCGAGGTCGCCCCCGAGGCGGCTATCGCCCGCACGGTGGCTCGCAGTTGAGCCGGCTGGTCGCTCAGGAACGGGATCACCGGCGCCATCAGCACCCCGCACCCGAGCCCGTGCTCGGCCAGGGTCCGTACGACGTCCAGGCGCCGCTCGGGCGCGGGCGTGCCCGGCTCCACGGTGCGCCACAGCTCGGGGTCGACGAAGCCGACCGAGACGGAGATGCCGACGTCGGTCACCTGGGCGGACTGCTTCAGCAGCTCCAGGTCGCGCAGGATCAGCGTGCCCTTGGTCAGGATCGAGTACGGGTTGGCGTGGTCGCGCAGGGCGGCGAGGATGCCCGGCATCAGCCGGTAGCGGCCCTCGGCCCGCTGGTAGCAGTCGACGTTGGTGCCCATCGCTATGTGGTCGCCCAGCCAGCGGCGCGAGGCGAGCTGGCGGCGCAGCAGCTCCGGCGCGTTCACCTTGACCACGATCTGGGAGTCGAAGCCGAGGCCCGTGTCCAGGTCGAGGTAGCTGTGGGTCTTGCGGGCGAAGCAGTACACGCACGCGTGCGAGCACCCCCGGTAGGGGTTGACCGTCCACTCGAAGGGCATCCGCGAGGCGCCCGGCACCCGGTTGACGATCGAGCGGGCCCGGATCTCGTGGAACGTGATCCCGGCGAACTCGGGCGTGTCGAAGGTGCGGGTGACCACGGCGTCCGCGCCGAACAGCGCGGAGTCGGCCCGGCTGTGATCGGACTCCAGGGTGAGGTTCTCCCAGCGCATGGTGCCTCCTCGGTAGCACGGGGACCCACAATGGAACACATGTTCCCTTGATCGTGCGACCTGTCTCCCCGCTTCGTTTCCGATCACTGCGCGACCGCTTCCGTGAGTGGATCGGGACCCCGATTTGGGCGCTCCGGCGGCGGGGTGGTTGGCTTGCTCCAACCCCCGAGAAATCAGGTCCTGGAGGAAGTCAATGGCGCAGGTCGAGGCCACTACGGAGCGGGTCGTCGCGGCGGACGCGGAGAAGGTGTTCGACGCCCTCGCCGACTACAGCGGCACGCGGCAGAAGGTCCTGCCCGAGCATTTCAGCGAGTACGAGGTGCGTGAGGGCGGCGACGGCGAGGGCACGCTCGTCCACTGGAAGCTCCAGGCCACCAGCAAGCGCGTGCGCGACTGCCTCCTGGAGGTCAGCGAGCCCACCGACGGCGAGCTCGTCGAGAAGGACCGCAACTCCTCCATGGTCACCACCTGGCGGGTCACCCCGGCCGGCGAGGGCAAGTCCCGGGTCGTCGTCACCACCACCTGGCAGGGCGCCGGCGGTATCGGCGGCTTCTTCGAGAAGACCTTCGCGCCCAAGGGCCTCGGCCGCATCTACGACGCGCTGCTCGCCAACCTCGCCACCGAGGTCGAGAAGTAAGTCCCCGGTGTGCGGAGGCCCTTGGCCTCCTCACCGGTTCGGGTGGATCTCGGTCGTGTCCGGGACGGCACCGTAACTCGCCGTGCTTGCTCGTAGTTGTCGCCTAATGCGGGAAATGTGAGCAGGTACGGCGAGGGGAGCGGTCCGTGGGCGGCGCGACTTTGGTGCAGGACGAGACCGTCACCGCACCTCCTCCACCGGCTCCGCCCCAGGACGCCGAGCCCCGGCTCAGCCCGCGCCGGGTGCGCCTGGTCTTCTTCGGGCTGATGCTCGCGCTGCTGCTGGCCGCGCTGGAGCAGATGATCGTCGCCACCGCGCTGCCGAAGATCGTCGGCGAGCTGCACGGCCTGGACAGGATGTCCTGGGCGATCACCGCCTACCTGCTCACCGCCACCGTCGGACTGCCGATCTACGGCAAGCTCGGCGACCTCCTCGGCCGCAAGGGCGTCTTCCAGTTCGCGATCGTCGTCTTCGTCATCGGCTCCGCGCTCGCCGGACGGGCCGAGACCATGGACCAGCTGATCGCCTACCGCGCGGTCCAGGGCGTCGGCGCCGGCGGGCTCATGATCGGCGTCCAGGCGATCATCGCCGACATCGTCCCGGCCCGGCAGCGCGGCCGCTACCTGGGCCTGATCGGCGCCGCGTTCGGCCTCGCCTCGGTCGCCGGACCCCTGCTCGGCGGCTACTTCACGGACCACCTCTCCTGGCGCTGGTGCTTCTACGTCAACGTCCCCTTCGGCCTGGTCACCCTCGCCGTCGTCGCCGTCGTACTGAAGCTGCCCAAGCCGAAGGCCAAGGCCCGCCTCGACGTCCTCGGTGCCCTGCTGCTCGCCGTCGCCTCCACCTGCCTGGTGCTGCTGACCAGTTGGGGCGGCACCGAGTACCGCTGGGACTCCCGCGTCATCCTCGGCCTCGGCGCCGGAGCGGCCCTCGCCACCGTCCTCTTCCTCGTGGCCGAGCACCACGCCGCCGAACCCCTCATCCCGCTCAGGCTGTTCAGGGACTCCGTCTTCAACGTCACCGGACTCGTCGGCCTGGTGATCGGCGTCGCCCTGTTCGGCGCCGCAAGCTACCTGCCGACCTACCTCCAGATGGTCGAAGGCGCCACGGCCACCGAGTCGGGCCTGCTGATGCTGCCCATGATGGGCGGCATCGTCGGCGCCTCCATCGTCTGCGGCCAACTCATCAGCCTCACCGGCCGCTACAAGATCTACACCGTGCTCGGCAGCGCGCTCTCGGCCGTCGGCATGTGGCTGCTGTCCCGCCTCGAAGTGGACACGCCCCGGCTGCACTACAGCCTCTGGATGGCCGTACTCGGCGCCGGCATCGGCATGGTGATGCCGGTCCTGATCCTCGCCGTGCAGAACTCCGTGCGCCCCACCGACCTCGGCACCGCCACCAGCGCCAACAACTACTTCCGGCAGATCGGCGGCAGCGTCGGCGCCGCGATCTTCGGCACCCTCTTCGCCGGCCGGCTCGCCGACGCCCTGGCCGAACGCCTGCCCACGCGCGCGGGCGCCGAGCTGCCCGACCCCGAGTCCATCACCCCGCAGCTCGTCCACACCCTGCCCTCGGCGCTGCGTGAGGACTACATCCAGGCCTATGCCGACGCCATGCCGAGGATCTTCCTCTACCTCGTGCCGGTGCTCGTCCTCGGGCTGCTCGTCGCCTTCTTCCTCAAGGAGACCCCCCTGTCGACCGATGCAGCGTCCCACAACGCCCCGGCCCCGGAGACGGACGCGGCGCCGGTGAACCCCTCGATTCCGCAGGCCCGTTCGCAGTACGCCGCCGACGTCCCCGTCCGTGGCACCGTCCAGCATCCCGACGGGACGTTCGTCCGCCACGCGGCGCTCACCCTCATCGACATCACCGGGCAGCAGGTCGGGCGCGGCGCGAGCGGCGACGACGGGCGGTACGCCCTGGCGACGCCGGGTCCGGGCTCGTACGTCATGATCGCGGCGGCGGGCGGCCACCAGCCGCAGGCCGTCTCCGTGACCGTCGGCGACGGCCCCGTCGAACTGCACATCGTCCTCGGCGGCGCCGGACGCCTCGCCGGCCGGGTGCTCACCCCGGACGGCACCCCCGTGGACGCCACCGTCACGCTCACCAACGTGCACGGCGAGGTCGTCGCCACCACCCGCAGCGGAAGCGAGGGCGGCTATGTCATCACCGAACTCGTCGCCGGCGAGTACACCCTCGCCGCGAGCGCGTCCGCGTTCCGTCCGGCCGCCGTCCCCGTCACCGTCAAGGCCGCACGGGAGACCCGCCAGGACATCGAACTCGCCGGCGGCGCCCTGCTGCGGGGCACCGTGCGGGCGGGCGGCGGGCGCCCGGTCGAGGACGCGCGCGTGACCCTCCTCGACGTGGCGGGCAACGTCCTGGACACCCTCACCACGGGACCGGACGGCACCTTCCGGTTCGTCGACCTGGCCACCGGCGAGTACACCGTCATCGCCACGGGTTACCCGCCGGTCGCCACCGTGCTCCAGGTCGCCGGAGGGGGCCGTACGGAACGCGATCTTCAGCTCGGGCACGAGGACTGAGCCGACGTCCGGAACCCGGGTCTGTCCTGCGCGGATGCCGCGCGGACAGGCCCGTCGGCCGAGGCGCGAACCGACGTGAACCCGTCTCATCAATTCCCGTATTGCGGCACATCACCTCGACCGGGAGCCGTACGGTGGTGGGGGCGCGCAGATCTTGCGGAGCCTGGGGAGAGAGGGCCTTGGCCATGAACCGTGGCATCGAGACGGACGGCGCGGTGGCGGAACAAGCCGCGTCCGGACGCATCCCGCTGGCCGTGGTCGTGGTCGACCGCGAGGGCCTCGTCTCACACTGGAGCTCCGGCGCACGCCGTCTGTTCGGCGCCGCCAAGGAAGAGGCGATCGGCTACCCGGCCGTCGACCTGCTGCCTGTCTCCGGAGCCCTGCCCGAGGACGACGACGTCTCGCCGTACGGCGCCTACGCGGCCTACGACGGCCTCGGCCACGATCTCGAATCGTCCCTCGACGGGCGGCTGTACTACCCGGCGGCCGGCCGCGCCCGCCTCACCGTGCCCGAGCGAGAGCGTGTCGACGTGCTGTGGTGGGCCTACCCGCTGGTGGGGCCCGGACCGGAGCGGCTGCTCGTGCTCGGCGCCGACGTGGGGCGGCTCCAGGAGGACGCCCGGGAGCAGCGCGGGACGGACCGCCACAGGGACACCGGCTACGAGCGCGTCGCCCCGGGGTTCGCCCTGCACACCGACTTCCCCGGCGCCGACGAACTCGCCCGCGGGCTCCCCGAGATCCTGCCCAGCATGAGCGTCGACGAAAGCGCCCGCATCGTCGGGCAGATCCTCGAACTCGGCTATCCCGTCCTGGAGTTCAGCCAGAACGACCGCGTGCCCGTCACACCCGACTGGGGCGTGCCCCGGCGTGTGGAGCGCAGGGCACGCCGGGAGCGGGCTGCCAGAGCCGCCGCGCAGGGCCTTCCGTCGGCGCAGGACGACCCTGACGAAGCAGAGGACCTCGAATACGCGGCGGTACGCGAGCGGCTGGAGTTCCTCAACGAGGTCAGCGGCCGCATCGGCACCTCCCTCGATCTGTCGCGGACCATCGTCGAGGTCAGCAAGGCCGTCGTGCCCCGCTTCACCGACGTCGCCGGCACCTATCTGCGCGAACAGGTCGTCGCGGGTGAGGGGTTCCCCGAGGGCGTGCCGGACACGACCACCATGTGGCACCGGGTCGCCCTGGAGCACACCGACGAACCCGGTCGCTGGGACGACGTCGTGCCGGTCGGCGAGGCCATGCCCTTTCCGGCGCACACCCCGTTCTTCCAGTGCATGACCACCGGCGATCCCGTGCTCGTGCCACGCATCAGCGAGGGGATGGGCCATGCCATCGCCTCCCAGTTCGAAAAGCGTGACATCCGGCCGCTCATCACCGGCCGCTCCATGCTGGTCGTGCCCCTCAAAGCCCGTGACGTCGTCCTCGGCTTCATGATCCTTCTGCGCCACCCCGAACGGCCCGTCTTCAACGACATGGACCGTGTCACCGGCGCCGAACTCGCCGCCCGCGCGGGCCTCGTGCTCGACAACGCGCGCATGTACACCTACCAGGAGTCCGTCGCCGAGACCCTCCAGGACAGCATGCTGCCGCACATCCCGCCGCGCATGGCGGGCTGCGACATCGCCACCCGCTATCTGCCCGGCACCCTCCTCGGCCGCGTCGGCGGCGACTGGTTCGACTCCGTCAAACTCCCCGGCGCCCGCACCGCCCTCGTCGTCGGCGACGTCATGGGACACGGCCTGAACTCGGCAGCCATGATGGGCCAGTTGCGTACGGCCGTGCAGACCATGGCCGCCCTCGACCTGCCGCCCGCCCGGCTGCTGCGCAACCTCGACGACCTCGCCCAGCGCCTCGGCGACACCTACCTCGCGACCTGCCTCTACGCCGTCTACGACCCCATCGCGAGCGAACTCCACATCGCCAACGCCGGTCATATCCCGCCCGTCCTGGTCCGCGCCGACGGCGGCCACAGCGAGCTCCTCGACCTGCCCACGGGAGCGCCGATCGGCGTCGGCGGGGTGCCCTTCGAGGCGGTACGCGTGCGCGTGGAGCCCGGCGACCGGATCGTGATGTGCACCGACGGACTGGTCGAGGTGCGCGGCGAGGACATCGGTGTCGGCCTCGCGACCCTCTGCGAGTCCGCCGCCCACCCGGCCGCGTCCATGGACGACGCCTGCGACACCATCATCCGCGCCCTCGCTGTGACATTTTCAGAAGCGGGCCGCGGGGGCCGCAAGGACGACGTCGCCCTGCTCATGGCCCGGCTCAACGGCATCGCACCGCAGGACGTCGCCGAGTGGCGGCTCGCCCTCGACCCGGTGGAGGTCGGCCGGGCCCGCGCCGTCGTCCGGGAACAGCTGCACGACTGGGGCCTGGAGAGGCTCGCCGACAGCGCCGAGCTGATGGTCAGCGAGCTCGTCACCAACGCCCTGCGGCACTCCCACAGCCGCCCCGTCGAACTGCGCCTGGTCCGTGGCGACACGCTGCTGTGCGAGGTGGACGACGACGACCACGACCTGCCGACCCTCCTCAACGCCGGACCTGCCGACGAGTCCGGGCGCGGGCTGCGCGTCGTCAGCGTCCTCGCCCGTGAATGGGGCACGAGCCGTACGGCGACCGGCAAGGCCGTCTGGTTCGAACTCACGCTCCCGCGCCGCTGAGACAACAACCCCGAAGGGCGTACGACGGCGTAAGGAGTCTCGAAAGCGGAGTGAAGGTGTGTGCCGCGCGCTTGTGGCCGAAACCGGGCCGCGATAAACCGTACTCGCCCGTCACTTCACGACGGGTCGGCATCGCAACCTGGGGAGTCGGGCATGAGCGTGACGAGTCGATACCGGGAGGCCTGGGAGGGCTTCTGGCGTGAAGCCTCCGAGGAGCCGGGGGCGGTGTTCTGGGACGCGGAGCCGGCGCTGACCGCGGGCCGCCATCTGGCCCTCTTCGAGGCGCACCTGACCGATCCGGGACTGGCGATGGTGGACCTGGGCTGCGGCAACGGCACCCAGACCCGTTTCCTCGCCGGCCGCTTCCCCCGTCTGGTCGGCGCCGACCTGTCCGCCGCGGCCCTCGACCACGCCCGCCGCGCCGACCCCGCGGGACAGGCCACGTACCGGCTGTTCGACGCCGTGGAGAAGACCGAGGCCGAGACGCTGCACGCCGAACTCGGCGACGCCAACATCTATATGCGCGGCGTCCTGCACCAGGCCGAGCCCGACGACCGGCAGTCGATGGTGGACGGGCTCGCCACGCTGGTCGGAGAGCGCGGCCGGGCCTTCCTCGTCGAACTCTCCGAGTCCGCCAAACCCGTCCTCATGGGCCTCGCGCAGAGCCCGTCGGGTCCGCCGCCCAAGCTCGCCCCCATCTTCCGGCACGGCATCGCCCCGGGCGAGGTGGCCGACGAGTCGGTGCCCCAGTACCTGCGCGCCGCCGGCTCACCGTCCTCGCCAGCGGCGAACTGCCGCTGATCACCACGGAGTACGGGCCCGACGGCACACGCATCGAACTGCCGTCGAAGTGGGCGGTGGCGGGTCGGACCTCCAACTAGCCGCCCTTCACGGTCAGTTGATCCTGCGGCCCTTGCGGTACGCCGCCCAGCCCGCGGCGAGCAGCATGGCCGAGACGGCGGCCACGGAGAGCACCGTGACGCCGGTGGAGGCGAGGCTGCCGCCCGCGGTGGAGGTGCCGGTGCCGCCCGTGGAGGAAGCCGCACCGCTGTCGCCGGTGCCGCCGCCGGTCGTGCCCGTGCCGGAGCCGCCGTTGCCGGCCGTCCCGCCGGTGCCGCTGTCGTCGTCCGTGTCCACCAGGGCCTGCCCGACGAAGCTGACCGGGACCTTGAGGTCCTGGGAGCGGTCGCCGGAGAGGGTGTGGTCGTTGCGGGTGGCCAGGACGCAGGTGGTCTTGAAGCAGTCCGTGTAGTCGTCCTTGGCGTCCACGGTCAGTTCGACCTCGAAGGTGCCGCCCGTGCCGTACGGAATCGCCAACTCCTCGCCGTAGTCGGGCGGGTTGGAGGAGATCCACGCCGAGGAGTGGGAGCCGCCGGTCATGTCGACGCCGCCGATGCAGGGCGTGGGCAGTTCGCCGTCGCCGTTGTCGACGCACAGGGCGACGTAGATGCCCTTCTCGGTGTCGTAGCCGGAGCCGGTGACCTTCAGGGTCTGGTTCTCGGTGGCGAGGTGGTTGACCGGGGTGACGGTGAGTTTCTGGCCGTCGGGGCCGGTGACGGTCTTGCTGCCGGACGGCTCGGCGTCCTGGCCGTCGTCGCCTCCGTCACCGTCGCCGCCGCTGTCGCCGCCGTCGTCGCCGTCCCCGGAGGCCGTGACCGTGAGGGTGATCGGAGAAGTGCGGGTCGTACCCGCCGAGTTGGCGAACTCCGCGCGGTAGCGGTAGCCGTCCTGCGCCGCCTTCACGGTGAAGGAGTACGCGTTCTGCGTGGCGCCCTCGACCGCGGTCCAGGTCTGGCCGTCGTCGGGGCTGACCTGCCAGCGCACGGTGGGCTCGGGCGAGCCCTGGGCGGCCGCGACGAAGGTGACCTTGTCGCCGGGCGCGGCGGACTGGTCGGTGGGGGACTGGACGATCTTCGGCGAGACCCGGCGGTCGAGCTTGACGATTTCGCTCTCGGCCTGGTTGGTGACGTAGACGGAGGTGGCGCCGGGGGCCACGGCGACGCCCGCGTAGGCGCCGGCGCGGTTGCCGGGCAGCGCGACGGGCTCGGCCGCCCGCTCGGCCGTGACGCTGTCGTAGACCTCCAGGGCGCCGACGTTGTCCGCGCCGTCGTCGGCGGTGCCCCAGTCCTCGCGCAGGACGAAGGCCTCGCCGGTGGCCCTGTCGAAGGCCATCGCCGTGGCCCGGTCCGCGCCGGTCAGCCTGGCCAGCTGCTTGCCGTCCCTGTCGAGGACGAGCACGTCGTACGAGCTGCCCACCCACACGTTGCCGGTGGCCGGGTCCGGCTCCACGAAGTAGACGGCCGACGCCGGGAGTTCGACGGTGGCGGTGACGGTGAGGGAGCCGGTGTCGACGCGGTACAGTCTGCCGCCCGCGGGGTCGGCCGACCAGGCGGTGGCGCGCGCGGTGTCGACGCCGAGAATGCCTCCGCCTTCCAGAGTGGCCGTCTTCCTGACCGTGCCCGTGGCGGTCTCGACCTCGGCGAGTGCGGCGCCCTGGGCGACCAGCGCGGTGGACGCGTCGGCGCCGGGGCCGACGCCGGTGACCGAACCGCCGCCCAGCCACACGCCCTTCGCGGCCGTGTCCCCGTCCTTCGCGGTGCCCAGCCCGCGCAGGGGGTAGTGGAAGGCGACGCCGTCACCGGAGAGCGGGGCGGCGATCCAGCGGACGACGCGGTTGGCGAGCGCGCCGCCCGCGCCGGGGGCCTGCTGGATGTGGCTGAGGAGCCTGCCGTCCTTCGGGTCGAGGGCGTAGAGGCCCTGCTCGGCGACGTCCGCGGTGTCGGGGATGTTGTCCGCACCGACGTACAGCTTCCCGGAGTCGGGGTGCAGCAGCAGGTCCAGCGGGCGGCCGGCGGTGGTGAACTCGGCGCCCTTCGCATAGCCGACCGTGCCCGGCGGCACGTCCACGCCGTCTCCGCCGTCGTCCCCGCCGCCGGGATCCTGGCCCTCGAAGGTGACGGGGATGCGGACGTCCTGGGAGCGGTCGCCGGGGTTGCGGTGGTCGACACGGGTGACGACCGAGCAGGTGACCTTGGTGCAGTCGAGGCTGTTGTCCTTGGCCTTGACGTCGATCCGGACGTCGAAGGTGCCGCCCCGCCCCCACTGCACGGCCAGGTCGCCCGCGTACTCGTCGCCCTCGGGGACGATCCACTGCGAGGAACTGCCCGTGCCGGTCTCGTCGGCGCCGCCGAGGCACGGGGTGGGGACGCGGTTGTCGCCGTTGTCCTTGCACAGGGCGACATAGACGGCCTTGGTCGCGTCGTAGCCGGAACCGGTGACGCGGAGCTCCTCGCCCGCCGGGTCGAGGTTCGCCGACGCCGAGACGGTGAGTTTCTGGCCGTCCTTGCCGAGGGCGGTCTTCGGGGTGTCGGAGGCCTGCGCGGCCGTGCCGAGGGCCACGGAGGCGGCCACGAGCGCGGCGGCGCCGAGGAGCGCCGCCGGTCGTCTGTGCTGCATGGGGTTTCCTCCCGTCACACCGTCACTGGAAGGTGATCGGGACGTGGACGTCGTACTTGCGGTCCTCGCTGTCGAAGTGGTCCGCGCGCGTCACGACGGCGCACTCGACGTCCTGGCCGCAGACGCTGCCGTCGTCGAGGGCGGCCTTGACGTAGATCTGCACGCTGAAGGTGCCGCCCGTGCCGAACCTGGAGCTGTTGGCGAACAGACCGCCGAAGGTGTTGTTGACCCAGTGCGAGGCACCGGTGGAGCCGTCCTCGTCCTGGCCGCCCAGACACGGGGTGGGCTTGTTCGCGCCCTGCGCCCCGTCGACCACGCACAGGCTGACGTAGATGCCCTGACCCGTGTTGTAGCCCGAGCCGGAGACGGTGATGACCTGGCCCGCGGCGGCGGCCGTGCCGGGCGAGGTGAGCGACAGGTTGTACGTCGTGCCGCCGTCGGTGACCGTGCGGGTCGAGGTGGCGGCGGAGGCCGAGGTGGCCAGGCCCAGGGTCAGGGCGGCGGAGGCGGCCACGGCGAGGGCGGTGCGGGCGGCGGTGCGGGCGGAGGGAACGGATCTCATGGTCGGCTGCGGACCTTTCCATCGGTGATTAGGTAAGGCAAACCTAAGTGTCGGGGGCGGGTATTTGTCAACGGATGGCAAAGGGGTTCAACTAGCTTGAGAGACCTGGGAGTTGGGCATGCCGAAGAGCGGGCCGTGTCGCCCGCTCTTCGGCCGTGCATGCGTTAGTCCGACGCCCGTACTTCGAAGTCCGCAACGGCCCCGCGTTGCCCGGTCACCGTGGAGAGTTCGACGGTGTGCGCCCCCTCGGCGGCGGTGTCGTACACCGGGAAGGTCCGGGAGATCCGTCCCGCTTCGTCGGCCGACGCCTGGTACCGGGTGTCGTCGTCGATCGCGACGAGTACGACCTCGCCGGGTGCGAACCCCGTGCCGTTGACGGTCTGTTCGCCGCCCGCGGTCAGCTTGCCGAGCGTCACGGTGGCTTCGGGTGCGGGCGTAGCTTTCGGGGTTCCGGCGTCCGGCGACGGTGTCGGTGCCTCGGTGGCGGGTTTCGCTGGGGCGGTGGGGCCGGGGGAGGGCGGGGTCTCGGTTCCGACCGTCACGTCGAACAGGCCGAGCGCGTCGCCGCGCGCGAAGGTCTCCCCGCTCCACCGCGTCAGCAGCTTCGCGCCCTCGTCCGTGAGTGACGCCCGCAGCCCGGTCCAGGTGACGTCGCCCGCCCGCACGACGGGGCCGTCGCCTTCCGTCGTGACGTCCGCCAGCGCCAACTCCCGTGCCCGGCCGTCGATGACCGTACGGGCGTGGAGCGTGCCGTCGTCGCCCTCCAGGCGCAGTCGCAGGCCGGCGAGCGTCAACGGCTGAACCGGGCCGGCGGCGGGGGCGAGACGGGCGGTGGGGGCGAGGCGGGCGGCGCCTCCCAGCTCGACGTCGACGGAGCCGGTTTCGGGGTCGGTGCTGCCGCCCGTGGCCGGGAACGAGGTCCGGTCACCGGATCCTCGTACGGCGGGTTCGGTGACGTTGATCGAGAGGTCGTGGCCGACCGCGGTGGCCCAGGTCGCGTGTCCGTCGGACACCGTGCGCTCGAACGCCTCCGCGTCCTGCGCGACCGCCGACGCCGCGGCCGGGCACAGCAGCGCGAGCAGGGCGGCGCCGGCCACGGTGGCAGCGCCGGCCACGGTGGCAGCGCCTGTCACGCTGGCGGCGCCGGGTCTCTTCGTCATCTGCGGGTCTCCTTCAGGAGTCTGGGGGCGGTGCGGGTCAGCCGGCGGCTGCCGCGCGGCGCCTGCGCGCCCACAGCCATGTCCCCGTGCCGGCCGCGACCAGGACCACCGCTGTCGCCCCGGCCGTCAGCGCGACGGAGCCGGTGCTCGCGAGCGGGCCGTCGGACGCCTGCTCGCCGGTGTCGGCCGCACCGCCACCGTTGGTCGCGCTCGCACCGGTCGTCGCGGTCGGCGTCGCCTCGGAGTCGTCGCCCGCGCCCGCTCCACTGTCCCCGCCGCCGAAGCTCACCGGGACCCGCACCGTCTGGCTCTGGTCGCCGCCCCGCGTGTGGTCGTTGCGGGTGATGACGGCGCATTTCACGCCGGACTTGGTGCAGTCGGTGTTCGTGTCCTTGGCGCGGACCTTGAGCCGCACGCTGAACGAGCCCTTGTGGCCGCTGCCTTCATACGGTTTCGCCAGACCCTTGCCGTACGAGGGCGGGTTGGCGGAGATCCAGGCGGACGCCCCGGACTCACCGGACATGTCGACCCCGCCCACGCAGGGGGTCGGGGTCTTCCCGGCGCCGTTGTCCACGCAGAAGGCGACGTAGATGCCCTTGGCGGTGTTGTAGCCGGAGCCGGTCACGGTCACCGTCTCGCCGTCCGTGGCCAGTCCCGAGGACTTGGAGACGGTGAGTTTCTGACCCTCGGGACCCGTCGCCGAGCCGCCCGTCGCCGAGGCTGGTGCGGCACCCGACAGCAGGAGGGCGCCGACGCCCGTGATCCCGAGGAACGGCACAACTCCCTTGCGGTGCAGGCCACTTGCCCACGCCATGGAACACCCCCACAAGTGAAAACTAAGGGAAGCCTAACCTAAACTACTGCTCATTGTGTGTCAGGAGAGAGGACAGGAAACCCATGCGCGTATCCCGCAGACCCGTGCGGATGTCCCGGCGGCCCCTCGCCGCCCTCGGGCTGGCGCTCGCGCTGCTCACCGGTGCCTGCGGCGGGGGAGGCAACGGCACCTCGGCGGCCGACGCGTCGCCCGCCTCCGCGAGCGCACGCGCCGCCGCGGCCGAGAAGCAGCTCGCGCGGAACACCCTCGTCCCGCTCGAAGGCGCGCCGCCCACCCCGAAGTTGCCGGTCACCGTCGACTCCTCCGACGGCGGGAAGGTGACGGTGAAGGACGCCTCGCGCATCCTGCCGCTCAACGGCGGGGTAGCGGAGATCGTGTTCACACTCGGACTCGGTGACCGGGTCGTCGGCCGGGACATCACCGCCACCTTCGCGGAGGCGAAGAAGCTTCCGCAGGTCACCAAGGCGCACGACGTGAGCGCGGAGAGCGTGCTCTCGCTGCGGCCCACCGTCGTGCTGGCCGACACCGACACCGGCCCCTCGGAGGCCGTCGACCAGATCCGCGACGCCGGCGTCCCCGTCGTCGTCCTCGACCCGGCCACCGCGCTCGCCGACGTCACCACGCGCACCACTCGCGTCGCCGAGGCCCTCGGTGTCCCCGCGGCCGGCGAGGCCCTGAACCGGCGCATGAGCGACGAACTCGCCGCCGCCCGCGCCGCCGTGCCCGAGGGCAGCAGGCCCAAGGTCGCCTTCCTGTACATGCGCGGCAGCGCGGCCGTCTATCTGATCGGCGGCAAGGGCTCGGGCGCCGACTCGCTCATCGAGGCCGCAGGTGCCGTGGACGCGGGCGAGGAGGCCGGCCTGGACAAGCCGTTCACGCCGATCACCAGCGAGGCCCTGGTGCGGGCCCGGCCGGACGTGATCCTGATGATGACCAAGGGGCTGGAGTCGGTCGGCGGTGTCGACGGCCTCGTGAAGATCCCCGGGATCGGCGAGACCCCGGCCGGGATGGACCGTCGGGTGGTCGACATGGAGGACGGGGTGCTGCTCGGGTACGGGCCGCGTACGCCACTGGTGATCGACATCCTGGTGAACCGCCTCCACCAAGCATGAGAAAGTTCACGGTTGCAGCATCTGGTGGCTCCTCAGTTCTCTGGGCTACCGTCGGTAACCCCCGCTTCAGCAGCGGCATCTCGTGCGTCTCCCGCCCCTTGCGCACCTCCGACGGAAGGCAGCCCATGGAGAACCCCTCAGGCCCCGGCGCGATCACCCGCCGCCGTGCCCTCACCGTCGCCGGCGGGGTCGTCGCCGGTGCCGCCCTCGCCCAGGCGACGTTCCCGGCCTTCGCGGCCTCGGCGGGCTCCTCGGACGCGGACGCCATCGTCGTCGGCCACGGCCTCGCCGGACTGGTGGCCACGGCCGAACTGGCGGCGGCGGGACGCAAGGTGCTGCTGCTGGACCAGGAACCGGAGGCGAGTCTCGGCGGGCAGGCGTTCTGGTCCTTCGGCGGGCTGTTCTTCGTCGACTCCGACGAGCAGCGCCTGATGGGCGTCAAGGACTCCCGGGAACTCGCCTGGCAGGACTGGCTGGGCACGGCCGGCTTCGACCGGGGGACCGACGATCCGAAGGGGCAGGACCACTGGGCCTACAAGTGGGCCGAGGCGTATGTCGACTTCGCCTCCGAGGAGAAGCGGGCCTGGCTGGCCGGGCTCGGCATGCAGTGGTTCCCGATCGTCGGCTGGGCCGAACGCGGCGGCGGACTCGCGGACGGGCACGGCAACTCGGTGCCCCGGTTCCATGTCACCTGGGGCACCGGTCCCGCCGTGGTCGAGCCGTTCGAGAAGAAGGTCCGGGCAGCCGTGGCCGACAAGCTGGTCACCTTCAGATTCCGGCACCGGGTGGACGAGCTGATCGTCACGGGCGGCGCCGTCACCGGCGTACGCGGCGCCGTCCTGGAGCCCAGCGGCGCCGCGCGCGGCAAGCCCAGCTCCCGTACGGTCGTCGGCGAGTTCGAGCTCAGCGCGCCCGTCGTGATCGTCACCTCCGGCGGCATCGGCGCCAACCACGACCTGGTGCGACGGAACTGGCCCGCCCGGCTCGGCACCCCGCCCAAGTCCATGGTCACCGGCGTGCCCGCGCACGTGGACGGACGCATGCTGGCGATCACCGAGAAGGCGGGCGGACGGATCGTCAACCCCGACCGGATGTGGCACTACACCGAGGGCCTGAAGAACTACGACCCGATCTGGCCCGGCCACGGCATCCGCATCCTGCCCGGCCCGTCCTCGATGTGGTTCGACGCCACCGGCAAGCGCTTCTCCAGCCCCGACATCCCGGGCTACGACACCCTGCACACCCTGAAGTCGATCACCGACAGCGGGCACGAGTACTCCTGGTTCGTCACCACCCAGAAGATCATCGCCAAGGAGTTCGCGCTGTCCGGCTCCGAGCAGAACCCGGACCTCACCGAGAAGAACGTCTGGAAGCTGCTGTCCCGCATCTGGCAGACCCCGGAGCCGATCGAACGGTTCAAGGAGAAGGGCGAGGACTTCGTCGTCGCGAAGACCCTGCCCGAACTCGTCGCCGGCATGAACAAACTGACGGGCGACAACCTCATCGACCTCGCCGGCCTCACACGGCAGATCGAGGCCCGCGACCGCGAGATCGACAACCCCTACACCAAGGACGCCCAGGTCATGGGCATCCGCAACGCGCTCGCCTACCCGGGCGACACGCTCAGCCGTACCGCGGGGATCCACAAGATCCTGGACCCGAGCGCGGGCCCCCTGATCGCCGTGCGCCTCAACATCCTCACCCGCAAGACCCTCGGCGGCCTCCAGACCGACCTCTCCGGCCGCGTCCTGGACGCCTCCGGCACGCCCATCTCCGGGCTGTACGCCGCCGGAGAGGTCGCCGGATTCGGCGGAGGCGGCGTCCACGGCTACCGCTCGCTGGAGGGCACCTTCCTCGGCGGCTGCCTCTTCTCCGGCCGCACGGCGGGACGGGCCGCGGCCGCCGCCACCGCCACCTGAGAGCGGGGCCTCACGGTTCGGTCGGCACGCACAGCACCGGCGTGCGCGCCAGATGCAGCAGTTTGTGGGGTGTGGAGCCCAGCAGAGCCCCGCGCAACGGGCTCTCACCCCAGCTGCCGACCACGATGCATCTCGCCGAGTGGCGCATCGCCGCCTCGATCAGGGCCTGAGCGGGTTTCTGGTCGATCACCTCGACCCGGGTCCGCACACCGGCCTCGTCGGCCACCGCGACGGCGTGCGAGAGCGTCGCGCGCCCCGCCTCCCGGACGGCGTCGCGGTGGGCGGCGTACTCCTCGCCGAGGGATCCGGGCGCCGCGGCGCCGTAGACCAGCACGAGCAATTCGTCGAACGCGGCCGACACCTCGATCGCCACGTGCAGGGCGCGGACCGCGCCCGGGGACTCGTCGTAGCCGAGAACGACCGTCATCTCAGGGCTCCTTGTGGCCGGGTACGAGGGCGGGGTCGGCCACCTCCGGGCGCTCCGCCCAGAAGGCCGGTGCCGTCAGGCGCCACACGAGCATGAGGACCACGCCCGCGAGGGTGATGCCGATGCCGATGACCAGGGGCGGACCGAGTCCGAACCAGGAGACGCCGCTGTAGGAGTTCGCGGGGTCCGACATGTCGCCGATCGACTCGACCAGCAGCCAGACCAGCAGCCCGGCGCCGACCAGCGGACCGAGGCCGATGAGCGCGAAGTTGCGCACGCTCTCGGTGAGATGGCGGCGGTAGTACACCGCGCAGGCCACGCCCGTGAGCGCGTAGTAGAACGCGATCAGCAACGACAGCGCCGTCAGCGAGTCGAACAGGGCGTTCTCGCTGATCTGGCGGACCACGAGGTACCAGGCGATGGCGATGGCCGCGACCCACCAGGTGCTCACGTCGGGGGTGCGGAACCGGGCGTGGATGTGCCCGAAGTGCGCCGGCAGCGCGTGTCTGCGCGCCATGGACAGCGCGGTGCGCGAGGCGGGGATGATCGTCGTCTGCGTCGAGGCGAGGCCGGAGGTCGAGACCGCCAGCAGGACGACCCAGTCCCAGGCGCCCATGGCCTCGTCGGCGAGCAGCGCGAAGATGAACTCCTCCTCCTCGGCGTTCTCGGCCAGGTACGCCGGCCCCGCGTAGGCCACGACCGCGTAGGCGACCGACACGTACGTCACCAGCAGGATGACCGTCGACCACACGGCTGCCTTGCCGGGAGCCGTGGCGGAGTTCTCGACCTCCTCGGTGAGGTTCACCGCCGACTCCCAGCCCCAGTAGATGAACACGCCCAGCAGCAGACCCGCCGTCAGTTCGGCGCCGCCGGCCCCGAAGGGATCCAGCCAGCCGAACGCCGGATCGACGGAGTCGAGCGAACCGGTGTCGGCGTAGACCCGGTAGATCGCCACCACGGCGAACGCGAGCAGACAGGCGACCTGCGCGAGGATCAGGATGTTCTGCACCTTGGCCGACACCTCGGTGCCGATGACGCACACGGCCGTCATCACCAGGATGAGCAGCACCGTCAGCGTCTCGCGCACGAACTCGTTGTCGACCCAGCTGTCGAGGCCGAACGCGAGCAGCGCGAACGTCACCGCGACGTCCGCGAGCGAGCCGACCACCAGGACCCCGGTCATCGTGATGGCCCAGCCGCCGAGCCAGCCGGCCCACGGGCCTATCGCCCGGGTGACCCAGGAGAACGTCGTCCCGCAGTCCTGGTCGACCCGGTTGAGGTAGTAGAACGCCGACGCGATCAGCAGCATCGGGACGAACGAGGCGAGCATGACGCCCGGGGCGTAGACACCGACGAGCGCCACCACCGGGCCGATCGCCGCGGCCAGCGAGTACGCCGGCGAGGTGGCGTTGAGCCCGATGACGAGGGCGTCGACGAACCCGATCGCGTCGGCCTTCAGCCCTTCGGGCGGGCGGGTTGCCTCGGTGGCCTCGGCCATGCTGCCTCACTTCGGTCGTACGTGACCTCATGAAACAGGCAACCGTGGGGCCCGCCCCGCCTTTGGTGTGCGCTCGCGGGATGTATCACCCGTGTGCCCAACGCGCGGACAGCTCAGCCTTCGGCCGGGCTCGGTGCCGCCGCCAGGGCCGCCAGGGCCGCCAGCGCCTCCGCGTCGCGCGGGCCGGGCGACGCGCCGTCCAGCAGACCCTGCGCGCGCAGGAACTGGGCCGCCGCGACACCCCAGGGCAGCCGCAGCCCGGCCTGCTGGAGGAGATCCGTGCGGGCCAGCATGGTGGGCGCCGGTCCGGTGCGTACCCCGGACGGAGTCAGCAGCGCCGCGTCGTCCGCCCAGCGCAGGGCCAGGTCGACGTCGTGCGTGGCCATCACCACCGTGGTGCCGCTCGCGCGGAGCCCGTCGAGGGTGGCGAGCAGACGCTCCTGGCCGTCGGGGTCGAGCCCGGCGGTCGGTTCGTCGAGGATCAGCACCCGGGGCCGCATCGCGACGGCGCCCGCGATGGCCGTGCGCTTGCGCTGCCCGTACGACAGCAGATGCGTGGGCCGGTCGGCCAGCGCGGTGATGTCCAGGGCGGTGAGCGCCTCGTCGACCCGCGCGCGTACCTCCGCGTCGGGCAGGCCCAGGTTCAGCGGGCCGAAGGAGACGTCCTGGGCGACGGACGCGGCGAACAGCTGGTCGTCGGGGTCCTGCACCACCAGCTGTACGGTCGTCCGCAGCCCGGTCAGGCCCTTGCGGTCGTACGTGACCGGCGTACCCTCCACGGTCAACCGGCCGTCGTGCGGGCGCAGTCCACCGCTGAGCAGCCGCATCAGCGTGGTCTTGCCACTGCCGTTGCGGCCGAGCAGCGCGAGCGCGCGCCCCTCGCGGACGTCGAAGTCGAGGCCGCTGAGGACGACGGGGCCGTCCTCGTAGGCGTAGGACGCGCCCCGCAGGGCGACCAGGGCGGTGGGCTCGCTCATGGCAGGGCCCTTTCCAGTACGAGGGTGAGGGCGGCCAGCGCTGCGAGGAGCCCGCAACTCGCGGCCGTGAAGCGGACGGAGACCCGGGCCTCGGGCACCAGGACCCGCAGCGTGCCGTCGTAGCCGCGCCCGGCGAGCCCGGCCTGGAGCCGGGTGGCCCGGTCGAAGGCCCGCACGAAGGCGGTGGCCCCGAGCCCGGCCAGGGACCGCCACTCCGCGGCCCGGCTGGTGTGCCCGAGCCGAGCGGCCTGGGCCTGACGGATACGCCGCACGGAGTCGAGAAGCAGGAAGCTCATCCGGTACGTCACCAGAGCAACGTCCACGACGGGCGCGGGGACCCCGGCCTTCACCAGGCGGGGCAGCAGATCGGACATCGGCGTGGTGAAGGCGAACAGCAGCACACCCAGCGAGGCGGCCGAGGTGCGCAGCAGCAACTCCCCGGCGCGCAGCGGGCCCTCGTCGGCGAGGGACACGAAGCCGTCCGGCCCGCCGACCTGGACGAGCAGGGTGAGCGCGCCGGTCACACAGAAGCCGAGCGGCACACGGTAAGCCCGCCACAGCCGGCGCGCGGGCACGCCCGCCGGACCCAGCAGTACGGCGAGGGAGGTGACCAGGACCAGCGCGGCGCCCGGCCAGGGCGGCAGCGAGATCGCCAGCACGGTGAGGCCGAGCCCGAGCACGGCCTTGTCCACGGGGTGACGGCGGCGCCAGCGACTGCTGTGCGCCGCCGCGTCGATCGGCAGCATGAGAGGTCAGGACCTCTCGGCCGTGGACTCCTCGGCGGTCGCGCCGACCGCGCTCTCCGCGCCGCCGACCCGCTCCAGCGCCCGCTCCTCGCCTTGCCGCCGTCCCCGGCGCAGACCGAAGTAGTAGGCGAGGACCCCGGCGCCGAGGGCTGCCTGGAGGGCGAAGAGCGCCGACTCGATATCACCGGACGGCGGTTCGTACAGCGGCGAGAACCACGGCTCGTAGTCCGGCTCGATCTCGGTGATCGCGGTCTCCGCCTCGGCGTCGGCGCCCGTGAACGGCTCCTCCTTGTGGTCGCCGAGGCCGAGCGCCAGCGGCAGCACGGCGAGGGCGGCCACGACGACCAGCAGCAGAATGTTGATCTTCGTGTTCCTGCTCATCGGGCCACCGCCTCGGTCTCGGTCTCGGTCCGGGACTGCTTCTTGGCCAGGAGCACACCCAGCCGGGTCAGTTCGCCCTTGCTGGACTGCACCAGCAGCCGCATCACGAGCACCGTGAGCAGTCCCTCGCTCACCGCGAGGGGGATCTGGGTGACGGCGAAGATGGAGCCGAACTTGCCGAGCGCGCCCAGGAACCCGCTGCTCGGGTCGGGGAAGGCGAGGGCCAACTGGACGCTGGTCACGCAGTACGTGGACAGGTCGGCGAGGAAGGCGCCGAAGAACACGGCGACCATGAGCGGCACGTCGAAGCGCCGCAGCAGCTTGTAGATCGCGTACCCGGCCCAGGGGCCGACGATCGCCATCGAGAAGACGTTGGCGCCGAGCGTGGTCAGACCGCCGTGCGCGAGCAGCAGCGCCTGGAAGAGCAGGGTGATGGTGCCCAGCACCACCATGATCGGCGGCCGGAACAGGATGGCGCCCAGACCGGTGCCCGTGGGGTGCGAGCAACTGCCGGTCACCGAGGGCAGCTTCAGCGCGGACAGGACGAACGTGAAGGCTCCGGAGGCGCCGAGGAGCAGCGTGCTCTCCGGGTGCTCCTTGACCTCACGGGTGAGTGAACGGACGCCGTGGACGACGAAGGGCGCGGACGCGACGCCCCAGGCGACCGCGTGCGCCGGAGGCAGGAAACCCTCGGCTATGTGCATGGCTCAGCAGACCCTCTCCAGCACCTCGTGGATGGTTGACGCGCCCTGGTCGGTCTCCTGGCTTACGGGTACCACCGCCCGTGCTCCGCCTTCCCGGGTCCCGAAGGACCCAGTGGCTGCCCTTGGGGGGCTGGAGCCGGACTTCCCGATTCACAGTGGCGAGGGCCGCACCGGCATCACACCGGGTTTCCCGTTCACCAAGGCGTGGTGACAGTAGTGCCCGGACAGGGTGGCTGACAAGCGCGCCCAGGGGGCGTGAAAGGGGCGCTACGCGAGGGGCCGACGCGCGTACACCTCGATCTCGATCTTCATACGAGGGTCGGCGAGACCGCACATGAGCATTGTCGCGGCCGGCCGGACCTCACCGAAGCAGCGGCGCAGAACCGGCCAGCAGGGCTCGAAGTCCGCCCGGTCCGGCAGCAGATACCGCACCCGCACCACGTCCGCGAAAGTGCACCCCGCCTCGGCCAGCGCGGCCCCGATATTGCGCAGGCACTGCTCCGCCTGTTCCACCACGTCGTCGGAGATCGTCATCGTCGTGTAGTCGAACCCGGTCGTCCCGGACACATGCACCCAGTCGCCGTCGACCACGGCACGGGCATAGCCGATCTGCTCCTCGAAGATCGAGCCGCTGAGGATCGCACGTCGCTCTGTCATGCGCCGCACGCTAGGTGACCAGCGCGGATACGTCTAATACGGCAGAAGGCATGACCTGATGTCCCTGGGCGTATGGATCTCTCCAGGCGTACGCCAGGAGCGGCCGGACCGGCTCCAGCCGAAGCCGGTCACCGTACGGGAGGCCGGGCGCCGCGCCGTCGGCGAGGGGCGGCGGAACGCAGGAGCCGGAGCAGACGGGTGCGGTGCGGGACGCGGGCCCGGACGGTCTTTTCGAGCGCGTCGCAGTCCGCCCACGCGGCGTCTGCGGCCGCGCTGTCGGGTCTGCGGCCCGCGTACTCGACCTCGTTGACCAGGGTCGCCAGGTCCGGCAGGCGCCGGCCCACGGTCCCGCCCACATGCCGCGCGCCGAACGCGGCGATCTCCTGCGCCGTGTGCGCTCCCGTCGCGGGAAGGCCGATCTCCGTGAGGCGGTCCTCGATCTGCCGCCAGGCCCCGAGGACCCGGTGCCGCGCGTCCGGGCCGTTGCGCCGTCCGCTGCGCCTGCTGTACGGCAGCCACAGCGCGTACAGCGCATAGGCCGTGGCGAGCAGGAGCAGCGCGAGCGGGACGGTCAGCCACAGCGGCGGCATACCGGTACCGGACGCACCCCCGGTGGCGGGGGCCGCCTCGGCGGGCGTGCGCGGAGGCGTCGACGGCGGCGTCGGCTTGGTGCTCTCCCGGTCCGCCCGCTGACGTTCCTCCGGCTCCGCCGCCGACGCGGCACCGGGGCCGCCCTGCGCGGCCTCGCCGGGCGTCGGGTGGAACGGCACCCAGCCGACCCCGGCGAACCGCACCTCCGGCCAGGCCAGCACGTCCCGTCCCCGTACCTGCCAGGTGCCGGAACCGGTCCGCGTGCCCGGGCGGAAGCCCACGGCCACCCGGGTGGGCAGGCCCAGGGTGCGGGCCAGGACCGCGAACGAGGCGGCGAACTGCTCGGATGTGCCGCGCCCGCCGTCCGCCAGGAAGAACTCCAGGCTCCGGTAGGTGTGGCCGGGCAGCGCCCCCGGGTCGAGCCGGTAGGTCGCGCGCAGCCAGTCGGCCAGGCGTACGGCCCGCTGGTAGGGCTGGGTGGTGCCCCGGGTGACCCGTGCGGCGACGGTCCTGAAGGACCGTACGGAGGGGATCGGTTGCCCTGCCGCGTCGACGGCCGGAAGAGCCACCCTGGCCGGGTCGTGGGCGGCGGCCGCGTACCGCAGCCGGTCGGCGTCGTACTCGGGGAGCCGGGAGGTCGCGGTGTAGGTGAAGCCGCTCGGGACGGCCGTGCCCGTGGAGAGCATCCCGCTGTCCTGGTCGACGGACAGGGCGGTGCCCTCGGGCGTGGTCACGGACGAGGGCCGGTCGGCGGCGGGCAGCCAGATGCCGGGCAACGACTGCACGGTGAACCGCTGTTGGAGTGTCTTGGTGCGCCCTGCCGCGTCCCGGTCGGTGCCCTGCTCCTCCGGCACCCGGCCACCGGTAGGGGTCAGCCCGGCGCTGCTGGTCCACGTCGTCCCGTCGTACCGGTCGAGGACCGCCAGCCGGTAGTTCCCGGGGGCCGCGCCCGAGGTCCGTACGGTGAAGACCTTCTCGTCGCCGTTGCGCAGCCAGGCCGCGACCTGGTCCAACGGGCTGACGGACAGCGGCCGTTCGGTCGGCGGTGTGGCCGTCTCCCGGAGGTCGTACGGGGAGCCGAGACCGGGAAGGTGCGGGCCCAGCAGCGTCGCGACGCCGCCGAGCGCGGCCGCCGCCGGCAGCCGGAGCGCCATGGCCCGCAGCGGAAGCCGGACCCGTGAACGCACCAGCACCAGCAGCGCGGCGGCCCCGGCCAGCGCGCCCGCCGCCGGGTACGACGAGCCCGGGCCGTCCGCGCCGAGCACCAGCGGGAAGCCGAAGGCGAGGACCGCGGGGAGGGCCGGGAGCAGCGGGGCACGGGTCCGCAGGGCGAGTTCCGCGGCGACCGCGGTGGCCGCCCAGACGACGGCGTGCGGCAGCACCAGCAACTCCGGCTCGCCGGGTGCGGGCAGAATGGTGGTGAGCAGCGCGTGCGGGGCGTCGAGCAGCGCGGACCACGCGGCGCGCAGCGCGGCCGCGCCGGGCAGACCGTCGCTCACCTCGTGGAAGAGCGTCGCGCTGACGACGACGGCCCAGGCGACGACGGTCAGCAGCGCGGACGGCCACAGCGGCAGGGTGGGGCGGCCCGCGCGTCCCTCGCGGGTGGGGCGACGGCGGAGCAGGCCTGACAGCACCGCCGAGAGCGCGATCGGGGCCAACACCGCCACCGCCAGCACCGCAAGCAGCTCGGACGGCGGGAAGACCCGGGCGAACCCGTACCCCGAGGCGCCGGACAGTGCGGCCACGGGCAGCAGTGACCACAGCCGTCGCGTCCGGTCCGTCTCCACCGTCTCCTCCGGCGCCTTCGGCTCCCCGGCGACACCGCCGGTCCGTGCGGGTACCTCGCTCCGGAGCGAGGGGACGGCCACCGGGGTCGTAGTGCTCATCGCACGGCCTCCCGGCGCCATCCGGCGAGCAGTTCGTCCAGCGAGGCGACGCGCAACTGCGGTACGTCGGAGCCGGAGCCGGAGCCGGAGCCGGAGCCGGAGCCAGTCCCGGACCCGGATCTGTCGCGGGTGCTCTGCGCGTCGGCGCCGGCACGCACCACCGTCACCCGGTCGAAGCGGCCCCGCACCCCGTCGACGGCGCCGAGCCCCCGGGTGTCGCCCGTGCCGGTGACGACGACCAGCGTCCCGTCGTTCCCTCGGCCGCCGCCCAGGCGGCCTTCGAACGCGGCGGCCAGGGACGTCAGATCCGAGCGGCGCACCACGGCCAGCGCGTCCAGCAGCGCCTCGCCGTCGTCGCCCGAGCCGTCGGTGTGCAGCAGCGCCCCCGCCTCGCCGACCAGGTGCACGGGGAAGTGGGAGCGGGCGGCCGCGTACGCGACGGAGGCCGCACAGTCCACGGCCAGCTCGAAGTCGTCCTCCGACGTATAGGCGCGACGGCGGCCGTCGAGCACGAGCGTGGTGTGCGGGAGCGAGACGTCGACCATCTGGCGGACCATCAGCGTGCCGGTGCGGGCCGTCGACCGCCAGTGGACGCGGCGCAGGTCGTCGCCGAGCACGTACTCGCGCAGCGCGTGGAAGGTCAGCGAGCCGTCGTCGGCGGCGTCGGAGGCCGGCCCCTCCACGTGGTGCGCCTGCCCCGACGGCAGCACGGGCAGCGGGCAGATCCGGGGCCGTACGAGCAGCGTGTCCTCGGCACCGTACGGGCGCATACGGCGGGCGAGTCCGAGCGGGTCGGTGCGTTCCAGCCGCAGCGGCCCTACCGGGACGCGGCCGCGTCGGGCGGTGGGCAGCGCGTACCGCAGCTCGTGAGCCGCGCCCGGTCCCAGTGGCGGCACGTCGACGGGGATGTCCCGGTCACCGCACCGGTCGACGGCACGCAGGCCCCGTCGGGTGCGGGCCCCGGTGTTGACGAGGGTGACGACGCCCTCGGCGGGATCGCCCCGGCTCACCCGGCCCGGCGCGATCCGCCGCTCCGCGCCCAGCCGGGGCGCGGGCAGCGCCCACAGGACGGCGACCGCGACCGAAAGCAGACACGTCACGCCGAGAACCGCGAGCTCGCCGTACCCGAAGCCGTAGCCGACGCCGGTCAGTACGGCACCCGCGGCCAGCGTCCCCCACCCGGTGCCCGACAGCATCAGAGGCGTGCCCCGCTGTTCAACTCCACCGTGGCCAGCACCTCTTCGATCACGTCCGCGCCGCTGCGGCCGCTCAGCTCGGCCTCCGGCGTGAGGATAAGCCGGTGCGCGAGGACGGGACCGGCCAGCGCCTTCACGTCCTCCGGGAAGGCGTACGGCCGGGACTGCGAGGCCGCCCGCACCCGCACCGCGCGCAGCAGGGCGACGGAGCCGCGCGGTGAGGCACCGAGGCGTACGTCGGGAACGGCACGGGTCGCCGCCACCACCCGCACGATGTAGTCGTACAGCGCGTCGGCCACCTGCACCTCGGCGGCGGCCAGCGCTATGAGTTCGGCGATCTCCTGTGCGGTGGCCACCGGGGCCAGCGACTCGGGGTCGGCGCCGGTTTCCTTGAGCACCGAGACCTCGGAGGTGTGGTCGGGGTAGCCGACGGTGATCCGCATCAGGAAGCGGTCGAGCTGGGCTTCCGGCAGCGGGTAAGTGCCGCCCATGTCCACCGAGTTCTGGGTCGCGAGCACCATGAACGGGCGCGGCACCGGGTGCGTGGTGCCGTCCGCGGTGACGCGGCGCTCCTCCATCACCTCCAGCAGCGCCGACTGTGTCTTGGGCGAGGCGCGGTTGATCTCGTCACCGAGCACGATGTTGGCGAAGACCGGGCCCGGGAGGAACTCGAACACACCGGTGTTCTGCCGGTAGACGGTCACGCCGGTGATGTCGGAGGGCAACAGGTCCGGCGTGAACTGCACCCGTGCGAACTCGGCCTCGATGGAGGCGGCCAGACAGCGGGCGAGGGTGGTCTTGCCGGTGCCGGGGACGTCCTCGACGAGCAGGTGCCCTTCGGCGAACAGGCAGGTCAGAGCCAGCTCGATGGTGTCGCGCTTGCCTTTGACGACCCGTTCGACGTTGTCGGCGAGGGCGTGGAAGCACTTGGCCAGGCGGGCGGTGCCGTCGGTGGGGGGAGGGGTCATTCACATTCCCAGACGTCGGGGTTGGAGCGGGTCTCCACAAAGAGGTCAGTGACGTACCCGGTGATGTTCTTGTCGATGAGCGGGTCATAGTAGGTGAGGCGGGCCCAGACATCGGTTGTTTTCCCGCCGATCGTGATTTCCTCGCCCCTCATGTTGCAGTGGACCGTGACCTCGGGGTTCTCCCCGGGGGGAATGCTCCCCGCGCGACCACCCTCCGTGCTGTGGGGCTTGGTACGGATCCCGAGATCGCGCCCGTTGGGCTTGTTGTTCACGATGTTCATCTGCTGAGCGGTCGGGGTCAGGTCGATCCACCCCGATGCCGCCGGGCCCGACCCGGCTGCGTTCCTCGCCATCACCGCCACCCCGCGGACGATTCCATTGCGCAGGCCGCTGTAGGCGTGACTGTGCTCGGTGGTCTCCGCCGTCCCGCCAGGCCCGTTGATCGTGTACGTCACCGAGCCGGCGTCCTGAGGCGCCCGCCAGGTCACCGTGCCGCCGTGGCCGCCCTGGTCGGGAGTGAAGGTGACGTTCCGCGGCGCCCCCGGCGCCACACACGGCCGCGCGAGCGCCGACCGTGCCGACTCCTTGTCCGGCCTGCCCCCGCCGTACTCCGCGACCACCGTGAAGCTGTACTGCTTCTCGCACGACCCGCCCCGCACCTCGAAGACGAACGGACCGTCGGGTCCGACCTCGTCCGGGGTGACGGTCTGGTCCGGGCCGGCGCCCTTGAGGACGTAGCGCTGCGGCGTCGCGCCCAGCGCCTCGGCGAAGGTGATGCGGATGGCGCCCGACCGCGACTCCGCCTGCGGTGCTCCCGGCGCCCCGGGCTCGGGTGCCGGCGGTGTCGGCCCGGGTGGCCCGGACGCTCCTGCGGACGGGCCGCCGGAGGCGCCGACGGAGGGCGTGCCAGGTCCGGGAGCCGTCGCGCCCGGGACGGCCGCACCCGGCGGAACCTGCTCGACCGGGGCGCCCGTCGGGACGCCGTCCTCGACCGGCTCGTCCCCGGGCTTGCGCGCCGACGGGGCCGCCGTCCCGTACTTGCCGATCCGCCTGACCTCGCCGTCGGAGTCGATCACCGCGGCGGCGGCGCCGTCCGGGTCGTTCACCCACAACAGCCCGTCCCGCACGAAGAGTTCGAGCTCGCCGGGCCCGTCGGTGATCGGTACCGGGTCGGCGAGCGCGGACGCCGCCGTGTCGTACACCAGCAGCCTGCCGGTGGTCTCGTCGGGCAAGTAGACACGTGTGCCGAGCAGTTGGGGCGCTCCCAGGACATGGCCTGCCGTCGGTACGCGGACGCGCACGGTGTGCCTGCTGTGGACGTCCACCACGACCAGATCGCCGGTACGGGCGGCCAGCACCGGCACCGCGGAGCCCTCGGTGCCCCCGGGCACCAGAACGTCCGCCGGATCCGCCCCGGCGACCGCGGCGCCGAGGTCGAAGGCGCCCCGAACGCCCGTGGCCGACAGCACCTTCGTCGCGGCGGCGGTCCCGTCGGTCACCACGGGACGGCCGCCGGCCACGGTCAGCGTCAGATCGTGGCCCGCGTCGGCCACCTTGACGGCCGCGCCCTTCAGGCCGTCGACGAACGGCACCACGGTGCCGGAGTCCGGCAGCGGCACCCACAGCGTGCCCTCCCCGTCCACCACGGCGGCGCCGGGCTTACCGCCCAGTTGTACGGGCCGGCTCTCGGCCGTCGTCAGCGCCGGGTCGATCCGCTGGACGGTGCCCCGCACGGGGTCGACGACATAGGCGTACGCACCGCCGGAGACGAGCTGAAGCCCCGCCGCACCGTAGTCCGTCGACTGGGCGGCGGTGAGCTGCGCGGCGTCGATCCGGACGACCCGGCCGGTCCGTTCGTCCAGCACCAGCGTGGTCCTGCCGTCCTGTGCGACCGAGACGGGGTGGCCCGCCATCCCGGCCGGCAGCGCGGCCCTGCCGTCCACCTCGCCGGTCAGCCCGTGCGCGTGGACGACCTCGCCCTTCGCGCTACTGGTCAGCCAGGCACCGACGTCCGCGAGCTTCGGCCGGGTGCCGGACGCGCCGGCTCCGACGACGAGCGAGGTGCCGATGAGCGTGCCGGCCGCGCAGACCGCCAGGTAGCCGGTGACATGGTTGCCCGTCGGGCGCAGTTTGGCGCGGGCGGCGGCGATCACCGCCGTGCCGCGCAAACCTGGCCTACTGGTCTTCCTCGGCATCCTTGCTCCCCCATGCCGATAGCCAACTCTGCGTGGTCGAAGGGTAGTTGACAGGACGCAGAGGTGTCAGCGGCAACACACGCCACTCGGCCGCCGTTTCGTGGAGCGGCGGCCGAGTGATCAGGTGAGGTGGTTCAGCAGTCGGCGACCCACTTGCGGTCAGCGTCGCGGCTTATGAATCGCCGCCCGATGGGATGCTGGACGCGGAAACGTGGTGACCTTGCACTTCAGCCGGCCCGCTGGGACGCCGGAGGGACAGTGGGGCGGCGCGGTACGACGGTGTGCGCCGAGGGGGAAGACCGAATGGGATCGCAGCCCGCGGAGTTCGACGAGTTCGCGGCCTGTCTACGGGCGCTCAAGGAACGGGCGGACCTCAGCTATGACGCGCTGGCCCGCAGGACCCGGATAGGCAGGTCCAGCCTGCACCGCTACTGCTCCGGCTCGCACGTCCCGCAGGACTACGGGTCGGCCCACCGGTTCGCCACGGCCTGCGGGGCCTCACCGGAGGAACTGCGCCGATTACACCGGCTCTGGGCCCTGGCGGACGCCGCGCGGGAGCCGGACCGCGGCACGGACATCACGGATATGAACGTGGGCGTGGACGCGGATGCGGATGCAGACGCGGTTCCGGAAGCAGCCCCAGCTCTGGGCCCATCCCGGGCGCCGGCCCCGGCGGACGAACCAGCCCCGCGCTCGCCCTGGCACCCCGCCAGAGCACCGGCCCTCGCGGTCCTCGCCCTCGTCCTGGCGTTGGGAGCCACGGCATGGGGCATCGCGGCCGTCTCCGGAACCGGCCCCGTTGACGGCACCGCCGACGCCGACAAACGCCCGCTGTTCTCGGCGGAGTGCGCCGGACCGGTGCGTCTCGGGCAGCGCGGTGCCTGCGTACGGGAGGTGCAGCGGCTGCTCGCCCGGGCCGGGGCCGAGATGGACGTCGACGGCGACTTCGGCCCGCAGACGCTGCGTCGGGTGACCGCCTTCCAGGCGCTGTCGCGGATCGACGCCGACGGGGTGGTCGGCGAGGAGACCAAGAAGGCGCTCTACGCCCCGAGGGGCCGGATGGAGACCTGGCCGCCCGGGAAGGTGCGGCAGCGGGTCCGCAAGGTGTTCCGCGAAGTGCCCGACGACGCGGTCGCGCTCGCCGACTGCCAGTCGTTCCTCGATCCGTTCCACATCGTGCCGAACACCGACGGCACCCGGAACTGGGGCGTCTTCCAGATCTCGGATGCCGCGCTGCGGAAACTCGGCGGCACACCGCGCGACGCGCTGGACCCGGAGTGGAACATCCAGGCCGCCCACCGCCTGTGGAACCGCACCAAGGGCTTCGGCGACTGGCCGCACTGCGACCGCGCGTCCTCACCCGAGGCCGTCGGACCGGCCCTGGTGTCGACGGTGAACGGCCGGGCCTCCGACAAGTCAGAGAAGACCGTCTGCCCGGTCGCGGGGCAGCGTTTCAAGACGCCCCACCACGACCGCGTCTACCTCGTCGGCCCCGGCGACCGCCTGTACTACGTCCCCGACGCGACCGTCTACTTCAACCTCTGGGACGACTGGAACGGCGTCGCCGTCGTCAGCGACAGCGTCTTCGCGGACTGCGCCTGGGACGAGGCCCACGAGTTGGCCAACGGCCTCCTGGCCAGGGTGAGCGGCGACTCGCGCGCCTACATCTGGGACGCGTGGTACGGCTACCGCCTGATCACGGACCGGACCGTCTTCGACAAGTACGGCTTCTCGGCGGCGAAGATCCAGACACGGCCCTCCCTGTCCCCGATCAGCGGCGACAGCAGATGGCGGTGAGGGTGCCGTCCGACCTCGCCGCTCTCCGCCTCGTAGGAAGTAGCCGCACCGGCGCGTAACGTGAAGCCTCATGAAGATCCTCATCAGTGCCGACATGGAGGGCGCCACCGGGGTGACCTGGCCGGCCGACGTGCTGCCCGGGACGCCGCAGTGGGAGCGGTGCCGGGGGATGTTCACCTCGGACGTCAACGCCGCCGTGCTGGGGTTCTTCGACGGCGGCGCCGACGACGTCGTCATCAACGAGGCGCACTGGACGATGCGCAATCTGCTGCTCGAACGGCTCGACGAGCGGGCGGAGATGCTCACCGGCCGGCACAAGACGCTGTCCATGGTCGAGGGCGTGCAGCACGGCGACGTGGACGGCATCGCCTTCGTCGGCTACCACGCGGGCGCCGGCATGGAGGGCGTCCTCGCCCACACCTACCTGGCCAACTCCATCACCGGGGTGTGGCTGAACGACGTACGGGCGAGCGAGGGCCTGCTGAACGCGCACGTCGTCGCCGAGTACGGCGTGCCCGTGGTGCTGGTCACCGGGGACGACGTGGCCTGCGAGGACGCGCTCGGGTACGCGCCCGAGGCGCTGAAGGTCGCCGTCAAGGACCATGTCTCGCGCTACGCCGCCGTGTGCCGTACGCCGGCCAGGACCGCCGCCGACATCCGCGCCGCGGCCAAGGAGGCGGCCGCGCTGGCGGTGCGCGGGGTGCCGGTGAGCGACGGGCCGTTCACCGTGGCCCTGGAGTTCGACGCCGAGCACCTCGCGATGGCGGCCACCGTCGTCCCCGGTGTCGCACGTGTCGGCGAGCGAAAGGTGGCGTACACCAGCGAGCGCATGTACGAGGGAATCCGTACCTTCAAGGCGGTCACCACGATCGTCTCGGCCGCGGTGGAGGAGCAGTATGGCTGACCAGCAGGCACTCGACGAGGTCGTGACGTTCACCTCCGACCTCATCCGCATCGACACCACCAACCGGGGCGGCGGCGACTGCCAGGAGCGCCCCGCCGCCGAGTACGCCGCCGCGCGGCTCGCCGAGGCGGGCCTGGAGCCCACGATGCTGGAGCGCACCAAGGGCCGCACGAACGTCGTCGCCCGCTTCGAGGGCACCGACCCGTCGGCGGACGCGCTGCTCGTCCACGGGCATCTGGACGTGGTGCCCGCGCAGGCGGCCGAGTGGAGCGTGCACCCCTTCTCCGGGGAGATCCGCGACGGGGTCGTGTGGGGCCGGGGCGCGGTCGACATGAAGAACATGGACGCGATGATCCTGTCCGTCGTCCGGGCCTGGGTCCGGCAGGGCGTACGGCCCCGCCGGGACGTCGTGATCGCGTTCACCGCCGACGAGGAGGCGAGCGCCGAGGACGGTGCCGGATTCCTCGCCGACCGGCATGCCGGGCTCTTCGAGGGCTGCACCGAGGGCGTCAGCGAGGCCGGCGCCTTCACCGTCCACGACGGCGGCGGGCGGCAGCTCTACCCGATCGCGGCCGCGGAGCGCGGCACCGGCTGGGTCAAGCTCACCGCGCGCGGGAGGGCCGGACACGGCTCCCGGCCCAACCCGGAGAACGCGGTGACCCGCCTCGCCGCCGCCGTCACCCGCATCGGCGCCCACGAGTGGCCGCTGCGGCTGACCCCGACGGTCCGCGCCGCTCTCACCGAACTCGCCGCGCTGTACGGCCTTCAGGCCGACCTGGACGACGTGGACGGACTGCTGGAGAAGCTGGGCCCGGTGGCCGAGCTCGTCGCGCCGACCGTCCGCAACAGCACCAACCCGACGATGCTGGAAGCCGGTTACAAGGTCAACGTGATCCCGGGGGAGGCCGTGGCCTATGTCGACGGCCGGTATCTGCCCGGCCTGCGGGACGAGTTCGCCGCCACCCTCGACGAGCTCACCGGACCCGACGTGGACTGGGAGTTCCACCATGGTGAGGTGGCCCTCCAGTCGCCGGTGGACTCGCCGACGTACGCCAGGATGCGCGCCGCCATCGAGGAGTTCGCGCCCGAAGGGCACGTCGTGCCGTACTGCATGTCCGGCGGCACGGACGCCAAGCAGTTCTCCCGGCTCGGCATCACCGGCTACGGCTTCTCCCCGCTGAAGCTGCCGGAGGGCTACGACTACGGGGCGATGTTCCACGGCGTCGACGAGCGGGTGCCGGTCGAGGCGCTGCACTTCGGCGTGCGGGTCCTCGACCGCTTCCTGCGGACGGCCTAGGCGAGGTGGGGGAGACGGTGCGGACTCTGGCGTACGGTTCCTGGCCCTCGCCCGTCGACGCGGCCCTCGCCGCCACGCACGACGGGCACCCCGAGTGGGTGGGCTTCGTCGGCGACGAGGCGTGGTGGACCGAGCCAAGGCCTACGGAGGGCGGCCGGCGCACACTGGTGCGGCGCCGGGCCGACGGCACGGAGGAGTCCGTGCTGCCCGCCCCGTGGAACGTGCGCAGCAGGGTCGTCGAGTACGGCGGACAGCCCTGGGCCGGCGTCGAGGTCGACGGCCGGCCGCTCGTCGTGTTCGTCGATTTCGCGGACCAGCGGCTCTACCGGTACGAGGAGGGCGGCGAGCCGCGTCCGCTCACTCCCCTCTCGCCGGTGGGCGGCGGGCTGCGCTGGGCGGAGCCGCAGGTGCGGCTCGAACTCGGTGAAGTGTGGTGCGTACTGGAGGAGTTCACCGGCGACGGGCCCACCGACGTGCGGCGCGTCCTGGCCGCCGTCCCGCTGGACGGCTCGGCCGCCGAGGACCGGGACGGCGTACGCGAACTCACCGACGACCGGCACCGGTTCGTCACCGGGCCGCGGATCGCGCCGGACGGGCTGCGGGTGGCCTGGCTCGCCTGGGACCATCCGCGCATGCCGTGGGACGGCACGGAACTGCTGGTCGCCGATGTCGGCGCCGACGGCACGCTCGACGCCCCGCGCACCGTCGCTGGTGGCCCGGAGGAGTCGATCGCGCAGGTTGACTGGGCGCTCGACGGCCGGCTGCTGTACGTGAGCGACCGCAGCGGCTGGTGGAACCTCTACCGCGACGGTGTACCCCTGTGTCCGCGCGAGGAGGAGTTCGGCGGGCCGCTGTGGAAGCCGGGCCTGCGCTGGTTCGCCCCGCTGGCGGGCGGGCTCGTCGCCGTCGTGCACGGCCGGGGGGCGACGGCCCTCGGGGTGCTGGAACCCGAGACCGGCGAGATCGTCGACGCGGCGGGCCCCTGGACCGAGTTCGAGGCCACGCTCGCCGTGTACGGCGAACGGATTGTCGCCGTGGGTGCCAGTCCGCGCAGCGCGTACGAGGTCGTCGAACTCGACACCTGCACGGGACGCGCCCGTGTCATCGGCGCCGCGCACGACGACGCCGTGGACCCCGCCTACTACCCCGAGCCGCAGATCCGCACCTTCACCGGCCCCGCCGGGGACGAGATCCACGCGCACATCTACCCGCCGCACAACCCGGGCTGCGTCGCCCCCGCCGACACACCACCCCCGTTCGTCGTCTGGGCGCACGGCGGCCCCACCTCGCGGGCGCCCCTCGTCCTCGACCTGGCCATCGCCTACTTCACCTCGCGCGGCATCGGCGTCGCCGAGGTCAACTACGGCGGCTCCACCGGGTACGGCAGGGCGTACCGCGACCGGCTGCGCGAGCAGTGGGGCGTGGTCGACGTCGAGGACTGCGCGGCCGTCGCGCTCGCCCTCGCCGACGAGGGCACCGCCGACCGGGACCGGCTCGCCGTCCGGGGCGGCAGCGCGGGCGGCTGGACCGCGGCCGCGTCGCTCACCGCCACCGACGTCTACGCCTGCGGCACGATCCTCTATCCCATCCTCGACCTGGCCGGCTGGGGCACGGGGGAGACCCATGACTTCGAGTCGCGGTACCTGGAGTCGCTGGTCGGCCCCCTCGCCGAGGTGCCGGCACGCTACGCGGAGCGCTCGCCCGCCGCGCACGCCGACCGGCTCACCGTGCCGTTCCTGCTGCTCCAGGGCCTGGACGACGTGATCTGCCCGCCCACCCAGTGCGAGCGGTTCCTCGCCCGCATGGCGGGACGCCGGGTGCCGCACGCCTACCTCGCCTTCGAGGGCGAGGGTCACGGGTTCCGGCGGGCGGAGACGATGATCCGCGTCCTGGAGTCCGAACTCTCCCTGTACGCCCAGGTCTTCGGGCTGAACCCGCCCGGGATCCCGACGCTGGAGCTCACCGAGTGACAGAGCCCCTACGGCCCCTGGTTCGGCCCTCCCGCCTCGCCCCCGGCGCCCGCGTGGCCGTCGTCGCGTCCAGCGGACCCGTCTGCGAGGAGCGGCTGGAGGCCGGACTCGATGTGCTGCGCGGCTGGGACCTCGACCCCGTCGTCGCCCCTCATGTACTGGACCGGCACGGCGAGTTCGACTACCTCGCGGGGACGGACGCGGACCGCGCCGCCGACCTCCAGCGCGCCTGGTGCGATCCGTCCGTGGACGCCGTGCTGTGCGCCCGGGGCGGCTACGGCGCCCAGCGCATGGTCGACCTCCTCGACTGGGCGGCGATGCGGGCGGCCGGGCCGAAGGTGTTCGTCGGGTTCAGCGACATCACGGTGCTGCACCAGGCCTTCGCCACCCGGCTGGACCTGGTCACCCTGCACGGACCGGCGGCGGCCGGGGTCGACTTCGTCAAGAACGCCCGGGCGCAGGAGCACCTGAAGGCCACGCTCTTCCGTCCGGAGACGGTCCGCGTGATCCCCTCCCGAGGCACGGCCATGGTCCCCGGACGGGCCCGTGGCGTCACCCTCGGCGGCTGCCTCAGCATGATCGCCTCCGACCTCGGCACCCCGCACGCCCGGACCGGTGCGCGGGGCGGGCTGGTGCTGCTGGAGGACATCGGCGAGCAGCCCTACCGCATCGACCGGATGCTGACCCAACTCCTGCGCACGGGATGGCTCGACGGGGTCGCGGGGATCGCGCTCGGCTCCTGGGCGGGATGCGGTCACTACGACACGGTGCGCCCGGTTTTGCTGGACCGGCTCGGCGGCCTCGGCGTGCCGGTCGTGGAGGAGTTCGGCTTCGGTCACTGCGACGACGCGCTGACGACCCCCTTCGGGGTGGGCGCGGAACTGGACGCGGACGCGGGGGAGTTGACCCTCGACGAGCCGGCACTGCGCTGACGCCGTTCACTGAATCTCCGTCAAGAATCCCTCTTTCCGGTGATTGACCCCGCCTGACACGTGTCACACCATGACAACCGGCCAGTACCTACTGGTCGGTAAACAGGGCTGTCTCCGACATGCCTCAGTGCGGAGGTCTTCGTGTCCCGTCGCATGCCCAGATCCCGAACCCCACTCGCTCTCGTGCTCGGCGCCACGCTCACCGCCCCCCTCGCACTCACCGCCCCGGCCGCCGCCGCGACCGGCCAGTTCACCGTCACCGCCGTGAAGTTCACCGTCCGGGCAGGCGACCGCACCTGCACCGTCGACGCCGACCTGTACCGGCCCACGGGCGTGGACAGCGCCCACCCGGCACCCGCCGTCCTCGCCACCAACGGCTTCGGCGGCAGCAAGTCCGACGGCTCGACCGACGCCATCGGCAAGGCCTTCGCCCAGCGCGGTTATGTCTCCCTCGTCTACTCAGGGCTCGGCTTCGGCAAGTCGGGCTGTCTGATCTCCCTCGACGACCCCGCCATCGACGGCGTCGCCGCCGCACGGCTGATCGACTTCCTGGGCGGCAGCCGCGCCGCCGACGACGGCACGAAGGCCGACTTCGTCACCCTCGACGCTCCGGGCGACCCCCGGGTCGGCATGCTGGGCGGCTCCTACGGCGGCGCCGTCCAGCTCGCCACGGCCGCCGTCGACCAACGTCTCGACGCGCTCGTGCCGATGATCACCTGGAACGACCTCGCCTACTCCCTCGACCCGAACAACGCGATACCCGGCGGCAGCGTGCCCGGCGCCTTCAAATGGCAGTGGGCCAACGCCTTCTACCTCGCAGGCGAAGGCCAGCCCCTGCTCCAGCCGAGCCTCGACCCGTCCCGCATCAACTCCCTGGCCTGTCTGCACTTCGTCACCAAGGCCTGCGACACCGTCCGCACCCTCAACTCCGGCCGCTACCCGGCGCAGCAGACCGCCGAGCTTCTCACCTACGCGCGCAGCGTCTCGCCGGTGACCTACCTGAACCGCGTCAAGGCACCCACCCTCCTCGTCCAGGGCCAGGCCGACAGCCTCTTCAACCTCAACGAGGCGACGGCGACGTACAAGACGCTCAAGGCCCAGGGGACGCCGACGAAGATGATCTGGCAGTTCTGGGGCCACAGCGGCGGCCTCACCGACCCGGCCGCCGGTGAACTCGACCTCGTCCAGGGCAACCTGGAGACCAGCTACGTCGGCCGGCGCATCCTCGCCTGGTTCGACCGCTACCTGGGCAAGAAGAACGTCGACACCGGCCCCGCCTTCGCCTACTACCGCGACTGGATCACCGACCCGAACGGCACCTACGCCACCGCCGACCGCGTCCCCGCGCCCAGCCGGACGCTCTACCTCTCCGGCGACGGCAAGCTCGTCGACAACCGCCGCAAGGTGGCCCGCGGCAGCCGCACGTACACCAACTGGCTCGTCCCCACCAGCCACTCCGAGAGCTCACTCGCGGGAGCCATCGGTGTCCCGGACCCGGCGCCGTACGACACCCGGGGCACTTACCTCGGCTGGACCAGCGAGCCGCTCACCCGCACCACCGACGTCGTCGGCGCGCCCCGGGCCACGCTCAGGGTCGTCTCCCCGAAGGCCGAGCGGACCCAGCACTCCGGGGACGCCGCCGACAAGCTCGTCCTGTTCGCCAAGCTGTACGACATCGCGCCCGACGGCACGAAGACGCTGGTGCACCGGCTCGTCGCACCGGTCCGCGTGCCCGACGTCAGCAAGAGCTTCACCGTGACCCTGCCGGGGATCGTGCACCGGTACGAGAAGGGGCACCGGCTGCGGTTCGTGATCGCCGCCAGTGACGACGCGTACTTCGGGAACCGGGGGATCAAGCCGGTGACCGTGGTCAGCTCGCCCGAGGACACGGGGGTGATCCAGCTGCCGGTGACCGGCTGAGCGCTCAGCGAGTCGCTCACCGTGCGTGATCGCGCCTGCGGGAGCATCCTTGTCGTATGACCGCGAAGACGACGTCGCAGAGCGGCAGGAAGCCGGGCCGGACGATGACCCCCAAGGGGATCATCGTGCTGGTGCTGCTCGCCGTCGCCCTCGTCTTCATCTTCGAGAACACCCGCGAGACCGAGATCCGCCTGCTGGTGCCCCTGGTCACGATGCCGCTGTGGCTGGCACTGCTCGCCGTGGGGCTCATCGGTGCGCTGGTCGGGGCGTACTTCATGGGCCGGCGCCGATAGCGGGCCGTCGTAGGCTGGCGCCATGCCACACCCCGCGACCCGCTATCTCGCCGAAGGCCCCCGCGTGGGCATACGTCCCTTCACCTACGAGGACAGCCGTGAGTTCACGGCGCGGGTCCGGGAGAGCAAGGAACTGCACCACCCGTGGCTCTTCCCGCCGGACGGCGCCGCCGCGTACGCGGCCTATGCCGGGCGGCTGATCGAGGATCCGAGCAAGGCGGGGTTCCTGGTCTGCGCGAAGGACGACGGCGGGGGCATCGCCGGATACATCAACATCAACAACATCGTCCAGGGCGCCTTCCAGAGCGGGGCCCTCGGCTACGGCGCCTTCGCCCACGCCGCCGGGCGCGGCCTGATGCGGGAGGGCCTCGACCTGGTCGTCAGCCACGCCTTCGGGCCGATGCGGCTGCACCGGCTGGAGATCAACGTCCAGCCGGCCAACACCGCCTCGATCGCGCTCGCCCGCGCCTGCGGGTTCCGCCTGGAGGGCTTCTCGCCCGGCATGCTCTTCATCGACGGGGCCTGGCGGGATCACGAGCGGTGGGCGATCACCGCCGAGATGCGGGCTTGAAGTTGATCTTCATGGTGTCGAGGTCCGTCACGGTCGACCTCAGCTCGCGGAAGCCGTAGCCGAGCTCGCGCAAAGTGCTCTCCGCCCGGTCCTCGGCGATGGCGCCGGCCATCTCCTCGCCGTCCGCCGCGTCGGAGACCACTACAAAGCGCATCGAGAAGTGCTTCAGCGGGGACGGCTCGTAGGAGAGCGACCCCTCCTCGGTGAACCGCATGCTCGGCATACCGTGCTCGGCGGCCCCGGCGAGCAGTCGTGCCCGGGCCTCGTCGGTGAGTGCGTCCCACGTGCCCCGGACGATCACCCGGTAGGTGTGCTGCTCGCTCATGCTCCCGTCCCCATGGCCGCTCGGTCGCCGCTCCTGAATCGGCGTTGAGCGCCGACTCTACGTCGACCAGGACGGAGCGCATGCGGAATATCGTCGGGGGGCGGGACTGGCAGGAGGACCTGACGGACCTGGAAGGATCAGTCCTGACGGTCCACGTACTCGTAGATCGCCCCGTCCGGATGCATCGCGATCAGATTGCGGCCCACCGGCGTCGCCACCGGCCCCGCGATGACGTGCGCACCGAGTTCGGTGAGCACCTGGTGGGCCTCCTCGACGTCCTTGACCGCGATCGTCGCCGCGACCTTGCGCAGCACCTCCAGCTCGGCCGCCGGGCCGCTCATCAGCAGAAAGCAGCCGACCGCGGCCACCTGGACGCCACCGCGTTCGAAACGCAGGGCCTGACCGCCCGCCAGCCGTTCGTAGAAGGGGACTGCCCTCTCCAGGTCGTCGACGCACACGCGCAGCGTGGTTCCCAGGATGTCCATACGGACGAGCCTAGTTGGGGCCACCCGGCTCGGGAGATCGTTTCACGCGATCCCCTCACTCCCGGTGGAGGGGGCTCACGGGCCGGTACGGGCCGTGACGGAGCGCGTTACTCGTACTGCCGTACGGGTACCCGGGGCCCATGGACCGCTTGGATCATCTTGAGCACCTGGACAGGCAACTGGTCGACGAGCTGGCGCAGGTGGCGCGCGAGACCGTGCGGGACGAGCTGCGCGAGCAGACGCGAAGGCAGCGCCGTCGGGCCATGCTCTACGCCGGCTCCGGCGCCGTCGCCCTGTACGCGGGCGCGGCCCTCGCGCTCGCCCTCGGGCTGGGCCTCGCCGCCGGACTGCCGGACTGGGCCGCCGCGTTGATCACCGCGGCGATCCTCGGCGTGGTGGCGTACGTGCTGCGCGGCGCGGCGCGCCCGTCGGCGTCCCGGCCGACCCCGGAGCACCCGTCGGCGCCGGACGCCGGCCATCGATCCCACCCCGGGGAACACCACCTCGGTGGCGGCGCGCCGACCGCCCCGCCCGGCGGGCTCGGCCTGGCCTACCCGCCGATGCCGGCCGGCCCGCCCGAAGCGACGCCGGACGCGTCCGAGCCGCGGCCGCCGCACCCGGACGACATCGACCCCGAGCAGCCGCACCACCGGGCGTGATGCCGGTGCGCAAGCCGTGGGAGGAGGCCCTGCCGAAGCGCGGCAGGGCCGTCGTCGTGACCGGGGCCAGCGGCGGCGTCGGCCGGGCCGCGGCCCGGGCCTTCGCCGCGCGCGGCGACCGGGTCGCCCTGCTCGCCCGGGGACGCGAGGGTCTCGCCGCCGCGGCGGACGAGGTCCAGCGCGCCGGGGGCGAGGCCCTGGTCGTCACCGTGGACATGGCCGACGCCAAGGCCGTCGAGGACGCCGCCCAGAAGGTCGTCGACGCCTTCGGGCACATCGACGTCTGGGTCAACAACGCCTTCGCCGGGATCTTCGCGCCGTTCACCGAGATCACCCCGGACGAGTTCCGGCGGGTGACCGAAGTGACGTACCTGGGCTATGTGTTCGGCACCCGGGCCGCCCTGCGGCACATGCTGCCGCGCGACCGGGGCACGATCGTGCAGGTCGGCTCCGCGCTCGCCTACCGCGGGGTGCCGCTGCAGTCGGCGTACTGCGGGGCGAAGCACGCGATCCAGGGGTTCAACGAGTCGCTGCGGTGCGAGCTGCTCCGCGACGGGAGCCGGGTGCGGACGACTATGGTGCAGATGCCCGCCCTCAACACCCCGCAGTTCGACTGGGTGTTGAGCCGGATGCCGGGACGGGCCCGGCCGGTGGCTCCGGTGTACCAGCCGGAGGTGGCCGCACGGGCGATCGTGCACGCCGCCGGGCACGCGCGGCGCCGGGAGTACTGGGTCGGGGGCTCTACGGTGGCGACGCTGATGGCCAACGCCGTCGTTCCCGGGTTCCTGGACCGGTATCTGGCGCGGACCGGGTTCGACGCGCAGCACGACGAGGGTGAGGCGGAGGGACCGGCCAATCTGTGGACGCCGGCGGACGGGCTTCGCGGGCGGGACTTCGGGGCGCATGGGCGGTTCGACGGGGAGGCTTGTGCGGGGAGTCCTCAGGAGTGGTTGTCCCGTCATCGGGGTCGGGTGGGGCGGGTTGTCGCGGTCGGGGTGGGTGTGCTTACCGCACGGTGGTTGGGGCGGCGACTGTAGGTAGATCGTCTGCGGCGCCGTCGTGGCTGGTCGCGCCCGCGCGGCGGAGCCGCACATCGATACAGCCCCGCGCCCCTTACGGCGCTGCAGCCAGCTCGACCAGTCAGGCGACCCGGAACTCCTGTACCTCCTCTGCCCGCAGCGTCAACCCGTGGCCCACCCCCTGGGTCGGAGTGATCGTGCCGCCCCTGGGGTCCAGGGCGCCGTCGAAGAACATGTCCTCCACGCGGACGTGGTCGTGGAACCACTCGATGTGCCGCAGGTTGGGGAGCGCGGCGGCCGCGGCGGCGTGGGCGTGGGGGGCGCAGTGGGCCGAGACCTCCAGGCCGTGGGCCTGGGCCAGGGCGGCGGCGCGCAGGAACTCGGTGAGGCCGCCGCAGCGGGTCGCGTCGATCTGGAGGCAGTCGACCGCGCCCGCGGTGATCATGCGGGCGAAGTACGGGAGGTCGTAGCCGTATTCGCCGGCCGTGACGTCGCACGGCAGGGTGTCGCGGATCAGGCGCAGGCCGGTCAGGTCGTCCGAGGAGACCGGTTCCTCGAACCAGGCGACGTCGTGCTCGGCGAGGGCGCGGCCGACGCGGATCGCCTGCTTGCGGGTGTAGGCGCCGTTGGCGTCGACGTACAACTCCGCCTCGGGGCCGATCACCTGGCGTGCCGCCCGGACCCGGGAGATGTCACGTCGGGTCGCGCGGCCCCGGTCCTCGCCGATCTTTATCTTCACGCGCGGAATGTGCTGACCGTGCACCCAGCCGTTCAACTGTGCGGCCAGATGAGTGTCGTGGTATGTCGTGAAGCCTCCGCTGCCGTAGACGGGGACCTGTTCGCGGCAGCTGCCCAGGAGCCGGGCCAGGGGCAGTTCGAGGAGGCGGGCCTTGAGGTCCCACAGGGCGATGTCCAGGGCCGAGATCGCGCAGGCGGCGATGCCCGGGCGGCCGGCGTTGCGGATCGCGCGGACCATCGCCTCGTGCGCGGCCGGGATGTCCAGGGCCTCGCGTCCCTCGACGAGAGGTGCGAGATGGTCGCGCAGGAAGTCGCCGACCGCGGCCGGGCCGTACGTCCAGCCGGTGCCGGTCGCGTCGCCCGCCGTCACCTCGGCGATCACCACGGTCGTGGAGTTCCAGGCCAGGGTGCCGTCCGCCTCGGGGGCGTCGGTGGGCACCGTGTAGACGGAGACGACGGGGAGATGCAGTTTCATCGCGTGGGTCCGCCCCTCGTCACGGCTGGAGCTGCGGCAGCACCTTCGTACGGTAGAAGTCGAAGAAGCCGCGCTGGTCGGGGCCGATCTGACTGACGTACACGCGGTCGAAGCCCGCGTCGGCGAAGGCCTTCAGCTCGGACACGTGCTCGTCGACGTCGTCGCCGCACACCGTGTTCTCGCTCACCATCTGCTCGGTGACCAGCGGTCCCAGCTGCTCGAAGTGGCGCGGCGAGGGCAGGATCTGGGCCATCTCGCCGGGCAGCAGCTGGTTGGACCACAGCCGGCGCACCGTGCGCACGGCCTCGTCGCGGTCGGTGCCGTAGCAGACCTTGGTGCCGCCCATCACCGGCTTGCCGTGGCCGCCGCCCTTGCGGAACCGCGTCACCATCTCCTCGTCCGGCATCATCGTGATGAAGCCGTCGCCGACGCGGGCCGCGAGGGCCGTCGCCGCCGGGCCGAAGCCGGAGACGTCGATCTGGACGGGCTCGTCGGGGACCGTGTAGAGGCGGGCGTTCTCCACCCGGTAGTGGCTGCCGTAGTGGCTGATCTCCTCACCGGTGAACAGCCGGCGCATGATCAGGATCGCCTCCTCCAGCATCTCCAGGCGGACGCTCGCGGGCGGCCACACATGGCCGAGAATGTGCTCGTTGAGGGCCTCGCCCGAGCCGACGCCGAGCCGGAAACGGCCGTTCGTCATGACCGCGGAGGTCGCCGCGGCCTGTGCCACCACCGCCGGGTGGATCCGCGCGGTCGGGCAGGTCACGGCCGTCTCGACGGGCAGCGACACCGCCTCCGAGATCGCGCCGATCACCGACCACACGAAGGGGCTCTCGCCCTGTGCGTCGTTCCACGGGTGGTAGTGGTCCGATATCCACAGCGACTGGAATCCGGCCTGTTCCGCCATCCTCGCCTGCTCGACGAGTTCGGCGGGACGGAACTCCTCGCACGCCAGGAAGTAGCCGTACTCGGGCATGGGGGGCACCTCTGGAACTGCCGCGTCGGGACGGCGGCGGGGACGGGTCGCCGTCCGGGTACCCGGCGGCCCGGCGGGAAACCGGGCCGGAGACGGGACGTACGGGCCGGTGTGCTGGGGACCGGCGCTGCCCGCGGGCGACGTTTGGGTGCCTTGACCAGGGGGACGCGGAAGGCTCCCGAGGTACGCGACAGCCCCGGAGGCACACCGTGAGTCGACCCCGCATCGTGATCGTCGGCGCCGGATTCGCCGGGTACCGGGCGGCCCGCACGCTCTCCCGGCTCACCCGGGACAAGGCCGACATCACCCTGCTGAACCCGACCGACTACTTCCTGTATCTGCCCCTGCTGCCCCAGGTCGCCGCCGGCATCCTGGAACCGCGCCGGGTGACCGTCTCCCTCTCCGGCACCCTGCCCCATGTACGGCTCGTGCTGGGCGAGGCCGACTCGGTCGACCTCGACGGACACACCGTCCACTACACCGGGCCCGAGGGCGACGCCGGCACCCTGCCCTTCGACCGGCTGATCCTCGCCGCGGGCAGCGTCAACAAGCTGCTGCCCATCCCCGGCGTCGCCGAGCACGCGCACGGCTTCCGCGGCCTGCCCGAGGCGCTGTACCTGCGCGACCACGTGACCCGGCAGGTGGAGCTGGCGGCCGCCGCCGACGACCCCGAGAGCTGCGCCGCGCGGTGCACCTTCGTCGTGGTGGGTGCCGGGTACACCGGCACGGAGGTCGCCGCGCAGGGACAGCTGTTCACCGACGCCCAGGTGCGCAAACACCCTCTGCGGGCCGGGATGCGGCCACGCTGGCTGCTGCTCGACATCGCCGACCGCGTGCTGCCCGAACTGGACCCGAGGCTCTCCCGCACCGCCGACCGGGTGCTGCGCGAGCGCGGCGTGGACGTGCGGATGGGCACCTCCGTGAAGGAGGCCACGCACCGTGGGGTGCTGCTGACCGACGGCGAGTTCGTCGACACCCGGACCCTGGTGTGGTGCGTCGGCGTACGGCCCGATCCGCTCGCCGAGTCCCTGGGCCTGCCCCTGGAGCGGGGCCGGCTCCTCGTGGACCCGCACCTCCAGGTGCCGGGCCGGCCCGAGGTGTTCGCCGCCGGGGACGGGGCCGCCGTACCCGACCTGGAGAAGCCCGGCGAGTACACGCCGATGACCGCCCAGCACGCCTGGCGGCAGGGCAAGGCCGTGGCCCACAACGTCGCCGCGTCCCTGGGGCTCGGCCAGCGGCGCGCCTACCGCCACCGCGACATGGGCTTCGTCGTGGACCTCGGCGGCGTCAAGGCGGCCGCCAACCCGCTCGGCATCCACCTCTCCGGCGTCGCGGCGGGCGCCGTCACCCGCGGCTACCACCTCGCCGCGATGCCGGGCAACCGCGTCCGCGTCGCCGCCGACTGGCTCCTGGACGCCGTACTTCCGCGCCAGGCCGTCCAGCTGGGGCTGGTGCGCTCGTGGTCGGTACCGCTGGACACGGCTTCGCCGGAGCTGGCGCGGATGCCGGGGCGACCGGAGAACCCGTCGCCGGCTGGAGAGCCTGTGGGGAAGCGGGCCGGTGGTGAGCCTGCGCGGACTCAGCAGGGTGCTGAGCCGGACCCCGTCCAGGACCCCGTCCCCGTCCAGGACCCCGGCCCCGTCCAGGACCCCGGCCCCGTCCAGGACCCCGACCCCGTCCAGGACCCGGACGCCGCCAAGCACCCCGAACCCCCCGGCCCGGTGACGCGCCCCGATCTGCGAGCCGGTCGCGAGCCGGACGCCGGCGCCTTTGAGGGGGGCGAACCACCGCCCGGATCCCCTGCCGTCCACAAGCCGCATCCGGACGCCCCCATAGCCCCCGAACCCCGCTCCCGTCAGCCTTCCGAAGGAGACCAGGACACCCATGAACACCGCTGAACTCGTCGAACTGGCCCAGCAGTTGCGCGTGGACAGCGTGCGTGCCTCCGACGCCGCGGGGTCCGGGCATCCGACGTCGTCGATGTCCGCCGCGGATCTGATGGCCGTACTCCTCGCGGAGCATCTGCGCTACGACATCGACCGGCCGGCGCACCCCGGCAACGACCGCTTCGTCCTGTCCAAGGGACACGCCTCGCCCCTGCTGTACTCCGCGTTCAAGGCCGCGGACGCCATCGAGGACGGCGAGCTGGTCACGTTCCGCAAGCTCGGCAGCCGGCTGGAGGGGCATCCGACGCCGAGGCAGCTGCCGTGGGTGGAGACCGCGACCGGATCGCTCGGGCAGGGACTGCCGATCGCTGTCGGAATCGCGCTCGCCGGGAAGCGGCTGGACCGCGGCGGGTACCGGGTGTGGGTGCTGTGCGGGGACAGCGAGCTCGCCGAGGGGTCCGTGTGGGAGGCCGCCGAGCACGCGGCGTACGAGCATCTGGACAACCTCACCGCGATCGTCGACGTGAACCGGCTCGGCCAGCGCGGCCCGACCCGGCACGGGCACGACCTCGACGCCTACGCCCGGCGCTTCCAGGCCTTCGGCTGGCACACGATCGAGGTCGACGGACACGACGTGGACGCCATCGACCGCGCGTACGGAGAGGCCCGGTCCACCGTCGGACAGCCCACCGTGATCCTCGCCCGCACCCTCAAGGGCAAGGGCGTCGAAGCCGTCGAGGACCGTGAGGGACTGCACGGCAAGCCGCTGCCGGACGCCGACGAGGCCATCGCCGAACTCGGCGGACGGCGCGACCTGCGCGTCCGGGTCCATGAACCGCCCGCGACCCGCATGCTGCACGCCGTGCCCGCCGGACACGTCGAGCTGCCCCGCTGGGAGAAGGGGGAGGAGCTCGCCACCCGCAACGCCTACGGCGAGGCGCTCGCCGCGCTCGGCACCGGACGCGGTGACATCGTCGCCCTCGACGGCGAGGTGAGCGACTCCACCCGCGCCGAGTTCTTCGCCAAGGAACACCCCGACCGGTTCTTCGAGTGCTACATCGCCGAGCAGCAGATGGTCGCCGCCGCGGTGGGGCTCGCGACCCGCGGCTGGGTGCCGTACGCCTCCACCTTCGCGGCCTTCCTCACCCGCGCCCACGACTTCATCCGCATGGCGTCGGTCAGCGGCGCCGGCGTCAACCTCGTCGGCTCGCACGCGGGCGTAGCCATCGGGCAGGACGGGCCGAGCCAGATGGGCCTGGAGGACCTGGCGATGATGCGCGCCGTGCACGGCTCGACCGTGCTGTACCCGTGCGACGCCAACCAGACCGCGCAGCTCGTCGCCGAAATGGCCGGCCTGGACGGCGTCCGCTATCTGCGCACCTCGCGCGGATCCGCCCCGGTGATCTACGGGCCCGACGAGGAGTTCCCAGTCGGCGGCAGCAAGGTGCTGCGCTCCGGTGACCACGACCGGCTGACCGTCGTCGCGGCCGGCGTCACCGTGCACGAGGCGCTTGCCGCCGCCGACACCCTGGACCGCGAGGGCATCCAGGTCCGGGTCGTCGACCTCTACTCGGTCAAGCCCGTCGACCGGGCCACCCTGCGCCGGGCCGCCGAGGAGACCGGCTGTCTGCTCACCGTGGAGGACCACCACGAGGAGGGCGGCCTCGGCGACGCCGTCCTCGACGCGTTCCTCGACGGGCGCCCGGTGCCGCGCCTGGTGCGCCTCGCCGTCCGCAGGATGCCCGGCTCGGCCTCCCCGGACGAGCAGCTGCACGCCGCGGGCATCGACGCGGCCTCCATCGCCGCCGCCGGGAAGCTGCTGGTGGAGGAGGCGGTCGTACGGTGACCGGAGGCGGCGACGATACGAGGCAGGTGCGGGCGGGGCGCCGTGCCGTCGAGGTCAAACGCGTCGACAAGGTGCTCTTTCCCGGTGACGGGGGCGCGAAGGAGTACACCAAGGGCGACCTCGTCGACTACTACCGGTCCGTCGCCGAGTTCATGCTGCCGCACCTGCGCGGCCGCCCGCTGATGCTGGAGCGGCACCCCGACGGCGTCCACGGCCCGCAGTTCATGCAGAAGAACACCCCGGACCACTACCCGGACTGGATCACCCGGGTCGAGGTGGCCAAGGAGGACGGCACCGTCCGCCACACGGTCTGCGACGACGTGGCGACCCTCGTCTACCTCGCTGTCTCACCCTGCACCGCTGGCTGTCGCGCACCGACCGGATCGACTTCCCCGACCGGCTGGTCTTCGACCTCGACCCGGCCGGCGACGACTTCGGGCAGGTACGGGAGGCGGCCGGGCTGCTCGGTGAGCTGCTCGACTCCTTGAAGCTTCCGTCGGCGCTGATGACCACCGGGTCACGCGGCCTGCACGTCGTCGTACCGCTGAAGGGGGACCAGGACTTCGACGAGGTACGCCGGTTCGCCCGGGACGTCGCCGACACCCTCGTCGACGCCCACCCGGACCGGCTCACCACCGCCGCCCGCAAGAAGGACCGCGGTGACCGTCTCTACCTGGACGTGCAGCGCAACGCCTACGCCCAGACGGCGGTCGCGCCCTTCACCGTGCGCCCCCGGCCCGGCGCCCCCGTGGCCACGCCCCTGACCTGGGCCGAGCTGGACGACCCGGACCTCGACGCCCGCCGCTGGACCATCGCCGACGCCGTGGACCAGGCCCGCACGAACCCCTGGGCGGGGGTGATGAGCCACCCCCGCGCCCTGGGACCCGCCCGGCGCAGGCTCGACGCACTCCGTGGTTGACGCGCTCCGTGGCTGACACACGCGAACTCATGGGTTTGGCCGACGCCTTCCGGGCCACTCGCCGTGGGAGGCGCCCATGACTGATTCACAGAACTCACCCAAATCATCCAGACAACGACAGGGCGGGGCGGACGACATGCCGAGCCCCATGGAAGTGCTGCGCCAGGCGCGCGCCCAGCTCGCCGAGCTCACCGGCAAGGCCGCGGAGACGGTGTCCTCGTTCGAGCAGACCGAGGACGGCTGGGTGCTGGAGATCGAGGTCCTGGAGCTGGCCCGTGTCCCCGACACGATGAGCCTGATGGCGAGCTACCAGGTCGACCTCGACCAGCAGGGCCAGCTCACCGGCTACCGCCGTGTCCGCCGCTACGAACGCGGACGGTCCGACGCACGAAGGTCCGGCGGCCGTTAGGCCGCCGCCCACCCACGCCCGTCACATCATCCCCGGACAAGGAGGAACGGCCGGCATGACCGTAGTACCGGCACAGCAGACCGGAGGCGGAGGCGGCAGCAGCGGCCTCTACGACGTCCTGGAGCTCGTCCTCGACAGGGGGCTCGTCATCGACGCGTTCGTACGGGTCTCCCTCGTCGGCATCGAGATCCTCAAGATCGACGTACGGGTCGTCGTCGCCAGCGTCGACACCTATCTCCGCTTCGCCGAGGCGTGCAACCGGCTCGACCTGGAGGCCGGCCCGCGCAAGGACCCGGGTCTGCCCGACCTGGTCGGCGAGCTCACCGAGTCCGGTGCGCGCGGCAAGTCCAAGGGGGCCCTGTCCGGCGCCGCCGAGACCATCTCCGACGCCTTCAAGCAGGCGCGGGACGAAGGGGAGCGCGAGCCCAAGCCGCGCGCCCGCAAGTCCACCGCCTCGCGCCGGAAGGAGGAGCAGGAGTGAGCACGTACGTGTACGGCATCACCGCGAGCTCGCGCCCCTCCCTCTCAAGCGCCGTGGGCGGCGTCGGCGACCCGCCCAGCCCGGTGCGCGTCCTGAAGCAGGGCGAGCTGGCCGCGCTCGTCAGCGACGCCCCCGAAGGGCTGCGCCCCAAGCGCAAGGAACTGCTCGCCCACTCGAACGTGCTCGCCGAGGCGGGCGCGGCCGGGTGCGTGCTGCCCATGCGGTTCGGGAGCATCGCCCCCGACGACGACGCGGTCACCTCGGTCCTCGCCGAGCGCGCCGAGCACTACAAGGAACGCCTCACGGCCCTGGACGGCAAGGTCGAGTACAACATCAAGGCCAGCCACGCCGAAGAGGCCGTGCTGCACCGCGTACTGTCCGAGAACCCGGAGATCCGGGCCATCACGGAGGCCAACCGGCAGGCCGGCGGCGGCACTTACGAGGAGCGGCTGCGGCTCGGCGAGATGGTGGTCGCCGCGGTCAAGGCCCAGGAGGCCGAGGACGCGACCGACGTCCAGCACACCCTGGAACCGGCGGCGGACGCGGTCAGCGTCGGCCCCGACTCCTCCGGCTGGCTCGCCAACGTGTCGTTCCTGGTGGACCGCGAGGGCGTCGAGACCTTCCTCGCGGCCGTGGAACAGCTCCGCAAGGGCCATCCGCACCTCGATCTGCGCGTCAACGGCCCGCTGCCGCCGTACAGCTTCGTCGATCCCGGCCCGGCCGAGCCCGCGGGGACCATGACCGGCGCGGAGAGCGTGGAGGAGTGAGGCCGTGGGACTGATCGGAGAGGTGGTGCTGCTGCCGTTCGCCCCGGTGCGCGGCAGCGCGTGGGTGATCAGACAGGTCTTGGAGGAGGCGGAGCGCCTCTACTACGACCCGGCGACCGTGCGTGCGGAACTGGCCGCGCTGGAGGAGCAGTTGACGGCCGGCGAGATCGACGAGGACGAGTTCGACCGCCGGGAGGACGAACTCCTCGACCGGCTCGAGATCGCCCTCGCGCACGGCACGGGCAACTGAGGGGACGGCACGATGAACCGAGTGGGACTGGGCCTCGCGGTAGGGGCCGGATACGTCCTCGGACGTACGAAGAAGATGAAACTGGCGTTCGCCGTCGGCACGTTGGTGGCCGGCAAGCGCATGCAGCTGAGCCCGCGGGCGCTCGCGGACCTGGTGTCCCAGCAGCTCCAGAACAACCCGCAGTTCAAGGAGCTCGGGGACCAGCTGCGCGAGGACCTGCGCGGTGTGGGCAAGGCGGCGTCCGGCGCCATGGTGGAGCGACAGCTCGACGCCTTCGCCGACCGGCTGCACGGGCGTACCGCACAGGTACGTGACCAGCTGGCCGGGGTGGCGCCCGAGGTGCCGGACCTCGGCCCGGACGACGAGGAGCCCGAGGAGTCCGAGGAGCCGGACGAGCCGGAGGACGCGGACACCGAGGAGGAGCCCGAGGCGCGGGAGCGGCCGCGCCGGAAGAAGGCGGCGAAGAAGGCCCCGGCGAAGAAGGCGCCCGCGCCCGCCAAGAAGACGGCCGCGAAGAAGGCGTCGGCCAAGAAGACCGCGGCGAAGAAGACGGCCGCGGCGAAGAAGACGGCGAACAGGAAGCCCGCCGCCAAGAAGACGGGCGGTGACGAGCGATGAACGAGACACTCAGCGGCGTGGCCCGCAGCGAGGCCGCCGACCGGCTCAAGGCCGAACTGCGCGAGTACCTCGCCGCCCAGGCCACCCGGCTGCTGACCGGCGCCGGCCAGAAACTCGGGCAGGCCACGGTCAAGCTGACCGACATCGCCGAGGGCAACAGCCCCGGATTCGCCCAGCTCGCCCTGGACGGCGGCCGCAAGCTCGCCGAGGGCAAGGGGCCCCTGCGCAGCGCGCTGGAGCTCGGCGCCTCCCGCGCCAAGGACAACGTGACCGAGGCGCTGAAGAACCTCGTCGGCGCAAAGGGCGGCGGCAAGGGCGGGGCGGGCAAGAAGCCCACCGTCATCCTCGAGTACGTCGACGTCGGCGTCCCGCTGCGCACCGCGTACGACCAGTGGACCCAGTACCAGGACTTCAGCACCTTCGCGAAGGGCGTGAAGAGCGCGAACCGCGCCGACGACACGACCTCCGACTGGCAGCTGAAGGTGTTCTGGTCCAACCGCAGCTGGAAGGCGCACACCACCGAGCAGACGCCCGACGACCGCATCGCCTGGACGTCCGAGGGCGCCAAGGGCACCACGAAGGGCGTCGTCTCCTTCCACCGGCTCGCCGACAACCTCACCCGCGTCCTGCTCGTCGTCGAGTACTACCCCAAGGGACTCTTCGAGAAGACCGGCAACCTCTGGCGCGCCCAGGGCCGCCGCGCCCGGCTCGACCTCAAGAACTACGTCCGCTACATCACCCTCAAGGGAGAGGCCGAGGACGGCTGGCGCGGTGAGATCCGCGACGGCGAGGTCGTCCGCAGTCACGAGGACGCGGTCGCGGAGGAGGACGAGGAGGCGTACGAAGGAGGGGAGGAGGAAGAAGGAGAAGCCGCGTACGCGGACGACGAGAACGGTGAGTACCCGGACGACGACGGGGAGTACGCGGACGAGGACGGTGAGGAGCCGGAGGGCGAGTACGACAGCGAGGAGGAGTACGCGGACGACGAGCCCGAGCCCGACGCCGAGTACGAGGCCGAGGAGGAATCCGAGGAGGAGCCCGAGGACGAGGCCGAGTACGCCGGTGGCGGGAGCCGCCGATGACGACGCCCGGGCGGCTGCCCCAGCCCTACGGTCACGACAGCGGCGCCAACCTCGCCGACATCCTGGAGCGGGTGCTCGACAAGGGCGTCGTCATCGCCGGCGACATCCGGATCAACCTGCTCGACATCGAACTCCTCACGATCAAGCTGCGGCTCATCGTCGCCTCCGTCGACAAGGCGAAGGAGATGGGCATCGACTGGTGGGAGGACGACCCGGCGCTCTCGACGCGCGCCCGCCGTGACGAACTGACCCGGGAGAACGCCAAGTTGCGCGAGCGCCTGGCCCAGCTGGAGCCCGCCCGGGGACAGGAGGAGGCCTCATGACCGGACTGCGTTACGTCTACGCCATCTGCCGCCCCTTTCGCTCCGCCCTCCAGCGGCAGCTGACGGGGGTGGCCGGGTCGCCGCCCAAGCAGCTGACCCACCACGGCCTGATCGCCGTCGTCAGTACGGTGCCCGAGACGGACTTCGCCGAGGAGCCGCTGCGCGCCCACCTGGAGGACATGGAGTGGCTCACCGCCACGGCCCGCGCCCACCAGACGGTCATCGACGCGCTCACCGTCGTCACCACCCCGCTGCCGCTCCGGCTCGCCACCGTCTTCCGGGACGACAGCGGCGTACGGACCATGATCGAGGCCCGCGAGGACGACTTCCGGCGCATCCTCGACCGGCTGGAGGGGCGCGTCGAGTGGGGCGTGAAGGTGTACGCCGAGCCGGAGCCCACCGAGGCGGCCCGGCCGGGCGAGGGCGCGGCGGCCGGCGGGACCGGGCGTACGGCCGCGTCCGGTCGTGACTATCTGCGGCAGCGCCGCACGCAGACGCGGGCACGTGAGGACGTATGGCAGAAAGCCGCCGCCTTCGCCGGCCGACTGCACGAAACACTCTCCGCTTTCGCCGAGGATTCCCGGCTGCACGCCCCGCAGAGCGCCGCGCTTTCCGGCGCTTCCGGGCAGAACATGCTGAACGCCGCCTATCTGGTGCCGCGCAGGGATTCCGAGGAATTCGTGGAACTGGTGGACCGGGAGAAGGACGACGCCCCCGGAATCCGGGTCGAACTCACCGGACCCTGGGCGGCGTATTCCTTCACCGGGGAGTTCGCGGAGGAACCGGAGGTGGAACCGTGACCGTCGTCGAACGCCGCGAGATCGCCCTCGTGGACCTGCTCGACCGGCTGCTCGCCGGGGGCGTCGTCGTCACCGGGGACATCACCCTGCGGATCGCGGACGTCGACCTCGTCCGTATCGACCTGAACGCACTGATCAGCTCGGTCAACGAGCAGGTCCCGTCGCCCTGGGGGGAGCCGGCGTGACGTCCCACCGCAATCGAGTGGACCTCGACCCCGACACCGTGGAACGCGACCTCGTGAAACTCGTCCTGACCGTCGTGGAGCTGCTGCGCCAGCTCATGGAGCGCCAGGCGCTGCGCCGCTTCGACACGGGCGATCTGAGCGAGGAGCAGGAGGAGCGGATCGGGCTCACGCTGATGCTGCTGGACGACCGGATGACCGAGCTGCGTGAGCGGTACGGACTGCGGCCCGAGGACCTGAACCTGGACCTCGGGCCGCTGGGGCCGTTGCTTCCCCGGGAGTGAGAAACGAACGCTTTTCCCGGGGGTTTTCCGTTTTTCCGGGAGTGGGAACTAACTCGGACTCACCATCGATACCAGCGACCCCGGCCTCCTGCCGCGGTGGTGCCGCGCATCACGAAACCCAGGAGCCACAGCACCAGAACCACGATCGCGATCCACCACAGCGCCTTCAGTGCGAATCCGGCGCCGAAGAGAATCAGGGCCAGCAGCAGCACGAGCAGAATAGGGACCATAGTTTTTTGACCTCCTGCTCACCGTGTTTCCAGAAAAACTCGATTCAGGCATCTTTACGGCACAGAATCTCCCCGTGCAGAACACTGAACCAGCCTTCTTCCCGCCGGCCCCACTCCCGCCACGCCTCCGACACGGCCCTCAGCTGCTCCGCGCTCGCGTGCCCGCCCTCCGTGGCCCGCTCGGCATACGCCGAGGCCAGCGTGCGGTCCGCCCACAGCCCGCTCCACCAGGCGCGCTCGTCCGGCGTCGAGAACGTCCAGGTGCTCGACGTGGCCACGACGTCCGTGAGCCCCGCCCGCAGCGCCCAGGACTTCAGCCGCCGCCCGGCGTCCGGCTCACCGCCGTTGGCGCGGGCGACCCGGCGGTACAGGTCCAGCCAGGCGTCCATGCCCTGGGACGCCGGAAACCAGGTCATGGCCGCGTAGTCCGAGTCACGGACCGCGACGAACCCGCCGGGCTTCGTCACCCGCCTCATCTCGCGCAGCGCGCCCACCGGGTCGCCGACGTGCTGCAGCACCTGGTGGGCGTGGACGACGCAGAAGGTGTCGTCCGGGAAGTCCAGGGCGTGCACGTCGGCCACCGCGAAGTCGACGTTCGTCAGACCGCGGCCGGCCGCCGTGGCCCGGGCCTGCTCCAGGATCTCCGGCGCCCGGTCGACACCGGTCACCCGCCCGTCGGGCACCAGGGCGGCCAGGTCGGCGGTGATCGTGCCCGGACCGCAGCCGACGTCCAGGATCCGCATGTGCGGCTTCAGGGAGCCGAGCAGGTAGGCGGCCGAGTTGGCGGCCGTACGCCAGGTGTGCGAGCGCAGCACGGACTCGTGGTGCCCGTGGGTGTAGACGGCGGTCTCCCGCGCGTTCTCCGATGTGCTCTCGTCGGCCTTCGACATGGCTGTTCTCCTCGTCTTCGTCCTGCCGGGCGGTGCACGACGAAACGGTACGCCCGCATGTCGAATGGTGAGATCACCGTTTTACTATTCGGACTGACGGAGTGTCAGGCTCCGGGTAGCGGTCGGTAGACCGTCAGCGCCTCCGGCAGCTTCTCCAGCGTCACATCGCCACCCACCTCGGTGACTTCGCCGTCGTACGCGAGGAGCGCGCCCGGGGTGACGCCGGACAGGTGCAGCCGGCCGACCTGGACCGCCGCATGGGCCGGCGAGCGGGTCAGCGGGCCCGCCACGGCGGCGGCGAGCAGACGCAGCGCGGGCCGGCGTCCGCCGTGCACGACGCGTACGTCGAGCACGCCGTCCGCGAGGTTCAGGCGCCGGGCCGGGGCGAGGCCCATCCGGTGGTAGGTGCCGTTCCCCGCGAACAGCATCCACAACGGGTGTGCGCGGCCCGCGACTTCGGCGTGCAGCGGATGGCGGTCGCGGCGCAGGACACGCAGCGCCGCGAGCACCCCGGCCGGCCAGGCGCCGACGCGGGACGAGAAGCGGTCCCGCTCGCGCACCAGCTCCGGATACACGCCGAGGCTGCACGTGTTCAGGAACACCCCCTGCCGCCCGTCGCAGGTGAACCGGCCCACGTCCACCCGCACCGCCTCGCCCCGCTTGAGGGCCCGGCTCAGATCGCGCTCGTCCTCCACGCCCAGGTCGTACGCGAAGTGGTTCAGCGTGCCGCCGGGCAGCACCGCGAGGGGCAGCTCGTGCTCCAGGGCCACCTCGGCGGCCGCGTTGACCGTGCCGTCGCCGCCGCACACCCCGAGCACCCGGGCCCGGGCCGCCGCCTTGCGCAACTCGGCCCGGGTGTCCGCCGGTTCGCACTCGACGAGCTCGGCGCGCGGCAGCAGGTCCAGCAGCGCGTGCACCCGGTCGGAGCTGCCCGACCCCTTGTTGGCCACCACGACCAGTCCGTCCCCGTCCTCCAGCGCCGGAACGTCCGTACGGGGCCGGGCCGGCGGCACCAGCCGGTCACGCGTCGGCACCATGCCCCGTACGGCGAACGCGGCACCCGCGCCCAGCGCCGCGCCCGCCACCACATCGCTCGGGAAGTGGACGCCGGTGTACACCCGCGACAGCGCGACCGACCAGGCGATCGGCGCCACCGCCAGACCCCAGGCGGGCGACTCCAGCGCGACTCCGGTGGCGAACGCGGCCGCCGACGCCGCGTGCCCCGACGGGAACGACGTGGTGATCGGCTGCCGCTTCAGCTGGCGGCCCAGCGGTACCGGGTCCAGGACGGGACGGGGACGGCGTACCGACCGCTTGCCCACGGTGTTGATGGTCAGCGAGGCCACGCTCAGCGAGGCGAGGCCCCGGGCCGCGGCCCGGCGGGCCCTGGGGGTCCGGCTGGCGGCGATCACGGCGGCCGTCGCGAACCACAGCACACCGTGGTTCGCGCTGCGGCTCAGCCGCGGCAGGACCGGCTCGGCGTACGGCCAGTTCCGCTCGGCGGCGAACTCGAACAGCCGGGAGTCGAGGGCGAGGAGCCGGTCGCGCAGGGCGTGCCGGCCGGGCTTCGGGACGGTGAGGTCGACGTCTGGGCTCATACAGGGCTGGGTACCCTGAAGTGGCCGATTGCTGTCCGGCCGGCGGTGACCGACACACGCAGGAACCCGTAGATGCGCCTGCTCCTCGTCCGCCACGGCCAGACGCCCGCCAACGTGGACTTTCTCCTGCACACGGCTGTTCCGGGCGCCGGTCTCACCGCGCTCGGCGGGGACGTGGGGCTGCGGATGCCGGAGGCGAGAGCGGGGCGGAGGTGCGCTCGCGGTACGACGCGGCGGTGTCTGAGGCCGCGGACAGGGCCGACGGGGCGGGTGGTGCACCCCGAGTAGGGTTTTCGCCCCCGCCGCCCCTACCCGTCCCGTCCCTGGGGGCTGCGCCCCCAGAACCCCGCTGTCGGCCCTTCGGGCCTCGTCCTCAAACGCCGGACGGGCTGAAAATGCCTGTGATAAGCGTTTGCCCGGTGACGGGCTGCGACCTCAGAATGCGGCCCTATGGGACATCTGGAAGCCGCGCATCTCGAGTACTACCTTCCCGACGGGAGGGCGCTGCTCGGCGATGTGTCGTTCCGGGTGGGGGAAGGGGCCGTCGTGGCGCTCGTCGGGCCCAACGGGGCCGGGAAGACGACCCTGCTGCGGCTGATCTCCGGGGAGCTGAAACCGCACGGGGGCAACGTCACCGTGAGCGGTGGACTCGGGGTGATGCGCCAGTTCGTGGGGTCCGTGCGGGACGAGACGACCGTACGCGATCTGCTGGTCTCGGTCGCGCCGCCCCGTATCCGGCAGGCCGCGCAGGCCGTGGACGTGGCCGAGCACGGCATCATGACCGTCGACGACGAGGCGGCCCAGCTGAAGTACGCGCAGGCGCTCTCCGACTGGGCCGAGGTGCGCGGGTACGAGGCCGAGACGCTGTGGGACATGTGCACCACGGCCGCGCTCGGGGTGCCGTACGAGAAGGCGCAGTGGCGGCAGGTGCGGACCCTGTCGGGCGGTGAGCAGAAGCGGCTGGTGCTGGAGGCGTTGCTGCGGGGCACCGACGAGGTACTGCTGCTCGACGAGCCGGACAACTACCTCGACGTGCCCGGCAAGCGGTGGCTGGAGGAGCGGCTGAAGGAGACCCGTAAGACGGTCCTCTTCGTCTCCCACGACCGTGAACTGCTCGCCCGCGCCGCCGAGAAGATCGTCTCCGTGGAACCCTCGCCCGCCGGTGCGGACGCCTGGGTGCACGGCGGCGGCTTCGCGACCTACCACGACGCGCGGCGTGAACGCTTCGCCCGTTTCGAGGAGTTGCGCAAGCGCTGGGACGAGAAGCACGCCCAGTTGAAGAAGCTGGTGCTGACGCTCCGTCAAGCGGCCGAGAACAGCGCCGATCTGGCCTCCCGGTACCGGGCCGCCCAGACCCGGCTGCGCAAGTTCGAGGAGGCGGGGCCGCCGCCGGAGCCGCCGCGTGAGCAGGACATCCGGATGCGGTTGAAGGGCGGGCGTACCGGGGTGCGGGCCGTCACCTGCGAAGGACTTGAGCTGACGGGTCTGATGAAGCCGTTCTCCCTGGAGGTCTTCTACGGCGAACGTGTCGCCGTCCTCGGCTCCAACGGTTCCGGCAAGTCGCACTTCCTGCGGTTGCTGGCCGGCGAGGACGTGGCGCACACGGGGGAGTGGAAGCTGGGGGCGCGGGTCGTGCCCGGGCACTTCGCTCAGACGCACGCGCATCCCGAGCTGATGGGGCGGACGCTGCTCGACATCCTGTGGAAGGAGCATGCCCAGGACCGGGGTGCGGCGATGTCCCGGCTGCGGCGCTACGAGCTCACCCACCAGGCCGAGCAGACCTTCGACCGGCTCTCCGGCGGGCAGCAGGCCCGCTTCCAGATCCTCCTGCTGGAACTGGAGGGCGTCACCGCGCTCCTCCTCGACGAGCCGACCGACAACCTCGACCTTGAGTCCGCGGAGGCCCTTCAAGAAGGGCTGGAGGCCTTCGAGGGGACGGTGCTGGCCGTCACGCACGACCGCTGGTTCGCGCGGTCCTTCGACCGGTATCTCGTCTTCGGCAGCGACGGGCGTGTCCGGGAGACGGCGGAGGCCGTGTGGGACGAACGGCGCGTGGAGCGAGCGCGCTAGCTTCTTCGCCCCCGCCGCCCCTACCCGTCCCATCCTTCTGGGGCTCCGCCCCAGACCCCGCTCCTCAAACGCCGGAGAGGCTAGATCTTTCAGCCCGTCCGGCGTTTGAGGACAAGGCCCGGAGGGCCGAGAGCGGGGGTCTGGGGGCGCAGCCCCCAGGGGTGGGACGGGTAGGGGCGGCGGGGGCGAAGGAGGCTTGGGTCAGGGCCAGCGTAGGAGGGCGCCCAGGCCGCCGGCGGGGGTCTGGTCCTCGGGGGCCGGGGTCACCGACAGCGCCCCCGCACCCGTGGCGACCGCGCACCGGATCAGGGCGTCGTCGGCGCGGGCCGGCCAGGAGTGCTGTTCGCCGAGGATCTTGAGGTCGGTACGCCGCACCGCCAGCTGGTCGGCATCCTCGCCGATCCACACCTCACGGTGCGCGTCAGGACCGTCCGGCCGGATCAGCAGCTCGTCGATCCGGTGCTCACGCGCCGCCTCGACCAGCGCGGGCACCCCCTCCACCGCCCCGGCACGCCCTTCGCCCCCAGGCTCCCGCGCCGCGAGGAACCGCTCCAGCTCCCGCACGGCCCGCTGCCGCACATGCTCCTCACGAGCCCGTTCGACGTCCTCGTCGAGCAGCCGGCTCCCCGTGCCGTGCGGGGCCTCGACGACGAGGTCATGCAGCCGCCGCGGCAGCCGGTCGTGCACCGAACGCCGCTCCCGGTCGTCACCCACGAGGATCAGCAGGTCGGCCCGCGTCTCCTCCTGGCAGACGGTGAGCGCGTCGGCGATCTCGGCCGCGTTGTGCTCCCAGGTGTTCTCCACCTTGAGCTGGAAGTGCCGCTCGGACCAGTCGACCGTGCTGGTCCGGTGGATCGGATGCTGCCGGCCGGTGACCGTACCGACGTCCTGCCGGCCCAGAGCGGTGCGCAGCTCGAAGGCGGCGCCCCGCCGGTCCACGTACACCACCACACACACCGGGTCCTCGCCCGCCAGCTCCAGCAGCGGAGCGGTGTGCGGCAGCGGGGCCCAGTGGGCGCTGTCGCGCAGCGGGGCGCGGGCCAGCGCCGGGTCGAGGACCACTTCACCCGCTCGGGCGAAGATCGCGCGGCCGTGCGGTTCGGACGAGTGTTCCAGTTCCTCCAGCGCGCCCCGCACGGCCCGGCAGGTCGCGTCGTCGGCGCCCTGCCCGGCCAGTTCCCGGGACAGGGCCCGAGCCGTCAGGTGCCGTTCGTGCGGGGTGTCCTCCGTGTGCCGGGAGGTGCCCACGTATACGGAGGCCCAAGGCCCGGGGTGTTCGTACAGTGGGTTCAGGAAGGCGAGATCCATGGTCTGTCTCTCCTGTACGCCGCTCGGGTGCTGTGTGCTCCCGGGGCGGGTACCCGGACCGCATGATTGAACACGACGAGCGGGGCACCACGATGACCGGAGTCGACCCCAGCCGGCTGGACGACCAGCAGCTCATGAAGGAGCTGGAGACCATCCACCGGACGCGTCACGACACGCTGCTGTACGGCTCGAACGGCGCGCTGCGGGCCCACAACGAACGCATGGCGCAGCTGGAGGGCGAGTACCTGCGCCGCAACCCGCGCCGCACGGTGGCCGCGGGCCGCACCCGTGACGGCGCCCGCGACCGCGGCGCGTGACGGGCGGGGCGTGCCCCGCACACCCCGCCCGCCACGCTTCACGGACTCGCGGACTCAGCTCCCCACCGGCGGACGCCCCCAGTGGCGGTGGGCCGACACCGCGGCCTTCAAGGCCTCCAGGAAGTCCGCGCTCGCCGGGCCCGGCGACGTGTCCGTCACCACGCCCTGGTCGGACACCGTGTGGTGGAACTCGGCGGACAGCCGTACGCCTTCCGGCTCAAGGGAGGCCAGGACGCCCACGCCGGAGCCGAGCGCGCCGACCGGCTTGCCGTGCCGGTAGGCGTCCCGCACGAAGCGCATCGCATCCTGGTCGGCGGCCGTGTGCGGGGTGCCGTGCGGTCCGCCGGGCAGCACCACGGCGTCGTACAGCACGGAGGCGACCGTCGGCAGAGCCCGGTCGACCTCGCACCGGTCACCGTGGGCACCGGCGACCGTGCCGTCCGTCGGCGCCAGCGCCTCGACGATCGCACCCTCGGCCGTGAGCGCCTCCCGCACCGAGTCGACCTGCGCGGTGTCGACGCCGTCCGTGACCAGGACCGCGATCTGCCGGGTGCGGATCGAACCGTCGCCGCGCAGTGACTCCAGGCTCAGCGCGGGGGAGGAGAGCTTGTCCGCCGCCTCCGTACCGGACGGCTCGGGCACCCCGATGCCGCGCGCCACCTGCGACGCCAGATCGCCGTTCACCTTGGCGAGATGCTCGACCGTGCGGGCCCGCACCTCCTTCGCGCCGACCTTGCCGAGCTCGAACCGGAACGCGGCGACGATGTGCTGCTTCTCCCAGTCCGCCATGCTGTTCCAGAACATCGCCGGCTGGCTGTAGTGGTCCTGGAAGCTCGGGCTGCGGCGGCGGATCTTGGCGCCGTCGACGCGTTCGGCGTAGTGCGTGTACGCGCTGCCGTCGACACCGGCGTGCGCGGGGCAGCCGCCGCCGAGGGAGTTCGGGAAGTAGTTCGTGCCCCGGTGGATCGCGCCCTGGTGGTAGCCGTCGCGCTGGTTCGTGCGGACGGGCGCCACCGGGCGGTTCACCGGCAGCTGCGCGAAGTTGGGGCCGCCCAGCCGGATCAACTGGGTGTCCAGGTAGGAGAAGTTGCGGGCCTGGAGCAGCGGGTCGTTGGTGAAGTCGATCCCGGGGACGACGTTCGCCGTGTGGAAGGCGACCTGTTCGGTCTCGGCGAAGAAATTCTCCGGGTTGCGGTCCAGCACCATCCGGCCGATCGGACGGACCGGCACCTGCTCCTCCGGGATGACCTTCGTGGCGTCTAGGAGGTCGAAGTCGAACGCGAACTCGTCCTCCTCCGCGACGAGTTGGACGCCGAGCTCCCACTCCGGGTACTCGCCCGCCTCGATCGCGTCCCACAGGTCACGCCGGTTGAAGTCCGGGTCCCGGCCCTGGCACTCCTGCGCCTCGTCCCACACCAGGGACTGCACACCCAGCCGCGGCTTCCAGTGGAACTTCACGAACGTGCCCTTCCCGTCCGCGTTCACGAACCGGAAGGTGTGCACGCCGAAGCCCTGCATCATGCGGTAGCTGCGCGGGATCGCCCGGTCCGACATCAGCCACATGATCGCGTGCAGCGTCTCCGGCTGAAGCGACACGAAGTCCCAGAGTGTGTCGTGGGCGGAGGCGCCGGTGGGGATGTCGTTGTGCGGCTCCGGCTTCACCGCGTGCACGAAGTCGGGGAACTTGATGCCGTCCTGGATGAAGAAGACCGGGAAGTTGTTCCCGACCAGGTCGTAGTTCCCCTCCGACGTGTAGAACTTGGTCGCGAAGCCGCGCACGTCCCGCACGGTGTCCGCCGAGCCCTTCGGCCCCTGCACGGTCGAGAACCGCACGAACACCGGGGTCCGCACCGACGGGTCCTGGAGGAACGCCGCGCGCGTGAACTCCGCGCACGATTCGTACGGTTCGAAGTAGCCGTACGCGCCCGCGCCCCGCGCGTGCACCACCCGCTCCGGGATCCGCTCGTGGTCGAAGTGGGTGAGCTTCTCCCGGAAGTGGAAGTCCTCCATCAGGGTCGGCCCGCGTTCCCCGGCGGCGAGCGAGTCGTCGGTGTGGTCGACCTCCACGCCCTGGTCGGTGGTGAGCGGCCCGCCCCTCGGATCGTCCGCGTGGAAGGTCTCCCGCTGCTCCTGCTTGCGGTCCCCCATTTACGACGCCTCCTTCGCGAACACTTCCAGGAACGTCCCGCAGAACGCCTTCAGATCGTCCGGCTTGCGGCTGGTGACCAGCTTGTTGGGGCCGTGGTCGCAGATCCGCACCTGCTCGTCCACCCAGGTGCCGCCCGCGTTGCGGATGTCCGTCCGCAGACTCGGCCAGGAGGTCAGCACCCTCCCGCGTACGACGTCCGCCTCCACCAGGGTCCAGGAGGCGTGGCAGATCGCGGCGACCGGCCGGCCCTGGTCGAAGAAGTCCCGTACGAAGCCGACGGCCTTGCTGTTCAGCCGCAGATAGTCCGGGTTGGCGACGCCGCCCGGCAGGACCAGCGCGTCGAAGGAGTCCGCGGACGTCTCGCCCACGACCTCCTGCACCGGGAACTTGTCCGCCTTGTCGAGATGGTGGAACGCCTGGATCGTGCCCGGCTTCGTCGACACCAGCACCGGCTCGTGCCCCGCGTCCACCACGGCCTGCCAGGGATCGGTGAGCTCGACCTGCTCGACGCCCTCGGGCGCGGTCAGAAATGCGATACGCATGATGTCTCAACGTCCTTCCGCGGCCCGGTAACGGGCCTCGTCACTCGTGATGCGCTTCTCGTCCCGCCGACGGGCCCGCCAACAGCGCCACAGCTCCTCGCCGTACGGCAGCAGCACACAGGCCCCGACGGCGACGCCGATGCCCGCGAGATAGCCACGCGACAGCGGCCGCCGGCGCGGCACGAGCCGCCACGCGTCGGGATCGCCCCGGCCGCCGCGCACCAGGGATTTCACCTGGTCGGCGTGCAGACACATCAGCGCGGAAAGCCCGCCGAACGGCAGCGACTCCAGGAAGCTGTGGATGTGCTGCTCGACCGGCTTGACCTGGCGGTCGCTGTCGACGGCCGTCCGTACGTCCCACAGCGCGGTCGCCTCGTGCGCAGCGGTCGCGCTCAGCTGCACGCTCAGCAGCAGCGGGTTGACCTCGTAGCGCAGGGTCAGCGCGATGGGGATGCCGACCTCGGTCATCATCAGGGAGTGGATGAGTGACTCCTTGACGCCCGCGGTCTCCTCGATCCTGGTCCGGCGGTGCATCCACCAGTCGGCGACGCCCGGCGCGAACCAGCTGGGCAGCAGCCCGTAGAGCAGATAGCGGACGGTGGCGTCGCCGACGTCGACGGTGACGCCGGAGGTGCTGATCTCGGCGGCCTGGCTCCGGCTGCGGCTCATCCGATCACTCGTCCGCAGCCGCGCGGCTGATCTCGGCCAGCGCCGAGTCGGGATCCTGGGTCTCGGCCAGATCCCCGAGGCTGATGACGCCGACCGGCAGCCCGTCCTCGACGACCGGCAGCCGCCGCACCGCGTGCTCACGCATCAGCGCGACCGCCACGGACACCCGCTCGCCCGGGTCGATCAGCACCGGGTCCCGGGTGCACACCGACCGGGCGCTCACCGTCAGCGGATCGGCGCCGTCCGCGACCGCCCGCACCGTGATGTCACGGTCGGTGAGAACGCCCACGACATCCTGCCCGTCGGCCACGACGACGTCCCCGATGCCCTGCGCCCGCATCAGCTGCGCGGCCTCGACGAGCGAGGCGTCCGGGCGGACCGCGACCACCCCCGGTGTCATCACGTCCCTCACGAAGTCAGCCATCCCTGGTGCTCCCCCGTTCCCCCGCCCCGGTCAGGGCCTCGGCCAGCTGCTGGACGTTGGCGTAGCGCGTCGAGCGCGGCAGCCGCTCCAGCGACTCGACCAGCGCGTCGGGCGCGTACCCGCGGCGCAGGGCGGTGGTCAGTTCCCGGGGGCTCGCCGGGAAGGCGCTACGGCCCAGGATCCTCGCCAGTTCGAGCCGGACCGTCGCCAGGGAGGCCGTACCTCCCGGCGTCACCGGCCCGCCCGCGACCTGCGGATCGTCGTCCGCGGTCGGCTCCGGGTCGTGCCACTCCTCCGTCCGGGTGGGGTGCCCGGACCGCAGCAGCCCCTGGAGTTCGTGCTTCATCTCGTCGTCACGGTGAACGCTCAGCCGGTCACTGCCTCGCTGCATGACTCCCTCCGATCTTCGGCGTGCGCACCGCGTACCCGTACATCCGGGGGCGACACGGGGTTTGCGCGGCGGAAGGAGGGAGACCCGGCCCTTCACCCCCCCCCACGCACGTTCTGCTCCGGGGAAGGACCAGGTCATGGCACTGCTCGCTGTGCTGCTCCCACTTCTGATGCTCGGCGCGGTGCTGGCACTGGGCCGTTACGAGGATTTGCTGCTGCCGAGGGAAACGGACGAGACGGACCGGCCGGAGGCCGCTCAGGCCATCCCGATGCCCGCGCCCGGCCCCAGCGGCAGGCCCAGCGCGTAGACATCAGGGTGCCCAGGCGGGCATCCGGTTCGTATCTGCGCATCCAGGCCAGGGACACGAACAGGTACGGGTTCAGCGGCGTGATCATCTGCGTGGCGGAGTCGGCGATGCGGAGCGCCGCCTGGGTCAGCGCGGGGGAGAGGCCGATCAGCTCGGGCAGGGCGCGGCCAGGGACGGTCGGACGGACGTACCGGATTTGGTCGGGCAGAGCCTGCAGGAGGCCCGGCGGATGGCGGACAACGTCGGGCTCACCGTTCACCGTCGACCAGCGGGAACCTTGCGCCGACCAGCCCGATGGCCACGTCTGCGAGCAGTCCCCGAAGGGACGGCGAACTCGCCAAGGGGAAGGCCGGCTCGGTCACCGTCTCCACGGGAGCACCGAAGCTCCGCACGACCGCCGCCGCGATCGACGTGTCAGGCAAACTCTCCGACGTGATGCCGCTGTTCATCGCCATCATCGCCATCATCGTCATCCTCGGCCTGAGCGGCGCCCGGGTGCGGGTGCCCGGACGCCGCTCACGGGTCATTCGCCGGGGCAGACCGCCCTGATCGCCTGCAGGGTCGAGATGTTGTTCCGCAGCCCGGCGCTGGCCGCCAGGGCGGCTACGACGTCAGGGTGAGGGGGGTACGTCACGTTCATCCGTTCGTCGTTCTCGCGCACATCAGCCGCCGTCTTGGCGTCGAGGTCGTCCGCCTGCTGGTTGAGTTTGGCTCGGATGTCCGTCTCGGACGCCTCCGTGGCAGCGGCCCTGAGCTCCGAGGTCAACCCGCGGGTTTTTTCCGCCAGTTCGTCGAACGTACGGGTCTGGTCGGTGTCGTAGGCCTCCAACGCCGCGTACGCCGGTTCGCAGCCGGCAGGCGTGTCGTTCGTGTTTGCCACCACGACCGCTGTGGTAGCCGCCACCACCACGGCACCGGCAGCCACGGTGGCGCCCGTTTTGGTGGAGACGGTGGCGAAGATCTTCCCGAAGAAACCGAGTGCCTTGCCGCTCTCGGCCGCGGCTGCCCCGAGCGCCGGGGCGAGCAGCATCGTGGCGGCCGCGGTGGTGCCCGCCTTGTCGCCGTAGAGGAGGTCGCGGGTCAGCTTCTCGGCCTGGTCGTAGAACTTGACGTCCTTGTTCAGACCGGCCCGCGCGGCCGCCAGTCGGCCCAGCATGTACAGCTGGAGCGCCAGTTGACCGAGCCCCTCGGTCAGGGCCCGGGGGCCCGCGACGCGGACGAATCGTGAGGCGAGCGCCCACTGCTCCTCGCGGACCAGTGCGCGGGCGACAGCCAGGAAGAGGTAAGCGTCCGGTTCAGGACCTGACGGCCCGTCCTGCTGCGCGAACGCCGCAAGCAGGCCCTCCGCCGCGGTGGTCGCCGAGGCCGCGGCCCACTTCTGGCTGTGCACGGCCGCGGCGGCGTCCTCGGTGATCCAGTACGTCCCGTCGAAGCGCTTGACCAAGCGCCGGTCGTACAACTCCGAGGCCGCGGCGCCGTCCTGTGGATAGCCGGTGACCGAGGCGATCCAAGCTGCAGGAAGCGCCGTGCCGAACGTCGCCAGTGCCAGCAGTACGCGACGCGCAGGTTCGCTCAGGGCGACGGCCAGCGCTTCCGCCTGGAGTCGTGGGCTCAGCAGCGCCGGATCGACCAGGGCTGGGTCGTCCCCCGGCTCGTCGGCCCCACGGACGCGCCGCTCCCACTGCTCGGAGGCCTTGATGAACTGGGCGTACTGGCAGATACGTTGAGGCGCGCCGCCCGACTCGTCCCACACGTGGTCGAACTGCAGATTCTGCAGCCCCGCCGGGCCGAGCGGGAGCCCCACTTCGGCGCTGAGCAGTTCGACGGCGGCGGTACGGGACAAGGGCCGCACGAGATGGGCCGCGTCGGTGTCAGGCAGCGTCGCGTAGGGGGACGTGAACAGGAACGTGCAGCCGCGGAAGGTCGCAAGGAGCCGCGTCAGATCGCTCTGCGGCAAGGCGCAGTCGATGACGGTGACGTGCGTTCCGGAGAAGTCCGCTGCGGCCACGGCCGCGTGCAGCTGCGTCTCGTCGATGGCCCGCAGAAAGTGCGTACCGAAGAACGCCCCGGCAAGCCGCCCGTACAACGCCTGGAGCGACTCCTCCTCGTCCACCCCGGTGCGGGGATACAGGACGTATCCACGACGCCCCTGGGCAGCGAGCTCCCGGTGCACGGCTGCGGCCACGGCCTTCTTCCCGACCCCCGGCTTCCCGTGCAGTTGCACGCTGCAACCGTCGCTGACCTGTGCGACCACGGCGTCCACCAGTGCGTCCCTGCCGAACAGCTTGGCCCGGGCAGCGGCCGACACCAGCGGTGGCTGATGGGGGGTGAGGTCGCGGAGGTTGGTGATCTCGACGAGGCCTTTTCCGTCGTAGATGACGTTGAGGCTGTGGGGGCCGGTGGAGACGATGCCCTTGACGTCGCCGATCACGACGACTTGTGCATGGTCAGGGTCGACCTTCGCCCGGCCGACGTCGGTTGTGAGGTCAGCGCTTGCGGCCGACCGCTCGGCGGCGTTGGGGTCGTGCGTCGGGTACGGGGGGATCACCGGCTTCTCCGGCACCTTGCTGTCGCCCGTCACTGGCGCTGGATGTTCATCGCACCGTCTCCGGTCGAGACGATTCCTGAGACGCTTCCGCTCACCGCGACACTTCTGGCTCCGCCGCTCTGAGCGTGTCCGGCAGCAGGGAGCAGTGCGGCGATCTCGTGGACGAGTGAGGGGTCGGCCGCGAGGGCTCGCCTGATCTGCAGCCGTAACGCAGCCAGCGCGTCAGGATCGTCGGGATCGGTGGCCAGGTCCGTCACGGCCCCGTCGATCGCGGCCGGATCGGCGGCGCGGCCCCGAATGTGGGCGAGCAGCCGCTGGCCGAGCCGCACGGTGGCTCCTGCTGCCTCGTCCTCGACCGGTCGCAGCACAGCAGCGCCGTACACGGCCACTGCCGCTCCCGCGGCCGGAACGATCTGACCGAGCATGACTTCGATGTTCGACACGTACACCCCCGTCTGAGGCGCGTTCAGTGAGTTCCAATTGCGCCTGCGCTGAGTGAAGTTGCCCTGCGGAATCAAGGGAGGTCACCAGTACAGCCTCTGCCGCGTCGTCCCGCCACTGAAACGCGCAACCGCAACGAAGCCACCACAACACCAGGAACGCACTTGGGAACGCGATGTGTGGATGGTGTGCTCAAAGCTTGTATGGCGAGGGTTGCCGGCGCGGAACGGCATCAGGTCGGGCCTGAGGACGGTCTGGGCGGCGCGCCGCGTGTCCCGCCTCCAGCGGCTTTTGCCACCGCTTCAACGGGATCGAGCCGCAGGAGCCGGTCCGACACATCCAGGGGCCCCGCCTTCCCCCCCCGGCGCCCCGGCCCTTTGTTCGTATTTGACCTGCTCTTGCAGTAGCGCTCACTCCAGTTGGAGCGAGCGCTACATCAATGGTCGCCCGCGGCGGAGGACAACCACACAGGGACTTCAGCGCTGGCTCAGGCTCAGCCGCCCTTCTTGTCCCGCCCCGGCAGGAACTCCTGCATCTTCGCCTTGAACCCCTGCCTGACCATCGAACCGCGATCCGCGTCCCCCTTCAGGATCGACGAGGCCGTGGCCTCCATCTGGTCCCAGGTGGCATGTGGCGGGATCGGCGGTACGGCGGGGTCGGTGAGGAACTCGATCACAGCCGGGCCGTCCGCCTCCAGGCCCGCGCGCCAGCCCGCCTCGACGTCCTCGGGCTTCTCGACGCGGATGCCGGTCAGACCGAGGGAGCGGGCGAACGCGGCGTACTGCACGTCCGGGAGCTCCTGGGACGGCAGGAACGACGGCGCGCCCTCCATGGCGCGCATCTCCCAGGTGACCTGGTTGAGGTCATGGTTGTTCCACACGGCCACGACCAGCCGCGGGTCCTCCCACAGGTCCTTGTACTTCGCCGCGGTGATCAGCTCGGCCAGGCCGTTCATCTGCATCGCGCCGTCGCCGACCAGCGCGATGGCCGGGCGGTCCGGATGGGCGAACTTGGCGCCGATCGCGTACGGCACGCCGCAGCCCATCGTCGCCAGCGTCCCGGACAACGACGAGCGCATGCCGGGCCGCATCGTCAGATGCCGGGCGTACCAGTTCGCCGCCGAGCCCGAGTCGGAGGACACGATCGCGTTCTCGGGGAGCAGCGGGTCCAGGCAGCGGGCGACGTACTCCGGGTTGATGGGGTCGGCCGACAGCTCCGCCCGCCGCTCCATGACCTCACGCCAGCGCGTCACGTTGTCGCACACCGTGTCGTACCACTCGCGGCCGCGCTCCTCGGACCTGATCAGCGGGATGAGCCGCTCCAGCGTCGCCTTCGCGTCACCGACGAGATTCACCTCGTACGGATAGCGCATCCCGACCATGTGCGGATCGATGTCGATCTGCACGCCCCGCGCCTTGTCGAAGTCCGGCAGGAACTGCGTGTACGGGAAGGACGATCCGATGGTCAGCAGCGTGTCGCAGTCCCGCATCAGCTCGTACGACGGACGCGTGCCCAGCAGCCCGATCGAGCCGGTGACATACGGCAGTTCGTCGCTCAGGGCGTCCTTGCCGAGCAGCGCCTTGGCCACCCCGGCGCCCAGCAGGCCGGCGATCCGCTCCACCTCGTCCCGCGCACCGGACGCGCCCTGGCCGACCAGGATCGCCACCTTGTCACCGGAGTTGAGGATCTCCGCCGCCCGCTGGACCGAGTCGTCCGAGGGGATCGCCGTCCAACTGCTGCGGTCCAGGCTGGAGGGCACCATCTTGAACTCGTGGGTGGGCGGCGAGTATTCGAGCTCCTGGACGTCGCCCGGGATGATGATCGCCGTCGGCGCGCGGCGCGCGTACGCGGTGCGGATCGCCCGGTCCAGGACGTTCGGCAGCTGCTCGGGGACCGTCACCGTCTCCACGAAGTCCGAGGCGACGTCCTTGAACAGCGTGTGCAGGTCGACCTCCTGCTGGTACGAGCCGCCCATCGCGGTGCGGTGCGTCTGGCCGACGATCGCCAGCACGGGGACATGGTCGAGCTTGGCGTCGTACAGACCGTTCAGCAGATGGATCGCGCCCGGCCCGGACGTCGCCGCGCACACCCCGAGACGGCCGCTGAACTTGGCGTAACCGACGGCCTGGAACGCGGACATCTCCTCGTGCCGGGACTGGATGAAACGAGGCTGGTTGTCGGCACGGCCCCAGGCGGCGAGCAGGCCGTTGATGCCGTCGCCGGGATAGCCGAAGACGTGCTCCACACCCCACTCGCGCAGGCGCTGCAGGACATGGTCGGCGACCTTGGTGCTCATGTGCGGGACCTCCTGGGCTCCGGGAAGACTGCGCGGCACCACTCCGAGTGACCCTGCGGGCCGGTGGAAAACCTGTACCGGTGTTTGCGGACGAGGCGCGGGGGCAGGCGAAGAAACAGTGCTTCGGACAGGAGGCACGTCCGTGGGAGCGGGAATCCCCCGCCACGGGTGTGTCCCGCTCCGGTGCGCGCCCGCACTCCCATGGTGACCGTCCAAGCCAGAGCACAACCAAGGGAGTTGCGACGCACGATGCCCACTTCAGTGAGCGCGAAGCACCACCCGCACGACGACGCCCCCGACACCGCGGAGGACTTCCGCAGGCTCGCCACGCTGCCCGAGGGCCAGCAGCGCGACACCATCCGCGAGAGGATCGTCGAGGCCTGGCTGCCCATGGCCGACCGCCTCGCCGGACGGTTCCGCAGCCGTGGCGAGAGCTTCGACGACCTGCGGCAGGTCGCCGCCCTCGGACTGGTCAAGGCCGTCGACCGCTACGACCCCGAACGCGGCAACGCCTTCGAGAGCTACGCCGTGCCCACCATCACCGGCGAGATCAAGCGGCACTTCCGCGACCACATGTGGACGCTGCACGTGCCGCGCCGGGTGCAGGACCTGCGCAACCGGGTCCGGTTCGCCGTGCAGGACCTGCAGACCGTCTCCGGCCGGCGGCCCACCGTCGCCGAGATCGCCGCGCACGCGGACATGAGCGAGGCCGACGTCAAGGTCGGCCTTGAGGCGCTGGAGAGCTTCACCGCGCTGTCGCTGGACGCGGAGTTGCCCGGCAGTGACGACGGGTACTCGCTGAGCGACGCGCTGGGCTCCGCCGACCCCGCGCTGGACACGGTCGTGGACCGTGAGGCGGTCGCGCCCCGGCTGGCCGCGCTGCCCGAGCGTGAGCGGGCGATTCTGTACATGCGGTTCTTCGGGGACATGACGCAGAGCCGGATCGCGGAGCAGTTGGGGATCTCGCAGATGCATGTGTCCCGGCTGATCAGCCGGTGCTGCAGCCGGGTGCGGGAGCAGGTTCTCGATGCCGGGTAGCGCCGTGGGGGGTGCCGGTTGTCTGCGGGGTGCGGGCCATATGTGGCTTGTCGCGCAGTTCCCCGCGCCCCTTCAGGGCGTCCCGGTCGCCGCCAGTGAAATGTGGCGGGACATGATGTCCATGGCCTGTGCCTCTGCCATCGAGAAGGCTGGGCGGGCCCCGCACCTGAACAAGGTCAGCACGCCCTGTACCTGGGCGTCGATCGTCAACGGTACGCACAGCAATGACGTGACGTCCGCCTGTACGAGGACTGGGCCACCTTGAGGGGCCTGGCCGAAGGCGTCCGGGGCCGACGGCCGGACCTGGAGGGACGCGGAGCCGGTGCGTGCCGTTTCCAAGACGAGGGGGCACGTGGACGGGGCCTGACCTGCCAGTGCTTCAGCCTCCTTGTCCGAGGGGGCCAGCACCGTCGTACGGGATAGACCGCCCGTGCCCGTGTCGGCGATCACCCAGTCGGCGAAGCGGCCGTGGAGGACCTGGGCCGCCTGGCGGACGACCGCGTCACGGTCGCCGCGCGGGGCGGTCAGCAGGGTCGCGGTCATCTCGTCCAGGACGTCCATCAGGGACGCGTGCCGGGTGGTCTCGGTCAGGTCGGGGACCTGGGTGGTCGGGGTCTCGGCCGCGCTCGGGGACCCGGTCGCGGACAGGTCGCCGGGCTGGAGCACCACCAGCACCGTGGTGTGCGGCTCCCCGCTCGGACGTACGGCCGTCAGGGTCGCGTGGACCGGCACGGAAGGGCGCTGCTGGAGACGCACGGTGAGGCTGCGGTCGCCCTCGCCGCGGGCCACCGCCGCCGCCTGGGAACGGAACGCGGCCCGGTCGGCGTGGGCGAGGAAACCGGTCAGCGGCCGGCCCGTCGCATAGCCCGCCCGCACCCCGGTGAAGGACGTCGCCGCGAAGTTCAGCCGGCGCACCACCGCCTCCCGGTCCACCAGCGCCACGGGCAACGGAAACCGCTGGAAGACCGCGCGCAGCAGACGCTGCTCCTGGCGGTCGGCGGACGTCGTACGGGGCGGCCCGGCCGACGACAACCGCTCGAACCACGGCCACAACTGGTCGGCGACATGGTCCAGTTCGAAGATCGCCGCGTCCAGTACGGTCGGCAGGTCCCCTCCGGACACGGACCGCGCCGCCTTGAGCTCCGCGACGCGGCGCACGAAATCCGCGAGCTCTTCACCGAATTCGTCGGTCTTCGCCATGAGAACGAACCTAGCTCGTGGCCGCGCGGCGCGGGGCGGCGGGGACCCAACCCGTGCTGCCCGTTCTTCCACTGTTTTCTCCGCGCGGGGACGGGAACGCGCGGGGAGAGAGGAGGAGTTGAGGATGCCCGCTCACCACCCTGTGGGTCACTGGGTACACGAGTCCGCCGAAGCCGCCCTTCCGGCGCGCAGACTGTCCGAACTGGTGGAACAGGCCGTGCGCTGCACCACCGACTGCTGCGGGGCGAGCAGCATGGTCGCCGAGCCGGGAGCCGAGCGGCCCGCCGCCGTCACCCATCCCGACCTCACCGGACTCGTCGCCGTACAGCTCCGCTGCGGGGACGGACCCATCCCGGCGGCTCTGGAACGCGGCGAGCCCGTCGACTCGGCCGACCTGCTGCACGACGAGCGCTGGCCGCAGTACCGCGCCATGGCGCTCGACTCGGGCGTGCGCTCCAGTGTCACGCTGCCGTTCCGCCGCTCCGGGCTGACGGTGACGCTCAGTCTCTACAGCTTCCGGCCGGGCGCCCTGGAGGACGTCGCCCACGGGCCCGTGCACGCCCTCGGTGACTTCGCCGCAGGCTGCCTGGTCCGCGACCGCTCGTATCGCGCCGCGCTCACCGAGCTCGACCATCTCGGCACCGCTCTGCGCTCCCGGCCCGTCGTCGACCAGGCGTGCGGCATCGTCATGCACGTCCTCGGCTGCGACGCCGACGCCGCCTTCGGTGTGCTGCGCCGTATCTCCCAGGGCACCAACCGGAAGCTGTCGGACGTCGCCGCCGGGGTGGTGAACAGGCGGGGGCGCGGGCTGGAGCGCGACCTGGCGGCGCTGCTGAACTGACGGCACGGGGCACGGGGCAGGGGGCGGCAGGGAGCCGAGGCCGGGGCAGGGGAGGCCCGGGATGTCACCCGCTCGGGCGTGGCCGTCCCGCGAATGGTGCCCGGCCGCGCGCGCCCCGACGCCGGGCGGGCTGTCATGGCTGCGGGGGCACGACCGCCGTACCCCCGCAGCCGTCGGCCGAAGGAGCTCACCCCATGCGCCGCACCGCCCGCGCCCTGTCCGTCGCCGCCCTGGCCGGTGTCGTGCTGGGCCTCGCCGCCTCGGCCGTCTTCGCGGAACCGGCCGCCGAGGTCAGCCCCGGCAACGTCGCCCCGGGCGGCAGCGTCACCGTCTCGGTCTCCTGCGACCCTGCCGACGGCTCCGCACCCGCCACCCTCGACGCCACCTCGCAGGCGTTCGAAGACGGCACCGTCGAGCTGAAACGGGTCTTCGGCAACGACGACAAGAGCGCCGGGCCCGCGTACAGCGGCACCGCCCGCATCCCCCCGGCCGAGAACGTCGAGGGCGATCCCGACGCGGTCGGATCGCACTCCGCATGGACGGTGGACGGCACCTGCCCCGCGGCGGCCGGAGCGGAGGGCAGGCCGTGGAGCGCGACGTTCACGGTGGCCCGCGACAGCGGCGGCGGGACGGGCGGCAAGGACGCGGGCGACGACGGCGGCAAGGACGGCGGTAAGGGCGGAGGCGAAGAAGGCGGCGTCGAGGGTGGAGGTACGGACGCAGGCGCGGGCGGCTCGGACGGCGGCCGAGGCGGCGTGGACGGCGGCCAGGGCGGCATCGACGGTGGTCAAGGCGGTGGCATGGAGGATGTCGAGGGCGGCGGTCAGGGCGGGATGGAGGGTGGCAGTGGCGGCACCGACGGCGGTGGCCGGCACTGCGCCGATCCCCGTTCGGGCATGACCGGCCCCGGCATGACCGGCCCCGGTATGACCGGCCCCGGCGTGACCGGCCCCGGCGTGACCGGCCCCGGCAAAGCCGAGACGGACTGTGCCGACGAGGCGGAGCACCATGGCGTGCGGGCCGGCTCGGGCGGCACCTTCACCGACTCGGTGCCGGCCCTGGTCGCCGGCGGCTTCCTGATCGCGGGCGCGGCCGGCGGCGCGGTGTACCGGCTGCGCCGCAGGACGCCCACCGCCGAGGACTGACGCACGCAGACGCTGTGACGGGCGCACCCTGCGGGCGCCCATGGGGGGCGGCACGATGGGTACTCACTGAGGCACCAGGCACAGCGCGGAGGCACGGATGCGCCCGACGGACCCCGAAGGCCATGGCCCCGTCCGCTACGGTCCACCGCTGCCGGGCGACGGGCTGCCCGTGCTGCCCGAACTGGCCGCCGTGCTCGCCGCGGCCGCCGGCCGGCCCGAGAGCGAGCCGATCGGCGGCGGCCAGGGACTGCGGGACGCCGCGTGCGGCTACTGGGACCGGCGCGGGCTGCCGACCGGGCCCGAGCAGGTGGTGGCCGCCCCCGGGGCGCCCGCCCTGCTGCTCGCGCTGACCGCCGCGCTCGGCGGCGACGTCCTGGTGCCACGGCCCTGCGCGGTCTGGTGGGCGCCGTACGCACGCCTGTTGGGCAGACCCGTCTTCCATGTGGCGACACCGGCCGAGAGCGGCGGTGTCCCGGATCCGTACGCCCTTCTGGAGACCGTTCGCCGGGTCCGGGACGAGGGCGGTGACCCGCGGCTGCTGGTGCTGTCCGTCGCCGACGACCCCACCGCCACCGTGACCCCGCCCGAAGCACTGCACGAGACCCTGGAGGCCGCCACCGACGAGGGGCTGCACCTGGTCAGCGACGAGACCTGGCGCGACACCGTGCACTCCCCGCACGACACCGTGCTGCTCAGCCCCGCCGAGATGCTGCCCGACCAGGTCACCGTCGTCACCGACCTGTCCGGCGCCCACCTGCCACCCGGCTGGCCGGCCGCGGTCGCCCGGTTCCCCGCCCACGACGCCGGGAACGGCCTCCACGCGCGCGTGCTCGATGTGCTCACCGCGCTCGGCGCCCGGATCGCCGGCCCCGTCGCCCTCGCGGCCGGATACGCGCTGGAGGAACCCGAACCGGTCACCGCGCGGATCACCGCCGCCGTACGCCTGCACGCGCGCGTGGCCGCCGCCGCGCACACCGCCGCCGTGGGCGCGGGCGCGGTGGCACGACCCCCGCAGGCCGGACGGCACCTGTACGTCGACCTCGGCCCGCTGCGCGCCGGGCTGTCCGCGCACGGCGTCGGGGACGCGCAGGACCTGGAGGAGTTCCTCGCCGCCCGGCTCGGCATGCCCGCACCCGGCGGGCACCGCTTCGGCGACGACCTCGGTGCGCTGCGCGTGCGGCTGTCCACCGGACCGCTGCTGGCCGGCACCGACGAGGAACGCGCGCGATGCCTCACCTCACCCTCGCCGTTGGAACTGCCGCACGTGCACCGCGCGTTGATCCACTTGAAGTCGGTCTTCGACGACCTCCGTGACGAAGCTCAGCGATGGGAGCCTCCTCGATGACGCAGCAGTCCGAGTCAGCCACGTCGACCACACCGCGCACGCCCACCCGGGAAGCCGGCGCCGCGCCGGCCCCGTCCCGCCTCGCGCCCCCGTTCCCGCCGCTCGCCGCACCCCGCCCGCTGGGCGAACGCCGGGTGTGGCCGCGGACCTTCCACGACCGTCTCACCGCCCCGCTGCCCGGTATCAAGACCCTCGCCCGCTTCGCCCGCGAGGGCTCCGTACGCCCCGGCCCACAGGGCCTCGCCGACATCCCGCGCCTGCCCTACGAGCCGGGCCCGGTGCCCCGCGTGGACGCCCGCACGGTCGCCGTCTCCTGGGCGGGGCACGCCAGTTGGGTCGTGCAGATCGGCGGACTGACCGTCCTCACCGACCCCGTCTGGTCCCGCCGCATCCTCGGCACCCCGGCCCGCGTCACCCCCGTCGGCGTCGCCTGGGACACCCTGCCACGCGTCGACGCGGTCGTCATCAGCCACAACCACTACGACCACCTGGACGCCCCCACGCTGCGCCGGCTCCCGCGCCACACCCCCGTGTTCGTACCGGCCGGCCTCGCCCCCTGGTTCCGCCGCCGCCGGTTCACCCAGGTCACCGAGCTGGACTGGTGGGAGGCGGCCGAACTGTCCGGTGTCCGCTTCGACTTCGTCCCCGCCCACCACTGGTCCAAGCGCACCCTCACCGACACCTGCCGCAGCCTGTGGGGCGGCTGGGTCCTCACCGCCCCCGACGGACAGCGCGTCTACTTCGCCGGCGACACCGGCTACGGCCACTGGTTCACCCGCATCGGCGAGCGCTACCCCGGCATCGACCTCGCCCTGCTCCCCATCGGCGCCTACGACCCCCGCTGGTGGCTCAGCGACGTCCACTGCGACCCGGAGGAGGCGGTGCGCGCAGCTCAGGATCTCGGCGCCCGCCGGATGGCCCCGATGCACTGGGCGACGTTCGTGCTGTCGGCGGAGCCGGTTCTGGAACCGCTCACGCGGGTCCGGGCGGCGTGGGAGAAGGCGGGATTGGCGCGGGAGGACTTGTGGGATCTTCCCGTGGGTGGGTCGAGAGTGCTCGACCCATCAGGGGCGAGCGGACCCACCCAGGGGCGCGGGGAACTGCGCGAGCAACCACATACGACCCGCACCCCGCGATGAACCATCACCTGGCAGATCGAACCCGTTTCCACACACTGGGCGCCACGCTGATGACCAGCGTCAACGCAATCGCCGCCACAACTCCCTCCCACGGCTCGTCGAACAGCGACCCCCCGAGAATCCCGATCAACTGGTACGTCACAGCCCAGGCCAGGCACGCCGGCAAGTTCCCCCGCGCGAACCTCCGCATGGGCCACTCCGCCACCAGACAGGCCAACATCACCGGCAACCGCCCCGCCGGCACCAGCCGGGACAACACCAGCACGGCCACCCCGTGCGCGGCGAGCTTCTCCTGCGCCTGCGCAAGCCGCTCCTCCGGCGCCCGCGAACGGATCGCCTCCAGCCAGCGCGACCCGTTCTTCGAGCCCATCCCACGCCGCCCCAGCCAGTACAACGTCACGTCCCCCAGGAACGCGGCCGTCGACGCCGTCACGAACACCAGCGCCAGCGAGAACGGCGCCGTCCGGTGAAACGCCACCACCGCCGCCGAACTCACCAGCGCACCCGTCGGGACCACCGGCACCAGCGCCCCGATCAGCACCAGCAGGAACAGCGACGGATAGCCGACCGCCTGCTGCGTCGACGCCGTCGGCACCACCGTCGTGGTGGCGGCCAGCACCGTCACCGGGTCACCTCCGGGCGCACGCGCTCCCCGTGCGCGAGCCGGTGCACCGACACGCCGGGAGCACGCGCCGCCGCGAGCCGCACGAACTCCTCGCCGGGCGCATGGAATTCATGGGGGCGCACGGCGTCCATGCCGATCGGCCAGTACGTGCCGTAGTGCACCGGCACCGCACTGCGCGGTGCGAGCCGGGTCAGTGCCTCGGCCGCGCGCCCCGCGTCCAGATGGCCTTCCCCGAGATACGGTCCCCAGCCGCCGACCGGCAGCAACGCCACGTCGACCGGCCCGACCTCCTTCGCCATCGCGTCGAACAGCCCGGTGTCCCCGGCGAAGTACGTCCGTGCCTCGCCCTCGATGACATAGCCGAGGGCGGGCGCGCGGCGCGGGCCGACCGGCAGCCGCCGTCCGTCGTGCCGCGCGGGCACGGCCCGTACGGACAGATCACCGACCGTCGTCACGTCCCCCGGTGCCATCTCGCTCACCTGGAGATGCGCGAGCCGGCGCAGACCCGGCACCGCGCGGAGCGCGCCCCGGGGCACGAGCAGGCGGGTGCCCCGCGCCAGCCTGGCCAGGGACGGAACGTGCAGATGGTCGGCGTGCAGATGGGAGACCACGGCGACGTCCGCGCGCCAGGCGCCCGGCGGCGGCACCGCGCCCCGGCGGCGACGCAGGTGGGCGAGCCGGCGCGCGAACAACGGGTCGGTCAGGACGCGTACGTTCGAATCCTCGACCGTGCAGGTGGCGTGACCCCACCACGTGATCTCCACGGCCACCTTCTTTGCCTCCTTCGCGCGACTCCCCGAAGCGTACGGGCTGGAGTAGGGTCGGCGGCGAAACCCGGAGGTGAGGGGGACGCCATGGGGTCATCCGTAGTGCGCGTGACGGCCATCGCCAGTCTTACGCCGCTCGAACAGCTGGACGCCGACCCCTTCCTGGTGGACTCCCGCAGCCAGCACGCGATGTGCGCGCGCTGGGCCGCCGAACACGGGTACGTCGTCGCGCGCGAGCTGCTCGTACGCCGGTTGCGCGCGGACCACACCGTCCTGTGGGAGGGCGTCCGCCCCGGCCTCGACCTGTTCGTGGCACCCAGCCGGAGAGTCCTGGAGAGCGCGCTGTCCTCCGTCGAGGAGTTCAGTGCGGAGTGCGCGCGGCGAGGGGTGCGGGTGGAGGTCGTGGGGCGCGCCGAGCCCTTGTACGACGCGCAGATGAAGGCCCGGGTGCACCGGCGGCTGTCGATGCCGACGGCGGGCTACGACGGCCGTTGAGAGGTCGTACGGCCTCTTCAGCCCGTCCGGCGTTCGAGGACGAGGCCCGGAGGGCCGATCAGGGGGGTCTGGGGGCGGAGCCCCCAGGGACGGGACGGGTAGGGGCGGCGGGGGCGACAGAATGGGGTCGGGAGGTGGGCCGTGCGTTGGCGGAGGGTTGTCAGCCAGGTGGGGCGGAGCGTCACCGTGTGGGCGGTCTCCACCGTCACCATGCTCGTGCTCGCCGGCCTCCTCCCCGACTTCCAGCTCCAGTCGGCCGACGGCGACAGCGCCACCAGCATCGCCATGACGGCGGCCCTCGGCGCCGGCGCCTTCGGCCTGCTGTCCGCCCTCGCCTGGCCGCTTCTCGTACGGCTCCTGCTCCTCGTGCCGGCCCTGGTGCTCGGCCTGCTGGTGTTCTTCCTCAACGGCTCCCTGCTCATCGTCGCCCTGCGCCTCGTCCCCTCCGGTGACAGCGAGGCCGCCCCCGAGACCGCCGTCATCGTCGCCGCGGTGATGTCCGCCGTCGCCTCCGCCACCGGCGCCGCCCTGGCCGTACGGGACGACGACGCCTACCGACGCCGGCTGTACCGCCTCGCCGACCGCCGCCGCAGGGCCCTGCCACCTGGTCCGTCCAGCCCCGGCACCGTCTTCGTCCAGCTCGACGGCGTCGGCCACGACGTACTCCTCGCCGCCGTCGGCAGGAACCTGATGCCCACCGTCGCCCACTGGCTGGGAGAGGGCACCGCAGACCCTTCCCGCCCCGCCCGCCCCACCCACCGGCTCGCCCCCTGGCGCACCGACTGGTCCAGCCAGACCGGCGCCAGCCAGCTCGGCATCCTGCACGGCAGCAACCACGACGTCCCCGCCTTCCGCTGGTACGAGAAGGCCGGCCGCGAGGTGATGGTCTGCAACCGCCCCGCCAACGCCGCCGAGCTCCAGCGCCGCGCCATCGACCGCACCGGCGACGGCGGACTCCTGGCCGCCGACGGTGCCAGCCGCGGCAACCTCTTCAGCGGCGGAGCCGACGAGCAGGCCCTCGTGCTGTCCATCGCCACCAGACGGCGCGGCCGCGAGAACCGCTCCCGCGCGGGCTACTTCGCCTACTTCTCCGACCCGGCCAACGCCGTGCGCACCGCCCTGTCCTTCCTCGCCGAGGTGGTCCGCGAGATCGGCCAGTCCACCCGGGCCGGCGTGCGCAAGGACCGCCCGCGTGTCTCCCGCGGCGGCCTCTACCCGTTCGTCCGCGCCTTCGCGACCGTCGTCGAACGGGACGTCGTCGTCGCCGCGGTGATGGGCGACATGCTCGCCGGACGCACCGCCGTCTACGCGGACCTGGTGGCGTACGACGAGGTGGCGCACCACTCCGGGCCGGGCAGCCGCGATGCCGAGAAGGTCCTCGCCCGCCTCGACCGGTCCCTCGCGCTGATCGAGAAGGTCGCCGAGCACGCGCCGCGGCCGTACCGGATCGTCGTGCTGTCGGACCACGGCCAGAGCCCCGGGGAGACCTTCCGGTCCCGGTACGGGCTCGGCCTCGGCGACCTGGTGCGGGCCGGCTGCGGGCTGCCCGTGCCGCGCAGGGCGCGGCGCACCCACAGCGGTGCGGAGGCCCGCGCGGCCGTGCGCGCCGCGCTGCGCCGGCCCGTCGAGGAGGGCGGCGAGCAGCGTCGCCCGTCCCGTCGCTCGGAGCCGATCGTGCTCGCCTCCGGCAACCTAGGCCTGGTCTCCTTCCCGGACGTGCCGCACCGGATGACCAAGGAGGAGATCGACGCCCGCCACCCGGCTCTGCTCACCACCCTCGCCAACCACCCCGGCGTCGGCTTCCTGCTCGTCCGCAGCGAGGAGCACGGCGGAGTCGTGCTCGGCGCGTACGGCGCGGAACTCCCGCTGGACCGACTGGACGAGGATCCGGGGCCGTTGAAGGTCTTCGGGCCGGGCGCCGCCGACGCGGTGCGCCGGACGCACTCCTTCCCGAACACCGCCGACATCATGGTCAACTCCGCGTACGACCCGGCCGAGGGCGGCGAGGTGCTCGCCTTCGAGGAGCAGATCGGCTCGCACGGCGGACTGGGCGGGGCGCAGGGCAAGCCGTTCCTGCTGTCGCCGCGCGCCTTCTCCGCGCCGGCCGACGACGGGGAGGACCTCGTGGGCGCCGAGCACGTCCACCGGGTACTTCGGCGCTGGTTGCGTGAGTCGAACGGTCCCCAGGTGCCCCTGGACGCGGAGCCGGAGGAGCGGGCCGCCTGAAGAAGCCGGGGCGTCGCCTGCCGTTCACCCGGCGTGGGCCGGTCTTCCGGGTGCGTTGGGCCGGAGTGTGATCGGATGGGGGCCCGGACCCAGCAAACGGGCCCTCACGCGAAAGGAAGAATCGTGGCTACCACGCGCTCCGCACACACCGTTTGGGAAGGCAACCTGCTCGAGGGCAACGGTGTCGTCAACTTCGACTCCTCCGGTGCCATCGCCGCCCAGCCGGTCACGTGGGCCTCGCGCTCCCAGGACGCGAACGGCAAGACCAGCCCCGAGGAGCTGATCGCCGCCGCGCACTCCAGCTGCTTCTCCATGGCCCTGTCGCACGCCCTGGCGGGTGCCGGGACGCCCCCCACCAAGCTCGTCACCTCGGCCGACGTTAACTTCCAGCCGGGGGAGGGGATCACCGGGATTCACCTCACGGTGGAGGGGACGGTGCCGGGGCTCGACGAGGAGGGGTTCGCCGCGGCGGCGGAGGATGCGAAGAAGAACTGCCCGGTGAGTCAGGCGTTGACGGGGACGACGATCACGTTGTCGGCGAAGTTGGGCTAGCGGGGCGCCTAGGGGGTGCGGGGAAAGGGCTGTGTGGCGTCTGCTGCGCCGTCGTGGCTTGTCGCGCAGTTCCCCGCGCCCCTGAGGTGGCCGCGGCCCTTCGGGCCTGGCCCACCTCGTCCTTCGCCGGCTGAGCGGGCGCTCAGCCGGCCGTTTGGCTCCCGGCCCCCCGGTCACCCGTCCCATTGACAAGAACCCGCTCAAGTTTTGTGCTGGAGTTCAAGGGGTGCCCTGGCGGAAGGGGACAGCGATGGCACGCGCGGTCGGGATCGATCTCGGGACCACGAACTCGGTGGTCGCCGTCCTGGAGGGCGGCGAACCCACTGTCATCGCCAATGCGGAGGGGGCCAGGACCACACCGTCGGTCGTGGCCTTCGCCAAGAACGGCGAGGTGCTCGTCGGTGAGGTGGCCAAACGGCAGGCGGTGACGAACATCGAGCGCACCGCCCGTTCCGTGAAGCGGTACATGGGCGACGGGAGCTGGCGGTTCCCGGACCAGGGTGACATCGGCGGCACCCGCTACCGGGCGCAGGAGCTGTCCGCCCGGGTGCTGCAGAAGCTGAAGCGGGACGCCGAGTCCTATCTCGGCGAGGACGTCACCGACGCGGTGATCACCGTCCCGGCGTACTTCGACGACTCCCAGCGGCAGGCCACCAAGGAGGCCGGGGAGATCGCGGGCCTGAAGGTGCTGCGGATCATCAACGAGCCCACCGCCGCCGCGCTGGCGTACGGCCTCGACCGGGGCGAGGAGCAGACGGTGCTGGTCTTCGACCTCGGCGGCGGCACCTTCGACGTCTCGCTGCTGGAGATCGGCGACGGCGTCATCGAGGTCAAGGCCACCAACGGCGACACGCACCTGGGCGGCGACGACTGGGACCAGCGGGTCGTCGAGTACCTGGTGAAGAAGTTCAAGGGGCAGAACGGCATCGACCTCGGCAACGACAAGATGGCGCTGCAACGGCTCCGTGAAGGCGCGGAGAAGGCCAAGATCGAGCTGTCCAGCTCCTCCGAGACCACGATCAACCTGCCCTACATCACCGCCTCCGCCGAGGGCCCCCTCCACCTCGACGAGAAGCTGACCCGCGCCCAGTTCCAGGAACTCACCGCCGATCTCCTCGACCGCTGCAAAACCCCCTTCCACCAGGCGGTCAAGGACGCCGGCATCAAGCTCTCCGCCGTCGACCACGTCATCCTCGTCGGCGGTTCGACCCGGATGCCCGCCGTCACCGACCTGGTGAAGGAACTCACCGGCAAGGACCCGCACAAGGGCGTCAACCCCGACGAGGTCGTGGCCGTCGGTGCCGCTCTCCAGGCGGGTGTCATCCGCGGCGACGTCAAGGACGTCCTGCTGCTCGACGTCACCCCGCTGTCCCTCGGCATCGAGACCAAGGGCGGCATCATGACCAAGCTCATCGAACGCAACACGACGATCCCGACCCGGCGTTCGGAGATCTTCACGACCGCCACCGACAACCAGCCCTCGGTCGGCATCCAGGTCTACCAGGGCGAACGCGAGATCGCCGCGTACAACAAGAAGCTCGGCGTCTTCGACCTCACCGGTCTGCCGCCCGCCCCGCGCGGTGTCCCGCAGATCGAGGTCGCCTTCGACATCGACGCCAACGGGATCATGCACGTCTCCGCGAAGGACATGGCGACCGGCCGCGAGCAGAAGATGACGGTGACGGGTGGCTCGGCCCTCCCGAAGGACGACATCGACCGGATGATGCGGGAGGCCGAGGAGTACGCCGACGAGGACCGGCGGCGCCGCGAGGCGGCCGAGACGAGGAACCAGGCAGAGCAACTCGTCTACCAGACCGAGAAGTTCGTCCGCGACAACGAGGACAAGATCCCCGCGGACACCAGGACGGAGGTCGAGTCGGCGGCGGCCGAGCTGAAGCAGCTCCTGGCGGACAACGCCGAGACGAACGCCCTGCGCACCGGCATCGAGAAACTCGCCACGGTGAGCCAGCAGATGGGCCAGGCGATGTACGCCCAGACCCAGCAGACACCGGCCGACGCCGACCCCGGGGCGGGCGCCGGTTCGGGTACGGGCACGGAGCAGACCCCACCGCGGGACGACGACGTGGTGGACGCCGAGATCGTCGACGACGACCGCGACGCGAAGGGCGGCGCGGCCTAGCTAGGCGTCCGTCTTCTCCCAACCCCGCCGCTCCGGCCGGGACCCCAACTGCCTGGGGTCCCGGCTGCGGTACACCACGTACGGCCGGAACAGGTACTGCACGGGCGCGCTGAACATGTGCACCAGCCGGGTGTACGGCACCAGCGCGATCAGTGCCATGCCGATCAGTGCGTGGATCCGGTAGAGGACCGGTACGCCCGCCATCAGGTCCGTGTCCGGGGTGAGGGTGAACAGGCTGCGGGCCCAGGGGGCGATGGACCCGCGGTAGTCGTAGCCGTCGCCGGAGGTGTGGGTCAGCTTGGCGACCATGCCCAGCACGATCGCCGCGACCAGTACGAGGTACATCACCTTGTCGTTGGCGGTGGTCGCCCGGAACACCGGTGCCCGGGTGCGGCGGCGGTAGACCAGCAGCGCGATCCCGCCCACCGTGACGAGGCCGGCCGCCGTACCGCCGTACAGGGAGAACAGGTGGTAGGTGTGCTCGCTCACGCCGACGGCGTCCGTCCAGGACTCGGGGACGAACAGTCCGACGACATGGCCGACCAGCACGAACAGGATGCCGTAGTGGAAGGCGGGCGAGGCGATGTTCAGGAGCCTCGACTCGTACACCTGGGACGATCGGGTGGTCCAGCCGAAGCGGTCGTAGCGGTGCCGCCAGAACAGACCGGCGACGAGCAGGGCGAAGGTGACGTAGGGCAGGACGCCCCAGAGCAGAGTGGTCACGGGCGCGTCCCCGTCTGTGCGGTCGGCAGGGTGGCGCACACGGCGTCCAGGACGGACGCGTACGGCGTGCCGAAGTCGGTGAGCCGGGTGCGGAGCTGGTCCAGGCAGTCCCGGTGTTCCAGCAGGAGGTCGGTGTTGCCGGTGCGGGCCGCGAACTCCAGTACCGCGGGCAGGAAGTCGGGCAGCTCCTCGCCGGTGAACTCCAGGCCGTGGGCGCGGTAGAGGTTCTTGAAGCGGACCAGCGACATGCCGCGCCTTCGGGTGTCGCCGTCGCGCCACCAGCTCAGATACAGGCTGTGGCGGTTCTTCAGGTCGAAGACCTGGACGTAGTGCGCGGCCAGTTCGCCGGGCGGTGTCACGGCCGCGTGGTCGGTGAACTCCCGCAGCTGCGGGGCCGCCTCGCGCAGCAGGGGCAGGCGGGCGCGGAAGTCGTCGTCGGGGTAGGTCAGGCAGAGCGCGGCCGCCTGGTAGAGCACCTCGAAGGACGGCATCATGCCTCCTCGCGGTCGGCTGTGGGATCGGCTGTGGGAGTGGTCTCGGCCGCGTCGTCGGCGGTCTGGCGGCGGCGCAGGATGTGGAAGTTCTCCACCGGGACGAGCGGCAGCAGCTTGCGGCCCGAGTCCTGACCGAAGGGCCCGTCCCCGCCCATTCCGGGCCCGCCGTCGTAGTCGAGGCTGCACCCGTCGGGGAGCGCCGACTCCTCCAGGCGCCGTGCGTCCGCGACGGCCGCCGTCGGAATCACGTACCGGTCCTCGTACTTGGCGATGGCCAGCAGCCGGTACATCTCCTCGATCTCCCGCGCCTCCATGCCCACCGCGTCCGGCACCGAGGGGTCCGGCTCCTCACCGAGGTTGATCGCCCGCATGTGGGAGCGCATCGCGGCGAGCTTCTCCAGGGAGGCCCGGACCGGGCCGATGTCACCGGCGGTGAACATCTCCGCCAGGTACTCCAGCGGAATGCGCAGGCTGTCGATCGCCCCGAACAGGTTCCCCGCGTCCTCGCCGTCGTGCCCGGTCTCGCTGAGCGCGTCCACCACCGGGGACAGCGGCGGGATGTACCAGACCATCGGCATCGTCCGGTACTCCGGGTGCAGCGGCAGCGCCACCCGGTACTTGCTGATCAGCGCGTGCACGGGCGAGCGGCGGGCCGCCTCCACCCAGTCGTACGGGATCCCCGCCTCGTCGGCGGCCCGCTGCACGGCACGGTCCTCGGGGTCGAGGAACACGCCCAACTGGGCCTCGTACAGGTCCCGTTCGCTCCGCACGGACGCGGCCGCCGTCACCTTGTCGGCGTCGTACAGCACGACCCCGAGATAGCGCAGCCGGCCCACGCACGTCTCCGAGCAGACCGTCGGCAGACCGACCTCGATCCGCGGATAGCACATCGTGCACTTCTCCGCCTTGCCGGTGCGGTGGTTGAAGTACACCTTCTTGTACGGGCATCCCGTCACGCACATCCGCCAGCCCCGGCACTGGTCCTGGTCGACGAGGACGATGCCGTCCTCCGCCCGCTTGTACATCGCCCCGGACGGACAGGAGGCCACGCAGGACGGGTTGAGGCAGTGCTCGCAGATGCGCGGCAGATAGAACATGAAGGTCTGCTCGAACTCGAACCGCACCTTGTCCGAGGCCTGTCTGCGCGCCTGTTCCACCATGGGGTCGAAGTCGCCGTAGGCGGGCGCGCCCGCGAGGTTGTCGTCCCAGTTCGACGACCACTCGATCTTCATCGGCTTGCCGTCGAGCTGCGAGATGGGCTGTGCCACCGGGAAGTCGTCGCCCAGCGGCGCGTCGGTGAGGTTCTTGTAGTCGTACGTCCAGGGCTCGTAGTAGTCCTTGATCTCCGGGAGTTCGGGGTTGGAGAAGATCCCGGCGAGCTTGCGGAAGCGGCCGCCCGCCTTCAGCTTCAGGGCCCCGCGCCGGTTCAGCTCCCAGCCGCCGCGCCAGCGCTCCTGGTCCTCGTAGCGGCGTGGATAGCCCTGGCCGGGGCGGGTCTCGACGTTGTTGAACCAGACGTACTCCATGCCCCGCCGGTTGGTCCACGCCTGCTTGCAGGTGACCGAGCAGGTGTGGCAGCCGATGCACTTGTCGAGGTTCATGACCATCGCGATCTGGGCCATCGGGCGCATCAGTACTCGACCTCCTGGCTGCAGCGGCGGATCACCGTCACCTCGTCGCGCTGGTTGCCCGTCGGGCCCAGGTAGTTGAACGCCCAGGACAACTGGGCGTAGCCGCCGACGAGATGGGACGGTTTGAGGATCAGCCGGGTGAGTGAGTTGTGGATGCCGCCGCGCATGCCGGTGGTCTCGGTCTTCGGCACGGCGACCGTGCGTTCCTGCGCGTGGTGCATGTAGACGGTGCCGGCCGGCATCCGGTGCGAGACGACGGCCCGGGCGACGACCACGCCGTTGCGGTTGACCGCCTCCACCCAGTCGTTGTCGACGACGCCGATCGCGTCCGCGTCCTGCGGAGACATCCAGATGTTCTGGCCGCCGCGCGAGAGGGCCAGCATGAACAGGTTGTCCTGGTACTCGGAGTGGATGGACCACTTGTTGTGCGGGGTGAGATAGCGGACCGTCACCTCCCGCTGCCCGTCCGGGCCGAGGCGCGGCTCGCCGAACAGCTTGTTCATGTCCAGCGGCGGCCGGTACACGGGCAGGGCCTCGCCGAGCTCGTGGATCCAGTCGTGGTCCAGGAAGAAGTGCTGGCGGCCGGTGAGGGTGTGCCAGGGCTTGAGGTGCTCGGTGTTCAGGGTGAAGGCGGTGTAGCGGCGTCCGCCCGACTCGCTGCCCGACCACTCCGGCGAGGTGATCACCGGCACGGGCGCGGCCTGCGTGTCCGCGTAGGTGACCCGCTTGGCTTCGTGCTCGGCCGCGAGGTGCGCCATCTCCTGCCCGGTGCGGGCCTCAAGGGTGCGAAAGCCCTGGGTGGCGAGGCGGCCGTTGGTGGTGCCGGAGAGGGCGAGGACGGTGTTCGCGGCCTTCACGGCCGTGTCGAGCAAGGGACGGCCGTCGGCGGTGACGCCGTTCAGGTGCCGGAGGTCCTCGACCTCCTCGTCCGGCTTCAGCGTGATCCCCTTGGTCGGCAGGCCGAGCTGCTCGACCAGCGGCCCGAGCGCGGCGAACTTGGCGCCGATCGCCGTGTAGTCCCGCTCCACGACGGTCAGTTGGGGCATCGTCCTGCCGGGCACCGGATCGCACTCCCCGCGCCGCCAGTCCAGCACGACCCCGCCCGGCTGGGCGATCTCGCCCGGGGTGTCGTGCTGCAGCGGGGTCGCCACCAGGTCCTTACGGACGCCGAGATGGTCGACGGCCAGCTCACTCAGCCGTTCGGCCAGCGCCTTGAAGGTGTCGAAGTCGGTGCGCGCCTGCCACGGCGGATCCACGGCCGGGGTGAAGGAGTGCACGTAGGGGTGCATGTCCGTGCTGGACAGGTCGTGCTTCTCGTACCAGGTCGCGGCGGGCAGCACGACGTCCGACAGCAGCGTGGACGACGTCTGCCGGAAGTCCAGCGACAGCAGCAGGTCGAGCTTGCCCTCGGGGGCCTCGTCACGCCAGGTCACGTCCCGCGGCCGTACGTCCTCGGGGGCCTCCTCGGCCTGGAGGGACGAGTGCGTGCCCAGCAGATGCCGGGTGAAGTACTCCGCGCCCTTCGCCGACGAGCCGAGCAGGTTGGCGCGCCACAGCGTCAGCACGCGCGGCCAGTTCTCCGGCGCGTCGGGATCCTCGCATGCGAACTTCAGGGTGCCCGCCCGCAGTTCGGCCACCACCCGGGCCACCGGATCACCGAAGGTCTCGCCCAGCTCCAGCGGATTGCGGTCGAAGGTCGGATACGACGGCATCCATCCCACCCGCGCCGACAGCGCGAGACAGTCCGCGCCCGTCATCCCCCGGAACCGGCCCGCACCGAGCGGCGAGGCGAGCACGTCGGCCGTGAACCCGTCGTAGCGCCACTGGTCGGTGTTGAGGAACCAGTACGCGGTGCCGATCATCTGCCGCGGCGGCCGCGACCAGTCCGACGCCGCCGCGAGCGTCGCCCAGCCGGTCACCGGACGGCACTTCTCCTGGCCGACGTAGTGCGCCCAGCCGCCGCCGTTGCGGCCCTGGCAGCCGGTGAGCTGGAGCAGCGCGAGGAAGGCGCGGTAGATCGTCTCGGAGTGGAACCAGTGGTTGGTGCCGGCACCCATCAGGATCATGCAGCGGCCCTTGGACCGCTCGGCCGTGCGCGCGAACTCCCGTGCGATCCGTACGCACTTGGCCGCGGGGACGGAGGTGTGGGCCTGCTGCCAGGCGGGTGTGCCGGGCGCGTCCGGATCGTCGTAGGACGCCGGCCAGCGGCCCGGCAGCCCCTGCCGCCCCACCCCGTACTGCGCCAGCAGCAGATCGAAGACCGTCGTCACCAGCGGGCCGTTCACGCCGCCGAGCTGTGTCGCCGGGACACCGCGCCGTACGACGCCCCCGCGCCCCTGCCCGTGCGCCCCGCCCTCGGTGTCGAAGCGCGGCAGCAGCACCTCGACACCGACGGCAACTTGACTGCCGTACAGGCTCAACTGCGGGCGTATCTCGCCGAGTTCGAGGTTCCACCTGCCCTCGCCCGACTCGGACCAGCGGAAGCCCAGGGAGCCGTTCGGGGCGACCGCGCGCCCCGACACCTCGTCGAGCACGACCGTCTTCCACTCGGCGCTCCCGCCCTGCTGGCCCAAATCCGAGGCGCGCAGGAACTTCGCGGGGACATGGGCGCCGTCCCGTTCCTCCAGGGTGACCAGGAAGGGCAGGTCGGTGAACCGCCGTACGTAGTCCGCGAAGAACGGCGTCTCGCGGTCGACGAAGAACTCCTTGAGGATGACGTGGCCCATGGCGAGCGCCAGCGCGCCGTCCGTGCCGGGGTGCGGGTGCAGCCACTCGTCGGCGAACTTGGCGTTGTCGGCGTAGTCGGGCGCGACCACCACGACCTTCTGGCCCCGGTAGCGGGCCTCCGCCATCCAGTGCGCGTCCGGGGTGCGGGTCACGGGGACGTTCGAGCCCCACATCATCAGATACGCCGCGTCCCACCAGTCGCCCGACTCCGGCACGTCGGTCTGGTCGCCGAAGACCTGCGGGGAGGCGACGGGCAGGTCGGCGTACCAGTCGTAGAACGACAGCATCGGGGCGCCGATCAGGGAGTGGAAACGGGCGCCCGCCGCGTGCGACACCATCGACATCGCGGGGATGGGGGAGAAACCGGCGATGCGGTCGGGGCCGTACGTCCTGATCGTGTGGACGTGGGCCGCGGCGACCAGCTCGACCGCCTCGTCCCAACTCGCCCTTACCAGACCGCCCTTGCCGCGTGCCCGCTGGTAGCGGCGGCGGCGCTCGGGGTCGTTCTGGATGTCGGCCCAGGCCAGGACGGGGTCCCGGAGCCGTTCCTTCGCCTCCCGGTACATCTCCAGGAGCACCCCGCGGACGTACGGGTAGCGGACCCGGGTGGGGGAGTAGGTGTACCAGGAGAAAGCGGCGCCGCGAGGGCAGCCGCGGGGCTCGTACTCGGGGCGGTCGGGGCCGACGCTCGGGTAGTCGGTCTGCTGGGTCTCCCAGGTGATGATGCCGTCCTTGACGTACACCTTCCAGCGGCAGGAGCCGGTGCAGTTCACGCCGTGCGTGGAGTTCACGACCTTGTCGTGGCTCCACCGGTCCCGGTAGAAGGCGTCCGCCTCGCGCCCGCCGGTCAGCGCGACGCTGTGCAGATCGGGCGCGGGCGTGCCCGGCCGGAAGAACCTGCCCGCCCTGAGCAGCGCCGCGCCCGGTTCGGGGGGCGGCTCGGCGGGCGGGGTGGGCGGTATCTCCGTGTCGGTCACAGGCGCTCCCTTGCTTGCCCTACGGCCGAACCTATGGCGGAGCGCGGGAGCGCACCCCTTCACCGCACCCGTACGGGTCAGACCCGCGGCCTGTCCCCGGCTTCACGCCTTGCGGGCGACCCCCGCGTACACCGGCACGATGCCCTCCGCCTGGGCCGCCACGTCCTCGGGCCCGGGACGCCAGCCGGACACCGGGATCACACCGGGACCGAGCAGCTCCAGACCGTCGAAGAAGCGGGAGAACTCGGGGAGCGAGCGGGGGTGGAAGGAGGTGCCGCTGCGCCGGAAGTGCTCGGCGGCCTTGTCGATCGCGGCGGGGTTCAGATCGGGGGTGACCTGCGAAAGGATCAGATAGCTGCCGGGGGCCAGCGCGGCCACGTACCTCGCCAGCAGGCCGTAGACGTCGTCGCCGTCCGGCTCGGCGCCCAGATAGTGGGTCAGCGCGACCAGGGACAACGCGACGGGTGCCCCGAAGTCCAGGGACTCGGCGGCCCGGGCCAGCAGCGCGTCGACGTCACGGACGTCCGCGTGCACATAGGCGGTGGTGCCCTCGGCGGAGCCGTGCAGCAGGGCCTGGGCGTGGCGCAGGACGATCGGGTCGTTGTCGGCGTACACGACCTTCGCCTGAGCCGCGACGCCCTGCGCCACCTGGTGCAGGTTGGGTTCGGTGGGGATGCCCGTGCCGATGTCCAGGAACTGGCGGACGCCGGCCTCGGCGACCGTGGCGACGGCCCGGTGCATGAACCGGCGGTTGGCGCGCGCCCCGCGCACCGCGCTGCTGTCCACGGCGAGGATCCTGCGGGCGAGCTCCTCGTCCACCGGGTAGTTGTCCTTGCCGCCCAGCCACCAGTCGTACACGCGGGCCGGATGCGGGCGGCTGGTGTCGATACGGACGGGCGCGGACTCGGATCCGGTCATGCCGTGTGCTCTCCTCGGGGTCGGGCCTGCTCGTGGGTCAGCAGCTCTCGCGGAACTCCCGCAGGATCTTCTTCGTGCGCTCGGCCGACGCGGCGGCCGTCGACATGTGGTCGAGGACCTCCAGATGCGTGGCGACCTCCGTGCGGGAGTCCAGATACAGGGCGCCGGTCAGGTACTCCGTGTAGACCATGTCGGGCAGCTCGGGCTCGGCGAACCGGAACAGGCTGAAGGGCGCGTACGTCCCCGGGTGCGGGCCGGCGGCGAACTCGGCGATCTGCAACGTGACCCGGTCGCGCTCGGCGAACTCCAGGAGCTTGTCCACCTGGCCGCGCATCACCTCGCCACGGACGCTCACCGGCCGCCGCAGCACCGTCTCCTCCATGATCACCCACAGGTGAGGGGGGTCCGGGCGTTCCAGCAGCCGCTGCCGTGCCATGCGCAGCGACACATGCCGCTCTATGGTCTCCGGCCCCGTCTGCCCGATGGTCCCGGCCTCCAGTACGGCACGGGCGTAGTCCTCGGTCTGGAGCAGGCCCGGCACGAAGTGCGCCTCGTAGGAGCGGACGATGCGGGCGGCGCCCTCCAGGCTGACGTACAGGCTGAACCAGTCCGGCAGCACGTCGTGGAAGCGCTGCCACCAGCCGGGCTGGTTGGCCTCCTCGGCCAGGGTGACGAAGGCGGTCGCCTCGTCCTCCGGTACGCCGTACGTCTCCAGCAGGACCTGCACGTACGGGATCTTCAGGGCGACCTCGGCCGTCTCCATCCGGCGTACGGTCGCCGGGGCCACGCGCAACACGCGTGCGGCTTCGTCGCGCCCCAGGTTCGCCGCTTCGCGCAGCTCCTGCAGGCGCTTGCCGAGCACTACTTGACCCACGGTGGGCGCGGGTCGCCGCTCACTCACGCCACGCCTCCCCTACGCGCCGGAAATACGTCGAGCAGTGTGCCAGGGTTTGCTGCGGGGATCCATTGGGGTGGTCACTGAGGACGTTGTCGTCGGCCCGCATTACCTCGCAGGTAATCGACCTCCTCGCTCATTCGCGAAACCGTTGGGTCATCGCAGTTCGACCTCGACGGAAGGTGATGCACCATGTCCGCCACCTCGCTCGCCGCGCTCACCCGGACCTCCGACCCGCAGACCGTGCTGCGCCGCCTTCTGGCCCTGGACGCCGTGGTGACCGGGGCGAACGGGCTCGCCTACCTCGCCGCCTCCGGGCCGCTGGGACGGCTGCTCGGGGTCGACGACGGGCTGCTGCTGGGGCTCGGTGCCTTTCTCGCCGTGTATGGCGTCGGCGTCGGCTTCCTCGCCTCGCGTGCGCGTCCCGCCGAGCTCCCCGTACGGGCCGTGATCGAGGCCAACCTGGCCTGGAGCGTGCTGAGTTGCCTCGCCCTCGCGCTGTGGCTGTCGCCGAGCACGGTGGGCGGGGTGTGGACCGTGGTCCAGGCGCTCACCGTCGCCGGTTTCGGCGGGCTTCAGTACATGGCGCTGAGGTTGCGTCAGGGAAGCAGTGACTGAAGGTACTTGACCGTCGCCGGGTCGGCCGGGAGGAGGGTCTCGATGGCCAGCTCGGCGACGGTCACGTCCATGGGGGTGTTGAAGGTCGAGATGGAGGAGACGAAGGACAGGACCCGGCCTCCGTGCTCGATCCGCAACGGCAGCGCGAAGTAGGGGACCGGCGCGGCCGGTTCGGCGGCCCCGGGTGGCTCCTCCGGTACCGGATACGCGGCCACCTCGTCGTACAGCCGGCGCAGTGGGTCGGAGCGGCGCAGGGCGATCTGCCGGTCCATCTGGGCCAGCAGATGGCCGCGCCATTCGCGCAGGTTGCGGATGCGCGGGGCGGGCCCTCCGGGTGCAGGGTCAGGCGCATCGCGTTCAGCGGGGCCGTGAGGAGGTGCTCGGGGATGCCGTCCAGCAGCATCAGGATGCCCCGGTTGGCCGCGTGCACGTCGTACATCGCGTCGACCACGAGGGCCGGGTAGGGCTCGTAGCCCTGGATGAGCTGCTCCATGCCCGCGCGGAGCGCGTCCAGCGAAGGGTCGTCCAGCGGGGTCTCCGGGTAGCGCGGGGCATAACCGGCGGCCAGCAGCAGCGCGTTGCGCTCCCTTACCGGCACGTCCAGGTGCTCGGCCAGCCGCAGCACCATCTCCTCGCTCGGCCGGGAACGGCCCGTCTCGATGAAGCTGATGTGCCGCGCCGACGAGTCGGCCCGCAGCGCCAACTCCAGCTGGCTGACCCGCCGTTGCTCCCGCCAGGCCCGCAGCAGCGGGCCCACGCCGTGGTCGGTGGGGGTGGCGGCGGGCGCGGCGCCTTCGGGCGGGACAATGGTCATGTGTACGACCGTAGTCGAGGAGTGCGTGCGATGACTGAGCCTTGGACGTCGTCCCTGGTGGGAGAGGCCGTGTACCGCGCCCGGGTGCGTGGCTGTCTGCTCGGCGGGGCCCTCGGGGACGCCCTCGGCTATCCCGTCGAGTTCAGCTCGCTGGAGCGGATCCGCGCGGCGCACGGCGAGCGCGGGGTGACCGGGCCGGTGTTCGCCGGGGACAGCGACGTGGCCCGGATCAGTGACGACACGCAGATGACCCTGTTCACCGCGGAGGGGCTCATCCAGGCGCATCGGCGGGAGCGGCTGAAGGGCATCGGCGGCGGCTGGGCGCTGCTGGTGCGCTGGGCGTACGAGCGCTGGCTGGAGACCCAGCGCCACCCGGGCCCCGAGCACGCCGCACCGCCACAGAGCGGCGCCCCCGAGGGCGGGCTGATCACCCAGGCCTGGCTGTACGCCCGCCGTGCTCCCGGCAACGCGTGCGTGTCCGGGGTGGCCCAGATGTACGCCCCCGATCCGGGGCTCGCCCTCGACGGCAAACCCGGCGAGGTCAACCCCGACTCCAAGGGCTGCGGCGCGGTGATGCGCTCGGCGCCCTTCGGCCTGCTGAACGCCCCCGACCCGGCCTTCGCCATGGCCGCCCGCGCCGCCCAGATCACCCACGGTCACCCCACCGGCTACTACGCGTCCGGCGCGCTGGCCGCCATCGTGGCGCACGTCGTCGCCGGCGAGTCCCTGGAAGGCGCCGTACTGCGCACCCTGCGGCTCCTGAAGCGCCACCCCGGCCACGAGGAGACCTCGGCCGCGCTCACCGCGGCGCTGGACCTGGCCGGGGCGGGATCGCCCAGCGCGGAGAAGGTCGAGAGGCTGGGGGAGGGCTGGGTCGCCGAGCAGGCCCTCGCCATCGGCGTGTACTGCGCCCTCGTCACGCCCTCCGTGCGGGACGCCCTGCTGCTGGCCGTCAACCACTCCGGCGACAGCGACTCCACCGGTTCCATCTGCGGAAACCTCCTCGGCGCCCGGTACGGCGACCCCGGCCTCCCGCACGAGTGGGTGGAGCAGGTCGAGGGCCGGGCGCAGATCGCCGCGCTCGCCGACGACCTGGCGGCCGAAAGTGTCCGCCGCTGACCCGCCGGCCACCGGTCTGACCAGGGCCGCCGCGCCCCGCCTGTGGCAGTCTGAAGACGAAGCCGCCCGTTCAGGAAGGAGCGAGGCCATGCCCCTCGAACCGCTGTCGCAGAAGGAGATCGAGGACCGGCTCGCGGAGCTGCCCGGCTGGTCGCTGGACGGCGACCGCATCGCCCGCTCCTACCGGCTCCCCTCGCACTTCGCGGCCACGGCGATGGTCGTGCACATCGCCCAGGTCCAGGAGGAGCTCGACCACCACTCCGACCTCACCCTGGGCTACAACACGATCTCCCTCACCGTGAACACCCACACCGTGAGCGCCGTGACCGAGCGGGACTTCGCACTCGCCCGCAGGATCGAGGATCTCGCCCCGGGCCACGGGGCAGACTGAAGGGTGTGCTGGACTACGACGAGGAAGCGGAGCGTTACGACGCCTCGCGCGGCGGCGAACCCAGGGCGGCGGCCGCGGCGGAGGCGGTGCTGGGACTCCTGCCGGCCGGGACACGGCGCCTGCTCGACGTGGCCTGCGGCACCGGCATCGTCACCCGGCGGCTCGCCGCCGCGCGCGACGGCCTGAGCGTGACCGGCGTCGACCTCGCGGCCGCCATGGCCCGGCGCGCCGCGGCCCGTCTGCCCGGCTCGGTCGTGCTCGCCGACAGCCGCCGGCTGCCGTTCGGGGACGGCGGGTTCGACGCCGTCAGCAGCGTGTGGCTGCTGCACCTGGCCCGGACCGACGACGACGTGCGGACCAGTGTCGGTGAGTGCGCCCGCGTGCTGCGGCCCGGCGGGGTGTACGTCACCACGGTCGACAAGGCCGCCGCCCACAACGTGGGCAGCGACATCGACGCCGTCCTGGCCTCCCGTCCGCGCCGCCCCGCCCGCGACGAGGCGGCGCTCGTGGAGTCGTACGCCCTCGCCCACGGCCTGGTCCCGGCCGGGCAGGCCCGTTTCGCGGGCCGCGGTCAGGGCCGCAGCCCCCGGCGCACGGTCGCCGACCTGCGCCGGGGCTGGTTCGTCGCCCTGCCACCGGGCGGCGCGCTCGCCGACGGCTTCGCCGCCCGCCTCGCGCGACTCCCGGACCAGGACCGGCCCCGACCCGACCCGGTGTTCAGCCTGCGGGCGTTCCTCAAGCCCGAGTGAACTCCATGGTCCAGTTCGTCAGCCAGGTCCGCCCGTCGTCGACGGAGAACGCCTGCTCCCAGCGGGCCGAGGTCGCGGAGACACCCGACCAGACGAACCGCACCCGTACGTCCTTGCCGTCATAGGTGTCGTCGCCGTGGAACTCCCCGCGCTCGCCCTCGAACCGGCCGAGGACCGGCGGGAACAGCGTGCCGCTGACGCTGGAGGCCCAGTTCAGCGACCACTGCTCGGTCTCCCGGTCGAAGAGCCGCAGCGTCGCGCCCTTCGCCGACAGGTGCGGCATGTCGATCTCGTCGAGGTTCGCGGCCCCGTCGAACAGCGGCCAGCAGCGGCTGGTCGCGGGGAACTCCTCCCAGCCGCTGTCGGGGTCGAGGAAGTCGGTGCGGCGGCGGTTGCGGACCTGCCAGTCGCCGTGGAAGAAGTCGAAGTCGTGCGGGCTGCTCATGTGCGGTCTCCGGTGGTTCCTTCGGGCAGGGAATCGGCCAAGTAGGCCGTCGGGTCGGGGACTTCGGGTGCCAGCAGATGCCGTACCCAGGCGTCCCGTTCGTGCAGGATCGGCGGGAGTTCCCAGACGCAGCCGATCCACGGCAGGTCCGGGGTGACGAAGTGCGCGGGATCGCGGTCCGGGCAGCCCAGCACCGGCTGGCCCGCCGCGGCGCCCTTGAAGTGCAGGACGTTGTCCCACACCCAGCTGTAGGCGTTCAGATAGGCGCCGTCGTCACCGCCCCGGTGCAGCACGACGAACGTCGCCGGAGGCGTGCCGTCCGGCTCCGGCAGCAGTTCCGGCAGGATCGCGTACGCCGCCTTCTCCACGTCGGGCGCGATGCCCGCGGGGTCGGCCGTGACGTGGTAGCGCTTGATCCACCGTCCGGCCACCTCGATCGGCGGCGGTACGGTCAGCAGTTTCTCGGCGAAGGCCGGTGTCTCGGTGAGGGACATGACGCGACGCTACGGCCGCTTCACTGACATCCTGTGTCAGTGAAGTCCAGCCGACTCGTCTCGATCCTCCTGCTGCTCCAGACCCGCGGCCGGATGACCGCCGCCCAGCTCGCCGAGGAGCTGGAGGTGTCGGTCCGCACGGTGTACCGGGACGTGGAGGCGCTGGGCGCGGCCGGTGTCCCGCTCTACGGCGACGCGGGACACGCCGGTGGCTACCGCCTCCTCGACGGCTACCGCACCCGCCTCACCGGACTCAACGCCGACGAGGCCGAGGCCCTCTTCCTCGCCGGAGCGCCCGGCCCCGCCGCCCAGCTCGGCCTCGGCTCGGTCCTGGCCGCCGCCCAGCTCAAGGTCCGCGCCGCCCTGCCACCCGAACTGCGCGGCCACGCCGACCGGATCAGCGGCCGCTTCCACCTCGACGCACCCGGCTGGTACGCCGGCGCCGACGAGACGCCGTACCTCCCGGCGGTCGCCGACGCGGTCTGGGACAGCCGCGTCCTGCACGTCCTGTACCGCCGCTGGCGCGAACCCACCGACGTGGAGCGCCGCCTGGAGCCGTACGGCCTGGTCCTGAAGGCGGGCCGCTGGTACGTCGTCGCGGGCCCCGGCCCCCGCACCTACCGCGTCGACCAGATCATCCAACTCGCGGCCGTGGATGAGGAGTTCACGCACCCGCACGACTTCGATCTCGCCGCGTACTGGAGCGCGTACCAGCGCGACTTCCACGACCGGTTGTACCGCCGTGCGGCGGTCGTGCGGCTGGCCCCCGGCGTGACCCTCGACCGGGCGACCGACCACCGTACGCAGAAGGACGGTTGGACGACGGTCACCGTCCCCGTCGAGTCCGTCGACCACGCCCACGCCGAGTTCCTGCGCCTGGGCACCGGCATCGAGGTGCTCGAACCGCCCGAGCTGCGTGAGCGGATCGCCCGGACGGTGGCCGAACTGGCCGAGAGATACGGCAACTTCCGCGCGCACGGCGACGACTGAGGGAACGGAATCCGTCCGTCCTCCCGAGGAGGTACGTCACGTGCAGCACCCGCGCAAGCACCGCAGACGCCGCGCCGCCCTCTCCGCGACGCTCGCCACCGCCGCCCTCGTCGCCGCCGGGCTCACCGCCCTGAGCGGCGTCGGCACGGCGGAGGCGGCCACCGCACGCCAGGTCGAGGCCCTCGACCGGGGTGTGGTGAGCGTCCACACCTCCAGCGGCAACCTGGTCAGCTGGCGCTGGCTCGGCACCGACCCGAACGACGTCTCCTTCAACGTCTACCGGGCCGGCACGAAGGTCAACCCGACCCCGATCACCGGCTCCACGAACTACTTCCACTCCGGCGCCCCCGAGCAGGCCGACTACACGGTCCGCCCGATCGTGGGCGGCGTGGAGCAGGGCGACTCCGTGCACGCCGTCCAATTCCGCACGGGGTACAAGGACGTCCCGATCAGCCCGCCCGCCGGCGGCACGACCCCGGACGGAGTGGCGTACACCTACGAGGCCAACGACGCCTCGGTCGGCGACCTCGACGGCGACGGCGCCCTCGACATCGTCCTGAAGTGGCAGCCCACCAACGCCAAGGACAACTCCCAGTCCGGCTACACCGGCAGCACGTTCCTCGACGGCGTCAAGCTCGACGGCACCCGGCTGTGGCGGATCGACCTCGGCCGCAACATCCGCTCCGGCGCGCACTACACGCAGTTCCAGGTGTACGACTACGACGGCGACGGCAAGGCCGAGGTCGCCACGAAGACGGCGGACGGCACCCGGGACGGCACCGGCGCGGTGATCGGCAGCTCGTCGGCCGACCACCGCAATTCCAGCGGGTACATCCTCTCCGGGCCCGAGTACCTGACGATGTTCAACGGGCAGACCGGCAAGGCGATGGGGACGGTCGACTACGTCCCGGCGCGCGGCACCGTGTCGTCCTGGGGCGACTCCTACGGCAACCGGGTCGACCGCTTCCTGGCCGGCACGGCCTACCTGGACGGCGCCCGCCCCTCGCTCGTCATGGCCCGCGGCTACTACACCCGCACGGTGATCGCCGCCTGGGACTGGCGAGGCGGCCAGTTCACCCGCCGCTGGACCTTCGACACCAACTCCTCCACCAACGCGGGGCAGGGCTACGACGGTCAGGGCAACCACAGCCTGTCCGTCGCCGACGTCGACGGCGACGGCAAGGACGAGATCGTGTACGGCGCCATGACCGTGGACGACAACGGCTGGGGGTTGTGGACCACCAAGCTCGGGCACGGCGACGCCGGCCACGTGGGCGACCTCAACCCGTCCCGGGCGGGCCTGGAGTACTTCAAGGTCTCGGAGGACACCAGCAAGCCCGGCTCCTGGATGGCCGACGCGCGCACCGGGCAGATCCTGTGGCAGACGGGGTCGGGCGCCGACAACGGCCGCGGTGTCGCGGGCGACATCTACGCCGGCAGCCCGGGGGCGGAGGCGTGGTCCGCCTCCGACACGACCCTGCGCTCGGCGACCGGCGCCTCGCTCGGCCGGGAGCCGTCCAGTATCAACTTCCTGTCCTGGTGGGACGGCGATCCCGTCCGCGAACTCCTCGACGGCACCCGCATCGACAAGTACGGCACGTCCGGCGACACCCGCCTGCTCACCGGCTCCGGCGTCTCCTCCAACAACGGCACCAAGGCGACGCCCGTCCTCTCCGGCGACATCCTCGGCGACTGGCGCGAGGAGGTCATCTGGCGCACCAGCGGCAACACGGCGCTGAGGATCTACTCGACCCCGGTCGAGACCAACACCAAGATCACGACGCTCCTGCACGACCCGATGTACCGCACGGCCCTGGCCTGGCAGAACACCGCCTACAACCAGCCACCGCACCCGAGCTTCTTCATCGGCAACGGCATGGCCACGGCACCTCGGCCGAGCGTCTTCACGCCCTGAGCGCGGACGACCACCGCCCAGCCCGGCAGCCCCGACGTCACATCGGGCTGCCGGGTTGCCTCTTGTCCCCGGAATTTTTCGGTGAGCCGTACAACCATGCAGGTTCTTTACGGGTCCTTCACATGCGTACCACCGAAACCTGGGGAGAACATGGTCCACCACACCCGCATACGTCTCGCCGCCACCGCGGCTGTCGCCGTCGCCGCGCTCGGTCTGACGGCCTGTGGTTCCGGCTCCGGCGACGAGGTCGTCGACAAGCCGAAGGCGAAGGCCTCCGCCACGGCCGAGGGCGCCGCCGAGAAGGAGGCCCCCGCCGAGAAGAGCAGCGCCGCGCCCGAGGTCGCCAAGGTCGGCGACACGCTGGCGCTCAAGGGCATGGAGGCCGGCAGCGGACTCGATGTCACCGTCGTGAAGGTCGCCGACAACGCCAGGTCCGGCGACGAGTTCTTCGCGCCCGAGTCCGGCAACCGGTGGATCGGCGTGCAGTTCCAGCTGGTCAACACCGGCACCAAGGTCTACTCCGACGCTCCCGTGAACGGGGCGAAGATGACCGACGACCAGGGCCAGCAGTTCGGGACCGTGCTCGCCGACATCACGGCCGGCCCGTCGATGTCGTCGGACGTCCGGCTGAAGCCCGGCGCGAAGACGCTCGGCTGGATCGTGTTCGAGCTGCCGAAGGCGTCGAAGGCCGCCACCGTCACCTTCGGGATGGACTCCGGCTTCGCGGAGCAGATCGGGGAGTGGAAGCTGTCGTAGACAGCACCGGGGGCGCGTGCGCACCAAGCGCACGCGCCCCCGGGCTCGCCCATTTCAGTTCAACTCACCGTGCAGGTCTGCTCGCCCAGCTTGAAGGTCGTCGGCTCGGCGTTCGCCGCCGACCAGCTTCCCGTGAAGCCGAAGCTCACGGACGAGCCGGGCGCAACGCTGCCGTTCCAGCCCACGTTCTTCGCGGTCACCGCCGAACCGGACTGGGTGTGCTCGGCGTTCCAGACCTGGGTGATCCGCTGCCCGTCCGCGAAGGACCAGCCGAGGGACCAGCCGCTCCAGGCGCCCGAACCGGTGTTGGACAGCTGTACGTCGGCCTGGAAACCACCCGACCACTGGTTGGTGACCTTGTACGTCACCGCGCAGGCCCCGGTCGGCGTGGGGTCCGGATCCGGGTCGGGGTCCGGGTCGGGATCCGTGGTGCCACCGTCGGCCGTCTCGCCGTAGATGACACCACGCCCGTTGGTCGCCACGTACACCCGCCCGTACACCCGGGGGTCACCCGTGATCGCCGCGCCCGTCCAACCCCACTGGTGGGCGTCGTCGTTGACGCGGGTCCAGGTCGCGCCCTTGTCGGTGGAGCGGAAGATGCCGCGTACACCGGCGATCTTCGCGCTGGTGTACAGGGTCTGGTACGACGCTCCCGGCGCCGCCTTCCCGAAGCCGATCGCGTCGGCCTGCTCGACGTTCGCGAGCTTGGTGAAGCTCGCGCCGCCGTCCGTCGAGTGCCACAGACCGTACGCCCCGTCCGTCGCACCGCCCGCCAGCCACACGTCGCCCTGCACGCCGGGCAGCGCCTTGAAGCGCACGCTGTCCCCACTCGGCAGCCCGGTGGCCGCCGACGCCGTGAAGGTCGCGCCGCCGTCCGAACTGACGTAGAACTTCCCGGACTTGAAGCCGTAGAAGGTCTTCGGGTCGACCCGGTCCGACTCGACCACCGCCCCGGCCGGGATCCCGCTCGACGCCTGCCAGGAGTTGCCGAACCCGGTCGCGTACTGCACGCCCGTACCGGCCGGGCTCCACACGAACCGGCTGCCGTCCGCCGCCGCGGCGACCGTACCGCCGCCGCTGACGCCCGATGGGTCGGTCCCCGCGAACCAGTTGGCGCCGTTGTCCGTCGAGAAGGCGATGTGCGGGCCGGAGTCGAGATTGCCGACCCTTACGACGGTGTTCGGGCTGGACTCGGCGTAGTCCAGGCTCGTCGTCGTGGTGAAGTTCGGCTGGGTGAACATCATCGACGGCACCTTGGTGAGGTCCGTGTGCCGGAAGCCGCCGATGTCACCCAGCGCGCTGAGCAGCGGCGCGCCCGAGGGCGGCGAGGCGAGGTCGTTGACGGCCGTCTCCTCCAGGCCCTGCACCATCGGCCTGATGGCGAACTGGCTGCCGCTGTCCCACTTCGTCAGGTCCTCCGTGCCGTAGATCGTCGCGCCCGTCCCGTACATCATCCGGTTCGAGTCGAACGGGTCGATCTCCAGCGCCTCCGTCATCCAGCCCAGCTTCGGCGTCTGCTCGGGCGGGGACGGGTTCGCGCCCCAGGTCAGCCACGGCGACGACGAGACGTCCATCGTGTACCGGTTGGCGCGGTCGGGATACGACGTGTAGTCCCACGCCTTCGTCCAGGTCCCGCCGCTGTCCGTCGAACGGAAGATCTGGGTGTCCGGCCACCAGGAGCTGTACGCCGTAGCCATCACCGTGCCGGGCTTCTGCCGGTCGACGGTCAGACCGGCGAAGCCGTAGTAGGTGTCGGCCTCGGCGACCGGGCTGATGTTCGTCCAGGTGCCGCTCGCCGTCGCGTACCGCCACAACTGGCCCTTGCCGCCGTCGTACGGCCCGCCCTTGTCGCTGTACGCGAGATACAGATAGCCGTTCGCCGCGTCCAGGACACCCTTGTGCGCCAGATACCCCGTCGGCTGCCCGGCGACCCGCGACCAGGTCGCGCCCGCGTCCGTCGACCGGTACACGGCGTTGTCCTTGTCGGCGACCCCCACGTAGATGGTCCTGGTCGCGCTCCCGGACGTCCCCGTGGACTCGTCGAAGGTGACCCAGACGATCCCCTGGTTGTCGCTGGCGTACCCACTGGTGTCGCTCGGATCCTGCGCGTAGTTGCCGACGTTGGGGAAGTTAGCCACCTGCGACCAGCTCGCCCCGGAGTCCGTCGACCGCCACAACCCCTTGCCGCTGGGCGCGCCCAGATACAACACGCTGTTCCGGTTCGGGTCGACCGCCAGCCGCTCACCCATGCCGCGCCCCGGCATGTTCCCGCCCAGCTTGAACGGCAGATCCGCCTTCTGCCAGCTCGCGCCCCGGTCCGAGGACCGCAGCACCGCGCCGTTCGTCGGGTCCCAGCTGTTGGTGTACGTCCCGACCGCCGCGTACACCCGATCCGGGTCCACGGCGTCCGACGCCAGGCTCACCACCCCCGTATGCCCCCAGTCGTCCCACCCGACCGAGTCCAGCAACGGCGTCCACGTCTTCGACGCCTGCTGCCAGCGGTAGGCTCCGCCGATGTCCGTACGGGCGTAGGCGAGGTTCTTCTCCTTGCGGTTGAAGACGATGCCGGGCACGAAACCGCCGCCGTCGATACGGGCGTTCTTCCAGGTGTAGCTGTCGGCCCTGACCGACACGTCCCGCGCGGCAGGCGCCGCCAGCGCGGTCGGGGTGCCGGCGAGCAGGCCGGCCGCGAGTGCGAGTACGGCCGTGAGGATGCGGGTTCTTCGCACGGGGGTCCTTTCCGGAAAGAGGAGTGGGGGCAAGCGCTTTCCGTGCGGTGCGAGAGTTGCCGGGCGACCCCCAGTGCGGGAGGGGGCCGCCCGGCCGGTCGGTCCCGCTGTCAGGTAACGGGACCACGCACGCGGAGCCTTTCAGGCGGTTCCGAGGAAACGCCGTGATCTGCCACGCCCTGTTTTGGGGGCGCGGGGAACTGCGCGACCAGCCACATCGGACCCGCAGTCGAAACACGGCCCAACCCGCGGAGCGCCCGGCGGGGGACTATTCGAGAAGCTCCGCATACGAACCCATGGCCAACGCAATGTCCGCCTGGGCCCAGAACCGGTGATACGTGAACGACGGCGCCGCCCCACCCGCGAGATACGCCTCGATCTTCGACCACGCCGGATCGTCCTCGTAGAACGACCGGATCGACTCGAAGGTCGACGACGAGTTGATCGCGTCACCGTTCGGCATGGTGCCGGTCCAGCCGCTCGGCACGTAGACCGGATCGTCGAAGCGGTTGTAGTCGGCGCGGGTCTCCGGAACGGCGATTCCGAGGTCGTCCTGGTAGTTGTCCCACATGCCGTCCAGCAACGCCTTCGCCGTCGTCGCGGCAGCCGTGTCACCGGAGCGGTCGGCGTAGTACGTCAGGGTCTTGGCGTACGCGGCCGCCACGCCGACGTCATTGGTGTAGTCGGCGACGGTGACATGAAGTCCGTTGTTGGCGCCCGGACTCGAGGCGTTCCAGGTGTCGGGCTGCCCCGACCACTGAAGCGTCGACGGGATGCGGAACGTACCGTCCGGGTTGACCGTCGTCTCCGACAGTGCCCAGTCGACCCACTTGTCGAGGACGGCCTTCGCGGCCGCGTTCCCCGTCTGCTGGTAGTACTCGGCCACCCGCTCCATCGACCACGCCTGGAAGCCGAACCACTGGTTGGACGGCGGGTCGTGGTAGACGGGCTGCTGGTCGTAGTACATGCCGTAGAAGGTCGACTTGCCCGCGGGCGGCGTCGCGTACCTACCCGCCCAGCTGTTGGTCGCGCCACCGGCTATCGCGCCCTCGCTGGACTGGAGCCACCGGTAGAACTCGACCTGCCGCTCCAGCGACTTGGCCCAGTCCACCTGTCCCGTCGCCGACTTGGGCTTCAGGTCGGCGTAGTTGGACAGGGCGTACGCGGCCATCGGGTTCTGGTAGCCGCCGTGCGCGTGGCTGGATCCGATGCGCCAGGCCCAGCCCGCCGAGGTGTCGGTGGCGCCGCCCCAGGCGTAGTACCAGGAGAGCAGGTAGTGCGAGGCGTCCTTGCCGGTGCCGGCGGGACAACTCGAAGCCCCCGCACAGTTGCCGACCTTCTTGAAGTACTTGTCGTACATCGCGTAGCGCAGATAGTCGCCCATCTTCGCGGCCTTGGCCACGGTCGCGGAGATCTCCCCGCCCTTGCCCTGCTCGTCGGCCCACTTGTCGGCCCAGTACGCGGCCTGCACCGCACGGGCGTCGGCGTCCGGGGCGTTGGTGAACTTCCACTGCTTGGCGTAGGAGGCGTCACCGGTGAAGAGGTCCAAGTACCCGTTCGCGCCACCGTACTTGAACTGATCACAGGTCGGCTGCGGCACCGTCTCCCACACCGACTCCTGCGCGCCGCGCTGGAAGGTGTTGATGTACGACGGCCCGGTGTCCGACGGCCCGGCCTCGCACTTGCCCGGCGAGTTGCCGTAGCCGTAGGTGTTGTCGACGTCCTGGAGCCAGTGCATGCCGTAGACGTCGTCCGTGCCGTACGCCGACTTCAGCTCACCGGCGATCGGGTCGGACCCGACCGACACCCCGGTGTCCAGCTTCGCCGGGTACTCGTTCGGCGTGTCCAGCTCGGGCGCGTAGGTCGCCGGCTTCGAGGCGTTGTAGAAGGAGTTGGTCGGCTGGTCGGCGTGGGTCGGGATCATGTACTTCTCCATGATCTCCCAGGCCCCGTTGAACTTGGCCCAGTCGCCCGTGACCTTGCCATACATCGCCTGCAGCCAGAGAAGGTAGCTGTAGGCCTCGGACGTGGTCTCGTGGCCGTGGTCCGGCGCCTCGACGATCAGCGTCTCGACCGAGTGGTAGGGGATGCCCTCGGGCGAGAAGTAGCCGTTCGCCGGGTTGGTGATCTTGCCGTACAGCTCCAGGAAGCGGGCGTCGTACGCCTTCGTCGCCGCGATCTGGGTGGCCGTGACGGTGGCCTTCGCATGCCCGGTGGCCGTCGACTCGAAGGTCGCCGCGCCGGTGCCGGAGGAGTTGGCCGTGATGGTCACCTTCTGCGCGGTGTTCCAGTTCGAGGGCGTGAAGGTGAGCGAGGCGCCGCCCGTCACCGACAGGCCCGAGTTGCCTGTCGTGCGGGCGGTGGTGACGGTGACGTTCGACGACGGCTGGGTCGACAGCTTGACGTCGTACGAGGCCGACTTGCCCTGCTGGACGGGGAGTTGGGTCTGCGAGGTGACCACGGCGGGACCCGAGGCGACCGTGACGCCGACCGGCGTCGACTCCGCGGACGCGCCCAGGCTGTCGTAGGCCTTCGCGAGGAGCGAATGACTGCCCACGGTCAAACTTGAGACCGAGAGCGAGTACGGCGCCGTGGTGTCCGTGCCCAGCAGCGTGGTGTTGTCGTAGAACTCCACCTTGCTGATCGTGGCGTTGTCGGCGGCCGCGGCCGTGGCCGCGAGCGGGACGGCGTCGCCCTGCGTGTAGACGGCGCCCGCTGCCGGGCTGGTCAGCACGGTGATCGGGGGTTGGTGGGCGCCGGTGCAACTGGTGCCGTTGACCGCGAAGTTCGTCGGAGCGGCGTTGCCGCCGCTGTAGCTGAACTGCGCGCCCGTGGTCACCGCGGCCCCGGCGGTGATCCGCGCGTTGTGGCCGGCGTTCTTCACGGTGATCGACTGACCGGACTGGGACCAGGTCCCGTTCCAGCCGTTGCCGAGCTTCTGGTTGCCCGTGTAGCCGTACGTCAGCGTCCAGCCGTCGATGACATCCGTACCGCGGTTGGTGATCGTCAGATCCGCGGTGAAGCCGGAGCCCCAGTCATTGGTCTTGTAGTCGACACTGCACTGAAGTGCCGCTGCCTGGGCGGGCGTCGAGTTCGTGCCCATCATGGCCAAGGGAAGTGCCAGGGCCGCGACGACGGCGGTCCACAACCGTCGTGCGGTTCTGCGTCTGCGTGGGGGATGCACGTGCTGGTTCCTCCTTGCGGCTCGGAGAAGTCAAGGCTTGAACCAGTGGGAGCGCTCCCATAGTGGGGAAGGGGGTGCAAGGGGTCAAGGTGCTTGAAGAGTCGAAAAGATTCGACGGATTTAGTTGAGGGAAAGTCAGCAACTCCTCTGTCCTTTACTGACACTTGGCGCTAGCTTCATTGACACCAGTGGGAGCGATTCCATCAGTCGACGCGTCCGTCACGGCGCGCTGATCTGCAAGGAGATCGCTCATGCGACACCCCCCGCGTTCAGTACTTTTAGCCGTCGCCGGCACCTCCTCCTTGCCTCTTGCGCGCCCTGCACGGACGAACCGTCAGCACCCGCGATCAAGAAGGAACCCGCACTCATGAGTCGTACCAGAACCGCGATGCTCGCCGCCCTGGCGCTGGTCGCCGGGGCCTCGGGGACCGCGCTCGCCGCGGCCGCCCCGGAGGACATCGGCACGGCAGCCGTCCCCTGCACCGTCGACTACAAGGTGCAGAACCAGTGGGACACCGGCTTCACCGCCGCCGTGACGGTCACCAACCAGGGCTCCGCCAAGTCCAACTGGTCTCTGAAGTGGTCGTACGCCGGAAACCAGAAGGTCACCAGCGGCTGGAACGCGAAAATCAGCCAGAGCGGTGCCGCCGTCACCGCCGCCAACGAGACCTACAACGGGACGCTGGCGACCGGAGGTTCGGTCAGCTTCGGCTTCCAGGGCTCCTACAGCGGCACCAACGCCGTCCCGGCCACCTTCACCCTCGACGGCGTGACCTGCAACGTCGACGACGGCAGCGGCGGCCCGACGGATCCGCCGGACCCGGACCCGACCGGCCCCAAGGTCGACAACCCATACTCCGGCGCCAAGGTGTACGTGAACCCGGAGTGGTCCGAGAAGGCCGCCGCCGAGCCGGGCGGCAGCCGGATCGCCAGCCAGCCGACCGGCGTCTGGCTCGACCGGATCGCCGCGATCAACGGCGTCAACGGTGACATGGGTCTGCGCGACCACCTCGACGAGGCCCTCACCCAGAAGGGCTCCGGCGAACTCGTCGTCCAGCTGGTCATCTACAACCTGCCGGGACGCGACTGTGCCGCCCTCGCCTCCAACGGCGAGCTCGGTCCGACGGAGCTCGGCCGCTACAAGACCGAGTACATCGACCCGATCGCGGCCATCCTCGCCGACCCGAAGTACGCCGCGCTGCGGATCGTCACCACGATCGAGATCGACTCGCTGCCGAACCTCGTCACCAACACCGGCAGCCGTCCGACGGCCACCCCGCAGTGCGACGTGATGAAGGCCAACGGCAACTACCAGAAGGGCGTCGGCTACGCCCTGAACAAGCTGGGTGACGCGGCCAACGTCTACAACTACATCGACGCCGGCCACCACGGCTGGATCGGCTGGGACGACAACTTCGCCGCCAGCGCCACCGTGATGAAGGAGGCGGCGACCTCCGAGGGCGCCACCGTGAACGACGTGCACGGCTTCATCGCCAACACGGCGAACTACAGCGCGCTGAAGGAGAACAACTTCACCGTCAACGACTCCGTGGGCGGCAAGTCCGTCCGTGAGTCCAAGTGGGTGGACTGGAACCGCTACACCGACGAGCTGTCCTTCGCGCAGGCCTTCCGGCAGCAGTTGGTCACGACCGGCTTCAACTCCGGTATCGGCATGCTGATCGACACCTCGCGGAACGGGTGGGGTGGCTCTGCCCGGCCCGCCGGCCCGGGTGCGATGACCGACGTGGACACGTATGTCAACGGCGGGCGGTACGACCGGCGTATCCACGTCGGCAACTGGTGCAACCAGTCCGGGGCCGGGCTGGGGGAGCGGCCGCAGGCCAGTCCGGCGGCCGGGATCGACGCGTATGTGTGGATCAAGCCTCCGGGTGAGTCCGACGGCGCCAGCCGGGTGATTCCGAACGACGAGGGCAAGGGGTTCGACCGGATGTGCGACCCGACGTATACCGGTAATCCGCGCAACGGTAACAACATGTCTGGTGCGCTGCCGGACGCTCCGCTGTCGGGGCACTGGTTCTCTGCGCAGTTCCAGCAGTTGATGCAGAACGCGTATCCGCCGTTGTCGTAGTGGTGTGACTGCGGCTGCTGGTCCGTTGTGGCTGGTCGCGCAGTTCCCCGCGCCCCTTGGGGGCGTTGTAGTCGCCGGGGTTTGGTCAGTTCTCTTGGGCCAGGCCCCGGCGGATTGCGAACTCCACCGCTGAATAGTTGCCGTCGGGGCGTTCCAGTTCCAGGGGGACCGATGTGTGCAGCGGAGGCTGGGCCATGAAGCGGGGGCGGGTGCCGTGGTGGGGCTGGGCTGCGTGGACCAGGAAGGGGTGGCAGAGGTAGACGTCGCCGGGGGTGCCGGTGGCGTGGGTGAGGGGGCGGTGGGCGGAGGCCTCGGCGACCTTGGGGCCGAGTTCCAGATAGGAGGCGCCCCGCTCGCCGTACGGTGCCAGGACCGGGGGTACGTCGAGATGTGAGCCGGCCCGGATGCGGGTCGGGGCGTCGTCCTCGGTGACCTCGCTGAACAGGAACAGCATCAGCAGGGCGCGGTCCTTCGAGCGCAGGTTGGTGTGGGGGTGCTCGGCGCCCTCCGGGGTGTAGCTGGCCTCGATGTGCCAGCCCGCGTCGTCCGGTTCCTCCTCGTGCGGGAACCGCAGCGGGAAGGTCCCCAGCGAGTAGCGCGACTGCCAGCGGTCCTCGCCCACCAGCAGATCGAAGGCCTCGTGCAGGACAGGCGAGTTGGCGGCCGCCGCGAACGGGCCCGTCGCCATGTCGTACACCCAGTGCACGGGATCCTTCCAGGTGCCCGGGTCCTCCCGGTCGTACCCCGTCTCCCGCCACAGCAGCCGCGCGCAGTGCTCGGCGACGCGGGGCGGAAAGGCCCCCTCGATCTTCACGAACCCGTCCTTGAGGAAGCGCTCCACCATCTCGTCGTCCATCCGGCCATCGTGGGCGACGGGCCCTCGTGGCCGCACCTGATTTTTTTGCCCCGTTTTTGCCGCTACGGCAAGGACAGTGGCCCGCGGGCCATGCCTCGGAGCACTCTTGCGGCATCCGGACGCGAGGAACGAGAGGCGGACCACTGTGGCGCACGACCACCATGACCACCAAGGCCACGACGGGCATGACCCGCGGCACGCGCACCCGCACCACGACCACACCGACGTCGACTGGGAGCAGATGGGCCCGCTCCTGGAGACGCAGGCGGAGCTGTTCACGCCGCTGTACGAGCACGCCATGGCATGGCTCGCCAAGCGGCAGACCGAGCCGGGGCTGGTCGTCGACGTGGGCAGCGGGCCCGGCGTCGTCGCCTGTCTGTTCGCCGACACCTTCCCCGGCGCCCGGATCGTCGCCGTCGACGGATCCGCACCGCTCCTGGCACGGGCCCAGGCGCGTGCCGAGCGGCTCGGTGTCGCCGACCGCTTCGGCACCCTCGTCGGTGAACTTCCCGATGTCCTGGACGAGTTGGACTACCCGGCCGATCTGCTGTGGGCCGGCCGCAGTCTGCACCACCTAGGCGACCAGCGCGCCGCGCTCGCCGCGTTCGCCGACCGCCTCACGCACGGCGGCACCCTGGCCCTCCAGGAAGGCGGCCTGCCGGCCCGGTACCTGCCGCGCGACCTCGGCTTCGGACGGCCCGGGCTGCAGGCGCGGCTCGACGCACTGGAGGCGCAGTGGTTCGCCACGATGCGCGCGGACCTGCCCGGCTCGGTCACCGAGACCGAGGACTGGCCGGCCCTGCTCACCGCGGCCGGCCTGCGCCCCACCGGCACCCGAACCTTCCTCCTCGACCTGCCCGCCCCCACCACGGACCGCGCCCGCGCCTACGTCGCCGCCCACCTGACCCGCCTGCGCGACGGCGTCGGCGAGGCCCTAGACGCCGACGACCGCGCGACCCTCGACCGGCTCCTCGACCCGGACGACAAGGCGAGCGTGCACCACCGCCCGGACGTCTTCGTGCTCGCGGCGCAGACCGTGTACACGGCGGTACGCACGAAGTGACGCCGGCCGGCGCCGCACGGCCGGCGATCAGCGTGCGGCCTTGACTTCGAGAGCTCTCCAAGTGACGGACTCCCGGTCATTCAAACCACCGTCCGAACCACCGTCCGAACCGTCGAGCGTACGGAATACGGAACACAGGGGGCGGCAGCGGCATCGGCGCCGCTGTCGCACGGCAGCTGCTGGACGCCGGGTACTGGGTCACCGTCACCGTCACCGGTCGGGGCGCGGCGCGGCTGCGGGATTTCGCCGCGGAACTCGGGGACCCGGAGGGGCTGTTGACGGTCGTCGGGAACGCGGCCGAGTACGCCGACGTCCAGGCGGCCGTGGACGCCACGCTCAAGGCGTTCGGCCGGCTGGACCGAGATGGTGCTGACCAACGTCCTCGGCCCGGCCCTGCTGATCTGGTGTGGGCCGTCCGGCAGCCCGACGGCGTGGACGTCAACACCGTCGTCGTACGCCCGATCGGACAGCCCAACTGACGGCTCAGTTGTTCTGGACGAACTCCTTCGCCAGCTGCTCGCCCAGCGTGACCGCGGCCTCGTGGCTCTCGACGGGCGCGACCCGGGAGCCCTTGAACAGGATGTACGTCACGTCTGAGGCGGTGCCGCCGGTGGCTGGGTCGGGGTCGATGCCGAGGGCCTCGGCGGCGGCGTACGACGCCTCGCCGATGATCCGCCCCGGGCCGGTGTCGCCGACGACGGCGTACAGGAGCCGGTCGTCGTGGATGACCGCGGCCACACTGCCGCCCTGGATGCCGGCGGCCGAGTAGTCCCAGAGGCCGCTCGCGCTCGGGACGACGACGAACGGCAGGCTGTCGGACCGCAGCGGCTCGCCGTCGGACTGGTGGAACGCCGTGTCGGGCTGGAACCAGGGGTCGGTGACCTCGTTGCACCTGGCGGTGCGCCGGCCGTCGCAGTCGATGTCCATGTCGGCCTTCCAGAAGACGGCGCCGTGCGCGCCGCACACGGGGACGGTGGCCGCGCTCGTCGCGTCGGTGCGGTACAGGCCGTTCGAGACCGGCTCGCAGGACGCGGTTTTCGCCAGCAGGTCGGCCGCCTCGACCGGCCCCTCCCGTGCGAACGGCGGGTCCGGAACGCCGGACGCGACGGCGGGGAGCAGTCCGGCGGCGAGCAGCGCGGCGCCGGAGGCCGCGGTCAGGGTGAGGGATCGGATGCGCACGAGGGTGGACCCTCCTGAGTAGGAAAGTTTCCTTACTGGCGCTGATTGCGGCGCCATCACCCCAGTAGAAGACTGGACATACCGAAGCTTTCGGATATCTGACCGAGCTTCTGGAGGTGTCATGTTCGTACGCGCCATCTACACGACCGGCGATCCCACGAAGATCGACACGGCCATCAGGGCATTGAACACACAGGGGCGGGAACTGCTGGAGGACCGTCCGGGATACCGCGGAGCCAGTGTCTTCGTGGACCGCACACTCGGGAAACTGCTCGCGGCGAGCTGGTGGGAGTCGGAGCAGGCCCGGCGGAACAGCGACGAGGTGCTGCGCGAGCGGCGGACGGCCATGCTGGAGCCGTTCCTGGGGACCGTCGCGGTCGACAACTACGAGGCGCTGGTCTTCCACCAGGTCCGGCAGCCGGAGACGGGAGGCGGACTGCGGGTCACCAGGCTGGAGTTCGACCCGATGGACACGGACCTGCTCGCCGACACGTTCCGGGCGACCGTGGTGCCCAAACTGGACACCCTCACGGGGCTGGCCAGGGCGTCCCTGCTGGTCGACCGGGAGCGGGGGCGCGGGATGGTCGGCGTGCTCTTCGTCGACCAGGCGTCCCTGGCGGCGTCCCGCGCGGGCCAGGCGGCGGCCCGGCACGAAGGCGCGGCCAAGGCCCATGTGACCGTGACCGGGCTGGAGGAGTTCGAGGTCGTCCTCTCGGACGTGCGCGGCGACTGAAGCGGCCCGAACGCGCATACGGCGACGTCCGCCCGCCGCTCACAGAGCCGAGCGGCGGGCGGACGGTCGTGTCACGGGCGTCAGTCCTGGCCGAACGCCGCCGGGTCCGGGCCGATCCGCCGGTCCTCGTTCAGCGCGCTGATCGCCGCGAGGTCCTCGTCGTCCAGGCTGAAGTCGAAGACCTCGATGTTCTCCTTGATCCGCGAGGGCGTCACGGACTTCGGGATCACGACATTGCCCAGCTGGAGGTGCCAGCGCAGCACGACCTGGGCCGGGGTGCGCCCGTGCTTCTGCGCGATGGCGACGATCGCCGGGACCTCCAGCAGCCCCTTGCCCTGGCCGAGCGGCGACCAGGCCTCGGTGGCGATGCCCTGCTCGGCGTGGAACTCACGGGAGGCGCGCTGCTGAAGGTGCGGGTGCAGCTCGATCTGGTTGACCGCCGGGACGACCGACGTCTCGCCGATCAGCCGCTCCAGGTGCTCCGGAAGGAAGTTGGAGACACCGATCGCACGGACGCGGCCGTCGGCGTGCAGCTTCTCGAAGGCCTTGTACGTGTCGACGTACGCGCCGCGGGCGGGCAGCGGCCAGTGGATGAGGTACAGGTCGACGTAGTCCAGGCCCAGCTTCTCCAGCGACACGTCGAAGGCGCGCAGCGTGGAGTCGTATCCCTGGTCGCTGTTCCAGAGCTTGGTGGTGACGAAGACGTCCTCGCGGGGGAGGCCGGCGGCGGCGATGGCCTTGCCGGTGCCCTCCTCGTTGCCGTAGATCGCCGCTGTGTCGATGCTGCGGTACCCGGCCTCCAACGCGGTGGCGACCGCCCGCTCCGCCTCGTCGTCCGGCACCTGCCAGACGCCGAAGCCCAGCTGGGGCATCTCGACGCCGTTGTTGAGGATGATCGGGGGGACCTTGCTGCTCACGAGCTCTTGATCCTTACGGTTGTCGTCAGGTGGTACTGACATCGTCAACGATCACGAGGCGCGATGCATTCCTGACCGGAGAATCCGTGGGAATCGGCCGGTCTCAGGCCCGGTACAGCGCCTCGACCTCGCCCGCGTACGCGTTCTCGATCGCCTTGCGCTTCAGTTTCAGCGACGGGGTGAGCAGTCCGTGCTCCTCGGTGAACGGCTGGGCGAGGATGCGGAAGGTGCGGATCGACTCGGCCTGGGAGACCTGGGTGTTGGCGGCGACGACCGCGCGTCGTACCTCCGTCTCCAGGTCGGCGTCGCGGACCAGCTGTGCCGGGGTCATCCGGGGCTTGTCGCGCATCATCAGCCAGTGCTCGACGGCCTCCTGGTCGAGGGTGACCAGGGCGGCGATGTAGGGGCGGTCGTTGCCGACGACGATGCACTGGGAGACCAGGGGGTGATCGCGGACGCGTTCCTCCAGCAGGCCCGGGGAGACGCTCTTGCCGCCTGAGGTGACCAGGATCTCCTTCTTGCGGCCGGTGATGGTGAGGTAGCCGTCCTCGTCGAGGGAGCCCAGGTCACCGGTGGCGAGCCAGCCGTCGTGCAGGGTCTCGTCGGTGGCCTTCTGGTTGTTGAGGTAGCCCTGGAAGACGTTGTCGCCGTGCAGCCAGATCTCCCCGTCGTCGGCGATGTGCACGGTCATGCCCGGGATGGGCTGGCCGACGGTGCCGTAGCGGGTGCGGTAGGGCGGGTTGGCGGTGGCGGCCGCCGTGGTCTCGGTGAGGCCGTACCCCTCGTAGACATGGACGCCGGCGCCCGCGAAGAACAGACCGAGCCGGCGGTCCATCCCCGAACCACCGGTCATCGCCTGCTTGATACGGCCGCCCATCGCGGCCCGCATCTTGGCGTAGACGAGCTTGTCGAAGACCTGGTGCTGCATCCGCAGCCCGGCCGACGGGCCGGGACCGATGCCCCACGCCTTGGCCTCCATGGCGTCCGCGTACTTCACGGCGACCTCGACGGCCTTCTCGAAGGCGCCCGACCTGCCCTCCTTCTCGGCCTTGCGGCGGGCGGCGTTGAAGACCTTCTCGAAGATGTACGGCACGGCCAGGAAGAAGGTCGGCTTGAACGCGGCGAGGTCCGGCAGCAGGGCGGCCGCGTTCATCTGCGGCTGGTGGCCGAAGCGGACCCGGCCGCGGATCGCGGCGACCTGCACCATCCGGCCGAAGACGTGCGCGAGCGGCAGGAAGAGCAGGGTCGCCGCCTCGTCGCCCTTCTTGGAGTGGAACACCGGCTCCCAGCGCTCGATGACGGTGTCCGCCTCGTACATGAAGTTGCCGTGCGAGATGACACAGCCCTTGGGGCGGCCCGTCGTCCCCGAGGTGTAGATGATCGTCGCGACGGAGTCGGGGGTGACCGCCTGCCGATGGCGGTGGACCACCTCGTCGTCGAGGTGGGCGCCGGCGTCGTACAGCTCCTGCACGGCGCCCGAGTCCAGCTGCCACAGCTGGTGCAGCCGCGGCAGCCGGTCGATGACGGTGGCGATCGTCATCGCGTGGTCCTCGTGCTCCACGATGGCCGCCGAACATTCGGCGTCGTACAGCATCCAGAAACACTGCTCGGCCGACGACGTGGGGTAGACCGGCACCACCTGGGCGCCGATCGTCCACAGGGCGAAGTCGAAGAGCGTCCACTCGTAGCGCGTACGGGACATGATCGCGACCCGGTCGCCGAACCGGATGCCGCGGGCGAGCAGGCCCTTGGCCAGGGCTAGCACCTCGTCCCGGAACTCCGCGGCGGTGACGTCCCGCCACTGCCCGCCCTCGTCCTTGCGGCCGAGGGTGACATACAGCGGGTCCTCCTGGGCATGCTGGAAGACGACGTCGGCCAGGCCGCCCACCGGCGGTGCCAACGCCAACGGAGGGTTGGTGAACTCGCGCAAACCCCGCTCCCCGCTCCCCGTCCGAATGCCTCGCTGACGCTCCGCTCAGCGCCGTGAAAGCTACCCCAACCGCGTTTCGGACGGGAGGGGGCCGGAAATCGACGGGTGCTCAGGTACGCACAGGTCAGCGCGGGAAAATGCGCTCACATGGGGAAGGGTCGGACATGAAACTGACGGTTGAGTAAGTTTCGGGCCCGTAATCTCCACCGAATCTGTACACGACCCGATCGCCGGGCACGGGCCCAGTGGATGATGCCGTCACCGGCGCGCAGCCGTCTCCTCCCTCAGCGTATGAGCCGCCGCACGTGTCACTGAGCCTTGATGTGGAGTCGCTGGGTCATCGGTCGCCGGCGGCTGAGCCAACCCAGGGGCGCGGGGCTGTATCGATGTGCGGCTCCGCCGCGTGGGCGCGACCAGCCACGATGGCGCCGCAGACGGCAGACGGCAGACGGCAGACGGCAGATCGGCATACCGCGGCACCCAGCGGAGCGCCTAGCGCCGGTGCAGCCGGTCGCCGCCCGCCAGGATCGCCGCCGCCAGCGCGTCCGCGGCCCCCTGTGCCGCCGTACGGCGTGCTCCGTGGACCAGCACGAAGTCGACCCGCCCCAGCTCCGGCAGCCCGGCCCGGTCCGGCACCCGCACGAGACCCGGCGGGATCAGGCCCCGCGAGTGCGCCATCACGCCGAGCCCCGCCCGCGCGGCGGCGATCAGCCCGTTGAGGCTGCCGCTGGTGCACACGATCCGCCACTCGCGCCCCTGCCGCTCCAGCGCCTCCAACGCCAGGGCCCTGGTGATGCCCGGTGGCGGATAGACGATCAACGGCACCGCACGCTCCGGCTCCAGGCGGAGCCGCTCCGCGCCGATCCACACCAGCCGGTCGTGCCAGACCAGCTCGCCGCGCGGTTCCTCCGGGCGTCGCTTGGCCAGCACCAGGTCCAGCTTTCCGGCCGCCAGCTGCTCGTGCAGCGTGCCCGAGAGCTCGACCGTCAGCTCCAGGTCGACCTCGGGGTGGTCGTAGCGGAAGCCCTCCAGGATCTCCGGCAGCCGGGTCAGCACGAAGTCCTCGGACGCGCCGAACCGGAGCCGGCCGCGCAGCCGGGTGCCGGTGAAGAACGCCGACGCCTGCTCGTGCACCTCCATGATGCGGCGGGCGAAACCGAGCATCGCCTCACCGTCCTCGGTCAGCTCCACGGAGTGGGTGTCCCGGGAGAACAGCGGCCGCCCGGTGGCGTCCTCCAGCCGCCGTACGTGCTGGCTGACGGTCGACTGGCGCAGGCCGAGGCGGCGGGCGGCCTGCGTGAAGCTCAGGGTCTGCGCCACCGCCAGGAACGTACGCAGATGCGAGGGGTCGTACACGCGTCCCAGGCTACCTGTGGTTATCGCGGAACGTGATGACAGTCAGAGTGGTATGCCGGATTCCCGATCGCTGGCCGCCGGAGGACGATGGAGAGGGCACGTCCGTGCCGGGAACCCGAAGTTCAGCGAACGACAGCCGAGTACGACAGCGAAGTAGTGGAGCACAGTGAAACGCCTGCAATGGCCGCGTTGGATGCCGATCGACCCGTACATCCTGCTGCTGCTCGGGACCGTGGGCCTCGCGGCTCTCCTCCCGGCGCGCGGGGCGGCCTCCGACGTGGCGTCCGGTGCCTCCACGGCCGCCATCGCCTTCCTCTTCTTCCTCTACGGCGCCCGGCTGTCCACCCGGGAGGCGTTGGACGGGCTGAAGCACTGGCGGCTCCATGTCACCGTCCTGGCCTGCACGTTCGTCGTCTTCCCGCTCCTTGGCCTCGCCGCCCGCGGCCTGGTCCCGGTGCTGCTGACCCACCCCCTCTACCAGGGCCTGCTCTTCCTCACCCTCGTCCCGTCGACCATCCAGTCGTCGATCGCCTTCACCTCGATGGCCCGCGGCAACGTGCCCGCCGCGATCTGCGCCGGCTCCTTCTCCTCGCTCGTCGGCATCGTCCTCACCCCGCTCCTCGCGGCGGCCGTGCTCGGCAGCAGCGCGGGCGGCTTCTCCGCCGACTCGGTGGTCGAGATCGTGCTGCAGCTGCTGGTGCCGTTCGTCGCCGGGCAGCTGCTGCGGCGCTGGATCGGAGGCTTCGTCGCCCGGCACAAGAAGGTCCTCGGGCTCGTCGACCGCGGCTCGATCCTGCTGGTCGTCTACACCGCGTTCAGCGAGGGCATGGTCCAGGGCATCTGGCACCAGGTGAGCCCGGCCCGGCTGGCCGGACTGATGGCCGTCGAAGTCGTGCTGCTGGCCGTGATGCTGGCCCTGACCTGGTACGGCGCCAAGGCGCTGCGCTTCAACCGCGAGGACCGCATCGCGATCCAGTTCGCCGGCTCGAAGAAGTCCCTCGCCTCCGGGCTGCCCATGGCCAGCGTCCTGTTCGGCGCGCACGCCTCGCTGGCCGTGCTGCCGCTGATGCTCTTCCACCAGATGCAGCTGATGGTCTGCGCGGTCATCGCCAAGCGCCGGGCCCAGGACGCCGACATCGATACGGACACCGATACGGACACCGATGCCGACGCCGCCGAGGCGGTCACCGCGTCGGCGCCACCCGAAGCGTCACGAACCGCGGTCGGTACAGGGACACGTTCCTGCTGAGCTGCGCCGCGGCGCCTGTCGTCTCCAGCCAGTTGACGTCGTAGCTCAGCACGAGCCGCCCGTCGACGCTCAGTTCGGGATGCGTCTGCGGGTTGTAGGCGGCGACCTGGCCGCCCGGCGGCAGCGCCGGGCTGAAGTCCCTCGTCGGCCCGTGCCACGGGCCGACGGGGGAGCAGGCCCAGTACGACGTCACGGTCGTCAGCCCCTCGGTCCCGGCGGCCATCGTGAACAGCACATACGTACCCCGCACCCGCGCCACCGAGAACGCGCTGCCCACCCCCTTGCGCCGCCCGTCCCCGAGCACCGCACCAGGCCGGGCCCCAGGCCCCGCCCACCGCGAGCCGTCCCAGTACCGCCAGGCCCCCGGCTCGGCGAGCCTGCCCTCGGGCACGCGCGCGACGTACGCCCGCGAGGCCGGCCGGGACGCGGCCTGACCGTCGTCGCCCCCGAAGACGTACGTCCAGCCGCCCTCCTCCACCAGCGTCGTCCCGAACAGCACACGCCGCGACGGATCCGGCACCAGCTGCTGGTCGAGCACCTTGACGACCGACTCGACCCGCAGCTCGGGCAGCGAGAGCGTGGCGACCTCCGTGGCGGTGGGCACCCCGTAGATCCACGGCGCCTGCCCTGCCGTACGCACCCACAACAGCACCCGTACGACCTGCTCGTCCGCACCGGGGGAGCGGGGCTCGACGCGGGCCGCGACCGGCCAGCGCCACTGGTTCGGAACCGGGTCGGGGAACAGGGGAGCGGCGAGCGTGCGCTCCAGGCGTCCGTCACGCATGACGACCGCCGCGTTGCGGACCAGGGGAGCGGCCGTGTCCCGCCAGGTCGAGGACTCGCCGTAGGGGTTGGGCGGGGCGTGCACCTGGCCGAGGTAGGTGTCCGAGAACAGCCACAGCAGCCGGCCGTCCGGCAGCCGCACCGAGTGCGTGCCGTCGCCGCCGGTCCAGTCGTCGGTGCGGGACGGGTCGTCGCCGTACCGGGCGAACTCACCGGTCAGGTCGCCGTCCGCCGACCAGGCCGCCACCGAGTGCGGCCGGCACGCGGCACCGCCCTCCCGTTCGCCGTCGTCCGGGAGGGCGGTGAGCAGTACCGCCGCGAGAACCAGGGCCAGCAGGAGGCCGAGCCCGGTTCCCGTGCGCTGTCGTGCTCGTGCGTCGTCGGGCACGCCTGGGACGTTAGTGGTCTCAGCCCACCTGGTCCATGGGCAGCCACAGGACGGTGTCCGACGTGGCCGAACCCTTACGGGCTCCGACCCGCGTCGCCGCGCCGAGCTCCGTGTCGCCGAGCGCCCGGTTCCACACCCGGACGTCGTCGATCGCGCCGGTCAGGAAGGCCCGGCTGTCCATGCGCTGCCCGACGTGCACGCCGAACGGCGAGTTCCGGCTGACCGAACCGGCCACGTCCGTGGTGCTGATGGCCCTGCCGTTCAGGAACAGCGTCAGCTGTCCGCCGCCGCGCCGCAGTGCGAGGTGGTGCCACTCGCCGTCGTTGTGGGCGCCCCCGGCCCACACGGACGAGGTGCGCACCGTCCCGAACCCCTCCCGGGTGGTGATCAGGGCCCGCACCCGGTCGTTGTCGGGCTCACCGCGCAGCCACACCTGGGGCTGGGTGGAGCCGATCCCGCCCATCCACAGGAACGGCTGCTCACCGGAGGCGGCGGAGTACCGGAAGAACAGCGAAACCGTGAACTCCCGCGTCCCCAGCGGCAGTCGGGACCGGTACGGCAGACGTACGGCGTCGTCGTCGCCGTCGAACTCCACGGCCCGGCCCAGCACACCGTCCGTCACCCGGGCGCCCCCGAGGACGGTCGCCCGGGGCGCGCCCGCGGCGAGGTCGGCGGTGGTCGGGTCGGGGCCACGACGCGGCCCGAGCCAGTCCTCGGTGAAGCGGGCGAAGCGGATCTCGTCCCGCGCGTCCACGGCGCCGCCCTCGTACATCAGGCCGACCGTGGACGCGTCGACGCCGACCATGTCGGAGTAGCCCGACCAGTCCGTGCTGACGACCTTGCCGCGGTCCACGCTGTCCCAGGTGGTGCCGCCGTTCCAGGAGGACCGGATCATCATGGTCCGGCGGCGGTCGGGATCGCCGGGCGCGGACAGCAGAAGCCGGTTGCCCAGGCGGAGCGTGGCGCCCTGCACTTGGGGCGTGTAGAGGTCCGGGAGGTCCTTGAACGGCCCGGTGAAGCTGTCGCCGCCGTCCCGGCTGTACGTCTGGGAGCGATGCCCGAGGTCGGTGCCGTCCTGTTCCCGCCCGCTGATGAGGATCGTGCCGTCCGCCCGCTCGGTGAGGGTCACCTCGGACGGCTTCTGCCGGAAGGTGCGGTCGGCGGCGGAGATGGCCCACGAGTCGGTGGCACCGATCCGCCAGCTGTCGCCGCCGTCGTCGCTGACGATGAGCGCGGCGTGGTTGTTGGTGACCCGACTTCCGTCCCAGGTCTCGGTGTTGACGCCGAAGACCAGCCGCCCGGCGTGCTTGCCCCTGGTGAGCTGGATGCCGTGGACGGGGCCGGTGGCGTACCAGGAGTTCCAGGCCGCGGGCAGTATCTGGTCGCTCAGATCGCGGGGCTCGGACCAGGTCGCACCGTCGTCGTCGCTGTACTGAAGATAGGGGGTGCGCTCACACGGCACCGAGCAACTGCCGCTGTCCGTACGGCCTTTGTTGTACGTCTCCGCCAGCAGGATCCGCCCGGTCTCACGGTCCACGATCGGCGCCGGGTTGCCGTGCGTGTCGCCGTCGCCCTCGTTGACGACCTGGAGCGGCCCCCAGGTGCGGCCGCCGTCCGTCGACCGCTTGAGCACGAGGTCGATGTCGGCGGCGTCCCCGCAGTTGAGCACCCGCCCCTCGGCGAACGCCAGCAATGTGCCGGCCTTGGTCTTCACGATCGCCGGGATACGGAAGCAGGCGTACCCGGGATCCTGGTCGGCCCGGAAGAGGACCTGCTGCTCGAACGGGGGTGTTGTGGTGGCCGGTTGGGAATCGGCCGGAACCGATGTCGCGGCCGTCGCCGTGAGGGCGACGGCCGCGACGAGGGCAGCTCTGAGACGTGCGCGAACTCTTGACGGCATGGTGCGGCCCGCCCTTCATCGTCTGGTCATGTGTCCAGGCATCCGAACATCCGGACATCCCACGTCCAAGGTGCGCATCACAGACGTTAGTTGGGCTATCGCACACATCACAAGAACCGTGCACGTGTCACCTCACGGATGGAGTACTACTTTCCCCCGGTTGGCCCGCGCCTCGATGGCCGCGTGCGCCGCAGCGGCCTCCTCCAACGCGAACACTCCGTGCACGGCGGGCGTCAGAACCCCCTCGGTGAAGAGCTTCCACAGCTCCTGCCGCCACCGCTCGTACAACTCGGGCTCCTCCCGGGCGATCCGCGCCATCTGGAACCCGACGACGGACTTCGCGCCCACCAGAAGGTCGTACGCCCGGATGGTCCCGCCGCCCGAGCTGTACGCCACGAGCCGCCCGCCCGGGACGAGTGCGGCGAGGGCCGGGGTGAGCAGGTCGCCGCCGACGGCATCGAGGACGTAGTCGACGGGAGCTCCCCAGTCGTCGTCCGCGTAGACCACCACCTCGTCGGCGCCGAGGCCGAGCACGAAGTCCGCCTTGGCCGGATCGGACACGGCGCCGACGACCCGCCCGGCACCCCGCGCCCGCGCGAGCCGCACGGCGAGCTGCCCCACGCCGCTCGCCGCCGCGGTGACCAGGGCCGCCTCGCCGGGCTCGGGCCGGGCGGCCTCCAGCGCGCCGAGCGCGACCAGGCCGCTGCGGACGAGGGCCACGGCATCGGTGGCGGTGGCCTGGTCGGGGATCGGGGAGGTCATCGCCTCGTGCAGGAGGGCGTATTCGGCGTACCCGTGTCCGAAGCACAGCCCGGTCACGCGGTCGCCAGTGCCGAAGCGGGAGACTCCGGCGCCCACGGCCACGACCCGCCCCGCGATCTCGCCGCCCAGCGGCACGGGCTCGGCGGCCTCGGTGACCTTGCGGACGACGGGGAGCGTCACACCGATCGCCTCGCAGCGGACGAGGAGCTCACCGGGGCCGGGTTCGGGGACGGGGACCTCCTCCACGAACAGGGGGCCGCCGGTGGACTCGTAGCGGACGCGGCGCATCGCGCCTCCAGAAGTCATTGGGGCTACCAACGGTTTGGACACGCTGACGCTATCGCCACTTCGTTGGGGAGTCCAATGACTTCTCGATAGGGTGGGCCCATGTCCGAAGCCCCGCTCCCCGCGATCCGCTCCCTCCCCAGCTGGCTGCTCGGCCGCGCGGCCGCCCGCGGCCGTTCCCTGGTGGCCGAGGCCCTCGCCGCGGAGGGCATGAAGATGTGGCACCACGTGGTCCTCTCCGCGGTCCGCGACCTGGCCCCCGTCGCACAGGCCGACCTCGGCCGCAGCGTCCAGCTCGACCCGAAGGACCTGGTCGGGATCCTCAACGACCTCCAGACCCGGGCACTCGTACTGCGCCGGCCGGACCCGAACGACCGCCGCAAGAACGCGGTCTCCCTCACGGACGAGGGCGCCCGCCTCCTGACACGCTGCGAGAAGGCCGCCCGCGAGGCCAACGACGCACTCCTCGCTCCGCTCTCGACGGCCGAACGCGACCGATTCATGGACCTGTTGATCCGGATTTCCGGTACGCGGAGCTGACGACGGCCGCGACCTGGCTCTCCCCAGCCGCGGCCCCGTACGCGCCGACAACAGAAAACAGCGGGGCCCCTGCAGGCGCAGGGGGCGCTCCCCGCCGTTCAGGGCCCCGCCGGCGTGCCGCGGGGGAACCGGCCTCAGCCCTGGGCGGCCGCGGCCCGCAGGGCGATGCGGTCCTCACCCGCGTACACGTTCATGGAGCTGCCCCGCAGGAAGCCCACCAGCGTCAGCCCCGTCTCCGCGGCCAGGTCCACCGCGAGGGACGAGGGCGCGGAGACGGCCGCGAGCACCGGAATGCTCGCCATCACGGCCTTCTGGGCGAGCTCGAAGCTGGCGCGTCCCGAGACCAGCAGAACGGTGCGGGACAGCGGCAGATCGCCGTTCTGCAACGCACGGCCGACCAGTTTGTCGACCGCGTTGTGCCGGCCGACGTCCTCCCGTATGTCCAGCAGTTCGCCGTCCTCGGTGAACAGGGCCGCCGCGTGCAGACCCCCGGTCCGGTCGAAGACCCGCTGGGCCGCGCGCAGCCGGTCGGGGAGGCTCGCGAGCAGGTCGGGGTCGAGCCGGACCGGGGGAGCGATGCCGCCGTGGGTGTCGTCGACGGGCCAGCGGGCGGTCGTCCGTACGGCGTCCAGGGACGCCTTGCCGCACAGCCCGCAGGACGAGGTCGTGTAGACGTTGCGTTCGAGGGTGATGTCGGGGATCACCACTCCCGGCGCGGTCCGCACGTCGACCACGTTGTACGTGTTCGAGCCGTCCACCGTGGCGCCCGCGCAGTACACGATGTTCTGCAGGTCGCCCTGCTCGGCGAGGACGCCCTCGCTCACCAGGAACCCGGCGGCGAGCGCGAAGTCGTCGCCGGGTGTGCGCATGGTGATCGCCAGCGGTTTTCCGTTGAGGCGGATCTCCAGGGGTTCCTCGGCGACGAGCGTGTCCGGGCGGGTGGAGACCACCCCGTCCCGGATCCGGATCACCTTGCGTCGTTCCGTGACTCGTCCCATGTTCCCGTCCCCACCAGTCCTGATCAGTCCCGGTTCTGTACGTGCTGGTAGCCGAAGCGGCCCTTGATGCACAGGTTGCCGTGGGTCACCGGGTTGTCGTGCGGCGAGGTGACCTTCACGATCTCATTGTCCTGCACGTGCAGGGTGAGATTGCAGCCCACACCGCAGTACGCGCACACCGTGGTCGTCTCCGTCTGCGCCGACTCGTCCCAGGTACCCGCCGCCCGCATGTCGAACTCGGACTTGAAGGACAGCGCCCCGGTCGGGCAGACCTCGATGCAGTTCCCGCAGTACACGCACGCGGAGTCGGTCAGCGGGGCGTCGTGCTCCACGGCGATCCGGGCGTCGAAGCCCCGCCCGGCGACGGAGATCGCGAAGCTGTTCTGCCACTGGTCGCCGCAGGCGTCGACGCACTTGTAGCAGAGGATGCACTTGTCGTAGTCGCGCACGTACAGCTCGTTGTCGATCTTCGGCTCCTCGTTGAGCCGCGCCGCCTCCGGACCGAACCGGTCCGGTTTCGCCTCGTACTCCTTGATCCACCCGGCGACCCGCGGGGTCGTCGACAGGTCGACCGACGAGGCGAGCAGCTCAAGGACGATCTTGCGACTGTGCCGGGCGCGTTCGGTGCCGGTCCTCACCTCCATTCCGGCCTCGGCCTTGCGCGAGCAGGCCGGGACGAGCGTCCGCGAACCCTCGACCTCGACGACACACACGCGGCAGGCGTTCTTGGGCCGCAGCGTGTCCCCCTCGCACAGGGTCGGGATGTCCTTCCCGGCCGCCCGGCAGGCGTCGAGGATCGTCGAGCCCTCGGTCGTGCGCACGGGCTCCCCGTCCAGGGTGAACTCCAGCAGCCGGCGCGGGATCCCCAGCGGTACCACGGTCATTCGTACGCCCCCAGACGGTCGATGGCGGATTCCACGGCGTTCCACGCGGTCTGCCCGAGACCGCAGATCGAGGCGTCCCGCATCGCGCGGCCGACCTCCCTGAGCAGGGCGATGTCGTCGGAGGCCGCCGCACCCGTGCGCTCCACGATCCGGTGCAGTGCCTCCTCCTGCCGTACGGTCCCGACCCGGCACGGCACGCACTGCCCGCACGACTCGTCCCGGAAGAACTCGGCGATCCGCAGCAGCAGCCGGGGCAGCGGAACGGTGTCGTCGAAGGCCATGACCACACCCGAGCCGAGGGTCGTGCCCGCCTCCCGTGTGCCCTCGAAGGTGAGCGGGATGTCCAGCTCGTCGGGCCGTACGAAGCCGCCGGCCGCGCCGCCCAGCAGCACCGCCCGCAGCCCGTCCCGTACGCCCGCCAGCTCCAGCAGCTCACCGAGCGTCGCGCCGAAGGGCAGTTCGTAGATACCGGGCCGCGCCACGCTCCCGGACACGCAGAACAGCTTCGGCCCGGTGGACTTCGCCGTACCGATCGCCGCGTAGGCCGGGGCGCCCATCGTCAGGACGGGCAGCACATTGACCAGCGTCTCGACGTTGTTCGCCACCGTCGGCTTGCCGAACAGCCCCTTCTCCACCGGGAACGGCGGCTTGGAGCGGGGCTCGCCCCGGTAGCCCTCGATGGAGTTGAACAGAGCCGTCTCCTCACCGCAGATGTACGCCCCCGCGCCTCGCCGGATCTCGATGTCGAAGGCGTAGCCCTGCCCGAGGACGTCTTCCCCGAGCAGCCCACGCGCGCGTGCCTGTGCGAGGGCGTGCTCCAGACGCGTCAGCGCCCTCGGGTACTCGCCGCGCAGGTACAGGTATCCCTTGTGCGCGCCGGTCGCGTACGCCGCGATCGTCATCGCCTCGACCAGCGCGTACGGGTCGCCCTCCATGAGCACGCGGTCCTTGAAGGTGCCCGGCTCGGATTCGTCGGCGTTGCAGACGACGTAGTGCGGGTGGTCGGGCTGCGACGCCGTGGCCTGCCATTTGCGGCCGGTGGGGAAGGCGGCGCCGCCACGTCCGACCAGGCCGGAGTCGGTGACCTCGCGGATGACTCCGGCGGGACCGAGCTCGAAGGCCCGGCGCAGTGCGGTGTAGCCGCCGTGGGCGCGGTAGTCGTCCAGCGACGACGGGTCGACGACTCCGACGCGCCGCAGCAGGACCAGGTCGTCGCTTCCCGCCTGCGGTACCGCCATCGCGGCCGGCGGCTCCTCCGGCGCCGAGTCGGGTGCGCTCGCGGCGAGTACGGCGTCGTGCACGGTCGTCGGCGCCGAGACCGCCGTACGCACCGGATCCCCGGCCTTGATCGCGAGCGCCGCCGGGGCGCGTTCGCACAGGCCCAGGCAGGGACTGCGCTCTACCGAAACACCGCTGCCCAGGCCGAGCCGTGCCTCGATCCCGGCGCACAGTTCGCTCGCTCCGGCGGCCGCGCACGCGAGGTCCGTGCAGACGTGGAGCACGGTCGAGGGGCGTGGCTTGACGGAGAACATGGCGTAGAAGGTGGCGACGCCGTACGCCTCCGCCGGCGGCACCGTCAGCCGCCGGCACAGGTAGTCGAGGGCGCCCTCGCTGATCCAGCCGATCCGGTCGTTGATGGCGTGCAGCCCCGGCAACAGCAGGTCGCGGCGGTCCCGGGCCTCGCGGCCGCCCCTGGCCCACCTGAGGTCCGCGTCGGAACGGTCGGCGCCCTCCCAGGACGACTCGGGCGGGCCGAGCAGGGCGTCGACGGCGGCCCGTTCGTCGTCCGTCGGTTTGCTGTCACCGAAGTGCAGGTCCACTTGACGTCACCTCACGATGGTCGCGACGGGGAGCTTCTCGATCCGGATCGCCGACGCCTTGAACTCGGCCGTGCCCGCGATCGGGCAGTTCGCCTCGATCGTCAGCTGGTTGGTGTCCACCTCGTCGGGAAAGTGCATGGTCATGAAGGCCAGCCCGGGCCGCAGCGCGGTGTCCACCCACACCGGTGCGACGACCGAGCCGCGCCGCGAGGTCACCTGGACCTCCTCGCCGACGACGACCCCGTACCGCTCGGCGTCCTCCGGGCACAGCTCGACGAACTCGCCGCGCCGCAGCGGGGAGGCGAAACTGCCGCTCTGCACCCCGGTGTTGTAGGAGTCGAGCCGCCTGCCGGTGGTGAGCCGGATCGGGTACTCCTCGTCGGTGAGATCGACCGGCGGATCGTGCTGGACCAGCCCGAACGGCGCCGCCATACCGCGCTCGGCCGGGTCCTTCTCCCACAACCGGCCGTGCAGATACGTCGGTTCGAGCTGTTCGGTGCTCGGGCACGGCCACTGGATGCCCTGGTGCTCCTCCAGGCGTTCGTACGTCATCCCGTAGTGGTCCGGCGAGACCGACCTGAGCTCGTTCCACACGGCCTCGGCGTCGGCGTACTTCCAGTCGTGGCCGAGCCGCGCCGCCAGCTCGCAGATGATGTCGATGTCCTCGCGCGCCTCACCGGGCGGGGTGACCGCGCGCCGCACCCGCTGCACGCGCCGCTCGCTGTTGGTGGTGGTGCCGTCGGTCTCGGCCCACCCGGCGGTCGCGGGGAGGACGACGTCCGCGAGCTGGGCCGTCTTCGTCAGGAAGATGTCCTGGACGACGAGGAAGTCCAGCTGCCGCATCCGCCGTACGGCCTGCTCGCTGTCCGCCTCGGACTGCGCCGGGTTCTCGCCGATGCAGTAGACGGCCTTGAGCGCGCCCTCCTCCATCGCCTCGAACATCTCCGTGAGGTTGAGGCCGTAGTGGGGCTGGATGACGGTGTCCCAGGCCGACTCGAACTTCAGCCGGGTGCCGGGGTCGAGGATGTCCTGGAAGCCGGGCAGGCGGTTGGGGATGGCGCCCATGTCGCCGCCGCCCTGCACGTTGTTCTGCCCGCGCAGGGGTTGCAGCCCGCTGCCGTAGCGCCCGACATGTCCCGTCAGCAGGGAGAGGTTGATCAGCGCGCGGACGTTGTCGGTGCCGTTGTGGTGCTCGGTGATGCCGAGGGTCCAGCACAACTGGGCGCGCTCGGCGCGGGCGTAGGCGTGCGCCAACTCCCTTATGGCGGCGGCCGGGACTCCCGTCACCTTCTCGGCGAGGGACAGTGTCCAGGGCTCGACGAGCGCCTTGTAGTCCTCGTAGCCGCTGGTCGCCCGCTCGATGAACGCCTCGTTGGCGAGGCCCGCGTGGATGATCTCGCGGCCGATCGCGTGCGCCATCGGGATGTCGGTGCCGACGTTCAGTCCCATCCAGCTCTCCGCCCACTCGGCGGTGGAGGTGCGGCGCGGGTCGACGGCGTACATCCGGGCGCCGTTGTGGATGCCTTTCAGCACGTGCTGGAAGAAGATCGGGTGCGCGAAGCGGGCGTTGGAGCCCCACATCACGATGACGTCGGTGTGCTCGATCTCCTCGTAGGAGGAGGTGCCGCCGCCCGAGCCGAAGGCCGCGGAGAGACCCGCGACGCTCGGGGCGTGACACGTCCGGTTGCACGAGTCGACGTTGTTGGTGCCCATGACGACCCGGGCGAACTTCTGCGCCACGTAGTTCATCTCGTTGGTGGCGCGGGCGCAGGAGAACATGCCGAAGGCGTCCCGGTTGCGGGCCAGCCCCTCGGCCGCGCGGTTCAGGGCCTCCTCCCAGCTCGCCTGCCGGAAGGGCTCGTCTCGTGAGTCCCGGACGAGGGGGTGGGTGAGCCGGGTGTAGGTCTTCGGGGTCCGGTCGCGTTTCCTCGTGCGGCGTTCGTCAGAGTTCATGCGGCGCTCCTCAGCGCGAGCAGGTCCGAGATGGCGTGCACGGTGCGCAGGGTGGGCACCTCCACGCCGGTGATCTCCGCCAACTCGACGACCGCCGCGAGGAGTACGTCGAGTTCGAGCGGCTTGCCGCGCTCCAGGTCCTGGAGCGTGGAGGTGCGGTGGTCGCCGACGCGTTCGGCGCCCGCGAGGCGGCGCTCGATGGAGACGCCGACCTCGCAGCCGAGGGCCTCGGCGACGGCGAGCGTCTCGGTCATCATGGTCTCGATGACCTTGCGGGTGCCGCCGTGCAGACACATCTGCCGCATGGTGGCGCGGGCCAGCGCGCTGATCGGGTTGAAGGAGATGTTGCCGAGCAGTTTGAGCCAGATGTCGTTGCGCAGGTCCGGCTCCACCGGGCACTTCAGGCCGCCGGCCACCATGGCCTCGCTGAGCGCGAGACAGCGCCGGGAGACGCTGCGGTCGGGCTCGCCGACGGAGAACCGGGTCCCTTCCAAGTGCCGTACGACACCGGGGTCTTCGAGTTCGGTGGCGGCGTAGACCACGCAGCCGACGGCCCGTTCGGGCGCGAGCACCGCACTGACCGCGCCGTCGGGGTCCACGCTCTCGACGCGGTGGCCGTCGTGGGGGCCGCCGTGCCGGTGGAAGTACCACCAGGGGATGCCGTTCTGGGCGGCCACGACGGCCGTGCCGTCGTGCAGAAGGGGCTCGATGAGCGGCCCGCACGCCGCGTACGAGTTGGCCTTCAGACCGAGGAAGACATAGTCGACCGGCCCGACTTCGGCCGGGTCGTCGGTCGCGTGCGCGCGGGCGGTGAAGTCGCCGCGCGGACTGAGCACCCGCACCCCGTGCTGCCTCATGGCCGCGAGATGCGGTCCACGGGCGATGAGGTGCACGTCGGCGCCGGCGCGATGCAGCGCCGCTCCGACGTAGGCGCCGATCGCACCGGCGCCGAGGACTGCAACTTTCACTTCGGAACGCTCCGTTCGGTCGAGGGAGTACCGCGGAGGTGGCTGGGAAGTAGTGTCCGATCCGGTCGAATCTCGTCGACTGAATATTGTCTACAGTATGGATAGGGGGTCAGCAAGGGGTCGCGCACGGCGTTCGGGGAAGGCTTTTCCGGACAGTGTTCGACCGTTCGTCGCGCCCGGCATACCGCTCACCGCATACGGTCGACGCGCCGACTTCTCAAGTTCCCGCTCGCTCCCTACCGTTCGGGATCATGAGTCCACCGGTCGCACCCCCGGGCTGGAGCCGCTGGCTGGTTCCCCCCGCCGCGCTCTCCGTCCATCTCTCCATCGGCCAGGCCTACGCCTGGAGCGTGTTCAAGCCGCCGCTCGAATCCGCCCTCGGCCTGAGCGGCACGCAGAGCGCGCTGCCGTTCCAGCTCGGCATCGTCATGCTCGGTCTGTCGGCCGCGTTCGGCGGCACGCTGGTGGAGCGCAACGGGCCGCGGTGGGCCATGACGGTCGCCCTCATCTGCTTCTCGTCCGGCTTCCTGCTCTCCGCGCTGGGTGCCGCCACCGAGCAGTACTGGCTGATCGTCCTCGGCTACGGCTTCGTCGGCGGCATCGGCCTCGGCATCGGCTACATCTCGCCGGTCTCCACGCTCATCAAGTGGTTCCCCGACCGGCCGGGCATGGCCACCGGCATCGCCATCATGGGCTTCGGCGGCGGCGCGCTCATCGCCTCGCCCTGGTCGGCCCAGATGCTGGAGTCGTTCGGCAGCGACAGCTCCGGGATCGCGCTGGCGTTCCTCGTGCACGGGCTGTCGTACGCCGTCTTCATGCTGCTCGGTGTGCTGCTGGTCCGCGTGCCGCGCACCGAGAAGCCGGTCGGCGGTGACGGGCCCAGCGCCTTGGACGGACCGCAGGTGTCCGCGCGCAACGCCGTGCGCACGCCGCAGTTCTGGTGCCTGTGGGTCGTCCTCTGCATGAACGTGACCGCGGGCATCGGCATCCTGGAGAAGGCCGCGCCGATGATCACGGACTTCTTCGCGAACACCTCCACACCGGTGTCGGTCTCGGCCGCCGCCGGCTTCGTCGCGCTGCTGTCCGCCGCCAACATGGCCGGCCGCATCGGCTGGTCATCGACCTCCGACCTGATCGGGCGCAAGAACATCTACCGCCTCTACCTGGGCGCGGGCGCCCTGATGTACGGCCTGATCGCGCTGGCCGGCGACTCCTCGAAGCCGCTGTTCATCCTGTGCGCGCTGGTGATCCTCTCCTTCTACGGCGGCGGCTTCGCGACGATCCCCGCCTATCTGAAGGACCTCTTCGGCACCTACCAGGTCGGCGCCATCCACGGACGGCTGCTCACCGCCTGGTCCACGGCCGGTGTCCTCGGGCCGCTGATCGTGAACTGGATCGCCGACCGGCAGGAGGAGGCGGGCAAGGACGGCGCGTCCCTCTACACCATGTCCCTGTTCATCATGATCGGGCTGCTCGCCGTCGGCTTCGTCGCCAACGAACTCGTCCGGCCCGTCGACCCGCGCCATCACGTCCCCGTTCCGGCGTCGCAGGAGGAGCCGACGGATCAGTCGAAGGAGAAGGAGGCCGCCGATGTCCAGCAGCAGCAGTAGCGGTCCGCCGAGCCGCCGGGGTCTGATCGCCTTCGCCTGGGTATGGGTGGGGGTGCCGCTCGCGTACGGGCTCTACGAACTCGTACAGAAGGCGACGCAGCTGTTCACCGGGTAGGTGCGGGGTAGGTGTTCGGAAAGTGTTCGGGCGTCCGAGGGTCTGAGGGAAGCTGACAACGTGGGCGCCCGTTTCCTGTGGCATCACTTGCACCCGTACCCGTGAGTCACTGATCAGACTGGTGAATCCCGCTACCCAAGGCCCGAGGGGATCACCAACGATGAACGGCTCGCGCATCGCCGCAGTCGGCCACTATCAGCCCGCCAAGGTACTCACCAACGAGGACCTGGCGGGCATGGTCAACACCAGTGACGAGTGGATCACATCCCGGGTGGGCATCCGTACGCGCCACATCGCCGGGCCCGACGAGCCGGTCGACGAGCTCGCCGCGCACGCCGCCGCGAAGGCACTCGCCGCCGCGGGGCTCGCGCCCGGCGACATCGACCTGGTCCTGGTCGCCACCTCCACCGCGATCGACCGCTCCCCGAACATGGCGGCCCGGGTCGCGGCCCGCATCGGCATCCCCTCGCCCGCCGCGATGGACGTCAACGTCGTCTGCGCCGGTTTCACCCACGCGCTGGCCACCGCCGACCACGCTGTCCGGGCGGGGGCCGCGTCCCGGGCGCTGGTGATCGGCGCCGACAAGATGTCCGACGTGACCGACTGGAGCGACCGCACGACCTGTGTGCTGGTCGGCGACGGGGCCGGCGCGGCCGTCGTGGAAGCCTCCGAGGAGGGCGGTATCGGTCCGGTGCTGTGGGGCTCGGTGCCCGAGATGGGGCACGCGGTGCGCATCGAGGGACAGCCGGCACGGTTCGCCCAGGAGGGGCAGAGCGTCTACCGCTGGGCGACGACACAGCTGCCCGCCATCGCCCGCCGGGCCTGCGAGCGGGCCGGTCTCGCCCCCGAGGACCTCGCCGGGGTCGTCCTGCACCAGGCCAACCTGCGCATCATCGAACCCCTCGCGCTCAAGCTCGGCGCCGTCAACGCCGTCGTCGCGCGCGATGTCTCCGAGTCCGGGAACACCTCGGCCGCGAGCATCCCGCTGGCCTTCTCCAAGCTCGTGGAGCAGGGGCGGATCTCGTCCGGGGACCCGGTGCTGCTGTTCGGGTTCGGCGGGAACCTGTCGTACGCCGGGCAGGTCGTGCGCTGCCCCTGACGCCGCTGCCGCGGGCCTCCGGTGGTCGCTGACGCGGGTGTGACGTGGCCAACTCCTCGGTCCCCTGGCCTTTGTGCGCCGTAGACTGTAGACGAAAGACAATCAATACTGGCTTTCCGTGACGGTCGGCTACCGGATGCAGTCGCCCGGCCTTCGCCCAGGAGGGGGACCGATGTTGTCGACAGGACTGCCGCAGGGTGCGGTGCCCAAGCTCGAACGGCCCGGCCCGCTGCGCGACCGTGTCTACGAGGCGCTGCTCGAACTCATCACGACCCGTGCCCTCCAGCCGGGCCAGCACCTGGTCGAGAGCGAACTGGCAGGTCACCTCGGCGTGTCCCGGCAGCCGGTGCGCGAGGCGCTCCAGCGGCTGAACACCGAGGGCTGGGTCGATCTGCGGCCCGCGCAGGGCGCGTTCGTGCACGAGCCGACGGAGGAGGAGGCCGACCAGCTCCTCACCGTCCGTACGCTGTTGGAGGCCGAGGCCGCCAGACTCGCCGCCGCCCACGCCGACAAGGCCGGCATCGCGGCCCTGGAGGAGCTGTGCGCGGAGGGCGAGAAGGCCGTGGCCGCCGATGACGTGGACACCGCCGTCGCCCTCAACGCCCGCTTCCACGCGAAGATCATGGACCTCGCGGGCAACACCGTCCTCGCCGAACTGGCCGCCCAGGTCGACCGCCGCGTCCGCTGGTACTACACGCCCGTGGCCCGCCAGCGCGGCCAGCAGTCCTGGATCGAACACCGGGGCATGATCGCCGCGATCACCGCCCGGGACGAGCAGCGCGCCACCGAGCTGATGCGGGAACACACGGAGCACACGCGACGGTCGTATCACGCGCGGGCCAAGTCCTGAGCTGCGCCGCGGTGTTCAGGACCGCGGCGGCAGCACGAACCGTCTGACGAGGATCCCCTGAGCCGTCCGCGTTCCCCCCAGTACTCCTGTCGGCAGCACTCCTGTCGGCGGAGAAAGCATGGCCAACCATGGCCCGATTGCGCCCCGTTGGCGCACATGGGCGATCAGCCGCGGCGTCGGACTCACCCCTCGCGCACTCTTTGCGCATCCTTGCGCATCCTTGCGAAGCCCTCGCGCCCTCTCCTTTGTCCTGTGAGTGGAGAAAGTTGACGGCAATCTGTGCGCAAGTTCTTCCCAGTCCCGGCAGGCGCTGCTACGTTCCCCTCGAAAGCAGGCCACCCCGGGTGGCCGAAACCCGGCGCGCACAGGCCGAATGAGGCGGGGAGGGGCTCGTGAGACGTATGACCGCGCGACCCGCGAACGCCCATCAGGCACGACTGCTCAAGCTGCTGCGCGACGGCGGACCCAACTCCCGGGCCCAGCTGGGCGATCAGATCGACCTCTCACGGTCCAAGCTGGCCGTGGAGGTGGACCGGCTGCTGGAGACGGGCCTGGTCGTGGCCGACGGACTCGCCGCCTCCCGCGGTGGCCGCCGCTCCCACAACGTCCGGCTCAACCCCGGGCTGCGCTTCCTCGGCGTCGACATCGGCGCGACCTCGGTCGACGTCGCCGTCACCAACGCCGAACTGGAGATCCTCGGCCATCTCAACCAGCCCATGGACGTACGCGAGGGGCCCGTCGCGGTTTTCGAGCAAGTCCTGTCCATGGCCGCGAAGTTGAGGGTCTCCGGGCTCGCGGAGGGTTTCGACGGCGCCGGCATCGGCGTCCCGGGACCGGTCCGCTTCCCCGAGGGCGTGCCGGTGGCCCCGCCGATCATGCCGGGCTGGGACGGCTTCCCCGTGCGGGAGGCGCTCAGCCAGGAGCTGGGCTGCCCGGTCATGGTCGACAACGACGTGAACCTCATGGCGATGGGGGAGCAGCACGCGGGCGTCGCACGCTCCGTGGGCGACTTCCTCTGCGTCAAGATCGGCACCGGCATCGGCTGCGGCATCGTCGCGGGCGGTGACGTCCACCGTGGGGTCACGGGCAGCGCGGGCGACATCGGGCACATCCAGGCCGTGCCGGACGGCCGCCCCTGCGCCTGCGGCAACCGGGGCTGCCTTGAGGCGCACTTCAGCGGGGCGGCCCTCGCCCGGGACGCCGTGGAAGCGGCCCAGCAGGGGCTCACTGTCGAGTTGGCCTCGCGGCTTGAGGCGAACGGCACCCTGACCGCCGTCGACGTCGCGGCCGCGGCCGCCGCCGGTGACGCCACCGCGCTCGACCTGATCCGCGAGGGCGGCAACCGCGTCGGCCAGGTCATCGCCGGACTCGTCAGTTTCTTCAACCCCGGCCTGGTGGTGATCGGTGGCGGGGTGACCGGCCTCGGCCACAACCTCCTCGCCGCGATCCGCACCCAGGTCTACCGCCAGTCGCTGCCCCTGGCGACCGGCAACCTCCCCATCGTCCTGGGCGAGCTGGGCCCCACCGCCGGCGTCATCGGCGCGGCCCGGCTCATCAGCGACCACCTGTTCTCACCCGCGTAAGCCACCCACCCCGTACGGCTCACCGGCACCACACCTCGCACCTCGCTCCGCCCTGCATCGCTCCGCCCTGCATCGCTCTGTCCTGCCTCGCCCTGCCCTGAACCGGCCCGCACGCCCGCCAAGGGGACCTCATGGCACCAGTACCACCGCTGCTCAGCATGAACGGCATCACCAAGTCGTTCCCCGGAGTCCGCGCCCTCGACGGCGTCGACCTCGACGTCCAGGCCGGTGAAGTGCACTGCCTGCTCGGCCAGAACGGCGCCGGCAAGTCCACCCTCATCAAGGTCCTGGCCGGCGCCCACCAGCCCGACACCGGCACCATCCGCTGGCGCGGCGAGGGGGTCACCCTCCGCTCGCCGATCGCCGCGATGCGCCTCGGCATCGCCACCATCTACCAGGAACTCGACCTGGTCGAGCACCTGTCGGTGGCCGAGAACGTCCACCTCGGCCATGAACCCACGGCCGCCGGTTTCGTCGTACGTGGAAAGGTGGCCCGAGCATCAACAACCCAGTTGCTCAAGCGACTTGGGCATCCGGAGATCGACCCGGCCAGGCTGGTCGGGGACCTGTCGGCGGCCCAGCAGCAGATCGTTTCGATGGCCCGGGCGCTCTCCCACGACGTACGGCTGATCGTGATGGACGAGCCGTCCGCCGCCCTCGACCCGGACGAGGTCGACAACCTCTTCCGCATCGTCGGCGACCTCACCTCCGCCGGAGTCGCCGTCGTCTATATCTCGCACCGGCTGGAGGAGATCCGCCGGATCGGCGACCGGGTGACCGTGCTGAAGGACGGGCGGGCCGTGGCGGGCGGGCTTCCGGCGAAGACGACGCCGACACGGGACGTCGTGGCGATGATGACGGGGCGCAACGTCGAGTACGTGTTCCCCGAGCGGCCGCCGAAGGACGCGACGGGCGGCGAGCCGCTGCTGGAGGTGCGGGGACTCGCCCGGCACGGGGAGTTCGAGCCCCTCGACCTGACCGTGCGGCCCGGGGAGATCGTGGGGCTCGCGGGACTGGTCGGCTCGGGGCGCTCCGAGATCCTGGAGACGATCTACGGGGCCAGGAAGCCGAGCGCCGGTCAAGTCCTCGTGGACGGACGGCCGTTGAAGCCGGGCAGCGTACGGGCCGCCGTGCGCGCCGGACTCGGGCTCGCCCCCGAGGAACGCAAGGCGCAGGCGCTGCTGATGCTGGAGTCCGTCACCCGCAACGTCTCCGTCTCCTCCATGTCCCGCTTCTCCCGCGGCGGCTGGATCGACCGCGCCGCGGAACTGGGCGCCGCGCGGGCCGCGACCCGTGAGCTGTCGCTGCGGCCCGACAACCCCTCGGTGCCCGTGCGCACCCTCTCCGGCGGCAACCAGCAAAAGGCCGTCCTGGCCCGCTGGCTGCTGCGCGGCTGCCGCGTCCTGCTGCTCGACGAACCCACCCGCGGCGTCGACGTCGGCGCCCGCGCCGAGCTGTACGCGGTCGTGCGCCGACTGGCCGACGAAGGCCTCGCCGTGCTGCTGGTCTCCAGTGAAGTGCCCGAAGTCCTCGGCCTCGCCGACCGCGTCCTGGTCCTGCGCGAAGGCCGCGTCGTCCACACCGCACCGGCCCGCGAACTCGACGAACACCGCGTACTCGACCTCGTCATGGAAGGAAGCCCGGCGTCATGACGCAGCACGCCTCCCCGCCCCGGGACAGCACCGGCAAGGTGCCGTCCGCCGGAGCGGCGCCCGCCTGGCGGGGCCTGATGGCCCGCGCCGACGTGCGCACCCTCTCCCTGCTCGGCGTCCTCGCCGCGCTGATCCTCATCGGCGGCATCACCAAGCCGGACGAGTTTCTGGACACCCGCAACCTCCAACTCGTCCTCACCCAGGGCTCCGTGATCGGCGTCGTCACCGTCGGCATGACCTTCGTCATCACCTCCGGCGGCATCGACCTGTCCGTCGGCGCGATCGTCGCGCTCGCCTCGGTGTGGGCGACGACCGTCGCGACCCAGGAGTACGGATTCGCCGGCATCCTCTTCACGGCGGTGATCGTCGGCGTGGCGTGCGGGCTGGTCAACGGAGTGCTGATCGCGTACGGCGCGATGGTCCCGTTCATCGCCACGCTCGCCATGCTGGCCTCCGCGCGCGGACTCGCCCTCCAGATCACGGACGGCAAGACGCAGATCGTCACCATCCCCTCCGTGCTGGACCTCGGCGAGCGCGACGCGTACGTGCTCGGCATTCCGCCGCTGGTCATGGTGTTCGCGGTCGTGACGATCATCGGCTGGCTGATCCTCAACCGCACGACCTTCGGACGCCGCACGGTCGCCGTCGGCGGCAACGCGGAGGCGGCCCGGCTCGCCGGCATCGACGTCCGACGCCAGCGGCTCTACCTCTATCTGCTGTCCGGACTGTGCTGCGGCATCGCCGCCTTCATGCTGATCATCCTGTCCGGCTCCGGCCAGAACACCAACGGCAACCTCTACGAACTCGACGCCATCGCGGCCGCGATCATCGGCGGCACGCTGCTCAGCGGGGGTCGCGGCACCATCACCGGCTCAGTGCTCGGCGTCCTGATCTTCACCACGATCACCAACATCTTCGCCCTGAACAACCTGCAGAGCGACGTCCAGCAGATCGCCAAGGGCGCGATCATCGTCGCCGCCGTGCTGGTCCAGCGCCGTACCGCGAGCACGACCTGAGGAAAGGGTTCACCGTCATGCCAGAGCTCACCAGTCGCAGAGGGCTGCTGTTCGGAACCGCCGCGATGGGCGCCGGTGCCCTCCTCGTGGGTTGCACCAGCAACGAGTCGGACGACGAGCCGGCCGCCAACGACCAGCCGGCCGCCGACGACAAGCCCGGCAAGGAGGTCACGATCGGCTTCGCCGGTCCGCAGGCCGACCACGGCTGGCTCAACGCCATCAACGACAACGCCAAGAGCCGGGCCAAGAAGTACTCGGACGTCACCCTGGAGATCACGGAGGGGTCCAACGACACCGCCGCGCAGATCGGCCAGATCGAGACGCTGATCAACAAGAAGGTCGACGTCCTGGTGGTGCTGCCCGCCGACGGCAAGGCGCTCACCCAGGTCGGCCTGAAGGCGATGCGCGCGAACATCCCGGTCATCAACCTCGACCGGATCTTCAACACCCCGCAGGCGTACCGCTGCTGGATCGGCGGCGACAACTACGGCATGGGCCTCAACGCCGGGCACTACATCGGCGAGAAGCTCAAGGGGAAGGCCGACGCCACGGTCATCGAACTGGCCGGCCTGGACAACCTGGAGCTGACCCAGCAGCGTACGCAGGGCTTCGACGACGCCCTGAAGAACTACCCGAACATCAAGAAGGTGGCCCGTCAGGCGGCGGAGTTCACGGTCGAGTCCGGGCAGGCCAAGATGGCCCAACTCCTTCAGGCGCAGTCGAAGTTCGACGCCCTGTGGAACCACGACGACGACCAGGGCGTGGGCGCGCTGCGGGCCATCGAGCAGGCCGGTCGCGACGACTTCCTCATGGTCGGCGGCGCCGGCGCGTTGTCCGCCTTCCAGGCGATCAAGAAGGACGACGGCGTCCTCAAGGCCACCGTCCTGTACCCGCCGACCATGGCGGCGTCCGCCATCGACCTGGCCCGTGCCCTGGGGCAGAGCAAGGGCGTCGGCGGCATGGCCGAGTTCGAGATCCCCGCCTCGATCACGCTCTACTCGGCGGTCGTCGACAAGGACAACGTCGACCAGTACATGCCCACCGGCTTCAAGTGAGGCGCACCCTGCCCGACGGGGCGAGGCGTCCGTCGGGCAGGGCCGTGGGCGTTCAGGGATCGAGCCGACCCTCGATCGGGCTCCGGGCTCCGGGCTCCGGGGTCGGGGGTTGGCTGCGGGCGAGTGGTGGACGGGGGTGGGGGCGCCGTGGCACGGGGGCGCGGCGACCGGGCCGGGGAGTCGACGTTGGCAGCCCACTGCCCTGTTGACCCGCAGTCCCGTAGACCGCAGTCCCGTTGACCCGCAGGTCCGCAGGTCCGCAGATCCGCAGATCCGCAGTTCCGTGGACCCGCAGTCCCGCAGATCCGCATCCCGTTGACCCGCAGGTCCGCAGGTCCGCAGGTCCGCAGTTCCGTGGACCCGCAGTCCCGTAGGTCGGCAGGTCCGGTAGACCCGCGGTCCCGTTGACCCGCAGGTCCCTGGGCCACGCAGGACCGTAGGCGACGCAGGTCCGCAGACCGGCGAGGCCCGAGCCGACAGGACGGCACGATCCGCTGAGCGCCCCCGCAACCCCCCACCGCTGCACGACGACGAGGAGGACTATCGCATGGGACAGCCGCAGCAGCCCGACGAGGCCGAGGCGCAGGCAGGGGCCACGGCTGACGGGGCGGGCGTGTCCGGCCCCGCGGCCGGGACCGGGCCCGAGGTGTCCCCGCCAGGCACGGCGGCCGGAAGGCCGCCGCTGCGCGTCGGCATGGTCGGCTACGCGTTCATGGGTGCCGCGCACTCGCAGGGCTGGCGCACGGCGGGCCGGGTCTTCGATCTGCCCCGCAGCCCGGTCCTGGCCGCGATCTGCGGGCGGGACGCCACCGCTGTGCGGGCGGCGGCCGAGCGGCACGGCTGGGCGTCGACCGAGACCGACTGGCGGGCCCTGATCGCGCGGGACGACATCGACCTCGTCGACATCTGCACCCCGGGCGACAGCCACGCCGAGATCGCGCTCGCCGCGTTGGCCGCAGGCAAGCACGTCCTGTGCGAGAAGCCCCTCGCGAACAGCGTCGAGGAGGCCGAGGCGATGGCGGGCGCTGCCGAACAAGCCTATGAACGCGGCCAGTTGGCCATGGTCGGCTTCAACTACCGTCGGGTGCCCGCCACCGCCCTCGCCCGCAGCATGGTCGCCGACGGCCGCCTCGGACGCCTGCGCCACGTACGGGTGACGTACCTTCAGGACTGGCTCGTCGACCCGCAGTTCCCGCTGACCTGGCGGCTGCGCAAGGAACTGGCGGGCTCGGGCGCGCTGGGCGACCTGGGCGCGCACATCATCGATCTCGCGCAGTACCTGGCGGGGGAGAGGCTGAGCGGCGTGTCCGCGCTGACGGAGACCTTCGTACGGGAGCGTCCGCTGCCCGGCGGGGCGGTGAAGGGGCTGTCCGCCGTGTCGGCCGAGAGCGCCACGGGGCTGGTCACGGTCGACGACGCCGCCGTGTTCACGGGCCGCTTCCCCTCCGGCGCCCTCGCCTCCTTCGAGGCCACCCGCTACGCCACCGGCCGCAAGAACGCCCTGCGCATCGAACTCAACGGCGAGCGCGGCTCGATCGCCTTCGACCTGGAACGCCTCAACGAACTCTCCTACCACGACGGCATCGAACCCGGCGCCCACGCCGGCTTCCGCCGCATCCTCGTCACCGAACCCGACCACCCCTACCTGGACGCCTGGTGGCCGCCGGGCCACGGCCTCGGCTACGAGCACACCTTCGTCCACCAGGCCCGCGACCTGGTCCACGCCATCGCCGAGGGCCGGCAGCCCGAACCCTCCTTCGCCGACGGGCTGCACGTGCAGCGCGTGCTCGCGGCGGTGGAGGAGAGCGCCGAGAAGAACTCCGTCTACACCCCGATCGCGGTCTGAGGAGGCTGACGCGCAATGCCGCGTACGTTCACGCTGTTCACCGGCCAGTGGGCCGACCTGCCGCTGGAGGAGGTCTGCCGGCTCGCCCGCGACTTCGGCTACGACGGTCTCGAACTCGCCTGCTGGGGCGACCACTTCGAGGTCGACAAGGCCCTCGCGGACCCGTCGTACATCGACTCCAGGAAGGCCCTGCTTGACAAGTACGGCCTCAAGTGCTGGGCGATCTCCAACCATCTGGTCGGCCAGGCGGTCTGCGACGCCATCATCGACGAGCGCCACCAGGCCATCCTGCCGGGCGAGGTGTGGGCCGACGGCGACCCGGAGGGCGTCCGGCAGCGGGCCGCCGCGCGGATGAAGGACACCGCGCGGGCCGCGGCCGCCTTCGGCGTCGACACGGTGATCGGCTTCACCGGCTCCGCGATCTGGCACCTCGTCGCGATGTTCCCGCCCGCGCCCGAGTCGATGATCGAGCGCGGCTACGAGGACTTCGCGACCCGCTGGAACCCCATCCTGGACGTTTTCGACGAGGAGGGCGTGCGGTTCGCGCACGAGGTCCATCCCAGTGAGATCGCCTACGATTACTGGACGACCTGGCGGGCCCTGGAGGCGGTCGGGGGGCGCCCCGCCTTCGGCCTCAACTTCGACCCCTCCCACTTCGTCTGGCAGGACCTCGACCCCGTCGGCTTCCTCTGGGACTTCCGCGACCGCATCTACCACGTCGACTGCAAGGAGGCCCGCAAGCGCCTCGACGGCCGTAACGGCCGCCTCGGCTCCCATCTGCCGTGGGGTGACCCGCGCCGGGGCTGGGACTTCGTGTCGGCCGGGCACGGCGACGTCCCCTGGGAGGACGTCTTCCGGATGCTGCGCTCCATCGACTACAAGGGCCCGATCTCCGTGGAGTGGGAGGACGCCGGCATGGACCGGCTCCAGGGCGCCCCGGAGGCGCTGACCCGCCTCAAGGCGTACGACTTCGAGCCGCCCAGCGCGTCCTTCGACGCCGCGTTCAACAGCTGAACCACGCACCCGGCGCAGGTCGGGGACGGGGACCGGCAGCACCGCCGGTCCCCCCTTCCGACCTGCGCGGATCCTGCTTTGTCCTGTGCTGGGAGAAAGCCTGAACGATCCTGACGCAAGGGGTGTTCGCCCCGCACGGACGCGGTTACCGTCCCTGAAGTGTTCAGGACACAAACACCTCCGGGGTGACGGCGCACCCCGGCGCCCGCACCGCACGTCCACGCACCCACCCCGTACGGCACACCCCGTTCCCGGAGGGACTTCGTGCACAGAACCAGACCCATCAGCAGCACCCGCACCCCCAGGCGCCCCAGGCTTCGCACCGCCGTCGCCCTGTTCTCCGGCCTGCTCCTGGCCGTGGGCACCCCGGCCACCGTCGCCGGCGCCCACCCCGGACACCCGGAACACGACGAACCGGCAGCCGCCGAGGGCCAGTTCCAGCAGGTACCGCTCGCCAAGGGCGAACCCGAGATGGGCGAGCCGATGTCGCTCGCCGTGCTCCCGGACCGCAGCGTCCTGCACACCTCGCGCGACGGCACACTCCGCCTGACCGACCAGGGCGGCGTCACCAAGGTCGCCGGCAAGCTCGACGTCTACAGCCACGACGAGGAGGGCCTCCAAGGCGTCGGCATCGACCCGGACTTCAAGAACAACCGGGCGATCTACCTTTACTACGCCCCGCCCCTGGACACTCCCACGGGCGACGCCCCCGAGACCGGCACCGCCGCGGAATTCAAGAAGTTCGACGGCGTCAACCGCCTCTCGCGCTTCACCCTGAACGCCAACGGCACGCTCAACACGGCCAGCGAGAAGAAGGTCATCGACGTCGCGGCCTCCCGTGGCACCTGCTGCCATGTCGGCGGCGACATCGACTTCGACGCGGACGGCAACCTCTACCTGTCGACCGGCGACGACACCAACCCCTTCGCCTCCGACGGCTACACCCCGATCGACGACCGGCCGAACCGCAATCCGGCCTTCGACGCCCGCCGCAGCTCCGCCAACACCAACGACCTGCGCGGCAAGATCCTCCGTATCAAGGTCGCCGAGGACGGCTCGTACACCGTCCCCGAGGGCAACCTCTTCGCCCCGGGCACCGAAGAGACCCGTCCCGAGATCTACGCGATGGGCTTCCGCAACCCGTTCCGGATGAGCGTCGACGACAAGACCGGCATCGTCTACGTCGGTGACTACGGCCCCGACGCCGGCGCCGCCAGCCCCAGCCGGGGACCGGCGGGACAGGTCGAGTTCGCCAAGGTCACCAAGGCCGCCAACTTCGGCTGGCCGTTCTGCACGGGCAACAACGACGCCTACGTCGACTACGACTTCGCCACCGGCGCCTCCGGTGAGAAGTTCGACTGCGCCGCCCCGAAGAACACCTCGCCGTACAACACCGGCCTCACCGACCTGCCGCCCGCGCAGGCCGCGTGGATCCCGTACGACGGCGGCTCCGTGCCCGAGTTCGGCACCGGCTCCGAGTCGCCGATGGCCGGCCCGGTCTACCGCTACGACCCCGACCTCGACTCCAAGGTGAAGTTCCCCGAGGCCTACGACGGCGACTTCTTCGCCGGCGAGTTCGGCCGCCGCTGGATCAAGCGGATCGAGCAGAACGACGACGGCTCCGTCGCGAAGATCAACGACTTCCCGTGGACCGGCACCCAGATCATGGACATGGAGTTCGGCCCCGACGGCGCGCTCTACGTCCTCGACTACGGCATCTCCTGGTTCCAGGGCGACGAGCACTCCGCGCTGTACCGCATCGAGAACGCCGAGGACGGCTTCTCCCCGATAGCCGAGGTGAGCGCCGACAAGACGTCCGGCGCGGCCGGCCTGAACGTCAAGTTCACCGCCTCCGCCAAGGACGCCGACTCGACCGACCTCACCTACAGCTGGGACTTCGGCGACGGCACCAAGGGTGAGGGCCTCAACCCCACCCACAAGTACAAGAAGGTCGGCACCTACAGCGCCACCTTCACCGCCAAGGACCCCGAGGGCAACACCGGCAACGCCAGCGTCCGGATCGTCGTCGGCAACACCGAGCCCAAGGTGCGGATCGACATCCCGGGCAACGGCGCCCTGGCCGAATTCGGCAAGCCGGTCCCCTTCAAGGTGACCGTCACCGATCCCGAGGAGACGGTCGACTGCTCCAAGGTCAAGGTCACCTACAGCCTCGGCCACGACTCCCACGCCCACGAGCTGACCAGCGAGATGGGCTGCGAGGGCACCCTGACGCCACCCGCGGGTGACGGCGGACACGACCCCAACGCCAACATCTACGGCGTCGTCGGCGCCGGCTACACCGACGGCGGGGCGAACGGCCAGGAGGCACTGACCGGCACCGCCCGCACCGTCCTCCAGCCGCTGCACCGCCAGGCCGAGCACTTCACCACCCAGTCGGGCGTCTCGGTCATCGACAAGACCGGTGCCAACGGCGGCAAGACCGTCGGCAACGTCAACGACGGCGACTGGATCTCCTTCACCCCCTACCGGTTCGCCGGGCAGAAGAAGATGACCGTCAGGGCCTCCTCCGGCGGCGCGGGCGGCTTCATCGAACTGCGCACCGGCTCGCCCGACGGACCGCTGCACGGCTCGGCGTACATCCCGCCCACCGGCGGCTGGGAGACGTTCCAGAACGTCGACGTGCCCCTGCGGGCGCTGCCCAGGAAGACCACGGACATCTACCTGGTCTTCAAGGGCGGCGACGGCGCCCTGTACGACGTGGACGACTTCGAGTTCTCCACCCAGCCGTTCAAGGGCGGCAAGAAGGTCCTGGTCTTCTCCAAGACCGCCGGCTTCCGGCACGACTCCATCCCGGCCGGCATCGCCGCCCTGAAGGAGCTCGGCGGCCCGGCCGGCATCACGGTCGACGCGACCGAGGAGGCAAGGCAGTTCACCACGACCAACCTCGCCAAGTACGACGCGGTGGCCTTCCTGTCCACCACGGGTGACGTCCTCAACGCCGAGCAGCAGCAGGCGTTCGAGAACTACGTGGCGGGTGGCGGCGGCTACATGGGCATCCACGCGGCCGCCGACACCGAGTACGACTGGGCGTTCTACGGCGGTCTCGTCGGCGCCTACTTCGACTCGCACCCGGCCATCCAGAAGGCCACCGTCCGCGTCGAGGACCACGACCACCCGTCCACCGGGCACCTCGGCGACGCCTGGGAGCGCACCGACGAGTGGTACAACTACCGCACCAACCCGCGTGAGCAGGCCAAGGTCCTCGCCACCCTGGACGAGACCACCTACCAGGGCGGGAACATGAAGGGCGACCACCCGATCGCCTGGTGCCAGAGCTACGGCGGCGGCCGCTCCTTCTACACCGGCGGCGGCCACACCAAGGAGTCCTACGCCGACGAGGCCTTCCGGGCCCATCTGCTCGGCGGCCTGCAGTACGCCACCGGCCAGGTGAAGGCGGACTGCAAGCCGAGCAAGGGCTACCGGGAGATCTTCAACGGCCAGACCCTGGACGGCTGGAAGCAGGCCGGCCCCGGCAAGTTCAACGTCAAGGACGGCACCCTGGGGACCGAGGGCGGCATGGGCCTGCTCTGGTACCAGGCCAAGGAGCTGAAGTCGTACTCCCTCAAGCTCGACTGGAAGATGCAGGGCGACGACAACTCCGGGATCTTCGTGGGCTTCCCGGCCTCCGACGACCCCTGGTCCGCCGTGAACAAGGGCTACGAGATCCAGATCGACGCCACCGACGCGCCCGAGCGCACGACGGGGTCCGTCTACTCGTTCAAGTCGGCGAACATCAAGGCCCGTGACCAGGTCCTGCGTCCGCCCGGCCAGTGGAACTCCTACGAGATCAAGGTCCAGGGCGAACGCCTCCAGGTGTTCCTCAACGGAGTCAAGATCAACGACTTCACCAACAAGGACCCCCAGCGGAGCCTGACCGACGGTCACATCGGCCTGCAGAACCACGGTGCCGACGACCAGGTCTCCTTCCGCAACATCCAGTTGAAGGAACTGCCCACCACGGGCGGCTGAGCGGCGGCGGGCGGGGGACGCCGGACCCCCGCCCGCCGTCTTCGTCCCACCCCCCGGGGTTCGCGCACGACAAGGAGGCTGCCCATGTCCGCGTCCCTCTCCCGACCGCGTGTGGGAGTGTGGCTGATCGGAGCCCGAGGCTCCGTCGCCACCACCGTCGTCACGGGGTGCGCCGCCATCACCGCGGGGCTGCATCCGCCCACCGGCATGGTCACCGAGACCTCGGCCTTCACCGACAGCGGCCTGCCTGCCCTGTCCGACCTCGTCTTCGGCGGCCACGACACCCTCGACTGCCCCCTGCCCAAACGTGCCGAGACCCTGACCGCCGGCGGCGTCCTCCCACCCGGTACCGCGACCGCCGTCTTGGCCGAACTCGCCGCCGCCGACCGGGAGATCAGGACCGGCGGCCCCACCCCGGGGGACACCAGGAGCGACGCCGAACTGATCACGGCCTTCGCCGACGACATACGCGACTTCACGCACCGCCACGAACTCGAGCGGACCGTGGTCGTGAACGTCGCCTCCACCGAACCGGCGTCCCAGGCGCCCGACGCCCCGCTGCCGGCCAGCACCCTGTACGCGCTGGCGGCCCTGCGCGCGGGCTGCCCCTACGTCAACTTCACCCCGTCCGAGGGTCTGCACCACCCCGTCGCCGCCCGCGAGGCCGAGCGCAGCGGCCTGCCCTACGCCGGCCGGGACGGCAAGACCGGACAGACCCTCCTGCGAGCCGTGCTGGGCCCGATATTCGCGCAGCGGGCACTGACGGTCCGGGCCTGGTCCGGGACCAACCTGCTCGGCGGCGGAGACGGCGCCGCCCTCGCGGACCCGGCCGCCGCGGCCGCGAAGAACGCCGGCAAGGAACGCGTCCTCGCCGACACCCTCGGCACCGTCCCCGAGGGCGAGGTCCACATCGACGACGTCCCCGCTCTCGGCGACTGGAAGACCGCCTGGGACCACATCGCCTTCGACGGATTCCTCGGCACCCGCATGATCCTCCAGACCATCTGGCAGGGCTGCGACTCGGCCCTGGCCGCGCCCCTGGTCCTGGACCTGGCCCGCCTCACGGCGCGGGCCCACGAGACCGGCCTGACCGGCCCGCTCACCGAACTCGGCTTCTACTTCAAGGACCCGGTGGGGGACGGGCCGGCGAGCCTGGGGGAGCAGTACGCCGCGCTGGCGGGCCTGGCCGAGCGGCTCCGCCCTGCGGGCACCGGCGAGACCACGCGGGAGTCCGCCGAACGGCTGGAAGCCGACGCGCGGGGCACGAGCCTCGGCCAGTGCGTGCAGCGAGCTGCTGGTGGGGGCGCGGGTCCCGGCGACTCGGCCAACGACGCGCCCGCACAGGGCGCCGACTCGCGCGAGCGTGCCGTAGGGGAGCGTCGTGAGCCGTAGCCGTAGCCGTAGCCGTAGCCCTCGCCATAGCCGCAGCCCTCGCCATAGCCGTGCCCAGGCCGAACTGCTGTGGCTCACCGCCCGGTTCGCCATTCCCGGCGACGCACTGAGCGGCCCGGTCGCCCACGCCGTCCGCCCCCGCGTCCACGCCCCGCTCAATGCCTCACCGTTCCTGCCCCGGCGACCCGTCGGCGGCGGCACCCGAGCCACCGTGCCGCCCCAGGCGCCGCTCGCGGCCCGAGACGGATCAGTGCTCACCGCCACGGCCGTCCCCGCGCTCGCCCCGCTCGGACGGGCGCACACGAAGAAGGTGAGCGTCACATGAACCCGCGGCCCCACCCGGCGCAGGCCCCCGGAGAACCGGCCGCCTCCCCCACCCCCCTCCGCTTCGGCTACGGCACCAACGGCCTCGCCGACCTCCGCCTCGACGACGCCCTGGCCCTGCTCGCCGACCTCGGCTACGCCGGAGTCGGCCTGACGCTCGACCACATGCACCTCGACCCGTACGCCCCCGACCTCGCCGCCCGCACCGACCGCCTGGCCCGACGGCTCGACGCACTCGGTCTGGACGTCACCGTGGAGACCGGCGCCCGCTACGTTCTCGACCCGCGTCGCAAGCACGGCCCCTCCCTTCTCGACCCCGACCCGGACGACCGCGCCCGCCGCGTCGACCTGCTGCTCCGCGCCGTCCGCGTCGCGGCCGACCTCGGCGCCCACGCCGTCCACTGCTTCAGCGGAACCACGCCGCAGGGAACCGACCCGGACACGGCCTGGCACCGCCTGGCCGACGCCCTCACCCCGGTCCTGGACGCCGCCACCACCGCCGGCGTCCCTCTCGCCGTCGAACCCGAACCAGGCCACCTCCTCGCCACCCTCGCCGACTTCCACCGGCTCCGCCGCACCCTCGGCGACCCGGACCTCCTCGGCCTGACCCTCGACATCGGCCACTGCCAGTGCCTCGAACCCCTCCCTCCCGCCGACTGCGTACGTGCCGCCGCCCCCTGGCTGCGTCACGTCCAGATCGAGGACATGCGCCGCGGTATCCATGAACACCTCCCTTTCGGCGACGGCGAGATCGACTTCCCACCCGTCCTCGCCGCCCTCTCCGCCACCGGTTACCAGGGCCTGACCGTCGTCGAACTGCCCCGCCACTCCCACGCCGGCCCTCAATTCGCCGAACTCTCCCTCCCGTTCCTCCGCCGCGCCGAGGCCACGGCCACCCGATCACCCGTACTCGTCCCACACCCCGGCGATCCCTCCGCCACCCGTGAAGGGAGCACCTCATGACGCACCCCCGCATCACCCCGGCCACCCCGGGCGCGGACACCGAGGCCCGCGCGCGCACCGACATCCGTGCAGGCGCGGAGCCCCACCAGGCCACCGAGCGCGGGCCGGACGCCGACGGCCAGGACCGGGGTACGGAGTCCACACGGGAGGCCGACAGCCAGGACCGGGGCACGGCGTCCCCACGGGAGGCCGACGGCCAGGACAGACGGACGGAGTCCAAACCGGCCGCCGACAGCCAGGACCGGAGTATGGAGTCCAGACCGGATACCGAATGCCGGACGGATACCGAATGCCGGACTGATACCGAATGCCGGACGGATACCGAGGGCCGGACGGGTGCCGATGGCCGGACGGGTGCCGACGGTCGGACGGGTGCCGACGGCCGGGCAGGGGCAGAGGCAGGCACCCCCGGGCATCGGGAGTCCGCCCGGCCCCCAGGGCCCGACCCGCAGGGCACGAGCCCCGCCCTCACCCCACCGGCCGACCTGCGCCGCCACGTCACGGCCCGCCTCGGCAGCGTCGCCCGCTCCTGGCTCCACCGAGCCCTCGACGAAGCCGCCGCGCACCCCGGCACCCACGGCCCCATCTCCGTCTGGGAGCTGCGCATCGCCGAGGCCGGCCGCCGCTGCGGGTCCGACTACGCCGACGCCGCCCGCGTCCTCATCCTGCACGCGGCCCGCGCGGACACGGACGCCGTCACCCGCGTCTACTCCCAGGGCACCGCCGCCGAACGCCGTGCCGTCCTGCACGCGCTGCCCCATCTCGTGCCCGGCCCCGACGCCCTCCCGCTCGTCGAGGACGCCCTGCGCACCAACGACACCCGCCTCCTCTCCGCCGCCGTCGGCCCTTACGCCGCCCGGCACCTCGACGCCCACCAATGGCGCCACGCCGTACTGAAGTGCCTGTTCACCGGCGTGCCCGTCGACGCCGTGGCCGAACTGGACCGCCGCGCCCACCGAGACGCCGAACTCGCCCGCATGCTCGGTGACTACGCCGCCGAACGCACCGCCGCGGGCCGCCCCGTCCCCGAAGACCTGCACCGCGTCCTGACCCTGACCGACCCCACAGCCACTCCGCCGGCCCCCCACGGCACCCGCGGCACCGACGGCAAGGAGTCCTGATGCGCCTCTTCGACCCCCACATCCACATGACCTCTCGGACCACCGACGACTACGAGGCCATGCACACCGCCGGCATCCGCGCCGTCGTCGAGCCCTCCTTCTGGCTGGGCCAACCCCGCACCTCGGTCGCCTCCTTCCTCGACTACTTCGACTCCCTTCTGGGCTGGGAGCCCTTCCGCGCCGCCCAGCACGGCATCGCCCACCACTGCACGCTCGCCCTCAACCCCAAGGAGGCGAACGACCCGCGCTGTGTCGCCGTCCTCGACGAACTGCCCCGGTATCTCGTCAAGGATCAGGTCGTCGCCGTCGGCGAGATCGGCTACGACTCGATGACCCCCGCCGAGGACACCGCCCTCGCCGCCCAGCTCCAGCTGGCCGCCGCCCACGAACTCCCCGCGCTCGTCCACACCCCGCACCGCGACAAGCTCGCGGGCCTGCGCCGCACCCTCGACGTCGTCCGGGAATCCGCACTGCCCCCGGACCACGTCCTGGTCGACCACCTCAACGAGACCACCGTCAAGGAGGCCAAGGACAGCGGCTGCTGGCTCGGGTTCTCCGTCTATCCCGACACCAAGATGGACGAGGAACGGATGGTCGCGATCCTCCGGGAGTACGGCCCCGAGCAGGTACTGGTGAACTCCGCCGCCGACTGGGGCAGGAGCGACCCCCTGAAGACCCGCCGGGTCGCGGACCTGATGCTGGCCGAGGGCTTCGACGCGGACGACGTCGATCTCGTGCTGTGGCGCAACCCGGTCGCCTTCTACGGGCTCAGCGGCCGCCTCGACCTCGACATCACGACCCCGGAAGCCACCCACGAGGGCAACTCCATCCTCCGTGGCGCCCCGAAGGACTCTGACGGACCGGCGGGCGCACCGAGACAGCGGCACGACCCTGCCGGCGCACCGGCCACGGGAGCGTGAGCCATGCGCTTCCGCCACCCCGACGGCTCCACCGTCCACCTCGCCTACTGCACCAACGTCCACCCGGCCGAGACCCTCGACGGCATCCTCGCCCAGCTCCGCGACCACTGCGAACCCGTCCGCCGCCGGCTCGGCCGAGACCGCCTCGGCATCGGCCTGTGGCTCGCCAAGGACGCCGCTCACGCCCTCGTCAGCGACCCGTCCGCCTTGCGCGGACTGCGCACCGAACTCGACCGGCGAGGCCTCGAGGTCGTCACCCTGAACGGCTTCCCGTATGAAGGATTCGGAGCCGAAGAGGTCAAGTACCGTGTGTACAAACCGGACTGGGCCGACCCAGAGCGCCTCGACCACACCACCGCCCTGGCCCGTGTCCTCGCCGGACTTCTCCCCGACGACGTCACCCAGGGCAGCATCTCCACCCTGCCCCTCGCCTGGCGCACCGCCTACGACGAGCAGCGCGCCGAGACCGCCCGCACCGCCCTGCTCACCCTCGCCGAACGCCTCGACGCCCTCCAGGAGCTGACCGGCCGCGACATCCGCGTCGGCCTCGAACCCGAACCCGGCTGCACCGTCGAGACCACCGCCGACGCCATCACCCCACTCACCGCGATCGGCGACGACCGCATCGGCATCTGCGTCGACACCTGTCACCTCGCCACCTCCTTCGAAGATCCGCACACCGCCCTGGACGCACTCGCCGAAGCACGCGTCCCCGTCGTCAAGTCCCAGCTCTCAGCCGCTCTGCACGCCGAACACCCCCACCTCCCCGAAGTCCGCGAGGCCCTCGCCGCCTTCGACGAACCCCGCTTCCTGCACCAGACCCGCACCGCCACCGCCGCCGGCCTGCGCGGCACCGACGACCTGGGCGAGGCCCTCAAGGGCGACGCCCTGCCCGACGCCTCGCCCTGGCGGGCCCACTTCCACGTCCCGCTCCACGCGGCCCCCGCCGCACCCCTCACCTCCACACTCCCCGTGCTCAAGACCGCCCTGACCCGCCTCGTCGGCGGCCCGCACCCGCTCACCCGCCACCTGGAGGTCGAGACCTACACCTGGCAGGCCCTCCCACCCGAACTGCGGCCCCGAGCCCGCAGCCAGCTCGCCGACGGCATCGCGGCCGAACTCACCCTCGCCCGCGATCTGCTGACCGACCTCGGCCTGAAGGAGCTGCCATGACCGAGCCGCTCGACCCGACGGACGCCGCGGACCTGATGGATCCGGCGGACCCGGCCAGCCCGACAGCGCCGCCCACCGCACCCCGAGGCCGCCCAGCACCCCGACCGGACGCCACCGCTCAGCGCCGCCCCACCCCTCTCCTCGTCCTCGACGTCGTCGGCCTCACCCCCCGTCTCCTCGACCACATGCCGCACCTCAAGAGACTCGCCCAGTCCGGCTGCCACGCCCCGCTCGGCACCGTCCTGCCCGCCGTCACCTGCGCCGCCCAGTCCACCTTCCTCACCGGCACCCACCCGTCGGAGCACGGCATCGTCGGCAACGGCTGGTACTTCCGTGACCTCGGCGACGTACTCCTGTGGCGCCAGCACAACGGCCTGGTCGCCGGCGACAAACTCTGGGACGCCGCCCGCCGCGCACACCCCGGCTACACCGTCGCCAACATCTGCTGGTGGTACGCCATGGGCGCCGACACCGACTTCACCGTCACCCCCCGTCCGATCTACTACTCCGACGGCCGCAAGGAACCCGACTGCTACACCCGCCCGCCCGCCCTGCACGACGAACTCACCGGGAGACTCGGCACGTTCCCGCTGTTCCACTTCTGGGGCCCCGGCGCCGATCTCGTGTCCAGCCGCTGGATCATCGACGCGACCCGCCACATCATCCGCACCCGCCACCCCGACCTGGCCCTGTGCTACCTCCCTCATCTCGACTACGACTTGCAGCGCTTCGGCCCCGACGACCCACGCTCCCTGAAGGCGGCCGCCGACCTGGACGCAGCTATGGCCCCGCTGCTGGACGACGCCCGATCCGAGGGCCGTACCGTCGTCGCGCTGTCCGAGTACGGCATCACTCGCGTGAGCCGCCCCGTCGACATCAACCGCGCCCTGCGGCAGGCAGGGCTGCTCGAAGTACACACCCAGGACGGCATGGAGTACCTGGACCCGATGGCGTCACGCGCCTTCGCGGTCGCCGACCACCAGATCGCCCATGTCTACGTACGCAGGCCGGAAGACCTCGACGCGACCCGGGCCGCCCTGGACGGACTGCCCGGCATCGAGCAACTCCTCGACGACGAGGGCAAGAAGGCCCACCACCTCGACCACCCGCGCTCCGGCGAGCTCGTCGCCGTCGCGGAGCCGGACGCCTGGTTCACGTACTACTACTGGCTGGACGACGCCCGCGCGCCCGACTTCGCGCGACTCGTCGAGATCCATCGCAAACCCGGCTACGACCCGGTCGAACTCTTCATGGATCCCCTCGACCCCTACGTCAAGGTCAAGGCGGCGACCGCGCTCGCCCGCAAGAAACTCGGCATGCGCTACCGCATGGCGGTCGTGCCTCTGGATCCCTCACCTATTCGCGGCAGCCATGGCCGCATCCCAGCGAGCGACGCCGACGGTCCGCTCCTCATCTGCTCCACCCCCCCCCGCGCTGTCGGCGACCGCGTCGCGGCCACCGATGTGAAGTCACTTCTGCTCCAACTCGCCGGTCTCGGCTGAGCGGTCAGCCCGCTCAGCTCCGACTGATCACAAGTGAAGCACTCACCACTGACAACGGCCTTCGATCACAGGGAGTTCCAGGCATGAGCCGCTTTTCCCAGACGGATCCCGAACTCACCCACCGCCTCAGCAGACGAGGCATGCTCGGCGTGGCCGCGGGCACCACGGCCGCGGCCCTGCTGGGCGCCGCCGCTGCCCCCGTGACCGCCGCTCCGGGCGCCGCGTCCACCACCGACGCGACCTCCCGCGGCGCCGGCCGCGGCCGTCCCGTCCTGCCGCCCGGTCGCCTCGGCATCCAGCTCTACAGCCTGCGCGACAAGGTTTCCACGCTCGGTTTCGCCCCTGTCTTCGCCGAGTTGGAGAAGTACGGCTACGACGAGGTCGAGTTCGCCGGATACACCCAGGGCTCGGCCGGACCGATCACCCTCGCCCAGCTCAAGAGGCTGGCGAGGAACCACGGCCTGAACCCGATCGGCAGCCACGTCGGCTACTACTCCGACGACCCGAACGCCTACACCTTCGCCCAGAACCTCACCAAGGTCCTCGACGACGCCCAGGCCCTCGGCCTGAAGCACATAGGCACCGCGTCCGGCCCGTTCCGCTACGGCTCCACCGTCGACGCCTGGAAGCGTGCCGCCGAGGAGTTCAACACCTACGGTGCCGCGGCGAAGGCGCGCGGCTTGAAGTTCTACCAGCACAACCACTCCGAGGAGTTCTCCTTCGCCACCGACAACCCCAAGGTGCGCCTCTACGACGTGCTGCTCGCGGAGACCGACCCCGACCTCGTGTACCTGGAGATGGACATCTTCTGGGCGTACTCCGGCCAGTTCCGCTTCTCGAAGCGGCCCGACGGATCGGCCGCCCCCTTCGAGCCCCTGGACTACGTACTGAAGCAGCCGCACCGCTACCCGCTCTTCCACGTCAAGGACGGCGTGAGCGATCCGACCAACCAGTACGGCTACGACATGGTCGACGTCGGTGACGGCGACATCGACTACAAGCGGTTCATCTCCGCTGTGACCAGGCTGCGCGGACAGCGGTTCGCCCACCACTGGCAGGCGGAGCACGACAACCCGACCGAGTCGTTGACCTTCGCACGCCGTTCGAGCGCGCATCTGCACTCGCTGCGGGAGAAGTGCTGACGGTCCTCGAACCGACATGAGGAGGCCCTCCCCGAGCGGGGAGGGCCTCCTCACATGCGCGACCGGTCAGTGCACGGGGTGCGGGACCGTCGCGCTCCGCCCTGGCTGCCGCAGCAGCAAAGCGATGGCCGCGGCCACCAACGACACGCCGCCGGCCAGCGCGTACGCGCCGTCGTAGCCCCAGGCCGCGACGACCATGGAACCCAGTCCGCCGCCGAACAGGCCGCTGATCAGCTTGCCGCTGTAGACGAGCCCGTAGTTGGTGGCGTTGTAGTTCTCCCCGAAGTAGTCGGGGGTGAGCGCCGCGAACAGCGGGTAGAAGGCGCCGCCGCCGAAACCGGAGAGGAAGGCGAAGAACAGGAACAGCCATTCGCTCCTGAGATCGCCCGCCCAGATCACGCCGAACTGGGCGAGGCCCAGCACGACGATCACGAACACCAGCGTCGACTTGCGGCCCCACCGGTCCGACAGCCAGCCCACGACACCGCGGCCGATGCCGTTGATCACCGCCATCACGCCCATCGACGACGCAGCGACCAGCGGGCCGAAGCCCACGTCCTTGGCGTAGTCGACCTGGAAGGAGATGCCGAAGATCGACACCCCGGCGGTCAGTACGACGGACAGCCACATCAGGGGCAGCATGCCGGTCCTGATGGCCTCCCGGGGCGTGTACTGCTTCACCGCCGGAGGGTTCTTGGCGAGGCTCACCGCGTTCTTCCGGTCGCCCGTGTGCGTCTGCGGATCGACGTCCGCGGGCCACCAGTTCTTCGGCGGGTCCTTGAAGAAGTACGCGCATCCGAGGACGACGATCATGATGTAGCAGCCGATCAGGTCCAGCACCCGGTGGTAGTTCGCGGTGTCGAACCCGTAGTTGAAGATGAAGATGAACGGCAGTGATCCGTACGCGAATCCGCCGTTGACGAACCCGGTCCGGGCGCCGCGCCGTTCGGGAAACCACTTGCCGACCATGTTGATGCAGGTCGCGTAGACCAGGCCGGCCCCGAGGCCGCCGACGACCCCGAAGCCGAGGATCGCCAGCAGGACGTTGTCCAGGTGCGAGAGGGCGAGGAACCCCAGCAGGCACATGCCCGAGCCCAGGTACATGGCCCTGCGGGCCGTCAGGATGCCCTTCTCGCGCAGCCAGCCCGCAGGGAAGGCGATGCCGGCCTGGAAGAACACCCAGACGCTGAGGATCCAGAAGGTGTTGCTCTGCGTCCAGCCGTGCGCATGGGACAGGGTGTCCTCGGCAGAGCCGTACGCGTATTCGAAGACGCTGATGGCCATCATGGCGATCCACGGGAGATACACCATGATCTTGCGGGAGTGGCCGAGGATGTCGCGGTCGGTCTCGCCGATGCGATAGACGCGCCCGCGCGCGTCGGTCACCTCACGGTAGGGACGGTGTGCGGCGTCGGATGATGCGGACGAACTGCTTGCTGCGTACGGATCTGCCGTCATGTCAGGCCATGTCCTCGCCGAGCGGTCGTGGGTTGGGGGCGACGCGCGTTTCCTTGTCGCGTCCTGGCGGGCTGAGGAACAGCGCCACGCAGCCGGCGAAGAGCGAGATGGAGCCGGCCAGGATGAAGGCACCGGAGTGTCCCCAGGCGCTGACGACCACGGCACCCATGCCCGCGCCCAGACCGGAGACGAGCTTGGCGCTGTAGACCATGCCGTAGTTGGACGCGTTGTTGTTCTCGCCGAAGTAGTCGGCCGTGAGCGCCGCGAACATCGGGAAGATGGCGCCGCCGCCGAAGCCGGAGATCGCGGAGAAGATCAGGAAGAACGTCAGGTGCTTGCTCTCCGCCGACCAGAGGATGCCGTACTGGGCGAGGCCCAGGATGACGCAGACGGCGAGCAGGCACCGCTTGCGGCCGTAGAGGTCGGACAGCCAGCCGATCACGCCGCGCCCGGTGCCGTTGACGACCGCCTTCAGTGACATGGCCGTCGCCACGATCCCGCCGGCGAAGCCGGCCTCCTCACCGATGTCCACCTGGAAGGCGATACCGAAGATGTTCACGCCGGACGTGCACGCCAGACAGAACCACATCAGGGCGACCCGGCCGGTCTTCCAGGCTTCCAGAGGCGTGTACTGGCGCACCGCGGGCGGGTTCATCCGCAGCGAGCGCGCGGCGCGCGAGTCCTTGGGAGGGTTGAGCGGGTCGATGTCGGCGGGCCACCAGTTCTTCGGCGGGTCCTTGAAGAAGAAGCCGGCCACGCCCACCATCAGGGCGAGGAGGAGCCCGACCGAGACCAGCACCCAGCGGAAGTTGGTCAGGTCCATGTAGCCGGTGAAGAGGAAGACGAAGGGCACCGAGCCGTAGGCGAAACCGCCGTTGACGAATCCGGTCTTGCCGCCCTTGCGCTCCGGATACCACTTGCCGACCATGTTGACGCAAGTGGCGTAGACCATGCCGGCGCCCATGCCGCTGAACATGCTGAAGCCGATGTAGGCGACGACGACATGGGGTGCGTAGGCCAGCGAGAGATAGCCCAGCAGGGTGCCCGCCGCACCCAGCATCATGGCGAAACGGGCCGGCAGCTTGCCGGACTCACGCAGCTTGCCGGCGGGGAAGGCCACCGCGGCCTGGAAGAAGACCCAGACCGTCATCATCCAGAAGATGTGCGCACTGGCCCAGTGGTGCGCGGTGTGGAGCGTGTCCTCGGCGGACGCGAACGCGTACTCGGCGGACGAGATGCCCATCATGCCGATCCAGGGCAGGATGACCATCCACTTGCGTTTGCGCCCCATGATGTCGATGTCGGACTCACCGACGCGGTAGACGCGTCCGTTCTTGTCGGTCACCTCCCGATAGGCGGCGACCCTTGGAACGTCGGTTGTGGTCATGTCGGTTGCACCCCTTGCGTCGAAAGTTCTGGCCAGCGCCCCCTGTCCAATGCCTTTCGTGTGCGCACGGGTCCCGGGGCCGGCCGACGCGCACCGTCGGCCGGCCCGTGCTCCCTCACCTCATGAACCGCCCCCCAACAACCCCGCCGCCCGCGCCCACCGGTATTTGGCGCCCAGCACGGCCACCGGCTTCTCGGTCGTGTACGGGTACGCCACGACCCCCCGCTCGTACAGGTACTGGCAGGCCTCCTCGACCTCGACGTCGCCCGCGAGCGACGCGACGACGGGCTTCTCGATACCGCGCTGCCGGAACTCGGCCACCACGCGCGCGGTGAGTTCCGCGAAGACCATCGGGGGAGTGACGATCGTGTGCCAGTAGCCCAGGACCAGTGCGTGGATACGCGGGTCCTCCAGACCGAGCCGGATCGTCGCCTCGTACGTCGACGGCGGCTCGCCCCCCGTGATGTCCACCGGGTTGCCCGCGGCCCCGAAGGGCGGGATGAACTTCCGGAAGGCCTCGTCCAGGTCCGGCGGGATCTCCATCAGGGACAGCCCGTTGTCGGTCACGGCGTCCGACAGCAGCACGCCGCTGCCGCCGGCTCCGGTGATGATCACGATGTTGTCGCCCTCGGGAGCGGGAAGCACCGGCAACGCGCGCGCGTACTCGAGCATCTCGTTCAGGCCGGGCGCCCGGATGACACCGGCCTGCTTGAGAATGTCGTCGTACACGGCGTTGTCGCCGGCGAGCGCACCGGTGTGCGAACCCGCGGCCTTCGCGCCCGCCGCCGTACGGCCCGCCTTGAGGACGACGACCGGCTTCTTCGGTACGGTCGCCCGCGCGGCCTCGACGAAGGCGCGGCCGTCCTTGAGGTCCTCCAGGTGCATCGCGATGCACTCGGTGTGCGGGTCCTCACCGAACCAGGTCAGCAGGTCGTCCTCGTCCAGGTCCGACTTGTTGCCGAGGCCGACGATCGCCGACACGCCCGTCTTGGTGGTCCGCGCGAAGCCCAGGATGGCCATACCGATGCCGCCGGACTGCGAGGTCAGCGCCACCCCGCCCTTGACGTCGTACGGCGTGCAGAACGTGGCGCACAGGTCCTGCCACGTCGAGTAGTAGCCGTAGATGTTCGGTCCGAGCAGCCGGACGCCGTGCCGCTCGGCGATCTCCACGATCTCCGCCTGGAGCTCGTGCTCACCGGTCTCCGCGAACCCGGAAGGGATCAGGACGGCGTTCGGGATCTTCTTGCGTCCCACCTCCTCCAGGGCCGCGGCCACGAACTTGGCGGGGATAGCGAAGACCGCCACGTCCACCTCACCGGGAACGTCCGTGACACTCTTGTACGCCTTGCGGCCCAGAATGTCATCGGCCTTGGGGTTCACCGGGTGGATGTCCCCGGCGAAACCTCCGTCGATGAGGTTGCGCATGACCGAATTGCCGATCTTGCCCTGCTCGTTGGACGCCCCGATGACGGCCACCGACGCCGGCTGCATCAGGCGTCGCATGGAGGTGAGGATCTCCTCGCGCGAGTAGCGGCGACGCTGCTTCGCCGGCGCCTCGGAGAGGATCACCCGGATGTCGGCGGCCACCGCGCCCTCCGCGGTGGCGATCACCGGGTTGAGGTCCACCTCGGCGATCTCCGGGAAGTCCGTGACCAGTTGCGACACCCGGCGGATCTGCTCGGCTACCGCCCACCGGTCCACCCCCGCCTGGCCGCGTACCCCGCGCAGGATCTCCGCCGACCGGATCGAGTCCAGCATGGACAGTGCCTCGTCGGCGTCCACGGGGGCCAGCCGGAAGGTGACGTCCTTGAGGACCTCGACGAGCACCCCGCCGAGCCCGAAGGCCACGACCTTCCCGAACGTCGGGTCGGTGACCGCGCCGACGATGACCTCCTGCCCCTGCGGAAGCAGCTCCTGCACCTGCACGCCCTCGATACGGGCATCCGCGTTGTACGCGCGCGCGTTGTCGATGATCTTGTGGAACGCGGCCCGTACGTCCGCCGCCCCTTCGACGCCCACGATCACCCCGCCGGCGTCGGTCTTGTGCAGGATGTCCGGCGAAACGATCTTCATGACGACCGGTCCGCCGAAGCGCGCCGCGTACGCCACCGCCTCGTCGACGTCGGTCGCGAGCTCCTCGCCCGGTACGGCGATGCCGTACGCGTCGGCGATCACCTTGCCCTCGGGCGCGGTGAGCGCCGTACGGCCCTCGGCCCGCACCGAGTCGAGGAGCGTCCGCACCCGCAGGACGCGGTCTTCGGCCATCACGTCAGATCACTCCGTTCGACTTGAGCAGGCGCAGTTCCTCGTCACCGAGGCCGAGCTCGCCGATGTAGACCTCTTCGTTGTGCTGGCCGAGCAGCGGTGAACTGGACACCTCGACGGGGGAGTCGGAGAGCTTGAGCGGACTGCCGACGGTCACGAACTCGCCCCGCTCGGGGTGCGGCACGGTGACGACCATGTCGTTGGCGACCAGCGAGGAGTCCTCGATGATCTCCTTGGTGGACAGGATCGGCCCGCACGGGATGTTGTGCGCGTTGAGCCGCTCCAGGACCTCCCACTTGGGCAGGGTCGAGGACCACTCCTCGATCAGCTGGAACATCTTGTTGAGCTTGGGCAGCCGGGCCTCCGGCGTGGCCCACTCGGGGTCGTCGGCGAGTTCGGGCCGGCCGATGAGCTCGCTGAGCGGCTGCCAGCCGACGGGCTGCACGATGACGTACACGTAGTCGTTCGGGCCGCCCGGCGCGCACTTGACCGCCCAGCCGGGCTGACCGCCGCCGGACGCGTTTCCCGAGCGGGGAACTTCCGTGCCGAAGTCGTCGTTCGGATATTCAGCAAGCGGCCCATGTGCCAGGCGCTGCTGGTCCCTCAGCTTCACCCGGCACAGGTTGAGTACAGCGTGCTGCATGGCCACGTTGACCCGCTGCCCACGCCCGGTGTTCTCGCGCTGGAACAGCGCCGCGAGAATCCCCGCGACGGCGTGCACACCCGTCCCCGAGTCCCCGATCTGGGCTCCGGTCGCCAGCGGCGGCCCGTCCTCGAAACCGGTGGTCGACATCGACCCGCCCATGGCCTGAGCGACTACCTCGTACGCCTTGAAGTTGGTGTACGGACCGTCCCCGAACCCCTTGATGGAGGCATAGACGATACGCGGATTGATCTCCTGGATGCGGTCCCAGGTGAAGCCCATCCGGTCGACCGCGCCCGGCCCGAAGTTCTCGACCATGACGTCGGAACGCCGGATCAGCTCGGTGAGGATCTCCTTGCCACGCTCGGTCTTGGTGTTGAGGGTGATGCTCCGCTTGTTGCAGTTGAGCATCGTGAAGTAGAGGGAGTCGACGTCCGGGAGGTCGCGCAACTGCTTGCGTGTGATGTCACCGGTCGGCGCCTCCAGCTTGACGACGTCCGCGCCGAGCCAGGCCAGCAGTTGGGTCGCGGAGGGGCCGGACTGGACGTGGGTCATGTCCAGGACGCGGATGCCTTCGAGAGCCTTGGTCGACGTACCAGTCATGAAGGCCTCCTCACTTGTACATGGTCTGGTTCATGGTTCCGGGGGCGTACGCGTCCGGGTCGACCCAGACGTTGATCAGCGACGGCTTGCCGGACTCACGGGCGCGCCGCAGCGCGGGGCCGATGTCGGCGGGGTCACGGACCTCCTCGCCGTAACCGCCCAGCATCTGCGCGAACTTGTCGTAGTGGACGTCGCCGAGGGTGTTGCCGACCCGCTCGCGCTCCAGGCCGTACTTCTGGGCCTGGCCGTAGCGGATCTGGTTCATGGAGGAGTTGTTGCCGACGATGCCGACGAAGGGGAGGTTGTAGCGGACGAGTGTCTCGAAGTCCCAGCCGGTCAGGGAGAAGGCCCCGTCGCCGAAGAGCGCGACGACCTCCTTGTCGGGCCGCGCCTGCTTGGCCGCGAGCACGAACGGCACCCCGACGCCGAGCGTGCCCAGCGGACCCGGGTCCATCCAGTGCCCGGGCGACTTGGGCTGCACGACCTGACCGGAGAAGGTGACGATGTCGCCGCCGTCGCCGATGTAGATCGAGTCCTCGGTGAGGAAGTCGTTGATCTCGCTGACCAGCCGGTACGGGTGGATAGGCGAGGCGTCCGACTTCAGGCTGGGCAGCCGCTTCTCCAGAGCGGTCTGCTCTGCGGCGCGCAGCTCGTCGAGCCACTCCTTGCGCTTCGACGCGCCGCCGTTGACGCGCCCGGAGGCCGCCTCGGTCACCGACTTCAGCACGAGCCCGGCGTCGCCCACGATGCCGAGGTCGATGTCGCGGTTCTTGCCGACGGTGCGGTAGTCGAGGTCGATCTGGACGACGGTCGCGTCCGGGGAGAGCCGCTTGCCGTAGCCCATGCGGAAGTCGAAGGGGGTACCGACGACGACGATGACGTCGGCGTTGGAGAAGGCGTACCGGCGTGACAGCTGGAAGTGGTGCGGGTCGCCGGGCGGGAGTGTGCCTCGGCCGGCGCCGTTCATATAGGCGGGGATGTTGAGGGTGCGGACGAGTTCGATGGCCGCCGCGGTGCCTCGTGTCGTCCAGACCTGGCTGCCGAGCAGGATGGCCGGCTTCTCGGCGTGGACCAGCAGGTCGGCGAGCTTCTCGATGGCCTCGGGGTCACCGGCCGAGCGGGTGGAGGCGCGGTAGGCGCCCTCCTTGGGCACGCGCGCCTTGCTCACCGGCACCTTGGCGTCGAGGACATCGCGCGGGATCTCCAGGAAGGAGGGGCCGGGCGCGCCGTGGTAGCACTCGCGGAACGCCATCGACACCATGTCCGCGGCGCGCGCCGTGTCCGGCACGGCCGCCGCGAACTTGGTGATCGGCGTCATCATGTCGACGTGCGGGAGGTCCTGGAGGGACCCCATCTTGTGCTGGGTGAGGGCGCCCTGGCCGCCGATGAGCAGCATCGGGGACTCGGCGCGGAAGGCGTTGGCGACGCCGGTGACGGCGTCGGTGGTGCCGGGACCCGCGGTGACGACCGCGCAGCCGGGCTTGCCGGTGATACGGGCGTAACCGTCGGCGGCATGGGCGGCGACCTGCTCGTGACGGACGTCGACGACCTCGATGCCCTCGTCGACGCAGCCGTCGTAGATGTCGATGATGTGGCCGCCGCACAAGGTGTAGATGCGGTCGACCCCCTCGGCCTTCAGCGCCTTGGCAACGAGATGACCACCGGAAATGACGTCCTGGGTGTCGTCGGGCATGGCGAAGTCCTGTCCCTTCGTAGGGGGTTGGAACGGCTCTCGCGGTACATTGCATACAGTCGACGAATACTGTATGAACCTTGTTATCCCGCATCCGGTGGGTGGTGTCCAGGGGGCGTGCGGCACTTTTGAGTCAGGAGCCGGAATGGACCTGTACGAGCACCAGGCAAGGGAACTCTTCGAGGAACACGGCATCTTGGTGCCGCGGGCAGAGGTGACGGACTCACCCAAGGAAGCCCGCGAGATCGCACGTCGGCTCGGCGGCCGGGTCGTGGTCAAGGCGCAGGTGAAGACCGGTGGCCGAGGCAAGGCGGGCGGCGTGAAGCTCGCCGCGGACCCCGCGGCCGCCGAGATCACGGCACGCCAGATCCTCGGCATGGACATCAAGGGCCACACCGTCGGCAAGGTGATGCTGGCCCAACCCGTGGACATCGAGACCGAGTTCTACGTGTCCTACGTACTCGACCGCGCGGCGGGCGGCTTCCTCGCCATCGCCTCGGCCGAGGGCGGCATGGAGATCGAGGAGATCGCGGCCACCCGGCCCGACGCCGTGGCGCGCATCCCGGTCGACCCGGCCGAGGGCGTCACCTCGGCGAAGGCGGGCGAGATCGCCGAAGCGGCCGGACTGCCGCCGCAGACCGTCGACGTCCTCGTACGACTGTGGGAGGTGCTGGTCCGCGAGGACGCCCTCCTCGTCGAGGTGAACCCGCTCGTGCGCACCGCGCAGGGACAGATCCTCGCCCTCGACGGCAAGGTAACCCTCGACGACAACGCCCGCTTCCGGCAGGCACGTTGGGGCGCCGACACCGTGGAGCACGACGACGCGCTGGAGGCGACGGCCGCCGCCAAGGGCCTCAACTACGTCAAGCTCGACGGCGAGGTGGGCATCATTGGTAACGGCGCCGGCCTGGTCATGTCGACCCTCGACGTGGTCGCGGGCTGCGGCGCCCGCCCCGCCAACTTCCTCGACATCGGCGGCGGTGCCTCGGCCCAGATCATGGCCGACGGGCTCTCCGTCATCCTCTCCGACCCGGCGGTGAAGTCCGTCCTCGTCAACGTCTTCGGCGGAATCACCGCATGCGACGCCGTCGCCGACGGCATCGTGCGGGCCCTGGACAGCATCCAGTTGACCAAACCGCTCGTCGTACGCCTCGACGGCAACAACGCCGCACGTGGCCGAGCCATCCTCGACGACCGCGCGCATCCGCTGGTCCAGCAGGCCACCACCATGGACGGCGCCGCGCAGCGGGCCGCCCGACTCGCCGCCGCCACAGCCTGAGGAGACACGACGACATGGCCATCTACCTCACCAAGGAGAGCAAGGTCCTCGTCCAGGGCATGACCGGCGGCGAGGGCATGAAGCACACCCGGCGCATGCTCGCCGCCGGGACCAACGTCGTCGGCGGCGTCAACCCGCGCAAGGCGGGCCGCACCGTCGACTTCGACGACCGAGCCGTCCCCGTGTTCGGCACGGTCGCCGACGGCATGCGCGCGACCGGCGCCGACGTCACCGTCGTCTTCGTACCGCCCGCCTTCACCAAGGCGGCCGTCATCGAGGCCGCCGACGCCGGCGTCCAACTCGCCGTCGTGATCACCGAAGGCATCCCCGTCCACGACTCCGTCGCCCTCACCTCCTACGCGAAGGCACGCGGCACCCGCGTCATCGGCCCCAACTGCCCCGGCCTGATCACCCCCGGCCAGGCCAACGCGGGCATCATCCCGGCCGACATCACCAAGCCCGGCCGCATCGGCCTGGTCTCCAAGTCCGGCACGCTCACGTACCAACTGATGTACGAGCTCCGCGACATCGGCTTCTCCACCTGCGTCGGCATCGGTGGCGACCCCGTCGTCGGCACGACCCACATCGACTGCCTGGCCGCCTTCCAGGACGACCCCGACACCGAACTCATCGTCCTGATCGGCGAGATCGGTGGCGACGCCGAGGAACGCGCGGCCGCGTACATCCGCGACCACGTCACCAAGCCGGTCGTCGGCTACATCGCCGGCTTCACCGCACCCGAGGGCAAGACGATGGGACACGCGGGCGCGATCGTGTCCGGCTCGTCCGGCACGGCGGCGGCCAAGCAGGAAGCGCTGGAGGCGGTCGGCGTAGGAGTCGGCAACACGCCCACCGAGACCGCGCGACTGGTGCTGGAGTGCCTTGCCGCAAAGGCCTGACGCCACTCACGGCCCACCCGGAGGCACCTTCAGGTGGCGCCGCGCCTGGCCGGCTTCCGACACAGCCATCACCGCCCCGACTGTGCACCGAGAGCGGAGACCCTCATGGCAACCACGCTCACCCTCAAATCCGGCACCTCCTGGGCCGATGCCTGGCAGCGCTGCCTGACCGTCGCACCGGAGGCATTCCGGGACGACCGTGTCCTCAACCTCTGGAACTCCACCTGGCAGGCCGACGGCCGTGCCCTTCCCGCCACCAGCCCCGTCGACGGCAGCCCGATCGCCGGCCCGCCGCGCCTTGACCGGGCCACCGCCCACCAGGCCGTCCGCGCATCGCTCGACCAGCACCGCGCCTGGCGGCACATCCCCCTGGACGAGCGCCGCGCCCGGGTCGCCGCCACCCTCGACGCCCTGACCCAGCACCGCGACCTGCTCGCTCTGCTCCTCGTCTGGGAGATCGGCAAGCCCTGGCGGCTCGCCCAGGCGGACGTCGACCGGGCCATCGACGGCGTGCGCTGGTACGTCGACGGGATCGAAACGATGGTCGCGGACCGGGCTCCGCTGGACGGCCCGGTTTCCAACGTCGCGAGCTGGAACTACCCGATGAGCGTGCTCGTTCACGCAGTGTTGGTACAAGCACTGGCAGGCAACGCGGTCATCGCCAAGACCCCGACCGACGGCGGTGTCGCCTGTCTGACCCTGGCCTGTGCGCTGGCCGCCCGCGAGGGCATACCCGTCACCCTCGTCAGCGGCAGCGGAGGCGAGCTGTCGGAGGCGCTGGTGCGGGCGCCCGAGATCGGCTGTGTCTCCTTCGTCGGCGGCCGCGACACCGGCGCCGCGGTGGCCACGGCCGTCGCCGACCTAGGCAAACGACATGTACTCGAACAGGAGGGACTCAACACCTGGGGCATCTGGAACTACACGGATTGGGACGCGCTCACGGCGGTCGTGCCCAAGCTCTTCGACTACGGCAAACAGCGCTGCACGGCGTACCCGCGCTTCGTCGTCCAGCGTGAGCTGTTCGACGAGTTCCTGGCCGCGTACCTCCCGGCGGTACGCAGGCTGAGAGTCGGCCACCCGCTGGCGGTCGAGAAGCGGGACGACGCCTACCCGCAGCTGGACTTCGGGCCGGTGATCAACGCGGCCAAGGCGAAGGAACTCCAGGACCAGGTCGCCGAGGCCATCGACCGCGGCGCCGTCCCGCTGCACCGGGGCCGGCTCGCGGACGCCCGCTTCCTGCCCGGCCAGGACACCTCGGCGTACGTACAACCGGTCACGCTGCTCAACCCGCCGCCGTCTTCTCCGCTCCACCACGCGGAACCCTTCGGCCCGGTCGACACGATCGTCCTGGTCGACACGGAGGCGGAACTGCTGGCCGCGATGAACGCGTCCAACGGCGCGCTCGTCGCCACCCTGTCCACCGATGATCGGGCGACGTACGAGCGCCTGGCCCCGCAGATCCGCGCGTTCAAGGTGGGGCACGGCAAGCCGCGCTCCCGTGGGGACCGGGACGAGTTGTTCGGCGGCTTCGGCGCGTCCTGGCGCGGGGCGTTCGTCGGCGGCGAACTGCTGGTGCGTGCGGTGACGCAGGGGCCGGCGGGCGAGCGGCTGCCCGGGAACTTCCCGGAGTACCAGCTTCTTCCGTGAGCGGAGAGGCGCCGGGGCATCGGCCGGCCGGCGAACCGGTCAGCCGATGCCCTGCCGGTCGGGGCGCAACGCGAACGCGCGGTCCGTCGCGTTCGAGGCGCTCTCGTCGACCGCTTGGCGGAGCAGTGCGCGGTGCCGCAGCAACGGCTCCCGCCGATCCGGATGTGCGAGCAGCAGCAGGTCGTCGAGGCCGGCCAGCATGCGGCGTGACACCTGCGGGCTCGCGAGCGCACATCCGCGCACTTCGGTGAACCCGAGATCCACCAGCTCGGTCCACCCCGGCACGGGCTGTACCAGCCTCACGGTCCCCTCCCGGTCACGGTGCAGCGCCACGTCCAGTGGTTGCCGGGTCAGCGCCGCCAGGAACTGCACGATGCGGTCCAGGGCCTGCACGGCCGTCGTCGGATCGTTGATCGCGGGCGACAGGGCTCGCAGCGCGATGTCGGACAACTGGCGCAGCCCGAAACCGAGATCCTGGTGGTAGGTCCGCTCCACCGCGACGGAAGTGGTGTAGCGCAGTGCGCCGAGCGGGGGAACCGCCCCGCCGTGGACCGCCAGCAGGGGCGTGCCGGGCACCACGAAGTCCCCGATCCGCGGGATGAGCCGCAGCACGACGCCGTGTCTGCGGGCCACCCGCACCAGCCGCGCGATGTGCACGTCCCGCAACACCCCAGCCCGTCCCTCGTGCGGCACCCAGGCCGTCGCGGAGCCGAGGTCGGGCGAGTCCGGTCCGCCCGTGTGCGGGGGCATCGAAGCGACAGCCCGGAAGGACTCCGTGGCGATCCGCGCGATCACATGGCTGATCCGCATCAGCCGCAGCGTGGTGTTCACATACAGGACGAAGAGCAGCAGGCTCAGCGCGACCATGCAGAGCGTCAGGATCGACTGCACCAGGGGCAGCGTCGTCACGTCCCGGGGGTCGTCGGCGCTGTCGAAGGCGGTCAGCACCAGCAGGGCCAGCACGAAGGTGGCCAGGAAGACCGCGAAGGTCGCCTTGGTGATCCGGCTGCGCACGAAGAGCCGCACCACACGCGGGGTGAACTGTCCGCTCGCCATCTGCACGGCCACCAGCGAGATGCTGAAGACCACGCCGATGAAGGTCATCATCGCCGACCCGACGGCGCTCACCACAGCCTTCGCGTCCTCCGCGAACCGCAGCAGCTCGTCGAGCGTCTCGTAGTCGCCGTCCTCCCGCAGTGCGTCCACGATGGCCGTGTCGAGCGCCTGCGCCCCGAGCCAGACCACGAAGACACCCACCATCGCCGCGGTCGGCGCGAACCAGAACGTGTCCCGCAGATGCTCCCTCAGGGGCGACAGCGCCCGCGGGCCCCGACGCGCGTGCGGGCGCTGCGTAACCAGCCAGTCACTCATGGTGTGACCCTAGGTGCATCGGAGGGCGAGGTCCCGGACCCCCGCCCGGTGGAAGGAAACGCAGGTGAAAGGCACTCCGAAAGCTTGGTATTGTTGTCCACGTCGCCGAGGGGAACACCCCTGGCAAGGCGGCAGACACCTGGTCCGGGTGGCGGAATGGCAGACGCGCTAGCTTGAGGTGCTAGTGCCCTTTATCGGGCGTGGGGGTTCAAGTCCCCCCTCGGACACAGATTCAGATTGATTCCAACTGATGCGGGTCGAGGTTTCCTCGGCCCGCATCAGCCGTTCGTAAACCGTTCGTAGGCCGATTGAGGTGCCGCCCCAGGCCACCGCGGCCGGCCTCGGTCCGGTCTGCTGACACCCTGACCCGGCGGCGGCGGAGCGGCGGGCGGTCGCGGTCAGTCGTGGTCGCTCGGGACCGGGCTGAGCGCGGCGGGGGATCCCTGGCCGGCTGTGTCGGCGTCGTCCGGGATCCTCGGCCAGGGGCGGCCCGTGATGCGTTCGATGTCCGTGTTGAACTGCCGTAGATCGTCGATGAACCGTTCCAGCCGCTCGGGCGTCCAGTCGGCCACGACCGTGGACAGGCCGGTGACGATTCCCTCGCGTTGCTCGGTGAGGAGACGCAGGCCCTCCTCGGTGATGCGGAACTTGCGGGCGACCCCGCCGGACGGGTCCAGGGTCCGCTCCACCAGGCCGTTGCGCAGGAGGGCCGAGGTCTGGCGGGTGAAGGTCGACGCCGCGAGTCCGAAGGCCTCGACGAAGTCCGGGATGGACATGGGGCCCTGGTTCTCGAGCCTGGTGAGCAGGACGTAGGCGCTCTGGTCCAGCGGGTCCCCGCCGCGCGGGCCCCTGGGTGCCCTCATCTCCTTGTGACGGGTGAGGATCAGCAGCTCTCGCTCGATGCGTTCCGCGGCCTCTCGGGCGCCCACGCCGATCTCCTTCCCGGCCGTACGGCCACGTCCCGGATTCCAGGCTCCGGATGCCGAGTCCCTGGGATCAGATAGCCCACCCTACGGTGAGATTGCGCCATGCATGAAAAGTGCATCATGCACTCTTGATGCATGATGCACAACGTGCGTAACGTCCCGTGCCGTGAACGCTTCCGCGCGCTCACCCACCTCCCCCCATGCAAGGTGATGCCCGATGCGCGAGAACGACCTCGACCTCCTTCGGCTGCCGCTGCCCAGCGACAACCCTTTGGAGCCCCCGGCCGAATGGGAGCGACTGCGCCGCCAGTGCCCGGTGAGCACCGTCGAACTGCCCAGCGGCGACAAGGCGACCTATCTGACTCGCTACGACCACGTCAAAGCCCTGCTGTCCGACGCCCGCTTCGCCCGCCCGACCGCCGAGGACGAGGGCGCCGCCCGGATCGCTCCGGAGGGGGCCGGTGGACCCGCCGCCGACGGAAGTTCGACGCTGACGCTGCCCGACCGCGGTGAGCCGCACCTGCGTTGGCGACGGCAGGTGGGCAAGTACTTCACCGCGAAACGCATGACCGCGCTGCGCCCCGGCATGGTGCGCACCGCCGAGGGCCTCGTCTACGACATGGTCCGCCAAGGTCAGCCCGCCGACCTCAAGGCCTGCCTCGGCTTCCCGCTGCCCGTCTACGTCATCTGCGACATCCTCGGCGTCCCCGCCGCCGACCGGGACCGCTTCTCGCACTGGTCCGACGCCTTCCTCAACGTCAGCCGCTACACCGGAGAGCAGACCCGGGCCGCCTATGAGGAGTTCGCCGAGTACATGTCGGCGCACATCGCCGCGACGCGTGCCGAACCCGGCGAGGACCTGATCAGCATGGTGATCGGGGAGAGCGAGGGGGAGGGGCAGGGGCTGACCGACGACGAACTGCTCGGCACCGCCATGGGTCTCCTGGTCGCCGGGCACGAGACCACCGCCAACATGATCGGCAAGATGGTCGCCATGCTGCTCGCCGACCGCACCCGCTGGGAGCGGCTGCTCGCCGACCAGGGCCTCGTGCGCACCGCGGTGGACGAGGCCCTGCGATTCGACGCCAACCTGGGCTTCGGCATCCGGCGCTATCTCACCGAGGACGTGGAGGTCGACGGCGAGGTGCTGCCGCGCGGCACGACCGTCGTGTGCAGTATGCCCGCCGCCAACCGGGACGAGCGGGTCTTCACCGACGCGGACGACATGGTGCTGTCCCGGTCCCCGAACCCCCATCTGACGTTCGGCGCCGGACCGCACTCGTGCCTCGGGCAGAGCCTCGCCCGCACCGAACTCCAGGTCACCCTCGACGTCCTGCTGCGCAAGCTGCCCACCCTCCGGCTCGCCGTGTCCATCGACGAGTTGCAGCGCGTGGAGGGGCTCCTGGTCGGCGGGTTGAGCACCGTGCCCGTGCGGTGGTGACGGTTCCAGGAAGGCAGAGGACAGGCAGGAAGGCGGACGAGCATCGTGAAAGTCAGTGTGGACCTGGACCGTTGTTGCGGCGCCGGTCAGTGCGTGCTGATCGCACCTGAGGTGTTCGACCAGGGCGACGAGGACGGAATCGTCGTCCTCCTCGAACCGAGCCCGGCAGTGGATCTGCACCCAGTGGTACACGAGGCGGCCGCGGTCTGCCCCGCCTCGGCCATCACGATCGACGACAGCCACTGAAAAAAATCAGCTGCTTCACCACCGCCCGGCTCCCTAGACTCATCACACCAGCACGCGCCGCCCACCACCCGGCGGCGCGTCGTCGTGACGAGTCGAGGGGAGCCGGGCCGTGCGTGACCGCACCGCTGTCGTCGTCTCCCCGTCCCGGTACGGCCGGTACGACGTGATCCTCGTGTCCTCGTCCGCCCGGTGCCCGCTGCGCGGCCGGCACCGGATGCCCGTGACGAACGCCTGAGAGCGCCCGAGTACGTCAACACCCCCTGCCCTGACCCGGTTCCGGCCGGGCGGCAGGTCACGCTCGTGTGCGCGTACGTACCGTCCCGCGTACGTACCGTCCCGCGTACGTACCGTCCCGCGTACGTACCGTCCCGCGTACGTACCGTCCCGCGTACGTACCGTCCCGCGTACGTACCGTCCCGCGTACGTACCGTCCCGGGAATCGCGCTGACCCCTTTTTCGCTTCCGGACCACCCGGAACATCCGAAAGGCCACGGGCCGTGCGCACCAACCCCGACACCCTCGCCGTCGTCCGCAATCTCGGCATCCTCGCCCATGTCGACGCCGGCAAGACCACCGTCACCGAGCGGATCCTCTACACCACCGGCACCACGCACAAGCGCGGCGAGGTCCACGACGGCACCACCGTCACGGACTTCGACCCGCAGGAACGCGACCGTGGGATCACCATCTTCGCGGCGGCGGTGAGCTGTGCCTGGGACGGTCACCGGATCAACCTCATCGACACCCCCGGCCACGTCGACTTCGCCGACGAGGTGGAGCGTGCGCTGCGCGTCCTCGACGGGGCGGTCGCCGTGTTCGACGCCGTCGCGGGCGTAGAACCGCAGAGCGAGTCGGTGTGGCGGCAGGCCGACCGGCACGGGGTGCCGAGGATCGCCTTCGTCAACAAGCTGGACCGCGCCGGGGCCGACCTCGACACGGCCGTCGAGTCGATCCGGGAACGGCTGCATCCGGCTCCGCTCGTCGTGCAGTTGCCCATCGGCGCGGAGGACGGGTTCCGCGGTGTCGTCGACCTCGTACGGATGCGGGCGTTGCTGTGGGCCGACGGCGCCGACACGGCTGTGGAGCAGGCCGTGCCCGAGGAGCTGCGGGAGGAGGTCACCCGGCGTCGGCGGCTGCTGGAGGAGGCCGTGGCCGAGCTGCACGCCGGTGCGCTGGAGGAGTTCTGCGCGCGGTCGGCCCTCTCGCCGGAGACCCTTCGGCTCGCCCTGCGCGAGCTGACCCGCAGCGGCGACGGCGTGGTCGTGCTGTGCGGCTCGGCCTACCGCAACCGGGGGATCGAGCCGCTGCTGGACGCGGTGGTGGCGTATCTGCCGTCGCCGCTGGACGTGCCGGCCGTACGCGGCCTGCGCGACGGCGCCGACGAGGAGCGGCCCGTCGACCCGCAGGCGCCGTTCGCGGCGCTGGCGTTCAAGGTGAGCGCCACGCCGACGGGCCGGTTCACCTATCTGCGCGTGTACTCGGGAACGATCGAGAAGGGAGACACCGTGTGGGACGCGGTCGCCGGGCGCACCGAGCGGATCGGGCGCATCCTGCGGGTCCAGGCGGACCGGCACGCCCAGGTGGACCGGGCCGTCGCCGGGGACATCGTGGCCGTCGTCGGCCTGAAGTCGGCCCGCGCGGGGTCCACCCTGTGCGCACCGGCCGCGCCGCTCGTTCTCGAACCGCCCGGTGTCGCCGACCCGGTGGTGTCCGTGGCCGTGGAGGCGCGCACGTCCACCGGGACGGACCGGCTGGCCTCGGCGCTGGCGAGGCTGGCGGAGGAGGACCCCTCCCTCGTGGTACGGACCGACGCCGAGACCGGGCAGACCGTGCTGTCCGGCATGGGTGAACTGCATCTGGAGGTCGCGGTGGAGAAGATCCGGCGCGACGCCGGGCTGGAGGTCAACGTGGGGCGCCCCCGGGTGGCGTACCGCGAGACGGTCGGCCGAGGCGTGTCCGGTTTCGTGTTCCGGCACGTCAAACAGGACGGCGGGGCAGGGCAGTTCGCGCATGTCGTCCTCGATGTCGAGCCTCTGGACACGGAGTCCGGCTTCGAGTTCCGCTCGGCCGTCGTCGGCGGCAGCGTGCCGCAGGAGTACGTCCGTGCCGTGGAGACCGGTTGCCGTGACGCCCTCGCCGAGGGCCCGCTCGGCGGCCACCCGGTGACCGGGCTGCGCGTCACGCTCACCGACGGGGCCACCCATGTGAAGGACTCGTCCGACACGGCGTTCCGCACCGCCGGCCGGCTCGGCCTGCGCGACGCCCTGCGCGGCTGCGCGATGCTCCTGCTGGAGCCGGTCGTCGAGGTCACGGTCACCGTGCCCGAGGAAGCCGTGGGCGGAGTGCTCGGCGACCTCGCCGCCCGGCGCGGTCGGGTCTCCGGCTCGGTCGCGCGGGCGGGCTCGGCGGTCGTGACGGCGACCGTGCCGCTGGCCGAACTGTTCGGCTACGCGACGCGGTTGCGCAGCCGCACCCAGGGACGCGGCACGTTCACGGCCCGGCCCACCGGCTATGCGCCGGCGCCGGTCACGACGCCGGTCCGGTGACCGACTGGGCGGCCCCACTCCTGTGCGGGTGGGGCCGCCCTCGCGGTGTTGCCCGTGCCGCGGCGCTCAGGGATACGCCACCACGGTCGACGGCACCGTGGCCGTCCCCGAAGTCGGCGCCCCGGTGTCGTTGATGACGCACTCGTACTGCCCGTTCCCGCCCAGCGAGACGACGAGCAGGTTGTGGAAGCGCACCCCGGGCCGCACTGGGGCGGCGAAGCCGTGGTGCTGCACGATCGACGGGTCGACGTTGTAGTAGCAGTAACTGCCCAGGCCCCAGCCCTCGTGCGAGGTCACCGCGTCGCCGACCCGGTAGGCCGCGTAGCCCTTGACGGAACCGTTCTGGACGGCGGCCTGGTCAGGGGCGTCGTACGCTTTTTCGTTCTGGAAGAAGATCGTGCGGCCGCGCTGGCCGAACCACTGGACGTCGTACTTGTTGAAGTGCTCCACGAACAGGCCGGTCGCCAGCACGTCGTCGCCATTGACGACCACGCCGTAGTCGGCCCGGTTGGTCTCCCAGCCGACTCCCTCGCCGTGGTCGGCCCGCCACACCCAGGTGTGGTCGACGATGGTGTGTCTGCTGTTGATCACCATGCTGGTCGTGGCCTTGCCGGCGCCCGCGCCGCCGATGCGGACGAACACGTCCTGGACCGTGATCGGGTTGGCCGAGTGGTCCCTGGACGCCCCGCGGGGCCCGATCTCCAGCAGGGTCGGGGAGTTGACCGGCCCGGCGTCGACCAGGAACCCGGCGAGCCGGACCCCGTCGACGTCGGCGACCTGGACGGCCGTGGCGCCGCCGTCCGGGATCAGGGTGGCGTAGCCCAGACCCAGGACCACGGTGTTCGGGCGTTCGATCCGGATCGGCCGGTCGAGGTGGTAGATCCCCGGGGTGAGCAGGAGATGCAGTCCCTGCGCCAGTGCCTGGTTGAGCGTGGCCGCCGGGACGCCGGGCCGGGCGACGTAGAACCGCGTCAGCGGCATCGAGACGCTCCTGCTCCGCCTCACCCACGACTACGGCGCCCGTCGCCTCTACGTCACCGAGAACGGCTCCGCCTACCCGGACGTCGTACGCCCCGACGGAACCGTCGCCGACCCGGACCGCCAGGAGTACCTGGTCCAGCACCTCGCGGCCTGCGCCTCCGCCGCCCGCAAGGGTGCCCCGCTGGCGGGGTACTTCGCGTGGTCGCTGCTGGACAACTTCGAGTGGGCGTACGGCTATGAGAAGAGGTTCGGCCTCGTGCACGTCGACTACCGGACACTGGCCCGCACCATCAAGGGCTCCGGGCGTCGGTACGCGGACGTCATCCGGGCGCGCCGAAGCCAGGCACGCCAGGCGGCCTGACACCGGCCGCGGTGGGGGTCGGGGCCGGGCCCGTGCCACCGCGACCGGACGACCCATGCCGGACTGTCATGCGCACCAGCTACCCCTGGTCTGGAATGCGCACAACATGTCGCGCCGTCTGGAGGTACGCCGCAGTCCGCGTTCACCGTCTACTTCGCGAGCCTCGCGTTTACGACCGTCGACCGCCACACTCAATGCTCGGCGCGCACATTGCGGATGTAGCCGCGCAATGCCTCCGGGCTGTGAAAGATGCGATAGTCCGCGGCTTCGAGTGCCGCCTGTTCCTCCTCAGAGGTATCTGGCGCGAGGACGACCGCCACACCACCGTCGGCTCGCAGGCCCTGCGGCCAGAATGCGGCTGCCACGATGATGGCGGCTCCGGTGCGCGGGTCGATCACTTCGCTGTCCAGCTCCGGGGCAGCCAGGTCGGCTTCACGCACTTCTGACAGGAGCTCGCGGAGGCCGGGAACCTCGTCGGCAAGGTCGGGCTTCGCTGTGGTGTGCAGGGCTGTGGGAGAGGAAGCGGCCAGTGTCGGTTGGACATCCGTGAGGGCCACTGGGGACGGGCCGTCGTGCAGGCCCTGCAGGAAGTCGTTCGCGGCGCGGGCAAGCAGGTCGCGGCGGGCGGCGAGGAAGTCCGGGTAACTGGACACCTTCCAAAGGTCGCGGTCCGTGGGAATCCACTGTGTCGCCAGTGCACCCGGCATGCGCGACTCGATTTCCTCAAGGTACTCGGCTGGTTCCTTGGCTCCGATCTTGAGGTTGGTGTCCTGGGTGAGGAAGCAGAAGTTGGCCACGGCGTTCACCTCGGCCCGGCTGTAGTCGTGCTTGTAGAGCAGGGCCTTGGGGAAAATGTGATGCACCTGCAGCGAGCTGAGGCGACCCAGCATTCCGTCTCGCAGAGGCACGCCGCTGACAAAGTCCTGTGCACCGTAGACCCGGGTCAGCATGTACAGCAGGGGATAGAAGCGGGAGCCCATGCTGGAGCCTACGAAGTCGTCGGAACCCACCTCGAGGTGGCCACCACGACTTCGTCGCAGCACGCTGACCAACTGGTCGACGCCGCCATCGTCGAGAGCCTGCAGATCCTGGTTGAGAACGGTCTCCGTGGCGCCGGTGTGCCGCCCCCAGAGGAAGCTGTGCACATACCAGTAGAAGAGCCGGTCACGTGTCATGGCATCGGGGAACGAACCACCATGACGATGGAGCAGGCGGCTCATCACCGGGAAGGCGCCGCGGCCGCTGAGGACCGCACCATGGTCGAGGCCCAATCGCCCGCCGAGCGCGTTGAGCAGATACGACACGGAGTCGATGGTCTTGGCGAGCCCCGACTGGAAAGTCGGAACATCCACGTCGGCCAGCTTGGAGAACTGTGCCTCACCGGTGACGAGGGCGTTCACGTTGCGCAGGAGCCAATCGAGTTTGAAGCTGAAACCGGCGGTCGACCAATCCTCAAGAGCCTGGTTCATGGTGGGCCGAGCGGCCGGCCAGGCCGCACAGATGGCGGCCAGGGCGAGGTCACCTTTGGAGAGCTTGGTGCCGCCCGAATTGACCCGGTTGAAGATCTCCACGACCACGTCAATGGTCTTGTCCTCGCCGGTCACTTCGTCGATGTGGACGCTGCGGTCCCTGATCTGGGTGATGCGATTCAGGCGTTCGATGTACCTCACCTGCAGGTCTGCGTCACCGTTTGCCAACTGAGTCACGGCCACGAGCTGACTGGCCAGTCCGCTCTTGAAGAGCGCGGTGACGTCCACCCAGACGGGGTTGTCCTTCATCTTCGCCGGGGCGTAGAACTCGAAGGACTCAGTCTGCAGATTGAAATGGAGACCGGTGAGCGCCGAGACGTTGCCTTCAAAGAAGCTCGGGGCTCGGCCACGGGTGACGCCGTACAGGGTGGTGACGCGCTGCTGTCCGTCGAGCAGCAGGTGGATCGTACCGTCGCGGCCTGACGCACCGCCGCGCGTCTGTACACCGTCGGCCTTGGTGCTCCAGGTCAGGAACCCTCCGATCGGATACCCGCGGTAGAGAGACTGGAAGAAGCCGCGTACCTGATCGCGCGTCCAGACATAGCCGCGCTGGAACTCGGGCAGCGCGATGTCTCCGGCGTCGACCTTGTCCAGAACCTGCGAGATTTGCACTGTCCTTGAAGCCTGTCCGTCCGGTCCCGGTGACTCCATACACCAGAACGATTCCTACTGATTGAAATTACCAGCTGTAGATGGGCTTTGACGGCCTTCGCACTCAGACGCCCGCCTCCGACAGGAAGGCGCTGGGAGCGCCGGACCAGGAGACGTAGAGGCTGTCGCGGGCACGTGTGCAGGCGACGAACAGCAGGCAGCGCTCTGACAGCATGTCCGTCTCATGCTGCTTGGCGTCGACATCGGGTGGGGTAACCGCCTTCGGGAACGGCAGCGCGTCCTCGTTGACGCCGATGACCGCTACGCAGCGGAACTCCAGCCCTTTGAAGGAATGCATGGTTCCGACCCGCACGGTCGTCACTTCGCCGGCCTTGTCGGCGGCGCGCAGCGGCGCGGCGGGTATACCGGCGGCCTTTAGATGCGCCACCGTCTTCGTGCACGTCTTGTTGAACCGGGTGCTGACCCCGATCTCCCCGGCGCCGACACCCGCGTCCATCCACGCCCGTATCCGGGTGACGAGCGCGTCCAGTTCGGACTCCTCTGTCGCCGCCGCGTGCACAGCGGGTCCGTCTCCGTGGAGGGCGGAGCGGTATCCGAGCAGGGTGTCGTTGCGGTTCTCGTCCTCCAGCTCGGCGATCGGGCGGCCGACGAGGAGGGCCGTGGACCAGCGCAGGATCTCCTGCGTGCTGCGGTAGTTCTTGCGCAGCTTCACCGACCGCCCGGAAACCTTGATGCCGAGCGACTTCAGCGAGACCTTCGAGTCGTAGATGCGCTGGTGCGGGTCGCCCGCGATGAACAGGTCGTCCGGGCGGGCCGGAACTGCGGCGCGCAACAGACGCCACTGCGCCGGGTGCAGGTCCTGGGCCTCGTCCACTACGACATGCCGGTACTGCGGCCCCTTCTCCTCCAGCAGCCGCGCCGCCTCCGCACATGTCCGCAGCCAAGTGCGGGCCCCGTCCTCGGCCAGGCCGGCCGTGAACCGTTGCACCGTCTCCCACACCAGGGGCCGCTGGGCGGCGGTGAGGCGGCTTCCGCGGCCACGCCGGTCCGCCGCCTCATACTTGGCCAGGGTCCTGATGTCCTGGGCCAGGATGACGTGCCGGTATTCCTGGGCAAGGAACTGCGCGCTGCCGGTGAAGCCCGTCGCCTTGGCGGCCTTGCCCCAGCGGCTCTCCTCCTCGTTGTGCATCAGCGGCCGCAGGGCCACCGCGCCCGGTGCCTCGGCCACGACACGGCTGGCGAAGCCGTCCACCGTCGAGATGTCCACGCGCTCGCGCAGCTCCGGGTCGTCGACCAGGGATTCCAGGCCCGAGCGGAGCGCGTTGACGAGCGCGTTGGTGTAGGTCGTGAGGAGGATGCGGTCGCCGTCGCGCAGGTGCCCGAGCAGGTGCTTGACCCGGTGTAGCGCGACGACGGTCTTGCCGGTGCCCGGTCCGCCCGTGACCTGAGCGGGACCCGAGTACGACGCCCGGTAGGCCACCTTGCGCTGGGAGGGGTGCAGGAAGACCCGCCAGGCCGCGAAGGGCTTCTCCAGGATGTCCCGCAGCTCCTCGGAGGCCGTGACCAGTGCGATACGTGCCCGGCTGTGGTGGATCGCCGTCTCGTAGTCCTGCGTGTCCACCGGCTGTGTGGACGCCTGAAGGGCAGGTGCCACAATGTCCTGCCACACCTCCTCCACGGTGCAGCCCGCGGCGAGGTACTGCAGTACCTCGCGTTGGTCCTGCGGCAGCAGCGGCGCGAAGACATCCAGCTGATCCTGGTCGACCAGCGACCGAGCCTGCCGCAGCGTCTCGTCGTCGATGCCGAGAGTCTTCAGGCCTCCGTCGGAGAACTTCGCGAACAGCCGCTGCTTCGGCGATGTCTCGGCAACCCGTTCGTACGCCGGCGTGATCTCGTCCAGGGTCGCCGCGTCACGGATCTCGACTGCCCGGGTCACCGCGTTGATGCTGGACTTCTGCTTCTTCGCCCAGTCGATGGCCTTGTCGTGCTGCATGACCCGCAGCAGAACGAAGGTGTCCCCGGAGTCCGGAGCGAGGACCACACCGCGCCAGAACTGGTCGATGCGGATGGTCCGGATCTGCTTGTCCTTCGCGTTCGTCAGGCTCTCCAGCTTCAGTCCCGGGTCCTTGAAGAGCTGATCGAGGGTGAGCCGGTTGAACTTCTCCCAGGCGTCGAGAACGCCCTTCCTCACCGGAGGCTGGAGCTTGGGGAGTTCGGTGAAAAAGCCTATGTCGAAGGCGAGCTGTGGCATGCCCTTTTCTCTTCCTCGGCCTGAGTCGACTGGTTCCTGTGCTCGGCGACGCGTCCTGCGCCCGCCTCCGTCAATCGCGACCGGGCTCGTCCTCCGCTGATTCCTCAAGTTCGTCGAGTGCGCGCCACGCCAGATCCGCGAGGGTCTCGCCTGTGGCGGTTGCCCAGCGGGCGGTGCCTTGGTTGGCCACGGGCCGCTTCTCCCACTGTGCGAGCTCCCACATACGTGTAATCAGGCCGGATGGCGAGTACTGCCTGCCGTCGGCGGCCCAAAGGAGTGGTTTGGTCCGGTGGTTGACCCACGTTGCCCTCGCACGCCGTTCGTCCTCGGCGAGCCAGTCCCGCAGTGCCTCTTCTTCCAACGGGTACCCGGACTTGAGCGTGAGTGGCTCCCCATTGACGAGGATCTGCTTGTCGACGAGAACGGTGACCGCGTTGGGGCGGCGACGCTTGCGTTGTGCCTGGATCCGTCGGTATTTGTCCGGCGCCTCGGCACTGCCACCGTTTGCGATGACGTCAAGGACGTGCTTGGAGAGCTCACGGCATCGCTGGATGTCCGAGCAGACGGCACGAATCTGGGAACGCTCCTTGAACAATTCGTCGATCGACGCGGCCACGATGGGCAGCAACTGCTTGACGAGCTGTCTGGTCTTCCCTGTGGCGTCCTTGGACCACTCGAGTTTGGGGTCAGGTTCATCGATGGCCTCGATGTCCAACAGCCGAAAGACGAGATGGGCGATCACGTAGACGCCGTGCTCGGTCAGGGCCGCGCCGCGTCCTTCGTAGCGGCTGCGCAGCCCGTACAGGGTTCGGCGGACCTCACGCAGGACCTGCACTGCGTTCCACAGCAGGTACGCACCTGGCTGCGGTCGGAACAGGACATCGTAAATGCCCTGCGTTCCCCGCTCCCACAGCACGTCGAGCGAAACCCCCATGCGGGCCGCGTACTGAATGTCGATGTGAGCGCAGGCCAGTGCGCAGGCGGCCTCGACCACTGAACAGCCGGTTTCCTCCGGCGGCTCCAGCTCGCTGCGCCGCACGCTGTACTCCAGCCCGAGCTCGGCGCGCATCTCCTCGAGGATCGCCGCCTGGACCGGGTCAAGGGCGATGAAGTCGCGTGCTCCCACACTGTTCTGCCTGTTCGTGGCCTTCGTCGTCTCTCTGGCGAAGTCCTCGGCCGTGCCCGTCACGATGATGCGCACGCCGATCTGTGCCTGTGCCGCGGTTTCGTCGGAGGCCAGCGCTTCGGCCACGGACCGGACAGTCTGTGCGCCATTTACCACGCTGGCATTGTGCAGGGTGAGTGTGAGCGGGTGGTGCTGCGGGGCGCGTCTGTTCTGCTGGGCCTTCTCGACCGAGTCGCACAGCACGGTGATGCCGTTGTTGAAGTACCAGAAGTGGGACGGCTCTTGGGTGAGCGTCTCGATCAGCGCGTTGTTGATCGGGGTTCGGCCGAGTGGGTTGCGGATGTTCAGGTTGAACAGGTCCGAGCCGCTCGCGGCCCATTCGGCCACCTCTTCGGCCACGACGACCCCCTGGTAGGACTCGTACGGGGAGCTGATCCCGAACCATGGGAAAAGAGTCGCGCTGAGTTGAACCGGCTCCGGAGTGAGGTCCTCCCGGACGGAGGCCCACACCTCGGGCGCCAGGATGATCCGGTGGTCCAGGATCTCTCCGTAGCGATTGAACTCCTTCTCGCCGTTGACCAGCGCGTCCTGGAAACCGACACCGGGCTCGTCCGGGCGCATCAGGACCACGACCTGGGTCACCGGCACGGGCCCGCGGTCCATGACGGTCTTGGCGTACTCGGCCAGCTGACGTCCTTGCGGGTTGAACGGGGCGAAGTCCTCGTCGTCGATCAGGCGCAGGCCGGCGAAGAGCTCCAGTACCGCCTTACGGTCGGCTGCCGCCCTTCCCTCAGGGCTCCACTTCCCTTGCACCAGGTACACATGCGGGTTGGGGCCGTCCACCACCGCGATGGCGTCGATGCCCTGGTCAGCGTGCCCGTCGATGACGGTGCGTGCCGCCTCCTGCGGGCTGAAGCCAGTGACGATCCGTACGGCTTGTGCGGTCAGCGCCCGCGAGAGAAGACGCGGCTCTTGCTCATGGGCGGGCATGCCCTCCAGATCCCCGGTGTCCAGCAGGCTGCCGTAGACCGTCTGCAATGCCGCACCGACCTGTCGCACCTGTGTGGCCACACTCGGCGTGGTCTCCGCGGCCTTCTTCGCGCTCACGTCTTCGTCCCCTCCCACCGGCGAAGTGCACCAAGTAGGCGCGGCAATGCTGCGCCCGCCCACTTGATCGTTCCATGATGTCGCGAACTCCGTGTGTTTACGCTCGGTTTCGGCCGCGTGGCGGCCAGTTCGATCAGGAGGCCGGCCCGTCGAGGTCCAGCCGGATCACCGCGAGCGTCTCGGCGACCTCGGCTGTCAGCTCGTCGTCCGGACCGAACACGAGACACAGATCCGCGTGTAGCGGGTCCAGGACGTCGAAGGCGTCCGCCGCCCGCCCCTGCGCGAGGAGCAGCACGCCGATGTCGCGCCGCAACTCCACCGCGTTCTCACTCACGTCGCCGTCGACGGAACGGACGACGTCGAGGACGCCGTGCAGACCGGCGAGCGCCTCGGTCACCTGGCCGAGCTCTCCTCGGCAACGGGCCGCCTGCGCCCGGCTGTCCAAGGCGTCCTCGCTGCTCGGGCCGCTGACGCGCCCGTATGCGTCGGCGAGTGCCTCGAACTCGGGTAGCGCGGCCCGGTGATCACCCGCCAGCTGCCGGCTGAACGCCCGGCGACGGCGCAGCCCGAGGACCGCCTTGCTCTGCGAGCCGAGGGCACGCGCGGCCGGCTCGACCATCTCGCCCACCACCTCGGCGGCCTGCGAGTACCGCTCCTCCTCCATCAGGGCACGGTAATGCGCGTGCACGTCGAGGATCTGCTCCCGCAGCGCCTCCCGCTCGGCCGCGGGGACGGCGGGCGGTACGTCAGGACCGCCGGGGGAGGCGGCAGGGCCCGCGCTCACGCCCGCGGCTGCGGCACGCGAGCGGGGTGCGTAGGGGCGGCGGAAGATCCCGGTCGGGTCGGGCGCCCCCGCGGGCCCCGTCTGTTCGGGCGCGGCGTTCTCGCCGGGCATGGGCAGGAAGGGCCGCAGTCGCTCGTACACCTCCTGCACGTCCGCCGGCCGCGCCTCGGGCGCTTTGCGGAGCAGGTGCAGGACGAGTTCCTCCAACGCTGCCGGTACATCGGCACGCAGCTGTCGCAGCGGCGTCGGTGCCGCGTTGACGTGCTGCATCATCAGCTGCCACTCACTGTCCCCGCCGAACAGGGGCCGCCCGCAAAGCAGTTCGTGCAGTACACACCCCAGCGCGTACATGTCGGTGCGCGGCGTGACCCGCCCGCCGCGCACCTGTTCCGGCGCCATGTACTGATGCGTCCCGATCGGACTGCCCGTCGCCGTCAGCTTGGTGACGTCCGTCCGCAGGATCGCCGCGATGCCGAAGTCCAGCACCTTCACCGTGCCGTCGCGGGCGACGAGGATGTTGCTGGGCTTCAGGTCACGGTGGACGACGGGTACGTCGTGCGCGTATGACAGCACGGTCGCGACCTGTGCCGCCACGGCCATCGCCCAGCTGAGGGGCAGGGGCGGGTGCTGGTCCGGGTGCACGTACGCGGTCAGGGGTACGCCGTCGACCAGCTCCATCACCAGGAACAGCTGCTCGTACGACTCGTCGAGGTCGGCGTCGTACACCTGCGGCACACCCGGGTGCTGGATCCGCGCGGTGATGCGGGCCTCGCGTTTGAAGCGCTTCTCCAGCTCCTGAGCCAGGTGCGGTGACGTGACGGCCTGGGGGCGGATGAGCTTCACGGCGACCGGCCGGTCCAGTACGGCGTCGTAGCCGCGCCACACGTCTCCCATGCCGCCGTGGCTGAACTGCTCCAGCAGCTCGTAGCGTCCCGCGATCCGCCGTTGTTCTGGCACCTGGCCCCCGTCCCGTCCCCGTCGTCGTCCCAGTCGAGCGTCCGAAGGGTCTTCGATGTGGTTGGGGATCAGTCTCGTGGGTGGGGTTTGGTGAGTCCAGTCAGGGCGGGCGTGTGCTACGTGATCAGGACAGGCGATCAGGCCAGGCGAGGGGCGGTGCACTCCGCCCAGACGGTCTTGCCGGGCCCGCCCTCGGCACGGGGTGAACAGCCCCAGCGGTCGGCCAGTGCCTCGACGAGGAGCAGGCCGCGTCCGTTGTCGCCGTCCTGGGGGTCCTCGGGCAGGGTGGTGGGGAGGTGGGAGAGGCGTTCACCGCGGGTGTCGCTGACCTTGATCCGTACGGTGCTCGTGGCCGGGGCGGCGGTGAGGAGGACGTGGAAGTCGCGGCCGCGGACGTGGCCGTGCTGTACGGCGTTGGCGCACAACTCCGACGCGATGAGGGTGATGGCGTCGTGTACGTCGCTGCCGTAGGGGATGCCCCAGGTGTCGAGGCGGTGCCCGCACAGGCGCCGGGCCAGGCGGGCGCCGCGCGGGGTCGAGCTGAAGCGCATCGTGAACTGGTGCACCGTGAGGGGGGATTGTGTTGCGGTCATGCACTCACGGTGACCTTCTGTGGCCTAGCGTGACCAGTGGTGACGCGCTGACGCCGATCTTTCGTACGGGGCGGACGCGGGCGCTGTACGGGGCGGTACGCGGGGGAGAGGCGGCAGGGCGATGACTGAGGTGAGGGACGAGGAATCGGCGGCCGGAGGACGAGACGGGGACGGGCGTGGTGGCCGCGTTCGGCCGGCAGTTGAAGCTGTTGCGGACGCGGGTGGGGCTGGAACGGGCCGAGTTCGGGAAGAGGGTCGGGTACTCGGCGGACACGGTGGCGTCGATCGAGCAGGGGAGGCGGATTCCGCAGCCTCGGTTCATTGACAAGGCGGACGAGGTGTGGGGGCTGGGGGGTTGCTGACGGCGCTGAAGGAGGAGATTGCGCGGGCTCAGTATCCGTCGTTCTTCCGGGACATGGCTCGGCTGGAGGCGGAAGCGGTTGAGCTTTGCGCGTACGACACGCTCGTGGTCAACGGTCTTCTCCAGACTGAGGAGTACATGCGAGCGATCCTTTCCATGCGCCGCCCACTGCTGGACGAGGAGACGATTGAACTGCGCGTTGCCGCACGTCTGGCACGACAAGGGATCTTCAATCGTTGGCCTGCCCCGCTACTGAGCTTCGTCATGGAGGAGTCCTTGCTACGCAGGCTGCTCGGTGGGAAGACTGTGCTCCGAGGACAGCTTGAACATCTGCTCCTGATCGGCGAGAAGCGCAATGTTGAGCTTCAGGTGATGCCGTTGGACCGCGAGGACAACGCCGGTGTGGACGGGCCGTTCACTGTGATCACCCGCAGAGGTGGGGAGCAGTTCGTGTATGCCGAGGTCCAGGGGCGCAGCAATCTTCTGACCAAGCGCGACGAGACGAGTCTTGCAGCGGCCCGTTATGGGATTATCCGAAGCCAGGCGCTCAGTCCGCAGGAGAGCCTGGACTACATCGCGATGTTGCTGGGAGAGCTATGAACGCCGCAGTAAGCGAATCCGTGGCTACCGAACTGGCCTGGTTCAAGAGCAGTTACAGCGGCGCTGAAGGCGGCCAGTGCCTGGAGGTCGCCGCGACCAGCGAAGCTGTCCTCGTCCGAGATTCGAAGCGACATTTCGGTCCCGTGCTGGCTGTCGGGGCGCAAGCGTGGGCAGGCTTCGTGCGTATGGCCGGGCGCTGAACCGGCGGACATGTGGCGAACGGGGCTCGGTGCCAAACACGCACCGAGCCCCGCTCATGTCAGAGCTCGTCCAGCCCCTCCTCCCGGCGGATCATCCGCCAGGCGGCCCGGCGGGCGCTGCGGTCGAGGTTGGACTTGAAGTCCCGGTCGGTGCCGAAGTACCGCTTGCCGAGGGTGTCGATCGTGGAGACGTGATCCATCATGTTCTCCTCGAACTTCTTGTCGAAGACGATGCCGAAGTTCTCCTCGTCGTTGACGAGGGCGGCGGCACGGACCTTCGGGTCCTCCTTCGTGGCGTTGAAGGCCGGGAGGACGTCCTCCTCGGTGAACTCCGTGCCGAACTTGGCGTTGAACTTCTCGATCAGCTCGGACAGCAGTGACTTCTCGGCGTCCTTGGCGCCGCCAACTCCGTCGCCGAAGCCTTTGAGCTCGGACGGACCCACGGGGTTGAGGGACACGTCGTGCTCGCCGGTCTTCTCGACGCGCAGGTGGCTCAGATCCACCTCGCCTATGTCCACTCCGCCGTCCGCGAGGCGGGGGAGGCGGTTGAGGAGGTACCGCCCGTACAAGTACAGGCGCTCCAACTCGGCGTCCTGGTACGGCACGATCTGCGCGAGGAATCCGTACTTGCGGACGTAGTCGTTGAGGTTGGCCCGGAACTCCTCCGCCGTCTCGACGTCGTCCTCCTCTTCGCTCTCCAAGAGGGCGGTGAAGCGGGTGACGGCGGGGGAGAGGAGCCGGTACAGCTCGGCGTGCAGCTTCTCCCACTTGGACTGGGAGCCGCCCGCCTTCGCCTGCGCCTCGAAGTACGCGACCACGAATTCGTCCATGTCCTGCTCGGAGATGACCGGCACGGACATGACGCGGCTCTGGGCCGTGTAGAGGAGGTTCGGGTCGGAGGGCAGGGTGTGCGCCTCCTCGAAGTACGGGCGGAAGGCGTCCTGTATGTCCTCGGCCTCGTTGACGAAGTCCAGGACGGCGAGGTCGGCCTGGGACTTGCGTTCGGCGGTGCGGTTGAGGCGGGAGAGGGTCTGCACGGCGGCGATGCCGCTCAGTGTCTTGTTGACGTACATCGTCGTCAGTAGCGGCTGGTCGAAGCCGGTCTGGTATTTCTCGGCGACGACGAGGATCCGGTACTCCTGCTGGCCCTTGCAGCCGGCCTTCGCGGCCTTGTCGTCGGCGCGGGTGTAGGCGAAGGCCTTCGGCAGGGCGCCCTCGGAGAGGCCGCCGTTCTCCTTGACCTCGGTGGTCTCCTCGCCGTCGATCGTGAGGGAGCCGGAGATGGCGACCAGGACTCCCAGGTCCGGGTACTTGGTGTCGTAGTCCCGGTCCTTGATGTAGCTGCGGATGGCGCGGGCCATCTGCACGGCGGATAGGCGGGAGGCCGTGACCACCATCGCCTTGGCGCGTCCGCCGAGCCGACCGCGGGTGTGCGCGACGAAGTGCTCGACGATCACCTGCGCGTGCTGCGACACCGTGTGCTCGTGCATCAGCGCGAACCGTGCGAGCAGGCTGTTCGCCTTGGAGGGGTCGACCTCCTTCTCGTCGTGGTTGAGGTTCGCGAGCTTCCAGTACGTGTTGTACGTGACGTAGTTGCGCAGCGGGTCGAGGATGAAGCCTTCCTCGATGGCCTGGCGCATGGAGTAGGTGTGGAAGGGGCGGTAGACGGCCTTGCCGTTCTCCACGCCTTCCGTGCCGAAGAGTTCGAGGGTCTTGGACTTAGGTGTGGCGGTGAATGCGAAGTAGGAGAGGTTGGTGGCACGGGAGCGTTCCACCGCCTTCGCCTTCAGCTTGTCGTCCACGGTTACCGTGGTCGCGCCCTCGTCGTCCGAGTCGGCGTCCAGGCCGAGGTCGCGCAGTGCGGATTTCACGGCGGTCGCTGCGTCGCCGGACTGGGAGGAGTGCGCCTCGTCGACGATGATCGCGAAGCGGGTGCCCTTGATCTCGGTGGGGTTGCGCTTGATGTAGTCGAGCAGTGCGGGGAACGAGTGCAGGGTGACCGTGACGATCTTGCCGGTGTCCCGGGAGAGGGCGCGGGCGAGCTGCTCGCTCTTCGCGCCGTGCTTCTCGTCGACCTTGACGACCAGGCCGTCCGTCTGCGAGAAGCTGCCGACCGTCGCCGACAGCTGCGCGTCCAGGGCGCGGCGGTCGGTGATGACGATGACCTTGTCGAAGACGGGCTCGCCGGGCTTGATGCGGCCGTCGGCGACGGCGTCGGTCCTGAGCACCCGCGGATCGGTACGGGCGTGCAGGTCGCTGAGCCGGTGGGCCAGCCAGCCGATGGTGTTCGACTTGCCGGAGCCGGCGGAGGCCATGACCAGATAGTTCTGGCCGGCGCCGTGGACGGACGCGTGTGCGGTGAGCTTGCGGACCACATCCCACTGATGGAAGCGGGGGAAGATCGTCGACTTGGTGGTGCCGCCGCCGGGTGTCTTGTGCTTCTGCTGGTGCACGAAACGCTGGAGCAGGTCGAGCCAGTTGTCGCGCTGCCAGACCTGTTCCCAGAGGTACGAGGTGGCGTAGGTGCCGTGGGCCGTGGGCGCAGGGTTCCCGGCCCCGCCGGGCTGGCCGGGGCCGTTCGAGCCGGTGTTGAAGGGCAGGAACTGGGTGCTCTTTCCGCGCAGTTGCGTGGTGACGAAGACCAGGTCCGGGTCTACGGCGAAGTTTGCTATCACGCGTCGCGTGAAGATCAGCTCGGTGGGGTCGCGGTCGGTCCGGTACTGCTTCTTGGCGTGCTCGACGCCCTGACCGGTGAGTGGGTTCTTCAACTCGGCCGTGGCGATGGGGATGCCGTTGAGGAACAGGGTCAGGTCGAGGCGGTAGCCCCAGTCGGCCTGCTTCGTGGCGTAGGGGAGTTCGCGTACGACGGTGAGGCGGTTGGCCCGGTAGCCGTCGAGTACGGAGTCGGCGGAGATGAGGTTGGGCTTGAAGTAGGCGACGCGGAGGCGGACGCCTCGGTCCTTGACGCCGTTGCGGAGGACGTGGAGGAGGCCGTCATCGGCTATGGCCCGGTCGAGACGCTGGGCGAAGCCGCGCTGCGCCTCGTTGGGGTTGCCGCCGTAGACGGTGAGGAGTTCGTGCCACTCGTCGGGCTGGGTCGCGCCGATGAAGGTGAACAGCTCGTTGGTGTCGAGGCCGAGGTCGGGTCGGTAGTCCTCGGGGTTTGCCTCACGCCAGCCGCGTTCGCAGAGGGAGGCGACTATGGCGGACCCGAAGGAGGACTCGTCGTGCACGGGGCTCATACGGTTACTCCTTCGGTTACATTGCGGCCGCTGGCGGTGGACACGTCGAACTGGCCGGTTACGGCAGCGGTGATCAGGGCTTGGCGGCGCTCCGTCAGAGTCGTGATTTGCCGGCGAAGTGTGCATTCGAGTCTCTGAGTGAACTCCGTGGACCGCAGTACCATGTGAGCCAGCTCGGTCTGGCTGGCTTCATCGCTTGGCCACTGGAGGGAGAAGTTCGCCATATCTTCCATGCCAAGTGTTCGCTGGGCACTGTCATTTCCAGTAGCCAGTAGGGCTTGCTCCTGGAAATCCGCAGCATTGATCCAAGCAGCCAGTAGTTGACGGTTCACGTTTGCTTTTGGCCGCAGGACGGCAACAGCCCTGTTGACATTGGCTCCAGCGATGCTGTGTGGGGCTACTGCTGCGCGCCCTAGGGTGCCAACCACGCTAACGAGTACATCGCCCGCTCGTACCAAAGTCGTGGGGTGCTGGGCAGAGACCTCGGGTGCGATTGTAGTCAGATTCTGAGCTCGCCCGGGAAGGTCCAGGAGGTCGTTTACTCGAACGAATTTGACTCCGCCCTCCTCGAACTTAGGTACCAAAACTCCATACCTGGGGCGGCTGGTCAAGAGAAACTTCAACTTGGTCCGAAACGTATTGGCTTCCTGGAAGAGGTGTCGGATCGACGCCTCTTGACGGGACTGCAGCAATTGACGCTGTTGTTCTCGGTGCACCACGATTTGGTCTATGCGAGTGGTCTCTTCGTCCAGGAAGTCGGCGATGCGGCGCTGCTCCTCCAGCGGGGGCAACGGAACGCGCAGTTGCTCGATGCCAGGCATGTAAATGGTCTTGTGTGTCGACCCCGTGGCGACACGCTTGAGATCCGGCGCCATGCCACGAAGGGCATGCAGCAGAAAGCGAGGCTCCAGCTTCGGACCGCAGGTCCAAGTGGCGAAATCCTGACTCGTGGCCATGTCACGGCCCATGATCGCGGAAAATCCCACCGAAGCGGTGCGAGAGAGGATCACGGTTCCGGCTGGATGCTTTACGGCCGCCGAGTTCGCCAGTCCGAGTGGGCTGACCATCTCTTTGGTCTCTGTGATGACGTTGGTCTGGCCGTCACGCAGCTGCCATACGTCGGCGAGTGTGATCCACGGAACCGTGCAGTCCTCCCAGTACTCGGGCTTGCTGCGGCTGGGCGTGTGCCCAGATCCCAAGCGGGCTACAAGCCGGATCGGCGCTGTGGGCCATCGCGAAGCAGAAAGCCAGGGTGCCAGACGCGACTCCGTCATTCCGTTACCTCCCCCAACAGCCCCTGAATCTCCGCTTCCAACGCCTTCAATTCCGCGTCGATCTCCGCCAACGGCCGAGGCGGCTCGTACACATAGAAGTGCCGCGTGAACGGAATTTCGTACCCGACCTTCGCCTTCCCGTGGTCGATCCACGCATCCGGCACATGCGGGTGCACTTCCCGCTTCAGGTACTCCTCGACATCCTCACCCAGAGGCACGTTCTCGTAGTCCCGAAGCTCACTGTCCGGCTCGGGCTGGCCCTTCACCAGCTGGACCTCACCCTCCGGATCCCGCACCCCGATGGCGTCACGCAGCGCCTTGTTGAAGGGCGCGCCCGTCGGCCATGTCGACCCGGCCGCGACCACCGCGTCCTTGAGAGCGAGCCAAGCCTCCTGCTTCGTAGCCCAACTCCTCACCTCCATCGACTCGAAGGCGTCGAACATGACCGAAGCCTGCGGCAGCTTCTGGATCACCTTCGACGCCTCCAGCGCCGCGAGCGTCTCCTCCGTCACCTCGAACCGCAGCTTCAACGGCCGCTCGACCGTGATCCGCTGGTACCCGAAGTCCTCGTTCCAGAAGACCTTCACCTTGCCGTGCAACGGATGCTCCGCATCCCCCGCCGCAGCCAGCGCCTCGCCGTACAGCTTGACCACCGTCGCAATGTGGTCCTTGCCCAGCTCCTTGCGCTTGTCGCCCAGCGACTTCCGCATCTTCTGCCACTGGTCCCGCGCGTCCAGCAACACGACCTTGCCCTTGTGGTCCGGGCTCTTCCGGTTGGTCAGGATCCAGAAGTACGTGGAGATACCGGTGTTGTAGAAGAGTTGGTCCGGCAGGGCCACGATGCCCTCCAGCCAGTCGTTCTCCAGGATCCAACGGCGGATCTCCGACTCCCCCGAACCTGCCGCGCCCGTGAACAGCGGCGAACCATTGAAGACGATCGCCAGTCGCGAGCCGCCCCCGCCGTTCACATCCACCGGCTTCATCTTCGAGATCATGTGCTGGAGGAACAGCAGCGAACCGTCGTTGATGCGCGGCAGCCCCGCCCCGAAGCGGCCGGCCTCGCCCAGCGACTTGTGCTCGTGCTCGACCTCCTCCTTGACCTTCTTCCACTCCACGCCGAACGGAGGGTTCGCCAGCATGTAGTCGAAGGACTTACGGGCGTGTCCGTCGTCGGAGAAGGAGTTACCGAAGGCGATGTTCTCCGGGTTCTGGCCCTTGATCATGAGGTCGGACCGGCAGATCGCCCACGACTCGGGGTTGAGCTCCTGCCCGTACACCTCCACCGTGGCGTCCGGATTGAGCTCCGTGATGAGGTCGTCCATCGCCGAGAGCATGCCGCCCGTGCCGCAGGCCGGGTCCAGGACCGTGCGCACGGTGCCGGGTAGCTGGAGTCCGTCACCGTCCGGGGCGACCAGTAGCCGCACCATCAGCTGGATAACCTCACGCGGCGTGAAGTGCTCACCGGCCGTCTCGTTGGACTGCTCCGCGAAGCGGCGGATCAGTTCCTCGAAGATGTAGCCCATGTTGTGGTTGGGCACGATCTTCGGACGCAGGTCCAGGTCCGTGAACTTGCCGATGACCTTGTAGAGCAGCCCTGAGCTGTCCAGCCGCTTGATCTGCTGAGCGAACTCAAAACGGTCCAGAACGCCCTGCGCGTTGTCGGAGAACGCCCCCACATACACCTGTAGGTTCTTCGCCGCGCTCCCCGGATCTCCGGCGATCTTCTTGAGAGTCAGATCGGACCTGTTGTAGAAGGAGTGGCCTGAGGCCCGGCGCAGGAAACGGTCCGGGTCGATCCCGCTGTCCTCGTACTGAGCCGCCAGCTCCGCGACCTTCTCGCGCGTCGGCTCCAGCACGCACTCAAGCCGCCGCAGGACCGTGAACGGCAGGATGACCTTGCCGTAGTCGGACTGCTTGTAGTCCCCCCGCAGGAGGTCGGCGACGGACCACGCGTGGTTCGCCAACTCCGTGTGCTTGCTGCTGTTCAACTGGATCCCCGGATTCCTTCCGAAATGTCCCAACCCACCGACCGAGCCGAGCCAAGTCCATCGGCCGACCGGGACGGTCTGACAAGTGTGGTCTATGTGTGAAGGTCTGCGTGCCTAACGGGGCGAATCGCCACCCCTGCCGCTGCCGCGTACCTCCGCGGTTTCCTTCGACGGCAGCAATTGGCCTCCCGTGAGCCCGCCCGCCAGCAACCGCGCCGTCTCCTCCGCCAGCCCCGTCGCCCGCCGCGCCCCCGCCCGGAGCTCGTGCACGTGCCGGAACGCCTCCCCGTACCGCCGCTGCTCCTCCAGCGGTAGCAGCGGCACGCGCAGTCGGCCCGGGCTGACCGTCAGGACCGTGCTGCCCGTCGACGCGCCCGCGATGTTCTCCTCCGCGCCCAGGAACCCGACGAGGAACCAGGCGTCCAGGCGTGCCGGGTCCGGCCGGAAGAGATGGACGTGAGGGCCGAGCGGCGCCCCCGTGTCCTCGTCGCCCGCGACCCGGGCCATCGGGCCGTCGCCGCTCGCGACCGCCCTTACGAGGACGTCCCCGACGGCGATCAGGGGCGCGGCGGTGCCACGTAGCTCCGCCGGGTCGCCCGTGGGGCCCGACCCGCGTGCAATGTCCGACCCGGTGAGCACTGCCTGGGCATGCGGCTGCTCCCCGCTCCCGCCCTCGCTCCCGCCTTCCGCCCGGCCCCGCGTACCCTCCGGCACCGTCCGCAACAGCGTCAGCGCCCCACCTCGCGCGAGGTCGGACGCCGTCGCCGTCCGCCACTCGCGTGCCGAGCCGTCGCCCGCCGTGCTCCAGCCCTCGTGACCGGCCGTCCGCGCAAGGGACTTCGCGGCTCCGACCAGACTCCGGCGCGCCGCGTCGACCTCCGCCGACAGCTCCGCCGGATCGACCTCCGCCCGTGACGCCCGTACGAGCCGTGCCGGGGTCAGGTCCACCACGTCGTCCAGCAAATCCACCACACTTGCCGCGTGTGCGACGCCGGGTTCGCTCTCGAAGGCTTCCGGGCTCTCGATGAACGCCCGCCACACTCCAAGCACTCGGGCCGTCAAAGCCGGCCAATCCAGGGATGCGGACCGGCCCACCCCCCGCGAGCGGGCGGCGGGCACCGCCGTACCACCACGCCCGACTGCCACCGTCTCGGCCGCCGCATCCACGAACAGGACCGACTTCCGCTCCGGCCCACCCGGCTCCGGCCGCTGCAACACCCACACCTGCAGCCCGACGTGCAACGGCACCGACGCCCCGACCGGCAGCGCGATCACTGCCCGCAGTGCCCCACTGCGCACCAGCTCAGCCCGCACACGACGCCCCGACGCACGCCCGGCCGCGGCCGGCGGCAGAAGCAGGGCCGCGTAGCCGCCCGGTGTCAGATGGGCCAGCGCGTGCTGTACCCACGCCAGCTCCGACTCGGCGCGGGCCGGTACGCCGTACGCCCAGCGGGGGTCGTACGCCAATTCGTCGTGGCCCCAGTCGCGGACGCCGTAGGGCGGGTTGCAGACCACCGCGTCCACTACCAGGTCGGGGAAGGCGTCCGCGCGGAGGCTGTCGGCGGCGCGCACGGTGACCGTGGCCTCGGGGGCAGTCAGCTTCAGGCTCACGAGGCTGCGCTGGGCCTGCACGGGAAGCGTGTCCTGACCGTACAGCTCGTGTGAGCCCCGGCGGGCAACAGCCGCCAGCAGGCTGCCGCTGCCGCAGGCCGGGTCGAGGACGCGGGCTGGTGAGCCGGGGATCAGGCGGGCGAGCAGGTCCGCGAGCGGCGCGGGGGTCTGGTACGCGCCGGATGCGGCACTGTCTTCCAGTTCCCGTTCCGCGAGCACGGCCAGCGCGGCCTGGCCGCCCTCGTCGCGTACACACGCGTACAGCGCGCGGAGCATCGGCGCGTCACCCGCCTCGAAATGGACGGGGTCAGCGGTCGGTACGGCCTCGGCCACTGTCGCCGCGTCGCGCTCCGCGCGAGCGACGAGCTCCGCGTCCGGCAACCGCGTGGCCGTGGTCAGCTCCTCCGGTGAGCGCCCCGCCGCCGAGAGGACGAGGAGCAACGAGTGCTCCGACCGACTGCCCCCGCCCTGGCCGTGCAGGCGGAGAGTCGTACGAAGTTCCTCCGCCGGCGTCGCCGCCGATTCGTGACCGCGCGAGGCGAGCCACGCACGCACGGCCTCCAGGTCGTACAGCGGACTGCTCTCCGTGCCGCCGGTCGGCGCGGGGAAGTCCTCGTGCCGACGACGCCAGTTGCTGACCGTGGCGCGCGTGACGCCCGCGATGCGGGAGATCTCGGCGGCGGTCACCTGTGCGGATGGCTGGGGCATGGCGGGAGTCCTGAGCCTCTCTGGAGTGAACAGTCAACAACCTACAGCACTCGTCAAATCCGTCAATGTGTTTGACGATGCTTTCACGGCATGCTTCTCTTGTGTTGCTTCCGAGTGGGAGCTGCTGACCTCCGGGGGAGTCTCATGCGTCTGACCATGCCGACCGCTGTCGTCGAGGGAACCCAGCTCACCGTGGCGCCGTTCCGCGCCGACGCCGTCGTCGGAACGATGTCCGTGCCGACACTCGTCCAGCTCGTGCCGTCGCCCCGCGCCGAGGAGGATCCGCGCAAGCTGAAGGCCGCCTCGGGCCTGGTGCGCCGGCACGCCGAACTGCGGGCGACCGTGCAGCGCACGCTGAAGTCCTCACAGAAGGGCAAGAACGTCGACCCGTACGCCGAATACATCGCCGCCGGGCTGAAGGGCGAACTCGGCGCCGCTTGGTCAACGCCGCCGGTCACCCTGTGGCACGCCGGACCGCTCGCCGCGCTGAGTGACGAACTCGTGCCCGGCAGCGGCCTGCGGACCCTCACCATCGCGCCGGGCACCATGGTCATCGCCATCGACGGCGAGACCCAGACCGCCGCCTGGCACGACCTCCACGACGATCCCGAGGCGCACGGCCTGACGTACCCGGAACTCGCCCAGGTGCGCCTCTCGTTCGAGCTGTACATCGACCTCGCCCCCGCCGACGCCCGGCAGATCTTCTACGACCGCAACGTGCAGGGCGTGGCCGTCGCCAAGAACCTGGCCATGTCCATGGACCAGCGCGACTACGGCACGCAGCTCGCTCATCTGGTCGCCGACTCGGTGCGGGTCGACGTGGACGGGCAGCGGGTTCCCTTCGGGCGGCTCGTGAACGTCAGCAAGCGGCAGGTGTCCGCGAGCGACCGCGAGGTCGTCACCCTCTCCGCGCTGCGCGCCCTCGTCGTCACCACGCTCTACGGGCGGAACGGTCTTCAGCGGTCCGCCGAGTCGGTGCACGAGGACGAACTGCCGGCGGGGTACCGGCCCGAGCAAGTGGAGGCCGCCGTCGTGCCGATCCTGGGACAGCTGATCGCTCGTCACGCTCGCGACTTCACCGAGCGCGGTGCCATCACCGCGCCCGCCGTCCTCGCCGGGATCGGCATCGCCGCCCACCACACCATGCCGTGGAGCGACCCGGCGTCCGCCTTCCGTACCGACGACCTGGTGCCTCCTGGACGGCATCCACTGGGAGCGCGAGGCGAAGTACTGGGACGGGGTCGCCGCCAAGACCGGCACCTCCGGCCGCCTCAACTTCAGCGGTGGAGTCAAGGACTCCGGCGGCCGGGTCGCCGAGGCGATCCTCTACCCGGCGACCGAGACGGGGCGGAAGATCCGCGGCCGCTGAGTCCCGGCGCGCGAGCCCGGTCGCCGAAGGGAGCTCTGGGATGCGGTGGTGCCGCCCCCTCCTCCCGCATCCCCATCACGTCACACGCAACGCGACGCCACGGAAACGGAGCACGTCCATGACTTTCCAGCATCCCTCCCCGCAGCCTGACCACGGATCGCAGGGCCCCTTCGGCCTCGGCACCCCCACCGGCCCCGAACAGCCCGCCCGTGCTCGCAGACGGTGGATGAAGTACGGGGCGGTCGCCTTGGTCTCCCTGTTCATCGGCGTCGGCATCGGCAACAGCAGCGGCTCGGCGGAGACGGGCAGGGACACCGCCGACACCAAGGCCGAGCCCCGGCCGACCGTGACCGTGACCGAGACCGCCGAGGCCGAAGCCGCGGCGCCCGCGCCCACCGTCACTGTGACCAAGACGGTGAACGCGAAGCCCAAGAAGACCAAGGAGCCCGGTCCCGCGACCAGCTTCTCAGGGGAGGGCGAGTACCTGGTTGGCGAGGACATCAAGGCTGGTACCTACAAGACGGTCGGCCCGGACAGTGAGTTCGGTTGCTACTGGGAGCGGGCCAAGGATGCCAGCGGCGAATTCGGCTCCATCATCGCCAACAACAACCTGAACGGGCCGGGGCGGGTGACCCTCAACAACGGGGAGTACTTCAAGACCAACAGGTGCCGGCAATGGACGCGGGTCGGCTGAAGCGACAGCGTCGCGGCGACTTCGCGCCCGGGGCTGGACGCCTCCGCGTGTCGTTTCTGCTGGTGACGATGACGTTTGGCTACGAAGTCGGTGATTGTCTGCCTTACGATCGGGGCGTTCACCGCGACGGAACCGCTTTCGGGGAGGGAATCGGACGTGCGCGGGGAAGGGGGGACTGCGTTGATGACGACGGAACCGGCTGCCTCAGCAGATGTGGAAGACCTGAGGCGCGCCGAACTGCAGCGGCGCGAGCAGCGGCGCCGGGCCCGGGAGAGCGGCGCCCTGGCCCCGTTGCGCGCCCGGCGACGGTCTGGTGAGAGCGACGTGCTGTCCGGGTTCGGCGCGGAGCCCGAGCCGGACGAGCCTGCTCCGCAACCGGTCCTGCTGCCGGACCGGGTGACGCAGACCCTACGGCGGGTTGTTGACGAGGCGGGCGAGGATCTCGCGCTTCTCGACCGGATGTTGGCCCGAGCTTCTCGTGCAGACGACCCGCTGACGGCGGTGGCTGTCGAGGCCGTCGACCTGCTGGGCAGGGCTGCCCCGCTGCCTGCTATAGGGCATCTTGTCGATCTGGCCGCCGGCGGTCTCCCTGTTCTCATCGAGGAGGAGCGTTCGCGTGCCGAGGCGATACGCTCTGGCCGTCTGCCCGCACCGGACACGCAACCGGATGTCCTCGACGCATGGCAGTTGCATCTGGAGGCCGCCGAGGCGCGAGGACGTGCCGTTCTGTCGACAGACGCCTGGCAACGGCTCGTCGAACACCTGCCGCTCTCCGTCGTGGACGACCTGATCGACCAAGGCGCTCTCCGACGGAACGTCGCGCCCCACACCTGGCCACAACAGAATGATCGTGTCAGGTATGTGACGGCACGTCTGCTACCTGGCGAGCTCGGTGACGCCGACGTCGAAGCCCTGGAATGGCGGGACGAGGAGAGCCGTCGAATCCTGTGGGCGGGCGGCACCGTATACGCCGCCGACAGCGGGCACGACCAGTGGAGCCTCCGGTCCGCTCTGTTGGGCGGCGACGTCTCGGCCCTCGACCCAACCGAATCCTACGGAGATCAGGACCTGCCCCTGGACCTGGCCGACCTTGTGCTGTCCCTGCGTCGGGTGCGGCGCGGCGCACCGGTCGACGCGCGTCTGGGCCGCGATCGGTCGCTCTTCGGACTGCTGGAGGACTGCGTCCCCGACGGCCGCCTCATCTCCGGCAACACGGCGTTCCACTATTGGGCCGGGACCCGACGCCTGTACCGGCTCCTGGACGACATGCACTGGGCGATGGCCTGTGAGCCGGAGCGGACGGAACAAGCGGTGCGCGCCGTCGTGCAGCAGGCGACTGTCCTGCGTAACCGCGAGCCTCACGGAGCGGCCGGCGCGGCGGACCGCGAGGCACGGGCCGTCCAGGCGTATCTGATCTTCTTGCACGCCCGCCCAGGCGACCGGGACCGACTCGATCAAGGTGTCGGCCTTCTCGAAGACGTGCTGAATCGGGGTGGCACACGACGTGGGGGAGTGGACGGCGCACAACGCAGGCGCCTGAGGATCCTCAGCGAACTCCTGCAGTCCCTGCGGGTCAAGGCGAAGCCGCACGATGTCCTCAACCCCTATCTCGCCCTGTGCGTCGAACATGGCTCCTCCGAGTGGGGGCAGGGGTGGCGGGACCTGCGCAGACAAGTGGCCGCGGAGCAGCTGGAGTACATCAACGGGGCCAAGGACCGCATCCGGCGCAGGGAGACGGCGCACCGCCTGGGGCAGGACGCTGAGGTCCTCTACGAAATCCCGCTGAACGAGCGGTTCCTGTGGGTGCCCGAGGACCGCAGTGAGGTGCTTCAACCCGGCCCGCGGCCTCTGGAGCGCCGCACCGGCCCCAGTGACGGACAAGAGCAGTTGTGGACCGCCACCGAGGCGGCCCGGGAGATCATCGGCCGCTGCGCCGCGAGACTGAGGAACGACAACTGATGCCCCCGAAGAAGAAGCCCCACAAGCCGACGGCCGAACCCAGGCACATCAAAGAGTTCGAGGGAGTGCGCACAAGGCCCGCCAAGGGCAGAAGCCGCAGTGGTCAGCCTCGCGGCGAGGCGAATCAAGCTGCCCGCCGGGACGACCAGGGAACTCGACCGGCGACGGCCGAAGCGGGCAACGCCAGCGGCACAGGCCCTGGAAAGCGAGTCGACGACGCGTCTGGCGCACCCGTCACCGCCGGCCCGCTGGTCGATCCCCGCTCCGACCCCGAGGTGATGTTCCGCATCCTGAGCGACAAGATCGCGGCGAAGGTGGACCGTGCGGCCATGAAGGCGGGTGCGAGCGCTGCTCAGGAAGTCGGCCGAAGACTCACCGCGGAACTGGACGCGGCCATCGCGGGAGCACAGTCCACCGCGGGCAAGATGGGCAGTCTTGTGCAGCGGGCCGTGCAAGCGGCCGTGGATGAGGCCCTGCGCACGGCCGTACTCAACGCGACGCGCGTACACGAAGAGCACCTGGCGCAGTTGGCGCTGATCGACCGTACGGCGCAGACCGGACAGGACATCGGGGCCGTAAGGCTGCGTATCGAGGAGGAGATGCGCCGTTCCGGGCTCACGAGGATCACCGCCGCCGACCCAGAGGCCTTCAACCTGGTCAATCCGACGGAGCACACGGACAGCGGCACCTACGAAGTCCTCGCGCCGGCTTACGCAGACAGCCACACCGGACGGATCATTCAACGGGGCGAGATGAGACGCATGCTGTCGGGGCCCACCGCCCCCGTCGCCGACGGAGGGAGCGACCGATGACATTCGGCATCGACTTCGGGACGAGCAACTCCGTCGTCGCCCGGTGGACCGGGAACGGCACCGAGGTGATCCGGGTGGACAGCGCCGCGCTGCCTGCCGAGTGGAACAGGCCCGGCTTCGACGAGCTCTTTCCCTCCGTCGTCTCCCTGCGGGACATTCAACGCACGCTGTGCTTCGGCTGGTCCGCCAAATGCGAGACGGCGGAACCGCAGGACGCGGTCAAACGCATGCTCGCCTCGCGGCCGAGGGCGATGGACGAGGACGAGAGCCTCCCCGCCGGCACCGTGCCGGAGGAACACGAGGTCTGGTTCGGTGATGAGCCGTTCCGCAGCACGGCCGTGGCCGCGGCCCTCTTCGATCAGATGAGAGCTGGAGTGCGCCGCAACCTCCGAGAGATGGAGGAGGCGGTCGTCACGGTGCCGGCCAACGCCACAGGAGCCGCACGCTACCGCACCCGGGCCGCGGCGCGACTCGCGAAGATCAAGGTCAAGGCCCTGATCAACGAACCCACCGCCGCAGCGATCAGCTATGCGCACGATTTCCCTGGTGAAGGACGGTTTCTCGTCTTCGACTGGGGCGGCGGCACCATCGACGTCACCGTCCTCGAGCACTACGACGGCATCTTCGACGAGATGGCATCGCGCGGCATCACAGCGCTCGGGGGCCTCGAGTTCGACGAGGCGCTGGTGAAGCTGGTGCTCGCCAAACTAGGCACCCATCCCGACAGACTGACCCGGTTGGAAGCGCGCCGCTGGAGACGCCATGTCGAACTGACAAAGATCGTGCTCTCCCAGCCCGGCACGGATCAGGTGCTCTTCGAGCCGCTCGGCGGCCTGCCTCCCGTCGTGGTGCACCGGGAGGAGTTCGAGGAAGCGGTCGAACCGCTGGTGCGCCGCGCGCTCGTCCCGCTGGACGAGTGCCTTCAGGACGTGGGTCTTACCGCGCACGATCTGGACGCCGTACTGATGATCGGTGGCACTTCACAGATTCCGCTGGTGCGACGCGAGGTCGAGCGGGTCCTGGGCAAGGCCGTCGTCGACGCCCGACTGTGCAAGCCGATGACGGCGGTCGCGAGAGGAGCTGCCATCACGGCGGCAGAGATCGACGGCCTCGTCCCCGAGACCACCATCTCGGTCGCCACGAGCCACGACCTCGGTCTGTCCTTCGAAGCGGGCGGACGGCGCGGCTTCGCCACCTTGGTCCCTCGCTACTCGACCCTGCCTGCCCGTGGTACGCGCAGTGCCATGCCAGCGGTCCGTGGGGCCTCCAAGGTTGTCCTGGAAATCGTCGAGGGCGACGGGAAACGTGCCGCGGACGATGAGCGGACCTTCCCCCTCGCACGACTCGAACTGCCGGTGCCGCAGCCGGGTGCCGAGCCTCCGAGTAACGTGTTCGACGTCGACTACCACTACGACCGCAGCGGCATCCTCAAAGTGCATGCCAAGGCCCGGCACACCGGTGCCGTCATCCTGGACGAGGAACTGGACTGCTTCGGCCCGGATGGCACCCCCATCGCCCAAGGGCTGGATCGCGAACTTGAACGACTGCTCAGGCGCGTCACCGAACCGGCTGTGAGCGAGGCCGTGCCGGTGCCTCCGACGACGGAGACATCCTTTGAACACGGGCTTTCGCCAGAGTCAACGGGAGCCGAGGAGACACCGAGCCTGGTCGTCGACGGACGCGGCATCATGACGGCCGGTCGTACGGCAGCGTCGCCTCGTCCCCCCAGTGTTCGTCTGCTCGGGTCTGCTCTCACCGCCATCAAACGTCGCTATCCGGACCACCGTGTGGTGACCGTGCTGGGAACGGACCTAGTTGACTCGGTCGAGTACGAGGACAGGCACATCGTGGACCGAGGGGTGGGAGAGGGTCTGATCGTGACCGTTCCCGCGTCCTCTCCTCAATTGGTGCTCAGCGTGGCACAGCAGCTGGACGCGGTCGTGGTGTCCATGGAGGACTTGACCCGCTTTCGAACGCCGCATCCCTGGGTGACGGAGAGCGGGCGGTTCGTGAAGTTGGCGCGGGTCGATCGTGACTGGCTGTTCGTATGAGCTGATACGGACGCAGCACCCCGACGTATCGAAGGGACGGCGGGGTCCAGCGCCGGCCGACGTTCAGCAGTCCCGGAACTCCGGCGACTGATTCAAAACCTGCGACCGCACCGACGTGAACCGCGCGTACCTCTCCCCGTCCCGTGCCTCCGGCCGGAACGCCGCCACCCGGTGGCAGTTCTGGAAGGCGAGCGTCACGCCGAAGTGCCGTTCCAGGCTGCCGCGGATCGCGTCGCTGGCGAGGGCGCGCAGGAGCTGGCCGCGTTCCTTCTCGGACGGGGGAGGGGTCTGGTTGTCCGTGAAGTCGGCCGTGCCCTCACGGAGTTCGGTGGCGAGGGAGGCGATCAGGTCGTAGGCGTACGGCAGCGAGGTGCGGACGGTGGCCACGAAGTCCTCCTCGCGGATGTCACCGCTTTCAGCTTCGGCGAGGAGCTTCGGGGAGACGTCGAGAGACATGGTGTGCCTTCCTGTTCAGGGGGGGTGGGGGAGGGGGGTGGTCGTCGTCAGGCCAGGGCCGGCGGGCCCGGCACGAAGTCCGGGTCGATCTGGGCGGCCAGGTCACCGCCCGTCCGGTCGTCCGCCCACGCGCGGGCGTTGCGCAGATGGAATTCGACGGCGTGGCCGTGCGTCGTGGCCCAGTCCTTCGGCAGGGCGTCGACCGTCTCGCGCAGGACGTTGAGGGCGTGCAGGTTCTGGTACTCCAACTCGCCCTGTTCCCGGCCCTGTTCGGCCGCGCGGACCCAGGAGGAGTGGACCAGGTGGGTGAGGAGGTCGTCGCCGACCTCCTCCTTGAGGAAGAGCAGGTCGTCCTCGCCCGTCACCTTGTTGCCGATGACCGCGACGCGGATGCCGAACTCGCGGGCGTGGTCGCGGTACTGGCGGTAGACCGAGACGCCCTTGCGGGTGGGTTCCGCCACGAGGAAGGTCATGTCGAAGCGGGTGAACAGGCCCGAGGCGAAGGCGTCCGCGCCGGCTGTCATGTCGACCACGACGTACTCGCCGGGGCCGTCGACCAGGTGGCCGAGGTAGAGCTCGACCCCGCCGAGCTTGGAGTGGTAGCAGGCCACCCCGAGGTCGCTCTCGTCGAACTCGCCCGTGACCATCAGCGGTACGTCGCCCACGCGCCGGACGTGCCGCGCGTGCAGTTCGTCGTCGCCGAGCAGGGTCAGCAGACGGGAGCCGCGGCCGGGCGGAGTGGTCTTGATCATGGCGTCGGCGGAGGGGATGCGCGGGTTGGTGCCGCGCAGGTACTCCTTGATGTCCCGCAGGTGGGCGCCGAGCGGCGGGGCGTCCAGGGGGTCGCCGTCGTGGCCCAGTGCCTCGGCGAGGTGCTGGTTGATGTCGCCGTCGATGGCCAGCACGGGCGCCCCGGAGCGGGCCAGGTGGCGGGAGAAGAGCGCCGACAGGGTGGTCTTGCCGCTGCCGCCCTTGCCGACGAACGCGATGCGCATCAGCGGCACCCCGCCTTCGCCGCCAGGGTATCCTTTTTGAAAATGGATGTCATGTAGCAAGGTTGGCGTTGATCTTCGCGCACTGTCAAATCACCTGAGGCGTAAGGGTGTTGTGCCGGAGGGAGGGGTGGGCGGAAAGGCCTTTCGCCCTTGATGCCTATGATGTGCAAGTGCACGACTACAGCATTAGGGCGGCGAGCCCGGACGACCTCGACGGTGCGCGGGCCCTGATGCTCGACACCGTCTACCACGACTTCGGCACCGGCTATGTGCCGCGCTGGCACGCGGACATCATCGACCCGGTCGCCGCCTACCTCGCCTCCCCCCGCCACACCCTCCTCGTCGCCCTCGACCCGCGCGACAAGGGTGTCGTCGCCACCGCCGCCCTCGACTCCCACGGCCCGGCCCACCCGCCGAACCCGCGCGACCTCGCCGAGCGCTACCCCTCCGGCGACACCGCGCAGCTGCGCCGCGTCTACGTCCGCCCCGAGCACCGCAGGCACGGCCTCGCCGGGCGGCTGGTCGACGAACTGCTCGCCTTCGCGGCGGCGGACGGCGGCTACCGGGCCGTCTATCTGCACACCGACCCGAAGGTCCCCGGCGCCGAGGCCTTCTGGCGCTCGCGCGGCAAGGTCGTGCTGGACGAGCGCGAGAACCCCGACGGCGCCATCGGCGTCGTCCACTTCGAGATACCGATGGAGCGATAGCCCGTGCCACGCCGACTCCGCCCGCTCCTCGCCCTCGCGCTGGCCCCGGTTCTCGCCGGCTGCTTCGCCTCCGGCGGCGGAACCGACTCCGCCGACAGCGCCGACGGAGGCTCCCGCCTGCGCGTCGCCCTCGCCTTCCCGCCCGCCGAGAACCTCTCGCCGTACGGCGCCGACGCCACCATCCTCAGCCGCCTCGGCGTCACCGAGGGCCTGACCGCGCTGGACGCCAACGGCGCGGCGGCCCCCGCCCTCGCCGCCTCCTGGCGCCAGGAGAACGACCGCACCTGGTTCTTCACCCTGCGTGAGGCCACCTTCCAGGACGGCTCCACCGTCACCCCGGCCGCCGTCGCCACCGCGCTCACCCACGCCGCGCAGGCCAAGCCCGCCCCCGCCGGCCTCGCCGGAGTCACGTTCACCGCGAAGGCCGACGGAAGCACCGGCGTACGGATCACCACGAAGACCCCCGACCCCGTCCTCCCGCTGCGCCTGTCCAGCCCGTCCCTCGCCGTACTCTCCGGCAAGGCCTACGGCACGAAGGACAAGGTCGACCCCGTCGGCACCGCCACCGGACCCTTCGAGCTCACCAAGGTCCTCGGCGCCACGGCCGTCACCCTCGACCGCTACGACGACTACTGGGGCGGCCGCGCCCAGGCCCCCGGCATCGACGTCAAGTTCGTCGCCGACGGCACCGCACGCGCCAGTGCCCTGCGCACCGACCAGGTCGACCTCGCCGAGGCGATCCCCGTCGCCCAGGCCGCCACCCTCGACAAGGACACCGTCGAGGCCACCGCCACCACCCGCACCACGAGCCTGCTCCTCAACACCCGGAAGGGCGCCTTCAAGGACGCCGCACTGCGGGCCGCCGCCCGCGAGGCCGTCGACACCTCCGCGCTCGCCAAGGGCGTCTACGAGGGCTACGCCGACCCCGGCGCCGGTATCTACGGGCCCGCCGTCACCTGGGCCGCGGGCAAGCGGACCGAGCCGGCCGGACGTGCGAAGGCGGGCAAGCCCGAGGGGACCCGCATCACGATCGCCACGTACGACAACCGGCCCGAACTGCCCGAGGTCGCCCAGGTGCTGAAGCAGCAGCTGGAGAAGGCGGGGTTCGAGGTCACGCTGGAGGTGCGCGAGTACTCGCGGCTGGAGAGCGACGCGCTGGACGGCAGGTTCGACGCGTTCGTCGGCGCCCGCAACAGCCTGGTCGACACCGGCGACCCCGTCGGCGTCCTCGCCAGCGACTACACCTGCGACGGCGGCTACAACCTGGCCCTGCTCTGCGACAAGGACGTCGACCGGGCCGTGGCCAAGGCAGCGGACACCGCCGAGCGCCAGGACGCGGCGATGGCGGCCGAGGCCGAGATCCTCGGCACCGACGCCGTCGTACCGCTCGTCCACCAGCGCGTCATCACCGGCGTGGGCGGCTCAGTCCGCGGCGCGCTCCTCGACCCGTACGAGCGCACCCTCGTCGGCATCGGCACCCGGCGCTGACGCGTGCGACACCAGACAGTCACGCTTCTGTGGCGTGCGGGGATCGCGGCCGCCCTGGTGTGCGCCATCGGCGTACTGCCCTGGCTCACGCACACCGACCCGGCGCTCACCGTGCTCAAGGCCCGCTCGGCGGAACGCGACCCCACGCCCGAGGTGCTCGCGGACATCCGCGCCCAACTCGGCCTGGACCGCGGCCCGTTCCACCTCCTCGGTGACTGGCTGGGCGGGCTGTGGCACGGAGACGCCGGCCGGTCCTGGATCTCCGGCAACGAGGTCGCACCCGCCGTCCTCCAGGCCGTCGGCGTCTCCCTGATGCTGATGGCGGTGGCCCTGGCGGTCGCGGCCCTCACCGCCGCGCTGATCTGCGCCCGCACCCTGTGGCTGGGCGCCCACCGCCGACTCGACGGACGGCGCGCGGGAGGCAGCGGCTCCGCGGTCCTCGCCGCCCTGCCCGAGTTCCTCACCGCCTCCGTACTCGCCACGGTCGTAGGCGTCCAACTCGGCTGGCTTCCGGCCCTCGGCTGGTACGGCCCCCAGTGGACGATCCTCCCCGCACTGGCCCTCGGCCTGCCCGCCGGCGCCGTCCTCGGCAGGCTCCTGGACGACCTGCTGCCCGGCGCCTTCGCCGAGCCCTGGGCGCTGGCCGCCACCGCACGCGGCCTCCCCGGCCGCACGGTCGCCTGCCAGGCCCTGCGCCGCTGCCTGCCCGGACTGCTGCCCAACACGGGCCTGTTCGTCGTGGGCCTGACCGGCGGATCGGTCACCGTCGAGCAGATCTTCGACATACCCGGCCTCGGCCGCACCACCCTCCAGGCCGCCCTCGCCCAGGACCTGCCCGTCCTCCAGGCCGGCACCCTCGCCCTCGTCCTGCTCGCCGCGGTGGCCGCCGGAGTGGCCCACGTCCTCACCCGCCTGCTGATCGGTCCGGCCCTGCGGGACGGCGAGCTGTCGTCCCTGCACCGGCCGGCGCCGCCCGCCCGCACGATCCTGCCGTTCGTCCACGCCGGCCTGCTCCTCACCGTCATCGTCTGCGGCCTGCCCCGCGACCCCCTGGCCCTCGACACCGCCGAGCGCCTGGCCGCCCCCTCCCCGTCCCACCCGTTCGGCACCGACGCCCTCGGCAGGGACGTCCTCGCCCGCGTCGCCCACGGCGCCCTCGACACCCTGCTGCTCGCCCTCGCGATCACCGCCGCCACCCTGCTCACCGGCCTGGCACTCGGCCTGCTGCCCCGGCTGTCCGGCCCGCTCGTCGACACCGTCACCGCGCTGCCGCCGGTCCTCGTCGCCCTGCTGGTCACCGCGGTCGTCGGCAGCGGAACCGCCACCCCCGCCCTCGCCGTGGCCGCCGTCGCCTGGGCACCGCTCGCCGCCCACACCTCCGCACTGCTCCAGCAGGAACGCGCCGCCCTCCACCTCACGGCCACCCGAGCCCTGGGCGCCGGCCCCTGGTACCTCCTACGCCACGAACTCCTCCCCGCCGTCGTCCCACCCGTCACCCGCCACGCCCTGCTCCGCCTCCCCGGCATCGCCCTCGCCCTCGCCTCCCTCGCCTTCCTCGGCCTCGGCGCCCAGCCCCCCTCCCCGGAGTGGGGCCTCCTCCTCGCCGAGAACCAGCCCTACGCCGAGCGCGCCCCCTGGGCGGTCCTCGCCCCCGCCGCCGTACTCGCCCTGCTGGGCGCGCTGGCCGTGACGGCGGCCGGAGGGGTGCGGGGCGCGCGGCGACGGCGCGGTGGGAGCGAGACCGCCGCTCGGTCGATGCCCGAAGAGCAGTCACCGGTCAGGCAGTTGGTGAAGCAGTGATGGCATCGCTCATCTCCCGCGGCCTGTGCCGAAAGGCACCGGACCAGCCTCGGCTCTCCCCCCTCCTCCGCCTCCTCATCCTCACCCAATTCGCCTTCAACATCGGCTTCTTCGCCGTCCTGCCCTTCCTCTCCGAACACCTCGGACAGGCCGTCGGCATGGCGGGCTGGATGGTCGGTTTCGTGCTGGGGCTGCGGACCTTCAGCCAACAGGGCCTCTTCGTGGTGGGCGGGGCGCTGGCCGACCGCTACGGCATACGGCCGGTCGTCCTCATGGGCTGCGTCCTGCGGATCGCGGGGTTCGTATGGCTCGGCTCCGCACGTGAGACCTGGGCGGTCATAGGCTCAGTGCTGCTGATCGGGTTCGCCGCCGCGCTGTTCTCACCGGCCGTGGAGTCCGAGGTGGCCCGGCAGGCGGTGCTCTGGGAGGAGTCGGGGGCCGGTTCCCGTACCCGCGTGCTCGCCCTGCTCACCGTGGCCGGACAGGCGGGCGCCTTCGTCGGACCGCTGCTCGGCGCGCTCCTGCTCTCGGTGGACTTCCGTACGGTCTGCCTCGTCGGCGCCGGCATCTTCGTCCTCGTCCTCGCCGGGCACGCGTGGCTGCTGCCGCAGCACATACCCGGGCGGGGAGGCGTCAAGTTCCGCGGCGGCATGGGGAAGCTGCTGCGCAACCGCCGCTTTCTCGCCCTGTGCTGCGCGTACGGTGCCTACCTCCTCGCCTACAACCAGCTCTATCTCGCCCTCCCCGACGAGGTCGAGCGCGCCACGGGCTCCCAGACAGCCCTGGCCTGGCTGTTCGCCCTGTCCTCGCTGCTGGTCGTGACCGCCCAGCTGCCCGTCACCCGGTGGGTGGGGGAGCGGCTCACCCTGCGCCGGTCCATGGTGGCCGGGCTGCTGCTGATCGCGGTGGGGTTCGCGGTCGTGGGCGCCGCTCGGCCTGCCGGCTGGACGGGTGCGGCAGGTCTGTTGCCCGCGGCCGGCTTCGTCGTCCTGCTCACCCTCGGGCAGATGCTCGTCGCACCGGTCGCCCGTGCGTGGGTGCCCGACCTCGCGGAGGACGGCCGACTGGGGCTCTACACCGGCGCGCTGTCCTCCGTCTCCGGTCTGATCGTCCTGATCGGCAGCTCGGCGACGGGCACCCTGCTCGACTCCGGTCTTCCCGAGGCTGTGCCCTGGCTGGTGCTGGCGGCTGTACCGGTTGCGGCGATCGGGTTGCTTCCACGCCGATAGGCCGCACCGACTTGCGGCACACCCGGGCCCTCCCAGGCTTTCCTCGCCCCCGCCGCCCCTACCCGTCCCATCCCCAGGGGCTCCGCCCCTTCGACCCCGCCAGGGGGCTGCGCCCCCTGGACCCCCCATCGGCCTTCGGCCTCGTCCTCAAGCGCCGGACGGGCTAGAAGTGCCTGGGCCGGCCCTGGAAAGTGACCGTCGGCAGCCGTGAAGTGCAGCACCGGCACGGCACGGCGCACCGTGGCTTCGCAGCACGCCAGCAGGCGAACCCCCACCGGCACGGGCCGCCGCAGGCACCCCGGCTCAACCGCCGGAGGCCACCAGTTCGCGAACCTTCGTCACGCGCGCCCCCCGCTGCGTACGCGACGTGCGGTACAGCCACAGGACGTCCCGGCCGAACGACCAGACGAGCGCGGCCAGAGCCGTCGCGGTGACCGCGAACGTGGCCGCGTACGGGAAGAAGCTGGACGCGGCCAGCAGCAGGAGCACGCCCTGCAGAGCGGCGACTGTCTTGCGGGCAGTGCTCGGCGGGAGCGGGGCGTTGAGCCAGGGCCAGACGCGGGCGGCGGCGACGAAGGCGTAGCGCATGGCGCCGATGAGGAGGACCCAGGGGCCGAGCGACATGGAGACGTACACGCTCAGCACCAGGATCAGGAACGCGTCGACCTCCATGTCGAAGCGCGCGCCCAACGCCGTGGACGTGCCCGTGCGACGGGCCACCTTGCCGTCCACGCCGTCGAGGATCAGAGCGACGGCCGTGAGGCCGACGAACAGCGTCACCGGCGGCGAGCTCTCGGAGGAGTCCGCCACCAGAGCGGTGACGCCGCCCACCAGCGTCGCGCGGCCCAGTGTGACCCGGTTCGCCGGGCCGAAGGAGCGGAGCCCGGACCGGTGCAGTGCCAGCGAGAGCATCGCCCACGTGGCGATGGCGAAGACGAGGCCGGTCAACCAGCCCGCCGGCCCCATGCCGATCGCCGAACCGAGCAGGGCCAGCAACAGGATCTGCACGCCCGCTCCCACAGCGGTCTCCTGCTGGACCAGCCTTGCTTCGTACGTGTTGTTCAGGGCCACCGCACATTCCTCCGGCCAGATGACAGAGTCGATCAAGGCCGCGTACTGTGCGCGACCTGTGCACACCTCGGTACGTGAACAGCTTCCCGATCGTTCAGGAGGATTCCGATGAACCGCACCGCACGTGCGTTCTGGCTCAGCTCTCCGGGTGAAGGAGAGATCCGGGAGGTCACCCTGCCGGAACGGGGCGAGAGTGACGTCCTGGTGCGGTCGCTGTACTCCGGAGTCAGCAGGGGCACGGAGACGCTCGTGTTCCGCGGCGGCGTCCCCGAGAGCCAGCACGCGGCCATGCGGGCACCGTTCCAGGAGGGCGAGTTCCCCGCCCCCGTGAAATACGGGTACCTGAACGTCGGGACGGTCGAGGAAGGACCCGACGGACTCCTCGGCCGCACCGTCTTCTGCCTCTACCCGCACCAGACCCACTACGTCGTCCCCGCGAGCGCCGTCACCGTCGTACCGGACACCGTGCCCGCCGAACGGACCTTCCTCGCCGGCACCGTCGAGACCGCCGTCAACGCCCTCTGGGACGCCGCGCCCCTGGTCGGCGACCGGATCGCCGTGGTCGGCGGCGGCATGGTCGGCTGCTCGGTGGCCGCGTTGCTGGCCCGCTTCCCGGGCGTACGGCTCCAGTTGGTCGACGCCGATCCGGGCAGGGCCGATGTCGCCAAGGCACTCGGCGTCGCGTTCGCCTCGCCCGGGGAGGCGCTCGGCGAGTGCGACCTGGTCGTCCACGCCAGCGCCACCGAGCAGGGACTCGCGAAATCCCTCGAACTGCTCAGGGCCGAGGGCACCGTCCTCGAACTGAGCTGGTACGGCGACCGGCGTGTCGGCCTGCCCCTCGGCGAGGCCTTCCATTCCCGGCGCCTGAACATCCGCAGCAGCCAGGTAGGCACCGTCTCCCCCGCCCGCAGCGGCAGCCGCACCTACGCCGACCGGCTCGCCCTGGCCCTCGACCTGCTCGCCGACCCCGCCCTGGACGCGCTCGTCACCGGGCAGAGCGCCTTCGAGGAACTGCCCGAAGTGATGCCGAAGCTCGCCTCCGGGGAGATCCCGGCGCTCTGTCACCGCGTCAGGTACGCGGACACGCCCTGACGGACTCGCTCAATTGGGGACGACAAGAGCGCCTGACCTGAGAAAAGAGTGAGAGACGGCTGAACACGGGGAAGCCAAGAGCCGTACTACACGGCATCCCCGGCAGCGATGAGCCGGGGACTAGGCGTACCGCACCTGGAGGGTCGTCCGTTGTTCAGCATCACCGTCCGCGATCACATCATGATCGCCCACAGCTTCCGCGGCGACGTCTTCGGGCCCGCGCAGCGACTGCACGGAGCGACGTTCCTGGTGGACGCCACGTTCCGGCGCGAGCAGCTGGACGACGACAACATCGTCGTCGACATCGGACTGGCCACCCGGGAACTCGGCGCCGTCGTCGGTGAGCTGAACTACCGCAACCTCGACAACGAGCCCGACTTCGCCGGTATCAACACCTCCACGGAGTTCCTGGCCAAGGTCATCGCCGACCGGCTCGCCGAGCGGATCGAGAAGGGCGCGCTCGGCGAGGGCGCCAGGGGCCTCGCGGGTCTCACCGTCACGCTGCACGAGTCGCACGTCGCGTGGGCGAGTTACGAGCGTGCCCTGTGACCGACGTGACCCTGGAGAAGAGGGCCCTGCACCAGCCCGGCCCGGACAAGACGGGGACGGCGGGGACGACGGGGACGACGGGGGCGGCCGAGAAGACCAAGCTCGGCTACGTACCGGTCCAGCACTCCGTCCTGAAGAACGCCGAGATCATCCCCATGTCCCTGCGCTCCGTGCACTTCGTGATGCCGGGCGGCGTCGACGACCCGACCGTGCCGAGCGGCGGCAACGCCTATGACCGGCGCGTGAGCCTGGACCTGCCCGGCTTCGGCTGGCAGGTGCACAAGCACGCGGTCGACGGCAGCTGGCCCAGCCCCGACGCCGCCGCCCGCACGGAACTGGCCCGCACGCTGCGGGAGTTCCCGGACGGCACCGTCGTCCTGCTGGACGGGCTCGTCGCCTGTGGCGTGCCCGAGATCGTCGTCCCGGAGGCCGAGCGGCTGCGGCTCGCGGTCCTCGTCCACCTCCCGCTCGGCGACGAGACCGGGCTCGACCCCGCCGTGGCCGCGGAGCTAGACGCCCGGGAGCGCACCGTGCTCCGGGCCGTCCCCGCGGTGATCGCCACCAGCGACTGGGCGGTCCGCCGCCTCGTCTCCCACCACGGCCTCGCCCCCGAACGGGTCCATGTCGCCGCCCCCGGCGCCGACATCGCGCCCCTCGCGTCCGGCACCGACGGCGTCTCGCGCCTGCTGTGCGTCGCCGCCGTGACTCCGCGCAAGGGACAGCACCGGCTGGTGGAGGCACTGGCGACGGTGACCGACCTGCCGTGGAGCTGTGTGTGCGTGGGCGGGCTGAACCAGGATCCCGAGTACGTGGCGCAACTGCGGTCGCTGATCGCACGGCACGGCCTGAAGGACCGGCTGATCCTGGCGGGCCCGCAGGCCGGCGCCGAACTCGACGCCAGCTACAACTCCGCCGACCTCATGGTGCTCACCTCCTACGCCGAGACATACGGCATGGCGGTGACGGAGGCGCTCGCGCGCGGTATCCCGGTACTGGCGACGGACGTCGGGGGAGTGCCGGAGGCGGTCGGCCGGGCCCCCGACGGAGGCGTCCCCGGCATCCTCGTCCCGCCGGAGAACCCCGCCGCCATCGCCGCCGAACTGCGCGGCTGGTTCGGCGAGGCGGACGTACGACGCCGACTGAAGGCGGCGGCCCGGGGACGCCGGGCCGCCCTGAACGGCTGGGCCGGCACGGCCCGCAGCCTGGCCGCGGTACTGGGCCGGCTGCCGAACGAACCCCGGAGGGCGGCATGAGGAAGACGGCGACGACACCGGCCGGCGGGACCATCCCGGCTCAGCCCGGACCGAGGGACGCCACGGACGCCACGAACGTCACGGACGTCACGGACGCGGCGCAATCGCCCGAGCCGCAGCGCGGGATCGTTTCGGCGGAGGGCTCGGAGGGCGCGGAGGGCTCGGAGGGCTCGGTGAGCTCGGTGGGCGACATCAGCGGCGTGTCCGGACCGGCGGGACCCGACAAAGACGCCGTCATCCTCGGAGCCGGGCCCACCTTCCGCCCCGGCGAGCGGGCCACCGTACGACTCCGGGACGCCGGGCCCGACGACCCGCCCCGCTACGCCCCCGAGTGGCTGGAGCTGCGCGAAGGCGCCGACGCCGCGGCGCGGGCCCACGAACTGCTCGATCCGCTGCGGATCCGGCTCGCCAACCTGCCCGGACGCGCCGGAGTGGTCATCCACGACGTGGGCTGCGGCACCGGCTCCATGGGCCGCTGGCTCGCACCCCATCTGGACGGCGCCCAGCACTGGATCCTGCACGACCGCGACCCCTACCTGCTGCACTTCGCGGCCGTTGCCTCCCCGCGCTCCGGCGCCGACGGCAGCCGGGTGACCGTCGAGACCCGCCGCGGCGACATCGGCCGCCTCACCCCGGACGCTCTCAAGGGCGCCTCGCTGGTGACCGCCTCCGCGCTGCTCGACGTCCTCACCCGCGAGGAGGTCGACACCCTCGCCGCCGCGTGTGCGGGCGCGGGCTGCCCGGCGCTGCTGACGCTCTCCGTCGCCGGGCGGGTCGAACTCACCCCGTCCGACCCGCTGGACACGGAGATCACCGAGGCGTTCAACGCCCACCAGCGTCGCTCGGGCATGCTCGGACCGGACGCGATCACCGCGGCGGCCGAGGCGTTCGCCGAACACGGCGCGACCGTGCAGGTGCACCCGAGCCCCTGGCGGCTCGGCCCCGCCGAGTCGGCGCTCACCGCCCAGTGGCTGCGCGGCTGGGTCGGCGCGGCGGTCGAGGAACGCCCCGAACTCCGCGAGCGCGCCGACCGCTACCTGTCCGAACGGCTCGCCGCCTGCGAGGCCGGCGAACTGCACGTCGTGGTCCACCACAGCGACCTGCTCGCACTGTGCCGGCCGACGGGCGGAGCGTCATGAGCGTGGAGACGGTGACAAGGCTGCGCGTCACACGGCGTACGGCGGCACGTACGGCGGCCCCCGCCCCGGCCCCCGCGACGCCCCCGGCCCCGGCCCTCGCGCCTGCCCTGGCGCCCGCCCCGGCCCCCGCGCCCGCCGCCCTGGCCGTCTCCCCCTCCCGCATCGGCGTCGTCGTCACCGAGCCCCGCGCGAAAGCCGCCGCCCCCGACGCGCCGGGCCCCCGCCCCCGCCCCCGTCCCCTCCGCGCCCTGCTGTCCCGCCTCAACACCCCCGCCGTCCGCACCCACCTGGGCACGGCCGTCGGCGTCGCCATCCTCGTCGTGCTGTTCTGGCGGCTCGGCACCGGCGTCTTCCTCGACGGGCTGCGGCGGATCGACGCGACGGCTCTGGTCGTCGCCCTCGGGATCGGGGCCGTCACCACCGTGTTCAGCGCCTGGCGCTGGCAGTTGGTGGCCCGGGGCCTCAGGATCCGGCTGCCGCTCGGCGCGGCCGTCGCCGACTACTACCGCGCCCTGTTCCTGAACGCGGCCCTCCCGGGCGGCGTCCTCGGCGACGTGCACCGGGCGGTCCGGCACGGGCAGAGCGCCGGTGACCTGGGACGCGGTGTGCGCGCGGTCGTTCTGGAGCGGACGGCCGGTCAGCTCGCCCTCGGGGTCGTCGGCGCCGTCGTGCTGCTGACCATGCCGTCGCCGGTGCTGAACGAGGTGCGTGACCTCACCCCGCTCGTGCTGTTCGCCGCCGTGGGCGCGCTCGCCGTCGTGGCCGCCGTACGCATGAACCGTGCGCCGTCCCGCCGCGACCGGACGAAGCCGACGGCCCTGCGCGCGACCCTCGGTGAGGCGCGCGAGGCCCTGCTGTCCCGGCGCAACGGACCCGGTGTCGCCGTCTCCTCCGTCGTCGTGCTCGCCGGCCATCTCGCGATGTTCGTGCTCGCCGCCCGGATCGCCGGCTCCGCCGCCTCCGTGGCCGCCCTGCTGCCGCTCGCCGTCCTGGCCCTGCTCGCCATGGGACTGCCCCTGAACATCGGCGGCTTCGGCCCCCGGGAGGGCGTCACCGCCTGGGCGTTCGGCGCCGCGGGCCTCGGCGCCGACACCGGGCTGGCCGTCGCCGTCGTGTACGGCGTCCTCAGCTTCGTGGCCGCCCTGCCCGGCGCCCTCGTCCTCGTCGCCCGCTGGTACACCGGCCTGCGCGCCGACTCCGGATCCGCCGTCACCATGGCGGACCCGGAACCCAGCCGCTATTTTCGTGCGTCTCCCGTTTCCCGTACGGAATCGTCCGCGGAGGTCAGCAGTGACACATACGCGCCGAAGGAATCCGCGAGGCTCGCCAGCAGCCGCTTGCCCTTTTCCGCGGAGCCCAGCGAAGGACGTCCGATGACACCCGAATCGGTATAGCCGGACATACCGAGGGTGAGCAGATGACGGCGGTCGTCCGAGACGAAATCGGAAGTCTCATAACCGGGTCGGATCAATTCGGGATGAGCGTGCAGAAGGATGGAGGTCTCGATTTCTCCCGCGTGCATGTCGGTGAGCAGCGAGGTCTCCACCCCCGCCCGCTCCCGTGCCGCCTCCCAGTCCTCCGGGGCCGGGAACAGCGCCATTCGCTCACCGCGCGCGGAGGACTCCTGAACGACGTTGCCCAGTACGTAGTTTCCGCCGTGTCCGTTGACCAGCACCAGGGCGTCGACACCGGACCGGCGGAGCGAATCCGCTATGTCCCGTATCACCGCATGAAGGGTCACGGAGGAGATGCTGACGGTCCCCGGCCAGGCGGCGTGCTCGTGCGAGCAGGAGATCGTCACCGGCGGAAGGAGGTGCACCGGGTACGCCGCGGCTATCTCGCGCGCGACCGCGCAGGCCACCAGCGTGTCGGTCGCCAGCGGGAGGAACGCGCCGTGCTGCTCGAAGCTTCCGACGGGAAGGACCGCGACCTGCCGTGAAACGCCCGCTCCTCGCGTCCGTACGTCTTCGGTGGTGTCCGCCGGCACCAGCGAGTGTGCCGCCGGCCGCGTTTGTGAACCACTCATCTTTTCACGGCCTTTCGTCTCTGCTTAGGAACTGAAGAATCATGACAGAAAAAATTGGCGTACTCGGCACGAAGTCCGGACAGCGGACGCAGCGTTCCGGAGTGGAGCGCGTGGTGAATGCCCCCCTGCCCACGGTGTACGGGGAATTCCGGGCGATCGGCTATCTCGACCATGACCGCGGTGACGAGCAAGTGGCCCTGGTGTACGGCGAGACCGGCACGGACGACGTCCTCACTCGGCTGCACTCCGAATGCCTGACCGGCGACGCGTTCGGCTCCCAGCACTGCGAGTGCGGCGACCAGCTCGCCTCCGCGCTGCGTGCCGTCGTCGCCGAGGGCAGCGGCATCGTCGTCTACCTGCGGGGCCACGAGGGCCGCGGCATCGGTCTGCTCGGCAAGCTGCGGGCGATGGCCCTCCAGGCGGAGGGCCTGGACACCGTCGAGGCCAACCTCGCACTCGGTCTGCCCGTGGACGCCCGCGACTACGGCGTCGCCGCAGAGATCCTCCACGACCTCGGCGTGAACAGCGTCCGTCTGATGTCGAACAACCCGCGCAAGCGCGAGGCGTTGGTGCAGCACGGCATCCAGGTGGCCGAGCAGGTCCCGCTGCTGATCCCGCCCTGCGAGAACAACATCACCTATCTGCGCACCAAGCGGGAGCGCCTCGACCACCACCTGCCCCATCTGGACGCGGTCGCGCACCTGTCCTGACGAGGCGCTCCGCCGGGCTGTGCCTGGACGGCCAGGCGTCGACGTGCCGTCGGCCGTCAGTACAGCCCCGCGCCCCTCAGGCCTCCGTGACGGCCTCGTTCACGAGCCGCTTGAGGTCCTGGAAGAGCGTGTGCGAGGTCCTGGGCCGCACCTGTGTCATGAACTGCACCGTCAGGTCGTGGCGCGGGTCGACCCAGAAGGTGGTGGTCGCGACCCCGCTCCAGCCGTAGGCGCCGAGGACGGTCGGGGCCTTGGTGCGCGCCGGGTCGATCACCACGGAGACGCCGAGACCGAAGCCCATGCCGTCGTTGCCGGCCTCGTCATGGGCGGGGCGGCTGCCGAAGGAGCGCAGGTCGACGCCGCCCGGGAGGTGATTGGACGTCATCAGGTCCACGGTCCCGGGGGACAGCAGACGGGTGCCGTCGAGTTCGCCGCGGCGGCGCAGCAGCTCCATGAAGCGGTGGACGTCGTGCGCGGAGGCGGCCATCCCGCCGCTGCCGGACAGGAAGCGGGGCCGGCCGCGCAGCGGGAGACCGGGGATCGGCTCGATCCCGCCGTCTTCGGTCCCCCCGTACAACTCGGCGAGCCTGTCCGCCTGTTCGTCGCTCACACAGAACCCGGCGTCGGTCATCCCGAGCGGCCCGAAGATCCGCTCGGCGAAGAACTCGTCGAGCGGCTGCCCGGACACGACCTCGATGATCCGGCCCAGGACGTTGGTGGCGACCGAGTAGTTCCACTGCGTCCCCGGCTCGAACTGCAACGGCAGGCTCGCGTACACGTCGACCGTCGTGGCCAGGTCGGAGCCGGGCAGCACGGCCGAATCCAGGTTGGCGTCCCGGTAGAGGGCGTCGACGGGGTGCGTGCGGTAGAAGGCGAAGGTCAGCCCGGCGGTGTGGGTCATCAGATGCCGGACGGTCATCGGCCCGTCGGCGGGACGGGTCACCGTGTCGGCGCCGGATCCGCCGACGTACACCCGGGGCTCGGCGAAGGCCGGCAGATGGCGGCCGACCGGGTCGTCGAGCGACAGCCTGCCCTCCTCCACCAGCAGCAGCGCGGCGACCGTGGTGACCGGCTTGGTCATGGAGTAGATCCGCCACAGCGTGTCGGCCTCGACGGGCAGCCCGGCCGCGAGGTCCCGGTGGCCGTGCGTGGCCAGGTGGGCGACGCGTCCACCGCGGGCGACGGACACCAGGTAGCCGGGTATCCGCCCCTCGTCGACCTGGTGGGCGAAATGCTGGTCGAGGCGGTCCAGCGCCTTCGCGTCCAGCCCGGCCTCACCCGGGTCGACCTCTTGTGTCAGCAGTGCCATCGCTCTCCTCCGCATACGTACGACGAGGGTGCGCTCCGGCATACCCCGACGGAACGGCCTCTGATCTCATCGTCGCGCAGGAACGCGTGTACGGTCCCGCGATTGGCCATGATCGTCGATCGTCGCGGCCTGCCGCCCGGGAAGGGCCCGCCCCAGCCCCGCGCCGGCCAGGGCGAGGGCGGCGAAGACCCCCAGCGGCAGCCCGGAGCCGCCGTCCGCTCCCATGAGGGCGGTCGCGGCGGCCACGCCCAGCACCGGCCCGACGTTCATCGCGGTCTGCTGGAGCCCGCCGGCCACCCCGGACGACTCGACGGCGGCTTCCCGCACGACGACATGGGTCGCCGCCACCATCACCGTGCCGAACCCGGCTCCCACCAGCGCGAACCCGGCGCAGAGGACAGGCACGGCCGACGCGCGGGAGAGGACCAGAACCCCCAGCGCCAGGACCGCCATGGCCGCCGTGGTCGTACGGCGGGCCCCCGCCCGGCGCAGCAGAACCGCGCAGGCCGGCGCCGCGAGCACCATCAGCAGGGCCAGCGGCAGACTCACCAGGGCGCTGCGGAACGGGTCCAGACCGAACGGGCCCTGCAACAGGAACGTGCCGACGAACAGCGTGCCCGACAGCGCCGCCGACGCGGCCACCAGCATGCCGAGCGCCGATCCGACGGCCGCCGATCCGACGACGTCGGGCGGCAGCAGCGGGCTCGCGGTACGGCGCTCGTGCCGGACGAAGGCGACGCCGGTGATCACGGCGGCCGCGGCGGTGAAGGCCCACCCCGGCATCGCGACCAGAGCGTGCACGAGACCGGCCAGGGTCACCGCGAGCAGGAGCGCTCCGGGCAGGTCGAGCCGGGCCGGGGTGGCCCTGCGCGGGGGCCGTACGGTGAGGGCGAGCAGGCCGAGGACGAGGGCGGGCACGACATTGAGCAGGAACACGGCCCGCCAGCCCGGCCCCGCCACCAGCGCACCGCCCGCCACCGGCCCGATGGCGGCCGCCACCCCGATCGCGGCGGTCCGCACGGCGATCGGCGTCCGCAGCCGCTCGGGCGGGAACGCGGCCCGCAGCATCCCGAGCGTGGCCGGTTGCAGCAGCGCGCCGAACACGCCCTGCACGACCCGCAGCCCGATCACCCAGCCCACGCCGGGCGCCATCGCGATACCGGCCGACGCGGCACCGAACCCGAGCATGCCGAGGCCGAAGACCCGATGGTGCCCGAACCGGTCGCCGAGCCGCCCGCCGAACACCAACAGGCCTGCCACCGCCACGAGATAGCCGGTGCTGGTCCACTGCACCTGGGCGAGAGAGGCGTCCAGGTCCCGGCGCAGGGCGGGCTGGGCGACGGTCAGGACGGTGCCGTCCAGCGCGACGATCACGGCCCCGACGACACTGCTCGCGAGAGTGAGCCGCGGGTTCACTCGCCCACCGGCCCGAGGTGCGCGTCCAGCGCCGACCGCAGCAGGGGCGCGAAGTCGTCGCCGCCCGTGGCGAGTTGGAGACTGCCCCAGCACCACAACTGCGCGATCCCGTGCAGATTGGCCCACAGCGCGCCCGCGACAAGCCGTGCGTCGACGTCCGGACGCGCCTGCCCGACCAGGTCCACCAGTCGGCCGAAGAGGGGAAGGCTGGTGTTCCGCAACCCCAAGTGGCCGCTCTCCAACAGATCGTGACGGAACATCAGTTCATACATGCCGCGATTGCCGAGCGCGAACTCCAGATAGACCCGCCCCAGCGCGGACACCTGCGCCCGCGGACTCGCCGTACCCCCCTCGACCGCTTCCGTCGCCCGACGGCCCAGCTCCTCGAAGCCCCGGCCCGCGATGGCCGACAGCAGCTCCAGATGGGTGGGGAAGTAGCGGCGCGGCGCCCCGTGCGAGACGCCTGCCCGGCGGGCGATCTCCCGCAGGGTCAGCGCCTGGACGCCCTCGCGGGCCACGAGATCCACACCGACGTCGATCAGCCGGGCCCGCAGCCCGGTCGCGTTCTCCTGCATAGACAGTGTCTACCATGATCGAGTAGACGGTGTCTACGGAGGGTGACGGGTGCGGGAGGGCGAGGTGGGGGAGCCCGGGAATGGCCGGACTCCCCGGCACCGTTGTTGCAGACATGACTCAGGACGCCACCCAGAACGCACTGCTCGCCCTGCTCTCCCAGGGCCACGGCGGGGTGCTGGTCACCCTCAAGCGCGACGGCCGGCCCCAGCTGTCGAACGTCGGCCACGCCTACTACCCCGACGAGCGGATCATCCGCGTCTCGATCACCGACGACCGCGCCAAGACCCGCAACCTGCGCCGGGACCCCAGGGCGTCGTACCACGTGACGTCCTCCGACCGGTGGGCGTACACCGTCGCCGAGGGAACGGCCGACCTGTCGCCGGTCGCGCAGGACCCGTACGACGACACGGTCGAGGAGCTCATCCGCCTCTACCGGGACGTCCTGGGCGAGCACCCCGACTGGGAGGACTTCCGGGCGGCGATGGTCCGCGACCGGCGGCTGGTGCTGCGGCTTCGGGTGGAGCGGGTGTACGGCATCCCGAAGGCCGCCGACCGGGACTGAGCCTCCGTCACCACCCCTGCCTGCCGCTAGGGTTGATCACCTGGAAGCGACGTGGGACCACCGACGGGGGAGTGCGCGGCATGTTGGATCCGATTTCTTTGGGCGCGATCGGCGCGGTGCTCGGAGCGGTCGGATCGGGCATGGCGAACGAGGCCGGCAAGTGGGCCTGGGAGTCGGCGGGGGGCCTGGTCCGCCGTATCGCCGGACGCGAGGTGGCCGCACCCGGCACGCCCGGCGAACTGGACGACGTGGCCCGCCTGGTGCACAACCGGGTGCGGGCGGATCCTCAACTTGCCGACTCCTGGGCGCAGTTCGCAAGCGGTGTACGCCTCCCGGGCGTGCCCGACACCCTCGACCGCCCCTGTCTGCCCACCGCACCCCGCTTCTTCACGGACCGTCAGCAGGCCCTGAAACTCCTCGACAAGGAAGCCGCCCGGCCCTTCGGGGGACGCCCGAGGCTGGCCCTGCTCCACGGCCCCGAAGGCATCGGCACCAGCACGCTCGCCGTCCACTGGGGCTGGCGGCAGACCGCCCGCTTCCCCGACGGGCAGCTGTACGCCGACCTGGACGGTCTCACCCCCGACGCGGTCCTCGGCAGACTCCTGCGCCAACTCGGCCTGTCGGACGAGGAGATGCCGCCGACCGCCACGGACCGCGCCGACCTCCTCCGGCGCTGTCTGACCGACCGGCGGCTGCTCCTCGTCCTCGACCACGCCCGGTCCGCCGCACAGGTACGACCGCTGCTGACCTCGGCGCCCGACGTCTTCACCATCGTCGTCGCCCGGCAGCTCCTCACCGGCTTCGATGCCCTGCGCATCCCCGTCGGGCCGCTGGCCAAGCGGGACGCCACCCGGCTCCTCACCGAACTCGTCGGCAAACCGGCGATCAGCGCCGCCCGCGCCACCCTGCCGGCCGTCCTTGACCGCTGCGCCGGCTCCCCGTACGCCCTGCGCGCCGCCGCACCCCGCCTGACCTCCCCGCCCGAGCGCACGGAGGCCCCCGCCATGCCCGAGACCGACCCGGTCCACGCCGCCGCCGACGACGCCTACCGCGCCCTCGCGCCGGACGCGGCCCGTCTCTACCGCCTCGCCGGCCTGCGCGCCTGGCCCTCCCTCGACACCACGACCGCCGCGCGCGCCGCCGACCTCGACGAGACCGAGACAGCCCGCCACCTGGAGGACCTCGCCGACGCGCTGCTCGTCGAACGCACCGACAGCGGCCGCTACCGCTACCGCCCCGCCGTCCGCGCCCACGCGGAACGAACGGCGGCCACCGCCGACGGCATCGCGGCCTGCTCGGCGGCCGTGGCCCGCGTCGTCGAGCGCTACCGCGACCTCGCGGTCGGCGCGGCCCGGGCCGCCCTGCCGGAGAGCTGGCGGGTGCCGTCCGCCGACTCACCCGTGACCTTCCCGGACCGGGGCGCGGCCGTAGCCGCGCTCGCCGCCGAGGCGCCCGGGCTCGTCGAGGCGGTGCACACGGCGGAGGAGTTCCGCGACCCGGACACCGTCGTCCTGCTCTGCCAGTCCCTGTGGCCGCTCCAGCTGAAGGCCGGTCACCACGAGATCCTGCTGCCGGCCCTCCGTACCGGGGCCCGTGTCGCCGACGAGTACTTCCCCGGGTCCCGCACAGCCGGCGCCCTGCACGCCCAACTCGCCCACACACTCACCGAGTTGCGCCGCTGGGACGAGGCGGAACCCGAGGTGGTCGCCGCCGCACGCGACGAACGCGCCGCCGGACACGTACGCGGCCACGCCTCCGCCGTCGAGTTCCTCGGCCTGCTGCGGCTGCGCCAGTGGCGCTTCGACGAGGCGTTCACCTGCTTCGATGAGGCGTACGGCATCCTCGAAGCCATCGGCCCCGACGACGAGGGCGCGGCCGACCTCCCGCGCGCCCGCGCCCTGCTGGAACGGCACCGCGGCCGTGCCCTGCGCGGCCAGGGGCGCCGGACCGAGGCGGTCGAGCACCTGGAGCGCGCCCTGCGCTTCTTCCGTGCCGGCGGCGAGGCCTACAACACCGCCCGCACCCTCACCGACCTCGCCGAAACCCTCCTGGACGGGGGCGGTTCGGAGGCCGCGCTGCCCCTGATCGACGAGGCGCTCGCGGCGCTCGGTCGGGAGAACGCGGCGTACCACGTGGCACGGCTGCGCGTGCTGCGGGAGCGGTGTGTCACGCCGGAGTGACCGTCACTCCGAACGGATCACGGGCGTCGACGGCACCGACACCGGGTGAGCCGTCGCTTGCGTCCGCACGGTAAACCCCTGCTCGACCAGCTCCGCCAGTGACCTGCCCGCCCCGAGCCACGCGTACAACGCCGAGGCGTACACGGCCGGATCGGCGTCCGCACCGGGCCCGGCCGTCAGCTCCAGCAGCGCCCCGGCCCGGGTGCGGACGACGCAGGTCCCCGGACCCGTGACGTACGCCGCGAGGGCGCACTGCGGATGCCGTTCGAGGATCTCCGCCGTCCAGTGGGCGGGGGACACGAAGCGCGGATCGTCGGCCGACCCGTACCGGAACACCACGTCCGCGAGGGCGAGTCGGTCGACCTCGCGGGTGTCCTCGTGCACGGCCGTGTGCGCGTCGCCCGCGGTGTCGTACGGCGGCGGGTGCGGGCCCGCGTAGCGGGTGACGGCGACCTCTCCGGAGCCCGTGAGCCCGGTGAGCACGGACAGCGGCACCGAGCGCACGGCGGGTTCGTACGGCGGGAGAGGGAGCGGTTCGAGGCGGGCGGGGCCGTCGGGCTCGGGGATGCCGATCAGGTCGTAGAAGAGGCGTCGCAGGAGGGCTGCCGACTCGCCGGGAGCGGAACTGACGAACTCGGCTGGTGCGGGCGGCGGTTGGTGCCCGTCGAGCAGCGCGTCGATCTGTGGGCGCAGGGGGCGTGCGGGGTCGAGGCGGGGAGCGGTGCGGACGAAGGCGTGCACGGGGGCGTCGGGGGCGAGGCCCGCGAGGGGCGCCGCACCCAGGAGCACCGGGGTGCCGAGCGCGGCCGCGTAGTACGTGACCGAGCCGTGGTCGCCGATCACGGCGTCGGCGGCGATCAGTGCCTGCCGCCAGCCTTCCAGCGGGTCGATCAGAGCCAGTCCCGCGCGTCGGGCGCGGTCCAGCCACGCACGGATCTGCCCGGGGCCGTGACCGTGCCAGACGTTGGGGTGCAGTACCGCCGCGAGACGGTACTCGTCGGCCGGGAACTCCGAGGTCAGGCGGGGCAGCAGGGAGGGCAGTACGTCGTCGCCGCCGCCGTCTCCGAACAGTGACTCCGGGTTCCATGTGGAGCTCAGGACGACCAACCGCTGCCCTTGGCCGACACCCAAGGCACGGCGGAAGCGCTCGCGGTACGGGCGGGCCGCCAGCATGCGGTCCCAGCAGGGGTCCCCGGCGAGGACGGCCGTGTGCGCGGCCTCCGGGCAGACGACGCGCAGTCGCTCGTACTGCTCGGGATGGGAGAGGACCAGGGCGTCGGCGACCGGTTCGCCGGCCCCGTCGAGCAGCCACTCCGGTGACAACCCGAAGACCGGTTCCGATCGCGCCCCCCGACCACCGGCCGTCGGGTGTCGGGTGTCGGGTGTCGGGTGTCGGGTGTCGGGTGTCGGGTGTCGGGTGTCGGGTGTCGGGTGTCGCCAGCCTCTTAGTATATCCGACACCGTGGGACAGTACGGCCAACAGTCCACCAACTGACCGGAGTTGACCGCCGAAGCTCGCGGAGACGGCGAGTGCGACCGGAGTCTCGATCGCCTGCTCCCACGGCACCACGGTCACTCCCGTGTCCGCCAGCAACTCGGCGATCCCCGCCCGGAAGGCCGACGACCCCGGACACGTCGCCAGCAACTGCACCCGGAGGTCGTCATGGAACAGCGGAAGCACGTCCAGCAGCCGGGTCGCGGAGGTCACGTTGTGGACGACCAGGAGGACCTTCTCGGTCTTCCCGCGTGTCGCCCAGCGCGCGGCGTCGTCGCCGACCGGTACCCGTATCCACCCGGCCCCCGCCACGTTCCGTCCGCCTCTCGTCCCCGGTCGAATGATCGGGCAACGATAGTCAACGCCCACTTCGCGCACGCCGGCCGCCCCTGAAACCGGCCGGTGCGCGCGAAGCCCTTTTGTGCCGTTCTCTTCTGTTCGTTCTGGCCGATGGTCTTGCGTGAAACGTCAACTGTCAACGGGGCGTATTGACGGCGACGAGGCCTAGGGCGCCGGGCGGAGGGCCTATGGCCGATGGTTCCGGGGCACCCGGGCCGCCTACGCTGCCGAATGGATCAACGCAGATCAGGACGTCAAGCTGAGGGGGAGCGCATGCCGGTCAACGGCCGCAGCCACATCCGGATCGCCCGCCCGTCCCGGGACCTCGGCGCCGCGGAGCGGTTCTGGTGCGAAGGGCTGGGACTCGCCGTCGTATGGCGGGCGGAGGGCGGCCCGGAACCGGGTGAGCACGACCTGCTGATGCTCGGCTGGCCGGACGCCGACTGGCACCTGGAACTCGTCCACGAGCCCGCCCGCCCGGTCGAGCCCCGGCCGACCGAGGAGGACCTCCTCGTCGTCTATGTGGACGGTCCCGTGCCGGACGCCCTGGTGGCCCGGCTGGAGCGGCACGGCGGCAAGCGGGTCCTGTCGCCCAACCCGTACTGGAACGAGTGGGGCGTCACGATCGAGGACCCGGACGGGTACCGGCTGGTGCTGTGCAGGAGGGGCTGGTCGAACGCCTAGCGCCGCCACCCGCGAGGCCGGCGTGGCATGACTCAGGCCCTCGGCGCCGTCTCCGCGCCGAGGGCCTGAGTGGCCGGTGGGCCGGTGATCAGGCCGCGACCGTCTCCCGGTCCGCCGACTTGCCGGAGGCCCGTTCGCCGAGCTGTTCCGTCGGGACCTTGGCGGTCTCGCGGGCGGAGAGGGCGGCCACGATCGGCGGCACGCACAGGGCCGCCGTGAACAGGGCCACCGCGGACCAGTCGTCGCCGTCCGGGCCGGCGATCTGCGCGGCGAAGGTGACCGCGAAACCGGCGACCGCGAAGCCGATCTGGGTGCCGATGGCCATGCCGGACAGCCGGACCCGGGTGGAGAACATCTCGCCGTAGAAGGAGGGCCACACGCCGTTCGCGGCGCTGTAGACCACACCGAAGGCGACGATGCCCAGCACCAGGGTCAGCGGGTAGGAGCCGGTGGAGATCGCCCACAGGTAGAGGAACATCGTCACCGCGCTGCCGGCCGCGCCGATCAGGTACACGGGACGGCGGCCGATCCGGTCCGACAGCGTGGCCCACAGCGGGATCGCGCCGAGCGCGACCAGGTTGGCGAGCGCGCCCACCCACAGCATCGCGGACCTGTCCATCCCGACGGCGTCGCTGGTGGCGTACGACAGCGCCCACACCGTGAAGATCGTGCTGACCGAGGCGACCAGCGCACCGGCGACCACCCGCAGCACATCCGCCCAGTGGTCCCGCATCAGCACGGCGAGCGGCAGCTTGACGACGCCCTCGGCGGCCGCCTGCTGCTCGAAGGCCGGCGTCTCGTCCAGCTTGCGGCGGATGACGTAGCCGACGACGGCGACCGCGATGCTCATCCAGAACGGCACCCGCCAGCCCCACGACAGCAGCTGCTCCTCCGGCAGCGCGGCGACCGGGATGAAGACGAGGGTGGCCAGCAGCTGCCCGCCCTGGGTGCCGCTCAGCGTGAAGCTGGTGAAGAAGCCGCGCCGGTTGGGTGGCGCGTGTTCCAGGGTCATCGAGTTGGCGCTGGCCTGCTCGCCGGCGGCCGAGATGCCCTGGAGCACCCGGCACAGGACGAGGAGGACGGGCGCGAGGGTGCCGACCTGGTCGCGGGTCGGCAGACAGCCGATGAGGAACGTCGACACGCCCATCAGGATCAGCGTGAAGACCATGATCTTCTTACGTCCCAGCCGGTCGCCGTAGTGACCGAGGAACAGCGCGCCGACCGGCCGGGCCGCGTACGCCACGCCGAACGTGGCCAGCGACAGCAGGGTGGCGGTCGCCGGGTCGGACTCGTCGAAGAAGACCTCGGGGAAGATCAGCGCGGCGGCGCTGCCGTAGATGAAGAAGTCGTAGTACTCCAGGGCGCTGCCGATCCAGGCAGCCATGGCCGCTTTCTTCGGCTGGCCGACGGCGGTGTCGGGGACGGACACGGGGGTGCTCCTTCGAGGGGACTCCACCGTACGGCGGAGTGAGTGCAGAGGAGAGGCGCCGGATCCCTGGGGTGACGGGTCGGCCGACCGGGAGCTACCCGGTTAATTAACCCACTGGATAGTTAGTAGCGGATGGCTACGGATGTTGCGCCGAGGTTTCCCGGGTGTCAAGAGGTCGGGCCGAAGGATCTTGTTGGTCAGTCCTCCGCACGCGGTGCCGTCAGGTACGCGATCACCATGTCGCCGAGCATCGCGCGGTAGTGCTCGCGCTGCGCCGGATCCACCAGGTCGCGGCCGAACAGGGCGCCGAAGGTGTGCCGGTTGGAGACCCGGAAGAAGCAGAAGGAGCTGATCATCGCGTGCAGGTCGACGGCGTCGACGTCGGCCGTGAACAGGCCGGACTTCTGCCCCGACTCCAGGATCCGGCGGATCACGTCCAGCGCCGGTGAGCCGATCCTGCCGAGCTTCTCGGAGGCGGCGATGTGCTCGGCCCCGTGGATGTTCTCGATGCTGACCAGGCGGATGAAGTCGGGGTGCTGCTCATGGTGGTCGAAGGTCAGCTCCGCCAGCCGGCGGATGGCCGCGACCGGGTCCAGATGCTCGACGTCGAGTTCCTGCTCGGCGTCCCGGATCACGCCGTACGCCCGCTCCAGCACGGCCGTGAACAGCTGCTCCTTGCCGCCGAAGTAGTAGTAGATCATCCGCTTCGTGGTACTGGTGCGGGCGGCGATGTCGTCGACCCGCGCCCCGGCGAAGCCGACCCGGGCGAACTCCTGCGTCGCGACGTCGAGGATCTCGGCCTGGGTGCGGGCGGCGTCACGGGTCCGCCCGTTGCTGCGTGCCGGCTCTTCGACGCTGGTCATCGGCTTCCTTCGGCGAGGGGCGGGCGCGCCCCAGTGGCCCGCCCGCGTGCCGGTGATTGTAGAAGCCCGGTCGTCCGGTGTGTCGGGACGGGCCTTCCCAAGCTTCCATCCGCCTGCTATTACTAACTCACCAGTTCGTACATTAGTGAGCCGCTCAGGAGGTCCCCCGGTGGGCAAGGACACCAAGGACTCGTATCTCGTCGGGCTGATCGGCTCCGGCATCGGTCCATCGCTCAGCCCGGCGCTGCACGAGCGGGAGGCCGACCGACAGGGCCTGCGCTATCTGTACCGGCTCATCGACATCGACACGCTCGGCGTCCCGCCGCAGGCCGTCGGCGACCTGGTGCGGTCCGCCCGCGACCTGGGTTTCGACGGGCTCAACATCACCCACCCGTGCAAGCAGCTCGTCATCGAGCACCTGGACGCGCTCGCCCCGCAGGCCGAGGCGCTGGGCGCGGTCAACACCGTCGTCTTCGAGGACGGCCGGGCCGTCGGCCACAACACGGACGTCACCGGCTTCGCCGCGTCGTTCGCGCGCGGACTGCCCGACGTACCGCTGGAGCGGGTCGTGCAGCTGGGCGCCGGGGGCGCGGGAGCGGCCGTCGCGCACGCCATGCTGACCCTCGGCGCCGGACGGGTCACCGTCGTCGACGCGCTGAGCGACCGGGCCGCCGATCTCGCCGCTTCCCTGAACCGGCACTTCGGCGAAGGCCGGGCGGTCGGCGCCACCCCGGACGCGCTGCCCACCCTGCTCGGCCACGCCGACGGCCTCGTCCACGCCACCCCCACCGGCATGGCCGCCCACCCCGGCCTGCCCCTCCCGGCCGAGCTGCTCCACCCGGGGCTGTGGGTCGCCGAGGTCGTCTACCGCCCGCTGGAGACGGAGCTGCTGCGCACCGCCCGGGCGCTGGGCTGCGCCACCCTCGACGGCGGCGGCATGGCGGTCTTCCAGGCCGCGGACGCGTTCCGCCTGTTCACGGGGCGGGAGCCGGACAGCACTCGGATGCTCGCGGACATCGCCGAGCTCGCCGAACGCGCGGGCGCCGTGGGAACCCCCAGCTAGCAGGAACAGGAAGAGGTACCGGCATGCGCACGTCCATCGCCACCGTCTCCCTCAGCGGATCCCTCACCGAGAAGCTCACGGCCGCCTCCCGGGCCGGCTTCGACGGCGTGGAGATCTTCGAGAACGACCTGCTGGCCAGCCCGCTCACCCCGGAGGAGATCCGGGCGCGCTGCGCGGATCTGGGGTTGAGCATCGACCTCTACCAGCCGATGCGGGACATCGAGGCCGTGCCCGCCGACGAGTTCAACCGCAATCTGCGGCGCGCCCGGCACAAGTTCGAGCTGATGCGGCGGCTCGGTGCCGACACCGTCCTCGTCTGCTCCAGCGTCCACCCGCTCGCCGTGGACGACGACGCGCTCGCCGCGTACCACCTGCGCCAACTCGCCGATCTGGCCCAGGAGTTCGGTATCCGGGTGGCGTACGAGGCGCTCGCCTGGGGACGGCACGTCAGCACCTACGACCATGCCTGGCGCATCGTCGAGGCGGCCGACCACCCGGCGCTCGGCACCTGCCTGGACAGCTTCCACATCCTCTCCCGCGGCTCCGACCCCAAGGGCATCGAGAGCATTCCCGGCGAGAAGATCTTCTTCCTCCAGCTCGCCGACGCACCCCTGCTCGCGATGGACGTCCTGCAGTGGAGCCGGCACTACCGCTGCTTCCCCGGCCAGGGCGGCTTCGACGTCGCCGGACTCGTCCGCCACGTCCTGCGCACGGGATACGACGGCCCCCTCTCCCTGGAGGTCTTCAACGACGTCTTCCGCCAGGCCGAGGCCGGCCCGACCGCGGTGGACGCGCTCCGCTCCCTCCTGGTCCTCCAGGAGACGCTCGGCGTCACCACCCCGCCCGCACCCGTCGTCCCCACCGGCGTCGCCTTCGCCGAGCTGGTCACCCCCGACGCCGAACCCGTCTCGGCCGTACTCGGCGCCCTTGGCCTCGCCCGCACCGCACGGCACCGCAGCAAGCCGGTCGACCTCTGGCAGCAGGGCGAGGCCAGGATCCTGGTCAACACCTCCGGCGCCGCCCGCCGCGACGGCACCGGACTCGCCGCGATCGGCCTGGAGTCACCCGACCCGACCGGCGCCGCCCGCCGGGCCGAGGCCCTCCTCGCCCCCGTCCTGCCGCGCCGCCGCGCCCCGGAGGACGCCCCGCTCGACGCGGTCGCGGCACCCGACGGCACGGAACTGTTCTTCTGCGCGACGCGACGGGACGAACTGCCGAACTGGCGCGCCGACTTCACGGACGTCGAACACGCGGCGGGGACACCGGGCGTCCAGGGCATCGACCACCTCGCCCTCTCCCAGCCCTGGCACCACTTCGACGAGGCGACCCTCTTCCACCGCAGCGTCCTCGGTCTGCACGCCCAGGAGAGCGTGGACGTCGCCGACCCGTACGGCTTGATGCGCAGCCGCGCCGTCACCAACGCCGACGGGAGTGTGCGGATCGCGCTGAGCGTGGGCGCGGCGCCGACCGACGACACCGTGCACGCCCAGCACATCGCGCTGGCCACGGACGACGTGGTCGCCGCAGCGCGCCGCTTCCGGGACGCGGGCGGCCGGCTGCTGCCGATCCCCGCGAACTACTACGACGACCTGGCGGCGCGGTACGCGTTCGCGGACGGTGAGCTGGAGACCTACCGCGAGCTGGGCATCCTCTACGACCGCGACGCGCACGGCGAGTTCCGGCACTGCTACACCGTCACGGTCGGCCGCGTCTTCTTCGAGCTGGTGCAGCGCGACGGCTACCGGGGTTACGGCGCCCAGAACGCGCCGGTGCGGCTGGCCGCCCAGCACGCCGGGCGGCCGGTCCAGTGAACGGGACCGACCGGACTACTGCCGGCTGACCGTTCGGGTCACGCCGGCGATGACTGTCGTGGCGAGGATCCAGCCGGTGAGGACGAGGACGTACGACAGCCATTGCTGTCCGCCCTGTGGGGCGAACGCCGGTTCCTGGCCGAAGGAGATCACCGGCAGCAGCAGGTCGAGCGTGTAGAACACCGGGTTGAAGTGCGGTGCCTCGTCCGCCTTCAGGGGCGGGGGCGCGTGCACCGCGAACGTGACGGAGCCGACGGCGAGCAGCGACAGCAGCCAGCCGAGCGCACGCATCGGACGGAACCCGTAGCCGACCGTGGCGTCCTGGACGTGGCCCCACAGACGGCCGTACCAGGGCAGGGTCGTGCGGTGGCGGCGCTGCTTGGCGAGCTGGACCAGGCGGGCGGCGTGGTCGTCGCCGATGCGGCGGTAGGCGGCGGTCAACTGCTCGTAGGCATGCGGAACATACCCGTCGACGTCCCGCTCCAGCATCGGCAGGCGGCGCTCGGCCGGCTCGTGCGGGGTGAGCGTGGTGTAGCCGAGCCCGTCGAGACGGACCCGGTCCGGCAGCTTCTCCGGCTCCACGAACAGCACGTCCATCTGGGCCCGGCGCAGGTTGAGGCCGCCGTCCAGCGGTTCGCCCCGGCGCAGCCACAGTTCTCCGACGGTGCAGCTGGCGGCCCTGAGGGCCATGTCGCCGGGGTTGGACAGGCGGGCGTAGGACAGGTCGAGGCGACCCGCGATGCGGGCACCCCGCAGCCCTGTCCATCCGTCGACGTCCACGCGTCGCAGCAGGAAGTCGCCGCCGACGCCGAGGGTCATCGCGTCGAGGGCGAGACGGCCGGGGTTCTTGAGATGGGCACCGTCCAGGTTCACCGACCCGGAGACGTTCGAGCCGTTGAGGACCATCTCGCCGTGCACACGCAGTCGTCGTCCCCGCAGGTCTTCCTCGATGACGACCTGGTTGAGCTGCAGCACGGGCTTCGAGGTGCCGGGAGCCGTGAGTTCGGCGCGGTCCAGGCGCAGAGAGCCGGATATGTGGGCCCCGCCCATGTTGACCCGTCCGCGTACCCGGCAGTCCGACAACTGCACCCACTGGTCGACCCGCGCGCTGCCGAGATCCAGGCCAGGGAGCACGGAGGCGCGCAGACTGATCCTGCGCAACTGGGCGCCGTACAGCTCGGGCGGGTCGGTGAAGTAGGAGTACGCCAGTCGGATCGGGTGCTCGACGACGCCGTGCGTGAGGTTGAGTCCGCCGGTGACGCGGGCGCCCAGGACCCTGAGGGCGGCGATCTCACCGTCCTCCTGCGGTGCGCTGACCAGTAAGGCCTTCAGCACCGAGGCGCGCAGCGTGCGTTCCGGGCCCCAGGCGGCTCCCGTCGCCGTGTCCTCGGTCGCGTCGGGGCGGAAGTCCACGACTTCCCCGCGTGGAAAGGCCTGCCACACCCGTAGTTCGGCCGGCGTCAGATCGTTGATCTCCATCAGCGGGGACTCTGACGCCGGCCTGCCGAACCTGTCAACTCCGCCAAGGGAGTTACGGCCGTGCGTTCCACTCGGCGATCACAGGCCGACCATGCTCCGTCGACAACCGGCTCACCGTGCCCGTCGCCAGCTGGAACAGTCGCCCCTCCGCCGGGGCGAGCCCCAGCCGGCGGGCCGTCACCACGCGCAGGAAGTGGCCGTGGGCGACGAGGACGACGTCGCCGTCGAGCAGCGCCACGTCCACCCGGGAGAGCACCCGGTCGGCCCGCGCGCCCACCTCGGCCGGGGATTCCCCCGGGTGACCGTCCGGGCCCGGTGGCACTCCGTCGGTCCACAGGGACCAGTCGGGACGGGAGCGGTGGATGGTGTCGGTGGTGACACCCTCGTAGCCGCCGTAGTCCCATTCGTGCAGGTCCGGTTCGGGTACGGCGCCCGTCACGCCCGCCAGTTCGGCGGTGCGGACCGCGCGGCGCAGCGGGCTGGTGAGGGCCAGGGAGAAGGGGCGGCCGGACAGGAGCGGGGCCAGGGACTTGGCCTGTTCCTCGCCGGCCTGCGTGAGGGGCAGGTCGGTCCAGCTGGTGTGCTGTCCCGACCTGCTCCACTCCGTCTCTCCGTGGCGGACCAGTAGAAGATCCCCCACGGCGGACTACTCCTTCGACTCGACGGCGTGACCGCCGAACTGGTTGCGCAGGGCCGCGATCATCTTCATCTGCGGGGAGTCGTCCTGACGGGACGCGAACCGCGCGAAGAGCGAGGTGGTGATCGCGGGCAGCGGGACGGCGTGGTCGATGGCGGCTTCCACCGTCCAGCGGCCCTCGCCGGAGTCCTGCGCGAAGCCCTTCAGCTTCTCCAGGTGCTCGTCCTCGTCGAGGGCGTTGACCGCGAGGTCCAGCAGCCAGGACCGGATGACCGTGCCCTCCTGCCAGGAGCGGAAGACCTCCCGGACGTTGTCGACCGACTCGACCTTCTCCAACAGCTCCCAGCCCTCGGCGTAGGCCTGCATCATGGCGTACTCGATGCCGTTGTGGACCATCTTCGCGAAGTGCCCGGCGCCCACCTTGCCCGCGTGGACATAGCCGTACGGCCCCTCCGGCTTGAGCGCCTCGAAGATCGGCTTGAGCCGGTCGACGTACTCCTTCTCGCCGCCGACCATCAGGGCGTAGCCGTTCTTCAGACCCCACACGCCGCCGGACACGCCCGCGTCGACGAAGCCGATGCCGTGCGCGCCGAGCTCCTTGGCGTGCTGCTCGTCGTCCGTCCAGCGGGAGTTGCCGCCGTCGACCACCGTGTCATACGGCTTGAGCAGGCTGCCCAGCTGGTCGATCACGAGCTGGGTGGGCCGGCCGGCCGGGACCATGACCCAGACGGTGCGCGGCGCGTCGAGCTGGTCGACGAGGTCGGCCAGGCTCGCGACGTCGGACAGTTCGGGGTTCGTGTCGTATCCGACGACGGTGTGGCCGGCGTTGCGCAGACGCTCGCGCATGTTGCCGCCCATCTTGCCGAGACCAACAAGACCGATCTGCATGTCAGTTCACTTCCTTGAGTTCACGGTAGGCGGCCACGAGGGCGGCGGTGGACGGGTCGAGGCCGGGGACCTCGGCCCCCGTGGTGAGGGCGGGCTCGACCCGCTTGGCGAGGACCTTGCCCAGCTCGACGCCCCACTGGTCGAAGGAGTCGATGTTCCAGACGGCGCCCTGGACGAACACCTTGTGCTCGTAGAGGGCGACCAGCTGGCCGAGGACCGACGGGGTCAGCTCGGGGGCGAGGATCGTGGTGGTGGGGTGGTTGCCCAGGAAGGTGCGGTGCGGGACCTGCTCCTCGGGCACCCCCTCCGCGCGCACCTCGTCCGCGGTCTTGCCGAAGGCCAGCGCCTGCCCCTGTGCGAAGAGGTTCGCCATCAACAGGTCGTGCTGCGCCTTGAGTTCGTCGCTGAGCTCGGCGACCGGACGGGCGAAGCCGATCAGGTCGGCGGGGATGAGGCGGGTGCCCTGGTGGATGAGCTGGTAGTAGGCGTGCTGCCCGTTGGTGCCGGGCGTGCCCCAGACCACCGGGCCGGTCTCCCAGCCCACGACCTGGCCGTCCCGGTCGACCGACTTGCCGTTGGACTCCATGTCGAGCTGCTGGAGATACGCCGTGAACTTCGACAGGTAGTGGCTGTACGGCAGCACCGCATGCGACTCGGCGCCGAAGAAATTGCCGTACCAGATGCCCAACAGACCAAGGATCAGCGGGGCGTTGGCCTCGGCGGGCGCGGTGCGGAAGTGCTCGTCGACCGTGTGGAAGCCGTCCAGCATCTCCCGGAAGCGGTCCGGTCCGATGGCGATCATCAGGGACAGGCCGATCGCCGAGTCGTAGGAGTAGCGGCCGCCGACCCAGTCCCAGAACTCGAACATGTTGTCCGGGTCGATGCCGAAGTCCGTCACCTTCTCGGCGTTCGTCGACAGCGCGACGAAGTGCTTGGCGACCGCCTTGTCGTCGCCGCCGAGCCCGCCCAGCAGCCAGGAGCGGGCCGAGGTGGCGTTGGTGATCGTCTCGATCGTGGTGAACGTCTTGGACGCGACGATGAACAGCGTCTCCGCCGGGTCCAGGTCACGGACCGCTTCGTGGAGGTCGGCGCCGTCGACGTTCGAGACGAATCGGAACGTCAACTCCCGTGCCGTGAACGGACGGAGAGCTTCGTACGCCATGGCGGGGCCGAGGTCGGAGCCGCCGATGCCGATGTTGACGACATTGCGGATACGGCGGCCCGTGTGGCCGGTCCACTCGCCGGAGCGCACGCGGTCCGCGAACGCGCTCATCTTGTCGAGCACCGCGTGCACCTCGGGCACGACGTTCTCGCCGTCGACCTCGATCACGGCCTCGCGCGGCGCCCGCAGCGCGGTGTGCAGCACCGCCCGGTCCTCGGTGACGTTGATCCGCTCCCCGCGGAACATCGCGTCCCGCAGCCCGGACACATCGGTCGCGGCCGCCAGTTCCCGCAGCAGGGCGAGCGTCTCGTCGGTGATCAGGTGCTTGGAGTAGTCGAGGCGCAGATCACCGACGCGCACGACGTACCGCTCGGCCCGGGACGGATCGGCCGCGAACAGCTCACGCAGCCGGGGGCGCTGGAGCACGTCCGCGCGGTGGTCCTCCAGGGCCGCCCACTCGGGGCGCCGGGTGAGCCGGGGGGTCTCAGACATGAGAGGACGTCTCCTTGGGTGCCTCGCCCCGCAGAGCGATGGCGTACATCTCGTCCGCGTCGAGGCGCCTGAGCTCCTCGGCGATGAGCTCGGAGGTGGTGCGGACCTTCAGCGCCAGGGTGCGCGACGGCTGGTCCGGCAGGGAGAGCGTGGCCAGCGGGCCCTCGGGACGGTCGATGACGATCTCGCCGTTCTCCGTGCCCAGGCGCACACCCGTGACGACCGGTCCGGCGGTCACGACCCGCTCGGCGGTGACGTGCAGACGCGCCTCCAGCCAGCGGGCCAGCAGCTCGGCGGCCGGGTTGTCGGCTTCGGCCTCCACGACGGCCGAGATGATCGGCACCCGGGCCTGGTCCAGGGCCGCCGCCAGCATGGAACGCCACGGGGTGAGCCGGGTCCAGGCGAGGTCGGTGTCGCCGGGCGCGTAGGAACGGGCCCGGGCCTCCAGCTCCACCAGCGGATTCTCGGTCGTGTACAGGTCGGTGATCCGGCGCTGGGCAAGCGCGCCCAGGGGGTCCTTGGCCGGGTTCTCCGGTGCCTCGACCGGCCACCACACCACGACCGGCGCGTCCGGCAGCAGCAGCGGCAGCACCACCGAGTCGGCGTGCTCGGACACCTCGCCGTACATCCGCAGCACGACCGTCTCACCGGTGCCGGCGTCGGCGCCCACCCGGACCTCGGCGTCCAGGTGCGAGCGGGTGCGGTCGCGCGGGGTGCGGGCGTGCCGCTTGATCACGACCAGGGTGCGCGCGGGGTGCTCGTGCGAGGCCTCCTCCGCCGCCTTGATCGAGTCGTACGCGTTCTCCTCGTCCGTGACGATCACCATCGTCAGGACCATGCCCACGGCCGGTGTGCCGATCGCGCGGCGGCCCTGCACCAGCGCCTTGTTGATCTTGCTTGCCGTGGTGTCGGTCAGGTCGATCTTCATGGCCTGCGCCAGCTCCGTCCGTCTCGTGCGAGCATCTCGTCGGCTTCCTCGGGTCCCCAGCTCCCGGACGCGTACTGCGCCGGCTTGCCGTGGGTGTCCCAGTACTCCTCGATCGGGTCGAGGATCTTCCAGGACTCTTCCACTTCCTGGTGACGGGGGAACAAATTGGCGTCACCGAGGAGGACATCCAGGATGAGCCGCTCGTACGCCTCCGGGCTGGACTCGGTGAACGACTCGCCGTAGGCGAAGTCCATCGTCACGTCCCGGATCTCCATCGAGGTGCCCGGCACCTTGGAGCCGAACCGCACCGTCATGCCCTCGTCCGGCTGGACGCGGATGACGATCGCGTTCTGCCCGAGCTCCTCCGTCGCCGTGGAGTCGAACGGGGAGTGCGGCGCCCGCTGGAAGACGACCGCGATCTCGGTGACCCGCCGCCCGAGCCGCTTGCCGGTGCGCAGGTAGAACGGCACGCCCGCCCAGCGCCGGTTGTCGACGTTCAGCTTGACCGCGGCGTACGTGTCGGTCTTCGACCCCGCGTCGATGCCCTCCTCCTGGAGGTACCCGACGACCTGCGCGCCGCCCTGCCAGCTCGCCGCGTACTGCCCGCGCACGGTGTGCTTGCCCAGGTCCTCCGGCAGCTTCACCGCCTTGAGCACCTTCAGCTTCTCGGTGAGCAGCGAGGCGGCGTCGAACGCGGCCGGCTCCTCCATCGCGGTCAGCGCCATCAGCTGCAGCAGATGGTTCTGGATGACGTCACGGGCCGAGCCGATGCCGTCGTAGTAGCCCGCCCGGCCGCCGATGCCGATGTCCTCGGCCATCGTGATCTGTACGTGGTCGACATACGACCGGTTCCAGATCGGCTCGAACATCTGGTTCGCGAACCGCAGCGCCAGGATGTTCTGGACGGTCTCCTTGCCCAGGTAGTGGTCGATCCGGAAGACCTGCTCCGGGTCGAACACGTCATGCACGATCGCGTTCAGCTCCCGGGCGCTGGCGAGGTCGGAACCGAACGGCTTCTCGATGACCGCCCGCCGCCAGGACCCTTCCGGGGCATCCGCCAGGCCGTGCTTCTTCAGCTGCTGCACGACCTCCGGGAAGAACTTCGGCGGTACGGAGAGATAGAAGGCGTAGTTGCCGCTGGTACCGCGCGCCGCGTCCAGCTCGTCCACCGTCTGGCGCAACTGCTTGAACGCCTCGTCGTCGTCGAAGGCACCCGGGATGAACCGCATGCCCTCGGCGAGCTGCTGCCAGACCTCCTCGCGGAACTCGGTGCGGGCGTGCTCGCGCACCGAGTCGTGCACGACCTGCGCGAAGTCCTGGTCCTCCCAGTCCCGGCGGGCGAACCCGACGAGGGAGAAGCCCGGCGGCAGCATGCCGCGGTTGGCCAGGTCGTACACGGCCGGCATGAGCTTCTTGCGGGACAGGTCGCCGGTGACCCCGAAGATGACGAGCCCGGAGGGGCCCGCGATCCGGGGCAGACGGCGGTCGCGCGCGTCGCGCAGGGGGTTGTCCCAGTCGGAGATCATTCTGCGTCAGCTCCCTTGCTGCCGAGCGACTTCTTCACGGCGTCCAACAGGTCCTGCCACGCCACCTCGAACTTGGCGACGCCCTCGTCCTCCAGTCGGGTGACGACGTCGTCGTACGAGATCCCGAGCGCTTCCACGGCGGCGAGGTCGGCGCGGGCCTGCGCGTAGCGGCCGGTCACCGTGTCGCCGGTGATCTCGCCGTGGCCGGCGGTGGCGTCGAGCGTGGCTTCGGGCATCGTGTTGACAGTGCCCGGCGCGACCAGCTCATCCACATACAGCGTGGACTTGTACGCCGGGTCCTTCACACCGGTGGAGGCCCACAGGGGGCGCTGCTTGTTGGCCCCGGCGCCGGTGAGGGCGGTCCAGCGGTCGCCGCCCCCGAAGACCTCCTCGTAGGCCTCGTAGGCGAGACGGGCGTTGGCCAGCGCGGCCCTGCCCTTGAGCGCGAGGGCCTCGTCCGTGCCGATCGCGGTCAGCCGCTTGTCGATCTCGGAGTCGACGCGGGAGACGAAGAAGGACGCCACCGAGTGGATGCCGGACAGGTCCAGGCCCCGCGCGGCGGCCTTCTCCAGACCGGCCAGGTAGGCGTCCATGACCTCGCGGTAGCGCTCCAGGGAGAAGATCAGCGTGACGTTGACGCTGATGCCCTGGGCGATGACCTCCGTGATGGCGGGCAGGCCGGCCTTGGTCGCCGGGATCTTGATCATCACGTTGGGCCGGTCGACCAGCCAGGCCAGCTGCCGGGCCTCGGCGATGGTGGCCGTCGTGTCGTGCGCGAGCCGCGGGTCGACCTCGATGGAGACCCGGCCGTCCCGGCCGTCGGTGGCGTCGTACACGGGCCGCAGGATGTCGGCGGCGGCGCGCACGTCGGCCGTGGTCATCATCCGCACGGCCTCGTCGACCGTGACGCCCCGCACCGCCAGGTCGGCGAGCTGCTCCTCGTAGCCCTCGCCGGAGCCGATGGCGGCCTGGAAGATGGACGGGTTGGTGGTGACGCCCACGACGTGCTTGTTCGCGACGAGTTCGGCGAGGTTGCCCGACTCGATCCGCTTGCGCGACAGGTCGTCCAGCCAGATCGAGACGCCTTCGTCGGCGAGGCGCTTGAGGGTGCCGGCGCTCGCGGTGGTCGCGGTCGCTTCGGTGGTCACAGTGATCAACTTCCTTCTGGCGTTCGGATCAACCGCGGGCGAGGGCAAGGGATTCCCTCGCGGCGGCGGCGACGTTCTCGGCGGTGAAGCCGTACTCGGCGAACAGGGTCTTGGCGTCGGCGGAGGCGCCGAAGTGCTCCAGGGAGACGATGCGTCCCGCGTCTCCGACGAACCGGTACCAGGTGAGACCGATACCGGCCTCGACGGCGACCCGCGCCTTCACGGACGGCGGCAGGACACTCTCGCGGTACTCGCGCGGCTGCTCCTCGAACCACTCCACGGACGGCATCGACACCACCCGGGTACCGATCCCGTCGGCCTCCAACCGCTCCCGCGCGGCGACGGCGAGCTGGACCTCGGAGCCGGTGGCGACGAGGACCACGTCGGGCGTCCCGGTCGAGGACTCCACGAGGACGTAACCGCCCTTCGCCGCATCGGCGTTGACCGGGAGGGTCGGCACACCCTGGCGGGTGAGCGCCAGCCCGTGCGGGGCCGGGTCGGTGGAGTGCCGCCTGAGGATCTCGGCCCAGGCGACCGCGGTCTCGTTGGCGTCGGCGGGACGGACGACGTTCAGGCCCGGGATCGCCCGCAGCGAGGCCAGATGCTCGACCGGCTGGTGGGTCGGGCCGTCCTCGCCGAGACCGACGGAGTCGTGCGTCCAGACGTACGTCACCGGCAGCTGCATCAGCGCGGACATGCGGACGGCGTTGCGCATGTAGTCGGAGAACACGAGGAACGTGCCGCCGTAGGCACGGGTGTTGCCGTGCAGGGCGATCCCGTTCATCTCGGCGGCCATCGAGAACTCGCGGATGCCGAAGTGGATGGTGCGGCCGTACGGGTCGGCCTCGGGCAGCGGGTTGCCCTTCGGCAGGAACGAACTCGTCTTGTCGATGGTGGTGTTGTTGGAGCCGGCCAGGTCGGCCGAGCCGCCCCACAGCTCCGGGACGACGGCGCCGAGCGCCTGGAGCACCTTGCCGGAGGCGGCACGGGTGGCGACCGACTTGCCCTCCTCGAAGACCGGCAGCGAGTCCTCCCAGCCCTCGGGGAGCTGCCCGGCGACGATCCGGTCGAACAGCTGCGCGCGCTCGGGGTTGGCGGCCCGCCAGGCGCCGAGCCGCTTGTCCCAGGCCGCGTGTGCCTCGGCACCGCGGTCGAGGGCGCGGCGGGAGTGGGCGAGGACCTCGTCGGCGACCTCGAAGGTCTGCTCCGGGTCGAAGCCGAGGAGGCGCTTGGTGGCGGCGATCTCGTCGGCGCCGAGGGCGGAACCGTGGGAGGCCTCGGTGTTCTGCGCGTTCGGGGCGGGCCAGGCGATGATCGTGCGCATGGCGATGATCGAGGGACGCTCCGTCTCGGCCTGCGCCGCCTTGAGGGCCGCGTACAGCGCGTGGACGTCGATGTCGCCGCCGAGCTCCGGCTCGATCCGCTGCACATGCCAGCCGTACGCCTCGTACCGCTTCAGCACGTCCTCGGAGAACGCGGTCGCGGTGTCGCCCTCGATGGAGATGTGGTTGTCGTCGTAGAGGAAGACCAGGTTGCCGAGCTTCTGGTGCCCGGCGAGCGAGGAGGCCTCGGCGGAGACGCCCTCCTGAAGGTCGCCGTCGGAGACGATCGCCCAGATGGTGTGGTCGAACGGGGACTCGCCCTCGGGGGCGTCCGGGTCGAACAGGCCACGCTCGTAGCGGGCGGCCATCGCCATGCCGACGGCGTTGGCGACGCCCTGGCCCAGCGGACCGGTGGTGGTCTCCACACCCGCGGTGTGCCCGTACTCGGGGTGCCCCGGAGTCTTCGAACCCTGGGTCCGGAAGGACTTGAGGTCGTCGAGCTCCAGCTCGTACCCGGCGAGGAAGAGCTGGGTGTAGAGGGTCAGCGAGGTGTGGCCGGGGGAGAGGACGAAGCGGTCACGCCCGGTCCACTCGGGGTCGGCCGGATCGTGCCGCATCACCTTCTGAAAGATCGTGTACGCGGCCGGGGCGAGGCTCATCGCCGTGCCCGGGTGGCCGTTGCCGACCCGCTGGACGGCATCGGCCGCCAGGAGGCGGGCCGTGTCGACGGCACGCCGGTCGAGTTCGGTCCATTCGAAGCTGTCCGGTGTCTGCGTGCTCATCTTCAAAAGTCCTCGATCGCAGCGAAGTGGCTGGTCCAACGCGTTCAAAAGTAAAAGTCTGACTTTTACGAGGGAAGGTCGGCGTGTGTCACGCTGTGGTGAAAGTGGGACACCGCGAGGAGTGCCGCGCACGGCTGAGCATGGGGCGCGCACGGGTGAGACGGTACGAGGCGGACATGGCGGACATGGCGGACGTGACGGATGTGAAGGCCGAAGGCGGCGACGGGATACGGACGTTCCCGTTCCCGGTCGATCTGAGCGTCCTCGGCGTCGGCATGCAGGTCGGCCAGATGGGCACGGGGCGCACCTGGCACGCCGCCGACGCGCCACTGGAGCGCGTGCACCGCATCGACTTCCACATCGTGATGCTCTTCGACGAGGGGCCCGTACGCCACATGATCGACTTCGCCGGGTACGAGGCGAACGCTGGTGACGTGGTGTGGATCCGGCCGGGGCAGGTACACCGCTTCTCCGGGACCGGCGGCTACCGGGGCACCGTCCTGACCATGCAGCCCGGCTTCCTGCCGCGCGCCACGGTGGAGGCGACCGGGCTCTACCGCTACGACCTGCCGCCCCTGCTCCACCCCGACGAGGCTCAGCTGACCGCTCTGCGTTCGGCCCTCGCCCAGCTCCAACGGGAGTACGAGGACACGACGACGCTGCCTTTGAGCCTGCACACGGCGGTGCTGCGGCACTCGCTCACGGCGTTCCTGCTGCGGCTGGCCCATCTCGCGGCGAGTTCCGCCGAGGCCGCGCGACGGCAGGGGGACACGACGTTCACGCTCTTCCGGGACGCGGTGGAGAAGGGGTTCGCCACCAACCACAGCGTCAGCGCCTATGCCGACCAGCTCGGGTACTCGCGGCGGACCCTCGTCCGCGCGGTGCGCGCCGCGACCGGGCTCACGCCCAAGGGGTTCATCGACAAGCGCGTGATCCTTGAGGCGAAGCGGCTGCTCGCCCATACGGACATGGCGATCGGGCGGGTGGGGGTGGCGGTCGGGTTTCCCGATGCCGCGAACTTCTCGAAGTTCTTTCATCAGCGCACGGAGGTCACGCCTGCGGTCTTCCGGGCGGAGATTCGCTGAGTGTTCGGGTTCCCCGGCCTCCGCGGGTCTTCTTGACAAGGGCAACCTGGTTGTCTACGAGTGCTGGATGACCGACCACGAGGAGAACCCCGCCGTCGCGACGCATGCCGCGGACGCGCTTTTGGAACACCTGGCCGACAGACTCGGCGGCAGCGCCTCGGTCACCGCCGTCTACGGCGAACCCGTCACCGCTGACGGCGTCACCGTCATCCCGGTCGCCAGAGTGGCCTTGGGGCTGGGCGGCGGAGCCGGGTGGGCCGGTGAGGCCGGAGGCCGTGAGGGCGGCGGTGGCGGGGGAGGGGCGGACGCCAGGCCGGTCGGCTACATCGAGATCAGCAACGGTGTCGCGAAGTACCGGCCCATCCGCCACACCTGGACCGACGTCGCGTTTCCGCTGGCCGCGCTGGTTCTCGGCATCGCGCTCCCGAACGTCCTCCGGACGCTACGCCGACGACGCTGACCATGCCGATGCCCCGCGAGGGCCGTTGGGCTCTCGCGGGGCATCGACCGGACGGCGGACGGGTGCAACGCGCCTGTCAGCGCCCGAAGTTGAACCAGTTCACGTTCACGAAGTCCGCCGACTGACCGCTGGTGAAGGTGAGATAGACGTCGTGCGTGCCGGTCACCCCGCTGATGTTCGCCGGGACGGTCCGCCACGACTGCCACCCGCCGGTGTTGCCGACCGCGAAGCTGCCCACGGGGGCGTTGCTCCGGCTGTCCAGGCGCACCTCGACCAGGCCGCTGACCCCGCCCGCCGCACCGCTCGCCACCCGGGCGACGAACTGGGTGGCCGCGCTGGAACCGAAGTTGACGCCCTTGTACAACGCCCAGTCGCCGTTCGCCACGGCGCCGATGTTCTGTCCGCCGCCCGAGTCGGACGTGGTCTCGGCGCTCACGCCGCTCTGGCTGTCGAACGACTCGGCCTGGATGGCGCTGTAGGCGTCACGGTTGCCTGTCGGCGGGGGCGTGGTACCGCTCCCGCTGGACAGCACCTGGACGTAGTCGACGACCATGGCGTGACCGGGCTGCGTCCCGCTGTCCGGGCCCCCGCCGAAGGCGTCCGGGAAGGCGCCGCCCATGGCCACGTTGAGGATGATGAAGAAGCCGTGGTTCGTGGCGTTCGTCCAGGTCGTCGCGTCGACCTGGTTGGCCCGCACCGTGTGGAAGTTGACGCCGTCGAGGTAGAAGCGGATCTCCTCGACGCTCGTCGAGCGGTCCCACTCCATCCGGTAGGTGTGGAAGCCCGCCTGGCAGGTGGTGCCGGAACAGGGGGTGTTGCCGCCGATGCCGGTGGTCTCGTTGCACGGGCCGCCCGGTGAGGTGCCGCAGTGCATGGTGGCGAACACCGTGTTCTGGCCCTGCGTGTTCTCCATGATGTCCAGCTCGCCGACGCTCGGCCAGTTCCAGTAGTCGCCCCGGTAGGGCGCGCCCAGCATCCAGAACGCCGGCCAGTACCCCTTGGCGGCGGCCCCCGTCACGTTCGGCACCTGGATACGGGACTCCACGCGGAGCTTGCCGCCCGCCGGGGGCTGGAAGTCGGTGCGGTTGGTCTCGATGCGACCGGAGGTCCAGTTCCCGGACGCGTCCCGCCGCGGGGTGATGCGGAGGTTGCCGTTGCCGTCGAGCGCGACGTTGTCGGTGCTGTTCGTCATCGTCTCGATCTCGCCGGTGCCCCAGTTGGCGGGACCACCGGGATAGCCCTTGCCGGTCGCGTACTGCCAGTCGGCGGTGTTCACGCCGGTGCCGGCCGCGCCGTTGAAGTCGTCCAGGAAGACCTGCGTCCAGCCCGACGGCGGCGTGGGCGCGGAGGCGTTGGCGGCGGGGACGGCGACGGTGGCGGTGGCCGCCGCGAGGCCCAGTGTGCCGAGCAGGGCGACGAACGTCCGCCTGAGGGAGCGGTGTCTGCGATGTATGCCGGAGGGTTCACTCATGGGGGGTGCTGCCTCTCGGTGTACGGGTGGGAGTGCGGGGAGCCTTGGGCTATGAGAGCGCTCTCAAAGTGTCGCCAATGTGCTCCCCGTCCCTCCGGTCGTCAAGAGGTGAAGCAGAGGAAACCCTTCCAGCACAGGGGAGTTCACCCTGTGAAGGCGGAAATGTGCTAGAGAGACCCCCAGGTCAGCGCCTACGCCCCCTTCTCCGGCTGCCACCCCAGCCCCCGCGAGATCCCGCGCGCCGCGAGCCGTACCGCCGGCACCAGGACCGGGACCTGCGCGTCGGCCTGCGGTACGACGACGGACACGGCGGCGACGACCGACCCGCCAGGACCGCGCACCGGGGCCGCCACCGACAGCGCGTCGTCGGTGACCTGGCGGCTGCTCACCGCCACCCCCGTGCGGCGCACCTCGGCCAGCATGCGGCGCAGCCGGGCCGGCTCGGTGACGGTGTACGGCGTGAAGACGGCGAGGGGGCCGGCGCAGTACTCCTCCTGGAACTCGGGGTCGCTGTGCGCGAGCAGGGCGAGCCCGACCCCGGTGGCGTGCAGCGGCCAGCGCGCCCCGACCCGGATGTGCACGCCGACCGCGGAGCGTCCCGACAGCCACTCGATGTAGACGACCTCGGCTCCGTCCCGCACCGCCAACTGCACGTTCTCGTGCGTCGCCTCGTACAGGTCCTCCAGGTGCGGCAGCGCGAGCTGTCGCAGGGCCAGCCCGCGCGGCGCCAGTGCCGCGAGCTCCCACAGCCGCAGCCCGATGTGGTAGAGGCCGGAGTCGTCCCGCTCCAGGGCGCCCCACTCGGTGAGGGCGTTCACCAGCCGGTGCGCGGTGCTCAGGCTCAGCCCGGCCCGACGGCTGATGTCCGTCAGACACAGCGCGGGATGTGCGAGATCGAAGGCCCCGAGCACGGACAGCAGCCGGTCGGGCGCGGAACGCGCCTCCTTGGCCGGCCCGGACGGGACGGGCGGCGCGGGCGGCGTGGGTGGCACTGCTTTGGAGGTCATCGGCATTTCATCACCCTGTCACCCCAGCCCGGACTCGGTGAGCCGCTGAAGCAGCCCGTGGAGCTGCTCCCGCTCGGCCGGGTCGAGGGGCTGGAGGAGTTCGTTGGTGACCCGCTGCCCGGCCTCGTCGGTGTCCCGCAGGAACGCGCGACCGCCCTCGGTCAGGACGATGATCCGGCTGCGGCGGTCGTCGGGGGAGGGGCGCCGCTCGGCGAAGCCCAGCTTCTCCAGGTCGTCGACCAGGCCGACGATCGCGCTCGGGTCGTAGCCGAGGGAGGCGCTCAGCTCGCGCTGGAGGGCGCCCGGGGACGTGGCGAGGAACCGCAGCACCGCGTAGTGGCGCAGCCGCAGCCCCGACTCCTGGAGGAACGTGTTGAACAACTGACCCGAGCGCAGGCCCAGGCGGTACAGCAGGTAACCCGTGTCCGCGTGCAGTCCGCGCATCCACGGTTCGTGTCCGTCGATGGGTGCCGGGTTCGTGGCGTGCTGGCGGGCGATGGCGGACTCCCTGGTCTCGGCCCCCGGTGCCGGGGGTTCCTCTGTGCAGATTCCAGCATGACGCACCCGAAGGTCACCAACAACTATTGACGACAACAATTATTGCTCTTAACTTCGATCCCGTAGCCGCACCTCGCGTCGAAGCAACCCATGACGCAGCACCCCACGTCGAAGGGACCCTCCCGTGCCCAGCATCGATCTCACCGGCAAGGCCGCCGTCGTCACCGGCAGCGGCCGGGGCCTCGGCCTCGCCTATGCCCACGCCCTGGCCGCGCACGGCGCCTCCGTGGTCGTCAACGACGTCGACGAGGCCGTGGCCGAGGCGGCCGTGAAGTCCATCACCGAGGCGGGCGGCACCGCCGTCGCCGAGGTCGTCCCCGTGGGCACCACCGAGGCCGCCGAGCGGCTGGTGAACCGCGCGGTCGAGGAGTTCGGGCGGCTCGACATCCTGGTGACCAACGCGGGCATCCTGCGCGACAAGGTCCTGTGGAAGATGACCGACGACGACTTCGACGCGGTGATCACCACCCACCTCAAGGGCACCTTCACCTGTGCCCGCGCCGCCGCCGTCCGGATGCGCGAGCAGGGCGAGGGCGGCACCCTGGTCCTGGTCGGCTCCCCGGCCGGCCAGCGCGGCAACTTCGGCCAGACGAACTACGCGGCCGCCAAGGCCGGCATCGCCGCCATGGCCCGCACCTGGTCCATGGAGCTGGGCCGCGCGAACATCACCGTCAACGCGATCGTGCCGGTCGCCGCGACCGCCATGACCGAGACCATCCCCGCCTTCGCCCCGTACATCGAGGCCATGAAGAACGGCGAGCCGCTCCCCGACTTCCTGCGCAAGGGCGAGGGCTTCGGCACCCCCGAGGACTGCGCCGCCCTCGTCCCCTTCCTCGCCTCCGAGGCAGCCCGGGGCATCACCGGCCAGGCCATCGGCGTCGGCGGCGACAAGGTGGCACTCTGGTCGCATCCGCAGGAGATCGCGGCCGCCTACGCCGACGGCGGCTGGACCCCCGACACCCTGGCCGACGTCTGGCCCACCTCGGTCGGCGCCGCACTCCAGTCGGTCGGCATCCCGGCGCCCAAGTTCCCGGAGGCGTGATGGCCCCGTCCATGAACCCCGACGACCTCGTCGCTATCGACGTCCACACCCACGCGGAGGTCTCCTCCAGGGGCCACTCCTCCCTGGACGACGACCTGCACGACGCCTCCTCCGCCTACTTCAAGGTCGAGGGCAAGCGGAAGCCGACCCTGGAGGAGACCGCCGCGTACTACCGCGAGCGGAAGATGGCCGCCGTGATCTTCACGGTCGACGCCGAGTCCGCCACCGGCACCGCGCCCGTCCCGAACGAGGAGGTCGCCGAGGCCGCGGCCGCCAACGCGGACGTCCTGATCCCCTTCGCGTCCATCGACCCCTTCCGCGGCAAGGCGGGCGTGAAGCAGGCCCGCCGCCTGGTCGAGGAGTACGGGGTGAAGGGCTTCAAGTTCCACCCCAGCATCCAGGGCTTCTTCCCCAACGACCGCTCGGTGGCGTACGACCTCTTCGAGGTCATCGAGGAGACGGGCACCATCGCCCTCTTCCACACGGGCCAGACGGGCATCGGCGCCGGGGTGCCCGGCGGGGGCGGCATCCGCCTCAAGTACTCCAACCCCCTGCACGTCGACGACGTGGCGGCCGACTTCCCCCACCTGAAGATCATCCTGGCGCACCCGTCCTTCCCCTGGCAGGACGAGGCCCTCGCCGTCGCCACCCACAAGCCGGGTGTGCACATCGACCTGTCCGGCTGGTCGCCGAAGTACTTCCCGCCGCAGCTGGTGCAGTACGCCAACACCCTGCTGAAGGACAAGGTCCTCTTCGGCTCCGACTTCCCCGTCCTCACCCCCGACCGCTGGCTCGCCGACTTCGAGAAGCTGTCGATCAAGGACGAGGTCAAGCCGAAGATCCTCAAGGAGAACGCCGCCCGGCTGCTCGGGCTGACGAAACCGTAAGGGGCGTGACATGCGCAACGAGGGACTGGGGTCATGGCCCGCACGCCGGGCCCGCAAGACCCCGCACCGCACCGCCCTGATCCACGGCGGGACGTCCATGGACTACCGCACCCTGCACCTGCGCACCACCCGCCTCGCCCACGCCCTGCGCGACAGGGGCGTGCGGCGCGGCGACCGCATCGCCTACCTCGGCCCGAACCACCCCTCCTACCTGGAGACCCTGTTCGCGGCCGGCACGCTCGGCGCGGTCTTCGTCCCGCTCAACACCCGCCTCGCCGGTCCCGAGATCGCCTACCAGCTCGCCGACTCCGGAGCCAAGGCCCTCGTCTACGGCCCCTCCCACGCCGGGCTCGTGGCCGGACTGCCGGGCAGCACGGACGTCCGCACCTACGTCGAAGTGGGCGCCGAGTACGAGGAGGCGCTCGCCTCAGCCTCCGAGGAACCCGTCGACACCCCGGTCACCCCGGACGACACCTGCATCATCATGTACACCTCGGGGACGACCGGCCGCCCCAAGGGCGCGATGCTCACCCACGGCAACATCACCTGGAACGCGCTCAACGTCCTCGTCGACACCGACCTGATCGCCGACGAACGCGCCCTGGTCTCGGCCCCGTTGTTCCACACGGCGGGCCTGAACATGCTGACGCTCCCGGTCCTGCTCAAGGGCGGCACCTGCGTCCTGGTCGAGGCCTTCGACCCGGACGCCACCTTCGACCTGATCGAACGGCACCGGATCACCTTCATGTTCGGCGTGCCGACCATGTTCGACCAGATCGCCCGCCATCCGCGCTGGCCCGACGCCGACCTGTCGTCCCTGCGCATCCTCACCTGCGGCGGCTCCCCGGTCCCGACCCCGCTCATCGCCGCCTACCAGCAACGGGAACTGACGTTCCTTCAGGGCTACGGCATGACGGAGGCCGCCCCCGGCACCCTGTTCCTGGACGCCGAACACGCCGTCGGCAAGGCCGGTTCGGCGGGCGTGCCGCACTTCTTCAGCGACGTACGCGTCGTCCGGCCGGACCTGGCGCCGGTCGACGTCGGCGAGACCGGCGAGATCGTCGTCCGCGGCCCGCACGTCATGCCCGGCTACTGGGGGCTGCCCGAGGAGACGGCCGCCTCCTTCGCGGACGGCTGGTTCCGCAGCGGGGACGCGGCCCGGATCGACGAGGACGGCTACGTCTTCATCGTCGACCGCATCAAGGACATGATCATCTCCGGCGGCGAGAACATCTACCCCGCCGAGATCGAGGACCTGCTCCTCGCCCACCCGGACATCGTCGAGTGCGCGGTCATCGGCGTGCCCGACGACAAGTGGGGCGAGGTGCCGCGCGCGGTCGTCGTCCCCCGCGAGGGCACCGCACCCGACCCCGACGCGATCCTCGCGTCCCTCGCCGGCCGACTCGCCAAGTACAAGATCCCGAAATCGGTGGTCCTCGCGGACGAACTCCCGCGCACCGCCTCAGGAAAACTCCTCAAGTCCCGCGTCCGTACCCGATACGGCAACAGTTAAGGAACCCCATGAGCATCACCGTGAACGGCCTCGACGAACTGAAGAAGCTCGCGGGCAGCGACCTCGGCACCAGTGAATGGATCGAGATCACCCAGGACCGCATCAACACCTTCGCCGACGCCACCGGCGACCACCAGTGGATCCACGTGGACCCGGAGAAGGCGGCCGCGGGCCCGTTCGGCGCTCCCATCGCCCACGGTTACCTCACCCTCTCCCTCTTCATCCCCCTGTTCACCGAGCTGCTGGACGTCCAGGGGGTCACCACGAAGGTCAACTACGGCCTGAACAAGGTGCGTTTCCCCTCGCCGGTGAAGGTCGGCTCCCGCATACGCCTGGTCGGGAAGCTGGCGGAGGTCGAGGAGGTGCCGGGAGGGGTGCAGATCGCTGTCGAGGGGACCATCGAGATCGAGGGCGGGAGCAAGCCGGCGGCGGTGCTGCAGAGCGTGAAGCGGTTCTACGCCTGAGCCGGCCCAAAGCGTCCATACACAGACGGCACGTCACCCGTGCGGAGCCACTTCCTCATCAGAATTCACACAGGTGACCTGGGAAAACAGAAATGCAGTGGCCCTGACGCCTCGAAGGTGGCACTGCTTAGCGGTAGCGTGCTGCCATAAAAGTTCTGCCCCAACGCTCCTCTGCCCACCCACTTGGGCCTTTCGACAGGGAATGCCGTGACCATTCCAGCAAGAACCACCGCAGGTACGACCGTGCAGTCGGTGGTCGCCGCCGAGCCTCGCAAGAGCGCGCTGCGGCTCGATACTCCGCACGACCCGAAGAGTGTCCGAGGAGTGCGTCGCGCCCTGTCGACCACCAGGGTAGGCAGCAGGGCAGGGGTGACCTTCCAGTCGTCCATCTGAGGACACCGAATCCTCCGTCATGACCGGTCCGACTCTTCCGCTGCGGCAGCTCGTGCTGAAAGTGCACAGCAGGTGCGATCTCGCCTGCCGGCACTGCTACATCTACGAGCATGCCGACCAGAGCTGGAGCTCCCGGCCCAGGGTGATCTCCGAAGAGACGATCTCCTGGACGGCCCTCCGGCTGTCGGAGCATGCCAAGGACCATGGGCTCGCCTCCGTTCAGGTCATCCTGCACGGGGGCGAGCCCCTTTTGGCGGGCCCGGCGCGATTACGTCTCATCTGCGAGGAACTCCGCACCGCCCTGCGCGGAGTGTGCGAACTGGATCTGCGGATCCACACCAACGGCGTGCAGCTGAATGAGCGTCACCTCGACCTCTTCGCCGCACACGACGTCCGCGTCGGCATCTCGCTCGACGGCGACCGCGCCGCCAACGACCGCCACCGCCTCTTCACTGACGGCCGCAGCAGCTACGACAAGGTGCTCAGGGCCCTGGGGCTGCTGGACCAGGACCGCTACCGTCATCTCTTCGCCGGGATCCTGTGCACCGTCGACGTGCGCAACGACCCGATCGCCGCCTACGACGCCCTGGCCGCGCTGCGCCCCCCACGCATCGACTTCCTCCTGCCCCACGCCACCTGGGACACGCCGCCCCTCAGACCCGACGGCGCCCTCACCCCGTACGCCGACTGGCTCCTGGCGATCTACGACCGGTGGGACTCCCAGGGGCGCCCGATGCCGGTGCGGCTGTTCGACTCGGTGATCAGCACCCTCGGCGGTGGTCCCGCCCTGACCGAGGCGATGGGGCTGGAATCGGCCGACGTGGTCGTCGTCGAGACCGACGGGACGTACGAGCAGGCCGACTCCCTGAAGACCGCGTACGACGGGGCGCCCGTCACCGGCAAGGACGTCTTCCGGCACACCCTCGACGAGGTGGCCCGCCACCCCGGCATGACCGCCCGGCAGCACGGCCTGGACGACCTGTGCACGCAATGCCGTACCTGCCCGGTGGTCCGCTCCTGCGGCGGGGGGCTCTTCGCCCACCGCTATCGCGACGACGGCAGCGGCTTCGACAACCCGTCGGTCTTCTGCGCCGACCTGGCCGAGCTGATCCACTCCATCGACGCCAGGACCGGCGTCGGCGCGAACCGGCCGATCAAGGGCTTTGACGAACTGGCCGACGGCACCGACGACGGCACTGGGGTAAGGGAGTTGATCCGGTCCCGCGAGCGCGTCACCCTCGACCTGCTCAAGGCGCTGCATTCCGAACCAGGCCGATTTGAAAGCGAGTTGTGGGCTCCTGCATGGCAACTCGCCCTGAAACTCGGTGAGTACGACGAATCACTGCTCGCGTCGCTCCTGACGCACCCCTACACCAGGCCCTGGATCCTGCGCTGCCTCGACGGCGACGCCCCTCCCGGCCACCTGGCCTCGCTCGTGGCGGCGGTCGCACTGCCCGCGCGTGCCGCCGACGGCATCGAGGTCCCCGTACGCGACGGTTTCGCCCACCTCCCCGGACTCGGCCGACTCCGTGCCGAACTCCCGGACAGCACCGTCCGGTTGGATCCCGATGTCGTCGCCGGGTCGCCCTCCGTCTGGGAGCCCGTGCGGTGGCTGCGGACCGAGGGGCTGGAGGTCGCCGTCGACGACATGGACCCCTACCGCGACTGCTTCGGTACTCCGGTGCGGGCACGGCTGACGGACGAGGACATGCAGCTCTGGCGGCATGTGGTGCCGCAGGCCTGGACGTTGATCGGGAAGACCCTGCCCGCCGTCGCCGCCGGAATGGCCGCGGGGGTCTCGGTGCTGACGCCGCTCGCCGCCCCGCCCGACCCCGAACGCACCACGGCCGGCGCCGGTTTCACGGCCCTGGGCGTACACCTCCACCCCGACCCGGCGGACGTCGCCGTCGACCTCGTCCGCGGATTCCGGCTCGGACTCCTGGACGCCCTGCTCGACGAGTGCGAGTTGTACGACGAGGCGGACACGGACGTCGCGGCACTACTCGCCGACACCTACGCACGCGCGGCCACCGATGCCCTGCGCCCGGCCCCCGAGGCGGCCCACCGCACCCGCGCGCAGTGGGAGCGACTCGCGTCCGCCGCGTCGCTCACCGCGCTCGGCCGGCGTTTCGTCGACGGCATCGGGCGGAGCCTGTGAGCGGCGTCCGGCCCCTCGGCGAGGGGCTGCGGGCGTTGGGGGTCCGGCCAGGCGCGGTCTTGCTGGTGCATGCCTCGCTGCGGCGGGTCGGGGCCCCGCCCGAGGCTGTGCTGGCCGCGCTGCTCGATGTTCTCGGGCCCGAGGGGACGCTGGTCGTACCGACGTTCACCGCGGGGAACTCCGACACCTCGCCGGCGTATCGGAAGCGGATTCACGGCATGACGGAACGTCAAGTCACCGACTACCGGGCCGGTATGCCGCCGTTCGAGGCAGATCGGACTCCCTCCCAGGGCATGGGGCGGCTGGCCGAGGCCGTGCGGTGCCATGGTGAGGCCGTGCGCAGTGCGCATCCGCAGACGTCGTTCGCGGCCGTGGGCGCCCGTGCGCGGGAGTTGATGGCGGCGCACGACGAGGAGTGTCATCTGGGGGAGCGCTCCCCGCTGGCCCCGCTGTACCGGGCCGGGGCCCAGGTGTTGCTCATGGGGGTCGGCTACGAGGTGTGCAGTGCCTTCCACCTCGCCGAGTACCGTGTGGAGGAGCCGCCGCACCGGGAGTACAGCTGCGTGGTCCTGCGGGATGGCGAGCGGTGCTGGATCTCGTACAAGGACGTCGCTCTCGACGACCGTGACTTCGGCGCCCTGGGCCGGGCGTTCCAGGCGTACGGCGACACGCGGCACGAGCCCGTCGTCCGGCGCGGTCCGGTCGGGGATGCCCGGGCCCGGTTGTTCCCCTTGGCGAGGGCGGTGGATTTCGCCACCGGATGGCTGGCCCGAAATCGACCCCGCGGCCTTTTCACGGAGCCGTCACAAATCGCTGCGGGGTTCCTACACTGAGTGTCCACCCCCGCGGGGCGGGGGGACGGGGGACGGGATCGGGGGATCGCGTGGAGCCGACGGCACCGACGGGGGAGGACCTCACCGCTCCCTATTTTTTCCTGAGCTACGCCCACCTCCCCCGAAACGGCTCGGAAGAGGCCGATCCGGACCTGTGGGTCCACCGTCTCTTCTGCGACCTGTGCGAGCACATCCAGAACATGACCGCCCACGCCGGCGCACCCGGGTTCATGGACCGCTCGATGCGGGCCGGGCAGATCTGGAGTCATGAACTCGCCGACTCACTGGTCGGTTGCCGGGTGTTCGTGCCGCTGTACTCGCCGCGGTACTTCATCAGCTCCTGGTGCGGCAAGGAGTGGGCCGTCTTCGGCGGCCGTCAGGCGCGCTACCGGGTCGAGGGCCAGCGCGGTACGCCCAGCGCGGTGGTGCCCGCCCTGTGGTCGCCGGTGCCCGACCACCAACTTCCGGACACTGTCAAGGAAGTGCAGTACGCGCACCCCGAACTCGGCCAGAAGTACCGCTCGTTCGGGCTGTACGGACTGGCCAAACTCAGTTCGTTCCGCAACGACTACCAGAAGGCCGTGCTGCACCTGGCCCGGCGCATCGTCGAAGTCGGCGAGAGCATCGTCGTGGAACGCGGCGACCGGACCGCGATGGACACCGCGCACGACGCCTTCGCCGGCCCGCCCGCCGCAGCCGTGACGCTCACCCGGCCCGCCGGGCGCACGACCACCGCCGGAGACTCCGCGGCCGCCCGCCCGGCCCGTCCCACGACCCCCGGGCGCAGGCTGCGGATCAGCGTGGCGGCGGGCAGCCTGGACCGGTTACCCGAGGGGCGCGGCCCCGACTGCTACGGCCCCTCACCGCTCGACTGGAACCCCTACCACCCCACCTCCGCCCAGCCGCTCGCCCAGGTGGTCGCCGGTATCGCGGAGCGGCTCCAACTCCGGCCCGACCTAAGGGAGTTCGGCCAGGTCTCCGGTCCCGCCGACGGCCCGGAGGTCCTGCTCCTGGACCGCTGGGTCCTGCGCGACCGCGAACAGCGCGGCCGGCTGCGCGAGTTCGACTCCGGCGCCCGGCGCTCCACCGGTCTCGCCGTCCCGTGGAACCGCGCCGACCCGGACAGTGACGAGGCCGAGGACGAACTGGCCGCCGAGGTGGAGGTCACCCTGCCCCGCCTGATGTACCAGGGGCGGCAGACGTGCAGACCCGCCGTCCAGGGCATCCCCGACCGCAAGGCCTTCAGCCACCTGCTGCCGCGCGTCGTGCAGGAGGCCGAGAGGGAGTACCTCAGAAGAGCCCCGGCCAGGACGCCGTCCGGTCAGGGCACCGCGCGATTCCGGCTGGGCGCTTCGGACAGCCCGGACAGCCGGCCACAGGGACACCGCCGGGACGCCGAGGAGGAAGACCGCGATGAGCAGCGTTGACGAACGGGGCGAACGGGCCGAACGGGATGAGCGAGACGGGCGTACGGGCCGTATCGTGACGTTCTACTCGTACAAGGGCGGTACCGGCCGGACCATGGCCCTGGCCAACACCGCGTGGATCCTGGCCGCCAACGGCAAACGCGTCCTCGCGGTCGACTGGGACCTGGAGGCGCCGGGCCTGCACCGCTTCTTCCATCCCTTCCTGGATCCGGCCACCGTCGGCGCCACCACCGGCGTCATCGACCTGCTCAAGGAGTACGCCTGGGCGGCCACCGGTGGCGAGGGCGAGGACGAGCAGCGCCCGCCCGACTGGCACCGGGAGTACGCCCGTATCCAGCGCCACGCCGTCTCGCTGGACTGGCCCTTCCCCGAACCCGGCACCCTGGACCTGGTCTCGGCGGGCCGGCAGAGCCGTGACTACTCGGCGATCGTGAGCACCTTCGACTGGGACAACTTCTACGACCGCCTCGGCGGCGGACTGTTCTTCGACGCCCTGCGCGAGGACATGCGGCAGAACTACGACTACGTCCTCATCGACAGCCGCACCGGACTGTCCGACATCGCCGACATCTGCACCGCCCACCTGCCCGACGTCCTCGTGGACTGCTTCACCCTCAGCGACCAGAGCATCGACGGTGCCTCCATGGTCGCCCACGACATCCACGACCGCTTCCACAGCCGCAGCATCCGCATCCTGCCCGTCCCCATGCGCATCGACGAGGGCGAGAAGGAGAAGGCCGACGCCGGACGCTCGCTGGCCCGGGCGAAGTTCGACGGGCTCCCGGCCGGCCTGGTCGACGACGAACTGTCCACCTACTGGGGGTCGGTGGAGGTCCCGTACCGGCCCTACTACGCCTACGAGGAGACGCTGGCCACCTTCGGCGACGAGGCCGGCAACCCCACCTCGCTGCTGTCGGCCTTCGAGCGGCTCACCAGCGTGATCAGCGACCGGGCGATCACCACGCTGCCGCGCATGGACAAGGATCTGCGCGAGGGCATCAAGAAGAAGTTCACCCGCACCCGGCTGTCGCTGCCGGCCGACCTGCATCTGAGCTATGTCGCCGAGGACCGCATGTGGGCCGACTGGATCGCGGTGCTGCTGTCCCGGGCCGGGTTCCGGGTGGTGCTCAGGTACGTGGGCTGCGACGGGGACGGTGCCGAGCAGCCCGCCGACCGGACCGTCGTCGTGATCTCCCCGGCGTACCAGCGCTCCGCACGGGCCCGGCAGGTGTGGGAGGCGGCCACGGGCGGTGACCCGTCCGGCCGCCGCCAGGTGGTGGCGGTGCGGGTCGGCGACTTCCGGCCGGCGCCGATGTTCAGCGAGTGGCCCGCGGTCGACCTGGTGCGCACGAACGAGAAGAACGCGGCCTCCGCGCTGCTGCGGGCCCTCGGCAAACCGCCCCTGCCGGCCGAACTGCCCGACGACGCCGTCGCCTCCGACGCCCGCTTCCCGGACACGGTGCCCAAGTTCTGGAACGTCTCCCCGCGCAACGCCGCCTTCACCGGCCGCAGCGCGTTGCTGGAGCGGCTGCGCGACGGCCTCGGCAGCGCCTCCGGCGGCACGGCCGCGATGTACGCCCTGTACGGGCTGGGGGGTGTCGGCAAGACACAGATCGCGCTGGAGTACGTGCACCGCTTCGCCGCCGACTACGACCTGGTGTGGTGGATCCCCTCGGAGCAGAACGAACTCGTGGTCTCCGCCCTCGCCGAACTGGCCCGCAAGCTGGGCCTGCGGGTCGGGGACGACGCGGCACAGGTCGCCCAGGAGGTGCGCGACCATCTGCGCCAGTCGAGCTCGACCCTGCGCTGGCTGCTGGTGTTCGACAACGCCGACGAGCCGCAGGAGGTCAGCCGGCACTTCCCCGGCGGCAACGGCCACGTCCTGGTGACCTCGCGGAACCAGACCTGGCTCCAGTACGGCAAGGCCCTGGAGATCGACCCGTTCCTGCGCGAGGAGAGCGTCGAACACCTGCTGCGCCGGGCCGCCGACCTCACCGCCGAGGACGCCGACCGGGTCGCCGCCGCCGTGGGTGACCTGCCGCTGGCACTCGACCAGGCGGGGGCGTGGCTCGCCGAGACGGGCACACCCGTCGACACCTACCTCGCCGAACTGGAGCAACAGGCCGAACGCGTCCTGTCGTTCAGCCAGCCCGCGAACTACCCGAAACCCGTGGGCGCCACCTGGAACGTCTCCATCGAGCGGCTCAAGGAGCGCTCCCCGGCCGCCGTACGCCTGCTCCAGCTGTGCGCCTTCTTCGCGGCCGAGCCCATCTCCATGAAGCTGCTCTACGGCGACGAGATGATCCGCGTCCTCGCCACGGAGGACCCCTCACTCCAGGAGAAGATGGTCCTCGGTCAGGTCATCCGGGAGATAGGCCGTTTCGCGCTCGCCAAGGTCGACCGGGCCACCGAGTCGATCCAGGTGCACCGGCTGGTGCAGGCGGTGATCCGCTCCCAGCTCACCCGCCAGGAGCAGGAGGAGGCCCAGCACGTCGTCCACCGCATCCTGGCCGGCGCCCGCCCCTCCGGTGAGGAGCCGATCGACGACCCGGAGAACCAGCCCACCTTCGCGGCGATCTGGCCGCACCTGGAGGCCTCCGAGGCCAGCATCTGCGACGAACCGGAGACCCGGCAGCTGCTCATCGACCGGGTCCGCTACCTGTGGAAGCGCGGCGACCTGAACGCCGCCCTCACCCTCGGGGAGGCGCTGCGGCGCCTGTGGGAGGGGCAGCTGACCGAGCGGGTGAGCGCCGCCCAGCGGAGCCACGCCGCGAACCTCCGGATCCAGATCCTGCATCTCAGGTTCCACATCGCCAACGTGCTGCGCTCGCTCGGCAAGTACGTGGAGGCGGAGAAGCTGGGCTCGGACACCCTGGCCCGCCAGCGCGACCTGCTGCGGCCCGGACACCCGCACATCCTCATGACGGCCAGCGGCCTCGCGATGGACCTCGGCAACGTGGGCCGCTTCAACGACGCCCTCGACATGGCCACCGAGGCCTACCTCGGCTTCAAGGAGAGCTTCGGCGAGGACCACCCGCGCACGCTCAGCGCCAACAACAACCGCGCCCTGTGCCTGCGCCAGCTCGGCCGCTACAGCGAGGCCCGCGACGTCGACCAGGAGATCTACGACCGACGCCGCAACGACCTGGGCAAGGAGCACCCGCACACCCTGATCAGCGTCACCAACCTGGGCCGCGACCTGCGGGAGGTCGGCGAGTACGAGACGTCGATCTCCCTGCTGCGCGACAGCTACCAGTCCTACGAGGCACTGTTCGGCACGGTCCACCCCGAGACCCTGCGCACGGCCAAGAGCCTCGCGGTCTCGCTGCGCAAGGCCGGACAGCTTCAGGAGGCCCGCGCCCTCACCCAGCAGACCCGTGAGCTCTACCGAGTACGGGAGACCCCCACGTCCACCCCGGACGTCCTGGACTGCACCCTGAACTACGCGGCCGACCTGTACGCCACCGGGGCCAGGGACGAGGCGCTGGTGCTGGCGCAGGACATAGTGCGGCAGTACCGGACGGCACCCGGCGAGCGCCACCCGGCGACCCTGGCCGCCGTCAACAACCTCGGCATCTTCCTGCGCGGGGCCGGTGAGGCGGCTCAGGCCGGCAAGCTGATGGAACGTAACTTCGCCACCCTGCGGAAGGTGCTCGGCGAGCGCCACCCGTACACCCTCGCCGCCGCCGTCAACCTCGCCAACGTGCTCGCGGAACAGGGCGAGTTGCGCGAGGCCGAGGAACTGGAACGGACGGCCGTGGCAGGATTCCAGGCCGCCCTGGGCCCGAAGCACCCGGACACGATCGTCTCCCGCGCCAACCTGGCCGTGACCCTGCGCGCGCTGCGCCGGATCCCCGAGGCCGACCAGCTCCAGGAGAGCGCCCAGGCCGAGCTGACCCGGCTGCTCGGCGAGGAACACCCGCACACGGTGAGCGTGCGCGACGGCAAGCGGATCCACCGGGACCTGGAGCCGCTGGCCGTGTGACCGCCGCGCCCAGGGCGTGTTCAGCCGCGGTCGGCGGCCAGTCGGGTGCGGCCGCCCAGCAGCCAGGTCACGATGTCCGGCAGCACCCGTAACGAAGCGAAGTGCGCCGCGGCCGGCTGGAGGATCGCCGTGACCCCGGGGATCCGCTCGGCCAGCCAGCGGGTGTGGCCGGCCGGCGAGAACCCGTCCTGCTCGCCGTGCCACAGCAGCACCGGTACGCAGATGTCGGCCGGGTTGAACCCCCAGGGCGTGCAGAAGGACAGCGCGTCGTCCACCCAGCCGTCGGCCGACACACTCAGCGCCTCGCGGTAGTTGCGCAGCAGCATGGCCCGGATACCGGCGTCGGCGACCACCCGCAGGTCGGACTCGGTGAGGTCGCGGCGCAGCTGGGCCAGCAGCCGGACCGGGTCGGCGCGGATGCCGACGGAGCGTTCGCGGAGGCTGGCCTCCAGGTGGTCGGGGCTGGCCTGCGCCTTGGTGTACTCGCTGACGTTGAAGGCCGCCATCCCGGCGAACCAGTCCAGCCCGTCGGCGTCGCGGGGCGCCAGGCTGACCAGCACCGCGACCCGGGTGACCCGGTCGGGCAGCAGGGCGGCACAGGCCAGGGCGTGCGGTCCGCCGCCGGAGCGGCCGACCACCGCGAACCGTTCGACGCCGAGGGCGTCGGCGATGGCGGTCACGTCGGCGGAGACATGGGCTACCCGGCGGCCGGGGAGCCGGTCCGAGGGGCCGTAGCCGGGGCGGTCGTAGGTGATGAGCCGGACCTGCTGGTGGTAGAGCAGCATGGGCCTGGGTGCCGGGCCGAGCCTGCTGCCGGGGGTGCCGTGCAGCAGGAACACCGGAAAACCGTTGAGATCCCCGGAGATCTCAACGGCTAATCGGCGGCCGTCCCCCGTGATCACCTCTTTGCGCATGCGCGGCCTCCCCTCGAAGCCCCCGCCCGCTGCGGCATGCCGTCCGGTCGTGCGACGGCCACTCCCCATCGTGCCCCAGACCATCCCGATGTGCGGGTGTTTCCGGGGTCTCGGTCAGTTCGTGACCTGCTGGTACGAGTACACGGCCGTCGCCGCCGCGCACACGCCCGGCGGAATCATCTGGGCCCGCAGGGTGGCGCTGCTCGCGTCGTAGTCGACGCCCTCCGTCTCGAAGGTGCCGAACGAGCCGGTGCACAGGCTGCGCTGAGGCAGTGCGAACAGGCTGGTCACCGCGCCCGTCATCGGCTGTCCGTCCACCTTGCGCTCCAGGTCGACCCGGAGCAGCGGGCGGATCTCCGGGAAGAGCGTGCCCGAGGCGTCGTTCGAGGCGCACACCAGGCGGGTGTCCGTCACGAAGTCACAGCCCTGGATGTCGCGTACGGGCTTGTCCAGGGTGATCTGCCAGGCCTCCTTCAGATCGCCGCCGGACTGCGGGGTGGACGGGTTCAGCAGGGGCGCCGGGAACACCTGGAGTCTTCGCTGCTCACCCCACTCGCCCGACACCAGCCACTGCCCGTCGGGCGAGACGGAGGCGAAGGAGTTGTTCAGCTTCTCGCCCGGGTTGAGCCGGTGGACGTACTCGTAGCGCTTCCCGGCCGGGGTGGTCACCGCGAACATCTTGGACGTGGCCGTATCCGGGCCCTGGTAGGCGTCGAAGACATGGCCGCGTGCGACGTCCGGGTCGCCGACGTGGTTCCAGCCCTTGATCCGCAGGTCCAGCGGGATGGAGGCGAGCCCGCGGTACAGCAGTGAGCCGTCCGCGCGGCTCGCCAGACCCTGTCCGCCGCCCAGCGTGTCCGTGTACGCCGTGCCGGACTCGGCCCAGCGCGGGGCACCGGCGGCGGACGCCGTCCCCGCGCCGAGCGCGAGTACGCCCAATAAGCAAGCGAGAGTGCTGAGGTGACGCTTCATCAGGCTCCTGCCACGTCGACGAATACCGGGTTCGAATAGAACCACGTATCCGTCCACGGGTCACCGTCTCCGGGCGCGTGCGGGATCGGCCCGTGCGGGTCGACCGAGGCGCCGAGGTAGCCCGTGCCGTTGCGGTTGCCGTCGCTGCCGCGCAGCCGCACGTAGAAGGACTCGTCCCCCGCGGTCAGCGGGATGCGCAGGGTGTACGTCCCCTTGCGGCCGCTCACGTCCGTCGTCCGCACGACCCTGGTGTCGGGGGCCCGCCAGGTGTCCCGGTCGGTCACCGGGCCGCGCACCGCGCCCCGGACGACGTCCACATGGGCCAACTCCGGCAGGATTCCCTGCGGGTTGGGCCGGGAGGCGGTCGTGACCGTCACGTGCAGGGTGAGCTTCTCGCCCTTGCGCACACGCAGCCGGCCGCCCAGCGTGACACCCCGGCCGTGGTCGCAGTCCCGCTTGAGGCGGACGTCCAGGCCGTCGAGCAGATGCCCGTGGTCCAGCCAGACCCGGCCCGCGCGCAGGCCCGCCATCACCGAGCGGTAGCCGTAGCGGGTCACGCCGACGTGGGTGCGGCTGAACTGGCCCGGCCAGAAGTCGCTGCCCGGCTGCGGGGTAGTGGTGTTCACCGGGTCGGGCAGCTTGCCGGTGGTGTCGAAGTTCTGGCCCGCCGGCCAGTCGCCGTTCTTCCAGGTGTCGAAGACGATGCGGTGGGCGTCGGAGTTCGTGGTGATCGAGAACAGGCGGCCCTCCGCCAGCATCGAGTCCCACAGCCCGCCGACCGTCGCCGTCGCCCAGTCGAAGCCGCCGTACGTGAGGTACGCGTCCGCCGGGTAGCCGGCCCAGGACTGCGCCGACGGCTTGTTCTCGTACTCGCCGCGGATCGAGGTCGCGCCGCGCCAGCCGGGGATGGCCGCGCCCTGGGCGCCGGGCGCGCCCTCCATACCGATCATGATCTCGGGGGCCGCGTCCCGCCAGGCCCGCATCTCGTGCGGGGAGTCGATGCCGAGGCGCATCGGGTGGTTGGCGAGGACGAGGACGTCGTCCACGTAGCGCGTGCGGCGCTGTTCGGCCAGCCACTGGACGGCCTTGACCGCGTGGGCCTCGTTGCGGGCGGTGTCCGCGTCGGCCGCGCCGCCCTTGTCGTAGCCGAGGAGCTTGCCGTCGTAGGCGCTCTCGAACTGTGTCAGCAGGTCCACCTCGTGGCGGCCGGGCGCGGCGAACACCGTGCAGTGCTCGGCGCCCGGGATGTACCACTCCAGGCCCTGGAAGATGAGCTGGCGCGGGTTCTCGGCCCGCGCCCGGAGGATCTCCTCGTGCTCCAGCGCGGCCCCGAACTTGGCGTGCCCGAAGTTGGAGTGCTCGGTGAACACCATCCAGTCCAGGCCGAACTTGGCGCTCGCGGCGGCCAGTTGGGAGAACGTGTACTTGGCGTCGTGGCTGTAGACGGAGTGGATGTGGTGGTCGCCCACGAGATAGGCGAGGCGCGGGTCGTCGCCGCCGAGACGCCGGTCGGAGGCGGCCGAGGCCGGTCCCGCCAGCGCCGGTGCGGCCGCGCCGCCCAGCGCGAACGCGGCGCCGAACAGGCCGGCGCGGCGCAGGAGCCCGCGCCGGGAGACGCCCTGCGGGTCGAGGTCGGCGGGGGAGACGGACGGGTCGGCCCAGCTGGGCAGCTGCTGCTCGGTCATGGTGCTGGTCCCCTGAAGGTCAGTGGTTCATGAAGGACTTGACGGGCAGCGCCCGCGCGACGATCCGGACGTCGCCGAGGCGGCCGTGCAGGATCTGGTCGATCTTGCCGCCGTACGCGTAGCCGCCGAGCAGCCACGGCAGGCCGACGGACGTGATGCCGGTCGAGCGTGCCTTCGGGTTGCGGACCACCGGGCAGCCCTCGACGTACATCGTGGTGTGCTCGCCGTCGTTGACGACCGCGAGGTGCCACCAGGTCTCCAGCGGGGTCTCCTGGGCCCAGTTGGTGGCGATGCCCTCCTGGTTCAGCGGGCGCATCGCCCACTGCGGCTCCCGGTCGTTCGACAGGGAGAGCGTGGCGAGCGGCTCGTCCGGGTCGTCGGCGGTCTTGCCGGCGGCGCCGCCCGTGCCCGTACGGCTCACCAGGCCCGACCAGGCGTGGTGGTCGGGGTCCCAGTCGGCGGGGAGACGGTAGAACGCCTCGATGGTGTAACCGTCCCTGAACGTCGCCGAGTTGAGCGGCGCCCCGTCGACCGTGCGCAGGTACGCGCCCTTCAGCGGTGACTTGAAGCCCTGGAACTCCAGGCTGCCGTGCCCGGGCTGGTCGGGGTGGTGGTCGGCGGACCAGCCCAGCGTGCCGCCGCCGACCGGGACGAGCGAGAGGTCGTTGCCGTGCCCGGAGGCGTCACGGACCGTGCCGCCCGACACCGGCTGCTCGAAGCGCCAGTACGCCACCGTGCCCGGGATCAGCAGCCGGGACGCGGGGCGCGACGGACGCGCGGGCACCGGGGCGAAGCCGGAGAAGCGGTCGGCGAAGTCGAGGTCGACGCTGAACCGGTCGGCGTCGCCGCTGAGTTCGATCTCCTGCCGCTCCAGCTCGCCCAGGCCCTTGGCGGCCCGGCCGAGGATCCACGGGGAGACCGTCTCCACGTCGATGACGTTCCGGTCGAGGTCGAAGCGGTACAGGCGGATCATCGCGGCGCCGCCGAAGTACCGGTTCTGGTAGTTCGTCAGATGCAGGTGGACGTCGTTGCCCGCCGCGTTCTTGCGGGTCGCCCGGCCGGCCGGCCAGTAGTGCCCGTTGAGGGTGAGGAAGATCTGGTCGTGGTCCTCGATCAGCTGGTCCCACAGCTGCTGCCCGTACGCCGACAAGGTGTCGTCCTCGACGACCAGCTCATGGGTGGTGAGGACGACCGGCGTCCTCGGATGCCGGGCCAGGACGTCCTTGGCCCACGCATAGCCCTTCGCCGACAGCCGCCAGTCAAGGGCGAGCACCATCCACTCACGTCCGGCGGCCTTGAACAGGTGGAAGCTGTTGTAGCCGTCGGGGGAGGCGCCCCCGAAGGTCTTCTTCCCCTGGAACCGCTTCGGCCCGAAGGCGTCCAGATAGGGCGTCGCGCCGCGCTGGTCGTCCGTGGACGACTTCACGTCGTGGTTGCCGGCGAGGACGCTGTAGCCCACGCCCCGCCGGTCCAGGAGCCGGAACGCCTCGCTGATCGCGGCGACTTCGGGCTGGGAGCCGTTCTGGGTGAGGTCGCCGAGGTGCGACAGGAAGACGATGTTCTCCTTCCGGCCGTGCTCCAGCAGATACCGCAGCGACGCCTCGATGGGCGCCTTGTCGATGCTCGGCCCGTCGAAGAGGTACTGGGTGTCCGGCATCACGGCGAGCGTGAAGCGACGGCTGTCGGAGTCGGGCCGCCAGTCGGAGGCCGTGGCCGCGGCGGGCGCGGCCTCGGCGACCGCCGGGAGGGCGACCGCGGCGGTGGCGGTGGCGCCGATCAGCGCCGTGGCCCGCAGGAAACTGCGTCTTCCGGCGGCGGCCTGCGCGGCCTCGCCCTGGTCGTGGGCATGCGAAGTACACATGGGTGCTCCATGAAGAGGAGGGGAGGAAGAGGAGTTCAGAGGACGCGCAGGGTCCAGCTCCAGCGATGGACGCCCGGTGCGACGCGGTACGAGGGGAAGGTGTCGGGGCCGCACGACGCCGTGCCCAGGCCCCGGTGCGCCGCGTCGAGGTGGACCACGCAGCCGGGGCGCGGCACCAGTTCGTCGTGGTGCGTGGCGGCCGTCAGGTCCTCGGCACGGTAACGGGTGACGCAGACCTGACGCGGCTCGTCCAGCACCACCGCGAGACCGGTGGCGTCCGGCGCGGACAGCGTGAACCGCCGTACGCCGTGCCGGCCACCGCTCTCCTGCGGACGCAGATAGGGGGTGAACAACTCGTCGACGGGCAGGGAGTGATGGCCGACGGGCGCGCCCGCGCGGCGGTCGGGATACGACTCCCAGGGGCCCTGCCCGAACCACTCCAGCAGGTCCAGCCCCGCGACCGTCTCGAAGACCGTGCCGACCCGCGCCACGTCGTCGAAGGCCTCCGGTAGCTCGGCCTCCTCCTCGACGCGGACGCCGCCCGCGACGGGCGTGAACACCTGCCGGTGCCGTACGACACCGGTGGTGCCCGCGTACTCGGACCGCACGGTCACCTGTCCGGCGTCCTCACGCACGGACACGACCTTGCGGACCAGCGCGTCCAGCCCCCAGCTCCGCCAGCGCCCCGCCATGCCGCCCAACTCGTCGTTGTCGGTGGGCGCACGCCACAGAGAGAGGGCGGGAGCCACCGTCAGCAGCGGGTGGACGAGGAGTCCCTCGCCGTCGACCTCCACCGAACCCGCCGCGACCGGCTCCCGCCGCACGTCGGCCTGCCGCAGCTGTATCTGCGGCACGCACACCTCCGTGCCGCGCGGCGCCCACGGCAGGTCGCGCGCCGTCGTCACCCGCAGCGTCAGCCACGCCTCGCCGCCGTCCTCCGGCAGCGCGAACGGCAGCGGCACCGCCGCCGTCTCCCCCGGGCACAGCTCGGGCAGTTCGGCCGGCGCGGTCAGCGTGCGACCGTCGGCCAGCGACAGCTCCCATACGGCGGCCAGCCAGTCGAAGCCGCGGAAGTGCTGGTGGTTGGTCAGGACGACGCCCTCGTGCCGGTAGCTCTCGATGCGCACCGGCGCCGCGATCTCCCGGTGCTCGTACATCGCCGGCTTGGGCGTGCGGTCGGGAAACACCACGCCGTCCGCGATGAACGCGCCGTCGTGGATCGTCTCGCCGAAGTCACCGCCGTACGCCCAGCGGTACCCGGGCGCGGCGACACCGTTGTCGTACAGCCCGGCGCCCCCACGCCCGGCCGGTCTTCCGTCGCTCACACGTTGCAGAATCCCGTGGTCCCAGAACTCCCAGATGAACCCGCCCTGAAGACCCGGGGTGGCCTCGATGGCAGCCCAGTGGTCGGCCAGCGTGCCGTTGCTGTTGCCCATGGCGTGCGAGTACTCGCACTGGATCAGCGGCTTGGTCTGCTCGCCGGAGAGCGCGTGCGCCACGCAGTCCTCCAGCGGCGCGTACATGGGGCAGGCGATGTCGGAGGCGAGCTCCGGGTCGGCCCAGCCCAGTTTGGCCGCGCCCTCGTACTGGATCGGCCGGGTCGGGTCGTGCCGTCGCACCCAGCCGGCCGCCGCGTCGTGGTTGGCCCCGTAGTCGGACTCGTTGCCCAGCGACCAGATGATCACCGACGGGTGGTTCTTGTCGCGCAGCACCATGCGCGAGACCCGGTCCACGAAGGCGCCGAGATAGCGCGGGTCGTCGGCGGTCTCGTGGGCGTGGTCGTGGGACTCGATGTCCGCCTCGTCGACGACGTAGAAGCCGAGCTCGTCGGCGAGGTCGTACAGCGTCGGGTCGTTCGGGTAGTGGGCGGTGCGCACGGCGTTGAAGCCGAACCGCTTGAGCAGGACCAGGTCCGCGCGCATGTCGTCGTACGACACCGTCCGGCCGGTCAGCGGGTGGAAGTCGTGCCGGTTGACGCCCCGGATGAAGACCCGCTCGCCGTTGACCAGCAGGTCGCGGCCGACGATCTCGACGTCGCGGAAGCCGATCCGGTGCCGGGAGGTGTCGGCGACCGTACCGTCGGCGCGGTGCAGACGTACGGTCAGGTCGTACAGCTCGGGCGTCTCCGCGTTCCAGGTGCGCACCTCGGGGACGGTGGTCAGCAGCCGTGCCTCGCCGAGGAAGTCGGAGACGCGCTCGTCCTCGGCGTTGGCACGGTCGAACTCAGTGTCCTGGGCGAGCGGCCGCCCGTCCAGGTCCCCGGTGAGATACCACCCCGCGGGCAGCGCGCCGCCCGTGTCCCGGACCCGGCAGTCCACGCGCAGGTCGCCGCTGTACCGGGCGCGCACGGTCACGTCCGCGAGATGCAGCGGGTCCGTCGCGTACAGCAGCACCGAGCGGGTGATCCCGCCGTGCCACCACTGGTCCTGGTCCTCGATGTGCGAGGCGTCGGACCACTTGACGACCGTGAGCCGTACGGTCGCGGACGTGCCGGGGCGTACCAGTGCCGTCAGATCGAACTCGGCGGCCAGGTGCGAGTCCTTGGAGACGCCCACCGGCCGCCCGTCCACGTGCACCAGCAGCACGCTCTCCGCGGCCCCCACCTGGAGCACGACGCGGCGTCCGGCCCAGTCCGCCGGGACGTCCACCTCGCGCTCGTACACGCCCGTCGGGTTCGCCGCGGGGGAGGCGGGCGGGTACTGGGGGAACGGCATCCTGACGTTGGTGTACTGCGGGAGGTCGTCGGTGCCCTGCATGGTCCAGACGCCGGGGACGCGCGACGTCGACCAGGCACCGCCGACCGGCGCGTGCGGAGCGGACAGCAACTGGAAGCGCCAGTCACCGTCCAGGGGGAGTGCTCCGTCGCGCCGGTCGACGGCGTTCATGGGGAGTCGCCCCCAGGAGGTCACCTCGGGTGCCTCCCAGGGGCGCAGGGCCAGCAGCGGATCGCTGGTCATCCGCGGACGGCTCCCTTCGCGAGGTCGCCGATGATCTGCTTGGCGCCGACCGCGAACACGATCAGCAGCGGGATGAGGGCGAGCAGGGCGCCGGTCATCACGATGCCGTAGTCGGTGGTGCCGTGGGTGCCGTTGAGCTGGGACAGCGCGACCTGGAGGGTGACGTTGTCGGGGTTGGTGAGGGCGATCAGGGGCCAGGCGAAGTCGTTCCACTGGCCCATGAAGGTGAAGATGCCGAGGAAGGCGAGGCCCGGGCGGACCACCGGCAGTGCCACGTGCCAGTACTGGCGCAGGAAGTTCGCGCCGTCGAGCTTGGAGGCGTCGAGCAGCTCGTCGTGGATGGCCGTCTTCATGTACTGGCGCATCCAGAAGATGCCGAACGCGTTGGCCGCCGCCGGCACGATCAGCGCGGTCATCGAGCCGATCCAGCCGATCTTCGCCATGACGACGAACTGCGGGATGACCGACAGCTGCGCCGGCACCATGAAGATGACCATGAGCAGCCCGAACAGCAGTCCCTTGCCCGGGAACTCGAACTTGGCGAAGACGAACGCCGCGAGGGAGTCGAAGAGCAGGACCAGGAAGGTCACCGCCGTCGCGACCAGCAGCGAGTTCCACATCGACCCGAAGAAGTCGACCGCGTCGAAGAGGCCCCGGACGTTCTCCAGGAAGTGCGTGCCCGGCAGCAGCTTCGGCGGGTAGGAGAAGATCTCCGAGGAGCTGTGCGTCGACATGATCACGGCCCAGTAGAACGGGAAGGCCGAGATCACCGTGCCGACGATCAGCGGGAGGTGCAGCGCGATCCCTCTGCGGCGGGACCCCTTGATGGATGCCATGATGCGCGCCCTTCCTAGTCGCCGCGGCGCTGCACGAGGCGCCAGTTGATGATCGAGAACAGGACGACGACGAGGAAGATGCCCCACGCCACCGCGGCGCCGTACCCGAAGTCGTTGTTGTCGAAGGTCTGCTGGAAGAAGTAGAGGACCATCGTCTGGCCGGAGTGACCCGGACCGCCCGCGAACGTGGAGTCGTTGGAGGACGTCTGGAGCAGGACCTGTGGTTCGGAGAAGCTCTGCAGGCCGGTGACCGTCGAGACGACGAGCACGAACAGCAGCGTGGGCCGCAGCAGCGGCAGCGTGATCCGGAAGAAGGTCTGGACCGGACCGGCGCCGTCCATCCGCGCCGCCTCGTACAGGTCGCTCGGGATGGTCTGGAGTCCGGCGAGGAAGATGATGGCGTTGTAGCCGGTCCACTGCCAGGTCATCAGGGCCGCGATGGTGACCTTGATGCCCCAGGGCGTGTTCAGCCACGCCACCTGGTCGATGCCCACCGCGTGCAGGACGGCGTTCACCATGCCGGCGTTGGTGGAGAAGATCGAGCCGAAGACGATCGCGATCGCGACGACCGAGGTGACGTTCGGCAGGAAGTACGCGAAGCGGTAGACGTTCTTGAAGCGGACCGCGGAGTTGAGCATCACGGCCGTGACCATCGCCAGGAAGATCATGGGGAAGGTCGCCAGCGCCCAGATGACGACCGTGTTGCCGATCGAGTTCCAGAAGTCGCTGTCGCTCAGCAGGTACTGGTACTGCGAGAGCCCGGCCCACTCCATCGAGCCGAGGCCGTCCCAGCGGTGGAAGGACAGGTAGAGCGAGAAGCCGACCGGGAAGAGGCCGAAGCCGAGGAAGATCAGGTAGAAGGGGGAGATCGCGGCGTAGAGATGCCAGTACTTGCGCCAGCCCTTCCTGGGCTGCGTGGGCGAGGGCTGCGCCACCGCCGGCGGGGTCTGCTCCAGGACGGCCATCAGTAGCTCACCCCCAGGTGCTTCGCGATGCGCCGGCACTTGCTCATGGCGTCACTCCAGGCGTTCTTGGGATCCTTGCCGAGGACGCCGACGTTCTTGATCTCGTCCTTGAGGGGCTGCCCGAGCGCGATGTCGAACGGGCTGTTGTAGGCGACCGCGATCTTCCGCGCGGCGGGCCCGAAGACATCGGTCGTGACCTGGCCGCCGAAGAACTCGTCCGGCTCCTGCATCTGCTTCAGGCCGTACGAGGCGGGCGTCGAGGGGAAGAGGCCCGCGTCGACGTAACCCTGCGCCTGGTTGGCCGCGTTGAGGATCCAGGTGATGATCTCGAAGGCCTGCTCGGGCTCCCGGCACGCCTTGGTGATCGACAGGAACGAGCCGCCGTTGTTGGCGGGCCGCACCGGCATCTGCGCCACCCGCCACCTGCCCTTGGTCTTCGGCACGCCGTTCTTGATGTCGAAGGAGGCCCAGGAGGCGTTCAGCTGGCTCGGCAGCTTGCCGTCCTGAATGGCCGACAGCTGGTCCGGGGTGCCGCTGACCAGGTCGGAGACGATCCCGCGCCGCTTCGCCTCCACGGCGAGGGCCCAGGCCCGGCGCACATGGTCCTGGTCGCCGATGAAATGGCGGTCCTTGTCGACGTAGCGCTTCGCGCCCTGCTGCACGACGTTCTCGAAGACCGAGTTGACGTCGGTGAGCAGCTTGGCTCCCGGGACACGCTTGCCGAGCCGCACGCCCGCGTCGAAGAACTTCTCCCAGGTGTTCAGTTCGTTCGTCACGTCGTCGGGCTCGTACGGCAGCCCGGCCCTGCGGAAGATCTCGTACTGGTAGTAGTGCGCGACCGGCCCGCAGTCGATCGGGAAGCCGACCATCGTGCCGTCGTCGGCGATGCCTTGGTCCCACTTCCAGGGCAGGTACTGGCTCCGGTACTTCTCCGCGCCCAGCGTCCGCAGGTCGATGAACTGGTCCGCGTTCGGCAGGTAGGCGGCCATGTCCTCGCCCTTGAGCCCCGCGATGTCGGGGATGTGGGCCCGGCCGGTGATGGTGGTGATGAGCTTCGAGCGGTACTGGCCGCCGATCTGGATGGCGTCGAGGGCCACGGAGCTGTCGTAACGCGCCTTGGCGTTCTTGACGACCGTGTCGCTCAGACCGCCGCTCCAGTACCACAGGACCATGTTCCGGCCGGTCGAGCCGGTCGGTACGGCACAGCCGGACGCCAGGCCGCCTAGCGCCGTGGCGGCCGTACCGGCCAGGCCCGCGCGGAGCAGGCCTCTTCGTGAGAGCCGCACAGCTCCCACCGCCTTTCGGATCTTTTCGGGACTTCGCATGAGAGGGGCGTGGGGGGAGGTCGGTCAGTTCTGCCGCGCGGGCGGGGTCACCGGGGCGTACGCGACGGGCGGCCCCGGGTCGTCGGGGAGCCGGTCCGCAAGGAATCCGTACGTCCGCTTCAGCTCGGGGTCGGTCAGGGAGCGCCACCAGCGGTCGACGCCGTACCAGCCGGGGGCGGCCAGCGCCCCGCCGTGCCGCCCGACCGACAGGCCGGCGGCCAGGACGGCGAACCTGAGCCGTTCCTCCAGGGACCAGCCGCCGAGCGAGGCCGCGACGAAGCTCGCCCCGAACACGTCACCGGCGCCGGTCGCGTCGAGGACGTCGACGGGCAGGGCGGGCACCTCCGCGTACTCGCCGGTCGTCTGGTCGACCGCGACGGCGCCGTCCCCGCCGCGGGTCACCACGGCGACCGGCACCAGTTCGCTGAGCGTGCCGAGGGCCGCGACCGCGCTGTCGGTGCGGGTGTAGGCCATCGCCTCGGTCTCGTTGGGGAGGAAGGCGTGGCACAGGCGGAGCTGTTCGAGGAGGTCGGTGGACCACTGCTGGGTGGGGTCCCAGCCGACGTCGGCGTAGATGCGGGTGCCGTTCGCGGCTGCCTTGGCCAGCCAGGCGCGGGGTTCGGCCTCGATGTGCACGAGGGCCGTGCGCGCCTCGGGCGGGTCGCCCATCAGCGCGTCCTGCGAGTACGGGGGTTCCTGGCCGTGGGTGACGAGGGCCCGGTCGTGGCCGTAGGCGAGGGAGACGGTGACCGGGGTGGGCCAGCCGTCCGCCGTGCGGGAGAGCGAGAGGTCGATGTCCTCCTGGTCGCACAGGACGTCCCGGCAGTACTCGCCGTAGAGGTCGTCGCCGAACACCGTGGCCAGTGAGGTACGCAGACCGAAGCGGGCGGCGGCGACCGCGAGGTTGGCGATGCCGCCCGGGCCGCAGCCCATGCCGCCGGTCCAGATCTCCTCGCCCAAGGTGGGCGGCTTCCCGAGCCCCGTGAGGACGAGGTCGTAGAAGAGCAGCCCGGTCAGCAGCACATCGGGCCGGTCATCGTCCACGGCTGGGTCCTCTCGTCAAAACTCTTCATTTCGGTGACCGGAATCGTGCGCCGATCGAAGAGATTGGTCAATACCCGAGCAGAAATGAGCATGGCGATGATTGAAGATGACGAGTAGTGTTCACGTCGTGCTGGCAGAACGACGACACCAACTCATCCTGCGGGCCCTGCGCGCCGGAGGCCCCGCGGCCGTGACCGATCTCTCCGAGCAGCTGGGTGTGAGCCCGGCCACGATCAGGCGTGACCTGGTCAAACTCGAGGAGGACGGCCTGCTCACGCGGGTGCACGGCGGCGCGGTCGTGGAGGAGGGCGACCAGCCCTTCGCCGAGGTCGCGGAGATGCGCGTGCCCGAGAAGGACGCCATAGCCGCGCGCGCCGCCTCGATGATCAAAGACGGTCAGTCGGTGCTGCTCGACATCGGCACCACCGCCTTCCGGCTGGCCCGCCAGCTGCACGGCCGCCGCCTCACCGTGATCACCAGCAACCTGGTGGTCTACGAGGAGCTCGCCGACGACGAGGGCATCGAGCTGGTGCTGCTCGGCGGCATGGTCCGCCGCGAGTACCGCTCCCTGGTCGGCTTCCTCACCGAGGACAATCTGCGCCAGTTGCATGCAGACTGGCTGTTCCTGGGCACCAGTGGAGTGCGGCCCGGCGGTCAGGTGATGGACACGACGGTCGTCGAGGTGCCGGTCAAGCGGGCCATGATCAAGGCCGGTGACAAGGTCGTCCTGCTCGCCGACGCGGCGAAGTTCCCGGGTACGGGGATGGCGAAGGTGTGTGGTCCGGACGACCTGGACGTGGTGGTGACGAACGCGCCGGTCGACGCGGCGACCCGGTCCTCCCTGGAGGAGGCGGGCGTCGAGGTGGTCGTGGCAGGAAAGGTGCAAGAGTGAGACTGACGATTCTGGGCGGCGGCGGATTCCGCGTGCCGCTCGTGTACGGGGCGCTCCTGACGGACCGCGCCGAGGGCCGGGTCACCCAGGTCGTGCTGCACGACCTGGACGCCGGGCGGCTCGCCGCCGTGACCCGTGTCCTCGCTGAGCAGGCGGCCGGGGTGCCGGACGCGCCCGGGGTGACCGCCACGACCGACCTGGACGAGGCGCTGCGCGGCGCCGACTTCGTCTTCTCGGCGATCCGCGTCGGCGGCCTCGAAGGCCGGGCCAACGACGAGCGGGTCGCGCTCGCCGAGGGCGTCCTCGGCCAGGAGACGGTCGGTGCGGGCGGCATCGCCTACGGCCTGCGCACGGTCCCGGTCGCCGTCGACATCGCCCAGCGGGTCGCCCGCCTCGCCCCCGACGCCTGGGTCATCAACTTCACCAACCCGGCGGGCCTGGTCACCGAGGCCATGTCCCGCCACCTCGGCGACCGCGTCATCGGCATCTGCGACTCACCGGTAGGCCTCGGCCGCCGTATCGCCCGGGTGCTCGGCGTCAAGAACCCCGGCGAGGCGTGGATCGACTACGTCGGCCTCAACCACCTCGGCTGGGTGCGCGGCCTGCGCGTCGCCGGCCGTGACGAACTGCCGCGTCTGCTCGCCGACCCCGACCTGCTCGGCTCCTTCGAGGAGGGCAAGCTCTTCGGCGTCGACTGGCTCCAGTCACTCGGCGCCATCCCCAACGAATACCTGCACTACTACTACTTCAACCGCGAGGCCGTCCGCGCCTACCAGCAGGCCGACAAGACCCGCGGCGCGTTCCTCGCCGACCAGCAGGCGCACTTCTACCGCGAGGTCGAGCGGTCGGACGCCTCCGCGCTGGAGATCTGGGACCGCACCCGCGCCGAGCGCGAGGCCACCTACATGTCCGAGAACCGGGAGACGGCCGGCGCCGGCGAACGCGACGCCGACGACCTCTCCGGCGGCTACGAGAAGGTCGCGCTGGCCCTGATGCGGGCCATCGCCCGCGACGAACGCACGACCCTGATCCTCAACGTCCGCAACCGGAACACGCTGTCGGTGCTCGACTCCGACGCCGTGATCGAGGTGCCCTGCCTGGTCGACGCCAACGGCGCCCACCCGGTCGCCGTCGCCCCGCTGCCCGACCACGCCACCGGTCTCGTCTGCTCGGTCAAGGCGGTCGAGCGCGAGGTGCTGGCCGCCGCCGGGTCCGGCTCCCGTACGACGGCGGTCAAGGCCTTCGCCCTGCACCCGCTGGTCGACTCAGTCAACGTCGCCCGCAGGCTGGTGGACGGCTACACCGGGGTCCATCCCGGCCTCGCGTACCTTAGATAGCGCGTACGGCGGAAAGCGCTTACAGCCCCCTAGCCTGCTCTTTCGCCTCCTCCCTCACCCCTCGCTTCCCCTCCGTTCTCTCCCTCCCTGGAGACCCTGATGCACGACGAACGCCGCCGGATCGAGGAACGCGTCGAGCGCGTCCACAACCAGCGCATCAAGCCCGCGATCTACGCGGCAACCGTCCCCTTCGAGGTCGAGGCCTGGCAGGCGCCGGGTGAGCCGGTCTCCTTCGAGGAGGCGGCGGCCGCCCCCTACACGCCCTTCGCGATGGACACCCCGTGGGGCCCGCCCTGGGGCACGACCTGGTTCCGGATGCGCGGCCGGGTGCCCGCCGAGTGGGCCGGACGGCGCGTCGAGGCGGTCATCGACCTCGGCTTCGTGGGGGACTGGCCCGGCAACCAGGCCGAGGCCCTGGTCCACCTGCCCGACGGCCGGCCCCTGAAGGCGGTCAACCCGCTCAACCAGTACGTGCCGATCGGCAACCCGGTCGCGGGCGGCGAGGAGATCGACTACCTGGTCGAGGCCGCCTCCAACCCGGACATCCTGGCCGACAACTTCTCGAAGACGACCCCGCTCGGCGACGTCCTCACGGCCGGCGACAAGCCCCTCTACACCTTCCAGCGCGCCGACATCGCCGTCCTCGACGAGGAGGTCTGGCACCTCGACCTCGACATCCAGGTGCTGAGCGAGCTCATGGTCCACCTCGGCGAGCACGAGCCGCGCCGCCACGAGATCATGCACGCCCTCGACCGGGCCATGGACGCCCTCGACCTCGACGACGTCTCCGGCAGCGCGGCCGCCGTACGCGAGGTGCTCGCCCCCGTCCTGGCCCGCCCCGCGCACGCCAGCGCGCACACGGTCTCCGGTGTCGGCCACGCCCACATCGACTCGGCCTGGCTCTGGCCGATCCGCGAGACCAAGCGCAAGACGTCCCGCACCTTCTCCAATGTCACGTCCCTCGCGGACGAGTACGACGACTTCATCTTCGCCTGCTCGCAGGCCCAGCAGTACGAGTGGGTGCGCGACAACTACCCGCACGTGTGGGCCCGCATCCAGGAGTCCGTGAAGAAGGGCCAGTGGGCGCCCGTCGGCGGCATGTGGGTCGAGGCCGACGGCAACCTGCCCGGCGGCGAGGCCATCGCCCGCCAGCTGATCCACGGCAAGCGGTTCTTCATCGAGCACTTCGGAGTCGAGACCAAGGGCGTCTGGCTGCCCGACTCCTTCGGCTACACCGCCGCCTACCCGCAGCTCGCCAAGCTCGCCGGCAACGACTGGTTCCTGACCCAGAAGATCTCCTGGAACCAGACCAACAAGTTCCCCCACCACACCTTCTGGTGGGAGGGCATCGACGGCACCCGCATCTTCACCCACTTCCCGCCGGTCGACACCTACAACGCCCGCTTCAGCGGCGAGGAGATGGACCGCGCGGTCCGCAACTACTCCGAGAAGGGCGGCGGCACGCGTTCCCTCGCGCCCTTCGGCTGGGGCGACGGCGGCGGCGGCCCCACCCGCGAGATCATGGAGCGTGCGCGTCGGCTCGCCGACCTGGAGGGCTCGCCCAAGGTCGTCGTCGAGCACCCGGACGAGTTCTTCGCCCAGGCCCGCGAGGAGTACCCGGACGCCCCGGTCTGGGTCGGCGAGCTCTACCTGGAGCTGCACCGCGCCACCTACACCTCCCAGGCCCGCACCAAGCAGGGCAACCGCCGCTCCGAGCACCGGCTCCGCGAGGCCGAGCTGTGGGCGACGACGGCCGCGCTGCACGCGCCGGGCTACTCCTACCCGTACGAGAAGCTCGACCGGCTGTGGAAGACGGTCCTGCTGCACCAGTTCCACGACATCCTGCCGGGCTCGTCGATCGCCTGGGTGCACCGCGAGGCGGAGGCCGAATACGCCCGTGTCGCCGAGGAGCTGGAGGCACTGACGGCCGAGGCGGTCGCGGCGCTGGGCGCCGGAGACACCCGCGTCTTCAACACCAGCCCGTTCGACCGGGCCGAGGTGGTCCGTACGGCACCGGGGGCCCCGGCGTACGTGAAGGTGCCCGCGAGTGGCAGCGCGCCACTGACGGACGCGCGGCCCGCCCGGTCCGTGCGGACCGAGGGCCGGGTCCTCGACAACGGCCTGGTGCGCGTGGAGGTGGCGCAGGACGGCACCCTGTCCTCGGTCCTCGACCTGCGCGTCGGGCGTGAAGTCCTGGGCGACAAGGGCAACCTGCTCCGGCTGCACACCGACCTCCCGAACTACTGGGACGCCTGGGACATCGACAAGCACTACCAGAACCGGTACACGGATCTTCTGGAGCCCACGTCGATCGAGGTCGTCTCCGAGGACCCGCTGCTGGGCGCGATCCGGGTGACCCGGGCCTTCGGCAAGGGCTCGACGATCACCCAGACCATCACGCTCCGCGCCGACAGCCCCCGGATCGACTTCGAGACCGAGATCGACTGGCACGAGGCGGAGAAGATCCTCAAGGCCGCCTTCCCGGTCGACGTCCGGGCCGCGCACTCCTCCGCGGAGATCCAGTTCGGCCACATCCAGCGGCCCACCCACACCAACACCAGCTGGGAGGCGGCCCGCTTCGAGGTCTCCGGCCACCGCTGGGTGCACGTCGGCGAACCGGGCTACGGCGTCGCGGTGCTGAACGACTCCACCTACGGCCACGACGTCTCCCGTACGGTCCGCGAGGACGGCGGTACGACGACCACGGTCCGGCTCAGCCTGGTCCGCGCCCCGCGCATCCCGGACCCGGAGGCCGACCAGGGCAAGCACCGCTTCACCTACTCGCTGCTGCCCGGCGCGAGCATCGAGGACACCGTCGCCGAGGGCTACTCCCTCAACCTGCCGCTCCGGGTGGCGGACGCGGCCGGCGCGCCCGAGCCGGTCGTCTCGGTCGACGGTCAGGGCGTGACGGTCGAGGCGGTCAAGCTCGCCGACGACGGTTCCGGTGACGTCGTGGTGCGGCTGTACGAGTCCGGCGGCGCCCGTGCCCAGGGCGTGCTGCGGACCGGGTTCCCGCTGGCCGGTGCCCAGGTGACCGACCTGCTGGAGCGACCGCTGGACGACACCGTCGAGATCTCGGACAGCGGGGTCGCGGTGTCCCTGCGGCCCTTCCAGGTGCTGACGCTCCGGCTGCGGAGGGGCTGACCCCATGCCGATGCGACCCTGGTTCACCGACGCCAAGCTGGGGATCTTCATCCACTGGGGCATCTACGCCGTGGACGGCGTGCAGGAGTCCTGGTCGTTCTACGACGACATCGTCCCGTACGACCGGTACATGTCCCAGTTCGACCGCTTCACCGCAGCCCGCTACGACCCGCGCGACTGGGCGAAGCTCTTCGCGCGGGCCGGCGCCAGGTACGCCGTGCTGACCAGCCGGCACCACGACGGCGTGGCCCTCTGGGACACGGCCCACGGCGACCTGAACGTGGGCCGCGACCTGATCGGCGGTTACGCGGACGCCCTGCGCGAGCAGGGCCTCAAGGTCGGCCTCTACTACTCGCACTCCGACTGGAGCCACCCCGACTACGCCTCCACCCGCAAGCCCGGCCGCCCGCCGGAGCTGGAGGACAACCGGTACTCGGAGGTCGCGGCCGAGGACGAGGACCTGGACGCCTGGGAACGATTCCTCGCCTACCGGGACGGCCAGATCCGGGAACTCACCTCCCGCTACCGGCCGGACCTGCTGTGGTTCGACGGCGAGTGGGACCGCAGCGAGGAGCAGTGGCGCATCCCCGAACTCGCCGCGCTGATCCGCTCCGAGGTGCCGGACGTCGTCTTCAACGCCCGCATGCTCAGCGAGGGCGACTACGCGACACCGGAACAGGGCGCCCCGGTGATCCCGCCGGAGGGGCCCTGGGAGCTGTGCCTGACGATCAACGACTCCTGGGGCCACCAACACCACGACCACAACCACAAGTCGGTCGACCAGCTGATCCGCTACTTCACGGAGACGATCGGCGGCGGTGGCAACCTGCTGCTCAGCGTCGGACCGCGCGAGGACGGCACGATCCCGCGGGAGCAGGCCGAACGCCTGGAGGGGCTCGGCGACTGGATCGCCAAGCACGCGGAGGCGGTGTACGGCACCGAGCGCGGCCTCCCGCCCGGCCACCACTACGGCCCGAGCACCCTCTCCAAGGACCGCCGCACCCTGTACCTGATCGTCTTCGACGCCCCGCGCGCCGAGATCAACGTACGCGGACTCCTCGGCTCGGTACGCCGGGTCACGGTCCTCGGCAACGGCACCGAACTGGCCCACCGCGTCACCGGCGGCCTGCACGAGACACCGGGCGTCCTCTGGATCGAACCGCCCACCGGAGCCGACCTCGACCCACACGCCACGGTGCTCGCCGTCGAACTGGAAGGGGAACTGGAGCTGTACCGCGGCGCGGGCCGCTTCTGACGCCCCCACAACGCACCTTCGGGCCGGCCGGCCGCCACCCCCGTGACAGCGCCGGCCGACCCGAAGCCCCCGTACATCCCCCGTGGTGGTGCTTCCCCCCCCCATGGCCCCCTCGTGGATCCCCCGTCGATCCCCGTGGGTTCCCCCGTTCCCTTTCACTCTTATGAGCACGCGGTCCGCGCCCTGATACACCCCTCGCTCAATTCTTTTGGCGAACCCACGTCACAGATACCCGTCCCGCCCGCCGGCCCGCTCGCGCCGGGCCTCTCGGCGCGCCTGTACGAACTCCGCGAGGGGAGCGCGGAACGCGTAGAGAGCCAGCAACGCGGCGGCGACACCGCCGAGGGCGATCAGCCAGTTCCGCATCGAGTCGACGCGGTTCGACCAGGTGTTCTCGACCTGGAGGCGCACAGTGATGGGCGGGGTGAGCGTGTCGAGCGCCCGGTCCGAATCCCCTTGGTACGTGGTGAGGCTCAGCACGAGGTCGTAGGAGCCCGGCTCGCTCGCGGTCAGGCCCCAACGCCATTCGACGGTGTCCCCGGGTTCGGCGATGACCTGGCGCGTCTTGGTGTCGGCGAGGCGGACGACCCGGACCTGACCGCTCGCCGAGGTGAGCGAGGCACCCTCCACACCGCCCACCTGGAACGCCCTGGTCTCCGCGGCCCGCTCCGGATTCACCCTCCGCGCGGCGTCCTCGCCCAGTGCCGTGAGCTTGATCGAGTAGGTGACGGACTCGCCGACCGGAGCCGAGACCCGGGACCGGTAGCTCAGGCTCCCGTCGAAGAGCTGTCTGCGGTCGTCGACGATCTTCGCCTGGAACTCGGCCTGGTCGGACGGCGGCCCCTGCTCGCTTCTCAGCATCACCGTGAGAGTGAGGCTGGTGGCGACAAGGAGCGCGAGCGACGACAACCCCCGCACCGGGGCCGCGTCTTCAGCGCGGCCGATTCTTCCCGATGCGGGGGTCTGCTGACGGCTCTTTCGGCTCGGTCGCCGCTAGCCGGTGAACCCGGCCGTGATCGACGTGAACTGCCAGTTGTCCTGACTGATCCCGGAGCAGTTGCTTGTCACGCCGCCGCCCGGGCAGGGCCGGTCGCGGTTGACCGACCAGAACGCCAGACGAGCGAGGTGACGGGAGTTCGCCCAGTCGCGGATCTGCGCCCAGGTCGCGGGCGAGGTGAGTTCCTGCTGGTCGGACAGGCCGTTCATGCCGGAGATGCCGATGTGCGCGTAGGCCGTTGCGTCGTCCCAGCCGAAGGTCGACTTCAGCTTGGTCTTCAGCCCCTCCGTGGCGTTCACGGTGTTGCCGTACATGTCGGCGCCGCCGCCGAAGTCGAACGGCATGATCGTGAAGACGTCGATGTCCGCGTTCAGCGCCTTGGCCTGCTCGATGAGCCGCTTGCCCCAGTAGTTCGGGCCGGTCGTCGAGGTGCCGAAGGTGACGATGGTGCGCAGCCCCGGGTTGTTCGCCTTGACGATCTTCAGGGCGTTCAGGATCCGGTCCTGCACGGTCGCGTTCTCGAACTCGTCGGTGTTCTCGATGTCGACGTCGATCGCCTTCAGCCCGTAGGCGTCGACGACCTTCTGGTACGCCCCGGCCAGCGCCTCGGCGCTGGAGCAGTTCGGGCCGAGCTTGTTGCCGCTCCAGCCGCCGATCGACGGGACGATGTCACCGCCGGCGGAACGGATGGAGTTGATGACACTCTGGTCGTTCCCGCCGGTCAGCGGCCTCGTCCCGTCCCAGGCGGGGTTGCAGCCGCCGGAGGAGAGGATGAACGCCATCGTGTACCACTTGACGCCGGTCGCGCTCATCACCGACGTGGCGCTCGGCGGATCGCCCCAGCCCAGGTACAGATAGGGCGCGGCCTGCTTGAAGCCGGTGCCGCCACCGCCGCCCGCGTCCGTCGTGACGCTCACGGCGTTCGACGCCGCCGAGACGTTCCCGGCCGCGTCCCGCGCCTTCACCGTGAAGGAGTAACCCGTGCTCGGCGACAGCCCGCTGACCGTGGCGCTCGTCCCGGACACGCTGAGCACGTGACTGGAGCCACGGTAGATGTCGTACGCCGTCACGCCGATGTTGTCCGACGAGGCGTTCCACGCCAGCGACACGCTCGACGACGTCTTGCCGGTGGACCGCAGGCTGCCCGGCGTGGACGGCGCCTGACTGTCCGGACCGTCCCCGCCGGGGCCGTCGAGGCTGATGTCGTCGGCGTAGTAGGTGCCCTGGGCGTACCAGCCGTGGACGTAGACGGTGGCGCTGGTCTGGGAGGCCCCGGTGGTGAAAGCCACGCTGAGCTTGCTGTACGCCGACGGCGACGACGTCCAGGTGGACGCGCCGCCGCTCACACCGAGGTAGACGTACGACCCGCGCACCCAGCCGCTGAGCGAGTACGTCGTGTTCGGCTGGACCGGGACGGTCTGGGCGCACTGGGCGATGTCGCTCGAACTCACCGCTCCCGCGAGGGCCTTGGACCCGGCGTGCACGGGGGAGGAGGTGACCGAGCCGAGGTTGCCGCCGCAGGACCACGGCCCGAGCGCGCCCGACTCGAATCCGGAGTTGTTCAGGAGGTTGGCCGCGTGGGCCGTGCCGGGAAGCGCGACGGCTCCGGTGACCGCGAGGGCGGTGGAGCCGAGCAGAGCGAGAAGACGGCGTCTGAGCCGTCCGAGGGGTTGGTTGCGCACGCGATCTCCCTGGGGAATGTGGGGTGTTCGGGAGTGCACGAAATGCCGAGCGGTGCAGAGAGGTGCAGAGAGCTGCGCAGACCAAGTTGGTATGGACCAATCCCGGTGTCAAGACATGACACCGGGATTGGTCCATACCGGAGTTTCTACAGCGGCAGTGCCTGAGCCGCCCCGCTCTCGACGGAGTCGACCGGCGCCGGAGCCGGCACCGCCGGCAGCAGCGGCCCCTCGACCTCGGCCCGCTGCTGCGGAATGGACACCGGCCGCAGCGGCCGCGGCCCGGAGACCACCGTGTAGTCCTGCCCCAGGAACGGCGGAGCCACCTCACCCGGATCCTCGCCGAGCGCCAACTGCACAGCCAGCCAAGGCACGTTGACCCCGCACAGCGACAGCTGGTGCAGGCCCCCGGCGGGCCGCGTGTTCACATCCATCAGCACCGGCGTCTCGCCGAACATCCGGAACTGGATGTTGGACAGATAGTGCAGCCCGAACCCCTCCGCGATCAGCCGCGCCGGCTCCAGCCACTGCTCCTGGAGCGTGAACCCACGACGCCGGCCGTTCTTGATCCGGCCGATCGCCAGCCGCACCCGGTTGTCGGGACCGGTGAGGCAGTCCACCGACACCTCGGGCTGCTCAAGCCGCGGCATGACCAGCCAGTCCACCGGCTCGTCGGCCCGCCGCAACGCGTCCACGACAAGGTCCAGCTGCACATACGGGGTCGGGAACCCGCTGAGGTGCACGAGCGAGAAGGGGGCGCGCGTGATCACACGGAAGCCCACCCCGCCCGCACCGGACGCCGGCTTGAAGCAGGCCTTGTACCCGCCCGCCTCCAACTCCTCAACCGCGGCGACCAGTTCGTCGGCGTCCCGGACCCGCCACCACGGCGGCACCGGCACCCCGATGGCCTGCACGGCCTCGTACGCGATCACCTTGTCCTGGAAGACCGCCACAGCCTCCGGCGGCGGCGCCAGCAAAGCCGTACCGACCGCCGCGAACTCCGCGCGGTGCGCCACGATCGCCGACTGGTGCAGCCGCGGCACGAACACGTCGATCCCCCGGCGCCGGCACTGGGCGAGCGCGTACTCGACGTAAGCGGCCGGGGACAGGCCCTCCGGCTCCAGTTCGGCGGTGTCGGCGGCGGCCAGCACGGGCGAGTCGGCGTCCCCGTGCGTCGCATGGATCTCGACGGCCCGGTCGCTGGGATTTCTCCGCAGCTGATCCATGAAGAACACGTTCTCCGCGTACGTGCGGTTGAGCCAGACGCGTACGCGAGAGACCATGCAGGGCCGTCCTTTCGGGGTCGCGGGCAGGGCGAAGCGGGCCCGTGCCCGGGCAGGGTGGTTGGAGGGACACCAAACCGCCCCTTGCGAAGGGAAGTTCCGGCGGTGGTGTTGGGGCGATCATACGGCTTTCAAAGGGTGCCGCGTGCAACGTACGTGTTACGGAATTGCGGATCATTCCTGACCGTCCCGCCCGCCCCGGGCCGCCCCTGCCCGGGCGACGCGTGTCCCTCTTGTACGGTGAACACATCCTGTGTTCTCGTAATGTCATTCGTTGATCGAAAGGGGCGAGGGGTGACGTCGACGGTCGGCGGTGCCGGACAACTGCTGGCCATCAGTGACCTGCATATCGGCTACGAGGAGAACCGCGCCCTCGTGGAGAAGATGCGGCCGGACTCCGACGACGACTGGCTGCTCGTCGCCGGTGACGTCGCGGAGACCGTGGCCGACGTCCGCTGGGCGCTGAAGACGCTCGCCGGCCGCTTCCGCAAGGTCGTCTGGGCACCCGGCAACCACGAACTGTGGACCCACCCCAAGGACACCGTCACCCTGCGCGGCGTCGCCCGCTACGAGCACCTGGTCGAGATGTGCCGGGAACTCGGCGTGACGACCCCCGAGGACCCCTACCCCGTCTGGGACGGCCCCGGCGGCCCGGTCGCCGTGGCCCCGCTGTTCCTGCTGTACGACTACTCGTTCCTGCCCTCCGGCTGCACCACCAAGGAGGAGGGGCTGACCTACGCCCACGGCACCGGGATCGTGTGCAATGACGAGTACCTGCTGCATCCCGACCCGTACCCGTCCCGCGAGGCCTGGTGCGAGGCCAGGGTCGCCGAGACCGGGCGCCGGCTCGCCGCCCTGCCCGAGGACCTGCCTACCGTCCTCGTCAACCACTACCCGCTGGACCGGCATCCCACCGACGTGCTGTGGTACCCCGAGTTCGCCATGTGGTGCGGCACCCGGCTCACCGCGGACTGGCACCGCAGGTTCCGGGTCGAGACCATGGTCTACGGCCACCTGCACATCCCGCGGACCACCTGGCACGAGGGCGTCCGCTTCGAGGAGGTGTCGGTGGGCTACCCCCGCGAGTGGCGCAAGCGACCGGACCCGCCCGGACGGCTGCGCCGGATTCTGCCCAGGGAGGACGGGACCCGTTGATCGAGGAACTGCTGCCGGCCTCGGTCGTCACCGTCGAGGCGTACGGCGACGAGGAGCCCGCGAACACGGCCCTGTACCCGGAGGAGGAGGCGGTCGTCGCCCGGGCGGTCGGCAAACGGCGTCGGGAGTTCGCCGTCGTCCGCTCCTGTGCGCGCCGCGCCATGGACAAGCTCGGCGTGCCGCCCCAGCCGATCCTGCCCGGCGAACGCGGCGCCCCGACCTGGCCGGCGGGCCTGACCGGCAGCATGACCCACTGCGACGGCTACTGCGCGGCCGCACTGGTCCGCGCCGCCGATCTGGCCTCACTCGGCATCGACGCCGAACCCCACCAGACCCTCCCGGACGGTGTCCTGCCCGCCGTCTCCCTGCCCGCCGAGGCGGAGCGGCTGCGCCGGCTGTCCGGCGAGAATCCCGGTATCCACTGGGACCGGCTGCTCTTCAGCGCCAAGGAATCCGTCTACAAGGCGTGGTTCCCGCTCACCGGGAAGTGGCTGGACTTCACCGAGGCCGACATCGAGATCCTCACCGACCCCGGTGAACAGCGAGGCGGCTTCAGTGCCCGGCTTCTCGTGCCGGGCCCCTGGGTCGGCGACCGGCGGCTCGACCGGTTCGAGGGCCGGTGGACCGTCCAGCGGGGGCTGGTGGCGACAGCGGTGAGCGTGCCGCACACCTGAGCCCCCGCGGGCCGGGCGCGCGGTCCGCTACGGCTCCGCCGGGCACCAGCTCCCGAGCATCCGGAAGAACTCCTCCTCGTTGCCCGTCAGTCCCGCGTCCGCCAGGGCCTGTTCCGCCTCGGCGAGGACAGTGGGCGGCACGAGGGGTGGTCGGCTGCCCCCGGGAGGAGCGTCGAACGCGGCCCGAACGGTGTGCAACAGCCGCAGATAGGCCTGGACGGCGGTGCGCTCGTGGTCGGTCAGTACGGCGGTGGGCATCGGTCGGCTCTCCCCGGGTCGGCGTCATCGCGTCACGCCCCGCACATGAGGGCGTACCACCAGCTTGCCGTCCACCACTGACAATCGGCCCTCAACAGGGCGGTGGGTCAGCCCTGTGGCCCCAGGTAGCCCAGTGACGCCTCGATCCGCCCGGCCAGGTGGTCACGCTGTCCGCGTGCCGAGGAAACCGCCAGCCAGGTACGGCACTTGCTGGCGAGCAGCAGGCCGAAGCTCTCGGCCTCCTTCTCCTCGGCCTGGTCGAAGTGGTCGCGGGCGGCGACCTTCAGCACCGTCGACCGTAAGTCGGCGTCGTCGTCCAGGAGCCGGGCCGCCACGGTGGCGCCCTCGACGCTGTGGCGGCCGTGGCCGGCCTTCATGTGCCACAGCTCGTGGCCGAGGATCACCAGCTGGTGGTCGGGCGCGGTGCGTTCCTCGATCACCACGAGGTCCTGGTCGGCCATGTCGAGCCACAGCCCGCTGGCGGTACCGGGCGGGAAGGCGGCCGTACGGAAGTGGACGGGGCGGCCGCGGCGTCTGCTCATCGCGTCACACAGTGCGCGGTACAGCTTCTCCGGCGGCGCGGGCGCCGAAAGCGCCAGCTCCGCGACCAACTCGCCGCTCAGGCGGCGCATTTCCCTACCGATGCCCACTGGTCTCCCGTTCTCCCCGGATCACGACTCGGGCCGCTTGACGCTCTCCAGGAGCATGTCCAGCCACTCGGCGACCTTGTCGCGATGCTGGTCGGTGGGCAGTTGGGCGGCCCGCCACGCGATACCGCGCACACCGTGGTCCTGGAGGAGTCTCTCCAGCGGGTCCTCGGCGGCCTGGGCCGCCTCGCGCTCGGCGAGCTTCTGGAGCAGGTCCTGCTCGGTGCGCTGGAGCGCGCCCGCGAGCGCCTCGGGGTCCTCGGCCGTGAGGAATCCGGCGTGGACGCGGAAGAAACGCTGGATGGCGTCGCAGTGCTCCATGGTGGGGCGCCGGTCGCCGTTGATCAGGGCGCCCGCCTGCTGCCGTGACATGGCCGCGCCGTCGGCGATCTCCTGCTGGGTGTACTTGCGGCCGTTCGGCTTGAGGCGGGTGCGCCGCAGGAGGTCGAGGCGCTGGAGGAACCGGGCCTGGACATCGGGCTCACCCGCGGGGTGCCCGCTCAGCAGGGCCTTGACCACGGGCACCGGGACGCCGGAGGCGACGGACAGACGGCCGGCGTCGAAGACCTCCGCGTGCGGCACGCCGAGCCGGTCGGCGAGCGCGGTGACACGAGCGACGACGGCCGGCAGCTCAGCCGTCGGCGTGGCGCCCGGACCCTCGATGCCATCCGTCACCTACAGATCTCCCAGGTCTCTCACAGGCTTCTCACAAGCGGTTGCCGTGAACTCGACGGAGATTACCGGGTAGTTCGAACTCACATCCAGGTCTCGCCACAACTGTGTCCAATTTCAGCCGTCAACCGGCACGAAATGCCACGATAGTTGACACGGCTCCGGCGTGGGCAGCAGGATCAAGGCGCCGCGTGAAGGCCGCATAGGCAAGAGGGGTGACCTCCCGATGGCATATCAGGCAGGTGGACAGCGGTCCGTACCGCGGTCCGTCCCCGAGCGGCCCGAGGCCGAGGCGTACCTACGGGACTACGCCACCCTCGTGGAGGCCGTGCCCTTCCCGTCCGTCGTCGTCGACCACCGCTGGGACGTCGTTCTGGCGAACACCGCTTTCGCGTCACTTTTCCGCGGCGTGGGCCCGCATCCGACGGCGATGCCCGACGACAACTTCCTCCGGTTCGTGCTCTTCCACCCGGACGCGAGCACGGTCCTCGGCGACCACGAGTCCGGCTGGTGCCTGCCGATGCTGGCCCACTTCGCCGCCGCCGTGGAGTCGCACGGCCATGACCACGGGCTCCAGGCGATCCGCCGGGAGATCGCCCAGGACCCCCTCATGGAGGCCGCCTACCGGCAGGGCCTGCCGCACTGGATCCGGGCGGTCGGCGAGCGGGCGGTCGCCCAGGACGGTGCCGTACGTCCGCTGCTGCACCCGGATCCGCGCTGGGGCGCCACCGACTGCCGGGTCGTCGACGAGACGCCCCGCACCCTGCGGGAGATGGGGTACACCCGGCTCACGCTGGTGCTGCGCGAGGTGCGCCGCGACCGGCCCAGGGCGCGTGCGGTGCGCCGCGGCGCCGCACATCTGCGCGTGGTGCCGGCCCCCGAGAACTGAACGGGGCACCGTCGGCGTTCAGGTCGTCGACGGCGCCCCGTCCGGCCAAGGCTTTCGGCACCCCGACCGACCTCGCCCCGGGCACCCGGCGCGCCCGCGCGGCCCGTGCCGCACGCGGCCAACGCGGTGAACGTCGCCTACAGCGTCCCCGACGGCCAGTCCGGCTCGCTGAACGTGTACGTCAACGGCACCCGGCTGGACCGGACCATCCCGGTGACGTCCAAGTACTCGTACGTGGACACCCCGTGGATCCCGGGTGCCAGGACCCGTCACTTCTACGACAACGCCCGCCTGCTGCTCGGCCGCGACGTGCGGGCCGGGGACAAGGTCGCCGTCGTGGCGATCGGCGTCCAGGTCACGGTCGACGTCGCCGACTTCGAGCAGGCCACCGGCCCGACCGGTCAGGGCGACTCCACGCAGGCCTTCCGGGACGCCATCGCCTCGGCGCGGGGCGGCGTCGTATGGATCCCGCCGGGGGAGTACAAGCTGACGTCCTCCCTCAACGGCGTCCAGAACGTCACCCTCCAGGGCGCGGGCCACTGGCACTCCGTCGTGCGCACCTCCCGCTTCATCGACCAGTCGAGCTCGGCCGGCAACGTCCACATCAGGGACTTCGCGGTCATCGGCGAGGTCACCGAGCGCGTCGACTCCAACCCGGACAACGGGCCGGCCGGCCACCGCCACCGGATGCAGGCCCTCGGCCCCATAACGGCGTATCTCACGTGACGCTCTTCCTGGGGGGACCGGCATCGGTCCCCCCGCGCTTCGCCGCCTGGATCTGCTCGTACACATGGGTGCGCAGCTCGGTGAAGCGCGGGTCGACGCGGGTGTGCAGCTGGTCGCGCTCGGCCGGCAGGTCGACCTTCAGCTGTTCCTGGACGACGGTGGGGGATGCGGACAGGACGAGCACCCGCTCGCCCAGGTACACGGCCTCGTCGATGTCGTGGGTGACGAACAGGATCGTGATGCCGCGTTCCCGCCACAGCCCCCGGACCAGGTCCTCCAGATCGGCCCGCGTCTGCGCGTCCACGGCCGCGAACGGCTCGTCCATCAGCAGCACCCGGGGCTCGTAGGCGAGCGCTCGGGCGATGGCGACCCGCTGCTGCATGCCGCCGGACAGCTGCCACGGATACGCCCCCACGGCGTCCGTCAGCCCCACCGAATCCAGCGCGTCACGCACCAGCTCCCTGCGTCGTGCCTTGCTCAAGTCCTTCTGCTTCAAGGGGAGTTCCACGTTCTCGCCGACCCGCATCCAGGGGAACAGGCTGCGGCCGTACTCCTGGAAGACGAACGCCATCCCGGGCGGCGGACCGTTCACCTGCCGCCCCTCCAGCAGGACTTCGCCGCTCGTCGGGGTGAGCAGCCCGCCCATGCACTTCAGCAGGGTCGTCTTGCCGCAGCCCGACGGGCCGACGAGACAGACCAGTTCCCCCGCGTCGACGGTGAAGGTGAGGTCGCGCACCGCCTCCACGCGCCGTCCGGAACCCTCGTAGACCTTCTTCAGGCCGCGTACGTCGAGCATGACCCGCCCCTTCACTTCAGTTCACTCAGGACCGCCGGGTGGTCGCGCGCAGGCCGCGGTACCAGCCGAGCACCCGGCGCTCGACCAGTTGGAAGACGACGGACAGCAGGAAGCCGAGCAGACCGAGGACGAGGATGCCGGTCCACATGTCGGGGACGGCGAAGCTGCGCTGGAACTGGACGACGGTGAAGCCGATGCCGTTGTTCGCGGCGAACATCTCGCTGATGACCATGAGGATGATGCCGATGGAGAGGGCCTGGCGCAGTCCGGCGAAGATCTGCGGGCTCGCCGAGCGCAGCACCAGATGGCGCAGTCGGGCGAGGCCGGTGACACCGTAGGAGCGGGCGGTCTCCAGCATCACCGAGTCGACCGCGCGCACGCCCTCCACGGTGTTGAGCAGGATCGGCCAGACGCAGCCGCTCGCGATGACGACGATCTTCATCGTGTCGCCGATGCCCGCGAACAGCATGATGACCGGGACCAGCACGGGCGGCGGAACGGCCCGCAGGAACTCCAGGACCGGCTCGCAGACCGCACGCACCGTGCGACAGGAGCCGATGACCGTGCCGAGCGCGACTCCGGCCAGGGCGGCCAGTGTGTAGCCGCCCAGGAGCCGCAGGAGGCTCGGTACGACGTCCGTGCGCAGCCGGTCAACCGTCCAGACGTCCGGGAAGGTGTCGAGGATCGTCCGCAGCGGCGGCCAGAACGGGTCCGTGCTGCCGTCCGATGCCGCCCACCACACGGCGACCAGCACCGCGGGCAGCGCGACGACGAAGAGCAGTCTCAGCAGCAGGCGTCCGATCACACCGCCACCTCTCCGCGCACCGACTGGTGCCACGCCAGCGCCCGCCGCTCCACCGTCCGCGCGCCGACGTTGATGAGCAGCCCCAGCAGCCCGGCGACCACGATCAGCGCGTACATCTCCGGCACGGCCTGCGAGGTCTGCGCGACCGCGATCTGCCGGCCCAACCCCGGGGCGCCGATGACGAGTTCGGCGGTGATCGCGAGGATCAGCGCCACCGCCGCGGCCAGCCGCACGCCGGTCATGACGTACGGCAGGGCCGTCGGCCACAGCACATGGCGGACGCGCGCCCAGGTGCCGAGGCCGTAACTGCGTGCCGTCTCCTCGGCGACCGGGTCGACGTCCTGGACGCCGTACAGGGTCTGGATCAGCACCTGCCAGAAGGAGGCGTACACCACCAGCAGGAGCACCGACTTCAGTTCGGTGCCGTAGAGCAGCACCGCCAGCGGGATCAGCGCCACGGAGGGGATGGGGCGCAGGAACTCGATCGTGGACGCCGTCGCCTCGCGCAGATACGGCACGACCGAGACGGCCACGCCCACGACGACGCCGGCGCAGACCGCGAGGGCGAGGCCCAGCGCCCAGCCGGTCAGCGTGTCGCCGAGCGCGCTCCAGAAGGCGGTGTCGGCGGCCTCGTCCACGAGCGCTTCGGCGATCCGGCTGGTCGGCGGGACGTAGGCCTCCTTGACCAGGCCGAGCCGCGGCGCCGCCTCGCCCAGGGCGAGGAAGGCCGTGAGCCCGGCCGCACCGAGTGCGACGTTCTGGCCCCTCACGGCAGGAGCGCGTCCAGGTCGGGCGTCTTCTTGAAGAGGCCGTCCGTCTCGCCGAGCTTCATCAGGGCCTCGATGGAGGACCGGTTCGCCTCGGCCGGCCACTTCGGCAGGGTGACCTTGGCCAGCACGTCCGCCGGGATCTTCGTGTACGTCGTGATGATCTGGCGAGCCTCGTCCGGGTGGGCGTCGGCGTAGGCGAGGGACTCGGCGGTGGCGTCCTGGAACTTCTTCACCACCTCCGGGTTCTGCTGCGCGTACTGCGTGGACGCGAAGTACATGGCCACGGTGAGGTTCGGGGCGACGTCCACCAGGGGCGAGGCGATCTCCACGCCGCCCTGGCTCCTGATGGTGGCGGTCGCCGGCTCCACGACCATGGCGGCGTCGATCTGGCCCTGGTCGAGGGCGGCCGGCATCTGGTCGAAGGCCAGCTCGACGAAGTCCACCTCGTCCGGATCGCCGCCGGCCTTGCGCACGGACTCGCGGACGGCGGTCTCGTTGATGTTCTTCAGCGTGTTGATGGCGACCTTCTTGCCCTCCAGCTGCTTGGCGGACTTGAGCTCGCTGCCCTTCTTGACCATGAGGGCGCCGAAGTCCTTGCCCGCCACGCCGGTCGAGGCGATGCCGTTGGCGACGGCCTTCACCGGGACGCCGTTGGACTGGGCGACCATCAGGGACGTCACATTGCTGAACCCGAACTGGAACTGCCCGCTCGCCACACCCGGCACGATCGCCGCACCGCCCTGCGCGGTGGTGAACTCCAGCTTCAGGCCCCGCTTTTCGAAGAACCCCTGCTTCTGGCCGAGATACAGCGGCGCGACATCGACGATCGGGATGAGTCCGACCTTGACGGTGGTGACCCCGCCGGACGACGCGTCCGTGTCCGACGAACCGTCGTCGGACGAGCCGCAGGCCGTCGCGACGAGCAGCAGGACGCCGGCGGTGAGACCGGCCGACAGACGACGCATGACTCCTCCTGTACAGACAACGGTGCAGCGGTGTTCCGAAAGGTTGTGCGCAAGGCGCACAGTAGTGCGCGGAAAGGCTCGGCGGGAAGGTAGAAGTCTCAACCGAGCCGGGGAGTCGGGTTCGCCGACAATATTGTTGACACTATTGGAGGTGGCGATGCTTCCGGGAGACCGCGCACCGCACTTCGTGAAGTCCTTCGAGCGCGGCCTCGCCGTGATCCGCTCCTTCGACGCCGACCATCCCGCCCGCACGCTCAGCGAGGTCGCCCAGGCCTGCGAGCTGACCCGCGCCGCCGCCCGCCGTCTGCTGCTCACCCTCGTCGACCTCGGCTACGTCCACCAGGACGGCCGTCTCTTCCGCCTCACCCCGCGCGTACTGGAGCTCGGCTACTCCTACCTCTCCAGCGTCACGCTGCCGCAGATCGCCGAGCCGCATCTGGAGCAACTCGTGGCGCAGGTACGGGAGTCGTCGTCGCTGTGCGTCCTGGACGGCGAGGACATCGTGTACGTGGCGCGGGTCCCGACCCGGCGCATCATGACGGCGGCCATCACGGTGGGGACCCGGTTCCCGGCGTACGTGACGTCGGTGGGCCGCGTGATCCTCGCCCATCTGCCGCAGGAGGAGTCCGAACTCCTGCTGGAAAGGGCGGAGTTGAAGCAGCTGACCTCGCGCACGATCACCTCGCCGGACGCGCTGCGGGCGGAACTCGGGCGGGTCCGGCGGCAGGGATACGCCGTCGTCGACCAGGAGTTGGAGGAAGGGCTCCGGTCGGTGGCCGCCCCGGTGCGGGAACCGGACGGCGAGGTGGTGGCCGGCGTGAACATCGCGGTGCACGCCGGCCGTACCTCGGTGGACTCGATCCGTGCCGACCTGCTGCCGCATCTGCTCGCGGCGGTGGCCCGGATCGAGGCCGACCTCAGGATCACAGGTCCAGCACGAGCCGCTTCCCACGGCAGCGGGACACGCAGATCATCATCGTCTCGCCGCTCTCCTGCTCCTCGGCCGTGAGCACGGAGTCCCGATGGTCCGGGGTGCCGTCGAGGACGTCGGTCTCGCAGGTCCCGCAGGTGCCCTCGGTGCAGGAGAAGAGCACCTCGACGCCCGCGGCGCGCACGGCGTCGAGCACGGACACGTCCGCGGGCACGCTCACCGTCCGGCCGCTCTGCGCGAGCTCGACCTCGAACTCCGTGTTCTCGCCGCCCTCCCGCTCCTTCGGCGCGAACCGCTCCACCTGCAGCAGCCCGGCCGGGCAGCGCGCCTCCACCGCGTCGAGCAGCGGCCCGGGTCCGCAGCAGTAGACGAGGGTGCCCTCGGGGACGTCGTCGAGCGCCGAGGCGAGGTCGAGCAGGCCGGTCTCGTCCTGCGGCGCGACGGTGACGCGCTCGCCGCCGTAGCGGCTCAACTCCTCGGTGAACGCCATGGAGTTGCGGGACCGCCCGCCGTACAGCAGGCTCCACTCCGCGCCCGCCGCCTCCGCCGCCGCCAGCATCGGCAGGATCGGCGTGATGCCGATGCCACCCGCGATGAAGCGGTAGCGGGGCGCCGGCCGCAGGGCGAAGTGGTTGCGCGGCCCGCGGACCCGCACCTTGTCGCCCTGCCCCAACTGCTCGTGCACATGGGCGGATCCGCCCCGCCCGTCCGGCTCCCGCAGCACGGCGATCCGCCACGCCGAGCGGTCCGCCGGATCGCCGCACAGCGAGTACTGCCGCTCCAGCTCCGGACCGAGAACGACGTCGATGTGCGCGCCCGGCTCCCACGCCGGGAGCTCCTCGCCCAGGGGATGGCGCAGGGTGAGGGCGAGCACGCCGTCGGCCGCCAACTTCCTGGTCGCCACGACGAGTTCGGTCTCGTACACGGTCATGAGCTGTGTCCTTGCGGTTCGTATCCCTGCGGCTGGTGTCCCTGCGGCTGGTGTCCCTGCAGCTGGTGTCCCTGCGGCTGGTGTCCCTGGGGGTGGGCCAGCATCCACTCCCACATCTCGATCGGGTCCTGGGAGGTGTGCTCGCGTCCGCAGTGACAGGTGCCGTGCAGGATGTCGGTGCCCGGCAGCCAGTCGATGCGGTAGATCTCTCCGGTGGGGCTGCCGCTCACAGGACCTTCTCCACGGGCTTGTCGCCCTCCTCGACCAGCCGGGCGAGGATACGGCGGGCGGCCAGGCCACCGGTGTCGATGTTGATGCTCAGCTCCTGGTAACCGGTGCGCTCGCTGCCGAGGGTCTGCTGCAGCAGGTTGAGGGCGGTGACGTCCTGCATGACGACGGTGTGGTTGTTGCCGCGCAGGAACTCGGTGACCTCGGCGTCGTCGGTCGCCCAGTCCCGGGAGACCGCCCAGAAGTCGTACACCTTGCCGTCGCCGGACGGGGTGATGGCGTACGTGATCTCCGTGTGGAAGCCGTTCGGGTCACTGCCGTCCGCCTCGGGCAGTACACCGACCGGGGCGATCCGGCTGTGCAGCAGGTAGAGGCAGGGCGCGTGGTACTCGATGTCCTGCCAGCGCGTGATCCGGCCCTCGATGCCGGTCGACTTGGCGTAGAACGGCGGGCACTCGGCGTCGTCCATGTGCCGGCTCACCCGGACGATGCCGGCGCCCTCGTCGACCTCGGTGGTGATCGGAGTCTCGGCGACCTCGGGAGTGCCGATGTAGCCGCCGTGGAGGTAGGTCTCGTGGGAGAGGTCGAGGAGGTTGTCGACCAGGAGACCGTAGTCGCAGTCGATGGGCTCCATGCCGCGCACGGTGACCCAGCCGGGGGAGTCGAGGTGCCTGGCCCGCGGGATGCCCTGCGGGTCGGCGAGGGCCGGGTCGCCGATCCACACCCAGATCAGGGAGTCCTGCTCGACGACCGGGTAGGAGGCGACACGGGCCGTGCGCGGCACACGCTTCTGGCCCGGCACGTACACACACGTACCGGTCGTGTCGTACGTGAACCCGTGGTACCCGCACACGATCCGGTCACCGTCGAGCCGCGTCGGCGCCTCGGACAGCGGGTACCGGCGGTGCACACAGCGGTCGTGCAGGACGACCGGCGTCCCCTCCTCCGTGCGGTACAGCACGAGGGTCTCACCGAGGATCGTCCTGCCGAGCAGTTCCCGTCCCACCTCGTGGCTGTAGGCGGCGACGTACCACTGGTTCCGGGCGAAGGCGGTCGTGTGGGGCATTGCAGAGGTTCCCGTCTCTGAGAGCGGGGCGCACTCGCCCCGCGTGCCGTGGTGGAACTCAGGTTCCTGACGGCCGCGGCCGCCGCGCAAGGCGGCTTCTGCCAGGCGGAAGGGATTCCGGGAAAGGGCAGGTCAGAGGGCGGCCGCCGCCCCGCTGTGCAGGTTCTTCGCGGCCAGCGCCAGGCCCTCCGTCTGGGAGTAGGCCGCGTCCTCGTGCTCGATGTTCACGGCCATGTCCGGGTCGACGTCGGCGAGGGCGCGCAGGAACTCCGTCCAGAACGGGACGTCGTTGCCGAGGCCGACGGCGACGAACTTCCACGCCGGGTTCTCGGGCCAGGCGTTGCACCAGAATCGGCGACCTCCCCACCGCTGTCGTCGCCTACAACGACCAGTGCGCCATCGGTGTCCTCACCGCCCTCCAGCGCGCCGGAGTGGCCGTCCCGGGCCAGGTGTCCGTGGCCGGCTACGACGACGACCGGCTGTCCCGTCTGAGCTGCTTCAACCTGACCACGGTCAGCCAGGAGGCGCGGGAACAGGCCCGGTCCGCGGTCGCCGCAGCGGTGGAGCGACTGGACCAGGACCGCACCCTGGCCCGCGAGGTGGTTCTCACCCCGCGGCTCGTCGTGCGCGGCACCATCGCCGAGCCGCGCGAGGGCTGACCCGGGACCCGGCTCAGCCCAGAGGCGGGTCGAACGTGATGCCCAGGAGCCGCTGGAGACCTTCACGCTGCTCGGCCGTGGCCAGGACCATGTAGTCGTCGTCATAGCGTGGGGCCTCCTGCTCGACGCAGCGGAAGTCCCTCGGGTCGTCGTCGGGGCTGAGCGCTTCGATGGCCTGCTGTGCCGCTCCCATGTCGAGGTAGTCGTTCGACTCCTGCTCGACGTCGAAGGAGAGCGGCTTGCCGTTGCAGGTGAAGTGCATCGTGCCCAGGCCGCAGTCCTCTTCCTCGGGACTGCTCTTCTCGAAGCGGTAGTCGGAGATGGTGACCTTGCCGCCGGTGAGGGCCGCGGCCTCGTTCAGGAGCCACTCGTAGTGCTCGTCGGCGAAGTCGACGTCCTCTGAGTGGATCGACACGGCCACGCCGAACGACTCTAGGGCGTCGGCGATTTCACGAGGTCCCCGGACCGGCTCGCTCGCGTAGGAGGCAGCCTTGTCCAGCACCTTGCGGGCCTCGTCCCGAGTGATCAGCCCGAGCTCGGTGAGGACTTCGGCAATCCGCGCATACGTTGTCACCTGAGTTGTCGTCACACCGGCATCCTGCCAGGTCATCGTTCCAGCGGTTTGTGCGCGGTCTCCGGAAGGCGCAGGTACACCAGCGAAGAGCCGAGGCACAGGACGGCGACGTACCAGGGGAAGAGGTCCGCGTGACCCAACTCCTTGAACAGCGTGCCCACGTACGGCGCCGTACCGCCGAACATCGCCACCGTCAGCGAGTACGGGAAGCCGATGCCCGCCGCCCGCACCCGGGGTGGGAACACCTCGGCGTTCACGGCCGCGCTGATCGAGGTGAACCCGGTCAGCAGCACCATGCCCGCGCACTGCACGAGCAGGAGCGTCGCGAACGAGTCGTGCAGGGCGTGCAGCAGGGGGACGGTGAGGAGGGTGAAGCCCAGGCCGAAGAAGAGGAGGAGCGGGCGGCGGCCGAAGCGGTCCGAGAGGAGGCCGCCGATCGGCTGGAGCAGGCCGAAGAAGGCCAGCGAGATCGTGCCCGTGAGCAGCGCGTCCGACTTCTCGATGCCCGCGTTGAGTTCGGCGTACGTCGGCAGGTACGAGGTCCAGGTGTAGTAGGCGATCGTGCCGCCCGCGGTGATGCCGCAGATCAGCAGGGACTGGCGGGGGTGGCGGCGCAGTGCCTCCAACAGGCCGGGACGCGGCGCCTGTCGCTGCTCGGCGCTCCTCGTCTCCTGCGCGCCCTGCCGGATCCAGAAGCCGACCAGGCTGAGCACGGCACCGAGGACGAAGGGCACCCGCCAGCCCCAGCCGTTCATCTGCCCGTCGCTCAACGTGTCCACCAGCAGCGTCGCGATACCGGAGGCGACCAGCTGTCCGGCGGTCGTCGACACGTACTGGAAGCTGGAGAACAGCCCGCGCCGGCCCGGCCCGGCCGACTCGACCAGGAACGTCGTCGACGCCGCGAACTCGCCGCCCACCGACAGGCCTTGGAGGAGACGGGCCAGCACGAGGATCACCGGGGCGAGGACGCCCGCCGTCTCGTACGTCGGGGTCAGGCCGACCAGCAGGCTGCTGCCGCCCATCAGCAGGATGGTGACCGTCAGGGCGGAGCGCCGGCCGCGGCGGTCCGCGATGGCGCCCATCAGCAGCCCGCCCACCGGCCGCATGAAGAAGCCCACCGCGAAGACCGCGAACGTCGAGAGCAGCGGCACCAGGGAGTTGTCCGCGCTCTTCGGGAAGACCTCGGCCGCGATATAGGTGGCGAGGAAGGTGTAGGCGTACCAGTCGTACCACTCCACGGCATTGCCGACGGAGGCGGCGAGGAGCTGGCGTACGGGCCGTGAGGTCGGCGGGGAATCCGTGCGCGTCGTCTCTGTCATGATCGCGACCATCCCCGCGCGCGGCTCCCGGCACACCTCCCGTACCGCCGACTTTCACACGAGCGCCACCGGACCCTTCCCTGACGTTTGGTGCTCCTGGAACACTCCTTCCGCGCGGCTTCCGTCACCAGCCGGCTGGTCAAACCACCCTAGATGGGAAGAGGTCCCCCACTCATGCCCGAAGTCAATCGCCGCAGATTCCTTCAACTCGCGGGCACGACCACGGCGTTCACGGCTCTGTCGAGCAGCATCCAGCGGGCCGCCGCGATCCCGGCGAACCATCGCACCGGGTCGATCGAGGATGTCGAGCACATCGTCGTCCTGATGCAGGAGAACCGTTCCTTCGACCACTACTTCGGCAAGCTGCGCGGCGTCCGTGGCTTCGGCGACCCGCGCCCGGTGAAGCGCGACGACGGCAAGTCGATCTGGCACCAGTCGAACGGCGGCAAGGACATCCTGCCGTTCCACCCGGACGCCGGCGACCTGGGCATGCAGTTCCTGGAGGGCCTGCCGCACGGCTGGACCGACGGCCAGCAGGCCTACAACGGCGGCAAGTACGACAAGTGGGTCCCCGCCAAGGGCACCACGACCATGGCGTACCTGACCCGCGAGGACATCCCCTTCCACTACGCCCTCGCCGACGCCTTCACCGTCTGCGACGCCTACCACTGCTCCTTCATCGGCTCGACCGACCCGAACCGCTACTACATGTGGACGGGCTGCACGGGCAACGACGGCACCGGCGGCGGTCCGGTCCTCGGCAACGACGAGCTCGGCTACGGCTGGACGACCTACCCCGAGCGCCTGGAGCAGGCGGGCGTCTCCTGGAAGATCTACCAGGACATCGGCGACGGCCTCGACGCCAAGGGCTCCTGGGGCTGGATCCAGGACGCCTACCGCGGCAACTACGGCGACAACTCGCTGCTGTACTTCAACAAGTACCGCGACGCCAAGCCGGGCGACCCCTGGTACGACAAGGCCCGCACCGGCACCGACGCCAAGAGCGGCGAAGGCTACTTCGACCGCCTCAAGGCCGACGTCAAGGCCGGCAAGCTGCCCCAGATCTCCTGGATCGCCGCCCCCGAGGCCTTCTCCGAGCACTCCAACTGGCCCTCGAACTACGGCGCCTGGTACATCGCCCAGGTCCTGGACGCCCTCACCTCCAACCCGGAGGTCTGGTCGAAGACGGCCCTGTTCATCACCTATGACGAGAACGACGGCTTCTTCGACCACGTCGTGCCGCCGCTGCCGCCGAAGGACGCCTCTCGCGGCAAGTCCACCGTCGACGTCTCGCTCGACCTCTACAAGGGCGACAGCAACCGCCCGGCCGGCCCCTACGGCCTCGGCCCGCGCGTGCCGATGCTGGTCGTCTCGCCGTGGAGCAAGGGCGGTTACGTCTGCTCCGAGACGCTGGACCACACCTCGATCCTGCGCTTCATGGAGCGCCGCTTCGGTGTGCGGGAGACGAACATCTCCCCCTGGCGCCGGGCCGTCTGCGGCGACCTGACCTCGGCCTTCGACTTCTCCCGCAAGGACAGCCGCCCGGCCGCGCTGCCGGGGACGGACGAGTACGAGCCACAGGACCGCGAGCGGCACCCCGACTACAAGCCGACCCCGCCGGCCGACCCGGACATGCCCCGCCAGGAGCGCGGCCTGCGCCCGACCCGGCCGCTCAGGTACGCCCCGCACGTGGACGGTTCCGTCGACGCCGCGGCCGGCAAGTTCACGCTGGCCTTCGCCTCCGGCGCCAAGGCCGGTGCCGCCTTCCACGTCACGTCCGGCAATCGCACCGACGGCCCCTGGACGTACACCACCGAGGCCGGCAAGAGCATCGCGGACACCTGGAACTCGGCGTACTCGAACGGCTCGTACGACCTCACCGTGCATGGCCCCGGCGGCTTCGTGCGCTGGTTCAAGGGCTCGAACAAGACGGCCGGCCCCGAGGTGACCGCCCGGCACACCGGGGATGACGTGGAGCTGACCCTCACCAACAGGGGAACGGCGAGCGTCCGCCTGAAGATCGCCAACGGGTACGGCGGCCGTGCCACGACGGTGACCGTGCGACCCGGGGCCACGGTGTGCCGCACGGTCGACCTCGCGGGGAGCCGGCGCTGGTACGACCTGACGGTCGCCGCCGACGCCGACCCGGCGTTCCTGCGACGGTTCGCCGGGCACGTCGAGAACGGGCGGCCCGGTGTGAGCGACCCGGCGATCATCACCGAGTAATACGGACTGGGGAGTTGCTCAGAGCGGTGTGAGGTGCCTCGGCTCCGGTTGCCGGGGCACCAACGCCGGTTCTTGTGCGGCGGCGACCACGGGGGTGCCGCGTCGGATGGTTCGTCGGGTGCGGCTGTACCGTGGTTGATCGCGCAGTTCCCCGCGCCCCTTTCGCGGCGCTGCCGTGCGGGCAGCAGGAGTCGCCCGGCTGAGCAGCACCACGCCCCACGACGCCAGGCCCGCCCCGGCCAGCGCGAGGAGCACCCCCTGCGCGCCGCCCTGCAGCCGCTCGCCCAGCAGCACCAGCCCGATCACCCCGGCCGCCATGGGGTTGGCCAGGGTCACCATCGCCAGCGGAGCGCCGAGGCCACCCTGGTAGGCGGTCTGCGACAGCAGCAGCCCGCTCGCCGCGAGGGCCGCGACCAGTAGCGCCACGCCGATCACCTGCGGGCTGAGCAGCGGGGCGGAGTGGTCCGTCATGGCCACGGTCACGGTCTGCGTGAGCGCCGAGCCCACCCCGGAGGCGAACCCGGACGCCGTCGCGTGCCGCAGCCCCGGCCGGGCGCCCGGCCGCGACAGCATGCCGATCAGCGCCACCGACACGGCCGCGACCGCCACCGCCTCGGACGTGCTCAGCACCTCCTCGGGCGCGGGTCCGGACGCCGTCACGAGGATCGCCGCCAGGCCGGTGAGCGTCAGCGCCGTGCCGCGCCACTCGACCGCGCTGACCCGCCGACCGGCGATCCGCGCGCCCAGCGGCACCGCGGCCACCAGGGTGAGCGCGCCGAGCGGCTGCACCACGGTCAACGGACCGTACTTCAGGGCCACGACGTGCAGCAGCGCGCCGGAGCCGTTGAGGAGGACGGCGCCCCACCAGGCGCCGGAGCCCAGCAGCCGGATCAGGCCCGATCCCGGGGCACGGGAGGCCAGCCGTTCCTGGGCCACGGCCGCGGCGGCGTAGGCGACCGCGGAGAACAGGGACAGGGCGACGGCGATCAGGGTGGCGTTCATCGGCCCGCTCCCACGAGTCCGGGTTCCTCGTCCCGGGCCGCGGGCACGAGCTTGTCGGCACGGCGTCCGGGCGTGGTCGCCGTGGTCGCCGTGCGCCGCGGCGGGTGCAGCACCGCGAGCGCGATGCCGAGCATGGCCGTCGCCACGATCGCGTCGAGCCAGTAGTGGTTGGCCGTGCCGACGATGACCAGCAGCGTGACCAGCGGGTGGAGCAGCCACAGCCAGCGGTATCGCGAGCGGGTCGCCACGATCAGGCCGATCGCCACCATCAGGGCCCAGCCGAAGTGCAGGGACGGCATCGCCGCGAACTGGTTGGAGAGGTGGTCGGTCCCGGGTGGGCCGTACACGGAGGGGCCGTAGACCCGGCCGGTGTCGATCAGGCCGGTCGCGGCGAGCATGCGCGGCGGGGCCAGCGGGAACGTCAGATGGACCACCAGGGCGGCGGCGGTGACGGCGGCGAGGACGCGGCGGGCCCAGACGTAGTGGGCGGGGCGGCGCAGGTACGTCCAGACCAGGAAGGCCGCCGTGGCCGGGAAGTGCACGGTCGCGTAGTAGGTGTTCGCGAGGTGTATGAGCGTGTCGCCGTGCAGCAGCAGGTGCTGCACCGAGCCCTCGCCGGGCAGATGGACGGCTCGTTCCAGGTCCCACACGCGGTCCGCGTTGCGGAACGCCTCGCCGGTGTGGCCCGTGGCCAGCTGCCGGCCGAACTTGTAGACGAGGAAGAGCCCTGCGACGAGCAGGAGCTCCCGGACGAGCGGAGGCCGCGCTATCGCGTCGGTCTCCGGCCGGTCAGCCTCGGTGCGGCCATTCATTGCCCCCGGCCCTTTCGCCGAACGGTGGGTGGTGCTGGGTGGTACCCGTCGAACTCATCGGTACGGCGGCGTACCGAAACGCCGATGTACCGAAACGGTACTGTACCGATACGCCACTGTACCGATACGGCAGCGTTCCGGTACAGTGGCGTATCGATAGACGTACGACACACACGGGAAGTGAGGAGAAGAGCCGATGACGTCGCAGGCCGCGGAGGGACCGGAGACGGTCGTCGCCTCGCGCCGCTCCAAGATCACGCCCGAGCGTGAGCAGGAGTTCTTCGACGCCGTGCTCGAACAGATCCGCGCGTGCGGTTACGACGCCGTCACCATGGAGGGCGTCGCCAGCAGCACCCGGTGCAGCAAGTCCACGCTGTACCGGCAGTGGAAGACCAAGCCCCAGTTCGTGGCGGCGGCCCTGCGCGCCAGCCGGCTCACGCGCTTCGAGGGCATCGACACCGGCACGCTCGCCGGTGACCTGCGCGAGGCGGCACGGGCCGCGGGCGCGTGGTCCGGCAAGGACACCCGGCTGTTCCAGGCGCTGGGACACGCCGTGATGGAGGACCCGGAGCTCAAGTGCGCGCTGCGCGAGGCGCTCATCGACCCCGAGATCGACGCACTGCGGCAGATCTTGCTGCGGGGGGTCGAGCGCGGGGAGGTCGCCGCCGGCCATCCCGCCCTGGAGTACGTCCCCGCCCAGATCTTCGGCGTGCTGCGGGCCCGGCCCGTGCTGGAGGGCGAGGACGCCGACCCCGACTATCTCGTCCGGTTCGTGGAGGCCGCCGTGCTGCCCGCACTGGGCCTCACCTGAGGCTCAGGACGCCGTCCACGGGATGACTGGACGGTGACCTGATCCGCGCCGCACCGTGGGGACGGGGGCGGCGCGCACCCCCCGGCCGGGTGGGGTTCCCCTTGAGCGGAGGGGCGCCCCACCCGGCCGCATCATGTCCCGGATGGTTCCGGTCGGGGGTGCGTCAGACGTCCTGGCCGTTGCCGCCGCCGGTCGACACCTTGATGCCCTTGGCGATCTCGTCCAGCACCGCCTGGCCCTGGTCGACGTCGACGCCGAAGCGGACCACGACGATCTGCCGCTCGCTGACGGGCGAGGGGAAGGCCAGCGACTCGACGTAGCCGTCGGCGCCCTTGCTCGTGACCGCCTTCCAGCGGACCAGATAGCCCTTCTGCCCGGCCACCGTCACCGCCTTGGAGGCCAGCACCTCGTGCGAGGTGATCTCCCCGTAGCCCTTGCCGTAGGACTCCTCGGCGTTCGCCGCGATGTCCGCCTTCGCGACCTCCTCGGCCGTGTCGCCCTTGGTGCCGAGCGCGAGCGCGGGCGCCGAGTACGCGCCGCCCTTCATGCAGGTCTGCGAGGTGTCGGAGGGGCACTTGTACGTCTTGTCCGACCCGAGGTGGGCACCCCAGTTGATCTCCTGGCCGTACCAGCCGTCCGGGATGGTCAGACTGATCCCGCTCACGGCGTCGGTCACCGACCCGCTGTCCACCTTCGGCGCCTCGGACTGGTCGGGCGAGGGCGACGCCCCGCCGGAACCGCCGTCCCCGCCGCCGTTGCCGCCGCCCCCGGACCCGCCGTCACCGCCCCCGGATCCGCCGAAGGGCCCGCCCTGACCGCCTCCGGGGCCGCCCTGCCCGCCCGGGCCTCCCTGCTGGGAGTCGGCGCCGCCGCCCGAGCCGTCGTCGGCGGTCAGCGCGTACACGCCGACGCCGATGCTCGCGAGGACGACCGCGGCGACTCCCACGGCTATGCCCGTGCGCAGCCCGCGCCGACCGCCCGACGGCAACTGGCCGGGATACCCCGGATGCACCGGATACGCCCCGCCGGCCGCCAACTGCTCCGGAGGGCCCCATACGTCCGCCGACCCCACGGGCCGGACCTGATCCGTCCATGCCTTGCCGTCCCACCAGCGCTCGGTGGGCGGACCGTCACTCTTCTGCCCCGGGTCGGGGTACCAGCCGGGAGGAGTCACCTGCGTCATGCGCCCACCGTATGAGGTGTCGGTGAAAGTCGGATGAGAGGATCCGGCCCCGGAACCACCGGATCCGGCCCCGGAACCACCGGATCCGGCCCCGGAACCACCGGATCCGGCCCCGGAACCACCGGATCCGGCCCCGGAGGGCCCGCCGCGTCACTCCAGGACGAGCCGTACCGGTCGGTTCTCCGCGGGTGGGGGAAGCCGCAGCCCGTTCCGGCCGGGCGTGATCGAGCCGAGTACGCGTGCCTGCCGGGCGCCCGTGGCCGAGGGCACGCTGCCGGGCAGGGCGTGGACGGTCAGGAAGCCCAGTACGGCGAAGGCGTACGCCTCCTTCGCGGCCGCGGGCAGCCCCAGCTCGTCGGAGGTGCGAAGGGACACCCCGGGGAGGCACTGCCCGAGCATCGTCATCAGGACCGGGTTGCGGGTCCCGCCGCCCGAGACGATCACCTCCGTCGCGCCCGCAGCGCGCACCGCGTCGGCGACCGTCCGCGCCGTGAGCACGGTCAGCGTGGCGACGACGTCCTCGGCGGTCAGGGTGCCGAATCCGGCCAACGCGTCCCGCAGACGGCCCAGGTGGAAGAGCTCCCTGCCGGTCGTCTTGGGTGCGGGCAGCGCGTAGTACGGCTCCTCCAGCAGCCGGCGCAGCAGCGGTTCATGGACGGTGCCGCGACCGGCCAGCGCCCCGTCCACGTCGTACGCCAGCCGTCCGCCGCTGAACCCCCGCGCCGCCGCGTCGATCAGCGCGCAGCCCGGTCCGGTGTCGAAGGCGGTGCCGTCGGGTGCGGTGAGGTTGGCGATCCCGCCGATGTTGAGGGCGACGGGCGTGCCGGGCCGGCCGCGCAGCCACAGCAGGTCGACCAGGCTGACCAGCGGGGCGCCCTGTCCGCCGGCGGCGATGTCGCGGGGCCGGAAGTCGGCGACCACGGGCAGCCCGGTCGCCTCGGCGATCCACGCGGGCTGCCCGAGCTGAAGGGTGCCGTACACCTTCCCGTCCTCGGCCCAGTGGTAGACCGTCTGCCCGTGCGAGGCCACCAACTCCGCCCGCCGCTCGCACAGTTCACGGTCCGCACGCGCGGCGGCCGCCGCGAAAACCTGCCCGATCCGCGTGTCGAGCAGGCACACCTGCGCCATCGAGGTCGTCCCCGGCGGCAGCGCCGCCCCGAGCGCCTCCCGCAGCACCTTGTCGTACGCCTCGCTCACCAGCCCCAGCGGCCTGAGTACCAGGCTGTCGCCGACGAGGCTCAGGTCGGCGGCGGCGGCGTCGATGGCGTCGCACGACGTGCCCGACATCAGGCCGATCACCCGCATGCGCTCACTCCGCCTCTCCCGACGCTTTCGTCGCCTCGTCGACCTCGCTCGTCGGCTTCCGCACCGATGTCCTGGATACCGTGGCGAGCGCCAGGACGCTCACCGCGCAGGTCGCGGCCGCATAGTAGGCGGGGATGTCCGCGTTCCCGGTCCGTTCGACCGTCTCCGTGATGATGAGCCCGGCACACCCCGAGAACACCGCATTGGACAGGGCGTAGGCGAGCCCCAGACCCGTGTAGCGCACGTTCGTCGGGAACAGTTCCGCGAGCATCGCCGGACCCGGCCCCGCCATCAGCCCCACCACCGCACCCGCGCCCCACACCGCCGCACCCTTCACGGTGAGGGATACGCCGGGGTCCTGGAGAAGGTCGAGCAGCGGCACCGCGAGGACCACCACCAGCGCCGCCCCCGCCAACATCACCGGCCGCCGCCCGACCCGGTCGCTGAGCCACCCCGCGGGCACGATCGTCATCGCGAAACCGAGGTTGGCCAGCACCGTGGCGATCAGCGCCTGCTGGAAGCTCGCGTCCAGCGTGGCCTGGAGATACGACGGCAGCACGACCAGGAACGTGTACCCGGCCGCCGCCCACCCCATGATCCGCCCGGCACCCAGCGCAATAGCCCCGGCGACCGCGCGCCCGGCCGGCCGCTCCGCCTCCCGCTCCTCCCGGAACGCCGGCGTCTCGTCAAGACGCAGCCGCAGCCACAGGGCACCCAGCCCCAGCGGCAACGTCAGCAGGAACGGCAACCGCCAACCCCAGTCGCCCAGTTGCCGCTCGGTCAGCACCGTCGCCAGCAGCGCCGCCGCCCCCGCACCGCCCAGCAGCCCCAGCGCCACCGTGAACGACTGCCACGACCCGTACAGCCCGCGCCGCCCGGGTGGCGCGAACTCGGTCATCACCGACACCGCGCCCCCGAACTCCCCGCCCGCCGACAGCCCCTGCAGCACCCGCAGGAACGTCAGCAGCCACGGGGCGAGCGCGCCGACCGTGTCGTACGTGGGCAGCACGCCGATGAGCGTCGTCGCCCCGGTCATCAGCGCGATCACCAGGATCAGCACCGGACGCCGGCCGATCCGGTCGCCCAGACGGCCGAACACGGCCGCGCCGACCGGCCGGAAGAAGAACGCCAGCGCGAACGACGCGTACGTCTTCACCAGGGCCTCGACCTCGCTGCCGCCCTCCGGTGTGAAGAACCGCGCCGCGATGATCGTCGCGAAGTAGCCGTAGACACCGAACTCGTACCACTCGATGAAGTTGCCCACCGATCCCGCGACCAGCGCCCTGCGGGAGCGGACCGTGCCTCGGTCGGGGAACGTCGACGTCATGCCCGTGCCTCCATCATCACGAATTCCGGTCGCCGGGACGGTTTTTGACTGTGGGTAAGTTACGGCCGTGCAGGTAGCGGGCCCCGCGCGTCGCCCTCGCGCGCCGGTTGTCACCCGTCACGGCAACAGGTGCCCGGACCCGCCTCCACTTAGGCAATCGGACGGCTACGCTCGAGGTCTGTACGTCGTTCGGGCGACTAGGGGAGGTAGCGGGATGACGAAGGTACGGCCCACACAGGCCACCTCGGCCTCCCTGGGGGAGCGCGACGAGGAAGTCGCCGCCGTCGAGCGGGCCCTCGACACCCTGTGCGCGGACAAGTCCTCGTCGGGCAGCCTTCTGGTACTGCGGGGCGAGGCGGGACTCGGCAAGACCGCGCTGCTGGCCGAAACCCGCCGTATCGCCGAGGCCCGGCACTGCACGGTGTGGTCCGCCCGGGGCAGCGAGACCCTGAGCTCCGTCCCGTTCAACGTCGTACGGCAGCTGCTCCAGCCCGCCCTGCTGTCGCTGATGCCGGAGGAGGCCCGCGAGTACCTCGGCGACTGGTACGACATCGCCGGACCCGCCCTCGGTATTACGGAACCGGGTGAACGCCAGGCCGACCCGCAGGGCGTGTGTGACGGACTGGTGGCCGCCGTACGCCGGCTGGCCCGGCGCGACTGGCCGCTGGTGCTGCTGATCGACGACGCCCACTGGGCCGACCAGGAGACCCTGCGCTGGCTCGCCGCCTTCGCCGAACGCCTCGGTGAGCAGAGCGTCCTGGTCGTCGTCGCCCGCCGCCCCGGCGAGGTCGGCGGCGACAGCGCCCGCCACCTCGACGCGGTCGCCGCCGCGGGCAGCTCCGTCGCCACCCTGAGCGCCCTCACCCCGGACGCGACCGCCGGCCTCACCCGCGCCACCCTGGGCGCGCACGCCGACGCCCCGTTCTGCCGCGAGGTCTGGGCCGTGACCGGCGGCAACCCGTACGAGACCGTCGAGCTCCTCGCCAAGGTCCAGGACAGCGAGTTCGAGCCCACCGAGTCCGCGGCGGCCGAGCTGCGCGCCCTGAACCGCTCGGCGCGCGGCGGCGGCCTGGTCGCCCGCCTGGAGACCCTCGGCATCGAGGCAACCCGGTTCGCCTGGGCGGCCGCGATCCTCGGCACCGGCATCTCCGTCGACCTGGTGGCCGAACTCGCCACCACGAGCGTGGACGACGCCGTGCGCTGCGCCGACCTGCTGCGCGCCGCCCGCATCCTCACCGAGCCCGACCCGGCGAGTGGCCAACCGGACGACGGCGACCTGGAGTTCGTCCACCCGCTGATCGCCAGCGCCGTCTACAACTCCATCCCCGACGCCCTGCGCACCGCCATGCACGGCATCGCCGCCCGCGTCGTCACCGACAACGGCCGCGGCGCCGCGGTCGCCGCCCGCCACCTCCTGGAGGTCCACCCGGACAGCGACGAGGAACTCGTCGAGCAGCTGCGCGAGGCCGCCCGCGAACACCTCGCCGTCGGTGCCCCCGACGCCGCCCGCCGCTGCCTGGAGCGCGCCCTCGTGGAACCGCCGCCGCCCGAGGCCCACGCGCGCGTGCTCCACGAACTGGGCTGCGCCACCCTTCTCACCGCACCCGCCACCACCATCGACCACCTCCAGTCCGCCCTCGCCATGCCCGGTCTCGACGGCGACGAACGCGTCGACGCCGTCTACCGCCTCTCCCAGGCCCTCCTCCACAACGACCAGCTGGAGGAGGCCGTCCGCACCGTTGAGGCGGAGGCCGCCCGGCACCAGGCCGGCCCCGCCAGGCTCCGGCTCCAGGCCGTGCAGTTCATGTGGGAGGGCCTCCACGCGGGCGAGGCCACCTCACCGGGACGCTCCACCCGCCTCGCCGAACTCGCCGCCACCTGCACCGGCCGCGACAACTCCGAGCGCGCCCTGCTCATACTGCGCGGCTTCGACGCCATGGCCCGCGGCGAGAACGCCGAGGAGGTCGTCGAACTGTGCGACCGCGCCCTCGTCAACGGCCGCCTCGCCCCCGGGCTCGGCTGGACCGACCCGGAGTGGGGCCTGGAGCTGCCGATGATGCTGGCCAGCGCCTACGCCTTCACCGACCGGCTCGACCGGGCCGAGACCCTCTACAACGAGGCGCTGCGCGCGTACGAGTCCGCCGGCTGGAGCGGCGGCCATCTCGCCCTGGCCCACGCCTACGTCGGCCTCGGCCACCGCAGGCGCGGCCGCCTCCGCGAGGCCGAGGCGTCCCTGCGCCAGTCGCTGGCGCTCGCCGAGCGCGTCGGCCGCCGACTGCCCCTGCACTGGTCCGCGACCTGCAACCTCGTGGACACGCTGCTCGCCCGCGGACACGTCGACGAGGCCTGGGAGATCGCCGAGCAGTACGGCTTCGCGCCGCCCTACCCGACCACCATCGTCCTGCCCGACCCGCGCTCGGTCCGCGGCCGCCTGCTCCTCGCCGTCGGCCGCACGAAGGACGGCATCAACGAACTGGAGGCGGCCGAGAAGGCGGCCGACGTACGCGGCCACCACAACCCCGTGGTGGTCCCCTGGGCCGTCGACCTCGCCCGCGCCCTCGCGGGCGAGGACCCGGCACGCGCCGCCCGCCTCGCCACCGACGTCCGCCGGCACGCCGAACGGCTCGGCACCGACACCGCGATCGGCGAGGCCCTGCGCTGTGCCGCCGCGCTGGAGACCGGCCAGCGCGCGGTACGACTCGCGGAACAGGCCGTCACCTATCTGGAGGCCTCGCCCTGCCAGTACGAACACGCGGCGGCCCGGGTGGAGTACGGCATCGCCGCCCGCTCGGCCGCGGAGCTCCGGCGCGGACTGACGCTGGCCCGCTCGTGCGGGGCGGACGGGCTCGTGGCGCAGGCGGAGACGGCGATGCTGTCGGGTGTGGTGTGAGGGGGGTCAGAGAGCCAGCAGCTGATCGGTGACCGCGGTCAGCCGCTTGCGTACCTCCGGGTCGTACGCCCTTTCGTGTGCCCGGGACGGGCTCGTGCCGTCGAAGTAGATGCCCGTGCCCCGGTCCTGGGTCGCCAGGGCCAGCACTCCGGCCGCCCCCTCGGCGACCGTGCTCCAGGGGGTCACCCCGCCCTCGCGCACCATCGCCGTGTCCATGAAGGTCGCCGGGTGGAGCACGTTCAGGGCGACACCGGTCCCCGCCAACTCCTCGGCGAGGGCGAAAGTATGGGCCGCCAGGGCGAACTTGGCTCGCCGGTACGCCGCGAAGCCGTCGTATCCACGTCGGAACTCGACGTCGTCGAAGTCGAGGGGTTCCTGGCCGACCGAGCCCACATTGACGATCCGGGCGGGCGTGTTGGCCCGTAGTACCGGGAGCAGGGCGCGGGTCAGTGCCACCGGGGCCAGGTAGTTCACGGCGAGCCGTAGTTCGTGTCCGTCCACGCTCAGCTCGCGTCCCGCCCCGGGCGCGCCCGCTCCCACGCCCGCGTTGTTGATCAGCACGTCCAGGTCGGGATGTGCGTCCGCGACATGAGCGCCCAACTCGCGCGCCTGCGTCAGCGAGGCCAGATCGGCGACGAAACCCTCGGCGTCACCCTCGGTACGCAGCTCCTCGACCAGTTGCTCCGTACGACCCGGGTCGCGTCCGTGCGCGAGGACGACGTGCCCCGCGCGGACCAGCTCGAAGGCCACGTACCGGCCCAGGCCGGAGGTGGCGCCGGTGAGGAGAATCGTCGACATGCCTCCACCGTAAGCACGCGGCAGGGCAGGTGCGAGGTGCTGCTGAGGCTACGACCAGCAGGGTCACCCTTCCTCTTCCGCGAGCACCCGCTGGGCGGCCGCGAACGCCGAGTTCGCCGCCGGAACCCCGCAGTACACGGCCGTCTGGAGCAGTACGGCCCCGATCTCCTCCGGGGTCAGCCCGTTGCGCCGGGCCGCCCGGACATGCATGGCCAGCTCGTCGTAGTGGCCGTGGGCGACCAGCGCCGTCAGCGTGATCATGCTGCGCTCGCGGCGGCTGAGCGTCGGGTCGGTCCAGATCTCGCCCCAGGCGTAGCGCGAGATGAAGTCCTGGAAGCGCGCGGTGAACGGCGTCTGACGGGCCTGCGCCCGGTCGACATGGGCGTCACCGAGGACCTCGCGTCGCACCTCCATGCCCAGCTCGGCGCTGCCACCGAGGTGCGCCCGCATCGCGGTCAGCACCGCCTGCGGGCACTGCGCCGGCGCCAGATGCGAGGCCCCGGGGAGCTCGACGAGCGTCGCACCGGGTACGGCGTCCGCGATCTCCCGCAGATGTGCCGGCGGTGTCGCCGGGTCCTCGCGGCCCGCGATCAGCAGGGTGGGCGAGGAGATCTCGGGCAGCCGTTCGCGCAGGTCGAAGGCGGCGAGGGCGTCACAGCAGGCGGCGTACGCATCGGGATCGGCGTCCCGGTGGTCCTGGACCAGCTCCGGCACGGTGAAGCCGGCCGTGAACCAGCGGTCGTCCGCGCTCGCGGCGAGCCTCGCCAGCCCTTGGCTCCGCACCAGCGCGGCCCGCTCCTCCCACGGCTTCGCGCCGTTGAAGTGCGCCGACGAACAGATCACCGCCAGTGAGGAGACCCGCTCGGGATGGTGCACGGCGAGATGCAGCCCGACCGCACCGCCCAGCGACACCCCCGCGTACGCGAACCGCTCGATGTCCAGCGAGTCGGCGAGCGCCAGCACCAGGTCGGCGAGGTCACCGACCGTCGCGCCCGCGCCGATGAGACCGGCCGCCGAACCCCCGTGTCCCGGCAGATCCCAGCGGACCACCCGATGGGTGATCGACAGCTCGGGCGCTACCCGGTCCCACAGGGCGTACGAGGTGCCGAGCGAAGGCCCGAGAAGCAGCGCGGGAGCTGAAGCGGGCCCCTCGGCACGGTGGTTGAGGAGTTTGTCGGTCAACGTCGCTCCAGAGCACGGTCGGTGAGGGTTCCGGCGGAGCCGGTGTAACGGGCGGGGTCGGTGAGCTCGTCGAGGTCGAGGTTCTTCAACTCGGGCTCCTCGGCGAGCAGTTCACCGAGGCTGCGTCCCTCGGCGTAGGTCCGCTCGGCGAGTTCCGTGAGCAGGGCTTTGGCGCGGGCCCGCCCCAGCACGGGGGCCAGCTCGGCGGACAGCCGCTCGGAGACGATCAGCCCGTGGGTGAGGTCGAGGTGGTCCCGCATGACGTCGGGCCTGACCCGCAGCCCCTCGGCCAGCTCCACGGCGTCCCGCGCCGCCCCGCCGACCAGCCGCAGCAGGTCCCTCAGCGGCTCCCACTCGGCGTGCCAGGCCCCGGCCGGCCGCTCGTCCTGTGCCGCCAGGGACCCGTAGAGGGTGGCCGCGAGCTGTGGCGCCCGCCGCGCGGCGGAGGCGATCAGGGTCGCCCGTACCGGATTGGCCTTGTGCGGCATGGCCGACGAACCCCCGCCGCTGCCCTCCGCGACCTCGCCGATCTCGGTGCGGGCGAGCGTCAGGACGTCGACGGCGACCTTGCCGAGCGCGCCCGCCGTGACGGCGAGGCATCCGGCGAGGTCCGCGAGCGGGGTCCGCAGCGTGTGCCAGGGCAGCTCGGGCGCCCGGAGACCGAGCTCGTCGGCGTACGCCGACGGCAGCGCGGTCGGCTCGCTCGCGCCGTACGCTCCGAAGGCCGCCAACGTCCCTGCCGCACCGCCCAGTTGGGCGGGCAGCGAGTCCCGTACGACCGTCACCCGGTCCCGCGCGTCCAGCACCAGCGACCGCCATCCGGCCGCCTTCAGCCCGAACGTCGTCGGCACGGCGTGCTGGGTGAGCGTCCGCCCCGGCATCGGGGTGTCGCGGTGGTCGGCGGCGAGGCGGGCCAGGGCCCGCTGGGTGCGGTCGAGGTCGGCCAATACGACTTCCAGCGTGCGGCTCGCGACCAGTATCGTCGCCGTGTCCAGGATGTCCTGGCTGGTGGCGCCCCGGTGGACGTACGGACCGTACTCCGCGCCGACGGCCCGGGTCAGGTCGGCGACCAGCGGGATGACGGGGTTGCCGCCGCCACGTGCGCGTTCGGCGAGGGACCGTACGTCGAAGCGGCCGGCGTCGGCGGCCTCGGTCACCGCGGTCGCCGCCCCGGCCGGGGCCAGCCCCAGGGAGGCCTGCGCCCGGGTGAGCGCGGCCTCCGCGTCCAGCAGCGCCTGGAGATAGGCGCCGTCACCGGTCGCGGAGGCGGCGGGGGAGCCTGCCCACCCGGGGGCGAGCAGGCCGGTGTCCGGATCGGGAGAAGTCACTGGAACTCCAGGAAGACCGTCTCGCCTTCGCCCTGAAGGCGGATGTCGAAACGGTAGGTGCCGTCGCGCTGCTCCCGCGCGATCAGCGTGTCGCGCCGCTCGGCCGGCACCCGGGCGAGCAGCGGGTCCGCGGCGAGGGCAGCCTCGTCGCCCGGCAGGTAGATCCGCGTGTACAGATGCACCAGCAGGCCGCGCGCGAACACGCACACGCTGATGTACGGGGCACTCTGCCCGCGCGCGCCCGGCCGCAGCGTCCGCGCGGTCCAGTGCCCGTTGGCGTCGGTCTGGATACGGCCCCAGCCGGTGAACTCCACGCCGTTGCGGCCCAGATAGCCGCCGCTCGCCGGGTCCCGCCGGATCGAGCCGTCGACCTGCGGGACGTTGCCGTCCGGGTCCGCGCTCCACAGCTCCAGGAACGCGTCGGGCAGCGGGTTGCCGTCGCCGTCGTAGATGTAGCCCTGGAGGGCGATGCTCTCCGGGTGCCCGACGGGCGCGATGTCGCCGCCGCCGGGGAAGGGCAGGGCGTGGCCGTAGAAGGGGCCGACCGTGTGCGACGGGGTCGGGAGCACGGTCTCCGGACGGCTCGTGTCGATCTTCGTCATGGCAGGTCAGCGTCCCTCTTCGATCCAGGTGGCGTTCGGTCCGTCGAGGACGATGTCCCAGCGGTAGCCCATCGAGAACTCCGGCACCGACAGACTGTGGTCGTAGGTGGCGACCAGCCGCTGGCGCGCCGCGTCGTCCGTGACCGACTGGATGATCGGGTCGTACGGGAACAGCGGGTCGCTCGGGAAGTACATCTGCGTCACCAGCCGCTGGGTGAACGCCGTGCCGAAGAGTGAGAAGTGGATGTGGGCCGGTCGCCAGGCGTTGACGTGCTGACGCCAGGGGTAGGGGCCCGGCTGGACGGTGGTGAAGCGGTAGAAGCCGCTGTCGTCGGTCAGCGTGCGGCCTACGCCCGTGAAGTTCGGGTCCAGCGGGGCGTCGTGCTGCTCGCGCTGATGGGCGTAGCGGCCGGCCGAGTTCGCCTGCCAGACCTCGACCAGCTGGCCGCGCAGCGGACGGCCGTCGCGGTCCAGGAGCCGGCCCTCGACGGTGATGCGCTCACCGATCGGCTCGCCGTTGTGCTGCCGGGTGAGGTCGTTGTCGATCTCGGTGATGTCCCGCTCGCCGAAGGCCGGGGAGTGCAGCTCCACCAGCTCCGGGTCCTTGCTGACGTCGATCGTGATCGGCGGCTGTTTCGGGTGGCGCAGCACCGAGGAGCGGTACGGGGTGTAGTCGCGGCGCGGGTGGTGCTCGACGGGGGCGCCGTCGGCGACGCGCTTCTCGTACGCGGCGTGCTCGGCCGCGATCTCCTGGTCGATGTCGTGCTGGGTGAGAGTCATGGGGGATCCTGCGTTCCGTTAACGTTCGAGGACGAGGGCGAGGCCCTGGCCGACGCCGATGCAGAGGGTGGCGACGCCGACTCCGCCGCCGTTGCGGGCGAGTTGGTGGGCGACGGTGCCGGCGAGACGGGCGCCGGAGGCGCCGAGGGGGTGGCCGAGGGCGATGGCGCCGCCCTGCGGGTTGAGGATCGCCGGGTCGAACTCGGGCCATTCGGCGACACAGCCCAGCACCTGGGCGGCGAAGGCCTCGTTCAGTTCGAGGACCGACAGGTCGCCGAAGGTCTTGCCGGCCTTGGCGAGGGCGCGGTTCACGGCCTCGACGGGGGCGAGCCCGAAGTAGTCGGGGTCGAGGGCGTGCACGCCGGTCGCGGAGATTCGGGCGAGCGGCTCGCGGCCGGTGGCCTTCAGGCCCTCCTCGTCGACGAGGAGCAGGGCGGCGGCGCCGTCGTTGAGCGGTGAGGCGTTGCCCGCGGTGACCGTGCCGTTCTCCTTGCGGAAGGACGGCTTGAGCTTCGCCATCGCGGCGAGGGAGGCGTCGGCCCGTACGGACTCGTCGGCGGCGAAGGCCACCGGGTCGCCCTTGCGCTGCGGGACGGGGACGGGGGCGAGCTCGGCGTCGAAGAGGCCCTGCCGCTGGGCCGCGGCGGCCTTCTGGTGGGAGGCCAGCGCGAACTCGTCCTGCTGCTCCCGGCCGATCTTGTGCTTCTCGGCGATCAGTTCGGCCGACTCACCGAGGGGGATGGTCCACTGCGGCTCCATCCTCGGGTTGACCATGCGCCAGCCCAGGGTGGTGGAGTACAGCTCCGTGTGCGCGGCGGGGAAGGGCTTGTCGGACTTGGGCAGCACGTACGGGGCCCGGGTCATCGACTCCACGCCGCCGGCCACGGCGATGTGGGCGTCCCCGGCGGCGATGGCGCGGGCCGCCTGGATGACCGCCTCCAGGCCGGAGGCGCAGAGGCGGTTGACGGTGACGCCGGGCACGGAGGTGGGCAGGCCCGCGAGCAGGGCGGCCATGCGGCCGACGTTGCGGTTCTCCTCGCCGGCGCCGTTGGCGTTGCCGAAGTAGACGTCCTCGATGCGGGACGGGTCCAGGTCGGGGGTGCGGGCGAGGAGTTCACGGAGGGCGTGGGCGGCCAGGTCGTCCGGCCGGACGGAGGCGAGGGTGCCGTTGTAGCGGCCGATCGGGGTGCGGACCGCGTCGACGATGTAAACGGTGTTCACAGCAGATTCTCCGCGACGGTGAGTTTTGCGTCGGTCTTGGCGATGATCTCGTCAACGCCCACGCCGGGTGCGGTCTCGACGAGCACCAGGCCGTCGTCGGTCACGTCGATCACGCCGAGGTCGGTGATGACCCGGTTCACACACGCCTTGCCCGTGAGCGGCAGCGCGCACTCGGTGAGGATCTTCGGGCTGCCGTCCTTGGCGGTGTGCGTCATCACGACGATGACCGTACGGGCCCCGTGCACGAGGTCCATCGCGCCGCCGATCCCGGTGATCATCTTGCCGGGGATGGCCCAGTTCGCCAGGTCGCCGCCGGCGGAGACCTGCATGGCGCCCAGCACGGCGACATCGATGTGCCCGCCGCGGATCATCGAGAACGACAGCGCCGAGTCGAAGAAGGAGGCGCCCGGCAGGACCGTCACGGTCTCCTTGCCGGCGTTGATCAGATCCGGGTCGACCTGGTCCTCGGTCGGGTACGGGCCGGTGCCCAGGATGCCGTTCTCGGACTCCAGGATCACCTCCACGCCCTCGGGCAGGTAGTTCGGGATCAGCGTCGGCAGCCCGATGCCGAGATTGACGTACTGCCCGTCCTGAAGTTCGCGCGCGGCCCGCGCGGCCATCTCCTCGCGTGTCCAGGCCATCAGTTGCTCACCGTCCCTCGTGCCCCGGGCGCGGAAATCGTGCGCCGCTCGATCTGCTTGGCGGCGGCCTGCTCCGGGGTGAGCGCGACGACCCGCTGTACGAAGATCCCCGGCAGATGCACCGCGTCCGGGCCGATCTCGCCGGGCTCGACGAGTTCCTCGACCTCGGCGATCGTCACCCGTCCGGCCATCGCGGCCAGCGGGTTGAAGTTCCGGGAGGACTTGTTGAACACCAGGTTCCCGTGCCGGTCGCCCTTCGCGGCCCGGACCAGCGCGAAGTCGGTGCGGATCCCGCGCTCCAGGACGTACTCGGTGCCGTCGAACTCCCGCACCTCCTTCGGCGGCGAGGCCAGCGCGACCCCGCCGGACCCGTCGTAGCGCCACGGCAGCCCGCCGTCGGCGACCTGCGTCCCCACCCCGGCCGGGGTGTAGAACGCGGGGATTCCGGCGCCGCCGGCCCGCAGCCGCTCGGCCAGCGTGCCCTGCGGGATCATCTCCACCTCCAGTTCCCCGCCCAGGTACTGGCGGGCGAACTCCTTGTTCGCGCCGATGTACGAGCCGGTCACCCGCGCGATCCGGCCCGCTGACAGCAGCACCGCGAGACCCGACTCCATCGCCCCGCAGTTGTTCGAGACCACCGACAGCCCGTCGGTGCCCTGCTCGAACAGGGCCTGGATCAGTACGTTCGGCACACCGCTCAGCCCGAAACCACCCACCGCGAGCGACGCGCCGTCACCCACGTCGGCCACCGCCTCCGCGGCTGTGGCGACCACCTTGTCCATCCGAGAAGCCCCATCTCTTCCGAGCTCCCAGCCCCCGAATTAGTCAGGGCACTGAGTATTTCTGCGAGGTTGCTCCTCACGCTGCCACCGGAGAGGGAAACCGTCAAGGCCTCGGTAAACGCGAAATCCATGGACCCTTCGGCCCGAGGACAGTCCCGGCAAGGTCGGGTATTGTTCAGTGCACCGACGATTGTGAATAGGGGAGTGCGGATGGCCGCCGTGGATCTCACCACCCACCCCGGGCATCTGGCCCGGCGGCTCCAGCAGGCGCACTACCTGCTGTGGAACACGATGGTCTCCGAGGAGATCACCTCGCCCCAGTTCGCCGTTCTCAACGCGCTCGTCGCCGAGCCGGGCCTGGACCAGCGGACGGTGGGGGAGCGCGTCGGGCTCGACCGCTCCACGATCGCCGAGGTGATCAGCCGGCTCGGCCGCCGAGGGCTGCTCGACAAGGTCCGCGACCCCCAGGACGGCCGCCGCTTCCTGCTGCGCCTCACCGATGACGGGCTGCGCACGCACAAGAAGCTGACCGTGCGCACGGCCCGGATGAACCAGGTCTTCCTGGCCCCGCTCGCCACCGACGAGCAGGCGCTGTTCTTCGAGCTGATCCGGCGTGTCGCGGACGCGGCCGAGGGGCTCCGCAACCCATCGGAACCCCTCGTCGCCCCATCCTGAGCCCGGTCCGAACTCCCCGGATCCTCAGGACGCCTTCGCGTACACCACCCACACCGGGCCGCGCTGGAAGTTCATCCGCTTCCCGTCCTCGGTCGTGAACCTGGTGCCGCCCGTGGCCTTCGGGCGCGTCCAGTAGACGTCGTAGGCACGCCCGTCACGCAGGACCCGCGCCTTCCCGGAACCCACCGTCTCGGTGTACGGCGTGTTCTTGCCGAGGGAGTCGTGGAACGTGGACTTGCGCACCTGCACGTACTGCACGACGACCGTCCCGGCCCCGACCCGCTTGCCGTCCGTCGTCGTGGCGGCCTCGCCGTCCATGGTGACCAGCCAGCGGTCCTGGCTCCTGGAATAGGTGAACGTGTACTGGGCCAGGTCGTAGCGCACCGTCTGTGAGGTCGTGGCCTTGCCACCGGCCGGGGCGGCGCCGTAGCGGAAGCCGGTCGTCAGGGCGTCCGCGCCGGGGGCCTTGCCCATCAGCCGCTGGGGCCGCAGATAGAGGTTGTGCGGCGAGGTCCTGTGCCGGCTGCGGAAGTAGGCGTCGGCCGCCTTCTCGGGCGGCACCGCCTGCAACGGGGCCTTGTCGATCAGGGGCAGGAGCTTGCTCTGCGCTCCCGAGAAGGCGAGCGTCGGCCGGTTGAACTGGCGCAGCAGCTCCAGGTCGCTCTCGCGTGCGCTGCGCACCGGCCCGACGGCCTTCGGCAGCTTCGTCGCGTACACCGCCATCAGCCGGCTCAGTCCGCCCTCGACCTCCTCGACGTACACGACGTCCGCGGCGTTCAGACCCGTGTGGGGCCGGGCGGCGCGCGCGTTGTCGATCTTCACGGCGAGCACCGAGGCGCTGTTCGCCAGGCTCTCGTTCCCGTCGTTCTCGTGCGACGGCACCTGTGTGGTGCCGCGCCCGTCGTCGCGCTGGCCGCCGGACGTCGTACAGCCCGCCGCCAGGGAGGCCGTCAGCGCGGCCGCCAGCAGCCCCGCCATGGTCGTGGCGCGTCTCGTGCGCGCCCCTCGTTCCCTGCCCACCGTCGCCACCCGCAGCCACCCACCCAGTTCGTGTCACCAATTGTGCGCTTATCTGTTCATAGATGCCCATACCCGATCGATTGCTTCCAGCCCCGCAAATCCGCCGATCGGCCCACACCACCGTTCGCGCGGTTCGGCGGCACCGCGCAGGGGTACCCGGCGCCCACCGCATCAGCGGACGCACACGCCACGGAGGGAGCGCGGGGCGATGAGGGCAGTGACCTGGCAGGGCAAGCGCGACGTCCGCGTGGAGAACGTGCCCGATCCGACGATCCAGGAGCCGACGGACGCGGTCATCCGCATCACGTCCACCGGACTGTGCGGCTCCGACCTGCACTTGTACGAGGTGCTGACACCGTTCATGACACCGGGGGACATCCTCGGTCACGAGCCGATGGGCATCGTCGAGGAGGTCGGCGCGGGGGTGCCGGACCTCCAGGCGGGCGACCGGGTCGTGGTGCCGTTCCAGATCGCCTGCGGCGACTGCTGGATGTGCCTGACCGGGCTGCCGACCCAGTGCGAGACCACCCAGGTCACCGGCGAGGGCATGGGCGCGGCCCTGTTCGGCTACACCCGGCTGTACGGCGCGGTGCCGGGCGCCCAGGCCGAGTACCTGCGGGTCCCGCAGGCGCAGTTCGGCCCGATCAAGATCCCGGAGGGGCCGTCCGACGACCGGTTCGTCTACCTCTCCGACGTGCTGCCCACCGCGTGGCAGGCGGTCCGCTACGCCGAGGTCCCGGAAGGCGGCAGCGTCGCCGTGCTCGGCCTCGGCCCCATCGGCGACATGGCCTGCCGGGTCGCCCAGGTGCAGGGCGCCGGGCGGGTGTTCGGCGTGGACCTGGTGCCCGAGCGGCTGCGGCGGGCGCGGGGGCGGGGCGTCGAGACGTACGACCTGAGGAGCTTCGACGACGAGAAGGAACTCGTCGCCGCCATCCGCGACGTGACGGACGGCCGCGGCCCCGACGCCGTCATCGACGCCGTCGGCACCGAGGCCCACGGCAGCGCCGCCGCCAAGCTCGCCCAGTCGGCCTCGGCGATGCTGCCCCGCAAGATCAGCGGCCCGTTCGCCGAACGCTTCAGCATCGACCGGCTCGCCGCCCTGTACACCGCCATCGACCTGGTGCGGCGCGGCGGCACGATCTCCCTGTCCGGCGTGTACGGCGGCATGGCCGACCCGATCCCGCTGCTCACCCTGTTCGACAAGCAGATCCAGCTGCGGATGGGCCAGGCCAACGTACGCCGCTGGACCGACGACATCCTGCCGTTCCTGACCGACGAGGACCCCCTCGGCGTCGACGACTTCGCCACCCACCGCGTGCCGCTGAGCGACGCCCCGCACGCGTACGAGATGTTCCAGCGCAAGCAGGACGGCGCGGTCAAGGTGCTGATGAAGCCCTGACGCTCAGGCCTGCCGCGCGAAGATCTCCGCCAGGTCGTAGCGGACCGGCTCCTCCAACTGGGCGTACGTGCAGCTCTCGGGGGTCCGGTCCGGGCGCCAGCGGCGGAAGCGGGCCGTGTGCCGGAAGCGCACGCCGTTCTCCATGTGGTCGTACGCCACCTCGGCCACCCGCTCCGGTCTGAGCGGCACCCAGGACAGGTCCTTCTTGCCCGACCACCTGCTCGGCGCCCCCGGCAGCCGCGCCGACTCGTGCGCCGCCTCCTCGGCCCAGGCCGCCCACGGATGCCCCGCGACCTCCTCCATACGCAGCGGTTCCAGCTCCTCGATCAGCTCGGCCCGCCGCTTCATCGAGAACGCGGCCGACACCCCCACATGCTGGAGCGCCCCCTGGTCGTCGTGGAGACCGAGCAGCAGCGAGCCCACGATTGGGCCGCTCTTGTGGAGCCGGTACCCGGCGACGACGACGTCCGCCGTCCGCTCGTGCTTGATCTTGAACATGGCCCGGGCGTCCTGGAGGTAGCGCAGCGTGAGCGGCTTGGCGATCACACCGTCCAGGCCCGCCCCCTCGTACTGCTCGAACCACCCCTGGGCCGTGTCCACATCGGTCGTCGCCGGCGCCACATGCACCGGTGCCGTCACCCCGGACAACGCCGTCGTGAGCCGCGCCCGCCGATCCGCCAGCGGGACCTCCAGCAGCGACTCGTCCGCCAGCGCCAGCAGGTCGAAGGCCACGAACGACGCCGGGGTCCGCTCGGCCAGCATCCGCACCCGGGAGTCGGCCGGGTGGATGCGCTCGGTGAGCGCGTCGAAGTCAAGCCGCCCCTCGCGTGCGATGACGATCTCCCCGTCCAGCACGCACCGCTGTGGCAACCGCTCCTTCAATCCCGCCACCAGCTCCGGAAAATACCTGGTCAGCGGCTTGCCGGTCCGGCTGCCGAGCTCAACCTCGTCCCGGTCGCGGAACACGATCGCCCGGAACCCGTCCCACTTCGCCTCGTACTGCATGCCCGGCGGGATCTTCGCCACCGACTTGGCGAGCATCGGCTTCACGGGCGGCATCACCGGCAGGTCCATGGTCCGATTCTGCGCGCATCCGGTCGCTGACGCCCGGTGTGCGAGGTGTGCGGCGTACGCCTACCGTGGCTCGCATGGGCGAAGCGGTGGAACTCCAGGCGGGCGGCCGGACCGTGCGCCTGTCCAACCCGGGCAAGGTCTTCTTCCCCGAGCCCGGATACACCAAGCTGGACCTCGCCCGCTACTACATCGCCGTCGGCCCCGGCATCCTGCGCGCCCTGCGCGACCGACCCACCACCCTGGAGCGCTACCCGGACGGCGTGACCGGCGAGTGGTTCTACCAGAAGCGGGCGCCCAAGAGCATGCCCGACTGGATCCCCACCGCCCACATCACCTTCCCCAGCGGCCGCAGCGCCGACGAGATGTGCCCCACCGAGGAGGCCGCCGTCCTGTGGGCCGCCCAGTACGGCACGCTCACCTTCCACCCGTGGCCGGTGCGCCGCGACGACGTCGACCGCCCCGACGAACTCCGCATCGACCTCGACCCCCAGCCTGGCACCGACTTCGACGACGCCGTCCGCGCCGCCCATGAACTGCGCGCTGTCCTGGACGAGTTCGGCGGTCTGCGCGGCTGGCCCAAGACCTCCGGCGGGCGCGGCCTGCATGTCTTCGTGCCCATCGAGCCACGCTGGACCTTCACCCAGGTCCGCCGCGCCGCCATCGCGGTCGGCCGGGAGATGGAACGCCGGATGCCGGAACACGTGACGATCAAGTGGTGGAAGGAGGAGCGGGGCGAGCGCATCTTCATCGACTACAACCAGACGGCCCGCGACCGCACCATCGCCTCCGCCTACTCCGTACGGCCCCGCCCGCACGCCCCCGTCTCGGCGCCCCTGCGCTGGGAGGAGGTCGGGACCGCCCACCCCCAGGACTTCGACATCGCGACCATGCCCGCGCGTTTCGCCGAACTCGGCGACGTGCACGCCGACATGGACGACCACCGCTTCGCGCTGGACGCGCTGCTGGAGCTGGCCAACAAGGACGAACGCGACCACGGGCTCGGAGATCTGCCGTACCCGCCGGAGTATCCGAAGATGCCGGGGGAACCCAAGCGGGTACAGCCGAGCCGGGCGAAGAAGGAACCGGGCGGGACCGGCTAGGACGGCCCGGCGAGAGCCAGCAGCCGACGGCAGTCCCTCAGCAGCCTCTCGTCCGCGGCGACGTCATGGCGCATGCTCATGGCGGAACTGCCGTCGTCACGGCGGTCGTTGCTGTGGCGGCGCGGGCAGGCCAGCTCCGCACGTATCAGGGGGAGCGCCGGAGCGGCGGCAAGCCCCATTTCCATCAGGCAGGCGGTGACGGCCGGTCGGGTGCCCGGAAAGGCCGCCCACTTGTCGAGCAGCATCGGCAGCACCTCGTCCACGTCCCGCGCGGCCTTCCACAGCGCCACGAGCACGTCCATGTGCGTGTCGTGCGTCGCGAGCAGCCTCCGCAGCCGCGGAGCCAGCGGCGCGGCGACCGGGCCCAGCGCGGTCGCGGCCCTCAGGGCGGGCGACAGCTCCAACCACTTGTCCGACTCCAGCCCCCGCCGGACCAGGGGCAGGAGGGGTTCCCCGCCACCGTCGACCGCGGTCAGCGCGGCTGCCGCGTCCAGCCGGATCTCCAGCGGCACCGACGGTGAGTCGACCAACTCCCGCAACCGCGGGCCCGCTTCGGCGCCCGCCGACCCGTACCGGGTGAGGGCACGCGCCAGTGACCACAGGCTCATGCGTCCGATCCCGGGCTCGATCATCTCGACCAGGAGCGGCAGGGACTCGGGGCGGGTGAGCGCACCGAGCGCGTCGACCAGCCGCTCCCGTGCGGGACCGCCGTGCCCGGACGGCAGTGCCGCGAGCCGGCGGTGCAGCTCCGGCCCCAGAGCAGCCGCGCCCTCGGCCCCGATCCGCTCGACCCACGTGCCCAGACCCTCCGGGACGGTGCCCTCCCGCGCCAGCACCTCGATCAGCGCGGGCACGGCCCGCTCGTCGCCCTGAAGCGCGAGCGCCTTCAGCGCCCTGCCGAAGAGAGTCTCCTCCCAGTCAGCCGGCTCCCAGCTGTCGTCCCACTCCCGCACGCACACCGCGAGGACGTCGCCGACGACCCGCGCGATCGGGGCCACATGGCCCAGCTCGGTCAGGGCCCGCTCCGACAGCCGGGGCTCGTCCTCGACCAACTGGCGGGCGAGCAGCGCGACCGGCAGGTCGTCGGGGGCCCGCCACCCCGTCAGCAGCGTGCCCGCCATGTCGACGGCGGCCATCCGCTGGCCCCAGTCCGGGGTCTGCAACTGCCCGACGAGGAGGTCGAATCTCGGCTCCGTGTGATCGCCGAGCGCCCGGTGCAGCTCCTCCAGCAGGTCGCCGGCCCTCGACGCGTCGACGCCACGGCGCTGCGTGGCCTCCAGCTCGCGCAGGTACGACACCATCGTGTCCGTACGGGGCCGCTCCTGTTCCGCCTCGGTCTGCCCGGCCTCTTCCCGCTCAACCTCCTCCCGCTCAGCCTCCTCCTGCTCTGCCTCTTCCTGCTCTGCCTCTTCCTGCTCTGCCTCTTCCTGCTCGTGCGCGAGCCGCATGATGTCCAGGACGGTCTCCGCCAGGTCCTCGGGCAGTGCGGTGACCTCGCAGCGCGCCAGCTGGACCAGCCCTGCCAGCCGCTGCTCCGGGTGGGACGCGACGGCCACGACCTCCTGGAGCACCGCCCCCGCCTCGGCACCGAGCGCGTCCCGGTGGCCGGCGCCCACCCTGCCGATCGCGTCGACGAGCGCGCCCACGGCCTCCGGATCCCGCTCCACCGCCAACCGGTCCCGCAGCGCGCCCAGGGCACGTGCCGGATCCGGATGCACGTGGGCCAGTGCCGCCGCGGCCGCCGCACGCACCCCGGCGTCCGGGTCAGCCAGAAGCCCGAGGAAGACGTCCGCACGCCCCCGGACGGCCGCCCACGCGTCCAGGAACGGCTGGACGAACGCGGCGTCCTCCTCCTCGTCCTCGAAGAGGCCCCCGATCTCCTCCGGATCGGGTTCGCGCTCGCCCGCGATGCTGCACAGAAGATGCACGACAGCGCCCCGGTCGGCGACGCCCTCGGCGGTCACGAGCTCGAACAGGAACGGTATGCAGGCGACCGTGCTGTCGTACACATCGCCCTGATGATGCAGCGCCCCGTACATACCGTCGAGCGCGGTCTCCCGACAGTCAGGGTCGTCCGAGGCCAGGTCCCGCAGCAGGTCCGGCACATCCGTCGCCGAGTCGGTGTACGCATGCCCCATCGACGCCCAGTCGACGTCGTCGATCCCCGTGAACACGTCTTTCCTCCCGTAGCGCAGTGGCGCACGGCGGCTGCCACTGATCGACAGCATGCCGTACGCCACTGACAACGGGCCGGGCGGGAACCCCGGTCAGCTCCTTCAAAGCTTCATCAGCTCACCTTTCAGAGCTCCTTGATCCGGATGTCCCGGTACGACACCACATCCGTCGTGCCGTGCACCTGGAGTCCGACGTAACCGGAGGCGAACCGCCGCCCGTCCGTGCCCGGGTCGTCCGAGCGGGGCGGGACGAACTCCTGGCCGCCGGTGTTGTCGAACTCGTTGATCAGCACGCCGTTGCGGTAGACCGAGTAGTGCTGGTCGACCACGCGGATCTCGTAGTCGTTCCACGTGCCCTTCTGGGTGACGCCGGCCCCGGCCAGCCCCACCCGGTCGAAGCCGTAGACCGACCCCGTCTTGTACATGTCGCCGTCCGGACGGTCGAGCACCTGCACCTCGTGCCCGTACTTGATGGCGACCCACTCGGGCCGCGACTCCTCGGGGTGGTCGTGGACCCACGGGAAGCGGACGAACACACCGGAGTTGGCGTTACCCGTGCCCGGGGCGTCGTCACGCCACTGGAGCTTGAGCGAGAAGTCGCCGTACTTCCGCTCGGGGAACCAGAGCATGCCGAGGCCGGCCTTCGTCGTCCCCGAGGTGATCGAGCCGTCACCGTTCGGCGTGAACGAACCACCGCCCACCTGCTGCCACTTGGCGAACGACGCCGCGCTGCCGTCGAGGATCGTGCGGTACCCCTGGGTCTGGCCGGGCGTGCCGATCCCGGACTGACGGGCGGCCTTGCGGATGGCGTCGTACTCGCGCTGGTCGACGACCCCGTCCTTCAGGAGCTGGTCCAGGACAGCCTTCACATGCTTGAGGAACAGCGCCTGGGACGTCCACTCCTTCTCGTCCTCGATCAACTCGTTGATGCGGCACCGGCTGTTGGTGAGCCGGTTCGGGACGCCCGAGTCGACCGTGCCGACGATCACCGTCAACCGCTCGTCGAACTCGGGGCAGTTGGGCGCCGGGACCTGACTGGACACGACGGTGAAGGTCACCGTGCGGGCCGCTGAGGTGTTGCCCGCCTTGTCGGTGGCCCGGTAGGCGAGCGTGTGCGTGCCGGCGCGGTCGACGACCACCGGGGTGCCGTACGCCAGATACGGACCGCCGTCGAGGGAGTACTCGATCCGGTCGACGCCCGAGCCGTGGTGCTCGTCGGTCGCCGTGACGGTCACCTTGGCGCTGCCGACGTACGCCCCGTCCGAGTTCTTCGTGCCCTCCACGCTCACGCCGGTCACCGGCGCGGTCGTGTCCGGCTGCGGCGCCGCCACGACCGTGAACCGCACGCTCATCTCGGCCGCGACGTTCCCCGCCTTGTCGGTGGCCCGGTAGCGCACCGAATGGCTGCCGACCTCGTGCACCATCACGGGCGCGGTGTACGGCTGCCAGGCGCCGGAGCCGAGCGCGTACTCGATGGTGTTCACGCCGGAACCGGTGTCCGAGGCGGTGACGGTGACCGTCGCCATGGCGACATAGGTCCCGTCGGGATTCTGCTCGCCGCTGACCGTCGCCGACGTCTCCGGCGGGGCCGTGTCGTCGGACTGCGGTGCCACGACCGTGAACTCGACGCTCTTCTCCGCCGAGACGTTCCCCGCCTTGTCGAGCGCGCGGTAACGGATCTTGTGATCGCCGACCTGGTCGACGACGACCGGGGTGGTGTACGGCGTCCAGGCGCCCCCGTCACCGACCGCGTACTCGACGCGGTCGACCCCGGATCCGCCCTCGTTGTCGGTCGCGTGGATCGCCACGCTCGCCGAACCGACGTACTGGCCCTGGGTGTTCTGCGTCCCGCTGACGTGGGCCGAGGCCTCGGGCGCCGTCGTGTCCTCGCCGCTGCCCTCGGCCACCACGAGGATGCCCTGCATCTGCCCGTGGCCGGGGATCGTGCAGTAGTAGCGGTACCGGCCCGGGGTGAGCGTGACCTCGGCGGTGTGCTTGCCGCCCTGGTCGTCGTTCGGGTTGGCGAGGATGTTCAGCTGGACGTCGTTGTTGTACTCGGGATCGGACGTGTCGAACGTCAGCGTGTGCGGCATCCCGGTGGTGTTGCCGGTCGCCGTGCTGTTCTCGAAGACGATCGTCGTCGTGCCCGCCACGGCGGTCGCCGGCGCCGAGGCGTACTTCGTGATGTCGTCACCGGCGGTCCAGGTGAGGACCTGTGCCGCGGCCACCTGCTGTGTCTGTGGCTGTCCGGTCGCGGGAAAGGCCTGCAGGCCGAGCACCACGAGCAGTGCGGCCAACAGGGCCGCCCACATTCTTCGTTGTCGCGTCACTGCGCCCCCCTGGCCAGCTGGTCGACGGCCGGAGTGGGTCCGCCGCCCGTGTAGGTCACGCTCCACAGCGCCGACTTGGCGTCCGAGGTGAAGAAGCCGCGGCCGTAGTCGAGCACGTACAGCGCCCCGTCCGGACCGAACTTCCAGTCCATGAGGTTCTTGATGCCGTCGTTGCCGACCGGCACGATCTTCTTCAGCGACTCCGAGTGCACCGGCAGACCGCCCTCCCCGTGGGTCTTCGGGTCGGTGATCACCGCGTTGCGCGGCTGGTCGGCGTCGTAGAAGTCACCGACGAACCACTTGCCGTCCCAGTACGCCGGCCACTTCGTCCCGCTGCTGCTCGCCGCGTCGTACCGGTAGACCGGCCCGTTCATCGCGGCCTGGCCGCCGCCCTTGAGCCACGGCAGCCCGTAGGTGGCCTCCTCCTGCTGGTACGACGGCACGCCGTTCGCGTCGCGCGGGAAGTCCGGGGCGCCGCCCTGGGGCGAGTACCAGATGTTGTTGCCGGTCACCGGCGGCAGGTTGACGAGGCCGTCGTTGTTCGGCGACTCGTTCTTCGGGTGGTCGCAGTCGTACCAGCCCAGCGGCTTGCTCGGATCGGGCAGATTGCGGTCCCGGTAGGGCTGCTTGTTGCCCATGCAGTACGGCCAGCCCCGGTTGCTCGCCTTGGTGATGACGGCGAACGTGTCGTACTTCGCCGGTCCCCAGGTGGTGGACGGCGCCGAGGCGTCCGGGCCGACCCAGCCCGCGTACAGGACGTCGGTCTGCTGGTCGACGGAGATGCGCGCCGGGTTCCGGACGCCCATCACATAGATCTCGCCGCGTGTCTTGCCGCCGCCCTCGTCGGTCTCCCGGCCGGTGAAGAGGTTGCCCTCCGGCAGCGTGTACGTGCCGTCCGGCTCCGGGTGGATGCGCAGGATCTTGCCGTTGAGGTTGTTGGTGTTGCCGGCGGTGCGGCGCGCGTCGGCGAAGGACACGCCCTTGTAGTTGGGCTCGGGGTTGTTGCCCGAGTAACCGCCGCTGAAGCCGCTGGAGTTGTTGTCACCGGTCGCGATGTACAGGTTGCCCTGGGAGTCCCAGGCCATCCCGCCGCCCGAGTGGCAGCAACTGTGCACCTGAACCGGCCACTTGAGCAGCACCTTCTCGCTGCTCAGGTCCAGCCTGTTCGTGGCCAGGTCGAGAGTGAAGCGGGAGACGCGCCGCTCGGCCATCCGCTTGTCGCGGTCGAGCTGCGAGTGCGGGGTGTAGTGCAGATACACCCACCCGTTCTCCTCGAAGCGCGGGTCGAGCTCGATTCCGAGGAGGCCTTCCTCGACCTTGATCAGCTCGTCGCCGCCGCCCTTGTTGCCGAAGACCGTCAACGCCCCGGCCAGGGTGACCTTCTTGGTCTTCGGGTCGTAGACATGGATCTCGCCCTGGCCCTTGCCGATGTCCGGGTTGTTCCAGTCGGTGATCACCGGCTGGGAGGAGTCGGCACCGCCCCGCCCGATGTAGAGCACCCGCCCGTCCGGGGCCGTGACCAGGCCGTGCGGTTCGCCGATCTGGTCGTTGCGGCCCGGCTGGTTGGGCTGGGTGAGGCGCTCGGCCTTGTAGTTGCCGGTGATGGTGGCCTTGCAGTCGGCCTGCGAGAGCCGGGTGGTCCACAGCAGGGCACCGCGCAGATGCGTACGGAAGTCGGTCTCGTCGTACGACGACACCGTGCCGCCCATGCCGGTGTAGAAGGAGCGGCCGCCGTCGTAGTCACGGCACCAACTCACCGGATGGTCCCAGCCGTTGGCGCCCGCACCCGGCTGGTACGTCGCCTCCCGCACCCGGGCGACGGTGTGCACCGAGCCCGACGGGTTCTTGGCCCAGTTCAGCCACTTGTCCGGCCGTTTCCACTGCACCGGCAGTTCCCTGGTGGCCGGATGCCGCCGGTCGCCGACCTCGACGACGGCCCGCTGTACGGTCGTCGGGCTCCCGGTGGCCGGGCGGGCGCCGACGAGGCCGGTGAACCAGTCCGAGTACGGCTCGGCGCGGGCCGCGTCATGGATGCCGACGAAACCGCCGCCCGCCTCCATATAGGCCTCCAGGCCCGCCTCCTGCTCGGGGTCGAGGACGTCGCCGCCACCGGTGAGGAAGACGATGGAGTTGAAGCGGCCCAGCTTGGTCCCATTGGTGAACACCGAGGCGTCGTTCGTGGCCTCGACCTTGAAACGCTGGTCGGCCGGACCCGACAGGCCGATCTTCTCGATCGCCCCGATACCGGCGTTCACCAGCGGCGACTCGTCGCCGGCGGCCGCCGACCCGTAGAAGAGGAGCACCCGTACATTCGCGCCGCCCGGTGGCGACTTCACGGACATCGTTGTCAGGGGTGGCTCCGGGGCCGGGCGTGCGTCGGCGGCCGGGGCGGACATCAGGCCGGCGGCGACGAACCCGGCGGTCACAGTGGCCACCCAGGTCTGTCTTCTTGTGCTCAACCCTCGTAAGCGCATGGGCACCTCCACGGTCACAGCAACAGCGACAAGGAAGCTAGACCCCTTTGAACGACTCGCCAATACCTATGGCCGTTCTGGGCCCAACTTTGTCCTGAGTGTGGATAAACGGGAGACCGGCCGGTACCGTCTCAGCGGTTCATCCCCGTAATTTCCGTACCGCCGCTGGGAGTTCGGCATGAACAGACGCAACGTCAACAGGCGTACCTTCAACAGGCGCATGCTGCTGGGTGGTGCGACCGTCGCGACATCGTTGTCCTTGGCGTCGGTACCCGAGGCCGTGAGCGCCGGCGCCGCGCCGCGCACCGCCCCGGCCGGCGGCGAGGTCCGGCACATCAAGCTGTACGCCGAGAAGCTGGCCGACGGGCAGATGGGCTACGGCTTCGAGAAGGGCAAGGCGACGATCCCGGGCCCGCTGATCGAGCTCAACGAGGGCGACACCGCGCACATCGAGTTCGAGAACACGATGGACGTACCGGTCAGCCTGCACGTCCACGGCCTCGACTACGAGATCACCAGCGACGGCACCAAGCTCAACAAGAGCGACGTCGAGCCCGGCGGCACCCGCACCTACACCTGGCGCACCCATGCCCCCGGACGCCGGGGGGACGGCACCTGGCGGGCGGGCAGCGCCGGTTACTGGCACTACCACGACCACGTCGTCGGTACGGAGCACGGCACGGGCGGCATCCGCAAGGGCCTCTACGGCCCGGTGATCGTCCGCCGCAAGGGCGACATCCTCCCCGACGCGACCCACACGATCGTCTTCAACGACATGCTCATCAACAACAAGCCGGCGCACTCGGGGCCCGACTTCGAGGCCACGGTGGGTGACCGGGTCGAGTTCGTGATGATCACGCACGGCGAGTACTACCACACCTTCCATATGCACGGTCATCGTTGGGCCGACAACCGCACCGGCATGCTCACCGGCCCCGACGACCCCAGCCAGGTCATCGACAACAAGATCGTGGGCCCGGCGGACTCCTTCGGCTTCCAGGTGATCGCGGGGGAGGGGGTCGGGGCGGGCGCGTGGATGTACCACTGCCATGTGCAGAGCCACTCGGACATGGGGATGGTGGGGCTGTTCCTGGTGAAGAAGACGGACGGAACGATTCCGGGGTACGAGCCGCATGAACACGGTCACGAGGCGGCGTCGGGAGCCGGGCACGAGCACTGACGGACGACGGCCGGGTGACGGTTGTTCCGAGCCGTCGGCGGGTGGCGGCGCCGGCGTGGGTTTCCGGGTGTTTCCGGTCATCCGAGAGCGCTCTCACCTCCCCTTCCCGCCACGGCTATCCTGATCGGCAGTCGCCGACGAGGAGCCGCGCCGTGACTGAAACCGCCCCGCGTCCCACCCTGGAGGCCGTGGCCGCCCGGGCCGGGGTCTCGCGGGCCACCGTGTCCCGGGTCGTCAACGGCGGTGACGGGGTGCGCGAACCCCTCGTGGAGCGGGTCCGCAAGGCGGTGGAGGAACTCGGGTACGTGCCCAACCAGGCCGCCCGCAGCCTGGTGACCCGACGGCACGACGCCATCGCCGTCGTGGTCGCCGAACCGGAGACCAGGGTCTTCGCCGACCCCTTCTTCGCCCGGCAACTGCGCGGCATCAGCAAGGAGTTGACGGCCCACGACAACCAGCTGGTGCTGCTCCTCACGGAAGGCCGCGACGACCACGCCCGGGTCGGCCGCTACCTCGCCGGCGGCCATGTCGACGGGGCGCTCGTCTTCTCCCTGCACCTCGACGACCCGCTGCCCGGACTGATCCAGCGCGCCGGCGTCCCCACCGTCTTCGGCGGACGGCCCGGCTGGTCCGGCGACCAGCGAGGCGTCGTCTACGTCGACAGCGACAACCGCGGCGGCGCCCGCGACGCCGTGCGACACCTCGCCGGTCTCGGCCGCACCCGTATCGCCCACATCACCGGCGCCCTGGACCAGACGTCGGCGGTGGACCGGCTCGACGGATACCGGGACGTCATGGTCGACGCCGATCCAGGGCTGATCGTCGAGGGCGACTTCACGCCGACCGGCGGTGAACGGGCCATGCGCGAACTTCTCGCCCGCTGCCCGGACCTGGACGCCGTCTTCGCCGCCAACGACCTCACCGCGGCCGGTGCGCTGCGGGTGCTGCGTGCGTCGGGGCGGCGGGTGCCGGACGACGTCGCGGTGGTCGGGTTCGACGACATGCTCCCCGTGGCGGAACAGACCGACCCCGCCCTCACGACGGTCCGTCAGGACATCGAGGAGATGGGCCGGTTGATGGCCCGGCTGCTGCTGCGCGGCGTCGACCGTCGTACCGGAGAGCGGGTGGGTGGGGCGCCGTCCAGTGTCGTCCTGCCGACCACGCTGGTCCGACGCGCATCGGCTTAGCCGGTGTGACGGGGCCTCGGCCGGGCGGCTCAGCTCTGCGCGGGCGCGCTCTTGATCACCGCGAAGCGGGCGCCGTACGGGTCGGTGAGCTTGGCGATACGGCCCACGTCCGGCAGATCCGTCGCAGGCATCCGGACCGTGCCGCCCAGCTCCTGCGCCTTGGCGGCCGTGGCGTCCGTGTCGGTGACCTCGAAGTACGGCAGCCAGTACGCCGGGCCCTCCGCCTCCGCCGGGTCGTCGGCCTTGTCCACCACGCCGCCGAACATGGCGTCCTCCCCGGCCGCCGCCGGGCTGAACGTCGTGTACGTGCCGCCGTAGAAGTCGAGGGCGAAGGTCTCCAGGCCGAGCGTCGCGTGGTAGAAGCCCGCCGCGGCCGGGACGTCCGTGGTGTACAGCTCCAGCCAGCACAGCGAGCCGGGGTCCTGGACGACGTCGAGGCCCTTGTTGGTGCCGGGCTGCCACAGCCCGAAGCCGACGCCCGCCTTGTCGGCCAGGATGGCCATCCGGCCCATGTCCAGCACGTCCATGGGCTGCACCAGCACCGAGCCGTGCGCCTGCTCGGCCGCCTTCGCGGTGGCGTCCGCGTCCGGCGTCTGGAAGTACACCGTCCAGGACGGCGGGCCCTGCTCCTCGGTGGTCTGCATCCCGCCGGCCACCGTCCGGCCGTCGAGCTGGAAGAGGCCGTATCCGCCGGTCTCGGGGCCGCCCGGCTGGAACCGCCAGCCGAACAGGCCGCCGTAGAAGGAGCGGGCGCCCTCGATGTCGGGTGTGCCGACATCGATCCAGTTCGGCGCGCCGGTGACATAACGAGTGGTGAGCATCATCGCCCTCCTCGGAAGGGTCCCCTTGGCAGCTCTGCCGGTCTCTGCTCTGCCGAGTCTCGCACCGCCCACTGACAATCGCTGCCGGAGTGCCGCCGTCGGCTGAAGCCGACACGGTGATCCCCGTGGGTGACCGGTGGGGATCTACTCGCTTTCAACTGTTTCCGCGCGCCGCCGTGCGCCGCACCGCGCGGAGGGAGACCATCGATGTCGGCCGGGGGCCCTGCGCTGCGGCGTTGATCCCGCGTTGATCGAACGTTTTTCGCCGACCGGCACGATCCTGCGCATGCACATCGATTCGATCACAACGATCACCTCGCCCGACGTGGACTGGCAGCAGGATGCGTTGTGCGCACAGACCGGCGCGGACTTCTTCTTTCCCGAGCCGGGCAGCTCCGTACGGGAGGCCAAGCGGATCTGCGGCATGTGCCCGATCCGCTCCGCCTGTCTGGAGTACGCCCTCGACAACGACGAACGCTTCGGCGTCTGGGGCGGCCTGTCGGAGAAGGAACGACTGGAACTCAGGCGTATGTCACGTTGAGAGCCGGGGGCGCCCCTGCCGCCCCCGGACGGGCCGAGGCGTCAGCCGGCGGCCCGGGCCGCCATGCGGGCCTTCCGGGCCGCGAGCTTCTCGTCGAACTTCAGGGCTTCCGCGTCGAGGCCGCCCATGAACAGGCCCAGTTCCTCCTGGGCCTTCTGGCCCTCGGGGCCGAGGCCGTCGATCTCCAGGACCCTCAGGTGGCGCAGGACGGGCTGGAGGACGTCGTCGTGGTGGATGCGGAGGTTGTAGACCTCGCCGATGGCCATCTGGGCGGCGGCGCGCTCGAAGCCGGGGATGCCGTGTCCGGGCATGCGGAAGTCGACGACCACGTCGCGCACGGCCTGCATCGTGAGGTCCGGCGCGAGCTCGAAGGCGGCCTTCAGCAGGTTGCGGTAGAAGACCATGTGGAGGTTCTCGTCGGTCGCGATGCGCGCCAGCATGCGGTCGCAGACCGGGTCACCGGACTGGTGGCCGGTGTTGCGGTGCGAGATACGGGTCGCGAGCTCCTGGAAGGCGACGTAGGCGACGGAGTGCAGCATCGAGTGCCGGTTGTCCGACTCGAAGCCCTCGCTCATGTGGGACATGCGGAACTGCTCCAGCTTGTCCGGGTCGACCGCGCGCGAGGTGAGCAGGTAGTCGCGCATCACGATGCCGTGCCGGCCCTCCTCGGCCGTCCAGCGGTGCACCCACGTGCCCCAGGCGCCGTCACGCCCGAAGAGCGAGGCGATCTCGTGGTGGTAGCTGGGCAGGTTGTCCTCGGTCAGGAGGTTCACCACCAGGGCGATCCGGCCGATCTCGGTGACCTTGGACTGCTCCTTGTCCCAGGCCTCGCCGTCCTCGAAGAGGCCGGGGAAGTTACGGCCGTCCGTCCACGGCACGTACTCGTGCGGCATCCAGTCCTTGGCGACCTTCAGATGCCGGTTGAGCTCCTGCTCGACCACTTCCTCCAGGGCGTACAACAGCCGGGCGTCGGTCCAGACGGCAGGGCTGCCGAGGTGAGGGGAAGTGATCGTCACGGGAACTCCAGGGGGACGCACAACACGGGGCAGGTGACCGGCGAGCGGTTGCCGACAACCTACGGGATCGTAGGCTACGAACCCGTAGGTTACGAAGCCGTAGGTTAAGAGCGATGTAAAGACCCCTGATCAGCGGCCGTTCTGCCCGACTTCACGGGTATGCGAAAAGCCCCCGGACCCCCAGGTCCCGGGGCTGGAAGAGTGTTCCGCTCAGTCGGTCAGGCGTACAGATCACGCATCCGGACCGAGAGACATGTCACACACCCTTCGAGCTTCTCGAACTCGCTGATGTCGACCGGCACCGGCTCGTGGCCCAGGTCGGCGAGCAGTTCCGCCGTCTTCGGCGCGCTCGCGGCCATGAGCAGCTTGCCGCCGCCGAGCAGCACCACATGCGCCCCGGACTCCTCCGGCACCGGCAGGAAGCGCGGGAACAGCGACGGGGCGTCCAGCTGCGGGATACGGCCGAGAATCGTTCCGTCGGGCAACGCCGTGATCGCCGACTTCAGATGCAGCACCTTGCTCACGGGGACGGCGACGACCCGCGCCCCCAGCGGTTCGAAAGCGGCCCGCAGCTGCTGGACGCCGACCGCGTTGGTACGGCCGCCCCGGCCGACGTAGATCGTGTCGCCGACCTTCAGCACGTCGCCGCCGTCCAGCGTGCCCGGCTCCCAGATCCAGTTCACGGAGCAGCCGAGCGAGGCGACGGCCTCCTCGACGCCGAGGGTCTCGTCGCGCCGGGACTCGGCGCCGGGCCGGGTGATCAGCGCGACGTTCTTGTACATGACGACCGTGTCCTCGACGAACACCGAGTCCGGGCAGTCGTCGGCCGGGTCCACCTCGATCGTCTCCCAGCCGTGCCCCCGCAGCGCCTCCACGTACCCCTCCCACTGCTCGACCGCCAGGTCGACGTCGACCTTCTCCCGGTCGATGTGCGTCACCAGCCCTTCGGCGAGGCGCGGGCTGGGGTGGCGGACGAGGGCCTTCTTGCTGGGCACGAGGGATCTCCGGATCAGTGGCAGGTGTCGGCGCCATGATGCATGGGGCACCGACCCGCCATCATGCAGGGGTTACCCGCCCGTACAAAACCCCCGGAGTCAGGCTGTGGCCCTCCTGAGATGCTCGGCGGTGAAGGAACCGGGGGCGTCGAGGAGCTGTCGCGGGGTCCCCTCGAAGATCACCTGACCCCCGTCCCGCCCTCCGTCGGCCCCAGGTCGATGATCCAGTCGGCGTGCGCCACCACCTCCAGGTTGTGCTCGACCACCACGACCGTGTTGCCCCCGTCGACCAGCCGGTCCAGCAAGCCGAGCAGCCCGTCGACGTCCGACATGTGCAGTCCGGTCGTCGGTTCGTCGAGGACGTACACCGCTCCCGTGCGGTGCAGCCGCGTCGCCAGCTTGATCCGCTGCCGTTCACCGCCGGAGAGCGTGGAGAGCGGCTGGCCGAGCGTGAGATACGTCAGCCCCACGTCCCGCAGGGCGCGCAGCCGTCGGCGTACGCCCGCGTCCTGGAAGAACCCCAGCGCCTGCTCGGCCGTCATCTCCAGGACGTCCGCGACGGAGCTGCCGTCGACGGTCAGCCGCAGCACCTCGTCCCTGAAGCGCCGCCCCTCGCAGTCGTGGCACGTCGTCGTCACCGGATCCATGAAGGCCAGGTCGGTGTGGATGATCCCGCGGCCCTCGCAGGTGCCGCACGCGCCGGAGGAGTTGAAGCTGAAGAACCCCGGCTCGGCGCCCGTCCCACGCGCGAAGATCTTTCGCACCACGACGGGCTTGTCCGGGTCGAGTTCGGCGCTGTTCGTGTACGCCTGCCCTGCCGGGTCCCCGCGGCGAACGGCGGGAACTGGACCGCACCGTCCGGTGCGGGGACCCGGCAGGGCCCTACCGCGTATTCGTTGCACGCGGATCACCGATCTGGAGTTCTCTCCCGTCTGGGACGAGAGACTCTGCCCCTGGATCGCTCCGGGGAGTTTGACGGGGCTTGCCCGTCCCGCGACGACCCTCCCGGCCGCCGGGACGGTTGCGGGAGCCGCCCGGACAGCAACGTAACAGGACCGCAGGCCAATCGGCGGGTGATCGAAAGCGGCTGACTCTGTTCTGCGTGTGCCCGGTTCATGGTCAGGCGCTGGTGCGACTCGACCGCGATCGTGTCGAAGACGACCGACGACTTCCCCGAGCCCGAAAGGCCGGTGAACACGGTCAGCCGGCCTTTCGGGATACGGAGCGAGACGTCCTTGAGGTTGTTCTCCCGTCCTCCACCGATGGTGAGGAACCCGGGCGCGAACCCGGGTGTGAATTCGGGTGTGAATTCGGGCGCGAACCCGGGTGTGAATTGGGGTGCGGATCCGGACGTGAATTCAGGCATGAAGCCGAAGCTAGGCGGGATACCCGACAGCTTCTGGCGTGATTTCCCTCAGTTCTCCCTCCTCCATCATCAGCCAGCGAGTGATGCCGATCGACTCCAGGAACGGCAGGTCGTGACTGGCCACGATCAGCGCCCCCTCGTACGACTCCAGGGCCGTGGTGAGCTGCCGTACGCTCGCCATGTCCAGGTTGTTCGTCGGCTCGTCCAGCATCAGCAGCTGCGGTGCGGGCTCGGCCAGCATCAGCGCGGCCAGAGTCGCTCGGAAGCGCTCACCGCCGGACAGCGTCGCCGCCTTCTGGTCGGCGCGGGCGCCCCGGAACAGGAAGCGGGCAAGGCGTGCCCGGACCCGGTTGTTGGTGGCGCCAGGCGCGAACCGTGCCACGTTCTCGGCGACGCTCAGCTCACCGTCCAGTACATCGAGCCGCTGCGGCAGGAACCGGTGCGGGACATGTGCCGTCGCCTCACCCGACACCGGCGGCAGCTCCCCGGCGATCGTCCGCAGCAGCGTCGTCTTGCCCGCGCCGTTGCGTCCGATCAACGCGACCCGCTCGGGGCCACGCAGATCGAAGCCGCCGGACACGCGCGCGCCGTACGCCAGCTCCAGGTCCATGAGCGTGAGGACGTTGCGCCCCGGCGGTACGGCCGTGTACGGCAGGTCGACGCGGATCTCGTCGTCGTCCCGTACGGCCTCCACCGCCTCGTCGAGCCGCTCCTTGGCCTCGGCGAGCTTCTCCTCGTGCATGATCCGGTGCTTGCCCGCGGACTCCTGTGCCGCCCGCTTGCGCGCCCCCATGACGATCTTCGGCTCGCGCTTCTGCTCCCACATCTTCTGCCCGTACCGCTTCCGTCGGGCCAACTTGACCTGGGCGTCGACCAGTTCGCGCTTCTGCTTCTTCAGATCGGCCTCGGCGACCCGCACCATCCGCTCGGCCGCGTCCTGCTCGGTGGCGAGCGCCTCCTCGTACGCGGAGAAGTTGCCGCCGTACCAGGTGACCTCCCCGGCCCGCAGATCGGCGATCTGGTCGACGAGCTCCAGGAGTTCACGGTCGTGGCTGACCACCACCATCACCCCCGGCCACGACGCCACGGCCGCGTAAAGCCGCCGACGCGCGTACAGGTCAAGGTTGTTGGTGGGTTCGTCGAGGAGCAGCACGTCCGGACGGCGCAGCATCAGCGCCGCCAGCCGCAACAGCACCGACTCGCCGCCCGACACCTCACCGATGGTCCTGTCCAACTCGACGTGCTCGAGCCCGAGTTCGCCGAGAGTGGCCACGGCCCGCTCCTCCACGTCCCAGTTGTCGCCGACGGTCTCGAAGTGCTCCTCGGCCACGTCGCCCGCCTCGATGGCGTGCAGCGCGGCTCGCTGAGCGGCGATACCGAGGGCCTCGTCGACCTTCAGGCCGGTGTCGAGCGTGACGTTCTGCGGCAGATACCCCACCTCGCCCGCGACACGCACAGCACCGTCGGCCGGGGCGAGCTCACCGGCGACAAGCTTCAACAGGGTTGATTTCCCCGATCCGTTGACGCCCACCAGCCCCGTCCGGCCGGGGCCGAACGAGACGTCGAGGCCCTCGAAGACGGGAGTGCCGTCCGGCCAGGTGAAGAAGAGGGAAGTACAGGTGATGGAAGTAGACATACGGGCCTCCGCGGATGCTCGAAGCGATCAAGGGCAAACGCGTATCGAGACACCGGCGACCAACGGGGGAGGCCTCTGGGAACCCAGGGGACGAAAAAAAGCCCTGCTCCGGAGGACGGCTCGAACGCCGAGGTCGCACGCAGCGCAAACACACCTCAGGTGTGGCGCGGTGTCTCAGGACCTCAGACGAGCAACGTCCTTCTCCAATCGGCGGCAACAGAACCGAGATACACGGTATGGAGACGAGGAGAGGGTGTCAACGGAATTAAATCGAGCCGGCCCATGGCGCGACTTCCGAGGGCGGGAGGCAGCCGCACTTCGACGCCGGCCCAGGCACCTCCAGCCCGTCCGGCGTTTGCATTTTCAGCCCGTCCGGCGTTTGAGGACGAGGCCCGCAGGGCCGACAGCGGGGTCTGGGGGCGCAGCCCCCAGCGGGGTCGAAGGGGCGGAGCCCCTTCAAGGGATGGGACGGGTAGGGGCGGCGGGGGCGAGAAACCGCCCGCGTCAGCAGGCGTCCCGCATCAGCTCCGCCAGATCCCGATCCAGATCCAACTGAAGATGCTCCAGCCCCATCGGCACCAACTCACTCGTCGACTCCAGGAACCGCCGCACCTCCCCCGACCGGATATGCACGACAGCCGTACCCTCGGGCGCGTGAAACTCCAGCACCGTACGGTCGAACCCGTACGGCCGCACCCGCACGTCCCCGTGCCCCTCGGGCCCCTCAAGACCGCCCACCAGCAGCTCCCGGCTGAAGGTCCAGCACACCTCGACCCCCTCCAGCGTCGCCGGGGCCGGAAAGGTCATGCGGACGGCGAACGGATCGCGCCGGTCGTAGTGCAGGGTCGCCGGAATGCTCGGCATCCGCGGCGCGGCGGCGACGAGACGGGCCTCAACGGGCTGCTCGATGACGGTGGACAACGCCTTGCTCCCTTGTGACGGCTGGACGAACATCCGGGCGGACGAGACCGGGCACTGGTAGAGACGATGGAATCAGCCAATCCGTGCACACGAAGAGCGAGTGACCTCGGTCACCGCCTTCATGCACAGGGGTGACGCGTTCGTCCTCGTGTGCCGGGAAAGTCACGTGTGACGGGGGCGGTCTGGACGCCGCCGGAGCGGTCGGCTAGCTTCGCCCGCCATGAGGCGTTCGGGGAGCACGCGACGGTCGGGGCGTACGTTTCGGACAGTGGCCGCAGGGGTGGCGTGCGGGGCGGCGCTGGCCGCGCTGACCGCCGTACCCGCGCAGGCGCACGAACCGGAGCGCCGGACACCGCACTGGGAACTCAAGGACAGCGGCACACCCGAGGTCCGCTTCCGGGGGCTCTCCGCGGTCAGCCGGAACACCGCGTGGCTGGCTGGAACGGCGGGTACGGTCCTGCGTACGACCGACGGCGGCGCGACCTGGCGGAACGTCTCGCCGCCCGGCGCCGGCGAGCTGCAGTTCCGGGACGTCGAGGCGTTCGACGCGCACCGCGCGGTGGTGTTGGCCATCGGGGAGGGCGAGGCGTCCCGCGTGTACCGCACGGACGACGGCGGCGCGACCTGGACGGAGTCCTTCCGCAACACCGACGCGCGGGCCTTCTACGACTGCATGACCTTCTTCGACCGCCGCCACGGACTGGCGATGAGCGACCCCGTCGACGGCAGGTTCCGCATCCTGTCGACCAGCGACGGCGGCCGCTCCTGGAAGGTGCTGCCCAGCGAGGGGATGCCCGCCGCGCTGGAGGGCGAGGCCGGTTTCGCGGCGAGCGGGCAGTGCCTGGTCGGCTCCGGGCCGAAGGACGTCTGGCTGGCCACCGGCGGCGCCGCACGCGCGCGTGTACTGCACTCCCGCGACCGGGGACTGACCTGGACGGCCGCCGACACCCCGATCCCCGCCGGCGACCCCGCCCGCGGCGTCTTCGCCCTCGCCTTCCGCGACCGTACGCACGGCCTCGCGGTCGGCGGCGACTACCGCCCCGACCAGGCCTCCCCGCAGGCGGCCGCACACACCCGCGACGCCGGCCGGGGCTGGCAGCCCGCCGCCACGCCGCCGCCCGCCTACCGCTCCGGTGTCGCCTGGCTCCCGCACAGCCGCACCGCAGCCCTCGCGGTCGGCCCGACCGGCACCGACCTGACGACCGACGGCGGCCGCACCTGGCGGACCGTCGACAGCGGCTCGTACGACACCGTGGACTGCACGCCCGGCCTGGGTTGCTGGGCCGCGGGGGAGAAGGGCCGGGTCGCACGGCTGGAGAGCTGACGCCGAAAGTGGGTACTCGGGCGCCGACTGCGAGAGGAGTGACCCGACATGCCACGCGGTTCGAGCCCCAAGCGGGAACGCCAGTACGAGCACATCAAGGAGAGCGCCGAGGACCGGGGCGAGAGCACAGGCCGCGCCAAGGAGATCGCGGCGCGGACGGTGAACAAGGAGCGAGCCCGGTCGGGCGAGTCGAAGTCCGCCAGCCGTACGTCCACCCAGGACATGTCCTCCGGCAAGCGGGGCGGCCAGCGGTCCGGCAAGGGTTCCCAGGGACCCACCTACGACCAGCTCTACGAGGAGGCCAAGCGCCGCAACATCCACGGGCGTTCGGACATGAACAAGAGCCAGCTCAAGCAGGCGCTGGGCGGGAAGTGACCGACCGCCCAGACCCGGCCCGTCCGAGCGCCCCGGCCGACCGTCTCAGCCGGACGTCTCGCGGTAGCGCTCCAGCCCCGGCGCCGTCTTCGTGGCGACGAACTCGGTGACGCGGTACGCGCACACCCCGGCCGTGACGAACGGATCCCCCGCGGCGATCTCCTCGACGCGCCCGCGGTCCTCCGCGACGGCGAGGATCACTCCGCCGTCGCGGGGGTTCTTGCGTCCGGACGCGAGGAACACCCCTCGCTCGTACTGCTCGTCGAGCCACGCCACATGGGCCTCCAGCACGGCGTCGACGTCCTCGAGCGGGGCGGTGTAGGTCAGCTCCAGCACGAACATGATCGCGAGCCTACCCCCGGACCCGTACGCTCGTGCCCACCATGACGACCGTAAGCATTCCCGCGGGCTGGCCCGCGACCGAGGAAGCGGCCCGCGCCGTCCAGGACGAACTCCGGGAGCGGGTGGTGCTCGACGAGCCGGGCCCGCCGGCCGGATCCGGTCATGTGACCGGCGTCGACGTGGCCTACGACGACGAACGGGACGTGGTCGCGGCCGCCGCGGTCGTGCTGGACGCCGCGACCCTGGAGGTGGTCGCCGAGGCCACGGCCGCCGGCCGGATCTCCTTCCCCTACGTCCCCGGCCTGCTCGCCTTCCGCGAGATCCCCACGGTCCTGGCCGCCCTCGACGCCCTGCCCTGTCCACCCGGCCTGGTCGTCTGCGACGGCTACGGCCTCGCCCACCCCCGCCGCTTCGGCCTCGCCAGCCACCTCGGCGTCCTCACCGGGCTGCCGACGATCGGCGTCGCCAAGAACCCGTTCACCTTCACCTACGACGCCCCCGCCGCCGCACGCGGATCGTCCGCACCGCTCACGGCGGGCGCCGAGGAGGTCGGCCGCGCCCTGCGCACCCGCGACACCGTCAAGCCGGTCTTCGTCTCGGTCGGCCACCGGGTGAGCCTCGACAACGCCTGCGCCCACACCCTCGCGCTCACCCCCGAGTACCGCCTTCCGGAGACGACCCGCCGCGCGGACTCCTTGTGCCGGCAGGCACTGAAGGACGCGACCGACCGATGAGGCCCCCTTGCGGTCCGCCTGAGTACGTCGGTTGAGTACGTCGGCTGAGTACGTCGTCTGAGTACCTGTACGGATGTCGCCGCCCGCCGTGATCGGCAGGCTCTGGGGTATGACGACGCACCGTGCACCGAAGCCCCTCGCCGACCCCGACCGTCCCGTCGAGCGTGCCGTGACGGCCGCGCTGGTCCTCGCCGTGGTGGCGGGGCTGGCCTGGATCGGCGGGATGATCTTCACGGTGGCGGGGTGGACCCTGTAGGGCCGGTTTCAGCGAGTAGTGCGGGCGCGGTTCAGCGGGTCGCGGCCACCCGGAAGGTGATGCCCGCCTTCCGCAGCCGCTCGATCAGCGCGTCCCCCATCGCGACCGCCGTCGTGACCTGACCGGCCGTGGGCGGCAGGTCGTCGAAGGCGAGGGACAGGGCCGACTCGGCGAACATCTTCGCCGTCTCCCCGTAGCCGGGGTCACCGCCCGCGACCTCCGTGAAGACGCGCCGGCCGCCGCCCTCGCCGACGAAACGGACCGAGAACCAGCTCTTCGCGCGCCGCTCCGGGCTCGGCCCCTCGCCGGGCTTGAGCCGGTCGGACAACCAGCGCCGGGCGGGCGGCAGTTGGGCGGCGGTGGCGAGCGCGCCGACCGCCGCGACTCCGCCGAGCGCGACCGGCAGATGCTGTACGGCGGCGTAGTGGCGGTAGCGGAAGTCGGGGCCGTACCGGTCGAGGGCCCGCGCGGAGCGCCGGACGATCTGCGGGTCGATCGTCGGCAGCGGCACCGCCCAGGCGCCGACCTCCTTGGCGAACCGCGGCGCACCCGTCGGCGCCTGCGCCCGGCGTCCCATCAGACGCGGCTCGTGGCGGGCCCGGTCGCGTGCGGCGGACAGCATCTGGCGCCCGCGCGAGAACTGGTTGAGCGCCGACGCGAACGTGCCGCCGGAGAACATGGCGTCGGCGGTCACGAACCCGTCCACGGTCAGCGGCACGCCCTGAGGCAGCTGCTGGACGGTGAAGTACGCGCCCAGGTCGTGCGGGACCGAGTCGAAGCCACAGGCGTGCACCAGCCGAGCGCCCGTCTCACGCGCGCGTGCGTCGTGCCGGACGTACGTCAGGTCCACGAACTCCGGCTCACCGGACAGGTCGAGATAGTCGGCGCCGGTGTCCGCGCAGGCGGCGACGAGATCCTCGCCGTAGTTCACGTACGGACCCACCGTCGTGGCCACCACGCGCGCGTGCTCCGCGAGCCGTCGCATCGAGGCCGGGTCCGAGACGTCCGCCTCCAGCACCCCGATCTCCGCGCCGCCCGGCAGCCCGTCGCGCAGCCGCTCCAGCTTCTCCCTGCTGCGCCCGGCGACGGCCCAGCGCAGCCCTTCGGGCGCCCGCGCGGCGAGGTACTCCGCGGTGAGGATCCCGACGAAACCCGTCGCTCCGAAGAGCACCACGTCGTACGGGCGATCCGTCCTGTTCAGCCTGGTCATGACACCCCTCGGTCTCGCAGCACGCGCCGTTGTCGGTGGCCGAGGCTAGCGTGAGCTGTGCGGAGCCCGACGACGAGCCCGGAGGTAAGCGGTGGCCGTGCCCAGGTCTGCCCTGAAGAAGTGGGAAAAAGTGCGCGAGTTCGCGCTCGGGATGCCGGGCGCGGTCGAGGAGTTCCCGTGGGGCGAGACGGTCGCCAAGGCCAACAAGAAGGTCTTCGTCTTCCTCGGTGTCTCCGACGGCGGCTATCCGATGGGCGTCACGGTGAAGCTCAAGGACGAGGCTGCCCACGCCCACGCCCTGACCTGCCCGGGCGCCGAACCCGCCGGATACGGCCTGGGCAAGGCGGGCTGGGTGAGTATCCCGCTGGAGCAGAAGGGTGCCCCGACGGCCGAGCTGCTGTGCGACTGGGTGGAGGAGAGTTACCGCACCATCGCACCGAAACGGCTGATAGCGGAGCTGGACACGCGCTGACCCGCACCGCACCGGTTCGCGGACCGGCTTCCGGCGGGTAACTTCCTAAGCGCTTGCTCTTGTGTCCGTCGGCGCATGTTCTTAGCATCACTGGTGTTACAGCAGTTGTGTCATACCCCTGGGGGCAGGATGGCGACGACGCCAGAACAGGGCCCGCTCACCGGCGTGCGCGTGGTCGAGCTGGCCGGAATCGGGCCCGGCCCGTTCGCCGCCATGCTCCTCGCCGACCTCGGCGCCGACGTCGTCCGCGTGGACCGGCCCGGCGGCACGGGACTCGCCATCGACACCGCGTACGACATCACCAACCGCAACAAGCGCTCGGTGATCGTCGACCTGAAGTCCCCCGACGGCCCCGCGCGCGTCCTCGACCTCGCCGCCCGCGCCGACATCCTCATCGAGGGCTACCGCCCCGGCGTCGCCGAGCGCCTCGGCGTCGGCCCCGAGGCCTGCCACGCCCGCAACCCGGCGCTGGTCTACGGCCGGATGACCGGCTGGGGCCAGGACGGGCCGCTCGCCCAGCGCGCCGGCCACGACATCGCCTACATCGCGCTCACCGGCACCCTCGGCATGATCGGCAGCCCCGACGAACCACCCGCCGTCCCCGCCAACCTGGTCGGCGACTACGCGGGCGGCTCCCTCTACCTCGTCATCGGCGTCCTCGCCGCCCTCCACCACGCGCGCGCGACCGGCACCGGCCAGGTCGTCGACGCCGCCATCGTCGACGGCACCTCCCACCTCTCCGCGATGATCCACGGCATGCTCGCCGCGGGTGGCTGGCAGGACCGGCGCGGCGCCAACCTCCTCGACGGCGGCTGCCCGTACTACGGCACCTACGAGACCGCCGACGGGAAGTACATGGCGGTCGGCGCCCTGGAACCGCAGTTCTACGCCGAGTTCCTGCGGCTTCTCGGCATCGAGGAGCACGCGGCCGCCCGCAAGGACTGGTCCCGCTGGGGCGAGCTGCGCGAGGCGGTCGCCGCCCGCTTCAAGTCCCGTACCAGGGACGAGTGGACGGCCCTCTTCGAGGGCTCCGACGCCTGCGTGGCCCCCGTCCTGTCCCTGCGCGAGGCCCCGCACCACCCGCACCTCGCCGCCCGGGGCACCTTCACCGACCACGGCGGCATCACCCAGCCCGCCCCCGCGCCCCGCTTCTCCGCGACCCCGACGGCCGTCCGCACCGGCCCGGCCCAGCCCGGCGCGGACACCGCCGGCGTGGCGCGCGACTGGGACGTCCCCGACCTTCTGAAGCACCAGGAACCCACGAAGGGCCCCGAATGAAGCGGCAGATCTTCGCCCCCGAGCACGACGCGTTCCGCGCGACCGTGCGCAGCTTCCTGGCCAAGGAGGTCCTGCCGTACTACGAGCAGTGGGAGAAGGACGGCATCGTCTCCCGCGACGCCTGGCGGGCGGCCGGCAAGCAGGGCCTGCTCGGCTTCGCCGTCCCCGAGGAGTACGGGGGCGGCGGCACGCCCGACTTCCGGTACAGCGCCGTCCTCGCCGAGGAGTTCACCCGCGCGGGCACCCCGGGACTCGCGCTCGGCCTGCACAACGACATCATCGGCCCGTACCTCACCTCGCTCGCCACCGAAGAGCAGAAGCGCCGCTGGCTGCCCGGCTTCTGCGACGGCTCGCTGATCACGGCCATCGCCATGACCGAGCCCGGCGCCGGCTCCGACCTCCAGGGCATCCGCACCCACGCCGAGGACCACGGCGACCACTGGGTGCTCAACGGCTCCAAGACCTTCATCTCCAACGGGATCCTCGCCGACCTGGTGATCGTCGTCGCGAAGACGACCCCCGAGGGCGGCGCGCGGGCTGTCGCTGCTCGTCGTCGAGCGCGGCACGGACGGCTTCGAGCGCGGCCGCAACCTCGACAAGATCGGCCAGAAGGCGCAGGACACCGCCGAGCTGTTCTTCCGCGACGTCCGCGTGCCCAAGGAGAACCTCCTCGGCGACCTCGACGGCGCCTTCGTCCATCTGATGACGAACCTCGCGCAGGAGCGGCTGAGCATCGCGGTCTCCGCCATCGCCGCCGCCGAGCACCTGCTGGAGATCACCACGCAGTACGTCAAGGAACGCGAGGCGTTCGGCCGGCCGCTGGCCACCAAGCAGCACATCCGGTTCGAGATCGCCGAGATGGCCACCGAGTGCGCCGTCACCCGCACCTTCCTCGACCGCTGCATAGCCGACCACGACAACGGCGAGCTCGACGCCGTGCACGCCTCCATGGCCAAGTGGTGGGCGACCGAGCTCCAAAAGCGGGTCGCGGACCGCTGCCTCCAACTGCACGGCGGCTACGGCTATATGAGCGAATTCCCGGTCGCCCGGGCCTTCACCGACGGCCGTATCCAGACCATCTACGGCGGAACGACCGAGATCATGAAGGAGATCATCGGACGTTCCCTGCTCGGCTAGGGCTCCCCCGCTCAGCTCCCTTGCTCGGCTGACCCTCACCCTCGAAAGGCTTCCCTGTGAGCACCGAAGCGTATGTGTACGACGCGATCCGCACCCCGCGCGGCCGCGGCAAGGCCAACGGCGCCCTGCACGGCACCAAGCCGATCGACCTGGTCGTCGGCCTCATCCACGAGATCCGCGACCGCTTCCCCGGCCTCGACCCGGCGGCCGTCGACGACATCGTGCTCGGCGTCGTCGGCCCGGTCGGCGACCAGGGCTCCGACATCGCCCGCATCGCCGCCATCGCGGCGGGCCTCCCGGACACGGTGGCCGGCGTACAGGAGAACCGCTTCTGCGCCTCGGGCCTCGAAGCTGTCAACCTGGCCGCCGCCAAGGTGCGCTCCGGCTGGGAGGACCTCGTCCTCGCGGGCGGCGTCGAGTCCATGTCCCGGGTGCCGATGGCCTCGGACGGCGGCGCCTGGTTCAACGACCCGATGACCAACCTCGCCGTCAACTTCGTGCCGCAGGGCATCGGCGCCGACCTGATCGCCACCATCGAGGGCTTCTCGCGCCGCGACGTCGACGAGTACGCCGCCCTCTCCCAGGAGCGCGCGGCCACGGCCTGGAAGGAGGGCCGCTTCGACCGCTCCGTCGTACCCGTGAAGGACCGCAGCGGCCTGACGGTCCTCGACCACGACGAGCACCCGCGCCCCGGCACCACCGCCGACTCCCTCGCCAAGCTGAAGCCGTCCTTCGCGGACATCGGCGACCTGGGCGGCTTCGACGCCGTGGCCCTGCAGAAGTACCACTGGGTCGAGAAGATCGACCACGTCCACCACGCGGGCAACTCCTCCGGCATCGTCGACGGCGCCTCCCTGGTCGCCATCGGTTCGAAGGAGGTCGGTGAGCGCTACGGGTTGCGGCCGCGCGCGCGGATCGTCTCCGCCGCCGTCTCCGGCTCCGAGCCCACCATCATGCTCACCGGCCCCGCGCCCGCCACCCGCAAGGCGCTCGCCAAGGCCGGCCTGACCATCGACGACATCGACCTCGTCGAGATCAACGAGGCCTTCGCGGCCGTCGTCCTGCGCTTCGTCAAGGACATGGGCCTGTCCCTGGACAAGGTCAACGTCAACGGCGGCGCCATCGCCCTCGGCCACCCGCTCGGCGCGACCGGCGCGATGATCCTGGGCAGCCTGATCGACGAACTGGAGCGCCAGGACAAGCGGTACGGCCTCGCGACCCTCTGCGTCGGCGGCGGCATGGGCATCGCCACGATCGTCGAGCGCATCTGAACACCCGGCGGAACCAAGAGACTTCAGAGACTTCAACGGAGACCCCGTCATGACGCAGAGCACCACCATCCGCTGGGAACAGGACCGCACCGGCGTCGTCACCCTCGTCCTCGACGACCCCGACCAGTCCGCGAACACCATGAACCAGGCGTTCCGCGACTCCCTCGCCGTGATCACCGACCGGCTGGAGGCCGAGAAGGACACCATCCGCGGTGTCATCATCACCTCCGCCAAGAAGACGTTCTTCGCCGGCGGCGACCTGCGCGACCTGATCCGCGTCACCCCCGAGACGGCCCAGGACCTGTTCGACGGCGGCCTGGCCATCAAGCGCGACCTGCGCCGCATCGAGACCCTGGGCAAGCCGGTCGTCGCCGCGATGAACGGCGCGGCCCTCGGCGGCGGCTACGAGATCGCGCTCGCCTGCCACCACCGCATCGCCCTCGACGCGCCCGGCTCCAAGATCGGCTGCCCCGAGGTCACCCTCGGCCTGCTGCCGGGCGGAGGCGGCGTCGTCCGCACCGTCCGCCTCCTCGGCATCGCCGACGCGCTGCTGAAGGTCCTCCTCCAGGGCACCCAGTACAACCCGCAGCGCGCCCTGCAGAACGGCCTGATCGACGACGTGGCCGCCACCCAGGAGGAACTGCTCACCAAGGCCCGCGCCTTCATCGAGGCCCACCCCGAGTCGCAGCAGCCCTGGGACAAGCCGGGCTACAGGATCCCCGGCGGCACGCCCGCCAACCCCAAGTTCGCGGCGAACCTCCCCGCCTTCCCGGCCAGCCTGCGCAAGCAGACCAACGGCGCTCCCTACCCGGCGCCGCGCAACATCCTCGCCGCCGCTGTCGAAGGCGCCCAGGTCGACTTCGAGACCGCGCAGGTCATCGAGGCCCGCTACTTCGTGGAGCTGGCGGCGGGCCAGACCTCCAAGAACATGATCCAGGCGTTCTTCTTCGACCTCCAGGCCGTCAACTCCGGCGCCAACCGCCCCAAGGGCGTCGAGCCGCGGCAGGTCCGCAAGGTCGCCGTCCTCGGCGCCGGGATGATGGGCGCGGGCATCGCCTACTCGTGCGCCCGCGCGGGGATCGACGTCGTCCTGAAGGACGTGGCGCTCGAAGCCGCCGTCAAGGGCAAGGGCTACTCCGAGAAGCTGTGCGCGAAGGCGGTCTCCAGGGGCCGTACGACCCAGGAGAAGGCCGACGCGCTGCTCGCCCGCATCACACCCACGGCCGACCCTCAGGACGTGGCCGGCTGCGACGCGGTCATCGAGGCCGTCTTCGAGAACCCGGAGCTGAAGCACAAGGTCTTCCAGGAGATCCAGGACATCGTCGAGCCGGACGCCCTGCTGTGCTCCAACACCTCCACGCTCCCCATCACCGCCCTCGCCGAGGGCGTCGAGCGCCAGTCCGACTTCATCGGCCTGCACTTCTTCTCACCCGTCGACAAGATGCCCCTCGTCGAGATCATCAAGGGCGAGCGGACCGGCGAGGAGGCGCTGGCCCGTGCCTTCGACCTGGTCCGGCAGATCAAGAAGACGCCGATCGTCGTCAACGACTCCCGCGGCTTCTTCACCTCCCGGGTCATCGGCCACTTCATCAACGAGGGCGTCGCGATGGTCGGGGAGGGCATCGAGCCCGCGTCGGTCGAACAGGCGGCGGCCCAGGCCGGCTACCCGGCCAAGGTCCTCTCCCTCATGGACGAGCTGACGCTCACGCTCCCGCGCAAGATCCGGGGCGAGTCCAAGCGGGCCGTGGAGGAGGCGGGCGGCACCTGGGTGTCCCACCCCGCCGAGGCCGTCATCGACCGCATGGTCGACGAGTTCGACCGTCCCGGGCGCAGTGGCGGGGCCGGTTTCTACGACTACGACGCGGACGGCAAGCGCGTCGCCCTGTGGCCGGGGCTGCGCGAGCACTTCACCCGTGAGGGTGCCGAGATCCCCTTCCGGGACATGCAGGAACGCATGCTCTTCTCCGAGGCCCTCGACACCGTCCGGCTCCTCGAGGAGGGCGTTCTCACCTCCGTCGCCGACGCGAACATCGGCTCCGTCTTCGGCATCGGATTCCCCGGCTGGACCGGGGGTGTCCTCCAGTACATCAACGGCTACGACGGCGGCGTCCCCGGCTTCACCGCCCGCGCGCGCGAGCTGGCGGAACGGTACGGGGACCGGTTCGCTCCGCCGGCGCTGCTCGTGGAGAAGGCGGAGAAGGGGGAGCGCTTCGGCGACGCCTGACGCCTGACGCCTGACGCCGGGCGCCTGACGCCGGGC
>NZ_KQ948924.1:363219-565806 GCF_001514235.1 Streptomyces caeruleatus | reverse complement strand
GCGGCGGGGGCGAGGTTCCTCAGGGGGAGGCGGGGGCGTCGGGTATGCCGTCCACCCAGCCCCGCACCTCCTCGCGCAACGACCGCTGAAAGGTCGTCAACAGAGCCTGCACCACCACGGGCTGCATGGACGCGGACAACGACCGCACATCCTGCGCGGCACGCTCCGACACCTCCCCACGGAACAGCTGCGACAACTCATGCGCGACGGCACGCGAGTGCTCGATGAGAACCTTGCGCGCAGCGAGGATCGCCTCCTGCGACAGCGGCACGTCCAGCAGCCCGACCCCCAGCCTCAGCAGCCCGAGATCGACGCGGTAGTCACAGGACCCACCACTGCCACCGTCGCCCGTCTCGACCACCCCCATCGCGACCAGCCGCTCCACGTCCTCGTCACCAAGTCCCCGCCCAGCCCGCCGCTCCAGCTCCACCCGCGACACCGTCTCCACGGCATCCGGCGCCCAGGACGCCACCACAGCCCGGTGGATGGCGAGATCATGGGCGTCCAGACCGGGCGGCAACTGCTGCACATACCGCTCGATCGCGGCCAGCGTCATCCCCTGCTGCTGCAACTCCTCGATGAGCGCCAGCCGGGCCAGATGGTCACGCCCGTAGTGCCCCACCCGACGCGGACCGAGCACCGGCGGCGGCAACAGCCCCTTGGTGCCGTAGAACCGCACCGTGCGGACCGTCACCCCCGCCCGCGCGGCCAGTTCGTCGATCGTGAGGGTCGTCTCCTCGGTGCCGCTCGTCATGTGCAGCAGTATCGCTGTCTCACCAGTGCTGTGACACCTCCGGTGACCGATGACGGTGGGGCGGAAGTGCCGTGTGAGAAGTAACGCTCTGTGACGTACGCCACCGCGTGAGCCGCGTGCTCTGGGGGAAGGTGACCCCTTGGTCTGCGCCTTTACCGAGGGCGCAGGCCTTACGTACGTCCGGACACCCGAGCGCGACCCGCTCGGGCGCACCAGAGAGTGGTACCACCCGTGAGCAAGGACGCCGTGAACACGGCCGTGGCCGCACCTCGCAGCGACGCGGCCCAGATGCCCGCGGACGCGGGCGACGCCGGTTACAGCAAGGACCTCAAGGCCCGCCACGTCAACATGATCGCCATCGGCGGGGCCATCGGCACCGGCCTCTTCCTCGGCGCCGGCGGCCGCCTCCACAACGCGGGCCCGGCACTGGCCATCGCCTACCTGGTCTGCGGCATCTTCGCCTTCTTCGTCGTCCGTGCCCTCGGCGAGCTCGTGCTCTACCGCCCCTCGTCCGGCTCGTTCGTGTCGTACGCGCGTGAGTTCCTCGGCGAGAAGGGCGCGTACGTCGCGGGCTGGATGTACTTCCTGAACTGGTCGACGACCGGTATCGCCGACATCACCGCCATCGCGCTCTACACGCACTACTGGAGCCTGTTCACCGACATCCCGCAGTGGGTGCTCGCCCTGGCCGCCCTCGCGGTGGTCCTGGCGGTGAACCTGATCTCGGTGAAGATCTTCGGCGAGATGGAGTTCTGGTTCGCGATCATCAAGGTCGCCACGCTCGTCGCCTTCATGTTCGTCGGCATCTTCCTGCTCGCCACCCAGCACGAGGTCGGCGGGCAGACTCCTGGCCTGGACGTGATCACCGACCACGGCGGTGTCTTCCCGCACGGTCTGATGCCCGTCGTCCTCGTCATGCAGGGCGTCATCTTCGCGTACGCCGCGCTGGAACTGGTCGGCGTCGCCGCGGGCGAGACCGCCGAGCCGGAGAAGGTCGTCCCGCGCGCGGTGAACTCGATCATGTGGCGGGTCGGCCTCTTCTACGTCGGCTCGGTCGTCCTCCTCGCCCTTCTGCTCCCCGGCTCGGTCTACTCGGCCGACGAGAGCCCCTTCGTCACGGTCCTGTCGAAGATCGGAGTCGAGGGCGCGGGCGACGTGATGAACCTGGTGGTCCTGACGGCGGCGATGTCCTCCCTCAACTCCGGCCTGTACTCCACGGGCCGCATCCTCCGCTCGATGGCGATGGCGGGTTCGGCCCCCAAGTTCACCGCCCGCATGAACCGCAGCCAGGTCCCGTACGGCGGCATCCTGCTCACCTGCGCGGTGTGCGTCCTAGGCGTCGGCCTGAACTACCTCATGCCCAGCCAGGCCTTCGAGATCGTGCTGAACGTCGCGTCCCTCGGCATCATCTCGACGTGGGTGATCATCATGATCTGCCACCTGCTCTTCGTCCGCCGCGCCAAGGCGGGCCTGGTCACCCGCCCCAGCTTCCGCCTCCCTGGCAGCCCGGTCACCGAGATCGTGACCATCGCCTTCCTGGTCGCCGTCCTCGGCCTGATGTGGAACGACCCCGAGGTCGGCCGCAAGACCCTCCTCCTCATCCCCGTCATCGCCCTCATGCTGACCGGCGGCTGGTTCGCCCTCCGCCGCCGCGTCGCCGCGGCGGAAGCCCGAGAGCTGACCGACCTCACGAAGTAGTCACCGCCCGTCAACGACCGATCCGCGCCGCCGGGCGGAACCGGAAGGGGTGTGCACGGACGCGCCCTGAAGGGGCGCGGGGAACTGCGCGACCAACCACCAACGACGTGCGGTCGCCCACTGTCCGCAGGATCCACGGCGAGGGCGTGCACAACCCCGGCGCGACGGCGAGGTCATGCACGCCCCCTCAGGCGCCCCAGGGCGTCAGTGCCCGCCCTTGCCCTCACCGTCATGCCCATGGTCGTGCACGCCGTTCGTCGCCGCGATCTCCTTCCAGGACTTCGGCTGTGCCGGCTCCTCGGCCGACCTGGCGATGGACGCGCCGCGCGCCGCCGGAGCGGCCGGCTTCGACGGCTGGAACAGCCAGGTGTCGAAGAGGGCGGCCAGCGGCTTCCCGGACACCTCCTCGGCGTACCGCTGGAAGTCGGCCACCGACGCGTTGCCGTAGGCGAACTTCTGCGGCCAGCCCTTGAGAACGGCGAGGAACGCGTCGTCCCCGATCTCGTTGCGCAGCGCCTGGAGGGCCAGCGCACCCCGGTCGTAGACGGCGATGTCGAACTGGTTCTCCGGCCCGGGGTCACCGGGCTTCACCGTCCAGAACGGGTCCTCGGCGGCGTGCGAGGCGTACACGTAGTCGGCGATCTCCTGCGCGGTGCCCTCGCCCTCGTGCTCCGACCACAGCCACTGCGCGTACCGGGCGAAGCCCTCGTTGATCCAGATGTCCTTCCAGTCCTTGACCGACACGTCGTCGCCGTACCACTGGTGGGCCAGCTCGTGCACGACCACGGAGACGTTCGACCCGCTCGCGAACTGGCGGGGACTGTAGAAGGGCCGGGTCTGGGTCTCCAGCGCGTACCCGACGGTGGGGGTGTTGGGCACGTACCCGCCGAGCGCGTTGTACGGATAGGGCCCGAAGTACTCGGTCAGCCAGTCGGCGATCTCCCCGGTCCGCTCGACGCTCGCCCTCGCCGCACCGGCGGTGTCACCGAGGTCCTTGCTGTAGGCGTTGATGACCGGAATCCCACTCTCGGACGTCCCGGTCGTGACGTCGAACTTGCCGGCCGCGAACGTGGCGAGGTAAGTGGCCTGCGGCTTGTTGGAGCGCCAGTTGTAGCGGGTCCAGCCGGCCCGTGAACTCGTCGACTGCAGCGTGCCGTTGGAGATGAACTGCGTACCGTCCGGCACCTGCACCGACACGTCGAAGGTCGCCTTGTCACGCGGATGGTCATTGCTCGGGAACCACCACCAGGCCCCCTCGGGCTCGCCCGCGGCGACCCCGCCGTCCGCGGTGCGCAGCCAGGCGTTGAAGCCGTACGCCTCCTTCGAGGACGGCACTCCGCGGTAGCGCACGACCACGGTGACGGGCGCGCCCTTGGCCAACGGCTTCGCCGGCGTGATCTCCAACTCGTGCTCGCCGGACGTCGCGAACGACGCCTTCGCGCCATTGACCCGGACCTCGCTGACATCCAGCAGAAAGTCCAGATTGAACCGGGACAGCTCCTGCGTGGTCCGGGCCAGCAGCGTCGCCGTGCCCTGCAACTCGTCCGTGGCCGGCTGGTACTTCAGCCGCAGGTCGTAGTGCGAGACGTCGTATCCGCCGTTGCCGTAGGCCGGGTAGTAGGGGTCGCCGATGCCCGGAGCGCCGGGGGAGAGGCTCGCGGCCGACGCCGGGATCGCCAGCATCAGAGAGGCGGCTGCGAGCGCGCCCGGCGCCATGATTCTGCGGTGCACGAAAGCTCCAAGTCGTAGGGGCCCGAAGTCTGTCCGGAGCCTATTCAGTACCTGTGACTCCGGTGTGTCCATGACCACCGCCGTCACACGATCGCCATTCGGCCGCAATGGGCCGACCCGCCCCAGGGGCGTTTATCGGCCACACGCGGCCTCATACGCCGTCAGCCACCCTCTTCTGCACAGGAGTTCACCGATGTACCGTCCGCGCATGCCGAACCGCATGCGCTTCACGATCTTCAGACAGCTCGCGGCGGCGGCCACAGCCGCCCTGCTGGCCACGTTCCTCGCCCCCGCCACGGCACAGGCCGCCGCGCCGCGGGAGAGCAGGCCCGTCTACTCGTACGAGAACGCCATCCGCGAGGCCGTATGGGTGGACACGGGACTCGACCTCGACCGCGACGGCCAGAAGGACCGCGTCGCCGTCGACGTCGTCCGGCCGCGCGAGACGGCCGCGCAGGGCCGCAAGGTGCCCGTCGTCATGGACGCCAGCCCCTACTACTCCTGCTGCGGGCGCGGCAACGAGAGCCAGAAGAAGACGTACGACGCGAACGGCGACGTCGTACAGATGCCGCTGTTCTACGACAACTACTTCGTGCCCCGCGGCTACGCCTTCGTCGGCGTCGACCTCGCCGGCACCAACCGCTCCGACGGCTGCGTAGACGTCGGCGGCCGCTCCGACATCCTCTCCGCGAAGGCCGTCGTCGACTGGCTGAACGGCCGCGCCAAGGCGTACACGACCCGCACCGGCACCACCAAGGCCAAGGCGACGTGGACCAACGGCCGCACCGGGATGATCGGCAAGAGCTGGGACGGCACCATCGCGGGCGGCGTCGCCGCCACCGGCGTCGAGGGCCTGAAGACCATCGTGCCGATCAGCGCCATCTCCTCCTGGTACGACTACTACTTCCAGCAGGGCGCCCCGCTGTACGACTCCGGCCCCGACGCGCTCTCCGACTACGTCGACAGCCCCGACGCCCGCGCCAAGTGCGCCGCCGTCCAGCAGCAGCTCGTCGACGGGGCCCCGCGCACCGGCGACTGGACGCCCCTGTGGACCGAGCGCGACTACGTGAAGGACGCCCGCAAGGTCCGGGCCAGCGTCTTCCTGATCCACGGCATGCAGGACCTCAACGTGCGGATGAAGCACGTCGGCCAGTGGTGGGACGCCCTCGCGAAGAACGGCGTCGAGCGCAAGATCTGGCTCTCCCAGACCGGCCACGTCGACCCCTTCGACTTCCGCCGCGCCGAGTGGGTCGAGACCCTGCACCGCTGGTTCGACCACGAACTCCTCGGCTACGACAACGGCATCGACCGCGAGCCCATGGCCGACATCGAACGCCACCCCGACCAGTGGGTCACCGCCGAGGCCTGGCCGCCGCGCGGCACCGCCACGACCACCCTGCGCCCCGCCAAGGGCAGCCAGGCCGGCGTCGGCACCCTCGGCCTGCGCAAGGGCAACGGCACCGAGGCCTTCACCGACGACCCGCAGCACGGCGAGACGGACTGGGCCGCCCACATCGACCGCTCCACCCCCGACAAGGCGGGCTTCGTCACCAAGCCGCTCACCCGCGACCTGCGTCTGTCCGGCTCCTCCGAGGTCACCGTCACCGCGACCCCGACCACCGCGACGGCCCACCTCTCCGCCGTCCTAGTCGACCTCGGCCCCGACACCATCCGCGACTACGCGGCGAGCGGCGAGGGCATCACGACGCTCACCGACCGCACCTGCTGGGGCCTGAGCACCACCGGTGACAGCGCCTGCTTCAAGGAGACGAAGGCCAAGACCGCCGACGTCGACTACACGGTCGTCAGCCGCGGCTGGGCCGACCTGGGCAACCACGCCTCGGACCACAAGGGCCGGCCCCTCACCCCGGGCAAGGCGTACACGATCACCCTCGACCTGGCGGCCACCGACCACGTCGTCCCGGCCGGCCACCGCCTGGCCCTGATCGTCGCGGGCACGGACAAGGACCTGATCGACCCGCCGTCGACCAAGCCGACCCTCACCGTCGACCTCTCCCGGACGAAGGCCCGCGTCCCGTTGGTCGGCGGCGCCCCCGCCTTCGCCCGCGCCACGGCGGGTTCCGTCGCGGTGGCTCCCGAGGCCGCGCCCCTCGACGGCGTAGCCCCGCCGCGCACCGTCCACCGCATCCCGGAGGGAGGCCAGTGACCCGCACCCGTACGCGAACCCTGACCCTCGCCGCGGCAGCCCTCGCCGCGTCCCTCGTGACGGTCCCAGCCCAGGCCGCCGACTCCCCGCCCCGCACCGGCTTCGAGCAGTCGGACGGCGCCCGCTGGACCAGCGGGCCGCAGGAGCAGAGCTTCCTCAGGGCCGTCGACCGGGCGAGCGACCGGGTCTCCGTCACCCGCATCGGCACGACGAAGCAGGACCGCCCGCTCCAGCTGGTCCGGATCGGCACGCGCCACGCCCCGAACAAGGTGCTGCTGGTGTGCAGCCAGCACGGCGACGAACCCTCCGGCCGCGAGGCCTGTCTGTCCACCGTCCGTGACCTGGCCTACGCGAAGGACCGCACGACCCGGCGGTTCCTGGAGCGCACCACCCTGCTCGTCGTGCCCACCGCCAACCCCGACGGCCGGGCCGCCGACACCCGGGGCAACAGCGACGGCGTGGACATCAACCGCGACCACCTCGCGCTGCAGACCGCCGAGGGCCGCGCCATGGCCGCGGTCGTCCGCGACCAACGCCCTGACGTGATCTACGACCTCCACGAGTACGGCGCCACACCGCAGTACTACGACAAGGACCTGTTCGACCTGTGGCCGCGCAACCTCAACACGGACGCACACGTCCACGACGAGGCGCAGACCCTCTCCCAGGCGTACGTACGCCCGGCCGCGACCGGCTCCGGCTACTCGACGGGCACGTACGGCATCTGGACCGACCCCGTGACGGGCGAACCCGTCAAGCAGGTCGCCGGCGACGGACAGGAACGCATCCTGCGGAACATGTCCGGCATCAAGCACTCGGTGGGCCTGCTCATCGAAAGCCGCGTCGACCCCCTGACCGAGGAGGAGAAGGCCGACGCGGTCCTCAACAACCGGCGTCGGGTGTACTCCCAACTGGCCGCGCTGGACGGCCTGTTCGACTTCACCGACGTCCGTCGCCGACAGGTCGAGGCGGCGACCGGCGCGGCCCGGCTCGCGGGCTTCGCCGACACCGGGCCCGTCTACGTCGGCGGCGCCGACAACGACCCGGCCGAACCCGCCGAGGTGATCCAGGACCCGCCCTGCGGCTACCGGCTCACCACCGACCAGTACCGGCAGGTCAAGGACGAACTGGCGCTGCACGGAGTGAAGTCCGAGGCGACCTCCACGGGCGCCCTGGTCCCGCTCCGCCAGTCCCTGCGCAACCTCGTCCCGCTGCTCCTCGACGAGCGCGCCCCGTACCGCATCACGGCCGGTGAGCCCGACACCGACTGCACAAACGGCTGAGATCGACGGGATCTGTGGTAGGTCCTGGGAGACGACGTGGAACCGGCGTATCCACCGTTCACCGGGGAAGGTGCCGCAGATGACTGAGGATCTGAAGAAGAGAGGTGGTCGGGAAGGTCCGTCGGACGGTCCCGACCACCCCAGCACGGACCGAGTGGTGTTCGGCGTCACCGCCGTCATCACCGTGGCCTTCGTGATCTGGGGCTGGGCTGCCACGGACTCGCTGGAGAGCGTGTCCACGAAGATGCTGAACGGCCTGATCCACAACGGCGGCTGGGCGTTCATGCTCGCGGCCTCGTGCTTCGTGGTCTTCGCGCTCTGGCTCGCGATCAGCCGCTACGGCCGCATCCACCTCGGCGCCGAGGGCGAGGAACCCGAGTTCAAGACCGTCTCCTGGGTCGCGATGATGTTCAGCGCCGGCATGGGCATCGGCCTGATGTTCTACGGCGTCAGCGAGCCGCTCTCGCACTACACGACCCCGCCCCCGGGCACGGACCCCGCCAACTCCGGCGAACGCATGGAGACGGCGATGGCCACCACCCTCTTCCACTGGACGCTGCACCCCTGGGCGATCTACGCGGTGGTCGGACTCGGCATCGCCTACAGCACCTTCCGCAAGCGCCGGCGCCAGACCATAAGCGCGGTCTTCACCCCGCTGATCGGGGAGAAGCACGCGAACGGCGCCGGCGGCCGGGTGATCGACATCCTCGCGATCATCGCCACCGTCTTCGGCTCCGCGGCCTCCCTGGGGCTCGGCGCCCTCCAGATCGGCTCCGGCTTCCAGGAACTGGACTGGATGGACGACGTGAGCACCGGTCTGCTCGTCGCGATCATCGCCGTGCTGACCCTCGCCTTCGTGGCCTCCGCCATCTCCGGCATCGAGCGGGGCATCCAGTGGCTGTCCAACACCAACATGGTGCTCGCCCTGATCCTCGCGGTCTTCGTGTTCATCGCGGGCCCCACGATCATCGTGCTCGACCTGCTGCCCACCTCGATCTTCGCCTACCTCGGCGACCTGCCCCAGCTCGCCGGCCGTACCGAGGCCAGCGGCGGCGAGGGCGTCGCGGACTGGCTCGGCAGCTGGACCGTCTTCTACTGGGCCTGGTGGATCTCCTGGACGCCGTTCGTCGGCATGTTCATCGCGCGGATCAGCCGCGGCCGCACCATCCGGCAGTTCGTCGGCGGTGTCATCCTCGTGCCCAGCACCGTCAGCCTGATCTGGTTCGCGATCTTCGGCGGTACGGCGATGAAGCTGAAGGAGGGCGGCGCGCTCGGCGGCGAGGACACCCCCGAGGGCCAGCTCTTCGGCGTCCTCCAGGAATTCCCCATCGCCACCGCCACCAGCCTGCTGGTGATGATCCTCGTCGGCATCTTCTTCGTCTCCGGGGCCGACGCCGCCTCCATCGTGATGGGCACCCTCTCCCAGAAGGGCGCCCTGGAACCCGGCCGCTTCGTCGTCGTGTTCTGGGGTGTGGTGACCGGAGCCGTCGCCGCCATCATGCTGCTCGTCGGCAGCGGCCAGGGCGACGCGCTCACCGGCCTGCAGAACCTCACGATCCTGGCCGCGGCGCCGTTCGTCCTCGTGATGATCGTCATGTGCGTCGCCCTCATGCGCGATCTGCGCCGCGACCCGGTCATCGTGCGCAACGAGATGGGTTCGGAGGCCGTGGAACTCGCCGTGATCGAGGGCCACAAGAGGTACGACGGCGACTTCGAGATCAGGGTCGGCCCGGGCCCCGGCACCGAGACCGAGGGCGACCCGCTGGGCCACGACCACGGCTGAGCGGGGCACCTGGGGGGGCGGAGGAGACGAGCCGTACGGCCGCCCGCGCCCCCCAGGTCCATCAACGCGCCCCCGGGTAACCGCGGATGTGGAGCCGGGGCGACGAGCGGAATATGTCATGCCGCGCTCATATCGGTCCCGTCCTGGGGATACTCACACCATGTCTGCCGAGTACGCGACCTTCGGCCTGGCACCGGCGATGCGTGCCGGTGGCGTCCTCGCCAACGGTGACTACCAGGTGCACCGGGACTTCGTGGACTTCATCGTCGACGGACGCCCGCTGCTGTTCCAGCTCTCCGACCTCGACGCCGTCTCCCCGCTCGCCTCCGACGTCCCGCCCGCCATCTTCACCGCCCAGGTCCGCAGCCTGCTCCTGGAGGCGGAAGCCCCACTTCCGGGCGGCCGGTACGTCATCTACGGCTGCCCCGACTGCGAGGACCTCGCCTGCGGCGCCGTCACCGCGCTCATCGACAAGGACGGCGACGACTACATCTGGCGGGACTTCGCCTGGCAGACCGACGAACACGCCGACCTGGAACTCAACGGCTACCACGGCATCGGCCCCTTCCGCTTCCGTGCCACCGAGTACCGCTCGGCGCTCGGCTCCCTCCTCGACCGGGACGCCGAGGCGCCACGCCGCCGCGTGCTCCTCATCGGCGCCCGCGTCGCCCTCCTGGCCAAGCTCGCCGCCGCCCTGCGCACCATCGGTATCGGCGCCGAGATCACCCACGACGTCAGCGGCGTCGCCGCCGACGAACTGCGCACCTACGGCGCGGTGGCCTTCGGCCGCGGCATCGGGGTGGAGCAGCGTGCCGCCGTGCGCCGCGCCTTCACGGACGCGGGCATCGAGGTGGCGTACGTCGACGGACTCGCGCCGATCGTGCCGTTGCTGGTCGCGCAGATCGAGCATGCGCTGGACCGCAGCCCTGCCGAGCAGCGCCGGCTGACGCGGCTGGTGGCCGCCGACGGGGAGGCGGGAGTCGAGGTCACCTCGCCGTGCCGGGTCCGGCTCACCGCGTATCGCGTCGACCGGCTGTACCGCACCCATGCGCATGAGGTGTTCGACGGAGTGCTGGAGGCGGGGCGGCACCGGATCGCGTTGGACGCCAGGGCGGTGAAGGGGGAGTCGTTCGTCGTGGCTCGGACGTCGGGGAGTGTGCTGGTGGAGGTGATGGCGAGGTAGTGCGCCGTCGAGGGTGCCGCGGTGTGTGGTGGGGCGGCTGCGGATTCGCTGTGGCTGGTCGCGCGGTTCCCCGCGCCCCTGTGAGGGCGTTGCCGGCCCCGGCGTCCTTACGCGCCGGAAAAACGCGGCGAGTGTGTGGCGGCTCGGCTATTAGGATCGCTCCCTGTGACCGCAACCCTCGTCGTCAAGAATCTCGCCGCCGGACACGGTGACCGTTCCCTGTTCAGTGGGCTCGACCTCGTCGTGGCGCCCGGAGATGTGATCGGGCTGGTCGGGGCCAACGGGGCGGGTAAGTCCACGTTGCTCCGGCTGCTCGCCGGGCTGCTCGTGCCGGAGGAGGGCGAGCTGCGGCTGTCCCCGCCGACCGCGACCGTCGGTCATCTCCCGCAGGAGCCCGAGCGGCGTCCCGGTGAGACCGTGCGGGCGTTCCTGGCCCGCCGTACCGGAGTCGCCGAGGCCCAGCGGGTGATGGACGAGGCGACGCAGGCCCTCGTCGACGGGGCACCGGGCGCGGACGACGCGTATGCGACGAGCCTGGAGCGCTGGCTGGACCTGGGCGGCGCCGACCTCGACGAACGGGCCGAGGAGGTCGCCGACTCCCTGGGACTGGCCGTCGACCTCGACCAGCCGATGACGTCCCTGTCGGGCGGCCAGGCGGCCCGCGCCGGGCTGGCCTCGCTGCTGCTGTCGCGCTACGACGTCTTCCTCCTCGACGAGCCGACGAACGACCTCGACCTCGACGGCCTGGAGCGCCTGGAACGCTTCGTCGGCGGCCTGCGCGCCGGGACGGTGGTCGTCAGCCACGACCGCGAGTTCCTCACCCGCACCGTCACCAAGGTCCTCGAACTCGACCTCGCCCAACGGCAGATCAACCTCTACGGCGGCGGCTACGAGGCCTACCTGGAGGAACGCGACGTGGCCCGCCGGCACGCCCGCGACGACTACGAGGAGTACGCCGACAAGAAGGCCGCCCTCCAGGACCGGGCCCAGACGCAGCGCGCCTGGATGGACAAGGGCGTCAAGAACGCCCGGCGCAAGGCGGGCAACGACAACGACAAGATCGGCCGCAAGTTCCGCAGCGAGGCCAGTGAGAAGCAGGCCGCGAAGGCCCGCCAGACCCAGCGCATGATCGAGCGCCTGGAGGTCGTCGAGGAGCCGCGCAAGGAGTGGGAACTGCGCATGGAGATCGCGTCGGCGCCCCGCTCGGGCGCGGTGGTCGCCACCCTGCGGGACGCCGAGGTACGACGCGGTGACTTCACTCTGGGCCCGGTGACCCTCCAGATCGACTGGGCGGACCGGGTGGCGGTCACCGGCGCCAACGGCGCGGGCAAGTCGACGCTGCTGGCCGCCCTGCTGGGCCGCGTCCCGCTGACCGCGGGACAGGCGCACCTCGGCTCCGGCGTCCTCATCGGCGAGGTCGACCAGGCCCGCAAGCTCTTCCACGGTGAGGAGTCCCTGCTGGACGCCTTCTGCGCCGCGGTCCCGGACACCGAACCGGCGGAAGTCCGCACCCTCCTGGCCAAGTTCGGCCTCAAGGCGGACCACGTCCTGCGCTCGGCGGCCACCCTCTCCCCGGGCGAACGGACCCGCGCCGCCCTGGCCCTACTCCAGGGCAGGGGCGTCAACCTCCTCGTCCTGGACGAACCCACCAACCACCTCGACCTGCCGGCCATCGAACAGCTGGAATCGGCCCTGGACGCCTACGAGGGCACGCTGCTCCTGGTCACCCACGACCGCCGCATGCTCGACGCCGTCCACGTCACCCGCCGCCTGGAGGTCGCCGACGGCAAGGTGACCGAACGCTAGGGCCTAGTCCGAGCCGAACCGGGTGGCCAGTCCCGGGTAGTCGACGACGAAGCCGTCCTCGTTGAACGCGATGTCCCTGCGGAAGTCCCCGGACACGAAGCGAACGCGGCCCCGGCCGAGAGCCGTGTACGTCTGCCGGGAGGCGGCCACGGTCAGATCCGGCACCGACACCCACGCCATCAGGAACTCCCGCTCCCCGGGCGTCAGATGGAGCTGGTGCCGCAGCACCGGCATCGTGTTGGTGAGCGGACACAGACCGAGGTCGCAGTCGAGCGCGCCGTCGACGTCGGGCAGCCGCGCCCCGTTCGCCGTCCACCGGCCCGCCCCGTCGCGCCGCAGATCGAGCAGGCGCGTGCCGCCCGCGTACTCGACGGTGACCTGCAGCCGACGCGTCACGAACCCCTCGGCCGTATCGAGTTCGTACGAGATCCAGTACGGCTCCGGAACCGTACCGACCGCCCGTCCACGCGCGCTCAGGGTGCCGTCGCCGGACTCGACCCAGGCGGTCTCGAAGCCCTCGCTCTCCGACACTTCCCAGGTGATGACGCGCGAAATCGGCATGACGTCACCCTACGGGCGAACCGGCCCGGACCCTCCGCGTCGTGGCGGAGAGCCCGGGCCCGTGTCGTCGCCTCAGCGCTTGCCCTTCTTGGGGTCGAGCAGACCCGCGCGGCGCAGTGCGTCGGCCATGGCGCTGTTCGCCGGAGGCGGCGCCTGACGCGAGCCGCCGCCACCCCCGCCCCCGCCACCGCCGCGGCCCTGACGCTGCTGCGGCGGGCGTCCGCCGCGCTGCCGGCGCTCGCCGCCGCCGCCCTGCTGCCCCTGAGGAGCCGCCTCGTCGTCGAGCCGCAGCGTGAGGGAGATCCGCTTGCGCGGGATGTCGACGTCCAGGACCTTCACCTTGACGATGTCACCGGGCTTCACCACGTCACGCGGGTCCTTGACGAACGTCTTCGACAGCGCGGAGACGTGTGCCAGACCGTCCTGGTGGACACCGACGTCGATGAACGCCCCGAAGGCGGCCACGTTCGTCACGACGCCCTCCAGGACCATGCCGGACGCCAGGTCCGAGATCTTCTCCACGCCCTCCTTGAAGGTGGCCGTCTTGAAGGCGGGCCGCGGGTCGCGTCCGGGCTTCTCCAGCTCCTTGAGGATGTCGGTCACGGTCGGCAGACCGAACGTCTCGTCCACGAAGTCGTTCGCCTTCAGCGACCGCAGCACACCCGTGTTGCCGATGAGCGCGGCCACCTCCTGACCGGACGTCTTCACCATGCGCCGGACGACCGGGTACGCCTCGGGGTGCACGCTGGACGCGTCCAGCGGGTCGTCGCCGCCACGGATCCGCAGGAAGCCCGCGCACTGCTCGTAGGCCTTCGGGCCGAGCCGTGCCACGTTCTTCAGCTGCGAGCGGGAGGTGAACGGGCCGTTCGCGTCCCGGTGGGAGACGATGTTCTCGGCGAGGCCGGAGGTGATGCCGGAGACGCGCGCGAGCAGCGGTGCGGAGGCGGTGTTGACGTCCACACCGACGCCGTTCACACAGTCCTCGACCACCGCGTCCAGCGAGCGCGACAGCTTCACCTCGGACAGGTCGTGCTGGTACTGGCCGACGCCGATCGACTTCGGGTCGATCTTCACCAGCTCGGCCAGCGGGTCCTGGAGGCGGCGCGCGATGGACACCGCGCCGCGCAGCGACACGTCCATGTCGGGCAGTTCTTGCGAGGCGAAGGCCGAGGCCGAGTACACGGAGGCGCCCGCCTCGGACACCATCACCTTGGTGAGCTTCAACTCCGGGTGCTTGGTGATGAGTTCACCGGCGAGCTTGTCCGTCTCGCGCGACGCCGTGCCGTTGCCGATCGCGATCAGGTCGACCGCGTGCTCCTTCGACAGCCGGGCCAGCTTGGCGATTGCCTCGTCCCACCTGTTGGCCGGGACGTGCGGGTGGATGACGTCGGTGGCCACCACCTTGCCGGTCGCGTCCACCACGGCGACCTTGACGCCCGTACGGAAGCCCGGGTCCAGGCCCAGCGTCGCGCGCGTGCCGGCCGGGGCGGCGAGCAGCAGGTCGCGGAGGTTCGCCGCGAACACGCCCACGGCCTCGTCCTCGGCGGCGGTGCGCAGGCGCAGCCGCAGGTCGATGCCGAGATGGACGAGGATGCGGGTCCGCCAGGCCCAGCGGACGGTGTCCGTCAGCCACTTGTCGGCGGGACGGCCGCGGTCGGCGATCTGGAACTTGTGGGCGACGATGCCCTCGTACGACGACGGGCCGTCGGTCGGCTCCTCGGGCTCCAGGACGAGGTCGAGGACCTCCTCCTTCTCACCGCGGAGCATCGCCAGGATGCGGTGCGAGGGCAGCTCGGTGAACGGCTCGGCGAAGTCGAAGTAGTCGGCGAACTTCGCGCCCGCCTCCTCCTTGCCCTCCCGCACCTTCGCGGCCAGCCGACCGCGCACCCACATGCGCTCACGCAGCTCACCGATGAGGTCGGCGTCCTCCGAGAACCGCTCCGTGAGGATCGCCCGGGCGCCGTCCAGGGCCGCCTGCGGGTCGGCGACGCCCTTGTCGGCGTCTACGAAGGCCGAGGCGGCGGCGAGGGGCTCGACGGTCGGGTCGCCGAGCAGGCCTTCGGCGAGCGGCTCCAGCCCGGCCTCACGAGCGATCTGCGCCTTGGTCCTGCGCTTGGGCTTGTACGGCAGATAGATGTCCTCGAGCCGCGCCTTGGTCTCGGCGCCGCGGATCCGGGCCTCCAGGTCGTCGGTGAGCTTGCCCTGCTCGCGCACCGACTCGAGGATCGCCGTCCGCCGCTCCTCCAGCTCCCGCAGGTAGCGAAGCCGCTCCTCGAGCGTGCGCAGCTGCGCGTCGTCGAGCATCTCGGTCGCTTCCTTGCGGTAGCGGGCGATGAAAGGCACCGTCGAACCGCCGTCGAGCAGCTCCACGGCAGCCTTCACCTGCCGCTCTCGTACGCCGAGCTCCGCGGCGATCCTGCCTTCGATGGACCCTACGAGGGGTGTCGTCACGATCCCGTCCCGCCTTCTCACTGAGGTTGCGCGGCAATTGTGGCAGGTGGCACCGACAACCGGGGATCAGGGAGGCGACGCGGCCCGTCGCGGCGGGTCGGAATCAAGCCCTACGACTGCGTGTACTGCTCGAGGCACCTCCGAAGAGCCGAGCCAGAGCCCGGAACGGCAACGTCACGACGGTGGCGATGGCACCGCCTATCTGCCGGAGCACGTCTGCGATTGCACGGAACACGTGATTACTCCTTCCTCAGGTTGAGGAACGAGTACCGCGACTTGGGCGGGCTATGCGATGCCGTGCCCTTCGGCCCGTCCGGCGTTCGAGGACAAGACCGGCCCCCTTCAGCCCGTCCGGCGTTTGAGGACGAGGCCGAAGGCCGATAGGGGGTCCAGGGGGCAGGGCCCCCTGGCGGGGTCGAAGGGGCGGAGCCCCTTCAAGGGATGGGACGGGTAGGGGCGGCGGGGGCGAAAGACGGGTTCAGGACCTGCCGAGGAGGTCCGGGGGGAACGCGCCCGCTGCCACCGCCGCTCGTGCGAACTCCGCGCCGAGTTCCGTCAACCGCCCGACCCCCTCCACCCCAAGGTGCTCATACGGCGCCCGGTCGAGCCGATCCGTCTCGGCTTCGATCTGCTCGCGCAGCGCGACCCCCTCCGCCGTCAACCCGCCCGCCTCGTCCAGAAGACCACGCCCCCGCAGCCGGTCGCACGCCGCGTCCCAGTCCTCCTGGCTCCAGCCACGCGTGGTGAACACCCACTTCGGCGTCATCCCCTTCCCGGTCGCCGTGTGGGTGACGACGGCCTCCAGCCCGTCCAGCCCGGCCGACATCAACACGGCGAGATGCCCGTCACCGCGGTGCTCCCGCAGCAGCGTCGTGGCGTGGAAAAAAGCCAGGTGCGCCTCATCGGGCACCGCCAGATCCGCATGGGCCGAGTACAACGGCCGCGCACTGCGGGAGCACGCCTCGGTCGCGCGCAGGGCGAGCCCGGCGGCTTCCGTCATCTGCGGGGACGTGACGGCGTCGTCGCCCAGCAGCCGCCGCAGCGCCGCGTCCACCGCACGCGCGCGTGCCGCCAGGACGTCCTCGGGCGAGGCGACGGCCCAGACCGCTGGGACATGCCGGGCCACCAGGTCGTGCTTGTAGTTGTAGAACGTCGCCGTCACCGCCCCCGCCCCGACCGGCCCCAGCGCGGCCGCCCGCACCGCGAAGTTGACGGCCCTGGGGTGCGTGATCCCGAGGGCGCCCAGCTCCTTGCCCAGCTCGGGCGCGAAGTAGGACGTCGAGTGCAGGGAGTTGAGCATGTTGTGGCAGCGACGGCCGGCACGCGGCTCCAGGGCGGCAGTAGTCATGGGCGGGAGGTTACCAACCGCTTGGTACGTTCCGGAGAGTCCGAGCGCCCTCATGGCAGGAAAGGTGGGGATCCCGTCATTGTGGTCATGGCGCCGGCCCCGAAGAATCGATGGCATGGCGCAGCGAACCGTTCTCCTCGTTCTCTTCGACGGCGTACAGAGCCTCGACGTCACCGGCCCGCTGGAGGTCTTCGCCGGGGCGGAGAAGCACCGGCCGGGCACCTATCGCATCCGCACGGCCTCCCTGGACGGCGGCCCCGTCCGCGCGTCCAGCGGCCTGACCGTCGTACCGGACGAAGCCCTCGCCGACGTGTCCGACCCGCACACCCTCCTCGTGCCGGGCGGCGAGGGCACCCGCGCGCCCCGGCCCGAGCTGGTCGAATGGCTGCGTGCGCACGGCCCTCGCGCCGAGCGTCTGGTCTCCGTCTGCACCGGCGCCATCCTGCTCGCGGGGGCGGGCCTGCTGGACGGTCGCCGTGCCACGACCCACTGGGCGTACTGCGACAAGCTCGCCCGGGACCACCCCGAGGTGCAGGTCGACCCGGACCCCATCTTCGTGCGTGACGGTCGCGTGGCCACCTCCGCCGGTGTCACCTCCGGCATCGACCTGGCGCTCGCCCTGGTCGAGGAGGACCTGGGCCGGGACGTGGCCCTCGGCATCGCCCGGCACCTGGTGGTGTTCCTGCGCCGCCCCGGCAACCAGGCCCAGTTCAGTGCCCAGCTGGCCGCCCAGACCGCCCGCCGCGAACCCCTGCGCGAGGTCCAGCGCTGGATCACCGAGCACCCCGACACCGATCTGAGCGTCGAGTCCCTCGCCACCCGCGCCAGCCTCTCCCCGCGCCACTTCGCCCGCGCCTTCCAGGCCGAGACCGGGATGACGCCCGGCCGGTACGTGGACCGGGTCCGCCTCGAACACGCCCGCCGCCTGCTGGAGGACACCACGGACGGCGTCGAGGAGATCTCCCGGGCCAGCGGCTACGGCACCCCTGAGGCCATGCGGCGCGCCTTCGTCAAGTCCCTCGGGGCGGCCCCGGCCGAGTACCGCCGCCGGTTCCACCCCGTACCGGCCCACTGAGACCCCGCCGAAAGGAAGCACCGTGCAGATCGCCATGGTCCTCTACGACCGCTTCACCGCCCTCGACATCGTGGGGCCCTACGAGGCGCTGAGCCGCCTACCGGACGTACAGGTCGACTTCGTCGCCCAGGCGGCGGGGCCCGTGCGGGCCGACACGGGGTTCCTCGCCCTCACGGCCGACAAGGCGCTCGCCGACGTACCGCACCCCGACGTGGTCGTGGTGCCGGGCGGGCCCGGGACCTTCACCGAGGTCGAGAACGAGGCCCTCCTGGAGTGGCTCAGGACCGCCGACGCCACCAGCACCTGGACGACCTCCGTGTGCAGCGGTTCGCTGCTGCTCGGTGCCGCAGGCCTCCTGGAGGGACGTCGAGCCACCTCCCACTGGCTCACCCTCGACTTCCTGCCGCAGTACGGCGCCGAACCCACGGGCGAGCGGGTCGTACCGGACGGCAAGTACATCACCGCGGCCGGCGTCTCCTCCGGCATCGACATGGGGCTGACCCTGGTCGGGAAGATCGCCGGTGACGAACACGCCCAGGCCGTCCAGCTGTTGACCGAGTACGACCCCCAGCCGCCCTACGACGCCGGCTCCCCGCAGAAGGCGCCCGCGCACCTCGTCGAGGAGTTCCGCACCAACAGCCGCTTCAGCCTGACGTAGGAACGTTCCAGGTGAAGCGCGGCTGCCTGCGCTCCAGGAACGCGGCGACGCCCTCCGCGGTGTCGCCGCTTCCGCGCGCCTGCTCCGCCCAGTGCTCGTCGCGGTCGGTGCGCCCGTCCGCGAACTCCTTCGCCGCGGCCTGCGTCAGCTGGGAGCGCGACACCAGGATCCGGGTGAACTCCGTCACCCGCTTGCCGAGTTCACCCTCGGGCAGCACCTCGTCCACCAGGCCCGTGCGCAGCGCCCGCCCGGCGTCGATCAACTCACCCGAGAACAGGAGGTACTTGGTGGCCGCGGGCCCCACCAGCGACGCCAACCGCCGGGTGGAGGAGGCCGGATAGACGATCCCGAGCTTGGCCGGCGTCACCCCGAACAGCGCACCGTCCTCGGCGAACCGCAGATCGCACGCCGCCGCCAGCTGGGACCCGCCCCCCACACAGTGCCCCCGGATCGCCGCCAGCGTCGGCTTCGGGAAGGCGGCCAGCGCCTCCTCGGCGGCCACGGCAAGACCCTGCGCCTCCTGGGGCGACCCCTCGAGCGTGGAGATGTCGGCGCCCGCGCAGAACGTCCCGCCCTCACCGGTCAGCACCAGCGCCCGTACGGCCGGATCGGCGGCCAGCGTGCCGAGCAGCGGCGGCAGCGCCCGCCACATCGCGGCCGTCATCGCGTTGCGCTTGGCCGGATGGTGGATGACGACGGTGGCCACCGAGTCGGTGACGCTGTGCAACAGCTGGGGCTCCATGGGCCGGATGCTATCCGGGGGCCTCGAAGTCCATCAGGTAGTGGGGTACACGGGAACAGACCGATACGGGAGGCGCTCATGACGAGGTCCACCAAACCCACGGGCGAGGCGGCGAAACTCCGGCGCGGCTTCAGCTGGCTCGGCGTCCTCGGCGTACTGCTGGTCGTCGGCGGACTGGTCGGGCTGCTCTACACCGCGTTCGCCACGCTGACCTCGATGCTGCTGTTCGGCTGGCTGCTGCTGATCGGTGGGGTCGTCGGTCTGGGGCACGCGGTCCAGGCGCGCGGCACCAACTTCTTCTGGCTCGGCGTGGTGGTCGCGGCGCTGAACATCGCGGCCGGCGTGGTCGTGATCCGAAGGCCGGAGGCGGCGGCCGAGGCGCTGGCCATGTTCGCCGCCCTGTTGTTCCTCACGGGCGGGCTGTTCCGGCTGGTCGGCAGCCTGGTGGTGCGCGGTCCACAGATGGGCTGGACCCTGTTGCAGGGCGCCTTCGACCTGTTCCTCGGCATCCTGGTGCTGAGTGCCTGGCCCAGCAGCCGGTACATCATCGGGACGCTGTTCTCCCTCGCCCTCCTCTTCGACGGACTCGGCCTGATCGCGACCGGCTACGGAGGACGCCGGGTCGTCAGCATGGTCTCCGAGCAGCTGATCACCGAGAGTGACGGCCGGGACGGGTCCGAGGGCGGCGGCGACAAACCCGTACAACCCGAATAGTTCGCGAAGTCGGCACAAGCGGCGCCGGAGCGGTCCCACAACTGACCGTGTCATACGCCAACGGTCAGAAACGCTCGATACCCGCTGACTTGTGTTCAGTTCCACGGTCCGGACCTGCGCGTTACCAACACTCGACGTGTGGTGACAATCGAGCGCGAGGGTGGCGACCGGACGATGGAGAACCACGGGCGCGGGTCCGGCCCACGCCCAGGAGGTGGCGCGGACGAGTCGCTCGTCCAGCGGCCGCCGCATCCACTGCCGTACGAGGGCGTCTGGCGGTTCACCGCCCCAGCCGTCGACGCCTCGGTCCCGCAGGCCCGGCACGCGGTCCGGGACCTGCTGTACCGCCAGGGCGTGCCGGTACCGGACGATCTGGTGCAGGGAGTGCTGCTGATCGTGTCGGAGCTGGTCACGAACGCCGTCCGGCACGCGGCGCTGCTGTCCCCGACGCTCGCCGTGGAGGTCGCCGTCGGCGCCGAGTGGCTACGGGTCTCGGTGGAGGACAACCACCCCTACCGCCCGACCGCCCTGGAGGCCGACCACGGCCGGACCGGCGGGCGCGGGCTGCTCCTGGTCCGCGAGGTGACCCGGGAGGCGGGCGGTGTGTGCGACGTCGAGCACACGGCGAGCGGCGGCAAGGTGATCTGGGCCGCCGTCCCGCTCAAACCCGTGCGCGTGCCCTAGGACGACTCCGCAGTCCTCGTCACCAGCCGGCCGAGGGACCCGTCAGCTCCCTGACCGCGGGGCGGGCCGCGTCGAGGACGGTCATGAACCAGGACGAGAAGGTGTCCTTCGCGTGGCGCTCCGCCAGCTCGGCGGGCGTCACGAAGGCCGTGTCGCCGACCTCCTCCGGATCCGGGCGCAGCGGGGCCTGCACCAGGCCGACGAAGAGGTGGTTGTACTCCTGCTCCACCAGGCCCGAGTCCGGGTCCGGGTGGTTGTAGCGGACCGTGCCCGCCTCGGCGAGCAGGGACGGGGAGACACCGAGCTCCTCGAACGTCCGGCGGGCCGCGGCCGCGAAGGGCGCCTCGCCGGGGTAGGGGTGGCCGCAGCAGGTGTTGGACCAGACGCCGGGGGAGTGGTACTTGCCGAGCGCCCGCTGCTGGAGCAGCAGCCGGCCGTGCTCGTCGAAGAGGAACACGGAGAAGGCGCGGTGCAGCTGACCGGGAGGCTGGTGGGCGGCGAGCTTCTCCGCGGTGCCGATCGTCACACCGTTCTCGTCGACCAGTTCCAGCAAAATCGCGTCTGCGGTGCCGTTCGACGCACGGTGCGTCGCGGTGGCAGGTGTGATCGGCATACCCATCCTTCGCCTCGGTCTTGCGCCCCAAGTGTGCCGTACGAATCCGGCACTCCCGGCAGTTGATCGTGCCCGGCGCGGCGGGTACGGAACCGCACGAAGGGGTGCTGTGGGCATGAGGACGCGACCGACCACCGGATCGCTGCATTCCGTCCGTACTGACGTTTTGTCGGACCGTACGGTTGTTTCAGTGGCAGAGCCGGGCCTCGTGCTCCGCGTGCCCGACCGGCTCCAGCTGGAAGGTGCAGTGCTCCACGTCGAAGTGGTCGCCGAGGCAGCCCTGGAGCTCGTGCAGCATCTTCTCGTGGCCGATCGCGTTCAGGACGTCGGAGCGCACCACCACATGGGCGGACAGCACGGGCATGCCGGAGGTGATCGTCCAGGCGTGCAGATCGTGGACGTCCTCGACGCCGTCCAGCGCGAGTATGTGGGCCCGTACCTCCGTCATGTCGACGCCCTTCGGGGCCGCCTCCAGCAGCACGTCGAGGGTTTCGCGCAGCAGCTTGAAGGTACGCGGCACGATCATCAGGCCGATCACCAGCGAGGCGATCGGGTCGGCGGCCTGCCAGCCGGTGGTGAGGATCACCGCCGCCGAGATCAGCACCGCGAGCGAGCCCAGCGCGTCCGCGGCCACCTCCAGGAAGGCGCCGCGCACGTTCAGGCTCTCCTTCTGGCCCCGCATCAGCAGCGTCAGGGAGACCATGTTCGCGACCAGGCCGATCGCACCGAACACGATCATGAGGCCGCCCTCAGTGTCCGCGGGCGTGAAGAACCGCTGGACCGCCTCGTACAGGACGTAGCCGCCGACGCCGAGCAGGAGCAGACAGTTGGCGAGCGCGGCGAGGATCTCCGCGCGGGCGTAGCCGAAGGTGCGCGTCGTGCTCGGCGGCCGGTTCGCGAAGTGGATGGCGAGCAGTGCCATACCCAGGCCGAGCGCGTCGGTCGCCATGTGCGCCGCGTCCGCGATCAGGGCGAGCGAGTCCGCCGCCACCCCGCCGATGATCTCGACCACCATGACGCCGAGCGTGATCGACAGCGCCACGCGCAGTCTCCCGCGGTACGCGGCAGCCGCCGTACCGCTCGTAGGCACGTGCGAGTGCCCGTGATCGTGCCCAGCCCCCATGGGAAAGCCGCCCTTCCGTGGTCCGTCCGACGATCGGAATGTCCGTCCGGGATCACAGTGAACTACGGGTGGGGGGTATCGGGCAACGCGGCACTGAACACCGTTGTCATGTGCCCTGACCTGCGGAAACGATCCGCAGGTCAGGGCCCTGCATGATCAGTTGCCCGGTCGGTCGCCGTGGTGCAGGAGCCACCCCTGCCATGCCGACTCGACCATCTCGCGTACCCCGCGCCGGGCCGTCCAGCCGAGCCTGTCCGCGGCGAGTGCGGCCGAGGCGACCGCGCGCGGCGCGTCGCCGGGACGCCGGGCCTCGACGACGGCGGGGCGCGCGTCGCCGGTGACCTCGCCGATGACGGTGATCAGCTCGCGTACGGAGACGCCCTCGCCGCGGCCGATGTTGACGGTCAGATCGCCGCCGGCGTCCGGTGCGGTGAGCCGCCGGGCCGCCGCCAGGTGGGCCTCGGCGAGGTCGGCGACATGGATGTAGTCACGGATACAGGTGCCGTCCGGCGTCGGGTAGTCGTCGCCGAAGATCCGCGGGGCCTCGTCGCGGGTGAGCCGGTCGAAGACCATGGGGACGATGTTGAAGACGCCGGTGTCGGCCAGCTCGGGCGAGGCGGCGCCCGCGACGTTGAAGTAGCGCAGACAAACGGTGGAGATCCCGTGCGCGTGGCCGGCCGCCCGCACCAGCCACTCCCCGGCGAGCTTGGTCTCGCCGTACGGGTTCACCGGCGCGCACGGGGTGTCCTCCGTGATGAGATCCACATCCGGGCTGCCGTAGACCGCGGCGGAGGACGAGAACACGAACCGCTGGATGCCCGCCTCGGCGACCGCTTCCAGGAGCGTGGCCAGACCGCCCACGTTCTCCCGGTAGTAGCGCGTCGGCTCCGCCACGGACTCGCCGACCTGCTTGCGCGCCGCGAGATGCACCACACCTGTCACCGCGTGCTCGGCGAACACGCGTTTCAGCAGGTCACCGTCGAGGGACGAGCCCTCGACAAGGGGGACGTGAGCGGGGAGCCGCGCGGGTCGCCCGGCCGAGAGGTCGTCCAGGACGAGGATCTGCTCGCCGGCATCGGTCATGGCCCGCGCCACATGTGCTCCGATGTAGCCGGCTCCGCCTGTGATCAGCCATGTCATGGTCGCCCACCCTATGCCGGGGTGCCATCGGTGGAACCAATGTCCTCGATGTCCCGTCTGTGAGTACGAGTTTGTGGGCGGGGCCCCGGATCCCCGATGATGATCGCGGCAATGCGCTGGGCAAACCGCGTTGATCGCTCCGCCAAACGGGTGGTGAACGTCGGCTTCCATCCATCCGATAGCCTCTGCCGACACGCCGCCCGGGCGGGCCCTGTCGTCGAGGGGACGTCTGCCGGGCGACGCCTGGCACGACAGGGCCCCCGCCAACGGGCGCCGCCACCCACGTACATGACCGGCGCGGACACGCCGGCACCCAGGGAGTGAGTTCGGTTGTCGACCGCCATCCTCACCGGTCAGCCGGTCCCCGGATCGCAGATCGAGGGCGATCTGCGGTCCCTCGGCTATGACGTGCGGGCCGCCGCCGACGCCGCCGACGCCGAGACGCTCCTCGCCCAGGTGCCCGGCGACCAGCGGGTCGCCGTCGTCGACGCCCGCTTCGTCGGCCACCCGCACGCACTGCGTCTCGGCCTGACCGACCCCCGCTTCCCGCTCGCCGCGATCCCCGGCGCCGTGACGGCCCAGCCGGCCGGACGCCAGGCCCTGACCCGCGCGATGGCCCGCGAGAACTCCGCGGGCGGCGGCACGGCGGTCGCCGTCGACAGCCTCGCCGACCGCATCGTCACCGCCCTCGACGACGAGGGCACCGACGTCCACCGCCCCGAGCTCGGCAGCCTGGTCGCCGCCGTCCCGGCCGACCCGCAGGCCCGCAACGAGGCACGGCAGGCCGTCGCCGCCGTCGACGACGAGGCCGTACGCCTGAAGTCGGCCGTGAAGTCCCGCGACGGGTTCTTCACGACCTACTGCGTCAGCCCGTACTCCCGCTACATCGCCCGCTGGTGCGCCCGCCGGGGCCTGACCCCGAACCAGGTCACCACCGCTTCCCTGATCACCGCGCTCATCGCGGCGGGCTGCGCGGCCACCGGCACCCGCGGCGGGTTCGTCGCGGCCGGCCTGCTGCTGATCTTCTCGTTCGTCCTGGACTGCACCGACGGCCAGCTCGCCCGCTACTCCCTGCAGTACTCCACGCTCGGCGCCTGGCTGGACGCCACCTTCGACCGGGCCAAGGAGTACGCCTACTACGCCGGTCTCGCCCTCGGCGCGGCCCGTGGCGGCGACGACGTCTGGGCCCTCGCCCTCGGCGCGATGGTCCTGCAGACCTGCCGGCACGTCGTGGACTTCTCCTTCAACGAGGCCAACCACGACGCCACCGCCAACACGAGCCCCACGGCCGCCCTCTCCGACAAGCTCGACAGCGTCGGCTGGACGGTGTGGGTGCGCCGGATGATCGTCCTGCCGATCGGCGAGCGCTGGGCGATGATCGCGGTGCTCACGGCGGCCACGACTCCTCGGATCACCTTCTACGCGCTGCTCATCGGCTGCGCCTTCGCCGCGACGTACACCACGGCGGGCCGCGTACTGCGCTCGCTGACCCGCAAGGCCCGCCGGACCGACCGGGCGGCACAGGCGCTGGCGGACCTCGCGGACAGCGGGCCGCTCGCCGAGGCATTGGCACGAGCGCTGCGCAAGCTGCCCGCAAAGCCGCCGTTCGGCGCCCGCGTCCTCGTCGCCCTGCCCGGCGCGGCCCTTCTGTTCCTCGCGGCGGCACTGGAGCCGTACGGCAGCGCGCTGCCGGTCGCGGCAGCCGTCCTCTACGTGCTCACCTCGGCCGCCGCCGTCGCCCTGCCCCTCAAGGGCGCCCTCGACTGGCTGGTCCCCCCGATCTTCCGCGCCGCCGAATACGGCACCGTCCTCGTCCTCGCGGCCAAAGCGGACGTGAACGGAGCCCTTCCTGCGGCTTTCGGGCTGGTGGCCGCGGTCGCCTACCATCACTACGACACGGTGTACCGCATCCGCGGCAACGCCGGAGCGCCCCCGGCCTGGCTGGTGCGCGCCATCGGGGGGCACGAAGGACGGACGCTGCTCGTCACCGTCCTCGCCGCGGTGCTCTCCGCCTCGCAGTTCAGTGTCGCGCTCACGGTGCTCGCCGTGGCCGTGGCCCTCGTGGTGCTCGTCGAGAGCATCCGCTTCTGGGTGTCCTCCGGGGCGCCCGCCGTACACGATGAAGGAGAACCCGCATGATCGGCCTCGTGCTGGCGGCTGGCGCCGGACGGCGTCTGCGCCCCTACACCGACAGCCTTCCGAAGGCTCTGGTGCCGGTGGGGCCCGCGGGCATAGAGGGCGAACCCACGGTTCTCGATCTGACCCTCGGCAACTTCGCCGAGATCGGTCTCACCGAGGTCGCGATCATCGTCGGCTACCGCAAGGAAGCGGTGTACGAGCGCAAGGCCGCGCTGGAGGCGAAGTACGGCCTCAAGCTCACCCTCATCGACAACGACAAGGCCGAGGAGTGGAACAACGCCTACTCCCTGTGGTGCGGCCGTGACGCCCTCAAGGACGGCGTGATCCTCGCCAACGGCGACACCGTGCACCCGGTCTCCGTCGAGAAGACGCTGCTCGCCGCCCGCGGCGAAGGCAAGAGGATCATCCTCGCGCTGGACACGGTGAAGAGCCTGGCCGACGAGGAGATGAAGGTCGTCGTCGACCCCGAGAAGGGCATGACGAAGATCACCAAGCTGATGGACCCGGCCGAGGCGACCGGCGAGTACATCGGCGTGACGCTGATCGAGGGCGACGCCGCCCCCGAGCTGGCCGACGCCCTGAAGACCGTGTGGGAGACCGACCCGCAGCAGTTCTACGAGCACGGCTACCAGGAGCTCGTGAACCGCGGCTTCCGCATCGACGTGGCGCCGATCGGCGACGTCAAGTGGGTGGAGATCGACAACCACGACGATCTCGCCCGTGGACGGGAGATCGCGTGCCAGTACTGACCCGGCTGATTCCCTCGCCCGTCGTCGTCGACATCCGCCCGGGTGCCCTCGACGACCTGGGCGGTGTGCTCGCCGACGAACGCATCTCGCACTCCGGCAAGCTGGCCGTCGCGGTCAGCAACGGTTCCGGTGCCCGGCTGCGGGAGCGGCTCGCCCCCGCGCTGCCCGGCGCCAGCTGGTACGAGGTCGGCGGCGGCACCCTCGACGACGCGGTGCGGCTGGCCAGTGACATAAAGGCCGGCCACTACGACGCCGTCGTCGGGCTCGGCGGCGGCAAGATCATCGACTGCGCCAAGTTCGCCGCGGCGCGCGTCGGCCTGCCCCTGGTCGCCGTACCGACGAACCTCGCGCACGACGGTCTGTGCTCGCCGGTCGCCACCCTCGACAACGACGCGGGCCGCGGCTCGTACGGCGTGCCGAACCCGATCGCGGTCGTCATCGACCTCGACGTCATCCACGAGGCCCCGGCCCGCTTCGTGCGCGCCGGCATCGGCGACGCGATCTCCAACATCTCCGCCATCGCGGACTGGGAGCTCGCCAACCGCGTCAACGGCGAGAAAATCGACGGCCTCGCCGCCGCGATCGCCCGCCAGGCCGGCGAGGCGGTGCTGCGGCACCCCGGCGGTATAGGGGACACCGAGTTCCTCCAGGTACTCGCCGAGGCGCTGGTGCTCAGCGGTATCGCCATGTCGGTGTCGGGTGACTCCCGCCCGTCCTCCGGCGCGTGCCACGAGATCAACCACGCCTTCGACCTGCTGTTCCCCAAGCGTGCCGCCGCCCACGGCGAGCAGTGCGGACTGGGCGCGGCCTTCGCGATGTACCTGCGCGGAGCCCACGAGGAGTCGGCCTTCATGGCCGAGGTGCTGCGTCGGCACGGGCTGCCCGTACTGCCGGCGGAGATCGGCTTCACGGACGACGAGTTCGTCCGCGCCGTGGAGTTCGCTCCGCAGACCCGGCCCGGCCGCTACACGATCCTCGAACACCTCGACCTGACAACCGACCAGATCAAGGACATCTACGCCGACTATGTCAAGGCCATCGGTAGCTGAACTCCGCCCCGTCGTTCACCCCGCGGGGGTGAAGGACCGGCGCAGCGGTGAGCACTGGATGGGACGCCTCTACATGCGTGAGGTGTCCCTGCGGGTCGACCGCTACCTGGTGAACACCAGGGTCACGCCCAACCAGCTCACGTACCTGATGACCGTCTTCGGTGTGCTCGCGGCCCCGGCACTTCTGGTGCCGGGGATCCCGGGTGCCGTGCTGGGCGTGGTGTGCGTCCAGATGTATCTGCTGCTCGACTGCGTCGACGGCGAGATCGCGCGCTGGAAGAAGCAGTACTCGCTGAGCGGCGTCTACCTCGACCGCGTCGGCGCCTACCTCACCGATGCCGCCGTGCTCGTCGGCTTCGGACTGCGCGCCGCCGACCTGTGGGGCAGCGGCCGTATCGACTGGCTGTGGGCCTTCCTCGGCACGCTGGCCGCGCTCGGCGCCATCCTGATCAAGGCCGAGACCGACCTGGTCGGCGTCGCCCGGCACCAGGCCGGCAAGCCGCCGGTGCAGGAGGCGGCGTCCGAGATGCGCTCCTCCGGCATGGCCCTGGCCCGCAAGGCCGCCGCCATGCTCAAGTTCCACCGGCTGATCCTCGGCATCGAGGCCTCGCTGCTGATCCTGGTCCTGGCGATCGTCGACCAGGCCCGCGGCGACCTGTTCTTCACCCGGCTCGGCGTCGCCGTCCTCGCCGGCATCGCGCTGCTCCAGACCCTGCTGCACCTCGTGTCCATCCTCGCCTCCAGCAGGCTGAAGTGAACGGCATGAAGGTCGGCGCGGTCATCATCACGATGGGCAACCGCCCCGACGAACTGCGCGCCCTCCTCGACTCGGTCGCCAAGCAGGACGGCGACCGCGTCGAGGTGGTCGTCGTCGGCAACGGCTCCCCGGTCCCGGACGTCCCCGAGGGCGTCCGCACCATCGAGCTGCCCGAGAACCTCGGCATCCCCGGTGGCCGCAACGTCGGCATCGAGGCCTTCGGCCCCAGCGGCCGCGACGTCGACGTCCTGCTCTTCCTCGACGACGACGGCCTGCTCGCCCACCACGACACCGCCGAGCTGTGCCGCAAGGCGTTCGAGGCCGACCCGAAGCTCGGCATCATCAGCTTCCGCATCGCCGACCCGGAGACCGGCGTCACCCAGCGCCGCCATGTGCCGCGGCTGCGGGCCTCCGACCCGATGCGCTCCTCCCGGGTGACCACGTTCCTGGGCGGCGCCAACGCCGTCCGTACGCAGGTCTTCGCCGAAGTCGGCGGGCTCCCGGACGAATTCTTCTACGCCCATGAGGAAACCGACCTGGCATGGCGGGCCCTCGACGCGGGCTGGATGATCGACTACCGGTCCGACATGGTGCTGTACCACCCGACGACCGCGCCCTCGCGGCACGCGGTCTACCATCGCATGGTCGCCCGCAACCGCGTCTGGCTGGCCCGCCGAAACCTTCCGGCCCTCCTCGTTCCGGTCTATCTGGGCGTCTGGATGCTGCTCACCCTCGTCCGCCGCCCGTCCCGCTCCGCCCTCAAGGCATGGTTCGGCGGATTCCGGGAAGGGTGGACCACCTCGTGCGGTCCCCGCCGGCCCATGAAGTGGCGTACGGTGTGGCGGCTGACTCGACTGGGCCGACCTCCCGTCATCTGACAAGCTCGGTCCTGAGAGCCCCCGGGCCGTACCCCGGCTCCAGGTTCATGCCAGGCCCGCACAGGCCGCGCATCTCGAAGACGAAAGTTTCCACAGGTGAGTGAGACAACGCACGACGGCGGAGTCGCGGTGAGCGCGCCTCCGTCGCCCGACGAGGGACTCACGGCGGCCCAGCTGGCCGCCAAGCACGGGCTGACCGTGAGCGGCGCCCGCCCCTCGCTGTTCGAGTACGTCCGCCAGCTCTGGGACCGGCGGCACTTCATCCTCGCGTTCTCGCGGGCGAAGCTGACCGCCCAGTACAGCCAGGCGAAGCTCGGCCAGCTCTGGCAGGTGGCCACGCCGCTGCTGAACGCGGCCGTGTACTTCTTCATCTTCGGCATGCTGCTGGGCGCCCGGGAGGGCATCCCGAGCGACATCTACGTGCCGTTCCTGGTGACCGGCGTGTTCGTCTTCACCTTCACCCAGAGCTCGGTGCTCGCGGGTGTGCGTGCCATCTCCGGCAACCTGGGTCTGGTCCGCGCACTGCACTTCCCCCGGGCCTCGCTGCCGCTGTCGTTCGCGCTCCAGCAGCTCCAGCAGCTGCTCTACTCCATGATCGTGCTCGTCGTGATCATGATGGCGTTCGGTAGCTTCCCCGACCTGTCCTGGCTGCTCGTCCTGCCCGCGCTGACGCTGCAGTTCGTGTTCAACTCGGGACTCGCTCTGATCTTCGCCCGCATGGGCAGCAAGACCCCCGACCTGGCCCAGCTGATGCCGTTCCTCCTGCGTACCTGGATGTACGCGTCCGGCGTGATGTTCAGCATCCCGGCGATGCTCGCGGACAAGAACTGGCCGGGCTGGATCACCGACGTCCTGCAGTGGAACCCCGCCGCGATCTACATGGACCTGGTCCGGTTCGCGATGATCGACGGATACGACTCCTCGTTCCTGCCGGCGCATGTGTGGGCCTTCGCGCTGGGCTGGGCGGTGCTGGCGGGCGGAGTCGGCTTCGTCTACTTCTGGAAGGCGGAAGAGAGGTACGGCCGTGGCTGACCCCGTAAAGGACGCGGAGCGCATCCCCACCGTCATCGCGGACGAGCTGCACATCGTCTACCGCGTCAACGGCGCGAAGTCCGGCAAGGGCAGCGCCACCGCCGCCCTGAGCCGCATCCTCAAGCGCGGCGAGGAGCGGGGCGTGCGCAAGGTGCACGCCGTCCGGGGCGTCTCCTTCGTCGCCTACCGGGGCGAGGCCATCGGCCTGATCGGCTCCAACGGCTCCGGCAAGTCCACGCTGCTGCGTGCCATCGCCGGCCTGCTCCCGGCGGAGAAGGGCAAGGTCTACACCGACGGCCAGCCCTCCCTGCTCGGCGTGAACGCGGCCCTGATGAACGACCTCACGGGCGAGCGCAACGTCATATTGGGCGGGCTCGCCATGGGCATGTCCCGAGAGCAGATCAAGGAGCGCTACCAGGAGATCGTCGACTTCTCGGGCATCAACGAGAAGGGCGACTTCATCACGCTCCCCATGCGCACCTATTCCTCCGGTATGGCGGCCCGTCTGCGCTTCTCCATCGCCGCCGCCAAGGACCACGACGTCCTCATGATCGACGAGGCGCTGGCCACCGGCGACCGCAAGTTCCAGAAGCGCTCCGAGGAACGCATCCGTGAACTGCGCAAGGAAGCCGGCACCGTTTTCCTCGTCAGCCACAACAACAAGTCGATCCGAGACACCTGCAACCGCGTCCTGTGGCTGGAACGCGGCGAGCTGCGCATGGACGGACCGACGGACGAGGTCCTCAAGGAGTACGAGAAGTTCACGGGCAAGTAGTCCACCCCCGTATGGGCCGTGTGGCCCAGGACGCTTCGCAGGGCCCTGCCGGAACTGCCCCGGCGGGGCCCCGCGTCTGCAAAGGAAACGTCAACTCCGCCTGGCCTCGGGAACCTTGACGCCAATCGGTGTGTTGTTGTGATGTGCAGGACACCCCCACGGGCCCGGCCCCGTTGTACAACGTAAGCTGTACCGGTACCGAAACGCGGCAAGTGGGGCGATACCGAACGACACCCCCGCGCAGGGCCGCGGCGCGGACGGCCGGGCGGCGTGTCCGAAATAGTGTGCATTGGGTCTGCGGTGTAGAACGGGAGATGTGACGGCAATGGCTACGGAAACTCCCCAGCTCCACGCAGCATGTGCCGTCCCCGCGCCGGGCAGTCCCCGGTGACGGGAACCGGCGCGCGCACAGCCGACCCGGAGCGTGGCACGCTCGGCAAGGCCGCCGCGGAGAACTTCCCCGTGGCGCCTTTCTTCCTGCCCAGGGCCTGGCGCATCGACCTCATGGCCGTATACGGCTTCGCCCGCCTCGTCGACGACATCGGTGACGGCGATCTCGCCCCCGGCGGCGCCGACGCCCGACTGCTCGGCGTGTCGCCCGCGGAGGCCGACGACCGCCTGGTTCTCCTCGACGCATTCGAGGCCGATCTGCGCCGCGTCTTCGACGGCACCCCGCGCCACCCCCTGCTGCGCCGCCTCCAGCCGACCGTGCGCCGCCGCTCGCTGACCCCCGAGCCCTTCCTCGGTCTGATCGCCGCCAACCGCCAGGACCAGCTCGTCGCGCGCTACGAGACCTACGACGATCTCCTTGCCTACTGCGAACTGTCCGCCAACCCCGTCGGCCGGCTCGTCCTCGCCGTCACCGGCACCGCGACGCCGGAGCGGATCCGCCGCTCCGACGCGGTCTGCACGGCCCTGCAGATCGTCGAGCACCTCCAGGACGTCGCCGAGGACCTCGGCCGTGACCGGATCTATCTGCCCGCGGCGGACATGAAGCGCTTCCACGTCCAGGAAACCGATCTCGCGGTAAAAACAGCAGGCGCATCGGTGCGCGCACTGGTTGCATACGAAGCCGAACGCGCTCAAGCCCTCCTGAATGAAGGCACCCCCCTGGTGGGTAGCGTCCACGGCAGGCTGAAGCTGCTGCTCGCGGGATTCGTGGCGGGGGGAAAGGCGGCGATCCGTGCGATCTCCGCCGCCGAATACGACGTACTTCCCGGCCCGCCGAAGGCCAGCAGGCTCCAGCTGCTGCGCGAGGTGGGCGTGACTCTGCGAGGAGAGGGGTGATCCGGACCGTGGAGTCTGCACCACACGCGTCCGCACCGGTACTCGCCGCCTACAGCTACTGCGAGGCCGTCACGGGGCAGCAGGCCCGTAACTTCGCCTATGGCATCAGGCTGCTGCCCACGCCCAAGCGTCGCGCGATGTCGGCGCTGTACGCGTTCTCGCGCCGCGTCGACGACATCGGCGACGGCGCCCTGACCGACGACGTCAAGATCGCCAGGCTCGAGGACACCCGGGAGCTGCTGACCCGGATCCGTGACGGCAAGGTCGACGAGGACGACATCGACCCCGTGGCCGTCGCCCTCGCCCACGCCGCCGACACCTTCCCGATCCCGCTCGGCGGCCTCGACGAGCTCATCGACGGCGTCCTGATGGACGTACGCGGTGAGACCTACGAGACCTGGGACGACCTGAAGGTCTACTGCCGCTGTGTGGCGGGCGCCATCGGGCGGCTCTCGCTCGGCGTGTTCGGCCCGGAGCCCGGCGCGCGCGGAGCCGAGCGCGCACCCGAGTACGCCGACACGCTCGGTCTGGCCCTGCAGCTCACCAACATCCTGCGGGACGTCCGCGAGGACGCCGAGGGCGGCCGCACCTATCTGCCCTCCGACGACCTGGCCAAGTTCGGCTGCTCGACCGGCTTCAGCGGGCCGACTCCACCGGAGGGCTCCGACTTCGCGGGCCTCGTGCACTTCGAAGTGCGTCGGGCCCGCGCCCTTTTCGCCGAGGGCTACCGGCTGCTCCCCATGCTGGACCGCCGCAGCGGCGCCTGTGTCGCCGCGATGGCCGGCATCTACCTCCGCCTCCTCGACCGCATCGAGCGCGACCCCGAGGCCGTGCTGCGCGGCCGGGTCTCGCTGCCCGGGCGGGAGAAGGCGTACGTCGCCGTGCGCGGCCTGTCCGGTCTGGACGCCCGGCATGTGACCCGGCGAACCGTCAGTCGTACCGTCAGGAGGCGCGCCTGATGGACATTCCGGCCCAAGGTGATGCCACCGGCGAAAAGCGGCGGGCAACCCTCCGCTGCCGGGTCGCGTCCCTGACTGAGACGACCGGCCGTGCACCGTTCAAGTACCGGCACGGCGGTCGCGCTGGGGAGGGTGCACGATGACCGACGGCACGCGACCGGAGGGGTCGCTCGCGGACATCCCGGGAGACGGTGCCGGGAAGGACGCCGTCGTGGTCGGCGGCGGGCTCGCCGGCATCACCGCCGCGCTCGCGCTGGCCGACGCCGGAGTGCGCGTCACCCTGGTCGAGGGCCGGCCGAGACTGGGGGGCCTGGCCTTCTCCTTCCAGCGCGGCGACCTGACCGTCGACAACGGACAGCACGTCTATCTGCGCTGTTGCACCGCCTACCGCTGGTTCCTCGACCGTATCGAGGGCACGGCGCTGGCACCGCTGCAGGACCGTCTCGACGTACCCGTGGTCGACCTGGCGCGGCCCGTGGGCCGCCGGCTCGGCAGGCTGCGGCGCGACGCGCTGCCCGTACCGCTGCACCTGGGCCGGAGCCTGGCGACATATCCGCATCTGTCGCTGGCCGATCGCGCGAAGGTCGGGCGTGCCGCGCTCGCGCTCCAGGGGCTCGACCTCGCCGATCCGAGCCTGGACGCAACCGACTTCGGCAGCTGGCTGACCGCGCACGGCCAGTCGGCGCGTGCCGTCGAGGCCCTGTGGGACCTGGTCGGGGTCGCCACCCTCAACGCGGTCGCGGGTGACGCCTCGCTGGGGCTCGCCGCGATGGTGTTCAAGACCGGTCTGCTGTCCGACCCGGGCGCGGCCGACATCGGCTGGGCGCATGTCCCGCTGGGCGAACTGCACGACCGGCTGGCCCGCAAGGCGCTCGACTCCGCGGGCGTGCGTACCGAGGTCCGTACACGCGTCACCTCCATCTCCCCTGACGAGAACGGACGTTGGAGCGTCCAGGTTCCCGGCGAGACGCTGCGGGCGGACGCGGTCGTGCTCGCCGTGGCCCAGCGCGAGGCCTACGACCTGCTGCCCGAGGGTGCCCTCGACGCCCCGGAACGACTGCTGGAGATCGGCACCGCGCCGATCCTCAACGTCCATGTCGTGTACGACCGCAAGGTGCTCAGCAGCCCGTTCTTCGCGGCGCTCGGTACCCCGGTGCAGTGGGTGTTCGACCGGACCGACGCCTCCGGGCTCAGGGAAGGGCAGTACCTCGCGCTGTCCCAGTCGGCCGCGCAGGACGAGATCGACGAGCCGGTCGCCGGGCTGCGCGAGCGGTATCTGCCGGAGCTGGAGCGGCTGTTGCCCAGGGCGCGCGGTGCTCGGGTGAAGGACTTCTTCGTGACCAGGGAGCGTACGGCGACGTTCGCTCCCACCCCCGGCGTCGGGCGGCTGCGGCCCGACGCCCGTACCAAGGCACCCGGCCTCTGGCTGGCCGGAGCGTGGACCGCCACTGGGTGGCCCGCGACCATGGAGAGTGCGGTCCGCAGTGGCGTGAGCGCGGCCGAAGCCGCGCTGGGCGCTCTGGGCCGGCCCCGCCCCCGTCACCTCTTCGATGTCGAGGAGGCGGCGTGATGCTGAACCAGCGCCCGGCGGCAGGCCCCCGCACCCCCGGTACCGCAACAAGAGGAGAGACCGTGCCCACTGTGCCCCCGGCCGAGAAGGCCGCTCGAGAGACCGCGGTGGACGTGGCCGCGCTCCTGGAGCGCGGGAGGACCCTGGCCACACCGGTACTGCGGGCGGCGATCGACCGCCTGGCCGCTCCCATGGACACCGTTTCCGCCTACCACTTCGGCTGGATCGACGCCGACGGCAAGCCCACGGCCGGCGACGGCGGCAAGGCCGTACGCCCTGCCCTGGCGGTGCTCTCCGCCGAGGTCACCGGCGCCACGCCCGAGGTCGGCATCCCCGGCGCCGTCGCCGTCGAACTGGTCCACAACTTCTCCCTGCTCCACGACGACCTGATGGACGGCGACGAACAGCGCCGCCACCGCGACACGGTGTGGAAGGTGCACGGCCCGGCCCAGGCCATCCTCGTCGGCGACGCCCTGTTCGCCCTCGCCAACGAGGTCCTGCTGGAGCTCGGCACCGCCGAGGCCGGCCGCGCCACCCGCCGTCTGACCACCGCCACCCGCGCCCTGATCGACGGCCAGGCGCAGGACATCTCCTACGAGCACCGCGACCGGGTCAGCGTCGAGGAGTGCCTGGAGATGGAGGGCAACAAGACCGGCGCCCTGCTCGCCTGCGCCAGCTCCATCGGCGCGGTGCTGGGCGGCGCGGACGACCGCACCGCCGACACCCTGGAGAAGTACGGCTACCACCTGGGCCTCGCCTTCCAGGCCGTCGACGACCTCCTCGGCATCTGGGGCGACCCGGACTCCACCGGCAAGCAGACCTGGAGCGACCTGCGCCAACGCAAGAAGTCCCTGCCGGTCGTGGCCGCGCTCGCTGCGGGCGGCTCCGCCTCCGAGCGGCTCGGCGAGATGCTCGCCGCCGACGCCAAGAGCAGCGACTTCGAGAACTTCTCCGAGGCGGAGTTCGCGGCCCGCGCCGCCCTCATCGAGGAGGCGGGCGGCCGCGAGTGGACCGCCGACGAGGCACGCCGTCAGCACGCCGTCGCCGTCGACGCGCTCGACGCCGTCGACATGCCCGACCGGGTGCGGGCGCGGTTCACGGCGCTCGCCGACTTCGTCGTCGTACGGAAGAGATGAGCACCAACGGGCGAAAAGAGATGATCAGTATCGGTCGAATAGCCCTCGCGTAGTCGCCGGCCGGTGTGGTGGGAACCAGCACACCGGCCGACGGCGGACCCACAGCAGACGCAACTCCAGGAGCACTGCACGAAGGGGAAGCCATGACAGCGACGACCGACGGAAGCACCGGGGCTCTCCCGCCCCGGGCAGCCGCGGCCAGCGACACCGACAGTGAGACCCCCGTGGCGGCCGGGGTGCACGAGGCCGCCCAGCGCGCGGTTCGGCGCGCCACCGACTTTCTGCTGACGCAGCAGGACGCCCAGGGCTGGTGGAAGGGCGACCTCGAGACGAACGTCACCATGGACGCCGAGGACCTGCTGCTCCGTCAGTTCCTGGGGATCCGCGACGAGAAGACCACCCGGGCCGCCGCGCTCTTCATCCGCGGTGAGCAGCGCCGGGACGGCGCCTGGGCCACCTTCTACGGCGGTCCGGGCGAACTCTCCGCCACCGTCGAGGCGTACGTCGCCCTCCGGCTGGCCGGCGACGCGCCGGACGCACCGCACATGGCCAGGGCGTCGGCGTGGATCCGTGAGCGGGGCGGGATCGCCGCCTCCCGGGTGTTCACCCGGATCTGGCTGGCCCTGTTCGGCTGGTGGAAGTGGGAGGACCTGCCCGAACTCCCGCCGGAGCTCATCTACTTCCCCAAGTGGGTGCCGCTCAACATCTACGACTTCGGCTGCTGGGCCCGGCAGACCATCGTCCCGCTGACGATCGTCTCCGCGAAGCGCCCGGTACGGCCCGCGCCCTTCCCGCTCGACGAACTGCACACCGATCCCGCCGACCCCAACCCGCCCAAGCCCCTTGCCCCGGCCGCGAGTTGGGACGGGGCCTTCCAGCGGCTCGACAAGGCACTGCACCAGCTGCGCAAGGTCGCTCCGCGCAGGCTGCGCAGAGCCGCCATGAACGCCGCCGCCCGCTGGATCATCGAGCGGCAGGAGAACGACGGGTGCTGGGGCGGCATCCAGCCGCCGGCGGTGTACTCGATCATCGCCCTGCATCTGCTCGGCTACGACCTCGAACACCCCGTCATGCGCGAGGGGCTGGCGTCGCTGGACCGTTTCGCCGTGTGGCGAGAGGACGGGGCGCGGATGATCGAGGCGTGCCAGTCGCCGGTCTGGGACACCTGCCTCGCGACCATCGCGCTCGTGGACGCCGGGGTGCCGGCCGATCATCCGCAGCTCGTCAAGGCCGCCGACTGGATGCTGGGCGAGGAGATCGTCCGGCCCGGCGACTGGGCGGTCAAGCGACCCCAACTGCCGCCCGGCGGCTGGGCGTTCGAGTTCCACAACGACAACTACCCCGACATCGACGACACCGCCGAGGTCGTCCTCGCACTGCGCCGGGTCAAGCACCACGACCCGGAGCGCGTCGAGAGGGCCATCGGGCGCGGGGTGCGCTGGAACCTCGGGATGCAGTCGAAGAACGGGGCCTGGGGCGCCTTCGACGTCGACAACACCAGCCCGTTCCCCAACCGGCTCCCGTTCTGTGACTTCGGCGAGGTCATCGACCCGCCGTCGGCGGACGTCACCGCGCACGTCGTCGAGATGCTCGCGGTCGAGGGCCTGGCCCACGACCCGCGCACCCGGCGCGGCATCCAGTGGCTGCTCGCCGAGCAGGAGCCGGACGGCTCGTGGTTCGGACGCTGGGGCGTCAACTACGTCTACGGCACCGGGTCGGTCGTACCCGCCCTGGTGGCGGCCGGTTTCCCCGGCTCGCACCCGGCGATCCGCCGCGCGGTGGCCTGGCTGGAGTCCGTCCAGAACGACGACGGCGGCTGGGGCGAGGACCTGCGCTCCTACAAGTACGTCAAGGAGTGGAGCGGCAGGGGCGCCTCCACCGCCTCGCAGACCGCGTGGGCGCTGATGGCGCTGCTGGCGGCGGGGGAGAAGGAGTCCAAGGCCGTCGAGCGCGGCATCGAGTGGCTCGCGGCCACCCAGCGGGAGGACGGCTCCTGGGACGAGCCGTACTTCACGGGCACCGGCTTCCCCTGGGACTTCTCGATCAACTACCACCTCTACCGTCAGGTCTTCCCGCTCACCGCACTCGGCCGGTACGTCCACGGAGAGCCCTTCGCCGACAAGGCCGGTGCGGCTCTCGCCGAGGTCAAGGGGAGCTGATGAGCCCAGAGCCCGCCCCGGCCCCGCTGCTGATCGCCTGCGCGCTCGGCATCGAGCAGTTCGCCCTGCGCGCCGGTGACCGCGGCGGGGCCGACGGGCCGGTGACCGTCCTACGGACCGGCATGGGACCCCGGGCGGCGGAACGCTCCGTCACCCGGATGCTGGCCGACCCGGCCCTCAGCGGGGCCGCCGTGCTCGCCACGGGCTTCTGCGCGGGGCTCGCCCCCGGGATGCACCCCGGTGACCTGGTGGTCGCCGAGGAAACCCGGGATCCGGCGGGAACCGTTCCGTGCGTCGGAACCGACCTACTCGTCAAAGAACTCAGGCGTGCCGTCCCCGGCCGCACCGTCCACACCGGACCGCTCACCGGCTCGGATCACATCATCCGAGGTCAGGAGCGGTCCGATCTGCTCACGACCGGCGCAATCGCGGTCGACATGGAGTCGGCGGCCACGCTCCTGAGCGCCGTACGCGCGGGCGAGCGCCCGGTTGCGGCCGTCCGGGTGGTCGTGGACGCTCCAGAACATGAACTCGTCCGGATCGGCACGTTGCGCGGTGGAATATCGGCTTTCCGCGTCCTTCGTGTCGTTCTACCCGCATTCTACGAATGGCACCGTTCTTTGCTGCTCCCCAGGAGGTGAGCCAGATGGCCATGCCGCTGCGTCAGTCCATCAAGGTCGCTACTTACTTGGCCGAACAGAAGCTTCGCAGGCGTGACAAGTTCCCGCTGATCGTCGAGCTGGAACCGCTCTTCGCCTGCAACCTCAAGTGCGAGGGTTGCGGCAAGATCCAGCACCCGGCCGGAGTCCTGAAGCAGCGCATGCCGGTGGCCCAGGCAGTCGGGGCCGTGCTCGAATCCGGTGCGCCGATGGTGTCCATCGCCGGCGGCGAACCCCTGATGCACCCGCAGATCGACGAGATCGTGCGGCAGTTGGTGGCCAAGCGGAAGTACGTCTTCCTGTGCACCAACGCCATGCTGCTGCGCAAGAAGATGGACAAGTTCACGCCCTCGCCCTACTTCGCCTTCGCCGTGCACATCGACGGCCTGCGCGAGCGCCACGACGAGTCGGTGGCCAAGGAGGGCGTGTTCGACGAGGCCGTGGAGGCGATCAAGGAGGCCAAGCGGCGCGGCTTCCGAGTCACCACCAACTCGACCTTCTTCAACACCGACACCCCGCAGACCATCATCGAGGTGCTCAACTACCTCAACGACGACCTCAAGGTCGACGAGATGATGATCTCGCCCGCCTACGCCTACGAGAAGGCACCCGACCAGGAGCACTTCCTCGGCGTCGAGCAGACCCGCGAGCTGTTCAAGAAGGCCTTCGCGGGCGGCAACCGCAGGAAGTGGCGGCTCAACCACTCGCCACTGTTCCTCGACTTCCTCGAGGGCAAGGTCGACTTCCCGTGCACCGCCTGGGCGATCCCCAACTACTCCCTCTTCGGCTGGCAGCGCCCCTGCTACCTGATGAGCGACGGATACGTCCCCACGTACCGGGAGCTGATCGAGGACACCGACTGGGACAAGTACGGCCGCGGCAAGGACCCGCGCTGCGCCAACTGCATGGCGCACTGCGGCTACGAGCCGACCGCAGTCCTCGCCACCATGGGCTCGCTGAAGGAGTCGCTGCGCGCGATGCGCGAGACGGTCTCCGGGAACCGGGAGTGAGGCCATGACCGCCATCTCCTTGGGCGTCCCCGAGGTGCCGGCCCGCCCGATCGCCGAGCGGCGCGTGTCGCGGCAGATCCAGGTCGGGCCGGTGGCGGTCGGGGGCGGGGCCCCGGTGTCGGTCCAGTCGATGACGACGACGCGTACGTCCGACATCGGCGCGACCCTCCAGCAGATCGCCGAGCTGACGGCGTCCGGCTGCCAGATCGTGCGGGTGGCCTGTCCGACGCAGGACGACGCGGACGCGCTCTCGACGATCGCCCGCAAGTCGCAGATCCCGGTGATCGCGGACATCCACTTCCAGCCGAAGTACGTGTTCGCGGCGATCGAGGCCGGCTGTGCCGCGGTGCGCGTCAATCCCGGGAACATCAAGCAGTTCGACGACAAGGTCAAGGAGATCGCGCGGGCCGCCAAGGATCACGGCACCCCGATCCGGATCGGCGTCAACGCGGGCTCGCTGGACCGGCGGCTGCTGCAGAAGTACGGCAAGGCGACGCCGGAGGCGCTCGTGGAGAGCGCGCTGTGGGAGGCGTCCCTCTTCGAGGAGCACGACTTCCGGGACATCAAGATCTCGGTCAAGCACAACGACCCGGTCATCATGATCGAGGCCTATAAGCAGCTGGCCGCCCAGTGCGACTACCCGCTCCACCTCGGCGTGACCGAGGCCGGCCCGGCGTTCCAGGGCACCATCAAGTCGGCCGTCGCCTTCGGGGCGCTGCTGTCACAGGGCATCGGCGACACGATCCGGGTCTCCCTGAGCGCCCCGCCCGCCGAGGAGGTCAAGGTCGGCCTCCAGATCCTGGAGTCCCTGAACCTCAAGCAGCGGCGCCTGGAGATCGTCTCCTGTCCGTCGTGCGGGCGGGCTCAGGTCGACGTGTACAAGCTGGCGGACGAGGTCACGGCCGGCCTGGAAGGCATGGAAGTGCCGTTGCGGGTAGCCGTCATGGGCTGCGTCGTCAACGGCCCCGGCGAGGCGCGGGAGGCGGACCTGGGGGTCGCCTCCGGCAACGGCAAGGGGCAGATCTTCGTGAAGGGCGAGGTCATCAAGACCGTCCCCGAGTCGAAGATCGTCGAGACCCTGATCGAGGAGGCGATGAAGATCGCCGAGCAGATGGAGCAGGACGGGGCCGCATCGGGCGCCCCCGCCGTCACGGGGAAACCGGCCGTGACGGTGAGTTGAGGCAAGGCACGGACCGAGAGGGGGCCCGAGCGTGACGATTCTGGAGAGCATCCGGGGACCACGTGACCTGAAGGCGCTGTCCGAGACGGAACTCGGTGATCTGTCCCATGAGATCAGGGAGTTCCTGGTGCACGCGGTCGCCAGGACCGGCGGACATCTCGGGCCCAATCTGGGGGTGGTGGAACTCTCCATCGCGCTCCACCGGGCCTTCGAGTCGCCGGTCGACCGCATCGTCTGGGACACCGGTCACCAGAGCTACGTACACAAGCTTCTGACAGGGCGTCAGGACTTCTCCAAGCTGCGCGGCAAGGGCGGCCTGTCCGGCTACCCCTCGCGCGAGGAGTCCGAGCACGACATCGTCGAGAACAGCCACGCCTCCACCGCGCTCGGCTGGGCCGACGGCCTCGCCAAGGCCCGCGAGGTACAGGGGGAGAAGGGCCATGTCGTCGCGGTGATCGGCGACGGGGCGCTGACCGGCGGTATGGCCTGGGAGGCGCTCAACAACATCGCGGCCGCCAAGGACCGACCGCTGATCATCGTCGTCAACGACAACGAGCGCTCGTACGCCCCGACCATCGGAGGGCTCGCCAACCACCTCGCGACCCTGCGCACGACCGACAGCTACGAGCGGGTGCTGGCCTGGGGCAAGGACGTACTGCTGCGGACCCCGCTCGTCGGGCACACGATCTACGAGTCGCTGCACGGCGCGAAGAAGGGCTTCAAGGACGCCTTCGCACCACAGGGCATGTTCGAGGACCTGGGCCTGAAGTACGTCGGCCCCATCGACGGGCACGACATCGGGGCCGTCGAGTCGGCGCTGCGCCGGGCCAAGCGCTTCCACGGGCCCGTACTGATCCACTGCCTCACGGAGAAGGGGCGCGGCTACGAACCCGCCCTCGCCCACGAGGAGGACCACTTCCACACCGTCGGGGTGATGGACCCGCTGACCTGCGAGCCGCTCGCGCCGTCGGGCGGGCCCTCCTGGACGTCGGTGTTCGGCGAGGAGATCGTGCGGATCGGTGAGGAGCGGGAGGACGTCGTGGCGATCACGGCGGCCATGCTGCACCCGGTCGGGCTCGGCAAGTTCGCGGAGCGGTTCCCGGACCGGGTCTGGGACGTCGGGATCGCCGAGCAGCACGCGGCGGTGTCGGCGGCCGGGCTCGCGACGGGCGGGCTGCACCCGGTCGTCGCCGTCTACGCCACCTTCCTCAACCGGGCCTTCGACCAGCTGCTGATGGACGTCGCGCTGCACCGCTGCGGGGTGACGTTCGTGCTCGACCGGGCCGGCGTCACGGGCGCCGACGGGGCTTCCCACAATGGCATGTGGGACATGTCGATCCTCCAGGTCGTGCCGGGGCTGCGGATCGCCGCGCCGCGCGACGCCGACCAGCTGCGGGCACAGCTGCGGGAGGCCGTGGCGGTGGACGACGCGCCGACCCTCGTACGGTTCCCGAAGGAGTCCGTCGGCCCGTCGATCCCGGCCGTCGACCGGCTGGGCGGCCTCGACGTTCTGCACCGGGACGCCGGCGATCCGGAGGTGCTGCTGGTCGCCGTCGGCGTGATGGCGCCGGTGTGCCTCCAGGCCGCCGAACTGCTCCAGGCGCGCGGCATCGACTGCACCGTCGTCGACCCGCGCTGGGTGAAACCCGTCGACCCCGCACTCGCGCCTCTCGCCGCCCAGCACCGGCTGGTGGCCGTCGTCGAGGACAACAGCCGCTCCTCCGGCGTGGGCGCCGCCGTGGCGCTGGCGCTGGGCGACGCCGATGTCGACGTGCCCGTACGACGGTTCGGCATCCCGGAGCAGTTCCTCGCGCACGCCAAGCGCGGCGAGGTGCTCGCCGACATCGGGCTCACACCCGTCGAGGTCGCCGGACGGATCAGCGCGAGCCTTGCCCTCAAGGACGCCGAGGGCAGCCTGCCTGGCCCTGAAGAGGCCGTCGGCGGCCAGGACGGCCGTACCGTCGCGCCAGTCAAGGAGAAAGCCGAATGACCACGGAGTTCGACCTCGGCCACCTCCTCGCCGAGCGCGGGGCCGAGCGCTACGAGCTGCACGGCAGGTACCTGAACCACCAGCTCCCGCGCATGCTGCACACCATCGGCTTCGACAAGGTGTACGAGCGGGCCGAGGGTGCCTACTTCTGGGACGCGGACGGCGACGACTACCTGGACATGCTCGCCGGGTTCGGGGTGATGGGCCTGGGACGCCACCACCCCGTCGTCCGCAAGGCGCTGCACGACGTCCTCGACGCCCAGCTCGCCGACCTCACCCGCTTCGACTGCCAGCCGCTGCCCGGACTGCTGGCCGAGAAGCTGCTCGCGCACAGCCCGCATCTGGACCGGGTCTTCTTCGGCAACAGCGGCACGGAGGCGGTGGAGACCGCGCTGAAGTTCGCCCGGTTCGTCACCGGGAAGCCGAGGGTGCTGTACTGCGACCACGCCTTCCACGGGCTGACCACCGGTTCCCTGTCCGTCAACGGCGAGTCCGGCTTCCGGGACGGCTTCGCCCCGCTGCTGCCCGACACGGCCGTACCGCTCGGCGATCTCGACGCCCTGGCACGGGAGTTGAAGAAGGGCGACGTGGCCGCCCTGATCGTCGAGCCGATCCAGGGCAAGGGGGTGCACGAGCCCCCGCCCGGCTATCTGCGGGCCGCCCAGGAACTGCTGCACCGGCACAAGGCGCTGCTCATCGCCGACGAGGTGCAGACAGGGCTCGGCCGTACCGGCGACTTCTACGCCTACCAGCACGAGGACGGGGTCGAGCCGGACCTGGTGTGTGTGGCCAAGGCGCTGTCCGGGGGCTATGTGCCGGTGGGCGCCACCCTCGGCAAGGACTGGATCTTCAAGAAGGTCTACTCGTCCATGGACCGGGTGCTGGTCCACTCGGCGAGCTTCGGGTCCAACGCGCAGGCCATGGCGGCCGGGCTCGCCGTGCTGTCCGTCATGGAGAACGAGCAGATCGTCGCGAACGCGCGGGCGACGGGCGAACTGCTCAGGTCCCGGCTCGCCGCGCTGACCGACAAGTACGAACTGCTCGCCGACGTGCGTGGCCGGGGGCTCATGGTCGGCATCGAGTTCGGCCGGCCCGACTCGCTGAAGCTGCGCGGTCGCTGGACCATGCTCCAGGCCGCCCGCAAGGGCCTGTTCGCGCAGATGGTCGTCGTCCCGCTGCTGCGGCGGCACCGGATCCTCACCCAGGTCTCCGGCGACCACCTTGAGGTGATCAAGCTGATCCCGCCGCTGATCATCGGCGAGCGGGAGGTGGACCGGTTCGTCGACGCCTTCACCGATGTGATGGACGACGCGCACAGCGGTGGCGGGCTGATGTGGGACTTCGGGAAAACACTGATCAAGCAGGCGGTCGCCAACCGCTAGCCACGGCTCTGAGACGGTGAGTCCGCACCGCCTTTTGCCTGAGAGGCAAGAAATTTGCCGCAGAGGCAAGGCTCGGGCTGAATGGGGAGCATGAGCTCTCCCGAAAACGAGCCGGAGGCCGATGCGACGGGGCCGGTCGACGCCCTGCCCGTCGTCGCGCCCCAGCTCCGCGCGCTGCGCCGCCGCGCCTCCCTCACCCTGGAGGCCGCCGCCCGCTCAGCCGGGCTGTCGCCCGCGCATCTCTCCCGTCTGGAGACCGGGCAGCGCCAGCCCTCGCTGCCGATGCTGCTCGCGCTCGCGCGTATCTACGGTACGACGGTCTCCGAGCTGCTCGGCGAGACGGTCGCCGACCGGGACGCCGTGGTGCGCGCGGCCGACATGGAGCCGACCGCGGCCGGCGGCTGGACGTACTGGCAGGCGGGCGCGCCCGGGCGCGGGATGCAGGCCCTGCGGGTCCATGTGCCGTACGGCTCGCAGGGCGACATCGTGCGTGTGCATCCGGGGGAGGAGTGGCTCCACGTCCTCGACGGCAGGCTGCGGCTGCGCCTCGGGGACACCACGCACCGGCTCGCGCGCGGCGACAGCGCACACTTCGACTCGCTCACCCCGCACCGCATCGCCGCCCAGGACCCGGGCGGGGTCGAGCTGCTGTTCGTCCACACCCTGCTGCAGAGCCCCACGGCCACGCTGTGCCTCGGCCCCACCCCTGGAGAGATGCCATGAGCAACCTGGAGGAGAAGTTCCCGCGCGCCCTGTGGGTGCGGCTCATCATCTACATCGCGGTGGGGCACGTCTTCGCGGCCTTCATCTACCTGCTGTTCGAGGTGGGCGCGAAGTAGGCGCAGGCGTGTGGCCGGACGTCGTCAGTCGAGCAGGCGCTCCCGCAGCCGCTCCCGGAGCTCCGGGGTGATCCCCAGGCCCTGCTCCAGATAGGCGTCCACGCCGCCCCACGTCTCGTCGATCGTCTCGAAGGCCGCCGCCAGATACTCGGCCCGGGCGTCGAACAGCGGGCTGAGCAGCTCCATGACCTCGGGTGAGTAGGCCGCCGCGTCGCTGCCGCTGCGGCGCACCTTGTAGCGGCGGTGCTTGGCGTTGGACTCCAGGTAGTCGGCGATGATCGCCTCGCGCTCGACGCCGAGGGCGAGCAGCGTCACGGCGATCGACAGGCCCGCGCGGTCCTTGCCGGCCGCGCAGTGCATCAGCGCGGGGACGCTGTCCTCCGCGAGCGCGTGCAGTACCTGGGAGTGCTCGGCGGTGCGCTCCTTGATGATCGTCCGGTAGGAGGCGATCATCCGGCCCGCGCCCTTGCCGTCCGCGAGGATCTGCCGCAGCTGTTCGATGTCGCCGTCGCGGACCATCTTCCAGAACTCCGCGCCGTCCGCGGGGTCGGACAGCGGCAGGTTCACATTGCGCACCCCCGGCAGCTCCACATCGGCGCCTTCGAGCTTCTGGTCCGCCGCGTTGCGGAAGTCGAAGATCGTGTGCAGCCCGAGGGAGCCGAGGAAGGTCGCGTCGTCGTCCGTCGCGTGCGCGAGGTGGCCGCTGCGGAACAGGACCCCGTGCCGCACCCGCCGTCCGTCCACGGTCGGCAGTCCGCCCACGTCGCGGAAGTTACGAACTCCGGCCAGTTCGGGCTCGGTCGACGGGATCTGCTGCGTCACGGGGGCTCCTCCCAGTCGTCCCCGGCGGCGCGGCTCGGCAGTGCGGCCGACGGGGTGCGCTCTCGACCATACGACATGGCTTCCTGGGGCAATGAGTTGTCCACAGGCGTTGCCTCAGGAGCGCGCGGGCCTTGATGATGTTGGTACTTGATCGCACCTGTTCGTCTCTGTGAGGGCTTGATGCTGGAGATCTCCGACAACGGCCGTACCTGGCTCCTGACCGGGCCGACCAGCAGTTACGCCGTCCATCTGACCGACGCCGACGAGCTCCTGCACCTTCACTGGGGACCGCGGATCGCGCTCGCCGACGCCGAGGCCCTCGCCGTACGGCCGCTGCCGGAGTACTGGCCCTTCGAGTCCCCGCTCGACGGACGCGAGGAGTACCCGGTCGAGGGCGGCCCCCGCTTCGTACGACCCGCCCTGTCCGTGCGCACCGAGGAGCGGCGCGGCACCGAGTGGGGTTTCGAGCGGTACGAGACCGAGGGCGACGAGCTGCGGTTGCGGTTCTGTGACGACGGGCTGACCGTCACCCTGCACTACCGGATGCGCGGGGACGTCGTGGAGCGCTGGGTGACCCTGGACAACCAGGGGCCCGCCCTGGAGCTGCTGCGCGCCGACTCGGCCACCTGGACGCTGCCGGACCGGGAGGAGTGGCGGCTGTCCCAGCTGCACGGCCGCTGGGGCGCCGAGTCCCGGCTGGCGCGGGCTCCCCTCACCTACGGTGAGAAGGTCATCGGCAGCCGCCGCGGGCACACCGGCCACCAGCACCTGCCGTGGGTCGCCCTCGACACGGACGCCACCGAGGAGCGCGGCGAGGTCTACGGCTGCGCCCTCGGCTGGTCCGGGTCCTGGCGCATCGCCGTCGCACAACTCCCCGACGCGCGCGTACAGATCACCGGCGGGGCCGGACACGACGACTCGGGCCTGCTGAGGCTGGCGCCGGGGGAGTCCTTCACCACGCCCGTCTTCGCCGGTCTGTGGAGCGACGGCGGCTTCGGCGGGGCGAGCCGCGCCTGGCACGCGTACCAGCGCGCGTACGTGATCCCGGACGCCGACCAGGACCGGCCGGTGCTGTTCAATTCCTGGGAGGCGACGGAGTTCGACATCTCCGAGGAGCAGCAGAGTCTGCTCGCGCGGCGGGCCGCGGCCATCGGTGTCGAACTGTTCGTCGTCGACGACGGCTGGTTCGGGACGCGTACCAGTGACCGGGCGGGCCTCGGCGACTGGACGCCCAACCCGGACCGCTTCCCGTCCGGTCTCAAGCCGCTCGCCGAGTACGTGCACGCGCTCGGCATGCAGTTCGGCATCTGGGTCGAGCCGGAAATGGTCAATCCGGACAGCGAGTTGTACCGCGCCCATCCGGAGTGGGTTCAGCATCAAACGGGACGAAAGCGGACGGAATTCCGCAATCAGCTCGTACTCAACCTCGCGCGTGACGACGTCCAGGAGTACCTCTGGGAGCGGCTCGACCAGATCCTCTCCAGTGCCCCGATCGACTATGTGAAGTGGGACTTCAACCGCTGCTTCACCGACGCCGGCTGGCCAGGCGAGCCGTACCCGCAGCGTCTGTGGGTCGACCATGTGCGCGCCCTGTACGGTCTGCTGGACCGGCTGCGCGCGGCCCACCCCGGCGTCGCCTTCGAGTCCTGCTCGGGCGGCGGCGGACGGATCGACCTCGGCGTGCTGAGCCGCACGGACCAGGTGTGGACCTCGGACAACACCGACCCCCTGGACCGGCTCGCCGTCCAGCACGGCTTCAGCCAGCTCCACCCGGCCCGGGCCATGGCCGCCTGGGTCACCGACAGCCCGAACGCCATGCTCAACCACCGGGCCAGCTCCCTGCGCTTCCGGTTCGTGAGCGCCATGGCCGGGGTGCTCGGCGTCGGCGGCGACCTCACCCGGTGGACCGAGGAGGAACTCGCCGAGGCCCGGGAGTGGGTGACCCTCTACAAGGAGATCCGGCCTGTGGTGCAGCGCGGCGACCAGTACCGGCTGCGGGAGCCGCGGGGCGGGCTGAGTGCGGTGCAGTACGCACTTGGGGATGAAACGGTCGTTTTCGCCTGGCTTCAGGCGCAGAGCTTCGGCGAGCCCGTCCCGGCACTGCGCTTGCGCGCCCTCGACCCGACAGTGTCGTATGAATGCCTTGAAACGGGCGAAATTCACCGAGGTGCCGTACTGGCGCATCACGGACTTCGCACCGGCTTGCGTGGCGACCTTGATGCGACGGTTATCCGGCTGCGTCGCATCTAGGGTTTCTGTCCGAATTGGCGCCTTCGTTCCAACTCGCTCTGGAGTAAAGGAAGGTGGAGCCACGTCACGTGAGGAGCGTCATATCCGTGACCGTGCGTCGCCCGTCATGTCCATGTAATGCACGTGCTTTTCAAGGGGTTTTGGGTCCGGCGAAGCCCCGATAATTCACGCAGGGTGACGGGTAATTCCCACAAGGGATCAACAGGAACGCATTCGGACGGAACCCCTCACTTGTTCCCTTGCGTCTTCCTCGCTTACGTTCGCCACCAATCCGGACGGACGCCGAATCCTGCCGCCGACCGGAGTCCGCGCAAACTCACCCGTGAACGGCAGGAGCGGGGGACCCACAGGTACAACCGCCTGTTCCGGTCTCCTGGAACAGGCTTGGGGTCAAGTCGCGTCCCGACGTGACCGGGCATCTCCAGCCCGCACCCGACAGCTCACCTCGTAGGCGCCGGAGAGGAATTCGCCATGCCCGCGAAGGGTAAGCACCGCCGCCCGAAGTCCCTGCGCTTCACCCGCTCCATCGCCGTCGCCGGAACCGGTGGAGCCGCTCTCGCTCTCCCGCTCATCGGTGCCACCGGCGCCCACGCCGCTCCCTCGCAGTCCGTTTCGGAAAAGGCCGTTCAGTCCCTTCCGGCCGCCGAGAAGAAGGCCGTCGAGAAGAAGGCCTCCGACAAGAAGGCCGGCCCGCGGACCTATTCGGTGAAGGTCGGCGATTACCTCTCGAAGATCGCCGACGAGCAGAACGTCACCGGTGGCTGGAAGAAGCTCTACGCCGACAACCGCGAGGCCGTCGGCGCCGACCCGTCGCTGATCCACCCCGGCCTGAAGCTCTCGCTCAGCGGCAAGAAGGCCACGACGAGCGCCCCCAAGTCGTCGTCTTCCTCCTCGTCTTCCTCCTCCGAGTCGTCCGCCGACTCGACCGCCTCGAAGTCCTCCGCGGCGCAGAAGACCACGACCACCCAGAGCGCCGAGAACGCCGCCACCTCCAGCGGCTTCTCCGCCCCCGTCTCCGGCGCCTCCGTCGGCACCGGGTACAAGGTGGCGGGCAGCATGTGGTCGAGCGGCTACCACACCGGCGTCGACTTCGTCGCGCCCACCGGCACCCCGCTGAAGGCGGTCGGCGCGGGCACCGTCGTCTCGGCCGGCTGGGGCGGCGCGTACGGCAACCAGGTCGTCATCCAGCTCGCCGACGGCTACTACGCCCAGTACGCCCACCTGTCGTCGCTCTCCGTCTCGAGCGGCCAGACCGTGACGGCGGGCCAGCAGATAGGCCTCTCCGGCGCGACCGGCAACGTGACCGGCCCGCACCTGCACTTCGAGATCCGCACCACGCCGGACTACGGCTCGGACCTCGACCCGGTCGCCTACCTCCGCTCGAAGGGCGTCGCCATCGGCTGACGCGGCACGCCGCCCGAACCACCTGCCTGACACGCAACCGAAGGCCGGACCTCGATCCCCGGGTCCGGCCTTCGGTGCGTGCGGAAGAGGTGGCCCGGGACCGGTCGGGATGTCGACAGCGCGGGGGTGATGAGGGGAGAGTGATCTCCGATCGGTTGGAGCAAGCGCTTTCTACGTCATCGCCCCAGCGAAAGAGCCCTTCCCGTGACGACCACGCGCAGAGCATTCGGAGTCCTGGTCGCAGGTGCCGCCCTCGGGGCGCTCGCCCCGCCGGCGCGGCGAGTGCGGCCCCGGCCCGCCGCCGGCTGATCGCCCACGACGACTTCTGCCACGGCCTCGGCCAGTGGGTGACCGAGTTGCAGGACGGCGGCACCGTCACCGCCGCACGCGGTGTGCTGGAGATCGACGTACCGAGCGGGGCGACGGTGTGGTTCAAGAAGCGGCTCGAAGGACCGTACGTCCTCGAGTACACGGCCACCGCCGTCTCGGCCGGCGGTCCCAACGACCGTGTCTGCGACCTCAACAACTTCTGGAACGCCCTCGACGTCCGCTCCCCGGACGACCTCTTCGCCACCCCGCGCAGCGGCGCGCTGGAGGACCACGTCAAGACGTACTACGCCGCCTACGGCGCCAACTACAACACCACGACACGACTGCGCCGGTACGTCGGCGAGGCCGGGGTCCGGCCGCTGATCTTCGACTACACCGGCCAGGAGCCGTACACCAGTGGGCACTTCGCCTTCCGGACCGTGTGGAGCCACTTCCGGGTCAGCGACTTCCGAGTATGGCGGCTGCGCCCACAACACCCCTGATCGGAGGGATATTCCACGTTTGGTGAACCCTTTAGAAGTGGCTTATCTCACCGCTAGTCAACCCTTGCCTACGGTCGCGTAGGTCACATTCGAAGGTGAATCATGTGCCGATGTGGCAGACGATTCGAAGAGTGACAGCAGATCAGTGATCGGGTCGTACGTTGCGGTGGGGGACAGCTTCACCGAGGGCGTCGGCGACCCCGGCCCCGACGGGGCGTTCGTCGGCTGGGCCGACCGGTTCGCGGTCCTGCTCGCTGACCGGCGCCCCGAGGGCGACTTCAATTACACGAACCTCGCCGTACGCGGCAAACTGCTCGACCAGATCGTCGAGGACCAGCTTCCGAGGGCCGTCGAACTGGCCCCGGACCTGGTCTCGTTCTGTGCGGGCGGCAACGACATCATCCGACCCGGAACCGACCCCGACGAGGTGGCCGAGCGCTTCGAGCGGGCGATCATCCGGCTCACCTCCGCCGTCGGCACCGTCATGGTGACGACCGGCTTCGACACCCGTGGCGTGCCCGTGCTGAAACATCTGCGCGGCAAGATCGCCACATACAACGGTCATGTGCGGGCCATCGCCGACCGGTACGACTGTCCGGTGCTCGACCTGTGGTCCCTGAAGACCGTTCAGGACCGACGGGCCTGGGACGGCGACCGGCTCCACCTGTCTGCCGACGGGCACACGCGCGTGGCGCTCCGCGCGGGCCAGGTCCTCGGCCTGGAGGTGCCGGCCGACCCCGACCAGCCCTGGCCGCCGCTCCCGCCCCGCGGCACCCTGGAGATCCGCCGGGACGACGTCCACTGGGCGCGTGAGTACCTGGTGCCGTGGATCGGGCGGCGCCTGCGCGGCGAGTCGTCGGGGGACCATGTGACCGCCAAGGGCGCGCTCTCCCCGGACGACATCAAGATGCGGATCGAATCGGTGGCTTGAAGCGCCGCTTCGTTCAGGTGGGGGCCGTGTCCTGTCCGGGGGCGCGGCCCACACGGCTGTCGTGGCCGCGATGAACCGGCCGCGCGTTGATCGACGACCTCACCGCGCCGACGCCGTCAACGCCTCCCGCTCCAGCCCCAGTTCCCGGGCCAGCGCCTCGTCCACCCACTCCTGGGCACGCGCGCGTGACACCGCGCCGCGGTACGACGTCAGCTGTACGGCGAGCCCGTCGAGGAGGGCCGTGAGCCGCAGGGCCGTGCCGGTGGGGTCCGCGCAGACGAACTCGCCCGCGGCCACGCCCTCCGCGATGACCTCGGCGATGGCGCCCTTCCACTGCCGGTCCAGGTCCCGCGTGACCTCCTGCAGCGCGGGCTCACGCAACGCCCCCGCCCAGCCCTCGATCCACAGCCGCCAGCCCTTGGCCTGACCGGTCGGCGCATACCAGCGCACGGCCGTCCGCAGCCGTCGCAGCGCCGTCGTACGGCGGCCGAGGATCTTGCGCAGCTGGGTCAGGTCGCCCTCCGCCGCGTGGGTGAACGCGGCGGCGACCAGCTTCTCCTTCGTGGCGAAGTGATAGAGCACCAGCGCGTTGCTCACGCCGAGCGCCGAGGCCACGTCGGCGATCCGCACCGCCGCCACGCCCCGCGCCTCTATCTGCTCCACAGCGGCCCGCAGCAACTCCTCGCGCCGCTCCGCCACGCTCAACCGCACTCTCGCCACCCGGTCACCCTAAGGCCTCGCCACGGGCGGTTCCCGGGCCGAGGCCGGGGCAGGGCCCCTCGACCTGCGTCACCGATGCCGGCCGAACCGCTCGGCGATCACCGGCAGCCGGTCCTCCGCGATGGCGTGCGCGGCCGCCCGGGGCGTCGTGCCGTCGGCCTCCGCGCGGGCCAGGGTGAGGTCGGTCAAGGCGCGCATCGAGCGCCGGGTGTGGGCGAACGCCTCCTCCGCGGAGGGGCCGATGTCGCCGAACAGCGTCCACCACCACCAGGCGTTGGTGCACGAGTTGACCACGACGTCCGGCAGCACCGTGACGCCCCGCGCGGCCAGCGCCTCCTCCGCGTCCGGCCGTACCGGCATGTTGGCCGCCTCCGCGATCCAGCGGGCGGTGACGCGCCCCTGGTTCGCGGCGTCGATCGCATACGAGACGGCCGCCGGGACCAGCACCTCGGCCTCGACCGACAGCCAGGCCTCGCCCGGCAGTTCGCGGTCGCCCCGGCGCAGCGCGGCGCGGTCGACAGTGCCGTAAGCGTCCCGCGCCGCCAGCAGGCTCTCGACGTCGAGACCCGCCGGGTTGGCGATCGTGCCCTTGATGTCGGCGACGGCCACGACCGTGAGCCCCGCGCGCGTGAGGAAGCGCGCCGTGGCCCCGCCCATCGTCCCGAGGCCCTGCACGGCGACACGGGTCCGCCAGCACGGCACACCGGCCCGGTCCAGCGCCGTGAGCACCGACTCGGCGACCCCGCAGCCGCCGACCAGCTCGTCCAGCCCGATGCCGTCCACCTCGACCGCGAACGCCTCCGCGAGCCGCCGACGCGCGCCGGCCTCGTCGTCCAGCAGCGGATACACGGCCTGCACGGACGAGACGAGCCCCGCCTCGGCCGCCGCCCGGTCGACCACGTCCTGGGTGAGCCCGAGGTCCTCACCCGTCGTCCAGAAACTCTCGATGTACGGCCGCATCGTCCGCAGATAACGCACCAGGAGCCCGTACGCCTCCGGATCCCGGGGATCGCAGTCGATGCCGCCCTTGGCGCCGCCCAGCGGGACGTACCGTGCCTCGGGGTCGTAGTGCAGCGCTTCCTTCAGGCTCATGCCGCGGGCGAGCCCGGCGACCTCGTCCGACGTACAACCCGGCCGCATGCGCAGCCCACCGCTGCACACACCGCGCACCAGCCGGTCGATGACCAGGAAGCCCTGGCGGCCGGTGACGTCGTCGGTCCAGGTGAGCGACAGCAGGGGGGTGGTCATGGGGTCTCCGGGGGAGGGGCGGGAGCCGCGTGCCGCGCGCTTACTGAACGATGGGTCAGTATCGGAGGTGGGTGGGGACATGTCAACGTAGGGGCGGAGCGGAATGGACCAGGGGGTGTCCGGGGTTGTCGGAGGGGCCGACCATAATGGAATTTCTCACCGACTCCACCTGGAGGTACCGTGGCCGGTTTCCGTTTCCCGAGCTCCGGGCTGCGTGCCCTGCGGCCCGAGGCCTTCGGTGTGGACCCGAGCGGTGAGCGCATGGCGCGCATCCGCAGATCGCCGCACTTCCGGGACGGGGTCTTCCAGAACCCCGGGGGCGTCGCGCGCACCAGACCGTCCGGATCGATGCTGGAGTTCGCCAAGGTCTTCTTCGACCGGGACACCCGGCCCCGCCGCGCTCCGAAGTCCCCCGTGCCGATCCACCCCACCACCTACGCCGACCTGGCGAAACCGCCCGTCGGCGGACTGCGCCTGACCTGGATGGGGCATTCCAGCGTCCTCGCGGAGATCGACGGGCACCGGGTGCTCTTCGACCCCGTGTGGGGCGAGCGCTGCTCGCCGTTCCCCTTCGCCGGGCCCAAGCGGCTGCACCCCGTGCCACTCCCTCTCGCCGCGCTCGGGCCGGTCGACGTCGTCGTCATCTCGCACGACCACTACGACCACCTCGACCTGCCCACGATCAAGGCGCTGGTCGGCACGGACACGCTGTTCGCCGTACCGCTCGGCGTCGGCGCCCACCTCGAACACTGGGGCGTTTCGGCCGACCGGCTGCGCGAGCTGGACTGGCACGAGACGACGAAGATCGGCGGCCTCACCCTGACGGCCACCCCGGCCCGCCACTTCTGCGGCCGGGGCCTGCGCAACACCCAGCACACCCTCTGGGCGTCCTGGGTCGTTGCCTCGGACGAGCACCGGATCTACCACAGCGGCGACACCGGATACTTCGAGGGCTTCAAGGACATCGGCGCCGAACACGGCCCGTTCGACGCCACGATGATCCAGTTGGGCGCCTACTCGGACTTCTGGCCCGACATCCACATGACGCCGGACGAGGGCGTCCGGGCCCACCTCGACCTGCAGGGCGGCGATCCGGCCGCGGGCGTCATGCTGCCCATCCACTGGGGCACCTTCAACCTGGCGACGCACCCGTGGGCCGAACCGGCGGAGCGGACCATGCGGGCCACGCACAAGGCCGGGGTCACCATGGCGGCGCCCGTCTGCGGCGAGCCCTTCGAGCCCGCCTCGGTGCCGCCCGTGACGCCGTGGTGGCGTGCGGCGGCCGAGGAGCCCGCCGGGGGATGGCCGACCTGGCCGCCGGTCGCGCCGGGGCCGGACGCGACCGACGCGACCGACGCGCCTGACACGCCGGACACTCCGGAGAAGCCTGACAGCGTGGCGGTCGGGTAGCGCGCCCCCGGCTTTGGCGGGCCCCGTCGGTTGTGCACCGGCAGGGCCCGCCGTGGTGTGTGCGGGCAGTGCCGGACTCGTTCGGGCGCCCCATCGGGCGCCCGCTGTTCTTCCGGCGCCCTTCCGAAGTGGTTCGCGCGGGGCGCGTGGGAGCTCTTCAGGGCGCTCGCACAGTCTTGTGCGCGGATACGGCCCGTGACGTGACCGGGGTCGCTGAACGGTGCGCGTGCAGTGCTGAATCGTCCCGGCCGGGGCTGCCGCGGCGAGGGAATCAGGGGCCCGCGACGCATGCGGCGGCTGAAGCGCCCCGCCGCTCGACTTTGCTTCCTGAGCACTTCTGACCAGGTCCGATCGTTCGATAGCTCGTTGTGGGCGAACGGTGGAGCTGGTTATCGGTCTGTCGTACGAGACCTCATACCAGAGCGGGACGCTGCCTGCGGGACTTTGTCAACTGCCCACCGCACTTGATGCGGAGGCGACTACTGTCAGTGTCCGTTGGGCGACACGGAGCCGAATTCGTCGGCTCCGTCGACCGACATCGCGATGGCGCATGCCCCGGGCCGCGCAGACCGCGCGCACTCCCAAGGCCCCGACCGACGGACCAGTACGAGGACCCTGATGTCTCAACTCCGCGCCCCGGCCGCGCGCGCAGACCGCCGTGAGGGCGGACGGCACGGGCGCCCGGCCGCCCGCACCGCCACCGCGCTGCCCGAGACCCATATACGGCCCCAACTGCTGCGCCTGGCAGTGCTGCCACCAGTCGCGGTGACCCTCAGCGCCTGCGCGGCCGTGCTGTTCGTCGTGCGCTCCACCGGGGCACGGCCGAGCCTCACCCTGTGGGCCGTGCTGGCCGGCGCTGTCTCGGTGACCGTGGCGGGCATCCTGATCGCCGCGGTCGCCGCCAACCGCACCGCCAGATCAGTGAGCGACCGCATCGGAGCACTGCGCCGCAACAGCGCACGCGGCGAGGCCGATCTGCGCACCCTCGTCGAAGCACTGCGCCGCGGTGACGGCCCGCCGAAGCGCAAACCACGTAGCGGTCCGCCCGACGGCGCCGACGACTTCGAACTGCTCGCCTCCGACCTGGCCCGCGCCCACGACGGCGCCGTCAGCGCGGTGGTCCAGGCCTCACAGCTCTCCAGCCAGGCGGGCAGCGAACAGAAACTCGAGGTCTTCGTCAACCTCGCCCGGCGCCTCCAGTCGCTCGTCCACCGCGAGATCTCCATCCTCGACGAGCTGGAGAACGAGATCGAGGACCCCGACCTGCTCAAGGGCCTCTTCCACGTCGACCACCTCGCCACCCGCATCCGCCGCCACGCCGAGAACCTCGCCGTGCTCGGCGGCGCCGTCTCCCGCCGCCAGTGGAGCAACCCGGTCTCCATGACCGAGGTGCTGCGCTCGGCCATCGCGGAGGTCGAGCAGTACTCTCGGGTCAAGCTCGTGCCGCCCATCGACGGCACCCTGCGCGGACACGCCGTCGCCGACGTCATCCACCTGCTGGCCGAACTGGTCGAGAACGCCACGGTGTTCTCCGCCCCGCACACCCAAGTGCTGCTCCGGGCCAACCTCGTGACCTCGGGCCTCGCCGTCGAGGTCGAGGACCGCGGGCTGGGCATGCCCGTCGGTGAGCAGAACCGTATGAACGCCTTGCTCGCCGACCCCGACCAGGTCAACGTCGCCAGCCTGCTGGCGGACGGACGCATCGGACTGTTCGTCGTCTCCCAGCTCGCCAAGCGGCACGGCATCCATGTGCGGCTCCAGACCAACATCTACGGCGGCGTCCAAGCCGTACTCGTCGTGCCGCAGGGGTTGTTGGGGGCGGAGCCGGAGGGCCGGCGTGGCGGTGCGCCGCGGGCGCAGGATCCGGCAGGGGTGGCCGGTGGCCGTGCGGGTGCCGGTGCCGGTGGCGGTGGCGGTGTCGGCCCGGGTGCCGGCGGGGCCGTACCGTCGCGCCCCACGCAGCAGGCGCGTTCGCAGCAGGCCTCCGTGCCGCCGCAGCAGCATCGGCAGCCCACGTCGGCCGGATCCGCCACCTCCTCCGCCGCCGCGGCATCGGTCGCGTCGGAGGGCGGGCAGCGGGGTGTGGCCGAGACGTCGGCGGGCGTGCCACCTCGGCAACAGCCGCAGCCCCAGCCCCAGCCCCAGCCGCAGCCGCAGTCCGGTGGCTGGAGTGCGCCCTCCGGCGCTCACAGCAACGGGCCGGCCCCGCTGCCCGTGCGCGGCGCTCGTGAGGAGCGGGCCAACCCGGCGGAGGCCGTGCCGGGCATCAGGCCCGACGAACGTCGGATCGTCGCCGAGAACACCGTCGCGCCGCCGACCCCGCGCACCGGAACCGTCCGCGGCACCATGGGCAAGCCCCAACTGCCCCGGCGCCGGGCCCAGGAACACATCGTGCCCCAGCTGCGGAGCGCGCCCGTGCCACGTCAGGAGACCGACGAGCCTGCTGGGCACGACCCGGGACTGATGGCCGCGTTCCAGCGGGGAATCGGGCTCGCCGAGACGCAGCAGCACATGGAGTCCGCGCAAGGGGAGTCGGCGCACATGGAGTCGGCGCACATGGAGTCGGCCCACATGGACGCAGCCCACATGGACTCGGCACACACCGCCAGCACTCAAGGCACCACGTCCGCCTACACCCCCTCACCGAACCAGCCCCCCGCCCCGGATCCGACCCGCCTGGAGTTCATGCGCCCGGCGTCGGTCCACCTGGAGGCGACGGGCCTCGACGCGGGGCGGGTGCAGCCAGCTCAGCAATCACAGCCCACACATCTGCGCCCGGCGTCCATGGACCCGTCCCACCTCACCGAGACCCACCCCGGGCCCACCCCCGGCCCCGACCACACCCCCTGGCACGACGGGAGCGCACCGGCCGGATGACCACGACCGTGACCAGCTCGACGTCCGCCTGGCAATCCACCCCCACCCCCACCCCCAGCGCTCCCGCTGACCTTCGTACCTCAAGGAGTCGATCCATCATGGCGAGCGAAGCGCCGACCGCTCATGTCTCCGATCTCGACTGGCTGATGAGCGGCCTCGTGCAGCGTGTCCCGCACACCACCAGTGCGGTGCTCCTCTCCTGCGACGGGCTCGTGAAGTCGGTTCACGGCCTCGACCCGGACAGCGCGGACCACATGGCCGCCCTGGCTTCCGGCCTGTACTCCCTGGGCCGCAGCGCCGGGGTCCGGTTCGGCGACGGCGGAGACGTGCGCCAGGTTGTCGTCGAACTCGCTTCGACCCTGCTCTTCGTCACGACCGCCGGTTCCGGCACCTGTCTCGCCGTGCTGGCCGGCCGCGAGGCCGACGCGGCGGTGCTGGGCTACGAGATGGCGATGCTGGTCAAGAGCGTCCGCCCCTACCTGGTCACCGCACCCCGGCAGCACTCCGTCGAACCCTCGGCGATGAGGCCTTGAACGTGACGGCGGCCGGCGACGGGCCCTGGCTCGACGACGCGGCCGGACGGCTGGTGCGCCCTTTCACGGTCAGCAACGGCCGTACCCGGCCCACCATCGCGCTCGATCTGATGTCGCAGGTCATGGCCACCGGGGCGACCCCCCTCGGCTACCTCGGCCCCGAGCACGAGCAGGCACTCGACCTGTGCCGCGCCCCCGTCTCGATCGCCGAGGTCGCCGCCCACCTGAAGCTGCCGGCCGCGGTCACCAAGGTGCTGCTGTCGGACCTCGTCGACTGCGGGGCGCTCACCACCAAGCCCCCCGAGTTCCACCACAACCCGACTGACCGGGCCCTTCTGGAGGCAGTGCTCGATGGACTACGACGACAGCTCTGACCCCTTCCCCACCGCACTGAAGATCTTGGTGGCAGGAGGGTTCGGGGTCGGCAAGACGACTTTCGTCGGCGCGGTGAGCGAGATCGCGCCACTCAGCACGGAGGAGCTGCTCACCACGGTCAGCGCTGCGACCGACAACCTCGAAGGCATCGAGAACAAGGTCGAGACGACGGTGGCCATGGACTTCGGCCGCATCACGCTCGATCCGGAACATGTCCTGTACCTGTTCGGCACGCCCGGACAGGAACGGTTCTGGTTCATGTGGGACGAGCTCTCGGAGGGCGCGCTCGGCGCGGTCATCCTCGCCGACACCCGGCGCCTGGAGGACTGCTTCGCCGCCGTCGACTTCTTCGAGCAACGAGGCCTCGGCTTCATCGTCGCGATCAACGAGTTCGACGGCTCCCACCGCTACGACCCGGAGGAGGTCCGAGCAGCGATCGATCTCGACCCGCAGATCCCGGTCGTCCGCTGTGACGCCCGGATCTCCAGCTCCGGTGTCCAGACCTTGCTGACCCTGGTCCGGCACCTCATCGCCCACGCGCCGGCACCCGCGCCGAGTCACGGCGCCCACATGTGACATCCGCACACACCAGCACGGAGCCGCATATGACCTACGCCCACAGCGACGGAATCCGCCCATGAGCCACGGCCCACCCCACCCGGTCGCTCGCCTGCTGCTCACCCCCGAGGACAAGGAGGCCCCCGCCCGCGCACGGCGGCTGTTCCAACTGGGTCTGGGGGAACACCCCGATCCGGCCCTGGACGTCTTCGCGGACCACCTCGCCGAGCTCACCGGGGCGCCGTACGCCATGGTCAACTTCATCGGCGAGAACCGGCAGTTCTTCGCCGGTCTGCATGTGCGGCCGACCGTGAGCCTCGCCCGGAGCGACGACACCAAACCGCAGCTGGGCCGCCATATGGCGCGCGACCATGGGTTCTGCCCCCATGTGGTCGTCCGACACAAGGCGCTGGTGCTGGAGGATGTCCGCGACTATCCGAGGTTCGCCGGGAACCCGATCGTCGACGAGTTCGGCATCCGCTCCTATCTGGGTGCCCCGCTCATCGACTCCACGGGGATGGCGCTGGGCACGGTGTGCGTCGTCGACGTGGAGCCGCGGCCGTGGGGGAAGGCGGGCCTGGAGACCATCAAGGCGTCCGCCGCGGAGCTGGCGATGCGGCTGGAGCGACGGGCGGCGGACGGGCTGCCCCTCTAGCAGCCGGGGCCGGGGCCGGGGCTGAGGGCGTCCTTCGAGGGTGGGCGGAGGGCGTGAAGGAAAGCTGTGGCGCCGCTTAAGAAAACCTCGATGGACCTGGGCGCCGCCGTACGGCAGATTCAGGTGCGATTCCACCCCCCTCCCCGGCCGCGGGCGCCTTCGGCATGCCCGCGGCCGGGACTCACGCACAGGAGCCGTACCGTGAAGGCGCTGGTCAAGGAGAAGGCGGAGCCCGGGCTCCGGCTCGCGGACGTGCCGGAACCGGCCGTCGGACCCGGTGACGTACTGATCAAGGTGCTGCGCACCGGCATCTGCGGCACCGATCTGCACATCCATGCCTGGGACGGCTGGGCACAGCAGGCGATCCGCACTCCGCTCGTGCTCGGGCACGAGTTCGTGGGCGAGGTCGTCGAGGTGGGTCGCGACGTCGGTGACATCGCCGTCGGCGAGCGGGTCAGCGGCGAGGGCCACCTGGTGTGCGGCAAGTGCCGCAACTGCCTGGCCGGACGCCGCCATCTGTGCCGGGCCACGATCGGCCTCGGGGTCGGACGGGACGGTGCCTTCGCCGAGTACGTCGCGCTGCCGGCCGCCAATGTGTGGGTGCACCGGGTGCCCGTCGACCTCGATGTGGCCGCGATCTTCGACCCGTTCGGCAACGCCGTGCACACCGCGCTCTCGTTCCCACTGGTCGGCGAGGACGTCCTGATCACCGGCGCCGGCCCGATCGGCCTGATGGCGGCCGCCGTGGCCCGGCACGCGGGCGCACGCAACGTCGTGATCACCGACGTGAGCGAGGAACGGCTGGAGCTGGCCCGCAAGATCGGCGTGAGCCTCGCGCTGAACGTGTCGGAGGCGACCATCGGCGACGGGCAGCGCGCCCTCGGCCTGCGCGAGGGCTTCGACATCGGCCTGGAGATGTCCGGCCGTCCCGAGGCGATGCGCGACATGATCGCCAACATGACCCACGGCGGACGTATCGCCATGCTCGGCCTGCCGGCGCAGGAGTTCCCGGTCGACTGGGCCCGGATCGTCACCTCGATGATCACCATCAAGGGCATCTACGGCCGGGAGATGTTCGAGACCTGGTACGCGATGTCCGTGCTGCTGGAGGGCGGCCTCGACCTCGCCCCCGTGATCACCGGCCGGTACGGCCACCGCGACTTCGAGGCGGCGTTCGCCGACGCGGCGAGCGGCCGTGGCGGCAAGGTCATCCTCGACTGGACCGTCTGAGCCACCGCGCACGCCTTCCCCGCGTAAGTCATCTGCTTTTTCTAGGAGCTTTCCGATGTTCGACTCCGTGCGCGACGACCTGCGCGCCACCCTCGACGAGATCCGCGCCGCCGGTCTGCACAAGCCCGAGCGGGTCATCGACACCCCGCAGTCCGCGACCGTCAACGTCAGCGCGGGCGGTCGCCCCGGCGAGGTCCTCAACTTCTGTGCCAACAACTACCTCGGCCTCGCCGACCACCCCGAGGTGGTCGCCGCCGCCCACGAGGCGCTGGACCGCTGGGGCTACGGCATGGCGTCGGTCCGCTTCATCTGCGGCACCCAGGAGGTGCACAAGCAGTTGGAGGCACGGCTCTCCGCGTTCCTCGGCCAGGAGGACACGATCCTGTACTCCTCCTGCTTCGACGCCAACGGCGGCGTCTTCGAGACGCTGCTCGGACCCGAGGACGCGGTCATCTCCGACGCCCTGAACCACGCGTCGATCATCGACGGCATCCGGCTGTCCAAGGCCCGCCGATTCCGCTACGCCAACCGCGATCTGGCCGATCTGGAGCGGCAGTTGAAGGACGCCGCCGCCGCCCGCCGCCGCCTGATCGTCACCGACGGCGTCTTCTCCATGGACGGCTATGTGGCGCCGCTGGCCGAGATCTGCGACCTCGCCGACCGCTACGACGCCATGGTCATGGTCGACGACTCGCACGCCGTCGGCTTCGTCGGCCCCGGCGGCCGCGGCACCCCCGAGCTGCACGGCGTCATGGACCGCGTCGACATCATCACCGGCACCCTCGGCAAGGCGCTCGGCGGCGCGTCCGGCGGCTATGTCGCGGCCCGCGCCGAGATCGTCGCCCTGCTGCGCCAGCGCTCCCGGCCGTACCTGTTCTCCAACACCCTCGCCCCGGTGATCGCGGCGGCCTCCCTCAAGGTCCTCGACCTGCTGGAGTCGGCGGACGACCTGCGCGTCCGGCTGGCCGAGAACACCGCGCTGTTCCGCCGCCGGATGAACGAGGAGGGCTTCGCCATCCTCCCCGGCGACCATGCCATCGCGCCCGTGATGATCGGTGACGCGGCGGTCGCCGGCCGGATGGCGGAGCTGCTGCTGGAACGCGGTGTCTACGTGATCGGCTTCTCCTACCCCGTGGTGCCGCAGGGCCAGGCCCGCATCCGCGTCCAGCTGTCCGCCGCGCACTCGACGGACGACGTCAACCGCGCCGTGGACGCCTTCGTCGCGGCCCGGGCGGAACTGGAAGGCTGACGTCCGGCTCGCTCCGGATCTTGCGATAATCGATCTCATGATCGAAGCGCGGCGGCTCCACATCCTGCGTGCGGTGGCCGACCACCGCACGGTGACGGCGGCTGCCGCCGCGCTGTATCTGACCCCCTCGGCGGTCTCCCAGCAGCTCACGGCCCTGGAACAGGAGACCGGCCACCGCCTCGTCGAGCGCGGCGCCAAAGGCGTACGGCTGACCCCGGCCGGCGAGATCCTGCTCAACCACACCAACGCCGTCCTCGCCCAGCTGGAGCGGGCGGAGGCGGAGCTCGCGGCGTACGACTCGGGCGCGGCCGGCACGGTCACCGTCGCCTCGTTCGCGACCGGCATCGCCCAGGTCGTCGCCCCGGCGGTGACCCGCCTCGCCGGGACGTCCCCGGGCATCCGCATCCGCGTTCAGGACGCCGAGGGTGACGCCAGCCTGCCGATGGTGCTGGACCGGCAGGTCGACATCGCGGTGGCCGTCGAGTACCGGGGCGCACCGCCCGCCGACGACCCGCGCCTGGCGCACGTACCGCTGTACGCCGAGCCCTTCGACGCGGTCGTCCCGGTGAGCCACCGGCTCGCCGACACCCCCGAGGTCCCTCTCGCAGAGCTGGCCAAGGACCCCTGGATCGGCCCGTACCCCGGCAATCCCTGCCATGACGTGGTCGTCCTGGCCTGCGAGAACGCCGGGTTCCAGCCCCGCCTCGAACATTCCTCGGACGACTTCCGAGCGGTCGTCGCCCTCGCCTCGGCCGACGCGGGCGTGGCCCTCGTGCCGCGCTCGGCGCTGCGCGGCATGGACCTCACTGGGGTCGTCGTACGTCCCGTGGACGGGGTGGCGCCCACGCGCCGGGTGTTCGCGGCCGTACGGCGAGGCGCCGAGGGGCACCCGTTGATCCGGCCGGTACTCGCGGCGCTCGGCGAAGTCGCGGGGGAGTGAGCGGCCCGTAACACCGGTGTCTCATATCTGGGATAGCTTCCCGGATATGAGACAGGTGGATATGAAGCAAGGAAGTGCGGACGGAGTCGAAGGCATGGACCCCGTCGATGCCCGTCTCGGCGGGCGTCTGGCCGAATTGCGGGCCGAACGGGGCTGGTCCCTGGGCGAGTTGGCCGAGCGCAGCGGCATCAGCCGCTCGACCCTCTCCCGTGCGGAGCGTGCCGAGATCAGCCCTACCGCCTCGCTGCTGAACCGCCTGTGCCATGTGTACGGGCGGACCATGTCCCAGCTGCTCAGCGAGGTCGAGGCCGAGACGGCGCTGCTGGTGCGGGCGGCCGAGCAGCCGGTGTGGGAGGACCGCACCTCCGGGTTCGTACGCCGATCGGTGTCACCGCCGCACACCGGGCTGCGCGCCGAACTCGTCGAGGGACGGCTCGGAGCGGGCGCCGACATCGCCTACGACCGGCCGCCCGTGCCGGGGTTGGAGCAGCACATCTGGGTGCTGGAAGGGGCCCTCGATGTGACGGTGCAGGAGACCGGGCACCATCTCGACGCCGGGGACTGTCTGCGAATGCGGGTATGGGGGGCCATGCGGTTCCGGTGCGCCGGGCCCGAGGCGGTGCGGTACGTGCTGGCGGTGGTGCTGCCGTGATCGTGACACGACTGGACGAGGTCCAACTCCTGGGGCTGACCGAGGACTTGGCCGACCTGCTGGTGGACACCGTGACGGACGGGGCCTCCGTCGGATTCCTGGGCCCCCTCGACCGTACGGCGGCCATGGCCTGGTGGAAGGAGCGCGCCGCCGCCGTGGCCACCGGTCAGCTGGCCGTGTGGGCGGCACACGAGGACGGGCGGACCGTCGGCACGGTCGGTCTGGCCTTCGCCGACAAGCCCAACAGCCGCCACCGGGCCGAGCTGGTCAAACTGATGGTGCACCGGGACGCCCGGGGCCAGGGCCTCGGCCGCACCCTCCTGACGACCGCGGAAGAGGCGGCGATCAGCGCCGGGGTCACCCTCCTCCACCTGGACACCGAGACCGACAGCCTCGCCGAGCGCCTGTACGGCTCGGCCGGCTGGACCCGGGCCGGAGTGATCCCCGACTACGCGGCCAGCCCCGACGGAGTTCTGCGGCCGGCGACGATCTACTACAAGCACGTGTGACCCGGCGAGGCAGGCGCGGCGGGGCGAGGTGGCAGGGACGGGCGCGGTGGCAGTGCCGCGTGGAACACTCGGCGCCGTCGATCGACCACACGGCAGCCGTACACCGAGGGGGATTGACTGCCATGGGCGTGAGCATCTCGTTCGTCAGCGCGACGACGGAGGAGCTGGACAGGGCTGAGGAGGACCCGAGTTGGGCCGACCAGTTCCCTTGCGACCTGTACTCCGGCCGGTTCCCGATACCCGGTCGCCTCTACGGCGGCCCCGGCACTACGACCCGGAGCGGATGGCGAAGGCGTTCATGAACTTCAGCTTCTAGGACCCCGTTCGCGGAAATCCCTCTCACCAGGTGATTGTCAGTGCCGGCGGCTACCGTGCGTGTCATGCCGGATGCCGAAGACGTACGCCGTATCGCCCTCTCTCTGCCGGACACGACGGAGAAGATCGCCTGGAGCATGCCCACCTTCCGGGTCGCGGGCAAGATGTTCGCCACGCTGCCCGAGGAGGAGACGTCCATCGCCGTGCGCTGCCCGAAGGAGGAGCGCGACGAACTGGTGATGGCCGAGCCGGGCAAGTTCTGGATCGCCGACCACGAGGCGCAGTTCGCCTGGGTGAGGGCCCGGCTGACCGCCCTGGAGGGCGAGGACGAGCTGCGTGACATCCTCGCCGACTCCTGGCGTCAGGCGGCACCCACGAGGCTGCTGGACGCGTATCCGGAATTGGGGCTGCCGACGGGGGAGTGAAGAGCCGAAGCACACCCGGTGTGGCCGCGCGACCTCGGCCTGTTCTCAAGCCGGTGGGCACGCGGTGGGCACGCTGCGGCCGGCGAGCTCGCTGAGGTCGGTGGCCGCGCATAAAGGAGTGCGCGACCACCGACCCGAGTGCGGTACTGTTTCCATGCACGTTCGGCCGGGGGAAACCCCAGGTCAGGCGGGCACCGGGACGTGGCGCAGCTTGGTAGCGCACTTGACTGGGGGTCAAGGGGTCGCAGGTTCAAATCCTGTCGTCCCGACGGTGCGAAGGGTCTTCGCAGGCGAGAGCCTGTGAGGGCCCTTTTTGCTGGGCGGCCGCGCGCTCAGTCCGTCGCGGCGCCGAACCAGGTGGGCAGATGGATGAGCAGCTCCCGCTGGTCGTCGCCGACCCACGCGACGTGGCCGTCCGGCCGTAGCAGTACCGCGGGCACGTCCAGCTCCTCGCTGACGTCGACGACGTGGTCGACCCGGTCCGACCAGCCCGCCGCCGAGAGCCTGCCGGTCTGGTCGAGGAGCAGTCCGCGTCCTTGGTGCATCAGCTCGTACAGACGGCTCTGCTTCAGCCGCACGTCCCGCAGCCGGCGGCCGAGCAGCTCGTGGCCCTCGCCGAAGTCGTAGCGGACCCCGGTCGCGATGATCTTCTCGGTCAGATACCGGCTCACGTCGTCGAAGTCCATCAGCTCCGACAGCAGCCGACGCACCGCCTGGGGGCCGGGCTCGTCCGACATCAGTTCCATCTGGGCCCGGGTGTTGACCAGCACGTCGGCGGCCACCGGGTGCCGCTCGGCGTGGTAGCTGTCCAGCAGCCCCTCCGGGGCCCAGCCGGCCACCGTGGCGGCCAGCTTCCAGCCGAGGTTGAACGCGTCCTGGATGCCGAGGTTGAGCCCCTGTCCGCCGACCGGCGGGTGGATGTGCGCCGCGTCGCCGGCCAGCAGCACCCGGCCGTCCCGGTAGCGCTCGGCCAGCCGCGTGGCGTCGCCGAAGCGGGACAGCCACCGCGGCGAGTGCACGCCGAAGTCGGTGTCGGCGAACACCCGCAGCTGTCGCTTGAACTCCTCGAGGGTCGGCGGGGCCGAGCGGTCGTCGGCCACCCCCTCGGCGGGCACGACCACGCGGAACACGCCCTCCCCGACAGGCCCGAGGCCGAACCGCTTCTGGGTCTTGCGGACTTCGGTCACCACGGCGGTCACCGTCTCCGGCGGCGCGGTCACCTCCATCTCACCCAGCAGCGTGTCGACCCTGCTCGGCTCGCCGGGGAAGCCGACGCCGAGCAGCTTGCGCACCGTGCTGCGGCCGCCGTCGCAGCCGACGAGGAGACGCGAGCGCAGGTGCGTACCGTCCGCCAGCTCGACCGTCACCCCGTGCTCGTCCTGGCTCAGCCCGACCAGCTCGCAGCCGCGCCGGATCTCGGTGCCGAGCTCCACGGCCCGCTCGGCCAGGAGGCGGTCGGTGGTGGTCTGCGGGATGCCGAGGACGTACGGATGCGCGGTGTCCAGCCGGTCGGGCGCGGGCTTGTGGATACCGGCGAAGAACCCGCCGAGCGGGTGCTGCTGCCCCAGGGCGAGGAAGCGGTCCAGCAGACCGCGCTGGGCCATCACCTCGATGCTGCGTACGTGCAGGCCCAGCGAGCGCACGAACGGGGGCGGTTCCGCGTCCCTCTCCAGCACGACCACGTGCACCCCGTGCAGCCGCAATTCGGCGGCGAGCATCAGGCCGGTCGGTCCGCCGCCGGCCACGATCACGTCGATCATCACAACACCCATTTCCGCAGGTACTGGCTTCGGCCGGAGATTCTGCGGCATGACGGGGGCCTTGCCGCAAGCCCCCCGGTGCGCTATATGTTGAGAGTGGCAAGGAGTGGGTGACCTCCTTGCCTTTGTCTTTGCCGGGGCGTGCGGCCGCATTCGTGGCTTGCGCACGTCGGCGGCCGGGTCCGGTGCCTGCCGTTCATCTCCCTGCGGCACCATCGGAGGTGTTCCGCCCCACCGTCACATCGGGAGTACGCCATGCCCCGCTCCGAAGCCCGCGTCGCCACCGACCGCCCGCAGCGTTACGCCAAGCAGCTCGCGTCCCACCTGGGCCGACGCAGCGAGACCAGCTGGGACGAGGCGACGGGGGAGGGCCGGATCGTCTTCCAGGGCGGGACCGGCACCCTGACCGCGGCCGAGGGCGCGCTGCTGCTGTCGGTGGAGGCCGACGCGGAGCGTCTGGCGCTGTTCGAGGACGTCGTGGGCCGGCATCTCGTCCGCTTCGGCGCCAAGGACGAACTGGTGGTGGAGTGGCACAGGGACAGCGGCGAGCCCGGCACCACCCAGCGCAAGGGCGACGAGCCCGACGCGGCACACCGCCCGGACTGAGCGCGCGCTCTACGACCGCCGACCCCGGGCCGTCACCCGCAGCCCCGTCGGCAGCGGCGCGGCTCGCCTGTCCGGGGCCGACGGCGCCGGACAGGCCCTCCCCCGGGACCGGTCAGACCACGCAGCCCACATGCGCCAGCGCCTGCTTCAGCAGCACCCCGTGTCCGCCCGGCATCTCGCTCTGCACCGCCGGGGACAGCGCCTCCTGCGGGCTGAACCAGACCAGGTCCAGGGCGTCCTGGCGGGGGCGGCAGTCACCGCTGACCGGGACGACGTAGGCGAGGGAGACCGCGTGCTGGCGCGGGTCGTGGTACGCCGTGACGCCCTGCGTCGGGAAGTACTCCGCGACGGTGAACGGCTGCAGGGACGTAGGTACCCGGGGCAGCGCGACCGGGCCGAGGTCCTTCTCCAGGTGGCGCAGCAGGGCGTCGCGGACCCGCTCGTGGTGCAGTACGCGGCCGGAGACCAGGGTCCGGCTGACCGTTCCGTCCGGTCCGATGCGCAGCAGGAGGCCGATGCTGGTGACCTCGCCGCTGTCGTCGACGCGCACGGGCACGGCCTCGACATACAGGATCGGCATGCGGGCGCGTGCCTGCTCCAGCTCGTCGGACGACAGCCAGCCGGGCGTGGTTTCGGTCATGTCAGACATTGCTTGATCATACTTTCCGGGAATTGCGAACGCTCAGTCGCGGTGCGGGCGGGGTTCGGGGGCGGGGGCGGGGGCGGGGTCGGGTAAGGGAAGTCCGTAGAGGCGGCGGGCGTTGTCGCCGGCCGTCCACGCCGCGATCCGCAGCGCGTCCGGCAGGCTCAGGTCGTCGGCGTCCACGCGGTCCTGGAGCAGCTCGCCCAGACCGCGGCGGAACGCCAGCGCACCGAGCGCGTAGAACTCGGCCAGACCATACGCGTCGGAGCTGTACAGCAACTTGCGGAACGGGGTGATCTCCAGCGCCTCCGCCAGGACCGCTCCCGACCGGGCGGGGCCGACATGGTGCAGGGTGAGGCCCACGTCCAGGTACACCTGTTCGAAGACCGCCGCCAGGAACGCGGCCTGGCGCTGGTAGGGCCAGCAGTGCAGGAGCAGGACGGGGATCGTGCCCTTGGTCAGGTGCAGCCAGTCCGTCAGATGCGTCGGGTCGACCCGGTGCAGACGGATGTCGCTGTCGCCGAAGCCGGTGTGCAACTGGAGGGGGAGGCCGAGGTCGACGGCGGTCCACAGCAGATGCCGGACCAGGACCGGGTCCACCAGCCGTCCGCCGTCCGCCAGCCACTGCCTGGCCGCCGCGGTGACCAGCGCGTCCGAGGTGCGCGCCGGGTCCAGGTCGAAGCCGGTGCGGTAGGCGGCCACCGACTTCACGGCCACGACGCCGGGCCGCCGTACGGCCTCCTCGGCGGCTGTGCGGAACGCGGTGGCGTACGCGTCCGGTTCGACCCCGGCCGCGGCCACCGCCTCGGCGATCACTTCCAGCCGTACGACCTCGTACGCGGTCGCGTCGGCCGTCTCGGCCAGTTCCCGGGGCGTGGTGATCGGATGCGGGGTGTACCCGGTGTCGACGCAGAAGGCCCGTGTCCCCGCGGCGGCCAGAAACCTCCGGTTCACCTCGTCCCCGCCCAGCTCCGCACGCCGGGCCAGATACGCGTCGGCGGGGGCGTGGCGGGGGAGGTCCAGCAGGGGTGCGCAGTGGCGGCGTACGGACACGCCGACCGGGGTGTCGAAGGGCGAGACGCCGGGCCAGGGCTCGCTCTCGGTGAGCAGGGACTCGAAGCCGTCCCGGTCCAGGTCAGCGGTGACGACCCCGTGGCAGTGGTGGTCCACCAGCGGCAGCGCCGCCAGCGTCTCGTGGACCGGTCCCGGGGCGCTCACGTCAGTACTTCCAGCGGTAGGCCGCCGCCACCCGGTCGTCGTCCAGCCCGGCCACGGAGGCGAGTTCTCCCTGCCGTACGGCGATGACGGCGTCGGCGAGGACCGGGCCCAGCGCGGCGCGCAGCGGCTCGTTCGCACGGAACTCCTCGACGGCCTCGCCGAGGGAGGTCGGCAGCCTCCGGACACCTCTGGCGGCTGCCTCCCGCGCACTCAGACGGGCCGGATCGCCGGTGGTCTCCTCCGGCAGGCGGGCGTCCGAGGCCAGTCCGTCCAGGCCGGCGGCGATCAGGCAGCCGAGGGCGAGGTACGGGTTGGCGGCCAGGTCCACCGGCTTGACCTCCAGGTTGGCCGCCTGGTCGTGATGGCCCGCCGTGCCGGTGACGACGCGCAGCCCCGCCTCGCGGGTCTCGCGGCCCCACGCGGTGAACACCCCGGCCCACTGCGAGGGCCTCAGACGCAGGTGGCTCGCCGGGCTCGGGGCGGTCACCGCGGTGAGGGCGGAAAGGTGGGTGAGCACACCGGCCGCGAAGGACTCGGCCTCCGGGCGCATGCCGTGGCGGCGGTCACCGCCCGCGTGCAGGTTGACGCCGTCGCGCCAGACGGAGAGGTGGACGTGGCCGCCGTTGCCGACGCCCTGCCCGAGGACGGCGGGGGCGAAGGACACCGCGAGGCCGTGGCGTTGCGCCACCGCCCGGATCGTCTGCCGTACCAGCACGCTGCGGTCGGCCGCCGCCACCGGGTCCAGCGCGGCCACCGACAGCTCGAACTGCCCGGCCGCGTACTCGGGATGGAGCTGGTCGACCTCCACACCCTGCCGGGCGAGCGCCGCCAGCAGATCGGCGGCGCAGTCGCTCAACTCGACCTGGCGGGTGGCGCCGTACGCCGGACCCGTCACCGCCGGAACGAACTCGCCGTCGACGCCGGGAGGCCGGGCGACGGCCCACTCGATCTCGATGCTCGCCCGGAAGGTGATGCCGTGGCGCTCGGCGGCCTCCCGGACCGTCCGCCGCAGGAAGGTGCGGCTGCACGCGGGATGCCGCTCGCCCTCCTGGGAGATCCGGTCGACCGGCGCCCACGCCCAGCCGGGCTGAGCGGACAGCTCCACCAGCGGGTCGAGGTCGGGGTAGAGGCGCAGGTCGCCGTCCGGGGAGCCGAGGACGTCGGTGGTGACGATGGAGTCGTTCGCGAGGAACGTGTCGAACACCGGTGACATACCGACGCCCCAGGCGGCCGCCGAGGCCAGCTTCGCCGTCGGGATCGTCTTCACCCGGCCGACGCCAGCCGTGTCGACGTAGGCCAGGACGATCCCGTGCACGCCCCGCCCGGACAGCTCGCCGCTCAGCGCGCCGGCCCGCTCCACGTCACCGGGACGCCCTCCCGGGACGGGATCGGCAAGGGTGGTCATACGGTCTCCCGGTCTCCTCGACGAGCTCGGCCGGTCCGCGCCGGTCCGTGCGGTCCCTGCTGGGCGTCAGGGTTTCACGGCGACCGCGCCGTACTGCGGCACCGGAGCGGGAGAGTCGGCGGCCCGCCACTGCGAGCAGGACACCATGCCGGGCTCCAGCAGCTCCAGGCCCTCGAAGAAGGCGGCGATGTCCGGGCCGCTGCGGGCCGTGATCGGCGGCGTGGCGTTCTCGTTCCAGAACTTCATCGCCGGGATCTGGCCCTCGCCGCCGAGCGCGGAGTCGAAGGTCGGGTGCGTCAGGACCAGGTGGCTGCCGGAGGGTACGGCGGCCAGGACGCGCCGTACGATCTCGCGGGCCTTGTCGTAGTCCAGGACGAAGTTGAGGATGCCCAGCATCATCACGGCGACGGGCTTGGTGAAGTCCAGGGTCTGGGCGGCGCGTTCGACGATGGCGTCCGGGTCGTGCACATCGGCGTCGATGTAGGCGGTGACGCCCTCGCGGGTGCCGGTCAGCAGGGTGCGGGCGTGCACGAGGACGATCGGGTCGTTGTCGACGTACACGATCCGGGAGTCGGGGGCGACGCGCTGGGCGATCTCATGGGTGTTGTCCGCCGTCGGCAGCCCGGTGCCGATGTCCAGGAACTGCCGCACGCCACGCTCCTCGGCCACGAAGCGCACGGCCCGGCCGAGGAAGTCGCGGTCCGCGCGGGCGATGTCCCGGATGATCGGGAACATGCCGGCGACCTGCTCACCGACCTGCTGGTCGACCTCGTAGTTGTCCTTGCCGCCGATCCAGTAGTTCCACACGCGCGCGTTGTGCGCCACACCGGTGTTCAGCCTCGCCGACCCGCCCGACGGGGTGTGGCCATCACTCACGACTCGTCCTCTCCTCGCACGCACGACCGAAACCGGCCATCGCCGCCATTGTGCCGCCCCGTTGATCACGCTGTCCTGGGAATCGGCAGAGCGAGCAGGGTGGTTGGCGGGTCGGAGGGCGGTGCGAGGAGGGAGAGCTGCCGCTATTCGATCTCGCTGGGGCTCGCGGCCGGCGTCTTGCCGGCCAGGACGTCCTTGAGGCGCTGGGTGCCGAGCTGCACCGCCTGCTCCATGGAGTCGTGCTCGTCCCCGTCGAGACCGCCCGAGGTGACGGTGATCGCGTCGTTGCCGACGCGTACGGCGGCGACGTCCAGGGTCAGCGTGGCGTCGTTGCCGTCGGTCTCGCCCCGCACCGTCACGCGCAGGCCCTCACGGGCGTCGCCCACGTCGGGCAGCGAGGTGTCGACGACCTGGACGGTGCGTTCTTCGCCGTTCTCGGTCATCGTGAACTGGTCGCACTTGTCCGGCAGTTCGGCCATCCAGTTCAAGGCGCCCTGCGGATCGGTCCGGTCGTACGCGGCGACCTGGTACAGCAGACGTGAGTCGCCCTGGGTGAAGCCGCGCAGCGCGTTCGCGCCCGAGGGCTTGCCCAGCAGGTCGTCGTCGAAGAGGGAGTCCATGAGCCGCTGGCAGTCGGCGGCGTCGGCCTTGGCGGTGAGGAAGTCCGAGACGTCGACCGTGCCGATGAGCAGGCTGTCCTGCCAGTTCTCGGCCTCCGTGTCCTTGACCTGCGTCCAGTCGTCCTCGATGTCCGCCTCGGTGATCAGCGCGGTCTGCGCACCGGACTCGGTGAGGACCGCGTTGGGCGAGCCAGTGGGTGAGGTCGCCGGCGAGGTGGTCGGCTGCTTGCGGGCCGCGGGTGAGGCCGTGACGCCCGAGGACCGTGAACCGTCCTTGTCCTCGTCGGAGGAGCAGGCCGCCGTGGTCACCAGGGTGCCCGCGACCACGGCCGAGGAGAGGACGCGGACGAGTCGGGTCGGACGACGGGTCATCGGAGTGCCTCCTGAGAACGTGACGAATGTCCTCAGGGCACCACCGCACCCGGCGGCCCACCACCGGCACCGGCCCGTTCGAGTGAGCCCCCGCGGCGGGGCCCGCGCCTCACCCGCCCGGCTGCCCGTGTCCGTGCTGCCAGGCCCAGGCCGCGATCTCGACGCGGTTCCGGGCGGCCAGTTTCAGCTGGACGCTGGACAGGTGCGTCTTGACCGTGGACAGGGAGACGTACAGCTCGGCGGCGATCTCCGCGTTCGTGCGGCCGAGGGCGACCAGGCGGACGACGTCGAGTTCGCGGTCGGTGAGGGGTTCCGTGGGGGCTGCGACCGGCCTCACCGGCGCGGCGGAGACGGCCTGCGGGGCGGTGACGTGCTTGAGCAGGCGGACCGTGACCGACGGCGAGATCAGCGAGTCACCGGCCGCGGCGGCGCGGACCGCCTCCGCGAGGAGGGTGGGCCCCGAGTCCTTCAGCAGGAACCCGCACGCGCCGCCGCGCAGCGCCCCGTAGACGTACTCGTCGAGATCGAAGGTCGTCACGACGACGACCCGCATCGGGTCGGCCACCTCGGGCCCGGCCAGCAGCCGGGTCGCCTCCAGACCGTCCAGCTTCGGCATCCGGATGTCCAGCAGGCACACGTCCGGCCGCTCCCGTCGGGCCAGCGTCACCGCTTCCTCGCCGTCGGCGGCCTCGGCGACCACGGTGATGTCGGGCTGGGCGTTGAGGAAGAACCGGAAGCCGGTGCGGACCATCTCCTGGTCGTCGGCGATCAGGACGCGGATGGGGGCGCCGGGCGGGGTCGGGGCGGTCATGGCTCGATCATGCCTTACGGGGTTCGCGCCTAGGGGGTGCATGCCTTACGGGGTTCGCGCCCAGGGGGTGCATGCCTTACGTGGGTCGCGCCCAGCGGGTTCGTGCCTTCCGGAGACCGCGGCGAGGAACCTGCTGCGCTGCATCGCGTACTCCCGATCTCCCGATGCCCCGATGGCTCGATGTCCGTGGTGAGGATGCGGCTCCAGCCTTGCCCGTGCGCCCGGGCGCGCGCCTCGGCCGTAAGGCCGGCGTCGGCCGACGTCAGTGGGCGTCCCCTCGGCCGAACGGCCGATCCCGCCCTGCCCGGCCTCACCTACCGTGATCGGCATGAAGTCCGTGTCCCCCCGCGGCTGCGCCCGGGGCTTCGCCGTCGGCGTTCTGCTCGCCGCCTGTGTCGTCGACGTCCTCTACGCGGGTGCCGACGGTACGAGCGTGCTGCCGACCGCGAGCCCCGTCTGGCCGACCCTGGCGATGCTGCTCGTGGGACTGTCCGCCGTGCTGTGGCCTGCCGGGCGGCGGCCCGAGTGGCTCACACCGCGGGTGCGTACCGCTGTGCCCGCACTCGCCTCGATCCTCTACTCGGCGGCCGCGCTCGCGGCGGGCGCGACCAACCTGTTCGGGCCGGGCGAGGTCCTGATCCTGCTGTGCCTGCTGTTCGTCGCGGTACGGCACTGCCCGCCCCGCTCGGCCTGGGGGTGCGGCGCCCTCGATGTGGGCGCGCTGCTGCTGTTGCCGGTCCGGTATCTGGGGGCATGGAACGACGAGGCGCTGACCTTCGTCGTGGTCGGCCTGGTCCTGGTCGGTGTCTTCGCCGGACTCGCGGGCTATCTGCGCTCGCTGGACTACCGGCGTACGGTCGCCGTCAGCGAGACCCGGCGCGCCGAGCGCCTGGCCATCGCCGCCGACCTGCACGACTTCGTCGCCCACCATGTCACCGGGATCCTGGTGCAGACGCAGGTGGCCCGCATGATGGCGCAGGCCCAGCCCCAGGTTCAGGCCACGGGCCGGGCCGAGTCTCAGTCCCAGTCCCCTTCCCAGTCCCCTTCCCAGGCGCAGGAGCTCGACCCGGTCCTGGCCGGCATCGAACGCGCCGCGACCGAAGCTCTCGCCTCGATGCGCCGCACCGTCGGCGTGCTGCGCCACACCGGGGACGGCACCGAGGCGGCCGACCACCGCCCGGTCGGCGACCTCGCCGGCATCGCCGAACTGGCCGACGGCTTCGCGAGCCCGGTCCAGCAGGTCACCCTGCACCGCGACCCCGCCCTCACCGACGACCTCCCCCACGAGGTACAGGCCGCCGCGTTCCGCGTCGTCCAGGAGGCACTGACCAACATCCGCCGCCACGCGGCCGACGCCGCCCACGTCGAGGTCCGGCTGCGCGACGACGCCGGACACCTGGAAGTCTCCGTCACCGACGACGGCCGCGGCGGCACCCAACTCCCGGCAGCCGCACACGGCGGCGGCTTCGGCCTCGTCGGCCTCAAGGAACGCGTCACCGCACTGGGCGGCGAACTGCACACCGGACCACGCACCGGGGCCGGGTGGGAGGTACGCGCGGTGCTCCCAGCCGCGAAACGCTGAGGCTCGTCAGTGGGGGGCGTGGCGCGAGGGGTCGCCTGCCTGCCGGTCTGGCGCTGTGACCGGCCCCAGCTGTTCAATGAGGCTGCACACTTGAGGGCATCGACTTAATGCTCCCGAGAACCGGGGGAGGAGCCGTCCGTGTCACCCGCCGCCGCACCACCCCTTGGAGCACGTATCCGGCAGGTGCGCCTCGCGCGCGGGATGAGCCTGCGCGCTCTGGCCCGCGAGGTCGGCGTTTCGGCGAGCCTGATCTCCCAGATCGAGACCGGCAAGAGCCAGCCCTCCGTGAGCACGCTGTACGCGATCACGACCGCCCTCGCGATCTCCGTCGAGGCGCTCTTCGACGCGGGCGAGCCCGCGGCCGTGTCCCCGCTCCAGGGCACGGCCCCCGGCACGACCGCCCCCGGCGCGACCACCCCCAGCACGGCCGCCCCCAGCACGGCCCCCGGCGCAGCCCCGGGCACCGTCCTGCACGCCCTCGCCGCCTTCGCCGCCGACCCCGGTCGCCGTATCGGTCCGCTGGTCACGCCGGACGACCGGGAGGTGCTGGAGCTGGACTCGGGTGTGGTGTGGGAGCGTCTCGGCCATGTTCCCGGCACGGACGTCGACTTCCTCCAGGTGACGTACCGGCCGGGCGGCGCCTCCTCCAGCTCCGGCGGCCTCATGCGTCACCCGGGCACCGAGTACGGCTACCTGACCTCGGGCGAGCTGGTCCTCACCCTCGGTTTCGACGAGTACACCCTGTGCCCCGGCGACGCGGTCTGCTTTGAGTCGACGACCCCGCACCGCTACCGCAATGATGGTGACGTACCGGCCGTGGGCGTCTGGTTCGTGTTCAGTGACACTTGACACTCGCGGCGTACGGTCGTTCACTCCGAAGTGGGGGTGGTCGCCATGGCGATCCGCACATTCGGACCCAATGCCGTCGACTGGGAAGAGCGCGTCGACCTGGACCGGCTGCGCAGGCAGCGGCTGGCCCGCCTCAACGAGACCCTGAACCGCTCCGAGCTCGGCGCGGTGCTCACTTTCGACTTCGCCAACATCCGCTACATGACCGCCACGCACATCGGCACCTGGGCGATGGACAAGCTGATCCGTTTCGCCCTGCTGGTGCGCGGCGGCGAACCGATCGTCTGGGACTTCGGCTCCGCCGCCCGGCACCACCAGCTCTACAACCCGTGGCTCGACCACAGCGACGGCAAGGGCGGCCCGCCGACCGGCGCCCGCGCCGGCATCTCGACCCTGCGCGGTGCCTTCCACCCGGACGCGGGCATCGCCGAGGACGTGGCCGCGAAGATCGCAGCCGAGCTGCGCGAGCACGGTCTCGCGGGCGAGCCGCTCGGCATCGACGTCGCCGAGATGCCGATCCTCACCGCCCTGCGCGCCGAGGGCATCGACGTCGTCGACGGACAGCAGGTCTTCCTGGAGGCCCGCCGCATCAAGACCGGCGACGAGATCTCCCTGCTGACCCAGGCCTGCGCGATGGTGGACGCCGCGTACGAGGAGCTGTACGGCCATCTGCGGCCCGGCGTGCGCGAGAACGAGTGCGTCGGCGTCGTCAGCAAGGTGCTGTACGACCTCGGCAGCGAGTACGTCGAGGGCGTCAACGCGATCTCCGGCGAGCGCTGTTCACCCCACCCGCACGTCTACAGCGACCGTCTGATCCGCCCCGGCGACCCCGCCTTCTTCGACATCCTGCACAGCCACCTCGGCTACCGCACCTGCTACTACCGCACCTTCGCGGTCGGCAGCGCGTCCGGCGCCCAGCGCGACGCCTACGTCCGCTGCCGGGAGTACATGGACCAGGCCATCGCGCTCGTCCGCCCCGGCGCCACGACCGCCGACATCGTCCAAGTCTGGCCGAGTGCCGAGGAGTTCGGCTTCGCCGACGAGACGGCCGCGTTCGCGTTGCAGTACGGCCACGGCGTCGGACTCTCCATCTGGGAGAAGCCGATCTTCAGCCGACTGGTCTCCCTCGACCATCCCGAGGTCCTCGAAGAGGGCATGGTGTTCGCCCTGGAGACCTACTGGCCCGCCGCCGACGGCTGGTCCGCCGCCCGGATCGAGGAGGAACTGGTCGTCACCGCCGACGGCTGCGAGGTCATCACCAAGTTCCCGGCGGAGGAACTGCTGGTGGCGGGCCGCAAGTACTGGACGGTGGGCGGCGAGCTGAACACCCGACGCGAGTCCCAGTCCCACCTCAACACCACCCGCGGTAACGGGGCAGGCTGATGGAACCGGCCGAACTCCTCGCCTCCTACGAGCAGATGATGGTCATCCGCCGTACGGAGAAGGCCGCCCACGACCTGTTCCTGCAGGGCCTCGTCAAGGGCACCACCCACCTCGCCGCCGGGCACGAGGCCGTCGCCGTCGGCGCGAGCGCCGCCCTGCGGCCCGACGACTACGTCTTCGCCACCTACCGGGGCCACCATCACGCCATGGCCCGGGGCGCCACCCCGCAGGAGTGCCTCGCCGAACTCATGAGCCGGGCCACGGGGCTGTGCGGGGCCAAGGGCGGCTCCATGCACCTGACCAAGGCGTCCACCGGCATGCTCGGCTCCTACGCCATCGTCGGCGCCCACCTCCCGATGGCGGCCGGCGCCGCCTGGTCGGCCAGGCTGCGCGGCACCGAGCAGATCGCGGTCGCCTTCTTCGGCGACGGCGCCACCAACATCGGCGCCTTCCACGAGGCGCTCAACCTGGCCGCCGTATGGAAGCTGCCGGTGCTGTTCGTCTGCGAGAACAACCTGTACATGGAGTACACGCCGATCGCCGACGTCACGGCCGTGCCACGGCCCGCGGCAGACCGGGCGCCCGCGTACGGCATCCCGGGCGAGGTGGTGGACGGCAACGACGTCGTCGCCGTGCAGGACGTGGTGGCCCGGCTCGCGGGGCGGGCCCGGGCGGGAGACGGGCCCGCGCTGCTGGAGGCGCTGACCTACCGGCACTTCGGGCACAGCCGTGCCGACCCGGCGACCTACCGTCCGGCCGAGGAGGTCGAACGCTGGCTGAAGCACGACCCGTTGGACCTGGCGCGGGGGCGGCTCGTCGAGATGGGAGTCCCGGAGGCGGTGGTCGCCGAGGCGGACGAGCGGGCGACTTCCCTCGTGGCTAAGGCCGTCGAGGCGGCGAAGGCGGGGCCCGCGCCCGATCCGCGCGAGGCGCTGACCGACGTATGGGCGGACGGGGGTGCGGCGTGGCGGACGTGATCACGTACCGGGAGGCGGTCGCCGAGGGCATCGCGCGGGAGATGCGGCGCGATCCGGCCGTCGTGTGCCTGGGTGAGGACATCGGCGAGGCCGGAGGGGTGTTCAAGACGACCGTCGGGCTGTTCAAGGAGTTCGGGCCCAAGCGGGTGTGGGACACGCCGATCTCCGAACAGGCCATCGTCGGGGCGGCCATGGGAGCCGCGATGACCGGGATGCGACCGGTAGCCGAGATCATGTTCTCCGACTTCCTGGCCTGCTGCTGGGACTACCTCGCCAACGAGATCCCCAAGGTGCGGTACATGACGGGCGGTCAGGTCACCGTCCCGCTCGTGGTGCGCACCGCCAACGGCGGCGGGCTCGGCTTCGGCGCCCAGCACTCCCAGGCCACCGAGAACTGGGCGCTGACCGTGCCAGGCCTGAAGATCGCCGCACCGGCGACCCCCGCCGACGTGGTCGGCATGATGGCGGCGGCGATCCGCAGCGACGACCCGGTCGTCTTCTTCGAGCACAAGGGCCTCCTCGCCACCAAGGGCCCGCCCCCGCCACCGGACCACGTCGTCGAGCTGGGCCGCGCCGCCGTCGTCCGCGAGGGCGCCGACGTCACCCTCGTCGCGCTCGCCTCGATGGTGCCGGTCGCGCTGAAGGCGGCCGAGCTGCTGTCGGGCGAGGGCATCGAGGCCGAGGTCCTCGACCTGCGCTGTCTGGTGCCGCTGGACGTCGCCACCGTGCTCGCCTCGCTCGGGCGTACCTCGCGGCTCGTCACCGTCGAGGAGAACCCGTACCAGGGCGGCTGGGGCGCGACGCTCGTCTCCGTCGTCGCCGACGAGGGGTTCGCGCTGCTGGACGCGCCGGTCCGGCGGCTGGCGGGGGAGTGCGTCCCGCTGCCGTTCGCCGACGCCCTCGAAGAGGAGGTCATCCCCACCGTCGACAAGGTCGTGGCGGCCGTACGCGGTCTCGCCGCCTACTGAACACCCCATGGGAGGAAGAACGATGCGCCATCGGATACTCCTGCGCGCAGGACACGTGCTGTCGATGGACCCCGACATCGGGGACCTCCCACAAGGGGACGTCCTCATCGAGGACGGGAAGATCACGGCGGTCCGGCCGGAGATCAGCGCCGACGCCGAAGTGCTCGACATGACCGGCCGGATCGTGATCCCCGGGTTCGTGGACACCCACCGGCACACCTGGGAGGCGCCCATCCGCAACGTCGCCCCCGACGCCACCCTCGACGACTACTTCGTCGACATCCTGGACACCTTCGCCCCGCTCTACACCCCCGAGGACGTGTACGCGGGCAACCTCGCGGGATCCCTGGAATGCCTGAACGCCGGCATCACGACCCTCGTCGACTGGTCGCACATCAACAACACGCCCGCCCACCCGGACGCCGCGATCCAAGGGCTCACGGAGTCCGGCATCCGCGCCCAGTACGCGTACGGCAGCGCCAACACCTCGCTCGCCGACTACTGGTTCGAGAGCAAGATCGCGGTCCCGGGCGACGACGTACGACGGATCCGCAGCACCTACTTCTCCTCCGACGACGGCCTGCTGACCATGGCCCTGGCCACCCGCGGCCCCGGCTTCTGCACCGACGACGTCGTCACCGCCGAGTGGGGCCTCGCCCGTGAGCTCGGCATCCCGATCACCGTGCATGTGGCGATGGGCCGCCTGGCGGGCCGCTTCGGCATGGTCAAGCAGCTCCACGGCCTGGGGCTCCTCGGCTCCGACACCACCTACGTCCACTGCTGCTACTTCCATGAGGACGAGTGGCAACTGGTCGCCGACAGCGGCGGTACGGTCTCGGTCGCCCCGCAGGTCGAGCTGCAGATGGGGCACGGCTGGCCGCCCGTGATGAAGGCCATCGAGTACGGTCTGCGGCCCTCGCTCAGCATCGACGTGGTCACCACCGTGCCTGGCGACATGTTCACCCAGATCCGCGCGGCCTTCGGCGCCGAGCGAGCCCGTGTCAACGCCGACTGCTGGAAGGCCAACCTGCCTGTCCCGGAAACTATGTTGACGGCACGTCAGATGCTGGAGATCGCGACGCGCAACGGCGCCCACGTCGCCGGCGTCGAGGACCGCACCGGCTCCCTGACCCCAGGCAAGCGCGCCGACGTCGTAGCGATCGACGCCACCGCGCTGAACGTAGCCCCGGTGCACGACGCGGCCGCCGCCGTGACCCTGTCGGCCGACGTCTCCAACGTCGACACCGTCATCGTCGACGGCGTGATCCGCAAGCGCGACGGCAGGCTCCTCGCCGACCTGGACCGGGCCCGGCGCCTGGTCGAGGAGTCCCGCGACCGGCTCCTGGCCGCGAAGGAGGCGAAGAGCGCCGCATGACCCGACACCTGGTGCGCCGCGCCGCCAACCTCCCCGAGCAGCCGTACGACGAACTCGGTTATCGGCGACGGGAGTTGGTCGGTGAGGGCGACGGCAGCACGCACACCGGCTTCGGCCTGTGCGGGATACGGCCCGACGGGAGGGTCGCCGCCCATGTGCACTCGTACGAGGAGAGCTTCCATGTGCTCTACGGGGCCGTGATCCTCGACGTGCCCGAAGGGGCGTACCTGCTTGAGGAGGGCGACTACGGCCTCCTCCCGGCCGGCGTCCCGCACGCCTGGCGCGGCGCCGGGGACAGGGGCGGACGCTGGGCCGACATGCTCGCTCCCGTGCCGCGGGCGCGCTACGGGTACGACACCCAGCCGGTGCCCGCGCTCCCCGCCCGCGACCCCGTCCGCATCGACGTCCGCGACCCGCGCACCCGGTCGTTCGGCCACTTCGAGGCCGCGCAGATGGACCCCGGCAAGCAGTCACAGGACCTGCTCGCGGTGTCGGCGAGCATGCGCACCGCGCTGCTGGTATACAGCGGGATCACCGTGAAGATGATGGTCGACAGCGACCTGGGCGCGGTCGCCTCGACGATGTTCATGGTGCAGTACGCGCCCGACGGTGCCGCGGGCACACACGATCACCCCTTCGAGGAGACGTACCTGTTCCTCGAAGGGGAGGCGGACGCGGTGTTCGACGGCGAACGGTACCGGCTGGGGCCCGGCGACTGCGCCTGGGCGGGCGCCGGTTGTGTGCACGGCTTCGCCAACGCCGGTCAGGGGCCGTTGCGTTGGCTGGAGACACAGGCGCCGCAGCCGCCGCCGCGCCACTCCTACCGGTTCACCCGGGACTGGGAGTACCTGAGGGAGGCCCTGGAGTCATGAGCAGTGTCCTCGTGGTGGGCGGTACGTCCGGGATCGGGCTGGAGTTCGCCAGGATGCGGGCCGGGCGCGGCGACGACGTCGTCCTGACCGGCCGTGACGCCGAGCGCGCCGGCACCGTCGCCCAGGAGATCGGCGCCCGGGGCCTCGCCCTCGACCTCGGCCGGCCGAAGGAGATCGGCGCCGCGCTGACCGGCGTCGGACGGCTCGACCATCTGGTGATCGCGGGTGTCTCCCGCGACGACAACAAGGTCACCGAGTACGACATCGACGCCGCACTGCGGCTCGTCACCCTCAAACTCGTCGGGTACACCGAGGTCGTGCACGTGCTGCAGGACCGGCTCCACGCCGACAGCGCGATCGTGCTCTTCGGCGGACAGGCCAAGGAGCGGCCCTACCCGGGAGCGACGACGGTGGCCACGGTCAACGCCGGCGTCGGCGGCCTGGTGAACACCCTCGCCGTCGAACTCGCGCCGATCCGCGTCAACGCCGTCCACCCGGGCGTCGTCGGCGACAGCCCCTACTGGCAGGCCAAGCCGGAGAAGGTGCTCACCACCCTGCGCACCGAGACCCCCACCGGGCGGCTCGCCACCATGGCCGACGTGGTCGACGCCGTGGACTTCCTGCTGCGCAACGGGTCGGTGAACGCGGTCGAACTGAGCGTGGACGGGGGCTGGCTGTTGGGCTGAGCCGCCCCGGCCTCACTCGCCCGTCTGCCCCGTATCGTCCTGCGGTCCCTGTCCCGTCGTACCCGCTCCCGTCGCACCCTGGACGGCCGCCTTGACGGTCTCCTCCAGCAGACCGAGGGAGATCTTCTCGCCGGACGCCCGCACGGTGAACGGCTCCTCCCCGGGCTTCGTGACGGCCACTTCGACGGAACGCTTCTGATCCCGCTCCAGCCACAACCTGATCAGGTTGACGACGGCACTTCCCGCGCCGGGCGCCATGAGGACGAGCACCAGCTCCGTCAGCGCGCCCTTCTCACCGGCGACAGGTGTACCGCGCTCCTCGGCGACGACTCCCGCGACGCCGTCGACCTCTTCCAGGAACTCGTCGTAGGCATGCTCGGCCAGCGGGTGGTCGGGATCGATCCCGGCCACGTCGAGTCGTACCGCAACTTCCGTTCGCTGCACCATTTTCCCTCGTCCCCCTCGTCAAGCGAGTAGCCTGAGCGCGATCATAAGGGGGGCGGGGGTGCCATGTATCGGGCTCTACTGATCTGCAACTCCGTGTATCCGTTCGAGCCGGTGAAACTACCAAAGCTGCTCGGGCCGGTACGCGACGGACTGGCCATGTGGTCTGCGCTGACCGATACGGAAAAGGGCGGACTCTTCTCTCCCGAGGACGTGGAAGTCCTCTTCGAGTGCGACAAGGACGAGATCCTGAAGACGGCCAACCGGTTCTTCCAGATCTGTGATCCGGATGACGTGCTGCTCTTCTATTACAGCGGCCACGGAAAGACGAGCAGGTCGAATCTCCACCTCTGCGCCCGCGACACCACCATCGAACTCCTTCCGTCTTCCAGCGTCTCCGGCAATGAACTCAAGAGCTACATGGAGACGAGCCCGTCGCAGAACGTCATCGTGATCCTGGACTGCTGTCATTCAGGCGCCTTCAAGGGCGATCCGCCCAAGGTGTCGCCCGGGCCGCTCGCGGGCAAGGGGCGCTTCGTCGTGACGGCCTCGAGTGCCTCGCAGCGGGCGGCCGACGCCTCGGAGGCGGGTCACCCCAGTCCGTTCACCCGCGCTCTGGTCGAGGGGCTCCGGCACGCCGAGCCGAGATCCGTCGAAGAGGGCACCCTGGTCGTGGAGGACGTCTACAACTACGCGCTTCAGACGCTTCCGAAGGACCTGCCGAGACCGCTGCGCAGAGTCAACGGCGTGGGCGACGCCGTCATTGCGAAACGACCGGAGAGGCCGGCTCAGGAGACGGTGTCGCAGGCCGTGCCGCACCAACCGGACCCCTCGCCCGGCCCCTTCCTCGACTGGCTGCGTCGCCGGGGATTCGCCGGCCCCGGTCTCGCCGAACCCTCCCTGGGGAACCGCTTGTCCTGGAGAGTGTTCCTGCTGGCCGCCTCCCTCGTGGGACTGTTCGCCTATCTTTCCTGTCAGACCTGGTACAGCGAAATGGCATACGGTTACTACGACTGGTCTCCCGAGACGGAATTCTTCTTCCTCGGCTGCGGTGCCCTGGCCGCCCTGTGCGTACTCGCCTGCCTATTCGAAGGCCTGGGACCGAAAAATTCCGCGTGGGCCCAGCGGCTCCGCCGCGCGACAGGTTTCGCATTCGGAGCTCTGTGGTTCGAATCCGTGACCCGGATCGGCCTGAACTACGAGGAACAGGCGTTGCTGCAAAGCGTCATGATGTTCTTCTGCATAGCCGCCGTCCTGGACAGACTGCACGACTCACTGTTCTTCGCCGGAGCACTCGTCTCCTTCGCGGGAGTGATCGTCCCGGCCGAGAACCTGGGCTACGGCGACTTCGACATCAACGTTCTGTTCCAGGCGCTGGCCAGCACGATCATGTTGGCGCTCTGGTACTTCGGAGCCACGGACCGCCACTTCGCCGCCATGGCCGCCGTCAGCCTCGCGCTGGGCGGCGCGGACTTCCTCACGCACGGCTCCGTGCCGGGTGTCAGCCTGTTCGGATCGTCCCTTGCCCTGCTGAGTGCCGTCCTGGGGGACGGTGCCAGGCCGGCCGACGGCTCGCGCTCCCTGATGCGCCGCGGGGCGGCGTCCCTGACCGTCAGCTCTTGACGCCGACGCCGCCGTACAGCGACACGGGCCCTTCGTCGCCGCTTTCCCCCTCTGCCGAGAGCCGCCAGTCCGACAGGGAGACGATCCCCGGTTCCAGCAGGTCGAGGCCCTTGAAGAGGCGGCCCACTTCGGCGTGCGAACGGGCCACCAGCGTCACGCCGCTCGCGGTGTAGGCCTCGATGCCCCGCCGGACGTTCTCCGGATCGAAGTCCGCCGTCATCGCCGACAGCACCAGACAACTGCCCGGCGCGAGCGCGCCGACCAGCGTGTCCACCAGGCGATGGGCGCCGTCGTCGTCCGCGATGAAATGCAGCAGCGCGATCAGGGAGAGGGCGACCGGGCGGTCGAAGTCCAGGACGGACGCGGCCTGTTCGAGGATCCGCTCCGGTTCGCGGGCGTCGGCCTGCACGTACTCGGTCACACCCTCGGGGGTGCCGCGCAGCAGGGCCGCCGCGTGCGCGAGGACGATCGGGTCGTTGTCGACGTACACGACGCGCGCGTCCGGGACGACGGACTGGGCGATCTGGTGCAGGTTGGGCTCGGTCGGGATGCCGGAACCGATGTCGAGGAACTGCCGGATCCCCGTCTCCCGCACGACGGCCCGAGTGGCCCGCTCCATGAACCGGCGGTTGGCCCGCGCATGCCGTGGGGCGTCGCCCTGAAGCCCGGCGATCCGGCGGCCCAGTTCCTCGTCGACGGGGTAGTTGTCCTTGCCGCCGAGGAACCAGTCGTAGACCCGGGCCGGGTGCGGCCTGCTCGTGTCGATCCGCGATACGGCCGGCTCGGTCCCGGTCACGCAGGCCTCCTGTGCTCGACGAACGGGGCGTCCGAGCAGTCTTCCACGATCACGCGGCGCGGCGGAGGCTGTCTTCGGCCACCTCCGCGGCGTCGCTCACGGCTTCAGCGGATCGTGGCCGATCGTCATCAACTGGTGGCGGCGGCGCGTCTGTTCGGGCTCGGGCTCGTTGTCGAGGTCCGCCTCCTCGGTGACGGTGTCCACCACGTCGTACATCACCTGGATGTCGTCGTCCGTGAGGTCCGTGCGCCGTTTCTGGAGGATGGCGAGAACGTGCTGGCCGGTCGGCGTGCCCGCCTGGTCCGGCAGTGGTTCGGTCTCCTCGTCCGCGTCACTGATCCGCAGCCACGCGGCCAGCTCCTGCGAGGTCATGTTCACCACGCGGTGGAAGTCCTGCCACAGCGTGTCGAGTTCCAGGGCGTCGGTCATGGTTGCCCCTCCTTGCCGATGCGTTGCCGAGTGCGCCGCGTGTACGGCGTACGGCTCTTCCCGTACGGCTCTTCCCGTACGGCTCTTCCCGTACGGCTTCTCCGTACGGTCGGTCACTCGTCGCGCGGCCAGTTCTCGGCGTCGAACATCCAGCGCTGCTTCTCCAGCTCGCTCGTGATGGCGATCAGCAGGTCCTGTGTCACCGGGTCCGGCTCGGCCGTCGCGTCGATGCGCTCGCGCAGTCGCTCTATGGCCGCCGCGAGGGAGTCCACCACCAGCTGGACCACCTCCGTGTCGCGCAGCCAGCCCTCCTTGGGACCGGGCAGCGTGTAGGCCGCGGCGATGGTCTCCGGGCGCCCGTCGGGCGGCAGGCCGAGGGCCGCGGAGCGTTCGGCGACCGTGTCGGCGAAGGAGCGGGCCACGGACACCACGTCGTCGAGTTGCAGATGGATCGAGCGGAAGCGCGGGCCCACGATGTTCCAGTGCGCCTGCTTCCCGATCAGCGAGAGTCCGAGGAGATCGACGAGCGTGCTCTGCAGGGCCTCCCCGGCGACCCGGCGGGCCGGTTCGGGCAGCGTGCTCTTGACGACAGTCATACCGGGCTCCTCCTTATGGTCGTTCTTGTCTTTCTGGTCCTTGTCCTTCCGGCTTGGTCATGGCCGGTACGGCGCGGCGCGGCGCCGCGCCACCCCATGGCCGCGCGGGTGCCCCGGGGGAGCCGCCGCAAACGCGTCGCGTCTCAGTGTGCGAGCGCACCGTCCAGGAAGTGGACCAGGTCCGTGAGGACGTCCCCCTGGTTCGTCTCGTGGAAGACCTCGTGCCGGGCGCCCGCGTAGATCCGCTCGGTCGTCTCGTCCGCGCGCAGCTCCTCGATGCCGACGCGGCTGCCGGGGAGCGGGACCAGACGGTCGTCGGCGCCGTGCAGCCACAGCAGCGGCAGCTGCCCGATGCCGCCGTTCCTGGACTCGGTGGACACGGTGTCGAGCATCCGGGCGAAGGCCTCCACGGTGGGCCGCTTCATCGGCCCGTGCCAGACCAGCGGATCCGCCGCGTACGCCGCGCCCACGCCGGGGTCACGGGAGAGCGAGGCCGGGCTGATGGGCGTGGCGGGGATCTCGTCGAGGGCGAGCAGCCGCCGGGGCAGCTCCCAGTCGCCGATCACGGGGCCGGACAGCACCAGGGCGGCGAGCCCGGCGCCGTGGAGCTGGGCATAGCGGGCCGCGATCAGGCCGCCCATGGAGTGCCCGATCATGACGGCCGGCAGGTCCGGATGCGCGGACCGGGCCAGCCCGACGGCCCTGTGCACATCGGCGACCACGTCCTCGAAGTCCTCGATCACCACGCGCTCACCCGCCGACCGCCCGTGTCCGACGTGATCGGGTCCGAACACGGCCGCGCCGTGCGCGACCAGGGCCTTCGCCGGCTCGGCGTACCGGCCGACGTGCTCGCCGTAGCCGTGCACCACGAGCGCCAGGTATCGGGCCCGAGGGTTCGGCCACTCGCGTACGACGATCGTTCCCCGGTGCCCCTCGATGGCGTGCTCGCGCGCGTCGGCCATGTCTCCTCGCCCCCTCCGGCTGCGTCGGTGAAGGTTCCCGGGGATCTTCCCAGGGCGCGGCGGGTCGGTCTATAGTCCAAAACTAGCGGTGCTAATTAATTCGGTGTCGGCACGGTGCCGATCCGTACGGTCCGGTCAGGAGTCCTGTCGTGCGTCCCGTCCACTTCGCGGCCGCCCGCCGCACCCCCCTCGGCAAACTGCGCGGAGCGCTGTCGTCGGTCCGCCCCGACGACCTCGCCGCGACCGTGATCCGCGGCCTCGTCGCGGACGTGCCCGCGCTCGATCCGGCCCGGGTCGACGACGTCTACTGGGGCGCCGCCAACCAGGCCGGCGAGGACAACCGCAACGTCGCCCGCATGGCCGCGCTGCTCGCCGGCCTCCCGGAGTCCGTGCCCGGCGCGACCGTCAACCGGCTGTGCGCCTCCGGCCTCGAAGCGGTCACCCTGGCCGCCCGCACCATCGCGGCCGGCGAGGCCGACATCGTCCTCGCCGGCGGCTCCGAGTCGATGAGCCGCGCTCCCTTCGTCCTGCCCCGCCCGGACGAGGCGCTGCCCCACCGCATCGAGACCGCCGACACCCGGCTCGGCTGGCGCCTGGTCAACCCGGCGATGCGGGAACTGCACGGCCTGCTGTCCATGGGCGAGACGGCCGAGGAGGTCGCCGAGCGCTACGGCGTCCCGCGCGAGCGGCAGGACGACTTCGCGCTGCGCAGCCACCAACGGGCCGCCGTCGCCCGCAAGGACGGCCACTTCGACGACGAACTGCTCCCGGTGCGGCGCCCCGACGGGGTGCTGGTCGACAGTGACGAGTGCATCCGTGAGGACACCTCGTACGAGAAGCTCGCCCGGCTGAAGCCCGTCTTCCGGGACGGCGGCACGGTCACCGCGGGCAACGCCTCCCCGATGAACGACGGCGCCGCCGGACTGCTCCTGGTCAGCGAGGAGGCGCTCAACGAACTCGGCCTCGAGTCCCTCGGCCGCTATGTCGCCGGCGCCTCGGCCGGCGTCCACCCCGACGTGATGGGCATCGGCCCCGTCCCCGCCACCCGCAAGGCCCTCGCCCGCGCCGAGTGGGCGATCGGCGACATCCAGGAGGCCGAGTTCAACGAGGCGTTCGCGGCCCAGGCCCTTGCGTGCGTGGACGCACTCGGCATCGACCCCGAGCTGGTGAACCCCAGCGGGGGCGCCATCGCACTGGGGCACCCGCTGGGCTGCTCGGGCGCGCGGATCCTCACGACGCTGCTGCACCGGATGCGGCGGACGGGAGCGGAGCGGGGGCTGGCGACGATGTGTGTGGGAGTGGGGCAGGGGAGTGCGGTGCTGGTGGAGAGGCACTAGCGATCCGGCGGAGCAATCTCCCAACTGGCGAGACGCTCCTTACGGCCCCGGTTAGGTGCGCATAGCATCGGTCTCCGCATGGACACGATGACTCTCTGGCACATCACCGGTGGGGAGTTCGCGGCGCTCGCCTTCGCGGCCCTGCTCGTCGGCTTCTCCAAGACGGCCGTGAGCGGCGCCAACACGGTCAGCCTCGCGATCTTCGCCGCCGTGCTGCCCGCCCGCGCCTCCACCGGAGTGCTGCTGCCGATCCTGATCGCGGGGGACGTCCTCGCCGTCCTCACCTACCGTCGGCACGCGCACTGGCCCACCCTGTGGCGGCTGTTCCCCGCGGTCGCGGCCGGCGTCGTCTTCGGCACGCTGTTCCTGATGTGGGCCGACGACGGGATCGTACGGACCTCGATCGGCGCGATCCTGCTGCTGATGGCGGGCGTGACGGTGTGGCGCCGCCGCACGGCCGAGCAGGAGGCGGAGCCGGACTCGGTGACCAGCAGGGCCGGGCGGGTCAAGGCCCGCTCGTACGGCGTGCTCGGCGGCTTCACCACCATGGTCGCCAACGCCGGCGGCCCCGTGATGTCGATGTACCTGCTGTCGGCCGGCTTCCGCAAGCTCGGCTTCCTGGGGACCTCCGCCTTCTTCTTCCTGATCGTCAACGTCTCCAAGGTGCCCTTCAGCGCCGGGCTCGGCCTGATCGACGGCTCCTCGCTGCTGCTCGACGCCGCGCTCGTGCTGTTCGTCGTGCCCGGTGCGTTGCTCGGCAAATGGGCTGTGAACCGAATCAACCAGCGGTTGTTCGAGCAGTTGGTCATCGCGGCGACGGTCGTCGGCGGCCTCCAGCTACTCCTGCGCTGACTCGCTCGATTCCGGCGCAGCCGGCCGGCGCCGCCTCGAAGAACGCGGCCGACGCGGTCGATCGGCCCCGCATCCCTCAGGGCGCGATCCCGACCCCGTCGATCCTGCTCCACGCCCGTTCCTGAGCCGCCGTCATCGCGGGCCACCGCAGCCCGCCCGGACGCGGCTCGACACGCGAGGCATACGGCGCCGGACGGAACTCCGGGTCGTAGAAGCAGCCGGTGCCGTACGTGCGGTCGAACGCCCCGCACGAGGCCGCGACCGACCCGGCCGTCGGCTTCCTGCCCTTGCGCACCCACGAGTCCAGGGCCGCGACAGAGGCGGCGTACTCGGCGTCGCTCAGCTCACTGTGCTCGCTCTCCCGCGTGAACGTCTGCACCAGGTGCCCGTCCCGCCGAGCCCCGCGCACCGTCTCCCGGTAGGCCGCCTCGTGCTCCACGAACGCCGTCGGGTCGTCGATGGCGTGCAGGGTCAGCACCGGGATCGAGACCTTGCCGGTGAGATCGCTGTCGTAGGACAGATCACGTACGGCAGTGGGGTCGGCGGCGAAACGCTCGACGCCGGCGTTGAGCGCCTCGTCGTCATGGGACCCGGAGTAGCGGACACCCTGGTTGCCGAACGGGTTCCGGCCGCCGAGGCGGTCGTGCACGATGTCCCGGAACGTGAACGTCGCGAACCGCAGATGCGACTCCAGCGTGCGCTCCGGGAGCCGCGTGACCGCCAGGATGTCGGCCAGGTTGCGCTGCTGGAGCGCGGTCCGCTCCCGCGGCGCCGACGCGTAGCCCGTGCACTCCTGCAGCCGGGCGCGCAGTCCGGCCGACGTCATGGTCGAGCCGGCCCGCAGGCCCTGCCACAACGGGTACCGCGGCTCGGTCGGGCGGGGGTGGTTGCCGCAGTAGTACTGGTAGACGACGCGCAGGTCGACGCGGTAGTCGTAGCCCCGCGAGCCACCGCCGAGGACCCCGTTGGTGAGCAGCGCCCCGTCGTAGGCCCCCTTCTGCCGGCCATACGTCTCCACGACCTTCGCGGCGACGTTCCCGCCCCACGACTGACCGTGTACATACGTCCGCCGCGGCTCGCCGAACTCCTCGACGAACAGCCGGCGCACGCTCTCCGTGTCCGCCGCCGCCATCCGCGTCCCGTAGCCGCCGCGACGGTACGAGGAACCCGCCCAGGCGTAGCCCTCCTTCACCATCACCGACCAGCGGCCCAGATCGTCGAGGCTGCGGGCGGGGTCGGACTCGGCGCCGAGGTCGGGGCCGCCGTGGGCGTGCACGACGAGGGAGCCGTTCCAGTCGGCGGGCACGGCTATCGCGTAGTAGGCGCCGTCGGTGTCGCGGCCGGTGTAGCAAGTCGCCTTGCCCGCAAGGTCGGTGGGGCATCCGGCGCGCGCCGGTGCGGCCGTCTCCCCGCGGGCGTTCGACGCGCCGACGAGGAAACCGACGGCGAGGGCTCCGGCAAGGACGGCGGTGAGCGTCGTACGCCGCCGTGCGGCCGAGGGGAGAGACCTGCGGATGAGTGTGGGGGTTCTCGTCCAGTCCAAGACGCTGCTCCTCGTCCCTCTCGTCGGCGCGTCGTCGAGCCGTGCGCCGTGATGCTAGGGAGGGACGGGGTGAGGAACCACGATCTGATCGTTGTGTTCATAGTGTTCGCGGGCCGCAGTCCGGAGCCGTTGCCTCAGCGCGGCTCGCTGAGCGCCGGCGCCTTCCCGTGTTCCGGCAGCCCGTTGCTCAGGTCCTCGATTAGGAGACGCTTGGCGATGGTGTGGACGGCGGCGCGCAGGTCGGTGCCCGGCGGGCGGCCGATGTCGTCGTGGACCTGTCGCTCCAGCCAGGTGGCCCACGCCTTGCCGATGACCTGGGCCTCGCGGGTGCCCGCCGCGGTGTGGGAGAGGAGCGACCCGTCGCGGGTCAGAAAACCCTCGGCGGCCATCCGGTCGAAGACCGGCAGCAGCACCTCCGGCGGCATGTGCCGCCGGGCCGCGATCAGACCGAGGCTCGCGTGGCCGACCAGGCGGGTCAGCAGCTCGACCTGCATCACCGCCCAGGCGCCCGCCACGTCGAGTCGGGTGTCCGAGTCCGCGATGATCCGCCGTCCCGTCTCGGGACTCGCACTGCCGATGATCTTGCCGACGGACGCCTCCAGCACCCGCTGCGCGTTGGCGTCGTGCGGCGACGCGAAGCCGTCACCCATGTCGGTGGACGCCATACGCGCACTGTCGCGCAGCGGGACCTGCTTGAGGAACAGGGCGACCACGAAGCCGACGGCCGCGACCGGGACCGTCCACAGGAAGACGGTCTGGAGCGTGTCGGTGTACGCCTCGACGATCGGTGCGGCCGCCTCGGGCGGCAGCCGGTGCAGCCCCTCCGGGTTGGTCGCCGCCCGGGTGAGCGCGGCCGGGTCCAGACCGGTGTCCGTTCGCGCGGCCGCCGCCACGCCGTCCGCGAGCCGGGGGGTGAGCGTGTTCGTGTAGATCGTGCCGAAGACAGCCGTACCGAACGAACTGCCCAGCGTACGGAAGAACGTGACGCCGGAGGTCGCCGTGCCGAGGTCGGCGTAGTCGACGGTGTTCTGCACGGCGATCGTCAGGACCTGCATGCACAGGCCAATGCCGGTGCCGAGCACGAACATGTACAGCGACTCGAGACCGGACCCGGACGACGGCCCCATCAGGGACATCAGATACAGCCCGACCGCCATCACCAGGGAGCCGACGATCGGGAAGATCCGGTACTTGCCGGTCTTGCTGACCACGTTGCCGCTGAACACCGACGCGATAAGCAGCCCCGCCACCATCGGCAGCGTCCGCACCCCGGAGAGCGTGGCCGAGTCGCCGTCGACGTACTGGAGATAGGTCGGCAGATACGTCATCGCGCCGAGCATGGCGAAGCCGACGATGAAGCTGAGGACGGAGCAGACCGCGAAGACGGGGTTGGCGAACAGCCGCATCGGCAGCATGGGTTCCCGCGCCCGTGTCTCCGCCCAGCAGAACAGGCCCAGCGCCACCGCGCCGCCGACGAAGAGCCCGATGACGACGCCGGAGCCCCAGGCGTACTCGTTGCCGCCCCAACTCGTCGCCAGGATCAGCGCGCTGGCGCCGACCGCGACGAGCGCGATGCCCAGGTAGTCGATGACCGGCCGGGCCGCCGACTTCACGACCGGGATGGTCCGGGCGGCCGCGACGACCACCAGGATCGCGATCGGGACGTTGACGTAGAACGCCCAGCGCCAGGTGAGGTGGTCGGTGAACAGGCCGCCGAGCAGCGGCCCGATCACCGTCGCCACGCCGAACACCGCGCCGATCGCGCCCTGGTACTTGCCGCGTTCGCGGAGCGGGATGACGTCCGCGATCAACGCCATCGCCGTCACCATCAGACCGCCGGCGCCCACGCCCTGCATCGCCCGCCAGAGGATCAGCAGCGTCATGTTGGAGGCCAGACCGCACAGGAACGAACCCGTGATGAACACGATCGCGGAGACCTGGAAGACCACCTTGCGGCCGAACATGTCGCCGAACTTGCCGACCAGGACCGTCGCCACGGTCTCCGCCAGCAGATAGGACGTCACCACCCACGACATGTGCTCGGCACCGCCCAGGTCCGACACGATCGTCGGCAGCGCCGTACCCACGATCGTCTGGTCGAGGGCCGCGAGCAGCATCCCCAGCATGATCGTCACGAAGACGACATTGCGCCGACGCCGGTCCAGGACGGGCGGCTGGGAGGCGGCGGACGGGACGGATTCCTCGGCGAGCGTCACGGGGCCACGATCACAGCGGCGGGCCGGTGCCGCATGCGGGAACGGTCCGGCCGGGTGTCGTACGGCCGCGTACGACCGGGTTACGCCGTACCGCCCTGGCCGTACCGGCCCTCGCCGTACCACCCCTCGCCTCAACGGCCTCTCGCCCTACCGGCCCTTCGGCATCACCGGTCCCTCGGATTCCGCCGCAGCAGATACGTGTCCATGATCCAGCCCTTGCGCTCCCGGGCCTCGGCGCGCAGCCGCTCGATACGGGGCGCGGCCTCGGCGATCGGGCCCGAGACGAGGATCTCGTCCGGAGTGCCGACGTAGGCGCCCCAGTAGATGTCGACGTCCTGGTCGGCGTACCGCCGGAAGGTCTGCTGGGCGTCGAGCATCACGACGACGTCGTCCACCCCGTCCGGGAACCCCTCGGCCAGTCGCCGCCCGGTGGTGATCTGCACGGGCCGCGCGACCCGGTTGAGCCCCGTCCGATGCCGGGCGGCCAGCGCGGAGACGCTGCTGATGCCGGGCACGACGTCGTACTCGAACGCCACCGCCCCCCGGTCCAGGACCTCCTCCAGGATCCCGAGCGTGCTGTCGTACAACGCCGGATCGCCCCACACCAGGAACGCGCCGGTCTCGTCCTCGCCCAGCTCCTCGGCGATCAGCCGCTCGTAGATCCCGGCCCGCGCACTGCGCCAGTCCGCCACGGCACCCGCGTACGCCCCACCCCCGGCCGACCGGTCCCGCTCGGGATCCCGTGCCTCGACGACCCGGTACGACCCCTGCGGCAGATGCGTGTCCAGCATGTCCCGGCGCAGCCGCGTGAGGTCCGACTTCACCTCGCCCTTGTCGAGGACGAAGAACACGTCCGTACTCCGCAGCGCCCCGACCGCCTGGAGAGTCAGCTGCTCGGGGTCGCCCGCCCCGATCCCGACGACATGAATCTTTCGCACGCCCCGAGTCTGCCCCACGCCACTGACAACGCCCTAGGGGGTGTTTTGAAGTCCCGCACAGCACCCGCGGCGCCCGGCACGCAGCCTCGCCGCACCGGCCAAAGACCCAAGCGGCTCCGCTACGAGGGCCTAGGCTCCTCCGCGCAGCCTGGGCGCCGACCCCCGCGCGTCCACGGCCTCGCCGCTCTCCTCCACGACCCCGGCCAGCTCTCGCGCCCATCCGACCAGCCCCGCGACATCCATCCCGTACGGCCGTGACGCCCCGGCACCGGACGCCCACTCCTCCACGGCCCCGGCACCCCGCCGCAGCAGCCTCGCCCCACCCGTCACATTGCCCCGGGCCGAGTGCGTGAGGCCCACCGCGAGCTGGGCCAGCCCGCGCCACAGCGCCCGCTCCCGCTCCGGCCCCGACTTCCAGGCGTCCTCGAAGACCTCGTGAGCGTGGAACGGCTTCCCCGCGTCCAGCAGCTCCTGCGCCTCGGTGACGCTCTGCTCCGGGGTGCGCAGGACGCCCTCGGGCTGGCGGTCGACGCCGTCCGCGCCGTACGGCAACGGGCGCCCGAGGCCGTCCCGGGGTCGCGCGTTGCGCGCCCGCCCCTCGCTGTCGCGGTCCCGTGCGTCGGTCTGCCGTCCTGACGATGCGTTGCCCATACACCGATTGTCCATCGCCCCGTCCCTCGCCGGACGCCCCCCTCGGAGCGGTCGTCGCCGTGAGGTAAAGTGCTCTTCGCGTGATCACGCGGTTCACCGCGTGAGTCGCATCGGGACGTGGCGCAGCTTGGTAGCGCACTTGACTGGGGGTCAAGGGGTCGCAGGTTCAAATCCTGTCGTCCCGACTGGAGACAGTCGCAGGTCAGGGCCGGTTTCGGAGGTGTCCGAAACCGGCCCTTGATCATTCCTGGGGACCAGTTGGGGACCGGCGCCCTTGACCCAGGTCAGCGGGTCACGACGATCGGGCTCGGCAGCGAGCGTGGTGCGCGGAGCACGCTGAGGTGTGCGGAGAGCGCCGCCCCGGCGGCCGTGATCTTGTGTACGTCCGGGTGCAGGTAGCGCTGGGTGGTGGTCAGGGAGCCGTGGCCGGCGATGCGTCGCAGGACGTGTACCTGGACTCCGGCGTCGGCGAACCAGGTCAGTCCGGTGTGCCGGAGGTCGTGGCGGCGTAGGTGCTCGTAGCCGAGGTTGGTGACCACGTCGTCCCAGTGTGTGGCGTCGCGTAGGACGGCGGTGGAGATGCGTCCGCCGCGCGGGCCGGTGAACAGGCGGGGCATCGGGATTCGGGCCGGCGGACAGGACGCGCTGGGCGACGAGGGGACGGATCTCCTCGACGATGGGGACTTTGCGGGCCCGCTTGCCCTTGGTGCCCTTGTCGGTCAGCCCGCCGGGTGCGGGAGTGGTCTGGCGCCGCACGGTCCAGATCCACTGGGTGGTGTCGATGTCCCCGACACGGCAGCCTGAGACCTCGCCGATCCGTGCGGCGGTGCACGCGGCGAAGACGACCACGTCTCCCCAGCCGCGGTACTGGTCGTGGGAGGCAGTAACGAGCGCATTGGCCAGGACGACGAGGGTCTCCCAGTCGGGCAGGGCCAGCGCTCGTGGGTCGAGGAGTTCGTCCTCGGCCTGCTTGTAGAGCTTCTGCCAGCCGGTCACCCGGGCGGGGTTGACCTTGATGATGCCGTCACGGACTGCCTGCTCCATGACGCGGACCAGGACGGCGATGGTGTTCTTCACCGTGGAGCGGCTGTGCTCGTCGGCGATCCAGTTCTGCACGGTGCGGTCGACGACACCATTGGTGATCATCCGCACCGCGAGGTGGCCCAGGGCGGGGACCACGCGCATCCGCCACCCCGCCAGGTAGGGGTCCAGCGTTTTCAACTCCAGGCCGCGCAGGGCGAGTGCCATGTTCGCTTCGCCGTATTCGGCGAGCTTCATGGTGGCCAGCGACGGGCTCAGGCCGGCCTGTGCGGCCTCGATGATGGTCTGGAGCCATTCCTGAGCCTCTTCTTCGCTGTCCTTTCCCTCGGACAGTGACTGGCGGCGCTTGCTGGTCGGATCGGTCCACCGCACACGCGCCCGATACGGAGTGGGGCGGTCAGGACGGTACTCGATATCGGTCGAGAGTCGGACACCGACAGGAATGTTGATCTTATCGGCCATTAAGTCCCTTGCTCGGGACGGTACGTCGGTGGCGCAGCCATTCCTCGACGTCAAGGGCGCTGTACATGACGACGCGTTCCGAGACCGTGACGAACGGTGGCCCCTGGGGTGGCTGGGTGGTGCGCCAGCGGCGCAGGGTAGAGGCGTCGACTCTCAGGCAGGCAGCGAGGTCACTGGTTGAATACCAGGCGCTGGTGAGGAGAAGCGCTTGGATATCAGGTGAGACGGCGTGATTGTGAGCGGCTGCAGGGTTCGCTGGTGCCTCCTTCTCGCGATGCGGTTCGGCGTTGGCAATGGCGGCTATTGGTTCATTGGGCAAGTGCGGCTGTTCTCCGGGGAGTACGGAACACTAGACGGATCTGCGGAAGAGTCCAGAGACGGACAGCACAGTTCGCGAACGGAGAACGCGCGGCGAAATTTCGGCAGGCAGCGGCGACGCGCCTTCATCATCGCTTCGATCTGTGGTTGTGCTCGGGTGCGGACGTTGGTGCATTAATCGTCTCTGGAAACGCCGGTTTGGCTAACCGGCGTTTCCGGGCTATGTTGCCGCCGCGTCGGATGGCAGTAGACGGGACTTCCGTCACACCAAAAAGCCGAGGTCACGGACCCACTGCGGGCTTGACGAGCCCGGCCCTCATGGGTGCGGTGATGTTGCTGGGAACGCCTCTTGCCTTGGCTGATCCGTCTTTCTGGGCCTTTCACGCTCGCGCCCGCTTACGCAGTCGATTCGCCCCACCCGCTCCCCAGTGCTGCTCATACTCCCCAGATTCTCCCCAGGGAATGGTCCCGAGCGTGGTCGGTGGGGCGTGCTAAAGGTTGTCCCGCAATTGATCTCCGGCCTCAGCATCGATCGGGCAGGCGGGCATCGGTGTCCACTCTGCGGACCTGCGGTGGCCTGCGAGAGCGGATCGTTGCCATGATCACCTGGTGAACGATGACGAGCGCACTTACCCCTCGAAGGTGGCCGACGACCGTGCGTCGCTCACCTCGTTCCTCGACTACCAGCGGGCGACCCTGGCCCTGAAGTGCGCGGGCCTGACCAGCGAGCAGCTGAAGCAGAAGGCGATCCCGACCTCGGGGCTCACGCTCCTGGGCCTGGTGCGGCACGTGGCCTCCGTTGAGCGGAGCTGGTTCCGCTGGATCATGAACGTCGAGGACGTCAAGATGCCTTGGCCCGGCAAGATCGACGGCACGTTCGCCGAGTTTCATGTCGAGGACGCCGACGTCGGTGAGGCGTTCACGGTCTGGCGCGAGGAGTGCGCCCGTGCCCGCGCTGTCGCCTCATCCTTCAACTCCCTCGACGACACCGTCGAATTCCGTGGCGAGATCATCTCGCTCCGCTACGTCCTCACCCACATGATCGAGGAGTACGCACGCCACAACGGCCACGCTGACCTGCTGCGCGAAGCGATCGACGGAACCGTCGGCGAGTAGTCAGGGGAGCGTCACGGGCCCCACCTCACGAGCACCACGAGATGATCACATCATGGTTGCTGTGATCACGGCGTCGGAGCCCTCCTGGATAGCTCCGTTCGCCGGGCTGAGTCCGCGTCAGTTCGGCAAGCTCGTCACCGCGTTGTGGCGCGAAGGTGCGGACCCGGTGCACAAGGGCCGGCCGTGCAGCCTGCCGCTGGAGGACCGGGTCCTGCTGGTCGCCGCGTACTGGCGTACCAACCTCACACTGCGGCAGCTGGCACCGCTGTTCGGGGTGTCGAAGTCGGCCGCTGACCGCATCGTCGACCACCTCGGCCCCGCGCTCGCGCTCCAGCAGTGAAAGCGGTTCCGCAAGGGCACCGTGTTGATCGTGGACGGCACCCTGGTCCCCACCCGTGACCACACTATCGCCGAGCAGTCGAAGACATCTCATGTCGTTGAGAGGTCAAGTCCGCGCTCAGGCGGCGAGGGGCAAGGGGCTGGGAAGGCTCGGTCGGGGTCGTATGTCGTTCGGTTCTGCAGGCAGTGGTAGAGGCAGCCCAGGAGCTTGTTGAACAGGTTCCGCAGTGCGGCGGTGTGGCGTTCTCCACCAGCTCGTCGCCTGTCGTAATGGGCGCGTGGAGCGTCAGTGCGGAGTGTGGCAAAGGCCCACATGTAGCCAACGCCGGCAAGTCGTTGGTTCTTGACGGTCCGGGCCACGACGACGTGGCTGCGGCCTGACGCCCGTGTCACGGGTGCCGCGCCGGCGTATGCCTTGACCGCCCTCGCGTCCGCGAACCGGGAGCGGTCGTCGCCGATCTCGGCCAACACTCGAGCCCCGGAGAGCACGGACAGACCCGGGAAGCTGGTGATGATGTCGGCGTCCGGGTGCGCGAGGAACGCTTCCTCTGTCGCCGCCGCGAGGTCGGTGCCACTGCTGCAGGCAGCGTTGACCTGCTGAATGAGTGCCGATGTCTGGTGCCCCATGGCCTTTTCGACCAGGGGCAGTTGGTGGAGGTGTTCCGCGCGGAAGATCTCCCGGAGCCGTTCAACCTCCGTATCAATGCCGCGACGCAGGCGACCCGCTCGTGTGAGGAGTGCGCGCAGCTGGCTGCGGGTGAGTCTGGCCGCGGCGGCCGGGGTGGGGGCGGCCGCAAGAACCGCGCGTGCGTGTGCGGAGTCGAGTCCCACTTTGCCCGATCCGTGGAAGGCGGTGAGGGCGGCCGGGTAGTACTCGCGCAGGTGGGAGCGGAGCCGGTTGACCATCTGCTGTCGATCCCAGATCGCGTCCTGGTGGGCGCGGGCGAGGACGGCGATGGCCTGCCCGGCTTCGCTGTCTGTGGGCAGTGGGCAGTGGGCGATGGGCGTGCCGGTCGGTGCGGAGAATGTTGGCCAGTACCCGCGCGTCAGCGGCGTCGGACTTGGCCCGGGAGACGCTGCCGCGGTCGCGGTAGCGCGCGGCGGCCAAGGGGTTGATCGCATAGACCTTGCGGCCGGTGGCTCGCAGAGAGGCGACCAGCAGCCCACGGGGAGTCTCGATGGCGATCGGGATCAGGTTCTCGACGTTGTCGCCATGGCGGGCCAGTAGTTCCAGCAGGGCGTGGAAGCCGGCGCAGTCGTCGCTGATCCGCAACTTGGCCAACTGGCTGCCGTCCTGGTCGACCAGGGCTATGTCGTGGTGCCCCTCCGCCCAGTCGATGCCGCAGAAAATCGCGCTCAACCTTTCTACCTCCGTCTCGTCGTACACGTCGCTTCCGGGCGGAGCACGCGGCGCTCCCATAGAAATGCTCGGGGCACGCCATCTCATGAGCCGTTCGTGTCTCCAGCGACCGGCAGGGACCTCGGTCTGCTGGAGAGCTCTGGGCTCGCGAACTGCTGAGAGGTCGGCCCCTGCCGGCGGGCTGGCACATGAAACCTGATCCGCTCCTGCCGGGCGGGACCGGTCTTAGACAAGAGATCAAAGGTCCCGGAACTACCGAAGGTCTCCGCCCGGTAGGGCAGGCGCGAGGCAGAGCCGGTCTGACCACGGGGATCTCGTCCCGGAAGTGAGGCAGGCTTCCACCTCGCTCGGCAGCCCTTGCGCTCACGCGCGCAGGCTCACCGATGAGCTATTAGAACTACCGGTACTCGACCAATCACCAGGTGGTCATGGATGCCGACACCCGTCTGGTCGTCGCCGTCGGCCGACCGCTACCCGGCAACCGCAACGACTGCAAGGCATGGGAACTGTCCGGGGCGAAAGCCGCCGCCGGCATGACCACCGTCATCCCGGACGGCGGCTACCGGGGCACTGGCCTGGTCATCCCACACCGCCGAGAGAAGGGCCAGAGCGAACTCCCGGCCTGGAAGGAGGAACACAACGCCTCCCACCGCAAAGTCCGCGCCCGCGTCGAGCACGCCTGTGGTGTGGAAGAAGCCTCAACTTCCGGATTAGGGACGGTATTTGCTCTGCCTGCGCAGAGCCGGACCGGGTGGCCCCGGCCCCTGGGGTCCCCGCGGGAGGCGGCCATGGCGTGGCGGCCGGAAAGCTGGACACGGCATTGCGCACAGCTCGGCAGGGCTCGTACGGCCCGGCCTTCGCGGGCGGGCTCTGGTAAGCCGGGTAGCTTTCCGGTCTGCCGGAAGGCTCGTAGCCGCATGGCACGATTCGGGCCATGCCCCGCAGCAACAACGACAAATACCCTCTGTTTTACGTGGCCGACGGATCCTGGCCCGAGGTGGTCCTCGCGCCCACCGCCCCGCTGAGCGCACACTGCGGCCTGCTGCTCGCCCGTGACCTGGACCGGACGATGCGATCGTGCGAGCTGTCCCTGCGGGGCCTCGCCGAGGTGGCGCATGTCGCCCACTCCACCGTCGCCCGCGTCCTCAACGGCGAGGTCCTCCCGGACATCGGCACCCTCACCCGCCTGGAGGACGCCCTCGACTCACAACTCTGGCCGGGACCAGTCGCAGTCCGGGCGGCCGCTGCGGGCGGGACGGCGTTTTCGGGGACGCCGTGACCGTCTGTGCCGTGCGGACAGGGCTTGCAGCCAGGGCGATGCGGAGGGCGGTGCGAACCCGCCTGGGACGTCCCGGCCGGAGGGGGCGCGGGGAAGTCACCGGGAAGGGGTGCCGTAGTGGACGGCTCCGGTGGCCGGCTGCCTGTGACCACCCCCGAGGCCGTGGATCCGGGAAAGCTCTGAGGCAGCCGTTCGCCGCGAGCGTCGGCGAAATACCGGTGTCCAGGAGCGTCAAGGAGGTGGCTTTGCAGATGGTTCCACACGCTGTCCGTGGTCGTTTCCCACGTTCCTGATCAACAGCTGGATCATGCTTGGAGGCTGGGAATACCTGGGGGCCCCTGGCTCAGGGCTGCGTGACGCCGCGGCCATGGTCGGTGGCGTACTCGGCGAACACTTCCGCCGGTGACCCTCCCGTATGGAGGAAACGCTGGTCAAGGATCGTGGAGAGGTCTTTCAGTGCGCCGGCCAGCAGGTCACCAGCCAGTCGTACCTCGGCCAGTGATGCTGCCTGTCCGTGCTCGGCGAGTACGGCGGCGTAACCGACGATGGCAGCCAGTGACGAGTTGTCGTCGCCGTCATGGAAGTAGTACGCCTCGGCGTACTGGGTGAAGTCGATGCGGACGCGTACGACCTCAGTGGCCAGGCTGTCCAGTAGCAGGGCTCCCGCCGTGGAGTCGAGCTGACCGGGCGTCGGATCCGCGTCGCGCAGCAGCGCCAGCCGGATGGCGAGGACTCTCCTGCGGGTCAGCGCCGGGTAGATCTCCAGTACCCAGGACACCGTGGCCGTCAGCAGGGCGAAGCCGACAAGGGCTTCCAGCGGTGAGATCAGGCGGAGCCAGCCCTCGCCGGGTGCGATGTCTCCCAGGCCCAGGGTGGCCACGGTGACGAGCGAGAGGTACAGGGAGTCGAGCAGCGCCGGCTCCTGTGCCGCCTCGGAACCGGGTGAGAAAGCGAACGACTCCGGCATGTGCGGCCAGTAGACGACGGCCCAGCCGATGACGACGGTCCCGGCCCACATGCCCACCACCGTCACCATGGCGAGCGGTCCGACGAGCCCGACCACTCGCCTGCGCCCACGAAAGCGCCGGGCCAGCCGCCACAGCGCCGTCATCACGAGGCGGCTCAGACCGCCGTGGCGGGTGGGGTGCCAGAGCGTGTGGAACAGGTCCCGCAAGCTGACCATGACGAGCCCGGCACCGAACAGCGAGACCAACCACTCCATGCACGTCTCCCACAGCACTGACACCCGGCGCGGAGCCCCGCTCTCGGAGCCCAGGCCCAAACTGACGGATCACGCGGCAGACGCGGGGCCCGGCACGCCCATCCGCGCGGATCATCCCGCCGGCATCACGAGCGTGCGGGTCTCCCTGCGAGCGAGGGCGACGGCCCGGTCGGTCGGAGCTACGGGGATCGGTGACCCCCCTGCGCCGGGCCCACTGATCTCCGCTGTACGCGCCGACGCTGTGCGTCGACACCCCCCCCGGACCTGGTCCAACGTGGTCTGACGGGACTGGGGACACGCGAGGACGTTACCGGCCACTGGCGAGCCGACCGGGACCGGGCCATGGCCGCTGCAGAAGCGATGGAAGTCCGGCCCGTGATGCGAAGCCTCAGACCTGCCGGGGGATGACGGCGACCGGGCACTCTGAGTGGTGCAGCAAGGCGTGGGCGACCCTGCCGAGTTGCAGACCGAAGTGGCCGTGCCGGCGCAGGGCGCCGACGACGATCAGATCGGCATCGGACGATGACTTCAGCAGGACGCGGTGGGCGGGGCCTTCGACGGGCCGACGGTGTACTTCGACCTCGGGGTGCTCCCGTACGGTTTCACGGAGCGCGTCGGCGAGGCGGTCGGAAGCCTGCTCCTCATGCGCTCCCGAGGCGTCGTCCGCGATGAGAGGGTGTTCCACGTGCTCGTGAGCCGGGCTGCGCCAGGCCCGTACGGCGGTGAGGGCACAGCCGCGCGCCTTTGCCTCGCGGGCGGCGAATCGTACGGCGCCCTCGCCGTCGGTCGAGTCGCCGACGCCCACCACGACCCGGCCGAAGGATCCTCGAAGGTTCCGCTCCGAGCCACGGACCACGATGACCGGGCACACCGCGCGAGCTGCCACCGAGAGGCTGACCGACCCCAGCAGCAGCCCGGAGACCTCGCCGCGCCCGCGGGAGCCCGTGACCAGGGCGAACGCCTCATGCCCTGCTCCCAGCAGTACAGACACGGCATCGTCGGGCAGTACCTCGCCCGATGCCTTCACCTCGGGATTGCGCAACCGGGCACGTTCCGTACAGGAGGCGATGATGTGCTGCGTCATGACCTCCTCAGCAGGGCGATCGGTACTGAGGGACGGCCGGCCTCCTTCGTAACGCTCCCAGAGGGAGGCGTAGAGCAGGCGTACCGGCAGCCCGTGGCGGGCCGCTTCGTCCACCGCCCAGTCGACCGCCAGCAGACTGGAGTCCGATCCGTCGACGCCCACGACCACCGGGAGTTCCATCGCCGCCACCGCCTTGTCCGTCCGGCTGCTGTAAGGCCCCCTGTGACTACCGTCGCACCGCCTGCGGACCGCCGCGACATGCGACTGGTTCTCGGTTCGGGTGGTCTTCGGCCGGTTTGCGGTACGCCGGGTCGGGGCGATGCTGGAGAGATAGGGATACAGCCGAACCCCTCCTCTTGTGCACCCCTGAAGGACCCGGGACATGCCTGACACTCCGCACATCGTGGGCGATGTGATGACCCTGCCCGTGGTGGCCGTCGGTCGCGACGCGCGGTTCAAGGAGATCGTGCGGGCCATGGAGCAGTGGAAGGTCAGTGCCGTACCGGTTCTGGAGGGCGACGGGCGGGTCATCGGTGTGGTCTCCGAGGCGGACGTGCTGCCCAAGGAGGAGTTCCGGGACCGCGACCTCCCTCGCTCCGAGCAGATCCGGCGCCTGTCCGATCTTGCCAAGGCGGGTGCGTTGACCGCCGAGGAACTCATGAGCACTCCCGCGGTCACGGTCCATCCCGACGTCACCCTGGCCCAAGCAGCTCGGATCATGGCCGTGAAGCACCTCAAACGGCTGCCCGTGGTCGATGACGAGGACCGGCTACAGGGCATCGTCAGCCGTGCCGACCTGCTGAAGGTCTTCCTGCGGTCGGACGAGGACATCGAGGAGGAAGTCCGGCGCACCGTGGTGTCCTACCTGTTCCCGGCACTCAGTCACACCATCCACGTGTCCGTGCACGACGGGGTCGTCACGCTGCGCGGAGGGGTCCAGGACACCTCGCTGGTCTGGGTCGCCGAGCGCCTCGTCCGGGCCGTTGAGGGCGTGGTGGGCGTCGAATCCCGGCTTGGCGGCGAGGACACGGACCCGGACCGGCCGGAGGCCGCGCGGTGACCTGAGCAGGCGGTCTGAGCAGGTGGTCTGGGTGGGTCAGGGCCGGATGTCGAGTACCTCCGTCACCGGGCGGCGCGGTGTGCGGGGGCCTTTGGGCCCGTATCCGAGGCGCAGCAGCAACTGCTGGTAGCCCGTCCCGGTCGCCGGGTCGCGCAGCGGCCAACGCAGGTCTGTCCATTCGAAGGGCTGGGTGGCGAAGGAGGTGGACAGGCCCTTCAGGGTGGCCAGCAGCAGGACGCGTTGCATGGCCTGCCCGGCGCGGAGCCAGTCCTCCGGGCGGTCGTGAACCGTGCTGACCAGGGCCAGTTGAGGGTTGCGTTCGAAGTCCGCGGCGTCCCGTCCCGCCACCTGCCGGGCGCCGGCGAAGTCGCGCATGGGAGCCCTGCCCCCGCGCTTGCGCGGACCGAAGGCGTACTGCGGGACGCCGTCGTCGTCCGTGGTCGCCGAGTGGGCATCGAGCTGGGTCCACTGCGCCAGGTCCTGGTCGCGGTCGGGGGCGGTGACGTTGCGCGCCTCGGCCTCCTGGATCAGTTCCAGCACGTCCCGCAGATGCCAGGAGGTGGGGAACGACAGGGTCGCTCCCTCCCCGCGAGCCGCCGCGCCGAGAGCTTCCCGCACGGCCTCGGGGATCTGCGTCTCCTCGAACGGGTAGCGGCTGCTGTGCCGTTGATGGATCGCCGGATACAGCGCGGCGAGATCGCTCTCGCCGCCCGCGGAGCCGGTCAACCGCACGCTCGCGAGCATCGCCGGGTCGGTGGGGTCGGGCAGCAGCCTGGTCTCCGGGTGCCGGCCCTCATGGATCACGGCGACCCTAAGGTTCAGCAGGGCAGCGCCACAGCCGAGATGAAGGCCGCGGGTGTCGGGGTCGGAGTGCGGCATGGCGCGGTCGAAGTCCGCCAGCAACTCGAACGTGCGGGTGCCCCGGAAATAGCGGAAGTGCCAGGGCTGAGCGTTGTGCATCGACGGTGCGGCCACGGCGTCGTGGACCAGGGACGTCAGTTCTTCGTCGGACGGTGCGTGCGGGCTCACTTGTCGGCTCACCGGAGCCTCCCCTCACGAGTCGGCGGCACGCCGGAACGGGGCCACAGCCCCCGGCCGCCTACTGATCGGCCGGAGTGATGCGGCGTCCTGTGAGACTCGTGGGCCGGATCGACACCCACATCTCGCGTTGACCGCCCGGCCACGGCGTGGTGTGGGCGTGCCGGGCGAGGCTGCGCACGGCGTCGGGCTCCGTCACAACGCTTGCCGGGCCGACCGCGAGCACACTCCAGCCCTGGCTCAGAGCCTCGTCGACGTGGTCGACCTCGAAGGCGACGTCCGTTCCGACGGCCGCCGCGGGCAAGGTGTCGGGCGCGGTCCGGAACACGATGGCGTCGTCGACGAACTCGTAGTTGACCGGGGCGACCGCCGGGCGGCCGTCGGAGGTCGACACCGCGATACGGCCCACCCCGTGCGTGGAGAGCAGGGTGCGGCATTCCTCCGGGCCGAGGTCGCGCAGCTGAGGGTGCAGCAGCGCGTGGCCTTGACCGGGCGGGAGGTCGAACCCTCCGCCGCGCAGGGCGGTGACGGTGGTGCCCAGCGCGTCGGCCAGCCTGATGAGCGTCGCCACAGTCGGGTCGGCGGGCCGTTCCTCCAGGTAGGCCAGATACTCGGGCGACATTCGTGCGCGGCGGGCTGTTTCCCCCCGGCTGAGCTTCTGCCTCCGGCGTTCGACGGCCACGCGCCGGCCGATGTCGCCGGGGTTGAGTGTTCCGGTCGGCCGGGCGGCCGGGGTACCGGCCTCCGCCGAACCCGTCCGCGGCCGGGAAGGCTCGTGGGCGGTGCCGGGCTGTCCGTGCTCGGCATGGTGGACGTGCGCGTCGGGGCCGGGGAACACGAGCGTCACTTCGTCCGTGTCCGACCAGTGCACGTCGTAGGGAGGTGTTCCGTCCTCGTGGTGGAGTCCGACGATCTCACCGTCGCGCCTGCTGGCGCCGGTCGCCGGGCTTTCGATGACGAGATGGTCGCCGAGGTGAGCTCGCATGATCGCCGCCCTCTCCGCAGAATGGTGCTGTATCCAACGTGCCACGCTCGACACCTCGCCGCATGGGGCCGAAAGCCCCATCTGCATGAGGCGGGCGGCCCGTATCCGGGAGGCAACATGCACCACCGAACGGTCGCGGAACTCATGACCCGGGACGTCGTCCGGGCCCGGCGTGACACGCCGTTCAAGGAGATCGTCAGGCTGTTGACGGAGAACGACGTCACCGCCGTACCCGTGGTCGACGATCGCGACCATCCCGTCGGCGTGGTGTCGGAGGCCGACCTGCTGCGCAAGAGCGCCGATCAGACCGACCCGTCGGGCAGAGCCCCGGTGCCGCATCTGGAGGCGTGGGAGCGAGCCAAGGCCGAGGGGGCCAGCGCCGAGGAACTGATGTCGGCACCGGCGGTCTGCGCCCGTCCGGAGTGGAACGTGGTCGAGGCCGCCCGGCTGATGGAAACCCACCACGTCAAGCGGCTGCCCGTGGTGGACGAGACGGACCGGCTTCTGGGTATCGTCAGCCGCGGTGACCTGCTGCGGGTCTTCCTTCGCCGTGACGACGCCATCCGAGACGAGATCGCCGTCGACGTGCTGCGCCAGACGCTGGGGCTCGATCCCTCGGACGTGACGGTCGAGGTGCACGAAGGCCAGGTCAGCCTAGGTGGCACCGTGGAGTTCAGGAGCCTGATCCCCGTCGTCGCGCGGCTGTGCCGGAGTGTCGACGGCGTGGTGTCGGTCGGCGAGCACATCGCGTACAGGACGGACGACACCGGAACTTCGCCCGCCGTCTGAGGGACTGTCCGCGTGGGCGGCTGAGAGACCTGCGGCACCGTGGGCGCACACGGAAGGCCGGCGGTGAGGGCACCGTCGGCCCTTCGAGGCAACGGGCACCGACCGGCCGAACCCGCTGAGCAGGAGGGCACGGACCAGGACGTCCGCACCCGGCTCAGCCGCCGGTGATCTCGACGCGCTGCGACTTCCCCCTCTCGGTCTTGGGAACACGCACCGTGAGCACCCCGTTGGTCAGATCAGCGCTGACGTGCTCCGTGTCGGCGTTGGGGGGCAGGGTGGCCCGGTAGTCGAACTGTCCGATGCGGCGGGTGTGCCTGCGGACCACTCCGGTGCGTTCCCTTTCCTTGATCTCTCCGTGGACATCCAGTTCGCCTTCGACGACCTCCACGGTGATCTGGTCCTTGTCCACGCCGGGGAGCTCCAGCTCTACCAGGTAGGCGTCCTCGCGGTCCTCGACGTCGGTCAGCGGCGCCCATGCCTCGGCGGTGTCGAACTCGGGGAATCCGGTGATGGGGAAGGTCGCGTGCATGAGCCGGTCCATGCGGGTGCGAAGATCCTCGATCTCACGGAAGGGATCCCACGCGGGATGGGCACCCGTGCTGCGTCGTACGGGATGTGTCATGGCTGTTCCTCCTTGCCTCCGGTCCCGGCGTTCACATGGGCCGTCCAGTGACCTGACCGGGACACGCCCAGGCCTTCGATGTCACGCTCGGCGACGTTCAGCAGCTTTTGGGCGAGGTCGTTCATGGCCCTGCTCGCCGCCAGCTCGTCGCCGATCTCGGGCACGTTCATGTCCGCCGGATTGCAGTGCGCGGCCCCCTGGCCGGTGAGCGTCGTGGTACCGGTGTCCAGCACCACACGTGCCTTCGTCGTCCTCTCGTCGCCCTCGAAAAGGTGGAGACGAACCTTCCATTCCGCCGTGTGCGGCATAGCTCTCCTCCTCACCTCGGCATGAACCGATGTGATCCGGGCGCGCTTCGTTCTGCGTCCGGTCGCCGTGGGGCGGGGGCCGGACGCCCCCTCGTCGATACGGCGTCGTACTCCGGCAGTGAGTGCGCGCAGCCGCTCGGACGTCGTCGCGTGAGGCGGGTCCGGTTTGCGCATACGACGGGCTGCCGTCGGCAGTCCTTCCAGGTCCGCGGTGAATCTCGCCCGGCACTCGTCGAGCGTGGGCCCGTCGCCGGTGCGCCGCCCGTTCCGCATCACCGTCTCCAGCAACGACCCGCTGCCGTCAGGAGGCTGCTCGTCGGCCAGGCCGATCACGTCGGCGTATCCGGAGCGGCGGAAGACCTGCTTGGGGCCGGGTGCCGTGACCTTCGCGGAGGACAGCTTCATCACCGGTCGGCCTTCGTACTCCACCATCTTGTAGGCGGAGTCCAGGAACGGGGCGTCGGCCGAGACCCCGACGCGGGTGCCGACGGCGTACGTGTCTATCGGCGCGCCGGAGCGGACCAGGTCGTCCACGGCGTACTCGTCGAGACCACCGCTGGCGATGATCCGGACGTCCGGCAGGCCCGCGCCGTCGAGGACGGCCCGTGCCCGGGCCGCCAGCGCCCCGAGATCGCCGCTGTCCAGCCGTACGGCCGAGCCCGGCCCGCGGTCCAGGTCCCGCAGGACGCGCGCCGCGACGCGGACGCCCTCCTCGGTGTCGTAGGTGTCCACCAGCAAGGTCACCGGCCCGGGGTGGGACCGCGCGAAGGCGCGGAACGCGCCTTCCTCGGTGGCGAACGCCTCCACGAAGGAATGCGCCATGGTACCGACGGCAGGGATGCCGGTAGCGGTGGCCGCGGCCACGTTGCTGGTCCCGGCGAAGCCGACCATCGCACCGAGGCGGGCGGCCTGGAACCCGGACTGCGTGCCGTGGGCCCGCCGCAGTGAGAAGTCCACGACCGGATGCCCGGCCGCGGCGAGCACGCAGCGTGCGGCCTTCGAGGCGAGCGCGGTCTGATGGTTGAGCTGGTTGAGCACATACGTCTCAGCCAACTGCGCCTGCGGAAGCGGTGCGGTCACCTCCAGCAGCGGCTCTCCCGCCAGCACGATCCGCCCTTCCGGCACGGCCCGCACGTCGCCCGTGAACTCCAGGCCCAGCAGGGCACGGAGGTCCCGGGGCGGCCGGTGAAGGGCCGAGGCGAAGGCGTCGACGTCCTCGCGGCCGACATGCAGTCCCGACAGGTAGTCCAGAGCCGACTCCAGCCCTGCCGCGACCAGGAAGCCCCGTTGAGGAGGCAGGTCGCGGACGAAGAGGCTGAAGGTCGCCGGGCCGGTCATGCCCTCCCGTAGATAGGACATGGCCATCGTGACTTCGTACAGATCGGTGGTCATGGCATCCGACATGGGCGTCATCTCCCTGGCCGTCGCCCGGTCTCTCCGTCCGTCACTTGTGGAAGCGCGCTGACCACTGGGGTTCCACCAGGTCCCATTCGGCGTCCCAGTGCGCGTACCTTCTGCGGTCCAGCACACGGCGTGTACCTGCCCGCGCCGCGAAGAACCCGGCGGTCACGCCGCCCGCCGCCATGGCGCCCACGAGCCAGCCAGTGGTCGTGGCGTTGAGTGTGCTCATCGGCGGATCGGTGATGGTTCCGTCCCGGCTCACCCACACTCGCACGGCCGCGCCCTTGAGCGTCCCCGGCTCCACCAGGGCGCTTCCCGTCCGCGCCAAGCCGTTGACGTCGGTCCAGCGGACCTGCGCCAGCCGCTTCGCGTCCTCGGCACCGCCGTTGACGTCCGATGTCAGCCGGGCGGTGACCTCGTGCCGCTGCTCCGACTGGGACTGCACGGCGCGCATCGAAGACTCGTACGCGGTCAGTCCCGCGCTGAGCGCGGCCGCCGGCAGTCCGAGGACGAAGACGAGCAGCAAGATACGGAGGCACCAGGATTCGATCCTGTCGGTCGTACGGCTCAGGGGATTCGATCCCTTCGAGCTGGGCTCCTGGCGCGGTGGGGGCGGGCCGGACGCGGACGGTGATCCTTGTGCACTCATGAGTCGGCCTCCAGCGGGTTGCTGGTCCGTTCCCTCGTGTCTCCGTCTCACCATCGAACGGCGACCGGAGCCCGGTCACTGGGCCGAAAGTCCCTGCGGAGCCGACGTCCGGCCCCACAAGGGCTGCCGCCGCCGTGATCTGACCCTGCCAGGCCCCAGCGCGGTCATGTCCGGGGAGACCACGACCGGGTACGGCGCGTGATGCAGTACCGCGTGATTGATCAGTCCCAGCTGCAAACCCAGGTGCCCTGTCGCCTGCGGGCGCCGACGACCAGCAGGTCCGCCCGTGACGCCGTCTCCAACAGTGCCTGGCGTGTCGGTACCTCGATCAGGCTTCCGCTCACCGGGGCGTCCCCGTAGACCTCCGCCGTAGCACGCAGGGCTTCGTCGAGCACCTGGGCCGGTGGCCGCCGACGGGCCGCCAGGGCGTACGACGGCGGGGCCTGAGGTGCGGCGAAGGCGCCGAACGGTGCGCTTCCGGCGTGCACGGCCACCAGCCGGCAGCGCCGCACGTGGGCCTCACGGAACGCGAACTGGACAGCCGTGCCGCTGCCCTGCCCGCCCTCGACACCGACCACGACACTCCCGAACCGGGTGCTCCGCCGCGCCGCGCCGCGCACCGCCACGACGGGGCAGTCGGCCCGTGCCGCCACGGTCAGGCTGACCGAGCCCAGGAGCTTCCCGGCGAGATCGCCGAGCCCTCGGGAGCCCAGCACCAGCGCGAAGGCGTTGCACCCTTTGTTGACCAAGGCGGAGGCCGCATCCTCAAGCCGAACCTCGGATGTCTCGTGATCACTTGCCCCGGCGTGCAGGAGGTGGAGCGGCACCTCGTGCCGTACCGTCTCGTCGGCGGCCCAGTCCACCGCCTCCAGGCTCGCCTTGGACCCGTCGACGCCGACCACCAGGGGAATCGACACCGCCCCGGCTCCTCTCGTGCCGGACTCCACGTCCGCGGCGCTCTCCTTCACAGGTCCACATGCGCCGCGGACGAGATTGGGGTAATCCTCGAAGGAAAGAGCACCCACGCACGGCATGTCGGGGCGGTCCGGACCATCCACACCATCGGACTCGGTCACCGTCATTCACCGTCCATTCCAGCTTCGTACGAGACGGAGGCCGCCGCCATGCAACCAGCCGTCACCGTGGGCCTCGACGGCTCACCCGAGAGCATCGCCGCCGCCCGCTGGGCCGCCGATGAGGCCGAGAAGCGGGGGCTCACCCTGCGTCTGCTGCACGCGTGGCCACTGCTGGCACCGGAACCGACCCGCGTCCCCTCGGAAGTCGATCAGAACTACTGGGCGAAGCGCCTCGTCCACACCGCGCAGGCGGAGCTCCAAGCACGCCACCCGGGCCTGTCCATCGTGGGGAACCTGGTCGCCGAAGACGCCCAGAAGGCGCTGCTCCAAGCCGCGTCGGAGTCCGAGATGACGGTGCTCGGTTCCCGAGGGCTGGAGCCCGTCGAGAGCTACTTCCTGGGCGACGTCAGCATGCCTGTCGTGGCACGGGCCGAGCGGCCGGTCGTGCTGGTCCGCGCCGAGACCCCGCAGGGGGCGGCACCCGTGGCATCGGTGAGCCGCGTGGTCGTGGCACTGAAGCTGCACGGGTCCTCCGACGACCTGCTCGACTTCGCCTTCCACAGCTCCGCGGCCAGGGGCGTTCCCCTGCTGGCCGTCCACGGACGCAGCGTGCCGCTCCACGCCCGCGTGCCGTGGGGTGTGGACCACAACATCACCGAAGAGTTGAAGCGGGACGCACAGAAGGAACTGAGCAAGGCGCTCCGCCTCTGGCATGAGAAGTACCCGCGGGTGGAGGTGGTCGACAGCATCCGCCTCGAAAGCCCGGCCAAGGCCGTCGTACGAGCCGCAGAGGGCGCCGCCCTGCTGGTTGTCGGCCGACGTGCACACCGGCACGGCCTGGCACCGCACCTGGGCCCCGTGGCCCAAGCCGCCATCCATCACGGGAGTTGCCCCGTCGCTGTCGTTCCTCATGACTGAGCCGGATCCATACGACCGGGCCGGCCCGCGGGACGCGGCAACCGTGTTGCCCGGGAGTCCGGCCCGCGTGACCGTGGAGGTGACGGAACGAGGGAGTGAGTACCGTGCGAGCGCTCGTCTACCACGGCCCGGAACAGATCTCCTGGGACACCGCACCGGACCCCGCGATCGAGGAGGCGACCGACGCGATCGTGCGTGTCGACGCCACCACCGTCTGCGGCAGTGATCTGCATATCCTGCGAGGAGATCTCCCCGAGGTGAAACCCGGGACGATTCTCGGCCACGAGGCCGTGGGCGAGGTTGTGGAGGTCGGCAGCGATGTCCACGATCTGCGTCCCGGGAGTCAGGTGATCGTGTCGTCCGTTTCGGCCTGTGGCCGCTGCCGGGCGTGCCGCGACAACATGGGCGGGCAATGCCGCGGGGGTGGTGGCTGGATCCTGGGGAGTCTGATCAACGGGACGCAGGCCGAGTTCGTGCGGGTGCCGTTCGCGGAATACTCCACCCACCGACGGCCCTCGGCCCTCCCGTTGAGCGATGCCGTCCTGCTCGCCGAAGTCCTCCCCACCGCCTATGAGGTCGGCGTGCGGAACGGACATGTCAGCCCGGGGGATGTGGTGGTCGTCGTGGGAGCCGGCCCCGTCGGTCTCGCCGCGGTCGTCATCGCGCGTCTCTACTCGCCCCGCCGGATCATCGTCGTGGACCTGTCCGCCGCCCGGCTGGAAGCCGCCGCCCGTCTGGGCGCAGATGCCGCCGAACTGCCGGGCAGGATGATCGCCGAGCTGTCCGAGGAGCCGGGAGCGGACGTGGTCATCGAGGCATCGGGAGAGCCGGACGGCTTCGTCCTGGGCACACGTGCCGTCCGCACAGGAGGGCATATCGCCAACGTCGGCACGCACGGCAAACCGGTCACGCTGCATCTCGAATCCCTCTGGCGCAAGAACGTGACGATCAGCACCGGCCAGGTGGACACCTCCTCGACCCCCTGGCTGCTGGAGCTGGTGAGGTTCGGACGCCTGCCCGTCTCCCAGCTGGTCACCCACACCCTTGCCCTCGACCGGATGGAGGAGGCCTACGAGGTGTTCTCGCAGGGCACCACCACGGGCGCCCTCAAAGTCGTGCTGCACCGCGAGTGAATCCCCCGGTCCGAAAGCGGCCCCCGGGCCGATCGGACCCCCGTTCAAGGCCGTCCGGCCCTACAAGTCGCCGGCGAGTGGCGGTGCCATGGAATTGAGCCGAGGGCTACAGCGAGACGCGGAGTAGCGGAACAGGGGCCGCGCACCGTGTGATTCGGGCCCAGAAGTGGGCGGCCCTCGGCTCCGGACACGCCCGCCTCATACCGCAGCCCGACCGAATCCGGCCGTGTCCTGCGGCCGAGGTGCAGACAGAGCCGGGCTCGGCGACTCTGGAGACCGGGGGCAGTGCCGGGAGGAGCAGCCCATGCACTTGGCACCCTGAAGAACACCAGCGTGCTCTGCCCGCTCTTCTCCGCCTTCGGCCCGGACCCGGTGGAACAGCGGCTGCGGCTCGGCGACGCTCAGGTCCTGGTCACCACCGCGGCCCTCTACCGACGCAAGGTCGCCGAGCGCCGGTCAGCGGTTCCCGGACTGAAGCACGTCCTGATCGTCGGCCCCGGTGCCGGGGAGCTGCCCGGCACAGTCTCCTTCGACGACCTGATGTCCGCCGCCACCGCCCCGTACGCCCTCGATCTGCACCCCGAGGACGTGTACTGGTGCACCGCCGACCCCGGCTGGGTCACCGGCATGTCGTACGGCATCATCGCCCCGCTCGTCCACGGCGTGACGGTGGTCGTGGACGAGGGCGACTACGACGCCCGCCGCTGGTACCGGATCCTCGGCGAGCAGCGGGTCACGGTCTGGTACACGGCCCCCACGGCCCTGCGCATGCTCATGCGCGCCACTCCGCGCCAGGGCCCGTACGACCTGCCGCGCTCCTATGACCTGTCGGCCCTGCGCTTCATCGCCTCCGTCGGTGAACCTCTCAACCCGGAGGCCGTCGTGTGGGGCCGGGACGTGCTGGGCCTGCCGGTGCACGACAACTGGTGGCAGACGGAGACCGGTTGCATCATGATCGCGAACTTCGCGGCCTGCGAGATCCGGCCCGGCTCGATGGGACGTCCGCTGCCCGGTGTCGACGCGGCCGTGCTGGAGCAGGGCGAGGACGGCCGGGCTCTGGTCATCGATGGCAGGGTCTCGGAGGTGCCAAGCCCCGACGTCGAGGGCGAGCTGGCGCTGAGGCCGGGCTGGCCGTCGATGTTCCGCGGCTATCTGCACGACAAGGAGCGCTACGACGCCGCGTTCGCGGACGGCTGGTACCTGACCGGAGACCTTGTCAGACGGGATGCGGAGGGCTGGTACTGGTTCGTGGGCCGCGCGGACGATGTCATCAAGTCGGCGGGGCATCTGATAGGCCCGTTCGAGGTGGAGAGCGCGCTGATGGAGCACCCGTCGGTGGCCGAGGCTGGGGTGATCGGACGGCCGGACCCGGTGGCCGGGAACGTGGTCAAGGCGTTCGTGTCGCTACGGCCCGGTGTCGGGCCGACCCCGGATCTCGAGCGCGAGACGCTCGACCAGGCCGACCTGGCCCTGGAGCAGGCCGAACACGAGGACGGCGTGCGGCGGCGCTGGGCGGCTCGGACGACTCGGAGCTGACCGCTCGGCGGCTCCGGATCCGGGCGGTTCACTGGAACGCGGCGTGGATCTCCTGCTCGGTCGCGGAGTGCGACACGAGCAGGAGTTCATCCCCGGCCGCGAGCCGGATCGCCGGATCCGGCACGGTGGGCTGTCCCTCGCGGACGATCGTGGCGACGACCGTCCCTTCGGGCAGCCGGATGTCGCCCAGAACCCTGCCCACCGCCTTGGACTGCGGCGTGATGGCCGTCTCGATGACGTCGACGCCGGCCTTGCTGAGCCGCAGCAGGGCGACCGTGTCGGTGGCCCCGGTGGCCTCCTCGATGAGGGAGATGAGCGGGGTGGCGGCGGGGACGGCGACATCGACGCCCCAGCGTTCGTCGAAAAGCCAGGCGTTGTCGGCATCGTTGACCCGGGCGGCCACGCGGGGCACCGAGAACTGCCGCTTGGCGAGCAGGCTGATGACGAGGTTGTCCTCGTCGTCACCGGTCGTGGCGATGACGAGGTCGGCGGTCAGGGCACCGGCCTGTTCGAGGAGGGCCGGTTCGCAGGCGTCGCCCGTCACCAGCCGCACCTGGATCCGGCCTTCCAGTTCGGCCAGGCGGTCGTCGTCGATGTCGATCAGCGTGACCTCGTCGCGGGCCGCGGAGAGCACCTGGGCGATCTGGGTGCCCAGGCGTCCCGCGCCGGTGATGAGCACGTTCACGTCCCCAGCTCCTTGTCGAGAAAGGCACGCAGTCTGCCCAGCGCGGTGGCGGCGACGGAGAAGGTGACCAGGTCGCCCGCCTGCGCGGGCGTGCCGTGCGAGGGGATCATGGAGCGGCCGGCGCGGGTGACCTCGACGACGCGGATCTCGCCGTCGACGTCGAACTGGGTCAGCCGCCGCCCGACGAGGTAGCCGGGCACCTCGGAGCGCACGAGCAGCGTCTCTCCGTTGCCGAAGCTGAGTTCAGGGCTCAGATGGCGGTGCAGCAGCATCTGGTGGATCTGGTGCACGGTCCAGCGGACGCTGGCGATGGTGGGGATCCCGAGTTCGCGGTAGATGTCGGCCCGCCGGGGGTCGTAGATGCGGGCCAGGACGATCGGCACCCGATAGGTCTCCTTCGCCGTGCGCGCGCTGACGATGTTGCTGTTGTCGCCGGAGGTGACGGCCACGAACGCGTCCGCGTGCTCGATCCCGGCGGTCCGGAGCACGGCGCGGCTGTAGCCGTTGCCTTCGCGGAAGCGGATGCGGGGGTGGTCGGGCAGCCGTCGGGCCGCCTTGGGACGCCGGTCGACGACAGCCACGTCGTGCCCTTCCACGGCGAGCAGACCGGCGAGGGTTGAGCCCACCCGTCCGCAGCCGACGACGATCACCTTCATCGCGGAGCTCCTTTCCGGCGTTCGGCGCGTCGGCGCAGCCACGCCTTACGGGCCTCGTCCGCGAGCAGGGGCATGATGCCCAGCCCGGCCAGTACCGCCCAGTCGGCGGCGTTGAGCGGGGCGGTGTTGAAGACGGCCTGCAGTGGCGGCAGATAGCTGATCACGGCCATGAGGGAGACTCCGAGACCTCCCGCCGCCAGCAAGGCGCGATTGGACAGGAGTCCGGCCTTCAGAATGCTCTGCCGTTCGGTGCGCACGGCGAGGGAGACGAAGAACTGGCTGAGCACGATCGAACCCTGGGCCAGCGTGACGGCCTTCTGGTACACGGCACTGTCCTCGGTGAAGTCGTCGAACGGGATGCCGGAGGAATGGATGTGCCAGAAGAACACCGCGCACACGCCGAGCGCCTGGATGCCGCCGAGAAACAGGATGCGGCCCACCACCGCCAGCGAGAACAGCCGCTCGTGGCGGGAGCGCGGCGGGCGGTCCATCACGTCGGGCTCGGGTCGTTCCGCGCCCAGCGCCAAGGCGGGCATCACATCGGAGCCCAGGTCGATCGCCAGGATCTGCACCGCGCTGATGGGCACCAGTGGGAACCCGGCGAACGCCGCCGCCAGGATCGGGCCGAGCTCGCCGATGTTGCTGCTGAAAACGTAGACGAGGAACTTGCGGATGTTCTGGTAGACGGATCTGCCGAGCCGTACGGCTGTCGCGATGGAGGCGAACGAGTCGTCCAGCAGCACTATCGAGGCAGCCTCCCGGGCCACGTCGGTCCCCGACGCTCCCATGGCCACGCCGATGTCCGCGTGCTTGAGGGCAGGGGCGTCGTTCGCCCCGTCGCCGGTGACCGCCACCACCTCGCCGCGCCGCTGGAAGGCGGTGACCACACGCATCTTGTGCTCCGGGCTGACCCGGCACAGCAGCAGTTCCGACGGCTCGGCGAGCAGCGCGTCGAGCGCCTCGTCGTCCATCGTGTCGAGCCGGGTGCCCGTCACCACGAGCGGATCCGGCCGCCGTACGATCCCTACGCGGCGCGCCACCGCTTCCCCGGTGAGGGGGTGGTCGCCGGTGACCATGACGATCCGGATGCCTGCACCGCGGCAGGCGGCGACCGCGTCGGTGACCTCCGGACGTGGTGGGTCCAGCATGCCGACCAGGCCCAGCAGCGTGAGTCCGGACTCGGCCTCGTCCTGCGTGGGGCGGGGTCCGTCCAGCTCCCGCCGCGCGACGGCCAGCACCCGCAGCCCCTGCGACGCCAGCGCGTCACTCGCCCCGACGACTGCCGCCCGTTCCTGCCCGGTCAGCGGCCCGCGCCGCCCTTCCCACTCCACGTCGGTGCACCGCGCCAGCAGCTCCACGGGCGCTCCCTTGACGCACGCCTGGTAGCGAGCCCCGCTCTTGTGCACCGTGGTCATCAGCTTGCGGGTCGAGTCGAAGGGGAACTCGGTCACACGCGGGGCCGCCGACTCCTCCGTGTCCAGGTCGAGCCCGGCCTTGGCGGCGACGACGAGCAGCGCCCCCTCGGTGGTGTCACCGAGCACCCGCCAGTGCTCCCGACCCTCCGGGCCGGCGGGCGGCACCAGCCGTGCGTTGCAGCACAGGCCCGCTACTCGCAGCAGCTCGCGCACCGGCGCAGCGTCGGCGACCTCGCCGTCAGGCGCGTACCCCACACCGCTCACGGGGTGCGGCGCACCCCCGGCCCAGACCTGGGTGACGGTCATCTCCGCCTGGGTGAGGGTCCCGGTCTTGTCGGTGCAGACGACGGTGGTCGACCCGAGTGCCTCCACCGCCAGCAGTTGTTTGATCAGGGCGTGGCGGCGCGCCATCCGCCGTACGCCGATCGCGAGGGACACCGAGAGGGTGGCGGGGAGCCCTTCCGGTACCAGCGCCACCATCACCCCCAGCGCGAACACGAACGAGGTCACCACGGACTCCCCGGCGGGCAGCCGTACAGCGAACATCAGGGCACCGATCGCCAGGGCCGCCCCCGCCACCCGTCGCGCCATCAAGGCCACCTGGAGCTGCAGCGGGGTCTTCTGCCGTGGCGCAGCCGCGGCCAGCCGGTAGATCCGCCCGAACTCGGTCGTGGGACCGGTGGCGAAGACCACGGCCCGCCCGGACCCGGCGACGACGTCGGTCCCCATGAACACGCAGTTGCGGGCCTGAAGCGGTGGTCCGGCGGCCACCGCGTCGGCCGTACGGCCCACCGCGTTGCTCTCCCCGGTCAACGGGGCGTTGTTCACCGCGAGTTCGTGCGCCTCGACCACCCGGCAGTCCGCCGACACCGCATCGCCGGCCTCCAGCAGCACCACGTCACCCGGCACCAGCTCCCGGGCCGGCAGCTCCAGCCGTTCGCCGCCGCGCAGCACCCTGCAGGTGTGGGGCACCATCGCCTCCAGCGCCTGGGCCGTCCGCTCGGCCGAGTACTCCTGCGCGAAGCCGATGACGGCGTTCAGCACCACCACGCCCAGGATCGCCACCGCCAGTTGCAGGGTGCCCACGTCACGCGGCTCCTGAAGGCCGTACGCCAGGAAAGTGATCCCCGAGGCGACGATCAGCACCACCGCGAAGAGGTCCGTGAACTGCGCCATCAGCGGCCGCCACATGGCGCGGCGTCCCGCACGCGGCAGTTCGTTGGCCCCGTACTGCTCCAGCCTCGCCCGGGCCCGATCCGCCGCCAGGCCGCGCCGTGACGTGTCCAATGCGGCAAAGACCTCACCGGCGGCGATCTCCCGCACCGCAGGACGCGAACCGGAACCGGACGTGGTCCCGGCCGTCCCGCCCGTCCCGCCTCCCGGTACCAGCGGGTCCGTACTGGTGCGCATCATCCGATCCCGTACGGCGACGAGGTCCTCGGCACCGGTGGAATCGGCCGGATCGGGCGGAGGAACGGGGCTGAGAATGGCATCGCGGACTCCAGGGAAGTCGGCTGACGTCTCGCCGGTTCGCCACCCATGAACGGCGGCGCTCTCTCATCGTGTGCCGGGTCCGCCGACATCACCAGGGCCGTTCGGGGCAGAGCCGCCGTGCCAGGGGAGCCATGGGCGACTCCGCGGTGCGGCTCCACGTCCGGGTACGTCGCGGTGCGGCCCGCGACCGTCTGTCATGGCTGCCTCCAGAGGATCTCCCCGGTAGCAGCCCGTCCGCTGTCCTTCCAGCCTCGCCCCTGCAGCCGAGCGCTGCCACGCCATGGCCTCCCGGGTGCGTGACCGTAGCGTGCCGCCCGGCCCTGTGTGGGTGGGGGCACTTTGCTGGAAAGGCCGGGGCGCTCGCATTACGGGCGCCAGGGCGAACGTCAGTCCCGATAGCCGAGGACGGCCATCATCCCGGCCTCCGCGTGGTAGGCGTTGTGGCAGTGGAGCATCCACTGCCCTGGGTTGTCGGCGTCGAAGACGACGGACAGCGTCTTCTTCGGCAGCACGATGGCCGTGTCCTTGCGCGGGCCGTCGGCGCCGAGTTCGTAGGTGTGGCCGTGCAGGTGCATCGGGTGCCACATCGTGCTGCGATTGACGAAGTCCAGCTGGACCCGCTCACCGGCTTCGACGATCAGCGGGTGCGCGGCCGGATCGCTCATGTCCAACCGCACGCCGTTGATGGCCCAGTTGTAGTGATGCATGCCGCCGGTCAGCTCGACACGGTGGACGCGATCGGGCTTCTTCGAGGTCAGCCGGACGTCGTCGGTCGCGCGCAGCTGCGCGGCGGTGACGATCTTCCCGTCCAGTTCCTTGGGCCGCACGCTCGGGCTCGGGGCGGAACCGGCACCGGTGCGAACCAGCGCCATGCCGGCGGCGCCCTTGCCTTCGGCCAGCGAGACGAGGGGGAAGACGCCGTCGCCGAGGGTGACCAGGACGTCGTACCGCTCACCCATGCCGATCAGCAGCGCATCGACTTCCCGGTGCTCGACGGGATACCCGTCGGTGTGGGTGACGGTCATCCGGTGGCCGCCCAGCGCCACCCGATAGGCCGTGTCCCCGCCCGCGTTGATGATGCGCAGGCGGACCCGATCGCCGGGCCTTCCCCTGTGGACGACGGGGGCGGCGGGGATCCGGCCGTTGACCAGGTGGTACGGGTACTTCACGTCGCCGGCGTCGCCACCGAGCAGGTCGCTCGTGGCGCCCATCGGCATCAACCCGTCCCTGTGCATGCCTGCGCCCATCCCCTGCCGAAGTTCGGCGTAGACCTCGTCGGGGGTGCCGGTGACGCCGTCGATCCAGTCGTCCAGGACCACGACCCATTCGTCGTCATAGGACAGCGGTTCGTCGGGGTCCTCGACGATCAACGGGGCGTACAGACCGCGGTCGAGCTGGACGCCGATGTGGGGGTGGACGAAGTACGTCCCGGGAGTGCCGGTGATGAAGCGGTAGGTGAACGTGGAACCCGCCTGCACGGCAGGCTGGGTGACCGGGGGTGCGCCGTCCATGTCATTGCGCAGGGCGATGCCATGCCAGTGGAGGGACGTGGTGGTTCTGTCCGGTAGCTGGTTGGAGAGCTCGGCGGCCAGGGTGTCGCCGGCGGAGACGCGGATCTCCCCGCCCGGGGTCTGGCCGCTGAACGCCCAGCTCTCGGCGGTGAGCCCGCCGCCGAGGTCTAGTACGGCCGGAGCGGCGGTGAGGTTCATGTTGCGTACCGTGCCTCTTCCGGCGCGCTTCTTCTCGGCGGCCGTGACCGCCGGGCCGGAGGGGCTGACCAGGGTGGGTGCGCTGCCGGAGCCGCTGGCGCAGGCGGCGAGCGCGCCGGCTCCCGCGGCGCCGAGCGCGGCCAGCAGGACGGAGCGGCGGCTGATGTCGTTCATGGTGTGACTCTCTACGCCTACATACGCACGACGGGGCTTGGCCCACACCCATCCGACCACGACCCTGTGCTGGGAGCCAGCGGTCAGCCACCGTCACGGGTTCGCCTCCGACTGGAACTCGCGGAACGCGGCGAAGGCACGGGGCCCGTACACGGTGCCCGGCCCGCCGTTCATCAGGATCGCGACCCCGATCGCCTCGGCCGCCTCCTGCTCGGTGGCGTCCTGCCGGACCGCGGCGTGGGCATGGGCGGCGATGCAGCCGTCGCACTCCTTGCTCACCGCGATGGCCAGCGCGATCAGTTCCTTGGTCTTGGCATCCAGCGCGCCGGCGGTCAGCGCGCTGTCGTGCAGCTGCCGGTACCCCTCGTACACCTGCGGGATTGCTTTTCGCAGGTCTCGGGCGGGTGCCCGCAGCTCGCCTCGCACCTGTGTGCCGTAGGTCATGGTTCTGCTCCTTCCTTGGTTCGGCGGACGCCCGTGTCCGTCTCGGCGCTGCTCAACGGTCGGCATGGCCACTTCCCGTATGCCGCGTTTTCTCCATTGACGCGCCGCGGTGGAGCGGAGTGGAGGGGCCGGACGGCTCTTTCGCCGGGACCTTCGGGGCCTGCCGTGGAACAGTGGAGGAAGGGGCGAAGGAGTCGCTGGCTTCTCCTGCGGACGGATGCGCACACGGCCGGTGAAGGAGGACGCGATGGGGCACCCGGTGCTGGCGGGTATCGACGGATCCGAACCGAGCCTGGCCGCAGCCGACTGGGCCGCGCGGGAGGCGCAGCTGCGCGGGGTTCCGCTGCGGCTCGTGCACGCCGTTCCACCGCTTCCGGGCGATCCCGTCCCGGTCCAGGCCGCCGAAACGCTGCACCACGTGGGTGAGCGCATGCTCCAGCGGGTGATCGCCGACCTCGGCGCCCGCTACCCGGACCTCCAGGTGTGGGGCGAGCAGGCCGCCGACGCTCCGGCCGTGGCACTTCTCGGCGCGGCCGGCGACGCCGGCCTTCTGGTGGTCGGAGCACGAGGCTCCGGTGGCTTCGACGGACTCGCGGTCGGTTCGGTGGCCCAACGCGTCGCGGCGGCAGCCGAATGTCCCGTGGTGCTCGTGCCCGAACGGCCGGTCGGGGGCTTCGGAGACGGGACGCGGGTGGCAGGCGGCGTGGCTCAGGTGGTGGTGGGTTTCGACGCGCACCGTCCGGTCGGTGAGGTGGCGGACTTCGCGTTCGCGGCGGCTGAGGCGCGCGGTGCGCTTCTGCGGGTCGTTCAGGCATGGGCGCTTCCCGCCGAGGCCGTGTCTCCTCAGAAGCTGTTCGTGACCGAGGAGGACCGCGCCACCTGGGAGGACCAAGAGGTCCTGCGACTGTCCGACGCGCTGCGTACGCGGCAGGACAAGTACCCGCAAGTTGCAACCCGCACGGATGTCGTCCTGCTGCACCCCGCAGAGGCCCTCCTGAACGCGTCCCGGGGAGCGGACCTGCTGGTCGTGGGCCGCCGCTCCGACCCGCAGGCGCCCGAGGGCCAACTGGGGCCGGTGACCCACGCCGTACTGCACCACACCCGCTGCCCGGTGGCGGTCGTGCCACACGCCGGGTGACGCCGACAGGGAGTGGATCAGCCGAAGAACACCTCGAACTCGTCGTACAGCGACGGGTCCACCAGCTTGGTCTTCGCCCTGGTGCCGTCGAGAGGGATGCGGATGATCCGGGTGCCGCGCAGGGCGACCAACTTGCCGTAGTCACCGTCCTTGACCGCGTCGACGGCATGCAGCCCGAAGCGCGTGGCCAGCCACCGGTCGAAGGCGCTCGGAGTGCCGCCGCGCTGGACGTGGCCGAGGACAGTCGTACGGGCATCCGTGCCGGTGCGCTCCTCGATCTCCTGGGCGAGCCACTCGCCGATGCCCGACAGCCGCACGTGTCCGAACTCGTCCAGGGTCCGGTCCTTGAGGATCATCTGCCCCTCGATGGGGACCGCTCCCTCGGCGGCGACGACGATCGGCGCATAGTGGATCTTGAATCGGTTCTTCACCCACGCACAGACCTGATCGATGTCGAACGGCCGCTCCGGGATGAGGATCACGTTGGCGCCGCCCGCCACGCCGGCGTGCAGGGCGATCCACCCGGAGTGCCTCCCCATCACCTCCACCACCAGGGTGCGCATGTGCGACTCGGCGGTGGTGTGGAGGCGGTCGATGGCCTCCGTCGCGATGCCTACGGCCGTGTCGAAGCCGAAGGTGTAGTCGGTGCCGGACACGTCGTTGTCGATGGTCTTCGGCACGCCGACCAGATTGACCCCCTGTTGGCTCAGGTTGGCGGCCACACCGAGCGTGTCCTCGCCGCCGATCACGATGAGCGCGTCCACCTGGTGCGCGGCAAGGGTGTCCTTGACGCGCTGCACCGCGTCCTCATGTTTGAACGGGTTCGTACGGGAGGAACCGAGGATGGTTCCGCCGCGTGGCAGGATCCCCCGCACGCTGGAGATGTCCAGCGGCACCACATCGCCCTGAAGGGCACCGAGCCAGCCGTCCCGCAGGCCGACGAAATCGAAGCCGTACTCCTGGATGCCCTTGCGGACGACGCTGCGGATCACGGCGTTGAGGCCGGGGCAGTCGCCGCCACCGGTCAGCACTCCGACCTTCATGGCCTCCTCCCTTCTCTGCGCGTGACGTCGGCCGGCTCGCAACCGCCGGCTGTGCCTCGGGGATGATGACGGTGAGGAGGCCGTCGGCGAGAGCGGCAGGCCCGTCATCGGCCTTCACCTCGCGGGCAGCAGCGCCCGGGTCACCTCCGCTGATGTGAACTCGAAGAGCCAGGTGACTCTCCTTTCAGCATGAGCGACAGCGGCCCCGTCGGCGACCCGCCTCGCGGCCCCGCCGCCGAGGACCTCCGGCCCTGTGACCGGGCCTTTGGCCGAAGGCGCTGCTGCCCGCGATCGCCACCGTGGCGCTCATGCGCCGGTGGGGGACGTCCGGCAGGCGTCGATCCCGGTCGGGTTGTCGAGCGCACACGGAGGCACGCCATGCCTGCCCGGACTCACGTCTTGTGTCCCCACCGAGGCCCCACCAGGTCCCACTCCCGGCCCCACTGGTCAATGCGCCGCCGGTCGAGCCGCCACCGGACGAGGGCCCCGGCGCCGAACGCCGTGCCGGCCAGTCCGAGCGCGGCGGCCGTGCCCAGGACGCCGGACTCGATGGCGGCCTCCGTGGGGCTCGGCGGCTCGGTGGCGAGGTCGCCCCGGCCGTCCAGCCAGGCCACGACCTCGGCACCGGCCTTCTGCCCCGTGTCCACCAGGGTCTTGTCGGTTTGCGTCGTGCCGTCGGAGGCTGTCCAGCTAATTCCCGCCAGGGCATGTGTTCCACCTCCTTTGGTGGCCGAGACAGGGACGTCGGCGAGGACCACGGCCCGCACGGAGTGCCGTTCGGCACGCTGCCGGGCGAACACCTCGTCGGCGGCGTGGGCCGTCAGCAGGCCGACGAGCGTGCCGCCCGCGAGGACGACCGCCCAGACGGCCAGCACGATCCAGGCCTCCATGATGTCCTCACGCCGTCGCAAGGGGTTGCCGCGCCACCGCCACAACCGCTTCATCGTGCAGGCGCCGTCGCTCATCGGTCCGCACCTCCTGCGCGTCTTCGTTGTCCTGACCGTGCCGGTCGGCGTCCCGCGCCGGCCTGGGCCGATCAGGCGGCCTCAGAGGACCGATGGGGACCAACTTTCGCCCTGGGGCGGGACGTTCAGCCCTGATCGGCCCGGCTCCCCGCAGAGAACGCATGGCCCGCAGGGTCCTCACGAAGGTCCATCGAGAGCCGCCGGTGGGTGCGCGGAGACCCGCACGCGCAGGCCGACACCGGCCCGCCGCGGGTGGCGCCGGGCCCGCAGGACGCCACGGCGATGACGGGGGCGATTCGTAGACGCGTGCGGGGAGCCGGTCGGGACGACGTCGGGCGGTGAAGTCGCGCAAGGGGAGCCGCTCACGTTCCTGACCACCCAGCACGACCGCCGCACTGACTGGTCGCGCGCCGGGAAGGCTTTCGAACACGTCCTGTCAGGGCCCGTCAGCCTGTAGGAACGCTGATGACGTTCGCCTCCATGGACGCGGGCAAGTCGGGGGTGATCTCGAACACGCCCGCCAGACCGGTGATGCGCAGGAGGCGCAGGAAGCAGGCGTTCTGGGTGACCAGACGGATCCGACCGTGCCGGTCCAGAACACGGTTGCGGGCCCGGCACAGGACGCCGAGCCCTGTGCAGTCGATGAAGGACACGGCACGCAGGTCGACCACCAGATCGGGGCACTCCCCGGCGGTCAGCGCGTCCAGCCGTTCCGCCAGGAACGGTGCCGTGAGGAGGTCGATGTCGCCGTGCAGCTCCACCACGGTCGTACCAGCGACGACGCGCGCCGGGAGGGACGGCGAGTACCTGGTGGGGTTCTCGTACATGGGCCAAGCGAATCTCGTACGCCGGGGCCGGCGGAAGGGCCGATCGGCCCTTCCTGCCAGCTTCCGTGCGGCCGACCGGACCGACGGCGCTCGCAGCCCCGTCCGGCCGGGAGATCGGGGCCGACCGGCCCAAGCCTGAACGCCCTGGCGGGGGACAAGCTGGACCAGCGGGGCAATACAGGCGCCGCTATGGCCCCGGGCTCAGGCCGGGTTCTCCGGCCAGGGGCTGCCGAGGAAGGAAGGATCGTCATGAAGGGCTTCGTCTTCCATGGTCCCGGACACTCCGCCTGGGAGGACGTCCCGGATCCCGGCCTCAAGGACCCCACCGACGCGATCGTGCGCGTCGACACGGTCACCATCTGCGGCACCGACCTCCACATCCTCAAGGGCGACGTGCCCGAGGTGCGCCCCGGCACGGTGCTCGGGCACGAGGCGGTCGGCGAGGTCGTGGAGACCGGCGCCGACGTGCGCACCGTACGGCCTGGGGACCGGGTCCTGGTCTCCTGCATCACCGCCTGCGGCCGTTGTGCGTACTGCCGCAAGGCCATGTACGGCCAGTGCGGGGGTGGCGGAGGCTGGATCCTCGGCCATCTGATCGACGGCACCCAGGCCGAGTACGTGCGCGTACCGCACGCCGACCTGTCCGTCCACGCGCTGCCCGGCACCCTGGGAGGCAAGGACGCCGTCCTGCTCGCCGACATCTTCCCCACCGCCTACGAAGTGGGTGTGCTGAACGGGCAGGTGCGGCCCGGCGACACCGTCGCCGTCGTCGGCGCCGGCCCCATCGGACTCGCGGCCATCGCCACGGCCCGGCTGTTCGCGCCCGAGCGGATCGTCGCCGTGGACCTGGCCCCCGCCCGGCTTGAGGCAGCCAGGCAGCTCGGCGCCGACGCCGTGGCCGACGCCCGTGAGGCCCCCGAGCAGCTGATCGCCGACCTCACCGACGGGCTGGGCGCCGACGTGGTCATCGAGGCTGTCGGAGTGCCCGAGAGCTTCGAGATGTGCACGCGCATGGTCCGGCCCGGCGGGCACGTCGCCAACATCGGCGTGCACGGCAGGCCGGCGACCCTGCACCTCGAAGACCTGTGGATCAAGAACGTGACCATCACCACCGGTCTCGTCGACACCCACTCCACACCGACCCTGCTGCGCATGGCGGCGGCCGGCCGACTGCCCACCTCGCAGCTGGTCACCCACACCTTCCCGCTCGACCTCATGGAGGAGGCGTACGACGTCTTCGGCCGGGCCGCCGACACCGGCGCCCTCAAGGTCGTCCTCGGCGGGGAGCCGCACGACGTGGTCGCCCTCCCGGCGGCCTGACGAGAGGAAGTGACGTGCCATGCCACTGCCGAACGGGCAGCCCGGGAGGCACGCCTGCGGGCGGTCCCGCTGTGTGTCGTGCACGCCGGGAACAACAGCCGAGGCCACCACGCCGTACCGCGATGCCGTAATCGGCCTGATTGGGCTGTGGTGACTGCCGGGGCGTTCCGCTGATGCGGTTCTCGAGTTCGCGTTCGACGCGGCCGCGTGTCGTGCCACCGGCCCGTGGGGCGTGCACGGCTGGAACGCGATGCCCTACCGGTGGGTGGGAAAGGGGCGCGAGTGGGCCGTACGGCCGGAGGGGATTCTGACCGAGAATCTGCACCTGCGACGGGAGAAGTCTCCCGGCGTCCAGGGCCTGTTGTCTGGATCAGGCCGGCTGTGAGGTGCGGTGCATTCCAGCCGACCAGAGTGGGGCGTGCCGCCACCGGCAGGCCGGGCGCGCATCTGGCGGACGCCTCACGGGGCGCGTCGCTGGTCGTCCTGGGGCGCAGGTGCCGCCATGCCTGGGTCGGACCGCACCTCGGTCCCATCGAAGGGGGCGAGCAGGACTCCGGTGACCAGGTCGGGGCGGATGCGGACCGCATAGTCCATGGCTCGACCCACCCAGGGTTGGAGCATGTTCTGACAGCGGGCCAGATCGCGGGCGTCGGTCACGAGGCGGGCGTAGCCGGTGACGACCACGCTCCAGCCGATGTGCTTGTCCGGGTCGATGGCGTCTGCCTCGTACGCCACCACGACCCCTGGTGCTCCCGCCTGCCGGGCCCGTGATGTCAGGGAGGCTCCCTCGTGGGTGCGGATGACGATGTCACCGTCGTCCAGGACATGGTTGACAGGGCGGACCGTCGGCAGAGCGTGCTGGGTGAAGACGATCCGCCCGAAGGACACGCTGCCCAGGAGCCGCAGCGCCTCGGCGCTGTCGAGTTCGATGCTCTGGCGAGGTCCCGGGGCGATCGGCAGGGCATTGTCGCAGGCCATGGCGGGCTTTCGTAGCTGTTCGTCTCTCACTGCTGCAGGTCTCCGACCGGCTCACCGGTTCCGTCAGGCGGCGCGGGACTGTGTGGCCGCAGGGTGGGTGGGGCGGCTTCTTGTGTGGCTCTCTTCCGATCAGATCATTCGAACCACGGCCGCCCGGCCGACGCTAGGGCCGTTCGGCCCTCGCCGGTGACCGGGCGGCCTGTTCGCGTTCTCTCGACCCGTTCGGGCTGCCTGTACCCGCGGCTCCGCGGCCGACGGCCGCGCCTGCGCGTCGCATCCGTACCGTCCCCTGCCTCGGACCGTTACCGTGGCACTTGACCGCAACGGTTGGCTTCGGGCGGGTCGAGGGGACGTGGAGGAGCACCGGTGGAGAGCCATGAGCAGGCTGGTCAGGCCCGCGTACGGCTGCCGCAGCTGAAGCTGGACGAACTGCTGGAGGAGCTGCAGGCCCGCCTCGACGCGGCCCGCGGCACGCGCGACCGGGTGCACAGCCTCCTGGAGGCGGTGCTCTCGGTCGGCCGGGAACTGGATCTGGAGCAGGCCCTGCACAGCATCGTGGAGGCCGCCGCGGTGCTGGTCGACGCCGAGTACGCGGCCCTGGGCGTGATCGGGCCGGACGGCAAGCGGCTGTCCGCCTTCCACACCGTCGGCGTCTCCGAGGAACAGATCGCCCGCATCGGCCCCTTCCCGGAGGGCCACGGAATCCTCGGCGAGCTGATCAGTCACCCCGAGGCGCTGCGGCTCACGAAGATCTCCGAACATCCCGCCTCGTACGGCTTCCCTGCGCACCACCCGCCGATGAACACGTTCCTCGGCGTCCCGATCCGGGTGCGCGACCAGGTCTTCGGCAACCTGTATCTGACCGAGAAGAGGGGCGGGGCTCAGTTCGACGAGGAGGACGAGTCCGTCCTGTCGACGCTGGCCGTCGCGGCGGGCGTCGCCATCGACAACGCCCGCCTGTATGAGGAGTCCCGGCTGCGGGAGCGCTGGCTGCAGGCCAACGCGGAACTCACCCACAGCCTGATGTCCGGCGGCGAGCGCGGCGAGGCCCTCGGCCTGATCGCCGAACGCGCCAGGGAGATCACCGGCGCGGGCCTGGCCGTCGTCGCCATGCCCCTGGAGGACACCGACGTGCTGGAGGTGGAACTGGCCGTCGGGCAGGGCGCCGAGGCTCACCGCGGGCTCGTGCTGCCCGTGGACGGCAGCCTCATCGGTCAGGCATTCTCCACCGCCACCCCGGTCACCAGCCCGGACGTGACCTGCGACGAGCGTGTGCCGGCCGCCTCACCCCGCTTCGACGGGCTCGCGGCTGCCGTGGCCGTTCCCATCGGCGCGGGCGACGGCGTACGCGGCGTTGTGCTGCTGGTGCGGGAGGCGGGGCGCCCGCCGTTCTCCGAGAAGGAGATCGCGCCGCTGAGAGGCTTTGCCTCCCAGGCGGCGATCGCGATGGAGCTGGCCGAGCGCCGCCAGGACGCGGAGCAGATCGCCCTGTTGCAGGACCGCGACCGGATCGCCCGGGACCTGCATGACCTCGCGATCCAGCGGCTGTTCGCGACGGGCATGACGTTGCAGAGCGCCGGCCGGTTCATCGAGCACAAGGAGGCCTCGGAGCGCGTGGGGCGGGCGGTGGAGGACCTGGACGAGACCATCAAGATCATCCGGTCGACGATCTTCGGTCTGCGTGCCCGCGACGGTGCCTCCGGGAGCGGGCTGCGCGCTCGCGTGGTCCGGGTGGCCGGCGAGGCGGCTCCCGTGCTGGGCTTCGCGCCCAGCGTGCGCATGGAGGGCCTGCTGGACACCGACGTACCCCGGGAGGTCGCCGACCATGTGGAGGCCGTGCTGTCCGAGGCCCTGACCAATGTCGGCCGTCACGCCCGCGCCGACCGTGCCGATGTCGCGCTGGAGACCGACGGCCGCGAGGTGCGGCTGACCGTGTCCGACAACGGGGTGGGCATCCCGGCCGACGGGCGCCGCAGCGGCTTGGCCAACATTGCGGAGCGAGCTCGACAGTTGGGCGGCGAGCTGAAGGTGATCACTCCCGAGGGCGGCGGCAGCACACTGGTGTGGCGCGTGCCGCTGACGGCGCAAGAGCGGTAGAGGGCGCCGGAGCCAGGACCGGTCGGGCCGACGGGCACGCACGCGCTCCCTGGCGGCCGGCTCCCGGTCCGGCCTCTGTCGCCGGGACCGGGAGGGATGGCTCAGTCGTGCGGCACGATCGCGACCGGGCAGCGGATGCGGTGCATCACCGCGTGCGCGACCGGACCGGCGTGCAGGCCGACGTTGGCCAGGTGCCCGCATGCCGACAGGATGCAATGCCTGCGTGGCCATGGCCGGTCCCTTCCAGGAGGGGCGTTGATCACTGGCGGGCCGGGCCGGTGGTCGTCGTTGTTACCGGTTGGAGATCGTCGTTGTCCTCCTCGGGGTGTGCCCGGCCCCGAGTGCCGGGGAAGAAGCGCGGTGGATCTCGGTCCTGACGCCCCCTCCAGGCGGTGACCTCCGGCGTTCACGCCTCACGCAGGCCCTCCCAGGGGCTGTTCGGGCGGGCCACCGGGCCGATCGGCCCTCACCCCCGCGTGCTTGGGGCTGCCCGGGCATCGCTCCCGCACCGGTGCTCCCTTCGGCACACGCGGGTCGGGCCCAACGGACCCGGGTGGGGCCGATCCGCCCCTGCCGCCACCGGTGCCGGAGTGCGACGGTGGAGTGGGACCCGCGCCGCATCCCACTGCGGCCCGACGAAAGGCGGTGGGCGTGATGGAGTTGCCCATGGTCGTAGGTGTCGACGGATCGGAGCCGAGTCTCGGCGCGGTCGACTGGGCCGTGGATGAGGCGGCCCGGCACGGTCTGCCACTGCGTCTGGTGTATGCGTCCCTTTGGGAGCGGTACGAGGGCAATGTGCCCTCCGTCGGAGCGGAACGCCCGCCTGAGCGAATCATGGCGGCGAACATCGTCGGCACCGCTGCCGAACGTGCCCGTCGACGCAACCCCGAGGTGAAGGTCTCGGCCGACGTGGTCCCCGACGAGGCGGCGAACGCGCTTCTGGGCGAGGCCCATCACGCCTTCGCCGTGGTGACCGGATCACGCGGCCGCGGTGAGTTCACCGGCCTGCTCCTGGGATCGGTCGGCCTGGCCGTCGCGGCTCGCGCCCACGGACCGGTGATCGTGGTCCGTGGCGACAAAGCCGGCCTGGCAGGCACCCACGAGCGGATCCTGCTCGGCGCGGCCGCCCCCTCGATCGCCGGTGAGGCCATGCGATTCGCCTTCCGCGAAGCGGAGGCACGCCGATGCGCGCTCGACGTCGTGCGGGCCTGGCGTGTTCCCGCAATCGAGTCGGTCGACCACCACCTGAGCACCGGCGACCCGGCCCACCACCAGAAGGAACAGGCGTCCGCCCTGCTCGACGCCGTGCTCCACGACCCGATGGCCGACCACCCCCGCGTGCCGGTGCGCCGCGACACGGTGGAGGGACCGGCCCACCGGGTGCTCCTGCGCAGGGCGGCGGCAGCCGACCTCGTCGTGATCGGAGCGCGGCGCCGGTCCGGCCACTTCGGGCTCCAGCTGGGCCGGGTGGGGCACACGCTGCTGCACCATGCCCCCTGTCCCGTAGCCGTCGTACCGCAATCGGAGTGACCATGGAGCGCGCCCTCACCCCGACGACGTCCTCGCACGCACTCGCACCTGTCCTACGGGACATCCGTGCCGCCGTCGTGGAGGACGCCCTGGCGGGGATGGAGGCCGGGTGGGTCGGAGGGTTCGCTCTCGTCGTCGGCGTGGACCGGGCCGCCGCCGGGGACTCGGGGGGAGACTGCGGCGGCACGGCACCGACATCGTCGTACGGGATCTGGCGGAACTACTGGTGTGAGGAGCGTCGAAGTGACCGGCTGGACCTGGGAGTACGAGGGCTACGAGCCCGCGCGACAGCGACTCAGGGAATCCCTGTGCACCCTCGGCAACGGCTACTTCGCTACCCGGGGCGCTCTCCCGGAGTGCGCTGCCGACGAGATCCACTACCCGGGCACCTACATCGCGGGCATCCACAACCGGCTCACCTCGTGCGTCGCGGGCCGCCGGGTCGAGAACGAGGACATGGTCAACGTCCCGAACTGGCTGCCGCTGCGCTTCCGCCTGCGTGACGGCCACTGGCTCACTCCCGACACCGCCCCGGTGCTCACACACCGCATGGACCTGCACCTGGCGTCGGGCATGCTCGAACGACGCACCCGCTACGACCTCGGCAAAGGACGGGTGCTGACGGTGCGCCAGCAGCGGATCGTCCACATGGCCGACCCGCATCTGGCGGTGCTGCGCACCGAGTTCACTGCTGAGGGCTTCTCCGGCGAACTCGAGGTCGAGGCGCTGCTCGACGGGGGCGTCACCAATGCCGGTGTCCCGCGCTACCGCGACCTGGACGGCCACCACCTCACCCACGTGCACGCGGGCACGGCCGCCCCGGACACGGTCTGGCTGCGCTGCCGCACCCGGACTTCGGACATCCGGATCGGGATGGCCGCCCGTCTGACCGCCGACCCACCCGTCACGATCCGGAACGAGAGCCCCCGCACCACCCAGCACACCTGTCTGGACCTGGTGGAGGGCCGCACGGCCAGCGTGGACAAGGTCGTCGCCCTCCACACCTCCCGCGATCCCGCCATCAGCGACCCGCTGCACGCCTCCGTCGACCGAGTGGGCCGGGCCCCCGGCTTCGACGCCCTGCTCGAAACCCACATCACGGCATGGGACCAGATCTGGCGCCGAGCAGAACTCGACGTCGCGGGCGACTCGGGCCGCATCCTGCGACTGCACCTCTTCCACGTGCTGCAGACGCTCTCGCCGCACACCGCCGACCTCGATGTCGGCGTGCCCGCGAGGGGGCTGCACGGGGAGGCGTACCGAGGCCACGTCTTCTGGGACGAACTCTTCGTCCTGCCCTACCTCAACCTGCACTTCCCGGAGGTCTCCCGAGCCCTCCTGCGCTACCGTCACCGACGCCTGGAACAGGCCTGCACCTCGGCAAGGGCGGCGGGTCACCGAGGCGCGATGTACCCCTGGCAGAGCGGCAGCGACGGGCGTGAGGAGACCCAGCAGCTCCATCTCAACCCGCGCTCGGGACGCTGGCTGCCCGACCACTCCCGGCTCCAGCACCACGTGGGCTCGGCGATCGCGTACAACGTGTGGCAGTACTGCGAGGCGAGCGGCGACATGGAGTTCCGGCACACCAAGGGCGCCGAGATGCTGTTGCAGATCGCCCGCTTCTGGGCTGACCGGGCCGTCTACGACGGGGGCCTGGGCCGGCATCGCATCAAGGGAGTCGTAGGGCCCGACGAATACCACGACTTCTACCCGGGTGCCGATGTGCCCGGCCTGGACGACAACGCGTACACCAACGTCACCGCGGCCTGGGTGCTGGCCCGCACACTGGAGCTGCTGGACACCCTGCCCGAGCCCCGTCGGCGCGAACTCGCTGAGCGCACCGGTCTGGACGGCGGCGAACTCGAACGGTGGGAGGACGTCTCGCGCACCCTCCATGTCCCCTTCCACGACGGTGTCATCAGCCAGTTCGCGGGCTACGGCGAGCTCGCGGAGCTTCCCTGGGAGGAGTACCGGCAGCGCCACGGTGACATCCGCCGCCTGGACCGGATCCTGGAGGCGGAGGGCGACACCGTCAACCGCTACAAGGCGTCCAAACAGGCCGACGTCCTGATGCTCGGATACCTCTTCGCACCGGCCGAACTGGGGGGCCTATTCCGCCGGTTGGGCTACCGGCTGGACGACGACGTGTGGCGGAGCACCGTCGACTACTACATGCATCGCACCAGCCACGGGTCCACCCTCAGCGGCCTGGTCCACGGCTGGGTCCTGGCCCGTGCCCGGCGTGCCGAGGCGTGGAAGTTCTGCCAGGAGGCCCTCCAGGGCGACATCGCCGACGTCCAGGGCGGCACCACCGGCGAGGGCATCCACCTGGGTGCCATGGCCGGCACCCTGGACCTCGTCCAGCGCGGCCTGACCGGCCTGGAGACCCGGTGCGGCGCCCTGTGGCTCGACCCCGTGCCCCTGCCGGAACTGTCCTCGTACGGCTTCGCCCTGCGCTACCAGGGGCACTGGGGTGTACGGCTGAGCCTGGAACGCGGGCTGCTGGAGATCGCCGTGCCTGCCTCGGACGCGTCCGCGATCGACGTACGGCTGCCGGACCACACGGTCAGCGTCGAGCCCGGGGAGACGGCTCGCCTGGAGCTCCCGGACTGACCGTCGCCCGGCCCTACGGCCGCGACAGGCGCCTCTGTCGAGTGGGCCTTCCCCGGCCCTCAGGCGAAGGCGGCCAGGATCCTCATGCCGGGCGGGATCGCGGCCAGCTCCCCGTTCCGCGACAGCAACATCGTCCACGTGTCGGCGGCCCGGACGCGCCGTGCCGCGTGTCCGGCGCCGCTGCGCCGCAAGTCGGACATGAGGGGCAGGGGCCACACGCAGCCGTTCGGCACGCCGAGGCAGGGGTCTGTCGCGTGCCCTGCTCCGGCGTACGGAGCAGGGCCCCGGGCGGCACACCGGCGCTGGTGCCTATCAGCGCTCCGATGCCGACGATCAGCTTGGACTGCGGGACCGTCGGCAGCAGACAGGCGATCGTCTCACCGAACACCCGGGTGCGGGCGGTGACCGGTGCCCCGAGCGCGTGGGGCGCACACCCCGGTCCGGCGGGTCTGCCCGACGGCCCGACCGGTCCGCCAGAGCGGGACGGGACCCCAGGGGCGCGCTCAGGGCGCGAGCGAGAAGTAGTTCTCCTCCTCCTGCGTGAAGTGCAGCCGCAGCACCGTGTGCAGCCCGTAAAGGCAGGCCCGCAGGTCGTCGAACTGCTCCGGGGCCAGGGCCCCGTCGGGGCCGACCAGAGTGAGGTGGGTGGCGATGCGGTGGGCGAGGCGGTCGATCTCGACGTGGGCGCGGCTCATCGTGGCGGTGGCCTCGGGGCCGCCGAGCGTGGGGGCGAGGGCCGGGTAGAGCTGGTGCTCCTCGGCGTACTCGTGCGGCAGGAGCTGCTCGGTGAGCAGACGGTGCACTTCGCGCACGGCCGCGAGGGCCTGTGGTCCGGGGCTGTCCGCGAGGTGGTCGGCGGCGGAGCGCACGGCCTCCAGGACGTCCTGCAGGTCGTCGTGCTCCGCCGCGAAGCGGTGGATGAGGGCCTGAGTGGACGGCTGGAGCGCCGGGCGTGCCCCGCGGTCGTCGCCCAGCGCGCGCAGGGCGTTGAGGATCACCGCGACGTCGATGCCCTCCTGGAGCAGGGCGCCGACGGCGGGCGGGAGGATACCGAGGGCGGCCGCGGCCATCGCGATCAGCGACAGCGCCATGCCGCAGAGCGCGCTCTGCACGGCGATGCGCCGGGAGCGTACGGCGATGCCGACAGCGTCGGCCAGGCGGTCCACCCGGTCGGTGGTCAGCACGATGTCGGCGGCCTCGGAGGACGCGGTGGAGCCGCGCGCGCCCATCGCCACACCGACGTCGGCGGCGGCGAGGGCGGGAGCGTCGTTCACCCCGTCGCCCACCATCACCGTGACCGCGCGGTCGCGTTCGGCACGCACCGCGGTGACCTTGTCGGCCGGGGAGAGGCCCGCGCGCACGTCGTCGAGTCCGAGCACGGCGCCGACCTCGTGGGCGGGTTCGGGACGGTCACCGGTGAGCATGACGAGCCGTTCGATGCCGGCCGAGCGCAGTCGGCGCAGCGTGCGTGGCGCGTCGTGGCGCAGCGGGTCGCGCAGCAGGACGGCACCGACCGGGTGGCTGTCCACGGTGAGCCAGACGACGGTCGCCCCGTCCAGGACGGCCCGGTTGTCCGCCGAGCGGGCCCAGGCGGGCTTTTCCGCACCGGTATCGAGGCCGCCTACGCCCATTCGGCGCGCCGCGATGGTGCCCCGCGCGCCACGGCCCGGCTCCTCGGACATGTCCGTGGGCACGGACAGCCGCAGTCCTCGCTCGCGGGCCGCGTCGACCAGGGCCCGCGCGAGGACGTGCGGCGAGTACTGGTCGAGCGAGGCGGCCAGCCGCAGGACCTGCGACGGCTGCCAGCCGTGGGCGGCGATCACGTCGAGCACCCGGGGATGGCCGCCGGTGAGGGTGCCGGTCTTGTCCAGGAGCAGCGTGCGGGCCCGGCCGAGGTTCTCCAGCGCTCCGCCGTCGCGGATCACCACGCCCAGGCGCGAGGCCCGCGACAGCCCGGAGACCACGGCCACCGGCGCCGCCAGCAGCAGCGGACAGGGCGTTGCGACCACCAGGACCGCCACCGCCCGCACGGCGGAACCGCTGATCAGCCAGGTCAGCCCCGCCACGGCCACGGTGAGCGGCAGGAACCAGGCCGCGTACCGGTCGGCGAGCCGTACCACGGGCGCCGACTCGGCGGAGGCATCCCGGGCCAGCCGTACGATCCCGGCGTACGTGCTGTCCTGTGCGGTCGCGGTGGCGCGCAGTTCGAAGGCGCCGCCCGCGTTGACCGCGCCACTGCGCACCGACTCGCCCGGCGGGTGCCGTACGGCCAGCGGTTCTCCGGTGAGCACCGACTCGTCGAGTTCGGCCGGGTCGCCGGCCACACTCCCGTCAACGGGGACGACCTCGCCGGGCCCGACGACCAGCAGGTCACCGACGGCGACCTCGGCCAGGGGCACCGTACGCACGGCGGTGCCGGTCCGGCGCCGGGCGGTGCGGGGCGCATGCTCCAGCAGGGCGCGCAGATCGCGCGAGGCCCGCTGCCGCGCGGACGCCTCCAGTGCCCGGCCGGTGGCGAGCATCAGCGCGATCAGGGACCCGGCCAGGTACTCGCCGACGGCGAGCGTGCCACCCAGTGCCAGTACCGCGATCAGGTCGACGCCCGCTTGACCGCGGCGCAACGCGCCCAGCACCCAGCCGACCGCCGGCCCTATGGCGACGACCGTGCCCAGCGCCCAGCACAGGTCGGCGAGGCCGGTGGCGCCCGCGAGCCAGAAGGCACCGCCGACGGTCAGGGCGACGACGCTGTATGCCAGCAGGAGAGATTCGAGCGGCGGCATACGGGAGAGGGCTGCCAGCAGCCGGCGCGACGGCCTCTGAGGAAGGAAACGGTTCATGACGGTCTTCGCCCCGGGCGGCTCAGCTGTGCGGAACGACGGCGACAGGGCACGGGATGTGGTGCAGGGCCGCATGGGCGACTGGCCCGAGCTTCCAGGTCAGGTGCGACGAATGGCGCCTGCGCCCCACGACGGTGAGGCAGCCGCGGTCGGACGCGGTCAGCAGCACCTGCGTGGCGGGGCCCGTGGCCACGTGCTTGGTGACGGCGACGTCGGGGAACTTCTCCCGCCACGGCGCGAGGGCTTCGGCCAGCCGCACGCGCTCCTCGGCCTCGAGGTCCTCGTCGAGCCGGGTGACGAGCGAGGTCAGGGGCAGCGCCCGCACGGCCCGCAGCCGCGCACCGCGTGCCGCGGCCGCGGTGAACGCGAACTCCAGCAGCGGCCGGGCCGCCGCTCCCGGCTCCTGCACGCCGACCACGACCTCGTCCCGGTCTGCCGCCGCGGGGTGGCCCCAGCCCGCCTCGACGGCCGGATCGCCCGCCCGCACGGCGACGGCCGGGCAGGGTGTCAGGCCCAGCACGTGCAGGCTGATGGTGCCGAGCAGGAAGCTCGCCACGGAGGCGTGCCCGCGCGAGCCGAGCACGAGCATCGCCGCGCTCTCGGCGCGCTCCAGGAGGGCGTCTGCTGCAGGAGCCGACACCAGTTCCGTGGTCAGGGCGAGGTCACCGTGGCGATGCAGCAGTTCGGCAGAGGCCCGCTCAAGGACCTCGCGGCCGTAGCGCTGCTTGTTGTGCGCCTCCTGGGCGATGGGCACGTCCAAGGGCTGGGCGGTCCAGGAGTGGAGCAGTACCACGGGCAGATGGCGGTCCACGGCTTCGCGGGCGGCCCACCACGAGGCCGTCACGCTCGCGGGGGAACCGTCGAGTCCGACGACGACAGGACCGGTCATGACGCACCTCCGGTGGGGGCGCGGCGGCTGTTCCTCGCCGCCGCGCATGTGCTCGCTCCCCCTTTCCAGGGTGGGAGCCCGGCCATCACCGGGACGAGGGCCGGATGGGGGCGTTCCCGGGCCCGTACGGCCCTGTGCGGGTCCGATCGGCTGGGCGAGTCCGGGAGGACAGGAGCGACGCGAGGGCGGTCCGGCCGAGATCGCCGGGTCAGGGGCCGTTCGGATGGTGCTGCCTTGCGCGGTCGTGCAGAACCTGGCGGGACCGGCACGGGGACGTCGTACGCAGTCCTTGGATCCCGACTGTAAACGGGGAGCGAGAGGAACGGCCCGCCAGTGGTGGGTGCGGACGGGCTCGCCGTCGAGCAGGGCGGCCGTGGAGGTCGCTGCGCGCGAAGCCGGGCTGCGGCGGCTGGTGCGTGGGCGCAGGACGGTCCAACGGCGCGCCGAGCGGCGCCGCTTCGGCGTGCGCTACGGCCGTGGCTCGCGTCAGCGTGCCGGACGTTCACCCGTCGGCTCGGACCGCTCCAGATGGGTGGCGAGCACGGCGGCCTGGACGCGTCGCTGGACACCCAGCTTGGCCAGCAGCCGGGAGATGTGGTTCTTGACCGTCTTCTCCGACAGGTACAGCCTCTTGCCGATCTCGCGGTTGGTGAGACCGTCCCCGATCAGCGCGAGGATCTCCCGCTCGCGCGGGGAAAGTCCCGCGAGCGCCGGAGCCTCCGCCGGGGCTTGCACGGGCTCGGTGCGCAGGGAACGCATCAGCCGGGCCGTCGTCGCCGGGTCGAGCATCGACTGACCCGAGGCGACCGTGCGCACCGCCGACACCAGGTCCGACCCCTTGATCTGCTTGAGCACATAGCCGGACGCCCCGGCCATGATCGCGTCGAGCAGGGCGTCCTCGTCGTCGAACGACGTCAGCATCAGTACGGCCAGCTCCGGCATCTGGCTGCGCAGCTCACGGCAGACGGTGATGCCGTCGCCGTCGGGGAGACGCACGTCGAGGACGGCCACGTGCGGGCGGACTGCCGGGGCCCGCACCAGGGCATGCTCGGCGTTCCCGGCGTCACCGACGACGGAGATGTCAGGCTCGGTGTCCAGCAGGTCGGACAGCCCGCGTCGGACCACCTCATGGTCGTCCAGCAGGAAGACGCGGATCGGGTCCTGCGCGGTGAAGGTGCGTGACTCGGTCATGTGGACCCCTCGTTCCCCGGGTGCGCGACGGACCTGCGGGCCGTCCCTGACAACGATCATCACGCGTCCGGGCCTCGCTCACTAGGGCCGACCGGCCCAACCCGTTCCTTGACGCGCCCTGACCGGTACCTCACTACTTCCTGTCGGCCCTTGACGTCTGCATGCGGTGAGACCTTGCGACAGTTTTCGTCTTCCATTCTGTCTCTCAGGGGGTACGCCTGATGAGGAACGTCCGGTGCGGAAAGGGCGGCGTCGGTCCCGTGGGGCGTAGGGGAAGGACGGGGAGGCCGCTGCCTGGCGTCCATAACCAAGGCGAAGGGCCTGCGCAGCGCAGGTGTGCCGGGTGTGAGGCGGTGCGCTGCACTGCCTCACACCACTGAGGTGCTCTGCTCATCCAGCTCGAACACCACGTCCACAACCCCTTCGACGGCCCGCACCAGCCGTGCCGCGACCGGTACCAGCGACGTGTCCCGGATCCGGCCGCCCAGGCGCACGACACCGTCGAGGACATCGACCCGCACCGCCGACGCGGGAAGAGGGAAGAGATAGGCCACGACCTCCCGCCGTACCTCCTCCGCGATCTCCTCATCGTCCCGCAGGAACACCTTCAGCAGGTCGACCCGGCTGACGACACCTTCCAGACGTCCCTCAGTGTCGACCACGGGCAAGCGCTTGACCCTGGCCCGTGCCAGGGTCCGGGCGGCCTGGGCGAGCGTCGCGTCCGCGGTGACGGTGAGCGCGGGGCGGGTCATGAGCTCGCCCGCGGTCACCGAGCCGGCCTTCGCCAGGTCGGACAGCCGACGGAGCTGGGTGTACCGGTCGGGGTCGCTGTCGCGGAACTCCTCCTTGGGCAGCAGATCGGCTTCGGAGACGACCCCGAGGACCCGGTCCCCGTCGTCCACCACGGGCAGCGCGCTCACCTTCCGCTCCTGCAGGGTCCGCACGATGTCCTTGAACGCGGCGGCGCGGCCGACGACGGCGACGTCACAGGTCATCACGTCACGCACGATGTGCGGGGTTCCGGTCACGATGACTCCTCCAACTCCTCGATCCGTTCGATCTGCGGCGCAGAGCGCGGTCAGTGCACGGTCCCGCTGCCGTACGGGGCGTACAGATCCAGCAACCGGACACGGGCCGCCTGCAGGCGATGGGCCACGACCTCGCCCACCCACCGGGCGATGCTCCGGCCGAACTCGGGGTCGCTCTGGCACATCGAGCGAACGGCGGCGGCGTCGAACTCGTATGCCCGCAGCGGCGAGGCCGCCTCCGCGCCCAGATGCCAGATGTGCGGCGAGTACAGCCAGGACCAGCCGACGAGTTCGTTGTGGCCGAGCGACTCGATGACGGCGGCCCGGCGGCCGGGTACACGCATGTCGAGTTCGACCGTGCCGGTCCGGATGATCCAGAACCGGTCGGCGTGCCCGCCCTCCTCGAAGATCCGGGCGCCCTGCGGGAAGGACACCTCGCGGGCGATCCCCAGCAGCCGTTCCCGGTGCTCGGCGGGCAGAGCCCGGGGCATGCTCGTCGATACGGGTGCGTTCATGGGATGCCTCCAGGTCGTGCGCACGGAGCTGCCACTTCCAGCGTGAGCACGTGCGACCGTCGGGGCCATGGGCCGCCCGGCCCCGGCACCGGGCCGCCCGGCGACCCGCAGGAGCCCTTCGGCACCCTGTGCGGCCGGGCGGTCCGTCGTGGCCGGCGGAGGACCTGAAGGCGGACTTCCTGCTCGCGTTGACCGACGTACCCACGTCCACGCCGGCTACGGCACCCCCGACCAGCGGCCCGTCCTCGACGTCACGCCGACCGAACCGCGCGCCGCTCTTCCCGACAGCCCCAAAGCCGGAGGACACGGGCCAGCCGGCTGCGATCGTGATCAATACAGCTAGTGCTTCCGGTACGCCGCCACGGCAGTTCGGCCGTGTCGGGAAGACGAGCTCCCCTCTCGTGGAGACGATGGATGCCCGGTGGGTGGGTTCGGAGGCCGACAGGGCCCATGAATGGGGCCGTTCAGCCCTGGGGACACGGACCTTCGGCATCCGGCGACGGCATGTCCGCGCCACGAGAGTGGACGGCGTCAACAACGAATCGGCCCGAGGGGGATGACGACGATGGCAGTTCACGATCAACCGCACCGGCACCTGGGATTCCGCCTCCCGTCCCTGCGTACGGCCAGGGCGGCCGAGGCGGTGGCCGACACCACCGCGACGAGCGCTTATGTCTTCGCCGGGCTGCGTCTGCTGACCGGGTTCATCTTCCTGTGGGCGTTCCTCGACAAGACGTTCGGCTTCGGATACGCCACCCGTTCCGGCAACGGCTGGATCGACGGCGGCTCGCCCACCAAGGGCTTCCTCAGCGGGGTCGCGGCCGGTCCGATGGAGTCGACGTTCCACGACTGGGCCGGGGACGCCTGGGCGGACTGGCTGTTCATGCTCGGCCTGCTCGGCGTCGGTGTGGCACTGATCCTCGGCATCGGACTGCGCCTGGCCGCGATCGCGGGCACGTCGATGATGGCGCTGATGTGGATCGCGGAGTGGCCGCCCGCCAAGCATCTCTCCGACGGCTCGCCGAGCATGTCGGCCAACCCGTTCGCCGAGTACCACGCTGTGTACGCGGTCGTCCTGATCGCTCTGGCCGCCGTGGGTGCCGGCGCTGTCTGGGGACTCGGCAGGGCATGGGCCCGGTTGTCGCTCGTCAGCCGCAACCCCTGGCTGCGGTGAAACCCGGGGCCGCTGGGCCGGTCGGTCCCGGCCGGGGACCAGCGGCCCCTGCAACGGCGACACCGCAGAGCCGACGCTGGTAAGAGATCCTCGATCAGGAGGCAGAATCATGGTCCGCACCGTTGTCGTAGGTCTTGATGGTTCGTCCGAAAGCCGGGCCGCGGCCGAGTGGGCAGCCCGCGAGGCCAAGCTGCGCGGCCTGCCATTGAAGATCGTCCATGTCTGGGAGCCCGTCCCGGAACCCATGGCGCAGGCCCCGCTGCTCGGTGCCGAAACCCAGGCACACTGGACCGCACGTGTTCCCCGGGAGGCCGCCGAGGGAATCCGGCTGCGCCACGCCGGCGTCGAGGTGACCACCGAGCAGCGGACCGGTGGGGCGGCCGATGCCCTCACCGAGGCCGCCGCGGATGCGGAACTGCTGGTCCTCGGCTCGCGTGGGCTGAGTGGGGTGGGCGGGTTCATGGTCGGCTCTGTCGGCCTCTCCGTCGTGGCCCACGCCGAGCGGCCCGTCGTACTCGTCCGCCCGGGGGAACAGGCCGCCGACGAGCACGAGGCGGACCCGGCGGGCGTCCCCTCGGCCGCCACGCCCTACCGCCCCGTCGTCCTCGGCCTCGATGCGATGAGCCCCGACGACTCGGTGATCGAGTTCGCCTTCGAGGAGGCCGCCCGCCGAGAGACCGGCCTGCGGGTGATCCACGGCTGGAACCTGCCCCCGTACTACGTCTACGGCCTCGCCGCCGACCCCCAGTTCCATGACGAGATCGCCCGGCAGCAGGCCGCCGTCCTGGCGGAAGCAGTGCAGCCCTGGCGGAAGAAGTACCCGAACGTCGAGGTCACCGAGCAGACACCGTCCGGCAGCCCCGGCATCCGACTGGTGGACGCTTCCCGCGAGGCCTCCCTGGTGGTCGTCGGCCGCCGCATCCGTCGCAGCCCGCTCGGCGCCCACATCGGGCCCGTCACCCACGCGGTCCTGCACCATGCCACGGCCCCCGTCGCGGTCGTCGCCCACAACTGACCACCATCCTTGAGGAGTTGACCCCATGAAGGCAGCGGTCGTCCGAGCCTTCGGCGAGCCCCTGATCATCGAGGACCGCCCCGACCCCGAGCCCGCCCCCGGCCAGGTCCGCATCCGGGTCGAGGCTTCCGGGCTGTGCCACACCGACATCCACGCCGCCCGGGGCGACTGGCCGGTCAAGCCGAACCCGCCCTTCGTACCCGGCCACGAGGGCGTCGGCCTCGTCGAGAAGCTCGGCGACGGCGTCACCCACCTGGCCGTCGGACAGCGGGTCGCCGTGCCCTGGCTGGGTAAGGCCTGCGGGCGGTGCGAGCACTGCCTGTCCGGCTGGGAGACGCTGTGCGAGCAGCAGATCAACACCGGCTACGGCTGCGATGGTGGCTACGCGGAGAAGATGCTGGCCTGGGCCGACTTCGCCCAACCGGTACCCGAGGGGATCAGCGCGGTCGACGCGGCCCCGCTGACCTGCGCCGGTGTGACGACGTACAAGGCGCTGAAGGTCGCCGGCGTCAAGCCGACCCAGCTGGTGGCGGTCTCGGGCGTCGGGGGTCTCGGTCATCTGGCCGTCCAGTACGCGAAGATCACCGGAGCGACCGTCGCCGCCATCGACGTCACCGACGAGAAGCTCGCACTCGCCGCCGAACTGGGCGCCGACCTCGTCATCGATGCCCGCAAACAGGACGTGGGCGAGGTCCTGAAGCGGCACGGCGGCGCCCACGCGGCCATCGCCCTGGCCGTCGACGAAGCCGCCTTCGCCGCTGTCAACTCCGGGCTGCGGCGTGGCGGCAAGCTCGTCATGGTCGCCCTGCCCGCGCACGGCACCGTCCAGGTCCCGATCTTCGACACCGTCCTGAACGGCACCTCGGTGATCGGCTCGATCGTCGGCACCCGGCAGGACCTTGCCGAGGTCTTCCAGCTGCACGCGGCCGGCCGTACCAGGGTCATCAGTGAGACCCGGCCGCTCGACTCCGTCAACGAGTCCATCGACGAGGTGCTGCGCGGCCAGGTCAAGGCGCGGATCGTCTTCGACCTCGGCGCGGGGAGGTGAACGCCGTGGACCTGCCTCTGGTCGTCGGTGTGGACGGATCCGAGCCGAGCCTGCGCGCCGTCGACTGGGCATCCGACGAGGCCGAACTGCGTGGCGTGCCGCTCCAGGTGGTTTACGCCTGCCTGTGGGAGCGATACGAAGGCGCCGCACTCGCCAGGGACCTCGGCAAGCCCTCCGCGCAGCCGCTCCCCCAGGAGATCACCGGCGCCGCCGTCCGACGGGCCCATGCCCGCCACCCGGACCTGAAGGTGACCGCCGACGCGGTGTTCGAGGAGCCCGAGTACGCCCTGGTGCGAGAGAGCCGGAACGCCTCCGCTCTCGTTGTCGGCAGCCGCGGCCGCAGCGGCCTGGCCGAGGCGTTGCTGGGCTCCGTCAGCCTGACGGTTACCGCACATGCCCATTGCCCGGTCGTCGTGCTGCGCGGCAGCCACGACAACCAGGTGACACCCCCGGTTCACGGACGCGTCGTCGTGGCCGTCGGCGAGAACGCCGAGGACTCGGCGGCCGTGCGCTTCGCCTACGAAGAGGCGCGGCGGCGGGGGGTCCCCCTGGAGGCCGTACGGGCCTGGCGGTGCCCCTCTCACGAGACCACCGACCACCCCCTACTGGCCGATACCCCTGCCCGGCTGCACGAGCGACACGCCGAGGAGACCCTCACCGAGGCCCTGCGGGACGCCCCGCCGGACGTGGAGCTGCACCGCCGTACCGTCGAGGGTCACGCCCGCCGCGTGCTGGTGGATGCCTCGTACGACGCCGATCTCCTGATCGTCGGGGCCAAGCGCCGCACCGGCCATCTCGGCCTTCAGCTCGGCCGCGTCGCCCACGGGGCACTGCATCACTCAGCCTGTCCGGTCGCCGTGGTACCGCAGCCGGCGTGAACACCGTGACCGGCTCAGACGCTCGCCGCGTGGTCCGGAACACAGGTCTGAGGCGGGCGGTGCTGAGGGCCTCCAGGGCGGTGAACGCCGCCACCCACGGATTGAGGTACCCGCTGACCCGCTTGACGGTGCCGCCCTTGCCCGCCGCATCCCGCCTCTCGAAGATGAGAACGAGTGGGCGCCCTCGGCGCGCGCCCGATCCTGCGGCTTCGCGACGCCCGCGGGCGCAGCAGTTTCCTCTCGTACGTCTTGACGAAGCCCTCGACGACTTACGGAGTCACCGATGCCCGAGCTCGAGCACCAGGACAGGACCGTTCTGACCGACGACGAGCTGAGCACGCTCGACGCTCACTGGCGGGCCGCCAACTACCTGGCCGCCGGACAGATCTATCTGCTGGCCAACCCGCTGCTGCGCGAGCCGCTCACCCCCGAGCACATCAAGCCGCGGCTCCTGGGCCACTGGGGCACCTCGCCGGGGCTGAACCTCGTCTACACCCACCTCAACCGCGTCATCAAGGCGCGCGGACTGGACGCCCTGTGCGTGTGGGGCCCGGGGCACGGCGGCCCGTCCGTGCTGGCCGGCTCCTGGCTGGACGGCAGCTACAGCGAGACGTATCCGGATGTGTCGCGGGACGCGCGAGGGATGGAGCGGCTGTTCCGGCAGTTCTCCTTCCCGGGCGGTGTGCCGAGCCATGTGGCTCCGGAGGTCCCGGGGTCCATCCACGAGGGCGGCGAGCTCGGCTACTCGCTCGCTCACGCCTATGGTGCCGCCTTCGACAACCCGGACCTGGTGGTCGCGTGTGTGATCGGCGACGGTGAGGCGGAGACCGGACCGCTGGCCGCGTCCTGGCATTCCGACAAGTTCCTCGACCCGGTGCACGACGGCGCCGTCCTGCCGATCCTGCACCTCAACGGCTACAAGATCGCCAACCCGACCGTGCTGTCCCGCCTGCCCGAACACGAACTCGACGCCCTGCTGCGCGGCTACGGCCACGAGCCGATCCACGTCACCGGCGACGACCCGGCCACCGTCCACCGCGCTATGGCCCGTGCCCTCGACGACGCGCTCGACCGGATCGCCCTGCTGCAGCGCACGGCCCGCGAGGAGGGCATCGGCGAGCGCGCGCACTGGCCCGTGATCGTCCTGCGCACGCCGAAGGGCTGGACCGGCCCCGCCGAGGTCGACGGCCTGCCCGTGGAGGGCACTTGGCGCGCCCACCAGGTCCCGCTCGCCGGCGTACGGGAGAACCCGGAACACCTGCGACAGCTGGAGACCTGGCTGCGTTCGTACCGGCCCGATGAGCTGTTCGACGCCGACGGCCGGCCTGTCGCCGATGTCCTCGCCTGCGTCCCCGACGGTTCCAGGCGACTGGGCGCCACCCCCCATGCCAACGGCGGGCTCCTTCTGCGTGAGCTGCCGCTGCCGCCCCTCGATCGCTTCGCCGTACCGGCCGAGAAACCGGGCACGACCCTGCACGAGCCGACCCGCGTCCTCGGCGATCTCCTGGAACAGGTCATGAAGGACACCGCGGCCCGCCGTGACTTCCGGGTCGTCGGCCCGGACGAGACCGCCTCGAACCGTCTCCAGGCCGTCTTCGACGCCAGCGGCAAGGCATGGCAGGCGCAGACCCTCCCGGTCGACGAGCACCTGGACCGGCACGGCCGCGTCATGGAGATCCTCTCCGAGCACACCTGCCAGGGCTGGCTGGAGGGCTACCTCCTCACCGGCCGGCACGGACTCTTCTCCTGCTACGAGGCGTTCGTCCACATCGTCGACTCGATGGTCAACCAGCACATCAAGTGGCTGAAGACGTCCAGAGAGCTGCCCTGGCGCGCCCCCATCGCCTCCCTCAACTACCTGCTGACCTCCCACGTCTGGCGCCAGGACCACAACGGCTTCTCCCACCAGGACCCCGGCTTCGTCGACCACGTCCTCAACAAGAGCCCCGCGGTCGTCCGGGTCTACCTGCCGCCGGACGCCAACACGCTCCTCTCCGTCGCCGACCACGCCCTGCGCAGCCGCGACTACGTCAATGTGATCGTCGCCGGCAAGCAGCCCTGCTTCGACTGGCTGTCCATGGACGCCGCCCGCGCCCACTGCGCACGCGGCGCCGGCATCTGGGACTGGGCCGGCACGGAGAACGGCAGCGAACCGGACGTCGTCCTCGCCTGCGCCGGTGACGTCCCCACCCAGGAGGTGCTGGCCGCCGCCCAGCTGCTCCGGCACCAGCTACCCCAGCTCGCCGTCCGCGTGGTCAACGTCGTCGACATGACCAGGCTGATGCCGCGCGAGGAGCACCCGCACGGGATGACCGACTTCGAGTACGACGGTCTGTTCACCACGGACAAGCCGGTGATTTTCGCCTACCACGGCTACCCGTGGCTGATCCACCGCCTGGCCTACCGCCGCGCCGGTCACCCGAACATGCATGTGCGCGGCTACAAGGAGTCCGGCACCACGACCACGCCGTTCGACATGGTCGTCCGCAACGACCTCGACCGCTACCGCCTGGTCATGGACGTCATCGACCGCGTCCCCGGCCTCGCGGTCCGCGCAGCCGCCGTACGGCAGTCGATGGCCGACACCCGCACCCGCCACCACGCCTGGATCCGAGAACACGGCACCGACCTGCCCGAGATCGCGGAGTGGACCTGGAACGTCTGACCGTGCCTTTGCCGGGTGGCCCGCAGCGCCCGAGATCCGGCCTTCCTATGAGGGCCGACCGGCCCACCCTCACCGCCCGGACAGCCCATGGGGTCTCTGCCCGTTCCGCTGGACGCTCGAAGTGCCGAGGAAAAGCCGAGGAACACCGAGGAGACCGCGATGACGGACGGCAAGCTCAGTCGGCCCACAGTTCACGCTCTGCTCGCGGACGGCACCACGGTGTGCATCCGTCCGGTGCGGCGGGACGACCACGATCAGGTGCAGGGACTGTACGAGGAGATGTCCTCGGAAAACCTGCGCCTGCGGTTCTTCGCCGCCAGTCGGCGCTCCGCGGGGCAGGCCGCCGACCGGGCCTGTGCCGAGCCGCGCCCCGGGTACCGGGTGCTGCTGGCCGAGACCGGTGGTCGGGTGATCGGCCTCGCCGAGTACGACAGCGGCGGGACGGGGGACACGGCGGAGATCTCCATCGCGGTCGCCGACGGACTGCACCACCGGGGCGTCGGCACCCTGCTCGTCGAGCACCTGGTCTCCGCCGCCCGCGCCGAGGGCATCACCGGCTTCACGGCCGACGCGCTCAGCGAGAACCACGAGGTGCTGAGACTCTTCGCCGACCTCGGCCTGCGCACGACCCGCCACTTCGAGGGCCCCGAGGTGCGCTGCGCCATCGCCCTCGACCAGAGCGACACCTACCTCACGGCCGTGGAGGAACGCGGCCGCGCCGCCGACGTCGCCAGCCTCGAACCGCTGCTGCGGCCGCGCACGGTCGCTGTCATCGGGGCCGGACGCAAGGCGGGTTCGGTGGGCCGGGCGATCCTGCATCAGCTGCACACGGGCCGCTTCACCGGCCGCCTGTTCGCGGTGAACCCCCACGCGAGCTCGATCCTCGGTGTGCCCTGCCATCCCTCGGTCGGCGCCCTGCCCAAGACCCCTGACCTCGCGGTGCTCGCCGTACCGGCAGCCGCACTCTCCGCCACCGCCGAGGAGTGCGGGAAGGCGGGCGCACGGGCGCTCCTCGTCGTCACCGCCGGCCTGGACGCCGACCAGTCGCAGGCCCTGCTCGCGGCATGCCGCGCCTACGGCATGCGTCTCGTCGGCCCCAACTGCCTCGGCATCTCCAACACCGACCCGGAGCTGCGCCTGGACGCCACCTTCGCCGCCGGCCACCCGAGCCCCGGCACCGCGGGCGTCGCTGTGCAGTCCGGCGGCGTCGGCATCGCGCTGCTCGACGGGCTGTCCCGGCTCGGCATCGGCGTGTCCTCCTTCGCCTCGCTCGGCGACAAGTACGACGTCAGCGGCAACGACATGCTCCAGTGGTGGGAGAGCGACGGTCGCACCGGCCTCGCTCTGCTCCACCTGGAGTCCTTCGGCAGCCCGCGCGCCTTCTCCCGCACCGCCCGCCGCGTCACCCGCCGGATCCCGGTCCTGACCGTCGACGCAGGGCGCACCGAAGCGGGCCGCCGCGCCGCCGCCTCGCACACCGCGGCCGCCGCCACCCGCACCATGACTCGCGGTGCCCTGTTCACCCAGGCCGGCATCACCGCCACCCGCTCGGTCGGTGAACTCCTCGAAGTCACCGCGCTGATGAACTCCCAGCCCCTGCCCGCCGGTCGCCGCGTCGCCATCGTCACCAACGCCGGGGGAGCGGGCGTCCTCGCCGCCGACGCCTGCGCCGAGTCCGGGCTGGAACTCCCGGCGCCCGGCTCCGAGCTGGTCGACGATCTCCTCGCCGTCCTGCCCGCAGGCGCCTTTGTCGGCAACCCCGTCGACGCCACCGCCTCCGTCACCGAAGAGCAACTCACGGACTGCGTGGACCGGATCATGCGCAACGGTGCCGTCGACGCCGTCCTCGTGGCCCTCGTCCCCACGGCGGTCGCCGCGGCGACCGGCGACGACCTCGTCCGAGCCCTCACCCTCCCTCAGTCTCGAATGGACTCGACCGGGAGGGCCCCCGTTCCCGGACGACGGCCGCCCAAGCCGATCGTCGCGGTACGGCTCGAACAGGGCCTGCCCGTCGAGCTGTTGCCCGCCGCCGAAGGCACCACAATCCCGTCGTACGCCGAACCTCAGGCGGCGGCCCGGGCGCTGGCCCACGCGGCCCGCCGCGCCGTCTGGCTGGCCCGCCCCGTCGGGACGGTCCCCGACCTGGACGACGTCGAGACGGACCGCGCCCACGCCTTCGTCGATGCCTATCTCGACCGGCACCCGGACGGCGGCTGGCTCGACCCGCGAGAATGCGCCGAACTCCTCGGCTGCTACGACATTCCCCAGCTGGCCTGGGCCTGGGCGGGCACCGAGGACGACGCGGCTCTCGCCGCCGACCGGCTGCATGGCTTCGACGGACGTGTCGTGATGAAGGGCTACTGGCCAGGCTTGGTACACAAGACGGCCGAGCATGCAGTCCACCTCGACCTGCGCGGGGATGCCCAAGTCCGCGCCGCCTTCCGTGACCTGGAGACCCGGTTCGCCGGTCTGCTGGAGGGCGTGGTGATCCAGCCGCTCGCCGACCGCGGCACCGAACTGTTCGCGGGCGTCGTCCAGGACCAGGTCTTCGGGCCCCTCGTGCTGTTCGGGCTCGGCGGCACCGCGACGGAGATCCTCGCAGACCACGCCGCACGCCTGGCCCCGCTCACCGACCACGACGTGCACGACCTCATCACGTCCCCGCGCTGCGCCCCGCTCCTGCTCGGCGCTGGGGGTACCCCCTCTGGGGGAGGCGCCCGGCCGGTCGACCTCCCGGGCCTCGAACAACTGCTGCTGCGCCTGTCCCGCATGGCGAGCGACCTGCCGCAGCTGGCCGAGGCCGACTTCAACCCCGTTCTCGCGACACCGGGCCGAGTCACCGTGCTCGACGCGCGCGTACGCCTGCTGCCCCGCAGGCCCCAGGACCCGTATCTGCGCCGACTCCGCTGAGGAGGGACAACCATGAAGCACGACAAGGTCGGCTCCGTGATGACCACGGAGGTCGTCCGCGCCGAGTACGGCACCCCGTTCAAGCAGGTTGCCGGGCTGCTCGGCGACCACCGCATCAGCGGACTGCCGGTCGTCGACGACGACGAGAAGGTCATCGGCGTCATCTCCGAGACGGACCTGATGGTTCGGCAGGCCGAGACGCCCGACCCGTTCGAGCCGAAGAAGCGCTCCCGCTTCGACCGGCTGACCCGCGCCGGTCGGGAGCGCGCCGTCAAGGCGCGAGCCCGCACCGCCGGTCAGCTGATGACGCGGCCGCCGATCACGGTCCATGCGAACGACACCATCGTCGAGGCCGCCCGGACCATGGCGCAGCACCACATCGAACGGCTGCCCGTCCTCGACGAGGAGAACCGGCTCGTCGGCATCGTCACCCGCCGCGACCTGCTCCAGGTCTTCCTGCGGCCCGACGAGGACATCCGCGCCGAGGTCGTCGACGAGGTGCTGGTACGAGCCCTGTGGCTGCCGCCGCGCAGCATCGCCGTCAGCGTCACCGAGGGCGTGGTCACGCTCATGGGCCAGATGGAGCGCAAGAGCGAAACGGAGATCGCCGTCTCCATGACCCGTCAGATCGACGGCGTGGTCGCGGTCGTCGACAAGCTCACCCACCGGCTGGACGACTCGCGTCTCCGGCCCGACGAACAGGTGCTGCACGGCGTCGCCGACGACTGGCTGCGCAGGCTGTGAACCTGTGAACATGAAAGGAGGCGGAGCACCATGACCACCAAGGTGCTGGTCGCCTACGGGACGACGAACGGATCGACCGCGCAGATCGCCGAGGCCGTCGCCGAGGTCCTGCGTAAGGAGGACCTCACCGCCGAGGCACTCCCGGCCGGTTCCGTCGCACGCGTCGACCCCTACGACGCCGTCGTGGTCGGCGGCGGACTGTACGCCGGACGCTGGCACAGGGACTCCCGCCGGTTCCTGCGCCGGCACCGCCGCGAGCTGGCGCGACGCCCGCTGTGGCTGTTCAGCAGCGGACCGCTGGACCCGTCGGCCTCCGAGCGGGACATCCCGCCCGTGCCCGGCCTGAAGCGGGCCATGACCCGGCTCGACGCCAACGGGCACGTCACCTTCGGCGGCTGCCTGCAGGAGGGCGCGAAGGGATGGGTCGCCCGGATGATCATCAAGAACGGGAAGGGCGGAGACTTCCGGGACTTCGCCCGGATCGAGGACTGGGCACGGACGGTCGCCGACGAGTTGGTGGCCAAGGACTGACTCAGGCCCCGCGAGTCAGGAACGTTCCCGAAGGGGCAGCACCGTGTCCGTGTGCACGAGAGTCCTGGCCGTGCTTGCCACGTGTGCTCCGGTCGTGCCGGCTCCACAAGGAGTGTGGGTCCGGCCGCCGCACATCTTCCTGATCCGCCCGGGGGCGTGTGGCGGTCTGCCGCAACTCCAGCAGACGCCGGGCGGGGACGCGAGCACGGTACTCGCCGAGGTACTTCACAGATCGTGCCGCCCCTTCAGCGGTGGCTCAGATCCAACTGGACGTCGACGACTCCCTCGACCGCGCGCACGGCCCGGGCCACCACCGGCTCGAGCCCGCGCTCAGGCATCGAACCGCTCAGCGTGACCACGCCCTCGACGACCGAGACGCCCAGCCCGGTGGTGACCGGGAGGTGGGTCAGCACGCCGCTCCGGATCTCGTCGGCGATTTCCGCGTCGGAGCGCAGGAACACCTTCAGCAGGTCACTGCGGCTGACGACGCCCTGGAGCAGGCCGACGCCGTCGACGACCGGGAGTCGTTTGACGTGCCGACGGGCCATGATGCGCGCCGCCTCGGCCAGCGACGCGTCCGCGTGCACGGTGACCGCCGGGGTGCTCATCAGTTCTCCTGCGGTCAGCGCCGCCGCCTTGAGCTGCCCTGTGGGGTCGCCGGCGGGCTCGTTGCCGTTGCGGAACTCCTCCTTGGGCAGCAGGTCGGCCTCGGAGACCACTCCGACGACCCGCCCCTCCCCGGCCAGCACCGGCAGGGCGCTGACCTTCCACTGGTTCAGCAGCTCGACGATCTCCTTGAAGGGCGCCTCACTGCCCACGGCGACGACCGTGTGCGTCATCACATCGCTCACGGTGTACGGGGATTCAGACATCGCGACCTCCCGTAAATCTTCTCAGGAACGGATGACCGTCAGGTCGAGGAAGTGGGTGGAGCAGGAGATGCACGGGTCGTGATTGCGGATCGCCCGCTCGCACAGGGCTGTCAACTCGCGGTCGTCCGGGTCACCCTCGCCGATCGCCCGCTGGGTCAGCAGCCTCAGGTCGTCCTCGATCGCGCCCTGGTTCTGCGCGGTGGGCGGCACCAGCAGTGCGTTGGTGACGATGCCGGCGGCGTCGAGTTCGTAGCGGTGGTAGAGGAGCCCGCGCGGCGCCTCGGTGGCTCCGTGACCGATGCCCGCGACCGGGGGCACATCCGTGTACGGCCTCGCGGGCGGTTCGTAGGCATTGATGATCCGCAGCGCCTCGCCGACGGCGTACACCGTCTCCACGGCCCGCACCATGATCGACCGGAAGGGATTACGGCACACGGCCCCCTCGCGCGGATCACCGAGCCCGGCCTCCACGGCGGCCTGCAGGGCCACCGGCGACAACTGTGCGCCACTGATCGCGAACCGGGCGAGGGAGCCGGTGAGATGGAGCCGTCCGTCGAGCCGGGAGTGCAGTGCCGTGGAGTGCGGCAGGTGTGTCTCGGTGACGTGCTCGGTGAAGTCCGGCACAGGGAAGGAGCCCGTGCTCCCGTCGGCCCGCAGCACGGTTGGCGTCCCGCTCTCGATGGCGTACGTGTCCGGCTCCGCCAGCGCCAGCAGATCGGCCTCGATCCGGGCGTCCGGGAACTCGAAGCCGGCGACCCAGCGAACGGTGTCCCATGCGTCGTCCAGCGCCTGTTTCAACTGCTCCTCGACCGGCCGCAGTTCCGTCCGCGTGGGCACCCGGTGGAAGCCGCCGAGACGGACGTTCACGGGATGCACGGCCCGCCCGCCGAGCAGCTCCATCAGTGAGTTGCCCGCCTTCTTCAGCCGCAGCCCCCGCTCGACCTCTCCCTGGTGTGTGCGGGCCAGTTCGATCGCGCTCGCGCGGCCCAGGAAGTCCGGTGCGTGCAGCAGATAGATGTGCAGGGTCTGACTCTCGATCCACTCGCCGCAGTACAGCAGCCTGCGGAGATCACGGATCGCCGGGTCGACCGTCACCCCGCACGCGTCCTCGATCGCCGCGCAGGCGCTCATCTGGTAGGCCACCGGGCAGATCCCGCACACCCGGGCCGTGATGTCCGGCGGTTCGGTGTACGAACGCCCGCGCAGGAACGCCTCGAAGAACCGGGGCGGCTCGTAGATGTTCAGTTGTGCGTCGGTGACCGTGCCTTCGTGGATGTGCAGGCGCAGCGCACCTTCACCCTCGACCCGTGACAGCGAACCGACGTGCAGCAGACGAGAACCACGGTGGGTCACTTGGTCGACTCCTTCTCGAACTTCTCGAACTTCTCGAACGCGGCGGCGTTGAAGGTGTGCAGGAACCGCACCACGGCGTCGTCGTCCAGGCCGTCGCGGCGCAGCAGCGGGATCAGAGCGGGCAGGTTCACCGACCCGGACGGCCCGAAGCAGCCGAAGCAGCCGCGCTGGTACGCGGGGCACAGTGCCCCGCAGCCGGCGTGCGTGACCGGACCGAGGCAGGGGGTGCCGTGGGCGACGGTCACGCAGACGGTGCCGCGCCGCTTGCACTCGAAGCACACGCTGTGGTCCGGGATGTCCGGCTTGCGGTCGGCGAGGAACGCGGTGATCACCTCGATGAGCTGACGCTTGTCGATCGGACAGCCGCGCAGTTCGAAGTCGACGTCCACATGCGCCGACACGGGTGTGGAGGTGGCCAGTGTCCTGACGTACTCGGGATGCGCGTACACCACGCGCCGGTACTCGTCGACGTCCGCGAAGTTCCTCAGCGCCTGAATGCCTCCGGCGGTCGCGCACGCTCCGATGGTCACCAGTCGGCGCGAGGCGGCGCGGATCGCACGCACGCGCTCCGCGTCCTCGGCCGTGGTGACGGACCCCTCGACGAGGGACAGGTCGTACGGTCCGGGCGCCACCGCGCTGGACGCCTCCAGGAAGTGGGCGATCTCCACCTCACCCGCCAGCGCCAGGAGTTCGTCCTCGCAGTCCAGCAGAGTGAGCTGACAGCCGTCGCAGGATGCCAGTTTGAACACGGCGAGCTTGGGGGTCATCTCACAACTCCCTTACCGACAGGAGCGGTTCGGCGTGCGCCCAGTCCACCACCGGGCCTACCTGGCACAGCAGCAGCGGTCCGAACTGGCAGTGCCCGCAGTGCCCTGTCGCACAGCGCATGTTCCGCTCCAGGGAGACGCGGACGCGGTCGCGGGGGACGCCGTGCTCGGCGAGTTCGCGGGCGGCGGCCCGGATCATCGGCTCGGGCCCGCACACGAACGCCCAGGTGTTGTCCGGGGCGAAGCGCGCGCGCCCCAGCAACTGGGTGACGACGCCGACGTCGCCGCGCCAGCCGTCGGCGGGCTGGTCGACGGTGACGCCGGTGAACGTCGTGGGCCAGCTCTCGATCTCTTTCCGGACGATCAGGTCGTCCGGGGTGCGTGCCCCGATGAGCACGTTGACACGGCCGTACGCCTTCCGCCCGTCCAGCGCGGTCAGGATCAGCGGCCGCAGCGGGGCGAGACCGATGCCGCCGGCCACGACCAGCACGTCAGCTCCGTGCGCCCGCTCCAGTTCCCAGGTGTTGCCGTACGGACCACGGAGCCCGACGACGTCGCCGACCCGGGTCGCACACAGCCCGTCGGAGACGGCGCCCACTGAGCGGATCGTGTGCGCGAGACCGCCCGTGGCCTGCACGGAACTCGCCGACACGGGGATCTCGCCCCGGCCGAAGGAGTGCACCATCGCGAACTGTCCCGGCGCGAAGTCGGGCAGCGCCGCGCCAACCGGTTCCAGGCACAACGTGACGGTGTCCGCGGTCTCCGGACGGCGGGCGACCACGCGGTGGGGAACCGGCACGGCGGTCATCGCACTTCCTTGGCCTCGTGGATCCCGTACAGGTCGACCAGCCGGGTGCGGGCCGCGTTCAGCCGGTGCGCGAGCACCCGACCGACCCAGTGCTCGACGGCACGCCCGAACTCGGGGTCCTCCAGGCACATCAGCCGGACGGCGACGGCGTCGAACTCGTGGGCGCTCAGCGGCGTCAGTGCCTCGGCGCCGAGCTGCCAGACGAACGGCTCGTACAGCCAGGACAAGCCGGTGAGGTCGCCGACGCCGAGGGTCTCGATGACCGGCGGCCGACGGCCGGGCACATACATGTCCAGGGCGGCAGTGCCGTTCCGGATGATCCAGAAGCGGCCCGCGTGACCGCCCTCCTCGAACAGGCGGGTGCCCGGCGCGAAGCTCACCTCGCGGCCGAGCCGTACCAGCCGTTCGCGGTGCTCGACGGGCAGAGCGTGGTTCATGCGCAGCGCGATCGAGGGAGGCATCAGTCCGGCTCCGTTCGGAAGGCCGCATGGTCGGCGTCGGCGGCGCTGCCGGTGAGTTCGGCGTCCAGTGCGGTGACTTCCTCCGTGATGTCGATGCCGGCCGGGCACCAGACGATGCACCGCCCGCAGCCGACGCATCCGGTGGTGTCGAACTGGTCGTGCCAGGTGGAGAGCTTGTGAGTGAGCCACTGCCGGTATCGGCTGCGGCCCGACGAGCGGACCGGCCCGCCGTGCAGATGGGAGAAGTCCAGGTCGAAGCAGGAGTCCCAGCGCTGCCAGCGTTCGGTGTGGTCACCGGTGAGGTCCGTGACCTCCTCGGTGGTGGTGCAGAAGCAGGTCGGGCACACCATGGTGCAGTTGCCGCAGGTCAGACAGCGAGAGGCGACGTCGTTCCAGCGCTCGGCGTCGAGGCTCGCGCCCATGAGCGCGCGCAGGTCGACGGGCGGCAGGGCCCGGCCCATGCGGTCGCGGGCGGTGTCCACGGCAGTACGGGCTGTGGCCTCGGTTGCCGGGTCGGCGGTGCGATGAGGCAGCCGTTCCAGCAGCTTGGCGCCCTCTTCGCTGCCGACGCGCACGAGGAAGCGGTGCCCGTCCTCGTCCACGACCTCGGTCAGCGCAAGGTCATATCCCGGGTCGGCCGCGGGGCCGCCACCCGTGGACACACAGAAGCATGTCGCGCCGGGTTCGGTGCATTCGGCGACGATCAGGAACGCGCCCGCGCGGCGCTTCCCGTACCCGGTGTCCTCGTACCGCCCGCCGGTCAGGACCCGATCCTGGATCGCGATGGCCCGCAGATCACAGGGGCGGACGCCGAGAAAGGCGTACGACGGCGGATCCGGCTCGTGCGGGGTGAAGCGGATGTCCCCTGCCGGTGTCCGGTCGGCGCTCCACAGCCGCTCTCGTGACGGATGAAGGTAGGACTTCCAGGACTGCGGCCCCGAACTGTGCGCGAAGGCGGCCCCGTCCTCGCGGCTGACCAGCCGGTAGCGTCCGGCGTCCAGTTCGACGCCCCAGCCGAAGGGCAGCTCGTCCGCGGATGCCAGCTCGGCCAGCACGATCGCGCCGTCCCGCACCGTCGGGCCGACGACGGTCCGTCCCTGCGCCACCAATGCCGCGACCAGCGCGTTGAGACCGTCCCGGTCGAGCACGGCGGGGGCTGCGGTGGCGGTCATGACGGTCCTCCTTGTCCAGGCCGGATCGCGCTTCTCCAACGTTAGGTTCCGACATGGAAAGGCGCCGTCGGGAGGGGCCGACCGGCCCTGTTCGCGAGCCGACCGGATCACTCGACGCCGGGCCGATCGCGCCCCGCGGGGGCTCAGGGCCGCGTCCTCATGCGGCTCCGCCGGGTGGGCGCGACCAAGCCAGGCGCCGCCCGCAGACCGGGCAGGCGACGGGCCCGCGTGGAAGCGCCGGTCATCGGGATCGGCGTACTCGGCGGCACACGCGGCGCACAGCGGGAAGCGGCGCATGGTCGTACGGACCCGGTCGTACGGGCAGGCGGCAGGTCCTTGACGATCGGGGCACGCGGGCCGCAGTCGGTGCAGTTGACGAACGGATAGCGGCAGCGGTGGTCGCGAGGGTCGCGCAGTTCGCTCAGGCATGTGTCGCAGATCGCCATGTGCCGTGTGTGGAAGCCGGTGTCGTGCGGCGGCCGGCGCGCGCCGTCGGTCGGCTGGAGGCGACGAACCAGGGCGAGCGCTGGTGCGTCGGCGCGCAGCCGGGCGGTGAACGCGATGGCCCGCGTCGGTCCGGAGGCTTCGCCCTCGACGTGCCCGTTGACGTTGGCCACGCAGCCGTCCAAGCCGAGCCCGGCCGCAGTGCGGTAGACGAACGGCCGGAAGCCGACACCCTGCGCGATGCCCTCGATGTGGAGCCGTGCACGGTCAGGTCGCCCCCCGGGGCGCCACGTCACCCTGTCGCGTGATCTCGTCCTCGACTGCCTCCACCAGGGGCTCCACGGCGTCCGCGACGGCAGGGGACAGGCCCGTGCCCATCTCACTCCGGGCGCCTTCCACGGCGTACACGACCAGATGCTCCGGCAGCAGACCCAGCACCCGGGCAAGTTCGACGGCCTCGCCGAGGCCCAGCCCGTGCGAACTGGTGGGCGGGGGATGCGCGAGTAGTCCCGCGTCGAGTTCGAGGCGGTGCACGCGTCCGGGAGTGCCCGGGTGGGTGTGGGCCGCGTCGATGACGATTGCGAGGCGGGCGCCCTCCCACAGTCCGATCAGCCGACCGGGATCGCCGTCGCAGGCGGCGAGGACGGTGTCCGGCGGCAACGGCCGGTCCTCTGCCCGTGCGCGCAGTCGGGCGAGTACGGCCCAGCCCACACCGTCGTCGTGCCGGAACTCGTTCCCGACGCCGATCACGGCGATCCGACCGCGGTTCCTCATGCCTTCACTGTGGTCCGTGACCGTCGTGCTCGCATGGCCGAACGTCCCAACCCCTTCGGGCCGACCTGCCGCGTCGCAGGTGCGTCGCACGATGTGCAAACCGTCGTGGACCGGGCCATGCCTAGGCCGACACCACGGCGATCGGGCACATGGCATGTCCCAGGAGCGTGAGCGCCGTACCACCCGATCGGCGGCCAACCACCACCAAGCCGGAGTTCTCGGCGGCGCGCACGAGTGCCACCTTCGGGGCGAGCAGAACGACGTCCTCCAGGACATCGACCTCCGGATACTTGCCGTGCCACGGCCGCAGCGTGTCGGACAGCCGCTGTACCTCGTCGTCCTCCCAGGCTGCACGGTCCTCCTCCAGCGGCGGGAAGGGCCGCTCCGCCGCCTGTGCGGGCAGCGTCCAGGAGTGCAGCGCGTGCAGCCGTGCACCGTGCAGCCGGGCCGCCTCGAAGGCCAGGCCGACGGCGCCACTCGCGGGGTTGCGCGCATCGATCCCGAGCGCCACTCCGTCGCCGTGGCCGGGCGGTCCCTCGCCCGCGAGGCTGCCGGGGACCAGCACGACAGGCCGCTCGCACGCCCGGGCCAGTGCGGCGGCGGTCGAGCCCACGGGGGCACCTGGGCGACTGCCCTCGCCGCGCAGGCCGAGCACCAGCATCTCGGCATCTTCGGCCATGGTCCGCAAGGCCGCCACGGGACTTCCGGTGAGGTTCACGCCCTGGGCCCTCAACGTCGGGTGGCGGACCGTGAGCTCGACGACCACGCCGTCCGCCACCGTCTCGGGACGGTACGGCCCCTGCTGTGCGGGATCCGGACGGTCCGGCGGCGACACATGTATCACCCGAAGCGGCAGCCCACGCAACAGAGCCTCACGCGCGGCCCAGTCGGCCGCGGCACGGCTGGATGCCGACCGGTCGACGCCGGTGATGATCACTTGCTCCATGATGTGCCGCCTTCTGCCCGCGGGGAACTCGAAGCTCGGGCAAGGTCCAGCTTCGCCGCGCGGCCGACCCGTACACAGGGGGCCGACCGGCCCCGGATCGGAGCCCTGGCGGCCCATACCCGCGGGTAAGGCGCGGGAGGACGCTGGCTTCGGGGAGCAGACCGACCGCAGGAGGTGCGCGCCATGCTTCCGCCCGTCATCGCCGGAGCCGGTGGATCCGCTGAGAGTCTCGCCGCCGCCATGGGGGTGGCTCCCCCGCCTTTGAGGCAGTGGGGGAGGGCCACCCGTGAGGCGGTGCGTCGGGACCGGCCGCTGCGTCTGGCGCACACCCGGAACAGGCACCCCTGTCAGGGAGCGGGCGAGCCTGAGACCGCCGCACAGCAGTATCTGGCCCGGTGCGCGCTGCGCCAGGCCGAGGATCGCATCCGCCGTACGTGTCCCGCCGTCGAGCTTGACGACGATCAGATCGAGGGACCCGTGACCACAGTCCTTCTGCAGGCCGGCGAGCAGGCCGCCCGGCTCGTCCTCGGTTCGCGCGGCCTCAGCGGCTTGACCGGATTCCCGGTCGGCTCGGTCGCTCGGGGCGTAGTGGCCCGGGCCGTGTGGCCGGTCGTCCTCGTCAGGGCGGACGAGGACGCGGCGGACGAGCACCTCCCGGCCGACAACGGCAGCCCGTCCAGCCGCACCGGCCACCGGGACGTTGTCCTGGGCATCGACCTCGGGGACCCCTGCGACGAGGTGATCGAGGTGATCGAGGTCGCCTTCGAGGCGGCCCGGTTGCGCAGGGCGCGCCCGCACATCGTGCACGCCTGGCAGGCGTTGTCCCCGATCGGGCTCGGCACAGGCGGCATCGGTCGGGTCGACGGCTCCGCGCAGGCGGACGAGTGGCTCGGTTTCATGACCGCCGTCCTGCAGGTGTGGCAGGACAAGTACCCCGAGGTCGTCGTCGCTGAGACCGTGTCCGAGGGCCGCGCCCAGTCCGTGCTGGTCCGCGCCGGCGCCGGCGGGAGTCCGCTCGTGGTCGGCCGCCGGACGACCGAACGTCCGACGGGCCCCCGCACCGGACCCGTCACCCACGCCGCCATCCATCACGCCGGCTGCCCCGTGGCCGTCGTCCCCCACGAGTGAGAGGCCGTGCCCCTGATGAGCGCGCCCATCAAGTACGTGTACGAATTCGCCGAGGGCGGCCGCGACATGGCCGCCCTCCTCGGCGGCAAGGGAGCCGGCCTCGCCGAGATGACCCGGCTCGGCCTGCCCGTCCCGCCGGGCTTCACCGTCACCACCGAGGCATGCAAGGTCTACCTGGCCACGGGCGAGGAACCGGATGAGCTCGGCGTCGAAGCCGCCCAGTCCCTCGCCGGCCTGGAGCGGGCCATGGGCCGCACCCTCGGCGCGCCCGACGACCCCCTGCTGGTCTCCGTGCGCTCCGGCGCCCGCTACTCCATGCCCGGCATGATGGAGACCATCCTCGACATCGGCCTGGGCGACCAGTCGGTCACCGGGCTTGCCAAGGCCTCGGGACAGGAGCGGTTCGCCTGGGACTCCTACCGCAGGCTCATCCAGATGTTCGGCCGCACCGTGATGGGCGTCAACGGCGACCTGTTCGAGCAGGCCATCGCCGCGCGCAAGTCCCGGCGCGCGGTCGCGACCGACCACGAGCTCGACATCAGTGAACTCGTCAGGCTCACCGAGGAGTTCAAGGACATCATCCGCAAGGAGACCGGTGGGGAGTTCCCACAGGACCCCGCCGAGCAGCTCGCCCGTGCCATCCGCGCGGTCTTCGACTCCTGGAACGGCGAACGCGCCCGTATCTACCGCCACCGCGAGCACATTTCCGAGGACCTCGGCACCGCCGTCAACGTCCAGGCGATGGTCTTCGGCAACCTTGGCTCCGACTCCGGGACCGGCGTCGCCTTCACCCGTGACCCCGCCACCGGTGAGAGCGGCATGTACGGCGACTATCTGCCCGACGCCCAGGGCGAGGACGTCGTCGCGGGCGTCCGCAACGCACTGCCGCTGAGCGAACTGAAGGTCCTCGCCCCGCGAACGTACGTCGAACTCGGCGACCACCTGCGCACCCTGGAGGGCCACTACCGCGACCTGTGCGACGTGGAGTTCACCGTCGAGCGCGGCAAGCTGTGGATCCTGCAGACCCGCGTCGGCAAGCGCACCGCAGAGGCCGCCTTCCGCATCGCCCACGATCTGCGGGGCGACGGCACGATCACCGCCGACGAGGCCCTGATGCGGGTCGACGGCGCCGAGCTGACCCGGCTGATGTTCCCTCGATTCGAAACCCGACCCACCGATGTGCCGCTGGCCCACGGTGTGCCCGCCTCGCCCGGCGCGGCGGTCGGCGTCGCCGTCTTCGACTCCGCCGAGGCCGTACGGCGCGCCGCGACCGGCGAGCACACGGTCCTGGTCCGCCGCGAGACCACTCCCGACGACCTGCCCGGCATGATCGCCGCGCAGGCTGTCCTGACCAGCCGGGGCGGCAAGACCAGTCACGCGGCCGTCGTCGCGCGCGGCATGGGCAAGGTGTGCGTGTGCGGCGCCGAGGCCCTCACCGTGGACACGGTCGCCCGACGGTTCACCACGGCGTCCGGCGTCGTCGTGGACGAGGGTGACACCATCTCCGTCGACGGGACCGCCGGCACGGTCCATTCCGGTGCGCTTCCGCTCACGGCGTCCGACGTGGGGCGCGCACTGGAGACCGGCACGAGCACCGGACCGGTCACCGAGGCTGTCCTGGGGGCGCTGGCCCACGCCGACTCCGTACGCCGGCTGGGGGTGCGGGCCAACGCCGACACCCCCGAGGACGCCGCACGCGCGCGTGCCCTCGGCGCGCAGGGCATCGGCCTGTGCCGCACCGAGCACATGTTCCTCGGCGAGCGCAGGGCGCTGGTCGAGGCGATGATCCTGGCGCGAGACGACACGGCACGCGACGCGGCGCTGGCCGCCCTGCTCCCGCTCCAACGCGAGGACTTCACCAGCATCCTGACGGCGATGGACGGACTACCGGTGACGATCCGGCTGCTGGACCCGCCGCTGCACGAGTTCCTGCCCGACCGCACCGAACTCGCCGTCCGCCTCGCCTCCACGGTGGACCCGGATCCGCACGAACGCGAACTCCTGCACGCCGTCGAGCGTATGCAGGAGCAGAATCCGATGCTGGGGCTGCGCGGCGTACGCCTGGGTCTGGCCGTGCCCGGCCTGATGGCCATGCAGGTGCGGGCCGTCGCCGAAGCGGTCATCAGCCGGCTGGGTGCGGGGGGCTGTCCGCACGCCGAGATCATGGTCCCGCTCGTCGGGACTGTCGAGGAACTGCGCCTGGCCCGCGCCGAGGCGGAACGCGTCCTCGACGAGGTCGCGGCCGAGACCGGCACGACCCTCGACTGCCCGATCGGCACGATGATCGAGCTGCCGCGCGCCGCCCTCACCGCCGGACGCATCGCCGAGGCCGCCGACTTCTTCTCCTTCGGTACCAACGACCTCACCCAGACGACCTGGGGCCTGTCCCGCGATGACGCCGAGGCCTCCTTCTTCCCGCTCTACCTGGAGAAAGGAGTCTTCGGAGTGTCGCCGTTCGAGTCGATCGACCAGGAGGGCGTCGGGCGGCTGGTGGAGTTGGCTGTCGAGGCCGGACGCGACGTCAACCCCCGGCTGGAGACCGGCGTGTGCGGTGAGCACGGCGGGGACCCCGACTCCATCCACTTCTTCCACGGGGCGGGACTGGACTACGTCTCCTGCTCGCCGTTCCGCATCCCGGCGGCCCGACTGGAAGCGGGCCGGGCGGCCGTCGCCGCCCGTGCCGGGACCAGCGACACCCGGTGAGGCACACAGGGGAAGACCCCGGGGCGCAGGACTGGGCGTTGCTGCGGTGGGCGACGACGACCGACCACGATGTGATCGGTCACCTCTCTTGACGACCGCTTTCGGGTTCTTCCTCCCCAGCGGTTACTCGTACTGGTGATCCGGACCGAACCCGCCGGCCCCGTGAACGTGAGCGGTACGCCCCGGGAGCTTGACGCTCGGCGAACGCCACCGGCCGCTTTCAGTGGACGGCGTCGCCGAGTCCTGCGAGCGCGCTGACTCGCCGCCCGGGACTGCCTGTCGCGTCCGCCGCCGTGCAAGGCCGCGGGGCGGGGCAAGAGGACACGAATCCGCCAGCTTCTGACAGCGCGACAGGCGCTTGGAGGTGGCTGGTCCGCACCTCACGTCGGTGCTGACGGCCGCGTCGAGAGCACCGCCGGCGTACTCCCTTGCGGCCTGCCCGACCGAGTACGCCGACTGCCTGGCGTACAGGACATGACGGAAGCAAGCGTCACCGACGAGGCGCAGCCCTCACTGGGCAGCCGGCCGGTATCGCTGGCCGGTGTGGAACCTGACGCCTATGTGCACCTGTCGCACCACACGGGACTGGGGCCGTTCGACGCGTCGAGCCTCCGGCCGGCGGACGCCGCCACGACGGGCAGCGCCGACCGGCCCCTGCCCGCGCTGGCCTCACCTCGTGTGGCCGACGAGTACGGCACCGGCCCCTACTCCGTCCTCCTCCCCGACGGCACCTCCGTCACCGTCCGGATCGTCCTGGTCCGCGACAGCACCCCGGCAGTGCTCGGCGACGACTTCCTGATCGTGGACCGCACCGGCCTTCCCCGCGCCGCGGCGCGTACGACGACCCTGCTGCTGACCGGTGACGCCCTGAACGGCCGGGCGCTGCGCTCGGCGGCGGAAGGCACGGCGGGGGAAGGCACGGCGGCGGCCGTCCAGCTGCGCGCCGAGGAACGCACGCGGCACGTCGAGTCACCGCTGCAGTCCGGCGCGGAGCGTCTGTACGGCGTCGCGGTCGCCGCGGGCGCCGGGTACGCGGTCCTGGCGCTCGTGCTGACCGTGCTGCGCACCGCGCCCGAACGCGGCGCCCTGCTCGCCCGGTTGCGCACGATGGGCATGACCCGGGCCCAGGGCCGCCGATTGCTGATCCTCACGGCCCTCCCACAGGCGTTCCTGGCCGCGGCCGGCGGGATGCTGACCGGCTGGGCCGACATTCACCTGCTGTCGCCCGGCATCGACCTGACGGCCGTCGCCCTGGCCTCCCCGTCCGTTCTCGAGGGGGCCGTGCTGCGCACCGATCCGCTCTCGCTCGCGGTTCCGGCGCTCACCGTGCTGCTCCTGGCCATCGGTGTGCCCGCCGACCAGGCCTGGTGGACCAGCCGACGTGGCTCGGTGCGCGAACTGAGGCTGGGTGACGACTAGACGGTGAGCAGAGCCTCGACGAGACCAAGCCCCCTCCGGCACCGGCCCGTGCCCCTCCGAGCCCAGGAGCAGCCGATGAGCAGCAGCCCGACCTTCCACGAGCTCGCCGACCGGGCCCTCGCCGCGCGGGACGCCGCTGCCTACGGTCACGACGCCCTGATCACCTGCGACCGGCTGGTACGGATCTTCGCCGCCGACGGCGTGGAGGTCCAGGCACTGCAAGGCCTCGATCTCCTCGTCCGCAAGGGAGAGCTCATAGCCCTGGTCGGCGCCTCCGGCAGCGGCAAGTCCACCCTCATGAACATCCTGGCCGGACTGGACAAACCCACCGCCGGCGCGACCCGTGTCGCCGACCACGACCTGGTCACGATGTCCTCCAAGGAACGACTCGCCTACCGGCGCAGGACCGTCGGTTTCGTCCGGCAGCAGACCTCCCACAATCTCCTGCCCTACCTCACCGCCGCACAGAACGTCGCCCTGCCCCTGCAGCTGGCCCGCGCCCGAGGCCGGCGCCGAACCTGGGCCGACCGCGCCATGGAACTCCTCGACCTGCTGGACGTGGCCGAATGCCGCGACCGTCGGCCGCACCAGATGTCCGGCGGGCAGCAGCAGCGCGTCGCCCTGGCCGCCGCCCTCGCCAACGACCCCCCGGTCCTGCTCGCCGATGAGCCCACCGGCGAACTCGACTCCCACACCGCCGAACAGGTCTTCGCCGCGTTCCGCACCGCCAACGAGGAGTTGGGGACCACCATCGTGATCGTCACGCACGATCAGTCCGTCGCCGGAGAGGTCCGCCGTACGGTCGCCATCCGGGACGGCCGCACGGCGACTGAAGTCCTGCGGCACAGCGAAGTCGACTCCGCCACCGGGGCATCGAGGACTGGCGGAACAACCGCTGGTAGGCTCCCGCTGCCGATCATGGACATGGCCTGTCGGTGAACGGGGACAGCCGGGGGGCTCGATGCGAACGAGACATCTGACGACGGCGCTGGCGTGCCTGCTCACGGGAGCCGCGCTCACCGCCTGCGGGGCGGGCGGCGGCAGCGCCGAGAAGTCCGCGGCGGAACTGCTCGACGAGGCCAACGACACGATGAGCGCACTGCGCTTCGTGACCATCGAGATGAGCAACACCCCCGACAGCGGCAACGGCCCGGTCACCTCGCGCCTGCGGACCGATCTGAAGGACCGGTGCACGGCGAAGACCACCTGGGGCGAGAACGGCAGCCTCGAACAGATCAGGATCGGTGAGACGGACTACGTCCGGCCGGACGCGACGTATCTGCAGAAGTGGAGCGGCAAGACCGTCGCCGACGTCCGGCCGAAGCAGTGGGCGAAGGTGCCCGCCTCGGAGGCCCGGCCCGGCGAGGGACTGGCCGCGTGCACCTGGACGTTCGAGTCGTTCGGCACGGCGAGGAAGGGCGCGGCGACCCGCGTCGGCGACCGGGAGGCGGTCGCCGTGCACGTCAAGGACAAGGCCGACAAGGAGGGGACGTACACCTTCTACGTGGCCACCGAGGGCGAGCCGTACCTGCTGAAGACCGTCTACAAGGGCGGCGGGAACGTCACCACCACGTCGTTCAGCGCCTTCGACGAACCGGTGGACGTCCGGCCGCCCGCGGCGGAGCAGGTGGTGGACAAGGCCGACATCGGGGACTGAAGGATGGTAGAAGCGGGCCATGACCAACTCGCTCATCCATCCGGCCGGTGCCCGATGACCGCCGGCATCGACACCCCCGACCGCCGCGGCCGCACCGGACTCGACCAGGCGGGACGGGACCTGACCGGCAACCCGCGCGTCAAGGTGCGGGACGTGCAACTCCTGTCCAGCCACTGGTACGTCGAACGCGCCACGACCTTCGACTTCCAGCACGCCGACGGCACCTGGAGCACCCAGCAGCGCGAGACGCACGACCGCGGCAACGGGGCCACCATGCTGCTGTACGACGCCGAACGTGAAACCGTCCTGCTGACCAGGCAGTTCCGCTTTCCGGTGTATGTCAACGGCCATCCCGACGGCATGCTCGTCGAGACGCCGGGCGGGCTCCTCGACGACGATGACGAGCACCCGGAGATCGCGGTGCGGCGCGAGGTGGTAGAGGAGACCGGACACACCATCGGCGACGTCCGGCACGTCTTCGACGTCTATATGAGCCCGGGGTCGGTCACCGAACGCGTCAGCTTCTACGCCGCCGCGTACGGCCCCTCGACCCGCACCCACGAGGGCGGTGGCCTGGACGAGGAGGGCGAGGACATCGAGATCGTCGAGCTGCCCTTCCGCCGGGCCCTGGAGATGATCCGTACCGGGGAGATCGCCGACGCCAAGACGATCATGCTGCTGCAGTGGGCGGCGCTGGAGGGCCCGTTCGCGTCCCAGAGGTGATTGCGCCGCGAACTCCCTTGACTTGAAGTGCGCTTGAAGATGAAGACTCCCGTTCGTGCCCCGAAGGCGGGCGCACGAACGGGAGGCGTTCACCATGAAGTACCGCACCATCGGCACGGCCCCGAACACCCGCCGCGAGGTCAGCGTCCTCGCCCTCGGCGCCATGCTGTTCGGCTCCCGGACCGACGAGGAGACCTCCTTCGCCGTACTCGACCGCTACGTCGAGGCCGGCGGGACCTTCATCGACACGTCCGACAACTACGCCTTCTGGGAGGACGGCGGCCAGGGCGGACAGAGCGAGGAACTGCTCGGCCGCTGGCGCCGCAGCCGCGGCGTCGGCGACGGGATCGTCATCGCCACCAAGCTCGGCGCCCGCCCCCTGGCCCCCGGCACCGGTTACGTCGACAACGCGGAGGGCCTCTCGGCGAAGGTGATCCGCGAGTCCGCCGAGCGCAGCCGCGACCGGCTCGGCGTGGCGAAGCTGGACCTGCTCTACGCCCACATCGAGGACCAGCGGGTACCCCTGAAGGAGACCGTCGAGGGGTTCGCCGAACTGGTCGCCGAGGGCACGGTCGGTCTCCTCGGCGTCAGCAACCACGCGATGTGGCGGGTGGAGCGCGCCCGCGCCCTGGCCGCCGCGGCCGGACTGCCCGGCTACGAGGTGCTCCAGTACGCCCACAGCCATCTGCGGCCCCGCCTCGACGTCCCCGACGGCCTGTTCCCCGACGGCAGCCTCGGCCACGCCGGCCCCGACCTGCTCGGCTATCTGCGCGCCGAGCCCGGACTGGCCCTGGTCGCCTACTCGCCGCTGCTGAAGGGCGCGTACACCCACCCGGACAGGCTGCCGGCGGACTTCGACCACCCCGGCACCCCCGCCCGCCTCAAGGTCCTGCACGAGGTCGCCCGGGAGACCGGCGCCACCGTCAACCAGGTCGTCCTGGCCTGGCAGATCGGCGCCGAGCTGCCGATCCTCCCGCTGGTCGGCGCCTCCTCCGTGGCCCAGCTGGAGGAGAGCCTGGCCGCCGTGGACCTGGAGCTCACCGCCGACCAGCGCGCCCGGCTCGACGCGGCCCACTGACCACGGCCGGAGTACGCTCCGAAGAGGAGCCGAAGGAGAGTGGGCCATGCCTCTGTTCCCCAACGAGCGCAATGTCCGTACGACCCCCGAAGGCCTCCTGTGGGAACCCAGCGAGCGCTGGGTACGGGGCCGCAAGGGCGAGGTCACCGTCGTCGACAGCCGGCACCCCGTCCTGGTCTGGGAACCCGACCTGCCCGTGCCCTGCTACACGTTCCCGCGTGACGAGGTCCGCACCGACCTCCTCCGCCCGGCCGGGAACCCGACGCCGGGCAGGCATACGGGGTCGCAGGTCTTCTACGACCTGGAAGTCGACGGAGAGCTGGTGGCGAACGCGGCGTGGACCTTCCCCGTCGACGAACTCGCCGGGCACGTCTCCTTCGAATGGTTCCGGCGCTGGGGGAGCGGCCTCGACCACTGGTTCGAGGAGGAGGAAGAGATCTTCGTCCATCCGCGCGACCCGCACAAACGGGTGGACGCCATGCCCAGCAGCCGTCATGTCCAGGTCGAGATCGAGGGCACCGTCGTCGCGGACACCCTCCGCCCGGTACTGCTCTTCGAGACGGGGCTGCCGACGCGGTACTACATGCCCCGGGAGGACGTCCGCCTCGACCTCTTCGAACCCACCGACCACCACACCGGCTGCCCGTACAAGGGCACGGCCCAGTACTGGAACTGGCGCGGCGACGGCGAGGTCCCGCGGAACATCCTCTGGAGCTACGCCGAACCGCTGGCCGCGGTGGCCCCCGTCAAGGAGCTCGTCGCCTTCTACAACGAGGCCGTGGAGATCACCGTGGACGGGGAGCGCCTGGAGCGGCCGGTCACGCCGTTCACCGCGAGCCTCAAGGCCTGACCAGCAGCTGGAAGTCGAACGCGTACCGGGACGCGCGGTAGATGTGCGTCCCGTACTCGACCGGCCGGCCCGTGTCGTCGTACGCCGTGCGCTGCATGGTCAGCAGGGCCGCGCCCTCCTTCTCGTCGAGCCGCCCGGCCTCCTCGGCGGTGGCGCAGCGGGCGCCGACGGTCTGGCGGGCGCTGTGCAGGGTGATGCCGACCGCGCGCATCATCCGGTAGAGGCCGGTCGACTCCAGCCGGGCGGTGTCGAGGTCGAGCAGGCTCGCGGGCAGGTAGTTGCAGAGGATGGCCACGGGCTGGCCGTGGGTGCAGCGCAGCCGCTCCAGCAGGGTGACCTCGCTGCCCTCGGCGATGCCGAGCGCTGCGGCGACGTCGGCGGTCGCCGGGACCCGTTCGTTGCGGACGACCTCGGTGGTCGGGCCCTGCCCGGCCGCCTCCAGGTCGTCGTAGAGGCTGCTGAGCTCCAGCGGGCGCTTCACCTGGCTGTGCACCACCTGGGTGCCCACCCCGCGCCGCCGGACCAGCAGCCCCTTGTCCACGAGGGACTGGATGGCCTGCCGGACGGTGGGCCGGGACAGGCCCAGCCGCACCGACAGGTCGACCTCGTTGCCCAGGAGGTTGCCCGGGGCGAGGACCCCGTGCTCGATCGCCGACTCCAGCTGCTGGGCGAGCTGGTAGTACAGCGGCACGGGACTGCCCCGGTCCAGGGCGAAGTCCAGCGAGTCCAGCGCGGAGCCGGATCCGGCACGGGTGGAACCGCGGGCCTTCGCCATGGGACGAACCTCCCTGTCAGGGTCAGGAGTTGCTGGGGAAACCGAGGTTGATGCCACCGTCGGACGGGTCCGGCCAGCGGGTGGTGATCACCTTGCCCTGGGTGTAGAAGGCGATGCCGTCGTTGCCGTAGATGTGCAGGTCGCCGAAGAGCGAGTCCTTCCAGCCACCGAAGGAGTGGTAGCCGACCGGCACCGGGATCGGCACGTTCACGCCGACCATGCCCGCCTTGACCTCCAGCTGGAAGCGGCGGGCGGCGCCGCCGTCCCGGGTGAAGATCGCGGTGCCGTTGCCCCAGCGGGAGGCGTTGATCAGGTTGATGCCTTCCTCGTACGTCTCCGCACGTACCACCGCCAGGACGGGGCCGAAGATCTCGTCCCGGTACGCGTCGGCCGTCAGCGGCACCCGGTCCAGCAGCGACACACCGAGGAAGAAGCCGTCCTCGTGGCCCTCGACCGAGTAGCCGGTGCCGTCCACGACGACCTCGGCGCCCTGCTCGGCGGCGCTCGCCACGTACGAGGCGACCTTGTCGCGGTGCTCGCGCGTGATCAGCGGGCCCATCTCGGACGCCGGGTCGTTGCCGGGGCCGATGCGCAGGTTCTTCGCGCGCTCGGCGATCTTGCCGACCAGCTCGTCGCCGGTGTCACCGACGGCGACGACGACCGAGACGGCCATGCAGCGCTCGCCCGCCGAGCCGTACGCGGCGTTGATCGCCTGGTCGGCGGCGAAGTCCAGGTCGGCGTCGGGCAGGACCAGCATGTGGTTCTTGGCGCCGCCGAGCGCCTGCACGCGCTTGCCGTGCTCGACCGCCTTGAGCTGGATGTACTTCGCGATCGGCGTCGAGCCGACGAAGGAGACCGCCTCGACGTCCGGGTGCTCCAGGAGCCGGTCCACGGCCACCTTGTCGCCCTGCACGACGTTCAGCACACCCTCGGGCAGACCCGCCTCGGTGGCCAGCTCGGCCAGCCGGTACGACGCCGACGGGTCCTTCTCGCTCGGCTTCAGCACGAAGGTGTTGCCGCACGCGATGGCCAGCGGGAACATCCACATCGGCACCATCGCCGGGAAGTTGAACGGCGTGATGCCGGCGACCACACCCAGCGGCTGCCGGATCGAGGCGACGTCCACCCGGGTCGACACCTGCGTCGACAGCTCGCCCTTCAGCTGCACGGAGATGCCGCAGGCCAGCTCCACGATCTCCAGACCGCGCGCCACCTCGCCGAGCGCGTCGGAGTGCACCTTGCCGTGCTCGGCCGTGATCAGCTCGGCGATCTCGTCCCGGTGCGCGTCGAGCAGCTCGCGGTACTTGAACAGGATCGCGGTGCGCTTGGCCAGGGAGGTCTGGCCCCAGCTCTCGAACGCGGCCTTGGCGGAGGCGACGGCGGCGTCCACCTCGTCGACGGTCGCGAAGGCGACCTGCTTCTCCTGGGCGCCGGTGGCCGGGTTGTAGACGGGGGCGAAGCGGCCGGAGCCGCCCTCCACGGGCTTGCCGTCGATCCAGTGGGTGATGGTCTTCATGGTGCGAAAGGGCCTTTCAAACGCGGGTCGGGTGCGGGTCGGGTGCGAGTTGTTCGCCGGCGGTTCAGAGGTGGTGGCGACGGTCGGCGACATGCTGGTCGTACCGTGCGCGGGCTTCGACGGCGGCCTCGCGGGACGCGACCTCGGCCACGGGCACGTCCCACCATGCCTCGGCGCCCGGCGCGGTCGGGTTCGTGACGTCGGTCTCGACGTACACGCAGGTCGGCCGGTCCGAGGCACGGGCGGTGGCCAGCGCCTGGCGCAGTTCGCCCACCGTCTTCGCGCGCAGGACGTCCATGCCGAGGCTGGCCGCGTTGGCGGCGAGGTCGACGGGGAGCGGGGCGCCGGTGAAGGTGCCGTCGGCGGCGCGGTAGCGGTAGTCGGTGCCGAAGCGCTCGCCGCCGACCTCCTTCGACAGCCCGCCGATGGAGGCGTAGCCGTGGTTCTGGATCAGGACGATGTTGACCGGCAGTCCCTCCTGGACCGCGGTCACGATCTCCGTCGGCATCATCAGATAGGTGCCGTCACCGACCAGCGACCACACGGCGACGTCCGGCGCGGCCTGCTGGATGCCGATCCCGGCCGGGATCTCGTAGCCCATGCAGGAGTAGCCGTACTCCAGGTGGTACTGGCGCGGCGAGCGCGACCGCCACAGCTTGTGCAGGTCGCCCGGGAGCGAACCGGCGGCGTTGATCACCACGTCGTCGTCACCGACGACCGCGTCCAGCGCGCCGAGCACCTGGGTCTGCGTGGGTACGGCGCTCTCGTCGTCGGCGCGGTAGGCGCCCTCGACGACCGCGTCCCAACGCTCCTTGCCGGTGCGGTAGTCGGCCTCGTACGCGGCATCGACACGGTGGCCGGAGAGCGCCTCCGTCAGGGCAGTGAGCCCCGCCCGGGCGTCGCAGACCAGCGTCCGCGCGGCCAGCTTGTGCGCGTCGAAGCCGGTGATGTTGAGGTTCAGGAACCGCACGTCCGGGTTCTGGAAGAGCGTGCCGGAGGCGGTGGTGAAGTCGGTGTATCTGGTGCCCACGCCGATCACCAGGTCGGCGGCGCGCGCGATGTCGTCGCTGACCGAGGTGCCGGTGTGGCCGATGCCGCCGAGGTCGCACGGGTGGTCGTACCGCAGCGAGCCCTTGCCGGCCTGGGTGGAGGAGACCGGGATGCCGGTGGCCTCGACGAAGGCCTTCAGGGCCGCCTCGGCCTCGCTGTGGTGGACGCCGCCGCCCGCGACGATCAGCGGGCGCTCGGCGGCCCGGATCGCCTCGACGGCCGCCGTCAGCTCCACCGGGTCGGGCGCGGGACGCCGTACGTACCAGACGCGCTCGGCGAAGAACTCCTGCGGCCAGTCGTACGCCTCCGCCTGCACGTCCTGGGGGAGGGCCAGGGTCACCGCGCCGGTCTCGGCCGGGTCGGCGAGCACGCGCATGGCGTTCAGCGCGGACGGGATGAGGGCCTCGGGGCGGGTGATCCGGTCGAAGTACTTCGACACCGGGCGCAGGGTGTCGTTGACCGAAACGTCCGCCTCGGTCGGGTGCTCCAGCTGCTGGAGCAGCGGGTCCGGGGCGTGCGAGGCGAAGTAGTCGCCGGGCAGCAGCAGGACCGGCAGGCGGTTGATGGTGGCGAGCGCGGCACCGGTGACCAGGTTCGTCGCGCCCGGGCCGATCGACGTCGTCACGGCCTGTGCGGACAGGCGGTTGAGCTGCCGGGCGTAGCCGACGGCCGCGTGCACCATGGACTGCTCGTTGCGGCCCTGGTGGTACGGCATGACGTCCTCGCCCGCCTGGAGGAGGGCCTGACCGATGCCGGCCACGTTGCCGTGGCCGAAGATGCCCCAGGTGCCGGCGACCAGCCGGTGCCGTACGCCGTCGCGCTCGGTGTACTGGACGGACAGGAACCGCACCAGCGCCTGGGCGACGGTCAGACGGACGGTGGATGGGCTCATCGGGGACCTCACTGGGACGGAGCGGTGTAGAGGGGCAGACGGGGGTCGACGGGCTGGTCCGGCCAGGTGCCGCGGATCCAGGCGTGGTCGGGGTGGTCGCAGATCAGCCAGGCGCGCTCGGCCTCGGGGCCCGCCATGACGTTGAGGTAGTACATGTGGTGGCCGGGCACCGCCATCGAGGGCCCGTGCCAGCCGTCGGGGATCAGTACGACGTCGCCGCCGCGCACCTCCGCCAGGACGTCGGTGTTGTGACCGTGTCCGGATGGGGAGACGCGCTGGTAGCCGAGGCCGGGGGTGCCCTCGTGGTCGGCGAACTCGAAGTAGTAGATCTCCTCCAGCACCGACTCCTCGCCGGGCCGGTGCTCGTCGTGCTTGTGCGGCGGGAACGACGACCAGTTGCCGCCCGGCGTGATGACCTCGACCGCGATGAGCTTGTCGCATTCGAAGACGCCGGCCGCGCCGAAGTTGTTCACCTGGCGGCTGCTGTTGCCGGTGCCGCGCAGTTCCACCGGCACCGAGGAGGCCGGGCCGTAGCGGGCGGGAAGTCGCCGGGTGCAGCGTGCGCCGGTCAGCGCGAACCGGCCGCCGTCGGCGGAGGAGACGGTCGCTCGGGCGTCGCGCGGGACATAGGCGAAGTCGCTGACGCCGCTGAACACGCTGTCCCGGCCGGTGATGCGGAAGGTGTCATGGCCGAAGTCGTCCGTCGCCTCGACCGTGCAGCCGCCGTTCAGGGACAGCACGATCCACTCGCTGTCGCCGGTCTCGAAGCTGTGCGCGCCACCCGGCGGCAGCTCCAGGACCTTCAGGCTGGAGTAGCCCCAGCCGGCCTTCTCGGGCGTGACGTCCACGACGTAGGGGCCGCCGAGCGCCTTTCCCGCGGGAAGGTGATACGTCATCGTCTCTCTCCGCCTCGCAATCCGGTCACAACAGGCCGACGGCCGTGTCCACCGCCGTCTCCACGCTGCCCTCGGCCGGGTAGAGCAGCGAGCGGCCGACGACCATGCCCTGGACGGTGGGGAGCCTGAGCGCCTTGCGCCAGCGCTCGTACGCGCCCTCCTGGTCGCCCCCCACCTCGCCGCCCAGCAGGACGACGGGGAGCGTGGACGTCTCAAGAACTTCCGCCATGTCGTCGGGGTCATGGGTGACGGGCAGTTTCAGCCAGGTGTACGCCGAGGTGCCGCCGAGGCCGGACGCGATGGCGATCGACTTGGTGACGGCCTCGGCGGACAGGTCGTTGCGCACCTGGCCGTCGATCCGCCGGGAGATGAACGGCTCGACGAACAGCGGGAGTCGCAGCGCCGCCATGTCGTCGACGGCGCGGGCCGTGGTCTCCAGGGTGGTCAGCGAGCCCGGGTCGTCGTAGTCGATGCGCACCAGCAGCTTGCCCGCGTCGAAGCGCAGCCGGGCGATGTCCTCGGCGCGGTGACCGGTGAAGCGGTCGTCCATCTCGAAGGACGCCCCGGCCAGGCCACCGCGGTTCATGGAGCCCATGACAACCTTGTCGTCGAGGACGCCGAGCAGCAGCAGATCCTCCAGGATGTCCGCGGTGGCCAGGACCCCGTCGACGCCGGGCCTGGACAGCGCGATGCAGAGGCGTTCCAGCAGGTCGGCCCTGTTGGCCATGGCGAGCCGGTGGCCGCCGACGCCCAGGGCGCCGCGGGCCGGATGGTCGGCGGCCACGATCATCAGACGGCCGCTGTCGCCGACCAGCGGGCGGCGCACTCGGCGGGCGGCGGCCTCGGCGACGGCCTCGGGGTCGCGGGCTCTGACCGCGGTGAGGTCGGGAATGCTGATGCTCAAGGAAAAGCTCCGTTCGGGGATGGCTCGGTGGGCCGTCACGACGCCTGGGCGAGGAGGTCCTCGACCTCGGACTCGGTGGGCATCGCGGAGGAGCAGGCCAGACGGGAGGCGACGAGGGCGCCGGCGGCGTTGGCGTGGCGCATGACGCGCTCCAGGTCCCAGTCGGCCAGCAGCCCGTGCACCAGCGAGCCGCCGAAGGCGTCGCCCGCGCCGAGGCCGTTGGCCACCTCGACCGGAACCGGCGGCACCTCGGCCTCCGTACCGTCGCGATGCACCGCCAGCACACCCTTGGGGCCCTGCTTTACGACCGCCAGCTCCACGCCGGCCGCCAGCAGTGCCTCGGCGCAGGCGCGGGGCTCACGGACGCCGGTGGCGACCTCGCACTCGTCGAGGTTGCCGACGGCGACCGTGGCGTGCCGCAGTGCCTCGGCGTAGTACGGGCGGGCCTCCTCGGGGTCGCGCCAGAACATCGGGCGCCAGTCGAGGTCGAAGACCGTGGTGCCTGCCTTGTCGCGCGCCTTGAGGGCGGCGAGGGTGGCGGAGCGGCTCGGCTCCTCGCTCAGGCCGGTGCCGGTGATCCAGAAGACACGGGCCGAGCGGATCGCCCAGTAGTCCAGTTCGTCGGAGTGTATCTCCAGGTCAGGGGCCTTAGGCTGCCGGTAGAAGTACAGCGGGAAGTCGTCCGGCGGGAAGATCTCGCAGAACGTCACCGGCGTCGGGTACGCCGCGACGGGCGTCACCCAGCGGTCGTCGACGCCGAAGCCCTTCAGGGCCTCGTGCAGGTACGCGCCGAACGGGTCGTCGCCGGTGCGCGTGAGCACGGCGGTGTCGCGACCGAGCCGAGCGGCGGCCACCGCGACGTTCGCGGCCGAGCCTCCGAGGAATTTGCCGAACGTCTCCACCTGCGCCAGAGGTAGGCCAGACTGCAGGGGGTAGAGATCGACTCCTATCCTTCCCATCGTGATCAAGTCGAAGGACTTGGCTGACTCGGCCATGCGCGACGCTCCTACAGCTGGACTGGGGGTGCGGGTCCCATCGGGCCTGCCGCCTCCAAGGTGTAGGTCGTGGAGGCCGACGCTGTCAATACTTTGTACTTACATTCGGACCTGAGCGTGAAATGATGTCTTAACAAAGTATTGACAGCGGGCGCATCCAGGGATTGGATCCCGTGTCAGCGAACGTGCCGTGTCCCACGGCACACGACCCGGACTTCCCGAAGGCCCGGGCCATGGAATCCAGTGATCATCCCTTTCCCCCCGTCGCACACCCCGTCGCACAGTGAGGTGCTGGAAAGATGGACCGCTACACCCCCCGCTCCCGCAAGCTGGCCCCCATGGTGGCCTTGGCTGCCGCGGCCACGCTGACCCTTGCAGGCTGCTCCAGCAGCTCCGGTGGCAAGCAGGCCGAGGAGGGCGGGGAAAACGCTTCTGCGGGCAAGGCCAACACTCCCCGTATGACCGTCGCCCTGGTGACCCACCAGGCACCCGGTGACACCTTCTGGGACATCGTCCGCAAGGGCGCCGAGGCGGCCGCCGCGAAGGACAACATCAAGCTGATCTACTCCGCCGACCCGAACGCGGGCAACCAGGCCAACCTGGTGCAGAACGCGATCGACCAGAAGGTCGACGGCATCGCGATCACCCTGGCCAAGCCGGACGCCCTGAAGGACGTCGTCAGCAAGGCGGAGGCGGCGAACATCCCGGTCGTCGGCCTCAACTCCGGTGTGAGCGAGTGGCAGAAGCTCGGCCTGATGGAGTTCTTCGGCCAGGACGAGACGGTGGCCGGCGAGGCGCTCGGCAAGCGCCTGAACGAGGCCGGCGCCAAGAAGGCCGTCTGTGTCGTCCAGGAGCAGGGCAACATCGGCCTCACCCAGCGCTGTGACGGGGTGAAGAAGACGTTCGAGGGCACGACCGAGACCCTGAACGTCAACGGCACGGACATGCCGTCCGTGAAGTCCACGATCACCGCCAAGCTCAAGACGGACAGCGACATCGACTACGTCGTCGCCCTCGGCGCCCCGTACGCGCTGACGGCCGCTCAGTCCGTGGACGAGTCGGGCAGCAAGGCGAAGGTCGCCACCTTCGACCTGAACAAGGAACTGACCGGAGCGATCAGCAAGGGCGACATCGAGTTCGCCGTCGACCAGCAGCCCTACCTCCAGGGCTACCTGGCCATCGACTCCCTGTGGCTCTACAAGAACAACGGCAACTACATGGGCGGCGGCGAGGCGCCGGTGCTGACCGGACCTGCCTTCGTCGACAAGACGAATGTCGAGCAGATCGACAAGTTCGCTGCGAAGGGCACTCGGTGACGAACATGACCCGACAGGCTGAGCCGGCGGTGACCTCACCGCCGGCCCCCGGCCCCGGCAAGGAATCCGACGGGCGGACCCGGCAGCGGCCCCTGGCGCTGCGCCTTCTCGCCCGTCCCGAGGTCGGCGTCTTCCTCGGCGCCGTCGCGGTGCTGATCTTCTTCCTCATCACGGCCCCGGCCGTGCGTGACGGCAGCTCGATGGCGAACATCCTGTACCAGTCGTCGACCATCGGGATCATGGCCCTGCCGGTCGCGCTGCTGATGATCGGCGGCGAGTTCGACCTCTCCGCCGGTGTCGCCGTCATCACCTCCGCGCTGACGGCCAGCATGACCGCCTACCAGCTCAGCATGAACGTCTGGGTCGGCGTGATCGTCGCCCTGATCGTGTCCCTCGCGATCGGTCTGTTCAACGGCTGGCTGCTGGTCAAGACCGGCCTGCCGAGCTTCCTGGTCACCCTCGGCACGTTCCTGATCCTCCAGGGCGTGAACCTCGCGGTCACCAAGTCGATCACCGGCAACGTCGCCACGGACGACATCAGCGACATGGACGGCTTCGACCAGGCCAAGGCGCTGTTCGCCTCGTCCTTCGAGGTCGGCGGCGTCAACGTGAAGATCACGGTCGTGTGGTGGCTGGTCTTCGCGGCCATCGCCACCTGGGTGCTGCTGCGTACCAAGTACGGCAACTGGATCTTCGCGGTCGGCGGCAACAAGGACTCCTCCCGGGCCGTCGGTGTCCCGGTGACTTTCACGAAGATCTCGCTGTTCATGCTGGTCGGCTTCGGTGCCTGGTTCGTCGGCATGCACCAGCTGTTCTCGTTCAACACGGTGCAGTCCGGCGAGGGCGTGGGCCAGGAGCTCATCTACATCGCCGCGGCCGTGATCGGTGGCTGTCTGCTGACCGGTGGTGCCGGTTCCGCGATCGGCCCGGTCTTCGGTGCCTTCATGTTCGGCATGGTCCAGCAGGGCATCGTCTACGCCGGCTGGAACCCGGACTGGTTCAAGGCCTTCCTCGGCGTGATGCTCCTCGGCGCCGTCCTCATCAATCTGTGGGTCCAGCGCACAGCGACCAGGAGGTGACCCGAATGACCACCGAGAAGACCGGCACACACGGTGCCATCCTCCAGGACAAGGCCCCGGAGAAGGACGCCGCGATCGTCGAACTGCGCGGTGCGGGCAAGTCGTACGGCAACATCCGCGCTCTGCACGGCGTGGATCTGAAGGTGTTCCCCAGCCAGGTCACCTGCGTCCTGGGCGACAACGGCGCCGGCAAGTCGACCCTGATCAAAATCATCTCGGGCCTGCACCAGCACACCGAGGGCGAGTTCCTCGTCGACGGCGCACCCGTGCGGTTCTCCACCCCGCGCGAGGCCCTGGACGCCGGTATCGCCACCGTCTACCAGGACCTCGCCGTCGTCCCGCTGATGCCGGTGTGGCGCAACTTCTTCCTCGGCTCCGAGATGACCAAGGGCCCCTGGCCCATCCGGCGTCTCGACATCGAGAAGATGAAGAAGACCGCCGATCACGAACTGCGCGAGATGGGCATCGTCCTCGACGACCTGGAACAGCCCATCGGCACCCTCTCCGGCGGCCAGCGCCAGTGCGTGGCCATCGCCCGCGCCGTCTACTTCGGCGCCCGCGTCCTCATCCTGGACGAGCCCACCGCCGCCCTCGGCGTCAAGCAGTCCGGTGTGGTGCTGAAGTACATCGCCGCCGCCCGCGAGAAGGGCCTGGGCGTCATCTTCATCACCCACAACCCCCACCACGCCTACATGGTCGGCGACCACTTCAGCGTCCTGCGCCTCGGCACGATGGAACTGAACGCCTCCCGCTCCGAGGTCAGCCTCGAAGAACTCACCAACCACATGGCCGGCGGCACCGAACTGGCCGCGCTCAAGCACGAACTGAGCCAGGTCCGCGGCGTCGACGTCGAGGAACTCCCCGAAGAGGAAGACCTCACCGCACCCGTGGCGTCCACTGAAGGGAAGTCCTGACATGCCCCCCGCCCTCGACCGAATCCGGGTCGGCTCGGCCCCCGACTCCTGGGGCGTCTGGTTCCCCGACGACCCCGTACAGGTGCCCTGGGAACGCTTCCTCGACGAGGTCTCCGAGGCCGGCTACGACTGGATAGAACTCGGCCCGTACGGCTACCTCCCCACCGACCCGGCCCGCCTCACCGACGAGATCAACAAGCGGAACCTCAAGGTGTCGGCCGGCACGATCTTCACCGGTCTGCACCGCGGCCCCTCCGTCTGGGACTCCACCTGGGAGCACGTCAGCGAGGTCGCGTCCCTCACCCAGGCCATGGGCGCCAAGCACCTGGTCGTCATCCCGTCGTTCTGGCGGGACGACAAGACCGCCGAGATCCTGGAGCCGCCGGAGCTCACCGGCGAGCAGTGGGCGCACCTGACCAAGGGCATGGAGCGCCTCGGTCACGAGGTGAAGGAGCGGTTCGGCCTCGACATCGTCGTGCACCCGCACGCCGACACCCACATCGACACCGAGGACCACGTCGAGCGCTTCCTCGACTCGACCGACTCCGACCTGGTCAACCTCTGCCTCGACACCGGTCACTACGCCTACTGCGGCGGCGACAGCGTCAAGCTGATCGAGACCTACGGCGAGCGCATCGGCTATCTGCACCTCAAGCAGGTCGACCCGGAGATCCTCGCCGACGTGGTGAAGAACGAGATCCCGTTCGGCCCCGCCGTCCAGCGCGGCGTGATGTGCGAACCCCCGGCGGGCGTACCCGAGTTGGGTCCGGTCCTGACGGCCGCGCAGAAGCTCAACGTGGACCTGTTCGCGATCGTCGAGCAGGACATGTACCCCTGCGAGCCGGACAAGCCGCTGCCCATCGCGGTGCGTACCCGTAAGTTCCTGAGGTCCTGCGGCGCCTGACGAACCGAAAGGACGGCCGATCACCATGACCCAGCGTCCGCACACGCTCGGAGTCGCAGTCATCGGTACCGGAAAGATGGGCGCCGACCATGTGCGCCGCATCCAGGAGGTCACCAGCGGGGCACGGGTGACCGCCGTCGTGGACGTCGACGCGGAGCGCGCCAAATCGGTCGCGGCCCGCGTCGACGGCTGCACCGCCCACACCGACCCGGCCGCCGCGATGGCGGCGGCCGACGTCGACGCGGTGATCATCGCCTCGCCGGGCCCCGCCCACGAGGCGGCCCTCCTCACCGCCTTCGAGCACGACCTGCCGGTGCTGTGCGAGAAGCCGCTCACCCCCGACGCGGCCTCCGCGCTGCGGGTCCTGGAGGCCGAGCAGAAGCTCGGTCACCGCCGCGTCCAGGTGGGCTTCATGCGGCGCTACGACGCCGAGTACATGAAGCTCAAGTCCCTGCTGGAGACAGGGCAGTTGGGCCGCCCCCTGCTGCTGCACAACCGGCACCGCAACGTCGCCAGCCCGCCCGGCTGGACGTCCGAGATGCTCATCAACGACTCGGTGACCCACGAGATGGACGTGACCCGCTGGCTGCTCGGCCACGAGATCACGGCCGTCACCGTGCTCGCCCCGGCGCCGTCCGGCAACGCGCCCGACGGCATCCGGGACCCGCAGTTAGTGGTCTTCGAGACCGACGGCGGCGCGATCGTCGACGTCGAGATCTTCGTCAACTGTGGCTTCGGCTACCAGGTCCAGGCCGAGGTCGTCTGCGAACGCGGCACCGCCCGCGTCGGCGACGGCCACGCCATGGTCACCAACGCGGCCGGCCGCTGGGGCGGCATCATCGCCCAGGACTACATCGAGCGGTTCGCCGACGCCTACGACCGTGAGGTCCAGGCCTGGGTGGACGCCACCCGGCGCGGCGAGGTCACCGGCCCCAGCGCGTGGGACGGGTACGCCGTGGCCGCGGTGTGCGAGGCGGGCGTACGAGCGTTGGCGGACGGCGGTCGGGTCGCGGTGGACCTGGTGGAGCGGCCCGCGCTGTACGCCTGACAGGGCGCCGGACAGGGACCGAGGGCGCTGGACAGGGGCCGAGAGCACGGACAGGGGCCGGGGGAATCTTCCCCCGGCCCCTGTCCGTGCTCCGCCCGGCGTCGGGGTGTTCAGCCCGCGAGCGCCGTGCGCGGCCGGGGCTCGAAGCCCGCCGCCCGGTAGGACTCGTCGATCAGCGTCATCGTCGCGAGCGCGTCGTCCGCGTCCAGCGGCAGCGGCGCGTCCCGCCGGATGTGCGCGGCGAGCGCCTCCAGCTGGTAGGTGTACGACGAGCGCGTGCCGAGCCGCTCCGTCCGCTCGCCGTCCGCCGTACGCACCACGACCCGGTCGTCCCGGTGCGGCAGCACGAAGTTCGGCGCGAACGCCTCGCCCGCCGAGCCGACGATCCGGCAGCTCATCTCCAGCTCGTCGTACGCCATGTGGCAGCGCGCCGACGCGGTCGCACCGCCGGGGAACTCCAGCTCGGCGTCCAGCCACTCGTCGACGCCCGGCGCGCCCGCTCGCTCGCCACCCCGCGCGGAGACGAGCCGTGGCGCACCGCCCGCCCACGGCGCTAGCGTCCGCACCGCGTGCAGGCTGTAGCAGCCGAGATCCATCACCGCGCCGCCCGCGAGCGGCAGCGACCAGCGCGGGTCGGAGCCGTCGGGCGCCGGAATCGCCACCAGCGTCTCCACCCGCTGGAGCTCGCCCAGCTCACCGCTCCCGACGATCTCGTGCAGGCGCCGGGTGACGGGGTGGAAGAGGTAGTGGAAGGCCTCCATGAAGACCGTCCCGGCCTTCGCCGCCGCCTCCCGTACCTCGGCCGCCTCCTCGGCGTTGCTCGCCGACGGCTTCTCCGTCAGGACGTGTTTGCCGGCCGCGAGCGCGGCGAGGTTCCAGGGACCGTGCAGAGCGTTGGCGAGCGGGTTGTAGACGACCTCGACCTCGGGGTCGGCCAGCAGGTCGGCGTAGGAGTCCACCACCCGCTCCACGTCGTGCTCGTCGGCGAACGCCTCGGCGCGGGACCGGTCGCGCGCGGCCACCGCCACGAGGCGGTGGCCGGTCGTGCGGGCCGGGCCGACGAGGGAGAGCTCGGTGATGCGTGCCGCGCCGAGGACGCCGATGCGCAGTGGTTCCGGGCTCGGGTCGTTCATGCCTGCCGTACCTCCTCGATCGTCACCGGACGGTGCTCGTGCAGCGACAGCGTGCACGCGTCGGCGATCCAGCCGGCCTCCAGGGCGTCCTCAATGGTGCACGGGGAGGGCCGGTTGCCGGCCACGACCTCGGTGAACGCGGTGAGTTCGGCGCGGTAGGCCTCGGTGAAGCGGTCCATGAAGAAGTCGTGCGGAGTGCCGGCGGGGAAGGTCACGCCGGGCTCGACGGAGCGCAGCGGCAGCTTGTCCTCCAGACCGACGGCGATGGAGTCCGTGAAGCCGTGGATCTCCATGCGGACGTCGTAACCCCGGGCGTTGTGACGGGAGTTGGAGACCACCGCGATCGTGCCGTCGTCCAGGGTGAGGATCGCGCCGGTGGTGTCCGCGTCGCCCGCGTCCTTGATGTAGTCGGCGCCCTTGTTGCCGCCGACGGCGTAGACCTCGACGACCTCGCGGCCGGTCACCCAGCGGATGATGTCGAAGTCGTGCACCGAACAGTCCCGGAAGATGCCACCGGAGGCGGCGATGTACGCGGCCGGCGGCGGCGCCGGGTCCAGCGTGGTCGAGCGGACCGTGTGCAGCTTGCCCAGCTCACCGCTCTGCACGGCGGCACGGGCGTTGACGAACCCGGTGTCGAAGCGCCGGTTGTAGCCGATCTGGATCGGCACGCCCTTGCCCTGGACGGCCTTCAGCACCTCGACGCCCTCGCTCATCGTCTTCGCGACGGGCTTCTCACAGAAGACGGGGATGCCGGCCTCGACACCGGCCAGGATCAGCGCCGGGTGGGCGTCGGTCGCGGCGGCGACGACGATGCCGTCCACACCGGCCGCCAGCAGCGCCTCCGGCGAGTCCACGACCTCGGCCCCGAACCGCTCCGCGGCGGCCTTGGCGGCCTCCGCGAACGGGTCCGTGACGACGAGGGAGTCGACCGAGTCGAGCGCGGAGAGGGTCTGGGCGTGGAAGGCGCCGATGCGGCCGAGGCCGAGAATTCCGATACGCATGGTTCAGTTCCTTGAGTGCGAGGCTTGCGGTAGGGGAGGTTCGAGGGCTTACGAGGTTCTAGTCCAGGCCACCGAGGACGTTCTGATCCCAGTCGATCACCGACCCGGTCACCACCCCGGACCGCTCCGACAACAGGAACACCACGAAGTCGGCGATCTCGTCCGGCTGCCCCAGCTTGCCCATCGGCAGCCTGGCGGCGGCCTCGTCACGCCAGTCGTCGCCGGCGCCGTGGAAGGCCTTCTGCGTCGCGTCCTCGCCCTCCGTCGCCGTCCAGCCGATGTTCAGTCCGTTGATCCGGACCCGGTCGAAGCGGTGGGCGTGCGCCGCGTTGCGGGTCAGCCCGATGAGGCCGGCCTTGGCGGAGACGTACGGCGCGAGGAACGGCTGCCCGCCGTGCGCCGAGGACGTGATGATGTTGACGATCGTGCCCGGCGCCTTACGCGCGACCATGTCCGAGACGGCCGCCTGCATGGCGAAGAACGGCGCCTTCAGGTTGATCGCGATGTGCTGGTCGAACAGCTCGGGCGTGGTGTCGAGCAGCGTGCCCCGGGACGTCAGCCCCGCCGAGTTGACCAGGCAGTCGATCCGCCCGTACGCGTCGACGACCTCGGCGGCGGAGGCCTTCGCCTGCTCGGCGTCCGCCAGGTCGGCCTGTACGAACATGGCCTTGCCGCCCTCGGCGGCGAGTTCGGCCACCAGGGCCTCGCCGGGCTCGGCGCGCCGCCCGGTGACGGCCACGACCGCCCCCTCGCGCACGGCGGCCCGCGCGATGGCGGCGCCCACACCCTGGCTGCCGCCGTTGACGAGGACGACCTTGTCGTCGAGAAGTCCCATGTCTGTCCGGGTCCTTTCAGCTCTGGTCAGCTCTGGCGTCGCTCGGCGCCGGCCCGCAGCTCGTCCCGCAGAGCCTTGGGGGTCCACCCCTCGCGCAGCGCACGCCGTACGACGTCCGCCTGGCTGGGCGGGGCGAGCCCGTCGACCGGCGGGTCGCTGTCGAGGTTGGTGGGGAAGGGGTAGCCCTCGGCGCTCGCGGCGATCACGTTCGCCGTCCACGCCTCGTCGGCGCCCTCGCTCCGGCGCCGGAGCAGCACCGGGTACGCGGCGTTGGCGACGGCCTCGCGGTCCACGGTCTCCATGGCCCGCCCGAACGCGGAGGACACCTGGAGGAGGTTCGCCATCCGGCGGATGTCCGCCGACCGGTTGGTGCCGGCCGCGTGGAACAGTGCGGGGTTGAAGAAGGCCGCGTCGCCCTTGGCGAGGGGCAGCTGGACGTGACGCTCCTCGAAGTACGCCTGGAACTCCGGCAGTCGCCACGCGAGGTAGCCGGGCTCGTACCGCTGCGAGTACGGCAGGTACATGGTCGGCCCGGACTCCACCGGCATGTCGCAGTGCGCGACGGCGCCCTGGAGGGTGAGCACGGGGGAGAGGACGTGGACGTGGGCCGGGTAGGCGGCCGCGACCTCGCCCGAGAGGAACCCCAGGTGGTAGTCGCGGTGCGCGGTCTGCGCCGCGCCGCCCGGGTTGACCACGTTCACCTGGGAGGTGACCTGGTAGCCGGGCCCGAGCCAGGCGGTCGAGACCAGGGCCAGGATGTCGTTGGCGTAGTAGTCGGCGAAGGCCTCGGGGTCGTAGAGGGCCGCCTTCTCCAGCGCGTTCCAGACCCGGTCGTTGGCGCCCGGCTTGGCGAAGTGGTCCCCGGCGTCGACGCCCGAGGCGCGCTGCTCGGCGATCAGGGCGTCGAACACGGCGCTGAGCCGGTCGACGACCCCCGGGTCCGCAAAGGCGCCCTGGAAGACCGCGATGCCCGGTCCCTCGGTGAGGGCGCGGACCAGTTCCGCGCCCACGGCACGAGGGTCGTCGGCCTCGCGCAGGCGGTCGCTGTCGTAGACCAGGACCTCGCGCTCCACAAAGGAGGCGTACGGGTAGTCGGCGAGGTCGGTCGTCCGCTCCACGAGCTCCCGGAAGCCGGCGAGGTCGCAGTCGCGCTCGGACAGCCAGGCCCGGCGGGGTGCGGCGGTGAAGGACATCGGTGTCCTCTCGGTGACAGGGGCGACTCAGCGCTGCCATTCTTGTCATGACAATCCCGTCGAACAACCAGCAGCCGCCCATCAAAAACCCCTCAAGGAGCCACCGCGTGAGCCACCCCTTCCCGATCCGGGAAATCGCACGTCAGGCGGGCCTGAGCGAGGCCACGGTGGACCGGGTCCTGAACGGCAGGGGAGGGGTGCGCGAGAGCACCGCGCGGGAGGTCCAGCAGGCGATAGCCGACCTGGACCGGCAGCGCACCCAGGTCCGCCTGGTGGGCCGTACCTTCATGATCGACATGGTGGTGCAGGCGCCCGAGCGGTTCACCACCGCCGTGCGCGCCGCCCTGGAGGCCGAGCTGCCGTCCCTGCACCCGGCCGTCGTGCGCTCACGCTTCCACTTCCGGGAGACCGGGCCGATGCCGGAACTGACCCGGACGCTGGACCGCATCGCGCGGCGCGGCTCGCAGGGCGTGATCCTCAAGGCCCCCGACGTCCCCGAGGTCACCGCCGCCGTCGCCCGGCTCGCGGAGGCCGGCATCCCCGTGGTGACCCTGGTGACCGACCTGCCGTCCACCGCCCGGCTCGCCTATGTCGGCATCGACAACCGGGCCGCCGGGGCGACCGCCGCGTACCTCATGGGCCAGTGGCTCGGCGACCGCCCCGGCAACGTGCTGACCAGCCTCAGCAGCGGCTTCTTCCGCAACGAGGAGGAGCGCGAGATGGGCTTCCGCAGCGCCATGCGGACCCGCCATCCCGACCGCACTCTCGTCGAGATCGCCGAGGGCCAGGGCCTGGACGCCACCCAGTACGACCTGGTCCGGGCCGCGCTGGAGCGGGACCCGGACATCCGTGCCGTCTACTCGATCGGCGGCGGCAACATCGCCACCCTGCGGGCCTTCGCCGACCTGGGCCGGGAGTGCGCGGTGTTCGTCGCCCACGACCTCGACCAGGACAACACCCGGCTGCTGCGCGAGCACCGGCTGTCCGCCGTCCTCCACCACGACCTGCGCCAGGACATGCGCGAGGCCTGCCACATCGTGATGCGGGCCCACGGCGCGCTGCCGCCGGCCGGACCCACGCTGCCGTCGGCGATCCAGGTGGTGACGCCGTACAACATGCCCACGCCCATCGGGTGACGATCGAGGGCGTGCTCGTGGCGTCTGCACCGGCTGGACGGCCCCGGCTCCCTACGGTCGTGCACATGTGGAAATCGAACCCGGACGGCGACCCCGAGCGGCTGGTGGCCCTCGCCGACGGCGTGTTCGCCATCGCCCTCACGCTGCTGGTCCTGGACTTCGACGTGCCACGGGGACTGGGCTCGGACCAGTACGACGACGCCCTGCGCGAACTGCTCCCGAACCTCGGGGCCTACGCGCTCAGCGTGGTGGTGCTCGGCGCCTTCTGGCGCGAACACCGCCGGATCTTCGGCTTCGTCCGGCAGATCGACGGGCAGGTGATCACCCTGTCCGTCGTGGGCCTGAGCATCGCGGCCCTGGTGCCGTTCCCCACCAAGCTCCTCTCCGAGTACGGCAGGGAGCCCGAGTCCGTCGCCGTCTACGCGGCGGCCGTCGCCGCCCTCGGCACCGCGCACCTCGCGGTGCTCCTCGTCCTGCTCCGGCGCCCCTGGCTGCGCGGCGAGACCGAGCCGCCCGGGGGCTTCCGGCTCTACGCGATCGACCTCGCGGTGACGGTGGTGGTGTTCGCCCTCAGCATCCCGCTCGCCCTGGCCGTCGGTGCCGCGGCCATGTGGCTCTGGCTGGCCATGGCACCGGTCAAGATGGCCATCGGCCGACGGGCGGACCGGGCGCGCTGACCCCGGGCGTCACGCTCCCGCGGCCACGTCCACCCACGCGCCGCTCAGGGCCGACCGCGCCATCGCGTCGAGTACGGCCGCGCTGCGTACGGCGTCGTCGAGGGTGGCTCCGTGCGGGACGCCCTCGGCGACCGAGCGCAGGAAGCGGTACGCCTCGACGACCTTGAGGTCGTCGTAGGCCATGGCGTTCGCGGCGCCCGGCTGGAAGGAGCCGAACTCGCCGTCGCCCGGGCCGACGTACACCGTGCTGACCGGCTGGTCCTGGTAGCTGGTGCCACGGCTGACGCCGAGCTCGCCCATGCGGCGGAAGTCCCAGAACACGGCGCCCTTGGTGCCGTGCACCTCGAAGCCGTAGTTGTTCTGCTCGCCGACCGAGACCCGGCAGGCCTCCAGGACGCCCCGGGCGCCGGAGGCGAAGCGCAGCAGACAGTTGACGTAGTCCTCGTTCTCGACCGGGCCGAGTTCTCCCGTGGCGAGGGTGTGCCCGGCGGTGGCGCCGGTCGGGCGGGCCCGCTCGGGTACGAAGATCGCGGTGTCGGCGGTCAGCGAGGCGATGTCGCCGAGCAGGAAGCGGGCCAGGTCGGCGCCGTGCGAGGCGAGGTCGCCGAGGACTCCGCTGCCGCCGCGCTCACGCTCGTAACGCCAGGTCAGGGCACCCTGGGGGTGGGCGGCGTAGTCGCTGAAGAGGCGGACGCGCACGTGCGTGACGGTGCCGATCTCGCCGGCGGCGATCAGGTCGCGGGCGGTCTCGACGGCGGGCGCGTTGCGGTAGTTGAAGCCGACCGCGCTCTGTACGCCGGCCTTGGCGGCCGCGTCGGCCACCGCCCGGGCGTCCTCGGCGGTCAGGCCGACCGGCTTCTCGATCCAGATGTGCTTGCCGGCCTCGGCCATCGCGACGCCGATCTCGCGGTGCAGGAAGTTCGGCGCGGTGATGCTGACGGCCCGCACGCGCGGATCGGCGGCCACCTCGCGCCAGTCGCGGGTCGCCGAAGCGAACCCGAACCGCGCGGCGGCCTCCTCGGCCCGGCCGGGCACGTCCTCGGCGACGGCCACCAGCTCCGGACGCAGCGCCAGCGCCGGGTAGTGATGCGCGACTCGGGCGTACGCCTGGGTGTGCACCCGCCCCATCCAGCCGAATCCGACGACGGCGACGCCAAGCGTGTCCACCATTGCAGCCCCTCTTTGGACCGGTCCATCTCCTGTCCAGCTCACCTTGGGTGCGGCCCGGCTGTGGTGTCAACCCTTTCCGTCCCCTTTGACAAGGCCCGGCAGCTCATGGAACGGTCCATGTCCATGAGAGCGCCGACGATCCGCGATGTGGCCGACCGGGCCGGCGTCTCCAAGTCACTGGTCTCGCTCGTCCTGCGCGGCTCGGACCAGGTGCGCCCGCAGAAGCGGGAGGCGGTCCTGCGGGCCGTACGCGAACTCGGCTACCGCCCGAACGCCGCCGCGCGCAGCCTCAGCGAGCAGCGCACCCGCACGGTCGGCGTCCTCCTCAACGACCTGCGCAACCCCTGGTTCGTCGACATGCTCGACGGCCTGAACTCCCTCCTGCACGACAACGGCCTGCGCATGCTCCTGGCCGACGCCCGCCTCAACCGCCGTACCGGACAGGACCCGGCCGGCCCCTTCCTGGACCTCGGGGTCGACGGGCTCGTCGTGGTCGGCACGCTGCCCGACCCGGCCGCGCTCGGGGCGGTCGCCGAGCGCCTCCCGGTGGTGGTGGCGGGTGCCCGCGAGCCGCTGCTGCCCGGCGTGGACGTGGTCGCCAACGACGACGAGCGGGGCGCCCGCCTGGTCACCGAGCACCTCATCGGCCTCGGGCACCGGCGCATCGCGCACATCGCCGGGTACGGCGCGGTCGGTGAGCTGCGGCGGCGGAGCTTCGAGGCGACGATGCGGGAGCGCGGCCTCGGGGACGAGACGGTCGTCGAGGCGAGCGACATGACCGAGGAGGGCGGCTACCGCACGACGGTCCGGCTGCTGAGGCGGGCGGAACGGCCGACGGCCGTGTTCGCGGTGAACGACATCGCCGCCATCGGCGCGCTCTCGGCGGCCGAGGAGTCGGGGCTGCGGGTGCCGCGCGACCTGTCCGTCGTCGGCTACGACAACACGAGCATCGCCCGCCTGCGTCACGTGTGGCTCACGACCGTCGACAACGCCAGCCACGAAGTCGGCCGCCGCGCGGCCCGCCGTCTGCTCGACCGGTTCGAGGGCGCCGGGGGAGCGGGCGAAGTCCGCCTCGCCGTACCGACGTTGGAGATCCGCGGCTCGACGGCGCCGCCACGCCTCACTGGTTGATCGCGTACGCCTTGCGCAGCCTTTCGTGCACCGTCCCACGTCGTACGGTCGCCCTCGCGCAAGTACGGCCATGTCGCAGGACCCCACCCTCGGCGTCGGCCCGCGACCGGCGTCGGCCCGGCGACCGGCGTCGGCCCGCGACGGCACCGGCGTACAGAACGGCGCACAAAATTGTTGACAATTTTGTTTGGCTAGATTTACGTTCGACAGGCACTCACTCAGGGAGGGCACATGCCGAAGGAAGCCCGTCCGGGCACCGGGGAGCAGGCCAAGCAGCACGCGCTCGCGCAGCTGCGGCAGGCGATCCTGCACGGCGAGATGGCACCGGCTCAACGGCTGGTGGAGAACGAGCTCGCCGAGCAGTTCGGTGTGACACGGGCCAGCATCCGCGCGGCACTTATCGATCTGGAGGCTCAGGGACTGGTCGAGCGGATCCGCAACCGCGGCTCGCGGGTGCGGGTGGTGACCGTGGAGGAAGCGGTCGCCATCACCGAGTGCCGCATGGTCCTGGAGGGGCTCTGCGCGGCGAAGGCCGCCGTCGCGGCCAGCGACGAGCAGTTGACCCGACTGGCGGACCTGGGTGAGGCGATGACCAAGGCCGTGGCCGACGGCGAGCCGATGACGTACTCGGAGCTGAACCAGGAACTGCACGCCAGGATCCGGGAGTTCTCCGGCCAGCGGACGGCCGTGGAACTGCTGGAGCGGCTCAACGCACAACTGGTGCGCCACCGCTTCCAGTTGGCACTGAGGCCCGGCCGTCCGCAGCACTCCCTGAACGAGCACCTGGCCATGATCGAGACGATCCGGGCCAGGGACCCGCAGGCGGCCGAGGCGGCCGTCCGCGCCCACCTCACCAGCGTGATCGAGGCGCTGCGCGACTGACCCGTCGGAGTCGCCGCACGGTTCGAGCGCACGGGGCGGGCGCGCACCTGCCACCCAAGGAGTAGCAGCGATGACGCCTTCCGATGCGCCCTCCCCAAGGCTCGGCCAACCTCACGCGGGGGGACCCCCGTCCCCACCACGCTCCACCCTCGTCATCACCGCGCACGCCGGGGACTTCGTGTGGCGCGCGGGCGGAGCCGTCGCCCTGGCCGCGTCCCGGGGCGAGAAGGTCACCATCGCCTGCCTGACCTTCGGCGAGCGCGGCGAGTCCGCCAAGGCCTGGCGCGCGGGCAGGAAGCTCGACGAGATCAAGGCGATACGCCGGGACGAGGCCGAGCGCGCCGCGACCACGCTCGGCGCCGAGGTCCGCTTCTTCGACGCCGGCGACTACCCGCTCCTCGCCACCGCCGAGCTGACCGACCAGCTCGTCGCCGTCTACCGCGACACCCAGCCCGACGTCGTGCTCACCCACCCGACCGAGGACCCGTACAACGGCGACCACCCGGCCGCCAACCGCATGGCCCTGGAGGCCCGGATCCTCGCCCAGGCCATCGGCTACCCGGGCGAGGGCGAGATCATCGGCGCCCCGCCGGTCTTCTACTTCGAGCCGCACCAGCCCGAGATGAGCGGCTTCAGGCCCGAGGTCCTGCTCGACATCACCGAGGTGTGGGAGACCAAGCGGAGGGCCTTGGAGTGCCTCGCCGCCCAGCAGCACCTGTGGGACTACTACACGGACCTCGCCGTCCGCCGCGGCGTCCAGCTCAAGCGCAACGCCGGACCCAACCTGGGCCTGGCCCACAAGACCATGGCCGAGGCCTACATGCGCCCCTACCCGCAGATCGCGAAGGAGCTGGCATGAGCGGCGTCATCGTCACCGACCCGCCCAAGGCGGAGCTGAAGGACGTCGACGCGCTGGCCGGCTTCGGCGTGGCGACGCTCAGCGAGGCCATGGGCCGAACCGGCCTGCTGGGGCCGGGCATCCGCCCCGTCCAGCAGGGCGTACGGGTCGCCGGAACCGCCGTCACGGTGCTCGGCTGGCCCGGCGACAACCTCATGATCCACGCCGCCGTGGAGCAGTGCGGCGAGGGCGACATCCTGGTCGTCACCACCACCTCCCCCTCCACCGACGGCCTCTTCGGCGAGCTGTTCGCGACCGCCCTCCAGCGGCGCGGCGTGCGCGGTGTCGTCCTCGACACCGGCATCCGGGACACCCAGGAGCTGCGCGACATGGGCTTCGCGGCCTGGTCAGGGCGGTCAGCGCGCAGGGCACCGTCAAGGCCACCGGCGGCTCGGTGAACGTGCCGGTCGCCATCGACGGCCAGGTGGTCCGCCCCGGCGACGTGATCCTCGCCGACGACGACGGAGTCGTGGTCGTTCCCCGCGAACGCGCCCGCGAGACCGTCGGGAAGTCCGAGGCCCGCGAGGCCAAGGAGGCCGCCGCCCGCACCGCCTTCCTGGCGGGCCAACTCGGCCTGGACCGGTACGGGTTGCGCGAGAAGCTCGTCCGGCTCGGCGTGACGTACCGGTCCTACGACGAGTACGTCCGCGAGGAGGCGCAGCCGTGACCGGGCCGCCCGTGGCGGTCCGCTGCCTGCTGATGCGCGGCGGCACCTCCAAGGGCGCCTACTTCCTCGCCGAGGACCTGCCCGCCGATCCCGCCGCCCGCGACGAGCTGCTGCTGCGCGTCATGGGCAGCCCGGACGAGCGGCAGATCGACGGCCTGGGCGGCGCCCACCCGCTCGCCAGCAAGGTGGCCGTGGTGTCGCACTCGCCCGACCCACGGGCCGACGTCGACTACCTCTTCCTCCAAGTCGCCGTCGACCGAGCGGAAGTGAGCGCCCGTCAGAACTGTGGCAACATCCTCGCCGGCATCGGCCCGTTCGCCGTGGAGCGCGGGCTGGTCCCGGCGGGGGAGGAGGAGACCTCCGTACGGATCCGCATGGTCAACTCCGGTGACCTCGCCACGGCGACCTTCCCGACCCCCGGCGGCCGCGTCGACTACAGCGGGGACGCCGAGATCTCCGGCGTGCCCGGCACGGCGGCCCCGGTGGTAATCGAGTTCCCGCCCGGCACCGGGCAGTTGCTGCCCACCGGCAACGTCCGCGACGTGCTCGACGGCATCCCGGTGACCTGCGTGGACAACGGCATGCCGACCGTCCTCGTCGAGGCGGCCGCACTGAAGGTCACCGGCTACGAGGCACCCAGGGACCTGGAGGAGGACCTCGCGCTGGCCGACCGGATCCGCGAACTCAGGCTGGCCGCAGGCCACTTGATGGGGCTCGGTGACGTCTCGGACACCACCGTCCCCAAGGTCACCCTGCTCGCCCCGCCCCGCCAGGGCGGCGCGGTCACCACCCGCACCTTCATCCCGGTCCGCTGCCACACCTCGGTCGGCGTGCTCGGCGCGGCGAGTGTCGCCGCCGGGCTGCGGATCCAGGGCGGCGTCGGCACGGACCTCGCGGAGCTGCCCACCGACGGCGACCGCGTCCGTATCGAACACCCCACGGGGTTCCTCGACATCGAGAGTGCCCTGGGCACCGACGCCGCAGGCCTGCCCGCCGCCCGCCGCACCGCCGTCGTCCGCACGGCCCGCAAGATCTTCGACGGCACCGTCTTCCCCCGGCCCGCCGAGACGGCCCCACTCCCGGCACCCACCCCCGGAGGCCCCCGAAGACCCCGCCGCTCGGCGACATCGCCCACATCGGCCACGCCCAGCTGTTCACCCCCGACCTGGACGCCAGCGTCGCCTTCTTCACCGACTACCTGGGCCTCACGGTCAACGGTCAGGAAGGCGACACCGTCTACCTACGGACCTTCGACGACTACGAGCACCACAGCCTGGTCCTCACCGCCCGCGACCGGCCCGGCCTCGGCCGGCTCGCCCTGCGCACCTCCAGCGAGGAGGCACTGCACCGCCGTGTCGGGGCGGTCGAGGCGGCCGGCGGCTCGGGCCAGTGGGTCGAGGACGAGCCCGGCATCGGCAAGCAGTACCTCACCACCGACCCCGACGGGCACGAACACGCCCTGCTCACCCATCCGGCTCCTTAGCGTCTGGCGCACAACGCACGAGAGGAAAACAAGGATGTCCTCCTCCCCCTCCCCGGCCGCTCGCGTCGGCAGACTGGCCGTACTCGCCGTCGGCCTGTGCTGGCTGGCCGTCCTCTTCGACGGCCTGGACATGTTCGTCTACGGCTCGGTACTGCCCCACATGCTGATGGGCTACGAGGTCGAACTGCCCGCCGCCCCCGCCGACAAGCAGGCCGCCGCCGACCGCCGGCACTCCCTGGCCAACCTCTTCCGGGGCGGCGAGTGGACCCGGACCCTGCTGTACTGGCCGGCCTCCTTCGGCGGACTGCTCCTCGTCTACGGCGTCGCCACCTGGCTGCCCACCCTGATGCGCGGCGAGGGCTACAACCTCGGCTCGGCCCTGACCTTCGTGGTCCTGTTCAACCTCGGCGGCATCGTCGGCATGCTGGTCGCCGGGCGCGCCTCCGACCGGTTCGGAGCCCCGCGGATCTCGCTGATCTGATTCGCGCTGACCGCCGCCGGCGTCTTCCTGCTCAGCGTCCGCATGCCGCTGGCGCTCACCTTCACGGTGGTGTTCCTGACCGGTGTGTTCCTCAACAGCGCGCAGACCATGATCTACGCGACCGTCTCGATCCGTTCCCGCCCCGAGAACCGTGCCACCGCCGTCGGCTGGACCTCCGGCATGGGCCGCTTCGGCGCCGTCTTCGGACCGTGGCTGGGAGGCCAGTTGCTCGCGGCGAACCAGGGTGACTGGGGCTTCACGGCCTTCGCGCTCGCCGGTCTGTCGTCCATGGTCCTGATCGGGATCGCCGCACTGCGCGGCTCGAAGCAGACGGCGGACCGGGGAAGCGAGCCGGAGCTCATAGGCGCGCACTGACCGGCGTACGCGCCGACCGGGAGCGAGGGGGGCGCCGCTCGCCGCGGCACCTGCGGTGAGTGGCGTCCGTCATATGTACGGACGAACCATATGTACAGATGAGCCGAACTGGGTTATACGACGGTCTCGCGTATTGTTGCGTCATATGCCCGTAGTGCTGCAGGGCGGCTCTCGTGACGTCGGGGGCAGGTGTGTTCACAGTTGATGGGGGATCAGGACGTGACGGCATTTCTCGCACTGGTGGCTGTCGTCGCGTTCATGGCCAAGGCAGGACTGCCGTGGTGGGTGGTCGTGGCGGTGACGCTGCTGATGGCGGGGTTCGTCGCGGGGATGTCCTGGAGCCCCGGGAGGAGCGCCAGGAACACCCCGACGGCCGCCCCGCCGGCTGCGCCCGCCTGGTCCTCCGCCGACAGGTGTTCGACCGCCCGGCCGGTCTCGACGAACGTGCGGGTGACGTGCCCGGAGGAGTACACCCAGGAGATGCGCAAGGAGCCCTCGCCGATGGTGCGGAACAGGTGAGGGACCGGCGAAGGGATGTACGCCGGCGAGCGCGGCGCCGCGACGGCCGGGCGCCCCGCGTTCAGGCGGCGCCCGTCGCCTCCCGTATCCGCCGGGCCATCAGGTCGTAGACCTCACGGGCCTTGCCGTCGTCCTGCCCGTCGTACCCGTGGTCGGCGCCGCGCACCTCGTGGTGCTCGACCAGCGCCCCCGAGCCCCGGAGCCGCTCGGCGTACCGCTCGCCCTCGGCCCGCAGCAGGTCGTACTCGGCGGTGACCACCAGGGCCGGCGCGATGCCCTTCAGGTCCACGGTGTCCGAAGGGTGCGCCGGGGACACGAGCCGGTCCAGACGCCGCCGCGCGTCCGGGACGTACGACGTGTCGAAGACGTCGGCCATCCAGGGCCGCAGCATCGGCCTGGCGACGGCGGCCCGCTTGTCCCGGGCGTGGGTCGCGAGGTCGAGCGGCGGATAGTGCAGCACCTGGAGCGCGATGGCGGGCCCACCCTCCTCGAAGGCCTGGCGGGCCACGGCCGCCGCCAGTCCGCCCCCGGCGCTCTGCCCGCCCACGGTGAGCCGCCCGCCGTCCCAGCCCTCCTCGACGCCGTGCTCCGCGACCCACCGGACGACGTCGTACGCCTGCCGGGGCGGCGCCGGGAACGGGTGCTGCGGGGCGACGACATAGTCCACGTTGACCACGACCACGCCGGCCTCGGCGGCCAGGAAGCGGCACAGCGGGTCGTCCAGCTCGGTCAGTGTCATGACGTAGCCGCCGCCGTGGAAGTTGACGTGCACCGGGGGAGCGGGCTCGTCGTTCGCGGGCAGATAGACGGTGGCCCGGGCCGGGGCGACCGACGTGGGGATCGCCAACTCCCTTACCCTGCGCGGGAATTCCGGGAACCGGGCATGCGAGGCGGCGGCCGACCCACGGCCGCCCGAACGCCGGTCCGCCATGACGGTCACACGTTGCATCGCCTTGGCGACGAAGGCGGCCACAGCGGGCCGGGCCAGGAGGGACATGGGGCTCCGATCGGTACGCGGGCCGTGGGGTTCCCCGGCTTCCCGCCACGAGATCTGATTGGGGACGGCAATTATAGGTGACAGCAACTATGGGTCAAGAGGTCGCCGCGGCCGGGGCAGGGTGCGTATGCGGTAGGGTTGACCTGCGTGATCACGCGGTTCGCCGCGCGATGCGCGCCGGGACGTGGCGCAGCTTGGTAGCGCACTTGACTGGGGGTCAAGGGGTCGCAGGTTCAAATCCTGTCGTCCCGACAGTTCGACGGACTGTCTGTCCGGATCAGAGCCTCGCCTCACGTGAATGTGAGGCGAGGCTCTCGACGTTTCCGCACCGTTTGTCGCGCTGTGATCCAGATGCGAGCGGGTGTCCGGGCGCGCAAAATGAGGAAGGAACTCTCCCCAGCCCTCACGGGGTTGCCATGACCGCCATACATTCTCGATTCTCGAGGGCGATACGGGTCGGCGCGTGCGCTGTTCTCCTGGGTGGCGCACTGATCACTGTCAACGGCGGGCCCGCGTACGCGCAGGCCGCCGAGATTCCTGGACAACTGCTCGGCGGCTGGATCGCCGAGGACAAGTCGTCCCACGTGGAATTCGAAGCAGACGGGACCTACCTGTACGTCCAAGTCGGACAGCAAGATTACAGCGAGGCAGGGAACTTCGAGGTTCGCCAGCAGGAAATCCAGTACGCACCGGACAGCGCGACCTCGCAGGACCAGGAAACGGCCCCGCCCGGTCCCTACAGCGAGACGTGGAACATCACGACCCGGAACGACGGTACGGACCAGCTCGTCACCCAGGGGTCGAACGACAGCTGGACGTTTCTCGAGATGGATCTCAGCCAGTGCTCCTCCTCCTAGCGAGGCCGTAGACGCGGGGCACGGCCCCCCGGGACCCCTCCCGTGGGTGAAGGCGCATCATGCGGGTACCGCATGACGAGCCCACGCCCCGAGGAGACCCGCGATGCCCCTCTCCGCCAGCCTCGCGCGTGGTGTCGCGCCCACCACGCCCGGGACCCTGCACGCCCGGACGGTCACCGGCGAGCTCAGCGCGCCGCCCCGCCCGGGGCTCACGGTCCGCTTCGGACGCGGTGAGAAACCGGACGTGGACCTCGGGGTCGGCGTGGACGACCTGCGGGTGAGCCGACGGCACGGAGAGCTGACGTACCGTCAAGGGCTGTGGTGGCTACGGAACACCGGGCAGCAGCTCGTCCGGCTGCCGCGCGGCCGGATGATGCACCTCAGCACCGAACCGATGCCGCTCGACACCGGCTACACCCCGCTGTTCGTGAAGGGCTCCGGCTACCGCGAGCACCTGGTGGAGCTGTACGTGGCGGGCCACGACGACCAGGGACCGCTGTCCCGGCGGCGCGCCGAGACCATCCGGCCGGAGACCTGGGCGCTCAACGACGACGAACGACTGCTGCTGGTCGTCCTCGGTCAGCGGTATCTGCTGTACGAGGAGGACCCGCGCCCCCTGTCGTACGCCACGGCCGCCAAGCAGCTCGGCTACCTCCGCCCGGACGCGAAGTGGACGGAGCGCAGGATCGAGCACCGCATCGAGGCCGTACGCCACCGGCTGGACCGCACCGGCTTCCGGTACCCGCTGATCCACGACAAGTCGCAGGGCCGTCCCGGGGACAACAGCCTGCTGCACAACCTGATCAAGGGCCTGGTGGAGTCCACGACGCTCGTACCGCCGGACCTCGACCTGATGGAGGACGACGCGGCCTGGCCCGACTCCGCGCCCTGAGTCCTCAGCCGCCCAGTCGGCCGGCGGCGGAGGCCGCGAGGTCCCTGGCCATCCCGCACAGCTTGTCCGTGGGCTGCTGCCCGCCGACCTCCAGGCGCACCATCTCCGCGGCCGTCTCGGCGTCCTGGCCGCTGTACCTGCGGTACTCCACGAACGCCGAGCAGGTGTCCCCGTCGTCGCCCTTCTCGATGACGGTGCGGTGTCCGCCGAGGCTGAGGGCCGTGCCCTCCCCGGCCGACTTGGGCTGATCGCGGAAGAAGCTCACCTCCGCGTCCAGTTCGTCGACGTCGCTCGACCACTCACAGCTCCAGTTCGCGACCCCGACCTCCGGCACGTCGGCCTCGATCCCGGGAACGACGGACAGCGCCTTGGCGTCGAGCAGTTCGCAGGCGTCGCGCCAGGCCAGCGAGGCGGGCGGGTAGGCGGGCGAACGACGCTGGAGCGGGCCCCGGTCGAGGACCCCGGCCGCGCCCCGGGCGGCCTTGTCCGCGACCGCGCACAGGGCCGCGGTGCCGCCGAACACGGAGCCCTTGCCCATGTTGACGCGGACCCCGACCAGGGTGTCACCGCTGTCGCCGTCGGCCGTCAGCAACAGCTTGCACTCGTCGTCCTCGGCCTGCTCCTCGCGGATCCCGATCCGTCCGACGGTGCTGGAGGGCTTCGACCCCTCGGGCGGGGAGCCCTTGCGCAGGCTCACCGAGACATCGATACGGGTCTTGTCGTCGACGCTCACGAGCACGTCGCAGCGGTCGAAGTTCCCGTAGTCCACGTCCACCCGGATCTCCCCGTCGCCGAACTGTTCGAAGGCGGCGGGGTCGGCCAGGGCGCACACGTCGGCCGTGTGCGGGTCGCCGATCAGAGGCCGGCTCTCGCCCGAGCGCTGCGGAGCGGCCTTGCCGTCGTCGTCGCCGTCCGGCAGGGCGACGAGCCCCAGGGCCAGTGCGGCGGTGACGCCGAGTGCCGCGGCGCCCAGCAGCAGCCGGCCGCGCCGGCGCCGCCGCCCTCTGACGGGGCTGGTGGTGCCCGGGTCCCGGGAGGGCGAAGGCCCGGACCCGGCGACCTCCGCCAGGAGCCGCTTGACCTCGGCGGCCTCGGGGCGCTGCCGGGGATCGCGGCGCAGCATGGAGGTGAGCACGGGGTACAGCGGGCCCACGGCGGCGGCGTCCAGCTCCACGACACCCTGCTCGGCCTTCCAGTACCGCAGGCGCTCGGCCTCCTCCTCCTCGGTCCCCGTCCCGGCCGGGGCATCGTCGTCCGCGGGAGCGCCACCGCGCGGCGGCGCGCCGGTGACCAGCGCGCAGAGGGTGGCCGCCAGACAGAACACGTCCGAGGCGGGCCGCGGGACGTTGCCCCGGGCCAGCTCGGGGGCGGCGTAGTCGGGGGTGAAGCTGAACGGGCCGTTGACGGTGATGGTCTCGGCGCCGCCGACCCGGTACGCGGCGCCGAAGTCCAGTAACTTCGCGGTGCCGTGCCGGGTGAGCCCGATGTTGGCGGGCTTGACGTCACAGTGGACGATGCCCGCCTCGTGCAGGGCGGCCAGCGCGTCGGCGAGCTCGGCCCCGATACGGGCCGCCCGCACGGGAGACACCGTCGGCTGCCGGTCCAGGCCGCCGCCGGGGACGTACTCCATGACGAACCAGTACGTCTCCGGGGCGTCGCCCTCCCGGGGCGCGGTGATGACGTCGAACAGGGTCACTACGTGCGGATGGTCGCGGAACTTGGCCATGGCGCGCGGTTCGCCCAGCAGCCGGCGCACCGCGGTCTCGCCCTCGCCGTCCGTCCGCTCGGGTTTGAGGGCGACGTCCTGGCCCACCACCGTGTCGTGGGCCAGCCACACATCGCCGCCCCGACCCGTGCCGATGACCTCCTTGAGGACATAGCGGTCGGCGAACTCGTCCCCGGAACGCACGGATCTTCCCCCTCGGTCGATTCCCGAACGCACACGGCCCGGACCGCACGCGTGGATCGCATCGAACCTAACGCGTGGGGCGGACCGTACGCAGTGTCTACCCAGAGCCTTCATCAGTCGCACGCATGCGCAGGTGTCCCGTGTGTGCAGATGCGGTGAGACCACCGGTTCCGGAGGGGTCCCGTCGATTTCCGGGAGGGGTCCCGGCGATCGCGCGTACCGTACGCGCGGCCCGAACCGCACAGGACTTTCAGAACATCCCTTGGCGACCCCGACAGGAAGGCACTCCTCCATGCCCAGCACCCGGACCCTCGTGTTGGCCGGTCTCACCGCGGCCGTCTCGACCGCCACGCTCGCCCTGTCCACGCACGCCGGCGCGCAGACCCCGCACGAGCGGGCGGCCGCCCGGTGCGCCCACCCCGCCGACGTCCTCGATCTGACGAACTGGAAGCTGACCCTGCCCACCGGCGAGGACGAGGACCCCACCGAGATCACCCAGCCCGAGCTGGCGACCTTCTCCGCCGACCCCTGGTTCCGGGCGGAGGCCGGCTGTGACGCGGTGCGGTTCCGGGCCGCCGTCAACGGTGTGACGACGGGAGGTTCCAGCTACCCGCGCGCCGAACTGCGGGAGATGACCGACGGCGGCGCGGACGAGGCCGAGTGGTCCACCACCGACGGCACCCACACCCTCGTGGTCCGCGAGGCGTTCACGGCCCTGCCTGAGGAACGGCCGTACCTGGTCGGCGCACAGGTCCACGGCGGGGACGACGACGTCACCGTCTTCCGGCTCGAAGGCAGCAGCCTCTACATCACCGACGGCGACGACCGGCACGCCCACCTCGTCACCGACGACTACGAGCTCGGCACCGAGTTCGAGGCCAAGTTCGTGGCCCGGGACGGGGAGATCGACGCCTACTACAACGGCCGCCTGGAGACGACGGTCTCCCACGACGGCGACACCAACTACTTCAAGGCGGGCGCCTACACGCAGGCCAACTGCGACAACTCCGAGCCGTGCACCGACGACAACCACGGCGAGGTCCGCATCTCCCGCATCAAGGTCACCCACTCCTGACCGGCCGCCCGGCGCCCGGGAGGGGTCCCGGGCGGTGCGTGGCACGGTGAGGCGACCTCAGGGGACGGAAGGGGCGGTGGATGACGGGGGACACGACGGGCGCGGGGAGGGCACTGCTGACCCGTGGGCAGCGGATCAACTCCGCGCTCGTCGTGGACCGCAGGCTCGGCGAGGGCGCCTTCGCCGAGGTGTACCGGGTAGGCCACCACATCCTCGGCTGGCAGGCGCTGAAGCTCTTCAAGCACGTGGCCTCGCTGGCGGCGACCTCCCGGATGTTCGACGAGGCCCGCATCCTCTCCACCCTGGGACACCCCAACATCATCCGGGTCTTCGACGCGGGCACCGTGCAGACCTCCGAGGGGGTGCGCGGCTACATCACCATGGAGTACGTCGCCGGCGGCAGCCTGGAGCGGCTGATCGCCTCGCCTTGGCCGCCGTACCGGTCGGTGAGGCCACGGCCGTGCTGCGGCAGGCCGCCGAGGGACTCGCCGTCGCCCACGAGCGGCAGCACCCCATCGTGCACCGCGACCTGTCGCTGGCCAACCTGCTCATCACCTATGACGAGTCCGGACTGCGCGTGAAGGATGGAGAGGTGATGGACAAGAAAACAGCGCGTGCGTCTCCTTGAAGACCAGGCCGAGGAGGTGCACTCCGACCAGGCGCGGGAGCAACTGGCCGACCTCGCAGAGCAGAAGACCATCCCCCAGCTGCGCAAGGAGGTCGACGCGGCCGCCGTCGACACCGGTGCCGCCGTCACCAGCGAGCGGCGGATCCGTGACGTGCAGGCCCAGCTCGACGACATCGAGCAGGCGATCGAGGTCCCCGGGCTGCAACGTGAGCTGTGGGATCTGCTGAGCTCCTGCGAGGACGTCATGGAACAGACCGGCGGCGGCCCCTCGGACCGCCGGGAGCTGCAGAACATGCGCGAGCGGGCCAGTTCGCTCGGCGACGACGCCACTCCCGCGGACCTGCGGCGGCTCGTCAAGCGGGCCGGGGAGTTCCATGTCGAGCTGCTGCGCCGTACCGACCAGTGGGAGTACGTGGTCTTCCGCGCGCTGGTCGAGATGCGGGACGACATGTTCTCCCGGGCGCAGGCGGACGCCGCGATCCTGGAGGGCCGCCGGGCCGTCGCCGCGGGGAACCGCCGGGCCCTCGCCGGGGTCAACGAGCGGCTGCGCAGGCTGTTGCCGCCGGGGGCGGCGGAGGAGGCGGAGCGGATGACCGGTGGCATCAACTAGCCAGGCTGAGAAGAGGAGTTGACGGTGCTTGCTGCACCCACACCGGTCCGGCCCGCCGACGCGCTCCGGGTCGTCCTGCTTGTCTCGCGCGCACGGGCGGCCGCCCGCTCCGGTGACCTGGACGGTGCGCTGCGGCTGCTGCACGAGGCCGACGATCCCGCCCTCGCCGGCCATCACGACGTACTCGACCTGCTCGCCCGGGTGCACGCCCAGCGGGGCGAGCCGGCCAGGGCGGTGGAGTACTGGCGCAGGGTCCAGGAGCAGCAGCCGCAGGACGCCGCAGCGTCGGCGGGGCTGGCGAGGATCGACCGGCTCGGCCGCCGCGGCCCACGGGCGGCGTTCGCCCGGCATCGCGCCGGTACCGCACTGGCCGCCGCGGTCTGCGCGGTGGCCGCGATCGCGGCCTGCACGGTCGTCCTCACCGACGAAGCGGACGGGCGACCCGAGCGACCCGCCCGGACGCTCGCCGACCGGGCGGAACAGCTCGCCCGGCGACTGGACGCCGAACACCGGGCGCGGCAGGAACAGGAACGGGCCCGCGCGTCGGCAGGCCGCGCGGAGGTGGTGGCGGCACTGGCCCGTGCGGTGCGCGCACCGGGCATCGACGCGGCGGTGCACGGGGACGCGGTGGAAGTCACCTTCACCGACGGGCTCTTCGCGGAGGCCGACCGGCTCACCCCGGCCGGCGCCGACCGTCTTGCCGTCCTGGGCGGGCGTCTCGCGGGACGGCAGGCCGACGTCGAGGTCCTCGGTCACACCGCCACCGTGCCCGGCGCCCCGGACAGGGGCGGCTCCGTCCTCGCCCTGTGGCGTGCGCTCGTCGCCGCCCGGGAGTTGAGCGCCGCCAGCGGCAGGCCACTGACGGCGTTCACGACGGCGAGCGCGGATCAGCGGGACGCGCCGTACCCGGGCGTCGTGCGGAACCGGACGGTCACGGTGCTGATCACGCCCGGCTGACCGGACGGTGGCACGGCGGCAGGCACCGCGCGCTCAGCGGGTGACCAGCAGTCCCCGGCCGCGCAGGACCCTCCGCTCCAGCGGGCTGAAGATCAGCAGGTCGATCGCGATGCCGACGAGCAGGATCAGGAAGATGGCGAGGAACACCTGGGACATGCTGCTGTTGGTGCGGCCGTGCTCCAGCAGCTGGCCCAGGCCGATGCCGAGGTCGGGTGAGGTGGCGATGATCTCGGCGGCCATGAGGGAGCGCCAGGAGAAGGCCCAGCCCTGCTTGAGGCCCGCCAGATAGCCGGGCAGGGCGGCCGGCATCACGATGTGCCGGGCCTCGCGCAGACCGGTCGCGCCCAGGGTCCGGCCGGCGCGCAGGAACAGCGGGGGGATCTGGTCGATGCCCGAGACGAGGCCGTTGGCGACGGAGGGGACGGCGCCGAGGAGGATCACGGCGTACATCATCGAGTCGTTGAGGCCCAGCCAGATGACGGCAGGCGGCACCCAGGCCACCGACGGCAGCGACTGGAGGCCGGAGAGGATGGGGCCGATGGCCGCCCGCACGAACCGCACCCGGGCGACCAGCAGGCCCAGCGGGGTACCGATCGCCAGCGCCAGCAGGAAGCCCAACAGGCCGCGCGAGACGGACGTCCAGATGTAGTCGAAGAGGGTGCCCTGCAGCCAGGACCGGCGCAGCTCGCCCCACACGTCGGACGGGGAGGGCAGCTTGTAGTCGGGCGCGACCTCGGCCCACACCAGCAGCTGCCAGACCACCAGCACCAGCGCGACAGCGGTGACGGGCGGCAGCACCTTGCGGACCAGGGTCTCGCGCAGCGGCGTACGGCCGACCTGCACCGAGTCCAGCGCGTCGAGCCCGGCCTCCAGCCCCGCCAGATCGTCCTGCGCCGCACGCGCCGCCGGGGAGTCGTTCTTGGTGACGTCGACCTCGATGTCGACGCCGTTGTCAGTGCTGGCCATGGCGGCGGATCTCCCCACGCAGTTCTTCGGTGATCTCGACGGACAACTCGGCG
>NZ_KQ948924.1:0-363194 GCF_001514235.1 Streptomyces caeruleatus | reverse complement strand
CGGCGAACGGCTCGTCCATCAGCAGCAGCCGGCTGTCCTGCGCCAGGGCGCGGGCCAGCGCGACCCGCTGCCGCATACCGCCGGACAGCTCGTGCACCCGCTTGCCGTACGCGCCCTTCAGCCGCACCAGTTCGAGCAGCCGCTCCGCCTCCGGCCGGCGCTCGGGCTTGGGTACGCCCCTGAGCTTGAGGGCGAGTTCGATGTTCTTGCCCGCGGTCAGCCATGGGAACAGCGCGTGCTCCTGGAACATCAGGGCGGGCCGGCCGTCCGTGCCGATGGTGCCGGCGGACGGCCGGTCCAGCCCCGCGACCAGGTTGAGCAGGGTGGACTTGCCGCAGCCCGAGGCCCCCAGGAGGGTGACGAACTCGCCGGGAGCGACATCGAGCGTGATGTCGTCCAGGACGAGCTGCTGTCCGGCGGGGCCGGCGAAGGACTTCGAGACATGCTCGATCCGGGCGGCGTACGTCGCCGTCGTGGCGTCCTCGGCGACCTCGGCGGTCGTGGCCGTCGACGTGGCCATGGTCGTCACCTCCTGGGAAACGTCGGGTGCGGGGTGCGGGCGGGTGCTACTTGACGCCGAGACCGGCGTCGTCGACCTCGTCCTTGCCCTCGGCCTTGAGGACCTTGTTGAGCGGCGCGAGGTCGTAGATGCCCTTGAGGTCGGGCTTCTCCAGCAGGCCGGCCTGGACCGCGTGGTCCGCCTCGGTGTCGAGGGTCGCGGCCAGCGGGTCGTCCAGGAAGGTGATCGACTTCCACGCCGGGTTGATGATGTCGGCGGGCAGGGCCTTGCCGGAGAGCTGCTCCAGGGCCTTGTTCGCGGCGGCCTTGGCCTTGTCCGGGTTGGCGTTGATCCACGCGTTGGTCTTCACCGAGCCGCGCAGCACGGCCTCGACGACGTCCGGGTGTTCCTTCAGGAAGTCCTGCCGCACGATGAGGTTCGTGATCACGAACTTCTTGTCGGGCCACAGGTCGGCCTCGTCGAGGAGCACCTTCGCGCCCTCGGCGACCAGCTTGGACGCGGTCGGCTCCGGCACCCACGCGCCGTCGATCGAACCGGACTTGTAGGCGTCCGGGGTGATCTTGTTGTCGGTGCGGATGACCGAGACGTCGCCCTTGCCGCTCTCCGCGTCGACCTTCCAGCCCTGCTCGGAGATCCAGTTGAGCAGCGCCACGTCCTGGGTGTTGCCGAGCTGCGGGGTGGCGATCTTCTTGCCCTTGACGTCCTTCAGGGACTTGATCTTCTCGGGGTTGACGACGAGCTTCACGCCGCCCGAGGCCGAACCCGAGATGATCCGCAGGTTGCTGCCGTCCGCCTTGGTGTAGCCGTTGATGGCGGGGGAGGGGCCGATCCAGCCGATGTCGATGGACTTGGAGTTCAGCGCCTCGATCTCCGACGGCCCCGCGTTGAACGTGGACGGCTTGATCGTGGTGCCGCCGAGCTCCTTCTGGAGCAGGCCCTCCTGGACGCCCACCAGAGCGGTGGCGTGCGTGAGGTTGGGGAAGTAGCCGATCTTCACCTCGTCGGCGGAGAGCTTCTTGGCGTCCGCCGCGACCTCGGCCTGCTTGCCGTCGTCGGTGGACTCGGCGCCGTAGCCGCAGGCGGTCAGCAGCAGGGGGAGCGCCGCGATGACGGCGAAGGTGCGCAGGGTGGTGAGCGGTCTTGCGGCAGACACGGAGGTGTCCTCTCAGGGAAAGGGTGATCAGGGAGGTACGGCACGGGGCGTGAAGCCTGCGGGTGCGCACCGGCACACCACTCGCCCGCCGTCCCGGTGGGACAGCAGGGGGCGCAGCGATGTGGGGGGACGGCCGGGAAGCGCGGAGGGGCTCAGACGGGCCGACAGATGGCGCTGGACGTCCGGCCGAAGTCGATGTGGCGACGTGTGGTCAGGAGGGGCGACGACAGGTCTGTGCGGTCGCGCGTGCTCATGGCCACCCCACCCCACAGATTCCTAGTTTTCCTACCTGGTTGATGGGGATCGTGGCAGAAGCCCGCCCCTATCCCAAGGGGCTTTTCATATAATGGACACTTCCTGCTCGCTATTCGAGAAGTCCCAGGTCACGCGCCCGGCGCCAAGGGCGCGCAAAAGCGCGCGCGCCACCGCGTCGTTCTGGCGGAAGGCGGGCGCGTCGGTGCGGGGACGGGCGAAGGCGGCTACCGCCCGGCTGTTGGTCGGGGCGCCGAGCGCGATACGACGCGGATGGGTGCCGCCGACGGACGGGTCGAGGACGTGGCCGTCCGCGGGGGAGACAGCGAGCAGTCCGGAGCGGTGGGTGTGGGTGGCGTCGGCGATGACCTCCTCGGTGAGGGCGCCGGCCCGGTGCAGCTCGCGCAGGAGGGGGTCCTCGGTGCGGTCGAGGGAAGCGGCGGGCAGATATGCCTCGATCAGCGCGGGCGCGTGGACGGTGTGGCCGGGGACGGTGGCGCTGGTCGCGGTGAAGGTGCCGGTGGTCTCGTCGGTGCCGATCCGGATACCGGCGCCGAGGAAGCGGACGACCCCGGCCGTGGACAGGGCCAGCAGCTGGCGCAGCCGGAAGCCGGGCGGCCCGGAGGCCAGGAAGTTGAAGAAGCCCTGCCACCAGCCGTCGAGATGCTCGGCGACGGACCGTGCGGTCAGCCGTCCCGCCGCGACCAGCCGGGGCAGCTGCCCGTACAGGGAGAGCAGGGCGAGGAACGCCCCGAGGTCGGCGCTGAACTCCGGGTCCTCGCGGCGGGTGACGTCCCGGGCGACGTGGTCGCGCAGATGGTCCTGGAAGGCGTCCGGGGTGGGGAAGGAGAGGCCGTCCAAGGGGTGGTCCAGGGGCTCGAAGTCCAGCCGGTCCGCCGGGTCCGGTACGGCCTTGGCGACGAGGGCCGCCCTCTCGTCGCCGTACCAGTCCAGCCGGTCGTACGCTGCGACGAAGTCCGGCCAGGGCAGGGCGGTGCGCCCGGGGTGGGCGTGGAAGAGCTCGTGGTAGTGGCCGAAGCCGATCTCCTTGGCCATCAGCGGCCAAACATCGCGTCGCAGATCCAGCGGGCGGCCCTCGGCGAGCAGCCCGTCGACCGCGTCGGGACCGAAGTACCGGGGCAGCGGGGGCCGCGGCCCCTGGAGCTGGTAGCGGGTCTTGGAGTGGTACGGCACCCCGCGCCTCGATCCGACGTGCAGGACGGGCTCGCGGCCGGACGGCAGGTAGGTGAGGGTGCCGTCGGGTTCGGTGCGGTAGGTACCGCCGCGGCCCTCGGTGAGCATGGACATCAGGTCGATGAAGGCGAGCCCGAAGCCGCGCAGGATGACGTGTTCCCCGGGGCGCAGCCCGGACAGGTCGGCGTCGGCCGAGAACTCCGGCGGGAGATGGAAGCGGCCGTGCCGGCGGGCGAAGGCGGCGAGGTCGCGGTCCCCGGCGGCGGGGAGGGAACCGATGTGTCCCTGGGCGAGGACCACCAGGTCGGCGGTGAGCGGGGTGGCGCGGTCGGCCAGGTGGACCTGTTGGGGGCCGTCGGGGGGACCGGTGACGGCGGTCGCGGTGGTGCGGTGCCACTCGACGGTGACGGTGGGCGGCAGTTCGGCCAGCGCCCGGCGGAACACCCAGTCCAGGTAGGCGCTCTGGGCGCGGCGGGTGGGGAAGTCGCTCCCGGTCAGCGAGCGCAGCTCGGCGAGCACGTCCGGGTCGGCCGGTTCGACGTAGGGCGGGTGACGCGGGCCCCGGCCGGAGAACTGGGCCGCCCACTCGGCGAGCGAGGGACCCGGCCGTACCGGGCCCTCGATGGTGGACGACTCGTCGGTGAACATCGTGACGTCCTCCGCCATCGAGTTCATCCGCAGCAGCCCGGACTGCTCGTCCCGCCAGACCCGCCCCGGCCCCGGCGGATGCGGGTCCACCAGATGAATCCGCAACTCCCGCCGCCCGGCCCACAGTTCGGGCGCGTTGGCGGCGATCCGCTCCAGCAGCCCCGTGGCGCGCGGCCCCGCGCCGACGACGACCAGAACGGCCGAGGAAGGGTCGCCGCTCACCGGTCGCCGCCGATCGCCGGGCGGGCGTCGGACGCCGTCGCAGCGCTCAAGCGCAGGCGTACGGCGCTCAGGTGGCCGCGCAGCCGCTGGAGCGGAGTGGGCGGCAGGGCACGGGAGTTGCCGCGGGCGTAGTACCGCTCGACATAGAACTGGCCCGCGCTCAGCACCGTGGTCACCGCGATGTACCACAGCGTGGCGACCATCAGCAGCGGGATCACCTGGTACGTCTGGTTGTAGATCAGCTGCACCGAGTACAGCAGGTCGTGCACGGCCAGCACGCTGACGATGCTGGTGCCCTTCAGGGTGCCGATCAGCATGTTCCCGGCGGTCGGCACGATGGAGCGCATCGCCTGCGGCACGACGATCCGGCGCAGGGTGCGGCGTCTGCTCAGACCGAGTGCCTGGGCCGCCTCCGTCTGCCCGGCGTCCACGGAGAGGATGCCGCCGCGGACGACCTCGGCGGCGTAGGCCGACTCGTGCAGGGTCAGGCCGATCACGGCGGTGAGGGTCGGGCCGAGCAGGTTGACCGTCTTGACGGTGAGGAACTCCGGGCCGAACGGGATGCCCAGGCCGAGCGTCGGGTACAGGGCGCCGATGTTGAACCAGAACAGCAGCTGCACCAGCAGCGGCGTGGACCGGAAGACCCACACGTAGCCCCAACTCAGCGTGCGCAGCACCGGGTTGGCGGAGAGCCGCATGACCGCGAGCAAGGTGCCGAGCAGAAAGCCGAGCACCATCACGACCGCGGTCAGCCACAGCGAGAGCAGCAGTCCGTCGAGCACGGCGGTGGTGGTGAAGTAGCGGCCCACCACGTCCCACTGGAACGCCTCGTTGCGGACCACGGAGTTGAGCACCATCGCGAAGAGCAGCAGGGCGACGGCGGCGGTCAGCCACCGGCCGGCGTGCCGGCGCGGCACGATCCGGGGCAGGTCGGGGGCGGGGGCGTCGGGTGCCCGCGGGGTCTTCGCGGCAGGCGTGGACGTGACATCGGGCGGCGTGACCATGAGGAGGCTCTCCGGGGGAGGGAACGCAGACGTGGGTGACCCGGGGGCAGGACGGTGCTCAGCCGCATCCGCTGCCGGCGCCGGGTTTCGGTGTCGTCACGCCGCCGCGTCCCTCAACGCGGCCGGAGAGGCTGCCGCGCAGCGCGGAGCCGGTCCGTCTTCGATCGTATGTGCCCATGGCGTCGCCGTGTCAACAGCGCGCCGTGCGAAGCCGGTCGTGCCGGTCCGGCATCCGGGCCTCGCTTGACGGGAAGCGCGATGTCCTGCTCAATTGGTCGCATGAATGCCCAGCAGCGCTTGGTCACGCGCGATCACATCGACTTCGGTCGGGTGTGGTCCGCGGCGTGTTGCGTCTGACTCGGCAGCGGGCCGTCTGACCGGCCCTTCCCTCCCTCGGTGACCCCGTCGCGGGCCGAGTCCTCCCTTCGCGCGCTGCCGCCGCACCCCCTTCTCCTCCCCTCGACGCCCGGCGTCGTCACGCCCGCACCAGAGCCGTCAGCCGTCGACTGACGGACCGTCATTCATGCCTGCACGCAAGGTGGTTCAGCCGTGCCCGGCCGCCGGTTCGGCCTGCCTTCCCGTGCGCCGCATTTCCGAAAGGTCATCCCATGCCCGTGGAGTTCCTCGGCATCGCCGCCACCAACGACGGCTCCGAAACCACGCCGCGCTCCGGCGCCGCGTTCGACAAGGAGTACACGCTCAGGCTCGCCCGGGCGCACGAGGACCACGACTGGGACCGGGTGCTGTTCGCCTACGGCTCCGGATCGCCGGACCCGGCGCCGGCCGCCGCGTACATCGCGAGCCGGCTGGACCGCCTCCAGATCCTGCTCGCCCACCGGCCCAACGTGTCGTACCCCACCTTCGCCGCCAAGACCTTCGCCACCCTCGACCAGATCAGCGAGGGCCGGCTGACCGTGCACTTCATCACCGGCGGCAACGACCACGAACAGGGCCGCGAGGGCGACACGCTCACCAAGGACGAGCGCTACGCCCGCACCCGCGAGTACATCCGCGTCGTCAAGAAGATCTGGACCACCCACGAGCCCTTCGACCACGAGGGCGAGCACTACCGCTTCCACGACTTCGTCAGCGACGTCTTCCCCGTACAACAGCCCCGCCCCGGCGTGTCGTTCGGCGGTTCGTCGGCCGCCGCGTACGCCGCCGGGGGCGCCGAGGCCGACATCTACTGCCTGTGGGGCGAGCCGCTGGCGAAGACCGCCGAGCAGATCGAGCGGGTGAAGGCCGCCGCGAAGGCCGCCGGCCGCACCGACGTCCCGCGCATCCAGGTCGCCTTCCGCCCGATCATCGCCCCGACCGAGGAGCTGGCCTGGGAGAAGGCCCACCGCACGGTCGGCGCGATCAAGGCCCGCAAGGAGCGCGGCGAGGCGATCACCAAGCGCCACAACGGGCTCGACCAACCGCAGAACACCGGCTCCCAGCGCCTCATCGCCATCGCCGAGGCGGGCGAGCGCTACGACCGGGCCCTGTGGACCCCGACCGCCGCCGCGACCGGAGGCGCGGGCAACTCCAACGCCCTGGTCGGCACCCCGGAGACGGTCGCCCAGGCGCTGCTCGACTACTACGACCTCGGCGTCGACATCCTCTCCGCGCGCGGCTACGACCTGCTGGGCGACGCCATCGACTTCGGCCGGCACGTCATCCCGATCGTCCGCGAGGAGGTCGCCAAGCGCGACGCCGAGCGGGCGGCACGCGGCGCGCAGGCCCTCACGGCGGTGAACGGGTGACCTCCGCACCGGAATTGACGGTCATTCAGGTACCAGTCTCCGATCCCCGGGTCGAGCCGCTGCTGCGCGAACTCGGCCACGAGTACTCCACCCGCTACGGCGCGGACGCGCACGACGAGATCGCCCGCTACCCGGACGAGGAGTTCACCGAACCGTACGGCGGTCTGCTCCTGCTGCTGCTGGAACGCGGCGAGCCCGTCGCGGGCGGCGCCTTCCGCCGGTACGACGCCGCCACGGCCGAGTTGAAGCGGATCTGGACCCATTCCGCCCACCGCAGACGCGGCCTCGCCCGGCGCGTCCTCGCCGAGCTGGAGCGCGCGGCGCGGACCCGTGGCTACCGGCGGCTCTGGCTGACCACCGGGCCACGCCAGCCCGAGGCCCGGGGCCTGTACCTGGCCACCGGTTACACACCGCTGTTCGACACCGAGGCCGACCCGGAGACCATCGGGCCGCTGCCCTTCGAGAAACACCTCGCAGTCCGGGAACACACGGGAAGGGCCGCCGACCAGTGACCATCCGCACGATCAGAACCCGTCTGCGCGGCGCCGCCGCCCTCGCCCTGCTCCCGCTGCTGGCACTGACCGCCTGCGGTTCCGGCGACGGTGACGGCACGGCGGCCGTGGGCGCCCAGGGCTCGCCCGCGCCGACCGACGACCCGGTCGCCGCCGTACGCAAGGTGGACTCCGTCGCCGCCCTGCTCCCGGCCGACGTGCGCAAGGCGGGCACGCTGCGGGTCGGCAGCTCGGTCGCGGGCCCGCCCAGCGCCTACTACCCCAACGGCACGGACAAGGAGCCCGCGGGCCTGGACATCGACCTCGCCGACGCCGCGGCCAAGGTGCTCGGCGTGAAGCTGGAGCGCCAGGACGCCTCCTTCGAGACGATCCTGCCCGCCCTCGGCAGCGGCAAGTACGACGTCGGCACCGGCAACTTCGGCGTCACCAGCGAGCGCCTGAAGACCATCGACTTCGCCACCTACATCAACGACGGCCAGGGCTTCGCCGTGAAGAAGGGCAACACCACGCTCAAGAAGAAGGTCACCGACCTCACCGAGCTGTGCGGGCTGACCATCGGCACCGGCGCCGGCACCACCTTCGAGGCCACCCTCACCGCCCAGAAGGGCGTGTGCGCCAAGGCCGGCAAGAAGCCGTACGACGTGAAGGTCTACTCGGAGAACGGGGCGACGCTCACCGCGCTCCAGCAGGGCCGTATCGACGTGATCATGTCGACCATCAACGGACTGCGCTACCAGGCCGCCCAGGCCGCCTCACAGACCACGTTCCTCGGCGAGTTCCACCGCCTCGACGTCGGCTTCGCCTTCAAGAAGGGCTCCCCGCTCACCGAGGCCTTCCAGGCCGCCGTCAACGAGCTGATCAAGGACGGCGCCTACGCCCGGATCCTCACCAAGTGGGGCACCGCCGCCTCCGCGATCGACACGTCGCGGATCAACCCGGCCGAACACAGGTGACCCATGCGCCGGTTCGCGACGAAGGAGATCTCTTGAGCGCCGTCATGGTGGACGTCCACGGCGTCCACAAGAGCTTCGGCCCGCTGGAAGTGCTGCGCGGCGTCGACCTCCAGGTGCGTGCCGGCGAGGTCACCGTGATCCTCGGCCCGTCCGGCTCCGGGAAGTCCACGCTGTTGCGCACCATCAACCACCTGGAGAAGGTGAACAGCGGCTGGGTCAGCATCGACGGCGAACTCATCGGCTACCGCCGCTCCGGGAACAAGCTGCACGAGCTGAGGGAGAAGGACGTCCTGAGGCAGCGGACGAACATTGGGTTCGTCTTCCAGAACTTCAACCTCTTCCCGCATCTGACCGTGCTGGAGAACCTCGTGGAGGCGCCCGTCTCCGCACGGCGCCGCCCGCGCAAGGAGGCGGAGGACACCGCCCGCCGGCTCCTGGACCGGGTCGGACTGGCCGACAAGGCCGACACCTACCCGCGTCAGCTCTCCGGCGGCCAGCAGCAGCGCGTGGCCATCGCCCGCGCGCTCGCCCTCGAACCGAAGGTGCTGCTCTTCGACGAGCCGACCTCGGCCCTCGACCCGGAACTCGTCGGCGAGGTCCTCGACGTCATCAAGGACCTCGCCAGTACCGGCACCACCATGATCGTCGTCACTCACGAGATCGGCTTCGCCCGTGAGGTCGCCGACAGCGTGGTGTTCATGGACGGCGGAGTCGTCGTGGAACAGGGCCCGCCCACCGCCGTCCTGGACCACCCCCGCCAGGAACGCACCCGCGCCTTCCTCTCCAAGGTCCTCTGACTCCACTGACCGACCCGGGCCGCAAGGTCAACAAGGGCAGCGGTCCGGTCAAGCCGCTCGCGTCCGGTACGCACGGGCGTTGCGCACGAACAGCTCGTTGAGATCACGGACCGCGCGGGGCACGGAGGCGGAAGGCCGGCGCTGCAACACCAGCAGCACGTCGGTCGCGTCGTCCGCGAGCGGCCGTACAGTGATCGCGCCCCGCCGCTCCAGGGGGTCGCCGAGGACACTGAAGTCGGGCAGCACGGTCGCCCCCAGTCCCTCGGCGACCATCAGCTTGCCCATCTCGGCGCCGTCGGTGGAGTAGGAGAACGAGGGCGTACGGCCGTCGAGCAGCCGGTGCAGGAAGCGGTGCATGACATAGCCGGACCGCATCACCACCAGCGGCTCGGCCAGCAGGCTGTCCGCGTCCACCGCCTCCAGGGCGGCCAGGGGACTGTCCGGGCGTACGCACACCACCGGACGGCCGCGCAGCAGCTCCGTGGTCTCGAAGCCGGGCGGCAGGTCGTCGCCGCCGAGGTAGTTCACCAGCCCCAGATCGAACGCCCCCTCCAGCAGCCCGCGATGGATCTCCGACTGCTGAGCGCCGACCAGTTCGACCTGGGTGAGCGGGTGCGAGGAGCGGAACTCCCGCACCGTCGGGATGACCAGTGGGACGGTGGCCGTGTTGACCGTGCCGAGCCGGACCATCCGGCTGATGCGGTGCTGGTCGCCGGCCGCGCCGCGCAGCCGGTCGACCGCGTCCAGCACGCTCATGATGTGCGGCAGCAGCTCCCGCCCCTCGTCGCTGATCTTCGCGCCGGACCGCTTGCGCTCCAGCAGCTCCACGCCCAGTTCCCGCTCCAGATTGCGCACGGTCTCGCTGAGCGCCGGCTGGGAGAGGTGCAGTTCGTCGGCGGCCCGCCGCAGCGATCCCAAACGCGTGACGGCGGCGATGTATTCGAGCTGTTCGATACGCACCCAAGGAGAGTGCGCCGCGCCGCGGACCGGGTTCAAGGGAATCCCTGTCACAACCTCGTGAATACCGACTCTCAGCATGTGGAATCACGTCCGGGCATTCTTGACCGGCCGGACTCCCCGCTGCTTTGATCGATGACATGAAGCGACAGGACCTCACGCGGCGACGCCACGTCGACCTCGCGCGTGTCTCCAGCTCCTGCTGTCGCTGTCGGGTCTGAGCGCACAGACCGGCCTCCGAGGGAAACCCTCGCACCCGCGCCGATCCCGCCTCACACATTTCACCGCAGGCCGATTTCCGTCGTGAATTCGGCTTTCCCGGGAACAGCGCGCCCGCACGCCTGAATCCCGCTCACCGAACACGTTTCCCTGCACGCACGCGCCCTTTTTCCGCGTGCGCAGTCATGCCAGGAGTTCCCCATGCCCGTACCGCCCGGATCCGACCCCGTCCGCTTCGCCTACTGGGTGCCGAACGTCAGCGGTGGCCTGGTCACCAGCACCATCGAGCAGCGCACCGACTGGGGCTACGACTACAACCGCGAACTCGCCGTCCTCGCCGAGAACAACGGCTTCGACTACGCCCTCAGCCAGGTCCGCTACATGGCCAGCTACGGCGCCGAGTTCCAGCACGAGTCGACCAGCTTCAGTCTCGCCCTGCTCCTCGCCACCCAGCGCCTGAAGGTCATCGCCGCCGTCCACCCCGGCCTGTGGCACCCCGGCGTCCTCGCCAAACTCGGCGCCACCGCCGACCACCTGTCGAACGGCCGTTTCGCGGTCAACGTCGTCAGCGGCTGGTTCAAGGGCGAGTTCACCGCGCTGGGCGAGCCCTGGCTGGAGCACGACGAGCGCTACCGCCGCTCCGAGGAGTTCATCACCGCCCTGCGCAAGATCTGGACCGAGGACCACACCCAACTCGCCGGTGACTTCTACCGGTTGCGTGACTTCACCCTCAAGCCCAAGCCCCTGAACACCGCCGAGCGCCCGCACCCGGAGATCTTCCAGGGCGGCAACTCCACCGCCGCCCGCGCCATGGCCGGCCGCGTCTCCGACTGGTACTTCAGCAACGGCAAGGACTTCGACGGCGTCACCGAGCAGATCAACGACGTCCGCGCCGCCGCCGCCCAAGTGGGCCGCAGCGCACCCAAGTTCGGCCTCAACGGGTTCCTCATCGCCCGCGACACCGAGGCCGAGGCCCGCGACACGCTCCGCGAGATCGTCGCCAAGGCCAACACCGAGGCCGTCCAAGGCTTCCGCGACGCAGTCCAGCAGGCCGGCCCGTCCACCGCCGACGGCAAGGGCATGTGGCAGGACTCCAGTTTCGAGGACCTCGTCCAGTACAACGACGGCTTCCGCACCGGCCTGATCGGCACACCCGAGCAGATCGCCGAGCGGATCGTCGCCTACAAGCGGCTCGGCGTCGACCTCTTCCTCCTCGGCTTCCTGCACTACCTGGAGGAGGTCGAGTACTTCGGCAAGCGGGTGCTGCCCCTCGTACGCGAACTGGAGGCCCAGCAGGCCGAGTCCGGGTCCGAGCCCGTCGCTGCCGCCCACGCCTGACCGCCACCCGAACCCACAGCCGAAAAGGGGATCCCCATGAGCACCGCCGCACCGGCCGACTTCAAGACCGCCCCCGCCCCCAAGGACGCCGAGGGCTGGCTCGTCCGCGCCGCCGAGGTCGCCGCCGTCCTCGCCACCGACGCGGCCGCCCGCGACAAGGCCGCCGCCACCCCGTACGCCGAGGTCCAGCTGCTGAAGGACTCCGGCCTGGTCACCCTCCTCGGCCCCGTCGAGCACGGCGGCGCCGGCCAGGACTGGCCCATCGCCTACCGCGTCGTCCGCGAGGTCGCCAAGGCCGACGGCTCCATCGGCCAGCTGCTCGGCTACCACTACCTGTGGAACTGGGCCGCCCGCCTGGTCGCCACCCGCGAACAGTGGGAGCACGTGGAGGCCGAGGCCGCCCGCAACCAGTGGTTCTTCGGCGGCGCGGTCAATCCGCGCGACCAGGACGTGGTGGTGAAGGACGAGGGCGACACCCTCACCTTCACCGGCCGCAAGACCTTCTCCACCGGCAGCAAGGTCTCCGACGTCACCGTGCTCGAAGGCGTCCTGGAGGGCACCGACGACCACGTCTTCGCCATCGTCCCGTCCGACAGCGAGGGCCTGACCTTCCACGACGACTGGGACAACATCGGCCAGCGCCTCACCGAGAGCGGAGGCGTCACCCTCGACGCCGTACGCGTCCCCTGGTCCGCCGCGGCGGGCTACGTCGACAAGCGGTTCCAGCCGCGCGTCTACAACACCCTCAACGTGCCGACCATCCAGCTCGTCTTCGTCAACTTCTACCTCGGCATCGCCGCCGGCGCCCTGGAGACCGCCGCCACCTACACCCGGACCAAGTCCCGCGCCTGGCTGCACGGCGGCCACGAGCACGCCGTCGACGAGCCGTACGTCATCGACACCTACGGCGACCTCACCGCCAAGCTGTGGGCCGCCGAAGCCCTGGCCGACGCCGTGGCCGCCGAGGGCCAGAAGCTGCACGACGACCCGGACGCGGTCACCGAACAGGCCCGCGGCGAGTTCGAGGTACGGGTCGCCGCCGTGAAGGCCCGCGCCACCGACGTGGCCCTGGAGATCACCAACCGGATCTTCGAGGTGACCGGCGCCCGCGCCACCGCCTCCGCCGAGGGCCTCGACCGCTTCTGGCGCAACGTCCGCACGCACACGCTCCACGACCCCGTCGCCTACAAGCGCCGGGAGATCGGCCGCCACGTCCTCACCGGCGAACTGCCGCAGCCCACCTGGTACTCCTGAAAGGTCGGTCCTGTCATGGCCACCATCCTCTCCGTCTCCGGCAGCCCCTCCGCCACCTCCCGCACCGCCCGGCTGCTGCGCCACCTCGACGACCGGCTCGCCGCCCAGGGCCACGACGTGATCCCGCTCGACGTCCGCACCCTCCCGCCCGAGGCCCTGCTCCACGCCGACTTCCGGCACCCGGCGATCGTCGAGGCCACCGCCCTGGTCGAGCGCGCGGACGGCATCGTCATCGGCACCCCCGTCTACAAGGCCGCCTACTCCGGTCTGCTGAAGTCGCTGCTCGACCTGCTCCCGCAGTACGCGCTCGCGGGCAAGACCGTCCTCCCGCTGGCCACCGGCGGCACCACCGCCCACGTCCTGGCCATCGACTACGCCCTGCGCCCCGTACTGAACTCCATGGGCCCCGCCCACATCACCCCGGGCTGGTTCACCCTCGACAAGGACATCACCGTCGGCGACGACGGCACCCTGACCGTCGCGCCCGGCACCGCGGAGGCGCTGGCCCAGGTCACCGACCAGTTCTCGCTCGCCCTCGGGGGCCGCCCGGCCCTGCTGGCGGCCACCGGATGAGCACCGTGACCGTGATCGCCGGCGACGCCGAGGCCCTCGGTGTCGCCGCCGAACTGGCCGCGGACTTCCGCAAGGACGCCGCCGAACGGGACGCGCGGCGCCGGCTCCCGCACGCGGAGGTGGAGCGGCTGTCCGCCTCCGGGCTGCTCGGGGTGACGGTGCCCGCGGAGTTCGGCGGCGCGGACGTCCGTACGGAGACACTCGCCGAGATCTTCCGGCTGCTGGCGTCGGCCGACGCCAGCCTCGCCCAGATCCCGCAGAGCCACTTCGTGTACGTGGGCGTGCTGCGCCGACAGGGGACGCGGGAACAGCAGGAGTTCTTCTTCGGCGAGGTCCTGGCGGGGAAGCGGTTCGGCAACGCCCAGTCGGAGGCCGGAACCAGCCATGTGCAGGACATCCGTACCCGGCTCAGGCGGCACCCGGACGGGTCGTACGTCCTCGACGGCGTCAAGCACTACTCCACCGGAGCCCTGTTCGCCGACTGGATCCCCGTCCTCGCCCGCGCCGACGACGACAACCTGCACGTGGCGTACGTCCCGAGGGACGCGCCCGGCCTCACGGTCGTGGACGACTGGGACGGCATGGGCCAGCGCACCACCGCCAGCGGAACCGTCCGCCTGGAGTCGGTGCCGCTGCCCGCCTGCCAGGTGGTGCCGCACCACCTCACCTTCGCGGGGCCCCAACTCCACGGCGCGGTCGCCCAGTTGCTGCACGCGGCCATCGACGCCGGGATCGCCTCGGGAGCGCTGGCCGAGGCCGTGGAGTTCGTCCGCACCAAGAGCCGCCCCTGGTTCGAGAGCGTCGGCGAAGGACACGCCACCGCGGCCGAGGACCCGCTGCTGATCCAGCGGTTCGGGGAACTGGCGATCCGCGTCCGGGCCGCCGACGCCCTGCTCGACACGGCAGCGCGGTCCGTGGACGCCGCCCGCGCCGAGCTGACAGACGACTCCGCCGCCGAAGCCTCGATCGCGGTGGCCGCCGCCAAGGTGACGGCGGCTCAGGCGGCCCTGGAGGTCGGCAGCGCCCTCTTCGAGGTGGCCGGCACCCGCTCCGCGCTCGACTCCCTGGGCCTGCACCGCCACTGGCGCGACGCCCGCACCCACACCCTGCACGACCCGGCGCGCTGGAAGGTCCAGCACATCGGCCGGCACGTGCTCAACGGCACCCGGCCGCCCCGGCACGGGCTGCTGTGACGCACGACCTCGAACGGAGACCCCCCATGGCCCTCACCTTCCACTGGTTCCTGCCCACCAACGGCGACAGCCGCCACGTCGTCGGCGGTGGCCACGGCACCCCGGCGACGGCGTCGGGCCGCGACCGGCCGCCGACGGTCGCCTACCTCAGCCAGATCGCCCGCGCCGCCGAGGACCTGGGCTTCGTCGGCGCCCTCACCCCGACCGGCGCCTGGTGCGAGGACGCCTGGCTGACCACCGCGATGGTCAGCCAGAACACCGAACGCCTGAAGTTCCTGGTCGCCTTCCGGCCCGGCTTCGTCTCCCCGACCCTCGCCGCGCAGATGGCGTCCACCTTCCAGCGGCAGACCGGCGGGCGGCTGCTGCTGAACGTGGTGACGGGCGGCGAGAGCCACGAGCAGCGCGCCTACGGCGACTTCCTCGACAAGGACGACCGATACCGCCGTACCGGTGAATTCCTCCAGATCGTCCGGGGGTTGTGGGAGGGCAGGACCGTCGATCTGGTCGGCGAGCACCTCCAGGTCGAGGACGCGAAGCTGGCCCGGGTGCCCGACCCGGTCCCCGAGGTCTACTTCGGCGGATCGTCGCCGATCGCCGGGGAGATCGCCGCCCGGCATGTCGACGTCTACCTCACCTGGGGCGAGCCGCCGGCCGCCGTAGCGGAGAAGATCGCCTGGATCCGGGCGCTGGCCGAGAAGGAGGGCCGCACCGTCCGCTTCGGCATCCGCCTGCACGTCATCACCCGGGACACCGGCGAGCAGGCTTGGGCGGAGGCCCGGCGGCTGCTCGCCGGCTTCGACACGGAGACCGTACGGGCCGTGCAGTCCGGGCTCGCCCGCAGTGAGTCCGAGGGGCAGCAGCGGATGCTCGCCCTGCACGGCGGCAGCAGCGACGAACTGGAGATCTACCCGAACCTCTGGGCCGGCATCGGGCTGGTGCGGGGCGGCGCGGGCACGGCGCTGGTGGGCAGCCACGACGAGGTGGCGGACCGGATCGCCGAGTACCACCGGCTGGGCATCGACGAGTTCGTGCTGTCCGGCTATCCGCACCTGGAGGAGGCGTACTGGTTCGGCGAGGGCGTGCTGCCGCGGCTGGAGGCCCGAGGGCTGTGGACGCATCCCTTCCCGGACGCGTCGGCCGCGGCGCCCGCGGCCCAGATTCCGTTCGCGGGCGCCGGGAGCCGGTGACGTCCGCACGACGGGAGACCATGGCCCGCCCTTGTGAATCGGCCGGTCGGGGGCGGGAATCGGCCACGCCGCCGCTCATTCCCTAGATTTCCTATCGATTTACTAGGGAAGTGTTGACCCCCGTCGGTGGAGCGAGTGAGGATGACGCCATGACGATCGCTCCCTCGGCCCCGGCCGCTCCGTTCGGCGACCCCGCGCGGGGCGCGGCCGTGCCGTCGGCGGACGCGACTCCATGGGAGACCGGACCGCACGACTGGCGGCACATCGCGCGCGAACTGGCCGACGACCTCGCCACGGACGCCGTCGAGCGCGAGCAGGCCGGCAAACCCCCGCACGACGAGGTCGCCCGGCTGCGTGAATCGGGACTGCTGACCCTGCTCGTACCGGCCGAACGCGGCGGCGGGGGCGCGGACTGGCGCACGGCCTACGCCGTCGTACGGACCGTCGCGGCCGCCGACGGAGCCGTAGGCCATCTGCTGGGCGGCCACTACTTCCTGTCCTACTGCGCCCGGTTCTTCGCCGGACCCGACCGCGCCGCACGCGTCGAACGGGCCTTCGCGGCGGGGCAGTGGTACTGGGGCGGCGGCATCGCCTCCCAGGAACCGCCGCTCATGCTGACCCCCACGGCGGGCGGCTATCTGCTGGACGGCCATCAGCGCTACGGCACCGGAGTGGGCGTCGCCGACCGCCTCCTGGTCCGCGCCGCCGTGCCCGGCACCGGCGAGCCCGTCGCCGTCCTCGTCGACCCCGCCCACCCGGGCCTGGTCAACGGCGGCGGCGGCGACACCTTCGGCCGGCGACTGGCGGCCGCCGGCGGCGTGGGCTTCGACGCCGTACCGGTCACGCACGACGACGTGCTCGGCTCCCTCTCCGCCGACGACGGCGCCCTGTCACCCTTCGCCGGCCTCGCCGCGCCGACCGCGCGACTGGTCTCCGCCCAGTTCTGTCTCGGCGTCGCCGAGGGCCTGCTCGGCGAAGTCCGCGAGCACGGACGGACGGTGAAGTCGTCGTGGGAGTCGTTCCCCCCGCAGCCGTGGCAGGGGCACGCACCACAGGACCCGTACGTGCTGACCGCGTACGGCGAACTCGCCGTCACCGCACATGCCGCGTCCGCCCTCGCCGACCAGGCGGTGGCGGCCCTGACCCGGGGCCTGGCACGGGGCGAGGACCTCGACGACGAGGAGTGCGCGCAGATCGCCGTCCTCGCCAGCGCGGCCGAGGCCGCCGCCGCCAGGGCCGCGCAGGACATCACCACCCGCGCCCTGGACGCCGTCGGCGCACCCGCCGCCCTCGCCCAACACGGCCTGGACCGCTTCTGGCGCGACACCCGCGCCCACACCCTGCGCGAACCGGTCGCCCACCGGCTGCGCGAGGTCGGGGACTACTTCCTCAACGGCGCGCACCCTCCGTTCAGCCTCCCCGCCTGACCGGGGGACCGGCCGGTGGGGACGCGCGCCGCGGTGATGGATAATCTCAGCATGCGGATCTCGGCGAGGGCGGACTATGCGGTGCGGGCGGCGTTGGAGCTGGCCGCGGCAGGGGAGGACACCTCACTCAAGGCCGAAGCGATTGCCGAGGCGCAGGGCATCCCGCACAAGTTCCTCGAAGGCATCCTCGGCGACCTGCGCCGCGGTGGCCTCGTGGTCAGCCAGCGCGGCGGCAAGGGCGGCTACCGGCTGGCCCGCCCGGCCGACTCGATCCCCATCGCGGACGTGATCCGGGTGGCGGACGGCCCCCTCGTCTCGGTGCGCGGCGTACGCCCGCCGGACCTCTCCTACATCGGTCCCGCGGAGTCCCTGCTGCCGCTGTGGATCGCCGTACGCGCCAACGTCCGCAAGATCCTCGGCGAGGTCACCCTGGCACACGTGGCCGCCGCCAAACTGCCCGAGGACGTGCTGAGCCTCGCGGACGACCCCGAGGCGTGGACGAATCCCTGACCGGCGTCTCGCTGCTCGGCGGCCCTCTTGACGCGGCTCGGATGTGGCCCGACACTCCACTCAGGGAATCCTAGTGAATTGGTAGGGAACCATTGGCCGCACCGCGCTGGACCTCGGCAGTGACGTGGTCCGCGTCGCCGTCCGGCCGCTGCCCCTGCTGACGTCCCGCCGCCACATCGACCTCGTGCGCGTGTGCAGCGCCGCGAGTTCCCCGCACGGTGAGGGCGGCACGCCCGTCCGCGTCTGAACCTCCCCCTCACCCTCACGCTCACCTGCCGCATCCCGGCCGCGCCGAAGCCGCCGCGCGCCCGAGCCGTCGTATGCCCATGACCGAGCACCCAGGGAGACGCATGTCCGCCCCAGCCCCGACCGCCGTGCCGTCCTTCCGCAGCAGGATCGGCTGTGACGCGCGCAGCGGCTACTACGCCGTGCCCCGCCGCTACCGCCTCCACCTGTCGCTCTCGTGCCCGCACTGTCTGCGGATCGCCGTCACGCACAGCCTCCTCGGCCTCGACGACACCGTCCCGGTGACGCTGCTGCCCGCGGTTCCCGACGCCGAGAACGGCGGGTACGCGCAGCTGCGCCCGCTGTACGAGGCCAGTTCGCACCAGCACCCCGGGCCGGCCGTCGCACCCGTGCTCAGCGACGACTGGACCGGAACGATCGTCAGCACGCACGCCCCGGACATCCTGCGGGACCTGGCCCGCAGGTTCGGCGGCCGTGGCCCGGACCTCTTCCCCCGGGGCGCCGAGGACGCCCTGGACGGCATCACCCGGCTCTGCGAGCAGGACATCTCCGGGGCGGCTCAGCGCGCCGGGGAGCCGCACGGCGACGCGACGGCACGCGACACCGCGCTGGCCACGCTCCTGCGCGCACTGGGCGAACTGGACCGGCGACTCGCCGCCCAGGAGTACGTACTCGGTGCCCGACCGACGCTGGCCGACGTCGAGTTGTGGGTCACCCTGGTCCAGCTGGACACGGTGCACCGCCACCACCTCTGTGCCGCCGCCGTGCACCGCGTCACCGGCCACCCGCACCTGTGGGCCTACGCCCGCAGGCTCGCCGCCCACCCCGCCTTCGGCTCCCACCTCGACCTGGACGCCATCACCCGCAGGCACCACGCCCACTGCCGCGGCCAGGAGGCGGCCGGCGCCGCGGTGCCGATCGTCGACTGGACGAGGTGATCCCCGGAACACCTCAGCCGGCCGGCTTCTCCCACACCGACACGTGCGCGCGGCTCTCGCCGGTGAACGGCTCGCGCGTCCAGTTCTCCCACCGGTCGCGCAGCCTGAGGCCGGCCAGCCGCGCCATCAGGTCCAGCTCGGCCGGCCACACGTACCGGAACGGGATCGACGAGTGCTCGGCGCGCCCGTCGACGATGGTGACGTAGTTGGAGCTCATCGCCTGGGTGGCGGGGTCGTAGGTGTCGAACGCCCAGCGTGTGTCGCTGATGTGGAACGGTACGGCGCCCTGCCCGGGCGGCAGCCGACGCAGCTCGGGCACCCCCACCTCGACCACGAAGCAGCCGCCGGGCCGCAGATGGGCGGCGGCGTTGCGGAAGCAGTCGACCTGGGCGTCCTGGGTCGTCAGGTTGTTGATGGTGTTGAAGACCAGGTAGGCCAGCGCGAACTCGCCCGCCACCGCCGTCGTCGCGAAGTCCCCGATCGTCACCCCGACGGCATCGCCGCCGCGCTTGGCCCGCAGCCGTTTCACCATCGCGCGGGACAGGTCGATGCCGTGCACCGGCACGCCCCGGCCGGCCAGCGGCAGCGCGATCCGGCCGGTGCCGATGCCGAACTCGAGCGCCGCGCCGTCGCCGGCGAGGCCGGCCAGCAGGTCGACCGCCGGGTCCACCGCGTCGGGGTGGGACATGTCCGCCGTGTCGTCGTCGTAGTCGGCCGCGATGTTCTCGCCGAAGTAGCCGTCGCCATCGAGGGAGCCGTTGTCATGGGGGGAGCCGTAGTCATCGGTCACGCCGGGACCGTACTGCCGGCCACCGCGCCCGGGCATCCGAATTTCCGTGCGCGGGGCCGGACCCGGGTGCTGGCACCACCCTGACCGGGGGGCTGGGCCGACTGCGCTCGCCGCCTTCGCGACCTAGCTTCGTGACGGACGGACAGATGGGCGGACGCGAGGAGACGTGATGAGCGCATTGAGTCGAAGGAACGTGCTGCGCGGCGGCGTGGTCGCCACGACGGCGGGGGTCGTGGCGCCCGGGCTGGGCACAGGTCTCACGGCGGCGGCGGCCGAGGACGGGACGTCCTTGCCGCCCCCTCCCGGACCGGCCATGGTCGGACGAGGCGAGCCGCGGTACCGGTCGCTGGCGTCCCGGGGCTACAACCGCCGGTTCGTGGGGAGCCCGGAGCACGTGTGGGTGGCCGGCACGACGGCGCATGTCGTACGGGCCGTGCAGCAGGCAGTCGACAGCGGGCGGCGGATCACGGTCCGCAGCGGTGGCCACGGCTTCGAGAACTTCGTCGCCGACCCGGCCGTCGAGGTGGTCGTCGACATGTCCGCTATGACGGCCGTCTCGTACGACCCGGGCCGGCGCGCCTTCGCCGTCGAGGCCGGCGCGCTGCTGGGCGAGGTGTACCGCAGGCTGTATCTCGGCTGGGGCGTGACGATCCCGGCCGGCTGGTGTGCCGACGTCGGCGTCGGCGGCCATGTCCTGGGCGGCGGCTACGGCCCGCTGTCCCGGCTGATGGGTCTGTCCGTGGACCATCTGTACGCGGTCGAGGTGGTCGTCGTGGACCGTGGCGGCAGGGCGCGCAGTGTGGTGGCAACCCGTGAACCCGCCGATCCGTACCGGGACTTGTGGTGGGCGCACACCGGAGGCGGGGGCGGCACCTTCGGCATCGTCACCCGCTACTGGTTCCGGACACCCGGCGCCCACGGTGACGACCCCTCCGGCCTGCTGCCCGCGCCGCCCTCCGGTGTGCTGAGCTTCTCCGTCTCCTGGGACTGGCAGAAGCTGGACCGGACGTCCTTCGCCCGGCTGGTCCGCAACCACGGCGCCTGGGCCGAGCAGCACAGCACTCCCGACTCGCCGTACCTCGCGCTCTACAGCGAACTCGCCCTGACCCGCCGCCCGTCGGGAACCGTCCTCATGATCGGGCAGGTGGCGGCGGACTCCGGTGCCGAGCGGATGCTGGACGAGCACATCGCGGCGATCAACCGGGGTGTGCAGGTCCAGCCGGTCCGCACGGTGCGCAACCAGTCCTGGCTGGCCGCGGCCCTGGCCGGCTCACCGGGCGACCCCGGGCCCGTCTACCGGCTGAAGGTCAAGTCCGGCTATCTGCGCCGCCGTTTCACCGACCGGCAGATCGACGTCCTGCACCACCACCTCACCCGGTCCGACTACGACCACCCGGGCGGCAGCGTGAGCCTCTACACCCACGGCGGCAAGGTCAACACCGTGGCACCGGACGCGACCGCGACCCCCCACCGCGACGCGAGCATCAAGATGTTCTACGTCAACGGATGGGAGGACCCCCGGGACGACGCCCGGCACATCGGCTGGCTGCGTGAGCTCTACGAGGACCTGTACGCCGACACCGGCGGCGCACCCGCGGCGGCCGACGGCGCGTTCGTCAACTACCCGGACACCGACCTCGCCGACCCCGCCCGGAACTCGGGCGCGCCCTGGCAGACCCTGTACTTCGGCGACAACTACCGCCGGCTCCAGCGCGTCAAGGCGAAGTGGGACCCCCGTGACGTCTTCCACCACGCCCTGTCGGTCAGGCGGGCTTGACCCCAGAGCCGAGCTTGGCTTCGGCCGGCTTCTCGGCTTCGGTGATCGATCGTTGGCCGGAAATGGCGTGGCCGGACACGTCGCCCTCCCCCGAAGGCGGCGTGCCCGGCCACATCCCCCGGCGCCGGACCATGGACAGCAGCGTCCGTGCGCGTCAGCGGATCCGTGCCGTCACCAGCACATGACCGCTGTCTCCCCCGATCCCCAGTTGGCATAGAGACGCACTCGGACGACATACCGGCGGCCCTTGACGAGGCGGGCCCGGACGGTGGCGTTGTGCGGGGTGCCGCCGTCGTCCTCGGCGGTCATGTAGCGGGGTTCCCCGTCCCGTTCCTCGAAGACCACCACGACGGCGTCGCTGTCACCGAAGGTGCCCAGCGTGTATGTGCGGGTCTCCGGCGGCTCGACGACGAAGTCGGCCTGCTCCGCCGGTCCGAGCCGCAGCGGCACCGAACGGAACGGCACCAGCTCGCGCGGGCCCGCCGTCCCGGCCGGCGGGTACCAGCGCAGGACGAACTCCTTGTCGGCCTTGGACAGCACGCCGGGCGGGTTCAGGCCCGCGCGGAACTGCTCGGGCTCCAGGATCAGCCCCGCCGAGAAGGGGTACTCCATGATCGAGTGCGGGTCCCAGACGGAGCCGTTGACCTCGTCCGGGTCGAGCTTGCGCAGGATGTTGAAGAACGTCCTGTCCCGGCTCCAGTAGTTCGGCGGGCCCGCCAGATCGGTGTACACGGCCTCGTCGTCCCAGTGGATCCCGGCGAACGGGCTCTGGTGCTCGTGCAGCATGCCGAGCGCGTGCCCGATCTCGTGCAGGGCCGTGCCGCGCTCCCCGGGCACGGTCAGGTCCCAGCCGAAGTTCATGGTGCGCTCGTTGAGCCCGACCCCGAGCGCGTCCTTGCCGATGTGCGACCAGGAGCCGTCGCCCAGCTGGAACCCGACGCGCAGCTCGGCCTCCGACCGCTCGCCCACCTCCACGAACGACACCCCGATGCCGAGGTCCTGCCACTCCTGGAAGCACTCGCGCACGACGTCCCGCTGCTCCTTGCCGCCGACCCACGGGACATGCCCGCTCCGGCCGGTGCCCGGGTCGGGGATCACGGACCCGTCGCCGTCCCGGTCGAAGAAGTAGTAGTGCAGCACCGTGCCGTTGACCCACATCCGGCTTCCGCCGATGAGCGCACGCAGCCGCTCGGCGGCCAGTCCCGGCGCGAACGCGGGGACCGACTGCTGCGCGAGGGAGCAGTACCGTGCGGTCATGCGAACAGGGTGCCGTCGACCCGCCCCGGGCGCCTGAGTCGAGGGCTACTCAAGTACCCCTGTATCAAGGGTGAGTCACCGTGCTCCTACTCCCGTGACGACTTTCGAACGGGACCCGAAGACCCTGGACACGCCCTGGCCCTTCACCGGCCGGGCGGACGAACTCGACCTGGTCCGCGGGTCCCTGACCGCCGGTCGCAACGGCATCGTGATCACCGGCCCGGCGGGCTGCGGCAAGACCCGCCTCGTCACCGAGGCCGTCCGCGGCGGCGACTGCGCCAGGGTGGTCGGCACCCCACAGACCCGCGGGATCCGCTTCGCCGCGTTCGCGCACCTCGTCCCCGAGCAGGCCTCCCTGCACGGCGCCTTCCAGCACCTGTCCGGCGTACGGCTGCTTCTGGTCGACGACGCGCATCTGCTCGACGACGCCTCCGCCGCCCTCGTCCACCAGCTGGCCGTGCACGGACGCACACGCCTCCTGGTCGTCACCAGCGACGGCGCCCCCGTCCCGGTCGCGGTCTCCCGGCTGTGGACCGGCGACCTCCTGCCCCGCCTCACCCTGGAGCCCCTGCCCCGCGAGGAGACCGGCCTGCTGCTGGCCGGCGGAACCGGCGGCGACGGCCTCGAACCGCTCACCGTGAAACGGCTGCACCGCCTGTGCCGCGGAGACCTGCGGCTGCTGCGCGACCTGGTGGCCGGGGCGCGCGAGCGCGGGCTCCTCACCCGCCTTCCGGACTCGGACGAGTGGGAGTGGCGCGGCCCCGTGCCGGTCACCACGGCCGTACGCGAGCGCACCGCACACGTCCTCGACCGCGGCTGCCCCGACGAGCGCGAGACCCTCGCACGCCTCGCCTTCGCCGAGCCGCTGCCCCTGCACCTGGACGAGCTGCCGCTGCGCGCCCTGGAACACCTGGAGGCCGACTCCCTGGTCCACGTCGACGACCAGGGCGCCGTCCGCCTCGCCCACCCCCTGCACGGCCCGGTGCTGCGGGCCGCGGCCGGCCGGCTGCGGGCGAGGCGGCTGTCCCCGACGCCGGACCAGTACGGCCCCGCCCTCGACGCCGAGCGGGCCGAGCTGACCCGCCGCATCGAGGCGGCGGACGTACGGGCCATGCCGACGCCCGTGGGGGAGTGGCTGGTCGGGGAGGGCACGCCGGTGCCGGCCGGATACGCGGCCGTGCGCGCCCGGTTCGCGCGGCTGCGCGGGGAGCTGCGGGAAGCGGCGGCATGGGCGCGCGAGGGGCTGCGGGAGCGCGGTGACGATCCGTCCTGCCGCCTCGAACTCGCCCTCGCCGCGGCGCAGTCCGGCGACACGCCGGCCGCGCACACGATCCTGGGTGGCCGCTCCCACGGGGGTGGGGCGGTCACCCGGCCGGCAACGGCCCGCGGCGCCGCCGACGGGGGCGACGAGGACGACGGGGACGACGAGGCTCTCACCGACGACGCGTACGACGCCGTCCGCCTCGGCGCCCCCGGGCGTGCCGCGGGCCGGCTGACCGGTGTCTTCGCCGCGCACGCCGACGCGCTCGACCGCGCTGACGGACACGCGCTGGACCGGGTGGCCGGTGAACTGGAGGAGCGCGGCTTCCTGCTGTTCGCCGCCGAGGCGCACGCCCAGGCCGTACGGGCCCACCGCGACCCGAGCGCCGCGCGCACCTCACGCACGCGTGCCGTCACCCTGGCCCGCCGCTGCCAGGGCGCCCGCACCCCCGCGCTCTCCGGGCTCGTCCTCGGTGAACTGACCGCCCGGCAACGGCAGATCGTCGACCTGGCGGCCGCGGGCCTGAGCAACCGGCAGATCGCCGAGCGGCTCACCCTGTCCGTCCGCACCGTCGGCAACCACCTGTACAGCGCCTACGCCCGCCTCGGCGCCAGCGACCGGGGCGCCCTGCCATGGCTGGTGGCACTGCCGGACACCCGGTCGGCGTAAGGGAGTCGGACCTCCTGCCGCGGTCTCAGGCCGCGCCGAACGCGGAGAACGCCCACCCCGTCGCCTGGTGCAGCGCGTCGCCCGGCAGCGCCGCCCGCGCGTCGCGCAGTGCCTCCGCCAGGGACAGCCCCTCGCTCAGCCCCTTGTGCAGCGCGAGCATCAGCGGCACCACCGCGGCGTCGTTGACCGGCGCCGTGCACGCCACCACCCCCGCCGTGCCCAGCGGCAGCAGGGCGGTGACCAGGCCGAGCAGTTCGTCGGCGCCGACGGAGGCGAACCGGGCGGTGTCGCAGCAGGACAGGATGATCCGGTACGGGCTGCGGTCAAGGCGTTCGAAGTCGTGCACGACGATCGGCCCGTCCGCCATCCGCAGCGACGAGAACAACGGACTGTCCGCCCGGAACGTGCCGTGGGCGGCGATATGGGCCAGCGCGGCACCGTCCAGCTCCTCCAGCACCCGCGGCACGCGCGCGTCGGCGTGCTCCAGGACGACAGCACCGCCGTACCGCCAGGCCAGGTGCGGCACCTCCGCCCCGCCCGTCGCCAGACCCGGCCCCCGCACCAGCACCTGCCGGCCGCCCGACGGCGCCTCGGTCTCCCGGGCACGCAGCCAACTGCTCGCCGACGGCGACACGCTGAGCACCCGCTCCCGCAGCGACGGCAGCAACGCCCACGGCACCCGGTGCAGCCGGGCAGGCGGCACGATGACGACCGGCCCTTCACCCAGATGGGCCGCGGCCGGACCGAGCAGCAGCTTCTCCAGACACCGCCCCGCGGCCTCCACCACCGCGAGCCGCCCCTCCGCACCCGGGTGGGCCAGCCGCCGCAGCCCGGCCTGGACATGCTCGGCCTCGGTCTCCGCGTCGGCCAGCAGCCCGGCCTCGTACCGCCGCACCCGCCCCTGCCCGCACAGCAGCACCTGCACCCGCCCGTCCAGCACCGCCAGTTCGACCAGACGTACGTCGTCCTCGCCCAGCCGCTCCAGCAGCCGGCCCGGGTCGAAGCGGTAGCCGTCGCCGGGCGCGTCGCCGCGCAGGTGCAGGGTCCGGGCGCGGATCTCCCGCTCCAGGCGCCGCTGTTCACGCTCCAGCGTCAGAATCGGCCGGTCCTCGCTGCGGGCCTCCTCGGCACGCGCCGCGATCTCCCGGAACGCCGTCAAGTCGCTCTGGAGCCCCGGGTCGGCCGGCGGGCGGGTCGGCGGGGTCGACAGCGCGGTGGCCCGCCAGCGCTCGCTCCACACCAGCAGCCGACGCGGACTGCCGGAGTCGAGGCTGGCCTGCTGGGCCAGCGCGGCGAGTTCGGCGCCCTGCGCGGTCGCGCGTGCCCTCAGCTCCGAGGCGCCCAGCGTCATCCGGTGCGCGTCGAGCACGTCCAGGCCACGCCGGCAGGCCTCCACGACACCGCGCCCCGAGCCGGCCGCCCGCGCCCGCAGCGCCTGCGCCGCCCAGCCCGTCATCCGCGCCAGCGGCGGCCCGCTGTGTCTGCTGCGGGCGGCGTCGCGCAGATGCCGCTCGGCGTCGGCCCGCCAGCCCAGGGCCAGCGCCATCCGGCCCGCGAGCAGCGAGGCCTCCGGCGCGGCCGGCGCGCCGAAGGAGGCCAGCCGCTCCGCGACCGCCGCCGTGTCGGCCACGAGCCGCCCCGAACTGCGACCGGCCGCCACCCGCGCCTCGATCAGCACCAGCCGGGCATGCGTCTCCCACCAGCTGCGCCGCTGCCCGGCGAACAGCCGTACGGCCATGTCGGCGCGCGCGATGGCCGTGTGCGCGTCACCCGCCAGCCGGGCGGCCCGCGCGGCGGCCAGCAGCAGCTCGGCCTTGCGGGTGGACTGACCGCCGATGCCGTCGAGCACCCCGATCGCCGCGTCCGCCTCGGCCAGTGCCTCCGGGGCCAGGCCCGCGGCCATCAGCACCTCGCAGCGGCGGATGTTCAGCATGAACGTCGGCGTGCCGAGCTTCGCGTACCGCTCCTCCGCCTCGTCCAGCAGCCGCAGCGCCGCCGGGATGTCGCCCGACCGGAACGCGGCCAGCCCCCGGCTCTCCACCGCGTCGGCCTTGTCGTGCTCCTGGCCCGTGGTGTCCCACAGCGCCTCAGCGGCGGTGAAGTCGGCGTCCGCCCGGTCCACCGCACCGAGCGCCAGGTGCACGGTCGCGCGCAGCGTCAGCGCCCGCGCCGTCCAGATCACGTCGTCCATCTGCCGCAGCACGGGTATCGCCCGGCGCACGTCCTCCAGCGCCTCCCGGTGCTGGCCCAGCACCCAGCGGGCGTAGGCCCGGCGGAACAACACGCGCGCGCGGGTGTGCCCGCTGCCCCGCTCGACCCCGCGCTCCAGCGCGGCCAGCCCCTGCTGGGTGCGGCCCGCGTGCACCAGCGCGACACCGAGCGCGGCCAGGACGTCCGCCTCCCGGTCGGCCGACTCCGCGCGGGCCGCGAGATCCCGGGCACGCCGCAGGTGGTACAGGGCGATGCGCATGTCGCCCCAGTCCCGCTGCCAGATGCCGATCACCTGATGGGCGACGGAGGCGTGCAACGGCGACGGATCGGCGTCGAGCACCCCTTCCGCCCTCGCCAGCGCGTCGTTCGGGGCGGCGAACACCATCGGCAGCAGTTCGAGAACCGAGTCGCTTCCCGCTGTCACTCCACGGATGGTAGTTGCAGCGGAACCGTGCCACACCGGTTTGGCGCTGTATCAATCGGCGACCGCACGGCTCTGACTGACGAAAGCCGCCTCAGGGGGAGGACCCGCCATGGCACCACAGCGATTCCACGAGCAGTTCGAGCAGATCCAGCGCTCCATGCCCGACGTCCCCCTCGCGATGGGACCGGACGACTCCGCCGAGTTCATCTACGAGAAGGGCTACGTGCTGGTCCGCGACGGCGAGGACGCCCGCGTCGTGGAGGACACCGTGCGCGCGCACTTCACCGCCGACCCCGACCTGGTCCAGGACCATGTGCGCCGCGCGGGCCCGCGGACCAACCGCTCGGGCATCACCCGGATCCAGGTCGGCGACCCCGGCACGGGCGACCGCGCCGGCGACCCGACGGTCGCGCACGCCCTGCGCGCCCTGCGGGAGACCGAGGGCCGGGCCGGACGACGGCTCGTCAGCCGCAACCACCTCGTGGGGATCACCGGGGGCGTCAACTCCTGTCCCGGCGACGAACCCGCGCCCGCCACGCTCGCCGACGGCACCAACCCCACGGCGGCCGAGGGCGCCCACGACCCGGGCAGCGCCGTCGGCGTCCTCGTCATCGACACCGGCCTCATGCACGACTACCGCTCCTTCCCGCTGCTCGCCCACACCGAGGGCGACTTCCAGGTCCAGGAGTGCGACGAGCAGGGCGTGCTCCGGCAGTACGTCGGTCATGGCACCTTCATCGCCGGGCTCGTCGCCGCCGTCGCGCCCAACACCGACATCACGGTCCGCAACACCCTGCAGGACGTGGGCGCCATTCTGGAGTCCGAGTTCGGCGAGAAGCTCTTCGAGGCCGTCGACGCGGGCGGCTGGCCCGACATCCTCAGCCTCTCCGCCGGCACCTCCAACGGCCGCACCGACGGCCTGCTCGGCGTGGAGGCCTTCATGCGGGAACTGCGCGACCAGCGCACCCTGCTCGTCGCGGCGGCCGGAAACAACGGCAGCGCCACGCCGTTCTGGCCCGCCGCCTACGCCGACCTGCCCGACTACCAGGACGTCGTGCTGTCCGTCGGAGCGCTGCGCGGCGACGGCGAGTTCGGCGCCTGCTTCAGCAACCACGGCGGCTGGGTGAAGGTGTACGCGCCCGGCGAGCGCCTCACCAGCGCACTCACCGGCTTCGATGGGCCCGTGCCGTACGTGTACCAGCACTCCACCTACGAGGCCTGCCGCTACGGCTTCGGCTACTCCTGCACCTGCCTGTCGCCGCGGCACACCGGCGTGTTGAGCGAGTCGGGGGCCGTCGCCGAGCCCGACCAGGTGATGTTCGAGGGCTACGCCCAGTGGAGCGGCACCTCCTTCGCCACGCCCCTCGTCGCCGGGATGATCGCCGCCCACATGAGCGCGCAGGCGGAGCGCGACCCGCGGGTCGCCCGGTACAAGATGCTCGCCGCGAACTCCGGGTACGCGGAGGTACGGGGGGCGCATGTGCCGGCCCTTCGCCCCCCGACCTGGCGCCCTGTCTCCGTCACACCGCTGGCTCCTCGCTCATGAGGGTCGGAACCGTCCCCTCCGCGGCGTACGATGACTTGCCGTACACGAGGGGTGGGACTGTGGACCGTGCAGATGTCGGTGCGTTGGTCCAGTCCGCCGTCGACGGTGACGCGGCGGCCTGGAAGGCGCTGGTGGAAGGGCTGAGCCCACTGGTGTGGTCCGTCGTGCGCGCGCACCGGCTGGGGGACGCCGACGCCCACGAGGTGTACCAGACGGTCTGGTTCCGCTTCGCCCAGCACCTCGGGCGGATCCGCGAACCCGAGAAGGCCGGGTCATGGCTCGCCAGCACCGCACGGCACGAGTGCCTGAAGGTGCTCAAGAGCATGCGGCGGCTGACCGTGACCAGCGATCCGCAGCTGCTGGACCGGGTCAGCGAGGACCGGACGCCCGAACAGTCGGTCCTGGACTCCGAGGAGGCCGCCGCCGAGTCCGAGCGCATTCGCTGGATGTGGCAGGAGTTCGAGGAACTCGGGGAGCGCTGCCGCCAGTTGCTGCGCGTCCTGATGGCCTCGCCGCCGCCCAGCTACCAGGAGGTGTCCGCCGCACTGGGCATCGCCGTGGGCAGCATCGGGCCGCTGCGCCAGCGCTGTCTGCGCCGCCTTCGGGCCCGACTCGACGCACGGGGAGCGCTGTGAACGACGACATGCACGACGAAGCGACGGGCGAGGAGCCCTTCGGCGACGACGGGTTCGACGTGGAACTGCTGGAGGAGGAGCTCCGCCAGGCCGCCGCCATCCTGGACCCCGTACCGGCCCAGCTGCGGCAGCTCGCCGTCGAGGCCTTCGCGTTGCACGACCTGGACACCCGGATCGCCGAGCTGACCTTCGACTCGGTGGTCGACGCCATTCCGGTCAGGGGAGCCACGGACGTGCCGCGGATGCTGACCTTCCGCGCGGGCGAGGTGACCGTCGACGTGGAGGTGACCGCGCAGGGCCTGATGGGGCAGGTGCTGCCGCCGCAGCAGGCCAGGATCGAGGTGCTGAGCGGCCCGCAGACGGCCGTTCCGGTCGTCGCCGACGACATGGGCCGCTTCACCAGCGACGCACCGCCGGGCGGCCCGTTCGCCCTGCGGCTGCGGACCGGCGGCGAGGTCGTCGTCACGGAGTGGCTGCGGGCCTGAACCCGCGGGTCAGGGGGAGACGGCGTCCACCAGCGCCGCGAGCGCCTTCGCGAGCCGGGTGAGTCCGGAACCGGCCGGACCACCCGGCTCCGCCATGTACGTGTCCCTGCGGATCTCGATCATCAGGGCGCTGACGCGCGGCTCCTTGCCGTAGTACTCCAGCGGCACGTACGTACCGCTGAACGGGCTGTCGAGCCCTGTCTCCCCGCACTCGGCGAACGCCTCCCGGGCGGCGGCGAGCAGGGCGGGCGGGGTGTGGAAGGAGTCGGTCCCCAGGCAGACCGCGGGCCGAGGGCCCGCGCCGTGCAGTTCGTAGGGGAGCGGGGCGGTCGGGTAGGAGTGGACGTCGATGATCACGGCCCGGCCGGTGCCGGCGAGACGGTCGGCCACGGCGTCCGTCATGACCTTCGCGTACGGCCGGAAGTACCGCTCGACAAGCGGGGCGGGGTCGGTGTCGGCGGGCCGCAACGGCTCCTTGTGCGTGGTCCGGGTGTAGACGGCACCCATGCCCACGGCCAGCATCTCCTCCCGCTCGTCCGGGAACCGCTCCGGGTCGACGACCAGCCGGGACAGCCGGTTCACGAACCGCCATGGGGGGCGATGCGCTGACTTGGCCGACGTCTCCGCGAGGTCGGCGGTGTGCGCGTCGACGATGTGGTCCAGCTCGCGTTCCAGGGCGGTGTCGTCCAGGACGATGCCGGTGCGTACGTCGGGTGGTATCTCGCGTGAGGAGTGCGGTATGTGCAGGATCACCGGCGAATCGGGCGCGCCGGGGAGCAGTTCGAATGAGGGCATCACGGTTACTCCGGGGCGTTGTCGGTCGTGTGCTGCGCTGTTGGGGCTCCCCTCATATGGCTCCGCCCCGACCGGTTCACACAACCGGTCGGGGCGGAGCCTCAGTCAGCGAAGTCGCGTCAGCTCAGGGACGCCAGCGCCTCGTTCCAGGTGGCGGACGGGCGCATGACCGCGGCGGCCTTGGCCGGGTCGGGCTGGTAGTAGCCGCCGATCTCGGCCGGCTTGCCCTGGACGGCGTTCAGCTCGTCGACGATCTTCTGCTCGTTGGCCGCGAGCGTCTCGGCGAGCGGGGCGAAGGCCTTCGCCAGGTCCGCGTCGTCGGTCTGCGCAGCCAGCTCCTGCGCCCAGTACAGGGACAGGTAGAAGTGGCTGCCGCGGTTGTCGATGCCGCCGACGCGACGGGTCGGGGACTTGTCCTCGTTGAGGAAGGTCGCCGTGGCGCGGTCGAGGGTGTCGGCGAGGACCTTCGCACGGGCGTTGCCGGTCGCGGTCGCGTACTGCTCCAGGGACGGCACCAGGGCGAAGAACTCACCGAGGGAGTCCCAGCGCAGGTAGTCCTCCTTGACCAGCTGCTGGACGTGCTTCGGCGCGGAACCGCCGGCACCCGTCTCGAACAGGCCGCCGCCCGCCATCAGCGGGACGACCGACAGCATCTTGGCGCTGGTGCCCAGCTCCAGGATGGGGAAGAGGTCGGTGAGGTAGTCGCGCAGGACGTTGCCCGTGACCGAGATCGTGTTCTCGCCGCGGCGGATGCGCTCCACCGACAGCTTGGTCGCCTCGACCGGCGCGAGGATCCGGATGTCCAGGCCCTCGGTGTCGTGCTCCGGCAGGTAGGCGTTGACCTTGGCGATCAGGTTGGCGTCGTGCGCGCGGGTCTCGTCCAGCCAGAAGACGGCCGGGTCGCCGGTGGCGCGGGCGCGGGTGACGGCCAGCTTCACCCAGTCCTTGATCGGCGCGTCCTTGGTCTGGCAGGCACGGAAGATGTCGCCCTCGGCGACCGGCTGCTCGATGACGACGTTCCCGGCCTGGTCGACCAGACGGACCGTACCGGCTGCCTTGATCTCGAAGGTCTTGTCGTGGGAGCCGTACTCCTCGGCCTTCTGCGCCATCAGGCCGACGTTCGGGACCGAGCCCATCGTCGACGGGTCGTAGGCGCCGTTGGCACGGCAGTCGTCGACGACGACCTGGTACACGCCGGCGTAGGAGGAGTCCGGCAGCACCGCGAGGGTGTCGGCCTCCTGGCCGTCCGGGCCCCACATGTGACCGGAGGTGCGGATCATGGCCGGCATCGAGGCGTCGACGATCACGTCGGACGGCACGTGCAGGTTGGTGATGCCGCGGTCGGAGTCGACCATGGCCAGCTCCGGGCCCTCGGCGAGCTCGGCCTCGAAGGACGCCTTGATCTCGGCGCCGTTCGGCAGCGCGTCCAGGCCCTTGAGGATGCCGCCCAGACCGTCGTTCGGGGACAGACCGGCGGCGGCGAGCGCCTGGCCGTACTTCTCGAAGGTCTGCGGGAAGAAGGCGCGCACCACGTGACCGAAGACGATCGGGTCGGAGACCTTCATCATCGTGGCCTTGAGGTGCACGGAGAACAGCACGCCGTCGGCCTTGGCCTGGGCGATCTGCGCCGTCAGGAACTCGCGCAGCGCGGCGACGCGCATCACGGAGGCGTCGACGACCTCGCCGGCCAGGACCGGTACGGACTCGCGCAGGACGGTGGTGGTGCCGTCCGCGGCGACGTGCTCGATCTTCAGCGCGCCGGCCTCGGAGATCACGGCGGACTTCTCGGTGGAGCGGAAGTCGTTCTGACCCATGGTCGCCACGTTCGTCTTGGACTCGGAGGTCCAGGCGCCCATGCGGTGCGGGTGGGTCTTGGCGTAGTTCTTGACCGAGGCGGGGGCGCGCCGGTCGGAGTTGCCCTCACGCAGGACCGGGTTCACCGCGGAGCCCTTGACCTTGTCGTAGCGGGCCTGGATCTCCCGCTCCTCGTCCGTCTTGGGGTCGTCCGGGTAGTTCGGCAGCGCGTAGCCCTGGCCCTGGAGCTCGGCGATGGCCGCCTTGAGCTGCGGGATCGACGCCGAGATGTTCGGCAGCTTGATGATGTTGGCCTCGGGCGTCTTCGCGAGCTCACCGAGCTCGGCGAGGGCGTCCGGGATGCGCTGGTCCTCGGCCAGGTACTCCGGGAACACCGCGATGATGCGGCCGGCCAGCGAGATGTCACGCGTCTCCACGGTGACACCCGCCTGCGAGGCGTACGCCTGGACCACCGGCAGGAAGGAATACGTCGCCAGGGCCGGGGCCTCGTCAGTGTGCGTATAGATGATGGTCGAGTCAGTCACCGGGTGCTCCGCTCCACGTCTGCAACATTGCTCGACATCAAGATATCTCGTGATCGACCTCGGCTCGACAGGGGTCCGCACACCGGTGCGGTATGTCTGCCGAGATAGCGAATCCGCGCAAACGGATGCGGGGCCTCCGCGCAACCGGATCAGGTGACCGAACAGTCATGTAGGGCGATCAACACCGATCCGGAGGCCGGCCCTGACCACCCGGCCGCCCCAGCGAAAGCGGACCATGAGATATCGCAGCAGAGTGACGGCCCCCGCGGCCGCCCTGATCGGCACGGCGGCGGCCCTCGCCGCCGCTCCCTCCGCCCTCGCGGCACCGACGCGCACGGGGACGTCGGCCGCCAAGACCTCCGGCACGCCGGGCTCCGAGACCCTCGGTGACAGCGTCTACCCGGCCCTCGGCAATGACGGCTACCGCGTCTCGGCCTACCACCTCGACTTCTCCTACGACGCCACGACCCGCCTGGTCGACGCCACCGTCACCCTGAGGATCCGCACCACCCAGGCCCTGTCCCGCTTCTCCCTCGACTCCCTCGGCCTCGACATCCGCTCCGTCCGCGTCGGTGGCCGCATGGCGACGTACGAGCAGGTGGCCGAGAAGCTGCGCATCACGCCCGCACGGACGCTGCCGAACAGGTCCTGGGTGACTGTGTGCGTCGAGTACTCGACGGACCCGCGCCGTATTCCGCAGCCGCTCACCGGGTGGGTCGACACGCTGGACGGGTTCGCGGTCTGCTGCCAGCCGAACCTGGCCCACACCGTCTTCCCGTGCAACGACCACCCCTCCGACAAGGCCGACTTCACGTTCCGCATAACCGTCCCGGGCGGTCTGCGCGGTGTGGCCACCGGCCTGCTCGAACGCACCGAGAGCCTCTCCGGCGGCCGTACCGCGTACACGTACCGCTCCCGCGAGCCCATGGCCACCGAGCTGGTGCAGATCACGGTCGGCGACTACGTGATCAAGGACCGGCAGGGCCCGCACGGCCTCCCGCTGCGCGACGTCGTCCCGGTCGCGCGCGCCGCGGCACTGGAACCGGCGCTCGCGCTGACGCCGAACCTGGTCGAGTGGCTGGAGGCGCGGCTCGGGGCCTACCCCTTCGAGACGTACGGCCTGCTGCCCTGCAACTCCGACGCCCCGAACGCCTTCGACTTCACGGGCCTGGAGACGCAGACCCTGACCATCTACAAGCCGAACTATCTGCTCCAGGAGGAGTCGAAGATCGGCTCGCACATGATGCATGAGCTGGTCCACTCCTACTTCGGCAACAGCGTCAGCCCCGCCGGCTGGGCCGACCTGTGGATCAACGAGGGTCACGCCGACTTCTACGGGCTGCTGTACCGCTACGAGCGCGGCTGGGCCGACTCCCTGGGTCTCACCACCATGGAAGCCCGGATGAAGGACACCCACGCCAAGGGCGACCAGTGGCGCTGGGACTCGGGTCCGGTCGCGGCGCCCAACGCGGTGAACCTCTTCGACAGCCAGCGCTATCTGGGCGGCGTCCTGGTGCTGTACGCGCTGCGCAACCTCGTCGGCGAGCAGGCCTTCAACGCCCTTGAGCAGGCCTTCCTCGACCGGTACCGCAACTCCTCGGCGTCGACGGCCGACTACATCGCCGTCGCCTCGGAGGTCTCCGGTCAGGATCTGACCGGATTCCTCCAGGACTGGCTGTACGGCACGAAGACGCCGCGGATGCCGGGGCACCCGGACTGGACGGTCACGCCGGTGAACCCGGCGCCCGCCGCGCCGCACAGCCGTAGGCGCAGCCGCTCCCACGACAACTCGGCCACCCTGTAGGACGGTTCGGGCAGGTCAGTCGAGGCGGACGGGGGGCATCTCGTCCGCCTCTTCGGGCCCGCGCTGCTGCGGGATCGACACCGTGCCCTGCTGGATCGCCACCGTCCGCGTGGGCGCCGGGATGCGGATGCCCTCCAGGCGGTAGCGCTTGTGCAGGCGCTTGATGAACTCGTGCTTGATCCGGTACTGGTCGCTGAACTCACCGACGCCCAGGATGACCGTGAAACCGATCCGGGAGTCGCCGAAGGTGTGGAAGCGGATGATCGGCTCGTGGTCCGGGAGGGCGCCCTCGACCCCGGTCATCACCTCGCCGATGACCTCGTTCGTCACCCGCTCCACGTGGTCCAGGTCGCTGTCGTAGGCGACGCCGACCTGGACCAGGATCGTCAGCTCCTGCTCGGGACGCATGAAGTTGGTCATGTTCGTCTTCGCGAGCTCCCCGTTGGGGATGACGATCAGGTTGTTGGAGAGCGCGCGCACGGTCGTCTGGCGCCAGTTGATGTCCTCGACGTAGCCCTCCTCGCCGCTGCTCAGCCGGATGTAGTCGCCGGGCTGGACCGTCTTGGAGGCGAGGATGTGGATGCCCGCGAAGAGGTTCGCGAGCGTGTCCTGCAGGGCGAGCGCGACCGCCAGACCGCCGACACCCAGGGCGGTGAGCAGAGGCGCTATCGAGATGCCCAGCGTCTGCAGCACCACCAGGAAGCCGATGGCCAGGATCAGGATCCGGGTGATGTTGACGAAGATCGTGGCCGACCCGGCGACACCGGGCCGGGACTGGGTGACCGTCCGCATCAGCCCGGCGATCCCGCGGGCCACCGCCAGCGTCACGACGAAGATCAGCAGCACGGTCAGGATCTGGTTGACGTTGTGCTGGACCGTCCGGGTCAGCGGCAGCGCCGCTCCCGCGGAGGCCGCGCCGCCGAGGAAGGCCGCCCACGGCACCACGGTCCGCAAGGTGTCCACGATCAGGTCGTCGCCGCTCCAGCGGGTGCGGTCGGCGTGCTTGCCCAGCCAACGCAGCAGCATCCGCAGCAGGAAGGCGGCGAGCAGCCCCGCGGCCACCGCGATCCCGGCGACGACCAGGTCGTCCACGGTGAGCGCCCGGTTCACCGGTCACCTCCGGAAACAAAGGCTGCGGCGAATTCCTTCGCCGACGGCCGGATGTGAAGTCTCGTCACGTTGTCACCTGCTCGATTCCGCGATGTGCCGTCGCGCCGGCCACCCCATCCCCCGAGACCGGCGCGAGGGCTCATCCTGCCGTATCGGGTACACGTGTTCGTGTCGGGATCGTCGGCCGGACGGACCGCATCGATCGCTTTCGGGCATTCTCCCTCGGACAACCGCTTCCCCGGAGGGCCGAACGGCCGCACGCCGGGGGTCGACCGATGCGCGACCGCGGCACACGGGGTCGCACACCGGCCAACCGCGCGCCCGGCTCACGCGGACCCGCAGCAGCCCCCGGCGATGCTGCCACCGCGCTCTCCTGACCCCCGCCTCCTCGTCACATGTCCGTGAACGAACCATGCCGCCCGGCGCCGGAGGCGAAACGGGCCGCACCCTCCAGGCTCTCGGCCAGCACGCCCATCCCGTGGGAGAGTTCACCGCGCAGCGCCGCCGCCTCGTCGAGCCCGTCCTGCTCCAGCACCGAGCCCCGGTCGGCGCGCAGACAGGCCTGCGGGAACCGCGCGATCGTGGCGGCCAGCTTCTCCGCCTCGGCGCGGGCGCGTCCGGTCGGCACCACGCGGTTGGCGAGGCCGATGTCGCGGGCCTCGCTCGCGGGCACCGCCCGGCCGGTCAGGATCATGTCGAGCGCGCGGCTCGTGCCGATCAGCCGGGGCAGCCGTACCGTGCCGCCGTCGATCAGCGGCACGCCCCAGCGGCGGCAGAACACCCCGAAGACGGCGTCCTCCTCGGCGACCCGCAGCACCACAGGGCCAGTTCCAGGCCACCGGCCACGGCATGCCCGGAGACCGCCGCGATCACCGGCTTCGACAGGCGCAGCCGGGTCGGCCCCATCGGCCCGTCGCCCTCCTCGGTGACCCGGTTGCCCCGCTCGGTGCCGAGCGCCTTGAGGTCGGCTCCCGCGCAGAACGTGCCGCCCTCACCCCACAGCACCGCCACCCGCGCCTCGTCGTCGTCCTCGAACTGGCGGAAGGCGGCGACGAGTTCGGCGGCGGTGGGGCCGTCGACCGCGTTGCGGACCTCGGGCCGGGAGAGGACGACGGTGCTGACGTGTCCCTGGCGCTCGACACGGACCGGCATGGCGGGGCCCCTTTCGGTGGGTCGGACCCCGCACGTTACTGACCGGTCACATGACCTTCCACCGGAGCCGGCGGCTCGGATCACCGTCCACCGGAATCCGCCGCTCAGATCACCGTCCACCGGAGCCGGCGGCTCGGATCACCGCCCGCCCGAATCCGCCGCTCGGATCACCGTCCACCGGAACCGGCCGCTCGGATCACCGCCCACCCGAATCCGCCGCTCAGATCACCGTCCACCGGAGCCGGCCGCTCGGATCACCGTCCACCGGAATTCGCCGCTCGGATCACCGTCCACCGAAACCGGCCGCTCGGATCACCGCCCGCCCGAACCCGCCCCTCAGATCACCTTCCACCGCACCAGCGCACCCAGCGTCAACGCCCCCGGCAGCAGCGGCAGCCACACCGTGATGATCCGGTACGCCAGCACCACCGCCGTCGCCACCGCCACCGGGCCGCCAGCCGCCACCAGCGCCAGGACCAGCGCCGCCTCCACCGAGCCGATCCCGCCCGGCGTGGGCACGAGGGCGACGGCGACGGTCGCCGCGAGGTACGCGAGCGCCATGTGGGCCGGCGGCACGTCCAGCCCCAGTGCGAGGCCGACCAGGACCAGCCCGGCCGCCTGAAGCACCGGAAAGGCCAGGGAGCCGCCCCACAACGCCAGCGCCCGCGAGGGCCGGGTGTGGACCGAGCGCGCCTCGCCCAGCGCGGTCCGCAGGAACGACAACACGGCGGTGCGCAGCCGGCGTACGAGCGCGAAGACGGCCCCGACCACGAGCGCCGCCGCACCGATGACCAGCAGCAGCGGACCCAAGGCGCCGTCCGGAAGGAGCGGCCCGAGCCGCAGGGCGTGCGGGAAGGCGATGAGCAGCGCGGCCAGCAGGCCGACCCGGGCCACGCTCTCCGCGAGCAGATACAGCGCCAGCGCCGCCGAGGAACGGGCGAGCGGCAGCCCGCACACCGTCATGAAACGCAGATTGACCGCGCTCGCGCCGAGCCCGGTGGGCAGCAGATGGTTGGCCGAGCCCGCCGCGAACTGCGTGACGAGCAGCCGCAGCCGGGGCAGCCGGTCGACCACGGCGCCCTGCCGGGTCACCGCCGCCGCCACCCAGGTCAGACAGGTGGCGCAGGCCGCCGCGAGGAGCCAGGGCCACTTGGCCGTCGCCAGATGGCCGATGCCCTCGGCGAGCACGGCCCGGTGCCGCACCGCGACCACGACGACGAGGACGAGCGGGAGCAGGCACAGTATCCGGCGCAGCGGGAGCCGCCTGGCCAGGCGTCCCGCGGAAAGTCGTACGGCTGTCACATTCGGAGAGGTTCCCCACGCCGTGCCAACGGCGGGTTGCGGCCGTGGGGACGGCGCCTTACGGACCGGCTGCGGACGGCTGCCGGTCTTCGCGAAGCCGTCCATACGGCGGGGCGGACGGGCCTCGACAGGAAAAGGGGCCTCGGCAGGAAAAGGATTGACCTCAACGTCGCTTGAGGTTCTACGGTCCCCTCCATGAGCATGGAGACCACAGCCTGGACACAGCTGTACAGCGTCATGAACGCCCAGCGGGAGCGGCGCCCGTTCGCCCGCGCCACGCTGCGCCGCATCGGCGCGTTCGCCCGCCCGCACCGCCGCAGGATCGCGCTCTTCGTCGTGCTCGGGATGATGACCGCGTTGCTCGCCGTCGCCACCCCCGTACTCGCCGGACATGTCGTCGACGCGATCGTGACGGGGGACGACGAGGGCACCGTCGTCCGCCTCGCCCTGCTGATCGCCCTGATCGCGCTCGCCGAGGCAGCCCTCGGGATCCTCGCCCGGCGGCTGTCGGCCACCCTCGGCGAGGGACTGATCCTCGATCTGCGGACGGCTGTGTTCGATCATGTGCAGCGCATGCCGGTCGCGTTCTTCACACGTACTCGTACGGGAGCGCTCGTCTCCCGTCTCAACAACGACGTGATCGGCGCGCAGCGCGCCTTCAGCAACACCCTGTCCGGCGTGGTCAGCAACCTCGTCACCCTGCTGCTCACGGTCGCCGTCATGCTCACCCTGTCCTGGCAGATCACCCTGCTCGCCCTCGTCCTGCTGCCGGTGTTCGTCTTCCCGGCCCGGCGCATGGGCCACCGCATGGCCAGGATGCAGCGGGAGGCCGCCGGCCTCAACGCGGCCATGGGGACCCGGATGACCGAGCGCTTCTCGGCCCCCGGCGCCACCCTCGTCAAGCTCTTCGGGCGCCCGGAGGAGGAGTCGGAGGAGTTCGCGAGCCGGGCCAGGCGGGTGGCGGAGATCGGCGTACGCACCGCCACCGCCCAGTCGTTGTTCATCACCGCGCTCACCCTGGTGTCCGCCCTGGCGCTCGCCCTGGTCTACGGCCTCGGCGGCTGGTTCGCCCTGCGCGGCACGCTGGAACCGGGCGCCGTCGTCTCGCTGGCCCTGCTGCTGACCCGTATGTACGCGCCGCTCACCGCGCTGGCCGGCGCCCGCGTCGAGGTCATGAGCGCCCTCGTCAGCTTCGAGCGGGTCTTCGAGGTCCTCGACCTCAAGCCGCTGATCGAGGAGAAGCCGGACGCGAGGAAGGTCCCGGACGGCCCGGTGGCGGTGGAGTTCGACGACGTCCGCTTCGGCTACCCGTCCGCCGACAAGGTCTCCCTCGCCTCCCTGGAGGAGGTCGCGACCCTCGACACCCGCGGCGGCGCCGAGGTGCTGCACGGCATCTCGTTCCGCGCCGAACCAGGACAGACCGTCGCCCTGGTCGGCTCGTCCGGCGCGGGCAAGTCGACCGTCGCCCAGTTGCTGCCGCGTCTCTACGACGTCGACGAGGGCGCCGTGCGCGTGGGCGGCGTGGACGTGCGTGACCTGAGCGCCGAGTCGCTGCGCTCCACCCTCGGCATGGTCACCCAGGACGGCCACCTCTTCCACGACACCGTCCGCGCCAACCTGCTGCTGGCCCGCCCCACCGCCACCGACACCGAACTCTGGGACGCCCTGCGCCGCTCCCGCCTCGACGCTCTCGTACGGTCCCTGCCCGACGGTCTTGACACCGTGGTCGGCGAGCGCGGCTACCGGCTCTCCGGCGGCGAACGCCAGCGCATGACCATCGCCCGGCTGCTGCTCGCCCGCCAACGCGTCGTCATCCTCGACGAGGCCACCGCCCACCTCGACAACACCTCGGAGGCCGCCGTCCAGGAGGCCCTCACCGAGGCCCTGGAGGGCAGGACCGCTGTCGTGATCGCCCACCGGCTGTCCACCGTGCGGGCGGCGGACCTGATCCTGGTCGTCGAGGCCGGCCAGATCGTCGAACGCGGCACGCACGACGTGCTGCTGGCGGCCGGGGGGCGTTATGCGGAGCTGTACCGGACGCAGTTCGAGCAGGGGCCCGGTGGGATGGCGGAGGTCGCGGCGGAGGTCGCGGCGGCGGGTGAGGCGGCGGGTGAGGTGGCGGGGAAGGTGGCGGGGGAGGCCGCGTAACGAGCCGCGGACGGCGCACGGCCGGGATTCGGCCAACGTCGACGGCAGGACCCGTCAGGAACACACAAACATCGACAGCATCATTGCTTCGACTGTGTTCACAACCTAGTGTGCGTTCGGTTTCCCAACAGCACCGCACAGGATCTGACGTTCCCTCAAGCCACTCAGCGCTCGCGCTCTGCCGTCCCGAGGAAGGCCACGTCATGCCGCACGCTCCCGAGTCTCCTGTCGGCCACCCGTCCCACCCCCAGGGTGTGCCCGTCAGCCGGCGACGTCTCCTGGAGGGCGGGGCCGCCGTCCTCGGCGCGCTCGCCCTGTCCGGACCGTCCGCCGCCGCGGTCCACGCGGCCGACGGCTCCGGGGCCGCGGCGGCCACCCCGGAGTGGAACGGGCAGATCGACGTCTTCCAGGTCGGGACCCAGCCGCCGCACACCACGCTCATGCCGTACGCGGACGTCAGACAGGCGCTGGACGGAGACCGGACGCGCTCGCCGTACCGACTCGGCCTCGACGGAAAGTGGAAGTTCGCCTACGTGGACCGGCCCGACGACCGGGACACCGACTTCTACCGCACCGACGTCGACGACAGCGACTGGGACACCATTCCCGTCCCCTCCGTCTGGCAGATGCACGGCTACGACCGGCCGATCTTCGTCAACATCACCTACCCGTGGTGGGGTCCCAACGGGCTCGGCGAGGACGCCCAACCCCCGGCGGCGCCCACCCGCTTCAACCCGGTGGGCCAGTACCGGCGCACCTTCACCGTGCCGCGCGGCTGGGCGGGGCGGCGGACCTTCCTGCACTTCGAGGGCGTCAAGTCCGCGCACTACGTGTGGATCAACGGGGAGTTGGTGGGATACGCCGAGGACTCCTTCACGCCCGCCGAGTACGACATCACCGAGCACCTCAAGCCGGGCACCAACCAGATCGCCGTCGAGGTGTACCGCTTCTCCGACGGGGACTGGCTGGAGGACCAGGACATGATCCGGCTGAGCGGCATCTTCCGCTCGGTCTACCTCTACTCCACGCCGGAAGTCCACCTGCGCGACTTCAAGTTGGACACCCCGCTGAGCGACGACTACACCGCCGCCGAACTGTCCGTCACCGCGAGCGTGCGCGCGTACGGCGGCCGGGCCGAGGGCGGCTACTCCGTCGAGACGCAGCTGTACGACTCCCGCGGCCACGCCGTCTGGTCCCGGCCGCTCCAGCAGGCCGTCGACCTCGGATCCGCCGAAACCGGCGAGGACGTCACCGTCCGGGCGAGCAGAGCCGTCCCCGAGCCGAAGCTGTGGTCCGCCGAACACCCGAACCTCTACACCGCCGTCCTGCGCCTGCGCGACCCGGCCGGCAAGGTCATCGAGACGCTCTCGCACCGGGTCGGCCTGCGCGAGTTCGCGCTCAAGGACGGGCTGATGCGGATCAACGGGCAGCCCGTCTCCTTCCGCGGCACCAACCGCCACGAGATGCACCCCGACAGCGGCATGACGCTCACCCGGGCGCACATGACCAAGGACATCGAGATCATCAAGCGGATGAACATGAACAGCGTCCGCACCTCGCACTACCCCAACAACCCGCTGTGGTACGAACTCGCGGACGAGTACGGCCTCTACCTCGTCGACGAGACCAACCTGGAGACCCACGGCATCCGCGGCGAGTACCCCGGCAACCACGCCGACTGGACCAAGGCCTGCGTGGCCCGCGCCCAGAGCATGGTCCACCGCGACAAGAACCACGCCTCGGTGGTCATCTGGTCGCTCGGCAACGAGGCCGGCGGCGGCAGCACCTTCGTCGCCATGCACGACTGGATCAAGTCCTACGACACGACACGCGTCGTCCAGTACGAGGGCGACGACCGGCCGACGATCAGCGACATCCGCTCGGAGATGTACGACAGCCCCTCCCGCGTCGAGCAGCGCGCCAAGGACACCGCCGACACCCGGCCGTACGTCATGATCGAGTACGCCCACGCGATGGGGAACTCCAACGGCAACCTCACGAAGTACTGGGACCTCGTCCGCCGCTACGACGTCCTCCAGGGCGGCTGGATCTGGGACTTCGTCGACCAGTCCCTGAGCTGGCCCGTGCCCGTGCGCAAGATCCTCACCGAGTCCGGCCCCGGCGCGGTGCGCGGTGAGGTCCTCACCGCGAGCGGCACCTTCGACCGCGCCAAGGGCGTCTTCGGCGCCACCGTCTTCGCCCGCGACGAGCGCCTCGACCTCACCGGCTCGCTCACCCTGGAGGCCTGGGTCACCCCGCACGTCACCGGCTACCACCAGCCGATCATCGCCAAGGGCGACACCCAGTACGCCCTCAAGCAGTCCGACCGCACCCTGGAGTTCTTCATCTACGGCGGCGGCCAGTGGATCACCGCGAACTGGGCCCTCCCGGACGACTGGACCGGCCGTGAGCACCACATCGCCGGTGTCTTCGACGCGGACGCGGGCAGCCTGACCCTCTACGTCGACGGCGCGCAGAAGGCCACCCGGACCACCACGCGGCGCCCCGCCGCGAACACCGCGCCCCTCGCGCTCGGCACCGACGTCGACAACCCCACCCGCGAGTTCAGCGGCACCATCCGCCGGGCCCGCGTGTACGCCCGCGCGCTGAGCGCCGCCGAACTCGGCTCCGACAGCCGGGGCCCCGGCGACGAGGGCGTACGGTTCTGGTTCGACGCCGCCACCGTCGGCCTCACCGAGCAGCGGCCCCGGCAGAAGACCTTCTTCCCGTACGGCGGCGACTGGGGCGACAACCCCAACGACGGCACCTCCAACGCGGACGGCATCGTCACCGCCGACCGCCGCCTCACCGGCAAGGCGGCCGAGGTCAAGCAGGTCTACCAGGCCGTCGGCGTGGCACCGGCCTCCGGTGGCACCCTCGCCCCCGGCTCGGCGATCACCCTCACCAACGAGTACCTGTTCACCAACCTCCGTGAGTTCGACGGCCGTTGGAGCCTCGTCGCCGACGGCGAGGTCGTCCGCCGCGGCAAGCTGGGCCGCGCCCAGCTGGACGTCCCGCCGCTCAGCAGCAAGGACATCACGGTGCCGGTGCGGCTCCCGGACGACCCGGCGCCCGGTACCGAGTACTTCCTCCAGCTGTCCTTCACCACCAAGGAACCCACCCCCTGGGCGAAGGCCGGCTTCGAGGTGGCCAAGCAGCAGCTCCCCGTCGAGGCCAACAGCCCGGCGGTGACGCCCCTGCCGCTGGCGAGCGTGCCGGCGCTGCGGTACGAGGAGCGGGACACGGCCGTCACCGTCAAGGGCGACGGCTTCTCCGTCACCGTCGACAAGAACAGCGGCGTCATCACGTCGTACGAGGCCCGGGGCACCCGGCTCCTCACCTCCGGACCGGTGCCGAACTTCTGGCGGGCGCCCACCGAGAACGACCGCGGCAACGGCCAGCACACCCGCAACCAGACCTGGCGCGACGCGGGCGCCCGGCGCGCGGTGACCGGCGTGACAGTGCGCGCCCTCGGCGACCGGGCCGTCGAGATCAAGGTCAGCGGCACCCTGCCCACGGCGACCGAGTCGACGTACACCACCGCCTACACGGTGTTCGGCAACGGCGAGATCAAGGTCGACAACACCCTGCACCCGGGCGCCGCGTCCCTGCCGTACATCCCGGAGGTGGGCACGATGCTCTTCCTGCCGGGCCGCTTCGAGCGCCTTCGCTACTACGGCCGCGGACCCGAGGAGAACTACATCGACCGCAGGGACGCCACCGACGTCGGCATCCACTCCGGCACCGTCTCCGGCCAGTGGACCCCGTACATCCGCCCCCAGGAGAACGGCAACAAGACCGACGTCCGCTGGATCGCCCTCACCGACCGCACCGGCACCGGCCTCCTCGTCTCCGGTGAACCCCTGCTGGAGATCAACGCCTCGCACTTCACCCCGGAGGACCTGTCGTCCGGCGTGCGCCACGACTACCAGCTCACCCCGCGCGACGAGGTCGTCCTGCGCGTCAACCACCGGCAGATGGGCCTGGGCGGCGACAACAGCTGGGGCGCCCACACCCACGACGAGTTCAAGCTGTTCCCGAGCCGCGACTACTCCTACACCTACCGGCTGCGCCCGCTGACCGACCTCGACGAGGCGACGAGGGCGTCCCGCAGGCCGACCGCCGTGGAGTAGCGGACGTGACCGGGGTCTCGGTGCGCTGCCGGGACCCCGGTCAGTACTCTGGACGCGCCCGTGCACGCAGAGCCCTTGACCTGGCCACCAGGCAGGGAGCCGACCACTCGGAGCGCCCCATGCTGCGCACTATGTTCAAGTCGAAGATCCACCGCGCCACCGTCACCCAGGCCGACCTGCACTACGTGGGATCGGTGACCATCGACGCGGACCTCCTCGACGCCTCCGACCTGCTCCCCGGTGAGCTCGTCCACATCGTCGACATCACCAACGGCGCCCGCCTGGAGACGTACGTCATCGAGGGCGAGCGCGGCTCGGGGGTCGTGGGGATCAACGGTGCCGCCGCGCATCTCGTCCACCCCGGTGACCTGGTGATCATCATCAGTTACGCTCAGCTGACCGACGCCGAGGCGCGGGCGTTCGAGCCGCGGGTCGTGCACGTGGACGGTGCCAACCGGATCGTGGCCCTGGGCGCCGACCCGTCCGAGCCGGTGCCGGGCTCCGACCAGGAGCGCAGCCCGCAGGCCGTGCCGGTGGCCTGAGCGCACGCGTCGTCCCTTCGAAGCCGGACCAGGAGCGTGCCATGAGCGACATCGAGATCCGCGACGACCGGGCGGCGGGCCGCCTGGAGGCCCTTCTGGGCGACGAAGTCACCGGCCGCGTCGAGTACTTCGTCCTCGAAGCCCCGGCGCGCGCCCTCGTGCCCGTCCACACCATCGTGGAACCGGCCCACGAGGGGCAGGGCATCGCGGGCTCCCTGGCACGTGAGCTGTACGGCATGGCGGCGCGCGAGGGAGTCGTCGTCGCACCGCTGTGCCCGTACGTCGTGAAGTGGGCCGAGCGCCACCCCGACGAGGCGCCGGCGGCCGACCCCGAACTGCTTCAGGCGGCGAAGGACTGGCTGCGGGCGCACCCCGGGCGGTTCTGACGACGGGCCACTTGGGCGCCCGCATTGACGCGGGTGAGTGACTGGTGGAGCGGCCATCGGGTACGCGGGGGAGTAGTCCAGAGCCGATGTCACGGACTGGCTGGAGGACACCATGACCAACCCGTATACGGACCCGGTCCATCCGGGACCGACACCGGGCCCCGACCCGTCGAGCCCGGAGCCGCACCCGGTCCCGCCCCCGGAGCCCCCGCCGACCCCCGAGCCGCCCGCCCCGGGACCGCCCCCGCCCCCGGGCCCCCTGCCCGGCCCGGAACCGACCCCGCCCGCGCCGGTGCCCCCGATGCCGCCGTCGCCCCCGGATCCCGCCCCGTCGCCGATCCCGCCGGGACCCGAGCCGGTACCGAACCCCGAGCCCGGCCCGCCGCTCAGCTGAGCGCCGGACGCCCGCAGGACGCGGTGGGCGGCCCGCGGCGGCTGGACGCCGGTGAGGCCAGGTCCGGACAGGGATCCGCCCCGTGCCCGGACCTACGACCGGACACGGGGCGGTCATCTGACGGCCCGGCAGAGGCTAGCCGGCGACCTCCGACCGGTCCCCGCCCCACAGCGTGTGGAACGAGCCGTCCCGGTCGGTCCGCCGGTACGTGTGAGCGCCGAAGAAGTCACGCTGCCCCTGCGTCAGCGCCGCGGGCAGCCGCTCGGCGCGCAGGGCGTCGTAGTAGGCGAGGGCCGCGGCGAAGCCCGGCGTCGGCACACCCTGCCGGGTCGCCGCGATGATCACCTCACGCCAGTCGTCCTGCGCCGCGGCGATCTCCTGCGCGAACGTCTCGTCGGACAGCAGGCTCGGCAGGTCGGCCCGGGCGTCGTACGCCGCGCGGATCCGGTCCAGGAACGCCGCGCGGATGATGCAGCCGCCGCGCCAGATCGCCGAGACGGCACCCAGGTCGATGTCCCAGTCGTACTCCGCGCGCGCCGCGTCGATCTCGTGGAAGCCCTGCGTGTACGACACGATCTTCGACGCGTACAGCGCCTGTTCCACCCGGTCGGCGAACGCCCCCGCCTCCGCCTCGCTCAGCGGCGACGCCTTGGGGCCGGCCAGCCCGCGGGACGCGTCCCGCAGCGCCGCGTGCCCGGACAGGGAGCGGGCGAAGACGGCCTCCGCGATACCGGAGACCGGCACGCCCAGGTCCAGGGCGATCTGGACCGTCCAGCGGCCCGTGCCCTTCTGCTCGGCCTGGTCGACGACCACGTCCACGAACGGCTTGCCCGTCGCCGCGTCCACGTGCGACAGGACCTCGGCGGTGATCTCGATCAGGTAGGAGTCCAGCCGGCCCTGGTTCCAGGTCCGGAAGATCTCCGCGATCTGCGCCGGCTCGTACCCGGCGACATCGCGCAGCAGCTGGTACGCCTCGCCGATGAGCTGCATGTCGGCGTACTCGATGCCGTTGTGCACCATCTTCACGAAGTGCCCGGCACCGTCCGGACCGACGTGCGTCACACAGGGCGCCCCGTCCGCGGCCTTCGCGGAGATCTTCTCCAGCATCGGACCGAGCGAGTCGTACGACTCCTTCGGGCCGCCCGGCATGATGCTCGGCCCGTGCAACGCGCCCTCCTCGCCGCCCGAGACACCCATGCCGACGAAGTGGATGCCCTGCTCGCGCAGGTCGCGCTCGCGGCGCCGGGTGTCGGCGAAGTGCGCGTTGCCACCGTCGATGATCATGTCGCCGGGCTCCAGGAGCGGCGCGAACTCCTGGATCACCGCGTCGGTCGGCTCACCGGCCTTCACCATGATGACCAGCCGCCGCGGGCGCTCCAGCGCCGCCACGAAGTCCTTGGCGGACTCGGCCGCGATGAACTCGCCCTCGCTCCCGAACTCCTCCACCAGCGCCCGCGTACGCGCCGGCGTCCGGTTGTGGACCGCGACCGTGTAGCCGTTGCGGGCGAAGTTGCGGGCGAGATTGCGGCCCATGACCGCGAGACCCGTGACGCCGATCTGCGCCGAAGTGCTCATGCGTTGGCTCCTAGTGACCTCGATATATCAGCGGTGCCGGTCATGCCCGCCAGTATTGCCCCATCGTCCATCCTGACGTGCCGGTACTCCGGCCGCACACTCGGGGTGGCGCGATGTCGCGCAGGCAGATACGCACGAAAGGCCCCCGCACACTCAGCTGTCCCGAGCGCCGTCCCGGGTGCCGTCCGGGTGCCGTCCGCGCGCCGTCCGGATGTCGTCCGGAGTCGGGCAACGTGCGCCGGTTCCGCGCCACTTGGCGTGAAGAGGCGGCTGAATTGCCGTCTTGTCATGGCCTGTTCGCAGCGCTTACTTTTGCCCCTCCTGACGCATGTCAATGGGGGGCTCCGTCATGGCCGTACGCGGTCGGCACCGCCGGTACCAGCCGAACAGGATCAACCGCGCCTCGCTCACCGTCACCGCGGGCGGCGCCGGGATGGCGCTCCCCTTCATCGGCACCGGCACCGCACAGGCCGCCGACGTGAGCACCTGGAACAAGGTCGCCGCATGCGAGTCGACCAGCCGGTGGGACGTCAACACCGGCAACGGCTTCTACGGCGGACTCCAGTTCGCCCAGTCGACGTGGGAGGCCTACGGCGGTCCGCGGTACGCGGCGCGCGCGGATCTGGCCACCAAGGACCAGCAGATAGCCGTCGCGGAGAAGGTGCTCGACGGACAGGGGCCCGGCGCCTGGCCGCAGTGCTCGGTGCGGGCCGGGCTGACCCGGGGCGGGGACACCCCCGAGATCCACCCGGCCGGCACCCGCGACACCGGCGGCACGAGTCGGAAGACCTCGGTCCAGGACGTCCAGCCGCAGACCACGCCCCAGTCACGGGCGGGCACCGCCGAGATGTACACCGTGGTCCACGGCGACACCCTCTCCGGGATCGCCGAGTCGCAGCAGGTCCGGGGCGGTTGGCGGGGCCTGTACGCCGCGAACCGGAAGGCCGTCGGCGCCGACCCCGACCTGATCCTGCCGGGGCAGCGGCTCGCGCTGCGCGGCAAGGCGCCCACGACGACGGACAGTCCGACCGCCACCCGCAAACCCAAATCCAAGCCCAAGCCCAAGCCCAGAACAGAGCCGCAGCCCAGGACGACTCCCGAGAAGACCTCCTCCGACCGACAGGAACAGGCCACCACGAGCAGCCGCTCGCTGGTCTCCCCGGTGAGCGCCTCCACCGGCACGCCGTACCGCAAGGCCGGTGCCCTGTGGTCGAAGGGCTACCACACGGGCGTCGACTTCGCCGTGCCGACCGGCACCTCCGTGCGGGCCGTCGGCGCCGGGCGGGTCGTGAGCGCCGGGTGGGAGGGGTCCTTCGGCTACCAGGTGGTGATCCGGCACGCCGACGGCCGCTACAGCCAGTACGCCCATCTCTCGGCGATCTCCGTGAAGGACGGACAGTCCGTCGGCGCAGGCCAGCGCATCGGCCGCTCCGGCTCCACGGGCAACAGCACGGGCCCGCATCTGCACTTCGAGGTGCGGACAGGGCCCGGTTTCGGCTCCGACATCGACCCGGTGGCCTACCTCCGGGCCGGCGGCGTCAGGATTTGACGCGCATCCGGTGCCGGTCGACGACCGGCATCATCGGAACGTAAGGGCCTCCGTAGAAGGGACCGTAGAGGTTCGGGGTCTCCTGGAGGTCCTGGAGGTCCTGGAGGTCGGTAACAGGCTGCTCGCCCTCCTCGTACGGCTCCTGCGCGACCTGCGCCGGAATGAGGACCCCGTCGATCCCGTCGGGGACGACGATGTCCTCGGGCTCGCTCGCCCCGGACTGCTCCTGAAGGACACCGACCAGCTCCGGGGCGGGCACCGCGTCCAGAGCCGGTTCCACCAGGGCCGGCCCGCCAAGGGCCGACTCCACCAGGGCCGGCTCGACCAAGGCCTCCTCGGCGTCCACCGTCTCGGGAAGCGCCACCTCGGTCCCGGTCTCCGTACGCGCGATCCGCTCCGTCGTCAGCAGGATCAGGCCACCTGCCGCGACCACGCCGCAGCCCAGGGCGAGCAGGGTGCCCGTGGTGCCGTACCGGAAGGTCTCGCCGAACATCGTGATGCCGACCGCGGCGGCCACCACCGGGTTCACGACCGTCAGCGTGGCCAGCGGCGCCGCGAGCCCGGCGCCCCGGTAGGCGGCCTGGGACAGCAGCATGCCGGCCGTCGCGAAGACGCCTATCGTCGCGAGGGCGGGCACGTCGGACGCCGACACCCCGCCGTTCCAGTCCACCGCGGCGACCTTCGTGAACACCGAGGACATGCCGAAGGCTATGCCGGACCCGGTCGCGAGCAGCATGCTGCGCACCGCCGGATGACGGTGGGCCGCCCGGCCGGCGATCATCAGCGCCACGACGACGCCGCCGGTCACCAGGGCCACGCCCACCCGCTCGGCGGTGGCCAGCGACTGCGACTCGGAGGAGCCGACCAGGGACAGCAGCCCGGCGAGACCCACGGTCGCCATGATCGCGCCCCGCCAGGCCGTCGACCCGGCCTCGCGGCCCACGAACAGCGCCGCCATCGGCAGCGCGAACACGATCGTCAGCGCACCCAGCGGCTGCACCAGGCTCAGCGGACCGAAAGCCAGCGCCACCACGTGCAGCAGACCGCCGAGGCCGTTCAGCGCGACCGCCGCCCACCAGCCCGCCCGGCGCATCGGCGCGAACTGCTGACCCGGGGAGGACGCCGCGACACGCTCCTGCACGATCGCCCCGCCCGCGTACGCGACGGCGGAGACGAGCGACAGCAGCACGGACAACGCGAGGGCACTCATGAGCTGCTCCTCTGCGTGAGGCACGGGCGGTGACCCCGGCGCGGCGAACGGTCGGCTCTCATAGCCAACACGATGCCTCGAAAACCTCTTCCCGTCGTCGTACCAGAGCAGTCACTGTCTCCTACTGCCGATGGAGTACGGGGGCCGCGGCCTCATCCCCAAGGCGGGTGACCCCTGACGGAACCCCGAGGTGACGGTCCCGCGAGGCCTTGGTACTACTGCTCTTCGTGGACCTCGACCCCGATCTCGCCGCGCTCCGGCCGCTCGGCGGCTTCTTCGTACTACACACGGCAGGGGAAGCACTTCGGCCACTGCCGACCCTGGCGGAGACCTACGGAGAACCCCTGTCGGCCCCTCAGGGAGATCCCCTGGGGCTCCGCGTCCGGAAAGTCGCGAACGCCCTGCGTGCCCCCGAGCCGCGGGTCGCCGCCTCCATCGCCCAGCAGGGCCTCGCGGCGCGGCTGTGGTCCGTGACGCTCGGCTGCGCCGCCCTGTACGGCAGCATCCCCGACCTCGACCCGCGGCTGCTCCTCTGGGACCCCGAGGGCAGCGCCCCGGAGGACCTCTGGCTCACCGAGGTGCGCCCGCTCCCGACCGGCGCGGCCGACCCGGCGACCCTCGCGGACGTGGTCCTGCACGCCCACCTGGAACCCCTGGCCGCCGCCCTGCACACCCGCTACCGCGTCGCCACCGGACTGCTGTGGGGCAACGCGGGCTCGGCGCTCGCGGGCGCGGCCCGTCAGCTGGACCAGTGGGCGCGCGCCCATGGCCGTACGGACGCCGCCGCCCGGGCCCGTGCCCTGACCGGGGAACTCTTCGCCCACCCCCTGCTGGCCGACACCGGCACCCGCACCGGCACCGCCTTCCGCCGCCGCAGCTGCTGCCTCTACTACCGCGTGCCGGGCGCAGGCGTGTGCGGTGACTGTTGCTTCCCACGACCCCCGCGCTCTTCCCCACGCGCCACATCTGGGTGACCATGAAAGGGCAACCAGCCGCTGAGAACAGGGGGTTCCGGGTGCGTGTGGGACTGCTGACCCGGGAGTACCCGCCGGACGTGTACGGCGGTGCGGGTGTCCATGTCGAGTTCCTCGCCCGGGAGTTGAGGGATCTCGTCGACCTGGAGGTGCACTCCTGGGGCGAGGGACGCGGGGTCGGCGTGCAACGCCACCGCCCCTGGTCCGCGCTCGACACCGCCAACGACGCGCTGCGCACCTTCTCCGTGGACCTCGCCATGGCCGCCGGACTCGACGGCCGCGAACTCGTCCACTCCCACACCTGGTACGCCAACCTCGCCGGCCACCTCGGCAAGCTCCAGTACGGCATCCCGCATGTGATGACCGCCCACTCCCTGGAGCCGCTGCGGCCCTGGAAGGCCGAGCAACTCGGCGGCGGATACGCCCTGTCCAGCTGGGCCGAGCGCACCGCGATCGAGTCGGCGGACGCGGTGATCGCCGTCTCCGGCGCCATGCGCGAGGACATCCTCGGCTGCTATCCGGCGCTCGACCCGGGCCGCGTCCACATCGTGCACAACGGCATCGACACCACCCTCTACCGGCCCGACCACCGCACCGACGTCCTGGCCCGCTTCGGGCTCGACACGGGCCGCCCGTACGTCCTCTTCGTCGGCCGCATCACCCGCCAGAAGGGCGTACCCCATCTGCTGCGCGCGGTACGGGACATCGACCCCGCCGCCCAGGTCGTGCTCTGCGCCGGCGCGCCCGACACCCCCGAGATCGACCAGGAGTTCCGCGACCTCTACCAGGAGCTGAGCCGGGTCCGAGAGGGCGTGCACTGGATCCCGCAGATGCTGCCGCGTCCCGAGGTGATCCAACTCCTCACCCACGCGGCCGTGTTCGTCTGCCCCTCGGTGTACGAGCCCCTCGGCATCGTCAACCTGGAGGCGATGGCCTGCGGAACTCCCGTGGTGGCCTCGCGGGTCGGCGGCATCCCCGAGGTCGTCGAGGACGGCAAGAGCGGCCTGCTCGTCACGCTGGACGACGACACCGAGGCCTTCGAGGCCGGTCTCGCGCGGGCATTGGACTCGGTGATCGGCGACCCGGAGACGGCCAGGGGGATGGGCGAGGCGGGACGGGAGCGCGCGGTGGGGGAGTTCGGCTGGGACGCGGTGGCCCGGCGGACGGTCCGGCTCTACGGGGAGATCCTCAAACAGGCTTAGCGCGCGCTACTCAGGGGCAGGTTGGGACCAACCAGGGTGAGGGGAGCGGCCATGCGTCGTGGCGGACCTTCGGTGCTCGGAATCGTGCTGGCGGGCGGAGAAGGCAAACGCCTGATGCCCCTGACCGCGGACCGCGCGAAACCCGCGGTCACCTTCGGAGGAACGTATCGCCTGGTCGACTTCGTCCTCTCCAACCTCGTCAACGCCGACATCCTGCGCATCTGCGTGCTCACGCAGTACAAGTCGCACTCGCTGGACCGGCACATCACCACGACCTGGCGGATGTCCAGCCTGCTGGGCAACTACGTCACCCCGGTCCCGGCCCAGCAGCGGCTCGGCCCGCGCTGGTACCTCGGCAGCGCGGACGCGATCCTGCAGTCCCTGAACCTGGTCTACGACGAACGCCCCGAGTACGTCGCGGTGTTCGGCGCCGACCACGTGTACCGCATGGACCCGCGCCAGATGCTGTCCCAGCACATCGAGAGCGGCGCGGGGGTGACGGTGGCCGGCATCCGCGTGCCGCGCGGCGAGTCGTCGTCGTTCGGCGTGATCAGCCCCGGCTCCGACGGCCTGACCGTGGAGCGCTTCCTGGAGAAGCCCGCCGACCCGCCCGGCCTCCCGGACGACCCCGAGTGCGTGTTCGCCTCGATGGGCAACTACATCTTCACCACCAAGGCCCTCATCGAGGCCCTCCAGCGCGACGCCGAGGACGAGAACTCCGTGCACGACATGGGCGGTTCGATCCTGCCGCAGCTCACGGGCCGGGGCGAGGCCCAGCTGTACGACTTCAGCGCCAACCACGTCCCCGGCGAGACCAACCGCGACCGGGGCTACTGGCGGGACGTCGGCACCCTCGACGCCTACTACGACGCCCACATGGACCTGATCGCCGAGCGCCCCGCCTTCAACCTCTACAACCGCAACTGGCCCATCTACACCCACTCCGGCCAGCTCTCCCCGGCCCGCTTCAACGCGGGCGGCATGGCCAGCGAGTCCATCATCAGCGCCGGCTGCCTCATACGCGGCCAGGTCACGCGGTCCGTGCTCTCGCCGGGCGTCGTGGTCGACCCGGGGGCCGTGGTGCAGGGGGCGGTGCTGCACGACAACGTGCGCATCGGGCGGGGCGCGGTGGTGCGGGGTGCCGTGCTGGACAAGAACGTCGAGGTGCCGCCGGGCGCGACCATCGGCGTCAACCCGGAGCGGGACGCCGAGTTGTACACCGTCTCCAAGGGCGGAGTGATCGCGCTGGGAAAGGAGCAGCGCGTCCCGTAGCGGGCGCGAGGCGACACCGAGGGCAGTGCGAGTCCCGTCCCGTCCAGGGGCGGGACTCTTGTCATGTACCTGGACGGGCGGCCGGGATCCGTGCTGTCATGCCAACACCTGTCCATGACAACGTTGATCCATGGCCTGACCGAGGTGTACGTCAACGGCACCAAGGTCACAGAGCACGCGGGCGGCTACGACAAGTTCGCCGCAGACATCACCGACGCCCTGAAGCCCGGCCGCGCCCAGGAGCTCATCGTGGGCGTCCACGACCCGACCGACGCGGCGAACGGCGAGACCCGCCCCTCGGCAAGCAGCGCATGGACCCGAGCGGCATCTGGTACACCCCGTCCTCCGGTATCTGGCAGACGGTGTGGCTGGAGCTGGTCGCCCCGGATCACGTGGACGGGCTGGGGCTCGTCCCCGACGTCGACGCCGGCGCGCTCACCGTAGAGGCTCAGGGTGTGCGCGACGGCGTCCCGGTCACGGCGACGGCGTACGAAGGGCGGCGCAAGGTCGCCACCGCGAGCGGCCGCACCGGACAGCCGCTCACGCTCACCCTCCGCGACCCGCACCTGTGGTCACCCGACGACCCGTTCCTGTACGACCTCAAGGTGACCGTCGGCGCCGACCGCGTCGGCAGCTACTTCGGGATGCGCTCCATCGCCGTCGAGAAGGTGAACGGCGTGCCGCGCACGGCCCTCAACGGGGCGCCGGTCTTCCTGATGGCCACCCTCGACCAGGGCTTCTGGCCCGACGGCCTGCACACGCCGACCGACGAGGCTCTCGCGTACGACGTGAAGGCGCACAAGGAACTGGGGTTCAACTCGGTGCGCAAGCGCATCAAGGTCGAGCCGGACCGCTGGTTCTACTGGGCCGACCGGCTGGGCCTGCTGGTGTGGCAGGACATGCCCGTGATGACCGCGGGGGTGAACCCGAGCGCCGGGGCCCGCGCGCAGTACGAGCGCGAGATGAAGCAGATGATCGACGAGCACGCCGGCAGCCCGTCGGTGATCACGTGGGTCACCTTCAACGAGGGCTGGGGCCAGTACGACATCGGCCGCGTCGCCGAGCAGGCGAAGTCCTGGGACCCGACCCGGCTGGTCAACAACCAGTCGGGGCTGAACCTCGGGGCCGACGGCAACGCCGGCGACATCATGGACGAGCACGGCTGTCCCAGCCCGGCCCTGCCGCCCCGGCCCGACGGCGAACGGGCACTGGTCAGCGGCGAGTACGGCGGCCTCGGCCTGGCGGTCCCCGGGCAGGCCTGGTCGGTGCAGCAGTCGTACGTCGACGTCGACCCGGCGACCTACACCGACGACTACCTCACCAAGCTCGACGAGGTGCGCGCCCTGGTCTGCCGGGGCGGCAACGGTGCCGTCTACACCCAGATCACGGACGTCGAGGGTGAGCTGAACGGGCTCCTGACCTACGACCGCGCCGTGCTCAAACGGGACACCGAACGGGTCAGGTCCGCTCACGAGGCGCTCATCCGTGACGCCTCTCGGGTGACACCGTCGGGATGCCCGGTGCCGCTACCCGTGCTGAAGTGACCTCATATGCACCATGAGTCCCGCCCCTTTCATGAGGGGCGGGACTTAATCTGCCGTTAACTGAGCGTAGCTTGATCGTACTTGACTGTAATCGCCAGCGGGCGATTGACTGCTGGTCCACCCTTCGTCGACGCGAGGCAAGCCATTGACTTCTGACCTGCTGGCACCTCTCGACCTGGCGTTCTGGAACATCGAGTCCGCGGAACACCCCATGCACCTGGGCGCGCTCGGTGTCTTCACCGCGCACTCGCCCACCGCCGGAGCCCACGCGGCCGACCTGCTGGCCGCCCGTGCCGCCGCCGTGCCGGGACTGCGGATGCGCATCCGTGACGCCTGGCAGCCGGTCGGCCTCCTGCAGCCGTTCTCGTTCGGCGGAGCCACCCGGGAGCCCGCCCCGGACTTCGATCCGCTCGACCACGTCCGGCTGCACGCCCCGACCGCCGACTTCCAGGCGGTCGCGGGACGGCTCATGGAGCGCCCGCTGGAGCGCGGCCGGCCGCCATGGGAGGCGCATGTACTGCCGGGAGAGGACGGCGTGTCCTTCGCCGTGCTGTTCAAGTTCCACCACGCCCTCGCCGACGGACTGCGCGCGCTGACCCTGGCCGCCGCCGTCCTCGACCCCATGGACATGCCCGCCCGCAAGCCCCGCCCCGAGGAGCCCCGAGTCCGTGGTCTGCCGGATGTGCGCAGGCTGCCGGGGCTGGTCCGCGGCGCTCTGTCGGACGTCGGCCGGGCCCTGGACATCGGCGCCTCCGTCGCCGTGTCCACGTTCGGCGTGCGCTCGTCGTCCGCGTTGGTCGCCGAGCCCAGCGGAACCCGCCGTACCGCCGGGGTCGTCGTGGACATCGACGATGTGCACGTGGTCCGCAAGGCCGTCGGCGGCACCGTCAACGACGTCCTGATCGCCGTCGTCGCGGGCGCCCTGCGCCGCTGGCTCGACGAGCGCGGCGACGGCAGCGAGGGGGTCGCGCCCCGCGCCCTGATCCCCGTCTCCAAGCGCCGGCCCCGCACCGCGCACCCACAGGGCAACCGGCTCTCGGGTTACCTGATACGGCTTCCGGTCGACGACCCAGACCCGCTGCGCCGCCTCGCCACGGTCCGCACCGCAATGGATCGCAACAAGGACGCCGGACCCAACCGGGGCGCGGGGGCCGTCGCCCTGCTCGCCGACCACGTCCCGGCGCTCGGCCACCGGATCGGCGGACCGCTGGTCAGCCAGGCCGCCCGGCTCTGGTTCGACATCCTGGTGACCAGCGTGCCGCTGCCCGGCATCGCCCTGAAGCTCGGCGGCCACCAGGTCACCGAGGTCTTCCCGTTCGCCCCGCTGGCCCGCGGCCAGTCCCTGGCCGTCGCGATCTCGACGTACCGGGGCCGCGTCCACTACGGGCTCGTCGCCGACGCGGAGGCCGTACCGGATCTCGACGTGCTGGCCAGGGCGGTCTCCGAGGAGGTGGAGTCACTGATCGCCGCCTGCGCTCCCTGAACCCCCGGTTTCCCGGGGTCCTTCGCCGGATTTTGGAGGAGTGACCCGGCGCTCCGTACAATTCCCCGTTCGAAAGCGGGCGCGGTCGGAGCGCCGCTCGGGTGATCAGGGAAACGGCAGCGCGATGACGGTGACAGAGGAAGGCTCGGCGACCGCGAACGAGGTCGTGCACGAGTCCGGTGACGAGGTCGTGTACGGCCCCGGCATCGACCCGGAGCGGCTCGCCGTGTGCCTGAGCGTGCTGGACGAGCTCGACAGGCTGGAGGTCGACCACCCCGACGCGATCACCGTGCGCCGGGCGACCGCCGGGATCTACCGCACCGTCAAGCAGCGCCGCCGCCAGGAGCGCCGGGCCGCCAAGACCGCCCACGACAAGGCGGTCACGGAGGCCACGGCGACCGGCTCGGCGCAGCGCATCGACGACGAGACCGAGGGCATCCTGCCGTCGTCGGCCACCGACGCCGGCAAGATCGCGGGGATACTCCAGCGCCCGCGCTCCTGCTACACCTGCAAGACCCGGTACGTGGAAGTCGACTACTTCTACCACCAGCTCTGTCCGGACTGCGCCGCCCTGAACCGCGCCAAGCGCGACGCCGGCGCCGACCTCACCGGCAAGCGCGCCCTGCTCACCGGCGGCCGCGCCAAGATCGGCATGTACATCGCGCTCAGGCTGCTGCGGGACGGCGCGCACACCACGATCACCACGCGTTTCCCGAAGGACGCCATCCGCCGTTTCAAGGCCATGGACGACTCCGCGGACTGGATGCACCGCCTGGAGGTCGTCGGCATCGACCTGCGCGACCCGGCCCAGGCCGTCGCCCTCGCCGACCAGGTCGCCGACGCCGGCCCCCTCGACATCCTCGTCAACAACGCGACGCAGACCGTACGCCGGCTGCCCTCCGCCTACGCCGCCCTGGTCGACGGCGAGAGCGCCCCGCTGCCCGCCGGTGAACTCCCCGCCCACCACGTCATCGGCGCCTTCAACTCCGGCGCGGTCGACGGCCTCGCCGCGCTGCCGCTCGGCACCAGCGGCCTCGACGCCCAGAAGGTCGCGGACCTCGCCCTGGTCGCGGGTAACGCCAGCGTCGCCCGACACCTCGACGGCACCGCGATCGACGCGGGCGGACTCGTGCCCGACGTCGTCGACAGCAACACCTGGGTGCAGACGATCGAGCAGATCTCCCCGGTGGAGCTCCTCGAGACCCAGCTGTGCAACTACACCGCGCCGTTCATCCTGATCAGCAAGCTCCGGCCGGCGATGGCCGACGCCGCGAAGAAGGCGGCGAGCGGGCGGGCGTACGTCGTGAACGTCTCCGCGATGGAGGGTGTCTTCGGGCGCGGCTACAAGGGCGCGGGGCATCCGAACACGAATGCCGCGAAGGCCGCGATGAACATGGTCACGCGGACCAGCGCGCAGGAGATGTTCCAGAGTGACGGCATCCTGATGACGTCGGTCGACACGGGCTGGATCACCGATGAGCGTCCCCACTTCGACAAGTTGCGGCTCGCCGAGGAGGGGTTCCACGCTCCGCTCGATCTGGTCGACGGGGCGGCTCGGGTGTACGACCCGATCGTGCGGGGTGAGGGCGGGGAGGATGTGTACGGGGTCTTTCTGAAGGATTACGCGCCTGGCAAGTGGTAGGCGGGGGCGGTCGTGCGGCTGCGGGTGAGCGGGGGCTGGTCGCGCCCACGCGGCGGAGCCGCACATCCATACAGCCCCGCGCCCCTCAGGTGGGCCGAGTTCCCGGCGTCCGTAGGTGCTGGTGTATCGCGTACGCCGTTGCCGTGTGCGCCGCGCGTACCCGAGTGCCTCCGTCCACCACCAGGTCTGCCCCCGTCACCCACTCCGCCTGGTCCGACGCCAGCCACACCACCGCCCGTGCCACATCCTCCGGTTCCCCGATGCGCCCGAGCGGGAGTCCGGCGGCGACCTCCTCCTCGCCCGGCTCCCACACGAACCGTGCCATTTCCGTGCGGACCAGGCCGGGGGACACCGAGTTGACCCGCACCTTCGGCGCCAGTTCGCCCGCGAGCTGTTGGGTGAGGTGGAGCAGGGAGGCCTTGGTGGTGCCGTAGGCGCCGATGCGGGGGCCGACGTGGGTGGCGCCCTCGGTGCAGATGTTGACGACCGCGCCGCCGTGGTCGCGCATCCAGGCCCGCCAGGCGCACTGGACGAGCCGCAGGGGTGCCTCGACGTTCACGGTGAAGGCCTCGCGCCAGGCGTGGGGATCGACGTCCATGAGGGGGCCGTACGGCAGGTTGGTCGCGGCGTTGTTCACCAGTACGTCGATCCGGCCGAACTCGTGCAGGGTCAGCTCCACGACCGCCCGCAGATGGTCCGGGTCGGCCACGCTGCCGGGCACCCCGATGCCGCCGAGCCCGGTGGCGGCCCGCCGTACCTCGTCCGCGTCCCGCGCGGTCACGCACACCAGCGCTCCGGCGTCGGCCAGGTGCCGGGCGACGGCGTGCCCGATGCCGCGGGTGGCGCCGGTGACGACGGCGGCCCTGCCCTGAAGTCCGTACGGCGACGTCATCGCCGTACCGTCTCATGACGGGCCGTCAGTCAACAGCCCCGAGCGGCGAGTTCCGTGCCGCCACCAGCTCCAGGACCGTGCGCCAGTCCTCAAGGACCCCGGCGTCGAACTCGGCGCCGCGGCCCTCCTCGTCGGCCTGGCGCAGCCGCTGCAGGTCGTCGTCCGCGGAGTCCGGGGCCCGGTGGTGGTCGCGGACGAGGCGGGAGACCCGTTCGCCGAGGAGGGGGCGCACCGCGTCCGCCGCGGACTCGGAGTGGCGGGCCGCGTCGCTCGGGCGCAGCAGCGGGCCGATGACCTGCACGAGCCCCGCGACCTGGAGCTCCTTGTCGGCGGGGCGGGTGCGGCGCAGCAGGGCGGCGGTCCGCAGCGCGTGTTGGTGCAGATCGACCCGGGCCCTCCCGGGGGCCGGGACGTCCCGGGTGCCCCGGCAGGCGTACAGCAGATCCATCAGCTCTTCGACACTGCGCAGCTCCATGCGTCAGTCCTCCCGCCGGCTGGCCGTTGGCGTCCGTCAGCAGATCATGGCCGCCTTGCGATTCGGCCAACGGGACCTGAACTGCGCGGCGTGGCGAGGTCCGACACGGGGTGGCGTGATGTCGTTGAGCCGAACGAGTGACTGGTAAATGCCGTAATTCACAGCAAAACAGGAGATGGCGGGCAGGTGAAATCCGGTCGACTCCGGATAGTTACCGCTTGTTTGCAGCCCCATCGAGCGGGCGCCCGCTCATTTGGTTAGTCTGTAGCGGACGGACAGCATGACAGGGTCCCAACCCACACCCACGGTCCGTCCCGGGACAAGCCGGTGCACAACGGCCTGCTCTCACAGCAGTACACCGGCGCCACCGCGTCCGAGCCGACTTTGAGTAAGACCCGAGCGGGCGTCAAGTACCGGACCGCAGACTGGACCGGCCTCGCCCCGAGGGTGATCCGACACAAAAGGAGTGCGCGGTGACACCTGAGCAGACGAATCGCGAACAGCGCCCCAAGGAACGCACGGAGCGCGCGGGCCGCCGGTCCAAGGAGATCGGCAGTCTCGATGTGTGGGCCAGGTCCGCCCCCATCCGCCTGGCGGGCTACGAGGACGACCTCGCCGAGCCCCACATCCTGCCCAGCGTCGACTGACGAGTCGACCGAAGGGGCAGAGCCCTTCGCGATTGCCGGACGCATGGGCGTGCGAGACTCACGCCCATGCTGATCAGAGAAGCCGCGGCCGACGACTGGCCGCGGATTTGGTCTTTCTGGCACCGGATCGTCGCCGCCGGCGAGACCTACGCCTGGGACCCGGACACCTCCGAGAACGACGCGCGGACCCTGTGGATGAACCCGGCCAAGAGCGTCTACGTCGTCGAGGACGACGCCGGAGTCGTCGTCGCCTCCGCCTACCTCACCCCCAACTACGGCGGCCCCGCCGCCGGTATCGCCAACGCCGGCTTCATGGTGGACCCCGACCACGGCGGGCGCGGCGTCGGCCGTGCCCTCGCCGAGCATCTGCTGGTCGCGGCCAAGGATGAGGGCTACCGGGGCATGGTCTTCAACGCCGTCGTCGAGACCAACCCGGCCGTGCGCCTGTGGACCTCCCTCGGCTTCACGATTCTCGGCACCGTCCCGGAGGCGTTCGACCACCCTCGGCACGGGCGGGTGGGCCTGCACATCATGTACCGGTCGCTTTAGCCAGTCACCTTCACGGCCTTCCCGTTTGCCTAAACGCTTTAGCTTTATGCATAATCGTTAAAGGCGAACGGGAGGACTGTTGTGGCACGCGTAGGACTGACCACGCAACGCCTGGTCCGGGCGGGTGCGGAGCTGGCCGACGAGATCGGCTTCGAGCAGGTGACCGCGTCGGAGCTCGCCCGGCGGTTCGACGTCAAGGTCGCGAGCCTGTACTCGCATGTGAAGAACTCCCAGGACCTCAAGACGCGGATCTCGCTCTTCGCGCTGGAGGAGCTGGCCGACCGGGCCGCCGACGCCGTCGCGGGCCGGGCCGGCAAGGACGCCCTGGTCGCCTTCGCCAACGTCTACCGCGACTACGGCCGCGAGCACCCGGGCCGCGCCGCAGCCGCGCGGATGCGGCTGGACCCCGAGACCGCGGCGGCCGGCGCGGGCGTCCGGCACGCGCAGATGACGCGGGCGATCCTGCGCGGCTACGACCTGGCCGAACCGGACGCGACCCACGCCGTGCGGCTGCTGGGCAGCGTCTTCCACGGCTACGCCGGCCTGGAGGTCGCGGGCGGCTTCAGCCACAGCGCCCCCGACTCCCAGGAGACCTGGACGCGGATCCTGGACGCCCTCGACGCCCTGCTGCGCAACTGGCCCACCGAGCCCACACCTTGACGACAGGCGGAGGACACATGGACACCGAGCACGGCATGCGGCACGACTGGATCACCACGCCCGTCACCGCCGCCCTTCTGCGCGGCGCCCTCGACATCGAGCACACCGAGCACGGAGTGCTGCCGCACCGGCTGCCCGCCCGGGCCCGCGCCCAGAACACCGACGGACAGCTGGCCATGGCCGAGTCCCAGCCCTCCGGCGTACGGCTGGCCTTCCGCACCCGGGCCACGGCCGTCGAACTGGACGCGCTGCGCACCAAGCGTGCCTATGTGGGCGCGCCGGCCCGACCCGACGGCATGTACGACCTGATCGTCGACGGCCGCCCCGCGGGCCAGGGCAGCGTGACCGGCGGCAACGTGGTGACCGTCGACCTGACCGCCGGAACCGCCGAGCAGGAGTTCGGCCCGGCCGGCACCGTCCGCTTCACCGGGCTGCCCGCCGGCGACAAGGACGTCGAGATCTGGCTGCCGCACAACGAGACCACCGAACTGATCGCCCTGCGCACCGACGCCCCCGTCGAGCCCGCCCGTGATCCGGGCCGCAGGGTGTGGCTGCACCACGGCAGTTCGATCAGCCACGGATCCGACGCCGCGAGCCCCACCGGCATCTGGCCCGCGCTCGCCGCCTCGCTCGGCGGCGTGGAGCTGATCAACCTGGGCCTGGCCGGAAGCGCCCTGCTCGACCCGTTCACCGCCCGCGCCCTGCGCGACACCCCCGCCGACCTCGTGAGCGTCAAGCTGGGCATCAACGTGGTGAACCTCGACCTGATGCGGCTGCGCGCCTTCGGGCCCGCGGTCCACGGCTTCCTCGACACCATCCGCGAGGGCCACCCGACGACACCCCTGCTCGTCGTGTCTCCCATCCTGTGCCCGATGCACGAGGACACACCCGGACCCTGCGCCCCCGACTTCGGCGGCATGAGCGCCGGCCGTCTGCGCTTCGTCGCCATGGGCGACCCGGCCGAGCGCGCGAGCGGCAAGCTGACCCTGGGCGTCATCCGGGACGAGCTGTCCCGCATCGTCAAGCAGCGGGCGGCCGACGACCCGAACCTGCACTACCTCGACGGCCGCGACCTCTACGGCGAGACCGACTCCGCCGAACTGCCCCTGCCCGACGGCCTCCACCCGGACGCCGCCACCCACCGCCGCATCGGAGAGCGCTTCGCGCGGCTGGCGTTCACGGCGGACGGGCCGTTCGGGGCCGGGCCTGGCATGGTGACGCCCTAGGGTCCGTTGCTTGGATCGTGTCGGCGTCGCCGGGCTACAGGACCGGGTCCAGTGGAGCCGTCCGCCGCCACGGCCGCAGCTTCTCGATCTGCTCCGCCAGGCCCAGCAGGTCCGCCTCCGAACCAGGACGGCCCACCAGTTGTACGGCGCTGGGGGCGCCGGAGGGGAGGGTGCCGAAGGGGATCGCCATCGCCGGCCAGCCGGTGAGGTTCCACGGGGGAGTCATCGGCGAGTAGTTGGTGTTGGCCAGGACGTTGCGCAGCCAGCCGCGCTCGTGCCAGGGCTCGGACTTGGGGGAGCGGCGGGCGAGGGCCGGGGTGAGCAGCACGTCGTACTCGGCGAAGAACGGCTCCAGTCGCCGGCGCAGCTGCTCCCGGCTTTCGCCGCCGCGCACCCGGTCCACGAAGCGCTTGCCGACGGTGGCGTGGACCCGGGTCCGGCGGGTGAGCTGCCGGGGGTCGAGACCCCGCACGTCCTCGGCCGTGCCCGCCGTCCAGTGGGTGAGCGAGGTGACCCCCAGCGACATCGGGTACGGCGGGTCCGCGCGCCGCACCTGGTGACCGGCCTTGATCAGCAGCCCGGCGGCCTCGCGGGCGGCCGTCGCGTACGGCTTGCTGACGGCGACGCCGGCGAGCGGGCTGCGCAGGGACACCGCGATCCTGTGGGTGCCGGGCGCGTCCGACCGTACGACGTCGGTGCCGGCGAGGACCGACAGCATCAGGCGGGTGTCCTCGACCGTCGTGGCCAGCGGGCCGTTCTCCGACATGCCGAACCAGTCGCCGTCGCTGACGCCGGCCGGGACCACGCCGTAGCCGGGCTTGATGGTGATCAGGCCGCAGTTGGCGGCCGGGATGCGCAACGAGCCCATGCCGTCGTTGCCGAGGGCGATCGGCACCATGCCCGCGGCGACCGCGGCCGCGCTGCCGCCGGACGAGCCGCCCGCCGTACGGGAGGTGTCCCACGGGTTGCGGGCCGTGCCGTGCACGCCCTCCGTGGTGCCGAAGACGCACAGCTCCGGCACGTTCGTCAGGCCCACGACCACCGCGCCCGCCGCCCGGAGCCGGGCCACGGTCACATGGTCCTCGTCGGCCGGGGTGTCCGGGGTCGCCGCCGAGCCGATCCGCTTGGACTCGCCGCGCACCGCGAGATTGTCCTTGATCGCCACCGGCACGCCCGCCAGCGGCAGTTCGGCGAGGTCGCCGCGCGAGGCCACCTCGTCGGCCTCGGCGAGCGCCGTCTCGGCCCGCACCACCCGGAACGCGCCGACGCGACCGTCGAGCCGCTCGATCCGGGCCAGGTGCTCGGCCACCACCTCACGGGGTGTGGCCCGCTTCTCGCGTACGGCGGCGGCGATCTCGGCGGCGGTCCTGCCGACCCAGCTGGTCACGGCTGCTCCTCGGGCTTACTCGCGAGTATGTAGGAGAACTCTGCCCCGCGGCGGGCCCGGCGTCGAGAGGCGCCACGCTTGGATATTCGGGCGCCTCTTCTTGGACTTTTCACGGCGTCCCTTCCCGGCGCGGGCCCGCTGACCTGCGCGTCATCCGATCAATGAGCCAACTCCGCTCACTTCGCGTCCCATTGACAGCCCCTGGGGCCCGCCCAATCATCAGACATCCGATGAATAGGGGTGCCTCATGAGGAGACGCTGGAGATCGTCAGGTGTCCTGGCGGTGCTGACGCTGATGGTGCTGCTCGTCGCGCCGGTGCCCGCCCTCGCGCGGGAGGCCCGGACGGCAGCGCCGGTCACCGTGCCGGCCCTGGCCGACTGGACCCCGGCATCCGGCAGTTACACCTACCGGCGCTCCGCCCGCCTCGTGGCCGACGGCGCCGGCGAACGGCGCGTCGCCGACACCCTCGCCGGAGATCTGCGCGACGCGGGACACGGCACGCCCGCCGTGGTGCCCGGCGGCACCCGCCCCGGCGACATCGTCATCGACGTCCGGCCCTCCCGGACCACCCTCGGCACGGACGGCTACGAACTCCGCGCGGGCGACCGGCTGTCCATCACCGCGGCGACCGAGACCGGCGCCTTCTACGGCACCCGCACCCTCCTCCAGCTCCTCGTCCGCGGCGACCGCGTCCCGGCCGGCCGCACGGTCGACGTACCGCGCTACAAGGAGCGGGGTGTCGGTGTCTGCGCCTGCTACATCCACGTCTCCCTGCCCTGGCTGGAGAACCTGGTCCGCGAGATGGCGTACCACAAGCTCAACCAGCTGCTCCTCGAACTGAAGGTGAAGAGCGAGGCCCACCCCGAGGCCAACACCTGGGGCTACTACACCAAGGACGAGATCCGCCGCCTCGTCGCCCTCGGCAAGCGGTACCACGTCGAGATCATCCCCGAGATCAACTCACCGGGCCACATCGACCCGTGGATCGAGAGCCGCCCGGACCTCCAGCTGACCGACTCCGACGGCAACAAGCAGCCCTCGCGGCTCGACATCACCAGGCCGGAGGCCTTCGCGTACTACACCAGTCTGATCGACGAGTACGCCGAGGTCTTCCCCGCCGCCTCCTGGCACATGGGGGCCGACGAGTACATGCTCGGATCCGACTTCGCCAAGTACCCGCAGATCCTGAAGTACGCACAGGACAGGTACGGCCCCGACGCCACACCCCAGGACGCCTTCATCGACTTCGTCAACCGCGTCCACACCTACGCGGCCGGCAAGGGAAAGAAGCTGCGCATCTGGAACGACGGACTCACCGGCGCCAACACCGTCCCGGTGACCGCCGGCACGACCGTCGAACACTGGCTGAACGTGGCGGTCAAGCCCAGCCGCCTCCTCGCGCAGGGCTACCCGGTGATGAACGCCGCCTACGCCCTCTACCTGGTCCGCGGCGGCTTCCACAGCGACACCAAGGGGCTGTACGACCAGAGCTGGGACCCGCGCAGCTTCGAGGGCGAGAAGCTCGCCTCAGCCGACGGCGTCACCGGAGCGAAGATCAGCCTCTGGCCCGACAACGGCCGGGGCGAGACCGAGAACGAGGTCGCCGTCGCCCTGTGGCCGGCGCTGCGGCACATCGCCCAGGCGACCTGGGGCGAACCCCACCCGGACGCCACCTACGCCGAGTTCACGGCGCGCGGCACGGCCGTGGGCCACGCCCCCGGATGGCGGGACCTGACCCGCGTACCGGTGGCGGACGGGTCGTACACCTTCCGGGCGTCCGGGCGGTCCTTCACCGCCGAGCTGCGGCGCACGCCCGACGGCTACGCGACCGTGCGCACGGCGGACGGCTGCCTCGAGGTGCGCGGCGGAAAGCTCACGCTCAACGTGCCGCTGCAACCCGGGGTGGAGGCGACACCGCAGACCTGCGATCCCGCGAACACCCTCCAGCGCTGGCAGTTGGAGCCCATGGCCGGTGGATACCGGCTCGTCAACGCCATCACCCGGATGACGGTGAGCGTCACGGACGACGGCCGGCTCGCCCAGTACCCGCCGGACCAGCACCCGCCCGCCGTATGGCACCTGAGCTGAGGAGCCTGCCATGGCCGTATCCCGTCGCGCCTTCGTCGCGACAGCCGCCGTCCTCGCCGCGACCGGCGCCACCAGACCCGCCCGCGCAGCAGCAGCGGCCGACGCAGAGGACCGCTACCGCATCCCCGTCAGCCCCGACGACACCGAGGCCGACCTGGTCCGCAAGGCCTCCCAGGTCCGCCCCACCGCACGGCAGATCGCCTGGCAGCGCCTGGAACGCACCGCGTTCCTGCACTTCGGTGTGAACACGTTCACCGGCCTCGAATGGGGCACCGGCGACGAGGACCCCGACGTCTTCCAGCCGACCGGCCTCGACACCGACCAGTGGGCACGCGCCCTGCGCGACGGCGGCTTCCGGCTCGCCATCCTCACGGTCAAGCACCACGACGGCTTCGTGCTCCACCAGACCCGCTACACCAACCACTCGGTGGCGTCCAGCAGTTGGCAGGGCGGCCGGGGCGACGTCCTGCGCTCCTTCGCCGACTCCATGCGCCGCCACGGCATCAAGGTCGGCGTCTACATCTCGCCCGCCGACGAGAACCAGTACCTCCACGGCGTCTACGCCAACGGCAGCGCCCGCACCGACCACACCATCCCCACCCCTCTCCCGGACGACGACCGCACACCGTCACGGTCGTACACCCTCCCGGCCACCGACTACGGCGCCCATATGCTCAACCAGCTCTACGAGGTCCTCACCGAGTACGGCCCGATCGACGAGGTCTGGTTCGACGGCGCCCAGGGCCGTATCCCGCCGGACAAGGTCGAGAAGTACGACTGGGACAGCTGGTACACCCTGGTCCGCGCCCTCGCGCCCGACGCCGTGATCGCCGTGTCCGGCCCGGATGTCCGCTGGGTCGGCAACGAGGGCGGGCTGGCCCGGGAGGACGAGTGGAGCGTCGTGCCGGTGCAGGAGAAGGACTACGGGCGTACGGACTACGCCCTCTCCTACGACGCGCCCGACATGGGCAGCCGTGCCGCCCTGGTGAAGGCCCGGCCCGTCGCCGACCACCTCCAGTGGTGGCCCGCCGAGTGCGACGTGTCCATCCGCGACGGCTGGTTCTACCACGCCGACCAACAGCCCAAGAGTGTCGAGCAGTTGACGGACATCTACTTCCGGTCGGTGGGCCGCAACTCGGTGCTGCTCCTGAACATCCCGCCGGACACGGACGGCCTCCTGCCCGCCGCGGACGTGGCACGGCTGCGGGAGTTCCGCGAGCGCGTCGACCGCGAGCTCCCCGAGGACCTGGCACGCGACGCCCGGACCACCGCCGCACCGGGCCGTGTCACGGTCGACCTCGGCCGGGAGCGCGAGGTGGACCGGATCCGGCTCGCGGAGGACATCCGGTACGGGCAGCAGGTGGAGAGCTTCGTCGTGGAGGCACAGCGTGACGGGGCCTGGGCGGAGGTGACCCGGGCCGGGGCGATCGGCGCGAGCCGGATCCTGCTGCTGGCGGTACCGGTGCGGGCGCGGCGGTGGCGGGTGCGGGTGACCGGTTCGCGGGCGGCGGCGCGGCTCGTGGAGTTCGGGCTGTACCGGTCGCAGGTCTGAAATTCGGTTGACCGGGACGGGGCCGCACCGGCTGGATGGGGCACATGGCCGACATCCAGGGCACCTACGACCGCCTGTTTCTCGCCGTGCCGAACGCGCTGGCCGACATGCTGGACGCGGGGGACGCGGGCGGCTCCGTCGCCGTCTGCGTGGACGGCGAACCGGTCGTCGACGTCTGGGGCGGCTGGGCGGACGCCGACCGCACCGTCCCGTGGGAGCGCGACACCCTCGTCAACGTCTGGTCCGTGACCAAGACCATGACCGCGCTGTGCGCCCTGGTCCTCGTCGATCGCGGCAAACTGGACCCGGACGCACCGGTCGCCCGGTACTGGCCGGAGTTCGCGGCGGCCGGCAAGGACAAGGTGCTCGTACGGCACCTGCTCTCGCACACGGCCGGTCTGCCCGACTGGGACGGGACGGTCGACGAGCTCCACGACTGGCCGGCCGCCACGTCCCGGCTCGCCGCGCGCGCTCCCCGCTGGGAGCCGGGCACGGCCGCCGGATACCACTCCCTCACCCAGGGATTCCTGGTCGGCGAGGTCGTGCGCCGGGTCACCGGCCGCAGTGTGGGCGAGTTCCTCGCCGCGGAGGTGACGGGTCCCCTGGGCGCCGACTTCCACATCGGTCTGCCGCCCGCACACGACCACCGGGTCGCCCTCACGATCCCGCCGACGGGCCGGGACGAGGACTACGCGGCGAGCGCCCCGGACAACCCGACGGGCTCCGAGGCCGGCAACGGCGTGCGCGTCCGCGACGGCAACAGCCCGGCCTGGCGCCGTGCGCAGATCCCCGCGGCGAGCGGATACGGCAACGCCCGCTCCGTCGCGCTGGTGCAGTCGCTCCTGGCCTGCGGGGGAGAGGTGAACGGCGTGCGCCTGCTGTCGCCGGCCGGCTGCGACCGCGCCGGGGAGGAACAGTTCGACGGCGACGACCGCGTCCTGGGTATGCCGATGCGATGGGGCCTGGGTTACGGCCTGTTCGGCGACGCGTACGGCTGGGGCGGCTGGGGCGGTTCCCTGGTGATGATCGACCCCGACAGCCGCATGGTCGTGGCGTACGTGACCCACCAGATGCGCGAACCCACCGAGGACACCCGGGGGTTGGAGCTCGTGACGACCGCCTACGAGGGGCTTCAGGGGCTGCGCCGCTAGCATGACTCGGTGGCGCGGGGCCGCGGTCCCGGGGCGATCCAGGGGGCGGCGAAGGTCAGGCGCCCCGCGCCACCCCCGTGCTGCCCCGCTCCACCAGCCGCGGCACCGGCACCCGCACCGCCCGCGCCGACCCCCCGTCCAGGAGGGCGGTCAGTTCACGTGCCGCCGTGCGTCCGAACTCCACGCTGTCCCGGGACAGCGCCGACAGCCACGGCTTGACCATGCGGCACAGCGCGGAGTCCTCCCAGGACACCACCGAGACGTCCGCCGGTACCGAGAAGCCGAGTTCGGCGGCCGCGGCGGCACCGGCGACGGCCATCACGTCGTTGTCGTAGATCAGGGCGGTCGGAGGAGTGGGACCCTCCAGCACCCGGCGGGTGACCGCCGCGCCCTCGGCGTCGGAGTAGTCGGTGGTCACGGACTTCACCTCGGACAGGCCGCGCCGCCCGGCCTCGGCACGCAGGGTGCGGATGCGGCGTTCCGTGTGGGCGAGCCCCGGCAGCCCGGCGATGTGCACGATCCGCCGATGCCCGAGGGCGTACAGGCCGTCCACGACCGAGGCCATCGCGCCCGCGTCGTCCGCCCACACGGTCGACAGGCCGGGGTGCCGGTCGTCGGGTGCGCCGCCGATCACCACGGCGGGCAGGCCGAGTTCGTCGAGGAGACCGGGGCGGGGATCGTCCGTGCGCGGGTCGACGACCAGGACGCCGTCCACGCGGTGCTCGGCCCACCAGCGCCGGTACACCGCGCACTCGTCGGCGACGTCCTCCACGACCTGGAACAGCAGCCCGAGATGGCGCTCCGCCAGCACCTCCTGGATGCCGGAGACGAGTTGGAGGAAGAACGAATCCACGCCCAGCGTGTCCGCGGGCCGCGCCAGTACGAAGCCGACCGTCGCCGCGCCCTCCCCGGACAGGGCCCGCGCCGCCGTGCTGGGCCGCCAGCCCAGCTCCTCGGCGACCCGCCGCACCCGCTCACGGGTGTCCTCCGAGACCCCGGGGCGTCCGTTCAACGCGAAGGAGACGGCGCTCTGCGAGACGCCGGCGTGCCGCGCTATGTCCTTCATCGTCGGCCGACGGGCCGGTGACCGCTTGCCTGACATGGTGGTTCCCCTGATTCCCCATTCCGGCGACACATTCCCGGAGCAGTATGCACTAATGCGGTTCAGCTCGATGAGCCTAATGCGCATTAGTCACTAATGAAATTAGCTGTGCGAGAGCCATTGACGGGCTCGCGGAACGGCGTGCAGGGTCTGCCTCGTCGACCAACCCGCCCATAAAAGGAGGACGGTTCACGGTGCCCGTTTCCCGTAGAGCCCTCGCTGCCGCATTCGCCGTCTGTGTCGTCCTGCCGCTGAGCGCCTGCGGCTCGGGAGGGGGCGACGGCGCCGCCACCGACGCCTCCGGCAAGGTCGAGGGCGACATCACCTTCCAGACCTGGAATCTCCGCGCCAACTTCAAGGACTACTTCGAAGGCCTGATCGCCGACTTCGAGAAGAAGTACCCCGGCACCGACGTCAAGTGGATCGACCAGCCCGCCGAGGGCTACGCCGACAAGATCAGCGCCGACGCCGCCGGCGGCACCCTCCCCGACGTCGTCAACGTCTCCCCCGACCTGGTCGCCCCGCTCGCCAAGGCCGGCCTCGCGCTCGACCTCGACAAGGCGGCGTCCCGGTACGAGAAGGAGTACCTGCCCGGCGCCTGGGCCAGCCACCGGATACCGGGCATGACGGGCACGTACGCCTTCCCCTGGTACCTCAACACCGGCCCGCTCTTCTACAACAAGACCCTCTTCAAGGAGGCCGGCCTCGACGCCGAGCAGCCGCCGAAGACGTACGACGAGGTATTCGACGCCGCGCTGAGGATGGCGGAGAAGACCGACGGCGAGGTCGCGACCCTGGCCAACGTCCCCACCATCGAGGACTTCGGCCGCTACGGCGTCCAGCTCATGAACAAGGAAGGCGACGCCTTCACCTTCAACGACGCCAAGGGAGTCGAACTCTTCACGAAATACAAGGAGTTGTACGACGCCAAGGCCCTCGACCCGCAGGCCCTGACCGCCACCCCCGAGTCGTCCGGCAAGAAGTTCCTCACCGGCGCCGTCGCCATGAACCCCGGCAGCGCGCTCGACCTCGGCAACTTCAAGAAGCAGGCGCCGAACCTGTACAAGAACATCGGCATCACCGACCAGATCACCAGCACCGGCCACGTCAACATGTACGTCATGGGCGTGATGGTCAACGCACAGACCAAGCGCACCCCGGCCGCGGTCGCCTTCGCGCACTACGTCACCGACGCCGCGCACCAGATGTCGTTCGCCCAGCAGGTCGCCATCTTCCCCAGCACCGCCGGCTCGCTCGACGACCCGTACTTCACCAAGGAGGACGGCACCGACGAGACCCGGGTGCGGGTGGCCGCAGCCAAGTCGCTGAAGAACGCCGTCAACTACACGCCGGTGCTGTTCAGCGAGCAGATGAAGACCGAGCTGCGCAACGAGGTCGCCAAGGCCCTGCAGGGCAAGGAGAGCCCGAAGGAAGCTCTTGACAACGCTGTCGAGGCCTGCAACCGGCTTCTCCAGCAGCAGGGATAGCGGGCGATGGCCAGTTCCGCTGTCTGTCGGACGCGGCGCCCGGAGCGACGGGTGCGGCGCCAACTGCCCACCAGCCCCTGGCTGTTCGCAGCGCCGGGGATGCTGATCATCGGCGTCTTCATCCTGTACCCGTTCGTCTCCACCCTGGTCAACGCCTTCACCGACCGGCGCACCCTGATCCCGGGCGAGTTCGTGGGCCTGGCGAACTTCCGCGAGCTGGTCCAGGACGACATGTTCTGGATCGGCCTGCGCAACAGCACGCTGTACGTCCTCGGAGTCGTCCCCGCGCTGGTGATCCTGCCGCTGCTGCTCGCGCTGCTCGTGCAGAAGAACATCCCCGGCATCACCTTCTTCCGGTCCGCCTTCTACACCCCGGTCGTCGCCTCGATCGTGGTCGTCGGGCTGATCTGGGTGTGGCTGCTCGACGAGCGCGGCCTGGTGAACGCGCTGCTGGAGGCGATCGGCGTCGGCCGGGTCGGCTTTCTCAGCGACCAGTGGCTGCTCCTGCTGAGCGCCATGGCCGTGACGGTCTGGAAGGGCCTCGGCTACTACATGATCATTTATCTGGCGGCGCTGGCGAACGTGCCGCGCGAACTGCACGAGGCGGCCGCCGTGGACGGCGCCGGCGCGATCCGCCGCTTCCGCACCGTCACCGTCCCGGCCGTCCGCTCCACCATGGTCCTGGTCGGTGCACTGTCCTCGGTCGCCGCCTTCAAGGTGTTCTCCGAGGTGTATCTGATGGCCGGCCCGACCGGCGGACCGGCGGGCGAGGACACCACCCTCGTCATGCTCGTCCAGCGCACCGGCACCGGCCTCACCGGCCGCGTCGGCTACGCCTCGGCCATCTCCGTCGTCGTCTTCGTCGTCACCGTCGCCCTGATGCTGCTCGTGCTGCGCGCCGACCGCAGGGAGGAGTCATGAGCCTGCTGGAGAAGGCACGGACCGCCGCGTCGAAGCCCCCGGCCGCAGCCCGCGAACCCCGCGTCACCGACGAGCACGGCCGCCACGTACGGGTGTGGGAACTCACCCTGCGCTACCTGCTGCTGCTCGCCGTCCTCGCCCTGACCGTCGGCCCCTTCCTCTGGCAGCTGTCGACCTCCCTCAAGGGGCCCACCGAGGACATCTTCAGCTCCCCGCCGAAGTTCCTCCCGGGCGAGCCGACACTGCACAACTACGAGCGTGTCGCCGACACCATCCCCGTCTGGGACTACGCCCTCAACTCGCTGAAGGTCGCCACCGCCAACGTCGTCACCAACTGCGTCGGCGCGGCCCTCGCCGGCTACGCCCTCGCGCGGCTGCGTTACCGGGGCCGCCGCGCGGCCACCCTCGCCTTCATCCTGGCGATGCTCGTGCCCGTGGAGGGCATCATCATCGCCCAGTTCACGACCATGCGGGAGCTCGGCCTCAACAACACCCTCGTCGGCGTCGTCCTGCCCGGCTCCATCAGCGCCCTGAACGTCCTGCTGATGCGCAACGCCTTCCTCAACCTGCCGTACGAGATCGAGGAGGCCGCCTATGTCGACGGCGCCAACGTCTGGCAGCGGTTCCTGCGGATCGCGCTGCCGTCCGTGAAGGGGACCGTCGCCGTCGTCGCGATCTTCGCGTTCATGGGGGCTTGGGACGACTTCCTGTGGCCGCTGATCGTGCTGAGCGACCCGTCCAAGTTCACGCTGACCATCGGCCTCAACTATCTGCACGGTACCTTCGCCAACGACGAGCGCCTCGTCGCCGCCGGCACGATCATCGCCGTGGCGCCGCTGATCGCCCTGTTCGCCTGCCTCCAGCGGTACTTCTTCCGCGGCGTCGGCGAGGGCGCGGTGAAGGGCTGAACCCCCAACCCCCCCGCCTAGCAAGGACACCGCATGCCTTCTGCCGTGCGCTTCGGCGTCAACTACACCCCGAGCGAAGGGTGGTTCCACCACTGGCTCGACTTCGACCTCGACTCCGTACGCGCCGACCTCGACTCCATCGCGGCGCTGGGCCTCGACCACATCCGGGTCTTCCCGCTGTGGCCGTACTTCCAGCCCAACCGCACCCTGATCCGTGAGCGGGCCGTCGCGGATCTCGTACGGCTCGTCGACGCCGCCGCCGAACGTGGTCTCGACGTCAACGTGGACGGACTGCAGGGCCACTTGAGCAGCTTCGACTTCCTGCCGGCCTGGACCCGGACCTGGCACCGGCGCAACCTCTTCACCGACCCCGACGTCGTCGAGGGCCAGGCCGGCTACCTGCGCACACTGGCGGCGGCCCTGCACGGCCGCCCCAACTTCATCGGCATGACCCTCGGCAACGAGGTCAACCAGTTCTCGGCGGGCCCGCACCCCGACCCCGACCGGGCCACGGCCGAGCAGATCGACGCGTGGCTCACCCGCATGCTCGCCGCCTGCGAGGAGGGCGCCCCCGGGCGGCTGCACCTGCACGCCGAGTACGACGCCACCTGGTACCAGGACGACCAGCCGTTCACGCCGGCCCAGGCCGCGCGGCACGGCGGCGTCACGGCCGTGCACTCCTGGGTCTTCAACGGCACCGCCCAGCGCCACGGCCGCACCTCCGTGCCGGCCGAGCACCACGCCGCCTACCTCGTCGAGCTGAGCAAGGCCTGGGCCGACGACCCGCACCGCCCCGTCTGGCTCCAGGAGGTCGGCGCGCCCGCGCCGCTGGTCCCGGCGGAGCACGCCGCCGCCTTCACCGAGGCGACCGTGACCCATGCCCTGGACTGCCCCGACCTGTGGGGCATCACCTGGTGGTGCTCGCACGACGTGTCCCGCGAGCTGGCCGACTTCCCCGCACTCGAATACGGGCTCGGCCTGTTGACCAACGACCGGAAACCGAAGGACACGGCCGGCGTTCTGGCGCGGGCCGCGAGCGCGCGGCACACCTACGCGCCCGCGCCCCGGACCACCGCACTCGTGGTCCCCGCCGACCCGGCCGTGCGCTCGGCCTGCGCCCCCGGCGGCCCCGTCTTCGACGCCTTCTTCCGGCTCACCGCCGACGGCGCCCGCCCCACCACCGTGCTCGACACCCGCGCCGACGACCAGGACCACCTGGCCGCGCGCGGCGTCACCGAGGTCGTCACTCCCGATCAGGCACTCCCCGCCCCACAAGGACGCCAAGGAGGCACCCGCTCGTGAAACCCACCAGACGCATCGTCCTGCTCGCCGGCGCCGCCACCCTGCTGCCGCTGACCTCCTCGGCCGCGACGGCCGCACCCAGGACCAGGGCCGCCGCCCTCCAGCCGTACGCCTCCTACTGGTACCCGGACTCCCTGCCCTCCGGCACCCCGGGCCCCGGCATCGCCTGGCGTGGCCTGAAGTCCTGGCGCCCCGCCGACGACCCGGACCTCGCCTTCAACGCCTCGACCGTGCCGCTGGCCCCGCGCTTCGCCCCGACCCCGGCCAACACCACGGCCCGCGCGGGTCAGGCCCGCATCCAGTCCCTGGTGTCCTTCGGGCCCACCGCGAGCAACCCCTCCCAGGGGTCGGCCACCGCCGACTACTACGCCCTCACCCACTGGGCGTACATCGACGAGCTGGTCTTCTGGGGCGGCTCGTCGGGCGAGGGGCTGATCCTCGCGCCGAACGCGCCGATCGTCGACGCCGCCCACCGGCACGGGGTGCCCGTCCTCGGGAACGTCTTCCTGCCGCCCGTGGCCTACGGCGGGCAGTTGCGGTGGACGCGGGACCTGGTACAGAAGGACGCCGCCGGGCGGTATCCGCTGGCCGAGCGGCTGGTGGCGGTCGCACAGGCGTACGGGTTCGACGGGTGGTTCGTGAACGCCGAGACCAGTGGCGGGGACGCCGCGCTGGGTGCGGACATGCTGGGATTCCTGCGGGAGCTGAAGACACTCGCCAAGGCCAAGGGGCAGCGGGTGACCTGGTACGACTCGATGACCGTGAACGGGAGCGTGAGCTGGCAGGGGGCGCTCAACGCGCAGAACGAGGCGTTCTTCCAGGCCGCCGACGACATGTTCGTCGACTTCCGGTGGACGGCGAGCGGTCTGTCCGCGTCGGGGCGGCGGTCCCGGCAACTCGGGCGGAGCCCGTACGAGTTGTGGGCGGGCGTCGATGTCGAGGCGAACGGGTGGAACTCCTCCGTGCGGTGGGACGCGGTCGTGCCCTCGGACAAGGCGCATGTCACGTCGGTCGGCTTCTACCGGCCCGAGTGGACGCGCAACCACCTGCCGGCGGACGGTCGGGCGCCCGGTGACTTCCATGCCGCCGACGACCGGTTCTGGACCGGACGCTCGCTCGACCCGTCCGCGCCGGACGGCACGGACGGCTGGCGGGCGCCCGCCGTGTCCGTCGCCGACCGCTCGACGGTGACGTCGGTGCCGTTCGCGAGCGTGTTCAACACCGGGCACGGGCTGCGCTGGTACGAGGCGGGGGAGGTGGCCTCGGACGCGCCCTGGAACCATCTCGGGTTGCAGGACCGGCTGCCGTCCCGGCGCTGGGTCGTGCACACCGACGGGCAACGCCCGGCTGTGACCTTCGACTTCGCCGATGCGTGGCAGGGCGGGAGCAGTGTGCTCGTCGACGGTGAACTCGACGAACCCGTGGTGGTGGATGTGTATGCGACACGGCTGCCGTTGGGTGTTGACACGGTTGTCGAGCTGACACACCGGGTCGACGCCGGCGGTGTGAACGTCGAGCTGGGCGTCGCCACCGCCGAGCCGAGCGAGCCGGGGGCGACACCGCCGTACACCTTCTTCCCTGTGAACTCGGTCAACACGTGGCAGACGTCGACCGTACGGCTCACAGGCCTGGGCGGAACGGTGCGCGCGCTCGGGGTCCGGCTCACCGCGACCGACGGCCCGGTGAGCTGGCGGCTCGGCGGGATCGCCGTACGGAACGAACCCGTCGCCCCCGCCGCCCCCTCCGGCCTGCGGATCACCGGCGCCACCGGCGGCGATCTGCGCCTGGCCTGGGACGCCTCCCCGGGCGCCGTACGGCACTACACCCTGCACCGCGTCCTGCCCGACGGCACCCGGCGCTTCCTCGGCGGAACCTGCCAGCGCGCCTACTTCGTCGCCGGCCTACGGCCCGAACAGGACGAGGTGGCCGCGCGGTTGGAACTGCGTGCCGTAGGGGAGCTGTACACAGCGTCGGCCCCCGTCACCGTGACCCACCCCTGGTAACCGTCCCCCCAGCCTTGGAGCACCCCGCATGCATGACGACCGCAGCCTGGTCGAAGCCCGTCTCAAGCGCGTCCTCGACGAGCGCGTCCGCCCCGCCGTGTACCCCGAGTCCGTGCCGCTGGACGTGGCGGTGTGGCATGCGCCGGGTGAACCGGTGCCGGTCGCCGAGGGGCTCGCGGCCGAACCCGAGGCCATCGAGGTGGGGGCGCGTTGGGGTGCTCCCTGGGGCACCAGCTGGTTCCGGGTCACCGGGACCGTCCCCGAGGCGTGGGCCGGGAAGACGGTCGAGGCGCTGCTCGACCTCGGGTTCGACGAGAACATGCCCGGCTTCCAGTGCGAGGGCCTCGTCTACCGGCCCGACGGCACCCCCGTGAAGGGCCTCAACCCGCGCAACCAGTGGGTGCGCATCGGTGCCCCCGTCGAGGGCGGGGAAGAGGTGTGCCTGCACATCGAGGCCGCCTCCAACCCCGTCATCCTCGACTACCACCCCTTCCTGCCGACGCAGTTGGGCGACAAGGAGACCGCGGGCAGCGAACCGCAGTACACACTCACCCGCATGGACCTCGCCGTCTTCGACGAGACGGTGTGGCAGCTCGTGCTCGACCTGGAGGTGCTCGGCGAGCTGATGGCCGAGCTGCCGGTGGAGTCAGCGCGGCGCTGGGAGATCCTGCGGGCGGTGGAGAAGGCGCTGGACGCGATCGACCTCCAGGACGTGGGCGGCACGGCGGCCCGCGCCCGTTCCCGGCTCACCCGCGTCCTCGCCACCCCCGCCGTACCGTCCGCCCACCGCATCAGCGCCGTCGGGCACGCGCACATCGACTCGGCGTGGCTGTGGCCGCTGCGCGAGACGGTGCGCAAGGTGGCCCGGACGACCTCCAACATGACCGCGCTGATCGAGGACGAGCCCGACTTCGTCTTCGCCATGTCGCAGGCCCAGCAGTGGGCGTGGGTGAAGGAGCACCGGCCCGAGGTGTGGGCGCGGGTGAAGAAGGCGGTCGCGGACGGGCGGTTCGTGCCGGCCGGCGGGATGTGGGTGGAGTCGGACACCAACATGCCGGGGTCGGAGGCGATGGCCCGCCAGTTCGTGCACGGCAAGCGGTTCTTCCTCGACGAGTTCGGCATCGAGAACGACGAGGCCTGGCTGCCCGACACCTTCGGCTTCGCCGCCGGACTGCCCCAGATCATCAAGGCCGCCGGCTCCAAGTGGCTGCTGACGCAGAAGATCTCCTGGTCCCAGACGAACAAGTTCCCGCACCACACCTTCCAGTGGGAGGGCATCGACGGCACCCGGATCTTCACCCACTTCCCGCCCGTCGACACCTACAACTGCTCCATGAAGGGCAGCGAGATCGCCCACGCGGCCCGCAACTTCAAGGACAAGGGCCGGGCCCGGCACTCCCTCGCCCCCACCGGCTGGGGCGACGGAGGCGGCGGCACCACCCGCGAGATGGTCGCCAAGGCGGCCCGGCTGCGTGATCTGGAGGGCTCGGCGACCGTCGTCTGGGAGACCCCGGACGCCTTCTTCCGCAAGGCCGAGGCCGAATACCCGGAGCCGCCCGTCTGGGTCGGCGAGCTCTACCTCGAACTGCACCGCGCCACCCTCACCAGCCAGGCCAGGACCAAGCAGGGCAACCGCCGCAGCGAACACCTGCTGCGCGAGGCCGAACTGTGGGCGGCGACGGCGGCCGTACGGGCCGGATTCCCCTACCCGTACGACGAGCTGGACCGCATCTGGAAGACGGTGCTGCTGCACCAGTTCCACGACATCCTGCCCGGGTCGTCGATCGCCTGGGTGCACCGGGAGGCACGCAAGACGTACGAGCAGGTCGCCGAGGAGCTGACGGGGATCATCCGTGCCGCACAGCGGGCCCTGGCCGGGGACGGGGAGCGGATCCTGCTGTTCAACTCCGCCCCGCACACGCGCGCCGGCGTCCCCGCGGGCGGCGTCGGAACCCCCGAGACCCAGGGGCGGACGCGGGTGACGCCACGCCCGGACGGCGGCCACGTCCTGGACAACGGCCTGCTGCGGGTCGAGGTCGACGGACGGGGCCTGGTGGTGTCCGTCTACGACATCGACGCCGACCGCGAGACGATCGCGCCGGGCGGGGCCGCGAACCTCCTCCAGCTCCACTCCGACTTCCCGAACATGTGGGACGCCTGGGACGTCGACGAGTTCTACCGCAACACGGTCACCGACCTGACCGACGCGAGGATCGTCGACGAGAGCGGGGACGGAGTCCGGGTCGTACGGGCCTTCGGCTCCTCCCGCGTCACGCAGCGGCTCAGCCTCGCGCCGGGCGACAAGCGCCTGCTCGTCGACACGGTGGTGGACTGGCACGAGACCGAGAAGTTCCTGAAGCTCGCCTTCCCGCTGGACGTGCACGCCGAGCGGTACGCGTCGGAGACCCAGTTCGGGCACTTCCACCGGCCCACGCACACCAACACCAGCTGGGAGGCTGCCAAGTTCGAGGCCTGCAACCACCGCTTCGTGCACCTGGCGGAGCCGGGCTGGGGCGTCGCCGTCGTCAACGACTCGACGTACGGCCACGACGTGACCCGTACGGTCCGCACCGACGGCGACCGCGGTACGACCACCACCGTCCGCGTCTCCCTCCTGCGCGCCCCGCGCTTCCCCGACCCCGAGACCGACCAGGGCGTCCACCGCTTCCGGCACGCCCTGGTGCCGGGCGCGGGCATCGGGGACGCGGTGCGCGAGGGCTGGCGGATCAACCTGCCCGAGCGACGGGTGAGCGGCGGCGTCGACGAGGTCGCGCCGCTGGTGACCGTCGACCAGGACGCGGTCGTCGTCACCGCCGTCAAGCTGGCCGACGACGGCAGCGGAGACGTGGTGGTGCGCCTCCACGAGGCCCACGGTGGTCGCGTACGGGCCACCCTGACGGCGGGATTCGAGGTGGCGGACGTCGTGGCCACGGATCTGCTGGAACGTGCGCTGCCCGAGGCGCCGGCGTACGACGGGCGACGTGTCGCGCTGCGGTTGCGGCCCTTCGAGCTGGTGACGCTGCGGCTGCGCCGGGCCCTCTAGGCCGAACGGGGGACGGTGGCGCGCTGTCGTGGAACGGCGCGCCAACCGCTCTCACACTCAAGGGTGTTGGCGTCCCCATCGCGCCTTGGAGGCACTCTTGAAGCTCGTCACACGAGCCCAGCTCGGCTGGCCGGAATCCGCCGCACCCCCACAGACCTCGGCCAAGGGCGTGAAGGTCCACTACGAAGGCGTGCCAGTCAGCGTGGAACTCCTCGACGACCACGACCTCTGCATCGCCAAATGGAAGGCGATCCGCAAGGCCCATCTGGCCGACCCGAAGGAGAACTACTCGGACATCGCCTACAACTACGGGGCCTGCCCGCACGGTCATCTGCTGGAGGGACGCGGCCTCGGCAAACGCACCGGGGCCAACGGCAACCAGGAACTCAACCGCGCCCACTACGCGATCTGCGGCCTGGTCGGCTCCTCGGGGCTGACCCGGCCGACGGACGCGATGCTGGGCGCGATCCGCGACGGCATCGAGCTGCTGCGCCGCCACGGTGCCGGCGAGGAGATCAAGGGGCACCGGGACGGACTGGCCACCGCCTGCCCCGGCGAGCACCTGTACGCCTGGGTGCAGAAGGGAGCCCCGCGCCCCGGGGGTTCGACGACCGTGCCGGGTCCGCGTCCGGTCATCGACCTGTCCGAGGTGATCGCCGCGGCCCTGCACGACCCGGCCGAGGCGGGCACACCGGTGTCGTACGCGGGGGTGCGGGCCGTGGAGAAGGCGCTCGTCGCGGAGGGCCTCCTCGACGCCGGTCACGCCGACGGCCACTTCGGCGGGGCCACCGTCACGGCGTACGCCGCCTGGCAGCACCGGTGCGGCTACACCGGCGCGGACGCCAACGGCATCCCCGGTCAGGTGTCACTGGACCGGCTCGGCGAGGCCCACGGCTTCGACGTACGGCCGTAGCACCGCTGCCCGGGGCGGAGGGTCAGCCGCGCTGCCCGTGGCGGAGGGTCAGCCGCCGAGCTGTGCCCGCAGCCACTCCTCCACCTCGCCCACATGCGCGGCCGCCGCCGCCCGGGCCGCCTCCGGATCGTGGGCGACCAGGGCGCGGTGGATCGCGGCGTGTTCGCGGCGGGTGCGGGCGAAGGCGCCCTCCTCCTGGTAGCCGCGCCACACGCGGGCCCGGAAGGTACGGGAGGACAGGCCCTCCAGGATCGCGGCCATCGTCTCGTTGCCGGCGGCGGCCGCGATCTCCCGGTGGAAGGCCAGGTCGTGGGCGAGGATCTCCTCGGGGTCGTCCGTGGCGTTCATCGCCGTCAGGTGTTTCTCGACCTCCGCGAGCTGGTCCGGTGTGATGCGCGCCGCCGCCAGGGCCGTCGCCGTCGACTCCAGGATCCGGCGCACCTCCAGCAGCTCGACCAGCCGTGGGCCCCGGGACAGATCGGCGACCACCCCGAACGTCTCCAGCAGGTCCCCGGCCTCCAGCTGGGTGACGTAGATCCCCGAGCCGTGCCGGGCCTCCAGCACCCCCAGCACGGTCAGCGCGCGGATCGCCTCCCGCATCGAGCTGCGGGAGATGCCCAGCTGCACGGCCAGATCGCGCTCGGTCGGCAGCCGCTGGCCGGGCTCCAGCCGCCCCTCCGCGATCATCGCCTTGATCCGCTCGATGGCGCGCTGGGTCACGGTGCCCTTCTGCGGGGCTGTCTCGTCCACGTTCACGCCATTCCTCCAGTCACCGGTGCGCCGCAGTCTAACCAGCGAGGTGGTCCGACCAATACAGTCGCGATGCGGGAAAATCTGCCGCTGGAGGGTGTTCTTCCTCGGAAGTGGTCTGATAAATATGCGGGCATCTGCTCGAACCATGTGCTCGAACACGCTCAACGAGGAGCCGCCAGATGCACGGCACAACAGCGCGGAAGCAGAACAGGACTCGCAGAGGTGCGGCGGTGGCCGCGGTCGTCGGAGCCTCGCTCGTGCTCGCCGCCTGCGGCAGCACCAAGGACACCGGCGCCGCGAGCGCGGAGGGCGGTGGCAGCGGCGAGGTCGGGGTGATCCTGCCCCTGCTGACCTCGCCGTTCTGGCAGTCGTACAACGACTACGTGCCGAAGATGGCCGACTCCGAGGGCGTCGACACGCTCAAGACGGTCAACTCCAACAGTGACCCCTCCCAGCAGATCACCGACATCAACAACCAGCTCAACCAGGGCGTGAAGGGCCTCGTCGTCGCCCCGCTGGACAGCGCCGCCATCGAGGCCGGCCTCGACCAGGCCGAGCGCAAGGGCGTGCCGGTCGTCGCCGTCGACGTGGCGCCCGACAAGGGCAAGGTCGCCATGGTCGTACGGGCCGACAACGTGGCGTACGGCGAGAAGGCCTGCCAGTACCTCGGCGAGCAGATCCCCTCCGGCAAGGTCGTACAGATCATGGGCGACCTCGCCTCGGTCAACGGCCGGGACCGCTCGGAGGCGTTCCGCGCCTGTGTGAAGAAGAACTTCCCCAAGCTGAAGGTCCTGGAGATACCGGCCAAGTGGGAGTCCGACGCCGCGGCCTCCAAGCTGGACACCCTCCTGAACGCCAACCCCGACATCAAGGGCATCTACCTGCAGGCCGGCGGCGTCTACCTCGCGCCGACCCTGCAGACCCTGAAGTCCAAGGGCATGCTGAAGACGGCAGGGGAGTCCGGGCACATCACGATCGTCTCCAACGACGGCATCCCGCAGGAGTTCGACGCCATCCGCAAGGGCGAGATCGACGCGACCGTCTCCCAGCCCGCCGACCTGTACGCCAAGTACGGCATGTACTACATCAAGGCGGCGATGGCGGGGAAGACCTTCGAGCCCGGCCCCACCGACCACGACTCCACCATCGTGAAGCTGCCCAGCGGCATCCTGGAGGACCAGCTGCCCGCCCCGCTGGTGACCAAGGACAACGTCGACGACCCCAAGCTCTGGGGTAACACGGTCAAATGAGTACGGCTGTGATCACACCCCTCGCCGAGGCGCGGGACATCGTCAAGCGGTACGGCCCCACCACCGCCCTGGCCGACGGGCGGCTCACCGTGCTGCCCGGCGAGTCCCACGCCCTCGTCGGCCGCAACGGCGCCGGCAAGTCGACCCTGGTCAGGATCCTCACCGGCCTCCAGGCACCCGACGAGGGCACCGTCCGCTTCGACGGCGAACCCGCGCCCCCACTGGCCGACCGCGACGCCTGGCGCCGCAAGGTCGCCTGCGTCTACCAACACCCCACGGTCGTCCCCGAGCTGACGGTCGCCGAGAACCTCTTCATCAACAGGCAGCCGCTCCAGCGCGGCTTCATCAGCTGGCGCAGACTGCGGACCGAGGCGGCCGACCTCCTCGCCACCTGGGACGTGCAGGTCGACCCGGAGGCCCGGACGGCCGACCTCAAGGTCGAGGACCGCCAAATGGTGGAGATCGCCCGGGCGTTGAGCTTCGGCGCCCGCTTCATCATCCTCGACGAGCCCACCGCCCAGCTCGACAACCGCGAGATCGAACGCCTCTTCACGCGGATGCGGGCGCTCCAGGACTCCGGCGTCACCTTCCTGTTCATCTCGCACCACCTCCAGGAGGTGTACGAGGTCTGCCAGACCGTCACCGTCCTGCGCGACGCCCGCTGGATCACCACCGCTCCGGTCGCCGAACTCCCGCGCCGGGCCCTGGTGGAGGCCATGGCGGGGGAGTCCCTGGAGGCCCTCGCCGAACAGGCCGTCGACCCCGGGGACGTCGACCACGACGCCCCCGTCCTGCTCGAAGCCCGCGGGCTCACCTCACCGGCGTACGAGAACATCGACCTCACCATCCGTCGCGGCGAGGTCGTCGGACTCGCCGGGATCAGCGGCAGCGGCAAGGTCGAGCTGGCCGAGTCCTTCGCGGGGCTGCACACCCCGACGGGCGGAACAGCTCGACTCGGCGGCGAGCGGCTGCAGTTCGGGGACGTGCAGGCCGCGCTGAAGGCCGGAGTCGCCTGTGTGCCCCGGGACCGGCACGACCAGGGGCTCGTCGCCGGCATGACCATCGGGGACAACGCCACGATGAGCGTGCTCGACCGGCTCGGCCGCTTCGGCTTCGTCGGCACCGACCGCAAGCGTGGCTTCGCCACCGCCCTCATCGAACGCCTCGACATCCACGCCGAGGGCCCCGACCAGCCCGTATCCGACCTGTCCGGCGGCAACGCGCAGAAGGTCGTCATGGCCCGCGCCCTCGCCTCCGACCCCCGTCTGCTCGTGCTGATCAACCCCACCGCGGGCGTCGACGTGAAGTCCAAGGAGTCCCTGCTGGCCCGCATGGACAGCGCCCGCGAGGACGGCACCTCCGTACTCGTCGTCTCCGACGAACTCGACGACCTGCGCCGCTGCGACCGCGTCCTCGTCCTGTTCCACGGCCGGGTCGTCGCCGAGCACCCGGCGGGCTGGCACGACCACGAGCTGATCGCCTCCATCGAAGGAGTGGACAACCATGGCTGACACCAAGGCTCCGCCGGTGAAACCGGTGAGCGTGCCCCACGCTCGGTCGGCGAAAGCCGTACTGCTGAGCCGGGCACGCGAACTCGCCCTGGTTCCAGCCCTGTTGCTGTTGCTCGTGCTCGGCGCCGTCCTCAACGACTCCTTCTTCACCGAGGCCACGCTGATCTCCATTCTGGCCTCGTCGGCATCGTTGGCCATGGTGGTGCTGGCCGAGTCGCTGGTACTCATCACGGGCAAGTTCGACCTGTCGCTGGAGTCGGTGGTCGGCATCGCGCCGGCGGTAGCCGCGCTGCTGGTGTTGCCGGCCGCCCAGGCCGGCTGGGGCACGGAACTCCCCGCCGGGCTCGCGCTACTGGCCATCCCGCTGGTGGGCGCGGCCATCGGTGCCTTCAACGGCATCCTGGTGGTGAAGGTGAAGCTCAACGCGTTCATCGTCACGCTCGCCATGCTGATCGTTCTGCGCGGGCTCCTTGTCGGTGCCACGAAGGGCAAGACACTGTTCGGGATGCCCGACGCGTTCTTCTCACTGGCCACCACCACGTTTCTGCGCATACCGATCTCTGTATGGGTGGCCGCCGCGGCCTTCGCCGTCGTCGGGCTGGTGCTCAAGTACCACCGCGTGGGCCGTTCGTTGTACGCGATCGGCGGCAATCTGGAGGCGGCCCGCGCCGCCGGTTTCCGCGTCGACCGGGTTCGGCTCGGTGTCTACGCCGCTGCCGGTGTCCTCGCCTCGATCGGCGGTTTGATGTACACCGGCTACGTCGGCGCGATCGGCGCCAATCAGGGCCAGAACATGATCTTCACCGTGTTCGCCGCCGCGGTGATCGGCGGGATCAGCCTCGACGGCGGCAAGGGCACCATGTTCGGCGCCCTGACCGGCGTACTCCTGCTGGGTGTCGTCAAGACGATGCTCACCATGGCCCAAGTGCCGTCGTTCTGGATTGACGCCATCTACGGCGGAATCATCCTGCTCGCGCTGATCATCGCCCGCCTCACCACTGGCCGCGCCCAGGACTGACCGTCCCATGCCTCCGACCGAAAGGCCCTCAGTGTCCCCGACCCCCGACCCCTCTCATCGCGTCACGGCGCTCGAAACCTATGACATCCGCTTCCCCACCTCGCGCGAGCTCGACGGCTCCGACGCCATGAACCCGGACCCGGACTACTCGGCCGCGTACGTCGTCCTGCGCACCGACGCCGGGGACGGTCTGGAGGGGCACGGGTTCACCTTCACCATCGGGCGGGGCAACGAGGTCCAGGTCGCCGCGATCGAGGCGCTGCGCGGCCATGTCGTCGGCCGGTCCGTCGACGAGCTGTGCGGCGACCCGGGGACCCTGAACCGCGACCTGATCGGCGACAGCCAGCTGCGCTGGCTCGGCCCCGAGAAGGGCGTGATGCACATGGCGATCGGCGCCGTCATGAACGCCGTGTGGGACCTCGCCGCCAAGCGCGCCGACAAGCCACTCTGGCAGCTCCTCGCCGACGCCGACCCGGAGTGGATCGTCCGGCAGATCGACTTCCGCTACCTCACCGACGCGCTCACACCTGAGGAGGCCCTGACGATCCTGCGCCGGGGCCGGGAGGGGGCGCGGGAGCGTGCGGCCCGGCTCCTGGAGCGCGGCTACCCCGCCTACACCACCTCCGCCGGCTGGCTCGGCTACGACGACGAGAAACTCAGCCGGCTCGCCGCCGAGGCCGTCGCCGACGGCTTCCGGCAGATCAAGCTGAAGGTCGGCGCTGACCTGGAGGACGACGTACGGCGCTGCCGGGTCGCCCGCTCGGTCGTCGGCCCGGACATCCGTATGGCCGTCGACGCCAACCAGCGCTGGGACGTGGCCGAGGCGATCCGCTGGACCAAGGCCCTCGCCGAGTTCGACCCGTACTGGATCGAGGAGCCCACCAGCCCCGACGACGTCCTCGGCCACGCGGCGATCCGCGAGGCGGTCGCACCGGTGAAGGTGGCCACCGGCGAGCATGTGCAGAACAGGGTCGTCTTCAAGCAGCTCCTCCAGGCCGGTGCCCTCGACGTCCTCCAGATCGACGCGGCCCGCGTCGGCGGCGTCAACGAGAACCTCGCCATCCTGCTGCTGGCCGCCAAGTTCGGCGTGCCGGTCTGCCCGCACGCGGGCGGCGTCGGCCTGTGCGAACTCGTCCAGCACCTGTCGATGTACGACTACGTCGCCCTCACCGGCACCACTGAGGACCGCGTCATCGAGTACGTCGACCATCTGCACGACCACTTCCTCGACCCGGTGGTGATCAGGGAAGGTCACTACACGGCACCCACCGCGCCCGGCTTCTCGGCAGCCATGCGACCGGAGTCGATCGCGCGGTACACGTTCCCGGACGGCGCCTTCTGGGCCGCCGACCTCAGGACCACCGACGAGAAGGGGCACGCGGCATGAGCGACTTCGACGGTCTCAAGGCGCTGGTGACAGGAGGCGCCTCCGGCATCGGCCGGGCCACGGCCGAACTCCTCGCCGCGCGCGGCGCCCAGGTCGCCGTACTCGACCTGGACCCGTCGTCGGTGGAGAAGCCGCTGCTCGCCTACAGCGCCGACGTGACCGACGACGCGTCCGTACGTACGGCCGTGGCCGCCGCCGTGGCCGACCTCGGTGGACTGGACGTGCTGGTCAACAACGCCGGCATCGGCGCCCATGGCACCGTCGAGGACAACGACGACGCCGAGTGGCACCGGGTCATGGACGTCAACGTCGTCGGCATGGTCCGCGTCGCGCGCGCCGCCCTCCCGCATCTGCGCGCCTCCTCGCACGCGGCGATCGTCAACACCTGCTCCATCGCGGCCACGGCCGGGCTCCCGCAGCGGGCGCTGTACAGCGCGACCAAGGGCGCGGTGTACTCGCTCACCCTCGCCATGGCCGCCGACCACGTCCGCGAGGGAATCCGCGTCAACTGTGTCAACCCCGGCACGGTGGACACCCCGTGGGTCGGACGGCTGCTGTCCAAGGCCACTGACCCGGCCGCCGAACGCGCCGCCCTGGAGGCCCGCCAGCCCACCGGCCGCCTCGTCTCGGCCGCCGAGGTCGCGGGCGCCGTCGCCTACCTGGCGAGCCCGCTCTCCGGCGCCACCACCGGCACCGCACTCGCCGTCGACGGCGGCATGCAGGGACTGCGCCTGAGGCCGGTGGGTCAGTGAACCGGCTCGGCCGCACCGACGTCGAGGTCAGCCCGCTCTCCTTCGGCGGGGCCGTCATCGGCAACCTCTACACCGAGGTCGGCGAGCAGCAGGCGTACGAGGCGGTGGACGCGGCCTGGGACGCGGGCGTCCGCTACTTCGACACGGCCCCGCACTACGGCCTCGGCCTGTCCGAACGCCGCCTGGGCGCGGCCCTGCGCGAGCGCCCCCGCGACCAGTACGTGATCTCGACGAAGGTCGGCCGCCGCCTGGAACCGGTGCCGGTGCCGACGGGTGACGACCTGGCCCACGGGTTCGCCGTCCCCGCCGACCACCGCCGCGTCTGGGACTTCAGCGCGGACGGCGTACGACGCGGCCTGGAGGAGAGCCTGCAACGGCTCGGCCTCGACCGCGTCGACGTCGTCTACCTGCACGACCCCGACGACCACGCCGAACAGGCCTTCCGCGAGGGCTATCCGGCGCTGGAGAAGCTGCGCTCCGAGGGCGTGGTGGGCGCGATCGGCGCCGGGATGAACCAGGCCGAGATGCTCACCCGCTTCGTCACCGACACCGACGTCGACGTGGTGCTGTGCGCCGGCCGCTACACGCTGCTCGACCAGAGCGCGCTCGACGACCTGCTGCCCGTGGCCGTCGAGTGCCACACCTCCGTCGTCGTAGGCGGCGCCTTCAACTCCGGCCTCCTGGCGGACCCGAGTCCGGACGCCACGTACGACTACAGCCGGGCGCCGCGGGAGTTGCTCGACCGCGCGCTGCGCATGAAGTCCCTCGCCGAGCGCCACGGCATCACCCTGCGGGCCGCCGCCCTCGCCTTCTGCGCCGCGCACCCGGCCGTCGCCAGCGTCCTCGTGGGTGCCCGGTCGGCCGACGAAGTCCGGGACTGCACCGAGCAGTTCGCGACCCCGGTGCCGATGGCGTTCTGGCAGGAGTTGCTGGAGTCCGGTCTGCCGTCCGACAAGGGACCGTCATGAGAGTCGCCCTGCACACCAAGGTCCGCGCGGACCGTGTCGCCGAGTACGACGCCGCCCACCAGGAGGTGCCGGCCGAACTCACGGACGCCATCCGCGCGGCCGGTGCCACCTCCTGGACGATCTGGCGCAGCGGCACCGACCTCTTCCACGTCCTGGAGTGCGAGGACTACGGCCGCCTCCTCGCCGAGCTGGAGAAGCTGCCGGTCAACGTGGCCTGGCAGGCCCGCATGGCCGAGCTGCTGGACGTGGTGCACGACTACTCCGGCGAGGGCGCGGACGCCGGCCTGCCCGTCGTATGGGAGCTGCCGTGACGATCGTCGACGCCCACCACCATGTCTGGGACCTCTCGGTCCGGGACCAGGACTGGATCACCGGCCCCGAACTCCGGCCGCTCCGGCGGAACTTCACCGTCGCCGACCTCGACCCCGAGGCGCGGGCCGCCGGTGTGGACCGCACGGTCCTCGTCCAGACGGTCACGGTCGCCGAGGAGACCCCGGAGTTCCTGGCCCTCGCCGCCGAGCACGACCTCGTCGCGGGCGTCGTCGGCTGGACCGACCTCACCCGCCCCGACGTCGCCGACGAACTGGCCCGGCTGCGGGAGCTGCCCGGGGGCCGGTATCTGAAGGGCATCCGCCACCAGGTCCAGGGCGAGTCCGACCCAAAGTGGCTGCTGCGGGCGGACGTACGGCGCGGGCTGGCCGCCGTGGCGGAGGCGGGGCTGGTCTACGACCTGGTCGTCCTCCCGCACCAGCTGCCCGCCTGCGTGCGCGCCGCGGCCGTACTGCCCGAACTCACCTTCGTCCTCGACCACCTGGGCAAACCGCCCATCGCCTCCGGCGGGCGGGAACCCTGGGAGACGGCGGTCCGCTCCCTGGCCGCCCTCTCCAACACCGTCTGCAAGGTCTCCGGCATGGTCACCGAGGCCGACCTCGCCTCCTGGACGGTCGCCGACCTGCGTCCTTACGCGGACGTCGTCCTGGACGCCTTCGGCCCGGACCGGCTGATGTTCGGCTCCGACTGGCCGGTGTGCACGCTGGCGGCGTCGTACGGCCAAGTACTCGACACGGCACGTGAGTTGACGGAGAAATCCGACCTACGGAAGATCTTCGAGACGACCGCCACCCGGGTCTACGACCTCTGAGTCATCCCGGCCAGCCTGGTCGGCGGCAGATACTCCCGCACATACGTCCGCTCCCAGCACGCCCCCGTCTCCCGCAGCTCACGCCACGTCGTGTAGCGGTACCGGAAGAGACGGGCGCGGATGTAGCGCGGCGGTGCGTCGGGCGGGAACGGGGAGCGGCGCAGCAGCCTCAGCGTGGCGCGGTCGTTCTCCAGGAGCCGCTCCACCAGCGCGGCGAACCACGACCCGGCGTAGGCGGGCGACAGCGCGGCGAACCACATCAGCCAGTCGAGCCGCAGATGGTAGGGCGCGAACTGCCGCGGCCAGCGCCGGGGATCGCCGGGTTTGCCCTTGAACTCGTACTCCCGCCAGTCCGAGTCCTCCCGCGGCACGTCGTCATCCGTGCCCTCGATCACCACCTCGTACCGGATCCGGCTGACGCTGCCGAAGGCGCCGTAGGTGTTGACCAGATGGAGCGGGTCGAAGGAGCGGTTCATGATCTGGCGGCGGGAGACCATGTTGGCGACCGGGTGGTAGCTCAGGAAGACGAGGAGCGCGGCGACCGCGAGGACCACGACCTCGTACCAGAGCGGTGCGTCCGCCGTGGACGGCGGATCGCCCGGGAACTCGATCGCCGACAGGGCCAGCACGATGGTGATCCAGTTCAGCCAGGAGAAGTTGCCCGACAGGACCAGCCACAGCTGGGTGACGACCATCAGGGCGGCGGCGGCCGTCGCGATCGGCTGGGGCGTGAAGAGGAGGACCGGGACGACGAGCTGTGTGACGTGGTTGGCGGCCACCTCGGCCCGGTGCAGCGGCCTCGGCAGATGGTGGAAGAACCAGCTCAGCGGTCCCGGCATCGGCTGGGTCTCGTGGTGGTGGTCCAGGCAGGTCAGCTTCCGCCAGCACTCGTCGCCGCGCATCTTGATCAGACCCGCGCCGAACTCGACGCGGAACAGGATCCAGCGCAGCAGGAACAGCACCACGACCGGCGGCGCCACCTCGTCGTTGCCGAGGAAGACGGCGAGGAAGCCGACCTCCAGCAACAGCGACTCCCAGCCGAACGAGTACCAGGTCTGGCCGACGTTCACGATCGACAGGTACAGCGCCCACGGGACCAGCCACAGCAGCATGGCGGCCCACAGCGGCACGGCGTTGTCCAGCCCGGCCAGCAGCGCCGCCGACAGCGCGGCGCCCGACCAGGCGCACGCGGCGAAGAAGCGGTCCGAGTAGTGGAGTTGGAACAGGCTCGGCGCCGCCCTGAAGCGCACCTGCGCGACGAAGCGCGGCACGGGCAGCATGCCGCGCTCACCCATCAGCGCCCGGAACTGGAGGGCCGCCGTCAGGAACGCGACGAGATACACGCCGGCCAGAGCCCGCTGGAAGACCAGCCGGCTCGTCCAGTAGTCCGGTGCGATGAACCACTCCACAGCCCGTCCCCTCCCCTCCTCTCCGCTCTTCTCCTCATTGTCGCGCCATCCGCCTCATGTGACTCTCCGTATACCACTTCTCCGCTTGCGTAACCCGAGCGAGTGAAGCAGACAATGGGGCGAAACGTCCCACAACCGGCGGGAGGACGTGGTGCCGACACCCACCCGAACCCTCGTCACGGCCTGCGCGCTCTCGGCGGCGCTCGTCGTCGCCGGATGCGGTGACGGCGGCGACCAGGACACACGAGCGGACGGCGGTGTCCTTCTCCAGCCCGTCGCCGACCAGGGCCCCGATCCCTTCACCGAGTCCACGGCGACCTCGACCGTCGCCCCGCCGCCGGTCACCCGGACGCCGAGGCCGGCGCGGTCGGGCCGGACCGGACTCCAGTCCCTGTCCGGTGAGACGCCCGGCCTGTACGGCGGCACCCGGGGCGCCGGCAGCTGCGACGTCCGGCGGCAGACCGACCGGCTCACCGCCGACCGGGCCAAGGGGCATGCCTTCGCCCGGGCCGCGGGCATCTCCCAGGCGTCGATCCCCGGCTATCTGCGCGGACTCACCTCGGTCGTCCTGCGCGCCGACACCCGGGTCACCAACCACGGGTTCCGCGATGGCACGGTGACCGCCTACCAGTCCGTCCTCCAGGCCGGCACCGCCGTCCTCGTCGACCGTCACGGGGTGCCGCGCGTCCGCTGCGCCTGCGGCAACCCGCTCGCCCCGCCCCTCGACCCGCGCGGCGGAGGCGGCACCAGCGGGCGGGCCTGGTCCGGATACCGGCCGGACCAGGTGATCGTGGTGGCCCCGACACTTCAGGTGATCACCGACATCACGATCATCGACGTCTCCCACCGCACCTGGATCGAACGGCCGGTCGGCCATCGCGGCCACGACCACGACCACGTCGTACGGCCCCCGAAGCCGGCGACCCCGACCCCGGCCCCGACCCCGCCCCGGACCCCGGTCCCGCACCCGCACGACAGCGGCTCCGGCACCCCCAGCGCCTCGCCCGGCGAGCCCACCTCGCCGCCCGAGCCGCCGACCGACTGCGTGACCTCGACGCCCGGCGCCACCCCTGCCACCCCCGCCGCCCCGGACGAGCCACCGGCCGGAACCCCCGCGAGAGCGCCCCGCGACTGCCCCACCGCCACCGCCACCGCCACCGCCACCGCCACCGCCTCGGCGTCGGCGTCGCCCCCGACGTCCCCCGCAGAGCCCAGCCCGCCCACCTCCCGTCCGGAACCGCGGACCTCCCCGGCCACCTCGGACTCCCGGGACACCCCCGAGGAGACCGGCCCCGAGACCGTCCCGGACGCCCCTGACGCACCCGACGGCGGCGGGCTCGTCCCCGACGCCCCGGACGACCCCGACACCCCCGCCGCCACCGACAGCGTCTTCGGCAGCCCCACCGACGTCTTCGACGGCTGACCGGGGCCGTGGAGCGGTCGTGGAATCAAGCGAAGGCAGTTCCGTCACCCCGGTCGAAGAATCCGGCAAACCCTGGCAAGGTGGCCCCATGGTTGATCGGGGAGCGAGCGCCCTGTCACTCCCGGACGACTGGCCCGCCCACCCGGATCCGATCCTGGCGCTCAACCGCATGGGCAGCTTCGACTGGGACCTGGACTCCGGTCAGTTCCACATGGACGCCCAGGCCCACGAGGTCTTCGACCTGCACCCCGACGAATACGACGGCAATCCCGCCACCCTGGCGATCCGGGTCCCGCCGCCGGAGGCCTACCGGCTGGACGGCCTGGTCTCCAAGGCGATGAAGGACGGCAGCGAGAACTACGGCGTCTACTTCCGCATCCGCTGCCGCGACGGCACCCTGCGCTGGACCCACACCCAGGGCTACATCCGCCGCGACGAGACCGGCCGCCCGCGCCGCATCATCGGCATCGTCCGCGACGCCACCGACGAACTCGCCGAGAGCGAGGAGCGGCGCGAGCAGGCGGCGGCGGACGAGGCACGCCGTCAGCAGACCAGCGTCGTGCAGCTCACCACGGCCGCCCTCGCCCACGCCCGCACCGTCCAGGACGTCATCGACGTCCTCAAGGACACCCACGGCATCACCCATCTCGGCGCCACCAGCCTGGTCATGGGCCTGGTCGAGGCGGGCCGCATCCGGCTGGTCGCCGAGGGCCCCGCGGGCAGCTTCGTGCCCGGGACCATGGTCACCCGGATCGACGAGCAGTACCCGATGAGCGAGGTCGTACGGACCCTCAGCCCCCGCTTCATCGAGTCGCCGGAGGAGTTCGCCAAGCGCTACCCGGTGCTCTGGCCGCACATCACCGATCTGCACATCACGTCCGCCGCCTATATGCCGCTGATCGCCCAGGCCCGGCCGATCGGCGCCATCGGCCTGCTCTACAGCGACCGGCGCGGCTTCTCCACCGAGGACCGCAACGTGCTCGTCGCCCTCGGCAGCAGCATCGCGCAGAGCCTGCAGCGGGCCATGTTCTACGAGCAGGAGAAGGACCTCGCCACCGGCCTCCAGCAGGCCATGCTGCCGCGCACCATCCCCAGCGTGCCCGGCGCCGACGTCGCCGTCCGCTACCGCTCCGCCTCCCTCGGCCGGGACATCGGCGGCGACTGGTACGACCTGATCCCGCTGCCGGGCGGCCGGGTCGGCGCGGTCATCGGCGACGTCCAGGGCCACGACACGCACGCCGCCGCCGTCATGGGCCAGCTGCGCATCGTCCTGCGCGCCTACGCCGCAGAGGGGCACACCCCGGCCACCGTGATGGCCCGCGCCTCGGTGTTCCTGCACGAGCTGGACACCGACCGCTTCGCGACCTGTCTGTACGCGGAGGCCGACCTGTCCACCGGCGTCGTCCAGGTGGTCCGGGCCGGCCACATCGACCCCCTGCTGCGGGAGCCCGGCGGCGCCTGCCGACGCGTGCCCGTCGAGGGCGGGCTGCCGCTCGGCCTGTCCGCGGAGTTCGGACGGCTCGAATACCCGGTCGGCACCATCGAGCTGGACTCCGACCACACCCTGCTGCTGTGCACCGACGGCCTGGTCGAACAGCCCGGCGCCGACCTGGACGACGGCATGCAGACCCTCACCGCGCTCATCGCCACCGGCCCGAACGACGTACGGGACCTCGCGGACCGCCTGATCGACGTCGCCGAGGAACGCGGCGGTGACGACGACGTGGCCCTGCTCCTGCTGCGCCGCCGCGTCCTGGACGCCCCGCAGGCCGGCGGCCGCCTCCAGCAGCACGTCGCCCCCGGCGACCCCGAGGCCCTCACCGGCGCCCGCCACATGATCCGCGCGGCCGTGCGCGCCTGGAGCGCCGGCGACCGGGCCGACGAGATCGAACTGGTCGCCGACGAGCTCATCACCAACGCCCTCATGCACACCGAGGGCTCCGCCGTGGTGACCCTGCGGGTCCTGGCCGGCTCCGACCGCCGGCTGCGCGTCGAGGTCGAGGACTCCTCCAGCGCCCTGCCCCGGCGCCGCGAGGCGGGCGAGTCGGGCGTGTCAGGCCGCGGCCTGCTCCTGGTCGACCTGCTGACGGACGTCTGGGGCGTGGAGGCCCGGGGCGGCGGCAAGGCGGTGTGGTGCGAGTTCGTGGTACCGGAGCGGAGCTGAGCCGTACCGGGCTGAGGCTGTCGGTGCCGGGTGGCACTCTGGACGTATGCCGGAACTCCCCGAGGTCGAAGCGCTCAAGGACTTCCTGACCGAGAACCTGGTCGGCCACGAGGTCGTGCGGGTGCTGCCCGTCGCGATCAGTGTCCTGAAGACGTACGACCCGCCCGTCAGCGCCCTGGAGGGCCACGAGGTCACCGCGGTGCACCGCTACGGCAAGTTCCTCGACCTGGAGACGGCCGACGGCCCCCGGCTGGTGACCCACCTGGCGCGCGCGGGCTGGCTGCACTGGAAGGACGAACTCCCGAGCGGCATGCCCCGCCCCGGCAAGGGCCCGCTCGCGCTGCGCGTGGCTCTGGAGACCGGCGCCGGCTTCGACCTGACGGAGGCGGGCACCCAGAAGCGTCTCGCGGTGTACGTCGTCCAGGACCCGCAGCAGGTCCCCGGCATCGCCCGCCTCGGCCCGGACCCCCTCGCCGACGACTTCGACGAGGCCCGTTTCGCGGCCCTGCTGAAGGACGAGCGCCGCCAGATCAAGGGCGCCCTGCGCGACCAGAGCCTCCTCGCCGGGGTGGGCAACGCGTACAGCGACGAGATCCTGCACGCGGCGAGGATGTCCCCGTTCAAGCTGGCGGCATCACTGACACCTCAGGAGACGGCCAGGCTGTACGAGGCCCTGCGGACGACCCTCACCGAGGCGGTCGAGCGCTCGCGCGGGGTGGCGGCCGGCCGGCTGAAGTCGGAGAAGAAGAGCGGCCTGCGCGTCCACGGCCGCACCGGCGAGCCCTGCCCGGTCTGCGGGGACACCGTCCGCGAGGTCTCCTTCAGCGATTCCTCGCTCCAGTACTGCCCGACCTGCCAGACGGGCGGGAAGCCGCTGGCGGACCGGAGGCTGTCGCGGTTGCTGAAGTAGCCACACCGGGGCGAAGCGGTCAACGGGGCTTGAGCGGCCTCACCGGGGCGTGAGCGGTCAATGGGGCTTGAGCGTCACCAGGTGGTCCCCGCCCGCCGTCCGGACCTCGTAGCGGACGATGTCGTCGGTGTGCATCGCCGAGGCGCCCGTCATGGTGTTCTCGCCGGATCCGTGGTCGGAGGCGTGCCAACTGGTCACGGTCTCCTCCGAGCCGTCCCGGCCGATGGCGATCAGATGACAGGGACGCTGACCCGCCCCGTCCTTCACCTTCAGCTCCACCTGGCTGCCGTAGGCCTCGTTCTCGGTGGTGACCTGCGCCCACACCCCCGAGCGCGCGTCGGTCGCCTGGAGCACCTGGGCGCTCCCGTCGTCGCCGCTCGCCATCATCGCGACCCCGGGCCCGGCGAGGGCGATCACCACCGAGGCGGCCACGGCGTACACCGTGCGCCTGCGCCGGGCGCGATGGCGGGCCGCCACCGCGTCGAGCAGCCGGTTCAGCAGCTGCGGGCCCGGCCTGGTCATGGGGTGCACGAACTGGGGCGTCGACCGCCGGTACAGCATCAACTGGCGGGTGATGGGCCCGAACTCGGTCACGTGTGCCGCGCAGCGGGGGCACTCCATGAGGTGGTCCTCGAAGCGGAACGCCTCCGCCTCGTTCAGCACGCCGAGCGCGTACGCGGCGACGTCGCGATGCCTCTCCAGGGACCTCATGCCGAATCCTCGTGCCGTTGGGTGTGGGGTGTGTTACTCCTTGCGCCCACTGGTACGCACCAGGCAGTCGAATCACTCAAGGCCGACACCGAATCGCAACCAAGGGATTCGGAGCCGTCCGGGGCGAGGATTGGTCCGTGGAGAAAAGAACTTAAAAAAGGTGGATGGCGAGGTGCCCGAGCGGCAGCCCCAGCTGCCACGCCGGTGTCCACACCTTCGGTCCCTCGTCCTCCCCGACCAGTGCCCCGCCGCCCGGCACCGCGTTGAGATCGGGCGCGAGCAGCTCGGTCTCCTGGAGCCAGCGCCAGGCCGCCTCGGCCAGTTCCAGGTCGGGCGCGGGCCCGCCGGACCGGTCCGCCTCGGCCGCGAGACCCGCCATGCGCTCCCGCACCCAGTCCTGCCACGGCTGGTCGTAGGCCGTCAGCGACAGCCACGTCTCCAGCTGGGTGACGACCCGGATGCCGGAGAGCTCGCCGTCGGTGTCGGACAGGAAGATGGTCAGCGCCAGGGCGTCGCGCCCGGCGCGGAACTCGAAGGACGTCGGCGGCATGAGATCGCCGGTCCGCAGCAGCTCGTCGGCGATGTACTCGGCGTACAACCACGCCATGGGGACGGTGAGTTCACCGCCGCCGGTGCCGTCCGTGCTCTCTTGACCTCTGTGCAGCATCCCTTCCTGCCTTCCTCCGGTGAGTGCGTCGCCCTACCCCGGGGCCTCGGTCCCTGGCCCAATCCGGAACACGGATGAGGACAGCCGATTACTCAACCGGGGTGTTCAGCAAGGCGCTTTACGGAGGTTTGACTCTCCCATTGGTTTCACCGCAGGTCGGCCGCGTATCCCGGAAGCACCCGGCGCAGGGCCCGCAGCGCGTAGTACGCGCGGGACTTCACCGTACCGGGCGGAATACCCAGGGCCTGCGCGGCCTCCGCAACACTCGCCCCTTGGAAGTACACGAGCACCAGGACTTCACGGTGCTCCGGAGTGAGTGTCTTCACAGCCTCGCGCACATCGAGCATCTCCGCGGCCCGCTCGGCGTGGTCGGAGATCACCCGCGCGTTCTCCAGGACCGCGTCCCCGACCTCCGGCGGCCGCGCCTGCCGGGCCCGCCGCGCGTCGATCGCGAGCCGCCGTCCGACGGTCATCAGCCAGGGCCGTACGGAGTCGAAGTCGTCGGCGCGCAGGGCCTCGGGATGCTGCCAGGCGCGCACCAGCGTCTCCTGGACGAGGTCCTCGGCGCGCTGCCGGTCCCCGTCGCAGAGCCGGAGCAGCAGTGCGAAGAGGGGCCGGCCGTGCTCCCGCTGCAGTGCGGCGAGCTCGTGCTCGGCGGTCGTCGTCCCGTTCGTGAGGGTGGTTCCGGCCGTCATGGCCGTATGGCATCGCAGGCGGCGGTTCCGGGACAGGGCGCGCACACGGATCTGCGGCGGACGGTCGATCGCGTCGGCGAACGGTTCGACGAACGGTCCCTTCCGCCTGGCGTCGGTCCCAAGGGGTGCGCGCCGGACGGGCTAACGAAAGTGGCCGGATTGTTTGCGGGCGGGTAGGGCTTCATACCTGTTGATCCGTATATACGACCACAAGGGGTGAGCCGATGATCCCACGCAGTCGACTTGTGGCCCTCGCCGCGACGGCCGTTCTCGCGGCAGGCGCCGCATGCCAGGCCCACAGCCGGGAGGCCCCGGGGCAAGCGGGCCCCTCCGGCAAGGGGGCTCGTGGCTTCACGCTCGTCGCCTCCGGCGACGTCCTGCCGCACGCCTCGATCATCGAACGCGCGCGCTTCGACGCGGGCGGCACCGGTTACGACTTCCGCCCCATGCTCGCCGGTGTCAGACAGGTGGTGTCCCGCGCGGACCTGGCGCTGTGTCATATGGAGACCGTCTACGGCGAGAAGGGCCGCTACACCGGCTATCCGCTCTTCAAGTCCCCGCCGGAGGTGGCCCGAGGGCTCGCCGCCACCGGCTACGACGGCTGTTCCACCGCCTCCGACCACAGCCTCGACGATGGCGCCGCCGGCATCCTGCGCACGCTGAACGCCCTCGACCGGGCGAAGGTGCGGCACGCGGGAACGGCGCGCACGGCCGACGAGGCGCGCACGGTCACCGTGCTGCGCGCCGGTCCGGCCAGGGTCGCGCACCTGGCGTACACGTACGGGGTCAGCGGCTTCCCCCTTCCGCCGCAGCAGCCCTGGGCGGTCAACATGATCGACGAGAGCAAGATCCTCGCGGACGCCCGGGCCGCCCGGAAGGGAGGCGCCGACGTCGTCGTCGTCTCCCTGCACTGGGGCACCGAATGGCAGGACAGGCCCGACGACGAACAGGTGACCCTGGCCCGCGACCTCACGGCCGCCCGCACCGACGGCCGCCCCGACATCGACCTGATCCTCGGCACCCACGCCCATGTCCCGCAGGCGTACGAGAAGGTCAACGGCACCTGGGTGGTCTACGGCATGGGCGACCAGATCGCCGGTGCGATGTACAACGACCGGGGCGTGCAGGACCCGCGCGGCAACCAGTCCACCCTGGCCCGCTTCACCTTCGCCGCGCCGGACCGCAAGGGCGGCCGCTGGGAGGTGTCGAAGGCCGAGTTCGTCCCGCAGCTGTTCGACATCGACGCCGGCCGGGTGGTCGATCTCAACCGGGCGCTCGCCAAGGGGGCCGACGTGCGCGGTGTCCGGGACCGGATCCGGGACGTCGTACTGAGCCGGGGGGCCGGGAAGGACGGGCTCACCATGGGGGAGTAGGTCAGTCCGGGTCGACGTCGTCGAAGGTCTTCATCATCTGCTTCAGCACCCGCACGCACGCCCGGAGTTCGGCCTCGGTCAGATCGCCGCCGACCTGCCGGTTCAGGGCGTGCTCGCGGGCGAGGATCGCGGTGATGACGGCCTCGCCGTCGGCCGTGATCCGGATCAGCGAGGACCGCTGGTGCGCGGGGTTGGGGGTGGCCTCGGCCCAGCCCCTGGCCGTCGCGTCGTTGACCATGCGCTGCACGAACTGCCGGGTCAGCGCCATGACCCGGCCCATCTGGGGCACCGTCATCGGCCCGTAGCGGTGGAGCAGGGTCAGGACGGAGCGCACGCCGACGGACACCCCCTCGATCTCCTGGCCCTGTTCGAGCTTGCGCAGGCCGCGCCGGTAGAGCGCGCCGATCAGGTCGAACACCTCGCTCACGCGGTGGCCGAGGTCGTCGGGCGGCAGCGGTGCGTCGATCTCGTTCACCCGGCCATCATGACACCTAGGTTGCCAAACTCGACGGAAGATGACACCTTGGTTGTCATGACAGTTGCTTCGGAACTGACCCGATTCACGTCCGCCGACGGCGATCTCGCCTACCTCGACACCGGCACCGGGGACCTTGTGGTCCTGCTCCACTCCGGGTACGTCGACCACCGGGTCTGGCACCCCCAGATCCCGGCCCTCGCGGTCGACCACCGCGTGATCGCCCTGGACGTCCGGGGCCACGGGGCCTCCGCCAACGCCTCCAAGCCCTTCCGCTGGGCCGACGACGTGGCCGCCCTGCTGCGCCACCTCGACGCAGGTCCCGCGGTCCTCGTCGGCCTGTCCATGGGCGGGCTGATCGCCACCAACACGGTCCTGGAGTATCCGGAGCTCGTCCGCGCGGTGGTCACCTGCGGCGCCGCGACCGGAGAGTTCCAGTACACCGACCCCTGGACCCGCGAACTCCAGGCCGAGATGGCGCGCACGCTGGCCGCAGGGGACCTCGAAGGCTGGCTCGCCGCCTTCGCGCAGGTCGTACCCGGTGAACACCGGTCCCTCGACGACGTCGACCCGGGCATCCTGCGCCTGGTCTAGGACCTGGCCCGCGGCACGCTCGCCAAGCACACGCCCGGCGAGAAGGACTGGTTCGTACCCGTGACCGACACCTTCGCCCGGGCGGCGGAGATCACCGTCCCCCTGCTCACCCTCAACGGCGGCCTGGAACCCGCCGACATGCTCGCCGCCGCCGAGCGCCTCGCCACCACCGCCCGGGACGGCCGCTCCGAGGTCATCAGCGGCGTCGGCCACTACCCGAACCTGGAGAAGCCGGAGCTCTTCAACCGGATCCTGGCCGAGTTCCTGCACACGCTCTGACGCAGGACACCGCGGTTCAGTCGGCGACCGCGTAACTCAGGTCCTGCACATGGAGCGACGCCGGCGTCAGACGCAGCCACACCGTGCCGCGCTCCGCGGGGTCGTCGTACAGATAGCGCACGAACCGTTCGTCCCAGCGGCCTTCGTCCGCGCCCAGGTAGCGCGCGAGCTTGCGGCGGCCCCTGGGCACGTCGAAGGACACGAGTTCGGCCCGGCCCCGCGCGATCACCTGGCGCACGAGCCCCGTCGCCGGGTCGCACTCGTCCACCACGAGGGCCACCGCCGGGTCGTCCCCGACCCGGTGGAAGAGCCGGGTCCACGGCCCGGTGAGGATCCAGAAGGCGCCGTGCTCCCAGAGGAACCAGACCGGGCGCACCGTCGGCCCGTTGGTCGCGAGGCGCGCGGTCAGCGGCTGCTGCAGGAAGACGTCCACGTCGAAGGCGGTCATCCCGCCATCCTCGGTCGCCGCGCCCCTGCCGTACACCGACCAGCGACCTACGACCGCGGACCCGCCGACCCTAGGGCACCACCGTCACCGGCCACCGCCCCGCCTTCACCAACCGCACCGCGACCGAGCCCACGATCCGGTGACCGGCCTGTTCCGACGCGCCCACCACCACCGCGTCGGCCTTCAGGTCGTCCGCCGCCTTCACCAGGCCGTTGTAGGGGTCGCCCTGGAAGGTGTGGAACTCCCAGCGGACGTCGAATATCCCCTTGAGCCGCTCGGTCGCGTCCCGGATCTGGGCGATCAGGCTCTCGGCGATCTCGTTGGTCGTCTCCGCGACCGGCGCCCCGAGCGCCGCGCCCGCCGTCATCACCGGCTGCACGTACACGACGGCCAGCAGCGCCCGCTGCCGTCGCGCGAGACCACCGGCGTAAGCCGCCGCGCGCAGCGAGGAGTCGGAGCCGTCCACGCCGACCACGATGACCTTGGGCCCGTCCGTGCCCCGCTCGAACTGGTGCGAGTGCTGTTCCGTCACGGCAGGGAGGCTATCGGAAGCCCCAGGTCCGCCCTGCGGGCAGGACGCTCGACGGGCGAGGAGGCCGCGCTCTTCCTAGAGTCGGAACATGAGTGCCACCGTGGAGGCCACCCGGGAGAAGAGCACCAAGGGCCCGATACGGTCGCCCCGGCACGGCGCCCTGAGCAGGGTGCCGGAGGGTTTCGCGACCTTCTTCGGCGCCCTCGGACTCCTCTGCGTCCTGCTCGCCCTCATCCCACCGCTGCGCACCGCGCTGCGCCCCGTCGTGCGCGCCCTCGACCAGCTCATCGTCCCGGTCAGCGCCAACCTCGCCTACGCCGTCTTCCTCTTCCTGCTCGCCGCGGCGACCGCCGCCCGCAAGAAGATCGCCTGGTGGCTGGTCGTCGTCTACCTCGGGCTACTGGTCCTGAGCGACCTGCTCGGCACGGTGTTCGGCGACTACGCGGACTCCGTCCCGTCCCTGATCGTGTGCGCCCTCGCCCTGGCCCTGCTCATCGTCGCCCGCAGGGAGTTCTACGCCGCGTCCCGCCGCGCCGCCGTACGCCGGGCCCTCGGCGTCCTGGTCGTCGGGCTCGCCCTCGGCATCCTGGTCGGCTGGGGACTCGTCGAGCTGTTCCCCGGCACGCTGCCGCAGGGCCAGCGGCTGGCCTGGGCCGCCGACCGGGTCTGCGGCGGACTCGTCTCCGGCACCTCCTACGACGGACGCCCGCCCCGCCCCCTCTACTTCCTCCTCGGCCTGTTCGGCGCCCTCGCCCTCCTCAACGCCGCCACGACGCTCTTCCGCTCCCAGCGCATGGAGGCCGCCCTGCACGACGACGAGGAGGCCCGCATCCGCGCCCTGCTCAAGGCCTACGGCGGCCAGGACTCCCTCGGGTACTTCGCCACCCGCCGCGACAAGGCCGTCGTCTTCTCACCCAGCGGCAAGGCCGCCGTCACCTACCGCGTCGAGGCCGGCGTCTGCCTCGCCAGCGGCGACCCGGTCGGCGACCGCGAGGCCTGGCCGCACGCCATCGCCGTCTGGCTGGACGCGGCCCGCTGGCACGCCTGGGTGCCCGCCGCGATGGGCGCCTCCGAGGACGGGGCCACCGCCTACGCCCGCGCCGGCCTAGGCGCCCTCCAACTCGGCGACGAGGCCATCCTCAACGTGCCGGACTTCGGCCTCGACGGCCGCGACATGCGGGTGACCCGGCAGGCCGTCCACCGCGTCCGCCGCACCGGCGCCCACTGCCGTGTCCGCCGCCACTCCACGCTCACCGAGACCGAGATGGAGGAGGTGATCGGCAAGGCCGACCACTGGCGCGACACCGAGACCGAACGCGGCTTCTCCATGGCCCTGGACCGCCTCGGCGACCCCGCCGACGGCGACTGCCTCCTCGTGGAGGCCCTCGGCGAGGACGGCGAACTGCTCGCCCTGCTCTCCTTCGTGCCCTGGGGCAGGGAAGGCGTCTCCCTGGACCTGATGCGCCGTGACCGCGCCGCGCCCAACGGCGTCATGGAGTTCATGATCGCCGAGCTGTGCGCGGTGGCCCCGAAGCTGGGCATCCGCCGGATCTCGCTGAACTTCGCCGTCTTCCGCTCGGTCTTCGAGGAGGGCGCCCGCATCGGCGCCGGACCCGTACTGCGACTGTGGCGACGGCTGCTGCTGTTCTTCTCCAAGTGGTGGCAACTGGAGGCCCTCTACCGCTCCAACGCCAAGTACAACCCGCAGTGGTTCCCACGCTTCATCTGCTACGGCGAGGCAGCCTCCCTCGCCCGGATCGGCATGGCCTCCGGCATCGCGGAGGGATTCGTCTCCGTACCGTCGCTGCACAAACTCCGCAGAAACGGGCACCCGCGAGGCGGGCCGCGTCCCGCCACCACCGAAGGACTGCCCTCGCTGGCGGCGCTCGGCCTCGACGGAGGGGACGAGGCCGGGGCGGCCGGGCCGGATGCGGGCCTGCCCGAGCAGGTCCGCATCCGGCACCGCACCCTCGACCGGCTGCGCGCCGACGGCGTCGACCCCTACCCGGTCGGCATCCCCGCCCGCACCCACGCCCTCACCGACGTCCGCGCGGGCGAGCAGGTCACCGTCGCAGGCCGGATCATGCTGGTCCGCGACTTCGGCGGCATCGTCTTCGCCGTACTGCGCGACTGGTCCGGCGACCACCAGCTCGCCCTCACCCGCAAGGACTCCGGCGCCGCCCTCGACCGCTTCACCGCAGACACCGACATCGGCGACCTCATCAGCGCGACCGGCCGCGCGGGCGTCAGCGACAAGGGCGAGCCCACCGTCTTCGTCACCTCCTGGCAGCTCATCGGCAAGTGCCTGCGCCCCCTGCCCGACAAGCGCCGGGGCCTCGCCGACCCCGAGGCCAAGGTCCGTATGCGCTACCTCGACCTGGTCTCCAGCCCCGCCGCCCGCGACGTGGTCCGCGCCCGCTCCACCGCCGTCCAGGCCGTACGCCAGGGCCTGCTCCAGCGAGGCTTCCTCGAGGTCGAGACACCGGTGCTCCAGCAGATCCACGGCGGCGCCAACGCCCGCCCCTTCACCACCCACATCAACGCCTACGACCTCGACCTCTATCTGCGCATCGCCCCCGAACTGTTCCTCAAGCGGCTGTGCGTCGGCGGCCTGGAGAAGGTCTTCGAGATGGGCCGCACCTTCCGCAACGAGGGCGTCGACTACAAGCACAACCCCGAGTTCACGATCCTGGAGGCCTACCAGGCGTACGCCGACTACGACGTGATGCTCCACCTCGTCCGCGAACTGATCCAGGGCGCCGCGACCGCCGCCTACGGCTCACCCGTCGCCCACCAGGACGGCAAGGAGTACGACATCTCCGGGCAGTGGCCGGTCAAGACGGTGTACGGCGCGATCTCCGAGGCACTGGGCGAGGAGATCGGCCCCGGCACGGAACTGCTCCGCCTGCACCGGCACTGCGACCGCGTGGGCGTGCCGTACGTCGCCGACGACGGCCACGGCGACGTGGTCCTGGAGATGTACGAGCGCCTGGTCGAGGAGAAGACCGTCCTCCCCACCTTCTACAAGGACTTCCCCACCGACGTCTCCCCGCTCACCCGCCAGCACCGCACCGACCCCCGCCTCGCCGAACGCTGGGACCTCGTCGCCTTCGGCACCGAACTCGGCACCGCCTACTCCGAACTCACCGACCCCGTCGAACAGCGCCGCCGCCTCACCGCCCAGTCCCTGCTCGCCGCAGGCGGAGACCCCGAGGCCATGGAACTCGACGAGGACTTCCTCGACGCCCTCGAATACGCCATGCCCCCCACCGGAGGCCTCGGCATCGGCGTCGACCGCCTCGTCATGTTCCTCACCGGCCTGACCATCCGCGAGACCCTGCCGTTCCCGTTGGTACGCCGCCGCTGACGGTGTGCCCCAGACCTGACGGCTGGGCCGCGTGGGTGTATTCGTACCTCCGTACCGGTGTCGTACTGGTGCGTCGGTCGCTCGCCGGGCGACTGATGAGTCATGACGAAGGATCAGCTGCCCACCAGTCCGCTCACGCGACGCCGTGCGTTGCTCGCCGGTGTCGCCGCCGTCGGAGCGGCCGGCAGCGCCGGGCTGCTGGCGACGGTCGCGGGCAACGGTGACGAGCCCGTCCGGGCCGCCCCGGCCGCGGGCCCGCAGGCACGTCCCGCGCTCAAGCCCTCCTCGTACCGCCTGCAGCCCCTGACGGGCTACGGCCCGCCCCGGGCGGCGCCCCGCCCCACCCTCGTACGGCGCGCACCCCTGCTGCGGGTGTCCGGCCGCGGCCGCACCATGGTGCTGACCTTCGACGACGGACCCGACCCCCGGTACACGCCGTACATCCTGGACACCCTGCGCGAGTACGACGTCCGCGCGATGTTCTTCGTGTGCGGCGAGATGGTCGTCGACAACAAGGACCTGCTGGCCCGGATGGCCGAGGAGGGCCACGTCGTCGGCAACCACACCTGGTCCCACCCGCTGCTCACCCGTCTCAGCCACGCCCGGATCCGCAAGGAGATGGAACGCACCAGCGACGTCGTCGAGGAGAGCTACGGCGAACGCCCCGCCTGGTTCCGCGCCCCCTACGGCGCCTGGAACCGCGCCACCTTCCGGATCGGCGCCGAACTCGGCATGGAACCGCTCGCCTGGACCGTCGACACCCTCGACTGGACCGCCCCCGGCACCCGCACCATCGTCGGCCGGGTGGAGAACGGCGCCGCCCCCGGCGTCGTGGTCCTCTCGCACGACGCCGGGGGCGACCGCTCGCAGAGCGTCCGGGCCCTGCGCACCTATCTGCCGCAACTGCTGGATGCCGGCTACCACGTCACGGTCCCCACACGGCGTTACCGGTGACGGCTCACGCCCGCCCGGTCGAGCCCGCTCAGCGGACCTCGACCAGGCGGGCGAAAGCGACGACGTTCCCGTCGTAACCGCCCTGCTTGGTGAAACCGCCCCCGCAGGTGATGACCCGCAGTTCCGCGCTTCCCTTGGAGGCGTACACCCGGTCGCCCGGGAAGTTGTTCTTCTCGAACACCTCGATGCCGTAGATCTCGAAAACGGCCGTCTTCCCGTCCTTGCGGGCGATCTCGACGCGATTTCCCTTCTGCAGGCCGCCGAGCCCGTAGAACACGGCGGGACCCTGGGTGTTGTCGACATGGCCGACCACCACCGCGGTGCCCTTCTCGCCGGGAGAGACGGAACCGGTGAACCAGCCCGCCAGATTGGGGTCCTCCGGCGGCGGCGCGCCGACCCAGCCGTCCACGTCGAGGCCGACCGGGATGACCGGGGCGTCCACCTGGATGCCGGGGATCCTGACCCGCTCCGGCAGCGCGTACGGCAGCGGCTGCGCGGCACCGGCGAAGAGCCCGCCGGGCACCCTGCGGTCCGGGGCGGCCGCCGAGGCGGGCTGCGGCGGCCCCTCGTCGAACTCACCCGAGCCATTGCGAACGAGCGCGAGACCGGTCAGCAGGACCAGCGCTATCACACCCCAAGGAGCACGTCTCTTCCGTCGCTCCTCCTCTTCGGCCAGCTCGGCCAGCTCAGCCTCGGACGCAGACATTTCGCGCATACGTGAACGCTAAGTCCCGCACGCGCAACCGGCGACGGCACAGATACGAACGGGTGGCCCCCCGCTTTCGGTGCGCCATCCGAGTTGCCACCGGCAGGAAAATTCTGACGGTCCGTGACCTGCGGCAATTCCGATTGTGGGGTGATCGGTCGGCGTGTCCTCTCACCAGGACGGACCATTGCCGAAATGCGGCCTCGCGCACGGCATCTGAGGGTCTTTCTGGGAGGCGCTTCTCGCCGATCGACCGGGGACGGTTCCCGGGGCGTCTTCCGCGGAGGATCACATGCGTACAACACGTGCCATGGCGGCCGCTGCCACCGCGGTAGCCGCTCTCAGCCTCGCCGCCCCCGCGGCCGTCGCCCGCGACGGCATGCCCGTCGGCCCGAGCAACATCGTCGCTCTGCCCAGCGTCATCGCCCGCGGCGGCCAGCTCACCATCACCGTCGACAACTGCCCGCGGGGCGGCACCGCCAGCTCGGACGCCTTCCGGCCCACCCGCCTGAGCCCCGTCCAGGGCAGCAACACGGCGCGGGGCACCGCGACGGTCAACAGGAACGCGCGGCCGGGCTCCCACAGCATCACGGTCGTCTGCGACTCCAGGAGTCTGACCAACCCGGCCGCCTTCACCGTCATCGGCGGCGTCCAGGGCGGTCTCGGCGGCAGCAGCTCCACCGGGGCGACCCCGACCGACATGGCCATCGGAGGCGGGCTCATCGGCATCGCCATCGTCGGTGGCGGGGTGTTCTGGATGCGCCGCCGCGCGGAGAAGCGGGCCTGACGCGCCGCCCGTCGCAGGCGGACCCGCCGCGGACAGCCCCGTCGCAGACCCATCGCACGCGGACCGGCCTTCGCCCCGGCCCCCTCATGGGGAACCGGGGCGAAGGCCTGAGCAAAGACGGGAGAGGTCGGACGGGGCGGCGGTGTCAGGCACCGTCCTCGTCCGTGCGGCGCCGGGAGAGGTGGTACGCCGTCCCCAGCGCGCCCGTGACGAGCGCGGCGCCCAGAGCGAGCTCCTTGAGGTTCAGCCCGGCGAAACTGCCGCCCCCGCCCGCGTGCACGCCCTTGTGCGGATGATCGGGCCGCACCGGGGCGGGCCGGCCGCCGGCGATCGTGAGGTCGACGCTCTGCCAGAACGTGCCGCAGTAGAACGACACCTCGTACACGCCACCGGGCCTGGCATCCCGGTCGACCGTGGCCCTGGCCGTCGTACGCCCCCGGGGAATGGTGACCGTGTCGAAGACCGCCGACGCCACGGTCACGCTCTGCTCGCAGCCGCTCGCGTGCAGCGTGACCCGGCCGCCGGGCGCGACGGTGGCGGGCAGAACCCTGGCCCAGAAACCCGAGTCGTCCTCGTACGCCCGGGCGGCCGGGGCGGTCAGGGCGAGGGCGGCGGCACCCAGCAGTGCCGCCGAAGTGACGCGTATCGCGCGCATGGTGGTTCCTCCGGGTTCCCCGAGGAGCAGCCGCGGACCTCTTCCGCTTGCGACGGAAATGCACCTCGATGAACGAAACGCTAGGAAGGTGCGTCCACCTGCGCGATTGCTGTCGTACGAATGGGTCAACCGTGTGGGCCGCTCAGGGGACGGTGTCCCCCGGGGTGGCCCACACGGTTGACGGCCGGTCAGCCCTTGATCTGCGGGAAGAGTTCCAGGAACGGTTCGGCGGACGCCGTGACGCCCCGGCTGTAGGGCGCGTCGAAGTCCCAGATGAGGAACAGCAGGAAGGCGATCAGCGCGGAGAACAGCCCGGCCAGGACCAGCTCACGGGGTGTGCGCCGGATCTGGAGGGCGAAGATCATCCCGATGGTGACGACGCCGCCCGCGATGAGCCCGAACCACACCACGCCCGGCATGGTCTCCCCGGTCGAGTTCGCCCGGGCGTTGCGCGCCTGGTCGGCGGCGGTCACCTGGTCCAGCAGCGGCTGGTAGGCCTGCGCCTCGAAGTCCGTCTTCGGCTGGTAGTCGGTGACGTCCTCCCGGACACGCTGGAGAAGCTCGGTGCCGCGCTCGGTCATACGACCGTCGTCCGCCATCGTCTTCCACTCGGTGTTGACGACGTGTCCGACATAGGCGTTGACATCCGCCCGAATACGGTCGCGGATGTCGGCGGGATAGACCCGGACCCGCTCCGAGACCTCGTGCAGCGCCACTGCCTCGGCCTGGACGTGGTCCTGGGCGGCACTGCGGCCCTCCCATACGCCGGCGATGGCCAGGCCCAGGACGATGGCGTACACCACGCCGATCCACATCGTCATGTACTCGATGACGTCCGGGGTCTCGGAGGGATCCTCGTCCTCGGGGGCCGTGCGGTGCCGCAGGAGGGTGATGATGACCACCACGGAACAGGCGGCCAGCATCGCGAGGGTGAGAACAAGCCATTCCGGCAAGAGAAGCCTCCAGGTTCAGCGGGGTCAGCGCGGCCGCAGCGCGGCCACGGCGGCGATGGCGGGCGCCGCGATGAGCAGGACGAAGGTGAGGGGCGACGGGGCGTCACGCGCCGGCCGCCGGTGCTGACCGGCGCGGTAGGGCGGGTAGTGCACCGGGGTCGCGGACGGACTCGGGGTGGGCTTGGCCGACGGCTTCGGAGTGGGCGTCGGGGTGGGCGCGGGCGGTGTCGGCCGCGGACGGGGTGGCGCGGGGCGAGGAGCCGGGGGCGCCTGGGGCGTCGGCGGTGGGGGCGGCGGGGGAGGCGGCGGCTCGGGTTTAGGGGTGGGCGTGGGCTTCGGAGTCGGCGTCGGTGTGGGATCCGGTGAGGGCGACGGCTTCGGCGTGGGCGTGGGCGTCGGAGTGGGGCTCGGGGTCGGGCTCGGGGTCGGCGTCGGGCAGTGCGGGGGAGTGGGCCAGGTGAGGCTCCCGGCGACCGCGACCGCCCTCGCGCCGTCCGGTCCGGTGTCGGCGTACGCGCAGACCGTGGCCTCCGCCACGGCGGCCGGTGCCGACACCAGGAGCCAGGTCAGCGTCAGCACCGTCAACACCCTTGTGGTCAGGGTGGATTGGGTCGGTTCGAGTCCATGCACGACGAAGATCCTGAGCCCAGTGCGCGCTTTCAAACGCCGGAGAGTGAGGGGATTGCCCCGAACGGGCGACGGATGACCCACGAAAGGTTTGATCAGGGGGCGGACGCGTAACCGCCGAGGCGTACGGGGGTGCGAGACGGTGCGGCGGCCGGTGCGGGTGGGGCGCGGGATTCACAGGTGCGACGCGGGCGGTGTCACAGGTTCCGGAAAGAAATTCGTGCGCCGGTTGAACACGAGCATGGCTCTCGTGCGTACCTCTTGTCGTGCGGCGGCGCAGCAGGGCGCTGCAACACCCGTGTGAGTATGGGGAGTTGACGATGAAGACCTCGTGGCGGAGCGCCTCGCTCGTGGTGAGCGCCGTGGCGGTGGCGGCGCTGACGACGGCATGCGGCTCGGAGACCGCCCCGCCGGCGAGCAGCCAGAACGTGGGTGCCACGGCCGCGGCCGGGGACTACGGAACCGCCGGCACCGGCCTGGGCAACGGATCCGGTTACGACGCCGGCGCGGCGGGCCAGGAGGCCGCCACGCAGTCGAGCTCGGCCGGTGAACTGTCCGTCTCCACCAACCAGGAACTCGGCAAGGTACTGACCGACAGCGCCGGTCTGACGCTCTACCGCTTCGACAAGGACACCGTGGAGCCGCCGAAGTCGGCCTGCGACGGCGACTGCGCCAAGAAGTGGCCGCCGGTCCCCGCGGACGACGCCACGGCCGGAGCCGGCATCGACAAGGCGCTGCTCGGCTCGGTCACCCGCTCCGACGGCACCAAGCAGCTCACGGTCGACGGCTGGCCGGCGTACCGCTATGTGAAGGACGTCAACGCCGGCGACGTCAACGGCCAGGGTGTCGGCGGCACTTGGTACGCCCTCGCCCCCGACGGCAAGAAGGCGCAGGGCGGGGCGGAGGGCGGAGCCGAGGCGGGCGACCTGCCCGGTCTGTCCACCCGCGAGGACGCCAAGCTCGGCGAGATCGTCGTCGACAAGAACGGCCACACGGTCTACCGCTTCATGAAGGACTCGCCCTGGCCGATGAAGACGGCGTGCACCGGCGACTGCCTGGAGAAGTGGCCGGTCATCGCGCCGGTCGACGCCGCGGACACCAAGGGCATCGACCTGAAGGGGTCCGGCCCCAGGGGCCAGGGCTACGTGGTCTTCGACCGGCCCGACGGGATCAAGCAGCAGACCATCGACTGTGTGCCGATCTACACCTTCGCCGGTGACAAGAAGCCCGGCGACACCAACGGTCAGGGCGTCGGCGGCACTTGGTTCGCCATCCGTCCCGACGGCAAGCCGGTCGGCGCGTCGGAACAGTAGAGATCACACCTCCCCAGGGTTGATCGCCTCACCAGTCGAACAACGCACGGACCGCGGAGGGAGGGACGAGGACAGCGAGAGTGCCGGACGAACGGCCGGCGCGCCGACCCACCGGTCCGCCCCCCGCGGCTCAACGCGCGGGGGGCGGACCGGTTTGCCGTGGTTCACCGCGGTTCTCCGCGCTCTTTCACCATGGTTCGCGACTCTGTGGAATGCTTCGCATGCTTTCGTGAAGAGTGCGTGGGGCGTCCGTGCGGCACGTGCCACAGGCAGTGACCGGGAACGGATGGTCAATTTCCGTTTCCGCTCGCTCCTTTGGCAGGCGATCAGTAGCCTCAGCTCGAACACCGGATCGCCTACGCCATGGAGAGACAGATGGAGCGTCCCGCCTGGGCCCCTCGGAGCATCGACATCTCGGTGCCCAGTGTCTCGCGGATCTACGACTACTACCTGGGCGGTTCGCACAACTTCGAGGTCGACCGGGAAGCCGGCCGCAAGGCCATGGAGTTCATGCCGGGACTCCCCAAGATCATGCAGGCGAACCGGGCGTTCATGCGCCGCGCGGTGCGCTTCGCGCTCGACGAGGGCATCACCCAGTTCCTGGACATCGGCTCCGGCATCCCGACCTTCGGCAACGTCCACGAGGTGGCCCAGGCGGCCAGCCCCGACGCGCGTGTGGTGTACGTCGACCACGACCCGGTCGCCGTCGCGCACAGCCAGGCCGTCCTGGAGGGCGACGACCGGGCGGGCGTCGTCGCCGCGGACCTGCTCAAGCCGCAGGAGATCCTGGCCAGTTCCGAGGTGGAGCGCCTCATCGACCTGAACCGGCCGGTGGCGCTGCTGCTCGTTGCCATACTGCACTTCGTGGAGGACGAGGACGACCCGTACGACGTGGTGGCCCAGCTGCGCGACGCGCTCGCGCCCGGCAGTCTGCTGGTGCTCACGCATGCCTCGTACGAGGGAATCCCGCTGCCCGAGGAGCGGGCCAAGGGCACGGTCGACGTATACAAGGACATTCGCAACCCGCTGATCATGCGCTCGCGCGACACCATCGCGCGGTTCTTCGAGGGGTACGACATGGTGGAACCCGGACTGGTGCCGATGCCGCTCTGGCGGCCGGACACCGCACCGGAGGACGAGGATCCGTGGGCCTTCTCCGGGTTCGCCGGCGTGGGGCGTACGGCGTGAGCGCGGGGCCGGACGGGCCGGAGGACAGACTGCGCCGGTTCGCGACGATCTGGAGCCGGGCGGTCTTCCCGGTCACCTCGACGTCGTCGACCCGGCCGGAGTTCGAGGAGCAACTGCTCCCGCTGGCCCGGCGGTTGAGCGAGGCGCTCAGGTCCAGGACCTTCGACGCGAACGAGGGCAAGGCGGTCGGCGCCGCCCTCGTCACCGCGCACTGCACCGACCCCGAGGCGCTCAGCCGCTCGCTGGACTGTGTCGACGCCTACCTCGTGCTCTACTGCGGCACCGACGGCGACCAGGAGGACCAGCGGGCCCGCTCCGCGCGGCTCCAGCACGCCATGGCCGCCGGGTTCGCCCAGGCGCTGCGCGAGCGGACACTGGCCGAGCAGGAGGCGATCTCCGCGGCCGCCCTCAAGGCCCAGGGCGTGGTCGCCCAGGCCCTGCACGCCACCGAGGCCCGCTTCCGCGCGGTCTTCGAGGGCGCGGCCATAGGCATCGGCATCGCCGACCTGGAGGGCAACGTCCTGCAGGTCAACGGCGCCCTGCTGCGGATGTTCGGCGTCTCCGAGCAGACCATGCACGGCCGCAACGTCATGCAGTGGACCCATCCCGAGGACGCGCCGCAGACCTGGAAGCTCTACGAGGAACTCGTACGCGGCGAACGCGAGCACTACCACGTCGAGAAGGCGTTCTCCCGCCCGGACGGCACGGTCCTGTGGACCAACCTCACGGTCTCCCTGCTGCGTGACCCCGACGGCAACCCGCAGTACCAGCTGGCCCTCATGGAGGACACCACCGAGCGCCGGCTGCTCAACCTGCGGCTGCGCTACGAGGCCACCCACGACGCGCTCACCGGCCTGCCCAACCGCACCTTCTTCTTCGAGCGCCTGGAGAAGGCACTGGGCGCCGGGGTGGGCCAGCGGTTCGGCCTGTGCTACCTCGACCTGGACGGCTTCAAGACCGTCAACGACAGCCTCGGCCACGCCGCCGGCGACCGGCTGCTCGTCGAGGTCGCCGACCGGCTGCAGTCCTGCGCCACCGCGCCCGGCGAGATGGTCGCCCGGCTCGGCGGCGACGAGTTCGTGGCGCTGACCACAGGCCCCGACACCGAACAGGAGGTCGACGAGCTCGCCGCCCGCATCATGAACGCGCTGATCGCCCCGATCAGCGTCGACGGCCGGGAGCTGACCGTGCGCGGCAGCATCGGCATCGTCGAGGGCCCGGCCGGGGAACGCAGCCCGGCGGAGGTGCTGCGCAGCGCCGACATCACCATGTACCGGGCCAAGTCCGCGGGCGGCAACCGCTTCGAGCTCGCCGACGAGGAGGCCGACGCCCGCGCCATCACCCGGCACGGACTGACCACGGCGCTGCCGATGGCCCTGGAGCGGGGCGAGTTCTTCATCGAGTACCAGCCGCTGGTGCACCTCGGCGACGGCAGTGTGCGCGGCGCGGAGGCCCTGGTGCGCTGGCTGCACCCGCAGCACGGCATCCTCGGCCCGGACCGGTTCATCCCGCTCGCCGAGCACACGGGACTCATCGTGCCGCTCGGCCGCTGGGTCCTGGAGCAGTCGGTACGTCAGGCGCGCGAGTGGCGAGAACGGCTCGACGACGCCGGACCCCTGCGCATCAACGTCAACCTCTCGCCCTGCCAGCTCACCCACCCCGGGCTGGTCCAGGACACGGTGGACATCCTGGAGCGCGCGGGCGTGGCACCCGACGCCCTCTGCCTGGAGGTCACCGAGTCGGCGTTGATCGGCGCCGACGACGATCTGCTCAAGCCCCTGCGGCGCCTCGCCGAGATGGGCGTCGACATCGCCCTGGACGACTTCGGCACCGGGTACTCCAACCTCGCCAACCTGCGCCGGCTGCCGGTGAGCATCCTCAAGCTGGACCGCTCCTTCACGCAGAGCATGCAGCAGTTCCCGGCCGACCCCGTCGACCTCAAGATCGTCGAGGGGATCGTCTCGCTCGCCCACGGCCTGGACCTCACGGTCACGGTGGAGGGCGTGGAGACCGGAGCCCAGGCCGAGCAACTGCGGATCCTGGGCTGCGACACGGCCCAGGGCTGGTACTACGCCCGCCCGGGCCCGCCGGACCGGCTGCACGAGCTGGCGCTGGTGGACGCGACGGGCTGAAGCGCGGTGCCCGTACGGGCCCGGTGAGTCGCTTCCCGGGCCGGTACGGCGGGTTGCTCCCCCGGTCTCCGCGCGCAGTGGCGGGCCGGGAAGGCGCTGCTCCCGCCCGCACCGACGCGGGGGCTGGGTGGCCACCGGCCCCTTACGGCTCCTGTCGGCGCACACGGTCGGCAGTCGTGTCGCCCACACCCCGGCCCACACCCCGGCCGACGATCCGTCGCGGCCCGTCCGGCCAGGTCGGATAGCGTGCATTGCGCCGACAGCGGCACAGCACGCCGAGTCGGTCGGCGAAAAGGCGGGACCGGCCATGCCCGACAGGCCGATCGATCTGGATCTGCGCAAGGTGCGTTACTTCGTGGCCGTGGCCGAGCGGCGGCACTTCGGCCAGGCGGCCCTCGCCCTGCACGTCACCCAGCCCGCACTCTCCCGGCAGGTGCGGCAGCTGGAGCACGACCTGCGGGTCGAGCTCTTCACCCGCAGCACTCGCGACGTCACGCTCACCTTGGCCGGCGAACAGTTCCTGCACGACGCCAAGGCCCTGCTCGCCGCCGCGGAGGCCGCCCAGGACCGGGCCCGTCGGATCAGCGCCGGAACGACGCCCTGGTCGTCGGGTTCATGCTGGGCACCGACGTCACCCTGGCGCTGAACGCGTTCTCCGCCCGGCACCCCCACGTGACCGTCGAACTGGTCCGTCTTAGCTGGTGGACCCAGGCGCGGGACATCCTGGACGGCAGCGTCGACGTCGGGCTGGTGCGGCCGCCCTCGACGACGCCGGGCTGGATCTGCTGCCCCTGTACCCCGAGCACCTCTCCGCGGTCCTGCCGATCGCCCATCCTCGGGCCGGCGACGCCGAAGTGTCGCTCGCAGCCCTGGCCGACGACCCCGTCCGCATGGGCGCCCGGGCGGCCGTCGTGAGCCGTTCCCGGCGCGGCGAGGACCAGGCCAAGACCCTGGGCGCCGAACTGTTCGTCGCCACCGACGCGTCCGACCCGGCAGACGCCCTCAGGGCCTGGGACGGCGGCGCCGGCCTGGTGCTGAACGCCGCCCCGTCCACCGCCGCGGCCACCGCCACCTGGGCGGCATCGCCCCCGACGGCACGCTCCTGCTCCTCGGCTACGGCTCCGAGCCGCTCACGCTGCCCACCCAGCCCAGGATCCTCAACCGTCTGCACGTGGCCGCGTCCCCGTCCGGCTCCCCGCACGACCTGCGTGACACCCTCGCCTTCTCGGCGGCCCACGCAATCCTGCCCGAGGTCACGCCGATCACCCTCGACCAGGCCCCGGCGGTCCTCGACGCGATGGCCGACGGCTCCGCACGCGGCCGCAGCGTGATCACCTTCGCCTGACGCGCCGGGCCCGTGCAGGGGCTCATGAGCGTCTCACCGCTCCAGCAGCATCCGCTGCAGCTCCCGCGCCGCCCGTGGCGGCGCCACATCGCTGCGGTGGGCCAGCGCGATCGTGCGGTGCAGTCCGGGCCGGGCGAGCGGGGTGACCCGTAGCCCCCGGCCCGACCGGGCCGCGACCATGCGCGGGACGACGGCCACCCCGAGCCCCGCCCGCGCGAACCCCAGCACCGCGTCCATCTCACCGCCCTCCACCGCGAAGTCCGGTTCGAAGCCCTCGGCGCGGCAGGCGGCCACGGTCAACTCGCGCAGGTCGTAGCCGTGCCGGAACATCACCAGGCGTTCGCCCTCCAGGTCGGCGATGCGCACGGTGCGCCGGCCGCCGCCCGGGCGGGGGGCCTCCGGCGAGGAGACCACCACCAGGTCCTCGCGGAGCAGCTCCACGGTGGTCAGTGCGGGGGAGGGGGTCGGCAGCGGCAGGACGACCAGGGCCAGGTCGAGGGCGCCGCGGGCCAGCTCCCGGACCAGGTCGTGCGAGCCGCCCTCCTCGATCAGCAGCTGGATGCCGGGGTAGCGGTCGTGGAAGGCGCGGAGCACGTCCGGGAGCAGGCCCGTGCACACGCTCGGGGTCGCTCCCAGCCGGACCCGGCCCCGGCGCAGCTGCACCAGTTCCTGCACCTCGTGCCGTGCGGTGTCCGCGTCGGCCAGGATGCGCCGGGCCAGCGGCAGCAGGGCCTCCCCGGCGTCCGTCAGCGTGATGTTGCCGCGCGCCCGCAGGAACAGGTCCGCGCCCAACTCCCGCTCCAGCGCCTTGATCTGCTGCGACAGCGAGGGCTGCGCGACATGCACCAGGTCGGCGGCCCGGGTGAAGTGCCGGGTCTCGGCGACCGCCACGAAGTACTGGAGCTGCTGGAACTGCATACGGCCAGCATAGAGGGTGGATAGGGACAGCCTATGGAAACGAGCCGGACCATGTCTTGGACCGATGAGGCCCGGCGGCCGTAGCGTCCTGTTCCATGGCTCTGGCAACGCGGACGGACCGACGGCCGTCCATGGCACGCACGGTGTGGAACAGCTCCGTCGGCAAGAAGACCGTGATGGCGGTCAGCGGGCTGATCATGCTGCTGTACCTGGTCGTCCACATGATCGGAAACCTGAAGATCTTCTTCGGGGCGGGCGAGTTCAACGACTACGCGCACTGGCTGCGCGTCGTCGGCGAGCCCTTCATGCACTACGAGTGGACGCTCTGGCTCGTGCGGATCGTGCTGGTCGTCGCGGTCGTCGCCCACGCCACCTCCGCGTACCAGCTCAGCCGCCGCGACATCAGGGCCCGCCCCAGCAAGTACGTCCACAAGAAGCCGCGGGCGAGCTACGCGACCCGCACCATGCGCTGGGGCGGCATCATCCTCGGCCTGTTCATCGTCTGGCACGTCCTCGACCTGACGACCGGCACCGTGCACGCCGGCGGCTTCCAGGAGGGCCGGCCCTACCAGAACGTCGTGGACACCTTCTCCACCTGGTACGGCAACGTCATCTACGTCGTCGCGATGCTCGCCCTCGGCCTGCACATCCGGCACGGCTTCTGGAGCGCCGCGCAGACCCTCGGCGCCGGCAGCCGCACCCGCGACCGCGCCCTGAAGGCCACGGCCAACATCCTCGCGCTGCTGCTCACGGCCGGCTTCATCGCCGTACCCGTGGGCGTCATGACCGGATTGGTGAGCTGACATGTCTACCTACGCCGAGTACACGACCGGCGAACCGGTCGCCGACGCCAAAGCCCCCGCCGGGCCCGTCAACGAGCGCTGGGACAAACGGCGTTTCGAGGCCAAGCTGGTCAACCCCGCCAACCGCCGCAAGCACACGGTGATCGTGGTGGGGACCGGGCTGGCCGGCGGCTCCGCGGGCGCCACCCTCGCCGAACAGGGCTACAACGTCGTCCAGTTCTGCTATCAGGACTCCCCGCGCCGCGCCCACTCCATCGCCGCCCAGGGCGGCATCAACGCGGCGAAGAACTACCGCAACGACGGCGACTCCGTCCACCGCCTCTTCTACGACACCGTCAAGGGCGGTGACTTCCGTGCCCGGGAGTCCAACGTCCACCGGCTCGCGCAGATCTCCGTCGAGATCATCGACCAGTGCGTCGCGCAGGGCGTGCCCTTCGCCCGCGAGTACGGCGGACTGCTCGACACCCGGTCCTTCGGCGGCGTCCAGGTCTCCCGGACGTTCTACGCCCGCGGCCAGACGGGCCAGCAGCTGCTGCTCGGCGCCTACCAGGCCCTGAGCAGGCAGATCGCCGCCGGGAACATCGAGATGCACCCGCGTACCGAGATGCTCGACCTGATCGTCGTCGACGGGCGGGCACGCGGGATCGTGGCCCGGGACCTCGTCACCGGCCGGATCGACACGTACTTCGCGGACGCGGTGGTGCTGGCATCCGGCGGCTACGGCAACGTCTTCTATCTGTCGACGAACGCCATGAACTCCAACGCCACCGCCGTCTGGCGGGCGCACCGGCGCGGCGCCTACTTCGCCAACCCCTGCTTCACCCAGATCCACCCCACCTGCATCCCGCGCACCGGCGACCACCAGTCCAAGCTGACGCTGATGAGCGAGTCGCTGCGCAACGACGGCCGGATCTGGGTGCCGAAGGCCCGGGGTGATGACCGCCCGGCGAACAAGATCCCCGAGGACGAGCGCGACTACTACCTGGAGCGCATCTACCCGTCCTTCGGCAACCTGGTCCCGCGCGACATCGCCTCCCGCGCCGCGAAGAACGTCTGCGACGAGGGCAGGGGGGTCGGCCCCGGCGGACAGGGCGTCTACCTCGACTTCGCCGACGCCATCAAGCGCATGGGGCGCAAGGCCGTCGAGGCCAAGTACGGCAACCTCTTCGACATGTACCAGCGGATCACCGACGAGGATCCGTACGAGGTGCCGATGCGGATCTACCCGGCCGTGCACTACACGATGGGCGGACTGTGGGTCGACTACGACCTCCAGACCACCGTGCCGGGCCTGTTCGCGATCGGCGAGGCGAACTTCTCCGACCATGGCGCGAACCGCCTCGGCGCCTCCGCGCTGATGCAGGGCCTGGCCGACGGCTACTTCGTCCTCCCCGCCACCATCAACGACTACCTCGCCCGCAACCCGCACCACGAGCGGGTCACCGCCGAACACCCCGTCGTACAGGAGGTGCTGGCGGAGACCGAGGACCGGCTCAACCTGCTGCTGTCCGTCGACGGCGACCGCACCCCGGACTCCTTCCACCGCGAGGTCGGCGAACTGATGTGGGAGTTCTGCGGCATGGCCCGTACGGACTCCGGTCTGCGCAAGGCGCTGGAGCGCATCCCGCAGATCCGTGAGGAGTTCTGGCGGCGCATCAAGGTGCCCGGTGTCGGCGAGGAGTTCAACCAGTCACTGGAGAAGGCCAACCGCGTCGTCGACTACCTGGAGCTCGCCGAGCTCATGTGCCTCGACGCACTGCACCGCGGCGAGTCCTGCGGCGGCCACTTCCGTGAGGAGTCGCAGACACCGGACGGTGAGGCGGCCCGCAAGGACGACGAGTTCGCCTACGCGGCGGCCTGGGAGTTCACCGAGACCGGCGCCGCTCCGGTCCTGCACAAGGAAGACCTCGTCTTCGAGTACGTCCACCCCACCCAGCGGAGCTACGCATGAAGCTCACCCTGCGCGTCTGGCGGCAGAAGAACGCCGACGCCGAAGGCGCCATGTCCACGTACGAGGTGGACGGCATCTCCTCCGACATGTCGTTCCTGGAGATGCTCGACACCCTCAACGAGGAGCTCATCCTCCGCGGTGAGGACCCCGTCGCGTTCGACCACGACTGCCGTGAGGGGATCTGCGGCGCGTGTTCGCTCGTGATCAACGGCGACGCGCACGGCCCGGAGCGGACCACCACCTGCCAGCTGCACATGCGGTCCTTCAAGGACGGCGACACGATCGACATCGAGCCGTGGCGGGCGTCGGCGTTCCCTGTGATCAAGGATCTGGTCGTGGACCGGACGGCGTTCGACCGGATCATCCAGGCCGGCGGGTACGTCACCGCACCGACTGGGGCGGCTCCCGAGGCCCACGCCACGCCGGTGCCGAAGCCGGACGCCGACTTCGCCTTCGAGCACGCGGAGTGCATCGGGTGCGGGGCGTGCGTGGCGGCGTGTCCCAACGGGGCGGCGATGTTGTTCACGTCCGCCAAGATCAATCATCTGAACGTGCTGCCGCAGGGGGCGCCCGAGCGGGAGACGCGGGTGCTGGACATGGTGGCGCAGATGGACGAGGAGGGGTTCGGGGGGTGCACGCTCACGGGGGAGTGTGCCACGGCTTGTCCGAAGGGCATTCCGTTGATGTCCATCACCGGGATGAACAAGGAGTGGCTGCGGGCTACTCGGAAGGTGAAGCGGTAGCGCTGTAGGGGCGGCGGTCGTGTGACGGCTGCGGGGCGTCGTGGCTGGTCGCGCAGTTCCCCGCGCCCCTTGGGGGTGTCGCCCGGGTCGGCCGGCAAGGAAAGGACGTTCGCCGTAGGTGCGGACGGGCGGGGTCGGGAGGTGCTCCCCGGCCCCGTCTCGCCTTTCGGCGCGCCAGCGAAGCGTTCAACCTCCGCACATCCACTCTCCTGGCACCGGTCACGCATACGCCAACCGGCATCGGAAGAACAGGGGCGGCACCTCACACCGCTCGCCTCTGCCCTCCGCTCGCCGTCCCCGGCCCGTGACCAGGAGTAAGCCATGACCGGCGTACTGACCGTCGACCGTCCCCCGCAGCCCACCGCACCCACCCGCTACACCGTCGGCCTCGCCCGCAACGAGGAGGACGTGCGCGCAGCCCAGCGGCTGCGGCACGACGTCTTCGCCGGTGAGATGGGGGCCCTGCTGTCCACCCCGCAACCGGGCCACGACATCGACGCCTTCGACGCGTACTGCGACCACCTGCTCGTCCGCGAGGAGGTGTCCGGGCAGGTCGTCGGCACCTACCGGCTGCTGCCGCCGGAGCGCGCCGCGGTCGCCGGGCGGCTGTACTCCGAGGGCGAGTTCGACCTCACCCGGATCGACGCCCTGCGCCCCAACCTGGTCGAGGTCGGCCGCTCCTGCGTCCACCCCGACCACCGTGACGGCGCCGTCATCAGCCTCATCTGGGCCGGCATCGCCCGCTACATGGTGGACCGCGGCCACGAGTGGCTGGCCGGCTGCTGCTCGATCCCGCTGGCCGACGGCGGCACGCTCGCGGCCGGGACCTGGGACCGGGTGCAGGCCAAGCACCTGGCCCCGGAGGAGTACCGGGTACGCCCGCTGCGCCCCTGGCAGCCGACCGCCCCGGCCCCCGCCACCCGCACCGAACTCCCGGCCCTGCTGCGCGGCTACCTCCGCCTCGGCGCCTTCGTCTGCGGCGAGCCCGCGCACGACCCGGAGTTCGGGGTCGCCGACCTGTACGTGCTGCTGTCGATGCGCCGGGTCAACTCGCGCTATCTGCGGCACTTCCTCTCCCTCGTCCCGGCGTGACGGACGTGGCGGCCATGAGCACCCACTCCCTCAGTGCCGTGCGTGTCCCCACGGCGACCGCCCCCGAGGCCAGGGCGGCCGGGCTCCCGGTCGCGGGGCCCCACCCCGTCGAGGCGGCGAACCTCTGGCGGCCCAGCGCGCCCTGCACCCCGCGGGCCTGCGTCGACGCGACAGGACCCGTCCGGGCCGTCCCCCTGGCCGCCCTGCGGCTCACGGCGGTCCTGCTCCTGCTGGTCGTCGGCTTCCTGACCTGCCCGCTGAGTGCGCGCATCCCCGCGGCCCTGATCCGGCGCTGGTGCGGCTGGGTCGTGCGGGCCGCGGGGGTCCGGGCCCGTATCGACGGCGGTGCGGCGGCCGACGGCGGGCTGCTGCTGGTCGCCAACCACGTCTCCTGGCTGGACATCCCGCTGGTCGCCGCCGTCCGCCCGGCTCGGATGCTCGCCAAGTCGGAGATCCGGGACTGGCCCGTCGCCGGGTGGCTGACCGCCCGCAGCGGCGTCCTCTTCATCGACCGCGACCGGATCCGCGCCCTGCCCGCGACGGTGGCCCGGATCGCCGAGGCGCTACGAGCCGGCGAGGCTGTCGCCCTCTTCCCCGAGGGCAGCACCTGGTGCGGCCGCGCCCAGGGCCGCTTCCGCCGGGCCGCCTTCCAGGCGGCCCTCGACGCGGACGTCCCCGTCCAGCCGGTCCGCCTGACGTACCGGACGGCGCGGGGCACGGCCGGCACACGGGCCGCCTTCGTCGGCGACGACGCGCTGCTGACCTCGGTGTGGCGGGTGGTGCGGGCACGCGAGCTGGTCGCCGACGTCGAGGTGCGGGAGCCCATCACGCCCGGCCGTCACACCGACCGCCGGGACCTGGCCCGAGCCGCCGAACGCTCCGTACTACCGGGGGCGCAGCAGCCGCAGATCCTCGCCCCAGCCGTCCAGCACCGCCTCGTGCCCCGCCCGGCGGGCCGCGGCCTCCACCAGGGCGAACAGCCGCCGCTGGACCGTTACGTCGCCGCTCGCGCAGACACGCTCCATGTCCCGCAGCAGGGCGGCTCCGTCCCAGCCCGGCAGCGGGTGGCGGGCGAGCTCCCAGCGTAGGTACTTGTTGTACGGGCGAGGACGCCGGTCCAGGGCGAAGAGCAGCTCCAGCAGGTGCCCCAGACCGTCGGTGGCGTCGAGCCGGGCGGCGAGCGGCTCGCCGTCACGGTCGTTCTTGACCGAGCGGTAGAGCGAGTTGACGTACGCGTCGAGCCATCCGTCGGCCGCCCGGAACGCCTCGTCGGCGCCGAGCCGTGCCTTGGCGGCGAGGATCTCCGCGATCCCACCGTCCAGCCGGTCGAGCACGACCCGTGCCCGGGCGAGGGCGTAGCGCTCGAAGCCCGGCATTCCGGCCGCCCGGAACTCGGCCAGAGAGACGATCACCAGATCCAGCCGGGCCGTGCGGTGCCCGGTGAGGCGACGCAGGCCGGTCGCCGCGCCGTCCGCGAGGACGACGTACAGATCGTGGTCGGAGTGCTCGGTGGCCATGCCGTCATGGGCCCGCGAGCCCTTGAGGACGAGGCCGGCGACGGCGGGGTCGGCCGTGGCGAGCGCGACGAACGCGTCGTAGGTGAGGCACTGCTGCGCGGTCATGCGTGATCTCCGTGGGAGCGGTGACGGATATGCCTGCCGGGGCGGCCACGGATCATCCGGGCGCCCACACGGTCCGCGACGGCACGCGCCGCCGCGCGGAGGATCAACGCACGCGGCGATTCTACGAGGCACAAGTGCCAGGTCCCCAAGGGCTGTTCAGGGCATCACCCGCGCAGGACTCAAGGCATCACACGAGCCAGGTACGGCGCCGTGGCGCTCCCCTCCGCGCGCGCCACCTCCGCCGGCCGGCCCGCCGCCACGATCCGCCCGCCCGCGTCACCGCCGCCCGGCCCCAGGTCGATCACCCAGTCGGCGCCCGCGACGACGGACATGTCGTGCTCGACCACGACCACGGTGTGCCCGGCGTCGACGAGCCCGTGCAACTGGCGCAACAGCACCTCCACATCGGCCGGGTGGAGGCCGGTCGTCGGCTCGTCGAGGAGGTACAGGGTGTGGCCGCGGCGGGTCCGCTGCAACTCGCTCGCCAGCTTGATGCGCTGGGCCTCGCCACCGGACAGCTCGGTCGCCGGCTGTCCGAGCCGCAGATATCCGAGGCCGACGTCCAGCAGGGTGGCGAGGCTGCGGGCCACGGCCGGCGTGTCCGCGAAGAACTCCGCGGCCGCCTCCACCGTGAGGTCCAGCACCCGCGCGATGTTCCGTCCCCGGTACGCCACTTGGAGCGTCTCGGGGTTGTAGCGCGCCCCGCCGCAGTCCGGGCACGGCGCGTACGTGCTCGGCAGGAACAGCAGCTCCACGCTGACGAACCCCTCGCCCTGACAGGTCTCGCAGCGACCTCCGGCGACATTGAAGGAGAAGCGCCCGACGCCGTACCCGCGCTCCCGTGCCTCGTCGGTGGCCGCGAACACCTTGCGTACGACGTCGAAGAGGCCGGTATAGGTGGCGAGGTTGGAGCGCGGGGTGCGGCCGATGGGCTTCTGGTCGACCGAGACCAGGCGCCCGACCCCCGCCAGGTCCTCGGTGATCTCGCCGATGAGCGTGGACTTGCCCGAGCCGGAGACCCCGGTGACAGCGGTGAACGCGCCGAGCGGGAACTCGGCCGTCACGCCGCGCAGGTTGTGCCGGGTGACCGGGCCGACCTTCAACCGGCCGTGCGGGGAGCGCACTTGGCGTACGGCGGCGGGGGAGTCGTCGAACAGGAAGCGCGCGGTGGCCGACTCCGCGACCGTCGCCAGCTCCGCCACCGGCCCGCTGTGCAGCACCTGCCCGCCGTGCTCGCCCGCCCGCGGACCCACGTCGACCAGCCAGTCGGCGCCGCGCATGACGTCGAGGTGGTGCTCGACCACGAACACCGTGTTCCCGGCCGCCTTCAGCCGCGCCAGCACCGTCAGCAGCGCCTCCGTGTCAGCCGGGTGCAGTCCCGCGGACGGCTCGTCGAGGACGTACACGACACCGAACAGCCCGGACCGCAGCTGGGTCGCGAGCCGCAGGCGTTGCAGTTCGCCCGCCGAGAGCGTGGGCGTGGCGCGGTCGAGGCTGAGATAGCCCAGGCCGAGCTCGACGACGGGCGCGATACGCGAGCGGAGGTCCCCGGTGAGGACACGGGCCGTCTCCGACACGGCCTCGCCGTTCAGCGTGCCGGCCAGCTCGGTGAGCGGCAGCGCGGCCAGCTCGGCGATCGTCCGGCCGGCGAACGTCACCGCCAGCGCCTCGGGCCGCAGCCGGCTGCCGCCGCACGCCGGGCAGGGCGCGGCGGCGAGGAACCGCTCCGCCCGGGCCCTGAGGGTCGGGCTCTTGGAGTCGGCGAACGTCTTCATGACGTACCGGTGGGCGCTCATGTACGTGCCCTGGTAGGGCCGTTGGATACGGTCGGCGTCGCGCACGGGGTGGACGGTGACGACCGGCTGCTCGTCGGTGAAGAGGATCCACTCGCGCTGCCCGGCGGGCAGTTCGCGCCAGGGCCGGTCGACGTCGTGACCGAGCGCGTCGAGGATGTCGCGCAGGTTCTTGCCCTGCCACGCCCCCGGCCACGCGGCGATCGCGCCCTCCCGGATCGACAGCGACGGGTCGGGGACCAGCAGCTCCTCGGACGTACGGTGCACCTGGCCGAGGCCGTGGCACTCCGGGCACGCCCCGGCCGCCGTGTTCGGCGAGAAGGCGTCCGAGTCGAGCCGCCCGGCGCCCGGCGGGTAGGCGCCGGCGCGGGAGAACAGCATCCGCAGGGAGTTGGAGAGGTTGGTGACCGTGCCGACGGAGGAGCGGGACGTCGGCGCCGAGCGGCGCTGCTGCAGCGACACGGCGGGCGGAAGTCCGCTGATCTCGCCGACTTTCGGCGCGCCGACCTGGTGGATCAGCCTGCGCGCGTACGGCGCGACCGACTCGAAGTAGCGGCGCTGGGCCTCCGCGTAGATCGTGCCGAACGCCAACGACGACTTCCCGGACCCGGAGACGCCTGTGAACACGGTCAACACGTCCCGCGGAATGTCAACGTCCAATCCCTTGAGGTTGTGCTCACGGGCACCACGGACGCGGACGTACGGATCGTGCGGGGAACGCATGGGCACAAGCTCCGGGACGGGCGGATCGATGGGCGTGGGGCAAACCCCGCGATCCTATGCGAAGGGGACCCGGGCGGCCGTACGAGACCGCGACCGGGTCACGTGCTGACGATCCGGGCGAGCCGCCGGTAGGAGTCCGCCAGGGCCGCACGGTCGTACGTACTCGTCGTGACCAGCACCTCCTGCGCGCCCGTCTCCTTCAGCACGGTCTCCAGTTCGTGCGCGACCTGGTCCTCCGTCCCGACGATGTGCCCGGCGAGGCCGCCCTCGTAGAAGCCGCGCTCCTTGTCGGTCATCGTGAGCGCCTCGACGCGCTCGGCGGGCGGCAGCGGCGGGAAGGTGCCGTGCGTGCGCGAATGGGCCATCGACCAGGCCTCGGGCACGAGCAGCCGCCGGGCCTCCTCGGGCGTGGCGGCCACCGCGATCGTGCCGGAGATCACGACGTACGGCTCGCTCGCCCAGGGCGAGGGCCGGAAACCGGCGCGATAGTGGTCGATGCCGCGCCGCATCTTCTCCCTGTTCCGCAGGTCACCGATGACCATGGGCAGGCCCGCCCGGGCCGCGATGTCCGCCCCCTCCCCCATGGCCAGCACGAACGGCGGCACGGTCAGGCCCTCGGCAGGGCGCGCGTGCACCCCCGTGGGCGAGGTGCCCCGGAACCAGCCGAGCAGCTCCTGGATCTGCGCCGCGAAGTCCTCCGCGTCCCCCTTGTCCCGCCCGAGCGCCCGACGCACCCCGTCGGTGAAGCCGACCGAACGCCCCACCCCCATGTCGATACGCCCCGGGAAGAGGGACTCCAGCACCCCGAACTGCTCGGCCACGACCAGCGGTCGATGGTTGGGCAGCATCACGCCGCCGGTGCCGACCCGGATGGTGCGGGTCGCGGACGCCACGGCGGCGGCCAGCACGGTCGGCGCGGAACCGGCGACGCCGGGCACGCCGTGGTGCTCCGAGACCCAGACACGGTGGTACCCCAGCTCCTCCAGCTCCCGCGCCAGCGTCACCGTGTCACGCAGCGCCTCGGCGTTCGTCCCGCCCTCCCGGGTGCGGGAGCGGTCGAGGACGGAGAAACGGGTCTGCGCGATCACGGAGCTCATGCAGGGTTCAACACCGCGGCGCCCGGGGGATTCCCCGCGGGCTTCCCCACGGGGCGATGTTGTGGTGCGGCAGCCAGGCCGGGCCCGAGGGGAACTCAGTGGGCGGAGGCCTGGAGCGGGGGCGCCTGCTCGTGGTCGCAGGTGTCGTCGATGCCGTACGTGTCCCAGTCCGGGAACGGGTCGGCGGCCGGGACGCTCTCGCCGTCGGCCATCAGGCACTCCGTGAGGGCGGACCGGAGCGCCGGCGCCCGCAGGTGCGTGCCGATGAAGACCAGCTCCTGGGCGTACGGCGCGTCGGCGTCCCGTGCGGCGCTGGGCTCGAAGCGGGCGACGGAACCGGCCTGCGACCACAGCCCCGTCACCTGGGGACGGCTGGCCAGGGTGAAGAACCCCTTGGAGCGCAGCACCTTCCCGTACGCGCCGCTGTCGAGGTCCTCCGTGACGAAGGTCCACAGCCGCCCCGGGTGGAAGGGCACCGCGGCGCGGAACACGGTGGAGGAGATTCCGTACTCCTCGGTCTCCGGCACATGGTCGCCGTTCAGTTCCCGCACCCAGCCCGGCGCCTGCTGGGCCCGCTCCAGGTCGAACAGCCGGGTGCCGAGCACCTCTTGGAGCGCCACCTGCCCGTTTACGGCGTCGACGATCCGCGCCGCGGGGTTCAGGCGGGCGAGCGCGGCCCGCAGCTCGTCCGCCGTCTCGGCGTCCACCAGGTCGAGCTTGTTGAGCACGAGGACGTCAGCGAACTCGACCTGGTCGATGAGGAGATCGCTGACGGTGCGCTCGTCGTCCTCGTACTGGTCGAGGCCGCGCTCGGCGAGCTCGTCGCCGCTGTCCAGCTCGGCGAGGAAGCCCGCGGCGTCGACGACCGTGACCATGGTGTCCAGGAGGGCGAGGTCGCCGAGAGTGGCGCCGTCGTCGCGGGCGAAGGCGAAGGTGGCGGCGACCGGCATGGGTTCGGAGATGCCGGACGACTCGATGAGGAGATGGTCGAAGCGGCCCTCGCGGGCCAGCCGGTCGACCTCCTCCAGCAGGTCGTCGCGCAGGGTGCAGCAGATGCAGCCGTTGGTCATCTCGACCAGGCGCTCCTCGGTCCGCGACAGCGCGGCCTCGCCGCCGCGCACCAGGGCGGCGTCGATGTTGACCTCGCTCATGTCGTTGACGATCACCGCCACACGCAGTCCCTCGCGGTTGCCGAGGACATGGTTGAGCAGGGTCGTCTTGCCGGCCCCGAGGAAGCCGGACAGGACGGTGACGGGCAGACGGCTCTCGTACGGCATCCCCGGTCAGCCCTCGGGGCGCAGGAGACCGCGCTCGTACGCCTTCACCAGGTGCTGCGGCACGAGGTGGCTGACGCCGTCGACGGTGACGGGGACGAGCTGCGGGGTGCTCGCCTTCCACTGGGCGCGGCGGTGACGGGTGTTGCTGCGGGACATCTTCCGCTTGGGAACAGCCATGACGGACCTCCTCGGTGGGTGAACACCGAGGACGCTACATGAAAATGGATCCCATTAACAATTTCCGGCCGCGGGGTCAGCGACGTGAGCGGACCCGGGCGTCCCGTGGCGGCTGGATGAACTGGAGCTCAAGGGTGACGGGCGGCCGGGCGAGGCCCGGTCCGCCCGCGGCGGCCCACTGCACGATCTCCTCGGTGCAGTCGTCGTCCATCGCGAACCCCACCCAGGTGGCCCGTCCGCCGGCCCGGCGCCCCGCGGCCGACGGCTGGACGACGATCACGTTGGCCTGGTCGCAGGGGCCGAGGCAGTCGGTCGTGCGGACCTGGAACCCGTGCTCCGACCCGGCGGCGCGCAGGCGCTCCAACTGCCAGGCGTGGTCGGTGCCGGGGTGCTTGCGGGGGTCACCGCAGCAGCAGCCCCGGCAGACGACGAGGGTGCACGGGCGCTCGCGGGCCGCGCCGATCAGGAACGTACGAGTAGACATGACGAAAGCATGTCCTACTCCTTGGCCCCCACCAGCATCCGGACCTCGAACTCCGCGTAGGCGGCATCGCCCTTGGCTCCCTGCCGCTCGCTCAGCACCGTGCCGAGCCAGCCGAGGAGGAAGCCCGCCGGGATGGAGACGATGCCGGGGTTCTGCAGCGGGAACCAGGCGAAGTCGGCGTCCGGGTAGAACGAGCCCGGCGTGGAGGAGACCACGGGGGAGAACAGCACCAGCAGGACCGAGCAGACCAGGCCGCCCCAGAGGCTGAGCAGTGCTCCCTCGCCGGTGAAGCGGCGCCAGAAGAGGGTGTACACGATCGTCGGAAGGATCGCGGACGCCGCGATGGCGAAGGCGAGGAAGGCGAGCGTCGCGGTGTTGGCGCCCCAGGAGATCAGGGCGAGCATCATGGCGAGGACGCCGATGACGGCGGCGGACAGCCGGGCCACCATCAGCTCCTCGGTCTCGCTCGCGCGGCCCTTGCGGATCACCTCGCCGTACAGGTCGTGGGCGAGGGACGAGGCGGCGGCGAGGGTGAGGCCGGCCGCGACGGCGAGCAGGGTGACGAAGGCGAGGCAGGACAGCAGGGCCGTCAGGATGCCGCCGCCCAGGGCGTTGGCGAGGAGCAGGACCGCGGAGTCGCCCTTGTGGTCCGTCTGCGCGATGGTCTCCCGGCCGACGACGGCCGTGGCGCCGAGGCCGAGGATGCCGGCCGCGAGGCAGACCAGGCCGACCAGGCCGACCGCCCACACCAGGGAGGAGCGCAGCACGTCGACCTTGCGCGGGGCGAGCAGGCGCATCAGGACGTGGGGAAGTGCGGCCAGGCCCAGGACGATCGCCAGTTCCAGGCTGAAGAAGTCGAGCTTGCTGGTGGTGCTGACGCCGTAGCGCAGTCCGGGTTCGAGGAACTGGGTGCCGGTGCCGCTGTGGTCCGCGGCCGCCGACAGCAGGGCGCCCGGATTCCAGTCGTAGTGGTGCAGCACCATGACGGCGGTGACCGTCACGCCCGCGATGAGCATCACGGCCTTGATGATCTGGATGACGGTGGCGCCGGGCGCGCCGCCGATGGCGGCGTAGACGATCACGATGGTGCCGATGACGATCACGCACAGGGTGCGGGTCGCGGCGCTGGGCTCGCCGGTGAACTGGGTCAGCAGGGCCATGCTGCCGACGAGTTGGGCCACCAGGTACAGGGTGGTGATGGCGAGGGTGCACACGGCGAGGGCGAGCCTGGCCGGGCGCTGCAGCCGGGTCAGGCGCAGGGCGAGGGTGTCGCCGAGGGTGTACTTGCCCGCGCGGCGCAGGGGTTCGGCGACGAGGAGCAGCACCATCATCCAGGCGACGACCGTGCCGCCGAGGTACAGCAGCCCGTCGTACCCCGTCAGGGCGACCAGTCCGGTGCTGCCCAGCAGGGTCGCCGCCGAGACGTAGTCGCCGCACATGGCGAGGCCGTTGCGCAGCGGGGACATGGTGCGGTTGCCGAGGTAGAACTCGCTGATCTCGTCGCGCTGAGGGGCCGTCAGCAGCGCCATGAACAGGGTGACCACGACCACCGACAGGAAGAGCACGAACGTCAGGTTCAGGCTGAACCTGTCGACTATGCCCTCGGACACGGTCACCACGTGCGGAACCCCCTGGAACTGCCCGGCCTGAAGGTCTGACCGGCCTCGCCGTTCGGCGCGGCGGCGCGGAGCGAGTTGGCCTCGTGCTGCTCCAGTCGTGAAGCCAGGCCGCGGGCCAGCGGGTCGACCCGGGTGCGCATGTACCGGACGTAGCACCAGGCGGTCACGCCCATCACGACGAACTGCCCGAGCCCCAGGGCGAGGCCGAGCGTGAGGTTCCCGGCCAGGCGCTGGTTCATCAGGTCGGGGAACGAGTGCGACAGCAGGGCGTACAGGAGGAACCCACCTACCGAGAGGAGCGTCGCACGGACGCCGAAGCGGCGTTGGGCGCGGCGCAGGGAGTGAAATTCCGGGTCTTCGGATATGCGCCGCGACGGAGCGGGTTCGCTATTCGGCGGACTGTATGTGAGCGAATTGTCGTGCCATGGTGAAAAATCGGGCACAGGCGCACCTTCTTTGCTGCGTCATGCCGAACACACACTGGTGGGTGTGGGCTGGTGGGGGGACGGATGCGGTGACGGCGAAAGCCGGAAGCCGGAGTATGTCAGCGGGCTCTTTGAACAATCAACCGCGGAGGTGAATTCCCCTGCTCCGGTGGCGCGTTCACACCCCTCGTGATACGCCCGCAGTCTTGCGTGGCCTGTGAAAAAGGGGGCCCCGGGAAATAGTACGGACCATTTCTTTCGGCCGGGCTGTCTCAAATGCGACGCACAGGGACGGCCCGGCCGGGCGGTTCAGAACCGGGCGCCGACCGCAGCGCCGTTGCGGGGCACGAGGAACGTCGGGGCCTTCGGCAGTGAACCGTCGGCGGAGCGCGGGCCCGTCAGGGCGCCCGGGTCGGTGCTGAGCATCGACGCGGCGTTCCAGGTCCCGCCCAGGTTCCAGGAGTTGCCGCTGGCGGCCGTCCCCGACCCTACGGCGGCCGCACGACCGTCGGCGACGGACAGGTTGGCGGTGAGGGTGGCGGTGCCGCCCGAGACGTCGGCGTCGAAGCCGGTGTCGGCGTTGGCCCAGGTCGTGTTGCGGGTCAGGGTCTGCGCGCCGGGATTGCCGTTGTCCGTGACGCCGTGCGCGGCGTTCTTGAACGCGATCGAGTTGCGCAGGGTGTGTCCGACCGACGGAGCCGGGGTGCCGCCGCCCATCTTGAAGCCGTTGCCGTCGCCCGCGAAGTCCGGGAAATTCCAGCGGTTGAACCCGTTGCCGTACGCGATCGTGTTCTCGATCAGAATCGGCGAGGCGAACTTCCAGGCGTCGAACCCGTCGTCCACGTTGTTCCACAACCGGGCGCCCCGCACCACATTGCCACTCCCGCTGCCCTCCTTGACGGCCAGCCCGTCGGCGCTCTCGCCGTTCTTGCGCGGGTCGCGGTTGCCGTAACTGTCCAGATTCAGGATCTGGTTGTCGCTGGAGGAGCCCTGGAGCTGGAAACCGGATTCGTAGTTGTCGTGTGTGGAAATCCTGGAGAAGATGTTGCCGTTGCAGCCGTCGCAATAGATCCCGTACGGGCCGTTCACGATCTCCAGGCCGGAGATCCGCCAGTGCGAGGCCTCCATGTGGATCGCCCCGCGTTCGGCCCGGGGAACGCTGCCGCCGACCGGCGTGTGACTGGCGGGCAGCCGCTCGCCGTCCACGACCACGCGCTCGCCCTGGTAGGCGCCGAGGCCGATGGGCTGGGAGGCGGTGCCCGACGTGGCGATGGTGACGTTGTCGGTCAGGGCGTACGTGCCCCCGCGCACGGCGATGACGTCGCCGGGCCGCGCCAGGTCCACCGCCCGCTGGATGGTCCGCAGCGGCTGGGCCAGGGTCCCCGGGGCCGAGTCGTTCCCGTCCGTCGCCACGACCAGCGTCGTCGCGGCGGACGCCTCGCCCGCCGGGGCGAGCACCGTCACCACCACCGCTCCCACCACCGCCACCGCCGTCCGCATCGCCGTACGCCGCATACCGCTCGCTGTGCCGTCCATCGGGGCCTCCCGCCTGTCGTCCGCGTGCCGTGTCGCACAGCAGTGGCCGCCCGGCGCGCGGAGGTTGCCGGGGTGCGGGGCCGGGCAGCGCCCACGGTGTCCGCACAGCCCCTTCACCACGCCGCCCGGCCGCCGAGAGCCCCCTGCACCGCCCTCGGACCGCGCTGCGCGCAGCTGGGGCGGGAGGCGCCCCCTAGGGTGAGTGTGTGACCGACAACAGCGCACGCCCGCTCGCCGTGTTCGACCTGGACAACACCCTCGCCGACACGGCGCACCGGCAGCACTTCCTGGAGGGCAGGCCGCGCGACTGGAACGGGTTCTTCGCGGCCGCGCCGCAGGACCCGCCCCTCGCGGAGGGCATCGCGCTGGTGCTGGAGAGCGCGAAGGAGTGCGAGGTCCGCTATCTGACCGGGCGGCCCGAGCGCTGCCGGCGGGACACGCTGGAGTGGCTCGCCGCGCAAGGGCTGCCCGAGGGGCGCGTGTACATGCGGCGCAACGACGACCGACGGCCCGCTCGGCGCACCAAGCTGGAGATCCTCGCCCGCCTCGCCCGCACCCGGGAGATCCGGGTCCTGGTGGACGACGACGAACTGGTCTGCGAGGACGCCGAACGGGCCGGTTTCACGGTCGTACGGGCGCGCTGGACCGCCCCTTCCGCCGCGCTGAAGGAGGCGCAGGAGCGGGAGGGGCGGACCTGAGGGCCGTACCCGGCGGGCTGCCCGGACTTCCCGGCGCGCTAGCCGGCGTCGTCCAGGCGGAAGCCGACCTTCATGGTCACCTGCCAGTGCGCGATCTGCCCCTCTTCGAGCTGGCCGCGCACCTCGGTCACCTCGAACCAGTCCAGGTTGCGCAGGGTCTGCGAGGCCCGCTCGATCCCGTTGCGGATCGCCTGGTCCACGCCCTCCGGCGAGGTGCCGACGATATCGGTGACCCGGTAGGTGTGGTTCGACATGTGGGTGCTCCTCTCACACGCGTCACTCCACGGTGCCCCAGGGCGGGGCGACGCGCGAGCCGTCGGTCACCGCGCCACGCTCAGTGACAGCGCGAACCGGTCCGCACCGTCCGTCCACCAGTGCGCCAGTTCCAGCCCGGCTGCCGCCAGTTCCGCGCGGACACCGTCCCTGCGGAACTTCGCCGACACCTCGGTGCGCATCTCCTCACCGGCGGCGAAGTGCACGGCGAGGTCCAGCGCGGGCACCTTGACCGTCTGCGCCGTACGGGAGCGCAGCCGCATCTCGATCCACTCGTGGTCCGCGTCCCAGAGCGCCACGTGCTCGAACGCGCCGGGATCGAAGTCGGCGCCCAACTCGCGGTTGATCACGGTCAGGACGTTCTTGTTGAACGCGGCCGTCACCCCGGCCGCGTCGTCGTACGCCTCGACCAGGACCCGCTCGTCCTTCACCAGGTCCGTGCCGAGCAGCAGCGCGTCACCGGGGGAGAGCAGGGCACGGACGGAGGCGAGGAACGCGGCGCGCTCGGCCGGCAGCAGATTGCCGATCGTGCCGCCGAGGAACGCCACCAGCCGCGGACCCGGCGTCTGCGGCAGGACCAGCCCGCCGGTGAAGTCGGCGATCAGGGCATGCACGTCCAGCCCCGGCCGCTCCCCGGCCAGCGCCTGCCCGGCCTGGGTGAGCGCGCTCTCGCTGACGTCGACCGGGACGTACGTGTGCAGCCCGGTCAGCGCGTCGATGACGTACCGCGTCTTCTCCGAGGAGCCGGAGCCCAGCTCGACCAGGGTGCGGGCCCCGGTGGCGGCGGCGATCTCGCCGGCCCGGCCGACGAGGATCTCGCGCTCGGCGCGCGTCGGGTAGTACTCGGGCAACTCGGTGATCTTCTCGAAGAGTTCGCTGCCCTGCGCGTCGTAGAACCACTTCGGCGGCAGCGTCTTCGGCGTGCTCGTCAGACCCTTGAGGACGTCGGCGCGCAGCGCGGCGTCGGTGGCGTCCTCGGGCAGGGTGCGGGTGAGAAGGAACGGGCTCACGTGCGGGGCTCCTTCGGTCGTGAGGGTGCCAGGGGGGCGTCGGGATCCTTCAGCGGGGTGAGCAGCACATCGGTGCCGCTCGCCGCGAGGAGGGTGCGGTCGGGGACCTCCTGCCAGTGCGGGTCGTCGTCGTAGGGCTCGGAGGCCACGACGGTGCCGCCGCCGGGCCGGGTGAGATACCAGAGGGTGTCGCCCCAGGCGGTCGCGGTGATCGTCTCGCCGTTGGTGAGCAGCAGGTTCAGCCGGGAGCCCGGCGCCGCCTCGGCGACCTCAAGGACCGTGTCGGCCAAGGCCTGCCCCTCGTCGTCACCGCCACGCAGCCGCGCCAGGACCAGCGCCCAGACGAGCGCCGAGTCGTTGCGGGCCTCCATCGACAGCAGGTCCACCGCGGGCAGGGTCGGCACGAGGGGCGCCAGCGAGGCCGGCCAGCCCTTCACGGCGCCGTTGTGGCTGAACAGCCAGGGACCCGCGGCGAACGGCGCCGCCGCGGCCTCGGCGTCGGCGCCCGACAGCGTCGCGTCCCGTACGGCGGCGAGCAGTGCGGTGGACCGCACCACCCGGCCCAGATCGGCGAAGGACAGATCTGCCCAGATGGGCCCGGCCCTGCGGTACCGCGCCGGCACCGGATCGCCCTCGGCGTACCAACCGACCCCGAAACCATCGGCGTTGACCGTCCCGTGCCGCTGCCGCTGTGGCGCCCACGACTGGCGGTACAGGGCGTGCGGGGGCTCCACGAGAAGCTTGCCGAGCGGCTCCTCGGGGCCCACATAAGCCACATGACGGCACATCAGGCGTCCCCCGCGGAGCGGGCCGTGCGGAAGCCGGAGAAGATCTGCCGGCGTATCGGATAGTCCCAGTTGCGGAAGGTGCCCCGGCAGGCCACCGCGTCCACGGCGAACGAACCGCCGCGCAGCACCTTGTGCTCGGGACCGAAGAACACCTCCGAGTACTCCTTGTACGGGAACGCCTGGAACCCCGGGTACGGCAGGAAGTCGCTCGCCGTCCACTCCCACACGTCACCGATCAACTGCCTTACGCCGAGGGGTGATTCGCCCTGCGGATAGCTGCCCGCCGGGGCCGGCCGCAGATGCCGCTGGCCGAGGTTGGCGTGCTCGGGCGCGGGGTCGGCGTCGCCCCACGGGTAGCGCATGGAGCGGTCAGCGGCCGGGTCGTGGCGGGCGGCCTTCTCCCACTCGGCCTCGGTGGGCAGCCGGCGCCCGGCCCAGCGGGCGTAGGCGTCGGCCTCGTACCAGCACACGTGCAGCACGGGCTCGTCGGGCGGCACCACCTCGGTGACACCGAAGCGGCGTCTGAGCCACTGCCTGCCGTCCCGGCGCCAGTACAGCGGGGCGTGGATCGAGTGCTGCCGGATGTGCGCCCAGCCCTCCGGCGTCCACCAACGGTCGTCGTCGTAACCGCTGTCGTCGATGAACGCCTGGTACGCGGCGTTCGTCACCGGGGCGGTGTCGATGTGGAACGCGGGCACCTCGCGCTGGTGCGCCGGACGTTCGTTGTCCAGTGCCCACGGCTCGGTCGAGGTGCCCATGGTGAACGGGCCGCCGGGGACCAGCACTTCCGACGGCCCCGTGACCAGGGGCGCCGGCTCGGGGGCCGGGGCGTGCAGGGCCTGCGGACCCTTGCGGAGCTGATGGGTGATCAGCATCGTCTCGTCGTGCTGCTGCTCGTGCTGGGCGATCATCCCGAAGGCGAAGCCCGCCTCGGTCAGCCGCGTCCCGTGGAACGCGGTGCTCTCCAGCAGGTCCAGGACCCGGCCGCGCACCTCGGACGCGTAGTGCCGGGCCTCGGCCGGCGGCAGCAGCGGCAGCGAGGGGCGCTCGGCGCGCGGGTGCTCGAAGGCGTCGTAGATGCCGTCGATCTCCGGCCGCATCGCGTCCCGTCCGGCCACCGTCCGGAGCAGCCACTGCTCCTCCTGGTTGCCGATGTGCGCGAGGTCCCACACCAGCGGGGACATCAGCGGCGAGTGCTGGGCGGTCAGGTCGGGGTCCTCGACGCAGCTGGTCAGCAGGGTGGTGCGGGCACGGGCGGTGGTCAGGGTGGTCACGGCCCGCTCGCGGAGCGTCTCGGCGTCGTGGGCGGGGTCGGTCATGTCCGGTCGTCCTTCCCGTGCAGGGTGCGCTCCGTGCCGTAGAGCTCGTCCAGCAGGTCGTCGGCCGGGCAGCGGCCCCGGCTGACATAGCGGTCCCGGTACGCCGCCACGGCGTCCGTGACCTCGGCCGTGGCCCCCAGCCGGGGCAGCGCCTCCAGTGCCGCCGCGAAGCAGATGTCCGCCACCTCCCGCAGCTCGGGGTCGGCGAGCCCCGAGCGGGCCGCGTCGATCCACAGCGGATTGTGCGGCGCGGGCAGCGACAGCGCGCGCTCGGCCAGCGGCTTCACGGCGCGGTACGCGGTCTCGGCGGCCTCCGGGTCGTCGAACAGCGCGGCCGTCACGGCCAGCGGCACGATCCAGCCGTCCTCGCCGGGCTGCGCGTCGATCATGCGCAGTTCCAGATGGCCACGGGGTCTGACCGGCGGGAACAGCGTCGTGAGGTGGTAGTCGAGGTCCTCGTGCGTCGGCGGTCTCGGCGCCCCCGACCGGGTCCACTCCCGGAACGTCAGCGCGTCCGGGACGTCCCACGGGCCGGCGTCGCGCCGTACGCACATCACCGGCGAGTCCAGCACGTGCCGCGCCCAGGCGGCCCGCGGATCGCCGTCCAGCGGGGGTGCGCCCGCGCGGCCCGCGCCGATCTCCATCCACAGCAGCTGCCGGGTGGAGAGCCAGCCCGTGGGCTCACGCCCGGCCAGCGGCGAGTTCGCGAAGGCGGCGACCAGGACCGCGCCCAGCTGGTGGGCCAGCCACCAGCGCCGTCCGTGCCCGAGTGGGCCCGGCTCCTCGTACCCGGCGTCCAGGCACACCTGCACGGAGGCCGAGGTGCACATCATGGCCCGGCCGGCCGGACCCGCACGGTCCAGGCAGGCCTCCATCGCGTCGTAACGCGGCTGGCGCAGGAAGCGGCGTGGCGAGTGCCAGGGGTCGTTGCCGATGCTGACCAGGCCGAGACCGTGCTCGCGCAGTACCGCGCGGGCGGCATCCAGGTCGGCGGAGACGGTACCGATGCACTCCATCAGGGAGGCGGCGGGCGGCGAGCTCAGTTCCAGCTGGCCGCCGGGCTCGACGGTGAGCGCCGACCTCAGGGGCACGGTCCGTAGTGCGGCGTAGGCCGCTTCGAGTCGTTCGGGTGTCACGGGGAGCCGCGGTCCGCGCAGCTCATGGACGAGCCATTCCACTTCGACCCCGAGGGTGCGGGGTGGGCCGGTCTTGAAGCAGATGCCCCTGACCAGGGCCTCCACCTCGGCTTCGGCGACTGCGGTACGGGGCTGCTCCGTACAGTCGCTCACCGAATCTGACATGTCGGGATCCTCCTGAGAGTCCTCGATGCCGCCCGGCCCGGATCTTGTGGGCGGGCCGGCACACTCGTCCCACCCAAGACCCTCGCGTCGCTTCGCACAAGGGTGCGTACCGGCACGTTCCGGGTCGGTAACCTTCCCTCTCCGGCCGTTGGCAGGGGATTTCCCGGCCGTTCGCGCTCTGCCGCGGGGCCGGGAAACTCCGTTGCACCGCATCACCAGCATCACCCAGGATCGGTGCGTGAGCACGACGGGGGAGATCGCGCGGAGCGCGTTCATGGCGCGCACGGGGGTGGCGCCATGAGCGCGCGGCTGCGCGGTGTCGCACAGCAGACGGAGCAGATCGTCGCGGCGGGGGCGTACCGCGCGTCCGACGGACGCGAGGTGTCGATCGCGGCGGCCGTCGAGGCCGCCCGCAAGGGCACCCGGATGTACGGGCCGGACCCGGTGCCGGTGCCGCGGACCTCCGACGCCGAAACGTTCTTCGAGGTCACCGGCGAGAGCAGCCTGGAAGCGGCCCGCCGGCTCGGCGACGGCACAGCCGTACTGAACTTCGCCTCGGCCCGCAATCCGGGCGGCGGTTTCCTGAACGGCGCCCAGGCCCAGGAGGAGGCGCTGTGCCGCGCCTCGGCGCTGTACACCTGCCTGCTGGAGGCCCGCCCGTTCTACGACCACCACCGCGCCCACCGCGACCCGTTCTACACGGACCGCGTCATCCACTCACCGGGCGTGCCCGTCTTCCGCGACGACCGGGGCCGGCTGCTGGACGAGCCGTACCCGGTCGGCTTCCTGACCTCCGCCGCGCCCAACGCGGGTGTCGTACGGCGTACGGCCCCGCAGCGCACGGCCGAGCTGCCGCACGCGCTGGCCGTACGGGCCGAGCGGGTGCTGGAGACGGCCGTGGCGCACGGGTACCGGCGGCTGGTGCTGGGCGCCTGGGGCTGCGGGGTGTTCCAGAACGATCCGGCGCAGGTGGCGGGCGCCTTCCGGGCACTTCTCGCGCCCGGCGGGCGGTTCGCCGGGGCCTTCGAGCACGTGGTGTTCGGCATTTTGGACCGCACCCCGGACAGCCCGGTGCGCGCCGCGTTCGTACGGGCGTTCCCGTAGCGTCGGCACCGGCCGCAGGGTCAGGTCCAGCCGTAGCGTTCGTGCAGCCGGTGCCTGACCAGGTTGAACCGCCCGCGGTCCAGGGCGCAGGCCTCCCGGCGCATGCCCTGCTCGTGCAGCCGCAGGATGCGGTCCACGTCCACCCAGGAGTCGCGGCCCGTCCGGTCCCACGGCCCGCTGCCGATGGCCACCCACTCACGGTCCCCGTCGTGCCGCTTGCTGGACAGCTGCACGGCGAGGAAGGTGCCGCCGGGCTCGCGGGCGACGACGAGCACCGGGCGGTCCTTGCCCCTGCCGTCGTTCTCTTCGAAGGGAACCCAGGTCCAGACGATCTCGCCGGGGTCGGGGTCGCCGTCGTGCGCGGGCGAGTACTCGGTGCGGACCTTGCCGACCGCGCGGGGGTCGGCCTCGGTGGTGGCGGTGGGGCCGTGGCGGCCCGGGACGTTCTCGTCGGTAAGCGTGCTCACGGGGGCACCTTAGGGGCTGCCCCCGTGAGCTGTGCGTGAAGGGTCACCGAAGAAGCGTGGAGCCTCACTTCTCGTCCATGGGCACCTTCTGCGCAAGCCCGTTCAGCGGGGTCTCCTTGGGCGCCTGCCCGTTCTGCTGCATGGACGCCAGGAGCTGACGCGCCAGACCGAGCCCCGTGCCGCCCATCGTGAGCGCCTTGGCGAACATGTCCGCCATCCCGTCGGCGCCGTTGAGCAGCACCATGTTGTCGACGTTGCCGAAGGCGGACGCGCCGGCCCGGACGATCTCCGGCCAGTTCTCGGCGAGTTGCTGGGCGACGACGGCCTCCTGGTTCTCGGCGAGGGCGGCGGCCCGCGCCTTGATGGCCTCCGCCTCCGCCAGCCCCTTGGCCCTGGTCGCCTCGGCCTGCGCGAGGCCCTTGGCCTGAGCCGCGGCGGCCTCCGCCTCACCGGTGGCCCGGGTCGCCGCGGCCGTCGCCGTGCCGCGCGTCTTCGTCGCCTCCGCCTCGGCGCCCGCGGCCGTCTTGACCCGGGTCGCCTCGGCGGCGGCCGCCAGTTCCGTCTCCTTCGCCTTGGCCTGCGCCGCCGAGATCCGCGCGTCGCGCTCGGCCTCGGCCAGCGTGCGCTTCTCGTAGGCCGTGGCGTCCGCGGGCTTGCGGACATCGGCCTGGAGCTGCTGCTCGCGCCGGTGCGCCTCCAGTTCGGCGACCCGCGTCTCCTGGACGACGACCTCCTGCCGGGCGGCCGCGTCGGCGAGCGGACCGGCCTGCCGGGCCTTGGCGCCCGCCTTGTCGCGCTCGGCCTGATAGCCGGCCTGGAGGATCTCGCTGTCCCGGGTCGCCTCGGCCATCCGCGCGTAACTCTGCTGCTCCGCCTCGGTGGCGAGCCGGTTCGCCTCGGCCTGCGCGATCCGCGCGTCCCGCTGCACGGCCGCCGCGTGCGGCATGGCCAGGTTCTGGATGTACCCGGTGGGGTCCTCGATCTCGTGGATCTGGAGCGAGTCGACGATGAGACCGAGCTTCTCCATCTCCGTCCCGCACGCCGCCCGGGTCTGCCCGGTGAGCTTCTCCCGGTCGCGGATCATGTCCTCCACCGTCAACCCGCCCACGATGGACCGCAGATGACCGGCGAACACGTTGTGCACCCGCTCCGACATCAGCCTCTGCTGGTCCAGGAAACGACGGGCGGCGTTGGCGATCGACACGAAGTCGTCGCCCACCTTGAAGATGACCACGCCCCGCACCTTCAGCGGAATGCCCTGGTGCGTCACGCAGTCCACCTGCAACTCGGTCTCGTTCAGGTCGAGCGACAGCTTGCGCACCGCCTGCACACCGGGCAGCACCAGCGTGCCGCGCCCGGTGACGATACGGAAGCCCATGCCCTCCTCCAGGCCCTCGGTGCGGTGCTTGGAGCCGGAGATGACCAGGGCCTCATTGGGTTCGGCGACCCGCCACATCATCTTGAACAGACCGATCACGGCGAGAACGGCGACGACCGCCACCCCCGCAACGACGCCGACAACCATCGGCATACGCCCCCTTTGCATGGTGCCCTTTCGGCACCGAACGCAAGGGAGTGTGCGCCTTGGCGACGCGCAGGTACAGGCGTTGGCGGATCCTTGCCGCAACCTTGACGCGGACGGCTCTCACCTGCGAAGCAGCGGGCTCAACTGTCGTATGCCGGCTGGACGTAGACGGTGCGCGGCGGCTGGTACTCCACCACCATCACCACCGTGCCGGGTTCGATACGTCCGGTGCCGATGGCCGGATGGGCGAGGAAGTGCTCGGCGCCGCCGCGCACCCGCACGATCACCTCGCCGACGAGCCCGGGCCCCACCGTGCCGGTGACCCGCCCCATGAGCCCGACCATCGACGCATCGTCCATCGTCACAGGGTAGGGCCTGACCCGCCGTCGGCGGTGCCGGCTCAGCCGACGGGGGCCGGTACCGTCTCGCCCTGCTGCGGCGGCCACAGTTCGTGCCAGCGCAGGTCCGCCTCCAGCTGCGCGGCCAGCGAGATCAGCAGCGGCTCGCTGTTCGCGGGCCCGAGCAGCTGGGCGCCGACGGGCAGCCCGTCCACGAACCCGGCGGGGACGTTGACGCCGGGCCAGCCCAGCACGTTCCACGGCCAGGCGTAGGGGCAGGCGGCGATCATCGCGCGGTCGGTGGCGAAACCGCCGAGTTCGAGCATCGCGCCGATCCGGGGCGGGGGAGCGGCCGTCGTGGGCGCGAGGACCACGTCGTACGACTCGTAGAACGCGCCGATACGCCGGTGCAGCACCGCCTCCGCGCGCCGGGCCGCCCGCAGCGGGGCCCCGCGCAGGAGCCGGCCCAGCCGCACGGCGCTGCGGGTGCGCGGGTCCAGCAGCGCGGGGAAGGGCGCGTCGTTCGCCCACTCGGCGATACCGGCCGTCGCGCGCGGCACGAAGGTCAGCCCGATCTGGCCGTACGGCGGATCGGCCGCCTCGACGAAGTGCCCCAACGCGCCCAGTTTCTCGGCGAGTCGGACCACCCTGGCCCGCACCTCCGGCTGGAGCCGGGCGGGCACGGCGGTGAACGGCGGCTTGAGGGAGAGCGCGATGCGCAGCCGGCCGGGGTCGCGGCCCACGGCCTCGGAGGCGTTGACCGCCGGCGGGCGGTGCGGGTCGAATTCGTGGTTGCCGGCCGCCGCGTCCAGGAGAAGGGCCGCGTCGGCCACCGTACGGGCGAGGGTGCCGTTGACGGTGATGCCCTGGAAGGACTCGCCGCGCGGCCAGGTGGAGATCCGGCCGCGCTGGGGCTTGATGCCGATCAGATGTGTCCAGGAGGCCGGGATCCGCACCGAACCGGCGCCGTCCGAGCCGAGCGCGGCGGGCACCAGACCGGCAGCCACGGCAGCCGCCGAACCACCGGACGAGCCGCCCGGTGTGTGGTCCGGGTGCCAGGGATTGCGGGTCGCGCCGAAGGCGGGGCCCTCGGTGAACGGCCACTGCCCCAGCTCACAGGTGTTGGTCTTGCCGACGATCACCGCGCCGGCCGCGCGCAGCCGACGTACCGCCTCGCCGTCCTCGGCGACGGGCGGGAACTCACCGCAACAGCCGAACGCGGTCGGCTCGCCCGCCACGTCCATGTCGTCCTTCACCGCGACCGGCACGCCCAGCAGCGGCTTGCGGATCCCGGCGGCCAGCTCCACGTCGGCGGCCTTCGCCTCGGCGAGGGCCGCCTCGGCCCGCACCACCCGGAAGGCGTTGAGGGACTCCTGGGTCGCCTCGATCCGCGCCAGTGCCTCCGCGACCAGCCCCCGCGACGTCACCTCCCCGTCAGCCAGCGCTCGGGCGGACTCGGCGAGGCCTGCGGCACGGTCGGGTGTCATACGGAGCACCTCCGGGACGACATTGTCTACCGAACGGTAACCTCCAGGGGTCGGCTGCGGAACGGTTTCGCCCGGTGCGGCTCCCAGGTTCACCACAGGTTTCTCCCAGGTCCCACTTCGCGCTGCGCAAACCATTGACGGGCCCGGGCCTCACCCCTACTTTCTGATCGAATTTCCGAACTGTGTTCGACATTCCGAACGAGCCAACGGGTATGTCGAGCGGACGCCGAGGGAGAGCCGCCCGTGACCAGACACCCCCACACCCCGTCCCGCCGCACCCTGCTGCGCGCGATGGCCGTCCTGCCCGCCTCGGCCCTGGTCCTGGGCGAGGCCCCCGGCCTGCTCGGCACGGCGCTGGCGGCCGCACCGCCGAGCGGCTCGGCCACCCGCTACACGATCGTGCCGTTCCTCAACAGCAACGACGGGACCGTGGACGTCTACCAGTCGGACGACGCCACCGACTTCCGGCTGGCCAAGGCCTCCGCGTACACGCCGCCCGCCAACCGGATCCGCGACGCGAGCGCCTTCAAGCACAGCAACGGCTACTACTACATCACCTACACGACCCACACCTGGCAGGACACCAGCACCACCATCGGCTTCGCCCGCAGCTTGGACCGGGTCAACTGGACGTTCCTGTACGACTACACGGTCCCGATCGCGAACCTCTCCCGGGCCTGGGCGCCGGAGTGGTTCGTCGACAGCGATGGCAGCGTCAACGTCATCGTGTCCTGCTCGACCACCAACGACGAGTGGATCTTCACGCCGTATCTGCTGAAGGCGACGAACTCGGCGCTCACGGCGTGGAGTTCACCGGTGGCGCTGTCCGGCATCGGCGCCAACCACATCGACACCTTCCTCGTGAAGATCGGCTCGACCTACCACGCCTTCACGAAGAACGAGACGACGAAGTACATCGAGTACGCGACGGCGTCCAACCTCACCGGCCCCTACACGATCTCCCGCACCGGCGACTGGGCGGGCTGGGGCAGCTACCGCGAGGGTCCCGCGCTGGTCCAGCTCGACAACGGCGGCTGGCGGCTCTTCTTCGACGGCTACGGCGACGGCAGCTACTACTACAGCGACAGCTACGACACCTTCGCCACCTGGTCGGCCCCGGCCGCCCTGCCCGCCGTCTCCGGCACGGCCCGCCACTTCACGGTCATCAAGGAGACCGTCTCGGGCGGCCCGACCCTGGCCAAAAACGCCACCCGGTCCTTCCGGTCGGCCAACTACACCACCCGCCACTGGCAGGTACAGTCCTCCCTGCTCAACCTCCCGGTGGTCACCAGCTCCAGCACGACCGCCGAGAAGCAGGCCGCCACGTTCACGGTCGTCGCCGGTCTCGCCGACGCGAACGGCTACTCCTTCCGCGACTCCTCGGGCAGGTATCTGCGCCACTGGGACTTCCGGGCCCGCCTCGACACCAACGACGGCACGTCGACCTTCGCCAAGGACGCCACGTTCATCGCCCGTACCGGCACGGCGAGCGGCTCGATCCGCTTCGAGTCGTACAACTACCCCGGGTACTACCTGCGGCACTACAACTACGAGCTGCGGGTGGAACGGTCGAACGGGACGGATCTCTTCCGGCAGGACAGCTCGTTCGTGCCGGTGACCGCCTGGGCCTGAGCGGCGACGCCTCCCTGTCACAGAACAGGGAGGCCTCCGGTCAATGAGGGAGACGACCGGAGGATCGGAGACAGCGGGAAGACCGACCGCTCGGTGGTGGTCAGCCCGGTGGCGTTCCTGTCGAGCACCACCACCCGGCTGGCCATCAACGTCGCCCAGTCGGCCCGGGTGCGCCGCGAGACCTACATCGGCCCGTGGCTGCCCGAGCCCGTCGACACCAGCAACGATCCCGAGGTGGGCGCCGAACGGGCCGAGGCGCTGGAGCTCGCGCTGCTCCTCGTCCTGCAGAAGCTGAGCCCCGCCGCGCGGGCCGCGTACGTCCTGAGGGAGGCGTTCGACTACGCCTACGCCGACATCGCGGACATCCTTCGGCTCAGCGTCGTCAACGTCCGCAAGATCGTGAGCCGGGCCCGTCGGCATCTCGCGGCCGACCAGCGGGAGACCGTCGACGCGGTGGCGCACCGACAGCTCCTCGACGCCTTCCGCGCCGCGGCGCGGAACGGGGACGTCGCCTCCCTGGAGTCGCTCCTGACGCCGGACGCCGTCAGCCTGTCCGACGGCAACGGCATCCGGGGCGCCGCGCGCGTCCCCGTGCTCGGCCGCGCGCGGGTGGCGAACCTCGCGAGCGCCACACGGGGGTTCTGGAGCGGGGCGGACGTCCGCCATGTCGAGGCCAACGGGCGCGACGGAGTACTGCTCTACCGGGACGGCCTGCCGACGACGTTCATGACGATGGCCGCCTCGCCCGCCGGCATCCACCAGCTGATGTGGGTGTTGGAACCCGGCAAGATCGCCGCGTTCCTCGGCTCGGGCTCCCGCGTTCAGGGCTGAGCGGGGCCGGGGCGGTTCCAGGTGCGCAGCTTGTCGGGGTTGAGGGTGACCCAGACCTGGACGACCCGCGGGCCGGCGACGTCGAGGCCGACGACCGCGGCGACCTGACGGCCGTAGCGCACCACGAGGCCGGTCCGGCCGTTGACGGGATGGGTGTCCACGGTGGTCCGCGGACGCCGGGCCAGCAGGGTCAGCAGGCTGCGGGCCACCTCAATGTCGCCCCGCACCGGCTCGATCAGCGCCCGCACCTTGCCGCCACCGTCGAAGAACGCCGTCGCGTCGGCCGCCAGCAGCGACGCCAGCAGCGCCTCGTCCTCCGTCACACAGGCCTGACGCACCGCGCGGACCACCTCGTCGTGCCGCTCGGCCGGCGTCGGCCGCGCGCGCCGTGCCCGCAGACTGCGACGGGCCCGGTCGGCCGGCTCGACGCACCGCGGCTCGGTCCGCCTGACGATGTCGGCGACCGCGTGCGGCGCCATCCCGAACACGTCGTCGAGGACGAACGCCGCCCGCTCGGCCGGGGCCGGCGAGTCCCGCGCGTCCAGCGCGTCCAGCAGAACCGTGCTGATCTCCTCCGCCCGCATGCCCTGCGGCACCGCACCGCCGGGCTCCGTCCGTACCGCCCGGGCCCGGGCCCGGCCCGGCGGAGTCAGCCGGGACAGACAGATGCCTCCTGCGGCCTTCGCCAGCCAGGACCGCGGTGCCGTGGTCCGCGCCCGCTCCGCCTCCGGCAGCTCGAACCACCGCCGGTAGGTCTCGTCGACGACGCCCTCGGCCGCACGGCCGCTGCCCAGCATCCAGTACGCGACATCCAGCAGATGCCGCCGTTCGTCGAGCAGTTCCGCGATCGGTACCGCGTCGTTCGCACTCGCCATACCGCGCCCTCCCTCTCCTACAAGGGAGACCGGGCAGGCGCGGACCTTGTGACGCGGCCCACGCATGCCCGGCCACGCACCGGCCACGCGGACCACGGGGTCGCCTACGGCATCCCAAGGGCGCGGGCGCCCGCCTCCCGGGGCGATGTTGGTTCGGGCCGACTTTCAGGCCGCCGACCCACGGAGCGGAGGAGCCGGTCGTGAACACGTATCTGGTCGAAGCCGTGCAGGATCCGGACCCGGCGGGCACGACGAGCGCCGCGGCCACGGGCGTACCCGACGAGGCGACGGCGGTGTTCGTCCAGGCCAGACCCGGACTGCTCAGGATCGCCAACCGGATCGTCGCAGACGCCGGCGAGGCGGAGGACATCCTCCAGGAGGCCTGGCTCCGGTGGCAGCGAACGGACCGTACGGTCGTCCTGAACCCGACGGCGCTGCTCAGGACGACCACCGTCCGGCTGGCCCTCAACCTCGTCCAGTCCGCCTGGAAACGCCGCGAAACCTGTGCCGGTCCCTGGTTCCCGGAGCCGCCGGCCCTCGACGCCACCCCGGAAGCGGTGGCCGAGCGGCACGACGCCGTCGAGCGGGCCGTTCGCCTGCTGATGGAGACGCTGACGCCGACCCAACGGGCCGCGTACGTCCTGCGGGAGGGGTTCGGCTACCCGTACGACCGGATCGCCGAGCTCCTGGGCATCGGCGTGCCCAACGCGAGGCAGCAGGTCTCACGCGCCCAGGACCGTCTCACCGCGCACCGGGTCCGGCAGCCGGTGGACGCGGTCGCGCACCGACGGCTGGTGCAGGCCTTCCTCACGGCCGCCCGGTCCGGTGACCTCGCGCCCCTGGAAACGGTCCTGTCACCTGGTCGCTGACATACGTCGCGGCCCCCGCCCGCGCACCCACGGGCAGGGGCCACTTCGCCCTGCTCACTGCTGCTGCGCGAGCCAGTCCGACAGCTTGGTCTTCGCGATCTGCGCGTCCGGTCCCGGCAGGAGCGTGGTCTCCTGCAGCACGGCTCCGGAGTACGGGGCCTGCGGGTCCGTGACGACCGTGCGCGGGTCGTCGTGGTCGGCGAGGGTCTTGCGGATGAGCTCGTCGAGCTGGAACACGTCGGGGCCCGCGACCTCCACCACGCCGCCCACCGGCGAGCCGACCGCGGTGCGGCCGACGGCCGCGGCCACGTCGTCGGAGTACATGGGCTGGATCTTCGCCGGGGCCAGCCGCACGGTGTCGCCGTCGGTCGAGATGTCCGCGATCCCCTTGATGAACTCGAAGAACTGGGTGGCGTGGACGATGGAGTAGGGCATGCCGGACTCCTTGATCAGGTCCTCCTGGGCCTGCTTGGCCCGGAAGTAACCGCTCTCCAGGAGGCGGTCGGTGCCGACCACGGACAGCGCCACATGGTGGGTCACCCCGGCCTCGGCCTCCGCCTTGAGGAGGTTCGCCGTGGAGGTCCGGAAGAAGTCCATGACGGCGTCGTCCTCCCACGAGGGCGAGTTGGACACGTCGACCACGACCGACGCGCCCTCCAGGACCTCGGCGAGCCCTTCGCCCGTCAGGGTGTTGACGCCGGTGTTGGGCGCGGCCGCGACGGCCTCGTGCCCGTGTTCGTCGAGCTTGCCGACCAGCTTCGAGCCGATGAGCCCGGTTCCACCGATCACTACGACCTTCATGACGGATTCCTCTCGGAGAAAGATTCGGTCTGCACCAGGAGAGACAGGACAGGGGCTCCGCCTGTGACAGGTGCGTCGCGGAGATTGGAAGGGCGGGATCGAGGTCCGGGTAGTCGCTGCGGTTGTGGCAGCCCGGGTCTCGCGGCGCTCCAGCGCCGCTTCGAGGGTGGCCCGGGCCGCCAGGGCCGCGGACTTGAGGTCGAAGGCGTGCGCGAGGTCCTGGAAGCCGGCGATGTCCGGGTGGACGCCGACGTCCAGCATCCGCTTCTCGATCACCGCGAGCTCCGCCAGCCCCCGCTGCTGCCAGCTGTCCTCGGGATCCATCGTGGCCAGCGCCGTGTTGATGCCCCCGGCCGCCAGCGCCGTGTGGGCGTCCTCCTTGGGGCGTTTGCCGACCGCGAGGACGTCGACACCGGCCTCGGCCAGTTCGATCGCCGCGCGCAGACCGGCGCCTCCGGTGCCGATCACCAGCACCATGGTGGAAAGACGTTGTTCGGTGAGGGCCACGGTGTACTCCGATCACGGGGTTGTCACCGAGTACGACCGGTTGATCGCCGTATCTGTGACACCGTCCGCCGCCGGCCCACGCACCCCGCGCCCTCTCATCCTGCGGCAGGCCCGGCTTGGGCGCAGGCGGGAGGCGCGTGGCCGGCCGGTCGGGTCGCCGGCGTGATCGTCGTCGGGGTCCCCTGCCACGCCATCCGCGCGTACGGGCACAGCGAATCGGCCTTCTCAAGGAGTGGGGCGGCGATCTCCGGGTCGATGTCCGGCCACCTGACCGCCAGGTCGATGTGCAGCAGGACGACGTCGTCCTCGGAGGCCCGGCCGAAGGCCACGGTCGCCGCCACGGAGATCGGGGCCGGGTCGAGTTCCTCCTGCCGTGCCACCAGGCTCAGGGCGCCGTGGAAGCAGGCGGCGAAACCGGCCGCGAACAGCTGCTCGGGGTTGGTACCCCGGCCCTCCCCGCCCAGTTCGGCGGGCATGCGGAGGTCGAGGTCGAGGACGCCGTCGGCCGAGCGCGCCCGCCCCGAGGCACGCCCGTGACCGGCCGGGCCGCCGCTCACCGTGACCGTGGTGGTGTAGAGGGGGGCGAAGGACTCGCCGACGTAGTCCTTCTCGGTGGACAGGTCGGGAAGCCGGAACGGCTCGCTCATGGTCGACGCACCTCGCCGCGTAGGGGATCCCGGTCCGGGACAGCCTGTTGACCGACAAGGCACCGGCGTTGTGACAGCCGCCCCGCTCGACGAGCCGGGGGTGGACTCAATCGGCCAGCGACGCCACGTACGGGGCCAGCTTGTCCGGATTCATCACCCACATGACGCGTTCGATACCCCGGGCCGAGACATCGACGCTGAGCAGGGCCACCGGGTCGCCCCCGGCCGTGACGAGGACGGCCGGGCGGCCGTTGGCCTCGACCCAGCGGACCTCCGTCGGCGGCCAGAACCGTGGGGCGAAGGCGGCGAGGTACTTGGACACGCGCGGCCGCCCCACCACCGGGATCCTGGACGCCCCGCGCATCCCGTTGCCGTCGGTGTAGCTGACCACGTCGTCCGTGAGGACGCCCTCCAGCACCGACAGGCTGCCGGTCCGGGCCGCGTCGAGGAAGACCTCCAGCAGACGCCGGTGGACACCGTCGCCGACCGGCTGCCTTCGCTCAGCGGCCACGTGCTTGCGGGCACGGGTCACCAGCTGGCGCGTATGGGCCTCGTTCGTCTCCAGGATGTCCGCGATCCGCTTGTACGGGTAGTCGAAGGCCTCCCGCAGCACATAGGCGGCCCGTTCCACCGGATTGAGCCTTTCGAGGAGCAGGAGCACCGCCAGGTCCAGCGCCTCGGCCCGTTCGGCGCCCAGCTGCGGATCCGCACGGGTGTCGACCGGCTCCGGAAGCCAGGGACCGGTGTACGACTCACGCCGCATCCTGGCGGCCTGGGCGAGGTTGATCGCCAGACGGGAGGTCACGGTCGCCAGGAACGCCGCCGGCTCCCTGATTTCCGCGCGGTCGGTGTTCTGCCACCGCACCCACGCCTCCTGGACGATGTCCTCGGCCTCCACGGCACTGCCGAGGATCCGGTACGCGATGCCGAACAGCTGCGGGCGCGCCGCCATGAACTGCTCCGCCGCCCGGTCCAGGGAGCCCTTGTCGTCCTCGGCGCGCATGCATGTCCTCCAGCCCTGAACGACCAGGCTACAAGCGGACGCGGGGGACGCCGCCTGCCGACCGCGCCGCGGAGCCCCACCGCGGGCGTTGGTAGCGTCGACTCTGCGCCGCGCCCGCCGGTCCGGTGTGCCTACTGACCGAGAGAGACCTGATGTCCCCGACCATTCGCAGGGCCGTGATTCCCGCAGCCGGGCTCGGCTCCCGGCTGCTGCCGCTGACGAAGGCGACGCCGAAGGAGATGCTGCCGGTCGGTGACAAGCCGGTCATCGAGCACACCGTGCGGGAGCTGGTGGACTCCGGCATCACCGACATCACCATCGTGGTCTCCGGCGGCAAGAGCCTCATCCAGGACCACTTCCGGCCCAACCCCGCCCTCGTCGACCAGCTCCGGGCCGACGGCAAGACGGCCTACGCGGACGCTGTGGAGGAGGTCGCGGAACTGGCCCGCCAGGGCCACATCACCTACCTCGACCAGTACGGCCCGTACGGCAACGGCACCCCCGTGCTGAACGCCGCCCGCTCCTTCGGCGACGAGCCGGTCCTGGTGCTGTGGCCCGACGACGTCTTCGTCGCCGAGGTCCCGCGCGCCCAGCAGCTGATCCGCGCCTACGAGCAGACCGGCTGCCCGGTGCTGGCCCTGCTGCCGATGGACCCCACCGAGTCCCAGCGCTACGGCGTGCCCATCGTCAAGGAGGACCTCGGCGACGGCCAGCTGCGCATCACCGGTCTGGTCGAGAAGCCCGAGCCCTCCGCCGCCCCGTCGGCGTACGCGGCCATCGGCGGCTATGTCGTCACCCCCGGCATCATCGACGAACTGCGCGAGCAGACCCGCCGCTGGTACGAGCACCGGACCGGCGAGGTCTATCTGACCGACGCCATCAACGCCTACGCCGCCACCCGCGCCGTGTACGGGCAGGTCATCAAGGGCCGCTGGTACGACACCGGCAACCCGGCCGACTACCTGGTCGCCCAGATGGCGTCCGCCCTCGCCCACCCGGAGTACGGCCCGCTGCTGCGGGGTCTGGTCGCCGGCCTCGACGACGACCAGGCCGCGACCTCGTAGCGCGCCGGAACCTCGTAGCAGCGGCGCGCTCTCAGGGCGCCGGGCGGTCCGTGGCCGGGGCGGTCGTGGTCGCCCCGCGCTGCCGGGCGCGGATCAGCGTGATCACGGTGTCGGTCGTGCGGTCGAGGTGACTGCGGCCGTCCGGCAGCCGTACCTCCGGGCTGATGTAGCTGTGCGGGCCGAGATGGGTGGCCGGCTCCAGCCGGTGCACGGTGATCTTCCCGGCGCGGCGGGCCCGGTTCCACCCGCTGCCGCGCAGCAGCCGCCAGCGCTGCGGGAAGATCCAGGTGCCGACCCCCTCGATGCGGTCGTAGGCGCTGGTGAGCTGGTGCACCTGCTCGGCATGGGTGAGGTCGTTGGCGCCGTTGTGGAATCCGCCGAGCGTGATCACGACCACCGGGCAGCGCAGCCGGGTGTGCAGCTCGTCCACCGCTCCCGTGGCGACCTGGGCGCCCCCGCTGTAGCTGAGCAGCACCACGGGGACGCCGCTGTCGGGCCGGTAGCCGGCCAGCTCCAGCTGGGTGGCGATCTGGGAGCCCACGGCCCGGTTGTAGAGCGGGCGGTAGCGGTGGTCGGCGGCCACGAAGACCTGCATGACGTTGTGCAGGAACAGCAGCAGCCCGATGTGCCGGCGCAGCCACGCCCACACCGGCCGGTCCGCGATCGGGTCGGCCAGCGGCGAGTAGGGCTGCACCTGCCCCAGCACCCGCAGCTCCGGCGCCCCGGCGAGCACGGCCTTCACCAGCTGGCCGCCGTCCCGGGTGTCCCGGACCCGGCGTTTGCCGATGCCGTCGAGATACACCAGGTAGGCGCCCGGAGGACGGTCGGCGGCCGCGCCCCGGGCGTAGGGCACGCCCTCGGGGAGCACGGTCGTCGGGGACCGGAACCCGGCGCTGTAGGCCAGCACCTCGTAGCGGGCCAGCAGACCCTCGGCGAGCAGGACGGGCCCGAGCACACAGGCCCAGAACAGGAAGTCGTTCATGCGATCGGCTCCGGTGTCCGGGGCGCGCTGAACCTCACGACCAGACGCCGAACGGCTCCTACGGCGACCCCGAGTCCGACACCGGCCACGGCGACGCAGCCGGCGGCCCCCCACCAGCCGAGCTCGGTCGCGTCCGCCAGCGGCTCGGCCAGGCCCGCCCCGACCCCGACGAAGAGCAGCAGATGGAGCAGCGGCCCGAGCAGCGGGAACGCGAGGACGCCGGCGAGGACCAGCGGCGCGACCAGGCCTGGCGTCCACGCCAGTGCGTCGCCCGGCGGTGCCGGGGACACCAGGAGCTCGGCCAGGGTCCCCGCGGTCAGCGGCCACAGGGCCAGTACGGCGGCCTCGACGAGGCCGGCGGCCAGCAGCAGTCCGGGCACGAGCCGCCGTGACATGCCGGGTCGGCGCGCCAGCAGCGGCAGGATCCGCCCGGCGGCCTCGGACAGCCCGGCGAACAGCAGCAGCACGATGACGAGTGACATCGCTCAGCCCCGCTGCGACGGATCGACGGCGACCACCGCCGGACGGTCCGGGCCGGCGCCCCGTACGTACTGTTCGAGCTCGTCGGCGGCCCGCCGGTACCCGCCCGCCGCGTGCTGGGCGGCCTTCAGGGCGGCGGCGGCCGTCCGGAACCCGGGCTCGTGCAGCAGGCGCCGGGCGAGGGCACGTACGGAGCCCTTCGCGACGTCCTCGGTGCCGAGGGACAGGCCTGCGCCGAGCTCGACGACGCGGGCGGCGGTCATCGGCTGGTCGGCGCCCTGCGGGACCACCAGCATCGGGACGCCCGCGTGCATCGCCTCGTTCACACTGTTCATCCCGCCGTGGGTGACGAACAGCGCCGCGCGGTCCAGTACTTCGAGCTGCGGAACGAACCGCAGGGGAAGCACGTTCGCCGGCAGCGGCCCCAGCGCGTCCGGGTCGCTCTGCCCGGTCGAGACGATCACGGTGCCGCCCAGGGGGGCGAGCGCGCTCGCGAACGTCCGCAGCAGCTTCGGGTCGGCGCCGAACACCGTGCCCAGCGAGGCGTACAGCACCGGGTCGTGGAGCCGGTCGGCCTCGAACGACGGGTCGGCCGGGCGGGCGCCGATGCTGGGGCCGACGAAACGGTAGGACGCGTCGAAGTCCTCGACGGCCGGCTGGAACGCCCGTGAGGTGTAGACCAAGTTGAGCGGCTGGCGGATGTTCAGCAGGTCGACCAGGGGCAGGCCGCGGGCGTCGAAGCGGCGGCGCAGCTCCCGGCGGGAGCGGACGTACCCCCGTACGCTGCGCGGCTGGGCCCATGCCCCCGCCAGCAGGTGCCACGAGGCGCCGGTCGGGCTGGGGACGTGCCGGCCGAAGGCGAACGTGGTGAACGACGAGGCCGCCGGCACACCGAGTTCACGGGCGGCCACGGCGCCCCACAGACAGGAAGCGTCGTGGACGATCAGGTCGGGCCGGTCCCGGCGCAGATCGTCGAGCACGCTCGGCAGCAGCCGGACGGTGGTGCTCGCGAGCGACTCCAGCAGCGTGACCGGCGTCGGCGGATCGGGGAGCGGCTGCTCGCCCCCGGGGTAGAGCCGCACTCTCGCGCCGGTGGCCTCGATCTCCGACCGGAAGGCGGGCGAGGTGTGGTACGTGACCCTGTGGCCGCGCCGGACGAGCTCGGCCACCACCGGCAGCGTCGGGTTGACGTGCCCGTGCATGCCGATGTTGAGGAACGCGATGGTACTCACAGGCCGGCCTCCAGTACGGAAGGAGTAGTCGACGTCCCGCCCGGACCCGGGGGCGTCACCGAGGGGCCGTCGACCCGGTACAGGCCCGGCCCGCCGACGCGCAGCCCGTCCAGGAAGCGCCCGGCCGCCTGGGACGCGGTGCCGATCAGCCGCTGGGAGTGGCCGAAGTCCCACGGGGCGGGCCAGGCGTCGATGCCGGTGGGGAGCACCACCGTCGGGATGTGCCGGGCCACCTCGTGCAGGTCACGCTCGATCTGATGGTGCAGCAACAGCATCCCGGCCCGGGCGGCGACGGCCCCGGCACTGCGGCGCGGACCATGAGGCCGGGGCGGCGCGCTTTCCGGCCCGCTCGACACCACCACCACGCTCGCCGCACCGGCCCGCAGGGCGGCCAGCACCGGGACGTAAGCGATCACTCCGCCGTCGACGAGGGTGCGGCCCGCACGGTCCACCGGGGGCAGCATCCCCGGAACGGCCGCGCTGGCGAGCAGCGCCGACTCGAGGTCGCCATGGTCGAGGCGGGCCGCGGCGCCGGTGTCCAGGTCCATGGCCACCGCGGTGAACGGCACCGTCAACTCCTCGATCCGCGACGGCAGTTCGGCCCGGGCGATCAGTCGGCGCAGCCCCCGGTCGGTGAAGACGCTGCCCCGTGCGGTCACGCGGCTGAGCGGGTACACCTCGCGACGGCGCAACTGGGCCCACACATGGTCCAGCCACGGCGCGGCCCGGTCCGGGTGGGCGGCCGCGATGGCGCCGTTGAGGGCGCCCACCGAGGTTCCGATGATCATGTCCGGTCTGAACTCACGCTCTTCCAGCGCGTATCCGACGCCCACCTGCGCCGCTCCGACCACCCCGCCGGCGCCCACCACGACGGCGACGGGACGGGGTAGGGCGTGCAACCCTGTCGCCATGACCCACCCGCCGGGTCAGCCGAACTGACCGGGCTGGTAGTCCCCGGCGGGCTGCTGGTTGATCACGTTGATGCGGTTGTAGGCGTTGATGACGGCGAGCAGGGAGATCAGCGCCACGAGCTGGTCCTCGTCGAAGTGCTTGGCGGCGTCGCGCCAGGCCTCGTCGGTGACACCGCCCGCCGCGTCGGCGATACGGGTGCCCTGCTCCGCGATCTCCAGCGCGGCGCGCTCGGCCTCCGTGAAGACGGTGGCCTCCCGCCAGGCCGCGACGAGGTGCAGACGCTGTGCGGTCTCCCCGGCGTGGGCCGCGTCCTTGGTGTGCATGTCGGTGCAGAAGCCGCAGCCGTTGATCTGGCTGGCGCGGATCTTCACCAGTTCCTGGACCGTTTCCGGCAGCGTGGAGTCCGAGACCAGCTTGCCGGCGGTGTTGATGTGCCGGAGCACCTTGCCTGCGAGGGGGTGGCCGAAGTAATCGAGACGCGGTTCCACGGTGATCTCCTTGCCTGTGAGCGGGATACACCCAACTGACCGGGCGGACCCGCGATCTGTGACAGCGGGTCGTGTGTGAGGTGGGTCTCAGGGGTGGTGCGCGACGTACCGCGACACCGCTCGCCGTCCAACTGGTCACCGGAACAGGGGAGTTGATCAGGACGCCGTCCGCACGACGGACACGGGGAGCGGGAATGTTGAAGGAGGGACGTATGTCCCCTACCGGTAAAAGATGCGGCTTTTGTGGCGATATGGTGATCTGGGTTGTGGAGGCTATGGCTGACCCCAGAGGAGATGGTGATATGCCTTCCGTTGACAAGGCGATCGAAGAGATCACCCACGTCCGGACCGACCTAGAAGCGGCACTTGACCCCGCCGAGCCCGACGGTGTCTACCGCGACAGCCGGGAGTGCGCCGCCCTGGCGCTGCTCTCCGCAGACACCAAGCTGCTGCTGTCCCCGCCGACCCCTCGCCCCAAGAAGGGCTGAGCGGACCCCCGAACGGGAGCAGTGAATGGAGCAGTCAGGCACTTCGGCCCTCTTGCAGGGCGCTGTGCAGGACCTTGCGACCGACGTGGTCTCCGCCCTCCGGGGCGGAGACCACGTGCGCATGTCCGACACAGCGACGGCGGACGACCCGGAGGGCAGCTTCGCCCTCGCGGCCGTTCGCGTGCTGGGAGCAGACCTTCTGCTGCCGCACGTCCTCTTCCCGACTCCGCCCGCCCCGGGAGCACTTGCCGCGTTCCGGAACACGGTGGAGGCCTTTCCGCCGCGCGCCGACGCGGCACCCACCGTCAGATGGAGCCACTGGGCCATGAGGCGCACCCTGGTGCGGTTCGACTCGGCCCCGGCCGGCCCACCCGGCGCGGACGACCTCACGGAACCCGACGCCGCCTGGCTCGACGCGGCGACATGGCAGGTTCTGACCCACCAACTAGCGGTCCTGGCCCCCCTCGCGGTGCCCGGCGACGACTGCGCGGTCACCCGCGCCGCCCGGCGCCGGCCGGTCGACGTGGCCCGCGGCTTCGTGCGGGCGGTGCGCCGCAGGGACTGGCAGCAGGCGGCCGGCGCGGGACGCTGGCTGACCCTGCTCGAAGCGGTCCCGGACACCCTCGGCCTCGAAGCGGGCCTGGACTTCGTGGAACTGATGGGCGGCAACGACCCCCGGGTCGCCCTCCAGGTACAGGCGGCGCGGGTCATGCGGGCGGCCGGAGCCCTCGTATGACGGCCCTGGACGTCGGCGGGATCCGGGACGTCGCAGCCGCCGCGTTCGCCTGGCTGTCCGCACACCGCGAGGACTTCGCGCTCGGCGAGGACGCGCTCACCGCGGACGGCCAGGTGGACGCCACCTGGAAACCGCTCGGGGAACTCGCCCAGACCTGTGCGAGCGTCCGCGCGCACAGCCCGCCGTGGGACCCGCTGCACGCCTGCGCCGCGGACCTGCTGCGGTTCGCCTGGCAGCAGACGGGCCGGGGCGAACTGTTCCGCCACCTCCAGCGGTTGGAGCCGTTCGCGACCTACCCGCTGGAGGTCTACTCCGTCTTCGCGTCGGCCGGACTGCGACACCCCGGGTACGAGGCCGCCGCCGCGACGACGGCCCGCACCCGGGGCTGGCGGCTCACCGAGCAGGACCCGACCCGCCGGCTGGGAGTGCTGAAGGCCGAGCGACGCAGCGGCATCCACCGGCCCGAGCAGGACGACCCGACGCTGCGCCGCACCTGGCTGGGCGGGCTGCCGGAACCCTGGACGTTCGAGCGCTCCTCGGGATACGCGCTCACCCACGTCGTCTTCCACCTCACCGACTGGGGCCGCGACCCCGAGGGCGTCCCCGCCGACCTGGCCGCCTATCTGGCGCACTGGCTGCCGCCCTGGCTCGACACCTGCCTGGATGCCGGGATGTGGGACCTCGGCTGCGAACTGCTGGTCGTGGCATCGAGCCTGCCGGACCCGCCCGACCCCGCGACCCTCCAGGACGCCTGGACCCGGATCGCGCGGGCGCAGCTGGACTCCGGCGCGCTCCCGCAGCAGGCGGCCTTCCAGGAGGACGCCGCAGCGGACACCGAGCCGGGGTTCCTGCACTGCTACCACTCCACGCTCATGGCCGCCTTCGCCGCGGCACAGACCGTCACCTGCCTGAGCCGCGAGGCCGAAGGAGTGCCCGGATGACCGACACCCGTCTGATGCACACCGTCGGCGTGCGCGCCCTGGAGTGGCTGTGGGCCCACCGCGACGGATTCCGTCTGGAACCCGACGTCGACCCGGAAGTGGGCTTCCTGGAGCGCTTCAAACCGGTCGGCGAACTGGCCCTGATCTGCCGGGTGCTGTTCCGTGAGGGCGTGGCCGGCTCCCGGCAGGCCGAGCTGGCGCGCAAGCTCCTGGACCACACCTGGCGGCACACCCTGGACGGCGGCCGCATGCTGGCACGCGGCCAGCGCATCGAACCGCTCTCGCCGATCCCGTTCGAGGTCTACCTGCCGTACAAGGAACTGGGGTACAGCGAACCCCAGGTGGAGCGCGCCACCGTCCTCTACCACCGGACGCACAGCTGGGCCGCCCTCGAACTGGACCCGACCCGGCGCCTCGGACTCTCCGCGTTCCAGCGCCGGTTCGGCCTCACGCCCTCCATGCCCGAGGCGGACATCGTCGGCTCCACCTGGCTCGGCCGCACACCCGAGCCCTGGACGGTCAGCGGGCACATCGCCTACGACGTCACCCACACGGTGTTCCACCTCACCGACTGGGGCGAGCACCCGGACGGCCTGCCGCCGGACATCGCCGACTACCTCGCCATGTGGCTGCCGGTCTGGATCGACGACTGGCTGGACCTGAAGCGCTGGGACCTGCTCGGCGAACTCCTCGTCGTGGACGCCTGTCTGCCCCGCCCCACCCTGGACGAACGGGCTTGGGAGGGCTTCGCCGCCGCACAGCAGGCCGACGGCGCCATGCCCGCCGTACGCGAGATGCCGCAGGGCGAGCCGGACGAGCTGTTCGACATGATCTACCACCCGACGCTGGTCGCGGCCTTCGCCTCCGTGCTGGCGACCTCCCGCGCCCTGACCGAACTGACCCAAGTCGCCTCATGAGCGGCCGGCCCCTGCCCTGGCCGGGCATCTCCGACGACACCGAACAGACCCCGCCGGACGGCCCGCCCACCGACGACGCCACTTTGAGGGAGCGTCTGGAGCGTGCCGTCGACGCCGTCGACGCACCCGACGCCGTCTTCGCGGTCTCCCGGCACGGCCGACGCACCCTGCACTGCGGCGGCACCGCCGCGCCCCCGTCCGTCGCCCGGCAGGACCTGCGCTACGAGATCGGTTCGGCCACGAAGACGTTCACCGGACTGCTGCTGGCCCACCTCGTCCAGCGCGGCCTGCTGACCGGCGGCGAGTCGGCCGCAGCCTGTCTGGCACCGGGCCGGCGCACCGACACGGCCCCGGTGACCCTGGCCCACCTCATCACCCACACGGCCGGACTGCCCGGCCTGCCGGCCGACTTCTACGTACGGGCGCTCCCCGCCTGGCGCACCAACCCCTACGGCCGCTACCCGGCCGAGCGGGTGACCGACGCCTTCCTGCGGTACCGCCCACGGCACCGACCCGGCACCCGGTGGCACTACTCCAACCTCGGTGTCGCCGTACTCGGCCACGCACTGGCGGCGGCGACCGGCACGGCCTGGGAGGAACTCCTCGCCGCACAGCTGCTGCGCCCGCTCGGCCTCAGCGGTACGGCCCTGTGCGCGGAGGACCCGAAGACCGACGCCGTCGGGCACGGCAAGGACGGGCAGACGCCCACCCTCCCCTTCGACGCGGGCGGCTTCGAGGCGGCCGGCGCCGTCCGCGCCACCCCGCACGACCTGCTCACGTTCCTCGAAGCCCACCTCGACCCGGCCGGCACCCCGTGCGCCGACGCGCTGCGGGCGGTGCGCACACCGGTCCTGCGGCGCGGCCTCGGGCACCGGCACGTGCACACGACGGCGTGGTTCCGGCACCCCACGGACGGCGGCCCGATGTACTTCCACAGCGGTGCCACCCTCGGCCAGCAGGCCTTCCTGGGCTTCAGACCCGACACGGGCACGGCCCTGGTCGCGCTGTGCACGCGCCGCTACCGCGCCCACGACCCGTTCGTCGCCACCGCGTACGCGTTCCTGGCGGAGGATCCGGAGGATTAGGGGGGTGTCCGGCGCGGAGGGACCGCCGAGGGCCGGTGTGCGGTGCGGGGACAGTGGCCCGCACCGCACGCCGTACGACTCCCGTGCCTCGTCTACACCTTCTGCCACAGCGCCGGAGTGGCGAGCGGCGACCACGTGCCCTGCGCCTGGTGTGTCTGGAGGCACTGGTAGCGGACGCCCGCGTGGGTCACCGTGGCGCCGGCCTCGTAGACGCGGCCCGCGGCCCAGGTGTCGGCGGCCCCGTTGTCCTGCGGAGCGGGAGCGCCCTTCTGGGCGGCCGCGGTCTTCAGGACCAGCCCGAAGTCGCTGAGGATCGGGTTGATCGGCTGGTAGAAGGTGGTACCGCCGTCCGTGCAGTCACCCGAGCCGCCCGAGGTCACGCCCTGGGCCTGGGACCCCGACAGGTACGGGCCGCCGGAGTCGCCCGGCTCGGCGCACACCGTCGTCTCGGTGACGCCGTCCACGGTGCCCTGCGAGTAGCTGACACTCGTGTCGTGCTGCTCGATGGTGCCGCAGTGCCATCCGGTGGTGGAGCCGGAGCGGCAGATCGACGCCCCGACGAGCGCCTGGACCGAGCCGGTGACCTGCGTGCGCGCGTCGTCCTCGCCCTCCACGTCGGCCGTAGCGGTCCAGTCGCTGTTGACGCCGACCCAGGACATGTCCTTGCCGGGGAACGTGGAGGCCTGGAACGTGCCCTGCGTGGCCATGTTGGAGCCGGTGGTCGAGTCGCCCTGGTCGCCGCAGTGGCCCGCCGAGGCGAAGCCCTGCTGGTCGCCCTTGGTGACGGAGAACCCGATGGAGCAGCGGGCGGTGCCCTCGATGTAGTAGGCCTGGCCGCCGACGAGGTCCGCCAGCAGCCGCGGCCGCTGCGCCGACACCCGGATCCCGACGCCCTCGTCCTGGACGCCGGCGGTCTTGATGAAGGCGGTGGCGGCCGACCGCTTGGTCGCCTGGACGACGACCCGGTTCGTCGGCACGTCGACGTACCAGACCGGGGTCTCGCGCGTCTTGACCCGGGTGGCGGCCTTGTCCAGCTTCTCCTTGACGGTCCGCAGCTCGACCAGCGTCCGCTTGACGACCGCGGCCTTCGCGCCCTGCGCCTGGATGGCGGACACATCGGAGGCCCGCGTGGTCGCGACGGTCAGCTCGGCTGCGGTCGTCCCCCGCAGCCAGGCCCCCGCGAAGCGCTCGCCCAGCGAGTTGCGGAGCCGGCCGGCGCGGACGCCCGCCTCCGCCTCGTTGACCAGCCGGTCGGCCGCCTGCCCCGGCTTCAGCTTGAGGTCACGCTCCAGTGCCCGCAGCACCGCGGTGGACGGCCGGTCGGCACCGAGGGTCTGCGCGGCGGTGGACGCGGGCACCGGCGCGGGGGGCGGCCCGGCCGCCGCGGCCGAGGTGACGCCGCTGAGGACGAGGGCGCCGAAAACGGTCAGAGCGGTGCGGCGGCCAGCCGCGGTATGTCTGCCGAGCATGCGATGTACCTCCATCGAGTACAGGGGGATTGCGACCAATCCAGGCCTTGACAGAAAGGCATGACTCGATGTCGGAAAAGATGATTTTTCGCGCTTTGGGAGGTGCGGAGAGGGGCAAGTGCGTCGACGGAAGGGGGCCGTGGGGCCGCCAAAGCTTCATCGTTCGTTTTCTTGAATCATTCGTGTTTAGCAAGGTAGGTTGTCTGCCATGACCGCATCCCAGACTCCGACCCCCGCCGAGGAGCTCCGCGGTGCCGGCCTGCGGGTGACGGCTGCGCGAGTCGCGCTGCTGGAAGCCGTCCGGGCCGGTGACCACCTCGGTGTCGAGGCCATCGCCTCGGGGGTGCGTGATCGCGTAGGTCATGTCTCCCTGCAAGCGGTGTACGAGGGCCTCCACGCACTCACCGCGGCGGGACTCGTACGCCGTATCGAGCCGGCCGGCAGCCCGGCCCGGTTCGAGGGGCGGGTCGGCGACAACCACCACCACATCGTGTGCCGGTCGTGCGGTGTCGTCGCCGACGTCGACTGCGAGGTCGGCGAGGCGCCCTGTCTGACCGCGTCAGACGACCACGGCTTCGCGATCGACGAGGCCGAGGTCATCTACTGGGGCCTGTGCCCCACCTGTTCCACCGCCAGCAGTGCACCCCCAGCACTGTGATCCACCTAGTTCGGAAGGTTTCCCATGGCTGAGAACCCCGATGCGATCGTCACCGACGCGAAGACGGAGGGCACCGGCGGCTGCCCCGTCGCGCACGATCGCGCCCCCCACCCGACGCAGGGCGGCGGCAACCGTCAGTGGTGGCCGGAGCGGCTCAACCTGAAGATCCTCGCCAAGGACCCCGTCGTGGCGAACCCGCTCGGCGAGGAGTTCGACTACGCCAAGGCGTTCCAGGCCCTCGACCTGGCGGCCGTCAAACGGGACATCGCCGAGGTGCTGACCACCTCGCAGGACTGGTGGCCGGCCGACTTCGGCAACTACGGCCCGCTGATGGTCCGGATGGCCTGGCACAGCGCCGGCACCTACCGCATCAGCGACGGCCGCGGCGGTGGCGGCCGCGGTCAGCAGCGCTTCGCGCCGCTGAACAGCTGGCCGGACAACGGCAACCTGGACAAGGCCCGCCGTCTGCTGTGGCCGGTCAAGAAGAGGTACGGCCAGTCCATCTCCTGGGCCGACCTCATGATCCTCACCGGTAACGTCGCCCTGGAGACGATGGGCTTCGAGACCTTCGGCTTCGGCGGCGGCCGAGCCGACGTCTGGGAGGCCGACGAGGACGTCTACTGGGGTCCCGAGACCACCTGGCTCGACGACCAGCGCTACACCGGCGACCGTGAGCTGGAGAACCCGCTCGGCGCCGTCCAGATGGGCCTGATCTACGTCAACCCGGAGGGCCCGAACGGCAACCCGGACCCGATCGCCGCGGCCCGCGACATCCGCGAGACCTTCCGCCGGATGGCGATGAACGACGAGGAGACCGTCGCCCTCATCGCCGGTGGCCACACCTTCGGCAAGACCCACGGCGCCGGCCCGGCCGACGCGGTCGGCAACGACCCCGAGGCCGCCTCCATGGAGGAGCAGGGCCTGGGCTGGAAGTCCACCTACGGCTCCGGCAAGGCGGGCGACGCGATCACCTCCGGCCTCGAAGTGACGTGGACGACCAAGCCCACCCAGTGGAGCAACGACTTCTTCGACATCCTCTTCGGCTACGAGTGGGAGCTGACCCAGAGCCCCGCCGGCGCCAACCAGTGGGTGGCCAAGGACGCCGAGGCGATCATCCCCGACGCCCACAGCGACTCCAAGAAGCTGCCGACGATGCTCACCACCGACCTCTCGCTGCGCTTCGACCCGATCTACGGGCCGATCTCCAAGCGCTTCCACGAGAACCCGGCCGAGTTCGCGGACGCCTTCGCCCGCGCCTGGTACAAGCTGACCCACCGTGACCTGGGCCCGAAGTCCCTGTACCTCGGCCCGGAGGTCCCGGCGGAGACGCTGCTGTGGCAGGACCCGCTGCCGCAGGCCGAGGGCGAGGCCATCGACGCCGCCGACGTGACGGCGCTCAAGGCCAAGCTGCTCGCCTCCGGCCTCACGGTCTCGCAGCTCGTGTCCACCGCCTGGGCGTCGGCCTCGACGTTCCGCGGCAGCGACAAGCGCGGCGGTGCCAACGGCGCCCGGATCCGCCTGGAGCCGCAGCGCGGCTGGGAGGTCAACAACCCCGACGAACTCGCCCAGGTCCTGCGTGTCCTGGAGGGCGTCCAGTCGGAGTTCAACTCCGGTGCCAAGAAGGTCTCCCTGGCCGACCTGATCGTCCTCGGCGGTGCCGCCGGTGTCGAGAAGGCCGCCAAGGACGCCGGGTTCGACGTGACGGTTCCCGTCACGACGGGCCGGGTGGACGCGACTGAGGAACACACCGACCCGGAGTCCTTCGCCGCGCTGGAGCCGACCTCGGACGGCTTCCGCAACTACCTCGGCAAGGGCAACCGCCTGCCGGCCGAGTACCTGCTGCTCGACCGCGCCAACCTGCTCACCCTGAGCGCCCCCGAGCTGACCGTCCTCGTCGGCGGCCTGCGCGTCCTCGGCGCCAACCAGGGCGGCTCGCAGCACGGTGTCTTCACCGAGACGCCGGGCAAGCTGACCAACGACTTCTTCGTCAACCTGCTCGACCTGGGCACGACCTGGAAGTCCACGTCCGCCGACCAGACCACGTTCGAGGGCCGTGACGCCTCCGGCGAGGTCAAGTGGACCGGCACCCGTGCCGACCTGGTCTTCGGCTCCAACTCCGAGCTGCGCGCCCTCGCCGAGGTCTACGCGAGCGACGACGCGAAGGCGAAGTTCGTGAACGACTTCGTCGCGGCGTGGGCCAAGGTCATGGACCTGGACCGGTTCGACCTCGTCTGATCCGCGTCTGATGCGCGTCTGATGCGCGTCTGATGCGCGTCTGATTCGGGTCTGATCCGCGTCTGATCCACCCCGCACCGAACGTCCGGGCCGGCCCCCACGGGTCGGCCCGGACGTTTTTCGCCCCACCCCGGCTCCTCCTCGCGGCGCGCACCCTTCACGGAACGCACACCGGGCCCCATCGATTCTTTATGTTTCAAGCGCTAGGCTCGCCGAAAGGGGAGTGGCCAAAGGGGGCCGAGTGGCCGAGAGTGGTGATCGGCGGCGGCTACGCCGGCGTCCGTCTCGCGAAGCGACTGGACACCACGGCCCGGGTCACACTGGTGGACCGCAAAGAGGTCTTCTTCCACCGCATCGCGTCCCTGCGTGCCGGGGTGCGCCGGGAGTGGTCGCACAGCCCGTTCATCCCGTACGACCGCCTGCTGCGCAACGGCCGCGTGGCCGTCGGCAAGGCCGTCCGCGTCGACACCACCGAGCGCCAGGTCGTCCTCGCGACGGGGGAGCGGCTCCCGTACGACGTCCTGGTGATCGCGACCGGCGCCGACTACCCCGAACCGGCCCGCTTCGCCGGCACCACCGCCGAGGAAGCCGCCAAGGCCTTCGCCACGCACCAGCAGCACATCGCCGCCGCCGAACACGTCCTGATCGTCGGCGGCGGCCCCTCCGGCGTCGAGCTCAGCGCCGAGATCCGCCTCGCCCGGCCGGACGCCCGGGTCACGCTCGCCCACTCCGGGCCCGAACTGCTGCACGCCACGGGCAGCGTGCGGGCCGGCCGCAAGGCGCGCGGCTGGCTGGAGGCGCACGACGTCGACGTGTGGCTGGACGCCTTCATGTCCCCCGGCAACGACTTCGGCACCTACCGCGACGCCCGCGGCAACGTCATCGAGGCCGACCGCTCCTTCTGGGCGACCGGCACCACGCCCAACACGCTCTGGCTGCGGCTGGCCGGGCACGGCGACTGGCTGAACGCATCCGGCCATGTGAAGGTCGACCAGGCCCTGCGGGTCCAGGGCTGGCTGGACGTGTTCGCGGTCGGCGACGTCAACGACGCCACCGAGGTCAAGATCACCCCGGCCGCGCTCGCCCAGGCCGACCTGGCCGCCCACAACATCCGCACCTACCTGAACAGCGCCGGGAAGCACCGCAAGGAGCCCCGGTTCTACCGGCCGATCCACCGCACGCCGCTCATCGTCCCGTTCGGCCCCGCCGACGGCGTGACGATGCTGCCGGTGCCGGGCGGCGAGACCGCGGTCCTCGGCGGCCGTACCACCACGCTGGCCAAGGCCAAGAACCACATGACGCCCTACATGAGGCGCCGGCTCGGCTACACCGCGGCGTAGGCGCTCCGCTGGGTGGGCCGGCGGGGTTGTGGTCGGCCTGGGGTGCGTCGGTCGACCGCGGCGCCGTCGCGGCTGGTCGCGCAGTTCCCCGCGCCCCTTCGGGGCGCGCGGTCGAAACCCTGCCAGGCGGGTACTCGGGGCCTTCACCGAGCCCCGGCCGGACCGGGTGGGGAACGGAGGCGTGATGACGAACCGGGAGAACACGGCGCCCGCTCGACAGCCCGGATTTCCCGAGCTGCGCCCGGTCGGGGACAGCCCGGCCGGGGCGGCCTCGCGGGAACCGCGCCCGCTGAACAGCCAGGAACTGCCCCGGGACCGCAGCCAGGCGATCCTGGAGGCCGCCAAGCAGGTCGGCGCGCTGCTGAAACGCCACGGGCACACCTTCGCCCTGGCCGGCAGCGTGGCCGTGTACGCCCACGGCGGGAGCGGACACCTCCAGCACGACGCCGACTTCTGCGTGCTCCGCTCCGACGCCGAAGCGGTGGCCGGCACACTGGCCGAAGCCGGACTCACGGTCCGTATGCCGCCGGAGGACTGGCTGATGAAGACCACGTGCCTCGGCCAGGAGGTCGACCTCCTCTTCGAGATGGCCCACCGCCCCGTCACCACCGACATCCTGGCCCGGGCACAGGAGATCCCCGTCGACTCGGTGCTCATGCCCGTACTGGCGCCCACCGATCTCATGCGCGGGCTGATCCAGGCGTTCTCCGAGCACTACTGCGACTTCGGGCCGGTGCTCGCCGCGGCCCGGGCCCTGCGCGAGAAGGTCGACTGGGAGGACGTACGACGCTCCTGCGGGGACGAGCCGATGCCCGCCGCGTTCCTCTTCCTCCTGGAGCGGCTGAACGTGATCTCCGCACGGGAGGAGCAGCGATGAGCGGCCCCGGCACCCGGCCCGCCCAGGGCGCGGGCGGCGCGCGGAACCTGGACTACCTCGTCGCCCACCTCACCGACCACCTGGCCGCCGGGCCCCTCGGTGAGCTGGGCGTGCGGATCGAGATCCGGGGCGAGGCGATCCTGCTGACCGGCACCGTGCCGTCCGCCCAGTGCCGCGACGACGTCCTGCGCAGCGCCCGCGCGGAGCTGCTGGGACACCCCGTCCACTGCGACCTCGTGGTCGCGGACAACGCGGCGCCCGACCATGCCGAGGAGGTCGAATGATCCGCATCGCGGCCGTCGGGGACATCCACTTGGGCCCGGAGAGCCAGGGCGTGCTCCGTCCCTCGTTCGAGACCCTGCACGAGAGCGCCGACGTCCTGCTGCTCGCCGGGGACCTCACCCGGCACGGCACCGTCGAGGAGGCCCAGGTCGTCGCACGGGAGATCAAGGACCTCGCGGTCCCCGTGGTCGCGGTCCTCGGCAACCACGACCACCACGCCGACTGCCCCGACGACGTCACCGCCGTCCTCCAGGACGCGGGCGCACGGGTCCTCGAAGGCCAGGCCACCGTGGTGGACAACGGCGGCACGCGCATCGGAGTGGCCGGCACCAAGGGCTTCGGCGGCGGGTTCGTGGGCCGCTGCGCCGGCGAGTTCGGCGAGCCGATCATGCGGGAGTTCGTCCGGTACTCACGCCACCGGGCCGACACCCTGCGGGCCTCGCTGGAGGAACTCCGGGACCAGGACTGCGACGTACGCGTCGCCCTCACCCACTTCTCCCCGGTGCCGGACACCCTGGCCGGCGAACCCCCCGAGATCTACCCGTTCCTCGGCAGCTACCTGCTGGCCGAGGCCATCGACTCGGCGGGCGCCGACCTCGCCGTCCACGGCCACGCCCACCTCGGCACCGAGCACGGCATGACCAGCGGCGGAGTGAAGGTCCGCAACGTCGCCCAGCCGGTGATCGGCCGGGCGTTCCACGTCTACCACCTGGCGCGCTGAACCACCCCTCCCGGTGTGGGCGCGGTGTGGGCGAAGCCACGCTGTTCGCGACGCCGGAGGCATGTCGGCCGGACGGGTCGCCGGGCTACCGTTTGAGGGATTCCGTGCCCGCCAGTACCTCGGACGGCCCCGCAGTGCTCGCAGATCTCTCCCCGCTCATCGCGGCGACCACCCAATGGCTCACGCGTTCCTACCCGGCGTGCGGCGGCGCGCTCGCCGCCGCGCTGGGCGAGGTACAGGCCCGGCAGGCCGTCACGGTCGCGGCCTGGCTGCGCTACCCGACGCCGACGGACGCCGCACTGGTCCAGATGGCCGGGCCGGGCGGCTCGGCCGCGCTGGACTGGATCACCGGCGCGGACGCGACCGCGCACGACGAGACGGACGACTTCGCCTGGCGCACGTGGGTGGACGAGGTGGTGGCCAGCTGGGCGGCCTGTCTGCTCACCGACGACGGACTGGCCCGGCTGGCGGTCGCCGCGGTCGCCGCGGTCGCCGACGGCGGCCATGCGACCGGTGTGCCGGTCCCGTTCCGCCGACTGGTGTCGCCCGACACCCGGGACCGCCAGGCGGCGGCCCTCCTGCGTCACCCGGACCTCCTCGCCCCCGTGGCCGGCCTGCACCGCCCCGCACTCCACGAACGCCTCGACCCGGGCCGGGCGCTCATCGCCTGAGCCCTGCCCGGCTCCGGGTCCCGGGGGCCGTACCCCGACCGAGGGTCAGTCCTCCTTGCCGCGTCCCGTCAGCGCGTCCCGCAGACGGTCGACGAGGCCGGCGCCCGGCGCCAGCAGCTTGTTGGCCGGCGGCTTGTCCGGGGCGGACGGGTGCGGGCGGGTCGGCGCCAGCTTCTTCGCCTGACGCACCTTGTCACCCAGGGTGTCGAGCGCCTCCGGGGGACAGGCGGCGCGCAGATTGGGGAAGAGGTTCTGCTCCTCGTCGGCGATGTGCGAGCGGACCTCCGTCATCAGCATCCCGATCAGCCGGTCGAACTCGGCGTCGCCGGCGTCGCAGCCCTCCAGGTCCTTCATGATCTGCTCGGCCTTGGAGTGGTCCTCGATCTCCCGGTCGGCGATGGCGTCCCCGCCGGCCACGTGTTCCCGGACGGCCGGGTACAGGTACATCTCCTCGGCCACCGAGTGCCGCACCAGCTCCATCGTGACCTGGTCGGCGACCAGCTTGCGGTCCTTGTCGCCGTACGGAAGCGCCTCGATCCGGCCGAACATCTCCTCCACCTCGCGGTGATCGGTCACCAGCTCGTCGATGACGTTCCCACCATGACCCATGGTCTCCACCTCCAGAACGGGGCGGCGGCCCGGACGGACCCGCCGCGGCCCCCGAGTGCCCGGACGCGACGGGCTCACACGAGGGGGGACGCAAACCCCGGCTCCTACGGCGGCCGCGACACCGGCGACGAGGCGATCCCGATGTCTGTGCCGCGCTGTCCCTCCGGCTCGGCCGCAGCCCCAGCGAGGTCCCCCACCACCTGGTCCGAGGCGCGCTGGTCCGACAGGGCGCCCACCTGCGCCTGGAGCCGCGGGGCCCGGTGCCGCAGCGGCCCTGACGGCGACGCCCCGAGTGCCGGCGCGGGGCGTGTGCCGCCTAGGGTGCGGACATGACGTCGCAGGCATATCTCTCCGAACTGTTCTCGCTGGAAGGCCGGGTCGCCGTGGTGACCGGTGGCAGCTCCGGCATCGGCCGCGCCATCACCGAGGCCCTCGCCCGCGCGGGCGCGAGCGTCGTGGTCGTGGCCCGCCGGGAGGCGGAACTGGCCGCCACGGTCGGGGAGTTGGCGGCCCAGGGCGGCCGAGCGGCCTGGGTCGGCGCCGATCTCGGCACACGGGACGGCGTGCGGGCGGCGGCCGAGGGGGCCGTCAAGGCGTTCGGTGAGCCTGACATCCTCGTCAACTGCGCGGGGATCAACCTGCGGCCGCCGATCGGTGAACTGGGCGAGGACGTCTGGGACACCACGATGGCCGTGAACCTGGAGGCCCCCCATCTGCTGGGGCAGCGGTTCGGGCCCGGGATGGCCGAGCGGGGCTTCGGGCGGATCATCCACATCACCTCCCAGCAGGCGCACCGGGCGTTCGTCCAGAGCGGCGCCTACGGCGTGTCCAAGGGCGCGCTGGAGTCGCTGGCCCGCTCGCAGGCCGAGGCATGGTCGCCGTACGGCGTCACCTGCAACACGCTCGTGCCGGGCTTCGTCATGACGCCCCTCAACACCCGTCTGTCGTCCGACCCCGAGAAGGTCGCGGCGCTCGCCGCCCGCACGATGATCGGGCGCAACGGCCTGGCCGAGGACTTCGCCGGCGCTGCGGTGTTCCTCGCGAGCCGGGCCTCCGCCTACGTCACCGGGCAGTCGATCTTCGTGGACGGCGGTTTCTCGGTGCACTGACCCGGCGGGCGGATCCTCCGTCCGGTCCGTCAGCGCAGGTCGAGCCGCATCAGGATCCGGGGGTGGCCGGCCAGCACGGAGGTCGTGTCGGCGGCGTGGACGAAGCCCGCCCGTTCGAAGTTCTTCCGGATCCCGGCGTAGGCCATCGTCAGGTCGACCCGGGCGTCCCCGTTGTCCAGGGGGTACGCCTCGACAGCCGGGGCGCCCCGGTCGCGGGCGAAGTCCACCGCGCCGGCGATGAGGGCGTGCGTGATGCCCTGCTTGCGGTGGCCCGGGCGGACGCGGACGCACCACAGCGACCACACCGGCAGGTCGTCGACGTGCGGGATCTTGCGGTTGCGCGCGAAGGACGTGGCCGCACGCGGCGCCACGGCGGCCCAGCCGACCGGTTCGTCACCGTCGTAGGCGATCACCCCCGGAGGGGGATCGGCACGGCACAGCTCGGCCACGTACGCACCGCGGGCCGGCCCCTGGAGCTCCTTGTTGACCTTCGACGGGACCCGATAGCTCAGACACCAACACACGTTGGCGGTGGGCGACTTCGGGCCGACCACCGCACGGACGTCCTCGAAGACCGAAGCCGGGCGAACCTCTATGACCATGGCACCACCCTGGCACGGGGATCAGGCCGTGGCGTGGAACGCCTGGAGCGTCTCGGCGGCCCGGGACTCGGGGACCGGGCCGTAGTCCTCGTACCACTCGCCGACCGTGTGGAGGGACTGCGGCTGTTCGAGGCAGACGAGGTCGTCGCACTCGGGGCGGAGCGCTGTCGTGGTCCGGGGGCTGCCGACGGGCACGGCGAGGATCAGACGGGCCGGGCCGTGGCGGTGCAGGAAGCGGAGCGCCGCCGTGGCGGTGAGGCCGGTGGTCAGACCGTCGTCGACCAGGACGACCGTGCGGGCGGTGATGGAGGGGAGCGGGCGGTGGCCGCGGTAGGCACACTCGCGGCGGTGCAGCTCGCCCCGTTCGCGGGCGACCACGTCGCCGAGCCGGTCCTCGGACAGATGCATCATGGTCAGGCTCTGCCGGTCGTACAGCGGCGGATCGTCGGCGACGATCGCCCCGATCGTCGTCTCCGGTCGGATCGGCGTGGAGATCTCGCTCGCGACCAGCACGTCCAGCGGAGCGCGCAGTGCACGGGCCACCTCGGCGGCGACGGGCACCCCACCGGGCGGCAGGGCCAGCACGAGCACATTGACCAGGTCACCGGAGTCGGCCCACTCGACCAGCCGCAGGGCGAGCTCCTGCCCGGCGTGAGTACGGTCACGGAATGCCACGGCGCGCTCCTCCCTCGAAGATCGGCGCAGGCGCCGAGTTCCCGGCGGGCGGACGACGAAACGGGGCACGGCAGCGACGGCGAAGGGTTCCCGCAGGCCGGTCCGGCGTCGCGTGTGGCCCGCGTCCGGGTGGGTACTGCGGCGCGCATGACCGACATCGAACTCAAGAGCTCCGCGTTCCACGACCACGAGATGATCCCGCGTCGGCACGCCTGGGAGGGCGAGAACCTCTCACCGCCCCTGACCTGGTCCAAAGTGCCCGACGAGACGGTGGAGCTGGCCCTGTTGTGCGAGGACCCGGACGCGCCGTCGGGGACGTTCGTCCACTGGCTGGTCACCGGCATCGACCCGCATGCGGAGGGGCTGCCCGCCGGCCGGACGACCCCGGGCAGTCACCCGCACACCAACGGCTTCGGGGAATCCGGGTGGGGCGGACCGCTGCCCCCGGTCGGCGACGACGCGCACCGGTACTTCTTCCGCCTGTACGCCCTCCCCGGCCCCGTCTCCATCCCGGAGGCGCCCACGGCCGTCGAAGCCCACCGGGTGCTCGACGGGCAGCAGCTGGCCAGCGGAACCCTCGTCGGCCTCTACCAGCGCTGAGCGCCGGTTACCCACGCTGAACGCCGGTCCGGGCCCGTTCGCCCGGTGCGCCGGGCTGCGTTCCGGCCGCGCAGAGCGCATGGTGGTGTCATGAGCACGCGTCCCCCCGTGGTGGTGCTGCCTCCGGCGTCGGACGGCGGGCGTCAGGTGACGATCCGCGGCGAGCCGACCGGCACCGCATACAACCTGTTCGACGTGATGGACCTGGTGCACCGCGCGGGCCTGCCCGGCAAGGACCGGGCCGTCGACGACCCCGAACTGATCGAGTGGCGCGGCGGCGGACCCTACGACTGGAACGCCCCGGAACCGCCCGATACGCCGAACGAGTGAACGCGCACGGCTCGAACCGGACGGCACCACCACCCCGCGGGGGACACCGGTAGAGCCGTTCAGTACGACCGCAGACCCGCCGCCCGGTCCGGGTCCGGGTTGAACTCCGCGTGGTAGCTCTCCGGCGGCGCCAGATAGGCGGCCGGCAGCCCGCCGGTGTCGATGACGAGCTGGTCCACGGCGATGCCCGGGTCGACCATGAAGATCCGCAGGACATGCTCACCGGGCTCGTCCACCGTCACCCTGGCCGTCAGCTTCTCGACGCCGTCCTCCACGTTGCGCGCCCAGGCGTCGCCCCGGTTGCCGGTGGCGACGGACTGGCCCGTGAGGACGGTGGCGGGCTGTTCGTCGAGCGCGACGGCCAGCCGACGGTGGCCGCGCTCGTCGAGGGATGGCAGCCGGAAGACGGTGACCGGGAAGGTGCCGGCGCCGTCGAAGCGCACCCGGTACCGCAACTCCGGCGCCCTCGTGGCGAAGTCGGCGGTCACCGGGGCCGCCGTCGTCGGCACCGCCTCCAGAGCGCCCGTACGCCGGCCCAGCCCGCGCACCTCACGCCAGGAGGCCCCGCCGCGCGCCACCCGGCGCTCGGTGTGCACGGCGTCGATCGAGACGTACCCGTGGGCCGCCACGAAACCACGCGCCCGCCGACGCGCCCGCTCACCGTCGTTGACCACCCGCAACGGCACCTCGATCCGCTGCCCGGCCCCACTGACGGCCACCGTGGCGTCGTCGTACGTCCCCTCGGGGACCCGCGCCCAGTCGATGTCCACCCACACCCGCGTCTGCTCGGTGAGAGAGCCGCCCGCCGAGCTCAGCAGCACCCACGGGTGGCTCGCCTCGGCCGACCAGTCCAGCGGCAGGAAACCGGTGTTGAAGACGTCGAGGAAGCGTCGGTCGCGGGTGTAGGAGGAGAAGGAAAGCGGGCGGCTGGCCCCGGTCTCGTTGCCCTCGGCCGCCACGCCCAGACCCGAGGTCTCCTGCCGGGCGACCCGTGTGACGGCGGGGCGGCCCGGCGCCTTCGGGATCTGGGAGGGGTAGGGGTTGACGATCCCGTCCCACTTCCCGCCCGCCACCTGGGTGTTGTACCGCTTGGTGAGCGCCGTCTCCTCGGTGTGGGCCGCCTCGGCCAGGTCGGCGAAGCGGTTCGTCCCGGCCCCGCGTCCCTGCCTCACCGCGAGCGCGTTGCGGTCCGCCCAGTAGTGCTTCAGGTTCATCAAGTACGCCCCGTGCACCGGGTATTCGACCAGCTCGAAGAAGGCGTCCCGGTACTGCTCGGGCACCTTGGCCCCCACCGCCCGGACCCGCGCGAGCAGCCGCTCGTACGCGGCCATGCGGCGGCCCGCCTCGTCGCCGTGGTGGATCACGGAGAACACGCCGGGGTCGATGAACTCCGGGCGCCGCTCCGCCGCGAGCCGGTAGTACTCGGTGCGGATCGCGGCGATCTCCCGGCCGTACCGCCGGCCGAACTGCCGCCCCGACCACTCGGCCAGGAAGTCGCCCACGTCCTCGGCGCCCCACCGGTCCACGTCCCAGGCCATGTCCATGCTGAACGACAGACCGGTCTCGATCGACTTGACGTCACCGACGTTGAAGATCCACATCCGGTCGACGCCGTGCTCGTACACCCGCCGCAACTCCTGCCAGACCTTGGCCAGTTGGGTGGTTTCCAGCCACAGATAGCTTTTCGGGCGGCCCCAGTAGGACAGGTGGTAGTAGATGCCGTTGCCGCCGGCCCGGGCCCGCTCGGCGTCGTCCGGAAGCTGGCGCATGTTGCCGTGGTTGTCGTCCGGCCAGATCAGCGTGATGTCGTCGGGGACCTGGACGCCCGCGTTGTACAGCTCCAGGACCTCCTTGTACGGGATGAAGATCTGCGGCTCGGCCGCCGCCCCGACCTCCTCGGCGAGGATGCGGCGCTGGTCGGCGATGATGTCGTTCATCACCGCGACCTTCTCCGGGATCGTCGTGGCGTACTTCGTCTCCAGCGCGCTGTCGTGCAGCCCGCGCATCCCGATCGTCCAGCTGCTCTCGTACGACGCGTTCTGTTTCGCCCGGGCTCTCCAGTAGTCGGAGATGACGGCCGGGTTCACCGTGTAGTCGTACACCGGCAGGGTGCCGTCCGCGCCCCGGTGCTCCTCGGCCCACGGCTCCCACTCGTGGACGCCGTTGCGCAGCAGGGCCTCGGGGTGGCTGGAGCCGACGACGATGCCGTAGCGGTCGGCGAGTTCGGGGTTCTCGCGGTGCTTGTTGAAGAAGTCGGAGTACGGATGCATCGCCGGCCACAGGTAGTTGGCCTTGAGACGGAGCAGCAGCTCGAAGACGCGCTTGTACGTCTCGGGGCCGATGTTCTTGTCCGGCTCCTGGGTGCGGTGCGACCAAGTGGTCAGGTTCTGCTCGTCGTTGATGAAGACGCCCCGGTAGCGCACCGACGGCTCGTACCGTTTGAGCGGCCCCGCGGGCACCGTCACGGTCTCCCGCCGGGGCACGGGGACGTCGGCCCACCAGTACCAGGGGGAGACCCCGATGCGCTCCGAGGTGTCGTAGACGCTGTAGACCGTGCCGCGCCGGTCGCTGCCCGCGATCACCAGGGCCCGCTGGACGCCGGGCAGCGGCCGCTCGACGACCTGGGTCACGGAAGCCTCCCAGCGCCCCTTCACCCGCGAGACGTCCAGCCGCCCCTGGGCGACGAGCCGGTCGACGACCGGACTGGCGCCCAGCGTGCCCACGAGCACGAGACCCGCCGCTGCCGTATCCGGCAGCGTGTGCCGCAGCGCCGGCCGGACCCCGCTGACCCGTTCGACGTCCGCCTGGAGGTCGCCGGCCGCTCGGATCACGGCGGGGTCGTCGGCCGCGTCGACGTAGAGCTCGACGGCGGCGCCGCCCCGGACCAGCGGGAAGTCGGGCCGGTCCGACGCGGCCCGGGCGGCCGGGGGGAGGACGCCGGGGAGCAGCGGGGCGGCTCCGACGGCGGCCATCCCGCGCAGGAAGGACTTCCGGGTCCAGGGGCGGGACGGGAGGGGGAGGGGGTGGGGGGTGTCGTGATGCGGCACGTGACGCTTCCTTTCCGCGCATGACTGAGGGCGTGGTGCGAGGGAACGACGTGAGCGTGCGTGCGTTGGCATGTGCAGGCTAGAAAGCGCTTGCCGTGCCTGCCGTCCGGAACCCTAAGCCAGTCTCGTCCGAGCGGTCCAGACCCCTGGGGCGTCGGGGTCCGTACGGGCCCTGTGGGGTGTCCGGTACCGGTGGGTGGGGTACGCGGCGACGGACGGAAGGGGAGACCCATGCAGTTCCGTGACCGCAGGCAGGCCGGGCGGGAGCTGGCGCAACAGCTGCGCGTCCGGCAGGAGAAGGGCACCCTTCCGCATCCCGTGGTCCTCGCGCTGCCCCGGGGCGGTGTCGCCGTCGCCCGGGAGATCGCGCGGACGTTGGAGGCCCCGCTGGACGTGCTCGTCGTACGCAAGATCGGGGCGCCGTTCCACGAGGAGTTCGGGGTGGGGGCGCTCGCGGGCGACGGCCCGCCGCTGTTCGACGAGCAGACGCTGTACCGACTGGGGCTGACCGAGGCCGACCTGGCGCCGGTGGTGGAGCGGGAGCGCAAGGAGCTGCGGCGGCGCGAGGAGCGCTATCGGCAGGGCCGGCCGGCTCCGCGACTGCGCGACCGTACGGCCGTGGTCGTCGACGACGGCGTCGCCACCGGCTCGACCGCACGTGTCGCCCTGCGGGCCGTACGCGACCAGGGGCCCGAGCGTCTGGTCCTGGCCGTACCGGTGTGCGCACCGGAGGCGGCCGGGGAACTGCGGCGCCTGGTCGACGAGTTCGTCTGTCTGCACGTGCCGAGGCTGTTCAGCGCGGTGGGGGAGTGGTACGAGGACTTCGGCCAGCTGACGGATGCCGATGTCCTGGAGGCGCTGCGGGGTGAGGAAGGGGTGCGCTGAGGACTGGTTCACGGGGCGGCGCGGGCGGCGGACTTCCGCAGCGCGAGCGTGCCGTCCGGGTCCAGGATGAGGTGGGCGCCGTGGCTGACACGGTCGAGCGTCGTGCGCAGCCAGGTCCGGTCCTCGGGCGGGGCGGGCTCCAGGCGCATACGGCGGGCGATCAGGGGCACCATGCGCAGCTCGGTGAGTTCGCCCGTGTCCGCCGCCAGCGTCACGAAGTAGGCGACGCGGAGGTCGTCCCGGTAGCGCTCGTAGCCGGGGATGCCCTCGTAGTCGTCGATGAAGTCGCCGCAGCCGTGCAGGATCAGCCGGTCCCGGTGGATCTCGACGGGGCGGGGGTGGTGCGAGGAGTGGCCGTGGACCACGTCGGCGCCGCCGTCCACCAGGGCGTGCGCGAAGCGGCGCTGGTCACGGGGGACGAGGTAGCCCCAGTTCGAGCCCCAGTGCACGGACACGACCACGAGGTCGCCGGACCGCTTCACCTGCCGTATGCGCCGGACCACGGCTGCGGCCGTGGCGGGCGTCAGCTCGGGCAGGTAGGCGACACCGGGCAGATCCGCCGTCGCCGCCCAGCCCGCGGGGACGCCGCTGGTACCGGCCCCGAGGGCGAACACGAGCACGCGGCCGCCGTGCGGGAGCGGCAGCGCCACGGGAGCGTACGCCTCCTCGGCGTCGCGCCCCGCGCCCGCCGTCCGCAGACCCGCTCCGTGCAGCACGTCGAGCGTCTCCGCCAGGCCTGCCACGCCGAAGTCCCGCACATGGTTGTTGGCCAGAACGCAGACATCGGGCCGGGCCACCCCGAGGGCGGGCAGATTGGCCGGATGCATGCGGTAGTGGACCGCCTTGCCGGGCTCGAACGCGTCGCTGCGCGTGATGGACGTCTCCAGATTGACGATCCGCTCGTCCGGGCCGGCCGACTCCAGCAACGGCAACGCCTCGCCCCACGGCCAGGACGGGTCGACGGGCGCCGGGATCGGGCCGCTTACCGCCTCCGCCATGCTCACGTACGACCGGGCGTCCGTGACGTACCCCTCGCGCAGCTCCGGCTCCCCGGGCCGGGCCAGGATCTGGTCGACGCCGCGTCCGAGCATCACATCACCGCAGACGAACAGCGTGACCGTGCCGCCGTTCATGCCTCCACCGTACGGGTGCTCGGGGGCCGGGGCGGCTGGGGGTGGTTCGTGGCTGGTCGCGCAGTTCCCCGCGCCCCTAAGAGGTACGTGCACCGGACGCGCCTCCAGGGGGCGCGGGGAACTGCGCGACCAGCCCCCACTGACCCGCGGTCGCCCACAAACCCCCGACCCGGTACGTCGTGTCCCGCGCGGGTACCCCGCACCTGCGACGCCGGGTGTCCGAGCGTGCTCGCCTAGGTGCGGGAGGCCGTCATGGAACTGGTCCAGGAAGCTTCCCACCGCTTCCGTATCGACCCGCACGGTCCCATGCGGGTGCCGGGCGTGGTGTTCGCGTCGCGGACGCTGTTGAGGGACGCCGAGAAATCGCTGGAGCAGGTGGTCAACGTGGCCACGCTGCCGGGCATCGTCGGTGCCTCGTACGCCATGCCCGACATCCACTGGGGCTACGGCTTCCCCATCGGCGGCGTCGCCGCGACCGATGTGGCCGACGGCGGGGTCGTCTCGCCCGGCGGTGTCGGCTTCGACATCTCCTGCGGTGTCCGCCTGCTCACCGCCGACATCGACCGGGACGGGCTGGCGTCGGCGCTGCCCGTCGTGATGGACGGCCTGGACCGGGCGATCCCGCGGGGCGCCGGCCCCGGAGGGGTGTGGCATCTGACCGGCCCCGGGCAGCTGGAGCGGATCCTGCTGGGCGGCTCCCGGTACGCGGTGGGGGAGGGGCATGGCGAGGAGCGCGACCTGACGCGCTGCGAGGACGGCGGGGCGGTCGCCGACGCCGACGTGGACCAGGTGAGCGCGCGGGCCCGGGAGCGCGGGCTCGCACAGGTCGGGAGCCTCGGCTCGGCCAACCACTTCCTGGAGGTGCAGCGCGTCGACGAGGTGTACGACGAGCAGGCCGCGGCCGCGTTCGGGATCGCCGTCGGCCAGGTGTGCGTGATGATCCACTGTGGCTCCCGCGGCCTCGGCCACCAGATCTGCACCGACCACGTCCGGCTGATGGACCGCGCGATGGCCCGCTACGGCATCAAGGTCCCCGACCGCCAGCTGGCCTGCACCCCGGTCGACTCACCCGAGGGGCAGCGGTACCTCGGCGCGATGGCGGCCGCCGCCAACTACGGCCGGGCCAACCGCCAGCTGCTGTCCGACGCGGCCCGCATCGTCTTCCGGCGTGCCACGGGAGCCCGGCTGTCCCTGGTGTACGACGTCTCCCACAACCTCGCCAAGATCGAGCCCCACCCGGTCGCCGGAGCACGCCGCACACTCTGCGTCCACCGCAAGGGCGCGACCCGCGCCTTCCCGCCCGGCCATCCGGACCTGCCCGGCGATCTGCGCGACGTCGGCCAGCCGGTGCTGATCCCGGGCACGATGGGCACCGCGTCGTACGTCCTGGTCGGCGTGGCGGACGGGGACGCCTTCCACTCCACCTGCCACGGCGCGGGCCGCGTCCTCAGCCGTCACCGGGCCGCCCGTGCCGTGGGCGGCCGGGAAGTGCGGGCCCGGCTGGAGTCGGCGGGCATCGCGGTCCGTCCGCGTTCGCTGCGCGGCCTGTCGGAGGAGATGCCCGAGGCGTACAAGGACGTGAGCGAGGTCGTGGCCGCGAGCGAGGGCGCCGGCCTGTGCCGGACGGTGGCCCGCCTGGTGCCGTTGGGGGTGGTGAAGGGCTGAGCGGCGGCCGGGAGGTCGCCTCACACGTCCACGGTCACCGCACACGACCACCCGTACGAGTCCGGCCCGATGTGCAGCCCGTGCCACGAGACGCCCTTCGGGGTGGCGCCGGTGACCTCCACGTCCCCCAGCTCCGCGAGCGCGAGCCGTACGTCGAGGTCACCGTCGGTGGTGTCGGCCTCCAGGTCGACGGGCACGCGGCCGTCCACGTCAAGGCGGAAGACCACCTCGTCGAGAAGTGCGGTCAGCAGTTCCTCGTCGCTGTTCTCGGCGAGCCGCACCCGCTCCATCGAGGTGGGCCGGACCGCCGTGACGTCGGCGAAGCACTCCACCATGCCGAGCGCGGCCTCCACCAGACAGCGCTCCCGGCTCGCGCCCCACGCCTCGATCCGCACGTCGGCCGTGTGCGGCACCGCCCGGTGGCCGCTGCCGCCGTTGCGCCGGGTCTGGATGTCGTCGTCCGGGTCGCCGACCATCGGCATCACCTGATCCGCTCGTGCCGTGCGCGCTGTCGGTCCGGCCACGGCCTGCCGTGGCGGTGGTGCGTCGCACCGTTCCTCGCCAGGACCAGCCCCAGGCAGAAGACGAGCGCCAGGGCGAGGCCCGAGCAGAAGACGGCCAGTGTGTTCATGGCCGCGAGGTCCTGGCCGAGCACCGAGACGGAGTACTCGGGGCCGCCGGACAGGTTGTCGGCGATGACCAGACCGGTGAAGACGCCGCTGGCCGCGAGGAGGAGTAGTCCGAGGAACAGCATCCGAGTCATCTCCCCAGGAGGGTGCTACACGCCTACGGGTACCCGCGAGACGCCTACGGGTACCCGCGAGCGGCCATCGCGTATCGCCGGCGCCGAAGGAGGGCGCGGGTGAATCCGGCGGCGCAGCCCCATTGACCTTGACCAACCATGAACATAATCTCCGTCCTCATATGTAGACGTCGTCTTCATGTGAGGACCCCGTTCAGCGGGGTGAACGTAAGCGGCCCGCCGTTCAAAGGAGAACCGAATGCCGCTCGTGGTGGTCGGGATCAGTGTTCTGGTCCTGCTCGTTCTGATGACCAGGCTCAAACTGAACGGCTTCGCCGCCCTGCTCCTGGTGGCGGTGGGCGTCGGCCTGGTTCAGGGCATCGGGCTCGAGAAGATCCCGGACGTACTCGCCGAGGGCATCGGCGACCAGATCGGCGACACCATGCTCACCATCGGGCTCGGCGCCATGGTCGGCCGGGTGATGGGGGACTCCGGCGCCGCCCAGCGGATAGCGGGGAAGCTCCTGGAGGTGTGCGGCCCTCGCTGGGTCCAGGTCGCCATGGTGCTGACGGCCATGCTCATCGGCGTGACGATGTTCTACGAGGTGGCCTTCGTCATCATCGTGCCGATCGCCTTCACCCTCGTCCGGGTCACCCGGGCGAACCTGCTGTGGGTCGGGCTGCCGATGTCGATCGCCCTGTCCACCATGCACAGCTTCCTGCCGCCGCACCCCGGCCCCACGGCGGTGGCCGCCACCTTCCACGCCTCCGTCGGACTCACCCTGTTCTACGGCCTGTTCATCGCCGTCCCGGTCGGCGCGTTCATCGCCCTGCTGTGGCCGCGCCTGCCCTTCGTCCGGGCGATGAACCCCTCCATCCCCAAGGGCCTGGTGAGCGAGCGGGTCTTCGAGGACGACGAGATGCCCGGCCTCGGCTGGTCGCTGTCCGTCGCGCTGCTGCCCGTCGTCCTGATCGCCGGCGCCGCCGTGACGGATCTGGCCGCCTCCGGCGACAGCGGCCCGCTCCACTTCGTCGCCTTCATCGGCTCCGCACCGATCGCCCTGCTGCTCACCCTGCTCGTGGCGATCTGGGCGTTCGGCCCGCGCATCGGCCGCGGCCTCGCCGAGGTCAGCGCCTCCTGCAAGGAGGCCGCCCAGGCGATGGCGATGATCCTGCTCGTCATCGGCGCGGGCGGCGCCTTCAAGAACGTCCTCGTCGAGGGCGGCATATCCGACTACATCAAGGACGTCACCGACGGCTGGTCGATCTCCCCGATCGTCCTGGCCTGGCTGATCGCGGCCATCCTGCGCGTCGCCCTCGGCTCGGCCACCGTCGCCGTCGTCACCGCCTCCGGCGTCGCCCTGCCCCTGCTCGCGGGCAGCGGCGTCCACCCCGAGGTGATGGTGCTCGCCGTCTCCTGCGGCTCCATCGCCTTCTCCCACGTCAACGACCCGGGCTTCTGGATGTTCAAGGAGTACTTCAACCTGTCCGTCCTCGACGCGATCAAGGCACGCACCACGTACACGACGGTGCTCGCGATCCTCGGCCTCGGTGGCGTACTGGTCCTGGAACAGGTCCTCGACGCCCTCAGCATCTGACCCCCTCACGAGAACGGCCCCGCCTGCCATGAGCCAACCCGTCGTCACCCGCTTCTCCGTGTACCCGGTCGCCGGCCGCGACTCGATGCTCCTCAACCTCTCCGGCGCCCACGCCCCCTGCTTCACCCGCAACGTCGTCGTCCTGGAGGACTCCGAGGGCCGTACAGGGCTCGGCGAGGTCCCCGGCGGGGAGAAGATCACGCGGACCCTGCGCGACGCCGAGTCACTGGTCGTCGGCGCGCGGGTGGGCGACTACAAGCGCGTCCTGCGTGCGATCGGGGCGAACTTCGCCGACCGGGACTCGGGCGGTCGCGGCGCCCAGACCTTCGACCTGCGGACCACGGTGCACGCCGTCACCGCCGTCGAGTCGGCGCTCCTCGACCTGCTCGGCCAGCACCTCGACGTCCCGGTCGCCGCCCTCCTCGGCGACGGCAAGCAGCGCGACTCGGTCCGGGTCCTCGGCTACCTCTTCTACGTCGGCGACCCGGACCGCACCGACCTGGACTACGTCCGCGACCCCGACGCCGCCGTCGACTGGTACCGCGTCCGGCACGAGGAGGCCCTGACCCCCGAGGCGATCGTCCGCCAGGCCGAGGCCACCTACGACCACTACGGCTTCCGTGACTTCAAGCTCAAGGGCGGGGTCCTGCCGGGCGCGGAGGAGGTCAAGGCCGTACGGGCGCTCAAGGAGCGCTTCCCGGAGGCGCGGATCACCCTCGACCCCAACGGCGCCTGGTCCCTGAGCGAGGCCGTCGAACTGTGCCGCCCCCTCGTCGGCACCCTCGCCTACGCCGAGGACCCCTGCGGGGCGGAGGGCGGCTACTCGGGCCGGGAGATCCTCGCGGAGTTCCGCCGGGCCACCGGACTGCCCACGGCCACGAACATGATCGCCACCGACTGGCGCCAGCTGACCCACGCCCTCGCCCTGCAGTCCGTGTCCATCCCGCTGGCCGACCCGCACTTCTGGACCCTGCAGGGCTCGGTACGCGTCGCCCAGCTGTGCCACGCCATGGGGCTGACCTGGGGCTGCCACTCCAACAACCACTTCGACATCTCCCTGGCGATGATGGCCCACTGCGGCGCGGCAGCGCCCGGCGAGTACAACGCCCTGGACACGCACTGGATCTGGCAGGAGGGACGCGAACGGCTCACCGTCGAACCCCCGAGGATCAGCGGCGGCGAGGTCGCCGTACCGGACACGCCCGGACTGGGAGTCCGCCTGGACCACGACCGGCTGCTCGCCGCGCACGAGCTGTACCGGGAGAAGGCACTGTCGGGCCGTGACGACGCCGCCGGCATGCGGTATCTGATCGACGGCTGGACCTTCGACGCGAAGCGGCCGTGTCTCGTGCGCTGAGCCGGCCGCCGCGGCAGGGCCGCCGTTCCGTGCACCCGCATCTGTCGTGAGGCCATGTACCGGGCAGGTGCACGTGTTCGAGAGCCGGGAGGGCGGGTCCTTCCGGGTCTCGCTCACCCATGACGAGCCGACCGCCACCGGGAAGTCGGCCGCGCACACCGGCACCTACCACGGTCGACGACCCCGCCCTGCGCGGCACGTCGTGCCCGCCGCGGACAACGAGACGGGCACCCGGACGGCGCTCGCCAACCTCGCCCGGCGGGTCGCGGCCGCGCCACGGTGACCTCGGGAAAGTGATCGGCAACCTCCGGGCGTCCGGCGGCGACTGAGGGGCGAGGAGGCCTCCCGACGCCTCCCCGAGCCCGAACGAGAGTCACCGTATGAGCACCGCCGCGAACCCGCGCAGCCACCGTAAGAGACCTGACCGCCGCCGCACGCCACTCGTCGCGGCCCTGGCCGCCACCCTGGTCGCCGGCACCGTACTCGTCGGCGGTCTGCTGGCGAGGACCGACCCGGGACCGGACCGGGCGGCGAAGGGCGACGCCTCGACCTTGCGAGGGGCGGGCAGCGCCTCCCCGTCGCCCTCCGACACGGTCACGTCCGCCTCCCCCTCGCCCGCGAAGTCGTCGGCGTCACCGTCCCCCGCGAAGGCGTCCGCCGCACCCCGCAAGAGTGCCACCGCACCCAGGAAGACGACCGCCCCCGCCCGCTCCTCGACCGGCTTCGCCGCATGGCCCGTTCCCGCCGCCGACCGCGCGGTCGCCGCCACCATCGAGGTCACCGGCACCTACGACGGCCGCCTCGGACGCTTCCACGGCTCCGGAGCCCTCGGCAGCGACGGCCAGGACGAGGACCAGGGCCCGCTCTTCGAACTCGCCGACGGGGCGACGCTGCAGAACGTGGTCCTGGGCGCGCCGGCCGCCGACGGTGTGCACTGTCTGGGCAGTTGCACCCTCAGGAACGTGTGGTGGGAGGACGTCGGCGAGGACGCCGCGACGTTCAAGGGCACGTCCGCGTCGGCGGCGTACCTCGTCCAGGGCGGGGGCGCGCGGCACGCGGACGACAAGGTCTTCCAGCACAACGGCGCCGGCACCGTCACCATCAGCGGCTTCCAGGTGGCGGACTTCGGCAAGCTGTACCGCTCGTGCGGCAACTGCGACACCCAGTACGAACGCCATGTCGTCATCAGCGACGTCCGGGTGACCGGACCGGGCACCGCCGTCGCCGGGATCAACGCCAACTACGGGGACACGGCGGCCCTCTCGGGCGTGACGATCACCGGGGACAGCGGCCGGGACATCGACGTGTGCGACCGCTTCGAGGGCAACGACAGCGGGGCCGAGCCCACCAGGACCGGCAGCGGTCCCGACGGCACCTACTGCCGCTACCGCGTGTCCGACATCACCTACCGCTGACGCCGTGCATTACGTGATCTTTGCCTGGGGTTCGCCGGGCGTATGAAAGCGCTCGCTTCCATGCGGATGTATGGACACCGAACTGCTGTCAGGGCTGCACGTCGACTACACCGACCAGGACGACCCCGTACTGATCCGGCCGGACGGCAGCCCCGTGGACACCTGGCGGGAGAACTACCCGTACGAGCAGCGCATGGAGCGCCCGGAGTACGAGTGGCACAAGCGGCTCCAGCAGATCGAACTGCTGAAGCTGCAGAGCTGGATCAAGGAGACCGGCCGCCGTCTCGTCGTCGTCTTCGAGGGGCGCGACGCGGCCGGCAAGGGCGGCACGATCAAACGCTTCACCGAGCACCTCAACCCGCGCGGCGCCCGGGTGGTGGCCCTGGAGAAGCCGACCGAGCGCGAGCGCGGACAGTGGTACTTCCAGCGGTACGTCGAGCATCTGCCGACCGCCGGGGAGATCGTGCTGTTCGACCGGTCCTGGTACAACCGGGCCGGTGTGGAACGCGTGATGGGCTTCTGCACCGACGACGAGTACCGGCGCTTCATGCGACAGGCCCCGGCCTTCGAACGGATGCTGGTGGACGACGGCGTCGACCTGATCAAGTTCTGGTTCTCGGTGTCCCAGGGCGAGCAGCGCACCCGCTTCACCATCCGCCAGGTGGACCCCGTACGGCAGTGGAAGCTCAGCCCCATGGACCTGGCCTCGCTGGACCGCTGGGAGGACTACACCGCCGCCAAGGTCGCCATGTTCCGCGAGACGGACACCGAGCACGCGCCCTGGACGGTGGTGAAGAGCAACGACAAGAAGCGCGCCCGCGTCGAGGCCATGCGCAGCGTGCTGGCCCGCTTCGACTACTCCGACAAGGACGAGGAGGTCGTCGGCGACCCCGACCCCCGGATCATCGGCGCCGCGGCGGGCCTGCTGGAGGCGGGGGAGGACGACGCCGAACTCGAACGCTAACCGCGCGGCAGCACCGTGACGCGACGGAAGTTGCACTCGTCCCCTGCCGTGCGCCCGGCAGGGGAGGGGCGGTTCTGATGGGCCTTGAGGGCGGCGCTGACCAGGCTCATCAGCAGATCGACGTCCGTGTCGCAGTCGAGGTGCACGGTCACCCAGTCCGAGCCGGGGACCAGCCGGATCGCCGTCGACTCCTGGAGATCGGCGTGGAAGCGGCCTATGGCCCCCGACGTCAGATGCAGGTCCACGTCACGGTCCGAGTGGAAGTGCACGATCTCGCTGTGGACGGAGCGCAGTGCCCGCCCTGCGCCGCAACTGGCCGAGCCCGAACTGAGGTCGGGCCAGACTTCCAGTTGTTCCATGGCGCGCTGGGCCAGTGTCATGTCCCCATAGTCACCCGATCATCGCTTCGCAACCAGAGGTTGAGCGATTCGTAACCGGGGCGTGAGGTACCTCTCGGCCACCCCGCGCCCCATCGGCTACTCCGGCGGCGTCGGGGTGTCGTGCGTGCGGTACATCGCCTGCACGTCCAGCTCCAGCTGGACCGTCGGCCCGACCACCGCGATGCCGCGCGCCAGCATGCTGCGCCAGTTCAGGGTGAAGTCCTCCCGGTGCAGCTCCGCCTTGGCCAGCGCCGCGCACCGCAGCTCCTCGCCGTAGCCGCCGTTGACCGACCCCAGGTAGGTGGTGTCCAGCTCCACCGAGCGGCTGACGCCGTGCATGGTGAGCGAACCGTGCAGCGTCCACTTGGCACCGCCCCGGTAGGCGAACCGCGTGCTGGCGAAGTCGATGTACGGGTAGCGCTCGACGTGCAGGAAGTCGGCGGAACGCAGGTGGTTGTCCCGGGTGTTGTTGCCCGTGGTGATGCTGGCCGCCTCGATGCGCACCGACACCTGGGACGCGGTCATGTCCTGCGCCACCCGGATGCCGCCCGTGAACCGCTCGAAGCGGCCGTGCACATGGGCCATGCCGACGTGCTTGGCGATGAACCGGATCGCCGTGTGCGGCGGGTCGAACAACCAGGTGCCGGGCGACGGCAGTTCCAGCTGCCGGGCCGACGTCAGCTGGACCCGGGCGGCGGGCTGCGGGGGACCGGCGACGACGTCCAGGGGCTCGCGGTGCGGGGTCAGCCCCTCGGCCGTGATCATGAGGCTGTAGCGGCCCGGCGGCAGCGCCGCGAAGAACAGGCCGTACGGGTCCGTCGTACCGGACGCGACGACCTCGTGCGAGTCCAGCGCGGTCACGGTCACGTCGGCGCCGCGCATCGGCAGCCCCACCGGATCCACGACCTCGCGGCCCACGACCCCCGCACCGGCCGGCACGGGCATCGGGGCGCCCGGCGCTCCTCGGGAGCGACGCCTCCTGAGCAGACCGAGGGGCATGCTGATCACCTTTCTTCCAGACGTGGGGGATGTGGGGGACGGGGGGGACGTGGGGGGGTGTTCGAGCGGAGTCGCGTCGAGGACGGGCGAAGACGTCAGCGCTCGGCCGACGTCGGCGGTACGCCCTCGTACGCCGCCCGCAGCAGGGCGAGCACGCCGTCGGCCGTGACCGGGCGGGGATTGGCGTACGCCTGGTTCGCGACCTGCGCGGCCGCCAACGCCAAGTCGGCTTCGGCGAGGCCCAGTTCGGCGAGCGAGCGGGGCGCGCCGAGGCGTCCGGCCAGGTCCCACAGGGCTGTCGGCGCGTCGCCGGTGTCCAGGGCGCGGGCCACGGCCGAGACCGCGTCCGGGGCGGCGGGCGCGTTGTGGGCCAGGGCGTACGGCAGCACCACGGTGTGCGTCTCGGCGTGCGGCAGCCCGAAGGTGCCGCCCAGGACATGGCACAGCTTGTGGTGCAGGCCCATCGTGGTGGCGCCCAGACAGGACCCGCACAGCCAGGCCCCGTACAGGGCACGCCCGCGGGCGTCCAGCGACGCCGGCTCCTCGGCCACCGCGGGGAGCGCCCGCGCCATCGCCCGTACGCCCTCCTCGGCCATCAGCGCCACCAGCGGCGAGGTGTCCGGGGCGTACAGGGCCTCGACGGCGTGCGCGAGCGCGTTGACGCCGCTGGTCACGGAGAGCGCGACCGGCAGGGAGAGGGTGAGGTCGGGATCGTAGACCACGCTGCGGGGCAGCACCTTCGGGTCGCGGCCGGTGCGCTTGGCGCCGTGCTCGGTCAGGCCCCAGACGGGCGTCATCTCCGAGCCGGAGTAGGTGGAGGGCACCGCGACCAGCGGCAGCCCGGTGCGCAGGGCGACGGCCTTGCCCAGCCCGATCGACGAGCCGCCGCCGACCGCCACGCAGCCGTCGGCGCCCGCCGCGCGAGCCGCCCGGACCGCCGCGTCGGCGACCTCGACGGGGACGTGCATCCGGGCCCGGTCGTGCACATCGGCGCAGGCCGGGCCGAGCGCGTCAGCGACCGCCCGCGCGGTGTCCCCGCCCCGCTCCCCGCACACCACCAGCACCCGCCGCAGCCCCAGCCGCTCCACCTCGTCCGGCGTCGCCGACACCGCGGCGCCGGCCCGGAAGACCACCCGCGCGGGCCGGGTCTCGTAGGAGAAGTCGAGGGCGTGCGTCATGACGGCTCCAGCACGAGGTCGAAGCGGGCGTGCCGGAAGGGGTTTGGCACGCCGAACCCCCCTGCCGCCGACGGGTCGTCGACCGGGGCGAAGTCGGTGACCAGGCCCGGCTTCACCGCGAACACCGCGTCCGAGTCCAGGTATGCGCTGCCCTCGACGAAGATGTGCGTGGTCACCGGGATGTGCCCCTCGGCCGAGGCGATGAAGTGGATGTGCGCGGGCCGGTAGGGGTGCCGTCCGGTGGCCTCCAGCAGCCCGCCGACCGGCCCGTCCGTCGGGATCGGATACGGGCTCGGCACACACGTACGGAACCAGAACCGTCCCTCCCCGTCCGCGGTGAACAGGCCGCGCCCGTTGCCCGCGGGCTGGACGTCCGGCCGCTGCACGTCGTAGAAGCCGTTGCCGTCGGCCTGCCACACGTCCACGACCGCGCCCGGCAGAGGCGTGCCGTCCCGGGACAGCACCCGCCCGCTCACCACGCACGGCTCGCCGCCGCCCACCAGGTCGATGTCCGCGCCGAGCTCGCGCACCGGCGACTCGGTCATGTGGAAGGGGCCCAGGACCGTGGACTGAGTGGTGCCGGGACCGTGCCGGTCGTTGACCGTCTCGACGAGCATCGACAGACCGAGCACGTCCGACAGCAGGATGAACTCCTGCCGGGTGTCCGTGCACATCCGCCCGGTCGCCGTCAGGAACCCGACCGCCCGCTCCCACTCCTCCCGCGTCAGCCGCGACTCCCGCGCGAAGGCGTGCAGATGCCGGACCAGCCCGGTCAGCAGCTCCCGCAGCCGCGGGTCCGCCGTACCCCGCAGACTGGCGACGACCTCGTCGGTGACCGTGTCTGGCGTGTCGCCGGTCATGTCGGCTCCTTCCCCGGCTGATGGTCCTGGGCGCCCATCTCAACCGTGCCCGAGAATCCGCCGCAGCGCGTCCGTGAGCAACCGTTCGGCGTCCTCGGCCGCGTCGGCGTGCCGGAACGCCACGTATCCGTCGGGGCGTACGAGGAGGGCGCCGGCGTCGGAGATCTCGCCGAGCCGCGCCCAGTCGCCGTACGGGTCCTCGTACTCCTGGCCGGGCCCGACGACGACCGTGGCGATGCCGAGGGGCTGGGCCTCGGCGGCCCGCACCCACGCCTCGCCGCCGATGCCGGTGAGCAGTGTGAAGCGGCCCTTGCCGACGGTGTCGAGGGTGGACAGGGTCCGGGTCCCGGAGGTGAGCCAGGCGTGCGGGAGCTTGGCGCCGGGGCGGGAGGTGGGCTGGTGGTACAGCTCGGGATCGCGGGTGAAGCCGGGGTCGGGCGTGCTGTCGGGGACGACGGCGGCGGAGGCGTAGCGCTGGTTGAGGTCGACGCCGTGCGCGTTGAACTCGTACACCTTGTGGGCGATCGCCTCGCGCAGTGCGGCCCGCTGCTCGGCGGCGGCCTCGGTGGCGTCCTTGCGGGCGGCGATGTTGGCCCACAGCCGCTCGGGCGTCTGCGGCGAGAGCCCGTCGAGCGCCTCGAAGACCGGGGCGGTCTCGGCGATGGACTTGTTGGCCCGCGTCACGATCTGCCGGCCGACCGGCGCGCGCTCCGCGGTGTACGTGTCGAGGAGCGCCGGCGAGGCGACGCCGTCGAGGACCAGCTTCAGTTTCCAGGCCAGGTTGTAGGAGTCCTGGACGGAGGTGTTGGAGCCGAGCCCGTTGGACGGCGGATGGCGGTGCACGGCGTCGCCGGCGCAGAAGACGCGGCCGTTCGCGTATGTCTCGGCGTACATCTCGTTGACCGTCCACGCCGAGGACGACCTGATCGTCACCGGTATCTCGTCGTCGCCGACCAGCTGCCGTACGACGGACAGCGCGTACTCCTCGGTGAGGTCGGGCGCGCCCGCGCCGACGTCGTAGCCCCACACGATCAGCCACTCGTTCCAGGGCCGCACACAGCGCACCAGGCCCGCGCCGATGCCGCCGACCGTGGCGCCGGGCGCGAGGACCCAGTAGAGGGTGGAGGGGCGGTGCGCGGTGTACTTGCTCAGGTCGGCGTCGAAGACGATGTTGATACTGCCCGCGACGCCCATCTGCCCGCCCATCGGCAGCCCCGCGTCCACGGCGACCTGGGACCGGCCGCCGTCCGCGCCGATCAGGTACCGGGCGCGGACGGTGTACTCGTCGCCGCGCAGCCGGTCCTCGACGGTGACCGTGACGCCCGCGTCGTCCTGCACGAAGGACTTGTAGACCGTGCTGAACCGGAAGTCGGTGCCGCGGCCGATCGCCGCGTTCACCAGGACCGGCTCCATCAGGTGCTGCGGCATGTCGCACATGCGGGTCGGGCTGGCGAGTTCGTGCGCGGCCTGGACCAGCGGGTCGTTGCCCCAGGACCGCACCCGACCGAGCTCGTCGCCGGCCAGGCTGGTGCAGAAGGTCGTGTTGCCCATCAGCCGCTGGGGCGTCGCCCTCGCGACGACCTCGTTCTCGACGCCCAGGTCGCGCAGCACCTCCATGGTCCGCTGGTTGGTGATGTGCGCGCGGGGCGTGTCGGCGAGGCTCGCGTACCGGGTGACGACCATGTTGCGCACGCCGTAGGTGCTCAGGGCGAGCGCGGCCGACGCGCCCGCCGGGCCGCTGCCCACGATCAGGACGTCGGTCTCGACAACGGTGTGCACGACAGAACGCTCCAGGAGATGAGACACGGGACGAGGCGGGGGACGCGTACGGGCCCCGGCTTTCAAGATCATGGAGCGGTGCGGTCGGCCGTGGGTGTCTCAATACGAGACAGCCCGCACCCGCGCGCGACGCCCCCGATACGGTGAGGAGCGCCATGAGCACCGCCGAACATCCTCCCGCCCTCGCCCCGCTCCGCCACGCCCGTGAACGGTTTCTGACGGGGCGCCCGCTGCCGGACGGCGTACCGGACGACGTCGTCGCCGCCTGGCGACGCGCCCGCTTCTTCGGCGTACGGCCCGATCTCGACGGCCGCGGACGGGAGTCGGCGCCCCCGGTCGACTCGCCCCTGCTGGAGGCCGCGCGTCCCGTGCTCACGCGGATCGTCGCGGCTCTGGACGCCGAACGGTCGGCCCTCGTGCTCACCGACGAACGGCTGAGGGTGCTGTGGTCGGCCGGCAACGCGCCCGGCGACGACGCCTGCCGTGACCTGTCCGAGCGTGCGGTCGGCCACAACAGCGCCGCGCTCGCCCTGCGCACCCGGCGCCGGGCCGAGGTGCACGGCCCCGAGCACTTCCTCGACGTGTGGCAGGACGTCTCCGCGGTCAGCGTGCCGCTGCTCTCCCCGGAAACGGGCCAGGCGCTCGGCACGGTCACGATCGCCTCCGGTCTGCGCCCCGGCTGCCGCCCACACCCCGGCGCCGCCCTCGCCGAAGCGGCCGCCACGGCCGTCGAGGCCGAACTGCGGGCACGCACGCGTACCGCGGAACGAGCCCTGCACGACGCCTACGAACGGGCCGCGCGGGGCCGCGACCGAGCCGTCGTCGCGCTTGACGGCCGCAACCGCCTGATCAGCGAGGCCGCGGCCGGCCTCGCCTCCCCGCAGGTCCTGGAGGCGCTGGAGCGGAGCGCGAGGGCATGGGGGAGGGGCGGCGGCACCGGTGACGGGAGCGGTGCGTCGTACGACATCTCGCTTCCCGAGGACGCCGGATGCACCGTCGAGATCACTCCGGTACGGCATGAGGGGTGCGCCGTGGGCCTGGTCGCCGTGCTCGCACCGCGTCCCGTGGAGCCGGTGCCGGCGGCGCTGCGTCCGGTGAGTGCGCTGGTGGGGGCCTCGGTGCCGTGGCGGCACGCGGTCGCGCAGGCGACGGCGCTGGCCCGCACTTCGGGCCCCTTGCTCCTGGTGGGTGAGCGGGGCACGGGCAAGACCACGCTCGCCCTCGAACTGCTCGACGGCACGGCCGCGTTGGTCGTGGACGCCGCCGAATCACCCGGCCTGCCCGAGACGGAGGACGGCACCGCGCCGTGGCTGGGCGGCTGGGCGGGGGCCGGCGATCGCCCCCTGCTGCTGCGCCACGCCGAACGGCTGGCCCAGCCGGACGTCGCCGCCCTCAACTCCCTCCTGGACGAACGCCCCGACGCCCACCTGATCGCCACCTACACACCCGGCCACTCCCCGGGGCCCTGCCTCCAGCGCCTCCTCGACACCCTCGGCGCCCGCTCGGTGACCCTGCCCGCGCTACGGGAACGCCCCGAGGACATCAGGGAGTTGCTGCCCGCCCTCGCGCCCGGCCCGGCCCCCGCGAGCCCGCCGCTGACCTGGACGCTGGACGCCCTGCGCGCACTGGAGCGGCATCCGTGGCCCGGAAACGTGACCGAACTCGCCCATCTCGTAAGGGCGTTGGCGAGCCGGCGCCGGGTCCGCGGGCCGGTGCGGCGCGGTGAACTGCCGGACCCCGTCCGCGAAGGACCCGCGGGACGCAACCTCAGCCCGATGGAGCTCGCCGAGCGGGCCGCCATCCTGGAGGCGCTGCGCCGCCACGGCGGCAACAAGGCGCGCGCCGCGACGGCGTTGGGGATCGCCCGCGCGACCCTCTACCGCAAGCTGCGGGAGTATCAGGGGCGGGACGCGCTGATCACCCCGAAGCCCTGATCGCTTCGGTTCCTCTCCGGCGCGGGCCTCAGCGTGCCCCGGTCCAGTTGTGCGCCACGTCGACCACGACCCGGTCGGGAGCCACCCACACCCGGAACGGCAGCCGTGCCCGGACGCCGAGCCCGATCTGCGTGTCCCCTTCGAAGCTGCCGACGAACCGCGCGTCCCGGAAGGTGCGGTATCCGGTGAGGTCCACGCCCTTCAGCCGCTGGCCGGCCCGTACGGGATACGTCGGCTTCCCGGTGTCGACGTCGTAGGCGGGCGCGGCCACCCGTACCTCCAGGACGGCTCCGCCGCCGACGGTGACGCGGTTGCCCGAACCGTCCTGGTAGAGACGGCTGACGTACCTGACGGAATAGCCGAGGCCGTTGGTGCCCGCGCCGGGGACGTCGACGACCATGCGGTCGAAGCAGGCGTGCCGACCGGTCCTGATGTCGGTCACCGACTCCGTCGTGGCGGCGGAGCGGGTCTTGGCCACGCTGCCCCAGCCGGTGGGGCAGGCCGTCGCCTGGGTGGTGGTGGTCGTGGTGGCCTCGGCCGGGACCGCCGCCACGCCCAACGTGGCGGCCATGAGCGCGGCTGCCGTCGCCCATGCGGTTGTGTTTCGTCCCATTTTCATCCCCTAGAAGGGTGTGTGTCTGATATTAGGCAAGACATTCGGGTCGGCGGAATGGTTGCACCGTTCCGGAGTTCCTCGGTCCGGGATGTACAACGACCGACGGCCCGGCCGGGAACCCGCACGCGGTCCGGGACGTTCCACGAAGGACGGCCGCCGCTCACGGGGGCCGCACACATACCGGGGGGCGATGTGACGCGGTTGATCGTCATGGGCGGCGGGATCGCCGGCGCCGGAGCGGCTCTCGCGCTGCACAAGGCCGGCTTCGACGTCACCGTGTACGAGGCGCACCCCGACTCCGCCGAGGACATCGGCGCGTTCCTCACCCTCGCGAGCAACGGCATGCGCGCCCTGGCACAGACGGACGCCTCGGACGCGGTCACGGCCATCGGCTTCCCACTGACCTCCATGCGAGTCCTGGACGACACCGGAGCCGAGCTCGCCCAGGTGCCGCTCGGCGAGGCGGGTACCCCGCATTTGCGGTACCGATGCCTGCGGCGCGGCGATCTCAACGCCGCCCTCCAGGCCGAGGTCACCCGCCGGGGCATCGACATCCGGCACGGCAAGCGCCTCGTGTCGGTCGACGACGGCCCGGACACCGTCACCGCCCACTTCGCCGACGGCACCACGGCGACCGGCGACCTCCTCATCGGCGCCGACGGCCTGAACTCCACCGTCCGCCGCCTCAACTCCCCGCACACGCGCCCGACTTATGCCGGACAGCATGTCTTCTACGGCTACACCGGCGACGCGTCCGAAACCGGCCGCCCCGAGACGATCACCATGGTGCGCGGCAGCTCCGTCGCGTTCGGGTACACGGTGTCGCCCGAGGGGGAGACGTACTGGTTCGCCCGCGTCTCCGACGCACCCTTGACCGCCGACGCCCTCGCCGAAGGCACCCCTGGCGGCCTGCGCGACCTCCTGCTGCCGCTGCTGCGCAAAGACGCGGGCCCCGCCGCCGACCTCGTCGCGGCCACGACTGACCGGCTCATGGTCACCAACGCCACCGAACTGCCCACCGGCACGCCCTGGAGCTCCGGTCGGACCCTGATCATCGGCGACGCGGCCCACGCGGCGTCCCCGGCGACCGGGCAGGGCGCCTCAATGGCGCTGGAGGACGCCGTCGTCCTCGCCAAGTCCCTGCGGGACGCCCCGGACACGGAGTCCGCGCTCGCCCTGTACGACAGGCTCCGCCGCCCCCGCGTGGAACACAACATCACCGTCAGCGGCAACATCTCCCGAGGCACCCGCACCCCCTCGGGCCCCGGCCCCGGCGGCCCCGGCCCCCGAGGCGCCGGTGCGGACCGGCCGGGCGACGACGACCTCGTGCGACAGCTGGAGTGGGAAACCGACCTCTGGCAGCCCGCCCGGTAAGCGGCTCACGCCATCAGTGCCGTGCCGTAGAACGATGCAGCCACCAACTGGCGCAACCCGGACGCGCGTCGGCCCCTCATACAGGTCGAACTGACCCGGAGCCCCGACCCGGGTTCGCGGAGAGGAGCGCCTGTTGGCCCGTCAGTTGTCCCGTCGACAGTTCGTGGTTACTCGCTGGCGGCGACCACCCTGACCGTCGCGGCACCGCTCGGCTGCGACGGCTCGACCGCCGAGGGCGCCGAGGAACCCGCGGACGGCGACCGTCGGTCGTCCGACGTCCTGGTCACCGGCACCGACGCGGAGATGCTGGTCCTGGAGGTCACCCCGGCCAACAAGGTTGTCGTACGGCTGCCGCGCGTCGAGGTCGGCCAGGGCGTCACCACCGCCGTCGCCATGATGATCGCCGAGGAACTGGACGCCCGGCTCGCCGACGTCGACATCCCGCTCGCCGACGCCCGCAGCGAGGGCAACCAGTTCACCGGCGGCTCCAGCTCGGATCGACGCCGTCGACCCGAAAATCCGCGGGTGACGAAGGTGGTGATGGCGGCCGACGTCAGAACGGCCGTCAACCCGCGCGGACTTCAGGCCCAGCTCATGGGCACCGCCGTCGACGGGATCTCCACGATCCTGCGCGCCGGACTGCACATCGACCGGGGCGCCGTCCGCGAGAGCAGCTTCGCCGACTTCCTCCCCCAGACTCCGTCCGGGGGGACCCCCATCTCGCTTCGCTCGCCCGCCAGCGGCACGCCCCGCAGCACTTCGAGGCGCACATCCTGCCCTCCGACCGCGATCCCGGCGGCGCCGGGAGAACTCGGCGTTCCCGCCGCGGCCGGCGCCGTCGCCAACGCCTACGCCCGCGCCACCGGCACCAAGCCGCGCCGCTTCCCGCTGAACTTCTGAGCCACCCGAAGAGAAGGTATTCGATGCCCTCCCACTCCTTCACCCTCAACGGGAGGCGGGTCACCGTCGAGGCACCCGCCGACATGCCCCTGCTGTGGGTGCTGCGCGACCTGCTGAACGTCACCGGCCCCAAGTACGGCTGCGGCGTGGGCGCCTGTCGCGCCTGCACCAGCCATCTCGACGGCGACGAGATCCAGCCCCGCGTCGTCCCGGTCGCCGACTGCGCGGGCCGCGAGGTCACCACCATCGAGGGCCTCGCCGACGGCGACCGGCTCCACCCGGTGCAACAGGCCTGGCTCGACTGCGACGTCGCCCAGTGCGGCTTCTGCCAGCCGGGCCAGATCATGGCCGCGGCCGCCCTGCTGAAGAAGACGCCCCGGCCCACGGACGCCGACATCGACCGGATCGAGAACGTCTGCCGCTGCGGCACCTACTCCCGGATCCGCGAGGCGATCGACAAGGCGGCCGCCGGCAGCTGACCTGCCGCCTTCAGCACGGCCGGGGACCGCCGTACGCTGAGGGCCGTGCGCAACTCCTTGGACGGCCCGGGCGCCGCGGCGACGCGGTTCACCGGGCTCGCGGCCACCAGTGAACGCCGGCTCTCCGAAACGCTCGCCGAAGTCACCCTGGACAGCGGGCAGGTGGTGATCGTCAAGCGCGGCGACGGCGACCGGGCCTCGCGGGCCGAGGCAGCGGGGCTGCGCTGGCTGGCCGAGACCGGCACCGTGCGTATCCCCGCCGTGCACGGCCACGACGAGCGATGGCTGGTCACCGACCGGGTGGCGACCGGGCGTCCCCAGGCCGACGCGGCGGAGCGGTTCGGCCGCGATCTGGCCGCACTGCACACCGCCGGCGCACCGGCGTTCGGCGCCCCACCGCCCGGCGGCCCCGAGGACGCCTACATCGGGCTGGCCCCGATGCGCAACGCCACCGGCCCCGACTGGCCCCGCTGGTACGCCGAGCACCGGGTGCTGCCGTATCTGCGCCGCGCGGTCGACGCGGGCACGGTCAGTGGCGCCGAGGCACCGGTGTTCGAGCAGGTCTGCGCACGGCTCCCCGACCTGGCGGGCCCCGCCGAGCCGCCCGCCCGACTGCACGGCGACCTGTGGAACGGCAACGTGCTGTGGGGCGCCGACGGGCACACCTGGCTGATCGACCCGGCCGCGCACGGCGGCCACCGCGAGACCGACCTGGCGATGCTCCACCTCTTCGGCTGCCCGCACCTCGACCGGATCCTGGAGGGTTACCAGCGGACCGCGCCGCTGGCCGACGGCTGGGCCGACCGCATCGCCCTGCACCAGCTCTTCCCTCTCCTGGTACACGCCGTCCTCTTCGGCCGCGGCTACGCGGAACAGGCCCTCACGGCGGCCAGGACGACTCTGCGCCCTGGTTGACGCACGAACGATTACCGGCGCACAGACCATTGACTGCGCGCCGAACGCTCCCGACACTGGCTGACTACGTAGTCATGCCGCCGCTGGCCGAGCTGTCACCACGCATGACTACGTAGTCAAAGACCGATCGACCCGCTACTCCCGGGAGCTCCCATGGCGACGACGATGACCGAGGTCGCCCGCGCCGCCGGCGTCTCCCAGAAGACGGTCTCGCGGGTCGTCAACGGCGAGCCGCATGTCAGCCCGGAGGTCCGCGACCGCGTGCTCCGGGTCATCAGAGAGCTGGACTACCGCCCGAACAACGCGGCACGCGCCCTGCTCCTCGGCCGCTACCGACGGATCGGTGTCGTCTCCCTGGGCACCGCCCTGTACGGACCGTCGACGCTGCTCATCTCCCTGGAGCGGGCCATGCAGCGGGCGGGATACTCGTTCGCCCTGGCGAGCACCCTGGAGGGGCAGCCGGTGTCCGTCGCCGTCGAGGCGCTGCTGGAGCAGGGCGTCGACGGGATCGTACTGTCCGAGCCCATCGACGACGGCACACCGCTCAGGCTCAGCGCGGACGTACCGGTGGTCAGCCTCGGTGAGGGCGTCGACCTCACCGAGGGCGTGGGCGCGGTCGTCGGCGCCGACGGGGTCGCGGCCGCCCGCATCGCCACCGAGCACCTGCTCTCCCTCGGCCACCGCACCGTCTGGCACATCCCCGGCCCGCAGAACTGGTGGGCCGCCCGCGACCGGCTGCGCGGCTGGCGTGAGGCGCTGGCCGCCGCCGGAGCCCCCGAACCGCCCCTCGCCACGGAAGGCGACTGGAGCCCGGCCGCCGGCTACGCGGCCGGCCGGCAGCTGGCCCGACTGGCCGACGTCACCGCCGTGTTCGTCGCCAACGACGACATGGCGATCGGCGCCCTGCACGCCTTCACGGAGGCGGGCCGCGGCGTCCCCGACGACATCAGCGTCATCGGCTACGACGACATCCCCGCCGCGGCCTACCTCGCCCCGCCCCTGACCACCGTCCGCCAGAACTTCACCGCCGTCGCCGGCCGCGCCGTCGACCATCTGACCGCCCTGATCGAGGGCCGCCCCGAACCGGCCGGACCCACCGCACCGGCCGTCGAGTTGACCGTACGGGCCTCCACCGGACCCATCCGCACCACGTGAGGAGTCACGTGTGTACACCCCAGCACCCCCCGAACCGCCGCGCCCTGCTGCGCACCGCCCTCGGCGCCGGCACCGCCGCCGCACTCTCCGCCTGCGGAGCCGACCGCACCACCACCCTGACCTCAGGGAACGTCACTCTCGCCCTGTGGACCCACGACCCCGGCTACGAGGCCTTCTTCGAGAAGGGCATCCCGCAGGCCGACCGGCTCACCGACTTCCGCTACCACCTGAAGGTCACCCGCGCCGGAGCCCCCGACGTGGTCACCAAACTCCTCGCCCAGGCCGTCGCCGGGCGCGGCACGCCGGACCTGGTGGGCTTCGAGATCGGCAGCTTCCCGCGCATGCTGCGCGGCGACATAGCCGAACGGCTGCTGTACGACCTCACCGACGACATCGCCGCCGTACCCGGTCTGGCGCTGGACGGGCTACCTCACGGTCTTCTTCCTCGCCGGACTCCAGAACGTACCCAGGGAGTTGTACGAGGCCGCCGCCCTGGACGGCGCAGGACGCCTGCGCACCTTCACCACCGTCACCCTGCCCGCCCTGAAACCGGTGACCGCCTTCGTCATCGTGACGTCGTTCATCGGCGCGGCCCAGATCTTCGAGGAGCCCTACCTGCTGACGGGCGGCGGACCGGCCGAATCGACCCTCTCGGTCACCATGTTCATCTGCCGCGCCGCCTTCCAGCGCCAGCAGTTCGGCTACGCCGCCGCGGCGGCCGTCGTGCTCTTCGTCCTCGTCTTCGGGCTGAGTCAGCTCGTCAACCGTCTCCTCGGCATCGGGAGGGCCTCATGACGCGCACCCGTGTGCCGCTGTACGGCGTACTCGTCCTGCTGGCGGTGGCCTTCCTCGCCCCACTGCTGTGGGCGCTGAGCGGTTTGCTACAACAGTTTCCTGTGGCCGCTGGTGCTGGTCTCCGACAGCGCCCAGTACACCCTGCCGCTCGGCCTGCAGACCCTGTTCGTGTCGGAGCAACGCCAGTACGACCTCGTCCTCGCCGGAGCGGTCCTCGCCGTCGTGCCCGCCGTCGCCCTCTTCGTCGTGCTGCGCAAACAGCTCCTCGAAGGCCTGTCCACGGGTGCCGTCAAGGGCTGACGCCACCCCCGATTCACCTCAACCACCGTATGGGAGAAAGATGTTCGAGCTTCCGCCCCGTGTCCTGTTCGGCGCTGCCTACTACCACGAGTACCAGCCCCACGAGCGGCTCAAGGACGACCTCGACCTGATGGCCGAGGCCCGCTTCACCGTGATCCGGGTCGGCGAGTCCGTCTGGTCGACCTGGGAGCCCGAGAACGGCCGCTTCGACCTCGACTGGCTCCAGCCGGTCCTGGACGGCGCCCACGAGCGGGGCATCTCCGTCGTCCTCGGCACCCCGACGTACGCGGTGCCGCCGTGGCTGGCCCGGCAGTACCCGGAGATCGCGGGGGAGTACCGCACCGGCCTGCGCCACGGCTGGGGCGCCCGCCAGGAGGTCGACTTCACCCACCCGGCGTTCCGCTTCCACGCCGAACGGATCATCCGCAGGATCGCCGCCCGCTACGCCGACCACCCGGCCGTCATCGGCTTCCAGGTCGACAACGAACCCGGCCTGCACCTCTTCCACAACCACGGCGTCTTCCAGCGCTTCACCGACGACCTGCGCGAACGCTACGGCGACGTCGAGACCCTCAACCGCGAATGGGGCCTCGTCTACTGGTCGCACCGCCTCTCCACCTGGGCCGACCTGTGGACCCCCGACGGCAACGTCCAGCCGCAGTACGACCTGGCCTGGCGGCGCTTCCAGGCCCGCCTCACCACCGAGTTCATCGCCTGGCAGGCCGAGATCGTCCGCGAGTACGCCCGCCCCGGCCAGTTCGTCACCACCTGCATCTCCTACGACCGCCAGGGCGTCGAGGACGACAAGCTGACCGAGGCCCTCGACGTCACCGCCGGCAACCCGTACTACACGATGCAGGACGCCCTCGCCCTGCCCGACCGGAACCGCTCCGGGCAGGACTGGACGACCAACGGCACCTGGGCGCTCTACCGCAGCGCCGACCGCATGTACTCCTCCCGCCAGGAGCCGTTCCTCGTCACGGAGACCAACGCCCAGGCCATCAGCTGGCCGTGGAACAACCGGCCCGCCTACGACGGCCAGTACCGCCAGGCCGCCTGGGCGCTCATCTCGCGCGGCGCCTCGATGATCGAGTACTGGCACTGGCACACCCTGCACTTCGGCGCCGAGACCTACTGGGGCGGCGTCCTCCCGCACAACGGCCGCCCCGGCCGCGTCTATCGCGAACTCGCCGCACTGGGTGCGGAGTTGGAGACCGCCGGCGACCTGGTGGCCTCGCTCACCCCGGACGCCGACGTCGCGTTCCTCTACGACGGCCCCAGCAAATGGGCACTCCAGGCCCAGCCCCCGCTGGCCAAGCCCGACGGCGGCCCGGACGACCGGTCCTACGAGACCGTCTTCGACGCCTTCTACCGGGGCGCCTTCGACGCCGGCCTCCAGTCCCGCATCCTCCACCCCGGCCAACTCCCCGACACCGAACTGCCGTCGGTCCTCGTCGTCCCGGCCTACTACGCCGCCGACGACGCCACCCTGGACCGGCTCAAGGCCTACGCCGAGCAGGGCGGCCACCTGGTCCTCGGCCCCCGCACCGCCTACGGCGACCACGAGGCGCGCGCCCGCACCGACGTCCAGCCCGCACGCCTCGCCGAGGCGGCCGGCGTGACATACGACGAGTTCAGCAACCTGGACGCCCCGCTCCCCGTGACCGGCACCAGCGGCCTCACCCTCCCGCCCGAGGCCCGCGCGGTGCACTGGGCCGACGGCCTGCGACCGCGGGGCGCCGAGGCGTTGGCGTCCTACGAGCACCCGCACTTCGGACGCTGGCCCGCCGCCACCACCCACCCCCACGGCACCGGCCGCATCACCTACGTCGGCACCGTCCCGGACCCGGCATTCGCCAAGGCCCTGCTCCGGTGGGCGACCCCGGCCGCCGACGCCTGGTCCCCCGCGCACCCGAGCGTCACGTCGACCTCGGCCAGGTCCCGTGCCGGCCACCGGGTCCGCTTCCTGCACAACTGGTCGTGGGATCCGGTGACCGTCACCGTCCCGGAGTCCGTACGAGACGTACTCACCGGCGCCGTGTACACCACCGAAGTACCGCTCGGCCCGTGGGATGTGAAGGTCCTTCAGGAGCAGTGAGGCTCGGGGCGGTGCCCGTCAGACGACGCCGTCGGCGCGCAGGGCCTCGATCTGCTCGCCGGTGCGGCCGAGTTCGGTGAGGATCGCGTCCGTGTGCTCGCCCACCGCCGGTACGGGGTCCATCCGCGCGGGCAGTCCGGCGAGGTCGGCCGGCGGCAGCAGGGCCTGCACCGTCGCGCCACCAGGTACGGCCACGTCGTGCCAGCGGTCGCGGGCGGCGAGGACCGGATGGTCCAGGAACGCGGCGACGTCGTTGACCCCGGCGCAGGCGATGGCGACGGACTCCAGGTCCTTGAGGATCTCCTCGGCGTCGGAGCGGGCGCAGCGCTCGGCGACGAGGGCGTTGAGTTCGTCGCGGTGGGCGACGCGGGCGGAACTCGTGGCGAACCGCGGGTCGTCGGTCAGCTCGGGCCGGCCGAGGAACTCCGCGCACAGGACGGCCCACTCGCGCTCGTTCTGGATGGAGAACAGCACCTCCTTGCCGTCGGCGGCCGTGAAGGCGCCGTACGGGGCGAGCGTGGGGTGCTGGCTGCCCAGCCGTGGGGGCTGGGTGCCGCCGTAGCGGGTGTAGTTGGCGGGCTGGCCCATCCACTCGGCCAGCGCCTCGAACAGGGACACCTCCACCGGGTGGGCCGTACCCCTGGTGGCGCGCGTGAACAGGGCGGTGAGGATGCCGCTGTAGGCGTACATCCCCGCGGCGATGTCGGCGACGGAGATGCCGACCCGGGCGGTCCCGTCCGGGGTCCCGGTCAGCGACACCAGGCCGGTCTGGCACTGCACCAGCAGGTCGTAGGACTTGCGGTCGGCCCATGGCCCCGAGGTGCCGTACCCGGAGATCGTGCACGGGATCAGCCGCGGCCACCGCTCGCCGAGCGCGACGACGCCCAGGCCGAGCCGGTCGGCCGCGCCCGGCGCCAGGTTCTGTACGAAGACGTCGGCGCCGTCGAGGAGCTGGTGCAGGATCTCGCGGCCCCGGGGGTCCTTGAGGTCCAGCGTGAGGGACTCCTTGGACCGGTTGAGCCAGACGAAATAGCTGGAGTGACCGTGCACCGTCGTGTCGTAGCGGCGGGCGAAGTCACCGTCCCCGGGCCGCTCGATCTTGATCACGCGTGCGCCCAGGTCGGCGAGTTGCCGGGTGGCGTAGGGGGCGGCCACGGCCTGTTCGAGGCTGACCACCGTGATGCCGGACAGGGGAAGCTGCGACGCGATCATAGGGCCCAGTTCTACGACCCCGCCCGACCCCTGTCAATGCCGCCCCGACCCTCTTGACCTGCGCATTTCTCCACCCGGCCGACCTCAGGCGGGCACGCGGAGCGTCTCCACCGTCCGGACCAGCGGGGCTAGTTCGGGGTTCTGCGCGGCTTGGTCGAGGGCTTCGCGGAGGGCTTTGTCGTTGGTGGGGCGGGCTTCCTGCAGGAGGTGGAGGCCCGCCTCGGTGACGTCGGTGTAGATGCCGCGGCGGTCGGTGGGGCAGAGGTAGCGGGAGAGCAGGCCGCGGTCTTCGAGGCGGGTGACGAGCCGGGTGGTGGCGCTCTGGCTGAGGACGACCGCGTCGGCGACCTGTTTCATCTGGAGGTGGCCGCCTTCGCCGTCGTGCTGGCGGCTGAGCACGTCGAGCAGGGAGTACTCGCGCACGCTCAGGTGGTGTCCGGTCTGAAGGGCGCGCTCGATGTGCGCCTCGATCCTTCCGTGCAGCAGGGAGAGCGCGCACCAGCCCTGGGCGAGGGCGGTGAGTGCGGGGTCCGTGGCGGTCATGGGGCCGGCTTCCTTCGTCCCGATGAGATGGGACATCCAGGATAGGGCATCCGCGAAATATACGGCTATGGCGTTTATGGTGCGCCTGCAAGTAGTGCTTCTTGTTGTGGCCGTGTGGCCGGCCCTCCGGTCTACTGCTCTCCCTGGCTCCGCACCAGATGCCGCATAGCCAGGGCCAGACCCAGCCTGAACCGGCCCTGTGGAGTGCGCAGTGGCCAGCCCAGCAGGTGTTCGGCGTGGGCGAGCCGTTCCTGGAGTGTGGAGTGGTGGACGTTGATCTCGGACGCCGCCGCCCGCAGGCTCACCGTCGTGGCGACGGCGTGCAGCGTGGTGAGCAGCCACGGCGTGGCGGCCGCGGCGGCCTCCAAGGCCCGCACGTCGGGCGGCGGTTCGGCGCCCGGGGCGACGAGGTGGGCGAGGAGAGCGACGTCGCCCAGTTCGTCGGCGTGCACCACACCGGAGCCGGGGTCCTGCGCGGTGCCCTCGGCCGAGAACCGGAGTGCGACGCGGGCCTGCTCCCAGGAGTGCGGCAGGTCGAGCACGGGCACGACGGGGCCCACGCCCACCCGGCCGACCGGCGGTTCGGGGTCCCCTTGCGCGGGGGCGATGCGGGGGCGGCCGTCGAGCGGGGCGAGGGCGCGGGCCGGTGCGGCGGGGTCGAGCCCCAGCCGACGGGCCGCGTGCAGCCGTGCCGCCTCCGGTGCCGTGGCGTCGAGGACGGTCTCGACCAGCGCCGGATCATCGGCCGGCGCCCGCCCGCGCGTCCGGTCGAGGACGAGCCGTACGGCCCCGGCGGCCCGCTCCAGGATCACCGCGTCGACGACGCTGGGCTCCGCCGCACGGGCCCGCTCCAGCCACAGCGCGGGAGCGCCGCCCGGCGTCAGTGCCGCGTACGGCCAGCCGGGGTCGGGCGGCAGGTCGTTCTCCCGGCGTGTCCCGTCGGCCTCGACCCGCACCTGCACCCGCCGGTCCGCGTCCACCAGCCGCGCCGGGACCCCGGCGAGCACGGCGGCACCGCGCACCAGCGCCTCCAGCCCGGCCCGGGACTCGGCGAGCCGGTCGAAGTAGGCGATGACGCGCACGGCGGCCCCGGCATCCGGATCCAGCGCGGTGAGACGTCCGGCCAGCTCTTTCATAGGCCCATGGTGCGGTATGGGGTCAAGGGACGGGGGCCGTCGGTGCCACTCGCACCTGAAACACCGGGCCCGGCGGCCGACCCCAGGGGGTGCGGGGCTGCATCGACATGCGGTTCCGCCGCGTGGGCGCAACCAGCCACCGACGACCCGCACCCGCCCGACCACGGGTCCCGGCAGGTGAACAGCCGCGACACCACCCGGCACCGGGCGCAACGAGCAGCCGCCCCACCCCCTCAGCGGCTCAACAACCGCCGCAGCCACTCCACATGCGCCGCCCGGCAGGCCTGCGACAGCGCCGCCTGCGGAGCGAACCCGTCGAAGCCGTGGAAGCCGCCGGGCCACACATGCAACTCGGCCGCCCCGCCCGCCTGCCAGATCCGGGAGGCATAGGCGACGACCTCGTCACGGAACGTCTCCGCGGAGCCGACGTCCAGGAAGGCCGGGGGCAGCCCCGAGAGGTCCTCGGCCCGGGCCGGCGCCGCGTACGCCGGAACGTCGGGGCCGCCGCGGAGGTCGCCGAGCAACGCCGTCCAGCCCGTCTCGTTCGCCGTGCGGTCCCAGACGCCGAGGCCCGCCATCTGGTACGTGGACGGGCTGTCGTTGCGGTCGTCCAGCATCGGGCACATCAGCAGCTGGCCGATCAGCTGAGGGCCGCCGCGGTCCCGGGTCAGCAGGGCCAGCGCCGCGGACAGCCCACCGCCCGCGCTCGCCCCGGCGACGACGATGCGCTGCGGGTCGGCGCCGAGCTCGGCGGCGTTCTTCGCCGTCCACTCCAGGCCGACGTACACGTCCTCGACCGGCGCCGGGTGCGGGTGCTCGGGCGCGAGCCGGTACTCCACGGACACCACGACCGCGTCCAGCTCCTTCGCCCAGGCCAGGGCGGCGTCGACGCCGACGCGGTTGTTGCCGATGATCATGCCGCCGCCGTGCACGTGGTAGATCACGGGCCGCGGGCCCCCTTGCGCGGGGACGGCGGGCCGGCAGATCAGCAGGGAGATCTCGGGCGCGCCCTCCGGGCCAGGCACGGCGCGGTCCTCGACCTCGAAGAACCCGTCCAGGGTCAGATCCAGCTCGGCCAGCATCTGGATTCCCGCACCCTGCCGGACGTCGGCTATCTCGTCCATCGTGAGGCCGGGGGAGATCACGTCCTTGATGAGCTCCAGGGCGGCGGCGAGCTCGGGATCGAACGGGGGCGGCGGGGCCTGGGTCATGGGTTCTCCTCACACGGGGGCACGCACGTGCCCGGCGGCTCTGCGGCCATGATCTGCGCACCGGCCCCGGCCGGGGGGCCGCCGTTCGGCGGAACCTGCCCGCCGTCCGGCGGGTGGCGAGTTCGTGACCTGGAGCTTGCCAGGACATAACCCGTTGTTCACCTGCCGGGGGTGGAGGAATGGACCGACCGGCGACAACGCTGTCAAAGCCCCACCTGCACCAGGAGTAGCACCTGTGAACGTCTCCCTCTCCGTCTGGCTGCTGACCGTCGTAGCCCTCTGCGCGCTCGTCGCCGTGGACTTCTTCATCGGTCGCAAACCCCACGACGTCTCCCTCCGGGAAGCGGGGACGTGGACCATCGTCTGGGTCGTGCTGGCCTGTCTCTTCGGCGTCGGGCTCTACTTCTACGGTGGCGGCGGGCCCACGGGCGAGTTCTTCGCCGGCTACATCACCGAGAAGTCGCTCAGCGTCGACAACCTCTTCGTCTTCGTCCTGATCATGGCGAAGTTCGCGGTGCCCTCGCAGTACCAGCAGCGGGTCCTCATGGTCGGCGTGATCGTGGCGCTGGTGCTGCGCGCCGGGTTCATCGCGGCCGGCGCGGCGATCATCTCGGCGTTCTCCTGGGTGTTCTACCTCTTCGGCGCCTTCCTCATCTGGACGGCCTGGAAGCTGATCCAGGACGCCCGCAAGGAGGAGCACGAGGAGGAGTACCAGGAGAACAAGCTGCTGAAGATGGCCGAGAGGCGGTTCGGCGTGGCCGACCGGTACCACGGCACCAAGCTGTTCATCACCGAGAACGGCAAGCGGATCATGACGCCGATGCTGGTCGTGATGCTGGCGATCGGCTCGACGGACGTCCTGTTCGCGCTCGACTCCATCCCGGCCATCTACGGGCTGACCCAGGACCCGTACATCGTCTTCACCGCCAACGCCTTCGCCCTGATGGGTCTCAGGCAGCTCTACTTCCTCATCGGCGGCCTCCTGAAGAAGCTGGTCCACCTCAGCTACGGCCTGTCGATCATCCTCGGCTTCATCGGCGTCAAACTCGTCCTGCACGCCCTGCACGAGTCCGGCGTCCACGTCCCCGAGATCAGCATCCCCTTCTCCCTCGGCTTCATCGTGCTCGTCCTGGCCGTCACGACGCTGACGAGTCTGCGCGCCTCGAAGAAGCAGGAGCAGAAGCAGAAGCAGGAGCAGGAGCAGGAGCAGGCGGAGGCGGAGGCGGAGGCCGAAGGCGTGGCGTAGCGGGCGCCCCGTCGCCCCCTTGACTTCGAGAGCGCTCGAAGATCTAGCGTCGTCAAGGTCGCTGAAGGTCCGGGTGAACGGAGACAGGACATGCGGGTCGGCGTGCACATCAACCGGTTCGACCACCCCGGAGGCGGCCCCGCGCTCGGGGCCGAACTCGCTGCCGCGGGTGCCGCGGCCGAGGCGGCCGGGGTGAGTTGGCTGTCCGTGATGGACCACTACTTCCAGATGGAGTTCAACGACCGCGCCGAGGACCCCATGCTGGAGGCCTACACGACCCTCGGCTACCTCGCCGCCCACACCTCCACGGTCCGCCTCGGCGCCCTGGTCACCGGAGTGACCTACCGCCACCCTGGCCTGCTCGCGAAGATCGCCACGTCACTCGACGTGCTCTCCGGCGGCCGGGCCACCCTCGGGATCGGCGCGGCCTGGTACGGGCGGGAGCACGAGGGCCTCGGTGTGCCCTTCCCGTCGGTCGCCGAGCGGTTCGAGCGGCTGGAGGAGACCCTGCGGATCTGCCTCCAGATGTGGGACCCGAAGGCGAACGGCCCCTTCGAGGGCAAGCACCACCGGCTGGCCGAAACCCTGTGCGTGCCGGCGCCGATCAGTGCCCCGCACCCCGAGATCATGATCGGCGGGGGCGGGGAGAAGAAGACGCTGCGGCTGGTCGCGCGGTACGCCGACGCCTGCAACCTGTTCGCCACCTCGCCGGACGAGGTCCGCCACAAGCTCGACGTCCTGCGCGGCCACTGCGAGACCGAGGGGCGCGACTACGACGAGATCCGCAGGACGGTCGTGTACACGGGCGAGGCGGTCGGCGCGGGCGACCTCGACGCCTTCACGCGGGACGTCGCGGGCTACACCGGGCTCGGTATCGACACCGTGATCCTCGGCCCGCGCACGGGCGAACCGGCGGCGTTCATCGAGAACTTCGCCGCCCCGGCCGTGCGACGGCTGGCCGGGCTCGACTGACCGCACGGTGCGCGGCGCGGTCGTGCTCACCGGCAGGGCGAGTTCGCCGCACTCCCCGTGGGCGTGGCCGTGGGTCCGCTGCGCGAGACGACCCGCATCCCGCGGGCGTCCACGCTGCGGACCTGGAGCGAGCCGCAGGCGCACCGCGTCCACACCGTGCTGCCCGCCGCCGTGCCGTGCCGGGACACCACCTGGTAGGGCTCGGCGCCGTCGGGCCATCCGCAGTGCGGGCAGACGGTACCGGTCGTGCTGGTCATGGCGACTCCTAGTACGTCGATGGGGGTGATCGTCGGGCTGTTCGACCGTCGCGACACCACCAAGGGTGCGGTCCGCCTCCGTGCACGTCCAGGTTGACTTTCCGGACGTCACCTTGAAGCGTGGCCTTCATGATTGATCTGCGCCGACTGCACGTACTGAGGGCCGTGGCGCACTACGGCACGGTCACCGCGGCCGCCCGCGCCCTGCACTTCACCCCGTCCGCCGCGTCCCAGCAGATCCGCCAGCTGGCCCGCGACCTGGGCGTCGACCTCCTCGAACCGCAGGGCCGCGGGGTGCGCCTGACCGCGGCCGCCGAGAGCCTGCTCGCGCACGCCGACGCCATCGCGGAGCGCTGGGAGGCGGCCGAGCTCGACCTGCGCGCCGAGTACAGCGAACCCGCCGGGCAACTGCGCGTCAGCGGCTTCCCGATGTCCGTGCCGGTCCTGCTGGCCCCGATGGCCGTACGACTGCGGGACCGGCATCCGCGGCTGACCGTACGGATCCGGGAGACGGGTGCGCCGGAGAGCTTCGACCAGCTCTTCGAGGGGGAGGCCGAACTGGCCGTCGTGGAGGTCACCCCGCTCAACCCGCCGCTCAGCGACGCGCGCTTCGACCAGCAGCCGCTGCTGGACGACCCGTACGACCTCGTCGTCCCCGACGATCATCCGCTGGCCGGTCGCGGGCGTGTCGACCTCGCGGAGGCGGCGCACGAGGACTGGATCGCGCCGGTGCCGGACAGCCCCTGCCGTCCGCGTGTGATGTCGGCGTGCGGAGCGGCCGGGTTCACCCCCGACGTGGTCCATCACGCGCTGGACTGGAACGTCACCGCCCACCTGGTCGCCCACCGGCTCGGCGTCGCCCTGGTCCCGAGGCTGGCCCAGCTGATGCCGCACCTGCCGATCACCCGGGTGCGCTGTGCGGGCGACCCGTATCGCAAGATCCTCACCTGCACCCGCCGGGGCTGCCGGGAGCGCCCGGCGGTGGCGGCGGCGCTGCGTGAGCTACGGGAGCTGGCGCCGACGGCGGTGGCGTGACACGGGGTCACGGGGGGCCTGAAGCACGAGCAGGGGCCGGAGCGCTTTGGCTCCGGCCCCTGCTGACGGCCTCGCGTCCGGTCAGGCCGCGACGGCCTCGCCCGCGTGCCCGTGGACGCGCGCGATGACCTCGGTCAGCTGCGCGGCGACCTCGGCGTCGTCGACCGGGTGCGTCTCGGCGAAACGGGTCACGGAGCCGGGGATGGACAGCTTGACGTCCTCCAGCACCTTGCCGCCGGCGATGCCCACGGCCTTGCGGGTCTCGTCCTGCGCCCACACGCCGCCGTACTGGCCGAAGGCGGTGCCGACCACGGCGACCGGCTTGCCGCCGAAGGCGCCGGAGCCGTACGGGCGGGACAGCCAGTCGATGGCGTTCTTCAGCACGGCCGGGATCGTGCCGTTGTACTCGGGGGAGAAGAACAGGAACGCGTCGGCGGACTGCGCGGCCTCGCGCAGCTTGGCGGCCGCGGCCGGGACGCCGCCCTCGACGTCGATGTCCTCGTTGTAGAAGGGGATCTCGGCCAGGCCCTCGAAGAGCACGACCTCGGCGCCCTCGGGAGCGAGCTTGACGGCCGCCTCGGCCAGCTGACGGTTGTGCGAACCGGCGCGAAGGCTGCCGACGAGGGCGAGGATGCGAACAGACATGCGAACTCCAAGGGGCTGAAACACTGCCGTAACGAACCGGACCGGGGTCCGCTTAATTTCTAGCACCTTAACCGGACCGCGGTCCAGTTTCATTCCCGATGCTTTACGCTGGCTTCATGTCCGCCGTTCTGCCGCCCTTCCCACCGCCCCAGGAGCCCGTCGACACGCCCCAGTTGCTGGAGGTCGGTTCCGCCGCCGACGAGCCCTGCCTGCGCGCCGACGCGGCCCGCAACCGGGCCCGGCTGCTGGAGGCCGCCGCCCGGCTGATCGCGGAGCACGGCGCGGCCGGGGTCACCATGGAGGCCGTGGCCGCGGAGGCGGGCGTGGGCAAGGGGACGGTGTTCCGCCGCTTCGGCGACCGCACCGGTCTGCTGACGGCGCTGCTGGACCACTCCGCGCGGGGGCTCCAGGCCGACTTCCTCGGCGGCCCGCCGCCGCTGGGCCCCGGAGCGCCCCCGGTCGACCGGCTCCGCGCGTTCGGCGTGGCCGTCCTGTACCGCTCCGCCGAGCAACTGGACCTTCAGCTGGCCGCCCAGCCGGACCCCACGCGTCGCTACGCCCACCCGTCGGTCCGGGCGCTCCACACCCACGTCACCGTGCTGCTGCGCCAGATCCTGCCGGACGCCGACTGCGAGCTCCTCGCCCAGCCGCTGCTGGCGTACCTCGACCCCGCCCTGATCAACCACCTGACCAGGCAGTGCGGCATGCCCATGGAGCGACTGGAGAAGGGCTGGCTCGACCTGGTCGAGCGCGTGACGCGCACCGGGGCGTGAGCGGGCGGGGACCCCGGCCCGGGCCCCCGTTCACAGGTTCTGCGAAGATGCCGTACGTCATGGTGCAGATACCGAAAACGCCCGCGCCCGCACTGCCCGCACAGCGCTCGGTACCGACGAGCGCCGATGTGGCCCGCCTGGCCGGCGTCTCGCGCGCGACCGTCTCCTACGTCCTCAACAACACCAGCGCCGTCCGGATCAGCGAGCCCACCCGCCGCCGTGTCCACGAGGCCGCGAAGGAACTCGGGTACGTCCCGCACGCGGCGGCCCGCAGCCTGCGCGCCGGGCACAGCCGTTTGGTCCTCATGCCCGCCCCGAGCTTTCCCGCCGGCCCGCTCTACAGCCGTTTCCTCGGCGACCTCCAGCTGGCGCTCGGCCGTCTCGACTACACCGTCGTACAGCACGGCAGCATCGGTCTGCACGGCGACGAGGCCGCCCGCGCCTGGGCCGAGCTGCGCCCCGTCGCCGTCCTGGTGTCCGGCTCCGGCCTCGGCCCGAAGGGCGTGACGGTGCTCAAGCGCTCGGGCGCCCGGGCCGTGGTCTCGCTCGGCCCCGACTCCGTCGAGGGCGCCCACGCCCTGCTCATGGACTACGAGGCCGTCGGACACAGCGCCGGCCGCCATCTGTACGACCGCGGCCGGCGCCGGATCGGCGTGGTGGTGCCGCAGGAGTGCGGCCTGGAGTCGTTCTCCGCACCCCGCCTCGAAGGCGTACGCCGCGCCCTGCACGGCACCGACGCCACCCTGACCGAGCTGCCACTGGCCTACACGGAGGAGTCCGCCGCCCGGCTCGCCGCCCGCTGGCGCGACCTCGGCCTCGACGCCGTGTTCGCCTACAACGACGAGTACGCCATGCTGCTGATGCGCGCCCTTGCGGACGAGGGCGTCCGCGTCCCCGCCGACACGGCCGTCATCGGCGCCGACGACCTGATGCTCGGACGCCTGCTGCGGCCCAGGTTGAGCACGGTCCACATCGAACTGCCGTCCGGCCGCGACCTCGCGGAACTGGTCGACCGCGCGGTGCGCGACCCCGGCACCGCACCCGAGACCCACAAGGTGCTGGGAGCGACGGTGGTGCACCGCGAGTCCAGCTGAGGCGCGGCGCGGCCGTCCGAGGCGGCGCGCGTCCGGCCGACGTACCGTCGAAGCCAGGGAGCGTGGACATGCGCACGACGGTCGGCATCATCGGCGGGGGTCCCGCCGGGCTGCTGCTCGCCCGGCTGCTGCACCGCGCGGGCATCGACTGCGTGGTCCTGGAGGCCCGGACGCGGGAGTACGTCGAGCAGCGGCAGCGGGCCGGCATGCTGGAGCAGGGCACGGTCCACGCGCTGCGCGAGGCCGGTGCCGCCGAGCGGCTGACGGCCGAGGGCCTGGTCCACCAGGGCATCGAGCTGCGCTTCGACCGGGAACGCCACCACATCGACTTCCCGAGCCTCACCGGCGGCCGTACGGTGACGATCTACGCCCAGACCGAGATCGTCAAGGATCTCGTGGCGCTCCAACTCGCCGAGGGCCCACCGCTGTTGTTCGAGGCGGAGGCACTGGCCGTCGAGAAGCCGGAGAGCGACAGGCCCGTCGTACGGTTCCGGCACGAGGGGCACGAACAGACCCTGACCTGCGACTGGGTCGCCGGCTGCGACGGCTTCCACGGCGTCTCCCGCGACGCCTTCCCGGCCGGCGTCGGCCGCTCGTACGGGCACGAGTACCCGTACTCCTGGCTCGGCGTCCTGGCCGAAGTGCCGCCGTCCTGCGACGAGTTGATCTACGCGCGCGGCGACGGCGGCTTCGCCCTGCACAGCATGCGCTCACCCGCTGTCTCCCGGCTCTACCTCCAGGTCCCCAACGGCACCGACCCGGACGACTGGCCCGACGACCGTGTCTGGGACGAACTCGCCGCCCGCTTCGCGATCGACGCCGACTGGACCCTGAACCGCGGCCCCATCACCGCCAAGTCCGTCACGGCGATGCGCGGTTACGTCCACGAACCGATGCGCCACGGCCGGCTCCTGCTCGCCGGGGACGCCGCCCACATCGTCCCGCCGACGGGCGCCAAGGGCCTCAACCTCGCCGTGTCGGACGTACGGGTCCTGGCCCGCGGCCTGGTCGAGCTGCACCGCACGGGGAGCACACAACTTCTCGACGGATACTCCGAGTTGTGCCTCCAACGTGTGTGGCAAGCGAGCCGTTTCTCGGACGACATGACTAAGATGTTGCACGCTCAACCAGACGGGGATGCGTTCGACCACCGGATGCAGCTCGCACGTCTGCGCCGGATCACCGCATCCCGTCACGCGGCCGCCGAACTGGCGGCGAACTACTCGGGACTCCCGCTTCCCCTGTGAGTCCCGCCCCGGTGATCGAACGGAGAGTCGCAATGCCGTTGCTCGACCCGAAGGCCTGGCAGTCCAGCTCCCTGTCGGGACAGGAGTACACCGTCACCGAGTCCGCCACCGGCGACACGCTCGGCACCGTCACCCTGGCCGGCGCCGAGGACGTCGCCCCGGCCGCCGAGGCCGCCCGTGCCGCCCAGGCCGAGTGGGCGCGCGTCCCGCACTTCGTGCGCGCCGCGGTGCTGCGCAAGGCCGGTGACCTCTTCGCCGCGCACGCCGACGAGCTGCGCGAATGGCTCGTGCGCGAGTCCGGTTCGATCCCCGGCAAGGCCGACTTCGAACTGCACGTCGCCTCCCAGGAGTGCTACGAGGCCGCCGCGCTCGCCTCCCGCCCGGCCGGGCACATCCTGCCCAGCGAGGCGCCCCGCCTGTCGTACACCCGCCGCGTCCCCGTCGGTGTCGTCGGCGTGATCGCCCCGTTCAACGCCCCGCTGATCCTCTCGATCCGCTCCGTCGCCCCGGCCCTCGCGCTCGGCAACGCGGTGATCCTCAAGCCCGACCCGCGCACCGCGGTCTGCGGTGGTCTGGCCCTCGCGGCGGTCCTCGCCGAGGCAGGCCTGCCCGAGGGACTGCTGCACATCCTGCCGGGCGGCCCCGAGGCGGGCCAGGCGCTGGTCGCCGACCCGCGCGTGCCCGTCATCTCCTTCACCGGGTCCACCGGCGCGGGCCGGGCCGTCGGCGAGGCCGCCGGACGCCATCTCAAGCGCGCGCACCTGGAGCTGGGCGGCAACTCCGCCCTGATCGTGCTGGAGGACGCCGACCTCGACGCGGTGATCTCCACGGCCGCCTGGGGCTCCTTCTTCCACCAGGGCCAGATCTGCATGACGACCGGACGCCATCTCGTCCACCAGTCGCTCTACGAGGAGTACGTCGAACGCCTCGCCGCCAAGGCCGACTCCCTCGCCGTCGGCGACCCGCACCGCTCCGAGGTCCACCTCGGCCCGCTCATCGACTCGGGCCAGCTCGGCAAGGTGCACGGCCTGGTGGAGGCCAGCCGGTCCCGGGGCGCCAAGCTCGCCGCGGGCGGCACCCACGAGCAGCTGTTCTACCGGCCGACCGTGCTCGCCGGCGTCGACGACCAGACCCCCGCGTACGCCGAGGAGGTGTTCGGTCCCGTCGCGCCGGTGCGCCCCTTCGCCACCGCCGACGAGGCCGCCGCCCTCGCCGCCGCGAGCTCCTACGGCCTCTCCCTGGGCATAGTCACCGGGGACGCCGCCCGGGGCCTCGACCTGGCCGAGCGAATCCCGACCGGCATCGTGCACATCAACGACCAGACCGTGAACGACGAGGCCGTCGCGCCCTTCGGTGGCATCGCCGCCTCCGGCACCGGCGCCCGGTTCGGCGGCGAGTCCAACCTGGAGGCGTTCACCGACGTGCGCTGGACGACGGTGCGTGGTGACGTGGCGGCGTACCCCTTCTAGACCTTCTGGACCGTCCGGACCTGCCGGATCCTCCGGACCGCGGTCCTACTGGCCGTTCTGCTCGGCCTGCGCCTGCTGCGCGGCCACGGCCTTGTGGACCTCGTCCATGTCCAGCTTCCGGGCCTGCCCGATGACGTCCGTGAGGGCGGCCTCGGGCAGGGCACCCGGCTGCGCGAACACGGCGACACGGTCCCGGACGATCATCAGCGTGGGGATCGACTGGATACCGAAGGCCTGGGCCAGCTCCGGCTGGGCCTCGGTGTCGACCTTGCCGAACACGAGGTCGGGGTTCTCCTCGGCGGCCTTCTCGTAGACCGGGGCGAACTGACGGCACGGCCCGCACCAGGACGCCCAGAAGTCGATCAGGACGAACTCGTTGTCCGTGACCGTCTCATCGAAGTTCTCCTTGGTGAGCTCCACGGTGCTGCTCATGGCGAATTCCCTCTTCCTGGTGTGGGGGCGAAGCCGTCGGCGACAACACGACCGTACGACCGCGTATTCCGGCGTATCTCCGCGCGCGTACCCGTGTGGCCACGCCGCACACCACCCGTAAGACTGACCCCATGACGGAAACGGATTCCATCGCGTACGACGTCGTGGTGCTCGGGGCCGGGCCGGTCGGGGAGAACGTCGCGGACCGCACCCGTGCGGCCGGCCTCTCCACCGCGGTCGTGGAGAGCGAACTGGTCGGCGGGGAGTGCTCGTACTGGGCGTGCATGCCCAGCAAGGCCCTGCTGCGCCCGGCCATCGCCCAGGCCGACGCCCGCCGCCTGCCGGGCCTCGCCCAGGCCGTACAGGGCCCCCTCGACGCCGCCGCTGTCCTCGCCCGGCGCAACGACTTCACCTCCGACTGGCACGACGACGGCCAGGTCCAGTGGCTGAACGGCATCGGCGCCGACCTCTACCGCGGCCACGGCCGCCTCACCGGACCCCGCACCCTGGAGGTGACCGGCCCCGACGGCGAACGGCAGGTGCTGACCGCCCGGCACGCCGTCGCCGTCTGCACCGGCAGCCGGGCCGTCCTGCCCGACCTGCCCGGACTCGCCGAGATCAAGCCGTGGACCAGCCGCGAGGCCACCGGTGCCCAGTCCGTGCCCGGCCGGCTGGTCGTGGTCGGCGGGGGAGTGGTCGCCACGGAGATGGCCACCGCCTACCAGGCCCTCGGTTCCCGGGTCACGCTCCTCGTCCGCGGCAAGGGGCTGCTGAACCGCATGGAGCCCTTCGCCGGCGAACTGATCGCCGAGGCGCTCACCGAGGCCGGCACCGACGTCCGCACCGGCACCTCGGTCGAGTCGGTGACCAGGGAGAACGGCACGGTCGTGGTCGGCACCGACCACGGCGACCGGATCGAGGCCGACGAGATCCTCTTCGCCACCGGGCGCGCCCCGCGCACCGACGACATCGGCCTCGACGCGGTCGGCCTCGCGCCCGGTTCCTGGCTGGAGGTCGACGACAGCCTCCGCGTCACCGGCAGCGAATGGCTGTACGCGGTCGGCGACGTCAACCACCGCGCCCTCCTCACCCACCAGGGCAAGTACCAGGCCCGCATCGCGGGCGCGGCCATCGCCGCCCGCGCCTGCGGCGTACCCCTCCTCGAATCCGACCCCTGGGGCGCCCACGCCGCCACCGCCGACCACGCCGCCGTCCCCCAGGTCGTGTTCACCGACCCGGAGGCGGCTGCCGTCGGCCTCTCCCTCGCCGAGGCGGAACAGGCAGGCCACCGCGTCCGGGCCGTCGACTACGACCTCGCCTCGGTCTCCGGCGCCTCCCTGTACGGCGACGGCTACCGCGGCCGCGCCCGCATGGTCGTCGACCTGGAACGCGAGATCCTCCTCGGCGTCACCTTCGTAGGCCCCGGCGTGGGCGAACTCATCCACTCGGCGACCGTCGCCGTCGCCGGACAGGTACCGATCAGCAGGCTGTGGCACGCCGTCCCGTCGTACCCGACGATCAGCGAGGTGTGGCTTCGGCTGCTGGAGTCGTACCGCGACAACTGACCCTGCTCACCCGGTCACCAGCTCAAGGTAGTCCTCGCACCACAGGTCCTCCTCGGACTCCGGCAGCAGCAACACCCGGTCCGGGCGCAGCGCCTCGACGGCGCCCTCGTCGTGGGTGACCATGACGATCGCGCCCGGATACGTGCCCACCGCGGCCAGGATCTCCGCCCTGGAAGCGGGGTCGAGGTTGTTGGTGGGCTCGTCCAGGAGCAGCACGTTGGCACCGGAGTGGACCAGGCCCGCCAGGGCGAGGCGGGTCTTCTCCCCGCCGGACAGGACACCGACCCGCTTGTCGGCGTCGTCGCCGGTGAACAGGAACGAGCCCAGGACGCGCCGCACTTCGCCGTGGGTCAGATGCGGGGCTGCCGAAGCCATGTGCGCGCCCACCGTCGCCTCCGGGGCCAACGTGTCGTGTTCCTGGGCGAAGTAGCCCAGGCGCAGCCCGTGCCCGTGGACCACCCGGCCGTCGTCGGGACGGTCCTGACCGGCGAGGATGCGCAACAGCGTGGTCTTTCCCGCGCCGTTGGGCCCGAGAACGACCAGACGGCTCCCCCGGTCGACGGCCAGATCGACGCCCGCCAGCACCCGATGGTCGCCGTACGCCTTGCTGAGGCTGACGGCGCCCAGCGGGACCCGCCCGCACGGCGCGGGTTGGGGCAGCCGGATCCTGGCCACCTTGTCGGTGCGCCGGGCCGGTTCGAGGTCGGCGAGCATGCGGTCGGCGCGCCGGTTCATGTTCCGCGCGGCCACGGCCGTCGACACCCGGGCGCGCATCTTCTCGGCCTGGGCGCGCAGCGAGGCCGCCTTGCGCTCGGCGCCCGCCCGCTCGCGAGTACGCCGCCGCTCGTCGGCCTCCCGCTGGGCGAGGTAGGCCGCCCAGCCGGTGTTGTGGACGTCGATCGTGGCGCGCCCCGGGTCCAGGTGGAACACCCGGTTCACCGTGGCGTCGAGCAGGGACGTGTCGTGGCTGATCAGCACGAGCCCGGCGTGATGGGTCGTCAGAAAGGTGCGCAGCCAGGCGATCGAGTCCGCGTCCAGGTGGTTCGTGGGCTCGTCCAGCAGCAGGGTGCCGTGTTCCGCGAACAGGATCCGGGCCAGCTCCACCCGGCGGCGCTGCCCGCCCGACAGCGCACCCAGCGGCTGGTCCGTCAGACGGGCGGGAAGTCCGAGACCGGCGGCCACCCGGGCCGCCTCCGCCTCCGCGGCGTAACCCCCGGCGGCCTGGAACCGGGCCTCGGCCCGCACATAGGCGTCCATGGCCCCCCGCGTGCCGTCGGCCATGGCCACCTCGGCACGGCGCAGGGCCCGTACGGCCTGGTCGAGGCCCCGCGCCGACAGGATGCGGTCGGTGACGGTGACCGCCGGGTCGGCGGCGCGGGAGTCCTGGGGCAGATGACCGACCTGGCCGGTGCGGGTCACGGTCCCGGCGGCCGGGGGCACCGTGCCCGCCAGGGTGTTCAACAGGGTGGTCTTTCCGGCGCCGTTGCGGCCGACCAGGCCCACGCGGTCGCCGGGGGAGATGTGGAAGGAGATGCCGGACAGCAGCAGACGCGCGCCGACGCGCACGTCGACACCAGTGACGGTGATCATGAGAAGACGCTCCGAACAAGCAAGAGGACACACGGGTGGCGTGGAAGCGGGTCCTCGGCTAGGAGATTCGGGGCGTCGACATGCGGTCAGGGTAGCGAGGGTGCTGCGTCGGGCGCCGCTGATTTATCGACGGGGCCGGCCGGCAGGGCGGTCGGCCGCCGGATCACGGCAGGTCGAAGCCGAGGGCCCGCGCCGCCACGTCCGGTACCGGCTGGGCCCAGTACTCGGCGGCGGCCTGGTTCGAGGAGAGGGAGCGCAGCTCGGCCCGGTCCAGGTAGAGCATGCCGTCGAGGTGGTCCGTCTCGTGCTGCACGATCCGGGCGGGCCACCCCGTGAACACCTCGTCGACCGCGCGCCCCTGCTCGTCCGCACAGGTCAGCCGCACCTCCGCGGCCCGGGCCACGACCGCCTGATAGCCCGGGACGCTCAGACATCCCTCGAAGAACGCGGCACGCTCGCCGCCGACCGCTTCGTACGACGGGTTCACCAGCACCCGGAACGGCTGCGGCACCCGTCCGCGAGCCAGCCGTACCTCCTCCGGCACCGGCGCCGGATCCTCGATCACCGCGATCCGCAGACCCACCCCGACCTGCGGCGCGGCGAGACCGACGCCGGGCGCCGCGTGCATCGTGATCCGGAGGGCCTCGACGAAGCGGGCCAGCAGCGCGGGCTCCAGCTGGCCGTCGAAGGGCTCCGTGGGGCGCCGGAGCACCGGGTCCCCGGCTGCCACGATGGGCAACGGGCCCTCGGTGGCCAGGAGTTGCTCGACCTGTTCGGCCAGGGGCGCGTGATCGTTCGGTAGTGCCATCGCGCCAGGATGCCATGACCCCCGCACCGCTGCCCGACTGCCTTGTGACACACGTCACTTGAGATAGCGGGAACTCGACGGCCCCTCCGCCCGACTACTGGACCGCTACAGCACACACCGTCCCCGCTCCCCACTCCCCGGAGAAGCCGCCGATGTCGATCGCTCCCTCGACCACCCCGGAGGAGGCGACGCGGCCCGACGCCCCCGCGTCGCCCCGCAGATGGGCGCCCCTGCGCCCGCTGATCCTGCGTCTGCACTTCTACGCCGGAGTGCTCGTCGCGCCGTTCCTGCTCGTCGCCGCGGCCACCGGCTTCCTGTACGCCGGAGCGTTCCAGGCCGAGAAACTCGTGTACGCCCACGAACTGACCGTCCCGGTCGGCGACGCGAAACTGCCGATATCCCAGCAGGTCGCCGCCGTGCGCAAGGCCCACCCCGAGGGCACGGTCTCGGCCGTACGGCCGTCCCCGGAGGCCGACGCGACCACCAGGGTCATGCTGTCCGGAGTCAAGGGCGTCGACGCCGACCACACGCTGGCCGTGTTCGTCGACCCGTACACCGCGAAGGTGTGTGGCGCCCTCGAACAGTACGGCTCGACCGGCGCCCTGCCGCTGCGCACCTGGATCGACGAGTTCCACCGCGACCTGCACCTCGGCGAGAACGGCCGCCTCTACAGCGAGTTGGCGGCCAGCTGGCTCTGGGTGATCGCGGGCGGTGGCCTGGTGCTGTGGTTCTCCCGCCGCCGCGCCCTGCGCAAGGTGCGGGGCACCAGCGGACGCCGCCGTACCCTCGGTCTGCACGGCACCGTCGGAGTCTGGGCCGCGATCGGCTTCTTCTTCCTCTCCGCGACCGGCCTGACCTGGTCCGCGTACGCCGGTGCCCACATCGACGAGCTGCGCACCTCCCTCGGCCAGGCCACCCCGTCCGTCTCGGCCTCGGCGGGCGGCGACCACGGGGGCCACGGCGGCGCCGCCGGCACGGGAGGGAGCGGTGAGCACGGCGTCGGCCTCGACAAGGTCCTGGCGGCCGCGCGCGCCGAGGGCCTGGGCGACCCCGTGGAGATCGTGCCGCCCGCCGACTCCTCGTCCGCGTACGTGGTGCGTCAGGTGCAGCGCAGCTGGCCGTCGAAGCAGGACGCGGCCGCGATCGACCCGACCACGGGCGCGGTCACCGACGTCGTGCGGTTCGAGGACTACCCGGTGCTCGCCAAGCTGACCCGCTGGGGCATCGACCTGCACACCGGTGTCCTGTTCGGCCTGGTCAACCAGATCGCCCTGATGCTGCTGGCGCTCTCGCTGATCGTGCTGATCGTGTGGGGCTACCGCATGTGGTGGCAGCGCGGCCGCGGCTCCGCCTTCGGCCGGCCCGTACCGCGCGGTGCCTGGCAGCAGGTGCCCCCGCAGATCCTGGTCCCACTGGTGGCGGTCGTCGCCGTGGTCGGCTACTTCGTACCGCTCCTCGGCATCTCACTGGCCGCTTTCGTCGTCGTGGACGTGGTCCTCGGCGAGGTGGCCCACCGGCGGGGCAGGCGGAAGCCCGCCGAGGTGAGCTGACCGCTGCTCGGCCGCCGGTGTTCCGTCACTGGGCCAGGGCCGCGAACTCCGCGTCGGCCCGCTCGGTGATGAGGCTCAGTACGCGTCCGGCGACAGCGAGATCCTCCGCGGGGATACCGGCGTAGACCCGGGCGGTGATCGGCGCGGTCTCGGTGGACGTCCGCTCGTACAACTCCCGTCCGGCGTCCGTGATCCGCACCAGCGACGGCCCCTGGGCGACCAGCGCCCCGGCGGTGATCAGCTCGTCGACCACGGAGTGCGCGTCCGCCGCGTCGATTTTGAGGGCGCCGACGACGCCGCCGACCAGGTGCTCCCGCTCGACCGGCGCGTCGGCGTCGGCGACGGCGACGAGCCGGAGGGTGACGGACTGCTGGAAGGTCACGCCGTGGCGGGCCAGCACGTTCTCCAGCAGGGCTCGGCTCGCGTAGTGGGCCAGGGCTATGACGCGGGGGTTGAGCGGGGGAGTGGGGGTGGTCGTGGCGGTGGTCATGACTGCTCCTTGTCGGACCCGCCGTCCAGGGCGAGCGGGCCGAGAGAGGCGAAGGGGTCGAGGGACACGTCGAGCAGGGCGGCCAGCTCGCGCCTGAACTCCCGGGTACGCGCGCTGTCCAGGCCCCCGAGCGGCGCGAGCAACTGCTCCAGCAGCCCTTGCACGACCTCGATCGCCTGCCGGGTCCGCTCCCGGCCCCGCTCGGTCAGTGCCAGCTGCACCGCGCGCGGGTCGCGGGGATCCCGGACGCGCTCGAGGAGGCCGGCGCTCTCCAGGGCGCGCGCCAGTTTGGAGACGTACAGCGGTTCCAGCCCGGTGTGGTCGGCGAGGCGTCGCTGACTGGGGCGCTCCCCGTGGCGCTGCATGCCGTACAGCGAGGCCACCAGCGCGTATTGCGCGTGGGTGAGTCCCAGCGGGGCCACGGCCCGGTCGACCGCGACCCGCCACTTCGTCGACAGGCGCCACACCAGGAAGCCGGGTGAGGCGTGCTCGGAACCCTTGCTCATGATGAATACCGTACATGGCTACTATATACATGGCTACTATTTTCCGGTGGGCATCGAGACAGCCCCGGGTGACGGACTGACGTGGCGGCCCCGGCAGGGCTAGTTTGGGCGACATGAGCAATCTTGATCGCGAGGCGGTGCCCGCCGTCTGCGGCGGCCGCGGGTTTGTCGTGGCAGAGCCCGTACGCGAACTCCTCAGCCCTCGCCGGGTCCAGCTCGGCGAATCCACCGAAGTCCGCCGCCTGCTGCCCAACCTGGGCCGGCGCATGGTCGGCGCCTGGTGCTTCGTCGATCACTACGGCCCCGACGACATCGCCGAGGAGGCCGGCATGCAGGTGCCGCCGCACCCGCACATGGGCCTGCAGACGGTGAGCTGGCTGCACGAGGGCGAGGTGCTGCACCGGGACTCGACGGGCAGCCTCCAGACGATCCGCCCGCGCGAACTGGGCCTGATGACCTCCGGCCGCGCGATCAGCCACTCCGAGGAGAGCCCGAAAGCCCACGCCCGCTTCCTGCACGGCGCCCAGCTGTGGGTCGCCCTCCCGGACAGCCACCGCCACACCGACCCGCACTTCGAACACCACGCCGAGCTGCCGGTCGTCACGGCCCCCGGCCTGCGGGCCACGCTGATCCTGGGCTCGCTCGACGGAGCCGCCTCACCCGGCACCACGTACACCCCGATCGTCGGCGCCGACCTGTCCCTCACCCACGGCGCCGACGTACGCCTCCCGCTGGACCCGGACTTCGAGTACGCCGTCCTGTCCATGTCCGGCGAAGCCCACGTCGACGGCGTGCCGGTCCTGCCCGGCTCCATGCTCTACCTCGGCTGCGGCCGCACCGAACTCCCCCTGCGCGCCGACTCGGACGCCGGCCTGATGCTCCTCGGCGGCGAGCCGTTCGAGGAGGAGTTGATCATGTTCTGGAACTGGATCGGGCGGTCGCAGGAAGAGATCGTGCAGGCTCGTCAGGACTGGATGGAAGGGACACGATTCGGTGCGGTGAAGGGGTACGAGGGCGCCCCACTGGCCGCGCCGGAACTGCCGCCGGTGCCCTTGAAGCCGCGCGGGAGGGTGCGCTGACCTGTGGGAATACCCCGCCCCTCGCGCCCTCGCGCCCTCGCGGAGTGGACCGTCAATGGTCGGTCTCTCCGATGAGTACAGGTCGAAAACAGTCGCTGGACCGATCTAAGGAGGTCGCGGCACCCTGATCGCGTGCCTGTGAGGCCTTCCTCCTTCGTCGGAAAGACCTGACCGTTGAACAACCGCCCCTTCACCACCGCACTACCGACCGGTTCGATCAGTGCGATCGCGAGGAGGCGGGCAGCGTGCTGACTCACCTCATGGCCGCGATCGGTGTCCTCGGGCTGCTGACCGTCGTGCCCGGCCCGGACATGGCGGTGGTGACCCGCCGGGCGCTCCTGGCCGGCCGCGGTGACGCGCTGCGAACCGTGGGCGGTATCGCGACCGGGCTGCTGATCTGGGGCGCGCTGACCGTGGCCGGTCTCGCGGCCGTACTCGCCGCCTCGCCCGCGGCCTACCTTGCCGTCAAGCTTCTTGGCGCCGCCTATCTGGTGTTCCTGGGTGCGCAGGCGCTGTGGCAGCACCGCCGCGCCGCTGCGGCTCCCGCCGAATCCGTCTCCCGCGCAACCGGCGGGGGCCCCTGGCGGACCGGCCTGGTCAGCAATGTCCTCAACCCGAAGATCGCCGTCTTCTACACCGGGCTGTTGCCCGCGCTGGCACCGCCCCAACTGCCCGCCGCCTGGGCCATGACGCTCCTCGTGCTCCTGCACACGGCCCTCACCCTCGCCTGGCTGGGCAGCTACGTGCTGCTGCTGTCCAAGGCCGCGCCGGCCCTCCACCGGCCGTGGGTCCGCCGTGCGCTGGGGCGGACGACGGGCGTCGCCCTGATCGGCTTCGGACTCGTGATCGCAACGGCCTCCGGCTGATCCGCACCCGCCACCCACCTCACCGCTTCCGACAACCTCCGGGAGACAGTTCATGACGAGTTCCACCCCGGACACCACCCCCCCACACCACCCCCGACTTCGCCCCCGACAAGATCACCGTCAACGGCGACCGCCTCTGGCAGTCCCTGATGCGCTCACCTAAGAAATGCCGCACCCTTCGAAGATGGCGGGGGATCACGGCATATGCCGATTTTTAGTTGGGTTTGACGCGCTACCCCATTGGCCAGGATGTCGCCACGACATGCCACACGATCGTCGCTACGGGGGCCCCATGAGCAACGCGCCGACACCGCCTCCCACATCACCCGGGCAGCCACCTGCACAACCTCCCGCTCCCGGCCGCAGGAACTGGTATGCCCGGCAGAGCAACACGGTCAAAGCCGCGATTGTCGGAGCAGCCGGAGTCATCGCGGCAGCGTGCATCGCACTCATCCCCCTCGTACTCAACGGAAGTTCGCCCGAGGAAGGCGACACGACCATCACCGACAGTGAATGCGTTGATGTGCACGGAACGAACACCGACACCTGCACCGAGAAGTAGACGGGGGCACTGATGAGGCGCATCACGGCACAATGCACCGTGCTGGCGCTGTCCACCGCTCTCCTCGCGGCTGCATGCCGGAACGAGGAGTCACCGACATCCAACAAGGTGCAAGACAGCAGATGCGTCAACATCAAGAGCCGCGACGTCAAATGCGGAGACAGTGAGAAGCCGAGCGCGGAAGACAAGATGGCCAGGAACGAGGACGTCTTCAGCGTGGACATGAAGTACAGCTACCGGGCTGAGGACAAGGAGGAGTTCAGCTGGGCGCTGGACCGCAAGCTCACAGCGGACGAGGTCACGACCCTTCAAGAGCTCGGGAAGGGCCTTCAGGTCCGCGATGTCAGCGCACGGACAGACAGGCAGCTCCGCGAGTTCCTGCACAACATCGGCGCTCGCCCCGCCCTGGCGCGGGCAACGGACTTCGCAATGCAGCTCACGGGAACGACGGGCGACAAGGTCACCGTCACGGACTTCGAGGCCGAGGTTTCCAACTGCCGTGCATCGAAGGCGGTCACATTCATCACCCTGGCCACGGCTGGCGGCATCGGTGTGGAGGCCATCGGCTTCAACCTCGACGAAGACCCGGCCAAGGCGTGGATCTACAGCAAGGATCCTTCCGTGCCGCCGAAACTGTATTCCTCTGAGCGCAACGAGAGCCTGTCGTTCACCGACACCGCTTCCTCCCTGAACGTCAAGGCGAGCATGACGCAAAAGGGTCGGCTCTGCGAGTGGACAATCACCGCGGAGTTCGTGACGGCGGGCAAGAACGGCAAGCAGGAGATCGACAACAAGGGCAAGCCGTTCGTCATCGAGGACTTCAGCAACGTCACCGATGTCTGGTACTACGACTTGGACTACAGGCTCAAGCCGGATGGCGGGGTATTCGCCCGGAAGTCCGGCGACGAGTGGGGGGACTGACACAGGTACTCCACCCAGCCACCAGGTCGTGATCAACGCCGCCCCTCATCTCCTCGTCGCCGTCGGTCGCCGTGCCCAGCGCCCGATGGTGTAGTTCGCTACACCATCGGCTCGGGGGTTGGCTCACTCGAGGTGCTGTGCGGGAAACGGAATCGTATTCGGGAGAGATTCCGAGAGCGCCGAGCTCCTGTCCCGAAGGAAGTCCCCCATGAGGTCCAAAACGTTCCTGGCCCGCGTGAAGTCGTTCGTCGCGGATCTGTTCCTCTGGGCGTTCTTCGTCGCCGGTCTGGCCGGCAGCATGGGAGGGGCGGGTGCGTTCCTGGCTGGCACGGAGAAGACGATCGTGACGTTCGCCGGTATCGCCGTCGCGCTGGTGACGGGTTCGCGCATCACGAAGAAGCCGAAGATCAAGACGTTCCTGTCGTCGCGGCCGGTTCTGTGGTTCCTGTTCCTCTTCAACGGCGGTGTCGCCGCGGTCGCGTACTTCGCGATGGACGGCGCGAAGGGCATTGCGACCGCCGCCGGTATGGGCCTGGTCTCGCTGGGAGCGCTCGGCGGACTCGTCTCGAACTACCGGCAGGGGGCCAAGTCCGCCCGCGAGAGGGCGCACGCCCAGGCCCACCGCGGCGAGCAGCCAGTGCACGGGGCTCCGTACCAGCAGACGACCTAAGAGGCCCCCCGCCAACCGCAGCCGATCCACGGACCTGCGTCCCGGTCGACGGACGACTCGCACTGGGCGTGAACCCGGCCCGAACGCTCCCATGGCCACGATGAAAGGCCTCCGGACCATCCGACGACTTACAGTTGGTCCCCCATGCGGGCCGGCTCCGGAGGATGCGGACCGCCGCCGTCCTTGACGTCCTGCTCGCAGGTTCGTCCGTCGTAGGACTGGTCATTGGGGAGCAACAGCACACCGGCGACCTGCTCAGGGTGCTCGACGGCGAGCCAGTCGTCGCCCGTGCGGTCACCGTTCGGGCCGAACGCGTCCGACGAATAGACCGTCCGGCATCCCAACGCCACGCGCTTACTGTCGACCGCGCACACGTCCACCGCGGGTCCGGATGTCTCGTCGGCGCCGTAGAAGCGGTAGTGGAAGTGGACCTGGTCACCTTCGGAGGGCACCTGCGGGTGGGGCTCAAGGCGCCAGTCGACGACCCTGGCGGTTACGCCGACAGGCCGGCCGGACGTGTCCTCCACCTGCACCCTGACACCGGCCTCACCGCGCTCCGCCGTCGTGTCGGTACAGCTCCAGAGGGAAGAGCAGCCGGAAAGGGCGAGAATCACCAGAGCCAACGGAGCACCAGCAAGCACCCGTGCGGGGAACACTCAGACGACCTCCAGACGACCTCCAGACGACCTCCAGACGACCTCCAGACGACCTCCAGACGACCTCCAGACGACCTCCAGTCCCAGTGGGGCGGAGCAGTTTAACCCGGGGTGCTGTAACTCGCCTTCTACCGCTGATGAAAACGCACTTCGGGGAAGCGTGCCGACGGGCCGTCCATCAGGGGTGTCTTCCTTCCCCGCAGGTGGGTGTCGAGGAACGCGGCCACATAGGCCCGGGTGATGGCGTCGCTGCGATCACCGTCCAGGCGCTGGAGCGGGATGCCGAGTTGCTTGGCCAGGGGTGCCAGGTCGGTGAAGGAGAGGTGCTCCGTGTCGTCGATGCTCAACCAGCGCTTCCACCCGGTCAGTTCGGTCCACGTCTCGTCCCACGTCGGGTCGGGGCCGGCGGGTACGTGGCTGGGCTTGCCCAGCATCATGACGGGCCGCTGCAAAGGGGTGTCGTTGGGGAACCGGAAGTTGCCGTCCATGTTGACCCCTGCCTTGATGCGCGGGTCCCGCAGCATGGCCGGAATCGTGCTGAACCCGCCGGCTGAGTGCCCGACCATGGCGATGCGGTCGGTGTCGACGAGCGCGCCGTACTTCCAGGCCGGTCGTTCCGCGGTGAGTTCGTCGAGCACAAAGGAGATGTCCTCGGCGCGGACGGCGCCGACCTTGGGGTAGTCCGTGTTCTCGCACGCGATGCATGCGGTCGTACGCCCGCCGGGGAACGAGATGCCGTCGGCCTCGTAGTTGTGTCCTGTCCCGGCGACGGCGTAGCCACGGCTGGCGAGCTCCTCGGCAAGACCAGTGAGCGTGGCACGGGGCATCCCGAACCCGGGCGACAGCACGACGAGGGGAAGCCCGCCCCGTGCTTTCGCCGGCTCGGCGTCTACGGTGGAGTGGGTCGCTACTGTGCTGAACAGGTCCGGCGACAGGTCCAGTTCATTGGCCTCGACGTACTGCTTGGACTCCTCGGGAGTCATATAGGGCGCAGGCGTGTCCGAGGGCCTCACCGCCGGATACCACAGCGAGACCATCAACTCCCGGTCGGCGGCGGGGACCCACGGATCGGGCCGTCCCTCGTCTTCGAGGTGCACAGTGGCCCGGCCGACCGGATGGTGACCGGACGGCTCGGGTAGCACAAGTCCGGCGCCGGCCGGTGGTACGGCATGGGCGCCGGCGTAGGCGGTCGCGGTACAGAGGGTTCCTGCCAGAGTCACGGCGACGGCAGCACCTACCAGGGATATGCGTTTCACCGAATTCCTTCCGCTGAAGTCTCATCGCGACTGAACGCCGCGGCCGATTCCTCAACCCTAAGAACGGTGGGTGCGTCTGCCATCAACCCAGGGATCCACATCCGTGCCGGCATGCATCCCTGGGTTTACATCCCTGGGAGTGCCGTTGGAGACGGTGCGCACGTCGCCGGTGACGGCGTCCCGGTAGGTGCCGTTCGGGATGCCGGTGTAGGTCGCGCTGTCGGTGACGGTGACGGTGACGGTGACGAGGGCGAAGCTGTCGGTGGTGCCGTTGGTGTAGCGGCGCTTGAAGGCCATCGAGCCGCTGATGCCGTCGGTCGAGTACTGGCCCGTCTGGAGGGCCGGGACGGCTCGGCGGATCTGGTTCAGCCGCTGGAGGTGTTTTACGAGCGGCTGGGCAAGGGTGGTGGCGACCTCGCCGGTGGCCGAGTCCGCCGTACCGAAATCGGAGGCCGTGACGGTGCCTTGGAGGTGGCCGCCGTAGTAGGCGCGGCCCGTCGACGCGAGCGGGCAGGTGGGGCCGCAGTCGATCTGCTTGCCCTTCTGGAACTCGATCTCCGAGCCGTAGTACAGGGTGGGGATGCCGCGGAAGGTCCACATCAGGGACATGTTCTCGGCCCAGGCGTCGGTGCCGCCGGTGTAGCGGGTGCTCGACTTGTTGGGGCCGTAGTCATGGCTGTCGACGTAGACGACGTTGTACGTGGCGTCGTTGACGCTGTCGTCGGAGTCCTTGCCGTTACCGAAGGCGTTCTGCGCCTCCAGCGTCGCGTTGACCCCGTACGCCCGGTCGCCGGCCAGTTCGGTCAGCGCGGCGGCCGTCAGTGTGAGCTGATTGCCGGAGACGGTGTAGTCCCTGCCCTGTGCGAGGGCGCGGTTGCCGTGCCTGAGTCCCTGGAAGTTGATGCCGTTGGGGTTCAGGGTGAGCATCCGACTGGTGCCGCGGCTCGACTTCGGGAGGAACACCTGGTCGCTGGAGGCGGTTCCCGAACGGGTGGTCCAGCTCGACCTGATCTGGGCGAACAGGTCGGGGTCCCGCCACTGGAGGGTGTTGCGGTTCAGGAACTGGCCAGCGTCCCACAGCATGGTGGCGAGCCCCGCTCGCGGGCGTAGGTGCCCAGGAACTCGAAGTACTTGAACTGTTCGCCCGCCTCGATGATGCCAGCGCGTCGAGCCGGCCCTGCTCGGAGTTCGTGTACAGGGTGGGCAGGACGAGCAGACGGTCGGTGTTCCGGCCGTCGGACTCACGCACGATCTGGTGGAACACCTTGTCGAGTTCGGCCAGCAGCCGGTAGCTCTCGTCGGCCGGGGCGATCCTGCAGTCCGGGGCGGCGCCCTGATGGGTGCCCAGGTGACGGCAGCCGGATGCTCTTGAAGCCATGGGACCCGACCTTCCTGAGGAGTTCCCTGGTCGCGGGCGGGTTGCCCCAGGAGGTCTCGTCGGGGATGGCGTCGTAGGTGTTGCCCATTTTCCAGCCGGGCTGCATGGCCGCCATCATGCTGCGGGCGGCCGGCGCGCTGGGCGGCGGTACGGGCGGATCGGCGGCCCGGGCGGTGGTGGCGGGCAGCAGGGGGAGCAGGGTTGTCGCCAGGAGGAGGGCCGCTGTCAGTCTGCCTGCGCGGCGCCGGGAGAGGAGACGGGTCAGGAGCGGGGAGAGGGAACTTGCCAGTCGCGTCGTCAACACGTGCACCTTCCGGTGGGGCGGCTCGGTGTCGCGAGCCGGCTGAGGTGTCGGCGTGAGGGAAACTTTCGTTGCGTGCGGCGGAGAAGGCAAAGAGATGCGAGGATGACCCGGCGCGGCTGAGCGGCGCTGACGGGTGATTCGATGATCGGGAAGGCCACCGTGGCGGACAACGCGGCAGAGGGACCGGCGGATCGGAAGCGCGAGGAGCGTGGCGCGCCCAAGTCGGTCACCATCGCGTACATCGCCGAGTCGGCGGGTGTGTCGGTGCCGACCGTCTCCAAGGTGTTGAACGGAAAGTCCGGGGTGTCCGCGGGCACGCGTGCGCGGGTCGAGGAGCTGATCAACCGGTACGGCTATCGCAAGCCGGCCGGGAGCAACCGCAGCAATGTCGTCGAGCTCGTGTTCCGCGAGCTCAAGGACATGTGGGCGGTCGAGATCATCCGGGGTGTGGAACGGGTGGCCCGGCAGCATCGCGTAGGCGTCATGGTGTCCGAGTTCGGCTTGCCCGACAGCAAGGCCCCGGCCTGGGAGGACACGGTCTCCCGGCGCCCGAACTGCGTACTGTCCGTGGCGCAGCTCTCCGAGGCCGAGCGGGAGCAACTGACGGCGAAGGGGATCCCGTTCGTCGTCTTCGACCCGATCGTGGAGCTGCCGGACGGCGTCCCGTACGTGGGGGCCACGAACTGGTCCGGCGGCCGGACCGCGACCCGTCACCTCGCCGAACTCGGGCACCGCCGCATCGCGATGATCAGCGGACCCGAGGGCCAACTGTGCTGCGCGGCCCGGCTCGACGGCTACCGCTCCGCGTTGCGGGCCGCCGGTCTGCCCGTCGATCCCGGGATCGTCGTGCACGCCGGCCTCACCCGCGACGACGGCGCCACCGCGGCGCGTGCCCTGCTGGCGCTGCCCGAACGCCCGACCGCGATCTTCGCCGCCAACGACCTCCAGGCGCTCGGTGTCTACCAGGCGGCTCGCGAGGCCGGACTGCGTATCCCCGAGGACCTGAGCGTCGTCGGCTTCGACGACCTGCCGGTCGTGGCCTGGGTGGAACCGCCCCTGACCACCGTCCACCAGCCGCTGACCGAGATGGCCGTGGCCGCGACCGAACTGGCGCTCACCCTCGGCCGCGGCGAGGAGGCCCCCCAGGTCGGCCTGGAGATCGCGACGACCCTCACGGTCCGGTCCAGCACGGCACCGCCGCCCAAGGGCCATTGACCCCACCCGGGCCTCTGACTAGCCTCCAGTGGAAAGTCTCTGTGAGAGGTCACGAAACTTTCTTTCCGCTGGTCGGCGAAAGGACTCGATGAGGGTGACGACGGTGACGACGGTGACGAGCAATCCGCAGACGGACACCACCACCATCAACAACCCCAACAACCCCGTGATCCCCGGCTTCCACCCGGATCCGAGCATCTGCCGGGCGGGGGAGGAGGACTACTACCTCGCCTGCTCCAGCTTCGAGTACTTCCCCGGCGTGCCCGTCTTCCACAGCCGTGACCTGGTGCACTGGACCCAGATCGGCAACGCCCTCGACCGGCCCGGCCAGCTGAGCCTGCCGCGCGGCACCCCCTCGTCCGGCGGCCTCTACGCGCCCACCCTGCGCCATCACGACGGCCGTTTCTGGCTGGTCGTCACCAACGTGAGCGGTGACGGCAACATGCTGCTCACGGCCACCGACCCGGCCGGCCCCTGGTCCGATCCGATCCTGCTGCCCGGCGTGCACGGCATCGACCCGGACCTTGCCTGGGACGACGACGGCAACTGCTGGTGCACCGTCGCCGGCGTCAGCCAGTACCGCATCGACCCGCACACCGGAGAGACGCTCGGCGAGCCGCACCGCCTCTGGTCCGGCGCGCCCGGCGCCAAGGCCCCCGAGGCGCCGCACCTGTACCGGATCGGCGACTACTGGTACCTGCTCATCGCCGAGGGCGGCACCGAGCGCTGCCACGGCATCTCGATCGCCCGGGGCCGCACCCCCGACGGCCCCTTCGAGCCCTGCCCGGCCAACCCGATCCTGACCCACCGCGGCACCGACCACCCCATCCAGAACACCGGCCACGGGGACCTGGTGCAGGGGCCGGACGGCTCGTGGTGGATGGTGTTCCTCGGTGTCCGACCACTGGGCGGCACACCCGGCTGGCACATCCTCGGCCGGGAGACCTTCCTGGCCCCGGTGACCTGGGTCGACGACTGGCCGGTCGTCGGCGAGGTGGCGCTCACCATGGCACCGCCGCCCTGGCCGCTGCGGGAGCCCGCCGCCGTGCCGGTCCGGGACGACTTCGACCTCGGCGATCTCGCCCCCGCCTGGATCTCGCCCCGCTCCCGTCCCGCCCGCGACCACACCACCGGGGAACGGCCCGGCTGGCTCAGCCTGCACGCCCGCGGGGAGTCGCTCGACGACCCCGAGGTCACCTTCGTCGGCCGCCGCCAGCGGGATCTCTCCTGCCGCGCACGGACGTTGGCCGACCCGGCCGAGGGGCGCGGGGGCCTGGCCGTCCGGCTCGACGAGCAGCACCACTACGAGATCGAGGCGGCCCCCGGACAGGTCAGGGTCCTCGCCCGCGTCGGCCCGTTCCGCTCCGAGGTGGCCTCCCACCCGACCGCCCCCGGCCCCGTGGTACTCAGGGTCGAGACGACCGCCACCCGGGAGGTCACCGACGCCCGTCAAGGACCGGACACCGTCACCCTCGGCGTGGAGGACGAGGCCGGGACCTACGTCGAACTGGCCGCCCTGGACGGCCGATACCTGTCCACGGAGGTCGCCGGCGGCTTCACCGGACGGGTCGTCGGGCTGTACGCGTCGACCGGAACCGTGCACTTCGACTGGTTCGACTACGAGGCCCGTACGGACTGAGGCGGGCCTCGGTCTCTGACGACGGCCGGTTCCGCGGGTCATGTCGCCGGCAGCTGCGTCACCGTTCGCCATGCGGTACGACGGATCACGTACAGGCGTCCGGCAGCCGGAAGGAGACGCTTTCATGCGAGGAGCGGTCGTGGCGGTGCGCACATGAGCCGCGTTCTGGTGACCGGCTCCGTGGACGGGCTCGGGCGGGCCGCGGCGCAGGCCCTGCTGGCCGCGGGGCACGGTGTGGTGGTGCATGCCCGGAACCAGGAGCGCGCGGCCGTCCTGCGCCCGCTGCGCCAACGGGGAGCGGACCTCGTCGTGGGCGACTTCACCGAGCGTGCCGCCGTACGCCGTGTCGCCGCCGAGCTGAACGAGGCGGAGCCGCTCGACGCGGTCATCCACAACGCCGGAGTCTGGAGCGGGCCCGCGGTCATGCCGGTCAACGTCGTCGCGCCGTATCTGCTCACGGCCCTGCTGCGAGCGCCGCGTCGACTGGTGTACCTGAGCAGCGGCTCGCACTTCGACGGACGGCCCTCGCTGGACCGGGTCGACTGGCGGGGCGAGCGCGCGGGCTCGTACGCCGACAGCAAGCTGTACGTCACGGCCCTCGCCGCCGCCGTGGCCCGCCTGCGGCCGGGGGTGCCGAGCAACGCCGTGGATCCGGGCTGGGTCCCGACCAGAATGGGCGGACCCCATGCGCCGGACGACCTCGAACTCGGCCACCGGACGCAGGAGTGGCTCGCCGTCGGCGACGAACCCGAGGCCCTGACCACCGGCGGGTACTGGTACCACCGGCAGCGGATGCGGCCGCACCGCGCGGTCCACGACGAGGCGTTCCAGGACCGGCTGCTGCGGACCTTGGCCGCGGAGACGGGCACCGAGCTCTGACGCGAGTGGACCGCAGCCGGGCGGGCCCATCTGAGACCCGGCTGAGCGGGTACCCGTGCGTGCGGAGGAGCGGCTTGCGCCGGTGCCCGGCGACCGACGGAGGTGGGCGGCTATGGAGCGGAGCGCCGAGGGCGGGCGACGGATGCTCGCCGATCTGCTGTACGCCAGCCACCTCATGCCGATCGAGTTGCTTCCGTCCAAGGCGGCCGAGTGCGCACGCGCCGCCGCCTTCGACGAGTTGCAGATCTACGTGGCCGACCTGCGGCGCACTTCGCTGCGTCTCCTTCCGGGCGACGAGGCGGCGGACCAGGGGCACGAGAGGGAGCTGCACATCGAGGGGACGGTCGCGGGGCGGGTGTTCCAGTACGGCCATGTCCTGGCCGCCGCGCCCGCGGGCGGCGGCGGGTCCGCGTGGTGGGTGCCGCTGCTGGACGGCACCGAACGCATCGGGGTGCTGCGCGTGAGCGCCGCTCGCGACGACGCGGACACCCGCGCGGACATGGAGGCGCTGGCGGCGCTCATCTCGCTGATCGTCGTCAGCAAACGGGGCACCAGCGACGCGCTGGCCAAGCTGGTGCGGGCGCAACCGATGAGCCTGGCGGCGGAGATGCAGTGGAACCTCATGCCGCCGCGCACCTACGCCGACGGGAGAGTGGCGATCTCCGCCTCCCTGGAACCCGCCTACGAGATCAGCGGTGACGTCTTCGAGTACGCCGTCGACGGCCCCCTGGTCCATCTGACGATCTTCGACGCGATGGGCCACGACACGGCCGCCGGACTGTCCGGCACCCTCGCGCTGGGAGCCTGCCGCAACGCCCGCCGCCAGGGCGCCGACCTCCTGGGCAAGGCCGAGGCGGTGGAGGCCGCCCTGGTCGAGCAGTACGCCGGCGGACGCTATGTCACCGGTGTCCTCGCCACGCTCGACACGCGCACCGGCGTCCTGGAATGGGTCAACCGCGGTCACCATCCGCCGATCGTCCTGCGCGACAACCGCTGGACCACTCACCTCGCCTGCCCGCCGGCCCACCCTATGGGCCTCGACCTCGGCGTGCCCGGCACGGTGTGCCAGGAGCACCTCCAGCCCGGCGACCGGATCGTCCTGTACACCGACGGCATCACCGAGGCACGCCGGCCCGGAGACCGGGAGTTCGGCCTGGAACGCTTCACCGACTTCCTCATCCGGCACCACGCCGACGGACTGCCCGTCCCCGAGACGCTGCGCCGACTCATCCACGCCGTTCTCGAGTACCACGACGGCCGGCTCCAGGACGATGCCACCGTCCTGCTCTGCGAATGGATCGGCCCGCGGGTGGAACCCGCCCGGGCGGCGGCCCGCCTGACCGGGCTGTCGCCGGGCCGGCACGGCTGAGCCGGAGGGCGTCAACTGGCTGCTGCGCGGTGTCTCCCCCATCCTGGAGACGACGATCGTCCACGAGCAGGGCCGTGGCCCCGAGGTCACGGCGGTCGGCCGACCGCACCTGCTCATCTGTGAGACCCGCGGCTCATGTGCGCAAACGGAGCTTACCTGGTCGAAAGGTGGGAACTCAGAAAGCACCACAAGCCGCCGCATCTCCCCGGGGCCGGGTGATCCCCACCCCGCGGGCAGGCTCTCGGATCCCTAGGAGCGATCGTGACCGTGTGCATCGGAGTGGAGGAGGAGTTCCACGTCCTGGAGGTGGAGAGCGGCAGGCTCGTCCCGCGTGCCGACGCGGTGCTGAGGCGGCTTCCCAGACGCACCTTCACGACCGAACTGCATCAGTGCACCGTGGAGTCGAACAGCGCGGTGCACGCAACCCTGCACGACCTGTACGCCGACCTCACCAGCACCCGAAGGCAACTCGACGCGGCAGCCTCCTCGTTGGGCCTCGCCGTGGTGGCCGCCGGCACGGCCCCCCTGGCGCCCGCCGCGCTGGCGCCCCTGACCGCCGGGGCACGCTACCGGCACATGGCCGACGAGTACCGCAAGGTCGCCGACGAACAGCTCATCTGCGGCGCCCAGGTCCATGTGGACGTACCCGACCGCGACACCGCCGTCCGCGTCATGTGCGAAGTCTCGCCCTGGCTGCCCGTGCTGCTCGCCCTCTCCGCCAGCTCACCGTTCTGGCAGGGCGCCGACACCGGATACGCCAGCTGGCGCACCCTGCTGTGGCAGCGCTGGCCCACCGCGGGACCGGTCGGCTGCTACCCGAACGCGGCCGAGTACGACGCGGCCGTGGACGACCTCGTGCGGGCCGGGGTCATCAGCGACGCGGGAATGATCTACTACGACGTCCGCCCCTCGGCTCATCTGCCGACGCTGGAACTGCGCACCTGTGACGCCTGCCCCCGGCCGGAGACCGTCGTCCTCCTCGCCGGACTCTTCCGCGCCCTGGTCACCGAGGCCCGCGAGCGACTGCGCGAGAACGGTTCCCCCGGCTGCGCGGGCCGGCACGAGTGGCTGCGCGGCGCGTCATGGCGAGCCGCCCGCTCCGGGCTCGAAGGCACCCTGGTGGACCCCGAGACCCACCAGGAGGCGCCCGCCCACCAGGTCGTGCGGAAGCTGCTCGCCCGGCTGCGGCCCGCGCTGGAGACCCACGGGGACTGGGACGCCGTCCGGGAGCTGACCGAGGCGGCCCTCGCGGACGGCAGCGCCGCCCAGCGCATACGCCGGGCCGCGCAGAAAGAGGACCTGCTGGGCTGTGTCGACATGCTGATCGCCGAGACCCGCGGCGAACGCGGACACCGCAGGCCGGTGCGGCGCCGTCACCAGGACCGGGTGCTGGCCCCGGTCGTCGTCACGCGCCGTTCCCGCGCCTCCGCCGACCCGGCCTCGCCGGACGGCATCGGAGGCTGATGTGCCGGTGAACATCACCGGGTCACCCGCAAGGGGATTCGTGCTGTCCCGCACCACCGCCCGGATCCTCGCGATCCCGGCAGGCGGACGCGAGCAGGCACTCCCGTGGAATTGCGTCAACGCAGAGGCGTGGAAGGGAGGCGGGCCGTCATGTGCGGTCTGACTGGGGAGATCCGCTTCGACGGTCGGCGAGCCGACCGGGCGGCGGTCGGCCGGATGACCGACCGGCTCGCCGACCGTGGGCCCGACGGTCAGGGCACCTGGGCACGGGGCCCGGTCGCGCTCGGCCACCGGCGACTGAAGATCATCGACCTATCGGACCGCGGCGCCCAGCCGATGACCGACGCCCGCGCGCAGATCACCGGCGTCTTCAACGGCTGCGTGTACAACCACCCGGAGCTGCGCGAGGAGCTGCGAAGCCTCGGGCACCGGTTCGAGTCGACCTCCGACACCGAAGTGGTGCTCAAGGCCTACCAGCAGTGGGGCACCGCCTGTGTGGAGCACTTCCTCGGCATGTTCGCCTTCGCGATCGTCGAGCACCGCACCGGCCGCGTCGTCCTCGCCCGGGACCGGCTCGGCATCAAGCCCCTGTACCTGGCGCGGACACCGGGCCGGCTGCGGTTCGCCTCGACACTGCCCGCACTCCTCGCCGCCGGGGACGTCGACACCTCACTCGACCCGGTGGCCCTGCACCAGTACCTGAGCTGGCACGCCACGGTCGCGGCGCCGCACACCGTCCTCAACGGCGTACGCAAGCTGCCGCCCGCCACCGTACGGGTCGTCGAACCGGACGGCACCCACCGCGACCACTGCTACTGGCAGCCCTCCTACACCCGCCGGCCCGAACGCGCCGACATGGGCGCCGACGAATGGCGGGACGCCGTACTGGACGCCCTGCGCACCGCAGTACGCCGCAGGATGGTCTCCGACGTGGAGGTCGGGGTCCTGCTCTCCGGCGGCCTCGACTCCAGCCTGATCGTCGCGTTGCTGGCCGACGAGGGCCAGCGTGACCTGATGACGTTCAGCGTCGGGTTCGAGACGGAAGGCGGGGAGAAGGGCGACGAGTTCCGGTACTCGGACCTGGTGGCCCGCGAGTTCGGGACCGTCCACCGGCAGCTGATGGTGCCCTCCGACCGGGTGTCGACGGCCCTGGACGGGGCGGTCGCGGCGATGAGCGAGCCGATGATCAGCCACGACGTGGTCGCCTTCTATCTGCTGTCCGAGCAGGTGTCCAAGGAGGTGAAGGTCGTCCAGTGCGGCCAGGGCGCCGACGAGGTCTTCGCCGGCTACCACTGGTACCCGCGGCTCGCGGAGGTCTCCCGCGAGGAGGAACCGGAGCGGTACGCCGCGACCTACTTCGACCGCTCGCACGCCGACCTCGCCCGGGTCCTGCGGCCGGACATGATCCCCCGCGAGGACGTGTCGAGCCGCTTCGTCGACCGGCACATGGCCGTACCCGGAGCGCAGACCGCGCTGGACGCCGCCCTACGGCTGGACACCCACGTCATGCTCGTCGACGACCCCGTCAAACGGGTCGACAACATGACCATGGCCTGGGGCCTGGAGGCCCGGGTGCCCTTCCTCGACCACGAACTGGTGGAGCTGGCGGCTGCCTGCCCGCCGGAACTGAAGCTGGCCGACGGCGGCAAGGGCGTACTGAAGGAGGCCGGCCGCAAGCTCCTGCCCCGTGAGATCGTCGACCGGCCCAAGGGCTACTTCCCGGTCCCGGCGATCCGGCACATGGCGGGCCCCGTACTGCAGCGCGTGCGTACGGCACTCGAGGCACCGGAGGCCAGACGACGCGGTCTGTTCCAGGAGTCGTACGTGGCCGAGCTCCTCGCGGCACCCGACGAGCACCGGACCAGGCGCGGCGCCAACGCCCTGTGGCAGATTGCTTTGCTGGAGATATGGCTGCAGACCCACGGAATCAAGTGACCGAGGACGGGGAGACACGGACGGCACACGCCCCCGCGCACGTGCTCGCTCGTCCCGGGACCCTGGACTCGACCCGCGCGCAGCCCCCGGACAGCCGGACGGGGGACCCGCACGACACCGCCCGCGCCGCCCCGGAACCGCAGCCGCTGCCCGAGGCGGGCGGCCCGCGCGACGCCGTGACACGGCTGCGCGCACACGGCTGCTGGTATCCCTCGGCCAACGCCGACGGCACCGAGACGGCCTTCATCTGCGACCGGGGCGGCGTGCCGCAGCTGTGGGCCGGCTCCGTCGGCGGTGACGACGTACGGCTCCTCGACTCCTCACCGGATCCCGTCAAGGAGGTGCTCTGGTCACCGGACGGCCGCTGGATCGCGTACACCACCGCCCCGGGCGGCGGCGAGCACACCCGCGTGCTGTGCGTGCGGCCCGACGGCTCCGGCCGACGGCTCCTGGCCGGCTCCGACCCGGCCAGCTCCGCCTATCTCGGCTGCTGGGCGCACGACAGCTCGGCCGTCGCCGTCACCTTCGCGGCACCGCCCGCCCCCCGGTTCGAGGTCTTCGCCGGGCACGCCGTGCCGGACACGGACGCGGAACCCGCCGACGGCCACCCGTTCGGCACCCGCCTGGCGGCCGACTGGGCGGACCGGGACGGCCATCCGACGCTCCTCGGCCCGGCCGCCCACGACGCGGCACCGGGACGGGAGCCCCGCGGCCCGGCCATCGACGTCGCGGCTCCCGCGGCTCCCGCGGTCCGGCCCGACGGAGGACTGTCCGTCTACCTGATCGACCCGGACGGCCTGGCGTCCCCCGTGCTGCTCACCACGGAGACCCACGCCGCCTCCCTGAGGTTGTGCGATCTCAGCCGCGACGGCGGTCTCGCGCTGCTGCGCCGGGGCCCGCGCGGCCGGCGTGAGGCGGTCGTGCGGCGCACCGCCGACGCGGAGAACACCTTCACCCTGCCGGTCGCCGACGGCGACCCGTGGATCGGCCGGTTCTCCCCGGACGGGCGGACCCTGTGGCTGCGCAGCAACACCGCCCGGGAGTTCGCGGCGCTCTTCGCGGTCGCTCTGGACGGCGACGGCCAGGCACGTGCCGTGTCGGTCGTGGCCGAACGGCCGGGCAGCGACCTCGAACTCCTCGCCCTCGCCCACGACGGCCGCACCGCCGCCCTGTCCTGGAACGTCCAGGGAGCGAGCGAGCTGGAACTCGTCGAGACCTTCCCGACCCGGCGGGCCCCCGACCGCACCGGCCCCGCCCGGCCCGTCCCCCTGCCCCACGAGGTCGTCACCCGCATCACCGCCGCCGGCAGCGGACGTCTGATGCTCGCCCTGTCCGGATCACAACGCCGACCCGGCATCTGGTGGGCCCACGAAGGCGTGTCCATGCTGCGCACCCCCTGGTCCTCCCAGGACGAGGACGCCGTCCCGCCCGGCCGCCCCCCGGTACGCCCCGTCCCGCTGCGTCTGACGGCGAGGGACGGGCTGCCCCTGAGCGGCTGGTACTACAGGGCGCCCGGCCGCGCCTATGACGAACCGGCACCCTGTGTGATCCATCTGCACGGCGGACCCGAGGAACAGGAACGTCCGGTGTTCCACCCGCTCTACCACGAGCTGGTCGGACGGGGCCTCGACGTCTTCGCCCCCGACGTCCGGGGCTCCCTCGGGCACGGCCGTTCCTTCGTCGACGCCGACCTGGGCTCCGGTCGCTTCGCGGCGTTCGACGACGTGGCCGACTGCGCGGGCCACGCGGTCATGGCGGGCCCCGCCGACCCCACCCGGCTGGCCGTGATGGGCCGCTCCTACGGCGGCTATCTGACGTTCGCCTCCGTCGTGTGGCACCCGGAGCTGTTCCGCACCGCGGTCGCCGTCTGCGGCATGTCGGACTTCCTCACCTTCTTCGCCGGTACGGAGCCCTGGATCGCGGAATCGGCGGCGCACAAGTACGGCCACCCGGAACGCGACCGGGAGCTGCTGAACGCCCTGTCGCCGATGAGCCGCATCGACGCGCTGCGCGTCCCCCTGCTCGCCGTCCACGGCGAACACGACACCAACGTGCCGCCGGGCGAGTCCCAGCAGTTCGTACGCGCCGCGCGGGAGCGGGGCATCGACGCCGAACTGCTCACCCTGCGCGACGAGGGCCACGACTTCCTGCGCGCGGAGAACCGGCGACTGTTCCGCCGGGCCGCCGCGGACTGGCTGGAGCGACACCTCCACCTGTGAACCCAGGCCGGGCCGAGTCGGCCGCCCGGCCGGGGCGCGGATACGGTCGCCACGTGCCAACCGCTCTCCAGGGGCGTAGCGTCCTGGTATGGGCGGCGTGACCGGTACGGGCGATCAGGCCCCGGACGCCGAGGCGCTGGACGCCGCGTTCGCGGAGACGGTGCGCCGGACCGGTGCGTCCATCGGCGCCCTTTACCTGCTCGCAGCGGACGAGCGGCTGCTGCGCCTGGATCTGCTGTGCGGGGCTCCCGTCGAGTTCGCCGCACCGTGGACCAAGGTCCCGCTCGCCTCCCCGGTACCCGTCGCCGACGCCGTCCGCGAGGAACGTCTGGTGTGGGTCGGCAGCCAGGAGGAGATGGTCCGCTCCTACCCGCGCACCGCGCTGGTCCTGCCCTACCCGCTGGCGCTGGTCGCCGCGCCGGTCAACGGCGTACGGCGGTGGGGGTCCCTGCTGCTGATGTGGCCGGCGACGCGCCCGCCGTACATGACGCAACGGGAGCGGGGCAACATCACGTCCAGTTGCCGCCGACTGGCCCGGCTGCTCGAGGAGACGGCCGACGGTTCTCCCACCCGGCGTGAGCAGCCACGCGCCGTCCCCGTCGGAACGGGCCGGCGCTCGGCGAGCCCGGAGGCGGCCCTGTCCGACTTCGTCGAGCGGCTGCCGGGCGGCAGTTGCGCCCTGGACCTGGAGGGACGCTTCACCTACGTCAGCTCCGGCGCCTGTGAACTGCTGGGCTGTGACGCCGGTCAACTGCTGGGCACCCAGCCGTGGCAGTCCCTGCGCTGGCTCGACGACCCCAGCCACGAGGACCGCTACCGTGCCGCGGTGATCAGTCGGGAGCCCGTCTCGTTCACCGCGTGCCGCCCGCCCGGCCAGTGGCTGGAGATCCATCTGTACCCGGACGCCAGCGGCATCAGCGCCCGTATCGTCCCCAGCGGCGCGCACACGCCGCCCTCGCCGGCGCCCCGCCGGTCCGCCCGCGCCCCCACCCCGGCCCGGGCCGGTCAGCTCTACCAGCTTCTGCACCTGGCCGCCGCGCTGACCGAGGTCGTCGGGGTGCAGGACGTCGTCGATCTCGTCGCCGACCAGATCATGCCCGCCTTCGGCGCCCAGGGCCTGGTGCTGTCCACCGCCGACGCGGGCCGGTTGCGGATCACCGGCCACCGGGGTTACGCCTCGGACACCATCAGACGCCTCGACGGGCTGCCCCTCGACACGTCCTTCACCCCGGCCGGGCAGGCCCTCGGCAGCGGCATCCCCGCGTTCTACGCCGACCCGGAGGAGATGCGGCGCAGCTACCCCGAGGCGCCGCTGATCAGCGGAAAGCAGGCCTGGGCCTTCCTGCCCCTGATCATCTCCGGCCGGCCCGTCGGCGTCTGCATCCTGTCCTACGACAGCCCCCACGCGTTCCCCGCCGAGGAACGCGCCGTCATGACCTCCCTCGCCGGCCTCATCGCCCAGGCCTTCGACCGCGCCCGCCTCTACGACACCAAGCACGCGCTCGCCCACGGTCTCCAGCAGGCACTGCTGCCACGCGGCCTGCCCCTGATCGCCGGCCTGCGGGTCGCCGCCCGCTATCTGCCCGCCACCCGGGGCATGGAGATCGGGGGCGACTTCTACGATCTGATCCGGCTCGGCGACACCGCCGCAGCGGCCGTCATCGGCGACGTCCAGGGCCACAACGTCGCGGCCGCCGCCCTCATGGGCCAGGTGCGCACCGGTGTCCACGCCCACGCCACCCTCGGCACAACCCCCGACCAGGTCCTGCACCGCACCAACCGGCTCCTCACCGACCTCGGCCCCGACCTGTTCACCAGCTGCCTCTACGCCCACCTCGACTTCGCCCGCGGACGCGCCACCCTCGCCAGCGCCGGGCACCCACCGCCCGTTCTGCGCCTGTCCGACGGGGCCACACGGCCCGTCGCCGTCCCGCCCGGCCCGCTCCTGGGCATCGACCCCGACGCCGTGTTCCCCGTGACCGAGATCCCGCTCACCACCGGGACGCTGCTCGTCCTCTACACCGACGGCCTCGTCGAGAGTCCGGGCGCCGACCTCGACGACTCCATCACCCAGCTCGCCCACCGGGTCGCCGCCGCCGACGACCGGGACCTGGACCATCTCATCGACGCACTGCTCGGGAAGGCCGCCACCACCGGGCAGCGCACCGACGACATCGCCCTGCTCGTACTCCAGCAGGCACCGCGCCCCTGACGGCCGGGACGCGATGCACGTCTCCCGGGTGCCGCTACGCGATCAGAGCCACGACCATGGCGATCAGCCCGGCCACCACCAGCGCCACCACCAGCATGATCAGGACGAGCGGCCCGGCTGCCCAGCCCCTGCGCAACTCGTTCTGCGGATAGGAGATACCGGCCGTGCTGTCCGACTCGGCGGGCGGGGTCTCACCAGGTGGTACGCCGCTGCCGGGTCGGGGGCCCGGAGCTCGGGTCGGTTCGGGATCGGGGTTCGTCATGGCGCACCCTCCTCTCCAGGACGGGTTGCCGCGGTTCACCTGTTCGGGCGCGCGGCACTGATGTCGCCGAGAGCGGACCCGGGGTCGCGTTCGATGGCCAGGTCACCGATGGAGATGATGCCCACCGGGTGATCTCCCTGGTCGACGACCGGCACCCGGCGAATGGAATGCTCGCGCATCACCCGCACCGCGAGCCCCAGGTCGTCGTCCGGCTTCACCGTGACCAGGTCCTCGCTGCACGCGTCGGCGACGGTCGTGCGGTCGGGGTCGCCGCCCTCGGCCATGGCACGGATCACCAGGTCCCGGTCACTGACCAGCCCGCGCAGGTGGTCGCCCTCGGTGACCAGTACGGCACCGATGTCCTCGTCGCGCATCATGCGGGCCACCGTCTGCACCGAGGTCAGCGGTTCGACGGTCATCGGGTCGGTCGTCATGACGTCGCGGACATGCTGAGTCATGGGAACGTCCCTCCGTGGAGTGGGGCGGTGCCGCTCACCGCCGTGCGGCCACCGAGTACCCGTGGACGGCCTTTCTCCCACGTGACCCGAGCGGGTGCTCTCACCGTGCGGTCCCGTCGGCTCGTCGCGGATGCTGGTCCTCCACGCCACAGAGGTCAGGACGTGAGCGGATGCGATGCGCGAGGGCGATCAGGAGAGGTTGCCGCGGTGTTCTGCTGTCCGTGCTCGCCGTGACGACCGGCTGCGGTGCCGCCGCGGGCGAGCGCGGTGATGCCGCGTCCGCCGCCGCGACCGGGTTCACGGCCGCCCTGCAGCGGGCCGACGGCCGGCAGGCGTGCGCCCTGCTGGCGCCGAGCACCCTCGACGAACTGGAGAAGTCCGAGCAGACGTCCTGCGACCGTGCGGTGATCCAGGAGCAACTGCCGGCCGGGGACACGGTCCGCACCGTGGACGTGTACGGCGACCAGGCCCGGGTGGTCCTCACCGACGACACCCTGTTCCTGGCCCACGTCCCGACCGGCTGGAAGGTGACCGCCGCCGGGTGCACGCCCCGTCCACGGCAGCCGTACGACTGCACGGTCAAGGGCGGGTGAGGGCGTCCCATGCGGACCATGTTCACCCTGTGCCTGGTGTTCGTGATCGGGGGCCTCGCCTACTTCACGACGCTGGGGCTGATGCACCGATGAGCCCACGTCGCTTCCTGCGCGAGAACGGCCTGAGCCTGGCGTTCGGGATCGGCTTCCTGCTGGCCCTGTGCGGACAGGCCGTCGCGGGACACGCGGACTTCAACAACGCGCTGGTCACCGACGGACTGCAGCCGATCGGCCTGGGCGCCTATCTGACCTCGTCGGACTTCGCCGTCGACGTGACGGAGAACTGGCAGTCCGAGTACCTCCAGTTCTTCCTCTACATCTTCGTCACCGTCTGGCTGCTCCAGCGAGGTTCGCCGGAGTCCAAGGAACTGGGCAAGGCGGGCCCCGAGTCCGACGAGGACCAGCTCGTCGGGGAGCACGCCCCGGCCGACGCCCCCCGCTGGGCCCGGGCCGGCGGCTGGCGCCGCGCGGTGTACTCCAGGTCCCTGGGCCTGGTGATGGGCGGCGTGTTCCTGCTGTGCTGGCTCGCCCAGTCCGTCACCGGCACCGCCGCCTACAACGAACAGCGACTGCGCGACCTCCAGGCCCCGCTCAGCTGGGCCGAGTACCTCACCGCCGCCGACTTCTGGAACCGCACCTTCCAGAACTGGCAGTCCGAGTTGCTGGCGGTGGCCTCGATGGTCGTCCTGTCGATCTACCTGCGCCAGCGAGGCTCCCCGGAGTCCAAGCCGGTCGGCGCCGCCCACACCGCGACGGGCGTGGAGGGATGACCACGGCACGGCGTTAGGCAGCAGTGGCCAGGGGTACCGGGGACGCACGGCGCGCCCCGGCGTCGTCGCTGGTCTTCGGGAGGTGGGCGTGGACGCTTCGGTGGACAGGATCGCGCGGCCGTGGGGGAGTCGTACGCCGTACCGACGACACGAAAAGTGGCCCGAGCGGGTGGACACCTGTCTCGCGGACGGCGTCGACGCGGGCGGGGTGCAGCGGTGGGTGCAGGCCGCGTCGATCCTGCACTCCGACGGGGACGCCATGGACATCGCGGTCGCCGACGGACGCATGGTCGGGGTGCGCGGCCGGGCACAGGACCGCGTCAACCGGGGCCGGCTGGAGCCGAAGGACCTCTTCGCCTGGCAGGCCAACGCCTCTCCCGACCGGCTGACGAGGCCGCTGGTGCGCGAGAACGGGCACCTGGTGGAGAGCGACTGGCCGACCGCCATGGACCGGATCGTGGCCCGCTCCCGGGAACTGCTGGCCGAACGCGGGCCCGGATCGATCGGCTTCTACACCAGCGGACAGCTCTTCCTGGAGGAGTACTACACCCTCGCCGTGCTCGCCCGCGCCGGCATCGGCACCAACCACCTGGACGGCAACACCCGGTTGTGCACGTCCACCGCCGCCGAGGCGCTGAAGGAGTCCTTCGGCAGCGACGGGCAGCCCGGCACCTACGACGACATCGACCACGCCGACGTCATCGCGCTGTTCGGCCACAACCTCGCCGAGACACAGCCCGTGCAGTGGATGCGGATCCTGGACCGGCTGGAGGGCGCCGACCCGCCCCGCCTGCTGTGCGTCGACCCTCGGCCCACACCGGTGGCCCGCAGGGCGACGGTGCACCTGGCGCCCCGCCTCGGCACGAACGTGGCACTGCTCAACGCCCTGCTGCACGAGATCATCCGTACCGACCGCGTCGACCACGACTACGTCGCCGCCCACACCGTCGGCTACGAGGAGCTGGCGTCCCGGGTGAAGGACCGCACCCCCGAGTGGGCGGCGGCGATCTGCGACGTACCCGCCGCCCGTATCGCGGAGGCCGCCGAACTCCTGGGCTCGGCCGACCGGTTGCTGTCCACGGTCCTCCAGGGCGTCTACCAGTCCCACCAGGCCACCGCGGCCGCCGTACAGGTCAACAACATCCATCTGATCCGCGGCATGCTCGGCCGCCCCGGCGCCGGGGTCCTGCAGATGAACGGGCAGCCCACCGCCCAGAACACCCGCGAGTGCGGCGCCGACGGCGACCTGCCCGGCTTCCGCAACTGGCAGAACGACGCGCACGTCGCCGAGCTGGCCGACGTGTGGAACGTCGACCCGAAGACCATCCCGCACTACGCGCCCCCCACCCACGCCATGCAGATGTTCCGCTACGCCGAACAGGGCTCGTTGCGCATGCTGTGGATCACGGCCACCAACCCCGCGGTGTCGCTGCCCGAGCTGTCCCGGATCCGCTCGATCCTGGCCCAGGAACGCCTGTTCGTCGTCGTGCAGGACCTGTTCCTCACCGAGACGGCGCAGCTGGCGGACGTGGTCCTGCCCGCGGCGACCTGGGGCGAGAAGACCGGCACCTTCACCAACGCCGACCGCACCGTCCACCTGTCCGACAGGGCCGTCGAACCGCCCGGCGAGGCCAGGCCGGACCTGGACATCTTCCTCGACTACGCCGCCCGTATGGACTTCCGCGACAAGGACGGCGGCCCGCTCGTCACCTGGCACGACCCGGAGTCGGCGTTCGAGGCGTGGAAGCGGTGCAGCGCCGGCCGCCCCTGCGACTACACCGGCCTCACCCACGCCCGGCTGCGCGGCGGCACCGGCATCCAGTGGCCCTGCAACGACGAGAACCCCCAGGGCACGCCACGTCTCTACACCGACGGCATCACCTGGGCCCACCCCGACGTCTGCGAGTCCTACGGCAAGGACCTGGTGACCGGCGCGGCGGACGACGTGGTCGAGTACCGCTCGCTCAATCCGGACGGCAAGGCCGTCATCAGGGCGGCCGCCTATCTGCCGCCGCACGAACAGCCCGACGACGACTACCCGTTCCAGCTGACCACGGGTCGCACGCTTTACCACTTCCACACCCGTACGAAGACCGCACGCGCCGCCCAGCTGAACGCAGCCGCCCCCGACGTGTGGGTGGAGGCCTCCGCCTCCGACGCGACCGCGCTCGGACTGGAGGAGGGCGATTTGGTGGACGTCACCACGCCGCGCGGCGCGGTGCGCGGGCGGCTGCGGGTGACGGACATCCGGCCGGGGCTGCTGTTCATCCCGTTCCACTACGGCTACTGGGACACCAAGGCCGGCCACGCCCCGGACGGCGAGACGGCGGGCCGCGCCGCGAACGAGACGACGATCACCGACTGGGACCCGGTCTCCAAGCAGCCCCTGTTCAAGACCGCCGCGGCCGCGCTGCACCGGGTCGAACGCGGCGACGGCCACCCCGCGCCCGCGCCGACGACCACCGCGTCCGCACCTTCCCGCGCCGACGCGCTACCGGGCACGACCGGCGGCTCCTTGGCCCTCGTCCGTGAGGAGGCCGCCGAATGAACGGCATCGCCCTCACCCTGCGCGCCCTCCACCACGGCGAACAGCGCCTGGCCGACGAGCTGACGGCCGTCGCGGAACGCCATCGCACCGAGCACGAGGTCCACCACGTCGCCACCGACCTCGCCCAGTGGTCCCGCGACCACGTCCAGCGCCTGGCCGACACCGGCCGCGACCACGGCCTCCACCTGGACGCCGCTTCCGGGACCGGCACCCCCGGCCTGCTGTCCACGCTCAGGGAAAAGGCGGCCGAGGCGGTCGGCCGGCGCCCGGAACCGGGCCTCCTCCTGCTGCGCGACCTGCGTGAACTGCACCTCGACGCCACCGAGAACTCGCTGTACTGGGAGATGCTCGCACAGGCCGCACAGGCCACCAGGGATGACAAGCTCCTCGCTCTCGCCTCCGGGTGCCATCCCCAGACGCTGCGGCAGCTGCGCTGGACCAACACCATGATCAAGAATCTCTCGCCCCAGGCCCTGACCAGCTTGTGAGGACCGACGCACCCCGCCGTGGCACAGTGGCCCTATGTGCGGCCGCTACGCCTCCACCCGCAGCCCCCAGGACCTCGCCCAGCTGTTCCAGGTCGCCGAGTGGCGTCCGGAGGAAACCCTGGCGCCGAGCTGGAACGTGGCGCCGACCGACGAGGTGTGGGCCGTACTGGAGCGCACCGCGCGCGGCGCCGACGAGGACGAACCGGCCCGGCGCCGGCTGCGGCCGCTGCGCTGGGGTCTGGTGCCCTCGTGGGCGAAGGACACCAAGATCGGCGCGCGTCTGATCAACGCCCGGGTGGAGACCGTGCACGAGAAGCCCGCCTTCCGCCAGGCCTTCGTCAAACGCCGCTGCCTGCTGCCGGCCGACGGCTTCTACGAGTGGGACGAGGTCAGGGACCGCACGTCGGGCAAGGTCCGCAAGCAGCCCTACTTCATCCACCCGGAGGACGGACAGGTCCTGGCCCTCGCCGGGCTGTACGAGTTCTGGCGCGATCCGGCGGTCAAGGACGGCGACGACCCCGCCGCCTGGCTGCTGACCTGCACCATCATCACCACCGAGGCCACCGACGCGGCCGGCCGGATCCACCCCCGTATGCCGCTCGCCCTCACCCCCGAGCACTACGACGCCTGGCTCGACCCCGACCACCGGTCCACCGACGACCTGCGCGCCCTGCTCACCCAGCCGGCCGACGGTCAGCTGGACGCGCGCCCGGTCTCCCCGGCCGTGAACAGCGTCCGCAACAACGGCCCGCAGCTGCTGGACGAGGTGCCCGCCCCCTGACCTGGCGGAAGGTGAGTTCTCGGTAAGGGTTGCCCTTACGGGCGGCCGAAAGACGCTTTTGACATCCGTTTTCATCTAGCGTGGGCGCGACGCCGGCCCGAACGGATCTCGGCGGACCATTCGCCTTCCCCTGCCCCGGAGGAACCCATGCCCGCGCCCGCGCCCCGACTCCTCACGCCGCTGATAGCCGGCGCCTGCCTTGCCCTCCTCGCCGGCTGCGGCGGCTCGTCCGGCTCCGGAGGCGGCTCCGGAAGCCATGACAACGATGCATCGCAGAGCCCCGCTTCGGCGTCCGTCATCCCGGTCGTCGCCTCGACGAACGTCTACGGCGACATCGCCGAGCGGATAGGCGGCGGCAAGGTCCAGGTGACCTCGATCATCAGCGACCCCGACCAGGACCCGCACTCCTACGAGGCCAACACACAGAACCAGTTGGCGCTCTCCAAGGCCAAGGTCGTCATCGAGAACGGCGGCGGCTACGACGACTTCATCGACCGCATGCTGAAGAGCGGCGACTCCTCCGCCGCAGTGATCAACGCCGTCAAGGTCTCAGGAAAGACCGCCCCGGCGGGCGGCGAACTCAACGAGCACGTCTGGTACGACTTCCCCACGGTCGCGGGGCTCGCCGACCGCATCGCCACCGCCCTGGCCAAGGCCGACCCGGCCGACGCCGCCACCTTCACCCGGAACGCCAAGGGCTTCGCGGACAAGCTGAAGCCGCTGGAGCAGAAGGAAGCCCGGATCAAGGCCGACCACGGCGGCGAGCAGGTGGCCATCACCGAGCCCGTGCCGCTGTACATGCTCCAGGCCGCGGGGCTGAAGAACGCGACGCCCGAGGAGTTCAGCGAGGCCATCGAGGAGGGCGACGACGTCTCCGCCCGGACCCTCCAGGAGACGCTGGCGCTGTTCTCCGGCAAGAAGGTCAAGGCGCTGGTCTACAACGAGCAGACGTCCGGCCCGCAGACCGAGAAGGCCGAGCAGGCCGCCAAGGCCGCCAAAATCCCCGTGGTCCCCGTGACCGAGACCCTCCCGCACGGCAAGGACTACCTCGGCTGGATGACCGCCAACGTCGACGCGCTCGCGAGCGCGCTGGCCAAGTGAGCCCGTCCACCGGGGCCGACGACACCGCGCTGATCAGCTTGCGCGCAGCGGCCCTGTCCTACGGCGAGCGCGTGCTGTGGCAAGGCCTCGACCTCGATGTACGGCCGGGCGAGTTCCTGGCCGTGCTCGGCCCCAACGGGGCGGGCAAGACCAGCTTCGTACGGGCGCTGCTGGGTCAACGGCAGCTGTCCGCGGGCACGTTGACCGTCCTGGGCCGCCCGCCCCACAAGGGCAGCCGGCACATCGGCTACGTCCCGCAGCAGGCGACCCTCTCCGCGCAGGCGATGCTGCGCGCCCGCGACCTGGTCCGCTTCGGCATCGACGGGCACCGCTTCGGACCCCGGCCGCGCACCGGCGCCGTACGCCGCCGCGTCGACGAGGTCCTCGCCTCGGTCGGGGCCACCGCCTACGCGGACGTCCCCGTCGGACTGCTCTCCGGCGGCGAACGACAGCGCGTGCGCATCGGCCAGGCCCTCGTGACCGACCCGCGCATCCTGCTCTGCGACGAACCGCTGCTCTCCCTCGACCTGCACCACCAGCGGGCCGTCACGGAACTGGTCGACGCCCGGCGCCGCTCCCACGGCACGGCGGTGGTGTTCGTGACCCACGAGATCAACCCGGTGCTGGGCATGGTGGACCGTGTGCTGTACCTCGCCCGCGGCGGCTACCGCGTCGGCACCCCCGACGAGGTGCTGACCTCCGAGGCCCTGTCGCGGCTGTACGGCACCCAGGTCGACGTCATCCGGGTCCGGGACCGCGTCACGGTCGTCGCCGTACCCGACGAGGCGGCACAGGAGCCGCACCACCCCGAACTGCCGCACGGAGTACGGCCATGACCCTCGCCGACGGGATCTGGCAGCAGATCTTCTCCTTCGACCACTACGGCGAACTGCTCGCCCTGGTCCGCAACTCCCTGATCGCCGGTGCCGCGCTCGGTCTGGTCGGCGGCCTGGTGGGCGTGTTCGTGATCATGCGGGACCTGCCGTTCGCGGTGCACGGGATCAGTGAGCTGTCGTTCGCCGGCGCCTCCGCCGCGCTGCTGCTGGGCGTGAACATCGTGGCCGGCTCCATCGTCGGCTCGATCCTCGCGGCCGGGACGATCGGGCTGCTCGGCTCCCGCGCCCGGGACCGCAACTCGGTGATCGGCACCATCATGCCGTTCGGCCTCGGCCTGGGCGTGCTGTTCCTCGCCCTCTACAAGGGCCGGGCGGCGAACAAGTTCGGCATCCTCACCGGGCAGATCGTCGCCGTCGACACCCCGCAGATGTCCTGGCTGCTCGGCACGTCGGCCGTGGTGCTCGTGGCACTGGCGGTCATGTGGCGGCCGCTCGCCTTCGCCAGCGCCGACCCGGAGGTGGCCGAGGCGCGGGGCGTGCCGGTGCGCGCGCTGTCGTTCGCCTTCATGATCGTGCTGGGCCTCGCGGTCGCGCTGTCCGTGCAGATCGTCGGCGCGCTGCTGGTCCTCACCCTCGTCGTCACCCCGGCGGCCGCCGCGGCCCGGGTCACCGCCTCGCCGGTGCTCCTGCCCCTGCTGAGCGTGGTGTTCGCGGTCGCCTCCATCGAGGGCGGGATCCTGCTGGCCCTGGGCAGCAGCATCCCCATCAGCCCGTACGTCACCACGATCTCGTTCGCGATCTACCTCGTGTGCAGGGTGCTCGGTACCCGCCGGGCACGGAAGTGGGGAGCCGTACGAGCGACCGCCTGACATGAAGACATGAATGAGTCTTCATTCTTTCCTTTATCGTGGGGGCATGACTTCCACGCTCACCCCACCCTCGGCCGACGCAGCCGCGGCCACGCGTGCCACGGCCGCACCCCGGCGGCGCACCCGGCTGCTCGCGCTGCCGGAGGTCCGCTGGGCCGTCGCGGCCACCGCGCTGTTCCTGCTCGCGCTGCCCCTGCAACTCGCCGGAGCGCCCGCGTGGACCTGGGGCCCGCTGTACGCGCTGGCCTACGCCGCGGGCGGCTGGGAACCGGGCTGGGAAGGGCTCAAGGCGCTGGGGGACAGGACGCTCGACGTCGACCTGCTCATGGTCGTCGCCGCACTCGGCGCCGCCTCCATCGGCCAGGTGATGGACGGCGCCCTGCTGATCGTCATCTTCGCGACCTCGGGTGCCCTGGAGGCCCTCGCCACCGCCCGCACCGCCGACTCCGTACGCGGCCTGCTCGACCTGGCCCCCGCCACGGCCACCCTGATCGCCGCCGACGGCACCGAACAGACCGTCCCCGTCGAGGAGTTGACGATCGGCGACACCGTCCTCGTACGGCCCGGCGAGCGCGTCGGCGCCGACGGCCGGGTGCTGGACGGCGCCAGTGAGGTGGACCAGGCGAGCATCACCGGCGAACCGCTGCCCGCGGTGAAGGAACGGGGCGACGAGGTCTTCGCGGGCACCCTGAACGGCACCGGAGCCCTGCGCGTCCGCGTCGAACGCGACGCCTCCGACTCCGTGATCGCCCGGATCGTGCGGATGGTGGAGGAGGCGTCCGAGACCAAGGCGCCCACGCAGTTGTTCATCGAGAAGGTCGAACAGCGCTACTCACTGGGCATGGTGGCCGCCACGCTCGCCGTGTTCGGCGTCCCGCTCGCCTTCGGCGAGGAGTTCTCCGAGGCGCTGCTGCGCGCCATGACCTTCATGATCGTGGCCTCCCCCTGCGCGGTCGTCCTGGCCACCATGCCGCCCCTGCTGTCCGCCATCGCCAACGCCGGCCGGCACGGCGTGCTGGTGAAGTCCGCCGTGGTGATGGAACGCCTCGGCCAGGTCGACGCCGTCGCGCTGGACAAGACCGGCACCCTCACCGAGGGCACGCCACGGGTGGTGGACGTACGGCCGCTGCCCGGCTCCGGCCTGAACGAGGACGAGTTGCTGCGGCTCGCCGCGGCAACCGAGCACGCCAGTGAGCATCCGCTGGCCCGAGCGGTGGTGGACGCCGCCCGTGACCGGCGCCTCGACCCGCCCACCGCACAGGACTTCGGCTCCGCCCCCGGCGTCGGCGTGAAGGCCGTGGTCGACGGCCGCACCGTCGAGGTCGGCGCCCCGGCCCGTCTGCTCGACGACCCTGACCACGAGGTCGTGGCGCTCGCCGAGGAACTCGAGGAGTCCGGCCGTACCGCCGTGGTCGTGGTCGTCGAGGGCACCCCCGCCGGACTGCTCGGCATCGCGGACCGTCTGCGCCCCGACGCCGCGGCCACCGTCGCCGCCCTGACCACCCTCACCGGCACCGCCCCGACCCTGCTCACCGGCGACAACCCGCGGGCCGCCGCCCGCCTGGCCGCCGAGGCCGGCATCGAGGACGTGCGCGCCGGGCTACTGCCGCAGGACAAGCTGGCCGCGGTCAAGGAGCTGGAGTCGGCGGGCCGCAAGGCGATGGTCGTCGGGGACGGCGTCAACGACGCGCCCGCCCTGGCCGCCGCCCACATCGGCGTCGCCGTGGGCCGGGCGGGCTCCGACCTCGCCCTGGAGACCGCCGACGCGGTGGTCGTCCGCGACGAACTCGCCGCCGTCCCCACCACGGTCGCCCTCTCCCGCCGCGCCCGGAAACTGGTCGTGCAGAACCTGGTCATCGCCGGCGTGTTCATCACCGGCCTCGTCATCTGGGACCTCGCCGGCACACTGCCCCTGCCGCTCGGCGTCGCCGGCCACGAGGGCTCCACGGTCCTGGTCGGCCTGAACGGGCTGCGGCTGCTGCGGGACGCGGCGTGGCAGCAGGCGGCGGCGGACGGGACGGGCTGACCGCCGGGAGGCCGACGGGCGGGTGGAGGACGTGTGCCGGCTCCGCCGATATTCCCTCGCCGGTGCTGCCCGCCGCGCCTAGCGTGCTCCACATGCCCGACGACACCACGCGAGCACAGCGCGACGACAGGCCCCAGGAGTCCCGGAGGGTGCGCCTGAGCCGGACCTTCGACGAGGACGCGGAGCTCTACGACCGGGTCAGGCCCGGATATCCGGCGGAGCTGTACGACGACCTCGCGGAGCTCGCGGTCGCCGGCCCCGGCCGGCGCGTGCTGGAGGTGGGCTGCGGGACCGGTCAGGCGACGGTGCCGCTGGCCGCGCGGGGCTGTCGGATCACGGCCGTCGAGGCGGGACCGAGCATGGCCGCGGTCGCCCGCCGCAACCTGGCCGGAGTCACGGCCGTGGAGGTGGTGACGGCGGAGTTCGAGAGCTGGCCGCTGCCGCGGGAGCCGTTCGACGCCGTGGTCTCGGCCACGGCGTTCCACTGGATCGACCCGGCTGTGCGGGTGTCCAAGTCCGCCGACGCGGTGCGTCCGGGCGGGGCGCTGGCCGTGGTGCGCACCCAGCATGTGCGGGGCGGCACCGAGGACTTCTTCGTCGAGGTCCAGCACTGCTACGAGCGTTTCGACCCCGAGACGCCGCCCGGGTCGCGGCCTCCCGCGGCCGCCGACATCGACGGGGCGGAGCATGCGGAGGAGGTGGCGCGCAGCGGCCGGTTCGGCCCCACGGTCTTCCGTCGTTACGAGCGGGATCTCACCTACACCACGGCGGAGTACCTGGAGCTGTTGCGGACCTACTCCGGCCACCGAGCCCTTCCGGACGCCGCCAGGAACGGACTGCTGGGGTCCATCGGCGACCTGATCGACCGGCGGTACGGGGGCCGGGTGACCAAGCGCTACCTCAACGAGCTGAGCGTGTCGTACAAGCGGTGACGCGGCGAGGTGCCGTCGCGTCAACGGGGCGTCAGCGGCCGGGCGCCGGGCCGCTGCTGCGGCGCAGCACCAGGTCGACCGGGACCAGGGAGTCGACCACGGGCGGCTCGGCGGCGCCGTCGAGGCGGTCCAGGAGCAGGCGCAGCGAACGGGTGCCGATCTCGGCGAAGTCCGTGCGGACGGTGGTCAGCGGGGGGAGGAAGTGCGCGGCCTCGGGGATGTCGTCGTACCCCACGACGCTCACCTCGTCGGGGACGCGACGGCCGGCCTCGTGCAGCGCGTGGAGGACGCCGAGGGCCATCTGGTCGTTGGAGGCGAACACGGCCGTGACGTCCGCGCGCCGGGCCAGCTCCCGGCCGATGTCGTAGCCCGAGCAGGCGCTCCAGTCACCGATCAGCGGGGCCGGGACCTCGGCGCCCGCCGCCTCCAGGGTGGCCTGCCAGCTGCCCAGCCGGTGGTCGGCGGAGGTCCAGCCGGTCGGGCCGGCGAGGTGCCACACGGTGCGGTGGCCCAGCCCCAGCAGATGCTCGGTGGCCTTGCGGGCACCGGTCCGGGAGTCGCCGGTGACCTGCTGGGTGTCGGCGTCCAGGCCGTTCTCCAGCACCACCAGCGGGGTGTCCAGGCGAGTGTCCGCCAGCGCCTTGCCCACCCACAACTGCGGGGCGATGGCGATCACGCCGTCCGCGCCCTCGGCGGACAGCCGGTTCACCGCCTCCACGACCGTGTCCGGCTCGGCCGTGTCCAACGCGATCGAGCTCAGCAGATAACCGGCCTCCTGCGCCGCCGTGTTGATCGCGGTCAGGATGGAGGCAGGCCCGTAGCGGGCGGCGTCGAACGAGATCACACCGACCATCCGGGTCCTGCCGCTGGCCAGCGACCGGGCACTGCGGCTCGGCCGGTAACCCAGGGTCCGCATGGCGGTCAGCACCGTCTCCCGGGTCTGCGGCCGCACCGACGGATGGTCGTTGAGGACACGGGAGACGGTCTGCTTGGAGACCCCGGCCAGCCGGGCCACGTCGTCCATCACCGGACGCGCGCCCGCGAAGTTCCGTCTACTGCGCCCTCTCGGAGCGGAGTCGTCGGGGGAGCTTGGGCTCATGGTGGCTGTTTCCTCGACGTCGTCACGGCGGTGGTGTCCCGCCCCGGCAGAACCCCAGCATAGGCAGGGTCACGGAGCGGGAACCCCCGGGACCGGCGCCTCATCCCGAGCGGACCGCCCAGGTACGGCTGACGACCCACTCGGCCCGTGTCACCGCGGCCGTCCGCGCCGCCTCGCCCGCCCCGTCCGGCACATGGACCCGGGCCTTCGCGTGCAGCGGCAGCACCCGCACGCGCAGCGTCGCTCCCGCCGGCAGCCGGCCGATGTCCCAGGCCCGCCCCGAGAAGAACTGGTCGGCGACCAGCGCGTCCCCCACGTACGCCCGCCCGACGTCCCCGGTCCAGCGCAGCCGCAGCACGGCCCCGGCGGGGAGGTCCTCCGGTACGTCCACGCGGTACTCGGCGGCCACCGTGTCGAAGTACTCGTCCGCGGGCACGCTCGCCCGCTCCAGCACCCCGGTCGAGGGCTCGGGGGCCGGACCGGCGGGCCGCAGGAGGGCGAGCGGCGGTGCCGCCGGAGCCTCCTCGGCGTCGGTCACGATGCCGTAGCGGGTGAAGACCCCGTCGGCCTCACCGGTCACCGTCTCCCCGTCCACCACCAACGCCCGCCCCGGCGCGGGCAGTACGGCGAACGACGACTGCCCGGCCGTGCTGTGCACCCGCACCTCGCCGCCGTCGAACACCACCCCGTCCGCGCACAGCACCAGCCGCTCGGCGCCCCACGCCTCGCCCCGGTAGACGGTACGAGCCGTCGCCGCGTCCAGCACCAGCAGACCGACCCGCCCGCCGTCCGCCGCCTCCACCTCGACCAGCGCGTCGGTCCCGGGCCGCAGGCCGGTCAGCAGGATCCTGCCGTCGACGTCGGTGACGTCACCGGACGGCGCGCTGACGGACCGCACCGTGCCCGCGGCCAGGGCGACTTCGGGCGCGATGCCGTCGGTGGCGGCGAGCACCAGGACCGTACGGCCGTCCAGGGCGACCGTGCACACCGGCTGAGCGGTCGCCCACTCCAGCCGCACCCCGGCGACGTCGAGCCGCAGCGGCCAGCAGAAGTAGGCTCCGGCGGGCACGGTCACCGGGGAGCTCGGCACGTTCAACTCGCCGCCCCCATCCGGGAATTCGACCGTGAAAGAGGTGCCCCGGCGGTCGGGCAGCGGCTCGTGCGGCTGGTGGTTGTTGACGAAGAGGAAGCCCGAGGAACCGTCCGAGCGGACCGCCCACCGCAGGCTGTCCCGGTCGTGCTGACCCCGCGGCCGCTCCTCCGGCAGCACGGACCCCATCGGCGCGATTGTGTGCCCGAAGTCCGCCAACAGCAGGTGCTGGAGGCGGAGTTCGTCGTACGAGGGCCGGTACTGGCCGTACTCGCCGAGCGGGGCCTGGAAGTCGTACGTCAGGACGGGCAGGTCGTTGGGGTAGCCGGTGGCGTGGGACTCCTGGAGCGTGGACAGCTCGCCCGCCGGATTCGTACCGCCGTGGAACATGTAGTAGCCCTGCCACACCGAGCCGCAGCCGATCTTGGTGAGCCCGAGCGCGCCGATGTCGGCGGCGTCGAGGCGGGGCCGCCGGTGGTAGGCCACCGCCATGCCGCCGCCCAACTCGCAGGTGGCCCAGGGGAACCGGTCCGCGAGGGCGTCCGGGGCACCGCCGCGGACGGTGGTCGGGCGCAGGTCGGCGCCGATGCCCTCGTCGTCGCGCTGGTGGGTGAAGAAGAAGTGCTTGCGACACGTGTCGGGCCAGCCGCCGTCGGCCTCGGTCCAGAACGCCTCGGGGTAGCCGCCGTACAGCGGGAACAGTTCGTCGCCCGGGAGCTGGACGCCGCCCCACGCGGTCGACGTCCACAGGGGCGCGCTCAGTCCGGCCTCCTGGGCCATCCGCTTCAACGTCAGCAGATGGCCGGGCTGGTCGTAGAGCTCGTTCTCGATCTGGACGGCGATGACCGGGCCGCCCCGGGCGCGGTCGAGGCCGCGCAGCTGCTCGGCGACGGCCGCGAACCATCGGCGTACCGGCTCCAGGTACGCGGGATCGTCGGTGCGCGGTGTGCAGTCGCGGGCCAGGAGCCAGTCGGGCAGGCCGCCGTTTCGTACCTCGGCGTGGGACCACGGCCCGATGCGCGGGATGAAGTCCAGGCCGTGGTGGGAGCACAGCTCGGCGAAGCGGCGCAGGTCGCGGCCGCCGTCGAAGCGGACGCGGCCCTCGATCTCCTCATGGTGGATCCAGATGACGTAGGAGGCGACGGCGGTCACGCCCCCCGCTTTCATCTTCAGCAGTTCCTCCTCCCACTCGGCGGCCGGGTAGCGGGAGTAGTGGAACTCGCCGGAGACCGGAAACCAGGGGCGGCCGCCGCGGGTGAGCCAGCGGCTGGTCACCTCGACGGGGTCGGGCGCGTCCGGCGCGTCGGCGAAGGGGAGGTGGCCGGACAGCGGGGGTGCGGCGGGCGCGGGGACGCGCAGGCGGTGTGGGCGGGTCACCAGGTGTTCTCCGGTCCGAGGTCGGCGGTGTCGGTGAGGTGGGCGCGGGTGCCGGTGGTGGCGTGCAGTTCCAGCACGACGAGCTGGTTGGTGCCCGGGCGCAGGACCGGTGCGGGGACGTACAGCGTGTGCTGGGGGCCGCGGTTCCAGTAGCGGCCGAGGTGGAAGCCGTTGATCCAGGCCTGGCCCTTGGTCCAGCCGGGCAGGGCGAGGAAGGTGTCCGCCGGGGTGGCCACCTCGAAGGTGCCCTGGTGGAAGGCCGGTCCGGCGGCCGTGGTCGCCCCGGACGGCTCGAACGGCACCGCGTCCAGGGTGTCGAGGGGCAGCGGGTGGCAGTCCCAGCCGTGCAGCGGGGCGCCGTTGAAGGTGACGGGGCCGAGGAGGCCCTTGGGGGCGCCGATCCGGGGGCCGTAGTTGACGCCGCCCATGTTCTCGACGAGGACGTCCAGCGTGGCACCGGCACGCGGGACGCGGACGGGCAGGGTCGCGTCGTGGCGTTCGCGCTCCAGTACTCCGGCGGGGGCGCCGTCGACGAAGACCTGGGCGCGGTCGCCGACACCGCCCGCGAAGTGCAGCAGACCGTCGCCCGCCGCCTCCACGGTCGTGCGGTACAGGACGTAACCGGCGTGCAGGTCCAGGTCGTGCATCGTCGCCGGGTCCTCGGTGCGAGTCGGCTCCGCGAGGGCGGACACGTGGGGGAGGAGCGGGGCCCGGCGGTCCAACTCGACTGTGGTGACCGGCAGTTTGGGCGTTGGTCCGGGCACGGGCTCGTCGGGAACCGGGGCGTGGCGGGCGATGACATCGCGGAAGGCGTGGTACTTGGGGCCGGGGTCGCCGCACTCGGTGAGCGCGGCGTCGTAGTCGTACGAGGTGACCGTGGGCGCGTAGGCGTGCTTGTGGTTGGCGCCGTTGGTGAAGCCGAAGTTGGTGCCGCCGTGGAACATGTAGATGTTGACCGAGGCACCCGCCGACAGCAGCCGGTCCAGGTCGGCCGCGGCGTCGGCGGCGTCCCGCACATGGTGGGGACCGCCCCAGTGGTCGAACCAGCCGATCCAGAACTCCGCGCACATCAAGGGCCCCTCGGGCCGGTGCCGGCGCAGCTCCGCCAAATTCTGCTCGACCCGGCTGCCGAAGGTCACGGTGGCCAGGACGCCGGGCAGGGAACCGGCCGCCAGGTGCTCGGGGTCGGCCTGGTCGCAGGTGAAGAGCAGCTCCTCGACGCCCCGGGAGCGGAAGGCCTGTTCGAGGTGCTTGAGGTAGGCGGAGTCGTCGCCGTAGGCCCCGTACTCGTTCTCCACCTGTACGGCGATCACCGGGCCGCCCGCCGCGGCCAGGTGCGGCAGCAGCGGCGGCAGCAGCGCGTCGAGGTAGCGGTCGACCGCTCCGGTGAAGCGGGGGTCGCTGCTGCGCAGCCGGATGTCGTGGTCCGCGATCAGCCACGCCGGCAGACCGCCGTCGTCCCACTCGGCGCAGATGAACGGACCCGGGCGCAGCAGCACGTGCAGTCCCTCGTCGCGCGCCAGGCTCAGATAGCGGGGCAGGTCGAGGAACCCGTCGAGGACGAGCGGTCCGTCGGGGTCGGGCTGATGCAGGTTCCACGGCACATACGTCTCCACCGCGTTGAGCCCCATCAGCCGGGCCTTGCGCAGCCGGTCCGCCCACTGGTCGGGATGGATCCGGAAGTAGTGCATCGCACCGGAGATGATCCGGAACGGCTCGCCGTGCAGCAGGAAACCGTTGGAGGACGTCGTCAGAGCGGACATGCGGAAGCTTCCCTTCATCAGGAGGTGGGCGGCGGATTCAACGCGTGCGGGTACTGCGGATCAGCCAGAGCGTGGCGGCCAGACACAGCGCCGAGACCCCGGACAGCAGAAGCGGGACCGTGCGGATCCCGGACCACTCGATGGCCTTGCCCAGCGCCGGACCGGCCACCACGCCGCCGACCATGGACGCGGCGATGACCACCGCTCCCGCTCTGCGCGCCCGAGGAGCCGCCCGGTTGAGCCAGGGCAGCCCGGTCGGGAAGATCGGGGCGATGAACAGACCGACACCGGCGTACGCGTACGGGGCGAGCGCCGGGACCGAGGCGAGCAGCAGACAGACCGTCATACCCGCGCACGAGACGGTGATGATGGCCTGGGCCGAGAAGCGCAGCGCGATCGGGGCGACCAGGAAGCGCCCGACGGTCATCATCAGCCAGTACACGGACGTGGCCGTGGCCGCGAAGCCGGCACCGTAGCCGACGGTCTCCAGATGCGTCGGCTCCCAGCCGCCGACGCCGGCCTCGATGCCGACGTGCAGCACGTACAGGGCGACGAACACGGCGAGTACGGAGCCGAGACTCCGGGCGAGCACCCGCCCGCCGTACGGCTCACCGGCCGCGTCGGCCGGCTCCGGCGCCCGGTCGCGTACGCCGCGCAGACACAGCAGCAGCGGCAGGTTGGCCAGCGCGAAACCGAGGAACACCGCGGGGTAGTGGGCGGCACCGACGGCGCCGATCAGGGCCGGGCCGAGGATCGCGCCGATGCCGAAGTGGGCGTTGAGGATGTTCAGCATGGCGGTTGAGCGCTGCCCGAAGCCGACGGCGAACAGCTGGTTGAGGCCGTAGTCGATCCCGCCGAAGCCGAGCCCGGCCAACAGGGCCGTACCCAGCGCGGCCGGCCAGTTCGGCGCCAGCGCGAAACCGGCCGCGCCGACCGCCATCAGCAGATACGAGACACCGAGGATGCGCCGGTTGCCGACCCGCCCGTAGAGCCGGTCGAAGAGCAGCACGCCCGCCACCCCACCGACGAAGTGCGCACTCAGCCCCAGACCGGCAGCCGACGGCGACAGCCCGAACTCCTCACGCAAAGCCGGAATCGCCGGCCCGTACAGGGCCTGGAGAGCACCGATCAGCACGAAGCCCACGCAGGAGGCGACCACTGCGGCGGGGCTGAAGATCCGGGGGCGTGGGGGTGCCGACGTCACTGTCATGGCGGGATGTTACCGGTAACATCCCGCGCCGCGTCAAGATCCGGGTCGCGCCGACCGAGGGGGTGACCGGCGCTGGCCGGGGCGGTCATCTGGCGGTCGCGTCTGGAGGCGCGACGCCCGCACCCACCCCGGGGGCGCGGGGAACTGCGCGACCAGCCCACGACGACCCGCGCCCTGCCTCCGAGCAGTACCCCACGAAAAATTTGGACTGTCAGTACAGAACTTGGACCTGTAGTCTAGGCGGCGGACAGTCCGGAGGACGGGAGCAGGCAATGCCGGCCGAACAGCCTCTGCAAGCCGAGCGGGACGCAATCGTCACCGCCCTCAGACCGGTCGTCGACGGCCTCGCGGCCACCTTCGGCCCGATGTGCGAGGTGGTCCTGCATGACTACCGCCACCCCGACCGCTCCGTGGTCGCCGTGTCCGGCTCGGTGACCGGCCGGACCGTCGGCGGGGCGATGAGCGAGATCGGCATGCGGATCGTCGCGCGCGGCGACGACGCGGGCGACGAGCTGAACTACGTCACCCGAACCCGCGACGGCCGTCTGGTCAAGGCGTCCACCATGGTGCTGCGGGACTCGACCGGCACCGTGTTCGGCGCCCTGTGCGTCAACCTGGACGTCACCGCCGTGAACGACGCCCACGCGCTGCTCGGCGCCCTCGCCGGCGTCGGCGCCGTCGCCCCCGGAACCAGCGGCAGCGCCAACGTGCCGGTCACCACCTTCGGCAACGACATCGACTCCGTCGTCGACGCCATCCTCGACGCCCACCAGCTCCGGCAGAACGGGAGTTGGGCCGGCCTCGACCGCACCCAGCGCCTGGAGCTGTTCCGCGGCCTGGACGACCGGGGCGTGTTCGCCGTGCGCCGCGCGATCGAGCAGGTCGCGGCACGGCTCGGTATCTCCCGCGCGTCCGCCTACAGCTACCTCTCCCAGGCGCGCGCCGGGGCCGGGACGGCGAAGGACGAGGCCGCGACCGACACGACACCCTCTGGAGGACACGCGTGACGACCACCACCCCACCGGTCACCCTCGACGACGTCCGCGACGCCGCCGCACGGCTCAAGGGCGTCGCCCACCGCACCCCGGTGCTGCGCTCGCGCACGCTCGACGCCCTCGTCGGTGCCGAGGTCTTCCTCAAGTGCGAGAACTTCCAGCGCGTCGGTGCCTTCAAGTTCCGCGGAGCCTACAACGCGGCCTCCCGCCTCACCCCGGAGCAGCTCGCGCGCGGTGTCGCCGCCTACTCGTCCGGGAACCACGCCCAGGCCGTGGCCCTGGCCGCCCGCGAACTCGGCACCACCGCGGTGATCGTCATGCCGGAGGACGCCCCGCCGTCGAAGCGCGCCGCCACCTACGGCTACGGCGCCGAGATCGTCACCTACGACCGCTACACCGGCGACCGTGTCGCCATCGCCGAGGCCCTCGCCGCGGAGCGGGGCCTCACCGTCATCCCACCCTACGAGCACCCGCACATCATCGCCGGACAGGGCACGGCCGCCCTCGAACTCCTCGAAGAAGCAGGGGAGTTGGACGCGGTGCTGGCGCCCGTCGGCGGGGGCGGGCTCATCGCCGGGACCTCCACGGTCGCCAAGGGGCTGCACCCGGGCATCCGGGTGATCGGCGTCGAACCGGAGGCCGGGGACGACACCAAGCGGTCCCTGGAGGCGGGTCGGCGCGTCAGCATCCCGGTGCCGCACACCATCGCCGACGGCCAGGCCCTGCCCACCCCCGGCGAGCTCACCTTCTCCGTCAACCGGCGCCTCGTCGACGAGATCGCGCTGGTCAGTGACGACGAGATCCGGGACGCGATGCGGTTCGCCTTCGAACGCCTGAAGATCGTCGTGGAGCCGAGCGGCGCCACCCCGCTGGCCGCCCTGCTCACCGGCCGGACGGGCACGCTGCCCCGCCGGGTCGGCGTGATCATCTCCGGCGGGAACGTGGACGCCGACCGCTTCGCCGAGCTCTGTGGGAACGGCGGCTGACGGGCCCTCCCCGAATGGCGGCCCCGGATGGACGGGCGGACGATGGAGTGGTAGGGGGTCGGCCGCCGACGGCGATGTCCAGGGCCGCCGGGCAGACCGGCCCGGGCCGCGGTGAACCCGCGGCCGGGAAGGGAGCGCGTCATGGTGTTGGAAGTGAAGCCGATCGAGAAGCCGGACGAGCGCCGTGATTTCCCCCGCGGCCACCTCGAAGCCGTCCATATGACGGATCTCGACTTCGCCGTGGCGACCTTCGAGCCGGGCTGGCGCTGGTCGGAGTCCGTGGGCCCGATCGCGGGCACCGAGAGCTGCCAGATGCACCACAACTGCTACGTGGCCCAAGGCCGTATGCACATCCGCATGGACGACGGCGGTGAACAAGAGGTCGGCCCCGGTGACGTCTTCGTCTGCTCGCCCGGACACGACGCCTGGGTCGTGGGCGAAGAGCAGGCAGTGGTCTACGACTTCCAGGGGCAGACGGCGAGGGAGTACGCGAAGCAGGAGTAGTGCCGACCGGCCCGCGCCCGCACCTCACACGGTGACGACGACCTTCGCGCGCGCGTGCTCCACCTCCACGTACCGGATCGCCTCGGCCGCCTCGCTCAGGGGGTACGTCCGCTCGACGACCGGGGCGATCCTCCCGGACTCGGCGAGTTCGCGCAGCGCCGCGAGGTTCGCCCTGCTCTGCCGGGCCGGGAGTTCGAGCAGCCGCTGACGGGCGAAGGGCGCGGCCAGCCGCCTCCTGAAGAAGAGCCCCATCGGCCCGACCACGCTGCCGCCCTCGTACACACCGCCGCCGGACAGCACCAGCGTGCCGGTGGGTGCGAGCGCGCGGCGGAACCCGGCCAGTGAGTGGTTGCCCACCAGGTCCAGCACGACGTCGTACCGCCTGCCGCCGTGGGTGAAGTCGTCCCGCTTGTAGTCGATGACATGGTCCGCGCCGAGCGAGCGGACCAGCTCCACGTTCCGCGTGCTGCACACCGCCGTCACCTCGGCGCCGTAGGCCTTGGCGAGCTGCACGGCGAACGTGCCCACCCCGCCCGAAGCGCCGTTGACCAGGACCGTCTGGCCGCTCCGCACCCCGGCCACGTCCCGCAGGCCGATCAGCGCGGTGTTCCCCGCCAGGGGTATCGCGGCCGCCTGCTCGAAGGTCAGGTTGGCCGGCTTCGGGCCCACCATGCCGTCCTTGGCGCACACGAACTCCGCGAACGCGCCGTCGGCCTCGCCGTACACCTCGTCACCGGGCACGATCCCCGTGACTCCGGAGCCCACGGCCTCCACCAGCCCCGCGAAGTCCCGGCCCCGCACGGGTGCCTTGGGCCTGCGCAACCCCATCATGGCGCGCCCGAGCACCGGGTCGCCGTGCATGAGGTGCCAGTCGTACGCGTTGACCGAGGCCGCGCGCACCCGCACCAGCACCTCGTCGGCCGCCGGCACCGGCCGGTCGACGTCCCTGAACTTCAGGACGTCCGCCGAGCCGTACCGATCCTGGATCACTGCCTTCATGGGATCCCCCTCCGTTCTCGCCGAGCGTAGGAAATCCACCCCCTGCCGACCATCGGGGACGAACCCTGATTTTCACCGGGGTCCGGCCCGCGGGCTCGGCGGCGGATCCGGGCACCCTCGCCCCGCAGCTCGCCGCCGTCTGATCACCCAGGGGGGCGCAGCGTCACACCGGCAACAGCCGCGCCACCAGCGCACTGAGCTGCCGGGCCGTGCGGCACTCGTGCATCTCGACCAGCTCGGCGTAGTCGGGTGCGGCGGAGTCGCCCGTGCCCCAGCGGGAGCGCTGCTCGGGGTTCAGCCAGTAGACGCGGCGCGCCTGTCCGGCGATCTGCCGCACGGCCGGCAGGTTCGGGTCGTTCATGTTCGTACGGGCGTCGCCGAGGACGAACACGGTCGTGCGCGGGCCGACCGCGTCGCCGTAGCGCTCCGCGAACTCGCCCAGCGCCATGCCGTAGTCGCTGCTGCCGTGATAGCCCGTGAGCGTGGCCTCCGCCTCGATGCGGGCGCCGAGCCCCTCCGGGTCGGCGGTACCGTGTTCGAGCAGCTGGGTCACCTCGTCGATCCGGTTGACGAACGCGAACACCCGCACCTTGCTGAACTGGTCGTGCAGCGCCTGCACCAGCAGCATCGTGAAGTCCGAGAACCCGGACACCGAGCCCGACACATCGCACAGGAGCACCAGTTCGGGCCGGACCGGACGGCGCCGGCGCAGCACCGGCCTCATCGGCACCCCGCCCGTCGACAGCGACCCGCGCAGCGTCCGCCGCAGATCGATCGAGCCCCGCGAGGCACGGCGGCGACGGGCCGCGAGGCGGGTCGCCAACTTGCGGGCGAGCGGCGACACGGTCCGGCGCAGCTCGGCCAGTTGGGCCTTCCCCGCGAACAGGAAGTCCAGCCGGTCGGCGGTCGGAGCCACTGCCCGCCGGGCGATCTCGTCCCGGCCCCGCCGCTCGGCCACCCGCCGCCGCGCCTCCGCCGCCACCAGCGCCCGGAACGCATCGATACGCCGGCGGATCTCGTCCTCCAGCAGCCGGTCCGTGAACCCCGAACTGCCGCCCTGCCCACGGACGTTGTCGCGGACCCGGGCGAACAGGGTCTGCGGGCGCAGCCGTTCGAGCGTCTGGTACGACGACCAGCCGTCCGAGCCCGGCGAGGAGCCGTACCCCCCGAAGCCGTCGACCGCCTCGACCGCCAGCCGCGCCAGCATCGCCCGGTCGTCGGCGGTCAGGGCGTCCGCCAGTCGGTGGCGGAGATCCTCCCGGCCGGCCGTCCGCTGCTCCGGGCCGCCGACGCCGCGCGGGAAGTAGAGGTCGAAGACCGGGTCGAAGACCGTCCGTTGACCGGGGCCGTGCAACAGCGTCGCCGCCAGCCCTTCGCGCAGCAGCTCCCGGTCCGCCAGGCCGAGCGCCTCCACGGCCTGTGCCGCGTCCACCGTCTCGCCGGTGCCGATCCGGACGCCGTGCGCGCGCAGGGCCGCGACGAAGGACGTCAACCGCTCCGTGACCCCCGCCCCCGCGGGCGTGGTCACAGGGCGTCCAGGTCGAGCTTGGCGGCGGCCTTGAGGACGTCGTCCTGGTGCTTGAGGAGGACACCGAGCGTGTCCCGTACGACGGTCTCGTCCAGGGTGCCGGCGCCGAGCGCGAGCAGGGTGCGCGCCCAGTCGATGGTCTCGGCGACGGACGGCAGCTTGCGCAGGTCCATCGCCCGCAGCGCGCCCACGACCCGTACGACCGAGCGGGTCAGCGCCTCGTCGAGGCCCGGCACCTTCAGCCGTACGATCCGCCGCTCCAACTCCTCGTCGGGGAAGCCGATGTGCAGGAACAGACAGCGGCGGCGCAGTGCCTCGGACAGCTCCCGGCTCGCGTTGGAGGTGAGGACGACGAACGGGCGGCGCGTCGCGCTGATCGTGCCCAGCTCCGGGACGGTGACCTGGAAGTCGCTGAGCACCTCCAGGAGCAGGCCCTCCACCTCGACGTCCGCCTTGTCGGTCTCGTCGATCAGCAGCACCTTGGGGTCGTCGCCCCGGATGGCCGTCAGCAGCGGCCGCGTGAGCAGGAACTCCTCGCTGAAGATGTCCGTGCGCGTCTCGTCCCACGTCTCGTCGCGGCCCGCGCTGATCCGCAGCAGCTGCTTGGCGTGGTTCCACTCGTACAACGCCCGGGACTCGTCGACTCCCTCGTAGCACTGGAGCCGGACCAGCCGTGCCTCCGCCACCTCGGCCACGGCCTTCGCGAGCTCCGTCTTGCCTACCCCGGCCGGACCCTCCACCAGGAGCGGCTTGCCGAGGCGGTCGGCGAGGAAGACGGTCGTGGCGACGGCGGGCGAGGCGAGGTAGCCGGTCTCGGCCAGACGGGCGGAGACGTCGTCGACGGAAGTGAACAACGGGGCCTCCAGGTCAGTGGTCCAGCGTGGTGTCCAAGCGCTTGTTCAGTGATGATGTCATGAGGGCTCGGCCGACCGGAAGGCGATAGACCGATCGGTTTCCTCTCGGGGGCGGCCGCCGAAGCGACCGCCCCCTGCCGCGGCCCGGCTCACGAAGCCACCGCGACCGCCCCCACCGCCGGCGTCCGCAGCATCCGCCGCGCCGTGGCCAGGGCCGTCCCCAGCGTCACCGACGCCGCCACCGCGATCACCGCGACCCCGATGGCGCAGACCTCGCCCGGCAGCACCCCGTCCGTGCGCACCACCGTGAACGGGACGATCCCGGCCAGCGCGGCCACCGTCCCGAACAGGACTCCGGTGACGGTCAGGATCAGGGTCTCGGTGCCCACCGTGCCGAGCACCTGCCCCGGGGTCGCGCCCGCCAGGCGCTGTTGCCCGAACTCCCGGGCCCGGTAACTGGTCGCCGCGTACAGCGAGTTGACCAGCATCACGCAGACGAAGACCACGATGATGCCGACGACCGTGACGTTGAGCGTCTCCAGGTTCTTGGCGTCGATCGACTTCGTCAGGCCCGAGGCGGCCACGGCGTCGCTCTCCACCGCCTGCATGGTGAGCGTGGCCGTGGCGACCGCCGTGAACAGGATCAGCGACATCAGGATCCCGGCCAGATGACCGGCCCGCTCCCGCAGGTTCCGGACGGCCAGCCAGCCGCTCGCGCCGTCCAGCGGCAGCCGGTCCAGCACGGCCTCCAGCAGCCGCGGCGCCATCAGAGCGAAGCCCACCGACAGCAGGATCGCCCCATAGGCGGGCGGTGCCATCAGGGCCGCGTCCGTCCCCGAGAACACGAACGTGGAGGAGGCCGACGCGGCTCCGGCGAGCAGCGCGCCGTATGCGAGGAACTTCCGTGCCCCGCCCGGCCGTTCCTGCCCGCGCGTCGCACGCCGTACGGCGAGGAAGGCGGCGCCGGCCGACGCGAGCAGCGTGATGTCGATGCCCGTCAGGAGCGCGACCGGACCGAAGGAGGGATCGACGGACCCGGCGACCTGGCCGCTGTCCTGGAACACCTCCAGCAGGGCTCGGCCACCCAGCATCGCCGGGCCGATCGCCAGCGCCGCGCCCACCAGGGCCACGACCACCGCCTCGCCGACCACCATCCGCTTGAGCTGCCCGGGAGTCGCCCCCGAGCGGCGCAGCAGCTCCAACTCGGCGGTGCGCTGACGGACGTTGACCGTCAGGGTGGAGGCGACGGCGAAGAAGACCAGCAGGGTGCCGTAGCCGCCGACGACGCCGGCCGCGGTGGACAGGGTCTCGGCACTGGTCGGGTCCACGCCGTCCTGTGCCGCCGTGTCGTGCATCGAGTTGAACGTCATGATGATCGCCGCGCCCAGGAACGCGGACAGCAGCGTCGCGAGGAACCGCCCCGGGCGGTGCCGGATCGACCGCATGGCCAGCAGGAACATCGCTCACACCCCCGTCGTGACGTTGTCGCCCAGGTGCGCGAGGCGTTCGGCCACCGCGTTGGCCGTCGGCGCGTCCATCCGGCCCGCGAGCCTGCCGTCCGCCAGGAACAGCACCGAGTCCGCGTAGGAGGCGGCGACCGGGTCGTGGGTCACCATCACCACGGTCCGGCCGTGCACCCGCACCGCCCGCTGGAGCAACAGCAACACCTCACGCGCGCTCCGGGTGTCCAGGGCGCCCGTGGGCTCGTCCGCGAAGATCACCCGGGGTTCCGTCACCAGCGCGCGGGCGATGGCCACGCGCTGCCGCTGACCGCCGGACAACTGGCCGGGGCGGTGTCCGAGCCGGTCGCCGAGGCCCACCGAGGTCAGCACCTCCTTGGCGCGCCCGCGGTCGACACGCTGCCCGGCGAGCTTCAGCGGCAGCACCGTATTCTGCGCGACGGTGAGTGTCTCCAACAGGTTGTACTGCTGGAACACGAACCCGATCCGACCGCGCCGGAACTTCGTCAAGTCGGCCTCCCCGCCCCCGGTCAGCTCGGTGCCGTCCACGCACACGATGCCGCTGTCGGGCCGGTCCAGACCGGCCGCGCAGTGCAGCAGCGTGGTCTTGCCGGAACCCGAAGGCCCCATCACCGCGGTGAACGTGCCCCGCCCCAGCCCCAGGGTGACCCCGTCCAGAGCGGTCACGGCACTGTCCCTCGCCCCGTAGGTCTTGCTGACCTTGACCAGCCGGAGCGCCTCGGCGGCCGGTCCCTTGTCGTGCGTCCGTCGCGAGCCCGCGCGCACCATCGTCATCACTCCCCGTCCGGCACTCCCTGTGCCCTGCCGAAGAAGCTACGGAGCGGACGACGCGACCACATGGGGCGCAGGACCCGTAATGCCAGGTGTACTTGACGACACCCCCGGCGCCGGCAAAGCGGCGAGAGCCGGTCATCACGTTTTGAACGGTTTCAATTCCTCGCTCATCGACTGACTGCTTCTGTTGGAATCTGCACAGAAGTTGTCCTGCATACGCCATGGACTCCCGTCACTTCTGCCACTAGCTTCAACCGACGTTCGAGCTGAATCGTTCCAACTCCGAGCAAGCCGAAGGGACAACGGCATGAATGACGGAGTCGACAGCACGAAGGGCCGCGGGGTGCGCCGAAGGGCGGTGCTCAGCACGGCACTGGGCGCCGCACCCCTGGCTTTCGCCGGCGGGGTCGTCGGCGGCACGCCCGCGTCGGCCGCACCGCCCCCGCACCGCACCGCCGTCGAGGGCCTGACGGTCGAGCACAGAACGAACCCCCTCGGCGTGGACGCCACCCACCCGCGCTTCGGCTGGCGCACGGCCTCCCCGGTACGCGGTCGCCGCCAGTCGGCGTACCGGATCCTGGTCGCGACCGCACCCGACCGCCTGACCCCCGGCCGGGCGGACGTGTGGAACAGCGGCCGCGTCACCTCGCCCGACTCGGTCGCCGTGCGCTACGCGGGCCCCGCCCTGCGCGCCTCCACCCGCTACCACTGGACGGTGACCGTCTGGGACGAGACCGGCCGTGCCGTCCCCGCCGCACCCACCGCCCACTTCGAGACCGGCCTGCTCGGCACCGACGGCACGGCAGGCTGGGACGGCGCCCGCTGGATCACCATGGCGGGCAAGCGGCCCCACACCCCCGGCGCCCCACTGCTGCGCCGCCAAGCCCGCCTGACCGGACGGCAGGTCCGAAACGCCCGGCTCTACATCTCCGCCCTCGGCGTGTACGAGGCCCACGTCAACGGCCACCGCGTCGCCGTACCCCAGGGCCACGGCACCACCCACGAACTCCTGACCCCCGGCTGGACCAACTACGACACCACCGTCAACTACTTCACCTACGACGTCACGGACCTGGTCGCGGGCGACCGGCACGAAGGGCAGGTCACCCTCGCCGCCGTGCTCGGCAACGGCTGGTACAACAGCCGGATCTCCGAGAACAGCGTCTACTACTCGGCCGACGGCAACCCCCTGGCCCTCAAGGCCAAGCTCCTCGTCCGGTACGCCGACGGATCCGAGCAGACCGTCGTCACCGCACCCGGCGACGACTGGGCGGCCACCGACACCGGCCCCCACCGCGCCGACGACATCTACGACGGCCAGACCTACGACGCCCGCAGGGAACTCCCGGGCTGGACGTCGGCCGGCTTCGACACCTCCGGCTGGGCGGACGTGACCGAGCACGACTTCGACTCCAGGTTCCCCGACGCGAAGCTCGTCGCCTACCCCGGTGAAAGCGCCCGTCTGATGCCCGAGTGGGATCGCCGGCCGTCCTCCCTCACCGTCTACACGGGTGTGACCGGCCAGGAGAGCAGCCCGAACGGCAAGGGCGGTATCGTCGTCGACCCCGCCCGCACCGTCACGGACCCGGACATCGCGGCCACCGCCGCCGTGACCCTGCATCCCGGCGACACCGCCGTGATCGACCTGGGCCAGAACATGGTCGGCGTGCCCCGCTACACCCTGCGCGGCCCGGCCGGCGCCCAGGTCACCTTCAAACCCGGCGAGATGCTCAACGACGACAGCGCCGGCGCCGACGGCCCCGTCGGCTCGGTCTACCGCGCCAACCTCCGCGCCGCCAAGGCCACCAGCACCTACACCCTCAAGGGCGACCCCGACGGCGAGACCCACGAGGACTCGCTGACCTTCTACGGCTTCCGCCACGTCTCCGTCACCGCGACCGAGACCGTCACCCTCACCCGCTTCACCGGCCGCGTCGCCACCTCCGCCCTCCGCGACATCGGCACGATCACCACGGACGACGCCGACGTCAACCAGCTGATCAGCAACGTCCGTTGGGGCCAGCGCGGCAACTACCTGTGGGTCCCCACCGACTGCCCCCAGCGCGACGAACGCCTCGGCTGGACCGGTGACACCCAGCTGTTCTCCCAGACCGGCCTCTACAACGCCGACGCCGTCAGTTTCCTCAGCCACTTCGAGGACATCCTGATCGACTCGCAGAAGACCTACGGCCAGGACGGCGCCCAGTTCACCTGGGTCGCACCCGGCTCCCGCTACAACCAGCCGCTCCCCGCGAGCGGTTGGGCGGACTGCGGGGTCGTCGTGCCCTGGACGGTGTGGCAGATGTCCGGCGACACCACCGTGGTCGACCGCAGCTGGGCGGCGATGACGACCTACATGGACTGGATCAGGAAGCGCACCGGCGACACCTACGCCGGACAGGGCGCGATCTTCGGCGACTGGCTGGCCTTCCAGGACACCAGCACCCAGCTCATCAGCGACGTCTACTACGGCTACAGCGCCCGCCTGATGGTCGACATGGCCCGCGCCACCGGCCGCAGCGCCGAGACGCGGACGTACGAGGACCTGTTCGCCCGGATCAAGCGGGCGTTCCTCGCCAAGTACCTCGTCACCGACCCCGCCACGGGCGAGGTCACCGTCCGCTCCAGCCTGGGCGAGGCCCCGCCCTGGCTCGGCGGCAAGCCCGAGGACAACAGCCAGACAGCCCTGCTCTGGGTCCTCAAACTGGGCTTCTACGACACCGATGCCCAGCGCCGCCGCCTCGTCGAGCTGCTCGCCGAGAACATCGGCAACGACGAGGCCTACAAGGACGCGCACCCCGACAGCACCCGCGTGCGGTATGCCGAGAACACCCTCTCCGTCGGCTTCCTCGGCGTGAACGTCCTCGCCCCCGTCCTCACCGACGAGGGCCGCGTCGACCTCGCGTACCAGCTGCTGCACCAGGACGCGATGCCGTCCTGGCTGTACTCCGTGCGCAACGGAGCCACCACCATCTGGGAGCGCTGGAACTCGTACTCGAATCAGGACGGCTTCGGCCCGGTCGACATGAACTCGTTCAACCACTACTCCTACGGCGCGATCATGGAGTGGATGTACGAGAGCATGGCGGGCATCGCCAAGGACCCGGCGCACCCGGGCTTCCGGCACTTCTTCCTGCGCCCGCACCTCGATCCCGGCGGGCGGGTCACCCGGGTCACCGGCTCGCATCTCTCGCCGTACGGCGAGATCGTCAGCGCGTGGCGCACGGACGGCCGGACACTGACCTACCGGGCCGTGGTCCCCGCGAACAGTACGGCCACCCTGCGCATCCCCACGGCCGACCCGGACACGGTGCGTGAGGGCCGCACACCCCTGTCCCGGGTGCCCGGCGTCGACGACCTGGGCTTCGCGGACGGGACCGCGAGCTACCGGCTGCCGTCCGGCCGCTACCAGGTGACCAGCGCTCTGGGCTGACCTGCGGCCCCTCGTGTGACGGAGCGGGTGCGGGGAACTCGGCCGCCATGGACGAGCCGACCCGCACCCACGCTTCGTACTGGATCGAGACGGCACCGCCCGGCGACCTCGCGCCACCGCCGCACGGCGACCTCACGGTCGACGTCGCCGTCGTGGGCGCGGGCATCGCCGGGATCGCCACCGCCTGGGAGCTGGCCCGGCGGGGGCACGGCGTCGCCCTGCTGGAGGCGGACCGGGTCGCCGCCGGCGTCACCGGGCACACCACCGCCAAGCTCAGCGCCCAGCACACCCTCATCTACGACCGGCTGCGGCGCACCCGCGGCAAGGACGGCGCCCACCTGTACGCGACCTCCCAGACGGACGCGATCCGGCACGCCGCCGAGGTCGGGGACGAGCTCGGCATCGACTGCGACTGGGAGGAGACGGCCGCCTACACCTACGCCGAGGACGCCGACCGTACCGACGAACTGCGGGCGGAGGCCGACGCGGCCCGGGAGGCGGGCCTGGCCGCCGAGTACGTCACCGACACGGACCTGCCGTATCCGGTGGCGGGCGCGGTGCGCGTCGCGGGGCAGGCGCAGTTCCACCCCCGCAAGTACCTGCTGGCGCTGGTCGCCGACCTGAAACGCCTCGGCGGGCAGGTGCACGAGCACACCCGCGTCGTCGGCCTCTCCGAGGGCGAGCCCTGTGTGCTCACGACCGAGGACGGGGTGAAGGTCAGCGCCGAGACCGTCGTGGTCGCCACCCACTACCCGATCTTCGACCGGGCGCTGCTGTTCACCCGCCTCTCGGCACGGCGGGAACTGGTCGTCGCCGCTCCCATCGACGCGGCCGCCGCACCGGACGGCATGTACATCACCCCCGAGCAGAACACCCGCTCGGTGCGCACGGCGCCCTACGCGGACGGTGAACGCCTGCTCATCGTCACCGGCGAGCACTTCACCCCAGGCACGGGCGGCGACGTCGAGGCACGCTTCAAGGACCTGTCCGACTGGGCGACGGACCGCTTCGGCGAGCTCACCTTCACCCACCGCTGGGCCACCCAGGACAACGACTCCACCGACTCCGTACCGCTCGTCGGCCCCCTGCACCCCGCCGGCCGGCACTGCTATGTGGCCACCGGCTTCGGCGGCTGGGGACTCAGCAGCGGCATCATGGCGGGCCGGCTGCTCTGTGATCTGGTCACCGGCCGGGAGAACCCGTGGAGCGAGCTGTACGACCCTCGCCGAGTGATGTCCGTCGTCCGCGAGGGCAAGGACTTCGTCAAGCACCAGGCCGACGTGGCCCGCCACTTCGTCGGCGACCGCCTCCAGCACCTGCCGGGCCCCTCGGCCGGCTCGGTGGACGACATCGCCCCCGGCGACGGCGCCGTCGTCCACGTGGCCGGCAAACGCTGCGCCGTCCACCGCGACGAGGACGGCACCGTGCACGCCGTCTCCGCGAAGTGCACGCACATGGGCTGCCTGGTCGCCTTCAACCGCGCGGAACGAGCCTGGGAGTGCCCCTGCCACGGCTCCCGCTTCGACCCCGACGGCCGGGTCGTCCAGGGCCCCGCCGTACGGCCGTTGGAGCGGCGCGACATCTGAAGCCGGCGCGCCAGGGACTTTCAAAACACCCCCTAGTCGCCGACCAGGACGACCTCCAGCGTGCGCGGGCCGTGCACCCCCTCGACCCGGTCCAGCTCGATGTCGCTGGTCGCCGACGGGCCGGAGATCCAGGTCAACGGGCGTACGGGATCGAGGCGTTCGAGGGCCTGTGGAACGGACGACACGACCTGCTCGGGTACCCGTACGACACAGATGTGATGGTCGGGGACGAGCGTGATGCGGCGGCGGCCCTGGTCGGGGGAGCCGTCGAGGACGATGGTGCCGGTCTCGGCGACGGCCACCGCGCACGCCGTGACCACGCTGTCGATCCGGTCCAGCTCGTCCGGGGTGCTCTCCGCCCGGTCCGCGACCCGCTCGGCGTCGGTCGCCGCCAGCCACTCGGACTCCAGCCCCGGCGGCACCAGCACCGTCTTCGCGCCCCGCGCGGCCAGCATCCCGGCGATCGTGGCCGCGAGATCGGCGGGAGTACAGCGGTGCACGATCGCCCGGTAGTCCGCCAGGTTCTCGGCCAGCAGATCCACCGTCTGCTCGACACTGCGTTCGCCGTGTTCACGCAGATAGTCGCGGGGGACCGCCTGCTCGTACGGCATCTGCTCCGGCGGCACGTCCGCGAGAGCCCGCCGCACCCGGCCCAGGATCCGTTCCCTGCTGCTCACTTGGTACCGCCCTTTCCGCCCTGCGTCCGCTGCCACCAGTCCCGGAACGGTTCCGCGGGCACCGCCGGCAGATCCCGCGTCCCGCTCCACGCCTTGCCCGGCCCGGGCAGCGTGCGCGGATGCAGCCGGCGGGTGCGCGAGGCGAGCAGCTGCCCGGTCCGCAGGGCGCCCGGGTGGCTGAACGCCCAGCGTGCCGCCCGCATCGCGGCCCGCTCGGCGGCGTGCCCCTTGGCCGGCTTCAGCACCACCTTGTTGCCGTTCGAGGTCACCTGGCCGCCCTGGACGACCCGCTCCCGCAGATGCACCAGCACCTCGGGGATGTCGATGGCGACCGGGCACACCTCGTAGCAGGCGCCGCACAGCGACGACGCGTACGGCAGCGAGGCGTCGATCTCGCTTGTCACGCCCCGGAGTTGAGGGCTGAGGATGGCGCCGATCGGGCCCGGGTAGACCGAGCCGTAGGCGTGTCCGCCCGCCCGCTCGTACACCGGGCAGACGTTGAGGCAGGCTGAGCAGCGGATGCAGCGCAGGGCCTGGCGGCCGACCTCGTCGGCGAGGGTGTCGGTGCGGCCGTTGTCGAGCAGCACCAGATGGAAGTTCTGCGGACCGTCCGCGTCCGTGGTGCCGGTCCAGGTCGAGGTGTACGGGTTCATGCGCTCGGCCGTGGAGGAGCGGGGGAGGGTCTGGAGGAACACCTCCAGGTCCTGCCAGGTCGGCACGATCTTCTCGATGCCGACGACCGAGATCAGCGTCTCGGGCAGCGTCAGGCACATCCGCCCGTTGCCCTCGGACTCGACCACGACCAGGGTGCCGGTCTCGGCGACCATGAAGTTGGCGCCCGAGATGCCGACCTTGGCCCGCAGGAACTTCTCGCGGAGGTGGAGGCGGGCGGCCTCGGCGAGTTCGGCGGGCGTGTCCGTGAGGCCCTCGGGCGCCGGGCGCCCCCACTCGCTCATCTCGTTGCGGAAGATGTCCCGGATCTCGCCGCGGTTGCGGTGGATCGCCGGGACGAGGATGTGCGACGGCCGGTCCTTGCCCAACTGCACGATCAGCTCGGCGAGATCGGTCTCGTAGGCGCGGATGCCCTCCGCCTCAAGGGCCTCGTTCAGCCCGATCTCCTGGGTGGCCATCGACTTGACCTTGACGACCTCCGACTCGCCGGTCATCTTGACGAGCTGGGCCACGATCTCATTCGCCTCGTCGGCGTCCGCGGCCCAGTGGACCGTGCCGCCCGCAGCCGTGACCGACTCCTCCAACTGGACGAGATACCGGTCGAGGTGACGCAGCGTATGGTCCTTGATCTGCTTGCCGGCCTCCCGCAGCTCCGCCCAGTCGGACACCTCCGCGACGGCCTTCTCCCGCTTGCCGCGGATCATGTGCGTGGCGTGGCGCAGGTTGCCGCGCAGGGTCGTGTCGTGCACGGCCTCGTGCGCGGCCTTCGGAAACGCCGGCATCCCGACGAACGTTCCACTCATGCCGCCGGCTCCTCCTCCGTGCTCGCCAGGATCTCCGCGATGTGCACCGGCCGCATGCCGGTGCGCAGCCGTGCCATGGTCCCGCCGATATGCATCAGACAGGAGTTGTCCGCCGCGCACAGCACGTCGGCGCCCGTCGCCTCGGCGTTGCGCACCTTGTCCGTGCCCATCGCCGCCGAGACATCGGAGTTCTTCAGCGCGAACGTGCCGCCGAACCCGCAGCACTCCTCGGCACCCGGCAGCTCCACCAACTCCAGCCCCTTGACGGCCTGAAGGAGCCGGCGGGGCCGGTCGGCGAGACCCAGTCCGCGCAGACCGTGACAGGTCGGGTGGTACGTCACCTTGTGCGGGTAGTAGGCACCCACGTCCGTCACCCCCAGCACGTCCACCAGGAACTCCGTCAGCTCGTACGTCTTCGGCACCACCGGTGCCAGGGTCGCCGCGAGGGTGTCCCCGCGCCCCTCGGCCAGGGCCCGCTCACCCATCCGCGGATACAGCTCGCGCACCATCGCCCCGCACGATCCGGACGGGGTGACGATCGCCTCGTACTCCCCGAAGACATCGGAGAAATGCCGGGCGAGTGGCTCGGCCTCGTGGCGGTAGCCGGTGTTGTAGTGGGCCTGTCCGCAGCACGTCTGGGCCATCGGGAAGTCGACGTCGACGCCCAGCCTGGTCAGCAGTTTCACCACGGCGCGGCCGGTGTCCGGATAGAGCGTGTCGTTGACACAGGTCAGGAACAGGGCGACACGCATCGCGGCTCCTTGTGATCGATCATCGGATGAGTGCAGGGTAGTGCGGGCACGCGGCCCGGGGGAGACCCCGCTCGCCGTCGGGTGGGAATCACCCTCGGGTGAGCCGGGCCTCCGCCTCGCTCCAGCGCGCCGCGTCCCCCCGCGGCTCGTACCGGGTCAGCGGCTGCGTACGGGTGAGCAGGCGCCGCCCGTCGGCGAGGTCACCGACCAGCCCGTGGGTACGGGCCTGGACCAGGACGTTGCCGAGCGCGGCGGCCTCCGTCGGGCCCGCCACCACCGGCAGCCCGCAGGCGTCGGCGGTCAGCTGGCACAGCAGGGCGTTGCGGGTGCCGCCCCCGACGACATGCACGACGTCGACCGGATGGTCGGCCAGCCGCTGTGCCTCGGCGACGGCCCTGCGGTGGGCGAGGGCGAGCGAGTCGAGGATGCAGCGCGTGATCTCGGCGGGCGAGGCGGGCACCGGCTGCCCCGAGGCGCGGCACGCCTCGGCGATCCGCTCCGGCATCCGCCCCGGCGCCAGGAACGCCGCGTCCCCCGCGTCCACCACCGACCGCAGCGCCGGCACCTTGGACGCGTCGAGCAGCAGCGCGCCCAGATCGGGGTCGCCCCACGCCCGTACGCACTCCTGGAGCAGCCACAGGCCCATGATGTTGCGCAGATACCGGACGGTGCCGTCCAGCCCCAGCTCGTTGGTGAAGTTGGCGGCCCGGCTCTCCTCGCTCAGCACGGGCGCGTTGAGCTCAAGGCCCGCCAGCGACCAGGTGCCGGTGCAGATGTACGCGAACCGCTCGCGCTCGGCCGGGACCGCGGCCACCGCCGACGCGGTGTCGTGCGATCCGACCGCCGTCACCGGTACCGGCCCGCTCAGCCCGGTCTCCTCCAGCACCTCCCCGCGCAGCATCCCCGCGAAATCGCCGGGCTGCCGCAGCGGCGCGAACAGGTCCAGGTCGACATCCAGCCGCGAGGCGACGTCGTACGACCAGTCCCGGGTCCGCGGATCGATCAGCTGGGTGGTGGAGGCGTTGGTGAGCTCGGTGCCCTGCTCGCCGGTGAGCCAGTACGTCAGCAGGTCCGGGACGAGCAACAGCCGCTTGGCGTAGGCGAGTTGAGCGGAACCCCGGGCCGCGGCCAGCTGGTACAGCGTGTTGAAGGGCGCGTACTGCAACCCGGTCGCGGCGTACAGCTCCGCCGCCGGGACGCTCGCCCACACCTTCTCCGCGACCCCTTCCGTACGGGAGTCGCGGTAGTGCACGGGGTTGCCGAGGAGCGCCCCGTCGGCGTCCAGCAGCCCGTAGTCGACGGCCCAGCTGTCGATGCCGACGGAGTCGAGTCGTCCACCGCACTGGGCACCGGCCGCCCGCAGCCCGTCCAGCACCCCCGCGTACAGCCCGAGCACGTCCCAGCGCAGCCCCTCCGGCACACGCACCGGCCGGTTCGGGAAGCGGTGGGCCTCGCTCAGCTCCAGCGAGTCCGGGCCGACGCGGCCGACCATGACGCGCCCGCTGGAGGCACCCAGGTCGACCGCGGCGTAGGACTTCACACTCGTGCTCATCGCAGGAAGGCGGCCGCGACGCCGGCGTCGACCGGGATGTGCAGCCCGGTGGTGTGCGTCAGCTCTCCGCCGGTCAGGGCGAACACGGCGTTCGCGACATGGTCCGGGAGCACCTCGCGCTTGAGGATCGTGCGCTGGGCGTAGAACTCACCCAGCTTCTCCTCCTCGACCCCGTACACGGCGGCCCGCTTGGCTCCCCAGCCACCGGCGAAGATGCCCGACCCGCGCACGACACCGTCCGGGTTGATCCCGTTGACACGGATGCCGTGCTCACCGAGCTCGGCGGCCAGCAGCCGCACCTGGTGGGCCTGGTCGGCCTTGGTGGCCGAGTAGGCGATGTTGTTCGGCCCGGCGAAGACGGCGTTCTTGGAGGCGATGTAGACGATGTCGCCGCCCAGCTCCTGGGCGATCATCACGCGCGCCGCTTCCCGCGACACCAGGAACGAACCGCGCGCCATGATGTCGTGCTGGAGGTCCCAGTCCTTCGTCGAGGTCTCCAGCAGCGGCTTGGAGATGGAGATACCGGCGTTGTTGACGACCAGGTCCACACCGCCGAAGGCGAGCACGGCGGCCTTGAACGCGTCGGCGATCTGCTCCTCGGACGTGACGTCCACGGCCACCGCGACGGCCTTGTCCGGTCCGCCCAGCTCCTCGGCGACGGCCTCGGCGTTGTCGGCGTTCAGATCGGCGACGACCACACAGGCGCCCTCGGCCACCAGGCGCTGCGCGATGGCCTTCCCGATCCCGCTGCCGGCCCCGGTCACCAGCGCGACCCGCGTCGCGAGCGGCTTGGGCTTCGGCATCCGCTGAAGCTTGGCCTCCTCCAGCGCCCAGTACTCGATCCGGAACTTCTCGGACTCCTCGATGGGCGCGTACGTGGAGACGGCCTCGGCGCCGCGCATCACATTGATGGCGTTGACATAGAACTCACCCGCGACCCGCGCGGTCTGCTTGTCCTTGCCGAAGCTGAACATGCCGACGCCCGGGACCAGCACGATCGCCGGGTCGGCGCCCCGCATGGCGGGGGAGTCGGGCAGGGCGTGCCGCCGGTAGTAGGCGGCGTACTCCTCGCGGTACCCGGCGTGCAGCTCCTTGAGCCGGGCGACGACCTCGTCGAGCGGAGCGGTCGGCGGCAGGTCCAGCACCAGCGGCCGCACCTTGGTCCGCAGGAAGTGGTCGGGGCAGGAGGTGCCCAGCGCGGCCAGCCGAGGGTGCTCGGCGCTCGCGAGGAAGTCGAGGACGACCTCGGAGTCGGTGAAGTGACCGACCTGGGGCCGGTCCTGGGAGGCGATGGCACGGATGACCGGCGCCAGCGCCGCGGCCCGCTCCCGCCGCTCGGCGGCCCCGAGTGCCGCGTACCCCTCGATCACGGGCCCGAAGGGCTCCGGCTTCCCGCGCTCGGCGAGAAACGCCTCGGCGGTGCGGATGATGTGCAGCGAGTTGCGCTCGCACTCCTCGGAGGTGTCACCCCAGGCGGTGATGCCGTGGCCCCCGAGAATGCACCCGACGGCCTGCGGATTGGCGGCCTTGACAGCGGCGATGTCCAGCCCGAGCTGGAACCCGGGCCGCCGCCACGGCACCCACACCACGCTGTCCCCGAAACACTCGGCGGTCAGCTTCTCCCCGTCGGCGGCACAGGCGAGCGCGATGCCGGAGTCGGGGTGCAGATGATCGACATGCGCCGCGTCGACCAGCCCGTGCATGGCGGTGTCGATGGACGGAGCCGCCCCCCCCTTCCCATGCAGGCAGTAGTCGAAGGCGGCGACCATCTCGTCCTCGCGCTCGACACCCGGGTAGACGTCGACCAGCGCCCGCATCCGGTCCAGCCGCAGCACCGCCAGCCCCGCCTCGGTGAGCGTCCCGAGGTCACCACCGGACCCCTTGACCCACATCAGCTCGACGTCACTTCCGGTGACGGGGTCGGTGTCGGTGCCCTTGGCGGACGCGTTTCCGCCGGCGTAGTTGGTGTTACGGGGATCGGAGCCGAGCCGATGGGAACGGGCGAGGAGGGCGGCGGCTTCGGGATGGGGTGCCATGCGTTCTCAGTCCTTAGAAGAGGAGTCTTTTCCGATGGGCGCCTCAGGGGCGCACGGGGGGTCAGGCGCGAAGCGCCAACCCCCCAGGGGCGCGGGGAACTGCGCGGCCAGCCACATCCGGCCCGCGGCCCGCGGACGACAGATCGGGGCGGTCGCTCACGCCCCCCACCCGGCCTGGTCCCCGCCAACCCGCTCGGCCACGATCTTCTCGGCCCACCCGGACCGGCGGTACGCGCCCATGGGATCCGCGTCAAGCCCCATCTCGCCCCGAACCTCGGCGAGCAGCGGCCGCACATCCGTGTTGTACGCGTCCATCAGCACGGCATTGGCCTCCAGCACGTCCCCCGAGGCCTGGGCGGCGGCCAACGCCTCCCGGTCGACCAGCAGTGCCTTCGCCGTGGCCTCCTGCACATTCATCACGGACCGGATGATCGCCGGAATCTTCGCCTCGATGTTGTGGCACTGGTCGAGCATGAACGCGACCTCGGGCGAGAACCCACCCCCGCGCACGACCTCGTACATGATCCGGAACAACTGGAACGGGTCAGCCGCCCCCACCATCAGGTCGTCGTCCGCGTAGAACCGCGAGTTGAAGTCGAACCCTCCGAGCTTCCCCTCCCGCAGCAGCGTGGCGACGATGAACTCGATGTTGGTCCCCGGCGCATGGTGCCCGGTGTCGACCACGACCTGCGCCTTCTCCCCGAGCTTCAGACAGTGCGCGTACGCCGTCCCCCAGTCGGGGACGTCCGTCGAGTAGAAGGCCGGCTCGAAGAACTTGTACTCCAGCAGCATCCGCTGCCCGTCCCCGAGCCGCGCGTACACCTCGGAGAGGCCCTCGGCCAGCCGGTCCTGCCGCGCCCGCAGGTCGTCCTGCCCGGGATAGTTCGTACCGTCGGCGAACCACAGCTTCAGATCGCTGGAGCCCGTCGCGTCCATGATGTCGACGCACTCCAGCAGATGATCGACGGCCTTGCGCCGCACCGCCGCGTCCGGATGGCAGATGCTGCCCAGCTTGTAGTCGTCGTCCTGGAAGGTGTTGGAGTTGATCGCGCCCAGCTTCACGCCGCGCTCTTCGGCGAACTTGGCCAGCGCCGCGTAGTCGTCGACCTTGTCCCAGGGGATGTGCAGGGCGACGGTCGGCGCGACACCCGTGAACGCGTGCACCTGGGCCGCGTCCTCGAGCTTCTCCCGCGGTGTCCGCGGCACGCCCTGCTGGGCGAACACCTTGAACCGCGTCCCCGAGTTCCCGTACGCCCACGACGGCGTTTCGACTGCCTGGGTCTTGAGTGCGGCCTTCACCGCGGCGAGCTCGGTCACTGAGGGCTCCTGTGACGTCGGGACGGAAGTCGGAAGGTGGCGGACGGCGAGCGTCCGAACCGCTTCGCTGTGAAACGATTCAAGACGGGAACGTATGAGCCGCCCCGCGGGAGTGTCAACCCCTGCGGCCCAGGTCATTTCCCCGTGACTCGCCCGTGACCTTCGATCATCGAAATATTTTCGACACAAACCCATTGACGTGACATGTCGTCCATGCCTAACGTCCCGGCAACCAAGTTGAAACCTTTCACGACGCCGAGAGGGCCGTCCCGCCGGCGTCGTCGAGGAGCCCCCATGACCCACCCGTCCACCACGGGTCCGGCCCCGGTTCTGGCGCTCAGGGACATCTCGAAGTCCTTCGGCGCGGTCCGCGCCCTGCGGGACGTCTCCCTGGAGCTGTTTCCCGGGGAGGTGCACGCCCTCGCCGGAGAGAACGGCGCGGGCAAGTCGACCCTCATCAAGACGCTCGCCGGAGTGCACAGGCCGGACGCCGGCCAAGTGCTGCTCGACGGTGAACCGGTCGTCTTCCACGGCCCCGGTGACGCCCGCGACGCCGGCATCGCCGTGATCTACCAGGAGCCGACCCTCTTCCCCGACCTGTCGATCGCCGAGAACATCTTCATGAGCCGCCGCCCCCGGCGCGCGCTCGGCCGGATCGACCACCGGGCCACCCACGAGGCGACCCTGGCCCTGATGCAGCGCCTCGGCGTCGAACTCGACCCCGACCGCCCCGCGCGCGGCCTGTCCATCGCCGACCAGCAGATCGTCGAGATCGCCAAGGCGCTCTCCTTCGACGCCCGCGTCCTGATCATGGACGAGCCGACCGCCGCCCTCACCGGCAGCGAGGTCGCCCGCCTCTTCGGAGTCGTCCGCACCCTGCGCGAGCAGGGCGCCGCCGTCCTGTTCATCTCGCACCGGCTGGAGGAGATCTTCCAGATCTGCAAGCGGGTCACCACCCTGCGGGACGGCGCCTGGATCGCCAGCGAGCCGCTGGACGGCATGACCGAGGACGACCTCGTACGCCGGATGGTCGGCCGGGACCTCGACGAGCTCTACCCCAAGCAGGACGTGCAGCCGGGCGAGGTCGCCCTGAGCGTGCGCCGGCTGACCCGCGAGGGCGTCTTCACCGACGTCTCCTTCGACGTGCGGCGCGGCGAGATCGTCGGCCTCGCCGGACTGGTCGGCGCCGGCCGTACCGAGGTCGCGCGGGCCGTGTTCGGCATCGACCGCTGGGACGCCGGTGAGGTCGAGGTCGACGGGCGCAAGCTCACCAGCGGCGCCCCCTCCACCGCCATGGCCTCCGGTCTCGCCCTGGTCCCCGAGGACCGGCGCGCACAGGGCCTGGTGATGGACATGTCCATCGAGCGCAACATCGGCCTCACCGGCCTGCGCACGACCGTCAAGGCCGGCCTGATGGACCGCGGCGCCGAACGCAGCCGCTCCCTCGACTGGGCCGTCAAGCTCCAGGTCAAGTACGCGCGGATCGCCGACACGGTGAACACCCTGTCCGGCGGAAACCAGCAGAAGGTCGTCCTCGCCAAGTGGCTCGCCACCGGCCCGCGGGTGCTGATCGTCGACGAGCCCACCCGCGGCATCGACGTCGGCACCAAGGCCGAGGTGCACCGGCTGCTCAGCGAGCTGGCCGCCGACGGCGTCGCCGTCCTGATGATCTCCTCCGACCTGCCCGAGATCCTCGGCATGGCCGACCGCGTGCTCGTGATGCACGAGGGCCGCCTGACCGCCGAGATCCCCCGCTCCGAAGCCACCGAGGAAACCGTGATGGCCGCAGCAACCGGGAGGGCCGCCGCATGACGGTGACCACTCCCCACGAGGCCCCTGTCACCGACGTGCCCAAGTCCAGCGGCACCCGCCTCGTCGACCGCGTCTTCAAGATGCGCGAACTCGCCATCCTGGCCGTCTTCGTGGTCATGATCGTCGTCACCCAGCTCGGCAACAGCCAGTTCCTCACCGAACAGGGCATCAAGGACCTGCTGCTGAACGCGACGATCCTGGTCCTGGTCGCCACGGGCCAGTCCCTGGTGGTGATCACCAGGAACGTCGACCTCTCCGTCGGCTCCACCCTCGGCATCAGCGCCTTCGCCGCCGGCACGTACCTCCAGGGCGGCGGCAACCCGGTGGTCGCCGTGCTGCTGGCGATCCTCATGGGTGTCGCCTTCGGCCTGCTGAACGGCCTGCTCGTCAGCCTCGGCCAGGTGCCCGCGCTCGTCGTCACCCTCGGCACGCTCTACATCATCCGCGGCATCGACTCCATCTGGGTCGGCTCCCGCCAGATCACCGCGGCCGACCTCCCGGACGGCTTCGTCGACTTCGGCTCCGGCGGCATCTCCGCGGTGCCGTGGCTGGCGCTGATCGCCGTCGTCGTCCTGGTGGCCACCGCGTACTACCTCAAGCACTACGGCAGCGGCCGCGAGCTGTACGCCCTCGGCTCCAACCCCGAGGCCGCCCGCCTCGCCGGCATCCCCGTCCGCAAGCGGATCCTCGCCGCCTACACCTTCTGCGGTGCGCTGGCCGGACTCGCGGGCGCCATGTACCTGGCCCGGTTCGGCAACGTCGACTCCGGCACCGGCAACGGCTACGAACTCACCGTCGTCAGCGCGGTCGTCGTCGGCGGCGTCGTCTTCACCGGCGGCTCCGGCAGCGTCTACGGCGCGGCCCTCGGCGCGCTGCTGCTGACCTCCATCAACAGCGTGCTGCCCGCCCTCGGCGTCAGCTCCGTCTGGGTCCTCGCCATCAACGGCATCCTGCTCATCCTCGCCATCGCGGTCGACCGGATCGTCGCCCTGCGCGTGGCCAACGCCCTGAAGAAGAGGAACGCCCGCCATGGCTGACTTCTCCCTGAGCCGAGCGATCCGCTGGGACACGGTGGTAGGCGCTCTTCTGATCGTCGTGCTCCTGCTGTCCTTCGGAACGGTCGACGGTTTCGGAAACGCTCTCAACCTGTCGTTCCTGATCGGAAACACCCTTCCGATCGCGATGATCGCCCTGCCGATGACGCTCCTGGTCGTCTCGGGCGAGATCGATCTCTCGGTCGCCTCCACCGCCGGTCTCTCCGGCGCCGTGATGGGCGCCCTGTGGAACCAGGGCATGACGATCGAGACGATCATCCCGATCTGCCTGGTGCTCGGTGTGGTGTGCGGACTGATCAACGGTCTGCTGGTGACCAGGCTGGGACTGCCGTCCCTCGCCGTCACCATCGGCACCCTCGCCGCCTACCGCGGTATCGCCCAGATCGTGCTCGGCTCCGACGCGGTGACCGACTTCCCGACGCAGTACCTGGACTTCGCGGCCGGACGCATCGGCGACACCTTCATCCCGTACGCCTTCCTGCCCTTCCTGGTCCTGCTCGCCATCGCGGTGGTCGCCCTGCACGCCACCCCGTTCGGTCGGTCGATCTTCGCGACCGGCGCCAGCGAGGAGGCCGCGCGGTTCGCCGGTATCCGCGTCAAGCGGCAGAAGCTCATCCTGTTCACGGTGACGGGCCTGATGGCCTCCCTCACCGGGATCTTCTGGGCCCTGCACTACGCCAGCGCCCGCTACGACAACGCCACGGGACTTGAACTCTCCGTCGTGGCAGCCGTGTTGCTCGGCGGCATCGACTTCGACGGCGGCAAGGGCACGTTGGGCGGTGCCATCGCCGGGGTGTTCCTGCTGGGGGCCCTGCAGAACGTGATGAGCCTCCAGGACGTCTCCGCCCAGTCGCAGATCGTCGTCACCGGCGTCCTGCTCGTCCTCTCCGTGCTCGGCCCCCGGGTCGCACGTCAGATCTCCGTCGCGAGGGCAGGGCGTAGAGCCGCCTCAGCGCCGGTGTCCAAGGCGCCCAGTCCGGCCTCGTAGGTCCAACGCGCCCACGGACAACCTCGTAAGCCCACGCCAGTTCACCCTCGTAAGGAACCCACCATGCGCAAGTCATCCCTCCGCCGTGCCTCCGCCGGCCTCGCCGCCGCGACATCCCTCGCCCTGGCCCTCACCGCCTGCGGCGGCACCACCAAGGAGGACGTCAAGAGCGAGGGCGCCTCCGCCGCCACCGGTGGCAAGGCCGACCCGAACGCCGAGCTGAAGAAGGGCCTGACCGTCGGCTTCCTGCCCAAGCAGGTCAACAACCCCTACTTCACCTCCGCCGACAAGGGCGGCGAGGCGGCCCTGAAGGAGCTGGGCTCCAGCTACAAGGAGGTCGGCCCGTCCAGCGCCACCGACACCGCCGGCCAGGTCTCCTACGTCAACACGCTCACCCAGCAGCAGGTCGACGCGATGGCCGTCTCCGCGCAGGACCCGGGCGCCCTGTGTACCGCGCTGAAGCAGGCCATGAAGAACGGCATCAAGGTCGTCACCTACGACTCCGACACCACCCCCGACTGCCGTAACGCCTTCGTCTCGCAGGCCTCCGCCGATGACCTCGGCCGCACCGAGGTGCAGCTGATGGCGAAGCAGATCGGCTACAAGGGCGAGATCGCGATCCTGTCCGCCGCGCAGACGGCGACGAACCAGAACATCTGGATCGACATCATGAAGCAGGAGCTGAAGGACCCCAAGTACAAGGACATCAAGCTGGTCAAGGTCGCCTACGGTGACGACGACGCCCAGAAGTCCTTCCAGCAGACCCAGGGCCTGCTCCAGGAGTACCCGAACCTGAAGGGGATCATCTCCCCGACCACCGTCGGCATCAAGGCCGCCGCCCAGTACCTGTCGGGCTCCCAGTACAAGGGCAAGGTCAAGCTGACCGGCCTCGGCACCCCGAACGACATGCGCAAGTACGTCAAGAACGGCACCGTCGAGGCGTTCGAGCTGTGGGACCCGTCGAAGCTCGGCGAGCTGGCCGCCCGTACCGCCGTCGCCCTGTCCTCCGGGCAGATCACCGGCAAGGAGGGCGAGACCTTCAAGGCCGGCTCGATGGGCGAGTACACCATCGGCAAGGACGGCGTGATCAGCCTCGGCAAGCCGACCGTCTTCGACGCCAAGAACATCGACCAGTTCAACTTCTAGACCCCGGAGGGTCGTTGATGCAGCGCGTGTGCTTCCTGCTGAAGGTCCGTCAGGACCGCTTGGACGAGTACCGCGAGCGGCACGCCGCCGTGTGGCCGGAGATGCTCCAGGCGCTCTCCGCCACCGGCTGGCACAACTACTCGCTCTTCCTGCGGGAGGACGGCCTCCTGGTCGGCTACCTGGAGACCGAGGACTTCGCCGCCGCCCAGGCCGGCATGGAGGCCGCCGAGGTCAACGCCCGCTGGCAGAAGGAGATGGCGCCGTTCTTCGAATCGCTGGACGGCGCCCGGCCCGACGAGGCCATGAAACCCCTGACGGAAGTGTTCCACCTCGCCTGACCCTTCCCCCGTACCTCGCCGACAACGGAGTCCCCCGAGATGAAAAGACGTACGCTGCTGGGCGCCGCCCTCGCTGGAGCCGTGATGACCCCCGCCCTCACCTCGGGCATCGCCCGAGCCGCCGACCCCGGGCCCTCGGTCACCCTGACCGGCACCACCACGCTCGACACCCAGGCCATCTTCTTCGTGTCGTACGACGGCCTGGTCAACAACAACTCCTTCCAGAAGAACGGCCTGCTGAGCTACAAGGGCTACCAGTACGCCGTCTGGTACACCGCCGACCGTAACGCCGTCGTCGGCCGCCGCGTGCTCGGCTCCAGCACCTGGTCCACCGTCAAGGTCGGCCACACGCTCAAGGCGGACGACTCCCACAACGTCATCTCGATGGGCATCTCGAAGGTCGACGGGCGTCTCCACCTCAACATGGACTCGCACAGCGACGGCTTCACCTACGTCAAGTCGGTGGCCGGGCTGGTGGACAACCCCGGCGGGCTCAGCTGGGACACCAGCCGCTTCGGCGCCCCGCAGTCCACCCTCGACGGCCTCGCGCTCACCTCGCAGTTCACCTACCCGCAGTTCATCTCGATGCCCGACGGCAAGCTCCAGCTCAGCTACCGCGTCGGCATCTCGGGCAACGGCCGCAACGCGATCGCCGAGTACAACGGCACCTCGTGGACCAACCTCGGGGAGTGGCAGAGCTCCACCGGCACGTACACCAGCGAGCACGGCTCGTCGACCGCCCGCAACATGTACCTGCACGGCATCGACTACGACAAGAACGGCCGGCTGCACTCGTTCTTCACCTGGCGTGAGCAGAACGGCGCCGTGATGTGCAACGGCGGCGGCATCACCAACCACGACACCGGCTACGTCTACTCCGACGACCGCGGCCGCACCTGGCGCAACAACGCCGGCGCCGTGGTCGGCACAACCGGCGGCTCCGACAAGGTCGCCGTCACCGACAGCGGCCTGGTGATCGACGCGATCAACGCGGACCACTCCCTGATGAACCAGGAGAGCCAGTTCACGGACTCCGCCGGTCTGCCGCACGCGATCATCAGCTACGTACCGGGCCGTTTCGGCCAGTGCACCACCAACTACGTCGCCGACCGCACCGCCAACGGCCGCGCCTTCCACGTCCGCAAGAACTCCTCCGGCACCTGGCAGAAGACCGAGATCCCGGTCCCGCTGAACTCCAGCCAGCGCACCAAGCTGATCCTGGACAAATACGACAACGCGTACGCGATCTTCCCGTTCTGCCGGATCGCCGGGGCCTCCAAGGCCTCCGGATACACGGACTGGACGGTGCTGTACGACGGTGTCACCGCCGGACTCAACGCCTTCGGCGAGGTCGTGATCGACGAGACGCGTATCGCACAGGACAACTTCCTGTCGATCATGTACCAGGAGAAGTCCAGCGGTACGACGCCCTCGGCGCTGCGCAACCTCAACTTCCGCCTTCCTGCCTGACCACAGCCGTTGTGGGCGGCATGACGGTAATGTGCCTTCGCGCCGCCCCACGTCTTGTCGAGTCTTACCTGGAGGTCCCTGCCCGATGACCCAGTCGGTGGGTATCAAGGACGTCGCCCGCGCCGCCGGAGTCTCCGTCGGTACGGTCTCGAACGTCATCAACCGCCCGGACGCGGTCGCGACCGAGACCCGGGCGCGCGTGCAGTCCGCGATAGACCGGCTGGGCTATGTCCGCAGCGAGTCCGCGCGCCAGCTGCGCGCGGGCCGCAGCAGGATCATGGGGCTGCTCGTCCTCGACATGGGCAACCCCTTCTTCGTCGACGTGGCGCGCGGCGCCGAACGCACCGCGCGCGACGCCGGGCTCGGCGTGATGGTCTGCAACAGCGCACAGAGCGCCGGCGAAGAGGCCGAGTACCTGTCGCTCTTCGCCGAGCAGCGGGTACGCGGCGTGCTGCTGACCCCGGCCGACGCCACGGGCCGCAACATAGAGACGTTCCGGCGGCACAACATCCCCTTCGTCCTCGTCGACCGCGTCGCCGAGGGCACCACCGAATGCTCGGTCTCCGTCGACGACGTCGCGGGCGGCGCGCTGGCCGTTCGCCATCTCGTCGACGCCGGACACCGCTCCATCGCCTACGTCAGCGGCCCGCCCGGCCTCAACCAGGTCCGCGACCGCCGCACCGGCGCCCTGAACGCACTGGAGGAGGCCGGCCTCGGCCCCGACGTCCTGCGTGAACTGCCCACCGAGCGGCTCGACGTCGCCGCCGGCCGGGACGCCGGCGCCCGCCTCCTCGGCCTCGCCGACCGCCCCACCGCCGTCTTCTGCGCCAACGACCTGCTCGCCCTCGGCGTCCTCCAGGCCATGTACGCGGCCGGCATAAAGGTCCCCGACGACCTCGCGATCGTCGGCTACGACGACATCGAGTTCGCGGCCGCCGCGGCCGTCCCCCTCACCTCCGTACGGCAGCCCGCCGTCACCATGGGCACCCTGGCGGCCGAGATGCTGCTGGAGGAGACGGAGGAGGAGACCGGCACGAAGAGGCACGAGCACCGCAGGGTCGTCCTCCAGCCGGAGCTCGTGGTACGACGGTCCAGCCTCGCCGCCCGCTGATCGGCCGTTCAGTACGATTTCATGATCCTGGGGGTCGGTCGACGGACGAGCATGTGCTGAACTGGGACGCGGCCCGAAAAACCATCCGTCCCGGGAGCCCTGTTGACCGTCAGCTACCGCCAGCCCGGCGTCGTCCTCACCGATCGCCACTTCACCGTGCCCCTCGACCACGACGCCCCGAAGGGCGAGACGATCGAGCTCTACGCCCGTGAGGTCGTCGCCACCGACAAGGCGCACCAGGACCTGCCGTGGCTGGTCTACCTCCAGGGCGGCCCCGGCTTCGGCGCGAACCGCTTCGTCGGCAAGGGCGCCTGGCTCGGCCGCGCGCTGAAGGAGTACCGCGTCCTGCTGCTCGACCAGCGCGGCACCGGCCACTCCACGCCCGCCAACCGCCAGACGCTCCCGCTGCGCGGCGGCCCCGCCGAACAGGCCGACCACCTCACGCACTTCCGCGCCGACTCGATCGTCCGCGACTGCGAGGCAATCCGCCGGGACGTGACCGGCGGCGCCCCCTGGACCGTCCTCGGCCAGAGCTTCGGCGGCTTCTGCACGGTCAACTACCTTTCCACCGCCCCCGAGGGCCTGACGGCGGCCGTCATCACCGGTGGCCTGCCCTCGCTCGACGCGCACGCCGACGACGTCTACCGCGCGGCCTACCCGCGCATCGAGCGCAAGGTCACCGCGCACTACGCCCGCTACCCGCAGGACGTCGAGCGCGCCCGCCGTATCGCGGACCACCTCCTCGCACACGACGTGGTCCTGCCGAACGGCTACCGCCTCACCGCCGAGGCCTTCCAGTCCCTCGGCATCCTCCTCGGCGGCAGCGAGGGCAGCCACCGTCTGCACTACCTGCTGGAGGACGCCTTCGTCCGCACCCCGCGGGGCCCGGCCCTCTCGGACGCCTTCCAGGAGGAGGCGCAGGGCCTGCTGTCGTACGCCGGCCACCCGTTGTACGCCCTCGTCCACGAGGCCATCTACGGCCAGGACGCCCGCCCCACCGCCTGGTCCGCCGAGCGCGTCCGCGCCGAGTTCCCGCAGTTCGACGCGGCCAAGACCCTCGCCGGCGACGGGCCGCTGCTGTTCACCGGCGAGACCATCCACCCCTGGATGTTCGACTGCGACCCGGCGCTGCGCCCGCTGCGCGAGACCGCCGAACTCCTCGCCGCCCGCACCGACTGGACGCCCCTGTACGACCCGGCGCGCCTCGCCGCCAACGAGGTGCCGGTCGCGGCGGCCGTCTACCACGACGACATGTACGTCGACACCGCCCACTCCCTCGCCACCGCCCGCGCGATCCGGGGCTTGCGCACCTGGGTCACCGACGAGTTCGAGCACGACGGCGTACGGGCCGGCGGCCCCCGTGTCCTGGACCGGCTGCTCGCGCTCACCCGTGACGAAGCGTGATGTCAGTGTGAAGGGTTAGTGTGCGGGCATGACCGAGCCGACGATCACTCAGCTCCAGCCCATGCCGGACGACTGGCAGCGCGCCCTCGCCGTCGTCGCCCACCCGGACGACCTCGAGTACGGCTGCTCGGCGGCGATCGCCGCCTGGACCGACGCCGGCCGCGAGGTCACCTATGTCCTCGCGACCCGCGGCGAGGCCGGCATAGACACCCTGGAACCCGCGAAGTGCGGCCCGCTGCGGGAGCGCGAGCAGCGGGCCAGCGCCGCCGTGGTCGGGGTGTCGGCGGTGGAGTTCCTCGACCACGAGGACGGCGTGATCGAGTACGGCCTCGCCCTGCGCCGCGACATCGCCGCCGCGATCCGCCGGCACCGGCCCGAGCTGGTGATCACGCTCAACCACCGCGACACCTGGGGCGGCGTCGCCTGGAACACCCCGGACCATGTGGCCGTCGGCCGCGCCACGCTGGACGCGGCCGGCGACGCGGGCAACCGCTGGATCTTCCCGGAGCTCGGCGAGCAGGGCCTGGAACCCTGGAACGGCGTCCGCTGGGTCGCCGTCGCCGGCTCCAGCAGTCCCACGCACGCGGTGGACGCGACGGCGGGTCTGGAGCGCGGGGTGCGCTCGCTGCTCGAACACCGCACCTACATCGAGGTGTTGACGGACGAGGACCCGGAGACGTACGCCCGGAGTTTCCTCACCGGGAACGCCGCGGCGACGGGGGAGCGGTTCGGCGGAAAGCCGGCCGTGGCGTTCGAACTGTTCAGCCGGTGAACGACACAGAACTCCTCGCGGACCGCTTCCAGGAGCACCGCGGCCGGCTCAAGGCCGTCGCCTACCGCATGCTGGGCTCACTGGCCGAGGCGGAGGACGCCGTCCAGGAGGCCTGGCTGAAGCTGAGCCGCAGCGACGCGCACGACATCGAGAACCTCGGCGGCTGGCTGACCACGGTGGTCGGCCGGGTCTGCCTGGACCTGCTGCGCTCGCGCACGCGCCGCCACGAGGAGCCGCTGGACGACACCTTCGTCCCCGACCCCGTGATCAGGCCGTTGTCGACGGTCGACCCGGAACAGGAGGTGCTGCAGGCCGACTCGGTGGGGCTGGCCCTGCTCGTGGTGCTGGAGGCCCTGGAGCCCGCCGAGCGGATCGCGTTCGTGCTGCACGACATGTTCGCGGTGCCGTTCGACGACATCGCGCCGATCGTGGAGCGCTCCTCGGCCGCCACCCGGCAGCTCGCCAGCCGCGCCCGGCGCCGGGTGAAGGGCGCCACGCCGTCGGCCGAGACCGATCCCGGCAGACAGCGCCAGGTCCTCGACGCCTTCATGGCCGCCTCCCGGGCGGGGGACTTCGAGGCGCTGCTCGCGGTCCTGGACCCCGGCATCGTGCTGCGGGTCGACTCCGGACCGCTGGTCGGTGGTGCGGCGGCCTCCAAGGTGGTGCGCGGTGCGCAGCCGGTCGCCGAACAGGCGATGCTCTTCCGGCAGTTCGCGCGGTACATGCAGCTCGTGTCCGTCAACGGCACGGTCGGGGTCCTCAACGCCCCCGAGGGCCGGCCCCAGTCGGTCATGGGCGTCACCGTCGTCGACGGCCGGATCACCGAGATGTACATCCTGGCCGACCCCGAGCGGCTGGCCGCCCTCGACCTGCCGGACCTCACCGGCTGAGGGACGCGGCCGGAAGGCTGGTCGCCGCGCAGGACACTCATCGGTGCGTCATCCGTTCCGTATGCTGAACGGCATGCAAGATCAGATGTTCGACCGGGCCGACCTGCGCGGCGACTGCGCCAGCTGCTTCGGACTGTGCTGTGTGGCCCTGCCCTTCGCCGCGTCCGCCGACTTCGCGGTCGACAAGGCGGCCGGGAAGCCCTGCCACAACCTGCGCGACGACCACCGGTGCGGCATCCACGACCGGCTCCGGCAGACCGGCTTCACCGGCTGCACCGTCTACGACTGCTTCGGTGCCGGCCAGAAGGTCGCGCAGGTCACCTTCGGCGGCCAGGACTGGCGTACGGGCTCCCGGGAGCACGCCCGGCGGATGTTCGACGTCTTCCCGGTCGTCCGCCAGCTCCACGAACTGCTCTGGTACCTCACCGAGGCGCTCACCCTGCCCGCCGCCCGCCCCCTCCGCGGCGAGCTGCGCCGGATCCTGGACCGGACCGAGGAACTCACCCGCGGGACCCCGGACGAGCTCGCGGCGCTCGACGTCGCCGCGCACCGCCAGGACGTCAACGTCCTCCTGCTCAAGGCCAGCGAACTGGCCCGGGCCGGATTCGGCGGCCGCAAGAAGAACCGCCGGGGCGCGGACCTGATGGGCGCCCGGCTCAGGGGCGCCGACCTGCGCGGCGCGAACCTGCGCGGCGCCTACCTCATCGCCGCCGACCTCACCGGCGCCGACCTGCGCGGGGCGGACCTCATCGGCGCCGACCTGCGCGACACCGACCTCACGGACGCCGACCTGACCGGCGCCTTCTTCCTGACCCAGCCCCAGCTCAACGCGGCCCGGGGCAGCGCGGGCACCCGGCTGCCCGCCTCAGTCGGCCGCCCCGTGCACTGGACAGCGGACGTCTGACGCCGCGCCCTCGGCGGTGCCGGTCGGGACAGGGGCCGTAGGGTCCGCGCCGGGCGCCCGCCGCTCCAGCCGCAGCCGCAGTCCCTCCGGCATCAGCGTCAGCCGCTCCGTCACCCGCAGCCGATAGGCCGGGTCGCCCCTGAAGTCGTAGCGGCGCAGCAGCAGTCCCAGCACCAGCGTGGCCTCGTGCAAGGCGAACTGGCGCCCGATGCACGCCCGCGCCCCCGTCCCGAACGGCTTGAAGGTGTGCGGCGGACGTGTCCGTACGGCCTGCGGATCGAAGCGGTCCGGCTCGAACCGGTCGGCGTCCGCGCCCCACACCTCGGGGTCACGGTGCAGCATCGCCGTGAGCACCAGGGCCCAGCCGCCCCGGCGCATCGGATGGACCCCGCCCAGCACGGTGTCCTCGCGGGCCTCCCGCGTGAAGGCCGGCACCGTCGGCCACAGCCGCTGCGACTCGTCCAGGACCCGGCGGACGTACCGCAGCTTGGCCACCTGGTCGTAGCCCGGCACCGCCGTGCCGCCCCAGACCCGGTCCACCTCGGCGCGGGCGCGGGCGGCGACGTCGGGATGCCGGGAGAGGTAGTGCAGGGCGAAGGAGAGCGCCCCCGACGTCGTCTCGTGCCCGGCGACCAGGAAGGTGATCACCTGGCGGCGGACGTTCTCGGCGGACAGCCGCTCGCCCGTCTCCGGATGGGCGGTCTCCAGCATCCGGTCCAGCAGGTCGCCGTCGCCCGCCCCGCCGGCCGTACGGGCGCGGACCAGGTCGTCGACCGTGCGGTTGAGGTACGCGACGTCCCGGTCGTTGCGGCGCGCGGCACGCCGTAGCAGGAACGGCGACGGCACGGTGTTGAGCCGCTGTGCGTAGGTGAGGGTCCCCACCATCGCTGTCACGAAGGGGTGCGGCCGGGCCCGCTCGAAGGAGCCGAAGTCATGCCCGAACCCCGTGCGCGCGATGGTCTCCAGAGTCAGTTTGGTCATGTCCTCGGGCACATCCACTGTCCGGCCCGCGGCCATTTCGCGGTCCCAGTGGTCCATGAGCCGGTCCGCCACGGCGAGCATCATCGGGTGGTAGCCCGCCATCGCGTCCCGGCTGAACCCCGGCGCCAGGACGTCATGGGCCAGCTGCCAGTTGGGCTCGTGGTTGTACGCGGTGAACAGTCCGTCCCCGACGACCGGTCGCAGGTTGGCGACGCCGAGCCCAACGTGCTTGGCGAACCGCGACTCGTCCGCCATGTCGGCCGCCAGCGCGGCGCCCCCCACGAACACGATCTCCCTGTTGAAGACCCTGCGCCGGAAGATCGGCCCGAGCCGGCGGGCATGGCGCAGCGAGTCCTGCAAGGGCTTGGTCCGGCTGGCACCGAGCACGTCGCCGAGCACGGGGAGCCGGCGCGGGGGATGCGGGATGCGGGACAGCTCGGGCCAGCCCTGCTCGGCGCTGCGGAACCCCTTCGGCAGTCCGGCTGCCGTCGTCGTCTCCGTCATGACGCGATCTCCCTTGCTGCATGGGCAGGTTGAGCGTGTTGTACATGGGTTCAATAACGCGTTCAGTCTGATCCCGGTGCTGAATCGACGTCAAGTAAAGTGCGGGCATGGCCGCGAACCAGGGCGAGCGCACACGCCGCCGGCTCAGCACCCAGGAGCGCCGTGAACAGCTCCTGACCGTCGGGGCGCGGCTGTTTTCGGAGAGTCCGTACGACGAGGTGTGGATCGAGCAGGTCGCCGAGATCGCCGGCGTCTCGCGGGGGCTGCTCTATCACTACTTCCCGACGAAGCGGGACTTCTTCGCGGCGGTCGTCGAGCGGGAGAGCGAGCGCATGCTGCGGATGACGGCCGCCGTGCCCGGGGTCCCGGTCCGCGCGCAGCTCGCCGCGGGCCTCGACACGTATCTGGAGTACGTCGAGGCCCACGCCCATGGCTACCGCGCCTTCCACCGTGCCGACGCGGCCGGCGACCAGGCCGTGCGCAAGGTCTACCAACGCGCCCTGGCCGCGCAGGAGAAGCAGATTCTGGCGGCGATGGCGGCGGACCCCGAGTTCGGCCCTGTCTTCGAGGAGCGGCTCGACGTCCGGCTCGCCGTGCGGGGCTGGCTGGCGTTCACCACTGCCGTCTGCCTGGAGTGGCTGCGGGGCGCGGACCTCTCCCGGGAGCAGGTGCGCGATCTGTGCGCCCGGGCCCTGCTGGGTGTCATCACACCCTGAGCTCCCGCAAAGAGATCGCACAGGAACACCGTGGCTGGTTGGCGTGCGGCTCGATCTTCGATAGGTTAGGCAAGGCTTACCTAAGGAGGAACGGGATGGGTGACAGCCAAGCCTGGACGGCGGCACCTTCCGCGGCGGAACGGGCCCGGTCGGTGCTCGCCGGTGCGTGGTCCTGCGGGGTGACCGCGGAGAGTTGCCGGGAGGAGCTCGTCGGCGCGCACACGGTGACCGAGGGCGGTGCCGTCCTGCTGGACGTGCCGGAGGACAGTGTGCTCGTGACGGCGGCGATCTGCGCGCCCCGCGGAGAGCCGTCCGCCGTCCTGGAGTTCGCCGACGTCGCCCCCGTGCCCGTGCGCAAGCGGATCCGCACCCGGCTCTGGATGTCGGGCTGGTTCATCCCCGAGGACGGCAAACTCGCCTTCCAGGCGACCCGCGTGGTGCTGCGGCAGCCGTCCGGAGCCGTGGTCGTCGGCCTCGACGAGTTCGCCGCCGCCGCGCCCGACCCGCTGGCCACCGCCGAGGCCCGGCTGCTCACCCACCTCGCCGACTGCCACCCGGACGCCGTCGAGCGGCTCACCCGCCTCGTCGACTCCGACAGCCTGCACGGCGCCGTCCGCGTCCAGCCCCTCGCCGTCGACCGGCACGGACTGACCCTGCGCATCGAACGCGCCCGCTCCGACGGCGACGTACGACTGCCGTTCCACCGCCCCGCCGACGACGTCGCGCAGCTCACCGAACGCATGCACGTCCTGCTCGCCCAGGCCAGCGCCGCCTCGTGCCCACGCGCCCTACAGCGGCAGCGCACAGACGGCGACGGGTGACGCGAAAGGCTCGCCCGCGAGCCGCAGTTCACCGCTCTTGTCGTCGAGGAGGAAGACACTCACGGTGCTTGAGCGCTGGTTCGCCGCGAACAGCAGCGTGCCGTCCGGCGAGAGGGCGATCTGCCGCGGGAAGTCCCCGGACACCGGCACCGTGTCGAGCAGCCTGAGCCGGGCGCCCTTCGCCTCCACCGCGTAGCGCGCGAGGCTGTTGTGGCCGCGGTTGGCGAGATAGGCGAAACGGCCGTTCGGCGTCACCACGATCTGCGCCGGATAGCTGGTGCCGGAACCCGTGCCCGTCTCCTGCTCCTCGCCGATGGTCACCCGGCCGCTGCCCGGGTCGTACGCGCAGACCGCGACGGTGTTGTCGACCTCGTTGGCCAGATACGCGTACCGGCCGCCCGGGTGGAAGGTGAGATGGCGCGGGCCGGCGCCCGGCTTCGTCCGCGCCCGCGTGACCTCGGTGAGCGTGCCGGCCTTCTGGTCGAGGCGATAGGTGTACACCGTGTCCGTGCCCAGGTCGACGGCGAGGACGTGGCCGCCGTCGGGGCTGGTGACGATCTGGTGGGCGTGCGGGCCGTCCTGGCCGGGGCCGGGCGCCGGGCTGGAGTGCGTGACCAGGTCGGTGCGCTCGCCGAGCGCGCCCGAGGCGTCGATCGGGTGCACGGCCACGCTGCCCGTGCCGTAGTTGGCGCTCAGCAGCCAGCGTCCGCCCGGATGCACCGACAGATGGCAGGGCGCCGCCCCGCCGGTGCTCCGGCTGCCCAGGACCTTGCGGTCGGCGAGGCGCACGGCGGTCACGGCGCCGTCCTCGCGCTCGTCGACCGCGTACAGCGTCCGGCCGTCCGGGTGCAGTGCCAGATACGACGGGTCGGCGACGTCCGTGATCGTGCCGGTGCCGGTGACACGACCCGTGTCCGGGTCGTACGCGGCGAGCCCGATGCCCTTGCCGCCGCCCTCCACGGAGGTGTACGTGCCGAGGTAGAGCGGGCGTGGGCCGGACGGGGCACGGCTCTCGGACTGCGCGCTCGGACGGGTCCCGGGCGTGGTCGCCTCGGGAGCCGCCGTGTCGGCCGTGGCCTCAGGGGCGGGCGCGTCGTCGCATCCCGTGGCCGCGGGGAGGGTCACGCCCGCGGCCGATCCCGCGAGGGTGCCGACGAAACGGCGCCTGCTCAGCCCACCACTGCCCATGTCCACACCTCAGGTCTCGGTCGTCGTGGTCGCGACAGCAACCTTGGCGTGGATCACCCGTCGAGCGCAAGAAGAGCAACGCGCGTTGCGCACAGTGCAATGCGAAGGGGTGGCGCTCAACATGGGCTCATGCCGCGACACGAGCTCCGCGTGCCTCCTACCAGTCCCCGTCCTGCACCGGCTTGCCCGGCGCGTCCTTCAGGTGCTTCACCTGGCCCGGCGTCGGCGCCTGCCACGGCTCGTGGTCGTCGCCGAGCCAGTCACCGACCGGCTTCACCGCCTCCAGCGTGTCCGTCGGGGCGAGATCCTCGGCGTCCTGGTCGTAGTAGTCGAACCAGGGCAGCCCCGCCCTGGTGTACGCGGCACGGTCCACCGGCGACGGCGGGGGAGCCTCACCGGTGATACGGCGCCACTCCGGGGGCATCACCAGATGGACGAAGACCCGTCCGGCGGGGGCGTCGGCCCAGTCCGACAGCGGCCGGTCGTCCTCGTAGACCTCCTGGCGCATCGAGCCGCCCACGCCCAGGCCCATCGCCGCGGCCGCCCGGCGCATCCCGCGCGCCGGAGCTGCGGCGGGCGCCGGGACCGCGCCCGGTGCGGGCGGCGCGGCCATGGGCATGGCGGCGCCGTAGCCGCCGTACTGCGGCATGGCCCGCGCCTGCTCCGCCCGGCGCCGCTCCTCCTCGCGCCACCGCTCCAGCAGCGGCTCCCGCAGTGCGAAGGACTGCAGCTGTACGCCGCCCCAGACCTCCTCGCCGGTGACCTGACCCTCGACGGTCGCGCCCAGACCGAGCGGGACGGCGACGAACTGGCGGACGGTGCCCTTGCCGGAGTTGATGCCGTCCAGCCAGGGCTGTCGGGGCAGCACGACGTAGTTCTGCGGTTTACGGGCGAGCCGGTCGCTCCAGGGCTTTCCCGACACCGCGCACACCTTGCCCACGCCTACCTGCAAGGCGGCCGGCTCGGTCGTGCCCCCGAAGCTCAGCCACATCGCCTCGCGCAGGTAGACGGGCAGCATCACCCCGCCGCGCGCCCGCCACGCCTCGGGAACCGTGTCCGCGTAGTCCGCCACCCTTCGGACCGGGAACTCGCCCAGCCCCGGCGGCAGCGGATGCGTGCCCTTCTCCGGCAGCCGCAGCGTGCGGATGAACCGCACCGCCACACCGCCCGGCAGCCGCAGTGTGTTTCCGTCGATCCGCACGGTGGACTCGCCCATCGTCCCGCTCCCTAAGGCCCTGTCGTCAAATTCCCGCCTGCCCGGCGGCGTCTGGCACGCACGCTCGCCGCGTTGCCGAACCGCCCACGTGGCTCCGCCACGCGGGCGCTCCGGCGCCTTACGATCGCACGCACCAGACGCCGCCGGGCCCGCCCTTCGGGCGGACGACGGGAATTTGACGACAGGGCCTAGCTCCCGGCGCCGGCCCCGTCCCGGCGCTCCCTCACGAAGAACGTCCGCCGATCCCCGTACGGTTCCACAACTGCTCCTGAACGCCCATGCGCTCGCGCAGCCGGGTCAGGCGCGGCATCCGGGACCGCTGCTCCTGCGAGACGCGGTCCAGTTCCTCCAGCAGCCGGCGTGAGCGGTGCTCGGTGTCCATCTCGTCGAGGATGCGGTTGACCTCCGTGAGCACGGCGCCCAGCAGCTGCCAGTGCCCCTCCTCACGCTCGGCCTCCTCCCGCAGCAGCAGGGCGAGCTTGTCGCGGGTGCCCCCCGCCGTGCGCAACTCGGCGGCGAGCCGGGACTCCGCCGCGTCGGCGTTGCTGCTGACGTGCGTGGTGACCAGCACCGAGAAGCTGACCACCGCGTCGGCGATCTCGGACAGCAACTGCTCCAGGACCGCGCCCGTCTCCTTCGCGAACAGCGGCTCGGGCTCACGTTCCTTCGCGAGGTCGGTCAGGGTGCGCGCGAGCACCCGCAGGACGACCGTGCAGATCTCCAGCGTGTCCAGCCCGGTGCGCAGCACCACGCGGTGCAGCAGGCTGTCGCGCACGCGCGGATTGAGCCGGAGACTGTCCTCGGCCTGCCGGAGCGCCGCGTCCACCTCGACGATGTCGTGGTCCAGCCGGCGCGCCTCGTGCAGCCGGGCCGCGGCCTGCTCGAACGGGGTGTGACCGGCGGCCTCCTCGCCGATGCGCAGCATCAACTGCCGCACCCGGCGGGCCAGTCCCTCCAGCGACTCACCGGCCTCCTCCACCCACACCGGCGGCGCGAGCAGCAGATTGAAGCCGAGCCCGACCACCGCGCCGATCAGCGTCTCCACGACCCGCGCCCAGGCGGTGTCCCCGACGGTCGTCACCCCGAGGACCAGCATGGCGCTGATCGCCACTTCGGGCACGTACTCGTTCACCCGCACCAGATGGCCGACCGCCAGCGAGGCCACGATCAGCAGGGCGAGGCTCCACCAGGTCAGGCCGACCAGGAGGCTGAAGGCGATGGCCACCAGGACGCCGGCCACCACGGAGTTCACGCGGCGGATGCCGTTGGTGAGCGTGGCGTAGAAGGTGACCTGGACGACCAGCAGCGCGGTCAGGGGAGAGGTCAGCGGGGCGGCCTCGGGGCTCAGGCGCAGCGCGATGACGTAGGCGATCGTCGCCGCCGCCGCCGAACGCAGCGTCTGGACCACCACGGGATCCCGGCGCAGCTTCGCCAGCCGCTCCCGGACCGGCGTTCCCTCACGTGCCTCTGGCATCCTCGGGCTGCTCCCCTTCCATCCACAGATGCTTCCCACCCCGCTTGCGGAACGTGACGGTCCGCAAGGACCCCCAGAGTGATCGCAGCGGCCGTGGTACGGCAAGGGGCCGGGCTGGTGATCGTCGACACCCGCGCGCCGCCGGACCGGGCGCCCGGCCGGGTCCGGGGCTGAGGAAAACCCCCGCCCCCACCCCGTGGTTGTCCGCACCCGGGGACGGAGGACCACCGGATGGCCCCCGTCCGCCCGGGACGCAAGCCTTGGATCATGAATCGGCATCTCACCGGATCAGTGCTGACCCTGTTCATCATCCTCGCCGCCCTGGCGACCGGCATCCCGGCCACGGCGGCACCGCCCGCCCGCACGGTCGTCGAGGCGCTCGACCGTGCCGCCCACCCGCTGCGAACCGTCGAACCGGGCGGCGACACCGCAGATCTGCGTCCTGTGGACCGGATGGTCGGCGGCGCGCGGGTCGTCGGCCTGGGGGAGGCCACGCACAGCTCGCACGAGTTCTTCGCGCTCAAGGCCCGCGTCTTTTGGCATCTCGTCGCCCAGAAGGGCTTCCGCACCTTCGCCCTGGAGGCCCCCTGGAGCACCGGTCTGCGCCTGGACGCCTATGTGCTCCACGGCAAGGGCGACCCCCGGCGCATCATGCGCGAGGAGTTCCAGCGGGACTTCCTGTGGTGGAACAACACGGACTATCTGCGGCTCGTCGAGTGGATGCGCGCGTACAACCTCCGCCACCCCGACGACCCCGTCCGCTTCCTGGGCGACGACATCGCCTGGAGCGGCCCCGAACTGTACGACGCGGTCGAGGACCACGCCGACGGCGCCCACCCCGGGCTGAGCGCCCGGCTCGCCGAGCTCTACCGCGGCCTGCGGCCCACCGTGCCGACCGGCAGGTACATCGAGGAGTACCTGAAGCTGCCGTACGCCGAACGCAGGGAGCGGGCGGCGCGCACGGGCGAGGCGCTGCGGCTGCTCCGGCGGACGGCTCCCGGCAGCGACCGCGCGGCGCACGCCTGGGCGATCCGGCAGGCGACCGTGATCGACCAGACCGCCCGGCAGTACGCCTTCGACCTCGCGGACCCGGCCGGGGTCGCCGCGGCCATGCGCTACCGCGACGCGACCATGGCGGCCAACGTGGTGTGGTGGCAGCGGCACACCGGCACCAAGGTGCTGCTCTCGGCGCACAACAACCACGTCGGCTACGTCCCGGAGGACCCCGCCGAGAACCCCGAGGTCCAGGGCGCGTTCCTGCGCGACAGCCTCGGGGCGGGCTATGTCTCCGTCGGCCTGACCTTCGGCCGGGGCTCGTTCAACGCCACGGGACTGGACGACGACGTGATCCGCCGCTGGACGCTGGGGCCAGCGGGCCCGGACGGCAACGAGCGGACCCTGGACCGGGTCCGGCACCGCGACTACGTCCTCGACCTGCGGTCCGTCGGCGCACCGGCCCGCGAGTGGCTGCGCCGGGCCCGGCCGACGCGCGGTATCGGCACCGCCTACCCGGACGGGCCGCACGACATCGCGCTCGCCCGCAGCCACGACGTACTGATCCACCTCCACCAGGTGCGGGCGGCGCGGCTGCGGGACCGGTAGGCGCCCGTCAGACGTACAGCTTGTCGAGGAAGGCGGACAGATTGCCCGTGGCGCGGGCGATCTGCTCCTCCAGCGTCAGACTCTCCTCGAAGCGGGCTCCGGAGTCCGGGACCTTCTTGCCGCGCAGGTAGAGGGAGCACGCCAGGTCGGTGCACATGTACAGGCCGACGGAATTGCCCTCCCGCCCGGCGGGGCCCGCCTTGCGCGCGGTCATCAGGGAGACGCCCCCGCCCCGATGGGTCGTCAGACACAGGGAGCACATGCTGCGGTGCAGGAAACCGCGCTGCGAGGACGGGAAGCGCAGGGTGACGCCCACCGCGCGCCCCTCCCGCTCGGTCACCAGATAGCTGCGATCGGGTGCTCCCGGATCCCGCCAGCCCAGGAAGTCGAGGTCGTCCCACGGGCGTTCGTCGAGGTCACGGGGGAGGGACAGCCGCTTGGCCTCGCCCTTCGAGCAGTTGATGAAGGAGTTGCGGATGTCCGGGTCGGTGAGCGGCCTCATGGGTGGGCTCCTGAATGAGTCGGTCCGGCAAACCTAGAGGCTCTAGGTTCGTGGCTAGGTCAGGCAGGATCGCAGGAGTGAGGGACGTGCGCCAGTGAATTACGGCGACGCCGGCTCCGGCGGCCACACCCCGGGTGCGAGCACGCCCTTCGCATAGGCCCGGGCCACCAGCTCCGTACGGTTCGCGGCGTCCCACCGTGCCGACAGGCGCCGCAGGTGGTAGTTCACGCCGTCCACCGTCAGCCCCGTCTCCCGCGCGGCCCGCGCCGTCGTGGCACCCCCGGCGAGAAGGGCCAGGACGCGGGCCTCGATCGGCGCCACCTTCGCGGGCCTGCGCTCGGGCGCCTCGCGGTCACCGAGGACGCGGAGCATCACCAGCAGCGTCGGAGTCTCCTCCACCGTGTCGCTCACCGGGTCCGCCGTCAGCTCGCCGTGCCGCTCCGCGCCGTCGGGTGCCTGCCAGCGCACCGACACCTGGTACCGCGAGCGGTGCCGCAGCCGCAACGCCTCGGCGATCCGCTCCACCTGGGTCGCCTCCTGCGGCCGGAACAGCTCCAGCACGTCCCGGCCGCGCAGCCGCCCCGGCGGCGTACCGCACTCCGCCGCCATCGCCGGATTGGCCAGCAGCACGGCGCCGTACACATCACAGACCGCGATCGGCACCGAGACCCGGTCGAAGACCATCAGGGCGCGGTTGCGCCACACCACGGCCTCCGGGTGCAGCCAGCCCACGAGCACCTCCTGTCCCTCGGCGCAAGAGCGACGTACGCCCCGGCACTACACAATCATGTAGTGCCGGGGCGCGGGCGGCCGGTACCCGTCGATCACGCTTGATCGCAGGAACTCCGTACCGCGAAAGGCAGTTGTCGCGCCATGCCCCCCACCGCGCTGCACCCGCAGACCACGGACGCCCTCCCCGGCGTCCCCCTCGTCGACATCACCTCCGTCGGACCCGGCGGCACCCCGATCCAGCAGGCCATGGCGCTGATGCGGGAGCACGGGCCGGTGTTCGTGCGGCGGCTGCACGGGCGGGACACCCTGTTCGTGGGCGACCTGGACCTGGTGGCCGAACTAGCCGACGAGCAGCGGTTCGCCAAGCACGTCGGGCCCGGCCTGGAGAACGTCCGCGAGTTCGCCGCCGACGGCCTGTTCACCGCGTACAACGACGAGCCCAACTGGGCCAAGGCCCACGACATCCTGATGCCCGCCTTCGCGCTCGGCTCGATGCGCACCTACCACCCGGTGATGCTGAAGGTGGCCCGCCGGCTCGTCGAGTCCTGGGACCGCGACGCCCGCGCCGGACGGCCGGTGAACGTCCCCGACGACATGACCCGGATGACCCTGGACACCATCGGGCTCGCCGGCTTCGGCTACGACTTCGGATCCTTCGAGCGGCCCGAGCCGCACCCCTTCGTCGAGTCGATGGTCCGCTGCCTGGAGTGGAGCATGACCCGGCTCGCCCGGGTCCCGGGCCGGGACTACTCGGCGGCGGACGCCGCCTGCCGCACTGACTCCGCCTATCTCGCGAAGGTCGTCGACGACGTCATCGCCGCCCGCACCGGCACCGACCAGAGCGCCGCCGAGGACCTCCTCGGCCTGATGCTCACCGCCGAGCACCCCGCCGACGGCACCACCCTCGACACCGCCAACATCCGCAACCAGGTCATCACCTTCCTGATCGCCGGCCACGAGACCACCTCCGGCGCGATGTCCTTCGCCCTGTACTACCTGGCCAAGCACCCGACCGCGCTCCAGCTCGTGCGGCGAGAGGTCGACGAGCTCTGGGGCGACCAGGCCGACCCGGAGCCGACGTACGACGAGGTCGGGAAGCTGGCGTACACCCGCCAGGTCCTCAACGAGGCGCTGCGGCTGTGGCCCACCGCAGCCGTGTTCTCCCGGCAGGCCCGCGAGGACACCCTGCTCGGCGGACGCATCCCGCTGCGCGCCGGGCAGGCCGCCCTGGTGCTCACGCCGATGCTGCACCGGCAGCCGGTCTGGGGCGACAACCCCGAGCTGTTCGACCCCTCGCGCTTCACACCCGAGGCCGAGGAAGCCCGGTCCGTGCACGCCTTCAAGCCCTTCGGCACCGGTGAACGGGCCTGTATCGGGCGGCAGTTCGCGCTGCACGAGGCGACCATGCTGCTGGCGATGCTCGTCCACCGCTACCGGCTGCGCGACCACGCCGACTACCGGCTCACGGTCAAGGAGACCCTCACCCTCAAGCCCGAGGGCTTCACCCTCGCCCTGACCCCGCGCACCACCGCCGACCGCGCACACGCCCCGCTGCCGGGCGCCGTCCCCGCCGCCGCGCAGGCCGAGTCCGACACGGCCGTGCTCCCCGCCCGCGTCCGCCCCGGCACCAGCGCTCTGTTCCTGCACGGCAGCAACTACGGCACCTGCCGCGACTTCGCCGCCCAGCTCGCCGACGAGGCCGCCGCGATCGGCTGCGAGACCCAGGTGGCGCCCCTGGACGACTACGCCGGCGGCCTGCCCACCGACCGCCCGGTGGTGATCACCGCCGCCTCCTACAACGGCCGCCCCACCGACGACGCCACCGCCTTCGCCGCCTGGCTGGACGAGGCCCCCGACGCCACGGACGTCACCTACGCCGTCCTCGGCGTCGGCGACCGCAACTGGGCCGCCACCTACCAGCACGTCCCCACGCGTTTCGACGCAACGCTCGCCGACCTCGGCGCCACCCGCCTCGTCGACCGCGCCGCCGCCGACGCCTCCGGTGATCTCACCGGCGCGGTACGGGACTTCACCGCCCGGCTCCGTACGGCGCTGCTGGAACGGTACGGCGACCCGGACGCGACCGCCCCCGCCGACGCCGGGCCGGCCACGGCGTACCAGGTCCGCACGCTGACCGGAGGCCCGCTGGACGCCCTCGCGCAACGGCACGGCCTCGTCCCCATGACGGTCACCGAGGCCCACGACCTCACCGCCCCCGGCTACGCTCGCCGCAAGCGCTTCGTCCGCGTCGCCCTCCCGGACGGCGTCACCTACCGCACCGCCGACCACCTCACCGTTTTGCCCGCCAACGCCCCCGCCCTGGCCGAGCGAGCCGCCGCCGCGCTCGGCGTCGACCTCGACACCGTCCTGGACATCCGCGCCACCCGCCCCCGCCGGGACGGCCTCGCGGTCGACCGGCCGGTGTCCGTACGCCAACTCCTCACCCGCCACGTCGAGTTGCAGGAGCGCCCGAACGCCGCCCAACTCGCCGCCCTCGCCGCCGCCAACCCGTGCCCGCCGGAGCGCACGGCGCTGGCGAACCTGACCGACGACCCCCGCACCCTGGTCGAGGTGATCGAGGACTTCCCGGCCCTGCGCGGCGCCCTCGACTGGCCGCGACTCCTGGAAATCCTCACCCCGCTGCGCCCCCGCCACTACTCCATCTCCTCCTCGCCGGCCGTCGACCCCGGCCACGCGGACCTGATGGTCTCCCTGCTGGAGGCCCCCGCCCGCTCGGGCAAGGGCCGCTACCGGGGGACCGGCTCCGGCCACCTCACCGGCATCGAACCCGGCGACACGGTGTACGCCCGGGTCCAGCCCTGCCGGGAGGCCTTCCGGATCGACGCGGGCACGCCCGTCGTCATGGTCGCCGCGGGCACCGGGCTCGCCCCGTTCCGCGGAGCCATAGCCGACCGTACGGCGGCCCGCGCGACCGGCACCGAACTCGCCCCCGCCCTCTGCTACTTCGGCTGCGACGCCCCCGACGCCGACTTCCTGCACGCCGACGAACTGCGCGCCGCCGAGGCCGCCGGCGCCGTCTCGCTCCGCCCGGCCTTCAGCGCCGCCCCGCAGGACGGAGTGACCTTCGTCCAGCACCGCATCGCCGCCGAGGCCGACGAGGTCTGGGAACTGCTCGGGGCGGGCGCCCGGGTGTACGTGTGCGGGGACGGTTCACGGATGGCGCCGGGGGTGCGCGAGGCGTTCCGTACGCTGTACCGGGAGCGCACGCCGGGCGCCGACGACACGGCGGCCGGGCGGTGGCTCGACACACTGATCGCGGACGGCCGCTACGTCGAGGACGTGTACACGGCCGGCTGATCGACGGGGACCGAAGGGGCGGGGTGGGCGCACGGTGGTGGACTCCTGGGAACGGGCCCGGCAGGTCCTGGACGCGGCGGGCATCCCGCCGGACCACCTCGCCCACCTCCGCCCGCTGACGGGCGGCACCTACAACACGGTCGAGGAACTCCTCCTCACCGACGGCCGCCGGTACGTGCTGAAGGTGCCGCCCCCGCCGACCGTCCCGGGACTGAGCCACGAGAACCGGCTGCTGGTGTCCGAGGCGCAGTTCTACCGGAGCGCCGCCGAGGCGGACGTGCCCGCACCGCGTGTGGTGGCCGACGGGGACCGGCTGCTGATGACCGCCTGCCCCGGCGAACCCTGGAACGGCGAGCTCACCGACACCGAACGAACCGCCCTGCGCACGGAGTTGGGCCGCCAGGTGGCCCGCCTGCACCGGGTGACCGGACCGGCCTTCGGCTACCCCTCCGGCGCCCTCGGCCCGCTCGCCCCCGACTGGCGCACCGCCTTCACCGGGATGCTCGACGCCGTCCTCGACGACGCCCGCCACTACCGGCCCACGCTGCCCCGCCCCGCCGACGCCGTCGCGGACACGCTCCGGGCCGGCTACGACACCCTCGACGAGGTCACCGTCCCGTGCCTGGTCCACTTCGACCTGTGGCCGGGCAACATCCTGGTGGACCGGGCGTCGGGGGAGGCCCGGATCGGCGGGCTCATCGACGGCGAGCGCATGTTCTGGGGCGATCCTCCCCCAGTGCCTGAACGGCCTGGGGGGACCCCCAGCCGACTTCGTCTCCCTGGCCCTGCTCGGCGACATCAAGCAGGACGACGCCTTCCTCGCCGGATACCGGGAGGCCGGAGGACGGGCCGACTTCGACGCCCCGGCCCGCCTGCGCCTGGCCCTCTACCGCTCCTACCTCTACCTGATCATGCTCACGGAGACGGCCCCCCGGGCGGCCGACGCCGCACAGCACCGCTGGGTCCAGGACTCGGTCGCCCCGGAGCTCGTGGCGGCACTGGCCGAGATCGAGGACCTGACCTCGTAGACCGGCTCGTGGTCCGGTACGGGACCTCAGACGGGGCAACCGTACGGCCGTGCTGCAACGCCTGTACTTCGACGGCCCCCTCAGCCGCTTCGAACTCGGCCCGGCGACCGGACTGAGCTCCGGTTCCGTCAGCAACGTCGTCGCCGAGCTGATCGCCGACGCCTGGTCGAGGAGGCCGGCAGCGTCGACTCCGACGGCGGCCGCCCCCGCATCCTGCTGCGCGTCGCGCCCGCCAGCGGCCACATGATCGGCGTCGACGTGGGGGAGACCCGGGTACGGATCGGGCTCTTCGACCTCACCCTCACCGAACTCGCCCGCGCGGAAAGGCCGTTGACGCAAGCGCGGTACGAGGTCGAGGGCATCGTCGGCCACGTGCGCGACGGCATCGCCGAGGTGCTCTCGGACGCCGGCATCGCACCCGAGCGGCTCCTCGGCGTCGGCATCGGCGTCCCCGGGATCGTCGAACCCACACCGGGCCCCGGCGCCGTCGTGCACGGACAGACCATCGGCTGGGACGCCGTACCGCTGGAGCGGCTCCTGCGGGCGGCTCCCCGCTCCCGGACGGCGTCCCGTACTTCATCGACAACGGCGCCCGCACCCTCGGCCAGGCCGAGATGTGGTTCGGCGGCGGACGCGGCGCCCGCAACGCGCTCGTCGTGCTCTTCGGCTCCGGCGTCGGCGCCTGTCTGGTCACCCCCGAGGTGGAGCACGGACGGGCCGTCGAGTGGGGTCATCTGACGGTACGCGTCCGGGGGCGCCGCTGCCGCTGCGGTGCCCTCGGCTGCCTGGAGGCCTACGCGGGCGCCGAGTCGCTGCTCGCGCGCTGGCGCGAGGAGGGCGGGAGCGCCGGAGGGCACCGACGAGGAGACCGCGCTGGCGGCGATGCTGGCCGGCGCGTATCCGCCCGAGGGCGAGGCCGCCGACCCGGTGGCGCTCGCCGTACTGGAGGAGACGGCCGAGTACGTGGGCGCGGGCCTGTCCGACCTGATCAACCTCTTCCAGCCCGAGCGCATCCTGATCGGCGGCTGGGCGGGACACCAGCTCGGCGCCCGCTTCCTGCCCGCCGTACGCCGGTACGCGGCTTCCTACGCCCTGCGGCACCCGGCCCAGAAGGTCACCGTCGACCTCGGCCGGCTCGGTCCGGACGCGGTCACCGTGGGTGCCGCGATCCTGCCGCTCGCCGACTTCTTCGCGCGGGGCGGCCGACGCGCCGAACCGGCGGCACAGGCGCCGGGGCCCGCCTGGCGGACGGCTTCCTCGGAGCGGGTGCCGCACTGAGGTTTCGCCGCTCGCGGGAGCGGTACTCGCGGTGCCCTGACCTTGGACGACGCGCAGGAGGTGCACCATGGCCGACGACCGTCGCGAGGCGCCGGAGCAGAACGGCGGGCCGGTTCCGCGAGATCTGCCGGACCAGCAGGCGAACGAGGGGGAGGACCCCTGGGAGGTGCCGGTCGCGCCCGCCGACGACGCGGGCGAGGACGACGACGTCCCCGACACGGACGAGGCGGGCACGAGCCGGCAGGGCGCGTCCCCGTCGGGCGCGGTCCATCCGGAACATCCGGCACCCGAGGAGCCGCCCGGCTGAGCCGGGTCAGCCGACCTTGCGCCCCCGCATCGGCTCCGTGGGCGCGCCCTCACCGCGCTGGAGGCCCTGCAGGAACTCCTCCAGCACCTCGGTCGCCGTACGCTCCGGCCGCCAGCTCAGTTCCGCACGGGCCCGTGTGCAGTCCATCAGCGGCAGCCGCAGCACCGCGTCGAAGAGGTGCGGGGAAGCGGGCAGCAGGTGCAGCCCCCACGCGGCGGCAATCGCCGAGCGGGCCGCCGGGCGGGGCAGCCGGACCGGGCGGGCACCGAGCATCTCGCCCAGCAGCCCCGCGTCGATCGGAGGGTCGGCCGCCAGGTTGAACGCGCCCCGCACGTCGGACTTCACGGCCAGCCGATACGCCGTCGCCGCGTCGTCCGTGTGCAGGGCCTGGACCCGCAGTCCCGGAATGTCCGGCAGGACCGGCAGCAGTTCGGGCCGGGCCAGCGGACCCGGCAGGAAGCGGCCCCCGAAGATACGGCGCTGCTCGCTCGCCGACTCCCGCTTGAACAGGAACGCCGGCCGCATCCGCACCACCCGCACCCGGGGATGGGCGCGGTCGAAGGTGTCCAGCGTCCGCTCCAGATAGGCCTTCTCCCGGCAGTACGCGGCGTCCGGCCAGCCGTGCGTCGGCCAGGACTCGTCCACGGCGTGGTCCTTCGGCCCCGGCGAGTACGCGCCGACCGACGACGCGTGCACCAGCGCCGGCACCTTGGCCGCGGCCACCGCCTCGAAGACCCGGATGCCGCCCAGCACGTTCGTGCGCCAGGTCCGCGCCGGATCGTGCGTCGGCTGGAACGCCCAGGCCAGATGGACGACGGCGTCGGCACCCGCGAAGACGCCCGCCAGGTCGGCCTGCTCGGAGCCCAGGTCGACCGCCGCCCAGTCCGTCTTCGGCGGCGACCAGTCGGGGATCCGGCGGGCCAGCCCCAGCACGGAGCCGACCTCCGGATCCTCCGAGAGCAGCCGCACCACACTCGTACCGACATTGCCCGTGGCACCGGTGACCACGATCCTGCGGGCCGCTTCGCTGCTCACCTGCGGCTCCTTACGAAGAGCGGGGACGGGGAGCGTCCGAGTACCCGCTCCGAGGCGCTCGCACGCTCCGGGCCCGCACTACGAGGCGAACGCGTCCACCCCGGTGAGCTCCGCCGACAGCGTCCACAGCCGCGCCGCCTGCTCCGGGTCCACCGCCCAGTCCTTCACGCCGGCCCGCTCACCGTCCGCCGGGGCGGGCTCGGCGATGTCGCAGTCCTCCAGGTAGACGCCGCCCAGGCCGGTCAGCTGGGGTGAGGTCGCGGCCCACACCTGGGTCGCGGCGCCCTGCTCGGGCGTCTTGAAGCCGTCCTGCGGGATCGGGTTGCCCTCCTCGTCGATCCAGCCGTGGGCCACCATCTCCTCCTTCGGCAGATGCCGCTGCAGAGGGGTGAGGATGCCGCCGGGGTGCAGCGCGAAGGCCCGTACGCCACGGTCCGCCGCGAGCCGGTCGAGCTGGACGGCGAACAGGACGTTCGCGGTCTTCGCCTGGCCGTAGGCCTGCCACTTGTCGTAGCCCTGCCGCCAGTGCACGTCGTCCCAGCGGATGCCGGAGAAGTGGTGACCGCGCGAGGACACGGACACCACCCGGGCGCCGCCGGGCTCGATCGCCGGCCACAGCCGGTTGACCAGGGCGAAGTGACCGAGGTGATTGGTCGCGAACTGGGCTTCCCAGCCCGGCCCCACCCGGGTCTGAGGGCAGGCCATGATCCCGGCGTTGTCGATCACGATGTCGATCGTGCGCGCCGAGTCGAGGAACCGCTCGGCGAAGGAGCGCACGCTCTCCAGGTCCCCGAGGTCGAGCGTGTCCACCTCGACACCGTCCACGCCGTCGAGCGCCTCCCGCGCGGTGTCCGGCCGACGTGCCGGTACGACGACCCGGGCACCCGCCTTGGTGAGGGCACGCGTGGTCTCCAGGCCGAGCCCCGAGTAGCCGCCGGTGACGATCGCGAGCTTGCCGGAGAGGTCGATGCCGTCCAGGACCTCGTCGGCGGTGCTGTGGGCGCCGAACCCCGAGCCGATCTTGTGCTGTGCAGTGCTCATGTCCGGAACGCTACGAATTGGAGTGCTCTCGAAGTCAAACCGACCCGGCCGGGTGCGCCCACAAAGTGCGCCCACAAAGGAGAGAGCCCCGACCGGGACGGGGGAGCCACGGTCGGGGCGGTCTGTGGTGGGTGCGGATGGCGGTCGCCTCTCGGCGAAAGGCTCCACAGGGCTTCAGCCGAACGATCGTCCCTGTGGGCAAAAGGTGAGGCCCGGGGACACTGTCCCATCCGCACCCACGTGTTGTTCAACGGGCAACCACCCTCGGGTGTTCCGTCTCGGGGGCAGATGCCAGGTGATCTGTGTCACCCTCGCTGACCTGCCGAAACGGTTTCGCTCCACACGTTCTCGGCCTGCAGCAGCAGGGTCCCGAGCACCGTCGCCCGAGCGGCGCCCTGCCCGGCGTGCTCCCGCAGCCAGTCCTGGAGCTCCCGTCGCAGCCGCAGCATCGTGGCCTCGGCCCGGTCGTCCGGACCGGCCTCGCCCTCCCCGGCCTCCAGCAGATGCCTGCTCTCCACCTGGCACTTGTCGCCGATCAGGTCCAGCAGCCCGGCGTACGCGTGCAGCGCGGGCCCGTCGGGCGGCAGGGGAGCGCGTTCTTCGTCGGCCGCGACGGCCAGCGTCCGGGTGAGCGCCCTGATGTGCCCGGTGACCCGGCTCCAGCGCTCGTCCTCCTCTTCCGGCGGCGCCGGCCTCGGAGCGCGCCGCACCCGCAGCGGGCCCGCGGTCAGCCGCAGGCTCTCCCGGCTCCAGCCCCGCGCCGAGCGCAGCGTCTCCAGGCGGCGCTCCAGCCGTGCCGAGGCACTCGACCAGCCGGCCGCGCTCTGCGCGTTCCACTCGGTGTCCCGCAGATCGGCGGCCACGGTGTGCAGGAGGTCCCCCGCCTCCCGGGCCAGTGCCGCGAGGTTCTCCCGGACGTCCCGCAGATGGATCGGCGGCAGTACGAGCGCGTTGACGGCGACCCCGATCACCGCCCCGAGAGCGGCCTGTCCCACCCGGTGCCCGACGGCGGCCGCCCCGGCCGCGCCCGTGGCCAGGGTGAACAGCGCGGTCGTCGCGCCGAAGACGCCCTGGTCGCCGAAGCGCGACCAGTTGGCCAGCAGCATCAGCAGCGGGATCGACAGGGTCAGCGCGCCCAGGGTGCTCCCGGTGAGCGCCAGCGCGGCCGACGCGAGCACCGTCCCGGCACAGATCGCCGTGAACTGCTGCGCGGCCTGGAGCAGCGAGCTGTACACCGTGGCCTGCACCAGGATCAGCGCGACCCAGGACGCCATCAGGGCCATCGGGTCGCCCAGCCACACGCTCCCCACCAGCCAGGCCAGCAGCGCCGCGGCCGCCGCCTTCAGCGACTGCACGATTAGGTCGCGCTCCCGGCCGGGCCCGGCCCAGGCGGCCCGGGCGGCCCTGCCGACGGAGTCCGCCTCCCGCCGTAGCGCGTTGATCACCCGGGCGCCCCCGTCGGTCCGCTGGCGTATGGATTCCGCCGCCCGGGTGACCCGGCGCGCGGGCCGGGCCACCCCCTGCGTCGCACGCGTCATCCGGTGCGCGGGTGCGTGTCCGGGCCGCCCGGCACGTCGGCCAGGGGGCTGTCGGCCAGCGTCGCCAGCAGATGGGCCGGATCGTCGTACACCGCCTGCGCGCCCGCGTCCAGCAGGTCGGCGCGGGGGATGCCGCCGCACAGGACGCCCACACAGCGCACCCCGGCGCGGGTGCCGGCCCGCATGTCCCACACGGTGTCGCCGACGAAGACCGCCCGCTCGGCGGGCACCCCGGCCAGTTCCAGGGCGTGCTCGACGGGCTCCGGAGCGGGCTTGCCCTCGTCGACGTCGTCGGCGCTCGCGGTGGCGTCGATCGCGTCGTCCGCGGAGATCGCCCGGCGCAGCGCGGACAGCTCCGCCCCGCCGGCCGAGGTCGCGAGGACGACGCGCCAGCCCTCGCGGGCGAGTCGTCGCAGCAGCCGGTCCGCGTCCCGCAGCGGGGGCAGCCGGTCGAAGTACTGGCCGTACAGGGCCTTGTGCGCGGCGCTCAGCTCGGCGTCCCGGTCCTTGTCCCGGTCGTCCCCGAGGAGGTGGGCGATCAGATCGGTGGAGCCGAGGCCGACGGCCCGGTGGACGGCGTGCATGGGCACCCGGTGGCCGGTCTGGCGGAAGGCTTCCCACCAGGTCGTCACATGGAGGTGATTGGTGTCGACAAGGGTTCCGTCGACGTCGAACACCGCCGCCCGTTCCATGGGCTGCCCCTTCCTGGCGCGCGAACCGCTTCTCTCGTGCCGGCCGAGTACCACGTCAGACGCCCGCCACTCGGGCCGGTGTCCGGCCCTCGTGGGTCCAGGCCAGCAGCTCCTCCAGGCTCCAGGTGGTCACCACGCGCTCGGCCGGCACCTCGCACTCCTCCGCGCGGGCGCACCCGAGGATCTGCCAGTCCAGCTGTCCGGGCGCGTGCGCGTCGGTGTCGATCGAGAACAGCACGCCCGCGTCGGCGGCCCGGCGCAGCAGCCGGCGCGGCGGGTCCAGCCGCTCGGGCCGGCTGTTGATCTCCACCGCCGTGCCCGACTCGGCACACGCCCTGAACACGTCATCCGCGTCGAACTGCGACTCGGGCCGCCCACGCCCGGTCACCAGCCTGCCCGTGCAGTGCCCCAGCACGTCGGCGTGCGGATCGCGTACGGCCGCCACCATCCGCCGGGTCATCGAGCGGGCGTCCATGCGCAGCTTGGAGTGCACGGACACCACCACGACGTCCAGCCGGTCCAGCAGCTCCGGCTCCTGGTCCAGCGAGCCGTCCTCCAGGATGTCGCACTCGATGCCGGTGAGCAGCCGGAACGGCGCCCAGGTCTCGTTCAGCTCCGCCACCACGTCCAGCTGCCGCAGCAGCCGCTCGGGCGACAGACCGCGGGCCACGGTCAGCCGCGGCGAGTGGTCGGTGAGCGCGGCCCACTCGTGGCCGAGCTCCGCCGCGGTCCGGCCCATCTCCTCGATCGGGCTGCCGCCGTCGGACCAGTCGGAGTGCAGATGGCAGTCCCCGCGCAGCAACGCCCGCAGCCGCCCGCCGGCCCTGCTGTCGGCCCCGGTGGACTCCTCGACGTCGCCCTCCAGCTTCTCCAGATAGCCCGGCGTCCCACCCGCCAGTGCCTCGCGGACCACCTGGGCCGTCTTCGGGCCGACGCCCTTGAGCGACTCCAGCGACCCGGCCTCCGCCCGCTCGCGCACCTCGCCCTCGGGCAGCCCGGCGAGCACGCGGGCGGCCGTCCGGAAGGCACGGACGCGGTAGGTCGGCGCCAGGGCCCGCTCCAGCAGGAAGGCGATCCGCTCCAGGGCCTCGACGGGGTCCATCGCCACCTCCTCCTCCAGAGTTCCCCAGGCTCCCCGGGGACGCACCCCGGACCGCCGGCGCGCGCCACCGGACGCCGGCCGAAGGACCCGTCGATGACTCAAGGACCCGCCGAGGCGAGTAGCGCCTTACGCTCTATTCATGACCGAAAGCATGAGCCCGCACATGGCACACCCGCGGATCATGGTGCTCGGGGTCCAGCCGGGTACGCCTCCGTTTCGCATCATGGAGATCGACGGCATGGTCGTCGGTCAGGCGAGGACCATCACCGACGTCCTGGAGTATGCCGCCGCGTTCGGCATCACCGTCCATGACCTGGACGACCCGGACGTGGTCCGCTGGGTCGGCGGGGACAAGTTCACCTGGCACCACCACTAGGCCCTGTCGTCAAATTCCCGCCTGCCCGGAGGCGTCTGGCACGCACGCTCGCCGCGTTGCCGAACCGCCCACGTGGCTCCGCCACGAGGGCGCTCCGGCGCCTTGCGATCGCACGCTCCCCCACGCTCGAACCGAGCTTCGCCCGGCTCGCGCGGGGGCACCCCCATCGCCGCCTCCGGGCCCGCCCTCCGGGCGGACGACGGGAATTTGACGACAGGGCCTAGACCTGTCCGACTCGCCCCCGGATCGCGACGCCGCCGGTCGGGCTGTCTCCGGTGGTCACCGAGACGTGGTCCACCACCAGTTGCCGCGGAAAGACCGTGGAGCCGTCCGGGTCGCCGGGCCAGTAGCCGCCCACCGCGAGGTTCAGGATCAGGAAGAACGGCTGGTTGAAGACCCATTGCCTGCCGCCCAGGTCGGCGGGTGTGCGGCGCTGGTAGACGTTCCCGTCCACGGACCAGGTGATCGAGTCGGGCGCCCAGTCGACGGCGAAGGTGTGGAAGGCGTCGGCGAAGGCCTGCCCGCCCGGCAGCGAGTAGGCGGCGCCTATGCCGCCCGAACCGGAGTAGCCGGGGCCGTGGATCATGCCGTGCACGGTCGAGGGCTCGAAGCCGACGTTCTCCATGACGTCGATCTCGCCGGAGCCCGGCCAGTTGACGGGGGTGCCCAGCATCCAGAACGCGGGCCACATGCCCTGCCCCCGCGGCACCTTCAGCCGTGCCTCGACGTGCCCGTACTGCGCGGTGAACTTCCCGGCGGTGTTCAGCCGGGCCGAGGTGTACTGGCAAGTTCCGTACCAGCACTGGTAGTTGGCCGGGTTCTCGCGCCGGGCCGTGATCACCAGATGGCCCTGGCCGTCCAGGGCCGCGTTCTTGTTGCCCGAGGTGTAGTACTGCCGCTCGTGGTTGTTGACGTTGTCGCCGGTCTCGCTCTGCCACTTCGACGCGTCGACCGCGGCGCCGGCGGGCCCGTCGAAGGTGTCGGAGAACGCCACCGCCGCCGCCGACCGAGGTGGGGGGAAGGTGTCGCCACTTGATTCAAGGAGTGAGATAAGAAGTCGTCAATACCTTGGTACGGACCAGGATTTCCCATCCTTCGTCCGCCGCCGAAGTGTTGCGTTCCTAGGCTTCTCACCATGAACGCCGCACACATCGGTGAGCTGCTCGCGATCCTGGGCGCGGGCACGGCAGCCGGAGCCGTCAACGCCGCCGTCGGGTCGGGGACGCTGATCTCGTTCCCGGTGCTGCTCGCCACGGGCCTGCCGCCGGTCACCGCCACGGTCTCCAACGCGCTCGGACTGATCCCGGGCTCGATCAGCGGAGCCGTCGGATACCGCGCCGAACTGCGCGGCCAGCGCCGCCGCATCCTGAAGTGGAGCGCCGGCGCCCTGCTCGGCGGGCTCACCGGCGCCGCGCTGCTGCTCGCCCTGCCCGCCTCGGCGTTCGAACGGATCGTGCCGGTCCTGGTGGGGCTCGCCCTTCTGCTGGTCGCCCTCCAGCCGGTGATCAGCAGGAGGCTGAACGTCCGCCGGGCGCGCAAGGAACGCCCCGCGCGCCCCGACGGCGGCCCCCTGCTGCTCGTCGGACTGACCCTGGCCAGCGTCTACGGCGGCTACTTCTCCGCTGCCCAGGGCATCATCTACGTCGCCCTGATGGGCATGCTCCTCGACGACGGCCTGCAACGCCTCACCGCCGTCAAGAACGTGCTCGTCGCCGTGGTCAACTCCGTCGCCGCGCTCTTCTTCCTCGTCGTCGCCGACTTCGACTGGACGGCCGTCGCCCTCCTGGCCGTCGGGTCCGCGGTCGGCGGCCATCTCGGAGCCACCGTCGGCCGCCGCCTGCGTCCCGCCGTTCTGCGCACGTTCATCGTGGTCGTCGGCACCGTCGCCATCGTCCAGCTGGTCGTGCGGTTCTAGGCGGACTCGCCCTGGGCCTTCCGGGAGCGCGACCCGCGCGCGTGCACGGCGCGGCTCAGCCGCCGGCCCAGCAGCAGATAGCCGACCAGGGCGCCGGTGGTGTTGAGGATGACGTCATCGACGTCGAAGGCGCGCCCGGTGACCAGGGCGCCCTGGGCGAACTCGACGAGGAGCATGACGGTCGCCGTCAGCAGGAGCACGCGCAGCACACCGCGCGTCCTCGGGGCGACGACCGGGACCAGGACGCCGAACGGCACGCCCAGCAGCAGATTGCCCCCGATCTGCCGGACGGCGTCGCGCAGTTCGGGCTGGTCCAGATAGGCCCGCAGCGAACGGCCCGGCCGCAGGTTGGTGTGCGTCAGGGCCTCCGACGCCGGGGACGGCTCCAGGGTGAGCTTCGCCAGGACGACGGCGAAGGCCACCATGAACGCGAACGCGCACACCATGGCCAGCAGCCGGGCGAGGAAGCGCAAGGGGTGCCGCTCGGATCGCGGGGACGGCTCGGACTTGAAAGATTTGGGAGTGCGCCCGGACTTGGCAGTGCGCCCGGATTTGGCAGTGCGCCCGGACGTGGCGGCGCCTGCGGACTTGGGAGTGCCGGGGTGCAACGCGGCACGCGAACGTGGGGTTCTACGGGCCATGCGGTCCTCCAGTCTTCAACTTCCCTTCGTAGTAAGGGGATTACCCCGGACCGGCGACATGATGCCCACCGTGCGGCTCCCGGTCCCGGCCGCCCGCGGTTTCCCTTCACGCTGTCGGGGCACTCCGGGCGGAGACCCGCGCGCGCCGCCGCCTCTGTCACCCGAGGCGGTGTTTGGATGACGCGGAACGGAAGTAACGGACATCTGGCCCGCGGAGGTGCCCCAGCATGGACCGGCGTACGACGCTTGTCGCCACGGCCGAGTTCCTGGCCTGGTGGGCCGCGCTCGCCGGGCTGTGGCTGATCCTCGTCAGCGCCGTGGACACCCTGGAACTCGCCGTCGGCGCGGGCGCCGCCGCCGTGGCCGCGCTCGCCGCAGTCGCCGCGCGCCGGGCGGTGACCGCAGGGTGAACGGCTGGCTCCTCGCGGCGTCCGTCGTACTCGGCGCGGGACTGGGCGCCACCCTCTGGGGCGTCGCCACCGGACCGCTCAGGCGCCGGGTCGTGGCACAGAACGTGTCCACCGCGCTGGCCTGCCCCGGACTGCTCCTCCTCGCCCAGGGCTACGACCGCTCCGCATACGTCGATCTCGCCCTGGTCCTCGCCCTGCTCGGCCCCGTCGGCACCCTCGTCTTCGCCCGTCTGCTGACCGACGAACTCGCCGACGACCCGCCCCGCGCCTGGGGCGTGACCTGGGCCGCAGCCGGGCTCGCCGCGGGCGTGGTCGCGGCGCTGTGCGCGGCCGTCGGACCGAGCCGGGCGATGGCCAAGCTGCTCCTCGTCGGCGCGCTGCTGATCGGCGGGAACGTGGTCGCCTCGCGCGCGCTGTCCGGCGGGATCGCGGGGGTGCGCGGTGGCTGACGCGGTCGTCGTCGTCGCGCTGCTGCTGGTCGCCGGCTCCGCGACCGTGGCCGTACTGGTCCGCGACCCCGTCCGCCAGGCCCTCGTCCTGGCCGTCCTCGGCGTCGTGCTCGCCGTGCTCTTCACCGCCGTACAGGCACCGGACGTCGCCCTGTCGCAACTCGCGGTCGGCGGCGCCCTCACGCCGCTGTTGCTGCTCCTCGCCGTACGCAAGGTCAAGCGGCGCAAAGGGCGTGAGCGATGAGCCCGCGCACCCGGCTCGGGCTCGTCGCCTTCGGTCTCGCCGGCCTCGCCGTGCTCCTCGTCGCCGCCTGTCTGCGGCTCCCCGGCTTCGGCGGCGACAGCCACCCCTACGGCGACCGCGCGGTCCGCGAGTCCCTCGCCCGGCACACCGCCAACACCATCGCCTCCGTCAACTTCGACCAGCGCGCCTTCGACACCCTCGGTGAGATGACCATCCTGTTCGCGGCCGTCGTCGGCTGTGTCGTCCTGCTGCGCCAGACCCGCGACGAACACCGAGCCCGCCCCCGACCCGCCGACGTGGCCCCGCCGGTGCGCCGGTACGCCCTGATCGTCCTGCCGATCGCCCTGGTCACCGGCCTGTACGTCATCGCGCACGGCCAGCTCAGCCCCGGCGGCGGCTTCCAGGGCGGCGTCGTCGCCGCGACCTCCCTGCACCTGCTCTACCTCGGCGCCGACTACCGCGCCCTGGAACGCGTCCGCCCGGTCGGCCTGTACGAGGTCGGCGACGCCGTGTCGGCCTCGGCGTACGTCGTCACCGGACTCGCGGGCCTCATCGGCGGCACGGCGTTCCTCGCCAACACCCTGCTGCCGTACGGCACGTTCAACACCCTGTCCTCCGGCGGCACCGTGCCGCTGCTGAACGCGGCCATCGGCATGGAGGTCGCCTGCGCGGTCGTCGTGCTGCTCGCCCGCTTCCTGGACCAGGCCGTCGAGATCGAGGAGGAGAGCGGGACATGAGAGCCGTGATGGACGTCCTGCCGTACCTCGTCGCCGTGTGGATCTTCCTGGCCGGCTGCTACGGCCTGGCCACCAGCCGCAATCTGATCCATGCCGTCGGCTGTCTGTCCGTGTGCCAGTCCGGCACCTACGTCCTGCTGCTGGCCGTCGGCTACCGCGACGACGCCACCGCACCCGTCTTCTCCGACGTCGAGCCCGGCTCACGCCCCGTCGTCGACCCGGTCGTGCAGGCCCTCGCGCTGACGGACGTCGTCGTCGGCGCCACCGTCACCGCGCTCCTCCTCGCCCTCGTCATCCAGGTCGCCAAACGGCACGGCACCGTCGACCCCGACGAACTCTCCGAGCTGCGCGGCTGATGAACGACCTGCTGCCGCTGCTCGTCGCCGTCCCCCTCCTCGGGGCCGCCCTCCTGGTCGCCGGCGGACGCCGGGTCCCCCGCGTCCTCGCCGAGTCCGTGGGCTGTGCCGTCTCGGCGGGCACCGCCGGGCTCGCGATCGTGCTGCTGCTGAACTCCTCGCCGCCGATGACCGAATGGGTCGGCGGCTGGACGCCCGTCGACGGCCGCAGCGTCGGCATCGTCCTGGTCGGGGACGAAGCGGGGCTCGGCATGGCGGCCCTGGCCTCCCTGCTGACCCTCGCGGCGCTGGCGTACTCCTGGCACTACTTCGACGAACCCCCACGCCGCCACGCCGGTTCCTTCCCCGCGCTGATGCTGCTCTTCCAGGCCGGGATGTGCGGGTTCTCGATCGCGGGCGACCTGTTCAACGCGTTCGTGTGGTTCGAGCTGATGAGCGTCGTCGCCTACGCGCTGACCGGCACCCGGGTCGAGGAGGCCAAGGCCGTACAGGGCGCGCTGACCTTCGGCGTCGTCACCTCCCTCGGCGCGTACGCCATGCTCATGGGCATCGGGCTGCTCTACGCCCGCACCGGCGAGCTCGCCATGACGCAGATCGGCCGCGGCCTCGACGCGCACGGGCCGCCGGACGCCCTGGTCCTCGCCGCCTTCGTCCTCGTCCTGACCGGCCTGCTGGTGAAGGCCGCGGCCGTCCCCTTCCACTTCTGGCTCCCCGACGCCCACGCCGTCGCGCCCACGCCCGTGTGCATGCTGCTGTCGGGCGTCATGGTCGAACTCGGGGTGTACGGCGTCTGGCGGGTGTACGGCACCGTCTTCGCGGGACCCGGCGGCATCCCGGCCGCCGACCTGGAACGGGTCCTTATCGTGCTGGGCTCGGTGACGGCTGTGCTCGGCGCGGTCATGTGCTGGTACCAGCGGCACATCAAGCGGTTGCTGGCGTACTCCACGGTCGCGCACACCGGGCTGTTCCTGATCGGCGTCGGCGCCCTCACGCCCGAGGCCGACGACGGCGTCGCGCTGTACGTCCTCGGACACGCCGGTGTGAAGGCCGCCCTGTTCGCCTGCACGGGCATCCTCCTCGACCGGTACGGCACCGTCGACGAGCACGCCCTGCACGGACGGGCCCGGGAACTGCGGGGCGTCGCCGTACTGTTCGCCATGGCCGGACTGGCACTGGCCGGGCTCCCGCCCTTCGGCACGGCGTTCGGCAAGGCCGTCACGGAGGAGGCCGTCGGCGGCCCGGTCGTCGCGCTGTACGTCGCCGTGAGCGCGGTCACCGCCGGGGCCGTACTGCGGGTCGCGGGGCGGGTGTTCCTGGGGCTCGGCCCGACACCCGAGGACGACACCGAGTACGAGACGACCGGCGCCGGGGAGCGCCCCGAGACCCGGCACCGGCTCAGCCGCGTCCCCGACACCATGACCGCCGTCCCCGCCGTGCTCCTCGCCGGCTCGCTCGCCGTCGGTGTGGCCCCCGGCTTCGGCGAGGTCGTGGCGCACGCCGTCAACGAGGCCGGGTCCGGCGGCGCGGTGGTCCCCGCACCGCACTGGAGCCCGGCCGGTGTGCTGCTGGACCTCGCCTCCACCGTGCTGGCCCTCGGCCTCGCGGCCCTCGCCGTCACCCGGCCGACGCTCCTCGCCGCCCCGGACCGCGCACGCCCGCTGCGACGCCTGCAGTCCGGGCACGTCGGGGACTACGTGGCCTGGGTGCTGGTGGGCGCCACGCTGCTCGGCGCGCTGGCCCTGCCGGGACTGCTGTCCTAGCCAGGAAGGACCGCGGGGCTCACGTCCCGTACGTCACCTTCACCTCCTTGAAGCCCAGGGAGCGGAGCAGGCCTTCGAGCATGCCGGTGGTGTTGGTCTCGGCGCGTGCGGTCAGGCCGCTCTCCTTCGCCGCGTCGCCGATGTGCTTCACCGCCAGTTTCTGCACGGCCTGTTCGCCGTTCGGGTTGTCCGAGAAGAGGTCGCCGAGACGGTCGAGGAGACCACGCTCCTTGGAGACGGCGTAGGAGCGGTCGGGGTCCAGGGCCGGCTTGCCGAGGGCGGCGTGCGGAAGCCGGAGCGTGGCGGACGTACGGTCGTCGTTGACCGTGACGTCGTCCTCGCCGACCTCTCCGAGGTCGACATAGGCGTCCACGGTGCCCGCGCCGACGTACAGCGTGCGGGTGCCGCGGATCGCGTCGGGCAGGAACTTGGCGTCCTTCTCCAGATCCACGACGATCTGGAAGTTGCCGGAGGCGGCGTCGTAGCGGCTCATGTCCTGGATGGACTGGAGCAGGGCGGGCCCCGAACGGTCGTTGGTCTCGGTGCCGAACAGGTCCTTCAGGCCGGGGATCACGCTCAGCCGGATCCCGGCGAAGAAGACGACGAGCACCAGGATCAGGGCGCTCACCACCTTCGCCCAGCCGGGCATGCGCTTGTCGATGCGCTTGATGGGAGTCGTCATGGCGACGTTTCTCCTTCCCTCTTCAACCAAGTACCCCCAAATCCCTTGCCGGACCTGTCCGTTGGCCGTGCGTCAGGGCCGCTTCAGCTCCCGGTCCCCGGACACCCGCGACCACCACACCCCTTCACCGTGCGTGAGCCCCGGCAGCCGCAGCTCGACCTCCCGTACCCGGCGGGCCGGCAGCTCGCCGGTGATCAGCCATGACGTCGACCCGCCCGTCGTACCCGTGAACTCGGCTCCGCACGACGCCAGTTGGGCGGACACCGGCGCCAGCGCGTCCAGCGGAACCTCCGTCTCGAACGCGTGGTACGGCTCGTACAGCCGTGTCCCCGCCCGCTCCAGCGCGCGACGCAGCACGATCGGGGTGAGCCCGCGGAAGTCGGCGGCGGTGCTGACCGGGGCGCTGTAGCCGGACCGGGTCAGTGTCACCAGGTAGTCGGTCACCGGTGCGCCGGACGGTCCCGTCTCCATCGTCGCGTGAACCGTGTCCTCGACGGCCTGGTGGAAGGCGCGGGGGAGCGCGCCGAGTTCCGTCTCGTAGGTGAACACCCCGCCCGAGCCACGCGGTCCCGGTCCGACCCGCAGCCCGATCGTCGCCCAGTACCTGGTGTGGTCGTGCCACGGCATCTCCGCCGAGGCCTCGCCCACGCCCCGCGGCCGCTCCAGCAGACGCACCCGGCCCGGCTCGAACTCGGCCTCCACGCCGAAGTCCTGCGCCAGGGTCGCCGCGAGCACCTCCATCTGGACCTCGCCGTACAGCAGCAGCGCGGTGGCGCCGGAGGGCGCGGGCCGGGCATGGAGCAGCGGGTCCTGGTCCGCCAGGGTCAGCAGCGCCGTCCGCAGCGGCGCCGCCTGGGCGGGGTTGCGGGCCCGGACCAGGGTCTGAAGCGTCGGCGGCGCGAACTGCGCGGTCCGGTCGTCCAGTGCGCCGAGCCGGTCGCCGACGCGGATGCCCGGGACGCCGGTCAGCGCGGCGATGTTCCCTGCCGTGAGGGTCTCGGCGCCGCCGAACACGTCGAGGTGCGTGGCCCGGCCGACGACCTCGGTGCTCCGGCCGTCGGACTCCCGGCGCAGGAACGTCAGCCGCCGGCGCCGGGTCACCTCACCCTCGTACAGCCGCAGATACGCCGTGCGCTCACCGCCGGGGCCGGGCCGTACGGCGAGCACCGTGCCGCGCGGTGCGCCGGTCCCGGACGACGGGGCCGGAGGGATGAGCCGGGTGAGGCCCTCGACGAGGTCCGGCACGCCCTGGCCGCCGAGCGCCGAGCCGAAGAAGACCGGGTGGAAGGAGCCGTCGGCCGTCCGGGCGGCGAGAGCCCGGCCCAGTTCGTCCGCGGTCGGTTCGGGGCCGTCCACGACCCCTGCCAGGATGGCGGCGTCCACCTCCGCGAGCGCCTCGGCCAGGTCGGCGCGGACCCGGGGATCCTCGGGCGAGCGCCGCCGTACGCGGGCGTCGGCGGTACCGAGTCCCGTCACCGAGTTCAGCGGTGCGACGTGGGGCGTCAGCCTGGAGCGGACGTCGGCGAGCAGGTCGTCCGAGCGGGCGCCCGCCCGGTCGATCTTGTTGACGAACACGACCGTGGGCAGCCGCAGCCGCCGCAGGGTGCGCATCAGCACACGGGTCTGTGCCTGCACGCCCTCTACGGCGGACAGCAGCAGCACCGCGCCGTCGAGGACCTCCAGGGCGCGCTCGACCTCGGCGACGAAGTCGGAGTGCCCGGGGGTGTCGATCAGGTTGACGTGGGTGTCGCCGACGGTGAACGCGGCGACGGCGGAGCGGATGGTGATGCCGCGCTGCCGTTCGATGGCGCCGTCGTCCGTGCGGGTGTCGCCGCCGTCGACGCTGCCGAGCCGGGGAATCGCGCCGTGGTCGAAGAGCAGCCGCTCGGTGAGGCTGGTCTTACCGGCGTCGACGTGGGCCAGGATGCCGATGTTCAGGGTGTTCGGGGTGTTCGGGGTGTTCGGGGTGTGCATGCGGGGTCGAGTCCTCGATGACCGTGGGCCGGCAGGGGCGCTGGGTGCTGTCGAGGAGTCGGCGCATGCGAGGGATCCTGACGTGAGGGAACGCGGACGCGGCCATCATGGCGCGGCTCCACCGGCGGACGGCAAGCGAATTTCGGGTCCCCGTAGCATGACCCCGGGAGCAGAAACGATCATGCGAGGAGCCGAGTGTGCGAGAGATCGCCGTGTTCAGCGGCAGTGCCCACCCCGAGCTTGCGGCGGAGGTCTGCGCCCATCTGGGGGTGCCGCTCAGTCCCACCCGGGTCAGCCGGTTCGCCAACGACTGCCTTGAGGTGCAGCTTCAGGCCAACTGCCGGGAGCGGGACGTCTATCTGATCCAGCCCCTGGTCCGGCCCGTCCAGGAGCACCTCGTCGAGCTGCTGCTGATGTGCGACGCCGCACGCGGGGCGTCCGCGCGCCGGATCACCGTCGTGATGCCGCACTACTCCTACGCCCGCTCCGACAAGAAGGACGCGCCCCGCATCTCGCTCGGCGGGCGGCTCGTCGCCGACCTGATGGTGGCGGCCGGCGCGAGCCGCGTGCTCGCCATGACCCTGCACGCGCCCCAGGTGCACGGCTTCTTCACGGTGCCGGTCGACCACCTGCACGCGCTGCGTGAACTCGCCGCGCACTTCCGGGAGTACGACCTCACCCGTACGACCGTCGTCTCGCCGGACCTCGGCAACGCCAAGGAGGCCGCCGCCTTCGCGCGGATGATCGGCGCCCAGGTGGCCGCCGGCGCCAAGCAGCGGTTCGCGGACGACCGGGTCAGCATCAGCTCCGTCATCGGCGAGGTCACCGGCCGGGACGTGATCATCCTGGACGACGAGATCGCCAAGGGCAGTACCGTCCTCGAACTCCTCGACCGGCTACGGGAGTTGGGCCCGCGCTCGATCCGCGTCGCCTGTACGCACGGTCTGTTCGCGGCCGGCGCGCTGAAGCGGATCGGCGAGCAGCCCGACGTACTGGAGATCGTGTGCACCAACACCGTGCCGGTCCCCGCGCAGGAGCGCACCGAGAAGCTGCGCGTCCTGTCCATCGCCCCGGCACTCGCCGAGGCCGTGCGCCGCATTCACAACGGGGAGTCCGTAAGCGCCCTGTTCGACGCGCCGGGAACCGAATAGTCCAAGGACGAGGGCGGCCGGCACACGTTCGCGACAGGGGGGCAGCGGGCTCCTCACAACGTGCCGGACGTGGCCTCCGGCTGGTTCAGGGCCGCGTCCAGCGTCGGGTGCGGGGGCAGCAGCCGGGACAGGCCGGTGATCCTCAGGACGCGCAGGGTGAGCGGGTGGGTGCAGACCAGGTGCAGCTGCCCGCCGTGGTCGAGCGCCCGGCCGCGGGCCCGGTAGAGCAGGCGCAGCCCGGAGCAGTCGAAGAACTCGATCCTGCGCAGGTCGATCACGATCCTGGCGTCGGGGTGTGCCGTCACCCGGTCCAGGTATGGCGCGATTTCGACGGCGGCCGCGATGTCGATCTCGCCGTGGAACTCCAGCACCGTGTGACCCCGGTGCCGGTGGACGCGCAGATGCCGACTGAACGGCGCAGGTCCCTGCTGCACGACGACATCGCCTCCAACCTGCTCACTTGCGGCGGGCTGCTCAAATCCAGTCCCCGCACTGCAAGTTACCCCCGACGACCGAATTTGAGCATGTTCGATTGACATATGTCTTCGAATTGCGACAGTCGCTTCGCCAACTGCCGTACGGGGTGCGGGAGATGTGCGAGGCGTGACTACGACAACGCGTGCCAGGACTTGCTGAGGGCCTGGCGGAACTGCTCGGCCTGATGGGCCGTGAGGTCCCGCACCATCCGCTCCTCCAGCTCCCGCACCGGGCCCGCGTGGCGCGCCAGCAGCTCACGGCCCGCGTCGGTCAGCAGGATCAGCAGCTCGCGGCGATTGCGGGGATTGCGCTCCCGGCGGACCAGCCCGCGGGTCTCCAGCGACCGTACGACGTCGGAGATCGACTGGGCCGTGACGAAGGAGTCGCGGGCCAGCTGTGCGGCCGACCGTCCGTCGTGCCGCTCCAGGACGGTGAGCGCCGTGTACTGCAGGGCGGTGATCCCGGACGGCTTGACCAGCTCGTCGAGGTGGGAGCGCACGACCAGCTCCACCTGCTTCACCATGTAGAGAAGCGACGGAGCTGCCTTGGTCACCTGGGCGTCGAGCATGAGTTCAGCGTAGAGCATTGACAGGAAACCTGTCTGTAAACAGACTGCGCACCAACAGGAATCCTGTTGGTTGAAAACTTGGCGATGAAGCTGGGGAGTGGCGATGACCACCTTCGAGATCGAACCCGGTCGGCTGTTCATCGGGGGCCGGTGGCGCGAGGCCGCCGACGGAGCGCGCACCGAGGTGGTCGACCCGTCCCGCGGCACGGTCCTCACCACGGTCGCGGACGCCGGTGCCGCCGATGTGGACGCGGCCGTGCGCGCCGCGCGGGACGCCTTCGACGACGGCGCCTGGTCCGGGCTGAGCGGCCGTGAGCGGGGCCGGGTGCTGCAGCGGGTCGCCGAGCTGATCCGGGAGAACGCGGACACCATCGCCGAACTGGAGAGCCGGGACGTCGGCAAGCCGATCACGCTCGCCCACGCCGTCGACGTGACCACCGCGGCCAACGACTACGAACAAAACGCCGCCCTCGCCCACACCCTGGACGGCTCCGTCCGGGAGACGCCCATGAACGCCCTCGCCTACGTCCGGCGGCGGCCGCTCGGCGTGGTCGCGGCGATCAGCCCGTACAACTTCCCGCTGATCCTTTCCGGCTCGAAGATCGCGCCGGCCCTCGCGGCGGGCAACACGGTGGTCCACAAGCCGGCCGAGGACACCCCGCTCAGCGCGCTGTACATGGCCGAGCTCTTCAAGCGGGCCGGTGTCCCCGACGGCGTGGTCAACATCGTCACCGGCGGCCCCGCGGTCGGCGAGGCGCTGCTGCGGAACTCCGGGGTGGACAAGGTCGCCTTCACCGGCTCGACCGGGGTGGGGAGGAAGGTCGCGGCCCTCGCCGGGGAGTCGCTCAAGTCCGTGACCATGGAGCTCGGCGGCAACGCTGCCCACATCGTCTTCGCGGACGCCGATCTGGAGAAGGCCGTCGGCGCGGTCATCAAGGGCTTCGTCTTCAACACCGGCCAGTTCTGCATGGGCGGACCGCGGCTCCTGGTGGCCCGGCAGGTCTACAGCACGCTGCTCGGCATCCTCGCCGACGCCGTGCCCGGAGTACCGCTCGGCGATCCGCGCAAGCCCGAGACCGTCATCGGCCCGATGGCGGGCGAGCGGCATCTGCGCAAGGTCGAGGAGTACGTCGACCTGGCCCGCAAGGAGGGCGGCCGCATCGTCTGCGGCGGTGAGCGCCTCGACCTCGACGGCGGCTACTACTACAAGCCCACCGTCATCGCCGACCTGCCGAACGACTCCCGGGTGATCCAGGAGGAGATCTTCGGCCCGGTCCTCACCGTCCAGCCCTTCGACTCAGAGGACGAGGCCGTCGAGCTCGCCAACTCCACGCCGTACGGCCTGGCCTCGGGCGTCCAGACGGGCAGTCTGGCCCGGGCCCACCGGGTCGCCGACCGCCTCCAGGCCGGGATCGTCTGGGTCAACGACTGGGCGATGCTCGACTCCGGCGTCCCCTTCGGCGGCGTCAAGGACTCCGGCTTCGGCCGCGAGTACGGGCCCGAGGGGCTCGACGCCTACACCACGACCAAGTCCGTCGTCGTCTCGCTCGACTGAGCGTCCCTGCCTAGGAGTTCGTACGATGTCCATCCCCACCCGCGCCGCCGTCGTCGAGTCCGGCGGAGCACCCTTCACCCTCTCCGACGTGGAGCTCGCCGAGCCCGGACCGCACGAGGCCGTCGTCCGCATGGTGGCGACCGGCCTGTGCCACACCGACCTCGGCGTGGCGAGCGGCGGACTGCCCTTCCCGCTGCCCGGCGTCCTCGGCCACGAGGGCGCGGGCGTCGTCGAGGCCGTCGGCCCCGCGGTCACCGGCGTCGCCCCCGGCGACCACGTCGTACTGTCCTTCACCTCGTGCGGCGAGTGCCGCAACTGCCGCGGCGGGCACCCGGCGTACTGCGCGACCTGGCTGCCGCTGAACCTCATCGGCGGCCGCCGGGCCGACGGCAGCAGCACGATCAGCCGGGGCGGCGAGGAACTCGGCGGCCACTTCTTCGGACAGTCGTCCTTCGCCGAGCGGGCACTGGTGGACGAGCGCAGCCTGGTCAAGGTCGACCCGGAGGTGCCGCTCACCTCGATCGCCCCGCTGGGCTGCGGCGTACAGACCGGAGTCGGCGCCGTCTGGAACGTGCTGAAGCCGGTCACCGGCAGCACGGTCGTCGTCCTCGGCGCCGGAGCCGTCGGCCTGTCCGCCGTCATGGCCGCCGCGCTGACCCCCGCCACCCACATCGTCGCCGTCGACCGGGTCGCCGAACGCCTGTCCCTGGCAAAGGAGTTGGGGGCCACCCACACCGTCGACGCGAGCGAGGCCGACCTCGGCGAGGCGCTCGCCGGGATCACCGGCGGTCAGGGTGCCGACGGCGTCGTCGAGACCACGGGCAACGTCGGCGTCCTGCGCCAGGGCGTCGACGCGCTCGCCGCCCGCGGCACCCTGGTCGTCGTCGGCGCCCCGCCGTTCGGCACCGAGGTCGCCCTGGACGTCAACGGGCTGCTCGGCGGCAAGCAGGTCGTCGGCCTCACCCTCGGCGACGCCGAGACCCAGACCTTCATCCCCGCCCTGGTGCGGCTGGTGAAGGAGGGGCGGCTCCCGCTGCACCGCCTGATCAGCACCTACCCCTTCGCGGAGATCGACCAGGCGGTGCGGGACATGGGCGCGGGCAAGGCGATCAAGCCCGTGCTCACGTTCTGACTCAGTCGACCGTCAGGACCAGCTTCCCCGTGGTCCGGCCGGTGTCGCCGAGCGCGTGTGCCTCGGTGGCATCGGCCAGCGGGAAGGTACCGGCGATCTCGACGCGCAGCTGCCCCTTCTCGACCAGGTCCGTGATCGCCCGCAGGTCGGCGCGGTCGGCGTCCACGAGCATCCGCACCGCCCGTACGCCGAGCCGCTCGGCCTCCTCGTGGAACTCGTCCGACCCGACCGGCAGGATCGAGACGACGACGCCCCCCGGGCGCAGCACCTTCAGCGAGCGCACGGAGGTCGCGCCGCCCAGGGTGTCCAGTACGACGTCCACGTCCTTCACGGCCTCGGTGAAGTCCGTCTCCCGGTAGTCGATCAGCTCGTCGGCGCCCAGGCCCCGCAGGAACTCGTGCTTGCCCGCGCTCGCCGTGCCGATCACATACGCGCCCCGCGCCTTCGCGATCTGCACGGCCACATGGCCGACCCCGCCGGCCGCAGCGTGCACCAGCACCCGCTGCCCCGGCCGCACGTCGGCGTACTCGACCAGGGCCTGCCAAGCGGTCAGCGAGACCAGCGGCAGCGCGCCCGCCTGCGTGTGGTCGATCGAGGCCGGCTTGGGCGCGAAGGTGCGGGCCGGGGCGGTGACGTACTCGGCGTGCGAGCCGTGGCCGAACGGGTAGGACAGCATGCCGAAGACCTCGTCGCCGGGCTGGAAGCGGGCGACGCCGATGCCGACCGCCTCGACCACGCCGGAGACGTCCCAGCCCAGGACGAAGGGCGGCTCGCCGAGGAATCCGCCGTTCGCGCGGTGCTTCCAGTCGGTCGGGTTGACACCGGCGGCGCGGACCCGCACCAGTACCTCGTTCGGGCGCGGCGTCGGGCGCTCCAGCTCCACTTCCTTCAGAACCTCGGGACCGCCGAGGACGTCCTGGCTGATGGCTCGCATCGTGTTCACAGTGCTCATGGTGAAACAGCCTGCCGGGAGCCGCCGCCCCGGGAAATGGCACGATTGCCAACCTTCGATAGGATCGTGCCATGCATGGTGAACGACAGATGGAGCGGGTCGAGCGGGTCGTGGTGCTGGCCCTGGACGGCGTCTACCCCTTCGAGCTCGGCATCCCCAGCCGGATCTTCGGCGCGGCCGACGGCCGGTACGAGGTGCTGACCTGCAGCGTCGACGGACAGCCGGTGCGCAGCACCGCGGACTTCACGATCGGCGTCCAGTACGGTGATCGGGCCCGGAGATCCTCGCCACGGCCGACACCGTGGTGGTCGCCTCCATGGCGCCCCCGTACATCCCCGCGGAGCTGACCGCCGAGGTCTCCCGCGCCCTCGCGCTGATCCGCCCCGACGCGCGCATCGTGTCGATCTGCACCGCCGCCTTCGTCCTCGCCGCGGCGGGCCTGCTGGACGGCCGCAGAGCCACCACGCACTGGCAGTCCACCGAGGCGTTCCGAAGCCTCCACCCGAGGGTCGAGCTGGACCCCGACGTCCTCTTCGTCCACGACGGCAGGATCCTCACCTCGGCCGGCGCGGCCTCCGGCGTCGACGTCTGTCTGCACATCGTCCGGGTCGACCACGGCCACGAGCTGGCCAACGCGGTCGCCCGGCGCTGCGTCGTACCGCCGTTCCGGGACGGCGGCCAGGCCCAGTACATCGAGCAGCCCGTCCCGGAGAGCGGCGCCGCCGACACCGCCGCGACCCGCGCCTGGGCCCTGGAGAACCTCGGCGACCCCCTCACCCTCACCGACCTCGCCGCCCACGCCCGGATGAGCCTGCGCACCTTCGCCCGCCGCTTCCACGACGAGGTCGGCCTCAGCCCCGGCCGCTGGCTGATCCAGCAGCGCGTCGCCCGCGCCCGGCACCTGCTGGAGTCCAGCGACCTGTCGGTCGACCGGATCGCCGGCCAGGTCGGCTTCGCCACGGCCGCCTCCCTGCGCCAGCATCTGCACGCCGCGATCGGGGTGTCGCCACAGGCCTACCGCCGTACGTTCCAGGCGACGGCGGACCGCTAGGCCCTGTCGTCAAATCTCCGCCTGCCGCGCGGCGCCATGCACGCACTCTCGGCGCCCCTGACGCCGCGCGGCCCGCCCTCCGGGCGGACGACGGGAATTTGACGACAGGGCCTAGCGGGGCCGCGCCGACGGGCAACCGCTCACGCCTCCCGAGCCGCGTACACGCGCGCGCCCCCCACATAGGTCAGCGCGACCCGGGTGTCCGCGACGGCCTCGGGCGGTCCGGCGAACGGATCGCGGTCCAGGACCACGAGGTCCGCGAGCGCGCCGGGCCGCACCTCGCCCGTGTCGTCGAGGTGGTTCACATAGGCCGAGCCCGCCGTGTAGGCGGTCAGCGCCTCGGTGAGCCCGATGCGTTCGCCCGGCAGGAACACGGGCGCGTCGTCGGCGTCCGGGGTCACGCGGTTGACCGCCACATGGATCCCGTGGAGCGGGTCGGGGCTGCTCACGGGCCAGTCGCTGCCCGCCGCGAGCCGGGCACCGGAGCGCAGCAGCGCGCCGAACGGGTACTGCCACGCGGCCCGTTCGGGCCCCAGGAACGGAATCGTCAGCTCGTCCATCTGCGGTTCGTGCGCGGCCCACAGCGGCTGGATGTTCGCGGTGGCCCCGAGCCGGGCGAACCGCGGCACGTCGGCGGGCTGCACGACCTGGAGATGGGCCAGATGCGGCCGCGTGTCGCTCGGCCCGTTCGCCGCGCGCGCCGCCTCGATCGCGTCCAGCGCGTCCCGTACGGCCCGGTCACCGAGGGCGTGGAAGTGACACTGGAAGCCGAGCGCGTCCAACTCCGTGACGTACGCGGGCAGTTGCCCGGCGTCGATGAAGCTGGTGCCCCGGTTGGCGGTGACACAGCCGCACTTGTCGAGGTAGGGGTCGAGCAGCGCGGCCGTTCCGGTCTCGGCGACACCGTCCAGCATCAGCTTGACGCTGCCCGCGCTGAACCGCCCATGGCTCAACGCGGCCCGCCGCTCGACCAGTTCGGGAATCTGCTCGGCGCCCCGCTCACGGTCCCACCACAGCGCGCCGACGACACGGGCGGTCAGCGAGCCGTCCCGCGCGGCCGACAGATAGGCCTGCCCCGGGTCGTCCATGCCGAGGAAGTCCCCGACCAGCGCGTCCTGCCAGGCCGTGATGCCGAGCGCGTGCAGATGCCGCTGGGCGTGCAGCAGCGCCGCCAGCCGGTCGGCCGGGGTGGCCGCCGGCGTGAGCCGCCCCACGAGCTGCATCGCCCCCTCCTGCAGGGTCCCGCTCGGCTCACCCGAGGCGTCCCGGTCGATCCGCCCGTCGGCCGGCTCCGGCGTGTCCCGGGTGACGCCGGCGAGCGCGAGGGCACGGCTGTTGACCCAGGCCCCGTGGTGGTCGCGGTTGGGCAGGTACACCGGCCGGTCGGGCACCACCGCGTCCAGCAGCTCCTTCGTCGGCGTACCGCCCGCGAAGGCCTCCATCGACCAGCCGCCGCCCGTGATCCACTCCCGCTCCGGGTGCGCGTCGGCGTACGCGCGCACCGCGGCGAGGGTCTCGTCGGCCGTCCTCGCCCCGGTCAGGTCGCACTGGGAGAGTTCCAGCCCGGCCGGCACCGGGTGCACGTGCGCGTCCTGGAATCCGGGCAGCAGCAGCCGCCCGGCGAGGTCCACCACCTCGGTCCGTGGCCCGGCGAGATCGTGCACCTCCTCCCGTCCCACGGCCGTGACACGGTCGCCGGTGACGGCCACGGCGGTCGCGGTGCGGCCCCCGGGAGTGAGGACGGGGCCGCCGGTGAAGAGGAGATCTGCGTGCATGATCCGTTTCCTGGTCGGTTATCGGGAGGTGGCGAGGAGCCGCGGCGCGTCGGCGTCGGTGCCCTTGCCGGTGCGGAAGTACGGCGATCTGCGCACCCACTTGGCCCACGCGGCGGCCACGAAGCCGGACGCGATCATCGCCAGGGGGGTGACCAGCAGGAACCAGCCGTTGTCCGCGCTGACTTCGAAGTGGTCGGCGGAGGTGTAGAAGGACCAGCTGAGGTAGCCGCCGAGGCCGAGCAGCACGGCTGCGCTCAACGTGGGCAGGACCACCGCGCGCACGCCCTGCCGCCAGTCCTCGAACAGCAGCGCGCGGAACCGGACGGCGGCCGCGAGCGCCGTGAGCGCGTACGACAGGGCGACCACGATGCCCACCGCGCTCACCGTCGCCATGATCATGTCGGCGAGCCGGGGAATGACCAGCGCCAGGCCCGCGACGCCCGCCGCCAGCGCGCCGATCAGTACCGTGCCGCTGGCCGGAGTCCCGTACCGGGGGCTGACCTTGGACCACACCGGCCCGAGCGTACGGTCCCGGCTCATCGCGAACATCGCCCGGGCCGTCGGGATCACCCCGGCCTGGAGCGAGGCGACCGCCGAGAACATCAGGGCGACCAGGGGCAGCGCCGCCCACGGCTGGGACGCCAGCCGGTCGCCGAAGAAGGCCAGCCCCTGCGCGCCGTGCCCTGCCAACTCCTGCTCGGACAGGACCCGTTGGAAGGCGACCGAGCCGAGCAGGAACAGCGCCAGCATGGTGAACAGAGTGGTGATCCCGGCCCGTGACGCGTCGCGCGGGTCACGGACTTCCTCGTTGACGCTGAACGCCGACTCGAAGCCCCAGTAGCAGAACACCGACAGCAGCATTCCCTGTGCGAGAGCCGTCGCCGACGGGATCGCGAACGGGTCGAACCAGCTCAGGCTGAAGTCGTGCGGGCCGGTGACGATGCCGTAGCCGCAGAAGCCCAGCAGGACGACGTACTCGAAGACCAGCAGCCCGGCCTGGAGACGGGCGGCGGCGCGGATGCCGGTGACGGCGGTCAGCGTGACCGCCACCAGGACCAGGATGCCGAGCGCCGTCGTCTGCGCGGTCGAACCCGGGTCCAGCGCGAGACCGCCGATCCGGTGCAGCCCCGCGTCCCCGGCGAGCTGGAGCAGGGCGGAGCCGGTGACCGCCGTGGTGTACGCGAGGAAGGCCACCACGGCCACGATGTTCACCCAGCCGACCATGAAGCCCAGCCAGGGCGTGAGCGAACGGCCCACCCACACATAGCCGTTGCCCGCGTTCGGCTCGACCTTGTTGAGCCGCGAGTAGGCGCCCGCGATACCCAGGACCGGCAGGAACGCCAGCAGCATGATCGCCGGCAGATGCAGGCCGACCACGCCCGCCGTGACGCCGAGACCGATGCCGATGCTGGTGGTCGCGGCCGTGCTGGACGCGGCGATGGCGACCCCGTCCAGGACACCCAGGGACTTGCGCAGCTCGGGCCGCGCTGGAGGGACGACGCTGTGGGACTGCTCGTCGGGCATGGCGGTCTCCGCTCGCACCGGGGGCCTGGACGGCCCCGATGAGCGGACATGAAACTGTCCGGGGGGTTAACAGGTCAACAGTGTTGTCGTAAGGTGCGGGACACCCGGCCCCGAGGGAGGCCCTTCATGGGAGGCAGTCCATGAGCGAGCGCGTCGTCCCGCCCGCCGCCCGGCAGCGCAGGCGCCCCACCAAGCAGGGCGTCGTCCTGTCCGAGGAGCTCATCGTCGACACGGCCCTGCGCCTCATCGAGGAACACGGCGCCGACGCCCTCTCGGTCCGGCGCCTCGGCCGCGCCCTCGGCGCCGACCCCAGCTCGCTCTACCGCTACTTCCGGCACACCGACGACCTGATGCTCGCCATCGCCGACGAACTCATCGGCCGTACGCTGCGCACCTGGCGCCCGACCGGCGACTGGCGCGCCGACCTGCGCGATCTCGGCCTGCGGATGCACGCCGGGGCCCTCGCGCACCCCCGCGCCGCCGTGCTCAGCTCGTACCGGGTGACCGGGCGGACGTACGAGATCCAGGCCGTCGAGACCATCCTCGGCGTGCTGCGCGGCGCCGGATTCCCGGACGCCGAGGCGGTGCGGATCTACCACGCGTTCATCGACCAGGCTCTCGCCCACGGCGCCCTCGACTCGGCGAGCGCGGCCATGCCGAAGGACGCGCGGGAGGCCGAGGCGGCCGTCTGGCGGGCGACGTACGCACGCCTCCCCGCCGACACCCACCCGCACATCGCGGCCACCGCCCGCCGGCTCGTGGCCGACATGGCGCGCAGCTCCTATCCGGCGGCGCTGGACCTGCTCCTCGGCGCGGCGGCGGGTCGGCTGGCGGAAATCCGCACCCGGTCCGGACAGCCGACGGCCACACCGGACCCGTCCCCCGAAGCCGTTACGTGAGGAGAGAGTTCGCCATGGCCCCGTCGCCCGCACGCCCCGCCGAGCAGCGCAAGAAGGACACCCTGCACCGTCTGGAACACGACGAGGACGTGTGGGTCGCCACCGCCGACGCCGACGGGGGAGTGCCGTTCCTCGTGCCGCTCTCCTTCCTCTGGGACGGCTCGACCCTGCTGCTGGCGACACCCGCCACCAGCCCCACGGGACGGAACCTCCAGGCGACCGGCAGGACGCGCCTCGGTATCGGTCCGACCCGCGACGTCGTCATGATCGAGGGCACGGTCGAGACGATCGCGCCGGCCGAGCTGTCCGAGGAGGAGGGCGACCGCTTCGCCGCGACGACCGGCTTCGACCCGCGTCGGCTCAGCACGCCCTACCTGTACTTCCGTGTCCTGCCGACCCGGGTGCAGGCCTGGCGCGAGGCCAACGAGCTGGCGGGGCGGGAGCTGATGCGGGACGGGAAGTGGCTGGTCGCGGACTGAAACGGCCTGACCTGGACACCCGTCGGGGCAGGGCGGCGGGACAGGTCCGTCCCGCGCCCCGGACCCTTCGGAGGAGTCATGCCACTGGTGACAGCGGGTTTCGTGGTGCTCGACTGTGCCGAGCCGGAGAAACTCGCCGTGTTCTACAAGGAACTGCTCGACGGCGAACAGACGGAGGCGACCGCCAACCGCGTGGAGATCAGGGGCGCAGACGGCACCCGGCTCGCGTTCCGCCGCGACATGAACGCGACGCCGCCGAGCTGGCCGCGCCCCGAGAACTCCCTCCAGGCCCACCTGGACTTCGTGGTGGAGGACCTGGACGAGGCGGAGCGCAGGATCGTCGGGCTCGGCGGCCGGCCGCTGGAGGCGAAGGACGCGGCCGGCCCCTACGAGGAACGCGGCTTCTCCGACCCGGCCGGCCACTCCTTCACCCTGCGCCGCACGGCCCCCACGGCACCGAAGCAGGGCTGACCGCCTCGGTGCCGGCGCCTCCGCCGGGGCGGCCGCTCAGTCCCGCCCGCCCTTCTCGCTGACCGGCCACACTCCGGTCGACCGCTCGATCGCCTTGGCGCCCGTGCGGTCGGCCAGGCTGCGGGCCATCGCGAACAGGGCGCCCTGGACCGCTGCCGCCAGCAGGATCTCGCCCCAGCCACGCTCCCGGTCCAGCGCGTCGGGGGCGTCCTCCTCGTGCCGTATCGCCATCCACGTCTTGCGGAAGGCGAGCCCGGCCAGCGCGCCGCTCGCCCAGCCGAGGGCGAATCCCAGCGGCTTGTAGGCGAGGGGGAGCTTCGCCTTCTTCTGCTTCTTGGCCATGTGCCTGTGCCTCCTTCGTAGGTTCACGGTCGACCGTGCGCCGGGACCTGCTCGGCCTGCGCGGGAGGCCCGGGCGGGGTCCCGTCGCCGAACGGCCTGCCGCCCAGCTCCTGACGGTGGTGCGGGGTCAGCCAGCCCGACAGGTCCGGCCCCAGGGGCACGATGCCGGTCGGGTTGATGCCGCTGTGCACCTGGTAGTAGTGCCGCTTGATGTGGTCGAAGTCGACGGTGTCACCGAATCCGGGCGTCTGGTAGAGGTCGCGGGCGTACGCCCACAGGACCTGATGTTCCGTCAACTTCCAGCGGTTGCACTTGAAGTGACCGTGGTAGACGGCGTCGAAACGGACCAGCGTGGTGAACAGCCGGATGTCCGCCTCGGTGATCGTGTCGCCGACCAGATAGCGCTGCCCCGCCAGTCGCTCGCCCAGCAGCTCCAGCCGCCGGAACAGCCGCGCGCACGCCTCCTCGTACTCCTGCTGTCCGGTGGCGAACCCCGCCCGGTACACACCGTTGTTGACGTCCTCGAAGACCTCCGCCATCACGGCGTCGATCTCGTCCCGCAGCGGCTCGGGGTAGAGATCGGGCGCCCCCGCGCGGTGCAGGGCCGTCCACTCGGTGGCGAGGTCGAGCGTGATCGACTGGTAGTCGTTGGTGACGAGCCGGCCGCTGGGCACGTCCACGATGGCGGGCACGCTGACGCCGCCCGGGTAGTCGGTCTCCCGCCGGTCGTAGGCCTCACTGAGGAAGCGGATGCCGAGCACCGGGTCACGGTCGTCGGGGTCCAGCGTGAAGCGCCAGCTGCGGTCGTCCTGGAGCGGATCGGGGATCGCCAGGGACAGGGCGTCCTCCAGGCCCAGCAGCCGCCGGGACACCACCGCCCGGCTCGCCCACGGACAGGCACGGCTGGCCACCAGACGGTAGCGTCCGGCCTCCACCGGCCAGCCCTCCCGGCCGTCCGCCGTGATCCGGTCCGCGAAGTGGGCCTTCGACCGCTGGAACGACTTCCTCCCATACGCGGTGTTGCCCCCGCCGCTCATGACCCGGCTCCTCTCTGCCGTACGTCCCCGTCCCGTGCCGGGGCTCCTGGTCCCACCGAGTCCCCCGATTTCCGCCGACGGCACGGTGTGAGCCGGATCGGCCGGGGCAGTCGGTGGAAAATGAGCAGTACGCCCAACACACCGAAGGCGGACCGCAGGACCCGGGTCACCGTCCTGGTGGCCCTCACCGCCAATCTCGTCATCGCCGTCGCCAAGGCCGTCGGCGGAGTCCTCGCCCACTCGCCCGCGCTGCTGTCGGAGGCCGCGCACTCCGTGGCGGACAGCATGAACGAGATCTTCCTGCTGGCAGCGCTGCGCCGCAGCCGCCGCCCCGCCGACGCCCGCCATCCCTTCGGCTACGGCAAGGAACGCTTCTTCTGGTCACTGCTCGCGGCCGTCGGGATCTTCGTGATGGGCGGCTGCTTCTCCTTCTTCCAGGGCGTCGAGGCGCTGCGCGCAGGCTCCGAGGAAAAGCTCGGCGGCTATGTGGCGGGCATGATCGTGCTCGGCGTCGCCTTCGTCGCCGAGGGACTCTCGCTGGTGCGGGCGCTGTACCAGGTACGCCGGCAGGGCGGCCTGGCGAACGGGCTGCGCGACCCCGCCCTGCGCACGGTCGTCGCCGAGGACGCCACGGCGGTGCTCGGTGTGACCCTCGCCCTCGCGGGCATGGCACTGCACATGGTCACCGGGCAGGTCGTCTGGGAGGCGTCCGCGTCGCTCGCGATCGGCGTGCTCCTCGTCTACGTCGCCTACCGGCTGGGACGCGACGCCCGCGACCAGCTGATCGGGGAGGCCGCCGACCCCGAGGCGGCCGGCCGGATCCGGGCGCTGCTGGAGGCCCAGCCGGAGATCGACAGCGTGGAGGCCCTGTTCACGATGAAGACCGGCCTGGAGACGGCCCTGGTGGCGGCCCGGGTCGATCTGATGCCCGGCCTCGACAGCGAAGACGTGGAGGAGGTCGCCGTCCGTATCAAGCGGTCCATCTCCCGGACCGTGGCGGAGGCCGACCAGATCTTCCTCGACGTGACCGAACGCTCAGCGCGCGAGGCACAGGGAAGCCCCGCCGCGACGGGGGAGCGCGGCGGGGCCTGACGCACGTGTGCCCGGCGAAGGGGGGTTCATGCGTCCGTGCGGAGAAAAATTTCCGGTCGCGGACGCCAGGTCCGTTCAGGCGTCGTCTCAGCCCTCGTCGAACGGCTCCAGCACGAAGACGGGGATCACCCGGTCCGTCTTCTTCTGGTAGTCGGCGTATGGCGGATACGCCGCCACGGCCCGCTCCCACCACTCGTCCTTCTCCGCGCCGGTGATCTCGCGGGCCCGCATGTCCTGCTTGACCGGCCCGTCCTGGAGCTCCACATGGGGATCGCCCTTGACGTTGTGGTACCAGACCGGGTGCTTGGGCGCGCCGCCCTGCGAGGCCACCACGGCATAACGCCCCTCGTGCTCCACGCGCATCAGCGGCGTCTTGCGGATCTTGCCGCTTCGGGCACCCCGGGTCGTGAGCACGATCACCGGCCTCCCCGTGTTCTGGAGGGTCGTCCCCCGGGTGCCGCCGGAGCCCTCGTACAACTCCACCTGGTCGCGGACCCACTTGGTCGGGCTGGGCTCGTACTCACCGTCGAGAGGCATGCTTCGGTCCCATCGTCGTGTCCTGAAGCCGACTGACTCCACCCTTCAACAAGGGCCCGGCCGGAAATCATCCTGCGCGCCTACGCCACCATCCCCACGGCCAGCGCCAGCATCACGCCGCTCGACACCAGCGCCGTCACCAACCGCCCCCGACGCCCCGTCAGCACCCGCCCCAACAGCGCCCCGCCCCCGGCGAGCAGCACCTGCCAGCTCGCGGACGCGGCGAACGCGGCCAGGACGAAGACGCCCTGCTCCAGGGGCGCCGCCGCCTCCGTCGTGCGCGTACCGAGGACGAGGGCCGCGAAGTAGACCACCGTGGTCGGGTTCAGCAGCGTGATGCCGAGCAGCGCCAGGTAGGCGCGTGCCGGGCTCGGGGGAGAGGGGGGAGAGGGGGGAGTGGAGCGGGTGGCCAGGGGGCGGTCGCGGTAGTGGCGTACGGCGACGACGGCGCCCCGTATCGCGAGGACCGCAAGCACCAGGGCGGAGGCCCAGCGCAGCGGGACCAGCACCGGACGCAGCGCGCCGGCCGGCGCGGAGCCGCCGAGGGTGGCCACGAGGGCGTACAGCCCGTCGGCCGTCGCGACGCCCAGCGCCGCGCAGACCCCGGTCCGCAGGGAGGTACGGGCGGTGAGGGAGACGAGGTAGGTCGCGACCGCGCCGACCGGGACGGCGATGCCGTAGCCCGCGATCAGCCCCGCGACGAGCGCGGCGCTCACGACGTGGGAAGCGTGGGCCTCCATGGACGGCCGGACTGCTGCTGGAGCGCCACCGGACGGACGGTGACGGTCAGCGGCAGGAAGGCGCGGGTCGTAGGCATGGCCGGATTCTGTGGTCGCCCGCCGCCCGCGGACAAGCGATTTTCCGGCGACGGGCGCTGCGGGAACCGGCGGACGGGCCGGACGTCCCCCTGACCGAAGCTCTGTGCGACGATCCCCGGCCAGATTGCCCGGGCGGCTGATCTGGCCGAACTTGGCGTCGTTCCGCTAGGTGCCTGAGGCATCTAATGAAGATCGGCACGACGCACTCTTCGTCTGCGAGGTCTTCCATGACGGACACGACGGAACCGCACACCGTCACCTTCCCCCAGAGCCGGACCTGCCCCTACCACCCGCCCACCGCCTACGACCCGCTGCGCGAGACCCGCCCGCTGGCCCGCATCAGCCTCTACGACGGCCGCCCGGTCTGGCTGGTCACCGGACACGCGCTCGCCCGCACCCTGCTGGCCGACCCCCGGCTGTCCTCCGACCGCACCCGGTCCGACTTCCCCGCGCCCACCGAACGGTTCGCGGGGCTCCGCAACCGCAAGGGCGCGCTGCTGGGCGTCGACGACCCCGAACACCGGGTCCAGCGGCGGATGATGGTCCCCAGCTTCACCCTGCGGCGCGCCGCCGAGCTGCGCCCCGAGATCCAGCGGATCGTGGACGAACGGCTTGACACGATGATCGCCCAGGGGGCGCCCGCCGAGCTGGTGAGCGCCTTCGCCCTGCCCGTGCCCTCCATGGTCATCTGCGCCCTGCTGGGCGTCCCCTACGCCGATCACGACTTCTTCGAGGAACAGTCGCGACGCCTGCTGCGCGGCCCCACGGCTGACGACACCATGGCCGCCCGCGACCGGCTGGAGGCGTACTTCGCGGAGCTGATCGACCGGAAACGGAACCAGCCGGAGCCCGGTGACGGCGTCCTGGACGAACTCGTCCACCAGCAGCTGCGCGCGGGCGAGCTGGACCAGGAGGAGGTCATCGCCCTCGCGACCATCCTGCTGGTCGCCGGCCACGAGACCACCGCCAACATGATCTCCCTGGGCACCTTCACCCTGCTCCAACACCCGGACCGGCTGGCCGAGTTGAGGGCCGAACCGACGCTGCTGCCCGCCGCGGTCGAGGAGCTGATGCGGATGCTCTCGATCGCCGACGGCATGCTGCGGGTCGCCGTCGAGGACATCGGGACGGACGGCGGGACGATCCGGGCGGGCGAAGGCGTGGTCTTCTCGACCTCGGTCATCAACCGCGACGAGTCCGTCTACCCCGACCCCGACACCCTCGACTGGCACCGCTCGGCCCGCCACCATGTCGGCTTCGGCTTCGGCATCCACCAGTGCCTCGGCCAGAACCTGGCCCGCGCCGAGATGGAGATCGCCCTGCGCACCCTCTTCGAGCGGCTCCCGACCCTGCGCCTTGCCGTCCCTGCGGAGGAAATCCCCTTCAAACCCGGCGACACGATCCAGGGGATGCTGGAACTCCCCGTGACCTGGTAAGAGGCTCCGGTCATGGACAACGAAACGCGCGAATCAGACAACCTGCACATCGACATCGACCACGCCCTCTGCATCGGCGCCGGCCAGTGTGCCCTCGCCGCCCCCTCCGTCTTCACCCAGGACGACGACGGCTTCAGTGCCCTGCTCCCCGGCCGCGAGAACGGCGGCGGCGACCCGATGGTCCGCGAGGCCGCCCGGGCTTGCCCGGTGAGTGCCATCACCGTGTCGGAAACGGCGAGTTGACGCCGGCTACGTAGGCCACCCGGCACTCACAGCGGCGGGCGGGCCCGGCAGCCGACGCCGGGCCCGCCCGCCGACCTCAGCGCGCCGCCATCAGCGAGCGGGCCGCCTCCCGCGCCTCCGCCGCCGGACGCGTACCGCCCGTTATCCCCGCCGTCACCATCGCGCCCTCGGCCAGCAGATACAGCGGCCCGGTCAGTGCGTCGGGCAGTCCTGCCGCCGTCACCAGCGAGGCGAGGTAGTCGCGGAACGCCTGTTTGTGGGAACGGACCTGGCCGGCGACCCGCTCGGAGCGGGCGCCCAGCTCGCCGTACGAGTTGATCCAGGCGCACCCGCGGAAGTCCTCCTCGCCGAACCACTCCTCCAGCCGGTCGAAGACGGCGAGGATCCGTCGCCCGGGGTCCGCGTGCCGCTCCACGTGGGCGGCGAGCAGTCCGCGCCAGCGCATGTCGCGCCGTTCCAGATACGCCTCGACCAGCTGCTCCTTCGCGGGGAAGAGCTGATAGAGCCGCTTGAGCGAGACCCCTGACGCACCCCGGATGTCGTCCATGCCGACGGACTGGATGCCACGCCCGTAGAACAGCTTCTCCGCGGCGTCCAGTGCCTGCTCCCGGGCGGTTTCGCTGTCCATGTGCGACCTCTCCTTGACGCGAGAACGAGCGTTCTCCTACGGTAGCAGCCAGTCCGGAGAACGCACGTTCTCCACCAGTGGTACCCCCATTCCGGCCCCGGAGGACGACATGACCGACCGCCCGCCCCTGCCGCCGTTCACCCGCGAGACTGCCGCCCAAAAGGTGCAGGCAGCCGAGGACGCCTGGAACACCCGCGACCCGCACAAGGTGGCACTCGCCTACTCCGAGGACTCGGTGTGGCGCAACCGCGACACCTTCGTCACCGGCCGCGCCGAGATCGTCGAGTTCCTGACCGCCAAGTGGGAGCGCGAGCTGGACTACGCCCTGCGCAAGGACCTGTGGGCCTTCGACGGCAACCGCATCGCCGTCCGCTTCCAGTACGAGTGCCACGACGCCGACGGCCAGTGGTACCGCTCCTACGGCAACGAACTGTGGGAGTTCGACGAGCACGGCCTGATGACCCGCCGCGAGGCCGGCATCAACGACATGCCGATCGAGGAGAAGGAGCGCCGTGTCTTCGGGCCGCGCCCGGAGAGCGAGCGCGGGCTGTCCTTCCCGCTGCGCTAGACCGTCTGGGTAGGGTTCCCGGATGACCGAACAGGCTGTGAGCGAACAGGCCTTGCCCGTACAGGCCTTTCCCGTACAGGCCCTGCCCGTACAGGCCCGAAAGCCCTTCCTCTACGTCGTCGTCTGTGCCGCCGGTATCGCCGCGGACGTCAGCAAGCTGATCACCGCCGCACAGGAGCGCGACTGGGAGGTCGGGGTCATCGCGACCCCGGTCGCCATGAACGGCTTCTTCGACACCGCCGCCGTCGAGGCCCTCACCGGCCGCCCGATCCGCTCGGCCTGGCGCACGCCCGGCGACCCGCGCCCCTTCCCGCCGCCGGACGCCGTGGTCGCGGCCCCGGCCACCTTCAACACGGTCAACAAGTGGGCCGCCGGCATCGCCGACACCCTCGCCCTGGGCACCCTGTGCGAGGCGTACGGCCTCGGCGTCCCCATCGCCGTCCTGCCCTGCGTCGCCGACGCGCTGGCCGCCCATCCCGCCTACCAGGACAGCCTGATACGCCTGCGCGGCATGGGCGTGCGCCTCGGGGAGCCGTACACCGGCGAGGCGGGGGAGGACGGCGGACGGCCGGACTTCGGCTGGGAACGTGCCCTGGACCTGCTGGAGCGATGACCGGACCGGGCGCCCCCGCATCCGACGACGTACGCTCCCCTGGTACCCACTCCGAAGGCAGGAGCAGCAACGATGCAGTACGTGAAGCTCGGTTCGACGGGCCTGGACGTGTCGCGGATCTGTCTGGGCTGCATGACCTACGGCCTCCCCGACCGCGGCACGCACGAGTGGACCCTCGACGAGGAGGCCTCACGACCGCTGATCCGCCAGGCGCTGGACGCCGGGATCAACTTCTTCGACACCGCCAACGTCTACTCCGACGGCACCAGCGAGGAGATCGTCGGCAAGGCGCTGCGCGACTTCACCCGCCGCGACGACATCGTCCTCGCGACCAAGCTGAACGGCCGCATGCGACCCGGCCCCAACGGTGCCGGCCTCTCCCGCAAGGCCGTCATGACGGAGATCGACCACAGCCTCACCCGCCTCGGCACCGACTACGTCGACCTCTACCAGATCCACCGCTTCGACCCGCACACCCCGGTCGAGGAGACGATGGAGGCGCTGCACGACCTGGTCAAGGCGGGCAAGGTGCGCTACATCGGGGCCAGTTCGATGTACGCCTGGCAGTTCTCCAAGATGCAGTACACGGCCGAGCGGCACGGCTGGACCAAGTTCGTCTCGATGCAGAACCACTACAACCTCCTCTACCGCGAGGAGGAACGCGAGATGCTCCCGCTCTGCGCGGACCAGGGCGTCGGCACCCTGCCCTGGAGCCCGCTCGCCCGCGGCCGCCTCACCCGGGACTGGGGCACGGTCACCGACCGCAGCGCCACCGACAACTTCGGCAGCGGCCTGTACGCCGACAGCGACCGCGTCGTGGTCGAGGCGGTCACGCGGGTGGCGAACGAGCGGGGCGTCCCGCGAGCTCAGGTCGCCCTGGCCTGGCTCCTCCACCAGCCCACGGTCACGGCCCCGATCATCGGCGCCGCCAAGCCGCGTCATATCGAGGACGCGGTCGCGGCGGTAGAACTCCGCCTGACGGAGAAGGAGTTGGAGGAGCTACAGCAGCCATACAGCCCCCACCCGATCATCGGCCACTGAAACGCCCCCAGACGACGTACTAGTGGGGCCCGTACGGCGCGAACTCGCTGCCGCACGGCCCCGCCCCCTCACTCTCCCCCAACGCCACCCGGTCCCCACTCATCGACAACGTCCGGTAATACGCCCCGATCCGCTCAGCGGAACGCCCCACGTAGTGCCCGATGAACGACCGCCGAAAGCGACCCTCCGTACGGTTCGGCTGCGACCCGTGCACCAGGCTCCCGTTGAAGAACAGAACGTCCCCGGGCTCCATGTCGACGGGAACAGCGGCCAACCCCGCCGGAGGCGCGACGTACTCCCGCGCGAAAGACACCTCCGCGTCCGCCAACTCCGGACAGAACAACTCCATCGCGTGCGTACCGGGGACGACCTCAAGCCCCCCGTTGTCCCGGTCGATCACATCGCAGGCCACCCACGCCGCCACACACGTGCCCGGCTCGACCCGCAGATAGAAGTTGTCCTGGTGCAGCGCCTGCCCCCGGGCCCCCGGCGGCTTGAAGTAGAACATGCTCTGCGCGGCCAGCACCTCCTCCCCGAGCAGCACCTCCAGCACGCCGCGCAGCCGCGCGTCCAGCAGCACCCGCAGCGCCAGTTCGTCGATCTCGTGCGGCTGCATCACCCTCGGGTACGCGCGCAGCGGGTCGCCGTCCGACGGGCGGGGTTCGAAGTGCCCGGGCACGGGACCGGCCGCGTGCAGTGCCGCGAACCGGTCGCACAAGCGGTCGATCTCGGCGGACCCGAACAGCCCGCGTACGACTGTGAAGCCCTCCTCCTGGAACTGGCGCAGCCCGCGCTCGGGCAGGATGGGTGCGGCGGCGTTCGCCATGTCCGTGGCTGTCGTCTCGGCTGTCATGTGTCCGCTCCTCGGTCAGGTGTCCTCGCCCGACCACGCTAGGCCGACGCCCGTCCGAGGAGGATGACTGTGAGCGCTGACGGATTGCCCGGGACTGCTGCGCCCGGTGTTCCCGCCCCGCCGCCCGGACTGGTGGTCGTCGGGTACTTCGATCAGCCGCCGACGTACGGGATCAGCCGGCCGCGCGGCGCGGACAGCTGGCTGTTCACCTGGACGACCGGCGGCCGGGGCCGGCTGCGGCACGGGAGTGCCGAGGCGCGGGCCGGGGCGGGTGACCTCGTGGTGCTCGCGCCGGGCGTTCCGCACGGCTATGGGGTCGAGCCCGGCGCCCGCCACTGGCGGTTCTGGTGGGCGCACTGCCAGGCCCGGCCCTCCTGGCGGTCCTGGCTGCGTCCGTACGACGCCTGTGAGGGGATGTACGTCGTCACGCCGACGCCGGACACGGTGCGCGGCCGTGTCGAGGGGGCGTTTCGCCGGATGCTCACCGACGCCCGCTGGACCGGCACGGACGCGCCGCCCCCGACCGCGCCGGGCGACGCGCCCGGGGACGAGTCGGTCGCCGTGGCCCATGGCACCGCCGCCCGCGAACTCGCCCTGTGCTCACTGGAGGAGGTCGTCCTGCTGACCGCCGGCACCGCGCGGCCCCAGCCGTCCCGGCCCGGCATCGACGCACGGGTGCGCCGGGCGGAGGCGCTGATCGCGGCCGACCCGGCCGCACCGCACACCGTGCGGTCCCTCGCCGAGCAGGTCGCGCTCTCGCCCTCGCGATTCGCCCACCTCTTCACCCGGCAGACCGGGCAGTCACCGATGCGCGCGCTGCGCGAGGCCCGGCTGCGGCACGCCGCCCGGCTGCTGGAGTCCACCGATCTGTCCGTGGAACGCGTGGCGGCCGCCTCGGGGTTCGTGAGTCCTTTTCACTTCAACCGAGTGTCCCGTGAACGGTACGGGAGGCCGCCGGGCGCGTACCGGGGGAGCGGTCCAATGGTTGGCGCATGACCTGTGAAGGCAGGGTGAAGGTCCGTACGTCCTTATGACCAGGCATGAAAGTCGGAGATCGGGCGTTCAATGGTTTGCGCTCGCACGCGAACGCGGCTGAGTGAATACCGTTTCCAATTTCTTGCCGAGGTGCCGTAATCGCCCTGAAGGCTTATTGACCAATCGTCAAACAGTGACCGTCGCGCACGCAATGCACAAAAACTGGAATCGCTTGTTCTCTGTCCCTGACCTGTGTAAAGGTGTGCCTCGCTCACCAGTGCCCAGGCTTCACAAGAGTTGCGCCCGGAGCATACCCGTTGGTATGGACCTTCAATGCCGAAAGCTCTCCGGAGGAATGCCGTCGTGCCTGACGCAGGCCTGTCGAATTCGCCTGACGACGACCGACTCTTCGATGTGACGGACGCTCAACTGAGCGCCGAGCTGAAGAAGTGGACGGGGGTGTCGCCGGCGCTGCACCCCGTCGGCGAACTCCTCGATCGGCACTGGGAAGCGGGCTTCGCCTACGCACGGCTTTGTACCGCCGACGCCCGATCCGCGGGAATGCTCACCACCGCGGCCTTCACCCGGCTTTTCGGCGAAACACTGCGGCAGACCGGACCGACGGCCGCCTGGCGTCCCCAACTCCTCGTCACCGTGCGCCGTATCGCCGCGGAATGGGACACCGACCGCAGTCGCGAGCTGCTCCACCCCGAACTGCGGTCCGACACGGAGGGCGCGGAGCGCGTCTCCGCCCGACTGCTGCCGCCCGCCGACCGACGGCTGCTGTCCGGGGCCTTCCAGCGCCTCCCCCAGGCGGCCCGCTGCCTGCTCTGGCACACCGAGGTCGAGGCCGAACCGCTGGCCGTACCGGCCGGGCTCCTCGGCCTCGACGAGGAGTCCGCCCGCATCGAACTGGGCCGGGCCTGCGAGCGGTTGCGCGAGGAGAGCCTCCAGGTCCACCGCGAACTCGCCCCCGAGCACGAGTGCCGGCAGTACCTGCGGATGCTGGACGTCACCTACCGCCGCGGCGGCGTCGACGTCGACCCGGACCTGCGCGAGCACCTGGACCGCTGCGGGCACTGCGCTGAAACCGCCGCCCAGCTCCTCTTCTTCAACGAAGGGCTCGGCGTCGCACTGGCCGAGGCGGTGCTCGGCTGGGGCGCGAGACCCTACCTGGAGGCGAGAGCACGCCAGGCCGCGGAGCCCGCCGAGGCCAGGACCGAAGCGGCCGCGGAGCCGCGGTCGACGGCGCCGATCGCGGGGGAGTCGTTCTTCGCCGACACCGCCGACAGCGCCGAGTTCGTCTCCCCGGCAGCGGTCCCCACCCCTCCGGCGCACGCCCCCGCCCCCGGCGGCGAGGCGCCCGCGACCGTCGGAGCGATGCCTGCCGCCGCGGGCGAGCCCTTCGCCGCCGCGACCACCGCGTCCGCCTCTTCGCCGGCCGGCCCCCGGGCCGCACGCCGCTCCGGCCGTCGTACCGCCCGCCGAAGCGACCCCACCACCGCCCCGCAAGCCGAGGACCCCCGCACCTGCACCGGCCGCGCCGCCCTCAAGGCCGCCCGCCGTGCCACGCGGCGCCGCAACCTGACCGCGGCCGTGGCGACCGTCAGCGCCCTCGTCGTCCTCCCGCTCGTCCTGTGGTCGTCCGGCGGTTCCGAGGACGCGCCCGCTCCGGCCGCGAACGACCGCCCCACCGGGACACCGGACGCCGACGCGGGCTCCGCCACCGGCAACCCCTCCTGGGCGGGCGCAGCCGAGGCCGCCAAGGGCGAACTGCGGGGCCGGCTGCACAACATCGGGTCCGGGCTCTGCGTCGGCATCGTCGACGAGAAGGCCGTCAAGGACGCGGAGACCGAGCTCGCCAAATGCTCCTCGGCGCCCGGCCAGCAGTGGTCGTACGAGACCGACGGACTGGCCCGCAGCGCCGCGAACCCCGATCTCTGCCTCGACTCCCACCTCGGCTACTCGGTCCGGCTGGCCCCGTGCGCGAACGCCGCCGACTCCGAGACCAAGAACGTCCGCTACGACTTCACGCTCCAGGGCACCCTCGTACCCCGCTTCAACCAGGACCTGGCCCTGAGCCCCGCCGCCACGGACGGCTCGGGCGCCCTCGTCCTCAAGAGCCGCGAGGACGACAACAACGCCCAGCACTGGGTGATCGACACCTCGAAGACGGAGCCCCAGCTGGAGGTGGTCAACTGGGACACGGAAGTGAAGAAGGCGAAGCCGCCGGCCCCGGCCACCACCCCCACGCCCGAGCCGTCGAAGGCCACCCCGACACCCTCGCCGACACCGTCCGCGACCCCGTCGACGTCGCAGCCGACGACCACGAGCCCGACCCCGACCGACGCCTCGTGCTACTACAACCCGTACTCCTGCTCCTGGGGCGGCCAGAACGGCTGGTCGGGCGGGGGGTACGGGTACGGCGGCTACGGCGGGGGCTATGGCGGCTACGGCGGCGGCGGTCGCCGCTGACCGGCCGGGGCGGGTCAGCCTCCGGTGCCGGGCTGGACCACGGTCAGCCGCACCGAGGACTCGTTGCCGGCCACCGGCACCTCACCGGCCGTCCACGGCACCCTCAGCGGATCCCGTTCGTCGGGCGGCGTCACGAGCAGCGCCGCCGGCAGGGCCGTACGAGCCCCGCTGATCTCGGGACTGGCGAAGGACAGCCCGGCCCAGGCGCTGCGGCCCGGGGTCAGTGTGACGGTCGTGGGCGTGTCGGGGGAGCGCTTCGGGTCGGGTCCGAGTTGCCCGCCGGACGCGTCGACGAAGGCGGCGCCCGGATAGCCGCGGACCGTGCAGGTGCGGTCGGTCTTGTTGGTCAGCACGATCGGGAAGTTGCGCTGCCCGGCCCCGGGGCTCGGGCGTCCGATCGACGCGCGCAGCTCGGCGGTGTGACAGCGCGGGGCGGCGGCGCCCGACTGGGTCACCGGGCTCTCGGTGTCCGGGGTGCCCGGTCCGGGCGTGCCCGGCTCGGTGGTGGGGCTCCCGGCGTCGGTCGTGGCCGGTCCGGTCGTACGGCTGCTCGTGCCGGCCGGTGTCTGTGCGGTACCCGTGGGGTCGGCGCCGTCGGCGCACGCGGTCAGCAGGCTCAGCAGCGCGACAGCGGTCACGAGGGGAGTCGCCCGGTGTAAGGAGCGGAGTGTCCGTGCACGTCCCATGTCTGTCACGACTCCCCGTTTTCCCACGGAGTACTCACCGCGCGTCCTCACTCCTCGTCGAGGAGTCCGATCTCGGCCCAGATCGTCTTGCCGTCCGCCGTGTGCCGGCTGCCCCAGCGCTGGGTCAGCTGAGCGACCAGCAGCAGGCCGCGGCCGCCCTCGTCGAAGGTCTTGGCGCGGCGCAGATGCGGCGCCGTGTGGCTGGTGTCGGACACCTCGCAGATCAGCGTCCGCGCGTCGTGGATCAGCCGGAGCCGGATGGGGTGGATGCCGTAGCGGATGGCGTTGGTGACCAGCTCGCTCACCACCAGCTCCGCGGTGAACGACGCCTCGGTCAGGCTCCACACGCCGAGCTGCTCCAGGACCTGCTTGCGGATGGGTGCCACGAGCGCCGGGTCCGCCGGGATGTCCCAGGTGGCGACCCTGGAGGGCGGCAGCCCCTGGGTGCGGGCCAGCAGCAGGGCCACGTCGTCCGCGGCACCGCCCGGCGGGAGCAGGGCGTGCAGCACGCGGTCGCAGGTCTCGTCCAGGGAGTAGGAGAACGCCGACAGCGCCTCGCACAGCAGCGCGTGGCTGGCGTCGACGTCACGCTCCCGTGTCTCGATCAGCCCGTCGGTGTAGAGCGCGAGCACCGTGCCCTCGCGCAGTTCGACCTCGGCCGACTCGAACGGCAGCCCACCCAGGCCCAGCGGCGGCCCGGCCGGCAGCTCGATCTCGCGGGGCGCACCGCCGGGCGGCACCATGACCGGCGAGGGATGCCCGGCCCGGGCCATCGTGCAGCGCCGGGAGACCGGGTCGTACACCGCGTACAGACAGGTCGCGCCGACCTCACCGGAGACACCGTCGGTGCCCGCCTCCTCGGACAGCCGGACGACCAGGTCGTCGAGGTGGGTGAGGAGTTCGTCCGGCGCGAGGTCGATGTCGGCCAGGGTGCGCACGGCCGTACGCAGCCGGCCCATCGTGGCCGAGGCCTGGATGCCGTGGCCGACGACGTCCCCGACCACCATCGCCACCCGCATCCCGGACAGCGGGATCACGTCGAACCAGTCACCGCCCACGCCGGAGCGCGCCGCCGGGAGATAGCGCGAGGCCGCTTCGAGGGCGGCGGTGCGCGGCAGGGTTCGGGGCAGCAGGCTGCGCTGGAGGGCGAGGGCGGTCTCGCGTTCGCGGGAGTAGCGGCGGGCGTTGTCGATACAGACGGCCGCGCGGGCGGTGATCTCCTCGGCCAGCAGCGCGTCGTCGGGCGTGAACGGCTCGGGGTTCTTGAACCGGGTGAGCACGGCGACGCCGAGGGTGGTGCCGCGGGCCTGGATCGGCACCGACATCGTGGTGTGGATGCCGTACTCCTGGATCCGCTCGGCGCGGGCCGGGTCCCAGGAGAGCCACTGCGCGAGGTCGTCGGTCGAGGTCGAGGCGATGAGCGTGTGGCCCGTCAGCAGCGCGTCCGCCTGCGGTGACGGGGTGGGATAGACGTCCACGTGGCCGGGCTTGACCACGGCTTCCGGGCTGCCGGAGTTGACGGACCGGTGGGCGGTTCGGCGCAGGACGATCGGGGCCGTCGGCCGCCCGGTCGGCGCCTCGCCGCCGTGCTCCGGCGGGTCCAGCAGGTCCACGCTCACGAAGTCGGCGAGCGCGGGGACACAGATGTCCGCCAGCTCCTGGGCGGTCCGCGTGACATCGAGGGTGGTGCCGATCCGGACGCTGGCCTCGTTCACCAGCTGGAGCCGCTCCTGGGCCACGTACTGCTCGGTGAAGTCGTGCGCGGCGACCGACACACCGCGCACCCGCCCCCTGCCGTCGGTGATCGGGGCCATCCGGGCCAGCCAGGCGTGCGTTCTGTCCCCGCCGACCGGCACGTACGTCCGTACGTCGGTGCCTTGGCCCGTGGTGAGCACGCGTAGGAGCTGCCGCTCGATGTCGTAGCTCTGTGCCCGCCCCGTCAGTTCGGGCGCCCGCAGGCCCCGCACATGGTCCTCGGAGAGGTGGAGGACCTCCGCCATGACGCCGTTGATCCTGCGCAGCCGCAGCCGCTCGTCATAGATCGCGATGGCGCAGGGCGAGGCGAGGAGCCCGACCTCGTCCAGGGGATCGTCGGGCAGCCGCGCACCGTCGCCCTCCAGCGGGGTGACCACGAGCCAGCGGTAAGGGCCCTCGCCCTGGTGACGCAGCCGGTGGGCGAGCAGCCACACGGAGAGCGTGCCGCCGTCGCGGCGGCGCAGCGTGAGGACGCCGTCCCAGCGGTCGCCCTCCGGGGTGCCGCGTCCGCGTTCATCGGCCAGCAGCTCCGCGGCGGGGCGTCCGACGACCTCGGCGGCCCGGTGGCCCAACAGCCGCTCGGCGCCGGCGTTCCACTCGACGAGCACGCCGCCGTCGTCGATGACCGCCCGGGCCGTCGCGGCCTCGTCGAACGGATACTCCGGGCTCATGCTCGCCACTCCAACGCGCACACTCACGGTGATCAAGCGTGACACTCGCTGCTCCAGCCTAGTGCGTCGGCGACCGGTTGGTACCGGAACTCCGTGGCGCACTCTTGACTCTTCCGCGCGCCTCCCCGTCAGAATCTGTTTGTTCACGATCAGTTGTGAGTACTTCTGGGCCCTGATGAGGGAGAGCCGCCATGACAGTCACTCGAAGATCGTTACTGCTCGCCTCCACGGCCGCGCCGGCGGCCGGAGCGCTGCTGGGCACCCCGACGGCACGGGCCGCGGGGCTCGCCGGTACGGCCGGTGCCGCGTCCGGCCGCCGCACGGTCCCGTTGCGCGACGGCTGGCGCTTCGCACTGGTGAACCCGGGCGGCATCACCGACCCCACCGGGGCCTACGCCGATGCCGCCGAGCCCGGCCACGACGACTCCGGCTGGCGCCAGGTCGCGGTGCCGCACGACTGGAGCATCGAGTTCGCCCCGACCACCGAGCACGGCACCACCAGCGGCACCGGCTTCTTCCCCGGCGGCCTCGGCTGGTACCGCCTCGCCTTCACCCTGCCGCCCGGCCTCGCGGGCAAGCGGATATCGGTGGAGTTCGACGGCGTCTACATGGACTCCCACGTCTACTGCAACGGCGAGGAGGTCGGCCGCCACCCCTACGGCTACACCGGCTTCGCCTTCGACCTCACCGACCTCGTGCACACCGACGGCGCCACCGAGAACGTGCTCGCGGTCAAGGTGCAGAACCGGCTGCCCAGCAGCCGCTGGTACTCGGGCAGCGGCATCTACCGCGAGGCCCGCCTGGTCGTCACCGAGCCGGTGCACGTGGAGCGCTGGGGTACGTACGTCACGACGCCGGAGATCACCGAGGAGCGGGGCGTCGTCCACGTCCGGACGTCGGTGGTGAACGCCTCCGCCGGCGGCACGGACGTCGAGGTCGTCTCGCGGATCGTCGATCCCGACGGCCGTACGGTCGCCCGGACGTCCTCCACGGTCCCCGTCACCGACCGCGCGACCGCCACCCACGAGCTGACGGTTCCCCGGCCCGGGCTGTGGGACTTCGAGACCCCGCACCACCGCTACACCCTGAGGACCGACCTGCGCGTCGGCGGCAGGACGACCGACACCTACCGCACGCCCTTCGGCTTCCGCACCTTCCGCTTCGACCCCGACGAGGGCTTCCACCTCAACGGCGTCCACAGCAAGATCAAGGGTGTCGACCTCCACCACGACCTGGGCGCCCTCGGCGCGGCCGTCAGCATCGACGCGATCCGGCGGCAGATGACCATCATGAAGTCGATGGGCGTCAACGCCTTCCGCACCTCCCACAACCCGCCCTCCCCGGAGATGATCCAGGTCTGCGAGGAGATGGGCATCGTGATGCTGGTGGAGGCCTTCGACTGCTGGCGCTCGCCCAAGACGCGCTACGACTACGGGCGCTTCTTCGACGAGTGGGCCGACAAGGACATCACCGAGATGGTGCTGGCCGCCCGCAACTCGCCCGCCGTCCTCGCCTGGTCGATCGGCAACGAGGTCTCCGAGTTCACCTCCACCTCCGGACTCGCCATGGCCGACCGGCTCATCGCCGCCCTCAAGGCCGCCGACGACACCCGCCCCGTCGTCATCGGCTCCCACCGCCACCGCAGCGTGCCCGCCCCCGGCTCACCCGGCGACCTGATCCTGGCCAAGCTCGACGGCCTGGGCCTCAACTACAACACCGCCAAGTCGGTGGACGCCCTGCACGCCCGCTATCCCCACCTGTTCCTCTTCGAGTCCGAGTCCTCCTCCGAGACCTCGACCCGGGGCGCCTACCAGGAGCCCGAGCGCCTCAACACCGGCGAGAACCACACCCCCGGCAGGCGTGCGACCTCCTCCTACGACAACAACCTCGCCTCCTGGACCATGAGCGGCGAGTACGGGCACAAGAAGGACCGGGACCGGAAGTGGTTCGCCGGGCAGTTCCTGTGGTCGGGCATCGACTACATCGGCGAGCCCACGCCGTACGACGTCTTCCCGGTCAAGGCGTCCTTCTTCGGCGCCGTCGACACGGCAGGCTTCCCGAAGGACATGTACTACCTGTTCCGGAGCCAGTGGGTCGACGAACCGATGGTCCATCTGCTGCCGATGACCTGGAACCACCAGGAGGGCGACACGGTCGAGGTGTGGGCGTACTCCAACGTCGACACCGTCGAGCTGTTCCTCAACGGCGAGTCCCTGGGCACCCGCACCTTCGACACCAAGAGGACCGTCGACGGCCGGACCTACCTGGAGACCACCGAGGCGACCGGCGACGACAAGACCTTCACCGACGGCCCCCACCCCGGCAGCTACACCAGCCCGAACGGCAGCGCGGGCAAGCTGCATCTGACTTGGAAAGTCCCTTATGAGGCAGGGGAGTTGAAGGCAGTCGCCAGCAAGGGTGGCAAGGCGGTCGCCACCGACGTACTGCGCACGGCCGGTGCACCGAAGGCCGTACGGCTCACCGCCGACCGCAAGTCCCTTGCCGCTGACGGACGTTCACTGCTCTTCGTGACCGCGGAGGTCGTCGACGCCCGGGGCGTGGTGGTGCCCGACGCCGAGGACCTGATCACCTTCGACGTACGAGGCGGCTCGCTGGCCGGCCTGGACAACGGGCGCGAGGAGAGCGCCGAGCGCTACCAGGCCAGTACGCGTACGGCCTTCCACGGCAAGGCGCTGGCGATCGTACGGTCCGGCACGAAGACGGGCACCCTGAAGGTGAGTGCCCAGGCCGAGGGACTGCGGGCGGGCAGCGTGAGCGTGCGGACGACCCACGCCCGCTCCGCCGCGCTCACCCCGGCCCCGGAGTTCGAGCCCGACTACCCGGCTCCCGCGAACTACCCCTACGCGGACGCCAGTTACTCCGGCCGCCCGGACACCCTCCCGGCCGCCATGCTCGACGGCGACCCGGCCACCGGCTGGTCCAACGGCTTCCTCAAGTCGGCGACGGCCCTGCTGCCGGCCTTCGACGGGGCCCGCCCCGAGGACTGGGTGAGTGTGGACTTCGGCCGCGCGCGGACCTTCGACCGGGTGGAGGTCTCGTTCACCGAGGACGCGTCGCACACCCTGCCTGCGTCGGTCGCGGCCGAGGTCTGGGACGGCCGACGGTACACGCCTGTCAAGGGCGCGTCCGTGGACTGGGCCACCGCCTCGAACGCACCGACCGTCATCACCTTCGACGCGATGCGAGGCTCCGGTCTGCGCCTGACCCTGACGAGCGCCCACCCGGGGGAGCCCCGAGGGGCACTACGCATCAGCAAGCTGGAGGCACCGGCCACCTGACCTACGTCCTGGTCCGGACGCCGGGCGCAGCCGCGCCCTCTCTTGGGGGCGCGGGGAACTGCGCGACCAGCCACGATGGCGCCGCACCCGAAAGCCGTGCGTCCGGACCGTTGACGGACTGTCATGTCGCCAACAAACATGACTGCGTCCGCATCTGGGAGCGCTCCCACGCCGAGCGTCACCCGCCCCTCCCCCGAGGAGCCCAGACGTGAAACGCCGCAGAACCACCTTGCTGACCCTGACGGCCCTGCTGGCCGCAGGCCTAACCGCCCTGCCGACCAACCCGGCCGCCGCCGAAGAGGTCGAGCAGCTCAAGAACGGCACCTTCGACACCACCACAGAGCCATGGTGGACGAGCAGCACCGTCACCGCGGCCCTGTCCGACGGCCGGCTCTGCGCCGACGTGCCCGCCGGCACCGCCAACCCCTGGGACGCCGCGGTCGGCCAGAACGACATCACCCTGGTGAAGGGGGAGTCGTACCGCTTCTCCTTCACCGCGAACGGCTCACCCGAGGGGCACACCGTGCGGGCGATCGTCGGCCTGTCGGCGGCCCCGTACGACACCTATTTCGAGGTGACGCCGCAGCTGAGCGTCTCCGGGAACTCCTACGCGTACACCTTCACCTCGCCCGTCGACACCCCGCAGGGCCAGGTCGCCTTCCAACTCGGAGGCAGCGACGACGCGTGGCGCTTCTGCATGGACGACGCCTCGCTGCTGGGCGGTGTCCCGCCGGAGGTGTACGAGCCCGACACCGGCCCGCGGGTCCGTGTGAACCAGGTCGCCTACCTCCCGGCCGGGCCGAAGAACGCCACGCTGGTCACCGACGCCACCGGGAAACTGCCCTGGCAGCTGAAGAACGCGTCCGGGACGGTCGTCGCCCACGGCTGGACCGTGCCGCGCGGCACCGACGCCTCCTCCGCGCAGAACGTCCACTCCATCGACTTCGGCGCCTACCGCAAGCAGGGCGAGGGTCTGACCCTGGTCGCCGACGGGGAGGCGAGCCGGCCCTTCGGCATCGGGACGGGCGCCTACGAGAAGCTGCGCCTGGACGCCGTGAAGTACTACTACACGCAGCGCAGCGGCATCGCGATCCGTGACGACCTGCGACCGGGCTATGCCCGACCGGCCGGGCACGTCGACGTCGCACCCAACAAGGGTGACGGCAACGTGCCCTGCCAGCCCGGCGTGTGCGACTACAGCCTCGATGTGACCGGCGGCTGGTACGACGCGGGCGACCACGGCAAGTACGTCGTCAACGGCGGCATCTCCGTGTGGGAGCTGCTGAGCACGTACGAACGCGAACTGCTCGCCCGCACCGGGGAGCCGAGGAAGCTCGGCGACGGCACGCTCGCCATCCCGGAGAGCGGCAACAACGTGCCGGACATCCTCGACGAGGTCCGCTGGGAGCTGGAGTTCCTGCTGAAGATGCAGGTGCCCGCGGGGCAGCCGCTGGCCGGCATGGCGCATCACAAGATCCATGACGAACAGTGGACGGGCCTGCCGCTGCTGCCGAGCGACGACCCGCAGAAGCGCGAACTGCATCCGCCGTCCACCGCGGCGACCCTCAACCTGGCGGCGACGGCCGCGCAGGCGGCCCGCCTGTACAAGCCGTACGACAAGGAGTTCGCGGCGAGGGCGCTGGGCGCCGCCCGGACGGCGTGGGCGGCGGCGCTCGCGCACCCCGACCGGTACGCCTCCGAGAGCGACGGCATCGGCGGGGGCACGTACGCCGACAACAACGTCACCGACGAGTTCTACTGGGCGGCGGCGGAGCTGTATCTCAGTACCGGTGAGAAGGAGTTCGCGGACCACGTCCTCGGCTCCCCGGTGCACACGGCCGACGTGTTCGTCCCCGTCGGCTACGACTGGGCCAGGACCGCGGCGGCCGCCCGCCTCGACCTCGCGACCGTGCCGAGCAAACTGCCCGGCCGGGACAAGGTGCGCCAGTCCGTGACCAACGGTGCTGACCGCTACCTGGCCACGCTGAAGGCACAGCCGTACGGGATGCCGTACGCCCCCGAGGGCAACCTCTACGACTGGGGCTCCAACCACCAGATCCTGCACAACGCCGTGGTCATCGCCGCCGCGTACGACATCTCCGGTGCCTCGAAGTACCGTGACGGGGCGCTCCAGAGCATGGACTACCTCCTCGGGCGCAACGCGCTGAACATCTCGTACGTGACCGGCTACGGCGAGGTCAACTCCCGTAACCAGCACGCGCGTTGGTACGCCCATCAGCTCGACCCGAGCCAGCCGAACCCGCCGGTCGGCACGCTCGCGGGCGGGCCGAACTCAAGCATCCAGGACCCCTACGCACAGAGCAGACTCCAGGGCTGCGTCGGCCAGTTCTGCTACATCGACGACATCCAGTCCTGGTCGACCAACGAGCACACGATCAACTGGAACTCCGCCCTGACCCGGATGGCCTCCTTCGTGGCCGACCAGGGATAGGTACCGGTGAGCCCGCCGCCGCGGCGTGCGGCGGCGGGCCTCCCCAGGCCTCCGGTCGTGGCTACTGCGTGATGTTCCTGACCGGGAGCTCCTTGCGGGAGCGGTGGGCGGGATGCCGGCACGGGGTGTGACACCGGGACGTCATCGGGGGTTGTAGGGCAGGTCAGGAGTACACGGCCCGGGCACCTGGTGTGGGGCGGCAGGTCGCCTACTCGATGCTTCGGGGCTCGTGCTCCACGACTGGGCCCGGCCGTTGGTGGGCGGTCAGGGTGTGCAGCGCCGCCTGGTCCAGCGGCTGGTGCACCTCGACGTACTCGCCGTGCGGCAGCCGCTTGATCAGGCCGGTCTCGCGGCCGTGCAACACCCGTTCCCGGTCCTGAAGTTGGAGGCCGAGACAGATGCGGCGGGTGACGACGAACACCAGCACCGGGACGAGCAGGGCCGCGATGCGTATCGTCCACGTCACCGCGTTGATCGACAGATGCAGGCGGGTCGCCACGATGTCGTTGCCGCCGCCCGCCAGCAGGACCAGATAGAGGCTGATCCATGCCGCGCCGATCCCCGTGCGCACAGGGCGGTTGCGCGGGCGGTCGAGGAGATGGTGCTCGCGCTTGTCGCCCGTGACCCTGGCCTCCAGGAACGGATACACGCCGATGAACACCAGCAGCAGCGGGAAGACCACGACCGGGATCAGCACCCCGAGGACGAGCGTGTGGCCCCCCACGGTGATCTCCCAGCCCGGCATGACGCGGACCAGCCCCTCGGCGAAGCCCAGATACCAGTCGGGCTGGGCTCCGGTGGAGACCTGGTCGGCGCGGTAGGGGCCGTAGGACCAGACCGGGTTGACCGAAGCGACCGCCGCCATGAACGTGAGCGCGCCGAAGACCAGGAAGAAGAACCCACCCGCCTTCGCCAGGTAGACCGGCATGAACGGGGCGCCGACGACATTGCGTTCGGTGCGGCCGGGCCCCGCGAACTGGGTGTGCTTGTGGTGGACGACCAGCAGGACGTGCACCACGACCAGCGCCGCCATGATGCCGGGGATCACCAGGACGTGCAGGGAGTAGAAGCGGGCCACGATGTCCTGGCCGGGGAACTCCCCGCCGAACAGGAACATCGACAGATACGTCCCGACGATCGGCACCGACAGCAGCGCGCCGTTCACGAACCTGAGACCCGTCCCCGACAGCAGGTCGTCCGGCAGCGAGTAGCCGAAGAGGCCCTCGAACAGGCCGAGGAGCAGCAGGGACCAGCCGAACAGCCAGTTGACCTCCCGCGGCTTGCGGAACGACCCGGTGAAGAAGTGCCGCATCATGTGCGTGAGCATCCCGGCGACGAAGACCAGCGCCGCCCAGTGGTGCAGCTGCCGGATCAGCAGCCCGCCGCGCACGTCGAAGCTGATGTCCAGCGTGGAGGCGTAGGCCTCGGACATGCGGACGCCGTTGAGCGGCGTGTAACTGCCGTGGTACGTCACCTCGTTCATCGACGGATGGAAGAACAGCGTGAGGTACACGCCGGTCAGGATCAGCACGACGAAGCTGTACAGGCAGATCTCGCCGAGCAGGAAGGACCAGTGGTCCGGGAAGACCTTGCGCAGGTACTTCCGGCCGAGGGTGTGGATGCCGAGCCGCCCGTCGAACCAGTCCGCGACCCGCTCGCCTCTTCCGGCCGGCACCTCCCGGGCGCTCACGCCGCTTCCCGGGGCACATGCGTCAGCTTGTCGGGGTTGCTGACGACGTAGACACCGGACACCCGGTCGCCGTCCGGTGTGAGATCCAGGACCAGCACGGCGTACGGCTCCCCGCCCTGGAACAGCACCACCGCGTCGTCACCGTTGACCCGCCGGTAGCGCAGCTCCAGGTGGCCCGCCCCGCCCTTCCTCCCGTACGACCCGAAGAACCGCAGCGCCTTGTCCCGGCCGTGCACGGGCCGCAGCGCCGCCGGCTTGCGCTTGCCCCCGGCGTCCGTCCACACCGTGACGTCCGGCGCGAGGACCTCCATGAGCTCGGCGATGTCCCCGCCCACCGCGGCCCGCACGAACCGCTCGGTCGCCTCCCGGCGCACCCGCGGATGCGCCTCGTACAGCGGCCGCCGCGCGTGCACGTGCCCGCGCGCGCGATGCGCCAGCTGCCGTACGGCCGCCGGGCTGCGGTCGATGATCTCCGCGATCTCCGTGTGCGCGTACCCGAACACCTCGTGCAGCACGAACACCGCGCGTTCCAGTGGCGACAGCGACTCCAGGACGACCAGCATCGCCAGTGACACGGATTCGGTGCGCAGGGCCGGGTCCTCGGCGCCGTCGTGCTCGTCGACCGCGACCAGCGGCTCGGGCAGCCAGGGGCCGACGTAGGTCTCCCGGCGGCGGCTGATCGTGGCCCGCCGCGTCAGCGCGTGGTTCACGGCGATCCGCACCAGATACGCCCGCGGGTTGTCGACTCCCTCCAGCGGCGCGCCCCCGCCCCGCGCCGTCCAGGACAGCCAGCTCTCCTGGAGGACGTCCTCGGTGTCGGCGACGCTGCCGAGGATGTTGTAGACGACGCCGAACATCAGCTCGCGGTGCTCGACGAAGACGCCGGTCGCGTCGTCGGTGGTGGTGACGGGTGCGGGGGTGTCGGACATGCGGGGCCTCCCAGTGCGCGCTCACCACTGCGAGGCCCGGCGGGGGCCGGAATGTGACATCCCGGGGGCGAATGTGACCCACGTCTCGGGACCGCGCCCGTGCGACAGCGCGCGGCGCGGGGTGTTCCATAGCCGCGTGGTACCGACGTACATCACACTTGACCTGCACGTATTTACGCGTGAGTACCCGAGCGGTACCGTGAGGCCATGCCAGCTCTCAACGTGGAGTTCAGCGACCGCGAGCTCGAGGACCTGCGGCAGATCGCCAAGGAACGCGGTACGTCGATGAAGGCACTCGTGCGCGAGGCCGCGGCGGCCGACATAGCTCGGCACCGGGCCCTGCAGGAGGGCGCCGAGGCGTTCCGCCGGTTCTTCGCCTCGCACGCCGACGAGTTCGCCGCGGCCTTCCCCGACGACGAACCGTCCGCCAAGGGCGAGGGGCGGGCCGCCTGACCGATGGCACCCGTCATCCATATCGACGTGCCCTGGCTGCTGCAGCGCCACGAAGAGGTCCTGCCGGACCAGCCCACGGTCAACGACTTCAGCGCGCTGGTCGCCGCCGTCGCCCGCCATCGTGTGGATCCGCCCCGGCTGGGCGTCGACTCCGACCCGGCCTGGCGGGCCGCCGCGCTGCTGCACACCCTGGCCCTGCTCAAGCCGCTGCCCTCGGCCAACGCCCGTTTCGCCTGCGCGTCCGCCGTGGCCTACATGTTCGTCAGCGGCGTCGGCATCGACCCGCCCTACGGCGCCCTCGTCGACCTCGCGCGCGACCTGATCTCCGGCAAGGTCGACGTGTACGGCGCGGCCGACCGGCTGCGTTCCTGGCAGATCTGAACCATCCCGCCGCCTCACCGTCCCGGTCCCGTGGCGGTCCCCGTTCCTCCCGCCCGGGGGCCGCCGACCGAGGGCGGGAGGAACGGGGTCGGCGGCCCATGACGCGCAGGAGAGCCGCCGTCCCTGCGCGGGGCCTTCCGAGAGGGCCGCTCCCAGTGGACTACGCGGGCGTGCGCGCCGGGGAGCGTGCGTGGTGCGGCGGCGTGTGCGCGCGTTTCACACGGGGCGCATGGAATGTCGAAAGCTCGCGCGCGTGCGGCGAGTTGCCGCCGAATCTGACTTTCTTTCAAAGGTGCGGATGTTGCCCAAGTGTCTTGTTGGCCATCCGTGTGCTGTGCAAGGGTGAACTACCCGTGGGGGGTGGAAAAAGGCCGGGTCTCATGCGTTCCGTGAAGAACCGGGGCGGATGGACGTGGGCGAATTCTTGCTCCCCCCGCTCGTGCCGGAGAGGTGCACACCAAGTCGCTCGGTCCTTTTCGGCGAAGGGAACTTCCGTGTCTTGAGCGTGGGAAGGAATCCGTTCAGTGCCCACCCCCCACCCCCCTCGCCCTCCTTACCCCCCGTCCGGCGGGGAACCGGAGGAATCCGACGAAGGTCTCGCCGCCCGGTTACGGGGCCGTCCGGATGGCGAGGCCGCTCCGTCCGTCGCGCTGCTCATGGCGCGGCACTGGCAACCGGTCCACGCGTACGCGGAGATCTGCCTCGCCTCCCCGGAGACGGCTGCCGACATGGTCACCGCCGCCGCATTCCATCAGGTCCTCGACCGCCTGGCGCTCGGCGAATCCGCTGCCGCGCTGCGTCCCCGGCTGCTCGTGGCAGTCCGGGACGCGGTCCGGCAGTGGTCGGCGGACGACCGAATAGCGGGTGTTCTGCCGGAGCTGGGGAAACCCGCCGGCGGTCGCGGTATGCGGACCGCGAAGTCCATGACGCCGGAAAATCGCCGGCTCGCCGACCGGTCATTCCAGTCGCTTCCGGGACTTGCCCGCTGTCTGCTCTGGCATACCGAGGTCGAGGCCGAGCCGCTAAGCGTGCCCGCCGGTCTGTTGGGCATGGATACCGTCACCGCCACGGCCGCTCTCGAACAGGCGCGTGATAAATTCCGTGAAGGTTGTGTACATGCCCATCGGGAACTCGCGCCGACCAAGGATTGCCGGTTCCACAACCGCCTCCTCGACGTTCCGATTCGGCGCGGCGGGGCCTTGCTGCCGGACGTCCAGCAGCATCTGACGCAGTGCCGCTACTGCCGCAACGCCGCCGAACAACTGAGCCATTTCGAAGGCGGGTTGGGCGTCCTCATCGCCGAGGCGGTGCTCGGCTGGGGCGCGCGCCGCTATCTGGACACCAGACCGGGCCGCACGCGGTCCTCCGCACCCCGCGCCGGCGGCTCCGCCCGGCACGGCGCCGCACGACGTCACCTCCTGTCCCGGATCCCCGCGCAGATCCGCCGGACACCCGGCGGGCCGCGCTCCTCGCGGACCCTGCTCACGGGCGTGGGCGTGGCCTCGGCCGGGCTGATCGCGATCACGCTCGCCGCGGGCCTGCTCTCGGACGACGACGGGGTCGACCCGGCCGCCTCCGCCACCGGCGGCAACACGGCCTCCCAGTCGCCCCCCGCGGCCTCCACCTCACCACCGGGCACCGCCCAACTCCCCAACGCACCGCGCCGGACCAGCTTCCGCAACGCCGAGGCCGACCTGTGTCTCGACATCCGCGGCGAGCCGAAGCCCGGCGCCGGGACCGAGCTGGCGGAGTGCTCGGACGACGACACCCAGCAGTGGTCGTACGAGAAGGACGGCCTGCTGCGCAGCGTGGCGGACCCCGGCCTGTGCCTCGACTCCCACAAGGACGCCGGCGTGGTGATCCTCGGCAAGTGCGCCGACGACGACTCCGAGCGGGCCGACGACGTGCGCTACGACCTCACCGTCCAGGGCGAGTTACTGCCCCGCTGGGACAAGCGACTCGCCGTCGCCCCCACCATCGCCGACAAGTCCGCCGACATCGTGGCCAAGGTCCGCGACGACTCCGAGTCCCAACGCTGGCTGACCGCCCCGTCGACGTCGGCGAGTCCCGGCTCGCTTTCGAGCGCGGAGGTCGAGACGCCTGGGGTGCGGGCAGTCCGAGTGGGGGAGGAGAACGCCTAGTTCACCACGTCCCGCGGCGCCTCGCCCGACAGGAAGGTCGTCACGTTCTGCACGGCCGCCAGGGCGATGCGCACCAGGGTCTCGCGGGTGACGCCGCCGGCGTGCGGGGAGAGCACCACGTTCGGGGCGTGGAGGAGGCGCAGGGCCGGTGTGGGGGGTTCGGGGTCGAAGACGTCGATGCCCGCACCGGCCACCGCGCCCTTCTCCAGCGCGTCCGCGAGGGCGTCCTGTTCGATCAGGGCGCCGCGGGCGGTGTTGATGACGAACGCGGTCGGCTTGAGGAGTGCGAGGCGCTCGGCGTTCAGGAGGTGCCGGGTCTCCTCGGTGAGCGGGGCGTGCAGGGAGACGTAGTCGGCGGTGCGCAGCAGTTCGTCGAGCGGCACGTGGCGGGCGCCGCCGAGGGCGGCCTCCGTCTCCGGGGACAGTCGGCGGCGGCCGGCGTAGACCACGCCCATGTCGAACGCCGTCGCGCGGCGGGCCACTTCACGCCCGACCTGCCCCAGACCCACGATGCCGAGCGTCTTGCCGGACAGCTCGGTCAGGGAGTGCTGGAGCCGGGGGAGCGCCCAGTCGGCCTCGACCAGCGCGGTGTGGGCGGGGATCAGCTGCTTGGCCAGGGCGAGCATCAGGGCGAAGGTCTGCTCGGCCACGTTCTGCGCCTCGGCACCGCTGGAACCGATGTTGCACACGTCCACCCCGCGCTCGCGCGCCGCCGCCACGTCGACGTAGTCGAAGCCGTGGCTCGCGCACTGCACCAGCTCCAACTCCGGTGCGGCGGCGAGGTGTCCGGCGGTCAGCGGGGCGAGCGCCGTGATGACGGCGTGCGCGGCGCGCAGCGCGGCCGGGTCCTCGTCGGCCGCCTCGACGACGGTGACGTTCGCGCTCTCGGGGAACAGGGTGGCGAGTCCGGCGCCGATGCCGCGGCCACCCACGTGCGGCGAGATGACGGCGAGGACGTTCTTCGTGGCGGTCATGCGGATTCCTCGATGAGGTCGGCGGGACCGATCGTGGCGGGGGTGGCGTGCCCGGACAGGGCGAGGGTGAGGTCGAGTTCGGCGAGCAGACAGCGGATGACGTGCTCGACGCCGGCCTGGCCGTCGAGGCCGAGCCCGTACGCGTACGGCCGTCCGACGAGCACCGCCCGCGCGCCGAGGGCGAGGGCCTTGAAGATGTCGTCGCCGGTACGGACGCCGCTGTCGAAGAGGACGGTCAGCCGGTCGCCGACCGCCTCCACGACCCGGGGCAGAGCGTCCGCCGCGCCGATGGAGCCGGCCACCTGACGGCCGCCGTGGTTGGAGACGACGACCCCGTCCATCCCGGCGTCGGCGGCGGCGCGTGCGTCGTCCGGGTGGAGGATGCCCTTGAGGACGATCGGGCCGTCCCAGTTCTCCCGCAGGAACGCCAGGTCGGGCCAGGTCTTGGCGGGGTCCGAGAACATGCCGACGAAGTGCATCACGGCGGCGTTCGGATCCTCGTGCACCGGCTTGGCCAGGCCCGCCTGGAACGCCGGGTCGGAGAAGTAGTTGGCGGTGCCCACGCCGTGCAGGAACGGCAGGTACGCCTGGTCGAGATCGCGGGGCCGCCAGGCCAGCATCGGTGTGTCCAGGGTGACGACGAGCGCGGTGAACCCGGCCGCCTTCGCCCGGCCGAGGAAACTGCGGGCCACCTCCGGGTCCTTAGGCCAGTACAGCTGGAACCAGCGCTCGGCGTCCCCCATCGCCTCCGCGACCTGCTCCATCGGGGTGCTGGACGCCGAGGAGAGGATGAACGGCACCCCTTGTGCCGCCGCGGCCCGGGCGGCCGCGCACTCCGCGTCCGGATGCATGATCGACAGCACGCCGACGGGCGCGAGGGCCAGCGGGGCGGGCAGGGCGCGGCCCAGCACCTCGACGGACAGGTCCCGTTCGTGCACGTCCCGCAGCATGCGCGGGACGATCCGGCGGCGCCGCAGAGCCGCCCGGTTGGCGCGGGCGGTGCTGCCGCCGCCCGCGCTGCCCGCCACATAGCCGACGGGACCGGGACCGAGGCGCTGCTCGGTCAGCTCCTCCAGCCGGGTCAGATCGGTGGGCAGCCGGGGCACCGCCCCCGTCATGCCGTTCAGATAGATCTCGTACTGGAAGTCCGCCCAGTGCTTGCCCATGCGTTGACCTCGCCTCTCCTCACTGAGAACGCGCCGTACGCAGACCATACCGACCGGTAGGCGGGGGAGTGGATCAGGGGGAGGTCACGGATTCGTGCAGGATGCGGGCCAGTTCGTGTGGCTGGGAGAACATCGGCCAGTGGCCGGTGTCCATGGTCACCAGCTCCCAGCGGTCGCTCTTGAGGAGTTCGGCGACGTCGTCGCTCGGCTCGGGCCAGTCCAGCAGGCACTTGACGTAGGTCGACGGCAACTCGGCGAGCGGGCGGGTCACCACGGCCGGTTCGGTGAGCGAGGCGCCGGGATGCGGCGTCGAGTCGCGAACGATCCGGGCGATCTGCTCGTCGGTGAGGTCCTGGTCCGCCAGATCCTCCGCCGAGAAGGACGGCCAGAAGCCGTCGTTCGCTTCGATCGCCGCCCGCACCCCGTCACTCGGCCAACCCCACAGGAACGACTTCCCGTCGGCCGGGACGCTCGCGTCGACGTACACCACCCGCGACAGCCGGTCACCGATGCGCTCCGCGGCCTGCCCGACCGGTATGCCCGAGTAACTGTGCCCGACCAGCACCACGTCCCGCAGGCCGAGACGCTCCACCTCCTCGACGATGTCCCGCACATGGGTCTGCTGCCCGGCCGGTGCGCCCCGCTTCTCGGCCAGCCCGGACAACGTCAGCGCATGCGCCCCGTACCCGGCCGCCAGCAACCCGGGCACCACCGCGTCCCACGCCCACGCGCCCAGCTTCGCACCCGCCACCAGAACGAATTCAGTCATGAGGGCAAGCTAGCCGAC